>NZ_CP076048.1:1517500-6317500 GCF_019378875.1 Rhodococcus sp. USK10
CCAGCAAATACCCACACCACAACATCAACCAAACCCCAAGAGGCGGTTGAACACTCGTGATGCGGAGTACCAAAAACATTTGGCACTGACATTCATCGACACACTGTTGAGTTCTCAAAGAACACGCGCACACCATCACCACCGAAGTATCAACTTCGGCCGCTCCGAGGCAACCGTTCCATCTTATCCTACCAGCTTCACCGGCGCAAGCCGTGACGCTGATCAAGATCAAACCGGGATTGAAGCACCACCATACACGGCAGTGAACTTCCGATTTACCAGGCGCCTTCGTCCAACCTCGTGTCCCCCGCCTTCCGGCCGGGGTCGGTGTCCGTGTCGCTCTGACCTGGAATAAGTTACGCGAAGGGAAACTGCTTGCCAAATCGCCAGGTCACGGTGTTTACAGTTAGGGATTCCGCTGGTCAGAGCTGGTGTGCCCCTACGGATCCGGGGCTTTGCCGCTCATACCGGCCGCTGTGACGCCGGACTCACCGTGCAGAACCGGGTTCCGCGTCGACTCGTTCGATGAGGCCACCGAGTTCCTGGAGGATCTCGACGAAGCGGGGATAGCCGCGGTCGATGTGAAAGACGTCGTGCACTTCGGTCACCCCGTCGGCGACGAGACCCGCAAGCACGAGGCCGGCGCCTGCCCGGATATCCGAGGACCACACCGGCGCACTCGACAGCTGGGCGATTCCCCGGATCACGGCGTGATGACCGTCGGTCCGGGCATCGGCGCCCAACCGGATCATCTCTTCGACGAAGCGGAACCGCGCCTCGAAGACGTTCTCCGTGATCATCGACGTTCCCTCCGCGACCGCCGCGAGCCCGATGGCCATCGGCTGCAGGTCGGTGGGGAAACCCGGATAGGGCAGGGTCGCAAAGTTGACGGCCGTCGGCCGCGCTTCCTGGACCACTCGGAATCCGTCGGCCTCGGCCGTGACCTCGGCGCCGGCCACCCGCAGTTTGTCGAGCACCAGGCCGAGGTGCTTCGGGTTGACCCCGCGCACGCGCACATCGCCGCGGGTCATCGACGCGGCGATCCCCCACGTCGCCGCAACGATCCGGTCACCGATGACGCGGTGCGTGGTCGGCTCGAGCTTGGGGACGCCCTGGATGGTCAGTGTGGACGTGCCGGCACCGAGGATCTTCGCGCCCATCTGGATCAGCATGTTGCACAGGTCGACGATCTCGGGTTCGCGGGCCGCGTTGTCGATCACCGTCTCGCCCTTGGCGAGGACGGCGGCCATCAGGATGTTCTCGGTCGCCCCGACCGACGGGAATGCGAGCCGGATATTCGCACCGTGCAGGTCCTCGGCCTGTGCGACCACGCAGCCGTGCTCGATCGTGCTGTGCGCACCCAGCAACCGCAGCCCCGACTGATGCATGTCGAGGGGCCGCGAACCGATGGCGTCGCCACCGGGCAGCGCGACCACGGCGCGACGGCAGCGCGCGACGAGCGGTCCGAGAACACACACGGACGCGCGGAACTGACGTACCGCCGCGAAATCGGCGTGATGTTTAGGTTCGGCGGGTGTCGTGATCCGGACGACGGAATCGTCGAGGTCCACCTCGCAGCCGAGGCCGCGCAGGACGTCGGCCATCAAGGGAACATCCAGGATGTCCGGACAATTGGTGACAGTTGTGGTGCCCTCAGCCAACAGCGCTGCCGCCATCAGCTTGAGAACGCTGTTCTTCGCGCCCCCGACAGACACTTCACCTACGAGGCGGTTACCGCCGGTGACAAGGAAGCGTTCGCTCACAGAACACAGCCTAGAGCCAGGGATGCCGACACCGGAGGCCGGTACCGTAACGCTATGGCCGTACACCTCACCAAGATCTATACCCGGACCGGCGACGACGGGACCACCGGACTCAGCGATTTCTCCCGTGTGTCGAAGAACGATCCGCGGCTGATCGCGTACGCCGACTGCGACGAGGCGAACGCCTCGATCGGGGTTGCGGTCGCGCTGGGCGACCCGCCGGAGGAGATCCGGTCGATACTGCGGCAGATCCAGAACGACCTGTTCGATGCCGGCGCCGACCTCTCCACCCCGGTGGAGGCCGAACCGAAATACCCGCCGCTGCGCATCACCGGCGAGTACGTCGATCGCCTCGAAGGCTGGTGCGACGAATTGAACGAACGCCTGGAGCCGCTGAACTCCTTCATTCTCCCGGGCGGGACGGCGCTGGGAGCGCTGCTGCACGTAGCTCGGACGGTGACTCGTCGCGCCGAACGGTCCGCGTGGGCCGCCGTCGACGCGAACCCGGCGACCACCAACGCTCTTCCGGCGAAGTACCTCAACCGGCTGTCGGATCTGCTGTTCATCGTCAGCAGGCTCGCGAACCCCGAGGGCGACGTACTCTGGAAGCCGGGAGCCGGGAAGTCCTGATCAGAGTCGGCGACCGCGAACCGATCGGCCGGACGGTCGCGATTCGACCCAGGACAGGAACGCGGTCAACGCTCCCCCGTCCAAGGCGATCTCGTACGAGCTCCCGCGGTCCTTGACCGACAGGATGATGATCTCCTCGGACATGATGTCGAATTCGGAGCCCTCGGGGCTGCGACGCCCTGCGACCTCGATGCCCTGGCGCTCGATGCGCGAATCGGGACCGGGTCGCAGACTCGACAGTTTGAAGAAGACGAGGGAACCCTCGCCGTAGCGGATGACGCCGTGGCGCCACCCGGTGTCTCCCGGGGCAGGCGTCACCCGGAGGATCGCCGCGGTGCCCCCGCGGCGCAATACTGCAAGCCGATACAAAAAGACCGCGACGAAGGCCGCGAGCAGCACAACCAGAATGATCAACACAGTCATTCCGATTGTCACTGTTCGTCGGCTCCGTCGCGGTCTTTCTCGTGCAGCCTAGGCGCGCTCTACAGCGCGGACCCGACCCTTGGCGACAGCAATCGCCTCGAGGTCGTCTCCACTCTCTGCAAGCACGGCCTTGGCCGCTTCCACATCGATGTCCTCGGCCAAGTCGGCTGACTCGGCGAGGATCGTGACTGTCTTCGCGGTCACGGACAGGAATCCGCCGTGCACAGCAGCGACGATACGCTCACCGTCGGCCGTCGTGATCGCAACCACTCCGCCCTCGACCAGCTGTCCGAGAACTGGCTCATGCCCAGGCATGACACCGATCTCGCCCTCGGTCGTCTGTGCGCTGACGAGAGTCGCCGAACCAGACCACAACCGTCGCTCCACGGCGACGAGTTCCACGGTCATCTCAGCCATCGTCGACTACTTCCCGGCGATCTTCTTGGCTGCAGCCTCGACGTCGTCGAGTCCACCACAGCTGTTGAACGCCTGCTCGGGCAGGTGATCGAACTCGCCCTTGCAGATGCGGTCGAACGCCTCGATGGTGTCGCGGAGCGGCACCACGGAGCCGGGCTCACCGGTGAACTTCTCGGCGACGATGAAGTTCTGGCCGAGGAACTTCTGCAGGCGACGGGCACGGCCGACGAGCACCTTGTCCTCTTCCTGCAGCTCGTCCATACCGAGGATGGCGATGATGTCCTGCAGTTCCTTGTACTTCTGCAGGATGCGCTTGACCTCGTTGGCGACCCGGAAGTGCTCGGCACCGACGATGCCGGGCTCCAGGATGCGGGAGGTGGAGGTCAGCGGGTCCACAGCGGGGTAGATACCCATCTGCGAGATCGGACGCGACAGCTCGGTGGTGGCATCGAGGTGCGCGAACGTCGTGGCCGGCGCCGGGTCGGTGTAGTCGTCGGCGGGCACGTAGATCGCCTGCAGCGAGGTGATGGAGCGGCCTCGCGTCGAGGTGATGCGTTCCTGCAGCTCACCCATCTCGTCAGCCAGGGTCGGCTGGTAACCCACGGCCGAAGGCATACGACCGAGCAGGGTCGACACCTCGGAACCGGCCTGGGTGAAACGGAAGATGTTGTCGATGAACAGCAGCACGTCCTGGCCCTGGACATCGCGGAAGTACTCCGCCATGGTCAGCGCGGACAGGGCGACGCGCATACGCGTTCCCGGCGGCTCGTCCATCTGGCCGAAGACAAGGGCGGTGTCCTGGAGGACGCCCATCTCTTCCATCTCGAGGTGAAGGTCGGTGCCCTCACGGGTGCGCTCACCGACACCTGCGAACACCGAGGTTCCGGAGAACTCGCGGGCGATACGGGTGATCATTTCCTGGATCAGAACGGTCTTGCCGACACCGGCACCACCGAACAGACCGATCTTTCCACCCTTGACGTACGGGGTGAGGAGGTCGATGACCTTGATACCGGTCTCGAGGATCTCGGTCTTGCCCTCGAGCTGGTCGAAGGCCGGTGGCTTGCGGTGGATGCCCCACTGCTCGCCGTCGCGACCCGTGCCGGGAGCGTCGAGGCAGTCGCCCAGCGCGTTGAAGACGTGGCCCTTGACGACGTCGCCGACGGGAACCGAGATCGGCTTGCCCGTGTCGGACACCGAGGTGCCGCGGATCAGACCGTCGGTGGGCTGCATCGAGACGGTGCGCACCAGGTTGTCGCCGAGGTGCTGTGCGACCTCGAGGGTCAGCGTCTTGGCGACCGAGGGGAGCGTGATCTCGGCGTGCAGGGCGTTGAACAGTTCAGGAATGGCGCCACGCGGGAATTCAACGTCCACGACGGGACCGATGACCCGCACGACGCGGCCGGCGACGGACGAACCCGAGCCTGCCCCGTTGTTTTCGGTTACTGCTGCGGTCATTGCTTAGTCACTTCCTGCGCTCGAGGCGAGCGCATTCGCGCCGCCGACGATCTCGCTGATTTCCTGGGTGATCTGGGCCTGGCGAGCCTGGTTTGCCTGACGGCTCAACGTGTTCACCAGTTCGTTTGCGTTGTCCGTCGCGGCCTTCATGGCCGTACGACGGGCAGCCGACTCCGACGCCGCAGCATCCAGCAGCGAGGAGTAGATGCGGGTGCTGATGTACTTCGGCAGCAGGGCACCGAGCAGCTTGTCGGGTTCCGGCTCGAAGTTGTATCCGGCGACCGGTTCCGAGTTGCTGGACCCGTGACCGTTCGTCAGCATGTCTTCGCCGAGTTCGACGTGCTCCTCGGAGACCATCACCTCGAGGGGAGCCATCCGGCGAACCTCGGGAGACTGGGTCAGCATCGACACGAAACGGGTGTAGACGATGTGCAGCTCGTCGACGCCTTCGATGGTGCCCTCGCCGTTGGGCGCGGGAACCTCGGAGCCGGATCCGGCCATGAACAGGTCGACCAGGTGCCGGCTCGCCTTGGCAGCGTCGGAGTAGCCCGGATCCTGGGAGAATCCGGTCCACGCACCCCCCAGATCGCGGCCACGGAACGTGTAGTACCCCAGACCCTTGGATCCGAGCACGTAGATGACCGGATCCTTGCCCTCGCTGCGCAGCAGCTGGAACAGCTCCTCGGCCTCCTTGAGGACGTTGGAGTTGTATCCGCCGCACATACCGCGGTCGCTGGTGACGACCAGGACCGCGGCACGCTTGGGATCGGTGCGCTCGTTGAGCAACGGGTGGTCCAGCGAAGCGGACGCGCTCGCCAGCTCCGAGAGAACCTTCGTGATCTCCTCGGCGTACGGCTTCGCCGCGGCGACGCGCGACTGTGCCTTCGTGATCCGCGAGGTCGCGATCAGTTCCTGGGCCTTGGTGATCTTCTTGGTCGAGTTGACCGACTTGATGCGAGACCTCAGTTCGAGAATGCTTGCCATCGATCGATCACTCTCCCTTCATGTTTCGCAGCATCATGGGCAGGCCGCTCACTTGCTGACGGTGGTGCGCTTGACGTTGATCTGCTCGTGGCCGACCTCGCCGGCGTCCAGAGCTTCAGCCTCGGCCTCGTTCACGACCCGGCTTCCGTCGGACGCGAGGAAGGTTTCCTTGAACTTGTCGGTCGCCTCGACCAGCGCCTTGGCGTTGTCGGCGTCGAGGGCCTTGCCGCCCTTGATGCTCTCGTACACGCCGGAGGCGGTGCGGTGCAGCTCGTCGAGCAGTTCGGCCTCGAAGCGACGGACGTCGCCGACGGGCACGCTGTCGAAGACACCTTCACCGGCGAGGTAGATCGACACGATCTGGTCCTCGACGGGGATCGGGCTGTACTGATCCTGCTTCAGCAGCTCCACCAGGCGGGCACCACGCTCGAGCTGTGCCTTCGAGGCGGCGTCCAGGTCGGAGGCGAAGGCGGAGAACGCCTCGAGCTCACGGAACTGGGCCAGCTCCAGACGCAGCGAGCCGGACACCTTCTTCATGCCCTTGGTCTGCGCGGCGCCACCGACACGGGACACCGAGATGCCGACGTTGATGGCGGGACGGACACCCTTGTTGAACAGGTCCGACTCGAGGAACACCTGACCGTCGGTGATGGAGATGACGTTGGTCGGGATGTAGGCCGAGACGTCGTTGGCCTTGGTCTCGATGATCGGCAGCGCGGTCAGCGAACCTCCACCCAGGGCGTCGGACAGCTTGGCCGAACGCTCCAGCAGGCGGGAGTGCAGGTAGAAGACGTCACCGGGGTATGCCTCACGTCCCGGCGGGCGACGCAGCAGCAGCGAGATGGCGCGGTACGCCTCGGCCTGCTTGGTCAGGTCGTCGAACACGACCAGGACGTGCTTGCCCTGGTACATCCAGTGCTGACCGATGGCGGAGCCGGTGTAGGGGGCGAGCCACTTGAAACCGGCGGAGTCGGAGGCCGGGGCCGCGACGATGGTGGTGTACTCCATCGCGCCCTGCTCCTCGAGGGCAGCCTTGACGCCCGCGATGGTGGAGCCCTTCTGGCCGATCGCGACGTAGATGCAGCGAACCTGCTGCTTCTCGTCGCCGGTCTCCCAGTTGGCCTTCTGGTTCAGGATCGCGTCGATGCAGACGGCGGTCTTGCCCGTCTTACGGTCGCCGATGACGAGCTGACGCTGTCCGCGGCCGATCGGGGTCATCGCGTCGATGGCCTTGATGCCGGTCTGCAGCGGCTCCTCGACGGGCTGACGCTCGAGCACCGAGGCAGCCTGCAGCTCGAGGGCGCGGGTCTCGTCGCTCGCGATCTCGCCCAGGCCGTCGATCGGCTGGCCGAGCGGGTTGATGACGCGGCCGAGGAAGGCGTCGCCGACGGGTACCGACAGCACGTCGCCGGTCCGCTTGACTTCCTGGCCTTCCTGGATGTTCTCGTAATCGCCCAGGATGACGGCACCGATCTCGGTGGCATCCAGGTTGAGCGCGACGCCCAGAATTCCGCCGGGGAACTCCAGCAATTCGTTGGCCATCGCCGAAGGCAGGCCACTGACGTGCGCGATGCCGTCGCTGGTGTCGGTCACGACGCCGACCTCTTCGCGGGAGGCCTCCGGGGAGTAGCTCGCGGTGTAGTTCTCGATCGCGCTACGGATCTCGTCGGAGGAGATCGTCAGCTCCGCCATGTTTTTCCTGCTCTCGGTGTCTGGTCTTCGAAAAGATCTGGGGTATGGGGTTCGGTTGCGGACTACTTGAGGGACTTTCGCAACGCTGCGAGACGTCCCGCTCCGCTGCCGTCGATCACCTCGTCGCCCACCCGGACGACCAAGCCGCTGAGGAGTTCAGGATCGACCTCCACGTGAACCGTCACCGGCTTCCCGTAGGTACGGGTGAGGGTGGCGGTCAGCCGATCCGACTGCTCACTGGACAGCGGAGCAGCGCTGCGCACCTTGGCGACAACGGCCTTCCGCTGTGCTGCTGCCAGATTCGACAGTGCGTCGAAGGCGTCCGCGGGTGCGGAGTTCTTCAACCGGCCCACTGCCTGGGTCGCCAATGCCTCGGAGACCGCGGTGACCTTGCCGTACAGCAGCTTGGAGAGCAGGTCACGCTTGCCCTTCGCCGGTACGGAACGGTCGGACAGTGACTGCTCGAGCTTCGGGTCACCGGCAACGATGCGGCCGAGACGGAAGAGCTCGTCCTCGACGGCGTCGAGCTGTCCCTGATCGGCCGCTGCCTTCAGCAGCGATTCCCGACCGAGGAGCACCAGCGAGTTGAGCAGGTCGGAGGTGGCGGACCAGTCCTGGCCCACCGCCGCCTTCAGGACGGCCAGGGTCTCGGCCGAGACCTTGCCGCCGAACACCTGCTGGGCCAGACCTTCGCGAACGCTCCCGGTCGTCGAGGTGTCCGACAGCGCGCTCCGGAGAGTGCGCTGCTCGTCCAGGATCTCGACGACCGAGAACAGCTCGGCCCCGATCTGGGCCGCGGCCGCTGTGGCTGCTCCGGCAGAGACGGATCCCAAGGCCGAAGACAACGCAGCACGGGTCTGCGTCAAGGCCTCACGGCTCGCTGCGTACATGGTGCTCACTTCCCTGCTGCGGAATTTGCGCCGATGGAGTCGAGCTCGTTCAGGAATCGATCGACCGTGCCTGCCCGCTTCACGTCATCGGCGAGGGACTCACCGATGAGCTTCTCAGCGAGGTCGACGGCGGTGCGGCCGAGATCGCCGCGCAGTTCGGCAACGATCTGCTGACGCTGGGCAACCAACTGGTTGTTGCCGGCGGCCACGATGCGGTCGCTTTCTTCCTGAGCCTGTGCCTTCATTTCGGCGATGATCTGCTGCCCCTGGGTGCGCGCGTCCTCACGGATCTGCGCAGCCTCGGTGCGAGCTTCGGCCAGCTGGGCGCGGTACTGCTCGAGCGCCGCTTTCGCTTCGGCCTGGGCCTCTTCGGCCCGCTTGATGCCGCCGTCGATCTGCTCGGTTCGCTCGGCAAGGACCTTCTGGAACATCGGAAGGACGTACTTCCAGAAGACGAAACCAACGATGACCAGGCAGACGATCGACCAAACGATGTCATACGTCGCGGGGAGGAGAGGGTTGTGGCTCTCTTCCTCTGCCGCGAGCAATGCGATGTTGGCTGCCATGACGGTCTTAGAAAATGAAGCCGGCGACGAGGCCGATCAGCGCGAGGGCTTCGGTGAAGGCGATACCGAGGAACATCGTGGTACGAACCTGTCCGGCCATCTCGGGCTGGCGAACCATGCCCTCGATTGCCTTACCGACGACGATACCCACGCCGATGCCGGGGCCGATCGCGGCGAGGCCGTAGCCGATGGCTCCGAAGCCCTTCGCCGTGGTGGTGGTCTCGACCGCTTCCTGTGCCAGGTACGCGAGGCTCATGGTGTTTCGTTCCCTTTCTGTTGACCTCCACCGTGTTCGGCGAGGCTCAGTTCTTGGTGTAGCTGGTCGTGAAGCTTGGTGGTGCTCAGTGCGAATCCGCGTGCAGTGCCAGGTCGATGTACACCGACGTGAGCAGCGCGAAGACGTAGGCCTGCAGGAAGATCACCAGCAGTTCGAAGAAGGTGAATGCAATGCCGGCGGCAAGCGAGGCCACACCGAACACGGCCTGGAACCCACCGGAGACGAAGAAGAAATACTGAGTGGCGCTGAAGAACAGCACCAACAGGATGTGGCCGGCCAGCATGTTGGCCATGAGACGAACCATGAGCGTGAACGGCCGGAGGACGAACGTCGAGATGAACTCGATCGGCACGAGCAGGAAGTGCAGCGGAAGCGGCACACCCGGAACCACGATGCTGCTCTTCACGTACTTGAAGAAGCCGTACTTCTTGATGCCGACGTAGTTGAACACGATGTACGCCAGGGCAGCGAGCACGAGCGGCATGCCGATTCGCGCGTTCGGCGAGATGTTGATGAAGGGGATGATGCTGCCGAGGTTGCTGGCGAGCACCAGGAAGAAGATGGTCGTGATGACCGGCAGGAAGCGCTTGCCCTGCTCCTTGCCGAGAATCTCTTCCGCGATGTTGATCCGGACGAAGTCGAGCGCGATCTCACCGATGTTCTGGACACCGCGAGGAATGATCTTCGGGCTGCGCATCGCGATGACGAAGAAGAGCATCATCAGCGCGGACAGCAGGATGCGAACCAGCATCAGGCGGTCGAGTTCGAACGGAGTCCCTTCGAACAGGACCGCGGGCGGGAAGAAGTCGTTCAGGGAAGGCGCGTGGAATTCTTCCGCGGCCACGTTGATGACGCTCAGCGTTCTCTCCCGTAGTCGGTCCGCAGCCTTGGTTGACTGCGGTTCGATCGGACATTGACGATCAAACAAGTCGACAAGCTCGACTCGCGTATTCGTCAGCTGCTGAGGACTGTTCGAGTCCAGCGTCTGTCGGTGTCGGCGACTCTCGTCGACTCGGCGGCCCTGGATGTGCGGCCACCTACAAGCATGCAATACCGGCGAGTAACTGACTCGCACTCTCATTGCTCTCGCTTGACCCAGACCTTAGCAAGTCATCTACGACGTTGTGTAGACGGGGTCGGGGTCGATTCAATTTTACTACATCTCGTAGTACTACTTATCGTCCGAATCGGACGATCCTGTGTCGTCCGACGGTGTGGGTTCGACGTACGGCGCCTTGGTCCCGAGCACTCCGAACGTTTCCGCCCCCAGCACGATGACCAGCGAAAGCACCATGACCAGCACCAATGCCGTTTTGTCGTAGAAGTCGAGCGGTTTGAGGATCGCGAGGACCGTGATCGCGAGGATCATCTTCAGCAACCACGTACCGAGCAGTACCGCTCCCGCCGTCAGGGCCGGAAGCTTCGCGGTGAACAGCACACCGAGTGCGGTGCACAGGATGAACCCTCCCCCGACGGCCGCACCGAGAAGTGCCCCGTACAGGCCGGGCTTGCCCGCGACGAGAAAAGCGATGATCGAACCGACCACTGCCAGCACGATCAGACCGAGAACTCCGTAGCGGACGGCAGCCCGCAACGACGCGGTGTGATCAGGGGCAGAGGCAGGGGTGAACGTCACGGTCGCCAAGGGTAGTGGATCCTCACCGGTCCGCGGCAACCCTCCCGTCAGCCCCGACGGTCGTGCTGCTGTCCCCGAATCGACGGGACAGCCGTGACGACCAGCGCAAAGACGAGGCCGCCCGCCACCAGGAGCACGACGACGCGACGGTCGAACAGGGCCGAACCGACCGCGCCGAACGCCAGCACACCGACCCACAAGTAGATAAGCAGCACGACACGGCGGTGCGAGTGCCCGATCTGCAGGAGGCGGTGATGGAGGTGCATCTTGTCGGGGCTGAACGGGCTGACTCCGGCGCGGGTGCGCCGGACGATGGCCAGCAACAGGTCGAGGATCGGAATGAACATGACCGCGCCGACCAGCAGCAGCGGCGAGAGCAGACCGAGCAGGTCACGGGTGCCGTACGCGGTCAACGGGATGCGACCGGACGCGCTGGTGGAGATGGCCGCGAGCATCAGCCCGATCAGCATGGAACCGGAGTCGCCCATGAAGATCTTGGCGGGCTGGAAGTTGTGCGGAAGGAAACCGAGACACGCACCTGCCAGCGCGGCGGCGATCAGTGCGGGCGGATAAGCGCTGACGTCGCCGCCCTGATCGTGAAGAAGTCCCACCGAGAACACGCAGATCGCGAGCGAGGAGATCAGGCCGAGGCCCGCTGCGAGGCCGTCGAGCCCGTCGACGAAGTTCATGGCGTTCACCATCACCACCGCGACGCCCACGGTGACGAGACCGGCCTGCAACTGGTCGAGGATGACCGTGCTGCCGTCCCCGAACGGCATGTAGACGATGAACCAGCTCACGCCCATCACGACGAGGATCCCGGCCGCCGTGACCTGGCCGACGAACTTGGTGAGCGCGTCCAGGCCCCAGCGGTCGTCGACCACGCCCACCAGCACGATCACGAACCCCGACACCACGGCCGCGGGAATGTCGGAAGTGAACTCGAATCCCCTGGTGAGCGCGGGTAACTGTTGCGCGAACAACAACGCGACGAGCATGCCGAGATACATGCCGACCCCGCCGAGGCGGGGCGTCGGCGTGACGTGGACGTCCCGGTCCCGCGGCACCGCCACCGCCCCGAACCGCAGTGCGAACAGCCGCACGGCCCCGGTCGCGAGGTAGGTCACCACCGCGGCCGTGAAGAGGACGAGCAGGAGTTCACGCAGCGGGACACCCGCGCCCCCACCTGCTTGGGCCAGCACCGTGCCGGCCGATTCGGCAGCACTCACTGGGCGGACAGACTCTCCGCCGTCACTCCGAGCACGTCGGCGACATCGCCGGTGGGCACCGCGCCTTCACGCAGGATCCGCGGGGTGGCGCCGGTAAGGTCGACGATGGTCGACGCCTGCCCCTGTTCCGCCCGGCCGCCGTCGAGGTACACGCTCGCCGATAAGCCGAGTTGCTCGCGGGCCTCCTCCACCGTCGTCGCGGGCGGGCGCCCGGAGACGTTGGCACTCGACACCGCGAGCGGTCCGACCTCACGCAGCAGTTCGAGTGCGACCGGGTGCAGCGGCATGCGCAGCATGACCGTGCCCCGGGTGTCGCCGAGATCCCACGCCAGCGAAGGTGCTTGTTCCACAACGAGACTCAGCCCGCCGGGCCAGAACGCCCGGATGAGGTCGCGCGCCTGCGGGCGCACGCTGTACACCAGGCCGTCGATCGTGTTCCACGAGCCGACGAGCACGGGCACCGGCATGTCGCGGCCGCGACCCTTGGCCCGCAGGAGGGCGGCGACGGCCTCGCCGTCGAAGGCGTCCGCGCCGATTCCGTACAGCGTGTCCGTGGGGAGCACGACGAGTCGTCCGGCCTTCAGCGCATTCTTGGCCGCACTCAGTCCGGCGGCGCGTGAATCGGGAAGGCCACAGTCGTAAACGGTACTCACCGGTTCATTCTTTCACCCTCGGCGTCGGCCCCTGCACGCTGCGCCTCGATATCCGTTGCGACGCGCCGGGCCACGACGAAGCGCGGCTTCCCGGCCAGGTCCGGGTGCTCCGCGACCTCGCCGAACACCCGGCGGGACGCGAACAGCGCCGCCACGTCGGAGCCGTTCGAGTCGTCGTGCTCGATGCCGACCGCTCCCCCGATCCGCAGCCAGCGCGCGACGTTCGAGATCATCGGCTTGATGACGGACAGACCGTCCGGTCCGGCGAACAGAGCGCTGTGCGGATCGTGGTCGGCCACCTCAGGTTCGAGTTCGACACCCTCCGGGATGTACGGCGGATTCGCGACGATCAGGTCGACCCCGCCCTCGAGCCCGGCGAGCAACGTCCGGTCGGTCACGTCGCCCTGATACAGACGGATCGGCGCGTCACCTGCCTGTTCACGGGCGTCGGCATTGCGCCGAGCCCACGCAAGAGCATGCGGTTCCAATTCGACGGCGTGCACGACGGCGTCGGGGCGGGCGTTGGCGATCGCCAGCGCGAGCGCGCCCGACCCGGTGCACAGGTCGAGGACCACCGGCGGATGCTGATCGCAGCTTCCGAGGAACGCGAGCGCCCACCCGAGCAGCAGTTCCGTCTCCGGGCGAGGCACGAAAACGCCGGGGCCGACCTCGATGTCGATGTCTCCCATGGCGGCCGTACCGAGGATGTACTGCAACGGAATCCGCTTGGCCCTCTGGTCGACCATCTTCTTGTAGGCGTCGATCACCGACTCGTCGACGAGCGGGACGAGCCCGAGCCGGGTCCGCTCCACCCCCAGCAGGTGTGCGGCGAGCAGTTCGGCGTCCGCACGGGAGCTACGCACCCCGGCCTCGTCGAGTTGCGCGGTTGCGTCGATCAGGGCCAGGCGAAGAGGAAGGCGACTCACAGGTACAGACTGCCACGCGGCCCACCGTCCGGTGGTGCGGTCCCGGCTTCGCGGTTACTCCGCGGCGAGCCTCGCCTCACGGTCCGACTTGCCGAGCGCGTCGAGCAGGGCGTCGAGTTCGCCGTCCAGGACCGCATCCAGGTTGTGGGACTTGAACCCGATCCGGTGATCGGTGATGCGGTTCTCCGGGAAGTTGTACGTGCGGATTCGCTCCGAACGGTCGACGGTGCGCACCTGGCTCTGCCTGCCCGCCGACGCCTCCGCGTCCGCGGCCTCCTCCGCTGCAGCCTGCAGCCGGGCGGCGAGCACCTGCATGGCGCGGGCCTTGTTCTGCAACTGCGAGCGTTCGTTCTGACAGGTCACGACGATGCCCGTGGGCAGGTGCGTGATCCGGACCGCGGAGTCGGTGGTGTTGACACCCTGACCGCCCTTGCCCGAGGAGCGGTAGACGTCGATACGCAGATCGGTTTCATCGATCTGCACCTCCTCGACCTCTTCCGGTTCCGGGTAGATGAGGACACCGGCGGCGGACGTGTGGACGCGGCCCTGCGATTCCGTCACTGGCACGCGCTGCACGCGGTGGACGCCGCCCTCGAACTTCAGCCGCGCCCAGACCCCGTCACGCACATCGCCCTTCGACTTGATCGACAGGGTCGCGTCCTTGTATCCACCGAGGTCGGAGACGGTCGCGTCGAGGATCTCGACGCGCCAACCGTGACGCTCGGCGTACCGGACGTACATGCGGGCCAGGTCGGAGGCGAACAGCGCGGATTCCTCGCCGCCCTCCCCCGACTTCACCTCGAGCACCACGTCGTCACCGTCGTGCGGGTCGCGGGGGGCCAGCAGATCGGTGAGGGCCTTGTCCAGTTCGAGGACCTGCTCCTCGAGTGCGGGCACCTCGGCGGCGAAGCTGGAGTCGTCGGCGGCGAGTTCGCGCGCCGCGTCCAGATCGTCCTGCGCCGACTTGAGCCTGCCGTACGTCGCCATGATCGGCGCGAGTTCGGCGAATCGCTTGCCCGCCTTGCGGGCGGCGGAAGCGTCGTTGTGCAGGGCCGGGTCCGCCAACTGCTGCTCCAGGCCGGCATGTTCGGCCAGGATGTCGTCGATGGCCGAAGGCTGGGTGGTCCCTGCCATGATTCGCTCCGCTCTGCGTTCGTTCGGGAAGTAGGCACAAAAAAGCCGACGCCCGGCCTGCAATTATCGCAGGACGGGCGTCGGCGGAACAGCTAGGACTCTGCAGATTCCTTGGCTGCGCCCTTGCCGGCACGCTTGCCGTAGCGAGCCTCGAAGCGCGCGACACGTCCACCGGTGTCGAGGATCTTCTGCTTGCCGGTGTAGAACGGGTGGCACTGCGAGCAGACCTCGACGTTGATACGCCCGGTCTCCTTGGTGCTGTGGGTCTCGAAGGTGTTGCCGCAACCACAGACCACGGTGGTGGCCACGTAATTGGGGTGAATGCCTGACTTCATGGTGTCCCTTTCAATGGTCGCCGGGTCGCCTTCGCCGTTCGAAGACGTGAACCGGAACCGGACTCAGCCGCTCAGTATGCCAGATCGCAGGTTCGCGATCCCAATCGGCATTTTCTGCTTGCGGTGTGGTCAACGCGGGTGGTTCGCGTTTTGTTCCACGGTAATTCCGGAGGGGAAAACAGCGGGGCCCGGCGCCCGAAAGTCGCCGGGCCCCGCTTCGGGTCGATGATCAGTCGTCGATCGCGCCCGGAGCAGTCTTCGACACCTGCATGAGGAATTCGAGGTTGCTCTTGCTCTTCTTGAGCCGGTCGATCAGCAGATCGATGGCCTGATGCGAATCGAGTCCGGAGAGCACGCGCCGGAGCTTGTGCAGCACCGCCGCCTCGTCCGGGCTGAGCAGCAGCTCGTCCTTACGTGTGCCCGAGGGGTTCACGTCCACGGCCGGGAACACACGACGTTCCGCGATCTTGCGGTCGAGCTTCAGCTCGGCGTTGCCGGTGCCCTTGAACTCCTCGAAGATCACGGTGTCGCCGGTGGAACCGGTCTCGACCATGGCCGTCGCGATGATCGTGAGCGAACCGCCGTTCTCGATGTTGCGCGCAGCACCGAGGAAACGCTTCGGCGGGTACAGCGCGGTCGAGTCGACACCACCGGAGAGGATGCGTCCCGACGCCGGCGACGAGTTGTTGTACGCACGGCCGAGGCGGGTGATCGAGTCGAGGAGGACGACGACGTCCTTACCCGCCTCCACCAGGCGCTTCGCACGCTCGATGGCGAGCTCGGCGACCGAGGTGTGGTCTCCCGGCGGGCGGTCGAAGGTCGAGGAGATGACCTCGCCCTTCACCGAACGCTGCATGTCGGTGACCTCTTCGGGACGCTCGTCGACCAGCACGACCATGAGGTAGCACTCGGGGTTGTTGGTCGCGATGGCGTTCGCGATGGCCTGCAGAACGCTGGTCTTACCGGCCTTCGGCGGGCTCACGATCAGCGCACGCTGTCCCTTGCCGATCGGCATCACCAGGTCGATGACACGCGTCGTCAGGATGTTCGGCGTCGTCTCCAGCCGCAGCCGCTGATTCGGGTACAGCGGCGTGAGCTTGCCGAACTCGGGGCGCTTCTTGGCCGCTTCGATGTCGCCGCCGTTGACGGTGTCGATGCGGACCAGCGGGTTGAACTTCTGCCGCTGGTTGGCCTGATCGCCCTCGCGTCCCACCCGGACGGCGCCGGTGATGGCGTCACCACGACGGAGACCGTTCTTGCGGATCAGGTTCATCGACACGTAGACGTCGTTCGGACCGGCCAGGTAGCCGGAGGTCCGCACGAACGCGTAGTTGTCGAGAACGTCCAGGATGCCCGCGACCGGCTGCAGGACGTCGTCCTCGCGGATCTCGGTCTCGCGGACGTCGCCGCCGCCGCCTTCGCCGCGGTCGCGTCCACGACGACGTTCACGGAAGCGACGTCCGCGGCGTCCGCGACCGCCTTCCTCGTCGTCGCCGGGGCGGTTGTCGTTGGTGCGCGGGCCGTTGCCGCCCTGGCTGCGGTCGCCGCGGTTGTCGCGATCGCCACGTTCGCCCCGGTCACCGCGGGTCTCGCCGCGATCACCGCGGTCGCCGCCACGCTCACGTCGGTTGCGGTCGCCGCCCTGCTCGCCGGAGCCGTCCTGCTTGGCGGGCTTCTCGGCGGTATCCTGACGGTCTTCGGCCTGTTTGCGCTCGGCCTGCTGCGTGTCGGTGGCAGTCGCCGAGGCGGTGTCCTGAGCGTTGCCGCCCTGGTCACCCTGCTCGGGAGCGCCTGCCCGACGCGCGGATCCGCGGCGCTGGCGGCCACGACGTCCGCCTTCGGCGGTGTCGGTGTCGCCGGCTGCGCCGTCGGCCGTCGTGGGTTCGGCCGTCTTGGGCTCGGCGGCCTTCTCGGCGGGCTCCGCCTGCGGAGTCACTTCGAGTTCGGTCTGAGCGGACTGTTCGCGCTTTGCGCGCGTCGCCCGGGTCCGGGGAGCGGTTTCGGTCGCGGCAGCGGCCGGGGCTGCAGAGCCGCCCTGACGCTCCTTGATCGCGGCGATCAGGTCGCCCTTGCGCATCCCCGAAATGCCCTTGATGCCCAGCTCACCTGCGAGAGAGCGGAGCTCGGTGAGCACCATTCCGGACAGCCCGGCACCTCGGCGCGCGTCGGCGCGCTTTGTGGAGGCCGTCACTGATGACGCCTGTGAAGAGTCGCCTGCCTGCGCGCCAACGGTATCCACCGAGGAGGCGCGCACAGGAGCGGCGATGAGGTCCGTATCGGTCACGGAGGTCCTTTCCTTCCCTCACTCGCGCTGCGCAGAGTCGAGGGTTCGTCCCGTAATTCGGTTTCGAATACCGAATTCGGATGTGCCGTACGTAGTTGCATGTGAAGAACTGCCGGCTTGCCCGCCATCACATCACCCTTGAAACAGGCGCGTACTCGCAATCCCTACACGACAGATAGTGCGGAGGATCGTGCCAGGAGCCGTCAACCCCGATTGACCTGGAGTAATTGCCCTGGTGAAGCACCGGCGTCTGATGCGCACGATGTACGGACATTGCCCAGGATAGCTGTGAACGCCCGTAGGGGCAAGGAGACGCCCCTACGGCGTGTCAGCTGGTCCGGACGCCGTCGGCTACGTCCAGTTCGAGAACCTGCAAACCCTCGGCCTCGGCCTGTGCTCGAAGTTCCACGGGGAAAGGGTCCGTGGTCAATGCGAGGACGGTCGGTCCGGCTCCGGAGACGGTGGCGGCGATACCCGCCTTACGGAGGACGGCGATCCATCGCGTCGTCAGCGGAAGGGCCGGAGCGCGCTGCGTCTGATGCAGCCGGTCCTCGGTGGCGGCCATGAGAAGGTCGGGACGCTCTGTGAGCGCCACCACAGCGAGGGCCCCACGACTGACGTTGAATGCGGCGTCCCGGTGGGGAACCGTCTCCGGCAACAGACCCCGCGTGTGGGCCGTCGACGAACGCTCCCCCGGAACCAGTGCGACGACCCGGATCGCGGGGTGCACCTTCAGCGCGACGGCCGAGTAGATGTCGGTGGCCGCGGGGGCTCCGTCGGCCTGCTCACCCGCGCAGCTCCACGACACGACGGCGCCGCCGAGCACGCTCGCCGACGCGTTGTCGGGGTGCCCTTCGAATTCGGACGACAGCTGGACGAGCTGATCGGGCGACAGCCCGAGTTCGGGGTCGAGCTTGATCGCCAGGCCGTTGGCGGCCGCCAGTCCCCCGACGACGGCGGAGGCGGAGGATCCGAGACCCCGCGAATGGGGTATCACGTTGCGGCACACCACATCCAGGCCGTCGGCCCACACACCCGCCGATTCCAGGCCGCGTTCGATCGCCCGGACCACCAGATGGGACGGACCCCACGGCACGTCGTCGGCGCCCTCACCCTCGACCCGGATGTTCAGCCCCGAAGCCGTGGTCGTCACGGTGATCTCGTCGTACAGTCCGAGCGCGATGCCCAGCGTGTCGAAACCCGGGCCGAGGTTGGCGCTCGACGCAGGAACGCGGGCGGTCACGGTGAGGCCCGCGGGGAGGGTCTGTGTCATGGCGGCGGTCTGGTCCTGCGGCGTGGTGGGCGTGGGCGCCCCCACTACGCCAGCTCGAGGGCCGAGGCGACAGCGACAGGGTCAACCGGGATCGGTTGGACCTCAGGCATACCCGCCAACGCCGTGTCGGGGTCCTTGAGGCCGTTGCCGGTGACCGTGCAGACGACGGTCAGCCCGGAGTCCAGCCAGCCCTCCTTGCGGGCGGCGAGCAGGCCCGCAACGCTCGCGGCGGAGGCCGGTTCGACGAAGACCCCTTCGGTCCGGGCGATCAGCCGGTACGCCTCGAGGATCTCGTCGTCGGTGGCGGCCCGGAAGGCGCCGTGCGACTCTTCCTTGGCGGTGACCGCACCGTTCCAGGAGGCCGGGGAGCCGATGCGGATCGCGGTCGCGATGGTCTCCGGGTCCTTCACCGGCGCACCGTGGACGAGCGGCGCCGCGCCCGCGGCCTGCACGCCGAGCATGCGGGGCTTCACACTGGTGAGCCCGTCCGCGTAGTACTCGGAGTACCCGCGCCAGTAGGCGGTGATGTTGCCGGCGTTGCCGACCGGGAGGGCGTGCACGTCGGGGGCCTTGCCGAGGGCGTCGCAGATCTCGAACGCCGCGGTCTTCTGACCCTCGATGCGGACCGGGTTGACCGAGTTCACGAGCCCGATCGTGGGGAATTCCGCGGTGGTCTTGCGGGCCAGTTCGAGGCAGTCGTCGAAGTTGCCCTGCACCTGGATGATCCGCGCACCGTGCATGACGGCCTGCGCGAGCTTGCCCATCGCGATCTTGCCCTGCGGCACCAGCACGGCGCAGGTCATCTTCGCCTTCGCGGCGTACGCGGCGGCGGAGGCGGACGTGTTACCCGTCGACGCGCACAGGACGGCCTGCTGACCCCGGGCCAGCGCATCGGTGACGGCCATCGTCATGCCGCGGTCCTTGAACGAACCGGTGGGGTTGAGCCCCTCGACCTTCAGGTAGACGTCGCAACCGGTGATCTCCGAGAGGTGCCCGGCGGGCAGCAGCGGGGTGCCGCCCTCGCGCAGGGTGACCGTCTTCCAGTTCGGTCCGATGGCGAGGCGGTCGCGGTAAGCCTCGATCAGCCCCGGCCAGGGGGTGTGAACGGGGTTACGGGTGCCGGTCATTGTTCGGTGCCTTCCAGTCGCAGCACGCTGGTCACAGCGGTGACGAATTCGAGTTTGCTCAGGGCCTCAACGGTTTCCGACAGGGCAGAATCCGTCGCGACGTGGGTCACGACGACGAGGCGGGCGCCGTCGCCGGCACCTTCCTGCCGCACGGTGGAGATGCTGACGCCGTGCTGCGAGAATTCGGCAGCCACCGCCGACAGGACCCCGGCCTTGTCCGCTACCTGCATGTTGACGTAGTAGCGGGTGGGGATGTCGCCGATCGGCGCGATCTTCAGCTTGGCGTACTTGGACTCGCGGGGTCCGCGGCCACCGTTCACCTTGTTGCGCGCGGCCATGACCAGGTCGCCCATCACGGCCGACGCGGTGGGGGCGCCGCCGGCGCCCTGACCGTAGAACATCAGGCGTCCGGCGTTCTCCGCCTCGACGACGACAGCGTTGAACGCACCGTTGACCGAAGCCAGCGGGTGCTCCAGCGGCACGAGAGCCGGGTAGACCCGAGCGGAGATCCGTTCCTTGCCCTCGGCGGTGGTGATCCGCTCGCAGATGGACAGCAGCTTGATCGTGCAGTTGAGCGCGCGAGCCGACGTCAGGTCGGCCGCGGTGATCTTGGAGATCCCCTCGCGGTACACGTCGGCGGCGGTGACGCGGGTGTGGAACGCGATCGACGCGAGGATGGCGGCCTTGGCCGCGGCGTCGTAGCCCTCCACGTCGGCGGTCGGATCGGCCTCGGCATATCCCAGGCGTCCGGCCTCGGCGAGGGTCGCGGCGTAGTCCGCGCCGGTCTCGTCCATCGCCGACAGGATGAAGTTGGTGGTCCCGTTCACGATTCCGGCGACCTTGTTCACCCGGTCGCCGGCGAGCGACTGGATGAGCGGGCGGATCACGGGGATCGCGCCGGCCACGGCGGCCTCGAAGTAGAGGTCGACGTTGTGCAGTTCCGCGGCCTCGGCCAGTTCACCGGTGTGATCGGCGAGGAGCGCCTTGTTGGCGGTGACGACGGACTTGCCGGAGTTCAGCGCCGAGAGAATCAGCTTGCGGGGCAGATCCATGCCGCCGATCACCTCGACGACCAGGTCGACGTCGTCGCGGGCCACGAGAGCCTCCGCGTCGGTGGTCTGCAACTCCTCGGGAATTCCGCGGTCCTTGCCGGGGCGGCGGACGGCCACTCCACGCAGTTCCAGCGGGGCGCCGACGCGAGCCTCGAGGTCTTCGCTGTGCTCCCGCAGGATGCGCACGACCTCGCTCCCGACGTTTCCGAGACCGAGGACGGCCACACCGATAGCGCGATGCGCCGATTCGCTCGTCACTCTTGTACCTCCAAGCTCAACAGGTCTTCCACGGTTTCCCTCCGGAGGATCACGCGCGACTGTCCGTCGCGCACAGCCACCACGGCAGGGCGGGCGAGCAGGTTGTACCTGCTCGACATCGAATAGCAGTATGCACCGGTGGCCGCGACGGCGAGCAAATCGCCGGCGTCGATGTCCTCGGGCATCCAGGTGTCGCGGATAACGATGTCACCGGACTCGCAGTGCTTGCCGACGACGCGGGACACCACCGGCGCCGCGTCGCTGACCCGCGAGACCAGTTTGGCCTCGTACTCCGCCTGGTACAGCGCGGTGCGGATGTTGTCGCTCATTCCGCCGTCGACGCTGACGTACCGCCGGGTGAGATTGCTTCCGACGGTGACGTCCTTGATGGTGCCGACCTCGTACAGCGTCACCGTGCCGGGTCCGGCGATCGCGCGGCCGGGTTCGACGGCCAGCGTCGGCTCCGGCAGTCCGGCGAGCGCCGATTCGTGGCGCACGATGTCGCCGAGTTTGGCGGCGAGCTGGTCGACCGGCGGCGGGTCGTCGGAGGGGACGTAGGAGATGCCCATGCCGCCGCCGAGGTCGATGATCGAGATCTGAGCGGTCTTCTCGACGCCGAACTCCGCGACGACGTCCCGCAGGAGGCCGATCACGCGGTGCGCGGCCAACTCGAAGCCGTCGACGTCGAATATCTGCGAACCGATGTGGCTGTGGAGGCCCACCAGTCGCAGGTTGTCGGCGGCGAAGACCCGCCGGACCGCGTCGATCGCCTTTCCGCCGGCGAGCGAGAACCCGAACTTCTGGTCCTCGTGGGCGGTGGAGATGAACTCGTGGGTGTGCGCCTCGACTCCGACGGTCACGCGGATCAGAACGTCCTGCACCACACCGGCTTCGGCGGCCACCTTGTCGAGGCGGTCGATCTCCGTGGCGGAGTCGAGCACGATGTGCCCGACCCGGGCCTTCACCGCGGCGGTCAGCTCGGTGACCGATTTGTTGTTGCCGTGCATGGCAATTCGCTCCGCCGGGAATCCGGCGTGCAGTGCGACCGCGAGTTCGCCGCCCGAAGCGACGTCCAGGGACAGGCCCTCGTCGGCGACCCAGCGGGCGATCTCGCCGCACAGGAACGCCTTCGACGCGTAGTGCACCTTGGCCGTCGGCCCGAAGGCGCGGGCCATGTCGCGGCAGCGGGACCGGAAGTCGTCCTCGTCGACGACGAACAGTGGGGTGCCGTACTTCTCGGCCAGTTCGGTGACCGGGATGCCCGCGAGGCTGACTACCCCGTCCGCGGCGCGGCGCGCGTTGCGCGGCCACACCTCGGGGGAGAGTGCGGCGAATGCTGCCGCGTCGGCGGGACGTTCGGGCAGACCGGGCGCGTGCAGTTGCTCGGCGTGCTTGGGACCGGCGGGGTGCGCGCTCACATCTGCTCCGGTGCGCTGACGCCGAGCAGGGCGAGTCCGTTGGCCAGGACCTGACGGGACGCGTCGCACAGCGCCAGTCGCGCGATGTGCAGCGGGCCGACCTCTTCGTCGCCCTGGGGCAGGATGCGGCAGGCACCGTAGAACCGGTGGTAGGCGCCGGCCAGTTCCTCGAGATACCGCGCGATACGGTGCG
Source organism: Rhodococcus sp. USK10 (assembly GCF_019378875.1). Classification (NCBI taxonomy): domain Bacteria; kingdom Bacillati; phylum Actinomycetota; class Actinomycetes; order Mycobacteriales; family Nocardiaceae; genus Rhodococcus; species Rhodococcus sp. USK10. The sequence goes on from NZ_CP076048.1 coordinate 1,540,119, forward strand.
GCTCACGCAGATTCGCGGCGCTGGTCACGACCCGCGGGTACTCGCCGAGGGTGCGGATCAGATCGCCCTCCTGCTCCGAGACCAGCAGTGAGAGGTCGGGATCCGTGACGGCGATACCGAGGTCGGCGGCGTTGCGGGCGATGGCCGACAGCCGGGCGTGCGCGTACTGCACGTAGTACACCGGGTTCTCGTTGCCGGTGCTCGTCCACAGTTCGAGGTCGATGTCGATGCTCGAATCCACCGACGACCGGATCATCGCGTACCGCGACGCGTCGACGCCGATCGCCTCGACCAGATCGTCCAGGGTGATGACGGTGCCGGCGCGCTTGCTCATCTTCACGGCCACGCCTTCTCGGACCAGGTTCACCATCTGGCCGATGAGCACCTCGACCGTGTCGGGGTCGTCACCGAAGGCGGCCGCGGCCGCCTTCAGCCGGCCGATGTACCCGTGGTGGTCCGCACCGAGCATGTAGATGCACAGGTCGAAGCCGCGGGAGCGCTTGTCCTGGAAGTAGGCGATGTCGCCGGCGATGTACGCCGCGTTGCCGTCGCTCTTGATGACCACCCGGTCCTTGTCGTCGCCGAAGTCGGTGCTCTTGAGCCACCAGGCGCCGTCCTCCGGGAAGAGGTTGCCGGAGTCCTTCAGCGTCTGGACGGCCTTCTCCACCGCGCCGGACTCGAACAGCGAGTTCTCGTGGAAGTAGACATCGAAGTCGACGCCGAACTCGTGCAGGGTGCGCTTGATGTGCGCGAACATCAGGTCGACGCCGATGGCGCGGAAGACCTCCTGCTGCTCCCCCGCGGGCAGGTCCAGCACGTCGGGGCGCTGTTGCTGCACGTCGGCGGCGATGTCGGCGATGTAGGCGCCCGCGTATCCGTCCTCGGGGGCGGGTTCGCCCTTGGCGGCCGCGATCAGCGAACGGGAGAACCGGTCGATCTGGGCGCCGTGGTCGTTGAAGTAGTACTCACGCGTGACCGCCGCGCCCTGGGTGGACAGGATCCGCCCGAGCGCGTCGCCGACGGCGGCCCAGCGGGTTCCGCCGAGGTGGATGGGGCCGGTGGGGTTCGCGGAGACGAACTCGAGGTTGATCTTCTTGCCGTCCAGCGTGTGGCCGGACCCGAACGCCGTACCCGCCTCGAGGATCTTCGCGACGATCGCACCCTGTGCGTCGGCGGCCAGGCGGATGTTGAGGAAGCCCGGGCCCGCGATGTCGGCGCTGTCGATGCCCTCGGCCGCGGTCAGCGCGTCGGCGAGCCAGCCGGCCAGCTCACGCGGGTTGGTACCGACCTTCTTGGCCACCTGCATCGCGACGTTGGTGGCGTAATCGCCGTGCTCGGGATTGCGCGGACGCTCGACCGTGAGAGTTTCGGGAAGCACGGACACGTCGAGTCCGCGTTCGGCGAGCACTTTCGCGGCGGTTCCGCGGAGCAGTTCGGCAAGGTCAGCTGGAGTCACAGGTATCTATCCTATGGCCAACGCGTCCCGAGCGGTGATCCGGCTTCCCGCGAGTCCCGGCGACCGCAGGCGAGCGTGGGCCCGGCCACTCTCCCAGGTTGCGCTCAGGGTGGGTAAGTAGAGTGGGATCGCCCTGAGTCCCGGCTCTCAGCTCCCGGTCACCGGGGGTCGAGCGCCCGTAACCCACACACCGAAAGATCACAATCGATGCCAAGCGGTTCGGAAAGTCGCGGTCCCGATAAGAACTCGGGCGCGAAGTCGGCGAAGGCCATCAAGGCCGCCAAGAAGAAGAGCGGCGGCACGAAAATCAAGGGCGGCGCGTCCGCTCCCCGGAACATCCCCTGGCTGACGATCGGCGCCGGAGCGGCCGTTCTCGCGCTCGTGGCGGTCCTCGCGATCAACCTGATTCCCAAGTATCAGGCCAAGGAAGAGGCCGCGAAGTACGCGCCGAGCGCCGAGAACCCCGACCCGTCGGTCAACATCGACGGCGTCCTGAAGGTCGACTACCCGGCAGGCATCCACATCCAGCCGACGCAGCGCGTCGCGTACGACCAGTCGCCGCCGTTCGGCGGCCCGCACGACGCCATCTGGGCGACGTGCACCGGCACGGTCTACCCGAACGCGATCCGCACCGAGAACGCGGTGCACTCGCTCGAGCACGGCGCCGTGTGGATCGCCTACAACCCGGACGAGCTGTCCGCCGACCAGGTCGAGACGCTGAAGGACAAGGTGGACGGCGAGACGTACACGCTGATGTCGCCGTACCCGGGCCTCGACAGCCCCGTCTCCCTGCAGTCGTGGGGCCACCAGTTGAAGGTGGACAGCGTCGACGACGAGCGCATCGACCAGTTCATCACCGCGCTGCGGATCAACAAGAACACCTACCCGGAGGTCGGCGCGAGCTGCTCGTCCATCCCGGGCTCCGGTTTCGACCCGGACAACCCGCCGCCGTTCGACCCGTCCACGCCGGGCGCGGACGCGGTGCCGATGGACGGTGGCGGTATCAACCCCGACCAGTCGGAATCCGGCGGCGCGGGAGCGCAGCTGCCGAGCGGCATGCAGCTCCCGTCCGACCTGCAGCTGCCGTCCGATCTGCAGCAGGCCCCGGCCGAGGGCGGCAATGGCTAGTTCCGCCGACACCGGGCACGGACCCGAGACCGATTCCGTCGACGAGGCGGCCCCGGCCCGGCCCAGCCAGCGCACAGCGCTCCTGGTCATCGGGCTGATCGGCGCCATCGCCCTCGGATTCGCACTGGGGTTCCTCGCCCGGCTTCCGCTCGAGGACTCCGGTACCCCGGTTCCCGAGGCCGGTTCCGTCGATGTCGGATTCGCGCAGGACATGAGCGTGCATCACAGCCAGGCGGTGGAGATGTCGGCGATCGCGCTGGCGGGTGCCACCGACCCGGCGGTCCGCAGCCTCGCGTACGACATCCTCACCACCCAGCAGAACCAGCTCGGACAGATGCAGGGCTGGCTCGCGCTGTGGGATCAGCCGGCGCTGCCGTCCGGCGGCTACATGGGCTGGATGGAATCGGAGCACTCGGACGGTCACACCCACGGGACCGCCGAGAACACGCACATGGGGTCGATGTCGAAGATGCCCGGCATGGCGTCGTCTGAGGACATGGCCGCGTTGCGTCAGGCCACCGGCCCGGCCGTCGACGTCCTGTACCTCCAGCTGATGCTGCGGCACCACCAGGGCGGGCTCCCGATGATGGAGTACGCGGCCCAGCACGCGTCGGAAGACGCAGTCCGCGGCCTCGCGCAGACGATGGTGGACACCCAGCAGAGCGAAGCGACGGTGATGACGAACATGCTCACCGCGAAGGGCGCCGCTCCCCTGCCGATGAACTGACGTCCGGAGTTACGACCACGTCCACTCGCGCACCTCGGGCATGTCCTCGAGGTGCGCGACGACGTATTCGCCGTGCCGTTCGAGTTGCCGCAGGCAGAAGTCGGCCAACTCCGTGGCACCGGCCGGTTCCCGCCTGGTGCGGCGCAGCGCGGCGAGCGCGAGGTGGTAGCGGCTCATCCGGTTGAGCACGACCATGTCGAACGGTGTGGTCGTGGTGCCCTGTTCGCTGAATCCGCGGACATGGAAGCGGTCCGGTGCGGGACGTCCGTGCAGCAACTCGTGGACGGCGCGCGAGTACCCGTGGAACGCGAACACCACGTGCGTGTCCGCGGTGAAGAGGTCGAGGAACGTGCGCGCGTCGAATCCGTGCGGGTGCTCGGTGGGTGTGAGCAGCCCCATCAGGTCGACGACGTTGACCACCCGGGTGACCAGTTCCGGGGTGTGTTCGCGCAGCAACTGCGCGGCGGCGAGAATTTCCTGGGTCGGGACGTCCCCGGCGGCGGCGAGCACGACGTCCGGTTCGGCGCCCGCAGAAGACTCCGTTCCCGCCCACTCCCACACCGACGCCCCGGCCGCGCAGTGCGCGTGCGCCTCCGCGAGGGTCAGGTACTGCAGGTGCGGCTGCTTGTCGACCACGATGAGGTTGACGTGATCGGTGCTGCGGAGGCAGTGGTCGGCGATCGAGAGCAGGGTGTTCGAGTCCGGTGGAAGCCACACTCGGACCACGTCCGGTGCGAGCGGGACGACGGCATCGATCATGCCCGGCCCCTGGTGGCTGAACCCGTTGTGGTCGTTGCGCCAGCAGGTGCTGGTGAGCAGGACGTTCAGCGACGCCACCGGCGCCCGCCACGGCAGATCCACCGCATGCTGCAGCCACTTGGTGTGCTGGATCAGCATCGACACGCTCACCATCGCGAAGGCCTCGTAGCTGGCGAACAGCCCGTGCCGCCCCGACAGCAGGTACCCCTCCAGCCAGCCCTCGCAGAGGTGCTCGCTGAGCACCTCCATCACCCGGCCACGGGCCGACAGTCCGTCGTCGTAGTCGGTGACCGGCAGCTGCCAGCACCGGTCGGTCACCTCGAAGACGGCGCCCAACCGGTTGCTGGACGTTTCGTCCGGGCAGAACAGCCGGAAGTATCCACCGCCGTCGGGCGTGGTGGTGGCGGCGTAGAGGTCGCGGAGCAATTCCCCGAGCACCCGGGTGGTCTCGTGATGGGTGGTGCCCGGTTTGTCGATGGGGAGCGCGTACTTCTCCAGGGGCGGCACCGGAAGATCCGCGCGCAGGCGGCCGCCGTTCGCGTACGGCGACGAACCCATCCTCTTGTCGCCTTGCGGCGCCAGCCGCACGAGGTCGGGCACGAGTGCGCCGGAGGAGTCGAACAGTTCGTCCGGGCGGTACGACCGCAGCCACTCCTCGAGTTGACGCAGGTGCGCCTCGTCGGTCCGGACCCCCGACAGCGGAACCTGGTGCGCCCGGTGGGTGCCCTCGACGAGCACGCCGTCGACGGTGTGCGGGCCGGTCCAGCCCTTGGGGGTCCGCAGCACGATCGCCGGCCACTTGGCGGCGCTGCGACGGCCCGCCCGCGCCTCCCGCCGGAGGTCGGAGATCGTGGTGTGCGCGTCGGTCAGGGCGCGATACAGCGCGGGGAACACCTGCCGTGGGTCGTCGCCGGAGACGACGACCGGCGCCCAGCCCTGACCGCCGAGAAAATCCTCGACGTCGGCGTCGCTGCTACGGCCGTACACGGTGGGCCCGGCGATCTTCGCACCGTTGACGTGCAGGATCGGCACCACCGCCCCGTCGCGTTCCGGATTGAGGAATGCGGGCAGTTTCCACGACGCGGACAGCGGTCCCGTCTCCGCCTCTCCGTCTCCGATCACGCACGCCACCAACAGATTCGGGTGGTCGAACGCCGCCCCGGCGGCGTGCGCAAGCGCGTAGCCGAGTTCGCCGCCCTCGTGGATGCTGCCCGGAGTCTGCACACTGACGTGACTCGGGATGCCGCCCGGCGTCGAGAACTGCCTGCACAGCCGCTGGATACCGGCGGCGTCGCGGGACACGCCCGGATACACCTCCGAGTACGTCCCCTCCAGGTACGTGGCGGCGACGAGCGCCGGACCACCGTGACCGGGACCGGTCACGTAGAGGCAGTCGGTGTCGGTCCGGCGGATGAGACGGTTCAGCAGGGCGTAGATCATCGACAGCCCCGGACTCGTTCCCCAGTGCCCGAGCAGCCGGGGTTTGATGTGTTCCGGGCGCAGCGGCTCCCGTAGAAGCGTGTTGTCCTGCAGGTAGATCTGCGCGACCGTCAGGTAGTTGGCCGCCGCCCACCACCGCAGGTCCGACTCGAGGTCGGCATCGGAATAGTGCCCGTCGGAATCCTGCGATCCCGGCTGCCGTACATCGGTCATTCTCGACCCCTCCCCGAGAGTTCGCGAGCGTCCACGTCCTCCCGACACTAGGCGTGTTCGGGCCTCTACCGGGGCGAGTCCACGAAGTAGGGGACCGATTTGGTCGATCCCCCTACCTATGCGCTACCATTGGCCAGCCCAATCGGCACACCGGTTTTCCGGTGCGCCCCCGTAGCTCAGGGGATAGAGCGTTCGCCTCCGGAGCGAAAGGTCGCAGGTTCGAATCCTGCCGGGGGCACCACGAGACACTGCGCCGCATTGCCGCGGCGCAGTTTTTCTCTGGTGCTACCAGTCTTCCCCGAGTGATCTCCTCGGGCCTTGTCGAGAGCTGCAGCCGCGCCGGCACATGCCGCGCACATCGATCGAACGCTGGCCTCCTTCATTGCAGGTTCCGCGGCAACAACTCTCTGCCGAAGACTCTCTCCGGCAGTGTCGACCAAGGGACACCCCTGTGCAGCAACACCGCTCTCATCCACTCACCCTCGGCGTCGTCGCGCGTTCGAGTAAGACCGACGAACGCCGGCTCCCGATCCATCCGCTCCACTTCGACCGGATCGACGCCGACCTCCGTGGGCGCATCCATCTCGAGTACGGCTACGGCGAGCCCTTCGGCGTGTCCGACGAACAGCTGGCCCTGTCGGTGGGAGGGCTGCGCACCCGGGAGCAGCTGATCGAGCACTCCGATGTCCTCCTGCTGCCCAAACCTCTCGCGAAGGATCTGGCGGACCTGCGAGACGGCCAGATCCTGTGGGGGTGGCCGCACTGCGTCCAGGACACCGAGCTCACCCAGGTGGCCGTCGATCGCCACCTCACGTTGATCGCGTTCGAAGCCATGAACCACTGGAGCGCCGAGGGGTCGTTCCAGCTTCATGTCTTCCACAAGAACAACGAACTCGCCGGATACAGCTCGGTGTTGCACGCGCTGTCGATCGCGGGTTCGACCGGCGACTACGGTCGCCGCCTCCGCGCGGTGGTCCTCGGCTTCGGTGCCACCGCCCGCGGCGCCGTGACCGCACTGAACGCCCTGGGCATCCACGACGTCCATGTCGTCACCCAGCGCGGGGTCACCGCCGTGAGCTCGCCGATCCACTCCGCGGAGATCGTGCAGTTCGATCACGACGACGCCGATCCGCGCCGCAGCCACGTCACCACGGATGAGGGCCGGATGCCGCTCGCCGGGTTCCTCGCCCGGCACGACATCATCGTCAACTGCGTCCTGCAGGACACGGAGTCGCCGCTGACGTTCCTGATCGATTCGGACGTCGAGACCCTCCTGCCCGGCAGCCTCGTCGTCGACGTGTCCTGCGACGAGGGAATGGGCTTCAGCTGGGCCCGGCCCACGTCGTTCGCCGATCCGACGTTCGTGATCGGTGAGAACGTCCGCTACTACGCGGTCGATCACAGCCCGTCCCACCTGTGGAATTCGGCGACCTGGGAGATCAGCGAGGCCCTGCTTCCCCACCTGGGGACGGTCCTCGACGGACCCGCCGCCTGGGACCGCAGCGACACGATCCGGCGGGCCGTCGAGATCCGGGACGGAGTGGTGCAGAACCCCAGGATCCTGTCGTTCCAGCACCGCGCGGCGGAGTACCCGCACCCGGTCGTCGCCTGATCGACCGGGCTCAGGCGGGGGTGCTGCGGCGCATCTCGCGTCGGAGGATCTTCCCGCTGGCCGTCTTGGGCAGTTCATCGACGATCTCGACCCGCCGCGGTGCCTTGTAGCTCGCGAGCCGCTCCCGGCAGTACTCGACGAGGTCGTCCGTCTCCACCGTCTGCCCGGGGCGGAGGCTGACGAATGCGGCGACGGTCTCGCCGCGGTAGCTGTCCGGTTCGCCGACGACGGCCGCCTCCCGGACTGCGGGATGCCGGTAGAGGACGTCCTCGACTTCGCGCGGCCAGACCTTGAAACCGGACGCGTTGATCATGTCCTTCTTGCGGTCGACGACGTACACCCAGCCCTGGGCGTCCATGAATCCCACGTCGCCGGTGAGCAACCGGCCGCCGGGCAGCGACTGCGCCGTGGCGTCCGGCTTGTTCCAGTACGCGGGCACGACCATGGGCCCGTCGACGGCGATCTCCCCGACTTCGAGTGGGTCGAGGTCGGCGCCGTCCTCCCCGACGATCCGGATCACGGCGGACGGCAGCGGCAGGCCGATCGCCAGCGTGCCCGACGACGGATCGACGGGCGCCTCCAGATTCGGCGGGACGACGACGCACGGCGCGCTGGTCTCGGTGAGCCCGTACCCGTTGCGGATGTACTTGCCGGTCAGCTCCCGGAACCGTTCGACGATGGCGGGTGGCAGCGGGGCGCCACCGGACATCACGGCCTCCAGCGAGGCGAAGCGCTCACCGGAGAAGTCGGGGTGCGCCATCAGCGCCATGTAGGCGGTGGACGGGCCGACCATGAACACCGGCCGTTCCCGCTCGAGGGCGTCGAGCACCACGCCGGCGTCGAACCGGTACGCGAGGATCAGGGGCGACGCCAGGTCGATCGCCGTGAGCAACTGGCACACCATGCCGGTGATGTGGAACAGCGGGGCGAGCGCGAAGATCGGCGACCCGGCGGGCTTGCTCTCGTACAGGCGCAGGATGGAACTGTTGACGGTGAGGTTCCGGTGCGTGTTGGTGGCGCCCTTGGGGACTCCACTCGTTCCGGATGTGTAGGACACCAGCGCGATGTCGTCCGGAATCAGTCCGGGGTCCGGCAGGTCGGCACCCGCGCGTGCCCGGGCCACCTCGAGCAGGTCGGGCACGCCGTCGGCGCGCACCCGGGTCACTCCCCCGAATACGCGCGCGTCGCCCGACGTCTGGATGTCGAGTTCGCTGGCGGTCAGCGCGATCCGCACACCGGCGGCGGACGCGCGCTCCCCCACCCGATCGGCCCACGCGTTCTCGCTGCACACGATCGCGGTGACTCCGGCGTCGGTGAGGATGTGGGCGAGCTCGTCCCGGTACATCGGGTTCAGCGGGACGACGACCCCGCCGGCCTTCCACGTGCCGATCAACGCCAGCACGAACTGCGGGACGTTCTGCAGATAGATCGCGAGCCGATCGCCCTTCCCGAACCCGTTCTCCGCGAGGTACGCGGCCACACCGTCGCTGAGTTCGTCGACCTCGCGATAGCTCAGGGTGCCGCCGAGGTACCGGACGGCGGGCCCGTCCGGGGCGGACGCGACCGCGGCCGAGAACATGTCGAGCGCTGTCCGGGCGGGGATCTCCCCCACGGAACGTGTGTTCTCGTCGTACCGGTCCATCCAGGGCCTGTCGTCGTACCAGCTCATCGCCGCCGTGCCGCCTCTCGCTCGTTCCGTGTTCCGACCTTGTGACCTGCTGCTTCAGCGCGTGCCCGACATTCCGCCGTCCACGGGGACGACGGTGCCGGTGACGTAGGCCCCGGCGCGTGAGGAGAGGAAGATCGCGGTGCCCGCGACGTCCTCCAGTGTGCCGACCCGGCCGAGCGGCACCGACCCCTCGACCGCCGTCTTCTGCTCGGGATCGTCCAGGATGAATGCCATCATCTTGCTCGGAAACGGTCCGGGCGCAATGGCATTGACGGTGATCCGCTCGGCGGCCAGCGTCGCTGCGAGCTTGCGGGTGAGCATGTGGACCGCGGCCTTGCTGGCCCCGTACGAGAAGTTGTCGGTGCCCGACACGACGAGTCCGTCGATCGATCCGACGTTGATCACCCGGGCGGGGTCGGTGTCCGTCGCCGCGGCCCGCAGACTCGGCAGCAGCGCCTGGGTCAGCATGAACACGCCCTTGACGTTGATGTCGAAGATCTTGTCGAATCCGGCGGCGGGGAACTCGTCGATCGGCGCACCCCACGTCGCACCGGCGTTGTTCACCAGGACGTCCAGTCGGGGCGAGAGGTCGGCGACCCGCACGACCAGACCCGCGATCCCCTCGTCGGTGGACAGGTCGGCGGGGTGGGCGTGACACGTGCCCGGGCCGAGGGCGGACAGTTCGGCGGCGGCCTTCTCGCACGCCTCCGCCTTGCGGGCGGAAATCACGACGGTCGCCCCGGCCTGGACGAATCCCTGCGCGATCATCCGGCCGATACCCCGCGAACCTCCGGTGACCACCACGGTCTTGCCTGCGACGTCGAACAGCGAACCTGCATCCATGTGCGTTCCCTTCAGGGTTGGAAGACTCAGGGTTGGAAGACGAGGCGGCCGACGGTGCTGCCGTCCCCGAGCCGGCCGATACCGTCGGCGACGTCCGCGAGCGAGAGCCGCTCGCTGATGAGCGGCTTGATCGCCCCGGACTCCGCGAGGCGGGTCAACTCCTCGTGGCAGTCGGCGATCGCCTGCTGGTTGTACTGCTTGTACAGGCCCCAGTGCAGCCCGATGATGGAGTAGTTCTTGATCAGGGCGTGATTGAGGCCGGGCGCCGGGATGGTGCCGCCGGCGAACCCGATGATCAGGATCCGGCCCTCGAACGCGATGCACTTGGTGGACTTCGCGTAGGCGTCGCCGCCGACCGGGTCGTAGACGACGTCCGCTCCGCGTCCGCCGGTGAATTCCTTGACCAGCGGGACGAAGTCTTCGGTGCGCCGGTCGATCACCAGATCCGCGCCCAGCCGCCGGCAGTAGTCGGCCTTGTCGGCGCCTCCGACGACGCCGATGACCTTCGCTCCCGCGGCCTTGCCCAGTTGCACCGCGGCGCTGCCCACCCCGCCCGCGGCGGCATGCACGAGCAGCGTCTCCCCCGGCTTCAGTTGCGTGCGCCGGTGCAGTGCGAACCAACTCGTCTGGTAGCCGATGCTCAGCGCCGACGCCTCGGCGTCGTCGAGCCCCGGCGGGGCCGCGAACGTATTGACCTCGTCCATCACGGCCATCTCCGCGAATCCGCCGCCGGGCAGGTTCGGGTTGCCGATCACCCGGTCGCCCACGGCGAAGCGGGTGACACCGTCCCCGACCGCGACCACCTCGCCGCACAACTCGATTCCGGGTGTGAACGGCAGCGGCGGCTTGATCTGGTATTCGCCGCGGCACAGCAGCACGTCGGGGAAGTTCGCCGGGGCGGCGAGGACCCGGACCAGCACCTGCCCGGGGCCTGCCGTGGAGTCCGGGACCTCCTCGAGGTGCAGCGCGGTGCGCGGCTCGCCGAGTTCGTGGACACGCCATGCCTTCATGGATTGCTTCCTGACTGTCGGTGGTGGGGCCCGGGTTACGCGGGCAGGTCGATCAGGCTGGCGAGGTGCGCGCGGTGACGGTAGGCGGTGCCGAATGCCAACTGGTCGCTCTTCGCCCTCTTCAGATACAGGTGGGCGGGGTATTCCCAGGTCATGCCGATCCCGCCGTGCAACTGAACGCACTCCTCCGCGGCGTGGACCGCGACCCCGCTGCAGTACGCCTGCGCGACGGCGGCCGCGACCTCGGCGTCGGCGTCGCCCCGGGCGGCGGTGTCCGCGGCGTAGCGGGCGGCGGCGGCCGCGGACGTCACTTCGAGCCACAGGTCGGCGAGGCGGTGCTTGATCGCCTGGAACGACCCGACGGCCCGGCCGAACTGGGTTCGGTCCTTGACGTACGCCAGCGTCGTCTCGAAGCACCACTGCGCGAGCCCGAGTTGCTCGGAGGCGAGCAGTGCGGCGCCGAGAACGAGGGCCTCCCGGACCGCGTCCGCGGCGTTGCCGTGGTCGATGCGGGTGGCGGCGGCGGCGTCGAACGCGACGTCCGACAGTGGCCGGGTCATGTCGAGCGCGAGCACGGGCGTGACCGTGACACCGGCGGTGCCGGCGGGCACCGTGTGCAGTTCGAGTCCCCCCGGACCCTCGACCGGCATGATCAGGATGTCGGCCTCCGCGGCGCCCGCGACACCGGTCACGGTGCCGGTCAGAACGTCGCCCTCCCGGCGCACGGTCGGGGTGAACCGGCCGGGTGCGGTCGCGAGACCGACCGTGAGCGCACCGGTGGTGGTGCCGTCGGCGAGTGCGCCGACCGTCTCGTTGTCGCCCGCCTTCAGCAAGGCGACGGTCGCGAGTACGGAGCTGGACAGGTACGGGACGGGTGCGACGGCGCGCCCGATCTCCTCCATGACCACCGCGGCCTCGCGTGCGCTCGCCCCGGCGCCGCCCACTTCCTCGGGGACGAGCAGTCCGGCGAGGCCGAGGTCGACGGCGAGGGATTTCCACACGCCGGAGAAGTCGGCGGGCGTCCCGTCGTACGCCCCGCCGACCAGTTCGGGCGGGCAGCGGTCGGCGAGCAGCCGGCGGACGCTGTCGCGCAGGGCGTCTTCCGTGTCGGAGTACAGCAGATCTGCGGTGTTCATCGGGGCAGGTCCTTCCAGGCGATGTCCTTGTCGACGCGGTGCTCCGGCGGGAGGCCGAGGACGCGTTCCGCGATGACGTTGCGGAGGATCTCGGACGTGCCGCCCTCGATCGAGTTGCCTTTCGCGCGCAGGTACCGGTATCCGGGTTCGCGGCCGATGAAGTCGACCTTGTCCGGGCGGCGCATGGTCCAGTCGTCGTAACGCAGCCCGGCCTCACCGTGGAGTTCGATGTCGAAACCCGAGATGGTCTGCGCGAGCCGGGCGAAGGCCAGCTTCAGGCCGGATCCCTCGGGGCCGGGCTGCCCGGCCTCGAGTTGCTGCCGCAGCCGTTCGCCGGTCAGCCGGGCGACTTCCGCTTCGACCCACAGCCGGAGCAGTTCGTCGTGCATTGCGGGGTCGCGGAGTTCGGGTTGTTCGCGCCAGGCGCGGGCGACCGGTCCGATCATGCCGCTCTCGCGGGCGGCCGCGGAACCGCCGATCGCGACCCGCTCGTTGTTGAGGGTCGCGGTGGCCACCTTCCAGCCCTGTCCCTCGGCGCCGAGCCGATCGGAATCCGGAATGTGGACGTCGGTGAGGAACACTTCGTTGAATTCGGCCTCGCCGGTGATCTGCCGCAGCGGCCGGACGTCGATTCCGGGATCGCTCATGTCGCACAGGAAATAGGTGAGGCCGGCGTGCTTGGGCACCGACGGATCCGTGCGGGCCACGAGGATGGCCCTCTGCGCGTTCTGCGCGCCCGACGTCCACACCTTCTGCCCGTTGACCGTCCAGCCGTCACCTTCACGGACGGCTCGCGTCGCGACGGCGGCGAGGTCGGACCCTGCCCCCGGTTCGCTGAACAACTGGCAGTAGATGTGCTCGCTGGTGAAGATCGGCCGAAGGTACTTCTGCTGCTGTTCGTCGGTGCCGAACGCGGCGATGGTCGGCGCGGCCATGCCCAGTCCGATCCCGTTGCGGCTCTTCGCCGGGCCGGGCGCCCCTGCGGCCTCGAGTTCGGCGTCGACCTGCGCCTGGAAGCTCTGCGGCAGACCCAGACCGCCGCGCCCGGGCGGGAAGTGGACCCACGCGAGGCCTGCGTCGAATCGGGCCCCGAGGAACCGGGCCGGATCCGACAGGGCGTTCTGTTCCAGGAGGGTCGCGATGCGGCCGCTCAGGTCGCGTGCGATCGCCTGTTCGTCAGTGGTCATCGTCCTCAGTCCTTCGGTCAGATTCCGGCCCGGGCGGCGACGTCGCACGCCTTGGCCACGAGGTCGTCGATGCGCTCGACGGTCGGGGTACCCGCGGCCGCCTTGTTCTGCGGTTCGTCCCGGGCGCGGCGCATGACGCCCTCCGCTATGACCGCCACTTTCCACAGGCCGAGGACGTGCCAGAACGCCAGGGCCTTCGGGTCGCGTCCGGTCTCGTCGAGGTACACCCCGGCGATCTCCACCCGGTCCGGGAAACCGTCGAGGGTGGACGCCGGGAAGTCGCCGCCGGTGGTCTCGCCCAGCTCCGACCAGTACGCGAGCAGGCTGCCGACGTCGGCGAGCGGGTCGCCGAGCGTGCACAACTCCCAGTCCAGGGCGGCGGTCACCTCCCCGGTCGCGTGGGAGGTGATGACGTTGCGCAGGTGGAAGTCGCCGTGCACGAGGGTCAGTTCCCGCTGTTCCGGCACCGAGTCGGTGAGCCGTCCGGTCAGGTCGTCGAGGGCGGGCAGCTCGCGGGTTTTCGACTTCTCCCACTGACCCGACCACCGCTTGAGCTGACGCTGCGCGTACGGCTTGTGGCTGGCCAGGTCGGTCAAACCGGTGCTCTCGAGGTCCACCGCATGGATCTTCGCCAGCGTCCGCGGCAGCGACAGGCCGATCGCCCGGCGACGTTCCGGGGTCAGGGACTCCGCGATCGACATGCGATCGACGACCTGTCCGTCGACGAACTCCATCAGCAGCAGCGGTACCTCGGTCACCTCCGGGTCGTCGGTGAGCCCGAACACCCGCGGGGTGGGTACCGCGGTGTCCTCGAGGGCGGAGAGGATCCGCGCCTCGCGGGCGACGTCGTGGGCCGACGCGAGCAGGTGCCCGAGGGGTGGGCGCCGGAGCACCCATCTGCCACCTACCCGATCCTGGACCAGGTAGGTGAGGTTCGACTGGCCGAGGCCGATCCGGTCGAAGGTCAGCGGTCCGGCAGTGTCGATACCGAGTGTGCCGATCCAGCGGCTCACGGCCTCGGTGTCGATGCCGACGACGTCCACGCTAGACACCGAGCTGAGCCCCCTGCCGGAACGGGATTGCGTCGCCGAGCAGTTGCCCGCCGTCGATCGCGATGGTTTCGCCGGTGATCCAGCTCGCGGCATCGGATACGAGGAACGCGACCGCGGACGCGATGTCCTCGGGTTCGCCGATCCGTCCCAGCGCCGTAGACGCCGACACGGCCTGCTCGTGGTCCTTCCACAGCGCCTCGGCCAGCTTGGTCCGCACCACACCGGGGGCGACGGCGTTGACCCGAACCTTCGGTGAGAGTTCCAGTGCCAGTTGCTTGGTGAGGTGGATCAGCGCGGCCTTCGACGCGTTGTACAGGCCGATGTTCGCCTCGAACGCCATGCCGCCGATGGACGCGGTGTTCACCACGGCGCCGCCGTGCTCGCCCATCCACGCCTTCGTGGCGAGGCCGGTCCACAGCACCGGCGCCCACAGGTTCACGTCGAAGGTCTTGGCGAATCGTGCGTGGTCCTGGTCGATGACCGGCCCGAATGCGGGGTTGGTGCCCGCGTTGTTGACCAGGATGTCCAGGCTGCCGAAGCGTTCGACGGTGGTGTCGACGCAGCGCCGGGCGGCCTCCTCGTCGACGGCGTGCGCGGCGACGCCGATCGCGGTGCCCCCGACCTGCGCCGCGGCGGCGTCCGCCGATTCCTGGGACCGCGAGGTGAGCACCACGTTCGCGCCGGCCGCCGCGAGGGCCCGGGCGACGGCCAGGCCGATGCCCCGCGAGGCGCCGGTGACGATCGCGCTGCGTCCGGTCAGGTCGAGTCCGGCCATGTCAGCTCACCGCAACCTTGTGCCCGTTGGAGGAGGCGCCCGCGGCGGCGTCGCGGTACTGCCGCAGTTCCTGCCGCGCGATGGCGCGCTTGTGGACCTCGTCGGGACCGTCGGCCAGGCGCAAGGTGCGCAGGTGCGCCCAGGCCATGGCGAGGGGGAAGTCGTCGGTGACGCCCGCGCCGCCGTGCACCTGGATGGCCCGGTCCACGATCTTCAGCGCGATGTTCGGCGCCGCCACCTTGATCGCCGCGATCTCCGTCCGCGCCTCCTTGTTCCCCACCGTGTCCATCAGATACGCCGCCTTCAGCGTCAGCAGGCGGATCATCTCGATGTCGATGCGCGCCTCCGCGATCCAATCCTGGATGTTCGCGTTCTCACTGACCGGTTTCCCGAACGTCACCCGCGACGAGGCCCGGCGGCACATCAATTCGAGTGCCCGCTCCGCCATTCCGATCGCCCGCATGCAGTGGTGGATCCGGCCCGGACCCAGCCGGGCCTGGGAAATCGCGAATCCCTCGCCCTCACCCTTCAGCACGTCCGTCACCGGCACCCGCACATCGGCGAAATCGATCTCTGCGTGCCCCTCGCGGTCCTGGTACCCGAACACCGGCAGCCCCCGCATCACCGTCACACCGGGCGCATCGATCGGCACCACCATCATCGACTGCTGCCGGTGCGGCGCCGCCGACGGATCCGTCTTGCCCATCACGATCAGCACCCTGCAGTTGCGGTGCAACGCGTTCGACGCGAACCACTTGCGGCCGTTCAGCACGTACTCGTCGCCGTCACGCACCATCGACAACTCCACGTTCGTGGCGTCCGAACTCGCCACCGCGGGCTCGGTCATCGCGAACGCCGACGCCATCGTCCCGTCGAGAAGCGGCTTCAGGTACTTCTCCTTGTGCTCGGCCGTGCCGAACAGTTCCAGCACCTCCATGTTGCCCGTGTCCGGCGCGTTGCAGTTGCACGCCTCCGACGCAATGTGGCTGCGCCCCATGATCTCCGCCAACGGCGCGTACTCGAGGTTGGTCAACCCGGCGCCCGTGCCCGGGTGCGGATGGAACAGATTCCACAACCCCCGGCGCCGCGCCTCCGCCTTCAGCTCCTCCAGGACCGGCGGCTGGAAATGCGGATCCCCCGACTCGCGCATCTGCTCCTCGTACACCGCCTCCGCCGGATACACGTGCGAATCCATGAACCCCCGCAGATCGACCTGCAACTGCTGGGCGCGTTCGGAAATGTCAAACAGGGACATGAGAACTCCTGACGGGTAGTGAGGGAAACACGGGTGTGCGCTTGTCGAGGTGACTCTGGACGCCCTCGACGAGATCGGCCCCGCGGAACGCCTGCAACATCAGGCCTTCCGCTCGCGCCACGGAGTCGGCGTACGTGCCGTCCGCGTCGTTCTGCAATTGGGTCTTGATGACGGCCATCGACGTCGGCGAGCAGTGCGCCGCCAGGTCCGCGGCATAGGCGACCGCGGCGTCGACGACCGCACCGTCCGGCACGAGGTGGTCGACGAGTCCGATGCGCAGCGCCTCCTCGGCGTCCACCATGCGGCTCGACAGCAGCAGGTCGGTGGCCCGGCTGCGTCCGACGAGCCGGGGCAGCAGCCAGGAGATGCCGTATTCGGCGATCAGGCCGCGCTTGGCGAACGCGGTCGTGAACCGAGCCGATGCCGACGCGAACCGGACGTCGCAGTAGAGGGCCTCCACCATCCCGAGACCGGCCGCGACCCCGTTGATCGCCCCGACGAGCGGTTTCCTCAGCGTCGCGGGAAGGTCGCGGGGGCGTGGGCGGAGGAGGTCCGCGTCGGACACGTCACCGACGGTCTGCAGGCGGCCGAGGTCGGCGCCGGCGCAGAACCCGCGCCCGGCGCCGGTCACGACGATCGCGCGTACGTCCGGGTCGTCCTCGGCGTCGACGAGCAGCGAGAAGTAGCGGTCCTCGAGGTCGTCGGTCCAGGCGTTCAGCTTGCCGGGCCGGTTGAACGTCAGCACCAGGACCGGTCCGCGCCGCTCGGCGAGGACCAGGTCTGCGGGCTCGCCGGTCACGCGTGCTCCAGCAGCGCACTCTGGTAGCGGCGCATCCCGCGCAGCCAGCGGTCGTAGTCGGACCCCTTCTGCCGGTACATGGTGAGGACGCTCTCGTGGGGCAGGATCAGGAACGTCTCCCGGTCCACGGCGTCGAGGACGATGTCGGCGACCTGCCCGGGCTGCAGCACCTCCCCCGCCGAGACGACGGCCTTCGTGGCAGCGACGCCGAGGGGATCGCCCGAGTTCTCGCCGGAGCGCATCAACTTCGTCTCGACTCCCATCGGGCAGAGGCAGCTGACGCGAACCCCGTCGTCCCCGTAGGTGACCGACAGCCATTCGGCGAACGAGACGGCCGCGTGTTTGGTGACCGCGTAGGTCGCCGAGCCGATCTGGGTGAGGAGGCCGGCCGCGGAGGCGGTCGACACGAAATAGCCCTCGCCGCGAGCGATCCACTTCGGCACGAGCTGCTGGGCGGCGCGGATGTGGGCGCGGACGTTGACGTCGAACGCGACGTCCCAGTCGGCGTCGCCGGCGTCGAGGCCGGGCGCTCCCGCGATGCCGGCGTTGGCGAAGTAGAGATCGACCGGCCCGAACTGGGTCTCCGCGCGGTCGATGATGCGCCGGATCTGATCGGCGTCCGCGACGTCGCCACCTTCGGCGACGGCGGATCCCGGGTGGCGGGCGTTGATGCCGTCCGCGACGGCGACGGCTGCGTCCGGGTCGAGATCGGCGACCAGCACCTTGGCGCCCTGCGCGGCGAGACGGTCCGCGATCGCCCCGCCGATTCCGCCTCCACCGCCGGTCACGATGGCGACCTTCTGTGCAACCTTCACGAGGTGTCCTCTCCTTCGCCGTGCGTTGTGACTCGCGTCTCTCTTTTGTATAGTTGAATCCGTCGTCAAGTTCAAGTGTCTGGGGTCGGCAACACACGACTTCCGATACAGCCAACGTGACACATCCAGGCCCTGCACCACCCGGAATCGAGGGAGACAGATGACCGACACCACCGCACTGCCCGTTCGCCCCGCGAGCTTCGACGAGCTCACGGCGCTGATCGGCAAGGAGCTGGGCCCCACCGACTGGCACGACGTCACCCAGGAACGCGTCAACGCCTTCGCGGACGCCACCGGCGACCACCAGTGGATCCACATCGATCCCGAGCGCGCCGCCGCAAGCCCGCTCGGCGGCACCATCGCGCACGGCCTCTACAGCCTGTCCCTCGGACCGGCCCTGTCGGCGACCCTGCTGCGCTTCGACGGCTTCGCGCACAGCCTGAACTACGGCTACAACAAGGTCCGTTTCCCCGCGCCGGTGCCGGTGGGTTCGCGCATCCGGATGCGTGCCACCATCCAATCCGCGGAACAGGTCGGGGGCGGCATCCAGGTGACCATGTCCCAGGTCGTCGAGCGCGAGGGCTCCGACAAACCGGTGGTCGTGTCCGAGTCCGTCGCCCGCGTCGTCGAGGCCGGCTAGCAGCCGTGAGCACTTGTGAACCGCTTGCGGTTGACAATTACTCACGGGCGAATGTGCTCGACCCGGTGTCCCGCCACGCCGACGCCACTCCCGGCAACATCGCGCTGCGAGGTGCGGACAGCACCCTGACCTACGGACAGTTGCGGGCCGCGAGCACCCGATACGCCGGAGCGATCGTGGAAGCGGGCCTGTCCCCCGGCGACCGAATCCTGCTGGCCGCACCCTCGGTGCCCGAGTTCGTGGTCGCGTACCTCGGCATTCAGGCGGCGGGGTGCGTCGTGGTGCCGGTGAACACGATGTCGACCCGGCCCGAGAGCGCGTACGTCCTCACCGATGCCGGCGCCGCACTCGCCATCGTGTGGCACGAACTCGGGCCCGCGATCGCCGACGCGGCCGCCGCACTGGACATCCCGGTCTGGACGCTCACCCCCGACAGTGCGTCGCCGGACACCGAGCCGGTTCCCGTCGCCGAGCGGGACCGCGACGACACCGCCGCCATCCTCTACACGTCCGGCACCACCGGGCGGCCGAAGGGCGCGGAGCTGACGGTGGGGAACCTGCTGTCCGGCGGCGAGATCGGCGCCGAATGCAGTCGCGGTTCGAGCGACGATCGGACGGGCACCGGACTTCCGCTGTTCCACGTGTTCGGCCAGGCGTCGGTCATGATGGCGACGTTCACCGGCGGTGGGTCGCTGACGCTGCTGGCCCGATTCGATCCGGCGGCGATGCTCGCCCTGCTCCGCCGCGACCGCCTGACGATCATGGCCGGTGTACCGACGATGTGGAACGCCATGCTGCATGCCGCGGACGGCACCGACTCGCCGGACTTCACGCAACTGCGCATCGCCATCTCCGGGGGCGCATCACTTCCGGGTGAAGTGGCCCGCGAATTCGAGTCCCGCTTCGGATGCACCATCCTCGAGGGCTACGGGCTCACCGAGACCACCGCGTTCGGCACGTTCAACGACATCGATCGCGGCGGGAAGATCGGCTACACGGGTCGCGCGGTGCCCCGGCTTGCGGTCGAGGTGCGGGACCACGACGGGCTCGCCTGCCCGCCCGGGACCGTCGGCGAGGTGTACGTGAAGGGTGCGACGGTGATGAAGGGCTATTGGAACCGGCCGTCCGACACCGCCGCCGTCCTGGGCCCGGACGGCTGGCTGCGCACCGGGGACCTGGGCGAGATCGATGCGGACGGGGATCTGCGCATCGTCGACCGGGTGAAGGATCTCATCATCCGGGGCGGCTACAACGTGTACCCGAGTGAGATCGAGGAGGTCCTGTACACGCACCCAGACATCCTCGAGGCCGCCGTCGTGGGCGTCCCCGACGATCACTACGGCGAGGAGGTGGCCGCGGTCGTGGCCACCGTCCCCGGTTCCGGGCTGGACGGCGACCAGCTGACCGGCTGGGCCCGGGAACGACTGTCCGCATACAAGATTCCCCGGATCGTCTCGATCGTCGACTCCCTCCCGAAGGGGTCGACCGGCAAGATCCTCAAACGGTCGATCGACAGAACCGCACTGAGAAAAGACGCACTGACCGCAGAAGTACCCGAAAGGTGAACACCGTGACAACCGTGAACAGGCAGATCCGACTGGCGAAGCGTCCGGTCGGCCGTCCCGACGACTCCACGTGGGAGATCACGTCGGAACCGATACCCGAACCCTCGGACGGCGAATTCACCGTCAAGGTGGACTACGTGTCTCTCGACCCGGCGATGCGCGGGTGGCTCGACGACGTGAAGTCGTACGTGCCGCCGGTCGCGATCGGCGAGGTGATGCGCACCCACGCCGTCGGCCGGGTGGTGGCGTCGAAGAACGCGAAGTTCCCCGAGGGCCAACTCGTGTCCGGACAGTTCGGCGTGCAGGAGTACGCGCTCTCCGACGGCCGCGGCGCGCTCGCCGTCGACGAGTCGCTCGCCCCGGCGCCGACATGGCTCGGCGCGCTCGGATTCCCCGGCATGACCGCCTATTTCGGTCTCACCGACGTCGGCAGGCTGCAGAAGGGCGACACCGTGCTCATCTCGGGCGCGGCGGGAGCGGTCGGGAGCATCGCCGGGCAGATCGCCAAGCTGAAGGGCGCCACGGTGATCGGCGTCGCCGGTGGCCCCGAGAAGTGCGCGTGGCTGACCGAGGAACTGGGCTTCGACGCGGCGATCGACTACAAGTCCGAATCGGTCGGCAAGGCGCTGCGCGCCGCCGCACCGGACGGGATCGACATCTACTTCGACAACGTCGGCGGCGAGATCCTCGACGCCGCACTGGCCCGGCTCCGCAAGAACGCCCGGGTCGCGTTGTGCGGCGCGATCTCCGGATACAACGCCACCGACCCGCAGCCCGGGCCGTCCCGGTACCTGTCGCTGCTGGTCAACCGTGCGTCGATGACGGGGTTCATCGTGTTCGACTACCTCGACCGGTTCCCCGAGGGCATGGAAGCGATGGCGGAGTGGATCCGCGCCGGAGAGATCGTGACCCGCGAGCAGGTCGAGACCGGGGGCGTCGAGGCGTTCGGCCGCACCCTCAACCTGCTGTTCGACGGCGCCAACACCGGCAAGCTCGTGCTCAAGATCAGCTGAGCACGAGGTGACGACGATGCCCACCGCCGAGATCCGGCGGTGGGCATCGTCCACGCCCCCGCTACCGTCGCGCCCTCATACGCGGTCCGGGATGCGCAGCCCGTTCGTCCACATCCGCGCGAGCCCGGCGGTCAGTTCGTCGAACGAGAGCGATCGCCGCTCGCTGGGAGGTCCGACGAAATAGCCGTACGCCATCCTCCCGACCATGGCGGACAACGCCTTCGACGTCAGCATCGGGTCGAGCGACGCGTCGGCGAGACCGCGGTCCTGCAGATCGGCGATCGCCCGCGCGTTGCGCAGGTAGAACGTCTCGTCCCGCGAGCGCTCCAGTTCACGAAACGCAGGGTCGACGTGCGCGACCTGCTCGAGCAGGGCCAGCAGACGCGCATTCCGGCGGCACGCGTGCAGGTATGCCCGGATACTTGCCTCGACGACCGCGTGGACGTCGTCCTCGTCCTCGACCCGCCCCATCCCGGGATGCAGGAGGTCGTTCTGCGTCACCTCCACGACCGCCGCGAACACTTCCTCCTTGCCGGCGAAGTAGGTGTAGAAGGAACCGGTCGAGAGTCCGGCCTCCTTGCTGATGTCGACGAGGCGGGCGTCGAGGTACCCCTCACGCTCGAACACCACCCGGGCCGCGGCGACGAGGCGATCGCGGGTGCGGACGCCCCGGGCCGTGACCGGTGGTGTGGGTGCGGTTCGCGGGCGCGACATGTCAGTACGGGTCCACGTTCTCGAAGTACCGGCGGGGCACGTCGACGAGCATCTCGGTGATCATCTTCTCGGTGACGCCTCGCTCGTGGACGTAGGGCAGCACGTCGTTCTCGATGTGCAGGTAGTGCCACTGCGGCAGGGTCGCCATCAGGTTCGGGTCGATCCAGTCGATGTAGCAGGACGCGTCCTGCGACAGGACCATCTGCCCCGCGAAGCCGCGCCGGCACATCTCCACGAGCGTGTCGGCGCGCGCTTCGAACCTGGTCTCGAGGTTGATCCCGAACCGGTCCATCCCCAGAATGAAACCGGCCTCGGCGAGGCTGGTCAGGTGGTCGACGTCGGTGCTGTCTCCGCTGTGCCCGAGCACGATCCGGTCGGGCCGCACGCCCTCCTCGTCGCACATCACGCGTTGGACGTGCAGACCGGCCTCGCTGCCGGGGTGGGTGTGCACGGTGATCGGCACTCCGGTGCGCCGATGCGCCTTCGCGACGGCCCGCATCACCCGCTCGACACCCGGTGTCGGCCCCTGGTGGTCGATCGCGCACTTGAGCAGGCCGGCGCGCACCCCGGTGTCGGCGATCCCCTCTTCGATGTCCTTGACGAACATGTCCACCATCGGGTCGGGCACCTCGGCCCCCACCATCGCGTCCAGCGCGGGACCGCGGTAATGGAAGAAGAACGGCACGTCGTCGTAGGTGTACAGCCCTGTCGCCGCAACGATGTTCAACTCGGGAAGCTGTTCGGCCACCCGCTGGATGCGCGGAATGTACCGGCCGAGGCCGACGACTGTGGGGTCGACGATGGTCCGGACCCCCTGCTCCGCCAGCGCACGCAGCTTGGTGACGGCGTCGGCGACCCGCTCGTCCTCGCTCCCCCACTCGTCCGGGTAGTTCTGCTGCACGTCGGGTGTCACCACGAACACGTGCTCGTGCATGTACGTGCGTCCGAGTTCGGCGCTGTCGATCGGTCCGCGGACCGTGTTGACCTGACTCATGCAGATTCGCCTCTCCGGGTGTGACCGTCGTCATACCCCCGGGCTCAGCGTAGAACTAACTTGAACCTGACGTCAACATTTACTGTAGCGAGTCACCCACCGCCGGCCGCCGCCTGGATCGGCGCCATGTCGAAGTAGTCGCGCCACGTGGTGATCTTGCCGTCGGTGATCTCGAAGACGCCGACGACGGGCAGTTCGACGACGATGCCGTTCAGCGTGAACACGTCGATCCGCTCGTTCATCACCACCCCGCTCGACTCCTCGGCGTTGGGGCTCTGACCGCCGTCGGTGACCTGCCGGTGCACCCGGAAGTCGATGCCGCCGAAGGCCACGATGAAGCCGGCGATGAACTCGCGGATCGCGTCGCGCCCGATGACGGGTTCCATCGGAATGTTGTGGTAAACGGCGTCGTCCGCGAAGTATTCGGCGATCTTCGCCGGATCGGGCTCGATCCACTCGGCACAGAATTGGGTAACCAGCTGGTCCGGGGTCATCGGTCCTCCCTCTCGATCGCGAACGGTTCGATGATGGCCATGACGGACTGGATCGCCCCGGCCGGGATGTCGAAATGCTCCGTGATCCGGACCGACGTCACCTCGGTGGGTGTGGCCCCGAGGTCGAGCACGAAGCGGGCCACCACGTTGTCGCCCCATTCGTGGAAGGAGAGGTCGCGCACGGCCTGGATGGCCTGGTACTGCAGTCCGTTCTCGAGTTCGTCCCGGATGAACGCTCCCGATTCGCCCGTGTGCTGCCCGTTCTCCACCCGCCACGCGTTGTCCGCGAGACGCACCTTGGTGGCGTCGTGACTGACCAGTGCGTCGATGTAGGCCCTGGCCATCGCGACACGTCCGGTGTCGGCCGTGTCGGTGGCGTGTTTCGCGATCGCCGCGAGCAGGGGCGCGGCCAGTTCCGGCCGGCAGATCAGCAGGTCGGGGAGGTAGGGGTGGGATTCGTTGTAGTCCAACGGGGTTCCGTCGATCCTCGAACAGTGCAGGCCCGCGGCCACGGCGACGCCGACGGGGGCCGCGGAGTCCCATTCCCACTGCCCGCCCGCGTGGATGTAGGCGTCGACGTCTCCGCGGAGCACTGCCATCGCCTTCGCGCCCGCCGAGCCCATGGTGGTGACCTCGGCACCGATGTCCGTCGCGACGGCGTCGACGAACGCAGGCGGTCTGCTGGCCGACACCACGATCCGCGGGCGGGCAGGCAGCTGTTCGGCATGGACCGCGTGGCTGTCGTCGTCGCTGGCGTACACGGCGCCCAGTGCCGGTTGCGCGACCGCGGCCGCCGTGATGCCGCGACCGCGTTCCCACAGCGCGACGTGCACCGCCCAGTCCGAGTGCCCGGGCAGTCCGTACTCCTTGGAACCGTCGAGCGGGTCGATGATCCACACCCGTGACCGCTCCAGCCGGGACCGGTCGTCGGCCGACTCCTCGGAGAGGATCGCGTCTTCGGGTCGCTCCGCGGCGAGTTTGCCGAGGATGAACGCATCGGCGGCGATGTCGCCGCGCCTGCCGAGTTCACGCCCGTCGGCCGATCCCAGTCCCGCGGTGCGGATGTCCAGCAGCAGGGCGCCGGCACCGGAGGCGATGTCGGCCGCGAGTCGTGCGTCAGTGATCACGTGTCAACAATTCCATAATTCTCGCGGCTTGTTCGGTCGGCGTGCCGTCCTCGGGCCGCAGCACGAGTTCGGCGTTCTCGGGGGCCTCATACGGGTCGTCGACCCCGGTGAATCCCGTGATCTCCCCGGCGCGGGCCTTCGCGTACATGCCCTTGGGATCACGTGCCTCGCACTGGTCGACCGGCGTGTCGACGAACACCTCGACGAAGTCGAGCCCGGCAGCCCGATGCTGTTCCCGGACCCGGTCCCGGTCCTCGCGGTACGGGCTGATCAGCGATGCGATCGCGACCACCCCGGAGTCGGCGAGCAGTTGCGCGACGGCGCCGACGCGGCGCACGTTCTCGGCGCGGTCCTGCGCACTGAACCCGAGGTCGGCGTTGAGACCGTGCCGCAGGTTGTCGCCGTCGAGTCGGTAGGCGGGCACCCCGGACGCGACCAGGCGGCGCTCGAGTTCCACCGCCACGGTCGACTTTCCCGACGCCGACAGTCCGGTCAGCCACACGGTGCGACCGCGCGTCGCCCGCTCGTCCCGCGACACGGCCGCGGCGTGCCACACCACCTTCGACCGCGACAGCGTCGGCCCGGTGATCATGCCGGCGGCGACCGTGTTGTGGGTCGACTCGTCGACGAGGATGAAACTGCCCGTCACGTGGTTGCGGCGGTACGGGTCGAACATCAGCGGCTGCGACGTTCTCAGCTGGACGCGGCCGATCTCGTTGAGCGACAGCGACTGTGCGGACTCGTCGCGGTGCAGGGTGTTCACGTCCAGCCGGTAGTCGAGCCGCGCGATCGACGCCCTGGTGGCGCGGGTGGTGTGCAGCAGCGTGTACCGGGCATCCGGTGTCAGCGCGGACTGTTCGCTGAACCAGCAGACCATCGCGTCGAGTTCCTGCCCGACGAGCGGACGGTTGTTGGGACGGCACAGCACGTCCCCGCGGCTCACGTCCAGTTGGTCGGCGAGTTGCACGCACACCGCCGACGGTGCGAACGCCTCGTCGAGGCGGGTTCCGCCGGGACCCCAGATGGCGGTGACGGTGGAGGTGAATCCCGACGGCAGTGCCACCACCTCGTCGCCCGGCTTGAACACCCCACTGGCGACCGTCCCCGCGTACCCGCGGAAATCGTGCAACACCGAATCGGTCTGGCGTTGCGGCCGGACCACGTACTGCACCGGGAACCGTGCGTCGATCAGGTTGCGGTCGGACGCCACGTGCACCTGCTCGAGGTAGTGCAGCAGCGACGCCCCCTCGTACCAGGGCATGTTGGCGGTGCGTTGCGCGATGTTGTCGCCGCGCAGTGCCGACACCGGGATGAACGTGAGGTCGTGGACCTCGAGTTTGATCGCGAACTGCCGGAATTCCTCCTTGATCTCCTCGAACCGTTCCTCGGACCACCCGACGAGATCCATCTTGTTGACGCACAGCACGAGGTGCGGAATTCCGAGGAGGCTGGCGATGAAGGCGTGCCGACGTGTCTGCTCCAGGATCCCCTTGCGGGCGTCGACGAGGATCAGGGCCAGGTCGGCCGTCGACGCGCCGGTCACCATGTTCCGCGTGTACTGCTCGTGCCCCGGTGTGTCGGCGATGATGAACTTGCGGTGCGGTGTGGCGAAATAGCGGTGCGCGACGTCGATGGTGATGCCCTGCTCGCGTTCGGCGCGCAGGCCGTCGGTGAGCAGGGCCAGGTTGGCGTGTTCGTCGCCCCGTTCGCGGCTGGTGCGTTCGACCGCCTCGAGTTGGTCCTCGAAGATCGCCTTGGAGTCGTACAGCAGCCTGCCGATGAGGGTGGACTTGCCGTCGTCGACGCTGCCCGCGGTCGCGACCCGGAGTAACTGCGGCATCAGAAGTACCCTTCCTTCTTGCGATCTTCCATGCCCGCCTCGGAGATCCGGTCGTCCGCCCTGGTGGCCCCGCGCTCGGTCACCCTGCTCGCGGCGACCTCGGTGACGACGGCCTCGGGGCTGGTCGCCGACGATTCGACGCAGCCCGTGCACGTGGCGTCGCCGACGGTCCGGAATCGGACGAGGGCCTCGTACGGCTCGTCACCGGGAAGAAGGGTGAGGAACCGGGTGTGCGCCAACAGCATTCCGTCGCGGGGCACGACCTCCCTGCGGTGCGCGTAGTACAGCGGCGGCAGTGCGATCTTCTCCTCGCTGATGTACTGCCAGATGTCGAGTTCGGTCCAGTTGGACAGCGGGAACACCCGGATGTGCTCCCCTTTGCGGTGCCTGCCGTTGTACAGGCTCCACAGTTCCGGACGCTGCGCGCGCGGATCCCACTGCCCGAACTCGTCCCGGAAGCTGAAGACCCGCTCCTTCGCGCGGGCCTTCTCCTCGTCTCGGCGGGCGCCGCCGAAGATGGCGTCGAACCCGTTGTCGCGGATGCCGCGCAGCAGGGCTGTGGTCTGGAGCCGGTTGCGGCTGGCCCGCGGCCCCGGCTCCTCGCTGACCCGGCCTGCATCGATGTCGTCCTGCACGCGCGACACCACCATCCGCAGGTCGAGGCGGTCGACGGTCCGGTCCCGGAACTCGATGACCTCGTCGAAGTTGTGGCCGGTGTCGACGTGCATGACGGCGAACGGAAGCGGCGCCGGCCAGAACGCCTTGGCGGCCACGTGGAGCATCACCACCGAGTCCTTGCCGCCGGAAAACAACAGCACCGGACGCTCGAACGTCGCGGCCACTTCTCGGAAGATGTGCACGGCTTCGGCTTCGAGCGCGCCGAGGTGGGACAACTCGTACACGGGCGGTGCGGTCATGGGCGACTCCTCGTCGCGAGTGCCTTACCGGTCACTGGTTCATATTTGGACCAGCCCGGTCGAAAATGAATGCACCTCCGAGAATAGAACGTGTTTCAGATCTTGGTCAATGCCCCGGCCGTCGGTCACCTGGGCCGGCGGCCACCCACCTCCGTCGTGATCGCGTCCGCCGCCGCCGCGAGGGCCTTGCCCCGTCGCGCGATGTCGGACGGCGCGAGTTCGGCCCCCACATAGAGGGTGAGGACCATGGCCTGGTGCCCCTCGGCGTCGTACGTCGGCGCCGCGATGAGGCTGACGGGGTGGGGCGAAGCGGGGTCTGCATGTTCGGCGTCCAGATACACCCGCTCCCCCAGACTGGACACCATCTCGCCGAGCACGTCGCGCAACTCCGGCGGCAGATCGTGCGCAGCGACGCCCGCCATGAGCGTGTGCAGGCGCTGCCCGACCGGAGTGAGCGTCTCGACGAGGTATCCGGTGCGGGAGCACTCCTCGACCACCGTGCGTAACCGGTCCCGGTCGAGGCGCACCGGCAGCGTCGGCTCCCGCCGCAGCCATGACTGCAGCGCGTCGTCGCCGTCCCACAGCACGTACATCAACCCGACGGGCGGCGCGAACGGGTACATCTCCCCCACCTTGGCGGCCGCCCGCATCCCCGGCGGACTGGTCAGTTCGAGGACGGCGATGCGGTCGCCGACCACTGCCGACGCCGTGCACGTGGTCCGGAACTCGTCACTGAGCACGGCGAGATGCCTGCGCGCCACGGGCCCGGCCGCGAACCCCTGCTGGGCCGCGCGGCCCGCCGCGATGAGCGCGGGTCCGAGGCCGTACGTCTTCGTCGCCGGATCCCGGACGAGGTAGCCGCCGCGGGCCAGTTCGGTGAGGATCCCCAGGCACGTCGGCTTGCTGATGTCGAGTTGCCGGGCCAACTCGGACAGCCCGAATCGGTGTTCCTTGCGGGCCACCAGGAAGTCGAGCACCTGCACCACCCGTTCGGTCGGCGGCGACCGCCGGCCCTGCGCCCGGTCGGGCATCTCGTTGTCGCGCCCCATTGACCACTCCTTAGAACACGTTCTATTGTCGGTTCATCAATGTTCTACCACGCAGGTACATATTTGTACCACCCCCTTGTGAGGAGCACGGTGTGCTGACCGACCCATTCGCCGACGCCATGGCCGAGGCCGAGAAACTGATCGAGAGCGCCCCCCACATCCGCACCGAACAGGATCTGCTGGAGGGCTACCAGTACCTCGCAGGCGGAATCCTCGCCACGACGCACGCGGCCTGGGCCACCGAACGGTCGCACCCGACGTTCATCTCGGGCACCGGCCCGTACATGAAGATGGGCCTCGACAACCCGGACACCCTCTACTTCGGCGCGCGGATCGACGACGACGTCGAATACGTGGTGACGGGGCGACGCGGCACCACCGCGGACCTGAGTTTCCAGGTGCTGAGCGGAAACTACACGGCCGCACACGTTCCCGGCAGCGTCACCGCATTCGACGACCGCGAGATCGACATCGCGCCCGACGGCTCGTTCGAGGTGCGGTTCGGCCCCGGCGACAGCGCGGGCAGGCGCAACTACTTCACCCTCGCGCCGGGTTCGTCGCAGCTGGTGGTCCGGGAGGTGTACAGCGACTGGAGTCAGCGGCGCGGCACCATTCGCATCGCCAGGGCGGATGCGGTCGGTACCGCCCCGGGCCCGCTCACCCGCGAAACCGTGGAGAAGCGGTACGCGCGCGCGGGCAAGGCCCTCGTCGCGCGGGTGAAGACGTGGCTGCAGTTCCCGGAGTGGTTCTACCTGAACCTGCCGGTGAACACGATGACCGAACCGCGGCTCACTCCGGGCGGCCTCGCCACCCAGTACTCGTCCGTCGGGCACTACGAACTCGCCGAGGACGAGGCCGTCGTCATCACCGTCCCGAAGGCCGACGTGCCCTACCAGGGCTTTCAGCTCGGCAGCATGTGGTACATCTCCCTCGACTACGTCAACCACCAGACGTCACTGAACGTCGCGCAGTCGCAGGTGGATCCCGACGACCACATCCGGCTCGTCGTGTGCGAACGCAATCCCGGCGTCGCCAACTGGATCGCCACCGTCGGGCACCTCCGCGGCTACCTGCAATTCCGCTGGCAGCGCGTCTCCCGCGAACTCACCCCGGACGACGGTCCCCGGATCGAGGTCGTGAAATTCGACGAGATCCATCGAACACTGCCGTACTACGACTCCAACAAGATCTCGCCCGAGGACTTCGCCGCACGCATCGCCGCACGCCAGGCCGCGGTGGCCGACCGGATGCTGGGATGACCGCCATGACTACTCCACAACTCCTGCAGGACAAGGTCGTCGTCATCTCCGGCGTCGGACCGGCCCTGGGCCGCACCCTCGCCGTCCGCTGCGCTACCGCAGGCGCCGACGTGGTGCTGGCCGCCCGGACCGCGTCGCGCCTCGACGAGGTGGCCAAGGAGATCGTCGCGGCCGGCCGGCGCGCGGTGACCGTCCCGACCGACATCACCGACCAGGCCTCGGCCGAGAACCTGGTGTCCGCGGCCGTCGACGCGTACGGCAAGGTCGACGTGCTGATCAACAACGCGTTCTCGGTTCCGTCGATGAAACCGCTGGCCCGCACCGAGTTCGACCACATCCGCAGCAGTTTCGAGCTGACCGTGCTCGGGGCATTGCGGCTGACCCAGCTGTTCACTCCGGCACTCGCCGAGGCGAACGGCGCGGTGGTGAACATCAACTCGATGGTGCTCCGGCACTCCCAGGAGCGGTACGGCAGCTACAAGATGGCCAAATCCGCCCTGCTCGCGACGTCGCAGTCGCTCGCCACGGAACTGGGACCGCAGGGTATCCGCGTCAATTCCGTTGCTCCCGGCTATATCTGGGGAGACACGTTGAAACAGTATTTCACGCACCAGGCCGAGAAGTACGGGACGACCGTCGAGCAGATCTACGAGCACACCGCCGCGAACACCGATCTGAAGCGGCTCCCCACGACCGAGGAGGTCGCCGACGCCGTGATCTTCCTGGCCTCCCCGTTGGCGAGCGCCGTCACCGGGCAGTGCCTCGACGTCAACTGCGGCGAATTCCACCACTAGCGAACAGAACCGGAGCATCATGAGCGAGCGCACCACGGTCGGCACCGTCGAAGACCTGCACGCCTCGGCCACCCGGCTGACCGGTCTCACCGACTTCGGTGTGGACGACTACACCGAAGCCCTCGACGTCCTGCTGGATTCGTATCACACCGACGAGCGGCTGACACCGCTCGGCAGCAAGGTGTCCCGGGTGTTCCTCCGCGGCGCCCTGGTGGCCCGGCTGCTGAGCGAGGCGGCGTGGAAACAGAACCCCGAGCACGCGGACGTGCGGATCGAGCGGCCCATCTTCGTGACCGGTCTTCCCCGCACAGGCACGACCGCGCTGCACCGGCTGCTCACCGCGGACCCATCGCATCAGGGCCTGGAGATGTGGCTGACCGAGATGCCGCAACCCCGGCCGCCGCGCGAGACCTGGGAATCGAATCCGGTGTTCCAGAAGATCGAGGAGGGCTTCAGCCGTCACCACATCGAACGCCCCGAATTCATGGGTGTGCACTACATGTCCGCGAGCGAGGTCGAGGAGTGCTGGCAACTGCTGCGGCAGACGTTCAAGTCGATCTCCTACGAGTGCCTGGCGTCTCTGCCGACGTACTCCCGCTGGCTCGCGGGCCAGGACTGGACCAACGCGTATCAGCGGCACAAGAAGAACCTGCAGCTGATCGGGCTTCCCGACCGGGATCGCCGGTGGGTGCTCAAGAACCCCAGCCACCTGTTCGCGCTCGACGAACTGCTCGCGGTCTACCCGGACGCGCTGATCGTCCAGACCCACCGGCCGCCGCGCACGATCGTCCCGTCGGTGTGCAGCCTGGCGGAACAGGCGACCGACGGGTGGTCCGAGAAGTTCCGCGGCAGCGTCATCGGGGAGAGCCAGCTCGAGCTGTGGGCGCGGGGACTCGAACAGTTCACCGCATCCCGCGCCCGGCACGACCCCGCCCAGTTCGTCGACGTCGACTACCGGGACTTCGTGGCCGATCCGCTCGGCACGGTCGAAGGGGTCTACACGCACTTCGGACTCGATCTCGGCTCGTCCGCCCAGTCGGCGATGGAGGCGATGCACGCCGAGAGCCGCAGCGGCGACCGCCGTCCCTCGCACAAGTACACACTCGAGGAGTTCGGGCTGACGGCCGAGCAGGTGGACGAGCGATTCGCCGACTACCAGTTCAGCGCTACCAGCTGACCGGATAGTCGAGGATCGACGACGCCGCACGCGCCGCGATCAGCGGCCTGGGCGACAGCGGCAGGTGGACGACCGGGGGCGGCGGCGGTTCGTAGCCGGGCTCGGGCTCGGGTCGGGGATCCGATTCGGGTTCCGGCTCCGGCTCCGGCTCCGGTGACCACGTCGTACCGCTGTCGAGGTCGAGGGCGTCGAGCAGCGGTATCAACTCGGCGGCGATCCGGTCGCCCACCTCGGTGAATGCCGACTCGGCCAGACCCACCGGGTCGCTGATGTTCGGCTCGTCGACCGTCCCGTAGTCGCGGCGGGCGACGGCGAGTTCGGCGACGGTGCGGGCCCCCGTTTCGGCGGCGATCCTGCGTGCTTCCCGCAGGGTGAACGTGCAGTGGCTCGTCCCGAGGAGCAGTTCCATCGAACGGTCCCGGATCTGCTCGGTCATCGCGAGGACGAGGTCGGCGCGTTTGATCATCTCAGGCCGCAGGCGGCGCGCCCGGAAGCCGTCGGCGCTGGCGCCGAGGCCCTCGACGACGCGGGCGGCGACGGGTTCGATCGGAAAGCCCACGAGGGCACGGACGCCGGCGCTCTCCGCGGTCAGGTGCGGCAGATCGCGGGCCAGTGCGTACGCGTGTGTCAGCCGCTCTGCGATCGGCGAGCGGCAGACGTTCCCGCTACAGACGAACAGAACGTGCATGAGGGAACCCTAACCAGCGACTTCGCCCACATGCGAGCCCGATTCCACTGTCCGAGCGGTCTGTTCTTACAGTTCACCCACCGGTGGTGGGTCGTTCATCTGCTGGACTCCTCACGGTCACGTCGATTCGCGAACACCCGGCTCCCCGTCGTCTGCCCACAGCAGACAATTGCCGGTCCGGCACTGGCGCGGCGGTAGTAATGAAGACATGACCACAGCCGCACTACCCGACCTGAACTACCGCGACCTGTTGGCGGACAGATTGTTTCGCCAGCGCACGATCCTCCTCACCGGTGAGGTGGACGACGCCATGGCCGAACGCGCCTGCTCCGAACTGGTGCTGCTCGCGGCCGCCGACCCCAAACGCGACATCGTGCTCTACATCAATTCGCCGGGCGGTTCCGTCTTCGCAGGCCTGGCCATCTACGACACGATGAAACTCGTCCCCAACGACGTGGTGACCGTGGCCATGGGTTTCGCCGCCAGCATGGGGCAGGTGCTGCTGTGCTCGGGGACTCACGGCAAGCGGATCAGCCTGGCGCACAGCCGCATCATGATGCACCAGCCCTCGGCGGGCATCGGCGGCACAGCCGTCGACATCGCCATCCAGGCCGAGAGCCTCGAACGGATGAAACGACAGTCGCAGGAGATCCTCGCCGCGGAGACGGGGCATCCGGTCGAGCAGATCGCCGAGGACAGCGACCGGGATCGGTGGTTCACCGCGGACGAGGCCCGCGACTACGGCATCGTCGACCGCGTCGTGTCCTCGTTCGCGGAGATCGCCCCGCACACCACCGCCCCGAGAATTGGATTGTGAAGCCATGTCCCAGTACACCATTCCCCACGTCATCGAACGCACCCCGGCAGGCGAGCGGTCGTTCGACATCTTCAGCCGGCTGCTGAACGAGCGGATCGTCTTCCTGGGCACTGAGATCGACGACGGCGTCGCCAATGTCGTGATGGCACAGCTGCTCCATCTGCAGGCGGACAGTTCCGATCAGGAAATCGGTCTGTACATCAACTCCCCCGGCGGCTCCACGACCGCGATGCTCGCCATCTACGACACGATGCAGTTCCTGCGCCCGACCATCGCCACCTACTGCATGGGGCAGGCCGCCTCCGCCGCGGCGGTGCTCCTGGCGGCGGGAACCAAGGGACACCGGCACGTCCTGGCGCATTCCCGGGTGCTGCTGCACCAGCCGTCGACGCAGGGCAACGGCACGATCTCCGACCTGGCGCTGCAGGCCGCCGAGATCATGCGGGTCCGCTCGCAGACCGAGGCGATTCTGAGCAAACACACCGGGCAGACCGTCGAACGCCTACGCCGGGACACCGACCGGGACCGCATCTTCACAGCTCAGGACGCCATCGACTACGGGCTGGCCGACACGCTCGTCACGGAGTGACGGCTAGGCGGCGAGCAGGGTCGGCACCTGCCGGTTCGGGGTCGCGGTCGCGGAGTTCCGGTTGGCCGCGCCGAGCCGGCGCCCGGACCGGAACAGCAGGTGTTCGACCGGGAGACCGAGGGCGCCGCACACTGCACGCAGCATTTCGGAGGACGGCTCCTTCTTCCCGCGTTCGATTTCGGAGAGGTACTGCTTGGACATCCCGACGGCGGCGGCGACGTCCTCGAGACTCCGGTCCTGGTCCCGGCGCGCCTCGCGGAGCACCCGCCCGTAGAGCTCGCGCACCAGCGGCTCCTCCCGCGAACGCTCGGGGGCGGCCGTGACCAGCGTCAGTCTGCGCTGAGCTTCCATACCTCCGGAGTCTTCCAGACGACGCACCCGGACGCCGCGGCGTTCACCGACAGCGGACAGCCGATCAGTACCGCCCGACGGCGAGCGCGACGTTGTGCCCGCCGAAACCGATCGAATTGCTCAGCGCGTAGTCGATGCGCTGACGGCGCGGCGATCCGGCGACGACGTCCAGGTCGACGGCGGGGTCCTGGTTGTCGAGGTTGAGGGTCGGTGGAACGATCTGTTCGCGCACCGTCAGGACGGTGAGAATCGCCTCGAGGGCTCCGACCGCTCCGATGGAGTGCCCGAGCGCCGATTTCGGGGCGTATACCGACGCCTGTCCGGCGACGGCGGCGATCGCGGCGGCCTCGGACGCGTCGCCGACGGACGTCGAGGTGGCGTGGGCGTTGACGTGATCCACGTCCGCACCGCTCAGTCCGGCGGTGTCGAGCGCCTTCCGCATGGCGCGCGCAATTCCGGCGCCCTGCGGGTCGGGGGCGACGATATGGTAAGCGTCCGAGGTGATTCCGGCGCCCAGGATTCTGCCGTGGATGTCCGCGCCGCGACACCGGGCGTGCTCCTCGGATTCGAGCACGAGCACCGCGCCGGCCTCACCGAACACGAAGCCGTCCCGGTCGCGGTCGAACGGCCGCGACGCCCGCTCGGGCTCGTCGTTGCGGGTACTCATCGCACGCATCATCGCGAAGCTCGCGATGGGCACCGCATCGATCTGCCCCTCGACCCCGCCGGCCACCACCACGTCGGCCTCGCCGGTGGCGATCAGCCGCCAGGCGTGCGCGATGGCCTCGGAACCGGACGAACACGCGGACACGGGCGCGAACACACCCGCCTTCGCCCCGATCTCCAGACCAACGGTGGCGGCGGGACCGTTCGGCATGACCATGGGCACGCACATCGGCGACACCTTGCGGTACCCGTTCGCGCGCATCGCGTCGACGGCCCCGACGAGTGCGTCCCCGCCGCCGAGTCCGGTGCCGATCGCAACGGCGAGCCGCTCGCCGTCGACCGACGGTGAGCCCGCGTTCGCCCAGGCCCGCCGACCGAGGACCAGCGCGCTCTGCTCGACGAAGGACAGCCGGCGCTGCTCTACCCGCGTCAGGTGCTCGGCCGGGTGCGCCGTGAGCTTTCCGCCGATCCGGACGGGGAGGCCGTACTCGTCGACGAACGACGCCTCGAGCACACCGATGCCGGTCCGGTTGCGCAACAGCCCCTCCCAGGTGCCGTCGATGTCGTCGGCTATCGAGGTGGCGGCGGCGAACGCCGTGACCACCACCGGACGTGCGGCGCTCCGAATTCCTGAAGCGATCGTTACAGTCATGCTTCCATGAATACCTGTAGCGTCCGTTACAGTCAAACGCATGGCCCGCCCCCTCGACCATGCCAAGCGCACAAAGCTTCTCGCCGACGTCGTCGGCTACATCGCCGAACACGGACTCGCGGACCTGTCGCTCCGGCCACTCGCCGCGGAGCTGGGCACGAGTTCACGCATGCTCATCTACTACTTCGGCACCAAGGAGGAACTGCTGGTCCAGGCGCTGGCGACGCAGCATCCCGGCTTCTCGTCGCTGTTCTCCGGAATCTCGGACCGGGACGGGCTGCGTGCCGGCCTCGAGGAGCTGTGGACATCGACCACGCGAGGCGAGTCCTCGGTCAGCACGAAGATCCTGTTGCAGGTGATGGGGGTGGCGAGCGTACAGCGCGGCCCGTTTGCTGATTTCGCCACCTCGGCCATTCACACGCTGATCGACGCCGTCGCCGACGCGATGGTCCGATGCGGGATCTCCACTCGCCATTCTCGCGACAGTGCGACGGTCGCGGTGTCCGGGCTACGGGGAATCCTTCTCGACCGCTTGGTCACCGGCGACGCGGCGCGGACGGATCGATCGGCGTCACGACTGATCGAGCAGGTGGTTGCCGAGTAGTTCGTCGACGCGTTCGGCGGCCTCGTCCGGGATCCAGTGGCTCACGCCGCGGAGCACCTCGAACGTGTACGGGGCGTCGACGAATCGGGCGGTCAACCCCGGGCCGACCGGGCCGATCGCGGTGTCGCCGTCGCTCCATACGAAAAGTGTGGGCACCCGGACCTTCCGGGACGCCGATCGGGGCGAGATGAACGGCATCGCGCGATACCAGTTCAG
Organism: Rhodococcus sp. USK10; assembly: GCF_019378875.1. Taxonomy (NCBI): domain Bacteria; kingdom Bacillati; phylum Actinomycetota; class Actinomycetes; order Mycobacteriales; family Nocardiaceae; genus Rhodococcus; species Rhodococcus sp. USK10. The sequence continues at coordinate 1,576,161 of NZ_CP076048.1, forward strand.
GGCGCCCCGGGCGCGCGTCCGGTCGCGCATGGGCCCGAGGTCGCGCTTCGCGTCGTCCGGCGACTGGCCGCTGGCGAGCAGGGCCCGGTAGCCCAAGCCGTCCGGGGTGAGCACCCGCTCCGGGATCCAGGGCAACTGGAACGCGAACATGTACCAGGACTTCAGGATCTGACGGCTGGTGAGCATCGCCCGCACGAACGCCGCCGGGTGCGGCACCGACAGCGCCGTGAGCGTGCGGACCCGGTCCGGGCGTTCGGCTGCGACGCCCCAGGCCACCGCCGCGCCCCAATCGTGTCCGATCACGTGCGCCGGGCCGAGGCCAGCCCGGTCGATGAGCGCGACGACGTCCGCGATCAGTTCCGTGCTGCGGTACGCCCGGCGGGCGCGAGGCCTGGCACCGGGCGAATAGCCGCGCTGGTCCGGGGCGAGGGTGCGGAAACCGCGCTGGTGCAGCAGCGGCGCCAGCGCGTCCCACGACCGCGAGTCCTGCGGAAACCCGTGCAACAGCAACACCGGTGCGCCGTCGATCGGGCCCTCGTCGCGGACGTCGAACACCAGTCCGTCGCGGGTGAACGTGCCGATCCGCTCCGTGCGACTCATCCGACGATCGTCTCGCGCTCGCTGCGGTCTGCGGCCGACTCTCCGGCGCGGAGGAAGCGTCCCGTCTTGGAGACCCCGAATCCGCCGGTGAATTCGCCGTCGCGGTAGACGAGCCTGCCGTTGATCACCGTCGCGACCGCGGCGCCGTCGCTGCGGTTCACCATCCGCCGCAACCCGCCGTATTCGGGGACCTCCGCCTCGAACAATCCGTCCACCGTGGCGTCGAGACCCGCCGGGTCGACGACGACCAGATCGGCGCGGTCACCTTCGCGGAGGTGACCGGCGTCGATGCCGTACCAGTCGGCCAGCTCGCCTGTCAGCCGGTGAACCGCCCGCTCGACGGTCAGGAACGGCTTGCGGTCGGACTGCGCGTCCTTGACCTTCTTCAGCAGCCGGATCGGGTAGTTGTAGAACGCCATGTTGCGCAGGTGGGCACCGGCGTCGCCGAATCCCATCTGCACCCCGGAACTCGCGGCGAGTTTCTTCGCGAACCTGGGGCGATGGTTGGCGATGGTGGTCCGCCACCGCAGGTCGGTGCCGTACTCGACGACGAGATCGAGGTACGCGTCGACCGGGTGCACACCGCGGAGGTCGCCGACGGCGCCGAATGTCTTGCCGATCAGCGTCTCGTCGGGGCACCCGACGATCACCGCGTCGTAGAAGTTCCGGTGCCAGATGCGGGGGCTGAACTTGTTGTCGTAGTCCTTGCGGAACCGGCGTCGGTAGGACTCGTCCTGCAGCAGGGCGTTTCGCTCCACCTGGTCCTCGAGGTGCAGCGCCGCCGCGCCGGCGCCGAACTCTTCGAACACCACGAGGTCGATCCCATCCGCGTAGACGGTGAACGGCACCGGCAGGTGCTGCCACTTGAAATCGGTCTTGGCGAAGCGGTTCAGCAGGGGCGCCGCGGCGAGCATGAAGTAGACGATCGGCGGATACGCCTTCGAGTCCGCGGCCGACAGCAGCGACGTCTTGAGGGGCTTGCGCCGCCCGAGGCCCGAACTCTCCGCGAAGAATCCGGCGATGTTCGGATGCAGGTTGATTGTCGGTGCGCTCTGCAGGATCTTGCCGCGCTCGCGCAGGATGCGATTGAGGAAGCGGAACTCCTTCCACCGCGCGTACGTGGACGGCAATGAGCGCGAACGGTATTCGTCGCCGTCGATCTTGTCGAGTGCGTTCGTCATCGAGGAGAGGCCGAGGAAGCCGGCATCGACGGCGTCGGTGAGCATCGCACCCATCTGCTCGAGTTCGCGAGCAGTCGGCTCGATCCGCTTGTCGGTGCCGCGGCCGAGACCGAGGACGTGGGTGCGGATGTCGGAGTGCCCGATGAACCCGGCGACGTTGGGGCCGAGCGGCAACGACTCGAGTGCCTCGACGTACTCCGCCGGGCTCTGCCAGATCTTGTTTTCCTCCAGGATCCCGAGCACGGAGTCGTGCGGCACGGCCTCGACCCTGCTGAACAGGTCGGCGCACTCGCGCGGCGTCGAATACACGGTGGAGAGGGAGCAGTTTCCGAGGACGACGGTGGTTACGCCGTGTCGTACCGACTCCGGCAGTCCGGGGCTGACGAGCACTTCCGCGTCGTAGTGGGTGTGCACGTCGACGAACCCGGGAAGCACCCACTTGCCTGCGGCGTCGATGACCTCGGTGTCCGGTCCGATGGACAGCGGACGAGTCGATGCCCGGACCACGACGCCGTCGCGGATGCCGAGATTGCGTCGCAACGGCGCGGATCCGGTTCCGTCGAACCACAGCCCACCATTGACGACCACATCGAAATCCGGCATTGTTGCACTCCTCACACTCGGTATGTGTTACCCGAGGTTACGTATGCGGTTGAGTAAAAGTCAATGGACGGCTCGAGCGATCCTCAATAGAGTGCAGGGGTGGCCGCCGCACCCCGCTCTCCCGAAGATCGGCGCGCGCAGATCCTCGACGTCGCCGTCCGACTCCTCGAGACGGTGCCGTTCGACGACCTGTCGATCGACCAGGTGGCGGCCGAGGCAGGCGTCTCCGCGCCACTGCTGTTCCACTACTTCAAGAACAAGCAGGGCTTTCGCAACGCCGTCCTCGAAGCTTCGGCCTCCGAACTGCAGCGGCGGATGACACCCGATGCGACGCTCCCGGTGTGCGGGCAACTCCGGGCGGGCGTCGAAACGTTTGCAGACGCGGTGATCCAGCACCCCACCATCTACCTCGCGGTCATGCGGATGTTCGGTAGCGGCGACGAGAGGATGCGGCAGATATACCGCGGCATGCGGCGAACGTTCACCCGGTGGATCGGCGCGTCGCTGGCCGAGTTCGGCGTGCCGACGACGCCCGCGCTCGAGGCCGCGATCTCGGGCTGGCAGGCGTTCATGGAGGAGATCGTGCTGTCCTGGCTCGACGAGCCGACCATGGAACGCACCGAGATGATCGACCTCTGTGAACGCGCCTTCTATCACCTGCTTCCCGCAGCAGGTGTCGACGTCGACGCACTCGACTCGACACGCTGAACCGGAGGGGTCCGGGTTCACAGGAACCTTCCAGCCGCCTCCCAGCCGGGTGACGCCCCCGCGCGAGAACGTTGTCGGGACAGCAACTCGCGAAGGGACCACCTGATGACTGCCGTTCTCACTCCGGCTCCGCCACGGAGAACAGGACCGCCCGGCCACCGCGCCGAGTCGGACTCGTGGATCCGCCGACGCGGTTCCGCACTCGCCCTCACCGCACTCCTCGCCGCCACCGCGGCGCTGTACCTGTGGGATCTCACCTCCAGCGGCTACGCCAACAGCTTCTACGCCGCGGCCGCGCAGGCCGGTTCGCAGAGCTGGAAGGCGTGGTTCTTCGGCTCACTCGACACCTCGAATTTCATCACGGTCGACAAACCGCCCGCGTCGCTGTGGGTGATGGGACTGTCCGGGCGGATCTTCGGGTTCTCCAGCGCCAGCCTCCTCGTCCCCCAGGCCCTGATGGGGGTCGGTTCGGTCGCCCTCGTCTACGCGGCCGTCACCCGCGTCACGAACAGGGGCGCCGGGCTGATCGCCGGCGCCGTCCTGGCCGCAACTCCCGCGGCTGCCTTGATGTTTCGCTTCGACAACCCCGACGCGCTGCTGGTGCTCCTGATGACCGCGGCCGGATACTTCGTGGTCCGCGCGATCGAGACGGAGACCGGCCGGCGCGCCGCGATGTGGATCGCCCTCACCGGGGTCGCGCTCGGCTTCGCGTTCCTCACCAAGATGTTGCAGGGCCTGATGGTGCTGCCCGCGTTCGGTCTGGCGTATCTGGTTGCCGGGCATGCCCGATTGCGGGTTCGGCTGCTGCACCTGGCCGGGGGCGTCGCCGCCGTCGTCGCCGCGGCCGGATGGTGGGTTCTCGCCGTGTGGCTGTGGCCCGCGGACTCGCGCCCGTACATCGGTGGTTCCACCGACAACAGCGTCATGGATCTGGTGCTCGGCTACAACGGACTCGGCCGGATCTTCGGAAACACCGGCGGTGGCGGCGGAGGAATGTCCGGCGGCAGTGCGGGATCGAGCTTCGGTGGGAGCACCGGGCTGGATCGCCTGTTCGGCAGCGAGATGGGCATCGAGATCTCGTGGCTGATCCCGGCGGCACTGGTCGCCCTGGTCTTCGGGTTGCTCGCCCGCGGACGCGCTCCGCGGACGGACCGCGTGCGAGCCTCCCTGATCGTGTGGGGCGGATGGTTCCTCGTCACGGGACTGATCTTCAGCTACATGTCCGGCACCATCCACCCCTACTACACGGTGGCGCTCGCCCCCGCGATCGCCGGGATGATCGGCACCGGCGGGTACGCCCTGTGGCAGAAGCGCGACAGCATTCTCGGACGGTCCGGCCTCGCCTTCATGATGGTGGCCGCAGGTGCGTGGAGCTGGGTCCTGTTGCACCGCAACACCGAGTGGATGCCCGCCCTGAAGTGGGTCCTGCTCGCCGGCACCGTTCTCGGCGCCGCCCTGATCGCGCTCGGCGACGGGAACCGCGTCCGGAAACTCGCCGTCACCGGCCTGCTGCTGGGCTCGCTCGCCGGAATCGGAGGCTCCGCGGCCTACGCGATCGCCACCGCGGCCACCGCACACAACGGATCGATCCCCACGGCCGGCCCGTCCGGGGCTGTCACCGATACCGGAATGGGAGGCGGCGGCGGCCGGGCACCCGGCGGTGACATGGCCGGCGGCCAGGCACCCGGCGGTGACATGGCCGGCGGCCAGACGCCCGGCGGTGGCATGGGCGGCGGTGGCATGGGTGGCAGCGAGGGTGGGACGAGTTCCGAGCTCACGACGTTGCTCGCCGAGGCAGGCACCACGTGGTCTGCCGCGACCAACGGTTCGCAGAGCGCGGCCACGTACGAACTGGCCGCCGACACCGCGGTGATGGCGATCGGCGGATGGAGTTCCGACCCCACGCCGACGCTCGACCAGTTCATCTCCTACGTCGAGAACGGCCAGGTGCACTACTACATCTCAGGTGGTGGCGGCGGTGGTCGCGGCGGCGACAGCACGTCCGGCGCGATCCAGGAGTGGGTGGCCGCGAACTTCACCGCCGTCACGGTGGGCGGCACGACCGTGTACGACCTCACCGGATAGGTCACCGGTAGGCACGCGGAGAACCGGCAGGTGCATCACCTGCCGGTTCTCACCCGAGCGAGTGACGGGATTCGAACCCGTGTGAACGGCTTTGCAGGCCGGTACCTCAACCACTCAGTCACACCCGCATCGATGACCACTGTGCCCGGCCGACGCCCCCGGCGCGAGAGTTGTGCTCACGGTGATTCTGAACCGACACGCCGGGGCGGGAACAAACCGTGTGCCCTCGTTGCTGTGTTGCTTCATGACCGACACCGAAGAACGCGCCGCCCCGATCGGCGAGCGGACAACCACCCGGCCCAGCCTTCGGGTGATCCTCGTACTCGGCGCGATGGTGGCCCTCGGCCCCTTCACCATCGACATGTATCTGCCGGCGCTACCGGACATCGGAACGGACCTCGGCGCGTCCTCGTCCGCGGTCCAGCTGACCATCACCGGAACCCTGCTCGGCCTCGCGCTGGGGCAGTTGATCGTCGGACCGCTGGCGGACAGCCTGGGGCGCAGGCGCCCCCTCATCGCCGGTATCGGTGTGCACGTCGTAGCGTCCGTGCTCGCGGTGTTCGCGCCGACCGTGGCAGTGCTGGGGGTGCTCCGCGTCTTCCAGGGCATCGGCGCCGCCGCCGCAGCGGTGGTCGCGCTCGCCGTGGTCCGCGACCTGTTCTCGGGGAACACCGTCGCCGTCGTGATGTCGCGGCTGATGCTCGTCCTCGGCGTCGCACCCGTGCTCGCCCCGAGTATCGGCGGGGCGCTCCTCATCGCCCTCGACTGGCGCGGGATCTTCGTCGTTCTCGCCGTGATCGGCACGCTGACGGCGTTGATCGGCGCGTTTGGTCTGACGGAGACGCTGCCGCCCGAGCGCCGCCGCAAGAGCAATCTCCTCGCCGTGCTGGGCACCTACAAGGGACTGCTCGGGGACCGCGCGTTCATGGTGCTCGCCCTCGTGTCGAGCGTGGCGATGGGATCGCTGTTCTCGTACGTCTCCGGTGCGTCGTTCGTGTTCCAGGACCAGTACGGCCTGGACGAGCAGCAGTTCGCGCTGCTGTTCAGCTCCGGCGCGATCGCTCTGATCGGGGCCTCGCAACTCAACGTCCGCGCCCTCGGGCGCTGGTCACCGCTGCAGATCACGGTGTCTGCCCTCGGCTTCGCGACGGTGGCCGGGCTGGCGCTGATCACTACCGCGCATTTCGAGTTCGGCGGGCTCGTCGGGTTCGTCGTCCCCCTGTGGTTCCTCCTCGGCGGTGTCGGATTCGTCCTGCCCAATGCCCCGGCGCTGGCCCTCGGCAGGCACGGGGAGGCCGCGGGCACGGCCGCTGCGCTGCTCGGCGCCCTGCAATTCGGTGTCGGCGCCCTGATCGCTCCCCTGGTCGGCGTACTCGGCAACACCGGCGTCGCACTCGCAGTCACGATGACCGCGTGCACGGGACTCGGGTTGGTGGCGCTGGCCGCCGCAGCGAAGGCGGAAGCCCACTGACGACACGCTCGGCAGACTTTCACGGCCCATCACCCGACATGGGATGATCGACGCATGCCACCACCGTCACCACTTCATCTCGACCCCATCGAAGAGGCCCACCGGCAGTGGACCAAGCACGGCTGGGGTGACGTTGCCGACGGCATGGCCGCGGTGACCTCGGTGATGCGCGCCCATCAGATCATGATCGCGCGGGTGGAAGAGGTGCTCAAACCGTCGGGGCTCACCTTCGCCCGGTACGAATTGCTGACACTGCTGACGTTCACACGCACGGGCGCACTCCCGATGGCGAAGGCCAGCGCGCGTCTTCAGGTTCACCCGACGAGCGTCACCAACGCCGTCGACCGGCTCGAGACGGCGAATCTCGTGCGGCGTGTTCCGCATCCGAGCGACCGCCGCGCAACGCTGATCGAAATCACCGACGCGGGAAGGAAACTGGCAGTCGAGTCCACCGAGCGGCTCAACGCCCAGGTGTTCTCGAGCCCCGGCGTGTCCGGCGACAAGCTGGAACAGCTGGTCGCCATCCTCGCCGAACTGCGCCGCGAGGCAGGCGATTTCGACACCGGAGACGCGCCCACCAAGTGGTGAGACACGGCTGTCGCCCCGCTTCGGATCCGGTGCGGGGCGACAGTCGGGTCAGGGCGTCTAGCGGTGCTTGAAGACGGGCGGACGCTTCTCGACAAACGCCGCCATCCCTTCCTTCTGATCCTCGGTGGCGAACGTCGAGTGGAACACCCGGCGCTCGAACCGGACACCCTCGGTGAGCGTGGTCTCGAAGGAGCGGTTCACCGCCTCCTTCGCCATCATCGCGACCGGAAGCGACATCTCGGCGATGGTGGTCGCCGTCTGCAGCGCCTCGTCCAGGAGGTCGGCGGCGGGCACGATCCGCGACACCAGCCCGGCGCGTTCGGCTTCCTCGGCGTCCATGTTCCGGCCGGTCAGGCACAGTTCCATGGCCTTGGCCTTGCCCACCGCGCGCGTCAGCCGCTGCGAGCCGCCGATGCCGGGGATGACACCGAGCTTGATCTCCGGCTGACCGAACTTCGCGGTGTCGGCGGCGATCAGGATGTCGCAGAGCATCGCCAGTTCGCATCCGCCGCCGAGGGCGTAGCCCGCGACAGCAGCGATGGTGGGCTTGCGGGCCGCGGCGAGGCGATCCCACGCAGCGAAGAAGTCGTCCAGGTAGACGTCCATGTACGACTTGGGCTGCATCTCCTTGATGTCGGCGCCCGCCGCGAAGGCCCGGTCGGAACCGGTGATCAGGATGGCACCGATCTCCGAATCCTTCTCCAACTCCTCCACCGCCGACACGACCTCGCGCATCAGCTCGGAATTCAGTGCGTTGAGCGCTTTCGGACGGTTGAGGGTAATGATCCCGACCCGGCCCTTGCGCTCCAGGAGGATGGTCTCGAAGTCGGTCACTGCTCTCCCTCGGTGGAACGTTCGCGGATGTCGTTGATGATGGCCGAGAAGTCCTGGCCACCACCGCCGGCGGCGTGGAACCGGCTGTACAGTTCGGCAGCGCGGAGCCCGAGTTCGGCCTCGACGCCGTTGGTCTTCAGCGCATTCGCGGCGAGACCGAGATCCTTGTCCATCAGTGCGGCCGCGAACCCCGGCTGGTAGTCGTTGTTGGCCGGGCTCGTCGGAACCGGTCCGGGCACAGGACAGTTGGTGGTGAGCGCCCAGCACTGACCCGACGCGTTGGAGGCGACGTCGAACAGGGCCTGGTTGCTCAGGCCCAACTTCTCGCCGAGGACGAAGGCCTCGCTGACGGCGATCATCGACACCCCGAGGATCATGTTGTTGCAGATCTTCGCAGCCTGACCGTTGCCCGGGTCGCCGCAGTGGACGACCTTCTTGCCCATCACGTCGAGCAGCGGCTTCGCGGACTCGAAGTCGTCCGCCGTGCCGCCGACCATGAACGCGAGAGTTCCCGCAGTCGCGCCGACGACGCCACCGGAGACGGGTGCGTCCACCGAACGGTGTCCGGCCTGGACGGCCTCGTCGTGCGCCGCCCGGGCGTCCGCAACGTCGATGGTGGACGAGTCGATGAACAGGGTGCCCGGCTTCGCGGCGGGCAGGATCTCCGCGTAGAGCCCGAGAACGTGCTTGCCGCTCGGCAGCATCGTGATCACGACGTCCACCTCACGTACGGCCTCGACGGCCGAATCGGCGACGGTGACACCGTCTTTCACCGCCTGCTCGAGTGCGGCGGGCGCGAGGTCGAATCCGACCACCGTGTGTCCCGCCTTGACGAGGTTGGCCGCCATGGGGCCACCCATGTGACCGAGTCCCAGAAATCCGACGGTAGTGCTCATATCAGTCCCTCCTGGACGCTTGTGGCTGGTGGTCAGCGTTGCGGTCGCGGGGCCGTGAGGCCGAGTTCGAGGTCGCCGAGGGGTGCGAAGAATGTGGCGACGGCGGCGTCGGTCACCTCGTCGATCGTCGCGGGTGACCAGTGTGGGTTGCGGTCCTTGTCGACGACCTGCGCCCGGATCCCCTCGACCAGATCGGCCGAACCCAAACAGGCGACGGACACCCGGAATTCCTCGTTGAGGACCTCCTCGAGGCTGCCCGCGACCCGGGCCCGGCGCAGCGAGGTGAGGGTGACCGCGCACGCGGTCGGCGACTTCGACAGCACCTGCCCGGCCGCCTTCGCCGCCTCCGGCACCCCGCTGGCCTGCAGCCGGGCCACGATCTCCGCAACACTGTCCGCCGAGTACGCGGCATCGATCCAACCCTGCTGCGCCAGCAGATCCGAGTCGGGGGCCGGTTCGGTGAACTCCGCCAACGCCTCCTCCACCGACGAAGTCGACAGCGCCTCGACGAACGCGTCGATCTTGGCGGAGGGGATGAAGTGGTCGGCGAACCCGCACGCGATCGCATCCCCGGCACTCAGCCGTGCCGTGGTGAGCGCGATGTGGGTGCCCAGCTCCCCCGGGGTACGGGCCAGCAGGTAGGTGCCGCCGACGTCGGGGACGAACCCGATCCCGGTCTCGGGCATCCCGATCATCGACCGCTCGGTCACGATCCGCACACTGCCGTGCGCCGACACCCCGACCCCGCCGCCCATCACGATGCCGTCCATGATCGCCACATACGGCTTCGGGTAGTTCGCGATGGCGGCGTTGAGGATGTACTCGTCCCGCCAGAACTCCCGCGACCCGGTGCCCCCGTCCTTGGCGTCGTGGTAGATCGAGACGATGTCCCCGCCCGCGCACAGGCCGCGTTCCCCGGCGCCGGTGATCAGCACCGCCCGCACCTCGTCGTCCCCCGCCCACGACTCCAGTGCCGGGGCGATCCGCGCCACCATGGCGTGGTTGAGGGCGTTGATCGCCCTCGGCCGGTTCAACACGATCCGGCCCACACCACCGTGCTTGCCGATCAGAACCTCCGGCTCTGCTGTTGCCGCGTCTGTCATGCCGCTCCCTGCTTCCCGTGTCCCGCGCCCGCGATGACGCTGCGGGCGATGACCACCCGCATGATCTCGTTGCTGCCCTCGAGGATCTGATGCACCCGCAGGTCGCGGACGATCTTCTCGATCCCGTACTCGGCAAGATAGCCGTACCCGCCGTGCAGCTGCAGCGCCTTGTTCGCGACCTCGAAGCCGGTGTCGGTGGCGAACCGCTTCGCCATCGCACACAACTCCACCACGTCCGGGGCCCCCTCCTCCAGCGCGGCCGCGGCCCGCCACAACAGGGTCCGGGCGGCCTCGAGTTCGGTGCGCATGTCCGCGAGCTGGAACTGCAACGCCTGCGACTCGAGCAACGACGACCCGAACGCCTTGCGGTCCGCCAGATACGCGACGGCCCGCTCCAGCGCGGTCTGCGCGCCGCCGACCGAGCAGGCGGCGATGTTCAACCGGCCCCCGTTCAGGCCGGCCATCGCGATCCGGAACCCGCCGCCCTCGGTGCCGAGGAGGTTGCCCGCCGGCACCCGCACGTCCTCGAAGATCACCTGCCGGGTCGGTTGGGCGTTCCAGCCCATCTTCACCTCGTTCGGCCCGAACGACAGCCCCGCCGAATCCTTCGGGACGATGAACCCCGAAATCCCGCGCGGCCCGCTCTCGCCGGTGCGGGCCATCACCACATACACCTCCGACGTCCCGGCCCCGGAGATGAACTGCTTGACCCCATTCAAAACGTAGTCGTCGCCGTCGCGGACCGCCTTGGTGCTCAACGCCGCCGCATCCGAGCCCGCGCCGGGTTCGGTGAGGCAGTAGCTGCCCAGCTGATCCATCGCACACAGTCCCGGCACCCAGGCGTGCCGCTGCTCGTCGGTGCCGAACTTGTCGATCATCCAGGTGACCATGTTGTGGATGGAGATGTAGGCGGCGATCGACGGGCAGCCCTTCGCGAGCTGCTCGAAGATGCGGGCCGCATCCACCCGGGTCAGCTCGGAGCCGCCCACGTCCTCGCGGATGTAGATCCCGCCCATCCCCAGCGAGGCCGCCTTCCGCAGCACATCGACCGGGAAATGCTTGGTCTGATCCCACTCCACAGCATGCGGCGCCAGATGCTCGGCCGCGAAATCACGGGCCGTGTCACTGATCGCCCGCTCGTCATCGGTCAAGGTGAACATGGAGATCCGTTCAGTTCATGGTGGGGATGACGAAGTGGTTGGTCTCTTCTTTCTTGCCGGAAGGCCAACGCTGCGTCACGGTCTTGGTCTTGGTGTAGAAGCGGAACGAGTCGGGACCGTGCTGGTTCAGGTCGCCGAAGCCGGAGCGCTTCCAGCCGCCGAACGTGTGGTAGGCGATCGGCACGGGGATCGGCACGTTGACGCCGACCATGCCGACGTTCACGCGGTTCGTGAAGTCGCGGGCGGTGTCGCCGTCACGGGTGAAGATCGCGACGCCGTTGCCGTACTCGTGCTCGGTGGGCAGGCGGAGCGCTTCCTCATAGTCCGCGGCACGGGCGACGAGCAGGACGGGTCCGAAGATCTCTTCCTTGTAGACGCGCATGTCGGTGGTGACCTTGTCGAACAGGGTCGCGCCTGCGAAGAAGCCGTTCTCGTGGCCTTCGAGGGTGAAGCCGCGGCCGTCGATCACGGCCTCCGCGCCCTCGTCGATGCCGATCTGGATGTAGTTGTTCACCCGCTCGAGGGCGTCCTTGCTGACGAGCGGTCCGAAGTCGGCGGACTCGTCGTCGCTGCGGCCGATCGTGAGCTTGCCGACCCGTTCGGTCAGCTTGGCGACCAGCGCATCCGCAGTCTCCTCGCCCACCGGGACCGCGACGGAAATGGCCATACACCGCTCACCCGCGGAGCCGTAACCAGCACCGATGAGGGCGTCTGCCACCTCGTCGAGGTCGGCGTCGGGCATGATGATCGCGTGGTTCTTCGCGCCACCGAAGCACTGTGCGCGCTTGCCGTGGGCCGCGGCGGTCTCGTAGATGTACTGCGCGATCGGGGTGGAACCGACGAACCCGACAGCCTTGACGCGGTCGTCGGTGAGCAGGACGTCCACCACTTCCTTGTCACCGTTGACCACGTTGAACACGCCTGCGGGCAGACCGGCCTCGAGGAACAGTTCGGCCAGACGCAGCGGCACCGAGGGGTCGCGCTCGGACGGCTTGAGGATGAAGGCATTGCCGGCGGCCAGCGCGGGACCGGCCTTCCACAGCGGAATCATGGCCGGGAAGTTGAAGGGCGTGATGCCGGCGACGACACCGAGCGGCTGACGCATGGAGTACACGTCGATCCCGGTTCCGGCGGATTCCGTGTACTCGCCCTTGAGCAGGTGCGGTGCGCCGAGTGCGAACTCGATAACCTCGAGGCCGCGCTGGATGTCGCCCTTCGCGTCGGGGATCGTCTTGCCGTGCTCGGAGGACAGGAGGCGCGCCAGCGAATCCATCTCCTCCTGCACGAGCTGGAGGAACTTCATCAGGACGCGTGCCCGCTTCTGCGGGTTGAACAGCGCCCATTCGCGCTGAGCTTCCACCGCGTTCGCGATGATCGCCTCCGTCTCGGCCTTGTCGGCGAGAGGCACACGCGACTGCACCTCACCGGTGTTGGGGTCGTAGACGTCGCCGAACTTGTTGGAGGCACCGGGGACGCGCTTGCCGCCGACGAAGTGGGATAGCTCTTGAACCATTGTGAGAACCCGTTCCTTGCTCGATGATGAGGGAGTTCCGAATATGTGCTCATCCTATAGTTGGATGTCCATGTATGTCCAGAACTCGGGCTGTCACGGTGCGGTCCGAGCGGCACGGTGGCAGAAGGAATGGCCCCACCTGACGGTGCTGTCGTGGCCGGAGGAATGAGCGGTCAGTGTTTTCGCACGACCTGCTCGGGCTCTCCCGGCTTCCAGATGGTGATGTCCATGTGACCGTCGCCGACCTCCACCGCCGAGCCGCCGGTCAGGTCGGCTCGGTAGCAGTGGTCGAACTCCTGCCCCCGGATGTCGAAACCCGTCTCGTCGAACAGCGCCTGCGCGAAACGCTGATGCAGCGACTTGTCCTGGACGTCGTCGACGACACCCCACAGTTTTGCGTCACCTTCCTTCACCTCGCTGTCGACGGTCGCCGTGTGCAGGCAGAAACGCGGATCGCGAGCGAGATCCTGGAACTTCGTCGTGTTCGGCATACCGGCGATCCACAACTGGTTCTCGAAGAATCTCGGCTCGACCGGGCTGATCCGCGGAAATCCGTCGGAGCGCAGCGTGCCGAGCATGCACAGGTTCTTGGTCGCCGCGTGCCTGCGGGAGAAAATGGCGGCAATCCGCGGAGCAGCTTCGGCGAACTCGTTCCAGCTGGCCATGCACACGACCCTACGACGATTCCCTTGACCGCACAGTCAAGACGCACGCAAATGCGCGATCAGAATCGCTTCGATTTCCGACCGTCGTGCCGCGGACGGGAGCCGCGGGGCCGCGGACCGGTAGTGGTGTCCCGTCGGGGTGCCGAGGTCGAAAAGATGCGTACGGCCGTGCCTGCGCACCGGGCGGGCGGTCCACCCGTCGCCTTCCTTCGCGTAGTTGCAGGCCGCGCACAAACCCGCCCCGTTCTGGGCCGTGGTGGCACCCTTGTTGCGGCGGGACAGGATGTGATCGTGATGGCGGATCGGCGCATCACACCACGGCGTCCGGCACGTCCGGTCCCGCAGATCGATCAACTTCCGCAAGCCTTTCGGGAACGTCCGCGACTGCGACTCCATCGCCGTCAACGCCCCCGACAACGGACACGAGTACACGTTTCGTAAGGTCACCGCGGTATCACCATCCAGGGCAGCCGCCACCAGCTGCCGGGCGATCCCCGCCGGCACCGGACCGAACCCCGCCACATCCGCCGCCTCGTTCTCACCCGCCAGCAACGCCTCGTCGGAGATCACCAAGTTCACCGCCACCGGAACCCCATCGGCCACCGAGGCCCCGGTGCCGCGGTCGAACAACAAATCCGCCATCAACTGATTCCGGGTGCGGCCGCCGCTGTCCCCGGTGGCGATGAGACTGTCCGCGTCCCGACCCAACGTCGCCTGCAGGCACACCGCCTGTTCCATCGGCAGCAGGACACTGAGGTACGCCATCGAATCCGGCGCCGGCCGCGTCGTCACCCGCCGCTCCGACACCGCCTTGCGGTACCGGGCCACCACCGCGGCGGCGTCGAGTTCCACCGCGAGGGCCTTCGCCTTCGCGACCAGGCCGCGGTCACCGACGCCGTCGAGAACGTCCGGGTCCGAACACAACCGGCGATCCACCACCGCACGATCCGCCGCCGACAGGCATGCCGTTTCCCGCACAAGCAGGGTGGCGCGCCATTCGTTCAACCGACCCGACCGCAGCAACGCCAACGTGTGCGGCATCTCGTGCACCACCGCCTGAGCGAACCCCAGATGCCGGCCACCGCGATTCGGGGACTCCCTGCGCGCCAACGCGATCTGCGAGGCGATACCACGGCCCCACTCCGCCCGCGGCAACCCCCGCGCCTTGCGGTCCTCCCGCATGCAGGTGGCGACATCATCGGTGACGACCGCCTGCACCGCGCACCCCACCGACTTCAAGGACTCCACCGCGCCGTGAACGCCCGCAACTCGTCCAGATCCGGTGCCACCACTTCCCCCACGATCAGCCTCCCCCGAGGTTGTTCGAAACTTTGTTCGACTCTAGCAGTCCAACCGGACCACAGGCAATGGCCGAAAGTTCAGATCCCCAGTGCCGCAGCGGCTGCGAGGGCGAGGGATTCGTCGACCGCGTCGTAGCCGCCGGACCCACCGCCGGGGCCGCCGCTGTCGGCGACGGTGCGGCGGGCGGAGAGGTGTATGGCGTCGACACCGGTGCCTGCGACCGCGGCGATGTCGTCGACGCGGATCCCACCGCCGGCCATCACCTGGATCCGCCCGTGTGCGTGGGCGACCATGGCCGACAGGGCGCCGAGGCCGTCGATGCAGCGGGGCGTTCCGCCGGAGGTGAGGACGCGGATGATGCCCGACCGCGCGAGCGCATCGAGGGCCGTCGCCCTGTCGTCGACGACGTCCATCGCGCGATGGAACGTCACCTCCACCGCGTACGGGTCGATGCCGTCGAGCAGGCGGGCCACAGCGTCGCCGTCGACGGCCATGCCGGGCGTGAGCGCACCGACGACGACTCCGGAGGCGCCCGCGCCCACCGCAGCCCGGATGTCGCGGGCCATGACCTCGATCTCGTCGGCGTCGTAGACGAATCCGCCGGGCCGGGACCGGATCAGCGGATGCACCGCGATCTCCTGGGCCACAACGGCTTCGATCATGCCGATGCTCGGCGTCAGCCCGCCGGTCGCGCCGAGTGCGGTGCACAACTCGACCCGCGAGGCACCGGCGCGCCGTGCGATCCGGGCACCCGCGACGTCCTGGACCGCCAGTTCGAGTACGGGCGCCATCTAGAACGACTGCCAGGACGGCTTGTGTTCCAGTGCGTACCGGTAGTAGTCGGCGAGTTGCAGCTTGCTCGCCGCGGCTTCGTCGATGACGACCGTGACGTGCGGGTGCAGTTGCATCACCGAGGCCGGGCAGAACGCGGAGAGCGGTCCCTCCGCGGCGGCGGCGATCGCCTCTGCCTTGCCCTTGCCGAACGCGATCATCACCAGGTGCCGGGCTTCGCTGATGGTGCCCAGCCCCTGGGTGAGGACGTGGTGCGGGACGTCGTCCACGCTGTCGAAGAACCGCGCGTTGTCGAGTCGGGTCTGCTCGGTGAGAGTTTTGACGCGGGTGCGTGACGTCAGCGCGGAACCCGGCTCGTTGAACCCGATGTGGCCGTCGGTTCCGATGCCGAGCAGTTGCACGTCGACGCCACCCGCCTCGGCGATGGCCGCGTCGTACCGTGCACCCTCCTCGGCGATGTCGGGCGATTCGCCGTTCGGGCTGAGCACCCGGTCGGGGTCGAGGTTGACGTGATCGACGAACTCCGAGCGGATCACCGAGAAGTACGACTGGTCGTGACTTTTCGGCAGCCCGACGTACTCGTCGAGGAGGAAGGCCCGCGCGTCCGTGAAGTCCAGTCCGGACTCGCGGTGCCGTCGCGCGAGTTCGCGGTAGCTCCCGAGGGGGGACGACCCGGTGGCGAGGCCCAGGGTCGTCGGACCGCGTCGGACGTACCTCTCGACGATGTCCGCGACGGTCGTGCTGACCTCCGACGGCGTCTGCCGGATTACGATTTCCATGCGAGTCCTTCCGTTCCGGCGGGCATTCCGCCGGAATACACGCCACGCGGGCGCAGTTGGTGATCGGTCACGACGATGTCGGCGCGGAGGCCCGGGGCCAGGGTGCCGCGTTCGGTTTCCAGGCCGAGCAGCCGGGCCGGGGTCCTGGTGGCGGACACGACAGCATCGACGAGTCCGACGCCGCTGTCGAACACGGTGGTGCGCACGACGTCCAGCAGTCGTGCGGTGCCGCCTGCAATGGCTCCCTCGGATCCGTCGGCGGTCGCGAGCCGGGCCACCCCGTGCGAGACGCGCACGTCCAGTGGCCCGAGTTGGTAGTCGCCGTCCGAGACACCGGCGGCGGCCATGGCGTCGCTGACGAGGACGATCTGGTCGGGTCCGACGGCGTCGAACACCATCGACACGGTCTCGGGCGCGAGATGCACTCCGTCCGCAATCAATTCGACGACGATGTCGCCGCGACCGGCTGCGGCGAGAAACGCGGCCACCGGCCCCGGCGCGCGGTGGTGCAGCGGCGGCATCGCGTTGAACAGGTGTGTGGCGGTCAGCGGCCCGCCGGCGGCGTCGGCGATCCGTGCGGACGTCGTCGCTGCGTCGGTGTCGGTGTGGCCGAGGCTCGGTAACACACCGCGCCGGCGCATCGCGGTGAGAAGCTCGCCGAAGTGCGCGGTCTCCGGTGCGAGCGTCATCGACCGGACGGTGCCACGCGCGGCATCGCAGATCCGCTCGAACAGTCCGGGGTCGCCGGGCACCACGGACGCGGGATCCTGCGCACCGCAGCGGGCACCGGAGATGAACGGGCCCTCCAGGTGGATCCCGAGGAGGTCACCGCGTTCCACCAGGTCGGCGAGGAATCCGGCCTGCCGGAGCAGGTCCCGCTCCCCCGCCGAGACCAGGCTCCCGAGCAGTCCGGTGGTGCCGTGCCCGCGGTGATGGTTCGCGGCCAGCCTCGCCCCGTCGGCGTCGGCGTTCGG
The DNA here is from genome assembly GCF_019378875.1 of Rhodococcus sp. USK10. NCBI lineage: Bacteria > Bacillati > Actinomycetota > Actinomycetes > Mycobacteriales > Nocardiaceae > Rhodococcus > Rhodococcus sp. USK10. The sequence continues at coordinate 1,593,415 of NZ_CP076048.1, forward strand.
AAAGCCTGCGCCTGCGCCGCCGTGGCAGTGCAGGTCGATCAGGCCCGGCAGCAGTATCGACGAACTCGGGTCCGGCAGCGGCACCTGCCCGCGGTACTGCGACGCGGAACCGACCCAGGAGATTCGGTCGCCGTCGGTGACGACCACGCCGTCGGCGAGGACGCCGTCCTCCACGACGGCCCTGCCCCGCAGGATCATCGGCGTGCCCCGGACGCGAGAGCGGCGACTGCCGACCGTGCGGCCTGCGGGGACTGTGCGCTGCGCGCGGCGACGGCCATCTCCCGGCACCGGTCGAGGTCGGTGGCGGCCAGGCGTGCCCGGACGGCGCCCAGGGACGGCGCCACCATGGACAGGCTCGTGACGCCCAGCCCGACGAGCACCGGCGCCAGCACGGGATCGGACGCAGCCTCCCCGCACACCCCGACGGGTGCGCCTGCTTCCGCTCCGGCCGCACCGACCAGGCCGATCAGGTCCAGGACCGCGGGCTGCCACGGGTCGAGCAGTGCGGCGAGGCCACCGGCCATCCGGTCTGCAGCGCACGTGTACTGGCTCAGGTCGTTGGTTCCGATACTGACGAAATCGAGGTGTTCGAGCAGGTCGCGGGCGCGCAGTGCCGCCGAGGGGATCTCGATCATCGCCCCGACCTTCGCGATGCCGCGGGACCGGGCGAGCGCGGCGAAGCCCTCCGCCTCGTCCGCCGTGGCGACCATCGGGGCCATCACCCACAGGTCCGCGCCGGTGGCGGAGGCCGCGACGCCGAGGGCTTCCAGCTGGGTGGCCAGGACGTCCGGGTAAATGGAGCCCACCCGCAACCCGCGCACGCCGAGGGCCGGGTTCTCCTCGGCGCCCAGGTCGAGGAACGGCAGTGGTTTGTCGGACCCGGAATCGAGTGTCCGGACCACCACCTTCCGTCCGGCGAACTTCTCCAGCACGGCGGTGTACGTGGCGATCTGCTCGTCGAGGGTGGGCGCCGTCTGCCTGCCGAGGTAGAGGAACTCGGTGCGGAACAGTCCGACGCCCTCCGAATCCGCGGCGGCGGCGCGCACGGCGTCGTCGACGGTGCCGATGTTGACGAGCAGCCCGACAGGTGCGCCGTCCCGGGTGCGGCCCGGACCAGTCGTGGCCGCGACCCGCGCCCGGTCCTCGGCGATCCGCGCCGACACCTCCGACCGTCGGTGTTCGCCGGGGTCGACGACGACCTCACCCGTGGTGCCGTCGAGCACCACCGGTCTCCCCTCGATCAATCGGTCGAGGTCGGCGCAGTTCACGATTGCGGGCAGGCCGAGCGATTTCGCCAGTATCGCAGTGTGACTCGTGGGCCCGCCCTCCGCGGTGAGCAGGCCCACCACGTCGCTGCCGCCGAGCATCGCGGTGTCCGCGGGCGACAGGTCCCGGGCGACGAGAACGAACGGGTATCCGGGGTCGGGGATTCCGGGCATCGGCACTCCCAGCAGCACCGCGACCGCGCGATGTCCGAGGTCCCGCAGGTCCGCGACGCGCTCGGCGAGATACCCGCCGAGGGCCTCGAGTTTGGTGCAGTAACCCTCGAACGCGACGCTCACGGCGTGTGCCGTCGGCATGCCGCCGCGAAGGTTCTCCTCGGCGGCGGACACGATTCCCGGGTCGCGGGCCATCGCCGCCGACACGAGCAGGATCTCGGACGCGACGCCGTCCACCTGGGCGGCGCGGGCCTCGAGGTCGCCGGACACCGTCGCGAGGGCGTCCCGCACCCGGGCGATCTCCGCTGGGACCGATTCGCCGACAGGGTCTTCGGCGGACGTCTCGACCGGCGTCCCGAACGCGAGCCAGGGCGCGCAGACCAGCCCCGGGCTCACCCCGAGTCCGTGCACTACCTGTTCCGTGGTCGTCGGCATCAGGCGGCGTCGAGGTCGGAGGCGAGCAGATCGGCGAGGCGGTCGAGGGCCTCCTCGCTGCCCTCCCCGTCCGCGGTGATCGTCACCTCGGTACCGAATGTGGCGCCGAGTGTCATGACCGCGAGCATGCTGCCCGCGTCCACCGGCGCGGACTCGCCGACCGCGATCTGCACCGGGACTTGCACGGACGCGGCGGCCTGGGTGAACTTCGCGGCGGGGCGGGCGTGCAGACCCACCTTCGAACCGATGAGGACCGTTCGTGAAGCCATGATCACTGACCTGCCTTTTCCGTGTCGGTGTCGGTGCTGGTGTCCGCGTCGTCCTCCCGGCCGGGGGTGCGCAGGTTCCATTTCTTGATGACGAAGCTGAACAGGACGTAATAGATCACCGCGTACCCGAGCCCGATGGGGATGAGCATCCATGCGTTGGTGGCCTTGCCGAAGTTGAGGACATAGTCGAAGAAGCCTGCGGAGAACGTGAATCCGTCGTGGATGCCGAGCGCGTTGACCAGGGCCATCGAGGTGCCGGTGAGGAACGCGTGGATCAGGTACAGCGGCCAGGCGACGAACATGAACGCGAATTCGAGGGGCTCGGTGATTCCGGTGAGGAACGCCGTCAGCGCGGTGGAGAGCATGATGCCGCCCACGACCTTCTTCTGCGACGGCCGGGCGTTCCGCCAGATCGCCAGTGCGGCAGCGGGAAGGGCGAACATCATGATCGGGAAGAAGCCGGTCATGAAGATGCCGGCGCTCGGGTCGCCGGCGAAGAACCGGTTGAGGTCGCCGCGGACGAGTTCTCCGCTCGCGTTCTGGTAGTCGCCGACGAGGAACCACACGGTGGAGTTCAGGATGTGGTGCAGTCCGGTCGGGATGAGCAGGCGATTGGCCATGCCGTAGACGCCGCCACCGATCACCGAGTTCTCGGCGACGGTCTCACCCACCCACGTCAGGGCGGAGTTGAACGCCGGATACAGGAACGCCATGAGGACGCCGACGACGAGACCGGTGACGGCGGTGAGGATGGGAACGAGCCTGCGCCCGTTGAAGAATCCGAGGTAGTCGGGCAGTTTGGTGCGGTAGAACCGCTGCCACAGGATGGCGGACAGCAGACCCATCACGATGCCTGCGAGGACCCCGTAATTGATCAGCGCCTGGTCGCCGTTCGGATCGGTCTTGCCTTCCAGGACGACCGGTGACATGGCCTCGAACACGCCGTTGACGACCATGTATCCGACCACGGCGGCCAGGGCGGTGGACCCGTCCGCCTTCTTGGCCCAGCCGATGGCGATGCCCACCGCGAAGATGAGGGGCAGCCAGGTGAACACGGCCTGGCCCGCCGCGGAGATGACGGACGCGGCGGTGTGCATCGAGTCGAATCGTCCGAGGAGGTCGTCCTGGCCGAGCCGGAGCAAGATGCCTGCCGCGGGGAGTACCGCGATCGGCAGCATCAGGCTGCGCCCGAGGCGCTGTAACCCGGCAAACACCGCTGATTCCTTTTTCGGGCTGTCTACGACAGTCATATCGGCCTTCTCTGTGCGCTTCGGTCGCCGAATCGGCGTCTGGTGACTCCCGAAACCGGTGGCGGCGAGCGCGTCGTACGGCTTCGGGAAAACTATTGTGGACCAGCACCCCCAACGGGTACTGTCCGGTCATAACCAGTTGCTAGTTTGACCAGGTGAGCACAGGATGTCAACAGGCAAATGTGATCCAGCTAACTCATTTCGCACCTTCACCTGCAGCGCAAACACGAACTACGAGGGAGAACCGATGTCCAAAGCGGACGCAATCATCAGCGGCCTCGGCGGTGCCGACAACATCGTCGAGATCGAGGCCTGCATCACCCGGCTGCGCACCGAGGTCAAGGACGGTGCCAAGGTCGACGAGGCCGCGCTGAAGGCCGCAGGCGCCCACGGGGTGTTGAAGGCGGGCAGCGTCGTGCAGGTCATCGTCGGCCCCGAGGCGGACACCCTGGCCGAGGACATCGAGGACATCCTGTGAGACTGTCCGTGCAGGCACCACTGCCCGGCCGGGTACTCGCCCTCGCCGACGTCCCCGACCCCGTGTTCGCCGGACAGATGGTGGGCTCCGGAGTCGCGATCGAACCGGCGCGCGACCGCGGCGCCCTCGACGTGCTCGCGCCCATCTCCGGCAAGATCCTCAAACTCCACCCGCACGCGTTCGTCATCCTGGGCTCGGCAGGCGGCGGCGTGCTGGTGCACCTGGGAATCGACACCGTGAAGCTGCAGGGCGAGGGGTTCACCCTGCTCGCGGCGGAGGGCGAGGAGGTCGACGCCGGCGACCCCGTGGTGCGATTCGATCCGACCGAGATCGACGGCACCGGGTTCTCCGCCGTCTGCCCGATCGTGGTGATGGATTCCAAGCCGGACTCGGTGTCCACCGGCACCATCGGGTCCGACGTGACGACCGGCGACGTCCTGTTCGACTGGACGGCGCAATAGAAATAGAGCAGCAGAAGCCAGGGCTGCCGGACTCAGACGCTGCGCTGAGTCCGCTCCCCCTGCACTTCCATCTGCAGTTGGTAGCGATCGGACCGGTACCAGCTGCGGGTGTGCTCGACGGGCGTGGGCCCGCTGAAGGACACCCGGTCGAAGTACATCACCGGGGCGCCCTTCTTGATGCCGAGCAGGGTCGCGATCTCCTGGCTCGCCCCGTCGGCGCTGACGGTCTGCTCCGCCCGGTCGATCGGCATGTCGTACCGGTCGGCGGTGGCCCGGTAGATCGACCCGGTGAGGTCGAGGTCCAGCAGGCCGGGAAGCAGCGCGGCGTTGAACCAGCCGTCGTCGACGCTGACCGGTTCGCCGTCGGCCAGTCGCAGCCGTTTGACGTGATAGGCGCTGGTGTCCGGTGCGATCCGCAGCGCCTTCGCGGTAGCCTCGGGCGCCGCGTCCTCCTCGCTCTGGAGCACCACCGTCGTCGGCTTGTGCCCCTGCGCCCGCATTTCCTCCGTGAACGAGGCCAGGTGGAGCTTCGACTGCACCGGACGATGCGCCACGAACGTGCCCTTGCCGCGGACCCGCACCAGGTGGCCCTCGTTGACGAGCTGCCCGATCGCCTCGCGAACGGTGATGCGACTGACGCCGTAGTCCTGCATCAGTTTTCGTTCACTGGTCATGAGGTCGCCGGGCTGAAGTTCCTTGGTGCACTTGTGCAGCAGGATGGCACGGAGTTGCTCGTGCTTCGGAATCACGCTGTCGCGTAGATGTACGGGCATCATGCCGGCGGCTCCAGCTCTGTTCAGGGGTCGGACACATCGGATCAGGCAGTCGGACTGCAAAGGTCCCGTCCGGTCCGGTCCAACACCGAGAATACGTGATCCGAGCGCTCGGGCCTACCGTGCCGCGGCGGCCAGTGCCTCGAGGTACCTGCGCGTCATCACCTTCTGCACGACCCGGCCCGCGGGCCCGCCGATCCGGGTGAACCACCGCCCCGGTTTCGAGAACGCCGACACGGTCGCGACGACGGCGCCGTCCGGCCGCTGTTCGACGACGAAGCTCTCCTCGCCGCTCTCGGGGTGACCCGGCAGCGTGCCGTACGCGAATCCCCTGCGATGCAGGTCGTCGAGCACGTAGACGACCCGGCAGGAGAACGCCAGCCGGAGTGGACCGACCCCCCAGCGCAGGTCGACCGACGAGCCGGGCACGGCGGTCGGAGTCTCGGCCCGCACGTCGAGCCCGGCGCCGCGGTGCATTCCCCAGGAACCCAGGTGGATGGCGGCCGCATCGAATGCGTCAGCCCCGTAACCGATCACCTTCTGCTCACGCAGATGGTGGTAACCCGCCGGGAACGGAACGTCGCGGCTCGCACCCACCTCCGGGTATGTGAACGCGGGCAGGTCGTCTCCAGAGGTACTGATGGCGGTCGATCCTCTCGGTCGGGGGGTCGCCCAGCCTACTGCTCCGACCGGGCCGCGGGACGGATGTTCTGGTTCACATGGAAGAGGTTGTCCGGATCGTACTTCGCCTTCACCTGCGCCAGCCGGTCGTAGTTGCCGAGGTAGGAGGCACGCACCCGGTCCTCGCCCTCGGACATCATGAAGTTGACGTACGCCCCGCCCGCGGTCGTCGGGTGGAGGGCCTCCCAGTACTGCTTGGCCCAGTCCGTGATGACCTCGGCATTCGCCGGATCCGAGTCGACACCGACGATCACGCCCGCCCAGCCGCCGTCCCGGTACGCGAACGCCGTGCCGTCCTCGGCCACCCGCGTCGCCGCGCCGTCGATCGGATACATGTGCATCGTCGAGTGGCCGGTGGGCAGCCGACGGCCGAACTCCAGGTGGATGTCGACGGCCTCGTCGGAGATCTCCCGGACGAAGTCTGCGCGCCAGTACCACTGCAATCCCGCCGGGTACAGTGCGTCGAAGGCCGATTGCAATGCCGTGAAGGGCATTTCGCCGACCCCCACCAGCAGTGGGTTACCGAATGCGCGGATCGGTTCGAGCACCGCGTCGGCCTTGGCCGGATCACCGGTGTAGCACCAGATGATGCCGCACGCCTTGCGGCCCCACAGTTCCTCGGGGAACGCCGGCGCCGGCGGGATGGTCAGCAAGCCGATCCAGCCGTTGAGTTCCTCGGGCAGCGACGGCAGGAGTTCGCGGTACCACCGCATCACGTCGGGGGTGTCCTCCAGGTCGTACAGCACCGGCCCGCCGACGACGGTGCCGTGGTCGCCGATCTCGTGACACGCGAATTGGAACGACGTGACCACACCGAAGTTTCCGCCGCCGCCACGCAGCGCCCAGAACAGGTCCGGATGCGAGCGTTCGCTCGCCGTCACCAGTGTGCCGTCGGCGAGGACGACGTCGGCGGAGAGCAGGTTGTCCACCGTGAGACCGAAACGGCGCGTCAGGTAGCCGATCCCGCCGCCCAATGTCAGCCCGCCGACACCGGTGGAGGCGATGAACCCGGACGGGGTGGCCATGCCGAACGGCACGGTGGCATGGTCGACATCGCTCCACGTGCATCCACCGTCGACCCGGACGGTCCGGTCGGCGGGCGAAACCGTGGTCCCGCGCATCCCCGACAGATCGATCACGAGGGCGTCGTCCCACACGCCGAGGCCGCCCGCGTTGTGTCCCCCTCCACGAACCGCGAGTTCGACGTGCTTCTCCCGCGCGAACCGCACGCACGCGACGACGTCCGCGGCGTTGGCGCACCGCGCGATGGCCGCGGGCCGGCGGTCGATCATGGCGTTGTACACCGCGCGCGCGTCGTCGTAGCCGGCGTCGCCGGGCGTGATCAACTCTCCGCGCAGCGACGCGGCCAGTTCCGTGAAAGGCGGTGTCGTCGTCGGTGTCGAACTGGTGGTGGTGCTCATGACCTTCTCCTCGGATCGGCGGCCCCGGAACGGGTAGTTCCCGGTAATTCACACCGTAGGAATCGGGCGTTCGCGCACCGTTCGCGCCGACACCCCGCCCGCGAACGGCCCGGCTTCCGCGCGAAGTTTCAGGACCTGCGGCAACCACCAGCGGTCGTCGTGTTGCTCGGCGGCAATCAAGGCGGCATCGAGGGTGGCGCGGGCGGCGGCCGTCGACCCGATGTCGATCTGGACCTCCGCCAGCAGCGAGAGCCAGTACGGCATCCGCGCGAAGGCCCGCTGCCGTCGCAACGCGGCGAGCCCGTCGCGGATCTTCGCGATCCCCGGTTCGCCGCCGAGAAGCCGGCCTTCGAGGATCTGCGACCACTGGCTGTAGTAGGCGAAGTGGTAACGCTCGCACAGCTGCCGCAACTCCGTCAGCGAGGCGAGCAGCGCGGAGTCGTCGCCCCGCACCTGGTGCAGCACCGACGCGTATCCCAGCGCCACCGCGAGACTGTACGGATGACCGCAGGTCCTGCCCAGCGCGAGGGCATCCACGCACGCCTGCTCGGCCGCCTGCGCGTCGCCGATCATCCAGTACGCGTGCGACTCCCACGCGTGGCAATGCACCTCGAGCCGCGTTCCGAGGATGAACGAATAGTCGTCCGAGTACGATCGCTGCGCGATGTCGAAATGCTCGATCGCCTCCCTCGGCCTGCCGAGACCGAGGGCGCCACCCGCCACCGCGAAGTGCGCCTGGCCCTCGAATTCCGGATCCGCCGCCGACAGTTCGAGGGCACGCAATCCGAGTCCGTGGGCCTGCGCGGTGTGCCCCTGCACGAAGTGGACCGCGAACAATCCGATCAGCGCACCGAGCACCACCTTCGGCCTGCGGAGCCGTTGCCCCAACTCCATGGTGCGGTCCAGCGTCCGCTCGAGCGGCGGGGCGGAGTATCCGTACAGGGTGGTCAGCGGCGCCGACATGCCCAGGCGCACGTCCACCTCGTGAGCGTCCCGGTTGCGGCCCACCGGCATCACCTCGAGAAGGTCGAGGCAGTCCCGGAAGAGCCGCAGGGCGTCGGCGTTCGCGAACACGCCTGCCGCCACCTCGGCGGCGCGCTGCAGATAGTGGAGCGCGCGGTCGGGGCGGCCGCCGCGCCGGTACTGCTCGGCGAGTTGCGCGGCCACGTCGTCGGTGCGGCCGGTGTGGAGAAGTTCGAGTCCCTGCGCCAGACGCCGATGCAGGAGCCAGCGTCGCGGCGGACCGACCGAGCGGTACGCGGCCTCCCGGACCAGGTCGTGCACGAAGTCGTACCCGGTGCCCGCAGGCCGGACGATCCTGCGCCGCCACAGTTCGTCCACCGCCTGCACGAGGGAATCGGTGTCCAGGTCGCTCGCCTCGCTGAGCAGGTCCAGATCGAAATCCGTGCCGAGGGCCGCGGCGAGGCCTGCGACGTCCCGGGCCGGTTCCGAGCACTGTTCGAGTCGCCGGGCCAGCACCTCGCCGAGGTCGCCGCCGCCCCCGCCGCGCCCGGTCGCATCCGCGCCCGGCACCATCCTGGCGGCCTCCACGACGTACAGCGGGTAACCCGCGGTCGCGGCGTACAGAACCGCCTCCTCCGCAGGATCCAGCACCGGGCCCCCGAGGGACCTCGCCAGTTCGGCGGTCCCGTCCGCGGTCAGCGGGTCCACCTCGACGTCCGTGACCAGTCGCGCCGACCGGAGGGCCCGCAGCGCGTCGTTCACGTCGCGGCGGGACTGCGCCTCGTCCGTGCGGGCGGTCGCCGCGACCAGTACCCGCTGGTGGGCGTCAAGGGACAGCAGGAAGGCCAGCCACGCCGTAGTCTCCGCGTCGCACCACTGGAGATCGTCGAGGACGAGCAGCACCGGGCGGCCGGGCGAGAGCACCGCGCGCGCCGTCCCCTCGAAGAAGCGGTGCCGCTGCCACGCGTCGACCATTGCCCGGGACGTCGCCGGTCGCGGCGCGGACTCGGCGCTCGGGACCAGGCGTTCGACCTCGGCCCTCCACAACGGGTCCAGCGACCCGATCGCCGACCGAAACTCCGGGCCGCGCAGCCACTCGGCGACGGGGGCGAGCGCGACGCGGCCCGGCAGTCCGAAACACCGCGCGGTCGCAACCACTGCCCCGTCGGCGCGCGCGATCTCCGCGAGTTCGGTGGTCAACCGGGTCTTGCCGACCCCCGCATCACCCGAGACGAGCACCAGCCCCTGGCTGCCGTCGAGGGTCTGCCGCCACCGCCGCTGCAATTCCCCGCGTTCACGCTCCCGCCCGATCAGGACGGGCACCGCCGCCCGGACGCGTTCGTGCCGGGGAGCCGCGGCGGGTTGCTCGCCCAGCAGGTTGTCGAACAGCCGGGTGGTCGCGGCGCCCGGCGCGACCCCGAGTTCGGTCTCGAGCACGGCCGCGCACCGGTGATACGTGGTCATCGCGGCCGCCCGGTCGCCCGATGCGGCCTGCAAGTCCATCAGTGTCCGGTACCCGACCTCCGCCAGCGGGTCGAGCTGGATGCGACGGCGTGCGCACGCCGTCGCCGTCTCCACCTCACCCGACTCCCGCAGCACCCGCACCGTCGCCTCGCAGAGTTCGACGCACTCGCGGCGCAGCACGTCCCGGTGGTCGAGGACCCAGTCCTCGTACGCCCCGGGCATGAGATCACCGCGATAGGTGTCGATCGCGCGGTCCGCGTGTTCGAGAAATGCCTGGGTGTCGGAATCGGCGAGGGCGGCGAGGGCTGCCGCCCGCTCGTTGCGGAAGGTGTCGACGTCCACCCGGCACGACGGCGAGTCGGTCCACGTCAGCGTCGGCCCGTCTGCGGTCGGCGCACCGTCCGATCCCAGAAGGCCGCGGAGGTTGTGCAGTTCCCGCCGCAGATTGGTGCGGGCCTGCTGCTCGCTCGATTCGGGCCAGAACAGCCCGGCGAGACGGGTCCGGGACTGGGCGAGACCGGCGTGCAGCACGAGATAGGCCAGCAGCGCGATCGCCCGTGACGAGACGGTGCCTGCCTTGACGTCCTCCGGGTCCGACACGCGCTGCTCGCCGAGCAGGTAGACCGTCACCATGACTGACCAGCTCCCGGTCGCGAAACGAGGCGAGCTTCCGCGTCCTCATCATCCCATGGTCAGCGGAAGTGCTGGTACAGCGCTTTCAGCTCCCGGATCGCGGCGTCCACCGCGCGCTCGTCCTCACTGACCGAGCGGATCGCCTTCCGCAACAGGAGGGGGTCGAGGTCGTCGATCGCCGCCCGGAAGTCGGCGTCGGGCAGTCCGGGCAGCGAGGACTCGTCACCGAACCAGTCGTCGACCTCGGCTTCGGAGGAGTCGCCCCCGACGCCCTCGATCAGCATGTCCAGATCGACGCCGCGCAGCGTCAGGATCTCGAGGGGGTTCTCGTCGATGCGTTCGGTGGTGAGGTACGCGACCGCCGCCGCATGCTTGCACGGCCACCCGTCGTCCGGGCAGGTGCAGTCGTAGTTCAGCGCGGACGCCCCGGCAGGCAGCAACAGGGGGCCGAGCGCCTCCGGAACCCCGCCACCCGCCAGCATCGCCAGACTGCCCGGTTGCCTACGCACCAGCGCGACCAGTTCGGCGACCTCCGAGTCGTCGAGGCGATCGATCGACACGGTCGCGACGAACGGCTGGAGCTGACTGCCCTGGACCTCCCCCGTCACCGTTCCGCCCGCGATCTCGAGCGAGATCACCTGACCGCTGCGCGCGTAACTCCGCCCGCGGCTCATCCGGCCCTTGTCGGCGACGAACTCGATGATGTCGACGAATTCGCGGCCCCACCAGGTACGCCCGAACGATCCCCGCTGCGACCGCGCCTCCAGCCCGCCCGTCACCGGTCGTCGCCGGCCGTACTGACCGAAGTACGGTCCGGGGCGCCGATTCGTCATTCGCCCACCGCCTCGTCGCCGAGCCGCAGCAGTTCGCCCAGCTGTTCGGTGCTCATCTCCGTCACCCAGTTCTCGCCCGTCCCGACAGCGAGATCCGCCAACTCCTGTTTGGTGGCGATCATCGCGTCGATCCGCTCCTCCAGCGTGCCGACGCACACGAGCTTGCGCACCTGCACGTCGCGCCGCTGGCCGATCCGGAACGCCCGGTCCGTGGCCTGGTTCTCGACCGCCGGGTTCCACCACCGGTCGAGGTGCACGACGTGATTGGCCGCGGTGAGGTTCAGCCCGGTTCCGCCGGCCTTCAGCGACAGCATCATGATCGGTGGCCCGTCGTCGCCCTGGAACGAGGCCACCATGTCGTCGCGTTTCTGCTTCGAAACACCCCCGTGCAGGAACGGTACGGGGGTACCGAAACGTTCGGCGAGGTACGGGGTGACGAGATCACCGAATTCACGGAACTGGGTGAACAGCAACGCCTTCTCGCCCTCCGCGACAACGGAATCGAGGATGTCCTCGACGAGCCCCAGCTTGCCGGACCGATGCTGTCCGCGCCGCATCACCGCCGACCCGTCGCGCAGGAAATGCGCCGGATGGTTGCACACCTGCTTGAGCTTCGTCAGGGCGGCGAGGACGGCGCCCTTGCGCTTCATCCCCTTCTTGTCCTTGATCTGCGCCATCATGTCATCGACCACCGCCCGGTACAGCGCGGCCTGCTCGGCGGTGAGATTGGCGCGGACCGTCATCTCGAACTTGTCCGGAAGATCCGCGATGACCGCGGGATCGGTCTTGACGCGGCGCAGCACGAACGGGGACGTGACGGCGCGGAGCCGGGCGACGGCCGTCTCGTCCTGCTCCCGCTCGATCGGCACCACGAAACGCTTGCGGAACATCGCCTCCGAACCCAGGATGCCCGAGTTCGCGAAATCGAGGATCGAGCGCAGTTCGTCCAGCCGGTTCTCGACCGGAGTGCCCGTCAGCGCGACGCGGTGCTCCGCCGGAATGCTGCGGGCCGCGCGCGCCTGCCCGGTCTTCGCGTTCTTGATGTGCTGCGCCTCGTCGAGCACCACTCGCCGCCAGTCCTGCTCCTTCAGCTGCGCGACGTCGCGGGCGAGCAGCGCGTACGTGGTGATCACCAGGTCGCTCTGCGTCACGGCGGCGGTGAGGTCGTCCCCGCTCAGCCGCTGCGGACCGTGGTGGACGAGCACCCGAAGCGAGGGAACGAAGCGGGCCGCCTCCCGCTGCCAGTTGCCGACCACCGACATCGGGCACACCAGCAGCGTGGGCGTGGCGGCGTTCTCGTGCGCCAGCAGCGCAAGCAACTGCAGCGTCTTGCCGAGACCCATGTCGTCGGCCAGGACCGCCCCGAGCCCGAGGCGGCTCATGAACACCAGCCAGTCGAGCCCCCGCTTCTGGTACGGCCGCAGCGTGGCGTCCAACCCGTCCGGGGTCGGCACGTCCTGCGGCTCCGTGTCGCCGTCGAGCAGCGCCGCCGCCCAGCCGGTGGCGGTGACCTCCTCGACGGGGAGGTCGGACAGATCGTCCGCGATCAGGTCTTTCAGCAGGTCCACGATGGCGCGGTCGCCGCTGCCGTGCCGCTCCGCGACGTACCGCGCGGCGCGGGAGAGCACCTCCTGATCGGCCCGGACCCACTCACCGCGCAGCCGCACGAGATCGCTCTTTGCATTGACCAGCCGGTTCATCTCCGCGGCGGTGAGCACCGTGTCGCCGAGGGCAAGTTCCCAGTTGTACTGCACCAATTGGTCTTTGCCGACGGACCGGTTCTCCGCGCTGGCCGGGGTGCCCGGCGAGCTCACCCGCAGTCTCATCGACGGCGACGCCACACTCCACGCCCGCGGCAGCAGCAGACTGATCCCCTTCTCCTTCAACGCCACCGCGCCGTGCCCGACGAGGTCGATGACCACCGCGGTGGGCAGCATCAGGTCGAGACTGTCGGGATCACTCGGGACGTCCTGCAGTCGTGGGTAGGCGGCGACGGCCTCGGTCAGTTTGCGAACACCGGTCTGCAGTCGGCTCGCCTCCGTACGGTGAAGCGGAATCGGCACCGGCGCTTCACCTTCCGGCCGCAGGCACACCTGCAGCCGCCACAGCACTGTGTCCGGGTCCCAATCGCCCTCCACGTCCACGTCTTCCGGCTCGAGCAGTCGCAGCACCAGTTCGGGCTCGTCCACCTTCAGGCTGTCGCGCCACCCGTCGAGCGAACCCGCCAGCTGGGCGGTGCCGTCGGCGAAGTCCTCACCCCGAACCAGCGCGTCGATCAGCGGGTGCTCCGGTGCCGTGCCGGAATCGTCGGGGTGCCCGCCGCCCAGGACCCGCCGGGCGACGGGGTCGGTCAACTCGGTCACCATGTCGTCGAGCACCGCCCGCGGGGTAGTTCCGTGGCGCTGCACCGGGGGCATCGCCACCGACAGTTCCGTGAGCCACGCACGCTGCCGTTCGCCGCCGAGGAGCCGCCAGCGCGGCCACCAGCCACCCTCCGCCCGGTGCACCTCCGGAACCACGCGTCCCGCACGCACCCACCGCTCGACGCCGCGCGCCACGTGGGCGAGGTAACGCAGATCCCCGGCGATCCGGGGGTCGCGGGCCGACACCGCCAGCAGGAAATCGGTCGCGTCCGGCGGCGCGAGGGCGACCGCCGCCCACTCCAGCATCTCCGGACCCGACGGGGTCGGCATCGGCACCTTCACGTGATGGCGGAACTTCCGGGCGAGCACCCGCCCGACCGCGTCGGTCGGCTCCACTGCGGCCGGATTGCGGTCCTCGACCCACAGCATGAGACCCGAACCCGGTGTCCAGAGGCCGTGCAGCATGCACCCATCCAATCAGGCCCGACCGACAGCGGGAGAAGTCCCTGCTCGGGGACTGTAACCCTCGACGACATTCCACCGATGAACGAGGTGGCGGCTGTCCACGCCGGAATCGACCGGGATCGCTGCCGTTCGTAGATCGCAGTGATCGGAGGAAGACAAATGGACCCTACACAGATGTTGCAAGTTCTCGTTCAGCTCGTTCAGCTCCTCGGACCGTTGATGGGCGGCGGCGGAGGCGGTGGAGGCACAGGCTCCCTGGGTAGCCTGTTCGGCTCCTGAGTTCTCACGAAGAAGGCCCGCCGGCTCCGGTTCGGCGGGCCTTCTTCGTGCCCGGATCCGGCCCCCGGTTCGTGATAGGACTGTGGGCGTGAGCATGGCATACGGCTTCAGCGAATACGGCGGCCCCGAGACGCAGCAGTTCTTCGACGTCCCCGTTCCCTCCCCCGGCCCCGGACAGTTGCTGGTCGCCGTCCACGCGGCGGGCGTGAATCCCGCCGATTGGAAGGTGCGGGCGGGAACGCGTAAGGACACTGTCCCGGTCACCCTTCCCGCGGTTCTCGGCCGGGAGGTCGCCGGTGTGGTCGCCGACGTCGGACCCCGGGTGACCGAGTTCGCGGTCGGGGACGCCGTGTTCGGGGCGACCGCCACCGGATTCGGCGGCTACACCGAGTACACCCTGGTCAACACGGCCGCTGCGGCACACAAGCCGGACGCGGTCTCCTTCGCCGACGCGGCCACCCTGCCCGTCGCGGCGGGGACCGCGTACGACGCGCTGACCACACTGGACCTGGCTCCCGGCAGCCGACTGCTCGTCGTCGGCGCGGGCGGTGGCGTGGGGGTGGCGGCACTGCAGTTGGCCGCGGCCCGGGACGTCACGGTGATCGGGGTCGCGAGTGAGGGCAAGCGGGAGGTCGTCGAATCGCTCGGCGCCACGTGGGTGGCGTCCGGGGACGGACTCGCCGAACGCGTGCCGGGCCCGGTGGACGCCGTCTTCGACCTGGTCGGCGGTGCCGCGCTGGCCGAGGCGGCGCGGGTGGTGACGGATCCGGCGGCGATCATCAGTGTCGGCGACCCCCTCGCGGCACGGGACCTCGGCGGCTCGGGAGTGGACCGGCGCCGCACATCCGCGGTGTTCGCGGAGGTGGCCGCGCTGGTGGCCGACGGAACCCTCGACCCGCGGGTCGCCCACCGGTTCCCGTTCGCGCACGCCGGTGACGCGCTCGCGACGGTCGAGTCCGGACACACGAGCGGCAAGGTCGTGATCGAGTTCGGTTAGCGGGTCTGGCTTTCACCCGGTCCGAGGTAGATGCTGGAGAGACGTAGCTGCCGGAAAATCTCGGGAGTCGGTCATGAGCATCCTGATCCAGGTTCTCGAACAGGGGTACGCGCTCACCACCCCGTGGGAGCAACGGAAGTACGCCTTCGTCGATGCCACGCACATCGTCACCATTCGCCTGGACGGGCAGTCGGGTGTGTGGCTCGACGGAATGAAACATGGTGAGGCACACCGGCTTGCGGTCACCCCCGTCGCCAGCGAGGCGATCTTCTTCCTCCTGCGCACGCTCGACCTGCTCGCCGAATGCCGGCAGAGCGGCGGTTCCTGGGTCATCGGCCACGACGGCATGCACGTGTCGTCGATCGCCGCGGTGCGACTGCCCTTCAGCTGACATGTCGGGGGCCCGGTGCATACTCCTGGACGGTAGGGGGAGATTTTTCGAGCGCCGGGGGACGCATGAGACTTCTGTACGTGACGGCGTGGCTGGCCGTGATCCTGTCGGCCGGCGGCTGCGGGGTGTCGCTGCTCGACCTGGGCGACAGCCCCGCACCGGGCAGCCCGCCCCGCGCGCACATCGAGGAACTGCTCGGGCAGGTCGCCACGGTCGAATCCCGCCCGCACCCGGGCGGATACCAACGCGGGTGTTCCGGCCGGGAACTGTGCGTCTTCGGACCGGCCTGGACCGACGACCAGGACGCCGTCGGCGGCCACGACGGGTGCGACACCCGCAACAACGTTCTGGCGATCGATCTCCGGTCGGTGGTGTTCCGCGACGGCACCCGCGACTGCGTGGTGCTGAGCGGGGTCCTCGCCGATCCGTACTCCGGTGAGGTGCTTCCGTTCGACAGGGCGGACGCGAAAGCCGTCCAGATCGACCACGTCTACCCGCTGGCGGCGGCGTGGGACATGGGCGCGTCGACGTGGCCGCCCGAGCGCCGGCTCCGGTTCGCCAACGACGTCACGTTCAACCTGCTGGCCGTCAACGGTGCGGACAATCAGGACAAGGGCGACCAGACCCCGCAGGACTGGCTGCCGCCGAATCCGGCGTACCGCTGCTTCTACGCGGGCAAGTACCTCTCGGTGGCGGTGGAGTACGGACTTCCGGTGACACTGGCGGACCGCGACGCGCTCGCCGAGGTGGCGGAGCGGTGCCCGTGATCCTCGGCGCCTCAGGCCACGGTGAACGACCGGGTGTGCCAGCCGGTGGCGCCACCGGGGATCGGCGGCGTCCGCTCCTCCACCTGCACATTGCCGTCCAGATCGGTGGCGCGCACCTGGAGGGTGTGCAGGCCGGCCGCGGCCTGCCACTCCCACGTCCACTGCCGCCAGGTGTCGATGCTGTACTGCGGGGCGAGGGTCGCGGTCTGCCAAGCGCCGTTGTCGACCCGCACCTCCACCTTCTCGATGCCGCGGTGCTGCGCCCAGGCGGTGCCGGCGACGAGTACCGGTCCGGGCGCGGTGGGTGCGAACGCGGCGGGCACGTCGATCCGGGACGCGGTCTTGATCGGACCCTCCGCGGACCATCCGCGCTTCGTCCAGTAGGCCTCGGCCTTGTCGAATCGTGTGAGTTCCCAATCCACCACCCATTTGGTGGCCGACACGTAGCCGTAGAGACCGGGGACGACCTGCCGCACCGGGTAACCGTGTTCGAACGGCAGCGGCTGACCGTTCATCGCCACCGCGAGGATCGCGTCGCGTCCGTCCCGCAGTGCCGCGACGGGGGTTCCGGCCGTGAAGTGGTCGCTGCTCGTGGACAGCAGCATGTCGGCGTCGGTGTGCACGCCTGCCTCGTCGAGGATGTCCTTGATGGGGTAGCCGATCCACGTGGCGTTGCCTGCGAGGTTTCCGCCGACCTCGTTGGACACGCACGTCAACGTGATCAGCCGTTCCACGGGCGTCCGCGCGATCAGGTCGTCCCACGAGAGAGTGAGTTCGCGGTTCACCATGCCGTGGATGCGCAGTTGCCAGTCGTCCGTGGTCAGCCGCGGCACCCGCAGGGCGGTGTCGATCCGGTAGAAGTCCTCGTTCGACGTGACGAACGGGGTGCCGCCCGGCACGCCGATGTCGGTGCCCGGGGCGATCGCGGCCGCCCGGTCCGTGACCCCGGGAATCGCGAAGGCGCGGCGGTTGTCCACGGCACCCGCGACCTGCTGCCCGAGATACCGGCCCGCGGCTCCCGCGGCCGCGGCCGTCGCGGCTGCCCCGGCTGCCAACAGGAGAAAAGTGCGGCGCGGCAACCACGAATCTTCGGAATCCGAATTCTCGGGTGCCCGCGCGGTGGCCGTCAGTACCCGCAGGACCGCGATACCGGCGACGACCCCCACCACGGTCGGCAGCGCATACATCCAGGTGGCGCCGGGACGCTGGGTGGCGGCCACGATTCCCACCAGCCCGAGCACCGCGAGGATCGCGCTGCCGAACGGGGCGCGGGGGCGCTCGACGATTCCCGCGATCGCGGCGAGGAGCACGATGAGGATCGTCATGCCCACGAACAACGCGGGTTTGTCGTTGGTGCCGAACGTGTGTATCGCGAACTCACGGGCCCAGGCGGGGCTGCGGTCCACCGTCGTCGATCCGACCGCGTAGAACGGCGACGAGTTCGGGTCGATCAGAGCCGCCAGCAGTTCACCCACTCCGAGTACCATGCCCGCGGCGATCACTCCGGCGAGCGCGCGCGAGAACAGGTGCCGCCGTCTCCGTGGCGTCCGCGCCGCCTCGTGCCGGTCACCGATCGTGGTAGTCATCGCAGCCTTGCTCCTTTGCCGTCGTCACCGTGTATTCGGAGCTGAGAACGCGCACGGATGGGAGCCCACCACTAGTATTTACCGGATGAACCAGCTCGACAAAGACACTCTTCTCTGCATCTCGCTCTCCGGTCGTCCGAGCAACATCGGCACCCGGTTTCACAATTATCTGTACGGCGAGCTGGGCCTCAATTTCGTGTACAAAGCCTTCACCACCAACGACCTCCAGGCTGCGGTCGGCGGCATCCGGGCGCTGGGGATCCGCGGCGCCGGTATCTCCATGCCGTTCAAGGAGCAGATCATCGACTACGTCGACGTGATGCACGAGTCGGCGTCGGTCATCGAGTCCGTCAACACGGTCGTCAACGAGGACGGGGTGTTGCACGCTTACAACACCGACTACCAGGCCATCGCGAACCTGTTGCGCGACAACGCGTTGCCCCACTCGCTGTCGGTGGCGGTGGCCGGGAGCGGTGGCATGGCCAAGGCCGTCGTGGCCGCCGTGCGCGACTACGGGTTCATCGACGTCACCGTGATCGCCCGCAACGAGAAGACGGGCGGCGCCGTCGCGAAGCAGTACGGATTCGACTGGCAACCCGAACTGGGCGCGGCGCGGCCCGGTCTGCTGATCAATGCCACCCCCATCGGAATGGCGGGCGGCCCCGAGGCCGAGGATCTGGCATTCGAGCTCGACGCGATCGACGCGGCGGACGCCGTGTTCGACGTGGTCGCGATGCCCGCCGCGACGCCGCTGATCCGGGCGGCGGCCGAACGCCACAAGACCGTCATCACGGGCGCCGAGGTGATCGCACTGCAGGCCGCGGAACAGTTCGTCCTCTACACGGGTGTGCGCCCGTCCCCCGAAGAGATCCGCAGGGCCTCCGAGTATTCACGGTCGTGAGGTGAGCACCGCCGAGACACCCGCGCAGCGGCTCGCACGCAATTTCAGCGAGCTGCTGCAGGAACTCCGTGTCGCGCAGGCGGGTGTGCAGATCCTGTTCGCCTTCCTCCTCGCGGTCGCCTTCACCGAGGCGTACGAGGAGCAGCCGTTCGGCCTCCGCATGCTGCATCTCGTCACGGTGCTCCTGGCGACGGTGTCCTCGGCGCTCCTCATCGCCCCGGCGGTCTGGCATCGCGTGCTGTTCCGTCAGGGCCGCCGGGCCGACATCCTGCGCAAGGCCAACCTGTTCGCGCTGTGGGGTGTCGGATTTCTGGCCGCCGCCATGACCGGCACCGTGATCCTGATTGCCGAAGTGGCAGTGGGCGGTCCGGTCGCGATCGTCATCGGCGTGGTGGCCGCGCTGATGTTCGCGACGCTGTGGTTCGCGCTGCCCCGGCTTTTCAATCACCACGCCGACAGCGAGGACTAGGTCACGCCGTCCCGTTGTCCGTGAGCTGTTGCCCGACAACGCCTTTCCCACCGGGCACTCCCTCGCTCCCACCCCGGGCCCCGTCGCGCCTCCGCCCGGCCGCGAACCTCCCCCATGTCCGAATCTGGATTAATTCAATTTTGGGTCTTGACACGAATTGTGACCCCTGTCACGATTCTCTATACGGAATCATTATTTCGCATTGTGGAAGAAGGGTCGCATGGTTTTCGATGCAGGACTCCGACGATTCAACGAGGCGTCACAGTCCGAGGCGACGGAATGGGCACGAATCTGCCTGGACATCCCCCGGTGGGCAGACGAACTCGTCTCCGCCCGGCCGTACCCCGATCGCGCCTCGTTGCTCACCGCGGCCAGGACGGGGGCCGGCCCGCTCTCCGCGGAGGAGATAGAACTGGCCCTCGCCCGCCACCCCCGAATCGGTGAACCCCCGGGCGGCGACGACGCCGAGGCGCACCTGGCCCGCTCGGAACAGTCGAACGTCGATTCGTCCGACGCGGCGGCGAAGAAGCGGCTCACCGACGGCAACCGTGCCTACGAGGACAAGTTCGGGCGGGTCTTCCTGATCCGCGCCGCCGGGCGCAGCACGTCCGACGTCCTCACCGCGCTCGACCGCAGGCTGGCCAACGACGAAGACAGCGAATTGGCCGTTGTCGCAGAGGAACTGCGCGACATCGCCGCCCTCCGGCTCGCCGGGATGCTGGACGCATGAGCGGCGTCAGCCAGGTCACCACCCACGTGCTGGACGCAGCCGAAGGCGTGCCCGCGCGGGAGGTGCCGGTCACGCTGGCGGTCCGGCGAGAGTCCGAATGGATCACCGTCGCCGACGCTGTCACCGACGACGACGGGCGCGTCACCACCTTGGGACCCGCCCGTCTCGAGCCGGGCACCTACCGGATCGTGTTCGACACCGGACCCTACTTCGCCGCAAAGGGACGTCCGACGTTCTACCCCGACGTCACCATCACGTTCGCCCTCACCGACAGCGAACAGCACTACCACGTACCTGTCCTCCTCAGCCCATTCGCATACTCGACCTACCGAGGGAGCTAATCATGAGCAAGATCGTGCTCGGCCAGAACCAGTACGGCAAGGCGGAAGTCCGGTTGGTCAAGATCACCCGGGACACCAAGCGACATGAGATCGAAGACGTCAGCGTGACTTCGCAACTGCGCGGAGACCTCGACGCGGTACACACCGAAGGCGACAACGGGCACGTCGTGGCCACGGACACCCAGAAGAACACGGTGTACGCGTTCGCTCGCGACGGCGTCGGCGCGATCGAGACGTTCGCGATGCGTCTCGGGAACCACTTCACCGGCGAGTTCGAGTGGATCACGGGCGGCCGCTGGGAGATCGAGCAGTACTCGTGGGCGCGGATCCCGGTCGACGGCGAGGGCCACGACCATTCCTTCGTCCGATCCAGTGACGAACGGCGGAACACCGTGGTCACCATCGACGGCGATCGGACGTGGATCGTGTCCGGTCTCAGCAACATGGTCGTGTTGAAGTCGACGGGTTCGGAGTTCCGCGGATACCCGAAGGACAAGTACACCACCCTGCAGGAGACGTCCGACCGGATCCTCGCGACGTCGGTGAGCGCCCGATGGCGGTACCTCACCACCGACGTCGACTTCGACAAGACGTTCGAGAACGTGCGCGCAATCATGTTGGAGGCCTTTGCCACCACCCATTCGCTCGCGCTGCAGCAGTCGCTGTTCCAGATGGGTTCGGCAGTCCTCGAGGCGCACCCCGAGATCGCCGAGGTGAAGTTCTCGATGCCGAACAAACACCACTTCCTGGTCGACCTGGAACCGTTCGGACTCGACAACCCCGGCGAGGTGTTCTTCGCGGCCGACCGCCCCTACGGGTTGATCGAGGCGACCGTCGAGCGTGAGGACGCGCCCGACGCCGGCCGCGCCTGGGATTCCGTTCCCGGATTCTGCTAGGAGCGCGGCGATGAAGCGGATCGGACATCGGGTCGCCGGAACGACCGGACCCGAAGACGAGCGATTGCCGCTCGGAAAATCGTACATCTACGGGTTGCAGCACATCCTGACCATGTACGGCGGCGTGATCGCGCCTCCCCTGATCGTCGGCGGCGCCGCCGGACTGACCGGCGTCGAGATCGGCCTGCTGGTGTCGGCGGCCCTGTTCGTCAGCGGCGCCGCCACCCTGCTGCAGACCCTCGGCGTTCCCTTCTTCGGCGCCAGACTCCCCCTGGTGCAGGGCATTTCCTTCGCCTCGGTGTCGACGATGGTGGCGGTGGCCGCCGGTCCGGGCGGGCTGCGCTCCGTGTTCGGGGCCATCATGGTCGCAGGCGTGATCGGATTGTTGATCAGCCCCTTCTTCTGCAAGATCGTGCGTTACTTCCCACCCGTCGTCACCGGGTCGATCATCACGGTCATCGGCATCTCCCTCCTGCCGGTCGCGGTGCGGTGGGCGATGGGCGGCAACGCCAAGGCCCCGGACTGGGGGTCGATGTCGAACATCGGACTCGCCGGGTTCAGCCTGTTCGTCGTGTTACTGGTGAGCCGACTGGTCCAGGGCACCCTGTCGCGGTTGTCCATCCTGATCGGCATCGTGGTGGGCACGCTGTTCGCCGCCCTGATCGGCAAGGCCGACTTCAGTGCCGTCGGGAAGGGTGCGATCTTCGAACTGCCGCAGGTGTTCGCGTTCGGCACCCCGCTGTTCCAGATCGGCGCGATCATCTCGATGACGGTAGTGATCCTGGTGATCATGACCGAGACGACGGCCGACATCCTCGCGGTCGGCGAGATCGTGGAGACGAAGGTGGACGCTCGCCGGGTCGGCGACGGACTCCGCGCCGACATGCTCGCCACCACCGTGGCGCCGGTGTTCGGGACGTTCCCGGCCAGCGCCTTCGCCCAGAACGTCGGGCTCGTCGCGATCACCGGGATCAAGAGCCGGTACGTCGTCGCGGCCGGCGGTTCGGTCCTGTTCGCTCTCGGACTGTTCCCCATTCTGGGTCGGCTGGTGGCCTCCGTGCCGCTGCCCGTCCTCGGCGGTGCCGGGATCGTGCTCTTCGGTTCGGTGGCCGCGAGCGGAATCCGCACCCTGTCCAAGGTGTCGTACGACGGCAACCTGAACCTGGTGATCGTCGCGGTGGCCCTCGGATTCGGCGTCATCCCGATCGCGGTGCCGGAGTTCTACTCGGCCTTCCCGGAGTGGGTGCACATCGTCTTCGACTCGGGAATCAGCGCGGCGAGCATCGTCGCGGTGCTGCTGAACATCCTGTTCAACGAGATCAAGGCAGGCAACCGGCCGACGCCATCGGTGGTGTCGGCGGCGCCTCCCGTCGCCGTCCACCGCGCCGAAGACCCGGAGCACCCGGCCGACACCGGGTTACCGGCGGACACCGAGCTGCCGGATAACGAGCAACGGGCAGATACGGCGCGCACCTCCGCCGTGCGCAATGAGTGATCAGCCGTATCAGCCGACGCTGACGCAACTCCGCGCGTTCGCCGCCGTCGCCGCCCACCTGCATTTCGGCACAGCGGCATCGGATCTCGGGATCAGCCAGCCCACCCTCTCGCGGGCGCTGGCTGCTCTCGAGACCGGGCTCGGCGTCACCCTGATCGAGCGGAGCAGTCGCCGGACGATCCTGACGGCGGCCGGCGGGCGACTGCTTCCGTACGCCCAGCGCACCCTCGACGCCACCGAGGAGTTCGTGGCCTCGGCCACCGCTATGGCGTCGCGCCGGGTCCGGACCCGGTGAGGGTGGGGACGCGAGCAGGCGTCCTCAACCCACCTCGGCCCGCAGCAGCGACGCCATCCGCGCGTCGAACGCCACGAACAGCACCCGCGGAATCCCGGAGTCCGAGTCGCGGACGGCGCCGACCGCCTGCCGGACGGCGTCGTCCGGGGGCCAGCCGTACACCCCGGACGAGATCAGAGGGAACGCGACGGACTGCGCGCCGAGGTCGGCGGCCACCGCCAGGCTGGTGGTGTAGGCGCTGCGCAGGGTGGCCGACCGATCGTCCGACGCAGAGTAGACGGGGCCGACCGTGTGGATCACCCATCGGGCGGGCAACCGGCCCGCCGTCGTCGCGACCGCCTGTCCCGCAGGCAGTCCGTCCTGCAGCGTGGTGGCCCGCAGTTGCCGGCATTCGGCGAGGATCTCGGGACCGCCGGCCCGGTGGATGGCGCCGTCCACGC
Source organism: Rhodococcus sp. USK10 (assembly GCF_019378875.1). Taxonomy (NCBI): domain Bacteria; kingdom Bacillati; phylum Actinomycetota; class Actinomycetes; order Mycobacteriales; family Nocardiaceae; genus Rhodococcus; species Rhodococcus sp. USK10. The sequence goes on from NZ_CP076048.1 coordinate 1,616,930, forward strand.
CACCGCCGCCGAGCAGTCCGGAGTTGGCGGCGTTGACGATCGCGTCGACCTCGACCGTCGTGATGTCCCCCTGCACTACCTCGATGGTGGTCATGTGCCCATTATCGTCGCGAGCCCACCGCGACCCGCACGATCAGTCCGGCGACCAGCGCCCAGAACGCGGACCCGATGCCGAGGATGCTCACCCCCGAGGCGGCGATCAGGAACGTGACGACGGCGCCTTCCCGTTCGCGGACGTCGTCGAGGGCGGAGGCCAGCGCCCCGCCGAGGGTGCCGAGGAGGGCCAGTCCGGCGACGGCCTCCACGACGCCCTCCGGCGCCGCGGCGATGAGGGTGGCGACCGCGGCCGAACACGCTGCGAGCAGCAGGTACGCCCAGCCAGCCGTGAACGCCGCGACCCAGCGTTTCCGCGGGTCGGGATGCGCGGACGGCGCGGCCGCGAGGGCGGCACTGATGGCGGCGAGATTGATGGCGTGCCCACCCGCGGGGGCGCCGACGAGGGTCCCGACACCGGTCACCAGCATGGCCGGCCGCCACGGCACCCGGTAACCGAAGGAATTCATGACGGCGGTGCCGGGAATGTTCTGGGACGCCATCGTCACGATGTACAGCGGGATCGCGATCCCGATCATCGCCTGCCACGTCCACGCCGGCGCCGTGACGTCGAGCCTCGGCAGGAGCGCGCTCGTGTCGAGGGTGTCGCTGCCGGAGACGAGACCGACCGCGATCACGACCGCGGCGGCCGCGAATGCGGCCGGGACCGCCCATCGCGGCGAATACCGCTGCAGAACCAGCCACACGAGGACGACGGGCGCGACGGCGAGCGGTGCATCACGCAGCGCCAGCACCGGTGCCAGGCACAGCGGCAGCAGCACCCCGGCGAGCATCGCCTGTGCGAGCGCCGGGGGGATGGCCGCGATCAGCCGTCCCAGCCGCGGCCACAGCCCCGTCAGGATCACCGCCGCCCCCACGACCGCGAACGCGCCGACCGCGGCCGGCCACCCGCCGCTCACCGTCCCCGCCCCGGCGAGGAGCGCCGCTCCCGGCGTCGACCACGCGAGGGTGATCGGCATGCGGTAGTGCCGCGACATCCACAGCATCCCCAGGGCCTGCGTCACACACAGCGCCAGCAGTCCCGATGCGGCCTGGGCGGAGTTCGCGCCCACCGCCGTCAGCCCGGTGAGTACGACGGCGAACGAACTGGTGAAGCCCACCAGGGCGGTGACGATTCCGGCGCTGATCGGCTGGGCGGCGGAATCCGGTGAACGCACATCACTGTCGGGCACAGACATAGGACGCGATTCTGCCCGACGCGTGGTGCGGACGATCCGTGGCATTAGGGTCGGGACGGTGAAACACGACGACGCCCCCGCGATGCCGACCGCCGCCGACTTCCCCGCCCTGTGGCCGGTGCCGACCCGCTGGGCGGACAACGACCACTACGGGCACGTCAACAACGTCACGTACTACTCGTATTTCGACACGGCCGTCAACGGCTGGCTGATCGCGACGACGGGCAGCGACATCCGGGATCTGCCCGCCATCGGCGTGGTCGCGGAGACGTCCTGCAGGTACGTCAGCGAGCTGACGTTCCCGGACCGCCTGCAGGTGGGGTTGTCCGTCGAGAAGCTGGGCACCCGGAGCATCGTGTACGCGCTCGCGATCTTCCGCGAGAACGGCGACGCACTCGACCTCGCCGCTCTCGGCCGCTTCGTCCACGTGTACGTGGACGCGAAGACCCGCAAGCCCGTTCCGATTCCCGACGAAATTCGCAGCGCCGTAACCATTCTGGTAGCACCGGACACGCCCTGAGGGTCCGGCACCACCGGGTGGTTCAGTGCAGGCCCTCGATCTCGGCGGTGGCCACCGCCCGGGCGATGATCCCGTCGATCAGCGCGACCGTCGGCGCACCGGTCTCGGCCTTGTTCCGGGGGTCGTCGATCACGCGGCGCAGCACGCCTTCGGCGATGATCGCCAGTTTCCACAACGCCAGCACGTGCCAGTACCCGACGTGCGTGACATCACGTTTGGTGTGGTGGACATACGCCTCCACGAGTTCGGCCCGGGTGGGGAAACCCTCGAGAGTGGAGGCGGGGAACGGTCCCGCGTCCTCGTCGCCTGCCTCGGGCCAGTAAGCCAGCAGCGCGCCCACGTCGGCGAGGGGGTCGCCCAGCGTGCACAGTTCCCAATCGACCACCGCGACCACCTCGCCCTCCTCCGGCGAGGTGATGACGTTGCTCAGGTGAAAATCACCGTGCACCAACGACAGTTCGGCCTGTTCCGGCATGTTGCGCTCGAGGATCCCGGCCAGATCCTCGATGGCCGGGACCTCGCGGGTGCGGGACTTCTCCCACTGATCCGTCCAGCGCTTCAACTGCCTTGCCGCGTAAGGTTTGTGGCTGGCCAGGTCCTCCAGCCCGGCGTCCCGGAGATCGACCGCGTGGATCTTCGCGAGCGCCTTCGGCATCGCCAGCCCGACGGCACCCCGCTGCTCGGGTGTCAGCTTCTTCGCCACGCCGACACTGTCGATCACCACCCCCGCGACGTAACTCATCAGCACGAGCGGCGCATCCGTGACCTCCGGATCTTCGGTGAGCCCGAGGATCTTCGGCACCGGAACGTCGGATCCCTGCAGAGAGGACAGAATCCGGTGTTCGCGGACCACGTCGTGCGCCGACGCGAGCAGATGTCCGAGCGGTGGTCGCCGCAGCACCCACCGTCCGCCACCCGCGTCGCTGACCGCGTACGTGAGATTCGACTGACCGTTCCCGATCCTCTCGAAGCTCAGCGGCGCGATCGCTCCCACACCGAGTCCGGCAATCCACGCAGAAACGGCATCTTCGTTCAGCCCCACAGCATTCACGCGCTCGATGCTAACCGCTCGGAAGCCCGATGCGGAGGGAACCGGTCCGCACCGCAGGTCGCGGCCCTAGGGTGGCAACAGTGAGGCCGAATCGGCCGGAACTGGAGGGACGGACGTGGAAGTTTTCCTCATCGTGTGTGGCGTGCTCCTCGCCGTGAGCGCCGTCGCCGTGAGCATTCCCAGGCTGAGACTGAAGGGAACGGCGTGGACGGGGTTGGAGGCCCGGGGCCTGAGCGGGCAGCAGGTGCGGCTGATCGGCATGGCGGAACTCGCCGGCGGTATCGGCGTTCTCGTCGGCCTCTACTGGACTCCGCTGGGCGTGGTCGCGACGGTGGCGCTGCTTATTCTCCTCCTGTGCGCTATCGCGTTTCACGCCAGACACGGCGATTACGGCAATCCCGATACCCGGGCCGTCGCGATGCCCCCGGTCTACCTCGCGGTGCTCGCCGTCCTCGCCTCGATCGGGTTCGTGTTCGCGGGGTGATCCGGACGTTTCGGGCAATTGCAGCGACAACCAGCGTCGGTGGCGTTTGCATTGGTCATTAGACGCAGCATGACACCCATCGCACCCCCGAAACTGGGCATTCTGCTCGACGTCGGCGGCGCCACTTGCGCACTTCGCGTTCCCGTGGATGCTGTGAAGTAGGACACACCCGTCCTACCGCAGTACCCGTCTCCGACGAACCCACAAGGTTCACGGACTCGACAACACGAGGTGACCCCGATGGTCGACAAGATTGCCTATCCGGTCCAGCTCATCCAGCCGGACGGCCGACGGGTCTTCAGACCCGACTACACGAGCCTCGTCCGCGACATCGGACCCGACCAACTGCGCGACCTGTACGAGGACCTCGTCGTCGCGCGTCGGATGGATGTCGAGGCGGTCGCTCTGCAACGCCAGGGTGAACTGGGACTCTGGGCCCCGCTGCTCGGTCAGGAAGCCGCCCAGGTCGGCTCCGCCCGCGCCCTCCGTCCCGACGATTACGCGTTCATCAGCTACCGCGAACATGCCGTCGCCTACTGCCGGGGCGTGGACCCGGGCGTGATGACCCGCATGTGGCGGGGATGCGCGCATTCCGCCTGGGATCCGAGTTCCGTGAACGTGACGAATCCGGCGATCGTCGTCGGCTCGCAGGGGCTGCACGCCACCGGGTACGCCATGGGCGCCCACCTCGACGGTGCGGAGATCGCGACGATCGCCTACTTCGGCGACGGCGCCACCAGTCAGGGCGACCTCGCGGAGGCCCTCGGCTTCTCGATGAGTTTCAACGCGCCGGTCGTATTCTTCTGCCAGAACAACCAGTTCGCGATCAGCGAACCGGTCCGCCTGCAGAGTCCCGTCCCCATCGCACAGCGCGCCGCCGGTTACGGCATGCCCGCCCTCCGGGTGGACGGCAACGACGTTCTCGCGGTCCTGGCCGTCACCCGCCAGGCCACCCAGCGGGCCCGCGAAGGCAGCGGACCGACGTTCATCGAGGCCGTCACATACCGGATGGGTCCCCACACCACGTCGGACGATCCCACCCGGTACCGGGCGGCGGCCGAGACGGAGATGTGGAAGGCCCGCGACCCCATCGACCGGATGAGGCGACTCCTCGAGAGGGAGGGACTGCTGGGCGACGAATTCCTCGCCCGGGTGCAGGCCACCGCCGACGCCGTCGCCGCGCGACTGCGCTCGGGAACCGTCGAGGCGCCCGACCCCGCGCCGCTCGATCTGTTCGACCACGTCTATTCCACCGACCACCCGCTCATCGACGAGGAACGCGAGCAGTACGCCGCGTACCTCGCAGGCTTCGCCGGCATCGAGGAGGCACTGTCATGACCACCACCACGCTGTCGCTCGGCGGCGCACTCAACGCAGGCCTGCGGCGCGCTCTCGAACACGACCGGAAGGTCGTGATCATGGGCGAGGACGTCGGACGCCTCGGCGGAGTCTTCCGCGTCACCGACACCCTGCAGAAGGACTTCGGCGACAACCGGGTCATCGACACCCCGCTCGCCGAATCGGGAATCGTCGGCGCCGCGTTCGGGATGGCGCTGCGCGGCTACCGGCCCGTCTGCGAGATCCAGTTCGACGGATTCGTCTACCCCGCGTTCGACCAGATCGTGTCGCAGGTCGCCAAGATTCACTACCGCACACAGGGCCGGGTCACCGCGCCACTGACGATCCGGATCCCGTTCGGCGGCGGCATCGGCGCGGTCGAACACCATTCGGAGTCGCCGGAGGCGTACTTCGTCCACACCGCCGGACTCCGCGTCGTCACCCCCAGCAACCCGGCGGACGCGTTCCACATGATTCAGCAGTCCGTCGCGGCGGACGATCCGGTGGTGTTCTTCGAACCGAAGCGGCGGTACTGGGACAAGGCCGAGTTCGACGTGGATGCCGAACCGGATCTGCCGCTGCACCGGGCCCGGGTGGCCAGGGAGGGCACGGATGCGACCATCGTCGCGTACGGTTCCGTCGTGCCGACGGCCCTGTCGGCCGCGGCGATCGCCGCCGACGAGGGGCACTCCCTCGAGGTGATCGACCTGCGCTCCCTCTCCCCGATCGACTTCGACACCGTCGAGGCATCGGTTCGCAAGACCGGGAGACTCGTCATCGCGCACGAGGCGTCGACGTTCCTCGGGCTGGGTGCGGAGATCGCGGCCCGCATCTCCGAGCGGTGCTTCTACCAGCTGGACGCTCCGGTCCTGCGGGTCGGCGGATTCGACGTCCCGTATCCCCCGTCGAAGCTGGAACGGCATCATCTGCCGGACGCCGACCGCCTGCTCGACGCCGTCGATCGCAGTCTCGCGGCCTGATCGCACTCACCGGAGGAAGGAGTTGTCCGTTGGCACAGGAATTCCGCCTACCCGATCTCGGTGAGGGACTGACGGAGGCCGAACTGGTCTCCTGGGCCGTCCAGGTGGGCCAGACGATCGAACTCAATCAGGTGATCGGCGAAGTCGAGACGGCGAAGGCGCTCGTCGAGTTGCCCTCGCCGTATCCGGGTGTCGTGGAGGAACTGCTGGTCGACCCGGGCGCGACAGTGCCGGTGGGGACACCGATCATCCGGATCGCGACGGATGCGGCCACCCCGGAGCCTCCCGCGCGCACACCCGTCCTGGTGGGGTACGGGCCCGAAGCCGCCGCCGAGAGCAAGCGCGCCCGGCGGCGATCCGTCGGCCCGGAGACTGCCCGCGCGGAGTCTGCACGCACGGACCGAAGGCGCCCCGACGCGTCGCCGGCCGCCCGGCTCTCGGCCCGTGAACGCGGGATCGACCTCGCGGTCGTCACGGGAACGGGACCGTCCGGCGCCGTCACCAGGAACGACGTGGAATCCTATGCGGGATCGACTGAGCCGGCAGTCTCGCCGGAGCCTTCCGAGTCGCTGCCGCGCGAGACCCGCACCCCGATTCGCGGCGTCCGCAAGCAGACGGCGGCGGCGATGGTCCGCAGCGCGTTCACGGCCCCGCACGTCACCGAATTCGTGACCGTCGACGTGACGCGCTCGGTGGAACTGCTCGACCGTCTGCGGGACCTCCCCGAATTCGAAGGACTGTCGGTGACCCCACTGAGCCTGGTCGCGAAGACGATGATCGTCGCGCTGCGGGCGAACCCGAGCCTCAACGCCTCGTGGGACGAGGAGAACCAGGAGATCGTCACCAAGCACTACGTCAATCTCGGTATCGCCGCGGCCACACCCCGCGGTCTGATGGTCCCCAACATCAAGGAGGCGCAGTCGCTGAGCCTGGTCGAATTGTGCCGCGCGATCACCGAACTGACCGCGACCGCGCGCAGCGGCAAGGCCGAACCGGCACAGCTGACCGGCGGCACGGTGTCGATCACCAACGTCGGGGTGTTCGGTGTCGACGCGGGCACGCCCATCCTCAACCCCGGCGAGGCAGCCATCCTGTGCCTCGGCAGCGTCGGCAAGAGACCGTGGGTGCACGAGGGCGAACTCGCGGTGCGATGGGTCACCACGTTGAGCGTGTCGTTCGACCACCGGGTGGTCGACGGCGAGCAGGGGTCGAGGTTCCTGTCGTCCGTCGCTGCCATGCTGCACGATCCCGCCTCACTGCTCGCGCACCTCTGATCCTCGGTACGTTTGGTCGGTGAGCACTTCCCGAGCGTCCCCGGTCGACAAGCGTGTGCCGGTGGCCGAGCCGCTCCGCCGGGCCAGGGCGGGAACGTTCGGGATCTTCGGGATCAACGGGTTCCTGCTGGGCATGTGGGTCGTGCACATCCCGGCGATCGAGGACCGGACCGGCATCAGCCACTCCACGCTGGGTTCGCTGCTGCTCCTGATGGCGGTCGGTGCGATCGGCGGCATGCAGGTCAGCGGCCCCCTGGCCGACCGGTTCGGCAGCAGGCGGATGGTGATCGTCGCCGGACTCGCGCTGTCAGTCGCCACCCTGGGTCCAGGCCTGGCGTCCACTGCCTGGCAACTCGGTCTCGCCCTGCTCGTGTTCGGATTCGCCAACGGCGCACTGGACGTGTCGATGAACTCCCAGGCCGTCGAAGTCGAGCAGCGGTATCGACGGCCGATCATGTCGGCGTTCCATGCCCTGTTCTCCGTCGGCGGGGTAGCGGGGTCCCTGCTCGGCGCGGCGACGCTCGCCGCCGGATGGGCACCACTGACGGCGCTGCTGGTCGCCGGCTGCATCGGGGTCGTCACCGTCGCCGCGTGCTCCCGCCGGCTGATGGCGGACCGTCCCCGCTCGCGGCACGACCCCGCGCACGCCGAGAAGGCCCACGGACGACTGTCCGCGCGGGTGCTCGCGCTCGGCGGCATCGCCTTCGTCCTCATGCTGTCGGAGGGTGTCGCGAACGACTGGAGCACCCTGCAGGTCAAGGAACACCTCGGAACGTCGGATTCCGTCGCCGCCCTCGCGTTCGGCGCCTTCTCGGTGATGATGACGGTGGGCCGGTTCACGGCGGACCGCGTGAGCGCCGCGCTCGGCCCCGTCGCCGTCGTCCGCTACGGCACCCTGATCGCGGCGCTCGGCATGCTGCTCGTCCTCGTCTCGGGACTGCTCCCGCTCACGATCCTCGGCTGGGCGCTGTTCGGCCTGGGACTGTCGGGTTGCGTGCCGCAGATCTTCACTGCCGCGGGCAACCTCGGCGCGGGTTCCGCCGGCACCAACATGTCCCGCGTGGTCGGGCTGGGGTATGTCGGATTTCTCGCCGGACCGGCCACCATCGGCTGGATCACCCAGGTGGTTCCGCTCACCGTCGCGATGGTGGTGCCACTGGTCTGTGTGCTGGTGGCCGCCACGTTCGCTGGGGCGGTCCGGCGCACCTGAACCTCACGCGACGGTGCGGTACCTCAGCATCATGTCGTGATCCTCGTGGTCGAGGATGTGACAGTGCCACACGTAACCCTGCAGTGATCGCGGACCACCGCCGGCACCGTGACCGTGGGCGTCGTGTGATCCGTGCCCGAACACCGCGTCGGGATCGAAGCCCAGCGACTCCGCGGTCGGGAACCGGACGATGATCCTGGTGATGGAGTTCGCGTTCGCCAGGACCGTGTCCTTGAATCCCCGCTCCCACGGTTCCGCGGGCGCGAGCGGCGAGATGGTGAACGCGTCGGCCGACGGCGTCCACCGGATTCCGAGCGGCGGCTGCGGGGTGGCGAGCGCGAACCGAAGCGTCTCGATGACCTGACGCCCCAGCACCCGGAAGTTCGCGAGATGAAGGTGCACGGGATGCGGATCATTGGTCGCGTTGATGATGTTCCACTGCTCCACCGTCCCCTGGCGCGGCAACTCGATGTCCTCGGTCGAATAGCGGAGATTGTTCAGGGACATGATCGACGGCGGCAGGCGCACGTCGCTCGGCTGGCTGAGGGTGACGTCCCGGAAGACCTGGGGTCGCGGAATCGGCGGCAGCAAGTCCGGCTGCCCGGGACCCCCGCGCAACGTCGAAGGCGGCGCACCGGTGAAGCCGCGGGCGGTGCCCACCCGGAACCGGCAGAACCGCGGCATCGTGCGCTCGCCGATCAGCGCGGCCTGGAACGGCGGTGGCTCGTCGTTGCAGAGTTCCACCGTCGACCCCGGTTCCAGCGCGCCGAAGTCGACGAGCAGGTCGACCCGCTCGGCCGGGCTCAACCGCACCCGCGTCACCGCGACCGGGGCGTCGAGCAACCCACTGTCGCCGCCGATGACCCAGAACCGCATGCGGTTGCCGAAATACAGATTCCACACGCTCAGCGAACCCGCGTTGACGAGTCGCAGCCGGTACAGGCCGCGGGCCACGTCGAGTTCCGGCCACACCTTGCCGTTCACGACCCCGACGTCGCCGACCGCGCCCCCTTCCCAACTCCCCTGCGGCACGGTGGGCGTCGAACGGATCCGCTGCCTGCCGTCGGCGGTGAACATCTTCTCCTGCAACACGAGCGGCACCTCGAACTCCCCCGCAGGCAGACCCAGCGGGTTGTCGGCGCGTCCGGTGTCGAAGTCGTCCCGCAGCAGGTACAGCCCGACCAGGCCCGCGTAGATGTTGAGCCTCGTCACCCCCATGGCGTGGTCGTGGTACCAGAGTCCGGCCGCGTCCTGCCGGTTCAGAAGTTGGTGCAGGTACTCCTCGCCAGGCCGGAACACCAGCTCCGGGTGCCCGTCGAACTGGGGCGGGTTCACCCCGCCGTGCAGATGCGTCGCCGTGGGCACCTGGGTGCGGTCCCGTTCGCTCAGCCCGTGCAGCGACGTGTCGACGTCGACCGCGAACGGGTGGACGGTGACGGCGTTCCGGAACGCCATCGTCGTCGGCTGATCGACGTGCGCCTCGATCGTCGCGCCGAGATAGTCCGCGCCGCTGTACGCCAGCGCCGGCGAGGGCGCCAGGTCGGCGTGGAACGAATGCATCGTGCTGCTCGCCTGCACATCGATGCGTGTCCCGGACATCGTCGGCAGGATCGGCAGCCGATCACGATACGGCTCGATCGGCGGCGACGAGAACATCAACGGTCGCAGCGGATCGATGTCCAAGGGGAACGCGCTCGCCGAACCGGCCGACACCGCACCCAGCCCACCGCCCAGCGCCACCGCCCGCAGGAACGATCGGCGCGAGATCCGTCCACTCATATCGGTCACTTCGTGCGTGTCACGCGGAAAGACGATTCGAGATCGGTCCACGACGACGTTACTCCGACGGGTGCGGCACCTACCCGAGATCCGGACGCGCGCTCGTCGCACGACGACGACCGTTCACCGACCTCACAGCGGCCGCTCATGGATCACTCAGCGTCGGTTGGCACACTGTGTGTCGTGACCGAATCGACTAGCAGGCTTCGTCACAGTGTTCGTCGCCTCGCCTTCGCCGCGGCGGGTGTGGTGGCACTGTGCGCGCTGTACCTCATCCGCCCCGAATCGTCGGGTCTCGTCCTCCCGGAGGCACTCCGACCCGTCGCCGAACCCGTGATCCAGGCGATCGACGTCACGACGGTCCTCGCAGCGGCCGTCGTCCTCGCCATCGTCGCAGCGATGCGCAAACTCTCGTACGGCATGGGTGCGGTACTGCTGCTCTGTATCGGCGCGAATCTCACCAGTGCCGCCGTGCGGGCCTGGGAATCGGATGCGCCGTCCGTGCTGCTGCCGAGCGGGCACGTCGTCGCCGTCACCGCCCTGTACGGTTCGGCGCTGCTGGTGTCGGCGCCCCGGTTCCGGCCCGTCATCGCGGGCCTGGGTTTCGCCGTCGTCCTCGGTGTCTCGGGCGCTGCTGCGCTCGTCGAGTCCACCGGCATCTTCGGCCTCGCGGCCAGTCTGATCATCTTCGCGATCTGGTGGGCGCTGGCGTCCACCCTGATGCTGTACTCCCCCGTCGCGGCCGAGCGCGAAGAGCGGCGGCCCGACACCGCGGCCATCGCCTTCTCCCGGCACCTGTAGGCGGCTCCGCCGCCCGTGCGTGGTTAGCGAGTCTCTGCACTCGTCAACCACGCACGGGCCCGGAGGGCCTACAGGGCCTTGAGTTCCTCGGTGACCTCGGAGACCGACTTCTTCGCGTCCCCGAACAGCATCGAGGTGGTGTCCGCGAAGAACAGCGGGTTGTCGATGCCGGCGAACCCGGAGTTCATCGACCGCTTCAGCACGATCACCGACTTCGACTGATCCACGTTCAGGATCGGCATCCCGTGGATCGGCGACGACGGATCATTGCGGGCGGCCGGGTTGGTGACATCGTTCGCGCCGATCACCAGGGTGACATCGGTCCGCGAGAACTCGTCGTTGATGTCGTCCATTTCCTTCATCGCGTCGTACTCGACGTCCGCCTCGGCGAGGAGCACGTTCATGTGCCCGGGCATCCGGCCCGCGACCGGGTGAATGGCGTACTTGACCTCGACACCCTTCGACTCGAGCAGCTTGGCCATGTCCTTGACCGCGTGCTGGGCCTGCGCCACCGCCAACCCGTACCCGGGGACCACGATGACCTGGTTGGCGTACGCCATCTGGATCGCCGCGTCCGCCGCCGAGGTGGCCTTCGCCGTCTTCGCGGTGCCGTCCCCGACCGCCGCGGCGGCGCCGCCGCCACCGAACCCGCCGGCCACGATCGCCGGGATGGACCGGTTCATCGCCTTCGCCATCAGATTCGTCAGGATCGAACCCGACGCACCGACGATCATGCCGGCCACGATCATCGCCTGATTGTTCAAGGCCAGACCCGCCGCGGCGGCGGACAGACCGGTGAGCGCGTTGAGCAGGGAGATCACGACGGGCATGTCGGCGCCGCCGATCGGCAGCACCACCATCAACCCGAGCACCGCGGCCAGCACCAGCACCCCGACGATCCACCACTGCGACGTCGGACCGGTCGGGTCGATCGCCTTGATCCCGATTGCCACCGCCAACGCGACCGCCCCGATCAGCAGCACCGCATTGAGCGGTTGCTGCAGCTTGCCGATGCCGATCGGCCTGCCGGGGAGGGTTTCCTGCAGCTTGAGGAACGCGATCACCGAACCCCAGAAGGAGATCGACCCGATGATCGCCGCGAACAGCGACGCGATCACGATGTGCACCGTCGGCGACTCACCGTGGGAGAAGGCGGTGAACCCGTCCGAGTCGAGGAACTCCGCATAGGCGATGAGGGCGACGGTGCCGCCACCGACACCGTTGAACAACGCCACCAGCTGCGGCATCGCGGTCATCTTCGTCTTGAGCGCCGGCGGCACACCCAGGACGACACCGATCACCAGACCGGACACGATCAGCACCCAGTTGGAGGTGTCCCGGATCGAGATCAGGGTGGCCACCACGGCCACACCCATGCCGACCGCGGCGATCTGGTTACCGCGGACCGCGGTCTTCGGGCCGGTCAGACCCATCAGACCGTAGATGAACATCGAGAACGCCACGATGTAGAGCACGTTGACGAGGTACTCCATTACCGGTCCCCACCCTTCTCAGCAGCAGTGACATCAGAAACCGCGGGGGCAGCGGGGGTGGGCTTGGACTTGAACATCGCCAGCATCCGGTCGGTCACCACGAAACCACCGACCACGTTGATCGTTCCGAACACCAGCGCCACGAACAGGATCACCTGCAGCCCCCACGGCGGGTTGTCGACCTTGCCGAGCACCACCAGGGCGCCGAGCACGACGATGCCGTGGATGGCGTTCGTGCCCGACATCAGCGGGGTGTGCAACGTGTTCGGGACCTTGGAGATCACCGCGAACCCCACGAACCCGGACAGCACCAGGATCGCGATGTTCGCCAACAATTCGGTATACATCTAGGACACACCCTCCTCACGGGTGACGCAGGACGCGGCGAGGACCTCGTCCGAGAAATCGGGGGCCAGCGCGCCGTCGACGAGCATCAGCTCGAGCAGCGCGGAGATGTTCTTCGAGTACAGCTCGGAGGCGTGCTCGGGCATGCTGGCGGGCAGGTTCAGCGGCGAGCAGATCGTCACCCCGTGCTTGACGACGGTCTGACCGGGTTCGGTGAGCTCGCAGTTGCCGCCGGTCTCGCCGGCCAGGTCGACCACCACGGAGCCGGGTTTCATGCCCTCCACCGCGGCGGCGGTCACCAGGCGGGGTGCCGGGCGGCCCGGGACCAGGGCGGTGGTGATGACCACGTCGAAGCCCTTGATCGCGTCCTCGAGCGCCTGCTGCTGCTGCGCCCGCTCCGCCTCGGTGAGCTCGCGGGCGTAGCCGCCCTCACCGGCGGCGTCGATCCCGAGATCGAGCCACTGGGCGCCGACCGAGCGGACCTGGTCGGCGACCTCGGGGCGCACGTCGTAGCCGGTGGCCCGGCCGCCGAGCCGCTTCGCCGTGGCGAGGGCCTGCAGGCCGGCGACACCGACCCCGAGGACCAGCACCGTGGCCGGCTTGACGGTGCCGGCGGCGGTGGTGAGCATCGGGAAGAACCGGGTCGACTCCGACGCCGCGAGCAGCACCGACTTGTAGCCGGAGACGTTGGCCTGCGACGACAGCGCGTCCATTACCTGGGCGCGGGAGATCCGCGGGATCGCCTCGACGGCGAACGCCTGCACCCCGGCCGCCTTCAGCGCGGCGACCTGGTTGTCCTGATTGCGGGGGGCGAGGAACCCGATCAGGGTCTGCCCGGCATGCAACCGGCCCACTTCCTCGTCCGACGGCGGCGCGACCTTCACGATCACGTCCGCCGACCACGGGTCGGCGATCTTCGCCCCCGCCCCGGTGTACAACTCGTCCGGAATCAGCGCGCCCAACCCGGCACCCGACTCGACCACCACGTCGACGCCCTTGGCGATCAACGACGCCACGATCTTCGGCACCAACGCCACCCGACGCTCACCGTCGTTCGACTCCCGAACGACACCGATCGTCGGGCGCGCAGTGGACGCGCTCTGCGATGTATCCATGTATCGACTTCCTGCGGTAGATGGTGTGTGTGCCGCGACGAGCGGCGATCAACCGATGATGAGCGGAAAAAAATTCCCCCGATTCGACTGAGTTAGCTGATAGTAGCCAGAGAACGCGTGACGTAGGGAACAGAGAACGCCGTGCGTACGCGTCTGAATCGAGTCCGAACAGTCGTTCTCAGAGATCTTTCTGCTCGTTTGTGAACCCGATCACAGGGCGATTCGTCGTAGTCTGACGGTAGACAGCCGCAAGGAAGCGGAGGTTCGGCCATGAGCAAACCGAAGGAACGGAGCGCGGAGGACGTCACCGCGGATCCGCCGGTGATCGTCGAGCGGGTCTACGACCATCCGACCGAGGGCGACGGACTGCGACTGTTCGTGGACCGGCTGTGGCCGCGGGGCCTGCGCAAGGACGCGTTCCATTTCGACGACTGGGCCAAGGACCTGGCTCCGTCGACGGAGTTGCGTCATTGGTACTCGCACGACGTCGCCGCGTTCAGTGAGTTCCGCGAGCGGTACGTCCACGAGCTCGATTCGCCGACCGGCCGGAAGGCGGTCGCACGGGTGCAGGAACTGGCGCAGGGGCGGCCGATCGTTCTGCTCACCGCGACGAAGGACGTCAGTCACAGCCATGCCGAGGTGCTCGCCGAATACATGCTGGATCGGTTGTGACGTCTCCCGGCGACGAGGCCGTGCCCATCGCCGAGCCGGACGACGACCTCGGCGGCGACCCGGTCTGCTGGCTGGACCGCGTGTGCCCCGACTGCGGGTTGTTCCTCACCGACCGCACCGCGAGCACCTGCCCGCGCTGTGGTGCGGCGCGGGACAGGTGACGGTCGGGGGTTCAGCCGGCGTTCAGGTACCGCGCGCGGAGTTTGTGCTTGACGAGTTTGCCGGTGGGGGTGCGCGGCAGGTCGTCGGAGAAGTCGATGCTGCGCGGCGCCTTGTAGTGACTCACCCGGTCCCGCACGTAGTCGAGTAGCTCGCGGGCGACGGCGTCCGACGGCTCCACCCCGTCGACGAGTTGCACGACGGCTTTGACCTGTTCCCCCATCTCCTCGTCGGGCACGCCGATCACCGCGACGTCGAACACCTTGGGATGCATGGTGAGAACGTTCTCCGACTCCTGCGGGTAGATGTTCACTCCGCCCGAGATGATCATGAACGCGGCACGGTCCGTGAGGTAGAGGAAGCGGTCGGAGTCGATGTACCCGATGTCGCCGCTCGTGGTCCACGTCGGGTGGTCGGGGTGCGTCGCGGAGTCGGTCTTCGCGGGGTCGTTGTGGTATTCGAACGGCCGCTCCTCCCGTTCCCAGTAGACGGTTCCGACGTCGCCGACGGGGACGTCCGCGCCGGTGTCGTCGCAGATGTGAACGATGCCCATCACCCCGTCGTGGCCCACCGACCCGGGCTTGGCGAGCGACTGAGCACTGTCGATGAACGTGGCACCGGCGCCCTCCGTGGAGGCGTAGTACTCGTGAATGACAGGACCCCACCAGTCGATCATCGACCGCTTCACGTCGGGCGGGCACGGCGCCGCCGCGTGGATCGCCACCTTCAGGCTCGACACGTCGAACTTGTCGCGAACGTCCTTCGGCAGCTTGAGCATCCGGACGAACATCGTCGGAACCCACTGACTGTGGGTGACGCGGTACTCCTCGATGAGCCGCAGCGATTCCTCGGCGTCGAAACGGTCCATCAGCACGATGGTGCCGCCGACGGAGGTGATGGTGCCGCAGAAGCGCAGCGGCGCGGCGTGGTACAAGGGTGCCGGGCACAGATAGACGGTGTCGGAATCGAATCCGTACATCGGGGCGAACACCGCGGTGTACGGGTCCGTCGTCGTGTTCACTTCGCCTTCGGGGAGTGCGGGTTTGATCCCCTTGGGCCTGCCGGTGGTGCCCGACGAGTACAGCATGTCCTGTCCGCGGGGCTGCGAATCGAGCGGTTCGGCCGACTGCGCCGCCACGGCGTCCTCGTAGCTGTCGAAACCGTCGAGCGCACCGCCGTAGACGAGCCGGTGACGGACGCGGGGCAGCTGATGCGGGTCGCGGGGTACGGCGCCGCCCGCGTCGGCGGACACGATGAGCACCTCGGCTCCGCAGTCGTCGACGACGTAACCGGCTTCCTCCGGGGTGAGGTGCCAGTTCACCACGGTGATGTACAGCCCGGATCGCAGCGCAGCCCAGTACACCTCGAGGACCCGGAGGTCGTTGCTCGACACGAGCGCCAGGTGGTCGCCGACCTTCAGGCCGAGCGAGCGCAGGTGCCGCGCGAGGCGGGTGGACCTCTCGTCCAGCTCCCGGTAGGTCAGCCGCTCCCCCGTCGAAGGACGTATGACGGCGGGCTTGTCCGGGGTGGTCGCCACGAAGTTTCCAGGGAACATCCGCACTCCTTTTGTTAATGGAGATTCTCACCATCGGTCTACCACACCGAACCCCGGACGGGGAGGCCTTCGACGCTCTCACCGGCGCATTCGCCCGCCCGCGGCGAAAATACTCGGACTGTCCGGCGGAAGGTCCTAGAGTTGAGGCAAAAGGAGGCGTACGACCCGTGAATGCCCTGCAGAAGGAACCGATCCTCGACGCGTTGTTCGAGGAGTGGGACGTACTCGACGACGTGCTGTCCTCGTTGTCCGGCGACGCGTGGTTCACGCCCACCGCGCTGCCGGGGTGGACGGTACACGACGTGACCGCGCATCTGATCGGCACAGAGTCTCTGCTCGCCGGAATCTCCGCGCCGCACACCACCATCGACGTCCGCGGCCTCGCCCACGTGCGCAACGAGATCGGTGCGTTCAACGAAGAGTGGGTGGAGGGACTGCGGGGGTGCTCGGGCCCCGAAATGCTCGAACGTTTCCGGATGATCGTCGCCCGCAGGCGGTCGGAGCTGGGCGAGATGACCGACGAGATGTTCGCGGCCGAGACAACCACACCGGTCGGGCCGGCACCCTATCTCCGTTTCATGCGCATCCGCGTGTTCGACTGCTGGATGCACGAGCTCGACCTGCGGGACGCGCTCGGGATGCCCGGCGACGAGGGCGGCCTGCGCGGGGAGACGGCGTTCGCGGAGATCGCAGGCGCCGTCGCGTTCCTCGTCGGCAAGCGCGGCAAGGCCCCGGACGGGTCGAGGATCACGCTCGAGCTGACGGGACCGCTGGCGCGGAACATCCACATCGCCGTCGATGGCCGGGCCGCGGTGGTCGACGAACTGCCGTCGGAGGCCACCACGACGGTGACTCTCGACTCCCGGCTGTTCACCCGGCTGGCGGGTGGCAGGACGACGGCCGCGGACCACCGCGACGAGATCGCGTTGAGCGGCGACACCGACGCGGGCAAGCGGATCGTCGACAACCTCGCGTTCACGATCTGACCGCGGTGCGCCTGTTCCTGTCCTCGTACCGGTTCGGCGCGGATCCCGCGCCGCTGCTGTCGCTCGTCGGCCGTCCGGGGCGCGTCGGGGTGATCGCGGCGGCAGCGGACGCGTGGCCGCGGACGGCGCGGACGTCCGCGGTCGTGAGTGACGTGATGCCGCTGACGCGCCTGGGCTTCACCGCGGAGGAGGTGGATCTACGCGACTACGTCGGCGACGACGGGCAGCCGCGTGCGGCCGCGCTGAGGCAGCGGCTCGACGGGTTCGGCATGGTGTGGGTGCGCGGCGGGAACACGTTCGTGTTGCGCGCGCAGATGGCCCGGAGTGGGGCGGACCGGGTGATCCCGGAAATGTTGGCGAGCGATTCGCTGGTGTACGCCGGCTACAGCGCGGGGGCGTGTGTGATGACTCCGACGCTGCAGGGTCTCGACTCCTCCGATGACCCGGCGGAGGTGGTCGCGACGTGTGGCGTGGAGCCGCGCTGGGACGGACTGGGGATGGTGGGCTTCGCGATCGTGCCGCATTACCCGCCTGCGGAGCTTCCAGGGGCCGGGAACGCGGTGCCCTTGGAGGACGCGGCCGCCGTTCGGCGCACGGTCGACGCTCTGAGGCTCGCCGGCATCGAGTACCGCACCTTGACGGACGATCAGGCGATCGTCGTGAACGGAGATCGAACCGAACTCGTCTGACGACGGCGAGCCCTGCGGCGGGGAGGCCTTCAGCCGAAGACGGCGACCGGCACGGACGGGGTGAAGGGGGCGACGCGGTCGAGTGCGGCCCAGGTGACCTCGCAGCGCTTGGCGGTGACTTCGTCCGCGTCGGCGAGGAGCGTGTTCAGGAGGGTCTTCGGGTTCAGGCGCCATTCCTGGACCATCGACCGGACTTCCTCGTTGGTGAACAGTCCCGAACCGGCGAGTGCGAAGATCCATTCGTCGAACTCGCCACGGTGGATCTGCTCGATGGAGTCGTAGTCGATTCCACCATCGAGGAACTCGTACGAGAACATCGCGGAGATGTAGCTGCTGGGATCTCGGTGGAGTGCATTCATCGGTGCGGGTCCTTCCAGGGTCGGTGCGGCAAAACCCGGCCCCAACGGTGTTCTGGCTCACATTTCGTGAGAATCTCCGTTTGGGTGTAACGCCTCGCCGGTGTTTGACGATGCAAGACGCTAACCCGTAGAAGTGGGTTTTTGCATTGCCTGGTCGATACGATCCGGTAACAGAGTGACGATTGTGACCTGTGTTACACCCGATTTGTCCGGGTCCACCCGGCTGGCGGGACGCCCCTACCAGCATTTTCCCCTCCGGGCACGGGTGCATACCCCACCGGTGGACCCCCTGAAAAAATTCACCCCCCTGATCCCACATCGTGAGACTCCTACGCGTAAGTAACTAACAGATGGGCTATTGGGGGGTCGCTTCTGCACCGAACGTCCAGGTTGGAGCGATATCCGGGAAACACGGTCGGAATCGGTTCAGTTGGACACATGACCAATTCGGGGACACTCGTCGTCCGCCGGGCTACCGTCGGGGTCCCCGACACCCGCATTCCAGGAGTCACGATGACGGTCACCGACGACGCACTCGCAGCGCTCACGAGCGCGCTCCCCCGGGGCTGCCTCGTCACCGATCCGGACGTCCTGGCGTCCTACCGCCAGGACTGGGCGCGCGATCCCGACGCCGTCCTCCCCCTCGCCGTCGCCCGCCCCACGACCACCGAGGAAGTTCAGGTGGTGATGCGCTGGGCGACCGAGCACCGCGTCCCCGTGATCCCGCGCGGCGCCGGCTCCGGGCTCAGTGGCGGCGCCACCGCCGTGGCGGGCAGCGTGGTGGTCAGCACCGAGCGCATGCGCCGGATCGAGGTGGACCCGGTGACGCGGATCGCCGTCGTCGAACCGGGGCTGCTCAACGCCGAGGTCAAGGCCGCGGCCGCCGAACACGGCCTCTGGTACCCGCCCGATCCGTCGTCGTTCGAGATGTGCTCGATCGGCGGCAACGTCGCGACCAACGCGGGCGGGCTGTGCTGCGTCAAGTACGGCGTCACCACCGACTACGTCCTCGCGCTGCGGGTGGTTCTCGCGGACGGGACGGACGTGCGCCTCGGCGGCCCGCGCCTGAAGGACGTGGCCGGCCTGTCGCTGACCAAGTTGTTCGTCGGGAGCGAGGGAACGCTCGGCATCGTCACGGAGGCGACGCTGCGGCTGATCCCGGCCCAGCCGCCTGCGAGCACCCTCGTCGCGTCGTTCGCCTCCGTGCAGGCGGCCGCCGACACCGTGCTGGCCATCACCCGCACGCTGCGACCGTCGATGCTCGAGTTCATGGACCGCGCCTCGATCGGCGCCGTCGAGGACGCACTGAAGATGGGCCTGGACCGGACGGCGGAGGCGATGCTCATCGCCCGGTCGGACGCCCCCGGTTCGATTGCGGCCGAAGAGATTTCCGTCATGGCGGACGCCTGCACGGCAAGCGGCGCGACCGAGGTCTTCACCACCGACGACCCCGACGAGGGCGAAGCGTTCGCCGCGGCAAGACGATTCGCGATCCCCGCGGTCGAGAGACTGGGCACCCTGCTCCTCGAGGACGTCGGGGTCCCGCTGCCGAAACTGCCTGCGCTGGTGGAGGGAATCGCGGCCATCTCCCGCGAGCGTGACGTGATGGTCGCGGTGATCGCCCATGCCGGCGACGGAAACACGCACCCGCTCATCGTGTTCGACCCCGACGACGCCGCGATGGCCGAGCGCGCCCACCTCGCTTTCGGCGAGATCATGGACCTCGCAATCGCTCTCGGCGGCACGATCACCGGCGAGCACGGTGTCGGCCGCTTGAAGAAGGCCTGGCTGCCCGACCAGTTGGGCCCGGACGTCATGGAATTGACGCAGCGGATCAAGACGGCGCTCGACCCGCTGGGGATACTCAACCCCGGAGCGATCCTGTAGCTACCCAGGGCGGGTGCGATACCCAATGGTTACCCAAGGGACTGGTGTGACAGGTGAGGTATTGCTAGCGTGACCGGACCGAACTCGACTCGTCGCAGAGAGGTGCGCTCGTGACCAGACTCCGCCGTGTCGCCTCCCTGGCGATGCCCGCCTTACTCGCTTCCACCTGCACGTTTTTCACGATGGCACCCCCTGTTGCGACGGCGGCGCCGTGCCTCGGCGGAACCGGCAGCCTCGGATCGAGCGGCTCGGGCCAGGGCATCAACCCCATCCCCTGGCTCAACGGCAGCGACGGCCGCCTTCCCGAGCTGCGTGGCAAAACTCAGGCAATCGCACACATCACCGGCCCGCGCAGCCCCAACGACACGATCGGCAGGTTCCGGGTACTCGGCACCGACCTCGGCATCATGTGGGACAACGGCGGAGGTGAGATCCTCACCGCGTTCGGCGACACCGTCGGGCTGAGCGACAACCCGCTGTGCGGTCTGGTCGGCGACTGGCGCAGCAACATCCTGCTGCGCAGCTCCGACAAGGACCTCACCGACGGGATGGGCATCGACAATTCCCCGGTCGATCTGCCGAACCACTCCAAGGAGATCATCCAGAGCCAGAAGATCCCCGGTGTGGAGCAGACCGTCATCCCCACCACCGGCATCTCGGTCGGCGCGGGCCCGGCCGCGACGCAGTACATCAATTACATGTCGGTGCGCAGCTGGGGCGCCCCGGGCGAGTGGGACACCAACGCGTCCGGCATCGCGTACTCCGTGGACAACGGCGAGAACTGGGTCACCGATCCCCTGACGCTGCGGCCCAACGTGCCGGGCACGGGCGCCGAGAACTTCCAGATGGGCTCGTACGTCAAGCACGACGGATTCGTCTACGCGTTCGGCACCCCGTCGGGGCGGTCCGGCGACGCCCGGTTGTCGCGGGTGAAGGAGGCGGACATCCGGAACCTCTCGCTGTACGAGTACTGGGACGGCAAGGCGTGGGTGAAGGCCAACGCGACCGTCGCCGCACCGGTGATCCCCGGACCGGTCAGCGAGTTGTCGGTGCAGTACAACGAATACCTGGGTCAGTTCGTGGCGATGTACACCGATGCCGGCAACTCGGTGGTCATGCGCCGATCCGACCACCTCGAATCCGGCTGGAGCGAACCCGAAGTGCTCGTGAGCAGCCGGGACGTGCCCGAGCTGTACGGCGCGTACATGCACCCGTGGTCGAAGGGATCCGACCTGTATTTCCTGGCCACCACCTGGTCGGACTACAACGTCATGCTGCTGCGCACCAACCTCGCGGACTGACGTAATCTGCGAGTGACAGCGTGCGCGGGACAGCGCGCACGCCACACGAGCAGAGGAGCGATCTGTGGCGGCCACGGTGGAACACGACGTGTCGGAATCCCGGTTCGAGATCTACTTCGACGGCCAGCTGGCCGGATACGCCGACTACTTCGAGCGGAACGGCGCCCGCGACTTCCACCACACCGTGACGTACCCGCAGTTTCGCGGGCAGGGCCTGGCGGCGGTGGTGGTGAAGGCCGCCCTCGACGACACGAAGTCCAGCGGACTCTCCGTGATCCCGTCGTGCTCGTACGTGGAGAAGTACATCGCCGAGAATCCGAGCTATGCGGAGCTCGTCTGATCCGCTCCGGCCCGCCGTCCGTGCAAGTTGTCTTCTCGCCGCGACGGTAGTGCTGGCCGGCTGCGGTTCCGACACCGGTCCGGCGTCCGCGCCGACCACCTCGGTGGCCGCGCAGCCCGGCCCGTTCGTGGGTGAATGCGGCTCGCTGACCGACGCCGAGGTGTACGAGCGGGCGGGGATCGCCGGGCTCACCCCGGTGTCGCGGAACGGCATCAAGTGCCGGTGGGAAGCGGACGGCGGCGAACGGTACGTGATGTTCACCTGGTACCGCGGCAGCCCCATCGACCGGGAGCGGGCGGTGGCCAAGGGCATCGGTCACGAGGTCCACGACCTCGAGATCGCCGGGCATCGCGGATTCTCTTCGCAGAACGTCGGGTTCTGCGAAGTCGCGCTCGGCACCGGTTCCGATTTCGTGCACTGGCTGGTCCGCTACGGCGCCGGCAGTGCACCCGCCGATCCGTGCGAGGCCCCGACTACGCTCGGCCGGCTGACGCTGGAGAAGGCCAAATGAGCGGCGCCCGGCGACTCGCCGCGGCGGTGGCGTCGGCGATGGTGCTGGCCGGATGCGGCACATCTGTCACGGGCACTCCCCTGCCCGAGGGCGCCGGGTCCTCCGACGACGGCGGCTCGCCGCAGTTCGACAAGCTCCTGCGCGAATGCGACGCCGTCCCCGACGACAAGATCGCGGAGACACTGCACGGCGCAGGCATCGACCAGTACTTCTACGGTGCGGTGTGCATGTGGACGGTGTCGTCCGCCGCCGGATCGATCGACGTCACGTTCGGCTGGTTCGAGAACAACTCGCTGCAGCGGGAGCGGGCGGTGGCCGACCAGCTGGGCTATCAGGTGGAGGCCACATCGATCGCGGGCACGTCGGCGTTCAGCGCCCGGCGGCCGGGTGATTCGGCGGCGTGCGGGATCACCGCCGCCTACTCCGGTGTCATCACGTGGTGGGTGCAGCAGCGGTCCGGGACGGGCGACCCGTGCGACGGCGCGCGCACGCTCGCCGAGTTGACCCTGCAACGCAACCAGTAGCGGCCGAAATTCGCTCGCGGTGGCCACGACCTCGCTGTTAGCGTCGAAGGACCACCGACCGAGCCGACCAGAGGACCCCTGCCGTGACCGCCACCGAGACGGCTGTGACTCGACGGTTCGGGCCCCTGATCCTGCTGAACGTCGCGACGCTGTTCTCCTCCACGGGCAACGGCATCGTGATCGTCGTGCTGCCGTGGCTCGTGCTCGAGCAGACCGGTCGCGCGTCCGACGCCGCGATCGTCGCGGGCGCGGCCACCCTCCCGTTGTTGCTGTCGAGCCTGTTCGCGGGCACGTTCGTCGACCTGTTCGGACGACGCCGCACGTCACTGATCTCCGACTGCCTGTCGGCCCTGTCCGTGGCGGCCATCCCGGTGATCGCGACCACGGCGGGCCTCACCGTCACGGTGATCGCCGTCCTCGCCGCCATCGGCGCCGCGTTCGATCCGGCCGGCATCGCGGCGCGGGAGTCGATGCTGCCCGCCGCCACGAAGTCCGCGGGATGGTCACTCGACCGGATGAACAGCCTCTACGAGGCCAATTACAACGTGGCGTATCTCGTCGGGCCGGGTATCGGTGGCGTCCTCATCGCGACCGTCGGTGCGGTGAACACGTTGTGGGTCGCCGCCGCCGGATTCCTGCTGTCCGTGGCGACGATCGCGTTCCTGCGTCTCGAGAACGCCGGCAGACCGGACACTGCGACGCGTCCGACGTCCATCTGGCACGGCACGCTCGAGGGATTGAAGTTCGTGTGGCACAACCGGCTCCTGCGCACCATCGCTCTCGTGGACATGGCGGTGGTCGCGCTCTACATGCCGGTCGAATCGGTGGTGTTCCCGGTGTACTTCACCGAACTCGACAAACCTGCGCAACTCGGTTCGGTGCTGATGGCGCTCAGCATCGGCGGCGTGGTGGGCGCCCTCGCGTACGGACCGCTCGCGCCGTTCGTGTCGCGCCGGATGCTGATGGTGGTGGCGGTGACGGTGCTGGGCGCGGCGATGGTCGCGATGGCGTTCCTGCCGCCGCTGTGGGCGATCCTGGCGCTGGCTCTCCTGCAGGGTCTGGTGTTCGGTCCGGTCGGCCCGATCGCCAACTACGCCATGCAGACTCGCAGTCCGGAGCACATGCGCGGCCGGGTCACCGGGGTCATGACGTCCACGGCGTATGCGGCGGGTCCGCTGGGCTACCTGCTGGCCGGTCCGATCCTCGACAAGTGGGGTATCCAGCCGACGTTCTTCGTGCTCGCGATCCCGGTCCTGATCATCGGGCTGGCGTGCTTCGCGCTGCCCGTGCTGAAGGAACTGGACGAGAAGGTGCCGGTCAGTTGAACCCCATGACGTCGTTGCCCCAGGCGACCCGCATCTCGTGGTCCGGGTCCTTCACCAGCGTGTCCGCGCCGTCGATCAGCAACGTGGCGCGGTCCTCCTCGTCGTAGGGGGCCCAGTGCTTGGACGCGTCCAGGGCGGCGGGGACACCGTGCCGCGCGAACGCGAGCCACCGGCGCTGGATGCGGCCCGACACCTCGAGTGCCGTCTTCCGGCCGCCGAGCCAGAACGTCGGGTCGATGTTGAGGGTGTCGAAATTGCCGAAGACGTACGGGAGTTCGGTGGCGTGCCCGGCTCCGATGCGCGCGGCCTTGAGCATCGGGGTGGCCTGGTCGAACCGGTACATCCACGTCGGCGAGTGCCTGCTGTGGGCATCGGCCACCCACAGGGCGGGCATCCGGAACGCGGCGTCGCGGGACATCGCGAGCGCGCCCTTCGGTTTCCCGCGGTCCGGGTACGCCGACAGGATGTCGGCGAGACGGGCCGCGGGCAATTCCGGGTGATCGGTCGCGATCGCCCGCAGCATCTCCTGCACCGAATCCGAAGTGACCGGCAGCAGAGGCGATTTCATGAACTTGAAGATCGACGACTCGTCCTTGTTGGAACCGATGATGAGGGGGATCCGGTGGGAGTAGCCCTTCTGGAACGCGGCCACCGGGTAACGGGGCAGGAAGTCGCGGTCCACCACGGGCGCCATGGCGAGTGTGCCCGGGATCTTCGTCGGCACCTCGTTGACGAGGGTGTCGCTGGCCTCGATGACCGTGCGATACGGGAGGCGCAGCAATGTGTCGATGCTGGCGGGTTCCACGTCGAGGATGTCGAGGAACTGCTTCGCGACGGTGGCCGCGCGCTCGCTGCCGTACACCGACGTGGCGGGTGGGCTCTGGGCGATCGCGCGGTGGAACAACCCGTCCGCGCTCGGGCACGTCATCAGCGTGGTGATCGACCCGGCTCCCGACGACTCCCCGAACACCGTCACTTCGTCCGGGTCGCCGCCGAACGACGCGATGTTCTCGCGCACCCATTCGAGGGCGGCGACCTGGTCGCGTAGCCCGCAGTTGGTCTCGAACACCCGCGCCGCCGTCGAGAACGACGACAGGTCGAGGAAGCCGAGCGCCCCCACCCGGTAGTTGAACGAGACCAGCACCACGTCGCCGAGAGTGGACAGGATCCGACCGTTGTAGATGCCCTGAGCTGCGGTTCCCAGGCAGTAGGCGCCGCCGTGGATCCACACCATCACCGGCCGCGGGGTGCCGTCGGGCCGGGGCGCCCACACGTTGACCGACAGGCAGTCCTCGTCCATCTCGAGTCCGGCGTCGATCGGGACGGCGGTGCCGTGACCCTGCGGGGCCATCGGGCCGAAGTCGACGCAGTCGCGCACGCCGTCCCACGGGGCGGGCGGGGCCGGCGCCCGGAACCGCAGATCGCCGACGGGGGCGGCGGCGAACGGGATGCCCTTCCACGCGTAGACGTCGCCTTCGGGATAGCCGCGCACGTCGCCGTCCCGGGCGCGGACGACGAGTGTGTCGCCTGACTTCTCGACATCCACGGCCGAATCTCCTCACGCAGCGCGTACGGGAATCTCCCGCCAAACTACCAACGATGCGCAGGCAGGACCGTTCGAACGCGATATAGATCAACCGCGCGCTAACATGTGCTCCGTGGCCGCATCGACCGATCCCGACGGCAAGAGCCTCCTCGACTACCCGCGGCCGTCCGTGGCGGTCGACGTCGCCGTCCTCACCGTCGACGGCGCCGATCTGAAAGTGCTTGTGGTCCCGCACCGTTCGGGCCGGCTCGCGCTTCCCGGCACCTTCCTCCACGAAGGCGAGCGGCTGCGGGACGCCGCCGAGCGGTGCCTGCGGATCAAGGCCGGACTGGCGGGTGCCGAGTTCCACCAGCTGGCGATGTTCGACGACCCCGGCCGCGACGACCGCGGGTGGGTGCTGTCGATGACGCACGGGGCGGCGCTGCCGCGCATGGCACTCCCCCGCGACGCCCTGCTGATCCCCGTCGACGGCGACCGCGTGACGCAGGACCTCGCGTTCGACCACGCGGACGTCGTCACCCTCGCTGTCGACGACCTGCGCGAGCGGTACGCGCGGTCCGTCGACCCGTCGGGCCTGGCCGGCGACACGTTCACGGTGCTCGAACTGCGCCGGGTATACGAGGTGGTGTTCGGCCGCCCGCTCCCGAAGGACTCGTTCCGCCGGCACATGCTGCCCGCGCTCGCGCACACCGGCGACATGGCCGTCGTCGGGACCGGCAGGCCCGCCGAGATCTACACGCGCGGCCCCGCGGCCCTCCCGCCGGGCGCGGCCGCGTTCCTCGCCGGCTGAGCCCGTCCACCCACCCGGGGCCTTTCCGTTCGTGGCACGGCCGGTGCTAGGGTCGGCTTGTTCTGACACGGGGTGCTCCGCACGGGCGGGGCTGAGAACACACCCGGGAACCTGCTCAGGTAATGCTGACGAAGGGATGTCAACGTTGTGAATAGCTCTGTCCAAGGTGCTGCGGGCGCAGGCCAGCACGCCCGATTCACGGACCACTTGTGGGACCGGACCAAGGTGCTGCGCGAGGCGATCGACGAACTCGAGTTTCTGCGCCGCCTCGGCGACGGAACACTGCCGCTGGACGTGTTCCGCACGTACATCGAGCAGGATTTCCTGTACCTGACCGGGTACGCGAAGGCCCTGTCCCTGGTCGCCGCGCACGCGCCGGGTCCCGTCGAGGCCGGCTTCTGGGCCGGCTCGGCGGCCGAGGCCGCGACGGTCGAGGCGACGTTGCACCAGAATCTGCTGACCAGCGGACGACTCCCCGCGTCGGATGTCGAACCGCAGCATTCGCAGGCCTGCCTCGGGTACATCTCCTACCTGACGGCGGTCGCCGCCACCGAGCCGTACGCGGTGTCCGCCGCCGCGGTGCTGCCGTGCTTCTGGATCTACGCGGACGTGGGACGCCGGCTGGCGGCGAGCGCCCGGGACGTGCTGTCCGCCGACTTGTCGCACCCGTACGCACAGTGGGTGACCACGTACGACGCGGAGGAGTTCCACGCCGCCGTCGCGAAGGCCCGCGAACTCGTGGACGCCGCCGCGGAGGCCGCGACCGACACCCAGCGCGAGGCGATGGTGGAGGCGTTCACGATCGCCAGCCGCTACGAACTCATGTTCTGGGACACCGCACTCAACAAGCAGGAATGGCCGGCGTCGTGACACTTTTCTCCCGTACCAAGCGCGCTGCCACCGCAGCCGTCATCCTCGTCTCGGCCCTGTCGATGCTCACCGGCTGCGCCGGCGACTCGCAGTCCGACGACACCATCCGGTTCGCACTCGACTGGACGCCGAACACCAACCACACCGGTCTGTTCGTCGCCCAGCAGGAGGGCTGGTTCGCCGACGCCGGACTCGACGTGCAGGTGCTGCCGTACAACGACACCTCGCCCGACACCCTCGTCGACGCCGGTAACGCCGAGTTCGGCGTGAGCTTCCAGAGTTCCTCGACGTTCTCGAAGGCCGCGGGCGCCCAGACCACGTCGGTCATGGCCCCGCTGCAGCACTGGGCCACCGGCATCGCGGTCAAGGCGGATCGCCCCGACATCACCCGCCCCCGGGATCTCGACGGCAAGATCTACGCCGGTTTCGCGGACCCGGACGGCGAGGAGACCCTGAAGCAGATCATCCGGAACGACGGCGGCAAGGGCGAATTCACCACCGTCACGCTCGGCACGTCGGCCTACGAGGCCGTGTACTCCGGCACCGCCGACTTCACCGTGTCGTTCTTCGGCTGGGAGGGCATCGAGGCAGAGCACCGGGGCACCCCGATGCGCTACTTCCACTACACCGACTACGGCTTCCCGGACGCGTACGCACTCGTCATCGAGGGCAACGAGCAGTGGATGGACGAGCATCCCGAGCAGGCCCGCAAGTTCGTCCAGGCCCTGCAGCGCGGCTACCAGTTCGCCGCCGATCGGCCGGACGAGGCCGCGCAGATGTTGATCGACGCCAATCCCGGCGCGTTCACGGACGAGTCCCTCGTGCGGGAGAGCCAGCAGATGCTGTCCTCCCAGTACATGAAGGACGCTTCCGGAAAGGTCGGAACTCAGACTGCCGAGCAGTGGGCGGGGTACTCCGGTTTCCTGTTCCAGCACGGCCTGCTCACCGACCCCGACGGGGCACCGCTGACCACGGAACCCGACTGGTCGACCTATTTCACCAATGAGTACCTCGCTCAGCCCTGACCCGACCCTCCGGACCCCGGCCCCGGGCACGTCCCCGCTGCTGCGGCGGGTGCTGCCCGCGGTCGTGGTCGTGGCACTGCTGGTGATCGCGTGGCAGGTGTACGTGACGGTCAGCGGTATCCGGCCGCAGGTGCTGCCGTCGCCGCTTCGGGTCGTCCAGCAGGGCTGGAAGGCGCGGGACGCCATCTCCGGTCACGCGACCGCGACACTGCAGGTGACGCTGATCGGGTTCTCCGTGTCCCTGCTCTTCGCGTGGGCCCTCGCCGTACTCGTGGACTTCTCGCCGTGGCTGCGACGCGCGTTCGTTCCGCTGTTCGTCGTGTCGCAGACACTGCCGATCATCGCGATCGCTCCACTGATGATCATTTGGTTCGGATTCGGTCTGCTGCCGAAAGTCCTCGTGATCGCCCTCGCCACGTTCTTCCCCATGACGATCGGCCTGATCGAGGGTTTCGCCGCTGCCGACCGGGAGGCGGGTGCGCTGTTGCGCAGCATGGGCGCCTCCCGGTGGCAGGAATTCCGTTACGTGCGGCTGCCCTCGGCGATCCCCCGGTTCTTCACCGCCCTGCGCATCGGCATCACGTACGCCGTCGTGGGTGCCGTGTTCGCCGAATACGTGGGGGCCACATCCGGTCTCGGCATCTACATGGCGACGCAGAAGAACTCCTTCCGCACCGACCTCGTGCTGGCGGCCGTCCTCGTGACCGCCGTGATCAGCGTCAGCCTCTACCTGCTCACGTTCGCAGTCGAACGCGTCGTCGCCCCCTGGATCAAGAACGAAAGGGCCCGGCATGAGTGACACCGCGCGCGTCGCACTGTCCGGACTGAGCAAGGGATTCCCGGTCCGCGGCGGCATCCGTCCCGTCCTCGACAACGTCTCGTTCACCGTCGAACCGGGCGAATTCGTGTCGGTGATCGGTCCCAGCGGATGCGGGAAGAGCACCGCGTTCGCCATGCTCGCCGGACTCGACCAACCGGACACCGGCACCGTCACGATCGGCGGCGAACCCGTGCGCCCCGCGGGCAGTGGCCCGTCGAAATGCGCATACATGCCGCAGAAGGACCTGCTGTTCCCGTGGCGCAGCGTCCTCGACAACACCACCCTCGGACTCGAGGTGCAGGGCGTGCCCCGGAAACAGGCGCGGGACAAGGCCCGGGAACTGTTCTCCGTCTTCGGTCTCGGCGGGTTCGAGGACGCCCGCCCCAGCCAGCTGTCCGGCGGGATGCGGCAGCGCGCCGCGATGCTGCGGACCGTCGTCCAGGACCGTCCCGTGCTGCTGCTCGACGAGCCGTTCGGCGCCCTGGATTCGTTGACCCGTACCGAGATGCAGACCTGGTTGCAGGACGTGTGGCAGCGCTACCGGTGGACCGTCCTGATGATCACCCACGACATCCGGGAAGCCGTCTACCTGTCGGACCGGGTGGTCGTGCTGTCCGCCCGGCCCGCCACCGTGCGCCGCGAGGTGACGGTGGGCCTGCCCCGCCCACGCGAACTGTCGATGATGACGTCACCCGAATTCGCGGACGTCGAACACGAACTGCTCGGCGTGCTGCACGAGGAATCGCGGCGGGCCCTCGTCGAGCAGGAGTCGGGCAGACGCTGACACCCGCGGCGTCTCCGAGCAGTGCCGCGTCAGAGCAGAGCGGCTTCCAGTTCGCCGAGCGCGGCCTCCAGGTAGTGGAGGATGCGTTGCAGGCTCGGCACCGAGCGGCGGCACCCGATGACACCGAAATCGAGGTTGTCGCCGTTGTTGGTGAGCGTGATGTTCAGCGCCTGCCCGTCCAGCACCACCGACGTCGGGTAGATACCGTCCAGTCGGGAGCCGTTCCAGTACATGGTCTTCCGCGGTCCCGGGACGTTGGAGATGATCACGTTGAACGGCGGCGGCGTGAAGCGGACGAACCCCGGCACCGGCGTCAGGGCGATCGGCGACATGTTGACCGCGGACCACGCCAGCGCCTGCAACGAGGTGAGGCTGCCGAACAATTCCTTCCCCTGCGACATGGACGCGGAGATCGCCGTCAGACGCTCGGCCGGGTCGTCGACGTCCGTCGCCAGGTTGCACAGCGTCAC
Source organism: Rhodococcus sp. USK10 (assembly GCF_019378875.1). Lineage (NCBI taxonomy): Bacteria > Bacillati > Actinomycetota > Actinomycetes > Mycobacteriales > Nocardiaceae > Rhodococcus > Rhodococcus sp. USK10. The sequence goes on from NZ_CP076048.1 coordinate 1,647,225, forward strand.
CCCCACCGCGTTGCCGCCGGCGTCGGCCTTCTGCTCGTCGCGCAGCGACACCGGAACCATCGCGATCAGCGGTTCGTCGGGCAGCGCGTTCTGTTCCTCGAGGTAACCGCGCAGCCCCCCGGCGCACATGGCCATCACGACGTCGTTGACACTGGCGCCGGCCGCCTTCCGCACGGCATGGATCCGGTCGAGCGGCCACGATTGCGCGGCGAACCGGCGCGCGCCACCGATCGGAACGTTGAGCATGGTGCGCGGCGCCTCGTACGGAAACCTCATGTCGTGCTGACCCATCGCGGTGCGGGCGATCCGAAACGACGCCGGCGCGAGACCGGCCACATCGCCGACTGTCCGGCGGACCCCGTTCACCACCGACCAGAGGTCGGGGGCGGCGGCTCCGTTCGCCGACGCCGAGCGCGGCAGGTTCCACGGCGGCGGGGCGTCGCGCACGTCCGGGTCCGTCGACAGCGTCCGCATCAGCAGCCGCAGCCCGGACACCCCGTCCATCAGCGAGTGGTGCAGCTTGGTGTAGATCGCGAACCGGCCGTCGGAGAGTCCCTCGATCAGATACATCTCCCACAGCGGGCGATGACGGTCCAGGAGCGTGCCGTGCAACCGGGACGTCAGCGTCAGCAATTCCCGGACCCGGTACGGCGCAGGCAGGGCCGAATGACGCACGTGGTATTCGAGATCGACGTCCGACTCGTCGGCCCACCACAGGTTCCCGAGACTCCCGACCGGGCCCGCCGGCTTCTTGCGGAACGTGGCGTCGACGTCCGTGTGCTTCAGCATTGTTTCGTGCATCGACTTCACGTAGTCCGGTCCGGCACCCTCCGGCGGTGTGAACAATTCGAGCGATCCGACATGCATCGGATGCTCTCGCGATTCTCCGAGAAGGAATATCGAATCGGTAACCGGCATGATCCCCACCTGGACGTTCACCCCCGCTCGGTCACTATCCCATTACGACTTCCGCCTGGATGCTACGTCGGGCGTAGCGTCCGTGCGACCTACTTCGATGTAGACCGTACGGCGCAACGAGGTGGCAAACCTGAAGGCAGCACGTCGAAGGGCACCGAGGCCGGAACGGAGGCAGACAATGAGCACTGCGACTTACGAATTCTGCCCGTCACCGCTCCCGGTGACGCGGCGGGAGTTCGCCGGAACCAGCCTGCAGTCGGCGGCCCTCGCACACACCCTCCGCCGCACAGTCCGGCCGTTCCTCGACGGGTGGGCACGCTACCCCGAACTGCCGTGGCCCACCGGAGTCGTCGACCTGTTCGGGTACTCGCTCGGCCCCATCCGCGGAACCCAGCGCCGGCCCGTCCGGCTGCCGCACTGCCGCGCCGAATGGATCCGGCCGCCGGGTGAGCTCGGCGACCGGGCGATCCTCTACCTCCACGGCGGGGCGTTCCTGTGCTGCGGGATCAACTCGCACCGCCAGATGGTGTCCCGGATCTCGGCGGAGTCCCAGGCGTCGACGCTGAACGTCGCGTACCGGATGATCCCGCGGAACCCCATCCGGGCGGCCGTCGAGGACGGCGTCGACGGGTACCGGTGGCTGCTCGCGCACGGCTACACCGCGGACCGCATCGTCGTCGCCGGCGACTCGGCGGGCGGATTCCTGACGTTCATGGTGACGCTCGAAGCGCTGCGTCAGGGGCTGCCGCGCCCCGCCGCCGACGTCGCACTGTCGCCGCTCACCGACCTCGACCCGGTGAACAAGCTGGCCCATCCCAACGCCGACCTCTGCGCCGTCTTCCCCAAACGCGCGGTCGGTGCCCTGTCCAGGCTGATCGAACGCCTGGACACCCGGGGCGGGCACGAGCCGTCCACGTCCCCCGTGGACGGCTCCCTCGCCTCCATGCCGCCGGCACTGATCCAGACCGGCTCGCAGGAAATGGTGTACGTCGACGCGGAACTGATGTCCGAGCGGCTGTCCCAGGCCGGGGTGCCGTGCGAACTGCAGGTGTGGGAGCGGCAGGTACACGTCTTCCAGGCCGCCGCCGGACTGCTCCCCGAGGGCACCCGTGCCATCCGTGAGATCGGCCGGTTCATCCGCAGGGCCACCCCCGTGAGTACTTGTTAACCGCCGGCGGTTAGGAAGTACTCACGGGTGCGAACAGATGGTTCCGGTCGAGCGTGGAACCCGGCGTGCGACCGCCACCCCACCCGATCACGGCGCGGTAGGCGCCGAGCGCCCCGGACTCCGCCAGCGCGTCGGCGTCAGTGTGGGTCGAGTCCTCGGGAACCGGGGTGTCGAACGGCGCGACGTACAGCGCGTCGGTGGGACAGTTCGCCTCACACATGAAGCACGTCTGACAGTCCTCCTGGTGCGCGACGACGGGAACCCCGTCCTCGCCGCGGCGGAAGACGTCCGTCGGGCAGACCTTGATGCAGATGTCGCACTGCACGCACCGGTCGGCGAGGACTACCTCGATCACGACGCCACCGTCCTGGTCTCGGCGGCGCCGTGTTCCGGCCGCACCCACACTTCGCCCAGTCCGCCCGACAGCAGGCGATGGGTCTGCGCCGGATCGGTGTCGGGCAGGTCGGTGCGCACGTGCATGCCCCGGGTCTCGGTCCGCGCCAGCGCGGAGTGGGTCGCCCACCGGGCCGCGGCGAGCATCGCGGCGGCCGAGCGTGCCTGCAGCAGTTCTCGTTCGGCGCCGCCGAGCAGATCGGCGGCACCCGACCAGGCTTCGTCGAGGGCGGTCACGCTGTCCTGCAGGCTCGCCGCGCTGCGCCGGTAACTGCGCCGCAGCGGCAGGGTGTGCTCCTGGACCAGTCCGACGATGGCGCGCGACGCCTGCCGCCGGGCGGATGGGCCGCGCAGCCCGGCCGCTCCCGCGCCGCGTACTCCGTCGGGGACGGGACGTCCCCGCGCGAACCGGGCTGCCCCGGCGCCCGCCCACGTTCCCGACGAGATCGCCCAGGCCCCGTTGTGGCTGCCGCCGCCGCTGCGACCGCCGGTGATCAACTCGCGGGTGGCGGCATCGCCGGCTGCGAACAGGCCGGGAACGTCACTGGCGCAGTCGGTGCCGGTGATCCGGATGCCTCCGGTCCCGCGCACCGTTCCCTCCAGCACCGCCCGCACGGGATATTTCTGGGCGAACGGGTCGATGCCCGCCTTGTCCAGCGGCAGAAAGTAATTCGGTTGCGACGTGCGCATGGCCGCGCGGATATCGGGCCGGGCCCGGTCCAGCCGCGCATACACCGGGCGGCCGGTGGCGAGGTGCGCCATCGCGGCGCCGCGCGCGGAGAAGCCGCCGTCCCCGAGCGGCCCGCCGTCCGCGTCGTAGTAGGCGAACTGCATCTTGACTTCCTCTCGGCCGTGAACGACCGAGATTCCCCGCGGGACTCACGTCCCGAGGTTCCTGTTTCACCGACAGTCGCCTCCCCGCACGTTATGTGCGGGGTGGTCTCACACCGTCTCCGCAGGCTGCCACCGTCAGTCCGACGGCCAAAATATTCCTTGCCGCATTCACATCCCGATCGTGGACGGCGCCGCACCGGCACGTCCACTCCCGCACGTTCAGCGGCATCGTCGAGGCGACCTCCCCGCACACCGAGCAGGTCTTCGACGACGGAAAGAACCGGTCGACCGCCACCACCCGCCGCCCGTACCAGTCGGCCTTGTACTCGAGCATCGACCGGAACTCCGACCACCCCGCATCCGAGATCGCCCGCGACAACGACCGATTCTTCACCATGTTCCGCACACTCAGATCCTCGATGGCGATCACTTGGTTTTCGCGCACCAAACGAGTGGAAAGTGTGTGCAGATAATCGCGACGCCGATCGGCGATCCGGCCATAGATTTTCGCGACCTTCAGTCGGGCCTTGGCCCGGTTCCGGGACCCTTTCTCCTTCTTGGCCAGCATCCGTTGCGCCTTCGCCAGCCGCGCACGGTCCGCGCGCTCGTGGCGCGGGTTGGTGATCTTCTCCCCCGTCGAGAGCGTGTACAGGCTGGTGATCCCGGCGTCGAGCCCGACCACCCGATCAGTCGGTTCGAGTTCGGGAATCACGTCCTCGACGAGGATCGAGATGTGATACTGCCCGCGAGCGTTACGCGAGACCGTCACCTGCGACGGCACGGCCCCCTCCGGTAGCGGCCTCGACCACCGAATGTCCAGGGGTTCGGACTGCTTGGCCAACCGGAGCTGCCCGCCGCGGTAGGTGAAGCAGTTCGAGTAGTAGGTCGCCGAATCCTTCGACCGCCCCTTCTTCTTGAACTGCGGGTAGCCGGATTGTTTGCGCCAGAACCTCTCGAACGCGCCCTGCAATTGTCGCAGCGATTCCTGCAGCGGCCCCTTCGACGGCTCCGCCAACCACGCGGTCTCGGCGTCGCGTTTCCATCCGGTGAGCATCGTCGAGGTGTCCGCGTAGGTGATTCGGCGCCCCTCCTGCGACCAGGCCCGCGAGCGCTCGGCCAACGCCCGGTTGTAGACATACCGGGTGCACCCGAACGTCCGAGCAAGCTGTTCCGCCTGCACCGCAGTCGGATAGAAACGGTACTTGAACGCCCGCTTCACCGCCCTCCCCACCATGACCCAGACACTAGCCACACAGTCCGACATTTAGCCTTGGCGGGGAGTCCGTAGGCGGGCCGAACGTCCGACCGGGACACTGGGTGATCCCTGGCTTTTTGAGTGGTCGCCTGCGGGCTCGGTGTCTGGTCGAGCGGTGTCCTAGTTCGGGAACTTGGAGCCAGCCGGTAGGCGTGGACTCCTGTTTAGTTTAGAGAATGTCTGGGCCGTGGCCGCGATGGTCAGTCACCTGGTGATGCACCCCTCGTCGGCGAGCACCACCTGGGCACCCTCCCGGGCCGCGGACAGTGCCGCCCAGGTGGCGGCGGGTCCGCCGCCGAGGACGAGGACGTCGGCGACGATCTCGAGTGCGCTCACGAAGCGAACAGCATCGCCGACGCGGCGACGGCTGCCCCGGCGCGTTCGGACAGCGGGCGGCGGCCGAACAATCTGTCGAGCAGAGACATCGTTACCCCCGGTCGGAGCGGTATGGACACCGCTCGATCGTCGGCTCGCGACCTCATCCGGGCAAGGGTTCTCGTCAGCGTGCGCCGAACCCCGACAGCCGCCTGGCAACCTTCGAGCGAACCCCTCCCGGGCGACTCGTCTGCCGACACGTGCACCAGCCGGGGGCAACGCCCTCTATGGTGGACGCATTTGCACGCCGACGACGGGTAAAGCATGGACGACAGGACTGTAGCGATCGGGGCGCTTGCGATCGCCACCGTTTCAGCGGTCTCCGGGCTGATGATCGGCGCCGCGGGCGGCGCGTTCGGCAGTCACGGACCGGCAGTCGCGCCACCACCGCTGTCGTCGGAGGGTCTGCAGGCCGCGGGGCCGCACAGCGCCGAACCGGCGACGTTCCAGGTGTTCGTCCCGCCGACCCCCACCTGGCAGATGGCGGAGCTGACCACCCCGCGGGCCGTCACGCTCACCACCGAACCGGCGCCGGTGACCACCGCGCCGCCGCCCGCGCCCTCGACGACCCCCGCACCGCCTCCCCCGCCGCCGGTCCGGACGACGATCGCGCCGCCTCCGCCTCCGCCGCCGCCGACGATCAGCCTCGCCCCGGTCACCACGCCGGTGACCCGGCCCCCGGTCGTCACGACGACCGAGGCAACCGTTCCGCCGCAGGCTGCCGTGGCGCCGACGCTGGCGCCGACCACCACCACCACGACGACGACGCGTCCGGTGATCACGATCCCGCCGGTCACCACCAGACCGCGAGGCTGACGCTCAGGCCCGTCTGCGCCCGATCAGTTGCGCGACGGCCACCCCGGCACCCAGCGCGGCGACCAGCGCGCTGAAGACGATCCCGGCGGCCCGAAGGTCGGTGAACCGTGCGAGCACACCGACACCGACCGCGGGAACGGCCAGCATCACGTAGATCCCGGCGAAGAATGCCGAGGACAGGCCGCCGCGGAGTTGCGGGTCGACCCGTTCGACGGTGGTGGCGAGCGACGCGTTGAGGCACAGGCCTCCGGCGACGCCGAGCACCACCGCGGACGCGAGCAGCGGCGCGAGGACCGTGTTCGCCAGCGCGAGCGCCAGCAACCCGGCGGCGGGGACCAATCCGAGGCACCCGGCGAGCATCGCGGTGGCCGTCGACATCCGGCGTGCGAGGAGTTGGCCGGCGGCCATGAACAGGAAGGTCAGGAACACGACGAGCCCGGCCATCGTGTGGCTCGTCGTCCCCAGGTATCTCGTCAGGAACAGCGCCGACACGGCGGTGAGCACGCCGGTCACCGCGAACGCCGTTCCTGCGGCGAGCACCGCGGTGACGAAGGCGCCGCGGATCGACGCCGGGACCTGCAGGCGGCGGGGCCGGAGGCGCCACGTCGGTCGGGTGGCCGGCGCAGGCGCGAAGATCCACAGCCCGGCGGCGGCGACGGCGGCGAGCGCGAGGTTCACCGCGTAGGGAATGGTCAGCGGACTCGACGTGACGTCGGCGATCACCCCCGCGCTGAGCGTGCCCAGTCCGAGGCCCCCGGTGTTTACCGCGACCGCGAGCATGCCGCCTGCCGCCTTTCGGTCGGGTGGGAACAGGTCGATCACCGCGGCGGTGCCCGTGCCGGTCATGAGGCCGGCGGACAGACCGGAGATCACCCGGGCCACCACGAACACCGGAAGCGTCGACGGCAGCAGGAACAGCACGGCACTGATCGCGGCGAGGGCGACGGCGAGGAAGAGCACCGGGCGCCTGCCGACGTCGTCGGAAAGCCGCCCGAACACGGCGAGCGCGGCCACGACCCCGACCGCGTACACGGCGAACAGGATCGTGACGGTGAGCGGACTGAACGCCAGTTCCTGCGCATAGATCGAGTAGAGCGGGGTCGGCAGCGTCGTTCCCATCATCGTGACGAGGAACGCGAACGCGGTGGCGCCGATGGCGAGGGCGGGTGACCGGCCGGTGCGCGTCGTGGACGCTGTGGGCGAGAACGAGGGCATGGCCCCGAGCCTTTCGGAGTCGAGGAGCGGTGACAAGTCGGAGGCGGGAGTCGGTAAGGTGGCTTCCCGCCGGATTGGGGGGTCCACTCCGGGACCGAGAGTGTCCAGCAGCGGAGGTCGGGGATGAACGGCGGGGAAAACTTTCACTCGGGCGCGTGGAATCACCGCGCGATCAGCAGCGCTGTCGACGCGCTGAGACCCGCCGAGTCCGAAGCGGTTGCCTCGTCCTGGGACGACCTCGGACGAAAATTTCAGGAGTCGGTCACCGCGTTCCACGACGCGACCCGGGCCGCGGTCGACACCGGATGGCGCGGACAGTCGGCGACCGCGGTGGTGTCGGCACTCGACGACTACGCCGCCCGGGCCGGGCAGGTCGGCGACCGGTTCACCGACGTGGGAGACGCACTACGGCACGCGAGCGCCGGGGCCGAAGCGGTGCGCGGCGCGGTCGGCCCGCCAGGGGACCATCCGACCGACTGGACCCGGGTGTTGCCGGGGAACTGGACCGCGGAAGCCGACGCCGACGCCGCGGAACAGGATGCGAAGGCGGCCATGGACACCCTGTACGCGTCGGCGTACCGGGTTGCGGACGAACAGCTCCCCATTGACGGTCTCGCCGCGACGCACGCTGCGGCGACGGCCCACGGGCAGCCGGTGGGCTTCGACATCGGACCGAACGGCGTGCACGGCATACCCAGCAATCAGCAGGTGGCCGAACCCGAACCCGGCGCGGACTCCGAGCCTCGCCGGAGTGACGAGGTCCCGCCCCAGAACCCACAGGCCGATCCCGGCTCCATCGCCGGTGCGGCGCTGGCCGGGGCCGTCGGCGGCGGGGTGGCGCAGTATGCGCACGGCGTCGTGGCTGCGCACCGGGTGCCGACCCCCGAACGGCCCGGCAGTCCGGCCCAGCCCGCCGCGCACGAGGACGAGGAGGAGCCGCCGACCTACCTCGAAAGCATCGACGAGGGAAGCGAACTCGTCGGGAAACTGCCCCTCGTCACGCCCGCGGTGATCGGCGAATAGGCGTGGGGCACTGGGTGTTGAGCGGTCCGCAGTTTTCGGCGTCGTGGGCGCGGACCGGCCAGGACCGCATTCCGTACCCGCTCAAGGTCACCAGCACGCTGACCACCGCCGACGAGTACGAGGCCGAGCAGCGCCGGATCCGCGCCGACTTCTCCGGACCCGAACACGACCCGCTCGCGTCGGCGCTGCTGGTGCTCGCCGAACCCGACCTCCGGATCGAGATCTCCGGTTCGGAGGGCGATACCCCGATCCGCGTGATCGGGGCGCTCGCGCGCGGGCACGGGATCGCCGCGGTGCAGCATCCGGGCGGCGAGGTGGTGATCCGCAGCTGTGAACCGTACGACGTCGGCAGGCAGCTGATCGCGCAGCTTCCCGACACCGACGCGGGCACGCGTCGCGGCGTCGTGGTCGACCGGGCAGCTGCCGCGCACCGGCAGGCGGCGGTCGCCCGGATCCTCGACCGGCCGTCGACGGGTCAGGGCGTCGTCACCGTCGTCCGCGGCGCGCGGCGCTCGCCGCGCCCCGTCGGCGGTCTGGCGTGGCGTGACATCGAGGACGACGGCAGATATCTCGTGTGGGGCGACACCGCGGTGGCGGTGGAACCGGGCACGTCGTGGGACCTCCTCGACGCCGTCACCCGGCTGACGGGACGGATCGCGGCCGGTCACCCCGTCTAAGCTCCGCACCCCCTCCGGCGCGGCGGTGTCGGCGCTCGCCGCTACCGTATACAGCGGAAGTAGGTGACTCGTGGCCGACCCGGACGGAGCAGACATGCAGGACTTCGATCTGGATTCGAGCGTGAACCGCGACTGGGCGGAGTTCCAGCGGCGCCTCGCGGACTATCTGGCGGCGATGCAGGACGAGGACCTTCTGGTGCTCGAATCGGGATTCGAGGAACTCGACGAATCCCGGGGGCTGATGCCGTGCATCCAGTTCGTGGTGTGGGACGGCGACACGGTGCGCTGCGAGGTGCCGTCGAACCATTACCTGCACCCCGACCGCGCGCTGTCCGAGGCCGAGCAGACGTACCTCACCGAGCTGGGCTGGAACCGTCCGACCCGCGGCCCGGACGACGAACCCGACGACGGCTCCCCCGCGTTCTACGTGGACAAGAAGCTGTCGTGGTCGGATCAGCTGGCCGCGATGGCGGTGGCAGCGTTCCGCGACGTCTGGGGAATCACGCATCCCGCGTTCCTGAGTACCGAGACGTCGAGCACCGATCCCGAGGCCACGTTCGACCCGATTGCGGTGCAGCCACCGCTGGTCGCGCAACTCGACCCCGCGGCCGCCGTGGTCCCGCGGGACGTCGAGCACCTGCACGAGCTGATCACGCTCTCGTTGGTGCCGATGCTCGGGCTGCTGCCCGAACGCGACCCCGACGGCGACGTCCCGATCCGGATGGGCAACACCATCCTGTTCGTCGGGCCGCTCGCCGACACCGTCGACGTGCAACTGTTCGCGCCGCTGGTGCACGACATCAGCGACCGCACCCGGGCGGCCGAGGTCACCGCCGACCTCAACCGCACCTGGTCTCGGATCAAGTTCGTGCTGGTCGACGACCGTTTGTCGGCGTTCCTGGAGGTGTCGGGCAACCCGTTCGTCCCCCAGCACCTGACGGACAGCTGCAAGTCTTTCGCCGATTTCCTGCGCACCGTCGACAGCGACTTCGCGGCGCGGTTCGGCGGCGAACTGTTCTTCAACCGGGACTCCGGCCCCGACGAGGAACCCGAACCGGTGTCGGCACCCCACGCCGGGAACGGGACGTCGACGACCGATCTGCCGAAGGAACTCCAGACGCTGTTCCATCTCGATCCCGGGTGCGGTGGCGACACCGATCCGGCCGTCGTCGCCGACGTGTGCGGTCACGACCGCGACCGGATCCTCGCCCTCCTCGACACCGGCACCGCGTGGGTGTCCCGGTTGCGGGACACGGACGACGCGTCGGTGGAGCACTGGGAGCGCGTCGTCCGCACCCTGCGCAACGCCCTCCGGACCGTCGTACTGCCGCCGCCTGAGAACGCTCCCGACACCAAGCCGCGGCCCGAACAGATGGGACTGTTCAACAACCCCGAGGAGCAGACGCTGTTCGACGATCCGTCGTCCTAGAAGCGACCGTTTCGATGATCGGTCCGGGTTTCCCGGGATATGGCGTACTGTCGGCTCTATCGGAGCCGTCCAGGTTCCGCATTCAGGGATGGTCCATGGCTGACAAATCGCCCCGCAATTCCATGTCGAAGAAATCCGGCAAGTCGCTGAAGGAGAAGCGCGCCGACAAGAAGATGAAGACGAACGGACAGAGCGATCCGGAAATCGTCACGCACGTCAAGAAGCGCTAGTGTCGTACGCCATAAATTCGTGCTTTAACTTGATATCCTGAGGCATGCCTCGAACCGGACGCCCGAAGGCGGAGTTGATGTTGACCGATAACGAACGCGAACAACTCGTTCGATGGTCGCGGCGAGCGAAAACCCCACAATCGTTGGCACTGAGGTCGCGGATCGTGTTGGCCTGCGCGGAGCCGGGGATGACAAACAAGCAAGTCGCGGCAGACCTAGGGATATCCGCCAACACGGTCAACAAATGGCGCGGGCGCTTCGTCGACCGACGCCTCGACGGCTTGGTCGACGAACCTCGACCGGGTCGTCCGCCCTCGATCTTGCTGGACCGGGTCGAAGACGTGGTTACCGCGACACTGGAAACCTCCCCGGCCAATGCGACGCACTGGTCGCGTACCTCGATGGCCAAACGCACCGGCCTGTCACCGTCGACGATCGGCCGGATCTGGCGCAAGTTTGAACTCAAACCGCATCTGACCGACGGTTTCAAGCTTTCCACGGATCCGCAGTTCGTGGACAAGGTCGTCGATGTTGTTGGTCTCTACCATAATCCGCCCGAGCGTGCCGTCGTCCTGTGTGTGGACGAGAAGAGTCAGATGCAGGCATTGAACCGTTCCCAGCCGGTGCTGCCGATGATGCCCGGCATGCCGGAACGGCGCAGTCATGACTACGTCCGCAGCGGCGTCACCAGCCTGTTCGCGGCGTTCAACATCGCCGACGGCACGGTGATCTCCGAGCTTCATCGACGTCACCGGGCCGTGGAGTTCAAGAAGTTTCTCACCGCGATCGACAAGGCCGTCCCCGAGGAGTTGGACGTGCATCTTGTCTGCGACAACCTGGCCACCCACAAGACGCCGGCGGTGGGCGACTGGTTGGCCAAGCACCCACGTTTTCACGTCCACTTCACCCCGACCGGGTCCTCGTGGATCAATCAGGTCGAGCGATGGTTCGCATTCCTGACCGATCAGCTGCTCCGCCGTGGTGTACACAAAAGCGTTGCGGCACTGGAGAAAGACGTTCGCAACTGGGTCAAGACCTGGAACGACGACCCGAAGCCGTTCGTCTGGCACAAGACCGCCGAGGAGATCCTCGATTCCCTCGCTAAATATATCTCACGAATTTCTGACGCGGGACACTAGCGCCCGTGCGCCTTTCTGGTAGCTGCAGCAACCACAAAGGCGCACAAGCGGTAACACCACCGGCCGCGGCCGGATTCACCGTCATCGTGCACATCGTCGACACGGTGACCGGCACCCCCGACCTAGGCAGCGGCATCCGTCGACGGTTTCGCGCTCGGCTGAGGCCCCTGAATCGCGGTGGTGCCGCCGTTTCGCAACAATCCCATGCGTAACCCACAAAAATGCGCGCAGGCGCACACTAAAAGCGTGCATACCGGTGGTCTGCCCACCACAGCCAGTGGTCGGACAGACGCAGAAGGAGTCACGATGAATCTGAAAACAAGTGCGGCGCGTGCCCTGGTCGCCGGTGCGCTGGGCTTCACCACGCTGGGACTCGGCGCCGTTCCGGCACATGCTGATCCGTTGCCACCGCCGATACCCGGCATCTCGGTACCCGACTTGGGTCCACCGCCCGGACAACCGGCGAAGCAGCCATTCTTCCCACCGCCGGGACAGTTGGGCCAACTGCCGTTCTTCCCACCGCCGGGACAGTTGGGCCAGCTACCGTTCGTGCCGCCGCCCGGACTCTGGGACAAGCCCTGGAAATGGGTTCGTTGACGAGCCACTTCGGGAACTGGAGACATCAACCGATGGCCGCCCTATCCGCAAGGCGCCCATCGTCGTTCCCCAGGGCCACAGGTGCACCCGACAGGTAATCTGCAGGGCGACGCCGAATACCATGTCGCGCCAATCGATCACCGGCCAGAACCGGATCGGTCGGGGCGAGCACACCACGCAGTCGCGGTCGTCAGTTCTGAGCGCCGAGCCGCCACAGCGACGTCACTTCCCGCTTGCGGGCTGCGTGCAGCGCATCCGAGCGGTCGGCCACCTTGCCGTGCCGGGGCGCCACGTCCCGCCGCCCGAGAACGGTGAGGCCGGCGTCGTCGATCAGGGTCAGCAATTCCTCGCGGGTCCGCAGTCCGAGGTGCTCGGCGATGTCGGACAGGATGAGCCAGCCCTCTCCCTCGGGTTCGAGGTGCTCGGCCAGGCCGGCGAGGAATCCGCGGAGCATCCGGCTGTCCGGGTCGTAGATCGCGTACTCGATGGGCGAGGTGGGCCGGGCGGGGATCCAAGGCGGGTTGCACACGACGAGCGGCGCCCGGCCGTCGGGGAACAGATCCGTTTCCACCACCTGCACCCGATCGGCGTAGCCGAGCCGGTCCAGATTCGCTCGCGCGCAGGCCAGCGCGTTCGCGTCGAGTTCGGTCGCGATCACCTTCTCGACGCCGCGGTGCGCGAGGACGGCGGCCAGCACACCGGTGCCGGTGCCGATGTCGAACGCTGTCGCGAGCGACGGCAGCGGGGTGTCGGCGACGAGGTCGACGTATTCGCCGCGAATCGGTGAGAACACCCCGTAGCCGGGGTGGATGCGCGCGCCGAGGGCGGGGATCTCGACGCCCTTCTTCTGCCACTCGTGGGCGCCGATCGCGCCCAGCAGATCCCGCAGCGTGGTGACCGTCGGCTGGTCCGTCGGTCCGTACGCCGCGAGCACCGCCTGCCGCACGTCGGGGGCGCGGCGCAAGGGAACGGTCTGGTCGGCGTCGAACGGCACCAGCAGCATCCCGAGGATGCCCGCCCGCCGCGACTGCGTCTGCCGGTGCAGATGGAACGCGGTGGCCGGATCCGTGGACGTCTTGCGGGCCTTGCGGTCGGTGCGGGCGGCGACGGCCGTGCCGAGCTGGCGGGCGTTGTGGAAATCGCCGCGCCACAGCAGCGCCGTCCCCTCGCACGCCAGGCGGTAGGCCTCGTCGGCGGTCATCGAGTCGTCGACCACCCGGATCTTTTTCGGGGGCGCCGCCCCGCTGGTGGACCTCCACACCGCCGAATGCTCGGTGCCGTCCTCGGTCCAGCGGACGAACTCGGTTTCCATGAGGGAGAGCCTAGGCCTACGGCCCGTGAGTGGTTAACGAGTGCAGGGACTCCTTAACCACGCACGGGCGGCGGAGCCGCCTTACGGGAGTGCGCGGACCGCGGCCCTGCGGAGCTTGCCGACTTCGGTGCGTGGGAGGTCGGGCCGGAAGTCGACGACCTTCGGCGCCGCGTAGGGCCCGACGCGCTGCGCGACGAGTTGCTTCAGTTGCGTGACGAGGTCGCTGTCGTCACCCGGGGTGTCCGCGCGGACGACGACCGCCCGGACCACTCCGCCGCGGACGGGATCTTCGTACGCGACTGCCGCGGCGTCCGCGACCGCCGGGTGCTGCAACAGCGCGTTCTCGACCTCGACCGGGCTGATGTTGTGCCCCGACGCGATGATCATGTCGTCGTCCCGGCCCAGGATCTGCCACCGCCCGTCCGGGTCGGTGACGGCGCGGTCCTCGGTGAGGAACACGTCGCCGCGCCAGCGGTCGGCCCACAGTTCGGGGGCGTTCTCGTACCCGCTGGACATCTGGTGGCGGGGCCGCCGTACCGCGATCAGTCCCGGCAGGCCGTCGGCCACCGGCTGTCCGTCCCGGTCGGCGAGGAAGGTGTCGAACCCAGGGATCCCGGCGGACATCCAGCCCGGACCGGACCGCGTTTCGGTGCCCTGGGTGTCGCCGAGCAGCATGCCGACCTCGGACAGTCCGTATCCGTTACGCACGGCGGGGGCACCGGTGCGGGCCCAGTCTGCGGCGACCGCTGCGGTCAGCGGTTCGCCGGCAGCGGCGACGGTGCGGAGCGACGGCGGTACCCCTTCCTGCGCGAATGTCGCCGTCAGTCGCCGCAGTGCGGCGGGCGCGGTGGTGAGGATCGTCGCCTTCTCCTCCCGGATCACGCGATGCCAGGCCTCGGGGACGAATTTGCCCGAGTACATGACCCGCGGTACGCCCAGCGCCATGACGGCGGCGCCCGTGCTGAACAGCCCGAACGCCCACGCCGGGTCCGAGGTGGAGAAGACGACGCTGTCGCGGGTCGCCCCGAGAACCGACTTCACGTAGGGCATGACCGAGACGAACGTGGCGTGGGTCATTTTGCACGCCTTCGGTGTTCCGGATGTTCCGCTGGTGAACAGCAGGGTGGCGGTGTCGCCCAGTGCGGTCTTCTCGAGGGGACCGTCGGCGGCCGCCAGATCGACCTCGGTCCAGAACGACTTGTCGGTCCCGCCGACCGCGCCGTCGCCGACGACGAACACGGCCGGGTCGAGTCCGTGGGTCATCTGCGCCTCCGCGAGCGCCGGCCGGTACCGCTGATCGACGACGATCGCGCGGACTCCCGCCGCGTCGAGGCGCAGTCCGATCGCGTCCGGGGCGAAACCTCCGAACAGCGGCACGTACACCAGCCCGGATCGCCACACCGCCAGCGCGGTGATCCAACTCTCGACCTGTCGGGACAGCAGTCCGCCGACGCGGTCTCCCCGCTTCAGGCCCGCTCGGGCGAACACCCGTGCCGCCTTGGCGGCGAGCCTGTCGAGTTCGAAGTACGTCCAGCGGTCTGCCGACCCGTCTTCGTGCCGGACGGTCAGCGCCACCCGATTCGGGTCTCCGGCGTAGCGGGTGCAGATCTCGTGTGCCGTGTTGAAGTCGCCGCCGAACGGGTCGCGGTCCAGCAGGGATTCGATGTCCTGCCATGCAGCGGCGAGTGCGGGTCCGTCGACAGACATCAGTGGTTCACCTTTGCAGTTTTCGTCAGGGTCAGAACGAGGACGGTGATCGCGCACGCCGCGGCGATGTACGCGGCCAGTGCCCACGCACCGTCCGTCTCGGCCGCGATCGCCACCGCGATGAACGGCGCCGGCGCGCTGAACACGACGCCGCCGAACTGATAGGCGACGGACGCGCCCGTGTACCGGACCTCGGCAGGGAACAGACCGGTGACATATCCGGCGACCGCGGAGTAAGTGACGGCGTGGCCGATGGTGATGATCAGAATCATCGCCAGCAGCACGGCGGCACCCGTGGCGGTGGACAGCAACCAGAAGAACGGGTACGCAATCGCGGCCATGTAGAGGGAGCCGTAGATCAGCATCTTCCGGGTCCCGATCCGGTCCGCGATCATCGACGCGCAGGGCACGGACACGATGTCGAGGACGCAGGCGACGAGGATGCTGAGCAGAATCGTCTGCCGGGAGATGCCGAGTTCCTTCGGACCGTATGACAGCACGAAGACGGTGACGAGGTAGAAGGGCACGAGCGAGGCGGCCTGGGTGAGAATCCCGACGCCGAGTGCGCGCTTCTCGCCCCGCAGCACCGCGAGGATCGGGAAGTCGGCAATCTTCTTGTCGCGCTTGACGTTCTCGAACTCCGGCGATTCGACGACCTTCAGCCGCACGTACATGCCGACCGCGACCAGCCCGGCGCTGGCCAGGAACGGAAGCCGCCAACCCCACGCCTGCACCTGATCCTCCGGAAGCTGCTCGACCAGGAGAAACGCGAGCGTGGCGAGCACGAGCCCGGCGGGAACGCCGGCTTGCGGCCAGCTGCCGTAGAACGCGCGTTTCTCGCGCGGTGCATGTTCGACCGCCATCAGTACCGCGCCGCCCCATTCTCCGCCGACCGCGAAGCCCTGGGCAAGGCGCGCGAGGACGAGGAGCACGGGCGCCGCGAGACCGATCGCGCCGTACGTGGGGATCAGGCCGATGGCGACCGTCGACGACCCCATCAGCACCAGGGAGAACACCAGCATCTTCTTGCGGCCGATCCGGTCTCCGAAGTGCCCGAAGACGATGGCGCCGGCGGGACGGGACACGAACGCGACACCGAACGTCGCGAACGCGGCGAGCGTTCCCGACAGCGGACTGAGCGACGGGAAGAACGCCTTGCCGAAGATCAGGGCGGCCGCGGTCCCGAAGATGAAGAAGTCGTACCACTCGATCGCGGTTCCGACGAAGGACGCGAACGCGACCTTCCGGGGTTCGACCCGGGTGACCTCCAGGTCGTCGATGACTCTCATATCGAATCTCCCATCGCTGCTGATGTGGGGCGGTGTGGTTGCCGTGTCGGCCCGGTGCCACCGCGGTTGTGATCGAGCGGTCGGGCCTCGTCCGGAGTGCGCCGAGCGGACCTCGTGTCCGCGACGTCGCCCCGTGTGGCCGCAGTCACAGGTTTAGCACAGCCGCCGCGTGGGTCGCAAGCATTTTTGTACCGATCGATCCAAGATTACTTCACGTCTATCACTCACGTAGTAGGCAGATTTATGTGGCCTTTCTCGACAACTCTGGACTATTTTTGGATCGATCAGTACATTTTTGAGCATGAACGAGAACGACAACGAGGATCTCCGCGTCGCACTGGTGTCCGGCGGCTCCCGCGGCATCGGGGCCGCCGTCACCATCGGCCTGACCCAGCGCGGCTGCCGGGTGGGGTGCACGTACCGAACCGGCCGTGACGAGGCCGAGAAGCTCACCGCGGACGCCCCGGAACAGGTGCTCCCGATCCACTTCGACCTGCACGACGACACCACGGCGGCCTCGGCGGTCGAGCACGTCGTCGCCCACTGGGGACGACTCGATTCGCTGATCCTGAACGCGGGTCAGTGGTCGGGCGGGCGGCTCACCGCGACGGAACCGGACGCCTGGTGGAGCGTCATCGAGACGAACCTGCGCGGCACCGTCGCCCTCGCCCGGGCCGCGCTACCCCACCTCGCGAACGGCACGTCACCGAGCATCGTTCTGGTGTCGTCGGTCGTCGGCGTGATCGGTCACCCTGGCGACACCGCCTACGCGAGCGCGAAGTCGGCGATGGTCGGTTTCGGACGGTCGCTCGCTAAGGAGGTCGCCCGTGACGGCATCCGGGTCAACATCCTGGCCCCCGGCTTCGTCGCCACCGACATGACCGACGCGGTGCCCGCATCCGCGCGCAGGCGGATCGAACAGGACACCGTCCTGGGCCGATTCGGCACCGTCGACGAAATCGCCAAGGCCGCAGTCTTCCTCAGCGAAGACGCCACGTTCTGCACCGGCTCCGTTCTCACCGTCGACGGAGGCTGGGCGCTGTGACACACCACGACTGTGACGACCCACAACGAAGGGAAGCAACACCATGACCGCGACACTCACGCATTCGGTCGGAATTCCGGAGTCGGAGTACCTGGCGCTCCGGGACCGCATCTTCGAGGCGATCTGGTCCGAACTCGATCCGCTGGAACGGCGGATCGAGGACGAGGAGCAGGTACCGCACGACATCGTCATGCCGATCCTCGCCCGGATCGGCGCGCTCGGCCTGCTGGTCCCCCGCGAGTACGGCGGCAGCGGACTCTCGATCGCCCAGTACCTGCCGATCATCGCCGAGTTCGCCAAGGTGCAGGGCGGCCTGCGGGTCATCGTGCACGTGCACAACTCGTTCGCCCACGCGCTCTCCGAAATCGGGAACGAGCAGCAGAAGGCGGCTGTGCTTCCGGGCGCGGCGACGGGCCGGAATTCGGTCGCGTTCGCGCTCACGGAGCCGGGATTCGGGACCGGAGCCGACCTCGGTTCGACCGCGGTGCGGGACGGCGACGACTACGTCATCACCGGCGAGAAGTGGTTGATCACCAACTCGGACATCGCGTCTCATTTCATCGTGTTCGCGAAGACCACCGACCGGGAGGTGTCCGCGTTCCTCGTTCCCCGCGACACCGAAGGCCTGTCGATCGCGGCACTGCCCGAGACGATGGGCTGCAAGGGCACCGAGCACGGACGCGTCACACTCGACGCCGTCCGGGTTCCCGCTGCCGCCCTCGTCGGCGCCGAGGGGCAGGGCAACGAGCACCTCGAGCGCGCGCTGGAGATCAGCCGGGTCTTCATCGCGGCAAGTTCGCTCGGCACGTCCGAGCGCGCCCTCGAACTGTCGATCGCGCACGCGAAGAGCCGCGTCACGTTCGGCAAGCCGATCGGCACGCGGCAGGCCGTCCAGCGCTACCTGGCGGAGATGGCCACCGACGTCTACGCCCTGCGCGGCATCCTGGCGGACGCGGCGAGGAAGTGGGATGCGGGCGAACGGATTCCGGCCGAGGCCAGTATGTGCAAGCTGTTCGGCCTCGAGGCCGTCGGCCGGGTGACCGACCGGGCGCTGCTCGTCCACGGCGGCATCGGCTACACGCGGGCGCATCCGATCGAGCGCCTGTACCGGGACGCCCGCCTCAACTGGCTCGAGGAGGGCACGCCGACGATCCAGTACCTGGTGGCGGCGGGACGACTGCTCGACGGGTACGCGTTCTCCGACGCGTTCGAGATCTCGCATCGACCCTGACGCTCACCATCCGCCGACCTGCAGCCGAGCTTCGGCTGCGGGTCGGCACCCGCCCCCGAAGGAGATGACAATGACGAACGCAGACCCCACCGTCCTCGTGGCGGGGGCACGAACCCCGTTCGGACGCTTCATGGGATCGCTGTCGGGTCTCACCGCCCAGGAATTGGGTGGTCACGCTATCCGCGGTGCGCTGCGGTCCGCCGGCGTCGACGCACGCGCCGTCGACCACGTCGTCATGGGCCAGGTACTCACGGCAGGCAACGGCCAGCTGCCGGCGCGTGTCGCGGCCGCGGATGCCGGAATCCCGTTGACGACACCGGCACTGAACATCAACCGGATGTGCCTGTCGGGACTCGACGCGATTACGCTGGCGCACCGGATGATCGCGGCCGGCGACGCGGACATCCTGGTGGCTGGCGGTCAAGAATCGATGAGCAACGCACCGCACCTGCTCCGGGACAGTCGTCGTGGGTCCAAGTACGGCGACGCGGTCCTGATCGATCACCTCGCGTTCGACGGACTCCGCGATGCCTTCACCGGGTTGTCGATGGGGGCGCTGACCGAGGCCGGCAATCCCGGATACGGCATCACCCGGGAGGCTCAGGACGCCTGGGCCGCACGCTCGCACCGGGCGGCCGCGCGGGCACGCAAGGACGGCGTCTTCGCGGCCGAGATCGTTCCCGTCCCGGTCACGGTCGGGCGGGGTGAGTCGAGCGAGGTGCGCGACGACGAGGGCGTCCGGGCCGACACGTCGGCGGCGGACCTCGCCGAATTGCGTCCGGCTTTCGCTGCGGACGGTTCGCTCACCGCGGGCAACTCGTCCCCGATCTCCGACGGTGCCTGTGCCGTCGTGGTCACGCGGAAGTCGACGGCTGTCCGCCTCGGCCTGCCGTGGCTGGCCGAGATCAGATCGGGCGCGGTGGTCGCCGGGCCCGATTCGGGTCTGCACGAGCAACCGTCGAACGCCATCCTGGCCGCCTGCAGGCGCGAGGGGATCACGCCCGGCGACCTCGATCTCGTCGAGATCAACGAGGCGTTCGCCGCGGTGACGCTCGTCGCGTCCGAACGTCTCGGCATCCACTCGGACCGGGCGAACGTCAACGGCGGCGCGATCGCGCTCGGTCACCCGATCGGCGTGTCCGGGGCGCGGATCGTCCTGCACCTCGCGCTCGAGTTGCAACGCCGCGGCGGCGGCATCGGCGCGGCCGCGCTGTGCGGGGGCGGCGGCCAGGGGCAGGCCCTGATCGTGCACGTCGCGCGCACCGGGATCGCCGGCCCGGCCGCACCGAACCCGTGATCCGGGCCGTCTAGACTCACACCTTCGACCGCCGGGAGACAAAGGGGCCCTTCGATGAGCGACAAGTACGACGCCAACCGGGACCGGGTCCTGCAGGTGGCCGCCGAATTGTTCGCGAAGTCGGGGTACCACGGCACCGGCATCGCCGACCTGGGCACGGCGGTCGGGCTCGGCCGCGGGGCGCTGTACCACTACATCGGCAGCAAGGAGGCCATCCTCTACGAGATCAGCAGCAGGCAACTCGCCCAGATGAACACGGTCGCCGACGAACTCGCGCTGTCCGAGGCCGATCCGGAGAAACGACTGCGCGGCCTCGCCCGGGCGCTGATGCGCAACATCGCCGAACACCGCGCGGAGTGGACGGTCTTCTTCCGCGAGTACCACGCGCTGACGGACGAGCGTCGTGATCGCATCATCGCCGAACGTGAACGCTACGAATCCCATTGGCGGAACGCGGTGGAACAGGGCATTCGCGACGGGCATTTCCGCGTGCTCCCGCGGTTGATGGTGAAGGGCCTGCTGGGCATGTTCAACTACAGCTACCTGTGGATCACCCCCGGGGGCGCGGAGACTCCCGAGGAGATCGCGGACGAGTTCCTCGACGCCGTCATCATCGGGATGCGGGCGTGACGCGCTCCGCACCCGTGCGTGGTTAACGAGTCCCTGCACTCGTTCGCCGCGCACGGGCGGCGCAGCCGCAGACTTGGACCTGCCAAGCCTGACGCGACTATTCTCGTCGTATGAGTGCGTCCTCTGCCACGCCTGCCCGCTGTTCCATCGCGCGTGCGCTCGAGGTCCTGGGCGACCGGTGGACGCTGCTCATCGTCCGTGACGCGTTCTGGGGTCACAGCCGATTCTCGGAGTTCACGCGCAGCCTCGGCGTCGCGTCCGATGTGCTGACCGCCCGGCTGGCGTTGCTCGTCGACGAGGGCATACTCGAGCGCCGCGCGTATCGCCAGGCGGGCTCGCGGGAACGCCAGGAGTACGTGCTGACCGAGAAGGGACGGCAGTTGCATGTCGTGATCGGGGCGCTGGGCCAGTTCGGTCGCGATCACCTGCCGCGTCCGGGGAGCACCTCCCCCGAATACTCGGACGAGACCACCGGCGAGGCCGTGTCCCTGTCCTTCGTCACCGACGACGGTCGACGCGTGTCCGCATCGACTCTGCACGTGCAGCGCGGAGAACCGGCGCCTGCGGGCGACTGACGCAGCCAGCCACATCGTGAGAAAACAACGGTTCGACCTCGCCATACCCATGCTAACTTGGAAAATCCAAGCCAGAGAGAGGCAAAAACGCATGTCCCATCAACACGGAGTTCACGCAGTCGAGAATTTCTGGGCCCGGGTGTGGCAGTCACCCCAGGACCCCCATGCGATCGACGAGCTCGTCATCGACGATTTCGTCATCGTCAGCGGCGGAGACACGATCCGCGGCCGGGCCGACTTCAAGGAATGGGTGCTGAAGTTCCAGTCCACCGTCGAGGATCTGGAGTTCATCCCCGTCGAAACGTTCCAGAACGAGGACGGCTCCCGCGTCGCGTCGCTGTGGGAGATGACCGGCCGCAATCGCGGATTCATGGGCACCGAACCCGATGGGCAGCCTATCCACCTCATCGGAACCGCCGTGTGGAACGTGCGCGCCGACGGGATGCTCGAATCCAACCGCGTGGAGCGCAATGCCTGGGAGCTGCACCGGCGGCTGACGGCCTAGGCGCTTCGCGCCCGTGCGTGGTTAACGAGTGCAGAGACTCGTTAACCACTCACGGGCGGCGGAGCCGCCTACTTCGCTGCCGCGATCCGGGCCTCGGCGACGGCGTCGGCTGCGGCGCCGGCGAGGATGCCGTCCCGCTTCGCGACGTCGAGGATCTGCACGACGGTGGCGAAGATCTTCTCGACCTGCGCGCGAACGTCGTCGGCGGACGTGCCGAGCCGCTCACCGGCGACCTGGATGAGTCCGCCGCCGTTGGCGACGTAGTCGGGGACCCACGTGATGCCGCGGTCACCGAGATCGTGCTCGACGATCGGGTGGGCGAGCTGGTTGTTCGCGGCCCCGCAGATCACCTGGGCGGTGATCGCGGCGACGGACTCGTCGGTGAGGGTGGCGCCCATCGCGCAGGGTGCGTAGACGTCGAGTTCCTGGTCGATGACGCTGGACGCGATCTTGACGTCGGGGAAGTCGGTGGCCACGCGGTCGAGTGCGGCGGCGTTGACGTCGGTGGCGACCACCGATGCGCCGTCGGCGAGCAGCAGCTTGATCAGCTGGTAGCCGACCTTGCCGGTGCCCTCGACCCCGACGACGCGTCCGGCGAGGCTCGGGGTGCCCCACTTCTCCTGTGCGCCGGCGCGCATGCCCTGGAAGACGCCGAGGGCTGTCATCGGGGCGCTGTCGCCGGACCCGCCTGCGGCGGTGTTGCGTCCGACGACGTAGTCGGTGGCACGGCCCATCACGTCGAGGTCGTCGGAGTTGGTGCCCACGTCACCGGCGGTGATGTACCGCCCGCCGAGCGTCTGCACGAAGCGGGCGTACGCCTCGAGCAGCGCCTCCGACTTGGCGGTGGCCGGGTCGCCGATGATGACGGCCTTGCCGCCGCCGAGGTCGACTCCGGCGATCGCGGACTTGTAGGTCATGCCCCGCGACAGCCGCAGGACGTCCTTGAGGGCGGCGGCCTCGTCGGCGTAGGGGTAGAACCGGGTGCCGCCGAGCGCCGGTCCGAGGGTGGTGTCGTGGATCGCGACGATCGCCTTGAGTCCGGTGGCCGGGTCCTGGAAGAACGTCACCTGCTCGTGTGCGGTGTCGGTGGGGAAATCGGTCCGTTCGAACACTCCGGTGTTCGGGAGCGGTGCGGTGGCGTGACGTTCCGCGGTGAGAGTCATGTCTTCTCAGGACCTTTCCGAAGGGGTGGCGATGGTGATGGTGGAGGTGTCGACGCCGAGTTCGGCGAGACGCTGGAGGTAGACGGTGACGTTGCGCAGCTTGACGTCCTCGTAGCCCCGGACGAGGTCGGGAGTCGCGGCGATCAGCGTGGCGGTGTCGTAGGTGTCGGCGGTGAGGTCGGCGATCAGGCCGGCGACCGTGGCCTCGTAGTGCGCGAGCAGCTGACGCTCGAGGCGACGGACCTTGGCGTAGCCGAACGGGTCGAGCGCGGTGCCGCGCAGGAACTTCGCCTTGGCGAGGGTCTTGAGCGCGATGTGGGAGCGGGGTCCGAATCCGATCTTGGTCTTGCGGCCCATGGCCTTGAGGACCGGCGGGTGCAGTTTGTAGGTGAGCTTTCCGGCGCCGGGGACCTCGCCGGCGGCGGCGTCGAGGAAGGCCTGGTCGGTGAGCATCCGGGCCACTTCGTACTCGTCCTTGTAGGCGGTGAGCTTGTGCAGCCCGGCGGCGACGGCCTCGCTGAACTCGGTCCGGCTGCCCAGTGCGCGCTCGGCGTCCCACGCCTGCTGCACCAGGGCGATGTAGCGGGCGGCGACGCGGTCACCCTGGAAGGCGACGAGATTCGCGGCCCGGCGTTCGGTGAGCTCGCGGGTCGCGCCGCCCAGGGTGGACCCGGCGAACAGGTGGGCCGGGACGACGGTGTCGCTGCGCTGCGGCACGGCGGCGGAACTGGTGGCGGCGAGGAACGCGGCCCGGTCGGCGACGGCGACGCGTCCCCAGTGGAATGCGGCCTTGTTGGACTCGACGGCGACGCCGTTGATCTCGAGGGCTTCCTCGATGAACCGGGCCGGGACGGGCAGCCCGCCTGCCTGGTAGGCGGCGCCGACCAGCAGGAAGTTGGCGGCGGCGGTGCTGCCGAACAGCGCGGTGGCGGCGGCGAGTCCGTCGATCGCGGTGAGTTCGCGGGCCGAGACGTCGAGACGCTCGAGCAGCTTGTCCTCGTCGGGGTAGCGGACGGCGGGGTCGTAGACCATGTCGCCGGTCGGGGTCTGGCTCGTCGACGCGACCGTGATGGTGCGGTCGGAGCTGCCGAACCCGGCGTACTTGGCGTCGGCGGCAGTCAGCAGGTCGAACGCCAGGACGCAGTCGGCAGTCGCGGGGCTGATCCGGTTGGACGGCGCCGAGCTTCCCGACCGCGTCTTCTGATCACTGAGCCGCAGGTGCGACGTGACGGGTCCGGCCTTCTGGCTGAGTCCGGTCTGGTCGAGTCCCTCGACGTGCAGCCCGGCGCGCAGCGCGGCCATGCCCAGCACCTGGTTGACGGTGACGATGCCGGTACCACCGACACCGGCCATGAACAGGTTGTGGGTTCCGGTCCACACAGCGGGATCGGGGTCGCCGACCTCCGGCGGAACCGGGATCTCGCGCAACGTCTTCGGCGCGCCTTCCTCGGGCAGTTCGACCGTCACGAACGACGGGCAGTCGCCCTCGAGGCAGGAGTAGTCGGTGTTGCAGCTGGTCTGGTCGATCTTGGTCTTGCGGCCGAACTCGGTGTCGACGGGCTGCACGGACAGGCAGTTCGACTTGACGCCGCAGTCGCCGCAGCCCTCGCAGACGGCCTCGTTGATGACGACGCGGGTGCGGCGGGCGGGCAGCTTGCCGCGCTTGCGCTTGCGGCGGGCCTCGGCGGCGCACTGCTGGTCGAAGATGAGGACGGTGACGCCCTCGATGTCACGCAGGACGCGCTGCGCCTCGTCGAGCCGGGTGCGGTCCCACAGCAGCGTGTTGGCGGCGAAGTGGGCGCCCTTGTGCCGCTTCGGGTCCTCGGCGCAGACGATGATCTGCTTGACGCCCTCGGACGCCAGCTTGTGGGTCAGCTGCGGCACGGTCAGCCCGGCCTCGGCGTCCTGGGCGCCGGTCATCGCGACCGCGGAGTTGTAGAGCACCTTGTACGTGATGTTGACGCCGGCCGCGACGCACGCCTGCACGGCGAGTTGGCCGGAGTGGAAGTAGGTGCCGTCGCCGACGTTCTGGAACATGTGCTTGACGTCGCTGAACGGGGCCTGCCCGATCCACTGCGCGCCCTCGCCACCCATCTGGGTGAGCATGGTGACGGCACTGTCGGTGCGGCCGGACATCGTGACCAGGGTGTGGCAGCCGATGCCGCCGCCCGCGATCGATCCCTCGGGCACCGCGGTGGAGCGGTTGTGCGGGCACCCGGAGCAGAAGTACGGGGTGCGCGACGTCGGGAGGACGGTCAGTTCGAGGCGCGGCGGCGGGGCCGGGGTCAGCGCGACCCGGTCCTTCAGGACGCGTCGCAGCGGTCCGGTGAGCCGGGCGGCGGTCAGTTCGCCGTCGACGGGGATCAGGCTCTTGCCCTGCGCGTTCTTCTTACCCAGCACGGCGGGCGCACTGGCGCCGCCGTACAGGATGTCCTTGAGCTGGGACTCGACGAACGGCATCTTCTCCTCGACGACGAGGACCTGCTCGACGCCGTCGGCGAGTTCGCGAACCTTGTCGGCGCCCAGCGGGTAGGGCATGCCGACCCGGAGGATGCGGATGCCGGCGTCCTCGAGCTGGGAGTCGCCGAGCCCGAGGTCGAGCAGGGCCTGGCGCAGCGAGTCGTACGCGGTGCCGACGGCGGCGATGCCCAGCCACGCGGTGCGCGGGTTGACCTCGATCGCGTCGATGTCGTTGGCGGCGTTGAACGCCTCGACCATCGCCCAGCGCGGTCCGTAGAGGTCGGCCTCGGCGTAGACGCTGTCGGGCGGGGACGCGAGGACGCGCTGCCGGTACGACCACGGCTTGCCGTTCCACTCGATCTCGGGGAGCACGATGTCGAGGCCGGTGAAGTCGCGGTCGAGGGTCCACAGTCCGTCGGCGACGTCGGCGACGATCTTCATGCCCGACCAGCAGCCGGAGATCCGCGACAGCGCCACCCCGTAGAGGCCGAATGTGATGACCTCTTCGGCGTTGCGCGGGAAGAACACGGGCATGCCCATCGCGGCCATGGACCGTTCGCTGGCGCAGGGGATGGTGGAGGACTTGGCGTTGGGGTCGTCGCCCACGAGGACGAGGACGCCGCCGCGGGCGTTGGCGCCGTACATCGCGGCGTGCCGGATGGAGTCGCTGGCGCGGTCGAGGCCGGGACCCTTGCCGTACCAGACGCCGACGACGCCGTCGTGGGTGCGCTCGCCCTGCGGGAGGTCCACCTGGCTGCCCCAGACCGATGTCGCGGCGAGTTCCTCGTTCATGCCGGGCACGAACTTCACGTCGTGGTCGGTGCTCAGCGTGGGGATGGCGGCGATGGTGCGGTCGAGGCCGGCGAGGGGGCTGCCCTGGTAGCCGGAGACGAACGTCGCGACGTTGAGGCCCGCGCGGCGGTCGCGTTCGTGCTGCTCCACCAGCTGGCGGGCGATGGCCTGGACACCGGTCATCAACACCGGACCCGAGTCGGCCCGGTATCGGTCGGCGAGATCAAAGGATGCTGCACTGGTGCGAGCGTCGTCTAGCTGAGTCATTGCGATTCCCGATCCGTCGCGTTGAGCATTTCGTGAGCTTGATCCTGTATCTGCTCTATGATTTGGTCAACGCAAATCGGATCAACTGATCAGTTCACGCAACAGGTGACGGTGGTCACTTCCCGGAGGTACCCAAAGTGCTCAGCATCGACAAGCTCGACGTGCAGTTGCTCGGACTGCTCGGCCAGGACTCACGCATGAGCGTGGCCGAACTCGCCAACTCGCTGGGCGTCGCCCGCAACACCGTCC
Source organism: Rhodococcus sp. USK10 (assembly GCF_019378875.1). Lineage (NCBI taxonomy): Bacteria > Bacillati > Actinomycetota > Actinomycetes > Mycobacteriales > Nocardiaceae > Rhodococcus > Rhodococcus sp. USK10. The sequence continues at coordinate 1,673,816 of NZ_CP076048.1, forward strand.
AGTCCCGGATGAAGCGCATGGAGACCAGCGGACTGCTCACCGGCTTCCGCCCCAACCTCGACCTCGCGGAGGTCGGCATTCCCATCCAGGCGTTCGTCGGGCTGGAACTCGAACAGGGCAAGCTGACCGCCGTCGGCAACCGTCTCGTCGACCTGCCGGAGGTCATCGAGATCCACGCGACCACCGGCCGGGAAGACCTGCTGGTGCGGGTGGCCACGTCCACGCACGCGGAACTGCAGAAGTTGCTGGAGAAAATCGCAAACCTGCCCGGCATCACGCATTCGACGACGACCATCGCGCTGACGAGCCCGCTGCCGTACCGGATTCAGCCGCTGCTCGAGCACCTCACCGACGACTCCGGGTGGGGCCGGTCGACGGCACTGCCCCGTTCACACCGCTAGGACCGGTGCAGTAGTTTCAGACCATGAGTGAGAGTCAGGGACGAATCGCGTTCATCCAGGCCACGTGGCACCGCAACATCGTCGACCGCGCCCGCGACGGCTTCACCGACGAGGTGACCACGCTGGGCTATTCGAAGGACGATCTGGACTTCTTCGAGGTGCCGGGCGCGTTCGAGATCCCGCTGCACGCACGACGCCTCGCCCTCACGGGGCGTTACGACGCCGTCGTAGCGGCCGCGCTCGTCGTCGACGGCGGCATCTACCGGCACGAGTTCGTCGCGACCGCGGTCATCGACGGCCTCATGCGGGTGCAACTCGACACCGATGTGCCGGTGTTCTCGGTTGTGCTGACCCCGCACCACTTCCACGAGCACGACGAGCACCTCACCTACTTCGGCGAGCACTTCGTCAAGAAGGGCGCCGAGGCCGCGCGGGCCTGCGTCGCCACCGTCACGTCGCTGAAGTCGCTGCCGACCGCGAACTGACTCGCCTCCCGAATCCGCAACGAGAACACCACCGCCGGTATTTACCGACGGTGGTGTTCTCGCATTTACGGCACCGAATTATCTGGCTCTCGTGTGCCGGTGCTGGACGAACAGGAGCCAGAACACCGGTGCGCCGACGACGGCGAGGATCGTCGCGAACACGCGCAGCCCGACGTTCCCTTCTCCGAAGGGGGCGATCATGAGGACGATCGTGCAGACGACGGCGCCGAGGAGTTGCCAATGCGCGCCGAAGAAGCCCGCGACCATCGCCCACGCGTTGCGGGCGACGATGCGCGCCGGCGACTCGGGCTCGGGCGGGGGCGGCGGGGACGGGGCCACCGCAACCGTCGAGTTACGCGCGGCGGTCACCAGTTTCGGGGCGTGGGCGCCGAGCGGCGGGGTTTCGCCGTCGGGTTCGCACCGGAACAGGGCGATGCCCACGGCGTCCGCGTAGTCGACGGCCTCGTCGGTGTATCCGGGGCCGGAGAAGTACAGGAGTTTCCGGGCGTGGCTGGTTCCGCGGGTGCCGTAGAGGTTCTCGAGATCCGATTTGCCTGCGCTGCCCCCGCGCCACTTCACCTGCGCGTACGCGCGCGACGAGTAGACGTCGATGCCGCCGTCCGTGCCGCCGAGTAGCGCTGTCGCGTCGCCGTAACCGAGCTTCTGCATCTGCTCGGCGGCATTGATTTCAGCTTCAGCCGCCGTGCGTATGCGTGCCATGCCTCACTCCCCCAGATCGAACCAGTCATTCCCTTCGAAGATACCCGCGGATCCGGCCAAACCAGCTATCCGCCGGTGAACGTCACACAGTCGTCGTCGGATTGCAACGCACTGCAACCCTTCCCGGTCGCGTGCCGGCGTCGTACCGTTCGACCCATCAGCAGGTTCACAACGAGGTGAGGGCGGATTCATGAGAGCAGCGCGCTTCCACGGACGACGCGACATCCGGATCGACGACATCCCCGAACCGGAATTGCGGCCCGGCGCCGTGAAACTCCGGGTCGGGTGGTGCGGCATCTGCGGCACCGACCTGCACGAGTACTTGGAGGGCCCGATCTTCATCTCCCCGCCGGGACATCCGCATCCGCTGTCGCACGAGAACGCGCCGGTGACGATGGGCCACGAGTTCTCCGGGACGGTGGAGGAGGTCGGTGAGGGCGTCACCGATGTCGAGGTGGGCGACAACGTGGTGGTGGAGCCGTACTTCGTGTGCAACGAGTGCGCGTCCTGCACGGCGGGCAACTATCACCTGTGTACGAAGATGGGGTTCATCGGATTGGCCGGTGGCGGAGGCGGACTCAGCGAGAAGGTGGTGGTCGACCGCCGGTGGGTGCACAAGATCGGCGACATCCCGCTCGACGAGGCAGCCCTCATCGAACCGCTCAGCGTCGCGCATCATGCGGTCGTCCGCAGCGGGGCCGAGGCCGGCGACGTCGCGCTGGTCGGCGGTGCCGGGCCGATCGGGCTCCTGGTTGCCGCGGTCCTGAAGGGTCTGGGTGTCACCACGATCGTCACCGAACTCAGCGACGCCCGGAAGCAGAAGGCGCTGTCCAGCGGGGTCGCCGATCACGTCGTCGACCCGTCGTCGGAGGACGTGAAGGCCCGGGTGCTCGAGCTGACCGGCGGTGTCGGCGCCGACCTCGGGTTCGAATGCGCGGGGGTGAACGCCGTCCTCGACACCATCCTCGACGCCGTCCGACCCGCGGCCGTGGTGGTGAACGTGTCGATCTGGGGCAAGCCCGCGACGGTCGACATGCAGAAACTCGTCCTCAAGGAGATCGACCTGCGCGGCACCATCGCCTACGTCCGCGACCACGAGGCGGTAATCGAGATGGTTCGCAGCGGGGTGATCGACCTGGCCCCGTTCATCACGGGCCGGATCGAACTCGACAATTTGGTCTCCGAGGGGCTCACCACGTTGATCGAGCACAACGACACGGCGGTGAAGATCCTGGTCCGAGCGTGACCGTCAGTCGGGTTCGTCGGTCGACGGCGTCACCGCCCTGGCCTTGAGTGCCAGCCACAATTCCATGCGGTCGTCGGCCTGGTCGAGGTTCCGTCCGGTGAGCGCCGCGACCTTGTCGATCCGGTTCCGGACGGTGTTGCGGTGCACGGAGAGGGCGGCCGCCGCGGGGTCCCATGCCCCGTTGGCGCGCAGCCATTCCTCGAGGGTTCTCTGGAGTTCGACGCGTTCGCGCGGCTCGAGCTGATCGAGGGGTGCGAGGACGGCGGTGGAGAAGCCGCTGAGCACGTCGGCCGAGCCGAGGCGCAGCAGCAACTGGACGGTCTCCCCTTCCTTGGCATCGACGGCGCGGCCCAGCCGGGCACTGACCGCGACGAGGGACCGCGCCTGCATCGCCGACACGGCCAGCGCGTCCACGGGAACCAGCGCGCCGATCCCGACCGCGCATCCCTCGGCGACGCCCGACAGCAGGTCCGCGAGCCCGGCGGACTCGGGGTGCGCGATCTCGATGTCCGAATTGCGCTGCCGCAGGACCGCATCCGGGAGGGCCGAACCGATCCGGACGGTCAGATCGGCCACCGCCTCGGGAGTGGAGCGCACCACGGCGATCTGCAGGGGGTCGCGGGACAGCCCGATGCCCGACGCGATCTGATGCGCGCGTTCCCGCCGGAGTCCGGGCCGGAGCAACTGCGCCAGCGCCGCCGCCCGCCGCTGCCGCTCGGGTTCGCCGGCCACGTGACGGCGTTCGAGTTCGAGCGACAGGAGCGAGACGAGAACATTGGACGCGTGCCGCAGCGCGCTGTCCGCCGACCGCTCGAGCACGACGAACGCGAGCGGGTTCTCGATGCGGACGGGGTGTAGTTCGAGTTCCCGCCGACCGGCGCCGCCGAACGCCGTCCAGCCCCGGGCCCGTGTGGTGTAGCGACCCACCTGATCCTCAGCGTCCTGCAGGAACGCCGCATCGACGCCGTCGGAAAGTTGGACGACCCCGCCGGACGCGTCGAGCACCGCGCAGAGTGAGCCGCTGACGGAACGCCACGTGCCGAGCAGTCCGCTCAGCGGCGACGGTCCGGCCGCGACCGCGGTGAGCTGATAGCTGAGTTCGATGGCGTCCTCGAGCGCGCGCTTCTCCTCCTCGGCGATCCGGGAGAAGATCCATTTGGTGATGGCGATGAACGGCACCGAATCGGGGGCGATGAGCAGCGGGACGCCGAATTCCCGCGCCGCCTCGACGAGCGGCGCCGGTGGTGCCTGATAGGGCAGCCCGTGCCCCAGCCCCAGACACAGTGCGGCGACCCCGCCCGCGACGCAGTCCCGGACGTAGTCGCGGCACCCGGACTCGGTCATGGGAAGCATGAGACCGACGGTCATCAGCAACTCCCCGCCCTGCAGCCAGTCCCGCGGGCGCGTCAGTTCGGACACGTGCGCTGCGGTGATGGGGTTGTTCACCCCGGCCGTGCCGCTCATCGACGTGAGCCGGAGCGTCGGAGCGGACAGCACGTCCTGGACGGTGATCACCGGCATCCCCTTGTACGAATTGCCCAACCGTAATAGACGAACTGTACATCTCGCCTCTGGTGCGGGCGGGGCACAGTGCGCAGAGTAGTGATCAGAGCCACAGCACCTCCTAGGAGTTTCAGTGACAGACCACTCCGGCGACACCGCCGCGACCCTCGGTGGCACCATCGAGACCCGCTCGATCGACTACGTCCCCGAGGACGAACGCCACGGGAAGGTCCGCGACCAGGGCCCCTTCTGGTTCGTCGGAAACTTCCAGCCCTTCACGGTGGCCATCGGCTTCGTCGGCCCGGCCCTCGGCCTGTCGCTGGGCTGGACGGTCGTCGCGGGCATTCTCGGCATCTTCTTCGGCACCCTGTTCATGGCGTTCCACGCGTCGCAGGGGCCCGTCCTCGGACTCCCCCAGATGGTGCAGTCGCGCGCGCAGTTCGGATACCGCGGTGTGGTCCTCGCCCTGATCGGGACGTTGTTCACGTACGTCGGCTTCAACGTCGTCGACGTCGTCATCATCAAGACCGGACTGCACAGCATCTTCGGGTGGAACGCGGCCGTCGTCGCCGTCGTCATCACCGCGGTCGCGACCCTGCTCGCGATCTTCGGCCACGATCTGCTGCACCTGTCGTTCCGTGTGCTGTTCTGGCTGTCGCTGCCGCTGTGGGCCGTCCTCACGTGGGGTGTCGTGTTCGGGCACGCAGGCGGCGACGCGGGCGCCGCGACGGGCGGGTTCACCCTGCTGGCGTTCATCGCGCAGTTCAGCGTCGCGGCCTCCTACAACATCACGTACGCGCCGTACGTGTCGGACTACTCGCGGTACCTGCCGCGCAACACCCGGACGTCGGCGATCGTGTCGGCCGTGTTCCTCGGCGCCTCGGCGTCGCCGGTCTGGCTGATCCCGGTGGGCGCGTGGATGGCCACCCGGCTCGGAGCCACCGATGCGCTCGCCGGCATCCACGACGCCGGCAACTCGGTAGTCCCCTTCCTCGGTAGCGTGCTCGCCCTCGTCGCGACGCTCGTACTGGTGGCCACCATGGGCCTGAACGCGTACAGCGGCATGCTCACCGTGATCACCGGCATCGACTCCTTCCGGAAAGTCACCCCCTCCCGCCGGATCCGGGTGGTGACCGTCCTCGCGCTGGCGGCGGCCTGGCTGGTGCTGAGTCTGCTGTTCACCGATTCGACGACCGTCCTGAACACGACGCTGCTGATCATGCTGTACCTCCTCGTGCCGTGGACCGCCGTCAACCTCACCGACTTCTTCTTCGTGCGCCGCGGGCACTACGCCATCACCGACCTGTTCACGCCCGACGGGTTGTACGGCATGTGGTCGTGGCGGGGTATGACCGCCTTCTTCGCCGGCATAGTCGCGTCCGTTCCGTTCATGGTGCTGCCGTTCTACGTCGGGCCGATCGCCGCGGCCCTCGGTGACGTCGACGTCGCGTTCGCGGTCGGCCTCGCCGTGTCCGGGATCGTGTACTGGGTCCTGTCCCGGTCGCTCGACCTCGGCACCGAGGAACGGTTTATCGAAGACAGCGAAGCCGCACTGGCACTCGAGGAGACCCACGCACATGGCTGACACGAACACCGCCGACCTCCAGCACACGATCGACGCACTGATCCGGGCGTTCGGCGAACACGACACGACCGCCTACTTCTCCTCGTTCAGCCCGGACGCGACGTTCGTCTTCTACACCCACCCGGTGCCGCTGCCGAGTCGCGACGCCTACCGCGACCTGTGGACCGAATGGGAGTCGGCCGGGTTCCGCGTCCTGGCGTGCCGTTCCAGCGAGCAGAACGTCGCGTTCCCGGCCCCGGATGTCGCGGTGCTGACGCATCGGGTCGGCACCACGGTGCGGGATTCGACGGGAACGGTCGAACTCGACGAGCGGGAGACGATCCTGTTCCGGCGTCGCGAAGGCTCGGGCTGGATCGCCGTCCACGAGCACTTGTCGCCTCAGTCGAACACAGCCTGATAGCTGACAGATAGCTGGCTTGACGTGCACCACGTCACATCAGGACCCCGCCGGGTTGCGGAGGCAGGCTCCTGACGGTGTACTGGTGAGTAACCTGCCCGGCACGGCCTATCGCGAAGGTGCACAGATGACGGACGAACGGCCCGCCAAGAACCAGACCCGACCGGACAAGGCGACGCGATCGACGCCGAAAGACGAGACCGCGGACGTCTCCAAGACCGATCTCGCGGCCGTCGTCGACGCGCTCACGGCGACGAACGAGAAGAACTTCGACTTCTGAACCCGCGCGTCAGTCCCGTTCCCGGTGCGGCACGAATTCGAATGTCAGGCACGCGAACGCCACGGGCAGCAGGTAGCGGAAACGCAGGAGCACGTAGCGCCGGTTCCCCGTCGCATGGAACTTGCCGAGGTACCGGTACAGCGACTCCAGCGCGATCAGTGCGTCGCCCAGGTGCAGGACGCGGCGGAAGAGCCGGGCGCCGGCACCGGGTGCGTCGGGGTCGAGGAGTTCGGGGAACGCCGCGAACGACAGCGAGACGGAGCGTGCACCGGTCCGCTCGGCGTACCGGATGACGTCGACGGTCATGCGTTCGTCGGTGCCGTTCGGTGCGCCGTCACCGCGCCACGGAACGTCGAGGCTCAGTTCGCGGGCGGAATCGGCGGTGCCGTACCGCTGGAAGGCGACGGCGCGACCGGTGCGGTCGCGGGCGACGACGAGGAGAACACCGGGGAGCGTGCCGTCCAGCAGGTGGTCGAGGATCATCGAGAATCCGCGGCGCTGATGTCCGGCGCGGGCGTCGTCGACGATGTCGGTGAGTTCCCGGCGTGTCGGTTCGTCGAGCGCGGCTTCGGGGACGATCTCGGTGGTGAGCCCGGCGTTGCGGGTGCGCTGCACCGCCTGCCGGAGGTTGCGGAACTTCCTGCCGTGCAGGGTGAAGGATCCGACGTCGATCACCACGTCCCGGCCGATCGGGACCGCCGTCAACGGTTTTCGGGTGTCGCCGCCGATCTCCCACAGCCGGGTGACCCGCTCCCCCGCGCCGAGCACCGCGACGCGCCACCCGCGTTCGGCCGCGAACTCGTCGAATTCGTCGAGGAGCGCGCCGAACTCGAGCGGGTGTCCGATGGGATCGCCGGAGACGACGGCGATCCCGGAGCGGGCCCGGTAGGCGATCGCCGCGGTGCCGGACGCGTTGAAGTAGTACGACTTCGCCGAATTGAGGGCGAACGGCGACAACGGGTCGCCGGTGGTCTGCTGGATCAGCGTGAAGACGCGGGCCCGGTCCTCGGGCTGCGGCACACTGCGCACCGGCAGCATCAGGACGGGTCCGGTGGCCACGAGGAGCAGGAACCCCGGGGTCGAATGTGCGCTCGAATACGCCACATCCGCGGCGGCCACGATCAGCACCGCCGAGACCGCATGCGTCATGGTGACGGGCCGTCCCAGGTGCAGTCCCCGGGCGATGAGCAGGACGGCGATCCCGGCCGCCACCATCCAGGTGCGGACGGGACCCGACCGTCCGGCCATCCACATGAGCACGAACCCGACCACGACCGTGGCGCCGACGAGCGCCATCCGCGCCGCGGGCGATTCGGGCCGGTAGACCCGCAGCCCGGGCACGGTCGTCGGTGTCGATTTCGAATTCTGCACGCGCACCCCTGCACCCGGAAACGACTGTTCCGTACCTCCAATCTAGCGGCTCCGCCGCCCGTGAGTGCGGAAGGAGTCCCTGGACTCGTTACGCACTCACGGGCGGAGCCTGGGCGGCGGCGCACCGTGCGGCAGGGACGGCCCGACCGCGGTGAGCGTGCCGGCGGCGCGCCCCTTCCCCCAGCCGAGTTTCTCGCGGTACCGGCCGATGTGGTCCTCCGGGATGCGCTGACCGTCGACGAGCGGGGTGGACTGCGGGTCGACGTACAGCGCGTCGACCGGGCAGTACGCCTCGCACATGAAGCACGTCTGGCAGTCCGATTGCCGCGCGATCACGGGGATCCCGGTATCGGTGCGGTCGAACACGTTGGTGGGGCACGCGTCGACGCATTTGTCGCAGCCGATGCACGCCTCGGCCAGCAGCACCTCGATCACGAGGCCGCCCGCAACAGCCCGCCGTGCACCGCGGCGGTCGAGGTCCAGACGTCGTCGAGCCCGCCGGTAAGGATGTGGTGGTGCTGGGTGGGGTCGAGGTCGGGATAGTCGGCGCGCTTGCTCATTCCGCGGGTCTCCGTCCGTGCCAGCGTCGAGTGGTACATCCACCGGCCCACCGCGGTGATCGCGGCGGCCTGCCGGGCACGGACCCGGTCGTCGCCGGAGTCGCCGCCGAGGCCGGCGGACAATGCCGTCCACAGCGACTCCAGTTCGCCGAGCGCACCCTGCACGCGCGCCCCGTCCCTCAGGTAGTTCTTCTCGTACGGGATGAGTTCGGCCTGCGCGGCCGCGACGACGCCGGACGCCTCCAGCCCCGGCCGCCCCGTCGGACGCAGCCCGGCCCGGCCGGCGGGGCGCAGTTCGCCCGCCGCGACTCGACGTTCGGTTCGCGCACACCGAGCGGCCCCGGTCCCGGCCCAACTGCCGGACGACATCGCCCACGCCGAGTTGTGGCTGCCGCCGCCGGTGAAGCCGCCGCAGATCCGTTCACGGGTGGCGGCGTCCCCCGCGGCGAACAGTCCGGGCACCGAGGTGGCGCAGGTGTCGTCGACCACCTCGATGCCACCGGTTCCGCGGACCGTGCCCTCGGCGAGCATGCTGACCTCGAAGCGGTCGGTGAACGGGTTGATCCCGCGACGGTCGAACTGCAGGAAGAAGTTCGGCTGGCCGAGCCGCATCTGGCGCTGCACCTCGTCGTCGGCGCGGTCGAGCTGGGCGAACACCGGTTCGGACAGCAGCGTTTTCGCGATCACCGACCGCCCCTTGGTGGAGCCGGCCCCCTCGAGCACGCTGCCGTCGGCGTGGAAAAACGTGGCATAGCCGTAGTAGGCGGTCTTGGTGATGGTGGAGTTGGCGGGGACGATCGCGTAGGCGTTGGAGAATTCCATGCCGGAGAACGTGGCACCCACCTCGGCCGCCATCAGCGCGCCGTCGCCGGTGTCGACGTTCGTGCCGAGTGCGCGGGACAGGAATGCACAACCGCCGCTCGCGATCACGACGGCACCCGCGCTGATCCGGTAGTCGCGGTCTTCGTGGCGCTGGTAGCCCGCCGCGCCGCGCACTCGGCCGTCGGTGTCGACGAGCAGTTCCAGAGCCGGTGAGTGGTCGAGAATCCGGACACCCGCCTTCTTGACCCACGCGCGCATGCGTCGCATGTATTCGGGCCCTTGGAGTCCGGTGCGGATCTGCCTGCCGGTGCCGGGGTCGACCGGGAACGGGTACCGGCCCTCCTCGGCGAGCAGGTTCATGTTCGCGTACGTCTGGTCAAGGACGCGGTCCATCCAGTGGTGGTCGGCGAGGTGGCCGCCGAGTGCTTCGCGGCTGGCCTTGGCCTTCGCCCGCGCGGACGGGTCGGGGTCGACGTACCAGACGCCGGTGCCCGATGGCGCGGTGGCACCGCTGGTTCCGCAGTACCCCTTGTCGACGAGGACGACGTCCGCCCCGGCTTGGCGTGCGCGCAGCGCCGCCCACGTTCCGGCGGGGCCGCCGCCGATGACGAGGACGTCGGTACTCAGGTCGAGAAGTTCGGTCATGAAGGGCGCTCCTGTCGAGGCGGAACAACTGCCCTTCGACGCTTCCGCACTTCGGGCGTCCCCGCCATCGTCAGAATCAGCGTGAACCGAACGTAGGCGGCTCCGCCGCTCGTGCGTGGTTAGCGAGTCCAGGCACTCGTCAACCACGCACGGGCGCTATGCGCCCTGACCGTAGTCGACGCTCAGCCAGTGCTCCGGCCGCATGCGGATGATGATCGCGTTGTCGTCGTACGCCTGCTCCACGAACGGGTCGACCTCGTCGGCGGGGAGGTAACGAGCGGCGAGTCCGCGGACGATGTCGGCGGTGGGTGCTTCGTCGAACTCCGCCGGACCTTCGACGCTGACGTACCGGTACGGCGGCTTCTCGTGCTGGGCGACGAGGCTGAAGCGGCCTGCGGCGCGGATCAGCCGCTCCTTGATCGAGCCGCGCCCGGTCCAGACGAACGGTTGGCCGCCGGGTTCGTAGCCGTACCAGATGGGCACGGCGAGTGGGGCGCGTCCGTCGCGGTTGACGGCGATCACCCCCACGTGCACGTCGGCGAGGAACTTCTGACGTTCGTCACTGGTCATCGACAACTGCGACATTTCAGTCTCCGCTCTGGTGATCGGGTTTCGATGGTGGTGCGGGGTCGAGCAGTTGGGCGAGGTGTTTCGACGATCGGTTCGGGTCGAGTTGCCGCACCTGCATGTGGCAGCTGAATCCGTCCGTCAGTATTACTGCATCTTCGGGACTGTCGCGCAGGGCGGGGGCGAGTGCCTGCTCCGCGACCTGCATGCTGAGGTCGTAGTGGTCGGCCTCGAATCCGAAGTTTCCTGCGACGCCGCAGCATCCGGTGGCTTCCCGTACGCGCGGCACCCCGACCGCTTGCAGTGCCTTCCGCTGGGCCGCCGCGCCGAACACCGCGTATTCGTGGCAGTGGGTCTGCACGGTGACGTCTTCGGGCACGGGCACGCTCGGGCTCCATCCGGCCTCGGTGCGTTCGAGCACCGCGCCGGCGAAGCTGCGGATGCGGGCGGCGACGCGTCGTGCGGCGTCGGTGTGGACGAGTTCGGGTAGGTCCTTGCGGAATGCGGCGGCGCAGCTCGGTTCGAGGACGACGATGGGCCGGTCGGTGCCGTCGTCGAGGAGTTCGGCGGCCCTGGTGAGGGTCTTGGTGGCCTGCTTCAGCTGTCCGGTGGAGATCCAGGTGAGCCCGCAGCACACGTCGCTCCGGCACTGCGAGCTCAGGCCGGCGTCGGCGAGCACCCGTGACGCGGCCCCGACCACCTCGGGGCGGAACCCGCGCGTGAACGTGTCGGCGAGCACCACGACGTCCGCGGTGCCGTCCCGCGACGTCTCCCCCACCTCGCGGCGGATCTGCTTGCGGGACGCGAACTCCGGCATCGACCGGTGCGGGGTGAGGCCACCCAGCCTGGCCGCGACCTTCGCGAGCCGGCCGGCGGTCAGCCGATTCACCACGGGCGCCGAACGTTCCGCGACCTTCAGCCACACCGGCAGCCAGCCGAGGGAGTAGTGCGACAGCGGACGCACCCGGCCGCGGTAGTGGTGGTCGAGGAACTCGGACTTGTACGTGGCCATGTCGACGCCGACGGGGCAGTCGGTGGAGCAGGCCTTGCAGGACAGGCACAGGTCGAGGGATTCCTTGACGTCCTCGGACCGCCAGCCGTCGGCGACGGTCGGCGAGTTGCGCACCATCTCCTGCAGGGCGCGGGCCCGGCCGCGGGTGGAGTCCTTCTCGTCGCCGGTGGCGCGGTAGCTGGGGCACATCACCCCGCCGGTCGACGCGCGGCAGCGGCCCACGCCGATGCACCCCTGGACGGCGTGGACGAACGGTGCGACGGGGACGTCGCTGGTGGGGGTGAGGTCGAAACTGGTCTGCCACGCCCGCGGATTCACGCCGTCGAGCGCGAGGTTGCCGAGCAGCGGTTCGGGCTCGACGATGCTGCCGGGGTTCAGCACGGCAGCCGGATCCCACAGCCGTTTGAACGTGGCGAAGGCCGCCATCATGGTGGGGGTGTACATGATCGGCAGCAGCGCCGACCGGGCGCGGCCGTCGCCGTGCTCACCCGACATCGATCCGCCGAACCGCACACAGAGTTCGGCGGCACGGTGGATGAACCGCGACATCACGTCCCGGCCCTCGTCGGTGCGCTGGTCGAAGTTGATGCGGATGTGCATGCAGCCGGCGCCGAAGTGCCCGTACATCACCCCGGTGAGGTCGAATTCGGCGAGCAGCGCCTTGATGTCGACGAGGTAGTCTGCCAGCTGGTCGGGTGCGACGGCGGAATCCTCCCAGCCCGTCCAGGATTCGCCGCCCTCGACGAGCCGGGCGGACAGTCCGGCGCCGTCCTCGCGCACCCGCCACAGCGACGCGCGTTCCGCCGGGTCCCCGACGACGCGCGAGTCGACGAGGCGTCCGGCGGCACGCAGCTTCGAGACCAGTTCGGCCCCGCGGAGTTCGACCTCCGCGAGGTCGTCGCCGTCCAGGTCGACGTACAGCCAGGCCTGACCGTCGGGCAGCCCGACGACGGAGTCGGCGCCGCGGAGGTGCCGCATGGTGTCGACGATCGCCGAGTCGATGCCCTCGATGGCGGCGGGTGAATAGTCGAGGATGATCGCGTTGTCGCGGGCCGCGTCCACCAGGTCGTGGTATCCGAGGCACAGCAGCATCGCCGCCGGCGGCACCGGCACCAGCGCGACGGTCGCGGCGACGATCACCGCGCACGTCCCCTCGCTGCCCACCAGCGCACGGGCAACGTCGAAACCGTTCTCGGGCAACAGGTTCGCCAGGTGAAATCCGGAAACCTGACGTGGGATGCGGCCGAGCTCGAGGCGGAAGTCGCCGAGATGTTCCTGCGTCAGCAGGTCGAGCCCGGTGGCGATCCGCGCGGCCTCGTCGACCGCGGGCACGTCGTCCGGATCGGTGGCCCGCAGCCCGTCGCGGGTGGCGGTCAGCCGGTGCCCGCTCGCGGTCACCAGATCGAGCGCGACGACGTGATCGGACGTGCGGCCGTAGCGGACGGAGTGGTTGCCGCAGGCGTCGTTGCCGATGGCGCCGCCGACCGTCGCGCGGGACTTGCTGGACGGGTCGGGCGCGAAGGTGAACGCTCCGTCCGTCGCCAGTTGCACGTCCTTCTGCAGGTCCGTCAGCACGATGCCGGGTTCGACGACGGCGGTGCGGGCGGACGCGTCGACGGCCCGCACCCGGTTCATGTGCCGGGAGAAGTCGAGCACCACGCCCCTGCCGATCGCGTTGCCGGCGAGCGAGGTGCCGCCGCCGCGGCTGGTGACGGGGATGCCGCGGTCGGTGCAGGCCCGCACGATCGCCACCACGTCGGCGGGCGTGTGCGGAAACGCCACGGCCAGCGGCGGCACCCGGTAATTGGAGGCGTCGAAGGAGTATTCGGCGCGCCGGCGCGTTCCGGTGTCGAGGTCGATGCCCAGCTCGGCGAGCTCGGCATGCAGGTCGGCGGCGGGGCGCGTCAGCTCAGCCACGCGCAGCCCTGCCCTCGGAGTCAGCAACCGGAATCGTCGTCAGCGGGGCCATGGCTACATCGTCGAGCCGCCCCCGAAGATTGTCAACAATCCACTCCGTGAGCCGGTACGGTACGGAGGGGTGAGCGTCGCGCGAACGTCCGCACCCGCCCGGCGACAGCTGGCCGTGCGGGTGGGCGGCGCTGCGTGGGTGCTGATCGCGCTGTATTTCGTCGCGGAGGTCGTGACCGCACGCGCCTGGCCGCGGCCGTACCGGGTGGGGACGAATTCGATCAGCAATCTGGGTGTCACGGGCTGCGACGGATCTGCCGCCGCGAGGCTCTGCTCGCCGCTGCACGCGGTGATCAACGGCGCGTTCGTGCTCACCGGGATGCTCATCCTCGTGGGCGCGGTGTGTCTGCGCGGCTTCCTCCCGCCCGGCATCCTCCGACGCGTCGCGCTGGCCCTGTTCGGTGTGGCCGCCGTCAGCGCTGCCCTGACCGGTTTGGTTCCGATCGACGTGGACGCCCACCTCCATCAGGTCGTCGCGACCCCGACGTTCGTCGCACGCAACGCCGCCATGCTCGTCGTCGCGGTCGGGCTGTACGAACGCTGGCGCGCCTTCGCACTGTGGACCGGTCTCTGCGGACTCGTCGGGGTTCTCGGAACGGCGGCGATCCTGCTTCCCGGCGCACCGTTCGGCATCACCGAACGCCTGGCGCTTTACCCGTTCATCGTGTGGGTTGTGACCGCCGGGTTCAGTGCGCTTCGCGCCCGTGCGTGGGAAACGAGTCCAGAGACTCCGTAACCACGCACGGGGCGCCGAAGGTGCCACCATGGAGTGATGTCCACAGCCCTCACGCATGCCGCCGCTACCCAGCAGGTCGCGGAGAACGGCCGCATCTCGATCGAACCCAATCACAAGCGCATCCGGGTGTTCTTCGGCGGTCAACCGGTCGCAGACACCACCCGTTCGGTGTACCTGTTCGAGAAGGGACACCTGCCCGTCTATTACATACCCCGCGACGACGTGAACTTCGACTTCCTCGCGCCCGTCGACGCGTCCACCACCTGCCCGTGGAAGGGCAAGGCGCGGTACTGGGATCTCGTCGTCGGTGACCGCCGCGCCGAGCAATCGGTGTGGGGTTACGACGAGAAACTCGCGGATTCCCTCGACCTCAGCGCGTACGTCGCGTTCTACTGGCACCGGATGGACGCCTGGTACGAGGAGGATCAGCAGGTTTTCGTCCATGCTCGCGACCCGTACGTCCGGGTGGATGTGCTGCCGTCGTCCCGGCACGTGGAGGTCTTCGTCGGCGACACCCTGGTCGCCGACACGGTCCGTCCGCGTCTGCTGTTCGAGACGTCGCTGCCGGTGCGCTACTACGTTCCTCGCATCGACGTGCGGTCCGAGTTCTTCACCGCCTCCGACACCCGGACGTCCTGCCCGTACAAGGGGACGGCGTCGTATCTGTCGTTCACCGGGACCGACGGCACGGATCCGGTGGAGGACGCAGCCTGGTTCTACCCGTTCACCACCGCGGAGGCGTCGGGCATCGACGACCACGTCTCGTTCTACCCGGACCGTGTGCGGATCGTCGTCGACGGCACCCCGGTGGAGAACTAGCGGGCCGGCAGCGGCGGCAGTTCGAGGTTGTCCCGGAACGTGCCGCCGACGTAGTCGTCGCCGACGATTCCGCGTCGCCGCAGTTCGGGCAGCAACCCGTTGACGACGAAGTCGCGGGTCCGGTCCTCGGCGAGCCCGCCGAGGGAGATGACGTCGAGAACACCCGCGTCGTAGCGTTCCTGGACGGCGTCGGCGAGTTGATCGGGGGTGCCGGCGACCGCCCAGTGCCCGGTGTCCTTGGACGCGATGATCAGCTCACGCAGCGTCCGCCCGGACGCGGCGAGCCGGCTGAAGATCTCGACCCGGCCGCGTCGGCGGTTCACCGACCCGACGTCGGGCAGCACGTCCGCCGGGATCGGCTTGTCGAGCGGCAGCCCGGACAGGTGGATGTCGCCACCGAACATGTCCTCCAGCCGGATCCGGCCTGCCTCGAGGTCGGTGGCCTCCTCCTGTTCCCGGACGAGCCGTCGCACTTCCGCCTCGGACGCGCCGTAGGTGGCGTGGAACGAACTCATGACCAGGGGCAGTCCGTGGGCGCGGCCGAGTTCGGCGGCGCGTGCCCGGATGCTCTTGGTGTAGGTAACGGCGTCCTCGAGGGTGGGCAGCGACGTGAACACCACCTCGGCGAAGCGGGCGCCCAGTTCCACGCCGGCCGCGGATTGGCCGGCCTGGAACTGCACGGGACGGCGCTGCGGCAGCGGCGGGATGTTGAGCGGACCCTTGACTGTGAAATAGGTGCCCGTGTGGTCGATCGGCCGCACCCGGCCGGCGTCGAGCCTGGTACCTCCGGCACCGTCGGACGTGAGCGCCCCGGGCTGCCAGCTGTCGAACAGTGCGTTGACGACTTCGAGGGATTCCGTTGCCCGGGCGTACCGTTCCTCGGGGCTGGGGAGGTCGCGGTCGCTGTAGTTCTCCTCACCCAGCGACGACGTCACGGCGTTCCAGGCCGCGCGTCCGTTGCTCACGTGGTCGAGGGTGCCGAACAGCCGTGCGAGGTTGTATGGGTGGTGGAACGTGGTGGTCACTGTCGCGATCAGCCCGACGTGCGAGGTCACGGCGCTCAGCGCCGACAGGAAGATCAGCGGTTCCTGCGCGCCGATCGCGCCCTGCGCCCCGAAGCTCAGCAGGTCGGCGGCGAACAGCGCGTCGAACTTGTTCGCCTCCGCGATCTTCGCGATCTCGATCGAGGAGGCAACGGTCGACTGCTGCGGGTCGATCGCCGCCGCATAGGTGCTGACGGCGCCGCTGACTCCCGTCACCGTCTTCAGTGGGCGGCGTCGCGCAGTACTCATTCGCCCAGCCTAGGAACGGCGGGCCGGTCGGCCCAGCGTTCGGATCAGCCGGATTCTGACCGCCCACGACACCGTCCCGCTACCGTCGGGGTGTGCTGTTCTCGCAGATCGTCGCGACGTCCCGGGACGTGGGTGCCACCCGGTCGCGGAAGGTGAAGGTCGGGGCGCTCCGTGAGGTCCTCACCCGGCTGGAGCCGCCCGAGGTGGAACCGGTGGTCGCGTGGCTGTCCGGGGAACTGCGGCAGGGCCGGATCGGAATCGGCTGGCGGACAGTCGCGGACATTCCGGCGACGCCCGTCGACGCCGGGTCCGTCACGGTGTCCGAGGTCGACGGGACCATCTCCGCCGTCGCAGCGGTCACCGGCTCCGGGTCGACGGCACGCCGGCGTGAACTGCTCGCGGACCTGTTCTCCCGCACCACCACCGACGAGCGGGATTTCCTGATCCGGCTGGTCACCGGCGACCTCCGCCAGGGCGCACTGGAGGGGGTGATGACGGACGCGATCGCGGCGGCCGCCGATCTTCCCGTCGAACCGGTGCGCCGGGCATTCATGTTGTCGGGACGGCTGCCCGCGACCGCGGTCGCGGCGTTCGGCGGCGGGGTCGACGCGCTCACCGCGTTCCGGCTCGAGGTGGGCCGTCCGGTGCGGCCGATGCTGGCCTCCCCCGCCGAATCCCTCGCCGACGCGTGGACCGAACTCGGCGGCGACGTCAGCGTCGAATACAAACTCGACGGCGCGCGCATCCAGGTGCACCGCAACGGGGACGAGGTGCGAATCTTCACCCGCACGCTGCGTGAGATCACCGCCAGTGTGCCGGAACTGGTCGAACTCGTCGCCGACCTGCCCTGCACGTCGGCGGTGTTCGACGGGGAGACGCTGGCGCTCACCGACAGCGGCAGGCCCCGGCCGTTCCAGGAGACGATGAGCCGCTTCGGCGCCGAGTCCTCCCGCGACCTGCTGCTGCACCCGTACTTCTTCGACTGCCTGCATCTCGACGGCGTCGACCTGCTGGATGCTCCGCTCGAGCAGCGGTTGGACGCGCTGGAACGGGTCGCGCCGCAACACCGCATCCCCGGCCTGATCCGACCCGACAGCGACCGGGCCGCAACCCATTTCGACGACGCCCTGGCCGCCGGGCACGAGGGTGTGATGGTCAAGTCGCTCGCCGCCCCGTACGCGGCGGGACGACGCGGCCGCGCCTGGCAGAAGGTGAAACCGGAGCACACCCTCGATCTGGTGGTGCTCGGCGCGGAGTGGGGATACGGGCGGCGCACCGGATACCTGTCCAATCTGCACCTCGGGGCGCGCGACCCGGACGGCGGCGCACCGATCATGGTGGGCAAGACGTTCAAGGGCCTCACCGACGCGCTGCTGCAGTGGCAGACGGACGAGTTCCCCCGCCACGAACGCCGCCGCGACGACCACACCGTGTACCTGCACCCCGACCTCGTCGTGGAGATCGAACTCGACGGCGTCCAGGTCAGCTCCCGCTACCCCGGCGGCCTCGCCCTGCGGTTCGCGCGCGTCCTGCGGTACCGCCCCGACAAGGCGGCCGCCGACGCCGACACCATCGACGCCGTCCGCGCCCTGCTGCCGGGGTGAGCGCTCGTCCTGCGTGGCGCGCGCCGGGGCGGTAGCCTCCCCGGCACAACAAGTCGCCGTGCCGCGAGGGGGTCGACCAGTGACATTCGTTTCCCGCTTCGTGCCGTCGTGTGTCGCCGCGGTGGTCGAGGACGCGTACCGGAGGGCGGCCGAGGCGGCGGAGGGTCCCGTCCGCGTCGCCGTGTGCACGGTCACCGTGCCGATCGAGGTCGGAAAGACGTCGTTCCACATCCTCCGGCTCACCGAGGAACTGCTCGAAGAGGTCGTGTTCCTGCTGCGGACGATGCGGCCGGTGGTGGAGGCGGTGAGCACGGGCAGGCAGTCCGACAATTTCGACACGATGTTCCGGACTCTCGAGCAGATCCAGCAGTCGGCCGACGCGATCACCCGCACGCCGATCGGGGTGGTCCGGAGCGTCTTCTCACCGGCCCGTCCGGTGCCCGAGCAGGTCGACTATCACCCCACCGTCATCGACGCCGAACCGCCGCCCGCCCCCGGTCTCACGGTCCGCATCGCGTCGATCACGTTGACGGCGCCGAGCATCACGTTCGGCAGGCCCGCGCGCTGACCGCGCCCACCCGGATACGCTCGTATGGTGAGCGAACACATCCTCGTCACCGGTGGATCACGCGGCATCGGCGCCGCTGTCGTGCGTCTGGCCGTCCATCGCGGCTATGAGGTGACGTTCACCTACCAGAACGACGACGAGGCCGCCGGACACCTCGTGCACCAGTGCGGCATCCGCGCCACCGCGGTGCGTGCCGATGTGCGCGACGCCGCGCTGGCCGCCGCCGTGGTGGGCACGGCCGACGAGCGCGGGCAACTGACCGCGGTGGTCAACAACGCGGGGACCACCGGTCCGCTCGGCACCTTCCTCACCACCACGGACGCGTCGCTGCGGGACGTGTTCGACGTCAACGTCTTCGGGACGATCAATTACGCCCGCGCGGCGGCCGAGCACTGGGTCCGGGAGGGGCGCCCCGGCGTGATCGTCAACCTCAGTTCGGTTGCGGCCGGAACCGGGGCACCCGGCGAATACATCGGCTACGCGGCCTCGAAGGCGGCCGTCGACAGTCTCACGACGGGGCTCGGGCGGGAACTGGCGAGCGCGAACATCCGGGTCGTCGGCGTCGCTCCCGGCACCACCGACACCGACATCCACGCGGCCGCGGGCGACCCGGGGCGACCCGAACGGGTCGCCGGTCGGATCCCCCTCGGCCGGGTCGCGACACCCGAGGAGATCGCCGAGGCGGTGCTGTGGGCCCTGTCCCACCAGGCGTCCTACGTCACCGCCACCACCATCGCCGTTGCCGGCGGTCTGTGACTACTGCGGATTTGCGCCGCACCTCGGGACGAGCATCGGCACCCGCCTGCGGTAGTTGCGATAGTCGTCGCCGAACGTGTCGATCAGGTCGTGTTCCTCGAACCGCACCGCGACCAGGATGAAGCCGGTGGTGCCCACGGCGAACAGCAGGCGTCCCCACGTCATCGTCGGCGCCACCCAGAACGCGATGATGAAACCGGCGTACAGCGGGTGCCGGATCACCCGGTACAGCACGGGTGTCCGAAAGCTGCTGGGCAGAGCCGACTTCCCGCTCTGATTTCGCAGCACTTGGCGCACCCCGAACAGATCGAAGTGGTCGATGGCGAACGTCGCGGCCAGCACGAGGGCCCATCCGCCGAGCGACACGGCGAAGATCGCGACGCGCACCCAGCTCGTCTCCACGTGCCAGATCTGGTCGGGCAGCGGACGC
This sequence comes from Rhodococcus sp. USK10, assembly GCF_019378875.1. Taxonomy (NCBI): domain Bacteria; kingdom Bacillati; phylum Actinomycetota; class Actinomycetes; order Mycobacteriales; family Nocardiaceae; genus Rhodococcus; species Rhodococcus sp. USK10. The sequence goes on from NZ_CP076048.1 coordinate 1,693,583, forward strand.
CATTGCCACATCATCAGCGCCAAAGCGGCCGTGGCGAGCAGTACGTAGGTCGAGCGCTCCATCGGTTCGGGGACGATCTTCGTCCAGCGCTTCTTGAACCAGGGCCTGGCCATCACCGAATGCTGCATCGCGAAAACCATGAGTAGCGCCACGTCGACGACCACCGCGACCACGACAGGGGCGGCGGGACCGTCGTTGATCGTGTGGGGCACGACGAGGCCCTCGACCCATCCCATCGCGTAGAGGAACACGACCAGGAACGTGACGTACACGACCGTTCCGTACACGGTGATCAGTGTTCTCGCGACGCCGCCGGGGCGGTGCTTCTGCGGTGCTTCGACCATCTCGGCCATGATGTTCTCTCCGATCCATGGGTTTCCCCCGACGCACCGAAGTCTCCGGCCGCGCGACGGGCGCGACCAGTAACCCTGGGGTGAGGGTCACTGCACCCCCGCGACCTGTCGGATCGGTTGACTACTCTGTGGCCATGCTTCCCGAGGATTTCCGCCAGATCGACATGTCGTCGATCAAGGCGGTCCTCGGAACCACCACGTACACCCGCGGCGAGCAGTACGCCCGCGACCACGCGGTAATCCAGATGTCGTGGGATCCGGCGGCCAAGGAGCTGTGGGGTGAGGTGGCGGGCACGGCGAGGGAGCCGTACTCGGCGTCGGCGTTCGTCGCATCCGTTCCCGGCCGCACGGTGTACCGGTACGGAATCTGCACGTGTCCGGTCGGGATGAACTGCAAGCACGTCGCCGCCCTCCTGATCACGGCGATGCGTCAGGCGAGGTCCGAGGCCCAGGCGGCGGTCGCGCCCACGTGGGAACGCTCCCTCGGTTCCCTCCTCACCGCCGATCCTTTCGGCGACTCCGGCGGACGCTCGCCGCTCGCCATCCAGTTCCGGGTGCAGGCGTCGGCTGCCGGCGCGGCACCTCGGTTGCTGGTACGGCCCGTCCAGCCGGGCAGCAGGGGCTGGATCGTCGGCGGGCTGGCGTGGAACAAGCTGGGCAGCCAGTTCCAGCATCCCGCCGAGCAGATCCGGGTGCTGCACGAGATCCACCTGCTGGCCGACGGGGGTCTGACCTATCGCCGCCAGAACTACACCGATCTCGATCTCGGGGTCTTCGCCAGCCGCCAGCTGTGGTCGCTGCTCGACGAGGCGGCCCGGGTTGGTGTCGAGCTCATCCACTCCTCCACGCGTCTGGGCGCGCTCGGCCCCTACCGCACGGCCGAGGTCTGCCTCGACGCCACCCGCGACGAGGCCACGGGCTCTCTCGTGGTGCAGCCGGTGGTCCGGATCGACGGTCGACCCGTCGACGCAGCGACCGTCGGCTTCATTGGCGTCCGGGCCCACGGCCTGTTCTACGTCGACGCGGACGACCGCATACATCTCGCCCGGCTCGACGCGACCGTCCCCGCTCCCCTGCAGGACCTGGTGCGCCGCCGCACACCCATCGAGGTTCCCGCCGCCGAGCAGTCCCGTTTCCTGACGGACTTCCTGCCGAAGCTGCGCAATCTGGCCACGGTCATCTCCTCGGACGGCTCGTTCGTCCCACCTGCGATCTCCGCACCCACCCTGGCGTTGCGGGCCAGGTATCTGCCCGACCACGACGTCACCGTCGACTGGGAATGGTTGTACACCGTCGGGGACGACGAGCACCGTGTGCCGCTCACGGCCCGGACGTCCGGTGACGAGTTCCGGGACGACGCCCGCGAACGTGCCCTGCTCGACGAACTCGACATCGACTGGAACAGATACGGATTGGGGTCGGACGGCCCGGAATCGACGGCGCTGCGCGGACTCGACACGATGCGTTTCACCACCGAGGTCCTGCCCCTGCTCGACGGCAAGACCGACGTGTCCATCGACGTCTCCGGCGACCGCGCCGACTACCGCGAGGCCGGCGATTCCCTCGCCATCGGGGTGTCCACCGCCGCGTCCAGCGACAGCACCGACTGGTTCGACCTCGGTGTCACCCTCACCGTCGAGGGCCGGGACGTCCCGTTCGACCAGGTCTTCTCCGCGCTCAGCGCCGGAAAGTCCGAACTGCTGCTGCCCGACGGCGCCTACTTCTCCCTGGACAAGCCGGAATTGCACACGCTGCGGAAGCTGATCGACGAGGCCCGCGCCCTCCACGACCGCGCCGACGGGTCGCTGCGGATCAGCCGGTTCCAGGCGAGCCTGTGGGAAGAGTTCGCATCCCTCGGCACCGTGGAGCGCCAGGCGAAGGCGTGGCGGCAGCAGGTGGACGGCCTCCTGGCCCCGGGCACCGTCCACGAGGTCGACGTCCCGGTGACGCTCGACGCGCAGTTGCGCCCGTATCAGGTGGAGGGGTTCCGCTGGCTGGCGTTCCTCTGGGAGCACGGGCTCGGCGGCATCCTCGCCGACGACATGGGGCTCGGCAAGACCCTGCAGGCGCTGGCGATGATCTGCCATGCGCGGCAGTCGAATCCGGCCGCGCCGCCGTTCCTCATCGTGGCCCCCACCAGCGTGGTGTCGAACTGGGAGTCCGAGTCGGCGCGCTTCGCCCCGGACGCGAATGTTGTCGCGATCGCCGACACCCTGAAACGCCGCAAGGTTCCGATGGACGAACTGGTGCAGGGCGCCGACATCGTCGTCACGTCGTACACCCTGTTCCGCTTGGAGTTCGAGGCCTACGCGGAGTGCACGTGGTCGGGACTGATCCTCGACGAGGCGCAGTTCACCAAGAACCATCAGTCCAAGATCTACCAGTGCGTCCGCCGGCTCGAGGCACCGTTCAAGCTGGCGATCACCGGCACGCCGATGGAGAACAATTTGATGGAGTTGTGGTCACTACTTTCCATCACCGCCCCGGGACTGTTCCCGAACCCGGCCCGGTTCACCGACTACTACCGCAAGCCGATCGAGAAGCAGGGCGACGCCGAACTCCTCGCGCAGCTGCGCCGCCGCGTCAAACCGCTGATGTTGCGCCGCACCAAAGAGCAAGTGGTGAAGGATCTTCCGGCCAAGCAGGAGCAGGTGCTCGACGTCGACCTGCACCCGAAGCACCGCAAGATCTACGACACCCACCTGCAGCGTGAGCGGCAGAAGATCCTCGGCCTGCTCGCCGACGTCGACAAGAACCGCTTCACGATCCTGCAGTCGCTGACCCTGCTCCGGCAGCTGAGTCTCGACGCCGGACTGGTCGACGACGAGTACCGGGACGTCCCGTCCGCCAAGGTGGACGCGCTGCTCGAACAGCTCGCGGACGTCGTCGCCGGCGGTCACCGGGCGCTGGTGTTCAGCCAGTTCACCGGGTTCCTCGGGAAGGTCCGCGACCGTCTCGACGACGCGGGCATCGCGCACGCCTACCTCGACGGCGGCACCCGGCGCCGCGGCGACGTGCTCCGCGATTTCAAGGAGGGCGACGCCCCGGTCTTCCTGATCAGCCTCAAGGCCGGCGGCTTCGGGCTGAACCTCACCGAGGCCGATTACTGCTTCATCCTCGACCCGTGGTGGAACCCGGCCACCGAGGCCCAGGCCGTCGACCGCGCGCACCGCATCGGGCAGACCCGCAACGTGATGGTGTACCGGCTGATCGCGAAGGACACCATCGAAGACAAGGTGATGGCGCTGAAGGCGAAGAAGTCGGCGCTGTTCGCGAGCGTCATGGACGCCGATACCCTGCTCAGCTCCAGCCTCGACGCCGACGACATCCGCAGCCTGTTCGAGTAGTGCCGGCCATCGAATCATCACCCGAGGAGACCCCGTGAGCGAGTACCAATACTTCGAGTTCCTCGCACTCGACACTCCCCTGAGCAAGCGAATGCAGTCGGAGGTACGCAAGCTCTCGACCAGGGCCGTCATCACGCCGACCACCTTCACGAACACCTATCACTTCGGCGATTTCCGCGGCGATCCACGCAAGATGGTGCACAAGTGCTATGACCTGCACATCCATGTCACGAGTTGGGGAACCCGCCGCCTGATGGTCAAGGTGCCGGCTCAGACGTTCTCGGAAGATGCGGCCGACTACACGGTCGAGCCGTACCTCGAGGTCGAGTCGATCGCCAAGCACCTCGTCTTCGACTTCACCCATGAGGACGACTCAGCCGATTTCACGGACGCAGCCGAGGGATGGATGGCGTCCCTCGCCCGGGTCCGCGACGAGATGATGATGGGTGACGTGCGACCGCTGTACCTCGGATGGTTGGCAGCGATCGGGACACGGCAACTCGACGGATACGACGAGTGGGAGCACGAACGCGAACCCTCGGTGCCCGCCGGTCTCGATGCCCTCACCGCGCCGCAGGGGGCACTCACCGACTACCTTCGGATCGACACCCATCTGCTGGCTGCGGCCCGCGAGGCGAGTTCGCCCCTCCCCTCGAAGACCCAGACCACCGCGGGATTGCGCAGGCAGATCGCGAAGCTCCCGGAAGCGACGAAGAACAAGATCCTGCTCGCCGTCGCCGAGGGTGAACACGCGGTGGCGAGGACCGAGCTCGCCCGCGTGACCGCCGATGCCGGTCGAAGTATCTACCAGCAGCCCCGTACCGTCGTCGCGCTGCTCGAGCGCGCCGACCAGCTGCGCCAATCAGCCCACCCGAGACACAGCCGTCGCGCAGCCCGATAACGTCAGAAAGCTCACCCGAGTGAGGAGTGCGAGTTGAGCCGAAACAGTCAGCAGAACCGCGCCGCACGCAAACGCAAGAAGCAGCACCGTGGCAATGCCCGGGAGCAGCGTCCACCCCGTCCCGAGATCGAGGGTGCCGAATCCTTGGTGTTCGCCGGAATCGAGTTCGCGTACGGGCCCTCGGCGGATCCCGAGTCGCTGCAGCGGACGGTCCGTCAGCTGGCCGATCTCGACGGTTCCCGGTCGGCCGACACTGTTCTCGACTGGGTGTCTCGGATCCTCGACGGGTCGATGGACCACGTGTTCGGCACGGGGTGGCAGCCGACGGAATTCGTTCACGCGGTGCGCCGGGAATTCGGTGCGCGCACCGCTCGGCTGACGGTCACCGTGATCGGCGCGCATGCGAGCCGCACGTCGGCGCGCAAGGTCGCGCCGGCGCAGTGGCGGGAGCAGCTCGACGAGCTGGGTATCGCACCGGACAGCGCACCCGCCCGTGGCTACCTGTCCGCGTGGTGTTCCTCGGAGAACGCCGACCCCGCCGACACGTGGACGGCGATCCTGTCGTTCCTCGGCTATTGCAGTTACCTGATACCCCTGACCCCGCTGCTTGCGACCCCGGCGAACTGGAGCGAGGGCATGGCCGCCGCGTCGTCTGTTTCACGGGGGCCCGAACCCAAGATTCTGGCCCGCATCCGCGGCCTGCTGGCCAAGGCCGAAGCGACTCCGTACGCAGAGGAGGCGGAAACGCTCTCGTCGAAGGCGCAGGATCTGATGACTCGCTATGCCATCGACAGCGCCGTCGTCGACGCCGCCGAGCACACCTCACTGCGTGATCAGGTCGTCACCCGCCGGCTGCTCGTCGACAACCCCTACCCCGAGGCGAAAGTTCAGCTCTTGCACTGTGTGGCTGACACCAACAGCGTCCGCGTCATCTGGCATCAGCGATTCGGCCTCGTCAGCACGGTCGGGATGCCGATCGACCTCGATCTCTGCGAGATGCTGTTCACCTCACTCCTGGTTCAGGCGTCACATGCGCTCAGCGAGGCGGGTGGCGACCGGGTGAAGCGAACCCCCAGCTTCCGTCGGTCGTTCCTGCTCGCCTTCGCGGCCCGGGTGGGCGAACGGCTGGCGATCGCCAGGGATCAGGCCGGCCGCGACGCGTCCAGTCAGTACGGCAAGGAACTGGTGCCGATCATGGCCGAACGGACCGAAGCAGTCGGATCGGTGTTCGAGAAGCAGTTCCCTTCGGTCGTGACGACATCGCATTCGGTCACCAACGCGCATGGCTGGCAGGCGGGTCGCGTGGCCGGCGAGTTGGCCGATCTGACCGGCGGCCGGGAACGCATCACCGGCTGAACCGAGAGGAGTCCGATGTCCATCACCGCCGACGTCCATCGGCTTCTTCGCCTGCGCCAGGACCACGCCGCGTGGACGTTGCTGCGGGCCGACACGGCGCCGGCGATTCTGGCGCTGCTGGGCCGGCACTTCGATCGCGGGACCCGACGCCTCCCGGCTCCGGAACTGTTCGCCCGCTTGGACTCCGACCTTCAGACGATGCGCGACGAGGGCCTCGACTTCCCGCGCACCGGTCAGGCGTACTGCACCGAGTGGGTGCGGTCCGGTTATCTGCTCCGCCGGGCGGCGGCCGGTACCCGTGAAGAGACTCTGGAACCGACCGAGGGCGCGTTCGCCGCGATGGCGTTCGTCGCGAATTTCACCAGTCAGGCGAGTTCGGCCACCGAATCCCGCCTGACCACGCTCTCCACCCAGTTGCAGGCTCTGGCTCGGGATTCCGATCCCCGCACGGAAACTCGCCTCACCGCGCTGCTGACGGAACGGGCAGCGATCGATCAGCAGATCGCGGCGGTGGAGTCGGGGGTCTTCCCGGTCCTCGACGGCGACCGTGCCGTCGAGCGTTCCGCGGAGATTCTCGCGCTGGCCTCGGAGGTCCCCGCGGACTTCGCCCGGGTCCGCGCCGAACTGGAAGAACTCAACCGCGATCTGCGGGCGCGCATCCTCGACGACGACGGTGACCGCGGCGACACCCTGGGAGATGTGTTCCGCGGCGTCGACCTGATCGGTGACTCCGATGCCGGCCGCAGCTTCACCGCGTTCTACGACATGATTCTCGACCCGGCCCGGTCGTCGCAGATCGACGAGTGGATCGACGCGGTGCTGCAGCGGCCGTTCGCCGCGATGCTGACCACCGATCAGAGATTGCGATTCCGGACGTTGCTGACGGAGATGGAAACGGCCGGCTCCGAGGTGCATTCGACGATGACCTCGCTGTCCCGGTCGTTGCGTCATTTCGTTCAGTCGCGTCACTACGAGGAACACCGCCGGCTGCAGCGGTTGCTGCGCAGCGCGCAGCAGAGTGCCGTCGCCGTGGCCAAACGTCGTCGGCCCTACGACCTGCTCGATCTGGACCTGGTGCGCGTGGGCATGACCCTCGAATCCGTCGCAGCCCTTCGCCTGCACAATCCCGCCGACAACCTCGTCACGGAGCCGGTGCTCACCAACGACGCCGGCACCGTCGATCTCGACGAACTTCGAAGGCTCGTCCGAGAATCGGAGATCGATATGGACGAATTGTCCGACAACGTCGCGGCCACTCTGCGAGTGCACGGTCGCGCCACGATCGGTGACGTCCTGCGCGACTACCCCGCCACTCAGGGACTCGCGAGCGCGGTGGGATTGATGGTCCTTGCCACTCACCACGGGCACGCGATCGACGGCACCGAGGACATTCAGTGGGTGTCGGGAGCCGGCGTTGCACGTCGGGCGACGATCCGACGTCGCCTGTTCGATCCGGCCGCCGACGAGTTCACCGCCCGGCCGGCAGTCGAACCCACGGGGAGCCCGACATGACCGACGAGCCGACCACCCGCGGCCACTACCCAGGAGACACCGGCGAACTGGACTTGGAGACGCGGCGCGCGTTCGTGCAGCTGCTCAAGGGCCCGCTCGTCACCGCGGCCAAGCATCCCGAGGTGTGGCGCGCGGTGATCCGGGACGAGCGCCTCCTCCGGTCCCGGCTGGCCGACGTGTTTCTCGTTCTCGTCATCGACGACGAGAACGAGCTGGCGTTCACCCGCCCCGCCGACACCGGCGACGCCAGCACTCCCACGGTGCTGCGCACCGAGCGTCTGACCTTCATGGACACGGTCATGCTGCTGGCGTTGCGCCAACGTCTGCTGCGCGCGCAGCCGGGCGAACGGGTGATCGTCGATCTCGACGAACTGCGCGAACAGCTCGAGATGTATCGCGCGGCGAGCGACACCGACCCCGCCGGCTACGCGAAGCGCATCAACGCGTCGTGGAAGAAACTCGACAAGTATTCGCTGCTCACGAAGACCTCGACCGACGACCGGATGGAGGTCTCCCCGGTGTTGCGGCAGCTGTTCGACGCCGAACAGGTCGCGCTCGTCGAGGCGGAGTTCCGGCGGATTCTGGAGGAGGGCACACCGTGATCCATCCCGGTCAACGCCGTCTCGCGCGCGTGCAGGTCGTCAACTGGGGGACGTTGCACGGCCACCACGACCTCGCGGTGGCCCGCAAGGGTTTCCTGATCACCGGCAATTCCGGCTCCGGCAAGTCCACGCTCATCGATGCCATCTCGGCGGTGCTGGTCCCGGGCAATCAGCTGCGGTTCAACGCGGCAGCGCAGGAGACCACGAACTCGGGACGCAACTTCGTCACGTACATCCGGGGTGCGTGGCGGCGGGAGGCAGGCGCGGACACGGAAGGGCTGGTCGCCTCGTACCTGCGGACCGGCGCGACGTGGAGCGGCATCGCTCTCACCTACCGCACGGACACCGACGATCCGCCGATCACCCTCGTCAAGCTCATGCAGCTCGGGCGGGGGCAGAACGCGGCGGGCGATGTCAGCCACCTCCATCTCATTCTCGACCACGAACTCGACCTGACGGATTTCGGCGCGTTCATGGCCCGCGGAATCGATACGAGGGGAATCCGTAAGCAGTGGCCGGAGGCGGCCGTCAACCCGACGTATGCGCCGTTTGCCCGCAGTTTCCGCTCCCGTCTGGGCATCTCGACGGAAGGCGCGCAGCGACTGCTGCACCGCACGTTGTCCGCGAAAAGCCTCGGCAGCCTCGACCAGTTGTTCCGCGACTACATGCTCGACACCCCGAGCACGTTTGCGATGGCCGAGCGCGCGGTCAACCAGTTCCACGATCTGCAGGAGGCTCATCGCGTCGTCGTCGACGCACGGCTTCAGGTCGAGATGCTCGCACCGCTCGTCGAGCTTGCCGACACGCGGCGACGCGGCCTTCAGGCCCTGCGGGACACGGAGGAGGAGAACGCGCATCTCGGGGCGGTTCACGCCGAGATGACGCTGTCGCTGCTGTGCGGTGATCGCACCGAACGCCGCGCCCTGACTCCCCTGCTGGAGTCGGGCGCGGCGGAGGCCACGGCGGCGGCCGAACGCGCCCGCCAGGAGACCCTCGATCTGACCGTGAAACTCGAGGGCATCGGGGGCGGCCGGCTGGCCACCCTCCACGCGCAGCGCGACTCAGAACTGAAGACGTTGGCCCGGGTGCGTGCCAGGCGGGATCGGATCGCCGAGGCGGCGTCGGCTTGGGAGGGAACCGTTCCCGAGACCGCCGAAGAGTTCGCGCGGTTACGTGGGCAACTCGAGGATCAGCTGCGGCAGGCGTCCACCACCCACGAGGAGCGGTTCGGTGACCGCTATCCCCTCGCCGAACAGCGCGGCACCGCGCAGAAGGAGCGTGCCGCGCTGATCACCGATCGGGAGATCATCGCCCGCAGACGCTCCAACATCGATCCGGGACTGCTGCGCGCCCGGGAGTCTATCTGCTCCGCCGCGGGTGTGCCGGACGACGCCGTGCCGTTCGCCGGCGAGCTGATCGCGGTCCGGGACGAGCACTCCGAGTGGACCGGCCCCATCGAGCGGGTCCTCGGCGGCCTCGGGCGCACCCTCCTGGTCCCGGAGGAGGTGTATCCGGCGGTCGCGGCGGCCGTCGATGCCACCCACCTCGGCGCGCGGCTCGTGTATCGCCGGGTGCGGGTCGGCGCCACGCCGACGACCGTGCCGAAGACCGGGGCGCTGTCGCTGGTGCGCCGAGTAGAGGTCACCGACGGTCCGCTCGCCCCGTGGATCCACCACCATCTCGCCGACCGTTACGACTATGCGTGCGTCGACTCGGCGGCCGGCTTCGCGGATCACACCCGCGCCGTGACACGCGCCGGGCAGGTCAAGCACTCCGTGGAGCGGCACGAGAAGGATGACCGCAGCCGCATCGACGACCGACGGAGGTGGGTTCTCGGATTCGACAACGAAACCAAGCTGGAGGACATTCGCCGTCGAATCGCGGATCTCGACGTCACGATCGCGGGCGTCACGAGCCGGCTCGACGCGCTGGACCGTGAGGATCAGCGGATCGCCCGGCAGAACCGCGCAGCGCAGACGATCCTCGATGCGCAGTGGGCTGATGTCGACGTCAGCGCCGCACAGGCCGCCGTCGATGCAGTGGACGGCCGCCTCGACTCCTGGCAGCAGGACAACCCGGAGCATTCCGCGGTGTCGGCTGCCCTCGAGCTCGCGAAGAAGGCGGAGAACGAGGCCGACGCGGCCCGGCGTCAGGCGGACACAGCGTTGACGGTGCACCGGACGGCGCTCACGGAACTCGAGGCGGGGATCGCGCAGGCCGAACTCGATGCAGGCGAGACGGCTCCCGATGCGGTGGCCGCGCGGATCAAGGCGCGGTTTCAGAAGTTCGCGCGCCGGGTCACGTCGGACAATATCGACAGGGCGCTGTTCGAGGTCGGCCAGGGCATCGGCAAGGACAGGAGTGAGGCGCAGAACGCGGTGTCTGCCGCCGGCGCGTCGATCGTCCGGATCCTGTCCCAGTATCTGGCGCGGTGGGAGTCCCGCGGCGGTGAGTTGAGGGTCGACGCCGAATACGTCGACGACGCCCTGGCGATTCTCCAACGGCTGCGCTCCGACGGTCTCCCCCGGTACGAAGATCGGTTCTTCCAGCTGCTGCACGACCAGTCACACCGCAACATCGGCGAACTCGCTCGCACGATCCGTAAGGCGCCGGCGGAGATCCGTTCCCGGATCGACCCGGTGAACGACTCGTTGCGCCGCTCCGCGTTCGACACCGACCGGTGGTTGCGCATCGACGTCCGCGAGCGACGTTCGCCGGCGGCGGCCGACCTGCTGGACGACCTGACCCGGATCACGAGCGGTGGTTGGGACGTCGAGCAGCGCCCCGCGGCCGAGGAGCGATTCGAGCGGATGGCGGCGGTGCTGGAGCGTCTGGCCTCGAAAGAACCAGCGGATCAGCGCTGGCAGCGGCAGGTCCTGGATACTCGCCTGCACGTGGGATTCATCGGCGTCGAGATCGACGGCGCCGGGGAGGCTCGCAACTACCACGATTCGAGCTCCGGGCTGTCCGGCGGTCAGGCACAGAAACTCGTGTTCTTCTGTCTGGCAGCGGCATTGCGGTATCAGCTCGCACCCGACGGCGCCGACCTTCCCCGTTACGGCACGGTCATCCTGGACGAGGCGTTCGACCGCGCCGACTCCGCGTACACACGCCGGGCGTTGGACGTGTTCGCGCAGTTCGGTTTCCACATGGTGCTGGCGACGCCGCTCAAGTTGCTCGGCACACTCGAGGAGTACATCGGCGGTGCGGTGACCGTGAGTATCCGCGACCGGATGCACACCGAACTCAGCCTCATCGAATTCGACGACGTGGGTAGTGCATGAGCACACGATGCGTTCTGCCGCCCGTAGCCGCTGCGAAGGCACTGGCCGCCTACAACAGTCGCCGACGACGCTGGCTGGCCGACTCCGCACTCGCCGATCAGGATTCGCTGACGGTGGCGCTGCATCCGCCGTCCGAGCAGCAGATTGCCGAGGACCCCGACACGGTCGTCGCGTGGGTACGCGCCTGGCGCGGCTACGCCGGCGACGGCCGGGTGGAGTGGGCGACGCGGCGTTGGCCGAGCTTCGGCACCCAGGAGGTGCCGGTGCGGTTGACGCTGGCCGGGGCCGGCCGGATCGCGTCCGCGGGTGGCCGCGGATCCGAATGGCGCGCCCTGGTGATGCGCCGTGACACACTCGTCGACCGGCTCGGCCCCGGCACCCCCGCGTTGTCGGCCGCGGTTGCCGCGACCGCGGCGAAGTGGCTCGACCTGGACGACGACGACTTCGGCAGGCTCACAACCATCGCGCGGTGGTTGAGCGACCACCCGAGCTCCGGGTATTTCATTCGTCAGCTTCCCGTTCCGGGGGTCGACACGAAATGGCTCGCGCGTCACCGCGGTGTGGTGGAAACACTGCTCGAGGGCGTCCGCGGCAGCCGCGACCTCGGCATCCGGGGCCTTCCCCATCTGCGCGACGTCGCATTGTGCGATCCCGGTCTGCTGGTCGGCAGTCCGCGGCGCTTCGCCACCTCGCTGGAGGAACTCACCACGTTGCCGCTGAACCCAGCGCGGGTCCTGATTCTGGAGAACAAGGAGGGCCTGTATGCGCTCCCGCCACTGGCAGACACCGTGGCGGTGCACGGCGGCGGCTACACGGTCCACGAACTGGCCGCGATCCCGTGGGTGGTCGACTCGGAAGTCTGGTACTGGGGCGACCTCGACAGTCACGGGTTCGCCATCCTCGACCGCCTGCGCCGGCACCTTCCGCACGTGCGGAGCCTATTGATGGATCAGGCCACCCTGGATCGGTGGCGGGGACTCGCGGTCCGGGAGCAGTCACCGACGTTCAACGACGTGTCCCACCTGACCGGGTCCGAAGCCGCCGCCCTGGAGTGCTTGCGCGAGGGTGATCTCCGACTGGAGCAGGAGCGGATCCCCTGGCCGTACGTGCTCGAGCAACTGAACGCCGCCTTCGGTCGGGACCTGTCATCGCCGTCCTCCGGCTGCGACGCCCGTCCGGGCAGCAAGTAATGTCCGATCCATGCCTCGTTACACGCTCCCCCTGCGGAACAACCCCCGCCCGGACGCCCCGGAGTCCGTGAGCCGCCATGTGCCGTTCTACTGCGCGCACGAGGCAGCGGCCGCGGCGTGGACGCGGGCGCTCGTCGAGGCGTGCGGCGACCTGCTCGACCCGGTCACGCAGACCGCCGTCGTCAACGTCGTCAGCAACTTCGGGCGCGAACTGTTCACCGGCGACGCGGACGTCGTCGTCACGCTGGATCGGATCGGCACCACGTCGCTGACCCTGCTGATCACCATCGAGCAGGACGGCGTGCAGGCCGCCGAGGTGACCGCCACACTCGTCCAACTGGATTCGAGTCGCGTCAACTCGGCGCCGTGGTCGCCGGCGCAGATCGCGGCGCTCGAGGCGTTGCGGAGCGAACTGGCTGTTCAGACGCCGTGATTGGCGCCTGTAGAACTGCGTAGAGATCGGTATCGTGTTCCTATGACGAGCCCGCGCGACCTCCGTGACCTCGCACTGGTACTCACTCGTGAAGCGACCGACACCGGTCGGCGCACAGATCTTGATGCAGCGATCGAGCGGTACGGCTTCACTCGCGCAGAACTGGCATCCGAATCGACCGGCGACCCCGACGCTGACAGGCAGTGACAGCACGCAGCGCCCTCGACTATCGAAGTTTCAACCAGGCCTGATCTGGGCATTTGATCGTTATGAGTATCGAAGACGGGCCCGGTGACACGCTGAGCCCCAGCGAGAGCCTGGACTCCGACGACGTGCGCAACAACGACGGCGACGACGTCGTCGATCCGCCCGACGGCTGGAGTGAAGCCGACCGGTTCGGTACCACCCTGCGTGAGGAGCGCGAGGGCGAGTCGCTCGACGAGAAATTGTCCGAGGAGGAGCCCGATACCCCGCTGGAGCAGCAGCAGGAGGTGTCGTTGCGGGATCTGCCCGACGACGAGTTGACCGAGGACGTCGACCGGGTCATCGACGACGAGGAGATCGACATTCCGGTGTTCGGCACGAAGCACGCCTCCGTCGTCGAGGGTGTGATTGTGGAGGACTCGCGCACCGACCGCGGTCAGATCGACGGGTCGGCGGAGGACGGCGACTCGTTCTTCACGGTCCTCGACTGACCGCCCCGCAACCTGGGCCTACACTGGCACTGTTCGCACTCGCGACCGTCACCGGAAGGCCCGACATTACTCATTCTTCTGCTCCGCACGACGTGTACCTGGTTCCTCCGGAGCAGGAGACCGCCGACGCTGTCGCGCATGCCTCCGCCGCCGCGTCGTCGCGGTTGCGGGACCGTCCCGACGTGGTGCGGTTCAAGGGCCGGTTCGCGCTGGCGATCACGCATACGACGCCGCACGAGGCGATGGTCGAGGACCTGTTGTTCGTCCGCGACGTTCTCGACGCGGCCGGCATCGAGTACCTGCTGGTGCGGGGCAACGACGAACGTCCGGTGATCGCGATCAACTGGGCGCAGCGCAAGGCGTTGCGCGCGGCTCTCGTCGCCGCGTGTGAGGACCGCCCGTTCTATTCGAAGACCGTCGACTCCAAGGGTCCGGCGTTGCTCGTCTCCGACGGCCGGCTGTCCGCGACGTCGAAGGCCCGCATCTTCCGGTTGTTCCGGCCGCGCGTGCACCTGGCGAGCGGCCTGAGTTACGGGGCGTCGACGGGCGTGCAGATCGAACTGTGGTCGATCAGCGACGACGAGATCGTGCTGCCGATGGAGAATTCACTGACCCGCCGCGTGGTGCGGTCGGAGGAGGCGGTCCGCGGCACCGTGGAGCGGTTCGGGCGGGTGTGGCCGACGATCGAGAACATGTTCGCCGACCACGCGTCGGACATCAACTTCGATGTCGACCTGGTCTTCTCCTGGGTGGACGGCTCGTCGGCGGAGTTCCAGGCGCAGCGCGCGAAGCGGATGCAGAACTACGTGGTCGGTGAGGGTGACGATTCCGCCGCCCGGTTCCGGCAGATCGACGAACTCAAGTATGCGCTGCGCTCGGTGCACATGTATGCGCCGTGGGTCCGCCGCATCTTCGTGGCCACCGACTCCGACCGTCCCGCGTGGCTGGCCGACGACCCGCGGGTGACGTTCATGCCGAGCGAGGAGTTCTTCGCCGACCCGTCGGTGCTGCCCACCCACAACTCGCAGGCCGTCGAGAGCCAGTTGCACCACATCCCCGGCCTCGCCGAGCATTTCCTCTATTCCAACGACGACATGTTCTTCGGCCGCTCGGTGGGCCCGCAGATGTTCTTCTCCCCCGGCGGCATCACCATGTTCATCGAGGCGACCACCCGAATCGGGCTGGGCCACAACGACGACGAGCGCAGCGGCTTCGAGAACGCGGCCCGCGTCAACCGCCGGCTACTGCAGGACCGGTTCGGGCTGATGACCACCCGGCACCTCGAGCACGCCGCCACCCCGCTCCGCAAATCCGTGATGGAGGAGATGGAGAAGGAGTTCCCCGACGAGTTCGCCGCTACCGCCGCAAGCACTTTCCGGGCCAGCTCCAACATTTCGGTGACCAACTCGCTGTACCACTACTACGCGCTGATGAGCGGTCGCGCGGTGGTACAGACCGCGGCGCGGGTGAAGTACGTCGACACCACCATGAAGTCGGGGCTCCGCGACATGGATTCGCTGCTCGCGAAACGGTCGATGGACTTCTTCTGCCTCAACGACGGCAGCGCACCCGAGATCGACCTGGAGTTGCGGACCCGGAAGGTGACGCAGTTCCTGGAGAACTACTTCCCGATCCCGGCGCCGTGGGAGACCGGGAGCTGATCAGACGTTGGGGAACGCGTCGGCCGGGCGCTCACCCTCGTCGTAGACCGTTGCGGGAGAACCGATGAGGAGCGAGTCGGGTTTGCCGACGAGGCGTGCGTCCTTGCCGGTGTAATCGAAGCGGTGCAGGATCCAGCGGATCGCCTCGAGCCGGGCCCGTTTCTTGTCGTTCGATTTCACGACGGTCCACGGCGCGTGCGGGGTGTCGGTGTAGAACAGCATGGCCTCTTTCGCCTCGGTGTAGGCGTCCCACTTGTCGAGGCTCGCGAGGTCGGTGGGTGAGAGTTTCCACTGCTTGACGGGGTCGGTGCTGCGGGAGACGAACCGGGCGTGCTGCTCCTCCCTGCCCACCGAGAACCAGAACTTGATGATGTGGATGCCCGACTGCACCAGCATCCGCTCGAACTCCGGCGCTGACCGGGTGAACTCGAGGTACTCGTTGGGGGTGCAGTAGCCCATGACGCGTTCGACGCCGGCCCGGTTGTACCAGGAGCGGTCCATCATCACGATCTCCCCGCCCGCGGGCAGGTGCTGCACGTACCGCTGGAAGTACCACTGGGTGCGTTCGCGTTCGGTGGGCTTCTCCAGCGCCACCACCCGCGCGCCACGAGGGTTGAGGTGTTCGGTGAACCGTTTGATCGCGCCGCCCTTGCCTGCGGCGTCGCGGCCCTCGAAGATGATGACGACCTTCTCGCCGTTCTCCTTCACCCACGCCTGGAACTTGAGCAGTTCGATCTGCAGTTTCCGCTTGCGGTTCTCGTACTGCCGCCGCGTCATCTTCGTGTCGTAGGGGTAGCCGTGCCGCCAGGGCTCGTCCTCCTCGTCGGCCGCGTGTTTGCGCCCGGACTTGCGCAGCAATTCACCGATTTCGTCGATCTCCGGTGTCACGTCGATCTGGTCGGCGCGCGCGAGTTCGAAGGCAGTGGGATGGTGCAACTCGTCCATCCTCAAAGGCTACCGCCCTCAGGGCTCGCCGGCGGGTCTCATGAGATCGTGGACCACATGAGCATCGACCACATCGTTTCCGCGCTCGGCTCGATTGCCGCGGCCGAACTTCGGACCGCCCTCGACGGGTCGCCGGTCGTCACCCTCGACGGGATGGTGCTGCCCGACTCCGCGCGGGACGCCGTCCTCGAACTGCTCACTCTCCTCGCCGACGGTCAGAGCGTGGCGCTCGGCGCGGTGGCCGACCTGCTCACCACGTCGCAGGCCGCGGAGATCCTCGGCGTCTCCGACACCTATGTCCGCCGGCTCGCCGACTCCGGCGCGCTGCCCATCGAGATGCGCGGCACCCATCGCCGGTTCCGCCTGTCCGACGTCATGGCCTACCGGGAGCAGTTCCCCCGCAGCAGCTGATCAGACCCGGACGGGCTTGACGGCCTGCTCACCGGCGTCGGGGATCCGCACGCCCTGGGCCGCGAGCCGCTGCCCGGTCTCCTCGGCGGTGACGTATTCGCCGACGGTGTCGTAGCTGCCGATCGGGACCACCGAGTGCACGACCGTCTCCGGGTACACGTGCACGAGGTTGTAGCCCTGGGCGCCGTCGCGTCCGCGCAGCGCCCCGGCCGGGACGTTGAGGTCCTGGGTGTAGCAGGTGGCCGACGCGACGGAAACCGGGATGCCTGCGAACGTCGCCGTCGTCGAATAGTGCAGGTGTCCCGCGAGGATCGACCGGACGTCGCTGCCGCGGAGCACGTCGGCGAGGCGCGGCTGATCTCGCAGTTCCACCAGCACCGCCAGGTCGAGGACGCACGGCACCGGCGGATGGTGCAGCGCCAGGATGGTCCCGTGCGGCGCCGGAACCGCGAGCTGCTGTGCCAGCCAGATCAATTGGCTCTCGGAGATCTCCCCGTGGTGGCGCCCGGGGACCGTCGTGTCGAGAGTGATGATACGCAGCCCGTCGACGTCGTGGACATCATCGATCGGCTCGTACGACGGTTCCTGCCCGAGCAGTTCGGTCCGGAAGTTGCCGCGGTCGTCGTGGTTGCCCATCGCCCAGATCACCTGCGCACCGAGCGACGCGGCCACCGGTTCGACGATCCCCCGCAGCTTCTCGTAGGCGCCGGGCTGGCCGCGGTCGGTGAGGTCGCCGGTGAACACCAGGGCGTCCGGTCGGGCGTGCGACGCCTCGATCTCGGTGAAGATCTGCCGCAGCGTGGCCTCGCTGTCGACGGCCCCGTACAGCAGGTCGTCGTCGACGAGATGGGTGTCGCTGAGGTGCAGCACGAAGTGCGACGGTCGCGGATACTCGGCCGTCCGTATGTCGGCTGCCTCGGTGCCGCTCATCGGTCTTCTCGCTTCCGCTCGCCCCGACGGGCAGGTGCCCGGGTGGACTCCTGCTGGTTGTCCAACCCTAGCCAAGCGCACTGCGGTCACCGCCCGGGGTACGCGCGGTGGCCGGACGGTGAACGGTGGGGCACGTCAGTTTCGTGCGTGGTGCGGGGTGCGCGTCTCCGGGCCGGCGGGCGGGATCATCGCGGCGAGGTTGGCCTGGGCCGCGAACCGGGCGCGCTCGTCGCCGTCGTCCGTCGCTGCCGCATCCTTGGCGGCGGCGAGGAACGGGCGGACCAGGTCGAGGGGCATCGGGAAGACGACGGTGGAATTGTTCTCGCCGCCCATCGCGCTCAGGGTCTGCAGGTAGCGCAACTGCAGGGTGGTGGGGTTGCGGCTGATGACATCCGCGGCCTCGACGAGTTTCGCGGAGGCCTGGAATTCGGCCTCGGCGTTGATGATCTTGGCGCGGCGCTCGCGTTCCGCCTCGGCCTGCCGGGCGATGGCCCGCTGCATGTTGGCGGGGATCTCGACGTCCTTGATCTCGACGGTGGTGACCTTCACTCCCCACGGTTCGGTCTGCTGGTCGATGACCTTCTGCAGGTCTTCGTTGAGGCGTTCCCGCTCGCCGAGGAGGGCGTCGAGGTCGGCCTTGCCGAGAATCGAGCGCAGGGTGGTCTGGGCGATCTGCAGGGTGGCGGCGAGGAAGTCTTCGACCTCGACGATCGCCCGGTCGGCGTCGACCACCCGGAAGTAAGCGACGGCGGTGACCTTGGCCGGCACGTTGTCGTGGGTGATCACTTCCTGAACCGGGATCTTCAGGGTCACGGTCCGCAGGCTGACCCGTTCCATCCGGTCGATCGCCGGGATCAGCAGCACGAGCCCCGGGCCCTTCAGGTCGACCAGCCGGCCGAGCCGGAACACCACGGCCCGCTCGTACTCGCGCAGCACCCGGATCGAGCTGCTCGCCACGACGGCGAGGAGGGTGATGACGACGCACAGGATGACGATGATGGTGGTCATAGCGGCAGCTCCCAGGGTTCGCGGCGGCGCACGGTGAGGGTGAGTCCGCGGATCTGCTCGACGACGACGGAATCGCCCGCGGTCGGTGTCTCGTCGTCCCCGAACAGGGTTTGCGCCCGCCACAGGCTTCCGGCGGCCTCGACCTGACCCTGCCGTCCCTTCCAGTTGCGGACGGTGGCGTCGGATCCGATGAGGGATTGCATTCCGGTGCGCACGGGCGCGTGCCCGGCGGCGAGCGCCTTGCGGCCGCCCACCACGGCGAGGCCCACGCCGACCACCGCGACTCCCGCGGCCGCCGGGATGGCGATCATCTGCGCGGTGTCGCTGGAGGTGAACAGCAGCCATACCCCGGCCCCGACGAACAGTGCACCGAGCCCGCCGAGGACACCCGCGGTCGGTGCGTGTGCCTCGACGACGATCAACAGCACACCCAGCACCAGCGCCAGCACGCCCAACGCGGTCATCTCGCATCACCCACGATCACGCTTCGCGAGGACCCGGTCGCGCTCGCATAGCCACTCGGCGATCGAGCCCTCAGTTCAACGGTAAGCGCAGGTCGACGGCAATGCCACCGGCAATTTCCGGCGGGGTACCGTTCAACGAATGACCAACACAGATCATGGAGATCCCGGCGACGCCCCGACCGTGCCGCCGCCGCTGGAGGAGGTCGCCAACCCGGCCCGCCCGTCCGCTGCCGAGGAGGCCCGGACGGTCGCGGCCACGACGAACGTGGGCACCCTCGCCAGCCTGACCAGGGACGGCGAGCCGTGGGCGTCGTTCGTCACCTACGGTCTGCTCGACGGTTCCCCCGTGCTGTGCGTGTCGCAGATGGCCGAGCACGGCCGCAACCTCGCGCACGATCCCCGCGCCAGCATCGCGATCGTCGCGCCGAACCCGCCCGCCGATCCGCTGGCCAGCACCCGCATCACCCTCGCCGGGTACGTCTACCGCCCGGAAGGCGACGAGCTCGCCGCCGCGCGGGAGGCACACCTGGCGGCCATCCCGGCGGCGCACGTCTACATCGACTTCAGCGACTTCTCGCTCTGGGTGCTGCGCGTCCAGCGCGTGCGGTGGGTCGGCGGCTACGGGCGAATGGACTCGGCGACCGAAGAGTCCTACGCCGCCGCCACAGCAGACCCCGTCACCCCGCACGCCGGCCCGGCGATCGAGCACCTCAACGCCGACCACGCCGACGCCCTCCGCGCCATGGCCCAGGCGCTCGGCGGCTTCCCCGACGCGAAGACGGTCACCTGCGAGGGCGCCGACCGCTACGGGTTGGACCTGCGCGTCACCACCCCCCGCGGCGTGGCCGTGACCCGGGTCGGATACGCAGAGCCACTCGATTCCGTCGACCAGTTACGCTCGGCGACAGTCGCTTTGACAGAGCAGGCCCGGGCACTGACCGGGCGCTGAGAACGCCTGGGGTGACTCCCTCCCCGACCGGCCAGCCCGGCTGAGAGCGGCGAGCTTCGTGCTCGCCGCTCTCGCGCATTACCCGACTGGGCGACCATGTACGCCTCGAGGCAACCTCCGGTCGCACAGCCACTTCCTGGGGATCCGCCGACTTCGCTGCTGCCTCAAGGGGAGTCCGTTCTTGTCCTTCGGCTCGCCTGCGAGGAGGACGATGCCGTCGATGACGGGCCAGATCCACGCGACGAAGAGCCACATTCCGAGGGAAACGACGGTGAGCACGATGTTCACGATCAGCATCGCGAATCCGAGGCCGGTGTGGCCGGCATAGAACCGTCCGGCGCCGAAGTACCCGAAGAAGATGCTCAGCAAGCCGGCGGCGAGCTTCGTCTTGTGCGAGTACGGCAATCCCGTCACCGGGTGATACCCGTACGCCGCGGGTTGTTGCGGTCCCGATCCCTGGCCGAAGTTCTGGGCGGGATGCGCAAAGGGCTGCTGCCCGTGCGGCTGCTGCGGTTGGTCGCCGTAGGGGTGCTGCGACTGAGTCATGAAAATCCGTCCTTCGACGATGTTTGGGTACGGAGCCGAAGATAAGGGCAGGCGAACGGGCTTAGCCGACCGAATCGACGTCCTCCCCTACGACTGAACACTTCGCAGTTCGTTCACCGCTCACTTGGTAACACCGAGCGCACGGCCGCGGTATCGGTTGCCTGACCGTATCTTTCGGGTACAAGAATCAACCTCGAGGATTCTGACCGGCGCCCAAGCACTCCGACCCCGGGCGTAGTGTTCACCCGGTGACGAGTCTCGACCCAGTCGACGTGGCCGGTCGCGTGGTGCAACTGCTCGAGTCCGGGCGTCGTGAATCGACGTACAAACTGGCGACGTTGCTCGCGCTCGTCGACATTTGCGTCGAGAACAGGGCCGCACCGGACGGCAGTCTGATGGTGCCGATCAACGAGATCACGCACCGGATCGTCGCCTACTACTGGCCTCAGGTTCGTGTCTTCAACGATCATGGCCGACTGTCCCAGAACAAGAGCGGCCGATCCGTACCGGACCGAATCGCCGAAGTCCGCATCCAGCTTGCCACCGCAGGGGTCCGGACCGCTGAAGCCGCACGGGAAGCCGAACATCCGGCCTATGTACGACTCATCCGCTCCTTGCGACTCACCGTCGCGCAGCAACCACTCACGCATCTGCAAACGGTCCCGCACGTGCGCAACGGTGGCACGCGCGACGACTTCCTCTTCGACGCTTCGCGTTTCCACAAGAAGATGACAGTGGACCAGGTCGACCGCATTGGCACGATCACTCTGCGGCCCGGCATACCGGAGGGCCTGCGTCGTACATCCGCACTTCTTCGAGCCTTCATCCGGAGCGCGTGGACCCAGGACGTCGTCACCTTCAACCGCGCCGAACTCGACGCGGAAGACCTGGACGGCTTCCTGTTCGGCACGGATCGCACCGCGCTGCGGTCGCTGGTGGAACCGTTGCGTGACCTCCAGGACGATCTCTGTTTCTACTGCGGCAGGCGCATGGCGTCCGACGTCCACATCGATCACGTCATGGCGTGGTCCGTGATTCCGATCGACGGTGTCGCCAACCTGGTCGCGGCCGACAGCCGCTGCAACCTCGACAAGTCAGCGAGCATCCCCGTGCGCGTGCACGTCGACCGCGCACTCGAACGATCCGACCTCTCTGAGGTCGCGCGCACAACGCGAGTTCCGCTGTTGCATCGTCGAACGTCGTCGGCGGCCGACGGCGTGTTCGGGTCCTTGCCCTCCGGATCACTTCTCTGGCGAGGCGTTCGGGACTACGAATCGCACATCGCTTGAAGCCGTGTCTTACGGGATTACCGCCAGGCTGAACTACACGTCGCGAGAAAGCACTCAAGAGCCGCTCGATGAGAACTGCAGGGAGTCGATCAGAACGCCCATCGTTGTGACTCCCACCACCGAGCAGCATTGGAGTCGGCTGCGACGTCGAACATCGTTCTGGGCCAAACCATCCCGCAATCGGCGAATTGCACCGGGTGACCGACAGCGCAAGTATGCAACGCAAGTATGCAATAGGAATACTTAGAGGTTATCCACAGGCCACACGCCTATACAGCGAACCACGGCTTCTGCTCGGCACGTTCGTCCCTCAATGCTTGGAGAATCTTCCTAGCCTTCTCGCCCTCATAGAAGCCGCGGGACTGAGGAGTGAACCCCAGCTTCTTCTTAATCCGTTCTACCGAGAGCCCGTGATCGAATAGAACGGTCTTACTATCGTCTACCCGAATATCTTTCCCACGGCCACCGTCGACAGTCGCCACGTCCAAGCAGAAGGCGACGGGCGGGTCGGTCTCAAGGATCGTTAGCATCAGGTCACCCGCGCGATAGGTGCTTGGCACGTACCAAACCTTGCCTAGACGCCGCACGGAGTAGTACGTCTTCACCGCTTCCTTCCATGGCGATCCCTTACAGACGTACAACCGCTGCTCCTTCTTGAGCAGCGGAATCGGCGTCTGACCGTTCTCGCTCACGACTCCCCCTTCGCACGATCGCTCATGTAGTTCCAGATGGCCGCGTCCAGCGCTCCGGGGCTGCATTTGAGGAACCCAGCCGTGTATGTGACGAGGCCTGCGACACCCGCGTAGTCCATGCTGTCGACACCGGCCTCGCGAACAAAGCCGGCAACGTGCTGGTCAACTGCGACATGATTGTTCGAGCCAGTGAGGATGGCGATGTAGTCGAGTGTCTTGGGTCCAACGTGCTTCACCCGCCCCAATGCAGCGCGAGTTTCAGACTCAAGTCGGGCATCTCGGAATCGTGCGGCCAACTCCGGCACTGTCTCGACGCTGATCTGATCTAACGCAGTCGCTAGATCGCGAACCTTTGTGAGCTTGGGAGAAGATGGTCGCCACCTAAGGAATGACGCCAGGTCCTCGGAATCGAGTCGCGCGACGAAACCGCTTAGCACCTTGGCGTCAGGCCACTCATCCCTCACCTTCTTCGCGCGCGGGTGCACGATCGTCCTGTACTTCGTCCGCGGTTGGAGCGCCGCGTCCGTAATGAGCGCACCCATGTGATCCCACGAACGCTCGTCTTCCTTCGGGGATAGCCCTACCGCCGAGATGTGGGCGACTAACTGCTCGACTTCACGAGGTAACGGTTGCATGGCTGCGATGGTCGCACGGGGAACCGACTAAGATCAGTTGAATCGCACGGTCTATCGCCCGCCTACGCCGGGATTGGGAAGAACTGGCAGTTCCTTCGCGCGACGCTTCGCATCGGCACGTGCAGCTTTCAACTGGAGATAGAAGGAGTTGCGCGAGTTGCCGTCCAGGTTGAGCGGTACATCGAGACTCGCGATCAACTGATCCTCAAGCTCCCACGGCTCCTCACGAGCGATCCACGAAACGAGGGCGTTCTCGGCCATCCACTTCGACAGCAGCGTCTCCCCCGCGTGGAAGGTGTACCGCTCGCCCGATCCGACGCGACGCAGCTCAATCCCGATCTCATTCGCGACCAGGCAACCGAGCGTCAGGCGGAGCGTCGACCCGGCAGCATTACCGGTGTAGTGGGCCTTGATCCGCTTCCGGATGTTCTGCGTACTAGGAGCTTTGCCATTCTTCGGCGGCTTGCTCGGGCTGATGCCGGTGTAGAGCAGCGTGAGACCGTCCCGCTTCGCACACCCCGAGGTATCGATCGCGGCCGGCAACTTCCGAAACCACCAGCCGTAGACACCCGCCGTAGCCGGCACGGGGCACGACCTGGCGAGCACCTGCCCACGGGTGTGCGGTGAAGCAGCGAGGTAGAGCGCAGATTCGTCCTGCGCGGCGACAATCGGACTCATGCGGAGGATGTTGTCATAGCGGGGCGACAGCGATCAACGGAACCGTCCACATGCCCACAGTCGGTAGCCACGTGATCGGCTGATGGCCGCTAGCTAGTTCATATCAACCCAACGACAACCCCTGACCCAGTGTCCGCAAAGCCATGCTTCGGAACGGGAAGGTAGCCCAATCCGCACCCACCTCTGTGGCACCGGACGCGCCGGTCGTCACGTACTGCCAATGCACGGCACACATACATCCAAGCCTCGGGTCGGTGATGAATCGGGCTACGCCCGGAGTGCTCGGATCAGTTCGCGCTACGCGCCAACCACCACCGAAGCCGAGCCGTGTAACCGCGGCAACCCACGACAGTCGACCGGCGAGCTTCTCGCTCGCCGTAATACCCGACCGGGTGACCACGTAGCGGACCACGTGGTCCCCCGCCTGTGTGCAGCCCGCGAACCGACCATTGTGATTCAGGTCATACCGCGATCGCGTCCCCGCCGAATTGTGCGGTGGATGACGACCCGAGTTGCATACCAGGAAGGTCATTTCCATGACGCAAACCGTTGATCGATCAGTGTCCGCCCTCGCCGATCGGGAGCCTGTCGACTACCTCGCCCGGGCGAAGGCGGTCGCTCGCATCGTCGAGCAGGAGGCGGATGCGATCGAGCGTGACGCGACGATCACCAGGCCGGTGTACGAGGCCCTCGCCGAGGCGGAGCTGTTCTGGACCCTCGTTCCGACGGAGTTCGGCGGTGGTGGGCTGGGCATCGTGCAGGCACTTGAGGTGATCGAGGAGATCTCGCGGGCCGACGCGTCGACGGGCTGGGCGCTGATGGCCAACTCCTTCAGCACCGGCATCGCCGCCGGATTCATGAACGACGAGGGCGCTCGTGAGATGTTCGGCGGGCCGGACCGGGGAATCACGGCCGGCATGATAATGCCGACCGGGAAGGCCGTCCGGGTCGAGGGAGGCTACCGCGTCACCGGCCGCTACCAGTTCGCGAGCGGATCCGCGCACGCCACATGGATCGGTGCGGGATTCGTCGTCCACGACGAGGACGGGAACCCCATCGTGGACGAGGCCGGTACCCCCGACTGCCGCGTCGGCTTCCTCCCGCGGGCCGACGTCGAGTTCCTCGGCAACTGGAATGTGATGGGCCTGGTCGGCACCGGCAG
This sequence comes from Rhodococcus sp. USK10, assembly GCF_019378875.1. Lineage (NCBI taxonomy): Bacteria > Bacillati > Actinomycetota > Actinomycetes > Mycobacteriales > Nocardiaceae > Rhodococcus > Rhodococcus sp. USK10. The sequence continues at coordinate 1,718,626 of NZ_CP076048.1, forward strand.
CTACGACTACGCCGTCCACGACCGCTTCATCCCCGACAAGTTCACGATGGAGACGTTCTCGACCACCCCCGTCCGCCCCGAGCCCGTGTACCGTCTGGGACTGCTCGGCATCGGCGTCGGTGGGCACGCTCCCGTGGCGCTCGGGCTGGCGAAGCGGGCGCTCGAGGAGATCGTCCGGATCGTCGCGAACAAGGCGCGTCCCGGTTACGCCACGGTCGTCGGCGAGTCGGAACTGTTCCGCCGCGAATTCAGCAAATACGAGGCTCTCTACCAGGCGACTCGCCTGTACGTGTACGCCGCCCACGAGGACGCCGAGGCCAGTGCGCGCGCCGGTGTGGAGATCACCGAGGAGCAGCGCGCCCGGTTGCGTCAGGTCATCACCTGGTCGCAGGAAGTCGCGGGTGAGATCGTCGGTTTCGCGCACCGCTGGGCGGGCAGCCAGTCGATCCGTAACCCCAGCGCGCTCGGCCGGTGTGTGCGCGACGCCGCCGTCGCGACGCAGCACATGCTGGTCGATCAGATCACCCTCGTCGACGCCGCCACACCGATCATGCGCGCATACGCCGTCTGAAGACCCCAGTTCATTCACAACGGAAGGACCCCTGATGGGACAGCTTGAAGGCAAGGTCGCGCTGGTTACGGGAGCTGCACGCGGGCAGGGACGCTCGCATGCCATCCGGCTCGCGGAAGAGGGCGCCGACGTCATCATCGTCGACCTCTGCGCCAAGCCGGCAACGACGAAGTACCGCGGTGCGACGGAGGACGAACTCCAGGAAACGGCCCGGCACATCGAGAAGTTCGGGCAGCGTGCGCACGTCGCGGTCGCCGACGTGCGGTCGCTGAGTCAGCTCCAGGACGTGGTCGCGGAGGGTGTCGCGAAACTCGGACGGCTCGACACCGTGGTGGCGAACGCCGGCATCTTCTCGTCCGCTCCGCTGCACGAGCTCACCGAGGAGCAGTGGGACGAAATGGTCGACATCAATCTGTCGGGCGTGTGGAAGACCATGCGGGCGACCGTTCCCTTCCTGATCGAGCAGGGTGAGGGCGGGTCGATCGTCCTCATCAGCTCCACCGGCGGTTTGCAGGGCTTCCCCAACTTCGCCCACTATGTCGCCGCGAAGCACGGGGTCACCGGACTCGCCCGGACCGCCGCCAATGAGCTGGGCGCCCATCGGATTCGGTGCAACTCCATTCATCCCACGTCAGTGCTGACGGACATGATCGACAACGAGGACATGTACCGCCTGTTCCGTCCCGATCTGGAGACGCCCACGCACGAGGATTTCCGTGAGGCGTGCGAGACGGCGATGAACGTGCTGCCGACTCCGTGGATCGAGCCGGTGGATGTCAGCAACGCCGTGGTGTGGCTGGCGTCGGATGCGGCACGCTACGTCACCGGCATCGCGATGCCCGTCGACGCGGGTGCCCTCAACAAGGTCTGACCAGCACATCCCCGCGGGTGCGGGGCACGCGGAACTACCCCGGCGTGCCCCGCTCCGCGTGCGCAAACGCTGCGGCGATCTCGTGACGCCTGGTCATCCCCAGCTTTTCCAGAATGTGCTCGACGTGCCCTTCCACCGTGCGCGGCGACAGAACCAGTTTGGCGGCGATCTCCTTGTTGGTCATGCCGGCGGCGACGTGCGTCGCCACCTCCTGCTCCCTCGGGGAGAGAGCGTCTTCCGGGCGGGTGCCGCCCGCGGGAGCCGGATCACCGGACGGTGCCGACTCCCCCAGGACGAATCCGGTGATCTCGGAGACCGACATCGCGGCCCCGCTGGTGTGGCACTTCTCGAACTGATCGTCTCCCAGAGACTTTCGCGCCTGCTTCTCGAATCGTGCGCGTTGCTCGACCCAGTGGCTCGAGCCGTACAGCTGCATGCCGAACGACTCCCACATCGAGGAGGCGGCGCCGAGGAGCACGGCCGACCGTTCCGCCGAACCCGCCTCGGCTTCGGCCCACCCGAGAAGGTCGGTGACCAGGGTGGTTCCGACGACGTCGTCGAAGTCGCGTCGCAGGCGCAGGCTTTCGGAGCCGAGTCGGAGTGCGTCCTCGAATTCCTCGTTCATCAATGCCACCAGCCCGAGCCCGTAGACGGCGTAGGAACGGAGCCACGACTCCCCGACCGCGATGGCACGCTCGTTCACCGTCTCGAAGAGTTCTGCGGCACGAGCCGTCTCGTCGGTGAAGCAGTAGAGCATCCCGAGGTGGACGCGCAGCGTGTGGGCGAGATCCTCACGGTCCGGGATCTGTTCATACATCTCCAGCGCCGCCGTGAGCCGGCTCTCCGCCTCGTCGAAATCGCCGGCGAAGAAGGCCTTCAGTCCCATGACGTCCGCCGTGAACGCGCCGGTGATGGCGTCATCCGCGGTCAGGTTGACGGCGCTGGCCTCGGTCAGCGCCGAATCGGCGGACTCGCGGTCACCCTGCAGGGTCTGGACGAGACCGAGGTTGACGAGCATCCGCCCCCTGGTGGCCGTCGGCGCCGTCTCCCGTTCGAGGATGCGGTTCAGCCACATCCGGTGTTCGCGCACCGAGAACCCGCACGACCAGAGGAACCAGGCGCGCGAGACCATGTCCGCGGCCATCCGCACGTCGTCGTCGTCGGACGAATCCAGCAGTGCCGCGTGCAGTGCCGACCGGATATTGGCATGGTTGCGGCGCAGCTTCTCGCTTCCGGCGCGTTGGTCGGCGCTGAACCAGTTGTCGGCCGTCGTGGTCACCAGCCGCGTACACCAGCGCAGGTGCCGCAGTGTCAGGGTGTCCATCTCCGAGGCGGTCAGCTTGCTGTTCCCGTATTCGCGGATCGACTCGAGCATCCGGAACCGCACGTGGGTGCCGCCTTCCTCGCGGTGCAGGATCGATTTGCCGACCAGCGCCGAGATGCCGTCGAGCACGGTGTCCGCCGGGACGTCGTCGTCGCTGCACACCTCTTCGGCCATGCCGAGGTCGAATCCGCCCGCGAACACCGAGGCGCGCGACCAGAGGAGTTGTTGTTCGCGAGTGCAGAGTTCGTAGCTCCAGTCCATCGTCGCCTGGAGGCTGCGATGCCGCTGCGGCCCGGTGCGGTTGCCGGTGGTGAGGAGATTGAGCCGGTGATCGAGCCGATCCGCCAGTTCATACACCGACAGCACCGGCAATCGCGCGCAGGCCAGTTCGATGGCGAGAGGGAGGCCGTCGAGGCGGTCGCAGACGCGCATCACCGCGTCGCGGTTCTCCTCGGTCAGCTCGAACTTCGACAGCACGGAGGCGGCCCGGTTCACGAACAGCTCCACCGCGCTTCCCGTCCCGCGGGCCGGCGAGGGTGACTCCGTTCCGTTGACCGTGGGCAACGGGGAGAGCGGGAACACGAATTCGTCTGGAACCGAAAGTATCTCGCGACTGGTGGTGATGATGCGTAGTTCCGTCGTGGAGCGCAGCAGCACCGACACCAGTTGCGCACATTCGTCGAGGAGGTGCTCGCAGTTGTCGAGGATCAGGAGCATCCGCCGAGTCCGGAGATACTCGATGATGGTGTTCTCCGTCGGGCTGGCATGCATGTCGCGGTTGGCGAGGGCGAGCCCGTCCACGATGGTCTGGGTCAGGAGGTCGGGGCTGCGCAGCGCGGCGAGTTCGATCACGCGCACACCGTCCGGAAACGCGCGGCGGTACTCGCCGGCGGCATGGATCGCGAAGCGTGTCTTGCCCATTCCGCCCGGGCCGGTGATCGTCACCAGCCGGTGGTCACCGAGCAGTTTTCGCAGTTCGAGCAGTTCGGTGCGACGGCCCACGAAACTCGATCCGTAGACCGGAACCGACGGAGCCGCGGGCACCGTGTCGGCGGGGGTGTCGTGGGGTTCGCCGGTCGACCGTTCCGCACGGATGCTCGTGACCCTGCGGGCCAGCGTGGTCCTCGACTTGGCCCATTGGATCCTGCGCGCGATCTCCGCGATCGCGATGCCAGGGTCGTCGGCGATCAGCTCCCGAATGGCCGAATCGACGGGGTCGGCGACGGAGCCGCGCCGGCTTCGGTGATCGGTGGGAGGGTGGTCGAGCGTCAGCGCGCGGCGCACCGTGTTGCGCGACATTCCGAGCTGCACCGCGATGTGCTTGATGGGAGATCCTTGCCGGTGGAGTCGGCGAATCTCATCCCACTCGTCAGCGTTCACAAGACCCCTTCTGGACTCGTAACCGGTCGGTCGACCTCCCGGTAATTGAGATCTGGATCACCTTGGTCGCTGGTTGCACCTCCTGTCAACTTTCGGGGGTCAAGATGTGTCACCGCAACCGTGCGCCGTACGCACTCACACCCGGACTCGGGCCGAGAAAGTGGTATTTACCTGCACAGATTCAGAGAACCGGGTTCGGATAAGTGTGACCGTAGCGAACCACGTAGCTGGACGGTTCCGCCGCGCTCCCCGCACGGGCAGGGTGATGCACACCACACGAACGACACGTGGTGCCGACATATCCGAAGCGACGATGGAGTCCGCATGACCAACAGCAATGCCGAAGCACTGAAGGCAGCTTTCGCCGCCGCAGACGAGGGGAACCCGGTTCCGCTCGTGGAGCTGTACTCGGACGAGATGACGTGGGCAGGTTTCACGCTCGAGGGAACCCTCCGCCTCTACACCAAGGCCGAGTTCCTCGAGGCCTTCGGCGTCCTGGCGAAGCTCGACGAATCCCGCAACGAGGTCGTCTCCGTCGACGTCGTCGGTGACGACCTGGTGACCGCCAACGTCCGGGCGTACCGCCGCCTCGGGGAACTCGAACTCGACACCACGATCGTGATGACGCACCGCTTCGAGGACGGCAAGGTCACCCGCGGCACCGACATGTGCTCGGCGACGTTCGAGGAGTTCTGGGCCAAGACAGGGCTGTCGGTGTAGCTCTGCGTTCCAGCCGCCGCGGCAGCGCGGCGGCTGGCAGCTCTCCCCCACACCATCACTTCGACCGCCTGAAGTAGGTACCGATGCGAACCACCACCGAACCGCACATCACCGCCACCACCCCCGACGACATCGCGGACGCCTACCGCACCGTGCTCGGGAAGTTCTGCACCGGCGTCGTCGCCGTCACCGCACTCGACGACACCGGCAACCCCATCGGACTGACCGTCGGCTCCTTCAGCTCCGTCTCCCTCGACCCCGCCCTCGTCGCGTTCTTCGTCGGCCGCGGCTCCACCACCTTCCCCAAGGTCGCCGCCTCCGGCCGCTTCTGCGCCAACATCCTCGCCGCCGACCAACACGAACTCGGCCGCGCCTTCGCCCGCAGCGGCACCGACAAATTCCACGGAATCGACTGGACCCCCGCCACCACCGGATCACCGCGCCTCACCGGCGCGCACGCCTGGGTCGACTGCCACATCGACCTCGTCCAAGCTGTCGGCGACCACGACCTCGTCGTCGGCCGCGTCGTCGAACTCGGCGCCACCGACACCCCCGACCCGCTGCTGTTCTACACCTCCACCTTCCACCAGCTCACACCCGCGAGCCCCGCATGAACACCGTCGAACAGTGCCTCGAGCAGCTGCGCGCCGGGAGACCGATCCTCGTCCTCGACGACAAAAATCGTCAGAACGAGGCCGATCTCGTGATGGCCGCGCAGTTCGTCACCACCCAGGACGCCGCGTACTTCCTCCGGCACACGTCCGGCTTCTTCGGCGTGGCGATGCCCGCCGAACGAACGCGCGCTCTCGGTCTCCCCCTGATGGTCGGGGATCCCACGAGCCCGCTGGGCACCGCGTTCACCGTCAGCGTCGACGCCGCCACCGGCACCTCCACCGGCATCAGCGCCGCCGACCGTTCCCGCACCATCCGCCTCCTCGCCGACCGCGAGACCGTCGACACCGACCTCACCAGGCCCGGCCACGTCCTCCCGCTGCGCGCCCGCGACGGCGGAGTCCTCGTCCGTCCCGGCCACACCGAAGCAGCCGTCGACCTGTGCACCCTGGCCGGTCTCTCCCCCGTCGGGCTGATCTGCGCGGTCACCACCGCAGACAAACGCGACATGCTCCGCGGCGACGACGTGCGCGCGTTCGCGGTCCGCGAGAACCTGCCCGTCGTCACCATCGAAGAACTGGTGAACTACCGGCGCCGAACCGCGGCCATCGAACGCTGCGCCGACGCCGAAATTCCCACCGACCACGGGGCCTTCAGGGCCATCGCCTACCGATCCACCAGCGGAGTCGAACACCTGGCCCTGGTCTTCGGCGACCCGGCCGGCACCACCGCCCTCACCCACCTCCACAGCGAATGCCTCACCGCCGACTTCCTCGGCTCACGGCGCTGCGACTGCGGCGACCAACTGTCCGGAGCGCTGGCGAGGATCGCCGACGCAGGCGCCGGCGTCGTTCTCTACTTTCGCGGGCATAAAGGCCGCGGCATCGGGCTGGCCGCGAAAATCGCCGCCTACCAACTCCAGGACCACCCGGGCCTGGACACCGTCGACGCCGACCTGCAACTCGTGTTGCCAGCCGACGTCCGCGACTATGCGGCCGCAATCCTGCGGGACCTGCGCATCGACCGCATCAACCTGCTCAGCGACAATCCCGCCAAGGCGGCAGGCCTCACCGCGGCCGGCATCACGATCGCCGGCACGACACCCGTCGAAATCGCACCGAACGACCACAACAGCCTGTACCTCACGACCAAGCGAGATCGACTCGGCCACAGGCTCGCCCGCACGAGACTGACCGCCACCCCTGAGATCGTCGGGTGAAACGGATTACCTCAGGGGAAGTCCGTTCTTGTCCTTCGGCTCGCCCGCGAGGAGGACGATGCCGTCGATGACGGGCCAAATCCACGCGACGAAGAGCCACATTCCCAGGCTGACGACCGTGAGCACGATGTTCACGATCAGCATCGCGAACCCCAGCCCCGTGTGGCCGGCGTAGAAGCGCCCGGCACCGAAGTACCCGAAGAAGATACTGAGCAGCCCGGCAGCAAGCTTCGTCTTGTGCGAGTACGGCAATCCCGTCACGGGGTGGTAGCCGTACGCCGCCGGCTGTTGCATCGCCGACCCCGGTCCGAAGTTCTGACCTGGGTGCGCCGAGGGCTGCTGCCCATACGGCTGCTGCGGTTGGTCGCCGTACGGGTACTGGGGCTGAGTCATGGAAGACGTTCCTTCGACGAAGTGGGTGCGGATCCGAACGTGGGGCAAGCGAACGGGCTTAGCCGACCGAACCGACATTCCCCCGGCTGCGACCGAACGCGTCGCAATTGTTCACCGCACATTCAATAACACCGATACCGCGGCCGCGGTATCGGTTGTCTGACCGTATCTCTCAAGCACATGAATCAGCAGTGCGGAATTCAACCGCCGTCCAATAACTCAGATCGCTGACGTAACGTGGCGCGAGTGACACCACTCGACCCAGTCGACGTCGCCGGTCGCGTAGTACAGCTCCTCGAGTCCGGGCGTCGTGAATCGACCTACAAGTTGGCGACGTTGCTCGCGCTGGTCGATATCTGCGTGGAGAACACGACCGCCCCGGACGGCAGTCTCATCGTGCCCGTCAACGAGATCACGCATCGAATCGTGGCGTACTACTGGCCTCACGTTCGCGTCTTCAACGATCATGGCCGACTGTCTCAGAACAAGAGCGGCCGATCGATACCAGACCGGATCGCCGACGTTCGCATCAAGCTGGCCGCCGAAAGTTTAAGAACCGCCGAGGCCGCACGCGAAGCGGAGCGCCCGGACTACGTACGACTCATCCGGTCACTGCGACTTACTGTCGCGCAACAACCGCTCACTCATCTTCAAACGGTCCCCCACGTGCGCGATCGTGACACTCGTGACGACTTCCTCTTCGACGCATCGGGTTTCCACAAGAAGATGACGGTGGGCGAGGTCGACCGCATCGGCACGATCACCCTGCGGCCCGGAATACCGGAGGGCTTGCGCCGCACCTCCGCGCTACTTCGCGCCTTCATCCGGACCGCATGGACTCACGACGTCGTCGCCTTCAACCGCGCTGAACTCGACGCGGAAGACCTGGACGGCTTCTTGTTCGGCACGGATCGCACTGCGTTGCGATCCCTGGTGGAACCCTTGCGTGACCTTCAAAACGACCTCTGCTTCTACTGCGACAGGCGGATGGCCGGCGATGTCCATGTCGATCACGTAGTGGCGTGGTCGATGATCCCGATCGACGGTGTCGCCAACCTGGTCGCGGCCGATAGCCGGTGCAACCTCGACAAGTCCGCGAGCATCCCGGTTCGCGCCCATGTCGACCGAGCGCTCGAGCGACCACACCTCACCGAGATTGCACGCACAACGCGGCTCCCGCTGCTGTATCGACGGACGTCATCCGCGGCCGACGGACTGTTCGCCTCCTTGCCCGTCGGCTCAATTCTCTGGCGCGGGGTACGCGACTACGAGCCGCACACGGCCTGAGCCGGCCCCGCGGAACGCCTGCAGCATTCGTGGAGGCGGATGCGGCGGCGTAATAGAGCGGCCACCACGTCGACGACCGCCCTGAAGACCAACGGGACGATCACCACCCGGGCGAAAGGTCCGCCCGTCGGCGCTGTCGATCCGGTCGCAACTGCTGGTCGACGACCCACACGGGCGCCGGGTCTGCGACCACGTCAGTTGTGTGGCTGCGGTGTCACTCCTCGGCCCTGCAGAGCGCTCATCCTTTGGTGTCCCCGGCGGCCTTGCACCTTGTCGCCAACTCCGCGTCGCTTGGTGACTTGGAACACATTGACCGTCGGTGAATCAGATCGAACCGACTGTGGGTGAACCCATCGGAACGCCCACTACACCAACTGGCTCGCAGGGCCGCCGCGCGTGTCCGCCGCCGACGTGCACTTGTCGATCGGAGCTCCCAGATTTCGGGTTCACGTCTCGCTCGCGGGGACCGCCTGAAGAGGTATGCCCCAGATCCGGCTTCCGTGCCCGGTCGAGCTCAACCGATGAGCGTGATAAGAATTCGGCATGGGAATCGAAGATCTCCAGTCACTGGTATCGAACTTCTCCGAGCGCCGAGACTGGTCTCAATTCCACACCCCGAAGAACCTTGTGATGGCGCTCAGCGGCGAAGTCGGCGAGCTCACCGAGATCTTTCAGTGGCTGACTCCCGAGCAAAGCGGAGCAGTCGGTCAGGATGCGAAGACGCGTGCGCATGTCGAGGAAGAGGTCGCCGATGTCTTCATCTACCTGCTGCGGCTGGCTGAGATCCTGGACATTGACCTCGCCGAAGTCGTGAGGAAAAAGGTCGAGCTGAACGACAAGAAGTACCCGGAAGTGGAGTCACGGGGCAGGGCGACGAAGTACACAGAGCTGGGGGAAAGCTGATGTCGCTCGTCGCGCTGCACCCTGCTGGCTGCGAGAAATCTCGGACATGGTGCTATGTCCGGGCCGCGGCGCCAACCACTGCCGCCTGGCAGTTACCAGCAACGTCCGGGGGTGCGAGCGATGGCGTTGTCGAACTGGTCACCGCCGAGCCACCCACAAAAGGCAGCCCACCCGGTGTCCGATAATCGCCTGCGGTATCGGTCCCAACGCACCTGACCACAGGGTCTGTGTCCACGGCGAGCCGCGTCCGAGACAGAGATGGACACTTTCGTCCGAACGTGGCGTGTTGGCGGCCAATTGGTGGAAGCAGCCACTCCTTGGACTTCGCGGGTCCTTCGGCTGACATGGCACACCGCTGCACGAGCCGCCGATGCAACTCGGCTAATCTGAGTGTTGCGGCCCGACGGACTTCCGCTGCGATTCGCAGCTACGGACATGCCCCCACCCGCACGACTGGATTCGTGCTGCCCGGGGGACCCCACTGTGACCTTGCTTCGTACCTCTGCCGACCGAATTGTCGGCATGGCTCATCCCGAGTCCCTGGCTGAACAGCTACTGGAACAGATGCTGTTCAGGACCGGCCACCGTGCCAGCGAAGCCGAGCAGAAGTCCTGGAGCCGAAGTCTTCCGGTCTTGGCCCGCGACCTGGCGGACGCAGGTCTGGGCGGCGTGGAGATGCTTGTCGAGTACCACCTTCCGCTGACATCGCAGCGAGCAGATGTCGTGCTTGCCGGCACCCATCCGGAAACAGGCGCGCCGTCATACGTCGTAGTCGAACTCAAACAGTGGTCTACAGCCTATCGTTACGAGAACAGCGCGGAACTCGTCGAAGTACCCGGCATGCCTGGCGGGCCGAAGCTGCACCCCGTTGCGCAAGTGAAGGCCTACTGTGAGTACCTCGCCGACTTCGCAAAAACCCTCGCCGACCAGCCTGATGCGCTCGCAGGAATCGCGTACCTCCACAACGCCACAGATCCGGGTGCAGTTGCGGATTTGAGAGCCTTTCCTGCAACCACCACCGCGCGGCTCTTCACCGCAGCGGACCGGGGCGACATGCTCACGTTTCTCAAGACGCGTTTGTCCGCGACGACGGGCCACACTGCGGGCGACACTCTGATCCGCTCCGCGGTTGCGCCCTCCCAACAGCTCCTCAAAGTTGCGGCCGCCGAAGTTCGCGACCGACCACAGTTCCATCTGCTAGGCGAGCAACAGCTCGCGGTCGACCTGGTCTTGCATTCCGTCGAGCAGGCGCGGGCCAACGACGGAAAACGGATCATCGTGGTCACAGGAGGGCCGGGAAGCGGCAAGAGTGTGATCGCGTTGTCACTCGTCGGTGAGCTCGCCCGACGTGGGCGAACGGTCCTGCACGCAACCGGGTCCCGATCATTCACGCAGACTCTCCGCAAGGTGGCCGGCGCACGCGCTCCTCGAGTGCAGAAGATGTTCAAGTACTTCAACCAGTTCATGACCGCAGACCGCAATGGGCTCGACGTGCTTGTTCTCGACGAGGCCCACCGCATCCGTGAAACGTCCGTTGACCGGTACACCAAGGCGGAACTGCGAACCGACCGCCCCCAGATCGACGAGCTGATCGCCGCCGCACGCGTACCGGTGTTTCTCCTGGATGAGCATCAGGTGGTTCGTCCCGGCGAAATGGGTTCACTCGAACAGATCCAGCGTCACGCCAAGACGATCGGCCTAGAGACGCAGCACGTCCACCTCGGCGAACAGTTCCGTTGCGGTGGCAGCGAGGAGTACGTGCTTTGGGTCAAGCGCCTCCTCGGGCTTGTCGAGGGCGGACCCTACCCGTGGAGAGGCGATCCGCAGTTCGCGGTTCGCGTTGCCGATACACCGCAAGAACTGGAACATCTCCTCTCTCAGCAGCAGGAGCGCGGCTACACCGCCCGAATGACAGCTGGCTATTGCTGGCCTTGGAGTGACGCGAACAAGGACGGTTCACTACCCGCCGATGTCCAGATTGGCAATTGGTCACGGCCCTGGAACAGTAAGAGCGACAGACGCGTCGGAGACGCGCCACCAGCACCGTTGTGGGCTACCGCGGATGGTGGATTCGACCAGGTCGGTTGCGTCTACACCGCGCAGGGATTCGAGTACGACTGGAATGGCGTCATCCTCGGACCCGATCTCGTCTGGCGCGACGGCCAGTTCAAAACGGTTCGCTCCGCCAATCGCGACCCCGACATGCGGAACACGAAAAGGGTCGATGATGTGCGATTCAACAAACTCGTACGCAACGTCTACAAGGTGCTCCTCACTCGCGGGATGGTGGGCACGGTCATCTACTCGACGGACGAAGAGACACAGGACGCTCTCCGCGCTTTGGTGAGCGAAACCAACTGAGTCACAGCACTACTGAATAGAACACCGAACACACGAGCACGGCCCGACAGGCTTCCGCTTCAGGATATGCCTCCACCCGGTGCGATACCGGATAGGCGATTGGGCTTTGACGAGTTGGATTGTCAAGATCGGAAAGACGACTCCACAACACTGGGTGATCGCGCGTGACGACGGTTTCTGGGATGTCCGCGAGCCCGGGCCTTTCCGAGACATCGCTCCGGGCGAGGATGTCTTCTTCTGGCTCTCGGGCACTGGCTTCAGATCCTGGGTGCGTGCGACTTCGAGTTTGTACATGATCGGACCAAGCGCGAGCCCGGCCCACTGGACCGACGATCACAACCAGTACTCGCACCGATTCGAATTCGAGCTGGTCAGTGAGGACGTCACGAGACCAGCAACTTGGGGCGAGATGCAGGTTGCGGCCGGGCGCAACTATGCACCCCCGGCGCCTGCAAACCCTGTCAACGAACCGGCGACTAGCGCATTTGTAAAATCTCTATTCGGCAACCAAGCAGATATCACATTCACGACAATCCCAGTCGCGTACCAGATCGGTGAGGACATGCGAGAAAGGGCCGAACGCCAGATCGCTCTCCGCCGCGGCCAGGCACGTTTCCGGAATTCACTCATCGACGCGTATCGTGGCCGGTGGGCAGTTACCGATTCAGCGGTCATCTCCGTGCTCGAGGCCGCCCACATCGACCGCTATTTCGGCACACACACGAACCGCGTCGCAAACGGACTCCTTCTCCGATCGGATATTCACGCACTCTTCGACCTCGGATTGATCACAGTGTCATCGCACCTGACGGTCCAGCTCGCACCATGGCTTCGCGACAGCGAATACGGAAACTTTCACGACAAACCACTAACGGTCCCCCTACATCCTGCCTACCGCCCGGACTCCGATGCGCTACGGCGGCATCGAAAAGGCTGCGAGTGGTATCACCAGTAACCTGGATACAACTACGCAGCCGCGGTCTCGGAATCGAGAGCGTCGCTCTGAGAGCCCTCCAACTCCAAGGCAGCCGAGACTATGAGGCCGACTTCTTCCGACAGCTGGTCGTCCGCGTCCGCCAACTCCAAAACGAGGTCAACGAGCGACTGCTCGGACTCGGGTACATCGTTCGTAACCGAACCGTCCTTCCTAATCTTAGTGCCAATGAGCCTGATCCACGCCGGCGTCAAGCCGGAAACTCTGCCGATCACGATGCGACGAATATCTGGGTGCGGTGCCAGTCGAGGTACACCACGTCAGGGCGCACGGCCACATCGGGGAGTATCAGTTTGTCTGCCAATGGCGGTTTGCCGAGTGCCGCACGAAGGGGAGCTTCGATCGTCATGTCACGCTCGATTCCCGGCGAGTACTTCACGTTGAGATCGGAATCCACTGTGATCAGCCCCGTGTCGAACGCGACGTCGTGGGTGGGGCAGGCGGTGAATCCGTTGCGGTTGTCGAGCCGTTCCTTGCCTGTGCTGTCACGCCACGGCTTGATGTGGCTGGCAGTGAGCATCCGCGGACGCCGTTCTCCCGCGATGATGCCGCTCAATCCACAGAACACGCACCGATGCTGATGATTCGCGAGTACGCCCTGGGCAAAGCGATGTTGGCCGATGCGGACTGTCGCGGTCAGTAGCCGCTGAGTCAATTCCAGGGGAACGTCGTCCTGTTCGCGCGCTCGCTTCTCGAGAATGCTTTCGAGCGACTTCTCGATCTCGCTCTCGACCAGCTCTTCCTGACCTACCAACCACAGAGCGCCGCCGTCCTCGAGGTCGAGGAAGTCCGGCAACTGCTCCCGATCGATCCCGTTCGTGCGTGCCGCCCGCAGAATGCGGAAGTAGACGTCCTGCATCATCGTGCTGTCCGACAGAAGACGCGTCGAGACTTCCATCTCGTGACGACCACCGTGGCTACGACTCCCGTCCAAGTTCGCCATCTTGGCAATGAAGCTGGACGGCGGTCGCTTGAACAATCGGGAAAGGTGCTGCACGGGATACTCGGCCCGGTGTGCGCTCGTACTGCCGTACTTGCGGTGGTCGACCAACAACGATGCGCACAGCGACAACACAACTTCGCACGGAACAAACTTCACCTGACGAGTGCCGGCAGGGACGACCCCTCGCGCGAGGACAGCCTTCCACTGCTCGTCCAACGATCTGTCCGTCGGCTCGAGGAACTCCGACAAAGCACTCGGCGCCAAAGCAACTGCCTCTCTACTGCATGTTCTTACTGTCGAGATATTCGCTCAACCGCGATGCTCTCACGTCAAGGACCTCAACCGTCGCAGCACCGCCCTACACCCACACCCCCCGCTGCGCGAGGATCCAGCGCACGGGGTCGAGGCATCGGAAGGGTGAGATCCCGCTGTCGTGGAGTCGATCTCCGACCGGTGATTCGCCCAGCGCGGAGACGGCGAAGAACCGGCTCGGCAGGGCGTTGCTGGTGGCCGGCTGGTCCACCGACATCACCATCGACCGCGCCTCGAGCTTGTCGAGGAGGCTGCGCACCTCTTCGTGCAGCAGCTGCCCGTCCACCTCGTGATACGGCGCGCGCTGGAGGCTCGGGTCACGCAGGAAGGCCGCACCCCGCTGCGACATGATCTCGCTCCAGTCGCTGCCCTCCACACGCTCGAGTGCTTGCAGCGCATCGAACTTCGACAGCACGACGGCTAGGTTCGGGGTTCCTGCGCCGATGATCGACAACACCGTCCGCAGCACCGACCGCGGGTCGCCGCCGACCCGCTCCTGCGCCGGCACCAGGTCATGCAGCTGTTGCCGCACCGATTCGACCTTCAGCGGATCGAACATGAACACCACACCGTCGGCCTGCGCAAAGAACTGCATATGCGTCGCATCCACGTTGCCCGGGTTCTCGAGGTCCTCCCCCGCCACATCCCGGATCACGAGGTACTGCCGGGTGTCGTCCTGCAGGCCCGGGCCGAGGCTGAAGATCAGCGGCTCCCGCTGATACGGATTGCCGGTGTGCGAGGCCGGTGTCGACTCGAGAATGCCCCGCTCCTCGAACAGCGGCCGCTCGTAGTGCTCGCGGAAGTTCACCTCGGTCTCACCGGTGGCAGGCTCGACCACCCGGTTCAGCCGCTCCCCCAGCAACTGCAGCGTCTTCACCAGAGCCGCGATGTACACGGTCTTTCCGGTGGCACGCGCGCCGGCCATCGCGATGCAGGCAGCCCGCCCTTCACGCCAGCCGACGGGCAGCCGGTAGTGACAGTACGGGCATACCTCCACGGCGGGACCGCCGGCCTTGCCCGTCGCGTAGTCGTCCTCGGGGGCCCAGTCGTCGGCGGCGTCGGCGGGGCGCTGAAGCTCGAAGACCTTCCCCGACCGCACGGGGCTGCCGTGGTACCTGGTGGCGACGTCGTCGACCTCGACCTCCGTCGGGGCGACAGCCGTCCACGCAAACCGGTCGCCGGTCAGGGCAGTGAAACACCGCGGGCACTTCGTCATCGTCGTACGCCTTCCGCAAACAAGCTCGCCGACACATCGGCCAAAAGCGAGGTCACCACTACAGACAGACTCGACAGCTCGGGCGCCGCACTCGACGGCACCGCGGTGACGCCGGGCCCACCCTCGGCCGTATCGCCGACGAGCACGAGGTGGCGGATCACGGTGTCGGTGCACGCACCGTCCCAGTCGGCGGGCACGGCGTCGGTCACCGTGAACGCCAGGGTGCGGGTGTCGCGCTCACCCCGGTCGACCGCTGCCGAACGGAAGCCCATCCCCAGGGCGGCCGAGTCGAGCTCGGCCTGAACCTGATTCGCGACGTCCCGCAGTTCGGTGACGGGCAGTGTTGTCACCCCATGGCCGATCAGCCGGACGGCCAGCTCTTCGCGGGCGCCCACCACCGCGGCGACCCCGGAGAGGACGTCGATCACCGTGCGGATGCTGCCGTCGTCGATGCGCGCGAGCATCGACATGGTGGTGTCGACGTCGACCTCCACGTCGAAGCGACGCGGTTCGGGCAGCCGGTCGAGCGCGAGGGCGCTGCGCGCGGCCGACCGGGCCCGGGAACCCACGTCGGTGAGCGACACGTCCACGGCGGTGCGGCGGGCGGTGATCGCGAGCCTCGGCCCCGCGGGGGCGATCGTCGCCAACTCCACCTGGTGCAGCCCCGACACGTCGACGGGGGTCAGCTCGGCGCGCTCGGAGTCGAGGTCGCGACTGCTGTCGACGCCGATCGTCACCTGCAGCACCGTCCCATTCGGGAACGCGGCGCTCTCGCCGTCCGGCCGGGCCACGACGACGATCTCGGTGTCGACCCGCGGCAGGATCAGCAGCCCGACCCGCGGATACAGCGCCGGTTCCGCCGGCCTGCCGTCGGGCAGCGTGGTGCGCACGGCGACGGCCGTGGTGGCCGCGGCCACGGTGACCGCGAGCGGCCGGTTGGGCAGTTCGACGCGTCCCGCACCGTTCAGCACATATCCCGACATCAGTTCAGTCCCTTTCCCCTGCATGCGTTGCGCATGCGTACTGTCGTCCCGCTCATCGCCGGCCCGACCGTTCGTGAGCGAGCAGCACGAACCCTGATTCGACGTCCTCGAGCCAACTGGACGCGAACCGCGCATACGCGTCCCCGGCGCGGAATCGATCGGCGACGTCGTGGCGTTCCCGCATCTCGGCGCGCAGCGACGCAGACACCTCGAATGTGCCGACGGGACCGCGGTAGTCACCGTCACCCATGACGATCGACGCGACCTGCTCGAGCAGCGACCGCCGCGCCTGCGCCGGCCCGACCTGGAGTCGGCAGAGCAGGTCGTCGCGGTTCAGCACCGATTCGATGTGCGGGGCCGCCGGCGAGCTGAGCACCGCCGACCGGATCACCCAGTGCTCGTTGAGGGCACCGCTGCGCACCAGATCCACCAGGGCGGTGACCGCGAAATCCGAGTCCTGATCCACCGCACGGGCCAACGCGTCGACGTGACTCGAGGGCATCGTCGGCATGTAGGTGCCGTTGTGCGGCGGGAAGAACTGGAACCCGGCGACCGCGACCACGGCGAGGCGGACGAGGAGATCCGGCGGAAGCTGCGCCGGACAGGCCTCGCCGTAGTCCTTGAGTACCGGCCAGCCGTGCCGTTCCAGCGCGCGCCGGAGCCTCGGATCGTCGATCCGGTCCCACTGATCCTGCGCCCGGATGAGCGCCCACGACACCGCCAACGCGTCGACGGGGTGCGCGGCACCGCAGACCGCCTGGGCGCCGCCGCGGTTCGCGTCGATGTGCTTGACAATCATCTCCACCTCGCGGCCCCACGGCTCGAGCACGAGAACCGGCAGCAGGAATCGCGGTGCGACGTGATCGGGGAACGCGCCGACGAGTTCGCACCACTGCGCGACCGTCCAGGCGTAGGCGTCGACGAGCGCATCGACATCGCTCGGCGCCCAGCCGCCGGCGCTCGCTTCGTAGATCGACCGCCACAGGGCCAGCGGCGCATAGCCTTCCCACGCCTTCTTGTGCACCGCGGTGCCGCTCTTGACCACCGAGAACACCGCGTCAGCGACGACGGCGCACAGCGGTTCGGCGCAGCGTGACGGCGCCGCGGTCAGTTCCTCGGCGGTCGGTACGCGCACCTCGTCGACGAGCCAGCGCAGAACGTCGGGCGCGAGCCGCGTGCCGAGCGGGCGCCCGGCGAACACCGGATGACCGACCACGGCCGACTGCAGCAGACGGCAGGTGTCGGTTCCGACGGCGCCGAGCCCGGCGACCAGCGCGGGGCCCGCCTCGTGATCGCACAGCACCGGGACGACGACGCGGTCGAGCAGGTCGGTGGCGAGGTCGTGCCCGGAGTCGCCGAGAAGGTGTGCGTGCAGGAGCAGGTCGAGTGTATTCACGGCATCGTGCGCGGCGGCAGCGAGATCGGCCCCCCGGCTGCTCACGAGCGCCGACAGCGCCTTCTCGGCTGCCCGCTCGAGATCCTCCGTATGAGGCCACGTCTCGAACAGGGCGAACTCGGCCGGTCCGGAGGCTCGGATCCAATCACGGTCGGCGAGGGCCCGATACGTGAGAACCCGTCCGGCCACATCCCACACCACCGGTGCCGGTCGGCCGCCGTGCTGCCAGTCCGCGACCACCCGCCACGCCTCGGCCATGTTTCCGGGCAGGTGTTCGTCCACCACGTGCGCGACGACCGCCAGCTCGTCGGGGAACGCGGACAGCGTGTCCGGCGACTGCGCGAGCACGACGGCCGTGGCCTCGGGTAGGGCGTCGTGCAGTGCGGGATTCGTGAGCACGGCCATCGCGAGCGGCCAGGCACCGGCGAGGTCGCGGTCGCCCACGGCGGCGGCCAGGGTGTCCTGGTGGTCGAGTGCGCGTCGGGCGCTGCCGGGATCGACGAGCACGGTCTGCGCGAGCACCGACCACGCCGTGACCGGCACCAGCTGCCCCGTCGCCGTCCGGTGCGGTTCCCCGCCCCATTCGCCGAGGTCGGGGGTATCCGTCTCATTGAGGACGACGCAGCCGTCCACAGCGTCCACGGCGTCACGCGCCGGCACACAGGCCAAATGCACGCCCCGGGACAGGGTGTCGACGACGGTCGAGCTGCGGTCGAAGGTGGACCAGCCGAAGGTCTGTGCCGCACCGGGCGACATGAAATGCGAGACCGCGCCGATCCACCGGGCCGCGTTCTCCGCGTCGGCGCATCCCAGCACGACACGCGGGCCGCCGTGTATCGCCTGGTCCACCGCGTCCAGCAGCAGACCCAGCACACCGACGCGCCACGTTCCGGGATCGAGCAGGAAGTCGAGAACTGCTGCGCGATCGATCATTCCGGCCGGCGCCGGCGCGCTGCCCGGGAGTTCGGCGGCCGCGACCGCGTCCGCGCCGTACGGGGCGAGCCAGTCGGGTGAACCCCACCGTTCGACGGGCCGGACGGACGTGTCCGGGGCGCGGTCGACGACGACGTGCGCGAAGACGTTGCCGGGCCGCCCCGACGCGTCGGCGCCGGCGGGCGCCGTGTGCCAGTAGCAGCCGCCGGTCTCGGTCGGCGCGTACACCAGGCGCCGCGGTCGCGCCGCGATGTCGGCCGGTGTCGGGAACTGCGGGAGTGCCTGTGGGGAGTCGAATCGGGTCGCGACGCCGGCGCGCATGAATTCCTGTTCGGCAGCGCTGACGCCGTTGCTGACGTCCTTGACCTGCCAGCCGCCGCCCGCCCGGCCCCGGTCGGGGGCGTCGAACGACGTGTAGGTGAGTTGACCGAACCGCGGAGGTCCGGGTGTCTGCTGCGGTGCGCTCATTCCACCGGTCCGGGCGGAACGTCGAGCAGGCGCAGCTGGTCGACCGGCGGATCGATCAGCGCGAGAGTCCGGTTGGTCTCCGGCCGCACATCGGCGAAGACGCGCAGGAATCCCACCCTGCCGGAAACGTCGGCCGTCCAGGGCTGGCCGAATTCCTTGCGCAGACCGCGCGGGTGGAAACTGCGGGCCCCGGCCGTGGTCTGGCCGTCACCGCGGACCTCGAGCGGCTCGCCGTCGCGGGCGCTGAGCGGCAACCGCCCGGCGTTGAACACGACGACGAACGGCGGTGCCGTCGGCAACTCCAGTTCGGATGCGAGCCGGATGACGGCGGTGGCGGCGTTCCCGGTCGGCGAGCGTTTGGTCTCCAGCCGGTACTCGATGCGCAGCAGTCCCGGGTACTCGACGGTGGCCGGGATCCCGACGATTCGTTCACCCGCCGTGTAGGCGACGGGGACGACGTGGACGGAACATCCCCGCGGGGGCAGCGGTTCGGGCAGATGCAGTCCGCCGTCCCGGTCGTACGTCGAGCGGGAGATCTCGGCCATCGGCCGCTGCTCGATGGCGTGCTCGGCGGAAATCTCCGGCGCACTGAGGTAGACGGACACCGACGCCGCACCCTCCGGCCACGGGAACGTGAGCACCTGCTCGGAGCAGCGTTCGACGATCCGGACGTCCCGCAGCGGCGGCAGCGGACGCGTCGCGATGAACGTGCGCCCCACCTGAACCTGCCCGTCGAGCGCCGTCACCGGGGTGAAGTACGCGCGCACCCAGCCCCGCGGCCACGACACATCCGTCATCCGGTGCGTGCCGTCCTCGTCCGCGACAGCCGGGTGCACCAGCCGCGCGGAACCGGGCAGTCCACCCGACAATTCGAGGGCGTCCGCGGCGAGCACCGCGCCGTCGAGACCGGCCCGCGGCGCCGACTCCGTGCGGTACAGCATCACGGCGCCGATGCCGGGTGGCGTCCACTGCAGATCGAACCGCAGGTTGTCGCTGTCGCCGTGCGTGGTGACGTGCAGGTCCTCGACCTCTTCGAGCACCGCCGACACCGCGATCTCGGCCTGCGCGACCGCCGACAGCCGGGTGTGCCCGTCCACCTCCACCTCGCAGATCGCGCGGTAGAGGTAGCGCTGCCCGCGGCGGGCGTCGCGATCGACGAACCCGCCGAGATTGGCCTGGTCCGCGAGGATGCGGTGCCGCTGGTCGTTGTCGACGCGGACGCTTCCGTCCAGTGGGATGCGCAGCACGCGCACGGTGCTGACGGTGGGCCACGCACTCCACTGCCCGATGACAGTCCCCTCGTCCTCCATCACGACGACATCGGTGACCGGACTGAGGATGTGGCCCTCCGCGATCAGGACGGGTTGCCGTCGGACGGCGTCCCGCTCGTCGCGTCCGACGTGGCACCAGACCTGCAGGTGCCGCACCGCGGCGGCCGGGGGTTCGGTGTCGACGAGGAGTGTGCCCCGGGTGACACCGACGAGCCGGCCCGCCTCCGGCTTGTAGGCGCGATGGTTCTCACCGGATACGACCCGGTAGAGCACGGTCTGTCCCGCCTGCGCCTGCATCGGCTCCCACTCGAGCAGGTGCCCGCCGGTGGGTTCGGTGCTGATCGTCACCGCCCCGACGGGGTGATCCGAGTCGGCGTGCAGGAATTCGCAGAAGTCCTCGGTGCGGAGCGACACCACGTGCTCGCTGCCCGGTGCGGGTTCGGTGACCGGCGTCGGTGCGGCGGGCGCGGCCGGTTCGGATGCGCGGGTGGTCGCCGGGGCCGGTGCCGACGTCAGCACGGCGACGACGTCGTCGACGAACGGCTTCGCCTGCCGGGGCAGCATCGGTTCGATCTCCTCGGCGGTGCGCCGGTTCGATCGGAGGATCTGCTGCAGATGCGTGTCCTTGACGACGCCGGGGCGCAGCCTGCCGTCCACGATCTGCTGCTGTCGCCACTGCTGCAATGCCGCGAGGGCACCATCGGGCACTGCTGGGGAGGCAACCTCGGTCACGGTTCCACTCGCTTTCAGAAGTTGAGGCCGTCGACGACCGGGACGACGAATGCGGTTCTCACGGCACTGTCGTGGGCGGTCGACGTCTGCCTGGCCGGACGCAATTCGAACTCGGGGATCTGCTGCATCTCCACCGGATCGGCGCGGCGCCCATGGGTCGCACGCAGATCTTCGTCGGACAGTCCGTCGGTGTACTGGGTCGTGACGGCCACGAGCCCGCAGCCGACGCGCACGCGGGTCACCGTCTCACCCGACACCGCGGAGAGCCCCTTGGTCGACGCCGTGTCACTGAAGATCGACCGGTCGAAGAACCCGATCCCGTCCGAGCTCGTGCCGATGCCGGCGACGAACTCGTCGACCCCGACCCGCCTTGGCGCTCCCTCGTCGAAGTACTCGACCGTCTCGAGCAGGCCGTGGGCGAGTTCTTCTCGAGTTCCCGTCAATTCGGCGAGTGCCCGCTGCCACAGCACGGCGGCACCGGTCGCGCGGATCTTGCCCTGATCGAAGCGAAGCGACCACTCGTCCAGCGCCGAACCGGAACCGGCACCGGGCTTCGCGGCCAGCAGCCCCGGGTCCCGGTCGATGTCGTGGCCCGCCGAGCCGAGCGCGGCACCTGCCGAACCGAGCACCGTGTCCCAGGGGTCGGTCAGCCAGCCGACCGTGAACAGGTCACGGCGCAACGCCTCGGCCACCCGCTCCACCTGCCCGGTGCTGGGCGTCCCGGACGCGATCGCGGTGTGCCGGGGCAACCCCCACCCCACGGTCCGGGACGTCGTCCGAGTCTGCTCACTGGCACCGAGCGGCTCGGCGAGGAACGCACCGAGCGCGCGGCTCCACGACAGGAACTGCCGGTAGGCCCCGGTGAGGTGCTCGATCTCCCGCAGTGCGACACGCAGATTGGCCCGATCCGCGGCATCGGCCCGCGCGGCAGCGTCACGCTCGACCAGCAGCCGTTCGAGAAATTGCTGGGTGCGCTGGCACACGATCGCCACCACCGCGGCCCACGCCAGCACGCACACGGCGATCGCCGGGCCGCCCCACCACCAGGAGATGATCTCGCGCCACGCGAACACTCCGGCGGCGACGGCGAGCAGGAGGAAGACGACGGTCGCGATGCGCACGCGACGGAACATGTGTGCCTGCTGCTCCGCGCAGGCCTCCGCGAGGTTCTGGCGCTGCTCCGCGTTGTCGAGGCGCTCGAGCAGCACCCGGGACTCGTTGACGGTCGCGTCGAGGCGGCTCGTCAGGATCGACCCGAACGACACCGCGAAACTGCGCTGCTTCCGGCTCCACCACACACCGAGGGCGGAACTCGTCCGCCGGGCGTCGAGTCCGATGGTCGGGTCCTGCTCCAATTCCCGCAGACGATCCCGGGTTTCGGTGACCCCCAGAATGTCCGCCGGTTCCACGGCGTGCAGGCTCAGCGTGGCCGACACCATTCCGGGAATGTCCGTGAACCGGTCGCCCGGGCCGGGAACCACGTCCGACGCCGTCCGCAGGATCGCCCGGTGAGCGCCCACCTGCACCGGCGGCAGACCGGCGGAACGCTCACTGGCGTCCGACAGGGTGAGGGCGGCGCGGGCGTAGTCGCGCCACAGCGCCGACAGGTCCGGGGTCACCGGTTGCGGGGTGGCGCCGGCCGCGTCGAGCATCGCGCCGATCTGCTTGGACGCCGCCTCGTAGTCGGTCCACGCGACCTTGTGCCCGTCCGCGTCGACACCGCCGACGACGACGCGGTAGGCACCCCGGGTGGATCCGAACAAGGTGGTCTGGGTTGCCGACGCCACCGACGCCGACGCCCGGTTGGCCACCCGCGCGACCCACTGGGCCGGCGCGTTCCGCAGCACCGCGAACAGGAAGGAGAAGAACATCCGCAGGGCCTGCACGAACCGGATGGTGCGCGGCTCGACCGCACCCGGTGCCTCCGCGCGTTCACCGCTGAGCAGGGCACTGTGCTTGCGCCACAACGCGCGAGCCATCGTCGACGTCGCCGCCGCGACGTCGTCGGCATACAGCACGTTGGTGCCCGCGTCGTGCGGTAACGGCATCAGCCCGCCGAAGTCGAGAAGCTCCGAGCGGAGGTCGTGCTCGGCGCGCGCGGTGTCCAGGCGCCGGTAGTAGGACCGGACCACGCGCAGCGCGTTGCCGGGGAGCACGGGTTCGTCGTCGAACGGGGCGTGCTGCGCGTCGTTCCACAGCCCGGTCACACCGGCGATCACCGGGGCGGCGTGCCGTCCGACGGCGAGGGGATCGGCCGTCGGCGCCAGCGATTCGTGTCCCATTCCCGGGCCGCGCGAGTCCTCGGGGGCGATGAGCAGGTTGTGCCAGCCGGCGAGCGTGGTGACGCCCCCGTCGTCGGCCCCGGGGCGGCGCACCAGCAGTCGCAGCCGGCTGGACCGCGCTCCGCCGGAATTGGACGTGAGCAGCTCGGAGACGAACCGCACCGACTCCGGATCGACCTGCGCGGTGCCGGCGACCAGCACGCAGATCCGCACCCGGTCGATGCGCCGCGACGCCAGCACGTCCTGCAGCACCACCGCCGTGTCGGTACCCGCCGTGGTTTCCACCGCGCGCAGGCGGGTGCTGTCGGCGAGCACCGCGGTGTCGTCGATCCACAGGAACGGCGACACCAGCCCGGCCGCGGACAGGTCTCGGAGCACGTCCCGCACACCCTGCGCCGGACCGTCCGCCGCCAGGAACACCGTCAACACGCTCATGTCAGAACTGACCGGCGTCGGGGAGGACGAGGGCGTGCGCCATCGCGGTCGGTGCGGCGGCGAGTACCGGAGCGTGGTTCGGCTGCTCCGGTCGCTCGGCACGGACCTTGCACTCCTCGACGAGGCCGATCAGTTCGCCCGTCGCCCAGTACACGTCCGGTGCGATGTCCCGGAAGATCGGTGTCTGCGAGGCATGCTCCCGCAACCCGACCACCGACAGTGCGCCACCGCCGGGCGCCCCGTCCTGCCCGGGCTCCATGTAGTGCTCGCCGATGAGGTCACGGATCCTGGACAGCCACGCGACGGCATTGCCGGCCCGCTCGGCGACGGAGAATTCCGGTCCGGTGTTGTCCACCTGCGACTGCCAGCCGGTGACCGGCACACCCGTGCGCAGCCAGTCGGTGAGCCGCGCCTTCGCCGACACCTCGTGGATGCCGCTGACCGGGTCTTCCGCGGACGAGTCGTAGACCGCGCGCAGCGCCCGGTAGGGCAGCATCGAATGCATGACCGGCGGCTCGTGCGACTGCGCCATCGCGAGCAACACCGATTCGAGCACCGCGGGAAGCCAGTCGTTGCTCACCGTGAACCGGGACGGCGGCGTGAGCAGCGGGTTCGGGAAGTCCACCCAGTCGCCGATGCCGGCGTCCCACACCCGGACCGGTTCGTCGTAGGGGGCAGCGGGCAACCGCACCTGCCCGATCGCCAGCCCGAGGAACCACCCGGCGGTCATCGCGCGGCGTTCGTCGCGGTGCATCGGCAGCGAGGCGGCCAGCGGACGCGACCGGCGCCACCTCCAGAACGACTCCTGCTGCGCCGGCGTCGAATCCGCCCACTGCTTGGCAGCGGGCCCGAGCACGGAGTCGTACGCCAGCGGGGAGTAGTTGGGGTACGAGCCGAAGATGTCGATGCGGGTGAGCCGGTCCTCGTCGGACAGCAGCCGCGCGAACTCGCCCTCCGTCTCGTGATCGATCATCGGGTCCTTCTGCAGTACCTGCGAGAGCGTGTCCGCGACCGGCAGGTTGAGGAACGGCACCGACGTGAACTTGTAGCGGTACTCCACCTGCTGTCCCGGGTGCAGCGCCTCGAGCGCCTGCTGGTTGACGCTGGCCAGCGGCCGCGCGAGCGAGAGCGCCTCGGTGAACTTGCGCTGCAGGCGGTCCCGCCGCTCCTCGATCGCATACGCGGGCACGGTGTGGTCCTCGATGTACTCGCGGAGCGACACCCGGCAGAACCGGTCGAACGATTCTCCGGTGCGGCCGACGAACTTCCGCGCCCGATCGAGCAATTCAACGGGACGGACGTGCACGTCGTAGCGCGCCGAGGACGGCACCAGGGCCTCACGGGTGTTCGGGTCGATCGGGAACGCCCGCGACCGCCAGGCCGCGGTGCGTTCGACGAGGGAGTGGTCCTCCCCCGGCGTCCGGGTGCCGTCGACCGTGGTCCACAGTCCGGTCACGACGCTCGCAACGGCCTGCTCGACCGCCGCGGCGAACGGCGGCGTCCCGGTCTCGGAGGCCGTCACCGCGAGCGGAAGGTCGCCGCGGTACTGATCCATGAAGTCCGCCGACGGAGTGAGCATTACCTCGTTGTTGGCTTCCGCGAACCGCTTCGGCACCCGATCGGCCTTGTCGGCGGGCCAGGCGCCGTACTGGTCCGTCGCCAGCCGGGCGAGCCCGACATCGCTGGCGGGCTTGTTACGGGCACGGCGCAGCGCGGTCTGCTCCTCGTTCAACGCGTCGAGCAGCGGCTGCAGGACCTCCGGCACCAGCGCGGCGATCACCTCGGCGACCTTGCCGGACAGCGACGCATAGAGCTGGCGGTACACGTTGTCACGGCAGTCGGCGACGATCCGATCGAGGATCTCCGCGTCACTCTCGATGCTGCCCTTGAGGTTGGTCAGCACCTGCGTCGCATCCGCGGTCTGCGCCGTGATGTCTTCCGGTCCGCGCCGCGACAGGTCCTCGGCACCCGTCCGCACGGAATCCTTGCAATACGTGAGCAGACGGCTGACCAGTGCGGTGGCGTACGGGAGACCGAGCTGGGCGATCGACCTGCCGACCGTCCCCTCGATCCGGTCCACCAGGCCCTTGTGCCACATGTACGCGTGCGCGACCGCGTGCTGCTCGGCCGAACTCGTCAGCGCCTGCCTGCGTCGTCCCAGCGCCTGCCGGATCTCCGGAACCCACTGCCCCGCCACCAGACCGGAACCCGACGGAAGATGCCCGCGCAGTTCGAGTTCCACCGTCTGCCCGGCCATCCGGGTGGCGTCGGCGGACGGCAGCACCACGGACGTGAGCCAGGCGCCCACCCCCATCTGCGCGCCCCGCGCGTCGGCGTGCGCGATCGGGAGTCCCATCGCCGCGAGCAGGCTGTTCCACTGACCGTCGAGAATCGAGTTGACCTGATCCTCGTCCGACACCGGGCTGCCCGGCGAACGGTGGCCGTCGAGGAGCCGGTCGACGGCACTGCGAGCCAGCCGCTGCGCCGAGTACTCGGCGTAACGGTCGCGGCCCATGCTCAGGCTCGAGAAGCCGTAGGTTCCCCACGGCAGGTTGTCCCACTGACCGCCCCACCCGATGTTCTCCCGCTGGCCCGGCAATCCCGCACCGTTGGTGAGGTCGTACTGCACGAACTGACGGGTGGCCGCGCCGCTCATCATCATCCCGGCGAGGCCGCGAGCCAGTCCGCGGTAGATCGCCTTCTGGGATCCGTCGCCGAACGGTGCACCCTCCACACCGACCTTGCGGCCCACCGGGAACACCCGCGCGAACGGAACCTTCTCGCCCGCGCCGTGCTGCTGGCCGAGTGCCCGCAGGATCTCCACGTCGTGTTCGCGCGCCGACCCGAGCTGGCTGGCGACGATCTCACCGAGCATCGCCAGCGCGTTGGCGCGGACACCGGTGGTCGCGCTCTTGCCGAGTCCGTCGAAGATGTCGGGCGCCACCATGAACACGCCCATCAGCCGCGGGTCGAGTCCCGGGATGAGCGTGAGCAGGCGGCACACGTCGAGGGCCATGGACGCACCGGCGCCGCCGGCCATCGACGACACCACGAGCACGATCGGCGACTCCCCCTGCTCGAAGGACCCGCCGCCGGGCACGTTGAGCGAAGACATCTGGCTGGCCGTCTCCACCGTCGACAGCTGATCCCACGCACGCTGCAGGGTGTCGCGGATGCCGCCGGCCTTGCTCAGCGTGATCATGCGGCCGAGTGAGCGGTACTGGCCCGCACCCGATCCGATCGGCACCGTCACCGACGACGGGTCGCGCGGCGCCCACGTGGCGATCTCGTCGAGGCTCTGCTTCGCGGTGAGCTGGTTGGTCAGCGCGTTGTCCAGCACCGCGTACGAGTCACCCTGCGGGCCGCTGCCGAAGTAGAAACCGCCCTGATCGCGAACGTTGTCGAGGCCGTCCGGCCCCGCCTCGGGAGCCGTCGGCACGTCGATGCTGACGAACTGCCACCCGCCGGGGATCCGGTCGACGCCCACGGCAGCGAGATCCGAGCGCAACTGATCCATCATGTACGCGAGGGTGACAGCGCCGGAACCACCGCAACCGACTACGAGAAACCGCCTCATTACGGTCCTTTCACAGAAGAGAGAGCTTGAAGTCGAGAACGATCCGGGTCAGGAGCCGGGTGGCCGGAACGGATCGAACGGGTCGCCGGCGGACGAGCGGGCCGGGGCACCCGCGCCGCTCTGTCCCGTACCGCCGAACGTCGGGGCCGCGTCCCAGGAGGGTGCCGCACCGAACGTCGGGGCGGGAGCACCGAAGGGGTCCGACGACGGTGGTGCACTCGGTGGCGTCGCGGACGGGGTCGCGCCGGGGTGCGCGGCCCTCAGGTCGGCCACCCGGCCCGGCACCTTGCGCACCAGGTCGGCGACCAGTCGGCGGTTGCTGTCGTCCGTCGCGTCGGCGCCGACGAGCAGCAGCACGGTCGCCAGGTTCGCCGGCCCGTCCGGATCGTGCAGCACCACCCAGTTGTTGTGGATGGCCAGCGGAAGTCGCGCACCACCCGTGCGCCGGTCGACCGACGATTCGGCTCCGGACGCCGCGACGAGGCCGGGTTGCTGTGCGACGACGTACCCGGGCCCGAACGGCGACAGACCGATCCGCGTACGCAACTCCACACCCTCGACGTCCAGGCTGCGCGCGGGTTTGTTCAGGCCGCGCACGAGCTGACTCAGGTCGCTCTCCCGGATGCCGAACTCGGCACCGTCCCGCAGAACCTGCCCGCCCTCGATCGTGACACCGACGCGCATCGCCTTGAGGGTCTTCGCCGGGATGCGGGCGGTCCACCACTTGACCCCGTAGAGCAGGAGCGGCGGCACAGCAACGCTGAACAGGAGCACCAGGACGAACACGAGCCAGAACCGCCCGCTGTTGAGCGGCTTCTGCAGCTCGGCGGAGAACGCGACGTTGATCGGCAGCGCGCGGTCGGGCTCACCAGGAGGGGACATCATCAGCGGAATCGACCCGTTGAGGGAGCCGTTGCCCGCGGCCGGAACGGACAGGTCGACGGGAAGACTCGCCTGCTGGCCCTCACCGATCTCGAGGCAGTTCGTGGCGGACGGCGCCGACCCGGCGGAGACACCGACGTCACCGACGCCGTCGGGCACGGAATCGAGCGCGATCGGTGCGGCCCCGTCGAACCACACGCAACCGGGACCGGTGATCGGGATGCTCGCAGCGAACTGCCCCGCGCCCTCGACGGTGCCGAAATCGACCGTCGACGAGACGACGGGGTAGCCGATCGGCGGCGACACCGTGAGCGGGACATCGACGAACTGCGGCGTCAACGCCGTGCCCGGGGCGATGACGTCACCGGACGCGGACCGGGCGTCCGCCGTCGTCACATCGAGCGTGAGCCGCAGCGTCGCCGCTCCCGGCGGAACCTGGGTGAAATCGAGTTCGACGGGATCGCCGATGTGCTCCTTGGCAATCCGCTCGACCAACGGATGATCGACGTTCCCCGCGTCGGTCAGCGACACCGACAGGGCAGCACTACCCAACAGGTCGGAGGGGTCGATCTCGTTCCGGTCGGAGTCGACGATGCCCAGACGGATGGCGGACGTCTTCTCGCCGCTGTGGACGGCCGACGTGTCCATGCCGAGCCAGGCCGGGAACAGGTTGCCCGAAATGTGGATGTTCGTCTTCGAGCGGGCCAGCGGGCTGGAGCCGTCCGGGTCGACGAACACGAGGGCCCACATGCCCTGCCACTGGGCGGAATCGTCGGACTTGGTCATCGTGAAGCTGACCGATCGGGGCGACATCCACCGGTACGCCACCTGGGCGCCGTCCAGTGTTGCGGTGGTGGGGGCACCGCCACGGTCGAGTGGGAGTTGCGCCCCGCTCGGAGCGACCAGGGTCGGGATCAGTCCCTCCGCGTCGGCCGAGCCGAGCACGGTGACCGAGCTGATCGAGTCGTCGAGCACGAAGCGGTGCTGCGCCTCGTCGCACACACTCACGACACAGACACCGGTCTCGCCCTCGATCGGCGCCTGACCGGGTGTGCTGAACGCGTCGAACGCGAACAACAGGTCGTCGATGTTCTGGGCAAGGTAGAAGTCGCCGGGCGACGATGACGTGGCCTTTCCGCACGCCCCGTCGCCGCCGGTGGCGATCGACCGCATCAGGTCGAAGTCGCTGGGCTGTGCGGTGCCCGCGGCGAGCCCCACCGCGAACGTGACGATTCCCGACGAGCGCAGCTGATCGGCGATGCCGGCGGGGCGACAGATCGATTCCCGGGCGGCCGCGACCACCTGTTGAACGCCCTGATCGCTGCCGAGGGAAACTCCCGGCGAGTAGGGCTTCTCGGCATCACGGACGGTGAAGTCGAGTTTTCCGTCGGAGAACCACGCCACCGCCTGGCAGCGGTTGGCCTCCGATTGGCCGTCGCGTTCCGCGAGCGTGCGGCGGGCACCGTCGAGCGCGTTCCAGTAGTCGGTGTCGATGCCGTCCGTGCGCGTGCGGAACCTCTCGACCTCACCCTGCAGGGCGGGCAGCGAACCGTTGTCGAGTCGGGTCCACGGTGCGTGGACGGTGAAGTCGTCGGAGAATCCGGCGATCGCCACGTTGAGTTCCACACCCGCTGATCCACCGAACGTGTTGAGTTGCTCGAGCAGGTAGTTGGCGGCGGACACGCGCGCCGCGTCGGGGTCGGAACCCTGGAGGCTGCCGGACTGATCGACCATGAGCAGCAGGTCGCCCTGTTGCTGCGCGGCCAGGCATCCACCGAAATCGCCGACCGCAGCGGTCGTCGGGGCGGCGGATGCCGTCGGGATCGCCAGCAGCAGCGGTACGAGCATCATCGCCGCGAGGACAGCTACCTTCTTCACAGTCGACCCGCCCATTCCGCAATGTGCCACGCGCTCGCCACGATTCCCGCCAACGCAAGGACAGCGACCACCCAATATCCCCGCTCAGCCCCCTTCGACCGTAAGTACACCGGCATCGCCCGCTGAGCCGTGTCGAGCACGGTGAACCGGGCGAGCAGTGCGAACGCGACCGGACCGGCGAGCACCCACGCGACGACGACAACGGCGGTGATCGAACCGAGGGCGATCGCGACAACCAGCCCTGCTACCGCCACAAATCCGGCCAGCACAAGCAAGATGACCGGCGGCTCGCCCCGCGCGATCGTGACGCGTGGCCGCGGACTCGGCGCCGCAGCAAAGGGCTCCGCCGCCGCGGTCGGAGCGAACGTGGTGGGCTGAGATCCGAAGGGGTCGGCGGAGGTCGAACCGAACTGGCCTGCAGCCGGCCACGGCGAGGGTGCGTCGGTGGACGGGCGATCACGAGAGGTCTCGTAATCGCTGAAGTCGAAGGGATTGGTCATCGAGGCACGAATTTCTCTCGCGGTAGGGCGCAGACGCACGGGGAATCAGGTGTGGTGATCGAACATTCCATCGCGACATTGCGACGAGCGTTACACGAGTGATGATGAAACAATAAGCGGCACAGTGAGTCACAGATACCGCGGCCGTCAGCGTCACCCAGCAGGCGGCACCGCGGCCACAACAGAATCGGCGGCGTCGACCACGCGCGCCCGTCCCCCTCATTTCTTTGAACGTCGAACTATGCTGCCGAAATTACACCCCGCCTCCGACACGTTTCCCGATCAACGCGTCGGAGGGGCCGAGATTCATTCAAGCGAATGACAACACCCCCGCTCCTCGGCCCAGCCGCCCGCCTCAGAGCACGTTAGTTGAAACTAATACCAGACAAACCCGGCGTCACACATATCCGCGCCAACCACGGTGATGTAGCTAATAAATTGCGCGCCAACAAAACCGGATCAATACACCGTTCAACCGACACGACCGTGCGAAATAGGGACTTTCGCCCCTAGCCTCTGCCGGTGTCAGTGCATTACGAGTTGCGGGACGCCTCAGCAGTTGTTCGGCTCACTGATCTTCACAACCGACAGCACAGCGTCTCCTTCGCCGATCAATTCACCGGGCGACGGCTGCTGACCCACGACAACCCAGTTCGAGTCGAGCACCTGCTTCCGTCCCGCACCGGTCGCGTCGGCACTGCGCGAGAAGAAGACCCCCGCCGCCTGGATCGTGTTCTGTGCCGTCTGCAGGTTCATGCAGACCACAGCGGGCATCGGCACCAACGTGGGGGTGGTCACGGTCGGCGCCACAGGCGCAGGCTGCACCGGAGCCACAGGCGCCACCGCGACCGGAGTGGTCACGGGCACCGTCGTCGTCGGGCGTGTCGTCGTGGTTGTCGTGGTCGTGGTCGTGGCCACCGATGCCGTCGTCGAGGACTCACCCGAGCCGCAGGCGACAAGGCCGGCGGCCACAACGACGACTCCCACACCCCCGACGATCGAGGAGAACACCGACCGTCGCACCCCGAGCCCCCGGGTTCCCGTCTTCGTGCTGACCTTGGTGGACTGAACATCGATCGACACAGCAGTGCCCTTTCGGAAATGCGGGCGGCCTGCCCGGAAACTCTCGCCCGCGGGTGGTCGCAGGCGGAAAATGTGAATGCGGTCGCGCCAGCTGTATTCGTCAACCCCCGACGGCGCGATGGGTGAAACTATTACCAGACGGCATGGACGCCCACATAATTCGGGCGTGTCGCCGACACAGCTGCACCTTGTCATCGCGCAAACCGGACCGAGAAGGCCTCGGAAGCTACCTGATCGGCGACCACGGAAGCTCCGTCCGCACCGGTCGATTGCAGATTTTCCGCGGTTGACGTAACGGTGCGGCTTGTCAGGACGACTGAGTCAGCGGCACGACCGACCGGTAGACGCGAAGAGGGGCGGATTCAGGATGTGGCGCGAGTCTGTAACCGGAATAGCAGATCTGATGAGGTCGGACTTGCTATCGAGCGAGCTCGAGCCGGCACCCGTCAACACGACCCAGTGGGCGAACAAGGGAGTGCGAATCTCATCGGACCGCTTTGACCGGGACGAACTGTTCCAACTCGCCGAGATCGCCCGCACGACCGGCGACGATCAGAAACTACTTCAACTGTTCTGGGACATACTCGCGTGGGGTGTGATGGGCAACTTCCGCAACGCCGGGCGGATTGTCGACTTCGCCGCGACCGACGATGGGCGAACCCGACTCCTCACAGCGCTCCGAACAGGTGCTACCGCCAGCCATGCCGGAAAGATCGAGGATGCATATCGAGCGTTCGTCGACTACAAGGTCCCCAGGCTGGGTCCCGCCTTCTTCAGTAAGGTCCTGTTCTTCGCCGGTGATCGTACTTCACCTGAGCCGCGGTGCTTGATATTCGATTCGCGGGTGGAGTCGGCGCTGCCGACAGTGACCGGCACGTCCTACTCGCTCGTGAACAGGCCCGTCACGACATATGCCCGGTACTGTCGCGATATGTACGCCTGGTCCCAGGAGTTTGGGGTCACGCCGGAGGCGATAGAGGCGCGCCTCTATCAGCTCGGAAAGGCTACGGAAAATAGCCGACGAGCCTGGTTGAGCGCAGAAGTGTCGCTCTACCGGGAAGGACGAGTACCCGTCACCTTCGACGCGATCCTCACGCGAGTGATCCGCGATCATCGGAGGACAGTCCCTGCCGATGAAGTGCCTGGTCAAGGCAAGAGCTAGGGAGAACCGCCCACTCAGAGCACGACCGGACCCGAAATTGCTGAGAAACTCGTCCCGCCCAGTTCGTCGCACCTGGCGAGCACCTTCAATACTGCCGGTCGGTCAAGGGCAACAAGATTCACGCACTCAACCGTTGACGCCGAACTGATTTCGTCATTCTTCCTCAAAATCTCCCTTCGACGTTTCGTAGCAGCAGCCGACGCCGTTCTCCGCGAGCAACTTGAGAAGGTCCTCTGCGGGTCGCTCCGGCAACAGCACGGAAATGTCGGGTCGATCGTCGAAGCCCCGTCGGTAGTCCAGCAGTTGGCCGAGCGCCATGCGCACAGCCTCGCGCGATGCCGATGCTTTGGCCTCGTATAGACGATTCCTGGTGGCGTCGTGGATGTCTACGAAGAGTGGTACCAGTCCTCCTTCCGGCTGGATTCGGTATCCCTGAACAGTGCGACCCAACGTCTCGAGGTGGGCCGCGAATCGATCTACCAACTCCGCTTCAAGCTTTACCGCTTGTGTTGACGTGAAACTTGCGACGTTGTACGACGTGACCCGATGCCGCTCGAGTGGGCAAGGGCCGGAGACGCGGTAGCGTGCGCGATCTGCGTTTCCCCCGAGCCATGGGTTCCCATCCCGATCGGCCAAACGCGCCACGTGACTGGCCCAGGCCAATTCCAAGGTTTCGTCAGACGGCGCGTAGACGGCTCGACCCGAGTTCTGTATCGGGAACTTGAACTCTGTGAGTAGCTTCTTCATGTCCTCGTAGGGGAGTCTGTCAGCAGGATCCAGTAGTAGGTCCCACTCAACTTGGATGTACGGGGCAAACTTCTTCCGATCAGCCCAATGCTCGGCCCACAAGACTTCACTTGAAAGAATCTCCCCACTGCCGATCATTCCGTTGGCGGCTCCGGTCTTGTGTAGGAAGACCCGGTCACCGGCTTGGGGGTCACCATGTCCCTGGCCGAAACTCCATCTGATAGGTACTCGATAGCCTTGCGCGGTCAGACGCACATCCTCGGCGAACTCGTCAGGGTCGTATCCTTCGTCAGATCCGTTCCATAGAAGAATGAATGTCTTCACCGACGTGCTCGTCATCCGTGTCTCCCTTTCATAGTGCGGTGCCTTCATTGTGCAGGCGCGCAGGAGAGATCGCTCGTGGTTGGAGTGTCGGTCCCCCACGGCATGATGACGCCGTGACCGAGCACAGCGACCTTCAGCGAACCTTCATCGTCGAAGGACGCCCGTGGAAGGACGCTGTGATCGCGTACCTCGAACCGAGGTCGCCCTATCGCCCGTGGTTCATCGGCGAACACATTCGCAAGGGCGACGTGCTCATCACCGTTCTCGACACCGATCCGCGCACTGTCCTGTGCATGGAGGTCGCGGGTCCGTCGTCACTCGACGCGATCGGGGTCACAGAGTCTTGGACGCTCGCCACACTTCCGTCTGTCGCTGCCTTCGAGGCGTGTGCAGGCGTCGCTGTTCCCACCGCCGCAGGTCGAGTCGACGACGACGTCGCCGGCCGATTGACTACTCCGTTTTTCAAATGTTCGGCGAACTTCGACGACCCGTTCACCCCACAGGGCGAGACATCACACACCACCGCCGCCGCGGCACGTGTGCTGCTGAAGTCGGCCGGCAAGTGCACCGCCTGCGGAGAGACGATCGACTTGCGTGGCGGTGCCGCGCGGGAGAGAGTACACATCCACACGGCCGAGAATGGCGTCGACCAGTGGAATTATTACGGTCCGGCGCATGACTGGCCGGCTGTGTTGTGCTGCAGGTGCCAGACTGAGATGACCGAGGGCGGATTTTCCACCTTCCTCGACTACCGCTTCTCCTTCCATCCGAGCTGTCCACGATGCGGCGCATCGCAGACTAGGTCCGCGTCGATCGGCATGCCGAATCCGGGCGAGCCGGTACCGCCGTGGACAGTTCCGTTGGGATGCATCGTCACTGATCCAGTGCCTGAATGGATCTGCGGCGGGTGCGGGTATCGCTGGGCGACGTGACGCGAGTCAGATCCCCATGCGTTTGGCCAACTCTGCTCCCCCGACTCTGCGGATGAAGTTCGGATCCCCGCACACCACGAGCTGATCGCGCGCCCGCGACAAGCCGACATACAGCCGCTCCCGCGAACGCTCCTGCACCACCTTCTCATTGAGCGCCAGCACGACGGCACGCCGTTCGAGTCCCTTGAATCCCAGGACGTGCCCGTAGAACACCTGCTCGGTATCCCAGAAGCTGTCCCAGTACGCCGCGTTGCCCTCCGTCTGCCGGCTCACCTGCTCCGGGTGGCGGCTGCCCGTGGCAAGCAATGCCAGATCCTCCGGACGCCAACCCTCGTCCATCAACGAATCGATCTGGTCGTCGGCAACCGTCAGCGCGTCCTCTGCCGCACAGGGCACGAAGAGCACCTCGGGGCCCTCCCCGCCGAGTAGGCGCATCCGTTGCCCGACCAGCGGTGTGAACGAGTCTGCGATCTGGCGGGTGTTCCGCAGGTTGTGATCGAGCACCAACGGGACCAACTGAATCGGCGGAACGCCCTGCCTGTCGAATACTCGCTGCCCCTCATCACTGAATACGTAGATTGCGCCTTCTTCGTCGTCACGCAGCGCTGCCAGCAGCGGACCCCACCAGTCGTCGGCAAAATCCTGCGCCTCGTCCACGACCACCGCGTCGAACCGGTCGCGCAACGGAAGTTCCGACGCCAACTCCGCCATGTGGCGCGGTAGATCGTGTTCCCAGAACTGCACGGTGTCGGTGTTGCGGATGCTCTCGTCCGGGCCCTCGGGCGCTCCCCACAGTTGCCCCAGCGCGTGGAACTCGCCCACGTACGCGGGACGCTCCTTGTAGGACCAGGTGGCGGTCAACCGCTCGAGATACGACGCCAACCCGTGCGAGTAGCAGATGAGTGCGACGCGCCGCCCCTGCTTCGCCAACCGCCGCGCCTTCTCGACCGCGAGGAATGTCTTGCCGCTTCCGGCGCCGCCCCGCACCTCGACCCGGTGCAACAGCCGGATCGCGTCGAGTATCACGGACTGCTGGGCGGTGAGTGCATCGGCCGCGTCTTCGTTCGCGATCGCCCTCGCCACCACGTCGCGTTGCGGCAGTCCGCGTCCGGAGAGGACGGTAGTGAGCTGATCGACCCCGTCGTCGGGCAGCGCCGGGCGGTCCAGTTGCTGGCCGGACAGCACCTTCTGCAGCCGCGACACGACGTCGTCCAGGTCGCTGCGGTCGATCACCTTCCACCGTGGGCATTCCGGCAGTCCGAAGTCGTCGGCGAGTTCGGTGTTGGGGAAGACCACCACGTGGTCCCAACGCAGCCGCCCGTGACTCCAGCGCGGGTCGGCTTCCACATAGCTGCGCAGGGCATACAGCGCGTCACGTGCTTGCCGAACCGGGTGAATCACCGTCGGCCCTTTTCGCTGCTCCTGGTACCAATCGCTGCCGTCGTGCCAGATCTGCCCGCCCTTCACCTCCAGGCAGACGATCCCGTACCCCTCGAGCGCCACCACGAAATCGATCTCGTGGTCCTTGAGTCGGTCGGTGACCCGCTGGTTTGCCACCACCAGGTCACCATCACCGAGCTGACACAACAGCGCATTCCACACCGATTCCTCGGAACCATTCACCAGGCGCGGATTCTCGGGGATGCGGATCACCATGCGGATACTTTCGCACGGACGGTTCAGTTCAGCTCTGCGATCCCGGCTGAAGTCCGCGGTGAGTAGTAGTTTTGCGGTGTGGACACTTCGTGGCAGGACCCCAGTGCCGTCTCGTCGATGCTCGACGATTGGGAGACGTGGGCGATCGTCGGGCTCTCCGGCAATCCCGACCGAACGGCGTACCGCATTGCGGAGTTGCTGCAGCGCCGAGGAAAACGAATCGTCCCCATCCATCCCACCGCACCGACCGTGCTCGGCGAGCAGGGGTACGCCACACTCGCGGACGTCCCGTTCCCGATCGACGTCGTCGACGTCTTCCGACAGTCCGAGGCCGCCGGCGAGTTCGCGGACCAGGCCGTCGCGGTGGGCGCGAAAGGCGTCTGGTTCCAATTGGGCGTCATCGACGAGGCCGCTTTCCAGCGGACGACCGCACAGGGCGTCGCGATGGTGATGGACACCTGCCCGGCGATCGAGTGGAGTGCGCGGGAATCAGCGTGACCGTGGCCGGGCTGACGTCCGACCACGTGACTACGGCTACTCTGGACCGAAATCGTGCAAATCGGACAACGGTCTGACGCGCTCCGTCAATCGGAAGGTTCCCACCTGTGGCTATCGACTACACCCGACGCCCCTCCACTCCTGCTGCACCGCAGGGCGGAGTCAACCTGAGCAAGGTGACGCTGTCGAAGGCCGCGCCGTCGGTCAGCCTCACGAAGTCCGGTGAGCGACAGGGTGCGATGCGGGTCAATCTCAACTGGTCGACGGGCGCGACTCCGCAGCCGAAGAAGGCCGGTTTCTTCGCGAAACTTGCGGCCGCCGCGGGCGGCAGCAACGGCATCGACCTGGACCTCGGCTGTCTCTACGAACTTGCCGACGGATCGAAGGGTGTCGTCCAGGCACTCGGCAACAGCTTCGGATCGCTGCAGACTGCGCCATTCATCCAGCTCGACGCCGACGACCGCACCGGCACCGTGACCGGCGGCGAGAACATGCACATCAACCTCGACCGACCGGAAATGTTCAAGCGCATCCTCATCTTCGCGATGATCTACGATGGCGCACCCAACTGGGCAGCCGTGGACGGCGTCGTCACCCTCTACCCCACCAGCGGCCCCGAGGTGGAGGTGCGCCTGGACTCGGCCAACAGCTCCGCTCGCATCTGCGCCATCGCGATGCTGCAGAACACCGGACAGGGCATCACCGTGACCCGCGAAGTGAAGTACGTCGAAGGCAGCCAGGCCGATCTCGACAAGACCTACAACTGGGGCATGAAATGGGCCGCCGGCCGCAAGTAGTAGATTCCGTGGCGGCAGACCTGGCGCCTCAGGCCGTCGGCCCACACCAGAACTCCTCACCAGGCCATGCGGCGTCCACCCGCAGTCGGCACCAGAGTTGGGCATCGAATATACTCCTCGCGACCTTGCGGAGCCGGATCGAGGGGATCCAGATAGCGTGAGATGAGGGGATACTTCGGGGGGATACATCGTGAAAGTCGATCCAGCAGAACTGCGAGTGCTCGCTTCATCTATGTATGACGTAGGTGAAACGATCGATGACATCGAGGTCCGTGGCTCGATCAACACGGTGGGTGACTTCATGCCGGGCTGCGATGTCCCTGCTGCACTCGACGAGGCCGGCGAGTTCATCGAAGGCGCATATCTGCGAATGGCGCAGCGAGCGAGGCGAATCGCGGCTGTCGCGACAGGTAACGCGCACGGGTTCGACGTTTCGGAGGACGACTTTCGATCGCGACTGAACGCAATCGGAGCTCTCCCCTGATGCCGACGCGCAGCGAGATCGAACGATGGAAGCCGGCCGCGCTCCTCGATGTCGCCGCTGGCCTGCGCGTCGGGGACGCCGACTACGCAAGCCAGCTCGATCGAATGCGTTCCGGGATCCAGAATGCGGGAAGTCACTGGCACGGCGAATCGTACGATGCGGCATACGACCGGATCGGAACCGACTGCGATATCGGTGCACGGACATCGCGCGAGATCGTGGAGCTCATCGATGTGCTCGATCAAGGTGCGAACAATCTTGTTTCTCATCTGACTGTCGTCAGCTCCAGAACGGCTGAGGCCGAGGCCGACCATTGCACTGTGGGCGATGACTGGTCCGTTGCCGGCGATGCCGTTAAGGCTGAGCAACATTCGTCCGCCATCGCTGCCGCGTTGCGGGAGCTCATGGTGGTCGCGGATGACACCGCGAGAAAGATTCGCGACGCCGCCGTCGAGATCCGGGCCTGCGGAAATCAACTACCTGAGGGGCTCGATCCCTCGGGCGCAGAACATGTTGTCGGCCCGCAGGAAGCCCGCGATCAAGTTTCAGCTGAAGCGTTCAATGACATGTTCGGGCGATACCCGCTCTCGCCAAGTGACTGGCAAACCGCCACCGTGCTGAATCCGAACAGCTACACAGAGAAGTACCAAGGGGTGCAGCCGGAAATCAAAATTGTGCACATCGATCCGGTACCGGGCCAGGGGGTCGTTCGGACGAGTAGCTTCATCGAGCAATACTCGGTGTTCAACCGGCCGTACTACGACCTGGGAGATAATCGACCGAACAATCCCGACTTCGATCCCGAAAACAGCAGAGTAACCACATATGTCGACTATGAGAACGGCATCGTCGTCATGCGGCAGAACCCGTCGGTCGATACCAACGGTGAAGTGAAGGTTGGGTCTCCGGACGCCGAGGTGTGGCAGGCGGACGACGGATCAGTGCGCCTGAAGTACGAAGCAGCGAACCCCTTCCATCCGAAAGTCGGACCATTCGAAGCACCCGGCGATGCAATGCCCACTGTGCACGGCGATGTGGTGATTACGCCAGGGCAAGGGCAGCCTGGGATGCCCGGATCCACTGGTGTGACGGTGAATGGAACGCGCGCCGACTACCCGTCTTTCGAGGTGTACCAAGACGATCCCACTGGCACCACGCACACGGTAGCTGTTGATCCCGCTGCCTCGGGTCAACCATGGGGTCCGGCGCTCAACCTCTGGACTGACCATGACGTCGGCAGCGGCGAACGTGCACTGGAACAGTTTCAGCACGTTCAGGAATGGGCTGGGCGCATTCCGCCCACCGTGTCCGATCTTCCCGGCACAACCCTGGGCAGCACCGACAATCCACCGCGCGTGAAGTGACCAGGAGACAGGTCGAATGTTGATGAATGAGCTGAGAAGGGCTGCGACAACCGGCCCCGGCTACTGGAGAGCCGCAACTCTGGGCACTCCGGCGTGGCTCGCGTTAATCGTCGCGGGATTCTTTGTGGTCGCTCCAGTGGTGGATGCTCACTTCCCCGGCAACCACGCCGACGTTTCTGTCGAGTTCGCCGCCGTCGGGGCCGAAGCCGTCATCAGCATTCTGATTGCAGCCGCGCTGTTTACGAGCAGATCGGCGACCAAGCGCGGGTTCGCGTTGGGAATTGTCACTGCTGCGTTAGTGGGATTGGAGTTCGCGGCAATCCACTTCGCGATCAATATCGATGCGAAGTATGCGGTGGCTCCGTGACCGAGAAAGCTGACACCTGGTTCGGTGCCGCCACCTACCTTTCCATGGCGATTACCGTCGTGCTCGTTGTCATCGGAATCGTGAATCCGTCGACTGATTCGGGCACCCCGGCCTGGGCATGGGTCGCTCTCATGCTCGCCCTTGTCACAATGG
Source organism: Rhodococcus sp. USK10 (assembly GCF_019378875.1). Lineage (NCBI taxonomy): Bacteria > Bacillati > Actinomycetota > Actinomycetes > Mycobacteriales > Nocardiaceae > Rhodococcus > Rhodococcus sp. USK10. The sequence continues at coordinate 1,758,636 of NZ_CP076048.1, forward strand.
TTGCGTTCTTCATTGTCGGACAGATCTATCGGCGCATCGCGTGTGGAGTGCTCATCGGGTTGTTGACGCCGCTCTGCGCGTTGCTGGCGGTTCCGATCACGGCAGGCATAGGTCACGTGGTTGGCGCAGTGGCCGGATAGCGACCGGTGGCGGACCCGCCGCATACGTCCCGCTCGAATATCACGCACCTGCGGGCTACCGTCGTGACTATGTTCAGTACCGAGATCGAGGTTCGCACCGGCGCTGAGCCGGTGGTGTACGACCTGACCCGCGAGATCGAGAAGTTCCTCGCGTCGGCCGGCGCCGGCGATGGGCTGCTGCATGTCTGGGTGCCGCACGCCACGGCGGGACTCGTCGTCATCGAGACCGGAGCCGGGAGCGACGACGACCTGCTGCGCGCGATCGACGACGTGCTTCCGCGCGACGACCGGTGGCACCACCGCCACGGCAGCCACGGACACGGCCGCGACCACGTGCTGCCGGCATTCCTGCCGCCGTACGCGTCCGTTCCTGTCTTCGACGGCGCGCTCGCGACGGGCACCTGGCAGTCCGTCTGCCTCGTCGACACCAATGTCGACAACCCGGTGCGGCACGTCCGGTTCAGCTTCCTCGCCGCTTGAGTCAGCACCGGCGGGACGCGTCATATCACGCGCGCGCGAGTCCCCTTGCCGAGGAATAGATCTCGGGGAGGCTCGCCGTCTCGTCGCTGGATGACCGATCCACCCACGTCTCCAACGCCGCCCGGAGGATGGCGACCGACACGTCGACGGCCAGTCGAATCTGCAAGTCGGAGCAGTCGAATGTCGTCGACACCACGTCGACCAGGACCGCGGTCCGTCGCACACTCTCGCGCGCCAGCACAGCACGCAAAGCCGGTTCCTTCTTGATGAGCCTGTTCACCCGCAGCAATCGCCGGCAGGGTGTCGACGAACTGTCCGCGTACGTCACCAATGCGTCCGCGAAGGACGTCTCCAACGCGAGCCTCGGAGAGACGGTCGCGTCGAGTTGGTCGAGCCGTGATGCCACGACCGCCTCGAACGCCCAGTGGTCCCGGAGCGCGGCCTCTTCCTTCGTGGCGAAGTATCGAAAGAACGTGCGCTGAGACACTCCCGCCGCTTGCGCGATTTCCCCGACGGTTGTGGCCTCGACACCCTTGCTCTCAAACAGTGTGAGGGCAGTCTCACTGATCTCCACGTTCGTCTGCTCACGTCGCCGCTCCCGCAGCCCCAAAGGGCCAACAGGCAGGTCAGACGGTACGGGGAACACTTCGAGTCTGGTCATCAACGGCCTTCGTTATCGGTAGGAGAACCCCACGGGTCGATCGTTCACATCCGGGCATCCGTTGTCAACATGGCAGCGTGTGTCATAATGTATGCGAAGGGTAGGTAATCAATGAATCTCAATATCGGTGATATTTTCCTGTACCCGCACCACGGGTCGGTGACCGTCACAAAGCTCACGACCCGGATGTTCAAAGATCTACCCACCGATTACGTGCAGTTCGAAGTCGCTCAGACCGGGCTGTCCATCGAGATCCCCGTCGCGAAAGCCGAGGCCATCGGCGTTCGGAACGCGATCAACAACGATGAAGTCGGTCGAGTCTTCGACATCCTGCGCGGGCCGACGGTCGACGACCCGTCCAACTGGTCTCGCCGGTTCAAGGCCAATCAGGAAAAACTGACCGTGGGCGGAATTTTCACGGTGAGCGAAGTCATCCGCGATCTGATGACCCGTTCACAGGAAAAGCCCCTGTCGGCGGGCGAGAAGCGGCAGCTCGAGCACGCGATGCAGCTCGTCATTTCCGAACTCGTCCTCGCAATGAAGTCCGACCCGGACGAGACTCGGCGCCGCATCGAAGCTATCTACGAGTCCGCCGACTCCACCGCGGCGGTCGCCGCAGTCTGACGACACGAGAATCGGCGGCAGCCCGGACGAGACTTCCGGACTGCCGCCGATGTCGTCGAGTCGACTTGCGACCTACCACATCTCCAGCACAGATCCTGAGATCAGCTGCTACCGAACAGATTTCCGAGCGAGCCGGTTCCCGAGCCCTGCCCGTAGGTGATGATGACGGTGGGTGCCGCGTCCGCCGCAGCGGCGGCGAAGGTCCCGCCCGGCGCGTAGGACGAGCCACCACCACCTCCGCCACCGCCGTAGTTGTCGGCGCCGCCACCGCCCCCGAACCAGCCGCCGCCACCGCCGCCGCTCGCGCCTGCAGCGACGCCTCCGATTCCGGCTTCACCCGGCGAACCGTGCGGGTCACTGCCACCGTTGCCTCCGACGCCACCCGCGACCCCGGTCGCACCGCCGCCGCCTCCTCCGCCGCCGCCCGCTTGGCCGTCGGGTCCACTCGGGGTCAGGTTCCCTGCGCCACCGATGTACGTGTCGCCCGCACCGCCGCCGCCTGCCGCGACGATCTGGCGATCCGTCAGCTCACCTGAGCCGGTGCGAACGTCGGACGCCCCGCCTCCCCCGCCGGCACCGGCACCACCGGCTCCGCCGCCGTTGTATCCGGCCTGCCCGGTGCCGTCACCGCCGTTCCCGCCGACCTGGATGTACAGCGCGTCACCGGCGGCGACCGTCAGCCGCCCGGTTGCGACAGCCGCGGCGCCGCCGAGGTTCTGACCACCGTTTCCACCACGTCCGCCCGTTGCCGTCACCGCCAGGCTGGTAATGCCTTCGGGGACCGTGAACGACTGCGCACTGCCGGTGAACGTGAACGTGCAGGTCACCTGCGTGCCCGCGCCTTGCACGCACCCGACAGGCAGCGCGGCCGGCGCGGCAATCGCCAGGCTGGGGGCGAGCAGCCCCGAGGCGCCGACTACAGCGAGTCCACACATTCCGGTCGTGTACCACCGGCGGCGTGATCGAACGAGGTTTGTGGTCAAAGCAGTCTCCTGTCGCAACGCGAGCACGTGAAAGCTGGTCCGAGTGGAGCATTCCACAGCGTCCGGCTCCGAGCGGGTCTTCCGATCTCGGAGCCGACAACTCCGCCGAAAACCCCAGTTCACAGCATGTGCCGTACCGCTAATCGGGACCCGCGGTATCGCAATCCGCGTCGAAAGGTCAGTATGAAGGTAAGTAGAACTAATTTGTTCACCTAGGCAACGAGGTATGCACATGAGCGACGCGGCGCCCATCGGTGACGGGATCTTCCAGATTCCGGTCCCGATTACCGACAATCCCCTTGGTCACACACTCGTGTACGCGATGGAATCCCCCGGCGGGCTGATCCTCGTCGACGCCGGCTGGGACGACGACAACGCGTGGGCAGGCCTCACCTCCGGACTCGAGGCCATCGGGCACTCGGTGAAGGACGTGGAAGGCGTCGTCCTCACTCACTTCCACCCCGACCACACAGGTCTGTGTGGTCGCGTCCGGGAGGCCTCCGGGGCGTGGATCGCGATGCACGAATCCGACCACGAGATGTTCGAGCACATGTCGACCGGTCACGGCCCGGAGTGGCTGGAGTACCAGAAGGCCAACATGACGCGCGCCGGCGCGGCCCCGGCGGACCTCGAGGCGTTCGAGAAGTCCGCGGCGGGGAAGCCGCCGACGGGTCCCGATTCGGCCCCCGACCGTGTCCTCGTCGACGACGAACTCATTGCGCTCACCGGTCGCGGCCTGCGCGCCGTCTATACCCCGGGCCACACCCCGGGCCACATCTGCTTCTATCTGGAAGACGCCGACGTGATGTTCACCGGCGACCACGTCCTGCAGAAGACGACGCCGCACGTCGGCAACTTCGTCTACCCGCTCGAGGAACGCGACGCCCTCGCCGAGTTCATGGACTCGCTGCGCCGCGTCCAGACAATGAACATCACTCGCGGTCTCGGCGCGCACGGCATCCCCATCGACGACGTCGCGGGCCGCGCCGGCGAACTGATCGAGCACCACGAAGAGCGACTCGACCACCTGTACAAGGCTTTCGGCGACGACCAGATCACCGTGTGGCAGGTCGCCGAGCGCATGAAGTGGTACAAGCCGTGGGCCGACATCTCCCCCATGGGCAAGGGCATGGCGCTGTCCGAGGCAGCGGCTCACCTTCGGCACCTCGTCGCCCGCGACCTCGTCGCCCAGGTCCCCGACAGCAAACCCGCCGTCTTCGCCCGCCGCTGACACGTGAGCGGCAAAGCGTCCTCGGGCACGCTTTGCCGCTCACGTAGGGGGGGACCGGCTACATCTGACGTGCAAACTCTGGATGCGCCTGTGCCACAACGACCGCTGCCCCATCAGCGTTCAGCCTGGCACCCGTGAACCGAGTTGCACGCCGGTTCAGTTTTACCGCTGGCGTGCCGCCCTCGATCGATCGAATTCTGTTCCACAAGATGTATGTTCCTGAGGAATCAGGACGATGCGAGAGTCAGCGCCCGTTCAGGGCACACCGCGACCGCCTCCTCGGCTGCCGCGATGTGCTCCTCGAGTACGAGCTCGTCACGGAGGATCACCGGATACCCGGCATCGTCACAGTCTACGACCTCAGGGGAACGGCTGTAACACATACCGTGCCCGGCGCACACCGAGCGATCCACGAGCAGTCGACGCGTGTCGTGCTGCGATTCCGAGTCGTGCGCAGCCATTGACGTCACTCTTCGCCGGTGACCATGGGCGGCGGATTGTTCCCATCCTCCGGGAACATCATCGCCACACGAGACAACGTCCCACCGTCCGTCGTCGGAAGCGTCACACCCGAGATGTACGCCGAATCATCCGACACCAGGAACAACGCAGCACGTGCGTTATCCTTCAGCGACGGCGGTCGATTGAGCTTGAGCGGAATCGGCGACACTGTCGGATCCCACGGACCTGACACCTCCTCGTACGACCGACCCACTACTGGCGAACCCGCCGGAGCCAGGAAGTTCGGCGACATTCCGTGCGTCGGCGCGATCGCATTGACACGGATTCCATACTTCCCCAGATCCAAGCTCAGACCCCGAACCATTCCGTTTACACCGGCTTTCGTCGCCGAGTAGGCCGCGATGCTGTGGTACGCCGCGAACGACGCCGCCGACGACGTCGCAAGGATCACACCACCACCAGCGGCCCGCAGCGCCGGCACCGCAGCCTTCGCGGTGTAGAACACGCCCGACAAGTTCACACCGATGACGTCCTGCCAGTCAGCGTCGGAGAGATCCTGGAACTCGACCTGCTCACCACCCGCGACCGATGGCACACCACCACGCGAGACGATGCCCGCATTGGCCCACGCGATATCGAGCTTGCCGAACGCTGCCACCGTCGCCGCCACCGCATCGATCACCTGCTGTTCCACCCGCACATCCGCAGCGACCGCGATCGCCGAACCGCCCTGCTTCTCGACCAGCTCGACCGTGCCCTTCGCACGCTCCGGATCGATGTCGACCACTGCGACCTTCGCGCCCTCCGACGCGAACAACTGCGACGCCTCACGCCCCAGCCCGGACCCGGCACCGGTGATCAGCGCGACTTTACCTTCGAGTTTCATGGAGTCTCCTTAGATCGAATGGCCGAAGATGAATGAAGAATGTTGTGTGACAGCGGCTTCCATTCGGAACCCAACTGCCATGTGCGCGAGATTTCGGACATACGTTTCGTTCTGTGTGAATGAGCCGTAACCTGTCACGCGTGGCAATTCGATTCTCGGCGAGCGATATTCGACCGAAGAATCACTCATCGATGAAGACCGTTGCCGCGCGTGACAACCTGGCTAGTACGCGATGAAAAGGATCTCATCCCGCGAATACTCCATTCCCGGATGCGATTCGGTCAGATGCGCCTGGGTCTTGACCACCAGATCGTCTTCGTCACTGCCGACGATCGATGAGCCACACGGGCAGGTCAATCTCGTCTTCATTCTCATAGTTGTCGCCGTTCTGTGCCTTCCTGGACTCAACGTGAATTCTTCTTGCCGTCAACCTTGATCGTCCTGCCGGTGATGCAGTTCGACCAGGGAAAATCGTGGACCGAGTTGTGGTCAGGCCGGTTCCGCGGCCTTCTCAACGGCCACGGGCGCCTCGATCGGGGCCCGCGTCGTCCGAGGGACCAACGCCACCAGCACCGCGGCGGCTGCTCCGGCGATTGCGAAGGCGTAGTACGCCCAGTTCGCTCCCAGGGCGGAGCCCATGATCAGGCCCGTGAGAATAGGGCCGACGATGCCGCCCAAGCGGCCGAGACCCACCGCAAGCCCGAGCGCCGTGCCACGCGCCACTGCCGGGTAGAAGACACCGACGAATCCGTACACAGCAGTCGTGGACGACGCGCAGAATCCGATCAAAAGGACCAACCCGAACACCAGCGCCTGCGCCGGCTGCAGAGTCAGTGCGGCCACAGCGACGGCACCACCGATGAAGCTCACCGAAATCACCGGGCGCGAACCCAGTCGATCCGCCAGACCCGTGATGACGACCATGCCGATCCCGCTGCCGAGATTGAATGCGAGCAGGAAGGCCAGCGCGGACCCGAGATCGTAGCCGGAGGACCGCAACATCTGCGGAATCCAAGTGTTCATCCCATACGAGACGAGGAGGCCGAAGAAGGTGATCAGCGGGAACATGATCGTCGCGATCCGGTTACCGGGTGCGAACAGGACCTTCAGTCCCGATTTCGCTTCGGTATCTACGCGTCGCGATTGGTCCAGGGCCATACCCGATTCGGCACCGGAATCGATCGCGTAACGCTCGGCCAGCGCGCGCGCCTCCTCGTGCCGGCCCTTGCTCGTGAAGAACGCAATCGATTCGGGCAAGTGCCGGAATGCAATCACAAACAGGACGACGCCGAGGATCCCACCCGCCGCGAACATCACTTTCCATCCGAAGGCTGGAATCAAGAAAATCCCCGCAATGGAGACCAGAACACCTCCGATCGGGAAACCGGTCTGGATGACACCGTTGTAAAACTGTCGCCGATCGACCTTGACGTATTCCTGCGTGAGCGCGATCAGGGTGGGGAGTGCACCTCCGAAGCCGAGACCTGCAATCAGCCGGAAGAGACCGAACGACTCTAGATTCGGTGCAATGGCACATAATCCGGTGAACAGGCTGAAGCTCGCAATGCAGGCTAGCACGACGGGCCGCCGACCGATGCGATCCGTGATGTAGCCGGCGAGCATCGCTCCGGCCATCATTCCGAACAGGGACAGGCTTCCGATCAGCCCCGCCGATGCGGTGGTGATCCCCCACTGTTCGCTTTCCAGCAACGTCGGAAGAACCGCGCCGAACATGATGAGGTCGACACCATCGAGGATCGTGATTGCCAAGCAGGTGAGTACCACGGAGCGGGTGCCCGAGACGGCCCTCTCCGTCCCCGGGCCGGACAGCTTCGACATGTTAGTTCCTTCAGGTTTGGGTTATCTGGGTCCGATGGTCAGAAACGTGCAGTGTCGGTGTGCGTATCGGTAATCGAGACAAAACTATTGGGGTGCACATTCGTCGGACCGTCGAGGAGCGGTGCCGCGCCGATCGTCCGACACCCACCGCGGTGTGCCGTACCTCACATTGGATTTAATCTAATGGCTATCGGTAGATCAGGCAAGCCCGGGGAAGTTTTCTCATCCCCACCTGCGCGGATCCGCCAACGCTCGGGCCATCCACTGATGGAAATGCTGGTTTGCAATCTCGTTGCGGCCGAAAAAGAGCGGCCCGATATCAGTGTTCGCTACCGCCTTCTGCAGGCCCTCGTTGACGACTAGATCCTCGTCGCGGAGCACGGCCATGAGGATGTTCCAGTTCTTGTCCCACCGCGCCTTCTGCTCCTCAGTCACAGCAGGTTCCCGAGTGAGGAGGCGCATCTGCATGCGAGTCCCCACGGCCACGCCCGGGGCAGGTACAAAGTTGAGAACCTCCAGATGGTCCGGTTGACGCAGCACTGACATGTTGGGCATCAGGAAGTGCGCAACAGTGATATGCCGATCGATCGACACGTCCCCGGGTTCCTCACGACGGACCGTGTCAATGCTCTTGCGTGCCGACACCATACGTCCGTGGCGGCCCATCGGCTGCCAGAACTGTGCATTGTTGTAAAAGTACGGGGCAACAGTTCCGGCATGGGTCGAGGTGATGTGATAGCCGTCGAGGAAGGCGTCCATCAGGACCTTCCAGTTGATGTCTACATCGAAGTTCTCGGCGACATAGCAGGTGTACTTGTCCATCTCCATGGCGGCGAGGGAATCGTCGAACTCGTGACCGAGCCACTCGGCTATGTCGATCTTGCGATCACCCGCAGCGGAGTCGATGACCCAGACGAAGCCGTGCCGCTCCTCGACCGGGACCTCCAACAGGCTCATACAGCTTCGATCGACCGTCCCGTACGTCGGCTCGTCCGCGATCGACCGCAGGCTGCCATCGCTCCCATACGCCCAGCCGTGATAGCGGCACGAGAAGACTCTCTTCCTGCCCTTGCTATCAGGCACGAGCCTGGCTCCTCGGTGCCGACAGGTGTTGACGAACCCACGCACTCCCCCGTCGGCCTGCCGAACGAGAACAACTTCGTTGTTGGGCAGCTGGACCGTCAGGAAGTCGTTCTTGTCAGGCAGCTCGGTGCTGTGCGCTGCGATGATCGGAACATATCCGAACAATTCGAGGCGCTCGCGGGCCGCCAGTTCGGGATCGGTGTAGACCGTCGGATTGATCTCGAGGATCTCCGGTGCCATGTCGGTGGTGCCGTTTTCGATGTGATCGAACATCGCTCGGGCGAATTCCGTCTTCGTCGCCTGATCGTAAGGTAGATCGGCATACAACATCGTGCGCACTCCTTCGGGGACGTAAGGTCCTGCAAGAACGACCTATAACTGCAGACTCTTGATTTCGGTGAATTCCTCGAGGCCGAATGCCCCGCCTTCACGCCCGTGACCGGACTGCTTGAACCCGCCGAACGGCGCAGCGCCGTTGAACTTCCCACCATTGACCTCGATCTGCGTTGCGCGCAGTCTGCGCGCAACCGACTTCGCGCGCGCGTCGTCAGAGGACCACACAGCGCCGGCGATTCCGAAGATCGTGCCGTTCGCGATCTGGACCGCTTGCTCGACCGTGTCGTACGCAATGATCGACAACACCGGTCCGAAGATCTCTTCTTGCGCGATCGTCGCATCCGGGTCCACCTCGGAGAACACGGTCGGTTCGACAAAGAAGCCGGTGCGGGCCGGTGCGTCGACCGAGCCTACGACGAGCTTCGCGCCTTCCTTGACACCCGTTCGGATGTAGCCGAGAACGCGCTCGCGCTGAGCTGCGGTGACCATGGGTCCGAGCTTCGTGCCGCCGTCGGTCGGGTCGCCCGGTGCGTATGCAGCGACCGCGGCTGCCGCGAGCTTCTCGGCCTGGGCGAGGCGAGAGCGCGGCACGACCATCCGGGTCTGCGCATTGCAGGACTGTCCGCCGTTCATATAGCAGGCGCGCACGGTGTGCGGCACCGCCTTCGCGAACTCTTCGTCGCTCAGATCGTCGAGCAGCACCGCAGCACTCTTTCCACCGAGTTCGACCGACACTCGCTTCACAGTGCGGGCGGCAAGTTCGAGGATTCGCTTGCCGACCGAGTTCGATCCCGTGAAGCTGACCATGTCGATATCCGGATGCACGGCGATGGCCTCGCCGACGATGGGCCCATATCCATGGACGAGGTTGAACACGCCCGGTGGTATTCCGACCGCATCAACCGCTTCTGCCAGGGCACGGGCGGTAAACGGGGCGACCTCACTCGCCTTGACCACCACTGTGCACCCGGTCACGAGTGCTGCGCCGATCTTGGCGGTGATCTGATGCAACGGGTAGTTCCAGGGCGTAATGCATCCGATCACACCCACCGGCTCACGCACGATCAATGAATTGCGGAGCGGCTCTTCCCAAGCGAAGTCCTCGGCCGCGGTAGCCGCCTCGCGTAGGTCGACTATGCCCAATCCGACTTGCGCCCAACGAGCGACCCTGCGCGGGGTGCCGACCTCGGCGACGACAATGTCGGTGATCTCGTCCTGCCGCCGCTCCAGTTCATCGGCGAGGCGGGAAACAAGTTCCGCGCGTGCGCTCGGCTCAATTCGCGACCACGGCTCCAACGCCCCTTTCGCAGCGGCCACCGCGAGATCGACATCCTCGGCAGATCCAGCGGGGACGTCCCCGATTCGCTCCTCGGTGGCCGGGTTGACCACGTCGATACGTTCATCACTCGTGGAGGTAGTCCACTTACCGTCCACATACAAATCAAAGGTCACGATGGCTCACTCCGCATCATCGGGTAGTTCGAACTCACCGGTAGCTCGAAATGAATGTCCTGGCGGGTCTCATACCCGCAGAGGACTACGCTTGCGCTGAAGTCACGGTTCGTTCCGGACGTTAACAGCCAGCTGGAATTTACCTTAAGGTTGTAGATAACGACATGTCAAGGCGTAACTGAACGGTCGAATGCCGAGAACATTGAGTGCGCAAAGCCTTCGGCAGACCATCAGGGACTGCGGGCGCCTGCTTGCCCGTAGGTTGTCCCGTATTCTCCAGCCACCGCACACCGCTCACGACCCGATGAAGTCCCGCAGGCTTGCGTCAGTCATTGTCGTCGTGGTCCCGCTCATCACACCGGCCAGGAATCCGCGGATCGTTACCACGAAGAGTTCGCGCGACGACCATCTGTTGTCTGCGAGAGCGCGGGTAAGCGTGGGGTGTCTGCGCGGGTCAACATTCGGGAAAATCTCGCTACTGCCGACCGGGTCGCGCATGAGTTCGGTAAGAGTTGTTGCGAGTGAAAGTTTTTCCAACCCGTCCAAGATCACCACGTGCAGAGGTGCGGGCACGCCCGCGTCGTCGAGGATTCGAGCGCATCTCTCGTATGTGTTCGTGAGGATGTCGCGCGGAAGGAACTGCACGAGCACGAGCGCCGCATTGGGGTGGCAGAGAATTGCGTCGCGGTAGTTGAGACTGAGGTCGACAAACCACTCCACCCAATGGGTGCCCGACGGAAGATCGGGAACGATCGCCTCCGTCATTATCTCCTTCGCCACCTCCGTCATGAGCTCACGGCGATCAGCGAAATGGTGATACAGCGACGATGTGCTTACGTTCAGGTGCTTGGCGACGCGCGGCAGACTGAACGCATCCATGCCTTCGGTGTCGATGATCTCGATGCTTGCAGCGATCGTCGAACTCCGGCTGATCAAAGGCTTTACAGGTCGTCCCATCACTCCCACTTTCGATCGAGAATCGGATCGCAAAGCATCCGTCCAATAGCGCTGCGACAGAATCGTCTTTGTCTCACCCCATGCTCGGATCCACAATCCCGCCGTACCGGCTCCGGTGGAAAACCAGAGGTTGCGTTGCCGAGTCGGCCCCGAAGGCGAGCATGCCGGCGACGGCGATCAGGTGATCGCCGCCGTCATGTTCCGCATCGAGTGCCACCTCGAACCAGGCCGCAACGCCATTCAGGATCGGCGCTCCGCGCTTGGCGGGACGCCACTGCACTCCGTCGAATTTCGGGCCGCCCGATTTCGCGAACCGGTCGCTGAGGTCGCATTGCCCCGCAGCGAGTACGTTGATGCAGAACGTGTCGGCGGTTCGAATCGCAGGCCAGCTCGTCGAACGCTTGCTCGGGCATAGCAGCACCTGGGGCGGATTCAGCGACAGTGCAGAGAACGACTGGCAGGTAAAACCCACCGGGTCGTCGCCCACCATCGCCGTCACCACCGTCACGCCGGAACAGAAATGTCCCAAAACGTCGCGGAACGCCCGAGTATCCACCACCGGGCGCGTACTGTTGTCCAATCGTGTCGACATATGTCGTCCTCTCATCTACCCGGTGTGATGTGCACTCTGATCTCACCTGCGGGACTGAGCCATCCGCGACGCTCGGCGTACTCGATCATCGCGTCGAATCCGGCCGACCACGAGTCGTCCGCCGCCTGTGTTCCTGCGAGAGCACGAATCGTGTTCGGATCGACGAAGACATGCTGCTCGCCGGACGGTCTGCCGAGGGATGCGAGGTCCCCCGCCGAGATACCGTGCTCCGGTTCGGCCGGTTCGATATGAAGTGAGCCGAACTCGCCGGCAGCTTCGAGCCGGATTCGCGGCTCACCGGGGGTCCAATCAATGACGATCCGCACGAACTCCTCCGCTCTCGGTGGTGTGGTGGAACTCAGCTGGCGCGTGGGCGCACTGTCGGGTCCGGGGGTAGACCATGAGTTTCGAGAATCGGCAACACCTCGTCCAACAGCAACCCCACGCATGCATCGCGCGAATCCCCCGCCGCGACGGCCGGGACGATCGTGACGCCGTCGGCAACATCGGCGGCGCGGATGTCCAGGATCAAGCTTGCGAGCCCACGCGGCGTTCCGACATAAACCATCGTCTCGACCCCAACCGTGGCCGTATCCGACGGATGTTTGTGTGCCCACGCTGCTTCGGAGCGCGCCGTCCTCGCGTCGGTCGCGATGTGTACGGCGACATCGAGCAACACGTCGACCCGACCAGTGGATGTCCCGCCTTCTTCGAACCCTGCCCGAATCCGCACCCGCTTCCTCTGCGCCTCACGAAGGTCCGGAGCTGTCATCCGCACCGTGTCGAGGGCACCCGGACGCCCGACCAGAATGGTGCTGTCGCCCGACGCCGTCGGTGTCGACAGGTCCAGGGCAACGGTAAGCTGCGCCCAACTCATGACGCCGCCCGCCCCGTGCCAGGGGTCGTCCGTCGCCAGACCAGCGCCGGGGACAACGTGGTGGTGCGGAACACGAGGGGATCCGACGACAGGGTCATGTGGTCACCCGCGAAGCGCACAAATCGCTTCTGGATGTCACCAATCCAGTTCGGATACAGCGATACCGCCATCTCGTGCCAGACGACGGAGTTCCCCTCGTCGACGCGGTACGGACCCGAATACGCGAGGTATCCGCCGGCAGCGTCGCTGCGTTCGCTCATCTCACCACTGTGCACATTGGGGGACCGGTACAGGGTTCGGTCGGGACGCATGATCTGCGCCGACATGAACCCGTCTGCCGAGTAGATGATCAGTCCGCTGGCCTCGGGCCCCAGCGGGTAGCCGACCTTGCCCGTATCGGACGTCGTCGAGTAGTCGACGAGTTCCCAGGACCCGACGATTCGATCGGCGATCGAGACGCCATCGTTATCGGATCGGCTGCCCATGTCCTGCCGTTCGTCGTCAACCACTGCCATGTCCTGCTTCCTTTCGGCTACTCCGAAGCAACAGCTGCTGCCATTACTTCCTGGTCACAGCACTTCGCGGGTGCTGAGAAGAACTGAACTCGAGAGTGCCGCCATAGGCCCCCCGATGAACAGGGACACCTTGGCATCGGGAACCTGGTTGGTCGAGTTTCCACGCACCTGGCGCACCGCCTCGACTGCCAATCCCATTCCGTTGACGAACGAATCTGCGAGGTTTCCGCCGCTCGTGTTCACCGGGAGCAGCCCGTGTGGAGCGATCAGATTCTCGACGGTCATGACCTTGCCGGCGTCGGCGCCGCGTGGACACAGCGAGTGATCGATCAGCGCGGCTACTCCCGAACCACTGAAGTTCTCGTAGACCTGGACGACATCGACCTGGTCGGGACCGAGTTCGGCATCCGCCCACAGGGTCTCCGCGACACCGGCGGCACCGGAGAAACCGGCCGAGGTGTAGTCGAGATCGTTCTCCGTGTCGACGGCGTATCCGCCTACCGCGCCTTGACTGCCGGCCAGCACATACGCCGGATTCGAACGGAGTTTCTCGGCGCGATCGGCGGCTACCAGGATCAACGCAGCCGCTCCGTCGTTCTCACGGGAGCAGTCGTAGAGCCGGTACGGCTCGACGATCACCCGGGACAATTCGTATGTCGCCTCGTCGAGTGGACGGCCGAATGCCGCGGCATCCGGATTCTGCTGGGCATGGAAATAGTCCGCGAGAACCAGGGACCTCATTGCAGATTCGGGGACACCGTCGTGCTCGAGCATCCGCCGAGTGCGCAGCGCACACGCCTGCGCCGGCGATCCGACACCGTGCGGAAGCATGTGACCGTCGAAGTGATGCTTCGCATATCCGAGTCGTCCGGAATACTGCTGCGCCATAGCACGATACACGACCACACACTGCGCCTGCCCCGCCGCGATGGCTACCGCCGCATTGGTGATCGCCGCCGCAGCGCCACCGCCGCCTCCACCCCAGATCATGTTGGACCATCGAATCCGATGCGACATGAGCGACGCACCGACGACCGTTCCGTCGTTCTCACCACCGCCGTACGAGACGAAGCCGTCGATATCGCGTGGCGACACACCCGCATCGGCAGCTGCCTCGACGATCGCACGCAACGTCATCCGGAGCTCGCCGTCGGGCGATTCTCCTCGCTTGTAATGGAACTCGCTGACTCCCACCACGGCCGCCGCCCCGCGGAGAAATGTATCGGTCATCGGTGTCCTCCCCACTCGGTCTCGGTCAACGTGCTCGCGCGTTGCCAGCGGAGCAGCGGCCAAGGTGAATCGGCAGGCTGTTGGATAATTCCTGTGACTGCATCACCGATGGCGATGTCGGCGTCGCCGTTCTCCGCCAGCAGGCCGAGCACCCGGCGACCCCCGGCATGCTGCAGTTCAACAAGAACCGTGATGAACGGCAGTTCTTCGGCCAGATCCGGGATGAAGGGGTGCCAGGTCCGCGACCACGAGAAGACCCGTCCGACCTGCTCCACGGCGACCCATTCCGGGTCGAACGTCTGGCATTGACCGCACATCCAGCGTGGCCCCCAGATCCACAAACCACACTCGCCGCACTTCTGCAGCCGCAGCTCACCCGCGCGCAGCCCCTCCCAAAACGGCAGGTCCAGACCGTCCGTGTACGGACCGACCAGGGCCGGAGCCGGGAATTCACGGGCCACTCCTGCACTCGGTGTCATCGGATCCCTCTCTTCTCGTGAACTGACATATCGCTCCTAGCCGACGGGACGGGTGTTGCGGCGGGCCTGATCGGTTAGTGCTTGGTCAGGTAGCCGGCGTCGATCGGCAGGTCGATCCCGGTCACATACTTCGCAGCGTCGGAGACGAGCCACAACACGGCGTCGGAGATGTCCTGCGGTTCGAGCATCGTCACGTCCAGCAGATTCGTCCGGTCGTTGTCCTTCCACTTCCGTACCACGTGCGGCAGCACCTGCGACAGGCCGGCCGCCATGGGCGAATTGACCCCGGTCGGGTTCACCGTATTGACCCGAATGTTGTGTTGGCCGAGCTCGAATGCGAGTGTGTCCTTCAGTCCCTGGAGTCCGCTCTTCGCTGCCCCGTAGTGACCCCACGAAGGAGCAGCGCCCAGTCCGTCGACAGACGAGGTGATCACGATCGACCCGCCTCGGCCGCCGTGGATCATTACGGGCACGATGGCCTTGCATGCCTTCCACGCTCCCGAGAGATTGACGTCGAGCATCGTCTGCCACGCGTCGTCCTCGATTTCGATCGTCGACTCGGCATGATCGTGGACGCCGGCGTTCGCCAGCAGGATGTCGATCCGTCCGAACTGCGAGACCGCCAGGTCCGCGACAGCCTTCATGTCTGCACTACTGCGGACATCCGCCTGCAGACCGGCAATCTCGCCACCGGCTTCCTTGACCAGCTGGATCGTCTCCTCGAGATCCTCCCGTGTCGCGAGTGCGTACTGCACCTCCTTGATCGGTGCGGCGACGTCGCAGACGACGATCTTGGCACCGGCGGCGGCGAGAGTGAGCGCGTGCGCGCGGCCCTGTCCTCGTGCTCCGCCGGTGATCACTGCTACTTTTCCGTCGAGTGACGTCATCGATGCTCCTGTTTTCGAGATATGGATGTCGAGGTGGGAATTGCCGGACCACCTACCGCGCGCTCTTCGCGCGCTCGTAGTCCTGCGTCGCCTGACTGATACCGGTCGCGAACCGCTCGCTGAACCCTTCCTTGCGGACCTGCGTCCAGTGATAGGACTTCAGCAGCGGTTCGCACGTACCGGTGAATCGAGGCATGACGTCACGCATGAGAATGCGGTACATGCGCGACGTGGCCTCGGTGTCAGCCCAGTCGTGGGCCGTCGCGAGAAAAGTCCCGAAACCACCGGTGTCGTCGATGATCTTCTGGATGTAGTTGATGGCATCGTTCGCATCACCGATGCAGCCGTATCCCGACTCGTTGACCCGCCGGACCAGTTCTTCGTGAGCGACTTCCTCACCGGGCTCGATCATCTTCATCGGGGTGACGATGTGGCGATAGTCCATGAAGTCGCGTAGCCCGTATCTGGTCTCCTCAACGGCCTGCTCGAAGGTGTCGGCGATGTGGATGTTGCCGACGATCGCCCAGTCTTTCCGATCAACGGTGTGCCCGTACTCGTTCGCCTCGCGGGTGGTGATATCCCAAGTCTGCGCGAGCAATTCGACCGACTTCGCGCTGGTACCGCCGATGGACAGCAGCCCGAGCCCATATTTTCCGGCGAGCTTCGGGCCCGACGGCGACATTGCGGCCGCGACGGTTATGGGCACCCCGGGGTACGAGTAGGGGCCCAGCTGCACTCGAGCATCCTCGAGTGCAAACCATTCCGTCTTCCGGTCGACGGGCCCCGAAGTATTGAGCAGTTCCAGAATTGCGTCGAGGGATTCCTCCATCCGAGGCCGCAGAAGGTTGTAGTCCATGCCCATCATCTGCGAATCGGCCACAAGCGCACCCGGTCCCACCCCGACGCGGATCCGGCCTCGAGTCATGTGGTCCAAGAACGTGATTCGATCGGCAACCATCAATGGATGGTGGTAAGGAAGCGAGATGACGCCGCTACACAGCTCGATGCGTGAAGTACGCTGAGCGGCCGCTGCGACCATCAGTTCCGGCGACGGCCCGACCTCGTACCCACCGCTGTGATGTTCCCCGAACCACACCTGGTGGAATCCGAGCCGATCGAGATCCTCGACGTGGCGAAGGTCCTGTTCAATCGCCATCGTCGGGTTACGTCGAGGGTTGTGGTATGGAGGAAGGAACACTCCGCACTCGAGCGGCGCAGTCCGCACGGCCGGCGCAGTGTTCACATCTGTCAGTTCCATTCAAATCTCCTGTCGGTCGGTTCGCGATGCACCGCAAATGGTGACGATGGCCCGTGCCGCCTGCGTTCCTCGGTTGTGCCATCGATGCTTGTTGCCGTTTACCACCACGGTGTCGCCTGCATTCAGTTCGATCTCCACCCCGTCGTCGAGCTCGAGTACGAGCGAGCCCTCGAGAAGCACATGCACGTCCACGGAATCGGTGCGGTGGAACCCTGGCGAATCCCCGTCCATGACGACGATTCCGTTGTCCTTGTCGCCGATCCCGCCGGGCTCGAGAACCCAGCCGATCACCCATACCCCACCTGGATCGGGAAACCCGACGGTGTCCGAAACGTAGCCGAGATTGGGCACCTCGGGAACGGAGGCGGAGCGCCAGATCGGGTCGATCCCGGCGGCGTCCAGCCTCTCGACCTTCTCGTCGGCGACGAGCACAGCCGAACCGTTCCGTTCGGCGGCGATCACGCGGCGAAAGCTCATTCATGCCCCTTCGGGAGATAGCGGCGGGAGGGATAGGGAATTGAAGTTGCCAAGCAGATGCCGATTGCTCGCCACTGAAAGCTCGAGATCTGAACTCTGTCGATGATCTCCGCAATCGTGACCGGTGAACTCAAGGCAGTGGTCCTTCTGTGCAGTGCGAGCTTCGCCCGACCCTGGCCGAGCAGGTAATCGCAATGATCTGTCCCACAGAGATTTCAATGCGATGGCGCAAAACGAGAGAACCCCGTGCACCGCAGTTGCGGCGCACAACCCTCCCATCCACCCAAGTGCCGTGGATCACATCGATTAATCTAAATGCCATCGGTTAATTGGTCAAGAGGTGGGGCCCAACACCACCTGACTTCCCTGCGCAACAGGGGTATACGACGAAGTCTTGACCGCGCGGGATCCGCTGATCTACCTTCGTCGCAGGGCATTTTGCCTTTCTTACGTCAGCCGTCGCACTTGCATGACAGTGCGAGCCCACCTGACCTTCCGGAAGAGCTCCCTCGTCACCGAGGCACCTTCCGGACCAGTCCCCTCGCGAAGGATCCCGATGCTCACGACAAAGATCGATATTCCCGCACACCTGATCACCGACTTCGATGTTTACGACCCGTCCTTGGCTGTGCCGACCGACGTGTTCCAGGAGCGTGTCGACGCATTGCGCAAACAAGGACCGATCCTCTACTCCCCGCACCACGGCGGACACTGGGTCGTCACGCGGTACAAAGAAGCCCTCCAGGTACTCCAGGATCCGGAGACGTTCTCGAGCTTCCCGAACAATCTGTTGAATGCAGCGCAGGGCAGGTTTCTTCCGCTCGAGCTCGACCCACCCGAGCACAGCTACTACCGGCAGGCATTGCAACCGCTGTTCAGCCCCAAACAGATGAAGGCACTCGAACCCGAGATCCGGGGAATCATCACCGAGCTGATCGACCAATTCGCAGACGCGGGCGAATGCGAGTTCATCTCCGAGTTCGCGCACGAGGTGCCAACCCGAATCTTCCTTGCGCTCATGGGATGGCCCCTGAGCGACGCACCGAAGTTCACTGAGTGGACCGACATCACCCTTCAGGGCATCCCCGGAGCGAGCGAGGAGGTATCCGCCGAGGCCCGCGCGAAAGCCGCCGCCGAGATCTACGAATACTTCGGCCGGGTGGTCGCGCAGGTCCGATCCGGCGAAGGCAATGCCGAAGGCCTTACAGCTCAGATCATCAACACCCCACTCGCGGTCGAAGGCAAGCCTCGGCAACTCACCGATGAGGAACTGTGCCGGATGTTCTTCCTGCTTCTCGTCGCTGGACTGCACACTGTCCAAGGCGCGCTTGCATGGGGACTGCTCCACTTGTCGCGCAATCTCGAGCAACGCGAGGCGATCATCGAAGATCCAACACTGATTCCGTCGGCGGTGGAAGAGATTCTGCGCATCGAGACCGCGACGAGCAGCGGCCGTCGCGCGACCCGCGACATTGAGATCGGTGATGTCACGATCAAGGCAGGCGACCAACTGCTGGTAGTGATGACCTCTGCCAATCGCGACGAGGACGAGTTCGACGACGCGGACAAACTTCAGATCGAACGGCATCCCAACCGCCACATCGGGTTCGGGGCTGGACCGCATCGCTGCCTCGGCTCGCATCTCGCGCGGCTCGAGCTGAGACTCGCCCTGGAGGAAATTCACAAGAGGATTCCCGACTACGCCCTGGTCGGGGATAACCCTCCGGTATTCCATTCCTCCCAGGTCCGTGGATGCGCGAAGCTGCCGATCACCTTCACGCCGTCTACGCGATAACCTGCGCTCCGCGAAAGGATCCGCCGCTTTGAACAGCCGGCTGCGCTCCGGCGACGGCGCGGCCCGGTCGTGGCGAGACTGCCCGAACAGCAGAAGGTCCCCGGTGGTGACTCCGGGGACCTTCCGTCCTGTGTCACTGCGCCGAGGAAGCCGACGACAGCGCCGAATCGTCGTCGGTTCGGCATCTTCCTGCTGATCCGGGCAGGAACCCACTGATTAATCGCGCCAATCTTCAGTGCCATCGATTTGGCCATGGCGACGAGTTCGGCTTTTACCGCGGAAAGAGCGCTCGCGCCGGGCGACGTGCGGGCCTGCCTGAAGGACCGTTGCCGAACACCATTCAGCCCCAATACTTGGACATTACGGGCAGCTCGAAGCAGCCCGGCCGGCGCGGGATCGCAGCACCGATCCTGCGCGCTACGCCGGTGACGGGGCAGCAGCCTTCGTCGAGTTCGCTACTGGATCACCGAACCTTGTCGTAGTCGGCGGGCACGTCCGCGAACGTGTCGCGGAGCTGGCGCTTCGCGATCTTGCCGCTGGGCATGCGGGGCAGGGGTTCGTCCATGAAGACGACGTAGCGCGGCACCTTGTAGTCGGCGAGCCGCTCGTTGCAGTAGCCGACGACTTCGGATTCCTTCATCTCGGATGAGATCCTGACCAACGCGGCCGGTGTCTCCCCGAACTTGGCGTCGCCGACGCTGATCACAGCGACTTCCTCGACCCCGGGGATCTGATTGATGACGGCTTCGATCTCGGCGGGCGAGATGTTCAGGCCACCGGAGATGATCATGTCCTCGAGGCGATCGACAAACGTGAGGTAGCCATTCTCGTCGAGCGTGCCGAGGTCGCCGGTCTGGATCCAACCATCGACCAGAGTCGCGCGGGTGGCTTCCTCGTTGCACCAGTATCCCGGCATCATGCCCGGTCCGCGCAGCAGGATCTGACCGGTTTCGTGTGGCGGTAGGTCGTTTCCTTCAGCGTCGACCACTCGGATTTTGGTGAAGATTCCGCCCCACCCGCACTTGTCGGGATGTTCGGATGCTTCGTCGCGGGGCATTGCGGTCGCCGATCCGCCGATTTCGGTCTGCCCGTATATTTGTCGCAACGCCACGCCTCGAGCCTGCCACTTGTGCAGCAGGCCTACGGGCACACGGGCGCCACCGACGTGCGCGGTGACCATATGGCTCAGGTCGGCGTCCACGAACCCTGGCGCCTTTGCGATCTGCTCGAACAGGATCGGCGGCCCGGTAAGAGTGTTGGCCTTCTCCTCGGACAGGATGCGGAGCGCCTCGGATGGCTCGAACTTCGGCTGCAGGAAGAGGGTTCCGCCATGCAGGACGACCCGCGAAATGCCCCAGATAATGCCGGCGGTCGTGAAGAGCAACAGCACCAACACAGGACGGAGGCCATTCTGCTGAATCGGTTCCATAAGGAGCCACTCGTGCATCTCGCCGGCGATCGTGGCGTGTGTGAAAATCACGCCCCTCGGCTTACCGGTGGTGCCGCTGGTGAACACGATGGCGGCGGGAGTGTCGAGATCGACGATCGGTGTGCGGTACTTCGCGTGGTCACCGCCGCGCAGTGTACGCACGCCTTTTCGAACACTGCGATCGAAAGGTATTTCGAGCCTGCTGAACCTCTTCGAGCCGCGGCAGCAGCGCCTCGTCGCAGTAGACCACCTTCGGTTCGCAGTCTTCGACGAGGGTTGTGAGCTCCCCGGCGAGCATGCGGTGGTTGAAACCGACCGCTATGGCGCCGACCTTCATCGCGCCGAGCGAGGCCACGGCCCACTCCAGGCTGTTGGCACCGAGGAAACTCACCCGATCGCCGGGAGAAACACCTCGAGACGCAAGGTCGTGAGCGACCCCGTCCGCCCAGCCGGCCAGTTCCGAGTAGGTGACGACGTCGCCGTCGAAATCGATGGCCGGCAGATTCGGCACGGAACGCGACCAGTAGTTCAATGCGTCGGTGACAGTGCCGCTCATGTGCGCCTCCAAATTGTGCCGTCGAATTACCGGGTGGTGCGGCGGGCACCACCAACCGTGCACGGACCCCGGATCCGCTCCATGGTGCCGCGCGTCACATCCGCCATTTTAATCTAAAGGCTGTTGTTTAAACGGGCAAGTGTCCGTTCGGATTCCCTTTTCGAGCGCCACCGCCGCGACAGACGGCGCGTCGTTGCACCAGGCTTTGCGCACTACGTATGTCATGAGCACTTCGGTTGATCGCGGGGTTCGGAACGCCGCTCCTGTGGAAGGAAGCGGTCACCGTTGCTTCACGCCGCTCGCCGTAGGACTTGCCTCGTCGAGCACCATCGAGGATCCGCGCGACCAGCACGACATCGACTCCGGCCCGCGCGCAGTTGTAGGCGATGGCCCTGCCCATCATCCCCGCGCCGACGATGCCGATCGTTGTGCCCGCCGGGGACCCGGAATCCTCGATCATGACTGCTTATTCTCAATGGGCCGACGGCGTAGGGAAGGCACCGAAGATCGGAGTGCCCGTCAACGGCTCGACCGGAATGTCGTTTTCAGGGCGTTGACGTCGGCGCCTGGCACAGATACCGAGGGGTCGCGTTCACCAGCGGCGATGCGTCGACCGGGCATGGGCGGTGTCCCCGCCTGCGATTGCCTCTTGGTGTCGGGTGGTGGCGCAGTAGCGGGCCAGGTCCGCCAGATTCATGCCGGTCTCCCCTTTCATCGCTTCCGCGCTGCGCCGCAACCGACCACAATCGCGAACTTGATAACACCCACTGCAATTGGCAATAATTTCATTGCAGTAGATTCCGAACGCAACGCCCGATTCGGACTCCGACGTTCGGTTGTCCCTTTGATGTAACGCTCGTACATGGTCATCGGAGAACCGGCCGGCCCGCGGAGCTCACCCGCCGACGCCACGCAGTCTCGGCGGAAGGCGATCACCCGATCCTCGGTGAAGCCAGCGATATCTCACACCACAATGTCGGCGTCGGCTTCCACTACTAGGTGAGTGCCGAAGCGTCCTCGGGCACGCTTTGCCGCTCACGTGGGTGGGGTCATCTCCAATCGCACCCCGAGGAGCCGGACTTCCCGCTCGGGGTCGAGCCGGTCGACCAATGCTGCTGCAGCGTCGGCGATCACGTCCGGATCGAATGTCGGCTCGGGTAGCGGCTTGCTCGTCGTGTGGGTGTCGAACGGGGCGTAGCGCACCTTCAACGCCACTCGCACCGCCTTGCGGTTCTCCGCGAGGATGTCCTCCCGGACCCGAGCGGCCAGGCGTCGGATTTCCTCGGTGACAGCCTCCCGGCCGGCGAGGTTCTGCTGAAACGTCGTCTCCCGGCTGTGCGATCGCGCCACCCACGGTTCCGCGGACACCGGGGAGAGATCGATTCCCCGACCGATCCTGGCGTACCACGGACCCATGTTCGGACCGAGGGTCGCCGCCAACTCCTGATCCGAGGCGTCGGCCAGTTCCTGCACGGTGTTGATACCGAGCGCGGCAAGCTTTTTCGAGGTCTTCTTACCGATCCCCCATAGCGCGTCGGTGGGGCGCTCCCCCATGACGTCGAACCAGTTCTCCTCGGTGAGCCGGTAGATGCCCTGCGGTTTGCCGAAGTCCGTCGCGATCTTGGCCCGTAACTTGTTGTCGCCGATACCGACTGAACAGTGCAGCCCTGTTGCTTCGAGGACGGCGTCGTGGATGGTTCGGGCGAACGCCTCCGGATCATCGGTCTCGACACCGAGAAACGCCTCGTCCCAGCCCATGACCTCGACGACGACATCCAGCTTCCGCAGGGTGTCCATCACGACGCCGGATACCTCCATGTACGCGTCGGCGTCGACGGGCAGGAACACGGCGTCGGGAATCTTCCGTGCCGCGATCCGCATCGGCATCCCGGAACCGACACCGAATTCCCGCGCCTCGTACGACGCCGTCGACACCACCGCACGCTCCGTGGGATCCCCACGACCGCCTACGACGACCGGACGTCCCCGCAGCTCAGGGTGGCGCAGCACCTCGACTGCGGCGATGAACTGGTCGAGATCGACATGCAGCACCCACCGGCGACGCGGCAGAGTGCTCATGGGACCAGTGTGCCCGAACCATCCGTCCGAGAACCCCGGAATCTGTGGAGTTCCCGGACGGTGCCACGGTCACTGCTCGTCGCGTTCCCGCAGGTCGTCGGCGTAATCACCGAGGTCGCGGCGGTTGAGCCTGCGTGACTTGCCGAGCTTGCGAAGCGTCGGGATGGTCTCGCGGGCTGCGACACCGATGCCGCGCCGCTTGCGCGGAGAGCACAGCGCGCAACCGCGGTAAGTACGTGAGGGGTGGTGGGTAGGCATGCCGCCTCCGATGGTGACTCCGCGCGAAGCGAAGGTTTCAGAATACATCGGTGCCGTCGGTCGGCGGTAGCAATTCGTCCGGGAACCGATACGAGCATCCGAGTTCACTGGTGGAGCGGGTGCCCCAATTGTCCCGGAACCAGGCCACGCAGGTGTTCGCGATCAGGTTGACGTCGCGGCTGAAGAGATAGCCGTCCGTACAGTCTTCGAAGTGGTCGTCGAACTGCCAGATATCGAGTGGCAGGTTCTCGGTGGAATAGTCGGCAAGCAGCAGGTGCCCGAGTTCGACGCGTGATCTACGGAGCATCAACACACCGTCGGCCAGCACCTGAATCTGCGCGCAGACGACTTCTTGGTCGTCGTCCTCACTGACGTAACTGTTCGGGCCGATCTCGACGATGAGCGCGACCGGTTGATCGACCAGCGAACCCGTCAACCACTCGACCATTCCCGCCCACGAAACCTCGGGCAACTCGGTGGAATCGACCATCGTCATCACCTTCCCTTGC
Organism: Rhodococcus sp. USK10; assembly: GCF_019378875.1. NCBI lineage: Bacteria > Bacillati > Actinomycetota > Actinomycetes > Mycobacteriales > Nocardiaceae > Rhodococcus > Rhodococcus sp. USK10. The sequence goes on from NZ_CP076048.1 coordinate 1,782,711, forward strand.
TCGCGATCAAGAGGGGATCTTCGGGAGCCTCCCCCTGTGTCGTATCAAAGCAGAAGGTTGCGACACGTGTGGCCCGAACTCGCCCCGCTTCGACCGGTGTCGTTCACGCAACCGACTCACCGCGAGAGCAGCCCCGACCATCGAGCGAGTCGAATGTGGATGTCCTGCTACAGGTTCGACTCGCGGGTCCCATCGCCACCTACATCGACAGCACCATCTTTGCGAAGAGGCGACCCCAGACGGGGTCCATCGGCTGGTCGCGCTGGACCCAGCCCTTGACCATGGCGCCGGTGAGTTCGAGGAACGAGATCGTGGGGCGGGCGAGCCAGAAGACTTCTTCCCGGCCGACGATTGTGCCGTCGCTCGTCTGCCAGCCGAGGGCGGCGAGTCCTTCGGCGATCACGTCTCGGCGTTCGACCGACGTGGTGCCGGCGGCGAGGGTGAGGAGCACGAGGTATCCGGCCTCCCGCTCGATGGGCTCGTCCGCCAGGGGCAGCCGGTCGAGAAGGTGTGCCCACAGCCGGCCCGCATCGCTCGCCGTCGCGGAGCCGAGTTTGGTGCGAATCAATTTTCCCTTGTATTTGCGCGCCAGTCCGAGGGCTTTGGCGTATTCACGGAGCAGGTGGACCGGCCGCTGATCCGACTCGCGGTTGCTGGTGGCGGGCCAGTCGTCGAAGCCCGGCAGTTCCTGCCGCATCTCCGCCACCACGGCCGGCGGGAGGTAGCCCGCCTGGGTCAGTGTGATGCCGTCGGGTCCGATGCGGTTCAGGAACCACCGCAGGTGGAACGTCGCCGCTTCCTGCGCCTCGCGGATGTCGCCCAGCCGGTCGGTGAGGTGGGCATGCTCGAGAAGTGAAAAGACGTGCGGGGCAGCCTGATGTGGGATCCGGCGCAGCAGTGCGGCGAACTTCGAATCCGACACCGGTGGGTGGTCACGAATGACGGCTTCGAGTCGCAGGCCACGGTTCACGGTGTCGACGCCGAACGATTCGGGTGCGAAGCCCGGCCCCACCCACGCCCCGGCGTCGTGATGACCGGGGTGCGACGGCGTCGCCAGGACCTTCAGCAGGTCGTCGTAGCCGCCCGGTCCGCCGCAATCCTCCGGCGGGCACGCGCGGGCGCCGGCGAGGCAGGTGACGGTCGGCTCCGAGTCGTCGGCGTCGATCCGTTCGAGCACGATCGTGTGCTCCCAGCCGTCACCGAAGTCGTACAGATAGGACAGCTGCTCCTCCGGTTCGGCCAGAACCTGATCGAGCCGCACCGCGTCTTCGCACAACTCGTCGTCCTCGTCGGCGAAACCCTCGTCGATGCTCTCGCGCATGTCGTAGCGCTCCGACGCGGGCGGCTCACCACCGACCCACGAATGCAGATGGCTGTCCTGCCAGCCCATGATCGTCTGCACGATCGGATGCAGTTCGTGCAGCCGCAGGTTCGACGGCACCACGAATTGGCGCCAGATCGGCGGCGACACGTAGTCGAGTTCGATACGCAGGTGGTAGCCCGCGACGCGGCGGCGGCCCCGCCGTTCGGACGGCCGGACGATCACCGGCACGTCAGGAACGACGGACAGGTGTCGGCGTTTACCCGAAGCGGTCATGGCGTCATGGTAGGCGGGAGGCAGAAGTGTCCGGCACAAGTGGTGACGATAGCGTGAAGGCATGTCTGTGTCCGCACTTCTCGCAGGTCGGTACCAACTGCGGGGAGTGCTGGGCCGAGGCGGGATGGCCGACGTCCACGACGGGTGGGACCTGCGCCTCGAGCGCCCGGTCGCGATCAAGGTGCTGCGCCCCGAACTCGCGTCCGTCCCCGACACCCGCCGGCGGTTCGAGGCCGAGGCCCGGCTGGCCGCGACGTTGAACCACCCGAACGTGGTCGCGGTGCACGACTGCGGCGAGGACGCGGGAGTGGCCTACATCGTGATGGAACGCCTGCCCGGGCGAACCCTCGCCGACGAGATCGCCACCGGACCCCTACCCGACTCGCGGGTGCGGTCGATCCTTGCCGACGTGCTCGCCGCCGTCGGCGCCGCGCACGGTGCCGGGATCCTGCACCGCGACATCAAACCGGGAAACGTGCTGTTCACCGCGTCGGGCACGGTGAAGGTCGCCGACTTTGGCATCGCGAAGAGCGCGGCGTCCGACCACACTGCGACAGGCCAGGTGCTGGGCACCGTGGCCTACCTCAGCCCGGACCGGATCCTCGGCACACCCGCCTCGACCGCCGACGATCTGTACGCGGTCGGCGTCGTCGGCTACGAAGCCCTCGCCGGGCACCGGCCGTTCGCCGGCGACAACATCCTGTCGCTCGCCCGGGCCATCACCGACGGGGCGGCCCGACCCCTCCACGTGGTGCGTCCGGACGCCGACCCGAACCTCGTGCACACAATCGAACGGGCGATGTCCCGCGATCCGCGGCAGCGGCACGCCGACGCCCAGTCGATGCGGGCCGCCGTTCTCGGAACTCCCGTCGCACACCCGCCGCCGACGAGGGCATTCACGCCCACCACATCCGTTCACCGGCCGGCACCCCAGCATCGGCGACCCGGGCGGACCGGTGTGATCATCGCCGCCGTCGCCGCTCTGCTGGTGGCCGCGGCCGTGGCGGCACTGGCCATCGCGTCGCAGAATCAGAACGGCACCGTCGGTCCCGGCCCGAGCACCACCGCCGTCGCCCCGCCCCCGGCGCCCGTGTCTCCGCCGAGCGGCACCGTCGACGTCGAACCCGTCGCACCGGCGCCGCCGGTCGACGCCCCGAAGACCGGTCCGGGAAACAGCAACGGCAACAACGGGAACGGCAAGACCAAGGACAAGGACAAAGACAAGGACGGCAACTGACCTGATCGGGATTGCCGCGGTCGGGGCATGCGCCCATCAGGAGCCGCGACGCGCGTCCACCGCGGCCCGGACCGCGGGCGCGACGTCGGTCGCGAACTTCCTGACCTGGTCGAGGTCGTCGCCGTCGGTGCCGAAGACGAACGTGTCCATGCCCGTCTCCACCGCGAGTTCCGTCAGTTGGCTCACCCACTGCTCGGCGGTGCCGTGGAACAACGTGTCCGACCGAGTGTCGCTCACCCGGCCGAACACGTTGTAGACGCGGACGATCGAAGCCGGATCGCGGCCGGTGTCCGCTGCACCCGCGTCGATCTTCGCGTGCATGCCAGGAAGAATCTCCGGCGGGAAATAGGAACTCGACGGCACCCACCCGTCGGCCGAGCGTCCCAGCGCCCGCAGCATTCGGGGGCCACCGACGCCCAGCCAGATCCCGATACTGTGCGCCGGGACCGGTCCGGGGTGCACGCCCTCGAGGCGGTAGTGCTCACCGCCGGAATACACGGCACGCTCACCGGACCACATCAGGCGGATCACCTCGACCGCTTCCTCCACTGCCGTCGCGGCCTGCCCGGGCGTGCGCACGTCACCGCCCATCGCGCCGATCGCCTCCCAGAACGCGCCTGCACCCAACGCCAACTCGAACCGGCCTCCCGACATCACGTCGAGGCTGGCCGCCGCCTTCGCCATCGTCGCCGGCGGGCGAAGCGGCAGGCACGCGACGTCCGGCAACACACGCACCCGTTCGGTCCGCGCCAGCAGCGTGCCCATCAGCGACCAGCAGTCGAGGAACTTCGCCTGGTACGGGTGATCCTGGACGCCGATCAGGTCGAGGCCGGTCTCGTCGGCGAGCGCGGCGAGTTCGAACGTGTTGGCCAGCAACTCCACCGTCGGGGTGACGAACACCCCGAACTGCAAGGCCCTGCCGTAATCGGTCATGGGCGCGTCCCTTCTCGGATCGCTGAACTCCCCCCTCGATCATCCAACACTGTGGCCGCCGGGAACACCCGGTTCGTCGCGCGGCATAGTGGGTTCATGACAGACGACACGAAAGACGCTCCCGCACCCGACGTCCGGGACGCGCCCGAACATCACCGCTTCGAAATCCGTGTCGACGACGAGCTGGCCGGGTTCACCGAGTACCTGGACCGCGAGAATCAGCGGATCTTCTTCCACACCGAGATCGGCGAGCAGTTCGCGGGTCGCGGTCTGGCCAGCACGCTGATCCGCAGCGCGCTGACGGAGACCGTCGGGGGCGGCAAGCGGATCGTGCCGATCTGCCCGTTCGTCGCCCGCTACCTCGAGAAGCACGACGACTTCGCCGACGACGTCGACGCCGTCACCCCGGACGCGGTCGAGGCGGTGCGGCACCGGCAGCGCTGATCAGGGTGCGCCGTCGGCGCCGCGAGCCTCTTCGAGCTGCCGGATGAGGGTCGCGGCGTCGTACGGTCCGGTGTGCCGGGTGAGGTCGGTGCCCGTCGCACCAAGGTAGAACGTGGGAGTCCCCCGGAAATCGCTCGACTCGGCGTCGAGTTCGTCGTCGTCGATGCGGTGACCGTACGTGCCTTTGCGGATGTCTTCCTCGAACCGGTCCATGTCGAGCCCCAACTCGGCGGCGTACCCGAAGATCTCGTCCTCGGCGAGGGCGTCGCTGTTGGCGAACAGGTGGTCGTGCATCTCCCAGAACCGGCCCTGGGCGGCCGCCGCCTCACTCGCCTGGGCGGCGAACCGGGCGTGCGGATGGACGGCGTCGAGCGGGAGATGCCGGAAGACGTAGCGGAGTTCGTCCCCGAACTGCGCTCGCACGTCCCGGATGCTGCCGGTGGCCTTGCTGCAGAACGGGCACTCGAAATCGCCGTACTCGACGAGGGTGAGCGGCGCATCCACCGGCCCGCGCACGTGATCGCGGCGGGGATCGACGGGCCGGAGCAGGGTGAGTCCGACGACCTCCGTCGGGGGGTGCACCCAGTCCGAGATCCGGAACAGCGCCCACCCGAGGACGGTGGCGATGACGGCCGCCGTCAGGACGCCGACGCGGGCGTCGTTGGCGAGTTCGGGCGAGTCGATGGCCAGGTCGACGATGAACAGCGAGATCGTGAAGCCGATGCCGGCCAGCGCGCTGCCGCCGGCGATCTGCGACAGACTCAGCCCGGGTGGCAGGCTTCCCGGCCGCAGCTTCGAGAACAATGCGGTGGCCGCGGTGATGCCGACGAGTTTGCCGACCACCAGGCCGAGCACGATGCCCCACGCCAGCGGAGACCGGGCCGCGTCCGTCAATGTCTGCCCGGTGATGACCACGCCGGCGTTGGCAAGCGCGAAGATCGGGACCACGAGGAACGCGGTGTACGGCTGGTAGAAGCGCAGCAGCCGCTCGTTGACGGACACCGCGCGCAGCACCCCGAGCTGGGCGGCGCGGGCGTAGTCGGAGTTCGGTGACTGCCGGAACGCCCGCGTGAGCTCACCTGCCCGCTCGACCTCGCTGCGCCGCGGCGGATACACCGGCAGGATCAGCGCGATGAGCACGCCGACGAGGGTCGGGTGGACGCCGGACTCGTAGAACGCGACCCATGTGCCGGCCGCGACGACGAAGTAGGCGACGCCGCGCCACACCTCGAGCTTGCGCAACTGGACGATCAGCAGCAGCCCGACGCACCCGAGGAGCAGCGGCCCCAGCCGCAGGTTGTCGGTGTAGAAGAAGGCGATGATGGCCAGGGCGCCGATGTCGTCGGCGACGGCCAGGGTCATGATGAACACGCGCAGTCGGGCCGGGCACCTCGGTCCGACCAGCGCAAGTGCGCCGAGCACGAACGCCGTGTCGGTGGAGACGACGACGCCCCACGCACCGGCCTCGTCCCCGGTGGGGTTGAGGAGCAGGAACAGGACGGCGGGTAGCGCCAGACCCGCGATCGCGGCGAGCAGCGGCACGGCGGCGCGGGCACGGTCGGTGAGCTCGCCGATCGTCAGCTCGCGTTTCACCTCCAGCCCGACAACGAAGAAGAACAGCGTCATCAACCCGTCGTTGACCCAGTGCTTCAAGTCGAGACCGATGCTGTAGTCGCCGATCTGGATGGTCACCGGGGTGTGCCAGAACGACTCGTACGAATCACCGATGTTGGCCCACACCAACGCGAGAATCGTGGCGACGAGGAGGAAACCGGCCGACAACTTGTCGTCGTCGGTGTCGTCGCGGATCAGGGCCAACCGCGCCGACAATCGTCGAAGTGTGGTGGGGCTGCTCTGCTCGATCGTCATCTGGTCCTCCCTCACCGTCTCGACCGCTGGTCAGCCTAACGCCGCTCGGCTCGCGCCGCCCGGCCGTCCGATCAAACTCGGATCCGGCCGCGATATCATCCCGCCATGGGATCGAAGCGGGGTAGGAATCCAGGCCAGAAGCGCGCGGCAAAACAGCAGGCACGCCAGCGGAGGAACCGCTCGACGATTGTGCCGATGTTTCCCACTCCCGCCGTCGACCCGACGCTTATCGACAACTTCGTCCAATGGCTGCACACGGGCGACCTCCCCGTAGACACGGATCTCTTCGCGCACCTCGTGGAGTCGACACTCACCAACCTCGCACGCGGCCGCCGCGGATTCCGCGCCACCGGCTGGCTCCCCGCGGACGCTCATGCCCTGCTCGATGTCGCCGATGAAGTGGCCGCAGAGCCTTCCGAGGACATGGAGGACGTCGCAATGGCGATCGTCGCCTCGGCACTGACTTTCCTCAACTATCTCGACGAAAACCGTCTGTGGACCGGGACCGAGGAGGACCTCATCCATTGCATCGAGGACCTCGTACAGTTCCTCGAGCCGCAATCACCCATCCTCCTTCCGGAAGACATCGCGCTTCCCGCCGTGAATGAAGAAGACGAAGTTCGTGCACTCGTCTCGCTCCCGGTGATCACGACCCTCGTCGCACTCGTCGAGTGGGTCGGCGCGGGTGTGCCCGTCACCTCCACCAAGGTGCCCAAACCCGTCTCGCTTCCCGATCTCGCTCAGGCACTGGGTATCGATCTCGCCGTCGACTCCGAGGGGTTTCCGCGTGCGCGGAAGATCCGCTCGATGCGCGACGTACCCGAAATGTTGGAGTATTGGGAAACCGCGGAAGAGATCGGTCTCATCACCGTCAACTCCACGCGGGCGGTCCCCGGACCGAACGCGGAGCTGATCACCGACCGCACGACCCGCGCGCTGCCGCTGATCCGTGCAGCTGTCACCGAATACCTCCGCAGGCAACTCGTATCGGGGCCATGTGATCCACTCGACCCCGCGTATCTGAGCGATATCGTGGTGATCCAGGTGATCTTGGCGGGGATGACAGAGGAGCCCACGGCCAGCTCGGAAGACGCGCCGTTCGACGACGAGCAATCGCTGATGGATGACTTCGTCTACGACCGTTTGGACACGCTGGTGGAACAGAAATGGCTGACCAGGGATGACGCGTACCGAGTTCCAGCCGCACTGCGGCCTGCCGTCCTTCGGGCCGTCCAACTCGTGAGTTCAGAAACCGAGTTTGCACCTTCCGAAGTGGTGGATTCACAAGTTACTTTGCGGATCTCATTGGAAGGCACACACATTCCCGTCTGGCGTCGCATTCGACTCGACGCCACACTTCCGCTCGCCGCTCTCCATGACATCGTCCAGTCGGCGTTCGGGTGGGAAGACTCTCATCTCCACGAATTCTCCGCCGGACCGGCGTACTCGGGCGGCACAGTGTTCATTCCCGCGGCCGACATCGCGCACCGTGATGTCGTGGGTACTGCCGTCCCGGAGGAGGAGGTCGCGGTCGGTTTGTTGCTCAGCTCGGTCGGCGACCGTCTCACCTACCTGTACGACTTCGGTGACGACTGGATCCACCACATCGAGGTCGAGTCGGTCGACAACCCTGCACCCGACTCCCCTGCCGCGCTCTGCCTCGATGGACACAATATGGCGCCCTACGAAGATTCCGGCGGGCCGTGGGGCTGGGCGAACAAGATCGAAGCCAGCGCCGACCCGCATCACGAGGAACACTCCGAGGTCCGGGAGTGGCTCGGCCTTCGCCCAGGTCAGCAACTCGATCCGACATCGTTCGATCGAGACCGGGTGAACAAAGCCTTCGAGACGTTGTTCGCGTAGAGAGCGTCTGAGTCGGTGTCCGCGCGTGATGCGCGGACACCGACTCAGACGTAGTTCTCGAGAACGAACTGGGTGAATCCCTTGCGGATCAGGCGCACGGCCTGCTTCTGTCCCTGACGCAGCACGGACTTCGGCACCCACACCTTCGGCTCGACCGCCATCGTGAGCTGAACCGACGTCCCGCGCGAGGTGGGGACCAGTCGGTACTCCCCTTCCTGGCATTTCTGCTTCTCGCTCTCGAGGAGCGTCCACGACATGTGCTCGTCGTCGATCCACTTGTGCTCGGCCAGCTGAGTGTCCGAGACGCCGAGAACGGCGAGCGTCATCCGCACGGTGCGGGGGCGTCCGTCGTCGAACCGGGACTCGACGACCACCTTCTTGTGCACCGCCGACCACTCGGGAATGCGTTCGACGTCCACCAGCGCGGCCATGACCTGTTCGGGGCTCGCCTCGATCTCGAACTCGCCTGATACCGACAACGCCATCTAGTGCTTCTCCTTCTCGTTTCCGTGCACCCATGTGAGTGGTATTGCGTCCTCCAGCACGCTTTGCCACTCACCTGGCCTACAGTTCGGACGCGTAGCGCTCCAGCATGGCAGCAAGTTCGCCGGGGCGCGCGAGTGCCGCGAGATGGCCCGAGTCGATGACCTCCGGTGCGATACCCAGCCGCTCCCGAACGATCCGCTGCATGAAGTCGAGCGGAAACAGCCGATCACGGCTGCCGGCGACGACCCGCGTCTTCACGAACGGCCACGCCTCCGCCTGCCACACCGTCCCGAACGGGGTGTCCGACATGACGGGCTCCTCGTGGCTGAACGCCTCCTCGGTGACGTCGTCGGGCACGTCGTGGAAGAACAGCGCCCGCAGGTCGTCGGGTGCGTCCGGGTCGCGGCCCTCCAGTAGGTCGAACGCCCGCTTCGCCTCCGGCTGACCGGTGGTCTCCCACCACCGCCCCGGCGCCTCTCCCGGCGCGGGCAGCATCGGTGCCACCAGAACCAGCAGGTCGACGTCGACCTCGCCGCGCTGACAGACGATCGCCGCGGTGAACGCGGACATGGACTGCGCGACCAGCACGATCGTCCCCTCGACATCCTCGACCGCATCGACGACGACGTCGGCGAACTCGTACTGGCCCGCGTCGTCGTCCCCGTACGGAAGGTCGACGGCGATCACCGAGTGCCCGCTCCCCTCCAGGATCGGGGCGACGCGGTGCCAGTACCACGAGTCGGAGCCAGCGCCGGGCAGCAGAACGAAGGTTGCGGGCATCTCGACTCATCTCCTGTTCCGGGACACGATCGGTCGAGTCGAGCCTAAGCGCTACGTGAGCGGGAATGCGCGTCCGAGGACACTTTGCCACTCACCTGTGGGAAGTGAAACGGCAGCGCCGCCGGCGGCGATACACACCATAGATCGGACGAGTCGCTCCGATCGTGCCGGGAACGACCACACACGACGAGAACCGAGCTGACATGTTCACCAACCATCTCTTCGGCGGAATGACCGAACAGGAAATCGACATCGAGATCGCCGACGAGTTGGCGGCCTGACGCAGTTCCCCCGTACGTGAGTGGCGCCGCGCTCCCCGGCACACCGCGCCGCTCACGTACGAATCGCGTTCATGCTCAGCGTCGGTCGGCCGGTGCACCCCTCCGCACGGCAGCCATCGCCAGCCGCGCGAGGTCGTCCGCGGAATATCCCGGCCAGCCGTGCAGTATCCGGCGCCACCCGTCAGGGACCGCCGACGCACCCCATCGGGCACCGAGCAACCCACCCGCGATCGCCGCGGTAGTGTCGGTGTCGTTTCCCGCCCGGACGGCCCGCTCGAGGGCCAACCGCAGGTGATGCGGCCCCGAATCGTCGGCGCCGCTGATCGCCCACCACGCCGTCTGCAGGGCGTGAACCACCCAGCCGTTCTTCGGGAAGTCCGCGGGTGTGCCGCGTTCGGCCTGGTCGAGCAGCGGTCCCCAGTACTCGCCGACCTCGGCCGGCGCCACCTGCAGGTATCCCCGCACCCCGTCGAACGTCCCGAACAGCACCGCGTGCCGGATCGCGTGCGACCACAGCCGGCACGCCTCTCCGGCGCGCTGATCGTCGTGGGTGAGGGCGCCGATCTGGTACGCGGCCTCGGCGCACGCGTCGGCGTCGTCGAGATACGCCAGCGCAACCGGGGCGGTCCGCATCAGCGAACCGTTTCCGCCCTTCCTCCCGGTGATGCTGCGTGCCCGCTCCTGCATGGCCGCGGCCGAGCGGTCACGGGCCGACAGCACGGCGCGCGTCTGATTACCGACGTCGGGCGGGTTGGAATCGATCCACCGAACAAACTGTGCAGCAACGGCATCCAGTCCGTCACCGCGTCCGATGTCCATTCCGGACGCTGCCACCTCCGCGATGGCGGCGGCCATCGACGTGTCGTCGGTCCACTCCCCCGGCGCCCAGTCGAACATGCCGCCCCCGACCATGTCGATCACCGCATCGGCCGCCGGGACGGTGAACTCGTATCCCGCCCCGAGCGCGTCACCCGCAGCGGTGGCGATCAATACGCCTGCGGCTCGGTCGGTCTGACGTTCGGTCAACTCCACAGATCCCCCTTAAATCGAATTCGCTCTAAGGTTAGATCACTATCGATCTAATGCGCAAGACTTCTACGTGTCGGCGGGTCGGCGTAGCGTCACGTAAACATTGTCGACGGAGGAGTACTCATGTCGGGCGAACTGTCGTTCTTCGAACTGGGTGTGGCCAACACGGAGCAGGGCCGAAAGTTCTACTCGGCGTTGTTCGGCTGGGAATTCGAATCCGGACCCGGCGGATCGGGCTACTCGATCACCACCCCGAACGTGCCGGGCGGGATCCACGGCGGCGACGCGGGCGCCGGCCCCTACGTCTTCTTCCGGGTGCCGGACCTCGACGCCGCGGTCGAGCACGTGCTGGCACTCGGCGGCACAATCGACGCGGTGGATCTCGGCGAGGATCCGGAATCGGCGGCGAAATTCGGACGATTCAAGCTGTGCCACGACGACCAGGGGTCCGCCTTCGGTCTGCACGAACCACCCTCCGGCAGCTGAATCAGCGCGCCCGGAACGGGGATTCCCGGGCGCGCTGATTCGGATCGATCGCTTACGGCTCGTTCGGCGAGTCGCCACCGCCCTCGTCACCGCTGTACATGGCCGGTTGCGGAAGCCCGTCGTCCGGGCCGTCGCACCAATTGTCGTACTGGTTGTACGGTTCGGCACCCCACGCCGGGACGTTGTTCTCGTACGGTTCCGCCCAGTCGTCACAACCTGCCGGACCGTACGGCGGAACGCCGGGAGGCAGAGGCGCAACATTATTGCGCGCCCGCACGGGTACGGCTGCCGAGTCGAGCGTGTCACCCCAGGCGACACCGGATGCTCCCAAACCGATCGAGGCCGCGAACACAGCGACCGCAGCCAATCTCATGCCGACCTTCATCGTTGCCTCCCATAGGTGAGACGCTGCCTAAGGGCTGTACCCAAAGACAACGTAAACAATCCTCGAAGCGCGAATTTCGCGGATGAAATTTGACGGACGGTCGGTTTCAGTTCACGACCGAGCGACACGACGGCACAGTGCCTCGTGTGAACGATTCCGTCGAATCAGGGATTGACCGTCCGGCCCTGGTCGTCATTGACCGGCGGCTGCTGCGCGGAAAGCCCGTCATCGGGACCGTCGCACCAATTGTCGAACTGGTTGTACGGATCGGTGCCCCACGCCGGGACATTGTTCTCGTACGGTTCCGCCCAGTCGTCGCATCCGATCGGACCGTTCTGCGGGAACCCGGGCGGCATCGGCTGAATGACATCCGGCCGACGCACCGGCACCGCCGAGTCGAGACTGCTTCCCCAGGCGACACCGGATGCTCCCAATCCGATCGAAGCCGCGAACACTGCCACCGCGGCCACCCTCCTACCCATTCTCATGATTGCCTCCGTTGGTTTCATGGCCTCCCCGGGTGCGGTACCCAGAAACCCGGAAAACAATCCTCGACGAGGGTGTTTCGTCCAGAAAATTCGACGATCAGTCGGTTTCGGGGCGGCAGCGCACGTACATCTCGGTCACCGACGTCAACACCTGCTTGCCCGACCCGTTGACAATCTCCGTCGCGACGGTCACCAACGCCCGCCCACGATCGTCGCGCTTCACGTCCTCGATCAGCAGGTTCCCGGTCAGCACGTCCCCCGGCCGCACCGGCCGGAGGAAGTTGACGTCACGCATCCGGCTCCCCGCGATGACGCTCCAGCGGGCGTAGAGAGTGGTCGCGGACAGTCGCTGACACACCGCGATCGTGTGCACACCACTCGCAATGAGCCCACCGAAATAGCCCTCATCTGCGGATTCACGGTCGATGTGGAACGACTGCGGATCCCACTGCCCCGCGAACTCGAGCACCTCATCCTCGGTCACCGTGTACGAGCCCAGCTCGAACTTCTCGCCGACCCCGAGGTCGTCCGCATAAACGACGTCACACTTGCTGTCCACCACAAACCGTCCGATCATTCGCTCGCGCCTCCACGAACACGGAGACTCCGTCGAGGATATGACCGCACGCCCGCTGCGGCGACAGCGCCCTTCCGCCAGCAGCAGGAAGGGACTCCTCAGTTCTCGTCGTACCTCGGCCAGCCTGGATACGGAGCAAGCGTCGGGTAGGGACCATCATGGGGCAAGTTCACTTGCTGTGGTCGAGCGTCCGGGGCGTCGGGCATGCGCGAGTCGCACTCACGATCAGCTTCGATGCTGGCGGTCGCAGGTTGATGGTGACGGATCGTCCATCCAGCGAACACGTCTTGCGCAGGCGCCCGCTCAGGTCCGGATGAATCAAGGGCGACACTGTCCGCGACAGGCGCGGTTGGTGCAACTATCTCGATCTCTTCGGTTCCGATGGACGTGGATCCGATGTTGTAATACTTCCCGTCGTCGCCAAGTCTCATGACCGCATAGTCACCCGTACACACGGTCGCAAACCATCCACCCGGAGTTGGAGACAGCCACAAGAGGTGTTCGAACTGGGTTCCTGTGTACTGGGCGAGAGGCTGGTTGCTTCTGCCGCCGTAGTTCCAGCGTCCTACCTGCGCGGCCGTCGCGTCGGGGAATCCTGGGTAGCCCTTCTCCACGCTGTGAGCGCTGAGTGCGACGTAGTAGGACTCCAAATACGCCCTTACGACCGTCGATTCGCGGCTTGTGAGATCGATCCCCGACTCCGCAGTCCATCGGAAGTTGAAGCCGATGTTGTCCGGCACTGCGTACTCGGCCGACAGCGCTGGAGGTTTTGGCTGATCGCTGACTTCGCCACCAGACCCACACCCGGTCAACGCGGCTACGACCAACACCATCGTTACAACGCGTGCCCTCATCGACCGGGCTCCGGAGCCAGAACTTCATCGCGTCCGCCATTCACAGCAAGGGTGAACGAGTCGATATCCACCAAGCCAGCATTCACTATGTACCCGTTGAGGACGGCTTGCAGAACCGGCAGAGCGCGTTCCGGCTCACCTGACGCGATCTCATCGAAACTCTTCAAGGGACCGCCGGGGCCCTCAGTGAAGGAATCGAGTCGCGGGAACGGATCGAGAACGCCCCCGTTCTGTTGCTGAAGCCCGAGTGCGATTTGGTAATAATGCTGAGCAAGGCTCGTTTCGTAGGTGACGTCACCGTTTGCCTTGACAATAGCTTCTGGGACCGAACCCAGCACAGCACTCTTGAAGGTTGGGTCGGCCAGGTCCATGCCGGTGGAAAGAATAGGACCGACCGCAGGGATGAACTCGACGCCCTTTCCAATCGCGGTACGAATGGTGTCGTACGCAACGCCTTTACTCTCGAATCCTGCCGAGTTTTCGGACGTGGCATCTCCCATTCGGTCGTTGAACTCGAGATCAAGACCCTTGTCGACGACCCCCTGAAGGCGCCCCGCCCATGCGCCGTATTCCTGAATCCAGTTCTGCGGATCATGCCCACCGACCGCCCAAGCCTGCTGGAGTTGTGCGGACATTCCGAATGCCTGCGCATTAAGATTCGCCGCGGCATCAGCATTCGAGTCGATCACCGAGAACAATCGGGAGGCATTGTCGATGCCGAATCCTTCGCTACCGGGTGGCCCAGAGAACCCATTGTTTCCGGTGAAGTCCTGTGGAGCACCCACCATTTCAGCGACATAGGGAGCTACGACCTTGCCCAATGCCTGTGTGATTTCGGGGTTCACCTCGCCGATGGCCTGGCCTTTCATCCCGGGGATGTCGAGCAGTTCGGCGTCTTTGGCAGCGAGGATCTGTGCCAGCCCGAAGGCCGATTCGCCTGCTTGTTGCGACCGGAACATCTCTCCGAGGTCCGACGGGTCCGAGGGCCTGGCGTCGTCGGCGATCCAGTCGAACATCCCGGCGACGTTCCGTTCGCCGCCCTCGGCCCAATCGCGCTGGAGTAGAGGCATGACGACGTCGTCGCGGTTGTAATCGGTCGGCATGCCTTCACCGGACAGGATGTTGTGGACGGCGGCATGGTCGCGGCCACCGACCCCGACCATGTCCTGCAGGAGTGTGTCGACGCCGTCGCGGCGCAGAACGTTGTGGTCGAAGGAGTCTCCGATCAGCAGACTCTTGTCGTTCGTGGCCGACGCGATCTCGCCGGCACGGGAGAGGAGATTCTCGCTCAGCTCGCTGCCCTGCTGAACGGCAGGGTCTGCGAGTCCGAACGCCTTGGTGAATCGCGCCAGGTCGTGGCCGTTGTTGACGACCATCGACTGCTGCGGGGAGTCGTTCGCACCCTTCGTGAGGTTGCCGGTCGACGTCACCGGCCCCTCGAACAGCCCACGAAGGCTTTCCGGGATATGACTCCGTCCGCCGACGTCACCGGCTGCACTGCCGACGTTGTAGTTCGACACGACGGCGAGGCCGTTGGACAACGCGCTCGCGGCCTCCGTCCGACCGTTCTCGCTGTACTGCTCGGACAGTGCGAGGAAGCCGTCCTTGCCGGCCGCCGTGTAGAACTGCTGGAGGAAATCCATCGTTCCCTGCGGAACGTCGGTGACCTTGCCGCCGTCTGCCAGCGTCTTCACCTGTTCGGGGTTCAGCCCCGCGGCCGCGATCTCCCTGGCAACGCGGTCGCGGACGTCCTGCGGAATGTCGGAGCCGCCCCGCGCGACCTGCTCGCCCAGTGCGGTGCCCTCGTGCCCCGACAGGCCCGCCGACGCGGGGGCGCTCGCTGCGACGGCCCCGAGGGCGTCCCGGATCGCCGTCGCCATGTCCCGATCGGCGTTGTCGAGTTCCGTCAGCGCACCATCGAGTTGACTGCGCCAGTACTCCATCAAGTCGGCGTGCTCGGCGGCTTCAGCGTCACTCATCGTCTTCGGCTGACTGACGATCTGCCAGTCGTCGGAGACGGTGAATCCGTCGGTCGCCGCTTTGTCGATGACGGTGGCGACGTAGTCCCGCGCATGACCGAGACGATCGGCCCCTCCCACCAGCGCAGTCGACAGATCGTCCAGATCGTCTGCGAGCCGACGGAATTCCGTTCGCTCGGTGTTCGCCCGCTGCTCGGCGGCGGCCTGCGACGGACCGCGCCAGTCGTCGTGGAGGCCCAGATCCGCAACGACCCGATAGACGTCCTCGGCCCGGCTTCGCGTGTCTTCGGCGGTCCGACCGATTTCCTCACCTGCCAACGTCAGGTCCCGTGGATTCCAGACGTGCAGTTGCGACCTACGCGGAATCACATCTGTCCCATCGCCGACAGCTGCGAAGCGAACGTCGTGTCGACGACGTCGTAGTTCTCGGCCCCGTCGCCCGCGATGAACGCCATCTCGTCGATGCGACTGGCTGCGACGCCGAGCGCGGACGCGAGGATGTCGCCGGCGTCCCGGCACGCGGCGGCCGTGTCGGACCCCTCGACGGCCAGGCCCGCGTTGTCGAAGCTCCGCCGACCGCCGAGCGCCTCGACCTCACGGGCGATGGCGCCGAGCGAACCGGACATCGCACGGAGCATGTCGGGGTCGACCTTGACGACCGTGACGTCCGGTCCGCCGAGCACCGGCGGCAATCCTGGGACGCTCGCCAGCGGAGGTCGCGGCACACCGGTCCCGTCCAGTGAACCGATGACACTGTCCGGCCACGTCATATCGCCCTCTGACATCGACTTTCCCCCTGTTTTCTGCATCGAGGCCCACCCCTGGACCCGGGCCACCGAGATGCTCGGCGACCGTGGAGAGAATAGCGGACACCTCGACACGGACGCATGACCACAACACGGTTGTGCATCGGTTGGGCGGATACGCGGATTGGGAATGGCACGAACCGGGTATCGAGACGAGATGGCCATCACCGATATCAAGGAGTACAGCCACCTCACCGAGGCGGATGTGGAGGCGCTGGGCGCGGAACTCGATGCGATCCGCGCCGGCATCGAGGAGTCCCGCGGCGCCCGCGACGCGCGGTACATCGACCGGGCGATCAAGCTGCAGCGGTCGCTGGCGATTGCGGGCCGGGTCGTCCTGTTCGGCAGCCGGAAGAGACCGGCGTGGCTCCTGGGGACCGCCCTGATGGGTGCGGCGAAGATCATCGAGAACATGGAACTCGGCCACAATGTCATTCACGGCCAGTGGGATTGGATGAACGATCCCGAGATCCACTCGTCGAACTGGGAGTGGGACAACACGTGCCCGTCTTCGGGGTGGAAGCACTCGCACAACTACGTGCACCACAAGTTCACCAACATCGTGGGACTCGACAGCGACGTCGGCTACGGGATTCTGCGGATGACCCGCGACCAGAAGTGGTCGCCGGTGTACCTGGCGCAGCCGTTCTACAACGTGCTGCTCGCGTTGCTGTTCGAGTGGGGGGTCGCGCTGCACCACCTGGACGTGGAGAGTATACGGCGCGGCGATTACGACCGCGCCGAAACCCTCCGCAACGCGAAGGAGGTGGGACGGAAGATCGCGCGGCAGGTCGGCAAGGACTACGTGGTGTTCCCGGCGCTCACCGGCCCGGCATGGAAGAGCACGCTGACGGCGAACATCACGGCCAACGTGATCCGGAATCTGTGGGCCTACGGTGTCATCTTCTGCGGCCACTTCCCGGACGGCGCAGAGAAATTCACCGAGGAGGAGTTCGACCGGGAGACCAAGGCCGAGTGGTATCTGCGTCAGATGCTGGGCTCGGCGAACTTCCACGCGGGCCCGGTACTCGCGTTCATGAGCGGCAACCTCTGTTACCAGATCGAGCATCACGCGTTCCCGGATCTCCCCAGCAACCGCTACGCCGAGATCGGTGTGAAGATGCGGGCACTGTGCGACAAGTACGACCTCCCGTATACGACGGGTTCCCTCCCCCACCAGTACGGACTCACCCTTCGCACCATCTTCAAGCTCGCCCTGCCCAACCGCTTCCTGTCGGCGTCCGCGGACGACGCACCGGAGACGGCGTCCGAACTGCGCTTCCGCATCCGGGGTGGGATGAAGGAAGTGTTCGGAGTCGACCCTGCGACCGGTAAGCGGCGCGGGTTGCGCACGGCGCTGGCCATGATCCGCAACTGACCCGGACGCCCGCGCGTACCGGAAGCGTTGCACCGTATCTGATCGAACAGGATCACTTGGGCAGCAACGGTTCCCACCACCGCAACACAAGCAAGAAACGGCTATCGCGGCGATAGCCGCTGAGCCGGAGAAGTTCCTTGACGCTGCCCGGCGCCGACACCAGGATCAGTGAGACCGTCGTCACAAACCCCTGATCTGTGGAGGTAACCCATGGCGTCACCTGTTCCTACTCCCGACTTCCCCATGCGCAGGACTTGCCCGTTCTCCGCGCCGGCCGAGTACCGCGAACTGCGAGATACCCAGCCGGTTGCGCCGGTGAGCCTTTGGGATGGCCGTTCCGCCTGGTTATTGACGCGCTACGACGACATCCGTTCGATCCTGCGGTCGTCCTCGATCAGTTCGCAGACGAGAAGACCCAACTTTCCCTTCCTGTCCGAGTCCGATCAGGCAGCCAAATTGCAGGACGAATCCCTGCAACGGATGGACGGACCAGAGCACAGCCGACGGCGCCGACTCCTGATCCCCTTCTTCACCGTTCATCGGATCGAGGCACTGCGGCCGACGGTGACGAAGTTGGTACGGGAACTCCTGGAGAACCTGGTCACCAAGACTCCGCCTGTCGACTTCTTCGCCGAGTTCTCTCTGGTCGTGCCGTCGACAGTCGCATGCGAACTACTCGGCGTCCCGTATCAGGATCACGAATTCTTCCAGGAGAAGAGTGCGGTACGGATCTCACGCACAGCGACCCCCACCGAAATCACGGAGGCTACCGACCAACTGCTCGACTACCTGGGCGGACTGCTCGACGCGCGCACGGCCGACCCCCGCGACGACGTGATGACCTTCTTGGCGGACCATGTGACCAATGGTGATCTGACCCGCGAAGATGCGTTGATGGACGCAAATCTCCTCCTTCTCGGCGGCCATGAAACCACCGCCAACGTGATCACCCTGGGAACGATGGCACTCCTCGAGAATCCGGACCAGTTGGCGCGAATCACGTCCGGAGAGGTCACCGTCACCAACGCCATCGAGGAACTTCTCCGCATCACGTCGGTCACACATAGCAATGCGATGCGCCTGGCACTCGAAGACATCGAGGTTGGTGGTCGAACAATTCCGGCGGGCGACGGCTTCATTGCGGCAGTATCCGCGGCGAACTGGGACGAGTCCGTCTTCCCGAATCCGGAAGTACTCGACGTCGGCCGGCCGGAAGCCCGCCAGCACATGGCCTTCGGGTACGGAGTTCATCAGTGCCTCGGACAGGCTCTCGCGCGTATGGAACTGGAAGTTGTGCTCGAGGCCGTGTTCGACGTCGTTCCCGGTCTCCGGTCGGCACAGCCGATCGAACAGCTCAGATTCAAGGACGATTCAGCGTTCTACGGGGTCCACGAATTCCCGGTGACCTGGTAACGAGCGAATCAAGCAGACAACTCATGGTGCGGGCTTCACCTGCCGGGTGAGCCCGTGAGGTAGTTCGATGGCAAGGAGCGGTTGTGATTCGGGTGTCGGTAGATAACACGAAGTGCATTGCGGCGGGACTCTGCGTCGGGCGTGAGCCGGGCATCTTCGATCAGAACGACGACGACGGTCTGGTGTTCGTTCATCGAGAGAATGTCCTCCCCGGCGAGCAAGAGGGGGTGATCGAATCGGAACGCATCTGTCCCTCTGGAGCCATTGCGGTGCACACGGATTGATCACGGTGCCCGATAGACTCGCGGAAAGTAGGCTTCACAGTGCGCAATTCGTTCAACGAAACCGAAGTGCGAGTCGTGGTCGAACAACGGACGGCCATCACCGAGGAGGTCATCCAACTCGAGTTACGAAACGAAGACGGATCGAATCTTCCGGCGTGGGAACCCGGATCGCACATCGAGTTGATCCTGTCGGAATCCACGGTTCGCCAGTATTCGCTGTGCGGAGATCCCGCAGACCGTAGCTGTTGGAAAATCGCGGTGCTCCGGGACGTCTCGGGCCGGGGCGGATCGCAGCGAATTCACAATGAACTGCAGGAGAAGTCATTCGTGACGGCACGGGGGCCACGCAACCTGTTCCCACTCCGGCCGTCACGTCACTACCTCTTCATCGCGGGCGGGATCGGTATCACCCCGATGCTGCCGATGATTTCCGCTGTGGCGAAATCGGGCGCCCGATGGGCGATTCACTACGGTGGCCGCTCACGCCAGTCGATGGCTTTCGTCGATCAACTGTTGGAATTCGACCACTCCGGCGTTCATCTCTACCCACAGGACGAGGTCGGGTTCATCGATCTCGGTTCAGCACTGGCGGATCCCGATCCCGAGACCTTGGTCTACTGTTGTGGACCCGAACCGCTTCTCTCCGCGGTCGAGGACCGGTGCCGGTCGACCTGGCCTCCGGATTCGCTGTGTTTGGAACGCTTCTCCCCGCGAGCCATCGACGAGCACGCAGCCGAAACTGCGTTCCAAGTAGAACTGGTGCAGTCTGGGAAGACAATCACCGTGAATCCCGGTCAGAGCATTCTCGATGCCGTCGAACAGTCGGGTGTTCCGGTCCTCTCGTCGTGCATGGAGGGTACGTGTGCATCATGTGAAGTCGCTGTTCTGGACGGCGTCCCGGACCACCGGGATTCCGTTCTGGACGAGCGTGAACGCGAGGCCGGCAAGACGATGATGATCTGCGTCTCGCGTGCCACGAGTACGCGTCTCGCCATCGACCTCTGACCGACAGAGCCCTTGCCCCCACGGGGGCAAGGGCTCTGCCTATTCGGCAGGGTCACGACGATCTACAACGCTCGACGCGCCAGGCTGAAGACCTGCCCGGTGGGACCGCCGACGCGCTGCCGGGCCAGCCACCCGACGAGTTCCGCGACTTCATGCGGCAGTTTCACACGCTCACTCGGCAAGCCGTCAGGCGCTTCACCCACTGCGACCAGACCTCGAGTGAGCTGTGTGGCTACGGGCCCGGGGATCACTTCGTTCACGTCGATACCGTGCTCCCAGACTTCTTCGGCCAAGGTCTTCGTGAGATGACTGACCCCCGCCTTGGACGCACCGTAGGCCGAGAATCCAGCCGTCGTCGAATGCCCGTGACCCGACCCGATCAGGATGATCCGACCACCGCCGGCCTCGATCATGAAGGGAAGAACCGCTCGCGCAATGTTGAACGTGCCTATCAAGTTCAGTGTGACCACACGGGCCCAGTCGGCGGGATCGGCGTCGATCACCGCGCAGGGAGCCCCCGCACCGGCACTGTTGACGAGAACATCGACGTCACCGAACACATCGACTGCTTGACGGACCGCGGCATCGCACGCGTCGAAGTCGGAGACATCGCACGGTACGACCAGCGCCTTCGAGCCGAGCGCCTCCACCTCACTTGCGACAGCGTCCAGCTCCGTTGACGTTCGAGAAGCCAGGACGATGTTGACACCCGCGCCGGCGAGGTGGAGCGCGCAAGCACGGCCGATCCCTCGTCCTGCCCCGGTGACGACCGCGACCTTGTTCGACAAGTCGAATGCGTCACTCTTACCTGCTATCTGACTGATCATGTGGGAATTCCTCTGCTATCTCTTATCAGACGCGCGCGAAGGGCGGGACGATGTCTTCGTAGTGCACCGCGCCCTTCTCGAGCATGCCCAGCCGATCCATGACCTCGGCAGCATGCTCGATCCCGCTACGAGTGACCTTCCAGTTCGGACTGACCTTCGGGAAGACGCGATCGACCATGAAATCGATTGTCCTGACCGCGTCGCCCGGTGCCTCGTTGTTGAAGGTTCCCTCGTTGAGGAGTTGTGCCGCAGCAGCGCGATTGTCGGTGATCCACGTCTTGGCCTCCCACTGGGCAGCAAGCCACGCGTCGGCAGTGTCCTGACTCGCGTCGACCTTGTCTTCACGCATGACCAGGGGGCACACTTGCAGATCACTCAGCAGCTGCGGGGTACCGGCGGCACTGAAGTCGATCAGCATCCGGCCACCGGCTTGCGTGGCAACGGACAGACCCGCGCCGTACGTGAATCCCACATAGGCGTCGAGCCGGTCGTTCTTCATCTGGGCGATTGCGGCCGACAGCTGCCCCACCCCGAGGACAGTAATGTCATCGCGCTTCATCCCTGCCGCCTCGAGCGCCAGATTCAAAATGTTGTCGGTACCTGCACCGATCGCGGTGACACCGATCGTCTTCCCCTTCAAGGAAGCCATCTTTTCGGCGAAAGTGGCGTTCTCACCGGGCCAGTCACCCGGTCCCACGATCAGGTTGTAGGTGTTGACGGGCATGCGCATGCCGACGATCACCGGCCGTTTGCCGGTCTGGCTCTTGGCGAAGGCGAGCATCGCGCCCATCGTGTCCATCGCAGCGCCATCGATCGCGCCCGCACTGACCATCTGCAAACCTTGCACGCCGCTCTGGGGGTAGATGAGCTTCGGAACTTCCAGGTTGAAGAGTGAGAACTGGTTTTGAGCGACATTGATCGCATCGATCAGGAAGTTGTCACCGGAGGACGATCCCACTACGAACGGAGTCGGCCTGGCGAGCGCACCAGCGGCTTTCGGCCCCTGCGTGCCGGCTGCTCCGCCGCCTCCCCCGCATGCGGCGAGTAGGGAACCGACACCGACGGCCAGCGCTCCAGCGCCGGCGAACTTGAACACATTGCGCCGGCTGATTGCAGACCCGGGCGCCGCGCCACGAATTCGCCCGGCGGATTCGACGCGGTGGAAATCCTTGCTCATCGCTCTCCCTAAGCTCACAACATCAGGGCAGGCAAAATCGATCGTTTCGCCTGAAAGTGGACAGCCGATCCCGAATCGTACAAACCACAGAAGTTCCCGCACGCGATATCACAGGACGTTCACTCACCCAAATCGGCTGGCCACTAGTGGACCAGCAGCGCACCGAGGTGTCAAGGTCGATCGACATACCCGGGAACTATCACCCCGATAGACATTTTCGGTTGCTCGTATACCCCCGGGATGCGATTCTCACCTCATGAGAGATTCTGTGTTGCAACGGCATCCAACTCGGAGTTTCATGCGCCTTCTTCGTCGGACCCGATAGTTCGCGCACAGTTCCTCCGCTCCCCCGAACTGATCCGTAAAGGAACTGACAATGCACCAAGCACTGAGATCCAATGTGCCTGTCGCCGCCGCTGATGTCGAGTACGGCCGACTTCTCCGGTTGGACGGACAGCGGATTGTCGTACTCGGGGCCGGAAGTGGCATCGGGGAACACACCAGTCGCATGTTGGCCTCCATGGGCGCCGAATTGGTATGCGTCGACGTCGACCCCGCGGGCGCGGAGTCGATCAGCCGAACCCTGAACTGCCCTTCGCTCTGTGCCGACGTGACGTCCGAGTCCGGCGTCGCGGAACTCGTGAAGTTCATCGAAGACGAAGTCGGGGAGATCCACGGATTTGTCGACGTCGTCGGCAGGACGACTCCGAAGCCGTTGGCGGAGTTCACCTTGGCCGACTGGGAAGACGACTTCCGTGTCAATACCCGGCACGCGTTTCTTCTCGGGCAAGCGCTTTGTCCGCTGATCGCCCGCAGCGGCGGCGGATCCATTGTCTTCGTCTCCAGCTCGTGGTCCCAGTACGCCAGCCCGGCCGCCCCCGGTTACGGTCCCGCAAAGGCGGCGCTGAACACCTGGATCAAGCAACTCGCGGCCGCATACGGTCCGGCGGGCGTCCGAGTCAACGGCGTTACCCCGGGGTTCTTCCTGACCGCCCGCATGGTCGAGACGCTCGACCGGATCGGCCGGACAGCAGCAGAATCGATCGTCAACCAGGCTCTGCTCGAGCGCTTGGGGCAGGCGTACGAGGTGGCAGGCGCCATCGGATTCCTGCTGTCCCCGGCGGCCGGTTACATCACCGGCAGCCTGATTCCGGTCGAGGGCGGTGCGACCTCCCGAGACCCGCTCGGGTTCGCTCGGCGCGAGTGAAATCGACAGCAGCATAACCACTTCAACCAAGTGCACCGTCGTCGACGTCACGTCGACGGCGGTGCACCCGATTCCACTGCCTCGACCGAGGCCGAGCGAAACCAGTTTTCCCAGTCAGCTTTCCAGACCTATCGAGGTGCAGATTTGAAATCGAATGAAGTATCGAGCGGCAATAGTCAGAGGTGCCTGGTCGGTGTCCCTCGAGAATCGAGCGACGGTGAGCGCCGGGTGGCTCTGGTGCCGAAAATTGTGTCCGCTCTGATCGGCAAGGGCGTCGATGTGGTAGTCGAGTCCGGGGCCGGTATGGGGGCGTTGATTCCCGACGAGCTGTACACCGCTGCCGGGGCGAAGATCGGCGATCCGTGGACCGCTGATGTAGTGGTGAAGGTTGCACCGCCGTCCACGGACGAGATCAGCCGGATCAGCGCGGGGACGAGGCTGATCGGCTTCTTGAATCCGCGCAGTGCGGATAATCGGATTGCCGAGCTCGAGGCCGCCGGAATCGAGGGATACGCCATGGAGGCGATTCCACGTATTTCGCGCGCCCAGGTGATGGATGCGCTGTCCTCGCAGGCGAACGTGTCCGGCTACAAGGCTGTTCTGTTGGCGGCGTCGGAGTCGACACGGTTCTTCCCGATGCTCACCACGGCTGCGGGCACGGTGAAGCCTGCGACGGTCCTGGTGCTCGGTGTCGGTGTCGCAGGTCTGCAGGCGTTGGCGACGGCGAAGCGTCTCGGTGGCCGCGCAACCGGATACGACGTGCGTCCCGAGGTCGCGGACCAGGTGCGGTCGGTGGGCGCGCAATGGCTCGACCTCGGAATCGACGCGGCCGGTGAGGGTGGATACGCCCGCGAGCTGACCGAGGACGAGCGCACGAAGCAGCAGCGGGCTCTCGAAGATGCAATCAAAGGCTTCGACGTCGTGATCACCACGGCCCTGGTGCCGGGTCGTCCCGCCCCGCGTCTGGTGACTGCTGCCGCCGTCGAAGGAATGACGCCCGGCAGTGTCGTCGTCGACCTCGCGGGTGAAACCGGTGGCAACTGCGAGCTCACCGAACCGGGTCAGACCGTCGTCAAACACGGCGTGACCATCTGCTCGCCGCTGAATCTGCCGGCGTCCATGCCCGAGCACGGGTCCGAGTTGTACGCGAAGAACATCTCCGCGCTGATCGAATTGATGCTCCTCGACGGCGGTGCCGGCGAAGGAACGGGGAAGGTCGCCGTCCTGGCTCCGGACTTCTCCGATGAGGTTCTGGCCGGCGCGTGCGTCACCCGTGAAGAGAGGGGCGCCTGATGTACACATCGCTTCTGGCGAACATCGCGATCCTGGTGCTGTCCGGGTTCGTCGGTTTCGCTGTGATCTCCAAGGTTCCGAACACCCTGCACACTCCGCTGATGTCGGGTACGAACGCCATCCACGGCATCGTCGTGCTGGGTGCGTTGGTCGTCCTGGGCAAGGTGCACGATCCGTCGCTCGGGTTGCAGATCATCTTGTTCGTCGCGCTCGTCTTCGGAACCGTGAACGTTGTCGGTGGCTTCGTGGTCACCGACCGCATGTTGGCGATGTTCAAGGCCAAGCCGGCCGCCGCGTCTGTGTCGAAGGATGGTGACCGGTAATGGAATACCTGGTCAATGGTTTGTACATCGTCGCGTTCGCGATGTTCATCTACGGTCTCATGGGCCTGACGGGCCCGAAGACCGCGGTGCGCGGCAACCAGATCGCCGCGGTCGGCATGGTCGTCGCTGTCGTCGCGACGCTGATCTCCATTCGCGATGCGCAGATGGGGAACTGGATCCTGATCGCCTCCGGCCTCCTGATCGGTGTCTGTCTGGGTGTTCCGCCGGCGCTGCGCACGAAGATGACGGCGATGCCGCAGTTGGTCGCACTGTTCAACGGTGTCGGCGGCGGCACGGTCGCGTTGATCGCGTACGCGGAATTCCTGGACTCGGACGGGTTCACCGCATTCCAGCACGGGGAATCGCCGACGGTCCACATCGTCGTCGCATCGCTCTTCGCCGCGGTGATCGGCTCGATCTCGTTCTGGGGCAGTGTGATCGCCTTCCTGAAGCTGCAGGAGACCCTGCCCGGTCGTCCGATCGGAATCGGTAGGCTCCAGCAGCCGCTCAATGCTCTGCTGCTCATCTCCGCGGTCGCGTTCTCGGTGGTCATCGGCATCAGGGCGATCTCGCCGGAAGGCCCGACCGGCTCGCTGTGGATCGTGGGGGTTCTGGTGCTGTCGGGCATCCTCGGCCTGATGGTCGTCCTGCCCATCGGCGGCGCCGACATGCCCGTCGTCATCTCTCTGCTCAACGCGCTGACCGGGTTGTCCGCCGCTGCAGCAGGTTTGGCACTGAACAACCAGGCGATGATCGTCGCCGGCATGATCGTCGGCGCTTCGGGCACCATCCTGACCAACCTCATGGCCAAGGCCATGAACCGGTCCATCCCCGCCATCGTCGCCGGTGGATTCGGTGGCGGCGGCGGTGACGTGGCAGCATCGGACGGCGTCGTGCGCACGGCCAAGGCGACGTCGGCCGCCGACGCCGCAATCCAGATGGCCTACGCCAACCAGGTCATCGTCGTACCCGGATACGGATTGGCCGTCGCGCAGGCCCAGCACGCCGTCAAGGACATGGCGAAGTTGCTCGAAACGAGGGGCGTCGAGGTCAAATACGCCATTCACCCCGTCGCCGGGCGTATGCCCGGTCACATGAACGTTCTTCTCGCCGAGGCAGATGTCTCCTACGACGCGATGAAGGAAATGGACGACATCAACGACGAGTTCGCTCGCACCGATGTCACCCTGGTGATCGGCGCGAACGACGTCACCAACCCGGCAGCGCGCAACGATCCGAGTTCACCGATTCACGGGATGCCGATCCTCAACGTTGACCAGTCGAAGTCCGTCGTCGTGCTCAAGCGTTCGATGAACTCCGGTTTCGCCGGTATCGAGAACCCGCTCTTCTTCGCCGAGGGCACGTCGATGCTCTTCGGTGATGCCAAGAAGTCGGTCGCCGAAGTGACCGAAGAACTCAAGGCGCTGTAGCGCTCGACCTAGGACGTCCACGCGTACCGGAAGCGTTGCGCGACCTCGTCGACCGGTTTGTCCCGGTACTCGGCCTGCTCGTAGCGCTTGACCGCCGCCAGCGCTTCCACGATGAGCGGACCGAACAGGTCCCGCGCGAGTGCCGAGGACTCGAATGCCCCGAGCACGTCGGACGGCAGGGTCGGGAGGAGGTCGACGGCGTGCGCGCCTGCCAGGTTCGCCGGGTCGACCGACACCTCGTCCGGAAGTGGAAACGCACCGACGATCCCGTCGTGGGCGGCGCCGAGAATGGCGGCGCCGCTCAGGTACGGGTTCGCGGAGGGGTCGACGGGTTTGATCTCGAGGTTCGCGCCGTGCGGGTTCCCGGCGGTGTCCGTGCACAGGCGGACCGCTGCCTCGCGGTTCTCCAGCCCCCAGCAGCGCGATACCCCCGACCACATCCCCGGGCGCAACCGCAGATGCGACAGCGCCGACCCGGCGAGAACCGCCGTGAACTCGGGTAGCGCCCGCAGGATCCCGGCGACCGCGGCGCCACCGGCGGCCGTCAGCCCGTGTGGGCCCGGACCTCCGGACAGGATCGGCTGGTCGCCCTCGGCAAACGACACGTGCTGGTGGGCGCCGTTTCCCGCACCGCCCGCGACGGGCATGGGTGATAACGACGCCCGCAGCCCCTGGGCCCGCGCGGTCCGGCTGATCAGTGCGCGGGCCAGCACGGCGTCGTCGGCCGCCGTGACGGGATCGGCGGGTGCGAGCGACACCTCGAACTGGTTGAGCCCGGCCTCGGCGTGGACCTGTTCGATCGGCAGCTCGGCCGTCGCCGCCGCGGCGAGCAGTCGTGCGAAGAATTCATCGTGCGCGAGAACGGCATTCAGGCCGTACGCGGACCATTCCTCGGCCGTCGCCGCGTCGAACAACGTGAACTCGATCTCGTGGCCGATCCGCGCGCTCAACCCGGACTCCGCCAGCCGCGTCGTCACCCGCCGCAGCGCATCCCGGGTGCACGCGAGCGCCGGCGTCCCGTCCTGCTCGGTGAGACACGCCGGCGCCCAGTACGTGCCGTCGCCCAGATTTCTCACGTCGCCGGCGTCGATCCGCAGCCGAAGGTCGCCCACCACGGAGAAGGACGGCGTGAACGCGAGGTGGTCGTCGACACAGAACACACTCCAGCTCGGGGAGGCGCCCGCACCGGCGTCGACGAATGTGGACAGCCTCGGGGCGGGCAGCACCTTCGCCCGCGAGATCCCGGCCATGTCGACGATCGAGCCGACGATGCGGTCGGTGGGGCCGAAGTCGTTCCCTGCGCCGCGCATCAGGCCCTCGCCACCGCGGCGGTCCGCACGAGGAAGACGAGCACGCTGTGCACCGCTTCGCGGTGCGCCCGGCCCTGTCCGGCGCCGGCTAACGTTCGGTGGTCGTCGCGCACAAACGGCCGCCCGATCAGCACACCCACCGCCGCGATCGCGAACAACCCGAAATTACTCAGCTGCTGAAGCCAGCGCTCGAGGACTGCGTCGTCCAGGGTGAGTGCCGCGACCAGCATGTTGCCCACCAGGATCCAGTAGACGATCCACGGCGCGAATCCGATGATGAAACCCATTGCCCTGCCCCACTGCTCGACTCACCATATTGTCGGTCCTCGAGGGGGCGCGGGGGGCCGATTCACCGAAGGTCGGCGCGGATCACTGTGCGAGCGATTCCGCCAATTCGCAGAATCGCTGCACCGTGACCCCCGCGAACGTCGGGTTGTATGCCACCGCCAATCCGATCGCCGGGCGCAGCGCTGCCGGCACGAGCGGCCGGAACCTCACACCGGCGCCGGCCCGCCTCGACGAACTCGATGGAACCAGCGCCCAGCCGAAGCCACTCTCCACCAGAAACAGCACCGTCTGCACCTGCACAGCCTCCTGGGTGACTCGCGGCGAGAACTTCGCCTCCTCGAACAGAATCGAGGTCAGCGCGTGCAGCCCGGGCAGTCCCGACGTCGTGTAGTCGATGAACGGCTCCTCGCGCAGGTCGTCGAGCGAGACACCCTCCCTGGCCGCCAACCGGTGCCGCACGGGCAGCGCGACGACGAAATGATCGCGTTCCACCGTGATGTAGCGGATGTCGCTGCGGCGGGACAACGGCACCCGCACGATCCCGACGTCGAGGTGATTCTGTTCGAGCGAGTCGATCAATTCGGCGTTGGCGAGCTCCGAAAACTTCAACACGATGTCGGGGTACTGCTTCTGAAAGGCGGGCAGCAGTCGCGGGAGCAGGATGTTCTTGGCGGAGCCGACGAAACCCACGCGCAGTCCTCCGCTGAATCCGTGCGCGGTGGATCGCGCGACCCTGGACACTTCCTCGGCGTGGAAGAGCGCGGCCCGGGCATCGGTCAGCGCCGCCTCGCCCGCCTTGGTCAGCCGCACCCGGTGTGTGGACCGGACGAACAGTTCCGCACCGATCTCCTCTTCGAGCCTACGGATCGACAC
Source organism: Rhodococcus sp. USK10 (assembly GCF_019378875.1). Classification (NCBI taxonomy): domain Bacteria; kingdom Bacillati; phylum Actinomycetota; class Actinomycetes; order Mycobacteriales; family Nocardiaceae; genus Rhodococcus; species Rhodococcus sp. USK10. The sequence goes on from NZ_CP076048.1 coordinate 1,811,613, forward strand.
GGACAGCGGCGGCTGCGTCATATGCAGGCGTTCTGCGGCCGCGCGGAAGTTCAGGGTGTCGGCGACCGCGACGAATTGCTGCAGTTGACGTAAATCCATGGTGATATCCCGTTCGAATCAAGTGATGCCAATCAATGCGCTTCCCTTGTATTAAACCCGCCGCCGTCGGCACTGTGACTCAGACAACAGTCTTCGAGCAATCGTCCCCACCTCACCGCGGAGGCCATCCATGCCACCTGAGAGCCCAGTGTTCGCACTCACCAACTTCGAGAAGGCGTTCCGCCCCACATCCGTAGCGGTCATCGGCGCTTCCGACGACGCGACGCGCATCTCCGGGCGCGCCCTTCACTATCTGATCCGCGCCGGATACCGCGGCGCGATCTATCCGGTCAACAACCGTCGCGAGACAGTGCAGGGTCTGCGCGCCTACCCCAGCCTCGCCGACGTCCCCGAGACACCGGACATCGCCTTGATTGCCCTACCATCGCGGCTGCTCGAGGGCGCCCTTACCGACTGCGCTGAACACGGCGTCGGCGCGGCAATCATCTACGCGGCGGGCTTCGCCGAGACCGGGTCGGACGGCGGTACACTCCAGGACCTGCTCGCCGCGATAGCGGCGGCGGGCAACATCCGACTGTTCGGACCCAACTGCCTCGGGCTGCTCCACACCGACAGCGGATTCGCGGGCACGTTCAGCAGCGCGTTCGACAAAGCTCTGCCGACCCCCGGCGGCGCGGCCATCGTCAGCCAAAGCGGTGCGTACGGTGGGCATCTCGCCTACCTGTGTGAGAAACGCGGAATCGGTGTCGGATACTGGGCGTCCACCGGCAACGAGGCAGGCACCGACGTCGCCGACTGCATCCACTGGCTCGCCCTCCAGGACGACGTCAGCGTGATCCTGGCCTACGCCGAAGGCATCCGCGACGGCGACACGTTCAGGGCCGCCTTACAAGCCGCACACGATCACCGCAAGCCCGTCGTGTTCATGAAGGTGGGGCAGTCCGCGGCAGGCGCAACCGCCGCACAGTCTCACACGGCGAGCCTCGCGGGAGCCGACGCGGTGTTCGACGGACTTTGCGCGCAATACGGCGTCTACCGGGCGCGCACGACGCAGGAGCAGGTGGATGTCGCCTATGCCGCCGCTCGCGGACGCTTCCCGAAGGGGCGCAACCTCGGGATCATCACCGTGTCAGGTGGTTTCGGCGTGCAACTCTGCGACGCCGCCGAACGCGGCGGGCTCGACGTCACTCCCCTCGCCGAACCCGGGCGGGCGAAACTCCGCGCGCTCAATCCGATGGGCAGCGACAACAATCCGTGTGACACGACCGCCGGCTGGCTCAACGACATGAGCCTGATCACCAAGACGTTCGACGTCATGTACTCCGACGGCGGCTACGACAGCATCGTCGGATCGTTCACGATGCTCCCCGACTCCCCCACCTACGGCGAGGAGATCCGCAAGGCCATCGGCGCCGGAACGAGAGAATTCCTCGACCGTCCGACGGCACTGTGCATGGAGGCTCGCCCAGAGGTGGTCCGGGCGTATGAGAGCGACGGATTCCTCGTCTTCGACGATTCCGAACGAGCCGTCACCGCGCTCGGCGCCCTCGCGTACTTCGCCGAGCACTTCGACACCCCGATCGCACGCCGTCACCGAACACGAACCGCGCGATACGATCTCGGCAGCGACCCGTTGTCGGAACACGCCGCCCAGCAGATCCTGGCCGATGCGGGCATCCCCTTCCCCCGCTCGACCGTGGTCACCCACCCCGACGACGTCGCGAAAGCAGCGGCCGATATCGGATTCCCCCTGGTCATGAAGATCGTCTCGCCCGACATCGCGCACAAGACGGAGATCGGCGGTGTCATTCTCGACGTCGAGAACGAAGCACAGGCTGCAGCGGCGTATTCAACGCTCCTCGAGCGCGCGGACGCAGCGGTGCCCGGTGCCCGCATCGAAGGAGTATTCGTCGGCGCGATGTGCCCGAAGGGTGTCGAAACCATCGTCGGGGTGACCAACGATCCCGTCTTCGGCCCTACCGTCATGTTCGGACTGGGTGGCGTGCACGCCGAATTGTTCCGCGACATCGCGTTCCGTGTCGGCGAACTCGACCACGCCGAAGCCGTGAATCTGGTCCGGGAGATCAAGGGTCATCCGCTCCTCGCGGGTTTTCGCGGTGCGGCCCCCTCTGATGTCGACGCGCTCGGGGACCTCCTCGTCGCGGTGTCGAGGTTCGCCGTCACTCACGCCGACCAACTCGACTCCCTCGACCTCAACCCCGTGCTGGTCCTCGAGGAGGGCCGCGGAGCGCTCGCCCTCGACGCATTGATCACGGTGCGAACCGCCCCGTGATCACAGGCATCACCCTGACACTCGACGCCCTCCCCCACCCCTCGACCTCGGAGACACCATGCCCCTCTCGGAGACCCACCCCAGCTCATCGAGCCGCACACGCCACACCGGCGCGCCCCCACCCCGACGCACCAGGATCCGCTTCCTGATCGTCGCACTGCTCTTCATCGTGTCGACGCTCAACAACGCCGACCGTGCGATCCTGTCCATCACCGGCACCGAGATCAAGGCCGATCTCGGCATCAGCGCCATCACCCTCGGTTACCTGTTCTCCGCGTTCGCGTGGGCGTACATGCTGGCCCAGATCCCCGGCGGCCGGCTCGTCGACCGCTTCGGCGCCAAGCGGATGTATGCCATCAGCATCTTCGTCTGGTCACTGTTCACCCTCCTGCAGGGCTTCGTCCCGCTCTTGGGGCTCGGTGCTGCAGTCGCTGCACTGTTCGCCCTGCGCATCGGCGTCGGCATCGCGGAGGGACCCGCCTACCCGACCAACGGGCGCGTGGTGGCCACGTGGTTCCCCTCGTCGGAACGTGCCACCGCCTCCGCCATCTTCAACGCGTCCCAGTACGCGGCGGCGGTGATATTCACCCCGTTCATGGCGTGGCTCACGCACGCGCACGGCTGGCACTCCGCGTACCTCGTGATGGGCGCCATCGGCATGGCGCTGAGCGCGGGGTGGCTGAAGTTCTACGACCAGCCACGCAAGCACAGAATGGCCAACGACGCCGAAATCGAGTACATCGCCGAAGGTGGTGCATTGGTCGACATCGAGGAGGCGAATTCGGCACCGGACGCCCCGAAAATCAACACCTGGGGGGCGATTCGACAGCTGCTCGGCAGCCGGATGATGCTCGGGCTGTACGCCGGCCAATTCTTCATCACGACCATCGTGTACTTCTTCCTCACCTGGTTCCCGATCTACCTCATCGAAGAACTCGGAATGCCCCTGCTCGATGCCGGACTCGCGGCGTCCATCCCCGCGATCTTCGGCTTCCTCGGCGGGATCCTCGGCGGAGTCCTGTCGGACCGGCTGCTCACACGGGGTGTGTCCCTCACGTGGGCGCGCAAGATTCCGATCATCGCCGGACTCACGTTGTCGACTGTCATCGTCCTGTGCAACTTCACCACTTCGCAGACCGTCGTCATCCTCTTCATGGTTCTCGCGTTCTTCGGCAAGGGACTCGGCAGCCTTGGCTGGACCATCGTCTCGGACACCTCCCCGAAGGAGGCGGCCGGACTGTCGGGCGGCCTGTTCAACACGTTCGCGAACGCCGCAGGTATCACCACCCCGATCGCTATCGGCTACATCGTCGACGCCACCGGTTCCTACGACGGAGCACTGATCTTCGTCGGTGCCAGTGCGGCACTGGCGGTCTGCAGCTTCCTGTTCATCATGGGCAGGATCAGCCGTGTCGAACTGAAACCGGATCGGAACGATGTCCGCCATGCCTGACGTGAACGTGCATCTCACGATCGAGAACGGTGTCGCGATACTGACACTCGACAATCCACCGCTCAACGTGGTGACCCTCGAATTGACGCGGCAACTCTCCGAACGCCTCGACGCCCTCGCAATCGACGACACGGTGCGTGCCGTCGTCGTGACCGGTGCCGGAAGCCGGGCGTTCTGCGCCGGGTCCGACATCTCCGAGTTCCCCGAGATGATGGAACCGGGTCAGGTGGTGGAGAAGAAGCTTCGACGGCAGAACGAGATCTTCCAGTTCCTCGCGCACTTTCCGAAGCCCACCGTGGCCGCCCTGGGCGGCCTCACCCTCGGCGGTGGACTCGAAATCGCCTGCTGCTGTGACCTACTTATCGCCGAGGAACATGTCTCGCTGGGGCTACCGGAGATCAAACTCGGAGTCTTCCCCAGCAGCGGCGGAACGTTCCGCACCACGCGGCGGATCGGGATCGGCCGCGCCAAGCGGATGATGTTCTTCGGTGACCCGATCGATGCCCGGACCGCACTCGACTGGGGTCTGATCGACGCCGTGGTTCCCCGGGGCACCGCACTTGCCGAGGCGCGGCGCTGGGCCGGGATCCTCACCCGTCGACCGGCTTTCGCCCTGGAGCTGTGCAAATCGGTGATCAACGCGGCCGACGATCTGGACGAGGATCAGCTTGTCCAGAAATCCCTGACGGCAAGCGGCCGCGCGTTCAGTTCACCCGAATGCCGTGAAGGGGTGCGCGCGTTCTTCGCCAAGACAGCCCCCGATTTCCGAGTTCAGGAGCATTCATGAGAAGAGCGGCGATCGTCGCCCCGTCCCGGACCGCCATCGGCGCCTTCGGCGGTGGCCTGAAGAACGTCGCCGTCGAGGAACTCGGCGCCGCCGTCGCTGCGGCCGTCGTCGAGCGCAGCGGCATCGACCCCGCACGGATCGAGGACATGGTGTTCGCGCAGTCGTATGCGAACAGTGAGACACCGTGCGTCGGACGCTGGATCGCGCTGCAGGCGGGCTTCCCCATCGACGTCGCCGGAATGCAGCTGGACCGCCGCTGCGGCGGCGGCCTGCAGTCGATCGCCATCGCGGCCATGATGGTGCAGAGCGGCGCCGCAGACGTCGTGATGGCCGGCGGCGTCGAAAGCATGAGCAACGTCGAGTTTTACACCACGGACATGCGCTGGGGTTCCCGTCAGGGGACGGTGGCACTGCACGACCGCCTCGACCGCGGCCGGGAGCGTTCGCAGCCCGTCGAACGATTCGGCTACATCTCCGGGATGATCGAGACCGCGGAGAACCTCGCGGCGCGCTACGGCATCTCCCGCGAGTCTGCCGACGCCTTCGCCGTCCAGAGTCATCACCGCGCCGCCGCTGCGTGGAGCGAGGGACGGTTCACGGACGAGGTCGTGCCGATCGAGGTTCCGCAGCGCAGAGCCGAGCCCGTGATCTTCGACCGAGACGAGGGAGTCCGGGCCGATTCGAGCGTCGAGAAACTCACGAAGCTGCGCACCGTCATGCCGAACGGCACCGTCACCGCAGGAAACGCCTGCCAGCAGAACGATGCCGCCGCGGCGTGCCTCGTGGTCGCGGAGGATCAGCTGGGCCGGCTCGGTCTCGACCCTCTCGGCTTCCTGCACGGGTGGGCCGCCGTCGGATGCGACCCCGCCGAAATGGGAATCGGCCCGGTCCCGGCGGTGCGGAAGCTGTTCGGCAAACTCGGACTGGGATTCGACGACATGGACCTCATCGAGGTCAACGAGGCCTTCGCCGTCCAGGTCCTGGCCGTGCTCCGGGGCTTCGGATACGAGGACCAGTCGAAGGTCAACGTCAACGGTTCCGGAATCTCCCTCGGTCACCCCGTCGGTGCCACCGGATCCCGGATCATGACGACACTTCTCCACGAACTGAAGCGTCGCGGTGGACGCTACGGGCTGGAAACGATGTGCATCGGCGGCGGCCAGGGCATCGCAGCCGTCGTCGAATCCGCATGAGCAGACGCCGCTCGCACGGCGTTCGCGACGAGCTGCGATTTCCGCACTAGAGAAGGCCGGACCCCGTGCCCAGGCCCGGCCTTCTCCTGTGCGCGGTGTGGATCAGCCGATCGGCGCAGGCATCCGCAGTGTGCGGTAGCTGCAGGTCAGTGTGTCTCCGGTGGACGGGTCCCGCATTTCGACCTTCCATGCGTCGGCGAATTGATCCACACCGTGCCGCATCGAGATCGTCCCCGACACGAGGACGGTGCCCGCCTTGTGCAAGCCCCGCTCGCGAAGGACGTCGAGCCAGTACTTCGGGGCGAGCAGGTCGGCCAGGGTTCCGCTCTGGATGAGGGTGGAGGGTTCGCCGTCGCCCTGGCCGACCCATGCCGAGAGGGTGATGTCGTCGAGGCGGTCGGCGATCTCGGACAGCCGCCATGCGCGTGACCCGAGAACGTCGGGTGCCGCATTCTTGCTCCACGCCACACTGTGCACCTCGAGGTCGCGGTCGGTGTGGTCGCATGCGACGGTCAGCAGCACGTCGTCGTCGGTGATGACCAGCGCCCACTCGGCTTCGCCCGAGGTTCGTCCGTGTTGAACGGACACCGTCGTCGCCTGCTGGGCGAGGTAGGGCGAGATGGGGTACAACGCCGGGATCGTGGTCGGTGCCGGTACGCCCAGTTCTGCGAGCTCGGCGATGTGGGACGCGACCTCTTCCTGGTTCCGTCCGGCATAACCGGCGTTGAGGAGGGTGGTGACCGCGACGTTTTCGACAGTGCCGTCCGGCAGGGTGAACGTGAGCTGCGACATGGGAGGAAACTCCTGTATTCCGGGCCCTGATCCCGTCTGACGATCAGGGCAGATTGTTACTTTCTCGTTCTTTCTGCGCCCGAGGGGTTGCGCATACGTCTTGTATACAGCAAGTATATGTTGCGTACAACGGCGACGGTGACCTGGAACACGGGACATCCGCGCCGCGCGGGACAAGAATTCAACCCACAAGGAGTTGCCATGATCGGAGAGTCCACCTCCGTCGATGCCGACAGATCCGCACCCGTCGACAAGAAGGGGCTGGCGAAAGCGTTTGCCGCCAGCCTCACCGGCACCGCGCTGGAGTGGTACGACTTCGCGGTCTACTCGGCGGCGGCCGCACTGATCTTCCCGCAGATCTTCTTCCCCGACAGTGATCCCCTGACGGGAACCCTGCTCGCGTTCTCCACCTACGCGGTCGGCTACGTGGCGAGACCGATCGGCGACTTCGTCTTCGGACGACTCGGGGACGTCATCGGACGCAAACAACTGCTCGTCATCACCCTGCTCCTGATCGGCGTGACCACATTCGCGATCGGGTTGCTGCCCGGCTACGACCGCATCGGCATCGCGGCGCCCGCCATTCTCGTCGTGCTCCGATTCGCACAGGGCGTGGCCGTCGGCGGCGAGTGGGGTGGTGCGGTACTGCTGTCGAGCGAGTACGGCAACCCACGCCAACGCGGCTTCTGGTCCTCAGCGGCCCAGATCGGCCCTCCTGCAGGCAACTTGATGGCCAACGGCGTGCTCGCCCTCCTCACGATCTCGATGACCGAGGCCCAGTTCGAATCCTGGGGATGGCGTCTCGCCTTCCTGATGTCGGCCCTCCTGGTCGGCTTCGGCCTCTGGATTCGGCTGAAGCTCGAAGACACCCCCGTTTTCAAGGCCCTGCAAGAATCCGGCGAGCGCGCCGAGGCTCCCATCAGCGACGTGTTCAAGACGCAGGCCAGGCCATTGATCGCCGCCATCCTGTCTCGCATCGCCCCGGACGTGATCTACGCCCTGTTCACCGTCTTCGCGATCACTTACGGCACCAGGAAACTCGGCTTCGACCGCGGCGAAGTTCTCGCGGCCATCCTGATCGGCTCGGCATTCCAACTCGGCCTGATCCCGCTCGCCGGCGCAATCTCGGACCGCATCAACCGGCGCCTGGTCTACGCAATCGCCGCCGTCGGCGGCGTCGCCTGGAGCGCCCTGTTCTTCGTCGTCATCGGCGGCAGCTCGTTTCCGCTGCTCATCCTCGGTGTCGTCGTCGGACTCGGATTCCATTCGTTCATGTACGGACCCCAGGCGGCATTCGTGACCGAACAGTTCACGGTCCCGTTGCGCTCGACCGGCAGCTCGCTCGCCTACACCATCGCCGGCGTGTTCGGCGGCGCCATGGCACCGCTGATCTTCACATATCTGTTGAGCAAGACGGACAGCTGGGTGCCGATCGCGATCTACGTGCTGATCGTCGGAGCGCTGACCCTGCTCGGCCTCGCACTCGGACGCAACCCCGACCCCACCGAAGACGAGCACTACGCGTTGCTGTCGGCCGAGAACGCTAGGCGCGCAACAGGATCTGCAGAGTAACCTCGAGATGACTGTTGATCTTCTCGTGTACCAGGCCTTCATCGCCGACCTCGAGTGCGTCGATGATCGCCTGGTGCTCGGCGCACACATTGTGCTGACGGTCCGAGGCACTGAACAGGGCCGTCAAACCGACGCGGAGCTGACGCGCACGCAGTCCGGCATAGGTGGTGGACAGCAACTCACTGCCTGCCGAATCGATGAGGACCTGATGAAAACGGCCGTCCCAGTCGATGAACGCGCGAGCAGCATCGACGCTCGCGCCGGTCGCGAAGGTTTCCTGCTCGGCGAGCGCGGCGCGCATCGATTCGAGGGGAACTCGCCCGGAGGTCAGTGCCCGACTCGCGGCATGTCGTTCGAGGACACCGCGCAGCTCCATCAACTCGGTGATCTGGCGGCCCGACATCGCGGGTACGTGCGCGCCCCGCTTGGGCACCATCTCGACGAGGCCCTCGGCCTGCAGCATCAGCAGGGCTTCGCGGACCGGAGTGCGGGAGACCCCGACCTTCGTCGCGAGATCCTGTTCGCTGAGGAACGAACCCGTCGCCGCCGGTGACGTCAGCACCTGGTCCCGGACATACAGGTACGCCTTCTCCCGACCCGACAACTCGGCAGCTGGACCGTCGACCCCATCCATTTGTTGCATACAGTATGTATACACCAATGTTCTCGCAGCTAGGAGAAATAATATGATGCTCCGCCTCAGCCTTGCCCAGATCACCAGTTCCATCGACCCCGAGGCCAACCTCGAATCCGTGGAGAAGCAGGTGTCAGCGGCCGTCGACGCGGGCGCCCGGCTCGTCGTGTTCCCGGAGGCAACCATGCAGCGGTTCGGCGGACCGCTCGCAAGCGTCGCGCAACCGCTCGACGGCCCGTGGGCCGACGCCGTCCGCGGGTGCGCCGCCCGGGCCGGAATCACCGTCGTCGCCGGGATGTTCACGCCGTCCGGCGACGGGCGGGTGCGGAACACACTCCTCGTCACCGGAGGCGGCGTCGACACCCACTACGACAAGATCCACCTCTACGACGCCTTCGGCTTTGCCGAATCCGACACCGTGGCACCGGGCGCCGACCCGCTGGTGGTCTCCGTGGACGGAGTCGGCGTCGGCTTCGCCACCTGCTACGACATCCGATTTCCCGGCCTGTTCCAGACGCTCGCCGACCGCGGGGCGGCGCTGACCGTGGTCGCCGCGTCCTGGGGTGCAGGGCCAGGCAAGATCGACCAGTGGACGCTCCTCGCCCGCGCCCGGGCACTGGACTCGACCACCTTCGTCGCCGCCTGCGACCAAGCCGACCCTGCAGCGTCCGGCGAAAACGTCCAGGGAACCACGCCGCTCGGCGTCGGCCACAGCATCGTCAGCTCCCCCACGGGAACCATTCTCGGACAACTCGATTCCGGACCCGGACTACTGACGGTCGATATCGACACCACACTGGTGACGCAGGTCCGCAAGACACTGCCGGTCCTCGTCAACCGGCAATTCTGATGTCCGCGCGCCGCAGCCCGACGGCGTCTACGAACCGAGCAACTGGTGCGCCCGCAGTCCGACGTACAGTTCGGCGGCGTCGATGGGGTCGGAGAAATCGCGTCCCGTGAGGGTGTGAATTCGGCGCAGCCGGTACAGGACGGTGTTGCGGTGGTAATGCAACTGGGTGGCCGCCGCCGTCGTGGAGCCGCGGCAGGAGAACCAGGCGTCGAGAGTGGCGAGCAGGCTTTCCTGTTCCTCCGCGGGCAGAGCCAGCACCGGTCCGAGTATCTGGTTCGACGCGAGCTTCCCCGCGTCGGGAACACTGACCAGCAGCAGCGACACCGGCACCGACTCGTAGCGGGTGACGGTGCACCCGCCGTGCCCCGCGCAGCGGCGGGCGATCCGCGCCTGCTCCACGGCCCGGCTCGTCCCACCCGGACGTCCGAACGCCGAGCTGACGCCGATCCGTCCGTGACCGGTGCGGCCGAGGACGTCCAGCGCCGAATCGAGGACCTCGGCGGTGGCGGCCCACAGCAGCCCGACCCGGCCGTCGACCTCCGAGTCCCACACCGAATCGACCCCCGCACCGCGAAGGTCCGACTGGACGACGTCCGCTGCGGACGGGGACGCCGCCGCCTCGGCGGACACGACGAGGAACGTGCTGTTCTCCGGAATCCGGAACGTGCGGAGCGCGTCGGCGGCGCCGGCCGGGTTGGCGGCATGGTCACCGAAGAGGGTGCGGATCAGCCGGCCCCGCGACTCGGCGTCCTCGCGGGCGCGCAGGTCGGCGGTCTCCCGGTAGGCCTCCGCGGCGCTGTCCGAGTAGACGTCCACCAGCGCCCACACCTGGGCGGCCATGTCGAGCAGCGCGTTGGTGGCGCGGCCGTCCGAGCGGTTCATCAGTTCGTCCCAGATCAGGCGACCACCGAGCCGGAACGCGTGGAGCAGCGCCGCGAGCGGCACCCCCTGTTCGGCCTTCAACTGTCCAGCCGCACGCGCCGCCTCCAGCCGGATCGGCGCACTGCCCGCGAGGTTGCCCAGCATCGCCGTGAGGTTGTCGACGCACGCCGCGTACAACTGCTCCGGGGTGAGGAGTGTCGCCTCCACGTAGCCGTGCTCGGCCGACAGGATGCGCGAGACGAGTTCCTCGGACAGCTGGTCCACCGACTCCAGCATCGAGCCCAGAAGGTCGGTGGGCGACGGCGCGACATCGGGGCTGACAGTCATCCGGCAAGACTATCGACAGGACGAAGTCCGCGCCATCCCTCTTTTGTGCGACGGCATAGCCCCGGTGGGCCACATTCACAGCCGCTGCCTATGGCGCGGCGCCCGCAACGGGGACGAGAATCGGTGTTCTACGCCACAGTTTCGTGGCGCGGCCCACCATGTACTCGACCCGAGCGGAGCTGTCCACCGTGAGCACTTCAGAACCCGAGGCCACCTCCAACACCACCTCGCCGCACCCGGAGGTCGACGCGGCCCTCGCCGACCTCGCCGAGGGCGAGAAGACCTGGGCCGACCTCTCCCTCACCGACCGCAGGACGCTCCTCGACAAGGTGCACGACCTCACCGTGCAGCATGCCGCCGACTGGGTGGACGCCGCGGTCGCGATCAAGGGCCTGGACCCGCAGTCGCCGCTGGTCGGCGAGGAATGGATGTCGGGGCCGTACCCCCTGGCCACCGGCACCGCGGCACTGTCCGCGAGCCTGGCGAAACTCGACGCCGGCACCAGCCCGCTGGACGGCGCCACGTTCGGCACCGCGCCGGGCGGCCGGACCACCGTCAAGGCGTTGCCCCTGAACATCTTCGACAGGTTGCTGCTCAGCGGATTCAGCGCGGACGTGTGGCTGCAGCCGGGAGTCGATCGTGCGACGGCACAGCGCGACGCCGGACTCGCCCAGCGGGACCCGTCGCGGACGCAGGGCATCGGCGTGGTCCTGGGCGCCGGCAACATCACCTCGATCGCCCCGCTCGACACCCTGTACGAACTGATCGCGCACAACCGCGTCGTCGCCCTCAAGCTCAACCCCGTCACCGACCGCCTGCTGCCCGTGCTGACGCGGGTCCTCGAACCGTTCATCTCGATCGGCGCGGTCCGGTTGCTGACCGGCGGCGCGGACGTCGGAACGTACCTGGTGCACCACGACCTGGTCGACCACGTGCACATGACCGGGAGCGCGCTGACCCACGACGCGATCGTGTTCGGGACCGGCGAGGACGGTGCGCGGCGCAAGGCGGCGAACGACCCCCTCCTCGGCAAGGCCATCTCGAGCGAACTCGGCGGCGTGTCCCCCACCATCGTGCTGCCCGGCGAATGGAGCCGCGCCGACATCAAGTTCCAGGCCGAACACATTGCGACGCAACGGCTGCACAACGGCGGCTACAACTGCGTCGCGGCGCAGGCGGTGGTCGTGTCGTCCGAGTGGAAGCAGCGGGACGAGTTCGTGGCCGCCCTGAAGGAGGCGCTCGACACGGCGCCGGAACGCGCCGCGTACTACCCCGGCAGCGACGCCCGGGTCGCCGGCGCCGTCGCGTCGTTCCCCACCGCGGCCCGCCTCGGCGAGAACGGCGGACGCGTCCTGGTCGCCGATCTCGAGCCCGGCGCCTACGCCCCGCTCCTGCAGACCGAGTACTTCGCGCCGGTGCTCGGCGTGATCGACCTTCCCCACGGCGGCGCCGAGTTCGCGGCCCACGCCGCCGACCTCGTCAACGCGGACTTCGTCGGAACACTCGGGATCAACATCGTCGCGGCGCCGCAGACCATCCACGAGATGGGTGCGGAATTCGACTCGCTGCTCGAGAGCCTCCGCTACGGGACCATCGCAGTCAACGCGTGGACCGGCGTCGGCTACCTCACCGCCACCGCCACCTGGGGAGCCTTCCCCGGCCACACCCTGAACGACGTGCAGAGCGGCATCGGCGTGGTGCACAACGCGCTCCTCATCGACCGGCCGGAACGCACCGTCGTCCGCGGCCCGTTCCGGCCGTCGCCGCGGTCCATCCTGAACCGCGAGATGTCCATCTCGCCCAAACCCCCGTGGTTCGTCACCAACCGAACCGCCGCCACGACTGGCCGATTACTGACAGGATTTGCCGGTGCACCCTCATGGACCCGACTGCCCGCGATCTTCGCGTCCGCGCTGCGTGGGTGAGGGCTGCGAGTCCACGTCCCGTCACCCCCGTCGAAGTGGAGATGAACGATGAATCAGGAACTGTCTGTGGCCGACTACGTGATCGTGGGGTCGGGTTCGGCAGGTGCGGTGCTCGCCGACCGGCTCAGCGCCGACTCCGGCAGCGAGGTCGTGGTCCTCGAGGCCGGCGGTGAGGACAAGGACAAGTTCGCGCACATCCCCGCCGCCTTCTCGAAACTGTTTCGCAGTGAACTGGATTGGGACTACCTGACGGAGCCGCAACCCGGGCTCGGCGGGCGCACGATCTACTGGCCGCGCGGCAAGATGCTCGGCGGCTCGTCGTCGATGAACGCGATGATGTGGGTGCGCGGATTCGCCGCCGACTACGACGAGTGGGCCGAACTCGCCGACGACACGTGGTCGTTCCGGGAAGTGGTCAAATACTTCCGCCGCATCGAGAACGTGCAGGACGCATCGGACGCCGACAGCGGCACGGGCGGACCGATCGTCGTCTCGCACCAGCGGAGCCCCCGCGCCCTCACCGCATCGTTCCTCGCGGCCGCCGAGGAGACCGGCTACCCCGTCGAACGGGCGAACACCACTCGGCCCGAAGGTTTCTCACAGACCATGGTCACGCAGAAACGGGGCGCGCGGTGGAGCACGGCCGACGCCTACCTGCGGCCGGCACTGAAGCGGAAGAACCTGACCGTCCTCACCGGCGCCCAGGCCACCCGGGTGCTGTTCGAGGGCTCCGCCGCCGTCGGCGTCGAGTACGAGAAGGACGGGGTGCGGCGCACCGTCCGCGCCGCGAAGGAAGTGATCCTCGCCGGCGGGGCGATCAACACCCCGCAACTCCTCATGCTGTCGGGCATCGGCGACGAGCGGCAACTGCGGGCGCACGGCATCGCGGTGCAGCAGCACCTGCCGGAAGTCGGGAAGAACCTGCTCGACCACCTGGTGTCGTTCCTCGGCTACCGCGTCGACTCGGACTCGCTGTTCGCAGCGGAGAAGATCCCGGAGCTGCTGAACTACCTGACCCGGCGCCGCGGCATGCTGACGTCGAATGTCGGTGAGGCGTACGGTTTCACGCGCAGCCGGGACGATCTGACGCTGCCCGATCTCGAGATGATCTTCGGGCCGGCGCCGTTCTTCGACGAGGGTCTCATCCCGGCGACCGGGCACGCCGCGGTGATCGGCACCATCCTCGTCAAACCCGAGAGTCGCGGCGAGATCTCGCTGAAGTCGGCGGATCCCGTCGCCAAACCGATCATCGATCCCCGCTATCTCAGCGACAGCGGCGGAGTCGACCGGCGGGCGATGCTCGAGGGACTGCGCCTGTGCGACGCCCTCGCGTCGGCGCCCGCGCTGAAGTCGCGGCTGGGCAATCTGATTCGCCCGGCCGTGGAGCCGAGCACCCCGATCGACGAGATCCTCGAACGGGCACTGCAGGAGAACGCGCACACGCTCTACCACCCGGTCGGGACGTGCCGCATGGGCAACGACGACGCGAGTGTCGTCACACCCGACCTGCGGGTTCGCGGGGTCGACAAACTGCGGGTCGCGGACGCGTCGATCATGCCCGCCATCATCCGCGGGCACACCCACGCACCGTCGGTCCTCATCGGCGAGCGGGCGTCGGATCTGATCCGCAACTCGTAGGGCGCTGCGCGCCCCGTGCGTGGTTTGCGAGTCCAGAGACTCGTCAACCACGCACGGGCGGCGGAGCCGCCTAGTAGCGGCGCGCCGCGTAGAACGGCATCGAATCGAGGGGCGACTGCTTGACGGGCTGCCCGGCGGTGGGCGCGTGGACGACCGTGCCGTTCCCGGCGTAGAGCCCGACGTGCTCCGCCCCGTTGAACAGGACCAGATCACCCGGCTGCAGGCTGCCCTTGCCTACCGGCGATCCCCCGTTCAACTGGTCGTAGGTGGTACGCGGCACCGAGATGCCCGCCTGCTTGTACGCCCACTGCACGAGGCCTGAGCAGTCGAAGGAGTTCGGCCCGGTGGCACCCCAGACGTACGGCGAGCCGATCTTCGACTCGGCGGCGGCGAGAGCCTGCGCACCGTGGGTGGACGGCATCGCCGGCGGGGCCGGGAGCGGTCCCGGCAGGGGCCCGGGGTTCGGAGCCGGAGCGGATGGAACCGGAGGTACGGGCGGTACACCCGGTACCTCGAACGTCCCAATTCCTGGGATGGTGATCGGCTCCGCTGCAGCGGGAGCGACGGGAAGCAGGAACGCTCCCACTCCCACACCGGCGGCGATCAGAAGACCGCCGGTCGAAAACTGCAGACGATTGCCCCGACGCAATCTATGCTTGGCCATTGAGCTGAGTCCTTCAATTTGAGAGTCCGGCGGCATCCGTGCCGTTCGGACGAGACGTTAGATAACATCCCGGTCACGAACTCAGCGAACAACGGCCGAATGGCCCATACACATACCTGTTTTTGCAATACAGGTAGATAACGATTCGATATCGAACCGACCGGTCCGGCACCAAACACCGGAAACAGGTATGCATTCGGGTAAATCGGCCCGTTACCGACGGCATCCCCGTCGTCCACGCTGTGTGCGTGTCACTGACCCAGAACTCAGAACCCGAGATCTTCGGGGAACCCGCAGTTGCGGACGTCACGACCCTCACCGTCGTGGGTGCAGGCGCGCCCGTCGTCTTCCTGCACGGATGGGGACTCACCCCGCAGGTGTACGGCCGCAGCCTCGCGACGCTCGCCCAGCAGGGGCATCGCATCGTCACGCCGACGCTCCCCGGCTTCGGCGGCACCCCCGACCACGCGCCCGAGGACCGCACCTTCGCCGGTTACGCGGCCTGGCTCGGGCGGTTCCTCGACGACGCGGGAATCAGCGAACCGGTCACCCTGGTCGGACACTCCTTCGGCGGCGGCGTCGCCATCCAGGCCGCTCACGACCTTCCGGAGCGGGTCGCGCGCCTGGTCCTGGTCAATTCCGTCGGCGGCGGCGCGTGGTCGTCCGACGGCTGGCACACCCGGCCCATCGGCGAGCGACCACTGTGGGACTGGGGCGCGTCGATGCTGGGCGAGGCGCTGTCGATCCGGTCGATCGCCCACACGACGGCGTCGCTGGTCAACGGTTTCCTGCCCAACACGGTGCGGGATCCGGGGGCGGTCTGGCGCACCGCGCACCTGGCCAGGCGGGCGGACCTGCGCCGGGAACTCGGCGTCCTCGCCGACCGCGGCCTACCGGTGTCCCTCGTCTGGGGTCGCGGCGACCGGATGATCCCGCTCGCCAGTTTCGAGTCGCTGCGGCACGCACTGCGCAATCCGCCGGTCCACACCGTCACCGGCGGTCACGGCTGGCTGATCCACGACCACGCCGCGTTCGCCGACGCCGTCCGCCGGGCACTCCACAGCCCGTGAGTGGCCGGCGAGTGTAGGGACTCGCTAACCACGCACGGGCGGCGAAGCCGCCTACTTCTCGCCGCGGAACGCCGCGCCGGCGATGGACGTGGATTCCTTGCCGTCGGGGCCGACGGGAACGTCGCCCTCGAGGGTGGTGCGGTACAGGACCCGGGTGACATCGAGGTGGTCGAGGTCGGTGGGGGCGAGGTGGGCGGTGGCACGGTTGTCCCAGAACGCGAGGCTGCCCGGCGCCCAGCGGAAGCGCACCGTGTAGGCCGGATTGGTCACCTCGGCGAACAGCAGGTCCAGCAGGCGGTCGCTCTGCGACGGCGAGACGCCGACGATCCGAGCGGTGAACCCGGGGGTGACGAACAGGGCCCGCTCCCCCGTCACCGGGTGAACCCGGACCACCGGGTGTTCGGTGACCAGCGGGTTCTCCCGCGTCTTCTGGGCGTAGCTGCTGTCCTCGGCCCACTGCGGGTGCCGTCCGCCGAACCGGTGCTCGGCGCGGAGGCCGTCGACGAGGCGCTTCAGTGAGTCGGGCAGACCCTCGTAGGCGGCGACGAGGTTGGTCCACTGGGTGTCGCCACCCTGCTCCGGGACGAGGTGCGCGCGCAGGATCGTGCCTGCCGGCGGGTTGATCAGCGCGGTGACGTCGGTGTGCCACTTGTTGTCGTAGCTGTACTTCTTGCGCCCGAACCGCTTCTCGTACTTGCGGCTGTCGACGGCGAGGATCTGCGGGAAGCCCTCGGGTGCTTCGTCGTCGTACGGGTGCGACGGCGTCACGTCACCGAACCTGCGGGAGAACGCGATCTGTTCGGCGTGCCCGATCTCCTGGTCGCGGAAGAACAGCACCTTGTAGCGATGCAGGGCGTCGCGAACCTGTGTTACCTCGTTGTCGGCCAGTTCTTTCCGGAGGTCGAGCCCGGAGATCTCGGCGCCGATGTGCCCGGCGACGGGACGGACCTCGAGCGCGGTGTCGGCGGACCGATCCGAGTCGGTGGGCGCTGCGGTGGTGACGGTCATGGGTACTCCTGGGTTTCGGGCTGAATCGATACGTCGCGATCATCATCGAATCCCGAACCACGTTGCTACAACGATTTTTTCACAATGCGAAAAAGGTTCACCCTGAGTTTTTCCCTACCGGAACGCGGGAAATGCGGTTCCGGCGCCCGCACCGATCCGCGCCGCGACGCCCCGCATCGGCGGCACGATCTCCCGCACGAGATCGTCGGTGAGTCGCCGGCGGAGCGCCTGGACTCCGAGCGCGCCGCGGGGCCGTCCGTCGGCGTCGAGAACGGGAACCGCGACGGCGAGCACGTCCCGGTTCTCGGCGAAGAAGGCTGCGGCGTACCCCCGCCGCCGGACCCGTTCGAGGTCCGAGGGCACCGGCACCGAACTGCCTCGCCGGGCGGACGCCGTGCCGAACGCCAGAATCGCCATGCCCATCGCGCTGGTCTGCAGTGGCTGACGCGCCCCGGGCAGCTGATGCGTGCAGAACCGTTCGGGTGGGCGCGCGGAGAAGACGGTGACCGCGACATCGTCCTTGGCGACGGAGAGCGAGGCGGTCAGTTTCACCCGCGCGGCGAGCGAATACAGGTGCGGGGCGAACGCTTCGGCGTCGTGCCGCCCCAGCGACGGCACGGCGAGGGAGATCAGGCTCGGCCCCACCCGGTAGCAATCGGTGTGCTCGTCGCGTTCGAGCAATCCGCCGCGGACGAGGGCCTGCACGATGCGGTACGCGGTGCTGACGGCCAATCCGGTGCGGGCGGCGAGCGCGCTGACCGTCAGGTCGGTGGCGCCGCCCTCGAAGCAGGCGAGGACCGCGATCGCCCGCTCGACCGCCTGCGACCCCGACCGCGGTGAATTCACCAGGCCTCCTTACCGTCTGGACGCAGTCAGGCCGACTGCACTCGTGTGCCGGGCAGGGACGGTGGCGCTCACCGTCGCATCGATGCTGCCTTTACCTTCTCAGAGCGTCGAGCCTGGGACGAGCATTGCGCTCAGTCTGATTGCGAATCGTGAGCAGTCGAAACATTCCGCTCCACAGCGCCACTGACTTGAGCTCGGTCCAGGTGTCGCATAACGGTGTTCCGCTCACGCTGCGGGGAAGGCTGTACGGCCCCACGGTCGCGACCGTAACGTCGCTCGTGTGGTCACCGTCTGGTTCGCCGCGGGTGCGTTCCTCCTGCACCGTGGGGTTCCGGGCGTCGTCGCGTTGCGGCGGTCCCGGTCGTGGACCGGGGTCGGATGCTCGGTCGTGGACGTACGACCCGTATCCTCCCCCGTCTTCTCAGGAAATATCCCTTGACACCACGACAGCCGACCCTCGAACCGAGAACGGGAGACCCCCGATGAGTGTGATCCAGCGGAGCAGGACCTTCCACGGACTCGCGCTCGTTGAGCACGTGCTCGTCGACGCCATCCGCCGTGGCCGGGTCGACGAACTCGCCGCGTTCGTCGACCGTACCGGGGCGGACTTCGTCCTCGTCGGCGTCGAACGGGTGTCGCGGACGGCTCCCCCGCCCACCGCGGCCCTGTCCCCCAGCGTGTCCGCCGCGGCGCTGATCGCAGCGACGGCCGACGTCGGCGTGTTCGTCACCGCCGTTCCCCACCTCGACCACCCGTACAACCTGGCCCGCCGCCTGGCCTCGCTCGATCACACCAGCCGCGGCCGCGTCGGCTGGCTCACCGGGGTGGAGGACCGGACGGCGCCGGGCAACCTGCTGCGGGAGCACTGGCCGGCCGACACGATCCGTGGACGCCCGGGCGACGCGGGCTTCGCCGATTCCGGCCGCATCGCGTACGCGGACCACAAGGGAATCTTCGACCTCGCCGGCCCCCTCAAGGTTCCTACACCGCCGCAGCAGAAGATTCCCGTCGCGTGGTGGGCGCAGGAGGGTGACGACATCGTCTCCGCCGCCGAGGTTTCCGACATCATCGTGCTGGCCGGCGGCGACGTCGACCGGTACGGCCCGGCCGTGCGTGAGCGCGCCCTGCTGTTCGTCGTCGACGATCCCGACGCCACCGGGGTGGACGGTCACATCGCGACCGTCACCGACCTCGACGCAGGCTTCTCCGCATGGTCGAAGCCGTCCAGGCCCCGCGGGTACCGGCAGCGGTCGCTCCGGGCGACGCTGCGGCTGCCCGATCCGGCGCCTTCCCCAGCCCACCGCCGTCCGGTGTAGCCCGGATAGTGAGCCGTACCTTCTGATCAAGTCGATTGCGCGGAGGGCGCTTCGCGCCCCGTGAGTGGTTAGCGAGTCCAGAGACTCGTTAACCACGCACGGGCGGCGGAGCCGCCTGCGCGGGTGTCCGGACGACGGTGAGGGCGGATTGCCGACGGAGGGTGAAGCCCAGGCTCTCGTACAGCCGGATCGCCGTCGTGTTCGACTGCGCGGCATGCAGGAACGGCGTCTCCCCGCGGGCGCGGATGCCGGCTCCGACGGCGCGGACGAGCCGGGCACCGAATCCGCGGCCCCGGAAACGCTCGTCGGTGCAGACCGCGCTGATCTCGGTCCAGCCGGGCGGGTGCAGCCGCTCTCCCGCCATGGCGACGAGTTCGCCATCGACCCGGAACCCGAGGTAGGTCCCCATTTCGATGGTCCGCGGCAGGTACGGTCCGGGCCGGGTGCGGCCGATCAGACCGAGGATCTCCGGAACATTTTCTGCGCCGAGGACTTCGGTGTCCGGGTCCGGCGCGACGTCCAGCGCGGTGCCGTCCATCTGGACCAGGCCGAACGTGTCCAGGACCTCCCAGCCAGGCGGCGGCGTGTGACCGAATCCGCGGAGCGCGGCCGTCGCCGACGGGCCGAGCAGTGCCGCCAGGTCCGTCCAGTCCTCGTCCACCAGGGTGTCCGGGTGGCCGACGTGCGGCGCGACGTCCGGGTGGTACCGCGCCATCCTGCCCGCCCACCGGGCGAAGTGCGCGTGCTCGCCGCGCAGGGATTCACGAATCGCGTCGTCCAGAGGATGGACGTCCGTCTCGGCCGGGGCCGTCAATTCCGTGGTCATCGCACTCGGTTACGACGCGACGGTGCGGAGCCAGCGGAACCGGCTGCGGTGGAACACGATCGGTTCGATCTCCGATTGCACCCGCAGCTCGTTGATCCGCAGGACCACGATCGCGTGATCGCCCGCGGGCACCTGCTGGGTGACGGTGGTGTCGAGCCACACCGACGCGCCGTCGATGAACAACGCACCGCCGTCGGTGGTCTCGGTGTCGAGGCCGGCGAACCGGTCACCGGTCTTCGCGGCGAGGACCCGGGCGGCCGCGTCGTGCGCCTCCCCGAGGACGCTGATCCCGACATGCTCGAGGTCCGCGAGCTTCGGCCACGTCGTGGACGTGTTCTGCACGCAGAACGCGACCAGCGGCGGCTCCAGCGACACGGGAACGAACGTGCTCGCCGCCATCCCGATGCGCTCACCGTCGACCTCGGCGCAGACGGCGACGACACCGCTCGGGAAATGCCCGAACGCCTCCCGCAGCGAAGCCTTGTCCACCGTGCCGTCAGCCTGTGTCATGAGAGTTCCGTCCGTGTCCGGGCCGCCGCGGTGAGGATCGAACCCCACCGCTCGGCGTAGTCGGCGATGCGTGTGTCGGTCGTGTACGCGGTATCGATGAGGTAAAGGCCCGGCGCGGGGGCCGTCGCGCCCAGTTCGACGAGCACCGGCTTGAGCAGCAGGTCCGGTGCCATGGCGTGCGCGGGCCCGGCCCCGAGCATCAGCGGCACCACCACGACGTCCTTCAGTCCGTCGCCGGTCGCGAACTGGTCGAGGAACAGTTTCAGCACGCCCGTGTACGACGCCTTGAACGTGGGGCTGGCGAACACCACGAGATCCGACGACGCGACGGTCTCCACCGCCGCAGCGACCTTCTCGTCGCCCCACCCGAGCAGTCCCGGGCCGAGCTCGATCACGTCGACCGTGGAATCCACGGCGGCGCCCGTGACAGCGGCCGCGACCAGACCGGCCGCGTCCAGCGTCCGTGAACCGGGCTTGGGGTTGCCGGCCACTACCGTTACCTTCATTGCTTCATCACCTCTCGCATGCGTACCCCGCCACCCTAGAGCACTCTGCGGTCGCGGTCGAATAATGCAGGGCAGGAACACAAGTCGGCAGAGCCGTATTCGAATCACACCGATCGAAACCATTCCCCGCGACGACGGAACGGGCTAGGTTGTCAGCGGCCACACTCCGTGGTCAGTCGATCGATCGTGGGAGATCTTCGAGGACAAGGCGAAGGACGCGGGCATCACGCTCGACGTCGTGAACTTCTCCGACTACTCGCAGCCGAACATCGCCCTGTCGCAGGGTCAGATCGACGCCAACCACTTCCAGCACCTGGAGTTCCTCGGCGAGTACAACACCGGCGCCGACGACGACCTCACCCCGATCGGCGCCACCCAGATCGTGCCCCTCGGCCTGTACTCGCAGAAGCACCAGAGCCGGGCCGACATTCCCCGGGGCGGGGAGATCACCATCCCCAACGACCCCAGCAACCAGGCCCGGGCCCTGTTCGTGCTGAAGGGCGCAGGCCTGCTCACGCTGACCGGCGACAACCCGTCCCCCACCCCGGCCGACATCGACGCGAACGCGTCCAAGGTGAAGGTGACCCCCGTCGACGCCGCTCAGACGGCGCTGTCGCTCGCCTCCGTCGACGGCGCGATCGTCAACAACACGTTCCTCGAGCGTTCGGGCATCGACCCCGCATCGGCTCTCTACAAGGACGACCCGTCGAGCCCCGCCGCCGAGCCGTACATCAACACGTTCGTCACCCGCGCGGAGGACAAGGACAACGCGACGTACCTCGAACTCGTGAAGATCTGGCACGACCCCGAGATCCAGGCCGCCGTGCGGGAGGAGTCGAAGGGAACGTCCGTCGAGGTCGAGCGCGACGGTGCCCAGCTCGAGCAGATCCTGTCGCGGGTCGAAGAGGGATTTCGTTCGGCGAAGTAGATGGCACCGATCGTCCGATTCGAATCCGTCACCAAGACCTTCCAAGCCGGAAAGCAGACCCACACCGCCGTCGACGACGTCGATCTCACCATCGAACGAGGTGAGATCTTCGGCGTCATCGGCTACTCGGGCGCCGGGAAGAGCACGCTGGTCCGGCTGATCAACGGCCTGGAACGACCCACCGGTGGGCGCATCGTCGTCGACGACGTCGACATCACCGCGCTGCCGGAATCGAAACTCCGGCACGTGCGCGCGAAGATCGGCATGATCTTCCAGCAGTTCAACCTGTTCCGCTCCCGCACCGTCGCCGGGAACGTGGCCTACCCTCTCGTCGTGGCGGGCTGGCCGCGGCAGAAGCGCCGCGAACGCGTCGCCGAACTGCTCGCGTTCGTCGGCCTGTCCGACAAGGCGCGGGCCTACCCCGACCAGCTGTCCGTCGGGCAGAAGCAGCGAGTCGGGATCGCCCGGGCGCTCGCGACGTCGCCGGACCTGCTGCTCGCCGACGAGTCCACCAGCGCCCTGGACCCGGAGACCACGCGGGACGTCCTCCGCCTACTCCGCAAGGTCAACCGGGAACTCGGCGTCACGATCGTGGTGATCACGCACGAAATGGACGTCGTGCGGACCGTCGCCGATCGCGTCGCCGTCCTCGCGGAGGGCCGCGTCGTGGAACTCGGCACCGTGTTCGACGTCTTCTCGGAACCGCAGACGCCGGCGTCGAAGAGTTTCGTCAGCACGATCCTGCGCAACCGCCCCGACGCCGCCGACCTGGGCCGGCTCCGCGCACGCTTCGGCGGCCGGATCGTCACCGCCGACGTGCGGGACGGCAGCCGCATCGGCGACGTCCTCTCCGACGCCGGCGGGCACGGCGTCCGCTTCGAGATCGTCTACGGCGGCATCACCACCCTGCAGGACCGCTCGTTCGGCAGTCTCACGCTCGAACTCGTCGGCCCGGACGACGGCGTCGGCGACGTGATCCGCCGGTTGCGGGCCGTCACCGACGTCGAGGAAGTACCGGCATGACCACGAACTGGGACAAACTGCGCCCCGTGCTGTTCGAATCCATCGGCACCACCATCTACATGGTGCTGATCACACTGGTGGTCGGCGGGCTGATCGGGCTCGTGGTGGGCACGCTGCTGTACGCCACCCGGAAGGGCGGGATCCTCCAGAACACGGTCGCCCACACGGTGCTGAACGTCCTGGTGAACATCGTGCGGCCGATTCCGTTCATCATCCTGCTCGCCGCGCTGGGGCCCGTCACCCTCGCCGTCGTCGGCCGGACCATCGGCACCGAGGCGGCGATCTTCGTGATGATCATCGCGTCGTCGTTCGCCATCGCCCGCATCGTGGAACAGAACCTGGTGACCGTCGATCCCGGGGTGATCGAGGCGGCCCGCGCGATGGGTGCCGGTCCCCTGCGGATCATCGTCACCCTGCTGATCCCGGAAGCCCTGGGCCCGCTGATCCTCGGCTATACGTTCGTCTTCATCGGCATCGTCGACATGTCCGCGATGGCGGGCACCATCGGCGGCGGCGGGCTCGGCGACTTCGCGCTCGTCTACGGCTACCAGCGCTTCGACTGGCAGGTGACCCTCGTCGCCACACTCGTCATCATCCTGCTCGTCCAGGCCTCCCAGTTCTTCGGCAACTGGGAGGCGCGAAAGGCGTTGCGCCGCTAGCCCCCGTGAGTACTTGTTAACCGCCGGCGGTTAACAAGTACTCACGGGAGGCGGAGCCTCAACTCCCGGCGACGCTCACGAGTCACGGCGCCACCACTCAACTTGGGCGCCGATCCGACGAGGAGCGCGGTGTAGGGGTGCTGAGGATCGGAGATCACCTGGTAGGTCGGTCCGTCCTCGACGATGTTGCCGCGGTACAGCACGACGATCCGGTCGACCAGCGCGGCAACGGCTCCCAGGTCGTGGGAGATGAACAGCTGAGCGAGTTGCCGCGAATGCCCGAGTTCGGTGAGCAGTTTCAGGATCTGGATGCGGTTGACCGAGTCGAGGGCGCTCACCGGTTCGTCGAGCAGCAGCAGCGCCGGATCCAGCACCAGGGCCCGTGCGATCGCGATCCGCTGACGCTGCCCACCCGACAGTTCCGCGGGGATCCGGACCGCGATGCCGGCGTCGAGTCCGACACTGCTCAGCACCGCCGCGACCTTCGACCGCACGACGTCGCGGTCCAGCCCGCCGCGCACGATCAGCCCCTCGGCGATCGACTCGCCCACCGGAATGTCCGGGTCGAGGCTCAGCAGCGGGTCCTGGAACACGTACTGGACGGTCCCCGTCCGCCGGTGCGCCCGGCGTTGCGCGGCGGGCAGGTCGTCGACGCGCTGGTCACCGATCTCGATCGATCCGGCCGTCGGGGTGATCAGCCCGAGAACCGTGCGGGCCAGTGTCGTTTTCCCGGAGCCGCTTTCGCCGATCAGACCGACCTTCTCGCCGGCGTCGATCGTCAGGTCGACGCAGTGCAGAATTTGCTTGCGGGCACCGCGGGGCCCCCGCTCCACCCGGACATCGGTCATGCGCAGCAACGGCTCAGACACGAGCGGCCTCCTGCCCGGTGAACGACTCGAGGCCGTATTCGCGATGGTTGTCGACGAGTTGGCGGGTGTACTCGTGCCGCGGCGCGGTGAGCAGGTCCTCTGCTCGCCCGGACTCGACGACGGCGCCGTCCCGCATCACGATC
Organism: Rhodococcus sp. USK10; assembly: GCF_019378875.1. Taxonomy (NCBI): domain Bacteria; kingdom Bacillati; phylum Actinomycetota; class Actinomycetes; order Mycobacteriales; family Nocardiaceae; genus Rhodococcus; species Rhodococcus sp. USK10. The sequence goes on from NZ_CP076048.1 coordinate 1,836,387, forward strand.
ACGCTATCGCAGACCTGAGCGACGACGGCCAGGTCGTGCGAGACCAGGACGAGGGCGAGGCCCAGTTCTTCGCGCAGGTCCTCGAGCAGGTCGAGGACCTCGGCTTGAACGGTGACGTCCAGGGCGGTGGTCGCCTCGTCCGCGATCAGGAGTTCCGGTTCCGCGGACACCGCGATCGCGATGAGCACCCGCTGAAGCATTCCCCCGGACAATTCGTGCGGGTACTGGCGGTACACGGTGTCCGCGTCGGTCAGCCCCATCTTCCGGAACAGTTCGAGCCCGCGCCGCCGGGCGTCGGCGCGGGACAGCCCGAGTGTGGACCGGAGTGCCTCGGCGAGTTGTTCGCCCACGCGGATGGACGGGTTCAGGTAGGACGCCGGGTCCTGGAACACGGCGGCGACGCGGGTGCCGCGCAGGGGTCGCCACTGTTTGCGCCCGAGGTCGGTGAGTTCGATGCCGTCGAAGTCGATCGAGCCTGCGGTGACGTCGATTCCGCCGGGCAGGATTCCGAGGATGGCGCGGCAGGTCAGCGATTTTCCGCTTCCCGATTCGCCGACGATCCCGAGCGCTTCCCCGGGTGCGAGGGAGAAGTCGACGCCGCGGACCAGTTCGGTTCCGTCGTCGAGGGCGATCCGTAGATCGCTGACGGTGAGCACCGGCCTGCGGGGGCGCGTGGTCTCCCGCGCCGAAGTGGCATCGATTGTGTCAGTGGACATCCGAGGTGACCTCCTCTTTCCTGGGGGCGCGTCGTGTGGGTCGGCCGGTCGCGTCCCGCAGTGCGTCGGCGATGGCATTGAGCGCCCACACGGTCGCCACGATCAGCAGCGCGGGGACGACGGGACCGAACGGAACCTGGTAGAGGTACTGCAATCCGCTGGCGAGGAGTCCGCCCCAGGTGGGGTCCGGCGGGACGACGCCGATCCCGAGGAAGGTCAGCGAAGACACGATGACGAGGCTGGCCCCGGTCATCGCGGCGAACGTCACCCCGACCGCGGGCAGCACCTTGCGCACCGCGTGACGGCGGATGATCCAGGACGTGTCGGCGCCCATCAGTTCGGCGGCCTCGACGAACTGGGAGTTGGCCACGGTCAGCGCCGCGGCGCGCGTGACCCGGTAGAACGCGGGCGCGATGAGGATGCCGACGGCGAACATCGCCTGCGCGAGTCCGTTTCCGAGCAGCGCGGTCATCGCGACGGCGAACACGAGGAACGGCAGCGTGATGAGAGCATCCATCAGCCGGAGCGTGAACCATTCCACGCTGCGCCCGAGATACACCGACAGGAAGCCCGGGATCACGCCGAGGAGGAATCCGACCACGACGCATTGCAGCGCGGACAGCACCGACACGGTCGAACCGGCCAGCAACCGGCTGAACACGTCCCGCCCGACGTTGTCCGTGCCGAGCCAATGAGTTCCACTCGGGCCCTGCAGGATTGCCGCCGTGTCCTGCGCGAGCGGGTCGAACGGCGCGAGAACGGGCCCGAAGACCGCGAGCACCACGATCAGCCCGAGGACGATCACCGCGGCGCGAGCAGAGTGATAGCGCAGAATTGCTGTGAGCATGGGATGTCAGTCTCTCCGCTGGGTGGCCGGCTGCAGGACGCTCTGGGCGATGTTGACGACGATGTTGCAGAACAGCACGAACACGATCGCCACGACGAGCGTTCCCTGAACGATCGGAACGTCCCCCCGCAGCGCGGAATCGGCGGCGAGGCGACCGAAGCCGGGCATCGAGAACATGGTCTCCATCACGACGGCGCCACCGATGAGCGTGGGGATCTTCATGCCCAGGATCGACAGCGCGGGGCCGCTGCCGTTGCGCAGGGCGTGCACGAACAAGATCCGTGACGGACCGATGCCCCGCACCACCGCGCCGGTGACGTAGTTCTGATCCAGTTCCGCGACCAGTCCGGTGCGGAGTTGCCGCGCGATGTCGGCGACGACGTCCATGCTCAGCGCGATCGCGGGCATGATGATCAGCGACAGCCAGCGGCCGAAGTTCTCGTCCGGCGGGACGTACCCGGCCGACGGCAGCCAGTGCAACCCGACGCTCAAGACGAGGATCAGCCCGATGGAGACGACGAACGGCGGCAGCGTCGAGGCCACCGACGTGTAGGCGGTGATCGCCCGGTCGAGCAGGCTGCCCTTGTAGACGGCGGCGAGCACCCCGAGCCCGACACCGAGGACGAGTCCGATCACCAGCGCGACACCGGCGATGGAGGCGCTGACGGCGAGCCGCTCACCGATCAACTCGCTGACCGGGATCTTGCTGAACCACGAGACACCGAGGTCGCCGCTCAGCATGCTCGACATCCAGTCGACGTACTGCTGCCAGACCGGCTTGTCCAGCCCGAACTCGGCGTTGATCCGGGCGATCGTCTCAGGGGTCGCGGCGTCACCGGCGATGCCGGCGGCCGGATTCAGCCCGCTGGCCGCACCGAGCAGGAACGTGATCAGGGTGGAGAACAGGAAGACCGGGACCACGATCAGCACGGTGCCGAGCACGACCCGCGCCGCCGTGCCGAGCGCGCCCGCAGGCACCGGGAGAGCGAATGCCCTCCCGGTGCCTGCGGCCTCGATGTCTGCGGTGGTCACGAGACCGTGACGCCTTCCCAGCGAACCTGGGACGGCAGGATGTTGAGGTTCTTCAGATCCGGGTTGGACACGATGATCCACGGGTTGCTGAAGAGGTAGTTCGTCGGCGACTGCTCGACACCGACCTTGACGGCCTGCCACAACCGCGGCTTGTATTCCGGGTCCTCGAGCGGGGTGCGGCGCACGGCGTCGAGTGCGGCGGTGAACTCCGGCGACGCGTGCGGGCCGCTGAGGTTCATGATGCCTTCCGGACCGTAGACGGCGAGCAGGTTCTGCACCGGGGATTCACGTCCGATGGTGCCGTCCGTGGCCAGTTGCGGGTTCTTCGCGATGTAGACCTCGCTCTGCCACGTCGACGAACCGGGCGGGACCACCTTGATCGTGGACTCGACGCCGATCTTCTTCAACTGCGACTGCACGAGTTCCGCGCGGTTGGTGGCCGCCGATTGCGCCGTGATCTCGATCGACAACTGTCCGGGTGCGTAGCCCGCCTCGGTGAGGAGACGAGATGCCCTGTCGGGGTCGTAGTTCCAGAGCTTCTCGATCTCCGGGTTGAACGCGAGGTACCCGTCGGGGAACGGCTGGCTGGTGGTGCTCCCCAGCCCGTTCGTGACGACGTCGACGAACGCCTGGCGGTCGAATGCGTAGCGGAACGCCTCGACGATCTTCGGGTTGTCGAATGGCGCCTTGTTGAGGTTGATGGACACGTCGTTCGCGGCGAGCGACGGCTTCACGGTCACGTCGAGACCGGCGGCCTCGGCTTCCTTGGACTGCAACGCAGGCAGCGTCGCGAAGTCGATGGAGCCGGACTGGACACCGGCGACGAGGGTGGCCGGGTCCGGGGCGACGCTGAGTTCGAAGTGGTCGATGTGGATGTTCTCGGCGTCCCAGTAGTTCGGGTTCTTCTCGAAGTAGGCGTGATCCTCGGCGACGAAATCGGTGATCGTGAACGGACCGGCCCCGACCGGCCACACGCTGAGCTTCTGCGGGTCGGCGGCCGCCGTCGGGCTGGCGATCGCGCCGGTGCGCCCGGCCACCAGGTACGGGATCTGGTAGTCGGCGTCGGCCAGGTGCAGCGTGACGTCGGTGGCGCTGTCGGCCGTGACCTCCGTGACGCCGGCGAGCTGATCGCGCAGGAACGAATCGTCCTGGGTCTTGCCCCGGTCGAAGAACGCCTTCACCGCCTGCGAGTCGAGGGTGGTCCCGTCGGAGAAGGTAAGACCGTCACGCAGGCTGAATGTCACCGCGGTGCCGTCGGCGTTGTACTTCCAGCTCTCGGCGAGCGACGGTTCGACGTTGCCCTCTGCGTCGAGCCGGGTCAGCGACGCATACGCGAGGCTGATGGTATTGATGTCGTTTCCGGTCCGGCTCGTCACCGGGTCCCAGGATGTGGGGAGGTTGAACGCCCACTTGACCTCGGCGCCGTTCGAGCTGCTGCCACCGCCGCATGCTGTGGCGACGAGACCGACGATCACTCCGAGTACTACGGCGCCGGCGATCCGCCGGCTCTTCTTGCTCACTGGGTGCTCCTGACCATGCAAAGGGGGGTGGTGATTCAGACGCTCGCGGACAGCGACGCGGTGGTGCCGGGCAGCGGGGCGGGATCGATTCCCTCACGCCGCGCACGGGTGTACCGGTTCTCCGCGAAGGGCAGACCGAGGTTGCCGCGCAGGGTGTCCTGCTCGTAGTCCTCCCGGACCACCCCGCGCTCGCGCAGGATCGGCAGCACCTCGTCGACGAATCGGCGGAACTGCGCCGGGTGCCCGATGTGGATGTTGATGCCGTCGAGGGCGTGACCGTCGAGCCAGCGCTGCAGTTCGTTCGCGACGGTCTCGGCGCTGCCGGTGAACGGCGACGTCTTCGGCGCGCTGAGCGCCTCGACGGTCTGCCGCAGCGTCAGCCCGCGGCCGACGGCGAGGTCGGTGATCTTCTTCGCCTGCGTGTAGAAACTCCGCTCGGCGTGCTGCAAGGCCTCGGTGGGGAACGGCGCGTCGAGGTCGTACTGCTGGAAGTCGTGCCAGCCGAAGGGGCGGCCGAGTTCCCGCAGGGACCTGCCGAAGTCGTTGTCCGCCAGCTGGGTCGTGCGTTCGATCTCACGGGCGTCGGCGTCGGTGTCGCCCACGGTGACGGTGACGCCCGGCAGGACCACGATGTCCTCGGGGGCGCGCCCGTACGCCGCGGCGCGGGTCTTGATGTCCGCGTAGAACGCCGCTCCCGCCTCGAAACTTGGTGCGTGGGTGAAGATCCCGTCTGCGATGCGCGCTCCGAGGTCGCGGCCCTGGTCGGAGTCGCCGGCCTGGAAGATCACCGGCTGTCCCTGCGGTGAGCGTTCGATGTTGAGCGGGCCGACCACCGAGAAATGCTCGCCCCGGTGGTCGAGGGTGTGCAGCTTGTCCGAATCGAGGAAGCGGCGGGCGTCCCGGTCGCGCGGAAACGCGTCGTCCTCGTACGAATCCCACAGCGCCTTGACGATCTCGACGTGTTCGAGTGCCCGGCCGTAGCGGGTGGCGTAGTCGTAATGCTCCTCGAGGCCGTAGTTTCCGGCGGTGCCGGAGTCGCCACTGGTGACGACGTTCCAGCCTGCGCGGCCGCGGCTGATCAGGTCGAGGGACGCGAACCGTCGCGCGAGGTTGAACGGCTGGTTGAACGACGTGGTCAGGGTGCCGACGAGTCCGATGTGCTCGGTGGCCACGGCGAGCGCCGAGAGCAGCGTCAGCGGCTCGAGCCGGTTCAGGTAGTGCGGGGGCGAGTCAGGGGTGATGAACTGGCTGTCGACGATGAACACGAGGTCGAACCGCGCCTGCTCCGCGAGACGCGCGTACTCGATGTACCAGTCGATGTCGACGCTGGCGTCGCCGGGGATCTCCGGATCCAGCCAGGTGTACGGGTGCCCGGGACCACCCGTGGGGGTGAGGACAGCTCCCAATTTCAGTTGCCGTCTCGTCATGTTCTCGCTCCTTCGTCGTCCGCCGTCAGGCACCTGCCTCGGCACGCCGCGTTGAAGTGTATGGAGCAAACAGACGCGTGCAGAGTATTAAATTCTCGATGTTTCAAAACATATTTCGTATGTCCCGCAGTGCTGCCGAACAAAGTCCGATCAGTCGAAGAACTCCCGCGACGACTCCGCGACAGCCGCCGCGACGACGTCGGCGAGCTGCCCGATCAGCTCGGCGTCGTCGGGCAACTGGGTGGCCGACAGGCGCAGGAGCTGGCGTGCGGGTGACCGCACGAACGACCGCGATCCCGCCCCCACCGAGATGCCCTGCCGCGCCAACGCGACCAGCGCCGCTGTCTCGTCCGACACCGTCACCCACACGACCAGACTGTGCGGGCCCGCGAAAGCCTCGATACCACGGTCGATCAGGGCCTCGAGCAGCGTCGTGCGCCGCGCGGCGTAGCGTTCGTGTGCCGCCGTGACCGCGTGTTCGGCGTCGGCGCTGCCGATCAGGTGGGCGAGGGCGTTCTGCAGGATCCGGCTGTTCGAGCCGACGCCGTGACTGCGCACCTTCATGGCCTTCTCGATCAATTCACGGGAGCCGCCGAGGACGGAGGTCCGCACATCGATCCCGTACGCCTTGCAGTAGCTGCGGATCCGGACGACACGTTGCGGCAGTTCACATCCCAGCGACGGCGGTTGCTCCGGTTCGAGCGGTCCGATCGAGTCGTCCTCGACCACCCACACCGCCGGATGCCGTCGCAGCACGTCGGCGAGTTCGCGGGTGCGCTGCGCGCTGACCGCGTGGTCGACGGCGAACGGCGCCCCGGGCTGGAACACGAACGCGACCGCACCGGCCGTCAGGGCCTCGTCGAGCGCGTCCGGCCGGGGACCGGCGCGGTCGGCGCCGACGCCGACCGCGTCCAGACCCAGATCGCGGAGGGTGTCGAGCACCCCCGGGCCGAGGGGCTCGTCGACCGCCACCCGGGACCCGGGCGGCGCCGCCGCCTCCACCGCCAGCAGCAGCGCCTCGGTGCCACCACCCGCGGTCGCCCAGGCCTCCGGTTCGAACGGCCACCCCGGAGCGACGGCGTTGCGCAGCCGCTCGGTCATCAGTTCCCGCCCGAACACATTCAACGTCTCGGCGTCCAGGCTGGACAACAAAGCGTCGGACAGGGACGGCTGCAGCGCCAGGTCGGGCGCGTTCTGCGCCAGGTCGACGCCGCGCCAGTCGGGGATGCCGCGCTCGGGCACACTGTCGAGCGGCGGGAGAACCACGGTGCCGCCGCGGCGGCGGGTCTGCACGAAACCCTGCTCCTGCAACCGGCCCCACGCGGTGACGATCGCACCGACGCTGAGGTGGGTCGCTTTCGCGAGTGCGCGGACGGTCGGCAGGCGGTCGCCGGGGCTCAGCTCACCCGACCGGATGAGGTCGGCGACGGCATCGGCGAGTTCCGTGGTGCGGCCGTCGATTCGTTCGAGCAACCACTCCGGAGCAATCGTCTCCGACTCCAGCACCGCTGACATCCACACCCCTTCGATCGACAATCACCACCGGCCCCGCCCGGGTCATTGCGCGAGTGCGCCCGCCGGGTCGCGGAGGAGGACGTCGGGCGTGCCGGGCAGTCGCAGACGCTCGAGGAACTGCACGATCTCGGCGGCGACGGACCGGTGGGACACGTCGTTGAGAATGTCGTGCCTACCGTCGTTGACGACGACCACGCGGGCGCCCGGCAACGCGGACGTGACGGCGAGGACGTCCGCCACCGGGCTCAGGACGTCGGCGCCGCCGTGGACGACGAGGACGGGAACCTGCACGTGGGTCAGCGAATCCGCCGTGGCGACCGGCGCCTCCGCGCCGAGCGTGCCGCGGTCGAGCGCGCCGTCCGCGGCCAGGACACTCCGGTGCACCGGACACGCGGAGCGGATCTCGAGTTCGCCGTCCCACCCTCCGGTGACGGCGTCGGTGCCCGCGACGAGGAGACCGGCGGCCACGACCCCGGACACGGCCGATTGGGTGGCGGCGAGGTCGAGCGCGGTGAGCGCGCCACTGTCCGACCCGACGACGGTGAGCGGGAGACCGGACTCGGCGTCGGCGATCACCCGAGCGGCCGCGGCGGGATCGTTCTCCACCACCGCGACGCGGTAACCGTCGAACGCGATCCGCCGGGCGAACCTGCGGTACACGTGAGCATGCTCACCTCGGCCGGCGACGACGATCACCGAGCCACGCGCGGTCGCTTCGGGTTCCAGCCAGTCGATGTCCACTGATTACCTCACTCGGGGTGGTTGTTCGCAGGATTGACTGCGTCACCCTGACTCACCCGCGCGCGGTGGAACAAGAGTAATGCTCGAGCAGAACAAAACGCGTGTCTTCTCGTCGCACTTCGTGTTTTGTTCCGAACATATTCGTTTGTGATCGACCCCGGCCAAACAAGAGTATCGACGAAGGGACAGGCACACCGATGCCCGAGACCACAGGGTTCGCGACCCGGCAGGTCCGCACCGGCTATCAGCCCGGCACGCCGCAGAACACCGCGATCCCCCCGATCTACCAATCGGTTGCCTACGACTTCGGCAGCTTCGACCAGGCGCGGGACATCTTTTCCCTGCGCCGCAAGGGAAATCTGTACAGCCGCACCGGGAACCCCACCCAGGCCGTGCTCGAGCAGCGCCTCGCCGACCTCGACGGCGGCGTCGCCGCGCTGGCCACCGGGTCCGGGCAGTCCGCCGTCGCGGTCGCCCTCCTCACGCTCGCCAAGTCGGGGCAGCACATCGTCGCGGCGCGGCAACTGTACGGCGGCACGGTCGACCTGCTCACCGACACGTTCGCGGACTTCGGGATCGACGTCACCCTCGTCGACCAGGACGACCTCGACGCCTGGCGTGCGGCCGCCCGCCCCGAGACCCGGGCCTTCTTCGCCGAGACGATCGGCAACCCCGTCGCCTCCGTCCTCGACGTCCGGGCCGTCGCCGACATCGCACATCAGGCCGGGGTCCCGCTGATCGTCGACAACACGATCGCCACCCCGTACCTGCTCCGCCCCAAAGACTTCGGCGCCGACATCGCCGTGTACTCGGCCACCAAATTCATCGGCGGGCACGGAACGTCGCTGGGCGGGGTGATCGTCGACCTCGGCACGTTCGACTTCGGCGCGGAGCCGCGGCGGTGGACCCAGTTCACCGAGCCGTACCCGCGGATCGGCGACCTCGTGCTGTGGGACGAGTTCGGTCGCGACCGGAGCGCGTACCTGGTGTACGCGAAGACGAAGGTCGTCCACGACCTCGGACCCGCACTGTCGCCGTTCAATTCGTTCCAGCTGCTGCAGGGGCTGGAGACGCTGGACCTGCGGCTCGAGCGGCAGGTCGGCTCGGCGCTGGCCATCGCCCAATTCCTGGACGGTCATCCCGCGGTCGCGAAGGTCAACTACCCGGGCCTGCCGCACAACCGGTGGCACGACGCCGCCCGCCGGTATCTACCGCGGGGCGCCGGCTCGGTGTTCTCCTTCGATCTCGCCGTCGACGACTCGAAGGTCGCGAAGTTCGTCGACTCGCTGCAACTGTTCGCCATCGTCGCCAACATCGGCGACGCCCGCTCGCTGGTGGTGCACCCCGCCACCACCACGCACAGCCACCTCGACGACACGCAACTCCGCGACGCCGGATTCGGCTACCGCACCGTCCGACTGTCCGTCGGACTGGAAAACCTGGAAGATCTCGTCGACGATCTGCGCGCGTCGCTCGACGCCATCACGGAGGAATGACATGCATTTCGGCTACTGGACGCCCATCTACGGCGGCTTCCTGCGCAACCTCGGCGACGAAGGCATGCCCGCCACCTGGGACTACGTCAAACAGCTGTCGCAACTCGCCGACCGGCTCGGATACCACACCACCCTCGTCCCCGAGCTCTACCTCAACGATCGCAAGGGCGTCGACGCGCCCAGCCTCGAGGCCTGGTCGCTGTCGTCGGCGATCCTCGCGGTCACCGAACAGCTCCGGGTGATGACGGCGGTGCGACCCGGATTCCACCTGCCGGCCGTCACCGCGAAGGAATCCGCCACCATCACCGACATCGCCGGCACCACCGACGCCGGTGCGGCACGGTTCGCGCTCAACGTCGTCGCCGCATGGTGGGAGGAAGAAGCCCGGCAGTACGGCGGCGCGTTCACCCGGCACGACGAGCGATACCGGCAGGCCACCGAATTCGTCGACGTCCTCCGCGGACTCTGGGAACACACCCCGTTCACCTACCAGGGCGAGCACTTCAGCGTGCGCGACTCGATCCTGTCGCCGAAACCCGCAGTCCATCCACCGGTCTTCGCGGGCGGGGAGAGCGAGAGCGGCCGCGAATCCATCGCGACCTTCGCCGACTCGTACGTCCTGCACGGCGGCACCGTCGACGAGGTGCGCACGAAGATCGCCGACATGAACGCACGGTCGCAGCGAATCCACCAGCGGGACATGGCCGAATTCGGCATGTCCACCTATATCATCGTGCGCGACACCGAAGCCGAGGCCCGCGCCGAACTCGAACGCATCACCACCGTCGACCCCCACTCGCCCGGGTACGCGTCGTTCGAGGAGTTCGTGAAGAACTCCGAACTCGACGTCGAACTGTCCCGGCGCGAATACTCCGTCGGCACGCGTGGTCTGCGCCCCGACCTCGTCGGCACACCCGAACAGGTCGCCGAGAAGATCCGCGCCTACCAGGACGCCGGCCTCACCCTGCTGCTCATCCAGTGCTCTCCCGCGCACGAGGAACTCGAGCGCATCGCCGAGCAGGTGTTCCCGCTGGTCCCCACCCGTGAGTACTTGTTAACCGCCGGCGGTTAACAAGTACTCACGGGTGTTGCCCTTGACCGGACCCCTCGCCGCGAGTAAGGATCGAAAGAGCGCGAGGGGATTCGTCATGGCAGACATCGAAGTCGACTATTGCGTCGTAGGAGCCGGATTCGCCGGACTGACGGCGGCGCTGCGCCTGAAACAGGCCGGCCACACGGTCGCGCTGATGGAGGCCCGTGACCGGATCGGCGGGCGCACGTTCACCGAGACCCGCGACGACGGGTCGTGGATCGATCGGGGCGGCGCGTGGATCGGGCCGGGACAGGACCGGATCTACGCCCTGATCGACGAATTCGGCGTCGAGACGTACAAGCAGTACACCGACGGCGAAGCCATGATGGTCGTCGACGGCAAGCAATACCGGTACAAGGGCACGATTCCCCTGACGATGAGTCCCTGGGCCACGGCGAATCTCGGCGCCGTGTTCTTCGAACTCGGCCAGATGTGCAAGACGATCCCGCTCGAGGCGCCGTGGGAGGCGAAGAAGGCCGCGAAGTGGGACGCGATCAGTCTCGCGAAATGGCTCGGCGGCAACACGTTGTCCAAGCCTGCCCACGACCTTCTCGAGACCGCCGTCGCCGGTTGCTACACGTCCGCCGCGTCCGAGGTGTCGATGCTGTTCGTGCTGTATCAGATGGCGTCCGGCGGCGGTCCCGGTTTCGTTCTCGGCGTGAAGGACGCGGCCGAGGATGCGCGGCCGGTCGGCGGGATGGGAGCGATCTACCGTCCGATGGCAGCCGAGATCGGCGACGCACTCCACCTGTCGCAACCCGTCCGGGACATCGCGCAGGACGGCGACGGCGTGACCGTCCGCTCCGCGGACCTGGCCGTGCGGGCGCGGCGAGCGATCGTCGCGGTGCCTCTCGCGATCGCGAGCCAGATCCTCTACGAGCCCCTGCTCCCGATGGATCGGTCGTTCCTGCACCAGAGGATGCCGAGCGGCGCCGTCATGAAGATCGCCGTCGTCTACGACGAACCCTTCTGGCGCGCCGACGGATTGTCGGGGCAGTCGGCGGCACCCGACTCCCCCGCGACGATCACCATCGACGCGTGCACCGACACCGGACGTCCCGGAGTTCTGTGCGTGATCGTCGAGGGGCCGATCGCCCGCAAGTTGGGGACGCTGCCGGAAGCGGAGCGGAAGACGGCGGTGCTCGGGGAGTTGACCGCGAGGTTCGGAACCCGGGCTGCCTCCCCCGTCGACTACGTCGAGCAGAACTGGAGCGTCGAGCGGTACTCCGGCGGCGGCATGCTCAGTCATGCGCCGACGGGAGTACTCACCCAGTTCGGCCACGCCCTCCGTGAACCGTGCGGTCGCATTCACTGGGCGGGCACGGAGAGTTCGTCCGTGATGTGCGGATGGGTCGACGGCGCTGTCCGCTCCGGCGAACGCGCCGCGCTGGAAGTGACCCAGCGCGACGGCGTGCTGTCCCCCGCCCGCGCTCAGTAGTAGACGGCGCCCGGCGCACCCCCGCCGACGGCCACCGCGTCGCCGGTGATCCCGACACTGCGCGGCGACGCCAGGAACGTGACGACGTCCGCGACCTCGCTCGCGTCGATCAGCCGGTGGATCGAATTGGTCGCCAGCCGCGACTCCAGTTCGGCAACAGGCACCCCTTCCGCCTCGGACTGCTCCGTCAGCCGATCGACAAGTCGTTCGGTCCGCGTCAGTCCCGGATGCACCACGGTGACGTTGACGCCGTGCGGTCCGAGTTCGTCGGCGAGGTTCTTCGTCAGCGCCGACACCCCGACGTTCCGGACGGTCTGCGCGATGGAGTTGGCCTGGCGTGCACCGAGCCCGCTGATGTTGATGATCCGCCCCCACCCCTGCTCGACCAGGTGCGGTGCCACCGCGCGGGCGGTGCGCAGATAGCCGAGCACCTTGATCTCGAACTCGTCGCGGACCACGTCGTCGGTGGTGGACGCGAAGTCGCTCGGCTTGCCCGCACTCCACGGTGTGGCCGCGGCGTTCACCAGAATGTCGACGCCGCCGAGTTCGTCGACGGTTCGCTGGACGAGGGCGCCCACCGACTTGTCGTCGCCGGTGTCGGTGGGTACCCCGATGACCCGACGGCCGGTCTGCTGCGACAGCGTCTTCGCCGCCAGTTCCAGCGCCTCGGCGCCCCTGGCCGCGAGCACCACGTCGACCCCCTCCGACGCGAGGCTGCGCGCGATCGCGAAACCGATTCCGCGGCTGCCGCCGGTGACGACGGCCCGCTTGCCGCTCAGACCGAGATCCATTGTGTTCTCCTCATCTCCGCTGTCCACCCCTCGATTCGAGGGTAGGACCACGACGCTACAGAGTCACGGATTCGGTTCAGCGTGAGGCCAATTGCGCTCCGCGCCCGTGCGTGGTTGACGAGTCCAGAGACTCGCTAACCACGCACGGGTGGCGAAGCCGCCTACCGCTGGATCGACTTGATCTCCAGGAACTCCTCGAAACCGAGGACCCCGGCCTCGCGACCGATGCCCGACTGCTTGTACCCGCCGAACGGGGCGTTGGTGTTGAACGCCCCGCCGTTCACCTCGACCTGGCCCGCGCGCAGCTGCCGTGCGACGCGGTCGGCCCGCTCCTGGTCGCCGGACCAGACGCCGGCGGCGAGCCCGTACTCCGTCGCGTTGGCGATCCGCACCGCGTCCTCCTCGTCGCGGTATCCGATGATGGACAGGACGGGACCGAAGATCTCCTCCTTGGCGATGGTCATGTCCTCGGTGACGCCGGAGAACACGGTGGGGCCGACGAAGTAGCCGGAGTCCTGTCCGGTCTCCCGGCCGTCGAGGACGGCGCGCGCACCTTCCGCGATGCCCTGTTCGATGTACCCGCGGACCCGCTCGAGCTGGTTCGAGTTCACCAGCGGCCCGAGCACCGACGTCGCGGCCGTCGGATCGCCGACCGAGTAGTTCTGCGCGACCTGCGCCGCGATGGCGGAGGCCTCGTCCACCTTGTCCGCGGGGACCAGCATCCGGGTGAGCGCCGAACAGGTCTGGCCGGAGTTGAGGAAACACTTGGCCACCCCGTCGGTGACCGCCTTCGTCAGGTCGGCGTCGTCGAGAATGACGTTGGCGGACTTGCCGCCGAGTTCGAGTGCCACCTTCTTCACCGTCTCGGCGGCGACCACCGCGACCCTCTTGCCCGCCCGGGTGGAGCCGGTGAACGAGACCATGTCCACCTCGGGGTGGCCGGCGATCGCCTCACCCACGACTGGCCCGAATCCGCTGACGAGGTTGAACACGCCTGCGGGCAGACCGATTTCGTCGAAGATGTCGGCGAGCGCGTAGGTGGCGAGCGGCGCGACCTCGGTCGGCTTGAGCACCACGGTGCAGCCCGCGGCCAGCGCACCGCCGACCTTCAGCACCACCTGGTGGAGCGGGAAGTTCCACGGGGTGATCGCGCCGACGACACCGATGGGTTCGCGCACGATCAGCGAGTTGCCCACCTCGTGGGCGTCGAAGTCGTAGGTGGCAGCCAGTTCGGCGAACGCGGCGAGGTTCGCGAGGGGCATCCCGATCTGGATGGGCTTCGCGAATCCCAGCGGCATGCCCATGTCGCGGGACACCAGGGCGGTGAAGTCGTCGAGGCGCTCCTTGATCAGGGCGGCCGCCTTCCGGAGGTACTCGCCGCGTTCCGTGCCGCTGAGCGCGGACCATGCGGGGAAGGCTGCCCGCGCGGCCTTCGCGGCGCGATCGACGTCGTCGGGGGTGCCCTCGGCGACCACGGCGATGACGTCCTCCGTGGCCGGGTTGACCACATCGATCCGGCCCGTCCCCTGCGAATCGACCCAGGATCCGTCGATGTAGATCTTGGTCCGGTCCAGAACTTCGCTCATCGGTATGCCTCCAGTGAAAGTGTCGTGGAAACGCTGCGCCCGCAGCCTACGACCGGAGCCCGCCGATTCGGGGCGAATGCGATCTCCCCGAACCGCCCACTGGGACGGCACCGATCGCGGACCATCGACGTACGCCGCACAGTCAGCAGGAGGAGCGATCAGATGCGCACGCAGTCACCGGCACGCACCCTTCTCGGAGCACTCGGGATCACCGTCGCACTCACCGCCTCGGCGTGTGGCTCGGCGGACGAGTCGGGGACCGCCGAATCCTCGCCCGGCGGCCTCACCTCGACGACTTCGGAGGCGGCCACCACGACCATCACCACCGCGCCGTCGCCGACCGGGACGACCACTCCGCACCCCGACCGCTGCCCGATCGGCGAACTGCAGGTGACGCTCGGAGAGCCCAGCGGGGCCGCCGGATCGCAGGAGATCCCGCTCGTCTTCACCAACACCGGCACCCGCGACTGCATCCTCCACGGATACCCCGGGGTGTCGTACGTCGCGGCACCGGACGGCCCGCAGGTGGGTGCGGCGGCCGAGAGGGACGGCGGAACGGAGACTCCCGTGACGGTCGCTCCGGGCGCGCGGGCCACCGCCGCGGTGCGTGCCACGGTGGTGCAGAACTATCCCGCCGACACGTGCGGCCCCACACCGGTCGCCGGATTCCGGGTGTATCCGCCGAACGACACCGGGTCGGTTTTCCTCCCCTACCCCACGACCGGCTGTTCGCAGAGCGGCGTGAAGCAGCTGTCGGTGCAGCCCGTCACGGGGTGACCTTGTTCACCCGCGCCGGGTGAATCGGCTCACCCGGGGCCCGACCTACGGTCGGGATAGTCGTGGTCGCGCAGGAGGAGGGCGGAGGCATGTTCGAGATCATCCGCGAAGTGCATTCCGAGGTTCGGCACCGCCGCGGCCCGCGGCATCACCATCATCTCCTCACCCGGCCGGGGCGCCGGGTGAGGATCATGAGACACCTCCTCATGTGATCATCCGGAGCCGGAAACCCTCCCACCAGGGCTGTTCCTTGCCTTCGCTCACCATCGGCGCGGATGGGTACTATCCGACGTCGTGACTGACAGCAGGCTGGAATCGGCGAATGTGTCCAGAGACGACTCGGACGAGTCGCCGATCGGGACCCCGCCGCAGTCGTCTCCTCTCGGTCAGTCGGTCCGCTCCGCCCGTCTCCTCGCCATCGTCGCGTCCCTCTTCGGCGTGCTGCTCACGTTGTCGCTCCCGTTCCTTCCGGTCGAGCAGGACAGCGCGACCCTCACCTGGCCGCAGAACGGCAGCACCGGAAGCGTCGAGGCCCCGCTCGTCTCCTACGCTCCGCTGAGCCTCGACGTGCGAATCCCCTGTTCGACGGTCGGCGAACTCGCCGGCCGCGGCGGGCTACTGACCTCCACCGCCCCCGCGGGCGCCGCCGACGCCGCGAGGTACGGACTGGTCGCCAAGGTGAATCCGGCGACCGCGGACGGTCCCGCCGGCGTCGAGGTGGTGCTGCGGAACCAGGTGCTGCTGTCGTCACCGCTCGACGGGCTACCCGCCGATTGCACGCTCGTGGTGTCCTCGGATTCGACGCGGACCACCGCCGGATTCGTGACGGCAGGCCAGGACGCCCCGACCGTCGTCGACGGTGACCTCCGCCCGCAGATGGTGGGCATCTTCAGCGACCTCGACGGGCCGGTGCCCGACGGACTGCAGGTGACCGCGCAGATCGACAGCCGGTTCTCGTCGACGCCGTCGACGATCAAGTTCGTGGCGATGGTGGTGGGTGCGCTGGCCACGATTCTGGCGCTGGTGGCGCTGCACCGTCTCGACAACGTGGACGGTCGCCGGGCCCGGCGATTCCTGCCCACCCGCTGGTGGTCGTTCGGGGCCGTCGACGCCGTCGTCCTCGGCACGCTGGTGCTGTGGCATTTCATCGGCGCCTCCACCTCCGACGACGGCTACCAGTTCAACATGGCCCGCACGTCCGAGGCCGCGGGCTACATGGCCAACTACTTCCGCTGGTACGGCGTCCCCGAGGCGCCGTTCGGGTCGCCCTATTACGACCTCCTCGCGGTGCTGGCGAACATCACCCCGGCCAGCCCGTTCGTGCGTCTGCCCGCGCTGCTCGCCGGCATCGTCGCGTGGCTGGTGATCAGCCGGGAGGTCGCACCGCGACTCGGTGCCGCCGTCCGGGGCAACCGGCTCGCGCTGTGGACGGGCGGGCTGGTGTTCCTCGCGTTCTGGCTCCCCTACAACAACGGCCTGCGGCCCGAACCGATCGTCGCGGTGGGCGTGCTGCTCACGTGGTGTTCGGTGGAACGCGCCGTCGCGACCCGTCGGCTGCTGCCCGCCGCGGTGGCGATCCTGGTCGGTGCGGCCACACTGACCGCGGGCCCGTCCGGGTTGATCTGCTTCGGCGCCCTCGTCGCCGGCGCCCGGCCGATCCTGCAGATCGTGATCGCGCGGGCCAAGACTGTGGGCTATCCGGCACTGCTCGCGCCGCTCGTCGCGTCGGGGACCGTGATCCTGGTGGCGGTGTTCGCCGATCAGACCCTCGCCGCCGTGATGGAGATGCAGCACGTGCACGCCATCGGCCCCAACGTCCCCTGGTTCGACGAGTACCTCCGCTACCAGTACCTGCTGAACATCTCCGTCGACGGTTCACTGTCGCGCCGGTTCGGTGTGTTCGTGATGGTGCTGTGCCTGGCGGTGACGGTGCTCGTGATGCTGCGCAAGGGCGGCCGGATTCCCGGGACGGCGACGGGACCGTCGCGGCGGCTCATCGGCATCACGCTCGCTGCGATGGGCCTGATGATGTTCACGCCCACCAAGTGGACGCACCACTTCGGCAT
This sequence comes from Rhodococcus sp. USK10, assembly GCF_019378875.1. NCBI lineage: Bacteria > Bacillati > Actinomycetota > Actinomycetes > Mycobacteriales > Nocardiaceae > Rhodococcus > Rhodococcus sp. USK10. Next base: position 1,853,432 of record NZ_CP076048.1, read on the forward strand.
CTACGCGGGTCTCGCCGGGTCGCTCGCCGTGCTGGCGTCGGTGGCGGTGAGCACCTCCGTGGTGCGCTCGCCGCGCAACCGCGCCCTGTTCGCGGCCGCCGTGCTGTTCCTGCTGGCGATGTGTTTCACCAGCACCAACGGGTGGTGGTACGTGTCCAGTTACAGCGTCCCGTGGTGGGACAAGCCGGTGTCGATCGGCGGCCTCGGTGCGGGCACGATCCTGCTCGGCGCCACCCTGGTGATGCTGCTGATCGCGGCGTGGTGCTACTTCCGCGAGCCCTACACGCGGGGCGACTCCGTGCGACGACGCCGGTTGTGGGCGCTCCCGCCGCTGACGGTGGCGGCCGCCGCGATGGTGCTGTTCGAGGTGCTGTCGATGGCGAAGGGCGCGGTTGCGCAGTACCCGGCGTTCTCCCTCGCCCGCTCCAACGTCGACGCCGTCACCGGCGCGCCGTGCGGCCTGGCCAACGACGTCCTGCTCGAAACCGATCCCAACGCGTCACTGCTGCAACCGCTGTCCGGTGACGCGGCGACCACTTTCGCGGGCACCGGCAGCGCCGGCTTCAGCCCGAACGGTGTCGCCGGAGACCTGAGCGCCGACGAGGAATCGTCGGATGCGGGTGTCGCCAACTCCGTCAAGACCGACAACACCGAGCAGACGGCGTCGAGCAACGCCGCGGGCACCGGTGGCGGCGCCGGCGCGGTGGGTGTCAACGGCAGTGCCGTGGCATTGCCGTTCGGACTCGACCCCGCGAGCACCCCGGTCCTCGGCAGTGACGGCAGCGACGGCGACGCATCGCTGACCACCGGTTGGTACCGACTGCCGAGTGCGGAATCGGATACCGGTGCGGGTGACCTCGTCTCCATCGCCGCGGCGGGCCGCATCCGGTCCGTCGACGCGGACGGCGTCGTCACCTACGGCCAGAACCTCGAGGTGGAGTACGGCACCGCGCAGCAGGACGGCACGGTCGCGGTGGCAGGACGGGTGACGCCGATCGACATCGGGCCGGCGCCGTCGTGGCGCAATCTGCGTGTTCCGCTCGATTCCCTGCCGGCCGATACGGATGTCATCCGGCTGGTGGCGTCGGACACGGACAGCGATCCGCAGCAGTGGCTGGCGGTCACACCGCCGCGGGTTCCGCGGACGCAGACACTGAACGACGTGATCGGCTCCGAATCGCCCGTCATGATCGACTGGGCTGTGGGCCTTGCGTTTCCGTGCCAGCGGCCGTTCGATCACCGGGCCGGTGTCGCGGAAGCGCCCGAGTACCGGATCCTCCCGGACCGTCCCGGCGCGATCATGACCAGCCTGTGGCAGGACCGGTACGGCGGCGGCCCCCTCGGCTGGATCGAGATGACCCGGGCGAGCCGAACCATACCGTCGTACCTGAAGAACGACTGGGACCGCGACTGGGGCGGCGTGGAGCAATACACCCCCCTCGACGCCCGTGCGACGGCCGCGGAGATCGACACCACCCGGACTCAGCGTTCGGGACTGTGGAATCCGGCGCCGATCATCACCGCCTATTGAGCGTCGGTGACGCGCCCGCACCGGGCGCGTCACCGCTCACCTCAGAGTTCGAACTCGGCCGGCGCGATACCGACCGCGAAACAGGCGTCCCGCACCACGTTTCGCTCGTTCTGGTCAAAGTTGCCGTCGGCGCCGCCGATGACGATGCCGATCTGGATGACGGCCCGAGCCTGGTCCTGCTTGGTCTTCAGCTTCGCGATGGTGGCCGTGGCCTCGATCTTGCCGAACTCGAAATCGGACTGCAGCTTGCTGCAGTACCAGTCGAACTTCTGGCTCAGCTCGTCCGACGGGAACACACTGAGCGCCTCGTTGCTGGTGATCAGCCCCGCAGTCTTCTGCCGCTCGGACGGGTCGATGGTCCCGTCCGCCGCGGCGATGAGGGCGCACATGGCCATCGAGGCGTTGGCGAACTCCTTGTTCTGGAACTGCGCCGTCTTGGTCTTGAGCTGGCCGTTCATCTCGAACGCCTTTGCCTTCAGCTGATCCCAGAAAGCCATTGGACTCCTTCTTCACGTACCCACGCACGGTGCGTGTGGTGTCCAATTTGCCAGGTTTCGCGCGCGGACGTCGCCGCGGTCGGTCTACCAGCGCAGTCGCGCGCGGCTAGCTCTGCGTCTGGCGGCGAACGATCTCGCTGATCCAGATCGGCGCGTACGGGGACGTGCAATTGGGCGGGGTCGGGTAGTCCTTCAGAACTTCGAGGCGTTCGCCGATGCCGATCGCGCGGGCACGAAGATCGGGGTGATGGATGCCGATGTTGGCGAGGCATTCGTTCATGGCCCACTGCAGGCGGTCCGGCGCGTCCTTCATGTTGGCCTCGATCAGGTCGAGGAGTTCGGGCAGATCGAGGTCGCCGGAGTCCTTCGCCACGCGGTCGCTGGTCAGCGCCCACCCGGCGCTCGCGACGACCGGGTCGGAGTCGGCGAACCACGCGACGCGCAGTTCCTCGACGTGCGGGCTCTTCTTCACGACGTAGCTGACGAGCCAGCCGTGCACCTTGGGGACGCGGGCGTCGCGGAGCATGGCGTCCAACTCGGACGCGCTGAACGCCTTGGGGCGGCAGATCAGGATCGCGACGAGACGGGCCGCGGTGTCGCCCGTCACCCACAGCTCGCCGGCGAGGTCGTGCTGAGTCTTGAGGCTCTTGGCGACCGCGCGCAGCTTGGTGAGGTTGACCCCGTGGTCGTCGCCGTGGCGCTCGTTCACGGCGCGGATCTTCGGATCTTCCAGGGCCGCCAGTTCCGCCATCACGTCGCCGACGCTGGCCTGCGGTACCGCACGAGTCGCCACACCGATCTCCTCTACTTCTCCGCCCGATATCGCGCCCAGCTTACGTCGGGCCCCTGACCGTCTAGGGCCGCAGCGACTGCAGCCCCGCCGTCGGCACGTGAATCCACCCCTCCCGCTCGGCGACGTCGCGGTCGCCGCCCTCGGGTAGTTCCGTGCAGCCGAGGGCCGCGGCCCGCGCGATGACGGCGGCCAGCACGGCGTCGAGCGCGTCGTCCGATTCACGGCAGATCGTCTGGAATGCACCGAGTTCCATCCAGTGCGCGGCCGCGAGGAACGCGTCGACCAACTCCCCCAGCGTCACCCGGTTCTGCACGCTCTTGTATCCGCGGGACACCAGCCCCCAGGTGCGCAGCGCCGCCGCCGGATACGCCTCCACCACCCGGCCGTCGACGCGTCCGACGTCGACGCCCAGGTCGCCGAGTTCGGCGAGGATGCCGGCGCAGCGCAAGGCGACGTGGGCGATGAGGTCCGCCGACACGCTGAGCGGCGCTATCCCCGTCGCGGCCTGCACCACGAGATCGGTGCGCCGCTTGGTCAGCGGACGACGTCCCTCGCGGTTCGCGAGACCGCCGGTCGCGGGCAGTCGGCCGGCGTGGTGCTCGGACACCATCCGGACGAACGCGTCGGGCCAGCCGAACGGTGCGTCGATACCGGTCCTGTCGCACGCCAGGACGGCCTCGGTGATCGCATCGTTGCCGACTCCCAGCCGGATGGACTCGACGCGGGCCACGCCGTCGGACCAGTCGACGACGGCCAGGGCCGTCTTCTTCGGCTCGGCCGCCAGGTCGACTCCCACGGTGCGCACCGGACCAGGCTAGACCGCGGCCCGGGAATCGGTGCTGACCTGGCGTTACGGTTACATTCGGGTTACCGCTCGCGGCGGTTTCCGCTCCGACCTGCTGAATCTGCAGAAGTGATGCAACGCATCAGTTAGTTGTTCTGTACAGATTCAACCCCTCCGACCATTGTGGTCTGCACTACTCGACCACAGGGCGCACATGCGCACCGTTCGGAGGATTGATGCCCGACACCCACGCCGCCCCGATGCTGGAGAAGCACACCATCGGGTTCGTCCCGGAATCCGATCGCCACGGCAAGGTCCGTGATCTGTTCACGTTGTGGTTCGGCGGCAACCTCGCGCCGCTCCCGATCGTGACCGGCGCACTCGGGCCCAGCCTGTTCGGACTCTCGCTGTGGTGGAGTCTCGTCGCGTTCGTCGTCGGGCACCTCGCCGGCGGCGCGCTGATGGCGCTGCATTCGGCGCAGGGACCCCAGATGGGGATCCCCCAGATGATCCAGAGCCGCGGACAGTTCGGCACCTTCGGCGCGCTCATCATCGTGGTGATCGCCGCCGTCATGTACCTCGGTTTCTTCTCGTCGAACATCGTCCTGGCCGGCCAGTCGATGCACGGGATCGTCGACGGCATCCCCGTCGACGTCGGGATCGTGGCCGGCGCTCTCGGCTCCGCCGTCATCTGCATCATCGGCTACCGGTTGATCCACATCCTCAACCGCATCGGCACCTGGGTTCTCGGAATCGGGATCCTCGTGGGGTTCTTCGCCATCCTCACCGGCGACCTGCCGTCGGACTTCCTCACGCGCGGCGACTTCAACTTCGCCGGGTGGCTGGCCACCGTGTCGCTCGGCGCGCTCTGGCAGATCGCGTTCGCGCCCTACGTCTCCGACTACTCGCGGTACCTGCCCAAAACCGTGGGCGTGCCGTCGACATTCTGGGCGACGTACCTCGGCTGCACCCTCGGCTCGTTCCTCGCGTTCGCGTTCGGCGCGGTCGTCACCCTCGCCGCACCCGTCGGCTTGGGCACGATGGACGGCGTCAAGGCCACGACCGGAAGCCTCGGCAGCGTCATGCTGGTGCTGTTCCTGCTCAGCGTGATCAGCCACAACGCGCTGAACCTCTACGGCGCCGTCCTCGCCATCATCACGTCGATCCAGACGTTCCGCGCGCGCTGGATTCCGACCGCCCGCGCCCGGGTGATCCTCTCGACGATCATCCTCGTCGCGGCGTCCGTCGTCGCCATCGCGCTGTCGGCCGACTTCGTCTCGCACTTCGTCGATCTGGTGGTCGTGCTCCTGGTGGTCCTGGTGCCGTGGACGGCGATCAACCTCATCGACTTCTACATCATCCACAAGGGCGTCTACGACCTCGACTCGATCTTCCGTTTCGACGGCGGCATCTACGGCCGGTTCAACTGGACGGCCATCACCGCGTACCTGCTCGGCATCATCGTCCAGATTCCGTTCATGGCCACGTCCCTCTACACGGGGCCGGTGTCGGCGTTCCTCGGCGGCGCCGACCTGTCCTGGGTGGCCGGGCTGGTGGTGACCGGGCCCCTCTACCTGCTGCTGGCGCGTCGCGGTCCCGGCCGCTCCGTCGGCGCGTACGCCCCCGGTACGCGTGAGCCCGCACGGCTCTAGACCACGAACGGCAGACCGCCCGATCCTGTTACAGGATCGGGCGGTCTGCGTGTGCCGGCCGATCGGGCAGGGTTTCGCCGTTGTCCACCGCGGGACGGCGGCGGCTCGTTAGGGTCGAGGCACACCCGCGTTCACCGGAGCAGAGAGTAGTCGCAGATGTCCAGTTTCCCGGGCCTCACCCACGTCGCGATCACCGTGTCCGACCTGGCGGCCAGCACCGCCTGGTACACAACATTGTTCGGTTCGGCACCCGTCCTGGACGAGGACGAGGAATCGGGGACGTTCCACCACACGGTGTTCGCGCTCGACGGGGGCATGCTCTTCGGACTGCACACCCATCCCGACAGCGGCGCCCCCGCCAGGTTCGACGAACGGCAGGTCGGGCTCGACCACATCGCGTTCCAGTGTTCCCCCGACGCACTGCCCGGGTGGGTGGAGCGGCTCGACGCACTCGGCATCGCGCACGGGGGCATCAAGACGGCGCACTACGGGTCCGGAATCTCGTTCCGCGACCCGGACAACATTGCGCTGGAGTTCTTTGCGCCTCCGGCACCCGTGAGTACTTCTTAACGTCGGGCGGTTGATAAGTACTCACGGGCGGCGGAGCCGCATAATCCCTTCCAGCTCCTCCGTGCTGAGGAGGCCGCGCTCGAGGACCAGTTCGGTGACGCTGCGGTCCGAGTCGAGGGCGTCCGCAGCCAGCCGGGTCGCCGCCTCGTAGCCGATGTGGGGGCTGAGCGCCGTGACCAGCCCGATCGACCGTTCCACCCCGGCGCGCATGTGCGCGACGTTGGCGGTGATCCCGACGACGCAGCGGGTCGACAGGGCCTCGCAGGCCGCGGTCAGGTGGCTGAGCGACGCGAACAGGCTGTGCGCGATGATCGGCTCGAACGCGTTCAGCTGCAACTGGCCGCCTTCCGCGGCGAGGGTGATGGTGACGTCGTTGCCGATGACCTCGAACGCCACCTGGTTGACGACCTCCGGGATGACGGGGTTGACCTTGCCCGGCATGATGGACGACCCGGCCTGCACCGCAGGGAGATTGATCTCGCCGAGTCCGACGCGGGGTCCCGACGACAGCAGCCGCAGGTCGTTGCACGTCTTCGACAGCTTCACGGCGGTGCGTTTGAGCACCCCCGACAGCTGGACGAAGGACCCGACGTCCTGGGTGGCCTCGACGAGGTCCGTTGCGGTCGCGAGCGGCAGTCCGGTGACGGCGCGTAGTTCCTCGCACACGAGCCGGGCGTAGTCGGGGTGGGCGTTGATTCCGGTGCCGATGGCGGTGCCGCCGAGGTTGATCTCGGTGACGAGCAGCGCGGCTTCCTCGAGCCGTTCGGCGTCTTCCCGGACCATCACCGCGAACGCCCCGAACTCCTGGCCGAGGGTCATGGGGACGGCGTCCTGGAGCTGGGTGCGTCCCATCTTCAGGTGGTCGGTGAACTCGGCGGCCTTCGCGGAGAACGCTTCCGCGAGTCCGTCCATCGCGACACGGAGTCGGCGAATCGCGAACTGCAGCGCCACCTTCAGGGCGGTGGGGTATACGTCGTTGGTGCTCTGGCTCAGGTTCACGTGTTCGAGGGGATGCAGGAACATGTAGTCGCCGGGCCGGTGCCCGAGCAGTTCGAGACCGCGGTTGGCGATCACCTCGTTGGCGTTCATGTTGGTCGACGTTCCGGCCCCGCCCTGGATCACGTCGACGACGAACTGGTCGTGCAGCGCGCCGCCGCGGATCTGCTCGCAGGCGGCGACGACGGCGTCCGCGCGGCGCTCGTCGAGCAACCCGAGGCGCCGATTCGCGACCGCGGCCGACTGCTTGACGCACGCCAGGGCCGCCACCAACTCCGGGTAGCGGCCGATCGGGGTGCCGGTGATGGTGAAGTTCTCCAGCGCCCGCAGGGTGTGGATGCCGTAGTGGGCGTCGAGCGGGACGTCCCGCTCCCCCAGCAGGTCGTGTTCGACGCGTGTGCGGACGGGCTGGGCGATGCGGGACATCGGGTTTCCTTCGAGGTGGCTAGGCGAGCGGGGTGGCTAGGCGAGCAGGTGGATGCGGAGACCGGGGTCGGTCGCCGCGTCGTACAGGGTCAGGGCCAGCGCGAGGGCGCCGTCGACGGCGGCTCGGTCGGCGGCGGGTGCGGCGCTGGCCGCGGCGAACTCGGGCTGATGGTTGACGGCGGGCGCCGAGTCGATGCCGATGTAGGGGTGGATCGCGGGAAGCACCTGCGAGACGTTGCCCATGTCGGTGGACGCGCGGTTCATCAGCGAGTCGGCGCCCGTGCGGAACACCCGGCCCAGTCCCTCCGCGTTCCGGACGTACGACGCGAGCAGCGCTTCGTCGGTGCGGAACTCCGAGTACGGTTCGCTCTCCGGGGCGATGGTCAGTTCGCAGCCGGTGGCGACGGCGCCGGCCTCGAAGCAGCGGGCGACCCGGGGTTCTATGCGGGCCAGTTCGTCCAGGGTCTCGGCGCGCACGTACCAGCGGCCCTCGGTGCGCTGGGGAATGGCGTTGGGCGCTTCTCCCCCGCGGGTCATCATCCCGTGGACGCGGGTGCTCGCCGGAAGCTGTTGCCGGAGCAGCCCGATGGCGACCTGCGCGACGGTGAACGCATCGGCCGCATTGACGCCGCGCTCCGGATAGGCCGCGGCGTGCGCGGCCTTGCCGTCGTATCGGATGTGACTGTGGGACACCGCGTACGGCTCCGCGCGGGCGACGTCGACCGGCCCGGGGTGAGCCATGACGGCGGCGTGGACGCCCTCGAACGCCCCGCGTTTCAGCATGTCGATCTTGCCGCCCCCGCCCTCCTCGGCGGGGGTGCCGAGCACCGACAGGGTGATGCCGAGGTCGTCGACGAGCGGCGCGAGGGCCAGTGCCGTCCCCACCGAGATGGCGGAGATGACGTTGTGCCCGCACGCGTGCCCGAGTCCGGGGAGCGCGTCGTATTCCGCGCAGACCGCGAGATGCAGCGGTCCGGTGCCGAGGTGCGCGCGGAACGCGGTGGGCAGCCCGACGTACTGCTGCTCCACGGTGAAACCGGCGTCCGAGAGCACCCCGGCGACCCGGACGCACGAGCGTTCTTCCTCCCACGCGACCTCCGGGTGGGCGTGCAGGTCGTGCGACAGTGCCAGGATCCGGTCTTCCGCACGCCTGGCCCCGTCACGAATCGCGGCGCCGGCGGTCACAGGTCACCCGGGACGCCGTAGGACGGGGCGGCCGTGGGGTCGACACCCCGCACCCGGTAGTCCCGCTTCTGCGGTTCCCACACCGTCCACAGCCGGCGCAGTTCGCCGACCGGGTCGTCGTGCCAGTCGACGCGCAGATCGGTGACCCCCCACGGCACGTCCTCGACCACCTGCATTCCCGCGGAGTGCACGGGCCCGGCCTCACCGCCTGCGGTGACGGCGGCAGTGAGACCGTCGAGCAACCGCGCCTCGAACGTCGGGGCGGTGCTCGACACGTAGCCGAACAGCAGCGACCGGATGACGCCCTCGTCGCGGAGCATGTTGCCTGCGACGGCGGCGCCGCTGCCCTGCGCGCTGCTGTGGATGCCCAGCGTCTGCGCTCCCGAGTGCACCGCGGTTCCGCCGTCTGCATCCACGACTACGATCTGCCGGTACTCCGGAAACTTCTCCTGCGCGAGTGCCGATTTCAGCGCGGTCTCCGCGTTCTCACCCGACGCGAGCGCGTCGAGCCCGATCGGTCCCAGCTGCGGATTGGTGACGTTCTGAGAGGCGACGACACCGACGCCGGACCGCACATGCAGGCAGCGCGACGCCACGGCGGGACTGGAGGAGCAGACGACCATCCCGAACGCGCCTGCGGGATCACGGGCGACCAGTGAGAACGTCATGAGCTGATCACGGCCGTCGCGTCGATCTCGACGAACCATTCGGGCCGGGCCAGGGCGTCGACGACGATGCCGGTGGACACCGGGTGCACCCCTTTCAGCCAGCGCCCGACCACCCGGTAGACGGTCTCCCGGTACCGGACGTCGACCAGGTAGATGGTGACCTTGACGACGTCTTCGAGTCGGCTGCCCGATTCCTTCAGCAGCATCGCGATGTTCGCCATCGCCTGCTCGGCTTGGGCCTCGACGTCGCCGATTCCGACGGACTCCCTCGTGTCGAGGTCCTGGCCGATCTGCCCGCGCAGGTACACGACGCCGCCGGCGACGACGGCCTGCGCGAGATCGTTGTCGAGGTTCTGCTCCGGGTACGTCTCCCGGGTGTTGAACGGGCGGATGCGGGTGTGGGTGGTCACGCCGCACCGCCGTCGACGTTGTCGGACAGTCCCGCCGCGGCCTTGACCAGGCCGAGCGGCCCGTCGAAGTCGAAGTTGCGGTACACGGCGGCGAGCTGCGCGAACGGCGGCGACTGGGCGAAGAGCTGGAACGTCAGCCGGTGTCCGGCGTAGTCGCTGTTGAGCAGGTCGCGGGCGAACGCGAGGAGCTTGCGGCGGTCGTCGGCCACCCAGTCGTCGTTGATGGAGTAGAACTTCTCCAGCCACGGCGCGACGTCCGGGTCGGCGAACGTGGCGGCGTCCGGGGTGATGCAGATCTGGCCGCCGCACAGTTCGCGGGCGATGTGCATCATCGCGGGCAGCTGGCTGAGCGCCATCACCCGGCCGGTGTAGAGCAGGGACTGGTTGGGCATGAGCAGACCGCCGGGGCTGGGCTCGGCCAGCGAGATCGCGGCGGTGAGGTGGGCGTTGATCGTCTCCCGGTAGCAGGCGAGCTGGGCGAGCTTCTCCTGTACGGCCTGCTGCTTCTCGAGCCCGCTCTGCTTGACGTTCCACAGCGCCGATCCGATCATGAGGTCGGCGAGGTGCAGGGTGCGCTGCACGAACGGGAACGCGCTGTAGCGGTGCAGGGTGGAGCGGATGAACGTCGCGGCCCGGGTGTGCCGGTAGAACAGCACGTCTTCCCAGGGGATCTCGACGTTGTCGAACACGACGAGCGACTCGACCTCGTCGACCCGGTTGGCGAGCGGGTAGTCGGCGGCCGGTGCGCGGCCGGCGAACCCGTTGCGGGAGATGTACTTCAGCCCCGGCGCCCCCATGTCGAGCACGAATCCGACAGCGTAGTCGGACAGTTCGCTATTGCCCCAGTTCGCGATGGTCGGCTTGGTGAACGCCTGGTTGGAATACGCGGCGGCGGTCTCGTACTTGGCGCCGCGCACGACAATGCCGTTGTCGGTCTCCTTCACGACGTGCAGCAGCATGTCGGGGTCCTGGTCCTGCGGGGCCCTGGACCGGTCGCCCTTGGGGTCGGTGTTCGCCGACACGTGGAACGGATCCTCCCGGACCGACCGCTCGAGATGGCGGCGGATGTTCTCCGAGAAGCGCGGGTCCACCTCGTTGAGGACATCCTGCCCGTCGAACAGCGACCACATCTCACCGATGGTCTCGTCGCCGACGCGGGTGACGACACCCCGGGTGTCCTCGAGCACCAGGTCGACGGCGGCCCGCTTGTCGAGCCAGTCCTGCTGGGTGCGGGGCAGTTTGTTGGCGATGGCGTTGCGTTCACCGGAGTCGGGGTCGACGTACGTCATCGCGTCCTGCGCGGCCTCGTCGTGCGCGAGGTCGTAGATACGTGCCCGGACGTCGACGATCGGCTTGAACATGGGGTGGTCGGCGACGTCCTTGACGCATTCCCCGTCGACCCAGACCTCACGGCCGTCTCTGATGGACTCCCTGTATTCGTCACCGGTGCGGATCATTTCGTGCTCCTGGTCCTGGGCGCGGGGTGTGCGTCCGGGTAGTCGGGAAAGGTGGAAGGTTCGAATGCTGCGGGCTTGCTGTAGGTGCGGGACGCATAGACGAGCGGGTCCCCGGGGTGCGACTCCACGGCGGCGACACGCCCGATGTAGACGCGGTGGGTGCCGGCGTCGATGACCTCGTGGACGGCGCAGTCGAACGACGCGATCGCGTCGTGGACGCGCGGTGAACCGGATGCTGCCACGGTCCAGTGCCCGCAGGTGAAGTCCCACCGCTGCTTACCGGGCCACGGACGGCCCGCGAACGTGTCGGCGACGTGATCATGCTGGGTGGCAAGCACATTGACGCAGAAGACGCCGTTCTCGGAGATCGCGTCGTTGACCGGGCTCCGTCCGTGGAGGCAGACCAGCACCAGCGCCGGGTCGGCCGACACGGAACACATCGCGCTCACGGTCTGCGCGGCGCGCCCGCCGGGACCGTCGGTCGCGACGACTGTGACCCCGGTCGCGACAGCGCCCATGGCCGTGACGAAGTTCGCGATCGAGTTGTCCGGCACCGGTGGGGCCACCGATGGTCGGGCCGTCGTTTCGACGGCTGAGTGAGGGTCGGCGATCGGCATGACGGGCTCCTTTCTGTGTGCGGTGAGCGAGGAGTTCGTGCCGTGGAACCAATCTTGAAGTCCGCGGCGAAATCTGTACAACACAGATAAGTGGAGCATTGCATAACGAAAATCGATGCAGTAGGAACGGGTGACCCGCAGCGTTCGGACCAGCGATAATTCCTACATCAGCCGATGCGGACGGGGACGATCATGACGCCACTGCAGCGCTACATAGCCGAAGAGATCGCGATCGACCATGCCGACGGGCTGCTGACGCGACGGGAGGCGCTGCGCAGACTCGGGCTCATCGGCCTCGGGGTGGCCGCGGCGACCTCCCTGCTCGCCGCGTGCTCCACCGGCAGCGACGAGCAGTCGTCGACGTCGGCGCCGGCGACACCCGGTGGAGCGACACCCCCGCCGCCCGGAACGGCCGACGCCGTGAGCACCGAGTCCGTGACGTTCGCAGGCCCGGACGGGCGGGTCCTGCAGGGCGCCTGGGCCGAAGCGGCCACGCCCCGTGGAACGGTACTCGTGGTGCACGAGAACAAGGGCCTCACCGATCACATCCGTTCGGTGGCGGGCCGATTCGCGGGCGCCGGATACTCGGCGCTCGCCGTCGACCTGCTCTCCGAGGAGGGCGGGACGGCGACGTTCACCGACCAGGCGCAGGCCACCGCCGCGCTGGCCACCGTGCCGCCGGAACGCTTCGTCGCCGACATGAAGGCCGGGGTCGACGAACTCGGCCGCCGGGTACCGGACAAGAAGGCGGCGGCGGTCGGGTTCTGCTTCGGCGGCGGCATGGTGTGGCAACTCCTCGCGGCCGGCGAACCGCGACTGGCCGCGGCCGTCCCCTTCTACGGACCCCTGCCCGAGGGCGCGGACTTCTCGGGGTCGAAGGCCGCGGTCCTCGCCATCTACGCGGAGCTGGATGCGAGGGTGAACGCCTCCCGCGACGCCGCCGCCGCGGCACTCGCGAAGGCGGGGCTGCCGCACGAGATCGTCACCGTTCCGGGCGCCGATCACGCGTTCTTCAACGACACCGGGCCCCGGTACAACGCGACCGCGGCGGCGGAGGCTTACGAACGCGTCCTCGCCTGGTTCGGCGAATACCTGGGGTGAGGCGGGCGCATCAGCAGCGCCGCCACGAGGAAGCAGACGGCACCCACGAACGTGCCCAGGTCCGCGACCGTCGCGTTCTTCAACACGTCCGTGCCCGGGACGATGTACGCGCCGACCGCGGACACCCCGAACGCCACCGACCCGATCATGTTCAGCCAGGTGCTGCGCCAGTTGCGGGCGTGCGGATCCCACAGTTTGTCGGTTTCGGTGGTGGCGACCACCGCCAGACCGCTGGCGACCAGGAACGCCGTCGACCCGAAGAGGTCGGGCCGCCACCCCCACACCCGGTCCTGTTCGACGGTGAGCCCCTGGATCAGAGCGACCGCGGTACTCACGTTGAACAGGAGGGTGCCGACGAACTGGATCAGTGCGGCCCACCAGTCGTAGCGTTCCACCCGGTGCGATTCCGCCCCGGGCACCGGTCGGCCGCTGAGCGACAACTGGATGAATCCGGCGGCGGTGAAGAACAACGATCCGACGAAGTAGGTGATGTTGTCGAGTTCCGGGCCGACCGCGTCGCCGTACACCCGCGTGGCCGCGAGTCCGAACAGGAAGGAGCCGATGACGAATCCCCAGGATTCCCGGCGCAGGCGCAGCACCCGGCGCGGCGCGGACGAGGTGCGGTCCTTCGACATCGTGACGTCCCCCTCACCTCGTCGGCCCGGGTCCTCAGACTCTCCGAAGACCCGGGCCCGGTCAAGGCCGGGCGCGGAAATTCGGCTGCGAGTCCACGCGGGGTGTGCCAGTGTCGAACCATGACGAGCATCGGCGGAATCACGATCAGAACTGCGACCGAGCAGGACTGGCCGAAGATCGTCGTGCTCAACGAGATCTGCTTCGTGACACCGCAGACGGAGGAATTCACCGCCCACTGGAGGCAGCTCGTCAGCGGCGAACCACCGGTGATCGCGCTGGACGGGGACGAGATCGTCGGCGCGACGATGGACATTCCCATGACGGTCACCGTTCCCGGCGGCGGCAGCGTCGCGGCGGCGGGCGTCACCGCGGTCACGGTCGCGCCCACCCACCGGCGGCGCGGCATCCTCCGCGCGCTGTACACCGAACACCACGCGCGGATCCGGGCGTCGGGCGTGCCGCTGTCGATTCTCACCGCCAGCGAGGGCGGCATCTACGGACGGTTCGGGTACGGACCCGCGACCGTCGAGTCGACGGTGAGCGTCGACCGCCGGTTCGCCGTTCCGCACCCGAAGGCACCGGACCCCGGCGGTGTGCGGATGGTCCATCCCGCGGAGACAAGGCCCGCGTTCACGGACGTCTACCACCGCTGGCAGCAGGTGACACCGGGCGCGCAGGTGCGGCCGGAGATCGTGTGGAACCGGATCTTCGCCGACCGCGAGAGCGAGCGGGGCGGCGGCACAGCGTTGTTCGGGATGGTCCACGACGACGGCTACGTGCTGTACCGCCGCGCCTCCGGCGACAACGGATCGTTCGCCCGGGTGGAGGAGATCCGCACGGTCACCGGCGACGCCCACGCTGCGCTGTGGCGGGCGATGCTCGGCCTCGACCTCGTGCGCCGCATCGAAGCGAACCTCACCCCCGAGGATCCGCTGCCCTATCTGCTCACCGACGGCCGGCTCGTGCGCACCTCCTCGCGTCACGACGAGTTGTGGGTGCGGATCATGGACGTCCCCGCCGCGCTGGAGGCCCGCACGTTCCGCGGCGACCTCGACGTCGTGGTCCAGGTCGACGACGGGTTCCTGGACGCCGGTGGCACATTCGCCCTCACCGTCCGGGACGGCAAGGCCGTGTGCACGCGGACCGACGCCGCACCGCAGGTGGTGCTCGACCTGGACGTGCTCGGCAGCCTGTATCTCGGGGCGCACCGGGCGCGGACGTTCGCGGCCGCGAACCGGCTGTGGGCCGCCGACGCCGACGTCCTCGACCGGTTCGAGCACGCGTTCGGCTCCGACCGCGACGCGCAGATGGGGTGGGGGTTCTAGCCCGCCGTCCGTGCCTGTTTCGCGAACACGGCCCGCGCCCGCTCGGCGACGGCCCGGGCCCGTGCCGTGCTCCGGACCCCCTTGAGCCGGGCGAGGACAACGGGGAGGCCGGGAACGTCGTCGGCGATCGGCAGTGTCGCGACCCGCCCACCGTCGTACGTCCGGCCCTCGGCGGGCCGCTGGTTCAGGATCGAGAACCCGTGGCCGCGGGCAACGAGACCACGCACCGTTTCGTAGCTCGCCGACCGGTAGCGGACCATCGGGGTGACCCCCGAACCCGACAGCATGGCGAGGAAGTAGTCGCGGCTGCTCGGCAGGTCCAGCAGCACCATCGGTTCGCCCTCGAGGTCGGCGAGCGCGATCGCGTCGTGGCCGGCCAGCCGGTGGTCCGGCGGCAGGACGACATGCGGTCGGGCGACGCCCAGCGTCTCCGTCTCCATGTCTTCGCCCAGCGCCAGGTCGTAGGTGAGGGCCAGTTCCGCAGTGCCGTTCCGCAACGCAGCCCGCACCGCCTCCGCCTGCGTCTCGACGACCTCCACCTCCAGGTCGGGGTGCTGATCGCGCAGGTCCGAGATGAGCGTCGGGAGGATGAACGGGGTGAGGGTGACGAAGCAGGCCAGGCGCACCGTTCCCCGGACGTTGTCCTCGTGGCCGCGCGCCGCGTCGAGGACCTCCCCGAGATGCGCGAGGACGCTGCGGGTGTCGCGGAGCATCTCCTCCCCCGCCGCCGTGAGAACGAGTCCGCGGGACCGTTGCCGAATGAACAGCTGGGTGCCGATCTGGTGCTCGAGTTGGGAGATCGCCGACGAAACCGCCGACTGCGCGACCAACAGTTCGTCGGCGGCCTTCGTCATGCTGGAGAAGTTCGCGGCCTCGACGAAATACCTGAGCTGGGTGAACGTCACGTCGGGTCGTCGTTGCATGCGCTCTCCTCGGGATCTGAGGCCATCAGGATCGCAGGTCTCCGACCGGGGAGCCACCCACGACCCCGCGGCGGCCGCGACACCGTCAGCGGACGTCGGCCTTCACGAGGTCGGGGTCCGGCTCCGATCCGGGGCCGTTCTCCCGGGCAGTGCGCGGGCCGCTCGCGGACCGGACCGACGCGCCCCGCACGTAGCCGACCGCGCCGAGGAGCGCGAGCACGGCGAGCGTCCCGAGGGTGAACAGTTCGAACGTCCCCTGGCTCACGCCCCAGATCTCCGTGAAGTCGTAGTCCAGGCCGAACACCGATTCCAGTGTGCCGGGGAACACCGCCACCCAGGAACCGAGCAGCACCCAGGTGAAGCAGAGGGAGCCGAGGACGCGGAAGCCGACATTCCCGGTGGGCACCCGGAAAGGCCGCGCGACGTCCGGGAACCGGGTGCGCAACCGGACCGCGGAGGGGATGACGATCAGGTAGCTGAGCAGGAACGTCGAGATCGAGATCGTCAGTACCACCGCGAAGATGGAACCGCCGGACCCGGTGATCTGCATCGCCGCGATCATGAAGACGGTGGCGACGAGTCCGGACAGGAAGTTGACGCGCACCGGCGTTCCGAGGCGCGGATGGAATCGGCCGAAGAACCCGCCGAAGAAGGCGCCGTCGGCCGCGGCCATCGCCTGCATGCGGTCGCTGATGATCATCCACGCCGCACCCTGGGTCATCAGGATCACCGCGAAGATCACGCCGGTCGCGGTGAGCATGGCGGGCGCGGCGGGTCCGTAGACGCTGTACACGGTCGCGACCGCCTCGAGGAGACCGCCGACACCGGTGATGTCGTCCGCCGGCACGACGAGGAGGATCGCGAAGATCGGGAGCAGGTAGGACGCGGCGGCGATGCCGCAGGCGCGCGCGATGGAGATCGGGACGTCCCGGGCGGGGTTCTTCATCTCCCCGGCGGCACTGTTCCCGGATTCGAAACCGAGGTAGGAGAACAGCAGTAGCGGTGTCACCCCGAGGAGCCCGGTGAGAGTGGGGCTGAAGTCTCCGGCGGAGATGCCGGCGAAACCGTTCTTCGCGGCATAGATCCCGGTGGTGACGAGGAAGAACAGCAGGAAGACGATCTTCAGGAACGCGCCGACCGTCGGAATCCATTTGCCCCGTGCGAGACTCACCACGGCCGCAAGCACCGTCAGCCAGATGAAGACCAGCTTGAACAGGTAGTCCGTCACCGACCCTGCCTCGAATGCGGTGACGTAGTGGTTCCAGGTCTCGGCGGCTATGAACGCCATCGACCCGCCGACCCACACGGGCTGGGTCACCCACGTCAGCAGCGACGCGAGGGCGGCGAGTGGCCGGCCGAACGCTCGCCGCACCCACACGTAGACGCCGCCCTCACCGGTGAACGTGCTGCCGATCTCGGCGAAGATCAGACCATACGGCAGCAGGAAGAACACCGCGAGAACCAGTGCCCAGGTGAAGGTCTCCGCGCCGAACGTGGAGACCTGACCGAGAACCTCGACCGACACCACCGCCGCGACGATGAGGAAGACGATGTCGAAACGGCCGAGGGACTTCTTGAGGTGTCGTGTCTGTTCGTCCGCCAGGGCGGTGGGGGTGTTGTCGCTCATCGATGTACCTCGTTGCTGGAGTCGATAGGAATGCGCTTGCGCGTTACCGTGTTTCGGCCGGAACGGTGTCGGTCTTCGGCGGCAACGGTGCAGTGATGCCGGTCACTACTCTCGTCCGCACCCGGCAAATCTGTACAGCACAAATATCCGGGGTAGTGCATCAGTTCTGCAGATGCCAAGACTCCGGTGAATCCCTGCGACTAGTCCGCGGCGAACTCGGCGATGGAACACGACAGCACGGTGTCGAGGTAGCGAAGGACGCTGTTCCGCGCGGTCCACGGCTCGATGCGCCGGTTCCGCGCGATGATGTGCAGGCCGTAGGCGTCCTCGAGGCTCACCGCGGTGCGGGCGATCTCCTCGATGGGCATCGACGGCGTGAACACGCCCTGGGACCGGCCGATCTCGAGCACCGTGCTGTACAGCGACACCTCCAGGTCGAACAGCGTCGACAGCAGTGCGGAGTGCGTCGCGTTGCGGCTCGCGTGGAGATGCAGTTCGTAGAGGACCGTGCACAGCGGATCGTCGGCGGCATCGGGGATGCCCAGCCGCACCGTGGTGCGCAGCCGCTCGACCGGATCGGCGAGATCCTGCACCGCGTCGTGCCTGCGCCGGTAGAACCGGTCGACCGCGTGCTCGTGCACCTCGACGAGAAGATCCTCGAGCGACGGGTAGTAGTAGCTGACCAGCCCCGCCGACAAGCCCGCCTCCTCCGCGACGTCCTTGATGCGCAGCCCGGTCATGCCCCGCTTGGTGATCGCGGTGGTGGCCGCCGAGACCATCTCACTGCGCCGGACTCCCTGCCTCTTCGGACGTGCCATGACCACCATTATTGATGAACTTCATCAATAAACAAGTCGCGATCAGGGCGGTATTTCTCCAACCGAGCCTGGACTTTCACAACCCCATCGGCAATTATTTGAGACAGATCGCAAATAATCGCCGTCTCGGCGACAGTGGAACGGCAGGCCAGCCGAGCGCGCAGGCCACCACAGCGAGCCCACTCTCCGTCTCCAGTCAGGAACCCACCGTGCGTGATCCGCGATACGACATCCTGTTCGAACCGGTCAAGATCGGACCGGTCACCGCCCGCAACCGGTTCTTCCAGGTCCCCCACTGCAACGGCATGGGCTACCGCGACCCCTCCGGCGAGGCCTACATGCGGCGAGTCAAGGCCGAGGGCGGCTGGGCGGTGGTCTGCACCGAGCAGGTCGAGATCCACCCCACCTCGGACATCGGCCCGTTCATCGAACTGCGCCTCTGGGACGATCAGGACCTGCCCGCCCTCACCAGGATCTCCGAGAAGATCCACGAAGGCGGCTCACTCGCCGGCATCGAACTCGCCCACAACGGCCTGAACAGCCCCAACCTGATCAGCCGCGAAACCCCGCTCGGCCCGCAGAATCTGCCCGTCGTCTCCTGGAACTACGACCCCGTCCAGGCCAGGGCGATGACCAAAGCGGACATCGCCGACCTGCGGCACTGGCACAAGGAGGCGGTGCGCCGGTCGTTGAAGGCCGAATACGACATCGTCTACGTGTACGCCGGGCACGCGATCGGCGGCCTGCACCACTTCCTGTCCCGCCGCTACAACAACCGGACGGACGAGTACGGCGGAAGCCTGACCAACCGCGTTCGCCTGCTCCGCGAGATCCTCGAGGATTCCCGCGAGGTCGCCGACGGCAAGGCTGCGGTCGCGTGCCGCATCTCCGTCGACGAACTCCTCGGTGACGAGGGCATCACCCGCAGCGAGATCGAGGACGTGATCGGCCTGCTCGGCGAGACCCCGGACCTGTGGGACTTCGTGCTCGGCAGCTGGGAGGACGACTCCGTCACCTCACGGTTCGGGCCGGAGGCGGAGCAGGAACCGTACGTCCGGGGGCTGAAGCAGCTCACCACCAAACCCGTCGTCGGTGTCGGCCGTTTCACCTCGCCCGACACGATGCTGCACCAGGTCAAGAGCGGCATCCTCGACTTCATCGGGGCGGCCCGCCCGTCGATCGCCGACCCGTACCTCCCCCGCAAGATCGAGGAGGGGAACCTCGAGGACATCCGCGAGTGCATCGGCTGCAACATCTGCGTGTCCGGTGACTTCACGATGTCCCCGATCCGCTGCACCCAGAACCCGACGATGGGCGAGGAGTTCCGTCGCGGGTGGCACCCGGAACGGATCAAGGTCCGGTCGAGCGAGTCGAACGTGCTCGTGGTCGGTGCGGGTCCCGCCGGACTCGAGGCCGCGCGCGCCCTCGGGCAACGCGGCTACACCGTGAGCCTCGCCGAGGCAAGCCGGCAACTCGGCGGCCGGGTGACCCGCGAGTCGAAGCTGCCCGGGCTGTCCGCCTGGATCCGGGTGGTGGACTACCGGCAGCAGCAACTCCGCAAGCTGTCCAACGTCGACGTGTTCATGGAGAGCGAGATGACCGCCGACGACGTCATCGACAACGACTTTCACCACGTTGTCGTCGCGACCGGTTCGAGTTGGCGCCGCGACGGCGTCGGCCGGTGGCACACCCACCCCGTTCCCGTCGACGACCACGCCGACGTCCTCACACCGGACGACGTCTTGGCCGGGCTTCGACCCGCGGGCAACAAAGTCGCGCTCTTCGACGACGACCACTACTACCTCGGGGCGGTCGTCGCCGAACTCCTGGCGAAGGAGGGATTCGACGTCACCCTGATCACGCCGGCCGCGCACGTGTCGCAGTGGACGACGAACACCATGGAAGTGCTCCGGATCCGCAAGCGAATCATCAAGGCCGGGGTTCACGTTCAGGTGAACCGCGCCGTCACCGCGATCACCCCCGAAGGTGTCCGCACGGTGTGCGCGTTCACCGGCGACGAACAGTTCGTCGACGCGGACGGCGTCGTCCTCGTCACCGCCCGGCTTCCGCACGACGGACTGTTCCACGACCTGCAGTCGCGCGAATCCGAGTGGGCCGCCGCCGACCTGCGCAGCGTCCGCGGCATCGGCGACGCCTGGGCGCCGTCCACCATCGCAGCGGCCGTCTGGTCCGGGCACCGGTACGCCGAGGAACTCGACGAACCGCCCGCGCCGGGCCCGGTCGCCTTCCGCCGGGAAGTCACCGGCCTGTCGATCGAACCCGTCAGCACACTGACGATCCCCCCGTTCGCCACCGCACAGAATTGAGGAACACCGCCATGACCGCAGTACACCCGATCCCCACCGACGCCGAGAACATCGCGGCGATGACCCCCAGCGCCTACGTCACCGCGGACACGCTCCGGGCGGGCGATCCGCAGGAACACGAAATGGTTCACCTGAGCAGCGGCGACGAGAAGTTCACCGTCGGCTCGTGGCGCGCCGAGCCCTACCGCGAGTTCATCGAGTCCTATCCAGGCGACGAATACACCCGGGTCCTGAAGGGTTCCGTGACGTTGACGGCGGACGACGGCGTCGCCCACACCTTCGGCCCCGGCGACGCGTTCACCCTGGCCAGAGGGTGGCGCGGGGAGTACCGCGTCGACGAACCCCTGCTCAAGCAGTTCGCGATCTACGTTCCCTGACAACACTTTCGAGCACGAGGATGACGATGACCGATCCGACCACACTCGACGACTGGACGGCGCTCGCCGCGACGATCACACCGCGCCGCGAACTGTTCGTCGACGGCGCGTTCCGTCCCGCGAAATCGGACGAAACCTTCGATTCGATCAATCCGGCGACCGGCGAACTACTCGCCCGGGTGTCCGCCGCGGACGCCCCCGACGTGGATGCGGCGGTCCGGTCCGCGCGGGAGGCGTTCGACTCGGGCATCTGGTCGCGCAGCCCGGCGTCGCACCGCAAACGGGTCCTGCTCCGGCTCGCCGAGCTGATCCTCGAGCACCGCCACGAGCTCGCCCTGCTCGACTCCCTCGACATGGGCAAGCTCGTGGTGGAGGCGCTGACCGTCGACGTCCCCTCGGCCGCCGCACTTTTCACGTTCTACGCCGAGGCTCTCGACAAGATCGGCGGGGAGATCGCGCCCACCGATCCGGAAAGTCTCGCGCTCGTCTCCCGCGAACCGCTCGGTGTCGTCGCCGCCGTGGTGCCGTGGAACTTTCCGCTCGATCTGGCGGTGTGGAAGCTGGCGCCCGCCCTCGCCGCCGGTAACAGCGTCATCGTCAAACCCGCCGAGCAGGCGCCGCTGTCGGTGCTGCGCCTGGCCGAACTCGCGGCCGAGGCGGGCCTGCCGGACGGCGTCCTGGGCGTTCTTCCCGGTCTCGGCGCCGCCGCCGGCGCCTCGCTGGGCCTGCATCCCGACGTCGACGTCGTCGCCTTCACCGGCTCCACCGAGACCGGGAAGAGGTTCCTCCGGTACGCGGCGGACTCGAATCTGAAGCAGGTCTGGCTCGAATGCGGCGGCAAGAGCCCGAATCTCGTGTTCGCCGACGCCGATTTCGACGAGGCCGTGGAGAAGGCCGTGTTCGGCGCCTTCTACAACCAGGGGGCGGTGTGCTCCGCCAACTCCCGGTTGCTGGTGCAGGAGTCGGTCGCCGAGCAGGTCACCGACGCCCTCGTCCGCCGGGCGTCGTCGATCCGGCCGGGCAACCCGCTCGACCCCGGGTCCACGCTGGGCGCGATCGTCGACGAGCAGCACACCCGGACGGTCGCCGGTTTCATCGAACGCGCCCGCCCCGACAGCCGGGTGTTGCTCGGCGGCAACCGGACCACCGTCGACGGCCGGGGATGCTTCCTCGAACCGACGATCCTCGGCGACGTCGCCGAGGCCGCCGAGGTGGTGACCCAGGAGGTGTTCGGACCCGTCCTCACCGTCCAGACGTTCACCGACGAGTCCGACGCCGTCCGGATGGCCAACGACAGCATCTACGGGCTGGCGGCGTCGGTGTGGACGGAGAACCTGAACCGGGCCCACCGCGTCTCCTCCGCGCTGCGGGCGGGGACCGTCTCGGTCAACACCGTCGACGCCATCAGCGCGCAGACCCCGTTCGGCGGGTTCAAACAGTCCGGGTTCGGGCGCGACCTGTCCCTGCACGCGATGGACAAGTACACCGGGCTGAAGACGACGTGGATCCGGCTGCGGTGACAACCGGGCGAATGTACCTTTCGGCGCACCCGGGGCGCCCGGAGGTACATTCGCCCCGAAACGTGGCACCCCACACGCGCCGGTCGAGCCGCTAAGCTGGCGCCATGTTCGCCCGCGTCCCTTCGGAACCAGATCCGCGATTGCGTTGTGCCACAGCACTTCACGGCAACACCTCCACGATGGAGGCGATCACGGTACGCCGGCTCGACGCCACCGACTGGGAGGCGGTGCTCCGGATCTACTCCGAGGGGATCGCGACGCGACGGGCCACGTTCGAGACGGCGACCCCGACCAGGTCGGAGCTGGATACACGCTGGCTCGACGGGCACCGGTGGGTGGCCGAGGTGTCGGGGACGGTGGCCGGGTGGGCCGCCCTCTCCCCCATCTCCTCGCGGCGGTGCTTCCGCGGGGTCGCCGAGAATTCCGTGTACACCGCCAGCGAATTCCGTGGCGGTGGCGTCGGAACCGCACTGATGCGGCGGCTCATCGACGAGGCCGACTTCGCGGGACTGTGGACGCTGCAGGCCTCGGTGCTGGCGGTCAACACCGGATCCATCGCCCTGCACCACGCGGTCGGCTACCGGACGGTCGGGGTGCGGGAGCGACTCGCGCAGATCGACGGCACCTGGCACGACAGCGTCCTGCTCGAGCGCCGCCGCGACACCTGACACCGCAGCGCCCCGGGGATACCGTGGAGGGATGCTCCCCATCGTCGATCTCGCCGAACTGGACACACCGGCCGGGCGGGAACGGTTGCGGGAAATCACCCATCACGTGGGTTTCTTCTATCTCGACGGGCACGGCGTGGACCGCGAGTTGCTCGACCGCGTGTTCACGGTCGCACGGGAGTTCTTCGCACTGCCCGAGGACTCCAAACAGTCCGTCGCGATGCTGAACAGCCCGCACTTCCGCGGCTACAACCGCGTGGGCGGTGAGCTGACCAACGGCGAGACCGACTGGCGCGAACAGATCGACATCGGACCCGAACGCCCGCCGATCCCCGGCGCCGCCGACTACCTGCGCCTGCAGGGGCCCAATCAGTGGCCCGGCGACCTACCCGACCTGGAGAAGACGATCGAGGCGCTGGACGCCGCGCTCGCCGACGTCGGCATGCGACTGCTGCGGCACTGGGCCGCGTCGCTCGACGCCGATCCCGCGATCTTCGACGACGCGTTCGCGCACGCCCCCGCCACCCTGATCAAGGTGGTCCGCTACCCGGCGCGGCCGAGCGCGGACCACACCGGCGAGCAGGGGGTGGGCGCCCACAAGGACTCGGGTGTGCTCACCATGCTGCTCCTCGAACCGGGGTCATCGGGACTGCAGGTGGAGACCGAGGACGGCGACTGGATCGACGCGCCCGCGCGGGCGGGTTCGTTCGTCGTGAACATCGGCGAACTGCTCGAGGTCGCGACCGGTGGCTACCTCCGGGCCACCCGGCATCGGGTGCTCACGCCCGCCGGTGCGCCCGAGCGGCTGTCGGTCCCGTACTTCCTCAATCCCGCTCTCGACGCCACGGTCCCGGTGATCACCCTGCCACCACATCTCGCCGCACGAGCCCGCGGAATCGAGATGGACCCGTCGAACCCGCTCTACAACACGTACGGCGAGAACGCGTGGAAGAGCCGCACCCGCGCCCACCCCGACGTCTACGCACGCTGGTATCCGGACGAGGCGGAACCGGGGTAAAACTCCCGCCACCACCGGGAGTAATGTTCCCGCAGTGTTGCTCCTGACCTCTCGGCGTTACGTCGACCTCCGCCTGCAGGCGAGTGCCATCTGTCCGCGCTCGCGCTGACGCACCGCATCACTCAGGACTCTCTCTCGCCGTACCCGCCCCACCGGGCGCAGTCTCACGGCCCCATGCGAAAGGCACACCCATGCCCAGCCCCGCGCTGTCCACGCGCGCCGAGACCACCTCTCGGCGCCGACTCCCCCAGTGGGCCACATCGTTCGGCCCCCAGATCGTCACCGGACTCGTCGTCGGCGTCGTCCTCGGACTCGTCGCCCGCGCCATGCCCGTCGCCGCCGACGGCAACGAGAACTGGCTCGTCGGAACCGTCCACACCATCGGTTCCAGTTATGTGAAACTGCTTACCGTCGCGGTGATCCCGCTGGTGTTCACCGCCATCGTCAGCTCGATCGCCAACCTGCGTGAGGTGGCCAACGCCGCCCGCCTGGCCGTGCAGACGCTGTTGTGGTTCGCGATCACCGCGTTCATCGCCGTGATCATCGGGATCGTCGTCGGGTCGATCACCCAGCCCGGAGCCCGCACCGGCGTCAGCGCCGCCACCGAAAAGGCGCCCGGCACCACCGGTTCGTGGTGGGCGTTCGTCACCGGACTGGTCCCCAGCAACTTCCTCGGACTGAACGCGAAGACCACCGTCACCGAGGGCGCGGCCAGCACGTCGCTGAGCTTCAACGTGCTGCAACTGCTCGTCGTCGCGGCCGCGATCGGCATCGCCGCCCTGAAGGTCGGAGCGAAAGCCGAACCGTTCCTGCAGTTCAACGCATCGCTCCTCGCCATCGTGCAGAAGGTGCTGTGGTGGATCATCCGTCTCGCACCGATCGGGACCGCGGCACTGATCGCGAACGCCGTCGCCACGTACGGCTGGGACGCCATCGGATCCCTCGGCTGGTTCACCGCCGCCGTGTACGTCGGGCTGGCGATCGTGTTCTTCGCCGTCTACCCCGTCCTGATCCGCGCGCACGGACTGTCGGTGCGCGCCTTCTACTCCGGCGTGTGGCCCGCAACACAACTCGGGTTCGTGTCGCGGTCGTCGATCGGCACCCTGCCCCTCACCGAGCGGGTCACCGAACGCAACCTCGGTGTCCCCCGCGAGTACGCGTCGTTCGCCGTGCCGCTCGGATCGACCACCAAGATGGACGGGTGCGCCGCGATCTACCCGGCGATCGCAGCGATCTTCGTCGCCGAGTTCTACGGTGTGCCTTTGTCGTTCACCGACTACCTGCTGATCATCGTCGTGTCGGTCATCGGTTCCGCGGCCACCGCGGGCACCACCGGAGCCACGGTCATGCTGACGCTCACGCTGTCGACGCTGGGGCTTCCCCTCGCCGGTGTCGGCCTGCTGCTCGCGGTCGAGCCGATCGTCGACATGGGCCGCACCGCGGTGAACGTCACCGGTCAGGCGCTCGTCCCCACCATCGTCGCCAAGCGGGAGGGCATCCTCGACGAAGCCCGCTACAACGCCGAGCGCACCGGCGACCCGTTCCAGGACGACGACACGGTCGCCGCGGCGTAGCGAACCCTCGACGAGAGCCTTCCCCCGTGGGAGGCTCTCGTCATGGCCGACCTCAGCACGATCAAACGACGGATCGTCATGCAATTCCAGCGGCACGTCGCCAATCCGCTCACCGCGCGACTGTCGGGCCAGACGCTCCTCGAGACCACCGGCCGGGTGAGCGGGCAGCCCCGCGTCACGCCCATCGGCGGCCGGCGCACAGGCACCGAGTTCTGGCTGGTGTCCGAGTTCGGGGAGAAGTCGAACTACATCCGCAACATCCGTGCGAACAACGCCGTTCGCCTGCGGCTCCACGGCCGGTGGCACACCGGCACGGCGACACTGCTGCCCGACGACGACACCCGCGCCCGGCTGTCGCAGCTGCCCCGGATGAACAGCACCGCCGTCCGCGCGGTCGGCACCGACCTCCTGACGGTCCGGATCGATCTCACCGACTGAGTGGCTGAGACCCCCACAGACGCCCACCGAATTGCCATCCGCGGACGCAATAGCGTCCGCATCCAACCAATCGCTGCGCATCTACGGACCAGTCAGTCCGAACGGCCGTTCGGGTATGCACGTTTTACGGCCTGGCCAGGTGTGATGTTCGCAACTCCGCGTTCGGCCTTCACGCCGGGCGCGGATTTGCTACCGCTCGTCGCGCTCGAATCGAGCAGCTTGCAGATCGGACTTAGCCTCCGCTAATCTGCGGTTTCGCGTGGACAAGCCAAAGTCCGCATTTCAGACAACGACGTCTGCCTCACCGGCGCATCGGTACGGGGCCGGTTCTCTGCCGTGATCCTCTCGCCGACGCCACCCGTGCGTCCAGCACGGACCCCCATTCGGCGAGTATCGCGAGGAGACAGTCGGTTGAACACGAGTGCCACCGAGTCCGGCCTGTACGACAGGACGCTCGACAAGAGCAGCTGCGGCGTGGGCTTCATTACCCGCAAGGACGGCATTCAGACCCATGACGTCCTCCTCCGCGGCCACGAGGCCCTGTGTGCCGTTCCTCACCGCGGAGGCATGTCCGCCGAGGGTGTCGGCGACGGTGCCGGCGTGTGCGTCGACCTGTCGGTGCCGTTCTTCCGCGCCCTGACCGGTGACGGCGAGCTCGAGGCGGGCCGCTTCGGGGTCGGCAACTTCTTCCTCCCCACCGACGTCGCGTTTCACGGCGACGCGGAGGCCGTGATCGAGCGGGCTCTCGCGGCGCAGGGGTTCCGGGTGCTGCTCGAGCGGGACGTGCCCGTCGACGCCACCGTGCTCCGGCCCGCCGCGATCCGGCACCAACTGCCGATCCGGCAGTGGGTGTTCACGGCGCCCGACGCGTGCGCCGACGAGGCAAAGTTCGACCGCCGCATCCACGACGCACTCCTCGCGATCGAGGCCGTCGCGTACACCCGGCCGGATCTGGCCGGGCTGTACCCGCTGTCGCTCAGCGCGCGCACGCAGGTGCTCAAGGGCCGCCTCAACTCGAACGAGGTGATGCCTTACTTCCAGGACCTCGTCGACCCGGCGCACGCCATCCACACCCTGTACTTCCACACCCGGTTCTCCACCAACACCGACCCGCATCCGACGATGGCGCAGCCGTTCCGTCTGATGGCGCACAACGGTGAGCTCAACACCGACAAGAAGAACCGCCTCTCCGAGACGGCCCTGGCCCGTGCCCGCAACCGGGAGATCGTCCGTCCGCACGGTCAGTCCGACAGCTGTCGCCTCGACCAGACGCTGCAGAGCCGCGTCGTGGAGGACGGTCTCGACCTGGTGACCGCGGTCGTGTCGATGATGCCGCCGGCGTGGGAGAACGATTCCACGCTGTCACCCGAGGTGCGGGCGATGCTCGAGTACTTCTCGCTGTACGAGGAGAAGAACGACGGTCCGGCCGCGCTGATCTTCGGCGACGGCACCGTCGTCGGCGCCCGGCTCGACCGGCTCGGACTGCGTCCGCTGCGTTCGGTGGAGACGGACGAGTACCTGTGCGTCACGTCGGAGGCCGGGCAGATCGACGTCGACCCCGCCACCGTGCTGCACCGCGGACGCATCGAGGCCGGCGGGATGCTGTACTTCGACCACCGCGTGGGCCGCTCGTACTCCACCGACGAGGCGCTCGAACTGCTCGCCGCCCGAGGCGACTACCCGACGCTCGTCGCGGAGGCCCGCCGGACCATCGAGGCGCTGCCCGAGGTCGAGGCCGAGCCGGGTCCGTTGCGCTACAACGGCGACCTCGAGCGCACCCAGCGCTACGTCGCGTACTCGCACAACCAGGAAAGCTTCAAGTTCATGATGGACCCGATGCTCGCGTCGGGTCAGGAGAAGATCTCCGCGATGGGCTACGGCAACGCCATCAACGCGCTCTCCGATCAGGAGGGTGGTGTCGCCAAGTACTTCTCGCAGCGTTTCGCGCAGGTGACCAACCCGTCGCTGGACAGCATCCGTGAGGCCGACGGCATGACGCTGCGCGTCGCGCTGGGCGCCAAGCCGAACAGCGGCGCGCAGTCGGCGCCGCAGATCGTGGTGCCGTCGCCGATCCTCACCCACATGGACATGCTGCGGATCCGCAAGCAGAACGAGACTCCGGTGCAGCGGTTCCCGATGCTGTACACCCCGGTGCACGGCGACCAGGCCGCCAACGCGGCGGCGCTCGAGGCCGCGGTCGACGGGCTCTGCGACGAGGTGGAGGCGTTTGCCCGCGAGCAGGGTGGCATCGCGATCCTCACCGACCGTCACGTGGCCACCGACCGTGCGGCGCTGCCGATGATCGTGGCGATCTCCGCGGTCAACCAGCGGCTGATCGAGGAGGGCCTGCGCCTGCGGGTGTCCGTCGTCGCCGAGAGCGGTCAGATCTCGTCCTCGCACCACGTCGCCGCCGCCCTCGGTTTCGGCGCGGCCGCGATCTACCCCCTCGCCGTCCGTCTGCGCGCCGAGGAGAAGTTCGCCGACGACGCCGACCAGGCGTTCAAGCGGTTCGCGAAGGCCGCCGAGAAGTCGCTGATGAAGACGATGGGCCGGGTCGGCCTGTGCACCGCCGAGAGCTACATCGGCGGCGAGTTCTTCGAACCGAACTACCTCGACACGGACGACCGGGTCCTGCGCCGCTACTTCGCGAACGTGAAGACGCCGGTCGGCGGTGTCGGGTTCGCCGTCATCGCGCAGGCCGTCGCGGACTGGCATCAGCGCGCGCTGACCGTGACCGGGGAGAAGGACGTCCCGCTGCTCGGCCTGTTCAAGGAGCGCGCGGAGGGCGCGGGCCACTCGTACGGCACGGCGGCCGTGCGCGGTTTCGTCGACCTCACCGAGGAACCCATCGCGTTCGACACGGCGGGCACGCAGGACCACACGGAGTCGCTGCGACTGCTGCCGCTGAACCGGCTCGAGGATGCGTTCGGTCTCGACGACGACGCCTACCGCAACGCCGGTTTCCAGAAGCTGACGCACGAGGCGATCGACCGCTTCGAGATCACCCCCGGCTACCGCGCGTTCGCGCGGACGATGGCCGACGAGCGGACGCGTCGTCCCGCAGCGCTGCGCGACGTCCTGGATCTGCCCGCCGACGTCACGTTCCTCACCACGGCGGCCGAGTTCCGCAAGCAGATGGGCCGCTTCTCCCGCAAGGGCAACAACAGCTTCGCGGTGCGCGGACTCGCCTCCGAGGCCGTCGGCGACGACGGATTCCGGCTCCGGCTCACCGGCCCCCACGCGGGCGAGGCCACCGTGCTCGCGGCGCTCGGCGAGTCGTTGGTGATGCGGTTCGGCGACGACCTCCGCGAACACCGCGTCGACGGCGACACCCTCGTGGTGCGCACGTCCGGTGAGGCGCTGCGGTGCCTGTCGCTGCTGCGCACCGCTCCGGCGAGCCTGCCGATCGACGGGGTGCAGAAGGCCAGCGAGATCACCCCGTTCCTCACGTCCGGCGCCATGAGCCACGGCGCGTTGAACTCCAACGCGCACGAGGCCGTCGCGCACGGCACCAACATGGTCGGCGGCATGTCGAACAGCGGTGAGGGCGGCGAGCACATCTCCCGCTACGGCACCATCCGCGGTTCCCGGATCAAGCAGTTCGCGTCGGGCCGCTTCGGTGTGTGGGCCGGCTACCTCGCCGACCCGATGCTCGAGGAACTCGAGATCAAGATCGCGCAGGGCGCCAAGCCCGGCGAGGGCGGACAGCTGCCTGCACCGAAGGTGACCGTCGAGATCGCGGCCGCCCGCGGCGGCACTCCCGGCGTCGAACTCGTTTCTCCCCCACCGCATCACGACACGTACTCCATCGAGGACCTCGCGCAGCTGATCCACGACTGCAAGGCGGCGCGGGTCCGCGTCATCGTGAAGCTCGTGTCCTCGGAGGGCATCGGCACCATCGCGGTGGGTGTCGCGAAGGCCGGCGCCGACGTCATCAACGTGGCCGGCAACACCGGCGGCACCGGTGCCGCCGCGGTGACGAGCCTCAAGTACGCCGGACGTTCGGCGGAGATCGGCGTCGCCGAGGTCCATCAGGCGTTGTGCGCCAACGGTTTGCGGCAGAAGGTGCTGCTCCGCTGTTCCGGCGCGCACCAGACGGCGAGCGACGTCGTGAAGTCGGCGCTGCTCGGCGCGGACAGCTTCGAGTTCGGCACCACCGCCCTGATGATGCTCAAGTGCGTCATGGCCAAGAACTGCAACGTCAAGTGCCCCGCCGGCCTGACCACCAACCCCGAGCTGTTCGACGGTGACCCGCGCGCGATGGCGCAGTACCTGCTCAACATCGCGCACGAGACCCGTGAGGTGCTGGCCGAGCTGGGCATGTCCTCGCTGCGCGAGGCCCGGGGACGCTCGGATCTGCTGCAGCTCCTCGACCACCCGTCCAGCGTCGGCCAGCTCGACCTGCGCGCGATGCTCGCCGTGGTCGACGAGGTCACCATCGGCGACCCGGTGTACCTGGAGAAGGACTACACGCTCGACGACGGCTGGCTCGTGCAGCTGCGTGCCGCGCTGATCGAGCAGGGCGAGGCCACGGTCGAACTCGGCGACGGCGTGCACCTGAGCAACCGCAACAAGAGCGTCGGCGCCCAGCTGGCAGTCGACATCGAGCGGATGCTCAATCACGAGCTCACCGACATCTCGCTGTCGGCCGTGCTCCGCGACGAGCGCGGCCGCGGCTACCTGCGCGACGGCAGCGTCCGGATCGCGACGTCCGGGTCCGCGGGCCTGTCGTACGGCGCGTTCTGCAACGACGGCATGGCGCTGGTCCACACCGGCACCGCCAACGACGGCGTCGGCAAGGGCGCGAACGGCGGCAGCATCGTCGTGCGCTCCCCCGGTGGCGGTTCGGACCGCCACGGCGGCAACGTGCTGATCGGCAACTTCGCGCTGTTCGGCGCCACCGGTGGCCGCACGTTCGTCGAGGGTCAGGCGGGTGACCGCTTCGCCGTGCGCAATTCGGGTGCCACCGCGGTCGTCGAGGGTGTCGGCGATTTCGCCTGCGAGTACATGACCAACGGCGCCGTCCTCAACCTCGGTGGCTTCGGCAAGGGCGTCGGCAACGGTATGAGCGGTGGCTTCGTCTACCAGTACGACCCCGAGAACAAGCTGCCCGGCAAGGCCAGCGCCGACTCGATCCTGCTCGGGTCGATCACCGGCGACGACGAGCACGCCGCGCTGCACCGTCAGGCCGTGCACGTGCTGCTCGGGTGGCACCTCGAGGCCACCGGCTCCGCCAAGGCGGCGTGGCTGCTGGAGAACTGGGAGACCGAGCAGCACCACTTCGTGTACGGCATGCCGCGCGCGCTGCTGCAGTACCAGGACAGCGACGAGATCCTGAAGGCCAAGCCCCGCAAGGACCTGGCCGACGAACTCGCCGCCGCACTGGTCGGGCACCAGGTGCGCAAGTTCAAACTGGACTACCGGGACGGTCACGCCGTGCTGGACGGCGCCGTGCCCGGCTACGGCGAGGCCGACACCGAGGCGATGTTCGCACTGCTGAACAACTACACCGTGCTGAACGCGGCGCAGGAGATGGCGCTGTCCAAGCTGCCCGGTGTCACCGATCCGTCCGACCCGTCCGTCGACAAGGCCGTCCGCAACCTGCTGCTCACCGAGGACTTCTTCCTCATGCAGCGGCTGCAGCGGTACGCACGGGAAGCGTTGAAGGACTACAGCGACGAGGATCTCGCCGTGATGGTGGCAGCCAAGCGGCTCGCCGACTACAAGGACGCGCTGCGCCGCCGCAACGTCCGGTCCATCGACGCCCCCGGCACGTACGGCTGGATCCTGCACCAGGATGCGAAGAACGTCGACAAGATCGGCCGGCTGCCCGGTTTCGAGGAGCTGTTCGCGCAGCACGCCCTCCCCGATCTGATCCCCACGAGAGACATCTCCACGAAAGACGTGGTGCCCTCATGAAATTGCCCTACATCCCCCAGGACGCCCCGTTCAGCGAGGACCAGCGCGTCTGGCTCACCGGCTTCCTCGCCGGAATGAGCTCGCGTCTGATCGTCGGCGGCTCCGACGCGCCCGCCGCGGCTGCCGGTGGGCAGTTGCCCGCCATGCACGTGCTGTACGGCAGCCAGACCGGGAACGCCGAGGGTGTCGCGGAAGACGCTGCGGCCGCGGCACGTTCGCACGGGTTCGCGCCGGTCGTGAGCGCCCTCGACGACGTCGACACGGACGCACTCGCCGCGATGCAGCGCGTCCTCGTCGTCACCTCCACCTACGGTGAGGGCGAGATGCCCGACAACGCCGAACTGTTCTGGCAGGCGCTGGCCGCCGAGACCGCACCGAGGCTCGAGACCACCGACTTCGCGGTCCTGGCACTCGGCGATACCGGGTACGACGGGTACTGCCAGGCGGGCAAGATGATCGACACGAGGCTCGAGCAGCTCGGGGCCCACCGTGTGACGCCGCGGGTCGACTGCGACGTCGACTACGAGGACGCCGCCGCCGCGTGGGTCGCCGACACGCTGCCGCTGTTCGCGGCCGTCGAGGGCATTCGCGGCGAGTCCGCCGTCGCCGACGTCGCCGAGCCGGTGACGAAACCGGCCCGCACCCGGTCGCAGTGGAACCGCAAGAACCCCTACGGTTCCACGCTGTCCGTGAACCGGCGGCTGTCGAGCGAGGAGTCCGCGAAGGAGATCCGCCACTACGAGTTCGCGCTCGCCGACAGCGGTCTCGACTACGAGGCCGGTGACGCGCTCGGTGTGATGCCGATCAACGATCCCGCCCTCGTCGACGCCCTCGTCGCACGGCTGGGCATCCCGGCGGATGCCGCCGTCACCGGCAAGGAGCGGCCGCTGCGCGACCTGCTGCTGCACGGGTACGAGATCTCCACGCCGAGCCACGAATTCATCGACGAGATCGAGAAGCGGGCGGGCGACGAGGAGCTGAGTCACGTGCTGCGGCACGGCGACAAGGAAGCCCTCGACGCGTGGTTGTGGGGCAAGGACGTGCTCGACCTGCTGCTCCTCGAACCGTCGGTGACGCTGACGGCGGACGAGTTCGTCGGACTGCTGAAGCCGTTGCAGCACCGGGCGTACTCCATCTCCTCCAGCCCGCTGGCCAACCCGGGCAGCGTGCATCTGACCGTCGCCAGCGTCCGCTACAGCTCGGCCGGACGCGACCGCGGCGGCGTGTGCTCTACCTTCCTCGCCGATCGGATCGCCGAGGGCGGCAACGGCGGGATCTTCGTGTCGAAGAACAAGTCGTTCCGGGTCCCCGCGGACGACGACGCACCGATGATCATGGTCGGCCCGGGCACCGGCATCGCGCCGTTCCGCGCGTTCCTGCAGGAGCGGCAGGCGCGGGGCGCGTCGGGACGCAACTGGCTGTTCTTCGGCGACCAGCACCGCGCGTCGGACTACATCTACGAGGAGGAGATCGGCGCGATGAGCGACAGCGGTCTGCTCACCCGCCTCGACCTCGCCTTCTCCCGCGACCAGGCGGAGAAGATCTACGTGCAGAACCGGATGATCGAGAACGGCGCCGAGTTGTTCGCCTGGCTCGAGGACGGCGGCCACTTCTACGTGTGCGGCGACGCCACCCGCATGGCGAAGGACGTCGACCGGGCACTGCACGACGTGATCGCCACCCATGGCAGTCTTTCCACCGAGCAGGCCGCCGACTACGTGACCAAGCTCAAGAAGGAAAAGCGCTACCTGCGCGACGTGTACTGACCACGTCGGCAGCAACTCACGAGGAGCAAGAACAATGGCAGTGGTGATTCTGTACGGTAGCGAGGGCGGGACCTCCGAACTGGTGGCCGACAACATCGCCGACGTGCTCGGCGACTACGGCGACACGTCCCTGTACGACATGATGGAA
Source organism: Rhodococcus sp. USK10 (assembly GCF_019378875.1). NCBI lineage: Bacteria > Bacillati > Actinomycetota > Actinomycetes > Mycobacteriales > Nocardiaceae > Rhodococcus > Rhodococcus sp. USK10. Next base: position 1,887,203 of record NZ_CP076048.1, read on the forward strand.
TTCGATGCGGGCGATCTCGACCCCGAGAACTTCCACGTCATCGTGTGCTCCACGTACGGTGAGGGCGAGCTGCCCACCGGCGCGGAACCCTTCTTCGAAGGGCTCGAGGAGGACGAACCCGACCTCACCGGCATGCAGTTCGCGCTGTTCGGTCTCGGCGACAAGGTGTACGAGGAGACGTACAACCGCGGCGGCGAGATCATGGCCGAGAAGCTGATCTCCCTCGGCGCGGTCCAGGTCGGCGAACACGGCAGGCACGACGGCTCCAGCTCCGTCCGCCCGAAGGATCAGGCCGAGGAGTGGGCCAAGAACATCGGCGAGGAATTCCTGGGCTGACACCCTCAGACCGGGAGCCGCGACTGCACGCTCCGCACCCAGTCGCGGCTCCCGGCGAGGTAGCGGTCCCGCGCCGAGGCGAACAGGTGAACGCTGTCGGCGCCGGGCCAGTCCGCGGGCAGCATTGCGCCCGGCAGGCCCGGGTCGATGTACGGGATGATGCGCCATTCGTCGAGCAGCGGCACGAAGCGGACGAACGCGTCGCGCGGCGACACCTCCTCCGGCGCTGAGAGCGCGACCCGGTGGTGGTCCAGGAAATCGCGGTGCCGCGCGGCGATGCCACCCAGATCCCACCACCGGGCCGCCGCGTCCCCCATCGAATCGGGGGCGAACACCGACGTGGACACGAACGTGGTCACGTACTCGGACAGGCCCAGCGCGTCGACGATGTCCCCGACCTCGGTTGCGAGGTGTTCGGGGGCGATCCACAGCCCCGGCGACACGGTTCCGCACCCGATCCAGCCGAGCCGTCTGCGCAACTGGTGCCGCGCCGCCCGCTGCGATTCGGGGATGGTGAACGAGATCAGCCGCCACGGATCGGTGTCCGCCATCTGACGGAAACCGAAGATCCGCGGATCGCCGCGGGTGAACATCGACTCGGCCTGCTCGGTCACCTCGTACCCGCTGCGGCCGTCGCGGGCGCGCGGTCGGAGCACCCCCTTCTTCTTCAGGCGGGCCACCGCGATGCGCGTCGACTCGGGTGGGATACCGACCGCCTGCATCACTTCCACGAAATCGGCGATCGCCACCCACCCGCCGACGTCGCGCACGTACGCACCGAGCACGGTGCGGATCAGCGACGTGGCGCTGCCTGGGCGCGAATCGAAGTCGTCGAGGATCGCGCTCGCCGGTTCAGTCGGCGAGTTCATCACGGATCGCGAGTATCCCGGCGCACACCTCGCGGAAGCTCGTGCTCAGCGGGCTCAGCCCGAGGCGCAGTCCTTGCGGGGCACGGAAATCGGGGATGACGCCCTTCGTCCACAGTCGCTGCACGACGGCCTCGAAGCGGGGGTGGTCGATGATGACGTGACCGCCCCGCTCGGCGGAATTCTCCGGCGATCCGATCTCCACACCCAGCGGAACCAGCACCTCGCGCACGAGGTCGAGTGCGTACTCGGTCAGGGCGATCGACTTGGCCCGCACGGCGTCCATCCCGACCTCTCCAAGGAGGGCCAGGGTGTCCTGCAGTGCGATCATGCCGAGGACCGACGGCGTTCCGCTGATCACGCGCCGGATGCCCGGCGCCGGCTTGTAACCCTGCGCCATCGCGAACGGGTTTTCGCGGCCCATCCAACCCCAGATCGGCTGCACGAAGTCCTGCTGATGGTCGGCCCGGACGTACGCGAACGCCGGTGAGCCGGGTCCGCCGTTCAAGTACTTGTACGTGCACCCGACCGCCAGGTCGACACCCCACGCGTCGAGGTCGAGGGGAACCGAGCCGACGGAGTGGCACAGGTCGAGGAGCAAGAGCGCGCCCGCCTCGTGCACCACCCGGGCGGCCCCGGCCGCGTCCACCAGGTAGCCCGAGCGGTACGCGACGTGGCTGAGGACGACGAGCGCGGTGCGTTCGGAGACCACCGACTGCAAGTCCTCGACGGTGACGCCGCCCCGGGTATCCGATTCGATCCACCGGAGTGTGAGCCCGAGTTCCCCGGCGATGGATTCGAGCACGTACCGGTCCGTCGGAAAGTTGTCGCGGTCCACGACGATCTCGGTGCGACCCGGCCGCAACGCGAGCCCGCCCCGCGCGAGTTTGTACAACAGGACCGTCGTCGAGTCGCCGATGGTGGTCTGACCGGCGGCCGCGCCCAGCGACACCCGCGCGAGGGTGTCGCCGATCGTGATCGGCAGTTCGTACCACTCCTCGTCCCACCCGCGGATCAGCCGGCCGCCCCACGACTGCGTGACGAAGGCGGTGATGCGCTCGGCGCTCGCCTTGGTGGGCCTGCCGAGCGAGTTCCCATCGAGGTATGAGGGCACTGACGGGTCGTCGGCGCCGATGAACAGGTTGCGGTACGAGCGCAGCGGGTCCGCGGCGTCGAGTTCCGCGGCCCGGGCCGCCAGCACATCCGTCGATGCGGTCATCATCGCCCGATCTCGGTGCGCACGGCCAGGAGCTCCGGAAAGAACGTCAGTTCGAGGGCCTTCTGCAGGAACCCGACACCGCTGGATCCTCCCGTTCCGGACTTCATCCCGATGGTCCGCAGCACCGTGCGCATGTGGCGGAAGCGCCACAGCTGAAAGTTCTCCTCGAGGTCGACGAACTCCTCGAACGCCTCGTAGACGGCCCAGTGCTCCTCGGAATTCTCGTACACGAACTTGGTCAGCGGCATCAGGTCGTCGTTCAGGCTGTAGGCGGCGGTCACGTCGCGGTGCAGCGCGGATGCCGGCACGTCGTACCCGAGCCGTGACAGGCACTGCCAGAACGCGTCGTACAGACTCGGCTCGCGGAGCAGCCGGTCGAGCAGTTCGTGGGCGGCAGGATCGGCCTCGAACACCTTCAGCATCCCGGCGTTCTTGTTGCCGAGTACGAACTCGACGGCGCGGTACTGATAGGACTGGAACCCGGACGAATTGCCGAGGAACTGCCGGAACTCGGAGTACTCGGTGGGCGTCAGCGTGGCCAGCACCGACCACTGCTCGGTCAGCGTCTTCTGGATGTGCTTGACGCGCGCCACGCACTTGAGCGCCCTGCCGATGTCGTCCGCATCGAAAGCGTCCCGGGCCGCGAGGGTTTCGTGCAGGACGAGCTTCAGCCAGAGTTCGGTGGTCTGGTGCTGGATGATGAACAGCAGCTCGTCGTGATGCTCGGGCCTGCTCACCGGTTTCTGCGCGCTCAGCAGGGTGTCGAGGTCCAGGTACGAGCCGTAGCTCATCCGCTCGCTGAAATCGGTGACGATCTCTTTCTCGATGGCTCTGGTATTGGCCTGCACGCCCATGGCCGTCCTCACTGCTGGTGTTCGAGTACCGGGCTCCGACCTCCATATTACATAATCGTGGCGACCGCTACAGTTGTCGAATACCCGCTGGCCCGCTCCTCGGACCTCAGGCCAACTCGGCCGCCCACTCGGCGAAGCTCTGCCAGCCCACCTCGGGGTAGAGCCGACGCAGTTCGCCGATGTTCGCGTCGTACCCCGTGTCGGTGAGGAAGCGGAACATCGCGCGCATGTCCGGCGATGCGATGGCGTCCGCGTCGGACGAATGCGCACGTACCTGTGTGCCCAGCACCCCACCGAGCACCTCGGCCATTCGACGTGGCGACGGATCATCCGAAGCCAGGTCGACTCTCGCCCCGGCAAATCGGTCCGGATCGTCGAACACGAGGGCGACGAACCGACCGAGGTCCCGGCGTGACAACTGCTGCAGCGGGGTATCGACGGGCAGAGGCAGGTCGAGCCGGCCGTGGCGGATGCCGTCGAGGCCGCCGAGCAGGTTGTCGTAGAAGTAGGTCGGCCCGACGATCGTGTACGACACCGATGATTCCCGCAGCAACGCCTCGGTCACGGCCTTCGTCTCGAAATGTGGCACCCCGGTGCTCTTGTCCGCGTCGGCCACCGAAGAGAACACCACGTGTGGAACACCGGAATCACCGAACGCGCCGACGAGCGCGGCGCCCTGAGCGATCTCCGCCTCCGGGCCGTCTTCGAAAGGCGTTGTCATGGCGAACACGCCCGCACACCCGTCGACCGCAGACGCGATCGCCGCCCGGTCGGTGATCTCGGCCACGGCGATGTCGACGCCTCGCAGGCGCAACGCCTCTGAGCGAGAGGAGCTTCGACGGACGAGCGCTCGGACCTCACGTCCTCGCTCGAGCAGCGCGTCGACGACAGCGCCTCCTTGACCACCCGTCGCTCCGACGACTGCGTACGGCTCACTCATGGGCACAACCTCTCTCCTTCTCGACCGCGCCAGCGTACTCGCAGGCCCGGTCCGCGCGGCCACAGAGTTGGTGACCCGAACCTGTGCGCCGAGCAGGCATTCGAGCACCCCACTGCCGGGTCGTTGAAGTCCACGTGACCCACCTGAACCGTTCGGAGCTCGCGATGTCCACCTTCACACCAGCCGACGAGGACACGGCGTCGAAGCTGCCGACCACGGCCTACCGGCGATGATTTTGCGGCCTGGGTCGTGTCAGTACTCATATGAGAACACTCGCGATTACCCAGAACATCACCCTCGACGGCTCGATCGAGATGCTCGGCGACTGGTTCGACCCATCGGACCAGGATCCGCAGTTGCTGGAGGCGACCAACCGGCAGTCCGAGCGCGCGGACGCAATGTTGCTGGGTCGGCAGACGTTCGAGGACTTCCGCAGTTACTGGCCCCGACAAACCGACGACCAGACCGGGATCACCGATGAGCTGAACCAGATTCAGAAGTACGTCGTCTCCTCCACCATGTCCGACCCCGAATGGGAGAACTCGACCGTGCTCACGGGCGATTGGATCGCCCAGGTGCGGGCCCTGAAGGGGCAGGAGGGCCGCGACATCATCGTCACGGGCAGCATCACGTTGACCCATGCCCTGATCGAGTCCGGCCTGGTCGACGAGTACCGGCTGTTCGTATACCCCGTCGTCCAGGGTCGGGGACGACGGCTGTTCCCCGACGGGTACGAGACGCCGAGGCTACAGCTGGTCGAGGCCCGCGGCTTCCAGAACGGCGTCTCCCTGCTGCACTACACCGTCTGAGGACTCCACCGAGTCCGGTCGACTGGCGCCACCTGGCACCTACCGCTCCGCGTCAGCAGGAACTGTGATCGTGGTGGTCGTCGTCGGTGTCGGTCTCTTCGTCCGCGTCGGCAGCTCTGGTGGTGGCGGCAGCAACAAAGTGGTGGTCGGCTCCGACGAGCGTGTCACGGGGAGTACCTCGAACGTCGTCTGCACCACCATCGACGGGAGCGGCCCGCACCGCAGACCGGCCACCTGGAAACCGCGGACGCCGCGGTTCGGCACCGTCGCGCGGAAGTCCGCGACGCTCCCGACCTGACGGGTCTCGCCCAGGACACGATCTCCGAACTCCACTGACCACGGCCCACCGCACGTCGGAAGATTCGTCGCGTGGTACTGGATGCGGTCGCCCGGCTGCCCGCTCGGCGGAGTGACGAAGAGGACCGGCCCCGCGGGATCGAGCATGCGCGTCGCTTCCCTTTCGGGTTCGCTCGACGCACCGCCGCCGGTGTGGACTGCGAGCAGGACAGCAACCGCCCCGACGAATGCCGTCGCCGCCAACCAGGGTGTCTGTCGCACCGGTCTCACCTCGCACCCTCAATTATGCGGCTTCGCCGCCCACTGAAGGCCTGCTTCGTCGTCGTACAACGCGGTCGACGGGTACCAGTCGGGGTGCGGGGCGGCCCGTCCGGTCACGCGGCGGTACTGCGCCGACCACCGGTCGGCAACACCGAACGCGAAGGCGTAGGGGACGGCAGCGAGGAAGCACTCACGGACCGCGGCGGACCCGATCGTCGTCGACCGGCCCGACAGCACGCGTTCGAACCCGGCGGCGCCCGCCCACACGTGCCGTCCCGTCGGCGTGTGCCGAAGACCTGTTCCCGCAGCGAACACGCCGAGGGCGCCGATGACGAACGCGACGAACGGAACACCGAGGATCGTGGGACCGAGTACGCCGAGGAATCCGAGCGCGGCGAGGACCGTGCACAGGCACGCCATCGCCCGCCCGATCCACGTCCTGACCGAGGGCACGAGCAGATCGTCCCGCGCCGCCCACGACCGGCATTCGTCGGACATCGCGCGCATGCCCTCTCTGACCGCGTAGCCGGATGTCGGCGAGCCGTCGGCAACGAACACCCCACCCGGCGAACGGATTCCGAGGTGATCGGCCAACACCCGCGAAATGGCGTCGATCCGCCTCCACCGTTGTGGGGTGCCGATCCCCTCGATCTGCCACAGGCCGTCGTCGACCAAGGTCAGCCGGACCACCGACTGCTCGGCCAGGTGCAGCAGTGTCGCCGTCGGCGCGCTGTCGCCGATCCACTTCCGCACGACGAATTCGGTCTGCGCAGGCCCGAGACCGGGCACGGGTCCGTACCGCACCGGCGGCTCGGGGAGCTTCTCGCGGGCACTTCGCGACCACAGCCGACCCGCGCCCCACGCGACGACCGACAGCGCCACAGCGCCCGCGGCGAGCCCGAACGAGTCGCCGACGATCGCCGCGAGCCCACGCGCATTCGACGTCGGCCCCCACACCAGGGGAAACAGCAGTCCTGTGCACGCCGAGACGCCGAGGAGTACGACAGCGGCAACGCGCATCCTCGCCGCATCCGACGCGCGACCCCGCGCCACGCCGCGGACCTCCTCACCGGAATCGGGCTGGTACTCATCGCCGTTGTCGTACATTCGCCTACCTCGTCGCCGGGAATATTCGCTGATACCGCAATCCTCGGCACCCGCACCCCCGGCAACCAGACGACACAGGGACTACCAACGCCACCTCGAGGTGCACGAATCCTCACCCCATCGGGGACGACGCTCCCACGCACGGCGTGTTGCGTCGACACCTCCGTCCGGTCGGTGACGGCGAACGCGATTCACCAGTCCGCGATCACCGGAACGACGCGTTCGCCCAGGATCTCGAGGGGCGTGATCGACGCGACCTGCGGCACCCATCCGTGAACGTGGGTTATGCCGAGCTTCGACAGGTCCTCGAGCTGACCGAGCAAGGTGTCCACATTCTGTCCGCCCGCACCCGGGTCGAGCGGGAACATCACGGTCTTCTCGATGGCGTCGTAGTCGGTACCGAGTGCGCTGCAATGATCCCTCAGCACGTCCAGCTTGTGGGCGACCTCGGGTCCACCGAACAAATTGCAGGCCTGTGCGTACTGCGCGACCATCCGAAGCGTCTTCTTCTCGCCCCCGCCGCCGATGAGGATGGGCGGGTGTGGGCGCCGTAGCGGCTGCGGCACGTTCATGGTGCGGCCGAGCTGGTAGTGCTTTCCCTCGAACGGTCCGTCGTTCTCGCTCCACATCTGCAGGCAGATCTGCAGTGTCTCCTCGAGTCGCTCGAAGCGTTCGGCCGTCGGCGGGAAGTGGAGGCCGAGCCCGACACTCTCGTCCTCGTTCCAGGCGGCGCCGATTCCGAGGTACGCGCGCCCCTTGGACAGGACGTCGAGCGTGCTCACGGCCTTGGCGAGAAGGCCCGGCTCGCGATAGACGGTGGCGGTGACCCAGGCCAGCAGGTCCACCTTCTCGGTGACGGCGGCGAGGAATCCGAGGGTGGTGTACGCCTCGAGCATCTCGGTGTCGATCGGTCCGACCGGTTCGATCTGCCAGAGGTGGTCCATGACGCTGAGCTTGGAGAAACCCGCGCCCTCGGCGGTGACGGCAATGCGACGCAGGTCGTCCGAGAGGATCGACGGTCCGGCGGGAAAGGTGAAGTCGGCGATGTGCAGTCCAAGTTCCATAGCTCTCCACGGTAAACCTGTTGCCGCTCGCTACCCAGGGATCGTCAGTACCACCCACCGTGCCCTCGCCAGATGTCCTCACTGATACGTACGGTGACCCGGTGACCGAATCCGCTCGCCGACTCGACGTCGTCTTCGCACCCGGGACCGTCGCGCACAGGGGAACCGCCGCGGAACTCCTCGGCCGGGCGCTCGATGCGCGCGGCCTCACCGGCGAGCTGACGTTCGCCGCGGATACCGCGGATCTGCAGCTCGCCGTGCGGGCGGCGACGGTCCGGGGCGAGTTCGTCGTCGTGCCCGGCGCCGGAGCGTCGTTCACCGCACCGGCCTGTGGGGCGATCCGCGTCGATTTCGGGGAGTGCGAGCCGGATCGCTCCGACGGCATCCGGGCCCACATCCGCGGGCGGGGACTCGACGGACTCCGCTTCGCCGTCGACAGCTGGTACCACCACCGCTTTCACTCCGGGACGATCGTTCGCTACGGCGACGACCCCGATCAGCGCGCCGAACTACGGGTCCCGGACGGCACCGGACCGTTCCCCGTCGCCGTGCTGATCCACGGCGGATATTGGCGTCCCCGTTGGGAGTTCGACCTGATGGACGGTCTGGCGGTGGACCTGACGGCCCGCGGGTACGTGACGTGGAACGTCGAGTACCGGCGCGGCGCCGACGACCGATGGGCAGCGATGACGTCCGACGTCGCCGCCGCCCTGCAGGCCGCCGGGTCCGTCCCGGAGGTTGATCCGGGACGCGTCGTGATCCTCGGCCACTCGGCCGGCGGTCAGCTCGCCCTGCGCGCCGCCGCCGACGCCGTCGCCGACCGGGCGGCGATACGTCCCGCGCTGGCGGTCAGCCTCGCCGGGGTGCTGAATCTGCGACTCGCCGACGAACGCCGGCTCGGCGAGGGCGCGGTCGCGCACGCCGTCGGCGGCCGCTGGGCCGAAGACCGGGCGACGTACGAGCGGTCGTCACCGCTCCATCGGCTGCCGCTCGGTGTCCCGCAACTCGTCGCGTGCGCCGTGGACGACGAGCCGGACCTGGTGGAGATGAGCAGGGAATACCACGCGACCGCAGCGGAGACCCACGCCGACGTCACCCTGATCGAGGGCCCCGGCGATCACTTCGCTGTCATCGATCCCGCGAGCGAGATCTGGCGAAGGATCGCCGGGGCGGTCGATGCCCGGATCAGACCTCGGACAGCGTAGACACCGCCGGCTGTAGCCCGGCCCCCACGCGACCGCGCAGCAGGTCCGCGCAGCGCTCGGCCATCGTCATGACCGTGATGTTCGGGTTGACGTGCGGCAGTTTCGGCATCGCGGACGCGTCCACCACCCGCAGTCCCCGCACCCCCTTGACCCGCAGTTCCGGATCGAGCACCGCCATCGGATCGTCGACACCGCCCATGCGGGCCGTGCCCGCCGGGTGATACACCGTGTTGTGGGTCTTGTGGATGTAGTCGAGGATCTCGTCGTCGGTCACCGCATCCGGTCCCGGCGCCAGTTCACGGGCGATCCACCCACGCAGCGCCTTCTGCTCGGCGATCGTGCGGGCCAGTTTCACCCCGGACAGCATCACCCGGTCGTCGTGACCGTCGCTGTCGGTGAAGTACCGGGGATCGACCTTCGCGCGGTCGCGGAAGTCGCGCGAGCGCAGCCGCACCGTGCCCCGGGAGCGGCCCTGAGTGACGTTGGGTGTCAGGCAGAATCCGTTGTCGGTGGTGGGGTAGCCCCACCGGAGGGTGTTCATGTCGAACGGGACGCTCCCGTAGTGCATCATCAGGTCCGGATGGTTCAGCCCCGTCTCGGTGGTGGCGAACAGGCCGATCTCCCACCACTGCGTCGACTCGGTGACCATCGGCCGGGACGCCTCCCAGAACACCAGACCCTCGACGTGGTCGTCGAGGTTGGCTCCGACCCCGGGCGAATCGACGCGGACCGGAATGCCGAACTCCGCGAGATGCTCCGCCGGTCCGATACCCGAGAGCATCAGCAGTTTCGGGGTGTCGATGGCACCGGCGGTGACGATCACCTCCCGTCGCGCCGACACCGTGTCGTACCCGGTGAGGTCGGGGCGCTGGTAGCGCACGCCCGTCGCCGTCTGCTGCTCGTCGAACAGGATCTCACGGACCCAGCAGCCGGTCCGGACCTCCAGGTTGGGGCGGGTGCCGAGAATCGGGTGCAGGTAGGCGTGCGACGACGACATCCGGGTGCCGTCCTCGGACGCGTTGATCTGGAACCACCCGGCCCCGTTGAGCACCGTTCCGCCGCGGTTGAACGCGACGGTCGGCAGCCCGACCGCGGCGGCGGCGTCGAGGACCGCGTGGCCGCACGGATCGTTCGGTGGGACGTCGCGCAACCGCACCGGACCACTGCGACCGTGGCCGTCGCCGGGGGCGTCGTTGTTCTCCAGCCGGCCGACGTACGGCAGGATGTCGCGCGCACCCCACCCCGACGCACCCATCGCCTCCCAGTCGTCGAGCACCTCGGCCGGCGGCCAGAACGCAATACACGAATTGTGAGACGAGCACCCGCCGAGGACCTTGGCCCGGGCGTGCCGCATGAAACTGTTGCCCCGCTCCTGCGGCTCGACCGGATAGTCCCAGTCGTATCCAGAGTCCAGCAGGTGCATCCACTGCGACAACTCGAGGATGGCCCGGTCCCCGACGTCCGACGGTCCCGCCTCCAGCAGGCACACCGTCACCGACGGGTCCTCGCTCAGGCGGGCTGCGAGGACGCAACCCGCACTGCCGCCACCCGCGATCACATAGTCGAATTCCAGTGCAGTGCTCCGCAGTTCACTTTCGGTCATCGAGCAAGCTCCTTGTCGATCGGTTCGGATTGCGGTGCGGCCGGTGCGGCGGCCGCGGAGTGTGACGTCAACGTTCCGATGTGGTGCCTGCCGGTGGTGAGGTACCACAGCAGTCCGAGCCCGAGGATGACGCCGATGTAGACGAAGGCGCCCCACGTGTTGTACCAAGGCTCCCCGTAGACGGCTTCGCGCGGCCAGGCGAGGTTGACGGCCATGCCAATTCCCCACACCACAGCGACGATGTTGACGGGCAGCCCCCACCTGCCCATCGTGAAGTAACCGCCCTCCTTCAGGTCCCGCGGCGGCCACTGACCGCGCAGCCTCCGCTTCAGCATCGGGCCGGTCACCATCAGGTACGCGAGGTAGATCATGATGATCGCGATCGAGGTCAGCACGGTGAAGATGTGCGGTTGGCCGATGTTGACCACCAGGATCAGCGCGGCCACCACTCCGATCGTCACCGCGGGCACGACGGGTGTCCGTGTCTTCGGGTGAACGCGGGCGAGCCGCTCCCCGAACGGGAGTGCGTTGTCGCGGGCCATGGCGAAGGTCAGCCGGATGGCTGCGGTGTGCACCGCCAGCGAGCACACCGTCACGGCGATCACGATGCAGATCAGGAAGATGGTGCCCAGCGGGCCCCACATCACCTGCTCCACGATGTACTGCAGGCTGCCGTCGGATGCGCCGATCTTCGGATCGTCCAGGTCGGGTGCCGCCATCACGGCGAACACGAGGATCGCGCCGCCGATCACGAACGAGGCGAGGATCGCCCGGAGGATCGCCTTGGGGGCGGTGCGGCGCGGTTCCACCGTCTCCTCGCCCAGCGAGCTCGCGGTGTCGAAGCCGTACATCACGTAGCCCGACGCGAGAGTGGCCACCAGGAACGCACCGAGATAGCCTCCACTTTCACCGGCGCCGTAGCCGTGGGTGGAGAAGAACACCTGCGGGCCGCGGGTCGCGTTGGCGGCGAGGATGATCGCGATCAGCACCGCGGCAATGAGTTCGATGAACACCCCGGCGCTGTTGATCATCGCCATCAGACGGACACCGAGCGCGTTGACAACGGTGGTGAAGCCGATCATCACGGTCCCGAGAATGACGGCGTTGGTGGCGAAGTCGTGTTCCCCGGTACCGTCGCCGACGATCTGGAAGCCGCTCCACAGCCGCGGCAGATTGAGCTGCAGCGCCAGCACAACGGCCGACAGGGTGACGATCGACGCGGTGAGCATCAGCCAGCCCGCCGACCACCCCACCACTCTGCTGCCGAGCGTTTTCGCCCAGTTGTACACGGAACCGGCGATCGGATACTTGGCAGCCAGCTCCATGAAGCACAGTGCCACCGCGAGCTGGCCGAGAAACACCAGCGGCCACGACCACAGGTATGCGGGGCCTGCAGTGCCGAAACCGAAGTAGAACAATTGGAAAGTGCCGGTCAGGATGGAAATGTAACTGACGCCCGCGGCAAAACTCGCGAACTTGCCGATACTGCGATCCAGGGACTCCTTGTATCCGAAATCGTCGAGTCCACTGTCCTGATCGCCGGCCGTGTTGTCGGGTCTGGTCATTCGATCACTTCCTGAGAAGTCGATGGGGTCTGCTCGCGCGCCCTGCCGAGTGCACGTCAGGTCGCGGTAAACCACCCCGCGTGAGGTGAGGTCGTGTTGTTCCAGATGTGTTTGACTTCCTGGTATTCGGAGAGCCCGGCGGGTCCGAGTTCGCGTCCGTTGCCGGACTTCTTGAATCCGCCCCACTCCGCCGCCGGCGTGTAGTAGCCGAAGTCGTTGAGCCACACCGTTCCGTGGCGCAGCCGCCGCACCACCCGCTCGCCGCGGGCGGCGTCCGACGTCCGGACCCCGGCGGCGAGGCCGTACTCGGTGTCGTTGCCGAGCCGGACCGCGTCCTCCTCGGTGGTGAATCGCTCGACGGTGAGGATGGGCCCGAACGTCTCCTCCTGCACGATCCGCATCGTGCGGTCGCAGTGGTCGAAGATGGTGGGCAGGTAGTAGCTGCCGCCGTCGAGCGCGAGATCGGCGGGCCGCGAACCGCCCGTCCGGAGCGTCGCTCCCTCGGCGATGCCCAGTGCCACATAGGCTTCGATCTTGTCGCGCTGCGCCGTCGACACGAGAGGTCCGGTCTCGCTGGACGGGTCGAGTCCCGGGCCGACACGGATGGCCTCGGCCCGCGAGACGAGGGCGGCGACGAACTCGTCGGCGATCGACTCCTCGACGATCAGACGCGTCCCGGCCGAGCACACCTGACCCGAATGCAGGAAGACCCCGGTGAGCACCTGGTCGACGGACGACTCCCAGTCGGCGTCCGCGAAGACGAGGTGGGGATTCTTGCCGCCGAGTTCCACGGCGACCTTCGTGACGTGCTTCGCGGCCGTTTCCAGGATGGTGGTGCCGGTGGCGAGTCCGCCGGTGAACGAGATGAAGTCGACGTCGCCGGTGTCGGTGAGCGCGGGGCCGAGGTCGGCGCCGCTGCCCTGCACAAGGTTGACCACACCGGCGGGCACACCGGCCTCCTCCATCAGCCGGGTGAATGCGATCGTGCTCAGCGGCGTGACCTCACTGGGTTTGAGTACCATCGTGCAGCCGGCCGCCAACGCCGGTGCCACCTTCCAGGAGATCTGCAGCAGCGGGTAGTTCCACGGTGCGATCAGGACGCAGACCCCGATCGGTTCGCGCACGACCCGGGAAACGACGGCGGGGTCACCCACGTCGACGACGCGGTCGCTCGACACGAGGGCCAGCCGGGCGTAGTACCGGAACACGGAGACGACGTCGTCGATGTCGATTCGACTCTCCACCAACGTCTTACCGGTGTCGACCGTCTCGATGCGCGCCAGTTCCTCCTTGTCGCGCTCGAGGAGATCGGCGATACGCGACAACAGCGACGATCGCGTGGCGACCGGCGTCTCCGGCCAGTCCCCGGCATCGAAGGCCGCCCGTGCCGCCTGTACTGCTCGCCCGGCGTCTTCGGGCGACGCCTCGTCCACGGTGGCGATCACGTTCCCGGTTGCCGGGTCGATGCAGTCGCGGGTGCGCCCCGATGACGCAGCCACCCACTCCCCCGCGATGAAATTCACCGTGCCGAACAATTTCTGGACGTCGAGATCAGCAGATAGCGCCGACATCTTCATAGTGTGTCCGAAACCCTTTCGTGTGCAGATTCTTTCGTTGGGCCGACGATGAGCGGATCACGGGAGACGTCCCGGTACAGCGAGACGCACAGTCCGATCATCACCAGCAGGAACGGCGCGGCCGCGATGATCGTCATCGTCTGCAGGCCCTGAAGGGCGTCCGAGCCGCCGGTCCAGAGGATGAGCGCCGCGGTGCCGCCGGTGAGCGTGCCCCAGAACACGACGATCCGCTTGCTCGGGTGCCGGGTCCCCCGCTCCGACAGGGTGCCCATCACGAGCGATGCCGCGTCGGCGCCGGAGACGAAGAACAATGCCACCAGCACCATGACCAGCACGGTGGAAACACCGGCGAGCGGCAGGTGGTCGAGCATTCCGAACAACTGCCCCTCGGTCGACGACTGGGACGCGACGTCGGTGCCGTCACGTTGCACCCCGATCGCGGAACCTCCGAACACCGCGAACCACACGAGGCTGACCGAGGTGGGAATGACGATCACACCGACGACGAACTGCCGGATGGTGCGGCCGCGGCTGATCCGGGCCAGGAACATGCCGACGAACGGGGTCCACGACACCCACCACGCCCAGTAGAAGATCGTCCACGACGACAACCACGATGCGGTGTCGTCACCCGCACTCGCGGCGGTGCGACCCGACATCGTCGCGAGTTGCGCGCTGTAGTCGGCGATGGTGGTGGGCAGCAGGTTGAGGATCAGCACCGTGGGGCCGAGGACGAACACGAAGACCGCCAGCACGATGGCCAGCACCATGTTGATGTTGGACAACCAGTGGATTCCGCGGGCCACCCCGGACACCGCCGAGGCGACGAACGCGAACGTCAGCAATCCGACGAGGGCCACCAGGGCGAACGTGCCGACCTCACCCATCCAGCCGATGATCTCGAGCCCGGACCCGATCTGGAGGGCACCGAGGCCGAGCGACGCGGCGGTGCCGAACATCGTCGCGATGATCGCGAGCACGTCGATCACCTTGCCCGCCGCCCCCTCGGCGCGACGGCCGAGGAGCGGGATGAACGCGGAGCTGATGAGTTGCTTGCGGCCCCGCCGATAGGAGCCGTAGGCGATCGACAATCCGACGACCGCGTAGATCGCCCACGGGTGCAGTCCCCAGTGGTACATCGTCGTGGCCATCGCCGACCCGGCGCTGCCGTCGGTTCCGGGAGGCGGGCTCACCATGTGCGCGAGGGGTTCGGCGACGCCGTAGAACATCAGCCCGATCCCCATGCCGGCGCTGAACATCATCGCGATCCAGCTGACCGTCCGGAACTCCGGCTTCTCGCCGTCCTTGCCGAGCGGAATCCGGCCGTACCGCGAAAACGCCAGGAACAGCGAGAAGAGGACGAACCCGGTGGCCGCGGTGATGAACAACCACCCCATGTCGGCGACGAGCCACCCGAGGGCCGCGTTCGACACGAGCGCGAGGTTCTCCGGCGCCAGCAGGCCCCACAGGATGATGCCCACCCCGACTCCGGCCGCGGCGCCGAACACCACCTTGTCGACGCCGCCCCGCGGCGCGGCGTGGGCGGGTGCCCCGCGCTCCGGTTCCGGTGCCTGCAGTTCGGGAGGGTCGATCACCCTCGGTTGCTCGCCGGCGTACGTCATTTCGCGTCCCCACCCAGCCGGGTGAGTAACCAGTCGTGGAATTCGCCGATGTGATGCTCCGCGGGCACCAGCACACCCCCGTCGCGGTAGGCCTTCGACGACATCGTCGGCTGCGTCCGCTCGCAGGCGTCGAAGTCCTGCTCGTTGACCCGGTGGAACAGTTCGACCGAGCGGGAGACGTCACGTCCCGACGCCGTGACGTCCGGCGCGTACAGCCAGTCGCATTCGACGATGGTGCGGTCCGCGGACATGGGGTACATCCGGTGGAAGATGACGTGGTCGGGCACGAGGTTCACGAAGACCTGCGGGCGGACCGTGATGGCGTAGTACTTGCGGTCCTGATCGTCGCTGATGCCGGACAACGCCTCGAATCCGCCGCTTCCGTCGATGGTGAAGCCCTCGACTTCGTCACCGAAGGCGGCGCCGTGCCCCACGAAGTACTGTGCGGCAAGGCCGTCCGCGAACTCCGGAAGCACCTCGGTGAGTTCCGGGTGAATGGTGGCGCAGTGGTAGCACTCCATGAAGTTCTCGATGATCAGCTTCCAGTTGGCCGCGACGTCGTAGGTGATCCGGCGGCCGAGTTCGAGGGTTCCGATCTCGTACCGATCGATGGCGGCCGGATCGCCGAGCCGTTCGGTGACGGAGCCGATGACCTCGTCCTCGAACGACGGCGGCTCGTCCGCGAGGCACACCCAGGCGTAACCGAGCCACTCGCGCAGCGCGACCGGCACCAGCCCGTACCGCACCCGGTCGATGTCGGCTCCGGTCTCGTCGCGCAGCGCGGCCATGTTCGGCGCGGCGACCAGTTTGCCGTCGAGTCCGTACGTCCACGCGTGATACGGGCACTGGAGGTTCCGCCGGACCTGGCCTTCGTCCTCCGTGCAGAGCATGGCGCCGCGGTGCCGGCAGATGTTGAGGAAGGCCCGGAGGGCGCCGTCCCGGCCGCGGACGACGAGGACACTCTCCCGGCCGACGGTGACCTTCTTGAAGGCACCGGCGTCGGCGAGGTCGGCGGTGCGGGCGGCGCAGAACCACATCGCCTCGAAGACGTTCTCCTGCTCGCTCACGAAAATGTCGGGGTCGGTGTAGAAGCGACCCCCCAGAGTGGGGATCAGTGCCGGGGCGGGCGCGGGAGCGGGGGCTTGGACGTCCGGAGCGGACATAGATGTCACCGTTCTTTCGTTACGGGAAAGATGCGTTCGGTCGGGGCTGTGACCTGGAATCTGTGGGCGAATGGGGCGCAGATCGCAAGGGGCGTCGTTGCCGAGTGTGACGACATGGATGCCCGATCCGCGACGATCGTTCGAACAGCGGACAGCAGTCCCGTCGAGTCATCGCGGCGCCAGCATTGTTGCGTCATCAGCAACGCTATGCGATTTAAACAACTTAGACCGTCGCGAGCAGACGTGTCAAACATCACATTCGGCACTTCTTTCGCAGACGCGACACGGCCGAAACGCCGCGTTAACCACGAGTCGGCGAAACCCGGGCAAACCGGACTATCGGTTCGTCCTACGTTGAGAGAGAGTCACTTTCGGGTCGTCAGTCACCCGCGCCGACGGATTGCTGCGCTTCGATCCGCGCCACCGCGTCGGCGATTTCGAGCGCCACCGCCTCGAACTGATCGGGCGCCAGGCGGTACTCCGGGCCGGACACACAGATCGACGCGACGATCCGGTTGGTGACCTTGCTCCGCACCGGCACCGCGATGGAATTGAGCCCCGCTTCGAGCTCCTCGGCCGTGGACGCCCAGCCTCGCGACCGCACGTGCTCGAGCTCGACGTCGAACGCACGGAAGTCGGTGATCGTATTGGGAGTGAGTGCGCTCAATCGCGGGCCCAGCCTGCTGCGGAGCTGGCCCGATGTCATCTCCGAGACCAGGACCTTGCCGGTTGCGGTCGCATGTGCCGGGGTGACCTGACCCACCCACGTGCGGAGCGCGACATGACGATCGCTGCGAGCTTCGAGCACGTTGAGCGTCGCAGCACCGTCCAGCACCGCGAGGTTGACCGTCTCGCCGAACGCATCGGCCAGGCGGTCGCACTCGGGCTGCGCAACCTCGACGAGCCCGCTCTGCGCGACCGTGGCCTCTGCCAATCGCACGACTGCGAATCCGAGCTGGTATTTGCCGCGGACGCCCGCTTCCTCCACGAATCCGCGTTGCTGCAGCGAGGCGATCAGACGTGAGACGGTCGATTTGTGCACGCCGAGGCGCACGGCGATCTCCGTGGCGCCGACCCGGCCCTCCGCCGCGACGATCTCGAGCACGTCGATGGCACGTTCCACCGCGTGCACGGTCTTCGCCTTCCCTTCCACGCCCTGGGCCGCGGGTGCCGTCGCCTCGGATTCACTCATGCCCCGAGGTTATGCCCACCGACTTCCGGAACGCAGTTTTTACACACGAATGCTTGACACCGCGGGGCAGCACCGGAGAGCATTGTGTTGCACAGCTTGCAAGTCGTCGCGCATAGCGCAACAACTGCTCCACAACTTGCCCCTCCTTCCCGACGCATCCGGAGGTATCGAGTGATTCTCGATAACGATTCCCCAGTTGTGATCCACCCCGGCACCACACCGTTCGCCGTGTGCGAACTCATTACCCTGCCCGTGGGCGAAGTAGTCACGGTCACGCCGCCGGGAATGGCTCCCATCTCCGTCTTCCACACCTCCGACGGTCTGTACGCCGTCGACGACACCTGCACCCATCAGGACGCCTCCCTCGCCGACGGCTGGGTCGAGGGCTGCACGGTGGAGTGCCCGCTCCACGAGGCATGCTTCGACCTCCGCACCGGAGTGCCGTCGGGCCCGCCGGCCAAGATCGCAGTCCGCACCCACGACGTGTCGATCGTCGACGGCACCGTGCTGCTCCATCTCGAACAGAAGGGCGACACAAGATGAGCACTGTCCCGAATTCCATTGTGGTACTAGGCGCTTCACTTGCCGGACTGTCGGCGGTCCGCGCGCTGCGCGAGCAGGGATACACCGGCCGCCTCGTCGTGGCGGGCAGCGAGCCATCACTGCCCTACGACCGACCACCGCTGTCCAAGGAATTCCTCACCGGAGGCATGACGGACGAGGACCTGCTGTTGATGAACAGCGACGACGACACCCTCGACGTCGAATGGCGGATGAACAGCACCGCCACCGGCCTCGTCCGCTCCCCCGACGGGCTCCACCGCGTCATGTTCGACGACGGGTCCCACCTCGACGCCGATGCCGTGGTCGTCGCGACCGGCGCGCGCGCCCGGACCCTGCCCGGGCACCTCGGTCTCGCCGGCGTGCACACGCTCAGATCTGTCGACGACGCACGCGCACTGCGGGAATCGCTGTCACGAGCGCAGAATCTCGTGATCGTGGGAGCCGGTTTCATCGGAGCCGAGGTGGCCTCGAGTGCGGCCGAAATGAGCCTGCACGTCACGGTCGTCGAGGCCTCGCCGACACCCCTCGCGGGTCCGCTCGGCATCGAACTCGGGGCGATCTGCGCGGGACAGCACGCCGCACACGGCGTCCGGCTTCTCACCGGGTCGGTCGTCGACGCACTGCTCGGCGACGACGCGGTCGAGGCCGTCCGGCTCAGCGACGGAACGGTCCTGCCCGCGGACGTCGTGGTGGTCGGAATCGGGGCCGTCCCCAACGTCGAATGGGCGTGCGATTCGGAACTGATGATCGACGACGGCTTCCTCACCGACTCGTCGTGCCGGACGAACCTCCCCGGGGTGTACGCGATCGGCGACTGCGCACGAACTTTCGACGACGCCCACCAGATCCATCACCGGAGCGAGCACTGGAGCAACGCCGTCGCCCAGGCGGCCACGGTGGCCGACACCATCATGGCTACACCGTCCGGCCCCGCCGCGATCCCGTACTTCTGGTCCCACCAGTACGGCAAGATGCTGCAGTTCGCCGGAACGTGGCACAGCACCGACGAGGTCCGCTTCGTCGACGGCGACCCCGGCACCGGCACGTTCGTGGCCACCTACGACAGGGACGGCGATACCGTCGGCGTCTTCGCGATGAACAATCCCCGGCTGTTCACCCGGTACAAGAAGCAACTCGCCAGGTCGCGGGCCTGATGCCGGCGCTACGTGACGGCGTAGCCCAGGCGGTTGCTGATCCGCTGGGACGTGTCGAGCGCGGCGCGTGCGACGTCCTCGAACCGTTCCGGCAGCAATCGGTAGGCGGGGCCGGACACACTCAGAGCCGCAATCATTTTCGATGTGTAATCACGGATCGGGACGGACACCGCGTTCAATCCGAGTTCGAGTTCCTCCTCGGACTCCGCCCAGCCCCGCTCGCGGATGGAATTCAGCGATTCCACGAGGGCAGGCACATCGGTGAGAGTTTCGGACGTGAGAGCGATCGGACTTTCTCCCACCCGCTCCGCGATTTCACTGTCGGACAATTCCGTCAGCAACAGTTTTCCGCTCGCCGTCGCGTGTGCCGGGCTGCTCTGCCCCACCCACGTATAGGTACCGACGCCGGACGGGCCGTCCGCTTTGACGATGCTCACCGAGCGATTGCCGTCGAGTATCGACACATTGACGCTCTCGCCGACAATTTCGGCCAGTTCGGCACACAATTCCTGACTCTGCCGCACCAGATCGCCGTCCGGCGTCGCGGTGCGGGCCAGACGGACGATCGAATTCCCGAGCTGGAACTTCCCCCGGCTCTTCAATTGGGAGACGTAGCCCCGCGAATCCAGGACAGCGACGAGGCGCGACGCGGTCGACTTGTGGACGCCCAGCTCCTCGGCGATTTCCGTGACGCCGGCGGTGCCGAGCCTGGCGAGGATTTCGAGTACCGCCAGAGCGCGATCCACTGACTGCACAGCGCCGGCCGGCCGGCTCCGATCTCCATTCGAGTTATCGTCCAATTCAGTCATCGCGACTTCAGGATAGGCGACATCATCGTGCGACGGTTATCTCCATCCACACCCCGTTCCGAGCCACCGCCGGTCGCCGCGGTGCGCATTTCTCCGGTAAGTCGGGGATCATTCGCTGTTTCCCTACTCGATCATCAAGGAGTTACCCGCAATTCGGGGTTGACCCCCTTACTCTTCCGGACCTAATGTGTTGATATATCAGTTGTCGATAATGGTTCCGATCAGCCCGAACCGTTTCGCAATTCACAGTTCTCTCCGGCGCCGTCCCAGCCCGCACCGAACATCGAACGTCCCACCCGCCGCGACAGCGGCAGCACCCGTACTTCGCCACACACAGGCACCCACCGAACCAGGAGGACCATCATGGGGTCACCGCGCGTAGTGATCATCGGAGCCGGCATCGTCGGCGCGAATCTGGCCGACGAGCTCACCGCTCGCGGCTGGGATCGGATCACGGTCCTCGATCAGGGACCGCTGCCGCTCACCGGAGGATCCACGTCGCACGCACCGGGCCTGGTGTTCCAGACGAACGCGTCCAAGACGATGACCGAGTTCGCCCGGTACACGGTCGAGAAGTTCGTCGGACTGGACGTGGACGGTCAGTGGTGCTTCAACCAACTCGGCGGACTCGAGGTGGCCACCACCCCCGAGCGTCTCGCCGACCTGCACCGTAAGCAGGGCTGGGCAACGTCCTGGGGCATCGAGGGCACCGTCCTCGACCCCGCCGAGTGCGCGAAGCTGCACCCGCTGCTGGACGAGAAGCGGGTCCTCGGCGGGCTGCACGTGGAGACCGACGGCCTCGCCAAGGCGTCCCGTGCCGTCGTCGCGCTGGCCCGGCGCGCCGAATCCCGCGGCGCCGTGTTCCAGGGCTCGACGAAGGTGATCGGCATCGAGCAACGCGGCGGCAAGGTCACCGGTGTCGCCACCCCGGACGGTGTGATTCCCGCAGACATCGTGGTGTCCTGCGCCGGCTTCTGGGGTCCCGACGTCGGCGCGATGGTCGGGATGAACGTCCCGCTGCTGC
This sequence comes from Rhodococcus sp. USK10, assembly GCF_019378875.1. Taxonomy (NCBI): domain Bacteria; kingdom Bacillati; phylum Actinomycetota; class Actinomycetes; order Mycobacteriales; family Nocardiaceae; genus Rhodococcus; species Rhodococcus sp. USK10. The sequence continues at coordinate 1,908,434 of NZ_CP076048.1, forward strand.
CCCTGGCGCACCAGTACGCGAAAACCGAGCAGATCCCCGAACTCGTCGGACGGAACACCGAACTCGCCGAGGCGGGTTTCCCGATCCTGCGCCATCAGGATCAGGATCTGTACTTCCGCGAGCATGTCGACCGTCTCGGCATCGGCACGTACGCCCACCGGCCGATGCCGGTGAACCTGCGCGACCTGGACGAGAGCACCGACGTGTCCTCCTCCGACATGCCGTCCATGCTGCCGTTCACGGAAGAGGACTTCGCGCCGTCCTGGGAGCAGAGCAAGCTGCTGCTGCCCTGCCTCGAATCCGCCGAACTGGAAGCCGGATTCAACGGTGTCTTCTCGTTCACCCCGGACGGCGGCCCCCTGCTCGGCGAGTCACCGGACGTCGCCGGTTTCTGGATCGCCGAGGCGGTGTGGGTGACGCACTCCGCCGGTGTCGCCCGCGCGGTCGCCCAACTCCTCGTCGACGGCCGCTCCGAGATCGAACTCCACGGCTGCGACGTCCACCGCTTCGAGGAGATCCAAATCGCGCCCGACTACGTCAGCGAGACCTCGCAGCAGAACTTCGTCGAGATCTACGACGTGCTGCACCCGCTGCAGCCCAAGGAGTCTCCCCGCGACCTGCGCGTGAGCCCGTTCCATGTGCGCCAGAAGGCACTCGGCGCCATGTTCCTGGAGAGTTCGGGCTGGGAGCGCCCGCACTGGTTCGAGTCCAATGCCCATCTGGTGCAGGACCTTCCGGCCGACTGGCAGCCACCGGCCCGTGAGCCGTGGGCAGCGATGTTCCACTCCCCCATCGCAGCGGCCGAGGCCTGGCGCACCCGCACGTCGGTGGCGATGTACGACATGACACCGCTGAAGCGGCTCGAGATCTCCGGCGCCGGTGCCCTCGATCTGCTCGATCGGCTGACGACCGGCAAGATGGACAAGTCCGTCGGATCCGTCACCTACACGCTGGCACTCGACGACGCCGGCGGCGTGCGCAGCGACCTCACCGTCACGCGGTTGTCCGACACCGTCTTCCAGGTCGGCGCCAACGGCAACCTCGACCTCGACTACTTCCGCCGGCAGTCCCCGGACGACGGCAGTGTGCAGATCCGCGACGTCACCGGCGGCACGTGCGGGATCGGGCTGTGGGGTCCCCGCGCGCGGGATCTGGTGCAGGCGCTCAGCTCCGACGACTTCACGAACGAGAACTTCAAGTACTTCCGCGCGAAGGAGGTGCACATCGGCGGGGTGCCCGTCACGGCGATGCGCCTGTCGTACGTCGGTGAACTCGGCTGGGAGCTGTACACGTCCGCCGACAACGGTCTGCGGCTGTGGGATCTGCTGTGGGCGGAGGGACAGAAGTACGACGTCATCGCGGCCGGCCGCGCCGCGTTCAACAGCCTCCGGATGGAGAAGGGTTACCGCTCGTGGGGAACCGACATGACTACCGAGCACAACCCGTACGAGGCCGGTCTCGGTTTCGCGGTCCGGTTGCAGAAGGGCGACTTCCGCGGGCGTGACGCCCTTGACGGCGTCTCCGACGAGACGGTGGAGCGGCGCCTGGCGTGCCTGATGATCGACGATCGGCAGTCGGTGGTCCTGGGCCACGAACCGGTGTTCGTCGACGGACAGCCCGCCGGGTACGTCACGAGTGCCGCGTTCGGTCACACGGTGGGGGCGCCGATCGCCTACGCCTGGCTGCCCGCGACCGCGACCGTGGACACCGCGGTGGAGATCGAATATTTTGGGCGGCGCATCCCCGCCACCGTCGTGGCCGAACCGCTCGTCGACCCCGAGATGAAGAAGATCCGGTCATGAGCATCCGGCACGACACGATCACCGGGTTCCTGGATTCGCTCGCCGATCGAACCCCCGCGCCGGGTGGCGGCGCAACCGCCGCGCTCCACCTCGGCCAGGCGGCCGCGCTGGTCTCGATGGTCGCCCGCTACACCACCGGCAAGAGGTACGCCGACCACGGGATGCTCGTCGAACGCATCTGCGCGTCCGCAGATGCGTTCCGCGAGAAGGCACTGCAGTTCGCCGACGACGACATGGCTGCGTTCACGGCCGTCATCGACGCCTACCGTCTCCCCCGGGAAACCGAGGAAGAATCGGGGGCGCGCACGGCGGCGATCGCGACCGCACTCGCCGGCGCGGCCGCGGTGCCCGCCGAGGTGGTGGTCGCGGCAGGTGACGTCGTCGCGCTCGCCGACATCCTGCTGCCGGTGGCGAACCCCACCGTCGTCAGCGACGTCGCGGCCGCAGCCGAGGCCGCCCGCGCCGCCGCCACCACCGCCCGGGTCAACATCGATGTGAACCTGCCCGGTATCACCGATGCGGACACCCGCCGGTCCCTCACCGAGTGCCTGGCCGGCGTCGACGCCATCGTCGAGCGCGCCGACGCCGTCACGACACGAGTACGAAAGCAGCTGAGTTCATGACCAGAAGCCTCGGTGGCGCCGAACTCGCCACCTCCATCCGAGACGACGCGTCCGTCGCCGCCGCCGCTCTCACCGACCTCGGAATCCGGCCCAGGCTGGCGGTCGTGCTGGCCACCGACGACGAATCAACCGCCTGGTATGTGCGCTCCATCGCGGCGGCCGCGAAACGCACCGGAATCCTGTGCGACATAGTCGATCTCGGTGCGTCGGCGACGACCGGACAGATCCACGGCACGCTCGTCGAACTCGGCCACGACCCGGACGTCCACGGCATCATCCTGCAGACCCCCTTGCCGGACGGCACCGACCTGGACGCACTCCGGGAGGCGATCAACCCCGCCAAGGACGTCGACGGCGCGAACCCGGTCAGTCTGGGTCGTCTCGTCGCGCGCCTCCCCGCGTTCGCACCCGCCACCGCACAGGCCGTGATCGAGCTGCTCGATCACCACGGAATCTCTCCGCACGGCAGGACCGCTGCGGTGGTCGGCCGATCGACGGTGGTCGGAAGTCCGGTCGCGCATCTGCTCGTGCAGCGCAACGCGACGGTGACCGTCTGCCACCGGCACACCACCGATCTGGCTGCCGGCACCCGAGACGCCGACATCCTCGTCGTCGCCGTCGGTATTCCCGGACTGATCACCGCCGACCACGTCGCCGACGGCGCCGTCGTCATCGATGTGGGGACCACGGCGACCGCCGACGGCCGACTGCTCGGTGACGTCGACGCCGCGGGCGTGGACCGCCGGGCCGGTGCGCTGACCCCGGTCCCCGGAGGGGTGGGACCGGTGACCACCGCGTTACTGATCGCCCATACCGTCGATGCTGCCGCCACCCAGCACGCCCAGACCCGATCGGACTCGGTGCTCGCCGGATTCCGAAGCGGCGTCTGACTTCCGTCTCCAGCCCTTGACCCGCCCGTCCCGCCTGAAATAGCATTGACCATCCTGATATATCAGTTTGCTCGGACTAATACCTCAATTTGATTCCGGCATCGAGGAGACCCACATGACCCAGACCTTCACCCTGACGCTCAGCTGCGCTCAGCGCCCCGGGATCGTTCACGCAGTCAGCTCCTTCCTCTTCGAGCAGAACTGCGATATCGCCGAGCATCAGCAGTTCGACGACACCCGGAGCGACGCGTTCTTCCTCCGCACGTCGTTCGTGTCAGCGGGTGACGTCGACATCGAGCACTTGACCGCTCAATTCGCCGACGTGGCCGCGAGATTCGGCATGACGTTCAACTTCAACGGCAGCGACCTACCCCGCGTGATCGTGATGGTCTCCAAGATGGGCCACTGCCTCAACGACCTCATCTTCCGCTGGCGAGCGGGCAACCTCGGCGCCGAACTCGTCGCCGTCGTCTCCAACCACGAGGTGCTGCGCCCGATGGCCGAGGCCGCCGGCCTGCCGTTCGTCCACGTCCCCGTCACGCCGACCACCAAGCCGGAGGCCGAAGCCCGGCTACTCGAACTCGTCGAGGAATTCGACGCAGATCTTGTGGTGCTCGCCCGCTACATGCAGGTGCTGTCGGACGACGCGTGCCGCGCACTGCGTGGACGCGCGATCAACATCCACCACTCGTTCCTGCCCGGCTTCAAGGGCGCCAAGCCCTACCACCAGGCGTTCGATCGCGGAGTCAAGCAAGTCGGCGCCACCGCCCACTACGTGACACCCGACCTGGACGAGGGACCCATCATCGAGCAGGAAGTCATCCGCATCGACCACAGCTTCGACCCGGTGCGGCTCGCCACGGTCGGGCAGGACGCCGAGGCCCTCGCGCTGTCGCGGGCCGTGCGCTGGCACTGCGAGAACCGGGTCCTGCTCCACGGACACCGGACGGTCGTCTTCAGTTGAGGCGGCTTCGCCGCCCGTGCGTGGTTAACGAGTCTCTGCACTCGTTAACCACGCACGGGCGCGAAGCGCCTACAGCAGGTCGCGGATGGCCTGCTCGAAGCCCGCGACATGCGACAGCGTGAGCGCGGACGCCGTGTCCCCGTCGCCGTCGACGATGGCCCGGAGCAGGGCGACGTGCTCGCGGACGTGGGCGGCGACGTCCGGCAGCCGGTCGAGGAAGAGGCACCAGATGCGGGTGGCGTGGGCGTCGAGGCTGACGAGGATGTCTTCGAGGTGCGGATTGCCGGACGCCCGGTAGATCTCGCGGTGCACCCGCACGTCCTTGCGCAGGACGTCGCGCGGGTCTTCGCTGTCGTCGATCTCCGCGATCTCGTCGGCGAGCGCGGACAGCCGGGCCCGTGCGTCCTGCGACGCCGTGCGCGCCGCCCGGGCGGCCGCCGTGGGTTCGAGCTGCTTGCGGATCTCGGAGATGTCGGCGAGGTCGGTCATGTCGACGGCGGTGGCGAACGTGCCGCGACGGGGGTAGGCGATCACGAGACGCTCCCGCTCGAGGCGCTTGAGCGCTTCCCGTACGGGCGTCCGGCCGAAGCCGAGTTCCTCGGCGAGGCGGTCGTCGTTGATCGGCTCGCCCGGCCGGATGTCGAGCATGACCAGGCGTTCGCGCACGATCTCGTACGCGCGGTCGGCGTTGGTGCCGCCGTTCGATGCCGGGTCCGCGACCGATGAATGCGCCAGGCTCATGTTCCGTCTCCCTGATTTTCCGGAGCTATTGACCTTTGTCCGGTACTGACCTTACGCTACTTTCCAGTTGATATATCAGTTCCAGTTCAACTGACCTTCCAGAAAGGCGAACCATGACCGTGGACACCGCAAACCTCACCGAGGTAGCAGCAGCGAATCCGACGCTGACTCATTCGCTCGCCGATCTCGATCCGGCCGTGCACGCGGCGATCGGGGCCGAACTGGAGCGCCAGCAGGGCACCCTGGAGATGATCGCCAGTGAGAACTTCGCCCCGCTCGCGGTGATGCAGGCGCAGGGGTCGGTGCTGACCAACAAGTACGCCGAGGGCTACCCCGGACGCCGCTACTACGGTGGGTGCGAGCACGTCGACGTCATCGAGCAGCTCGCCATCGACCGCCTGAAGTCGCTGTTCGGCGCGGAGTTCGCGAACGTGCAGCCGCATTCGGGGGCGCAGGCCAACGCCGCGGCGATGGCGGCACTGCTGCAGCCCGGCGACGGCATCCTCGGGCTGGACCTCGCGCACGGCGGTCACCTCACCCACGGGATGAAGCTGAACTTCTCCGGCAAGCTGTACGACGTCGCCGCCTACCACGTCCGCGAGGACGACCACCGAGTGGACATGGACGAGGTCGAGCGCCTCGCCCGCGAGCACCGCCCCAAGCTGATCATGGCCGGCTGGTCCGCGTACCCCCGCCAGCTCGACTTCGCCCGGTTCCGTGCGATCGCCGACGAGGTCGGCGCCTACCTGATGGTCGACATGGCGCACTTCGCCGGATTGGTCGCCGCCGGACTGCACCCCTCCCCCGTCCCGCACGCGCACGTGGTGACGTCGACGACGCACAAGACGTTGGGCGGTCCCCGCGGCGGCGTCATCCTCACCAACGACGCGGCGCTGGCGAAGAAGTTCAACTCCTCCGTCTTCCCCGGACAGCAGGGTGGCCCGCTCGAGCACGTGATCGCCGGCAAGGCCGTCTCGTTCAAGCTCGCCGCCGAACCCGAGTTCCGCGAACGTCAGGAGCGCACCCTGGCCGGCGCGAAGATCCTCGCCGACCGCCTCCTGCAAGCAGATTCGCGGGCCGCGGGCATCAACGTCGTCTCCGGCGGCACCGACGTCCACCTGGTCCTGGTGGACCTGCGCGAGTCCGAACTCGACGGCAAGCAGGCCGAGGACCGGCTGCACCGCGTGGGAATCACCGTCAACCGCAACGCCGTCCCGTTCGACCCCCGCCCGCCGATGGTCAGCTCGGGGGTGCGGATCGGCACCCCCGCTCTCGCCACCCGCGGTTTCGACGAGGCCGCGTTCACCGAGGTCGCCGACATCATCAGCCACGCCCTGCGCCCGGCCACCGACGAGGCCGGACTCAATAGCCTGCGGGCCCGGGTCGACGCCCTCGCCGCCGCGTTCCCGCTCTACCCCGACCTCACGGAGGCGAACTGATGAGTGCCACCCAACCGCCCGGCGCGCACCTGCCCGACCACCCGGACTTCCTGTGGCGTAACCCGGAACCGAAGAAGTCCTACGACGTCGTGATCGTCGGCGGCGGCGGCCACGGCCTCGCCACCGCCCACTACCTCGCCAAGAACTACGGCATCACCAACGTCGCCGTCCTGGAGAAGGGCTGGCTCGCGGGCGGGAACATGGCCCGCAACACCACGTTGATCCGGTCGAACTACCTGTGGGACGAGAGCACCCGCATCTACGAGCACGCCCTGAAACTGTGGGAGGGCCTCGAGGAGGACCTCGACTACCCGATCCTGTTCAGCCAGCGCGGCGTCCTCAACCTCGCGCACAGCCTCCAGGACGTCCGCGACAGCGTCCGCCGGGTCGAGGCCAACAAACTCAACGGCGTCGACGCCGAATGGGTCGGACCCGACGAGGTCAAAAAACTCTGTCCGCTGGTGAACATCTCCTCCGACATCCGCTACCCCGTGCTCGGCGCCACCTATCAGCCGCGGGCCGGCATCGCCAAGCACGACTACGTGGCCTGGGGATTCGCTCGCCGCGCTGACGAGGCCGGCATCGACATCATCCAGAACTGTGAGGTCACCGGCTTCGTCACCGACGGCAACAAGGTCACCGGGGTCCGCACCACCCGCGGCGACATCGCCACCGGACAGGTCGCGCTCTGCGCCGCCGGACACACCTCCACCCTGACCGACATGCTCGGCATCCGCACCCCCCTGCAGTCGCACCCGCTCCAAGCCCTGGTCTCCGAACTCCTCGAACCGGTGCACCCGACGATCGTGATGTCCAACGCCATCCACGTGTACGTCTCCCAGGCGCACAAGGGGGAACTGGTGATGGGCGCCGGTGTCGACTCCTACAACGGCTACGGCCAGCGCGGCGCGTTCCACATCATCGAACGCCAGATGGCGGCCGCTGTGGAGTTGTTCCCGGTGTTCGCCCGGGCGCATCTGCTGCGCACCTGGGGCGGCATCGTCGACACCTGCCCCGACGCCTCCCCGATCGTCGGCCGCACCCCCTACGACAACGTGTATCTCAACGGCGGGTGGGGCACCGGCGGTTTCAAGGCCACCCCAGGGTTGGGCTGGTGCCTCGCGGACACCCTCGCGAACGACGAACCGCACGAGTTCATCGCGCCGTTCAGCCTCGACCGGTTCGTCACCGGCGCCCTCGTCGACGAGCACGGCGCTGCGGCCGTCGCCCACTAACCAGGAGCCACAATGCAACTCATCGAATGCCCGTGGTGCGGGTCCCGTGAGGAAACCGAGTTCCACTACGGCGGCGAAGCCCACGTCGTGTACCCGGAAGATCCGCAGTCGCTGACCGACGAGGAATGGGCGCACTTCGTGTTCTTCCGCGCGAACCCGAAAGGTCTGTTCGCGGAACGATGGAACCACAGCGCCGGCTGCAGGCGCTGGTTCAACGCCGTACGAGACACTGCCACCTACCGATTCCACAGCGTGTACCGCTTGGACGAGCAGAAGCCGACGATATCGTGAACGCACCCTTCCGCACCCGCCAGGGCGGTCGCCTCGACCGCGACACCTCCTACACCTTCACGTTCGACGGCCGGGAACTGACCGGTCACCCCGGTGACACGCTCGGTTCGGCGCTGCTCGCGAACGGCGTCCACCAGGTCACCACCAGCATCAAACTCGGCCGCCCCCGCGGCATCACCGCCGCCTGGGCCGAGGACACCGGCGGCCTCGTGCAGATCGAGGAGCCGTTCCCCGAGCCGATGCTGCTCGCCACCACCATCGAGTTGTTCGACGGCCTCGTCGCCCGCGGCATCCCCGGTCAGGGACGTCTCGCGACCATCCCGGATTCGGCGAAATACGACGCCAAACACGTCCACACCGACCTGTTGGTCGCCGGCGCCGGCCCGGCCGGTCTCGCCGCCGCGCTGATCGCGGCCCGGGCCGGTGCGCGGGTCGTCCTCGTCGACGAGCAGAGCGAAGCCGGCGGTGACCTGCTCGGCAGCACGGATCTGATCGACGGCGCCCCCGCTCTCGACTGGGTGACGGCCGCGGTCGCCGAACTCGCAACCTACCCGGATGTGCTGCACCTGCAGCGCACCACCGCGTTCGGCCACTACGACGACGGCTTCGTCCTCGCCCTGGAGCGTCGCACCGACCACCTCGGTGGCCAGGCCCCGGCCGCCCTGAGCCGCCAGCGTGTCTGGCGGATCCGGGCCCGGCACATCCTCGTCGCCGCCGGAGCGCACGAGCGTCCCGTCGTCTTCACCGACAACGACCGCCCCGGCATCATGCTGGCGCACGGTGCCCGCACCTTCCTGCACCGGTACGGCGTCAAGGTCGGTGAGCAGGCCGTCGTGTTCACCACCAACGACAGTGCGTACCAGGCGGCGATCGACCTGCACGACGCCGGTGTCCGCATCAACGCGGTTGTCGAGGCCCGCGACACCGCCCCCGCCCACTGGCAGCGTGAGTGCGACAAGCGCGGCATCACTGTCCGCACCTCATCCGTCGTCTGCGGCACCCGCGGCAACGGCCGGGTCAGCCACGCCCTCGTCACCTCCCGCGGCGACGACACCGGCACCGCGGTCCCGCTGGCCTGCGACGCCCTGCTCGTCAGCGGCGGCTGGAACCCGGCCGTGCACCTGTTCAGTCAGGCCCGCGGCAAGCTCCGCTACGAGGAGAACCTCGGCGCGTTCGTGCCGGGCGAGGACCTCGACGGCGTCACCGTCGCCGGCTCCGCCAACGGCATCTTCGACCTGGCGGGGTGTCTGCACGACGGCGAGCGCGCGGGCCGGGAGATTCTGGGCGCGTTGGGCTTCGACGCCCTCGCCCCCGGCACTGACACCGACACGGCACCCTCCGTCGCACCCGAGACGACGAAGCCCCTGGTGCTCTGGCGGGTGCCCGATGTCGCGGGGCAGGACACCCAGTTCGTCGACGTCCAGCGCGACGCGACGGTCGCCGACCTCGCCCGCGCGGTCGGCGCCGGAATGACGTCGATGGAGCACATCAAGCGCTACACGACCATCGGCACCGCCCACGACCAGGGCAAGACGTCGGGTGTGATCTCGTCGGGCATCACCGCCGAACTCCTCGGCCGCCCGATCGAGACCCTCGGCACCACCACGTTCCGGCCCCCGTACACCCCGGTCGCGTTCGCCGCGCTGGCCGGCCGCAGTCGCGGCGCCCTCTTCGACCCCGAACGGGTCACGGCCCTGCACGACTGGCACGTCGGCCGCGGCGCGGTGTTCGAGGACGTCGGCCAGTGGAAGCGTCCCCGCTACTACCCGCTGCCCGGGGAGGACATGGACGCCGCGGTGCTGCGCGAATGCGCCGCCGTCCGCGCCGGCGTCGGCATCCTCGACGGCTCCACCCTCGGCAAGATCGACGTCCAGGGACCCGACGCCGGTGTGCTGCTCGACATGCTCTACACGAACATGATGAGCACCCTCAAGGTCGGCATGGTCCGCTACGGCGTCATGTGCGGCGTCGACGGCATGGTCATCGACGACGGCACCGTGATGCGCCTGGCCGACGACCGCTACCAGGTCTTCACCACCACCGGCGGCGCCGCGAAGATCCTCGACTGGATGGAGGAATGGCTCCAGACCGAATGGCCCCACCTGCAGGTGAGGCTCACCTCCGTCACCGAACAATGGGCCACCTTCCCCGTCGTCGGACCGAAATCGCGTGACGTGATCGGTGAGGTCTTCCCCGACCTCGACGTCACCAACGACGCGTTCCCGTTCATGGCCTGGCGCGACACCGCCCTCGGCGACCAGCACGTGCGCGTGGCCCGGGTCAGCTTCTCCGGCGAACTCGCCTACGAGGTCAACGTGGGCGGCTGGCACGCCCCCGCGGTCTGGGCGCGCCTGATCGCCGCCGGGGAAAAGTTCGGCATCACCCCGTACGGCACCGAGACCATGCACGTCCTGCGCGCCGAGAAGGGCTACCCGATCATCGGGCAGGACACCGACGGCACGGTCACCCCCCAGGATCTCGGGATGAGTTGGGCCGTGTCGAAGAAGAAGGTCGACTTCGTCGGCAAGCGCTCCTTCAGCCGGGAGGAGAACCAGAACCCGCTGCGTAAGCAGTTCGTCGGACTGCTGCCCCTCGACAAGCAGACCGTGCTGCCCGAGGGCGCGCAGATCATCGAACACCGCCCCGACGGCACCCTGCCACCGCCGCCGGTCCCGATGCTCGGGCACGTCACCTCCAGCTACCTCAGCGCCGAACTCGGCCGCCCGTTCGGTCTCGCCCTCGTCAAGGGCGGCCGAGCCCGAGTCGGTGACACCCTGCACGTCCCGGTGGACGGCCGCCTGGTGGCCGTGGAGGTCACCGGTTCCGTTCTCGTCGACCCCGAAGGAGCACGTCGCGATGGCTGACACCCTCACCCCGCTGTCCCCCCTGCACGGCTGGGACGAGAAGTTCTCGGCGCTCCCCGCGTCGGTGCGCATCACCGAGGAACCGTTCGTCTCGATGGTCGACCTGTGGGTCGACCCGAGCGGCCCCGGAGGAGCGGCGGCGGGCACCGCGCTCGGTGTCGACCTGCCCACCACACCGTCGACCCGCGTGGACAACGGCGAGGTCACCGCGGTCTGGCTCGGTCCGGAGGAATGGCTGATCACCACACGATCCCAGTCCCCCGAGGAACTCGAAACCCAACTCCGCAATGCGGTCACCCCGCACGGCGGCGCGGCGATCGACGTCTCCGGGCAGCGCACGACGATCCGGCTCACGGGAGCGCACGCCCGCGACATCCTGGCCAAGGGCTGCTCGATCGACCTGCACCCCAAAGTATTCCGACCGGGATCGGCCGTGCAGACCATGCTCGGCCTCGCCGGTGTCGTCCTCATCGCACTCGACGAACAGGGCACCGACTACCGCATCCTGGTGCGGGCCTCGTTCGCCCGGTATCTCGCGGCGTGGCTGATCGATGCCGCCGAGGAATTCGGCGTCGATCCCGTGTAACAGAACAGTTCGGCCCGGGGGGCGACATGACGGCGCCCCCCGGGCCGATCTCTGCAAGGAGGTTCGCACCATGCCCCCACGTTCGATCCTGCACGCGCCCCCGACGGCCGACGCCGAACGACTGCTCGGCGCGCTCGCCCGCGACATTCCCCTGGTCTGCGGAATCGTCAACGCGACCCCGGATTCGTTCTCGGACGGCGGCCGCTACCGCGATCCCGCACGGGCGGTCGATCACGGGTTGTCGCTCGTCGCCGAGGGCGCCGATCTCCTCGACGTCGGCGGGGAGTCGACCCGGCCCGGATCGACACCACCGTCGGTGTCCGACGAGGTCGAGCGGGTGGTTCCCGTGGTCGAGGCCCTCGCCCGGCACACGTCGGTGCCGATCTCGGTCGACACCTCACGTCCCGAGGTGATGCGCGAGGCCGTCGCCGCCGGCGCGTCGATGATCAACGACGTTCGCGCCCTGCGACTGCCCGGCGCCCTGCAGGCCGCGGCGGACCTGCACGTCCCGGTCTGCCTGATGCACATGCTCGGGGATCCGGCGACGATGCAGGTCGCACCGCGATACCGGGACGTCGTGCACGAGGTCCGGGGTTTCCTCGTCGCCCGCCTCCAGGCGTGTCTCGAGGCCGGAATCCCGAGCGAGCACATCCTGCTCGATCCCGGCTTCGGATTCGGCAAGACCCTGGCACACAACCTTCGGCTGCTGTCCGAACTCCGGCAGATCACCGAGATCGGACTTCCGGTCATGGCGGGCCTGTCGAGGAAGGGCATGCTCGGGGCCATCACCGGCCGCGACGTCGACCACCGCCAGGCCGCTTCGGTGGCCGCCGCGATGGTCGCCGCCCAGAACGGCGCCGCGATCCTCCGCGTGCACGATGTCGCCGCCACGGTGGACGCGGTATCGGTATACCGCGCGCTCGTATATCGTGGTCCCGCCACCTCCAGTCACGTGCCGAATCGAGACCCCGCCCTGTGAACACTTCCGTGTCCGCCGCAGTGGGGCTCGCGACGCTCGACTCAGCTGACGTTCAGCTGATGGAGACGATGTATCACGATCCCCGCACCGGCTTGCGGCATCTCGACCGTCACCTGTCGCGTCTGGCCCACTCCGCGGCGGTCCTCGGATACGAGTTCGGGGAACGAGAGGTCCGGCGCCACCTCGCGCAACAACTGTCGTGCGCCGGAGCCGCCCGGGTCCGGGTGCGCCTGCACCGCGGCGGCGGGGTGGACGTCGACGTCTTCGCTCCGCCGGTCGCGCCTGCCTGCGTGTCCCTCGCCCTGGACGACGAGCCCGTCGACTCCCTCGACATCCTCCTCGGGCACAAGACGACGCTGCGTGAGCGGTACGACCGCCGGCGTCACCGCAATCCCGATGCCGACGACGTCGTGCTGGTCAACGAACTCGGGCACGTCACCGAGACCACGATCGCGAACCTCGCCGCCCGGATCGACGGCGTCTGGTGGACGCCGCCGTTGTCGTCGGGATGCCTGCCGGGTGTCGAGCGGTCGTGGCAGCTCGACCGCGGGTTGATGCGCGAGCGAATTCTCACGCCGAGCGACCTCCTGACCGCCGAGGCACTGGCCGTGACGAGTTCGCTCAAGGGTGTGCTGCCCGCCACCCTCCGGCCGTAGCCGCTCCCTTCCGAACCTTCCCCGGATCACCTCTTGACCCACCTCGACCGCTGACCTACCGTTATCGGCAACACTGATATATCAATATCCGACCTGTTTGATCACCAGTGAGATGTCCGCGACCCCACCGCCCGACTGTCAAAGGAAAAGGCATGAGAGCTCGACAGATTCCCTCGGATCGACGGTTCACGGCCACGCACAGCTGGCTGGCCCTCGCACCGGGACAGAACTTCTCCGACTTTCCGCTCCGCGCCGGCGTCACCGACCGCGCTCTCGACGACGTCGAGGTGGTCCGGCTGGAACTTCCGGCAGTCCGCAGCACGATCGAGGCAGGCGCCCCCTGCGCGCTGGTGTGGACGTCCGCGCGGACCGCCGTCACGGTGCACGCGCCGATCAGCGGACTCGTCACGATGACGAACGCCGACGCAGCCGAGAATCCGGCGCTCGTCGCCGACGACCCGTTCCACCGGGGCTGGCTGTTCGCAGTCCTGCCCTCGCCGACGTCGTCCGCGTACGGACTCCTCACACCCGCGCAATACGCGACCGAACTCAGCGAGGCGGTGTAACCACATGACCATCAGCGTGTTCGACCTGTTCTCCGTCGGTGTGGGCCCCTCCAGTTCGCACACCGTCGGACCCATGCGCGCGGCCGCGCGATTCGTGTCCGACCTGCACACGCTCGGCGCGTTCGAGGACGTCACCGATGTCCGCGTCGACCTGTACGGCTCGCTCGCCGCAACCGGCGCCGGCCACGGGACGATGTCCGCAGTCCTGCTCGGACTCGAGGGGTATCGACCCGAGACGATCGAAACCGAGGAGATGGAGCAGCGACTCGAGGCGATGCGGACCACGCGGCGCATCGCGCTCGGCGGCTCGCAGCACATCGCGCTGGCCGAGGACGAGATCGTCCTTCATCCGCTGACGATCCTGCCGTTCCACCCGAACGGGATGACGGTGACGGCCTATGCGGCCGGGGACGTGGAAATCCATCGGGAGACGTACTTCTCGATCGGTGGCGGGTTCGTGGTCACCGAAGCCGAGAGCACGGAACACCGGCCGGCGCCGGCGAGCGCGTCGTCGTTCGGGTCCGCGAAGGAACTCCTCGACATCTGCGCGCGGCACGGCTACCGCATCAGCCAGGTCATGCACGAGTTCGAGAGCGAAACCCGTTCGGCCGCGGAGATCCGTGACCGGCTGCTCCACATCCGCGACGTCATGGTCGAATGCGAGCGACGCGGCATCTCCCGCGACGGGCTCCTTCCCGGTGCGCTGCGCGTCCGGCGTCGCGCCCGGGACTGGTATCTCCGGCTCGATCAGGAAGACCCACAGCGTGATCCCGCGTTCGCAGAGGACTGGGTCAACCTCGTCGCGCTCGCGGTCAACGAGGAGAACGCGTCGGGTGGGCGCATCGTCACCGCCCCCACCAACGGCGCCGCGGGCATCATCCCCGCCGTCCTGCACTACGCCGTCCACTACACGCCCGCCGGCCGGGCCGACCCGGACGAGACCGCGGTCCGGTTCCTCCTCGCGGCCGGCGCGGTCGGATCCCTCTACAAGGAGCGGGCGTCGATCTCCGGCGCCGAAGTCGGCTGCCAGGGCGAGGTGGGCTCGGCGGCGTCGATGGCCGCCGCAGGACTGGCCGAGATCCTCGGCGGCACACCGGAACAGGTGGAGAACGCCGCGGAGATCGCCATGGAACACAGCCTCGGCCTCACCTGCGATCCCATCGAAGGCCTCGTCCAGATTCCGTGCATCGAGAGGAACGCGATCTCGGCAGGCAAGGCCATCAACGCCGCCCGGATGGCCCTGCGCGGCGACGGGACCCACCGCGTCAGCCTGGACCAGGTGATCGAGACGATGCGCTCGACCGGCGCCGACATGCTGTCGAAGTACAAGGAGACGTCCACCGGTGGTCTCGCCGTCAACGTCCCCGTCAACTACGTCGAGTGCTGACATGATCACAGACGAACTCCGCCTACTCCCCGCCCGCGCCGCTCATTTCATCCGGCAGCACCCGGTTCCGGCGCGCGGCGCGTACGCGCCGGAGACCCGACTGTCGGTGCTCGACATTCTCGTGCATTGCGCGCCGGTGCGCGGCGACGCGTTCGTCGCATTCCAGTTACTGAGCCGAAGCGCCCTGCCGGACTCGTACCTTCTCCGCCTCGATGTGCTGGACGACGCGCTGTCCGCCCTCGACTCGTTCACCGTGACCGAGGACGAATGCGAACAGGCCTTCGGTCCGAACTGGGACGACGTCGTGCGGCACGCCGTCGATGCGGCAGCACTCGTCGACGAACGGTTCGGAGCACTGACGCGGACGAGCAGCGCCGTCGACGGCCGCCGGCGGCTCGGCGCCTGGATCTGCGCACGAGACGCGGCGTCGGAAGCCGGCCGGATCAGGTCCTGGTACCGCGCCCAGGACGCCGCGTGGGAACGCCACTACATGGACGGGGTGCCCCTGCGCGAGGACGAGCGGATGCGTGCCGATCTCGCGACCGCCGTGCGCGACGCGGCGGCTGCGCACGCGGTGTCGGATCTCGTCGGAACACACGATTTCACCAGGGCACACTACGAAACCCTGCTGGAACCGTGGCGCCTCTGTTCGCCGGAGGGCGCTAGTGGACTGCCGCGAGCACTGCATCGGTGAACGTCCGCGGCAGGCCCTGATGACCGCTCTCCCGCAGCGCCGACAGCGCTGCGACGACGTTCGGGCCGCCGTCGGGTAGGAATCGGATCAGTTCGTGCCGAGCGCACTCCACTGCCGCGGGAAGAAGCGTCGCCTGCGCCTCGTCACGACGTCCGGCCGCCCAGAGACACGACACCAGCAACCGGACCGCCTGCAGCCCGGCCCGGCGCCGCCCGGTGCCGTCGAGTTGCCGCACCCAGTCGTTCGCCCACTCGCACGCCCGATCCGCGGCCGCCGAATCGCCCTGCGCCGCGAGCAACATGATGGCCGCCTCTTCCTCGAGCTGCGCCGTCGCCAGGTCGAGCCCGTCCGTCGGGGTACGCCGGGTCTCGCGCGTGACGGGCACGAACCCGGGCGCCGGGGGCAGCCCGATCCGCACCCGCTCGTTGTCGACGGCGGCCCGCAGACGAGGCAGGGAGAACGTCTCGGCGGTCCGCACCCCCTCGTCGAGCTGTCGTGCCGCGGCGCCGGGATCGCCACGCAACGCCATGATCCGCCCCCTGAGGCAGTAGTGCCGGATCATGAAATCCGCTGCGCCACCGAGCGCGGCGGGGTCGAACGTCTCGTTGAGCAACTCGTCCGCTTCGTCGATCCGGCCCTGCTCGTAGTGGACTTCGGCGAGAAGCGTGCGCGTGAGCCGCGCATGCTGCGACTGCGTGTTCTCCGCCTCCCGGACCAGCCGGCACGCCTTGCGGTACAGCTCCATCGCACCGCCGACGTCGAGCTGTTCGAACTTCGCGAGCCCGGCAAAGCAGTATCCGTACGCGACGGAGTACGGCCCCGTGTTCTGCCGGTGGTACGGGGCCGCCCAGCTCTGCCTGCGGTACGCGTCCTCGAACCGGAATTCACACGTGTCCACGAACGTCTCGATGAGAGCGGCCATCGACACCACGAAGGGGTGATACTCCGTGGGACGGGCGAGGCATTCGGCGACGAGCTCGCGCACACCCTCGATGCGGTCGGCGGTCGCCTCGATGTCGGCCTGCAGGACATCCGCTTCCACCCGGAGCTGGGCGGCGTGACTCTCGGACATCTCCCCGGCGTCGATCTGCTCGAGTGCGCGGGTTCGGGCGGCCTGCGCGAGTTCGAGTCGCTGAAGTTCGCAGTTCGCCCATCCGATAGTGAGCTGCAGCCGCGGGCTGGCGGCCACCAGGTCGGCGGGCAGTTTCCCGATCAGGCCGAGCAGCGTCGACATCTGTGACCGATCGAGAAGGTAGAGGTCGTCCTCCTCGAGCAGTTCCACCGCGCGCTGCGGTTCACCGGCCGCGAGGATGTGGTCGACGGCCTCGCCCAGCAGGTGCCGCTCCCGGAACCAGTCGTACGCCCGGCGGTGCAGATCGGTGATGCGCCCGGGGTGATCCCGCTCGAGGCGCTGATGAAGGATCTGGGCGAACAGGTGGTGATAGCGATACCACTGACGGTCGTCCCCCGTCCTGCCGAGGAACAGATCGCGTGCGGCGACCTGTTCGAGTCTCGCCTGCCCGTCCCGCACACCGCCCAGCGCCGACGCCAGGTCGCCGCACACCTTGTCCGGAACCGAGGTGGCGAGCATGAAATCGAGCATGTCCGGCTCGAGGGCGTCGAGCACGTTCTCGGCGAGATACTCGCCGATGGCGTCGGTGCCCGTCCGCAGCTGTTCGATCAGGTTCTCCGGACTTCCGGCTTCCCGCAACGACAACGAGGCCAACTGCAGTGCCGCGATCCAGCCGTCGGTCGATTCCCGGAGTTGCTCGACCTCGGTGTCCTTCAGTGGAACCTGCACCCGGCCCGACAGGAAGTTCTGCGATTCATCGAAATCGAAACACAGTTCTTCGGAGGCTATTTCGTTGAGTTCGTCGAGCACCCGCATCCGGCTCAGGGGCAGCCCCGACCGGCTTCTGCTCGCCACGACGATCTTCAGGTGGTGACAGCCGTTGTCGAGGAGGAACGTCATCGCCTCGATCGACCCGGGGTCGGAGATGCGATGCCAGTCGTCGATCACGACGACCAGCGCGTCCTCGCTGTCGTGAAGCCGGTTGATCAGCGACGTGAGGACGAACCGTTCGACCGCCTCCCCGTGTTCTTCCAGGGACTGCCCCAGGTCGGTGACGACGTCCGGGCGGACCCGCCGGACCGCCTCGACCAGATGGGAGAGAAACCACACCACGTTGTTGTCGTCCCGGTCCACAGTCAGCCACGCGACCGCGGTCCCGGCCTCGACCAGGTCGTCGCGCCACTGGGCGACGAGACTGCTCTTGCCGAACCCGGCCGGCGCGTGGACGAGTGTCAGCCTGCGGTCCCGTCCCGCGCGCAGGGCGGCGAGCAGCCGGCGGCGGGGCACGAGCTGCCGGGTGGTCGTGGGTGGGCGGAACTTCGTCACCGGCGCGGGCGGAGTCGGCGGCGTCCGCACGTTGTACGGGAGCCCGGTGCCGCGGGACCGGATGGATTCGCCGGCATGGTCGTGAGATTGCTCGGGTGCCCGCTGAATCGGGATGTACATGTCGTCGACGGTCACACCGTTGCGTCGCTCGACCGCGCGAAGCTCGTTGCCGAAGTCCGCGGCAGCGCCCGGCCTGTCCTCGACCGCGCGAGACATGGCATGTTCGACCGCGCTACACACGTCACCGGGGATTCCGGCATCCCGCAGATCGGGAACCGCCTGTGTGGAAATCCGCAGGAACTGACCGACTACCTGTTCACCGCTGCGGCGCTCGTACGCGGCATGACCGGTCAGCGCGCAGAACAGGGTGGACCCGAGGCTGTACACGTCCGACTCCACCGTCGGCGGCCTGCCTTCGAGTACCTCGGGCGCAGTGAACGCCGGGGAGCCGGTGATCGACCCTGCCGTCGTCTCGAATCCACCCGAGACACGGGCGATGCCGAAGTCGGTCAACTGCGGTTCGTCGTATTCGGTGAGCAGGATGTTCGCCGGCTTGACGTCGCGGTGCAGCATCCCACCGCGGTGCGCGGTCTCGAGGGCGCCGGAGATCTTGATCCCGAGCCGCAGCACCTCCTGCCACCCGAGAGGCCCCGAACGACGGATCTGCGCGTCGAGGGAACCGAACGAGTGGTACGGCATGACGAGAAACGGGCGACCGCTCCGGGTGACCCCGACCTGGTAGACGGCGACGATGTTCGGGTGCCCGGACGTCCGGCCCATCGCCCGTTGCTCCCGCACGAACCTCGTCACGTTGTCGGGATCGAGGTTCGACGTCAGGACTTTGACGGCGACCGTGCGATCGAGGTCTTCCTGCAGGCAGCGGTACACGACCCCGAACCCGCCGCGGCCGATTTCCACGGCATCGTCGAACCCTGCCGCTGCCAGCTCGGACGTGATCTCCGGCTGGCGCTGGGTTGCCCACGGATCGTCGTTCGCCATCGGCCTGCACCACCTCCGACACGCTCCACCCAGGATAGTCCGCGGGGACACCCGGAGATCGGGTCGTCAGTCGCGCGTCGCGGCGGGGGCACCGAGCCGCGCGGACACCGTGCGGGCCGACTCGGCGACGATGCGGCCGAGCGAGTCGAGCATGGTGTGGGGAACCCGGAACCGGGGTGCGGAAAGCATCACCGCGCCGACGAGGACGCCGCGGTGGTCGTGGACCGGCGCCGAGATGCCGACCTCCTCGATCGACGTCCGGCCGTCGTTGACGGCGTACCCGCGATCGCGGATCTCGCCCAGCTCGTCGAGGTACTCGCCCACGGAGTCGACGTCGTCCGGCCCCAGCAGCAGCCGCCGTTCGAACAGCCGCTCCACCTCGGCGCGCGGCATGTCGGACAGGAAGACCTGGACCGACGAACTCGCGTACGTGTCGTATCGCGTGCCGACCGCGGCCGTGTGCTTGACCTGCTTGGGACTCGGAACCTGTTCGACGACGACGGATTCGTGGCCGTTCCACACCATCAGGGCACTCGTCTCCTCGGTCCGCCGCGTCAAGCCTTCGAGTTCGGGCAGCGCCACCCGCCGAACGTCGAGGTTCGCCAGCAACGGCCCGGCCAGGCCGATCACGCCGAGACCGAGCCGGTACCGCCCGGTCCCCTCCTCCCGTTCGACGTAGCCGGCTTTCTCGAGGGTCGCGAGCATCCGGGACACACTGCTCTTGTGTAGATCGACCTTCCGCGCGATCTCGGTGACGCCGAGCACCGGTTCGGTGATCGAGAACGCCTCCAGAACGCGCAGCCCGTTGAGCAGAACCGACGGCGACGGCTTCGTGTCACCGTTCTGATCGCCGAGTTGATCGACGTCGTCCACACTCATGTCCGCTGCGCTCCTTCGACTCGGCTGGTACTTCTGCCGACCCTGCCACACCTGCGGCAGGGTCGGCGTACCGGTCAGACGCCGAGGATGTTGTGTTCGGGTCCGAACGGGAACCGGGTGATGTTCTCCGCGTCGTCCTCGCCGACGACCAGGATGTCGTGTTCACGGTAGCCACCGGCACCGGGCATTCCCTCGGGAACCATGATCATCGGTTCCATCGACACGACCATGCCGGGTTCGAGGACGGTGTCGATGTCCTCGCGCAGCTCGAGGCCCGCCTCGCGCCCGTAGTAGTGCGAGAGCACGCCGAAGGAGTGCCCGTATCCGAACGTGCGGTTCGGCAGCAGACCCTCGGCCTCGTAGATCTCGTTCAGCTCAGCGGCGATGTCCTTGCAGATCGCGCCCGGCTTGATGAGCTCGAGGCCGCGGCGATGGACCTTGACGTTGACCTCCCACAGTCGTAGATGTTCCGCCGACGGCTCACCGTAGAACAGCGTGCGCTCGAGCGCCGTGTAGTAGCCGGCGATCATCGGGAAACAGTTCAGCGACAGGATGTCTCCGCGCTCGACGCGACGGCTGGTAGCCCAGTTGTGGGCACCGTCGGTGTTGATACCCGACTGGAACCACACCCACGTGTCGCGCAGTTCGGCGTGTGGGAAGGTGGCCGCGATCTCCCGGATCATCGCGTTCGACCCGGCGATCGCCACCTCGTACTCCGGGACGCCCTCTGTGACGGCGTCGCGGATGGCCTCGCCGCCCAGGTCGCCGATCCGGGCGCCGTGTTTGATCAGTTCGATCTCCTCGGGCGACTTCACCATGCGCTGCCGCATCGTGGCCTTGGCGACATCGGCGAACGTCATTCCCGGCAGGACCGCGGCGACGCGGGACCGCAGGTCTGGGGTGAGGTGGTCGTCCTCGACACCGAGCATGCCGCGCGAGATGCCCTGGTTCGCCAGCACCTGCTGCACGGCGTACTCGAAGTTGTCGCGGCGCCAGTCGGTGTAGACGACGTTCTCGCCGAACGTGCGCCGCCACGGCATGCCGGCGTCGATGTTCGCGGACACGGTGGTCGAGCTGTCCTGGGTGACGACGAGGGCGTAGGGGCGGCCGAACGCGGTGTAGAGGAAGTCGGAGTAGTAGTTGATGTTGTGGTAGCTGGTGAACAGCACGGCGACAACCCCGTTGTCCGCCATGTGCTTACGCAGGGCGACGAGCCTGCGGTCCATTTCCACCGGGGAGAACGTGGGAACGACCTTCTCGCCGTTGGGGATGCTCTTGATGCGCTCGAGGTTCATGGTGCTCCTTGTCGAGTTGCCGGCGGCATCGGGTGATGCCGCAAGTGGTGGGTGAACGGGTGGTCAGGTGTCGGCAAGTGGGCGCTGGGAGGTTTCGCGCGCCATCAGCATCGAGCCCATCGCGACGAGGGCTGCGGCGACGAGGTACCAGGCGGGCGCCAGTGGGTTGCCGGTGACCTCGATCAGCAGGGTGGCGACGAACGGCGCGGTGCCGCCGAACAGGGCATTGGCAGTGTTGAAGCTGAAGGCGAACCCGCTGTAGCGGACCTGGGTGGGGAAGATCTCGGATAGAAAGGTCGGGAGCGTGCCGTCGTTCATCGTGAGGAACGCGCACAGCACGATCTGGATGACGACGACACCGACGATCCCGGCGACTCCGAGCACACTGAACAACGGGACGGTGAACACGGCGAAGCAGATCGACGCGCCGATGAGAACTCGCTTGCGGCCGAATCGATCCGAGAGCGCACCCATCCCGAAGATGAAGACGATGTAGCAGGCGAGGGCGATCGACGCGGCGACGAACGAGGCCGTGTGCCCGACGTGCAACACCTCCGACAGGTAGGTCGGCATGTAGCTGAGGATCAGGTAGAAGCCGACCGCGTTGAGGCACGTGACCCCGAACGCGATGACGATCGCACGTCGATGATGGGTGAACAGGATCGACAGCGGCGCGTTGGCCTCCACTTTCTGTTCCATTTCCTGGAACTTCGGGGTGTCCTCGAGCTTCAACCGGATGTAGCGGCCGATCAGACCCATCGGCGCCGCGAGCAGGAACGGCAACCGCCAGCCCCATCCGTTGAGCTGTTCCGTCGAGAGCACCGCGGTGAGCAGTGCCGCGATCAACGACCCGAACAGAAGTCCGGCGGCGGTGGACGCGGGTACCACACTGGTGAAGAGGCCTCGCTTGCGGTCCGGGGCGTATTCGGCGAGAAACGCCGAGGCGCCCGCATATTCGCCGGCGGCCGAGAATCCCTGCACCATGCGGACGAGCAGCAGCAGGACCGGCGCGAGGTACCCGATCTGATCGAAGCCGGGGATCAGGCCGATACAGAACGTCGACGCCGACATGATGAGGATCGACAGCGACAACGCGGTGCGGCGGCCGATCTTGTCCCCGAAGTGACCCCAGACCAGGCCGCCGATCGGGCGGATGACGAACGAGATGGCGAAGACGGCGAACGTGGCCAGCAGGCCCGTCGTGGGCGCGGCCTCGGGGAAGAAGACCACCGCGATAACCGTTGCAAGATAACCATATACGGCGTAATCGAACCACTCGACGAAGTTGCCGACGAAGCTCGCCGCGACGACGCGCCGGAGAACTCGGGGCGAGGGGTTCACCGCACCGGCCTCTTCCGATTGCGGCGCAGCTGAGGGGGAATTGAGGTTTTGGGCCATGCCCACTCCTTCTCGGGGCGTCGGCGCCTGCCGACTGCGACGAATGGCTGTTGTTGCTTTCACTGCAACTGCGATTCGTTCAGTGACGATATTGTGTGCACCATCACATGTCAACGGGGTGTGTTGTCACCACATTCGAATCACGATTGCAATGACTGCACCAGGACTGAAACTGCAGTAAACACGGCAGGTCGGAGACTGCGCCACCCAGATGCACGATTCCCGGCGAAGTTCACGTGAATGCAACGCTGTTGCAACAGGCGATCCTTTGCGCGGGTTCCGGCGACCCCGAAGGTTGTCAGTTGGCGTCGACCACACCACCGAGGTAGAGGCGCGTCGCGAGGTGCACGGCGGCAAGCCGCGGCGAACCCGTCGGATCCTCGCCGAGCAGTGCGAAGATCTGCTCGAGCCGCTGGTACAGCGTCTGGCGCTGCACGTGCAGCCGGGCCGCCGCCTCGGTCTTGTTGCACCCGCACTGCAGGTAGACGTCCAACGTGTCGATCAGGCGGCGACCACGTTCTGCACCCACCGCGAGGAGGGGCCCGAGGACTTCCCGGACAAACGCGGCCAGCAACACAGGATCGCCGATCCGCCGGACCAGGCGTTCGACAACGAGTTCCGCGGCGACCACCACGGTATCGGCGATACCCAGATCGCCTGCGAGGTCGAGCACGAACCGCGCCTCCGCCAGCGTCCCGGGCAATCCGGTCAGACCGGTGACCACCGGCCCCACCGCCACCCGGGACTGCTCCGCCCGGGACGTCGTGCGCAACGACTCGACCAGTGCAGCGCACGACCCCGACCGGTCGTCGGCCCGAACAGCGACGATCGCGTGCAACTCGTCGCCGGCCACGGACGACACCGTTCCGGCCGAGTACCGATGCAGCGCCGCGTCGACAGCGGCGAGAGCCACGGGACCGTCGACCGAACGACCGACGACCCCGACGTACGACACCCCGTCGGCCAGCCCCGCCGCGCGGGCTGCCGCAACGAGACGCTCGGGCGCGGGATTCGGCTGGCCGACGATCCGCAGCAACGCCTGCGCGGCGCGAACCGCGGCCGACGGCGGAAAGGATCGCAGAAGCGAGATCGCCAGCGCTGCCGGCGCTCGCTCGACGATCGCCTCCGCAGTGACGTGATCGGCCGGGTCGTCCGGAGACACCACGAGCGTGGCGACGCCGACACCCTGCACCACCACCGGTACCGAGATGGCAGAAGTGGCGATCTCGTTCCCGAGGGCCGCGATCACGTCGCCGGCCGCGTCGAGCAGGGTCACATCGCCGGGCAGGAGTCGCGCAAGCACCGCGAGCAACTCGTCGGGACCGCCACCGCGCGCCAGTTCCTCCGACAACGCGTGCGCGACAGAGTCACCACGACGCAGCCGCTGCACCGATTCGTTGACCAGCAGGCCGTTGATCGCCTCGGCCACCTCGACGAACGGCACAACGCCCCGCAACTCCACCACCGGCAACCCCGCCGCCGACGCCTCCTCGACCAGTTCCGTGGGGATCCGCGGCAGTTGCGACCCCGTCTCGATAGCCACTCCGGCGACGCGGCGAGCCGACAATTCACGCACGTACCGCCGCAGTCGGTCCGGATCGGCGGACGCGAGCGCGAACCCTGCAGTCAGCAGCAGTTCGCCGCCGCGAAGAAGGTGCGCGATGTCGATGACCTCGCTCGAATGCACCCACCGCACCGGCTGCGTCAGCAGGTGGGCTCCGACACGGACGACGGGGCGTCCGGCAGCCAGGCTCGGGTGTGCGAGGACGTCGGCTAACGACAGCGGCATGACATTCCGTTCGTTGACAATCCGATTTTATTGGCAAAGTGTAAATGGTGTGATGCGGGTCACGCACCGGAAGATGGGAAGCCCACAAGGCCTCACCAAGGGAGTCCGATGGTCACGAACATTCCCACCGACAGTCCCCACATTCACGACGTCGAAGAAGTACTGCAACCCATCCCCGAGGAAGCGCGCACGACGCGTGTCTCCGGCCAGTTCTGGATCTGGGCGGGGGCAAATATTGCGCCCATCAACTGGGTTCTCGGCGCACTCGGCATCGGTCTCGGACTGGGTCTCCGCGACACCCTCATCGTTCTTGTCGCCGGAAACATCGTCGGCATGGCACTTTTCGGCGTTTTCGTTCTCATCGGCCAGCGTACCGGCGTCACCGGCATGGTGTTGTCGCGGGCGGCGTTCGGCCGGCGCGGCGCCTATCTGCCGGCCGCAATCCAGGCCTGCCTGGCCGTCGGGTGGTGCGCCGTGAACACCTGGATCGTCCTCGACCTGGTCATGGCACTGCTCGGCAAGTTGGACCTCGTCGACCCGCACGAGCGGAACCTGGCAGCGAAGGTCCTCGTCGGAGCGGTCATCATGACGATCCAGGTGACCATCGCGTGGTTCGGGTACCGCGTCATCGCCGCATTCGAGCGGTGGACGGTTCCCCCGACGCTGGCGGTACTGGTTCTGATGTCCGTCGTCGCCTGGTTCCACCTCGACATCGACTGGTCGTATGCCGGGCCCACCGGTGAAGTCCTGCACGGCGGCGCCCGGATCGCGGCCATGTCGACGGTGATGACCGTGATCGGAATCGGCTGGGGAATCACGTGGTTCACCTACGCCTGCGACTACTCACGGTTCGTGAGCCGGACGGTGTCGCGGCGCAAGCTGTACCTGACCAGCACCCTCGGCCAGTTCGTTCCCGTGGTGTGGCTCGGAGTACTCGGCGCCAGCCTCGCCACGACCAACGGTTCCGTGGACCCGGGTGAGCTGATCGTGTCGAATTTCGGCGCCCTGGCGCTGCCGGTGCTGTTCCTCGTCATTCACGGGCCGATCGCCACCAACATCCTCAACATCTACACGTTCTCGGTCGCCGCGCAGGCCCTCGACATCAAGGTGCACCGCCGGAAGCTGAACCTGCTGGTCGGCATGTTCGCCCTGGTCGTGGTCGTCTTCTTCATCTTCCAATCCAGCCTGGCCACCGTGCTGGAGACGTGGCTGGCGGCGATCGTGGCCTGGATCGCGAGCTGGGCAGGCATCATGCTCGTCCACTACTTCCGGGTCGAGAAACGACAGATCGACGCACGCCGGCTCTTCGACCCGATCGGATCCCGCCGACTGCCCGACGTCAACTGGACCACGATGGGATGCTTCGTCGCCGGAATCGCCGCGACGTGGCTGTTCATGTACGGCGCCACGAGCCTCACACAGGGATTCGCGGCACGCGCCCTCGGCGGGCTCGACCTGTCCTGGCTGGCAGGTGGCGGAGTCGCCGCCGCGCTCTACGCCGTCCTCGGCCCCCGCGCGCACCGCCCCTACCACATCACCGGTCAATCCCCGGCACGATCGGCCGCGACCACCGACTCCCCCGACGCCCTCACCGGCAATTGAACCTCGACACACCAGGAGCACTCGTGAACAACGATTTCACGTGGCCGGAGGGCCACACCGCAGCCGCCGCCTTCACTTTCGACGTCGATGCCGAATCCTGCGTCCTCGCCCACGATCCCACCTCGGCGAACCGAATGTCACTGATGAGCCACCAGTCCTACGGGCCCCGCGTCGGCGTCCCCCGCATTCTGCGACTGCTCGAGCGCCAGGGCGTGCATGCGACGTTCTTCGTGCCGGGATTCACCGCCGAGTGCTACCCCGACACGGTTCGCGCCATCATCGACGGCGGCCACGAGGTCGGGCACCACGGGTATCTGCACGAACCCATGAAAGGCCTCGACGCGGCCACCGAGGCACGCTACCTCGACCGGGGACTCGACGCGCTCGAAGAGGTCGCGGGCATCCGTCCCGTCGGCTATCGCGCACCCTGGTGGGAAATGAACTGGCACACACCCGAACTCCTCGCCGAACGAGGATTCGTCTACGACTCCAGCCTGCTCGACGGCGACGAACCCTACCTGATGGCGACCAGCCCGGAATCGGGGCGGACCCTGATCGAAATTCCCGTCGACTGGGCACTCGACGACTGGGAGCAATACGCGTTCTACCCGGGTGTCACCGGCAGCGGCGTCATCGAAAGTCCCGCCAAGGTCCTCGAGATGTGGACCCTGGAAGCGGAGGCCCAGCATACCGAAGGCGGGTGCTTCGTCCTCACAAACCACCCGTTCATCTCCGGACGGCCCTCCAAAGCGGCCGCACTCGAACGGCTCATCGAGAACGTCAAGGCAATGGACGGAATGTGGGTGACCACCCTCGGCGACATCGCCGCACACGCCCAGCGCGTCTGCACCGAACCCTTCACCCACACCCGATTCGAGATCCCCACCTTCCCCGACATACACATCCGACGGACTCCCCCGGCACCTGTCGAGGTCCGTTCCGATCGGTGAGGATCCTCAGTCGTCGACTTCTGCACCCGCAGGCGCACCCCTTCTGCGCAGACGCACCCCTTTTCGAGCCCCAGAACGGGTGCGGCTACCGAGAAGGGGTGCGTCTGTGCTTCGACCCCGCCGGTGTCGCCGTTCCCCGTGCGGCGCCGGGCGGTCGGCACTAAGTTCGGCGATGACGGTTGAGGTTCTACGCGAGGGGGCGGTCCGGCATGGGCAGGACGTATTTCAGGGCACTGGGTGCGGTCGCGTTGGCCGGAGGTGCCGCGCTCACTGCGGGCGCCGGCACGGCCGGGGCGGATGTGCTCACCGAGATCAACGGCTGCAGGATCGTGGCGAATCCGAGTCCCGAGGATCGCACGACCTGCCCGGGCGCGGATCTGAGTTCCGCGAACCTGGCGGGCCTGAACCTGAGCTTCGCCGACCTGGCGGGCGCGAACATGAAGCGGGCGAACCTCACCGGCACCAACTTCGCCGCCGCGGATCTGTCGCACGCCGACCTGAGTGACGCGAACATCACCGGCACGAACTTCACGGACTCGCAGCGCAACGCGGTGATCCTGTACAGCACGGACATCGACCTCTTCGGCACGATCGTCGGGGACCTGAACATCACGACCGAACCTGAATGGTCCACCGACGCCCACGAGCGCGCGCTCGCCTCGGTCGTGCCGGCGACACCGCAGGTCCCGTTGCCGTAATCCACCCCGCACCACCCACCCGGGCCGCGCACCTCGCGGCCCGGTTTTTGCGTGCCCGCACCCCTTGACATTGGATACTGCAACTATCCATTATTAGATAGTTCCAATATCCAATCTTCGGAGGCGTCAGATGACGACGATCGAACCCACCCGTTCGACGCACCACTACGACGGCGAACTGGTGGTCTTCCTGATCGGGATGACCATCAACCGGCCGTGGCGACCCGACCTGTGGCTGCCCACTCTCGTCGCGATGCCGAGAATGCTGCGCGAACTCTCGGAGGACCCCGATTCGGGTCTGCTGGGTTACCGCCTGACGTTCGAGGGACGCGGCCCGACGGTGATTCAGTACTGGAACTCCGTCGACAAGTTGTACGCCCACGCCAGTGACAGTCAGGCGAAGCACCGCCCGGCCTGGGCCGCGTTCAACCGGCGGGCCCGCAAGGCACCCGGAGCCGTCGGCGTCTGGCACGAGACCTACCCGGTGGACCGCGCCGAGTCGATCTACGTCGGCACACCGGCGATGGGCCTGGCCCGGGCGACCACCCGCGTGCCCGTCGCGCGGAAGTTCAGCGCCGCCCGCGACCGGCTGTTGCGCAGCGGTCACACCCACGAACACTGATCGATTCAGGAGACCGACATGGAACCGTTGATCGCCCTCGTCGCCGTCACTCTGGCACTGCTCGCCGCGGGCGCGGCCGGTGTGAGCCGCTTCCGGCCGTGGCCTGTCGCCCTACGGGGTGGACTCGCGGCCATGTTCACACTGACCGGAATGGCCCACTTCGTCGGACTGCGTGCGGAACTCGTCGCCATGGTTCCGCCGTCTCTGCCGAACCCGGGCCTGCTGGTGACGCTGACCGGTCTGCTCGAACTCGCCGGTGCCGCGGGACTGCTGATCCGGCGCACCGCGCCGTGGGCGGCCGGGTGCCTCTCCGCCCTGCTGATCCTGATGTTCCCGGCGAACGTGTACGCCGCCGTGGACGGACTGTCGACGGGACCGTTCGAGGCGCTGCTCCCCCGCACTCTCCTGCAGGTCGTGTTCCTGTCGGCGACCCTCGCCGTCGTCATCTCGTCCGTGCGGGGCCGGGCTACGGAATCGCCCTCCGCAGCCCACTCGCTCGCAGCACCCGACGTTGCACTCCCGCCCGCACCGCATCCTCGGTCCCGATGATCCGCACGTGCTTTCGTGCCCGGGTGATCGCGGTGTACAGCAATTCGCGGGTCAGCAGGGACGACGCCGCGCCGGGCAGCACCACGGTCACCGTGTCGTACTGGCTGCCCTGACTGCGATGAATTGTCATCGCGTACACCGTCTGCACCGCGGACAGGTGCGTCGGATGCAACAGGAACGGTTCGCTGCCGCGCACGAACGCGGCGAACAGTTCGTCGTCGTCCCGACGCACGATCACCCCGGTGTCGCCGTTGTAGATTTTCGTTTCGTGATCGTTGGCGGTCACCATCAGCGGCTGACCCGGGTACCAGCGATCCGGGTCCAGTCGCTGCCCTGTCGACTCCCCGATCCACTCCATCGCCTGCCGCGCCCACCGCTGTACCCCGTACGGACCTTCCCGGTGCGCGCACAACAGCCGGTGCTTCTCCGAATGCTGCAGTGCAGCAGCGGCATCACCGGATTCCGCGGAATCCGTCACCGCGGCAGCCGTCGCCACCACGTCCGCCCGCAGTGCGTCCAGATCTTCGGGTCCGTGGAACGACACCTCGGGGGCACCGCGCGACAGGATCTCCACGACCTCGTCCGGCTCGCCTTCCCGCACCGCGACGGCAAGCTCGGCGATGGCTCCGCCGAAGCGCCGCCCGCGGCTGAGCCGGATCACGCCGCCCCGCAATCTGTCCCGTTCCCCCGCACTCAGGGCGGCTTCGAGCGGGTCGTCGGCGGCGTCGAGGTCGTCGCCGACGATCCTGGCGAGCACCGGATTCTCGGTGCCGGACACCGGCCGCGCCACGAGATCGGCGAGGACCGCGCCCGCGTCGACGGACGTCAGCTGATCCGGATCCCCGACGAGCACCAATTGGGTGTCGGGGCGGACGGCCTCGAGGAGTCGGCACATCATCGTCAGCGACACCATCGACGTCTCGTCGACCACGATCACGTCGTAGGGCAGGTGGTTGTTCGCGTTGTAACGGAACCGGCTGCCACGTCCACGCTGCCAGCCCAGCAGCCGATGCAGTGTCATCGCTTTCAGTTCGGGCGGCAACCCGAGTGCGTCGGCCTGTTCGCGCACCGATTCCTGCAACCGCGCCGCGGCCTTCCCGGTGGGTGCCGCCAGCGCGATACGCCGACCCGGTCCCGGCTGCCTGGTCAGCAACGCCAGCACCCGGGCGACGGTGTGGGTCTTGCCCGTTCCAGGTCCGCCGACCACGACCGACGTCCACTGGGTGGCCGCGACCGCCGCCGCGATCCGTTGCCGATCCGGTGACGGGGCCGGCGCCGTGTCGTCGTGCTGGTCGCGGAACAACGCGTCCAGCCCGTCCCGCAGCGACTGCTC
Source organism: Rhodococcus sp. USK10 (assembly GCF_019378875.1). NCBI lineage: Bacteria > Bacillati > Actinomycetota > Actinomycetes > Mycobacteriales > Nocardiaceae > Rhodococcus > Rhodococcus sp. USK10. The sequence goes on from NZ_CP076048.1 coordinate 1,938,663, forward strand.
GTCGACGAGGGGATACCCGACGGCGCGCTGGTCGAGAACCCGCCGGATGGTCGCTTCCTGCCGGAAGTACCGGTCGAGGTAGAGCAGCCCGCCCTCGGCCGTGTCGACGAGCCGCAGCGGTCTCAGTGGTCCCGCGGGACCGCCCGTGACCAGCGGACTCCGGCGCAGTGCCGCGACGACGGTGTCGTCGTCCGGCCAGGGCAGGGCGTCGAGATCGACCTCGGATTCCTCGTCGACGGTGACTTCCCGGAACCGCGTCAGGTCCAGGCACACCGAGCCGGACCGGACCGCACGCACCGCCAGCGCCGTCGCCAGCACGACGTCTTCCGAGGATTCGCCGCCGAGCGCCGACAACCGCAGCGCGACGTGCACGTCCGCCGCGGCCAGCACCCCGGCCTCGTTGAAGATCCGCAGCATCCCCTTGCCGCGCTGCGCCACCTCTACCCCGGTCATCGCGCCGCCGCCTGCGTGGAGGCCGACCCGGACAGCAGATCGGACAGCGCGGTGATCAGCGCGGCGGGCGGCGCCCAGTCGAAGACTCCGCAACCCGGTGGGGTGCCGGGCCCGACCATCCCGCGGACGAACAGGTACTGCACACCGCCGAGGTGCACCGCCGGATCATAGCCCGGCTGCCGCCAGCGCAGGTATCGATGCAGCGCAACGGAATACAGCAGCGCCTGCAGTGGATAGTGCGCCCGCAGCATTTCCGCAGCCATCCTCTCGCGGGTGTAGTGCGCGGTGGTCAGGTCGCCCTGCGCGAGACGGTTGGTCTTGTAGTCGACCACGACGTACCGCGGTCCGGGCAGACGCAGCACCGCGTCGATGCTGCCGGTGAGGTACCCGCGCAGCGGGGTCGGTTCGAGTGTCTGCACGGCGTCGGCGTACGACCGGAGTGGGTCGTCGTCGGGAAGGTGGGTGCGCAGCAGTCTGCCGATGCCGTCGAGCATCACGGTGAGCGACGGCGTGTCGCCGCCGGCGAGGGGCAGTTCGAAGTCGAGTTCCGCCAACAGGTCTGCGGGTGCCAGGTCGGCGAGTGCCCCCGCGCCGAGCGGAGTGCGCAGCACCGGTACCAGTGCCGTGGCGAGCTGGGCCGGATCGACGTCCGACAGGGTCGACGCGATCACGTCGCGGCAGCACCGCAGGACTTCGTCGTCCAGATCGGGTGCCGCGGTGTCGACGATCTCGAAGACGGCGTGCACGAGCGTGCCGAATGTCGCGCCGCCCGGTAGTTCGTTCATCGTCGACGGCAGTCCCGCGGTGACGTCGTCCGGCGCGTGCAGCGGCGGTTCGTCCGGCTCGTCCGTCTTCTCCTCGACCTCCGCTTCGCTGCCGACGGCGGGCGCGTCGTGTGCGGACGCCGTCAGCGCCGAATACGACGTGCGACGCCACCGCATGTCCAGCAGCCGACGGAACCGCGCGGCCTCGAGGTCGCCGCTGGGCTCACGCTGGGGTGTCCAGTCGACCCGCGGGATGGGTTCGGAACCCACCGCCTCGACGGTCACCGTCTCCGGCGCCGCCGTGCCCCAGGCAGACAGCCGTTCCGCGACAATCGGATCCTCGGGGACGGTGACCTTCTGCGGGACGTCCCGCTGCCCCGGCGGCCGGCCCAGGATCATCCGGTGCAGCGGCGCGCCGGCCGTCGTGAAGGCCGGCGCCCACCACATCACGAGCCCGCACATCGCCCGGGTGACCGCGACGTACAGCAGCCGCAACTCCTCCCCCGCCTCTTCGGCGTCGTGCCGGTTCCTGCGGTCGGCGTAGCCGGGGCTGCCCGGGCCGCCGACGTCGAGGACGCGTCGCCCGTCGTCGTCGTGCAGCAGCAGTTTGCTCGGCTTCGAGATCGTGGCGGCGTCCCATGCGTACGGCAGGTAGACGAGCGGGAATTCGAGGCCCTTGCTCGCGTGGACGGTCGCGATCTGCACTGCCGCGGCGTCGCTGTCGAGCCGCCGGCTGCGGTCCACCCCGCCCGACGTCGGATCCTTCATGCGTTCGGTGAGCCAGCGAGTGACCGCCGTCAGGCCCAGCGACTGCGCGACGGCGGCACCATTGAGCAACTGCGCCACGTGCCGGAGATCGGTCAGCGCCCGCTCGCCCGCCGCCACCCGGAGCAGTCTCGCCTCCAGCGCGCCGACCGCGGACAGTCGTTCGAACAGGGCCGCGAAACCGGACTTCGCGAACACCGAGCCGAGCTCCCGGAGCTGCCCGCCGACCTCCGCGACGATATCGTCGCCGCGGGCGTCGAGTGCTTCGGCTGTGTGGCCGAGCAGCGGGGTGAGCGCAGCCAGCCGCACCCGGTCGGAACGGTGCGGCTGCTCGATGGCCTGCAGGAGCCAGAGCCAGTGCTGCGCAGCGGGAGTGGTGAAGACGCTGGCCCCGCCGGCGAGCACGGACGGCACCCCGGCCCGGTCGAGGGCGTCGTGGACCAGGGTGATCTGCGCGTTGGTGCGCACCAGGACCGCGATGTCGCCGGGCTCGACGAGTCGGACGGTTCCCCCGACGTCGAGTGTCGCGCCGCCGTCGAGGAGGGCGACGATATCGGCGGCGAGGTCTGCGGCGATCTTCTTCCGGAGCGCCCCCACCGCCGGGTATCCCGACTTGTTGATCGACCCGGCGCCGGTCCGCGGCAGGTACCGCAGTCGCAGCGGCACGGCACCCGTCAGGCGCGACTTGGGCCGCGCGCCGTCGACGCGGTGCACGACGATCTCGGGATGCCCGAGTGCGGCGCCGCCGTGCAGGTATTCGAGGCCGTCGAGGAGTTCCTGATCGCTGCGCCAGTTGGTGGTCAATTCCTGGTGCCGGTCTGCGGAGCGCACCGCGTCCAGGTAGCTGAGCACCTCGGCCCCGCGGAACGCGTAGATCGCCTGCTTCGGATCGCCGACGAGCACCAGCGTTCCGCTGCCGTGGAATGTGCGGCGCAGGATGTCCCATTGCAGGGGGTCGGTGTCCTGGAACTCGTCGACGAGCACGACGCTGTAGCGTTCGCGGACCCGCCTGCAGGCCGCCGCGCCGTGCTCGGGATCGCTGAGGACGCGGTGGAGGAGCATCGGGAGATCGTCGAAGTCACGCAAACCCACCGCGCGTTTGCGGCGCTCGACTTCGGCGCGGACCGCCTCGGCGAACGCCACCCGATCTCCGGCCGGGGTGCCCCGCGCATCCTCCGGGGCGAGCACGGCCTGCGGGTCGAAGATGGCGGCGCGGGCCGCGGCGGTGGCCTCCGCCGGCGTGATCGGGGCGGAGTCGGCGCGACTGTACGCCCGGAGGTACAGGTCGGCGATCACCTCCGTGGTGAGGTCGTCGGCGGCCTCGACGAGCACCGTGTCGGGGTCGCGTTCGCCCGCGATCCCGAGTCCGTCGAGCATGCGCTGGCAGAAGCTGTGGGTGGTGACGATGGTGGCGGCGTCGAAGTCCGACAGTGCCTGCAGCAGGCGCCGGCGGCGCAGCGTCACCTCGTCGGCGCCCGCCTCGGCGAGGTGCCGGATCACGTGGTCCGCGCTCACCCGGGCCGCCGCGGGGTCGGCCAATGCGGCTGCGGCGGAACCGAATCGCTCACGGGTGCGTTCCCGCAGTTCCTGTGTGGCCGCGCGGCTGAACGTCACCAGCAACAACCGCGACAGGTCGACACGTCCCTCGGCTACGAAGCGGGCCGCGAGCCCGACGATCGCGTACGTCTTGCCGGTACCGGCGCTCGCCTCGAGCACCGTCGTGCCCTCCGGCAGCGGACCGAGCAGGTCGAAGCCCCGCGCGCCGGTCACGGCTGCGCCACCGTCTCGGCGGCGAGCAGCGGCGCCCACAGTTGCCGGGCGTAGTTCTCGATCGTCACCGCGTCGCCGAGGACGTCGATACCGGGCGAGGACCCGTACACGTACGTGATGTGGCGGTCGCGTGCGTCACCGAAATCGCTGCTCCATTCCTTCCGTGCCGCCTCGATCGCGTCCTCCATGCTGCTGCCGCCGTGCCGTCGCTCGGCGTAGGCCGCCGACGCGCCCGTGGCGATCGGCAACGGCGCATGCAACCCGAGATCACGCAGTTCGACCAGTCGCACCAGTTCCTCCCGCGCGTCCTCCGGTGCCGTCAGCGTCGAGCGCCACGCCGGGCGACTGTACGAGCCGCGGCCGGTCGTCACGGCCGTCCAGTCGGTGTCGCCGTTGCGATCAGAGGCCGCGACCGCCAGCAACTGGACCCAGGCGGTGAGGCGGTGTTTCGGCCCCAACCTCGAATACGTGGTGCTCGCGATCACCGATCCGTGCACACCCCCCACGGTCCCGGTGAGGCGCCGTCCATTCCCGAGATCGACATCGACGTCGACGGTCTCCGCGCGCCCGACGTGCACCGACCCGCTGACCGCGACGAGCGACTCCACCGCGTGCTCGATGTCACCGAGCACCGCCTCCCCCAACTTGTACGGCGGCAACGTACCCCGGCGCCACTCGGCGGCGCGGAAGTCGGCCTGTTCGATTCCCGACAGGCGCGCGACGAGCATCCTCTGGCCGAGGTCCCAGCGGGCGAGCGGATCGGGCGCCATGTCCAGTGCGTCGGCGAGGTCCTCGTCCACGTCGGGGACCCGCAACCCGAGCCGTTGCCGCAGGAACGCCTGCGTCGGGTGCACCAGGAACGCCACGAGTTCGGCGAGATCGACGTCCTCCAACTTCGGCGGCACCAGCGGCGCCGGCAGGAACGCGGGTACCGGTTCGGGCGGGTGCTGCGCCGCGCGGGCACCGGCCAGCGCCGCCCGGTCGAAACTGAGCGGGTGCTCGGGCCGGAAGTTGCGGGCGTCGAACGGCTGCAACGGATGCCGCGTCACGATGCCGGGCAGGGCATCGCTCCCCACGGTGGCCGCGACCGCGTCGAGCAGTTCGGACAGCGGGATCGCCGGAGGCCTCGACATACCGGTGACGGGGTCGGCGCCCGTGTAGAACAGCAGGAGCTTCTCGCTGGCGGACATGACGGCGTCGAGCAGCAACTGCCGGTCCTCGCTGCGCGGATCGCGTTCGCCGAGCAGAGGTTTGCGGGCCAGCACGTCGTCGCCGTCCACACTCACGCTCCGCGGGAACACTTCGTCGTCGAGGCCGAGGAGGACGACGACGCGGTGCGGTACCGAGCGCATCGGCACCATGGTGCACACCGTCAGCTCCCCGGTGCGGAAGTTCGCGCGGGTGGGACGTCCCGCGAGCCGGGTGGCGAGCATGGCGCGTACATCGGACAGTCGCAGGACCGTGTCGCTGCCGTGCTCCGTCACCGCCCCCAGTTCCCTTCTGGCCTGCGCCAATTGCCACGTGTCGGCGGCACCGACGTCGACGAGCAGGTCCAGCGCCCGGGTGAGCGCGCTCGACCAATCCGCGACCGACTGTGGCCCGGCCAGCCCGCGCAACGCGACGTCGAGGCGGTCGACGAACTCGGCCAGCCTCCCGGTGAGGTCGATGTCGTTACTGTCGACGTCGTCGAGCGGAAGTGCCAGGGCAAGCCATTCCCCTTCCGACTCGTCGGCCGCGGCGCCGAGCAGGATGCGGTCGAGTGCGGTGGTGAACGTGTTCTGCGGGAAGTCACCGAGACCGAACGCCGCGCGCTGGCGCGGTCCGATTCCCCAGCGGGCGCCCGTCGCGGACGCCCACTCCCGGATCCGCTCGAGGTCGTCGTCGCCGAACCGGAACCGCCTGCGCACCGGCGCGGCCGCCGACAGGTCCAGAATCTGACTGGCCGTCACCCTCGCGTCGGCGAGTTCGAGGAGGCTGGACACCACGGCGAGCACCGGATTGGTCTGGTGCAGGGCCCGATCAGCGAGGCGGACCCGCAGACGGTGACCGGGGTGCCCGAGCACGTCCTGCCCGAACGCGGCCCGGATCAGCGGCGCGTACGACTCGACGTCGGGGCACATGACGAGCACGTCGCGCGGTTCGAGAGTCGAATCGTCCTCGAAGAGATGCAGGAGGCATTCGCGCAGGACCTCCACCTGACGGGCAGGCCCGTGGCACGCGTGGACCTGCACGGACGCGTCGGCGGTGCACTCGGCGCGCACCGGCGCCCGGTCGTCCCGGACGTCGGCCTGCAGGCACCCCAGCAGAGAGTCGGGCGGCGGGGGTCCCGCGTGGTGGAGGTCGTCGACGTCGAGGCGGGTCAGTCTCGACTCGAGTTCGCGGACGTCCCGCGCCAGGCTCGACAGCAGCGGGTGGGCGACGGACAGGGCGGTGTGGTCGTCGGCGCGCGCGAGCACTTTCTCCGCCGTCGACAACGACGACCACAGTGCGGGACTCGGATGCGGAAGCCACAGGTGCACATCACGATTGACGGCCAATGCAGCGAGCACGGCGATCTGATCGGTCGCGAGGCGGGTCGGACCGAACAGCGACAGCCGACCGGGGAGTTCGACGAGGGCCGGTTCCTCGCGCAGCCGGGCGCAGGCGGAGTCGAGGCGCTCGGCGGGCGCGGGACCGCCGATCCTCGCACGCAGCCGCCGCCACAATTCGGCTTGCCACAACAGGTCGTCGTCGAGCGGGCCGCCCGCACCATCGGTGTCCCGGTCCGCCGCCCAGTCGACCAGCATCGCCGGCCGCTGCGCGGCGTAACTGCGGAACAGTTCGGTCAGGTGCGACGCGGTGGCGTAGCGCCTGCCGGGCCGGTGGTCGTCGCCGTCGGGGCGGCCGTGCCCGAGGTGTTTCGCGAGGACCGCGCACCAGGATTCGCCGAGGCAGTCGTCGACGACACCGAGCACCGCCCACAGCACCCGGGACGGATGCCACGGGTCGTCGTCGGCGGCCACTCCGGTGGCGGCGGCGAGGCACTCGTCCACGAACCGGGTGGGTGACGGGAAGTCGATGTTCGCGGCCACCCCGTCGCCGACGCCGGGCCGGGCGCCGAGCGCGGTCGAGAGTCGCTGCGTGAGCCAGCGCTCCACACCCTTCGCCGGGACGGCGACGACCTCACGGGCGAACGGATCGGACAGCGGGGTCGCGAGCACGTCGCCGAGAGCCGACGCGAGGGTGGTGGAACGCTCGGCGCGATGCAGTACGAGCACGTGGCCTCCCTTCGCTCCCCAACTCCGGTCGGCTCAGACTTACCACAACCCACCGACTCGGGAGGCCACTCCGCAGGTGAGCGGCAAAGTGTGCCGGGGCACGCTTTGCCGCTCACGTCAGCGGCCGGGGCGGGCCTGCGTGAGGTGCGGGACCCAGCCGTGGGTGGGCCACTTCTTCAGGCCGACCTTGGCGGGGACGATCCGCTTGTTCACGAATCGGCTCTCCAGTTCGGTGTCGGACTCGCCCGTGAATCGCCACAGCGCCGCGTCGCCGGGTCGTGCCACCGACGACCAGGACCTGGCCCGGTACGCGGCGCGAACGATGTTGTCCGCGAACACGATCACCGGGATGTCGTCGGTGTTGCGGACGGCGGCGCCTGCCGCCCACGCGCCGCGGGACAGTTCGTAGACCTCTTCCGACGTCACGCCCCGCCGGGACGCGGCGGGCACCTCGAGGACGACGCACGGGGTCGGCAGGTTCGGCACGGGTTCTGCTGCGTACTGCAACACGAGGTCGTCGACGGGCACGGCGCGATGCTCGCCCGCGCCGCCGGCGAGGTTGCCGAGCGCGGAACCCTCGACGAGCCCCAGCGCTCCCACGACTCCGCCCCGCACCGCGTCGGCAACGTCGGCGGTGTCGGCGATCCGATGCGCCACGATGTAGTGCTCGACCTCGTGGCCGGAGTCGTAGATCTCCCGGATGCGGGCGATCGTCGCGGCTTTCACCTCGGCGCCGTCGGTCTCCGGATCCTCGAGCGTCTGCCGGTGCTCGTTCTCGGCCAGCGCCTCCCACACGTAGCCGTACACCCGGGTGCCGCGCCCGGAGCCGACGTAGAACACCGACCTGTTGCGGGGGTCGAGGAGCGCGTAGACGTAGGTGCCGAGTTCCTCACCCACCCGCTTCGGGAACGGCTGCGGCGCATGGCGTGTCTGATACACCTCTTTCAGGATCAGGCGCAGCGCCGCCAGTTTCAACGCGACGGGGACCCCGCCGTCGATGCCGTCGAACAGTGCGGTGGCGGCGCCCTGCACGGAGGAGAAGGTGTGCCCGATGTGCCGTTCGAGGGACTTCGTGACGTCCGCGAACTGCGCGAACCGCACCCGGGGGTCGGGGGACGCGTTGTCCAGGTCGTTGGACGCGAGGAAGGTCTGGACCTCGGAATTGTCGAGCCAGCGAGAAGTGATGTCGATCGGGATCGTCCAGACGGTAGCCATGCCCCTACCGTAAGGGAAAACCTGGGTGAAGAACTCGCACCGGCAAGGCTCGAGCAGATTCCAACCCTTTCGACGTCCTACCGAGTGCGGGAGGATGGAGTGGTACCCGTTCCGACGCAGGTTGGGAGAACATTCATGACGACGCCCAGCTACTCCACCCGCACGGCGGTCGACATCGCGGTCGGCATCCTCATCGCCTTCCGCGGCTGCTCCGAGAACGACGCGTTCACCGAACTCGCGGAGACGTCCCGGCAGCACAAGGTTGCCCTCGCCCGCACCGCCCGCGCGTTGATCGCGTTCATCCAGACCCATCACGACGACCTTCCCGCGACCGACGTCACCGCTGCGGCCCTGCAGTGGAGTCACGCCACTCCGTACCGCGGCGCGTTCGGCACGGCGGCCTGATTTCGGCCGAAGTCTGAGAATTCTCTGGCTTCGACGGCGCGACGCTCCGCAAACCTTCAGACTCGATGTGAGACCGAACGACCTGCGCACCGAGATACGAAGAGGTAACTGAGTTGACGATCCGCAAGATCACGGTTGCCGCGGTAGCGATCGCCGCAGCCCTCACGATGTCCGCCTGTGGTTCCGACGAGCCGTCCGGCTCGGGCGGGACCACCACGTCCACCACCACCGCAGCGGCTGAAACGACGGATGACCTCGTTCTGCCGACGGCCGCCGACCTCAACGCCCTGCTGGCGAAGGGCCTCGACCCGGCCACTCCCCTCGAGGAGAAGATCGCCATGGTGGAGGGTTCGGAGCAGGATCCGAACCTGTTCAACCAGGTCGCCGCCGCCGCTCAGCAGGCGGGTGCGCAGGTGCAGGTGCTGGACCCGGTGATCGACAACGGCGACGGCAGCGCCAGCGCGCAACTGCAGTTGACGATCAACGGCCAGGTGCAGCAGAACACCCTGCCCGCCATCTTCGTGCCCGGCGAGAACGGGACGTGGAAGCTGTCGAAGGCGACGGCCTGCTCGATCGTGGCGATCGCGCAGCTGACGTCACCGGCGTGCCCGCCCGCCTGATCCGGACCCCGCGTCACACGCCTTCCAGCGCCTCCCCGATCTCCTGGACGGCCCGGTTGTGCTGATCGGTGATCAGCACATGTCCTGCTGCGATGGTCAGCGCAACCGGCCATTCGATGATTTCGACGGCGGCGAGCAGGCCGATCGCCGCGAAGAATGCCAGCTGCTCAGGGCGAGGCAGCGGCACCCTGCCGAGGATCGGTAGCTGCACCGCGAAGCTGTGGGCCTCCTGCACCCGCTGGACGGCGTCGCCGTGCGACTGCGCCTCCGACGTTCGTTGGGCCATGGTTCGTCTCCCTTGTGCGTGCCGTTTTCCGGTCAGCCACCTTGACCGTGGACCGTGTCGGGTGTGCTGAGTGCCGTCGCCCAGACCGCCGCCGGTGTCTTCTCCGGTGCCGGGGACCCGTTGACCGGGGTGGTCACCCGGGTGCTCACCCCACCGCTCCGGGAGGTGTATGCCGTGCTGCTGCGCGCGGGCGTGATCGAGATCGTCGACTGATCGCCCGCAAGCTTTTCCAGCAGTGCCGGGGCGAACGCGGCTGCCGCGGTCGCCGCACCCGCGCATCCCAGCGCCTGGGTCCACCCGACCGGTCCGAGCGGGGTGCATCCCAGGAGCTGACTGACTCCGGGCGTACTGACCATCACGGTGAGCGCGGCGAGTGACCCGCCCGCGGTGAGGACGACGAGCGGGCTGCGCGAATCGATCAGCGTCTGCCCCAACTGCGTTCCGACCAGCGCGACCAGCCCGACCGTCGACGCCCGGCGTTGTCTGCCGGTCACACTCGCCAGCGCCCACGCCGACGTCGCTCCTGCCGCGGTGGCGGCGCCGCGGATAGCGACGGTCCGCCACAGCGCCGCACTGTCCGGTCCGCGACCCTCTCCCCGGGTCTGTTCGTTGGGCGGGCTCACCGCGAGCGCGGCCGCCGGCAGGGCGTCGGTGAGCACGTTCACCAGCAGAAGCTGACGCGCGGTGAGCGGCGACCGTCCGGCGATCGCGCTGCCGATCAGGGCGAACGCCACCTCCCCGGCGTTCCCGCCGAGCAGCACCGACACTCCGGCCTGCACCCGCCGCCACAGCTGGCGGCCTTCGTCGAGGGCGTCGCGCAACGCGTCGACGCGGCCGTCGAGGAGCACCACGTCGGCGGCGCTGCGGGCGGGGTCGCTGCCGCGCGAGCTGACGCCGACCCCCACGCTGGCGGCCCGGATCGCGGCGGCGTCGTTGGCGCCGTCGCCGACCATCGCGCAGACGTGACCGACGCGTTCGAGGGTCTGCACGATCTGCACCTTGTGTTCGGGCGTCATCCGGGCGAACACGACGCACTTCTCGACGGCGTTCTCCTGCCCCCGGTGCGACAGGGTGTCCCACTCGGGGCCGCTGATCACCTCCTCGGACGACACGGGCAGTCCCAGCTCCCGCGTGATGGCGGTGGCCGTGACGGGATGGTCGCCGGTGATCAGCCGGACCCCGACCCGGAGGCGTTCCAGGTCGGGGAGCAGCCCGGCCGCCTCGGGGCGCGAGGTGTCGGCCAGCCCGAGCAGTCCGACGAGTTGCAGCCCGCCGCCGCACAGGTCGTCGAGGACGTCGGCGTCGTCGGCCGCGCGTCGCGCCTGGAATGCCGTGACGGTCCGCCGGGCGACGGCGATGACGCGCAGCCCGTCGGCGGCCATGCCGAGAACGGTGTCGTGGACGTCGTCGGCGTCGATTCCGGTGCAGGCGGCGATCACGACCTCCGGTGCGCCCTTCAACGACAGGTGCGTCCCCGACACCGAGGCGGAGTAGGGCCGTCCGGACCGGAACGGAAGATAGCTGCGGTGCTCGTCCTCCGGTGGCAGCAGGTCCGCTGCCGCGTCGGCGATCGCGACGTCGGTGGCGTGCGCGGCCGGGCTGCCGTCGGGGGTGACGGCGCTGCGGCCCGCGCACGCGAGCACGTCCTCGCGCTCGAACCCGGGTCGTGGGACGGCGGATACCACCCTCAGTCGGTTCTCGCTCAGGGTTCCGGTCTTGTCGAAGCACACCACGTCGACGCGGCCGAGCGCCTCGACGGACCGCGGCGCCCGCACCAGCGCGCCCGACCGGGTCAGTCTGCGCGCGGCGGCCTGCTGCGCCAGGGTCGCGACGAGCGGCAGCCCCTCCGGAACCGCTGCCACCGCGACCGCGACACCACTGGTGACCGCCTGCCGCAGTCCGGTGCCGCGCAGGAATCCGACGGCGGTCACCAGCGCCCCGCCCCCGACGCTGACGGGCAGCACCCGGTCGGTGAGGCTCCTGAGCTGCGCCTGCAGACCCACGTGCGACGCACTCGCGGGCGTGATCGCGCCGGCACGTCCCGCTTCCGTGGCGTCACCGACGGCGGTGACGATCGCCGTCGCCGTGCCCGTGAGGATCGTGGTTCCCGCGAACACCATGCAGGCACGTTCGCCGATCGGTGCGCCCGGCGTCGGCGACGTCTGCTTGCTCACCGGCAGCGATTCCCCGGTGAGCGAGGATTCGTCGACCTCGACGCCGGGTGCCTCGACGAGCCTGCCGTCGGCGGGCACCACCTCGCCGGGGCAGATCTCGATCACGTCGCCCGGACGCAACCGCGACGCCTCCACCCGCTCGGTCACCCGGCTGTTCGGGGATCCGGCGACGCGGTGCGCGGGCGGATCCCCCGCCGCCAGCAACCTGTCCAGCAGTCGTTCCGCGTGCAGGCGTTGCACGGCCGACAGCGCGGCGTTCCCCGCGAGCACCGATCCCACAAGCACCGCGTCGATCGGCGACCCCAGCAGCGCGCTGGCCGCCGATCCGGTGGCGAGGACGGGGGTCAGCGGATCCGACAGTTCCGTGCGCATCGCCCGCCCGAAGTCCCAGGCCAGGCCGACCGGCCACGCGGTGAGCCGCCCGATCGCCTCGACCGGGGTCAGCACCAGACGCACCGAGCGGCGGCGGGGCGTGACAGTGCTCTCGCCTTCGTGCACGGGCAGCAGGCGGCGCACCTCCGTCGCCGGCATCTCGTGCCAGGCGTGAACCGGGGCGGCCGGAGGAATTTCGGCACGCAGCACACCGCGTGCGAGGGAATGTCCCGTCCACAGTCCTGCCGCCGCGCCGACCGTGACGGGCCCGGGTCCGCGGCCGCGCACTCCCGGCAGCATCACGAGCGCGCCGAGCATCGACGCCGCCGTGGCGATCTCGACTCCGCGCCGGCTCGCCGTCCGGGCGTCGGGCAGCGACCGCAGCACCCGCCAGACCCCGACGAGATCGTCGACCAGCAGGTCCGCACACCACGGCGGCGGGGCGTCGTCGACGAGAACTCCGATACCGATGTCGGCCTCCGACAGGGCGTGCGGCGCGCGGCCTGCCACCACCGCGACCGTCGCGCCGGTCGCCTGCAACTGCGCGACGGCGTCGCGGAGGTCCGCGTCCGGCGATCCGCTCGACGGGAGCAGGTCGTCGAAAGCCGAGCGCAGCACGCCGAGGCCGTCCACGTTCACCGAGATCACCTGGGCTCCCGACGTGCGGGCCTGCGCGAGCACGGCCGCCGCGTTCGCGTGATGGGCTTGTGTCACGAGGACGGCGGAATCCTCGTCCACGGCGGCCGAGGCGACATCGCCCGGAAGGTCGGCGAGCGCGTGCCAGCCCACCCCGAGCGCGCCGGTCTCGACGGCGGACCGCGCGGCCTCCCACACCCTCGTCCGGTCGGCGTCCCGAACGGAACGGAGTCCGCTCACCCGCAGCTCCGCCGTGTGCAGCACCGCCGGGTCGACGACCACCGCGTCGACCCGGTCCAGGCGGCGCAGTGCGGCGGGTCGCAGCATCAGCACGGAGTGGCGGTCGGCGAGTCCGCGGCCGAGCGTCGCGGCGAAGGCCTCCCGTGCGGTGCGGGCCGCCTTCGGTGCGGCGACCAGGGCCGCGTCCGCGGCGCCCGCGACACTGCGAGTCGCCATTCCGACGGCTGTCGCCCCTGCGAACTGCGCGATCGCGGCCCGGCCGACGTCCCGCTCCACCGGTCCGGACGTGCCGCGCTCGCGGGCACGACTGTCCGAGTCGTCCGCGGGGTCGCGGGCCAGTTCGGGTTCGCGGCGGTGCCACACCCGGCGGCCCGACCACGCCTCGGCCGTGATCGCCGACCGCAGCGCCACGTCGACTGCGAGAGACGCCGGCGCGCGCCGCAGCACGTCGCCGATAGCCTGAGCGGTGGCGAGCAGCAGTTCGGCGGCGTCCGGCCCGAGCCGGTCCTCGACCATGCCGCGCAGTCGCGGCTGATAGTTGACGAACGTCACCGCGGCGGCGGGCACCGCCGCCGGCAGGCTGGGCATCGGAAGCAGGCGGACGCCGGCAACCGCGACGAGGCCCGTCGTCGCCGCGGCCAGTGCGAGAGCCCGTTCGGCGAGTGCGACGTCGTCACCCGGCAGTTCCCTGGGCCGGTCCCGGACGGCCCCGCGAGCGAGCGGTCGGCTGGCATCCTCCGCGTGCGCGACCACCGCGCACAGCGCGGCCACCGACGGTCCGTGGTCGCCGACCGTCACCACCAGCCGGGACAGCGCGCGGTTCAGTTCGGCCCCGTCCACACCGGCGGTCGCCCGGACCGCCGCGAGAACGGTCGCGGCCACGTCGGCGCCGCGCGGTCCGTCGAGTCCGCGGACCTCGATCCAGGCACGGCCGTGTCCGGAACTCGTGCGGCGGGCCGGGGTTCCGCCCAGCACCTCGGTGGCGATCTGGGTCGCGGTCCGCGCGGTGGTCGCCACCAGATCGGCTGCAACGGCGCCGCCGTAGGACGCCACCCCGAGGCCGATGCCGGCGCCGCGCACCGGCAGGGACGCGGCAGCGGAGAGGTATCGACCGAGTCCCACGGCAGCTACTGTGCGCCGTCGACGATTCGCATGATGAGCTCCCATCGGCCGTGGCCACTCCCGCCGGGGCACGGCGGATCATGTCTGCGATACCCACCTCAGGGTATTCTCAACCGCCGCGCGCCGAACGAGTTTCGGGGAACTATCGGATACTGTTCTGCCCCAGAGTAATTCGTTCGCCCTGTTCGGTGCGCCAGAATTCCCACCCGTCGCGGGTCTCGACATCCCCGCTGATGTGACTGGCAACGGCGGTCGCCGCGGTCGTGGGATCCGGGAACCGGCGGCCCTGCATCGGACCGCGGGTGATCTCCAACGTCCCGGTGCCGGGGTCGAACCGTCCGACCAACCGATATCCCTCGAAGTCGGCGACCACCTCGAGCCGGGTATCGACCAGTTCCTCCAGCGCTGCGGTCGCTTTTGCCGGCTTCTTCCTGGCGGAGGCGCGGGCGGCGGCGTCCGCCCGCAACGTGGCGGCCGTCGTGGCGCGCTGCGCGTCGCTGTAGCGGCTGGGGTCCTTCTCGCCGGCGAGACCGAGCAGGTCCCAGCGCCCGCGGCCGTGCGCGACCCGGCTCAGCGGAATCGCGTGATGCCCCGTCCGCGTGCGACCGGGTGTGTCCATCATCCACAGGTCCACCTCGGCGCGGATGTCGTCGGCGACCTCGGACGAGGGCACGACGAAGAACTCCTCGGGCGAACTCGCGAGGTCCACGAACACCCAGAATTGTGAGCCGGTGTCGTCGTCGTCGAGCGATTCGTCCTGTTTCCGGGCCTGCCAGTCGCCGCTGAGCTTGGAGCGCACCCGCACGATGCGACTCGTGCCGTCGTCGCCCCAGACCTGGACGGGGTTGCGCCGCGAGTGGGTGAGCCGGACCGCTTTGCCACCCCGCTCCACGACATCGGCGATGAAAGCCTGGATTCCCCGGCTGGCGGTGTCTTCCACTGTGTACGTGTCCGTCCGTGATGCTGCGTCCCGTACGCAGGTGGAGAGTGGTGTGGCGACGGGTTTGCGCAGCACGACTCGGCGTTCTTCTCCTCACCTTACGTGCCGAGCCCGGTTTCGGTGACTACCCGACCGCGCGGGCCGCTTCCGCCGCCTCGGCGAAGAACCAGGACAGCACCAGGGCACCGGGGTCCACGACACCGCGCGCCGCCTCACCGATGTAGCTGGCCCGGCCGCGCCGCGCGGTGATGTCCGCGGTCGCCTCGGCACCACGGGCGGCGGCGTCCGCGGCCCCGGCCAGACCGTCGGACGGATTCTTCCCGGCCTCGGCGGCGGATTCGAGGGCGGCGACGGCGGGGGCGATGGCGTCGATCATCGTCTTGTCCCCGGGTTGCGCCCGGCCGAGTTCCTGAATCGTGTCGAGGCCCGCCCGTGCCGCGGCGGCGATCGCCTTCGTGTCCAGACCCTGCGGTGCGTCGGCGGCTACCCGGTAGAACTGCCGGAACCAGACCCCGAACAGCGCGCCCGACGTGCCGCCCGCGTGACCGAGGTAGGCGTCGGACAGTGACTCGAACACCGTCGCCGGGGAGTAGCGGTCGCGGATCCCGGCGACGTCGACGTGATCAAGTGCGGCCACCATGTTGGTGCCGAAGTCACCGTCGCCTGCGCGGCGGTCGAGGTCGGTAAGGTTCGACTCCTCGGCGAGCACCTTCTCCACGAATGCGCCCATCCATCGGCCCACCACGGCCCGGCCCAGAGCATCCGCGGTGCCGGACACATCCGACCCATCCGCCCGGGAGGCGACCTTCGAATGGACCTGCACATCGGATTTGCCTGGGACGCCGCGGAATTCACCGGCCGGGGCGTTGGGCCATCCCGGTGCGGCGGTGGGTGCGTCCCACAGTTCCAGGAGCTGATCGTCGCAGCGCACCAGCGTGACGGAGGCGCCGTCCATGTCCAGCGCGGTGACGAAGCTGCCGACCAGCGAGCGTCGGATCACCACACCCCGGTCTGCGAGATGGTCGGCGAATTCACCGAACAGCAGTTGCAACTCCAGCGGATGGGCCGCGCCGAGGCCGTTGACGATCGCGATCACCGGATCGCCCCGCTGCACGCCGAGCGAGTCCAGCACGGGGTCGGTGAGCCGGCGGACGAGTTCCGTGGCGGGCAGTGCGTCGACCCGTTCGGTTCCGCGCTCGCCGTGGATGCCGATCCCGAGTTCGATCTGCCCCTCCGGCAGGTCGAACGACGGCGAGTCCGACCCGGGCACAGTGCACGCTCTCAGTGCCACCGCCATGCTGCGCGAGTTCCGGGCCGTGCGTCGCCCGAATTCCGCGACGGTGGCGAGGTCGTCTCCGCGTTCGGCCGAAGCGCCGCAGATCTTCTCGACCGCGATCGTGGCCGCAGTGCCGCGACGTCCGGGTCCGTCCTCCCGTTCGGACGCGACGTCGTCGTCGACGAGCACGTGCTCGACCGTGATGCCGTCCTCCGCCGCCAGGTCGCCGGCGATGCGGAAGTTGAGGACGTCGCCGGTGTAGTTCTTCACGATGTGCACGACTCCGCCACCGGCGTCGACGGCCCGGGTGGCGGCACGCACCTGCAGCGCGTTGGGCGAGCTGAAGATCAGGCCGGGGCAGGCTCCGGTGAGCATGCCCCGGCCGATGAATCCGGCGTGCAGCGGTTCGTGCCCGGACCCACCGCCGGACAGCAACGCGACCTGCCCGGACGGCAACGGCTCCCGGCGGGTGAGATAGCCCGGTTCCGGATGCCATTCGAGGTCGTCGGTGGTGGCGACGGTCCCGCGGAGGGCGTCGACGACGAAGGTCTTGGGTGAGTTCAGGAACTGTGCGTGCGCCATGCCCCCAGGCTAAGCGCCCACATGTGAGTGCCGTGGCGTGCCGGAGCACACTTTGCCACTCACGTGGGAGGCGGCGGCGAGCGCTTCCTCGAACTCCCGCCTGCCGGACTGCGATCCGAGCAGCAACGCGAGCCGGGTCAGGAAGCCCTCCCGGTCCGACTCCTCCGCCTGGTCCAGCGCCTCGGACAGTCCCGTCCACACGTTCTCGCGCAGCAGTTCCTCCGGCGTCGCAGCCGTCTCCGTGTGCGCGGGGACGACACCGAGCACGGGGGCGGTCGCCGCTCGCAGGTGCGCGGGCACGTCGCCGAGCAGCGACAGGTCCCGGATCCGGCACAGGACGAGCCCGTCCGGACGGATCACGAAGCATTCCCCCGCGGACGCGCCGAGGGCCTGCGCCAGCGCACCGTCGGAGTCGTCGAGGACCGTCAGGTCGTCCGCCGCGTCCACCGCCACACCCTGCGCCGGGACGACGACCGCGCGCACCGACTCCGGCGCCAGCGCCATCGACATCGCGGCGGCGTGTGCGGCGACGACGTCGGCGCCGGCGGCGTCGACCCCGATGCCCAGCACCGCGAAACCCGTTCCGCGGACCCGGTTCAGCGAAGACTCCACCGGTCCCCCGGCGGTGACGACCCGAACGCGGCGGTCCTCCATCGGATCCCCGGGCAGCACACCGGTCGTCCCCTCGGCCACCGGCCAGGTGAGCGGCGACAGGTGCGCGTGCGTGGCACTCGACTGCCGCGGGTTGATGAGGTGACCGAACTCCGGGCGGGTCGTGGCCAGCGCCAGGACTGCGTCGCGGGTGGTGCGGTAACCGTGGCTGCCGGGCGACATGATGAGCGTCGACTTGCCCGCGTTGTCGACGTTCTGCTGCCAGGCGTCGCGTCGTTCGGACGAATATGCCTGCAGGAGTGCGCGGTCCGCCGTTCCGTTGACGACGGCGGCCAGGGTCCAGGCGAGGGTCTCGGCGTCCTCCATGCCGGAGTTCAGCCCGCGGACGCCGAAGATCGGAACCAGGTGGGCGGCGTCGCCGGCGAACAGGATCCGGCCGTGCGTGAAGTCGTCCAGTGCGAGCGCGTGCGCACGGTAGAAGCCGTGCCATTCGAGGGTCCACGGCACGTCGTTCTCGAGCCAGTCGAGGTGCCGCGTGATCCGGTCGCGGATGCGGTCTTCCTGCGTCTCGAGTTCGGCGTCGTCGGCACTGTCGAGTTGGTAGTCGATGCGCCAGATGTCGCGGGGCTGCCGATGCATGATGATCGTCGATCCGGGGTTGCTCGGCGGGTCGAACCACACCATCCGCTCGGCGGGCAGCGCCGATTCCCAGTGGATGTCGGCGATGACGTAGCTGCCCTCATAGCTGTTTCCCTGCAAGCGGATTCCCGCCAATTCCCGCATCCGGCTGCGACCGCCGTCGGCGGCGACGACCCAGCGTGCGTGGAGCCGGCGCACACCGAACGCGGTGTCGACGTCGAGGGTCACGTCCTCGTCCGACCGCAGGACCCCGGCGACGCTCGACGACCAGTGGAACGTGATCAGCGGGTGCGCGAGCAGGGTGTCGGTCATGATCTGCTCGATCTCGGACTGCGACACGTTGACCATGGGCCCGCGGACGTCGTGTTCGCCGTGCGCCATCTCGAAGTGCAGCACCTGTTCGTCGCGGTAGAAGCTGCGCCCACCCACCCAGGGGAGCACGATCTTCTCGAGTTCCGGTCCGAACCCGAGCCTGGCCGCGACCTCGAGGCTGTGCCGGGAGATACAAATGGCGCGGCTGCCGAACGACACCTGGTCGGCGGCCTCGAGCACGGTGACGGGGATGCCGCGCTGCGCGAGGCCCAGCGCGACGCCCATGCCGACCGGTCCGGCACCTACGACGACGACGGGCAGGGCCTCGTCGGTTGCATTGGTCGACGCGAAGTCCGTCGCCGCGTATTTCCGGGGTTGGAAGTAGGTGGACATGTCAGGCGGCCTCCGCTTTCTTCGCGATCTTGTTCGTTTCCGGCAGCAGCAGGATCGCGACGAGACTGATCACGGCGATCACCACGAAATAGGCGGTGACGGCCGTCGAACTCCCGAAGGCCCCGAACAGCCACGTCGCCATGAACGGTGCGAGCCCGCCGCCGAGGATGGCACCGATCTGGTAGCCGAGTGACGCACCGCTGTAGCGGATGTGGGCGGGGAAGAGTTCGGCGAACAGTGCCGACTGCGGCCCCGCGGTGGTGCCGAGCACAGCCGCCATCACGATCATGGCGAGCAGCATGACGGGGATCGACGCCGTGTCGATCAGGGGGAAGAACGCCGCCGCGACGATCACCAGAGCGACCGAACTCCACGTGTACACGCGGCGCCGCCCGAGCACGTCGGACTTCCAGGCCGACACCGCCATGCCCGCCATCCAGACCGGGCACGCGACGATCAGCAATGTGAGCATCGTGGCGCGGCTGTACCCGAGTTCCGTGGTGCCGTACGTCAGGACGTACACCATGAACACGTAGGCGATGCCGTTGGTCGCGATGAATGTGCCCGCCGCGAGCAGCACCGTCCGCCAGTTCTTCGTCAGCACCTCGACGATCGGCATCTTCACGATCGTGTCGCTCTCCTTGGCCTCCGCGAACGCCGGGGACTCGAACACGCCGAGCCGAATCCACATCGCGACGCCGACGAGCACGGCGCTCATCAGGAACGGCACCCGCCAGCCCCACGTCTGGAACGCGTCGTCGGACAGCAGCTGGGTGACGGCGAGGAACACGACGTTCGCCATGATCACTCCGGCCGGAACGCCCATCTGCGGCGCCGCGCCGTACAGGCCGCGCTTGCCCTCGGGGGCGTGCTCGGTGGCCATGAGCACCGCGCCGCCCCATTCGCCGCCGACGCCGATGCCCTGCACGAACCGCAACGCGACCAGCAGGATGGGTGCGGCCACCCCGATGGCCTCGAAGTTCGGGAGCAGTCCGATGCCGACGGTCGCGGCGCCCATCATCGTCAACGACAGCACCAGCATCGACTTGCGCCCGATGCGGTCACCGAAGTGACCCATGACGACGCCGCCGATCGGGCGGGCGATGAAGCCGACCGCGAAGGTGGCGAAGGCGGCCAGGGTTCCGGCGAACGTCGACGCGCCGGGGAAGAACTGCGGTCCGATCACGAGGGCCGCGGCGGTGCCGTAGATGAAGAAGTCGTACCACTCGATCGCGGTACCGACGAAGCTCGACAGGACTGCCCTGCGCGCTTCCTTGTGAGACACCGGCGGTGTCGCCTCGGTGATTGCCGTCATCGTCTGCCTTCCCGGTTCTGCTGCGCCACACTCATCGCGCTACCGGAAAACAATGACCCCACTCACATACGTCTGAAAAGCGGGACTATCCCCGCATGAATTGCAGAAAATCCGTGGATGGCATGAATCCGCAGTTCAGGCCGTGACAAAGCGGATGAACGCCCGCGCGACCCGGCTCAGCGTCGCCTCCTGATGCCACGCGACGACGACGGCCACCGACGCCGGTTTCGGTTCGGCTATCGGTTTCACGACGACGGGCAGGCCCTCGTACGTGACGTCCACCCGGGGCCGTTGCAGCAGCAGCGTCCACCCGAGGCCGCGCCCGACGAAGGCCCGCGCCGTCTCGAAGTTCGCGGTGCGGTACGCCACCCGGGGCGCGAACCCGGCCTGCCGGCAGACGTCCATCGCATGGTTGGTGCTCGGCGGCGCGTCCAGCAGCACCATCGGGTGCTCCGCGAGATCCGCGAGGCGCACCGGCCCGTCGACGCCCGCCAGCGGATGTTCCGCCCCGAGCACCACCATCGGCTCCCGGGTCATCAGCGGCACGGTCTGCCAGTCCGGGGGCAGGTCGAGGTCGTAGACGATGGCGACGTCGAGTTCGCCGCCCTCGAGTTCCGTCCGCAACCGGTTCTGGGTGTCTTCGCGGAACTCCACCGACGCGCGCGGGTATTCGGTGGTGAACGCGTACAGCATCGACGGCAGGATCGTCGGGCCGAGTGCCGGGTAGCAACCGACGGCGATCGGCCCGGCGACGACCCCGCCCGCACCGGACGCGTCGGTCTGCAATTCCCCGGCCTGCTGTAACAGGGCACGCGCCCGCGACAGGACCGCCTCCCCCGTCGGGGTCAGCTGCACGCCGCGGGCCCGCCGGCGCACACACAGTTGCGCCTTCAGTGCCTTCTCCAGGTCCGTCACCGCCGCGGACAGCGCCGACTGCGACAGGTGCATCCGCTCGGCCGCACCGCTGATCGTGCCGGTCTCCGCCACCGCGACGAACGCCGCCAGCTGGCGCATCGTGTACACGGGGACGTTGTCGGGGCGCGGCATGCAAGAACGGTAGCGCGGACGATCAGCCGCCGGTGGCCGCCGGAACCTGCGCGAGCACCTCCCGGGTGGCGGTGACCAGCCGCTCGAGCCACGCGTCCGTGCCGACGGCCCGCCGGAGCGGCTCGTTGGGGAGTTCGATGCTCACCGGCAGGCCTGCCGGCAACGTCGACCAGATGTCGGCGAGCGGGATACCACCAGCCCCGGGAACGAGCCGCTCCTCGCGCGCCTGACGGATCAGTTCGGCGTCGTCCGTGGGCGCGGGCACCGAGCCGTCGCACATCTGCGCGTAGTGCAGCCAGTCCCGCGGGATCGCCGCGAGGTCGGCCGCAGTGGTGCTCGACCGTCCGACGTGCAGGGCGTCCACCAGCACGCTACGGGCAGGCCCGTCGGCCTGCGACACGATCTCGACCGCGGCGGTTGCGTCGGGGACCGCCGTCCACGGCATGAACTCGAGGCTCGCGACGATGCCGTAGTTCGCGCACAGTGCCGCGAGCCGGGCGTACGAGTCGGTGAGCCTTGTGCGGTCGCGGTCGTCGCCGCCGACGAGCACGGCCCTGGCCCCCAGCCGTGCGCCCGCCTCGAGGAGCGGAACGTAGTCCTTCTCGTCGAAATCCGCTCCCAGACGGATGATTTCGAGGTCGAACACCTCGATCGGCGAATCCTCGAGACGGCGCACCAGCGCGTCGAGGGCGGCCGGGTCCTCGTGCAGCGGGTAGGCGGTGGTGCCGGGTGCGGCGGGCAGCAACCGGATGCCGATGGTGTCGAAGCCGTGTTTCTCGGCGAGGTCCACCTGCTCGAGCGGCGCGGTGTCGAGCACCGTGAGCGCGGCAAGGCCGAGTGGGGCGGTCATCGCAGGTCTCCTGTCGTCGAGGCGAGGCGGCGACCGGTGAGGTAGCCGAAGGTCATGGCCGGGCCGAGGTTGATGCCGCCGGACGGGTAGTGACCGCCCATGACGCTGGACTGGTCGACGCCGACGGCGAACAGTCCGCGGATCGGCTGGTCGTCGTCGTTCAGCACCCGGGACGTCGAGTCGGTGACCAGGCCTGCGAACGTGCCGAAGCTGCCGGGGACCACCTTGACCGCGTAGAACGGGCCTTCTTCGAGTGGCGCGAGCGCCGGATTGGGCCAGGGGTTGTCGGCGTCTCCGGACCCGACGGTGAATGGTGTGGTGCCACGACCGAAGTCGGGGTCGACGCCGTCGCGGGCACCCTCGTTGAACGCCGCGACCGTCTTCTCCAGGCCGTCCGGGTCGATACCGATCTTCTCGGCCAGTTCGCGGACCGTGCGGCCGCGGGTGAGGTAGCCCGACTTCAGGTACGGCCACGTGGGGATCGGCAGCGGCTTGGCCATGCCGAGCGGGAAGTACCGCAGGTACCGCTGGTCGGCGATCAGCCAGGAGCACACCTCCTCGCCGTCGGGCACCTGCTCGACCATCGCGAGCGTGTAGTCGTGGTAGCCGAGCCCCTCGTTGACGAAGCGTCGTCCGTCCGCGAGAACACCGATGGCGCCGGGCTTTCCGCGGTCGAGGATGTGCGGGAACACGCCCTCCTTGCCGTTGCGGTACCGGATGATCGACACCGGGCAGTACGCGACCGGCGAGGCGACCGAGCGGTCGAGTCGGCCGCCTGCGGATTCGCCGAGGGTGATGCCGTCGCCGGTGGTCGTGGACGGGGTCAGCGTCCAGTGCTCGCGTCCGGTGGGGGTGCGGGGGAACAGTGCGCGGCGCCGGTCGAGGTCGTGGGAGAAGCCGCCGGTCGCGAGGACGACGCCGCGGCGGGCGCTCACGGTGTAGGCGCCGTCCGGGCCCGCCAACCGGACACCGGTGACACTGCCCGCGGAGTCGGTGGTCAACGCGGTGGCCGCCGTGCTCACGCGGATCTCGACGCCGGCGTCGAGCGCCGACCGCAACAGCCTGCCGACGAGCGCGGTGCCGTTGACGAGTTGCTGCCCGCGACGCTTGGTGGCGAGGTCGAGCAGGTGGGTGGACACCCGTTTCGTGCAGTGGAGAAACGCCTTCGCCGACCGGGTCGAGTGCAGGAACGCCTGCAGGTCGGGGCCGGCCATGATGCCCATGCCGAGGAACGACGTCTCGTAGAGTTGCCGCCGGAGCAGGGCCGCGACGTCGGGTCCGAGTTTCCGCAGACTCACCGGTTTCGGTCCGACCGAGCGGTGGCCCGTTCCGGCACCGGGTGTGTCGCCGTGGATGTCGGCGATCTTCGCGCCCGGAACGAACTGCAGCGCCGTCTTCTTCTCGAAGAACTCCACCATCTCGGGTGCGCCGTCGAGCAGGGCGTCGACTTTGGCGGCGTCGAAGTTCTCGCCGAGCCGGTGTTCGAGATACGTGCGGGGCGCCGAGCGGTCCTCGTTGACACCGTCCGCGTGCGCGAACAGGTTCCGCGGCGTCCACATCCACCCGCCCGACCACGCCGTGGCGCCGCCGCACGTGTCCGCCTTCTCGACGACGAGGACGGACGCTCCCCCGTCGGCGGCGGCGACGGCGGCGGACAGGCCGCCCGCGCCGGAGCCGATGACGACGACGTCGTAGGCCGGGGTGGAAGGGTCGGGGGTCATGCGTTCTCCTTGGTGGTGACGGGGGCCGGGGCGGGCGTGAGGTCGACGACCCGGCCGGTGCGGGACGACTCGTAGACGGCGGCGACGATCGCGAGCGAGGCGCGGGCGTCGCGTCCGGTGACGGCAGGCGCCCGGCCGGTCAGGACGGCGTCCGCGAAGTCCTGCACCTGGAGGGTGTGGAAATCGGAGAGTCCGGCGTTGACCTCGGTGACGTCGAGGTTGGCGCGGACGCCGGAGGTGAAGGGCGCCCGGAACTCGGTGCTGCCCGGCACGGTCCAGATCTCGTTGACACCCTCCTGTCCTTCCGGGAACTCGAGGACGCTCGCGATCGCACCGGTCTGCCCGATCACGGTGACCCGGTTGCCGAGGTTGTGGTTGGCGCCGGTGGTCGCGGTGACGGTGGCGGTGCCGCCCGACGCGAACGACACGACCGCCGACGCGCTGTCCTCGGTCTCGATGTGCTCGGTGTGCGTGTGGGTGCGGATGAAGCCGCTCACCTGGACGGCCTCGCCCATGAACCACTGCAGCATGTCGATCTGATGCACGGCCTGCGTCATGAGGACGCCGCCGCCGTCGGTGTCCCACCGTCCGCGCCACGCGTCGGCGGAGTAGTACGAAGACGGACGGTGCAGGATCACCGACGCCTCACCGAGTACCGGGACGCCGATCCGGCCGTCGTCGATCGCATCCCGGATGCGGCGGGCGGCGGGCCAGAATCGGCGCTGGAACAGCACCCCGAACGTGATGCCCGCGCGGTCGGCGGCCTCGATCATCCGGTCGGCGGCGACGACGTCGACGGCGATCGGCTTCTCGCACAGCACGTGAATGCCCGCCTGCGCGGCCGCGACGACGACCTCTTCGTGGACGGGATGCGGCGTGCACACGGTGCAGGCGTCGAGACCGAGGTCGAGCAGTTCCCCGACCGACCCGACGGCCGTCGTGATGCCGTGCGCCGCAGCGAATGTCCGGGCCCGTTCCAGGTCGGGGTCGCAGCACCCGACGACCTCGACGCCGCGCACCTGCTGCAAGGCCCGGGCGTGGTTGCCGGCGATCTTGCCGCAGCCGACGATGCCGATTCGTAGTGCCATCAGAAGTGCTCCTCGGTTTCGACGTCCCGGGCCGCGGACTCGCCGCGGTCGAGACGGTTCAGGGCGTCGACGTCCCCAGCCGTGAGCCGGACGTCGAGGGCGGCCAGGTTCTCGGCCTGACGTGCGGGATCGGCCGACCGGACAATCGGGACGACACCCTGCGCGCGATGCCAGGCCAGGACCACCTGCGCGGGCGAGTGGCCGAGGCGTTCGGCGATCGCAGTGACCGCGGGTGCGCCGAGCACGTCGCCGCGGCCGAGCGGACTCCACGACTGCGTGGACACCCCGAGTTCGTCGTTCGCGCGGCGGACGGGCAGCCGGGCGAGCGAGGGGTCCATCTGAATCTGGTTGACGGCCGGGGCCTCTCCGGTCTCGGCGACGACGCGGCGCAGGTGCGTGCCCAGGAAGTTGGAGACGCCCACGTGCCGCACCAGGCCGGCGTCGCGGCAGGCGAGCATCGCCTCGAATGCCGCCACGTACCTGTCGTGGCGTGGCAGCGGCCAATGGATGAGGAACAGGTCGAGCCGATCGAGCCCGAGACCCTTCAGGCTGCGTTCGACGGCGCCGCGAATGTCGCCCGACACGTGATCGCTCCCCCGCAGTTTGGTGGTGACGAACAGTTCGTCGCGGGGCAGATCGCACGCCACGAGGGCGGCGCCGACGGCGTCCTCGTTCCCGTAGATGGCGGCCGTGTCGATCAGCCGGTAGCCGGCCTCGATGCCGCAGAGCACGGCCCGGGTGGCGTCCGGACCGGTCAGCGGCCAGGTCCCGAGACCGAGGGGCGGAATCGCCATCATGCGCTGACCTCCTCGCGGGCATCGGCGGCCGCGGTGATCTTCGCGGCGACGTCGGCCGCGGTCACCAGCGCAGCGTGGATGGAGCCGCCGTCGCCGCTCGCGTCGCCGACGGGGTGGACGCCGAGTCGCGGTGCCAGCCCCCTCAGTGCGGCGAGCAGGTCGACGCGGGGCTCGATGCCGTGTGAGATCAGCAGTTCGCCCGGGGCGTCCACCACCCGCTCCTCGCCGCCGGTCGCGATCACCACCCGGTCTTCCTCGATCCGCGTCACGATCGACGACAGATGGGTGGTGAGGTTCTCGCTCGCCGCGAGCCGTGGCAGCAGCACGATCTTTCCGCGCCGGCCGACGTCGTGGGCGATGGTCTCCTGCGGGCCGATCATGACGACTGTCGTGCCGTGCTGGAGCAGGTCGTCGGCGACGGCGGCCGCCTCCCGGTCGGCGCCGAAGATCGTGATCGCCTCGGGTGCGGGGTCGCCGGATTCCAGGTACTCCCGGACGTCGCGGACCCTGCGGGTGCCGGCCCCGGGAAGATCGACCGCGGGTCCGCGGCCGCCCGTCGCGAGCACGATGGCGTCGAAGTCCAGGCCGGCCAGTGCGGCGGCGTCGACCCGGGTGCCGGGGTGGCAGGTGACGTCGAGGTCGGCGAGTTCGGCGAGGTACCAGTCGACGATCCGCGAATACTCGGGATACTCGTGGAGCCGGGATGCCAGCGCGAAATCCCCACCGAGGCTGTCGCGTTCGTCGTACAGGTCGACGCGGTGCCCGGCGACGGCGAGGTCGCGGGCGGCCGCCATGCCGGACGGTCCGGCCCCGACCACCGCGACGCGCACCGGCACGTCCGCCGGTGTCGACGGCTGCTCGAGTTCGCGGCCCACCCACGGGTTGACCGAGCACGGGACGGGTCCGGCGGCGAGGCTGTCGATGCAGTAGTTGCAGGCGATGCACGGCCGGTACCGGCCGCCGTCCAGCGCGCGGTTCGGGAAGTCCGGGTCGGCGTGCAGGGTGCGGGCCATGCTGACGAAGTCGGCCTGCCCGGATTCGATGATCTGCGCCGCGATCTCGGGTGTGCTGATCCGGCCCGCGACGCCGACCGGGATGTCGAAGTCCCGCGTGTACTGCCGGGAGTAGGGGGCGAGGAGGCCGCGCGGCCACTCACCGGGCTGGATGATCCACTGTCCCGATTCGTAGTTGCCCGCGGAGACGTCGAGGAAGTCGAGGCGGTCGGTGTCGATCGCGTCGATGCGGGCACGTGTCGCCTGCGCGTCGAGTCCGCCGTCGATCGCCTCGAACGCCGAGAACCGCAGTCCGAGAGCGATACCCGGGGCCATGGTGCGGACGGCGTCGATGACGCGGTTGACGAACAGCGTCGGGTCGGCCCACTCGTCGTCGCGGTGGTTGTACGCCGGCGACAGGAATTGGTGGATGAGGTAGCCGTGCCCGCCGTGCAACGAGATGACGTCGATTCCGGCCTGCTGACAGCGCGCGGCGGCCTCGCCGAAGCATTCGACGATGTGCTCGATGTCGTCGCCGTCGAGTTGCTCGGGCATGTCACCGCCGACCACCGCGCACGGGATCGGGGACGGTGCGACGGGGACGAATCCGCTGACGGCGCCCTGCGCGGTGCGGCCGCCGTGGTTGAGTTCGACACCCACCAGCGCGCCCTGCGCGTGGATCGCGTCGGCCAGCTTCGCGATGCCCGGGATCCGTTCGTCGACGTCGACGCCCATCTGCCGGATGCGGCCCTTGCCGTCGGCGCGCACGTAGCTGGCCTCGGTGAACACGAGAGCCGCGCCGCCCGCCGCGCGGCGTTCGAGGTACGCGATGTACTCGTCGGTCATCGTGCCGTCGACCTCGCAGTAGTTGCGTTCCATCGGGGCCGACACGAAGCGGTTGCGCAGTCGCACGTTGCCCAGGTCGAGGGGCGCGGCGAACGGGTGCGCGGTCATCGGGACTCCTCCAGGACGGTCGGGGCGGACTGCTCGGCGAGCAGGTCGCCGAGGTGGCGCCACATGCGGTCGGGGTCGGGGATGACACCGGTGAGGAGTGCGAACGTGTCGGCCGCCTGCGCGACGAGCATCTGGCCGCCGTCGAGGACGGCGCAGCCGAGAGCGGTGGCCGCCAGAACGAGTTCGGTGTGCAGCGGGCGGTAGACGATGTCGGCGACCCACAGCCCGGGATGGAGCGCGCCGGTGTCGAACGGCGTTCCCGGATATCCGACCATGCCGATCGGGGACGCGTTGACGACGCCGTCGCAGTGCGCCAGGTTCGCTTCGATCGCGTCGAGTCCGATGGCCGTGACCGTCGTCAGCGGGAAGGCGGCCTCGAGGCGCGCGCAGACGTCCGCGGCACGGGACGGGTCGAGGTCGGCGATCCGCAGGTCCCGCACCCCGGCGGCGGCGAGCGCGTAGGCGACGGCCGAACCGGCACCGCCGGCGCCGGCGAGAACGACGCGTCCGAGCGCGGCGTCGGGCAGTCCGCGGCGCAGCGCGGCGAGGAACCCGCTGTGGTCGGTGTTGTGCCCGATCAGCCGCCCGTCGCGGACGACGACGGTGTTGACGGCACCGAGAAGACGTGCGTTGCCGGACAATTCGTCGAGGGATTCGGCGACCGCCTGCTTGCACGGGTGGGTGATGTTGAACCCGGTGCAGCCTGCGGCGACGGCACGCCGCAGTGTGTCACCGGACCTGTCGACGGGGATGCCCTCCGCGGCGACGTCGATCAGGTCGTAGCGGTAGTCGGTGAGGCCGAGCGCGATGGCCTCGTGTTCGTGCAGCGCCGGGGACAGGGACGTGGCGATCCCTGCCCCGAGGAGGCGGATCCGGTGCCGGGTGGATTCGGGGTGCATGAAGATCTCCTGCAGAGGTGTCGGTCAGGCGTCGTTGCGGACGAGCGCCTGCTCCCGCGTGCCGGCCGTCGTCGCGTCGGGTTCGCCCAACTGCTCGGTGGGGGTGCGGTAGGTCTCGGGACCGGTGAGCGCGGCGGCCGAGGACAGCAGGGCGAAGCCCAGGCACATCCAGGCGACCGGGGTCCAGTTCGCGGTGTCGCCCGCCGAAAGCCACTGCGCGATGGCCGGGGTGAAACCGGCGACCAGCAGTCCGAGCATCAGGCTGACGGCCATTCCGGTGTACCGGACCTTGGCGGGGAACTGCTCGGGGAAGTACGCGGGGTATACCCCGTTGGGCATCGCGTAGAACAGGCCGATCAGGACGATGCCGGCCGCGAACACCATGGGCGCGCTGCCGGTTCCGATGGCGTGGAAGAACACGAAGACCATGCCTGCGGCGCCGACGGCACCCGTGACGAACACCGGCTTGCGGCCGATCCGGTCGGCGAGGATGCCGAACAGTGGCTGGGTGAGCACGGCGACGAAATTGGCGGTGGCGATGGCCCACAGCATCGTGGAGCGTTCGAGCCCGGCGACCTGCACGGCGTACGCCAGCGCGAAGACGTTGACGATCGTGTTGATCATCGCGAACGTCGCGCTGAGGCTGATGCGGATCACGGTGCGCCAGTGCGAGCGGAACATCTCGACGACGGGGATGCCCGCCGTGTCGTCGTGCTCCTTCAGCTCCTCGAAGACTTCCGGCTCGTCGAGCTTGCGGCGCAGCCAGACCGCGACACCCGTCACGACGATGCTGAGCAGGAACGGCACCCGCCAGCCCCACGAGTAGAGCGCGTCGTCCGGCAGGGCGGCCACGGGAATGAACACCAGACTCGAGATGACGATGCCGAACATGATGCCGCTCATGGTGAACGACGTGAAGAACGCGCGGCGACCGTCCGGCGCATGTTCGAGGGTCAACGCGGAGGATCCCGGCGATTCGCCGCCGGCGGACAGGCCCTGCAGCAACCGCAGGAGCACCAGGATGATGGGCGCGGCCATTCCGATCTGCTCGTACGTGGGAAGGCAGCCGACGACGACCGTCGCGATGCCCATGAGGAGCAGGCAGGCCAGCAGGGAATTCTTGCGGCCGTATCGATCGCCGAGGTGCCCCCACAGCACGGCGCCGAGCGGACGCGCGATGTACGCGACGCCGAGCGTGCCGATCGACAGCAACGTCGCCGTCGCTCCTCCGCCCGGGAAGAAGATCTTCGGGAAGACGAGCGCTGCCGCGGACCCGTAGATGAAGAAGTCGTAGTACTCGAGCGTGCTGCCGAGGAATCCCGAGACGGCGGCCCGGCGGGCGTTCTCGTTCGGTTGTCCCCCGGTGTCGCGTGTAGACGTGCTTGCCATGGTGTTCCTTTCGTCCCAGGATCCGGTGTCGCCGCGAGGCGTTCTTCGGAGGTGACTCACCTCACACGAAGTTCCGGACCGTGACGAGCGTGTCATGGCGGACTATGCGCAGTCCAGCGCAAAAAAAGTCTTAGATATAGATCGAAAACGTCCTAATCGGGGGTCGGCAGGATCTCCTCCGACACCGCGAGCGCGACCCGGAGCGCATCAGAGACACGACGGGGCGACCAGGCGAGGCCGTGGTTCATGTAGATGGGCTCGCCGGTGAGGGGAACGAACACCGTGCCCGGGGGCGTGATCGCGGCGATGCCCGACGTCATCAGCGCCACGCCGACACCCGTCGCCACCAGCATCAGGATCATGTACGGATCGGTGATCTCCTGGACGACGCGGGGACGGAACCCCGCATCGACGCAGGCGCGCATCGCCACCTCCTGCAACGCCGAACCGGCCGACAGCGGCGTCGTCACGAACCCGTCCTCGGCGAGGTCGCGCAGGTCGATCTGCGGTTCCGATGCGAGCGGGTGATCGGCCGGGAGCACAGCACCGAACGGCTCCCGGCGGATCAGCCGCGTCGACACCGAGGCCGTCTCGACGGGAAGCCCGACGAACGCGAGATCGAGTGCGCCACTGTCCAGTTGAGTGATGGCGTCGCGGGTCATGATTCGCCCGACGAGGGTGAGTTCGATGTCGGGGTAGCGCTGCCGGAGCGCACGGGTGAGCGGCGGCAGGGACAGATGGTTGAGCACGCCGGTGAAGCCGATCTTGATGCGGCCGTACACGCCCCCGGCGGACGCGCGCGTGGCCTGACGCGCGATGTCGACACTCTCGAGAATGCGGTACGCGTGCGGCAGGAACGTGTGGCCCGCCGACGTGAGCGCGACGCTGCGGGTGCTCCGCTCGAACAGCGGCACGCCGATGTCCTTCTCGAGTTTGCGCACCGTCTGGCTCAGCGGCGACTGCGCCATCTGGAGCCGTGCGGCGGCCCTGCCGAAATGCAATTCTTCGGCGACGGCGACGAACGCTTGAAGCCAGCGAATCTCCATCGGATCCCCTTCGGCGAGTTTGACGAGTGTGGCTCAGCCCATATATTCCAATTCGTACACAGTGCGAAATGGATCATTCCGATTTCGCACATAGAACAAGACTAATGCGCACACAGTCGCGAGGAGAAACCACCATGGTCACGTATCCCGAGGGCGCGACCGCGCTCGTCACCGGCGGCGCGAGCGGAATCGGTGCGGCGTGCGCGAAACGCCTCGCCGACGCCGGGGTCCGCGTCGTCACCGCGGACATCGCCGCCGGGGCCGACGAGCGCCTCGACGTCACCGATGCCGACGCCGTCGAGAACCTCGCCGCACGCCTCGGCCGCGTCGACATCCTCGTCAACAGCGCCGGTGTCGTGGGGCCCTCGGCGCCACTGGTCGACGTCGAACTCGACGACTGGCGCCGCACGTTCCGCATCAACGTCGAGGGGACGTTCCTCGTGTGCCGCGCGTTCGTGCCCGCCATGACCGACGCCGGCTGGGGGCGGGTCGTGAACTTGGCGAGCATCGCGGCCAAGGACGGTAATCCCGGGCAGAGCGCCTACTCGGCGTCCAAGGCGGCGGTGATCGCGTTGACGAAATCGCTCGGCAAGGAGGTCGCGACGACCGGCGTCCTCGCCAATGTGGTCGCCCCGGCGGCGGTGGAGAGCCCGATGAACGCCGGCACCGACCCGGCGATCCTCGCGCGCTCGCAGAGTCTCACCCCGATGGCCAGGATGGGACGGCCCGAGGAGATCGCCGAACTCGTCGCGTGGCTGTCGTCCGAGGCGCTCAGTTTCTCGACCGGTGCCGTCTACGACGCCAGCGGTGGCCGGGCGTCGTACTAGCGCTCACAACCAGTGCGGCGGCTCGGGGATGTCCGCGCCGAGCCCGACCGCGCCACGGCCGGCGGCCCACCGCACGACTGCGGCGAGGGGCCCGGACACCTTGCCGGCGGCCGGCGACTCCGGCTGCACCGCAGCCGGTTCACTGCCGTCGACCGTGAGCACGAGGCCCGCGCCGCGGTCCTTGCGACGCCACATGCCGACGATGTCGGTGAGCAGCGACTCCAGCACGACGTCGGGGAAGTCGCCGAACCGGCCCCCGTTCCCCAGGTCCACGGCGTGGATCCACACCTCCCGGGTCCGCATCCACGCCGTCTCCGACACCGGCACGGTACGGCCCTGCGCGGTGCGCACCTGCGCCTCCCACGCCGCGGCCGGCAGGTTCCGCCACTTCTCGTCGAGGCGGGCGACGGTGTGGTCGAACAGGTTCCGCAGTGCCGCCGCCGACAAGGTGGCGCCCTCGGCGATCTCCCGCCCCCGCTGCTCCGGCGACGCATACATCGGGGTCTCGATCCCGGTGGCCGCCCAGTCCAGCAGCCGGCACAACGCGGCCGCGTTGTAGCCGACGTGCGCCACCAGGTGCGCGCGCGACCACCCGGACAGCGCCGTCGGCTCGTGCAGTTGCTCGTCGGTCAGCTCGGCGAGACGCTGCGCGAAATACGCCGTGCCGCGGCGGGCGATCAGCAACTGCTCGGCCAGGTCGAGATCGTGGAAACTCACGGCCCCTACTTGACGATCGTCTTGTTACGCACCGAACCGAGACCGTCGATGGTGACCTCGACCGTCTGCCCGTCCTGAATGTAGAGACCGGGCTTGCGGGCGTGCCCGACCCCGCCCGGGGTGCCGGTGATCACCACGTCACCGGGCTGCAGCGTCACGATGTGCGAGATGTACTCCACCAGCTTCGCCGGGGTGAACACCAGATCGTCGGTGGTGGTGGTCTGCACGACCTGCCCGTCGAGCGTGGTGACGAGGGCACCGCCGAACGTGTAGGAGTCGGTGGTCGTCAGGAACGGTCCGAAGCCGCTGGTCTTCTCGAATGTCTTGCCCTGATCCCACTGCAGCGTGCGGTACTGGTAGTCCCGCATCGTGTAGTCGTTCATCACGGAGTACCCGGCGATGTAGGACTCCGCCTCGGCCTCCGGGACCTGATACGCCTGCTTCCCGACGACGAACGCCAACTCCCCCTCCCAGTCCAGCTGGGCGGCGGCGTAGGCGGGGACGATCACGTCGTCGTACGGTCCGGTCAGCGCCTCCCGGAACTTCGCGAACAGGGTCGGGAACTCGGGCAGTTCCCGGCCCATTTCCTTGATGTGGTTGGCGTAGTTCAACCCGACGCAGATGATCTTCCCCGGGTTCGGGACCACCGGCGCGTAATCCGCGCCGTCGAGATTCACGGTGTCACCGGATGCGTTCTCCGCGATCGACTTCCAGTCCGGGTCGTTCAAAAGCACGGACAGATCCGGGTAGCCGTCGATGACGGTGGCGGTGGTGTCGGACTCGACGCGGACGGCGACGGTGCCGCCGGTGCGGCGCAGGGTGGCAAGCTTCATGAGATTTCAGGCTCCTTCGGAAATGTACGTGCGGTGAAAGTGCAGGCGCTCGACGATCGGGGCGTCGGAGAACGCGAACAGGTCGAACTCGGTGTCGGCCTCGATCGACCACTCCGTCCAGGACGGGACCACGATCATGTCGCCCTTGCCGACGGTGCGGGTCTGCCCGCCCAGGACGAACCGGCCCGAACCCTCGAACACCTGATAGACGGTCGAGCCGACGTCCCGGCGCGGGCGGGTGTGGGCGCCGGCCCGCAGCCGGTGGAACTCGGCGCGGATCGTGGGCATCACGTCCCCACCGGTGGTCGGGTTGGTGTAGCGGACCGCGGCATGACCGGGTTCGGTGGTCGCCGCGTACCCCTCGTCCTCGAGCGCCAACTGCTCGCGCAGCGCCGCGTCGGTGTGCTCCCACCGGTACGCCGCGATCGGCGACGATGTCTTCGCGTCCAACCCCACCAGCGGCCGCAGTCCCGGATGCGCCCACAACCGCTCCGACCGGGACACGTCCGGGGTCGAATCGTCGGTGACGTTCTCGGAGCCGAACTCGAAGAACCCGGTGTCGGTGTAGTGCACGAACGGAATGTCGAGGCCGTCGATCCAGGCCATCGGCTGATCGGTCTCGTTGTGGTGGCCGTGGAAATGCCAGCCCGGGGTCAGCAGGAAGTCGCCGCGCCGCATCGCAACCGGATCCCCGTTGACGACCGTCCAGACCCCCTCGCCCTCGACGACGAACCGGAACGCGTTCTGCGCGTGCCGGTGCTCCGGGGCCACCTCCTTCGGCCCCAGGTACTGGATGGCCGCCCACAACGTCGGCGTCACATACGGCACACCCCCCAGGCCCGGGTTAGCCAGCGCGATCGCCCGCCGCTCCCCACCACGGCCGACCGGGACCAGATCCCCCGCCCGCTGCGCCAGCGGATACAACGTCGACCACTTCCACACGAACGGCACCGCCCGCGACGTCGGCGTCATCGGCATCAGATCGCCGAGCTGAGTCCACAACGGATTCAGGTGCTCGGCCTCGAAATCGGTGTACAGCTGCTTCAGCGCGGGGTCGTCGTCGACGTGCGGTTCGGTGGCGGTCATGGCATCGACGCTAGGAGTTCAGGCCGCCACGTCGATACAAGATTCTTGTGTGCAGAATAATTGGTCAGGGTTCGAGATCCGCGATGTCGACCTCGAGTTCGCGGATCGCGTTCTTGATCTGCGACACCAGCGGGCCCTGCGAGTGCTGACGGAAGCGGGTGATCGGCACGGCCACGGTCAGCGCTCCGACGGCGGTCCGGGCCCGGTTCCGGATGGCGACACCGAATGCGGCGACGCCTTCCTCGGTCTGCTGCACGTTGACGGCGAACCCGACGGCGCGGGCGGCGGACAGTTCCCGGTAGAACCGCTCGAACTCGTCGGCAGGCAGACGGCGGTCGCCCCACTCGCGTTCGTCGTCGGCCAGATCCGCGGGCCGCAGGTACAGCTGCGCGAGGGTGTCCCTCGGGAGTTCCGCCAGCAGAATGCGTCCTCCTGCAGTCAATTCCGCATCGAGAACCTGCCCCTGCCGGTCGCCGACCCGTAGGATTCCCGCCGACTCGGCGGACGACAGGAAGCGGGCCTGGGTGCCGACGCGGATCACGAGGTTGACGGTCTCGCCGCACAGGATCGCGAGTGCCTCCATGTGGGGCCGGCAGAGGTCGTTGAACTCGCGGGTCCACCCCCGCTGCGCCGGGCCGGCCCCCATCGCCGCCCCGGGGTGGTACCGGCGTTTCTCGTCCTGAACGGCGAACCCCCGGTACACCAGCATCGCCATCAGCCGATGCGCGGTCGACGGTGCGATGCCGAGTTCCTCGGCGGCGTCCTTGATCCGCAGCGCTCCGACGTCGCGCAGCATCTGCAGCAGGCGCAGCGCGTTGTCGACGGACTCCAGCATGTACGCCGGCTTCTCGATGGTTTTCTTTTTCTGCACAGCAGAACTTTATTGCACGGGTGCTGTGCGCCGCATCACCCTCGATACATGCCCCTCACCGCCACCACCGCGGCGCCGACGACGAACCGCGTCGGACTGGACCGCACCGCCACGATCGCCGTCGTCGTCTGCTGGCTCTTCGTGGTCTTCGACGGCTACGACCTCATCGTCTACGGCAACGTCATCCCGAGCCTCCAGAACGAATGGGGCATCAGCGCCGCGACCGCGGGCACGCTCGGCAGTCTCGCGTTCCTGGGGATGATGATCGGCGCCGTCCTCGCGGGCCGCCTCTCCGACATCGTGGGACGCAAGCGGGCGGTGATCGGCTGCGCGATCGTCCTGTCCGTGTTCACCGCGCTGTGCGCGCTGGCGACCGGCCCCGTCATGTTCGGCGCGTTGCGTCTGATCGCCGGGCTCGGCCTGGGCGGCCTGGTTCCGACGTCCAATGCGCTTGCCGCGGAACTGGTCCCCGCGAGGTGGCGCGCCGCGGTGGCCACGATGATGATGTCCGGGGTTCCCATCGGCGGCTCGATCGCGGCACTGCTCGGCATCCCCGTCATCCCGAACTGGGGCTGGCAGCCGATGTTCGCTTTCGCGCTCGTCCCGCTGATCCTGCTGGTGCCGATCGCGTGGAAGACGCTGCCCGACCACACTGCGGCTGTGACGTCGACGGAGGTGCGGCCGGCCACGGGCTTCAGCGCACTTCTCGGTACCCGATTCCGTTCCGTCAGCATCATGTTCGCTCTCGCCACGATGGTCACCCTGCTCGCGTGGTACGGCCTCGGCACGTGGCTGCCCAAACTCATGCAGGGTGCGGGCACCGACCTCGGCAGCGCGCTCACGTTCGCCCTCGCGCTCAACCTCGGCGCCGTCGCGGGATCGTTCGTCACCGCCTGGGGCGGCGTCCGGTTCGGCACGATCCCCACCAGCATCGTCGCCGCGCTCCTCGCAGGTGTCGCGCTGCTGTCGTTGCTGACGAGCCCACCGGTGGCGCTGATCTACGTCATCTTCGTGCTCGCCGGCGTCGGGACCCACGGAACCCAGTGCCTCATCATCGCCGCGGTCGCGTCCTACTATCCCGATTATCTGCGCGGCACCGCCCTCGGCTGGGCGCTCGGCGTCGGCCGTGTCGGGGCCGTCGCCGCACCGCAGATCGGCGGCTTGCTGCTGGCCGCCGGGCTCGGCGCGGACTCCAACTTCATTCTCTTCGGCGTCAGCGCGCTCGTCGCCGCACTGCTGCTCACCGTGATCTGGCGCCGCTTCCCCTCCCCCACGTGAGTGCCGCCGTGTCCCCCGGCACGCTTTGCCACTCACCTGCCCCGAACGCTCGAAACGAAGGAACTGTCATGTCGAACCTGCAGGACGCACGCATCATCATCGCCGGAGGCGGGATCGGCGGCGCGGCCAACGCCCTCGCCCTCGCCAGGAAGGGCGCGAACGTCACCCTGTTCGAACGGGCCACCGAATTCGGTGAGGTCGGCGCCGGACTGCAGGTCGGGCCGCACGGTGCCCGCATCCTCGACTCCTGGGGCGTGCTCGACGACGTTCTCTCCCGAGCCTTCCTGCCCAAGAACATCGTGTTCCGCGACGCCGTGACCGCCGAGGTGCTCACGAAGATCGACCTCGGCGCCGAGTTCCGGGCCCGCTACGGCGGACCGTACTTCGTGACCCACCGAAGCGACCTGCACGCGACGCTCGTCGACGCCGCGCGGGCGGCGGGCGCCGAACTGCACACGGGTGTCACCGTCACCGACGTGGTCACCGACGGCGACCGGGTGCACGTGAGCACCGACGACGGGCGCACCCACGAGGCCGACATCGCCCTCGGCATGGACGGCCTCAAATCCCGGCTGCGGGCGAAGATCTCGGACGACGAACCGGTGTCGTCCGGCTACGCCGCCTACCGCGGCACCACGCCGTACGACGAGGTCGACCTCGACGAGGACATCGAGGACGTGGTCGGGTACATCGGACCGGGATGCCACTTCATCCAGTACCCGCTGCGCGGCGGCGAGATGCTCAACCAGGTCGCGGTGTTCGAATCGCCCGGCTACAAGAACGGGGTCGAGAACTGGGGTGGCCCCGAGGAACTCGAGCAGGCCTACGCGCACTGCCACGAGAACGTCCGCCGCGGTATCGACTACCTGTGGAAGGACCGCTGGTGGCCGATGTACGACCGCGAGCCCATCGAGAACTGGGTGGACGGGCGGATGATCCTGCTCGGCGACGCCGCGCACCCCCCGCTGCAGTACCTGGCGTCGGGAGCGGTGATGGCGATCGAGGACGCGAAGTGCCTGGCCGACTATGCCGACGAGGACTTCTCCGCCGGCGGTGGCAACTCCGCGTGGCCGCAGATCCTGAAGGAGGTCAACACCGAACGCGCACCGCGCTGCAATCGCATCATCACCACCGGACGCATGTGGGGCGAGTTGTGGCACCTCGACGGCACCGCCCGCATCGCACGCAACGAACTGTTCCGCACCCGGGACACGTCGAGCTACAAGTACACCGACTGGCTGTGGGGTTACGCGTCCGATCGCACGTCATAATCGCCTCCCCGCCCGGAGGGTTCGGCAGACTGGGTGAGTGACCCTCAACCTGGTGCGAACCCGTGTGTGGCGTGATGGCGAGTGCGTGGGCAAGGACTTTCCGCTTGCCGACGTGTCCGAGAAGGTGCGGGACGAGAACGCGCTCGTATGGGTCGATCTGTGCGACCCCGACCACGAGCGCCTGACCGAGTTGGCGAACGAATTGTCGCTCGATCCGAACGCCATCGAGGATGCCGTCGCCCGCGGCGAGCGACCGAAGGCGACGCGTTACGCCGGCCACGCATTCGTGACCGCGTACGCCACCTGGTTCGACGCCGACGACGTCAACACGCTCGGCGTCCTCGACTCACGGCTTCGGCTCAGCCGCGTCTCGGCGTTCGTGCTGTCGAACGGGATCATCACGGTGCGGCGGGACGACCGGTTCGACATGTCGCAGGTCGTGGAGCGCTGGGAGGAGGACCCCGCGCTGCTCACACCGGGTTCGGGCGCACTCGCGCTCCTGCACGGCCTGCTCGACGCC
The DNA here is from genome assembly GCF_019378875.1 of Rhodococcus sp. USK10. NCBI lineage: Bacteria > Bacillati > Actinomycetota > Actinomycetes > Mycobacteriales > Nocardiaceae > Rhodococcus > Rhodococcus sp. USK10. Next base: position 1,976,997 of record NZ_CP076048.1, read on the forward strand.
GTCGTGGACGGCCAGTTCGAGACGATCGAGACGATCGACGACGCGATCGAAGCGCTCGAGGAGGGACTGTTCGACGAGTCCGCGCGGACCAAGGAGATTCAGCAGCGCACGTACCGGTTGCGGAAGGAACTGGTGCAACTGCGTCGCGTCGTGCTGCCGATGCGGGAGGTGGTGGGCGCCGTCATCCGTGGGCGGGCCGAGTCCGAACGCGATCGGTCGCCGGTTCTCGACAGCCTGTACACCGATCTCTACGACCACGTGACGCGTGCCGCCGAGTGGACGGAGTCGTTGCGCGACATGGTGGTGACCGTGTTCGAGACGAATCTGTCGCTGCAGGACGCCCGGCTCAACACCGTCATGAAGAAGCTCACCGGCTGGGCGGCCATCATCGCGGTCCCCACCGCGGTGACGGGGTGGTTCGGTCAGAACGTCCTGTTCCCCGGGGTCGGACAGGTGTCGGGGACGATCGTCAGCACCGTCGTGATCGTGACGTCCGCGAGCCTGCTGTATGTCTTGTTCCGACGGCGCGACTGGCTCTGACGGATCTAGAGTTCGCTCGGCTGCGACACGGCCAGCAGCACCCGGAGGTTGTCGGTGACCACCCTGGCCGAGATGGTGGGATCGATGGCGCGCTGAATGCCCAGTCCGACACCGAGACTGAGGATGCTGCTGGCCGCGTCCTGCGTGGGCACGGGCAGGACGACCCCGAGTGAGTCGGTGAACGATTTCAGCAGCGTGACCGTGATCTCCCGCGCGACACCGAGGGTGGCGGTGAGCGCGTCGCGCAGTTCGGGGTCGTGACGGGACAGCACGATCAGCTCGAATTCCAGCATGGTCCACCCGACGTCGCCGAGCGTCTTCTCCGCCCAGGCCTGGAACGCCTCGAGTCGCTCCTCCATCGTCTCGCCGCCGCCGAGCGCCTCCGCGATCTCCTGCCCCTTGGTGGAGTGAATGAGCCCGAGCACCTCGAGGCACAGTTCCTTCTTGTTCTTGAAGTTGGAGTACACCGCACCCTTGGAGTAGCCGGCCTCGTCGGCGACTTTCTCGAGTGAGGTGGCCGCGTACCCGTCGGCGAGGAAGAGGTCGCGCGCGGTCGCGACGAGATGCGCCCGCGTCCGCGCCTGACTCTCCGACCTGGTCAATCGCGCCATGCTCACCCTTTCTCCGAAGCCCCTGCGAGAATATTCTACTTTTCATATACCGGCGGTATCTGGTTTCTGATAGCTTCCTAGGTATGACTTCAAGTGACACACAACTCAGTCGCGGGCTGGTGATCGGTTGCGGCGGCACGCTCGGCTCAGCGTGGACGGTGGCCGCCCTGGTCGCCGTGAGCGACGCCCTGGGATGGGACCCGCGCGAGGCCGACGTACTGGTCGGCACGTCCGCGGGCGCCGAACTCGTCACCATGCTGGGCGGCGGGGCAGGCGTCGACGAACTGCTCGCGATGCAACTCGGTGGCGCCACCCATCCGGCGCTCGACGGACATCTCGCCGCCGCACCGGGACGGTTCCCGCCGCTCCCGGCGCCGGGCCTCGGCTCGCCCGGCCTGCTGCGCCGCGGACTTCCGCCCGTCACCGCCGCCAGCGGACTCCTTCCCCGCGGTCGCGGGGACACCGCCTGGCTCGACCGGCTGGCGCAGCGGTTCACGGGCAAGTCCGGCTGGGTTCGCCACCCGGCGACGTGGCTGGTGAGCATGGACTACGACACGGGCGAACGCATCGCATTCGGCTCACCCGGCGCACCGGCCGCGACCCTGTCCGAAGCGCTGCGGGCGTCGTGGGCGATTCCCGGCTGGTTTCCCCCGGTCCCCCTCGGCGGCCGGCGGTTCGTCGACGGCGGAGCGGCGTCCACCGCGTCCGCCGACCTCGTCCTGCCCCTCCAACTCGACGAAGTGATCGTGCTGGCACCGATGGCGTCGACCGGCCGCATCCCCGGCCGCGGCGCTGCCCGCGTCGAACGCCGGATGCTGCGGAACTGGATGAGTGCGGGCCTCGACGCCGAAGTCGCGAGGCTGGAGGCGGCCGGAACGCGGGTGATCCGGCTCGACGCGACCGCCGAGGACCTCGCCGTCATGGGCCCGAACTTCATGGACGGCCGGCGCCGGCTCGCCACCCTCGAACATTCCCTCGTCACCACCCGAGCACAGCTCGCGAACGGAGTCCGCGCATGAACCACTTCGACATCCTCATCGTCGGTGCCGGGATCTCCGGTATCGGGGCCGCGATCCGCCTGAAGCAGAGCGGGATCGACAACTTCGCCGTTCTCGAGAAGGGGGACGCGCTGGGCGGGACGTGGCGCGACAACACCTACCCGGGCTGCGCGTGCGACGTCCCCTCGGCCCTGTACTCCTATTCGTTCGCGCCGAACCGGGAGTGGTCGCGGTTGTTCGCCGGGCAGGAGGAGATCCGCCGGTACATCGAGCGCACCGCCACCGATCACGGGGTGCCCGCCCACGTGAAGTTCGGAACCGAGATGCAGCGCGCCGAGTGGAGCGAGCAGACGAGGCGCTGGACGGTGGACACGTCCGCGGGCACGTTCACCGCGAACGCCGTCATCGCCGCCGCCGGGCCCTGGAACGAACCGCTCGTTCCCGCGATTCCCGGTCTCGACACGTTCACCGGCGAGGTCTTCCATTCCTCCCGCTGGAACCACGACTACGATCTCGCAGGCAAACGCGTGGCGGTCGTCGGAACCGGTGCGTCCGCGGTGCAATTCGTCCCGGCCATCCAGCCGAAGGTCGGGGAACTCCATCTGTATCAGCGGACCGCGCAATGGGTGCTGCCCAAGCCGGACCACACGCTGCCCGGCGTCGAGCGCACGATCCTGCGCCGCGTACCGGGCGCGATCCGCGCGTTGCGACGCCTCGAGTACGCGATCATGGAATCTCTCGGGCTCGGCTTCCGGCATCCGTGGATCCTGCGGGTGATCCAGCAGGTCGGCAAGGCGCAACTGCGTGCCCAGGTGCGGGATCCGAAGCTGCGCAAGGCGTTGACGCCCGACTACACGCTCGGCTGCAAGCGTCTGCTGCTGTCCAACGCGTACTACCCCGCGCTCACCCGTCCGAACGTCGAGGTGCACGCCACCGCCGTGCAAGCGGTGCGCGGCAACGTCGTCGTCGGCAGCGACGGCGCCGAACGGGAGGTGGACGCCATCATCTTCGGTACCGGCTTCCACATCCTCGACATGCCGATCGGATCCACGGTGTTCGACGGCGAGGGCCGCAGCCTCGCCGACCACTGGAAGGGCAGCCCGCAGGCGTACCTCGGGACGACCGTCGCGGGCTTCCCCAACGCGTTCGTCCTCCTCGGGCCGGCCCTGGGGACCGGCCACACGTCGGCGTTCATGATCCTCGAGGCTCAACTCGAATACCTGATCCAGGCTGTCACCGCTGCCCGGAGCAACGGATGGACGCGGATGGAACCGCGCCGGGACGTGCAGGACGCGTTCAACGCCCAGGTCCAGGAAGCCCTGGCCACCACCGTCTACAACGCCGGCGGCTGCCAGAGCTACTTCCTCGACGTCAACGGCCGCAACAGCTTCAACTGGCCGTGGTCGACCGACCGCATGCGGCAGCGACTCGGCCGGTTCGACGAGGCGGCGTACGACGTGTCGCGTGAGCCGGCGACGGCTACAGCGACTTCGCGATGATTCCCTTCATCACCTCGTTGGCGCCCGCGTCAATCTTCTGGACGCGGGCGTCGTCACCTGACGTGAGTGGCACAGCGTGTGCGGGCACACTGTGCCACTCACATGCGGGGTCAGATGCGCTTGAAGAGGGCGGCGAGGGCCTGGCCGCCGCCGATGCACATGGTGACGATTCCGAGTTCGAGGTCGCGGCGCACCATGTCCTTCGCGATCCGCAGGCTCAGGATCGCCCCCGTCGCTCCGACCGGGTGACCCAACGCGATCGCCCCACCGTACGGGTTGGTCTTGTCCGGGCTGAGCTTCGCGTCCCGGATCACCGCGACCGCCTGCGACGCGAACGCCTCGTTCAGCTCGATCACGTCGATGTCTCCCGGGGTGGTCCCGGTCTGCTCGAACAGGTTCTGCAACGCCAGCACGGGGGCGTATCCCATCAGCGCGGGGTCCATCGCCGCCGTCGCGACCGCTTCGAGGGTCACCAGCCCGGTCAGGCCCTTGTCCCGGGCGGCGGACTCGGTGGCCAGCACCAGCGCCGCGGCGCCGTCGTTGATCCCCGACGCGTTGCCCGCGGTCACCGACCCGCCCTCCTCGAACGCCGGCCGCAACTTCGCCAGGGTCTCGAGGGTGGTGTCGGGCTTGGGATGCTCGTCGACCTCGACCGTCTTGGGACGCCGGCCCCCGATCTCGACGGGGGTGATCTCCTCCGCGAACGCGGCCCGCGCCGCATCCGAGGCGGCGCGGCGCTGGGATTCGACGGCGAACTCGTCCTGCTGCTCCCGGCTCACGTCGTACTTGCGGGCGACGGCCTCGGCGGTGCGGCCCATGTGCACGCCACCGAACGGGTCGGTCAGGATCGCGACCGTGCCGTCCACCAGCTTACGGTCACCGAGCTTGTACCCGGAGCGGGCCGAGAAGTCGTAGAACGGCATCCGCGACATGCTCTCGTCGCCGCCGGCGAGGGCGAAGTTCACCCCACCCCACCGCATCTGCTGCGCCGCCGACCACACCGCCTGCAGACCCGACCCGCACAGCCGGTTGACGGTGTACGCCGGGGTCTTCTCGGGAAGTCCCGCGGCCAGGGCGACGCGGCGGGCGTTGTAGGCGTCCGGCCCGACCTGACCGATGCAGCCCATCACCACCTCGTCGATGTCCGAACCCGGCACCCCGGCACGGTCCAGCGCGGCCTTCGCGGCGGTCGCACCCAGTTCGTGGGCGGGCACGTCCTTGAACGCGCCCCCGAAGCTGCCGATCGGGGTCCTCGCGCCGTCGACTACGACGATCGGTTCAGGAGTATTCATGACGTGCCCTTCCGTCTCTCTTGCCAGTACGGGGAGATAGTAGGACTTCAAAGTACCTGGCGGTTCACGCAGGGCCTCCGGCACGTCATCGGGTCAGCGTCCGCGAATCAGATCGGCGCACTTCTCGGCCATCGTCATGGTAGTAATGTTGGGGTTGACGTACGGCAGTTTCGGCATCGCGGACGCGTCCACCACCCGCAGATTGCGCACCCCTTTCACCCGCAACTCCGGGTCGAGGACGGCCGCCGGGTCGGTGGCGGCCCCCATCCGGGCGGTCCCGGCTGGGTGATACACGGTGTTGTGGGTGCGGTGCGCGTAGTCGATCAGTTCGTCGTCGGTCTCCGCCTCCGGACCGGGAGCCAATTCCCTCGTGATCCAGCCCCGGAGTGGTTCCTGCTCGGCGATTCGGCGCGCCAGCCGGAACCCGGCGAGCATCACGGCCTCGTCGTGGCCGTCGGGGTCGGTGAAATACCGGGGGTCCACTCGCGGACGGTCCCGGAAGTCGCGGGAGCGGAGCCGGACCGTTCCGCGGGAGAGTCCCTGCGTGACGTTCGGGGTGAGGCAGAAACCGTTGTCGGTGGTGGGGTAGCCCCACCGGAGGGTGTTCATGTCGAACGGCACACTGCCGTAATGCATCATCAGGTCCGGATGGTTCAGCCCCGTCTCGGTGGTGGCGAACAGGCCGATCTCCCACCACTGCGTCGACTCCGTGACCATCGGCCGGGACGCCTCCCAGAACACCAGCCCCTCGACGTGATCGTCGAGGTTCTGCCCGACACCGGGGGCGTCGACTCGGACCTGCACGCCCATCTCACGCAGGTGCACCGTGGGCCCGATACCCGAGAGCATCAGCAGTTTCGGGGTGTCGATGGCACCGGCGGTGACGATCACCTCGCGTCGCGCCGAGACCGTGTCGTATCCGGTGAGGTCGGGACGCTGGTAGCGCACCCCGGTCGCGGACATCTCGTCGTCGATGACGATCTCGGCGACCCAGCAGTCGGTGCGCACGTCGAGGTTGGGGCGGGATCCGAGAATCGGGTGCAGGTAGGCGTGCGACGTCGACATGCGGGTGCCGTCCTCGGACGCGTTGATCTGGAACCACCCCGCGCCGTCGAGGACGCTCTTGCCTCGGTTGAACTGCACGGTCGGCAACCCGACCTTCGCCGCGGCCTCGAGCAGGGCGACGCCGCAGGGGTCGTTCGGGGGGACGTCGCGCAACCGCACGGGACCGCTGCGACCGTGCTGCTCGCCGGGGGCGTCGTTGTTCTCCACCCGCGCGACGAGCGGCAACACGTCCTTCGCACCCCAGCCCGTCGCACCGGCCGCCGCCCAGTCGTCGAGTGTCTCGGCGGGTGGCCAGAACGCGATGCACGAGTTGTGCGACGAGCAGCCGCCGAGGACCTTGGCCCTGGCGTGCCGCATGAAGCTGTTGCCCCGCTCCTGCGGCTCGACCGGGTAGTCCCAGTCGTACCCGGAGTCCAGCAGGTGCATCCACTGCGACAGCTCGAGGACGTTGCGGTCACCGACGTCCGACGGGCCCGCCTCCACGAGGCACACGGTCACGGACGGGTCCTCGCTGAGCCGGGCGGCGAGCACGCATCCGGCGGTTCCTCCGCCGGCGATCACGTAGTCGAACACGGTGTCCGTCATGGCAGTTCACTCTCCGCCTCGTCCTTCGTCGACGCCGCGTGCGAGGCGAGGCAGCCGATGTGGTTGCGGCCCTTCACCGCGTACCAGAGGAGTCCGAGCCCGAGGATGATGCCGATGTAGACGAACGCGCCCCACGTGTTGTACCAGGGGGTTCCGTAGACCTCCGGGCGCGGCCACGCGAGGTTGAGCGCCATTCCCACACCCCACAGCACGGCGAAGATGTTCACCGCCAGCCCCCACCGGCCCATCGTGAAGTAGCCGCTCTCGGCGAGTTCCTTCGGCGGCCACTGCCCCTGCAGTCGTTTCTTCAGCAGCGGACCGGTGACCATGAGGTAGGCCAGGTAGATCATGATGATCGCGATCGACGTCAGCACCGTGAAGATCTGCGGCTGCCCGATGTTGATGACGAGGATGAACGCCGCGAGCAGACCGATCACGATGGCGGGGACCACCGGTGTCTGATGCTTCGGGTTGACGTGCGCCAGCCGCTCCCCGAAGGGCAGGGCGTTGTCGCGGGCCATCGCGAACGTGAGCCGGATGGCTGCGGCGTGCACGGCGAGCGAACAGACGGTCACCGCGACGACGATGCAGACGAGGAAGATCTTGCCGAGCGGTCCCCACATCACCTGCTCGACGATGTACTGCAGGCCGCCCTCGCTGCTGCCGATCAGCGGATCGTCCAGGTCGGGGGCCGCCATGACGGCGAACACCAGGATCGCCCCGCCGATCACGAAGGACGCGAGGATCGCCCGCAGGATCGCCTTGGGTGCCGTCCGCCGCGGGTCGACGGTTTCCTCGCCGAGCGAACTCGCGGTGTCGAAGCCGTACATCACGTACCCGGACGCGAGGGACGCCACGAGGAAGACGCTCAGATACCCGCCGGCCTCTCCGGCACCGTACCCGTGGGTGGAGAAGAACACCTCCGGGCCGCGGGTGATGTTGGCGGCGAGGATGATCGCGATGAGGACCGCGGCGATCAGTTCGACGAACACGCCGGTGCTGTTGATAAGGGCCATCAGCTTGACGCCGAACGCGTTGACCGCCGTGGTGAACGCGATCATGATGGTGCCGAGAATGACGGCGTTGGTCGCGAAGTCGTATTCACCGCTGCCGTCACCGACGATCTGGAAACCGCTCCACAGGCGCGGCAGGTTGAGTTGCAGCGCGAGCACGACCGCGGAGAGCGTCACGATAGACGCGGTGAGCATCAGCCAGCCCGACGACCAGCCCACGATCCTGCTGCCGAGCAGCTTGGCCCAGTTGTAGACCGAGCCGGCGACGGGGTATTTAGCTGCGAGTTCCATGAAGCACAGCGCGACGGCCATCTGCCCGACGAACACCATCGGCCAGGACCACAGATACGCAGGCCCCGCCGTGCCGAACCCGAAATAGAACAACTGGAACGTGCCGGTGAGAATCGAGATGTAGCTGACTCCCGCCGCGAAACTGGCGAACTTGCCCAGACTGCGGTCCAATTCCTGTTTGTACCCCAGTTCGCCGAGTCCACTGTCCCCCGGCTCATCTCCGTCACCCACTGCACCGTGCCGAGTAGCCATGGTTCTCTCGCCTCTCCGTGCGCCGGACTAGCCGTTGTCGAACCACCCCGCCGCCGTGGGCGAGGTGTTGTGCCAGATGTGCTTGGTCTCCTGGTATTCCGCCAGACCGGCGGGGCCGAGTTCGCGCCCGTTCCCCGACATCTTGAATCCGCCCCACTCGGCGGCCGCGGTGTAGTAACCGAAGTCGTTGAGCCACACCGTTCCGTGGCGCAGACCCCGCACCATGCGCTCGCCCCGGGCGCTGTCGGCGGTCCGGACACCGGCGGCGAGGCCGTACTCGGTGTCGTTGCCCAGTCGCAGCGCTTCCTCTTCCGTGGTGAAACGCTCGACGGTGAGGATCGGCCCGAACGTCTCCTCCTGCACGAGGCGCATGGTGCGGTCGCAGTGGTCGAAGATGGTGGGCAGGTAGAAACTCCCGTTCGCCAACGCGGGATCCGACGGCCGGGCTCCCCCGGTCACCAGTCGGGCGCCCTCGGAGCGTCCGAGTTCCACGTACTTTTCGACCTTCTCCCGGTGGGCCTCGGATACCAGCGGGCCCGTTCGGCTCGCCGGATCGAGACCGTTGCCCATCCGGATCTTCTCCGCCCGGGCGGCGAGCGCGGCGACGAACCGGTCGGCGATGGATTCCTCGATGATCAGGCGGGTTCCCGCCGAGCACACCTGACCGGAGTGCAGGAACACTCCCGTGAGCACCTGGTCGACGGAGTCGTCGCCGTCCGCGTCGGCGAAAACGATGTGCGGATTCTTGCCACCGAGTTCCACCGCCACCTTGGTGACGTTCTTCGCCGCGGTCTCGAGGATGACGCGTCCGGTGGCCAGCCCGCCGGTGAAAGAGACGAAGTCGACGTCGGGGGTTCCCGTGAGGGCGGCGCCCAGGACGGCGCCGCTGCCCTGCACGAGGTTCACCACCCCGGCCGGAACACCGGCTTCGGCAATCAGCGCGGTGAACGCGATGGTGCTGAGCGGGGTCACCTCGCTCGGTTTGAGGACCATCGTGCACCCGGCCGCCAGTGCGGGCGCCACCTTCCACGAGATCTGCAGCAGCGGGTAGTTCCACGGTGCGATGAGCACGCACACACCGATCGGCTCGCGCACCACCCGGCTGATCACGTCGGGACGGCCGACATCCACCAGACGGTCCGCCTCGACCGCGGCGAGTTGCGCGTAGTACCGGAACACCGACACCACGTCGTCGATGTCGATCCTGCTCTCCTCCAGAGTCTTTCCGGTGTCGAGCGTCTCGATGCGCGCCAGCGTCTCCTTGTCGCGTTCGAGGAGATCGGCGATCCGCGCGACGATCGCGGTGCGCTCGGCGACGGGCGTGTGCGGCCAGGTGCCCTCGTCGAACGCGGCGCGGGCGGCGGCGACAGCGCGGGCGGCGTCGTCCGGGGAGGCCTCGTCGACGGTGGCGACCACCGACCCGTCGGCCGGATTGATGCAGTCCCGGGTCTCGCCGGAGCTGGAGCGGATCCACCGCCCGTCGACGAACAGGCCCGTGTTCAGAACGTCATCGATCGACTGGTCCCGCATCACTCAACTCCGTGTCTCGCCGGAACGAACGCACCCCCTCCACGGTATGCCGTCGGAGTCGCGGTGGGCGGGGTTAGCGCGACACATGTCCGATTCGCCTGGGAATCGGACCGGGAAGGGTGTGTCCGGTAGCCGGACGCGCGTGCGCCTAGCGGCTGCGATAGCGTCGTCAGGCGAACTCTTCGCACATTCCCGGACAGGACACACCTAGAAACGGAGCACCCGTGGTCGCGATCGGCAACTCGGATCTGGACATCTTTCCCCTGGCCCTCGGTGGCAACACCTTCGGTTGGACCAGTGACGAACCGACGTCGTTCGACATCCTCGACGCGTTCGCCGCGGGCGGCGGCAACTTCGTCGACACGGCGGACTCGTACTCGGCGTTCGCCGACGGCAACTCCGGCGGCGAGTCCGAGACCGTCCTCGGCAACTGGATGGCGACCCGCCACAACCGGGACCACATCGTGATCGCCACCAAGGTCAGCCAGCACCCGGAGTTCAAGGGACTGGCGCCCGCCAACGTCCGGGCAGCGGCGGAGGCGTCCCTGAAGCGGCTGCAAACCGACTACATCGACGTGTACTACGCACACTTCGACGACGCCGACACTCCCCTCGTGGACACGCTCGGCGCATTCGACAAACTGGTCCGCGACGGACTCGTCCGGCATGTCGCCATCTCCAACTACTCACCCGAGCGCATCCGCGAGTTCCTGTCGCTGACTGCCGAGCACGGTTTCGCCGCGCCGATCGCGCTGCAGCCGCACTACAACCTGGTGCACCGCCACGACTACGAGCCCGAGGTGGCCGCGCTCGCGACCGAGAACGACCTGGGCGTCTTCCCGTACTACTCGCTCGCGGCGGGTTTCCTCGCGGGCAAGTACCGCACCCAGGCCGACCTCGAAGGCCGGGCCCGCCAGCGGATGGCGGCCCGCTACTTCTCCGAGTCCGGTCTCGCCGTCGTCGACGCCCTGGCCGAGATCGCCGACGCGCACTCCGCGGAGATCTCCACCATCGCCCTCGCGTGGCTCCTGACCCGGCCCGGTGTTACCGCACCGATCGCGAGCGCGAGCCGCCTCGAACAGCTTCCCGCCCTGCTCGACGCCCCGACCGTGACGCTGACCGCGTCCGAGATCAGCCGGCTCACGACCCTCTCGGACGCGATCGGGGCCTGACCTCAGCCCAGCAGCTTGCTCCGCAGCCGGTCGACCGTCGCCGAACTCAGACCCAGCCCGTCGGTGAGGTAACGGTCGACCGTGCCGTACTGCTCGGCGAGCCGGCCGAGCCCCGCCTCCAGATAGCTGCGGTCCACGCCCAGCAGCGGCTGGTAGATCTTCGCCACCGCCTCGCCGCGGCTGGCGGCGATCTGGTCGTACGTGACCTTCATCGACGCGGCGGTGTATTCGTTGGTGAGCAGATAGTCGTCGAAGATGGTGTCCTGCGAAACCCCGGCGATGGACAGCAACAGCGCGGACGCCCAGCCGGTGCGGTCCTTGCCCGCCGTGCAGTGGAAGACCTGCGGTCCGTCGGTGTCGGCCAATGACGTCAGGAGTTGCGCGAACCCGGCCCGGGTCGCCGCGTCGTCGACGAAGCTGCGGTTCATCTGCTGCATGAACGCGACGGCGTCGGCGGGCGACTTCAACTGCGCGACAGCGGCACCCAGGTCACCCGACAGGATCGGGATGCCCTGATACCGCGGTCCGGCCGGGAGCCGGTCGGGCTTCGCCGCCACCTCTTCGACGGTCCGCACGTCGTACACCGCGGTCAGCCCGAGCCCGGTGAGGACGGCGAGATCCTGGTCGTTCGGAACCAGCGCGTTCGAACGGTAGAACAGCCCCCGTGTGACGTGTCCCCCGCGGGCGGTCGCGTACCCCCGGCCCGTTCCTCCGACGTCGCGGAAGTTGTCGACCGACGCCAGTCGCGGCGTCTCGACGACCGGGCCCGCGCTCCCGAAATCGGACGAGCCGAAGTCCGGGAGGCTGATTCCGGGCAGCGAGAACGGGTCCGCCGACGCGAGCGCCGGCGCGCCGAGACCCGAGAACAACACGCTGCCGGTGATCAGCACCGCGGCGGTGGAAGTGACACGTCGAGACATGGGAACCCTTTCGATGGTCTGAGGAGATCCGCTCATCCGGCATGTCCGGAACATCAGCGGGTAATCCACATCACAGTGGTCCGGCGTTTCCCGTGGCTACGAGTTGTTCCGATCACCGGGAGAACCCGTTTCCCGCGGAGGCCGCCCACAGCAGACTCGGGCCGTCGGCAGCGGAGACGCCCGACGAACGTGACTTTTCGACGACGAGGATGTGAGCTGAGATGACCGAGACCGCACAGCAACTGGCGGGGAAGGTGGTGATCGTGACCGGGGCGGCGCGGGGGCTGGGCGCAGCCTTCGCCCAGCGCATCGTCGACGAGGGCGGCAGCGTCGTCGTCGGTGATGTTCTCGACGACGACGGCCGCGCGACGGTCGAGCAACTGGGTGACCGGGCGCGGTACTGCCACCTCGACGTCACCGACCCGCAGCAGTGGCAGGTCGCCGTCGACGTGGCGACGAACGACTTCGGACGCGTCGACGGCCTCGTCAACAATGCGGGCATCTCCACCGGCCAGTACATCGAGCACGAACCGCTCGAACACTTCCGGACCGTCCTCGACATCAACCTGACCGGCGTGTTCAACGGCCTGCAGGCCGTCATCGGTCCGATGCGCGCCGCCGGCGGCGGATCGATCGTCAACATCTCCTCGGCCGCCGGGCTGATGGGACTCGCCTTGACCGCCGGCTACGGCGCGTCCAAGTGGGGCGTGCGCGGGCTCACGAAGATCGCCGCCGTGGAACTGGGCACCGACCGGATCCGCGTCAACTCCGTCCACCCCGGCATGACGTACACCCCGATGACCGCGGGTCTCGGAATCCAGCAGGGCGAGGGCAACTACCCGAACACCCCCATGGCAAGGGTCGGGGTACCCGAGGAGATCGCGGGCGCCGTCGGATTCCTGCTGTCCGACGCCTCCACGTACGTCACCGGAGCGGAACTGGCCGTCGACGGCGGCTGGACCGCCGGACCGACCGTGAAATACGTCATGGGCCAATGACATCGAATTCGGAACGACACGAGGAGCACAGACGATGAATCGATTCGACAACCGGCGAATCCTGGTGACCGGCGCCGCGTCGGGTATCGGCCAGGCCACCGCCCTCCGCCTGCTCGAGGAAGGCGGCACCGTCGTGGCTGCCGACGTCTCCGAGGACGGCCTCGCGCGGACGGCGGAACTCGCCGAAGCGGCAGGCACGGCGGGGCGCCTCAGCGTGGCCTCCATCGACATCGGCGACGAGGCGTCCGTCGTCGACGGCGTGAGCAGCAGCGTCGAGAACCTGGGCGGACTGGACGTGCTCGTGAATGCCGCGGGCATCCTCCGCGCCTCACACACCCACGAGACGCCCGTGGACCTGTGGAATCAGGTGATCGGGATCAACCTCACCGGCACCTTCCTCATGGTTCGCGAATGCCTGCCCGCGCTGCTGCGCAACGAGCGCAGCGTGGTCGTGAACTTCAGTTCGACCTCCGCCGCCTTCGCGCACCCCTACATGGCCGCGTACGCCGCGAGCAAGGGCGGCATCCAGTCGTTCACCCACGCGCTGGCACTCGAATACGGCAAGCAGGGTCTGCGTGCCGTCGGTGTCGCCCCCGGCAGCATCAAGACCGGAATCACCGACGCCACGTCCGGATACGTTCCGTCCGACGCCGATTGGGGCCTGTTCTCCAAGCTGTCACCGATCCTCCCCACCACCCTGGAATCGGGTGGCGCGGCCATGGGCGGACCCGAGCAGGTCGCCGGAGTCGTCGCCATGCTCGCCTCCGACGACGGCGCGTTCGTCACCGGAACCGAGATCCGCATCGACGGCGGCACCCACGCCTGAACGGAGAACCCTTGCGCCGGCGACGGCGGCACGTAGGTTGGACGCATGAGTCTCCCCACTCCTGCCGCCGATCGCACCGCGCTCGTCACCGGAGCGTCGTCCGGGATCGGCAGGGCCCTCAGCCGTGAACTCAGCCGCCGCGGCCACCAGGTGGTGCTCGTCGCCCGCCGGGCCGAGAAGTTGGAGGAACTGGCCACCGAACTGCGGGCCGCGGGCGGCCGGGCGCACGTGCTGGGCGCCGATCTCTCCGACCGCTCGGCCCGGGCGACCCTGCTCGACCGGGTCGGCGAACTCGGACTGACCCTGGACATCCTCGTGAACAACGCCGGCCTGTCCACGCTCGGCCCGGTGGCCGCGTCCGATCCGGACGCCGAGATGAACATGATCGAGGTCGACGTGACGGCCGTCGCCGACCTGTGCAGCCGCGCCTTGCCGGGCATGGTGCAGCGGCGCCGGGGTGCGATCCTCAACGTCGCGTCCACCGGGGCATTCCAACCGCTGCCCGGGCAGGCCGGGTACGGCGCCTGCAAGGCATTCGTCCTCTCCTACACCGAAAGTCTGACCGGCGAACTGAAAGGCACCGGCGTCACCGCGACCGCCCTCTGCCCCGGGCCCGTCGACACCGGTTTCGGTGAAACCGCCGGCTTCGCGAAGGAGGACGCCGAGGCCGCGCTGCCCAGCTTCATGTGGGAGAGCCCCGAATCCGTGGCCAGGACCGGTATCGACGGCCTCGACAAGGGCCACATGATCGCCATCCCCGGTTTCGCGAACCGGGCGGCGTCCGTCTTCGCGCGCCTCGCGCCGAACAAGTTCCTCGTCCCCGTCCTGGCCAGCCGTCATCCCGGTTTGCGGACGTAGGCGCCGCCCGCCGGTTTACTGTGGGCTGGTGGAAACGACTACCGCTGCGCGCCGACTCGCCCAGATCACCGCGACCGTGGCTGTCGCTGCCGCCGCCGTTCTCGGAAGCGCCGGCGTGGCCGCCGCCGACGAATGGCCGCCGATACCCACCGAGCCAAGTCCGCTCGCGCCGTTCGACAACCAGAATTTCCTCACCCCGACCGATCTCGACTACTGGAATCCGTTCGTCAGCGCCAACCGACTCACCTCGCCGTTCGGGACCGCCAACCGCATCGTCTGCACCGGATTCCACGGCGTGCTGCTCGATTGCTGGCAGGCCGACCAGAACGGGCAACCCCACAAGCTCGTGAAACTGTCCCTGGACTTCCCAGGGTCGCTCGGCGCCTCGCTCCCCGGCGGAGGTCCCGGGCACTTCGTCTACCCCGGTTTCATTCCGGGTAGCTGAGACCGATTACAACGGGTCGCCCGCGATCCGTCCGGCCGGAAGCGTCCGGCCACAGATCGTGAGAGCGAGATCCTCTCCCGCTCCGCGCAATTCGGCACCCGACCCGTACGACCAGCCGAGGTCCGTGGCCCGCAGTCGGCGACCCTCGATGTTTACACCGAAATTCGAGTGCCCACCGCCCGCCGTGAGGTCGTTGAGGACGATGCGGATCGTCGCCTCGGGTACGCGACGCGGCACCCCCAGCGGCACCGTGACGTCGAGGCCGTGGATCACCACATGGTTGAGCGCGCCGTGATAGCCGCCGCCCGGCGGAGTCCACCCGCGCATGGTGTCCGAGCGCAGGTCGGCAACGAGATCCGACGTTGCCAATTCGCCATCACTACGGGCGATCTCGTTGGACAGCCGGGTGAAATCGAACTCGCACTCGCGCAGACGCGTCATGAACCGCTCCTCGGAATAGCGCGCCGCCATCGTGACATGTGCGACCACCTCACGAATCCGCCAGCCCTCACACAGCGAAGGCGTGTCCCATTCCGCATCCGAGATCCCGTCGAGGAGATCGGCCAGGTCCGAGAACTCGTTCGCAACCGCACGCTGCAGGACGGCATCATCGGTCATCGCAGTCAGCTCCCATCAGATGTGTTCCCCACGATCACCGTAGACCGAAACCGCCGAGTATTGCGCCAGTCGAACATGATTGGTAGAGTCGAACATATATTCGAATGACCTTGGGGGAGGTTGGTCATGGGGGAAGTAGAAGTCGTGGCACCGGACCTGGACGAGCTGCGGGCGTTCACGACGCGGTTGCGGTGCGTCGGGCCGTGTGGTGATGCCGGGTTGGGGATCGAGTGGCTCGACGCGGTGGAGTCCTTGAAGTCGGTGGGGTGCGCGGTGCAGGCGGTCGTCACCGATGATGTCGCCACCTGCATGCGGGAGGACCGCAAGGCGCGGGGGTTGCCGCGGGCGGAGTGGGGCCGTGGTATCGCCTCGCAGATCGCGTTGGCGCGCAGGGAGTCCCCGAATCGCGGTGGCCGGCATCTGGGGTTCGCTCAGGCGGTGGTGCACGAGATGCCGCACACGTTGGCGTTGCTGCGGTCGGGTCGGTTGAACGAATGGCGCGCCACCCTGCTTGTGCGGGAAACGGCATGCCTGTCGGCGGCGGATCGTGCGGTGGTGGATCGCCGGTTGTGTTCGGACCCGGACGTTCTCGACGGCGTCGGTGACCGCGGCCTGGTCGCGAAGGCGAAGGCCCTCGCGGTGGAACTCGACGCCGCCGCGGTGGTGGCCCGGTACCGCAAGGCGGTGTCGGAGCGGCGGGTGACGACGCGGCCGGCGCCGGATTCGATGGCGTACCTCAGTGTCCTGCTGCCGATGGAACAGGCGGTGTGCCTGCAGGCGACGTTGGGTCGGGACGCGGACAGTCTCATCGCCACCGGGGACAGCGGCGGCCGCACCCGGAATCAGTTGATGGCGGATTTGTTGTTCGACCGCGGCACCGGGGCCTCGGTGGCCGATGGGGTTCCGGTGGCGGTGAACTTGGTGATCTCCGACGAGGCGTTGCTGGCGGGTGAGAACGAGGCGGCGGATGTGGCGGGGTTCGGTCCGGTGCCGGCGGGGATCGCCCGGCAGCTGGTGGCGGCTGCCCTGGATGGTGATACCGCGGTGACCTTACGAAACGTGTACTCGTGTCCGTTGTCGGGGGCGTTGACGGCGATGGAGTCGCAGTCGCGGACGTTCCCGAAAGGCTTGCGGAAGTTGATCGATCTGCGGGACCGGACGTGCCGGACGCCGTGGTGTGATGCGCCGATCCGCCATCACGATCACATCCTGTCCCGCCGCAACAAGGGTGCCACCACGGCCCAGAACGGGGCGGGTTTGTGCGCGGCCTGCAACTACGCGAAGGAAGGCGACGGGTGGACCGCCCGCCCGGTGCGCAGACCTGGCCGTACTCACCTTTTCGACCTCGGCACCCCGACGGGGCATCGCTACCGGTCCGCGGCCCCGCGGCTCCCGTCCGCGGCACGACGGTCGGAGATCGAGGCGATCCTCATCGCGCACCTCCGAGCGTCATGAGGTGGTGGGGGTGACCCGCTCGTTTGCCGGGGTGATCCGCAGCAGGACCCGCGGCTTCTGCCGACGCGCGAGGACCCGTTCGATGAACATCACGATCCGGTACTCGAAGCCGTACTCGTCTCGGATCGTGTCGGCCATCCTTCGGCTGGCGGACTCGTCGGTGACGATCTCGGCCACGGCGGCAACCGGGTCGACCCTCGCGTCCACCTTGCCGCGCCGAGAACACGGGCGAAGTTCGACGCTCTCGTTGTTGCGTAGCCGCTTCACCTTTCCGCTTTCCTCCGGAGTGGTGACGATGAGAGCGTCGCCGTCGCGCGCAATCCAGACCGGCGTCGAAACGGGTTCCCCGGACCTGCGGAAAGTGGTCAGGGAGACGAATGATTCGTCCCCCAACCTCTCGAATTCGGTCATGCCCGTCCCCCGGACCAGGAAGTGAGTTCGGCGATGTCTCCGTGCAGGGCCGACTGGTACGTGAGCATCAACTCCTCCACGCCGCCGAACTGGTCGCCGACGTTGTGGGTGTTCTCCGCCGACAGTTCGCGGTCGCCGGAGCGTGCGATGAGTTCGTCGATGCGGCTGTCGAGGCTCATCGCCCGGTTGACTGCCAGCACGGACCGCAGTTGCACCTCGGCCCGGGACAGCAGGTCGCCGATACGCGCGAGTGCGGCGACGCGGTCGACCAGTTGATCCCACACCGGTTTCAGTGCGTTCTGCCGGGCCTCGATCTGCCTACGGGCGCCGTCGGAGTGGGTGGCGCGCAGCGCTTCGTCGAGTTCGATTCCGATTCCGCGCAGTGCGACGGTGTCGACGGCGATCTGCGTCAGTTCCTCGGCAAGGTCGAGTTGGTAACGCTGGATTGCGAAATGTTCCGAGTGCCACACCTCGGAACCGTCGATCCTGTCGAAGAGCATCCCCGCGAGGTAGAGGAGGGTGTCGTATGAGTCGGTGAATCTGTCGTTGTCGAGATCGGCGCCCTTGCCGATGGCGTCGGCGACGCGTTTTCCGACCGCGGCCATCGGGGTGTTCCCGGCGGCCTGGCCGATGCGTTCCGCTGCGGTGCCGCGGGCATAGTTGCCTGCACGTTCGAGAACGGTGCCCGCAGTCGGCGCCGGTGTGCGCTGCAGCGCCCGGAACAGAGCCTCACGTTGTTCGAGATCCAGGTGGACACCCTCGCGCCGATCCCGCCGCATGGCCCGGACACCGTTGCCGTAGTGCGCAGGCGACATCACCACCGCGGACCGATACGACTGCAGTTTGCGGCCGAGCTCGGTGGCACGGTACTTGAACAGCAGCTGCGCCGGACCGGGACGCAGGCTGCCGATGCGCCGGGCGACCTGGTGGTACTCGTCCGTGAGCAGACGCAGCGCTCCGAAGCCCCCGATCGACGGAATGGTGCGGCCCGCGCGACGCCGGTTGGTGAGCACCTGCCGGGTGGGCGGATCGAGATGCCCGGCGGCGATCAGGACGGCGGCGGCGTCCGACAGCGGGGCGTGGGTGCCCGCGATCGTGGACCGTTCACACCAGTCGCGGACCTGGAAGGAGATGCGGGCACGACGCTCCTCGTACTGGGCGCTTTCCGACATCGGACCTCCTGGCAGTTCACTGACCACCCACTGTCCCAGAATTTCGTCGGACGCGCCGCGACCGCTCGGGGCTGGCGCGGTCTTACGCTCTCCACCATGACCTACACGGTGCGCGCCGTCCTTCTCTTCGCGGCGGCAGCAGTGGTGGTGGCCGGTTGCGCCCGCTCCGTCGACGGCTCCCCCGAGACCGGCGCCGTCGCGGGGCCGGCGACCACCTCCGCGACCACACCCGCTGTGACAACCGCGCCGAAGACCACCACCACGACCGCCCCGAGGTCCACGACGAGCGCCCCGGCCCCGGCCGACCCGCAGGCGTTCGCCGGCACCGCGGCGGGGAGTTACTACTTCACGACGCCGAGCACAAAGTTCCACTGCGCGATCCTGACGGGCGGCGACCTCCCGACCGCCGGCTGTCACGGCCCGATGCCGGCGTCGGCGCCGAAGGTCCCGGGTGCGGGTGCGTCCGGGACCCCGGTCACGCCCAACGCGATCGAGGTCACCGGGGGCCGCCCGGGCCATTTCGCCAGTGCCGGCGACCCTCGGTTCTACCCCCTCGACGGATCGGCCGCCCCCGCGCTGTCGTATGGACGGGCGTTGCAGGTGAACGACCTGACGTGCGTCGTCGACGAGGCCGCCGGGGTGACGTGCCGCAGCGAGGCCGGTCACGGATTCACGCTCTCGGACAGCGCGTTCCGGGTGTGGTGAGCCGGCTCAGCCCAGTTCGTCCGAGCGCCGTTCCATCAGCGTGCGCAGCAGCGTGTTCTCCTTCGCGGTGAAGCCGATCGACTCGATCTCCCCGATGCCACGCCCGATGCCCTTGCGGACGCCGTCGAGCATTCTGGTGACGGCGCGTTCGGGAACACCGAGCCGGCCCCCGCATTCGACGAAGTGCCTGCGGTTGAGTTTGTTCGCTTTGCCGTAGAAGTCGAGGGCCATCGGGTCGCGCCACCCGAGGTACGGCTGGGTGCAGAGCAGGTCGTAGGCGGGTGTGACGCTCCACAACCCCGATTGGGCGAGTTGCACCGAGAAGTTCTTGCCGTGCAGGTCGCCGTTGCCGATCGCGTACGAATAGGCCACCAGCCGAAGCAGTTCCAGGGTGGCGACCCGCGCCGAACCACCGCCGCGTTCACACACCCCGGCGAGTGCGGTGATCACACTCTCGGTTTTCAGCCGGTACTTGGCAGCGGGGAACATCCCCATCACCTGGCACGCATCCTCCTGGGGTGTGCGGACGACACGGCCGGACGCATCGACTCGCCGGTCGAAACGCGCGACGAGCAGGCCGGCATTGCCTTTGCCGTCGTGCACCAGCTGGTGGTCGGCGACGGGCAACCCGCACTGTGCGGCGAGTCCCATGAAGTAGTGCTCGTTCTCGACCAACTGCGGGTACCCCTGCGGGGGTGAGAGTTTGAGAATGGCGGGACCCTTCTCGGTCGCGATCGGTGTCGAGTACATCTGGGCCGACACCTTCGCCTGAACCCCGGGCAGCGACGTGGGGTCCAGCTTCACGGCCTCGTGCCCCGACATGTGCTCGAACAGCGCCCGCAGGTCCTGGCGCTCGATCGCGTCGGGGTCGAACACGGGTGCGGTCTCGGGCGGCGGCACCCCGGCGGGCAGGACGCGCACGTCGCCGATCGTGTCGGCTCCGACCGCCATCAGGATCGTGAGGTGATCGTCCTCGGACGTCTTGGTGGCCGCGACCGCGCCCCGCAGCCGGATCCCCTCGGGGAGGAGACCCGCGAAGAACGGCGGGACGCTGCCCCCGCTGGCGCGCACGTCTGTCGACGAGGTGGGGATCGTCCACGCGACCTGCGGGGCGCCGGGGTCCTGCAGGTACGCGGGGTCGTAGCGGAAGACGACGTCCCCGCCCTCCCGCACGAGACTGCCTGCGCGGCGGTCACCCTTGTAGACGTCGGCCCGGTCGACGCCGCTGAGGTTCTCGACCATCAGGCCTCCACCTCGACTCCCGAACGGGTGAGCAGTGCCAGACGGCATCCCATGGCGTCCGCGACGGCGTCGACGAGATCCAGTTGGACGGTGCCCCGGCCCGATTCGATCGACTGCACACTCGACCTCGACACTCCGGCCAGGTCGGCGAGCTCCGCCTGGGTCAGCCCGAGTTGGTGTCGCCGTGCCACGAATCCGTCGGAGATCCCGCCGGTGTCGGTTCGCTCGCGGCGGCGTGGGGTAGCCATGGCAGCCTCCTGGATCAAATCAAAGCTTGTCGACGGATGCTTAACGCCAGTGTGCGCCGATTCTCCGCCGAAGTCCATGCCTATGACTGCGAACGCAGGCTTAAACCACGAAGTTGGTGAAAACGAGGGAGCATTCCTCCTTACGCCTGCGATCGCAAGCACAGGCATGGTCGCGGCACCCACCCCCTACCCTGGTTACATGCGCATAGGAGCACACGTCCGCCAGGACGAAGATCCGATCGGATACGGCGAACGGCTCGGCGCCGACGTCATTCAGATGTTCCTCACGGACCCGCAGAAATGGGAGAAGCCCCCGGCACATCCGCGGACCGACGAGATCCGCGACAGTTCCATCGACGTCGTCGTGCACTCGTCGTACGTGATCAACGTGGCCAGCCTCAACAACCGGCTCCGGATGCCGTCCCGCAACGCCGTCGCGCAGCAGGCGCAGGCCGCTGCCGACATCGGCGCGTTCGGGCTGGTGGTCCACGGCGGGCACGTCCGCGACGGCGAGGACGTGAACGCGGGGATCATCAACTGGCGCAAACTGTTCGAACGCCAGGCCGACAGGGGCGGATTCCCCGTCCCCATCCTCATCGAGAACACGGCCGGCGGCGACTTCGCGATGGCACGGCACTTCGACGCCATCGACCGGCTGTGGCAGGAGGTCGGCGATTTCGGCGCCGGCTTCTGCCTCGACACCTGTCACGCCTGGGCGGGCGGCGAGGATCTGGTGGGGGTCGTCGAACGCATCAAGGCCATCACGGGACGCATCGACCTGGTGCACCTCAACAACTCCCGCGACGAGTTCGACTCGGCCCGCGACCGGCACGCGAACCTCGCCGACGGAACCATCGACCCCGAACTGCTCGCCGAGGTCGTGCGGACCGCCGGCGCACCCGTCGTCCTCGAGACGCCGGAGGAGGGGCTGGCCGACGACCTCGCGTACCTGCGGGAGACCGTCGGTTAGCCGCCCAGCCGGCCGGTCAGCCTGCGGTACCGCTCTTCGCTGACCGGATTCAGGCCCTCCACGGTGACGTCGGTGCCGCGGCTCGCGTACTTCGTGGTGATGCCGTCGAGCGCGGCCACGGTGGAGGCGTCCCAGATGGTGGCGCCCGACAGATCGATGACCACGCGGCTGGGGTCGTCCGCGTAGTCGAACGAGAACACGAGGTCGTTGGACGAGGCGAAGAAGAGCTGACCGCTCACCCGGTACGTCTTCACGTCGCCGTCGAGTTCGCCGCGCACGTCCACCATGTGCGCCACCCGGCGCGCGAACAGCACCATCGCGACGAGCACACCGACACCCACACCGATCGCGAGATTGTCGGTGGCGAGCGTGCCCGCGACGGTGCAGAGCATCACCAGCGTCTCGCTCAGCGGCATACGCCGGAGCGTGCGGACGCTGTGCCAGTCGAAGGTCGTGGCGGCCACGAGCACCATCACGGCAACGAGCGCCGCCATCGGAATCGTCCCCACCACGTCGCCGAGACCGACCACGAGAATCAGCAGAAACGCACCCGACAGGAACGTCGACAACCGGGTTCGCGCCCTGCCGGTCTTGACGTTGATGATGGTCTGCCCGATCAGGGCGCACCCGCCCATGCCGCCGAAGAGTCCGGTCACGATGTTCGCGACCCCTTGCCCCCACGACTCACGCGTCTTGTCCGAATGCGTGTCGGTGACCGAGTCCACGAGTTTGGCGCTCATCAACGATTCGAGGAGTCCGACGACGGCCATCGCCAGCGCGAACGGCGCGATGATGCGCAGGGTGTCGACCGTGAGCGGTACGTCCGGCAGCCCGATGAGAGTCGGCAGGCCGTCGGGCAGTTCGCCCTGATCCCCGACGGTGGGCACGGCGACACCGGCGAGGACGGTGAACGCGGTGAGCCCGACGATCACGAGCAGCGGCGCGGGCACCGCCGTGGTCAGCCGGGGAATCCACACGAGCAGCGCGAGACCGGCGGCGAGGAGCGCGTACACCGCCCACGGCACGTTCGTCAGATACGGGAACTGGTGCACGAAGATGAGGATTCCCAGTGCGTTGCAGAAGCCGACCATCACACTGCGGGGCAGGAACCGCATGAGCCGCGCCACCCCGAGGACGGCGAGGGCGATCTGCATCGCACCGCCGAGGAAGACCGCCGCAATGAGGTACTGCAATCCGTGCGACGCCATGAGCGGGGCCAGCACCAGCGACACCGAACCGGTGGCCGCGGAGATCATCGCGGGACGGCCGCCGGTGAACGCGATGGTCATCGCCATGATCGCGGCAGTGAACAAGCCCACCCGCGGATCGACACCCACGATGATGGAGAACGACAACGCCTCCGGGATGAGGGCCATCGCCACGACGAGCGCGGACAACGACTCGATGCGAAACACTGTCGGATGCAGCCACACCGGCCGTCGGAGAGCGAGAGAGGACACGGCGAGACAATCCTTCTTCCTGATGGGGACCCGAAGATCCTATCCGGGAAGCGTTCGACCAGTACGGTTAGCTGATCCGCCGACAGAGGAGGAACACCGTGCGACGCACACTTCCGGCCGCCCTGATCGCCGTCCTGACCGCACTGTCGCTGGCCGGGTGCGGAAGCTCCGATTCGGGTCCGGTGATCGACCAGGTACGCGAATCGGGCGTCCTGAAAGTCGGCACCGAGGGCACGTACACACCGTTCAGCTACCAGGGTCCCGACGGTCAGCTCACCGGGTACGACGTCGACGTCATCCGCGCGGTCGGCGACAAACTCGGCGTGTCTGTCGAGTTCACGCAGACCCCGTGGGACTCCATCTTCGCCGGGCTCGAGGCGAAACGCTACGACCTCGTCGCCAACCAGGTGACCGTCAACGACGAGCGCACCCAGAAGTACGACCTGTCGACGCCCTACACCTACTCCGAGGGTGTGATCGTCACCCGCGCCGACGACAACGCCATCACCTCGCTCGCCGACCTGAACGGCAAGACGACGGCGCAGTCCGCGACGAGCAACTGGGCGCAGGTGGCCCGGGACGCGGGCGCGAACGTCGAATCCGTCGAGGGCTTCGTGCAGGCCATCACGCTGCTGAAGGACGGGCGCGTCGACGCCACCGTCAACGACAATCTGGCCGTCGCCGAATACCAGAAGCAGACGAACGACACCGGGGTGAAGGTGGCCGCGGAGACCGGGGACACGAGCGAGCAGGCGTTCGCGGCCCGCAAGGACAGCGGCCTGATACCCGACATCGACAAGGCCCTGGACGAACTGCGCGCCGACGGAACGCTCGCACAGATCTCGCAGAAGTACTTCGGCACCGACGTGTCGGCACCGACCAACTGAGAGCCTGCCCGTGGACGACGCAACGGTCCAGCTGATCCTGGACAACCTGTGGCCGATGCTGAAGGCCACGATCACCATGACGATTCCGCTGACGATCATCAGCTTCACCATCGGTCTGGTGATCGCGTTGCTGGTGGCGCTCGCCCGGATCTCGTCGATCAGACCGCTGTCGATGCTGGCCCGCTTCTACGTCTCCATCATCCGCGGCACCCCGCTGCTGGTGCAGTTGTTCATCGTGTTCTACGCGCTGCCGCAGTTCGGTGTGACGCTCGAACCGTTCCCGGCCGCGGTGATCGCGTTCAGCCTCAACGTCGGCGGCTACGCGGCCGAGGTGATCCGGGCGGCGATCCTGTCGATCCCCAAGGGGCAGTGGGAAGCCGCGCAGACCATCGGCATGGGCTACACCACCACGCTGCAGCGGATCGTGCTGCCGCAGGCCACGCGGGTGGCGGTTCCGCCGCTGTCCAACACGCTGATCTCACTGGTGAAGGACACGTCGCTGGCGTCGACGATCCTGGTGACCGAACTGCTGCGCGTCGCCCAACTCGCGGCCGCACCGACATTCGACTTCTTCGCCCTCTACGGCATCGCCGCGCTGTACTACTGGGTGATCTGTATCTTCCTGTCGGCCGTCCAGGTCCGGCTCGAAGCCCGACTCGACAGGTATGTGGCCCGATGACCGACACCCCTCCCCTCCTTCAGGTATCCGGCGTCGAGAAGTCGTTCGGCGACCATCACGTTCTGCGCGACATCAGCTTCGACGTCGGGGCGGGCACGGTGACCGTCGTCATCGGACCGTCGGGCTCCGGCAAGACGACGGTGTTGCGCACCCTCAACGCCCTGGATATGGCGGACCGCGGGGTGATCTCGATCGGCGACGAGTCGGTGGATTTCGGCGCCGAGGTGGGCCGGTCGGCGCTGGCTAGGTTCCGCGCGCAGAGCGGCATGGTGTTCCAGGCCCACAACCTGTTTCCGCACAAGACGGCGATCCAGAACGTCACCGAGGGCCCGATCGTGGTGCAGAAACGGCCCAAGGCCGAGGCGCGCGCGGACGCGATGCGGTTGCTGACACAGGTCGGCCTCGCGGAGAAGGCGGACCAGTACCCGTACGAATTGTCGGGCGGTCAGCAGCAGCGGGTCGGTATCGCCCGGGCGCTCGCCCTGAAGCCGAAACTGATGCTGTTCGACGAGCCCACGTCCGCGCTCGACCCCGAACTGGTCGGCGAGGTGTTGCGGGTGATCCGGGATCTCGCGACCGAGGGCTGGACGATGGTGATCGTGACCCACGAGATCCGGTTCGCGCAGCAGGTGGCCGACCAGGTGCTCTTCATCGACAACGGTGTCGTGCTCGAACGCGGCACCCCGAAAGACGTACTCGTCAATCCGACCAGCCCGCGACTACGACAGTTCCTGCACCTGATTCTCGATCCACTGTGAACCGTCAGCGCAACGCCTTCTCCATGAGCACGACGCTCGGCCACTCCACGTCGAAGTCCCGGCGACCCACCAGGAAGAATCCCTGCTCCTCGTAGTAGTCGCGGAGCCGGGAGTTGGTTTCCACGCATTCGAGCCTCACGACGGACGCGTCCTCGGAGCGGGCGTGCTCGTCGACCCACCGCAGCAACTGGGCGCCCAGTCCGGCGCTGGCGTGCCTGCGGTCGGTCATGACCCGGGCCACGTATGCGGCCGGGATGTCGTCCTCGAGCCACACGTCCGGATCGGATCGCAGTACCCGGAGCGCCCCCACCACGATCCCCGCGAACAGCGCGACCCGCCATTCCCCGAATTCGATCTGCTCGCGCACGTCGGCGAGCGACACTTCACCCCGGGCGGGCGGATCGATTTCCCTGGCCAGGAGCCAATCCTCAGCGTCCCAGTGCATCTGAACGATGTCTTCAGCCTGCTCGAGTTCTGCCCGCTCCACCGTGACCGCCATGCTCACACAGTAACCATCCCGCTTCGAAAACAAACCACCGCTGCAGCCGTGTCTATCTGCGACGATGTGACTGGAGTTACAGTTACATCCTGGGACAGTTACCTCAGGGCGGTGGTAGCGATGAACCTGTTTCGTGCGGTGGTCCTGATGACACTGTCCACCTGTGCGGCCGCGTATGTGTGCGCCCACCCTCCGCGGGCGGCCGCCCAGCCGCTCGGGCCCGAATCCATTCTCCCGTCCCCCATCCTGGACGACGACTTCTTCGTGTGGCCGCCGAACGTCGCGGAGTTCGCGGCCGGCGAGATCATCCGCTCCCGGGAAGTGACGCTCCGCGCGGTGCCGAACCCGCTCGTCCCGCACCGGGCCCACCAGATCATGGTGCGGTCCAACGATTCCAAGGACCGTCCCGTGCCGGTGACCGCGACGGTGCTTGTCCCGACGGCGGAGTGGACCGCGCCGGGTCCGAGACCCGTGGTCGACTACAACATGCCCATCGACTCGCTGGGCGCCCGGTGCACCCCGTCCTACAAGATGGTGCACGACTGGCAGACCCTCGACCTGGACATCCCCCCGGTGCTGTCGCTGTTCCTCGCGAAGAACTACGCGGTACTCGTCCCCGACCATCAGGGACCGCGGATGGCGTACAGCGCGGGACGGATGGCGGGTCATGCCGTGCTCGACAGCATCCGGGGCATGCGGCAGCTTCCCGGCCTCGGGCTTTCGGACAGCCCGGTTCTCGCGACGGGATACAGCGGCGGTGCCATCGCCACCGGCTGGGCGGCGCAACTGCAGCCGACGTACGCGCCGGACGTCGCACTCGCCGGCGCCGCCGCGGGCGGGACCCCCGCCGATTTCGGGTTGCTCCGCAGGACGATGAACGGCCAACTCGGTTCGGGTGTGTACCTGTCCGCCGTCCTCGGGCTCGCCCGCGAATACCCGGAGATGCTGATGCTGGCGAATCCTCTCGGTGTGGCGCTGGCGACGTCGCCGCTGAAGGACCAGTGCATCCTGGCCCTCGCACCGGCCGGGGTCGCCTCGCTGCCCGCCGAACTGTTCGCGGCCGTCCCCGACCCGTTCGGCACTCCCACGGCCCGAACGGTGGTCGCCGAGAACCGGATGGGCGCGCTGACCCCGACCGCGCCGGTGCTGCTGTATCACGGGTCGTCGCGAGTGTTTCTCGGCGACGAGTGGATTCCGGAGGACGGGGTGATCACCCTGCAGCAGGAGTGGTGCCGCGGCGGTGCCGACGTCACCTACGCCCCGCAGTTCGGCGAGCACCTCACCGCCGCCGTGTTCGCGCTGCCCGAGGTGGTGCACTGGATCGACGACCGGCTGTCCGGAGTACCCGCGCCCGCGGGGTGCCGCTGACGGCTACCCGTGCGTGTGCGGCAGCAGCAGATCGGCCTGCCCGACCCCGGCGACGCGTGCCTCGTCGAGCCACGTCGCGGTCTGCTCCCGCGCCCGCGTGATCAGTTCGTCGGCGTCACCGAAATCGGCGGGACTCGTGTCCAGCGGGCACAGCGGGGGCACCACCCGGATGTCCGCGACGCTCTCGTACCGCTCGATGTCGAGGGCGAGCCGCTGATTGATCGCGAGCGTCACGCCGAGCAACCCCATGCCCAGCGCACTTCCGGGGACCTTCGACAGGGTGCAGGCATATCCGGTGGGAAGTACCCACACGGTCGTCGCCCCCAGTTCGATCGCGTGCGAGATGGGCGTGTTGTTGACGACCCCGCCGTCCATCAGCGCCCGGCCGTCGATCACCACGGGCGGGAGGATGCCGGGCAGCGACGCGCTGGCGGTGACGGCGTCGACGGCAGGCCCCGTCGACAGCCGGACGTCCTTGCCGGTGAGCACGTCGACGGCGATGACGTGCAACGGGATCGGCGCATCCTCCATCCGTTCGAACCGGAGATGCTGCGCCAGCAACTTCTTGATGGCGCGGTTGGAGACCAGATGGTTGCGGAGCCCGACGAAACCGGTGAACCCGGTGAGCAATCCGGCGGGAAACACGGCGCTGCGGGTGAGACCGCGCCACAGGTCGGCCAGTTCGCGCAGGTCCGCGTCGGAGGAACCTCCGGCGAGCCAGGCGCCGTTGAGCGCACCGACGGACGTGCCGACGATGAGGTCCGGCCGAATACCCCTGCCGATCAGGGTCTGCAACATTCCGACCTCGATTGCCCCGAGGCTCGCCCCACCCGACAGAACGAAAGCTGTTGTCATGCCGCCACCGTAACCGGTCAGCCCCGGCGGTACAGGCTCGCGATGTCGTCCGCGAAGCGCTCGGTCACCACGCGACGCTTGATCTTCAGGGTGGCGGTCAGCTCCCCGCCGGCCTCCGTGAGGTCGCGGTCCAGCACGACGAACCGTTTGATCGACTCCGCGTGCGAGACGGTGGTGTTCGCGTCGTCCACGGCGTCCTGCAGGTCTCCGCGCAGTTCCTCGTCGTCGCGCAGGTCCGCGACCGTGGCATCGGACGACTTGCCGTGCGCGGACTTCCACTTGCGGAATTCCTGCGGATCCACGGTCAGCAGGGCACCGATGAACGGGCGGCCGTCGCCGACCACCACCGCCTGTGAGACGAGGGGGTGTGAGCGCAGCCGGTCTTCGAGCGGACCCGGCGACACGTTCTTGCCGCCGGCGGTGATCAGCAGATCCTTCTTCCGGCCGGTGATGGTGAGATAGCCGCTTTCGTCCAGGTCGCCGAGATCGCCGGTGCGAAACCAGCCGTCGTCCAGCACTTCCCGGGTGGCGTGTTCGTTGCGCCAGTAGCCGCCGAACACGACGCCGCCGCGCAGTTCGATCTCGCCGTCCTCGGCGATGCGCACGCTGTTGCCGCCCAGCGGCTGACCGACCGTCCCGATCCGCTGCGCGCCGGGGACGTTGACGCAGTGCGCGGCCGTCGATTCGGTGAGACCGTAGCCCTCGTAGACCGGAACCCCGATGCCGCGGAAGAAATGACCGAGCCTGGGCATGAGCGCCCCGCCACCCGAGATCGCCCACCAGCAGTCGCCGCCCAGGGCGGCACGGAGTTTCGCGTAGACGAGTTTGTCGGCGACCGCGTGCTCGAGCCGGAGCCGCAGTGGCGCACCGCCGGTGTCCTGGGCCTCGCTGTACGCCACCGCCGTGGCCTCGGCGAAGTCGAAGATCCGCTTCTGCAGCCCTCCACCCGACGCCGCCGTGCGCGCCGCGCCGTCCCGCACCTTCTCGAACACGCGGGGAACACCGAGGATGGTGTTGGGCCGGAAACGTTCGAATTCACCCGTGACCGTGCCGAAGTCGGACCAGTGCGCCTGCGTCGCCCCGCCTTCGAACATCGCCAGCGACACCGCCCGCGCCAGCACGTGCGCCAGCGGAAGGAACGTCAGCACGCGGTTGCCCGGCCGGGCGACGTCGCCGATCGGCGCCGCGAGCAGCGACCGCACCTCCGACAGGAAGTTCCGGTGGGTGAGGATGCAGCCCTTGGGACGACCCGTGGTGCCGGACGTGTACACGAGTGAGGCGAGATCGTTGGCGGTCAGCGCCACCACCCGCTTGAACACCTCGGAATCGTCGATCGACAACCCGTCCTTGATGAGCGTGCCCACCGCGTCCTCGTCGATGGTGAGGATGCGCTTCAGCGTGTAGGGGATGCCGTCACCCTCGAAACTCGACGCGTGGGCCGGGGTCTCCACGAGCGCGGCCACGGCCCCCGAATCCTCGATGATCCACCGGATCTGGTCGTGGGAGGAGGAGTCGTAGATGGGGACGGACGCCGCGCCCGCCGCCCAGATCGCGTAGTCGAGCAGCGACCATTCGAATCTGGTCGACGACAGCAGTGCCACCCGGTCGCCGGGCCGGACCCCGTTGGCGATCAGACCCTTCGCGACCCCGGTGACGAGCGCACCGAAGTCCTTGGCCGTCACGTCGACCCACCCGCCGGACTCCGGACGCGTGTACATCACCCGATCCGGGTTGCTCTCGGCGTGCGCGAACACCCGGAGCACGGCGTTCTCGTGGTCCGACACGCTGAACGTCGGGGCGCTGGTGTACTCACGCACGGCTGCCGTCTCCGATGCTGTCGTCGGTGTCGCCGCCCTGGCGGAACCTCCGGAGGTGCCGGGCGAACGCGGCGATCTCGCCGTCCGACCACGAGGCCACCCGGTCGCGGACTTCCTCCACCCGGCGGGCGTCGGCGCCGGCCAGCACCGCGACGCCGCCGTCGGTGAGGCTCAACGGGTGACCGCTGCGCAGCGGTCCCGGTTCGGCGTGCACCCAGCCCTCGTCGATGCAGCCCCGGAGTTGACGCGACACGGTGGAGCGGTGCACGCCGAACGCTTCCGAGATCTGGGTGGCCCGGCAACCCGGATTGCGGGCGACGAAGGAGAGCAGCGAATGTTGAGCGAACGTCGGGGATCCGACGGGAGGGCGGTCACCTGCGACCAGTTGACGGACGAGGCGGACGAGTTCGTCATGGACGGCCACCACGCCCGACGCGGGCGTTTCCTCCGGCTCGACCTCGTTGTGTTGCACACCGCAACTGTATCCGACCACCCTGGCGTCGACCACCCGCACCCCCGATTCCCGTTGTCCTTCGCTCGACTCACGTTCTGCCCATACTGCTACCGATGCGCCGGAAATTCATTCGGCCGCAAACGTCACACGGTCACAATTGGAGAACGCTTTTCGCGCACCGCTACCGGCCGGACAACGGGCCGGCGCCGGAAAATCCGTTGCGGCCCGCGGCCCGGCCGATGCACTGTGTGCGCATGCTGATCAGACGCGAGGATGCAGGCGACGTCGACGCGGTGGCCGAGGTGCACCGGCAGGCCTTCGACGGCGACGCTCCCGTCGAGGTCGGCCTCGTCACCCTGTTGCGGTCGAGCGACGCGTGGATTCCGCAACTGTCCCTCGTCGCCGAAATCGACGGAGCCGTCGTCGGCCACGTCTGCCTGACCCGCGCGACCGTCGGCGCCACGGACGTACTCGCGCTCGGCCCGATCGGCGTCCTCCCCGACCTCCAGCGCGACGGGGTGGGTTCGGCGCTGATGCACGCCGTGCTCTGCGGGGCCGACGCCAGGGACGAACCGCTCGTCGCAATGCTCGGTCACCTCGACTACTACCCGCGGTTCGGCTTCGTCTCGGGAACGTCGGTCGGGATCGAGCCGGACCAGCCCTCGTGGTCGTCCCACTTCCAGGTACGCCGGCTCGCATGCTGGGATCCGTCCATCACCGGCACGTTCCGGTACGCTGCGCCGTTCTACGACCTGTGACGTCGAATGCGCTGGTAGTTTGAGGTGGAACGTGTCACGGGGGTGAGCTGGAACCGAGGTAGGGAAACGATGGAGAACGCGGCCGACGGCGCCAGGGCAGGCGAGCCTGTGGATGCGTCCGTCACGACGACCATCGTCCGCCGGGTCCTCCGCGGCTGCGACGAGGAGTTCGCCGACTGGATCCAGACCGGGCTCGGACTCGCCCGGCTGTTCCCCGGGTTCCTCGGTGGCGGGTGGCTCAAGGAGAGCAGCACCTCCGATGTCTGCGTGATCGTGCTGAAGTTCGAAACCCAAGCCGCACTCGACAACTGGTTGACGTCCTCACTGCGGAACGGGTGGCTCAGGACCGGTGGCAACATCGCGGTCGAGGCGCCGAACGAGCCGGCGTCGAACGTCGAGAGCCTGTTCGAGCGTCCCCGGCTCTGACGAACCGCCGTCAGGCGGACTCCCCCGGGATCGGGGCCCCCGCCGGCATCCCCTCCCCCAGATAGGTCTGATAGAACGGCCGCCAGTCCGCGGACGCATCGCGGCCGTGACCTGACGTGTCCGCCCCGTCGAGGTGCCGGTCGAGGTCGGCGAGACAGACACTCCACCCGGCGGCGTTCCTGGCCGCCGTGTTGCGGACCTCGAGAACATTCACGAGCGTCAGTGCGCACCCGTCCGCGGTCGGCTCGACCTCGAAGTGGATCTCGTCCCCGCCCCAGGTGAACGCCAGGGTGTACGGCGCGCCGTACACCAGAACCGTCCCCGTCTCGGGGTCGCTGTGCGGGTCCGGGAAGAATTCGATGTCGCCGCCGGCGTAGGTGTCGAGCCGGACCCGAGACGGAAACCAGTGCGCGAGTTCGTCCGGCTCCGACACGGCCTCCCACAGCCTCTGAACGTCGAACGGGTACGTGCACCGGAACCGCACGGCGGGACGACCCTTGAACTCGAAATACCTTCCGTGAATCACCGGCCCACTCCTCGCTGTCGCACCTGACGACAGCTTGACACGGGAGGCCGGCGTCCACACCGAAGTTGGCGGACAATTCCGCGCCCCTCCGCCCTTCCTGTCGGACAACTCCCCTACGGTGACGGAGTGACGTCGCCTTGGTCGGAGGGACAGGTCGCATCGGTGGCCCCCGATGCCGGCTCGCTCGCTGCCGCCGCAAAGCTGTCGGGCGCGTGGTCGCAGACGGGCGGCAACGGCGACGCACTGTGGGGACAGTGCCAGGGCAGCGGCAAGAGCCCCTACCGATCGGTGGTCGACCTCACCGGTCCGGAGTACCACTGCTCGTGTCCGAGCCGGAAGTTTCCGTGCAAGCACGCGCTCGGACTGCTGCTGATCTGGTCGCAGGGCAGGGTTCCGGAGCAGTCCGAACCGCCCGAGTTCGCGAACGACTGGCTGAGCCGACGGGCCGGGCGGGCGACCGCGGTGCGCACGGCGGCGGCACCGGTCACCACGGCGTCGGGTGCCAAGACCGCGGAGCGCCGGGCCGAGCGGGTGGCGGCGGGACTCGACGAACTCGACCTGTGGCTCACCGACCAGATCCGGAGCGGCCTCGGCGCGGCCGACATCTCGGCGTCCGCGTTCGACGCCATTGCAGCCCGCATGGTCGACGCGCAAGCGCCGGGCGTCGCGTCCACCCTGCGGCGCCTTCCGATCGTCGTGGCCACCCGGGCCGACTGGCCGGACCGGTTGCTCCGCGAATACGCCAGGCTGCACCTCCTCGTCGTCGCCCATCGCCGACTGAGCGAACTGCCGGAACCGTTGCAGGCGTCGGTGCGTTCGCACGTCGGCTACCCGGTGGCCACCGACAGCGTGCGCGGCGAACCGGGAGTCCGCGACCGGTGGATGGTGCTGGGCATGCAGACCACCGAGGAGAAGCGCCTCTTCACCCGCAAGGTGTGGTTGCTCGGCCGCGACCACGGTCGCCGCGCGATCCTCCTGGACTTCACGCACGGCTCCGCCCACTTCTCGACGGTGATCCCGCCGCTCGGATCGCTCGTCGACGCCACCCTGCACTTCTACCCCGGCGCCGCGCCGCTGCGCGCCCAGTTCGGCGACACCCACGAGACGCCCGAACCGTTCACCACGGTCGCACCGAGCGACATCGACACCGCCCTGGACGACTTCGCCGCCGCGGTCGGCGCCGACCCGTGGATCCGCTCGTGGCCCGCCCTGCTCACCGGTGTCACCCCGGCATACGACGACGGAAGCTGGTTCGTCGTCGACGGGCAGGGCCGCGCGCTGCCGCTGTCCGGCGAGGATCCGGTCCTGTGGCGACTGCTCGGGATGTCCGGCGGCAGTCCCGTCACCGTGTTCGGGGAGTGGACCAGCGACTCCCTCGTTCCCGTGTCGGTGTTCGATCGCGGCGACGTGTACCCGCTCGTGTCCGGCACGCCGTCGACCGCGGGGAGTCGGCGATGAGCGAACTCCTGTCCGCCGCCCTGCTCGGCACGGCACGATCCGCCCCCTCGTTCGAGGGTCTGGCCACCGGCGAACTGGCGCAGTCGGTCGGCGGCGACCCGGCGGAGACCCTGCTGGGCGCTGCTGCGCTCGAAAACGCGTACCGCGACGGCGGAGTCGCCGCCTCCACCCGCGTGCTGCCCGCGCCCGCCGAGAGCGATCCGCGGCTGCAGTTGCCGTCCGCGTCCGCCGCGCACCTGATGCAGTTGCTCGCCGCCAAGTCGTGGACGCTCACCGAGTGGTTCGCGGTGGTCGCCGAGCGGGGATACCGCGCGCCCGATCATCTCGTCGCCGACCTGATGGCGGTGGCACGTACGAACGACACCCACCGCGAG
Source organism: Rhodococcus sp. USK10 (assembly GCF_019378875.1). NCBI lineage: Bacteria > Bacillati > Actinomycetota > Actinomycetes > Mycobacteriales > Nocardiaceae > Rhodococcus > Rhodococcus sp. USK10. Next base: position 2,011,032 of record NZ_CP076048.1, read on the forward strand.
AGCATCCTGCGATTGGCAGGCCCCCGCGGCCAGTGGCTCGCCGCGCAGAACCCGGACTGGTCGATGCTGGTCCGGCGGTCCGATCGCACCGACGTGTGGACGCACGGCGCCCATCAGGAACGATTGCTGTGGCTCACGACGATGCGGGCGGTGAACCCGGCGATCGCGATGGCCGAACTGCGCCGCACCTGGGATTCCGAACGGGGCGAGCACCGGGCGGCGTTCATCGCGGTCCTGGGCACGGGGCTCGGCGACGCCGACTCCGACCTGCTCGAGCACGCACTCGACGACCGGCGGAAAGAGGTGCGTCAGCAGGCGGTCCAGTTGCTGCGCCAGCTGCCGAACTCCGCGTACGCCGAGCGGATGGCCGCCCGCGCCCGTGCGTGGGTGCGGGTGGAGAAGAAGCCGCTGCGCACCCGCCTCGTGGTGAACATGCCCGGTTCCCTGGACGATTCGGCCCGTCGCGACGGAATCGAGGACGTCCACTTCAAGAACAAGGGAATCCGCAGCTGGTGGTTGCGGATGGTGGTCACCGCCGCCCCCCTGTCGGTGTGGGAAGGCATGATCGGCTCGGCCGCCGGCGCGTTGGAGATCCGGATCGAAGACCAGTGGCGGGAGGTGATGATGGAGGCGTGGACCAACGCCACCGTGATCCAGCGCAATCCGCGCTGGGCGTCCGCTCTGCTGCACCGCGAGGGACGGAAGACCGAACGTCGCGTAGTGCCGATCGTCCCCGCCGGCGAACGGCTCGCCTACATTCTGTCGGGCCACGCCGACAGCTACCTGCTGGGCGTCGACGGCGCCGCACTGCTCGAGGGGCTTCCCCACCCGTGGCCGCTGGACCTCGCCGAGCGGGTGATCGCCCGCCTCGAGGACGTGGCCGGGCGGCACGCCGAGACCGGCAAGGACCTCGGGCAGTTCTCCCGGCACAGCCACTACTCGACCCTCCGCAGCGCGGAGACACACTTCCCGTTCACCGCGGCGCCGCTGCTCCGGGCGGCCGCCGAACGCACCCGTGACCCGGGCTGGCAGCAGGCGTTCGCCACTGTCGCCGCCAACATCGACCATCGCAGAACAGTCCTGAAGGAGCTCGAGTGACCGAGATCGCGGCCGTCCCGGCCGACCTGCTACGACCCCACGCCGAGCAGGCCTACGCCGACGAACTCGCCGCCCTCGCCGCGCAGGACACCCGGCACCGGCCACCGTCGTGGAAGTTGTCGCCGTGGGCGGTCGTGACGTACCTGCTCGGCGGCGAACTCGACGACGGCACCGTCATCACGCCCAAGTACGTCGGTCCCCGGCGGCTGATCGAGGTGGCGGTCGCGACGCTCGCCACCGACCGCGCACTGCTCCTGCTCGGCGTGCCCGGAACCGCCAAGACGTGGGTGTCCGAACACCTGTCGGCGGCGGTGTCCGGCGAGTCGACCCTGCTCGTCCAGGGAACGTCGGGTACCCCGGAGGAGGCCATCCGGTACGGCTGGAACTACGCGAGGCTCCTCGCCGAGGGTCCCACCGCCGGCGCACTCGTTCCGTCCCCGGTGATGACGGCGATGCAGGGCGGGCGGATCGCGCGGGTCGAGGAACTGACCCGCATTCCCGCCGACGTGCAGGACGCGCTCATCACCGTGCTCTCGGAGAAGACGCTGCCGATCCCCGAACTGGGCACCGAGGTGCAGGCCACTCGGGGTTTCAATGTGATCGCCACCGCCAACGACCGCGACCGCGGCGTCAACGACCTGTCGTCCGCGCTGCGCAGGCGTTTCAACACGGTCGTCCTGCCCCTGCCCGCCAGCGAGGAGGACGAGGTCGCCATCGTCGCGCGGCGGGTCGAGCAACTCGGGTCGTCGCTGGAACTACCGGCGGTCCCGGCGACGGACGACGAGATCCGGCGCGTGGTCACGGTGTTCCGGGAACTGCGATCCGGCGCCACCGGCGACGGCCGCACCAAGCTGAAATCGCCGTCCGGAACGCTGTCGACGGCGGAGGCGATCTCCGTGGTCACCAACGGACTCGCGCTCGCCGCGCACTTCGGCGACGGGGTGCTCCGACCCTCCGACGTCGCCGCCGGCATCCTCGGATCCGTGCTGAAGGACCCGGTGGCCGACAGGGTGGTGTGGACCGAATACCTCGAGGCCGTAGTCCGCGAACGGGAGGGCTGGGCCGACTTCTACCGGGCGTGCCGCGAGGTCACCGGGTGAGCCCGCCGGCGGGCGACGTCCGTGTCTTCGGCATCCGCCACCACGGGCCGGGTTCCGCACGATCGGTGCGTCGCGCGCTCGACGACTTCGTTCCCGACGCCGTCCTGATCGAAGGGCCCGCGGACGCCGATCCGCTGGTCGCGCTGACCGCGTCCGACACCATGGAACCCCCGGTCGCGCTGCTCGCATATGCCACCGGCGAACCCCGGACGGCGGCGTTCTGGCCGTTCGCCGTGTTCTCCCCGGAGTGGCAGGCGCTGTCGTGGGCGGCCGGACGCGGCGTCGACGTGCGCTTCTGCGACCTTCCGGCCGCCAACACCCTCGCCGCCGACCGGGCCGAGTCCCAATCCGAGGATCCGCTGGCGGCACTGGCCGCGGCGGCCGGCTACGACGACACCGAACGCTGGTGGGACGCCGTCATCGAATCCGGTTCGGGGACCGACTCGTTCGACGCGATCACCGACGCCATGAGCGCGCTGCGGGACACCGTCGAACTCGACGAACCCACCCGTAGGCGCGAGGCGTACATGCGCCAGACCCTGCGGAAGGTGATCAAGGGCGGCGCCGCGCGGATCGCGGTGGTGTGCGGCGCCTGGCACGCCCCGGCACTCGCCGCACCCCTCGGACCGGCCACCGCGGACGCGCGAATCCTCAAGGGAATCCCCAAGATCAAGACGTCGCTGACGTGGGTGCCGTGGACGCATTCGCGGCTGTCCACGGCGTCCGGATACGGCGCAGGCATCACCTCACCCGGCTGGTATCACCACCTGTTCACCGCCCCGGACCGCACGATCACCCGGTGGCTCACGAAAGTAGCGCGGGTACTGCGGGACGAGGATCTTCCGGTGTCGAGTGCGCACGTCATCGAATCCGTCCGTCTCGCAGACACGTTGGCCGCGTTACGTGCGCGGCCGCTGGCCGGTCTCTCCGAGGTCACCGAGGCCACCCGCGCCGTGATGTGCGACGGGGACGACGTCCTGCTCGACCTGATCACGCGTCGCCTCGTCGTCGGCGAGGCCCTCGGCGCCGTCCCGGACGACACCCCGACCGTTCCGCTCGACGCCGACCTGCGCGCCCGGGCGAAGACCCTGCGCCTGAAGCAGCAGGCCACCGAGAAGACCATCGACCTCGACCTCCGCCGGGACAACGACGTCGCGCGGTCCCGGTTGCTGCACCGCCTGCAGATCCTCGGCGTCGACTGGGGCACCCCGGCCGACAGCGACGTCCGCGGCACCGGCACATTCCGTGAGACGTGGTCGCTCACCTGGCAACCCGAACTGGCGGTGTCGATCATCGAGGCGTCGCTGTGGGGCACCACCGTCGAGGCCGCGGCCACGGCGAAGGTGTGCGAGGAGGCGGCGGGCGGCGACGTCTCCCTCGTCCGGCTCACCGGGCTGCTCGAGCAGGCGCTGCTGTCGGATCTCCGCGACGCCCTGGCCGAACTGTTGCGCGCGCTGGAGACGGCGGCCACGCTCGACCACGACGTCATGCACCTGATGGACGCGCTGCCCGCACTGACCCGCACCCTGCGGTACGGCGACGTCCGCGGCACCGACATCTCGTCCCTCACCCGCGTCACCGACAGCCTGCTCGTCCGCATCTGCGCGGGACTGCCGGCGGCGATGTCCGGTCTGGACGACGACAGCGCCCTCGACCTGCGCCGCGCCGTCGACGACGTCCACGCGGCGGTGATGCTGCGCGACGACGACCGCGCGTCGGCGCGATGGCTCGGCACGCTCACCGGCCTCGTCGACCGCAGCGACGTGAACGGCCTCGTGATCGGGCGCATGGTCCGACTACTCCGCGACGCGGGCACCGTCAGCGAAACCGAGGCCGCCACCCGGCTGTCGCGGGCGCTGTCCGTCGGCGCCGAACCGTCCGCCAAGGCAGGGTGGGTCGACGGTTTCCTCGGTGGCGGAGGCCTGCTGCTGGTCCACGACCGGCAGTTGCTGCGGCTGCTCGACGGGTGGGTGTCGGGGTTGCGCGAGCAGGATTTCGTCGACGTGCTGCCACTGCTGCGGCGCACGTTCGGCAGCTTCGAGACCGGGGAACGCAGGGCCATCGGACAGTCCGTGGAGGGCGGCTCCACGGCTGATGCTCCGGCCGAGGTCGATGCCCGGCGCGGCACCGTCTCGATCCGCACCGTCGCCGACATCCTGGGGGTGACGTCGTGACCGAAGACGCGGATCGGCTACGGCGGTGGCGGCTGCTGCTCGGCAACGCCGCCGAGGAATCCACCGGCGGACTGGCGTCGAAGACGGACGCGGCGATGGACGGCGCACTGGCCGCGCTGTACGACACCAGCAGCGACGGGTCGAAGAGTCGCCGGCGCACTGCGGGTCTCGGCGGATCGGCGCCGAAGGTCGCGCGCTGGCTCGGCGACATCCGCACCTACTTCCCGAGCAGCGTCGTGCAGGTGATGCAGAGGGACGCCATCGACCGTCTCGGCCTCACCCAACTGCTCCTCGAACCCGAACTGCTGGACGCCGTCGAACCGGACGTCCACCTCGTCGGCACCCTGCTCAGCCTGAACCGGGTGATGCCCGAGACCAGCAAGGGCACCGCCCGGATGGTCGTCGAGAAGGTGGTCCGGGAGGTGGAGGACCGGATCGCGCAGAAGACCCGAACCGCCGTCACGGGTGCCCTGAACCGCTCGGCCCGCACCACCAATCCCCGGTACCGCGACATCGACTGGAATCGCACCATTCGCGCCAACCTCGCGCACTACCTGCCCGAGCACAAGACGGTGGTGCCGGAGCGGTTGCTCGGCTACGGCCGCCGATCGCAGGCCGTGCACCGTGACGTCGTCCTCGCCATCGACCAGTCCGGCTCGATGGCCTCGAGCGTCGTGTACGCGTCCGTGTTCGGCGCGGTGCTCGCGTCGATGCGCGCGCTGAAGACGTCGCTGGTCGTGTTCGACACGGCGGTCGTCGATCTCACCGACAAGCTGTCCGATCCGGTCGACGTGCTGTTCGGCACGCAACTCGGCGGCGGCACCGACATCAACCGGGCCATCGCGTACAGCCAGTCACTGATCGACAGGCCGGCGGAATCGTTGTTCGTGCTGATCTCGGACCTGTACGAGGGCGGGATCCGCGCGGAGATGCTGCGCCGGATGGCGGCGATGAAGAACGCCGGTGTGCAGGTGGTGGTGCTGTTGGCGCTGTCCGACGACGGCGCGCCGTCGTTCGATCACGACAACGCGGCGGCCCTCGGCGCGCTCGGCATTCCCGCGTTCGCCTGCACGCCGGACAAGTTCCCGGAACTGCTGGCGCTCGCGCTGGAACGCGGCGACATCGCCAGGTGGGCGGACGGTCTCCAGCAGGGGTGACGGCGGGTCAGCCGGCAGCCATCCGGCGCTCGCTGTGCAATTCGGGGTGTGCGTCGGCGCGGATCCTGAGCAGGACCAGGCCGGACACCGACGCGACGATCAACGACGCGACCGTCCACGGGACGTGCAGTTCGGAGATCCCGACTCCCGCACCGACGAGTCCCACGACGAGCAGGCTCCACATGATCGCTTTGACTGGACCGGACCCCATGACAACGCTCCTTCACCGAGATACGTACATCCCCCGTGAGTTCTGATGTGCGCGCAGAACGTTAGCTGCGTCACACGGGGGTCCTCGTGCGACACGTCGAAAACGCTCTTTCCGATACCAATCCGAGACCTGGACCCGTGAGTACTTGTTAACCGCCCGCGGTTAACAAGTACTCACGGGCGCAGCTAGATGATGCTGACGGTGCCCTGGGTCGTCGCCGCCGCGAGCACCCGCAGGTGGTCGTCGGAGCCGCCGAGGGTGTGCTCGATTGCGGTCAGCCGACTCACGTAATGCCCGACCGGGTACTCGGCGGTCATGCCGATGCCGCCGTGCATCTGGATCGCTTCCTGCCCGATCGTGCGGGCCGACCGGCCGATCTGCAGCTTGGCACGGGACGCGACCACCGGGTCGACGGTTCCGTCGGCCAGCGACATCGTCGCGTAGAGACTCATGCTGCGAGCCAGTTCCAGCAGCACGTACATGTCGGCCGCGCGGTGGGTGAGCGTCTGGAACTTCGCGATCGGGACGCCGAACTGCTTGCGGGTCTTCAGGTACTCGGTGGTCAGCCGCAACGCCTCCTCCATCGCGCCGACGGCCTCCGCGCACAGCGCCGCCTGCGCCCGGATGTGTGCGCCCTCGATCGCCGCAGACGCGTCGCCGCCCTCACCGAGCGGCTCGGCCGGGGTGCCGGACAGTTCCACCTGCGCGGCCCGCAGTCCGTCGTGGGTCGCATAGGGGGTGCGAGTCAGACCGGTGGCGTCGCCGTCGACGAGGAACAGCCCGACCCCGCCGTCCGGGAGTGCCGCGCTGACGACCAGCGTGTTCGCACTGCCGCCGTGGGGAACCGGATTCTTCGTACCCGTCAGGGTCCACGCGTCGCCGTCCTTCGTCGCCGTCGTGGACACCCGGGCCGACGGCCAGCGCACGCCCGGTTCCCGATCGGCGAAGGCCAGCAGGAGGGTGCCCTCGGACACGTCCTGAAGAATCCGGCGACGCTGCTCCGTGCTGCCGGCCGCAGCGATCAGGCCGCCGGGCACGAGCACGGCGTCGAGGACTGGTTCGGGGGCGAGGCGGCGGCCGATCTCGGTCATCACCGACGCCACCTCGACGGGTCCGGCGCCCATTCCCCCGTCTTCCTCGTCGAAGCTCAGGCCGAGCAGCCCCACCTCGGCGAGTTGCTTCCAGACCTGCGGGCTCCACCCCTGCTCGGTGTCGGTGACGGCGTTGCGCTTCTCCGCGTCGTAGCTACGCCCCAGCAGTTCGCGGGTGGTGTCGCGCAGCAGTTTCTGTTCGTCGGTCAGTTCGAAGTCCATGTCACGCCCTCACAATCCGACGATCGAGGAGGCGATGATGCTGCGCTGCACTTCGCTCGATCCGCTGTAGATGGAAACCTTGCGGTAGTTCAGATAGGTCGGTGCCGTCCGCTGCGCCCAGAGCGGTGAGGAGATGCCGTCACCGGCGGCGAAGGGTAGGGAGTCGGGGCCCGCGACGTCGGTCAGCAGTTCGAGTGTCGCCTGCTGCAGTTCGGACCCGCGCAGCTTCAGCAGCGACGACGCCGGGTTCGGCTTGCCGTCGGCCGAACTCGCGACGACCCGCAGCTGGGTGAGCTCGAGCGCGATGATCTCGTTCTCGAGTTCCGCGATGCGGGCGGCGAACAGCGGGTCGTCGAGCAGCGTCCCCTCGCCGACCGAGATCTCCGCGGCGCGCTTCTTCGCCTGCGCGAGCCGGACCTTGGAGAATCCCAGGCGGGTGACGCCGGCGCGCTCGTTGCCGAGCAGGAACTTGGCGTAGCTCCAGCCTTGATTCTCCTCACCCACGAGATTCTCGGCGGGCACGCGCACGTCCTCGAAGAAGACCTCGTTGACCTCGTGGCCTCCGTCGATCAGCTTGATCGGGCGCACCGTGACGCCGGGCGTCTTCAGGTCGACGAGGATGAACGAGATGCCGGCCTGCTTCTTGGGGGCGTCCGGGTTGGTGCGGGCGAGGACGAAGATCCAGTCGGCGTGCTGCGCGAGGGTGGTCCACGTCTTCTGGCCGTTGATCACGTAGTCGTCGCCGTCGCGGACGGCGCGGGTCTTCAGCGACGCGAGGTCGGAACCGGCCTCGGGTTCGGAAAATCCCTGGCACCACCAGATGTCGAGGTTGGCGGTCGCGGGAAGGAACTTCTCCTTCTGCTCCTGCGAACCGAACGCCGCGATGACGGGGCCGACCATGCTGGTGTTGAACGCGAGCGGCTCGGGCACCGACGCGAGCTGCAGCTCGTCGAGCCAGATATGCTTCTGCACCGGCGTCCAGTCGCGGCCGCCCCACTCGACCGGCCAGTGCGGCGTCGCGAGCCCGTTGGCGTTCAGAATCCGCTGAGACTCGACGAAGCCTTCTTTCCCCACTTCTTCGCCCCGCGCATACCGCTCGCGGATCTCCGCCGGAATCTGCGTGGTGAAGAACGTTCGCATCTCGTCGCGGAACGCCAGCTCCTCGTCGGTCAAGGCCAGATTCATCGGAATTCCTTCGCACTCGAGGTCGGATTCATGTTCTGGTCCCGACGGTACCCCCACCTCCCGCGGGACACCACGACATCCCCAGTTGTAGTCAGTATGACCACGTCGGTGATATCGTTTCGTAGTCACTACGACTACAAGGAGTTCCCGTGATCGCCCTACTCGTCGACTGGCTCAATTCGGCCGCGGTGACGTCGTTCGGGACGACGACGAGCTGGGCCGAAGTGCTCGGTTTCGCGTCGGGCGCGGTGTGCGTCTGGCTCGTCGCCCGGCAGTCCGCCTGGAACTGGCCGATCGGAATCGCGAACAACCTGGTCTGGATCCTGCTGTTCTACGCAGCCGGACTCTTCGCCGACTCAGCCCTCCAACTGGTCTACATCGCGCTCGCCGTGGCCGGGTGGATCCGGTGGATCCGCGGTCGCGCCGGCAACCCGCTGCCCGTCACCGGAACGTCGCCGGAAGAATGGAGGTGGCTCGCCGGCACCGGGATCGTCGGCACCGCCGCCTTGACCGTGCTCCTGCACACGGCGACGTCGTCCACGGTCCCGTTCTGGGACGCCGTCACCACAGCCCTCTCGCTGCTGGCCACCTGGGGGCAGGTGAACAAGCGCTGGGAATCGTGGCTGCTGTGGATTGCGGCCGATCTGGTCTACGTCCCGCTCTACCTGCACAAGGGTCTGACGCTGACGGCCCTGCTGTACGTCGGATTCCTCGCGCTCTGCGTCCGCGGTCTCGTCGAGTGGCGCAGGTCTTCGGGACTCCCCGCCCTCGCGACGACCGCAGGCAGGTGACCGCAATGCGCGACCACGCGCTCGTGATCGGAAAGTTCTATCCCCCGCACGCCGGGCATCACCTGCTGATCCGGGAGGCGGCGAAGGTCGCCACCCGGGTGACGGTGGTGGTGATGGCGTCCCGGGTCGAGTCGATTCCCTTGGCGGACAGAGTGTCCTGCCTCGCCGAGTCGCATGCACTGGACCGCACGGTGACCGTGACCGGCATCGCGTGCGACGCCCCGATGGACCTGGCGTCGCGACCGGTGTGGGCCGCCCAGGTGGCGTGCATGCGCGCCGCGGTGCGACAGGTCACCGGCATCGCCGTCGACGTGGTCGTGTCGAGTGAGAAGTACGGCGACGAACTCGCCCGCTGGTTCGGCGCCGTCCACGTCCCCGTCGACCCCGAGCGGGTCCAGTTCCCGATTTCGGGGACCGACTGTCGAGCCGACCTCGCCGGCAATTGGGAACACCTCGACGCGCCCGCGCAGGCACTGCTCACCACCCGGATCGTGGTGCTCGGTGCAGAATCCACCGGGACCACCACCGTCAGTCATGCACTGGCGCAGCGCTTCCGCGCCCGCGGCGGGATCTGGCGGCGCACGCACTGGGTTCCCGAATACGGTCGCACGGCAACCGCAGACAAGCTGGCGAGAGCCCGCGTCGCCGACGCGTCCGCCGGCGTCGACGACCTCGTCTGGACCGGGCAGGATTTCGCCGACATCGCCCGCATCCAGAACGAGTGGGAAGAGGCGGCGGCGCGGTCGGGGTCGCCCCTGACGATCTGCGACACCGACGCAGAAGCGACCACCGTGTGGGAGCGGCGCTACCTCGGCCCCGACAGCACCCGGGCGCACGACCACCGGCCGGGCCGCCACGCCCTGTACCTCATTACCGACCATGTCGGTGTCCCCTTCGTGCAGGATGGGTTGCGTGACGGAGAGTCGATCCGGGAGGAGATGACGGAGTGGTTCGTCGACGCACTCACCGCCGCCGGGCGGTCGTGGGTGATGCTGACCGGGAGCCGGGCAGAGCGCCTCGACCTCGCGACCCAGGTCACTGAACAGGCACTCGCCCACCGATCGACGTTCGCCGCACCACTGGGAGGCTGACAGTGTACGACGCAACCGACTACCCACCGTTCGCCGTGACCGTCGATCTCGCGATGTTCACGCTGCGCGGCCCCGCGCTGTCGGTCCTGCTGGTGCGGCGGGGAGAGGAACCGTTCCAGGGGATGCCCGCGCTGCCCGGCGGTTTCGTTCACGCCGACGAATCGGCGGACGTCGCGGCGCGACGCGAACTGGCGGAGGAGACCGGACTAGACAGCTTTCCCGGTCACCTCGAGCAGTTGGCGACGTACAGCGAGCCGGGCCGCGACCCGCGCATGCGGGTCGTGTCGGTGGTGTTCGTGGCGTTCGCGCCGAACCTGCCGGAGCCGTCCGCCGGTTCCGACGCCGCCGACGCCTACTGGACGCCGGTCGAGGACGCGTCCCGCGAGTCGCTGGCGTTCGACCACGCGCAGATCCTCGCCGACGCCCTCGAGCGGGTGCGGGCGAAACTCGAATACACCACGTTGGCAACCCATTTCGTGGAGTCCCCGTTCTCGATCCGGGACCTGCAGACGGTGTACGAGGCCGTGTGGGACGTGACGTGGGACCGGGCGAACTTCCGCCGCAAGGTCCTGGGAACGCGGGGATTCGTCGAACCCGTCGAAGGCGTCGCCGACGCCGCATCCACGGGCGGCAGGCGCGCCCAGCTGTACCGGCCGGGCGACGCCACCACCCTGCACCCGCCGATCCCCCGCCCGTGAGTACTTGTTAACCGCCGGCGGTTAAGAAGTACTCACGGGTGGCGGAGCCGCACAACGAGCAGGAACGCGCCCCCGGCCGCGTCGATCTGCGTTTCGACGTTCAGTTCCGGTGCGAGACGGGACAACCGGTCGAGCAACCACTCCGACGCGTCCTCGGCGTCCGATTTTCCCGGGCACCGCGCCACCGCGACCCGTCCGCCCTTGCGGCCGAGTTGTTCGACGACACCGATGATCGGGGCGGGATCGACGACGAACAACCGGTCCGGCCACGGCACGACCGGTTTGACGGCGCCCTTCTTGGTGTTGCACGCGCGGTGGGCGAGGCGTTCGACGCCGCCCTTCGCCTTGGCCTTCTTCGCGGTGACGACACTGTCGATGCTGGGGCCGCGCGGGTCGTTGACCGACATGTCGGGATCCACCGGTTCGTCACACAACCAACAGCGCCACGACTCGCGGTCGCCGACCTCTCGAAGAGTGCTCATGGGCGCCAACGCTACCCGTGGGCCTGGACGGGATCGAAGCCGGAGATCAGCCAGTCGTCGCCGGATTTGGTCAGCTCGACGGAAATGCTCGTCGCCGTCACCGCCGGTTCCGGTTTCGCGGCGCTGGTGGTGCTCTGGTTGACGAACAGCAGCACCGTCGCCGTGTCGGCCGCCACCTCGACCGGACCGGACGCGGCCACCGTCGCCTGCGTGGCAACCTGGCTCTCCTTCGCCGCGGGGACGACGACGTCCGTCGTGAACTGGGTGTAATAGTCGAGGAACTCCCCCGTCAGGCGTTCCTTCGCGGCGCCGACGTCGTTCTCCACGGTGTCCGGCCCGTACGACAGCAGGGCGATCGCGCCCTGCGAAGCGGTGTCGGTGACGGCAGCGCGGACGGTGTCGTCGACGCGCTGGTCGGGCCGGTACAGCGTGAAGTACAGAACCCCGGCCAGCACGGCCGTGACCACGGTGAGCGCACCCAGGACCACGAGGAGTCTGCGCGACTTCGGCGATGCGTCGGTACTCACTGCACGAACCCCGCCTTCACGATCTTGTACGTGCCGTCCTCGAGTTGCATCGTGACCCGCATCCTCTGACCGCGGGGCTCGTCGGCGGCCCCACCCGCATTCGACACCCTCTGCGTGACCGCGACGAGCACGTCGGCGGAGTCGCCGTCCTGCCTCTCGATCGCGGCCTGACGCACCTCCCCGACCGATTTGACCTGGGCCTCCTGCATGACCGCGATGAGATCCTTTGATCGGGCTTCGAAGTCGTCGCGGAATTCTCCGGCCGACCCGTCGAGCACCTTCTGCACATCGTCGTCGGCCCGCTCGAAGTCCATCGTCGTCAGATTCACGACGCCCTGGCTCGCCGCCTCCAGAATCTGGGACCGCTGCTGCGCCGCCCGCTCCGCCTGCCAGTGCATGTAGCCGAAATAGCCGCTGACCGCAAGAAACGCGAGCGCGAGAACGGACAGCACCGCCACACCCGCGGTGACGGCCGGCGTCCGGGACATGGAGGCAGCGCCGTCAGCAGAAGCAGCGTCCGCGCTGGACGCAGCCTCCTCACTGGGGGCAGCGTCCTGGTCGGGGGCCACTTCCACCATGGGGTTCCTTTCGTCGTGCCGCACCTTCTGTTACCTGGATCACGTCATGGTACCGGGTAGTCATATCAAATATTTTTCGCATCGGTATCCGGACAGATCCGCGGGCGGAAAGGCGCGTGGGAGACCCCGCGTACCGTCGGTGATCATTACTGTTGAGGAGAAGGCAGGCGACTCGAAGGGGATCCACGATGACCAGCGATTCAGGCGCACGCAGCCGCGTGCAGTTCGGTGCCGGGGCGACACCGGAACTCGTCAGTTCCGAGGGACGGACCATCATCGCGGACGCCGTCGTCGCCAAGATCGCCGGCATCGCCACTCGTGAGATCAACGGCGTCTACGACGTGGGCGGCGGCACCGCGCGCGCCGTCGGCGCCCTCCGGGACCGGATCCCCGGCGCCCGCGTCAACCACGCCCAGGGCGTCGCCGTCGAAGTCGGGGAGAAACAGGCCGCCATCGACATCGGCATCGTCGCCGAATACGGCGTCGCACTGCACGAACTCGCGGTCGGCATCCGGCGCAACGTCATCGCGGCCGTCGAACGCATGACCGGACTCGAAGTGACCGAAGTGAACATCACCGTCTTCGACGTCATGCTGTTCGACGAATCCGAGGCCGCGTCCGAGCTCGACGGCAAACCGAGGGTGCAGTGACCGGACCGCTCCCACCGGACACCCATGCGGAGGACATCTCCGAACGCATCGTCGCAGCCGTCCTCGCGACCCCCGGAGTGGCAGCGATGCACGGCGGCGCGTTCGGCGAAGTCGCGACCTACCTACCCGGACGCCGGGTGACCGGGGTGACCGTGGGCCCCACGTCCTGTGCCGTCCATCTCGCGGCCCGCTACCCCGCCAACGTCGTCGACACCGCCGAAAGAGTGCGGGCCGCAGTGGAATCGCTGGTGGACGTCCCCGTCGACGTGATCATCGAAGATCTCCTGACAGAGACAGGACAAGCTCAATGAACAGCACCATCACAGGCCTGATCGTCGGATTACTCCTCGCCATCGCCGGCATACTCGGCGGTTTCAGCGGATTCGTCTTCGCCGTCCTGCTCGGCGCGCTGGGCATGGCCGTCGGCGCGCACCGCGACGGGCACCTCGATCTCGGCGCCATCCTCCGAAGCCGCGGCCGTGGCTGAACCGTCCACCGCACCCCCCGTCGGACCCCGGGACGACGCTGCGCTCGACGACACCGCCCAGCGCGGCGAGTTGGTCATCAAGGAACGCGCCGTCGTGAAGATCGCCGTCGCCGCGGCGCTCCAGGTACCCGGCGTCGTCAAACAGTCCGGCGGACTGTCCCGGCTGACGGGCAGAGAACTCCCCCGCGCCGACGTCTCGACGGGTGCGGACGCCGTCGCAATCAACCTGTACATCGCGGTGCAGTGGCCGTGCCACCTCGATCTCCTCAACCGCAGGCTCCGCGCACAGGTGCACCGCCAGGTCGAGCAGATGACCGGCATGCCGGTCATCGAACTCAACATCGTGGTCGTCGGAACGGAATCCGCGGCACCCGAAGACAGCGGCGCCGACAGCCTCTACTCCGAACAGGGCGATCCGGCGGTGCCGCCCCACCCGGTGGCGCCGATCCGGCCCCGCACCCCGCGCGCGACACCCGCCGCCGTGCCCGCCGCGATCATCGTCGCCGTCGCCGCCCTCGGCCTCGCAGTCGTCGCCGCGCGTGAACTGCTCATCATGCGCGGCACGTTCGCCAACGCGCCCTGGATCCGCAACACCGCGCAATGGCTGGGCAGGCTGCACTGGTCCGACTGGATCGTCCCCGTCGCCGTCGGCGCGATCGTGCTGGGAATCGTGTTCATCGTCGCCGCCCTGAAACCGCGGCCGCGCACCCATCTGCCCCTCGCGGTGGGTGACACCCCGATCGTCTGGCTGCGTCCCACCGATCTGGCCCGCAATTCCAGTAGTCACGCCAATACCGTCCCCGGGGTGGTGTCGGCGCACACGACAGTCGACCGCAAGCACGTCACCGTCCGCGTGGTGCGCACCGAGTCGACACCCACCGCGGACGTGGCCATCTCCGTCCGCGAGGCCGTGGAACCGACGCTGTCGCTGCTCGGCACATCCCCCGAACTCCGAGTGCAGGTGAAGCCGTGACCCATCGGACCGCCGCCGTCAACCGGCTGATCGTCCTGATCGTCGGGCTTCTGCTCCTCGGATTCGGCGCCTACGCCGTGGCCTGGGACCTGCGGGTTCCGATCGTCCGGGAATGGGTGTCGCGGTACGACCGCGCACGCGTCACCGCGCTGCCCGACCAGGACTGGTGGGGCTGGGCTCTCGCCGCGACGGTCGTCGTAGGACTCGTCTTCGGGATCGTGCTCCTCGCCCTCGACCTCACCCGGCGACGCACGTCCGCCGTCGCCGTACCGGACCACGAGTCGGGCACCTACGTCACCGTCGACCTGGGCTCCCTCGCCAATGGGGTCGCCAGCGAACTCGCCGAATACCCCGGTGTCAGGCAGACGCGGGCCCGCGCCGTCGTCGAACGTGGACTCCCCACCCTGTCGATCGTCGTGACCGCCGACCCCACCCTCGACATCCACGACTTCACCCGCAAGTCCGAGGACGTCGCTTCGTGGGTCGCGTCGACACTCGGCGGTGAGCAGGTCGCCACCCAGGTGTTGCTCCACCTCGACCGCGCCGACCACCCGGTACACGCCGAAAACTGACACGGGACGTCCCGGTCTCGGTAGGTTCTCCGCCATGGAGTACGTGGTGTTCTACACAACCGATCCGTCCGCCGCCGCCCGGATCCCGGAGGTCTATCCACGGCACCGGGAGTACCTGGACGCGTTCGCCGCGGAGGGCGGGATCCTCGGCATCGGACCGTTCGACGACCCGGCGAGAAACGGGTCGATGGCGGTGTTCACCAGCCGCGAGCGGGCGGAGCAGTTCATCGCACGGGACCCGTTCGTCCTCGAAGGGATCGCCCATCCCAGCGACATCCGGGAATGGGACGCGCTGAACTACCGCTGAGGCAGAACCCCGGAAACGCCGATGGCGCCCACCCCGGAGGGTGAGCGCCATCGGCGTTGGTGTAGCTAGATCACTTGTTGATCTTCGTGACCTTGCCGGCGCCGACCGTACGGCCGCCTTCGCGGATCGCGAAGCGCAGGCCCTCGTCCATGGCGACGGGCTGGATCAGCTTGACGGACATCTCGGTGTTGTCACCGGGCATGACCATCTCGGTGCCCTCGGGCAGCGTCACAACGCCCGTCACGTCCGTGGTACGGAAGTAGAACTGCGGACGGTAGTTGTTGAAGAACGGCGTGTGGCGGCCGCCCTCGTCCTTGGACAGGATGTACGCCTGGCCCTCGAACTCGGTGTGCGGGGTGGTGGTGCCGGGCTTGACGACAACCTGTCCACGCTCGACATCTTCGCGCTTGATACCACGCACGAGCAGACCGACGTTGTCACCGGCCTGGCCCGAGTCGAGGAGCTTGCGGAACATCTCGATACCCGTGACCGTGGTCTTGGTGGAGGTCTCCTTGATGCCGACGATCTCCACCTCCTCGTTCACGTTGATGACGCCACGCTCGATACGACCGGTGACGACGGTGCCACGACCCGTGATCGTGAAGACGTCCTCGACGGGCATGAGGAAGGGCTTCTCGGTCTCGCGAACCGGGTCCGGGATGGACTCGTCGACCGCAGCCATGAGCTCGAGGATGTTCTTGGTCCACTCCGGGTCGCCCTCGAGCGCCTTGAGTGCGGAGACCTTGACGACCGGAGCGTCCTCGTCGAACTCCTGCGCAGCGAGGAGCTCACGGACCTCCATCTCGACGAGCTCGATGATCTCGTCGTCGTCCACCATGTCGGCCTTGTTCAGGGCGACGAGGATGTACGGCACGCCGACCTGGCGGGCGAGCAGCACGTGCTCACGCGTCTGGGGCATCGGGCCGTCGGTGGCCGCGACCACGAGGATGGCGCCGTCCATCTGCGCCGCACCGGTGATCATGTTCTTGATGTAGTCGGCGTGACCGGGAGCATCGACGTGCGCGTAGTGGCGCTTCTCGGTCTGGTACTCAACATGCGAGATGTTGATCGTGATACCGCGAGCCTTCTCCTCAGGAGCCTTGTCGATCTCGTCGAAGGCCGAGGCCTCGTTGAGATCCGGGTACGCGTCATGCAGAACCTTGGTGATGGCCGCGGTCAGCGTGGTCTTGCCGTGGTCGACGTGACCGATGGTGCCGATGTTCACGTGCGGCTTCGTCCGCTCGAACTTCGCCTTCGCCACTGTGTGTCCTCCTGGACTGATTGATGCTTGCGGTATGCAGCAGTGCGGTTGTTATTACTGGGTCGTGCTTCGGCCGGCTGGAACCGAGGTTACTCGCCGGTCGCCTTGGCGATGATTTCCTTCGAGACGTTCGCGGGAACCTCTGCGTAGGAATCGAACACCATGGAGAAGTTCGCCCGGCCCTGGGTCTTCGACCGCAGATCACCGATGTAACCAAACATCTCCGAGAGCGGAACCAGCGCCTTCACGACACGGGCACCACTGCGTTCCTCCATGGCCTGGATCTGGCCACGGCGGGAGTTCAGGTCGCCGATCACGTCACCCATGTACTCCTCGGGTGTGGTGACCTCGACAGCCATGAGCGGCTCGAGAATGACCGGGCCGGCCTTGCGGGCGGCTTCCTTCAGCGCCTGCGAACCGGCGACCTTGAAGGCCATTTCCGACGAGTCGACGTCGTGGTACGCACCGTCGAGCAGCGACAGCTTCAGGTTCACCAGCGGGTAGCCGGCGAGAACGCCGTACTGCATCGCGTCCTGCGCGCCTGCATCCACGGAGGGGATGTACTCGCGAGGGATGCGGCCACCGGAGACCTTGTTCTCGAACTCGTAGGAGGCACCGTCTTCGCCGACGAACGGCTCCAGCGCGATGATCACCTTGGCGAACTGGCCCGATCCACCCGTCTGCTTCTTGTGGGTGTAGTCGTGCTTCTCGACCTTCTTGGTGATGGTCTCGCGGTAGGCGACCTGCGGCTTGCCGACGTTGGCCTCCACCTTGAACTCGCGACGCATACGGTCGACGAGGATGTCGAGGTGGAGCTCGCCCATGCCGCCGATGACGGTCTGGCCGGTCTCTTCGTCGAGTTCGACGGAGAACGTCGGGTCCTCTTCGGCGAGCTTCTGGATCGCGGTGCCCAGCTTCTCCTGGTCGGACTTCGTCTTGGGCTCGATCGAGACCTGGATGACCGGGTCCGGGAAGCTCATGGACTCGAGCACGATCGGGGCGTCCTGTGCACACAGGGTGTCACCGGTCGTGGTGTCCTTCAGGCCGATCATCGCGTAGATGTGGCCGGCCACGGCCTCGTCGACCGGGTTCTCCTTGTTGGCGTGCATCTGGAAGAGCTTTCCGATGCGCTCCTTCTTGCCCTTGGTCGCGTTCATGACCTGGGCACCCGGATCGATCCGGCCGGAGTACACGCGGACGAACGTCAGCTTGCCGAAGAACGGGTGCGAAGCGATCTTGAAGGCCAGAGCCGAGAACGGCTCTTCCTTGCTCGGCTTACGCGTGAGGATCTCTTCCTCGTTGCCGAGGGCGTGACCCTGGACCTCGCCGATGTCCAGCGGGTTCGGCAGGTAGTCGATGACCGCGTCGAGCATGGGCTGAACACCCTTGTTCTTGAACGCGGAACCACACAGCACCGGGTACAGCTCGGAGTTGACCGTCATCTTGCGGATGGCGCCCTTGATCTCCTCGACGCTGAGTTCCTCGCCGGCGAAGTACTTCTCCATGAGCTTTTCGTCGGACTCGGCAACCGTCTCGAGCAGCTTCTCGCGGTACTCGGCAGCCTTGTCGGCAAGATCGGCCGGGATCTCCTCGATGGTGGGCTCGGCGCCGATGGCGACCGTGCCACGCCAGGTGACAGCCTTCATCTCGACCAGGTCGACGACACCGTCGAAGTCGTCCTCCGCGCCGATCGGCAGCTGCAGGACGAGCGGCTTCGCGCCGAGGCGGTCGATGATGGTCTGGACCGTGAAGTAGAAGTCCGCGCCCATCTTGTCCATCTTGTTGACGAAACAGATGCGCGGAACGTCGTACTTGGCGGCCTGACGCCACACCTGCTCCGACTGGGGCTCGACGCCCTCTTTGCCGTCGAACACTGCGACGGCGCCGTCGAGCACGCGGAGCGAACGCTCCACCTCGACGGTGAAGTCGACGTGGCCCGGCGTGTCGATGATGTTGATCTGGTTGTTGTTCCAGAAGCAGGTCACCGCGGCAGAGGTGATCGTGATGCCGCGTTCCTTCTCCTGTTCCATCCAGTCCGTGGTCGAGGCACCGTCGTGCGTCTCACCGATCTTGTAGTTGACACCGGTGTAGAACAGGATGCGCTCGGTGGTCGTGGTCTTGCCGGCATCGATGTGCGCCATGATGCCGATGTTGCGGACCTTGTTCAGGTCGGTCAGCACTTCCTGTGCCACAGGATTCTTCCCCGCTCGTAGCTCGTGTATCGGGTGACGGCCTCCCCGGTGTTCCACCAGCGGGGCCATTGTCTCGAGTTGTAGATCAGCCGGTCCCCGGTAGGGGCCCGACGTGCGACGACGCCGGAGCAGTCACGGTAGGTGACTGCTCCGACGTGACGTCACCAGCGGTAGTGGGCGAATGCCTTGTTGGCTTCGGCCATCTTGTGAGTGTCCTCGCGACGCTTCACAGCGGCACCCAGGCCGTTGCTGGCATCGAGGAGCTCGTTGGCGAGACGCTCGACCATCGTCTTCTCACGACGCTGCCGGGAGAAGGTCACCAGCCAGCGGAGCGCGAGGGTGGTGGAGCGACCCGGACGGACCTCGACCGGCACCTGGTAGGTGGCGCCACCGACACGGCGGCTGCGAACCTCGAGGGCGGGCTTGACGTTGTCCAGTGCGCGCTTGAGGGTGACGACCGGGTCGGTGCCGGTCTTCTCACGCGCCTGCTCGAGCGCTTCGTACACGATGCGCTCGGCGGTGGACTTCTTGCCGTCCAGGAGAATCTTGTTGACGAGCTGCGTCACCAGGGGCGAACCGTAGACCGGGTCGTTGATGAGCGGACGCTTCGGAGCGGGGCCCTTACGTGGCATTAGCTCTTCTCCTTCTTGGCGCCGTAGCGGCTGCGGGCCTGCTTGCGGCCCTTGACACCCTGGGTGTCGAGGGAGCCGCGGATGATCTTGTAGCGCACACCGGGGAGGTCCTTCACACGACCACCGCGGACGAGCACCATCGAGTGCTCCTGCAGGTTGTGGCCCTCGCCCGGGATGTAAGCGGTGACCTCGACGGAGCTGGTCAAGCGCACACGCGCGACCTTACGGAGCGCCGAGTTCGGCTTCTTCGGGGTGGTGGTGTACACGCGGGTGCACACGCCACGACGCTGCGGGCTGCCCTTGAGGGCTGCCGTCTTGACCTTCGCGGTCTTGTCGCGGCGGCCCTTGCGGACCAGCTGGTTGATGGTTGGCATTTACCGGCTTTCTTCGTGTTGAACAGACTGCTCTGGACAAGCAACCTTGGCTGTTCTGAAATTAGGGATCTAGCAGTTGGGGCAAGAGAGCTGCTGCCCCTCACCCGCACCTCGAGCTGCACCCGAGGTCGGGTGTGTCGCATACCCCCACACAGGCAGCCGGATGCTCGTTCCATGCAGAAATCTGCACGAACGCGCGCACGGCAATACCTCGCTAGGCACACAGATCGGCCCGGGCATGCCGGACACGACCCACAACGATACCCGGCGGCGCGCCGGAAGGTCAAAGTGGGCGGGCAATGGTAAGGGCTGACCTGCGATGGGCGGTACTGCTCGGAGCTGTCGGTACGGACACGGGCACATCAACTACTCAGATTGAGCGTCAGATCCGCAAGCGTCGATGCCGCCTGGCACGGGTCTGCCGCCCCCGTCTGGAACTGTACCCACCAGCCGACGACCCCCGAAGAGGGCGACCCGACCGTCACTCCGCACGCCCCCGGGTCGCCGGGCGGACGCATCACGACGGCCCTGCGTCCCTGGATGGTGGAGGCTTCCACCGTGTAGCCGAGCTTCTCCGCGGTCGACTTCTCCGTGTCGAGGGAGCCGGTCTCGAACCAGTTGAACGTCACCTTCACGGGACCATTGGCGCCGACAGCGTCCCAGCGGCAGATCGCGCCGAAGAAGCCCCGTTGGATGGCGTCGGCGCCGACGGTCTGCGCGATCTGTTCGTCGGCGACCGCGTTGCACTCCTCGAGCAGGGCCGTGAACTGTTCGGTGTCCCCCGAGGAGGAAGCGCCCTCCACTGTCGGTGAGCCCTCGATCGTCGACCCGCACCCCGCGATCAGCCCGACCGCGGTGACCGCGGTCAGCACCCGCACGGCGCGCCACGTCCGCCTGCCCATCACTCTCCCGCTCACTTGGCCCTCGACACGCTGAGTTCGGCGAGGTCGCGCGCCACCTTGCACGGATCCGCCGCGGGTTGCGCGTCCGCGTACATCACCGACCAGTGCACGAAGTCACCGCCGAACTCCACACCGAGTTCACACAGAATTCCTTCGGACGACGCGATGAAGCCGGGATGTCCCTGGACGTCGATGTCGGTGGCCGGCCTGCCGATCAGCTCCGAACCCGCCCGCTCGCGGCCGATCGGACTGCCGCGGTACCACGAAAACGTCACGCTGGGACCGCCTATTCCCGCGGTTTCCCACTCGCAGCCGACGGAATTGCGCGTCACCCCGGTGAAGGGCGGCATCCCGAACGCCTTCGCCACCTCGTCGTCGGTGACCGAACCGCACTGACCGAAGAACGGGCCCGGATCGGTCACCTGCGGAAGACTCTGTGCGGCGGGTGCGGTACCGGAATCGTCGCCGTCTCCCCCACAGCCGGCCAGACCGGCCGCGACGGTGATCAGGACGAGCGCTCCCCATTTCCGGCCCATGGTCGGTGACTCTACCGATCCCCGCAATCTTTGCCCGGTCAGTCGAGAACGGCCACGTCGAGGCGCCTCGGTAGGGCTGCGTCCAGCTGCGCAGCCCACTGCCGCACGATCTCCGCGCGCCGCTTGGAGTCGTCCGTGAGCACGTCGGCCAGGCCGAGTCCGCGGGCGAGATCGAGGGTGGCCTGGACGAGCCGGTGCGCGACGGGATCGGCGTCGTCGAACCCGAAGTGTTCGACGGCGGTGCGGTGCGCGACCCGACCGAACCGTTCCTCGAGCGGCACGATCCGGGCTCGCAGTTCGGGGTCGGCGGCGGCCGCCGTCCACACCTGCAGCGCCGCCTTGAACAGGGTGCCGGTGTAGTAGTCGACGAGCCGCGACACCACCGCCTCGGTGCGCCCCTCCCCGGTCGGCAGGTCGGTGGCCTCGCGCCGGGCCTGCTCCATCCGGGCGTCGAACATGACCTCGAGCGCCGCGGTGATGAGGTCTTCTCGGGTGGGGAAATGGTGCTGGGTCGCGCCGCGGGACACGCCGGCACGCTGGGCGACGAGGCTCACCGTCGTCGCGCCCCAGCCCAGTTCCGCGAGGCAGTCGATGGTGACCTCGAGGAGATGTCCGCGCGTGACCCGGCTACGGTCCTGCTTCGGTTCGCGGGTCATGTGTCACTTCCTCTCGTCGCGCTGCGCGCCTGTGAGTGGTTGACGAGTCCAGAGACTCGTCAACCACGCACAGGGCCGGAGGCCCATCTCGGCGGCCGCTTCTGCAGAAACGCCATCATGCCTTCCCGCGCCTCCTCGGATTCGAACAGCCTCGCCGACTGGGCGGTCAGCTCGTCGGTGTAGCGGTCGAAGTCGGCGAGCACACCGCGGGTGGTCAACGTCTTCGACTCGGCCAGACCCTGCGGCGACGCCTGCCGCAACTGGTCCAGCAATTCCTCGACGGTATCGGCGGGATCCTCGGCGGACTCACTGATCAGCCCGATCGCCTCCGCCTCGTGGGCGCCGAACTTCTCGCCGGTGAGCAGGTAGCGGCTCGCGGCGCGCGAATCGATGCGGGGCAGCACGGTCAGCGAGATGATCGACGCGGCGAGCCCGAGCCGGACCTCGGTGAGCGCGAACGTGCTGCGCGGCCCGGCGACGGCGAGGTCGCACGCCCCGACCAGTCCCATGCCCCCGGCCCGGACGTGACCGTCGATCCGGGCGATCACCGGTTTCGGCAACTCGACGATGGCGCGCAGCAGTTCGGCCATCTGCCGAGTGCGCGAGCCGACGTCGCCGGACGCCTCGCTCAGATCCGCCCCGGCGCAGAACGTGCCGCCGGTGTGGGTGAGGACGACGCCGCGGACGTCGTTGTCCGCGGCGGCGTCCCGCAATCCCTGCAGCAGTTCGTCCACGAGCCTGCCGGAGATCGCGTTCCTGTTGTGGGGCGAATCGAGGGTGAGGGTGGCGAACCCTCGATCCACCTCGTACCGGACGTACCGGTCGGCTTCCACGTCGGTCATGTGCTGTCCGTTCGACATCAGTACGACTTCGGCAACCCCAGCGAGTGCTGGGAGACGAAGTTCAGGATCATTTCCCGGCTCACCGGGGCGACACGGGCGATACGCGCCGCACCGAGCATCGCCGCGAGACCGTATTCCTTGGTCAGGCCGGCGCCGCCGTGCGTCTGGACGGCCTGGTCGAGCGCCTTGATGCTGGCCTCGGCGGCGGCGTACTTGGCCATGTTCGCGGCCTCCGCCGCGCCGAAGTCGTCGCCGCTGTCGTAGAGGACCGCGGCCTTCTGCATCATCAGCTTGGCCAGTTCGAGTTCGATCTTGATCTGCGCCAGCGGATGCGAGATGCCCTGATGCGCGCCGATCGGCTCCTTCCACACCGTGCGCTCCTTCGCGAACCGGACCGCGGCGTCCAGCGCGTAGCGGCCCATGCCGATCGCCATCGCCGCGCCGAGGATCCGTTCGGGGTTGAGACCGGCGAACAGCTGCATCAAGGCCGCGTCGGCCTCCCCGACGAGCGCGTCGGCGGGCAACCGGACGTCGTCGAGGAACAGCATGAACTGGTGGTCGGGCTCGACGATGTCCATCTCCATCGGCGTCTTCACGAAATTCTCGGCGTCGGTGGGGACGATGAACAGCGCGGGCTTCAGCTTGCCGGTCTTCGAGTCCTCGGTCCGCGCGACGATCAGCACGGCGTCCGCCTGGTCGACACCGGAGATGTAAATCTTGTTCCCCGACAGCAGCCAGTCGTCACCGTCTCGCCTCGCGGTGGTCGAGATCTGATGCGAGTTGGACCCCGCGTCGGCCTCCGTGATGCCGAACGCCATGATCTTCGAGCCGTCGGCGAGACCGGGGAGCCACTTCTGCTTCTGGTCCGCCGTGCCGTACTTGCCGATGATCGTGCCGCAGATGGCGGGCGAGACGACAACCAGCAGGAGTCCGGCGCCGTGGGCGGCGAGTTCTTCCTGGACGAGCGCCAGTTCGTAGATGCCCGCGCCGCCGCCCCCGTATTCCTCGGGGAGGTTGACGCCGAGGAAGCCGAGTTTGCCCGCCTCGTTCCACAATTCGGTGAGCGGTTCGCCGCGCCGCGCCCGCGGCAGCACGTAGTCGACGTAGTTGAAGCGCTCCCCGAGCCTCGACACGGAGGCGCGGAGTTCCTTCTGTTCTTCTGTTTCGATGAAGCTCATGATTCTCCCTCTGCCTGCGCTGCTTCGACTACTGCCAGGACCGTTCCCATGTCGACCTGCGTGCCGACGGTCACGGAAAGTTCGGTGAGGACACCGGACGCCGGCGCCTTGATCGTGTGTTCCATCTTCATCGCCTCGAGCCACACGATCGGCTGACCGGCCGTCACCGCATCGCCGACCACGGCGCCGACGCGGATGACGGAACCCGGCATCGGAGCGAGCAGCGACCCCTCGGCGACGACGGCACTCGGGTCGGTGAATCGCGGTGCGGCGTGCAGGCTCACAGGCCCCAGGGCGGAATCGACGAAGACGTCGTCGCCGTACCGGGACACCTCGAACGAGCGGCGCAGGCCCGCGACATCCAGTGCGACGTGCCGTGCCGTCGCCGACACGAGTGAGACGTCGCCGAACCCCTCCGCCTTCAGCCCGTACCGGGTGAGCAGGTACCGGACCTCGACGTCGCCGCCGGTACCGGTGAACGTCTTGCACTGCGGCGCGGACGCCAGGTTCCGCCACCCGCTGGGGAGCGTCGAGTCGACCGTCGCGACGTCACGGTTGTGCGCGGCGTCGGCAAGGGCGGCGGCCAGCGCCGACAGTCGCTCGGTCTCCACCGACGCCAGCGGCTGCGCCAGCACGTCCAGTCCGTGGGTGTCGAAGAAGGCGGTGTCCGTGTCGCCCGCGAGGAACGCCGGGTGGCGGAGCACGTTGACCAGGAGGTCGCGGTTGGTGCGGAGTCCGTGGATCTGCGCGCGGCCCAGTGCCGTCGCCAGCCGGGTCGCTGCCTGCGTCCGGGTGGGTGCGAACGAGATGACCTTCGCGAGCATCGGGTCGTAGTGCACGCCGACGGTGGACCCCTCGACCACCCCGGAGTCGAGGCGGATGCCCGGCGTGCGGAGAACGTCGAATTCGACCACGCTGCCGGGTAGCGCCAGGCGGTGGACCGGTCCGCTCTGCGGCTGCCAGTTCTGCGCGGGGTCCTCGGCGTACAGCCGGACCTCGATGGAATGGCCGGACACGGCGGGCGAATCGGCGTCGAGTGCCAAACCTGACGCCACCTGCAGTTGCAGGTCCACCAGGTCGAGACCGGTGGTGCATTCGGTGACCGGGTGCTCCACCTGAAGGCGGGTGTTCATCTCCAGAAAGAAGAAGTCCCCACCGTCGGTGTCCGCTCGTCCGGTCGCCAGGAACTCGACCGTCCCCGCCCCCTCGTAGTCGATGGCCTTCGCCGCGAGCCGGGCGGCCTCGAACAGCCGCTCACGCATTCCCGGGACGGCCTCGACCAGCGGCGACGGCGCCTCCTCCACCACTTTCTGGTGCCGGCGCTGGATGGAGCACTCGCGCTCCCCCACCGCCCACACGGTTCCGTGCCGGTCGGCCATCACCTGGACCTCGATGTGCCTGCCCGTCTCGAGGTAGCGCTCGCAGAACACGGTCGGGTCGCCGAACGCCGATTGCGCTTCGCGCCGCGCGCCCTCCAGCTGTTCCGGAAGGTCCGCGAGTTCACGCACGACGCGCATGCCGCGTCCGCCGCCGCCCGCGGACGCCTTGACGAGCACCGGCAGATCGGCTTCGGTGACGGCGTCCGGATCGAGTTCGGCCAGCACCGGGACCCCGGCGGCGGCCATCAACTTCTTGGACTCGACCTTGGAACCCATCATCTCGATGGCGGGCGCGGGCGGTCCGATCCACGTCAGCCCCGCATCGTGGACGGCGCGCGCGAACTCCGCGTTCTCGGACAGGAACCCGTAGCCGGGGTGGATGGCGTCTGCACCGGCGAGCAGCGCCGCCTCGATGACGAGGTCACCGCGCAGGTAGGTGTCGGCGGGACTGTTGCCCGGCAACCGGACCGCGGCGTCGGCCTCGGTGACGTGCGGGCTGAGCGCGTCGGCGTCCGAGAACACGGCGACGGTCCCGATGCCTGAGCGGCGGCAGGTGGCGAAGATGCGGCGGGCGATCTCGCCGCGGTTGGCAACCAGTACGGACTGGATCATTGCAGGGGCGAGCGGAGAGACGGGGTCGGTCATCAGTGCCTCACATTCGGAAGACGCCGAAGTTCTCGGCGCCTTCGATCGGGGCGTTGGCAATGGCCGACAGGCACATTCCCACCACGGTGCGGGTGTCGCGCGGGTCGATGACGCCGTCGTCGTAGAGGCGACCGGACAGGAACATCGGCACCGATTCGGCCTCGATCTGGTTTTCGATCATCGCGCGCATCCCGGCGTCGGCTTCCTCGTCGAACGCCTGCCCCCGCGCCTCGGCGGAGGCCCGGCTGACGATGGAGATGACACCGGCCAGTTGCGCGCCGCCCATCACGGCGGATTTGGAACTCGGCCAGGCGAACAGGAATCGGGGGTCGAACGCGCGCCCGCACATCCCGTAGTGGCCGGCGCCGTACGACGCACCGAGCAGGATCGAGATGTGCGGGACGGTGGAGTTGGAGACGGCGTTGATCATCATCGACCCGTGCTTGATCATCCCGCCTTCCTCGTACTCCTTGCCGACCATGTAGCCGGTCGTGTTGTGCAGGAACAGCAGCGGGGTGTTCGAGCGGTTGGCCAGCTGGATGAACTGGGTGGCCTTCTGCGATTCCTCGCTGAACAGCACACCCCGCGCGTTGGCGAGGATGCCCACCGGATACCCGTGCAACTCGGCCCAGCCGGTGACGAGGGACGATCCGTACATCGGCTTGAACTCGTCGAAGTCGGAGCCGTCGACGATGCGGGCGATGACCTCGCGGGGGTCGAACGGGATCTTGAGGTCGGCGGGGACGATGCCCAGGAGTTCCTCGGGATCCTCGAGCGGTTCGATGACCTCCGCGCGCGGCGCCGGGCCCTGTTTCTTCCAGTTCAGGCGTTTGACGATGCTGCGCCCGATCCGGATGGCGTCCTGCTCGTCGACGGCGAAGTAGTCGGCGAGACCGGACTTGCGGGCGTGCATCTCGGCGCCGCCCAGGGTTTCGTCGTCGGATTCCTCACCGGTGGCCATCTTGACCAGGGGCGGTCCGGCGAGGAACACCTTGGACCGTTCCTTGATCATGACAACGTGATCGGACATGCCCGGGATGTACGCGCCGCCGGCCGTCGAATTGCCGAAGACGAGGGCGATGGTCGGGATGCCCGCCGCGGACAGCTGGGTGAGGTCGCGGAACATGCGCCCACCGGGAATGAACACTTCCTTCTGCGTGGGAAGGTCGGCGCCGCCGGATTCCACGAGGGAGATGACGGGAAGCCGGTTCTGCCGGGCGATGTCGTTGGCGCGGAATCCCTTCCGCAGCGTCCACGGGTTGCTGGTTCCGCCGCGGACCGTCGGGTCGTTCGCGACGATCAGGCATTCGACGCCTTCCACGACCCCGATGCCCACCACGGTGCTGGCGCCGACCGGGAAGTCGCTGCCCCACGCCGCGAGCGGGCACAGTTCGAGGAACGGTGAATCCGGGTCGAGGAGCAGTTCGATGCGCTCCCTGGCGAGGAGTTTGCCGCGCTTCTTGTGCCGCTCGGTGTACTTCTCGCCGCCGCCCGCGAGCGCCTTGGCGTGCTCGGTCTCGATCTCGGCGAGTTTCTCCGTCATGGTCCGGGCCGCCGCGGCATACTCCTCCGAACCGGTGTCCAGGGCGGATTTCAACGTGGTCATGATTGATACCCCAATCGCTTGGCCGCGAGCCCCGTCAGGATCTCGGTGGTGCCGCCGCCGATCCCGAGGATGCGCATGTCGCGGTACTGCCGTTCCACTTCGCTCTCGCGCATGTAGCCGAGTCCGCCGAACAGCTGGACGGCCTGGTTGGCCACCCACTCACCTGCCTCGACGGCAGTGTTCTTCGCGAAACAGACCTCGGCGATGAAGTCCTCGTTCGACACGAGCGAACGCTCCACCAGTGCCCTCGTGTAGACGCGGGCCACGTCCGTTTTGCGGGCCATCTCGGTGACCGTGTTCTGCACCGACTGCCTGCTGATCAGCGGGCGGCCGAACGTCTCCCGGTCGCGCACCCACGCCAGCGTGAGGTCGAGGCACCGCTGCGCGCTCGCGTAGGCCTGCGCGGCGAGGGCGATGCGTTCGGTGAGGAAGGCCTGCGCGATCTGCGCGAACCCGCTGTTCTCCTCGCCGACGAGGTTTGCGGCGGGCACCCGCGCGTCGACGAACGACAGTTCGGCCGTGTCCGACGCACGCCAGCCCATCTTGTCGAGTTTGCGCGCCACCTCGAATCCCGGTGTGCCCTTCTCGATCACGAGGAGGAAGACCCCGGACGCGCCGGGGCCGCCGGTGCGCACGGCGGTGACCACGAAGTCGGCGCGGACGGCGGACGTGATGAACGTCTTGGACCCGTTGACGACGAAGTGGTCGCCGTCGCGGACCGCGGTGGTCCGCAGGTGCCCGACGTCGGAACCGCCGCCGGGTTCGGTGATGGCGAGCGAGCCGATGAGTTCGCCGCGCAGGGTGGGGCGGACCCACTTCTCGATCTGCTCGGGGTCGCCCGCGGCGGCGAGGTGCGGCAGCGCGATTCCCGACGTGAACAGCGAAGCGAACACGCCACCCGACGCACCCGCCTGGTGGAATTCCTCGCAGATCAGAACCGCGTCGACGAGGTCGCCGCCCTCGCCGCCGACGGATTCGGGGAAGCCCGCGCCGAGCAGTCCCAGTTCGGCGGCCTCACGGTGGAGGGTGCGGGGCAGTTCGCCGTCGCGCTCCCACTCGTCCAGGTTGGGCAGTATCTGTCGTTCGACGAAGCTGCGCACCGTCTTGCGCAGCTCCTGCCGCTCCGGTGTGTCCCACACGCTCACAACGTTGTCCCTTCGGGGAGGAGTGCTTTCGGAATGTCGAGGTGCCGGGATCTGAGCCATTCGCCGAGCCCCTTGGCCTGCGGGTCGAACCGGGCCTGGGACGCGACGCCCTGCCCGAGGATTCCCTCGATGACGAAGTTGACGGCGCGCAGTTCCGGCAGCACGTACCTCGTGACGACGAGATCGGCGGCCTCCGGGAGCAGGCGCTTCACTTCGTCGACGGTCAGCGCGTGGACCAGCCATCGCCACTGCTCGTCGGTGCGCACCCACACCCCGACGTTCGCGTTGCCGCCCTTGTCACCGCTGCGTGCCCCGGCGATGGTGCCGAGCGCGACCCGGACCGTGGGTTCCGCGGCCCGCGGCTCGGGGAGCGCGGGCTCGTCGACGTCCGCGAGGTCCCGGACGTCGGTGGCGGGTTCGATGTCGACGCGGGTGCCGTCCGGCAGCACCGCGACGTGCGGCACCTCCTTGGCGTACACGTAGCCGGGGGTGAACACGCCGTAGGGCTGCCCCTGACCGGGCGGCGCCGTCAGCGTGAATCCGGGGTAGCTGGCGAGCGCCATTTCGACTGCGACCGAGGAGAATCCGCGACCGACCGCATTGGCGTCGGGGTCCCGGACCACGCAGCGCAGCAGCGCACTGGCCGCCTCCTCGGTGTCGGCGTCCGGGTGGTCGGTGCGGGCCAGCGACCAGTCGAGCTCGGCGGGCCGGGTGGGCAGCCACCCCTCGAGTTGCCGCTGCACCAGTGCCGCCTTGGCCTCGATGTCGAGGCCGGTGAGCACGAACACGGCTTCGTTGCGGAAGCCGGCGAGAGTGTTCAGCGACACCTTGAGCTGCGGCGGCGGCGCCTCCCCGGTGACGCCGCTGATCCGGACCCGGTCCGGGCCGTCCTGCGACAACGCGGCGGTGTCGATCCGCGCGGTCACGTCGGGTCCGGCGTACCGGCCACCGGTGATCTCGTACAGCAACTGCGCGGTGACGGTGCCGACGGTGACGGCGCCGCCCGTGCCGGGATGCTTGGTGATGACGGACGATCCGTCCGACTCGATCTCCGCGATCGGGAACCCGGGGCGGTCGAGGTCGTCGATCTCGGTGAAGAACGCGTAGTTGCCGCCCGTCGCCTGGGTGCCGCACTCGATGACGTGCCCGGCCACCACAGCGCCGGCGAGCTGATCGACATCGTCTCGCTGCCAGCCGAAGTGCGCGGCCGCCGGGCCCACGATCACGGACGCGTCGGTGACACGTCCGGTGACGACCACGTCGGCGCCGGCATTCAGGCATTCGACGATGCCCCACGCGCCGAGGTAGGCGTTGGCGGTGAGCGGGCTGCCCAGCCCCAGTTCGGCTGCCCTGGCGATCAGGTCGTCGCCTTCGACGTGGGCGATCTTCGCCTGCAGCCCCAGCTTGTCGTTCACCTCCCGCAACGCGTCCGCGAGGCCGGTCGGGTTTAGCCCGCCCGCGTTGGCGACGATGCGGACACCGCGGTCCAGCGCGAGTCCGAGGCAGTCCTCCGCCTGACGGAGGAATGTCTTGGCGTAGCCGCGGTTCGGGTCCTTCATGCGATCACGGCCGAGGATCAGCATGGTCAGTTCGGCGAGGTAGTCGCCGGTCAGGTAGTCGAGTTCGCCGCCCTCGAGCATCTCGCGCATCGCCGACAGGCGGTCGCCGTAGAAGCCGGAGCAGTTGCCGATCCGCACGGTCATCGGGTTCCCGCCTCACGGCCGCCGCCCGCCGGGCCCGCGAAGGCCTGAGCTATGTTCAGCCACGCGTCGGCGTCCGCGCCGGTGGCCTCGAGGTCGAGGTCGGCACGGTTCGCGCGCTGGGTGACGAGGAGGCAGAAGTCCTCGGCGGGCCCGGTGACCTTCTGCGCGGCGTCCTCGGGACCCCACGTCCAGACGGACACCCCGTCGGGGGCGGTGAGTTCCACGCGGAACTCCTCCGCGGGCGGGGCGAGTTCGTTGACGGCGTAGGCGAAGTCGCGGGTGCGGACGCCCAGGTGCGCGATGCTCTTCAACCGCTCGGTGGGCTTGCGGGGCACCGCGAGTGCGTCGGCGACGTCCTGGCCGTGCGCCCAGGTTTCCATCAGCCGGGCCGTGGCCATCGACGCTGCCTTCATCGGCGGGCCGTACCAGAGGATCTTCTGCCCGGGCGGCACGGCTAGGAGCGCCTCCGCGAGTCGGGTCCGCGCCGAACGCCACGCCGCCAGGAGTTCGGCGGGTGCGCGCCGGGCGTGTTCGGCGGCGCCGGCGTCGACGAATCCACCGGGGTTCGCGGCGGCCACCGTCAGCTGCTCGGTGAAGCCGTCGGGGTCGGTGATCGCCAGCAGCGCGGCCTCGTCGGTCCACAGCAGATGCCCGATCTGGTGGGCGATGGTCCAGCCCTCGGCCGGTGTCGGATCGGCCCAGCGGGTGTCGGGGAGGTCGGCGACGAGCGCATCCAGCGAGTCACTCTCGGCGCACAGATCATCGATGAACCTCTGCAGTTCAGCCATGCGACCAGCATCACACCGACCCGATAAAAAAGCAAGCACGATTGATTGTTATTTGGCTGCGGTCCGCTCGGCGAGCTGACATCCTTGGTCACGTGATCCGACAGATGCTCACCCAGGCCGCGCTCAACCCACTCCCCACCCCGCGTACCCTGGCAGCCCGACTGGTCCCGGGAACCGGCCACACCGTCGCCGGCAAGCGAATCCTCGTCACCGGCGGTTCCTCGGGCGTCGGCGAAGCGGCGGCACGCCGGCTCGCGACCCTCGGCGCGGAGGTCGTCCTCGTCGCCCGCGGCTCCGACGCCCTCGAGTCGGTGCGCGACGACATCCTGCGATCGGGTTGCGACGCCCACGCCGTCCCGTGCGACCTCACGGACCCGGAGTCCGTCGACGCCCTCGTCGCGCGGGTGCTCGGGGAGATCGGACCCGTCGACGTTCTCGTCAACAACGCGGGACGGTCGATCCGGCGGACCGTGGAGGACTCGCTGGACCGTTTCCACGACTTCGAACGCACCATGGCCGTCAACTACTTCGGCTCGACGCGGCTGACCCTGAAGTTGCTCCCGTCGATGCTCGAGCGCGGCGAGGGGCACGTCATCAACGTCGCGACGTGGGGTGTGCCGGCTGGGGTCATGCCCAAGTTTTCCGCCTACCACGCGTCCAAGGCGGCCGTCGGCGCGTTCGGCCGCAGCCTCGGCGCCGAACTGCGCGACCGCGGGATCTCGGTGACCACCCTCGACTTCCCGTTGGTCCGGACGCCGATGATCGCACCCACCACGGACTACGACGCGATGGCGGCGCTGACTCCCGAGCAGGCGGCGGAATGGTTCGTCACCGCCGTGCGCACCCGGCCGATCGAACTGCTCCCCAGTTACGCCGAATTGTTCCGGCTGCTCGGCACGTTCGCGCCGTCCGCCACCGACGCACTGGTGCGGCGCACCGGCATCTGAGCGCAATGACAGACTGGGACGGTCTCGAATCCGCGCTCACACCCGAGGGAGTCGTCCATGACCGACGCCGTGCTCACCACCCGCGAAGGCGACATCGTCACCTGGACGCTCAACCGCCCGGAGGCCCGTAATCCCATCTCCGAGCCGGACGTGATCGAGGCGCTGGAGAATGCGGTGGCCGACGTCAATGGTGATCCCAGTGTGCGCGCCGCGATCGTCACCGGTGCCGGCTCGGCGTTCTCCTCCGGCGGCAACGTCAAGCACATGCGCGACCGCGCGGGAATGTTCGGCGGCTCCCCCGCCGACCTGCGTCAGGGTTACCGGCACGGCATCCAGCGCATCCCGCTCGCCCTCTACCACTGCGAGGTGCCGACCATCGCCGCCGTCAACGGGCCCGCGATCGGCGCCGGCTGCGACCTGTCGCTGATGTGCGACATGCGGATCGCCTCCACGGCCGCCGTGTTCGCCGAGAGCTTCGTCAAGGTCGGACTCGTTCCCGGCGACGGCGGCGCCTGGTTCCTTCCGCAGGCCGTCGGGATGGCGCGGGCCAGCGAGATGGCGTTCACCGGCGACGCGATCGACGCGGCGAAGGCCCTCGAATGGGGACTGGTCTCGCAGGTCGTCGAACCGGGGGAACTCCTCGACGCGGCGCGGGCGCTCGCCGACCGGGTGGCGGTCAACCCGCCGCAGGTGCTGCGGATGACCAAGAAGCTGCTGCGCGAGGGCCGTCACCAGAGCCTCGAGAGCCTCCTCGAACTGTCGGCGGCCATGCAGTCGCTCGCCCATCACACCGCGGACCATCACGAGGCGGTCGGCGCGATGCTCGACCGCCGCACTCCGGACTTCACCGGCCGGTGACCGAGGGCAGCGCACACCCGTGACAGCCGAGCCGCGCAGTCAACTCCTCCCCGTCGTCTCGGTCCTCGCATCGGTGCTGTCCGTCCAGTTCGGTGCCGCGTTCGCGAGCACCCTGTTCGACGCGGTGGGCGCGGGCGGCGCCGTGTCCCTGCGCCTCACGATCGCGGCGATCGTCCTCGGGGTGATCGTGCGGCCGCGGTGGCGACGGTGGGCACGCACACAGCGGCAGGGTGTTCTCGCACTCGGAGTGGCACTCGCCGTGATGAACTCGGCGTTCTACGAGGCCCTCGCGCGGCTCCCGCTCGGCACCGCGGTCACCATCGAATTCCTGGGTCCGCTCACCCTCGCCGCCGTGCTGTCGCGGCGACTGCAGGACGGCGTGTGGGTGCTCGCGGCGCTGACCGGGGTGGTCCTGCTCGGCCTGCGCGAGAACTCGGGCGCCGAGTCCCTCGACCTCGTGGGGGTGGGGTTCGCGCTCGTCGCCGGTACGGCCTGGGCCGGCTACATCGTCGCCGGCTCCCACCTCGCCACGAGGGTACCCAGCGCGGACGGCCTGGCCGGGGCGAGCATCGTCGCCGCGGCGCTGACGATTCCGCTCGGCGCGGTATCGGGCGGCACCGCGCTGTTCGACCCCCGGATCCTGGCCGTCGGCGCGGCGGTGGCCCTGCTGTCCTCGGTGATTCCGTACTCGCTCGAACTGCGGGCGCTGCAGGTGATGAGCAAGAAGGTGTTCGCCGTGCTCATCGCCCTCGAACCGGCGGCCGCGACTCTCGCCGGGGTGATCGTGCTCGGGCAGGTCCTCGGGCTGCAGTCGCTGGCCGCGATCGCGCTCGTCGTCGCGGCGGGCGTCGGATCCGTGCTGAGCAACCGGTAGCGGCACGGACGACGGGCCCGGCTGGCAGGATCGACCCGTGAGCACCGCGAACCTGACCCGAGCCGAAACCGCCGAACGTTCCCGCGCGATCGACGTTCTCGGCTATCGAGTGGAACTGGACGTCCTCGGCGCCGTCGACCCGGAGGTCGCGACGTTCGCGACCACGACCACCGTCGAGTTCACCGCGAGCACATCCACGACCTGGCTCGACTTCCTCGGGGCCGGCGTGGAATCGGTGACCGTCAACGGCGCGAGCGTCCCCGTCGACTACGACGGCGCCCGCATCGCGGTGAGCGGGCTGCGGGAATCGAACGTCGTGACCGTGGCCGCCCGGGGCGAATACAGCCGCTCCGGTGAGGGACTGCACCGCTTCCTCGACCCGGCCGACGACCGGACGTACCTCTACACGCAGTACGAACCGGCGGACGCGCGGCGGGTGTTCGCCTGCTTCGAGCAGCCGGACCTGAAGGCGCCGTTCACGTTCGTCGTCACCGCACCGCACGGGTGGGAGGTGGTCTCCAACCGGGAGATCGCCGAACGGGTGGACACGACCGACGGGCAGGTCGTCACGTTCGCGCCGACCCTGCCGATCTCCACGTACATCACTGCGATCGTGGCCGGGCCCTACCACCGGGTGGACTCGGAGTGGAGCGGCGGCGACCTCACGATCCCGCTGGGCGTCCTCTGCCGGGCGTCGCTCGCGCAGTACCTGGACGCCGACACGATCTTCGAGATCACCCGGCAGGGGCTGAGCTTCTTCGCGGACGGCTTCGATTACCCGTACCCGTTCGGCAAGTACGACCAGGTGTTCGTCCCCGAATACAACCTCGGGGCCATGGAGAATCCGGGCTGCGTGACGTTCACCGAGGCGTATGTGTTCCGCGGCGCCGCGACGGATTCCCAGTACGAGGGCCGCGCGAACACGATCCTGCACGAGATGGCCCACATGTGGTTCGGCGACCTCGTGACGATGGTGTGGTGGGACGACCTGTGGCTCAAGGAATCGTTCGCCGACTACATGGGCGCACTGGCGAACGCGGAAGCCACCCGGTGGACCGACGCGTGGGTGGCCTTCGCCAACCGCCGCAAGGCGTGGGCGTACCTGCAGGACCAGTTGCCGACGACGCATCCGATCGTCGCGGACATCGTGGACCTCGAGGCCGCGAAACTGAACTTCGACGGCATCACGTACGCGAAGGGCGCCAGCGTCCTCAAGCAACTCGTCGCGTACGCCGGGCGGGAGGCGTTCTTCGAGGGGGCGCGCCGCTACTTCCGCGCCCACGCGTTCGGGAACACCACCCTCACGGATCTGCTGACGGAGCTGTCGGCGACGTCGGGCCGGGACCTGACGAGCTGGGCACGCGCCTGGTTGCAGACCACCGGGGTGTCCGCGCTGAGTCTGGAACGGGACGCCGACGGGCGCGCCGCGATCGTGCAGACCGATCCGCGCCCACATCGGCTCGGAGTGGGGCGCTACGACTTCGACGCGGCCGGCGATCTCGTGTGCGCGGCGCGCGTCGAGGTCGACCTCGCGGACGCCCACACCCCGATCGACCTCGACGACGCGCCGCTCGTGGTGCTCAACGACGCCGACCTGACGTACGCGAAGGTGCGGCTGGACGATCGATCGCTGAGCACCGTCGAGCAGTCCCTCGACCGGGTACGGGACCCACTGGCGCGTGGCCTGATCTGGTCGTCGCTGTGGAACACGACCCGCGACAGCGAACTGGGCGCGAAGCGGTATCTGTCCATGGCCCAGCGGTTCTCCCCGGCGGAATCGCACCTGACCCTGCTCACCTCCGTGCTGGCCAACGCCCCGTACGCGATCGAGCACTATCTGCCCGAGACCGCGCGCGGCTCCGCTCGCCGCGAGTGGCTCGACCACACGTGGCGTGCATTGTGGGACGCCCCGCCTGCGTCGGGGAGACAACTCGCCTGGGCACGCGCGGTGGCCGCCGCCGCCGAGGTGGACGACAGTCGCGCGGAGGACATCCGGTCGCTGCTCGACACCGACGGGAAGGCGCCGGCCGGGTTGTCGCTCGACCCGGACCTGCGGTGGGCGCTGAGGGGCGCGCTCGCCGCCACCGGGCACGCCGACATGGCGGACCTCGACGGTGAACTGCGCCGCGACGACACCGGTTCCGGCCGCACCGCGTACCTGCGGGCGACGTTCTCGCGACCGGACCCGGACGTGAAGGCGAAGGCCTGGGACGCGATCTTCCACGACCGCACACTGTCCAACGACCACCTCGGCGCGATCATCGCCGGATTCCGCGCAGGCGCCCGGCGGGACCTCGTCGCCGGCTACGCCGCCGACTACTTCGCCGCGATCCGCTCGGTGTGGGAGACGCGCAGCATCGAGATCGCCCGGCGGATCGTGGTCGGGCTCTTCCCGTCCGAGACGAACCTCGACGCGGCGGACGAATGGCTCGCGAGCAACACCGACGCGCCCGCCGCGCTACGCCGGCTGGTGCTCGAGCAGCGGGATCACCTCGCCCGGGACCTGCGGGCGCAGGCCTTCAACAGCTCGGAGGTCACCGGCTGACCGGCCCGGCCCCGATCGCGGTGCGGGCGGTCCAGCGGTCCAGGGCGCCGCGCCACAGTCCCGACCTACTGTCGCCCGCCCACGCGACGTACCCGTCGGGACGGACGAGCAGTGCGGGTCCGTCCGCGGTCCGGGCCACCGCGTGAATGCCGCCGGGAACGGGCGCCCCCGGCTCGGTGACCAGGACGAACCCGCCCGAGCGCAGCACCTCGTAGAGTCGGCCGGCGTCGGTGGGGAGGTCTTCGGCGCGCCGGCCCACCAGGGCGCTCTCGCCGGCGTCGTGGCCGTAGCCGATTCCGATGCCCGAGAACATCCGCGCCACCGCGTCGCCGATCGGCGGGAATCCGAGAAGCGCTGCCACCGCACCGTTCCGGAGCTTCCGCAAAATCCACGGCCGCACGGTCATCATGCGCATCGTGGCTCCGCTCGACCGCAGCACCAGCCGCCCCACCGGGTGCCGCTCGGAGTGATAGGTGCCGAGCACCGCGTCGTCCGCGCCGCCGAGGACGGCCGCGAGTTTCCAGCCGAGATTCATCGCGTCCTGAATGCCGGTGTTCATCCCCTGGCCGCCCGCCGGTGAATGCACGTGGGCGGCATCGCCTGCGAGGAACACCCGGCCCGTCCGATACTGCGGGACCTGCCGTTCGTCGCTGTGGAATCGCGACTGCCACCGCACGTCGCCGAGTCCGTAGTCCGTGCCCATCGCCAGTCGGATGGTGCTGCGCAGTTCCTCCCGGTCCACGGGGGCGCTGTCGTCCACCTGGTGGCTGCGGTTCCAGGCGATCACGCGAAACAGGTTGTCGCCGTACGGCGCGATGAAGGCGAATCCGTCGCGGACGGCGTTGACGGTCACGAGGTTGTCCGGCGGGTTCTCGAGTTCGACGTCAGCGAGCATGATCGACCGTAATACGGCCTTGCCCGGGAACGGCTGCCCGATCAACGTCCGCACCACGCTGTGCGCGCCGTCCGCACCGACCGCGTACGCCGCGTGGAACGTGCCGGCGCGTCCCGATCCGTCGTGGCCGTGAACGCGGACGCCGTCCCCGTCCTGCTCCACCCCGGTGACGGTGAAACCCCGGACGAAGTCGGCGCCGCGCTCCCGGGCGTGCGCCTCGAGGAGGGCGTCGACGTTCTGCTGCGGTGTGACGAGGACGTACGGGAAGCGGGACCGCAGGCGCCCGAGGTTCAGCGCCGCGCCGCGCCACAGTTTCAGGCCCGGCGAGGGGGCGCCGGTGGCCACGAGACGGTCGGCGAGTCCGCGGGCGTCGAGCAGTTCGAGAGTGCGGGCGTGGACGCCGAATGCGCGGCTGAGGGTCGACGGCGCGGCGCGTTTGTCGAGCACCGTCACGGATCGGCCCGCCGTCGCCAACTCGGCCGCGAGCATGCATCCGGTGGGTCCCGCGCCGATCACCACCACGTCGATGTGCTTCATGACGCCCGCCTCCGATCGAGAGATTCCCAGCAAGTCAACAACTGTTGACTTCGACGGTAGACGCATCCCGGCGCCAGGTCAACAGTTGTTGACTACACTTCGGGAATGCCCGAACGCCGCGCCCGCTCCGCCGTCGCCACCCGCGCCGCAATCCTCGACGCGGCCCGCGCCCGGTTCGGCACGAACGGCTACGAACGCACGACGATGCGCGCCGTCGCATCGGACGTCGGCGTCGACCCCGCACTCGTGGTCCGGTACTTCACCAACAAGGAATCACTGTTCGCCGAGGCCGCCGAATTCGAACTGCACCTCCCCGACCTCCACGACGTTCCCGCACAGGAACTCGCGGCCGTGCTGATGCCGCGCTTCTTCGCGGTATGGGAGAACGACGGCGCGTTCCTCCCCCTGCTCCGCGCCGCGGCCAGCAGCCCGCGGGCCGCCGAGGCGATGTTGCAGGTCTTCGCCCGCCAGGTGGCGCCCGCACTCGCAGCGGTCGCGGCCGATCACCCCGACGAGCGCGCGGCCCTCGTCGGGTCGCAGGTCCTCGGACTCGCCTTCTCCCGCTACGTACTTCGGGTGCCGCCCCTCGCGGACATGACGCACGAACAGCTGATGCGGTGGGTCGGGCCCGTGCTCGAGTACTACCTCACCACGGAACCGCGGTAGCCGCTACCGGTGATGCCTGCCGCCGTTCAGCATCCAACGGTCGTCGAGTTCACTCGTGCTGCGGCGGTGTCGCCGGATGGTGAACGACGTGATCGGCAACCGCTCGACCACGCTCGCGTCGGCCCGCGGATCGCCCGCGATCCCCTGTTCGAGAACCGAATACGCGGTGTGGTTCACCGAATGCACGGCCAGCCGGAGGGCGTCGAGCGCCGTCGGTCTCGGCCCGAACGCGGCGAGCGTGTGACCGCCGTCCATCGCGGTCTCCACCACCGCGTAGAAATGCCAGTCTGCGCCCGAATCGCCAGTCATGTTGCGCCTCGCTCGATGTGCTTCTGTGAGCTGTGCCATGACCGTATCGCGAGGGTACGACACGTTTTCCGGCGGCGCGCCGGTCAGGCCACCGAGCGGCGGCCGATCCCG
The DNA here is from genome assembly GCF_019378875.1 of Rhodococcus sp. USK10. Taxonomy (NCBI): domain Bacteria; kingdom Bacillati; phylum Actinomycetota; class Actinomycetes; order Mycobacteriales; family Nocardiaceae; genus Rhodococcus; species Rhodococcus sp. USK10. Next base: position 2,050,007 of record NZ_CP076048.1, read on the forward strand.
AAAAGCTTCTGGGGGGCGTCGATTCCCTCGAGCCGGTGACTGCCCGCCGGTTCGCCCCAGAACTCGTCGCTGTCCAGTTCGTCGTAGAACTCCCCCGTCACGACCACCTCCTGGGACGGCGCGACCGTGACGACGCGACCGGCCATGGCGACCGGCCTGCCGAACCAGTCGCCTGCGCTCGGTACCGCCGTGCCCCAGGCGATCCCGGCCCGCAACTGCGGAAGCCCCTCGGCGCGCGCGGCCTGCACGAGGTCGAGCGCGACGTGCGCCAGCGCGTTGGGATCGGGCGAGACCATCATGACGGCGTCGCCGATCGTCTTCACCAGACGCACCGGCGGCGACACCAGATCGGTGGCCACCCGGTCGAGGCGCTCGGCCACCCGGCCCAGATCGGCGGGCTCCGCCTGCTCCCCGAGCAGCGTGAATCCGACGAGGTCCGCGAAACAGACCCCGACCTCCTGCGCTCCCCGCACCTGGAGGTTCGAGTCGCCCGCGATGCCCACCGCATCGGACCGCAGTTGATGGCGCAGGGCGGTGGCGATGAGGTGGGCGAGTATCTGCGCCTCGAAATCCACGATGCGACGCATCTCCACCGCGTACCGCAGCGCCACCTCGGGGTGCTCGCGCGTCGCCTCGAGCCGCTCCTGCAGGAGCGAGTCCGCGGCGCCGGCGACCGTCCAGAGGTTGCGGCCGAGGACCCGGGCGGCCGCGAAGATGGCGCTCTCGTCGAGCCCCAGGTCACGGTACTGTTCGAGTCCGCGCGCGAGGTCGAGGTCGCCGTCGTCGTAGAACGTGCCGTCCGCCGATGCACCCCGGCCGATGGCCCGGAACCAACGCCGGGCGTCGTCGACGGTCACGCCCACCTTCCGGGCGATGTCGTCGATGCTGTACCGGCCTTTCGGCGACAGCGCGTGGTCGAGCAGCAGGTGTGCGAGGCGATCGCCCCGCGCGGCGCCGCGGAGATCGTCGATCGACGCCCCGTCCTCGATCAGGGTGTTCAGCACCCCCACGCGCGCGGACCGGTCCGGCCCGCTGAGCCCGTCGAGGAGGCCGGCGCGCTCGAACTCGTGGAGTAGCGACGGCGGCGGACCGGGGCGTCGCAGCGGGCGGGTCGGCGGGGACACCAGGCGTCCCGTCCGGGGCGTGATCCGTCGGGACTGTCGCGGAGTGCGCACGTCCCCATCGTCCCAGGAACAGGGTCGCCCTTCGCCGTAATCCTCCGAACTCACTGTCCCCGCGACCCGGACCGAACTATATTCGGTATGTGCCGATTCAAAGTCTGTTGCTCGACGTGGCGGAGGGCCATTTCGCCCGCCGTGGCGTCCTGGGCACCCGGTTGGCGGACATTCGGCAGGAGGCCGGAGTCAGCGTGGGAGCCGTCTACCACCACTTCCCGAACAAGGAAGAGCTGTACCTGCAGGTCTGGTTGCGGGCGCTCGCCGACTACCAGGGCGGGTTCCGGGCCGCACTCGCGGAATGCGCCGATGCCCGGTCCGGGGTGGAAGGTGCCGTCGTCCGCCACCTGCACTGGGTGTCCGGCAACCCACAGCGGGCCACCATCCTCGCCGCGCCCCGCCCCCCGGGCCTCGACGAGCGGGCCGACACCACCAATGCGGCGTTCTTCCGCGACGTCACCCACTGGTGGCGGGTCCACGAACACTACGGAACGGTCCGCCGGTTCGACTTCGACGTGCTCTACGCATTGTGGCTAGGCCCGGCTCAGGAGTACTCACGCCAATGGCTCGCGGGTGCCATGACCACCGATCCCACCGCGGTCGCGCCCGAACTGGCACGCGCCGCGTGGGACTCGTTACGAAACCAGGAGTAGAGGGATGACAGTCGACGTCGCACTCACCGCCGACACCGCACAGGCCGTGCTGGAGGCCCAGCCGTTCAGCGTGCTCGTCGGCGCACGGATGACGCAGTTCGGCGAGGGCGGCACCACCCTCGAGATCCCCGTCCGGGACGAACTGCGGCAACAGAACGGCTTCGTGCACGGCGGTGTCCTGTCGTACGCCGCCGACAATGCCCTGACCTTCGCCGCGGGCACGGTCCTCGGCGCGAACATCATGACCGCGGGCTTCACGATCACCTACCTCCGGCCCGCCCAGGGCGTGCTGCTGCGGGCAGACGCCCGGGCCGACGCGTCCACTCGCCGTCAGGCGCTGTGCCGGTGCGACATCTACGCGGTGCAGGAGGACGGCTCGGAGGTGCTGTGCGCCGCCGCCCAGGGCACGGCGACCGTCAAGCAGCCGCGGTAGCCGCGGCCGCACGGGATGGAACGATGAGACCATGGCTGACACCATCGATCGCGCATCCGTGGACAGGGCGCGTGAGCGTATCACCGGCCTGATCCGCAGGACACCGACGTTCCGCACCACCGTGCCCACCGTCCACGGCGCCGTGCCGGTGATCTTCAAACTCGAATTCCTGCAGTACGGCGGCTCGTTCAAGGTGCGGGGCAGTCTCAACGCGCTGCTGCACGCCGAGGAGGCCGGACGCCTCGACGACGCAGGCGTCGTCATCGCGTCCGGCGGGAACGCCGCCATCGGAGCGGCCTGGGCGTCGCGGCTCCGGGGTGTGAAATGCACCGTGGTCGTCCCCGTCACGGCACCCGACGTCAAGATCGACAAGTTGATCGCACTCGGCGCGGACGTGCGCAAGGTCGGCGACCGGTACGCCGAGGCGGCCGAGTACGCGAAAGAACTCGCGGCGTCGTCGAACGCCCTCGCCCTGCACGCCTACGATCTCCCCGACATCGTCGCCGGGGCGGGCACCATCGCGCTCGAGATCCAGGACGACGTCGCCGAGCCGCTGTCCTATGTGATCGCCGTCGGCGGCGGCGGACTGCTGTCCGGCGTCATCGCCGGCAGCGGCGAGGACGACAGCATCTTCGGCGTGGAACCGAGCGGAGCGGCGACGCTGCACTCCGCGGTCGCCGCCCGGCAACCCGCGGACATCGACATCGACAGCATCGCCGGCGATTCCCTCGGCGCCACCCGGATCGGCTCCATCGCCTGGGAGACGGTCCGCTCGCGGCCCGTCTCCAGTCTGATCGTCGACGACGACGCCCTGATCGACGCGCGAACGCTGCTGTGGGAGGAGTTCCGGATCGTCGTCGAACACGGCACCGCAGCGGCGCTCGCCGCGATCGTCACCGGACAGCTCCGCCCCACCGGCGACACACCGCTCTGCGTGGTGCTGTGCGGCGCCAACACGTCGCTCACCAGTTACTGATCCGGCCGCCCGTCAGCCGCGCGGTTTCAGGCGACTGTTCGGCAGTTCGGGGGCGGGCAACGGATCGCCGTCGTAGCCCTCGACCGTGCCGAACCGGGGGTCGGCGGGTGCCGCGCCCCGGAGTTCGGACTGCCACTCGCGGCGGTAGCCGACGATGTCCTCGTGGCTGCGGCCGAGGAAGTTCCACCACATGATCACCTGCTCGCCGAGCGGCTCGCCGCCGAGCACCAGCAGCCGAGCCCGGGTTCCGCCCGTGTTGCGCAGCACCACCAGCGCCTCGCCGGGCGGCTGATAGCCGAGTTCCGCCCACTTCAGCGTGGTCCCGCGCAGCTGCACCTCGCCCTCGTCCACGAGCACCCCGACCTCGAAGCCGCGCTCGATGTCGAGGGTGATGTCGGCACCCGGCTCCAGCAGGATTTCCGCACCGAGCAGCGGCGTGAACGTCCGCACCGGCGACGTGGAGCCCACCGTGCTCCCGAGGAACACTCGCACGGTCGCCCCGCCCCGGACGACCGGGTCGGGCGCGTACGTCTCGAACGCCGGCTCCGCGTCCTGCGCCGACGCCGGCAACGCCACCCACAGTTGCGCGCCGTGCAGGATCCGCGTCTGTGGGGTCGAGACCTCGGAGTGCGCGATCCCCCGGCCCGCGGTCATCAGGTTGACCTCACCAGGGCGCACCATCGCGTGCGAGCCGATGCTGTCACGGTGTTCGATCTCGCCGGTGAACAGCCAGCTCACCGTCTGCAATCCCGTGTGCGGGTGCGGCGGGACGTTCATCCCGCCCGTCTTCGCGACGTCGTCCGGACCGTAGTGGTCGGCGAAGCACCAGGCTCCGATCAGCGAACGGTCGCGCTGCGGGAGGGTGCGCCGGACCGGCATCGCGCGGGGGCCGCCGAGCGGGACCTCGCGCGCGCCGAGCACCTGGATGCCGCCGCCGTCGGGGTGCGACTCGCACCGCTCTTCCACCGTGTTCGTCTCCAGATTGCTCACTGCTCCATCGTGCCTTTCGTCAGTCCTGTGCGCCGCGCAGTTTCGCGCAGAGTTCGGTGAGCGTGTCGAGTTCGTCCTCGGACAGTGCCGGGCCGACGTGCCGCCGGATGCTCGCCGCGTGCCTCCGTCCGACGGACTTCTGCACCCGCGCACCCTCCGCGGTCAGAGCGACGACGGTCCCGCGGCGGTCGCCGGGATCGCCCTCCCTGGTGACGTACCCGGAGCCGGCCAGCCGCTCGACGAGCCTGCTCAGCGACGGCTGGCTGAGCAGGATCTCCCGGTTGAGATCGTGCAGGCGCAGCCTGCGCCCGGGTGCCCGGCCGAGCGTGAACAGCACGTCGTACTCGCGCATGCTCAGCTCGTCCCACACGTCGTCGGCGGCGAGGTTCCGCATCACCGCGACCTGCGCGCGGAACAGCGCCTCCCACGCCTCGGCCGCCCGCTCGGTCCTACTGACGGGCGGCATCGACCGGCTCCCGATCGGACTTCAACGACGCGTGGGTCGGCGGGTTGTCCGGCACCCCGGCAGGCCTGCGGGCGGCGAACTCCTTGCGCAGCACGGGCACGACCTCGCCGCCGAGCAGATCCAGTTGCTCGAGCACCGTCTTCAGCGGAAGTCCCGCGTGGTCGACGAGGAACAGCTGCCGCTGGTAGTCGCCGAAGAAGTCGGCGAACGTCAGAGTCTTCTCGATCACCTGCTCCGGGGTGCCGACGGTCAACGGGGTCTGGTCGGTGAAATCCTCGAGGCTCGGCCCGTGGCCGTAGACCGGGGCGTTGTCGAAGTAGGGCCGGAACTCGTCGACGGCGTCCTTGGCGTTGCGGCGCATGAACACCTGCCCGCCCAGCCCGACGATCGCCTGGTCCGCGCGGCCGTGACCGTAGTGCTCGTACCGCTCGCGGTAGAGGTTGATCAGGGCGATGTAGTGCTCCTTGGGCCAGAAGATGTTGTTGGCGAAGAAGCCGTCGCCGTGGAAGGCCGCGATCTCGGCGATCTCGGGGCTGCGAATCGACCCGTGCCAGACGAACGGCGGGATGCCGTCGAGCGGGCGCGGTGTGGACGTGAATCCCTGCAGCGGGGTGCGGAACTGCCCCTCCCAGTCCACGACGTCCTCGTCCCACAGCCTGCGGAGCAGCCGGTAGTGCTCGAGCGCCAGCGGGATGCCCTGCCGGATGTCCTGGCCGAACCACGGGTAGACGGGCGCCGTGTTGCCGCGGCCCATCATCAGATCCACCCGGCCGGCCGCGAGGTGCTGCAGCATCGCGTAGTCCTCGGCGATCTTCACCGGGTCGTTGGTGGTGATCAGCGTCGTGGACGTGGACAGGATGATCTTCTCGGTCTGCGCGGCGAGGTAGCCCAGCATGGTGGTGGGTGACGACGGGACGAACGGCGGGTTGTGGTGCTCGCCGGTGGCGAACACGTCGAGCCCGACGTCCTCGGCGTGCTTGGCGATGGTCGTCATCGCCTTGATGCGCTCGTGCTCGGTGGGGGTGCGGCCGGTGGTGGGATCGGCCGTGACGTCGCCGACGGTGAAGATTCCGAACTGCATAGCTGTTCCTCTCGCGTCAGAACTCCATGCATTTGCATGAACCTATTGCAACATTCAATCACTTCGGCCTATTCCGGAAACGGCCGAGGGCGGCAAGCGCAGTGCGCTTGCCGCCCTCGGCGACGTTCGGACCGGACGAGCCCGATCAGTGCATCATGACCGTCGGGGCACCCTCGGCCTCGAGATGCGGGTTGACCGACTTCTTCCGCGGCAGCATGAACGCCGGGATGAGCGTCAACGCGATCAGCACGGTGGCGACCAGGAACGTGTTGCCGAACGCGTCGGCAGCCTGGCTCAGGACCTGATCCACCATTCCGGGAGGCTCCTGTGCGGCGACCTCGGGCACGTGCTGCATCGCGACCGTCTGGCTGTCGAGACCGCGATCGAGCAACTGGTTGGTGAGGACCACCGACATGACGGCGGTACCGATCGAACCCGCGGTCTGCTGGACGATGTTCATCAGCGTGGAACCACGCGCGACCTGATCGTTGGACAGCGTGACGATCGCCGCGGTCATCAGCGGCATCATCGTGCAGCCCATGCCCATGCCCATCACGAACAGCGCGCCCATCAGCAGCCATGTCGGCGAATCCGCCGCCACCTGCGTGAAGACGCCCAGGCCGATGAGGATCAGCGGCAGACCCGTGAGCACGATCTTGCCGGGGCCCATCTTGTCGACGAGACGTCCGGCCACCGGCATCGTCAGCATCGCGCCGATTCCCTGCGGAGCCATCAGCAGACCGGCCGCGAGCGTGGTGTGCCCGCCGACCTGGATAAAGTAGCTCGGGAACAGCAGACCGGCACCCATGAACGCGACGATGAACAGCGAAGTGGTGATGACCGCGACCGACAACTGCCGGTTCTTGAACAGGTGCAGGTCGATCAGCGGGTGGTCCTTGCGCAGCGCGTGGAAGATGAACGCGACGATCAGGACCAGGCCGACCACACCGGGCACGAGCACGCGGGCCGAGGCGACGGTGCCCACCTCCGGGATGGACGACACACCGAACAGGAACAGCGCCAGGCCCGGCGAGAGCAGCAGCATGCCGAGGAAGTCGAAGGACTCGGACGGCGAGGCCTGGTCGGACGGCAGGATGATGAACGCGGCGGCCAGGGCGATGATGCCGATGGGCAGGTTGATCAGGAAGATCCAGTGCCAGCTCGCCGCCTCGATCAGCCAGCCGCCGAGGATCGGGCCACCGATGGGGCCGAGCAGCATGGGGATACCGAGAACCGCCATGACCCGGCCGACGCGGTCGGGGCCCGCCGCCTTCGTCATGATCGTCATGCCGAGCGGCATCAACATGCCGCCGCCGAGCCCCTGCAGGACGCGGAAGCCGATCAGCGACGTGATGTCCCACGCGAAACTACACAACACCGAGCCGAGCACGAACAGCACGAGGGCCGTCATGTAGAGGCGTTTGGTGCCGAAACGGTCGGCGGCCCACCCGGTGACGGGGATGACGGTCGCCAGGGCGAGGGTGTACGCGGTCATCGTCCACGCGACGGTGGCGTACGTGGTGTCGAACTCGGTGGCGAACGTCGGCAGCGCGACGCTGACGACGGTCACGTCGAGGATCGACATGATGGCACCGAGCACCACCACGGACGCGATCTTGAGGACCGTGCCGTCGAGCTTGTCGGGCGCCGCGTTCGCGGCGGTCGGCGATGTCATCCGAATATCTCCTGGTTGAGTTCTCGCAGGGACTCCCCCGCGAGGATCGGTTGTAGTGCCTCGATCAGCCGAGTCCGCTCGCTCTCCGGAACCCGCCATGCGAACCGTCGCAACTGATCACGCTTGCATTCGATGTGCTGGTTGGCGACCTTATGCCCGGCCTCCGACAAGGAGACCCGTTTGACCCGCCGGTCACGCTCGTCCTCCCGGCGGACGACCAGACCCAGCTTCACGAGCTGATCGACGTTTCGACCCGCCGCGGCAACCGAGAGCCGCAACCGCTCGGCCACTTCGTTGATCGGAAGCGGCTCACCGTGCTGAGCCAGCGCGAAGAGCATGCGCACCTGCGAAAACGTGAGGTCCAGCTCGATGAGGTTGTCCATCGACTCCGACTCCCCCGCACTCAACAGTTGGGTGAAGAAATCGTTGAGCAGTTCGAAGAGAAGATCAGGAGAATTGTCGGGCACCCTCGAATGCTAGCGCTCATGCAACTATTGCCCAAGAGCAACTAAGGCGCAACCGAATAAATGGTGTCAGGTATCACAATCCCCGGCAGCGCCCACGACCTGCGGGTTCAGTCCTGGACGAGCACCGCCTTGCCCAGCACGAGGCCGGCCTGGGCCAGCACCCGGACGGCCTCGTCGAATGCGTCGCCGCCGACCGGGTCCCGGATCGAATCCACTTCCGCCGACACCACGACACCAGGGACTTCGGCCCCGACAGCTCCGACACCACCAGTGCGCGCATGCTCGAAACATTGGACGCGCAGGGGTGGCGGGAGGCGTCAACGAGCGAACAGCCGCTTCCGTCTGCGGGCGACGGTCACCATCTCGACCCTGTCGGTCATCTTCACGCGCGGGCGGGCCGATCCCGCCGCTCGAGACGTCTCCGCCTTGTCGATGGCGCGCCAGCCGGAGAAGCCGATCCGTTCCGGCTGGCGCCGCTCGACGAGCTTCTTCACGTCCTTGCGGGTGCCGACCGTGCCGAGGAGTTTGCCTGCCTCGAAATCCGCGAGCAGCGCGGACACGGTCTCCTTGGCGCACGCCTTGTTGGTGCCGATGACCCCGCTGGGACCGCGCTTGATCCACCCGGTGACGTAGACCCGGTCGGTGACCCGTCCGTGCTCGTTGGGGATCACGCCGCGCTCGTCGTCGAAGGCGACGCCGCCGACGGGATTGCCGCGGTACCCGATGGAGCGCAGCACGAGCGAGGTGTCCAGCGAACCCTCGTCGCCGCGGGCCCGGGCGGACAGCGAACCGGATTCGTCGACGACCAGTTCGTTGCGCCCATAGCGCAGGGCCTCGACCTTGCCGGTGCCGGTGACCTCGATCGGCGACGTCAGGTAGCGGAACACGATGCGCTTGTGCCCGGGGCGGGGCGCGCGCTGCGCGAACTCCCGCGCCAGCCGGACCTTCATCGCGGTCGCCGGATCGTCCAGCAGCGCCGCGCTGGCCGGGTCGAGCTCCAGGTCGGCGTCGTCGATGACGAGGTCCACGTTCTCGAGGTCGCCGAGCGCCAGGAATTCCGGGTTGCTGTACGCGGCCTGCGCCGGCCCGCGACGGCCGAGGAGCACGACCTCCTCGATGTTGCTGCGCCGCAGCGCGGCGAGGGCGTGATCGGCGATGTCCGTCCGCTCCAGCTCCTCGACGTTCATCGTGAGGATGCGGGCCACGTCGAGCGCGACGTTGCCGTTGCCGACGATCACCGCGCGCTTCGCGGACAGGTCGAACGTGCGCCCCGCGTAGTCCGGGTGGCCGTTGTACCAGGCCACGAACTCGGTGGCGGCGTGCACGCCGGGGAGGTCCTCACCCGGGATTCCCAGCCGCCGGTCGCTCGACGCCCCGACGGCGTAGATGACGGCGTGGTGATTCTCCAGCAGTTCGTCGTGGGTGACGTGCTTGCCGACCTCGACGTTGAGGTGGAACTCGAAGTTCGGCCGGTCGAGACTCCATTCGAACATCCGGGTCACCTCCTTGGTGCCGGGATGGTCGGGCGCGACACCGGCGCGGACGAGTCCCCACGGGGTCGGCAGTTTCTCGAACATCTCGACCTCGACGTCCGAACGCTCGAGCAGTTCACCGGCGGCGTAGCAGGCGGCCGGGCCGGCGCCGACGACGGCGACCCGGAGCGTGCCCAGGTCGCGCCGCGGCGGGGTCGCGGGTGTGAGCGGGATCCACCCGGTCGGCATGGGGTTGGTCGTGTAGTACTCGGCGTTGATGTCCTTGTAGCGGGTGAGTGAGCCGAGGAGCTTGTCTTCGGGGAAGATCGCGTCGACCGGACAGGCATCGACACAGGCCCCGCAGTCGATGCAGGTTTCCGGGTCGATGTGCAGCATCTCGGTCTGCGCGAATTCCCGCTCCTCCGGCGTCGGATGGATGCAGTTCACGGGGCATGCGGAGACGCAGCTCGCGTCGTTGCAGCACGCCTGGGTGATGACATATGCCATTGCGGTTTCCTCACACCTGTCCGGACCATCGAACTCGTTTGTGTTACACGTAGTAACAGTTATATGAACTGTACTGAGAATCGCGTCCGCAAACAAGCACCGGCGCCGGATGGAAGAATCAGGGCCCCGTCCACGAGCGAAGGAACCGCATCTTGGCACTCGACCGACCCCTCGCCGCTCCGCCCGCACGCGGCCGCTTCTTCGAGACGTCCTGGCCGGTACGCACCGGCGACATCGACGCCGGCAAACGACTCCGCCTCGACGGCATCGCGCGCTACCTGCAGGACGCCGGTCTGGACAACCTCGACGCCGTCGACGCCGCCGACAGCCACCCCCTGTGGATCGTCCGGCGCACCGTCATCGACGTCCTGCGGCCCGCCGTGTGGCCCGAACGCGTCCACCTCCGACGCTGGTGTTCGGCACTGTCGACCCGCTGGACGAACATGCGCGTGCAGATCCAGGGTGAGGCGGGCGCGCTGATCGAGACCGAGGGGTTCTGGATCCACATCAGCGGCGAAACGGGCATGCCCACCCGCATCGACGACGGGTTCATCGAACGCCTCGGGGAATCCGCGGAGGAACACCGGTTGAAGTGGAAACGGTGGCTCGTCGAGAACGCGCCTGCCGCCGACGACGACGGGATCGAGGACAGCGAGTTCGTTCTGCGCCGCACCGACATCGACCCCTTCGACCACGTCAACAACGCCGTCTACTGGCAGGCGGTCGAGGAACTGCTCGCCGACCACGAGCATCCCGGCGGCGGCCGCCTCGTCGACAACCCGCACCGCGCGGTCCTCGAATACCTCGCACCCATCGTGTCGACCGACAAGATCACCCTGCGCAGGCGCCGGGACGACACGTCGCTGACCGTCTGGTTCCTGGTCGACGACGCGCTCCGGGCGGTGGCCCACGTCGGGCCGCTCACCACCTGATCACACCATCTGCTGGGTGCCGATCACCCGCAGCAGGTCGAGCTTGGCGCGCGCATCGGAGCCCGGCTGCGGCATGTACACGAGCAGGTGCTGATAGGCGCCCTGCGTCAGCAACGTCTCGCACACGAGGTCGATGCGCCCGACCTCGCCGTGGAGCACGCTCTTGGTGTCGGATCGGCGGACGGCCACGTCGTGCCGGTCCCAGAGCGCCGCGAACTCGGTGCTCGTCTCGTACAGCCGGGCGACGAGTTCGGTGACGTCGGCGTCGCCCGCGCGCCGGGCGGCGGTCGCCCGCAGATCGGCGACGTGCTGTCCGGCGAGGCGATCGTGATCGTCCGCCGGGAACTGGCCGCGCTCGGCGGGGTGCGCGAACCACCGCCACGTGATGTACCGGTCGAGGCCCGCATACCGGGTCGCGTCGCCGAACAGGATCACGTGCATCCGGTTCTGGATCAGCACTTCCCCGAGGTCCGAGATGACGCAGCCGGGGGTGTCGTCGAGTTTGTCGAGCAGGTGCAGCAGCCCCGGCCCGACGTGCTTGTTGCCCGCAGCCCGCATCGGCGGCACCTGCCCGGACAGCAGATACAGGTGATCGCGCTGATCGTCGGTGAGCCGCAGAGCCCGCGCCATCGACGCCAGGACCTGCGTCGACGGGTGCGGACCGCGAGCCTGCTCGAGCCGCGTGTAGTAGTCGGTGGACATTCCCGCGAGCAGCGCCACCTCGTCGCGCCGCAGTCCCGGCGTCCGCCGCCGCACCCCCGGCGCCAGGCCGACGTCCGCAGGCACCAGCTGTTCCCTGCGACGGCGGAGGAAGTCGGCCAGCTCGGAGCGGTCCATGACTCAACTGTGCCGGACCGTCCGGGGCGCTGCCAGGGATCGCCGGTCCCCCGATGAACGGTCTCTGGTTGCCGGGCCCGCCGACGGCGACGCTGGTGCCGGTCAGGAACACACGGCGATCATTGGAGCAGAACATGATCAGCACCACCGCACTCGGAACCACCGGTCCGGCCGTCGGCCGGCTCGGCCTCGGCGCCATGGGGATGTCCGGGACGTACGGCAGGTCGGACGACGTGGAGTCCGTCGCCACGATCCACGCGGCCCTCGACGCCGGGATCGACCTCGTCGACACCGGCGACTTCTACGGGTCGGGCCACAACGAGTCCCTGATCGGCAGGGCCCTGCACGGCCGTCGGCGCGAGGACGTGATCCTCAGCGTCAAGTTCGGCGGGCTGCGCGGGCCCGACGGCACGTGGGCCGGTGTCGACACGCGACCCGAGTCGATCCGGAACTTCCTCGCGTACTCGCTGCAGCGGCTCGGCGTCGACTACATCGACATCTACCGCCCCGCCCGCCTCGACCCCGAAGTCCCGATCGAGGACACCGTCGGCACGATCGGCGAACTCGTCGACGCCGGCTACGTGCGCCACATCGGCCTGTCCGAGGTGGGTCCCGAGACCCTGCGCCGAGCGGCGGCGGTGCACCCGATCACGGACCTGCAGATCGAGTACTCGCTCGTCTCCCGGGGCATCGAGGCCGAGATCCTGCCGCTCTGCCGGGAACTCGGCATCGGCGTCACGGCTTACGGCGTGCTCTCCCGCGGTCTGCTCAGCGAATCGCTGCGCACCGGTCAGGCCCTCGCGGCCGACGACTTCCGGGCGCACAGCCCCCGGTTCCAGGGTGAGAATCTCCGGCAGAACCTCACCCTCGTCGACGCGCTCGCCGACGTCGCCGCACAGCACGGGGTGAGCGCCGCGCAGCTGGCGATCGCGTGGGTTCTCGCCCAGGGCGACGATATCGTGCCCGTGATCGGAGCGCGCACCGTCGCCCGACTCGGCGAGACACTCGGCGCGCTCGACCTCCGTCTCGGCGCCGAAGACCTCGCCGCGATCGCCGCGGCGGTCCCCGACACCGCTGTCGCCGGGGAGCGCTACGCGCCCGCGCAGATGGCCCAGCTCGACAGTGAACGCGCCGTCGTGGGGCGCTAACGTCTACGCCATGGCCTCGCACAGCCCGTCGCGGACTCGCACGCTGATCCTCATGCGCCACGGCAAGTCGGCGTACCCGGAGGGAGTCGCGGATCACGAGCGGCCGCTGGCGCCGCGGGGGCGCACGCAGGCGGGCCTGGCCGGCGAGTGGCTGCGGTCCACTCAGCCGCCGATCGACGCGGTGCTGTGCTCGACGTCGCGGCGGACCCGGCAAACGCTGGAGGCGACCCGGGTCGGTGCTCCCACCCGGTTCACCGAGGAACTCTACGGCGCGTACCCGTCGGAGGTGCTGATGGAGATCGCGCGGATCGAGCCGTCGGTGCGCACCCTACTGGTGGTCGGGCACGCCCCCGGCATGCCGTCCACGGCGCTCGATCTGGCGGGCAACCCCGACACCGGGGACGCCAACCGGATGCGGGAGAAGTTCCCGACGTCGGCGCTCGCCATCCTCACGGTGCCGTGTGAGTGGGACGAACTCACGTCGAGCGCGGCGTCACTCGCCACGTTCCACGTTCCGCGGTAGCCGCCTCAGAACAGCTTGCGGCCGACGACGGCGACGACACCGAGGATCAGGACCAGCACCAGCGCGGACCAGAATCCGAACAGCCACCAGACCACGCCGAAGACGACCAGCGCCGGCGCGACGGTAATGAGTGCGATCGTCGGGCTCTCCCGCACGACTTCGAGTGCCGACTCGGCCTTCACGCGATCGATCTTCTTCTCGGACATCTCGTCTCCGTTCAGCGAACCACGCATATCGGACAGGTGCTGTCGAGGATAGTCGTCACGGAACGAGTGCCGGGTCGTGCTCGAGCGCGGACTCCTCGGCTAGCTGCCCGGGAACGTCACGACGTCGAGGTACAGCGGCATCTCGTCGGAACGAGATCCGGGCTGCGTCCCCGCCTCGTCGACGACCGGGGCGCCGGCGGTCGCTGCGGCCTCGAGACTCTCCCCCGTCACCCGACCGTCGAGGTCGAAGTTCTCGAACTCGAACGGAATGCCGTTCGACGCCAGATAGTCCGGCCCGTCCATCACATGGAAGTGCAGGTGCGGCGCGTCGGTGTTTCCGCTGTTGCCGAGCAACCCGATCTGCTCGCCCGCCCGCAGGTTCTGGCCGACGCTGATGTTGTCCACGCTGCCGGGCTGCAGGTGCGCGTAGAACGCGAACCGACCGTCCCCGATCGCCTGGACGACGTGGTTTCCGCCGTACTGGTCGAGCGGCAGTCCCTGCGGGCTGGCCCCCGGAACCTGTTCCGACAGATTGCCGACGACGGCGATGATCTCGCCGTCCGACACGGCGCGCACCGGTGCGCCGTAGTACTCGTAACTCGACAGCTGCTTCTGGTCGCCGGTGTAGATGCGACCCTGCTCGTCGAGCTGCACGAAATCGATCGCGAATCGCTCGGCCGCCAGCATCCGGCCGTTGATCGGCAGCACGGCGGCGCGGTGGGAGGTGACCGTGCAGCAGCCGGTGCCGTCGAGCCAACGCGGACCGTCGAGGGGTGAGCGGATCCGGACGGCCTCGCGGGTGTCGACGTTCGTGTCCGCCACGTTCTCGGCGAGTTGCTTCGGCACGAGCGACGTCGCCTGCGGGAAGTCGACGTTCACGACGTGGTCGAGGCTGCGCGGAACGTCGTCGGGACTGTCGAGGGTCGCGTCGATCCACACCAGCCCCTGCTGTCCGGGGGCGAGAACGTTGCCGGCCTTCGGACCGCCGCCGAGGGCCTGGAACCACGGTGTCAGCGCATCGCCACTCAGATCCACCAGTGTGCGGCCGTTACCCTTCACCTGCAGCGACGTGATCGTCGCCGGCTGCGAACCGGTGTTCGTCAACCGCAGTTCGTAGGCCAGGTGCACGCGGCCGTCGCTGCCCGTCACCGGGATCGGAGCGGCCACCACGTCCGCGACCACCGGGGTGAGCACCGTGGGGGTACTGGACGAGGCCGGCGCCGCAGACGACGTCGCCTCGCTCTGCTGGGTGTCCGAGGCCGTGCAGGACGTCGCGATTCCCACGACGGCGGCGAGTGCGAGCGCGACGGCGAACCTCGACCGGGCCATCATTCGACGCTAGCAACGGCGAACATCCGGCGACAAGACTCGACACGGATGGCGGCGCCGAAACAGATGAAGGCCCCGAGAACGGATGAAGGCCCCACCCCCGAAGAGAGAGGGGTGGGGCCTTCGTCCGTTGGTGAGTACTCAGCGAGTCCGGGGACTCGTCAACCACTCACAGGCGCGGAGCGCCTACCGGTAATCGTTGCTGAAACCGTAATCGTCCAGCGGCACCGCAGCACCGGTGTTCTGGCCGAAGCCGTCCGGGCTGTAGTACTGGTCGTCGTACGACGGAACCGCGTACGCAGCAGCGCGGGCCTCTTCGGTCGGCTGAACCTGGATGTTGCGGTAACGGTTGATACCGGTACCGGCAGGGATCAGCTTTCCGATGATCACGTTTTCCTTCAGACCGATCAGCTTGTCGCTGCGGCAGTTGATCGCCGCATCGGTCAGCACGCGAGTGGTCTCCTGGAACGACGCCGCGGACAGCCACGAGTCGGTCGCCAGCGATGCCTTGGTGATACCCATCAGCACCGGACGTCCGGCTGCCGGCTCGCGACCCTCGGCGACGACTCGGCGGTTGGCCGCCTCGAAGTCGGCACGCTCGGTCAGCGAACCGGGCAGGAACTCCGTCGCACCCGAGTCGATGATCGTGACGCGACGCAGCATCTGGCGCACGATGACCTCGATGTGCTTGTCGTGGATCGACACACCCTGGCTCCGGTACACCTCCTGGACCTCGTTGACGAGGTGGATCTGCACCTGGCGGGGGCCCATGACACGCAGCACCTCGTGCGGATCGGCAGCACCTTCCATGAGCTGCTGACCGACCTCGACGTGGTCACCGTCGGCCAGAAGGCGTTCGGAGCCGTCGTCGTGCTTGAAGACACGCAGACGCTGACGCTTCGAGAGCTTGTCGTAGACAACTTCTTCGCCACCGTCGTCCGGGACGATGGTGATCTTGTAGAAGCGGTCGCCGTCCTCGAGCTGCACACGGCCGCTGACGTCGGCGATCGGGGCCTTGCCCTTGGGGACGCGGGCCTCGAACAGCTCCTGAACACGCGGCAGACCACCGGTGATGTCGTCTCCGGCGACACCACCCTGGTGGAACGTACGCATGGTCAGCTGGGTACCGGGCTCACCGATGGACTGCGCGGCGACGATACCGACGGCCTCACCGATGTCGACGAGCTTGCCGGTGGCCATGGAACGGCCGTAGCAGGTGGCGCAGACGCCGGTGCCGGTGGTGCAGGTGAGCACCGAACGGACCTTGACCTGCGTGATGCCTGCTTCGAGCAGCGCGTCGATGGCCGGGTCGCCCAGGTCGTGTCCACGCTCGACGATGACGTTGCCGTTCTCGTCGACCGCGTCGGCGGCCAGGGTGCGGGCGTACGTGCTCGTCTCCACGTGGGCGTCGCGGATCATCGATCCGTCGGCCTGCTTCTCGGCGATCGTGGTGACGATGCCGCGCTCGGTTCCACAGTCGACCTCGCGGACGATGACGTCCTGCGAGACGTCCACCAGACGACGGGTCAGGTAACCCGAGTCGGCGGTGCGGAGCGCGGTGTCGGCCAGACCCTTACGGGCACCGTGCGTGTTGATGAAGTACTCGAGAACGGTCAGGCCTTCCTTGAAGGAAGACTTGATCGGACGCGGGATGAACTCACCCTTCGGGTTGGTCACCAGACCCTTCATGCCGGCGAGCGAGCGAACCTGAGTCATGTTGCCGGCGGCGCCGGACTTCACGATCATCGGGATCGGGTTGTCGTCGGGGAAGTGGGCCTCCATGGCCTTACCGACCTCGTCGGTGGCCTCGGACCAGATCTTGACCAGGGCGCTGTTGCGCTCGGTCTTGTTCAGAGCACCACGCTGGTACTTCTTCTCGATCTGATCGGCCTGAGCCTCGAAGGACTCCATGATCTGAGCCTTCTCCGGCGGCACGAGGACGTCGGAGATCGAGACCGTGACACCCGAACGCGTGGCCCAGTAGAAGCCGGCGTCCTTCAGCTTGTCGACGGTCTGCGCGACCACGATCATGGGGTAACGCTCGGCGAGATCGTTGATGATCGTCGCCTGACGCTTCTTCGGCATCTGCTCGTTGACGAACGGGTAGTCCGCGGGAAGCAACTCGTTGAAGAGCACGCGGCCCAGCGTCGTCTCCGCCGTCCAGCCGTCACCGTAGTTCCAGCCCTCGGGGAACAGGTCCGCCTCGATGTCACGGGGCGGGCGCTGCTGCGTGAGCCGCACCTTGATCTTCGCCTGCACGACAAGCGCACCACGATCGACGGCCATCTGAGCCTCGGCAGGCGAGGAGTACACGCCCTGCTCCGCCTCGTCGTTCGTCGACGCTGCGAGCTCACCGGTGGCACCCGCGTCCAACCGGGTCAGGTGGTACAGACCGGTGACCATGTCCAGACGGGGCATGGCGAGCGGTCGACCCGACGCGGGCGACAGGATGTTGTTCGACGACAGCATCAGGATGCGTGCCTCGGCCTGCGCCTCCGCGGACAGCGGAAGGTGCACGGCCATCTGGTCACCGTCGAAGTCGGCGTTGAAGGCCTCACACACCAGCGGGTGGAGCTGAATGGCCTTGCCCTCGACCAGCTGCGGCTCGAAGGCCTGGATGCCCAGGCGGTGCAGCGTCGGTGCACGGTTCAGCAGCACGGGGTGCTCGGCGATGACCTCTTCGAGGACGTCCCACACCTGTGCGCGCTGACGTTCCACCATCCGCTTGGCGGACTTGATGTTCTGCGCGTGGTTCAGGTCGACCAGACGCTTCATCACGAACGGCTTGAACAGCTCGAGAGCCATCAGCTTCGGCAGACCGCACTGGTGCAGCTTGAGCTGCGGGCCGACGACGATGACGGAACGACCCGAGTAGTCGACGCGCTTACCGAGCAGGTTCTGACGGAAACGACCCTGCTTGCCCTTGAGCAGGTCGCTCAGGGACTTCAACGGGCGGTTACCGGGACCCGTGACGGGACGGCCGCGGCGGCCGTTGTCGAACAGCGCGTCCACGGACTCCTGCAGCATCCGCTTCTCGTTGTTGACGATGATCTCGGGGGCACCGAGGTCGATCAGTCGCTTGAGGCGGTTGTTGCGGTTGATGACGCGGCGGTACAGGTCGTTCAGGTCGGAGGTGGCGAAGCGGCCACCGTCGAGCTGAACCATCGGACGCAGCTCCGGCGGGATCACCGGGACGGCGTTCAGAACCATGCCCATGGGCGAGTTCTGGTTGACCTGGAAGGCGGCGACGACCTTGAGACGCTTCAGCGCGCGGAGCTTCTTCTGCCCCTTGCCGCTGCGGATGGTCTCGCGGAGGTTCTCTGCCTCGGCGTCGATGTCGAAGCTCTCCATGAGCTTCTGGATCGACTCGGCACCCATCGCGCCCGTGAAGTACTCGCCGTAGCGGTCGACGAGCTCGCGGTACAGCAGTTCGTCGACGATGAGCTGCTTGACGCTGAGCTTGGTGAACGTGGTCCAGATCTCGTCGAGACGATCCAGCTCACGCTGCGCGCGGTCACGGAGCTGACGCATCTCGCGCTCGCCGCCGTCCTTGACCTTGCGGCGGACGTCGGACTTGGCGCCCTCCGCCTCCAGCTCGGCGATGTCGGCTTCGAGCTTCTGAGCGCGGGCCTCGAGGTCGGCGTCGCGCTGATCGGCGACGGTCTTCTTCTCGACCTGCATCTCGGCTTCGAGCGTGGACAGCTCGTTGTGACGCAGTTCCTCGTCGACACCGACGATGACGTACGCGGCGAAGTAGATGATCTTCTCGAGATCCTTCGGCGCCAGGTCGAGCAGGTAGCCGAGACGGCTGGGCACGCCCTTGAAGTACCAGATGTGGGTGACCGGGGCAGCCAGTTCGATGTGGCCCATGCGCTCACGACGAACCTTGGCGCGAGTCACCTCGACGCCGCAGCGTTCACAGATGATGCCCTTGAAGCGGACACGCTTGTACTTGCCGCAGTAGCACTCCCAGTCCCGGGTGGGGCCGAAGATCTTCTCGCAGAAGAGGCCGTCCTTCTCGGGCTTGAGCGTGCGGTAGTTGATGGTCTCCGGCTTCTTGACCTCGCCGTAGGACCAATTGCGGATGTCCTCTGCACTGGCGAGGCCAATGCGGAGTTCATCGAAGAAGTTGACGTCGAGCACGTAACTTCCTTTCCCCAGAGGGATTGTGGATCAACGGTCACCCGCCGATTCCTGACTGCCAATTCAAATGTGAACTACGCCCCCGGGTCACGGATTTCCGTGACCCGGGGACCGAAAACTAGTTCGCGAGGTCGTCGACCGTCGCCGCCTCGTTCCGGGACAAGTTGATGCCCAGGTTCGCTGCGGCCCGCTCCAGGTCCTCGTCGTCGCCGTCCGCCATCGCGATGGCCGCGCCGTCCGAGGACAGCACCTCCACGTTGAGGCAGAGCGACTGGAGCTCCTTCAGGAGCACCTTGAACGACTCGGGGATACCCGGCTCGGGGATGTTCTCGCCCTTGACGATGGCCTCGTACACCTTGACTCGACCCACCACGTCGTCCGACTTGATGGTGAGCAGTTCCTGCAGCGTGTATGCCGCGCCGTAGGCCTGCATCGCCCAGCACTCCATCTCACCGAAGCGCTGGCCACCGAACTGGGCCTTACCGCCGAGCGGCTGCTGGGTGATCATCGAGTACGGACCGGTCGAACGAGCGTGGATCTTGTCGTCGACCAGGTGGTGCAGCTTGATGATGTACATGTAGCCGACCGAGACCGGGTACGGGAACGGCTCGCCGGAACGGCCGTCGAACAACGTGGCCTTTCCGTCGGACGCGACCATGACCTCGCCGTCGCGGTTCGGCAGCGTCGAACCGAGGAGACCGGTGAGCTCGTCTTCCTTGGCGCCGTCGAACACGGGGGTGGCGATGTTGGAGTCGGCAGGCGCCGACAGCATCTCCTCCGGCAGCTGCTCCGCCCAATCGGGACGGGAGCCGTCGCCGGCGACCTGAACGTTCCAGCCGGTCTTGCCGATCCACCCGAGGTGGGTCTCCAAGATCTGACCGATGTTCATACGACGCGGAACACCGTGGGTGTTCAGGATGATGTCGACCGGGGTGCCGTCGGGCAGGAACGGCATGTCCTCCTGCGGGAGGATCTTGCCGATGACACCCTTGTTGCCGTGGCGGCCGGCGAGCTTGTCGCCGTCCTGGATCTTGCGCTTCTGTGCCACGTACACGCGGACCAGCTCGTTGACACCGGGGGGCAGATCGTCGTCGTCATCACGCGAGAACACGCGGATGCCGATGACCTTGCCGGTCTCACCGTGGGGAACCTTCAGCGACGTGTCGCGAACCTCGCGCGCCTTCTCACCGAAGATGGCGCGCAGCAGGCGCTCCTCGGGGGTCAGCTCGGTCTCGCCCTTCGGCGTGACCTTTCCGACCAGCACGTCGCCGTCACGAACCTCGGCACCGATACGGATGATGCCGCGCTCGTCGAGGTCGGCGAGGACCTCGTCGGAGACGTTCGGGATGTCGCGAGTGATCTCCTCGGCACCGAGCTTGGTGTCGCGGGCATCGATCTCGTGCTCCTCGATGTGGATCGAGGTGAGGACGTCCTCTTCCACGAGGCGCTGCGACAGGATGATCGCGTCCTCGTAGTTGTGGCCTTCCCACGGCATGATCGCGACGAGCAGGTTCTTGCCGAGCGCCATCTCACCGTTCTCGGTGCAGGGACCGTCGGCGAGGACCTGTCCGGACTCGACACGCTGTCCCTCGTCCACGATCGGACGCTGGTTGGCGCAGGTGCCCTGGTTGGAACGCGCGAACTTGCGCATCCGGTAGGTCTTGCGGCTGCCGTCGTCGGCCATGACCGTGACGTAGTCGGCGGAGACCTCTTCGACGACACCGGTCTTCTCGGTGACGATGACATCGCCCGCGTCGACGGCGGCACGCAACTCCATGCCGGTACCGACGAGCGGGGCCTCGCTGCGAACGAGCGGCACCGCCTGACGCTGCATGTTCGCGCCCATCAGGGCACGGTTGGCGTCGTCGTGCTCGAGGAACGGGATCATCGCGGTCGCGACGGACACCATCTGCCGCGGCGAGACGTCCATGTAGTCGATCTCGGCGGACGAGACGAACTCGACCTCGCCGCCCTTACGACGGACCAGAATGCGATCGTCGGTGAAGTGACCGTTGGCGTCGACGGCCGAGTTGGCCTGTGCGACGACGTGGCGGTCCTCTTCGTCCGCGGTGAGGTAGTCGACCTGGTCGGTGACCTGGCCGCCCTCGACCTTGCGGTACGGCGTCTCGATGAATCCGAACGGGTTGACCCGTGCGTACACCGACAGCGAACCGATCAGACCGATGTTCGGGCCTTCGGGGGTCTCGATCGGGCACATGCGGCCGTAGTGCGACGGGTGAACGTCTCGCACCTCGAGGCCGGCACGCTCACGGGACAGACCACCCGGGCCGAGGGCGGACAGACGACGCTTGTGCGTCAGCCCCGACAGCGGGTTGTTCTGGTCCATGAACTGCGACAGCTGGGACGTTCCGAAGAACTCCTTGATCGCAGCCACGACGGGCCGGATGTTGATCAGCGTCTGCGGCGTGATCGCCTCGACGTCCTGGGTGGTCATGCGCTCACGAACCACGCGCTCCATGCGGGACAGGCCCACGCGGATCTGGTTCTGGATGAGCTCACCGACCGTGCGCAGGCGACGGTTGCCGAAGTGGTCGATGTCGTCGACCTCGACGGGCACCGCGACGCCGCCGGGGGCGGTCATCTCGGTGTCACCGGCGTGCAGGCGCACCAGGTACTCGATGGTGGCGACGATGTCTTCCTCGGTGAGGGTCGACGCGACGATCGGCTGCCCGGTGTTCAGGCCCAGCTTCTTGTTGATCTTGTAGCGGCCCACGCGAGCCAGGTCGTAGCGCTTGTCCTTGAAGAACAGGTTCTCCAGGAGCGTCTGGGCGCTCTCCTTGGTCGGCGGCTCGCCCGGACGCAGCTTGCGGTAGATGTCGAGCAGCGCCTCGTCGGTGCCTGCGGTGTTGTCCTTCTCGAGGGTCGCCATGAGGATCTCCGAGAAGCCGAAGCGCTCGGCGATCTGCTCGGTGGTCCAGCCGAGGGCCTTCAGCAGCACGGTGACGGGCTGGCGGCGCTTGCGGTCGATGCGGACGCCGACCGTGTCGCGCTTGTCCACGTCGAACTCGAGCCATGCACCACGGCCCGGGATGACCTTGACGCTGTGCAGGTCCTTCTCGGTGCCCTTGTCGACGGAGTGGTCGAAGTAGACACCGGGGGAACGCACCAGCTGCGAGACCACGACACGCTCGGTGCCGTTGATGATGAACGTGCCCTTGTCGGTCATCATCGGGAAGTCGCCCATGAAGACCGTCTGGCTCTTGATCTCACCGGTGTTGTTGTTGATGAACTCCGCGGTGACGAACAAAGGCGCCGCGTAGGTCATGTCCTTGTCTTTGCACTCGTCCGTCGAGGCCTTCACCTCGTCGAAGCGCGGGTCCGAGAAGGACAGAGACATCGAGCCCGAGAAATCCTCGATCGGGGAAAGCTCCGCGAGAATGTCCTCGAGACCGCCGGAGATTGCGCTGTCGCCACGAGCGGCGGCGCGTTCGCGCCAGCTCTGCGCACCGATCAACCACTCGAACGAATCGGTTTGTAGATCAAGAAGCCCGGGAACTTCGAGGGGTTCGCGAATCTTTGCGAACGAAACCCTCTTCGGGGCTCCGGGGATTCCGGAAACTGCCTTGGTCTGGCTAGAGACTGCCAAGATGCGTCCTTCCAGCACCTCACGCGGGCCGCTCTTGCTGTTGCGACCGCCGCTGTATCTGCTTCGAATTTCGCTGGTCACAACCCGAACGAAACTCGTCACAGTTGCTGAAGAGTGAATCACTTCGCAGCGGTACGGACGAGAGGTGGACAGGAGGCAGCCAGCGCAACGTCCAAAAGTACACCCAAACTCAGTAGATGTCGAGTCGGGCACCCGAAACAGCACCCAGCCGGGCGCTCGGCCACGCGTCACTGCGCATGTTCACGCATCAGAGTGACGCGTGATCATCGCGGCGTCAAGAGTCTGAGGGCGTGTCGTGTCGTTTCGCGAGGCCCGCGGCCCGTTCCCGGCGCCCCTTCACAGCTGTCGACGGGCGGTGAACAATATGCCCACGCGATCGCCGTCGATTTCTCGAGGGAAGCAGAGCCGTGACGCGCTGGAGTTCGTTCGTCGTCGCCCGACCGAAGCTGGTCCTCGCCGCAACGGTGCTGCTGGTGCTGCTCGGCGGGGCGTGGGGTTCGGGGGTGTTCGACCGGCTCAGCCTCGGCGGGTACACCGACCCGGGCAGCGAGTCCGCGCGCGTCGAGCGCCTGATCGAGGGGGCGTTCGGCAGGCAGACCCCCGATCTGGCGGTGACCTACCACGCACGCCCGGGTTCGACGATCGACGACCTCGGCCCCGAAGTGGGCGCCCAGCTCGCGCGGATCGACCCCGGCGTGCTCGCCGACACTCCCCTGTCGTACTGGTCCGCCCCGCCCCTGGCGAAGGAGTTCCTGCGGTCCACCGACGGCACCGAGGGGCTGGTGGTGATGTCGCTGAGCGGCGACGAGAACGCTCGGATCTCCGCGTACCACGACCTCCGGCCGCTGCTGGTCATCGACGGCACGGACGCGGAGTTCAGCGGTTTCAGCGCCGCCGCCAACGCCTACAACGAGGTGTCCGAGAGCGACCTGCTGCGAGCCGAGGCGGTGTCGTTCCCGATCCTGCTGCTCCTGCTCCTCGTCATCTTCGGCGGCCTCGTCGGCGCGGCCGTACCGCTGTGCGTCGGCGGTCTCGCAATCCTCGGCGCACTCGGCGCCCTGCGGGTGATCTCGTACTTCACCGAGGTCAGCGCATTCTCGGTGAACATCGCGAGTCTCGTCGGGCTGGGCATGTCGATCGACTACGGACTGTTCGTGGTGACCCGGTTCCGCGAGGAGCTGCGGTCCGGCGCCGCCACCGACGACGCCGTCCGCCGGACGCTCGCCACCGCGGGCCGGACCGTGGGGTTCTCCGCGCTCCTCCTGGTGTGCGGTTTCGTGGGCATGCTCGTGTTTCCCCAGGCCATCGTCCGGTCCTTCGCGTACGGCGGGATGGCGGCCATCGCGATCGCAGCGGTGCTGACGCTGTCGGCACTGCCCGCTGCCCTCGCCCTGCTCGGGCCTCGCATCAACGCGCTGACCTGGCGACGGGGAGTGGTCGAACGCGGCGAGGACCGGGCGCACCGGTTCTGGGGCGGTGTCGCCGAACGGGTCATGCGGCGGCCCGTCCCGATCGCGACCGGGATCGTCGCGGGGTTGCTCGTGCTCGCCGCACCCCTGGCAGGCGCGTCACTGGGTGACCTCGATCACACGGGCCTGCCGGTGGGACACCCACTCCGGGTCGCCGTCGATGATCTCGCCGCAGATTTTCCGCTCGCCAACAACGGGGCGACGCTCGTGCTGCAGGGCAGCGACGGCAAGGCGCCGCCACCGGCCGCCACGGCAGAGTTCTTCGCCGCGACGGCTGCGGTCGACGGCGTCCAGCGGGTGGTGCCGGTCGGCGCCACCGACACGTTCGTCGCCATCCGGGCCGTCTTCGACGACGCGGACCGGACCGCGGGGGCCATGGCGACGACCGCTGCCCTGCGCGACCTCCCCACCCCGGAAGGCACCGAGAAGATGCGGGGCGGGTTGAACGCCCTGACCGCCGACGGACTGGACGCGATGGGCGCCCGGTTGCCGTGGATGATCGGCATCATGGTGGCTGTCACCTTCGTGCTGATGCTGCTCGCGTTCCGGTCCGTGGTGCTTCCCCTGAAGGCGATCGCCATGGCCACCCTCAGCCTCGCCGCCTCGTTCGGCGTGCTCACGTGGATCTTCGAGGACGGTCACGGCGCAGATTTTCTCGGCGTGACGCCGGGGCCCCTGCCGGCGACGATGGTGGTCCTCATCATCGCGGTGGTGTTCGGGCTCTCCACCGACTACGAGATCTTCCTGATGTCGCGGATGGTCGAGGCCCACGACGCGGGCGCGTCGACCGAGGAGGCCGTGCGGATCGGCACGGCGCACACGGGACGCATCGTGACGGCCGCCGCCGCGCTGCTGATCGTCGTCACCGGAGCGTTCACACTCTCGGAATTGACGATGATGCGGTTCATCGGTCTCGGCATGATCGTCGCGCTGATCATCGATGCCACCGTCATCCGCATGATGCTGGTACCCGCACTCGTGAAGTTGATGGGCGAGGCCAACTGGTGGGCGCCGGGATTCCTGGCACGGAAGCCGGCCGGCCCCGGACCATCCGACCGTCCGAAACCGTCACCACAGCAAGAGATTCCCATTCAAACGTGAAAACGATCCCATTCCAGGGATCGATTCACTCTGCCGGAAAACTCAATTCAAGCGTCCCGCTGGCCGGCCGCTCGAATCTCGTTCCGCTTCACTCTTTTCCGGGTTCCGATCAGCCTTCACTGTCGGAGATGTCGGACAGCACCCATTTGCCGTCGATCTTCTCCATCTTGATCGACAGCGGCGTGGCGGCGCTGCCCTGAGCGACGGCGTCACCCGTGGCGCTGACGTTCATGTGCGCGAGGAGTTCGGCGCGGTCGCCGTCGAGCACCGTGACGCCGATGTCGGTGACGGACGCCTCGGTGGCCGTCTTGGTCTGGATGGCAGCCTGCTTGGTGGTGTCGGCGGTCGAGTCGAACTCTTCCCGCTTGGCATCGTTGAGATAGCCGCGCGCCTTGTCGAAGTCCTGATCGATCGTCTCGTAGCTGTAGGTATACAGCGTCTCGATCGCCTCGGTGCCCGCCTTGGTCACCTCGGCGGTCGCTCCCGCGTCGACCCACGCGGCGTTCGTGATGTCCGCCCCGGGTTTGAACGCCGCGACCACCGCGAACACACCGAGCACCACCGCGACGGCTCCGAGGATCCCGACGAGCTGCCACGTGATGCGACCGGTCCCGCTGCCGGCGGCGGGCGCAGCCTCGGCGGCAGTGGGAGCCGGCTGCTTGCTGATGCGCGGTTGAAGGTTCGGGACCTTCGCCTTCCCCGCCGACGCAGCCTTCGCCGTCGACACGGTCTTGGCCGTGGACACCGTCGTGTCCGTGTCGGGCTTGTCCGCTTCGGTGGACACCGCGGCGGCCGCGGTCGCCACCGCGGTCGTCTCGGCCTTATCGACCGGTTCCACCTTCTTCGCCAGGTCCGGCCTTTTCGCCAGGTCCGTCTTCTTCACCGGTTCCGGCTTGTCGACGGGGGTGTCCGATCGGGGAGGCTTCGGCGTTGCCTGACGGGTCCCCGCCACGCGCGGACGCCTGCCCTTTGCAGCGCTGTCCGGCACGTTGTTTCGGCGCTTGGGGGGCATAGTTCACCACTTTCTCATTGCACGACGAACTGTCGTCGACGTGGACACCGCGGCAGCATGCCGCCGCGGCGCATCAGGACTACTGTCCGCCGCTGTCGCCCTCGGGGGCGGGTGCCTGCTCGGCCGGGGCCTGCTCGGCGGGCGCCGGGGCGGGGGCCGCGCCGGCAGCGGGCACCGGACCACTCTCGAGCGGGATACGACCGCCCACCGGTTCGACCGACGAGGCCTTCCAGACCCCGTCGACGTCCTGGACGTCCATCCGCATCGTCACCTTGGCCTTGTCGAAGCGGTCCGGCCACGTGGTGGTGACGGCCACGACGACCAGCGCCTTCGCGGTGCCGTCGTCCGTGTTCAGTTCCGTGAGGGTGCCCTGGATCAGTTCGGCCTTGCTCGCCGCACCCGATTGACGCATCTGGTCGGTGAACCCGTCCATCGTCGCCTGGAGGTCCTGGTTCATCTTGTCGCCCGTGATCGACGACTTCATGTTCTCGAACGATCCGTCGAGGTCCGCGGAATCGACCGAGTTGAGGTTGATCGCGGCCTGCTGGGCGCCCGTCAACGCGGAATCGCGTGCGTCGGCGATCGGCTTGTCCACGAAGAGCGCTCGCGCCCACCCGAAGCCGAACCATCCGGCTGCGACAACCGCGATCACCACCAGTGCGGTCACCGCAGCAAACGAGGCCTTCAGAGTTCTGTCCTTCCCCTGAGCCGGTTGTCCCGACTCCGGGGGCGTGGTAATTCGCGTCACACCAATACCCTACTGATTGTTTTCTTCAACTCGCCCTCGGCCGGAACCGAATGCTACTTGGGAGTAACCCCGAGGAGCGGCGCGAGCTGCGTTGCGATGGGATTCAAGTTGAGAGTGTCAGGCATGACCTTCGGCTTGAAATCCCACGGCTGGATCGTGTCCGGATCGGCGAACACGATGCGGTCTGCACTTCGCACACCCGTCACGCTTCCCTGGGGAGCGTCGCAGTTGGCCTTCGTGTTGAACGGGAAGTCCTGCTGGGTGTCGTCGAAGTTCGGGTCCTGCCGCTTCATCTCGGCCAGGATCTCCTGCGTCCCTTCGTAACCGAGTGTGCACGACGGCGGATTGTTGGTTTCCAGGACGATGCCCTGATGCACCGTGCCGTCGCCGGGGGCCACGGTCGACGCGGACGCCGCGATGGCGGGCAGGAACATCAGGATCGGCCGCAGCGCGATCGCCTGCGGAGCCAGCTTGCCACCGACCGCGGCGAGATTCGTCAGGTCGGTGGTGAGACTCGGACCGATCTGGTTCACCAGCAGACCGACCTCGTCGCTCGCCGGAATTCCCTTGTCGATGATCGCCCGGAGATCGGGGTCGCTGGTCCGCAGCTGCGCCGCGACCGCGTCGAGGTCGGAGCTGAACTGGACGATCGCGGACGACTGATCGGACTGCGTCGCGAGCACCGTCTGGCTGTCCCGGACGAGTGCCAGTGTCTGAGGCAGAACGTCGAGTCCGTCCTTCGTCAGCGTCGAGAGCGAATCCGCGAGCGTCTGCAGATCCTCACCCTTGCCGTTGAACGCCGTTCCCAGCTGGGTGACGACGGTGCGCAGCGAATCGACCGGAACCGACCGGACCAGACCGTCGGTGGCCATCAGCACCTGCTCGACCGGGACGGGTGTCGACGTGTCGGCCTCGACGATCACCGAGCCGTTTTCGAGGTACGGTCCCTGGTCGCTGTCGGGCTGAAGGTCCACGTACTGCTCACCGATCGCGGACCGGTTGGCGACGACGGCCTTGGCCGACGCCGGGATGTCCGGCCCGCCCGAGGAGATCTTCAACTGGACGTTGATGCCGTCCGCGGTCAGCGACAGGTCGCCGACGCGGCCGACGGGAACTCCGCGGTACGTGACCTCGGCGTTGGTGAAGATGCCGCCGGAGTCCTTGAACTGCGCGTTCACGTCGAACTCACCGAACCCGAGCAGGTTGTCGAGGCGGACGTACTTGGCGCCGACATAGACCAGCCCGAGCATCGCCACGATGGCGAATGCGACGAGCTGGATCCTGACCAGTCGTGACCTCACTGTCCACCCCCGATTCCGAACTGCTCCAGCAGTCCCCCGAGCGGGTTCTGCGGCGGCGGCGCCGCCCCGTCCGATGTGCCGTTACCGGCGGGCGCGGCGCCGGGGAGACCCGGAATCCGCAGGCCTGTCGGGGCGGGGACGATCGGCGGAATCGGCAGCAAGGACACCGTCGGCCACCCCGGCTTCGGGCCGTTGCCGTTGTAGTACGGGTTGGACGGGTCGACGATCGGCTTGGGCTCACCGAACTTCGGCGGCACGTACACCGGGTTGCCCTGTCCGACGCCGAGTGCGCTCAGCGCATCGCCGATCTGCAGGTCGACCGAGAGGAACAGGTTGACCGACCCGCCGAGTGCGATCTTCTCGACGCCGTCCGGGAACGGGACGGTCGGGATGAACGCGAGCGAATTGGGCAGGTTGTCGCCCGAATCGGCGAGTGCCTTCAGGGTCGGCCGCAGCGCGAGGAGATCCGCGATCAGGTTGTCCTTCGACCTGTTGATCACATCGGTGCCGACGGTGCCGAGCCGGTCCAGTTGCGTGAGCATCTGGGTGAGCTGCGGGCGCTGCTCGTTGAGCACCTCCGCCGCGATCGGCAATTCGTCGAGGATCAGTCCGATCTTCTCGTTCTGTTCGTCCACCCGCGTGGTCAGCGCGTCGAGACCGTCCAGGGCGCGGGTGATGTCGTCGCGCTGCTGGTTGAGACCGTCGATGAGTGTGTTCGTCTGCTCCAGAAGACTCCGGACCCGATCCTCACGCCCGTCGAGGGCGGTGGTGAGTTCGTGCACGATCGGCTGCAACTGGCCGACGCCGCCGCCGTTGAGCAGCAGCGACAGCGCGCCGAGAACCTGCTCGATCTCCGTGGCGTGGCGGGTGCGATCCAGGGGGATCGTGTCGCCGTCCTCGAGCCGCGCGGGATCCTTGTCCTCCGGCGGCTCGGACAGCTGCACGAACTTCTCACCGAGCAGGTTCGTCTGCTCGATGGCGGCGACCGCGTTGGCGGCGAGATCGACGGACGAGTCGAGGACGACCTCCACGTCCGCCGTCCAGCCGTCCGGTGCCACCTTGATCGTTTCGACCCGCCCCACCGGGACGCCGTCGACCTTGACCGCGGATTGCGGGACGAGGTCGAGGACGTCGTCGAACTGGATCGTCAGATGCATGGGGTTGTCACCGACATCGGGACCGCCCGGCAGCGGGACCCCGTAGATTCCCTCCGACGAGCAGGACGTCACTGCGATGGCGACGGCGCACGCACCGGCGCCGAGGATTACCGACCGCTTCATTCGCCCTCACCACCCGTTGCGCCTTCGAATCGCGGCGACACGACACCCGGCACCGTGCCGGGAGTGACCGTCCGCTGAATGTTGTCCGCACTCATGATCCCGAACGGAAGCACGAGCGACGGAGTCTTCGCCGACTGCGTGATCTGCGACGTGATGTTGGTGCAGTTGTCGATCAGCGGCTGCATCTGACGTCCGAGCTGCTCGAATCGGGGATCGCCGGGAACCAGCTTGCCGAGGTCGATCAACTTGCAGGCGACTCCGGCCGGATCCTGCAGATCCGTGAATGTCAGGCGCGAGGCCAGGTTTCCGGATTCCGCGTCGTAGGAGTTGGCCAGGTTGCTGATAGCCAGCGGCAGCAGCGTCAGCGAGTTGACGAGCGACTCCCGGTTGTCCGCGAGGGTCTGCGTCACCGGCACCAGATCGTCCACGTTCTCGGCAAGGATCTCCCGGTTGTCGGCCACGAACTTCGAGACGTCGCCGAGGGCGATCGCCAGCTGGTTCAGGGCGGCGCCGAGGTTCTCCCGCTCCCCCGCCAGGAATCCGGACAGGTCGGAGAGCTGCGAGTTGAAGTCGCGGACCTGCTGATCGTTGGCCGCGAGCGCACCCACGAAGACCTGCAGGTTCTTGACGGTGTCGAAGAGGTCGCCGCGACTCTCGTTGAGCGTGCGGGCAGCGTCGGACAGCTGGGTGATGCTCTGCCCCAGCGCCTCACCGTTGCCGTCGAGGTTGGCGGCGCCGGTCTCGACGAACTGCGACAGCGCGCCGTCCTTGTTCGCCCCGTTCGGGCCGAGTGCGGTGGAGAGCTCCTCGATGCTCGCGTACAACTGGTCGACCTCCACGGGGGTCGCGGTGCGGTCCCGTGAGATCACCGCGCCGCTCTCCATCTTCTCGCCGCCCGTGAAGGCCGGCGCGAGCTGGATGTAGCGGTCGGACACCACCGACGGCGTGACCTGCGCGGCCTTCGCGTCGGCGGGAATGTCGACGCCGCGATCGACGCGCATGTCGACCTTCACCTGATCGCCCAGCGGCTCCACGCCATCGACCGATCCGACCTTCACACCGAGGACCCGCACATCCGAGCCTTCGTAGATGCCCACCGATTTGTCGAAGTACGCGGTGATCTTCGTGGTGCCCGCCCGGGTGAACACCCACCACAGGGCGCCGGCGATCACCAGCGCGACGATGACGATTCCCGCGATGAGGGCGACCCCGCCGCGTCCTCCGCGGTCGGCTCCGTTGTCGACGTCTGCCATCAGTTACCCCCCAACGTTCGGACGGGATCGCGCGGACCGGGAATGTCGGGCAGCCCCGGCGGTAGAAGGTTCACCACGACCTGGTCGAACCAGCGACCGTTGCCGACCACGTTCGTGTAGAGGCGAACGAACGGCTCGTACAGTTTCATCGCCTTGTCCAGGTTCTCGTTGTTGGCCTTCAGGATCTCGACGACACCGTTGAGCTGTTCGAGCGCGGGACCGATGGCGGCCTCGTTGTCGTGCACGAGCCCGGTCAATTGCTGCGACAGCCTCTGAGTTCCGGTGAGCAGCTGGGAAATCGACTGCTGACGGCTGTTGAGCTCGCCGAGCAGCAGACCGGCGTCGCTGATCAACCGGTTGAATTCGGCGTTGCGGTCGGCGAGGACCTTGGTGGTCTTGCCGGTCGCGTCGAACAGTTTCTGCAGTTCCTGATCGCGGCTCGCGATGGTCTGCGACAGCCTGCTGACACCGTCCAGGGACGCGCGGATCTCCGTGGGTGTCCCCTCGAACGCCTGCGACAACGTCACCATGCTCTGTGCGAGCTGATCGGAGTCGATGTCACCCACCGTCTGCGCGGCAGCCGAGAACGCCTCGATCACGTCGTACGGAGACGTGGTGCGGTCCAACGGGATCTCGTCGCTCGGGTTCAACGTGTCCGAGCCGCGGGGGTCGAGGGCCAGATACTTCTGGCCCAGGATCGTCTTGATCTGGATGGACGCGGACGTCTCGTTGCCGACCCACGCATCCGACACCTTGAAGGCGACGTCCACGTGGTCGCCGTCGAGTTCGACGGACGTGACCTTGCCGACCTTCACGCCCGCGATCCGCACCTCGTTGGAGGGCTTGAGACCGGCCGCCTCGGTGAACTGCGCGTGATAGGTGGACCCGGCGCCGATGAACGGCAGCGAATCGAGGAAGAAGGCCGACAGGGTGGCCAGCAGCACCACGAGGATGCCGAGGGCGCCGGCCACTGCCGGGCTGCGACGTCTGCTCATCGTGTCTGCAACTCCTGTAGGCCGTCCTGCGTGCACCGTTTCGCCGAGTTCGTATAGATCGGCTGGTTGACGGTGGGCAGGCCCGTGGGCAGGTTCAGTTGGGGCGCGGTACCTGGTCCTGCGACGATGTCGACTCCACAGAGGTAGAACTGGAACCAGGATCCGTAACTGGCTGCCCGGCCGAGCTTCTCGAGCTTCACCGGGAGCGTCTGGAGAACGCTGTTGACCGTGTCGGAGTTACGGTTCAACGTGGTCGCCAGCGTGTTCAGCGACGTGATGGATTCCTGGATGGACGGTCGGGTGGGTTCGAGCAGATCGGCCGTCGCGTCGGTGAGTCCCGCGAGGGACGTCACCGCCGAACCGACGGTTCCCCGCTCGTTCGCCAGGCCCGTGACGAGTTGCTGGGTGTTGACGATCAGCGAATCGAGTTGATCGTCACGCTGATTCACCGTGGCGAGCACGTCGTTGAGGTTGTTGATCACCGCACCGATCACGCGATCCTTGTCGGCGACGGTGTTGGTGAGGCTTGCCGTGTTCTTGACGAGTTCCGTGATGGTTCCCGACTCGCCCTGGAACACCTGGATGATCTGGTACGACAGCTTGTTGACGTCTTCGGCGCTGAGGGTCTGGAACAGCGGGCGGAAGCCATCGAACAGGGTGGTGAGGTTGACGGCAGGCTTCGTCCGTTCCATCGGAATGGTGTCGCCGCCGCTCATCTTCATGCCCTGCTGGCCCTCCCCCTGTTCGAGCGCGATGTAGCGCTGCCCCACGAGGTTCCGGAAGCGGATGGTCGCGGTGGTGCTGGCGGGCAGCCAGTCCCGTTCCGCCACGGTGAACTGGACCTCCGCCTCACGGTCGTCGTGGATAGCGATCTTCTCGACCTGCCCCACGCGCACACCGGCGATGCGGACCTCGTCGCCCTCGTTGAGCGAGGTGACGTCCGAGAAGATCGCGTTGAACTTGGTGCCACCGCCGCCGCCGAGGTTGGCGATGGTGGCGGCCAGCAGACCGGTCGCCAGGATGGTGACCACGGCGAACACGATCAGCTTGACCAATGGTGCGGTCAGTCCCCTCACTTGAAGCTCACCTCAGTCCCCCTCATGGTCGGCGCGCCGACGAGTGTCGTCCAGCTCGGCACGTCCTCCGGTGCCATTCCCCCGGCCTCGCCGTAGACGACGTCCAACGTGTCCTGTTCCATCTTCGAACCCGCGTAGCTTGCGGGCGTGACCTGGGCTCCGTATCCGGGGACCTGATCGGGGACGCCGGCGGGCGCCGGGAAGAAGTCGATGGTCGACGGGCCGGGATTCCTCGAAGGCACCTGGTAGGCGCCGTCGTTGTAGGACGAGCCGCCCGGGTACTGCGGGAACTTCCCACCGGGTGCGGTGACGTTGTCGTAGCAAGCCGGTCCGCGGTTGTCGAGCAGGCGCGGCTCGTCCTGGTTGGGCACGTAGCGACCCTTCGGGTTGACGAACTGCACGCTGGCCCGCACACCCGGGTGCGGATCGTCCGGTGCCAGTAGTTCACGGGCAACGGGAGCGGACTTCGCGAAGCCCGCGAACGTGCACTCGAAGCTCGGTGAGTAGCGGCCGAGAATCTGCAGCGCCTCACGCGAATCGGCGGCGATACTGACGATCGATTCGGCGTTGGTCTGCAGGAGATCCGCGGTGCTCGACGCGGTTGCGGTCAGCGACACGAGCAGCGTGGAGATCTCATTCTGCTTCTCCACCACGGTGTTTCCGGTGGTCCGCAGGCTGTCGAGGGCGTTGACCAGATCGGGCGCCGCCTCGGAATACGTCTGCGAGAAGTCCGCAAGGCCCCGCAGATCCTCCTGGATGGCGGGAAGTTCGGTGTTCAGCCCGCCGAAGATCTCCTCGAGCCGGTCGAGCGTCAGCCCGAGTTCGGCACCGCGGCCGCTCAGCCCCTGCGACAGCGCGCCGAGCGTGTTCGCCAGGTCCTGCGGCGGAATCGCCTGCAGGAGCGGTAGCAGACCGTCCAGCACCTCGCCGACCTCGACGGCGTTGCCGCTCTTGTCCTGACGCAGCGTGTCACCGGCCTGGATCGGCGGAGCCGTGTCGCCCTCCGGAACGATCAGCGACACGTAGCGTTCACCGAACAGCGTCTTGGGCAGCAGTCGCGCCGTCGCATTGGACGGGATCAGCGGTGCCTTGTCCGGCTGGATCGCGAGAGCGAGAGTGACCTCGCCCTCCTGGGGGGTCGCCGAACGCACTTCTCCGACGATGAGACCACGGACCTTCACGTCCGCGTTGGGGGGCAGGGCATTTCCGGCACTGTCGGTGAGGAGGTCGATCTTGACGACCTTGGTGAAGGTCTTGTTGAACATGCCGATGGTGAAGGCCAGGAACAACGCGAGGACGAGGAAGAACACCAGCCCCAGCACCCGTCGTCCCACAACAGATGTCGTGTTGGTCATCCGGCCACCCTCACTGTGGTCGTCGTGCCCCAGATGGCGAGGCTGAGGAAGAAGTCGAGCACGGCGATGGTGACGATCGCGGTGCGGACCGCCCGGCCCACGGCCACACCCACACCGGCGGGACCACCCGACGCGTGATAGCCGTAGTAGCAATGGATCAGGATCAGCACGAACGCGAAGATCAGCACTTTCGCGAACGAGTACAGGACGTCCTGCGGTGGCAGGAACAAGTTGAAGTAGTGGTCGTACGAGCCGGTCGACTGTCCGTTGAACACGGTACTGATGATGCGGGAAGCGAGATAGGCCGCGAGCAGACCGACGATGTACAGCGGGATGACGGCGACGAATCCCGCGATCATGCGGGTGGTGACGAGGAACGGCACACTCGGCACCGCCATGACCTCCAGTGCGTCGATCTCCTCCGAGATCCGCATGGCGCCGAGCTGCGCGGTGAAACCACAGCCGACGGTGGCCGAGAGCGCGAGTGCCGCAACGATCGGCGCGATCTCACGGGTGTTGACGTAGGCGGACAGGAAGCCGGTGAGGACCGAGCTGCCCAGCTGTTCGAGCGCGGCGAAACCCTGCAGTCCGACGACGACGCCGGTGAAGCCGGACATCATCGCGATGACGCCGATGGTGCCGCCGATGACGGCGAGCGCGCCACTGCCGAAGGTGACCTCGGCGAGTAGCCGCAGCACCTCCTTGCGGTAGTGCACGAGAGTGTGGGGTGACCAGGCGATGGCCCTGGCGTAGAACGACATCTGCTCGCCGGCCCGGTCGAGCACGTTGAGCGGCGCACGACCGACTCGGCGCGCCGCCATCAGGGTCCGGTCACCGCGTCCCTTGGCGATTGTCATCGGGTCACGATCCCTTCGCCGGAACGATCTGGAGGTACACCATGGTCAGGATCAGGTTCGCGAAGAACAACAGCAGGAACG
Organism: Rhodococcus sp. USK10; assembly: GCF_019378875.1. Classification (NCBI taxonomy): domain Bacteria; kingdom Bacillati; phylum Actinomycetota; class Actinomycetes; order Mycobacteriales; family Nocardiaceae; genus Rhodococcus; species Rhodococcus sp. USK10. The sequence goes on from NZ_CP076048.1 coordinate 2,085,176, forward strand.
TGATCACCACCGATTGGTTCACCGCGTCACCGACGCCCTTGGGTCCACCCTTCGGATGGAGCCCCTTGTACGCGGCGATGACACCGGCGATGACACCGAAGACGGCCGCCTTGAGCTCGCCGACCCAGATGTCGGGAAGCTGCGCGAAGGCCGAGAACGATGCCAGGTACGCACCGGGATTACCCCCTTGGAGAATGACGTTGAAGAAGTAGCCACCCGCGATGCCGACGACGGACACCAGGCCGTTGAGCAGGATCGCGACGAGCACCATGGCGAGCACCCGGGGCACGACGAGTCGCTGAATCGGGTTGATGCCGAGCACTTCCATGGCGTCGATCTCTTCGCGGATCGTCCGCGCACCGAGATCCGCCGTTACAGCCGAGCCCGCAGCTCCGGCCACCAGTAGTGCCGTCACCAGCGGGGAACCCTGCTGGATGACGGCGAGCACGCTGGCCGCTCCCGTGAACGACTCTGCACCGAGCTGTTTGATGAGCGATCCGGTCTGCAGTGACACCACTGCGCCGAACGGAATCGCGACCATGGCCGTGGGCAGGATCGTGACGCTGGCGATGAACCAGGCCTGTTCGATGAACTCGCGGAACTGGAACGGCCGTTTGAACGTGTTTCGTGCGACGTCGACGAAGAGCTCGACGATGTTTCCGGCCTGCGTCAGCGCACCGTTGACCGGCCGCAAGACCGAGCTGCGGGTAACCCCCATCCGATATGCCTACCCTTGCCCGTGAGTGGTGTTTTCGTATCCTTCGCCCCGGTATGCGGGGATGACCTGTGTGTCTTCCTGGCTGTATGCGTAGTCGTAACCGCCGCCGCCGTTTCCGCCGGAGGTCTCGTCGAGGCTTTCCTGGATCGCGATCTGGGCGTTCTCCGGCAACGTGTGCATGATGTGCCGGACCCGTTCCTGCCGGCGGGCCACGGCCTGCCGGAACGGCATCCCCGGCGTCGCCTTCATCTGCGGAACAATCCCCTCGACATCGTCGACACCACCGGCATGATGCCCCGCATCGACCATCGCCTGCTCCTGCGCCATCTGCGCCTCGTCCTTCTCCTCCGACATCCCGATCGGACCGATCATCGTGCCGTTCAGGAACTGCTTGACCACCGGCTCCTCGCTGGTCAGCAACACTTCCCGCGGACCGAACATCACCAGATGCCGGCGGAACAACATCCCGATGTTGTCCGGCACCGTCCGCGCCAGATTGATGTTGTGCGACACGATCAGAATCGTCGCATCGATCTCCGCATTGATGTCGATCAACGTCTGCGAAATGTAAGTGGTGCGCACCGGATCCAGACCCGAGTCCGGCTCGTCGACCAGAATGATCTGCGGATCCAGCACCAACGCCCGCGCCAGCCCCGCACGCTTACGCATACCACCGGAGATCTCCCCGGGCAGCTTGTCCTCGGCCCCGAGCAGACCGACCAGTTCCATCTTCTCCATCACGATCTTGCGGATCTCGGACTCGGACTTCTTGGTGTGCTCGCGCAACGGGAACGCCACGTTGTCGAACAGGTTCATCGACCCGAACAACGCACCGTCCTGGAACAGCACCCCGAACAACTTCCGGATCTCGTACAGCTCCTTCGACGAGCACTCCAGAATGTTGGTGCCGTCGATCACGATCGACCCCTGCTCCGGACGGAGCAGACCGATCAGCGACTTCAAGAAAACAGACTTACCCGTGCCCGACGGGCCCAGCAACGCACTGACCTCACCGGCCGGAAGGGTCAACGTGACGTCCTGCCAGATCCTCTGCGAGCCGAACGACTTGGTCAGTCCCTCGACGGCTACCTCGACTCCCACCATTACCTCCGCGACCGTTCGATGCACTCACCCCGTGTGGGTTGCGTCACTCTATCGCATCGACGTGTTACCTGTGACAAGGGATGCTACTCATGAGTAAGGAAGCATGCCAACAGCGGGTCCCACTATGCAAAACAACGTGCCTGAACTGGGATAACGGTAGCGAAATTTCTGGTCGCGCGTCCAGCTTTCGGCCAGGAATCTCGACACTCCGAAGCCGCCCGCGGACGCAAAAAGAGGGCCACTCCCCACGGATGGGGAGTGGCCCTCTTCGTCTGCTCAGTGAGCAGCGCGGGTGAGACCGTCTTACTTGACGGTGATCTTCGCGCCGGCAGCCTCGAGCTTCTCCTTGGCGGCGTCGGCCGCGTCCTTGGCAACCTTCTCCAGGATGGCCTTCGGAGCACCCTCGACGAGGTCCTTGGCTTCCTTCAGGCCGAGGCCGGAAACGACCTCACGGACGACCTTGATGACCTGGATCTTCTTGTCGCCGGCCGACTCGAGAACGACGTCGAACTCGTCCTGCTCCTCAGCAGCCTCGGCGGCAGCCGGTGCTCCGCCTGCAGCGGCAACGGCGACCGGGGCAGCGGCGGTGACCTCGAAGGTCTCCTCGAATGCCTTCACGAACTCCGAGAGCTCGAGGAGGGTGAGCTCCTTGAACTGGTCCAACAACTCTTCGGTGCTGAGCTTCGCCATTGTGGCGGTCCTTCCTGTAAGTCCCATGTCGCTGATCCGCGACCGGGCTGGGTTATAGCAGTGATGCGCGGGTGCGGATCAGCTTTCGGCTGCAGCCTCGGCGGGAGCTTCGGCAGCTCCGCCTTCTGCGGCCTTCTTTTCCTGCAGAGCAGCGGCCAGACGGGCCACCTGCGAAGCAGGAGCGTTGAACAGGCCTGCGGCCTTTGCCAAGTTGCCCTTCATCGCGCCGGCAAGCTTGGCCAACAGGATCTCGCGGGACTCGAGGTCCGCGATCTTGTTGACCTCGTCCACGGACAGCGCAGCGCCGTCCATGTAGCCGCCCTTGATGATGAGCGCCTTGTTGTCCTTAGCGAAGTTCTTCAGAGCCTTCGCAGCATCGACGGGCTCGCCCTTGATGAATGCAATGGCGGTCGGACCGACGAAAAGGTCATCAAGGCCCTCGACGCCCGCCTCAGCAGCGGCACGCTTGACCAGGGTGTTCTTGGCGACGGAGTAGGTGGCACCTTCTCCGAGAGCGCGTCGCAGTGTCGTGATGTTGCCCACCGTCAGACCACGGTATTCCGTGATCACAGCAGCGGTCGAACCCTTGAACTGCTCGGTGATCTCCGCAACTGCGGAAACCTTCTCAGGCTTTGCCATACTTCGCCTCCTCTCATGACAGTCGTTATCCCACTTCGGAACCGCTGCGCACCGCCGGGTATCCCGGAGCACACAATCCACGACATGCAAAACGCCCCGGTGCAGGGCACACGGGGCGTGAAAGGAAGCCATTCGGCCAGGGCGCGAGCCCACGACCGAAACGCATCCCCCTACCTCGTCCTCCTGCGTGGGCCGCCGGACATTCCCGGACTTTCAATCACACCCTCGCGGGAGCGATCACCAACGGTCTTGGGTAGAACATGATTTGGGGTGAAGCTCGAATAGTGCATCGAACTCCGCAGGACAGATTACGGCATGTCCTGCTCAACCGCCAAATCGTAGCCCAACCCGCACCGGGCGACATGACCTGCATCACTTCGAGGATGGCGGTGTGGCCCATCCGACCGAAGTTGCGGCCAATTATCTGTTACGTCACGTAACAGGTATGCGCTAGCGTTTTCTCATGACAATCCTCGAAGCCCGGGCCGTCGTGCCCGGGTCCCGGACGCGCCGCTTCCTCGCGCTCGCCGTGATCTGCCTGGCCGAACTGCTGGTCGTGCTCGACAACACCATCGTCAACGTCGCTCTCCCCTCGATCGGCGTCGAACTCCGCACCAGCGTCAGCGGCCTGCAATGGGTCGTCGACGCCTACACACTGACGTTCGCCGGGCTGCTCCTGGCGTTCGGCAACCTCGGCGACCGCTACGGGCGTCGACGCGTCATGGTCATCGGCCTGATCGGCGTCGCCGTCATGTCGATCGCCGGCGCCAACGCCGAGAGCCTGGGCCAGGTCATCGCGGCCCGCGCCGCGATGGGTGTCTTCGCCGCCGCCGTCTTCCCCGCGACCCTCGCCCTCGTCATCAACATCTTCACCGACGTGCGGGAACGAGCGCTGGCCATCGCCGCCTGGACCGCGATGGCCGGCTTCGCGATCGCCATCGGCCCGATGGCCGGGGGGTGGCTGCTCGAGCACTTCAGCTGGCACTCCGTCTTCTGGATCAATGTGCCGATCGCCGTAGCCGCGGCGATTGCAACGCTCGTGCTGGTGCCTGAATCGCGTGCCTCCGTCATCGGGCGCATGGACCTCCTCGGCATCGCCGCCTCGATCACCGGCATCACCCTCCTCGTGTGGGCCATCATCGAAGCCCCACACCACGGGTGGACGTCGACCGTCACCGTCGGCGCCGTCGCACTCTCGATCGTGGTACTGACCGGATTCGTCTTCTGGGAGTTGCGCACCGACTACCCCATCCTCGACCTACGGCTGTTCCGCAACCGACGATTCTCCCTGCCCGCCCTCGCGATCGCCATCGGGTACTTCTCGATGTTCGGCTTCCTGTTCCTCATCACGCAGTACTTCCAGGGTGTCCGCGAGTACACGCCGTTCGAGTTCGGTGTCGCGTCGCTGCCGTTCGCGGTGTCGGTGGCGGTCGGCGCCCCTGTCGCCACACTGCTGGCGCAGCGGGTCGGGACGACCCCGGTGATCGTGTTCGGTCTCCTCCTCACCGGGGTCGGCCTGTATCTCGGTGGTCAGGTCGCCGTCGACAGCAGTTACCTGACGGATGTACTCCCGTCGATGGTGTCGATGGCGCTGGGCCTGGCCATCGTGCAGGGGCCGGCGACCGAGTCGATCATGGCGTCACTCCCCCTCGACGAGGCCGGAGCGGGGTCGGCAGTGAACGACACGACCAGGGAAATCGGCGGAACGCTCGGGGTCGCCGTGCTCGGCTCGATCGTCGCGTCGTACTACGCGACGACGATGAGTCCGCTGCTCGACCGCATTCCGGCGGCATTGATGAACGACGACGAGAAGGGCTTCGCCCGCGCCACAGTCCTGAGTGTGCTCGAGATCCGCAAGCGGGAGATCCCGCCGTTCCTCGAGCAGCAGCGTGAGAATCTCATCCTCACCATGAAGACGACGGTCCTGCAGGGTTCGCACACCGCGTCGCTCGTCGCGGCAGGCGCCGTGGTGGTCTGCGCGGTCGTCGTCGCGATCTTCATGCCCTGGGCGCCGGCCCACACGGATTCCGTGATGCTGGCGTGGCGCAAGAAGACCGAACCGGGCACCGTCGACGAGGACTGAACCCGGAAAAAGCAGTTCGGCCGGTACGGAAGATTTCCGTACCGGCCGAACTGTGTGTAGCGAGACTTACGCGTCGGCTTCCTCGAGAAGGTTGCGGGTGCGGTTCGGGTCCACCGGGATGCCCGGGCCGGTGGTGGTCGAAACGGTGACCTTCTTGACGTAGCGGCCCTTCGCGGAGGACGGCTTCGCACGCAGGATCTCGTCCAGCGCGGCGCCGTAGTTCTCCACCAGCTTGGCGTCGTCGAACGACGCCTTGCCGATCACGAAGTGCAGGTTGGCCTGCTTGTCGACGCGGAAGTTGATCTTTCCGCCCTTGATGTCCGCGACGGCCTTCGTGACGTCAGCCGTCACGGTGCCGGTCTTCGGGTTCGGCATCAGGCCACGCGGTCCGAGGACGCGGGCGATGCGGCCGACCTTGGCCATCTGATCGGGAGTCGCGATGGCGGCGTCGAAATCGAGCCATCCACCCTGGATCCGCTCGATGAGGTCCTCGGCGCCGACGGCGTCGGCTCCAGCTGCCTCGGCCTCGGCGGCCTTCTCTCCGACTGCGAACACGATGACGCGGGCGGTCTTACCGGTGCCGTGCGGCAGGTTGACCGTGCCACGGACCATCTGGTCCGCCTTGCGGGGGTCGACGCCCAGACGAACTGCAACCTCGACGGTCGCGTCCATCTTGCTCGACGACGTCTCCTTCGCCAGCTTCGCAGCCTGCAGCGGGCTGTACAGCTTGTCGAAGTCGATCTTCTCAGCGGCGGCGAGATACGCCTTGCTGCGCTTTGCCATTTCTTCTGTCCTAACTTCTCACCGCAGTGTGTGTCTCGTCTGCGGTGGTGAATGGTTCAGTAGTGGTCTGGGCCTGGCCGGCCCTCCCACGCTTTCTTCGACGGCGGTGCCGTCAATCGATCACGACGGCGGTGCCGTCAATCGATCTTTCTGACTCAGCCGTCGACCGTGATACCCATCGAGCGTGCGGTGCCGGCGATGATCTTCGCGGCCTGCTCGATGTCGTTCGCGTTGAGGTCTTCCTGCTTGGTCTTCGCGATTTCGCGCACCTGATCCATGGTCACGGAAGCGACCTTGGTCTTGTGCGGCTCGCCGGAGCCCTTCTGCACGCCTGCAGCCTTGAGCAGCAGCTTGGCAGCCGGAGGGGTCTTCAGCTTGAAATCGAAGGTCCGGTCTTCGTAGACCGAGATCTCGACCGGCACCACGTTGCCGCGCTGGGACTCAGTCGCCGCATTGTAGGCCTTGCAGAACTCCATGATGTTCACGCCGTGCTGACCAAGCGCGGGACCCACGGGCGGTGCAGGGTTAGCCTGACCGGCCTGGATCTGAAGCTTGATGAGCCCTGCGAGCTTCTTCTTCTTGGGGGGCATCTCGATTTCCTAATTCTTGCTCGGTGTGTTTCTTGCTACTGCAGTGCAAGTATGTGGCGCTAGATCTTCGCGACCTGCGTGAAGGACAACTCGACCGGGGTCTCGCGACCGAAGATCGAGACCAGGACCTTGAGCTTTTGCTGTTCGGCGTTGACCTCGCTGATGCTGGCGGGCAGCGTGGCGAACGGGCCGTCCATGACGGTGACCGACTCGCCGACCTCGAAGTCGACCTCGATGAGCGGCTTCGCGAAGCTTTCTCCGCCGGTCTCGCCGGCCGCAACGGTTGCCGCGGCAGCCTGCTTCTTCTGCTCCTGCTGCGGGAGCAGGAACTTGATCACCTCGTTGAGGGTCAGCGGGGACGGACGCGACGTCGCACCGACGAACCCGGTGACGCCGGGCGTGTTGCGCACGGCTCCCCAGGACTCGTCGTTGAGTTCCATGCGGACCAGGATGTAGCCGGGCAGAACCTTGCGGTTGACCTGCTTGCGCTGTCCGTTCTTGATCTCGGTGACCTCTTCGGTGGGAACTTCCACCTGGAAGATGTAGTCGCCGACGTCGAGGTTCTGGACACGGGTCTCGAGGTTGGCCTTGACCTTGTTCTCGTAGCCCGCGTAGGAGTGGATGACGTACCAGTCACCGGGCGCGCGACGCAGAGCGGCCTTGAGTTCCGCAACGGGATCCTCGGGCTCTTCAGCGGCAACAGCCTCTTCGGCGGTCACGGCCTCTTCGTCGTCGACAGCCTCTTCGGCAGCATCAGCCTCTTCGGCAGGCGCCTCGTCCTCGATGATCTCGTCGGCCGGGGCGTCGTCGGCGACATCGTCACCGAAGATTCCCGCGGCTTCGGTGCCCTCGTCGGCAGCCTCGACATCCACTTCGGCTGCCGCCTCGGCAGAAACACGCTCTTCGGCCAAGGCCTCATTCGTGTCGTTCTCGGGGGTGCTCACTGGGGCACTCGCTTCCTCTCGTCACTCACATACTTCGGATCCACCGGGGCGGATTCCGTCAACCGAACAACCAGGTGACGCCTTTGATGACCGCCAGATCCAACACGCCGATGAACGTCACCATGAAGACCACGAATGCCAGGACGACGCTGGTGTAGGTGATCATCTGCTTGCGATTGGGCCAGATGACCTTGCGCAGCTCGGCGATGACCTCGCGGAAGAACCGGCGCAGGCGCTTGAAGATGTTTTCCTTGCGCGGCTTGTCGGCGCGATCCTTCTTCGCCGGCTTGACCTTGGTGGTCGTGTCCGGCTTCGACTGTTCCGGTGCCTTCACGGAACTCGCGGCGATCTCGGTGCCTGCCGGAGAGCGACGGCCCTGGCGCTTACCGCTGGGCTTTCCCGAGGGAGTGGCGGAACGCGTGGTGGTGGCGTCGGCCGCGGTGTCGTCGGCACCGTCCGGGCGCGTGGACCCTGAAGTGTCGCCGTCGCGCTTGGCGCGCTCCTCGCTCACGTCGTTCCTCTCAGTCGCTGGCATCCGGGGGCAGGGGCGACAGGACTTGAACCTGCAACCTGCGGTTTTGGAGACCGCTGCTCTGCCAGTTGAGCTACGCCCCTTTGGTCGGGAGACCTGGTCCGAATCTAGCCTCGGACCAATTCTTGACCGACCTCTCTGTGATTACATGACACGCGCGCCACCCTTGCCGGCCGTACAGCACCGTAGGGCAGCGCGCAGCGCTGAGTAATCCCAGAAATCTCAGTGTACTTCAAAGCCCCGGAACAAACCCAATCCACCCGGCTGTCAGGCCAGACGGACCGTTGCGGTGGCGCGACCGAAGATCTTCTTTCCCTCGGAGCGCGCCACGATCGCGACTACTGCTGTCTTGCTTTCCTCGTCTAGCGACTTCACCTTACCGGTGTACTCGACCTGCGCGGCCTCGTCCTCACGGACGTAGACCGAGCTCGTGAAACGAACGTTGTATTCCTTGACCGCACCCGGATCGCCGAGCCACGACGTGACGAAACCGCCGCCGAGACCCATGGTGAGCATTCCGTGCGCGATCACGTTGTCCAGACCGGCGAGCTTGACGACCTCGTCGCTCCAGTGGATCGGGTTCGGATCGCCGGACACGCCCGCGTAGTTGACCAGGTCGCCACGCGTGAGCTTCACGATGCGCTCGGGGAGTTCCTCACCCACCGAGACGTCCTCGAACTTACGAAGCGCCATGCATGATCACGTCCTTGACTGCGTGAGCGATGTTCTCGTCGACCTCGCCACCGGTACGCGCGACGAGCGTCGTCCACGTGGTCTGGACGAGTTCGTCGTACTGATCGGTGACGATGTTCTTGGTGACGATGATGTCGCTGCCACCCATCTGACGGAACGACTCCAGGTAGACGTCGCAGACCAGCCGGTCGCCGACCTTGATCGGCTTGTGGAACTCGAGCCGCTGGTCGGTCTGGAGGATCTGACTCGGGTCGTAGCCGGTGACGATCTCCTTGAAGAGGCGTCCCTGGGCGATGATGCCGACGAGCGAGATGAACGTCAGAGGGGCGAGGAGACCGTCGTAGCCGAGGCCCTTGGCGGCTTCCTCGTCGTGGTGAGCGGGGTGCCAGTCCTGCACGGCACGCGCGTACTCGCGCACCTTCTCGCGTCCGACCTCGTAGAAGTCGTCGACGCGGTAGTGGTGCCCGACCATCGCCAGTGCGTGCGCGGCAGGATCAGCAGGAACAGCCGCGGGCACGTATGCCTCTGTCTCTGTCACAGTGTCAGTCACGCGAAAGAACCTCTTCTACCCTTGACGTCAGCGCGTGAGGGCAGCCTAGAGGACTCCCTTCGCGAACGCAGTCCTTGTCCGGACCGTGTTACTTGGACTCGCGATGCGACTGGTGAGTTCCGCAGTTCGGGCAGAACTTCTTGATCTCCAGGCGATCGGGGTCGTTACGCCGATTCTTCTTGGTGATGTAGTTGCGGTGCTTGCATACCTCGCAGGCCAAAGTGATCTTGGGCCGAACGTCAGTCGAGGAGGCCACGGGATGCCTTCTTTCGGGTGAATCTGATTACGAACAATCAGGGTGGATCATGCATATTGTGTAGCGGTGACCGGACTTGAACCGGCGACGCAACGATTATGAGTCGTTTGCTCTACCAACTGAGCTACACCGCCTCGGTGTCGAGTGTCGCGCACCAGGCGCTCCACTTCAATCCAGCGAGCCCCCTAACGGAATCGAACCGTTGACCTTTTCCTTACCATGGAAACGCTCTGCCGACTGAGCTAAGGGGGCGTGCTTCGCTCGCACATCGCTGCGCGCTGAAGCCTTGACGAGATTACACAGAAGTCCCGACCAGAAACAAATTGGCTGGTCAGCGGCTTTCGTGCGCCGCTGCACCCGACACTACGCGTCTCCGGCCCGCTCCGGGCCCGGTCGGCAGACCCGGCCCGGCCTCTCCCACGAACGACAGAACCCCGGTGAGCTGTCGCTCACCGGGGTTCTGTGTGTGGCAGATGTAGGATTCGAACCTACGTAGGCATAAGCCGACGGATTTACAGTCCGCTCCCATTGGCCGCTCGGGCAATCTGCCGGGGTTGCACGAGGAGCGCGAAATCTGTGGGAAATCGCTCTCCGCTGCGGAAAGAAGAATACAACGAACGGCCCCCCGTTTTGCAAACCGGGTGGATACGGGCGGTTGCGAACCGATAGCGTCGAATCTGCTCGCCGGTATTCGGCGGGCCCCCGACCGGGTCGCGGCGGGGAGAACCAGACGAAACCGGGAGTGTGAAGTGGCTGATTCGTCCTTCGATGTGGTGAGCAAGGTCGAGCGTCAAGAGGTGGACAACGCCCTGCATCAGGCCGGCAAAGAACTGTCGACCCGGTTCGACTTCCGGAACACGGGAGCATCGATCGAATGGTCCGGCGAGGAAACCATCACCCTGACGGCCGACACGGAGGAGCGACTGCTCGCCGCTCTGGACGTCTTCAAGGAGAAGCTGATCCGTCGTGACATCTCCCTGAAGGCGTTCGACGCGGGCGAGCCGGCGCAGTCCGGAAAGATCTACAAGCTGTCCGGCAGCCTCGTCCAGGGCATCACCACGGAGAACGCCAAGAAGATCACCAAGAAGATCCGCGACGAGGGCCCCAAGGGCGTCAAGGCGCAGATCCAGGGTGACGAGCTGCGCGTGAGCAGCAAGAAGCGCGACGACCTGCAAGCCGTCATCTCCCTGCTGAAGGGTGAGGACTTCGGGATCGCGCTGCAGTTCGTGAACTACCGGTAGCGCTGCGCGCCCGTGAGTGGTTGACGAGTGCAGGGACTCGTCAACCACTCACGGGCGGCGAAGCCGCCTATCTGCCTGCCATGCGCTCGAGGCGCTCGATCCGCTCGGCCATCGGCGGGTGGGTGGAGAACATCCGGCTCATCTTCTCGCCGGTGCGGAACGGGTTGGCGATCATCAGGTGCGACTGCGCGGCGAGCTGAGGCTCGGGCGGCAACGGCGCGGCCTGAGTGCCACGTTCCAGTTTTCGTAGCGCCGACGCGAGCGCCAGGGGGTCGCCGGTGAGTTCGGCGCCCGACTGGTCTGCCTGGAACTCCCGGGACCGCGACACCGCGAGCTTGACGACGGTCGCGGCGATGGGCCCCAGCAACGACACCAGGAGCAGCGCGATCGGGTTCGCGCCCTGTCCCCCGCCGCGTCCGCCGAACATGTTGGCGAACATGGCGAAGTTCGCGAGTCCCGACACGACGGCCGCCATCGCGCCCGCGACCGACGAGATCAGGATGTCGCGGTTGTAGACGTGCGACAGCTCGTGCCCGAGCACGGCCCGGAGCTCCCGCTCGTCGAGGATCTGCAGGATGCCGCTGGTGCAGCAGACCGCCGCGTGGCGGGGGCTGCGCCCGGTGGCGAACGCGTTGGGCGCGCTGGTGGGGCTGATGTAGAGCCGCGGCATCGGCTGGTGCGCGGTGGTCGCCAGTTCCCGGACGATGCGGTAGATGACCGGCGCCTGCACCTCGGTGATCGGCTGGGCGTGCATGGCCTTGAGCGCCATCTTGTCGCTGTTGAAGAACACGTACGCATTCATGCCGACTGCGAACACGATGGCCAGCAGCAGGATGGTCGGGTTGCGGAACAGGGCACCGATGAACACGATCAGCGCCGACATGCCGACCAACAGAACCAGAGTCTTCGCCCCGTTTGCGTAGCGCACGTCACGCCTTCCTTGTCGTTGTCACCCGATCACGGTCGTCCGAGTTTCGAGATCTTGATCATTCAACGAAACACGGTGGCGGGACGGTTCCCGTTCGGCGAACGAGATCGGGTGAAGACGAGTCCGGATACTGACGATACGGCTCAGCCGACGCGCTCGATCGTGTAATCGACGAGCTTCACGAGGGCGTCGTTGGCGGGGCCCTGCGGCAATTCCGCGAGCTGGGCACGGGCCTGCACCGCGAACTCCTCGAGCTTCGCCTTGGCGGCGGCCATGCCGGGTGAGCGTTCGAGGAGCGCGAGCGCCTCCGCGACGTCGTCGTCGTCCGTGACCGGACCGTCGAGGAGCACGCGCAGGCGGTCGGCCTCGGGACCCTCGTCGCGCAGCGCGTACAGGACGGGCAGCGTGTGCACGCCCTCACGCAGGTCGGTTCCGGGGGTCTTGCCGGACTGCGCGGAGACCGAGGAGATGTCGATGATGTCGTCGGAGATCTGGAAGGCGGTGCCCACGGCGTCACCGAGCCGTTCGAGCCGCTTCACGTGATCGGCGTCCGCACCGGAGAACGTGCCGCCGAAGCGCCCGCACGCCGCAATCAGCGAACCGGTCTTCTCCCAGACCACCTTGAGATAGTGCTCGACCGGATCCTGCTCGTTGCGGAGCCCGATCGTCTCGCGCATCTGGCCGGTCACGAGTTCGGCGAATGTCTCGGCGATGATGCGCACCGCCTCGGGGCCGAGGGTCGACACGAGACGCGACGCGTGGGCGAACAGGTAGTCGCCGGCGAGGATGGCGACGCTGTTGCCCCACCGCGAGTTCGCGCTGGGCGCACCGCGGCGCATCGAGGCCTCGTCCATCACGTCGTCGTGGTAAAGCGTGGCGAGGTGGACCAGTTCGACGACGGTGGCCGCCGTGACCACCGACGGGTCGGAGGCCTTCGGTCCGAGCTGGGCGGTGAGCACCGTGAAGAGGGGGCGGAAACGCTTGCCGCCCGCCTTCGCGAGATGCAACGCCGCCTCCGTCAGGAAATCCTCCCCGTCGGAGAGTTCACTGACCAGCAGTTCCTCGACTTGCTTCAGTCCTTCACGGACCGTGGCGGCGAGCTGCGGGTCGCCGAGATCGATCCCGGCGACCGTAGTGCCCACTACAGCGTCGGCAGCGGTGTGTGCTGCGCCCTCGGTGCTCACGTTCTCAGTACCCATTCCTGTCGTCAGTGACGGCTCGGCTCCGCGCCGTCGGTGGCGGCTCGGCTACCACGGTAGTGAACCTAGCGGTTCCGCCGCCCGTCGGCCTCGCCGCGGTCGTGTAGCGAAGCCTGACAGGATGTAGGCGTGGTCGCAGCAGAACAGTCGCCCGCGGGATCCCCGCTTCCCACCGCCACCGACGTCCTCGTCATCGGTGCTGGTCCGGCCGGGTCCTCGGCCGCCGCCTGGGCGGCGCGTGCGGGGCGTGACGTGGTCCTCGCCGACGCGGCGGTGTTTCCCCGCGACAAGACGTGTGGCGACGGACTCACCCCCCGAGCCGTCGCCGAGCTCGATCATCTCGGCCTCGGCGACTGGGTGCGATCGAAGGGCACCAATCGCGGGCTCAGGCTCAGCGGGTTCGGGCAGGAACTCGAACTCGAGTGGCCCGGCAGGTCGTTCCCGGCCGTCGGCAGCGCCGTGGCCCGCACAGAGCTGGACGACCGGATCCGCGCGACCGCCGTCGATGCCGGCGCCGTCATGGTGCAGGGCGCCAAGGCGACCGGCGTCGAACGCAGCGGCGACCGGGTGACGGCGGTGACCCTGAAGACGTCCGACGGCACCCACACCGTCGGCTGCCGGACGCTGATCGTCGCCGACGGCGTCCGCTCCACGCTCGGCAAGCAGCTGGGGCGCGAATGGCACCGGGACACGGCATACGGTGTGGCCGCCCGCGCCTACATCGCCACCGACCGCAGCGCCGACCCGTGGATCACGTCCCACCTCGAACTGCGAGACGCCGCCGGGACGCTGCAGTCGGGCTACGGCTGGGTGTTCCCCCTCGGCACCGGCGAGGTGAACATCGGCGTCGGCACCCTGGCCACCGCCAAACGTCCGGCCCCCGGCGCGCTGCGCCCCCTCCTGGACCTGTACACGGCGCAGCGCCGCGACGAGTGGAACTGGGACGGGGAACTGCGGGCCGTCGCGTCGGCGTTGCTGCCGATGGGCGGTGCGGTGTCGCACATCGCGGGCCGGAACTGGGCGATCATCGGCGACGCGGCGGCGTGTGTGAATCCGCTGAACGGCGAGGGCATCGACTACGGGCTCGAAGGCGGGCGCCTCGTCGCGGAGATCCTCGACGCCGACGACCTGACGCAGCTGTGGCCGTCGATCCTGCGGGAGCGGTACGGCCGGGCGTTCTCCGTGGCACGGCGCCTCGCCGGTCTGCTGACCGTGCCGCGGGTCCTGCCCGCGTCGGGCCCGGTGGCGATGCGCTCCCGCGCGCTGATGACCGTCGCAGTGCGTGTCATGGGCAACCTCGTCACCGAGGAGGACAGCGACCTCACCGCCCGCGCGTGGCGGGCGTCCGGCCTGGTGTCGCAGAAGGTCGACTCGCGACCGCTGTTCGGCTGACGGTCAGCGGATGGCGCGGTGCAGGGCGACCACACCGCCGGTGAGGTTGCGCCACTGCACGTTTCGCCACCCGGCCGCCTCGATGCGCAGCGCGAGTTCCTGCTGGGTGGGCCAGGCGCGGATGGACTCGGCGAGGTACACGTAGGCGTCGGGGTTACTGCTGACGGCGCGCGCGACCCGCGGCAGCGCCTTCATCAGGTACTCCATGTAGACCGTGCGGAACGGCCCGAACACCGGCGTCGAGAACTCGCTCACGACGAGGCGCCCACCGGGCTTGGTGACCCGTGCGATCTCGCGGAGACCGGCGTCGAAGTCGGAGACGTTGCGCAGCCCGAAGGAGATGGTGGCGGCGTCGAACACGGCGTCGGCGTAGGGCAGGTGCATCGCGTCGCCCGCGACCATCGGCACCCGGCGGCCGCTGCCTGCCTGCAGCATCCCCTTGGAGAAATCGGTGGCCACACACCAGGCGCCCGACCGTCCGAGTTCGACGGTCGACACGCCGGTCCCGGCGGCGAGGTCGAGGACCCGCTCCCCCGGCTTCAGGGCGAGAGCCGACCGCGTCGCCTTGCGCCAACTGCGATCCTGGCCGAACGACAGGATCGTGTTGGTGAGGTCGTAGCGCTTCGCGACGCCGTCGAACATCGACGCGACCTCGTGCGGATCCTTTTCGAGCGACGCCCGCGAACCGTGTGTAGTTGCCACGCCCGAAACGCTACCAACCGTGCCCGGCGCCGGCGTCGGCGCCGGGCACGGTGGCGAGGCGGTCACTTCTTCGAGACGCGGACCAGCTTCTTGTTGACGAACTCGTCCATCCCCCACGGACCGAGTTCACGGCCGACGCCGGAGCGTTTGACGCCGCCGAACGGCAACCCGGGGAGCGTCGTCCCGTGTTCGTTGACGTACGCCATCCCGACGTCGAGTCGGTCGGCGACCTCGCGGGCCCCGTCGAGGTCGGTGCTCCACACCGAACCGCTGAGACCGTAGGCGGAAGAGTTGGCGAGTTCGACGGCCTCGTCGGCGGTCGCGACCTTGTAGACGACGCCGACCGGCCCGAACAGTTCCTCGCTGTACGCGCGCATCTCGGGAGTCACGTCGACGAGCAGCGTCGGTTCGACGTAGGAGCCGGGGCCGTCGATCTTCTTGCCGCCCGCGAGGAGCGTCGCGCCCTTGGCGACGGCGTCCTCGATCTGCTCGATCAGGGAATCCGCGGCGGTCTGCGAGGACAGCGGCCCGAGAACGGTCTTGGCGTCGAGCGGATCGCCCGTCGGTGTGGCCTTGAACGACTCGGCGAGCTTCGCGACGAACTCGTCGTAGTTCGGTTCCGTCACGATGAAGCGCTTCGGCGAGTTGCAGGCCTGGCCGGCATTGGACAGGCGGGCCCGGGTCGCCGTCTTGACGGTGGCGTCCATGTCCTCGGTGTCGAGGACGACGAATACGTCGGAGCCACCGAGTTCGAGGACGACCTTCTTGAGGTTGCGGCCCGCCGTCTCGGCGACGCTGATCCCGGCCCGTTCACTGCCGGTGAGGGAGACGCCCTGGACGCGGGGATCCGCGATCATGTCGGCGATCTGCTCGTTGGTGGCGAACACGTTGACGTACGCGTCCTCCGGGAGGCCGGCCTGCCGGAAGATCTCCTCCATGAGCAGCGCCGACTGCGGACAGTTCGGGGCGTGCTTGAGCAGCACGGTGTTGCCGAGCACGAGGTTCGGTGCCGCGAAGCGGGCGACCTGGTAGTACGGGTAGTTCCACGGCATCACGCCGACGAGCGCACCGATCGGCCTGCGGTAGACGACGGATTCGTCGGCGCCGGGCACGTCGAGTCGTTCCGCCTCCAGCAGTGCGGGGCCGTTGTCGGCGTAGTAGCGGTAGATCGCCGAGGACAGCTTGACCTCGCCTTTGGCCTCCCGCACGGGCTTGCCCATCTCGAGGGCGATCATCCGCGCCAGTTCGTCCTCGCGCTCGGCGTAGAGGTCCGCGGTGCGGCCCAGAATCCGGGCTCGTTCCTCGGCGGGGGTCGTCCGCCAGCTCAGGTATCCGCTGTGGGCGCGTGCGAGCGCCGACTCCACTCCTGCATCGTCCAAGGTCTCGAATTCCCGGACGGTTTCACCGGTCGCGGGATTGACAGTCTTGTACTTCGCCATACCCCGGGCAACGACGAGCCGGTCCCTCGAATTCCCCGCCGAAGTCGATCCGCCGGTCAGGCGGCCTTGGTTTCGCGAAAGCCCTGACCGCCGGCGACCGCCGCGTAGTGGCCCAGCAACTCGTCGCAGATCGCGGGCCACGTGCGGTGCAGCACCGACTGCCGGGCGGCCTCCCCGAAGCGGGCCCGCATGCGACGGTCCCGCAGCGCGTCGACGGCGCTCGGCAGCAGTTCGCCGAACCGGTCGACCGGAAGCAGGTAGCCGTTGCGGCAGTGCGCGACCAGATCGCGGGGTCCGCCGGCGTCCGGTCCGATGACCGGCACCCCGCTGGACAGCGCCTCCTGCACCGCCTGGCAGAACGTCTCGTGCTCGCCCGGGTGGACGAAGACGTCCAGGCTCGCGTACGCCTCGGCGAGTTCCACACCGCCGAGTTGGCCGGTGAATACGGCGTCGGGCATCAACCGCTGCAACCGGCTCCGCTCGGGACCGTCGCCGACGATCACCAGCCGCACCCGCTGATCGCCCGCCAGCGCGGCGAGCCGCTCGACGTGCTTCTCGGGCGCGAGCCTGCCCACGAAACCGATGACCAGCCGGTCGGAGCCGCCCAGCCAGGAGTCGCGCAGGCCGGTGCTGCGGCGGGACGGCGCGAATCGAGTGGTCTCCACCCCGCGCGCCCAGCGGTGGACCCTCGGAATCCGCTGCTCGGCGAGGGCCTCGACCGCCGACGTGGACGGGGCGAGGGTGCGCGTGCAACTCCGGTGGATGCGACGCGTCCATGCCCACGCTGCCCGGCTGGTGATGCCGAGACCGTAGCTTTCGGCGAACCCCGCCACGTCGGTCTGGTACACCGCGACCGTGGGGACGTCGAGCCGGTGCGCGGCACCGAGACCGCCCGCCCCGAGGAGGAACGGCGACGCCAGATGCACGACGTCGGGGTCGAACGCCCGCAGGGCGGCGGTGAGTCCGGGTTGCGGCAGACCCACCGGGAGCGAACTGACCTTCGGAACCATCACCGCGGGCACCCGGTGGACGGGCACACCGTCGTGTTCGGCCGGCGCGGGCGCCTGCGAACCGACCGTGTCCGGGGCGACGACCATCGCCTGGTGTCCGGTGTGCTGCAGATGGTCGAGAACCCGCAGCACCGAGTTGGTCACACCGTTCATGTTGGGAAGAAACGATTCCGCGACGATGGCTACTCTCACGCACTCAGCGTGGCAGTGCTCGTGGTCACAGCAGCGAGATCGACGTGACTGTCGCGCGAAGTTCCGGGAAATTCAGGATGACACTGCCGGCGCGGATTCCGCCGAGATCTCCCGTCGCCGGAGATACCAGAGCACCGGTCCCGCGATCAGCCACGTCACCACGATCAGCGAGCCGGCGGGGATCACGGCCACGCTGGCGTCACGCCCGGACACCCGCACCAGATCGGGGTCGCTGCGCGCGTACTCGACGTCGATCCGCTGACCCACCGTGAGGTTGGTCGGATACAGCACACCGAGTTCGGGGTTGTGCGTCACGCCGTCGGGGGTGACGAAGCTGATGGCCGACCGCAGCGACCCGGCCGACAGCACCTCCGCCGTGGCCGCGCCGCGGTCGGATTCGATCGTGTGGTCGTTGCGCCAGGCTGCGAGGACGAGGAGGACGGCCAGGATCGAGATGCCGATCGCCGCCACCAGCACCCCGCGCCGGACCCGCCGTGTCACCCGCGCATTCACAATTGTGCCCGCACCGCGGCGTGCAACTCGCGCAGCCCGGAACGTTCGGTGGTCACCTCGAGCACCCGGATTCCGCGGTCGCCGGGCGCGTCGGGCGCGCTCAGCCGCGTCGAGAGTTCACCCAGACCCACCAGGTGATGCTCCACCCGGTAGGCGGCGCAGAGTGCGGCGAGATCCATCCCGTGCGGGGTGCCGAAGACCCGCTCGAACACCCCGGCGTACTGGGGATCGCCCTGTTCGAGCAATTCGAAGATGCCGCCCCCGTCGTCGTTGGCGACGACGATCGTCAGGTCCCGGGGCCGCGGTTCGCCCGAGCCGATGAGCAGCCCGGACGCGTCGTGCAGGAACGTGAGGTCGCCGAGCAGGGCCACCGTGCGCCCCTCCTCGTAGGCGAGCGCCGCCCCGACGGCGGCGGACACGGTGCCGTCGATGCCGGCGACGCCCCGGTTGGACAGCACCCGGACCTTCGGCGCCGGATAGCTGACCAGTGCCGCGTCCCGGACGGGGTTGGACGCGCCGAGCAGCAACTGGTCGCCGTCGATCAGGGCGTCCATGACGGCGGCCGCCACGTGGAGGCCCGTCGCCTTCGGGTGTGCGGCGAGTTGCTCGCGCACCGCCTTATCGGTGTGTTCGGACAGCGTGCGGCACCGGTTGATCCAGACCCGGTCGGGTTCACCGGTCACCACGGCGCGGGTTCCGGTGGCCAGCACGTTCCCGGACACGTCGGGCCAGCGGGGGCCGGTGGTGAGCGCGTAGACGGCCACCGCCGGATCGGCGAGGACCTTCGACACGGACCGGTGGAGGGTGGGGCGTCCGGTGATGACGGCCTGCCGCGGCTTGAGCTGCGGCAGCGCCATCGGATGCACCGGGATGCCGTGCAGGGGCGCGGTCGGCTCGGCGACCGTCGGAAGTCCGGCGAGTTCCGGTCGCAGCGCCGATCCGTGCCCGGAGATCACGATGGTGTCAGCGGTGATGTCGAGGTCCATCGCCACGTCCAGCGTCGCGTGCTGGGTGGTGGTCCACGCCGCCCCACCCGGACGTCCCTGCGGGACCGGGCCCTGCGCGTGCACGTCGGGGACGAGCGGTTCCCGGAGCGGGATGTCGAAGTGCACGGGTCCGGCGTTGCCCGACCTCGTGCCGCGCGCGGCGGCGAGGACCCGGCAGACCGCCGACCGCCACTGACTGTTCTGCGCTGCGTCGTCCTCGGCCAGGCCGAGGCTGATGGTCGCGCGCACCTGGCTGCCGAACAGGCCGAGTTGTTCGATGGTCTGGTTGGCGCCGGTGCCGAGCATCTCGTACGGGCGGTTGGCGCTGAGCACCACGAGCGGCACCCGGGCGTAGTTCGCCTCGAGGACGGCGGGACCGAGATTGGCGACCGCTGTGCCGGACGTCATGACGATCGGGACGGGACGCTTGCCTGCCACGGCCAGGCCGAGTGCGAGGAATCCCGCGGTGCGCTCGTCGATGCGCATGTGCAGCCGCAGTCGGCCCTCGAGGTCGGCGGCCTGCAGGGCGAATGCCAGCGGCGCATTCCGCGAACCCGGGCAGAGCACGACCTCGCGTACTCCCCCGCGGACCAGTTCGTCGACGACCGCGGTGGCTTGAGCAGTGGACGGGTTCACGCCATCAAGAGTGTCAGATCCTCCGGCACCCCCGTCCGGCGACCTGGCCGGGTGAGTTCACGGCCACATCCCGGGCGCTGACACCATGTGGACATGCGCACTGTCTTCGATCCCGCCGAGCTTCCTCCACGCCGCATCTACCAGGTGCTGACCGCCTCGGTGGTGCCGCGACCGATCGCGTGGGTGTCCACGGTCTCCGCGGACGGGGTGGCCAACCTGGCCCCGTACAGCTTCTTCTCGGTGTCCAGCACGCAGCCGCCGGTGGTGCAGTTCACGTCCGTCACCCGCAAGGACAGCCTCCGGAACATCGAGGCGACGGGTGAGTTCGTGATCAACCTGGCGACGGAGCTCCTGGTGGCGGCCGTCAACGCCAGCTCCGCCACCTACGACAGCGACGTCGACGAGTTCGCCGCGCTCGGCATCGAGACCGAGCCCAGCGAGCGGGTCCGGCCGGTCCGGGTCGCGGGTTCGCCGGTCGCCATCGAATGCACCCTGCACGGGGTGACCCCGGTCGGTGACTCGTTCGTGGTGATGGGCGACGTCGTCACGATCGCGGTGCGTTCCGAGGCGCTCGCCGACGACGGGCTGCCGGACTTCGCCGAACTCGCTCCGCTCAGCCGCCTCGGCCGTAACGAGTGGGGTCTGCCGCCGAAGGTCGTGATGCTGGACCGCCCGCACCGCCCCGAATAACCACTCAATTGGTTAGGCTTACCTGATAACCAGACCGCAACCGGGGGAGCTACCACCGACATGGCCCAGCGCAGCAAGTTCGTCAAACCTCGGAGTCGCCGGATCGCGTCCGCACGAGTGGTCGCAGGCAAGCAGATCAGCCCGAACTTCGTCCGCGTCACCATCGCGGGTGAGGAACTCGACTCCGTCAGCCCCATGGGCTTCGACCAGTGGTTCCGGATGTTCATCCCCCAGCAGGGACAGAGCACGCTGCGGCTTCCGACCAGTGCGAGCAACCTCTGGTACGCCCAGTACAAGCTGATGTCCAAGGACACCCGGCCGGTGGTGCGCAACTACACGGTCCGCGAACTCCGCGTCGCAGGGTCGGGAACGTTCGGCGACACCACCGAGATCGACATCGACTTCGCCTCGCACGGCGACCTCGGTCCCGCGTCGGCGTGGGCGAACGCGGCCGCAGCCGGTGACGAGGTGGCGATCCTCGACGAGGGCCTGATCTACAACCCGACTCCGGACGCCGAGTGGCAACTGCTCGTCGGTGACGAGAGCGCGCTTCCCGCGATCGTCGGGATCCTGCGCTCGGCGCCGCAGGACCTGCGGGCCGAGGTGTTCGTCGAGATCCCCGATGCCGAAGACGCTCAGGACGTTTCGGTGGGTGACGGCGTGAACGTGCACTGGCTCGTCCGCGAGGACGCCGACGCCCGCCCGGGGGTGCTCGCACTGAACACGGTGAAGCAGGCGGAATTGCCCGCCGGGCCCTCCTACACGTTCGTCGCAGGCGAGAGCGAGCTGACGACGGCGCTGCGGCGCCACCTCGTGAACGAGCGCCACATCCCGAAGTCGAACATCTCGTTCACCGGGTACTGGCGCCACGGTCACGCGGCCAACTGACCACAGGTGAGTGGCGAAGTGTGCCGGGGCACGCTTTGCCACTCACCTGGGTTCTCAGTTGGCGTGCTTCTGGACGAGGGCGCCCAGACGCGGAAGTGCCTCGATCACATTCTTCTTCGCCGACGGGCGCAGCGACGAGTACACCTTCTTGACAGCGCCGCGGTCGCTGCCCTCGATGCGCTCGTCGGTCACACCGAGCAGCGAGTCCGCGACCTCGTCGCTGCGCGCGACCAGGTACTCGGAGAATCCGGCCTCACCGCTGGCGGTGAACGACTGCCAGTACGGCTCGAGCTTGGTGACGAACGCCGGCAGCAGACCCTCGATGGCGTCCGGCACGATCGACGGTCCCACCTTCTTGACGGCGCCGTATCCACCCTTGAGTGCCAGTCCCGAGGCCCCCGACTTGTCCGAAACCTCCGCGTCGATGAGAGCCTGGACGTCTGCGACGACCGCAGGAACGCGCGACTCGTCGAGCAGGGTTTCGTTCAGAGCTGCAACCACTTTCAATGCCTCCGTATTGACTGAGCGATCAGGTCCGGCCAGACACTATACGAAAAACCGACCGCCGCGTTGTTCGAGCAGGCCATGGCACCGGCGTGCCCGCTCGATCCACCAGCGCGAACGCTCCTCCGACGCCGCGAGAGCCGTGACACGGTCGGCGTCGGGTGCCACCGCTTCGACGGCGAGTTCGCCGTCGACCGGTTCGCGGGAGCGGACCACGTCCGCCTCGAACAGTCCCCCGGTCCCCAGACCGCACGCGAACTGCAATTCAGGCAGGGCCGCGGCGGCGGCGACACCAGCAGCGATGCCGACGGCGGTGTCCAGGGCGCTCGACACGACCACCGGCACACCGTGCGAGGACAACTCGTCGGCCAGCGACAGCAGTCGCCGCATCCCGCCGAGCGGGGCGACCTTCACGACGGCCACGTCCGCGCCGCCTGCCCGCACGACCTTCAGCGGATCCTCGGCCCGCCGGATGCTCTCGTCGGCGGCCACCCGCACGCCGGGCATCCGCCTGCGGACCTCCACCAGCTCGGGCACGCTCGCGCACGGTTGCTCGGCGTATTCGAGCGGACCGTCGGCGGTCAGTGCCCGCAGCGCGGCCTCGGCCTCGTCGACCGACCAGCCGCCGTTGGCGTCGACGCGCACGTTCGGGACGAGCGCGCGGACCGCCCGCACCCGCGCGACGTCGTCGTCGAGGGTCTGACCGCCCTCGGCCACTTTCACTTTCGCGGTCCGTGCGCCGGGGTACCGCGCGAGCACGTCGGGCACCCGGTCTGCGTCGACGGCGGGGACGGTCGCGTTGATCGGCACCCGCGTCCGCACCGCGGGCGGTGGTCCGAGCCAGGCGTCCTCGATCGCCGACTGCAACCAGTGCGCTGCCTCGTCGTCCGCGTATTCGGGAAACGGTGCGAACTCGCCCCATCCCGCGGGACCGCGCAGCAGCAACACTTCTCGCGTCGTGATGCCGCGGAACCGCACGCGCATGGGCAGACTCACCACGACCGCGTCGGCCAGAACCTCCCCGAGGGAGGGCAGGGACGTCACGGGTCAGGGCTGCCCGGGCAGGAGCACCAGCATGAGCGCCTCGCATTCGGCGAGGAGCGTCTCACCGTGTGTCATCCGGGCGGTGATGTACGTCTTGCGCCCGTCGACGCGGTCCACCTTCCCTTCGATGGCGAGCGTGGTGTTCAGCGGTGTGATCGCGCGGTAGTCGACGTGCAGGTACGCGGTGCGGCTGATGGGCCGGCCGTACGCGTGGACGATCATGCCCATCAGGTCGTCGAACAGCAGCGGCAGCGTGCCGCCGTGCGCGGCGCCGTTCCCACCGAGGTGGTAGCGGCGGAACATGCCGGTACTCCGCACCCCGTCCGGCCCGAACTTCTCGATGTTCCACGGCGGCAGGAGGAGACTTCCCCGGCCCGGCAATTCGATCGTGCGGCCCGCAGGCGACCGCCCCTCGGGCGCGACGTGCGGCCCGAGCAGTTCGGCCAGCTTCTCCACCTGGTCCGCAGCTGCGGCGAGCACGCCGTCCGGGGCGTTCACGGACACCGCGAGGTCCTGCAACGTGCGCATTCCGTCGACGAACCGGGCCCAGTCCGGACCGGGCGTCACCGGCTCGTACTTGGGGAACCCGCCATGGTGCTCGTACTCGTCGTCGCCGTCGCGGTCGAGACGGGTGACGTCCGCAGCCTGTTCGCTCATACCTGCACGGTAAACCCGGGCAAACTGCTGCGCGCGCGGACACCCGCCAACGGCACCCGATAACCTCGGAGCCGTGACTTTCAACCCGCAGCACTGGCGACCGGTTCCCGGTTTCGAGAACCTGACCGACATCACCTACCACCGGCATGTCACCCAGGGAATCGTCCGGGTGGCGTTCGACCGTCCCGAAGTACGCAACGCCTTTCGCCCGCACACCGTCGACGAGTTGTACCGGGCGCTCGACCACGCCCGGATGACATCCGACGTGGGTGCCGTGCTGCTCACCGGCAACGGCCCGAGCCCCAAGGACGAGGGCTGGGCGTTCTGCTCCGGCGGCGACCAGCGCATCCGCGGCCGCAGCGGATACCAGTATGCGGAAGGCGAAACCGCGGACACCGTCGACAAGGCGCGCGCCGGACGCCTCCACATCCTCGAGGTCCAGCGGCTGATCCGGTTCATGCCGAAGGTCGTCATCTGCCTCGTCAACGGCTGGGCCGCGGGCGGCGGTCACAGCCTGCACGTCGTGTGCGACCTGACGCTCGCCAGCCGCGAACACGCCCGGTTCAAGCAGACCGACGCCGACGTCGGCAGCTTCGACGGCGGGTACGGCAGCGCCTACCTCGCCAAGATGGTCGGCCAGAAGTTCGCCCGCGAGATCTTCTTCCTCGGCGAGACGTACACCGCCGAGGAAATGCATCAGATGGGCGCCGTCAACAAGGTCGTCGACCACGCCGAACTCGAGGACGTCGCAATCGACTGGGCCACCAAGATCAACGGCAAGTCCCCGCAGGCGCAGCGCATGCTCAAGTACGCGTTCAACCTGCAGGACGACGGCCTCGTCGGTCAGCAACTGTTCGCCGGCGAGGCAACCCGCATGGCGTACATGACCGACGAGGCGGTCGAGGGCCGCGACTCCTTCCTCGAAAAGCGCGAACCCGACTGGAAGCCCTACCCCTGGTACTTCTGAGAGCCCATCTCTCTACGTGTACTCGACCGACATGCGGTCGATCGTGCCGTTGAACGGGAACGGTTTCCTGTCGTAGTAGTCCAGCGACACCGGGGAACCGAGGCAGGTGCCGACGTCGAGGCAGTCGTTGGCTGTGAACAGCAACGGCGCACTCACCGGCACCTGCCCCTCCCCGACGACACTGCCGTCGACGAAGAGCTTCACGTTCAGCGGGCCACCGGGCCGCGCCTCCACGAACTCCGTGACCACCTCCACCTTCCGGGTGCCCGGCGGAAGCGGAACGGTCGAACGAATCTTCGTGCGCATCAGGATGAACAGGTTGTACTCGTAACACAGATGGCCGTCGTCGACGAAGCACGTGAGCCCGCCCGCGTTGCTCCCCAGTGCGTACAGCACTCCGCTCGGATTCTCCGGAGCGGAGAGGTCGAGGGTGACCCGGTTGTTCCTGTTTGCCCAGCGCGGGCGCGCAGAACTCGGGCATGCGGACCGTGTCGCCGCAGAACTCCCAGCTCGTGTACGGCGTCGAGATCCGCTGCTCGGGATGCAGCGCGACCACCCACAGCGCGCCACCGATGGGGAGCACGTTGTTCTTCGCCGCCTCGATCACGAACAGTTCCCGGAGTTGCGCCAGCTTCTCCGGATGCTGCTCGGCGAGATCCCGGTTCTGGGTCCAGTCCTCGTCCAGGTTGTAGAGCTCCCACACGTCGTCGTCCGGGCTCCAGTCCCGGATGCCGCCCGGCATACCCACCGCCCACGGTGCGCGCGGTCCGAACGCGGACGCCATCCAGCCGTCGTGGTAGATCGCCCGGCTGCCCATGATCTCGAAGTACTGGGTGAGCTTCCCGCCCGTGGCATCGCGGTCGACGAGCGTCTGCGCGAAACCGGCGCCGTCGATCGGGTCCTGCGGAACACCGTTCACCGTCCGCGGCGGAGTGATCCCGACGATGTCGAACAGCGTCGGCATCACGTCGTTGCAGTGCAGGAAATGCGTGCGGGGTACCGGGTCCGGGGTCACCTTCGCAGGCCACCGGGCGACCATCGGGTTGCGGGTGCCACCGAGATGGGAGGCCAGCAGCTTCATCCCCTTGTACGGTGCGCTACCCGCCCACGCCCAGCCCGCGTGATACATGTTGTCGGTCTTCGGCGACCCCAGGACGTCGAGGCCACCGAGTTCCTCGAGCGCCGCGATGTGCTGCGCGGGCGTGGTCGGAATGCCGTTCTGCGCCAACAGTTCGCTGATCGTGCCGTTCTGGCCCTCACCGGACGACCCGTTGTCGCCCCAGATGTACAGAACCAGGGTGTCGTCCCGGTACCCCAGGCGGTCCAGTTCGTCGAACAGCCTGCCCACCTGGACGTCACAGTGCTCGGCGTACCCGGCGGCCACCTCCATCAGCCTGCGCTGGAACGGTTTCTCGTCCTCGGGAATGTCGTCCCACGCCGCCATGGTGGGGTCGCGGTCGGTCAGCTCCGCCTCCGGGGGAATCCAGCCCTTCTCCTTCGCCCGCGTGAAGACCCGCTCCCGGTAGGCGTCCCAGCCGTCGTCGAATTTCCCGGCGTACTTGTCGGCCCACGGCTTCATGATGTGGTGCGGTCCGTGCAGGCAGCCGCTGGCCCAGTACATGAAGAACGGCTTGTCCGCCTCGAACGCCTTGTGCCTGCGCAGCCAGCCGATCGCGTCGTCCGCGAGATCCTCGCTGAGGTGGTAGCCCTCCTCCGGCGTCTTCGGGGGCAGCACCACTGTCGTGTTCCGCACCAGGTTCGGCTCGTACTGCGACGCCTCGCCGGCGAGGAAGCCGTAGAAGTACTCGAACCCGAGACCGGTCGGCCAGTTGTCGAACGGACCTGCGGCGGTGGTCTCCTCGGCGGGAGTGTTGTGCCACTTCCCGAATGCGGCGGTGCTGTACCCGTACTGACGAAGCACCTCGGCCCCCGTCGCGCTCGACCGCGGGATGTGACCGGAGTAACCGTCCCAGTCGTTGGCCAGCTCCGCGATCTGCCCGTTCCCGACCCGGTGGTGGTTGCGGCCGGTCAGCAGCGACGCGCGGGTCGGTGAACACATTGCGGTCGTATGGAATCGGTTGTAGCCGACGCCGTCCTGCAGCATCGCGTCGAGTGTCGGGGTGTTCACCTCACCTCCGAGGCCGCTGGGCAGACCCGGTCCGGCGTCGTCGATGAGGACGATCAGAATGTTCGGGGCGTCGTCGGGAAGCCGCCGCTCCTTCGGACTCGGGCTGTACACCGACTCCTGCATGGTCCGGCCCGCGATGCTTCCCGACGGCGTCGGCGGGAACGGCAACGCTTCGCCACCCCGTATCGGCTTCCCTGTCACGCTCGAACTCATGGCCCAATCCCCTCGTCGTCCACAGTTGCCAATCCAGTCCAGCACCGGGAGAACACGCGGGAGTAGACCCTCGGAGGGTGAATTACGCGCCCGGATTCGCCGCCACGGCAGGAGAGGGCGCGCGGCGTGCCCGATTCGGGCACACTGACCCACATGAGCATCGACCGCGAGCTCCCCGCGCCGGAACATCGCCGTCCGCCCGGAGTGAGTGACGACACCGTCGCCGCGCTCGGGAAGTTGTCCGAGGCCCTCGAAACGGTCGAACGGGCCCGCGGCCACCTCTACTCGTTCCATCAGCTGATCGGCCACGCCGACTTCCAGCTCGGTGAGGCCGTCGACGCACTGCGCGACGCGGGTCACCCCGACATCGCGGACCGGGTGCAGTCCGAACTCGTCGGCCGCAACGTCGTCGAGGGCCGGTGGACGTTCCAGATCGTCGAGGAGTTCGACGACCAGTACTGGTCGCCGCTGCGCGAGCACGAACGTGGCGCACGTCACGAACTCGCGGACGGACGGCGGCACCTGTACGAGGCCGAGATGAAGGAAGATCGACGCACACACGGCCGGACGGGACACGAAGCCCGGCCCGGCGAAGGAGAATGACGGGTGGAAATCCTCAGCAGCAGGACGATTCTGCGGCCGCGCGACTACACGACGACGCTGAGCTTCTACCGCGACATCCTCGGGCTGGCCATCGCCCGCGAATACCCCGGGGGCACCGTGTTCTTCGCCGGTCAGGGCCTCATCGAGGTCGCCGCGCACGGCGGCACCGGCGAGTCGACGTCCTTCGACGGCGCCCTCTGGCTGCAGGTTCGCGACCTCACCGCGGTCCAGACCGAGCTGGTCCTCGCCGGGGTGAAGATCGACCGCGAGGCCCGGCAGGAACCGTGGGGGCTGTACGAGATGTGGATCGCGGACCCCGACGGCATCCCGATCGTGCTGGTGCAGATCCCGGAGGATCACCCCATCCGCCGCGACTCCCGTCCGAAGGGTGAGAACTGACGGAAGGCCATACGCAGGAGTGATCCTGTACCCCTAACGTCAGCTGTACTTTTTCAGTTGAAATCCGCACAATCTGGGTGTGACCGCAGAGCTCGTAGTTCTCCTGGTGGTAGTAGTCACCGCCCTCGCTTTCGATTTCACGAACGGCTTTCACGACACCGGCAATGCAATGGCCACCTCGATCGCGACGGGAGCTCTGCGACCCAAGGTCGCTGTCGCGCTCTCCGCGTCGTTGAATCTCGTCGGCGCGTTCCTGTCCGTGGAGGTTGCGGCGACGGTCGCCAAGGGCGTGGTAAACCTGGGAGAAGTGGGCGGCGAGGATCTGCTGCTCATCGTGTTCGCGGGCCTGGTCGGCGGCATCATCTGGAATCTGGCGACGTGGCTGCTCGGCCTGCCGTCCAGCTCTTCGCACGCACTGTTCGGCGGTCTGATCGGTGCGGCCATCGCGTCCATCGGCATGAGCGGTGTCGAGTGGGGCGGGGTGCTCAGCAAGGTCGTCGTTCCCGCCGTCCTCGCCCCCGTGGTCGCGGCTCTGGTCGCCACCGCGGGCACCAAGCTGGTCTACCGGATCACCTCGGGCGTACCGGAGGACACCAAGGAACACGGGTTCCGGATCGGCCAGATCGGTTCCGCTTCCCTCGTGTCGCTGGCCCACGGAACCAACGACGCCCAGAAGACGATGGGCGTGATCTTCCTCGCACTGGTCGCGCACGGAAGCCTGTCCGCCGACGACGAGATGCCGTTCTGGGTGAAGCTCAGTTGCGCAATCGCCATCGCCCTCGGCACGTACCTCGGCGGCTGGCGCATCATCCGCACCCTCGGCAAGGGACTCGTGGAGATCTCCGCTCCCCAGGGCATGGCCGCGGAGTCTTCGTCCGCCGCCATCATCCTCACGTCCAGCCACCTCGGACTGCCGCTGTCCACCACCCATGTCGCGACCGGATCCATCCTCGGCACCGGGCTCGGACGCAAGGGCGCCGAGGTCCGCTGGGGCATCGCCGGACGCATGGCCGTCGCGTGGCTGGTCACGCTGCCGTCGGCGGCGATCGTCGGCGCGGTGTGCTGGGTCATCGCCCACCTGATCGGCGGCCTGCCAGGCGTTCTCGTCGTGTTCGCCGCCCTGATCCTGCTCGCCGGATTCATGTACCTGCGCTCCCGCCTGCAACCGGTGACGTCCGGCAACGTGAACGCCGAATGGGAGTCCGGCGATGCCGCCGCTCCCGCCGAACCCACCGACCGTCCCGAACCGGAAGTAGCCGAGACCGCGGACTCCACCGGTCCCGCCGCGAACCGCTGAAGGGGGCTCCCATGACACTGCTGACCACCACCGTTCAGTCGCTCTGGCAGGTCGTCCTCGTCGGTCTGCTGTTCGGCGCCGGCCTGCCCGCGATCTTCGCGCTCGGACTGAGGTCGCTCGGCGGCGCGGACACCGCCGAGGGCACCTCGCAGCCGACCGTCGCAGCCCGGATCGGCGCCTATGCCTGCTTCGCCGTGGTGCTGATCGCGATCATCACTGGGATACTTCTGTTGATGAAGGACTTCCTGGCCAGCAGCTTCGGTATCCACATCTTCTGAGCGGCGACCCCGAGTCCCCGTTCCATCGACGAAAGAGGCCGAACGCGTGCCCAAGAACTCACTTAGCTCCGTGCTCGACTGGCTACGCGCCGGGTACCCCGAGGGAGTCCCGGCGAAGGACCATTTCGCGTTGCTGGCCGTGCTGCGTCGCCGTCTCACCGACGAGGAGATCGAACAGGTCGTCGCGCTGTCGATCGAAACCGCTCACGAGACGCCGCAACGCCACGTCGACTACGACAACATCCGGCGCCTCATCAGCGAGATCACCCACGAGGAACCGTCCGAGGAGGACGTTGCGCGGGTGACGGAGAATCTCGAGGCCGGGGGCTGGCCGGTCGGTACCGATGCCGAGAACGGCGAAGGTTCCGACGACGCGGAAGAAACCCGCGACGCAGGCTAGCCATGAGCCTTCCACCCTTTCTCTCCTCCATCATCGGCTGGCTGCGCGCCGGCTACCCGAACGGCGTACCCGAGCAGGACTACATTCCGTTGTTCGCGCTGCTCACCCGCCGCCTGTCGGAAGACGAGGTGGACGCCGTCGCCGACGCCCTCGTCGAGGAGGGCGACCTGCCCATCGAAAAGACCGACATCCAGGTGCTCATCACCAAGGTCACCGACGAGTTGCCGCTGGAATCGGACGTCGACCGGGTGCGCAGCAACCTCACCGCAGGCGGCTGGCCGCTCGCCGGGCCTGCCCAGTGAGCGAATTGCGGGTCCTGCCCGTCCCATCCGGTGCCGCGGTTCTCGGCATCCTGCCGCAACTGTCGGCGGTCCTCGACGGGACCGCGCCCGCCGCGCTTCCCGTGCCCGCCGCGGACGAGCGGGAGACCCGGCGGCTGACGGACGCACTGCGGCCCGGGGACCCGATCGACGACGGTGTCGCACTCGTGGTCGCGACGTCCGGGACGACGGGCGTGCCGAAGGGGGCGATGCTGTCCGCGGCCGCCCTCCGTGCCAGCGGTGAGGCGACGCACGCGCGGCTCGGCGGCCCGGGCGCGTGGCTGCTGACCCTTCCCGCCCACCACATCGCGGGCATGCAGGTGTTGCTGCGCAGCGTCCTCGCGGGCTCCGACCCGGTGGTGATCGACGTGTCCGACGGCTTCGACCCCGGCGCGCTGCCCGCCGCTGTCGAGTCGATGTCCGGACCCCGCCGCTACACTTCGCTCGTCCCGACCCAGCTGGTCAAGGCCCTCGACCACCCCGAAGCCGTGGCGTCGCTGGCCGCGCTCGACGCCGTCCTCCTCGGTGGCGCCGCCACCCCCGCCCCGGTCCTGCGTCGCGCCGTCGACGCGGGGATCACCGTCGTCCGTACGTACGGAATGAGCGAGACGTGCGGCGGATGCGTGTACGACGGGGTGCCCCTGGACGGCGCCCACGTGCGAATCGACGACGACAGCCGCGTCCTCCTCGGCGGCCCCATGCTGGCGTCCGGGTACCGCGGCCTTCCCGACCATCCGGCGTTCGCCGAACCCGGCTGGTTCCGCACCGACGACGCCGGCACCGTCACCGACGGCGTCCTCGCCATCTCCGGCAGACTCGACGAAGCCATCTCCACCGGCGGACTCACCGTCGTCCCGCAAGTGGTCGAGGCGGCCCTTATCGCCCACCCCGCGGTCCGCGAATGCGCGGTCATCGGCCTCCCCGACGAGCGGCTGGGCCGCCGCGTCGCCGCCGTCGTCGTCGCCGAACCCGGCACCGCACCGACACTCGCCGAACTCCGTACGTTCGTCGAACGCACCCTCGACACCACCGCCGCACCCCGCGAACTCCACCTCGTCGACGCCCTCCCCCTCCGCGGTCCCGGCAAGGTCGACCGGCGCGCGCTGGAAGCGCGGTTCGGCTAGCGGTTCGCGCCCGTTCGCGCGAAGATGCACACCGATTCGTCAGATTCCCGCGCAATTGCATGTGCTTGCGGCAATTCGGTGGGAAACGACGGCTTACCGACGCCGGGAGCGGGCACACGCGCGCTCGAATCGCGCCTTCACGACGTCGAACCGGCCGAGGTCGGTCCACACCCACCTGATCACCTCGAGGCCCGTGTCCCGTATCGCGTCCTCCCGCAGCTTCTCTCTCGCCACGATGTCGCCCGCCTGCCCGGAACCGAGTCGGTACTTGCCCATGCCGTCGAACTCGCCGACAACTCCCCAGCGCTCCCAGAAGAAGTCGACGCGGCCGACGAACGCACCGCCGTCGGTACGTACTTCGTGCTGCAGATCGGGCGCGGGCATCCCGCATGCGCGCATCCTGATTCGGCTGAGCGACTCGCCGGGACTCTCGCTGCGGCCGTCGAACATGGCCACCGCGCGCCGAGCCGCCCCGATGCCTTTCCGCCGGCCGTGACGCTCCAGCACCGCCCCGACGTCGGCGATCGACACGACGCCGCGATGCAGGGCGGAGTCGCCGATCACGACGGCCTCGTCCAGCGATTCCGAACGCGCGACGTCCGCCACCGTCCGGGCGAGCGCTGTCACCGCCACGCCGTCGATCTCGGTGACGTCGTCAGGACCGAGCGGGGCGATGTGCATGTGCAGCGTCGCCGTCCGTCGCCCGCCCGACCGTCGCTCCCGGCTCAGATGCACCCGGTCGAGGTTCACCGCGCCGACGTCGAGTCCGTGGAGGACGGCGGCGGACGCATGGCTCACCACGATCCCACCATCGTGTGCCACCACGGCAGCCGCGACCCGTGCGCGATGCATCCCGACCGGGTCCAGTGCTGCCGAGTGGTCGCCGTCGAGGTAGGCGCCCGCAGCCACGGCGACCAGTTGTCCCGTCGCCCGCGCGCGGCGCAGTTCCGGGTCGGTCATTCCGTCGGCCAGTGCATGACGGCGAAAGATCAGGTCCTGTGCTCTCATATCGAGCATCGTGCCCCTCGCTCGGTGGCGGCCGCGGCCGCCGACCAGGGCAAACAGCAGACCTGTGGATAACCGAAGGGCTGTGGAATTCCCCATCCCCACACCGATTCGTCAGATGCCGACGCAATTGCCGCTGATTCCGGCGAATGCGTGTGAATCCGCAGCGTGAGGGTGTTCGTGAGCCCGTGCAAGAGTCGTGCAAGCCCGCTGCAAGTGGGTGGCTGCATCGTCTACGGCATGAACCTCACTGCAACTCCCCCTGCCATCGAGGCCGACGGGCTCGTGAAGCTCTTCGGCCGCCAGCGCGCCGCCGACGGCGTGAGCCTGTCCGTGCCGACCGGGTCGGTGTACGGAGTGCTCGGGCCGAACGGCGCCGGCAAGACCACCACGGTGCGGATGCTTGCGACGCTGTTGCGCCCGGACGGCGGCGAGGCCCGGATCTTCGGCCACGACGTGGTGCGCGAACCGAATGCGGTGCGCTCGCTGGTCGGTGTCACGGGCCAGTACGCGTCGGTCGACGAGGACCTGTCGGCGGTCGAGAATCTGGTGATCTTCGCCCGGTTGCTCGGGCTGAGCCGGGGCGACGCCCGCCGCAAGTGCACGGAACTGCTCGAGGAGTTCGACCTCACCGAGGCGGCGACGAAGCCGCTGAAGAATTTCTCCGGCGGCATGCGACGTCGTCTGGACCTGGCGGCCAGCCTGATCGCCCATCCGCCGCTGTTGTTCCTCGACGAGCCGACGACGGGCCTGGACCCTCGGACGCGTGCCCAGATGTGGGACACCATCCGGCGGCTGGTCGCGGACGGGTCGACGGTGCTGCTCACCACGCAATACCTCGACGAGGCGGACCAACTGGCCGATCGGATCGCCGTCATCGACCGCGGGAAGGTGATCGCGGACGGCACGGCCGACGAACTGAAGGCGTCCGTCGGCGTCTCGTCGCTGCAGCTGACCCTCGCCGATCGCGGCCAGATCGACGACGCGCGTTCGGTGATCGCACACACCCTCGGCGTGGAGGTGGCGATCACGCCGGAGATCGGCCGCCTCACCGCACCGATGACCGACCCGTCGCTGACCGTGGAACTCCTGATCCGGCTGCGCGACCACGGGATCGCCGTCGACGAGATCACCGTCCAGAAGCCGAGTCTCGACGAGGTCTTCCTCACCATCACCGGCCACGGCGCAGAAGACACTGCCGCCGACGCCGATACCGAACGGAGCGTCGCATGACCACCACCCTCGAATCCCGCGCACATGCGGGCCCGCAACCGATTCCGGAGGCCCGGAACCGGATCAGCCTGGAGCAGTCCGTCGCCAACACACTCACGATGGCGTACCGGGGACTGCTCAAGATCAAGCACAACCCGGAGCAACTGTTCGACGTCGTCGTCCAGCCGATCATCTTCACGCTGATGTTCACGTACATCTTCGGTGGCGCCATCTCCGGCGACGTGGCGTCGTATCTGCCGATCATCATCCCCGGCATCCTGGTCCAGACGGTGATCACCACGTCGATCGTGACCGGCACCCAGTTGCGGGAAGACATGGACAAGGGCGTCTTCGACCGATTCAAGTCGTTGCCGATCGCCCGCATCGCGCCGCTGTCCGGCGCCCTCCTCGCCGACGTCGTGCGGTACGGCATCGCCACGACCATCACGTTCACCGTCGGTATCGCGATGGGGTACCGGCCGGGCGGCGGAGTCGTCGGGGTGGTGTCGGCCGGTGTGCTCGTCGTCGTCTGCGCCTTCTCGATCAGCTGGATCTTCGCGCTGATGGGCGTCCTGATGAGCAAAGCGTCTTCGGTGCAGGGCATTTCGATGCTGATCCTGTTCCCGTTGACGTTCATGTCCAACGCGTTCGTGCCTGCCGACACGATGCCGGGCTGGATGCAGGCGTTCGTGAACGTCAACCCCGTGTCGCACGTCGTGACCGCGGTGCGTGAACTCGTCAACGACGGCCACTTCGGTGTCCACGTCGTGTGGTCGCTGCTCGGCGCCGCCGTGATCGTCGCGATCATGGCGCCGCTGACGGTCCGGACCTACATGCGTAAGGCCTGACACGACAGGAACGAGCGAGCCGGTGGACGCGGGGTCCACCGGCTCGCTTCGCCTATTTCTCCAGTTCGGGAGCGTCCGCCTGCAACTCCCCCACCTCGGTCTTGAGGATCCGCATCGACCGTCCCA
The DNA here is from genome assembly GCF_019378875.1 of Rhodococcus sp. USK10. Lineage (NCBI taxonomy): Bacteria > Bacillati > Actinomycetota > Actinomycetes > Mycobacteriales > Nocardiaceae > Rhodococcus > Rhodococcus sp. USK10. The sequence goes on from NZ_CP076048.1 coordinate 2,119,699, forward strand.
GGCCGCGGGCGGCGTCCGGGAGCTTCTTCGACCCGAACAGCACCACGAGCACCACCGCGATGATCGCCCAGTGACTCGGGCTCAGCGCCCCCACTACTGCGGCTCCTCACCGTCGGGGTAGACGGCGTCCACCTCGACCTCGACGAGCCATCCCGCGGCGGGCAGGCTCGCGACCTCGAGCGCGAACCGGCTGGGCCGCGCGGAGTTCCGTTCCATCGGGGCGGCCGGTTCCGCCGTGCCGAGCGGGATCAGTTCGGTGTCGCCGGTGTCGAGGTTGGTGTTCGCGAAGAACTGCCGGTAGGCGCGGTTCCAGCCGGCGTAGTCGGCGCGGTCGGTGCCGGGGGCGTTGTCGAGGAACACGCGCATGGTCACGACGTCCTCGAGTGTCAGCCCCTGCGCCTCCAGGTTGTCGCGAATCCGCTTCAGCGCGTTGATGCCCTGCGCCTCGGTGATCGTGACGCCGGCCGGGAGTGCGCCACCGGAGAAGACGTCGGTGTCGATGTACGACTCGGGGGTGCCCTCGGGTGCAGCCTTGTTGGATGCGCCCGGGCCGATCCCACTCGACTTGTAGACGGCGGTGCCGCCGCCGATCGCGACCCCCTGCGCGATCATCGGATTCGCTTCTCCGGCTTCGAGAACGGACTTGGATACGAACGTGCTGCCGGGCGCTTCCGCCGCCGCCTCGTCGGAGGAGCACGACGTCGCCCCGGCGATCAGAGCGGAAGCGGCGAGCGCAGCGGTCACGGCCTTGGTACGAAAAGACTTCACAGTGCACAACTCCTGGTTCAGGGAATGGGTCAGGCTTCCTGGGCGACGCGCTCGTGGATGTGGGTGACGACGTCGCGGGCGGACGTCAGCGCGCCGTGCTGCCAGGCGATGGCGTTGGACAGGTGGTCGCCGGCGAAGTAGATCTTGTCGACCGGTTCGAGCAGTTTCTCGTACTCGGGGGTGGCCGCGCCGCCGTGCGAGCCGCCGCTGCCCGCCCAGTTCGCCCACGCACTCTCGGAGTACTTGGTGCGCCGCCAGCTGCCCGAGAACGACGAGGAGATGTCGCGGGTGTACTTCTCGCCGTGGATCTCCGAGCCCTCCGCGATCGCCTTGGCGAGCCGCTGGCGGTGGGTGAGCGACTCGAACGCCTCCTGCCGCTTGCCGCTGCTGTAGTAGGCGACGACCACGCCCCGGTCGGAGTTGTAGTGGTCGTACGGGAACATGATCTGCGAGATGTCCTTGTCGGTGTTGGACGCGCCGCCGTAGATGCGGTCCTCCGTCTCCCACCACCGGCGCGAGTACTCGATACCGAGCTTTCCGGACGACGACGGCTTGGCCGCCTTCAGCGCGGTGAGCACGTCGGCGGGCAGATTGTTCTGCAGTCGGCCGACGAGGTGCGGCGGGATCGTGCAGATCGCGTAATCGGCGGTGATCGACTTCCGCGCGCCGCCTGCGGTGTAGTCGACGGTGACACCGCCGGACACGTTCTTCATCGACGTCACCTCGGCGCCGAAGACGATGTTGTCGGTGCCGATCCGGTCCTGGAATGCGTAGTAGATCCGGTCCATGCCGCCGACCGGGGTGAACATCATCATCGCCTGGTCGTAGCCGAAGTCGAAGCTGAAGTTGCGGCCGATGCCGCTGCGGATCACTTCCTGCATCGCGAACGGCTTCTTCTCGGTGCCGAAGTTCAGTCCGGCTCCCGGTTCCGAATCGTAACCGCGGCGGGAGGATCCGAGGTAGCGGCCGTCGTCGGACAGGTCGCCGAAGTCGCTGAGGAATTCCGACAGCGCGTCCTTGTCCTCCCGGGACAGCACCTGGTCCAGGGCGCCCTGATCGGTGGCCTTCTTCAGCAGTTCGGACATGTAGCCGAACGTGTCGGCCTTCGCCGCCCGGTAGGTGACGGACTGGCCCGACAGCGACGTGTCGCTCGCGTAGTTCACGAACGTGTTGGCGTTCTGGTTTCCGAAGCCCTGGATCTCGACGCCGAGTTCGCGGCAGTAGTCGAGCGTGATGTGGCTCTGCGGGATGCGGGTGGCGCCGACGTTGTAGAAGTGGCCGTCCGAGAACGTGCACTTCTGCGTCTCGCCGTTCAGGTCGGTCTCCTCGGTGCCGCCGCGGGCGGTCCAGACGCGGCCGCCGGGCCGGGTGCGGGCTTCGAGGATCGTCACCGTGTAGCCGGCCTTCTGCAGTTCGAACGCCGAACACAGTCCTGCGGGGCCGCCGCCGAGCACGACCACGGAGTGGCTGCCTTTCACCTTGCCGATGAGGTCGCCGGCCGCGAGCGGCTGGAAGGCGCGGGCGGGCGCCGCGGTCGACGGCGCGAGCCCGAGCGTCGACATCGCCCCGTACGCGAGTCCTGCGCCCCCGGTGGCTCCGAGGCCCTTCATGAAAGATCTTCGTGTGAATGCCAATTCGCGCTCCCATTCTTGCGCCCGGCGACCCGGGTAGGTTGTCCGGATTCATCCTGGGAGGGGCGCGAGTCGGGAAGTTGTCGGCGGCGAAACAGTCTGAGGCCACCGAGCGGGAACGGCCGCGGTCCGTTCTCACTCCCGGGTCGGCATTCGACCCGAAACCGAAACTTTGCCGCAACACGACGCCGCTAGTTTCACGCGCATGTCAGCACTTTCCGACGCCATCGCGCGTTCGTTCGCCACCGGCGAGCCCGCACGTGCGGCCTTGTCGCCGTTACGTGCGCTCGGCAGGCGGCAACTGTCAGGTGTCGAGGTTCTCGCCCAGTCGGCGGCGACGACGGCGCCTGCGGTGTCGATGGTTGTGCTGCCCGTCACCATGTTCACCCACCAGATGCTGCTCAGCGGTCTGATCACGATCGTCGTCGCGACGGTGGTGGTGTCCCTGATCGCGGTGTGCGTCTCGCAGTTCACGCGGCGCATGGCGGCCGCAGGGGGCCTCTACAGTTTCGTGTTCCAGGGTCTCGGCACCCGGGCCGCGCTGACGGCGGGTGTCGCGATGCTGACCAAGTACGTGGGCAGTGCGGTGATGACGCTGTATCACGGCGGCCAGGCCGTGATCGCGACGCTCGGCTTCTTCGGAGTGGAGTTGCGCGGGCCCGCCGAACGTCTCCTCGTGTATGCCGGGATCGCGCTCGTGATCCTCGGCTGCCTGGTCCGTGGGGTCCGGTTCGCGGCGCTCGCCATCCTCGCCGTCGAATCGTGCTCGTTGCTGTTCATCGCCGGCCTGATGATCGTGACCGGCGCGGGCGGCCAGCACGCCGCGGTGCCGCCGTCCGATTCCGCCTACGGGCCGCTGCTCATGACGCTGGCCGCGGTGTTCGCGCTGGCCGGATTCGAGAGCGCCACGTTCTTCGGCCCCGAGGCCAAGCGGCCGCTCGCCACCGTCACCCGCACCGTGATGCTCACGCCGATGATCTGCGGCGGCCTGTTCATCTTCTCGGCCTGGGCCGCCTGGTCCGGTCGCACCGACACCCTGGTGAACGCGTACCTCCACGGCACCGCTACCGGGGTCGACCCGGCCGTGGTGATCGCCCTGAACCTCGGGTTGGGCACGTCGTGGCTGGCGTCGGCGATGGCGTCGTCGAATGCCGCTTCGCGCCTGCTGTACTCGATGGGGATCGAAACCGTCGTCCCGCGCCTGTTCGCCCGGGTGCACCGCGGCTACCGCACCCCGTACGCGGCCCTCGCCGTCATCGTGTGCGTCGTGTGCGCGGGTGCCGCGACGTTCGGACTCGTCGGCAAATCGGCCGCGTTCGGTCACGTGCAGTTGATCGCCAGGACGGCGGTGGTCGCGGCGTACGTGCTGGTGGCGGTGGCGTCGGTGCGGTTCCTCAGCCGGATCGGGGAGCACACACCCCTCGTCCTTTCGGCCGGAGTCGCAGGCAGCGCCGCCGGCGGAATCGTGCTGGCCTACATGCTGTTCGTGAACGTGGCCCACGGTTTCACCATGGTCCCCGCCGTGGTGCTGGCCCTGTTGCTGTCGGGTTCGGCGTGGCAGTTGTATCTGCGGTGGCGCCACCCGGCGAGTCTGCGGTCGGTGGGTGTGTTCGACACCGCGGAGACGGACGACGTGCTGCCGGGGGCCGGGGTGTTCGCGACGGATGCCGCCGGGAACCTCGCGTTGACCGCGGCTGGACGCACGCCCGGGTCCCGGTGATGGGCGCCCGAGCCGGGGAGATCGCGGGCCACGAACCACGCGCCGTGCAGAAAGCGCTCGCCCTGCTCGAGGCGGTCGCGCAACTCGGGTCCGGGGCGACGGCGAGAGACATCGCCGCGCACGCGGGGATCCCCCAGGCCACGGCGTACCGGCTGCTCAATCTCTTGACCGCCGACGGCTATCTGGTGCGGATCGCGGATCTGTCCGGTTTCGCGCTGGGCCGCCGGACCCGGCAGCTCGCGGGGGCCGACGCGGCACCGGACCCGGTCGACCATCACGCCGTGCTCGAAGAACTGCGGGAACAGGTGCGCTTCGGGATCCATCTGGCGTCGTTCGCGGGCAGCCGGGTGCGACTCGTCGACCGCGATCCCGACCACGAACTCAGCGGCGAGAACACGATCGCCGCGCACCTGCACGCGTCCGCCATCGGCAAGGTCCTCCTCGTGTCCCGTCCCGACCTGATCCCGCCGAGCCTGCGCAGGGTGACGTCGTCGACCATCACCGACTTCGGCGCGCTGCGGACCGAACTCGACGCCGTCCGGCACACCGGTTCGGCCCGCGAGGTCGACGAGGTGCGCGTCGGCCGCAGCGCGGTCGCCGTCCCGGTGCACGACGCGCAGAACGCGGTGACCGGGTGCCTCGCGGCGATCGGGAAGACGGGACGGCTGGCGGTCGACGACCCGGAGCTGACCGACCTTTTACGCTCCTGCGCGACGCGGGTCGGCGGCCGGGTGCCCGCCTGACGCGAGGTCGCGACTCACGGCGGCGAGCACATCCAGAATCTCGGTGTGCACCGCGCGACGTGACCACGCGCCGAACCTCGCCTGCGCCGACGTCCAGCGGTCCGCCGCGACGTTCTCGAGTGCGAACGCGACGTGCCGGTGGTGTTGCAGCGAGACGCTGTCCTGCCGGGCGCGCGCCGGGACGGACAGTGCCAGCAGCGCGAGACCGCGGTCGGCATCACCGCGCGCGATCTCGAAACATCCGATGCCCGCCGCGACGGCGCCGGTGACCGGCAGATCCGGATATGCGCCCACACCCAGCCGGGACCGTGCCCACTCCGCGAGCTGCGGAACGGTGTCCACCACCATCTCGGACCGGCCGTGCAGCACGTGGGCGGACACCACCGAGGCCGCCAGCACGAGTCCGTACGGATCGGCGTAGGGCGCGGCCGTGATCCGGGGGTACATCAGGTCCAGCGCCTCCCGGTACCGGGCGAGCCCCCGTTCGACGTCGCCGTCCTCCAGATCGGCTTCCGCGAGACTGCCGATGGCGGCTATCCGCCACTCGTCCTGCTGGTCGTCGGTCCCCGCGCCGGGACCGCGATGCTCGAGCAGCGTCTCGGCCAGCACCTTCCGGCCCGCCTCCACGTCACCGTCCGCGATCAGCGCGGAGGCCTGGAAACCCCAGAGCTGATTCGCCTCCTCCTGCGCGCCCAGTTTCCGCAGCTGCTCGACCGCGACCTGATACAGCCCCACCGCGTCCCGGTAGCGTCCGGACTGGCTGTACAGCGAGCCGAGGAACTGTGCCGCCATCGCCGTGCCCCACACGTCACCGATCGCGGCGCACAGTTCGGAGACGGCCCGCGCATCGCGCACGGCACCGCGGAAGTCGCCGAGGTTCTCCCGCATGCTGGCTCGCGCCGCCAGCGCCGCCGCATGGGTTTCCCGATCGTGCGAGCGCACCCCTTCCGCGACCGCCCTGGCGTGCCGCCGCCCCGAACCCAGGGACAGGATGACATTCACGGCGAACGCGGAGACCGGCGGCAGATCGGCGCGCTCGCGGAGGAGGTGCCGCAATCGCGTCCGGGTGCGGGCGAGGGTGCGGGCCTGACCGCCGAACACCAGATGCATCGCCGCGAGCAGGAACGTGTACGCCACCAATTCCGAGTCGACGTCGCTCAGATCCGCGTCTTCCGTTGCCGCGAGGATCCGCGGCGTCCAGTTCATCACCTCCGAGTGCGCGCCCCGGATGGCCCACAGGCCACCGAGCACCGGGAACACGATCGCGACGGTCTGGGCGTCGCCGCGCTCGACCGCCCACCGGAGCACGGCGAGGAAGTTGTCGTGGTCGGCGTCGATGTCGTCGGCGAGCGCGACCTGGTCGGCACGGCACCGCACCAGCGCCTCCGACGCGAACGCGTGTGCCCACACTCGCTGGCGGGCAAACACTTCCGGCTCCTCGGCGGCCTCGGCGAGTCGCTCCTCGCCGTATTCCCGCACGGTCTCGAGCATGTAGTAGCGCAGCGTGTCCGACGTCTCCGACACGGACAGCAGCGATTGGTTGACGAGGCCCTCGACGGCCTCCACGACATCGTCGACGCCGTCCCATTCCGCGATCGTCCGGGCGGCGTCGAGGGTGAACCCCGCCGGGAACCGGCACAGTCTGCGCAGCGCGATCTGCTGTTGCTCGCCCAGAAGCTGCCAGCTCCAGTCGATGACGGCGTGCAGGGTGCGGTGCCGTTCGGGCGACGTCGGGTCGTGCGAACGCAGCAGCGCGAACCGGTGCTCGAGCCTGCGGCCGATGTCCTCGACGCTCATGCTGCGTACCCGCGCGGCGGCCAGTTCGATCGCGAGCGGCAGCCCGTCGAGGGTGCGGCAGACACTGCGCACCGTCTCCGGGTCGAGCCGCGCCGTGGGCCGTACGGCGCGGGCCCGGGCGGTGAACAGTTGCACGGCGGGCGCATCGTCGTCGTCGATCGCCAGCGGCGGCAGCGGGTACACCGCCTCGGACGCGAGCATGAGCGGTGATCGGCTGGTCGCGAGGACGGTCAGCTGAGCGCCCGCGGCCACCAGGTCGGCCACGATCTCGGAGCAGGCACCGACGACGTGCTCGCAGTTGTCGAGAATCAGGAGCATCGGCCCCGCCGACAGCGCTTCCCGGAGCTTTTCCCGCGCCGAATGGATGCGGCTGAGGGTGAGCCGTCCCGGCGCGATGTCGATCTCGCTGAGACCGAGAGTGCTGCTGATCGCCGCCACGACGTCCTCACTGCTTCGCAGCGACGCGAGTTCCACCAGGGCCACGGACGTCCGCGCGGCGGCCCGCGCACCCAGTTCGTGCGCGAGCCGGGTCTTGCCCGCACCGCCGGGTCCGAGGATGGTCACGACCCGCGAGGACGTGAGCAGTCCCTCGATCTCCGCCACGTCGGTGTCTCGCCCCAGCAGAGCGTTCGGTGCCGCCCGGAGGCCGATCGCCGTGCGGTCCGGCGCCGCGGGGCGCCGGTCGTCCGACTCGGGTGCGCCGTCGCCGCGCAGGATCTCGGTGTGCAGCGCGACGAGGGCAGGCGACGGGTCTGCCCCCAGCCGATCGACCAGGCGCCTGCGGAAGGTCGCGAACACGTCCAGCGCCTCGTTGTCGCGGCCGAGCCCGGCGAGCACGCGCATGAGGTCGGCGTGCGCCCGCTCGTCGAGGGGTTCGGCGAGCACGTGGGCCTGCGCCTTCGGCAGAGCGGTCGTCCAGTCTCCGGCTTCCACCAGCGCCGCCCGGTCCGCGGCCTCCAGCCGGCCCCGGATCACCGCGGCGTCCGCTGCAAGTTCCGTTGCGGCGGCGCCCGCGGGAAGGTCGGCGCCCGGGTCGCCCCGCCACAGCGCGAGTGCGTCGCGGATCTCGTCCGGCCCGGCGCCGCCGCCGTGTCCCCGGCCCTGCAGTCGGCGTGCCACGTCCTCCGCACGGGTCAGGTCGACGGCGTCCCGGGACACGGCCAGCCGGTATCCGGCCGGGCCGATCTCCAGGGCCCCATCCGGCAACGCGGCCCGCAGCCGGGAGACCTGTGTGTGCAGCGCGTTCATCGGGGACCGCGGCGGATCCTCGCCCCACACCTCGTCGATGAGGGCCTGCGCGGACCGGCTCCGGCCGGGATCGCGGGCGAGGGCGACGAGCAGGCTGCGCGCGCGGGTGCCGGGCAGCGGTGCGAGCGCGCCGGACCGCCGCGTCGATACCTCACCCAACAAGGCGACCTGGATCGGTGCGCTTGCCGGTGCCACCGTCTCGTCCACGCTCATCTGCTGGTCCACCGCGTTCGATGGTATTGCACCGGGCGGACGCGAACTTCTCGAAGTTCGGTGTGGGTGCGGGCGCTTTCGCTCTCGGTGCAAAGATCGGTGCATGGCAACGGCTGCTCAATGGATCGAAGGCGCTCGCCCGCGCACCCTCCCGAACGCGATCGCACCGGTGCTCGTGGGCACCGGCGCCGCGGCATCGCTCGGCGGCGCGGTGTGGTGGAAGGCGGTATTGGCACTGGTGGTCTCTCTCGCGTTGATCGTGGGAGTCAATTTCGCCAACGACTACTCGGACGGGATTCGCGGCACCGACGACGAGCGGGTCGGACCGCTGCGGCTCGTCGGCTCCAAGCTGGTGAAACCGTCGGCGGTGAAGGCGGCGGCCATCGCCTGCTTCGCGGTCGCCGCGGTGGCCGGCCTAGTCCTCGCCGTCACCACCGCGTGGTGGCTCGTGCTGATCGGCGCCCTGTGCATCGTGGGCGCCTGGTTCTACACGGGCGGCAAGAAGCCGTACGGGTACAGCGGCTTCGGCGAGATCGCCGTCTTCGTGTTCTTCGGTCTCGTCGCCGTCCTGGGCACCCAGTACGTGCAGGCCGAGACGATCGACTGGGCCGGAATCGTGTCCGCGGTCGCCGTCGGGTCGTTCTCGAGCGCAGTCCTCGTCGCCAACAATCTGCGGGACATCCCCACCGACACCGAATCCGGCAAACGCACGCTCGCCGTCCGGCTAGGCGACTCGCGTACCCGCATCCTGCACCTGGTCACGCTGACGGTCCCGTTCGTCGTGACCCTGGTCCTGGTGCTGCGTACCCCGTGGGCGCTCGTCGGACTGCTCGCGCTGCCCCTCGCCGTCCGGGCGAACGCTCCCGTCCGCTCGGGCGGCCTGGGTCTCGCACTGATTCCCGCGCTTCGGGATTCGGGGCTGGCGATGCTGGTCTGGGGCGCCGCCACGGCCGTGGCCCTGTCGGCCGCCTGAGCGTCCCGGGTCAGTCGCCGTCCGGCAGCAGAATGCCGAGAACGAAGTTGACGATCGAGATGATCAGGCCGCCCCACACGGCCGTCCAGAAGCCGTCGACTGTCAGGCCGTACTCGGTCTGTGAGCTCAGCCACGCGGTGAGCAACAGCATCAGGGCGTTGATCACCAGGGTGAACAGGCCGAGCGTCAGGATCAGCAGCGGCAGCGACAGCAACTTCACCAGCGGCTTGACGAAGATGTTGACGACGGTGAACACCAGCGCGATGCCGAGCAGCACCACGATGTCCCAGCCGGTTCCGTTGCCCGAACTGGAGATGTCGATACCCGACACCCAGGCTGCCGCCAGCCAGATCGCGAACGCGTTGATGACGAGGCGTACCAAGAAGGTCATGCGTGCATGCTGGCACACCGATCGGACAAACGGGAACCGGGCGACCGGTCAGGCCGCGCGGTCGTCGAGGGCCGCGTGCACGCGCCGGCGGAGTTCGCCGACTCCGACCCGCACCTCGAGGATCTCCTTCGTCGTGCCCTCGGCGACGCGCAGCACCCCGAGGAAGATGTGCTCTGCGCCGATGTGATCGTCCTTGCGCGCCAGCGCCTCCCGCAGCGACAGTTCGATCGCCTTCTTCGCGCCGCGGGTGAACCCGATGTGCCCGGACTTCCGGCCGAACCAGCCGCGCTTCTCCGAGGGCTGTTCCGGATCGAGCACTCCCTTGCCGAAGTTCTGCTCGAGACTCTGCCGCACGGCGTCGAGGTCGATCCCGATCGATTCGAGCGCTTCCGCGTCGGCGTCGCTCAGGGCGGTGCCGTGCGCCGCTACGGTCGATCGCGCCTTGTCCTCCTCGATGCCGGCGTCGGCGAGGATGCCGTGGACGGGTTCGGTTTTCACGGACAGCAGCGCGAGCACGAGATGTTCGGGCCCGATCTGCGGTGACTTCACGTCGCGCGCTTCCTGCTGCGCGCCGATCACCACGGCCCGGGCGTCCATCGAGAATCGTTCGAACATGCGCCGTTACCTCCCTCTCCGGTTGTGTTTCTGGTGGACGGCCTGCCTGCTCACCTCGAGGGAGTCGGCGATCGCCTGCCAGGACCAGCCCTGGGCGCGGGCGTTGGCGACCTGGATGGCCTCGAGCCGTTCGAGGAGTCGCCGCAGCGCACGCACGGCCCGCAACCCCTCGGCGGGGTCGGGGCTGCCCGCCGCTGCGGCGAGCGTGGTTGCTTCGGTCATGCATGTCAATTTAGGTTGACACCCACCAGGTGTCAACCCTGCTTGACAGATCTCGGGAAGGCCGTCAGTACGCGGCGACCGCCCCGTCGACCGCGATCTGCAGGTCCTTCTGCACGACGTGCGCGATGTCCATCGGTTTCGCCGGGAGGTCGAATACCGGCTCCGACACGAACACGCTCGCCGACTTCACGTTCTCAGGGTCGGGCCCGTGAGCGTCCGGCCCGTAACTGATGCCGATGGACAGCAGCACGGGCGAGACTCCGCGATCCGCCGCACGTTTCGCGATGTGCCCGATGCCGCTGTTGATGTGCTGCAGCCGGGTCGGGTCGTCCTCGTTGCACGTCCCCTCGGGAAAAATCGCGAGGTTGTCGCCGCGACAGAGCCGGTCGGCGGAGATGTCCATCATGAGCCTGCCCGCGTCGGCGACCGCCCGGAGCCCGTAGTTCTTGCTGCGGAACACCGGGATCCCGCCCATCATGTCGACCTTCTTGTGCAGGTCGGGGTCGACGAACAATTCGTCTTTCGCGAGCACCCGGGTGCGTCCGATCGCGCGGCGCAACGGCGTGTTCCAGGCCGTCGCCGCCAGCGTGTACTGATCACTGTGGGTCACGTGATTGGCCGCGACGATCAGCACCCTGCCCGACTTCACCAGCCCGGCCAACTGCGCCTTCGCGTCGTCCGCGTACACGATCCGCGGCCGGTACTTCGCATACAGCGACGCGTACGCCAGCTTGGCGAGCACCCGATTCTGCCGGTGGTCGCGGTAGTACGCGTACACCGCTTCGTAGTTCTCGAGAGTCACCTCGGGCTTGTCCATGCGCGTCCCCACTCCGTCGTCCTAATGCCAGGCTATCAACCTACGGTTGCGTAGCCTACGGAGGAGTAGGTTTTGGGAAAGTGCAGGGAAACTGTGCGAACAGCACGATTTCGGGTACAAAAGACCTGTGATCCGCACGGCCATTTCCACCGACCTTCCCGCTCTGCAAGAGATCGAAATCGCGGCGGGTGCGCCGTTTCGTGACATCGGAATGGACGCCGTCGCCGACGATCCTCCGTTCTCACTCGACGAGCTGACCGAATACCTCCAGCTGGAATGCATTTGGGTCGCGGTCGACGCAGACGACGCCCCGGTGGCCTACGCACTCGTCGCCGTCGTCGACGGCGGCGCCCACATCGAGCAGGTGTCGGTCCACCCCGGCCACGCCCGTCAGGGCCTCGGCGCGCTGCTGCTCGACGAGATCTCGTCGTGGGCGGCCGTCCGCGGACTGCCCGCCCTCACCCTCACCACGTTCGTCGACGTCCCGTGGAACGCCCCCTATTACGAGCGGCTGGGTTTCCGCCCCCTGCCGGAGACCGACCTCACACCGGGCCTGTCACGCATCCGCGACGACGAGGCCCGGCACGGTCTCGCCGCGTGGCCGCGGGTCACGATGTCCCGCGCGGTGACCGCGGCGGTGCGCACCGCCGCACCCGCGCCTCAGCCGGGCTGACCGGGCCACTCCCCGGTCGCCGCGAATCGGTCGAGCACCGCGGTCGGACCCGAGAGGTCGATGCCCTCCCCGGCCACCCAGTCGTCGTCGAAGTAGGTGTCGGCGTACCGTTCGCCGCCGTCGCACAGAACGGTGACGACACTGCCGGACCGACCGGCCGCGAGCATCTGCGCGACGACGGTGAATGCACCCCACAGGTTCGTGCCCGTCGACCCGCCGACCCGGCGGCCCAGCACCGCACTGGCGTGCCGGGCCGTCGCGATGGACGCAGCGTCGGGCACCCGCATCATGCGGTCGATGACCTGCCCGACGAAGGACGGCTCCACCCGCGGCCGGCCGATGCCCTCGATCCGCGACGGCATTCCCGTGGCGAACTCGCAGGAGTTGTTCTCGTAGCCGCCGAAGAACGCGGAGTTCTCGGGGTCCACGACGAGGAGGCGGGTCGCGTGCCTGCGGTAGCGGATGTACCGGCCCAGCGTCGCGCTCGTGCCGCCGGTCCCGGCGCTCATGACGAGCCACTCCGGCACCGGGTGCTCTTCCTGAATCATCTGCTGGAAGATCGACTCGGCGATGTTGTTGTTGCCCCGCCAGTCGGTGGCCCGTTCCGCGTGCGTGAACTGGTCCATGAAGTGACCGTTCGTCTCCGCGGCGAGCCGACGGGCCTCGCTGTAGATCTCCGGCGGGTGGTCGATGAAGTGGCAGCGACCGCCCTGCGCCTCGATGAGGGCGATCTTCGCGCCGCTCGTGCTGCGCGGCATGACGGCCACGAAGTCGAGGCCGAGCATCTTCGCGAAGTACGCCTCACTGACGGCCGTCGATCCCGACGACGCCTCGATGACCGTGGTTCCCTCGGTGATCCAGCCGTTGCAGATCGCGTACAGGAACAGCGACCGGGCCAGCCGGTGCTTGAGGCTGCCCGTGATGTGGGTCGACTCGTCCTTCAGGTAGAGCTGCACACCCCAGTCGACGGGCAGCGGGTACCGCAGCAGGTGCGTGTCGGCGCTGCGCTGCGCGTCGGCGTCGATGAGGCGGACGGCGTTGTCGACCCAGTCCCGCGGCAAGCTCCGGTCGATGACGACGCAGTCGTCGACCGTCACCGGGACGTGCCCTCACCGCGGAGCCGGGCACGCAGGTCGGCCTGATCGGCGCGGCGCTGCGCGTCGAACGTGGCGATTCCCTCGTTGACGCGCTTGCGGAGTTTCGCGAACAGCAGCAGCGACAGCGGGAGCGCGATGAGGACCGCGAAGATCGCGGCGACGAGCAGGGGCACGGCGACTCCGACGAGTGCGGCCACCCCGAGGATGACGGCGCCGATGACGACGACCAGCAGCAGCCGGGCGATCGAATAGATCGCGACGTCGCGCGCCAGCTGCCCCTTGGTCACCCGCCCGCCCTGCTTCGCTGTCGGGTTCGAATCTACGGGCTCGACCTGGTCTTCTGGCTTCTCGGATGACTCGCTCACGCCCCCAGGTTACCCATCGCAGAGGGGGCTCCCCACACGTCCGACTTATCCGATTTGTCTATTACCTCCCCTTTACCAACATTAGATCGTTCGAGTACCCGGGGTCCCGGATGTCACGATGACCGAGATCAGTCGCAACAGCGGCCGGCTTCAGCACAGATCAGTCGAAAGCAGTGGAGGATCGTCGATGAGCGCACCCACCTACAACGGACCCGGATTCAGCGGATCCAACGAAGCCCTCATGACCCCGGGCCAGGTGGCTGCCCTGTTCCATGTCGACCCGAAGACCGTGACGCGTTGGGCGCACGCGGGCCGGCTCGGATCACTGCGCACCCCCGGTGGGCACCGCCGCTTCCGGGAGGCCGAGGTCATGCAGTTGCTCCGCTCCCTGACCACGGAGGCGGGTGCAGGCCGACCGTAGGGCCCGACCGCGACCGCACTGCCCGGACGCCCCGCGACCCGGGTAGGTGCCCTCTGCCGCCGACGCGGCTACGCTCGAGGAGTACCGGCTACCCTCGTGCGGTGTAAGGAGGTGCGCGGTGATCTATCTGTTGGCACTCATCGGGCTCGTGACAGTGGCGGTCCTGATGTGGAAGGCGTTCGGCCCGAACACGCGGCCCATGCTGAGCACGCGGGTGCAGGGACCGGACGACGATCCGGATTTCCTGTGGAAGGTGGATCGGGAGACGCGTCGGAAGAAGTCCGACGAACCCGATGCCGGTCCGGCGGACCCGGCCGGATGAGCAACAGCCGTGGTGCCGGTCGAGCCGGCACCATCGGTGTCACTGCCTCAGCGACGGTCCTGTAGCGCGAAACTCGACGCCGGGAAGTCGGAGGCCACCGCGGCGGCCAGTTCGAGGAGTGCGTTGCGCGTCTTCGGGCGCAGCCGCTCGAGTTCGATCTCGGCGCCCTCTTCGAGGTGCGGGTCGAACGGAATCAGCCGCACCAGGCGGCATCGCTGCTCGAAGTGCTCGACGACCTTCGGCAGATCCACCTTGCCCGACCTCGGGCGCACCGCATTGACGACGGCCACCGACCGGGCCACGAGTTCGCGGTATCCGTGGGCGTCGAGCCAGTCGAGTGTCGCCGAGGCGCTTCGGGCGCCGTCGACGGATCCCGAACTGACAACCACGAGCGCGTCGGCCTCTTCGAGGATGGTCTGCATCGCGGAGTGCATCAGTCCGGTGCCGCAGTCGGTGAGGACGATGCTGTAGAACTTCTCGAGCATCGTGACGGTCCGGGCGTAGTCGTCGGCGCTGAACGCCTCCGAGACGGCCGGGTCGCTGTCGGACGCGAGCACCTCGAGGCGGTGCCTGCTCTGCGACGTGTAACTGCGGACGTCGCTGTATTTTTCGATGCTCTGCTCGTCGCGCAGCAGGTTCCGCACCGTCGCGGGCGTCTCGAGGGGAATTTTCTGACTCAACGTGCCGCGGTCGGGGTTGGCGTCGACGGCGATGACGCGGTCGCCGCGCAGTGACGCGAACGTGGAGCCGAGGGTCGCGGTGGTCGTGGTCTTGCCGACCCCGCCCTTGAGGCTGAGCAGCGCGATCTTGTAGCACCCCTGCAGCGGTTGGTTGACCTGCTTGGTCAGCTCGATCCGGCGCTGTTCCTTCGCGCTGTTCCCGACGTTGACGTAGCGGCCGGACACTCGGTACAGCGCCTTGCGCCACCCCGTGGTCGGGGCCGGCTTGACCTGCTTGAGGAGTAGCGACGTCGACAGGTCACGGGCCGAGACCGCGTACTGCTGATCGGCGTTCGTGTTGTTCGGACGATTCGCGGGTTGCTGGGGCGCGAACGCACCCGGCTGAGGTGTCTGCTGAACGGGGCGCTGGGGTGTCTGCCGGACCGGCTGCTGAGGGGGCGTGAACGCCGCCGGCTGAGGTGCCGGAGCCTGCTGCGCGGCGGGGGCCTGTTGTGCGGCCGGAGCCTGCTGAGGAGCCGGCGCCTGCTGAGGGGTGGGGGTCTGGGTCTGCGGCCGCGCGGGTGCGGCGGCGGGGGCCTGCGCGAACGGATTGGGACCCTGCGGCTGAACGTACGGGGCCTGCCGCGCGGCGTTCCAGGCGACGGTCGATCCGGTGTCGTCCGCGGGCGGATTCGATGCAGGCCGTACCGGCTCCCACATGCCGGAGTTGTTTTCGGACATGGCTGAACGTCCCCCTTGTGAAGTCTCCATCGTCCCCACCGGTTCTCACCGGTCGGAGACGTCGCGGCGGAAGGATATCAGTCGGTGACGACCGTCAGTTCAGGCCCGCGTACGAGTGCAATCCCGACACCACCATGTTGATGATGAACAGGTTGAACAGCATTGCGACGAAGCCCGCGACGTTGATCCAGGCGGCCTTGGTGTCGCGCCATCCGGACGTCGCGCGGGCGTGCAGGTAGGCGGCGTAGATCACCCAGGCGATGAACGACATCGTCTCCTTGGGGTCCCAGCCCCAGAATCGGCCCCAGGCAGCCTCGGCCCAGATGGCGCCGAGGATGACTCCGGCGCCGAACAGCGGGAATCCGATGATGGTGGTCTTGTATGCCAATCGGTCCAGGGTCTGCGCGTCGGGCAACCGCTCCGCGATCCGCGCGAACACGCC
The DNA here is from genome assembly GCF_019378875.1 of Rhodococcus sp. USK10. Taxonomy (NCBI): domain Bacteria; kingdom Bacillati; phylum Actinomycetota; class Actinomycetes; order Mycobacteriales; family Nocardiaceae; genus Rhodococcus; species Rhodococcus sp. USK10. The sequence continues at coordinate 2,135,557 of NZ_CP076048.1, forward strand.
GGTCCCCTCCTCGCCGCGCGGGTATCGCATGCGCAGCAGGAACAGCAGGCTCGAGATGCCCGACACGAGGAACACACCGGAACCGACGCTCACGATGGTGACGTGGATGGGCAACCAGTACGACCTCAGCGCGGGCACGACGGGCGCCGCGTCCGCGTACAGCACGGTGGCGGCGAGGAACATCAGGATCAGGACGGGAACGAGCAGGAACACCCACATCGACCGGTACGCGGGCTTCGACAGCAGCGCCAGTCCGACGACGAGCGCGGCCGCGCAGGCCATGGTGACGAACTCGTACATGTTGCCGAGCGGGAACCGCTCCGTCGCGAATCCGCGCAGCACGATCGACGCGAAGATCAGTACGGTGCCGACGACGAGCACGGCGGCGCCCATACCGCCGAAGCGATCGGACAGCGGCTTCTTCGGCTGCTCGACCACTCGGCCGGGGACGCCGGGCGCTTCGGACGGGCGCGCGCCCGATCCGGCCGACACGAGTTCCCGGTCCTGCACAGCCTGCGCCCGGGTGGACGCGTACTGCACGATGAGCAGCACGAGCGCCAGCACCAGCACGGTGAAGGCTGATCGGAAGGCCCAGTCGCTGTATTGCGCCAGTGTCTCGTTGGTCGTCATCGTTGGCTCTCCTGCGCGTCAGGCTTCGTGTCGTCCGTGAGCAGACGGGTGCAGAGTCGGCCGAACTCGTCGCCCCAGCCGGCCTGATCGGTCCGGGCGAGTCCACCAAGCTCTACTACAGTACGTCGTGGCCCCGGGTCGGCGGCGTCCGCGGGGTAGATGCGGGCCCAGATCCGGCGGCGCTTGACCAGCAGGGAAACGAGCAGTCCCGCCATCATCGTCAGGGCCGACACCAGCACCCACTGCTGCGCCGGGTCGTGCGACACCTGCAGGTTCACGAAGTCCACGGCGCCGTCGAACCGCACCTGGGTGCCGTCGGACAGGGTCGAACTCTCCCCCGGCTTCAGGTTCACCCGGTCCTGCTTCACGAGCCGGCCCTGGTTGATCAGTTCCGTGTTGAGCGAGAACAGCGACTGCGGATTGCCCGTGTCGAGGCCGGTGTCGCCCTTGTAGATGTCGATGGCGACGGCCGGGTCGGTCATCGCCGGGTAGCTCGACGCCAACAGGTTGCCGTGGAGCAGCGCGGTCGGGGCGAACAGCCCCTCGATCGCGATCTGGTTCTTCCGGCGCTCGTCGGTGTCGGGGTACATGCCGCCGGGCGGGTCGAACCGCATCGCGCCGCTGCTCAAGAACGTCGTCGCGTCGTCGGGACGCCACTGCAGCGTCTCGGTGCGGGTTTCGCCGTTCGGGAACGTGACGGTGAACGTCGGCGCGTACCCGTGCCCCTGCAGGTAGACGCGGTCACCTTCGACACGCAGCGGGTGGTTGACCTGCAACTGCCCGTCCCGCCAGGTGTTCGTCTCGAGGTCGTCGCCCGCCTGGTAGGCGATGTTGGACGTGAACATCTCGGCCTGACCGCTGTCGAGGTAGTCGGCGGCGAAGTCCTTCACCTTGATGCACAGCGGCGTCATGCCGGTGCCGTCCTGGGTGTTGCCCGCCTTGAACGAGTCGAACACCGCCGGCGACGTGGTGCAGAACCCCGGACCGTTGTTGGCGACGACGATCACGTTGCCCTCGTAGCCGAACAGCTTGCCGACGGCGATCGCGACGAGCAGCGCGACGAGCGACAGGTGGAAGACGAGGTTGCCGAGTTCGCGGAAGTACCCCTTCTCCGCGGAGATGGTGATCTCGCCGTCGTGGGCGGCCCGTTCGCCGCCCACGCGGGTCTCGACCCGCCACCCCTTCAGGTGGGTGCGGATGCGCGCGGCGAGTTCCTCCGACGTCTCGTCGACCCGGTCCTCGTGGTGGTGCGGAAGTCGCGCGAGGTTCCGCGGGGCGGGCACCGGGCGGGTGCGCAGCGCCTTGGCGTGGTCGACGCAGCGCGGCAGGATGCAGCCGACGAGGGAGATGAAGAGCAGGACGTAGATCGCGGTGAACCAGAAACTGCCGAACACGTCGAACAGTTCGAGCTTGTCCATCCACGGACCGAGGGTCGGCCGGTTCGCGATGTATTCGTCGACCTTGCCGGCGTTGAGGCTGCGCTGCGGCAGCAGAGCGCCCGGGATCGCGGCGAGGGCGAGCAGGAACAGCAGCACCAGCGCCGTGCGCATTGACGTGAGGCCGCGCCAGGTATTGCGGACCACCGCGAACGCGCGGCCCGGCAACGATTGACGGGGCACCGGTGCGGCTTCCGGGGCCTCGGGGGTCTGGATGTCGCTCATATTGGCAAGGTCACTTCCGAGATGAAGGCGTCGCGAACCCAGCCGACGAACTGGTCCCACGCGCCGGTGACGAGGGCGAAGCCCACGGCCACCAGCATGATTCCGCCGAAGATTTGAATCGTGCGCGCGTTGCGGCGCAGCCAGCCGACGCCGCGCAGCGCGCGGGACGAGCCGAGCGCCAGGATCACGAACGGCAACCCGAGGCCGAGGCAGTACGCGACGATCAGGGCCACTCCGCGGGCCGCGGTGGCACCGTCGGTGCCTGCGGCGAGGGAGATGACGCCCGCGAGGGTCGGGCCGAGGCACGGGGTCCAGCCCAGCGCGAACACGGCACCGAGCAGAGGCGCCCCGGCCAGGCTGGAGATGCGCCGCGGCTCGAGCCGGGTGTCCCGCTGCAGGGCCGGGATCAGACCGATGAACACCAGGCCCATGGCGATGGTGACCACCCCGCCGACCCGCATCAGGATGTCACGGTTGATCGCGAGGGCCGAGATGGCGCCGAACACTGACGCGGTGGCCAGCACGAACACCACGGTGAATCCGGCGACGAACAGGGCCGCGGCGCCCGCGACCCGCAACCGTCCGTCCGACACGGTCTTCGTCCGGGTGGCTGCTTCCTCCGCGGTGACGGCCGGGGCGTCCGCACCGACGACACCCGCGAGGTAGGAGAGGTAGCCGGGGACGAGCGGCACGACGCACGGCGACGCGAACGACACCAGACCGGCGAGGACGCACGCGCCGAGCGCGAGCAGCAGCGGTCCGGTTGCCGCGGTGGACTGGAAGGCGTCGCCGACGCCGGCGAGAAGGGCAGTGCTGGTGTTCACGATTCCTGCGCCACCCGTTCGACCACCGGCTTCAGGTCCTCGGTGAGTAGTTCCTTCAGGAACACGGCGGCCACGCGGTGTTCCCGGTCGAGCACGATCGTGGTGGGGATGACGCTCGTGGGGTAGTTCTGGCCCAGCGCGATCATCGTCCGCATGGCGGGGTCGTAGATCGACGGGTACGACACCTTGTTGTCGATCACGAAGTCCTGCGCCTTGTCCTGCTGGTTGTCCCGCACGTTGATCCCGAGGAACGACACGCCCTGATCCTTGGTCTCCTCGTACACCTGCTCGAGGTCGTTCGCCTCACCGCGGCACGGCCCGCACCACTGGCCCCACACGTTGAGGACCACCACCTGACCCTCGAAATCGTCGAGCGAGGTGGTCTTGCCCTCGGTCATCAGGTCGGGTCCGGACACCGTGCCGATGGTGCCGCGGTCGGCAGGCGGGTCGTAGAAGATCTCCGTCTGACCGCCCGGCGACACGAAGTCGAACGTGCCGCCCTGGGCCACGGCGTCGTCGCCGGACGCACACGCCGACAGCGACACCGCGGCCGTACAGATCACCGCGAGAAGCCCGGCGAAGCGCCCCCGATTCATGCCCCGGTCACCCTCGGATCCGACGCGCCCGCGGGCTCCGAGTACACGATGTCGATGAGGGTGTCGCCCTCGTAGACGAGCGACGTCAGGGACGCGAGACCGCACTGCCGGTGGCGCGGATCGTGCCACAGCCGCTCGCCCTGCAGGAACCGGCGGAGGGTCCAGACGGGGAGTTGGTGGCTGACGACGACGGCCTCGTGGCCGACCGCCGACACTCGGGCGGTGTTGACGGCGGCCAGCATGCGGTGCGCGATCTGCAGGTACGGCTCGCCCCAGGACGGTGTGAACGGGTCGCGCAGTTTCCACCAGTGCCGGGGACGCGACAGCGCGCCGTCGCCGACGGAGACCTTGAGTCCCTCGAATTCGTTGCCGGCCTCGATGAGGTTCTCGTCGGTCGCGATGTCGACGCCGTGCGCGTCGGCGATCGGGGCGGCCGTCTCCTGTGCCCGCTGCAGCGGCGACGACACTACGTGCGTGATGTCGTGCTTGGCCAGCACCGACGCCACCGCGCGGGCCTGCGCCTCACCCGTCACCGACAGCCGGAACCCGGGGAGCCTGCCGTAGAGGATCCCTCGCGGGTTGTGCACCTCGCCGTGCCGGAGCACGTGCACGATGGTGCGGGTCTGTGTGTGGTCGGGATGATCGGCTTCGGTCACGTTGCGGTTCCTCGGGTCGGGGCGGGAGGTCAGGTGGGTGTCGGCGGCGGGGCCGCCGGCCCCCGGAGGGGAAGACTCGTCAGGGCTGCACGGCCGCGGCGGCGGCCTTCGCGGCGTGCGGCAGGGCGTCGGCGATGATCGAGAATGCGGTGTCGTCCATGGCGGCGGAGACGAACCACGCCTCGAACGCGCTCGGCGGCGGGTACACCCCGCGCGAGAGCAGTCCGTGGAAGAAGGCCGGGAAGCGCCAGGTCTGCGCGGCCTTGGCCTCGGCGTAGTTGGTGACCGGGTCTTCGCTGAAGAACACGCTGAGCATGGTGCCCGCGGTCTGCACGCGGTGCGGCACGCTCGCCGCGGTCAGTGCGTCGGACAGCAGCGTCCGCAGGGTGGCACTGTTGCGCTCGAGGGCGTCGTACACGCCCTGGTCCGCGGCGCGCAGGCTGGCGAGCCCGGCGGCGACGGCGACGGGGTTCCCGGACAGGGTGCCTGCCTGGTAGACGGGTCCGGCGGGGGCGAGGTGGGCCATGACGTCGGCGCGGCCGCCGAACGCCGCGGCGGGCAGACCGCCGCTCATCACCTTGCCGAACGTGTAGAGGTCACCGGCGACGCCGTCGAGTCCGTACCAGCCGGCGGAGCTGACTCGGAATCCGGTCATCACCTCGTCCATGATGAGCAGCGCGCCGTTGTCGCGGGTCAGCGTGCGCAGGCCCTCGTTGAATCCGGGCTGTGGCGCGACCGCGCCCATGTTACCGGCGGCGGCCTCGGTGATGACGCACGCGATCTTGCCGTCGTTCGCGGCGAACGCCTGAGCGACGGCGTCGAGATCGTTGTAGGGCACGACGATGGTGTCCTCGGCCTGCGCGCCGGTCACGCCGGGCGACGTGGGGAGGCCGAACGTGGCGAGTCCCGAACCGGCGTCGGCCAGCAGTGCGTCGACGTGTCCGTGGTAGCAGCCGGAGAACTTGAGGACCTTGGTCCGGCCGGTGAATCCGCGGGCGAGGCGGACGGCGCTCATGGTGGCTTCGGTGCCGGAGTTGACCAGCCGCACCTTCTCCACCGGCGCGACGCGGCGGACGATCTCCTCGGCCAGTTCGATCTCACCCTCGGTGGGCGCGCCGAACGACAGGCCCGTGGTGGCCGCCTTCTGCACGGCCTCGACGACGGCGGGGTGCGCGTGCCCGAGGATCATCGGCCCCCAGGAGCAGATGAGGTCGACGTAGTCGTTGCCGTCGACGTCGGTGAGCGTGTAGCCGGACGCTTCCCTGATGAACCGCGGGGTGCCGCCGACCGAGTGGAAGGCCCGCACCGGGGAGTTGACGCCGCCGGGAATGACCAGATCAGCCCTCTCGAAGAGCTGGGCGGAGCGGGAAGCGTGCACGTCGGGGTCACCGGAGGAAACAGTCACGGCCTCCAGTGTCCCAGTTCTGTCGAATTTGCCAACGACAGGGTGTAGTGGGTGGCCAGGATCACTCTGCCACCGCGTGCCGTTCGGAGGTTCACAGATTGCCGCGGGCCGCCTGTTCGCGCTCGATGGATTCGAACAGGGCCCGGAAGTTGCCTGCCCCGAACCCCAGCGATCCGTGCCGTTCGATCACCTCGAAGAACACGGTCGGCCGGTCACCGAGCGGTTTGGTGAAGACCTGCAGGAGATACCCGTCCTCGTCGCGGTCGACGAGGATTCCGCGTTTCTGCAGTTCCTCCACCGGCACCCGCACCGTGCCGATGCGGGCACGCAGTTGCGGATCCTCGTAATAGGCGTCGGGGGTGGCCAGGAACTCGACGCCCTCCGCGCGCAGCGCGTCCACGGTCGCGAGGATGTCGCCGGTCGCGAGGGCCAGATGCTGGCAGCCCGGCTCACCGTAGAACTCGAGATATTCGTCGATCTGCGACTTCTTCTTTCCCACCGCCGGTTCGTTGAGCGGGAACTTCACCCGGTGGTTGCCGTTCGCGACGACCTTCGACATGAGCGCCGAGTACTCGGTGGCGATGTCGTCGCCGACGAATTCGGCCATGTTCGTGAATCCCATGACCCGGTTGTAGAACCGCACCCAGTGATCCATGCGGCCCATCTCGACGTTGCCGACGGCGTGGTCGAGCGCCTGGAACAGTCGTGCCGGTTTCCCCGGCCGCGCCGCGTAACCGCTGGAGCGCGGAACGAATCCGGGTAGGTAGGGGCCGTCGTACCGGCTGCGGTCGACGAGGGTGTGCCGGGTGCTGCCGTAGGTGGCGATCGCCGCGAGCCGCACGGTGCCGTGCCGATCCGTGACGTCGCGCGGTTCCTCCAGGATGGTGGCCCCCTGGGAGCGTGCGTGTGCGATGCAGCGGTCGACGTCGAGCACCTCCATGGCGAGGTCCACCACGCCGTCGCCGTGGGCCCGGTGATGGTCGGCGAGCGGGCTCTTCGGGTCCACGGCGCCGTGCAGCACGAACCGCGCCGTTCCGGATTCGAGGACGAACGACTTGTGCGAGCGCTGACCGGTCTCCGGCCCGGCATAGGCGACGAGGGTCATGCCCCATGTGGAGACGAAGTACTGCATGCTCTGCGTCGCGTTGCCGCACACGAACACGACGGCGTCCATCGCGACCACGGGAAACGGATCCGATGCGTCGTCGTGTTCGACGAGACCGACCAGCTGCCGGAGCTCGTCGGACTCCAGTCGTGCGGCCACCTCACGGGGCGTCAGGCGAATGTCGGTGGTAGTCATACCTCACTGTGATCCAACACACACCGCTGCGCAACGGTGCTTCTTGACGCTGCTCATTCTGTACACAATGCTGGATGAGAATACGGATCGACCCTACATATTGACCAGGGATGCCATGAACATCGATCAACTCGACGCCGCACTGCTGGACCTGCTCCACGCCGAACCCAAGGTCGGGGTGCTCGAGGCCTCGCGACGCCTGGGAGTGGCCCGCGGCACCGTCCAGGCGCGACTCGACCGGCTCGAACGCACCGGCGTGATCACCAGTTCGGCACCGACCCTCGACCCGGAGGCACTCGGGTTTCCGGTGGTCGCGTTCGCCACCCTCGAGATCGCCCAGGGCAACGGGCACGCCGCGGTCGTCGAGCACCTGAGCGCCATCCCCGAAGTGCTCGAGGCGCACACGATCACCGGCGCCGGCGACGTCCTCGTCCGGGTGGTGGCCCGCACCCACGCCGACCTGCAGCGGGTGATCAACTCGATCGTCGACGGGCACAACGTCCTTCGTTCGTCGACGGTCATCGCGACGCAGACCCAGATCGCGCTGCGGCACGACCAACTCGTCCGCGCAGCGGTCCCTCCGCCGCCCGCCTAGCGGTCCTCGGGACTCAGCTCGTCGAGCAGCGAACTGAGCAGGTGACAGGCGTCGTCGAAACGGTCGTGGCCGACGAGGCTGCCCCAGTGGTGCTCGATCTCGGCGACCCGGACGGCGGCGTCCTGCAGCGCCTGCCGCCCGCGCGCGGTCGGTACGACGAGTTTGGCCCGCCGGTCCCGCGTGTCCGGCACCCGCTCGACGTACCCGAGTTCCGCGAGATCGTTGATCAGTTCGGACGTGGCGGACAGACTCAATTCGGCCAGGGCGGCGATTTCGGTCAGCCGCCGCCCGTCCCAGACGATGTTGCCGAAGATCTGCAGATGCGGTGGCCGGATGTCGCCGTACCCCCGCTCGGCCATGGGCTCGCTCAGCTCCCGGCGAAACTCGTGCAGCAGACGGACGAGCAACTGTCCTACAGCCGGCCGATCGGTCGGCAGACCCCTTGACCGTTCCATGACACAGGAGAATACTACGGTTACCGAAGTTTCGGTTTCCGAAGCAATTCTCGAAGACACTCACCTGGGGCATCCCATGGACACACGAACGATCACCCGCACGATCCCGACGAGCGTCGGGAACCTCACCGTCCACGTCACCGGCAGCGGACCGCCCACTGTCCTGTGGCACAGCCTGTTCGTCGACTCGACGACGTGGGCTCCCCTGCGCAGCCACCTGGTCGCGCACCGGCTGCTGATCTCGATCGACGGACCCGGCCACGGGGCAAGCACCGCCGTGCAGCGACGGTTCACGCTGCAGGAGTGCGCCGCGGCAGCCGTCGCCGTCCTCGACGTGCTCGACGTCACCGAACCCGTCGACTGGGTGGGCAACGCCTGGGGTGGACACGTCGGACTCGTCGCGGCCGCCCACAGTCCCGACCGGTGCCGCACCGTCATCACGATCGGGACACCGACCCAAGCCCTCACCCGCCGGGAACGCGCCCGGATCGTGCCGATGGTGTGGGCCTACCGCCTCGCCGGGCCGGTTCCGCCGCTCACGACCGCGGTGATGAACGTCCTTCTCGGCAAGGATCTTTCACGGACGCACCCGCAACAGTTCCAGGCCGTCTCCCGGACTTTCCGGCAGTCGCCGCAGCGTGGCATGCACGAGGCGATGCAGTCGGTCATGCTGCACCGCGAGGGGCTGGACCCCCTGCTCCCCCGGATCGGTGCACCGACGCTGATGATCGTCCCCCGCGCAGACACGATGATCTCCCTCGAGCAGGCACGGGCCGCCGCGGCGACGATGCCGCACGCCGCGGCCACCACGGTGGACGGCGCCGGCCACGTCACACCGCTGATCGCGGATCCGGGCACGCTCGCCGACGTGATCACCGAGTTCTGGCGTGACCCGGGCCGCACCGTGATCACCGCGTCGGCGGATCTGCCGTGACGAGCGGCCGTCCGGTGCCGGACCCCGTAGGTCCGGGGCAGGAGTCGGTGTGGGACTACCCGCGTCCGCCCGCGGTCCGGCGGAGCGACGAGTTGGTGGAGGTGTGGTTCGGCGGACAACTCGTCGCACGCACCCGCACCTCGTTGCGAGTGCTCGAGACGAGCCACCCGCCGACGTACTACCTGCCGCGGTCGTGCTTCGCCGACGGCGTCCTGCGTCCGGTCGCCGGCAGCACGGTGTGCGAGTGGAAGGGGCGGGCGGATTATTTCGACGTCGTCGCGGGCGAGCACGTCGCCGAGCGTGCGGCGTGGCACTATCCGCGGCCGGTTGCCCGCTACGACCTCCTCCTCGGCCATGTGGCGGTCACGCCGGTTTCGATGGACGGCTGTTTCGTCGATGGCGAGCGGGCGCGACCCCAGACAGGGGGCTTCTACGGCGGCTGGATCACCGATCGGGTGGCCGGCCCGTTCAAGGGCGGACCCGGCAGTCGTTTCTGGTGAACCCTTACCCCCACGGCGGAAGGTCGTCGACGACGAGGGCGACGAACCACGGCAGGGGAATCGACATCCCGATGACCCCCACCGCCAGCCATGGGTTGCCGGTGAGTCCGTAGACCACCGCCGACAGCACGAATGCGAGAAGCCTGCCTGCCGTCACGATCACGTACCGGCGCACCCGCAGCCGATGACGTTCGTCCAGTGACACCGACGCGCTGGTGATGCTGATCGGATGGCGGTGAGCACTCACCAGGCAGGAGTACCCGGTACCGGCGAACCGAACCGCACAACCCCTCGCGGGGGCCGTCTAGTGTCGAGTCATGGCCACCACAGCTGACCACCTGAGAAGCACACTCGACGGACGCTGGCGGGAGGTACGCGAGCGCGTCAGGGCGGAATTGTCCGGCACCCCCGACTTCGCCCCGCACTACACCCCCGACCTCGACGAGGCCCGCGCCAAGACGCTGGCACAGTTGCGCCTGCTCGCAAGCAACGGCTACGCGGCCGCCGGATTCGCGAAGGACCACGGCGGCACCGGTGACGCCGGCGCCGCCGTCACGAGCATCGAGATGCTGGCGATGTCCGACCTGTCGCTGATGGTCAAGGCCGGCGTGCAGTGGGGACTGTTCGGCGGCGCGATCGAGAACCTCGGCACGGCGCGTCATCACGAGGCGTACGTGAAGCGTCTCGTCGACCTGGATCTGCTGGGTTGTTTCGCGATGACCGAGACGGGTCACGGCAGCGACGTGCAGGCGCTCGAGACCACCGCCACGTACGACCCCGACACGGCCGAATTCGTCGTCCATTCCCCCACACCGTCCTCCCGCAAGGACTACATCGGCGGCGCGGCACAGCACGCGACGACGGCCGCGGTGTTCGCGCAGTTGATCACGGGCGGCGAGTCCCGGGGCGTGCACTGCTTCGTGGTGCCGATCCGGGACGAGGACGGCAACGACCTCCCCGGCGTCCACACCTCGGACTGCGGATACAAGGGCGGCCTCCCCGGCGTCGACAACGGCCGAATCACGTTCGACCAGGTGCGAATTCCGCGGGAGAACCTGCTCAACAAGTACGCCGACGTCGAGCCGGACGGCACGTACACGTCGCCGATCGACAACGCGAACCGCCGCTTCTTCACGATGGTGGGCACTCTCGTGCGCGGACGCGTCACCGTCGGCGGGTCCGCGGGCGCCGCCGCCCGTGTCGCGCTGGCGATCGCCACGCGATATGCCTTGCAGCGCAGGCAGTTCAACGCACCGCAGGCCGAAGACGAAGTGCTGCTCATGGATTACCTCGTCCATCAGCGCAGGCTGTTCCCCCTGATCGCACGCTCCTACGCACTGCAATTCGCCCAGAACGAGCTCGTCACGAAGATGCACGAGATCCAGAGCCGGGACGACGCCGACCCTCAGGAACAGCGCGAACTCGAGGGCCGCGCCGCCGGGCTCAAGGTGGCGAACACCTGGCACGCCACCCGCGCGATCCAGGAGGCGCGGGAAGCGTGCGGCGGCGCCGGGTACATGGCCGAGAACCGGCTCACGGCACTGAAGGCGGACACGGACGTGTTCACCACGTTCGAGGGCGACAACCACGTCCTGACCCAGCTGGTGGCCAAGGAACTGCTCACGTCGTACGCGGACGAGGTGCGCGGCATGAGCCCCGTCGAATGGATGCGGTTCGCGGCCACGACGGTCTCCGACGTCGTCAAGAAGCGCACCGCCGCACAGCAGATCATCCAGACGATCCTCGACACCCGTCAGGACAACGAGGAGGACGGCAGCCTCTTCAACCGCGGCACCCAGCTCACGATGTTCGAGGATCGGGAGCAGTACCTGCTCTCGACCGCCGCCCGCCGCCTGCAGGGTGCGCAGAAGCGCGAGGAGAACCCGTTCGATGCCTTCAATTTCGTGCAGGACCATGTGCTGCACGCCGCGCAGGCCCACATCGACCGGGTCGTGCTCGAAGCGTTCGTCGCGGGCATCGACGAGTGCGAGGACGACGAGGCCCGCGACCTGCTGAGCGATGTCTGCGACCTCTACGCGCTGAGCGTGATCGAAGAGGACAAGGCGTGGTTCATGGAACACCGTCAGCTGTCGGTGGAGCGGTCGAAGGCGGTGCAGCGGGGAATCAACGAGCGGTGCCGGTCGTTGCGGCCGCACGCGCAGACGCTGATCGAGGGGCTCGGGGTTCCCGAGGCGCTACTCGGCTCCGCGATGCTCGACGGTCCCGGGACCGACGCCATCCGCAAGACCCAGATCTTCCGCTGACGAGGCCGGCTCGGCGGGTTCGCCCGCCGGGCCGGGCCGCAACCGGCGCACCGAATCGATCACCAGCAGTCCGGCGACCGCCACCAGCCCCGCGGCGACGGCGATCCACGACCCGGAATACGCAGTGCCCTCGAACGAGGGCGCACCCGGCGCGACGGGACCGAATTCCGATGTGAACCGGGCGTGGTTCCAGCACCACACTGCGACGGCGAGGGCGGCCACCGCGCCGAGCCACTCCGCTGCCGCCGTCACGGTCCGGCGGTTCATTCGGCGGATCCTCCCGCCGATTTCGCGAGCAGCGATTCGAGTTGCGCGCGCAGTGCCACATCGTCCTTCGCCCACGCCTGCACCAGGGCGCCTCCCCGCAGTCGCAGTCCGATGCCCTTCCGGCGCCGCGGAACCGCGGACAGTTCGCCGAGACTCCGGGCGGTCTCCCACGGCTGCTGCTCGTACGACTCGGGGTCGGCGGGGGGCATGATCTTCAGAATCTCGGCGATCGGCAGGTCTTCGGTGCCCTGCCGCAACGACGACGTCGTGAGTTCGACGCTCGCATGCCTGCGGGCGGCCACCACCTGCACGTAGACGAACCCGCTGAGCAGCACCGCGAACAGCGACAGCGCGAACCAGTGCACCACTGGGCCGGTCAGGAGTTCGATGATCAAGGCGATCAGGCAGAACACCGGACCGAACGCCACCATCCGCCAGCGGGCGCCCGGCTCAGTGAACAGGACGGCTGGTTCGCTCACACGCTCATCCTGCGACATCGCGGTCCGCGAGGAAAACGTGGGGCTCGTCAGGAGAGGACGCCGGGGATCACGACGAGCAACAGAGTCAGCAGCACGAAGGCCACGATGATCGCGAACATCATTGCTTCTTTGCGAGACCCGTGTGCTCGATCGTCAGCGCGCATGGAGAAAAGTCCTTCGGTCGAAATGAAGTCTGCCGTTCTACCTCTTGTGACGTACTTCACGGTACATCTTTATATTTCACGAGCAAATCGAAGCTACTCGGCGGAGGGGGGCAACCTCAGGAAGTAGCTGTTGGAATCCTTCCGGTGCATCAGCACGACGGCGCCGACGGCCACCACGGCCTGCAGGATCTGCACGCCGCCGAGTGCGAGCGCGGAACCGCTTCCGTCCGATCCGATGCCGAAGAGCACCGGGATCGTCCACACCACCATCATCACGCACGCGATGGTGATCAGCATCCTGGCCCAGTTCCGGCCCTTCCGCATGAAGTGCACGAACAGGAGGAAAAGCCCGGTGAGGATCAGGATGAGGACGACCGTGAACCCGATACCCACGTAGAATAGCTTCTCCACGCTGTCGCGGGTCATGTCGACCTCGCCGGACGTGAAGCTGGGGTTCTTCATCAGTTCGTCGACGAACGTCGACTTCTCCCCCACCACCAGAACCATCGCGCCCAGCGCCTGGATCAGACCGAGCACGGCCACCGCCCACAGCAACTGGGCCGCGGTGCCCACGTCGACCGGTGCCGGACGTTCGGGCTCCGGCTGCGGCACCGGCGGGGGGTACGGGAAATTGTGCTGCGACGGGCCCTGCTGATGCGGGGCCTGGTGCGGCGGTGTCGGTGGCCACTGCTGGGTCATGGCACCACCGTATCCGCCTGCGCGGCGATCACAACCAGCCCGCCGCTTCGGTCGCCCAGTACGTCAGCACGACGTCGGCGCCCGCGCGGCGGATGCTGGTGAGCGATTCGAGGATCGCGGCGTCCCGGTCGATCCAGCCGTTCTGCGCGGCAGCCGTGATCATCGAGTACTCACCAGAGATCTGATACGCCGCAACGGGCACCGGAGAGCGGTCCGCCGTCTCGCGCAGGATGTCCAGGTAGGACATCGCCGGCTTCACCATCACCATGTCGGCACCCTCGTCGATGTCGAGTTCCACCTCACGCAACGATTCGCGACGGTTCGCCGAATCCTGTTGATACGTACGGCGATCGCCCTGCAACGACGAGCCCACCGCTTCACGGAACGGCCCGTAGAACGCGGAGGCGTACTTCGCCGAGTACGCGAGCTGACCGACGTCGGTGTAGCCCGCGCCGTCGAGCGCCTTCCGGATGGCGCCGACCTGGCCGTCCATCATTCCGCTCGGCCCGAGCAGATGCGCACCGGCCTCGGCCTGCGCGACCGCCATGTCGACGTACCGCTGCAACGTGAGGTCGTTGTCCACCGCACCGTTCGCGTCGAGGACACCGCAGTGGCCGTGGTCGGTGAACTCGTCCAGGCAGGTGTCCGCCATGATCACCGTAGCGTCGCCGACTTCGTCTGCAAGCCAGCGCAATCCGCGGTTCAGGATGCCGTCCGGATCGGACGCGCCCGAACCCTCGGCGTCCTTGTCGTCGGGACGCGGGACGCCGAAGAGCATGAGCCCACCGAGCCCCGCCTCGGCCGCTTCCGTCGCCGCCCGCCGCAGCGAGTCGGGGGTGTGCTGGAACACGCCGGGCATCGACGAGATCTCACGAGGCTCGTCGATCCCGTCCGCCACGAACATCGGCAGCACGAGATGCCGTGGCTCGAGCGAAGTCTCGGCCACGAGCCGGCGCAGCGCCGGCGTCCTGCGGAGCCGGCGCGGCCGGTGGGTCGGGAACAAGGACATGCCCTCCTTCGTCGGGCCTGTGAGTGGTTGAGGAGTGCCTGGACTCCTCAACCACTCACAGGCGCGTAGCGCCTATCGCCGTGCGCGGGACTTCTTGCGCGGCGGGGGCAGTGCGCCCTCGGCGCGCAGGCGCGCGGCGTGCTCTGCGAGAGCCTCCACCAGCGGGCCGACCTGAGCGGTCTCCGGCTGCACGTCCACGCGCAGGCCGAACTCGATGGCCGTCTCGGCGGTCTTCGGACCGATGCAGGCGACGAGGGTGCGCGCGTGCGGCTTTCCTGCGATTCCGACGAGGTTGCGGACAGTCGAGGACGAGGTGAAGCAGACGGCGTCGAACCCACCGGTCTTGATCATCTCGCGGGTCTCGGCCGGCGGCGGCGCGGCCCGGACGGTGCGGTACGCGGTGACGTCGTCGATTTCCCAGCCGCGTTCGCGCAGGCCCTCGGCGAGCGTCTCGGTGGCGATGTCGGCGCGGGGCAGCAGAACCCGGTTGACCGGGTCGAAAACGTCGTCGTACGGGGCGAATTCGGCCAGCAGGCCCTCGCTCGACTGCTCACCGGACGGCACGAGTTCGGGGTTGATTCCGAACGAGCGCACCTTGGCGGCGGTGGCCTCACCGATGCAGGCGATCTTGACGCCGGAGAACGCGCGGGCGTCGAGCCCGAACTCCTCGAACTTCTCCCACACGGCGCGCACCGCGTTGGTGGACGTGAAGACCACCCACTGGTAGCGGCCGTCGACGAGGCCCTTCACGGACCGTTCCATCTGCGCCGGGCTGCGGGGCGGCTCGACGGCGATGGTGGGCACCTCGATCGGGATGGCGCCGTGGGTGACGAGGCGGTCGCTCATTTCGCCTGCCTGGTCCTTGGTGCGCGGCACCAAGACCTTCCAGCCGTACAGCGCGCGCGACTCCCACCAGGACATCTTGTTGCGCTGGGCGACGACCTTGCCCACCGTCACGACCAGCGAACCGACCAGTTCGGAACCGGCCTCGTTCAGCGTCGCGAGGGTGGCCTCCACGGTGCGCTGCTGCCGGGTGGTGCCGCGGACGGTGATGGCGGCCGGGGTCTGCGGGGCCAGGCCGTGCTCGACGAGCGCGCTCGCCGTCTCGGCAAGGTGACCCGACGTGGCATGCAGGACCAGCGGTCCGGGTGCGGCGGCCAGGGCGGCCCAGTCGACCTCGCCGCGGACGTCGGCCTCCGTGTGTCCCGATCCCAGTGCCATACCGGCGTAGGACGGGACGGCGGACGCGGACGGCAGGCCCGGCAGGACCTCGAACTGCACCTGGGTGCGGGCGACGGCGGTGACCTCGGCGATCACGGAGTCGGTGGTCAGCGGGTCGCCGGACACCAGACGCACGACGTCGTGGCCGTTCCGCGCCTCGTGGACGAGGGTCTTCGCGACCTCCGCCGGCTCACCCAGCGCGGGACGGACCTCGGCGAGCGGCTCGCCGGTCTCGGCGTCGACGCCGAGGTCGGTGCCCACGAGGACGGTGACGCCCTTGTCGACGTCGGGGTCGGTGAAGGCGAGGGTGGCTGCGGCAAGGACGTCCCGTGCGTGCACGGTGAGCAGTGCCGGATCGCCCGGTCCGGATCCCACGAACAGGATTCGTCCGGGGGTGTTCTTACGGACTCGGCTCATCGGTAATTCTCCAGTGCGATCATGTGTCGAGATGGGTACAGGAAGCGGATCGGCCGATCAGTCGGCCTTCGCACATCAAACATCGGCATCACCGGCCTCGGTGACATTCATCAGCTCCCGCGCACCGAGCTCGAGAAGCTCCCGCGCGACGGAGCGGCCGAGTTCTTCGGCGTTCTCCGGGGAGCCCACGGCCCCCGTGCGTATGACGTCGGAACCGTCGATGGCCGCGGCGCAGCCCCGGACGGACAATTCGTCGAAGATGCGGCCGTCGTCGTCGAGGGATTCGACGACCTCGGCGATGGCGCCGACGGGCGCGGTGCAGCCTGCCTCGAGTTCCGCGAGCAAGGCGCGTTCCGCCGTGACGGCGGCGCGGCTGTTCGGGTCGTCGAGCTCGGACAGGATCGCGACAAGTGCCGTGTCGACCGAGAGGCATTCGACGGCGAGCGCGCCCTGCGCGGGCGCGGGCAGCATCTGGACCGGTTCGAGGGACTCGGTGATCAGGTCCAGTCGACCGATCCGCGCCAGGCCGGCCCGGGCCAGGACGACGGCGTCGAGTTCGCCGGATTCGACCTTGCCGAGGCGACGCTGCAGGTTGCCGCGCAGCGGCTGGATGTCGAGGCCGAGGCCCAGAGCCCGCAACTGCGACGTGCGCCGGGGTGCGGACGTGCCGACCTTCGAACCGGCGGGCAGCTCACCGAGGACCAGTCCGTCGCGCGCCACGAGTGCGTCGCGGGGATCCTCGCGCGGCGGGATGGCCGCGATCGTGAACCGCTCGTCGCGGGCGGTCGGCAGGTCCTTGTAGGAGTGGACGGCCACGTCGACCCGGCCGTCGGCGAGCGCTTCCCGGAGTTCGGCGGTGAAGACGCCGACACCGATCTTCTCCACCGATTCCATGGACTGGTCGCCCTTGGTCTTGATGATGACGAGTTCGGCGTCGTGCCCGGCCGAGATCAGTGCGTCGCGCACGGTTCCGGCCTGGGTGGTCGCGAGCTCACTGCCACGGGTTCCGATCCGCAGCGTACGGGTGCCGACGGCGCTCATGCCTGCGATTCCTTCCCATGGTTGTCGTCAGTGACGAAGCGGCGCAGGAGCGGGTCCTGGCCTGCGAAGAAGCCGTCCGTGATGTCGATAGTGCTCAGGTCGGCGCCACCGAGTTCGGTGGGCTTCGCGACGGCCTCGACGGATCCGGGGCTGAGTTCGAACAGTTCGCGCAGGGCGGCGGCGTAGGAGTCGCCCCCGGGCGCGGAGGCGAGCTGCTTCACCCGGACGGTGGGCGCGTGCAGGAGCTTGTCGACCACTCGCCGCACCGTGCGCGCGACCTCGTCGCGCTCGGGATCGTCGAGTCCGGGCAGACGCGAATCCAGTCGCATCAGCTCCGCCTCGACCACGTCCGCCGCGCGCTGGCGCAGGGCCGTGACGGTCGGCGTGACCTCCGCCAGCCGCTGGCCCGCGAGGTAGTTGGCGAGTTCGGCGGCGACGATCGTCCGCGCGGCGTCCGCGTCGGATGCGGCCGCGCCCGCGGCGGGATCGCGCTGCAGCGATTCCATGTCGAGGACGGTGACCCCGGGCAGACCCGACACGGCGGGTTCCACGTCGCGGGGCAGTCCGAGGTCGCAGATGACGAGGGGGCGTTCGGAGTCGCGGCCGGGCTGTGCCAGCGCGCGGTGGGTGTCCGCGAGCGTGACGACGGCGCCGACCGCGCCTGTACAGGTCACGAGGACGTCTGCCTGGGCCATCGCGTCCGGGAGTTCGGCCAGTTCGAGGGCCTCCGCTGCGACACCGTTGGACCGGGCCGTGTCGGCGAGGTGTTCGGCGCGCTCCTTGGTGCGGTTCACGACGACGATGCGGCCGATCCCGGCGCGCGTGAGGTGTGCGACGGACAGGCCCCCCATCGATCCGGCGCCGACCACGACTGCGGTGCGTCCGGTCAGTCCGCCTGCGCCGACGATGCCTGCGGCGCGGTCGAGGGCCACGGACACGACGGACGCGCCCGCGGAGTCGATGCCGGTCTCCGAGTGCACCCGCTTGCCGACGCGCAGCGCCTGCTGCGCGAGTTCGTGCAGCGTGCGGCCCGCGGCCTGCTGGGCGTCGGAAGACGCGTACGCGGTCCGGATCTGCCCCAGGATCTGCTGCTCGCCGATCACCATCGAGTCCAGGCCACTGGCCACGGCGAACAGGTGCTCCGCCGCAGCCTCGCTGTACCGGACGTACGCGTGCCGGTGCAGATCGGTCAGATCGAGCCCGGAGTGGTCGGCGAGTAGTTCGCCGACCTCGGCGAGCGCACCGTGGAACGCATCGACGACGGCGTAGATCTCCACCCGATTGCAGGTGGAGACGATCATCGCCTCCGAGATGTGCGACGACGCCAGAAGCTTGTCCGTCAACTTCGGGCGATCGGTGTCGGTGACAGCCACCCGCTCGAGAACCGGCACCGGGGCCGTCCTGTGCGAGACCCCGACAAGCAGAACACTCACGGCGCGATCACTGATCCGTTTCTTGGTGCGGTGGACGGGACAGCCGAATGTCCGATGCGCACGCGCGGAGCGGTGGGTACCGATTCCGTGTTGCGTGCGCTGTTGAACGACAGGACCTGCATTTCGACCGCGAGGTCGACGCGGCGCATCTCGACGTGATCGGGGACGTCGAGGGAGGTGGGCGAGAAGCTGAGGATGCAGCGCAATCCGGCGCGCACGAGACGGTCGGCGACGTCCTGCGCCGCCTCGTCAGGGGTCGAGATGACGCCGATGGTGGCCTCGAGTTCGGCGCAGGCCTGCTCGAGTTCGTCGACGTGCCGCACGGTGAGGTCGCCCACCGGCGCACCGACCCGCGCCGGGTCGCTGTCGAACAGTCCGACCATGGAGAACCCGCGGCGACCGAAACCGCCGTAGCCGGCGAGCGCCTGGCCGAGGTTGCCGACGCCGACGAGCACCACCTTGTGTCCGCGGTCCAGGCCGAGCGCACGCTCGATGCGGGCCCGCAGGCGCGTCACGTCGTAGCCGACGCCGCGCACACCGTTCGGGCCCAGGAAGGAAAGGTCCTTGCGAAGCTTCGCGGAGCCGACACCCGAAGCGGCGGCGAGTTCCTCGCTCGAGACGATGATCGTGCCGCGTTCGGTCAGCACTCCGAGGACCCGCAGGTACGTCGCGAGGCGCGTCACCGTAGCCTGGGGGATGTCCCGCGATTCGGGGAGCGGGGCCGCGCCGGTGACCGAGGGGGCCGGTGACCCGACCACAGACCGCCCGACCGCCCCCGTGACGCCAGGGGCCACAGACCCATGCGTCTGGTGCGTTTCGGTCACGTCGTTGGCTCCTCGTCCGACCGGCATTCGATGCCGTTCTTCACGATGCTCCGGGGAATTGTTCACACCACGGTAACTGCTTGTGAACCCATGCACAAAGTCGCTGCGACTGCGCGACATGCGGTCCTACCTGCACGGCATCGGAAGATCCCACTTTTAGGGTTCCCTTACTTGCGTAAATCCGAGCGAAGGCGCTCTTCGTCGACCTCCCAGTAACTGTGCTCACGTCCGTCGAGCAACACCACCGGCAATCGGTCGCCGAATTCGGCCCGGATTTCGGGGTCCGTGGCCGCCGCCTCGTCGACGTCTATGCACGTCAGTTCCAGCCCGAACTCCTCGCACAGAACCAGCAACCGCTCGCGGGCCGGCGCGCACGCACCGCACCCCGCCCTCGTGAGAAGCGTCACCTCGTGTCCGCCCGTGCTCATGCCCCGTCACTTCCTTTCGACGCCTCCGGTGGAGTCACTGTGCCGTTTCGGGGTCCGCGGACGCCAATCGGCTCGGAGATGAACGTCACACAGTTCCCCCTGCGGGGCCATCCATCCGCCCCGTCCCCGATTCGGGGGATAGGCTGCTCCCAGAGGCTTCTGCGATACGGGAGGTGCGAGTGCCTGCGCGATCACTACCGAACGGCTCGGGTTTCGGTTCAGGTCTGGCGGGGATCATCCTCCCGGGCCGGCGCCAGTTCAGGAATCCGCTGGGACCCAGCGAAGCCGAGGTACGTGCCAACGTCGCAGGTGAGGCGAGCGCCGACGCAGCCCTCGCTCTGCACGTCGCGTCCGGCGAGGACACCGAGCTGGTCGAGCACGACGTTCCCCTCGACCTGACGGCTGCCGCGTTCTTCGACGTCGACAACACGATGGTCCAGGGCGCCTCGATCATCCACTTCGCGCGCGGACTCGCCGCCCGCAAGTATCTGAAGACGTCCGACCTCGTCGACTTCGCGTGGAAGCAGGTCAAGTTCCGCGTCACCGGCAAGGAGAGCAGCGACGACGTCGCCTCCGGCCGGGAGAAGGCCCTGTCGTTCGTCTCCGGCCGGTCGACGGCCGAACTCGCCCGGCTCGGTGAGGAGATCTACGACGAGGTCATCGCCGACAAGATCTGGCCCGGCACCCGGGCGCTGGCACAGATGCACCTCGACGCCGGACAGCAGGTGTGGCTGGTCACCGCGACCCCGGTGGAGCTGGCTCAGGTCATCGCGAAGCGTCTCGGTCTCACCGGCGCCCTCGGCACGGTCGCCGAGAGCGAGGACGGGATGTTCACCGGACGTCTGGTCGGCGACATTCTGCACGGCCTCGGCAAGGCGCACGCCGTGCGCGCCCTGGCGGTCCGCGAGGGCCTCAACCTCAAGCGCTGCACCGCCTACTCGGACAGCCACAACGACGTGCCGATGCTGTCGCTCGTCGGGACCGCGGTCGCGATCAACCCCGACACCGACCTGCGTGAGCTGGCCAAGAACCGGGGCTGGGAGATCCGCGACTTCCGGACCGGACGCAAGGCCGCCAAGATCGGCGTCCCCACCGCGCTGCTCCTGGGCGCGGCAGGCGGCGCACTCGCGGCCATCGTCGCGCGACGCCGCGAACAGGCGGCCTGAGCCGCCCGCCGCGGCTCAGCCCAGGAACACGTTCCGGCGCTTCGCGAGGAGCCGGTACAGCGTCTGCTGGATGGTCTCCCGGACGTGGTCGGTGACCTCGAACAGCTCCATCGGGTCGTCGGCCGCCGACGCGTCGTAGGTGTCGGTGACGATCGGCTTACCGAACTCGATGTACCACTTCGACGGCAGCGGCACGAGGCCGAGCGGGCCGAAGTGCGGGAAGAGCGGGGTGACCGGGAAGTACGGCATCCCCAGCAGCCGGGCGAGCGTCCCGAGTTCACCGATCTTCGGGTAGATCTCCTCGGACCCCACGATCGAGCACGGAATGATCGGCGCACCGGTCCGCATGGCGGCGGACACGAAGCCACCACGGCCGAACCGCTGCAACTTGTAGCGTTCGCTGAACGGTTTGCCGATGCCCTTGAAACCTTCGGGGAACACGGCCGCGACCTCCCCGTCCTGCAGCAGGCGCACGGCGTCCGGGTGGCACGCGAGTGTGTGCCCGGCCTTGCGGGCGACACCACCGACCAGCGGCATCTCGAACGCGAGATCGGCGGCCAGCATCCGCAGCGGGCGATGTGCGGGGTGATGGTCGTGAACGGCGACCGAGGTCATCAGGCCGTCGATGGGCAGCACACCGGCATGGTTGGCGACCACCAGCGCACCGCCCGTCGACGGGATGTTCTCCAGACCGCTGACCTCGACGCGGAACCACTTGTCGAACAGCGGACGCAGGATGGGCAGCCACACGTTCTCGGCGAAGTGGGGGTCGTAGCCGAAGTCGTCGACGTGATAGTCGCCCGAGAGCCGGCGGCGCACGAACTCGGCGGTGTTGACGATCTGCTCGGCCAGGGCGTGGCGGACGGCGTCGACGGCAGAAGACTCGGTGACGGGCTGCGGTGGGGTGATCACGGCGGGCGGCGGCATCGCCGATGGATGTCTGCTCTCGCTCTGCTCACGCCTCGAACGTCCGATAGCGGTCCCGCGCGCGGCTGTCGCACCGTGCAGCGGAATGACCTTCGCCACTTCGTTCACCTCTCCCCTTTCGCCGTGCCGGTAAGAGCGAGTAGTGCGTTCTCTGCTGCGTCGACCCATTCGTTCTTGATGATCGCCTTGACGCCGGCCGCACGAGCGAAGTCGTCCAGTGCCTGCATCGAGGTCCACCGTGGCTCGAAGGATAGTTCGGTTCGCATGCGCGTGGTGTCCAGTCCGCAACCGAAATGAAAGTATTCGAGTTGCTCGGTGGTGTACGACCGCATCACCGGACCCATCAGCGCACGCCCGAGGTTGCGGAACAACGCGAACGGCATCGGGACCTCGATCCGTCCGGCGCGGCGGATGGCCTGCGACATCATGACGACGCCGTCGCCCGCGACGTTGAACGTGCCCGCCGGACCCGACACCGTGGCCCGTTCCAGTGCGGCCAGCGCGTCCTCCTCGTGCAGGACCTGCAGGCGTGCGTCCCGTCCGAGAATGGTCGGCACGACCGGTGAGGTGAGGTACTGCGCGACCGTCGCGTTGAGTCGCGGCCCGACCAGCGGTGCGAGGCGGACGATCGACACGTCGATGTCGGGGCGCCTGCGCCCCATTCCGCGCAGATACCCCTCGATCTCGATGCAGTCCCGCGCGTACGCGCCCGCCGGGCGGCGCCGCGCGCTCATCTCCTCGGTGAACTTGGCCGGGTCCTTGGCGCTGCAGCCGTAGACCACGGAGGCCGAACGCAACACGACCTTACGGACGCTCGGTGCCTTCTGGCAGACGGCGAACAACTGCATCGCGCCGATGACGTTCATGTCTTTCATGGCCGCGCGACTACCCGACTTCGGCGGGCGCGCCAGCGTCGACGCGTGCACGACGGTGTCGACCTCGGCGTTGCGAATAACCTTGCCGATCAAGGGATTCCGGATGTCGGCGCGCACGAACTCGGCGCGGCCCATGCGGCGCAACATGTCTTTGCTCGGCGACACCGCGTCCACCGCGATCACCCGCTCGATGGCCGGATTCTGAGCGAGCCGGGTGACGAGGTATCCACCCAGAAATCTGCTTGCCCCAGTGACCAGCACGACGCGCGGCACCGCCGTCCGCGTAGTACTGTCTTCGTCACTCACAACCACCAAGGACCCCCGATCACGTAGCGAGTGACGTCAACGATACGTGCAGGAGGGGGATGGCGCTCCGCACAACGACAATTGGTCGGTCGCCCAATACGCGACGGGCCCGCCGTGAAACGAAGGATGCCCGCCACCGGAGGTGACGGGCATCCAGACGCAACTCTTTACTTACCGAGTTTCCTGCGCTGCACTCGGGTGCGGCGAAGCAGCTTACGGTGCTTCTTCTTCGACATGCGCTTGCGTCGCTTCTTGATCACTGAACCCATAGCGGGTGTCCCTCACGTTCTTCTCTAGCGTTCCTGCGCACGCCGATCACGTACGCTCGCGCCACTCTGGCGCCTGGGCCTCGTTTTAACTAGCTCAGCGCCTTACGACACCAGCTGGCTGGTACGACAGTCGCTAATCGTACCGGTGTAGGTCGTCTCCCCGGAAACCGAGGTCGATGACCCTCTTCGTGCCGATCGGTCAACCGGCGTCGAAGTACGAGGTTTCGAGGTAGTCGTGCACTGCTTTCGCATGCACTCGGAACGAACGGCCCACGCGGACGGCGGGCAGTTCGCCGCTGTGCACCAACCGGTACACAGTCATCTTGGACACTCTCATCAGCGTCGCTACCTCGGCGACGGTGAGAAATTGCGTTCCGGCCAGTGCCGGTTGTCCGTCCGGGGCCGAGCCCTTGGACGGCTTTTTTGCAGACGTCATCAACCACTTACCTCCGGCACGTCTCGCGCCGCCGGCTTCCCCTCCGGCGGAACAGACACGCACGTGCTACTTCGAGCTTAGCGGGACGGATGGGGTTACTGCGACGGGTGTGGGCAATCGAATATTCATTCGGTCGTCGTGCCGAGTTCGGCAGAACGAATTTTCGCGGCTTCGAGGGCGTCGAAAAATGCTGTTCGGAGTCCGTTTCCCTCCAGACGGCGGATTGCCGCCGCGGTGGTTCCGCCGGGCGAAGTCACGGCGGCACGAAGTTCGGTCGCGCTCTCCCCCGACCTGTCCAGCATGGCTGCGGAGCCGACCATGGTCTGCACGACCAGCTCGGTCGCGGTCGCCCGGGTCAGTCCGAGCCCCACGCCCGCATCGATCATCGCCTCGGCAACCAGGAAGAAATAGGCCGGACCGGAGCCGGAGACGGCGGTGACGGCGTCGATCTGCGATTCGGGAACGACGACGACCTTGCCGACCGACGACAGGACGCCGCGGACCAGGTCGAGGTGTTCCTTCTTCACGTGCCTGCCGGGCGCGAGCACGCTGACGCCCTCACCGACCAGCATGGGCGTGTTGGGCATGACCCGGACCACGGGGAACCCGGCGGGCAGTCTCGTCTCGTAGAAGGCGGTGGGGATGCCGGCAGCGAGCGAGACGAGCAACTGCTCGCGCTCGCCGTCGAGTTCGACCTTGGACACCTCGGTGAGCGCGGACTCGACATCTCCCGGCTTGACGGCCATCACGATGACGTCGGCGCCTTCGGCGGCGTCGGAAGGAGTGGTGACCCGCACCGAGTACGCCGCGGCCAGCTCGTCGGCGCGCGCCGGGTGCTGCTCGGCCACCACCAGATCCTTGACGGCGTGACCTGCCTGCAGAAGCCCCGAGATGAGGGCCTCGCCGATCTTGCCGCCTCCGATTACCGCAATTCTCGTCATGGCGAACAGCCTGCCACGACGCTCTGCGGCGCCCTCCTAGCGGGGGATCATCGCCAGTTGCCGGCTCTGCACGACGATCGCCCCGGTCGAGTCGAGGACGGTGTGGTCCTCCTCGAACCAGGCGCCGCCGAGCACCGTGCTGCTGGCCATCACGCGCAGCCAGCCCGGCGCGGGCTGCCTGCGCAGGTAGGTGGTCAGCTGGACCGTGGGCGCCCAACCGAACATGCCGCGGTTCATCGTCACGGGGGCGCTGATGTCGCCGGTCATGATCGCGAACAGCGCCGCCGTGTCGGGATCGCTCTCGTCGCCGGCGCGCGGTCGCACCCACATGCGGACCTCGGGTTCGCCCTGGTTGCCGGTCAGGAAGTGCGCCGACGTCCCGTCCACCCGCATGTCGCAGCCCTGAGCCACGTGGACGATCTGCCCCATCGGATGGTCGGCCGTGAGCACGACGGCGTCGGCGGGCGGTTCCACCGGGAGCTGCGCCAGGGCGTGGTCTCCGCTGTACTGCGGTTCCCCCACGTCGGGAACGCCGAGCGTGACCGACGCGCGGACGGCGACGCGGTCGCCCTGCGTCAGCTCCACATCGACGAACGACACCTGCTTGCCCTGCTTGCGCACCGTCGTCGACAGCGTCACCTCACCCGGATCGGGGGCGGACAGGTAGTTGGCCCCGACCGCGAGGGGCTGCACCCGGGACGGCCCGGCGTCGCCGGTCTCGTCGAGCAGTCGCCTGCGGGCGGCAGCGGCGCAGAGCGACATCATCGAGCCGCCGTGCACCTTGGGGCCGATCGTCCAGATCGGGTCGATCGACGCCCGGTACGTCCCGTCACCGGCAGCGGTGAGGACGTTGAGATCGTGGAAGGGAGTTGAGCTCACTACTGGTCCTGTTCTTCGGGGTTCCGGAGACGCTTCTGCGCGACGTCCTGGTGTGCGAGCCGGCGCATCGCGGCGATCACCGGCTCGTAGACGGCCGTGCCGAGCACCGCGTACCGGATCGCGTCCTCGGCCGATGCGGTGGGCATGAGCCCGATGTCGATCTCGGCGATCCCGCGCACGTGGCGCCCGTAGGCGTCGAGTCGCTGCTCGGTCATCGGGATGCCGGCTTCCTCGAGTGCCGCAAGGGCACGTTCGAGCTGACCGACCGCCACGTACCGGGGGTCGTACACCTGCCCGAGCCTGTCGAGGACGGCGCGGGCCCGCGGGAACTCGTCGGCGTCGTCGGCGGGGGTGTCGAGGTAGGGCGGGAGTTGCGCGATGGCCTGGCCGAGCACGTCGAACAGCGAGCCGTCGGGGTGGTCGACGAGGCGGAGAATCTCCCGGATGCGGGGAATCGGCAGTCCGGCTCCGGCCAGCGCCCTGACCAGGCCCAGGCGCTGTACGTGCTCCTCGCCGTACCGGGCCTGGGTCGCGCTCGTCGCCTCGCCGGGCATCAGCAGACCCTCGCGCAGGTAGTACTTCACCGTCGCGAGCGGAACGCCGGTGCGGGCGACCAACTCGGAAACGCGCACGGCCCCTCCTTCGGCAACTCGACTGGATACTCAAACTATCCAATGTGGCCACCAGCTTACCGGAGGAGAAGCCGGGCAGACGCCTCAGGTGTCGTCGTGATCGCCACCGGAGTGGCTGCGCGGCGATCCCGACGCGGCGCGGCCCGGTTCGAGGTGTTCACGGGCGAAGGCCAGTGCCTGCGCGAGCATCGACGACCGTTCCCGCTGCGTGCGGGCGTTCTGCGTGTTGATCTCGACCACCGCCTGCCCGTCGAACCCGGTGTCGACGAGGTGCCGGCACAGCTGCGCGCAGGGCTGGGCGCCGTGACCGGGAATGAGGTGCTCGTCCATCGACGCACCCCGGCCGTCGGCGAGGTGGAGGTGCGCGAGGCCCTCCCCCATCCGCTCCGCCAGTTTCATCGCATCCATCCCGGCCGTGGCCGTGTGCGACAGGTCGAGCGTGTAGTGGGCGTGCCCCGAATCGGTGGGGTCGTAGGACGGGCTGAACGCCGACAGCGCCGCCCCGGGTCCGCCGCGCCGCCGCAACCTCTGGGCGGATCTCTCCTTGCTGCCGAAGAAGCCGTCCGCCCGCATGGGGAACATGTTCTCGACCGCGACGATCACGTCGCTGCGCTGTTCCAGGTCGGCCACCTGATCGGCGAAGCCGTCGGCGTACCGGCGCTGCCAGCGGAACGGGGGGTGCACCACGACGCTCGTCGCCCCGAGCGATTCTGCGGTGCGGACGGAACGCTCCAGCTTCGCGACCGGGTCGGCGCCCCACACCCGCTGCGAGATGAGCAGGCACGGCGCGTGGATCGCCTGGACCGGGATCGCGTACCTGCGCACCAGCGCGGCCACGGCGGCGGCGTCCTGGCTGACCGATTCGGCCCACACCATCAGTTCGACGCCGTCGTATCCCAGATCGGCCGCGTACCGGAAGGCCGCCTCGGTGTTCTCCGGGTACACCGAGGCCGTCGACAGGCCCACCAGTACCTTCCGCCCAGGCGGTGACCGTCGAGCCTGCTCGTGCCCATTGTCCCCGACCATGAGCAACTCAGCCCGACGCAAGCATGAAGGCTAACGGCCCCAGAGTGACGATCATCCCGACGACGACGGCGATCACGAAGCTGGTGATGTCGTCGGTGCGGCGCAGGATGCGGACCATGGCGACCAGGCCCACGATGACGAGCAGCGCCAGAATCAGCGCGACCCACGGGAAGACGTCCCACAGCTTCTCGAAGCCCTTGAAGAGCAGGGCCCCGGCGATCACGGCCACGACACCCTGACCGATGAGAACGACCCACTCGCGGGTGGAGTTCTCGCCGGCCTCGTCCTTGCCTGCCTTCTCCGCTTTCGCGGCCTCGGCCTTCTCGGCCTTCGCCTCCTTGCGGGAACGGCGCGGGGTGTCGGACTTCTGCGTGTCGCCGTCGCGCTTCTCGGTGTCCGCCTCGCCGGTGGCGGCCTCGATGAGATCCGTCTGCTCGGCCGCGTTCGCCGCATCCGAGTCCCGGGACTGGCGCATCAGGTCGCCGGCCAGCGTCGATCCGGACAGCAGCGCGGGTTCCGGCTTCACCTTGGCGGGAGCCTCCGGCTTCGGCGTCTTCACGAACTTCGACGCGCCGTTCGACGCTGCTGCCGTACCCGCCTTCGCCGACGTCCCGGGCTTCGCCGGGGCCTCGGGCTTCGCGGTGGGCTTCGCCGGTGCGTCGGACTTCGCGGCCGGTTCGGCCTTGGCCGGGAGTTCGGTCTTCGGCGCCGGTGTCACCCGCGGAGCGGCGACGGTCGGGGCCGGTTCCGGCTTCTTGACGGCCGGGGCGGCCACCGTCGGAGCCGGCGTGGCGGCCTCCGGCGCGGGCGGTTCCTTCCGGACTGCGCGGCTGACCCACGTTCCCTGGTGATCGCGCGACGTGCCGCCCGGCACCACGGCGCGGCCACGGCCGGCGGGACGACTGGCGATGGGTTCGTCGTCGTCCTCGTCGCTGTCGTCGACCGGAGCCTTGAAGGCCGCCGTGCGGTCGTCGGCGCGCGCGGACGGCGTTGCCGGCGCGGGCGTGCGTGACGGCTCGGGCGTGGCGGGTTCCTGCTCCGGTTCGGGTTCGAGTGCCCGCGAATCGGACGGATCCCGGACCACCGGAATTTCACCGGTCAGCTCGGCGACGGAGATTCCTCCCGCGACGCCGCGCCGACGCCGCCCGCCCCGGGACTCCACCTGCTGCCCGTTGCGTTTGAGCAGCTCTGACACAGAGATCTGCTGACTGTCCTCGGTCATCGAGCACCCACCATCAATTCACCGCCCATTTCCGTATCGAGCTTGCGGAGGATCAAACCCTCGCGCAGAGCCCAGGGGCAGATTTCGAGTTCCTCCACGCCCAGTGCTCTCATGCTGGCCTCCGCAACGAGTGCTCCGGCCACGATCTGCTGCGACCTGTCGGAGCTCACCCCTTCTAATTCTGCACGGTCCGAGGCCGTCATCCGCGAAATGAAAGCTATGAGTTGCCTGAGACCGCTGGCGGTGAGCGTGCGCTTGACCCGCGGGCCGGCGCCGGACGGTGCGGCGCCCGTCAGCCGGGCCAGCGAGCGGAACGTCTTGGACGTGCCGACGGCCCGGTCCCACTGCCCCGCCGCGCGCAGTTCCTTCGACGGGACGGTCAGTTCGGCGTCCAGCCAGTCCCTCAGCACGGCCACGCGGCGCTTGCCCGGCGGGTCCTCCTCGAGCCAGTCCCGGGTGAGCCGTCCCGCGCCGAGTTGCAGCGACAGCGCGACGTCCGGGTCCTCGTCGCCGCCCGTCGTCAGTTCCAGGGATCCGCCGCCGATGTCGAGGTTCAGGATGCGGCCCGCGCTCCAGCCGAACCAGCGGCGCACGGCGAGGAACGTCAGCCGCGCCTCGTCGACACCCGACAGGACCTCGAGCGTCACGCCGGTCTCGTCGTGGACGCGCGCCAGCACGTCGTCCGAGTTGTTGGCGTCGCGGACGGCGGACGTCGCGAACGCCATGAGTTCACCGCACCCGGATGTCCTCGCGATGCTGGAGAAGTCTGCCACCGTCGTGACCAGGCGATCTGCACCCTGAGTGGTGATGTCACCCCTGTCGTCGGTGTTCTCCGCCAGCCTCAGAGTCGACTTGGTCGAACTCATCGGTGTGGGGTGGCCGCCCCTGTGGGCGTCCACTACGAGAAGATGGACGGTGTTGCTTCCGACGTCGAGTACCCCTAGTCGCACATTGACACGGTACTGGGTCTACCGTCGGGCTTTGTGACAGCACGTAAAGCAGGGCGTTCACACAAGATGACACCCAGCCCCGAAGTACCCCTCGACTTCGCTCGCGAATGGGTCGAATTTCCGGATCCCGACAACGCCGAGCACCTCATCGCCGCGGACATGACGTGGCTGCTATCCCACTGGACCTGCGTGTTCGGCACTCCGGCCTGCCAGGGCATCATCGGCGACCGGCCGGACGACGGCTGCTGTTCGCACGGCGCGTTCCTCTCCGACGAGGAGGATCTGGAGAAGCTGAACAAGTCAGTGAAGCTGCTCACACCCGAGGACTGGCAGTTCATGGAGAAGGGGCTCGGCAAGAAGGGGTACATCGAGGAGGACGACCTCGAGGACGAGCCCGCGCTGCGCACCCGCCGGTATCAGGGGGCCTGCATCTTCCTGAACCGCCCCGGCTTCGAGGGCGGCGTCGGTTGCGCGCTGCATTCGATGGCGCTCAAGCGCGGGATCGAGCCGCTCGAGGTCAAGCCCGACGTGTGCTGGCAGCTTCCGATCCGCCGCACCCAGGAGTGGGTGGAACGCCCCGACGGCGAGCAGATCCTCAAGACCACCATCACCGAGTACGACCGGCGTGGCTGGGGTGAGGGCGGCTCGGACCTGGACTGGTACTGCTCGGGCTCACCCGACGCCCACGTGGGCGCCAAGGCCGTCTGGCAGTCGTACGCGCCGGAGCTGACGGAGCTGCTCGGCAAGGCCGCGTACGCGGAATTGGCGAAGCTGTGCAAGCGCAGGGCAGGCCTCGGACTCGTCGCCGTCCACCCCGCGACGGTGGCCGCGCAGAAGAAGGCCGCCGGGTAACGGATCGGACCCACTGGTCGATTTAGCCGTCACGGCCCCATTCCGGGCACAGCCACGACGGGAGAGATCATGTTCGCTCGCATTCTGACCGGTGCCCTGCTGACCGCCGCTGCCACGCTCGCCCTCGCGCCGACCGCGTCCGCCGACCCGACCCCGGACTGGAACACCTTCTACGACAAGACGGCGAACTTCGTCGCGCCGTTCGATCCCGGCGCGTTCGGCGACAAGGGCGACCGCGCGCTCGTGCTGAGCCCGTACGGAACCGGCCGGATCATCGAGTGCAAAGGCGACGGACACTACGTCGCGGTCTACTGCAGGCAGTTCGACGACCAGGGCCGCGAGCACGCGATCACGCAGATCATCTCCGCGCCGTTCCGCGGTGTCTACGTGTACAACCCGTTCTGATGAAGCGCGCTGTCCTTGCGGTCGCAGTCGCGGCGGCATCCCTGGCAGTGTTCGCGCCGACCGCCGCCGCCGAGCCGGCCTCGACGGTCGGCGGGTGCGAGGCGTACTTCAGGACACCGTTGGACCTGGAGGCGTATTGGGGCAACCCGGGAATGCACCTCCTGTTCAGTCCATTCGGGACCCGGCAGCCGATCGACTGCGTGTGGGAGGGCGATCAGGTCACGTTTCAGCAGCACGACCTCGCCGGTAACGCGCACGAACTGCGTGAGCTGCCGAATTTCCGACCCGACTACTACTCTTCGGTGCGCTGGTTCGTTCCCTGACAGACGCCCACGAATTCGTCAGCCGCACCGGCAATTGCCTGTGCGGCTGACGAATTCGTGCGCAACTGTGGCGGATCGGCGTCCGCTCACGCCTCCAGTTTGTAGCCCAGCCCGCGGACGGTGACGAGGTGTTCCGGCTTGGCCGGGTCGGTCTCGATCTTCGAGCGCAGACGCTTGACGTGCACGTCGAGGGTCTTGGTGTCGCCGACGTAGTCCGCTCCCCACACCCGGTCGATCAGCTGTCCGCGGGTGAGCACCCGACCCGAGTTCCGCAGCAGATACTCGAGGAGGTCGAACTCCTTGAGCGGCAGCGTGACGGCCTCACCGTTCACCTGGACCACGTGCCGTTCGACGTCCATCCGGACGGGTCCGGCCTCGAGGACGGCCGAGTCCTGCGCGACGTCGAGTTCGCTGTCGACGCCTCGGCGCAGCACCGCGCGGATGCGGGCGATCAGTTCCCGCGCGGAGTACGGCTTGGTGACGTAGTCGTCGGCGCCGAGTTCGAGGCCCACCACCTTGTCGATCTCGCTGTCCCGTGCCGTCACCATGATGACGGGGACACCGGATCGGCTGCGAAGTTGCTTGCAGACGTCCGTACCGCTCATGCCGGGCAGCATGAGGTCGAGGAGGACGATGTCGGCACCGGCCCGGTCGAATTCGGCGAGCGCGGACGGTCCGTCGCCGACGATCGTCGTCTCGAATCCTTCCTTGCGGAGCAGGAAGGCCAACGGGTCGGCCAGTGACTCCTCGTCTTCCACGATCAGCACACTTGTCATCGCTTGGCCTCCATACCGGTTTCTCTCCTCCCGACAGTGCCGCCGTCGGCGTCCCCGCCGTTCGTCTCTACTGTCTCGATGTGTGCAGGAATCTGCAGGGTAAACGTCGAACCTGTTCCGGGCTTGCTCCACAGGTCGATCGATCCGTTGTGGTTGGCGGCCACGTGCTTGACGATCGCGAGGCCGAGACCCGTTCCGCCGGTCGCCCGGGCCCGCGCCTTGTCGACGCGGAAGAAACGTTCGAAGACGCGTTCCTGGTCGGCCTTGGCGATGCCTTCGCCGCGGTCGGTCACCGAGATCGCCACGTTGTCGCCGCGGATCGACCGGCTCACCGAGACCGGGGATCCTTTCGGCGAATAGGCGATGGCGTTCTGCACCAGGTTGGACAGCGCGGTGACGAGCAGCGCGCGGTCGCCGAGCACTTCGTAGCCGCTGTGGTGGTCCGAGGTGACGGCGATGCCTGCGGCTTCGGCGGAGATCTTGCACCGCTGCAGGGCCTCGTCGACCACCTCGTCGACGGACACGGCCTCGAGGTCGGGCAGCTTCTCGGCGCCCTGCAGCCGGGACAGCGCGATCAGTTCGGTGACCATCTTGCCGAGCCGGACGGATTCACCGAGCACGCGCTCGCCGAAGTGCCGGACCGACTCGGGGTCGTCGGCCGATTCGAGGAGCGCCTCCGCCAGCAGTCCCATCGCGCCGACGGGGGTCTTGAGTTCGTGGCTGACGTTGGCGACGAAGTCGCGGCGGGTCGCTTCCATCCGCACCTGCTCGGAGTCGTCGTCGGCGAACAGGACCACGAAGTTGTGGTCTTCCTTGCTGAGCAGGCGTGCGGTGCCGCGCACCGCGATCCGGTCACGTCCCCGCTGCGGGGTCTTGGTGCTCAGGTCGACCTCGACGGGTTCCCCGGTTTCGAGGACGCGGAGCGCCGCCACCCACGCACGGTCGTCGACGAGACGGTTCCGCACCAGGCCCAACTCTTCGGCGCGGGGGTTGAACAGGACCACGTCGTGGAACTGGTCGACCACGGCGATGCCGCTCTCGGACGCCAGCACGATCAGGTCGAGGACCTGCGACATCGTGAGCCCCGACGTCTCTTCCATTCGCTGCGCCTGCCGGGTGGACAGCATGGGGATCAGCACGCCACCGACGAGGTAACCGACGAAGCCGCCCACGATGGCAAGCAAGACGGCTTGAACAACACTCACGCCTGAATCGTACGTTCGCGCGGCGGGCCGGTTACGCAGGGTCCAGGCATTTCCGCGCACGTCACACGCGGCAACCGGAGTCT
Source organism: Rhodococcus sp. USK10 (assembly GCF_019378875.1). Taxonomy (NCBI): domain Bacteria; kingdom Bacillati; phylum Actinomycetota; class Actinomycetes; order Mycobacteriales; family Nocardiaceae; genus Rhodococcus; species Rhodococcus sp. USK10. The sequence goes on from NZ_CP076048.1 coordinate 2,168,632, forward strand.
TCGTCCGCAGTTAACCTGCTGTTGGCCGGACGTCCCGCGAACGGGACGTCCGGCCGGTTGCACGGGCTACTTCCCGCCCTGGTTCGCGACCGCGGCAGCGCCTGCGGCGGCGGCCTCGGGGTCGAGGTAGGTGCCGCCGGGGTTGAGCGGCTTCAGGTTCTCGTCCAGGTCGTAACGCAGCGGGATGCCCGTGGGGATGTTCAGCCCGGCGATGTCCTCGTCGGAGATTCCGTCGAGGTGCTTGACGAGGGCGCGCAGCGAGTTGCCGTGCGCGGTGATCAGGACGGTCTTTCCGGCCAACAGGTCGGCCGAGATGGTCTCTTCCCAGTACGGGATCAGGCGGACGACGACGTCCTTCAGGCACTCAGTGAGCGGGACCTCATCGAGATTCGCGTAGCGGGGATCGGTGTCCTGGCTGTACTCGCTGCCCGGCTCGATCGTGGGCGGCGGGGTGTCGTAGCTGCGGCGCCACAGCATGAACTGCTCGTCGCCGTACTTGTCCTTGACCTGCGCCTTGTTGCGTCCCTGCAGGGCGCCGTAGTGGCGCTCGTTGAGGCGCCAGTCGCGGATGACGGGAATCCAGTGCCGGTCTGCCGTGTCGAGTGCGATGTTGGCGGTGCTGATGGCGCGGCGCAGCAGCGACGTGTACAGCACGTCGGGGAGCAGATCGTGCTCGAGCAGCAATTCGCCGGCGCGCTTGCCCTCGGCGATGCCCTTATCGGTCAGGTGGACGTCCACCCAGCCGGTGAACAAGTTGAGCGCATTCCATTCGCTCTCGCCGTGGCGGAGCAGCACAAGGGTTCCGGTACTCATGCCGTTCATCCTGGCATGCCTGCCGGAACCCTCGCGCCGTGAACCCCCGCCGTCAGCCCCGGCGGGCCTCGCCGGCCCGGAGGTCCTTGCGGAGGATTTTGCCTGCGGCGGACTTGGGGACGAGGTCGATGAACTCGACCCTGCGGACCTTCTTGTGCGGGGAGACCCGTTCGGCGACGAACGCGATCACCGCGGCCTCATCCAGGTCGGCGCCGGGCTGGGCGACGACGAACGCCTTCGGCACCTCCTCACCCTCGTCGTCGAGGACACCGATGACGGCGGCGTCGGCGATCTGCGGGTGCGTGAGCAGCAGCGCCTCCAGTTCGGCGGGCGGCACCTGATACCCCTTGTACTTGATGAGTTCCTTCATCCGGTCCACGATCGTGACGACCCCGTCGGCGTCGACGGTCGCGATGTCCCCGGTGTGCAGGAACCCGTCCGCGTCCAGGGTTTCCGCGGTCGCCGCCTCGTTGCCGAGGTACCCGGCCATGATGTTCGGGCCCGCGCACCACAACTCGCCCGGGGCGCTGACGCCCTCGGTGGGGTAGTCGACCTCCTGCCCGGTGGCGGGGTCGACGAGTTTGCATTCCATGTTCGCGATGGTCGGGCCGACCGAGTCGAGGGCGATGTCGTCGCGGTCGAACGGGATCGCGTGCGAGACCGGGCTCATCTCCGACATCCCGTACCCCTGCCGGACCCGGCAGCCGAGCCGGGTCGCGACGGCCCTGCCCAGTTCCTGATCGAGCGGGGCGGCGCCGGAGAAGACCGAATGCACCGAGGACAGGTCGTAGTCGTCGACCAGCGGGTGCTTGGCCAGTGCGACCGCGACCGGCGGGGCGATGAACACGTACGTGCATTTCTGTCCGGAGACGATGCGCAGGAATTCGACGAGGTCGAACTTCGGCATCGTCACCAGCGCGGCCCGGTTGTAGAGGGCGGCGTTGAGCAGCACCGTCATCCCGTAGATGTGGAAGAACGGCAGCACGGCGAGGAGTGTGTCGTCGGCGCCGATGCCCATCCGCGGGTTGATCTGGCAGACGTTGGCGACGAGGTTGCGGTGGGTGAGCATCACGCCCTTGGGGCGGCCGGTGGTCCCCGACGAATACGGGAGCACCGCGAGGTGGGTGGCCGGGTCGAACGACACCGCCGGGGCGGGGTGGGCCTCGGTGAGCAGATCGGTCAGGGACGGGTGGCCGTCGGCGCCGTCGAGGACGATGACGTTCTCGTCGGGGATCCCGACCGTGACGGCGGCCGCCGTGGCCTGCGGCAGCAGGGGGGAGACGGTGAACAGGAATTTCGCGTGCGAGTCGGTGAGCTGTTTGGCGATGTCCTCGGCGGTGTAGAGGGCGTTGATGGTGGTGGCGACGCCGCCGGCGCGCAGGATGCCGTGGAACACCGCGGCGAAGGCGGGCACGTTCGGGGAGTGCAGGGCCACCACCTCACCGACCGCGAGACCGCGGGCCGCCAGCGCCCCGGCGACCCCGCCGATCTGCGCCACCAGGGTTTGGTAGGTGGTGACCGCACCGGAGGCGCCGTCGATCAGCGCGGGACGCTCCCCGGCCGCCGGGTCGAGGTGACCGAACAGGAAATCGTAGACACTGAGGTTCGGGATCTCGACGTCCGGAAACGGGCTCTTGAAGCTCACGTGGGTCACTCCCTCGAAGTGTTGCAGCAGCAGTTGTGACACCAGTCACAGGTTCGCCGCAACTCTACCCGCGCGCAATTCCTTTCCGCGGGAGGTCAACCCACACTCAGGGCTGCGAGTCCTCGATGAGATGTTCGAACGGTTTCAGGTTCGCCAGCGACTCACCGCGCGAGACACGCCATTCCCACTCCCGCTTGATGGAACCGGCGAATCCGAGTTCGAGAAGGGTGTTGAAGTCGCCGTCGGCCGCCTCGAGCACCTGTCCGAGAATGCGGTCCAGTTCGTCCGCGGTCACCGCGTGCTCGGCGATCTGACCGACCAGGTAGATGTCGCCGATCTTGTCGATCGTGTACGCCACCGAATAGAGCCGGCGGTTGCGCCGCAGCAGGTACTTGTAGACGCCTTCGAAGTTCTCGTCGGGCTTGCGGCAGACGAACGCCTCGACGCGCAGGCCGTGCTTGCCGACGGTCAGCAGCGTGGTGGTCTTGAGCTTGCGCTCGCCGGGCAACTCGACGACGAAGTGCGTCGAGTCCTTCTTCGTGAAGTCCAACTCCCGGTCGGTCAGGGCGGACTCGATCACGTCGGTCAGGTCGGTCATGCGCGCACTCCCCCGACCCGGCGCAACTTCCACAGTCCGCGTCCGCGACGCGGGGAGAACTCGCTCGGGCCGTGTCCGTAGTTGTAGTTGACGGTCGCCATCCGATAACTCTCGAGGAGTCCGTCGGCGGTGTGTTCCCAGGAGAAATTCTCGGCGTGCCGCGGAGCCTCGGCGGCCAGCGCGGCGAGGCGGGCCGGTTCGGAGACCAGCGACTGCAACGCCGTCGCCCAATCCTCGGTGCGGTGCCCGTCCACGAGGAGCCCGGTCTCGCCGTTGCGGACCGCGACGCCGAGTCCGCCGACGTTCGCGGCGATCACCGGTGTGCCGCAGGCCTGCGCCTCGATGGCGACCAGACCGAACGATTCCGAATAGCTCGGCACCGCAACGAGATCCGATGCCCGGTACACGTCGGCGAGCCGATCGGGCGCCTGCGGCGGGAGGAACGTGACCCGCGCGGCAATGCCGAGCGAGGACGCGAGTTCGATCAGCGCGTCCGGCCGGGCCAGTCCGGATCCGGACGGACCCCCGACCACGAGCACCCGCAGCGTCGACTCGGGGTCCCGGGCGATCAGTTCGGCGGCGGCGCGGAGCAGGACGTCGGGAGCCTTGAGCGGCTGGATGCGTCCGACGAACGTCACGACGGTCTCGCGGGGGTCGAGTCCCAGCTTCGCCCGGGCGGCGTCCCGGTCGCCCGGGCGGTAGCGCGTCAGGTCGGCGCCCGGCGCCACCACATCGATCCGGTTCGGGTCGGCGCCGTAGTGGCGGACCAGCTGATCGGATTCGTCGGTGGTGTTGGCCACGAGCCGGTCGGATTCGGCCACCACCTGCTGTTCGCCGATCTGACGGGCGGCCGGTTCGGGGGTGTCCCCCTCGGCGAGCGACAGATTCTTGACCGCGGCGAGCGTGTGCGCGGTGTGCACCAGCGGCACACCCCACCGGTCGCGGGCGAGCCAGCCTACCTGCCCCGACAGCCAGTAGTGCGAGTGCACCAGGTTGTAGTAGCCCGGTTCGTGCCGGGCCTCCTCGCGGAGCACCCCGGCCACGAACGCGCAGAGCTGCGTGGGCAGGTCCTGCTTGTCGAGCCCCTCGAACGGACCGGCGACGACGTTGCGGACGAGGACGCCCGGCGCCGCTTCCTGGACGGGGGCGTCGGAGGACGACGTGGCCCGGGTGAAGATCTCCACCTCCACGCCGCGGCGGGCCATCTGGATGGCGGACTGCAGCACGTAGACGTTCATGCCGCCCGCGTCGCCGGTACCGGGCTGCGCCAGCGGTGAGGTGTGGACCGAGAGGACGGCCACCCTGCGGGGGCGCGAGTTGTGCAAGGGCGTCACCACTCCATAGTGCTCCCCCACGGATCGGCGCCTTTAACCGAGGTTGTCGACGAACGCGCCGACCTCTTTCACGAACCGGCCGGGATCCTCGACGAACGGCCCGTGGTCGCAGCCTTCCCAGAACGACGCCCGCGCCTGCGGGATCAGGTCTGCGGCGTGCCTACCAGCCGAGACGTCGACGACGGAGTCCTCGGTGCCGTGCAGGACGAGCACCGGCACGTCGAGCGACCGGAGCAGATCGTCGTGGCTCGCGGAGCGGTTGAACAGTGCGGCCCGCACGTGCGGCGGGGTGGCGAGGCTGGCGCCGAACAGCGCCTGCGACTGCGCGCCCTTGCCTTCCGGCGGTCCGGTGAGCGCGATGCCGAACGCTCCCAGCGCGCGGATCGCCTCGCGCGGCTCCTCGGACATCGCGCCGGGGATCGCGGCGCGCATCGCCGCACCGACCTTGCCGCCGGCCTCCCCGCGGCCGATGCTGGTGATGGCCCCGACGAGGACGACGCCGTCGACGGCGGACGTGCCGTGGGACGCCAGGTAGTCGCAGATCACGAGGCCGCCGTAGGACCAGCCGAGGAGCACCGCACCGGACGTGACGCCCTCGGCCGTGAGCACGGCTTCGACGTCCCCGGCCCAAATCGCGGAGTCGTCGTAGCCTGCGGCCGGCGCACCCGAGTAGCCGTGTCCGCGAAGGTCGACGGCGATGACGCGGTAGCGGGCGGCGAGTTCGTCGAGCACCGTGGGACCCCAGCACTTCGACGACTGCGCCCAGCCGTGCAGGAGAACCAGGGCCCGCGCGTCGGGGTCACCGGTCACCGAGTAGACGAGGGGCGTTCCGTCGACGCCGACTGCTTCACGAATAGCCATGGGGTCACCATAGAGGCCAGCAGTGCGGCGACCGCCGCCACCGCGTACCCGGCGGTGGTGCCGAATTCGTCGATCATCCGGCCTGCGAGCGCCGACCCGACGGCGACGCCGACACCGAGTCCGGTGACGATCCAGGTGATGCCCTCGGTGAGCGCGGCCGCGGGCACGATCTGCTCGACCAGACCGGTGGTGACGATCATGATCGGCGCGACCGTCATCCCCGCCATCGCGTAGGCGACGGCGAGCGCCGGGATGCTCCCCGCCAGCAGCAGCGGCACCATCAGCACCGCCACTGCGAGGACCGCGACCATCAGCTGTTTCCGGAGCGACGCCGACACCCGGACCGCGCCGAACACGAGGCCCGCCACCGCGGACCCGGTCGCGAACAGGGCCAGCACCACGGTGGCGGAGGCGGGTGCGTCGTGGCTCCGGGTGAAGGCGATGGCCCCGACGTCGATGACGCCGAAGATCGTGCCCATCGACACCATGACGGCCACCAGGATCCACAGCGCGGGGGTCCGGACGACGGACGGGCGGCCGCCGTCCGGCGACGAGTGCACGGGCGGCTCGGTGCCACGCTGAGCGACGAGCGCGAGGGTGCCGACCACCAGCAGCACGAGTCCCGCGAGCGGTCCCGCCTCGGGGAACACCGTGACGGAGAGCCCGACGGAGACCACCGGTCCGGCGATGAAGCACAGTTCGTCCACCACCGCCTCGAATGCGAACGCCGTCCGCAGCAGTGGCGTCCCGCGGTACAGCTCGGTCCAGCGGGCGCGCACCATCGCACCGATCGTGGGCATGCAGCCGGCCGGGACGGCCCACACGAACAGCACCCAGTCGGGGGTCCCGAACCGGACGCACAGCAGCATCGCGGCGAGCGACGTCGCGCTGATCCCCGACGCGACGGGCAGCACGCGGGACTGCCCGTAGCGGTCGACCGCCCGGGACACGACCGGCGTGATGAACGCGTAGGTCAGCGCGAACACCGCGGCCAGGGCGCCGGCGAGCGCGTAGTCTCCGCGCAGTTCGGACAGCATCGTGACGATGCCGATGCCGACCATGGCGATCGGTACGCGCGCGACGAATCCTGCTGCCGAGAACGCTGCGGAGCCGGGGGCGGCGAAGATCTGACGATAGGTACCGAGCACGCGTCGAGCCTCACAGATCGTGGCCGCGACTGCCAGCACGTGCAAGTATTGCGCTCATGAGTGTCCTGGTGTGTTTCCACGCCCATCCCGACGACGAAGTGTTCACCACCGGCGGCGTGATGCGTCAGGCCGCCGACGCCGGTCACCGCGTCGTCGTGGTCACCGCGACGGACGGGGCGCTCGGCGAGGCGCCCGAGGGGATCCTGATCGACGGCGAGTCGCTCGCCGAGCGTCGGCGCCGCGAACTCGAGGAGTCGACGTCGCTGCTCGGCGCCCAGCGTGTGGTGTTGCTGCACTATGCGGATTCCGGGATGGCGGGAACGCCGGAGAACGAGAATCCGGCGGCGTTCTGCAACGTCGACGTCGAGGAGGCAGCCGCCCGGCTGGCCGCGATCCTCGTCGAGGAATCCGCCGACGTGGTCACGATCTACGACCCCAACGGGGGTTACGGGCACCCCGATCACGTCCAGGTGCATCACGTGGGTCTCCGGGCCGCCGAACTGGCCGGTGTGCCGCACGTCTACGAGGCGGCCGTCAGCCGCGACCACATCCGGCGACTGATGGCCGCGAATCCGGAATGGTCCGAGAACGCGCAGCCACCGGACCTCGACACGTTCGGTCTGCCGGACTCCGAGATCACCACGGTCGTGGATGTCACCTCGGCGATGGGCGCCAAACGCGCCGCGATGCACGCGCACGCCACCCAGATCGGGGACTTCGGCCCGTTCCTGCAGATGCCCGAGGAGCAGTTGCAGGCGGCGTTCGGTCAGGAATGGTTCCGCCGTCGCGGGGCGCCTGCGGGGCTCGCGGAGTCGTCGCTGCCGCTCTGACCGGAACTGCCTGCGCGGGTTCGGGTCCGCGCCTAGCATCCACGGGTATGGATCCCGCTGATCTCGTCGCGACCATGCCGTTCGCCGTGCACACCGGGGTTCGCCTCACCAGGGCCGCACCCGAGGAGGTCGTCGGGCACCTCGCGTGGGACCAGCACCGCACCACGGCGGGAAACGGCATGCACGGCGGGGCGCTGATGACACTCGCCGACAGTGTCGGCGCCGTCTGCGCGTTTCTGAATCTTCCGGCGGGGGCATCCACGTCGACCACGAGTTCGAGCACGGTGTTCACCCGCGGCGTCCGCAAGGGCACCGTCACCGCGACGGCGCGTCCGCTGCACGCCGGGCGCACCACGGTCGCCGTCGTCACCGAACTGCGGGACGACGAGGACCGGCTGGTGGCGCAGGTGACGCAGTCGCAGGCGGTGCTCTACCCCCGGCCGGGAAGCTGACCCCGTGTCGAGACTGCTGCGGGCGTACCGGTCCACGGGTGCGGATCTGCCGTTCGGCAACGTCCTCGCCGCGCACGACGTCGCGATGGAGGGCTATTTCTGGCGGTTCACCCAGCCCGCGACCGGACAGGTCGTCATCGCGCTGGCCGGAATCAACAGGGCCGCGGACGGCCACTGGGCGACACTCGGTCTGGCCGGTCACCCCACCCGGTTCCTGCGGACCTCCGCGCATCCGGAGGGCTACGCCAACCCGGCCGGACTCGGCGCGTTCGCCGGCGACGCGTTCCGCGGGTCCGTCGACCGCGTGCGGGTGGATCTCGGACCGGACGCCCGCCTCGACGTCCGGATCGGCGGCCAGGTCCCGTGGCCGCGGCGCAGGCTCGGCGGGTCGAGCGTGTTCCAGACCGTGCCCGCACTGAACCAGTACTGGCATCCGTGGTTGCTCGGCGGACGGGCCGAGGGAACCGCGGTGCTGGGCGGCACCGACATCGACCTCGACGGCGCCCAGGTCTACGCCGAGAAGAACTGGGGCAAGGGCGGATTCCCCGACTCCTGGTGGTGGGGACAGGCCCAGGGATTCGCCGACCGGCAGGCGTGCGTCGCGTTCGCCGGCGGCGAGATCACCGCGGGCGGGCTGCGCACCGAGGTCACGGCCGTCGTCGTCGCGCTGCCCGACGGCACGGTGTTCCGCCTCGGCAACCCGGTCACCTCCCCCGTCCGGGCGCACGTGACGGACGAGCGGTGGTCGCTGCGCGGCCGCGGCCGCACGTGGAGCGTCGAGATCGAGGGCGCCTCCCCGCTGGGCTCGGCCCACGTGCTGCCGGTTCCGCTCCCCGCCGAGCGTCGCAACATTCCCGGCGCCCTCGAGCACCTGGCGGGTTCGATGAGTGTCACGGTCCGCCGCCGTGGCGCGCTCGTCTGGGCGGACGAATCGCCGCTCGCCGCGTTGGAGCACGGCGGGATCGAGCGGGCGCGGGCGGAACTGCGCAGGCGAGGTGCGCCGCCGGACGCGACGTCGGCGCCGCCCCTCAGCTGATCACCTCGAGTTCGGGTGGCTGCAACGCCTCGACGATCTCGTCGGTGTCCGCGTGCAGAACCCCGATCCGTCCGGCCTCCTCCAGGTGACGATCGTCGACGCCGGAGATCGCATCGGCGGCGGCGAGCACCTTGTAGTCCCGTTCGCCGGCATCGACGATCGTGGCGCGCGGGCAGTTGGGGTAGTTGCAGCCCGCGATCACCACGGTGTCGACCCGCCACCGGCGCAGGTGGTCGTCGAGGCAGGTGCGGTAGAACGCACTCCACCGCGGCTTGATGTGATGAAAAGGGGGCGGGGGGCCTCCCGCTCCTCATGGTTCCCAGCGGACGCTGGGGGTGTCCAGACCCCAATCAAGAGAAGGGTGGCCCCTCATGTACGAGTATGAACCAGGCATGCAGTTCGTAGGAGTCGATCTGCATCGGCGGCGGTCGGTGATCGTCCGCCACAACGGCGAGGGCCAGCAGCTGTCGGTGGCCCGGATCGCCAACGACCCGGACACGCTGAGGCGGCAACTCGACGACGCCGGACCGCACCCCGAGGTGGTGCTCGAAGCCACGTACGGGTGGTACTGGGCAGTCGACGCCTTGCAGGCCGCCGGCGCGACCGTTCACCTCGCGCACCCCCTGGGCGTCACAGGGTTTCGTTACCGTCGAGTCAAGAACGACGTCCGTGACGCCTCGGATCTGGCGGATCTGCTGCGCATGAACAGACTCCCCGAGGCGTGGATCGCCCCACCCGAGGTCCGCGAGTTGCGGGAACTGGTGCGTTACCGAGCGAAACTGGTCGCGATTCGGTCGAACCTCAAGGCGCAGGTCCACTCGGTGCTCGGGAAGGCCGGAGTCCAGATCGCGGTCTCGGACCTGTTCGGTGTCACCGGCCGAGCGAGACTTGCTCGTGTGCCCCTCGGCAAGGCCTACGCCCAACGGGTGCTGTCGCTTCTGCAACTCATCGACACCCTCGACACCCAGGAGGCGCGGTTCACCGCCCTGATCGCTCGCCGGCTCGGCGATGATCCCGGGTACCGGGCGATCCAGGAGATACCGGGTGTCGGTCCCGTCCTGGCGGCGATCTTCGTTGCGGAGATCGGTGACGTGCACCGGTTCTCGGGCCCGGACCAGCTATGTTCGTGGGCCGGGCTGACCCCACGGCACCACGAGTCCGACACCACCGTCCATCGCGGGCACATCACGAAGCAGGGCTCGAGACTGGTGCGGTGGGCGGCAGTCGAGGCGATCCAACTGCACCCGAGCACCGCGAAGATCGTCGCCGATCGCACCCGGATCCAAGCACGCAGGGGCAAGAACATCGCCAAGGTCGCCGCGGCGAGAAAACTGCTCACCCTCGTCTACTACGGGCTCCGCGACGGACACATCCGCGCCCTTGCCCAGCAGGCGGCGGCGTGAGCACCCCGGACGCAACACATGCGTGGCCGCGTTTCTGTCTGACCCTCGAGGACTCTCGGCGTGGTCGCCGGCTTGATTGACCCCGTGTGTTGCCACCGCACCACTCCATGCCCCATCACCGGGGGTCCCTCTTCCGAGGAACCCCCCGGCTGGGCGAAGGGATGACCGGTAGCCGAGGTGGCTCGGCCTACCCCCACCACTTGCATCACAGTGGAGACGTGCTACCCCCCATAACTTGATACGCCCCGCGGATTCGAGGGCCTGCGGTCAGTCTGCGTCGACCCCGGATCCGCTCACGGCCGAGACCGTTCGTCCTCGCTGACGCTGCGGGCGCTGCGTCCCGCCCCGCGGCCAGGGTCGACGCTGTCTACCCACAGGCCCGAAACCGAATACGCCCAGATGGCAGCACTTGACTAACCCGCCCCTTTTCAGGGATGAACAGGATGTGCTCGGTGGGCGAGACGGCCTGGAGGTCACCGGCCAGGAGCGATCCGGGGTCGAGGACCGGCACACCCAACTCGGGGGCCACCTGGGATCCGGCGGTGCCCGGCCTGGCCAGATCGAACCCGGCGGCGATCACGCGGCGCCGGCACAGGTCCACGTCGTCGCCCTCGTACAACCGGACGACGTGCACGATCGGGGCCATGGACTCCCGGTAGGCGTCCACGAGACGGGCGATCGCGGGCAGCACCGCCGACGTGCCCGGGATCGGGGCCGTCCCGCCGTCCACGAAGTCGACCTGCATGTCGAGGACGAGCAGCGCGGACCGGCCGAGATCGGGAGCGAGGAACGGATCCGAGTTCTGCCGCCAGTGCGTCACGCAGCAAATCTAACGCTCACGCGGACCCTGTAGCGGGAATCACAGGGACCGGACCATGGGCATGAAACGCGCGTTTGGGACGATGGAACGGGTGGGGTAGTTCGAGAAGGGTCCCGACCGATGACTGTGAGCGATGAGAACTGGCCGATGATCGGCGCGACAGGGGCGCGCTTCGGATCGGCCGGCCGCCGCCGGAGCGGCAGGAAAGAGCAGTCGCCGACGGCCGAGCCGAGCCCGTCGCAGTCGGTCGAGTGGGTGGAGCCCGAGCGCGCCGAGGCCGTTCCCGAGCAGGCAGAGGCCGTGTCCGAACCCGCCGGTCGAGCGCCCGAGATTGCAGAGTCTTCCGAGTGGGCGGAATCCGAGGAAACGGTCTCCATCGTCCGGCCGTTCATTCTCACGGGCGGGCGTACTGAATCCGGGGTCGATCTGCCGTTGGAGGCGGTCATCGTCGCCCGCGCGGACGGGGACGCCGTCGTGGACGCGATGCCGGCGCCGGACGAACCGCGCCGCGTGTTCGCGCTGTGCTCGGAACCGCGGTCGGTGGCCGAGATCGCGTCGCTCGCGTCGATCCCGCTCGGGGTCGCACGGGTGCTCGTCGGCGACCTCGCGGCGGCCGGGGCGGTCACCGTGAACGAGACGGCCGGATCCACCGGCCCGGACCGGAAGCTGATGGAACGCGTCCTCGACGGGCTGCGCAAACTCTGAAGGCGCGGTCGCCGGGCAGATGCACACGAATTCGTCAGCCGCACAGGAAATCGCTTGCGCGGCTGACGAATTGCCGTGAAACTACGGCGACGTCCGGCGCATCGCCCCGACCGGGTCGGAGTAAATGGTGCTCAGCGACACCACCGTCGATGCGTACTCCTGCACCCGGTTGCCGAAACCGGAAATGCGAATGTCCCTACGCTCCAAAGACGATGCCTGCGCGAAGGCCTCCGCGACGTGCGGGATACCGGCCGGGTACTCGGTGAACGCCTGGCCACCGAGGATCACGCGGTCCGGGTTGAACAGGTCCCGCAGCATCGCGACGGTCTTGCCGAGCACCTGCGCGCGTTCCACCAGAATCTCGTGCGCGGGAGCGGAACCCGAGGACGCCGCCTTGTAGAGCGCACTCATCGTCGGACGCTGATTCGACTCGGGGAGGATGCCTGCGTCGAGCGCGGCGGAGATGACCGCGCGATCGCTGATCGTCGCCTCGAGGCATCCGCGTGAACCGCACGAGCACTGCGCCGACGAACCGGTCGGCAGGTGCGCGATGGAACCGGGTCCGCTCGATGGCGTGTGGACGCGGCCGTCGATGGTGATCGCGATTCCGGCCGTCTCACGGGCGTAGAAGTAGAGGCCCGTTTCGCCTTGCGCGACACCGTCTTCGCTGTCCGGGCTCAGCAGCAGCTCGGAGGCGGCCATCGCCTCGACGTGCGCCGCGACGGAGACGGGCAACCCGAGTCCGGTCGCGATGATGGCGCCGACCTGAGCGGACTTCCACCCCAGCCGGGGGTGGTCGACGACACCGGTCTGCGCATCGACGCGCCCGCCGAGCGCGACACCCGCCCACAGCGGGCGACGCCGGTGCCAGCGGGACGCGAAAGCCCTTGCGCTGCGGGCGATGCCGGTCAGCGCGTCGGCGGATGCGCCCTGCGGGGTGGGCACCTCGACCGCCCCGAGGACTTTCCCGCGGAGGTCGCTGGCGATGATGCTGGTCACGACGGCGCCGATGTGGATACCCACGGTCAGGTACGGCTCGTGGTTGACCTCGAACGGAACACGCGGACGGCCGATCGCGCCGGAGGGCGTGAGATCGCCACGCTCGCGCAGCAACCCGAGGTCGAGGAGTGCCGATACCTGACGGTTGACGGTGGCGATGCTCAGTCCGGTCGCCTTCGCGGCGACGTCCCGGGACAGCGGCCCGCGTGACCGGGCCACCCGCAGAACGCCGGCGGCGGGGCCGTCGCTGATCCGCAGTTCGGGGGGAACGATGTGGAGACGGGGTCGGGACACGGGCCGCTGGAATCGAGACGCGGATCCGGTCCGGGTGGGGCTGGAAAGGGTGGGGGTAGACACGTGGCAGTCCTTGCATGCGGAGGCGGTGCGCACCTTCGTCCGAACGTTGCATCGGCCCCGGGTGGAGATGGGGGCGACCGAGGACGATCGATCAGGAGAAGATTGCGCGAATTAGCTGCAGATGCTGAGACAGCGACAACACAGTTCCCGCGCCAAGGGCAGCCGCGAACCCAGCGCGGAAGTCACGTAGGTGACCCGCGGAGCGGTCGACTGGCCTGAGGACATGCCACGAAAGTAGCAGCTTCGGTCGGTTTCACCAATCCGAAGGCGCGACGGCGTGCATCGGCGTGTCACCCCGCTTCCCCAGTTTCCGCTGCTGCGGGGCGGCGGCACCGGCAGCAGCGGAAGACCGACACCACTCTTGACGGGCGACCGTGTTTCACGACACAATACGCCGGGATACCAACCGAACGTACGGTTATAGGAGCGAGATGTATCGATGGGATCGTCACAGGTCGGCACACCGGGCCCGGAGTTGTCGATGAAGACGACGCGGGCGGCGCTCGCCCTCGGAGTGGGACTCACCGCGCTGCTGACGGCCGGAACTTCCAGTGCAAGACCGACCCGCTGACCGAACAGTCGGTTGATGCGAACACGACCGGCGAGGTGACGTCGAACTGACGGGCTCGGCAGTTCGGTAGGCATTCCTCATCCCCTGCCGGGGCGGCACATCCGCTGCCCCGGCACCCTCGAAGGACATCGACATGACCTCCACGCAGATCTCCGTGACACCGCAGGCGCCCGTCCGGCCGCTGAAGGTGGCCGGTGCCAGCCTCATCGGGACCGCCATCGAGTGGTACGACTACTTCATCTACGGCATGGCCGCCGCGATCGTGTTCGGCCCGCTGTTCTTCCCGTCCTTCTCCTCGATCGCGGGCACGCTGGCCGCGTTCGCGACGTTCTCCGTCGGCTTCGTCGCGCGGCCGATCGGCGGCGTCGTGATGGGCCACTTCGGTGACCGCATCGGACGCAAGTCCATGCTCGTCTTGTCGCTGATGCTGATGGGCGGCGCGACCGTCGGCATCGGACTGCTGCCCACCTACGCCACCATCGGCGTCTGGGCGCCGATCCTGCTGGTCACCCTGCGTTTCGTTCAGGGAATCGGCGTCGGCGGGGAGTGGGGCGGCGCCGTGCTGATGGCGGTGGAACACGCACCCGCCAACAGGAAGGGCTTCTACGGGAGCTTCCCGCAGATGGGTGTGCCCGGCGGTCTGATCCTGGCGAATCTCGTGTTCCTCGGGGTGTCGACGAGCCTCAGCGAGGAAGCGTTCCTGGCCTGGGGCTGGCGGATCCCGTTCCTGGCCAGCGCGGTGATGGTGCTGATGGGGCTCGTCATCCGATTCACCATCACCGAGAGCCCCGACTTCGAGAAGGTCAAGGACACGCACCGCGATCAGCGACTGCCGATCGTCACTGTCCTGCGGGAGAACCTGCGCGAAGTGCTGCTGTCCGCGGGCGCGTTCATCGGCATCAACACCGTCGGATACATCTTCATGGCGTACCTGCTGTCCTATTCGACGAAGGTCCTGGGCATGAGCAAGACGCTGGTGCTCGTCTTCACGCTGGTCGCCTCGTTCGTGTGGCTGATCGTCATCCCCGTCGCCTCGATGCTGTCGGACCGGTACGGCCGCCGGCGACTGCTCGTCACCGGCTCGGTCGGGCTGACGGTCTGGGCGGCGGCGCTGTTCCCGCTGATCGATCTCGGGAACCCCGCGGTGATGATGATCGCCCTTCTCGGCACGGCCGTGTTCATGGGCATCGTCTACGGGCCGATCGCCGCACTGTTCACCGAATTGTTCAGCGCCGAGGTCCGGTACAGCGGTGCATCGCTCGGCTACCAGATCGGTTCGGTTCTCGGTGGCGGGCTCGCCCCGACGGTGGCCGCCGCGCTGTACGCGAGCTGGGGTTCGTCGGCACCGATCTCCGTGTACCTCACCACGGTCACGCTGCTCAGCCTGCTGTGCGTCGTCGCGATCACCCGGAAGGTCCGCGCCGCCCCGTAGAACCGACACGATGGATCCACCCGTCTCCGCCGCACCGCCCGCCGGTGCGGCGGAGACGTCGTCGTGCGCCCGCCCGTTGCGATCAGGGTGACGCAAATCCTTCCGGCGACACAGCCCCGATGGTTCGGTTACAGGACTCCACACCGTCTCCGGTATCCGAAAGGCCCACCATGTCCATCGATTTCGCGCCCGAGCACGTGACCGACGCCGAGGGTTCCCAGAACGCGGCGAGCGTCGTCAAGCTGGGCGCCCACATCGGCGCCCGGATCGACGGCGTCCGGCTCGGCGGCCAGCTCGACCCCGCCACCGTCTCCCTCATCCGTCAGGCCCTGCTCGAGCACAAGGTGATCTTCTTCCGCGGCCAGGAACATCTCACCGACGACTCGCAATACGAGTTCGCGGAACTTCTCGGCTCCCCCACCACGGCGCACCCGACCGTCACCTCGCGCGGCGCCAAGGTGCTGCCCATCGACTCCGACTACGGCAAGGCCAACAGCTGGCACACCGACGTCACGTTCGTCGACCGCATCCCGAAGGCGTCGATCCTGCGCGCCGTGGAACTCCCCACGTACGGCGGAACCACCACCTGGGCGTCGGGTGTCGCAGCCTACAACGCGCTGCCCGAGCCGCTGAAGGTCCTCGCCGACAACCTGTGGGCGACGCACACAAACGTCTACGACTACGCGGCGACCAGCGCCGAACGCGCGCAGGACGAGAAGTCGCAGGAGTACCGCGCCGAGTTCCAGTCCACCTACTTCGAGACCGAGCACCCGGTGGTGCGGGTCCACCCCGAAACCGGCGAGCGCACACTGCTGCTCGGCCACTTCGTCAAGAAGCTGGTCGGCCTGAGCAGCACGCAGTCGCAGGCGCTCTTCAAGGTGCTGCAGGACCACGCGATCTCGCTCGAGTTCACCACCCGGTGGAACTGGCAGTCGGGCGACGTCGCGATCTGGGACAACCGTGCCACTCAGCACTACGCCGTCGCCGACTACGACGACCAGTACCGGCGACTCAACCGCATCACCCTGGCCGGCGACGTCCCCGTCGACGTCCGGGGCGAACGCAGCCGCAGCGTCGCAGGCGACGCGAGTGACTACTCCGTCATCGACGAGCCCTAACATGTCGGCATGACCTTTTCACCTGACACCCGCATCGCCGTCGTCACCGGAGCGAGCTCCGGAATCGGCGAAGCCACCGCCCGCACCCTGGCCGAGCAGGGATTTCACGTGGTGATCGGGGCTCGGCGACTGGATCGTCTGGAGAAGATCGCCGAAGACATCGGCGGTACCGCGCTCGAACTCGACGTCACGGACCAGGATTCCGTGGACGCGTTCGCCGCGGTACTGCCGAGGGTCGACGTGCTCGTGAACAACGCGGGCGGCGCCAAGGGTCTGGCCACCGTCGCCGAGGCCGACCTCGACGACTGGCGCTGGATGTGGGAGACCAATGTTCTGGGCACCCTTCGGATCACCAAGGCGCTGCTGCCGAAGTTGATCGAGTCGGGCGACGGTCTGGTCGTCACCGTCACGTCCGTGGCCGCGCTCGAGGCGTACGACAACGGTGCCGGATACACGACGGCCAAGCACGCGGAGGGCGTCCTGCACCGCACGCTGCGCGGCGAACTGCTCGGCAAGCCGGTCCGTCTCACCGAGATCGCTCCGGGCGCAGTGGAAACCGAGTTCTCGCTCGTGCGATTCGAAGGCGACCAGGATCGGGCCGACAAGGTCTACGAGGGCATCACGCCGCTGGTGGCCGCAGACGTCGCGGACGTCATCGGGTTCGTCGCCTCCCGGCCGTCCCACGTGAACATCGACCAGATCGTCGTCAAGCCACGAGATCAGGCTTCGTCCGGGCGTTTTCACCGTACGACGTAGGCAACTTCGCGGCGATCCGCCTGTCCTGGTGTTCGAGGAACAGGACCACCGCCCACAGTCCCGCCACGATCGTCACCAAACCCAGCAACATCCATCCCATCCCACAGCCCCCTGCCGATCAACGACTTTCGACCGAAACGGACTGTCGGGGTCGTCCGTCGACCCCTCGACAGCGGACGACTCCCCACAGTTGTGTCACCCGAGAACGCGGCGCCGTCGACGCGTCCTCATTCAGGTAGACGCACCGGATCCGCTTTCGGTTCCACCGAATGTGGAGAAAGTTCGCCGACCCGTAGGTGAGCGGCAAAGTGTGCCCGGGCACGCTTTGCCGCTCACCTATGCGAGGGCCGAGAGGGACTGCCAGTCGGGCCAGCTGACGGCCCAGTCATAGATGTCGCCGTCGGCGGCCGACAGGTCGATGGACGTCCCGGTCACCTCGACGGGGTCGCCGTACAGCGCGGTGCCGAAGTACTCCTGAGCGTCCCCGAGGGACAGGTTGATGCAGCCGTTGGTGACGTTCGACGAACCCTGGACGCCGATGGTCTCGGGGTTGGCGTGGATGAACTCGCCGTTGTTGGAGATGCGGACCGCCCACCGTTCGCGGACGTTCTCGTAGAACGGCGGGTTGGACATGAGGAAGTCCTCGTGCTTCTCGGTCACCATGTGGATGCCGCTGCGGGTGACGTTGCGCGCCTCGTTGCCCTCGCCGTAGCTGACGGGGATGTCCATGATGGTTTCGCCGCCGCGCACCACCTGCATGCGATGGCTGGGGGCGTTCGCGATCACGATCTGACTGCGCCCGACGGTGAAGTTCAGCGACAGGTCCTGCTCGCCGTACGCTCCCCCACCGAAGTCCACGCCGTACAGCTTCGCGTCCAGGGCGACGGTGGTGCCGGGCGCCCAGTAGTTCTGGGGACGCCAGTGCGCCCGCGACCCGTTGTCGTCGGGCAGCCACGCCCAGGAGCCGGGGGTGGGCGGGTCGGTCGTGACGGTCATCGCCTTCTCGACCGCCGCCTTGTCCTCGACGGACTCGTGGAACTGCACGATGATCGGGGCGGCGATCCCGACCTCCTGGCCGTCGCCGATGTTGAGGGTGGCGCCGATCGTCTCGTCGGGATCGAGTGTGGTGAAGCTGCCGTCGACGGTGACGGACTTGCCGTCCGTGCCGAGCGCCGTGCCCTTCCACGTGTAGGTGGCGCCGTAGCCCAGCGCTTCCCCGACGGTGAACGTGGTCCGGTCGGGTGAGAGCACACCCTGCACGGCCCGCCCCTCGGCGTTGACGAGGGAGATGTCGGTGAACGTGCCCTGTGACGCGGTCGCGGAGATCGGCGCCACCGGGCTGACGTCCTCGGTGCCCGACGCCGGATTCTGGGTGACCTCGACCGCCGGTTCGGGGGGCGCGGTGGCGGTTCCCGACTCGGAGACCGTGCATCCGGTCAGCACAATGAGAAACGCGATCAGCGCCGTCGCGATCAGCGCGACGCGCGACCGACTTGTCCGAGAACCCAGTTCATGCACAGCTAACAGATTACCTGCGCTACGGACCTGTCTCAGATCGCGCAGCCGACCGTCACGGGTTCGGGTTCGAGCCGGACACCGAATGCCGACTGGACGCCGTCCCGCACGTCGCGGGCCAGTGCCAGCAGGTCTTCGGTCTTCGCGGTGCCCCGGTTGGTCAACGCGAGGGTGTGCTTGGTCGACAGGCGCGCGACGGCGTTCTCGCCGGGATACCCCTTCGAGAAGCCGGACCGCTCGATCAGCCAACCGGCAGACAACTTGGTTCCGCCGTCGGCCGAGTACTGCGGAACGGAGACGTCGCCGAGCCGGTTCTCGATCGCGGCGAGGACGCCCCCCAGCTCGCCGTCGGAGACGACGGGGTTGGTGAAGAACGAGCCCGCGCTCCAGGTGTCGTGGTCGTCGGGGTCCAGCACCATGCCCTTGCCCCGGCGGAGATCCAGCACGGCGCCCCGGACCTGCGCCGACGGCAACCGGTCGCCCTCGGAACCGTCGAGCGCCGAGACGAGTTCGCGGTAGCGCAGCGGCTCGGACAGTCCGTCGGGATGCACGGTCAGTTCGACCGCCAGTACGAGTGCCGCGTCGGAGTGCTTGAGGACGCTCGTGCGGTACCCGAGGCCCAGCGCGCCGGGTTCGACCCAGCGCGCCTCACCGGTCCGCCGATCGAGGAGGTGCACCCGCCGCAGCATCGACCCGATCTCGACGCCGTACGCACCGACGTTCTGCACCGGGGTGGCCCCGGTCGACCCGGGGATCCCCGACAGGCATTCGAGCCCGCCCAGTTCGGCGGCGACGGTCTGCGCGACCACCTGATCCCACTCGGCGCCCGCCTCGGCAGTGACGAATCCCTCCTCCAGACCGACAGTGGTGTTGCACACACGCACCACCACACCGTCGAATCCGTCGTCCCCGACCACGAGATTGGAACCGCCCGCGAGGATCAGCGTCGGGATGTGTGCGGCGTCGAGAAGACGCACCACGTCGACGAGGACCTGCGTGGTCGGGCACTCCGCCACGATCCGCGCCGGCCCGCCGACCCGCAGCGTGGTCATCCCCGACAGTTCGAGGTTTTCCGACACGAAGGCGCCCGAATCGACGAGTTGACTGACAATGCTCACATCCCACACAACCGCAAACGGTAGCGTGGCCGATCGTGAGCCGCCGCATCGAGCATTCGTCGTCCTATGCGTTTCCCGTCACCCAGGTCCATGCGGGCCTGATCACCGAGCAGTACTGGCGCGACCGTCTGGACAAGGTCGGAGGACCGGGGGCCACCCTGGAGCAGGTCACGACCGGCCCGGGCACCATCTCGGTGGCCATGTCGCAGTCGATTCCCGCCGAGCACCTGCCCAGCATCGTCTCGAAGGTCCGTCCGGGCGACCTCGTGATCAAGCGCACGGAGACGTGGGGCACGCTCGACGGCGATCACGCCGAGGGCACGTTCACGGCCGAGGTCGTGGGTGCGCCCGCGACGATCTCCGGAACCCAGACGCTGAAAGCCGACGGTTCCCGGGCGAACGTGCAGGTCGAAGGCAAGGCCGAGGTCAGGATCCCGCTGATCGGCGGCAAGATCGAGAACGCGATCGCGGACGAGGTCCTCCGCCTGATCGCGAAGGAGCAGGAGTTCACCGAGCAGTGGCTCGGGAGCTGACCTGGGGCGGGTGTCCATTGTGTCGGGTCCCAGCCGGTAACCTAGGCGATCATGGCTCGCCGCATCGACTACTCAGCCCGTTACAAGCACACCCCCAAAGAGGTGTACAACGCGTTCACCAACCGTGACTACTGGGATGCGCGCATCGAGGAGATGCGGAAGTACTCCGAGAACCACATCGAGCACTTCGACGTGAACGACGACGGGATCGACATCGTCCTGCACCACATCCTGCCGCGGTCGGAACTCCCCGAGATCGCGCAGACCGTGATGAAGAAGGACATGGTCATCACGCGCAAAGAGTCGTACACGCCCTTCGGTGAGCCGACCACGGGCACGTACGAGGCGTCGATCCCGGCGGGTCCCGGCAGTCTCACGGGCACCATGAAGCTGTTCGCCACCGAGACGGGGTGCACGTTCCGCACCTCGTCCGAGGCGAAGGTGTACCTGCCGTTCATCGGCGGGAAGCTCGAGCAGCTGATGCTGGTCAACCTGATCGACCTGTTCCGCGCCGAGGCCGAGATCACCGAAACGTGGTTGTCGCAGCACTAGCACTCACAGCACGGATTTCCCATGACTTCAGCGACGCTGAGGCGGCCCCACGGTGTCATCACCCGGGGTACGACAGGCATCAACCGGCTGCGCCGCAGCGACCGCTGGCTCGTCCACGACGCGCTGGTGCGCCGGACACTGCACGCGTCCGCTGACCCGCTCGTCGTCGACCTCGGGTACGGCGCCCGGCCGCACACCACGTTCGAGCTCGCCGACCGGTTGACCGCCGTGCGCGGCGACCGCCGGGTGGTCGGGCTCGAGATCGACCCCGAGCGTGTGGTCGAGAGCAGGAACGGTGTGAGTTTCGCCCGCGGCGGGTTCGAGCTCTCCGGACTGCGCCCCGTCCTCGTCCGTGCGTTCAACGTGCTGCGGCAGTACCCCGAGGATGCGGTCGGGCCTGCCTGGGCGCGGATGCAGTCCGGGCTCGCCCCGGGCGGGTTGATCCTCGACGGCACGTGTGACGAGCTGGGCCGCCGCTGCGCGTGGGTGCTGCTCGACGCCACCCGCCCGCTGTCGCTGACGCTGGCGTGGGATCCGTTCGCGGTGGAGAGGCCGTCGGACATCGCCGAACGACTGCCCAAAGCGCTGATCCATCGCAACGTCCCGGGTGAGCCGGTCCACGCGCTGCTCGCTGCGGCGGATCGCGCATGGGCCACCGCGGCGCCGCACGGCTCGTTCGGACCGCGGGTGCGGTGGCGCGCCGCCCTCGAACTGCTGCGCGCGCAGGGACTTCCTGTGCAGCCGCAGCGCCGGCGGATCCGCGACAACATCCTCACCGTTCCGTGGAATCTGGTCGCGCCCGGTTCCGGCACGAATTAATTCACGCGACATCCCCCGACGCGCCCCGTAGAGTCGGTTCACGAAACATGTTGTGCCGGTGCGCAGGCGAGGGCTACTTCGACTCTGGATCGCGTGGTCGCCGGTTCGAATCCGGTCAGGGACGCAGGTCCCTGTAGCTCAGTGGTAGAGCGCGTCCGTGCCTCCGCCGACTCCGAACTCGGCACGACATGTGTGCGCGCCACCCGGTGCGCAGACGACGGATACTTCTCAGGCGAAGTGCGTGAGCACGCGGTTCGACTCCGCACCCCGTCGTCGCCTCGACCTCGGGTGGCGCGCACCCACGAGCACCGACACCTCCCGGAAGGAGGAACAACCATGAGCAAGTTCAACCCGAAGATACTGCGCCGCAACAAGGCACGGAGCCCCATCACGTCGGGGACGCAACCGTCGGGCCGCACCTTCGAGGGCGGCAGCGGCTACGCCCGTGACGCGAAGAGCGAGCTGTTCCTCCTCGCGGTCACGAACATGGTCGGTGAGCACACGTTCTACGAGTCGGCTTCGGACCGCGACGGGCGGTTCGTCGCGCTGGTCCACGAGGTCGCACTGTCGGACCCGGAGTGGACCGCCCGCCTGATCGGGTGGCTGCGCCGCGATGCGCATCTGCGTTCGGCGTCGGTGGTGGCCGCAGCCGAGTTCGTCCGGGCCCGGCTGGGTGCCGGTCTGCACGGCGGCAACCGTGCCGTCATCTCCTCCGCGCTGGAGCGGGCCGACGAGCCGGGCGAGATCCTCGCGTACTGGATGTCCCGGCACGGCCGTTCGATCCCGAAGCCGGTCAAGCGCGGTGTCGCCGACGCCGCCGCCCGGCTGTACACGGAACGCTCACTGCTGAAGTGGGATTCCGAGGCCAGGGACGTCCGCTTCGGCGACGTTCTCGAACTCACCCACGCGTCGCCGTCGGCGGCGTGGCAGGGCGAGCTGTTCCGGCACGCGATCGACCGACGGCAGGGGCGTGAGAACGCCGTGCCTGCCGGTCTGCGCATGCTCACGGAGCGGGCGGCGCTGGCGGCACTCCCGCCGCAGGACCGGCGTGCCGTCCTCCGGACCCCGGAGCGGCTCTCGGCGGCCGGCATGACGTGGGAGTCGCTTGCCGGCTGGCTGCAGGGACCGATGGATGCCGCGGCCTGGCAGGCGGTGATCCCGTCCATGGGGTTCATGGCGCTTCTCCGTAACCTGCGGAACTTCGACGAGGCCGGGATCCCCGACCACGTCGCGGAGCAGGTGGCGGCCAGGATCGCCGATCCGGGCGAGGTCGCGCAGTCGCGGCAGCTGCCGATGCGATTCCTCGCGGCGTACCGGAACGCGCCGAGCCTGCGGTGGGGACAGGCGCTCGAGCGTGCGCTCGGAGCGTCACTGTCCGCGGTCCCGTCGCTGCCCGGCCGCACCCTGGTTCTCGTCGACCGGTCCGGATCGATGTTCTACAGCCGCGTCTCGGCGCGGTCGGAGCTGACGAGGGCGGACGCGGCCGCTGTGTTCGGCACCGTGCTGGCGGCACGTGCCGAGCGGGCGGACCTCGTCGAGTTCGGCACGGACAGCCGGACCGTGCCGTTCGTGCATCGGGCGGTGCTGCGGGTGGTCGACAGCTTCGGCGACCTGGGCGGCACCGACACGGCGGCGGCGGTGCGGAAGCATTACCGCGGCCACGATCGCGTCGTCGTCGTCACCGACGAGCAGGCGGCGCGGGGCGATCCGACCCGGCACGTCCCGGCCGATGTCCCCGTCTACACGTGGAACGTGGCGGGCTACCGGCACGGACACGGACCGGCGGGGTCCGCGAACCGTCACACGTTCGGCGGACTGTCGGACGCGGGGTTCTCGATGATCCCGCTCCTGGAGGGCACCCGGGAGGGCGAGTGGCCGTTCTGACTCGAACGGCGACCCGTCAGGTGCAGGTGGCCAGTGCGTGTTCGACGCGCTGCGCCACCTGCGCCGGCAGGGATCCGCATTCGCTGTGCAGTGCGCGCGCGTCGAGTCGCCCGATCGCGACGCCGTCGGCGACCACCTCGTCCAGCAGTTCCTGCGAGATTCCGCTGGCGGCGAGGTCGAGTGCCGTGCACAACGGCGTTGTGATGCGCAGCGGGCCGACCTGCTCGCAGTCCTCCGGGCGGAGTGACCGCCGGTGCAGCGCCAACTGCTGAGTCGGCGAGGGCGGCGACAGCACCGTCGAGAGGTGGATGAACCTCGGGTACAGGTGTCCGAGACCGTGAAGTTCGGCGGCACTCTGGTGGGAGACCGCGGCGGCGGCACCGAACCAGGTGCACCACTTCGCGAACTCCTCGAGATCGGAGTGCGGACAATCCTTCAAGCGGAACAGGTCTCGCTCTATCTTGATCCACGAGCCGTCGGCGAGTCGCTCGCCGATCTCGTCGGCGGCGAAACCGAGGCGCAGCACCTGCGCAGTGGTGAAGAAACCCGCCTGAGCCGTCGCGACGCGTGTCAGCTCTTCACCGACACCTTCGCGCTCCGGGTCACCGGGACGTGGAGCCAACCATCCGGACATTCCCCTACATTACTAGGCAATTGTGGCACGTATCACAATTTCTGCGGATCTCGGCGACGCGCCGCCGACGCATTCACAGAATTTGTTCAGAGTTGTCGGGAAGAATCCGTGTAATGGCAGCCCGAACGAACTCCGCACCCCGAAGTAACCGTGTGCTCGTCATCTCTCTGGTCGTCATCGCCGCGCTCGTGGCGGTACTCGTCGGCGGCGAGCTCTTCGTCCGCCACAGAGTGAAGACCTGCATGGCCGACCAGTTCGAGAGCCAACTCGGCTCGCAGGTCGACGTCGGACTGAGCTGGAAGCCGGTCCTGCTCCAGTCCGTCGACAAGAACGTCCCCTACATCACCATCGACAGCGACGACACCAAGTTCGGCCCCGCGCAGGGGATGCAGGTGCACGCCCAGGTCAACGACATCCGGATCGAGAACACCGCGGACAGCAGCGGCACCATCGGCAGTTCCGACGCGGACATCACCTGGTCGACCGCCGGCATCCTCGCGACGCTGCAGCAGCAGGCGTTCGGCTCGCTGATCAGCGGTGTCACCGCCGATTCGAGCGCGGGAACCCTGAGGTTCTCCGTCGGCCCGGCCGGGCTCGCGGATCTGACCGTCAAACCGGAGGTCGTGAACGGGACCGTGAAAGTGAACACGGTGGGTGCCGAGATCCTCGGTTTCGGGCTCCCCACCGACCTCGTCGACGGCGTGGTCCAGATCCTGACCTCGAGCCTGCAGACCTACCCGCTGGGCATGCAGCCGACGACGCTGAAGGTCACCGACGACGCCATCGAGATCACCCTCGAAGGCGGCGCCTACACGATGCCTGCCGCCCCCACCCAGCAACAGCAGCAGGAACAGCAGAGCAGCTGCGGTCTTCTCGTCTGATCGGCCGGGTCAGTCGGGCAGCCCGTCGAGGACGGCACGGGTGCCCGACAGGCCGAGCCGCGTCGCACCGGCCGCGATCATGTCGAGCGCGACCGCTGCGGTGCGGATCCCGCCGCTCGCCTTGACCCCGATCCGCCCGCCGACGGTCTGCGCCATCAACCGCACCGCTTCCACGGTGGCTCCCCCGGCCGGGTGGAACCCGGTCGACGTCTTCACGAAGTTCGCGCCTGCCCGCTCGGCGGCCCGGCACGCTTCCACGATCGCCTCGTCGCTCAGCGCGGCGGTCTCGAGGATCACCTTGAGCACGGTGCGGTCGCCGACGGCCTCGCGGACGGTGAGGACGTCGGCGAGCACCGCGTTGAAGTCGCCCGCCACGGCGGCACCGATGTCGATCACCATGTCGATCTCCTGGGCGCCCTGATCCACGGCGAGCCTGGCCTCGGCCCCCTTGACCAGCGAGTGGTGCTTCCCCGACGGGAACCCGACCACCGCCGCGGTCACCAGTCCGGGCGCCTTGACCGGCAGCATCGACGGCGACACGCAGACTGCGAGCACACCGAGCGAGCGCGCTTCGGTTATCAGCGCCTTCACGTCGTCGGTGGTGGCCTCGGGCTTGAGGAGCGTGTGGTCGACGAGGTCGGCCACCTGGGAGCGGGTCAGTGCAACGTCGGACATACCTGTGAGCTTCGCACAACGCCTTCCCCGGCCCGCTGCACGGCCTAGCATCGCCGTATGAGTGATCCGGGATCGGTCTTCGACGAGGCACGGCTCGAATTCGACCGGCTGACGACGGCCGTGTGGGGACCGGCCGGGCAGTCCCTCACCTTCCAGCTCGGATTGCGCCCCGGGGACGCCGTCCTCGACGTGTGCTGCGGCGCAGGGTCTTCGGCGCTTCCCGCGGCCACCGCGGTGGGTCCGTCGGGTCTCGTCCACGGTGTCGACCTGTCCGACGAACTCCTGGAGGTGGGGCGGCTGAAGGCGTCGGACCGCGGGCTGCAGAACATCGAGTTCGTCCGCGCGGACGCCACCACCTGGGAGCCGCCGAGCACCGTCCCTGCGGCAGGCTACGACGCGCTCGCCTGTTCGTACGGCGTGTTCTTCCTGCCCCACATGGACGCCGCGTTCACCCGGCTCACGGGCCTCGTCCGGCCGGGCGGGAAGGTCGGGATCACGGTGTGGCGGCGGGGCGCGTTACGGGATTTCGCGGAGGCGCTCCACGACGCCGTCGCGCGGCACCGGGAGCCGGAGGCGGACTCCGGCGGGTCGCCGTTCGACGCGCTCGAACACATCGACACCCCGGACGGGCTGCATCAGTGGCTGGGCGAGCTGGGCGCGCACTCGACCGAGGTCCGGGAGCTGTCCAACATCATTCCCGCGACGCCCGAGTTCGCGTGGGACCTCGTCATGGGCGGGAACCTGCGCCGCGCGCTGTCCCCGTTCGACGACCGGACGGTCGAGCAGATCCGACTCGATTTCCTGCAGGTGCTCACCGAACGCGCGATCCACGACGTCGACGCAGGCACCCTCGTCGGCACCGCCGTGGTGAACGGCCGGAGCACGACCTGAAAGACTGTTGCCCATGAGCGCTGCTTCGACCGAGGACCACCGGTACGTTCTGTCTCTCGGCTGCCCCGACCGCACCGGCATCGTGGCCCGGATCTCGACGTTCCTCGCCGAGGTCGGCGGCTGGATCGTCGAGGCGGCGTACCACGCCGACGCCGACACCGGCTGGTTCTTCACCCGTCAGGCGGTGCGGGCGTCGTCGGTCGACATGTCGATCGGGGAACTCCGGGAGCGGTTCGCCGCCGTCGCCGCCGAACTCGGCCCCGAGACCGAGTGGACCGTGTCCGACACGGGCGAGCGCAAGCGGGTGGTGCTGCTGGTGAGCAAGGAGGCGCACTGCCTCCACGACCTGCTGGGCCGCGCGGCAGGCGGCGAATTGCCCGCCGACATCTGCGCGGTGATCGGCAACCACCGCGACCTCGAGGCCGTCACGCGCCAGCACGGCATCGACTTCCACCATGTGCCGTTCCCGAAGGATCCCGCCGAGCGCGGGCCCGCGTTCGAGCAGGTGCGTGAACTCGTCGACGCACACGACCCCCATGCCGTGGTGCTGGCGCGGTTCATGCAGGTGCTGCCGTCGGAACTGTGCGAACACTGGGCCGGGCGGGCGATCAACATCCACCACAGCTTCCTGCCGTCGTTCGTCGGCGCCCGCCCGTACCACCAGGCATTCGCCCGCGGTGTGAAGCTGATCGGCGCGACCTGCCACTACGTGACGGCCGAACTCGACGCGGGCCCCATCATCGAGCAGGACGTGATCCGCGTCGACCACGCCGACGAGGTCGCCGACATGGTCCGGCAGGGTCGCGACATCGAGAAGCTGGTGCTGTCCCGCGGGCTGCGCTGGCACCTCGAGGACCGCGTTCTCGTGCACGGCCGTAAGACGGTGGTGTTCAGCTAGTTTCGTCGCCGAGGCGGGCACGCCGTCCGGACCCGTCACCGCGGAGAGGTACCGACATGATCGACGTCGCCATCGCACAGTTCGCATCGGGTTCGAACAAGCACGACAACCTCGGGCAGATCGCGACGTTCGCCGGGGAGGCGGCCGCGGGCGGCGCCCGGGTACTGACGACCACCGAATACGCGATGTTCGCGCTCCCGGCGATCGACGAGCGGTTCGTGGACACCGCCGAATCCCTCGGCGGTGAATTCGTGACCGGCCTGCGCGAGATCGCCGTCCGGCACGGGCTGACCCTCGTGACCGGGATCAACGAGGCGATCCCGGGCGAGCGCAGGATCTTCAACACCCTCGTCGCGGTCGCCCCCGACGGGGGCATCGCCGCCACGTACCGGAAGCTGCACCTGTTCGACGCATTCGGCTACCGGGAGTCGGAGTTCGTGCAGGCGGGGACCATCGGCGATCCCGAGACGTTCACGGTCGACGGCATCACGTTCGGCATTCAGACGTGTTACGACCTGCGGTTCCCGGAGGTGACCCGGCGCATCGTCGACGCGGGCGCCGACGTCCTGGTCCTGCCGGCCGCGTGGATGCCGGGCCCGCTCAAGGAGGACCACTGGACCACGCTCGTCCGCGCCCGGGCCATCGAGAACACCCTCTACGTCCTCGCGGCCGATCAGTGCGCTCCGGTGGGTTCGGGTGCGTCGATGATCGTGGATCCGATGGGCGTGGTGATCGCGTCCCTCGGCGAACGGACCGGGACCGCGATCGGCACCGTCTCCGCCGAGCGCATCGCCGAGGTCCGCGCCAAGAACCCGGCGCTGTCGCTGCGCCGCTTCGGCGTGGTCGCCAAGCCGTAGATTCCGGCGAATTGGTCAGGCTCACACGCTATTGCGTGTGAGCCTGACCAATTCCCGGGTAACCGTGTTCAGCCGAAGACGTCGGGCAGGCCGTCGGACACCGACTGGGGGAAGTCGGGCTGCCGCTTGTCGAGGAACGCCGCGACCCCTTCGCGGACGTCCGCCGACGTTCCGCGGACGTGGATGGCGATCGACTCGGCCCGGTGCGCGACCTCTGGGCTGTCGGCGCCGAGCATCCTCCACATCAGCTGCCGGGTCAGCGCGACGGAGACCGGCGAGGTGCCCGTCGCCAGTTCGCGCGCCACCGCGATCGCCCGCGGCAGCACTTCGTCGGCGGGGACGACCTCGCGGACGAGGCCGCGTTCGAGCGCCTCCGCCGCCGACACCATCTTCCCTCCCACGGCCCACTCGACGGCGGTCGAGATCCCGACGATCCGGGGCAGGAACCAGGTGGAACAGGCCTCCGGCACGAGCCCGCGACGGGTGAATACGAATCCGAACTTTGCTGTGTCGGAGGCGATCCGGATGTCGGCGGGCAGTGTCATCGTCACCCCGACTCCCGCTGCGGGACCGTTGATCGCGGCGATCACCGGCTTCGTCGACCGGTAGATCCGCAGCGACGCCTGACCGCCCGAATCGGGTGGCGCCTCGCCGCTGTCCGGGTCGTCCTCGGTGACGAACGTGTCGCCGCCCTTCGCGAGGTCGGCCCCGGCGCAGAAGGCGCGGCCGGTTCCCGTGAGGACGATCGCGCGGATGGTGTCGTCGGCATCGCATTCGTCGAAGACCTCGATGATGCGGTCCCGCACCTCGAGAGTGAAGGCGTTGAGTCGATCCGGGCGATTCAGCCGCACGATCGCGATCTCACCGTCCCGCTCGAGTTGGACGACGCTCTCGGTGGCGATACTCGTCATGAACTGTTCTCTTTTCGTCGTGGTTCCGTGTCGCGGTGTGTCAGCGCACCTTCGAGAACCGTTCGGATACGTCCCGATACTCGGACCTGATGGCGGTCTTCGACAGCTTTCCGCTGGGGAGACGCGGCAGGGGTTCGTTGCGGATCACGACGTACCGGGGCACCTTGTAGTCGGCGACGAGGCGGTCGCAGTGCTCGACGATGGCGACCTCGTCGACGTCGCCGGTCACCGTCACGATCGCGGCGGGGGTCTCACCGAAGCGTGGGTCCTTCGCGGCGATCACCGCTACTTCCTCCACTCCCTCGATCTCACCGATCACGCGTTCGAGTTCCACCGGAGAGATGTTGATTCCTCCGGTGATGATGAGGTCCTTGAGCCGGTCGACGAACTGCAGGCGCCCTTCGGCGTCCCGGGTTCCCAGGTCACCGCTGTGCAGCCAGCCGTCCCGCAGTGCGGCCGCGGTGGACTCCTCGTCGTTCCAGTAGCCGGGCGTGACGCCGGGCCCGCTGAGGAGGATTTCGCCTTCCTCGCCGGGGTCGGCCTCGGTCCCGTCCGGGCGGACGACTTTCATCTCGGTGAAGATGGAGCCGTTTCCGCACGTCCCGGGGTGGTCGAATGCCTCGCTCACCAGCGTGGCGGTCGCGACTCCCCCGGCCTCGGTCATTCCGTAGATCTGCCGGAGCGCCACCCCCTTGTCCGCCCACCGCTGCAGCAGGGCGGGTGCGACGGCAGCGCCGCCGACAATCGCCGTGCGCAGGGAACCGAGATCCGCGTTGTCGAATTCCGGGGCACGGGAGATGGCCTCGAAGATCAACGGGACACCGAAGAGGGCCTGGACCTTGTGTTCACTCAGCAGTGCGGCCGCGCGTCCCGGCTTCAACTCGCGTTCGATGATGATGGTGCCGCCGAGCACGGTGGTCATGAGCAGACCCCACACGAGGCCCGGGGTGAAGACGAGCGGGAGGACCAGCAGGGTCGTCGCCCCGGGCCGCAGCCCCTCTTCCGTCAGCGACGCCTCGAAGACGATGTTGAGCAGGGTGCGATTGGTGCAGATCACACCCTTGGACAGTCCGGTCGACCCGCTGGTGAACAGCAGCGCCGTCGGGTCTTCGGGACCGACGTCGATCCGGAAGTCGTCCGCACCGCCACTGCGCAGCGCCGCGAATTCGTCGAAGGGCAGCGAATCGAACGTCGTTCCCAGGGCGCGGGTCTTCTCGACCGCGTCGCCGAATTCGGCGGGCGCCAGCACCAACCGGGCTCCCGCGTCGTCGACGACCTTGCGGAGTTCCGCGGGCTTGAGCCGGGGGTTCAGCGGCACGAGGACCGCGCCCGCCTTGAGGACTCCGAGCGCGACGGCAGGCCACTCGAGCGAGTTCGGGCCGAGGACGCCGACTCGGTCACCCGGCTCGATCCCGGCCTCGACGACCCGGCGAGCAACGCGGCTCGACCAGTCCTGCAGTTCCCGGTACGTGAGCGCGTCGTCGTCGACGACGATCGCCCGCTGGTCGCCCTTCGTCGCCGCCCACCAGTGCAATGCCGACCCGATTGTCGCAGCCATTTCCACTCAACCTTCCGCCGTCGCCGCCGGGCGACATCGATGTCACGGCAGGCGCCTCGCGCCACCGCTACAAACCTATGATCTATAGATTAACTGATACTGCACCGAATCGGACACCCCGATCGGCACGTTTTCTCGAAACGTGTTCCGCTCGAGCGATTGCCAACCCGGCCGATCCCGCCGCCGCGCCGCCCACCCAGAACGCGATCACGAACGCCCGCTCCGATGCCAGATCGGTGCCGGCGACCGTCACGGACGCGAGCAGTGTCGCGACCAGCGCGCTGGCAAGCGAACTACCGAAGGTTCGCGCAATCGCGTTGATGCCGTTGGTGACCCCGGTGAATTCGGCAGGCACGGCGTCGACGAGCAACGCGGGCAGCACCGCGTAGGACCCGCTCACGAAGACGTTGATCACGACGAGTGCGACGACCACCTGCCACAACCGGGAGTGGGCCAGTGCCAGCATCGCGAATCCGGCCACCCCGATCCCGCAGGCCGCGACGAGCACGCGGTCGGCGCGGAAGCGGTGAACGAATCGGCCGCTCGCCGACGCCGCCACCACCCCCGCCACCGAACCGGGCAGCAGCACGAGGAGGCTGGTGCGCAGCACAGAGGCGTCGAAGCCGTATCCGACGGCGGCGCGCGAGGCCTGCACGAACTGCGCCGAACCGAGAAACTGGATGTACATGGCCATCCCGACGAGAAACGCCGCGAGGTGCGTGCCCGCAACTCGCCGCCCGGACAGCAGCATCGGCGGGACGAGGGGCGCCCGGGTCCGTCGCTCGTGCAGGTACCACCCCGTGGTGACGGCGATCCCCAGTGCCGCCACGCCGATCGTCGGCGGTGAGGCCCAGCCCCACCGGCCGCCTTCGGCGAGGGCGATCAGGATCGCGGACAGGCCCACGGCCATGAGTCCGACGCCGACCGGGTCCATGCCGTCGCGGGTCCGCGCCGCGACGCCGCGAGGAACGGTCACCCAGGCGACGACGAGGGCGGCGAGATTCAGCCCGACGAGCAGGGCGAACACTCGCCGGAAATCCGCACCCTCGGTGTGCAGGACGCCGGCGGCGACCATGCCGAGTCCCCCGCCCACGGCCAGGATCCCCGACATCAGCCCGATGGCGCCCAGTAGCCGGCGCGGTTCGAGGCGTCCTCTCAACACGGCGACGCCGATCGGGAACAGCGCGAACGACACCCCCTGAAGAATTCGGCCGAGCACGAGGAACGGGAGGTACTCGGTGACGGTGCACAGCACCGAACCGAGGAGCACCAGGACGAGCGTCCCCAGCAGCACCGGGCGCGGACCGTGCCGATCGGCCAGTCTGCCGAGAACCGGAGTGCACACTGCCGCGGCGAGCAGGTTCGCGGTGACCACCCAGCCCACGGCGGCCGAATCGATCCCGAGTTGCGACGCCATCGCGGGGAGCAGCGGCACGACCGCCGTCTGTATGACGGCCGTGGTCATGACGACGAAGCACAGCGCCGGGACCAGCAGCCGATCGCGCGTTCCGGACCGTCGGGCCGGGACCGTGACCGTGTCCGACCCGGCGCCCGTCGTCACCATCCGTCAGAGGTCCAGGATCAGCTTGGGTGTGCAACTCCGGGACACGCAGATCATCATGGCGTCGTTCTCCGCCTGCTCGTCCTCGCTGAGAACGGAGTCCCGATGGTCGGGAGTGCCGCCGAGCACCGCGACCTCGCACGTTCCGCAGGTACCCTCCCGGCAGGAGAAGTCGGCATCGACGCCTACCCGGAGGACGGCGTCGAGAAGCGTCTCGTCCGCGGAGACCTGCACCGTGCGCCCGGATCGGCCGAGTTCGACCTCGAACGCGCCGTCGTCGCCTTCGGGCAGCGCCTTGGGCGCGAAACGCTCGACGTGCAGGGTGACGTGCGGACGTTCCCGGCACGCCGATTCGATGGCCTGCAGCAACGGTTCCGGCCCGCAGCAGTACACGACGGTTCCGGGCTCGGCCTCGTCGAGGGCCGTGGCGAGATCGAGGTGTCCGTGCTCGTCCTGCGGGCGGAGGAGCACCCGATCCGGGTGTGCCGCCGCGAGTTCGTCGGCGAACGCCATACTCGCGCGGGTCCGTCCGCCGTAGAGCAGGCGCCACGGCGTGCCCTTCGAATCCACTTCCCGCGCCATGGGGAGGAGGGGCGTGATGCCGATCCCGCCCGCCACGAACAGGTACGAGTCTGCGTCGACGAGTGCGAAATGGTTCCGGGGACCGGCCACGGTGACGAGGTCGCCGGATTCGAGCTTGTCGTGGACGCGGATCGAGCCGCCTCGACCGTCGGCCTCACGGAGCACGGCCACGGTCAGCGACGTCGTGTCGCCGGGATCCCCGCACAGCGAGTACTGGCGGGTGATCGTGTCGTCGAGGACCAGATCGATGTGCGAACCCGGCGTCCAGGCCGGGGCCGCGGCACCGGACTCGTCGACCAGCGTGAGTCGCACGACGCCGTCGGCAAGCGTTTCCTTACCGGCGACCTGCATCTGCAGCCGTTCCTGGTTCGCATTGCTGGTCATGTACCTGTCTCGTTCCACTCGACTGCACTTGCTCGTAAATCTTATGTCATTAGATTAATGTCACGCAAGACGCACGTCGGAGATGTTGCCTCACGGCAGCACCTGCGATAAACCTATGTACATTAGAATTTCGGATGGGAGACCTCGCTCATGAACCCGCAGGCAACCGAATCGGTGCTCGACCTGTTCCGCCTGACCGACTCCGTGGCCGTCGTCACCGGCGCGGGCAGCGGCCTCGGCGCAGGTTTCGCGTGCGCGCTCGCCGAGGCGGGCGCGGATGTCGTGATCGCCGCACGACGGCGCGACCGACTCGACGCGGTCGCCCGATCGGTGACCGAACGCGGTCGCGACTGCCTGGTGGTCCCCACCGACGTGACCGATCCGCAGCAGTGCGACGCGCTCGCACAGGCGGCGATCGACCGGTTCGGCAGGCTCGACATCCTGGTGAACAACGCCGGGGTCACGCACGCCGCACCCGCCACCCGCGAGCGGCCCGAGGACTATCGGGCAGTGCTCGACGTGAACCTCTTCGGCGCCTACTGGGCCGCGCAGGCCTGCGCCCGCGTGATGGGCCCCGGTTCCAGCATCGTCAACATCACCAGCATGCTCGGCCTGGTGAAGTCCGTGCTCCCGCAGGCCGCGTACTCGTCGAGCAAGGCCGGGCTCATCGGCTTGACCAGGGATCTGTCGAACCAGTGGTCGGGACGCAAGGGAATCCGGGTCAATGCGATCGCACCGGGATTCGTCGACACCGACATGATCGGCGAGATGTCGGCGGAGACACTCGCGGCCTTCCTCCACGACTGCTCACTCGGACGGACCGCCACCCAGCGCGAACTCGACGCGGCGGTGGTCTTCCTCGCCAGCCGGGCCTCGGGCTACATCACCGGTTCGACGCTCGCCGTCGACGGCGGAACCTCCGGTCACTGACCGACGAAAGGCGACAACGACCATGCCGATCACCACGATTCGCACCGAACTGCGAGGCGACGGAGTCACCCTCGTCGCGGACCGGTGGGAGCCGGCGTCCGCGCGGAAGGGAATCGTCCTGCTGTTGCACGGCGGTGGGCAGACCCGCCATTCGTGGCAGCGCACCGGAATTCGACTCGCCGACAACGGCTGGTGCGCCCTGGCGATCGATGCCCGCGGTCACGGCGACAGCGAGTGGGCCGAGGACGGCGACTACGGCAGCAATGCCCACGCGCGCGACCTCGTGGCCGTCGCCGCCGGACTCGACGAGCCACCGGTGCTGGTCGGCGCGTCCATGGGTGGGATGGCGTCGTTGCTCGCGCAGGGCGACCACGGCATCGGCCGCGCGCTGGTCCTGGTGGACATCACACCCCGCGCCGAACCCGGCGGCCTCGCCAAGATCACGTCGTTCATGGAGAGCGGCCTCGCCGGTTTCGACACCCTCGAGGACGCGCTCGACGCCGTCGTCGCCTACAACCCGCACCGCCGTCGTCCGCCGCGCGTCGAGGGACTCCGCAAGAACCTCCGCCTCCGCGACGGGCGCTGGTACTGGCACTGGGATCCACGGATGATCACGTATCGGGAGAACACCGACGACCACGCCGAGGTCCGGGAAGCGCGGGCCCGTGCCGCGGCGCGCGCGGTGCGCGTCCCGACCCTCCTCATCCGGGGCGCCCAGTCCGACGTCGTCAGCGCGGACGGTGCCCGTGACCTGCTGGAACTGATCCCGACGGCCCGTCACATCGATGTCGGAGGGGCCGGGCACATGGTCAGCGGCGACGACAACGACCTGCTCAGCGGCGGCCTGCTCGACTTCCTCGACAGCGACGTCGCCTACACCCATGAGGTGACCACGACCGACTACGATTCACCTCATCATGACTGACAACCATCCGAGCGAACACCCTGACCGGAAAGCCTGACATGCCCCGACCATCGAAGCCCCTGATCAGCCGCGCGGCTGCGGTGCAGGCGTCCATCGAGATCATCGATTCCCAAGGACTCGAGGCATTCAGTCTGCCGCGACTGGCCAAGCACCTCGGAGTGCAGGCGCCGTCGCTGTACCACCACTTCGCGGACAAGAGCGAGATCCTGTCCGCGGTGGCACGCCACATCGCCGGCGCGTCCGTGGTCCGTCCCCGCCGCAAACCCGGTCCCGACTGGCCCGAGTTCTTCGTGGCGTTGAGCATGAATTTCCGCCAGGCCATCCTGCGGCACCGGAACGCGGCGCCGATCCTCCTGCAGTACCTGCCCCGGGACCTCCTGATCGGCACGTACGAGGACACAGCGCGATTCCTGCTGGACTCCGGTGTGCCGACGCATCTCCACGTCCAGATTCTGGACGGGATGGAGACGTTGTCGATCGGCGCGGTCCTCACGGAGGCGATGCGCAAGCCGAGCACCCGGGCAACGATCTTCCCGAACGTCGACCCGGAGTCTCAGCCGCTCCTCGCCGAAGCGCTTGCCGCCAACGAACTCTCGTCGAAGCGATTGTTCGAGGAGATGATCCGCAGCTTCCTGTACGGCGTGATGCGAAACGATGCGGCCGCCGCGAACGCACCGCAGGAACGCTCCGCCTGACACGCCGGCGCCCGACGAGGCGAAGGGCCCCTGGGACACGATGTTCCAGGGGCCCTTCGTCATCTCGGTGCCGGCGATCCGCTACCCGGTGGCGGGCAGATGCACCGTCTTGGTCTCGAAGAACTCCTCGAGACCCTCGACGCCGCCTTCACGTCCGACGCCGGACTGTTTGTAGCCGCCGAACGGCACGGTGAAATCGATGATGGTGGCGTTCACGCTGACCGTTCCGGTCCGGATACGCTGGGCCACCTCGAAACCGTGCTCGAGGTCGGCGGTGTACACCGCACCGGACAGTCCGTAGATCGAGTCGTTGGCGATGGCGATCGCCTCCTCCTCGTCCTCGTAGGTGATCACGGAGACGACGGGACCGAAGATCTCCTCCTGCGCGACGCGCATGTCGTTGCGCACGCCGTCGATCAGGGTCGGTTCGACGAAGAAGCCGTGGTCGACGCCTGCCGGGCGGCCGCCTCCGAGCACGACGGTCGCGCCCTCCTCTTTCGCCGAGGCGATGTAACTCTCGACCCGGTCACGCTGCCGTTCCATGGCGAGCGGGCCGAGGAATGTCGTCTGCTCCCACGGATTTCCCATGGTGAGGAAGCCCAGTGCACCCTTCAGCGCCTCGACCACCTCGTCGTGGCGCTTGCGTGACACGAGCACCCGCGTCAGCGCGATACACGCCTGACCGCTCTGCATGCAGCCACCCATCGGGAGCGACTGCATGACGTGCCCCAGGTCGGCGTCGTCGAGGATGATCGCCGCCGACTTGCCACCGAGTTCGAGCGACACCCGGGCGATGCGCTCCCCGGCGAGCGACATGATGCGCCGCCCGGCGAGAGTGCTTCCGGTGAACGTGATGTGATCGACGTCGGGATTGGTGACGAGAGTTTCGGACACCTCCCGGTCGGCGCAGAGAACGCTGACGACACCGTCCGGAATCTTGCCTTCGGCCGTCAGTTCCCCGATGACGTCGGCGAACACGGACGGCGACAGCGGGGCCTCCGGCGCCGTCTTGAGGATCACCGAGCAGCCTGCGGCGAGAGCGGGGGCCACCTTGAAGGCGATCGTCCCGATGGGCCCGTTCCAGGGGATGATGGCGGCGACAACCCCGGTCGGCTCCTTCAGGATTCGTGAGACCCCGCCGTCGGCCCGGGTCCGGTCGTCGCGGGTGGAGTAGTCGCGGGCCACGGCCGCCACGGCGCGGAACAACCCGGCGGTCATCTGCTGCGTCGGGCCGCTGACCGCGACGGGGATGCCGACCTCGATCACGCCGAGCGGGGTCAACTCTTCCACGCGGGTCTCGAGTCGCGAGGCGATCTCGTCGAGGACGTCGGCGCGTTCGGCCATCGTGCGCGACGCCCACTCACCGGAATCGAACGACGTGCGGGCCGCCTGCACGGCGCGTTCTACGTCTTCGGTTGTGGCGCTGCGGATTCGCGCCGCCTTCTTCTCGGTGAACGGGTCGACGAGGTCGATCCACTCGTCTCCCGTCGACTCCACCCACCGGCCGCCCACGAACACCTGCTCGCGATCGGCGATCTTCGGAGGCGCTGCGGCCGCCGACTCTGTTGTCGTCATGGTCGAAAATTCCCTTCGCTCAACGGTTGTTGTAGCCGGCATCGACCGGCAGGGTCACGCCCGTGACGTACCGCGCCTCGTCGGAGGCGAGGAACACGATGGCGTTGCTGATGTCGACGGCCTCGATCAGCTCGACCGGCATCGGATTCTTGTACGATTCGTCGTTCGCGACCTCGGGGTGCGAGTTCACGAATTCGCCGTATTCGGCGTTGGCCACCATCGGGGTGTTCACCCCGGTGGGATGCACGGTGTTGACCCGAATGCTGTGCTTGGCAAGCTGCTTCGAGTACAGGCGCATGAGACCGACGACGCCGTGCTTGGCCGCGGAGTAACCGGCCTGGCCGGGGAACGTGTTGAGTCCGATGCTGGTGAGGCCCGCGGCGGAACTGGTGATGACGATCGACCCGCCCTCGCCCCGCTCGATCAGCCCGGGCACCGTCACCTCGAGTACGTGCCACACGCCGGTGAGCATCACGTCGATGGCGTCGTGCCACGCCTGCGGCTGATCACCGGGTCCGATGACGGGCATGATGCCGGCGTTGGGCAGGACGATGTCGACGTGCCCGAACTGTTCGATCCCGGCGTCGTACGCGCGCTGGACGTCGGCGCGGTTCCGGACGTCGCCCACCGACGTGACGATGGAACCGCCGGCCTCCTTGACCAGGCGTTCGGTCTCGGCGAGGTCATCCGTGGTCGCCATCGGATAGAACACGGTGTCGATCTGCTCGCAGATGTCCATCGCGATGACGGAGGCGCCCTCCTCCGCCAGTCGCACCGCGTGCGAACGTCCCTGTCCGCGAGCCGCACCGGTGACGAACGCGACCTTCCCCTCGAGTCGTGCCATGACGTGTCCTCTCGTTCAACCGAGTCTGAGATGTCGGTGATGTGCGCCGGAATGTCGCGCGGCGTGCGCGCGAGGTGAGCACTGGATGTGGGTCTTGGGTTCGAGGGCCGTCGGCCGGACGCCCTCGAAACGGACACTTCTTGTGAGCCGTGTCACAGGACAGTAGCGCGGCATTCGCCGCTCGTCAACAGTGGAACAAATATCGTTCTCCGTCTCATGCCTCAGAGGTAGCCGGGAGCCTCGTGCCACTCACCGACCTGATAGCACGTATGCGCATCCTCCTGCTCGAACGACAGCAACCGGCAGAGCCGGACCGCACCGTCGTCGTCGGGATCGATTCTCATCAAGGCGATTTGGGCCCCCGCGTCGCGCAGCACCTCGAGCGCCCGCACGAGCAGCGCCGCACCCAGGCCGCCGCCCCGTGCCTCCTTCTCGAGCACCAGTGCACGGATCCACGCCGCCCGCAGTTCGAGGTGCGTGTGCAGCGACGGGTCCAGCCACACGAACCCCTGGGGCCGGCCGGCGTCGCCGGACGCGAGTACGACGGACCCGGTTCCGTGGGCACGGCTCTCCGACAGCTTTTCCAGCTGAGCGGCCGGAATTCCGGAACGGCCCAGCACGTCGTCGAGAGCAGTCACCGACTCGGGGGCCTCGAGCCCGCGCGGCGCCTCCAGCACGGACCCGGCCGGGAGGGGCACCGGATCGAGCGGAACCGCGAACGGCCCGGTCAGGCTGCGGAACAGGGTCCACAGCCGGCTCACCGACGAGATCCGGAATCGTCGGGTCAGGCGCTCGGCCGCGGGATGCGTGCCGAAGGCCCAGACGCGCAGCGCGCGCGCACCGGTACCCATCCAGCCGTCCGGCCGGTCCACGTCGAGGCCCAGTTCCTCGACGAGCAGGGTCGCGATTCCCCGCGATCGATAGTCGGGGTGCACGACGAACTGGACGGTCCCGAGACCGTCGTCGTCCACGGCGATGTTGAGGTACGCCACCACGACGAGCGGAACGTCGTCGAGAGCGCTCAGACCGCGGCGCGCCTTGACCGCAAGATGCGATACCCGCACCCCCGGCCGCGAATGTGCCGTGACATCACGCGGTTCGATGCGCGAGAACCCCGCTTCGTCGTCGTATTCCGCGGCCGCGCCCACCAGGGCGAGAACTTCGTCGCGGTCGTCGTCTGCGAGTTCCTCGCACCACTGACAGGAAATCATCCGTATCACTCCTCATCGGACGGTGTCACCTAAACCTAATGCTCATTGATAACACCCGCAACGGCCGGACCTGCGAGGGTTTACACATAAATCTATGTGAGTTAGATTTAATGCGTCGATCCACACCGCATTCGGAGCCGGTGACGGGTAGCGGCGACAACGCCGGCCCATCGACTCCGCACGACACTGGAGGAAACGCAATGACCGAGGTCGGAGCCCCCCGCGAGGAACGCATTCGCCGCGCCCTGGATCACCTGCGCAACGACACGACGGACGAATTCGAGCACATCACCTGGTTCCAGCCGGAGGAGTTCACCGATCCGGCCGTGGCCAAGCGGGAACGTGACCTCATCTTCGGGCGTGTCCCCTCGATCGTCGCGCACGGCTCCGAGATCCCCCGTGCCGGCGACTTCTTCACCCTGCAGATGCCACGGAACAACATCATCGTGGTCCGGCAGCGCGACGGCGGCGTCAAGACGTTCGTCAACCTCTGCCGGCACCGCGGCGCCCTCCTCGAAAAGGAGGAGAAGGGCCGTTGCCGCCTTTTCTCCTGCCCCTACCACCGGTGGTCGTACGACACGGACGGCAGTCTCCGGACGATCACCCGCGACAACACGTTCGGCGAGACCGACACCACGAACATGGGGCTCGTGGAATTGCCGACCGAGGAACGTCACGGTTTCATCTGGGTCGTCGACGACGCGGACGCCGACATCGACGTGGCGGCCTGGCTCGGCGAAGAGATGGATACGATCGTCGCCGGTTACGACCTCGGTTCCAAGATCGCCTTCCGGTCCGAGGGATTCGACGAGCCGGTGAACTGGAAGATCATGCAGGACGCGTTCCTCGACGGATATCACATCCAGTACGCGCACCCGAATACCGCGGCCAAGCACATCCACACCAACGTGATGGCGTTCGAGGACTTCGGCAGGCACTGCCGATTCATCGCGCCGCGCAAGTCGATCGACCGATGGATCGAAGAAGATCCCGGCGACCGGAGCCTGGCCAAGGACATCACGGAAACCCATTTCCTGCTCCCCAACAGCACCCTGCTGCGGCAGCCGGATCACTTCCAGCTCCTCACCTTCCGGCCGCACCCCACCGATCCGCAGC
Source organism: Rhodococcus sp. USK10 (assembly GCF_019378875.1). Lineage (NCBI taxonomy): Bacteria > Bacillati > Actinomycetota > Actinomycetes > Mycobacteriales > Nocardiaceae > Rhodococcus > Rhodococcus sp. USK10. The sequence goes on from NZ_CP076048.1 coordinate 2,209,059, forward strand.
GCTGTCGCATGGAGATGCGCCTGATCGTGCCGCCGGTCGCGGAGACCGAGATGACCGAGGAGAAGTGGACCCGCCTGTGGACCAAGAACTGGGAGATTCTCCTCGCCGTTCTCCACGCGGAGGACTTCCCCCTTCTGCGGGACTCGCAGCACGGCATGACCAGCGCCAACGCCGGCCGGATGGTATTGGGCCAGAACGAGGTGGCCAACCAGGTGTTCCGGCGTGAGACGCAGAAACTACTGGCAACGAACTGACAACACATGACGTGCGGGGCGCCCCACGGGCGTCCCGCATCAGGAGGAACACATGCAGAGCGATCTGTTCGACCGGGACCACGAGTTGTTCCGCGAATCCGTGCGGGGATTCGTCGACAAGCACGTGGTGCCCCAACTCGAGAAATGGGATGCGGATCGCCTGATCGATCGCGAGACCTGGCTGGCGGCCGGTCGCCAGGGCCTGCTGGGACTGTCCGTCCCCGAGGAATACGGCGGGCCCGGCGAACTGGACTACCGCTTCCGCTTCGTGATCCAGCAGGAGATCGCCCGGGTCGGCGCGTCGGCCCTGCAGTCCGGGTTCTCCACGAATGACGACATCGTGCTGAACTACCTGCTCCGTCACGCCGACGCCGAGCAGCGTCGGCGCTGGCTGCCCGGGTTCGTCACCGGCGAGACCATCGGCGCGATCGCGATGAGCGAGCCTGCCGCGGGCAGCGACCTGCGCGCCATCCAGACCACGGCGGTCCTGGACGGCGACAGCTGGGTGATCAACGGGTCCAAGACGTTCATCACCAGCGGAATCCTCGCCGACCTCGTGATCATGTTCGCGAAGACCGATCCCTCGGCCGGCTCGCGCGGCTTCAGCCTCTTCGTCGTCGAGGACGGGACGCCGGGATTCGCCCGGGGCCGCAAACTCGACAAGCTCGGTCTGCACGCCCAGGACACCGCCGAATTGTTCTTCGAGGACGTCCGCGTCCCCAAGGAGAATCTGCTCGGTGAGATCGGTTCGGGGTTCGCGTATCTGATGCAGAGCCTCCCCCTCGAACGACTCGGTATCGGTATCGCCGCGCAGGTGTCCGCCGAGGCGGTCCTCGGCTGGACTCTCGACTACGTCAAGGAGCGGACGGCCTTCGGCAAGCGGGTCGGGGAATTTCAGGGCCTCGGGTTCACCCTCGCCGAACTGCAGACCGCCGTCGAGGTGTCCCGCGCGTACATCGACCGGTGCGTGCGTGAGCACAACGCGGGCACCCTCACCGCCGTGGATGCGGCGAAGGCGAAGCTCTGGGCCACGGAACTGCAGGGCCGCGTCATCGATGCCGGGGTGCAGTTCCACGGTGGGTACGGCTACATGATGGAGTATCCCGTCGCCAAGGCGTACATCGATGCGCGGATCCAGCGGATCTACGGCGGCACCAACGAAATCATGAAGGAAATCATCCATCGAGACCTGATGAAGGCCTGAACGATTCCGGGAAGAAGGGGTGCGGCGAAAATGTATTCGCCGCACCCCTTCTTTGCGCCGTTCCCACCCACGCACACCCGGGCAGAAACTACACTACTTAGGTAAAACGGTCGCTCTGCGGTAGAGGAGTCGGACGCGATGGGTGCACGCGCACGCACGGTGGCAGTTCTCGGAGCCCTGGCAGTCCTGGGCACTCCGGCGGTGGCCGACGCCGCCCCGGACACGGCTCCCGTGGGGCCCCCGCAAACGGGGTGGCCTGCCGCGTGGGCCTATTCCATCGAGCACCCCGACGCGATCCCACAGGGCATGAACGATTTCTCGTGCAGGCCGGACGCCGCGCATCCGCGGCCCGTCGTCCTCGTCAACGGAACGTTCGAGAACAGCTACGCCAACTGGGCGATGTACTCACCCCAGCTGAAAGCCGACGGCTACTGCGTCTTCGGCCTCGACTACGGCGGCCCGGACACCGGCCCGTTCCATCAGACCGGCGACATGCGCGTGTCCGCCCGGCAGGTCGGCGATTTCGTCGAGACGGTCCTCGCCGCCACCGGCGCCGACCGGGTCGATCTCGTCGGGCACTCCCAGGGCGGACTGGTGCCGCTGCACTACATCAACCACCTCGGTGGGGAGTCGAAGATCGGCACGATGATCGGGGTCGCTCCCGCCACCAACGGCATCAGCGCCTACGGGATGCTGAACCTTCTCGCCGCGTATTCCCAGGCGAAAGATGCCGTCGGGAGCGTGATTCCGGCGGTCGACGACGGGACGGCGGGTTCCGCGTTCGTCACGGAGACCGGTGAGGGCGGCATGACCCGCCCGGGAGTCGAGTATGCGACCGTCAGTTCCAGGCACGACCTCGTCGTGCAGTTGAGCGAGTCGCAACTGCCGCCCGGACCGAACGTGTCCAACGTCGTGGTTCAGGACTTCTGCCCCGAGGATCTGACCAATCACGGAACCATGGTCTACGACGACATCACGCTCCGGATCGTGCGCAACCTCCTCGATCCGGCGACGGCCGTCGCTCCCGCCTGCCATCCCGTGGCGCCTCTGCCCTGAACCACGACCTCCGCTAGACCGCGACCTCGGACGACGCGGCCCGCTCCGCACCGTCCCGCGCGCGCTGGGTTCGCGACACCGAGACCCATGCGGCGGCGACGCCCGCCACCGAGATCGCCACCAGCAGGATGCTCAGTGCCGCGGTGCTGCCGCCGTCGTTGAACGCGAGTTGCACCGCGAGGACCGGCACGAGCGCGGCACCGAGCGCGTTCCCGAGTTCACGGCCCAACCCCAGACCGCTGAAGGCGTGCCGGGTCTCGAACAGTTCGGTGACGTACGCCCCCATCGGCCCGAAGATCGCCGCGACACCGACCCCGTTCCCCAGCACCAGGACCAACCAGAACGCGGCGGTACCGCCGCCGTGCCCGACGAGCCAGAACGCAGGGAAGGCGAGCAGCGCGGAGAACACGAAGCCGGAGATGATGACCGGTCGTCGGCCCACCCGGTCCGACAGCATCCCGAACAGGGGAATGAAGGCCGCACAACTCAATTGCGCGAGCACCAGTCCGATCAGGATGTCGGTCTGCCCCATGCCCAGTTGGTTGCGGCCGTAGGTCAGCATGAAGACGAGATAGAAATAGCCGAGACCGGCCTGCCCGAACACCATCACGAGAACGGACAGGATCGCGCGTGGTTGACGGCGGATGACGTCGAGAACCGGGGACGTGGTCTTGTCGTTCGATTCCTCGATGTGGCGGAACGCCGGAGTCTCGGGCAACCGGGCCCGCAGCGACAGGCCGTACAGGAGAATCAGTCCGCTGAGCAGGAACGGCAGGCGCCACCCCCAGGACATGAAGGCTTCCTCGGGAAGCGCGGCCGAGACGATCAGCAGGGCGCTGGTGCCGAGAACGCCGCCGATGGACGCTCCCGCCCCGGGCAAGGATCCGAGAAGTCCCCGTCGGCGCTGCGGCGCGAACTCCACCGCGACCAGGGTCGCGCCGCCGTATTCGGCGCTGGCGCCGATTCCCTGGAGGATCCGGAGGAGGACGAGGAGGGCCGGGGCCAGCCAGCCGATCTGCGAGTAGCCGGGCAGCAGACCCACGAGCATCGTCGCGGCCCCCATCATCACGAGGGTGAAGACGAGGATCTTCTTCCGTCCGATCCGGTCGCCGAGGCTGCCGAGGACGACACCGCCGATCGGCCGCACGAGGAAGCCGACTGCGAACGTCCCGACCGCTTGCAGCGTGGCCAGGAACGGGCTCGCACCGGAGAAGAACACGCTCCCGAACACCACCGACGCGGCGGAGGCGTAGAGGCTGAAATCGTAGTATTCGAGCAGAGTTCCGACGAAGGCGGCGCGGCTGGCTCGTTTCGAGTCGCCGGCGGACCCGGAACCGGAGACCGTCGTGGCGCCGTCTGCGGCGGTTGATGAGCTGGTCGTCATGCACACACTCCGTGTCGTGCGGTCTCGAAGAGTTCGAGAATGATTGTGACGGGTGCCACGTTAACCAACAACCATTAGTTTTGTCTACGCTTTACCCTCGGGTCTTCCGACCTCCCCGGAACACCCGTGACATGGACGCGATTCGACAGCGGCCCAGGGGAACCCGGGCCGCTGTCGAATCAACTCGTGCGTTACCTCGCGGCGGAGGCGGCCACCCCGATCGGCGACGGATCCGTGGCGGGCGGTTGCAGGATCCCCTCGGCCACGAGGCGATCCACTTCTGCGGTCGTCATGTTCAGCAGGTCCGCGCAGATCTCCCGGCTGTGCTGCCCGGCAATCGGGGCCTGGCGCAGCGGCGGATCGGCTATGGCCGAGAAGCGCGCGACGCGGGCTGCCGTGGGCAACGCCTTCGGGAGCAACGCGTGATGGGTTTCCGTGTAGGCGTCGCGGGCCGCCAGGTGTGGATCGGTGAGCAGTTCGGGAAGTCGCAGCATCATCCCGGCGGGCACTCCCGCCGCCTGCAACTGCGCGACCGCCGCTGCGGGAGAACGCGTCTGCAACCACTCGCCCAGCACGGCGTCGACGTCCACCCGGTTGCGGATCCGCTCGGACCGGGTACGGAACGCTGGGACGTCCGCCAGCTCGGGCGTGCCGATCGCGGTGCACAGGCGCACCCAGTCGTCGTCGTCCCGGACCGACACGACGCACCACTCGTCGTCACCGGCGCAGGCGAACACCCCGGCAGGCGCGGCGAATGGATCGGAGTTGCCGGGCGCGGAGACGGTGCCCGGTCGGAGCGATTCGGTGACGAGTTGAGCACCGAGTTGGACGAGCGCGGTGTCCGCCTGCGCCACCTCCAGCGCCGCGCCCCTTCCGGTGCGGGTCCGCTGGATCAGCGCGGCGAGTACCGCGATCGCCGTGACGTGCGCGGCGATGTGATCGGGATAGACGGTCGAGCCGTCACAGAGCAGGTCTTCGTTCCCGGGGTACCGCCACAGGGCGGACACACCGCACGCGGCACGCACCAGCGGGCCGTAGCCGAGTCGGTTGTTCCACGGCCCGGTACTGCCGAACGCGCTGCTCTCGGACACGATGATGCCAGGGTTGAGTGCGGCGAGTTCGTCGTACGACAGGCCCATCGACGCGAGCGTTCCGGGTTTGAAATTGGCCAGGACCACGTCGGCCTCGGCGACGAGTCGGCGGAACAACTCCCCGCCCTCGGGGCTGCGCAGGTCCAGACCGAGGCTGCGCTTGTTGCGGTGCCCCCAGGCGACGGACGCGGCGAGCGCCGCACCCCGCTTCGACTGGCGGAGACCGTCGGGGAACTTCGCATTCTCGACCTTGACGACGTCGGCGCCGTAGTCGGCGAACTGGCGGCTGAGTTCGGCGCCGAAGACGATCACGCCCAGGTCGAGAACGCGGAGGCCGTCGAGGGGGCGGGCGCCCCGTCGCCGCGTCTCGGACGCCCCGCCCGCCGGGGTCTCCCGCGTGGCCTGGGCCTGGGCGTCGTGCTCCCCGACCTCGGGCGCCGGGGTCCTGATTCCGACGCGTGCGCCGTCGATCGACACGTATCCCGTCGGAACCCGGGCGTGCACCCCGGTGGCGATCTCCATGTCCGCGAGGGCACCGGCCACGTCGAAGTGCTCGGTGGTCAGTACTTCCCCGAGCGAGAGGACGCCGCCGACCGGCACTCCCCTGGTCGCACCCTCGGCGACGAGTTGGTCGCGGGTGCGGGTCGCGAACAGCGCCTCGATGAGGGGGTGCAGGGTGTCGGCGGCGGCGAACCGGGCCGGAATGGTGTCGTACTTCGGGTCGGCGAATTCCTCCGGCTCGCCGAGCCATTCGAACATTCCCCGCCACTGCCGTTTGGCCAGCAGGCAGATCCGCACGTAGCCGTCGGCGCAGGGGAACACCGGATAGAAGTTCGAGGCGTCCGGCCGGTTCCGGGGGAAGTCGTCGGAGCGCCCCGCGGCCGCGGAACCCTGCGTCCCGAAACCGGGATCGAAGCCGTGCACGAGCGCCTCGAAGGCGGACAGGTCCACGACCTGGCCGCGCCCGGTGTGGATGCGGTCGTAGTAGGCGAGCAGCGCCGACCAGGCGGCGTGCATCCCCACCGTCTCCTCCACCAGGCCGGCGGGAGGAAGGAGGGGTTCGGCTCCGGGAGCGCCCGAGCGGGACAGCACACCGCTCAGTGCGTACAGCACCTGTTCCGTGGCCGCCCAGTCCCGGTAGGGCCCGGTCTGCCCGAACGGTGTGACCGATACACACACCAGTGACGGTGCGAGAGCTGAGAGTTCGGTCGCGCCCACTCCGCGCTCGCTCAGCAGGCCCGGCGCGTGCGATTCCACCAGGATGTCGGATTCCGCGGCGAGTTCCCGGAGCCGGTCCCGGCCCGCGGGATCGTCGAGGTCCACGACGATCCCCCGCTTGTTCGCGTTGCGCAGCGCGAACGGGATGCTGACCCCGTCCACCACGGGCTCGGCGCGGCGTGAGCGGGCACCTCCCGGACCTTCCACCTTCGTCACCTGCGCGCCGAGGTCGGCGAGGTACCGGCCACACGACTCACCGAGGCCGTCGGTGAGGTCCAGTACGCGGACACCGGTCAGCGGTAGCGTCATCGCCTGCTCCGTTCGATCAGATCTGGTGGTGAATGAAAAGCGTGTCGAATCAGCGTGTTCCGAAATACACGGACTTCGTCGCGAAATACGGGTTCAGGCCTTCCGGACCGAGTTCGCGTCCGAGACCGGAGGACTTGACTCCCCCGAACGGCGCGTCGAGATCGAGGGCGTAGTGGTTGACGCCGACGGTCCCGCTGTGGATCCGCGAGGCCAGCGCGAGTCCGTGCTCCTCGTCGGCCGTCCAGACCGTGCCGCCCAGCCCGTATTCGGAGTCGTTGGCGATCGCCACGGCCTCGTCCTCGTCCGTGTAGGGGGTGATCGTCAGAACGGGTCCGAAGATCTCCTCCTGGGCGATGCGGGCGGAGTTGTCCACGTCCACGAACACCGTCGGCTCGACGAACCAGCCGAGCGACTGCGAATCCGGTACGCCCCCGCCGGTCGTCGTGCGGTAGCCCGCGCTGCGCCCGTCCTCGATGTAGCCGAGCACGCGCTCGCGCTGGGCGGCGCTGACCAGCGGCCCGATCGCGGTGGCCTTGTCGAGGGGATCCCCGACGACGAGACCCCGGACCGTCTCGGTGACCGCCTCGACGACCTCCTCGTACCGGGCACGGGGGGCGAGGATCCGGGTACTCGCATGGCACGTCTGGCCGTTGTTCACCAGCGACACCTCGGCGAGGTTCGCGGCGAACACGGACAGGTCGGCGTCGGCTGCCACTATTGCAGCCGATTTGCCGCCGAGTTCGAGCGTGACGGGGCGCAGCAGCCTGCCGCACACCTCGCCGATCGCTCGTCCCGCCGCCGTCGACCCGGTGAACGCGACCTTCTCGACCCCCGGGTGCTGCACCAGGTAGGCGCTCGCCTCGCGGCCCGCGGGCACGATGTTCAGGACGCCGGGAGGCAGACCGGCCTCCTCGGCGGCATCCGCGAACGCGAACGCGTCGAGCGCGGTTTCGGGGGCGGCCTTCAGAATCACGGTGCACCCGGCCGCGAGTGCGGGCGCGATCTTCATCGCGGCGAGGGGTTGCGGGTAGTTCCACGGGGTGATCGCGGCGACGACGCCCACCGGCTCACGCCGGACCACCGTGCGGCCGCCGAACGCGCTGGGACGGACGTCCTCGGATGCCGCCTCGCGGACGAGCGCCGCGTAGTAGCGGATCATGGCGGCGGGCCCGAAACCGTTGACCCCGGCGGAGAGTGAGATCGGCATCCCGTTCTCGCGGCTCACCAACGTCGCGGTGTCGCGACCACGCTTCTTCAGCGCGGACGCGAACACGTCGAGAAGGTCTGCGCGAGCGCGGTTGTCGAGCTGTCCCCACGGTCCGCGGTGTGCGTCGCGTGCGGCGGCGACGGCGGCATCGATGTCGGCTGCCGAAGCGAGCGCCGAACGCCCGAGCACCTTCTCCGTGGCAGCCTCGACGACGTCGGCCGCGGCACCCTCCTGCGGGGCGACCCACCGGCCACCGATGAACAGAGCGTCGCGGTCCACGGTCATGTTGTCCATGTCGATCCTTCTCACAGAGTCGGGGTGCTACAGCACGTCTTCGTGGGCGAAGAGCGTCGAACTGACGAGCGGTGCCATCGGGCCGCCGATGAACAGCGACGTCTTGGCGTGCGCCACAGGATTGGTCGACGTGCCCCGGATCTGACGCACCGCTTCGACGGCGAGCCCCATTCCGTTGACGAACGAGTCGGCGATGTTGCCGCCACTGGTGTTCACGGGGAGCTTGCCCACGCCCGCGGTGAGGTTGTCGACCGTGAGGACCTCGCCTGCGGCGGGTCCGGACGGCGCCAGGCCGTGGTCGATGAGCGCGGCGACGGCGGGCCCGCTGAAGTTCTCGTACACCTGGACGACGTCCACGTCGTCAGGGCCCAGACCTGCTGCGGCCCAGAGGCGGTCCGCGACCCCGGGTCGTCCGGCAGCGCCCGCGAAACCCGCTGTGGCGTACTGGTCGTCGTTGTCGATGATCGAGGAGTAGCCGCCCGGTGCGCCCTGGGCTCCCGCGAGAACGTACGCGGGATCGGGTCGCAGCGACTTCGCGCGATCGGCGGAGACCAGCACCAGCGCGACGGCGCCGTCGCTCTCCCGCGAGCAGTCGTACAGGTGGAACGGTTCGGTGATCAGGCGGGACGACTCGTACGTCGCCTCGTCGAGCGGCTTGCCGTAGCCCTGCGCGGTCGGATTGTTCTGGGCGTGCCGGTACGCGGCGAGCACCAGGGCACGCATGGTCTCGCGCGGCACCCCGTCGTGCTCGAGCAGTCGCTGCGTCCGCAGTGCGCACACCTGGGCTGGCGATCCGACGCCGTGCGCGAGGAAGTGCGGGCCGTAGTGGTACTTCGCGTATCCGAGCCGCCCGGTATCCGCCTGTGCCATCGAGCGGTAGACGACGACGCACTCGGCCTGCCCGGCTGCGATCGCGACGGCGGCATTGTTGATCGCGGCTGCGACCGTCCCGCCGCCACCGCCCCACATCATGTTCGACCACCGGACGTCGTCGACGCCCAGTGCGCCGCCGATGACCGCACCGTCGTGCCCGCCGCCCGCATACGACACGAATCCGTCGAGTTCGCGCGGCGAGATGCCGGCGTCCGAGCAGGCGGCGAGGATCGCCTCGAGCGTCATCCTCAGTTCACCCGCCGGGGCCTCGCCGCGGCGGTAGTGCAGTTCGGACACGCCGACGACGGCGGCCGCCCCGCGCATGGTGAGTGCACTCATGCCTGCGCTCCTTCGGTGGATCGACGCCAGCGCAGCAGCGGCCAGGTCGCGCCTTCGTCGTGTTCGATGTGACCGACGACCGGGTCGCCGATGCGGATGGCGTCGGTGTCGTCGCCGGTCAGGATTCCGAGTACCCGGCGGTTTCCGGCCTCGGGAAGTTCCACCAGGACCGTCACGTACGGGACCCGGTCGGCCAGTTCGGTGATGAACGGGTACCAGCTGCGCGACCAGCTGTACACGGTCCCGGTGGGCGTCACGGACTCCCAGTTCGGGTCGAGGGTGTGGCAGGATCCGCAGACCCATTGCGGCCCCCAGATCCAGGTCTTGCAGTTGCCGCAACGCTGGAGTCGCAGCTCACCTCGGGTGAGCCCGTCCCAGTAGGGTTGGTCGAGGCCGTCGGCGGACGGTCCCCACGGTTCTCCCGTCATGCCGGACGGCCTCCTTCGGCGGGGAAGTTCTCGAGCGCCGCGGCCAGCCAGCGGCCGTCGTGACGCTCCCAGATCGATCGCAGGCCGATCGTGCCGCCCGGGGTCGTGTACACCGTCTCGCCGATTCGGCGGTCGCCGTCGGCCCGGACGTCCTTGATCTCGAACCCGTCGACGTCGCCGCGGGGAACAGTGACACCGTCGAACACGGCGGGCAGGTTCGCCTGAACCATGTCGGCGAGTGCGGACTTCATGTCTCCGGACACCACGTATCCGACGTGCCGCTCGTACAGTTCGCGGAAGTCTTCGACAGACATTCGAAACTCCTTTTCTCCGTGAGAACCTCACACCTCGCGGCGGATGCCCTCGATTCCTATACCTTATGTCGTTAGGTAAACCGGAGTCAATCGTCCGCGAACCGGAACGTGCCGTCGGCGGCGACGACCGCTGTGTCCCGCGCGACGTCGACGCCGACCAGACGGGCCAGCGCGCCTGTTTCCGTCGTGGTGGCCAGCGTGCGTTCGCCGGTGCCGGTCCGCACCGCCACGAAGCCGCGCTCCGGGGCGCCGTCGCGACCGTGCACCACCGTCCAGGACTCGATCGAGCCGGACCCCTCATAGCTCGTGAGCGCCGTCGTGGTCGGCAGCGCGTCGACGTCGGCCTGAACGTCCTGGCGCCGGAAACCGCTGCGCGGCGGCTCCGTCCGGTAGACGCCGAACGCGTGCTTGGTGAGGTAGCCGCCGTTCGCCGTGATCAGCCCGTACGTTCCCGGCGCCTCGCGCAGCCGGGTCGCCAGGGTGGCGATCGCGTGGGTGCTGTAGTTGTTCCACGGACCGCCCGCGAACGTGAGGCCGCCGGTCAGTGTCAGCGGTCGACCGGGATCGCCGAGGGGCAGCCCCAACTCGGCGGCGGCGACCTGGACGGCCGACGGGAAGCACGAATACACGTCCACGTGCGCCAGGTCGTCCCGCCCGATTCCCGACAGTTCCAGGGCGCGCGCCCCCGCCAGCCGGATGGCGGGTGACCGGTCGAGCGCCTCCCGTTCGGCGATGTCGTACGTGTCGTGGGCCTCGGTGCCCGCGTGCGGAAAGACCCAGTTGTCGCGGGGAATCCCGAGGCGGGTGGCGACGCCGACGGAGCAGAGCAGCAGCGCCGCGCCCTGCTCCACCATGTTGTTCGAATTCATCAGCTTGGTGTACGGCCTGCTGATCCACCGATTGTCCTCGGACGGCGTGACGATCTCGTCGGCCGTGTACTCACGGCCGGTCCACGCGTGCGGGTTCGTCGCCGCCACCTTGCTGAATCCCGACCAGAGTGCGCCGATCGCGCCGCGGTGCTCGTCCTCCGACCGCCCCGACGAGATCCGCAGCGCCTGCTCGAACAGGGGGTACACGTACGCGGGCCGATCGAGCCCGATCCTGGACTGACCGTCGAAGACCATCGGCACCTCGGGGACGAGGACCTCTGCGGGTGCAACCGAGTCGTCCTGCACGGTCCACAACGGGCGAACACCCTGGGACCGCAGCTTCATCCGGGTCCGCCAGGACTCGGCACCACCCACCAGGACTACGTCGGCCCTGCCCGCCGCGATGTCCTCGGCCGCCTGGTTGACCAGAACCTGCGGGCCGCTGCCGCCGCTGCCGGTGTACCCGGTATGCCGAACGGCGGCGCCGATGCGTTCACCGACCAGCGCCCCGGGGTCGCGGTACCGCCACGACAGCATCCCGATCAACCGGACCGAGTCGACGAGTTCGAGCAGACGCGGCGATCCCGCCTCGACGGCGGCGGCGCGGGCCGCCGCGACGATCAGATCGACGGGTTCCACTCCCCCGGTCCGCTCGTTGACCTGTCCGCCGCCGACGAGGATCGGTGTGCGCGGATCGAGCGTCACGACATCACCGCCTCGAGGATGCGTTCCCGGTTCTCCGGCCTCGGCCAGCCGCCGAGGATCAGCGTCGTCAAACAGGTGGGTTTCCAGCGGTTCACGATGTCCTCACAGATCTTGTCGGCAGGCCCGATCAGCGCGACGTCCTCGACCATCTCGGTCGGAACGGCCTGCGCGGCGAGATCGGGCCGCCCACGCAGGTACAACTCCTGGATCTCGGCGCAGGCGTCGGCCCAGCCCATGCGGGCGAAGACGTCGTTGTGGAAATTCGCGCCCTTCGCGCCCATGCCACCGGCGTACAGCGCGACGACGGGTTTGATCTTGGCCGCCGCCTTTTCCACGTCGTCGTTCTCGACCAGCCAGCACACGTTGGCGATCTCGAAATCCGACGGCGACCGGCGGGCCCCGTCCCGGCCGAACCCCTCGGCCAGCGCGGCGCGGTAGAACTCGTCGCTCTTGGGCGAGAACCACAGCGGCGTCCAGCCGTCCGCGATCTCCGCGGCGAGCGCGACGTTTTTCAGCCCCTCCGCCCCGAGGTAGACCGGAATCTCCTCGCGCAGTGGGTGAACGATCGACTTCAACGGCTTTCCGAGGCCGCTGCCACCGTCCAGCGGGAGCTGATAGTGCTTGCCTTCGTAGGTCACCGGCTTCTCCCGGGCCCACACCGCACGCATGATCTCGACGTACTCACGGGTCCGCTCGAGCGGCCGGGGATACGGTTGCCCGTACCAGCCCTCGACCACCTGCGGTCCCGACGCGCCGATGCCGACGATCACCCGGCCCCCGCTGAGGTGGTCGACCGTCTGCGCCGCCATCGCCAGGGCGGTCGGCGTCCGGGCCGACATCTGGCAGACCGCGGTTCCCAGTTTGATCGTGGACGTGCGCGATCCCCACCAGGCGAGGGGGGTCAGCGCGTCCGATCCGTAGGTCTCCGCCGTCCAGAAGCTGTCCACGCCGAGCGCTTCGGCTTCGGCGAGCATCCGGTCGACGTTGCGCGGCGGCCCGGAACCCCAATATCCGGCGGCGATACCGACTTTCACTGATCTTCCTCGCTTACTGCCCCGGAGGGCCGGTGGTGCTGCTGCAGTGCGGTGGTCACGGCCCGGCCGTGGCGTCGGTCCGGCCCTGCATCAGTGATTCAGATACTCGGGCGGGCGCTTCTCGAGGAAGGACTTCACCGCCTCGCGGTGGTCCTTGGTCATGGCCGCCAGGATCTGGGTGCGGTTCTCGAGGTCGATCGCCGCCCGGAGACTCGGCGCCTCCAGGTTCGACCACATCACCTCTTTGGTCATCCACACCCCGAACGGAGTGTTCTGCGCGATCTCCTCGGCGGTGCCCAGCGCCGCGCCGAGCAGGGCGTCGCCGGATTCGACGGACGAGGCGATTCCGATTCGTTCCGCCTCCCTGGCGTCGATCGTCCGGCCGGTGAGCAGGATCTGCGCCGCGCGCGAGAACCCGATCATGCGGGGCAGCAGCCAACTGACTCCGATGTCGCAGTTGGAGAGGCCGCGTTTGATGAACGACGCGTGCAGCGCGGCCGAGTCGGCGATGATGCGGATGTCGGCCATCAGCGCCAGCGCCATACCACCGCCTGCCGCGGCGCCGTTGATCGCGGCGATGATCGGCGGGCGCGCGCCCCGGAACGCCTCGACCAGGTCGGCGATGTGCTTCTGCACCCGCAACCCGGCCTGGGGGCGGCCCTCGCCGTCCGCGGCACCGTCCGGGGTGCCGTACCCACGCAAGTCCAGGCCCGCGCAGAACGCCTTGCCCGCGCCGGTGAGGACGATCGCCCGGATCGTCGAGTCGTCCCGCACCCGGGCCAGAACCCGGTGCAGTTCGCCGATCATCTCCGCATTCATCGCATTGAGGGCCTCGGGTCGGTTCAGTCGCACGAGCAAGATGCCCGGTCGCGGCTGCTCGGTCAGTATCAGTTCGGACATTCGGGGCCTTCCCCTCGTGTGGTTCCGACGGCCTCCGCTTCGTGTCGGTACCGTCGACATATCAAGCTAATACCTTTAGGTTAATACCTCAAGATCCACAGTTCGGACGGACGGCGCGAAAGGACAGAACACAATGGCGGAACTGCACGGCAAGGTCGCGGTGGTGACCGGTGGTGCGAGCGGGATCGGGGCGGCGACCTGCGCACTTCTCGCGGAGCGGGGTGCGCGGGTGGTGGTCACGGACATCGACGACGAACGCGGCGAGGCGGTCGCGGCCGCCCTCGGCGAGCACGGCGTCTACCTGCACACCGACGTCACCCGCGAGGAGGATGTCGCGGCCGCGGTCCGCGCCGCGACCGAGCGCTTCGGACGCCTCGACGCGATGGTCAACAACGCCGGCCGGGTCGGGGCCTGGACATACGTCGCCGACACCACCGTCGACGAGTGGGACTCCTCGTTCGCCGTCCTGGCGCGCAGCGCCTTCCTCGGCACCAAACACGCCGCCCGGGTGATGCGCGAGCAGGGGTTCGGCACCGTGGTCAACGTGTCGTCCGTCGCGGGCGTGCGCACCGGCTTCGGCCCGCACCCGTACGGCGCCGCGAAGGCCGCCGTGCTGCAGATGACCCGCAGCGCCGCACGCGAACTTGCGGAATTCCACGTCCGGGTCAATGCGGTCACCCCCGGCGGCGTCGCCACCCGCATCGTCGGCCACGGCGCGGGTCTCGACGGAGACGCGCTGGACGCCAGCGTCGACAGCGTGCGGCAGGGTCTGGCGACATTCCAGCCGATCCCCCGCGCCGGCGAGGGCCACGACATCGCCGGCGCCATCGCCTATCTGGTCTCCGACGACGCAACGTTCGTGACCGGGCAGAACATCGTCGTCGACGGGGGCCTGACCCTCGGGAAGGCGTGGCCCGCCACCTACAGGCGCTGACGCGCCCGTGCGCGGTTGACGAGTCCTGGGACTCGTCAACCGCGCACGGGCGCCGGAGGCGCCTACACCGGACCGCCGAGCCAGACGCCCACCTCTTCACCCGACACGTGCCGGGCGTCGTCACTGACGAGGAACGACACGGTCGCCGCCACGGACTCCGCGGGGATCCGCGGCCAATGGGCGGCCAGGGCGTCGACGGCGGCGTCGCCCCCGGAACTGATGATGTCGGTCTCGACGAAACCGGGGACGACGGTGTTGACGGTGATGCCGCGCCGCGCGACCTCGAGCGCCAACGTCCGGGTCATCCCGGTCAGGCCGGCTTTCGCCGCCGAGTAGGCGCTCATCCCCGGCGACGGCCGGCGTCCGCCGGACGGGCTTCCGAAGAAGACGACGCGGCCCCAGCCGTTCTCGTACATCGCAGGCAACGCGGCATGCGTGCAGTAGAAGGCCCCGCTGAGGTTGACCGCGATCACGCGATCCCAGTCGTCCGGTTCCTGCTTGCGGACCGAGCCGGCGAGGTTCATGCCCGCGTTGTTGACCAGCACCGTCGGCGCCCCGAGCGTGTCGGCGGTCCGTGAGATCAGCTCCTCGGCGGAGGCCGCGTTCCCGATGTCCGCCTTGATCGCCACCGCGCGGCCACCTCCCGCGACGATCTTCGCGACCACGTCGGCCGCATGCGTCTCGCTGCGCGAATAGTTCACCGCCACGGCGAAACCGTCCGACGCGAGGCGCTGCGCGATAGCCGCACCGATGCCCCGGCCGCCCCCGGTGACGACGGCGACCCTCTGTTCACCCGCGTTCGTCATTCAGCGCACCTTCCGGTGGGTGTCCGGCACGTCCGCGTACGTGTCGCGCAGTTCCCGTTTGGCGATCTTGCCGCTGGCCATCCGCGGCAACGGCTCGTCCAGCAGGACGACGTAGCGCGGGACCTTGAAGTCGGCGAGGCGCTGATTGCAGAACTCGACGACATCCGCCTCGGCCAGGCCCGGCGCCGCCTTCACGAGGGCGGCCGGCGTCTCCCCGAACTTCGCGTCGGGCACGCTGATCACCGCGACTTCCTCGACCTCCGGGATCTGATTGATCACCGATTCGATTTCGGCGGGCGAGATGTTGAGCCCACCGGAGATGATCATGTCCTTGAGCCGGTCCACGTAGGTCAGGTAGCCGTTCTCGTCGAGCTTTCCGAGATCTCCCGTGTGCAACCAGCCGTCGATCAGCGTGGCCTTCGTCGCGTCCTCGTTGCGCCAGTAGCCCGGCATCATTCCCGGCCCACGGAGGAGGATCTGCCCGGTTTCGCCCGGCGCGCAGTCGATTCCGGATGCATCGACGACTCGGATCTTGGTGAAGATGCCACCCCACCCGCATTTGTCCGGATGCTCGGCCGCCTCGTCGCGGGGCATCACGGTCGCGGAACCGCCGATCTCGGTCTGCCCGTAGATCTGCCGCAACTGCACACCCCGGTCCTGCCAGATCCCCAGCAGGTGCACCGGCACCCGGGCACCGCCCACGTGTGCGGTGGTGAGATGGCGGAGGTCGGCGTCGGCGAACCCCGGGGCCTTCGCGATCTGCTCGAACAGGATGGGTGGACCGGTGAGCGTCGTCGCCTTGTCCTCGACCAGAACACGCAGGGCGGCCTGCGGGTCGAACCCCGGTTGCAGGTAGAGCGTGCCGCCGTGGATGACGGTGCGGGAGATGCCCCAGATGATGCCCGCCGCGGTGAACAACGGCAGCACGAGCAGAGGCCGCAGACCGTTGGGCAGGATGGGTTCCATCAGCGACCACTCGTGCATCTCGCCCGCGATGGTGGCGTGGGTGAACACCACGCCCTTGGGCCTGCCCGTAGTCCCGCTGGTGAAGACGATCGCGGTCGGGGTCGAGACGTCGACCACCGGAGTCGGGAACTTACTGTGCTCCCCGCCGCGCAGGGGCCGCACGTCGTGTTCGAGGACGGCGAGCGAGAACGTGTCGTGCGCCTTCAGCACCTCCTCGAGCCTCGGGAGGAACGCCTGATCGCAGTACACGATCTTCGGCTCGCAATCCTCGACCAGCGCCGTCAGTTCGCCGGCGAGCATCCGCTGATTGAACGGCGCAGCGATGGCGCCCACCTTCATCGCCCCCAGCGCCGCCGCGCACCACTCGAGGGTGTTGGTGCCCACGAAGCTGACCCGGTCGCCCGGCACGACGCCGCGCGCCGCGAGGTCGTGGGCGACGCCGTCGGCCCACCGCGACAGTTCCGCATACGTGACGACGTCGCCGTCGAAATCGATGGCCGGTTGGCCGGGGACGATCCGCGCCCAGAAACTCAGCGCGTCGATCACGGTTCCGCTCATTCTTTGCCTCCTGTGTGCCCGGCCGCGACCGGCGGGATCGAAACCGAAGTTCTCCGTGACTGTGCCGCCCGTCACAGCTGCTAAATCTAAAGGTTGTTGTTAAATCCGGCAAGGTCTGCGCTTCGCGCCCGTGAGTACTTATTAACGTCCGGCGGTTAACAAGTACTCACGGGTGCCGGAGGCGCACCACCTCGACGTTGATGCCGGTGAGCTGCGACTGGTTGCTCAGCGGGTCGTAGCCGTCCGTCCCGGAGGGCGCGAGACGGTTGACGTTCACACCCGGGTTGCGCCTCGCGACGTCCAGCCCCCGGGCCGAGCGCTGCCCCCAGCCGTGGGTCATCGCCACGACGCCCGGCCGGAGGGTGTCGTCGTAGATCAGCATCGCGTCGACCTCGCCGTGGCGGTTGCGCACGGTGACGTCGTCGCCCTCGACGAGGTCCCGGCTCCGCGCGTCGTCCGGGTGCATCCACAGCGGATTGCTTTGGTGGACCCCCTGTTTGAACACCGGAAGATTGTGCAGCCAGCTGTTGACCATGTAGTGGGTGCGCCGGGTGATCAGTTTGAGCTGGTCGGCGGGCTCCGCGGCCAACTCCTCGAAGATACGTTCCGCGGTCCCGTACGAGCGCTGGAAAAGCGCGGGACAGCAGTCGATCAGGCCGTCGTCGTGCTGGACCGCGATACTGAACACGTGCGACGGTTCGGCCTCCGGCAGCACCGCGGTCTGGCACGGCAGGGTCGCGAGGAGATCGATGCTCAGACCCGACTCCCGCATCGTCGCGTCGACCGCGGCGAACGGATTCGGGTCGGGGTCGTCGAGCAGGGTCGGGACGCCCATCGCCTGCTGGATGCGGGACAGGATCCACCAGTCGTTGCGGCGCTCCCCCTTCGCGGGGACGACGGCGGGCGTGTATTGCACGTACGGCTCCATTGCCACGCCCATCGTGTTGAGGAAGTTGACATCCTCCCGTTCCAGCCAGTCCGTGGCGGGCAGAACATAGTCCGCCATCTCACCGGTGACCGTGCGGTACAGATCGACGGTCACGATCAGGTCCAACTGCTCGAACGCCCGGCGCAGCCGGTCGTCGCCGCCGACCGACAGCAGCGGGTTGCCCGACACCACGATCAGCGCGCGGATCGGGTCGTCGGGATTCTCGATGAAGTCCGGCAGGAGCGCGGCGGGCAGATCGCCGCCGACGGTGCGCATCTCACCGAAGGGACCGTCGTAGAACGGGTCCTCCCGTTTACGCTTCGAGCCCTGCACCACGTCGGCGACGCCGCGCGAGTAGATGTTGCCGCCGCGCCTGCCGAGGTTGCCGGAGAACAGGCTGACCATCGTGAGCATCCAGTAGGCCAGGGTGCCTTGACGGCCCTGGTTCACCCCGGTCGCCATGTAGACGCTTGCGCTCGGTGCCGCGCAGAACTCGTCGGCGACCCGCCGGATCGTGTCGGCCTCGATGCCGGTGACCGCGGCGATCCGGTCGACCGGGTACTGCCGGACGAAGTCGAGCAACTCGTCGACGCGGCGAGCGTGACGTTCCACCTCGGCCCGGTCGTACCCGATCCGGAAGACGATCTCGTGCAGGATTCCGGCGAGGAAGTAGAAGTCGGTGTCCGGCTTGATCAACAACACGTCCCCGGTCTCCGGCGACGACGACTCGATGCGGCGCGGATTGACGAACAGCACTGTCCCGCCACGGCTCTTCACAGCGCGGATCTTGGCCATCGGATCCGAGATGTGGATCAGCGTCATGTGCGAGACCTGCGGGTTGCTGCCGACGCATAAGAAGTAGTCGGTGTGCAGCAGGTCAGGGATCGGATGTGCCATCGACGCCCCGTAGATCGCCTCACTCGCAGCATATTTGGCCGAGGTGTCCTGGGTTCCCGCACTGAAGCGCATCCTTGTGTCGAAGCCGCGTGCGATCGTGGCGGCGTTCGCGTAGTAGGCGCCGTTGAACGCCGACGGGTTTCCCTGATAGACGGCGAGGGCACCCCGGCCGTACCGGCGCCGCACTTCCGCGAGCCTGTCGGCGATCTCGCGCGCCGCGACGTCCCACTCGACGGGTTCGAAGTCGCCGCGCTCCTCGCTCCGCGGATTTTTCCGCTTCAGCGGCCGGTCGAGGCGATCCGGATCGTTGTGAACCTGGAGGTAGTGCACACCCTTGTGGCAGGAGAACCCCTTGTGCACGGGATGATCCCGGTCCGGTTGCAGCCGGACCACTTCGCCGTCCCGGACCTCGGCGAGCAGGCCGCACCCCGGCTCGCAGATGCGGCAGAACGTGTGCACCCGGGCCGTGTCCGGACTCACCGGGCGGCCGCACCCGCGACGACGGCCGCCTCCCGGGCGTCGACGATCTTGATGCGGGGCCTGCCCTCCTCGCGGCCGCGCTCGCGCTCGAAGCGGTCGATCGCGCGCCAGTCCGCACCGCCGAGCGCGTCGGGCCTGCGTTCGCGCACCAGCGCCGCCAGGTCCGCAGCGGCCGCGGTGGGGGCGGCGAGCAGTCCCGCGCGATGATCGGCGAGGAGTGCCTCGACGGTCTCCGCCGCGCAGTAGCGATTGGTGCCGATCACACCGGTGGCACCGCGCTTGATCCAGCCCGCCACGTAGTGACCGCGGACGGTCTCCCCGGTGCCCGGCAACGCGACGCGGCCCGCGGTGTTGGCGACGGTTCCTGTGGCCTCGTCGAACGGGAGGCCGGCGATCGGCAGTCCGCGGTACCCGACCGCCCGGAGGATCAGACCGCACTCGATCCGGTCTGCTGTGTCGCCGTGAGCAACCAGGAGCGACTCGGCACGGCCCGCACCGAGAACCTCTCGTGGGGAGGTACCGAAGCAAAGCACGATGCGTTTGTTCCCCGGAGTCGCCTTCCGCCGGGAGTAGTCGGCGAGGATCCGCAGCTTGGCCGGTGCGTCCGGACCCGCCGTGACCGGGCCGTCGACAAGGACGTCGATTCCCGGCAGCGAGCCGAGCGCGAGCAGTTCCGGCGTGGTGCAGGCCGCGTGCTCGGGTCCCCGCCTGCCGAGCACCAGCACCTCCTCGACCCGGCTGTCGGCCAGGGCGGCGAGGGCGTGGTCGGCGATGTCGGTGCGGCGCAGGGTGTCCACATCGGAGACGAGGATGCGGGCGACGTCCAGGGCGACGTTGCCGTTGCCGACCACGACGGCGCGGCTCGCGGACAGGTCGAACGTGCGCTCGGCGTGGTCGGGGTGGCCGTTGTACCAGGCGACGAACTCCCGGGCGGCGTAGCTGCCCGGCAGGTCCTCGCCGGGGATGCCGAGGCGCCGGTCTCCCGACGCCCCGGACGCGTGGATCACCGCGTGGTGGTGTGCCAGCACCTCGTCGATCGTGACGTCCCGCCCGACCTCGACGCCGAGGTGGAAGGTGAAGCCGTCGCGTCGCGCGGTGCGGTCGAACACCCGGTCCACCGTCTTCGTGTGCCAGTGGTCCGGCGCGACGCCGAACCGCACGAGTCCACCTGCGACGGGCAGCCGTTCGAACATGGTGACCTCGGCGGTGATGTCGCGGCGGGCCAGCAGTTCCTCGGCGGCGTAGAACGCGGACGGTCCGGATCCGACGATCGCCACCCGCAGCGCAGGGGGATGGGTGACGCCGGTGGTCGCGAGGGCCAGCGGAAGTGGCTGCACGTGCGCACCGGGCGGGGCACTGCGTGGATTCCGCTGGAAGTACTCGGCGTTGATGTCGCGGTACCGGTCGATGTCCGGCGCGGTCGCGTCGCCCGGGACGATCGCGTCCACCGGGCACACATCGGAGCAGGCGCCGCAGTCGATGCAGGTGCCCGGGTCGATGTACAGCATCTCGGTGCGCGTGTACTCCCGCTCGGCGGGAGTCGGGTGGATGCAGTCGACGGGGCAGACCGCGACACAGGTCGCGTCGTTGCAGCAGTTCTGGGTGACCACGTACGCCATCAGGGATGCTCCTCGCTGGTGCGCGTCACGGTGACCGGGACGCCGTTGAAGATCGGGGACGCCGTCAGCGCCTCGAGGTCGGTGGTGTCGTCCACCAGGGCGTTGTAGTTGCTGCCGGGCACCGACGCCGACCGGGATGTCCGCAGGCCCGGCCCGTCGTGGCCCCATCCGTGCGGCATGCTCACCACACCGGGACGCAACGCGTCGTCGATTCGCAGTTCGGCCGTCACGGTGGTGACCTTGGATGTCACCGCCACCCGGTCGCCGCCGACCAGGCCGCGCTCGGCCGCATCGCGTGGGCTGATCAGCAGGGCGCACTGGCCGCCGTCCGGTTGGGGCAGGGCATTGTGCAGCCACGAATTCATGCCCCGACGCTGACGCCGGTTGATCAGCAGCAGATCCGGGGTGGCCCGGGTCATGCTCGCCCGCACCCGCGGCAGATCCGCGACGATCATCTCCGGCATCAGGTCGATCCGCCCGTCCGGGGTGCGCAGCACCTCCGGGACGCGCGGTGTCAGCGACCCGTAGTCGATGCCGTCCGGGTTGGCCTCCAGCAGTGCGAGAGTCAGCCCGTCCGGGTCGAGCCCGAAACGATCGCCGTAGGGTCCGCTGCGCAGGCGCAGGTCCAGCAGTCGCTGTGGGCCGCGGCGGCCGGCGACGGCGTGGAGTGCCTGTTCCACCTCGCAGCCGGCGAGTTTCGCGGCGCGCCGGGCGGCGACGGCGGCCACGTCGTCGTCCATCTCCTCGACCGGACGGTGCGGGGTCCCCTTGGCGATCGCGGCGATCCGCAGCAGGATCTGCCATTCCGCCAGCTCATTATCGGCGAGGTCGAGCAGGGGTGGGGTGTACCGCGCGACGTTCCGGATCTGGAAGTGCGCCAGTGTCACGTCGTGGTGGCCGCGGGTCGCCAGCGGTGGCGGCGGCAGGATCACGTCGGCGTGGCGGGTGGTCTCGTTGAGGTAGCAGTCCACCGACACCATGAAGTCGAGGGCGCCGAGGGCCTGCTCGATCGCCCCGCTGTTGGGCAGGGAGCGGGCCGGGTTCCCGGCGAGGGTGATCAGTGCCCGGGTACGGCCCGGTCCGGGCGTGAGGATCTCCTCGGCGAAGCACACCGCGGGCAACTCCCCCATCGCCTCCGGCAGCCCCCGCACTCGCGAACGCCACCGGTCGAACATCAGCTTCGGCGGTCTGGTCACCGGCCAGGTGTTCTGCCCGCCGGCCGGCGGCAGCGCGAACATCGCCCCTCCGGGCCGGTCCAGGTTGCCGGTGACGGTGGTGAGCACCTCGACGAGCCAGTTCGCGAGGGTGCCGAACTCCTGCATGCACGTCCCGATCCGTGAATGCGCCACCGCTGCAGGCGCGCCCGCGAACCCCCGCGCGACCGCGCGGATCATATCGGCGTCGATCCCGCACGCGGCGGCGACGGCGTGGGGGTCGAAGCCCGCCGCCATCGCCAGAGCGGCGTCCAGGCCGTCCACCACCGCAGGCACCCGATCGGGTCGGGACAGCCCCTCGGACGCGATGACGGACAGCACCCCGAGCAGGAACAGGGCGTCGGTCCCGGGCCGGATCGGCACGTGCAGATCCGCGACCTCGGCGGTGCGGGTGCGGACCGGATCCACCACGACGAGGGTGCCACCCCGCTCGCGCAACGCCTGCAGGCGGTGGTGCATGCCGGGCGCGGTGACGGTGCTGCCGTTGGAGACCATCGGGTTCGAGCCGAGGATCAGCAGGTAGTCGGTGCGGTCGAGGTCAGGCAGGCTCATCCCGAGCCCGGTGCCGTACAGCAGCATGTGCGCGAGGTTCTTCGGCCAGGTGTCGACGCTGGCCGGCGAGTAGATGTTCCGGGTACCGACCGCACCGATCAGCTCACCCAGGTAGAACGTCGAATCCAGGTGGTGAGCGGCCGGATTCCCGTGGTAGACGGCGCAGCTGCCCGGGTCACCGGTGACGAACTCCGGTAGCCGACGCTCGATCTCGGCGAACGCCTCGTCCCAGCCGGCCTCGCGGAACCCACCGTCCGCGGTGCGCAGGAGCGGGGTCCGGATCCGGTCCGGGTCGCCCTCGATGCGGCCGAGACCGAGTCCCTTCGCGCAACTGTGCCCGGCGCTCGTCACGTCGTCCGGGTTCGGCGCGACCCTCGTGATGGCGCGACCGTCGAATTCGACCAGCAGCCCGCAGGTCGACTCGCACAGCGGGCAGATCCGGTGCCCGGCGATCGGTTCTGCCGTCGTCATCACACGTCCTGTTCGATGGTGGTGGGCTCGACCGCGACGGGAACCGCGGTCATGGTGGGCATCGCGTTGATCGACTGGACGCCGTCGCCGGTTCCGGTCAGCGCGTTCACGTTGACTCCGACGTCGTCGCGCGGGTCGACGCTTCCGAAGCAGTGCGTCATCGACACGGTGCCGCGGGCCAGGGTGGCGTCCGCCCGCGCGGTCGCACGCAGGTGCCCGGACGCCGAGCGCACGATCACCGCCTGCCCGTCGGCGATGCCCACGGCGGCGAGGTCGTCCGGGTGCACACTCGCGGGGTTGGCGCCACCGGGAACGAGTCCCGGCACGCGGGTACCGGTGGAGTTGACGGCCTCCCGGATCCGCCGCACCGTCAACAGGAGCGGAAACTGTGCTGCGACAGCCCTGTCCGTCAGCGCTGCGCGCAGTTCGGCGCGCACGTCCTCGGGCATCAGCGTCAGGCGGTGCCCGGCATTCTCCTCGGCCGCCGAACCCACGACGGCGCCACTGCGTCCGGCGAGGTGTCCGTGCGGGGCGCCGACCAGGTCCGCGAACGGGATGCGCCCCCGCTCGGCCATCATGGCCAGCATCTGCTCGGAGGTCGGTGGCGCGGCGGGGTCGAGGATGCGGCCGGCGAACTTGGCGGGCTGCCCGGAGGCGGCGGCGAGGTCGAGGAAGAATCGCCAGTCGTCGACGACTCCGGGCGGCGCGGTCACGACCGCGGGGGTGTACTGCGCGAACGGCTGCGGGAAGAACGGCTCCATGATCGCGGTGTGATCGGCGCGCTCGTACATCGTGGTCGGCGCGATCACGTAGTCGGCGAGCCGCGCGGTGTCCGACATGCGCGGGTCGACGCACACCAGCAGGTCCAGTGATCGCATCGCGCGCAACGCTTTCCCGCGATCGGGCAGCGCCGCCGCCGGGTTGCCGCCGGAGACGATCAGCGCCCGCACCCGGTCGGGGCCGGGTTCGAGGATCTCGTCGGCGAGGATGCCGGACGGAAGTTCGCCGCGTATCGCCCGGACCCCACCGATCCGGCTGCGGAATCCGTGCTCGAATGCCCGGGTGGCCGGGGCGACCTCCGCGCGCGCCGGTTGGTGCCGGGTCAGGACGGCGCGGTCGTCGGCCCGCTCCCCCTCGCGCAGATACCGGCCGCACACCACGTTCAGTGCCGCGACGAGGTGTTCCGCGAGGTTCGAGTGCGGACCCATGCACAACCCGGTGCCGCTGGTCGCCATGCCCCGTGCCGCGCCTGCGAACACCCGTGCCGCGTCGCGGATCCGGTCTGCGGGAATACCGCAGATCCGCTGCACGACGCCGGGGGTCACGCCGGCGACGGCGTCGGCGAGCACGGCCAGGTCGGCCGTGTACCGGTGGCAGAAGCCGGCGTCGTGGAGGCGCTCGGTGAGGACGACGTGCAGGAGGCCCGCGAACAGCACTGCGTCCGTGCCCGGCCGGGGCGCCAGGTGGATGTCGGCGAGCGCCGCGGTCTCGGTGCGTCGCGGGTCGACGACGATGAGCCGCAGGCCCCGTTCCCGCGCCGCCCTCAGGGTGACGGACGGGTTCTGCACCACCGCGCCGTCCCCGTCGCCGCCGTTGCCGGAGACGACGGGGTTGGTGCCCGCGAGCAACCACACGTCGGCGTCCTCGAACCGCTGCCGGCCGCCGACGTACGTCCCCATCCGTTCGGCGACAACCCATTTCGCGGACTGGTCGATGGTCATCGTGGAGAACAACTTGTGCGAGCCGGTGCCCCGGAACCAGGCCCGGGCCATCGGTGGGGTGAGTGCGGCGAAGTTCTGCTGCGTCCCCATGAACAGCGCGACCGAGTCCGGTCCGTGCCGGCCGACGATGGCGCGCAGCCGGTCCGCGATGTCGGTGACCGCCCGCGCCACCGGCACCGGCTCGTGGGTGCCTGGGGCGGTGCGGCGCATCGAGGTGGTGAGCCGGTCCGGCCCGTGGACGAGGTCGCCGCCGCGGCGCCCCTTCGGGCAGGTGTAGCCGCCGGAGATCGGATGGTGGGCATCGCCGAGCACCCGCGCGATCCGCCCGTCCTCGATGTCGAGCAGGACCCCGCACGAGGAGGCGCACAGCCTGCAGTACGAGGTGGCCCTCGACGTGACGGATCGCATGGCTCAGTGCGCCTCGGCGGTGACGGCGGTCGACTCCGCGGCCCCGACGACGGTGCGCCCGCGCAGCCGTTCCCGCACGAACAGCGCACCGAGCGTGAGGACGGCGACGGCCGTCGGCACGATCATCAGCAGGAAGATCGTGCGGGCATCCATCCCGGCCGCGATCAGGGCGGCGCCGAGGGTGGGCCCGGCGATGGACCCGACCCGTCCGATTCCCATGGCCCAGCCGATGCCGGTCGAGCGTGCCGCGACCGGGTAGATCGACGCCGCGATCGCGATGATGCCCGCCGAACTGCCGGACATCCCGAATCCGACGATGCAGATCGTGATCAGCAGCAGGGTGGAGTTCGCCAGGAACATCGCGACGACGCCGATGAACAGGGCGCCGAGTGTGTAGCCGGCCATCACCACCGCATACGCGGCGTCCGAACCCCGGGACCGGCGCCACGCGGTGCCGACGCGGTCGGTGATCCACCCGATGGACAGCGCGCCCGCCATGCCGCCGAGGTTGAACAGCGCCGCCGCGAGGATCGCGTGGGAGGGGCTCTGCCCGGCCTGGCTGAACAGCGACGGCATCCACCCGAACAGGAAGTAGATGACCAGGAAGTTGATGACGAACACGACCCACAGCAGGACCGTGTCCAGCGCCCGGCCACCGGCGAAGAGTTCCCGGATGGGCGATTTGGTGGCCACGGTTGCGTCCACGGTGAACGTCACCGATCCGGTGATGCCCGCCTGCGGGGCGATCGCCGAGAGAATCTTCGCGGCACCGGCGTGATCACCGCGGGAGGCGAGGAACTTGCCCGACTCCGGTAGCCCCGCCCACGCGAACGCGGCCACGATCAGCGGGAGGACGCCACCGGCCACGAAGATCGACTGCCAGCCGTACGCCGGGATCAGTTGAGCGGCAGCGAGTCCGCCGAGGAAGCCGCCCAGCGACATTCCCGCGACGACGATGGTGACCAGGGTGGAGCGGCTGCGCGCGGGGCTGTACTCACTGGTCAGCGCGATCAGGTTCGGGGTGACGCCGCCGAGCCCGATCCCGGCGAGGATGCGCAGCACGATCAGCACTCCCATCGACGGCGCGAACGCGCACGCGAGGGTGAACACCGCGAACAGCACGGTGCACAGCAGGATCACCCGTCGCCGGCCCCAGCGGTCGGCCACGGGACCGAACAGCAGGCTGCCGACGACCATCGCGCCGCTGCTGAGCGCCAGCAGCAGCCCGAACGAGGCCTTGGACAGGCCCCAGTCCTCGGACAGCGCGGGAATCGCGAATCCGATCAGCTGGGCGTCCATGCCGTCGAGGATTGCGAGCGCCAGGCACAACGCGATGGCACGCTTCTGTAGGGCAGACACCGGTGCGGCGTCGATGAGTTGGGAGATGTCGACTTCACGAGTTGGGGCCACGACGTGCATTCCTCTCGAAGGGGGGAACCGCGGGGATGAAGCCTCGAACTGGATGGGTCTTGCTAGACAGGGGTGACGGTGCCGTCGACGGCGAGTGCGTCGGCGGGCACCTCGGGGAAGCGCTGGCGCAGAGACGGTTTCGCGAGCTTGCCGGAGAACGTGCGCGGCAGGGGCTCGCCCAGCGCGACGGCGTGCTTGGGACGCTTGAACTTCGCCAGGTTCTCGCCGGCGACCTCGGCGATGTCGGCGACGATCTCGGCGGCGGGGCGCTCGCTGTGGAACACCACCATCGGCACCTCACCCCAGCGGTCGTCCTTGACGCCGATGACCGCGAGATCGACCAGGCCGTCGATGCCGTGCAGCGCCTTCTCGATCTCGGCGGGGTAGACGTTGAGGCCCCCGGAAATCAGCATGTCCTTGCTGCGGTCGACGATCTTCAGGAATCCGCCCTCGTCCTGCATGCCGAGGTCGCCGGTGCGCAGCCACCCGTCGCCGAGGGTCGCCGCGGTGGCCTCGGGCTTGTTCCAGTACTCCCGCAGCACGTGCTCGCCGCGGACCAGGATCTCGCCGACCTCCCCAGCCGGGGTGTCGACTCCCGGATCACCGATCCGGATGTGGGTGCCGACCAGCGGCAGCCCGGCGAAGCCGGGACGGGACAGGGCGTCCTCGTAGGCGAGCGTCGAGACCATGCCGGACGCCTCGGTGAGGCCGTAGCACTGGGTGAGCGGGATGCCGTGCGAGCGGTAGAAGTCGAGCAGGTCCAGGCTGACGGGTGCGCCACCGGTGCCGGCGAACGTGAACTTCGCGAGCGTGCGGGTGCCGAAGTCGGGCAGCATCGTCATCCGTTCCCAGATCACGGGGACGGTGGTGGTTGCCGTGATCTGCTCACGCTCGAACGTGTCGAGGGCGATCTCCGGGTCGTATTCGCGCAGCAGGACCATCGTTGCGCCGGGCACGACGACGAGTTGCATGAAGATCGAGAGGATCGAACCGGTGTACACCAGCGGGGCGGAGCACAGCACCCGGTCGCGGGACGAGAAGCCGAACGTGATCGACTGCGAGATGCCGGGGGTCATCGCGTTGCGGTGGGTGATCAGGGCGCCCTTCTGCACGCCGGTGGTCCCCGAGGTGTAGCAGATGAAGCCGGCGTCGTCGGCGTCGATGGCGACGACGGGCGCGGTCCCGGGGTCGATCAGCCGCTCGTACGGCGGATGGTCACTGCCCCCGATCGCGTAGGTCTCGAACTCCGCCTGCTCGGCGGCGACCTCGAGCAGCGACGCGAAACCGTCCTCGACGATCACCACGCGCGGCGCCGAGTCGAGCACCATCGGCGCCAGTTCCTTGGCGGTGAGCCGGAAGTTCAGCGGCACGCTGATCGCGCCGAGCTTGAGGGTCGCGAGGATGATGTGGGCGAGTTCGGGGCGATTGAGCATCATCACCGCCACCCGGTCTCCCTTGCGAACGCCCCGGGCGGCCAGGCCGCGGGCGAGCGCGTCGGTGATCGCGTCGACCTCGGCCCAGGTCTGCGACGTGTCCCCGAACACGATGGCCTGCTGCTGCGAACGTGTTTTACCCCAGAACCGGGTCAGGTCCGCGAGATTCATCTGTGCTCCTCGTGCTCGTCAGCCGGGTGTGACCACCCTCACTTCGTGTGCCGTAAACCTAACAGCTGTAGGCGAATGATGCAATGTTGGATTCGGAAATTTCGGACACCCGGCACAACCGGTTTTTTGCACGAAAACGACACCCACACAACTGTTTTCGCGTGGGTGTCGCTTCTGCGGAGTGCGCGCGGTCAGCCGGCGGACGGGGCCTCGCGCCGGGGGCTCGCCGGGTCGGTCGCCACCGCGATCCGCGCTGTGTCGTACCGTGCCACCGTCCGCAGCACCTCCGTGGTGTCCGCGCCCACGACCGGTGGCAGCGCCGGCGCGAACTTCTCCCCGGCGACGCGCACGGGGCTGACCACGAACTCGAGTTCGCCGACTCCGGGGTAGTCGACCCGGTAGGTGTTGTCCCGCGCCCGGAAGTGCGGGTCGTCGAGCATGTCGGCCACGCTGTTGACCGGGCCTCCCGCGATGCCGTGTTCGAGGAACAGCTGCACCCACTCGGCGCGGGTGCGCTGCGCGAAGATCGCCGTCAGCGCCCGCCACACCAGGTCCGCGCGGGCGGGGGCTCCGTCATCCGTGCCCGTGAGGTCGACGCCGATCAGGTCGTCACGCCCGACCGCGGCCAGGAAGTTGTGCCAGAACTTCTCCACGTGCGACCCGAACAGGATCGCCTCGCCGTCGCTGGTGCGGTAGGCCTCGAGCCGTGGCCAGTCGGGCAGCCGCCCGTCCGGCAGCCAGGTCGGCCGGGGAATCGAGCGGCCCCTGTTCAACTCCGCGTCCACGAGGTCCGGCATCCACGCGGCGGCGACGTCGATGCCCGCCACCTCGACGTGGCAGCCGGTGCCGGTGGCGCCGGCTTTGTGCAGCGCGGCGAGCAGGCCCATCGCCCCGTATGCGCCGAGCGCGTACATCGCGATCGGCGGCGTCGTGGATCCCGCCATCCCCTCGGTCGGCGGCTCCGCGGGAGTGCCGACCTCGCGGAGACCCGCGTACGCGTCGAACACCGGACCACCGGTGCCGAGAACACGGTACGGGCCGTCGGTGCCCATGCCCGACACCGTGCACAGCACGATCTTCGGATTCACCTGTCGCAGTTGCTCGTAGCCGATCCCGAGCCAGTCGAGGTACCCGCCCCGCATGCCCTCGATGACCGCGTCGCACGACCGCGCGAGGTCGAGGAACGCCTGCTTGCCCTCGGGTGTGCGCAGATCGAGTGCGACGCTGCGCTTTCCGCGATTCCATCGCAGGTGCATGAAGGCAGGCCCGTCCTCGCCTCCGACGGCACGGCTGCCGCCGATGCGCACCGGATCCCCGAGCGGACCGGATTCGATCTTGATCACGTCCGCACCCAGATCGGCGAGATGCCCGCCGAGCGACGACGGCGCCAGCTGCGCTACCTCGAGGATCCGAACGCCGTCCAGCAGCGAGTACCCACTCATGAACCCTCCTCTGCTCCCCGGCCGACGGCCAGCGAGACATTCTGTGTCTGTTCCGGTTTCAGTTCGATCCAGAGTCCGTCGACGTCGGCGACGAGAAGGTCGCCGTGATACATCGCGCCGCGCAGGAATCGCTTGCGGCCCTCCTGCCCGGCCAACTCCGCTTCGACGCGCAATTCGACGCCGAGCGGCGCGGGGGCTCGGTAGTTGACGTGCAGGTACGCCGTGCGCGCCCAGTGCCTGCCGGAGCTGTTGGCGAGGCGCGCAAGAATCTCGTCGAAGATCAGCGGCGTCACGCCGCCGTTCATCGCGTAGCGCCCGGAATGGAATCTGCCGACCGTGACGCGCCCCCGCGCCCGGGTCGCGGTCACCTCGTCGACGTGGAGGGCCGGCGTCAGAGCCTGCGCTCGGCCGGGAAGGTCCCAGCGCCGGCCGGCGATCTGATCGTCCTCGCCGACCTCGAACTCCGCCAGTCGTGCTCCGAGGTCGCGGAGCGTACGCGCCGCGCAACTAGCCGCGTCGGGCGTCGGACGGCTGCGGGTGACGGCCTCCTGTACCGACCGCAGGGCGTCGGTCAGTTCCGCGAACTCGTCGTCGGCGTCCGCGGTCGGTTCGAACGGGTCGTCCCAGCTGGGACTCCAGATGTCGCCGGGAGTCGAGACGCGGGTCACCGGGCGCGCCGTCCGAAGTACGAGCCGAACATCTCCTCGACCGGACGGGGCCGAAGCGTCGTGCGCGACACGACGTTCTCCCGGTCGTACCGGGACCGCAGGTCGCGTCCCGGCCCGTCGAGCAGCAGAGTCTTGATCTCGCGCATCGACTCGGGCGGCTGCGCGGCGATCTCCCCGGCCGCCTCGAGCGCGGCGCCGAGCACGTCGCCGTCGGCCGCGTACCGGGAGACGAGCCCCATCCGGTGGGCCTCCTCACCGGTGACTTCCCGCGACGTCATCAGCAGATCGCGGGCGAGCCCGGCGCCGATCAGGTGGTCGAGCACCCACGTGAGGTTGGCGCCGCCGTACTTCGCCGCGGTGACGGTGATGCGGGTGCCGGGACCTCCCACGCGCAGATCGGAACACACCGCCAGCAGGGTGCCCGCGCCGTAGGCCATGCCCTGGACTGCGGCGACGGTGGGTTTGGGGAACGTGAAGTATCTCCACAGCAGTTCGTCCCGTTCGAGCAGGCTGAGGGCGGAAGCGTCCGCCGTCAACGCCCGGAGTTCCTTCAGGTCGTATCCCGCGGAGAACGCGGCGGTACCCTCCCCCGTCAGCAGCACCACCCGGACGTCCGGGTCGTCCGCAGCTTCGGCGAGCGCGGCATCGAGTTCACGCTGCAGGCCGAGGGTGATCGCGTTGTGCACATCGGGCCGCGCGAGGTCGAGTTGCAGCACCCCGGGTGCGGGCGACGATCGGCGCAGGTCGCCCGCCGTCACTGCACACCGCCGACTGCGGCCTCCTGCCGAGCGACCTCCTCGGCATCACGGGTGATCATCTTGTGGAACACCTGACCGGGAAGCTCGTTGCGTCCGTATATCAGCTCGTCGACCTGACCGTGCGCCGCGTTGGCCGTGATCGTCTTCGTGACGAACCAGTCCTCGGCGTGCAGGGTCTCCATGAGGAGTTCCCAGTTCTTGTCCAGAATCCGCTTCTCGCGCGGAGTCTCGGGTTCCTTCGGGGACAGAAGGCGAATGGTGCAGTACGACACGTTGGGATCTTCGGTGTCGGGCACGATCGTCCAGATCTCGAAGTGGTTGGGTTCGGTCACGAGCATCGTGCCCGGGTAGATCGTGTAGTTCGCGAGGGAGTAGTCCCGGACGTCGAACGAGTCGGGGTCTGCGCCGCGAACCTCGGTGATCGACTTGCGGGCCACGACGATTCGCCACGAACGGTCGACCAGGTCGTAGGCCGTGATGTTGCCCTCGAGGTAGTTGCACACGGTCTTGGTGTGCAACTGGCACAGGTGGTACGAGTCCTGGACGCCGTCGACGGCGATCTTCCAGTTCATGTCGAGTTTCCAGGTCTCCTTGCGCACCTGGAACGACTCGGCCATGCCGGTGTCCGTCACCTCCGCGTCGTGCTTGTCCCCGAGAATCGCGGCGATGTCGAGTTCGGCGCCGACCGTCGGAACCACCCAGACCAGGCCGTGCCGCACCTCGCAGGGAAATTCGACGAGCCCGTACTGCGAGCGGTCCATGCCGTCGAAGCCTTCCGCGTGCGGCATTCCCCGCAGATCTCCCCCGCGGCCGTACGCCCAGTTGTGATAAGGGCAGCTGAAGACGCGCTTGCAGCCGGCTTCCTCGAACTCCACCTTCGAGCCCCGGTGCCTGCAGACGTTGGAGAAGGCCTTGACGCTGCCGTCCGTCTGCTTGACCACCAGTAGCGGCGTGCCGATCAGTTCGGTCGTGACGAAGTCGCCCGCCTTCTTCAGCTCGTCGACGTGGGCGACGATGTGCGGCAGCCGCCGGACCACCGTGCGCTCGCGTTCGGCGAGTTCGGGGTCGTTGAACACCGAGAACGGCACTCGAAGCAGGTCGTCCGCGTAGTCGGTGCTGTTGTTGTCGACGTGTGCGATCAGTCGCTCGGTGAGGGTGATCTTGTCTTCGCGCTCCATACACCGAGAGTGGCACATGAGACATTCATTGTCTAGCGTCTCACGGCAGATCGTGGTTGTACTGTTTCCTGGTGGCTGCAAGGACTGGAAACGACCCCGCGACCGACGTCCGCTCGACGATCCTCAGCGCAGCGGAGTCGTGCTTCGAACGCTTCGGGATCACCAAGACGACGATGGAGGACGTCGCCCGCGCCGCGGACATGTCCCGCGCGACGGTCTACCGGTATTTCTCGGACCGGGAGAGTCTGATCATCGAATCGGTCGCGCGGCGGGCGCGCAAGAACATGACGCCCGCCCGGGCCTTCATAGCGAAGTGGCCCACGATCGAGGAGCGACTCGTCGAGGGCATCTGCCAGAACGTCGAGAGCGGTCTGCGGGACCCCATGGTCCATCTGCTCGTCTCCCCCTCGGAGATGACCCTGGCGAACTCCCTGCTGACCACGTCGGGCAAGGCCGTCGAACTGACGAGTGAGCTGTGGGAGCCGATTCTGCGCGAGGCGCAGGAGGCCGGCGACCTCCGCGCCGACCTGGATCTGACATTGCTGTGCGAATGGATCTCGGAACTCGAGATCATGTGTATCAGCCAACTGAACGGCGGCACCGGTTCGCTGGAACGGTTCCGGGAGAAGATCCGCACGTTCCTGGTCCCATCGGTTGTTCCTGCCGCGCTGCCTGCCGGCGACTGAGTACGCGAGGTACGACGCCGCCGGCAGACTGCTCCGAACTCCGGCTACCGCGGCGCCTTGTCCCCGTCGAGTGCCGAGTCGATTCCGCTGATCCCGGTGATCTTCCAGTCGTTTCCGCTGTCGACCGTCATCTTGTAGGTCGCGGTCGACTGCAGTCCGTCCGGTGCCTGGCTGTTCTTCGTCAGGACGCTGACGAAGCAGTCGACCGAATAGGTTCCGTCGGGTCCCGGTTCGGCTTTCGCCGAGATCGGCTGTGCGCTCGACGTCCACTGGAGCGGAGCGATGATCTGCTCCATCGACGTCGCGGCCTGGGTGAGTCGGTTGGACAGTTCCGGGGCGGTGCCCGCCGTCAGCCGCGTTCGCCACGCGGACAGGTCGCGAAAGTCCATCTCGGCGGCGCCGGTCGCATAGTCGAGGGCGATCCGTTCGGCCTGCTGCCTGCTCGCCGCCGCGTCGTGGAGTTGGTCGAGTTCGTCGGTCGTGTTCCGGAGTTGCCACCCGAGCACCGCCAGTGCGACGACGAGAACGGCGACCAGGCCCCCGACCATCACCGACCGCAGCGGCACGTTCCTGCCGCCTCGACGCTCACGATCGCCCGCACCAGCGGAGGGATCGGCCTCGGGGGCGGTTCCGGAGTTCACGAGTTCCATGGATTTCTGCATCGTTCGCCTTTCACTGGGCTGTCCGATCTCCGGGGGTGGACGATCGAGGACTTTTCGGGGTGCGGTTGGCTCTACCGTCCCGACGGGCTGAGATGGACCGTCAGTGCATCTCCGGATGCGGTGGACGCCATGACGTTGTCGAGCAGGCGGCCCACGTCGACGGTCCGCATCGACGCCGCCCCCGCCTGCACCGAGGGCAGGAGATTCACGCCGATCACCTGCAGGTCCGGGGCGGTGTGGTCGAGGAACGTCTGCAGCTCCCCGATGAAAGGGCTTGCTCCGCCTGCGATTCCGTCGCGCAACGGACCCTTCTCGGTGGCGAACCGGATTCCGCCGAGCACGTCGTGGAACCCGCTGCCGAACTCGGCGACGATCGGTGTCGTGTCCCGGAATCCCTCCGGCAGGGTCGCGCTGTCCATCAGCAGTGGTTGCAGAGTGTCGAACAGCGTGGTGAGGTTGTCGGACTGCTGGGTGAGCGTCG
Organism: Rhodococcus sp. USK10; assembly: GCF_019378875.1. Classification (NCBI taxonomy): domain Bacteria; kingdom Bacillati; phylum Actinomycetota; class Actinomycetes; order Mycobacteriales; family Nocardiaceae; genus Rhodococcus; species Rhodococcus sp. USK10. The sequence goes on from NZ_CP076048.1 coordinate 2,242,981, forward strand.
CGGCGAGTAGTTCACCGGCCCGCGTGAGGTTGTTCAGGACCGCGAAGTCGTCGGGAAGCGCGACGTCGATCGTGTCGAAGATCGCTTGTACCCGAACGGGATCCACCTGTTCGAGGAGCCTGGTCAGGCGCTCCGAGAGCTCCTTGAACGTCGTCGGCACCATGACCTGGTTCGCCGGGACGGTGGCCCCGTCCTCGAGATACGGCCCCGCGGCGGACGAGGGCAGCACCGCGAGGAACGGTTCGCCCAGCGCCGACAGATTGTCGACGCGGAATTCGCTGTCGGCGGGGATCGACCGGTCACTCTCGTAGTTCCACGCGACCTCGATGTGGTCGGCCGACGCCGTCACGTCACTGATGTGTCCGATCGCCACCCCCCGGAGCAGCACGCGGGAGCCGACCACGAGTCCGTTCGTGTCCGGCACGTCCAGTGTGGCGGTGCGTACGTCGTCGAACCGGGCGACGTGCAGGCCGGCCCGGCCCATGTAGAGGAAGGACAGCACGGCGATCACCACCATGCCGAGAATCGACAACGAAGTCTTGACAGTCATTTCACTGCTCCCAGCATGCGGAGCAGGTTCTCCGCGTCGGCCACGATCTGGTCTCCCCCGGCGGATTCGATGCCCTCTATCTCGACGGAAGGCTTCTGCGCGAACGGCACGATCCTGCTGCGCAGGAAACGCGACAGCACCACGGTCGTGTCCGGGCCCTCGTCCCAGACGTCGCGCGCCACGTCCCCCGTGTCGGCGAGCGTGTTCAGCATGGGCACCATCCACAGTCCGCCTTCGTAGACGCTGCCGACGGAGGGCAGGATCTGGCCGATGTGCGACACCACCGAGATCGCGAGTCGCCGCCAGTAGTGAACGCTGGAACTGTCGAACATGGCCGACAGGGCGTCGGTCCGATCGTCGAACGACAGTGCGGTCTCGTTCAACCCCGTCAGCGTCCGGTCGATCTCCTGCGTCCGGGCAGCGAGATCCTGCATGTCCAGCGCCGCCACGGACGCCACGTCGCGCACGGCAGGGAGCGGCGGCACGACGGCATTGACCCGGGCCATCACATCCTCGATCCGCTGGATGCTGCCGCCGTTGACGAAGTTCGCGAGGACTGCGATGGTGTCCTCCAACTGCGGTGGCGAGATGGTGCGGGCGACGGGGATCGTGCCACCGGCGGGCAGGTAGCCGTCGGCGGAGCGTTCGCCGTCCGCGGTGACGGCGATGTAGGTATCGCCCAGCAGAGTGTCCTGCCGGACGATCGCCCGCGCGTCGGCGGGAATCCTCGTGCCGCTTCCGATTCCGGCCGACACCGTCACCGTCGATCCGGACACCTGCAGGGACCGGACCTCGCCGACCCGCAACCCGTCCATCATCACGTCGGCACCGGCGGGCAGATTCATCACGCTGGCGAACTCGAGCGACAGGTCGTAGGTGTCGCCGACGCCGCCGCGGACCGAGGGCAGGTCGTCCGGCCCCAGGGAACAGGCCGGCACCGTCAGCACCACCGCGCTCACGGAGGCAGCGCACAGAAACTGCCGCGTTCTTCTCGACAGATTCATCTCAGTTCCTTCCCGTCCGCACGAGGTCGAGCAGCCGGTCCATCGGCACCTCGGTTCCGGCGGTCGTCAGAGCCACGGTCGGCTGCTGGTAGGCAATCGTGAGTGCTCCGTCGCGCGTCGTCTGCTGCGCGAGGAAGGGTGCAACCGACGGAATCGTCGAGATCAGGCTTGCGATGTCGTTCGACCGCGTCGCCGCCAGCCTCAGGGCGTCGGTCGCCGGTCCGTGCACGAAGGGCCAGATGTCGGCGCCGTAGTTCTGCTGGATGTCGTGCAAAGTCGCTACCAGCCAGCCGATTCCCTCGCACACCTCGATGACTCCGGGCCACAGATCGATGCCCGCGGCCACGACGGCAGGCATCTGCTCCACGATCGACCGGATCGAACTCCACCGGCGGAGCGCTTCGTCCGTCAGCGGGGCCATGTTCGCGATCGACGAGCCGATGTCGGCGACGAGTTTGTCCGGATCGGCTGCGGCCTCGGCGGCATGCCTCATCATGTCCGCGGCGTTCTCCCCCTGGCCGCGGAGCGCCTCGTCGAGACCGAGCACCGTCTTCCGGACGTTCTCCTCACCGTCGTCCGGAGCGATGGCATCGATGAAATCGGCTGCCGAACCGGCGATCTCGGAGATGCTTTTCGGAGTATGGCTGTGCTCTAGCGGAATGCACTGCTGCGGAGCGAGTTCCGGACCGGTCGTGTAGTTGCCGACGAGTTCGAGGCTCCGATCGGCGAGCAGGGACTTAGAGCGGGTGACCGCTCGGACGTCGAACGGATAGGACCGGCCACTCGCGAGCGAGAAGGTGACCTGCACGTGGTCGCCCTGCGGCTCGATGGCTTCGACACGGCCCACCTCGTAACCCATCTGGGTGACCGGGTTGCCGGCGTAGAGGCCGATGGCGTCGGGCATGAGCGCGCAGAACGCCGACCGGTCTGCCGGCTCCCCCGTCGTCGCGACCGCCACACCGGCGCCGCAGACGGCGGCGGCCGCGCACACGACGGCCAGCACCTTGACTATCAGGCGTGATTTCCCGGACATCTCAGCACGTCCGTCCGGGAACGGGGACACAGAAGTCCGAGGCCATGAGTGTGCCGCCCTTGATCGCGGCCATCCCTTCGGGTGTCAGCCATTCGGCGAGCTGAGTGCGCAGGGACTGAAGATTGTCGATGGCCGGGCCCATCGACGTCCGGAACTCGTCGATCACACCCTTCGTGTGGTTCACAGCGTCGAGTACCTCCGTCTTGTGGTCGAGATAGAACCCCTCGAACGGCTGAATCGTCATCAGCACGTTGCCGAGCAGGGAATAGGCCTCGTTGAAACCGGCGTGGGTGGTGTTGTACGTCGAGAGGACCACGTCGATCTGGCGGATCAGGTCGAACACCATGCCCTGATCGGCCTCGAAGCTCTGGAGATACTCCGCGGCGAGGTCGGCGATCGTACGGACCTGCGCACGCTGCTGATCCATGACGCGGGCGATGCTGGTCAGGCCCGAGATCATCGACGCGATCGAATTCGGGTTCTCCTCGAGCGCCCGGGCCATCTCGTCGAGGTTCGCGTCGACGGTGCCGCCCTCGACGTTGTCGGTCGTGTGCGGCGCGGCCTGGAGGACATCGCCGATCGAATACGGAACGCTGACCTGCTCGACGGGCAGCGGGGTGTCCCCGAGCGGCAGAACGCCGAGAGGGACGAGGGTGATCGCGTACCCGCCGACCGGGGTGAGCATGCGCACCTCCACCCGGGAGTCCGAGCCGACCGGTATCGCGTCGTCGATCTCCGCCGTCACCAGTACCGCGTCCGGCTCGATCGACACGTCCGTGACGGTTCCCACGCCGATGCCCGCCACCCGGACGTCCTGGCCGACGTCGATCGACGAGGCGTCGTCGGTACGGAACGAGAACGACATGCGCCCCGGTGGGTTCGCGTAGAGGACGGCGGTGGTCACGAGTGCGAAGACCACCAGGAGAACGATGCCCGCGCCGAACGCGACCTCACTGCCGACCAGCGCCCGCGCCCTGCTCGACACCCGGCCCAGACGCCGAGCGCTGCTTCTCGTCACGGGTTGCATACGACGACCTCGCTCCCTCTCAGCAGAACCTCGACGTCGGTGGGCAGCTGCGCCACACCGTTCGTGCACTGGAGACCACCCGGGCCCGCCGCGGCGGTCTGCGGGACCTGCAGTCCGGCGAAGGCGACCGGCAGCAGTCGCAACGCTTCCGCGGTGTCCGGCACCGACGCGAACGCGTCGGACAGCATCTGCTCGACGTTCATTCCGGGTTGCAGACCGAGAGCATCGATCAACCGTGTGATCGGTGTGAGGAATTCGGGACCGAATGCGGCCGTCTTCGGAAACTCGTCGATGACCGTCATCGCCTTCGCGATGGGGAAACTCACCGAGCGCAGGAACTCGACGACCTCGGGCGACCGGCCTCCCATGCTGTCGGAGATCCGTGCGAGATTGCCGGTGAGGGTCGAAATGACCTGTTCACGGTCGTGGGCGAGGCCCGCGAGTTTCTGTGCGTCTTCGAGCATCGGTGACAGTCCGTTTCCGTCTCCCTGCAGAAGCGAGATCGCGTTCTCGGTGAAGGTGTTGATGTCGTCGGTGCTCATGGTCGCGAGCACCGGTTGCAGTCCGTTGAACAACTCGGTGATGTCGAACGACGCCCGCGTCTTGTCGGCAGGCAGTCGATCGACTGCGTCGCCCGGATTTTCGGGGAATTCGGCGTCGATGTAGCGAACGCCGGTGAGGTTCTGGTACTTCACGGCGAGGATCGTGTCGGAGGTCAGCTGGTACGGCTTCTCCATCGTGAAGTGCACTTCCGCGAGACTCCGCCCGCCGTCCCGGATCAGTTCGACCGATTCGACCTTGCCGATCCGGACGCCCTTCGTCCGGATGTCCCCGTGCGCACCGAGTCCGGAGACATCGGTGAATTCCGCTGTGTAGCTGTTTGTCTCATTGGTCACCGGGCTCTTCATCGCGCTGATCACGATGACGAAGAGGACCACGGAGACCGCGGCCGCGACGGCGAGCTTGACGAGAGTGACGATGTATCTGGTTCGGTTGCTCATCGACCGGCCCCGTCCTCGGACGGCGGGGCACCGGTCAACGCCAGGGGTGCCGCCAGTGCGGGCAGATCGTCCAGGACGATCCGGAGATTGAGCCGCTGCCCGTCGCCGCTGTCCTCGAACGCCGAGTCCAGCCGCTCGACGGCGGTGCGCAGTCGCTCGGGGCGCGCCCCACCGTCGTAGATGTGCGGCACCACGCCCGCGAGTTCCGAGACCACGTCGGTGACCGGTACCAGTTCGTCACCGTGAGATTTCAGCAACTGCCCGGCCTGTCCGAACAATTGTCCGGCCGCCAGGGTCAGACCGGCGTCCGTCTCGTCCATGAACGGATCGTCCACCCCCACCGAACCGTCGGGTCGCTGGTTGTAGGTGCTGTTGTAGATGTGGGTCAGCGAATCGATCGCCTGGCGATTGAACGCCGGGAACACGTCGAGGACGTCGTTGACTCGCCCGAGCAGGTCGGCCGGAAGTGCCTGCTGAGTCTGCGCGATCCGGTCGCCGAGCACGAGTGCCGCATCGAACATCGGTGTCAGACCGTCGGTGTACCGGACGACCTTGTCCAAGCTGGTGATCATCGAATCCGTCAGGGTGCCGTCGACGGCCAGCGAACCCTTCTCGATCATGGTCGACATCGTGAAATCTCCTGTGGGCGTGCGGTCCAGCGTGCGGTGTGCCTCCAGACCGGAACCGCCGGGCCTGCCGACCAGATTGACTGCGGTGGATCCGAAGTAGTTCTGCGGCCGGAAGTCGACATCGAAAGCATCGGTCAGGCCGCCGATCTGATCCGGATCCAGCTGAAGGTCCATGCGGACGGAGTCCGCGCCGGTCCGTTCCAGTCCGGTGACGACACCGACCTCACCGCCCCGCAGGATCACCTTCGTGCCGGAGTCGACACCCGGGCCCACGTAGGGGACGTCGATGCTGATCGGCAGAACTTCCGTGTCCGCGCTGCTCGGGTATACCCAGACTGCAGCGATCACTGCGCAGGTCGTCACGACGACCCCCAGCCCCGCCCCGTGCAGCACTCGGCTCTGACGGCCGGGGACCCCTCTCAGGAAGTCCTGACTCCTCGCTCTGCTCATTGACTCATCCTTTGAACACCAGTTCGGGACTGAGACCCCAGATCGCCACAGTCATACAGAAATTCAGGACGACGATCGCGACGAGGCTCGCCCTGATCGCTCGCCCGGACGCCGCGCCCACCCCCGCGGGCCCACCACCCGCGAAGTATCCGTAGTAGCAGTGGATCATCGTGACGACGGCACAGAAGACGACTGCTTTGACCAGCGACGCCACGAGGTCGGGAACACTGAGAAATTGGCTGAAGTAGTGATCATAGGTACCCGAAGGCTGATGGTGAAACGTCTTGATGATCAACCCTCCGGTGAAGAAGCTGACCACGAGCGCCATCAGATACCCGGGGACCACGATCAGCATGCTGCCGATCAGCCGCGTCCCGACCACGAACGGTATGGCCTGCAATCCCATCGATTCGGTGGCGTCGATCTCCTCGGAGATGCGCATCGAGCCGATCTCGGCGGTCATCCGGCAGCCGGCCTGCGCGGCGAATCCGATTCCGGTGATGATCGGGGCGATGACCCGGACGTTGCCGAACGATCCGATGATCCCGGTCAGCGCGCCGAAGCCCAGCAGGTCGAAGGCCATGAATGCCTGGATCGCGACCACGGCGCCGACGGCCAGTCCCAGGAAGAACATCAGGCTGACGACACCGCCGTCGACGACGAGGGATCCGTTCCCCCACGCCATGTTGTTCATGGTGGTCATGGTCTGCTTGCGGTAGTGCCGCAGCGTCTTGGGCAGCAATGCGATCGTCTTGACGGTGAAGACCGTCACCTGCCCTATTTCCTCGATCACCGACGTCGCAGCGCGACCGACCGAGCGAATCGGTTGCAACAGAACTCCGCCGACGGGGCCTCTGCGGTGTGTGGAGTGTGTGTTCATGTCACGCCAACCGGGCCGGAAAGAACATCATCTGAATCTGGCTGACCAGGAGATTGGTCATGAAGATACAGAAGACGCTGAGTACCACCGAGGCATTGACCGCGTTGGCTACGCCTTTCGGACCGCCCTTCGCTTCGAGTCCTCGCAGGCTTGCGATCAACACGACGAGCGCCGCGAAGATCACCGACTTGAGCACGGAGAAGACCAGATCGGTCGGTGTGGCGAACGAGCCGAACGACTGCCAGAAACTGCCGGGCACCACGTCGTTGACGTTCGCCGAAATCACCAGCCCCGCAGCCACACCCGCCGCGACGATGACGATGCAGAGCATCGGTGCGATGGCGATCATCGCGATGAACCGCGGAACGACCAGTCGCTGCACGGGGTCGATCCCCATGACCCGGATCGCTTCGATCTCCTCGCGGATCGCGCGGGCACCGAGATCGGAGGCGATCGCCGATGCGGCCGCACCGCTCATCAGCAGTCCCGCCGCCATCGGCGCCCCCTGTCCCACCACGCCCAGCCCACTGGCCGCTCCTGCCAGCGAGTTCGCGCCGACCTGGTTCATGATTCCACCGACCTGCACCGAGACCTCGGCGCCGATCGGCACCGCCATCAGCAGCGCGGGAAGTGCGGTGACCTTGAGAAGTTTCCACATCTGCGTGGCCACTTCCTCGAGGGGCAACCGCAGGGCGATCGTGTCGGATACCGTGTACTTCAGGATGTTCACCGCCAGCTCACCGGATCGACCCAACGTCGCGAGGCTGCGAATGGGCGTGTCCTTCAAATATTTCCCCACCGCGGCGATCGACAGACGCGGCCGCCGTCGCCTCTCCGTTGCGGCAGGCTCGATCGGCGGGGCGTCCACGACGATCGGGACCTCCACACTCGTCACTTCGCAACTCCCGCGTCGAAGGCCGCTGTTTCGAAGTACATTCGGTCCGTGTCTGCGCCGCCCGGACCCCACTCGTCGCCGAGGCCGTCCGCCCCGAGGCTTTCCTGGATCGCGATCTGAGCGTTCTCCGGCAACGTGTGCATGATGTGCCGCACCCGTTCCTGACGACGGGCCACGGCCTGCCGGAACGGCATCCCCGGCGTCGCCTTCATCTGCGGAACAATCCCCTCCACATCGTCGACACCACCGGCATGATGCCCCGCATCGACCATCGCCTGCTCCTGCGCCATCTGCGCCTCGTCCTTCTCCTCCGACATCCCGATCGGACCGATCATCGTGCCGTTCAGGAACTGCTTGACCACCGGCTCCTCACTGGTCAGCAACACCTCCCGCGGACCGAACATCACCAGATGCCGGCGGAACAACATCCCGATGTTGTCCGGCACCGTCCGCGCCAGATTGATGTTGTGCGACACGATCAGAATCGTCGCATCGATCTCCGCATTGATGTCGATCAACGTCTGCGAAATGTAAGTGGTGCGCACCGGATCCAGACCCGAGTCCGGCTCGTCGACCAGAATGATCTGCGGATCCAGCACCAACGCCCGCGCCAGCCCCGCACGCTTACGCATACCACCGGAGATCTCCCCGGGCAGCTTGTCCTCGGCCCCGAGCAGACCGACCAGTTCCATCTTCTCCATCACGATCTTGCGGATCTCGGACTCGGACTTCTTGGTGTGCTCGCGCAACGGGAACGCCACGTTGTCGAACAGGTTCATCGACCCGAACAACGCACCGTCCTGGAACAGCACCCCGAACAACTTCCGGATCTCGTACAGCTCCTTCGACGAGCACTCCAGAATGTTGGTGCCGTCGATCACGATCGACCCCTGCTCCGGACGGAGCAGACCGATCAGCGACTTCAAGAAAACAGACTTACCCGTGCCCGACGGGCCCAGCAACGCACTGACCTCACCGGCCGGAAGGGTCAACGTGACGTCCTGCCAGATCCTCTGCGAGCCGAACGACTTGGTCAGTCCCTCGACGGCTACCTCGACTCCCACCATTACCTCCGTGTCTTCAGGCGTCGAACGCCACCTCGGATGTTGCAGGGCACTTGCGACCTCGGACCGGAACCCACAGCCATCCCGCCGCGCACGTCGAATACAGCTTGTTTGCAGCACTTTTCATCGAATCGCGGACGATGGACGGCGAGTTCACAACCTTTAGCTGTGATACAAATTACGTCGCACGTAATACGTTATACGGCTTTTGACCGCCGAGGCAAGAGCGGGAAGCGAAATAGCTTTCCTGCGAAATACGCGCAGGCATAAGCATTCCCGACCGATCCGGCCGTGACCAGGCACGGGAACCATCGAACAGCATACTTAAGAACATTAGATTTACCGGGTGAAAGCACAAAAGAAGCCGTGCCCCTCGGGGGCACGGCTTCTGGGGGACGCGGGCGAACTAGGGCAGGAAGGCCGGCAGAACGAATTGCTTCATCATCTGCCGGTGCGAGGGATCGGCCGGATCCGAATTGTCCAGTCGCGGTGCGAGCATCAATTGCACGAGGGTGATCCAGGAGCACGCCTCGCCGGTGTCGATATCCGCCCTCATCTCGCCGCCGGCCTTGGCGTCGTCGAAGATCGGCCCCCACAGTTCAGTGGTCAGACTCGTTGCGAGGGGGATCGTCTCGAGCCACGAATCCCCGCCGACGTGTTCGGGGCTGACGAGGATGCGCACGATCGGATCGTTGATCCCGTCGTAGACCAGGTAGATGAGGCCTTCGATCAGCCTGTCCTCGAACGTCGCACATTCCATCAGGAACTTGCGGCCACGTTCGAGCGTCTGACGCGATCGCCACCTGATCAGCTCGGTGGTGAGCGTCTCGCGGTCCTGGAAGTACCGGTAGACGGTCGGGCGCGAGACTCCCGCCTCCTTGGCAATGTCCTCCATGGTGGTCTTCGCGATCCCGAAACGAAGAATCATCGTCTGGGCGGCCACGAGTATCTGAGACCGTGCGACATCGGCGTCCTGGCTCAGCACACCGGCGGTCTTCCTTCTTGCCATCCTCGCTCCAGACACCGTCACTTCCGACCGGCCACCCGACCAGTCGCGATACAAATGACAATACACGTAAGTTGTTGCATATCGGGCGGCCACATCCACTTCATTACACCAAAAGAGCGAGGCAGCTGCCCGAAGTCCCACAGGACCACGGACAACTGCCTCGGACGTCTGCCCGGCCTCAGGCCGAGGGGGTGAAGGTGATCGGGAGCCGGATGCAGCCGCGTACCTGGGTGGCATGCAGGATCGGCGGATCCTCCGGAACGAGTCGGTAATCCGGCAGCCGCTTGTGAATCTCCTCCATGGCCAGCTTGAGCTCGATGCGTGCCAGGTGAGACCCGATACACCGATGAGGACCGGCCCCGAAGGAGAGGTGACGGTTGGGCGAGCGATCGATCTTCAGCTCGTCCGGGTCCTCGAACTCCCCGCCGTCGCGATTCGCCGAGCAGAGCAGCACGATGAGCTGCTCCCCCTCCGCGATGGTCACGCCGCCGATCTCGACGTCGCGGGTCGCTCGCCGGCCCGCGATCACGGCGGCCTCGATCCGCAGAATCTCCTCGACAGCCGCCGGGATGGTGTCGGGATCGTCCACGATCTCCTGCCGCTGCCCGGGATTGTTCGCCAGGTGGATGATCCCCCACGCCAGTGAACCCTGGACGGTGTGGAGGCCCGCGATGAGCAGGAGGAAGAACATGCGGTACAGCTCTTCGTCGGTGAGCAGTCGTACCCCGTCCTCCATCTCGATCGGGGTGTTGATGATCTGCGCGGTCAGGCTGTCCGAGGTGTTCTCACCGGAACGCACTCCGGCGACGATGGCACCGAAGTAGCCGAAGATCTGGTTGGCCGCATCCTCGCGCGCCTTGGCGGACTCTTCTTCTGTTCCACCGGGAATGCCCTGCAGTGCAACGTCCGTCGTCTTGGTGAACATCTCGGCGTCTTCGAGCGGCCAGCCCATCAGCGCCAGGAACACCCGCGTCGGCAGCTCGTGGGCGAACTCCGAGATGAACTCGGCCTCACCGCGTGACACGAAGTCGTCGATGAGCTCGTTGATGACGTCCCGGATCTGGGGCTCGAGCTCCTTCATCCGCTTGGGACTGAACAGCGGTTGCAGCGCCTGCCGGTAGAACGTGTGCTCCGGCGGGTCCAGCTCGATCGGGATGAACTTCCCCTGGCCCGCGTTCACGAGATTGTTCGGGTAGCTGGAGAAGGTCTCCGGATCACGCAGGACCTGATGGATCTCCTCGTAGCGCGTCACGATCCAGTGACCGCCGTGCGCCTTCGAATACACGACGGGGCCGATGGCCCGCAGCGCCGCCGCGCGTTCCTGGAACACGTCCTCGGGCATCGCCAACGTCTGGTCGTAGACGTCGAAGTCCACGATGAGGTTCTCGGGTAGTTGGGTAGTCGTCACTGCTTCTCAGCCTTCCGAATTCGGGAGTTCGACGCTCAGCGCGCGTTCGGGGCACATCTCGACGAGGGCACCCAGTTGATCTCGTAGTTCCTCGGGAACAGGTTCGGCCACGACGACGGGATAGCCCTGGTCGTCGCTGTCGACTATCTCGGGTTCCGCGCCGTAGCAGAGGCCGTGGCCCGCACAGGCGGATCGGTCGACCTTCAACGACAGCGCACGGTTCTGCGCATGAATGGTCATCGACGGACGCTCCGCTCAGTCGACGGGAAGCGTGGGAGTCGGCGTGTCCTCTTCGAACATCATCGCGACTCGTGACAGTGTGCCGCCGTCCGTCGCGGGCAGCGTCAGACCGGAAATGTATGCGGAGTCGTCCGACACGAGGAAGAGTGCGACCTTCGCGTTGTCCACGAGCGACGGCGGACGCTGGAGCTTGAGCGGAATCGGCGAGACGCCCGGATCCCACGGGCCCGCGGTCTCCTCGTAGGACTGGCCGATCACCGGGGTGCCCGGGCCCATCAGGAAGTTCGGCGACATCCCGTGCGTGGGAGCGAGGGCATTGACGCGGATGCCGTAGCGTCCGAGATCCAGGCTGAGGCCGCGAACCAGGCCGTTGACACCGGCTTTCGTCGCCGAGTACATCGCGATGCTGTGATAGGCGGCGAACGAAGCCGCGGACGACGTCGCCAGAATGGTGCCGCCGCCGTTGGCCCGCATCGCAGGCACCGCAGCCTTACAGGAGTACACGACGCCGCTGAGGTTGACCCCGAGAACGTGCTGCCAGTCGGCATCCGTGAGGTCCTGGAACTCCACCTGTTCGCCGCCGGCCACGGACGGGACACCGCCGCGGGAGACGACACCGGCGTTGGCCCACATGATGTCGAGCTTGCCGAACTGCTCGACGGTGGTCTCGACGCTGCGGTAGACGGCCGCCTCGTCACTCACGTCGGCGGTGATGGCGATCGCCGTTCCACCTTGCTGCTCAACCAGTTTCGCAGTCTGCTCGGCCCGGTCGCCGTCGATGTCGACGACCGCCACCTTCGCACCTTCCGATGCGAACAACTGCGCACCCTGGCGTCCAAGCCCGGATCCCCCTCCGGTGATGACGGCGACTTTGTCCTGAAGTTTCATGTGAACTCCTCTGTGATGATTCGTCAGATGCCGGAGACTCGCGGTGTGTGGGACATCGTCCGGCGAAGTCGGGCGGCGAGACTGTTCCGATCCTCGACGGCGGGGGCCTGTCGCCGGCCGAGAGGATCGGGTGCGGGCCGCATCTCCGATCCAAATAAACCTTATACCGTTAGGCGATGAGACGTCAATCACTTTCTTCGACACACGTCGAGCCGGGCGCGCATCAGGGTGGATTCAGCCGGAAATAGCTGCACTCGAAGCAATTTCGATCATCGAGGCGGTGTCCACCAGCTTCACACGCGGCCGGCCGGATTCCCTGCCGAGTCGTCGCTCGTGTGCGTCGATCGCTTTCCATCCGTCGTAGTCGATGCTCTCGGGTCGCCGCTCCGCGACCAGTCGGCGGAGGTCCTGCCTGCCACCCCCGGGCGCCGCCAATCGACCGGAGTGGAAGTCGTCGACGAGTTTGTCGACAGTTTCGGCGGCGCACGCCTTGTTGGTTCCGATGACGCCGGAGGGGCCTCGCTTGATCCACCCGACGGTGTACACACCGGACATCGGCCTGCCCGAGTCCGGTTCCAGCACACGACCTCCGTCGTTCAGCATCGTGGATCGTGCACCCGAGACGGGAATTCCCGCGACGGGGATCCCCCGGTACCCCACCGACCGCAGCACCAGACCACACTCGACGTCCTCGACGACAGTTGTGGGAGCCGCCCTGGAACGGCCGTCCACATCCTGAACCAGCTCGTTGCGGACCAGGCGGATCCCCTCTACCCGACCGTCTCCCAGAACCTCTATCGGAGAAAGCAGATAGCGCAACGCAATACGCTTGTATCCCGGCGTTTGTGGGGCGGCGGCGAACTCTGCGACGATTCCGGCTTTCATCCCCTCGATCGGGTCTGTCAGCCCACCCGCCAGCGCCTCCCGCGCAACCTCCTCGTCCTGCACCGCGACATTCACACCGGGGAGATAGCCGAGCGCGAGCAACTCCGGATTCGTGTACGCCGCTTGCGCCGGACCTCTCCGCCCGACGACGAGCACTTCTCTGATCCTGCTCTCCGACAACGCTTCCAATGCGTGCGGGGCGATGTCGGTCTTCGTCAACTCGGCGGTACCCGCGACGAGCACTCGGGCCACGTCCAACGCCACATTGCCGTTGCCGATGATCACGGCCCGTTCGCCCGACAGGTCGAACGTGCGGTGCGCATGATCGGGGTGACCGTTGTACCACGCCACGAACTCCGTTGCCGAGTGGCTTCCGGGCAGATCCTCGCCGGGAATCCCCAGTGCACAGTCGGCGGGAGCGCCGACCGCGTAGATCACCGCATCGTGATGCGCGAGCAGGTCGTCGTGAGTCAGGTGCGTACCGACCTCGACATTGAGGTAGAAGTCCACGTTCTTCCGCGACGCGGTCTTCTGGAACAGCGCGGCGACCGCCTTGGTGCCCTGATGGTCCGGTGCGACTCCGAATCGGATCAGCCCGAACGGTGTCGCGAGCTTTTCGAAGAAGGAAATCTCCACGGCGGGACCGATCCGGGACAGCAGACTCTCGGCCGCATAGCAGCCGGACGGCCCGGATCCGACGATCGCCACCCGCAGCAGTGCGCGGTCCGATACCTGGACCGCCTCGGCAACAGGACGTTCGGGGGCGGGGGCCTGCTGATCCCGGTTCGTGTAGAACGCCGCATTGATTTCCTCGTAGCGCGCGGTCTCCGGCGTCAGGTCGTAGTCGGGAACGATCGCGTCGACCGGGCAAGCGTCGATGCAGGCGCCGCAGTCGATGCAGCCGGCGGGATCGATGTACAGCATCTCCGCGCTGCCGTAGCCGGGCTCGTTCGGAGTCGGATGGATGCAATCGACGGGGCACACCGCGACGCAACTCGCGTCGTTGCAGCAGGATTGCGTAACTACATGAGCCAACGTGAGCTCCTATCGCCTGATGACCGGATCGGTGGATCGCTGGATCGCGTCACGTTTTACAGTGATACAAATTACGTTAGGTGTAATGCTGTCGATGTGTCAAGCCTCACACCGGCGCAAAAAAATCGGGCCCACACGCCACCGGCGTGTGGGCCCGACCGACTGCAGGGCAACCGAAAGGTCAGAGGTTGCGCAGCCGCACGATCTCCTTGTCGAACTCGTCGATGCTCTCGACGGAACTCATGTGGCCGACGCCGGGCAGCACGATCAGCCGCTCGAGGTGACCGGCCTCGTCCAGGACGCGAGCGAGCTTGCGGGCATGGACGGGCGGAGTCAACCGGTCCATGGAACCGACGAGCACCGTGGTCGGGACGTCGAGGTGGTCGAGTGCCTCGTGGATGTCGAGGCCGCTGAGCGCGGCACCCCAGCCGCCGCGGATGCGCGGCTTGCAGTCCCGGACGATGTTCTCGCAGAACTGGACCTCGGCGCGAGTGGCGTTCGGCGACATCGACACGTATTGCAGCGCGCGCGTCATCACCGGCGAAGACACCAACGGAACCGGTGTGCTCAGGACGGCGCGACCGACCGGAACCGGCACGCGCGGAAAACGATTCGGCAACGGGATGACGGTGGTCTCGGCGACGAGCCGGTCGCAGGCGGTGCTGGCGAGCAGGACTGCCGACGCGTATTTCTTCACCTCGTCGGCGTGCCGGCCTGCCCACGCCATGATGCTCATGCCACCCATGCTGTGACCCACGAGGACGGCCTTCTTGTCGTCACGCACCGTCGCCTTCAGCACCTCCGACAGGTCGTCGGCGAGGACGTCGGGACCGAGCGGAAGCGAGCCGACCGAGCTGCGGCCGTGCCCACGCTGGTCGTAGGTGATCACCCGGTACTCGCCCGCGAGCGCATTCACCTGCGGGTACCAGTATTCGGTCGAACAGGTCCAACCATGGCTGAGCACAATGGGATCGCCGTCCACCGGACCGTAGGCGCGAACGTACAGCGTCGCGCCGTCGTCGGTGAGGATCTCCGTCACGTCCGGGCGCAGATCCGGGGTGCGCAGCAACTCGTTCGGGGCCACCTCGGTCGACAACGTCAACCCACGGGTGGCGCGCTTGTGACGGATCGCCGCTGCCGCGGCGACGACGGCGCCGGCCCCTGCTGCGCCTGCGAGCGCCCGGAAGGCGATGGTGCGCGAACTGCTGGTCATTCCTACCCCTGTCCTGTCTAACCTGCTCTGTTGGTGCCTGTGCCCGACGCCGGAACCGGTGTCTCGCCGAGTTGCCGGGCAGCCCGCTCGAGGGCCCGGGAGATCTGCTCCTCCATCGCTTCCTCGAACAGCGACTGGACGGCGTCGTGCGCGAGGGGACGCATCTGGTCGACGAGCCGCACGATGTCCGAGACCTTCGCCTCGTCGAGTTCGAGCGACTCACCCTCGGCGGCGAGATAGCGGTCCGCGACGACGGCGACGAACCGTGCGGCGACGTCCGAGAGGTCACGTCGCACCGCCGCGGTCTGCTCGAGGACGTCCTCGAGCGGGATGCCTGCGTCGACGAGGACCTGCGCCGCCTCGACCAGTCGCGGATCGTTCACCGAATAGTCGTCCCCGGCGGGAACGAGCACACCGAGTTCGGTGCCGCGGGCGATGTTGGCCTCGGTGGTCTGCGCCCCGAACATGCGTTTCAGCTCGGCGATCGTGAGGCGTGCCGCGCGCCTGCGCTTCTTCCAGCGGCTGCCCGGGTCGTCGGTCTCCAGAACGTCCTTGACCTGCAGTCCGTAGTGCGCGGCGGTGAGCAGTTCGCTGATGGTCGCGAACGTGTAGCCGCGATCGAGCATGCGTCCGATCAGGTGCAGCCGCGCGAGGTGCGAGTCGTTGTACCACCCCGTGCGCCCCTGCTTCCGCGGCGGCGGGAGCAGTCCGCGGTCCTGGTAGACGCGCACGTTGCGCACGCTCACCCGCGCCTCGCGTGCGAGGTCGTCGATCCGGTATTCCCTCGCGGACATGTCAGCTCCCTCGGTCGCCGTATACTCACAATAGCATTGTCACAATGCCCATTGTCATCGTTAGGGCGCGAAAGAACCCCGACTTTGCAAGACCGTGGGGCGAGCGGTGCCCTAACGAGCCGGAATGTCTACCAGCGGGGTCCGCGCTGCACGTCGTCGACGCGGGGCCGTACGTCCACGAGATAGACGCACACCGCGACGACCGCGACGATGCCGAACAACTGCACGGCGGGGAACAGCAGGAGGACGAGGAACGCGACCGCGAGAATGCTCAGCCAGATCGGCTTGCTCAATTTGTCCACGGCGGTGAACGCATCCTTGCGCTGGCGAGCCGCGTGGAACAGCGCGTACGCAGCACCACCCAGAGCGACGATGCGAATCACCAACAAGATCACCGAGACGACGCCGTCAACTTGAATCACAGCCCCATCCTACGAGGTGGGCACGCAAACGGCCCCCGCACCGAACGTGCGGGGGCCGAAAAGCGTGAAGGATCAAGCCTTCTTGGCCGGAGCAGCCTTCTTGGCCGGAGCGGCGGCCTTCTTGGCCGGAGCCGGCGTTGCCGCAGCCTTGGCCGGAGCGGGAGCAGCCTTCTTCGCGGGAGCGGCAGCATGCTTGGCCGGGGCCGCCTGGTCGGCGCGAGCCTGAACGTCGGCCGCGGTGGCGGTGACGCGATCGGCAGCGCCCTTCGACGCTTCCTCGGCCTGGTCACCCAGGTCGAGCACCTTCAGGGCAGCCTCGTCGCCGGCGTCGGCGATGGCCTCGCCGAGTCCCTCGGCGGTGTCGGAGATGCGGCCCGAAGCGCGGCCCGCGAGCTTCGCGGCCTGCTCGCCCACGGCGCGCGTCTGGCGGGCCACGGTGCCGAGAGCTTCCTCGGTCAGCTCGACGGCGTCACCGAAGGCGGTCTCGGCGCGGCCGATGCCCTCCTCGACGACCGGCTGCTTGCGGATGCGCTCGACGGTGTCCTCGCCGCGCTCGGCGAGCGACGTGTACAGGTCGGATGCGACCTTCAGGTAGGCCTCGGCGACCTTGCGCAGCTCGTCGGCGGTGAACTTCTCCCGCAGCTCGGCGAGCTCCTCGGGCAGCTCGGACGGCAGTCCGGCGAGGCGGTCGCGAAGGTTCTCGACACCCTCGGTGACCTCTTCCTGCAGTCCGGCGAAGCGCTCCTTGGCGCCGCCGACTCGCTCTTCGACGTCACCCTGGGTGGACTCGGCGCGCGAGCGGACCTGGGCGACGACGTCGGCCACGGCCTGCACCACGACGTCTCCGGCACCTACGGCCGCGTACAGCGAGGTCTTGACGCTGTCGATGGTCTTCTGGTCAGTCATCGGCTTTCTCCTCTTCAACGGTGGGGGGTTCTGGTTCCGGCGTCTGGGAATCAGAACGCTGGTGTTCTTCTGTCCGAAGCTCGGACGTCCGGGATTCGGCCGCTTCCGCCGATTCGTTCTCACGACAGAACGATTCGTAGATCTCGAGCAGCACCTGCTTCTGCCGCTCGGTGATGGCCGTATCCGCGAGCAGAGCATCACGGAGGGGGCCGTGTGGCCGCTGCTCGAGGTAACCCGCCTGGACGTACAGGACCTCCGACGAAACCCGGAGCCCCTTGGCTATCTGCCCAAGCACCTCGGCCGAGGGCTTGCGCAACCCACGTTCGATCTGACTCAGATACGGATTACTGACACCGGCCAGCTGCGCCAGCTGCCGCATCGACACCTGGGCTGCTTCGCGCTGGGCACGAATGAAACCTCCGATGTCGTGAGCGGCGTTGCTGACTACGCGAGCTGCCAGATCTCCTGCACCGGCCGCATCGCGGTCATCGCTGGCCATCAGTCCTCCGTGTTGCTGGGCAGCACCAAGCCTAAAGCAGGGTGCTAGCAATTGCAAGCACTCTGTTAGCACCCAGCTAGCGGGGCAGTTCCGCGGGACGTCAGCCGAACAGCAACGTCGAGAACGTGTAGATCAGCAGTCCCGCGATCGCACCGACCACGGTGCCGTTGATGCGGATGAACTGGAGATCGCGTCCCACCTGGAGTTCGATCTTCTTCGACGCCTCCTCGGCGTCCCAGCGCTCGACGGTGTCGGAGATGATCGCGGTGATCTCGTCGGTGTAGTGGACGACGACGTAGCGCGTGCCCGCGAGCACCCACCCGTCGACCTTGGTCCTCAGTTCGTCGTCGTCGCGCAGCCGCTCGCCGAATCGCACGACGTTCTCCGCGACCTTCGTTCGCAGCGTGCTGTCCGGGTCGTCGACGGATTCCATGATCAGGCGCTTGGCGACCTTCCACGTCGCCGCGGCGAGGCCGGTCACCTCCTCGCGTCCCATGATCTCGGCCTTGATCTTCTCGGCCTTCTCCATGGTCGCGGGATCGTTCTGCAGGTCGTCGGCGAAGTCGACGAGGAAGCGGTTGGCCGCCTGCCGCACCTCGTGCTCCGGGTTGGACCGCACCTTCCAGGTGAATTCGACGAGTTCCCGGTGGATCTTCTCGCCGAGCATGGCGTCGACGAACTTGGGCGACCAGGCGGGCGAATCGCGGCTGACGATCCGGTCGATGGTCTCCTGACTCCCGAGCGCCCACTGATGCGCCCGCTCGGCGAGCAGATCCAGGATCGGCAGCTGCCGGTTCTCACGGAGCAGTTCGCCGAGCACCCGCCCGATCGGCGGCCCCCACTGGGGCTCAGCCAGCCGGCGCACCAGAGTGCTGTCGATGATCTGCTGCACGTCCTCGTCGCGCAGGATCTCGACGAAGCCGCCCAGGATGGTCGCCGTCTCGGCGGCGACCCGCGCGGCGTGCTTCGGCTGCGCCATCCACGTGCCCAGCCGGAGCGGGATCTCCGCGGCCTCCACCTTGGCGGACACCACGTCGGGGGCCAGGAAGTTCTGACCGACGAAGCTGCTGAGACTCGCCCCCAGCTGATCCTTCTTGCGTTTGATGATCGCGGTATGCGGGATCGGCAACCCCAGCGGATGCCGGAACAGGGCCGTGACCGCGAACCAGTCGGCCAGCGCGCCGACCATGCCCGCCTCCGACGCCGCCCGCACGTAGCCGACCCACGCCCCCGCGCCTTGCGATTCCTGCCACCGGCACACGAGGTAGACCGCGGTGGCGAAGACGAGGAAGCCCGTCGCGACAGCCTTCATCTTGCGAAGATCGCGACGCTTCGCATCGTCGTCGAAGGCGGAAAAGCTCAATTGATCCACAGACGCCATTGTGCCCAAGGTCGACGCGGGGGCGGTCGCCCAGCCGCTGGACGCGCGCCCGCACAGACGGCGTTGTGCCGTGCGACAACACCCGCGCACTAAGCTGACAGGAGATCGCGACACGAAACGGATGTGAAGAGAGTCAGTGGCGAACGACGGCGTGAAGGATCCCGAGCAGGTGACCGAGTCGATGACGAAGCTGGACAAGGCGGCAAAGCCCGATGGGCGCAAGCGCCGCTGGCGTGAGCACAAGATCGCGCGCCGAGAAGAACTCGTCGACGGAACGATCGCCGCCATCCGCCTGCGTGGACGGGACGTCGGCATGGACGAGATCGCGTCCGAGATCGGCGTCTCCAAGACCGTCCTGTACCGCTATTTCGCGGACAAGAGCGATCTGACGAACGCGACCATGGCGCGGTACGTCGAGACCACGCTCGCTCCGCGGATCTACGAGGCCATCGGCGGAGACCTCGACGACTTCGAGTTGACCCGCGCCACCATCACCGCGTACGTCGAGACGGTGGCGTCGGATCCCGACGTCTACCTGTACATCATGGCCAACGGCTCCGGCCCCGGCCGCGAGACGGTCGCAGACTCGGAGCGGATGATCGCCGAGGTGCTGTCCACCGTGCTCGGCGAGCGGTTGCGGCAGATGGAGATGGACTCCGGCGGCGCAGTCCCGTGGGCGTACGGAATCGTCGGCGGTGTGCAACTGGCCACCCACTGGTGGATCTCCAACCGGTCGATGTCGGTCGAGGACCTGATCAACTACCTCACGATGATGACCTGGGGTGGAGTCACGGGCATCGCCGCGGTCAACGGCTCGCCCGCACGCTTCAATGCGATCCCGCACCCGCTGCTGCCGCCTGCCGACGCGACCGAATAGGCGCCGATCCATTCTTGTGTAACTAGCAGTTACAGGTAAACTTCTCTGTGTGAACGAACACGAGGAAGAAGAAGAGGGCTACCGCGGCCCCGCCGACGTCGTCGTCGGCGACCGTCCCGCCGTCACCGTCAGGGTCCAGCTGGCGGGGAACTTCGAACCCATCAGCGGTCGGTACGTCTGGCACGGCCGAGTCCGCACCCTGACGGACGCACTCGGCGCGGACACAGACCTGTCCGCAGGCACGGAACTTCGGATCACCGGCCCGGAAGGCACGGCCACCGCCCGGATCACCGGCGTGGACCTCTGGGGAAGCCATCTCGTCGATGGAGTGACGCCCCCGCCCTTCAGCCGGGTGTGAACTCGAAGTCCGCCGGATCGACCTCCCGCGTCTGCCGCCAGTAGCGCACGGTCGAGCCCGGCCAGATCGCGCGGTTGACGCCGTGCGAGTCCAGATACCAGCTCACGCATCCGCCGCGGGACCACACTCCCTTCGACAGCTTCCGCTGGATGGCGGCGTTGAAACTGCTCTGCACCGCAGGCCGGACGACCGCGGCGTCGGCGCCGCGGCGGTCGACGAGATCCATCAGCCGGAGGACGTAACGAATCTGCGACTCGATCATGAACACCACCGAATTGTGGCCGAGCCCGGTGTTGGGGCCGAACAGGAAGAACGCGTTGGGGTAACCCGCGACGGTGATACCGAGGTGGGTGCGGATCCCGTGCTCCTCCCATTCGTCGGCGAGGCGCCTGCCGTCGACCCCGGTGAGGTCGAACCTGTCGAAGCCGTCGGTGACGTGGAATCCGGTGGCGTAGATGATCGCGTCCACGTCCCGCTCCGTCCCGTCCCCCGCGACGATGCTGTGCGGACGGATCTCCACGATGCCCTCGGTGATCACGACCGACCTCGGTGAGATCAGCGCCGGGTAGTACACGTTCGACCCGAGGATCCGCTTACAGCCGATGACGTAGGACGGGGTGAGCTTGCGGCGGAGTTCGGGATCGGTGACGGTCCTGTTCAGATTCCCCCGCGCCGCGCTCTCGATCGGCCGCATCAGGCGGAAGTGCCCGTTGAACCCGAGCGCGAGCGATTCGTATGTCCAGTAGACCGCGGCACGCGCCATCCGTCGCGCAAACGGGACCCGGCCGAACAGTCGCCGCGTCTTCGGCGGAATGCGGAAGTTCAAGTCCGGAATCACCCAGGGCGGCGTCCGCTGATACAACTGCAGTTCGGCGACGTCGCCCACGATTTCGGGTACGAACTGGATGGCGCTGGCGCCCGTGCCGATCACCGCGACCTTCTTGCCCCGCAGGTCGTAGTCGTGGTTCCAGCGCGCCGAATGGAACGCGGTGCCCTCGAACGTGCCGGCTCCGGGCAGATCGGGGACGTTCGGAATGTGGAGAGCGCCGATCCCGGACACGACGAACTGGGCGACGTACTCGTCGCCCGACTCGGTGTGGATGTGCCACCGACGATGTTCGGCGTCCCAGTAGCCGCCCGTCATCGTGCGGCCGAAATGAATGTTCCGCCGCAAGTCGTACTTGTCGGCCAGTCCGCGCAGATAGTCGAAGATCTCGGCCTGCCCCGACCACATCCGCGTCCAGTCCGCGTTCGGCTCGAACGAGAACGAATACAGGTGCGAGGGCACGTCGCACGCACAACCCGGGTACGTGTTCTCCCGCCACGTGCCGCCGACCTCCCGCGCCTTCTCCAGCAGGATGAAGTCGTCGCGCCCACGCTTGCGTAGCTGGATGGCTGTGCCCAGACCGGAGAACCCGGTCCCGATCACCAGGACACGGCAACGATGCACCTCGCCGACCACACCTCCATGTAACGCTCCTGTGGCACTGTCTGTACATGGCAGAGAACGCACGCGGATTCTGGACGACGCCGGCAACCGAGGCCCTGCGGTCACACCCGGGCCGGCGGATCGCCGAACTCGACTGCGGGAGCACACCCGGATTCGTCGGCGACAAGTCGGACGGCCTCCAGCTGTTCGAGGAACGCGGCGCGGTGCTGTCCGCCCTGCAGGAGAAGCTCTACGCCAACGGCCGATCCGGCGACCGGCGGTCGGTGCTCCTCGTGCTCCAGGGCATGGACACCGCGGGCAAGGGCGGGATGGTCCGCCACGTCATCGGGCACGTGGACCCGCAGGGTGTCGATCACGCCTCGTTCGGTGTTCCCACTCCCGACGAGAAGCGCCACCACTTCCTGTGGCGGATCGGCAAGGCCGTCCCCCGCGGCGGGCAACTCGGCGTGTTCGACCGGTCGCACTACGAGGACGTGCTGGTGGTCCGGGTTCACGATCTCGTGCCCGAGGCAGTCTGGAGCGGCCGCTACGACGAGATCAACCAATTCGAGAAGGAACTCGTCGCAGGCGGCACGACCCTGGTCAAGGTCGCGATGTTCGTGTCACTCGACGAGCAGAAGTCGCGGTTGCGCGAGCGGTTGGAGCGCCGCGACAAGTACTGGAAATACAATCCCTCGGACGTCGACGAGCGCTTGCTGTGGCCGGCATATCAAGACGCGTATCAGGCCATGCTCGACCTGACGTCGACCGACTACGCGCCGTGGCACGTGGTTCCGTGCGACCGCAAGTGGTACAGCCGGCTGGCGGTCACCGAACTGCTGATCGACGCCCTGGAGAAACTCGACCTCGATTGGCCGCCCGCCACTTTCGACATCGACGCGGAGAAGCGGCGGCTCGCGGAATCCTGACGCCGACCGGAAGTGCCGCAGTCAGAAGAGGTGCGGCGTTTCGTGATGCAACCTGTGGTCGTGGCGCACGGTTCCGCCGTACAGCGCCATCGCTCCGGCCAGTGCGACGACGCACAGAGATCCGGCGATCACCGCCCAGCCGCCCTGCCCGGACCCCGCGGCGACGAGGAACCCGCCGAGACAGACCACCGAGAGCAGAACCAGTGCGAAGCTGACCCAAGCTGCGAAGAGATTGAGTTTCATTGCACTCACCTCACCTTCGAGAACGTGGTCCCGACGCTACGCCCGACCTGCACCGACGACAAGGCGGACCGGTTTTCTTCGGGCCACCCTGGGTAACCGGAAGGCATGAACCTCGAGAGCGTGTTCCGGAAAGCGGAGGCCGCCCGGTTCCTCGACGGCGGCAGCCGGTTTCTGCAGCAGCGGATCCAGGGGGCACTCGGTTCCTCCGACGCGGGCCCGTTGTTGCGCGGGTCCTGGCTCGGGCACCCCGTGCATCCCGTTCTCGTCAGCCTCCCCATCGGCGCGTGGGTCGGCGCGAGCGTCTTCGATCTGGCATTTCGCGATCACGTCGGCGCACGCAGGCTGATCGGCCTGGGACTACTCGCCACTCCCCCGACGCTGATGACCGGCTGGGCGGACTGGGCCGACCGCGACACTGTTCAGCGCCGCGTCGGACTGATCCACGCCGAGGCCAACGCCATCGGAGTCGTGGCCATGCTCGCGTCCTACCTTCGCCGAAGGCACGGGACGGACGGACGCGCTGTCGCCACCAGCACCGCGGGACTCCTCGCGATCGGCATCGGCGGCGCGCTCGGCGGGCATCTGACCTACGCAATGGGCGCAGGAGTCGACGAGGTGCGGGAGGGTCCGCGATCGGACTCGCCCCTCACCTCGGTGGGATGAAGAATCGAGGAACGTCATGATCGTGCTCGGACTGATCTTGCTCCTGATCGGATGGCTGGCCGGCATCAACTGGCTCTGGACCATCGGCATCATCCTCGTGGTGATAGGCGTGGTCCTGTGGATTCTCGGCGCGACCGGGCGCGCGGTCGGCGGCAGGCGTCGCTGGTATTAGAACGCAACACCGGCCGGCTGTGTCACCCGTCGCGTGACAGAATGCGAGTCGGTCGGTTTACAAACCCGAACTTCGGGAATCCCCGTGGCATGACGGCCATTCATCGCGAACCCAGACCTCCCGTGTGCGGCGGGCAGCCGATGAGAACGGCCGCAGTCGGCACCTCGAGACGATTACGGATTTCGATGGTCTCCGCCAACGCCAGTCCCCTCGACGTGTCGGACGGCGCCGAAGTCGGAGGGCAGAGCATTCATCTCGCCGAATTGTCGGCGGCCCTCACGAGAGAGGGCCACGACGTCACGGTCTACACGCGGGCGGAGAGCGAAGACGCCCCGGAGCGCGTCACGACCGCGAGCGGGTACACCGTCGTGCACGTCCGGGTCGGCCCCGCACGGCCGATGCCGGAGGCCGAGATCCTGCCGCTGATGGGGGCATTCGGCAGCTTCCTGAAGTCCGAATGGGAGGCCGAGCGGCCCGACATCGTCCACGCCCACTACTGGATGTCCGGGATCGCGACGCAACTTGCGGCCCGCACACTCGGCATTCCGGTGGTCCAGACGTTCCACGCCCTCGGAGTGGTCGAGCAGCGGTTCGAGCACGCGGACACGTCGAGCACGCACAACCGAATTCATCTGGAGCAGTTGATCGCCCGCGGCGCCACCCGAGTGGTGGCAACGTGCACGGACGAGGTCTTCGAACTGTCCCACCTCGGACTGCCCCGCTCACGCACGTCCGTCGTTCCGTCGGGCGTCGACGTCAAGGAGTTCACGCCCGACGGCCGCGCCGACGAGAAGGGCAAACGCCACCGCCTCGTCATGGTCGGCAGGCTGGCGCCGAGCAAGGGCTTCGACACCGCCATCGAAGCGCTCACCCACTTCCCCGACACCGAACTCGTCATCGCGGGCGGACCCGCTGCCGACGACGTCGCCGACGACCCCGAAGCGTCCAGACTGCTGACGCTGGCCCGTGAGACGAAGGTGCGCAACCGGGTACGGATCGTCGGGCGGGTCCCGCGAAACGCCATGCCCGCGCTGCTGCGCTCGGCGGACGCCGTCGTGTGCACCCCGTGGTACGAGCCGTTCGGCATGGTGCCGCTCGAGGCGATGGCCTGCGGCACCCCGGTGGTGGCGTCCGCCGTGGGCGGCATGCGCGACACGGTGGTCGACGGCATCACCGGACGCCTGATCTCCCCGCGCAACCCGGTCCGCCTGGCCGAGGCCCTGCGGCAGATCTTCGACGATGACGCCCTGCGCACGGGATACGGCATGGCGGGCTGCGATCGCGCCCGCGCCCGCTACTCGTGGGACCGGGTCGCCACCGACACCCTTCGTGCCTACGGCCGCTGCGTGTCGGCCCCTCCGCGCACGAGTCGAACCGGCGCCCACTGAACTCGGGCGCCGGTTCGGCCGGTTCGGCGGCTTTATGCCGTACGGCCGTGCCAGGCCCCGAGGGCGCTGTCCACGGACGCGAAGCAGGGGAAGCTCGACTCCTGGCCCGCCGCCCTGAGCAGCCGGTAGACCGGCCGGCCACAGATCATCGCCCACGTCCGCCCGTCCCGGACGTTCGTCTCGTGAACGGTGTCGAGCACCGACAGACCCGCGGTTCCGATGAAGTCCACCTTCGACATGTCGAGGATGAACTGCCCCTCGGGCGAGATCCGCGTGCACACGTAATCACGGAACCCCGGTGCACTGAACAGGTCGATCTCGCCTCGCACCCCTACCAACATCACCCCGGAACCGAGTCGCTCGGAAGTGAATTCCGCGCTCGCACAGCGTGTCGGAGCGGAACCGACGGCCGCGAGCGTTACTCTCGGCTTGTACGTGGTACCGAACTCCGTGCCCGAACACGCCATTTCAGGTTCTGGGACCCCTTGACCAACAGACATGGCTCACCCCATCTCGAACATTGAGAGGGGAAGCGGAGCACTTGCAGACAGACCCGACCTCGGACACATGACACTGTCTGCTACGGCAGCGCTTCCCGACATCGGCTGTGTGTTCAACCTCGGTTCGAGACTACTCCCGCCTGTGATGTGTCACAAGGAAATAACAGATACTGGGGCCCTCATTTGCCCTGGTGAGCGATTACAAACCGTTATGCACGGTTGTGCGGGCAGAAACAGCCGCCACGACACGTTCTGCGACCACCCGAAGTTTGACGTTCTCGCGCTGCGAACGAGTCACGAGGACGTCGAATGCGGTCTCGGCGTCGAGACCCCGCAACGCCATCACGATTCCCTTCGCCTGATCGATGACGGAACGGGAACGAAGTGCGATACGCAGTTGCTCGATCAGATTTCTCGCCTCGCCGTATCGCCGCGCGTTGCGCACCGCGACCGATGCGGCCTCGACGTACAACTCGAGCACCGATTCGTCCATCCGGTGGAAGGCGTGCGGCAGCAGTCCGTACAGATTCAGTGCGGCCGGCTGCTCCGGGCCGAGCAGCGGCACGGACAGATAGCTGTGGACGCCTACCGGTTCGGAACTCGCGGCGTACGCCGGCCACCTGTCGTACGCGGCGGCACGGTCGGCACGCACTGGTTCGCGGGAGCGCATGGCGTCGAGCGCGGGGCCCTCACCGAAGCGGTACTGCAACTCCTCGAGTGCCGCGACGTCGTCCGAGGTCGCCGCCGCCGTCACCGGACCGGTCGCCCGGAGAACGGTGACCCCGGCCATCGCCGCACCCGGGAACGTCGACACGATCCGACGGCACACCGTGTTCAGCACGATCTCGAACTCGTCCTCGGGCTCGAGCAATTCGAGCACGGAGTCGAGCGAGACGGTGACCGCGTCGGCGTCGACGTCACTTGTCAACGTGTGCAGGTGAATCTCGTCAGGCATCCCACTCACTCGTCTCCCGTGACCGCCATGACCCTGCCGAGGGCCTCAGGAACGCTGATCGTGCCGCCAACACTACCCGCGCAAACGTACTGATCGGACTGGTTTGATCGGTCCTGTTCTGCGGTATTCCACCTGCGGTGTCGCCGGATCGCTACCCTGACTTCTCAGCAGCGCGAGCCGACCCACCGCTCGCCGACAGCACGGTACGCCCTACCCGGAGGTCTCATGGCCATCGCCAAGACAATCGAACCCGACCAGGATCACACACATCCCGTCGTCGAACTGCGCGTGCGGGCAACGCCCGATCAGCTCTCCGTACTGCGCGCCCTGGCAGCCACCGTTGCCATTCACGAAGACTTCGACCTCGACTCCATCGCCGACATCAAACTGGCCATGGACGAGATCTGTACCCAGCTGATCGTCCGCGCGACACCGGATGCACTTCTGGTGTGCCGGCTTCAATTTCTCGACGGCACCTTGCGAGTCGACGTTTCGAGCACCACCAGCTCGGTCGACTCCCTCGGCGAGCGTTCGTTCGCCTGGCACGTCCTCAACGCCCTCACCGATTCGCTCGACCTGAAACAGGAGCCCGACCCCTCCACCGCGGGTTTCGTCACCACCATGGAATTCACCAAGGTGAAGAACGGCCTGGGTCTGTGACGTCCCATACTCACAGTGGGGGGCACACGGCCCGTTGGCCGGACGAGTATCAGGACGTCACAGCACTGTTTCAACAGATGGCAGCCCTCGACGAGGACGACCCCCGCCGCAGCAGACTGCGCGACGCCGTCGTGACCCGCTGCCTGCCACTCGCCGAGCACATCGCACGCCGATTCGACGGCCGCGGCGAGGCGCACGACGATCTGGTGCAGGTCGCGCGCCTCGGCCTGGTCAACTCCGTGGACAGGTTCGACGTCGAGCGGGGATCGGACTTCGTGTCGTTCGCCGTCCCCACCATCATGGGCGAGGTCCGGCGGCATTTCCGCGACACCGGGTGGGCCGTCCGGGTACCCCGCCGGATGAAGGAACTGCACCTCGCTCTCAGCCAGGCCGTCGCCGAACTGTCGCAGAGCCTCGGCCACGCCCCCACGGTCAGCGAACTCGCCGAGCATCTGGACCTCGAACAGGAGGAGGTGGCGCAGGGACTCCTCGCAGGCAACGCCTATCAGACCGTCTCCGTCGACAACACCTCCTCGGACCGGACAGGCGAGCTGTCCATGGTGGAGACGCTCGGCGACTACGACGCCGCGATGGACGACGTCGAGAACCACGAGACTCTGCGCCCCCTGCTCCAGTCACTGCCCGAACGGGAGCGGACCGTCCTCATGCTGCGGTTCTTCGGCAACATGACCCAGACCCAGATCGCCGACCGCGTCGGCATCTCGCAGATGCACGTGTCCCGCCTGCTCGCGAAGACCCTGGCGTCGCTGCGAGATCAACTCGGTGACGCGTAGGTCAGATCGTTGCCGTGTCGATCACGAATCGGTACCGCACGTCGCTGCCGACCACGCGGTCGTAGGCGCCGTCGATCTGCTCCGCCGAGATCACCTCGATCTCGGCGCCGATTCCGTGTTCGGCGCAGAAGTTCAGCATCTCCTGCGTCTGAGCGATGCCGCCCACCATCGACCCGGCCAGGCTGCGACGGTTCGCCGCGAGGCTGAACGCGCGCACCTCGATCGGCTTCTCCGGCAACCCCAGTTCGACAAGGGTGCCGTTGATCGCGAGCAGCGACATGTACGCGTCGATGTCGAGATTCACCGACACGGTGTTGACGATGAGGTCGAACTGTCCGCGCAACTGCGTGAACGTGCCCGGATCCGAGGTGGCGTAGTAGTGGTCGGCGCCGAATTTCAGGCCGTCGTCCTTCTTGCCGAGCGACTGGCTGAGCACGGTAACCTCGGCGCCCATCGCATGCGCGATCTTCACGCCGACGTGTCCGAGACCGCCCATCCCGATGACCGCGACCTTCTTGCCCGGGCCGGCGCCCCAGTGGGCGAGCGGTGAGTACAACGTGATGCCCGCGCAGAGCAGCGGCGCCGCGACGTCCAGTTCGAGGCCGTCCGGGATGGACAGGACGAAGTGTTCCGTCACCACGATGTGCGTCGAGTAGCCGCCCTGCGTCCGCTCGCCGTCGCGCCCCGTGGCGTTGTACGTCCCGGTCACCCGGTTGAAGCAGTACTGCTCCTCGTCGGCACGGCAGGCGTCGCATTCGCCGCAGGAGTCGACGAAGCAGCCGACACCGACGCGGTCGCCGACCCGATGCTTCGTGACGTCGGAGCCGACCGCGCTCACCACGCCCGCGATCTCGTGACCGGGCACGACCGGGTAGTGGGTGCTGCCCCATTCGTTGCGGGCGGTATGAATGTCGGAGTGGCAGATGCCGGCGAACTTGATCTCGATCAGAACGTCGAGCGGTCCGAGCTCACGGCGCTGCACGGTGGTCTTCTCGAATCGGCTGTCGGCGGACGTGACTGCATATGCGGCTGCGGTAACCATGCTTACATGCCTACATGTTTGCGCGACCGAACGCACGTTCGGGGCCACCGCTTCCGCGGTGACCCCGAACACGCCTGAGGAATCAGTCCTCGGATTCTTCCTTCTCGGACCGCCTGCGCAGACGCCTCGCGGCCGCCACCAGGTTGCGCAGCGAAGGCTCGAGCTGCCAGTAGTGGCGGGTCTTCAGGCCACCGTCAGGGTTGGCCCACAACCGTTCGAGTGAGACCGACTCGCTCGCCTCCGTGAGCAGTTCGTCCAACTCGTCGATGTCCGGAATCCGGGCCGACCGGCTCTCGTACACACCCGGACCGACCCCGTGGGTCAGCGCCCGCTCCTTGATGGCATCGAGCACCCACGTGATCGAACGCGTCGCCACGATCGCCGTCACGTCCGCATCGAGCCGTTCGATGGCGTCGACCACCGACGCCCGGCTCGTGTACGTGAGGTGCGTGTGGATCTGAGTCTCCGGTTTCGCCGCACCCGTGGCGAGACGGAACGCGTCGACCGCCCACTCGAGATACGCCTCGCGGCCGTTCTCGCGCAACGGCAGCAGTTCCCGGATGGCAGGCTCGTCGACCTGGATGATCGCGATACCCGCCGCCTCCAGGTCGGCGATCTCGTCACGGATCACCAGCGCCAACTGGTCGGCCGTCTCGTACAGCGGCTGATCCTGGCGGACGAACGACCGCGCGATCATCGTCACCGGACCCGTCAGCATGCCCTTCACCGGCTTGTCCGTCAGCGACTGCGCGTACGCGATCCATTCGACGGTCATCGGCTTCGGCCGCGACACGTCCCCGTAGAGGATCGGGGGACGTGTACACCGCGAACCGTAAGCCTGCACCCAGCCGTTGTGGGTGAAGGCATACCCCTCGAGAAGCTCCGCGAAGTACTGCACCATGTCGTTGCGCTCGTGCTCACCGTGCACGAGGACGTCGAGACCGATGTCCTCCTGCAACCGGATCGTGCTTTCGATCTCCGCCTGGATCCGCGTGTAGTACTCGTCCCACTCCAGGCGCCCCTGCCCCAGCTCGTACCGGGCCTTCCGGATCTCGTTCGTCTGCGGGAACGAACCCAGCGTCGTCGCCGGAACCAGCGGCAGGTTCAGCCGCTCCTGCTGCGCGACCCGCCGCTCCTCGTATGGAGCCCGGATGCGGTCGTCCGGCTTGATCGCGTTGACTCGTGCGCGCACCGCATGCTTGAGCTTGAAGTGCACCGACGTGGGACGCTTGCGCCACTTGTCGGACGGGCCCTCGGTCAGCGCCTTGGCCAGCGAGACCACCTCGCCGACCTTCTGCTTCGCGAACGCGAGCCGGTCCGCGACATCACCCGGAATGTCGTACTCGGACAACACGTCGTATGGCACGTGCAGCAGCGACGTCGACGTCGAGACCACGAGATCCGGCACGACGTCCTTCAGCGTGTTCAGGTACGTCAGCGTGTTGTACCGGTCGACGCGCCACACGTTCCGGCCGTCGACCACACCTGCGTAGATGCGCTTGCGCTTCATCCCCGGGATCTTCGCCAGCTCGTCCGCACTGAGCCGATGACTGACGAGGTCGAGACCGAGAGCCTCGACCTTCGTGGAGGCGAGGATGGCGAGGGCCTCCCCCAAATGCCCGTACGGGCCGGTGACGAGGATGCGGGGGCGCAGCGGCGCGTGCGACAACTTCTCGTACACCCGGGCCAGCGCCGCCAGCTCATCCGGCGTGCGGTCCTCGGTGAACGACGGCTCGTCCAGCTGGACACACGTGGCGCCGGCCTTCGCCAACTGCTCGAACAGCAGCTCGTATTCCGGCAGCAGCTTGTCCAGCAGATCGAGGGTCGAGAACCCGTGCCGCTTCGACGTCGGACCGACCTTCGACAGCAGGAGCAGCGACACGGGCCCCAGCACGACGGGACGCAGTTCGATCCCGCGTGCCTTCGCCCGCTCGAACTCGTCCAGCAGGGTCTCGGACCGCAGCGAGAACTCGGTGTTCTCGTCCAATTCGGGCTGGCGGTAGTGGTAGTTGGTGCCGAAGAACCGCACCAGCTCGAGCGGCGGGAAGTCCGGCCTGCCCCGTGCCAGCGTGAAGTAGAAGTCCAGCGGATCGAGCTGCTTCTCGAGCGACGCGAACCGCTCGGGGACCGCACCGAACAGCAGCGCGTTGTCGAGTACGTGGTCGTAGTAGGAGAACGTGTTGCCCGGGACCTGGGTCAGACCGGTCGCGGCGAGCTCACTCCACGTCTCCTCCTGGAGATCCCGGGCGACGGCGACGAGTTCTTCCTTCGTTCCCGCGCCGTGCCAGTAGGACTCGAGGGCACGCTTGAGTTCGCGGCGAGGTCCGATACGGGGATACCCCAGGATGCTGGATCCGTATGCTGTGGTGCTGGACATGCGGTCGACCTTTCTGGGCTCAGTCCGGTGGCTGAGAATGCCTCTGGGCTCGATGCACCTGTGCGCCTCTCACAACCGCCGGAGGTCGTGAAAGGCGCACAGGCGTAGTCGCCTACCTACCTACCTACCTGCTAGCTGGCCTTCTTGCTCGCACGGCCGTTGTCGCCGTACTCGTAGAAGCCCGCGCCGGACTTCTTGCCGACCAACCCGGCCTCGACCATGCGGAGCAGCAGCGGCGGAGCCGAGTACAGGGGCTCCTTGAACTCTTCGTACATGGAGTCGGCGATGGACTTCACCGTGTCCAGGCCCACCAGGTCGGTCAGCGCCAGCGGACCCATCGGGTGCGCGAGGCCGAGAACCGTTGCCTTGTCGATGTCTTCCTTGGTGGCGAACCCGGACTCCACCATCCGGATCGCGGACAGCAGGTACGGCACCAGGAGGGCGTTGACGACGAATCCGGAACGGTCCGCGGACCGGACGACCTGCTTGCCCAGCACGTCGCTCGCGAAGGCCTCGGCCCGCTCGGCCACCGACTTGCTCGTCTTGAGCGTGGTCACCAGCTCGACGAGGGGAAGCACGGGAACGGGGTTGAAGAAGTGCATCCCGATGACCCGTTCCGGGGCCGTCGTGGCGATGCCCAGCTTCATGATCGGGATCGACGACGTGTTCGACGCCAGCACGGCGTTCGGATCTGTCACGACCTGATCCAGTTCGGCGAAGATCTCACTCTTCACCTTCTCGTCCTCGACGACGGCCTCCACGACGAGCTGCCGATCCGCGAAATCACCGAGATCGGAGGTGAACCGCAGCCGCCAGGCGGCCTGCTCACGTTCCCGCTCGGTGATCTTGCCGCTGCTCACACCGCGATCGAGCGAACGCAGGATGCGCGAACGCCCCGCCGCCGCAAGCTCACGGGTCTGCTCGAACACCAGAACGTCGACGTGCGCGCGAGCGCACACCTCTGCGATTCCGGCACCCATGATTCCGGCGCCGATCACGCCGACGCGCTGAATCTTTTCGCTGGTCACGTCAGCTCCTTTTCGTCTAGTGGAGTCGTCACCCGGGGAGGGGCCCTGTCACAGGCCCCTCCCCGGGTTCGGGTTGATCAGGTGAAACCATGATCGGCCGAAGCCTCGGAGAACAAGGCTCAGTGGAACTGACCCTCTTCGGTGGAGCCCTTCAGCGCAGCCGTCGACGTGTTGGGGTCGACCGTGGTGGCGATGCTGTCGAAGTAGCCGGCGCCGACCTCACGCTGGTGCTTGATGGCGGTGAAGCCACGCTCCTCGGCGGCCTTGAACTCGCGCTCCTGCAGGTCGACGAAGGCGGTCATGCCCTCGCGGGCGTAGCCGTGCGCCAGGTCGAACATGCCGTAGTTGAGCGAGTGGAAGCCGGCCAGGGTGATGAACTGGAACTTGAAGCCCATCGCGCCGAGCTCCTTCTG
The DNA here is from genome assembly GCF_019378875.1 of Rhodococcus sp. USK10. Classification (NCBI taxonomy): domain Bacteria; kingdom Bacillati; phylum Actinomycetota; class Actinomycetes; order Mycobacteriales; family Nocardiaceae; genus Rhodococcus; species Rhodococcus sp. USK10. Next base: position 2,276,022 of record NZ_CP076048.1, read on the forward strand.
GAACTTCGCGATGGTCGCGTCGTCCAGGTGAGCCTTCCAGTTGAAGGAGGGCGAGCAGTTGTAGGCGAGCAGCTGGTCGGGGAACTCGCTGCGGACGGCCTCGGCGAACTTCTTGGCGACCTCGAGGTCCGGCACGCCGGTCTCCATCCAGATGAGGTCGGAGTACGGGGCGTAGGCCTTGGCACGCGCGATGCAGGGCTCGATGCCGTTCTTGATGCCGTAGAAGCCCTCGGCGGTGCGGGTGCCGTCGAGGAACGGGCGGTCACGCTCGTCCACGTCGGAGGTGATGAGGGTCGCAGCCTCGGCATCGGTGCGCGCGATGACGACGGTGGGGACGTCCGCGACGTCGGCCGCGAGGCGAGCCGAGGTCAGGGTGCGGATGTGCTGCTGCGTGGGGATGAGCACCTTGCCACCGAGGTGGCCGCACTTCTTCTCCGACGCGAGCTGGTCTTCCCAGTGCGAACCGGCGACACCGGCAGCGATCATGGCCTTCTGCAGCTCGTAGACGTTGAGCGCGCCACCGAAGCCGGCTTCACCGTCGGCGACGATCGGGGCGAGCCAGTTGTCGACGGACGTGTCGCCCTCGACCTTGGCGATCTCGTCGGCGCGCAGCAGCGCATTGTTGATGCGGCGCACGACCTGCGGGACCGAGTTGGCCGGGTAGAGGCTCTGGTCGGGGTAGGTGTGTCCGGACAGGTTCGCGTCACCGGCGACCTGCCAGCCGGACAGGTAGATGGCCTTGAGGCCTGCACGGACCTGCTGCACGGCCTGGTTACCGGTCAGCGCGCCCAGCGAGTTGATGTAGTCCTCGTTGTTCACGAGATCCCAGAGGATCTCGGATCCACGACGTGCGAGGGTCGCCTCTTCGACAACGGTGCCCTGGAGCTTGGTGACCTGCTCCGCCGTGTAGTTGCGGGTTACTCCCTTCCAGCGCGGGTTGGTGTCCCAATCCTGCTGGATTTCAGCTGCGGTCTTCGGGGTGCCGGTGGTCGACATCAAGACTCCACTCTCTTCGACTTCTGGTCCGGTACGGATGTACTGCTTCACATCCTTGCCAGGCCCTTCGTATGTACTCACCGAGAATGACATAAGCAAAAAGTGCCGTCTACCTGTTGCTAATGCCAATCTTGGCTAGCTTTTCACACCACTTTGCAAAGACTGTTAAGAAAGTTCAGCGCCAAACCTGCCCGATCGGGGAGGAAAAATACTCGCCAGTAGCAAAAACTCGCAGGTGGTGAACCACATGCACGCAACCCGTCGTACACAGATAACTGCCCCCGCCCGACCGTGCCGTTCCCCGTCCGCGGAGGCGCCTCCGACAGCCCGATGTGACTGCAATCACCGATCCGGTCGGCTACCGTGACCTCGAATGGTCTCCTCCGGGCGAAGGGCACCACGATGCCGCTGTACGAATTCCGATGCGCCGCCGATTGCGGCCCGTTCGAGCGGTCGTTCCCCATTGCCGACGTGCCCCGATCGGTCCCCTGCCCAGGTTGCGAAGGCGACGCCGCCCGGCTCGTGTCCTCCCCGCGCCTCGGACACGGATCGTCGCCGGTGATGAAACTCCTCGATGCAACGAAGAGGTCGGCTCACGAACCGGCCGTCGTCGCCGGGCCACCACCGCGGGCCGCGACCGGGCGTTCAGCCGTCACGAACAACCCGCTGCACCGCCGACTTCCTCGTCCCTGACCGGCCACAGAAGGAGCGCACATGCCCGAACTGCTGTTTCCGCTCGATTCCTCGAAGAAGTTCACCGACCAGGCGATCGTCGGCCACAACCGCTGGCACCCCGACATCCCGGCCGCGGTCACGGTGAAACCGGGCGACTCCTTCCGCGTGCATTGCCGCGAATGGTTCGACGGCGCCATCCACAACGACGACTCCGCCGACGACATCCTCAACGCACCGCTCACCACCGTGCACACCCTGTCCGGACCTTTCGCCGTGGAGGGCGCGAAGCCCGGCGACCTGCTGATCGTCGACATCCTCGACGTCGGGCCCATCCCCCAGGAGGATTCCGGCCCGCTGGCCGGCCAGGGCTGGGGGTACACGGGCATCTTCTCCCGCCACAACGGCGGCGGATTCCTCACCGAGCAGTTCCCCGACGCCTACAAGGCCGTGTGGGACTTCTCCGGTCAGACCGCCACGTCGCGCCACGTCCCGCACGTCTCGTTCACCGGCATCGTGCATCCCGGGCTGATGGGCACCGCGCCGTCGGCCGCCCTGCTGTCGAAGTGGAACGCGCGGGAGGGGGCACTCATCGCCACCGACCCGGGCCGGGTTCCTCCACTCGCCCTGCCGCCCGAACCGCGGGACGCCGTCCTCGGGTCCCTGCCGGGCGCCGACTTCGACCGCGTCGCCGGCGAGGCCGCCCGAACCGCTCCCCCGCGGGAGAACGGCGGCAACCAGGACATCAAGAACCTCACCAAGGGCAGCCGCGTCTTCTACCCGGTGTTCGTCGACGGCGCGAACCTGTCCGTCGGCGATCTGCACTTCTCCCAGGGCGACGGCGAGATCACGTTCTGCGGCGCCATCGAGATGGGCGGCTTCATCGACCTGCGCGTCGACATCATCCCCGGCGGGATGGACACGTACGGAGTGTCCGAGAACGCGATCTTCATGCCCGGCAACACGGATCCGCAGTACTCGGAGTGGCTCGCGTTCTCCGGGACGTCCGTCACCCTGGACGGGGAACAGAAGTACCTCGACTCGCACCTGTCCTATCAGCGCGCGTGTCTCCACGCGATCGACTACCTCACCAAGTTCGGGTACAGCCCCGAACAGGCGTATCTCCTGCTCGGCGCCGCACCTATCGAGGGCAGGCTGTCGGGGGTCGTGGACATCCCGAACTCCTGCTCGACCGTGTATCTGCCGACGGCGATGTTCGACTTCCCCGTCGCACCGTCCACGTCGGGTCCGTTCCGGATCGACCCGGGCATCGGCGCCCCGCGCTCGGAGAACAGGGGCTGATCGCCGGGCGAATGTACCTTTCGGCGCCTCCAGTGCGCCGAGCGGTACATTCACCCCGGCGGCGGCCGCCCGACCCGGGCGAGTGAATCTTGCGAAGGTTCCGTTCGCACACCTGACCTGCACCGGTACCATTGCCGTATGTCCAAGACCTTCGTCGGTACCCGGTTGCGTCAGCTCCGAACCGAGCGTGGTCTCAGCCAGGCGAAGCTGGCGAAGACGCTGGAGATCTCGGCCAGCTACCTCAATCAGATCGAGCACGACGTCCGGCCGCTGACGGTCCCGGTGCTGCTGCGGATCAGCGAGGTCTTCGGCGTCGACACCACGTTCTTCTCCTCCCAGGACGACACGCGCCTGATCGCGGAGATGCGCGAGGTCGCGCTGGACCAGGAGATGGGGATCGACGCGGACGCCCAGGAGATCGCGGAGATGGTCGCGTCGCATCCGGGCCTGGCGAAGGCGATGGTCAACATGCACCGCCGCTTCCGCAACACCACCGCCCAGCTGGCTCTCGCGACGGAGGACCGCTACAGCGACGGCAGCGGCAGCGGCTCGATCACGATGCCGCACGAGGAGGTCCGCGACTACTTCTATCAGCGGCAGAACTACCTGCACGAACTCGACACGGCAGCGGAGGAACTGACGGCGCGGATGCGGTTCCACCGCGGCGACGTCGGCGGTGAGATCGCCCGCCGGTTGCAGACCGTGCACGACGTGCAGATCGTCAAGCGCATCGACCTCGGCGAGAACGTCCTGCACCGGTACGACCCCGAGTCGCGGCTGCTGGAGATCTCGCCGCATCTGTCGGGTGGGCAGCAGGTGTTCAAGTTCGCGACCGAACTGGCGTTCCTCGAATACGGCGACCTGCTGGACAAGCTGGTGGCGGAGGGCGGCTTCACCAGCGACGAGTCGGTCGCGCTGGCCCGGCTCGGGCTGGCCAACTACTTCGCCGCGGCGACGGTCCTCCCCTACGGCCAGTTCCACGACGTGGCCGAGGACTTCCGGTACGACATCGAGCGCCTGTCGGCGTTCTACTCGGTGAGCTACGAGACGATCTGCCACCGCCTCTCCACGCTGCAGCGTCCGAAGCTGCGCGGTGTCCCGTTCATGTTCGTGCGCGTCGACCGGGCGGGCAACATGTCGAAGCGGCAGTCCGCCACCGGTTTCCATTTCTCCACCAGCGGCGGCACGTGCCCGCTGTGGAACGTGTACGAGACGTTCGCGTACCCCGGCAAGATCATGAACCAGATCGCGCAGATGCCGGACGGCCGCCGGTACCTGTGGATCGCCCGCACCGTCGAACGCCGCGCCCAGCGTTACGGACAGCCCGCCAAGATCTTCGCGATCGGGCTGGGCTGCGAGATCCGGCACGCGCACCGTCTCGTGTACGGCGACGGTCTGGACCTCGACGATTCCAACCCTGGCACCCCCATCGGCGCCGGCTGCCGGGTGTGCGAGCGCGTCAACTGCCCGCAACGCGCGTTCCCGCCACTCGGCAAGCAACTCGACATCAGCGAGCACCAGAGTTCGGTCTCCCCGTACCTGATCCGTTAGCGCACACCGGTTCCCGGCCATACCGAGGCACTGTGAGCGGTTGTTCACGCAACCGTAATTCGCGTCACGAACACGTCACCGACAGACATTCAGGCGCAACAACGGCCGCTTAATGTTCGCCCCACGAATACACCTCTGTATACGTGGGGCGGATACATGTCCCGGGTTGCGGAGGTCCACCAAGTCCTCCGACGGAAAGGCCCGTACATGCGCACCTTCTCCAAGCGCGCCCTCGCTGCACCGACCGCGCTCGCCGCCATCGGGCTCGTGCTGACCGGTTGCGGCAGCAAGGCGTCCGACACGGCCGGCGAGTCCACCGCGGCGTCCTGTGTGGACACGTCCGGGGACACGATCAAGGTCGGGTCCCTGAACTCGTTGTCCGGCACCATGGCCATCAGCGAGGTGACCGTCCGGGACTCGATCGCACTCGCGGTCGACGAGATCAACAACTCGGGCGGCGTGCTCGGCAAGAAGATCCAGATCGTGGCCGAGGACGGCGCCTCGGAGCCCACCGTGTTCGCGGAGAAGGCCGAGAAGCTCATCAGCAGCGACTGCGTCGCAGCCGTGTTCGGCGGCTGGACGTCGTCGAGCCGCAAGGCGATGCTGCCGGTGTTCGAGGACAACAACTCGCTGCTGTACTACCCCGTGCAGTACGAGGGGCTCGAGGATTCGAAGAACATCTTCTACACCGGTGCCACCACCAACCAGCAGATCGTGCCCGCTCTCGACTACCTGAAGGAGAAGGGCGTCAAGTCGCTGTACCTGGTGGGCAGCGACTACGTGTTCCCGCAGACGGCGAACCGCATCATCAAGGCGTACGCGGCGGCCAACGGCATCGAGATCAAGGGTGAGGACTACACGCCGCTCGGCTCCACCGACTTCTCGACCATCGTCAACAAGGTCCGCTCCGCCGACGCGGACGCTGTGTTCAATACCCTGAACGGCGATTCCAACGTCGCCTTCTTCCGCGAGTACGCGAACGTCGGCCTGAAGCCTGCCGACATGCCCGTCGTGTCGGTGTCGATCGCCGAGGAGGAGGTCGGCGGCATCGGCGTCCAGAACATCGAGGGTCAGCTGACCGCATGGAATTACTACCAGACCATCGACACGCCGGAGAACAAGAAGTTCGTCGACGCGTACAAGGCCCGGTACGGCGCGAACAAGCCGACGTCCGACCCGATGGAAGCCGCGTACACGTCGGTGTACCTGTGGAAGAACACCGTCGAGAAGGCGAACTCGTTCGCCACCAAGGACATCCAGGACAACGCGGACGGCGTCACGTTCGCCGCGCCGGAGGGTCCGGTCACCATCGACGGGTCCAACCACCACATCACCAAGACCGCGCGGATCGGTGAGATCCGGGGCGACGGCCTGATCTACACGGTCTGGGATTCGGGCACCCCGATTCAGCCGGACCCGTATCTGAAGTCCTACCCGTGGGCCGAGGCGCTGGGTAGCTAGCACACGGTCCGACGAGCACGAGGGAAGAGAGAGGACATACATCGATGGATGTAGTGATCGGACAGCTGTTCACCGGGTTGAGTATCGGATCGATCCTGTTGCTCGCGGCGCTGGGGCTGTCGTTGACGTTCGGCCAGATGGGCGTCATCAACATGGCCCACGGCGAATTCATCATGGCCGGCTCGTACACGGCATACGTGGTGCAGCAGGTGGTGTCGAGCGCGACCGGTTCTCTGTTCGTCTCTCTGCTCGTCGGTTTCGTGGTCGGCGGCGCGATGGGCGTCCTCCTCGAGGTGACGCTCGTGAAGCGGATGTACCACCGGCCGCTGGACACGCTGCTGGTGACGTTCGGTGTGGGACTGATCCTGCAGCAACTGGCCCGCGACGTCTTCGGGGCGCCCGCCGTCAACGTCGCCGCACCGGACTGGCTGTCCGGCGGGGTGGAAATCCTGGGTGCGGTGGTCCCGAAGACGCGGCTGTTCATCCTCGTGCTCGCCGTCGTGGCGGTCGTCGCGCTGTCGCTGGCGATGCAGAAGTCGTCGATGGGACGCCGCATCCGCGCCGTCGTGCAGAACCGCGACCTCGCGGAGACGAGCGGGATCTCCAGTCGCCGAACCGATGTGACGACGTTCTTCATCGGTTCCGGGCTGGCGGGTGTCGCCGGTGTGGCGCTGACCCTGATCGGCTCGACGAGCCCGACGATCGGCCAGAGTTACCTCATCGACGCGTTCCTGGTGGTCGTGGTCGGCGGCCTGGGCCAGATGAAGGGCGCGGTGATCGCCGCCTTCGCGCTCGGCATCCTCAATTCCTTCGTCGAGTACTCGACCACGGCGTCGATCGCCAAGGTCATCGTGTTCGTGGTCATCGTGGTGTTCCTCCAGGTTCGGCCGCAGGGCCTGTTCGCCGTCAAGACGAGGAGTCTCGTATGAGCATCCTGACGAGTGGCCGCTACCGCGCGTGGGCGGGATTCGCTCTGGCCGCGTTGCTTCTGTTCGTTGTCGCCCCCGCCGTCCTCAGCGATTTCCGGCTGAGTCTGCTCGGCAAGTTCCTGTGCTTCGCGATCGTCGCGGTCGGGATCGGCCTCGCCTGGGGCCGCGGCGGCATGCTCACCCTCGGCCAGGGTGTGTTCTTCGGACTGGGCGCCTACATGATGGCGATGCATCTGAAGATCGCCGACGCCGAACTCCGCGGCGACACCGTGCCCGACTTCATGCAGATCGCGGGCATCCGGGAACTGCCGGGCTACTGGGTGCCGTTCACGTCGCCGATCGTGACGATCCTGGGAATCCTCCTGATTCCCGCGGCGGTGGCGTTCGTTCTCGGTCTCGGCGTGTTCAAGCGCCGCGTCAAGGGCGCCTATTTCGCGATCCTCAGTCAGGCGCTCGCCGCCGCGTTCGCCATCCTGCTAGTGGGTCAGCAGAGCACCGGAGGAAGCAACGGCCTCAACCGGTTCCGCACGTTCTTCGGTTTCAACCTGAACGATCCGGCCAACAAGCAGATGCTGTTCTTCATCGCTGCAGGCGTGCTGCTGGCCGTCGTCGCCGTCACCCGGCAGTTGATGAACAGCCGCTACGGTGAACTGCTCGTCGCCGTCCGGGACCAGGAGGAGCGGGTGCGCTTTCTCGGGTACGACCCGGCGAACATCAAACTCGTCGCCTACGTGACGGCAGCGTTCTTCGCCGGCCTCGCCGGTGCGCTGTTCGTGCCGATCGTCGGCATCATCTCCCCCGCCGACGTCGGGATCGTCCCGTCGATCGCGTTCCTGATCGGGGTGGCCATCGGCGGACGCTCCACGCTTCTCGGCCCCGTCCTCGGCGCCATCGGCGTGGCGTGGGCGCAGAGCGCCTTCTCGGAGTCGTTCCCGTCCGGCTGGATCTATGCGCAGGGTCTGCTGTTCATCGTGGTCGTCGGATTCTTCCCGGCCGGTGTCGCGGGACTGTTCGCGCTGCTGAAGCGGAAGCGGAAGGCCGCATCCGAGCAGCAGCCACCGCCCGGGCCGGAGGACGAGACCGAGGCGGCGGAGCGAATGGAGATGGCGCGATGACGATTCCCACCACGTCCAGGGAGCCGATGCTCGGCGGCAACGCCGGAATGTCCAGCGAGTACCTCGAGGTCCGGGACCTGCGGGTCAGCTTCGACGGCTTCAAAGCGGTCGACGGCGTCGACCTCACCCTGATGCAGGGCGATCTGCGGTTCCTGATCGGCCCCAACGGCGCGGGCAAGACCACGCTGGTCGACGCCATCACCGGGCTCGTCCCGGCGACGGGGTCGGTCACGAAATCCGGCGTCGAGTTGATCGGCAGGAAGGTGCACCGCATCGCCCGGCTCGGGGTGGGCCGCACGTTCCAGACGGCGAGCGTGTTCGAGGAACTGTCGGTGCTCCAGAACCTCGACATCGCCGCCGGCGCAGGCCGCTCCGCGCTCACCCTGCTGCGCCGCCGTAAGACGGTGCTTCCCGCGATCGAGGAGGCGCTCGACGTCACCGGTCTCGGCAAGCTCCGCGGCACTCCGGCTGGAATCCTCGCGCACGGGCAGAAGCAGTGGCTCGAGATCGGCATGCTCCTCGTGCAGAACTGCTCCGTCCTGCTGCTCGACGAACCGGTGGCGGGAATGAGCCACGAGGAACGCGAGGAGACGGGAAACCTGCTGCGCCGCATCGGTGGTGAACGAACCGTCGTCGTGGTCGAGCACGACATGGACTTCATGCGCGCGTTCGCGACCTCGGTGACCGTGTTGCACGCCGGGAAGGTGCTGAGCGAGGGAACGGTCGAGCAGGTGCAGGCCGATCCACGTGTGCAGGAGGTGTACCTCGGGACTGCCGCGGCGGGCGCCGCCCCCGAGTTGCAGCCCGACGTTTCGAAGGAGGACAGCGATGCTCGAGCTTGACGACGTCCGGGCCGGGTACGGCCGCACCGAGGTGATCCACGGGGTGTCGCTGACGGTGCCGTCGGACGGGGTCGCCGCGGTGATGGGACACAACGGCGCAGGCAAGACCACGCTTCTCCGGGCCGCGGTCGGACTGATCAAGGTGAATTCCGGGCGGGTGCTGTTCGACGGCGAGGACGTCACGGCGCTGCGGCCCAGCGCCCGGGTGGCGCGCGGCCTCGCGTACGTGCCGCAGGGCCAGCAGTCGTTCGGTCAGCTGACGACCGCGGAGAACCTGCAGGTGGTGGCGGACGGCCGCAAGCGCGGCAAGGAACTCGTCGGCGAGGCGCTGGACCTGTTCCCGGCGCTGCGCGGCCTGCTCGACCGGCGCGCCGGTCTCCTCTCCGGGGGCCAGCGTCAGCAACTCGCCATCGCGCGGGCGCTGATCACGGAACCGAAGATGCTGATCCTCGACGAACCGACGGAGGGAATCCAGCCGTCCGTCGTGGCGGAGATCGAACGCACGATCATGGAACTCACCCGCCGCGGCGGCCTCGGAGTCCTGTTGGTGGAACAGCACATCGGGTTCGCGCTCGAATCCGCGGAGCGCTACTACGTCCTCGAGTCCGGGCGGGTCACGTCGTCCGGCGACGGCGGCGCCGCCCCCGATTCCGACGTCCGGACCGCGGTCTCCGACGTCCGCGCGGCGATGGCGATCTGATGGCACGCCGAGAACCGGCCGGGTCCCTCAGCGACCACGTGTATCTGTCGCTGCGCACCGATCTGATGAGCGGCCGGATCCCGCCGGGACAGCGGCTCGGCGAGGAGCGTCTCGCCGACACGTATGGAGTGTCGCGGACACCGGTGCGGGAGGCCCTCGCCCGGCTCCTCGCCGACGGACTGGTCCAGCGCGACGTGGGCGGGTTGTTTCCGTACCGCCCCCGCATCGACGAACTCGCGGGACTGTACGAACTGCGCATCACGCTCGAGCTCCAGGGAATCGCGCGGGTCCGTGCCGACGAGTCGCTGTCGCACGACCCGGACGTTCTGGGACCGGAACTCCAGCGGTGGTACGCGCTGCGGAAGCAGAACCCCGAGCCGGATGCCGGATTCGTGGCGCTCGACGAGCAGTTCCACACGGTGCTTCTGCGGTCGGCCGGAAACCGGGCGCTGTCCGATGCGCTCGTCAGCGTGAACGCGAAGGTTCGGCCGGTCCGGATGTTCGACTACCTGACCCCCGACCGCATGAGCGCGACCATCGACGAACACATCGCGGTGGCCGAGTTCGCACTCGACGGCAAGCTCGACACCGCGTACGACACGCTGCTCGCGCACATCAGCGAGTCGCGGGAGGTGGTGATCGAACGCGCGGAACAGGCGCTTTCCCTCGCGCGGATGGCCTGGGCGATCCGTGATTGAGACAGTTGTCCAACTCGGTGGGGCCTTTTTCCCACCAATGCACCGAGCGGGTGCTAGCGTCTTGCTACCGCTCGGTAACACAGGTTGGGAACTCGCTTCATGCCACGCACTCTCGAAGAGAATCTGGTCGGACGTCGCGTCCTGATCACCGGCTCGGCCCGGGGAATCGGCGCCGGACTCGCCAGACGACTTCACGAGCGGGGCGCCCACGTCGGGCTGCTCGGCCTCGAACCCGAACTCCTCGAACAGACTGCCACCACCTGCGGCCGGGCGCCGTGGCGCCGGTGCGACATCCGCGACCGGCGTGCCGTCGAGGACTCGTTCGACTACCTCACCGACCGGCTCGGCGGCCTCGACGTCGTCGTCGCGAACGCGGGCGTGACACCCCCGGCGCACATTGTCGCGGGTGATCCGGACGTGATGCGCTACGCCATCGAGGTCAATGTACTGGGGACATACCACACGCTGCGGGCCGCAGGGCCGTACATCGGGCATCGCAACGGGTACGCGCTGGTCGTCGCATCGTCGACGGCATTCGACCCGCTGCGTGGCGTTCACAGCGCGACGAGAGGCGGCGCCGAGGAACTCGGCGAGGCGCTGCGGGAGGAGTTGAAGCCGCTCGGGACCCGGGTCGGCATCGCCCGGCTCGGCGAGATCGACACCGATCGCACCCTGATCGGTTTCGACGGCGTCGCGGTCCCCGCACCCCGTGGCAGCGCATTCGCCCGGGCCTCCTCGATCACGGTGGCGGTCGACGCGCTCGAACGGGGAATCGCGGGGCGGAAGAACCGGATTTCCGCGCCGTCCCGGGTACCCGGGTCGGATTCTGTGCGTATGCTCGCACTCCGGGCCCTCCCACTTCGGGGCCTCGCATCTCGGGCCACCGGGGTGACCCGGTCGATCGAACTACGCACGCACGCAACCGTTCCTGCCAGGGGGCGAGTACAAGGAGAGGGGGCGGCGTGACCGCACGCATTCCACCGGGACGTCTGAAGGAACTCGGCCCCGTCAACTGGGTGCTGTGGCGCGTCATCTCCCGCGTCGCCGGCGTCCCGGACGCGCATCTGTTCAGCACGGTGGGCCACACGGGGGGCCTCTTCCGCGCGTGGCTGCACTACTCCGGCAAGCTGATGCCGGGCGGGAAGATCTCCCGCCACGAGACCGAATTGATCATCCTGCGGGTGGCGCACCTGCGGAAGTGCGGCTACGAGATGGACCACCACGTGCGCCTCGGACGCCGGGCCGGCGTCACCCCGGCGCTGCTCGAACAGGTGCTGGAAGGCCCGGACGCGGAGGGCTGGGACGCGCGCCGCCGCGCCATCCTCACCGCCGTCGACCAACTCGTCACCACCGACAACCTGGACGACGCGACGTGGTCGGCGCTCGGCGCGTACTTCGACGATCGCAGGCTGATCGAGTTCTGTTTTCTGGTGACGCAGTACGACGCCCTCGCCACCACCATCGGGACGCTGCGGATCGAACGCGACTACTCGTAGGCTCCGCATCGCGCAGAGAACGCAGAGAAGAGGAACGGCTGCATGACCTCCGCCACCGAAGACGTCCGTTCCGAGAAGGGTCTGGCGCGGGTCGCACAGTCGCTGGCCGGGTGGACGGAGAAGTGGTTTCCGGACGCCTACGTCTTCGCCCTCGTCGGTGTCTTCGTCGTCGCGGTGGCCGCGCTGGCCAACGGTTCTTCGCCGCAGGAAGTGGTGGACGCGTTCGGCGACGGGTTCTGGGATCTGACCGCGTTCACCCTGCAGATGGCGATGGTGGTGCTGACCGGGTACGTCGTCGCGACGTCCCCGCCGGTGGCCCGGCTGATCGACCGACTGGCGACGGTGCCCGGGACTGCACGCAGCGCAGTCAGTTTCGTGGCCTTCCTGTCCATGTCGGTCTCGTTCCTGAACTGGGGCCTCAGCTTGGTGTTCGGCGGGCTGCTGGCCCGGGCGATCGCACGCCGCACCGATCTGCGGGTGGACTACCGCGCCCTGGGCGCGGCGGCCTTCATGGGCCTGGGCGCGGTGTGGGCGCTCGGCATGTCGTCCTCCGCCGCCCAACTCCAGGCCACCGCGGCCTCGCTGCCGCCCGCGCTGCTGAAGATCACCGGCGTTCTCGACTTCGGCACCACGATCTTCACCTGGCAGTCGCTGCTGATGTGCGCCGTCATCATCGCCCTGACCGTGGTGATCGCCCACTTCTCGGCGCCGAGGGGCGCCGCCGTCACCACCGCCCAGGACCTGGAGGTCGACCTCGACGACCGGCCGAAGGAGGTCCCGCCCCGATCGCGACCGGGAGAATGGCTCGAGTACAGCAGGATCCTGCCGATACTCGCCGGTCTGATGACGTTGGGGTGGCTCGTCTCCCAGTTGGCGACCAAGCCGCTGCTCACCGTCGTGAGCAGCCTCAACGGCTACCTGCTGGTCTTTCTCATGCTGGGGCTCGTGCTGCACGGGACGCCGCGCAAATTTCTGCAGGCCGTCGCCCTGGCCGTCCCGGCCACGGCCGGGATTCTGGTCCAGTTTCCGCTGTACGCCGCGATGGCCGCGATCCTCACCAAGGCCGAGGGCAGAAACGGCCTCACCATCTCGGAGCACCTGGCCGAGTTCTTCACGAATATCGGCAGCGGCGGAGCGTTCACCGTCGTCATCGCCCTCTACACCGTCGTGCTGGGCCTGTTCGTGCCTTCCGGCGGCGGAAAGTGGCTGGTCGAGGCGCCGTACGTCATGCAGTCGGCCACCGATGTCCAGATGAACCTGGGCTGGACGGTCCAGGTGTACAACGTCGCCGAGGCGCTGCCGAACCTGATCAACCCGTTCTTCATGCTGCCGCTGCTCGCGGTGCTGGGGCTCCGGGCGCGCGATCTGGTGGGATTCACGTTCCTGCAGTTCATGTTCCACCTGCCGGTGGTCCTGCTGCTGGTGTGGCTGCTCGGCACGACATTCGACTTCGTTCCCCCGGTGCAGCCGTCGACACCGTGAGAGGTGTTACTAACCCACGCTTTACTTCGAGAAATCTCGGTGAAACACCTCGTCCTTAGCGTATACAACCATGTCCACAGGGATGAATACGCCGCCGATCGAGTACTCCTTCGACACCCTGCTCGTCGCGAACCGGGGCGAAATCGCCTGCCGCATCATGCGAACCGCGCACCTCCTCGGACTGAAGACGGTCGCGGTGTACTCCGACGCCGATTCCGCGGCCGCACACGTCGAGATGGCCGACGTCGCCGTCCGGCTGGGCCCGGCTCCCGCCCACGAGTCGTATCTGCGCGCCGACGCCGTCGTGGAGGCCGCCTTGGCCACGGGCGCAGGCGCGATTCATCCCGGGTACGGGTTCCTGTCGGAGAACGACGCGTTCGCCGCCGCGGCGGAATCCGCGGGCATCGCGTTCGTCGGTCCCACCCCCGAACAGTTGCGCACCTTCGGCAACAAGCACACCGCACGCGAGGCCGCTCGCGCCGTCGGCGTCCCGCTCGTCGCGGGCAGCGGGCTCCTCGACTCCGCCGGCGCCGCCCTGTCCGCGGCCTCCGACATCGGCTATCCGGTGATGATCAAGGCGGTCGGCGGCGGTGGCGGCATCGGGATGCAGGCGTGCTTCGACGCCGCGGAACTCCGCGAAGCCTACGACCGCGTCCAGCGCCTCGCCCAGGCCAACTTCTCCTCTTCGGGGGTGTTCCTGGAACGCTTCGTGGCCCGCGCCCGGCACATCGAGGTGCAGGTGTTCGGCGACGGCCGCGGCCGCACGCTCAGCCTCGGCACCCGCGACTGCTCGCTGCAGCGCCGCAACCAGAAGGTGGTGGAGGAGGCTCCGGCACCCGGACTCTCCGACGAGGTGGTGGAACAACTCCTGAGCGCGTCCCGCGGTCTTGCGTCCTCGGTGAACTACCGGTCGGCCGGAACCGTCGAGTTCGTCTACGACGTGGACCGCGGTGAGGCGTCGTTCCTCGAGATGAACACCCGACTGCAGGTGGAGCACCCGGTGACCGAGGAGGTCACCGGGGTGGATCTCGTCGAGTGGATGCTGAGGCTCGCCCGCGGCGACGGTTCCATGCTGGACGGGCTGCCCGACTCCGGACCCGCGATCAGGGGCACCGCCGTCGAGGCCCGCATTTACGCCGAGGACCCCGGCCACGACTACCGTCCCAGCGCCGGACGCCTCACGGGTGTGGAGTTCCCGGCTCACACGCGGGTGGAGACGTGGGTCGACACGGGCACCGAGGTGAGCGCGTACTACGACCCGATGCTGGCGAAGGTGATCACCCGCGGGCACCGGCGCACGGCGGCGTTCGCCGCCCTCGGGGAGGCGCTCGCCGACACCCATATCTACGGGATCCAGACCAACCTGCCCCAGCTCCGGCGGATCTGCGTCGCCGACACCGTCCTGGACGCCGAGCACACCACGCAGTCGCTGGCCGATCTGCGGCCCACCGGACGCCGCGTCGACGTCCTCCGCGCGGGCACGATGACCACCGTGCAGGACCATCCCGGCCGAATCGGTCTGTGGGAGGTCGGAATTCCCCCGTCCGGGCCGATGGACGACCTGTCGTTCCAGCTGGTCAACACGGCGGTCGGCAATCCGGCCGGCGCACCAGGGCTCGAATGCACCCTGCAGGGGCCGCGCCTGGTGTTCTCGGACGCCACCGTGATCTGCGTGGGCGGCGCCGACGCCCCGGTCACCCTCGACGGCGAGCCGATCTCACTGTGGCACCCGGTGGAAGTGCCTGCCGGGTCCGTACTCGACATCGGCACTCCGGCGGACACGGGTCTGCGCACGTACGTCGCGTTCCGGGGCGGGATCGAGGCCCCGCTGTATCACGGCAGCGCAGCCACATTCACGCTCGGCGGGTTCGGCGGCATCACGGGCAAGGCCGTCGCCACTGGCGACGTGCTGGGCCTGTTCGACGACTCACTGTTCGAGAACACGACGGGTCTCGGCGCGCCGCATCCCGTCCCGGAGGACTCGATCCCGGAGTTCACGCACGTGTGGCATCTCGCCGTCACCGAGGGACCGCAGCCGGCACCCGCCTATTTCACCGATTCCGACATGGCGCAGTTCTACGACACCACCTGGAAGGTCCAGACGCACGCAAACCGGACCGGACTCCGACTCGACGGCCCCAAACCGGTCTGGTCGAGGACCGACGGCGGCGACGCCGGACTGCACCCGTCGAACCTGCACGACAACCCGTACAGCGTCGGAGCCCTCAACGTCTCCGGTGACACTCCGATTCTCCTCGGCCCCGACGGCCCCAGCCTCGGCGGTTTCGCGTGCCCACTCACCGTGGCCAAGGCCCACCGGTGGAAGCTCGGGCAGATCCGCCCCGGCGACAGCGTGCGGTTCGTCGCGGTCTCCGACGACGGTGCGCACTCACTGCGTTCTTCGGATTCGTCTCGCAGACTGGATGTTCCGCCCGCGGCGACCCGGTCGGCGAACAGCGACGGCGGAGTGCTGCACCGCATCGCACCGATACTGGACCGACCGGAGGTCGCGTACCTGCGCGCCGGCGACGACAACGTCCTCGTCGAATACGGAGACCGGGAACTGGACCTCGGCCTGCGCATGCGCGTCCACGCGCTGTCGGAGGCGCTGGTCCGGCGCCACGTCCCGGGCATCATCGACATCACCCCGGGTGTCCGGTCGCTGCACCTGCACTTCGACGCCGACCGCCTCCCGGCAGGAAGGCTGCTGGACATCCTCCAGGACATCGAGGAACTGCTGCCGGCGACGCACGATCTGGTGGTTCCGAGTCGCACGGTCCGGTTGCCGCTGTCGTTCGACGACCCGTCCATCGCCGAGGCCATCGACCGCTACCGCAGCGGTGTCCGCCACGAGGCGCCGTGGCTGCCGTCGAACACCGAATTCATCCGGCGAATCAACGGATTGGACAGCGTCGACGACGTCCGGGACGCCGTGTTCGACGCCGAATACCTGGTGCTGGGGCTCGGCGACGTCTACCTCGGTGCGCCGCTGGCCGTGCCCCTCGATCCGCGGCACCGCCTGGTCACCACCAAGTACAACCCGGCTCGCACGTGGACCCCGTCCGACGCCGTCGGGATCGGCGGCAAGTACCTGTGCGTCTACGGGATGGAGTCGCCGGGCGGCTACCAGCTGATCGGCCGCACCGTCCCGATCTGGTCGGGCTACCGGCAGCACCGCCCGTTCGACGACGGCAAACCCTGGATGTTCCGGTTCTTCGACCGCATCGTGTGGGAACCCGTCACCCCGGAGCAGTTGCGCGAGTACCGCGCGCAGGCGGTGGCCGGGCGGTTCGACGCGGAGATCTCCGACGGCACGTTCGCGTTCGCCGACCACCTGAAGTTCCTGAAGGACAACGCCGAATCCATCGCCGCGTTCGACGCCCGGCAGTCCGCGGCGTTCGACACCGAGAAGGCGGCGTGGCGTGCATCGGGCGAATTCGACCGCGTCGAGCAGGCCCCCGCACTCGAGCCGTCCGCACGCGGCGACCTCCCGCCGGGCGCCGTCGTCGTCGAGGCGCCGATGGTCGGAAGCGTGTGGCGCGTCGAGGTCGAGGCCGGGCAACGCGTCGACGCGGGCCAGAACGCCGTGGTGCTCGAGGCGATGAAACTCGAGATGCCGGTCGCGTTCACCTCGCCGGGCATTGTCCTCGAAGTCCTCGTGTCACCGGGCGCGATCGTCGAACCGGGCACCCCTCTCGTCGTGATTGGAGCAGAAAACTGATGACTGTCGATGCCGTGAACCCCGGACACACCGCCCTGTCCCCCACCGCCCGGGTCGAGGACGCCTTCCGGCGGATCGCCGAGGTGGACCGCCCGGAGGTGTGGATCACCCTCCGGCCCGCCGAGGACGTCCACGCCGATGCCGTTGCCGTGCAGGCCCGCCTCGACGCCGGCGAGCACCTGCCCCTGGCCGGGAAGGTCGTGGCGGTCAAGGACAACATCGACGTCGCCGGGCTCCCGACGTCGGCCGCGTGCCCCGAGTTCGCCTATCTCCCGGGCGTCACCGCGACTTCCGTGCGCCGTCTGGTCGACCAGGGCGCCGTCGTACTGGGGAAGACGAACCTCGACCAGTTCGCGACCGGACTGGTCGGGACACGCAGTCCGTACGGCGCCGTCCGGTGCTCGTGGGACCCCGAACGCGTGTCGGGCGGATCCAGTTCGGGTTCCGCCGTCGCCGTCGCCCTCGGCATCGCCGACATCGGAATCGGCACCGACACGGCGGGATCCGGCAGGGTCCCGGCTGCGTTCAACGGTCTCGTCGGGATCAAGGCGACACTCGGCGTCATCCCCGCCGACGGCGTCGTTCCCGCGTGCGTCGACTACGACTGCGTCACCGTGTTCGCGGCCGAACTCGACACGGCGGTGACCGCCGCCCGCATCATGTCGGGCCCCGCGGCCGCGGACCCGCGCAGCCGCGCATGGCCGTCCGACGTCCGGCTCGCCGCGCCGGCACACGCACGCGTCGCGATTCCCACGGAAGCGAATCTCGCGCTGCTGACGCCGGAGTACCACGCGGCGTTCGCCGACACGGTCGCGTCGGTGACGGACCACGGGTTCGCCGTCGAGGCGGTCGACGTCTCCCCGCTGCTCGACGCCGCCCGGTTGCTGTACGACGGCGCCGTCGTCGCCGAGCGGTACACCGCGGTCGGGCGATTCCTCGACACGGCACCGGCGGGCGCCGATCCGGTCGTCACCGCCATCGTCGAGTCGGCGCGCCAGCCCGCGGGTCACGAGTTCGCCGCCGACCTCGACACGCTCATCCGAGTCAAGGCGCAGACGCGGTACCTGCTGGCCGGTTTCGACGGACTCCTGCTGCCCACCACCACCGAACACCCGACGATCGCTGCCGTACAAGCGGATCCGATCGGCATCAACCGGCGGATGGGCACGTACACGAATTTCTGCAATCTGCTCGACATGGCGGCGGTCGCCGTCCCGGGCGCCCCGACCGCCGCCGGTGAACCGTTCGGGGTCATGTTCGTGGTGCCGGCGTTCGCCGATCAGGTGGCTGTCGACCTCGCCGCCCGGCTGCTCGGCGCGCCCGCGCCCACCCTCGTCGAGGAGGGGGTGGAACTGGCCGTGTTCGGCGCACACCTGCGCGGGCAGCCCCTGCACTTCCAACTCGAGGACATCGGGGCACGCTTCGTCGACACCGTCACCACCACCGACGCGTACCGGCTCACCGCGCTCGCCACCACCCCGCCCAAGCCCGGCCTCGTCCGCCGCGGTCCCGGCGCGGGCTCCCCGATTTCCGGGGAACTGTTCCGCGTGTCCGCCGCGGGGCTGGGCAGCTTCCTCGCGGCGCTGCCCGCCCCGATGGCCCTGACGAGCGTCGAATTGTCCGACGGCCGCGCCGTGGTGGGCTTCAGCTGCACACACGACGCGGTCGACGGGGCCACCGACATCACCGAGTTCGGAAGCTGGGTCGCCTATGCCGCTTCGCGCCCCGTGAGTACTTGTTAACCGCCCGACGTTAAGAAGTACTCACGGCGAGGGCGGTGGCGGCGGGGGTCGAGTTGCGGCCGATCAGCCTCTGCAGGTCGCCGCTCTCGGTGTCGAGAGCGCCGACGGCGACGCCCGCATCGGAATCGGCGAGCATGCTCGCAATCGGTGCGGGCAGTCCGGCACCCTCGAGCGCCGCGGCGTATTCGGCCTGCGGAAGGTCCTTGTACGACACCGGCTTTCCGATGACGGAGGAAATGACGTCCGCCAGTTCGCTGTACGTCAGGCGCTCGTCGCCGCCGAGTTCGTAGACCTTGCCTGCCTGCCCGTCGGCGAGCAGAACGGCGGCGGCGGCCTCGGCGTAGTCCCTGCGGGCGGCAGCGGCGACGACGCCGGTCCCGGCGCTGCCGAACAGCGCACCGGTCTCGCTCGCCGCGGGAATGCTGCCGAGGTAGTTCTCCCAGTACCAGCCGTTGCGGAGCAGCGCGAAGTCGATCCCGGACTGTGCCAGCCGATCCTCGGTGGCGCGGTGTTCCACGGCCAGACCGATCGTGCTGTTCTGCGCGTCGAGGACGCTGGTGTAGGCGACGAAGCCGACCCCGGCGGCCTTCGCGGCATCGATCACGTTGGCGTGCTGGGCAACCCGCTGCCCGACCTCACTGCCGGAGACGAGCAGCAGCTTGTCGACGCCGGCGAATGCGGTCTCGAGCGCGGCGCGATCGCTGTAGTCGGCCTGCCGGACCTCGACTCCCCGGTCCGCGAGGTCTGCGGCCTTGGCCGGGGTGCGGACCACGGCGACGAGGTCGGCGGCGGGTGTCCCCTTGTCGAGCAGTGCCTCGACGACGAGCCTGCCGAGGTGTCCGGTTGCTCCTGTGACGGCGATGGTCATGACGAACTCCTAGCGCGTAGTGGTGCGAGTTGACTGTTCAAGCTCACGCTCCATCATGCACTAATTTTTCGTAAGTGCAAATAATTTAGTAAGCGCTTCCCCTTCGTGGGATAGACTGGACGCATGTCCGAACCCGCGCACCCAGCACAGGAAAGTGAAGACCGCACCCTCGAAGCGGACGTCTTCGCACGCAACTGCGCGTCGCGCGAGACCCTGCAGACCGTCACCGGCCGCTGGGGTGTGCTCGCCCTCGCGGCTCTGACCGAGGGAAACTACCGATTCAGCGCACTCCGCCGACGCGTCGACGGCGTCAGCGAACGCATGCTGTCGCAGACATTGCAGGCACTCGAACGAGACGGCCTCGTGGTTCGCGACGTGCTCGAGGCCATCCCGCCGAAGGTCGAATACAGCCTCACGCCGCTCGGCGCCGAGGTCGGTTCACGCCTGATCGGCCTGATCGAACTGGTCGAATCGCGCGTACCCGACGTTCTGGCGGCGCAGGAGAGGTACGACGCCGGTCGGGGCGTCAGCTGAGTTCGTCGAGGTCGGACTCTTCGTCGACGATGTGGACCGCGGCCTCCTCCGCCGACGCCGCTCCCCCATCGATTCCTATGTCGAAAGCAACGAGATCCTTCTCCTCGTCCTCCCCCACACCCTCGTCCTCGGCGAGAAGCCGCCCCGAACGCCGCCGTCCGACCTCGTTGTCGTCGAGGATCTCCGCGTTCTCGTCCTCCTCGAACGCCGGATCCGGTTCCTCCTCGGCGAGCCGCTGATCGAGGGTCTCCCCTTCACGCTGCTCGGCGGCCGTCGTTCCGAACGCGTCGAGCCCGAGCGGCTTCTCCGGAGGCGAATACCCTTCGTCGAGAACGTCGTCCACACCTCGGTCGACCAACGTGTCCTCCGGCTGCAGCTGGTCCTCTTCGTCCAGGCTGTACTCGCCCTCGGATCCTTCTGGCGTGCTGTCCGGCATGGTCATCTTCCCCACGATGCCATCGGAGCGGACACTTCGCCATCGGATCGCGGAACCGATCCGGCCGGAAACGACGAGGGCCCGCACAGAGACTGTGCGGGCCCTCGTCGGTGTTCGGGTCAGAAGTTGATCATGTGCCCGGCGAGGCCGTGGATGGCCTCCTGCAGGGCTTCGCTGAGCGTCGGGTGCGTGTGCACGTTGCGGGCCAGCTCGTTGACCGTGAGGTCCCACTTCTGCGCGAGGGTCAGCTCGGGCAGCAGCTCGGAGACGTCGGGGCCGATGAGGTGCCCACCGATCAGCTCGCCGTACTTCGTGTCGGCGATCAGCTTGACGAAGCCGGTGGCATCCCCGAGGCCGTGTGCCTTGCCGTTGGCGGCGAACGGGAACGTCGCGACCTTGACGTCGTAGCCCTCGTCCTTGGCCTGCTGCTCGGTCAGACCGAAGCTGGCGACCTGCGGCTGGCAGAACGTCGCGCGCGGCATCATCCGGTAGTCGTCGATCGGCAGCGTCTCGGCGCCGGCGATCGTCTCGGCGGCCACCACGGCCTGCGCCTCGGCGACGTGCGCCAGCTGCAGCTTCATCGTGACGTCACCGATGGCGTAGATGTGCGGCACCGACGTCTGCATGGTATCGGTGATGCCGATGGCGCCGCGGTCGGTGAGCTGCACGCCGGTCGTCTCGAGGCCGAAGCCCTCGACGCGGGGTGCGAACCCGACGGACTGCATCACCTTGTCGACGACGACCGACTCGGTCTCGCCGGACTTGTTGTTCTTGATCGAGACGGTGACCTTGGAGCCGTCGTCGTCGATGCTCTGCACGGCGGCGCCGGTGATGACCTTGACGCCGAGCTTCTTGTACTGCTTCTCGATTTCCTTGGAGACGTCCGCGTCCTCGTTGGGCAGCGCGCGGTCGAGGAACTCGACGATGGTGACGTCGACTCCATAGTTCTTCAGGACGTACCCGAACTCCATGCCGATCGCGCCGGCGCCGACGATGAGGATCGATCCGGGCAGGTCCCGGGTCATGATCTGCTCTTCGTAGGTGACGACGTTCTTGCTGAGCTCGGTGCCGGGCAGCAGCTTGGTGGTGCTGCCGGTGGCGATGATCGCGTTGTCGAACGTGATCGTCTCGGTGCCGCCCTTGGTGAGCGCGACCTCGATGGTGTTGGCGTCGGTGAACGTGCCCTTGCCGTCGTACTCGGGGATCTTGTTCTTCTTCATCAGGAAGTGGATGCCCTTGACGCGGCCCTCGGCAACCTTGCGGCTGCGGTCGAACGCTGCGCCGAAGTCGAAGGACGCCTCACCCGAGATACCGAACAACTTGGCCTCTTTTGTGAAGAGATGCGCAAGTTCGGCATTGCGGAGAAGAGCCTTCGAGGGGATGCAGCCCACGTTCAGGCACACACCGCCCCAGTACTTCTGCTCGATGATGGCAGTGCTCAGTCCGAGTTGTGCCGCGCGGATAGCAGCGACGTACCCACCGGGACCGGCTCCGAGGACAACGACGTCATAGTGTGAGGTCACGGTTGTTCAGGGTAGTCCCGTCCCGATTCGCTGTCTCCACGCGGTCGCGTTACCCGCGGGTAGCCTCATCCGTCACACCTTTCCCGCCGCGACCAGGCACGACACCGCCTGCAAGAATGGCGCCATGACGGATCCCTTCCTCTGGCTCGAAGATGTCACCGCGGAACGGTCACTCGACTGGGTGCGGGAACGCAACGCCCGCACACTCGCCGAGTACACCGAGAACGCCGGGTTCTCCGCGCTGGAGAGCCGGATCCTGGACGTGCTCGACACGGACGACCGGATCCCCTACGCGGGCATGCGCGGCGAGTACCTGTACAACTTCTGGCGCGACGGCGAACACAAGCGCGGCATCTGGCGGCGCACCACCCTGGAGCAGTACCGCACCGACAACCCCGAGTGGGACGTCCTGCTCGACGTCGACGCACTCGCCGAACAGGAGGGCGAGAACTGGGTGTGGGCAGGCGCCAGCGTGCTGCGACCCGAGCAGTCACGGGCCCTGCTGTCGTTCTCCCGCGGCGGCGCCGACGCGTCCGTGGTGCGCGAATTCGACCTCGAAACGCGCGAATTCGTCGGCGGCGACCACGCATTCGACGTCCCCGAGGCCAAGACCAGCATCAGCTGGATCGACAAGGACACCGTGTACGTCGGGACCGACTTCGGCGAAGGCTCGATGACCGACTCCGGCTACCCGAGAATCGCGAAGCGCTGGCATCGCGGCACCCCGTTCACCGAGGCGGTCACCGTCTTCGAGGGCGAGACCACCGACGTGTCCGTCGGCGCGTCGTACGACGACACCCCCGGATACGAGCGGCACTTCGTCGGCCGGTCGATGGACTTCTACAACTCCGAACGCTACGAACTGCTCCCCGACGGGTCGAAGGTCCGGATCGACACCCCGGACGACGCGGGATCGTCCGTGTACCGCGAGTGGCTGACCATCCGTCCGCGCACCGACTGGGAAGTGGACGGCACCGTATACCCGGCCGGGTCGCTGCTCGCCGCGAACTACGCCGACTTCCTCGCCGGGTCCCGCGAGCTGACGCCGCTGTTCACCCCGGACGAGCACACGTCCCTCGAACAGGGAACGTGGACCAGGAACCACCTCCTCCTCGTGCGTCTGTCGGACGTGCAGACCAAGCTGTCGGTGCTCACGCCGAACGACACCGGGTGGGAGGAGAAGCCTCTCGACGGCGTCCCGGAACTCACGGCGAGCGGGATCATCAGCACCGACCCGCGCACCGGCGACGACTTCTTCGTCAACTCCAGCGGCTTCACCACGCCGGCGACGCTGCTGTACGGCTCGGTCGGGGGTGCGCTCGAACCCGTCAAACAGGCGCCCTCGTTCTTCGACGCGGACGGCATGTCGGTGTCGCAGCACTTCGCGGTCTCCGACGACGGAACCGAGATCCCCTACTTCGTGGTGCGCCGCGACGACGTGACCGGACCCTGCCCCACCATGCTGTACGGGTACGGCGGCTTCGAGAACTCGATGGTCCCCGGGTACAGCGGGTCGGTCGGGTTCGCGTGGCTCGAACGCGGCGGCGCGTATGTGGTCGCGAACATCCGCGGCGGCGGCGAGTACGGCCCGTCGTGGCATACCCAGGCGGTGCGAGAAGGCAGACACAAGGCGTTCGAGGACTTCGCCGCCGTCGCCCGCGACCTCGTGGCCCGGGGCATCACCACGTCGAAGCAACTCGGAATCCAGGGCGGCAGCAACGGCGGGCTGCTCATGGGCGTCATGCTCACCCGCTACCCGGAACTGTTCGGCGCGATCGTGTGCCAGGTTCCGCTCCTCGACATGAAGCGATACCACCTGCTGCTCGCCGGGGCGTCGTGGATGGCCGAGTACGGCGATCCGGACAACCCGGACGACTGGAAGTTCATCGGCGAGTACTCGCCGTATCAGAACACCGATCCGGCGGCGGACTACCCGCCGATCCTCGTCACCACCTCCACCCGCGACGACCGCGTCCACCCCGGCCACGCCCGCAAGATGACGGCGCTGCTCGAAGAGCAGGGCCACGAGGTCTGGTACTACGAGAACATCGAGGGCGGGCACGGCGGGGCCGCGGACAACGCGCAGGCAGCGTTCAAATCGGCGCTGACGTTCTCGTTCCTGTGGGAGCAGCTCACCCGTTGACCCCCACCTGTGAGTACTTCTCAACCGCCCGCGGTTAAGAAGTACTCACAGGTCAGGTGTGGTCGTGGATCCAGTCGACGATCCGGTCGACGGTGCTCGCGGGCTCGCGGATCCACCCGTTGTGGCCGAGCGGTTGCGGCTGGTGCCACAGGGTGACGTCGGCGTTCGGGAGTTTCGCGAGGAGGTTCTTCGCCGCCGATTCCGGAGCCAGATCGTCCCCTTCGACGGTCACGGACAGCACGGGCAGTTTCAGCCGGCCGATGCGTTCCTCGTAGTCGATGTCGGCCCCGTCGGGTTCGATCCTGCCGGTGCGGGCGAATCGCGACCAGTCGGTGATCAGCACCCTCGACTGCCGCCCGAACCCGCCGATGTCCAGTTTGTCGCCGGGCCAGAACCCGGCCAGATTGGCCGTCATCGACATCGCCGCGGCGCCGACGAGCATCCGCGGGGCGTGGATCCCGGGGAACCCGCGGTGATACGGCGACCCCGACGCGACGAGCACGATTCCGCCGAGCCGGCCCCGGATCCGTGCCCCGTACATCACGCCGAGCTGACCGCCCATGCTGTGCCCGAGCAGGAACGGCGTCGCGGCCGGAAACCGTTCCCGCACCACCTCGAAGATCGCGGGAAAGTCGAGGGCCACCAGTTCGTGGTAGCCGTACGTGCTGTCGCTGCTCGGGCGGGGGCGGCTGTCGCCCTGGCCGCGGAGTTCGCCGATCGCTGCGTTGAAACCCCGGGACACGAGTTCCTCGGCGAAGGGTTCGTAGTAGCCGGCAGGAATTCCCAGGCCGGGAAACACCACGATCACGGGGGCGTCGTCCGGGCCGGGAAACAGGCGAACGGGAGTGGTGGTTCCGTCGGGCATCTGGATCGGTACTGTCTCCACTTCGTCAGACTAGACGGCTCGACCCCCGCAGATCCGGGATCTGCGGGGGTCGATTCAGTTCCGAGACCGGACGCTACAGGCCGATCGACGCGGCGAGCATCGGCCACGACTTGTGCAGGTCTTCCTGCCAGTAGGTCCAGGAGTGGGTGCCGGTGGGCCGGAAGTCGAACGTCGCCGGAATCTGCAGTTCGTTCAGTCTGTCCGCCAGCGCGTGAGTGCACTGGTTGGTGGCGGCCTCGATGACGCCGCCGACGAGGATCTGGTTGGCGAGCGTTCCGACGTCGCCGTTGATTCCCGGCGCGTTCAGCTGATCGCCGGCCCCGGGCAGCCCGGATCCGTTGCTGACGTAGATGTCGAGTCCGCGCAGCTTCTCCGCGTTGATGTACGGGTCGTTGGCGGCCCAGCCGGGACCGTTTTCCGGACCCCACATGTTGGAGGTGTCACCGCCGCCGCGGCCCTCGACGACCATCTGTACGTACGCGCGGCCGGGGTCGGTACTGGTCATCGCGCACCCGCTGTAGGCGCCGACGCTCTGGTACAGGTCGGGCGCCGCCTGCGCCAGGCTCAGCACGGAGCTACCGGCCATCGAGATGCCGGCGATCGAGTTGACGCCGTTGGTGTCGAGCGCGGAGTCGACGATCGGCGGAAGTTCCTGTGTGAGGAACGTCGTCCACTTGTTGTTGCCCAGTTCGGGGTCGGTCTGTTCCCAGTCCGTGTAGTAACTGAAGGCGCCCTCCATCGGCGTGACGACGTTGACATTCTTGTCGGCGAAGAAGTCGACGACGTCGGTCCGGGCCTGCCACGTGGCGGAGTCCTCGCCGCCGCCCGCACCGTTGAGCAGGTAGAGCGTCGGCCTCGGGGCGCTCGTGTCCGCGGGGGTGATGACCCGCAGCGGAATCTCCCGGTCCATGGAGGCCGAGTACACGTGAATGGTCGACTGCCGGTCGTCGATCGGGTCGGTGCTCACCAGGTGGGAGCCGCCGGCCGCGACAGTGGCGTCGTCGGCGGGATCGGCGGAAGCGGACGCCTGGACCCCGAGGCAGGGAATGGCCGTCGTCAGAGCGACCGCGAGCGCCAAGCGCACCCCGTACCTACCCGCTGCAGTGCGGTTGACCATCGTTCTCCTTCGCTGCGACGTCGCCTGCCCGACTCCGTAGAGGCGAGAGCTGGAGCCCACATGATGTCATGTGAACTCCAGCTCTCGTTCAGAAGTGGGGTCGAAACGGGGTGTCCCTATCCCCCGACGGACCCGAGGAAGCCGATCAGTGTGGTGAGCGCTTCGAGCAGACCCAAAAGGCTGTCGGACATAGTATTACTCCTATTCGACGCAGTGGATTTTCGAACTCCCCCTGCGATCAGGGGCTCCGTCATTTGTACCCGAGTTTTCGCTCCGAATAAGCACGAAGTGGTAAACATTTGCGATCGTTGACTTAACGAAGAACCGTTGATCTGACACCGGCTAATCCCCAATTACCTCCGAAACACGCCGTGCCACCAGCGGATACGACGAGACCTCAACCACCGGATTCCCGTTCCCGTAATCGAGGAGCGACAGAACATACTTCGCTTCACCGTTTCCGGACATTTTCTTGTCGTTGCCCTTGAATTTCCCGCCGAGGAAAAGAAGAGTGGGCAAATTTCGCACATCTCTTCTTTGGCAGTGATACACGCATCCCATTTGTCCAGAAAAAGGACAAATTTAAACAAAAGTTTTCAGTTTTACACCCATTCGACCCGAAGTGTGGGATATCGAGTTCTTCGGCGCGTCGCCGCTGCTCAGGGTGAAAGACCAGGGTGGAGATCGGGGTACATCCCGATGGTGCAGGCCGGTCTCGCCGAACAGGATGGAGGCATGACCTTCGACAGCAACACTCCCCGCCAGTTCACCCGTTCCGACAGCCAGAAGATGCTCGCAGGCGTCTGCGGCGGCGTCGCCGAATACTTCTCGGTGGACGTCAACCTCGTCCGGTTGCTCACCGTGGTGGCCACCCTGGTCACCGGCGGCACCGCGGCCCTCGTCTACCTCGCCGCCTGGATGCTGATGCCTGCCGGACACTGAGACGACGAAAAGAGCCCGGGACACCAGTTGGTGTCCCGGGCTCTTTCGGAGCACTTCGTGCCCGTGAGTGGGAAACGAGTCCGGGGACTCCTCAGCCACGCACGGGAGGCGTAGCCGCCTTTAGAAGTCCATACCGCCCATGCCGCCGGTCGGGTCGCCCACGGGCGCTCCGGCCTTCTCCGGCTTGTCAGCGACGACGGCCTCGGTGGTCAGGAACAGAGCCGCGATGGACGCTGCGTTCTGCAGCGCGGAGCGGGTGACCTTGACCGGGTCGTTGATGCCGGCTTCGAGCAGGTCGCCGTACTCGTTGTTCGCGGCGTTGAGGCCGTGACCTGCGGGCAGGTTGCGAACCTTCTCGGCAACGACGCCGGGCTCGAGGCCTGCGTTGAAGGCGATCTGCTTCAGCGGTGCTTCGAGGGCGACGCGAACGATGTTCGCACCCGTGGCCTCGTCACCTTCGAGCTTCAGGTCGTCCAGTGCGGGAGCCGACTGCAGCAGAGCCACGCCACCACCGGCGACGATGCCCTCTTCGACGGCAGCCTTGGCGTTACGCACGGCATCTTCGATGCGGTGCTTGCGCTCCTTGAGCTCCACCTCGGTGGCAGCGCCGGCCTTGATGACTGCAACGCCACCGGCCAGCTTGGCCAGGCGCTCCTGCAGCTTCTCGCGGTCGTAGTCGGAGTCGCTGTTCTCGATCTCGGCGCGGATCTGGGACACGCGACCGGCGATGGCCTCGGGGTCTCCCGCGCCTTCGACGATGGTGGTCTCGTCCTTGGTGATGACGACCTTGCGTGCCTGGCCGAGCAGCTCGAGTCCGGCGGTCTCCAGGGAGAGGCCGACCTCTTCGCTGATGACCTCGCCACCGGTGAGGATGGCGATGTCGGCGAGCTGAGCCTTGCGACGGTCACCGAAGCCGGGAGCCTTGACGGCCACGGACTTGAAGGTGCCACGGATCTTGTTGACCACCAGGGTGGACAGGGCTTCGCCCTCGACGTCCTCGGCGATGATGACCAGCGGCTTGCCGGACTGGATGACCTTCTCCAGCAGCGGCAGCAGGTCCTTGACCGTGGAGATCTTGGAGCTCACGAGCAGGATGTACGCGTCCTCGAGGACAGCTTCCTGACGCTCCGGGTCGGTGGCGAAGTACGCCGAGATGTAGCCCTTGTCGAAGCGCATACCCTCGGTGAGCTCGAGCTGCAGGCCGAAGGTGTTGGACTCCTCGACCGTGATGACGCCTTCCTTGCCGACCTTGTCCATGGCCTCGGCGATGAGCTCGCCGATGGACGGGTCGCCGGCGGAGATACCAGCGGTAGCAGCGATCTGCTCCTTGGTGTCGATCTCCTTGGCGGTCTCGAGCAGACGCACGGTGACGGCCTCGACGGCCTTCTCGATGCCGCGCTTCAGACCCAGCGGATTGGCGCCGGCAGCGACGTTGCGGAGGCCCTCACGGACGAGAGCCTGGGCGAGAACGGTAGCGGTGGTGGTTCCGTCGCCAGCGACGTCGTCAGTCTTCTTGGCGACCTCCTTGACCAGCTCGGCACCGATCTTCTCGTAGGGGTCCTCGAGCTCGATCTCCTTGGCGATGGACACGCCATCGTTGGTGATCGTGGGGGCGCCCCACTTCTTCTCGAGCACGACGTTGCGACCCTTGGGGCCCAACGTCACCTTGACTGCGTCGGCGAGGGCGTTGAGTCCCCGCTCGAGGCCGCGACGGGCCTCTTCGTCGAACGCGATGATCTTGGCCATTGCGAAGTGATCCTCCGGATTGGGGGTGACACACAAGGCGACCGCTAGTCGGGTCGCCTCATTTACGCCTTCGGCCGAGTTCGGTGCCCGCGACGGACGACCAGGGGTGTCTGTGGTTCCCGGTCTCACCGTCCCGACCTGGCACTCACCCGTGGCGAGTGCCAAGTGCATTTTTAGCACTCGAACAGGGTGAGTGCAAGGTCGGGACGGAAGCGCTGTGCCGGGGCGATCAGCGCATCGCGCAGACCTGACCGGTGTTCAGGTTGAAGGCGAGGGACAGCGCGCCGACGCAGTCGACGCCGTTCGCGTCGGCCGTCGCACCCGAACCCCAGCCCGCGATCGCGACGGTGGTGGTGCCGTCGGCCGCACCGGAACGGGCGATGCCGCCGCCGAGCGAGACGGCGTACGCCTGGCCCGAGCCCGTCGACGCACCGAGCGACGTTCCGTATCCGTTCGCGTACGTGGTGGCGCCGCTGTGCCCGTTGGCGACACTCACCGCGGTGCCGCTGTCCGCGGCCATCGCGTGGGCGGTGCCTGCCTCGGTCGCCTTGGCGCCGCAGCTCGCGGTGTCCGACACCTGGACGTCGTTGGCCGACGGCGGGGAGACGCAGTTGACGGGGGCCGCACCGGCGACGCCTGCGCCGGCCACCGAGATTCCCGCCGCGACGCCCAGACCCACGGCCATCGCCGCTCCCACACGTGCCAGCCGTCGGCCGAACAGAGTCGAGATACGAGTACGCGATGCCGAGGCGGTCGAGGTGACGGGGGTGGAGACAGCGAGCATGGAAGCTCCTTCTGGGAACGTCGAATTGGAGGATTCGCCGCGAGAGTACCCGCTCCGGGCCGGTTAGTCCCGGACCCCGCTCAGGCGAGTTCGTCGAGGAGCTTCGGCAGCTGCGCGACCGAGTCGACGACGTGGTCCGGTCGCTGCGCGACGAGGTCCAGAATCGACTGGCGGAACTTGCCCGTCCGCACCAGTACACCGATGAGTCCCACCCGCTGCGCGGCCAGGACGTCACCCGTCAGGTCGTCGCCGACCATCATCGTCACGTCCGGTTCCGTGCCCATCAGATCGGTGGCGGTGAGGAACGCGGCGAGCGACGGCTTGCCCACCGACACGACGTTGGTTCCCGCGACCTCCTCCATCCCGGGGAGGTAGGTGCCCGTGTCGATGCGCAGCCCGTCGTGGGTGGCCCACGTGGTGCCCCGGTGCATCGCGACGACGGGGACGCCGTCGAGCATCAACTCGACCACACGGCTGAGTGCGCCGTGGGTGAATTCGGGCCCGGCGCCACCGAGGATCACCACCTCCGGGTTCTCGTCGTCCAGTTCGATCCCGGACAGATCGGCGGTGATGTCGCCGCTGTTGAGGACCCACGCCCGCGACCCGGGATACGTCGACCGGACGTACTCGGCGGTGAGCCGCGCCGCGGTGACGATCTCGTCGGAGTCGGCTTCGATGCCCGCCGACCGGAGGGCGTCGGCGATCTCGTCGCACGTCCTCGACGTCGTGTTGGTGAGGTACGCGCACGCGAGTCCGCGATCGCGCACCTCCCGCACCGCGGCGGCGGCGCCGTCGATCGGATGCCACGAAGTAACCAGCACACCGTCGATATCGAGCAGGACACCCTCGACCCCAGCCATGACAGGAGCCTATCCCGGCATCACTGCCGAGTCCGGCAGACGAGGACGGGGCAGGGAGCGTGATGCACGAGATTCTGGCTGACGGATCCGAGCAGGGCACCCATCACCTTGCCCCGGCCGTGGCTACCGACGACCAGCAGTTGCGCGGTCGCCGCGTGCCGCAGCAGGACGTCGGCGGACGCCCCCTGCGTCGAAACCTCGGTCACCGGCACGTCGGGATACTCGTCGCGGGCGCCGGCGAGGCATTCGGACACGACGGCCTTCTCCCCTTCTTCGTAGGCGGCCCAGTCGACGTACTTCGACGCGTGCGCGAGCCCGTGCTGCTTCTCCCCGCTCCACGCGTGCACCGCGTCCAGACCGACCCCGAACGCGGACGCGAGCGCGAACGCCTCCTCGACTGCCTTCTCGCTGACCTGGCTGCCGTCCACGCCGACGACGATCGGGCGCGCGTCCGGTGATTCCGGCGCAGGCGCTCCCCGAACCACCGCGACCGGGCTGTGCGCGTGGTTGACCGTCCGCAGGACCGTGGATCCGAGGAGATAGTCGGTGACCGCACCCGCACCCTGCGCGCCGACCGCGACGATCCGCGCCGCCCGCGACAGCTCGATCAGGTGGGACGCCGCGGTCCCGGATCGGACGTCGCGCTCGACGGCGAGTCCGGGGTGATCCTGCAGGGCGGCGGCGGTGGCGGCATCGAGCATCGTGTTGCCGTCCTCGCGCAGTTCCTGGATGAACTGGGCGTCGATCATCATCGCGGTGCCGTTGTAGAACGTGGCCTCGTCCGGGTACGTGTGGGCGAGCAGGAGCGGGGCACCGAGCCGGACCGCCGCGCCCGCGGCCCAGCGCGCCGCGTCGAGCGCGGCGCGGGAACCGTCGATACCGACAACGACGGGTGACCCTGCTTGTTCGCTCATATCTCTCTCCCTCTACGGCTCGAGAACTGCTGCACCGCTGAACATTCCGCCTGCCAGGTCCCTCAGTGCCCGGTCGGCGTGGCCGAGTGGGTACGGGTGGGTGTCGATGCTCAGCCGGTGTTCCGCTGCGATGCGCAGGAATTCGACGGAATCCGAACGGGTGTTGGCGGTGACGCTGCGGATCTGCCGTTCCCGGAACAGGTGCCGCTGATATTCCAGCGCAGGGATGTCGGTGAGGTGGATTCCGGCGACGGCAAGGGTGCCGCCGTCGGCGAGCGCCTCCATCGCGACGGGCACCAGGTCACCGACCGGGGCGAACAGAATCGCGGAGTCGAGGGGCTCCGGCGGTGTGTCGCGCACGCCCTGCACGGATGCCGCCCCGAGTCGCTCCGCCAGCGCCCGGGCCTCCGCCCCTCGTGTCATGACGTGCACCCGGGCGCCGCGCGTCGACGCGACCTGGGCGGTGAGGTGCGCGCTGCCGCCGAACCCGTAGATGCCCAGCGCGCCGCCGACGGGGACCGCGGCGCGCTCGAGTGCCCGGTAGCCGATGATCCCGGCGCACAGCAGCGGGGCGAGTTCGGTGTCGGTGTACCCCTCCGGCAGGTGCAGCGCGTATCCGGCCGGGACCGTCGCGAACTCGGCGTACCCGCCGTCCGCGTCCCATCCCGTGTACTGCGACTGCCTGCACAGATTCTCCGCGCCCCGCAGGCAGGCCGCGCACTGTCCGCAAGTGTGCCGCAGCCACGCGATGCCCACCCGGTCCCCGACGGCGAAGGACCCGGCCACCGAATCACCCAGTGCGGCAACCTCCCCCACCACCTCGTGGCCGGGAGTCACCCGGGGCCGGTGCACGGGAAGATCCCCCTCCGTCACGTGCAGGTCGGTGCGGCACACTCCGCACGCCAGGACCTTCACGAGAAGTTCGCCCGGTCCCGGCTCGGGTATGGGCTCGCGGTTCCGTTCCAGCGGGTGGCCCGCGACGGGGCCCGGAGCGACCACGCGCCACGCGGTCATCGTTCCGGTTCCGCCATGCGTCGCCGCCATACCCCCACAATGCCCGTGACGGGTGGCCACCGCCAGGACCCGGAGACCCGTGTCTCGAGGACACGGACCGCGGCGAAGACCCGGCCGGACCGCGCCCGGCAACTAGGCTCGCACCCATGGACCTGCGCGGTGAAGACCTGTTCACGGTGGCGGGGTCGCTGGCCGAGCTGATCGGGGCCCCGATCACGATCGAGGACGAGAACTCGACGGTCCTGGCCTATTCGAGCGGCGAGCAGGCCGTGGATCAAGCACGCATCGAGACCATCCTGGGACGGCAGGTGCCCGGAAAGTACCGGCAACTCCTCGAGGACGCGGGCGTCTTCGAGCGACTGCACCGGGACACCGACGTCTTCTACGTGGACATGCGGCTGCCGAACATGACTCCCCGCGCGGTGATCGCGGTGCGGGACGCGGGACGGTCGGTCGGGTCGATCTGGGCGGCGATGACGTCGGCCCCCACCCCGGAACAGGAATCGATTCTGCGGTCCGCGGTCCCGGTCGTCGCCGAGCACATCGCGGCGGAGCGGGAACGGGTGGACGTGACGCGCCGGATGCAGGTCGACCGCGTCCGTGCCCTGATCAACGGCGGCGAGCCCGCTTTCCGCGCCGCCGACGACCTCCGGCTGGAGGGACGGCTGACGGTCGCGGCGGCCGCCCCCGTCGCGATCGGGCGCCCGCTGCCTTCCGGTTTGCTCGCCTCCCTCGGCCTGTACCTCGACACGCTGGCGGTCGATTCGGTGGCCGCGCAACTCGACGACGTCATCTACGTGGTCATCGCCGCGTCGGAGAAAGACGTCCGGCGCCTCGCCGAGGATTTCCTCGGCCGCGCCCGCAGCGGGGCGACGTTCGTGGTCGCCGTCGGGCGCGAGGTGAGCACGGCCAGCCAGGCGCACCTGTCGCGCGGGGACGCCGACCGGGTGCTCACCGTGCTGCAGCACGCCCGGTCCGGTGGGGTCGCCGGGACGATGCGGGACAGTCTCGCGTCCGTGCTGGCGTTGCGCGTCGCCGACATCTTCGACGGCCTGGGCGAGCTCACCCCGCTCGCCGCGCTCACCCGGCACGACGAGCAGCACGGCACGGATCTCGTCGCCACGGCCCGCGCCTTCCTGGCGCACGGCGGCGATGTCGCCGATGCCGCCGCCGCGCTGCACGTGCACCCCAACACGCTGAGGAATCGGCTGCGGCGCTGCGTCGATTCGTGCGACGTGGACCTGGCCGACGCCGACACCCGGCTCATCCTGATGCTGCACCTGAAGCTGACGGGACTGCGGGATTGGTGACCGCTGGGGGATTTGTGACCCCTGGCCGATTGCACAGGGGGCACTGTCCGGGATTGGCCGAACGGCTACTGCCCCGGCTCCGTCGCCCGCCGATCATGGAGTCATGAACACAGTGCAGCGCCCTGACCATGTCGCGATTGTCGGAGCAGGCGTCGTCGGATTGTCCACGGCGTGGTTCCTCCAGGAACGTGGCGTGCGCGTCACCGTCGTCGACCGTAAGGGTGTCGCGGCGGATGCGTCGTGGGGCAATGCGGGTTGGCTCGCACCGGCATTGACGCTGCCGCTGCCCGAACCGGCCGTGCTGCGGTACGGCCTGCGCGCGATGCTGAATCCGTCCTCACCGGTCTACGTTCCGTTCACGACCGATCTGCGGCTGGTGCGTTTCCTCGTCGGCTTCGCCCGGCACTGCACTCCCACCCGGTGGGCGGACGCGATGAAGGTGTACGCCGAGGTCAACCGGATCTCCCTGGGCGCCTACGACGAACTCGCGGACGGCGGCGTGCGGGAGCACACGCATCTCGCCGACCCGTTCCTCACCGCGTTCAAGTCGGACGAGGACCGGGAAGCGCTCGTCGACGAGTTCCGGCACGTCGAAGCCGCGGGCGGCGAGGTCGAGTACGACCGCGTCGACCGGGACGAGATCCACTCTCTCGAGCCGAGTCTCGGCGACGGCGTGCACTCCGGTCTGCGGCTGCGCAACCAGCGCTTCATCGACCCGCCGCGCTTCGTGCATTCACTCGCCGACGCGGTCCGCGCCCGGGGCGGCGAGATCAGGTCCGGCTTCGACGTGGTGGCGGTGCAGGATCAGGGGCAGTCGGGCGTCCGGCTGGCCGCGGCTTCCGGCGACACGGTCACCGCCGATTCCGTCGTCCTCGCCGGCGGCGCACACCTCAATACTCTCGCCCGTCCGTTCGGTGTCCGCGCCCTGGTCCAGGCCGGCCGCGGGTACAGCTTCAGCGTCCAGCCCGAGCAGATGCCGAAGAACCCGATCTACTTCCCCACCCAGCGTGTGGCGTGCACCCCGCTGCACGACCGTTTCCGCGTCGCCGGAATGATGGAATTTCGCAGTCCCGACGCCCCTCTCGACCCGCGCCGGGTGCAGGCGATCATCGCGGCCGCGACGCCCATGTTCACCGGCATCGACTGGGAATCGCGTCGGGAGGAGTGGGTCGGATCGCGGCCCTGCACCACCGACGGACTTCCGCTCGTCGGCGGCACCCGCTCCCCTCGTGTGCACGTGGCGGGCGGCCACGGCATGTGGGGCATCGCGCTGGGGCCGCTCACCGGTCGCATGATGGCCGACTCCATGACCGGCGGCCAGGTTCCCGCCGTCATGCGGCATTTCGACCCGCTGCGCTGAATCAGGCTGCTGAACCCGGCTCAGGACCGGGCCGCCCAGAATCTGCGCAGTTCGACCACCAGTTCGCGTGAACGCTCGTCGGGGAAGAACAGCTTGCCGCCCCGGATCTCCACGACTTCCCGCGCACCCGGAATGAGATCACGGAGCCGGTAGGCCCACGAGGTCCGGAAGAACAGGTCCCCGGTGCCCCACACGATGAGTGTGGGTACCTCGAGCGCCGCGAGGTCCGGCTCGACCGCGAGCAGATCGCGCGGATTCAGAGACGCGATCCAGCGCTGGAAGAGCAACGCGCGGTCGCGGGTGCCGAGCAGCGGCTCGACGTACGCCGCCACGACCTCTTCCGGCAGCGAACGCACGTTCTGATACCCGGTGCCGTACAACAGCTTACGAGCCCTCGTCACCTTCCGCGTCAACGGCGGCAGAATGCGGGCGAGCAGTCCGGCCCGGGCCAGCAGCACAGCCAGCAGGAATGCCTTCGGCGGCACGTTGTCGTGGGTGTCGCAGTTCGTCAGCGTCAGCGTCGACAACCGGTCGGGGTGCCGGGCGGCGTAGATCTGCGCGACCGCGCCGCCGGTGTCGTTGGCGACCACGTCGACCTTCTCCAAACCCAGCGCGTCGCAGGTGGCCGCGACGACGTCGGCCAGTGCGCCCAGCGTGAAGTCCTGATCGGGTGCGGCGGGCGTGCGGCCGTGCAGCGGGAGGTCCAGGGCGATGCACCGTCGTTCGTCCTCGAGTTGACGGATCACGTTGCGCCACAGGTAGCCGGACGTCCCGACGCCGTGAATGAAGAACGCCACACGGCCGGCGCCGGAATCGAGGTAGCTGACCGGTCCACGGTCGGTGTCGACGGTCTTCCGGCGTGCGTCGAACTCCGCGAGAGTCATGCGGACCATCTCCTGCATTCCACGGTAGTTCGCAAGACTCGAGACTTCAACGGGGTCAGTCCAGCCGCCCCACCACCACCTCCGCGCTCGCGACCAGCGCACCGGAGGCGGCGAGGGCGACCGCGGCCTCGATCTCCGGCGCGAGGTGACGGTCGGTTCCCGGTCCGGCGACGTGCTCGCGGATCGTGTCCCGCACCGCCCCCGTCGCCGGTGACGGTGCGAGCGGGGCCCGCAGGTCGAGCGCGCGAGCGGCCGTCAGCGCCTCGACGGCGAGGACCCGGGTGAGCCCGTCGATCGCCCGGCGCAGCTTCCGGGCGGCGGACCACCCCATCGACACGTGGTCCTCCTGCATCGCCGACGACGGAATCGAGTCGACACTCGCCGGCGCCGCCAGCCGCTTCAGTTCCGACACGATCGCCGCCTGCGTGTACTGCGCAATCATGTGACCACTGTCGACACCGGGATCGTCCGCCAGGAACGGCGGCAGCCCGTGGTTGCGGGCGACGTCGAGGAACCGGTCGGTGCGGCGCTCACTCATGCTCGCGACGTCCGCGACGACGATGGCCAGGAAGTCCAGGACGTACCCGACCGGCGCCCCGTGGAAATTGCCGTTCGACTCCACACGCCCGTCGAGTGTCACCACCGGGTTGTCGACGGCGCTCGCCAGTTCCCACGACGCCACCTGCTCGGCGTGCGCGAGGGTGTCCCGCGCGGCGCCCGCGACCTGCGGCGCGCACCGCAACGAGTACGCGTCCTGCACCACGGTGCAACTCGGGTTGGCATGGCTCTGCACGATCTCGGAGCCGGCGAGCAACCGGACCATGTTCGCGGCGGCGCGGGCCTGGCCGGGGTGGGGCCGCAGCGCCTGCAGGTCGGGGGCGAACACCTTGTCGGTGCCGAGCAGCCCCTCCACACTCATCGCCGCCGTGACGTCGGCCAGCCGCAGCAGCGCGCGCAGGTCCTCGCACGCCAGCAGCAGCATGCCGAGCATGCCGTCGGTGCCGTTGATGAGGGCGAGCCCCTCCTTCTCCTCGAGGACCACCGGCGCGATCCCCGCAGCGGACAACGCTGCCGCGGCCGGCACGAGTTCCCCGTCCGCGTCCCGCACCGTGCCCTCACCGATCACCGCGAGCGCGACGTGGGCCAGCGGCGCCAGATCGCCGGAGCACCCGAGGCTGCCGAATTCGTGGACCACGGGAGTGATCCCCGCCGACAGCAGCGAGGCGTAGACCTGCGCGACTTCCGGCCGGGCGCCGGTCCTGCCGGTGGCGAGGGTCGACAGCCGCAGCAGCATCAGAGCGCGCACCACCTCGCGTTCCACCTCGGGCCCGTTTCCGGCGGCGTGCGAGCGGACGAGACTGCGCTGCAGTTGCGTGCGCAGGGAAGAGGGAATGTGCCGGGTGGCGAGGGCCCCGAACCCCGTCGAGATGCCGTAGACGGGCTTCGGGTCCTCGGCCAGCGCCTCGATGCGCTTGCGGGTTTCCGCCATCGCCGACATCGCGTCGCGCGAGATCCGCACCGGCGCGCCGTGGCGCGCCACCCGGATCACTTCTTCGGCGGAGACCGCACCGGTTCCGACCACGACACACTCTTCGGCTCCCACAACCCCAGTCTCCCCCGGGTCCGGGCGGAGAGTGACGGGATTGCGGGAGCCACGACCGTGTCTACGACCGGCCGCGGAGAGCTTCCTCGATTTCGCGTGGCGTCATCAGACGTTCGAGTTTTTCACTCGGCCACGAGGACGGACGTCCTTGCAATCGGGCTGATTCGAGTAGAGGGAGAGGGCTGCGGTCCCACCGCAGGATCGAATGAACATTCACTACCGATCACTTCCGAACACCGACTCGACAACTTTCCAATTTGCGCCATTGCATCGGCGACAGTTCGTCGCACTATTGACTCATCGCCAATCGTGCCCCTTTGGTTACACGGTTCCGATGAGGCGCGCGGAAGTGCTGGAAAACTGCAGTGTGGACGAGAATCCAGTGACCTACCGCACAGCCCTCTGGCCACAGGGCCTACCATGACGCCAAAGTAATTGTTACCTTACGTACCACCTTCCCTGACTGGAGACAGCCGATGGCAACCACCCTCGAAGCAAGCATCGACATCGACGCGACCCCGCAAGACGTGTGGGCAGTCGTCTCGGATCTGAAGCGGATGGGCGAGTGGAGCCCCCAGTGCCGCAAGATGCGCGTCCTCGGCGGCGTAGTCGAAGAGGGCACGAAAACTGTCAACATCAACCGTAAGGGCCTTCTCGTGTGGCCGACCACGTCGAAG
This sequence comes from Rhodococcus sp. USK10, assembly GCF_019378875.1. Lineage (NCBI taxonomy): Bacteria > Bacillati > Actinomycetota > Actinomycetes > Mycobacteriales > Nocardiaceae > Rhodococcus > Rhodococcus sp. USK10. The sequence goes on from NZ_CP076048.1 coordinate 2,314,330, forward strand.
GTCGTGACGTTTCAGCCGAACAAGGCCATCGCCTTCCGGATCCTCGAGAACCGCACCATCTGGTCGTACGAACTCGAGCCGACCGCAAGCGGAACCAAGGTCATCGAGCGCCGCGAAGCCCCGACCGGAACGTCCAAGGTGTCGCAGTTCCTCGTCAAGACCGTCCTCGGCGGCAACGACGACTTCGAGGTCGACCTCGTCAACGGCATGAACACCACCCTCGCCCGGATCAAGTCGGCCGCCGAGGGCAAGTAGCCGGGTTGACCCTCGACCTGGTCGAGGCCTCAGCGTTGTCTGCATGGACACACCGGACGCCGTCATGGCGAGGATCGCGCAGGGGCAGGAACGGGCAGTAGCGGGTGACCGGGAGGGCGCCCGGCACATCTTCGAGGAGGTGTGGGACGCCCTCCAAGGCTCCGGCGACACCGCGCCGGACCCGCTGCACGTCGTCACGCTGGCCCACTACATGGCGGACGTCCAGACGGACCCCGCCGAGGAACTGCGCTGGGACCTGCGAGCCCTGGATGCTGCCGACTCGCTGACCGACGACCGCGCGAAGGAGCATCACTCGTCCCTGTCGGTCGCAGGCTTCTACCCGTCGTTGCACCTCAACGTGGCGGCCGCTCATCACGCCCTCGGCCAGTCGGCCGAGGCGCGCCACCATCTCGATCGGGCAGCGCAGAGCTGCGAACACCTCGCGGACGACGGCTACGGACGGATGATCCGCGGGGGCATCGCCCGACTCCACGCCGAACTGGACGCGACTGTCGGACCGCCGGGGCAGAGTGGGGGCCGTGCTCAGCATCGGTGAACTCGCCCGCGCGTCCGGGCTGTCGGTCAGCGCGCTGCGGTTCTACGACAAGGCCAGGGTGCTCACCCCGCACGCGGTCGACCCGCGCACGGGGTACCGCTGGTACACCGACCGGCAGGTGGACGCCGCCGTCCTCGTCGCCGCGATGCGCCGGGTGGGGATGCCGGTGAAGGAGATGGTGGCCGTGCTGAGCGGCAGCGACGCCCACGGACTTCTGGACCGGCATCTCGGCCGGCTGGAGCAGGGGCTGGACGACGCCCGCCGCGAACTGACGAAGATTCACCGCCTGCTCGACGCCCGAGCGGACCGAGAGTTGACGGTCGTACTCCGCACCGCCGACCTCCTCGCCGCGGTCGGTGCGGTGCGGTTCGCCGCCGACGCCGAGTCGGAGTTCCCGGTACTGCGCGGCTGCCTCTTCGAGACGGACCACGACGTGCTGCGGCTCGTCACCACCGACCGCTACCGGCTGGCGGTCGGAACAGCGGCCGTCCTCGAACCGCCGGTTGACCCGATCTCTGTGGTCGTCCCGTGCGCGTTCCTGGACGTCGCTGCCGGGTTGCTGCGACGCCACCGCACGGTGACCGTCGTCGTGGGCGCTGACTCCATCACTCTCCGCTGCGGCCGCGAACAGCTCACCACCGGCCTCGTCGTCGGCGCCTTCCCCGACCATCGCGGCCTGTCGCCCCGCGACCCGGGAATCGAACACACCTTCTCCTCGGCGACCCTGCGCGCACTTCTGGCCGACGCGGGCGACCGGGTGGATCTGGGGGTTCTCGAGTCGGGCGAGATCGTCGTCGGCCACCCGGGCACCGAGCAGCCCGTCCGCTTCCACGTGCAGGTGAATGCCGGTTTTCTCCTCGAAGCCGTCGACGCGCTGCCGGGCGAGCAGTTGACGTTCCGGGTCGGTGGACCCATCACACCCCTCGCCATCCGGCCACGATCCGTTCACACATCGGACCCCGCGAGTGCGTACTCTCTCCTGATGCCGTTGCAGCCGGAAGCGCTCACGTAATCTGTGGGTGCGGCGCGATGGCGCGCAGGCAGCACGTCCGTCCGAACACAGTTAGAGGAGCCCGTGGCACGCAAGCCCACACCCCCCGGAACCCCGCAAGCCACGAGCGTCGGGCACATCGTCGACCTCGTCCGCGGAGCAGTTCCGCCCCTGCATCCGGCCGGGCTGCCCTTCGTCCTCGCACCACTCGGCGTGGCCGTCCTCGGCCGCAACCGCAAGTGGGTCCGTCGCGGAGCACTGACCTCCGCCGCTGCCTGCGCCGCATTCTTCCGGCATCCGCACCGCGTTCCGCCGAACCGTGTCGGCGTCGCAGTCGCACCCGCCGACGGTGAGGTCGCGCTCGTCGACTCCGCGGTCCCGCCGTCCGAACTCGACATGGGAACCGAACCGCTCCCCCGGGTCAGCATCTTCCTGTCCGTGCTGGACGTGCACGTCCAGCGCAGCCCCGTCGGCGGCGAAGTGAAAAAGGTCGTCCACCGGCCGGGCAAGTTCCTCTCCGCCGACCTCGCCGACGCCAGCGAGGTCAACGAACGCAACAGCATGCTGCTGCACACCGCGGAGGGCCACGACGTCGCCGTCGTCCAGATCGCCGGACTGCTCGCCCGCCGGATCGTCTGCGACGCGAAGGTCGGCGACACCCTCCCGATCGGTGACACCTACGGCCTGATCCGGTTCGGCTCCCGCGTGGACACGTACTTCCCGGCGGGCACCACGCTGCTCGCCGAGCGGGGACAGCGGACGATCGGCGCCGAGACCGTCATCGCTCAACTGCCGTGATCGCCAACGCGAAGAAACAGCGGAGGGGACGACCCCAGCAGGCGGTGCGGCTCCTGCCGAGTGTCGTCACGATCCTCGCGCTGTGCGCGGGGCTGTCCGCGGTCAAGTTCGCGCTGGACGAGGATCTGGGAACGGCGCTGGCCATGATCGGCGCCGCCGCGGTCCTCGACTCGCTCGACGGGCGGATCGCGCGACTGCTCGACGCCACCAGCAAGATGGGCGCCGAACTGGATTCGCTCGCCGATTCCATCTCGTTCGGCGTCGCCCCGGCTCTCGTCCTCTATGTCACGCTGCTGGACGGCCAGAGTTTCGGCTGGATCATCGCCCTGATCTACGCGGTGAGCATCGTGCTGCGGCTGGCCCGGTTCAACACGCTCCTCGACGAGGACGACATGCCGGGTTACGCCAACGAGTACTTCACGGGTGTCCCGGCGCCGGCGGGCGCGCTGGTCGCGCTGGCCCCGCTGGCCGCCGCCGCGCAGTGGGGCGACGGCTGGTGGTCGTCGTATCCCGTCGTCGTGGCATGGACCGTGTTCTCCGCGGCGCTGATCGTCAGCCGGATCCCCACGCTCGCATTGAAGACGGTGTCCGTGCCCCCGCACATGGCGGCCGGTCTGCTCGTCCTCGTGGCGCTGGCGGCGGCGGCCCTGGTCACCTACCCGTACATCCTGCTGATCGTCCTCGTCGCGGTGTACCTCGGGCACATTCCGTTTGCCGTCCACTCGAAGCGGTGGGTGGCCGCGCGGCCCGAGACGTGGGACATCAAGCCGTCCGAGCGGCGGGCCATCCGGCGTCAGCCCGACGCCCGCGGCAGGCGGTCCGCGGCACGGCTCGGACTGCGCCGTCCCCGGGCCCGGTAGGTCGCTCCCGCACGTAGGCTCGACGGCGTGACCTCACCGGAACTCGCGCTCACAGTCCGACTGAACACCTCGGCCGCCGACACCCGGCGCGGCGTGGTCCGGCTGCATCCGGAAGCCCTGGCCGCGCTCGGTCTGCGCGAATGGGACGCGATCGCCCTGATCGGTGCGCGCCGCACCGCCGCCGTGGCCGGTCGCGCGCCTGCCGGAACCCCCACCGGCACCGCACTCCTCGACGACGTGACGCTGTCCAACGCCGGGCTGTCCGAGAACAGCACGGTCGTCGTGACACCGGTGACGGTGTACGGCGGGAAGACGGTGACGGTCAGCGGCTCCAATCTGGCCGTCAATTCCGTCTCCGACGTCACCCTGCGTCACGCCCTGCTCGGGAAGGTCCTCACCGTCGGCGACACGGTGTCGCTGCTGCCCCGCGACCTCGGCCCCGGAACCAGCACCGCCCCCGCTACCCAGGCCCTGTCCCGGACGTTCGGGGTCGCCTGGACGTCCGAACTGCTCACCGTGACCGGGGTCGACCCGGCCGGTGGTCCGGTGAGTGTGCAGCCCAACACCGCGGTCGGGTGGGGTGAGGGTGTGCGCGCGACGGTGACCGCGTCGCCGTCGCGGCTGCCGGCGCCGCCGGTCCGGACCGCCGAGGAGGTGCCCCCGGTCCCGGCCGAGGACCTCGTCGGCGCCCGCACCCAGGCGGCCAAACTCACCGAGTGGCTCGGGTTGGCCCTCGACGAACCCGAACTGCTCCGCACTCTCGGGGCCTCGCCCCATCTAGGTGTCCTGGTGACCGGGCCCGCCGGAGTCGGGAAGGCGACGCTCGCCCGTTCGGTTCTCGCGTCACGGCGGGTGGTCGAACTCGACGGTCCGAGTGCCGGCGCGCTCGAGGCGGGCTCCCGGTTGCAGCGGGTCACCGCGGCGGTCGAGGCGGTCCGCAGCGGCGGGGTCCTGTTGATCACCGACATCGACGCCCTGCTGCCGTCCACCCCGGAACCGGTGTCGGCGCTGATCATCGAGCAACTTCGCGGCGCGGTCGAGACCGTCGGGGTCGCGTTCGTCGCGACGTCGGCGCACCCGGAGTCGGTCGACACCCGGCTGCGCGGGCAGGACCTGTGCGACCGCGAACTCGCCCTCACCCTGCCCGACGGCTCCACCCGCCGGGCCCTGCTGGAACTGCTCCTGCGGAAGGTCCCCAGCGACGGCATCGCCCTCGACGCGATCGCGGCCCGCACACCGGGGTTCGTCGTCGCCGACCTCGCCGCGCTGTGCCGGGAAGCCGCCCTGCGCGCCGCGTCCCGCGCGGCCAGGAAACCCGTCGAGCCGGCGCTCACCCAGGACGACCTCCTCGGCGCGCTCGACGTCATCCGTCCGCTGTCGCGTTCGGGTAGCGAGGAACTCGCGATCGGCAGCGTCACCCTCGACGACGTCGGGGACATGGTGGAGACCAAGCAGGCGCTGACCGAGGCGGTGCTGTGGCCGTTGCAGCACCCGGATTCGTTCGCCCGGCTGGGTGTCGATCCCCCGCGCGGAGTGCTGCTCTACGGCCCGCCCGGCTGCGGTAAGACGTATCTCGTTCGGGCGCTGGCCAGTTCGGGACATCTGAGTGTGCACGCCGTCAAGGGTGCCGAGCTGATGGACAAGTGGGTGGGCGCGTCCGAGAAGGCGGTCCGCGAACTGTTCCAGCGGGCACGGGATTCGGCGCCGTCGCTGATCTTCCTCGACGAGGTGGACGCCCTCGCGCCGCGCCGCGGCCAGAGTTCCGACTCCGGGGTGGCCGACCGGGTGGTCGCCGCCCTGCTCACCGAACTCGACGGCGTCGAACCGCTGCGCGACGTGGTGGTCGTCGGCGCCACCAACCGGCCCGATCTCATCGACCCGGCGTTGCTGCGCCCCGGCCGCCTGGAGCGGCTGGTGTTCGTGCCGCCGCCGGACGGCGACGCCCGCCGCGCGATCCTCCGGACGTCCGGGAAGGCGGTCCCCCTCGCCGACGACGTCGACCTGAACGCGCTGGCGGACGATCTCGACGGTTACTCGGCCGCCGACTGCTCGGCGCTGCTGCGCGAAGCCGCGCTGGCCGCGATGCGCCGGAACATCGACGCCGCCGACGTCACCTCGGCCGACGTGGCCGAGGCACGCGAAAAGGTGCACCCCTCACTCGATCCCGAGCAAGTGGCGCACCTGAAGGCGTATGCGCTGTCGCGCCCGTGAGTACTTGTCAACCGCCGGCGGTTGACAAGTACTCACGGGTCAGGACCAGCGGCCGAGCAGCGTGGCCGCGTGTGCGGCGAGGGCGGCCTGGAAGAACGGGCCGAAACTCACCCGCGCGACACCGAGCGGTCCGAAGCTCGCCGGATCGTCCTGATCGGGCAGCCCGATCGCGTTGACGGGCAGCGGAAGCTCCGACGTGAGCCGCTTCTGGGTGGCGTCGTCGTGACGGCCGACGGGGTAGAGCACGTCGGCTCCGGCCTCGGCGGCGAGCTTCAGTCGCGCGATCGCCCGGTCGACACGGTCGGACTCGTCGCCCACCTGCTTCACGAACAGGTCGGTCCGCGCGTTCACGACCACGTGGACGCCCGCGGCGTCGGCGGCCTGCCGCAACCCTCCGACGAAGTCGGCGTGCTCCTGCGGCTCGCGGAGACGTCCGCCCTCGCTGTGGACCGTGTCCTCGATGTTCAGACCCACCGCTCCCGCACCGATCAGACCCTCGATGAGGCGGGCGGGCTCGAGCCCGTATCCCGATTCGATGTCGACCGACAGCGGCAGCTCCACCGCAGCGGTGATCTGCGAGATGCGGTGCAGCAGCTCGTCGAACGTGATTCCCTCGTTGTCGGGCTTGCCGATCGAGTCGGACACCGGGTGGCTTCCGGCCGTCAGCGCCTGAAACCCGGCGGACACAGCCAGATTCGCGGACCACGCATCCCACACGGTGGGCAGGATGACGGGGTTGCCGGGCCGGTGCAGCTCCAGCAGGGTGGTGGCCTTCTCGTTGATCGACGTCATAGGGGGCTCCTCGCCTCGGGGTATTCGATCGGATCGTTCTCGGGCACGCCTTCGATGCCAACATCGGGTTCGCCATTTCCATTCCTACCCGCTCGAGTACCGTGAGCAGATGGACTTCCGGGAACCCCTGTCGGCCGCGGCTGCTCTCGCGTCCGGCGCACTGGCCGGGTTCGTCCTCACCAATCCCCGCAACCGGGCGTGGACGATCAACGCCTCGGATCGCGAGATCGACCGGTGGATCAGCAGCCAGCCGACGGGTGTGGTGGTGGCCCTGGTTCTCGCCGTCATCGCGGTGGGCGGTCTGCAACGGTCGGGTTCCCGACGGGTGTCGTGGCTTCTGGCCGCGGTGTGCGCGGTCATCCTGATCGGCGCGCGCTGGGCGGTGCCCGGCGCCGGCGGCGTCGACACGCTGATCGCCCTGCACTTCGCCAAGACCGCGACTGCCGGGTTCCTGCTGGGCGCGGCGGTCGCCGCGGTGTGGGGTCGCTGGGCTTCGCAGCTGGCGCTGATTCTCGGGGTCGCGGGCGCGTTCCTCCTCGCGAGTGTGCAGAAACTGCCGCGCGGCGACGCCGCGTATGTCGAGCCCACGAGCATGAGCACCTCGGCGATCGGCGAACCTCCGCAGTGGCTGCTGATCGGCGTTCTCGTCCTCACGCTCGCGTCGGCGGTGCTGGCGCGGTCACAGTTCCGGGTGCAACGCCCCGAACGGAAGACCCTGCTGACCGCGCTGGTCGGGGCCCTGGGACTCGCGCTGCTCAACCGGCTGCTCGGGGCGTGGATCGACGATCAGGAATTCGGCGAACCTCTGACGGTCTGGCTGATCGTGGCGTTCTCGCTCGCCGTGATCCTGGGGGTCACCGTGCTGATCGGGCGGCGGTTCCCCGGGATCGACGGACATTTCCTCCTCGCGGCGACGGGGGTCACCGCGGCGGCCGTGCTCGTCCTCGACGACCTCCGGACCCCGCGGGTGACGACGCCCGCGCCGGCGTTGCTGGCCGTCGGCGTCGTCGCCCTCGTCGCGGGAATGGCGGTGGCGGTCAGGGTTCCGCCGAAGTGGCGACGGCCCGGGTGGGGTCTGTGTCTCGCCGCCGTCGTTCCGCTGGTCGCCACCATCTCCCCCGACTTCGGCAACGACGGCGTCGCGCTCCTGCTCCGGCTGGCGGTCATGGGCGGCGGGACGGGTTTCGCGCTCGCCTCCGCGCTGCCGGGTTCGGCCCCCGTCGCGGTGCTCGGTCTGGCGCTGCCGTTCGCGTCGCTGGTGTTCGTCGCGGCGACCACGGTCCCCCGCAGCCGGGTGGTCTACTCGGGTGCGCCCAGCGAACACCGTCTGCCGTCGTCGCCGGCCTCGACCGCCGCGTCCGACCATCTCGCCGGTGTCGCGATGCTGCTCGTCGTCGCGTTCTGTGTCTACTCGCTCCGTGAGCGCCACAGCGCACCGGAGGGCACCGCGCCACTCACCTAGTCGAGGAGGCCCAGCGACTGCAGCCGGCGGAACACGAGCATCGATCCGGGCGCGACGTCCGGCATCGCCGCGTATTCGTCGACGGTGAAGTACCGCAGTTCGGCGATCTCACTCGTCGGCCGCGGCTCGGTGCTCAGTTCGGCGAGGAAACAGGTCATGTGCAGGTCCGTGCCCTCGGGATGTCCGTACGCGGGCGCCTCGAAGACTCCCAGGCGTTCGAGGGTCCCGTCGACGATTCCGGCATCGAGTTCTTCCCGGATCTCGCGGTGCAGAGCCTGTTCGGCGTTCTCCCCCGGGTCGATTTTGCCGCCTGCCATGTAGAACGCGGTCTTCCCCACCGAACGCGTCTGCAGGAGTTTGCGGTCACGGATGTGGGCGAGCGCGGCGGTTCGGATCTCGGCGGGCACCGACCCAAGATAGATCAGGCGGGCACGCACCCATAACCTCGCACCCATGACACGCGCCCATAACACAGTGCGCCCCATTAGTCCGATTTGCCGCGATTGTGGGTCCGAATAACCGACCCAGTAGGATGTACCCGTAGCCCAGTTCGCTAGCGAAGCGAACGGTCTACACGACTCGGTTCGTTTCGTTCCGACACCCCGCCGCCCGCTGACCCCCGACGGAGTGCCTTTTGCTTGCTGTTCTGCTCGCCCATGCCGTTGCCGCCGTTCTGGCTCCGCTTGTGGTGCGCAAGTTCGGCCGCAACGGTTTCTACCCCCTCTCTCTGGTCCCGCTGGTGTCACTGGGATGGGTGATCGCGAACTGGGGCACGGTACAGACCGTGTCCGTCGAGTGGGCCCCGGGCCTGTCGATGGACCTCGACTTCTGGTTCGATCCGCTCGCCGCGATCATGTCGGTGCTGGTGCTCGGCATCGGCACGCTGATCCTGGTCTACTGCGCCCGCTACTTCACCGACGACGAACCCCGTCTCGGCATCTTCGCCGCCGAGATGGTGGCGTTCGCCGGGGCCATGTTCGGGCTCGTCGCCAGCGACAACATGCTGCTGCTGTACATCTTCTGGGAACTGACGACGGTCCTGTCGTTCCTGCTGGTCGGGCATTACGCCGAACGCGCCTCCAGTCGCAGGGCTGCGACGCAGGCCCTGCTCGTCACGACCGCGGGTGGTCTGGCGATGCTCGTCGGCATCATCATCCTCGGTCAGGTGAGCGGCACGTACAACCTGTCCGAACTGATCGAGGTCGCACCTCGCGGCTGGCTCGCCGGTGTCGCCGTCGTGCTGGTCCTCATCGGTGCGCTGTCGAAGTCGGCGATCGTCCCGCTGCACTTCTGGTTGCCCGGCGCGATGGCTGCCCCGACCCCGGTCAGCGGCTATCTGCACGCCGCGGCGATGGTGAAGGCCGGTATCTATCTCGTGGCCAGGTTGTCGCCGGGTTTCGCCGACGCGGCGCCCTGGCGGTTCACGATCATCACGCTCGGCCTGCTGACGATGGTCCTCGCCGGGTGGCGGGCGATGCGCGCCTTCGACCTCAAACTGGTGCTCGCGTTCGGCACCGTCAGCCAGCTCGGCTTCATGATGGTGCTGGTCGGTCTCGGCACCCGCGACGCCGCGCTCGCGGGCATGACCATGGTCGTCGCGCACGCGATGTTCAAGGCCGCGCTGTTCATGGTGGTCGGCATCATCGACCACACGACGGGGACCCGCGACATCCGCAAACTCGCGCACCTCGGCAATCGTGCGCCGGCGCTGATGGTGTTCGCCGCGCTGGCCGCGGCCAGCATGGCCGGGCTGCCGCCGTTCCTCGGGTTCGTCGGCAAGGAGGCCGCGTTCGACTCCCTGCTGAACACGACCGTCCTCGCCGACCCGGCGCGGATCGCCACCGTCGGCGTCGTCGTGCTGGGTTCGATCCTGACGCTCGCCTACAGCGTGCGCTTCATGTGGGGCGCGTTCGGCCGCAAGCGGCTCGCGCGGCCGAGCCCGGCCGTGCAGGGCATGCACGCGCCCGGACCGTTGTTCCTCGCCGCGCCTGCCGTTCTCGCGGTGCTGAGCCTGGCAGCGGGACTGGCGGCGCCGCAGCTCGAGAAGCTGCTGACGCCGTACTCGCGCACGCTGCCCGCGGAGGCCGCCACCGACTACCACCTGGCGCTGTGGCACGGCGTCAACACCGCGCTGCTGCTCACGCTGCTCGTATTCGCCGTCGGCACCGCGCTCTTCGTGGCGCAGCGCTGGGTCAACCGATTGCGATTCGAGCATCCCCCGCTCGGCAACGCCGACCGCATCTACGACGCGACGCTGCGTGGCATGGACGCCCTGTCGATGCGGCTGACCGGCGCCACCCAGCGCGGTTCGCTGCCGCTGACCCAGGCGACCATCCTCGGGACCCTGGTGGTGGTGCCGCTGGTGCTGCTCGTCGTCGGCACCGACACGGGCGCCGACGTGCGCCTGTGGGATTCGCCGGTGCAGTTCGTGATCGGACTGATGATGGTGGCGGCCGCACTCGCCGCGACCGTGATGCGCAACCGTCTGGCCAGCGTGATCCTCGTCGGTCTCAGCGGCTACGGCTGCGGTGTGCTGTTCGCTCTGCACGGCGCCCCCGACCTTGCGCTCACCCAGTTCCTGGTGGAGACGCTGACCCTCGTCATCTTCGTCCTCGTGTTCCGGAAACTGCCCGCCGAGGTGGACGAGCGCCGGGCGATCGGATTCAAGATTCCGCGGGCGCTTCTGGCGGTCGCGGTCGGTGCCACCATCACCACGATCGGCGCGTACGCCATCAACGCGCGGAACTCGGTGCCGATCTACGAGCGGCTCCCCGACGCGGCGTACTACCTCGGCAACGGCAAGAACGTCGTCAACGTCCTGCTCGTCGACATCCGCGCCTGGGACACGCTCGGCGAGATCTCGGTGCTGCTCGTCGCGGCCACCGGTGTCGCGAGCCTGGTGTTCCGCAACCGCCGCTTCGGCAGCGCCCCCCGGGTGGCCGACGCCCCCGCGGTGGCGGCCGAGTCTTCGGCCTCGCATTCCGAGACCACGTGGCTGCTCGGCGGCGACCTCATCGATCCGAAACACCGCTCGCTCGTCCTCGAGGTGACGACCCGGCTGATCTTCCCGACCATCATGGTGCTGTCGGTGTACTTCTTCTTCTCCGGCCACAACGCACCCGGCGGCGGTTTCGCCGGCGGCCTCACCGCCGGTCTGGCGCTGGTCCTGCGGTACCTCGCGGGCGGGCGGTACGAACTCGGCGAGACCGTCCCGATCGACGCGGGCAAGATCCTGGGGCTCGGGCTCACGCTCGCCGCGGGCACCGCGCTGGCGTCGCTGTTCCTCGGCGCCCCCGCGCTCTCGTCCGCGGTCTTCGAGGTGACGCTTCCGGTGATCGGTCACGTCAAGATGGTCACCGCCCTGTTCTTCGACCTGGGTGTGTACCTCATCGTGGTCGGACTCGTACTCGACGTTCTCCGCAGTCTCGGGGCACGTCTCGACGCACAGGTCGAGGTGAACCAGTAATGAGCGCGAACCTCGGATTTCTCGTTATCATCGGCGTCCTCGTGTCCGCAGGCGTCTACCTGCTCATCGAGCGCAGCATCACCCGCATGCTGCTGGGGTTGCTGCTGTTCGGCAACGGCATCAACCTTCTCATCCTCACGTCCGGTGGGCCGGACGGCAATCCGCCCATCGTGGGCCGCGAGTCCATTCACGAGTCGATGGCCGACCCGCTGGCTCAGGCGATGATCCTGACCGCGATCGTCATCACGATGGGCATCGCGGGCTTCGTGCTCGCGCTCGCGTACCGGTCGTTCAAGATCACCACGCAGGACGCCGTCGAGAACGACCCCGAGGACACCAAGGTCCTGCGGCGCCGGTCTCCCGCCGAGGCCCCGGACCGCGACCGCTCCGACGACCCGGTCACCGGCGAGCCGAGTTTCAGCGGCGACGCCTTCGACAAGGACGGAAACCCCATTCCCCTGGACGAACTGAAGAACCTCGAAGACCTCGAATGCTACGAAGACCTGCACGACGGTGACTTCGACGACGACGAGGACATCGACAAGGCCGGGATCGGGGAGAAGTCGTGACCATTTCCCCGCACGTCATCACGGCGCTCGCGCCGCTGCCCGTCCTTGTCCCGATGCTCGCCGCCGCGGCCACGCTGGTGCTCGGTCGGCGTCCGCGGGCCCAGCGGATCATCACGCTCGTCGCGTTGATCGGCGTCCTCGTCGTGTCCGGTCTGCTGCTGTTCCTCGCCGACCGCGACGGGACGACGGCCGTTCAGGTGGGCGGCTGGGATTCGCCGATCGGCATCACGCTGGTGGTCGACCGGCTGTCCGCGATGATGCTGGTGGTCTCGTCCATCGTGCTGCTCGCCGTCATGGCGTACGCCGTGGGTCAGGGTATCCGCGACGGCAGCGAGGATCAGCCCGTCTCGATCTTCCTGCCGACGTATCTGGCGCTGACGGCGGGCATCTCCAACGCGTTCCTCGCGGGCGACCTGTTCAATCTGTACGTCGGTTTCGAGGTGCTCCTCGCCGCCAGTTTCGTGCTGCTGACGCTGGGCGCGAGCGCCGACCGCGTCCGCGCGGGTGTCTCGTATGTGATGGTGTCGATGGTGTCATCGCTGATCTTCCTGGCGGGCATCGCGTTCGCCTACGCGGCCACCGGCACCCTCAACCTCGCCGACATGGCCACCCGCCTCGACGGCATCCCGTCCGGCACCCGCACCGCCATCTTCGGCGTGCTGCTCGTGGCGTTCGGCATCAAGGCCGCGGTGTTCCCGCTGTCGACGTGGCTGCCCGACTCCTACCCCACCGCGCCGGCCCCGGTCACCGCCGTGTTCGCGGGCCTGCTCACCAAGGTGGGTGTGTACGCGATCATCCGCGCGCACACGCTGCTCTTCCCGGAGGGCGAACTCGACAACGTTCTGATGGTGTGCGGCCTGCTGACGATGCTCGTCGGCATCTTCGGTGCGATCGCGCAGAGCGACATCAAACGTCTGCTGTCCTTCACCCTGGTCAGCCACATCGGGTACATGGTGTTCGGTGTCGCGCTGTCCACGCAGTCGGGGCTCTCGGGTGCCATCTACTACGTGGCTCACCACATCCTCGTGCAGACCACGCTGTTCCTGGTGGTCGGTCTGATCGAACGCCAGGCCGGGTCCTCGTCGCTCCGGCGTCTCGGCGGGCTCGCCGCGGCCAGCCCCGTCCTGGCCATCGTGTTCCTCATCCCGGCCCTCAACCTCGGTGGTATTCCCCCGTTCTCCGGGTTCATCGGCAAGGTCGCGTTGTTGCAGGCCGGCTCGGCGGACGCGAGCGCACTGGCGTGGATCCTCGTCGCAGGCGGAACCGTCACCAGCCTCCTCACCCTGTACGTCGTCGCACGCGTGTGGACCAAGGCGTTCTGGCGGGCCCGCGCCGACGCCCCCGAGGGCGACCTCGCGGATGTCAGCCCGTCGGCGCTGCTCGACGAGTCCGAAGCCGACATCGCGTTCGACGACCGCGCCGACGTGGGCCGGATCCCCGCGATGATGCTGATCCCCACCGTCGCCCTCGTCGCCGTAGGACTGGCGATGACGGTGTTCGCCGGCCAGATCATCCAGATCAGCGATCGTGCGGCGAGCGATCTGCAGAACCGGTCCATCTACATCGACGCCGTTCTCGGCGGTCACCCCGGCGGCGAAGCGCAGGAGGCACCGCGATGAAACGCGAGAGAATTCTCCAGTTCGGCGCGTTGCTGTGGCTGATGTCGGTGTGGATCCTGTTGTGGGGCAACGTCAGCTGGGGCAACATCCTCGGAGGACTCGCCGTCGGCGCGATCATCATGGTGCTCATGCCGCTGCCGAGGGTGCCGGTGGAGGGCCGGGTGCATTTCCTGCCACTGCTGCGGCTGGCCGTGATGTTCGTGTTCTACTCGATCCAGTCCAGCCTCCAGATCGCATGGCTCGCACTCCGGCCCGGCCCCCCACCCGTCACGGGCGTCCTGCGATACCAGCTGGGGATCAAGTCGGACCTGGTGCTGACGCTGTGCATCGACGTGCTGAACCTCATCCCCGGGACCATGGTCCTCGAGATCGATCAGGTCCGGCGGATCGTCTACGTCCACGTCCTGGACATGGGCTCGCAGAAGGCGGTCAGCCAGTTCTACCGCACGGTCGCGCAGTTGGAACGGTTGTTCATCGAGGCGTTCGAACGGGACTCCGACTGGAAACCGAGTCCCTGGCACAACCGCGACCAGCAGTACGACGACCCCGCTCAGGAGGGCAGCTCATGACAGTCGTATCGGTCATATCCGGAATCGTCCTGGTCGTCGCCGGGGTGCTGACGACGTTCCGGCTGCTCGACGGTCCGAACTCACTGGATCGCCTCGTCGCCCTCGACACCCTGATCGCGCTCGCGATGTGCGGACTCGCCGTGTGGGCCGCGTACACCGGCGACACGACGATCGTGCCCGCAATCGTCGCGTTGTCGCTGGTGGGGTTCATCGGCTCGGTTTCGGTCGCCAGGTTCCGGGTGAGTGACAAGTCGTGACCACCGTGCTGAACGTCATCGGGGCCACCCTCATGCTGTGCGGGTCGCTGCTCGCGCTGACGGCCGCCATCGCCATCGTCCGGTTCCCGGACACCCTGCGCCGGATGCACGCCGCCACCAAACCGCAGGTAGTCGGTCTCATCATGGTTCTCGCGGGCGCCGTCCTCGAACTGCGCGGCAACGTCGACATCTGGATGCTGATCCTCGTCGGCATCTTCACCCTGTTCACCGCGCCGGTCATCGCGCACAGCGTCGGCCGGGTGGCGTACCGGGAGCAGCGCGATCAGGACGGGCTGCTGATGATCAACGAGTTGGAGCCACCAGAACGTCCGTGACCTCCGCCTTCGCGCCGCTGCCCCACCGGGCGAGCGCGGTGTCGGGCCGGGCGAAGAACGTCGCGTAGAAGCCGAGACTCATCGCGGCGAGGGCACCGAGAACGAGCGGCCCGGACACCTCGGGGAATCGGCCCATCGGCACCGCGAGGTAGCGGTAGCTGAGCAGCAGTCCCGCCAGCACCAGCGCGCCGCCGCCGACGAGGCGGACCCGGAACCAGCCCCACCCCCGTTCGGGGTCGCGGAGCGCGGATTCGATGGTCAGGCACAGGACCGCTCCGGCGACCAGGTCGACGCCGTAGTGGTAGCCGAACCCGAGGGTCGCGGTCAGGGTGCATACCAGCCAGAACGTGCCGCCGAGCCGCAGCCACCAGGCGCCCTGCCGGGAATGGACGAACAGCGCGAGGGCCCACGCCGTGTGCAGGCTCGGCATGCAGTTGCGCGGAGTCGTCGAATCGAACGACAGGGGTTCGGGCGCGAAGTCGGGTGCCGGGACGAGGTTCGGCCAGTAGTCGCTGACCTGGAACCCCTGACCTTCGGTGCCGAACGCGAAGATCGGACCGACCACGGGGAACAGCACGTAGAACACGGGACCGACCAGACCGATCAGCAGGAACGTGCGCACCAGGTAGTGCGAGGGCCAACCGTTCCGCAACTGGTAGACGGCCACCGCGATGGCCGCGACGGGCAGTTCGATGTAGACCCAGTGCAGGATGCCGTAACCGACGGGACCGAGCGCGTCGACGAACTGCCCCATGTGCCACGACGGGCTTCCCAGCGCGTGATCCGCGAGCTGGGCGAACTCGTCGAGAACCATCGGCCCGGCCATGATCGTGACCTGCAGCCAGGCGTCGCCGAACTTGGTCGCGAGAATCAGCAGCGCACCCAGCCCGACACCTTTCAGGGCGCTGCGCCGCTGTTCGCCGGTCCACCGGACCGCGGCGTAGACACCCACCGCGGTGAGTACCCACGTCGCGCCGTTCCCGACGGTCAGCGGGCCACCCGACAGGTAGCGCACAGCGGCGACCACCACGTCGATGCCCGCAGCCGCGGACAGTGCGACGACGCGTTGCCGGTTGGTGAGCCCGACCATCGCGAGCGCGAGGCCGGCCCACGGAACGGACGCCGACTTGGGGGTCAGGACGTAATCGCGGAACAGGCTCTCCAGAGGACCCTGGAAACCCTGGACGGATGCGACCCCCTGGACCACGACCAGCAGGATCGCCACCCCGAGCGCCCCGCCCGCAACGAACATGCGGGAACGATCGACGGGCCCACCCGGCCGTACAACGGCAACATCGTCGATCGACACCCGCCAAGTGTAAACAACACGTGAACGGCAAGTGGACGAGTGTCCTGCCCGAGACCGACTTTCAGGCCCCGAGCTCCTTCACCAGCGCATCGACGACGGCCACCAGGTCACCGCCGGTGGCCTCCGCGACCTGACGTTGCCGCTGGTAGGAGGCGCCGCGTCGGGGAATCTCGGCCACGGCGGCCAATTCGTCCGCGCAGCCGAGACGGACGGCGGTCGGCGCCAGCTTCTCCAGCAGGTCGTTCAGGTCGTCGGTGACGAGTCGCTCGTTGCTGTCCTCGTCGAGAATGATCTCGGCATCGAGTCCGTACCGCGCGGCCCGCCACTTGTTTTCCTTCACGTGCCACGGCTGCAGGTTCGGCAGGTTCTCGCCCGCCTCGAAACGCCGGTCGAGATCGACGATCAGGCAGTGCACGAGCGCGACGAGAGAACTGAGTTCGGCGCGGGTGGAGATCCCGTCGAAGACGCGGACCTCGATGGTGCCCCACCGCGGCGCGGGCCGGATGTCCCAGTGCATCCCGCCGATCTTGGTGATCACCCCGGTCTTCATCTGGTCGCTGATGAAATCCTCGTACTGCGCCCAGTTCGCGAACTGGTACGGCAACCCCGCGGTGGGGAGTTGCTGGAACATCAGGGCGCGATTGCTCGCGTACCCCGTGTTCACTCCCGCCCACATCGGTGACGACGCGGACAGCGCGAGCAGATGCGGGTACCGCTGCAACAGCGCGTTGAGGATCGGGAACACCTTCTGCGGCGAAGACACCCCCACGTGGACGTGCACACCCCAGATCAGCATCTGACGGCCCCACCACTGGGTGCGCTCGATCAGCTCGTCGTAATCCGGTGTCCGCGTGACCAATTGGGTCGACCACTGCGCGAACGGGTGCGTGCCGGCGCAGATGAGATCGACCCCGAGCGGGTTCGCCGCCCGCCGCAGCAGGTCGAGCGACTCGTCGAGGTCGTCCATCGCCTCACCGACGGTGGAGTGGATGCCGGTGACGAGTTCGACGGTGTTGCGCAGCAACTCCTTGGTGATCCGCGGATCCTCCGGACCCGCGAGATTCGCGACTGCGTCGAACACCTCCGCGGCCGTGTTCGAGAGATCCCGCGTGACCCTGTCGACCAGCGCGATCTCCCACTCGACACCCAGTGTCGGCCGCGGCGAACCGGGAAAGGGAACTACCACGGTTTCGATCCAACCACAGGCCGCAGCTCGCGGCAGCGCGCCGACACCCCGGCCGCAGCCGGGGTGTCACGCGACTCAGCTGGCGCCGATAACACCGCAGGCCACACGAGAGCCTGCGTCACCGGTGTTCAGGGTTTCCTGATCGGGAGCGGGCGCGTAACGGGTGGGGATGTTCGCGAAATTGTCGGGACCCGAGTGGATCATGACCGCGGTGCCGCTGTCGCCGTTCTTCAGGTCCTCGACCGTGAAGGCGTCGGTGGAGGTGACCAACTCGGCGGTGCCGTCCTCCAGCACCTGCAGCGACGTGAGGTCGCCGCTCGCGGGGTGCCCCGAGTGGCCCGCGGCCTGGAAGTGCCCGCCCGCGGACAGGAAGTTTCCGGGCGCACCGCCGGTCGGTGCCACGGAGTTCGTCTCGCACTTTCCGACGGAGTGCACGTGGAACCCGTGGAATCCGGGCGTCTGGTCCTTCACGGACACGGTGACCTCGACGTGACTTCCCGACTGCTTGAACGTGGCGGTACCCACGTTCTCGCCCTCCGCGTTCTTCAGCGTCGCGGTGAGCGCGCCGCTCTCCGCGTGTTCGCCCGAACCGCTCTCGGCATCGCCGGGAACGCCTGCGGCACTGGGATCGGCGGCGCCGGTCCAGACGGGAGGAGTGGTGCCGGGAACGTCGGTCGGCTCCTCGTTGTTACTGCAGGCGGTCAGTCCGAGTGCTGCAATGGCCACCACCGGGGTGACAATGCGCCAGGACATCCGACGGGTAGAACTCGAGGCCATCAAACCGCTCCTTTGAGGTGGCGAAGAAGTGCACCTGATCATAACCGCGGCGCCGGTGCACCGACCGTCCGGTCTACTGCGCGGAAGTGACGATGACGACCACACCGGCAGACGAATTCGCGATTCCCGGGAACTTCGGCTCGGCCGACACCCCCAGTTGCGCCGCGATCTCGGTGGCCGCTTCCTTCTCCGCGGCGGAAGTGCCGTAGTACACGGTGGTTTCGGAGATGGTGCCGTCGCTGTAGTTGCCGGTCTCCGACACCGTCCACCCCGAAGACATCAGTTCGGTGGCGGTCTGGCTCGCGAGACCCGTGACGTTGCTGTTGTTGAGCACCCGCACCGGCACCGACGCCGCGTCGGCGGCCTTCGTGGTGCTGGACGCACCGGACGTCGTGCTCGCCGCGGAAGCGGAGGCACCTCCCGCTCCGGCGGCCGTGGTCGGACGGGCGGCGGTGGTCGTGGCAGCCGCCGAGGTCGTGACGGTGGCTGCGGTCTCCTCCGAGTCCGAACCTCCGAGCGAGGCGAACCCGAGACCCGCGAAGAGAATCGCGAGGGCGATCAGCACCATCGCGAGGGCACGTAACGGCGGGCCGGACGATTCGGGTTTCGGAGTACTCACGATGTCGACCTTAGCGACCGGTTGCTACGTGACGTCGAACCCGAGGCGACGGGCCGCGCGGGCCTTCTGCCTGCTCGCGCGCAGCCGTCGCAGGCGCTTCACGAGCATCGGGTCGGCCGCGAGTGCCTCCGGCCGGTCCACCAGCGCGTTGAGCACCTGGTAGTACCTGGTGGCGGACATGTCGAACAGCTCTTTGATCGCTTCTTCCTTCGCGCCGGCGTACTTCCACCATTGGCGCTCGAAGGACAGGATGTCGTGCTCCCGACGCGAGAGACCGTCGTCGTTGCCGACGTCGTCGACCCCTACGGAAGTGTCGCCGTCGATGCGCTCGGACTGGTTCCGACTACGCGCTGTTGCGCCGTCCATCTCACTCCTCGACTACTAGCTCTCGCCCGGCCTCAGCGAAACCACGTTCCCCCGGCTCCTCGATCGCGTGGCCGACCGAGCAACGAATTACACAGCTGTACTTCAGCGACTATTCAACCACGACGAACGCCGCGGGCAGTGCGAACGGCTCGGGCGCGCCGCACTATCCTTGACGACCATGGCCATCCTCCCCATCCGGATCGTGGGCGACCCGGTATTGCACGAACCGACCGAGACGGTGTCCCAGTCACCTGCGGAACTCGCAGACATCATCGCTGACATGTACGACACGATGGACGCCGCCAACGGCGTCGGGCTCGCCGCCAACCAGGTCGGCCTGCCGCTGCGGTTGTTCGTCTACGACTGCCCGGACGTCGACGAGACCGGAAAGCCGTTCCGCCGCCGGGGCTGCGTCGTCAACCCGGTCCTCGAGACGTCGGAACGACCCGAGACCATGCCGGACCCGGACGACGACGTCGAGGGCTGCCTGTCGGTCCCTGGCGAACAGTTCCCCACCGGCCGGGCCGAGTGGGCGAAGGTCACCGGCACCGACGCCGACGGCAACGCCGTCGAGATCGAGGGACGCGACTTCTTCGCGCGCATGCTGCAGCACGAGGTCGGTCACCTCGACGGTTTCCTCTACGTCGACATGCTGGTCGGCCGCAACGCACGCGCCGCCAAGAAGACCATCAAGCGCGCCGGCTGGGGAGTTCCCGGGCTCAGCTGGGTGCCGGGAACGGTCGAAGACCCGTTCGGGCATGACGACTGACCTTCCGCTCGGAAGCCGGGTGGTGCTGCGTTACCAGCTGCCGCCCGGTTCCAGCCATCCGATGACCGACGTCATCGGGGTGCTGGAGAGCGTCGAGCCGGTCGTGGTCGTCCGCGACGCGGCCGGCTCCGCGATCGAAGTGGAGCCGGAGCGGGTGGTCGCACTGAAGGCGGTCCCCGCACGCCCCGTGCGGGCGAGCGAGATCCGGTCCCTCGAACTGGCCTCCGCCGACGGCTGGCCGGGGATCGAGCACGCATGGATCGACGGCTGGCTCGCCCGGTACGGCCACGGCTTCACCGGACGCGCCAACTCGGCGGCGCCGCTCGGCGACCGCGGGTCGGTCGGGAGTCTGGACGACCCCTCCCCCGGCCGCACGCTCGACCGCCTGCGCGAGTGGTACGCCGAACGGGACCGCCCGCTGCGGTTGCTGATCCCCGATCGCCTGGGCGAGGTGCCGCTGGGCTGGAACGTCAGCGACGAAGTGGTCGTGATGGCCGCCGACGTCGACAACCTGGCGCTGCCCGAGGGTCCGCGGACCACGACCGTCACCGATCACCCCGATCCGGATTGGCTCGCCCTGTACCGCTACCGCGGGTCCGCGCTGCCCGACTTCGCGGTCGACGTGCTGAACGCGGTCCAAGGCGGGATGCTCGGCTTCGGCCGGATCGGCGCCGCCGACTCGGCACTCCTCGCCGTCGCCCGCGGATCCGTCACCACCGCGCCCGACGACCGCCGATGGGTCGGACTCACCGCGGTCGAGGTGGCGCAGGACCACCGCCGCCGCGGAATCGGCAGCCTGATCTGCGGCGACATGATCAATTGGGGACGTGAGCACGGCGCGACCCACGCGTGCCTGCAGGTCGCCGTCGAGAACGAGGGCGCGCAGGCGATGTACCGAAACGTCGGCTTCGTCGCGCACCACCGGTACCGCTACGCCACCGAACCCGGCGGCTGAAAATCTGTCGGCCAGTGCCGCTAGGGTGGCTGCCGTGCGCATCGCAACCTGGAACGTGAACTCTGTTCGTGCCCGTACCGACCGGATCCTGGACTGGCTCCAGCGGTCCGACGTCGACGTGCTGGCGATGCAGGAAACCAAGTGCAAGGACGAGCAGTTCCCGTACGAGCGGTTCCGCGAACTGGGGTACGAGATCGCGCACGTGGGCCTCAGCCAGTGGAACGGCGTCGCGATCGCGTCCCGCGTCGGCCTCGACGACGTGCAGATCGGCTTCGAGGGTCAGCCCGGTTTCCACAAGGACCCGGAGGTCGCGCCCGCGCAGGAAGCCCGCGCGATCGGCGCAACCTGCAACGGCGTCCGCATCTGGAGCCTGTACGTCCCCAACGGCCGTGAGCTCGCCGATCCGCACTACACGTACAAGCTGGAGTGGCTGGCGAAGCTGCACACGGATGCGGTCGGATGGCTGGACCGGAATCCGGACGCGCAGATCGCGCTGGTCGGCGACTGGAACGTTGCGCCCACCGACGAGGACGTCTGGGATCCGGCGCCGTTCGAGGGCAAGACCCACACGTCCGCCCCCGAGCGGGAGGCCTTCCAGGCGTTCGTCGAATCGGGATTCGCCGACGTCGTCCGGCCACACACCCCCGGTCCGGGCGTCTACACCTACTGGGACTACACCCAGCTGCGGTTCCCGAAGAAGCAGGGCATGCGCATCGACTTCGTGCTCGGGTCGCCCGCCCTCGCCGGCCGTGTCGACAAGGCCGAGATCGACCGCAACGAACGCAAGGGCAAGGGCGCCAGCGATCACGCGCCCGTCATCGTCGACCTCGGCGACTGAGGCGCAGCAACCCGAGACGAACGGCGCCTCCGGGGTCTAGTCGGCGACCAGAATGTCGAGATGCTCCGGGTTCAGCGCCACGTAGCGCCGGACGTACGTGCAGATGGGCCGCACCTTCCAGCCCCGCCGGCGCGCTGAACCCAGCGCCTCACGAACCAGGACCGCGGCGAGACCGCGGCCACCGAGGTCTTCCACGATCACCGTGTGCATGAACGCGACGACCTCGCCGGGCCTGGCGGTGAACCCGGGAATGTCGTCCTCGTCGCGGTAGCCGAGGATGCCGACCAGCTCGTCCCCCAGCCACAGGTCGAATCGTTCGTGGGCGGGGTTGTCGAGCACGCGCGTAACAGTCGCCGCGATGCTCCCCGATGGGTCGGAACCGTTCGACATGTGATCCATGCCACTGATGGAAACAGTTCCCGGGCGGCCTCGCGAGTGGAATCACCGGCCCCGGAACCGTTTCGTTGCCGACGAGTGGTCGATTCGTGTCCGACCGTCAGGCCTCCAGCGGGACCACGAGGTCGCGGTACTCGGGATGCCCGGCGACGAAGCGCTGCACATAGGTGCACACGGGCCGGACCTTCCAGCCGTACCCGCGGGCGAGGTCGAGGGAGCGCCCCACCATGAGTGCGGCGAGTCCGCGGTGACCGAAGTCCTCCACGATCACCGTGTGCATGAACGAGACCACCGGAGCCTGACGCCCCCGGCCCCTCTGGCCCGGCGGCCGGGCCACCACGCCCACTCCCGCGCCCGCACCCGGCGGGGTGTCCGCGAGGGCGAAATACCCGAGGATGCCGACCAGGTCACCACTCAGTCGGAGTTCGAATCGGTTCTGATCGGCGTTGTCGATCACGTCCACAACCTGCGCGTCCGTCAGCATGGCTATCTCCTGGGGGTATGTGTCGTAATCGAAATGTGATGTTCATCACCCTTTATACCGATGCACGGAACCGCTGTCCAAGTTTCCCCCGAATGTTTCACTCACAGAGATCTCGGTTACAGTCTCCGGGACAACTACACATCCACGGGGGCTCGCACCAGCGGGCTGAGAGGACGGCTAGGGGCCGTCGACCGTCGAACCTGTCCGGGTAATGCCGGCGTAGGGAGCATCATCGATGAGCACAACCATATCTACAGCCACGTCCGTCACCACGGGACCGATCCAGGGCAGCACCAAGCAGTACCTGCTGTCGGGCGACGACGTCCGGGTGCCGGTCCGGCGCGTACACCTCACCAACGGTGAGCACCTCGACGTGTACGACACGTCGGGCCCGTACACCGACGCGGACGCCACGATCGACCTGGACGCGGGGCTTCCGCACCTGCGGGCGCCGTGGATCGCCGACCGGGCAGGCACCCAGCTCGACGCCGCCCGCGCCGGAACCGTCACTCCCGAGATGCGGTATTGCGCAGCACGAGAGGGTGTTTCACCCGAGACGGTGCGGGTCGAGGTCGCGGCGGGTCGCGCCGTGATCCCGGCCAACCGCTGCCACCCCGAACTCGAGCCGATGATCATCGGCAAGGCGTTCGCGGTCAAGATCAACGCGAACATCGGCAACAGCGCGGTGACGTCGTCGATCGCGGAAGAGGTCGAGAAGATGGTGTGGGCGACGCGGTGGGGCGCGGACACCATCATGGACCTGTCCACCGGCAAGAACATTCACGAGACCCGGGAATGGATCCTGCGCAATTCGCCGGTGCCCGTGGGAACCGTGCCGATCTACCAGGCGCTGGAGAAGGTCGGCGGCGATCCGACGGCACTGACGTGGGAGATCTACCGCGACACCGTGATCGAGCAGTGCGAGCAGGGCGTCGACTACATGACGGTCCATGCCGGGGTGCTGCTCCGCTACATCCCACTGACTGCGCGCCGGGTCACCGGCATCGTCTCCCGCGGCGGTTCGATCATGGCGGCGTGGTGCCTGGCCCATCACCGGGAATCGTTTCTGTACACACACTTCGACGAACTCTGCGAGATCCTCCACCGCTACGACGTCACGTTCTCGCTCGGTGACGGCCTGCGCCCCGGGTCCATCGCGGACGCCAACGACGAGGCGCAGTTCGCGGAGCTCCGCACCCTCGGCGAGCTCACGAAGATCGCGAAATCGCATGGCGTGCAAGTGATGATCGAAGGTCCCGGGCACGTGCCGATGCACAAGATCGTCGAGAACGTGCGGCTCGAGGAGGAGTTGTGCGAGGAGGCGCCGTTCTACACGCTCGGACCGCTGGCCACCGACATCGCACCGGCGTACGACCACATCACGTCCGCGATCGGGGCGGCGATGATCGCGCAGGCCGGTACCGCGATGCTCTGTTACGTCACCCCCAAGGAGCACCTGGGGCTGCCGAATCGGGACGACGTCAAGATCGGGGTCATCACGTACAAGATCGCGGCGCACGCCGCCGACCTCGCGAAGCAGCATCCGCGGGCTCAGGAACGGGACGACGCGCTGTCGAAGGCCCGGTTCGAGTTCCGCTGGCACGACCAGTTCGCGCTGTCCCTCGACCCGGACACGGCGCGGGAGTTCCACGACGAGACGCTGCCCGCCGAGCCGGCGAAGACAGCCCACTTCTGCTCGATGTGCGGCCCGAAGTTCTGCTCCATGCGGATCTCCGCCGACGTGCGGGAGTACGCACAGCAGCACGGACTCGATTCGATCGAAGCCATCGAGGCGGGCATGGCCGAGAAGTCGAGCGAGTTCGTCGACGCAGGTGGCCGCGTGTATCTGCCCGTCGAATCCGTCACCTCAGAGAATCGGTAAGGTCCCTTTCGTGAAGCTGCTGCCCCTGACCCCCGACGGCCAGACCCCCGTCCGCGTCCTCACCATCGCCGGCACCGATTCCGGCGGTGGCGCCGGAATCCAGGCGGACTCGCGGACGATGGCGCTGTGCGGCGTCCACGCATGCGTCGCGGTCGCCGCGGTCACGGTGCAGAACTCGGTGGGGGTCAGCGGTTTCCACGAGATTCCGCCGGAGACGGTGGCCGCGCAGGTGCGGTGCGTCGTCGACGACATCGGGGTCGGGGCAGCGAAGACGGGGATGCTCGCGTCGACGGCCATCATCGAGGCCGTCGCCGCCGTGTGCACCGAGGTCGGGATCGGCCGGGACCAGCCGGTCCCGCTGGTCGTCGACCCGGTGTGCGCGTCCATGCACGGCGATCCGCTCCTGCACGCCGAGGCGCTGGACGCCGTGCGGAACACGCTGATCCCGATCGCCACGGTGGTCACCCCGAACCTCGACGAGATCCGGTTGATCACCGGCATCGAGGTGATCGACGACGCGACCGCGCGCCGGGCCGCGGAGGCGCTCCACGCGCTCGGCGCGCAGTGGTCGATCGTGAAGGGCGGGCATCTCCGGACGTCGGCGTCGAGCACCGATCTGTTGTTCGACGGCGACCGGTTCCTCGAGTTCAGCAGTCCCCGGATCGACACCGGCAACGACCACGGCGGCGGCGACACCCTCGCGGCCGCCATCGCGAGCGCGCTCGCCCACGGGTGGTCCGTGCCCGACGCGGTGGCGTTCGGCAAGGAGTGGGTCACCAAGTGCCTGGAGGCGTCGTACGACCTGGGTGCCGGTCACGGCCCAGTCTCCCCCCTGTGGCGCCTGCGGCACCCGTGAGTACTTGTTAACCGCCGGACGTTAACAAGTACTCACGGGCGGCGGAGCCGCAACCGCCAGATACCGAGGTCCGAGGGCACTCCGCTGGGGGCGGGGGCGAAGAAGGCGCGCCGCCACGGCTTGACCCCGACCCCCAGTTCGTCGAGGGTGCCCGGCTGCAGGCTCGACAGCGTGGCGGACGACGCCATCACGTTGCCGTCGCCGCCCAGTTCCATCATGCGGGCCGCGACGGTCACGTCGACGCCGAGCCAGTCGCTGCCGATCTGCCGGGGCGAACCGGTGTGGATGCCGACGCGCATGCGGGGGCGGTAGCCGTCCACCTCGACGTCCGAGAGGGCTTCCTGCGCGGCGAAGACGGCATCGATCGCGCGGTCCGGGCTGGAGAACACGGCCATCACGCCGTCGCCCAGTCGTTTCACCACGTGCCCGCCCCGGTCGACGATGGGGGTCTCGACGGCTCGGGCGACGTCGCGCAGCAGGGCGAGGGTGGCGCTGTCGCCGGCGGGCAGCGACCAGCTTGAGAACCCCACGAGGTCGGTGAACACGATGGTCACCTCCTGCGTTCCCCGGCCGCGTCCGGTGCGCTCGAGCAGTGCCTGCCACACCTGCAGCGCGCCGAGGCTCATCTCGCGGGACGCGCCCGGCTGGTGGTCGAGGAAGCGGTCGGCGACGCGGGCGATGGCCCGGGCGCTTCCGGGGCCCGCCGTCGACAGTGGGTCGCCGAACGCGGGATCGCCGGGGAGCGCGCGACGCACCCTCCGCAGCCCTTCGATCAGCTGCGGTTGCCGGTTCACCGACCCCACCCAGCCCAGCACCTTGTCGCCCCGTTTCGGTGTCTGCGCAGCGCCCGGCTCGGCACTGTTCTCTTCGGCGGGGTCGTCGCTCACGGGAGTAAGAGTAACTCAGCGTCACATGCACAAACGCGTGACGAAACGGACATCACTCGGTGGCCCGCGCCTTCTCCCGGTCCGCGCCGATGGGGACTCCGTTCGGGCCACCGAGCGACTCCGCGTACACCCCGACGGCATACGCGACCGCGGCGGCATTCTTGGCGAGCGCGGCCCGGTCCACGTTCTCGAGGGTATCGGTCGCGCTGTGGTAGTTCTTGTCGTACACGACACCCGGGGTGCCACCCCACTTCTGCGCCTGCTCGGGGGTCTTCGTCTCGTCGGCGCCGCTGAATACCCCGCCCGACGGGATGCCGTGCTCGATGAACGGACCGTAGTCGGAGCGGCCGTCGAAGTCCGTGCCGTCCGCGGCGACGCCGTTGCCCTGGAGGAACTCGGTGAACGTGCGCTCGATGCCCGCGGAACCCTCGGGTCCGGGGCCCTCGCCGACGTTGTCGGAGTTGTCGCCGTCGTAGGCCAGGTAGCCGGCGTTCTCGGAACCGAGCATGTCGAAGTTCAGGTACAGCGCGATGTCGTTCCGCTGCTCCTCGCTGAGGCTGTCGACATAGGCCTCCGATCCGAGCAGGCCCAATTCCTCGGCGCCCCAGAACGCGAAGCGCACGGCGTTGTCGACATCGGGCGAACCGCCGAGCTGCACGGCCGTTTCGAGGGTCGCGGCGACGCCGGTGCCGTTGTCGTTGATGCCGGGGCCGTCGGGGACGCTGTCCAGGTGGGCGCCGACCATCACGACGTCGTCCGTCGAGCCGGTCTTCGTCTGGGCGATGACGTTGCGCGCGGTGCTCGACTCGGTGGTGGTGTCGAGCGTGAGCGTGACGTCGCCCCCCGCCTGTTCGAGCGCGGCGCCGTCCGCCTTGCTCACCCCGCCCGTCGGGACCTTGCCCACGTCCGGGTCGCCGAGGGTGCCGCCGCTCATCGGTCCGTCCTCGTTGTTGACGACGATCACGCCTGCGGCGCCGCGCTCGGACGCCACCTGCTGCTTGGCCGCGAACGGACACACCCCCCGGTTCACGAGGACGATCGCCCCCGTCACGTCGAGGCCGTCGTAATCGGTGGCCTCGCATCCCGGACTGTCGTCCTTGCGAGCGGGCACCAGGCGGGCGGTGAGCCCCTGTGGACCGGTGGACGGCGAATACGACAGCGCCCGGACGTCGAAGTCACGGTCGCCGGACCGAAGGGCCTCCGTGTTCACGTCGAACTTGTGGAACTCGAATTCCGGGGTCTGGACGTCGAAGCCCTTGTCTTCCAATGTCTGTGCGACGTAGTCGACGCTCGCGTCGTAGCCGGACGTTCCGGCCGCGCGGTTGCCGTCGTTGCTCTCGGCGATCGACTGCAGTTGCTCGAGGTGCCCCACCACACCGCTCTCGGTGACCGAGGCCGCGAGAGCGCTCGCGTCGACCGGCGGCGAATCGGGTTCACTCGTCGACGAACACCCGGCCAGGACGATCGCACCGGTCACTCCGACTGTGAAAACTCCCCGTAGTCGCATGTCGGGAGCCTAACGCAGAAGCACCTGTGGGCCGGCGCGAATGGATTTCGCACCGGCCCACAGGCTCCCGCCCCACCGTCACCCTCAGCCAGGTCTCCCGACGATCACCTGGCGGAGAAGCAGGGCGAGAACACTGTATCGGGTGTCAGGCGTCGCGCTTGTTGACGACCACCAGTCCGGCCCCGAAGATCACGAACACGAACACCGCGAAGTACACGAGGCTGCCCCACGGGCCCCAATGGAAATCGACTCCCTGCGGCGCCCCCAGGAAGTTGTTGGCGTTGAGGAACGGCAGGAACGGCATGATCTTCTGGCCGAACGAGCCGAACAGGTTGAACAGGCTCTCGATCAGCAGCGGCCACAGCAGCAGCAGGGCGATCGCGCCCGCGGACTGACGCAGCAGGGTGCCGACTCCGACGGCGAGAACCACGCACAGGAACGCGTAGATCGGCACACCGTAGATCGACCGCCAGGCGTCCGCACCGGTCAGGGTGAGTGCCGCTCCCGCCTCGTCGCCCGCCGTCGCCTTCGCGATGGCGTACGCGCCGAACGTGAGGACGAACGTCAGCACGGCGCCGAACGCGCCGATCAGGCCTGCCTTCGCGATCAGGACGGACGCCCGGTTCGGGATGGCCTGAAACGTGGTGCGGATGACGCCGAACCGGTATTCGCTGGTCACGGCGAGCGCGGCGAGGATCATCAGGACCAGCACGCCGAATCCGGACACACCGCCCACGGCGTCCGCCATCTGCGGCAGGAACGGATCGAAATCGGGTTGCCTACCGTCCGCGATCTGGTTGTTGAAGGAGTTGATGCTGGCCTTCGCGCTGAGCCCGATGACTGCGGCGAGGCCGAGTCCCAGCACGATGATGATGACCGTGCACCACCACGGCGACCTCGTCGACGTGATCTTGATCCGTTCGGCATTGAGAACAGCCATTACAGTGCACCCCTCATCACATCTTCGACGCCCTCTGCGTGGTATTGCACGTCGTCTCCGGTCAACTTCATGAAGGCGTCCTCCAGCGATCCGCGCTGAGATGCCAACTCGTGCAGGACGATGCCCTGCGAACCGGCGATCCCGCCGACGACGTCCGTCGACGAATCCACCACGACGAGCGCCTGCTGCCCGTCGGATCCGTCCTCGCGCACCGTGAGTCCGTTGGACGTGAGCGCGCTGCGCAGCGCGTCCAGCTGTGGGCTCCGCACGCGCACCGTCGATTCCGAGGACTTGCTGACGAACTCCGACACGGTGGTGTCGGCGATCAGCCGCCCGCGGCCGATGACCACCAGATGTTCTGCGGTGAGCGCCATCTCGGACAGCAGGTGGCTCGACACCAGCACGGTGCGGCCCTCGGCGGCGAGGCGCTGCATGAACTTCCGGATCCAGACGATGCCCTCCGGGTCGAGCCCGTTCACCGGCTCGTCGAACAGCAGCACCTTCGGGTCGCCGAGCAGGGTGGCGGCCAGGCCCAGTCGCTGGGACATGCCGAGCGAGAATCCGCCTGCCTTCTTCCCCGCCACCTCGGTGAGCCCGACGAGGTGCAGCACCTCGTCGACGCGGCTCTTCGGCAGCGAGTTGGACGCCGCCATCCACTGCAGGTGAGCGCGGGCCGAACGGTTGGGGTGCACCCACTTCGCGTCGAGCAGGGCCCCCACCGTCCGCAGCGGCTGCGCCAGGTCGCTGTACGGTTTGCCGTCGATCAGCGCGCTGCCCGCCGTGGGGCGGTCCAGCCCGAGGATCATGCGCATCGTCGTCGATTTGCCTGCACCGTTCGGGCCGAGGAAGCCGGTGACCATACCCGGCTTCACGTTGAACGTCAGGTTGTCCACCGCCTTCGTCGCACCGAAGGTCTTTGTCAGTCCCCTCACTTCAATCATGATGAGAAGGATGCCGGAACCTGCGGCCGGCGCGCATCGGCCGCAGGTCTACTCCCGACTCGTCCCCTGGTACCGGTCGGACCCTGAACCGGACCCCGACGCGACCCCGAGATCTACGACGACGCCTGCGCCCAGAACCGCTTGGGGATGCGGCCCGCGTGCCGGGCCTCGTACCCCGCCACCACGGCCCCACGCATCGCCGACGCCATGAGCGCCGGATCCTTCGCCCTGGTCACCGCGGTGGCCAGCAGGACGGCGTCGCAGCCGAGTTCCATCGCGAGGGTCGCGTCGCTGGCGGTCCCGATGCCGGCGTCGAGGATGACCGGCACCCCGGCACCGTCCACGATCATCTCGATGTTGTGCGGGTTCGCGATACCGAGCCCGGTGCCGATCGGCGAACCCAGCGGCATCACGGCCACGCAGCCGACGTCCTCGAGCCTGCGGGCCAGGACCGGGTCGTCGGTGGTGTACGGCAGGACGACGAACCCGTCGTCGACCAGTTGCTCGGCGGCGCTGACCAACTCGATCGCGTCGGGCATGAGGGTGCGTTCGTCGGCGATGACCTCGAGCTTCACCCAGTCGGTTTCGAGCGCTTCCCGGGCGAGTTGCGCCGTCAGCACCGCCTCCGCCGCCCCGCGACAGCCCGCGGTGTTGGGCAGCGGCGCGATGTCGAGCCGGCGCAGCAGGTCCAGCACCCCGGTGCCGCCGACGGCGTCGACGCGGCGCATCGCGACCGTGGTCAGCTCGGTGCCGGACGCGACGAGCGCCTCTTCGAGCACCGTCAGGTTGGCGGCGCCGCCGGTGCCCATGATCAACCGTGAACCGAACGTGCGGCCCGCGATCGTGAGGCCCTTCTGCACGCCGGGCGTCGTGTCAGCCACCCTGCACCGCCGTGAGGATCTCGATCTCCCAGCCCCGGACCACGAGCTCGTCCCACCGGGCGCGGGGAAACACGGCGCCGTTCACGGCCACCGCGATGCCCTTGGTCGGCAGGTTCAGCGCCTCCAGCAGCCCGGTGACGGTCAACGGTTCCGTGAACTCGTGATCCTCGCCGTTGACGCTGATGCCGATCGGCACCACTACTTGCTGCTCACTCATCTCTACCTCGCTACTTTCTCGAAACGTTCGGGGTCGGCGGCCTTCGCCTCGACCAATGCCGAGCCCTCCAACAATGCCACCGTCGCGTCGGCGGTCACCGGGGTGAGCAGAATGCCGTTGCGGCCGTGTCCCGTCGCCACCACGACCCGATCGGACACCCGGCCGATCAGCGGCAGGTTGTCCGGGGTCATCGGACGCAGACCCGCCGAGGTCTCACGCAGTTCGTATTCGCCGATGGCGGGCATCAAAGCCTCCGCATCCGCGATCAGATCCCGCACACCGGCCACCGTGACCTGCGTGTCGTTGCCCGATTCGTACTGGGTGGCGCCGACGACGATGCCGTCGGCACGCGGCACCAGGTACGCGGGCCTGCCGTGGACGCTGCCGCGGATGGTCCGGCCCGGCGCGGGTGTCACCCCGGGACGGGCCCGCAACCGCAGGATCTCGCCCTTTACCGGGCGCACCGGAAGTCCCGGCCACAGTGCCGGTGACGCGATGCCCGCGGTGACGACGATCTGGTCCGTGTCCAGGCCGTCGAGACTGCGCACGGCCTCACCGATCAGCTCCACCCCGGCGTCGACGGCGCACCGCTGCAACGCCTGCAGGAGCAGCCTGTTGTCGACGGCCAGTTCGTCGACGGCCAAGAGTCCCAACCGGACTCCGCGACCCAGCATCGGCTCGAGCGCGCGGACTTCGGCGCGATTCAGGATCTGCAGATCCCGCCCCTGCGCCCCCACCCACTCGGCGATGGTCCGGAGGTCTTCGGCGTCGGCACCGTCCAGCGCGACGGTGAGCGAACTCTCCGACGTGAACAGGTCGACGCCGGCCCCGGCCTCCAGTTCCTTCCCGAACTCGGGCCACCGGTCGAGCGACGCGCTCCCCAGTTCGAGGACGCTCTCCTCACCGGGCCAGCCCTCGGACAACGGGGCGAGCATGCCGCCCGCCACCCAGGACGCTCCCGAACCGATCGACGGGTCGTACAGCTTCACCGACCAGCCGTTGCGGGCTGCTCGCCACGCAATCGACAGGCCGATCACTCCGCCTCCGACGACGGATACCGATCTCGCCATTGAACTCCACCTCACTTCCTGCGCCGGCATGATCCGGGTCAGGTATGACGGTCGGGCTCGGCGTGAGCCCCTCTCAGCCCCACGTTCCCCGGGACTCCCGTGTTGCACTTTCACCGTAGAGGCTACCGTCATGCCGTGACCACCTCGCATCACAGCAACCTCACGGACCGTCGGCGCCGCCTCGGAACAGCACGTTTGTACCTGTGCACCGATGCTCGGCGCGAGAAGGGCGACCTGGCGCAGTTCGCCGAGGCCGCGCTGTCCGGCGGCGTCGACATCATCCAGCTCCGCGACAAGGGCTCGGCCGGTGAGAAGAAGTTCGGCACGATGGACGCCAGGGACGAACTGGCGGCACTGTCGGTGCTCGCGGCCGCGGCCAGGCGGCACGGGGCGCTGCTCGCCGTCAACGACCGGGCCGACATGGCGCTGGCCGCCGGCGCCGACGTCCTGCACCTCGGTCAGGGCGACCTGCCCGTCCCCTACGCGCGGACCGTGGTGGGTTCCGACGTCCTGATCGGCCGGTCCACGCACAGCCGCGCACAGGCCAGTCTCGCGGCGATCGAGGACGGCGTCGACTACTTCTGCACCGGACCGGTGTGGGCGACGCCCACCAAGCCGGGACGGACCGCGTCGGGCATCGACCTGGTGCGCTCGACCGCCGATTCCGCGCCGAACCGCCCGTGGTTCGCGATCGGCGGCATCGACGAGTCCCGGGTTCCGGAGATCCTCGCTGCGGGCGCCGACCGCATCGTCGTCGTGCGGGCCATCACCGAGGCCCGCGACCCGCAGGCCGCCGCGCGCTCACTGTCCGCCCTGCTGCAGCAGAACGCGTAGTTACGCCTGCGCGAGCCAGTCGCGCACCGTGGCGGGCGGCAGGATCACGACGGTGGCAGGCAACCGTTCGATCAGGTGCGGGTCGGTGGTGACGACCGCGGTCACCGTTCCCAGCGTGGTGCCGTGACCTGCCGGTTCGGCGAGGCGACCGACCGTGTCCAGTGCCTCGAGCACCTCGATGCGCGGCAGCCACCCGTAGGTGCCGTCCGGCAGGTGCACGGTGCGGGGCAGTGCCCTCGACAGCTGCGCCGGCGCGCCGCGCTCCCCCAGGACGTCGTGCCGGTCGAGCAGCAGTCGCACCTCGGTAGTGCGCAGTTGCGGCCACCCCGCTTCGAATCCGGGGTGCAGTGGCAGCCCGGCGACGTCGGTTTCCCGCACCCAGCGCAGTTCGGTGCTCTCACCGTTCGCGACGGTGGGCAGCGGGCGCTCGGCGTCGGCGATCACCGTGGTGTAGCTCCAGCCGCTCGCGGCCTTCATGGTGACGACCTCCGTGCGGACGCGGATCGCCGCGCTCTCGATGCCGGCTTCCTCGTGCGCCTCGCGCACCGCGGCGTGGGTCGTCGTCTCGTGGCTGTCCCGGGCACCGCCGGGCAGCGCCCACGTCCCGCCCTGGTGGCTCCAGGCCGCACGGTGCTGTAGCAGCACGGCCGGCGTCTCGTCCGGGAGCGGCGCACGCAGCAACAACCCGGCCGCACCGTGCTTGCCCCAATGACGACTGCCGTCCGGCCCGGTCGCCCAGCCGTCACCGTCACCACGCATCGACTACCCCTGTCCGACCTGATGGGTCTCCCTGCAGTTCCCTCACACTAACGGTTTCTGCCGGAAGTGCCCGATATCCCCAGTCACCGACTCCTGCTTATATGCTCCCCACAAGGTGCGGCCGTGACACGGGAGGGGTGCGAGGTGGTTCTGCGTGAGGCGCCGTCGATCGAACCCCACGGCAGCCGCGCCCTGTCTGCCGCCGCGGACGACGACGTCGACCCCGCCGTCGCACGTCGTAAGGAACTTCGCGCATTCCTGGCGTCGACCCCAGCCAAGCTCACCGCCCTCGGCGCGCTCCTGGTGCTGTTCACCCTGACCGCCGGTCTCGTGGCCGCGTCGTCGGTGAACAGCAGGGAGGCCACCCTCGACAGCGTCCTCGCCGAGACCGAACCGCTGTCGTTCTCGGCGCAGAACCTCTACAGCGCCCTGTCGGTGGCGGACGCCGCGGCGACGACGGCGTTCATCTCCGGCGGTCTCGAACCCCCCGAACTCCGGGACACGTACGCGCAGGCGCTCGGCACGGCCTCCTCCGACCTCGTGTACGCGTCCGGCGGGCTCGCCGCCGGCGACGTGGACAGCAGGCGCCTGCTCGCCTCCATCTCCACCGACCTCAGCGTCTATTCCGGTCTCGTCGAGACGGCGCGGGCCAACAACCGCACCGGTCATCCCGTGGGCGCGGCCTACCTCAGCGAGGCGTCGGCGCTGATGCAGACGAGCATGCTGCCGAAGGCCCAGGAGTTGCACGCCCGGCAGGAAGCAGACGTGGCGGACATCCAGCGGGACTACTCCCGTCCGCCGTGGACGGCGCTGATCCTGGTCCTCGTCGCGCTCGTCGCGCTGCT
This sequence comes from Rhodococcus sp. USK10, assembly GCF_019378875.1. NCBI lineage: Bacteria > Bacillati > Actinomycetota > Actinomycetes > Mycobacteriales > Nocardiaceae > Rhodococcus > Rhodococcus sp. USK10. The sequence goes on from NZ_CP076048.1 coordinate 2,348,388, forward strand.
CGTCGCGCAGGTCGTCCTCGCGCGGCTCAGCAGGCGCACGTTCAATCTCGGGTTGATCCTGGCGTCGTCGTGCACCGCGATCCTCCTGGTGTGGATGCTGGTCGCCGGGGTGGTCTCCTCCCTCGACACGAAGCGCGCGCTGACCCAGGGTGCCCGCCCGATGCACGAGTTGACCGCGGCGCGCATCCTGGCGCAGCAGGCGCGCACCGAGGAGACACTCAAACTGGTCCGCCGGGATTCGAACGGCGACTACGACGCCGTCTTCGAGGACAAGTCCGGTCAACTCGACACCCTGCTGTCGGGCTACCCGCACGACGGCGACCGCGCGGTCGGCCACGACGAGGTAGCGCGGGCCGAGGAGGCCTGGAAAAACTGGTCGTCGGCGCACGATCGCATGAACGAGATTCTCGCGAAGGGCGACTTCGTCTCGGCGGCAACGGTCGCGATCGGGCCGGGACCCGCGGATTCCGCGGCCCAGTTCGATGCCGTCGACGACGCGCTCACCGACGGCATCGGGAGCGCCCGCGATCATCTGCGGTCGAACGTCGAATCCGCTGCCCGGGTTCTCACCGCGCTCGGCTCCGGCGCCGTCGTCCTCACACTCGTCGCGCTCTGCGGAATTATCATCGGGTTGTGGCCTCGGTTGAGGGAATACCAGTGAGGCGGCGCCGGATCGCGCTGGTGCTGATCGCGGCCACGTTGCTGATCGGCGGGTGCGCCGAGGCCGCTCCGGAGCACGTCGGATCGCCGAGCATGTCCTACACCGAACCCCCGCTTCCCGCGGCCGCGGCACCGGCCCCCGAGACCAGCGCCGCCCCGCCTACTCCAGAGAAGGACTGCGGCGATCCCACCGCGAGCCTGCGCCCGTTCCCCGACACCGACACGCCGATGCCGACGGTCGACGCCATCCGCGCGCGCGGACGTCTCGTCGTCGGACTCGACACGGGCAGCAACCTGATGAGTTTCCGCGATCCCGCGACCGGCGCCATCGAGGGCTTCGACGTCGACGTCGCCCGGGAAATCTCGCGGGACCTGTTCGGCGACCCGAACCGGCTCGACTACCGCATCCTCACCTCGGCGAACCGTGAGAAGGCGCTGCAGGAGTCGATGGTCGACATCGTCGCGAAGACGATGACCATCACCTGCGACCGCAAGGAACGGGTGGCGTTCTCCTCCGAGTACTTCGCGGCGCAGCAGCGAGTTCTGGTCGTGAAGGGCTCCCCGATCCGCAGCGCCGCCGACTTGGACGGAAAGCGGGTCTGCGTCGTCCGCGGCACGACGTCGCTCACCCGGTTGCAGAAGGTCGCGCCGACCGCCGAGATCCTCACCGTCCCCATGTGGTCCGATTGCCTGGTGGTCCTGCAGCAGCGGCAGGTCGACGCGGTGACCACCGACGACACGATCCTCGCCGGCCTGGCGTCCCAGGACCCGTACCTCGAGATCGTCGGGGACAGCATGGGCGCCGAACCGTACGGCATCGGCATCACCAAGACGAACGAGGACCTCGTGCGGTTCGTCAACCGCACACTCGAACGGATCCGCGGCGACGGAACCTGGACCAGAATGTACGACCGGTGGCTGTCGGTGCTGGGCCCGTCCCCCGCCCCGCCGTCCGCCGTGTACCAGGACTGAGGGGACGCATGCCGCAACATTCGAAGAACCCCGAGTCCACCGACCCGGACCTCGCCACCCAGGCCGCCGTCCGGGAAGAACTGGACCAGGCCACGCAAGCCGCGGTCCGGGACGAACTGGACGAGGCCACGCAGGCAGCGGTTCGGGAAGAACTGGACGAGGGGCCGGCCACCCAGGCTGCTTCGCCGACGTCCCGGCCGTCCGGTGCGTCCGGTACCGGTCGCTCGACGCGCTCACCGCGCACCCGGTCCGGGCAGCGCCTGCGTCTCGGCGGCGGACTCGTCGAGGTTCCGGTCGTCAAGACACTCGACCCGGCGTCGGCGGTGATGACCGACCCGAAGGTCCCCGAGGCCAAGCGCTTCTGCTGGAAGTGCAACAAGCCGGTCGGCCGCAGCGGCCCCACGTCCGAGGCCTCCGAGTTCGGTCTGTGCCCCTCGTGCGGAGCGACTTTCGACTTCCGGCCGCTCCTCGATCCGAACGACCTGATCGGCGGCCAGTACGAGGTGCAGGGCTGCATCGCGCACGGCGGCCTCGGCTGGATCTACCTGGCCATCGACCGCAACGTCAGTGACCGGTGGGTGGTCCTCAAGGGGCTGTTGCACTTCGGCGACGCCGAGGCTCAGGCCGTGGCGGTGGCCGAACGTCAGTTCCTCGCGGAGGTGGCGCACCCGAGCATCGTGAAGATCTTCAACTTCGTGGAGCATCCCCGGGCGGACGGCACCCCGATGGGCTACATCGTCATGGAGTACGTGGGCGGTCATTCACTGCGCGACGTCCTGTCGACGCACACCCGGCCCGAGCGCATGCCGGTCGAGCAGGCCATCGCGTACGTGCTCGAAATCCTTCCCGCACTGGCATATCTGCACTCCACCGGCCTGGTGTACAACGACCTCAAACCGGACAACGTGATGGTCACCGAGGACGCCCTGAAGCTGATCGACCTCGGCGCCGTCGCCGGCATCGAGGACTACGGGTACCTGTACGGCACGCCCGGGTATCAGGCGCCGGAGATCGTCAGGACCGGCCCGACCGTGGCCTCCGACATCTACACGGTGGGGCGCACACTAGCGGTGCTGACGCTCGACATGCCGTCCGAGAAGGGCCGGTACCTCGACGGGATCCCGTCCCCCGAGCAGGCGCCTGTGCTCGCGGAATACGAGTTCTTCCACCGACTCCTGTTGCGCGCCACCGACCCCGATCCGAGCAGGCGTTTCGCGTCCGCCGAGGAGATGTCCGGTCAGCTCACCGCCGTACTCCGCGAGGTGCTCGCGCAGCAGACCGGCGAGGAGCATCCCGGGCTGTCGACCGTGTTCAGCAAGCAGCGAACGACTTTCGGCACGGACGATGCGGTCGAGCAGACGGACGTGTACGTCGACGGCATCGAACGGGACAGGAATCTCGACCCGCTGTCGGTGGCGCAGGCGCTGGCGGTGCCGCTGATCGACCCGGCCGATCCCAACGCCCAACTCCTGGCGGCCGCGGTGCACAGCGAACCGCAGCAGACCCTGGATTCCATTCGGCACGCCCGTGAGAACGGGATCGAGCGGGTCGTCGACGACCTGGGCGTGTCGTTCTCCCGGGAACTGACCCTCGCCGAGATCAAGGCGCACCTCGACCTCGGGGACGCCGCCACCGCCACCACACTTCTCGGCGACGTGGAGGCAGAGATGGGCGGGAACTGGCGCGTCGACTGGTACGCCGGACTCGCGACGCTGATCGACGGCGAGCACGAGACGGCGTTCTCCCGGTTCGAGTCCGTGCTGCAGGCGATGCCCGGTGAGACGGCTCCCAAGCTCGCGCTGGCGGCCACCGCCGAACTGATTCTGCAGCACTGCGAAAGCTCCGATTCCCACCGGTGGCGGACGTTCGCCGAGACGTACTACCGGACGGTGTGGCGCACCGACCACAGCCTGGTGAGTGCCGCATTCGGGCTGGCCCGGCAACTCACCGAACGCGGGGATCTGCCCGGCGCCATCGCCGCCCTCGATCAGGTTCCCCCGACGTCCCGGCACTTCACCATGGCCCGGATGACGAGTGTGCTGATGCTGCTGTCCGGCAGGCCGATCGAGGAGATCGACGAGGTGGCGCTGCGCGAGGCGGCGCTCCGCGTCACCGCGCTCGCACCCGAGGAGAGCCGGGCGCTGCAGATGCGCACGCTCGTACTGGGCACGGCGCTGGACTGGATGCGTGCCGGTCACACGTCGGAGACGGAACTCGAGCAGATCCTGGGTGTGCCGTTCACCGAACGGGGACTGCGCACGGGCGCCGAGGCCGGTCTGCGGGCGCTGGCCCGCAACGCCCCCGAACGCACCCACCGGTACACGCTGGTGGACCTCGCCAACGCCATCAGGCCCAGGAGCCTGCTGTAACGCTCAGGCCCCGATCAGTTCCACCGCCGCACGGGCGATCGCCAACTCCTCGTTGGTCGGCACGACCAGCACCTGGACGTCGGACTCGTCCGCCGAGATGCGGCGGGCGTCCCGGGAACCCGCGCGGTTGCGGTCGTCGTCGACGACGATGCCGAGGCGGCCCAGCCCCGCCAGGCTGTCGCGGCGGACGTCGACGTTGTTCTCGCCGACTCCCCCGGTGAACGTGATGACGTCCACGCCGCCCAGTTCCACCAGGTAAGCGCCGATGTACTTGCGGAGCCGGTGCACGTACACGTCGTAGGCCAGCGCCGCGTCCTCGTCGCCCTCGCCGACGAGTGTCAGCAGCGCCCGGAAGTCGTTGACCCCGGACAGCCCCTCGAGTCCGGAATGCCGGTTCAGCAGGTCGTCGATCTGATCGACACCCATGCCGCTGCGATGCAGGTGCAGGATCACCCCGGGATCGACGTCGCCGGACCGCGTGCCCATGACAAGTCCCTCGAGCGGAGTCAGGCCCATGCTCGTGTCGACGGCCAGTCCCCCGCGGATCGCGGACGCCGACGCGCCGTTCCCGAGGTGCAGCACAATCTGATTCAGCTCCGACAGGTCCCGGCCGAGGAACTCGGCCGCCCGCCCCGACACGTACTGATGCGAGGTGCCGTGGAAGCCGTACCGCCGGATGGCGTGGTCCTGCGCGACGTTCCGGTCGATCGCATACGTCGACGCCTCCGCAGGCAGGGTGTGGAAGAACGCGGTGTCGAACACTGCGACGTGCGGGATGTCCGGCAACTCCTCCCGGGCCAATTCGATACCGATGACGTTCGCCGGATTGTGCAGCGGCGCAAGGGTCGAGAGATCCGAGATGGCTTGCACCACGGCGTCGTCGACGATCGTGGGTTCGTAGAAGACGTCGCCGCCGTGGACGATGCGGTGTCCGACCGCGACGATCCCCGCCTCCCGCAGCGGGCGACCCACCTCGGCGACGATGTCCGACACCATCTTCAACCCCGCGCGGTGGTCGGCGATGTGGACGTGACGCTCCGCCAGCCCGGTGCGGTGGTGGTACACGATGCGCCCCTCGGGTTCCCCGATCCGCTCGATGAGCCCGGACGCCGACGACTTCCCGGTGTCCGGGTGGATCAGCTGGAACTTGATCGACGACGAACCGGAATTGACCACCAGGACGGAACCTTCGCTGCCTTCGCTCACTGCTCTGCTCCCTGTGCCTGGATCGCCGTGATGGCCACGGTGTTCACGATGTCCTCGACCAACGCGCCTCGCGACAGGTCGTTGACGGGTTTGGCGAGCCCCTGCAACACCGGCCCGACCGCGATCGCACCGGCACTGCGCTGCACCGCCTTGTACGTGTTGTTGCCGGTGTTGAGGTCGGGGAAGATGAAGACCGTCGCCTTGCCCGCCACCTCCGAACCGGGCATCTTCTTGTCCGCCACGCTCTGCTCGATGGCGGCGTCGTACTGAATGGGGCCTTCCACCAACAGGTCCGGCCTACGCTCGCGGACCAGTTCGGTCGCGGAGCGCACCTTGTCGACGTCCGCGCCGCTGCCGGAGTCACCGGTCGAATACGACAGCATCGCGATGCGCGGATCGATGCCGAACTGGGACGACGTCTGCGCCGAGGAGATCGCGATGTCGGCCAGCTGTTCGGCCGTGGGGTCGGGCACCACCGCGCAGTCGCCGTACGCGAGCACCCGGTCGGACAGGCACATCAGGAACACACTCGACACGGTCGACACACCCGGTTGCGTCTTGATGATCTCGAATGACGGCCGGATGGTGTGCGCCGTGGTGTGCGCGGCACCGGAGACCATGCCGTCCGCAATTCCCAAGTGCACCATCATGGTTCCGAAATACGAGATGTCGGTCATCACCTCGCGGGCGCGGTCCACACTCATACCCTTGTGGGCGCGGAGCCGCGCGTACTCCTCCGCGAACGGACCGGCATGTTCGGACGTCCGCGGGTCGAGGACCTGAGCTTCCGCGAGGTCGACACCGAGTTCCGCCGCGCGGCGACGCACCTGCACCTCGTCGCCGAGAATGGTCAGCTGCGCCACCTGCCGTTGCAGCAGCCTCCCCGCCGCCCGCAGAATGCGGTCGTCGGCGCCCTCCGGGAGCACGACGTGCTTGCGGTCCCGGCGCGCGCGGTCGATCAGCTGGTATTCGAACATCTGCGGAGTCACCACCGACGGGATGGGCAGCTTCAACCGCTCCAGCAGTGTCGGCGCGTCCACCCGGAGTTCCATGACACTCAGGGCGGTGTCGATCTTGCGCTGTGAGCCGACCGCCACCCGGCCACGGGTCTGCGCGGCCGCACTGGCCGTGTCGAACGTGCCCAGGTCGGTGGTGAGGATCGGCAACCGCGGCCTCAGGCCGGCCATCAGCTTCGCGATCGCCGGGTGCGGCACCAGCCCACCGTTCATGATGATGCCCGCCAGCGACGGGAACCCTTCGGCCTCATGCGCATTCACCATCGCCAGCAGCACGTCGGAGCGGTCGGCCGGGGCGATCACCACCGTGCCCTCCGTCAGCCGTTCGAGAATGTGCTCGGCCGTCATCCCGCCGACCAGCACCCGCAGCGCCTCGCGGTGCAGCAACTCGGGGTCGCCACTGAACAGACTTCCGTCGATCGACTCGAGAAGTTCGGCCATGGTCGGTGCGACCAGCAGCGGGATCTCGGGCAGGCTCCACGCGGGCACACCGGTGGACGCCAACGCGTCGGTGACGGCGTCGAGTTCGTCGGGGTTGCATCGGTTGGCGACCACGGCCAGCAGGTGCGCATGGTGGGCGGTCAGTTCGCCGATTGCGAGTTGGGCGAGCTGCGCGACCTCCTCGGGAGTACGCCGGACTCCCTTCACGGCGAGCAGCACCGGTGCGCCCAGGTTCACGGCGATCCTGGCGTTGTAGCCGAGTTCGCTCGGGCTGGCCACGTCGGTGTAGTCGCTGCCGATCACCACCACGGCATCGCACTGCGCCGCCACCTGGTGATACCGGGCGACGATCTCGCTGAGCGCACCCTCCGGGTCGGCGTGGACATGCTCATACGTGACCCCCAGCGACTCCTCGTACCCGAGGTCCGCCGTCGTGTGCTCGAGGAGCAGTTCGAGGATGTAATCGGTCTCCTCCGTCGACCGGGCGATGGGACGGAACACACCCACCCTCGCCGCCGACGCGCACAGCATCTGCAGGACACCCAGCGCGATGGTGGACTTTCCGGTGTCCCCCTCCGGTGAGGCGATGAAGATACTCGACGGCTGAGGACGTGCAGGTGGATTCACGGGCGAGGGTGTCGCGGGCGCAGCCATGGCCATAGCGTATCCGGACTCCGACTCCGGGTGATTGACACCGCTCCCGCCCGCGGTCAGATGGCGTATGGCCGAATCGCCCTGGTCCTGCTGACCACCACGGGTCGGAAGTCGGGCGCGCCGCGGACGAGCCCGCTCCTGTACTACCGCGAAGGTCACCATCGGCGGGAAGGATATCTCCGTCACCGCAACCCTGCTCGTGGAACCGGAGCGGACGCGGATCTATCGCGAATTCGACGAGATGGTGCGCGTCTACGGCGTCTACGAGCACCGAACGAACCGCACGATGCGAGTGTTCGCTCTCACCGCCTCGTGAGAAATGCCGCGCGGCCGCGACCCGGTTCGAGTTCATGACGCTCGCAGATGTGCGATGAGGATGGCCTCGATTTCCGACCGTCGCGCCGCGGACGGGAGCCGCGGGGCCGCCGACCGGTAGTGATGCCCCGTCGGGGTACCGAGGTCGAAAAGATGCGTACGGCCGTGCCTGCGCACCGGGCGGGCGGTCCACCCGTCGCCTTCCTTCGCGTAATTGCAGGCCGCGCACAAACCCGCCCCGTTCTGGGCCGTCGTGGCACCCTTGTTGCGGCGGGACAGGATGTGATCGTGATGCCGGATCGGCGCATCACACCACGGCGTCCGGCACGTCCGGTCCCGCAGGTCGATCAACTTCCGCAAGCCTTCGGGAACGTCCGCGACTGCGACTCCATCGCCGTCAACGCCCCCGACAACGGACACGAGTACACGTTTCGTAAGGTCACCGCGGTATCACCATCGAGGGCAGCCGCCACCAGCTGCCGGGCGATCCCCGCCGGCACCGGACCGAGCCCCGCCACATCCGCCGCCTCGTTCTCACCCGCCAGCAACGCCTCGTCGGAGATCACCAAGTTCACCGCCACCGGAACCCCATCGGCCACCGAGGCCCCGGTGCCGCGGTCGAACACCAAATCCGCCATCAGCTGGTTGCGGGTGCGGCCACCGCTGTCCCCGGTGGCGATGAGACTGTCCGCGTCCCGGCCGAGTGTGGCTTGGAGGCAGACCGCCTGTTCCATCGGCAGCAGCATACTGAGGTACGCCATCGAATCCGGCGCCGGCCGCGTCGTCACCCGACGCTCCGACACCGCCTTGCGGTACCGGGCCACCACCGCGGCGGCGTCGAGTTCCACCGCGAGGGCCTTCGCCTTCGCGACCAACCCGCGGTCACCGACGCCGTCGAGAACGTCCGGGTCCGAACACAACCGCCGATCCACCACCGCACGATCCGCCGCCGACAGACACGCTGTTTCCCGCACAAGCAGGGTGGCGCGCCATTCGTTCAACCGACCCGACCGCAGCAACGCCAACGTGTGCGGCATCTCGTGCGGCATCTCGTGCACCACCGCCTGCGCGAACCCCAGATGCCTACCACCACGGTTCGGGGACTCCCTGCGCGCCAACGCGATCTGCGAGGCGATACCGCGGTCCCACTCCGCCCGCGGCAACCGACGGGCCTTGCGGTCCTCCCGCATGCAGGTGGCGACATCATCGGTCACCACCGCCTGCACCGCGCACCCGACCGACTTCAGGGATTCGACCGCGTCGAGCCACTCGATCCCCAACCCGGCATCACCGCACGCCTCGACGCACCGCAACCGCGCCGTGAACGCCCGCAACTCGTCCAGATCCGGTGCCATCACTTCCCCCACGACCAGCCTCCCCCGAGGTTGTTCGAAACTTTGTTCGACTCTAGCAATCGCCGCTACACCATGGCAATAGCCGAATCCGCCGTAAAGCACGTGCAGCGCAGCGCTGTACGGCGCTATACAGGAGGTCGCGCACGCCTGCGCCGAGGAATGGAGAACTAGTTGCCTACGAGTGCCGCACCGGATCCGATGACGTTGCACCCCATTTCGGGTCAGCCCCGGGTAGTCCTGCTCAAACCTCTGATCGACAACCCGCTGATCGAGGTCGGGGAGTACAGCTATTACGACGATCCCGAGTTCGCGGACGAGTTCGAGACGCGAAATGTCCTGCACCACTACGGCCCGGATCGGTTGATCATCGGGAAGTTCTGCGCGTTCGCGACGGGGACGACGTTCATCATGAACGGCGCGAACCATCGAATGAGCGGCGTCTCGACCTTCCCCTTCCCGATCATGGGAGGCGCGTGGGCCGAGCATGCCGATCTGATTGCGGATCTACCGTCGCGCGGCGACACCGTCGTCGGCAACGACGTGTGGATCGGGGGCAACGCGACGATCATGCCCGGCGTGCACATCGGGCACGGCGCGATCGTGTCGACCGGTTCGGTAGTGACGCGGTCGGTGCCGGACTACGCCGTGATGGGTGGAAACCCGGCGGTCCACATCAAGGACCGCTATTCGGAATCCGACATCGCCGCGCTGGTGCGGATCGCGTGGTGGGACTGGCCGATCTCCGTCGTCACCGACCATGTGCGAACGATCGCCGCAGGCACTGTCGAGCAACTTCAGGAGATCGCCGACGGACTCGGCTGAATCAGCCGCACGCCGCTTTGGGCGACTCGGTGTCGAGGTCGAGTTCGCCGTCGTCGGCGAAGACGAGGCGTCCGTCGTCGAGGGCGACGGCCCAGCGGTGCACGGGCGCCCAATCGCGTCCGAGGAGACCCTCCGACTGGGACAGGTCCGCGAAATCCTCGATCACGACGCCCGGCGCGGGAGCATCGGCGTCGCGGCGGACCCGAACGCGAGCACCGACGGCGACATCGGGGCTTTGGGGCTGCGCGGCACTCTTCTGATCAGACATGGGTTCATTCCGCTTTCTGCCGGGTGATGCCAGGGCAAGGGATCATCCGGGCCCGCTGCCGAGAACTCACTACAGACGATAGGCAAATTTTGAGCAAGCCTCGAGTCGGAGTTGTGGGGATCATCACCGAGGGCTTGACGCCCGGGAAACCGAGCTGGTTCTGTACATGATTTGTACATCATGACTATTGACGTAAAGAGCATTTCAGTCCACGATTAGATGTAACTGTTGGTAACACTGACATGGAGGACATTCATGGCACGCTCGACGCTCGCTCTCGGCAATCCGAAGATCACGGATCGCCAGGACACCGGCGCCCGGCTTCTCCATTCCTCCGCACGCATGTCGTACGACCCGACCGTCGAGGTGGACTGGGACGCGCCGATCCCCGACGACCTGTACGGCCTCACTCCCGAGTGGTCCTCGCTGTACGGCACGCCGATGTGGGACGAGATGACGTTCGAACAGCAGATCACGCTGACGAAGCACGAAGTGTCGTCGATCATGGGCACCGGCATCTGGTTCGAGATGATTCTCCAGCAGATGGTCATCCGGGACATGTACGCCAAGGACGCGTCGCAGGCACATTTCCAGTTCGCACTGACGGAGGTGGCCGACGAGTGCAGGCACTCCGTGATGTTCGCCCGCACCGCCGAGAAGTTCGGGTGCCCCTCGTACGTTCCGCGGAAGTCGGTGGTCACGCTGGGTCGCGGATTCAAGGCGCTCGCGTCGGGGGAGGTCGCGTACGCCGGCATTCTCGTCGCCGAGGAGATCCTCGACGTCATGCAGCGCGACTGGATGAAGGACACACGCGTCCAGCCGATCGTCCGCGTCACCAGCAAGATTCATGTGGTCGAGGAGGCCCGGCACATGCGCTTCGCCCGGGAGGAGACACTGCGCCGGGCCGAGGGCATGAGCAGGGGGCACCGCGCCGCGAGCCGCGCCTGCATCGCGATCGCGTCGAACCTGATCGTTTCCAGCATGATCAATCCGGCCGTCTACGCGGCCGCCGGCCTCGACACCGAACGCGCGGTGCGTGAGGCGAAGAACAACCGGTTCCGGGCCGAGAAGATCCGGGAGAGTTCGCAGCCGCTCATGCGGTTCCTGGACGAGGCCGATTTGCTGGGCGGTCCTTCCCGGCAGCTCTACAAGCGCGTGAACATGCTCTGACGGGCGCTTCGCGCTCGTGCGTGGTTGACGAGTCCCTGCACTCGTCAACCACGCACGGGCGGCGGAGCCGCCTACCCCCGCAGCCGGGGCGCGAGGTCGCGCTCGAAGAGTTCGAGGAACCGCTTCTGATCGTGCCCGGGTGCGTGGAAGACGAGGTGGTTCAACCCGGCGTCGAGGTACGGGCGGATCTGCGCCACCGCCTCGTCCGGATCCGACGCCACGATCCACCGCTTCGCCACCTGCTCGATCGGCAACGCATCCGCCGCCTTCTCCATCTCGATCGGATCCTCGATCGAATGCTTCTGCTCCGGCGTCAACGACAACGGCGCCCAGAACCGCGTGTTCTCGAGCGCCAACTCCGGATCCGTGTCGTAGGAAATCTTGATCTCGATCATCTTGTCGATCTCCGCGACATCGCGCTCGGCCTTGGCAGCGCCCTCCGCGACCGCCGGCATCAACTTCTCCGTGTACAACTCCATGCCCTTGCCGGACGTGCAGATGAACCCGTCACCGCTGCGACCGGCGTACCGGGCCACCACCGGACCACCCGCCGCGATGTACACCGGGATCCCGCCCTCGGGCACGTCGTAGATCGACGCCCCCTTCGTGGAGAAATAGTCGCCCTCGAAATCGACGCGGTCACCCAGCCAGAGTTCCCGCATCAACCGGACCGATTCCCGCAGCCGCGCGAACCGCTCCTTGAACTCCGGCCATTCCCCCGCAAAACCCGTCGCGATCTCGTTGAGTGCCTCACCGGTACCGACACCGAGCATGATCCGCCCCGGATACAGACACCCCATCGTCGCGAACGCCTGCGCCACCACCGCCGGGTTGTACCGGAACGTCGGCGTCATCACCGACGTCCCCAACTGCAACCGCTCCGTCCGCTCCCCGACCGCGGTCATCCACGCCAACGAGAACGGCGCGTGCCCGCCCTCGTGCCGCCACGGCTGGAAGTGATCCGACACCGTGGCCGAATCCATGCCGTGCTGCTCCGCCAGGACACCCAGCTCCACCAACTCCCGCGGACCGAACTGTTCCGCGGACGCCTTGTAACCGAGCTTGAGTTCGTGGGCCACCGTGTACTCCTTCGTCTTCACGTCCGGTTCGCGAGATGCAAACCTCTTCTGCAGGTTAGAGCGCGGCCACCAGGCTGGCGACCGCCGCTCCCAGTGCCACCACCGTCAGGGTCACCGCGAACAACCACAACTCGTGGGGCGGCGGCATCGGCGCGCCGTCGCGTAGTGCCTTCTCGACCTGCGACCACCGCCGCATGCCGACGAGGGCCGCGGCGGCGGCGAGGCCGATCAGGATCAGTCCGAGGGTCGTCCGCACCCACCCGGTGCTGAATTCGGGGACCAGGTGGATCATCGCGATGCCACCGGCCAGGAGCGCGAGTGAACTCCGCATCCAGGCGAGGAACGTCCGCTCGCTTGCGAGCGTGAAACGTTCGTCGGGCCGGTCGTTGTCGGTCACCGAATCATCTTTACACCGGTTCACGGGAACCGCACCAAGCAGGTACCCCGCAGTCCTAGATTGGAAGGGCAGGCCACAGCCAGGGGGCGTCCATGCGACCGTTCGAAGCTCTGCGATCCGCGATCTCTCTGCGTGTGCCGGCGGTGATGCTGCTGGTCTTCTCGGCGTGGGCGGCGCTCGGACCGTCGCCCGCTTCGGCGGAGCCGCGCATCACCAGGGTCGACGTCTATTCGGAGTCGATGGGCCGGTGGGTGGCCAACGACGTGATCTCTCCGGCATCGGGAGGTCCGGCGCCCACGTTCTACCTCCTCACCGGCATCGGCGGCGGCTCGGACGGGATCTCGTGGTTCAACAACACCGGTGTGCGGGACTTCTTCGCCGACAAGCACGTCAACGTGGTAATGCCGATCGGCGGGCAGTACAGCATGTACACCGACTGGGATTCCGACGACCCGGTCCTCGGCAGGAACAAGTGGCAGACGTACCTGACGAGCGAGCTTCCCGCCGCCATCGACGGCAGGTTCGCGACCACCGGGGCGAACGCCATCGGCGGGGTGTCGATGGCGGGCGGCGCGGTGCTCGACCTCGCGATCCAGGCTCCGGGGTTCTACCGGGCCGTCGGCTCGTACAGCGGGTGCGCCGCGACCAGTGGACTGCTCGGCCAGGCGATGGTGCGGTCGATGGTGGAATTGCGGGGCGGCGGCAATGCGACCAACATGTGGGGCCCTGCCGTGGACCCGCAGTGGCAGGTGCACGATCCGATGGTGAACGCCGAACGCCTGCGCGGCACAGAGCTGTTCGTCTCCAGCGGCAACGGACTTCCCGGCGGCATCGACAACCACAACCCGGTGCTGGTGGTGCCGCAGACGATCGGCGGCAGTGTGGTCGAGATGGTGACCAACGTGTGCGCGGCCGCGTTCCAGTCGCGGTTGCACTCGCTGCAAATTCCGGCCACGTTCGCGTATCTCTCGCAGGGCACGCATTCGTGGGGGCTGTTCGAGACGGAGTTACGGGAGTCCTGGCCCGTCATCGGCAGCGCGATCGGGGCGTGACCCGAGGGAGTTCTCCAGGATCGGCCCGATCACCGCGAGGGCTTCCGGTGTCGTCATCCGCAGATGATCGCAGTCCACCTTGTTCTCGACGATGACGCCGGTGATCGCGGGCTGCCAGACGCCCGGCGACGGCCGTTCGCCTTCCTCCCCTTCGGCGGATTGCGCGGCGCTGAAGAACAGCAGGTCGCCGTCGAACACGCGTGGGCGGTGTCCGGTGGAGATCTGCTTCGAGTTCTCCAGCCCGGTGCTGATGCGGCCGAGGAGGGTCGACGCGAACGCGGGGTCCCGGCCGAACGAGCGTCCGAGCATCTCGAGCAGTTGCTCGCGGTACGACGTGCCTGCGTCGTCGCTGCCCTCGAATTCGACGCCCAGGCCGTGCAGCCACTCCTCGGCGTTCACTTCGAGGTCGCCGAAGTCGTCGCCCTCCGCGACGTAGCTGTCCATCATCGCGAGGGTGCCGACCTCGGCGCCCGACTCACGGAGTTCCACGGCAATCGCCTGGGCGATGACACCGCCGAGTGACCAGCCGAGCAGGTGGTACGGCCCCCGGGGCTGGACGGCACGCATCTCGACCACGTACCGGTGGGCGAGTTGTTCCATCGACTCGAACGTCGTTCCGCCGCTGAGGATCGGCAGTTGCAGCCCGTACACCGGACGGTCGGGCGAGAGGTGCCCGACCAGTCCGGCGTAGCCCAGCGCGAGTCCGCCCGCGGGGTGCACGCAGAACAGGGCGGGTTGAGCACCGGTCGCCCGGAGCGGGACGACGACGTTCAGCACGTCGTCCGCCGGCATGCTTCCGAGTACCGACGGGTCGACGATCCGGCGGGCGAGGCCCTCCGGGGTCGGGTTGCGGAAGATCCACTGCAGGACGACGTCGGTGCCGAGCCGGTCCCGGAGCGCGGACGCCACCCGGGTCGCGACGAGCGAGTTGCCGCCGAGTTCGAAGAAGTCGTCGTCGGCCCCGACGCGGTCGATGCCGAGCACGTCGGCGAAGACCTCCGCGACGGCCTCCTCCACCGGGGTGGCGGGTGCCCGGAACTCCCGGGGCGCGAGCACGGGGGCGGGCAGCGCCCGGCGGTCCAGTTTGCCGGTACGGCCGACGGGCAACCGGTCCAGGACCACCAGTTGGGCGGGCACCATGTACGGCGCGAGGTGCGACCCGGCGTACCGGAGTACCTCGGCGGTGTCGATGCTCGCACCGGCCTCCGCCGTCACGTATCCGACGAGCCGGTCGCCGGTGCCGCTGTGCACGGCGACCGCCGCCCGTCCGACGCCGGCGCAGCGGGACAGCACCGATTCGATCTCGCCGAGCTCCACCCGCTGACCCCGGATCTTCACCTGGAAGTCGTTGCGTCCCACATATTCCAGCCGTCCGATCTCGGTCCACCGCACGAGGTCGCCGGTGCGGTACATGCGGGAGCCGGGTTCGCCGAACGGGTTTGCCACGAAGGACGCGCCCGTGAGCGCCGGACGCCGGTGGTAGCCGCGTGCCAGCCCCGGTCCCGCGACGTACAGTTCCCCGATCACGCCTACCGGGACGGGCTGCAACCAGGTGTTGACCACGATGACGTCGACGCCCCGCCCCGGGCCGCCGACGTTCACCGATTCGTCGGGTGACAACACCTCGCTGATCGTGGTCTGCACCGTCGCCTCGGTGGGTCCGTATCCGTTGAAGACGAACCGTCCCGGGGTCCAGCGGTCGGCGATCTCGGGTGAGAACCGTTCGCCCGCGACGGCGAGGATCCGCAGGGACGGCAGGTCCTCGGGGCGGAGGGTGTCGAGAATGGTGGGGGTGAAGAATGCGTGCGACACGCGCTCGCTCGCGAGGAGTTCGGCCAGTTCGCGGCCCCCGAGGACCGTCGGCGGCACGACCACCAGTGTCGCGCCGACGGCGAACGCCATCAGCAGTTCGAACAGGGACGCGTCGAAGCTCGGTGACGCCAGGTGCGACACCCGCGCCCCGTGCATCGACGCGAAGCGTTCCCGTTCCTCGACGGCGAGATTCGCGATGCCGCCGTGGGTGAGCACGACGCCCTTCGGTGTTCCCGTCGATCCCGACGTGTAGAGCAGGAACGCGGCGTGGTCGACTCTCAGCGGACGCAGACGGTCGGCGTCGGTCACCGGGGCGCCGGAATATCCGTTCACGACGTCGGGATCGTCGAGCAGCAGCCACGGCACCACCCCGGGCAACCGGTCGCGGTGCGCGGTCACCGTCAGCCCGAGCATCGCACCCGAATCCTCGAGCATGCCGCGGGTGCGCGCGGGCGGCAGGGCGGGGTCGACCGGCACGTAGGCGGCCCCCGATTTCGCGACCGCCCACACCGACAGCACCCAGTCGATCGACCGGGGCACGCCGATCGCGACGAAGGCGTCCGGACCGGCGCCGCGGTCGATCAGCGCCCTGGCCAGCCGGTTCGACTGCTCGTCGAGTTCCCGGTACGACAGCGTGACGCCTTCGCACGACACCGCGGTCGCGCCCGGTGCGAGCGCGGCGCCCGCGGTGAGGACGTCCGGGAGCAGGCGTTCCGCGACCGCGGGGAAGCCGCGCATCGGTACGAGTTCGTCCCGTTCGAGGGCGTCGAGGATCTCGAGGTCGCCGACCCGGATCGACGGGTCGGTGACGGCGGTGTCGAGCATCCGGACGAACCGGTCGGCCAGGCCTGCGACGGTTTCGGCGTCGAAAAGGTCGGTGGCGTAGGCGAAACCGGCGGTGATGCCGGCCGGTGTTCCGTCGTCCGTGTATTCCTCGGCCAGCGTCAACTGCAGGTCGAACCGGGCGATCGTGGCACCGAGGTCGATACCGTGCACCTCGACGCCCGGCAGCGAGAGGTCGGGACGCTCGACGTTCTGGAACTCGAGCAGCACCTGGAACAGCGGTGAGTGCGCGGTGGAGCGGGGCGGGTCGAGTGCT
Source organism: Rhodococcus sp. USK10 (assembly GCF_019378875.1). NCBI lineage: Bacteria > Bacillati > Actinomycetota > Actinomycetes > Mycobacteriales > Nocardiaceae > Rhodococcus > Rhodococcus sp. USK10. The sequence continues at coordinate 2,365,075 of NZ_CP076048.1, forward strand.
TCCACGACCTTCTCGAACGGCACCTCCGCGTGTGCGTATGCAGCGAGGTCGACGTCGCGTACCTGGTCGAGCAGGTCGGAGAAGCGGTCCGCGTCGGAGACCACGGTGCGCAGAACGACGGTGTTGACGAACATGCCCACGACGTCGTCGAGTGCGGCCTCGCCGCGCCCGGCGACGGGGGTGCCGACGGCGATGTCCCCGGTGCCGGACATTCTCGCGAGGAACGCGGCCAGGGCGGCGTGCGCGACCATGAACACCGTCGACTGGTGAGTGGACGCCGTCGCCAGCAGCCGGCGATGCAGATCGGCGTCGATCTCGAATCCGACCCTGCTCCCGTCCGGTGTGCGTTGCAGCGACCGCGGACGGTCGGCGGGCAGGTCCAGAGCGGCGGGGAGCCCGGCGAGTGTGCTGCGCCAGTAGTCCAGTTGTTGCCACACCAGCGACTGCGGATCGTCTTCCGAGCCGAGGAGTCGGCGCTGCCAGAGCGTGAAATCGGCGTACTGGACAGTGATCGGTGGCCAGTCCGGGACGTGCCCGGCCGCCCGGGCGGTGTAGGCCGTCGTCATGTCGCGCGCGAGCGGGACCATCGACACTCCGTCCGCGACGATGTGGTGGACCACCACCAGCAGCGTCCGGTCGGTGCCGGAGGTCTCGAACACCGCTGCCCGCAACGGAACCTGTTCGGTGACGTCGAATCCCTGCGCGACGGATGCCGACAGCAGGTCCCGCAACTCGGCCTCGCTCGACACCGTGGTGACGGGCAGGTCCGGGACCGTGTCGGCGGCGGGCAGGATCACCTGCACCGGTTCTTCGCCGGCCATCGGGAACCGGGTGCGGAGCGTCTCGTGGCGTCGCACGACGTCGGACACCGCGGCCCGGAGGGCGTCGAGGTCGAGTGCGCCGGTGAGCCGGAATGCCATGGCGATGTTGTAGGCGGGCGAGGAGGTGTCGAACTGGTTGAGGAACCACATGCGAGTCTGGGCCAGGGACAGGGGAATTCGCTCGGGTCGCGGCGCCGCCCGCAGTTCCGGCCGGTGTGTGGGCGCACCGGCCTTCGCCGCGCGCTCCGCGAACTCCGCCACGGTCGGCGCCTCGAACAGGGCGTGCACGCCGACGTCGATGCCGAGAGCCGCGTCGACGCGGGCGACCACGCGGGTGGCGGACAGCGAATCTCCACCCAGACGGAAGAAGTGGTCGTCGGCCCCGACGCGGTCGACGCCGAGGACCTCGCCGAACACGTCGGCGACGACGGCCTCGAACGGCGTGGCCGGCGCCCGGAATACACGTACGGGGGCCTCGGGTGCGGGTAGTGCGGTACGGTCCACCTTCCCCGACACCGTCACCGGCAACTCCCCCAACACCACCACCACCGACGGCACCATGAAACCCGGCAACACCGACCCCGCAAACTCCACCACCGCACCCGAATCCACCTGGGCCCCCACCTCCGGCACCACATACCCCACCAACCCACCACCCGAACCCACCACCACAGCCGCACCCACCCCCGGACACGACACCAACACCGACTCCACCTCCCCCAACTCCACCCGCTGCCCCCGCACCTTCACCTGAAAATCAGCCCGCCCCACAAACACCAACGACCCCAACCCATCCCACCGCACCAAATCCCCGTCCGATACAACCGCGACCCCACCCCGAACGGACTCGCCACAAACGACGCCGCCGTCAACCCCACCAACCCGTGATACCCCCGCGCCAACCCCACACCCCCACATACAACTCCCCCACCACCCCCACCGGCACCGGCCGCAACCACGAATCCAACACCACCACCTCAACACCCACCCCCGGACCACCCACCGTCACCACACCCCCGGCACCAACGCACCACTCACCGTCGCCTGCACCGTCACCTCGGTCGGCCCATACGCATCGAACAACTCCCGACCCACACCCCACCGCTCCACCAACTCCGCACCACACACCTCCCCGCCACCACCAACACCCGCACCGACCCCAACGACCCCTCCACCGAACCCAACACCGACGGCGTCACAAAACAATGCGACACCCCTCCACCTCCAACCACTCCCCCAACACCGCACCCCCGAACACCCCGGCGGCGCCACCACCAAACACGCCCCCACCGAAAACGCCATCAACCACTCATACACCGCCGCATCAAAACCCGGCGACGCCACATGCGACACCCGACACCCCGACCACAACCCGAACCGAACCCGCACCTCCTCCACCAAATTCGCCAACCCCCATGCGACACCACCACCCCCTTCGGCCGCCCCGTCGACCCCGACGTATACATCACATACGCCGCATTCCCCACCCCCAACACACCCAACCGCTCCCCCTCCGACACCGCCCCACCCGACACCCCTCCACCACCGACACATCATCAACCCGCAACCACTCCACCACCCCCGGCACCACCACCCCCGACACCGACAACCCCACCACCGCACCCGAATCCACCAACACCTCCCGCACCCGCACCTCCGGCAACCCCACATCCACCGGAACGAACACACCCCCGCCTTCACCACCGCCCACACCGCCACCACCAACTCCACCGACCGCGGCACCACCACCCCCACCACCACCTCCGGACCCACCCCACAACCAATCAACACCCGCGCCAACCGATTCGACCACCCATCCAACTCCCCATACGACAACTCCACACCCCCACACGACACCGCCACCCCACCCCCACCCGCAACCACACCCCCGCCAAAATCTCCGGCAACAACCGCACACCCACACCCGACACACCCCGCACCAACCCCACACCCGACCCCCACACACCCACCCCACCCAACCCAACACCCGGATCCGACACCATCGCCTCGAGCACCCGGGTGACCTGTTCCGCGGTCGAGTCGACGGTGGCCCGGTCGATCAGGTCGGGCCGGTAGTGGAATGTCATGCGCAACTGTGTGTCCACCGAGAAGGCGACGCTCAGCGGGTAGTGCGTGGCGTCGACGCCGCGCACGTCGACCACCCGGATTCCGGCGAGGTCGGTGTCCTCGGTCAGTCCTCCCCGGTCGATCGGGTACGACTCGAAGACGGTCGCGGTGTCGAACCCTATGTCGGTGCCGACCGCGCGCTGGATGTCGGCGAGGCCGAGGTGATGGTGGTCGAGGAGGGCTGCCTGTTCCGCTTGCGTCCGGTCCAGCAGGCCGCCCAGCGTTTCCCGGGGGTCGAGGGTGATGCGAGTGGGCACGGTGTTGACGAACAGCCCGATCATCGACTCCACACCGGGCAGGTGCGGTGACCGCCCGGACACGGTGCTCCCGAACGTCACGTCGTCGCGGGACGTCGCGGCGCCCAGCACGATGGCCCACGCCACCTGCGTGACCGTGTTCAGGGTCGTGTTGCGAGTCCGCGCGAGGGTCGTGAGTTCGGCGGTCAGTTCCTCGGACACGGCGAACTGGGCGCTCTCGGGAGGAGCCGACAGTTGCCGCCCCCGTGCGTCGGGCAGGAGCAGTGTCGGACCGTCGATGCCGGCGAGTGCGGTCGCCCAGGCTTCCTCGGATTCGGCCGGGTCCCGGCGGTGCAACAAGGACAGGAAGTCCCGGTAGGGCCGGGGCCGCGGCAGCGCCGACACGTCGGCGTCCCCGGCCACATAGAGCGCGAGCAGTTCGCGGATCGCGAGCGGCATCGACCATCCGTCGAGGAGGGTGTGGTGGTTGGTCCACACGAGCCGCGATTCCCGGCTGCCGGTCGACACGAGCAGGAACCGCACCAGGGGGGCCCGGGACGTGTCGAACGGCGCGGCCCGGTCGGCGATGAGGACGCGCTCCAGTTCGGTGGTCCGCGCGGCCTCCGGCATGCCGGTGAGGTCGAGTTCGCGGAACGGTACGTCGACGGTCTCGGGCACCACCTGCACGAACGTGCCGTCCCGCGCGGGCACGAACGCCACCCGCAGATTCGGGTGCCGCTCCAGGAGTGCCGCCGCGGCCCGGCGCATCCGGTCCGGGTCGACGGCGCCCTTCAGGTGCAGTTCCACCTGCACCGTGTAGGCGTCGATCGACGGTTTCGCGAGCAGTGCGTGGAACAGCAACCCGGCCTGCAGCGGGGTGGGCGGCCACACGTCGGTCAGCGCGCCGAAGCGGTCCTCCCACGTGTCGAGGTCGTCCTGGGTGACGTCGACGAGGGGAACGTCCGAGGGCGTGAGCCCGCCTGCGACCCCGCTGCGCGCGTGGGACACCAAGGCGGACAGCGCCTCCCGCCATCGTGCCGCCAGCCGCTCCACCTCGGCGCGCGCGAGCAGGGTGTCCGGGAAACCGAAACCGACCCGGAGCCGTCCGCCGATCACGATCGCGTTGATCTCGACGGCGGCCGACGCCGGCATGTCCGGGTCCGGGACGTAGCGGAGGTCGCCGAACCCGTCGGCGGGGGTCCAGCCGGCCGCGGTGTCGCCGGCCGCCGAACCCGGGACCTGGCCGAGGTAGTTGAAACTGATCTGCCCCGGTTCGGCGTCCGGCAGGCTGCCCGCGGTGTCCGGGTTGAGGTACCGGAGCAGTCCGTAGCCGATGCCCATGTCCGGCACCGCCCGGAGGTGTTCCTTCACCCGCTTCAGCGCGCTGCCCAGGTCGTGGCCGCCGGCGAGCGCGTCGTCGAGGTCGATGCCGCGGAGTTCGACGCGGACCGGGAAGACCGTGGTGAACCAGCCGACGGTGCGGGACAGGTCGGCGCCCGGAACCACCTGCTGCTCACGGCCATGCCCTTCCAATCGGATCAGCATCGACGTTCCCGGGATCCCCCGCTCGGCTCGCCACCTCGACGACGCCACCACCAGCGCCGTCAGCAGAACGTCGAGGGCGCCCCCGTGATACAGGTCCGGTAGCCGGCTGAGTAGCACGGACGTGTCGTCGAGGGATGTCTCGACACTCACGTCCTGCAGGGCGGTCGCGACGTCCAGGCCCGGGTCGAGGGGGCGGTCGGTGATCAGCGGGTCGGGTCCCCCGACGACGTTCTGCCACCACCCCAGTTCGGCGGTTCGCTCGCTCCGGACGGCTTCCTCCGCCAGCGCGTGCGCCCACCGGCGCATCGACGTCGCCGGTTCCGGGAGTGCCGGCACGTTCCCGGCGCTCACCTGATGCCAGGCGGCCGCGAAGTCCGGCAGCAGAATCCGCCACGACACCCCGTCGACCGCGAGGTGGTGTGCGACCACGAGCAATCGCCCCGACGCGCTTGCCGCCCCGGGGTCGAGCCACACGAACTGGACGACGACCCCGTCGGACGGGCGTAGTCTCTCCACGGCAGCCTGGTGCTCGGTCGCGATCAGGTCTGCCGATGCACCGGGATCGGCCGAAGGGTCGAAAGCGACCCGTCGGAGCAGCGACGCGGCATCGACGTCGGACGGAGCGCGAGTCTCCATCTGCCACTGTCCGTTCGCGTCCCGGTACAGTCTCGACCGCAGCATGTCGTGGCGGGCCAGCACCGCGGTGACGGTCGCGAGGATCCGGTCGGCGTCGACGGTGTGCGAGAGGTCGAGCAGCACGCTCTGGCTGAACCTCTCGTAGTGTCCGCCGCGCTCGATCAGGTACCGGACCACCGGCGTGGGCGGGAAGGTGCCGATTCCGCCGCCCGCGAATTCGGCTAGGGCGACCGTGGTTTCATGGTCGGCGATCTCCGATTCCGCTGCGAGCGCGGCCACCGTCCGGTGCTCGAACACCTGCTGCGGGGTGAACACCAATCCTTTTGCCTTGGCGCGTGACACGAGGCGGATGGACAGGATGCTGTCGCCGCCGAGCGCGAAGAACGATTCGTCGAATCCGACCTTGTCGACTCCGAGTACTTCGGCGAACACGGACGCCAGTGTTTCCTCCGCCGCACTGCGCGGTGCGCGGTCCGGCCCGCGCGAGGCCGTGTCCGGTGCGGGTAACGCGGCACGGTCCACCTTCCCCGACACCGTCACCGGCAACTCCCCCAACACCACCACCACCGACGGCACCATGAAACCCGGCAACACCGACCCCGCAAACTCCACCACCGCACCCGAATCCACCTGGGCCCCCACCTCCGGCACCACATACCCCACCAACCCACCACCCGAACCCACCACCACAGCCGCACCCACCCCCGGACACGACACCAACACCGACTCCACCTCCCCAACTCCACCCGCTGCCCCCGCACCTTCACCTGAAAATCAGCCCGCCCCACAAACACCAACGACCCCAACCCATCCCACCGCACCAAATCCCCGTCCGATACAACCGCGACCCCACCCCGAACGGACTCGCCACAAACGACGCCGCCGTCAACCCCACCAACCCGTGATACCCCCGCGCCAACCCCACACCCCCACATACAACTCCCCCACCACCCCCACCGGCACCGGCCGCAACCACGAATCCAACACCACCACCTCAACACCCACCCCCGGACCACCCACCGTCACCACACCCCCGGCACCAACGCACCACTCACCGTCGCCTGCACCGTCACCTCGGTCGGCCCATACGCATCGAACAACTCCCGACCCACACCCCACCGCTCCACCAACTCCGCACCACACACCTCCCCGCCACCACCAACACCCGCACCGACCCCAACGACCCCTCCACCGAACCCAACACCGACGGCGTCACAAAACAATGCGACACCCCTCCACCTCCAACCACTCCCCCAACACCGCACCCCGAACACCCCGGCGGCGCCACCACCAAACACGCCCCCACCGAAAACGCCATCAACCACTCATACACCGCCGCATCAAAACCCGGCGACGCCACATGCGACACCCGACACCCCGACCACAACCCGAACCGAACCCGCACCTCCTCCACCAAATTCGCCAACCCCCATGCGACACCACCACCCCCTTCGGCCGCCCCGTCGACCCCGACGTATACATCACATACGCCGCATTCCCCACCCCCAACACACCCAACCGCTCCCCCTCCGACACCGCCCCACCCGACACCCCTCCACCACCGACACATCATCAACCCGCAACCACTCCACCACCCCCGGCACCACCACCCCCGACACCGACAACCCCACCACCGCACCCGAATCCACCAACACCTCCCGCACCCGCACCTCCGGCAACCCCACATCCACCGGAACGAACACACCCCCGCCTTCACCACCGCCCACACCGCCACCACCAACTCCACCGACCGCGGCACCACCACCCCCACCACCACCTCCGGACCCACCCCACAACCAATCAACACCCGCGCCAACCGATTCGACCACCCATCCAACTCCCCATACGACAACTCCACACCCCCACACGACACCGCCACCCCACCCCCACCCGCAACCACACCCCCGCCAAAATCTCCGGCAACAACCGCACACCCACACCCGACACACCCCGCACCAACCCCACACCCGACCCCCACACACCCACCCCACCCACACCCACACCCGGATCCGCGGCTGCGGCAGTGAGGATTCGGGCGAACTGCCGTACGTCGCCCGGACCCTGCACGTCGACCACCCAGGTGCCGTCCCGGTCCTCCACGTCCACGCTCACGCCGTCGCAGTGCCACCGCTGCACGACGGCGACGACACTCTCCCCGATGCGCTCGACGCCGAGGGGTTCGCGCATTCCGCCGGTCACCGACCACGGTTCCGCCGCAACGTCTTCGGTGACGAGGAACCGGTGTCTGCGGGATCTGCGGAGCTGCAGTCCCACGTTCCGGGTCAAGGCCTCGAATGTGAGATGCGGTGTGAGGGTGAGTCGCACGGGTGTGGTGAAGCCGTGCTCCCGGTGTCCGATCACCACGTCGTCGATGCCGGTGTGGCTGTGCGCGTACATCGCCAGCGCGGCGAGCAGGACGGCTGCCGGGCCGCCGCCACTGCCGCGCGCGAGCCGCGCGAGGGCGCCGTCGGCGGGAATGGTGGCGTGGCGCTGGTCCTCGTCTTCGGAGACCGGACCGGGTGGGATCGGCTGTCGCGGCACTCCGGCCAGCAATTGCTCCCAGTAACGCCGGTCGTCCGCCCAGGCGCCGCTCTCGCGGTAGCGGGCGTCGGATGTCAGTGGCACAGTGAGCGGCGCGAACGGCCGGGTCTCCGGCGGCGCGGCCGGGGCAGCCTCCCCCGACTCGTAGGCCTCGGCGGTGCGCCGGCCGATCGCCGCCATGCCCGGGTCGTCGTTGACCAGGCGGTGGTAGCGCTGGAACCAGCCGTATCGGCCGTGCGGCAGCCGGAACAGGACGTGCACGTACAGCGGTCCAGTGGCGGGGTCCATCGGACGTGCCAGTTCCCGGTCGATCCACGTCGTCGCGAGCTGTCCAGGGCCGGTGACGTCGAGGACGTCGGGACCGGTGACCGCGGTTCCGGCGATCTGCCCGGGCTCGGGGCCGTCGAGTACGAAAGTGCTGTGCAGGCCTTGGCATTCGGACAGCGTCCGGTGCAATGCGTGACAGAACCGGTCTTCGTCGAGCGGGCCCTCGAGTTCGAGGTACTGACCGAACGTGTTGTCGGGAGGGTGGGCGCGGAGTACCGCGATCTGGTCGTAGGTGAGGGGCAGCACCTCACCGGTACTCATGGAATCCCCGTCCGGCCTTGCGGCCCAGGTGGCCGGCCTCGACCAGGGCGACGAGCGTCGCCGGCGGGCGGTAGTGGTCGTCGCCGGTCAACTCGCACAGCGCGGTCATCGTGTCGTGGACGTTGTCCAGGCCGATCAGGTCGGCGGTGCGCAGCGGCCCCATCGGGTGGCCGAGACAGCCCTCGAACAACGCGTCGGTGGTCTCCGCGTCGGCGATCCCGTCGCCGACGGCGGCCGCGGCCTCGGCGATGCAGAGCATGAGGACCCGGTTCAGCAGGAATCCGGGTCCATCGCCGACGACGATGCCGGTCTTGTCCAACGAGGTGAGGAGCGCCAGCGCGCGGTCCAGCGACTGCGGCGACGTCCGCGGGCCCCGCACAACCTCGACGGTGTCCTTGAGCGGCGCGGGGTTCATGAAGTGCAGCCCGACCACCTGTTCCGGCCTGGTGGTGCTCGCCGCGAGCCGGTCGACGGGGATGCCCGACGTGCACGACGCGAGGAGGGTGCCGGGTGCGCAGACCCGGTCGAGCTCGGCGAAGACCTTCTCCTTGAGGTCGATTCGCTCGGGGACGCATTCGATGACGACGGAAGCGTCACGCAGATCGGTGATCTGCCCGGTCCAGTGCACCCGCGCGGTGACCTCGGCGGGTTTCGGACCGCCGGTCCGGCCAAGGAGTATCGCCAGCCGCAGTGAGTCGCGCATCCGGGACCGGGCCTGTTCGACGGCCTGCTGGTCGGGGTCGACGACGGTGACGTCGTGGCCGGCCCGCGCCAGGCTTTCGGCCACGCCGGCGCCCATGGTCCCCGCCCCCACCACACCGATCCTCATCGCGCTGCCCCCGAGGTGAAGCCGGTGGTGAAACCGGTGTCGTCCTGATGCACGTATTCCATCGCCACCTCCTGAGTGGGCAGGTCGGGGTGAGCCACCAGTCCGGCGTGTAGCCCGCGGAGGTCGGCGAGCATCGCACCGGCGGTGCTCGCGTCGAACAGGTCGGTGGCGTAGTCGAGTTGGAGGGTGAGCGCCGAGGGGCCGCGGATCCACGACAGCCCGAGTTCGATGGGTGACCGGTCCGCCGGCTCGTCGCCGTCTCCGCGTTCACCGTCGCAGCGCACCGGGAAGTGCTGCGCCGCCGCGTCGGCCGCGCCGCGATCCGCGAACAACTCCCGGCGCACGGTCTCCACCAGTTCCGGGTAGGTGGGTTCGGCGGACAAGTCCACGGCCACGATCTGAGGCGCGGCCACCGCCACCTCGTCCTGCGCGGTGTACCAGGCGAGCAGCGTGAGCCAGGCGGCGAGCAGTTCCGGGAGGTCCGGGTGTCCGTCGAGCGTCGCCGTCACCCGTGTCACGGAATAGCTCGGCGGTCCGGTGCCGTCGGAGGGCGGCCGGGGCCGGTCGGCCGGAACCAGCGGCGCCGCGACCGGAGGCGGTGCAGGCACCGGGGCGGGTGACGAGTCAGTGAGGAACACGGAGATCGTCTGCGTGCGAGTCGATCCCACGATGCCCTCCAGGATGCGGACGTATTCGTCGCACAGCGCGGCGGCGGTCTGCTCGGTGAACAGCTCCGTGCTGAATTCGAGTCCCGCGGCCATGTCGTCCTCGCCGCCCCGTTCCGTGGTGACGAGGGTGAGATCGAACTTGGCCGTGCCGGACGGCACCCCGCCGAACGCGATGGCGGCGGGGTCGTCCTGGTCGAACAGAGTCTCGGTGAGTCCGTGCTGCGACTGCAGCGCCGGCAGTTCCTGGTGGACGTGACAGACGTCGAACAGTGGTGTCCGGCTGAGGTCCCGGTCGCCGGTGAGCGCGGTGACGACACGGTCGAACGGGATCTCCTGGTGTTCGAGGGCACCGAGCACGACGTCCCGCACCCGTGCGCACAGTTCCGAGATGCTCGGGTCCCCGGACAGGTCGGCGCGCAGGGCCACCGTGCTGTTGAAGTACCCGATCATGCCGGACAGTTCCGGCCGGTTGCGTCCGGTCGTCGGTGTCCCGACAACGAGGTCGCGCTGCCTGCTCCGGCTCGCCATGAGGAGGTAGAACGCGGAGAGCAGCACCACGAACAGCGACACGGACTCCCGCCGCGCCACGTCCCGCAGGCTCCGTGTCAATTCTTCGGACACGGTGAATGTGTGGAACGCCCCGGTGAAGTTCTTCCGCTCCGGGCGCGGGAAATCGGTGGGCAGCCGCAGCAGCGGGACGTCGTCGAGAACTGCTTTCCAGTAGTCGAGTTCGCCGTCGAGCGCGGTGCTCGCGATCAACTCCCGCTGCCACAGGGCGTAGTCCCAGTACTGGACGGGAAGCGGCGCGAGGCCGGCGGGGCGACCGGCGCGGCGGGCCGCGTACAGGGCGGGCAGTTCCTGCTCGAAGATCCTCGGCGAACCCCCATCGTTGACGGAGTGGTGGGTGGTGACCTGCAGGACGTGCTCGTCCGGGCCGAGCCTGATCAGCAGTGCCCGCACGAGCGGGTCGGTGGCCAGATCGAACGGCGCCGCCGCGGCCTCGTGAACCAGTGCGCGGGCCGCGGCCACCGGATCCGGTTCCCCCGACACGTCGGCGGTGCGGAAGAAGTCGCCGAGGGAGTCGCGGATCCGCAGTTCCGGCTCCCCGTCGATCTCGACGTAGTTGGACAGCAGCACCCGGTGCCGCGCGGCGAGATCGTCCCACATTCCGCGGACGGCGGATTCGTCGATCGGACCGTGCAGGTCGCTGACCATCGGGAGGTTGTAGATGGTGGTGGCGGCGTCGAGCTGATGGTGGAACCACATGCGTACCTGGCCGAACGACATCACATGCCGCCCCCGCGATGTGATCGGCGGCAGCCCGCCGGCCGCGGACGTGCCGTCCGCGAGGAGGGCGGCGAAGTCCGCCACCTTCGGCCGCTCGTAGAGGTCGATGAGTTTGGGCCGGACTCCGTACCGGTCCGACACCCGGTCGACGAGTTGCATGCCGATGAGCGAGTTCCCGCCGAGGTCGAAGTAGTCGTCTTCTGCGTCGACGTCCCGCTCGGTGTGGAGCAGTTCGCGCAGTGCCGTCTGCAGCCAGTCGAGGCTGTCTTCCGGTGCGGCCGTCACCGGCCGCGGGTCCGGTTCCGCCGAAGGGACGTCCGGTGTTCCGGTCCAGTCCGGCCGGCCCGGGAGGTCGAACCAGCACCGCGAACCGCGTAGTGGGTGACCGGGCAGTCGCACCCGCCAGGCGGAGTCGTCGCCGACGTCGACGGCGGCCCAGTCGAGGTCGACGCCGCGTTCGTACAGCCCGGCGAGGAGGTCGGTGACCGCCTCGGATGTGTCCGCCACTCGCAGGATGTCGGCGTCCCGGAGTGCGTCGGCGAGTAGTGCGCCGAGGCGCCCCGCCGGGCTCGGCTCGACGAAGACGACGGGTCCGTCCGCAAGCATTCCCGTCGCGACGGCGACGAGCCTGTCCGTGTCGAACGCGGGGTTCGCGGCCGCGGCGGCGACGTCGGCGGCGTCCACCGCCGACAGTGGATCCCGCAGATACCGGGCGGCGTAACGCGACACTCCGCCGCTGAGGACGGCGTCGACGGTGACGCCGGCGGCGCGGAGTTCCCGGTGGACGGCGATCTGCCCGGCAAGGAAGTCCGCCTCGTCGCCGGTGGCGGGAAGCTCCGGCGGCAGGTCCCGGCCGCGCAGCGCGGCAGGCATCCGGTCGGGTGACAGCAGCAACGCCACCGCAGGACGCAGCGCGGTCGCCGGTGTGGAGTTTTCGCCGCGGGCGCCCAGTTCCGCGGCACGGACGGCGAGCGACCGCGAGAGTTCGGCAATGCTGCGTGCCTGCACCGCCACCCGGTGGTCGTGGTGCGGCCGGCCGCGGTTGAGGGTGAAGACGACGTCGTCGAGGTCGTACGCGCGCACGGCCGTCGCCAGTTCGGCGCACAGCGTGGCCAGCGCGCCCACACTCTTCGCCGACACCCCGACCAGCCGGGTGGTACCGGTGCCGGGTCGGACGGCGACCGCACGCTCCGGTGGCTGTTCCACCACGCAGTGCGCGTTGATGCCGCCGAGGCTGAACGAACTCACCCCCGCCCGCCGCGGCCCGGTCTCGTCGCTCCAGGTCCTGGCCCCGGTGACCACCTCGATGCCGATGCCCGCCAGGTCGACTCCACCGGTGGGGTGTTCGAAGTGCAGCGACGGGTACAGCTCGCCGTGCTCGACGGCCATGATCGCCTTCACGAGGCCGGACACCCCGGCCGCGTGGTCGAGGTGCCCGATGTTGGTCTTCACCGAACCGATCGCCAGGACGCCCGGCCGGTCCCGGAACGCGGCCGCGATCCCTTCGAGTTCGACGGCGTCACCGAGCGGGGTTCCCGACCCGTGCGCCTCCAGGTAGCCGGCGTCGTCCGGGGTGAGGCCCGCGTTCTGCCAGGCCCGGGAGATGACGGCCACCTGCGCCCGGGCGCTCGGGGAGCTGATGGTCGCGGACGAATGACCGCTGGACACTGTTGCGGTGCCGCGGATCACGGCGTGGATCGGGAGGCGGTCGGCGCGGGCACGTGCCATCGTCGTGAGGAGAAGCGCCGCTCCCCCCTCGCCGACCGCGGTGCCGTCCGCGTTCGCGTCGAATGCCCGGCAGCGCGCGCCGGGTGACATCAGTTCCGCGGACCCCTCCGCCATGTCCTCGCGAATACCGTTCACGCGCAAGCTCACTCCGCCGGCGATGGCGAAGTCGGCGTCACCCGACCGCAGCTCCCGGCAGCCGTGGTGCACCGCGATGAGCGATCCGTTGCATCCCGAATCGACGGCGTAGCACGGTCCGGTGAGTCCGAGGTGATACGCGATCCGGGCGGGAACGGCGAACGGAACGTTGCCCAGCGTGCTCAGTACCCCCGGTTCCGCCCACATCGCCGGATACGTCGACGCGGCGGCGCTGAACACCACCGCCGTCGCGCTGTCCCGGAAATCGGCCACCGAGTAGCCGGCGTCCTCGACCGCCTGATACGCGAGGACCAGCGCGAGCCGCTGCTGCGGATCGATCAGCGACGCTTCCCGTTTCGACAGGGTGAAGTAGGAGTAGTCGAACGTGGAGATGTCCTCGACGAAACCCATCGGGTGATAGTGGGACGGCGGCCCCAGCCCGGTCGCCTCGGCCCGGGACCGCGACAGCGGACGCACCGAATCCCGGCCCGCCGCGAGGTTGGCGCGGAATTCCGCCAGGTTCGCGGCCTCGGGGTAGCGCGCGGCGATACCGACCACGGCAATGTCGTCGTCGTCCGGTGTGGGATGTCGCACGGTCACGGTTGCCTCCTCCCTGCTGGTCAGAACTCGTAGGTGGCGGGCGCGGACGCCTCGCTGTCGGTGGACTGCGAGAGCGCCTCGGCCTGCGCCGCCACGGTGACGAGATCGAACAACTGGCCCACCCTCAGGGCGCCGGGCCATTGCCCGTCGAGACGCCGCTGCAGTTCCACGACGCGGTGGGAATTGCCACCGACGTCGAAGAATCCGTCTTCGGGGCCGAAGTCGTCGTGCCCGAGCACGGCCGCCCAGTGTTCGGCCACCGAACGTTGCAGTGTCGTCCAGCGTGGCCGCACCGCCGGCTCCGCCTCGGACACAAGTGCGCGCAGCGCGTTCTCGTCCACCTCGCCGCCCGTCGTTCGCGGGACGGCCCCGAGTGCGACGAACCGGGTGGGCACCGAGCGGGCGTCGAGTCGTCCGGCGCTGAACTCCCGCAGGTCGTCCGCCATCGGCAGCACCGCCGCCGCGGCGGCAGGCACCCAGAAGGCGGTGACGCCGGCCGCGGTCGTGAGGACCACGGCCTCACGGACCGCCGGATGACTCTCCACGACGTCCGCGACCGACCGTGCCGGCGATCCGGCGGCGTCGACCGTCAGCAGTTGTCCGGACCGGTTCCACCGGGCGTGCGCGCCCGTCCGGACCATCCGGGAGCCCGGAGTACCGAACGGGTTCGCCACGAACGTGGTGGCCGCCGCGCTCGCCGACGTGTGGTGCTCCCGCGTGTCGCCGGCATACACCGCGCCGGTCACGCCCTCGGGGGTGAGCTGCAGCCGGGGGTCGAGCACGAACGTCCCAGCCGCCGCGCTCCATTCGCGAATCCGGGTGTGCTCGTCCGGGGTCAGCAGGTCGACGTCGCCGACGGGAAAACCCGGATCGGCGACGAACGCGGCGAGGATCCTGGTGAACCGCTCGGCGAGGGCCTGAACGGTCTCCTCGTCGAAGAGGTCGGTGGTGTAGGTGAATCCGGCCGTCAACCCTTCCGGTGTTCCGCACTCGTCGTACCGCTCCCGCACGGTCAGGTGCAGGTCGAAGAGGGAGACCTCGACGTCGGGTTCGAGCACTTCCGCTTCGAGGTGCGGGAGGGCGAGATCGGGGTGCTCGGTGTTCCGGAATTCGAGCAACACCTGGAACAGGGGTGAATGAGACTGGGAGCGGGGCGGGTTCAGCGCCTCCACCACCCGCTCGAACGGGACGTCCGCGTGGGCGTAGGCCGCGAGGTCGGTCTCGCGGACCCGTGCGAGCAGATCGTCGAACGTACCCGACACGTGGGTCCGCAGCACGAGGGTGTTGACGAACATGCCCACCACGTCGTCGAGGACGGCCTCGCCGCGACCGGCGACCGGCGACCCGATCACCACGTCGCCGGAACCACCCGAGCGGGACAGCAACACGGCGAGGGCGGTGTGCACGATCATGAACACGGTGCACCGCCGGGTCCGCGCCAACGCCACCGCCTCGCGGTGCAGATCGGCGCCGATCGTGAACGTCACCCGGTCGCCGGCGGCCGATCGGCGTGGCGGGCGGTCATGGTCCGTGGGCAACTCGGTCACGGCAGGCGCATCGGCGAGGGTGGACCGCCAGTAGTCGAGTTGGCGGGAGAGCAGGGAGTGCGGGTCGTCCTGCGAGCCGAGGAGTTCCCGCTGCCACACGGTGTAGTCGGGGTACTGCACCGGCAACGGCTCCCATCCCGGCGCGCAACCCTCGGACCGCGCGGTGTAGGCCGTCAGCACGTCGCGGGCGAGCGGGACCATCGAGAACCCGTCGGCCGCGATGTGGTGCACGACGACGACGAGGACGTGCTCCCGGTCGCCGAGAGCGAACAGCCGGGCCCGCATCGGCACTTCGGCGGCGACGTCGAATCCCGCGGACACGAGTTCCGAGATCTGGCCGGGTACGGGATCGTCGGACGTCGACACGGTGAGTTGCGCAACGTGCCCCGCGCCGACGATCACCTGGGTGGGTCCGGTGTCGCCGTACGGGTACCGGGTGCGCAGCGATTCGTGCCGCTCCACGACGTCGGCGAGCGCGGCGGTGAGCGCGTCGACGTCGAGGTCGCCCGACAGCCGGACGATCATCGCGACGTTGTACGCAGGCGAGGACGGGTCGAACTGATTGAGGAGCCACATCCGGTGCTGCGCCCACGACAGCGGCACCGGGTCCGGGCGCCGGGGCACCGCCACCGTGGGCCGGGCCTCGCCGCCCGCGGTCTCGCGGGCGATCCGTGCCGCGAGCGCCCGCACGGTCGGGGCCTCGAACACGTCCCGCACGCCGACGTCGGCACCGAGCGCGGAGTTGATGCGCGCGACCACCTGCGTCGCGGTCAGCGAGTTGCCTCCGGATGCGAAGAAGTCGTCGTCGGCTCCGACGACACCGGTCCCGAGGACCTCGGCGAATACGTCGGCCACCGCGGACTCGAACGGGGTGCCGGGCGCACGGAAGATGCGGGGGGCGAATTCGGGCTCGGGCAGGGCGTGCCGGTCGACCTTGCCGTTGGCGCCGAGCGGAAGCCGGTCGAGGACGGTCACCGAGGCGGGCACCATGAACGGGGCGAGCACCGATCCGGCGAACTGCAGCACCTCCGTGGTGTCGAGATCCACACCGTCCTCGGCCGTGACGTATCCGGCGAGGACCGCCTCGGCGGCGGGTGTGCGGCGCACCACGACCACCGCCTGCGCGACACCGGGACAGCGAGTGAGCGCCGCCTCCACTTCCCCGGGCTCGACCCGCTGGCCGCGCAGCTTGACCTGGAAGTCGTTGCGGCCCACATATTCCAGCCGGCCGTCCTTCGTCCATCGCATCAGGTCCCCGGTGCGGTACATCCGCGAGCCCGGGTGGTCGAACGGGTTCGCCACGAACGCGGCGGCTGTCGCGCCTGCCCGCCGGTGGTAGCCGCGTGCCAGACCGTCCCCCAGCACGTACAGCTCACCCACCACGCCGACGGGCACCGGCCGCAACCACTCGTCGAGGACGAGTTCACGGACGCCGCGCATCGGGTGGCCGATCCGCACGGGGTCGCCGGGGGCCATCGGGTCGCCGATGTTCGACATCACCGTCGTCTCCGTCGGGCCGTAGCCGACGAGCAGGGTGCGCCCGGACGCCCAGCGGGCCAGCAACTCGGGCGGACAGCGTTCGCCGCCGACGACGAGGGCGCGCAGCAGCCGCAGACCGCGTGGGTCGATCGTGGCCAGGACGGCCGGGGTGGCGAAGGCGTGCGTGATCCGCTCTGCCGCCAGCAGTTCCGTCAGTGCGGCGCCGCCGTACACGTGCGGCGCCGCGATCACCAGCCGCGCGCCCGCACCGAACGCCATCAGGTATTCGAGCATCGTCGCGTCGAAGCCGGGCGACGCGAGATTCAGCACACGCGACGCGTTCGTCGTCGCATACCGCGTGCGTTGATCGATGGTGAAGTTCTGCAACCCCGCGTGCGGGACCACGACACCTTTCGGCGCGCCCGTCGACCCGGACGTGTACATCAGATACGCCGGGTGGTCCGGTCGCAGCGGCACGACCCGGTCGTCGTCGGTGATCGACCGGGACTCCCATCTCCGCGTCGGACCCGGGTAGTCGAGTAGCAGCCATTCCACGCCGTCCGGCATACGGTCGCGCTGCTCGGCGACGGTGAGTCCCACCACGGCCCCGCAGTCGGCGAGGATGTCGGTGATCCTCGCGGACGGCAGGCTCGGATCCACCGGCACGAACGACGCACCCGATTTCGCCACCGCCCATACCGCCACCACCAGTTCCACGGATCGGACGAGCCCGATCGCCACGTGGTCCTCGGGCCCGATTCCGCGGCGGATCAGTACCCACGCCAGGCGGTTCGACCAGTCGTCGAGTTCGCGGTACGACATCACCGCGTTGCCGTACGACAGCGCGACGGCGTGCGGGTCGCGGGCGGCCGCGGCGGAGAGGATCTCCGGCAGCAGCCGGGTGGTGCCGGTGGGCCGCCCGCGGACCGGCACGAGCGCCTCGCGTTCGCCGGCGGACAGCAGATCGAACCGGGCCAGCGGAACGTCCGGGTCGGCGACCACCGTGTCGAGGAGCCGCACGTAGCGTTCGGCGAACTTCCGGACGGTCGCGGCGTCGAAGATGTCGGTGGCATAGGTGAATCCGGCACTGATCCCGGCGGGCGCCCCGTCCTCCCCGAACCGCTCGGCCAGGGTCAGCTGCAGGTCGAACGTGGAGACGGAGACACCGAGGTCGATCTCGTCCACGTCCAATTCCGGCAGGCTCGGGGTGGGCCGCTCGACGTCCTGAAATTCGAACAGCACCTGGAACAGCGGCGCGTGGGCGGTGGTGCGCGGCAGCGCGAGCGCCTCCACGACCCGCTCGAACGGCACCTCCGCGTGCGCGAACGCCTCCAGGTCACCGTCCCGCACGGCGGCGAGCACCGCGGCGAACGAGTCGGCACCGTGGACCGGGGTGCGCAGCGCCAGCGTGTTGACGAACATCCCGACCACGTCGTCGAGGACCGCCTCTCCGCGCCCCGCTACCGCGGATCCGATCATCACGTCGGCGGTGCTCCCCAGGCGGGACACCAGGACCGCGAACGCCGCGTGGGTCACCATGAACACCGTCGCATCGTGTTCCCGCGCCAGGGCGACCACCTTCCGGTGCAGACGGTCCCCGATGTCGAACGACGCCCGCGCGCCGGCGAGCGTCCGGTGTTCGGGACGGGGGCGATCCATCGGCAGGTCCGTCACGATCGGCGCGTCGGCGAGCGCGGAACGCCAGTACCCGAGTTGGCGGGACATCAGCGAGCCCGGATCGTCCTCCGCTCCGAGCAGCGTCCGCTGCCAGACGCTGTAGTCGGAGTATTGCACCGGGAGCGGCACCCAGTCCGGCGTGTGCCCCCGCACCCTTGCGGTGTACGCGGACGTGACGTCCCGGGCGAGCGGCCCCAGCGACAGCGCGTCCGCCGCGATGTGATGGACCACCAGGGCCAGGGCGTGATCGCGCGGACCGAGCTCGAACAGGTGCGCCCGCAACGGAACCTGCGCGGTCACCTCGAAACCCGCGGACAGTGCCGCGGCGAGCCGGTCCCGGAGTTCGGTCTCCCCCGACACCGGGACCGCGCGGAGGCGGCGCACCGCGTCCGCCGCGGGAATCACGGACTGCACGGGCGTGTCGCCGCGCATCGGGAAGATCGTCCGCAGCGCCTCGTGCCGTTCCACGACGTCCTCGAGCGCCGCATGCAGTGCGTCGACGTCGAGGGGGCCGCGCAACCGGAAGGCCGCCGCGATGTTGTAGGCGGGTGACGTCGTGTCGAACTGGTCGAGGAACCACATCCGCGTCTGCGCCAGCGACACCGGCGCCGCCGCGGACCGGTCGGTGGCCACCAGCGGCGGCCTGCTCGCCGAGTCCGCCCGGGCCACACGGGCGGCGAGCGAGCGCACCGTCCGCGCCTCGAAGACGTCGCGCACTCCCACTGCCGCACCGAGCACAGCCTGAATCCGCGCCACGACCTTCGCCGCGACCAGCGAGTTGCCGCCGAGCGCGAAGAAGTCGTCGTCGACGCCGACTGCGGGCACGCCGAGCAGCGCGGCGAACACGACCGCGATCGCCTCCTCGGCGGGGGTGCCCGGTGCCACGAAGTCGGCGCCGGAGTCGGTGGCGGGCGCCGGAAGTGCCGCCCGGTCCAGTTTCCCGTTGACGGTGAGCGGCAGGCGCTCGAGGACCGTCACCGACGCCGGGACCATGTACGACGGCAGCGCGGTTGCCGCGTATTCCAGCACCGCCGCCGGGTCGACGACCGCACCCGCCTCGGGCACCACGTACGCGGCCGGCGCCGGGCCGGTCACCGGATCCTCGTGCAGCGTCACCACGGCTTGCGCGACACCCTCGCACCGGCCGAGCACCCACTCGATTTCGCCGAGTTCCACCCGGAATCCGCGGATCTCGACCTGGAGGTCGTCGCGCCCGAGGTAGTCGAGGCTGCCGTCCCGCCGCCACCGCACCACGTCCCCGGTTCGGTACATCCGGTCCCCCGACGCATCCGCGACGAAGCGGGACGCGGTGAGCCCGGCGCGGCCGAGGTAGCCGCGCGCCACCTGTGGTCCCGCCACGTACAGTTCGCCGGCCACACCGACCGGCACCGGATGCAGCCGCGCGTCCAGCACCGACACCCGGAGCCCGGGAATCGTCCGCCCGATCCCGCTCGTCCATGCGGCGGCGGCGAGCCCGCGGCCGAGCGGGAGGTGGGTGACGTGCACCGTCGTCTCGGTGATGCCGTACATGTTCACGAGCACGGGCGCGTCGTCGCCACGGCGCGAGTACCAGCGTTCCAGCTGCCCGAAGTCGAGTGCCTCGCCGCCGAGCACGACGTAGCGCAGCGACGTCGGGCCTGCGTCGCCGTCGGCTTCGGTGGCCTCGATCAGCTGGGAGAACGCCGTCGGCGTCTGGCTCAGCACCGTCACCCGCTCGCGGCGCAGCAGCGCGAGGAACGCGGCGGGTGTCCGGGCGGTGTCGAGGTCGACGACGACGAGGGTGCCGCCGTGCAGCAGCGCGCCCCACAACTCCCACACCGAGAAGTCGAACGCCGGGGAGTGGAACATCGTCCACACGTCGCTGCCGCCGAACCGGAACAGGTCGCGGGTGCCGGTGAAGAGGGAGACCACGTTGCGGTGCGACACCGCAACGCCTTTCGGCCGTCCTGTCGATCCCGACGTGTAGACGACGTAGGCCAGTGAGTCCGGGTCGGCCGGTGCCCGTTCGGTGTCGGTCAGCGGGTCCGCGGATCGCCCGTCGAATTCGGGGTCCGCCGAATCGAGAAGCAGGACCGGAACATCGGACACGGGCAGTGCGGCCGCGGTGTCGCGGGTCGCGAGCACGCACACCGGCCGGGCGTCGGCGACGACGAGTGCCGAACGCTCACCGGGGTGATCAGCGTCGACAGGCACGTAGGCGGCCCCGGTCTTGACGACCGCCACGAGCGCGACGACGAGCGCTGCCGTTCGCGGCATCGCGACGGCGACCGCCCACTCCTGGCCCACCCCCAGCGAGAGGAGGTGCCGGGCAAGACGGTTCGACCGGGCGTCGAGATCGCCGTACGTCAATCGCTCACCGTCCGACACGACGGCGGTGGCGCCGGGGTTCCGCGCGGCCCGGTCGGCGAACAGCGCGCCGAGCGTCGTCTCGCCGGCGGAATCCGCCGGACGGGTCGACCATTCCCGCAGCAGGGCGTGTTCGGCCGGATCGACCAGGTCGATGTCGCCGACCACGACGGTCGGATCCGCGACGCCCGCGGCGGCGGTCCGCAGAAACCGCTGGGCGAGCCCGTCCACGGTGGCGGCGTCGAACAGGTCCATCGCGTACGTGAAGCGGGCTGTCGTGTCCGACACCGTGACCCGCAGATCGAGGTCGCCGAGTTCGCCTCCGGAGTCCGAGAATTCGAGCAGCACCTGGAAGAGCGGTGCGTGGGACGCGGACCGCGGCGGGTCGAGTGCCTCGGCGACGGCCTCCACTGGCACGCCGCGATGGGCGAACGCCTGCGCGGCGGCGTCCCGGACCGTGTCGACGAAGTCGCCGAACCGGTCGGCGCCGCGCACCCGGGTCCGCGACACCACCACGTCGGCATCCGTCCGCGTGCCGAGGACGACGTCGCCGGTACGGGCCGATCGTGCCAGCACCAGTGCCAGCGCGGCGTGCGCGACGGTGGCGGCGTCTGTGCGGTGCGCCTCGGCGAACGCTGTCAGTGCGCGCCGCAGTCCCGGGTCCAATTCGACGTCGACGGCGGCGCTGCGCCGGGACGGCCGTGCGGGGCGCGGACGGTCGGTGGGCAGATCCAGCAGCGGCGGCGCACCGGCGAGGGTGTGCGTCCAGAAGTCGAGCCGTGCCGTCTCCTCGTGGACGGTGCCGATTGGGGCGTCGGGGCCTGCCGCCAGGAAGTCGCCGAGCAGTTCCACGAACCGCCGGTGATGGGCGCCGACCTCGCCGGCGTCGTACCGGTGGGGGTTGGCCAGGAGGTGGACGACGGTCCGGACCGGGGAGCCGCTCTGGTACACGTTGACGAGCAGGTCCTCGACCGGTCCGGACGTGACGATGTGGTACTCGCCGACGAGCGGCCCGAGGGCGAGTTCCTGGTGGAAGAGCATCACGTTGACCATCGGTCCCGACAGCGACTCCGCGGCAGCGGCGCCCGCGTCGCGCCGGATGTCGCCGAGCCCGAAACACTGGTGCCGCAGCGCACCCATCAGGTCCAGTTGCACCCGCTCGACCAGTTGTCCGACGGTGTCCTCGGGGCGGATCCGCACGGGAAACGGCACGACGCCCGCGACCATCCCGCCGGACCGCCGCAGGATCGCGGTGGTGCGCGCCGACACCGGGATCTTCACGAGCACGTCCCGGCGGCCCGTCATCCTCGACAGGTAGCAGGCGAACGCGGCGATGATCGCGGCGGTTCCGTGGGTGCCTGCGCCACCCAGCGCTCGCTCCGCGGCGTCCGGGAGGGGCCCGGCGGCGTCGGTGCTCGTGGCAACCGCGGGCCCGGTCCGCCGCGCCAGGGTCGATCCGGGTCCGAGACCGCTGATCCGATCGGCCCAGTACTGCCGGTCCACCGCGAAGCGACTCGACGACCGGTACTGCTGGTCGGCGTCGTACAGATGCCGGGGGTCCGCGGCCTCGCCGGGTTCCGGCTGCCGGCCGAGCACGTCCGCGGAGTACCTGGCCGCGATGCGGTTGAGCATCGTCATCGCACCGTAGCCGTCCAGCGCGACGTGGTGAATCTTGCTGTACCACAAGTAGTGCTCGTCACCGACCCGGAGGATCGACGATGCGACGAGCCGGTCGCGGGTCGGATCGAGCGGGGTCTCGCAGTCGGCGCGCATCCACCGGCGGGCGGCATCCACCGGTTCGGCGTCGCCCCGGAAGTCGAGGAACCCGATCGACCGGTCCGCGGCGGGGTCGACCATCTGGAACGGCTGCCCGTCCCTGTCGATCAACCGGAGGAACGGCGATCCGAATTCGTCCGCGGTCGTGACGGTGGCCGCGCGCAGGACGTCGACGTCCAGGTCGCCGTGGACCTCGACGTACTGGGCGATGCACAGCGGCACGTCGGGGGCCAGTTGCTGCGCCAGCCACGCCTCGTACTGCGCGGAGGACAGCGGGAACGGTGTGTGCTCAGGCAACGCCACCACCTCCGCCGGGGAGCAGCCGGCGCAACGCCGCCTCGTCCACCTTGCTGCTCGGGGCGAGCGGAAGCGCGCCGAGCGCGAGGAAACGGTCGGGCACGGCCTGCGCGACGAGTCGTTCGGCGCAGTGCGCGATCAGGTCGCGGGGTGTGGGCAGCACGGTCAGCGTGGCCGCGGGCACCCAGAACGCGGTCAGTGTGGTCTCCCCGTGTTCGTCGGCGGTCGCGAGGACCACGGCCTGATGGATCGCGGGATGACTTTCCAGCACGGCCTCCACCGCGTGCCTCTCGACGCGGGCGCCCCGCACCTTCACCTGCCCGTCGAACCGGCCGCAGAATTCGATGTCGCCGTGCGGGTCGACGCGCGCGAGGTCGCCCGTGTGATACATCCGCGCGCCCGGCCGCTCCGCGAAGGGGTCGGCGACGAACCGGGCCGCGGTGGCGCCCGGGCGGGACGCGTAGCCCTCGGAGATCTGGGGACCGCCGACGTACAGGTCCCCGACCGCCCCGTATGGCACGTCGACCAGTTTCGCGTCGAGGACGTACGCCGTGCTCGCGCCCAGCGGTCTGCCGATCGGCGCGATCGAGGCCGGGACGTCGCGCACCGGATGGGCGAGACAGCTGACGGTGGTCTCGGTCGGACCGTACTCGTTGCTCAGGGGAACCCCGGGCAGCACCGCCCGGTGCTGGGCGACGAGCACACCCGGAAGCGCCTCTCCCGCAAGCGTCACCAACCGCAGGCGTTCGCGCAGCGGGGCGAGGTGCGGCAACAGCAGCCGGTAGAACGACGGGGTCGCCACCAGGTGGGTGGCCCGCCACGTCCGGGCGAGCGCGGCGACCGCCTCGGCGTCCATCAGTTCGTGGGCGGCCGGAAGCACGCTGGTGCCGCCGGTGCACAGCGCCCAGAGGGTCTTCAGCAGGGAGCCGTCCCACGTGAGGCGGAACGCGGAGAACGTGACCAGGTCGTCCTCGTCGTAGTCGTAGTTGCGGCCGTCGACCATGCTCGCGAGGTTGGCGCGGCTCGCGACGACGGCCTTGGGGGTGCCGGTGGACCCGGACGTCGTGATCACGTAGGCGGGGGTGGCCGCGGGCACGTCCCCAGGAAGTTCGGCCGCCGGTTCGGCTTCGGGCGGGGGGCCTGCGTCCCGGTCATGAAGTGCCGGAACACGCCCGCCCGCACTGCGGGCCAGTGCCCGGACCGTCTCCGGTGACGTCTTCGGATCCGCGGACCCGAAGACGATGGCACCGCAGTCGATGTCGCCGAGGAGTGCGCGCAGTTGCCCCACCGGATGTCCGGGCTCGATCACGCACCACGCCGCGCCCAGCCGCAGCGCCGCGATCATCCCCACGACCGTCTCTACGCTTTGCCGCTGGTGGATCAGCACCACCTGGCCCGGTCGCACACCGAGGGCCGCGAGCCGGCGCGCCAATGCCTCGCTCGCCGAGTCGAGTTCGCGGTACGTCAGCGCACGGTCGCCCACCACGATCGCGATCCGGCCGGGAACCCGCCTGCACTGGCGGAGGATCCCGGACGTCACGCCGCCGCTCGAGACCACGTCCGTCATGGCGTCACGTCTCCCGAGACGACCGTGACGTGATCGACGTTCGGTGCTGCCGCACTGCGGACGTCGTTGCACAGCAGCAGCATCCGCTCCGGAGCCGAGTCGACGACGTCGAATCCGGCGAACCGCAACGTCACCAGCATGACCCTGTTGACGTCGGTCGGCACGAACTCGGCGAGCGCCCGCCTGCCGCGTGCGCGGGCCCGCTCCACGACGTGCCGGATCAGCGCCGTCCCGACGCCCCGCGACATCACCCGGCACGACATCAGCAGCAGTTGCAGGACGGAATTTTCGCCGCGGATCTCCGAGACCGCGAGACCGATCGTGCCGTACCCGCCGAACCGGTCTGCGAGCGATGCGACGAGCACCTCGTGATCGTCGGAGGCGCAGAGCCGACGCAGTTCGTCGATGCCGAAAGTGCGTCCCGTCGTGTTGAGTTGATGGGACCGCACGGTCAGTTCGTGCGCCCGTTCGAGGTCGTCCTCGTTCGCTCGGCGGACCGTCATGACCAGGTCGAGCGAGGCCAGGAACTCGGTGTTCGACCCGTGGAACTCCTGTTCGCTCACCTTCCGGATCCGTTCGGCGCGGTACAGCGCCCGCCGCTGCCTCGCCTCCGCGGTGACGGCGGGCGGCGTCAACTCGGGAAGGTCGGGGAACGACGCGATCTGCTCGGCCGGATAGCACCGCACCGGGGGCAGTGCCTCGGACACCTCGGCGCGCTCGACGGGATCGTTGTCGACGAAGGCGATGGTGTCGAGCCCCAGGTTCAGGGTCTGCGCGATGCGGCGCACGGCCTCCGACTTCGGGCCCCACCCGACGTCGATAGCGCAGAACAGTTCCTCGATGCCGTGCATCCGCAGGTGCGCGGCGGCGGGTTCGAATTCGCCGCGGCTCGCCACGGCGTGCAGGATTCCGCGACGATCGAGCACGTCGAGGGCGCGGAGGGCGTCCGCGGTCGGCACGGGAGCGTCCTGTTCGAGGACGACGCCGTCCCAGATGGTGTCGTCGAGATCCCAGACCATGCACTTGACCGTCGGCGCCATCGCGATCACGCCCCGCGCCCGGGCCGGTCCGGCAGGCGCCGGAGCAGCGCACTGCTCCACGCCGCGACCGGGCTGCTGTTCATGATCACGCAGTAGTCGCCGGGCACCTGCGCGGACGCCACGCGGTCGAGGTTCGCCACGACGTCGACGGAACCGAGGTGGCCGTACCGGGCCAGGTTGTCGCGGCAGACGGGATCGATCGCGACGTCGAGCGCCTCCTGCCAGAACGCGAACGCACCGAGCGACAGGTTCTGCATGAGGAACACGCCGATCCCGTCCTGCTGCAGTCCGTTCCGGGCCAGCAGCTCCGCGTTGATCTCCGTGAACCGCTTCCGGCTCTCGACCGCCAGCCGAAACGAGTACGTGGGTTCGTCGGCGCATTCCTCCACCCACTCGGCTTCGCGGACGTCGCGGTAGTCGATGTGGAAGAGGTCCGCGTATTTTCCGTCGCTGCGGATCATCTGGTCGACGATTTCGTACCGCCCCGTCCCCGACGTCGTCAGCAGGACCGCGGCGGCGCCGTCGCCGAGCAGCGTCATCGGCGGCCGGTACCGCGACCGGGTGGGTGTCTTCGCCGCCGCGACGACGAGCACGTTCTGGCAGCGGGGGTCGCCGCGGAGCAACGCCGACGCGAGCGTGAACGCCGCCGACACGGACACGCACCCGAGGTCCCCCACCCCGGTCGTGAACGCCTGGGTCGCGCCGAGGCGGTGCTGCAGCCGCGTCGTCTCGGACGCGAGCAGATACTGCGGAACCCGGCCCTGCACGAGCAGCAGCGCGTCGAGCTGGGTGGCGTCGAGGCCGGACGTGCGGAGCGCCTCCTCCGCCGCGGCCTGCGCCAGATCCACCTCGGACAGCCCGATTCCGATCCGCACCGTGTCGATGCCCAGTCCCAGCGCGTGCTCGCGCTGCGCGATCGGCAGTTCGTCGAGTTCCGGCAGTCCCGCCACGGTCACCTCGTCGTCGGGGAACCACAGCGCGACGGACTCGATCGTGACCGGCGGGTCTGCCGTCATCGCACACCTCCCCCGAGCACGTAGTCACCGATCTGGAGTTCGGCGACCTCCGTCGAGCCCTCGATGATCTGCATGACCTTCGCGTCGCGGAAGAGGCGACCCACCCTGCTACCGGGGGCACACCCGGCGGCACCGAGCACCTGGACCGCCTGCTGGCTCACCGATGCGGCGACGCGGGCCGCGGCGTACTTCGCGGCGATCGTCGTGAACAGCGCGCTCGGCTCGTGCGCATCGCGTTGTTCGGCGGCCCGCTCGCACAGCGCGCGGGCGCCGGCCGCGTCCACCCAGCTGCGCCCGAGGATCGCGCGGACCGAGTCGTGCTCGGACAACACGGCACTGCCCTGCACCCGGGTGGACGCGTGCGCGACGGCGTCGGCGAGGCACCCGCGCGCCATCCCGGCGCATCCCCACGCCACCGTGTACCGGCCGTGGTCGAGGGCCGTTCCGACGACGTGGGACAGTCCGAATCCCGGCGGTGCGATCAGGTGGTCGGCGGGGACGACGACGCCGTCCAGCGCGATGTGCGCGATCCGGGCGCCGCGCATGCCCAGCTGACCGTGGACGGGTTCGACGGTCACCCCCGGCGCGTCCGTCTCGACCAGCGCGGTGGTCAGTCCGGCCGGTGACCGGCCGAGGACGAGCAGTACGTCCGCCACCTCGCCGAACGTGACCCACAGTTTCCGTCCGGTGATCCGGTGGTCCGTGCCGTGCTCCTCGAAACTGGTAGCCACAGAGGAGAGGTCGCTGCCGGCCCCGGTTTCGGTGGCGGCGAATCCGGCGAGGAGCTCACCGGTCGTCAGCGCGGGCAGCCACCGTGCCCGCTGTTCGGCGGTGCCCCACCGATCGACGGCGGCGTTCACCATCCCCTGCACGGTCAGCAGCGACCGCAGCGACGTGCAGACCGCCCCCAGTCTTTCTGCGACCGAGCCGAGTTCGGCGGCGTTCAGGCCCAGCCCCCGGCAGTCCGTCGTCCGGTCCAGCCCGAGGACACCCGCCTTCGCGGCGGCCTCGATGACCTCGACCGGCAGCCCGGTCTCGTCCCAGCTGCCGGCGTCGGTCTCGGCGGAGGCGACCAGTGTGTCGATTCCGATCACGGCGACGCCCCGTCCGTCGCACGAAGCTGCTCGCCCCGCTTCCTCCGTATGAACCCCGCAACCCGGGCCGCGGTGCGGAAGTTGTCGAGGTCGAGATCCTCCACCTCGACCACGACGTCGTGGGAGCCTTCGATGTACGTGACGATCTCCAGTGCCCGCAACGAACTCACCAGTCCCAGGGTGAAGTAGTCGTCGTCGGGACCGAGTTCCGTCGACGTGATCGAGCTCAGATACTGCCGTAGCTGCTCGACCAGCTCGTCATGGGACTCGGGCACAGGTGCATTTGCTGTGTCCATGGGCCAGGGATTCCCAATTGGACCAGCGTTCAATCATCGTGCTCTCAGGCGGCGAGCAGCCCCGGCAGCCCCCACTCGGCCGCGAGCAGTTCGTAGGAGCGCAACCGGTCGGTGTGATCGTGGGTGACGCTGGTGATCACCAGTTCGTCGGCGTCGGTGAGCCTTCGCAAACTGTCGAGCTTGTCCGCGACGGTGGCCGGCGCGCCCACGAACTGGGTGATCAGCCGGTCCTCGACGAGCGCGCGTTCCGGTTCGCCAAGCGGTGCGGTGTGTGCGGGATCGGGGTACGGGATCGCGCCGTGCCCACTACGGATGCTGTGCGTCCAGTGCCCGAACGTCGACGCCAGTTCCTGCGCGGTCGCATCGTCCTCCGCCACGACCGTGTCGGCGGAGACGACGACGTACGGCTTCGGCAGACTCGGCGACGGGCGGAATGCGGCGCGGTAGGCCTCGACCGCTTCGATGGTCGTCGACGGGCTCACGTGATAGTTCGCGCCGAACGGCAGCCCCAGCCGGCCTGCCAGTTCGGCGCTCGGACCGGCGCTGCTGCCGAACACCCACACCTCGACGTCCGCGCCCTCACCGGGGCTCGCGTGTAGCTCGATCCCGTCCGGGGTGCGGTACGTGCCGCCGAGCAGTGCCAGGATGTCGTCGACCTGCTGGTCGAATGCGGGCGACAGCGCGCCGGGCTGCTGCAGCACCGACTGCGCCGCCGCGAGCCGGGGGGACAGCAGGAGCCCGGACGGGTCGAACGGCGCCGGGATCACCACGCCGTCGCGGATCTCGGTCTCCCGGCGAGACGGGGCCGGCTGGTTGTTGCGTTCGGCAACCGCTTTCAACGCCTCGGCCCGCCGCTGGCCCGACCGCCCGAGCCCGAGGTCCAGGCGACCCGGGTACAGCGCGTCGACTGTGCCGAACGCCTCGACGACGGCGGCCGCGGTGGTGTGCCCCAGCTGCACGGCGGCGGCACCGATCCGGAGCGTGCTGGTCGCCGCGGCGAGGATCCCGACGAGCACGGCCGGCGAGGAACTGGCGACACCGACGAAGTGGTGCTCGGCCACCCAGTACCGCTTGTATCCCCACGCCTCGGCGTGCTGGGCGAGGTCGACGGTGTTCCGCAGCGCCGTGCGGGCGGTGGCGCCCTCGCTGACGGGCGACAGATCGAGAACGGACAACGGAGTGGTCATGAGGGCACTTTCTGGAGAGAGCGGGGATTGACGGCACGATGGCTGGGCGGGGCACCGAGTCCGAGGTGCTGCCGCAGCGTGGCGGTGGTGTAGTCGGTGCGCAGAACACCACGGTCCTGCAGCAACGGCACCACCGTGTCGACGAACGGGTCGAGTCCGACCGGGGTGGGAAGGGAGGGCAGGACGAACCCGTCCGCGGCGTCCTCGCGGACCCACCGGACGATCCGGTCCGCGACGGATGCGGGGGTGCCCGCGAACGTCGCACTGAACAGGACCTTCACCGCACCGGCGGGCCTGCCTGCGTCGACCGTCCGGCGCGCGACGTCGGTGTAGGCGGCGCGAGCGGACTCGAACGTGCCCAGCGGAGCGATGATCACGTCGCCGTGCCGGGCGGCGAGATCCCGGGCTTCCGGGCCGTCGCCGGACACGATCACCACCGGTTGCGCCTGCGGGCTGCGGGGGACGGTGAAGCGTCCCCCGATGTCGAAGTGCCTGCCCCGGTGATAGAACGCGCCCGCGGTGGGATCCGACACGAACCGCCCCGCGCCGCGGTCGAGGGTCACGACGCCCTCGGCCCAGGAATCCCACAGGGTGCGGGCGGTGCCGACGAACTCGCCGGCCCGCCCGCCGGCAGGGGCCACGGTGTTCCACGCCGCCCTGCCGCCGGACAGGTGATCGAGCGAGGCGAACCGGCGGGCCACGTCGAACGGTTCGGCGGAGGTCGTGTCCAGCGTCGCCGCGAGCCCCACCGCGTCCGTGCATCCGGCCAGCGCGTTCGCCGCGATGACGCCGTCGGCGAGGAAGAAGTCGAACCGTCCCCGTTCCGCGGTGCGGGCGGCGTCCGCGAGGACGGCGAAATCCATCCGGCCCGCGGGCGCCGCCGCCCCGAGCACGACCTGCTTGTCGGTCATGCCTACCGCGGGTTCTTCTCGCCGGCCTCGACCGCGAGCGTCAGCCGGTTCTCGGCGGGCGCGACCGGGCAGGTGGCGTAGTCGGTGAACGCGCACGGCAGGTTGGATGCCCGGTTGAAGTCGAGGGTCACCCTGCCGTCCGCGGCGGGGACGTCGACGGCCAGTGACCGTGCCGCGGGGTACGTGGTGACCCCGCTGGTGGCATCGGTGAACAGCACCTGCAGCCCACCGTCCTTGCCTGCGAACGCGACGAGTTCGTGTGCGGCGCCGTCGTACTCGAAGGCGAGCGACCCCAGTGCCGTGTGGTGGTGCTCGAGCCCTTCGACGACGGCACCCGTCGTCACGACGCGGGACTGCGGGAACGGCGTGAACGTTGCGGGCACCGCCCACTGCCGTGCCGGGAGGAACGCCGGGATGCCGGTGAACGCGGCGAGGGTGGCGGCCTCGGGGTCGTGGATCCGCAGGGCGACGTCGCCGGTCCGGCGGATCACCTCGACGGTGCGATTGCCGTGGCGTACGAGCAGGCCGGGGGCGCCCTCCTGCGGTGCGAGCGTCGCCGTGCCGTCGACCGTCTCGCCGTCGATCTCGAGACCGGCGTCGGCCGGGGCCGTGACGATCAGGCCGTCCGCGTCGGCCCGCCACTTGCCGGGCAGGTCGGGGAACGTGGTGTCGGTCTCGACGAGCCAGTGCAGCGCCGTGAGGCTCAGCCAGCCCAGCGGTTCGCGGAAGTAGTCCTCGCGCGCCGAATGCCAGTCCTGCCAGCCCTGCTCGAATGTCGCGTCTTCGGTGACTGCGGTCATGATGCCCGAACTCCTTCTGTCTGATGATGCGGATGGCGCAGTCCGAGATGGCTGCGCAGGGTCGTTCCCGAGTACTCGGAGCGGAAACTGCCGCGGTTCTGCAACTCCGGGACCACCTTCTCGACGAACTCGTCCAGCCCGGCCGGGGTGAGGTGCGGTACCAGGATGAAGCCGTCGCACGCGTCGGCCTGGACGTAGCGGTCGATCTCCTCGGCCACCTGGGTGGGGGTTCCGACGAACTGCTGGCGGGTGGTGACGGCGATGATCAGTTCCCGGATGCTCAGTTTCTCGGCTTCCGCCATCGCCCGCCACTGGCCCGCGATCTCGCGCGGGTCCTTCGCGTGGCGGACCCGGCCGCGGGTGATGGTCGAGTCTTCCGCTGGTTCGACGTCCGGTAGCGGTCCGTCCGGGTCGTACCCGGAAAGATCACGCCCCCAGACCTGTTCGAGGAACGCGATCGCGGTCTGCGGTCCCACCTGCTGATGCCGGATGTGGTCGGCGCGTTCGGCCGCGTCCGCCGCGGAGTCGCCCAGCACGAACGTCGCGGCGGGCAGCACCTTGAGGTCGTCGTGGCTGCGCCCGTACTTCGCGAGCCTGCCCTTGACGTCCGAGTAGAACTTCCGGCCGTCCTCGAGCGATCCGTGGATGGTGAAGATCGCGTCGGCCTGGGCGGCGCCGAATTCACGGCCCTCGTCGGAATCGCCGGCCTGCAGCAGCACCGGGTGCCCCTGTGGGCTCCGGGGAACGGTGAAGCGTCCCCGGATGTCGAACTGTGCGCCGGAGTGCGTGACCTCGCGGATCGACTGGTCCGGGGCGAACACTCCCCGGGTGCGGTCGATCTGCAGTGCGTCCCGATCCCAGCTGTCCCAGAACTTTCGGGCGCCCTGGATCACTTCGCCGGCGCGGACGTAGCGGTCGGCCTTGTCGAGATATCCTCCGCGCCGGAAGTTCTCCCCCGTGAACGCGTCCGAGGACGTCACCATGTTCCAGGCGGCCCGGCCGTCGGACAGGTGGTCGAGTGAGGCGAATTGCCGTGCCAGCTCGTACGGTTCGTTGAACGTGGTATTGATCGTCCCGGCCAGGCCCAGATGGGTGGTCGCGCCGGCGAGTGCGCCGAGCACCGTCAACGTGTCGGGGCGGCCCACCACGTCGAGGTCGTGGATCCGGCCGCGGTGCTCACGCAGGCGCAGGCCCTCCGCGAGGAAGAAGAAGTCGAACAGGCCGCGTTCGGCCGTTTCCGCGAGGTGCACGAACGACGCGAAGTCGATCTGGCTCTTCGATTCGAGGTCGCTCCACACGGTGGTGTTGTTGACGCCGGGGAAGTGTGCGGCGAGGTGAATCTGCTTGCGCTGGTTGCTCATGATGTCAGTCCTGTCCGGCGAAGCGGTTGGCGGGACGGGTGAAGCCGAGTCGTTCCCGGAGCAGTCCGCCGCCCGGGGCCGGGTCGCCCGAGCCCAGCAGGGGCAGGACGTCCCCGGTGATCGCGTCCAGGCCCGACGGCAGCGCCAGCGGCCGCAGGGTGACGCCGTCGACGTCCCCGGTGGCCGCCACATCCGTGATCAGCCGGGCCACTCCCGGCGCGTCGCCGCGGTAGAGAACCGACGCCGGCTCGTACCGGGCTCCGGACCAGTTATCGAGTTGCGCGAGATCACGCTCGGCGGCGTCGGCGGTCTCGGCGATCACCACCTCGACGTCGAGCAGGATCCGCAGCGTCGCGGGGTCGCGACCGGCCTCGGCCGCAGCACGCCGCACCCGGGCCGCGACGTCGCGCGCCGCGTCCACGGTGGGCGCGGCGATGCGGATCACGTCGGCGCGGGCGGCGGCGACCCGGGTGGAGTACTCGTCCCGCGCAGCGATCACGATCAGCGACTGTCCCTGCGGCGACCGCGGCGTGATCGACGGACCCTTCACGGAGAAGTGGTCGCCCTCGAAATCGACGTAGTGCAGCTTGTCCCGGTCGATGAAACGGCCGGTGGCCACGTCGCGGATCTCGGCATCGTCCTCCCAGCTGTCCCACAGCAGGCCGACCACCTCGATCGCGTCGGCCGCCTCCGCCCACAGATTCTCGGCGTCCTGCGCGTCCTTGCGCCCGAACAGATCCGCCTGGATTTGACCGGGGGACACGTCCACCTGCCACCCGGCGCGACCGCCGGACGCGTGGTCGAGGCTGGCGATCGCCTTGGACACGTGGAACGGTTCGGTGTGCGTGACGGTCACCGTGGGGACGAGGCCGATGCGCTCGGTGGACGCGACGGCCCGGGCGGTGATCGCCACGGCGTCCAGTTGCCCACGCTGATCGGCATGTCCGGTGGTGGCGATCGCGAAGGAATCGCCGACGAACGCGAGGTCCACTCCGGCCGAGTCGGCCTGTCCGATCAGTCCGGTCCAGTAGGCGGCGGTGAAGAGGTCCTCGGCGCGCGAGTCCTGGCGACGCCAGGACTGCGGATGAATTCCGGTGCCGTACAGATCGACGGCGACGAGGGGACGGTGTGCCTCAGGCATGAATCGATTCCTCCAGCTGTGCAGAACGGGGGCGCCCGACGGACCGTCCCGGGATGGCGTCGAGCAGCTGCCGGGTGTAGTCGTGGCGCGGGTTGTCGAATATGTCGGCCGCGGTGCCCGATTCGACGATGCGGCCGGACCGCATCACCGCGACCGTGTCGCTGATCTGCCGGACCACGGCGAGGTCGTGCGAGATGAAGAGGTAACTCAGCCCGAGGTCCTGCTGCAGACTCTCGAGCAGTCCGAGGATCTGCGCCTGCACCGAGACGTCCAGGGCCGACACCGGTTCGTCCAGCACCACGAGTTCGGGGCGCAGAGCGAGCGCGCGGGCGATCGCGACCCGCTGTCGTTGCCCGCCGGACAGTTCGGCCGGCCGGCGTTCGAGGTAGGTACGCGGCAACGCCACCTGTTCGAGCAGTTCGGCCACCCGCGCGGCCCGCTCCGCCCGGGTTCCGACACCGAACGCACCGAGCGGTTCCGCGACGATGTCCGCGATCGCCAGTTTGGGATCGAGGGAGGCGTACGGGTTCTGGTACACGATCTGCACCCGCCGGCGCAGGGCCCGCAGCGCGCCGCCGCGCAGGGCGGTGATGTCCCGGCCGTCGAACTCGACGCGGCCCGCGGTGGGCGACTCCAACCGGATCGCGATCCGGGCCACCGTGGACTTGCCCGACCCGGACTCCCCCACCAGCGACAGGGTGCGCCCGCGGGGAACCTCGAACGACACGTCCCGGACGGCGTCGATGGACGTGCGCCGGTCGATCCGGAACGTCCTGGACGCCCCGGACACGCGCAGCAGGACGTCGGGGCCGGCGCTGCCCGACTCCTCACCGCGGGCGCGTTCCTGTCCCACCGACAGGCTCGGCGCCGCGGCCAGCAGGGTGCGGGTGTATTCGTGCTGTGGGTTCTCGAGGATCTGACGGGTGGGGCCGGCTTCCACCACCTCGCCCTGGCTCATCACCACGATCCGGTCGGCCCGGTCGGCCGCGACACCCAGGTCGTGCGTGATCAGCAGGACCGCGGTGCCGGATTCGGCGATCCGCGCGTCGAGATGATCGAGGATCCGGCGCTGCACGGTGACGTCGAGGGCGCTGGTCGGTTCGTCGGCGATCACGAGTTCGGGACTGCACGCCAGCGCGATCCCGATCAGGACACGTTGCCGTTGCCCGCCGGACAGGTCCTGCGGGTACTGCCGCGCCCGCACCTCGGGTTCGTCGATCCCGGCCTCGGCGAGAATGCGTACCGCCTCGATGCCTGCCGTCCGCCGGTCGGCGAGACCGTGGATCCGGAGCACCTCCGCCACCTGGGCGCCGACGCGCAGGACGGGGTTGAGCGACGTCGTCGGATCCTGCGGAACCAGCCCGATCCGGGCGCCGCGGACCCGTTCGAGTGCGCGTTCCGACTTGGTGTCGAGTCGCTCACCGTCGAACGTGACGGTGCCGGCGACGGCCCGCCCGGATCCGCTGAGCAGTCCGAGAATGGCGTGCGCCGTGGTGGATTTCCCGGAGCCGGACTCGCCGACCACGGCCACCACCTCACCGCGCGAGACCGTGAGGTCGACGCCCTTGACAGCCACGACGGGTTCGCCGGCGCTTCCGTACGCCACCCGCAGTCCGGAGACCTGCAGCAGCGGAGTGTCGTTCGCGCTCATCGCACTTCTCTCTGTTCGAGTGCATGCCCGAGCCGGTGCGCCGACAGCACGACGGCCACGATCACCAGTCCGGGCAGGGTTGTCATCCACCACGCGGTGGCGAGGTAGTTCCGTCCCTCGGAGATCAGCGAGCCCCATTCCGGGGTGGGCGGCACCGCGCCGAATCCGAGGAAGCTCAGCGAAGACACCGCGAGGACCGCCATGCCGAACTCGACCGCAGCCAGGGCGAAGACGGGCGCGTAGGAGTTCCGCAGCACGTGGCGGCGCAGAACCGTGTGCCAGCGGACACCCGACGCGAACGCGGCCTCGACGTACAGCGACCGCCGCACCCGCAGCACCTCCGACCGCATCACGCGCGCGAAGTTCGCGATCAGCGACACTCCCACCGCGATCGCGACGTTGACCGTGCCGAATCCCAGTGCGGTCACCAGCGCCAGCGACAGCAGCAGCGCGGGGATCGACAGGAGGACGTCGACGATCCGCATCAGGACGGCGTCCAGTGTGCCGCCGAGGGCGCCGGACAGCAGTCCGATCAGCGAGCCGGCCACCAGTGCGATGCCTACTGCCAGCAGCGTTGCGGTCAGCGACAATCCGGCTCCGTGCACCACCCGGGTGTAGACGTCGCGGCCGATGTTGTCGGTACCGAACCAGTGCGCGGCACTCGGCGCCTGCAGTTTCTGCGCGGGCACCCCGACCAGCGGGTCACCGCTCGCGAACACCGACGGTTCCACCGCGAATCCGACCGCTCCGAGGAGCACCGCCGCCGAGGCGACGAGCACGAGGTTGCGACGCCACCACGCCGCGACGCGGCGTCCGCGACCGTGCGGACGGGGCGCGACTGTCGGAGGCGTTTCGACCGGCGGAGGGCCGAAACCCTCGGCCTCCTCGATCAGTTCTCTGGTGAGGATGTCAGACATGAACCTTCTCCTCTTCCCGCTCGACGGTGTCGCTGCGCTCGGAACTCCGCCTGCCCTCGACGATCCTGGGGTCGATCAGCGGGTAAAGCAGATCGACGGCGAGATTGACGAGGACGTAGACGAGGGAGCTCAGCACCACGATGCCCTGGACCACCGGAATGTCCTGGGCCATCACGGAAGTCTGGGTGAGCCGCCCCACCCCGGCGCGGGAGAACACCGTCTCGACGACGACCGATCCGGCGAGCAGATTGCCGACGAGCACACCGGCGATGGTGAACGCGGGAATGCTCGACAGGCGCAGCGCGTGCCGGGTCTGGATCTGCCAGCGGGACGCCCCCTTCGCCCGCGCGGCCTCGATGAACGGCTGCCGCCACGTGGTCTGCAGACTCGCCGCGAGCACCTGGGCGATCACGGCCCCGGTCGGGAGCGCGAGTGTGACCGCGGGCAGCACCAGCGTCGCGACCCCCTGGTCGCCGAACGCCGGGAACGCCTTCAGCCGGAACGAGAACAGTTGCAGCAGGATCAGACCCACCCAGAACGTCGGCACCGCGACACCGAGCGGGGGCAGGGAGAACAGCAGGTTCCGCACCCAGTGGACCCGCGTGTAGGTGGCGAGGAATGCGACCCCCGCCCCGAACACGACGGCGAAAATCAGCGCCGTGGACGCCAGCGCGAGTGTGCTGGGCACCGCGTTGCCGATGGCCTCGGTGACCGATTGCCCGGTGGCGATCGAGTACCCGAAGTCACCGCGGACGGCGTGGCTCAGGGAGTTCCAGTACTGCACCCACACCGGCTGGTCGAGCCCGTACCGCGCCTGCAGTTCCGCGACGGCGGCCGCGTCGACCGTCGTTCCGGTGGACGCCGAGTCGACGGCGATGCTCACCGGGTCGGACGGCAGGAGGAACAGCACGGCGAACGACACGGTGAACGTCGCCCACAGGACGGCGATCGCCTGCAGCACGCGGAGTCCGAGGTAGCGAATCATGGCTCAGCGTCCGCTGATCCAGGTGTCGAAGAACTGGAGCCGGGCCGAGGCCTCGAACTTCAGGTCCTGCACGTTCGGGCCCGCGCCGATCGCCTGCGACAACTCCACCGTGGGGATCCACAGGCCGTTGTCGAGGACCTGCTGCTGGGCGTCGGCGACGAGCGCGCTCCGCGCGGCGGGATCGGTGGTGGCGAGCTGCTTCGCCAGCACGTCGTCGAGCGCGGGAATCGGGCCGCGGCTGTTCAGGTTGCGGCCTTCGAGTCCGAACTGGGTGCGCAGGATGTCACCGTCGGCGCGAGTGCTGTTGTAGTAGGTGGCGTCGAAATCCTTGGAATTCTGGCGGGCGGTGGCTTCCGGGGTCGACACGAGGTCGAGTTGCAGGTCCACTCCCACCGCTCTGAGCTGCTGCTGCACCAGTTCGAGGATGGCCTGGTTGCCGGCGAACACGGAGCTGAACAGCACGGGGAAGGCGAGCTTCTGACCACCCTTCTCGCGGATGCCGTCGGCGCCGGGCACCCAGCCCGCCTGATCCAGGATCGACTTCGCCTTCTCCGGGTCGTACGTCACGTCCGGCAGTGCCACGTAGCCCGGGGTGCGGCTGGCCAGGGTGCTGGTGGCCGGCTTGAAGTTGGGGCCGAGCACGGTGTCGACCAGTTCCTGCCGGTTGATCGCCGGGACCAGAGCGCTGCGCACGGCGGGGTCCACCAGCGGTCCGCGGGTCACGTTGGGCTGGAAGCCGAACGGAGTTCCGGGATTCGACGTGGTGAGCACCTGTCCGCCCGCTCCTTCGATCTGCGGGGCGTCCTGCGGCAGCGCGTCGCTGATCGCGTCCAGCTGTCCCGAGGACAGGCTGCCGGTGCGGACACCGGATTCGGGGACGACGGTGAACTCGATGGTGTCGAGGTAGGCCTCGCCGTCGTGGCCGAACACGTCGGAACCCCAGTTGTATCCGGCGCGCTTGGCGAGGGTGACCGACTTGTCCTGCTGGTAGTCGGCGTACGTGAACGGCCCGGTACCCGAGATGTTGCCGGTGCACCGCTCTTCGGCGGACTTCGCGACGGACGCGTCGGACAGGATGCCGAGCTGCGGGGTGGACGACGCCTGGAGGAACTGCGCGTTGGGTGCGGCGAAGTCGACCTGTGCGGTCTGCGGGTCGATGACGGTGGTGCCCGTGTACCCGGTGAGGTAGCTGGCGCCCAGTGCGGCCTTGGCCCCGGTGAGGGTGTTCACGATGGCGTCGAGGTTCTTCTTCACCGACTCCGCGGTGAAAGGTGTTCCGTCACTGAACGTCACCCCCTCCTTCAGGTGGAACGTGAAGGAGGACGCGTCGGCGTCGGTGTCCCAGCTCTCGGCCAGCCACGGCTTCAGTTCGCCCGTCTCCGGGTCCTGGTCGGTGAGCGAGTCCACCACCTGCCGGGCCACGTAGATCGTCTGGTTGGTGCCCGACTG
The DNA here is from genome assembly GCF_019378875.1 of Rhodococcus sp. USK10. Classification (NCBI taxonomy): domain Bacteria; kingdom Bacillati; phylum Actinomycetota; class Actinomycetes; order Mycobacteriales; family Nocardiaceae; genus Rhodococcus; species Rhodococcus sp. USK10. Next base: position 2,403,353 of record NZ_CP076048.1, read on the forward strand.
CGCGGGGTCGGCGCACGTGGGTGCCTGGGACAGGCCGTAGCGGAGGGTGCCGCCGGGCTGGGGCGGGCCCGCGTCCGCGGAGGAACTGCTGGAGCCGCCACCGCAGGCGGTGAGCGCCGTGGCCAGCACGGCGGCGGCGCCGATACCTGCCGCGATGCGGCCGCGGTGGGACGAGGACAAAGGCACTGATGGCACCGAGAACTCCGTGATCTCGAAGAAGTGCCGTGCGCGCTACCCGTCGAGTGGGCAGCGCTCACGCGCACAGAAAGGCGAGGGACACCGGATCCGACGCGGATGCGGTGTGTAGAGCAGGAACCCCGGAAAGGTCCCGGGGTGTCAGGTCAGCTGTGACAGATCGAGGTGGACAGCCGGCAGAGATCGACGTGCAGACGCCCCCAGGCGCTCACGAAGCCTTCGGTCAACATCGTTCCTCCATCGATCCCGGCGGTAGCACCCGCACCCGCAGGGCGGGGGGTTGCTGCGACGTCAACGAGCCAGGTCTCTCGGTCGCTCTGGATGGTCGTTACCGAGTGTAAGAGATCGCCGGTCGTCGCGCCACACGGCCCCCCGCTACCCGACTGCCTGCCGGGGCGGGAGTTCCCGTCGCGACAGCGGCGGGCGCAGACCGAGATGCTCACGCAGGGTGGAGCCTTCGTATTCCGTTCGGTACGAACCGCGCTCCTGCAGTTCGGGCACGAGCAGGTCGACGATCTCGTCGAGCCCGGTGGGCACCAGATAGGGCGAAACATTGAATCCGTCGGTCGCGCCACTGCGCACCCACCGGGTGAGTTCGTCGGCGACCTGCCCGGGGGTACCCGCGAAACCGGACCGCTGAGTCGTCGCGATCGCGACCTGCCGCAGCGACAGGTTCTGCGCCTCCGCCAGGGCCCGCCACTCGCGGGCGATGGCGAGCGGGTCCTTGCCGTCGCGGGCGGCCCCGCGGGTGACGGAGATCGGTGCGGGCACCGGATCGAAGTCGGGCAGTGGACCGTCCGGGTCGCGATCGGAAAGATCGCGGCCCCACACCTGCCCGACCAGCGACAGCGCCGTCTGCCCGGTGTACTGGCCTTCGCGGACCCAGCGGACCTTGTCCTCCACCTCGGACGCGTTCTCCGCGAGCACGATCTGGGTGCCCGGCAGAATCTTGACGTCGTCCTCGGGGCGCCCCGCGCGGCGCAGTCTCGCCCGGATGTCGTCGGCGAAAGCGAGCGCTTCGTCGAAATGGGTTCCGTGCCGGGAGAAGATGACGTCGGCGTGCGTGGCCGCGAAGTCCCTGCCTGCCGGTGAGTCGCCGGCCTGGAAGATGACGGGATGGCCCTGGGCGCTGCGCGGCAGGGTGGGGGTGATCGTGACGTCGAACTGCGACGTGCGCCGCGACACGTCCTCCACACTGCCCGCGGTGGCCCAGGACGGCGCCTCGGTGCTCGTCGCGACGGCGCCGTCGGCCCACGCGTCCCAGATCGCCCGGGCGACGCCCAGGAACTGCCCGGCCCGTTCGTACCGGTCGGCGTGATCGAGGAAGCCGCCGCGCCGGAAGTTCTCCCCGGTCCACGCGTTGTCCGTGGTGACGGCGTTCCAGCCGGCGCGTCCGCCGGACAGCAGGTCCAGCCCGGACAGTCGCCGGGCGAGGTCGGCCGGTTCGTTGTAGGTGGTGTTCTGGGTGGCCACCAGCCCGATGCGCCGGGTGATGCCGGCCAGCGCCGACAGCTGGGTGATCGCGTCCGGCCTGCCCACGATGTCGAGATCGAGGATCTTGCCTTCCTGTTCCCGCAGGCGCAGACCCTCACCCAGGAAGAAGGCATCGAACAGGCCCCGCTCGGCGGTGTGTGCCACCCGCCGGAACGTTTCGAAGTCGATCTGCGATCCGCTGGTCGGATCGGACCAGATCGTCGTGTGGTTGACGCCGTGGAAGAAGACACCGAAATGCACCTGGGCACCGGGTCGGGCGTACGAGTTGTCGGTCATGATCTCCACAACCTTTCAGCGAGAGGATTCTTCGAGGCGCTCGGCCCGGAATCGGTTGACGGGGCGGTCGAGGCCGAGCGTGCTGCGCAGAGTCGAACCGGGAACGGGACGGTGCGCGACACCGGCGCGCAGGAGCGCCGGGATCACGTACCGCGCCAACACCGGAAGGTCCTCGTCGACCACGGCGGGATGCAGGCGCACACCGTCGACGTGCGAATCCAGTGTGCGCAGCAGTTCCACCAGTCCGGTGGCCTCGCCGGCGAACGAGAGCCGTCCGCTCGACGGGGCGGGAGTGCCTGCGCCGAGCGCCACGTCGAGTTCGGCGAACACCAACGTCGCCCCGGAGTCCTTCGCCCGTGCGGCCGCGTCGGCTATGTCACCGGCTGTCGCCCCGGACACCAGCACCACGTCGACCTCGGACGGATCGGTCTGCCCGTCGAATCCGAACACCACCAGTTGCCCCTGCGGCGGTCGCGGGACGATCGCCGGACCCTTCACCGAGTAGGCATCACCCTGGAAGTCGATGTAGTGCAGCCGGTCGCGGTCGACGAAACGGCCGGTGGCATAGTCGCGGATCACCGCGTCGTCCTCCCAGGAATCCCACAGGTCCCGGACCACGGCGATCGCGTCCCGCTCCTCCCGCGCGAGGTCGGCGGGTGCGGTGACCTCGGTCCGGCCCAGTGCCCCCGCGACCCGCGGGTCGGCGTCGCGTGCGGCGATCCAGCCGCCGCGGCCCCGCGACGCGTAGTCGAGCGTCGCGAGTTGGGACGACGTGTGAAACGGCTCGGCGTAGGTGGTGCCGACCACCGGTACGAGGCCGATCGTGCTGGTGGTCGCGGCCACGAACGCGGCGCGGTTCACGGCGTCGATACGGCCGACGGGTGCACCGTCGGCGCCGGGTGGCAGCAGCGAATCGTCGAAGGACGCGAATGTGAAACCGGCGTTCTCTGCTGCCGCGACCCGGTCCGCCACCGTTCGCCCGGTCAGCAACCGGTCGGGTGAGTGTGCGGCGCGCCGCCACGCCTCGGGATGCGTTCCCTCGCCGTCGAGTTCGATGCCCAGATGCAGGCTCATGCCTGTCGCTCCTCTGTGTCGGCCGCGAGAGGGCGGCTCGGAATGGTCTCGCGCAGCGCGGGCGCCACCTCGGCCTGGAACAGCTCGAGGCTCTCGCGGTGCTGCTTGTCGCTGCCGACGCGGTCGGCGCTCAGGTGGATCACCTCGTGGCCGAACTGCTCGTGGTAACGCTGCACCTTGTCGATCACCTGCTGCGGGCTGCCGATCAGCGCGGAACTGCGGTCGACGAAGTCCTCGAGGGTCTCGAACACCACCGGAAGTCCTGCCCGGCGGGCGAAGTCGAGCCGGGCGGCGTGAATCGGGCGCCACACGTCGAGTGCGTCCTGCGAGTTCGGTGTGACGTAGAACCCGGCGGTCCCGGCGCCGACGAGGGCGTCGGCGGGATCGTGGCCGTAATGGGTCCACCGTTCCCGGTAGTGCCGGACGAGTTCGGCGTAGGAGTCGATGGGGTACGTCACGTTCGCGGAGAAGATCGGATCACCGTAGCGGGCCGCGAGATCCACCGACTCCTTGCTCGTCGCACTGCCGTGCCAGATCCGGATCCGCGGCTGCAGCGGTCGGGGCAGGGCGACGGCGTGCTCGAGCGACGGCCGGAACGCGCCTTCCCAGGTGACGTCCTCGCTCTCCCACAACTGCCGGAACAGCTCGTACCCTTCGCGGTTGCGGTCCCACTGGTCGTCTCGTGTGACGTGGAACAGCTGTGCCTGCGCGGTGCCGTTTCCCTTGCCGATGATGAGCTGCAGCCGGCCACCCGACAGGTTGTCGAGCGTCGAGTAGTCCTCGAATGCACGGACCGGGTCGAGCAGGCTCAGCGTGGTCACCGCGGTCCACAATTGCAGGGTGCTGGTCCGCGCCGCGATGGCGCTGAGCACCACGGGCGGCGAGGAGGAGAGGAAGGGATGTTCGTGGCGCTCGCCCACCGCGAAACCGTCGTACCCCAGTTGCTCGGCGAGGACGGCGGAGTCCACGACCTCCCGCAGCCTGGCCGCGGTGCCGATCTCCTCCCCGGTCACCGGATCCGGTTGGTGAGTGATCAGGCTCATCAGCAGAAACTTCATACGGACTCGTACTCCTTTGCGGCGCAGTCGGAAGGCAGGGCGGTGTGCAGGAGCTTCTCGAACCCGTGGATTCCGACGTCCTGCGGTGGGAGTGAGCGATCGAACAGCGCCGTGTACCCCGCGGCCAGGTACAGGGCCACCGCCTCGGGCTGCCGCGGCCCGGTGGTGAGGAAGATGCGCGAGTAACCGGCCCGGACGATCTCGGCCTCGAGTTCCCGCAGCACGATGCGGCCGAGTCCGCGTCTGCGGTGCGAGGACGAGGTCCAGATCCGCTTGAGTTCCGCGGTCGAGTCGTCGTAGCGGCGGAAGGCCCCGCCCGCCACCGACGTCCCGTCCTCGACCACGACGAGCAGCGCGCCCCCCGGTGCGGCGAACTCCTCTGCCGGATAGGTGCTGAGGTCCTCGTACATCTGGTCCCGGGAGCGCCCGTACCGAGTGCTGTATTCGGTCGCCAGTTCTTCGAGCAGCGGCGCGGCCAGTGGATCGGTCTGATCGACGAACACGGTCTGCACGGGGTCGGTCCTCTCGCTCACGGTTCCTCCTTGTCAGCTGGTCTTCGGGAGCCCGGGCGGGTTGACGACCGACGTGTTCACGGCCTCGTTCGCGATGTTCCAACGGTCGAGGACCTGTGCGTACGTGCCGTTCTCGATGACATGGTTGATGGCTTCGTTGACTGCGGTGATCAGACCGTTGTCCTTCTTGGTGAGCACGGCGATCTCACCCTGGAGTGCGTCGCCCGCCCCGGAGAACGTTCCGGCGATCTCGGTCTCCCCGGCCTGTGCCACGTGGAACGACGAGGATGGGTTGGGCCCGAAGTAGGCGTCGATCCGCCCCGACGCGAGCGGCAGGTAGTAGTCGGTGGTGTTCTGGTAGTACGTGATGTCGGTGGGCTCGAGTCCGGCCGCGACGTTCTGCTCGCTCCACTTCACCAGCAGCGCTTCCTGATTGGTGCCAGAGGAGACGGCAACCTTCAGGCCCGCGACATCCTTGGGTTCCTTGATCTGGATTCCGCTGTCCTTCTTCGTCTCGAACGCGACCGTGTCGAGGCGGTAGGTCGAGAAGTCGTACTTCTCCTTCCGCTCCTCGGTGACGGTGACGTTGGAGATGAAGGCGTCAGCCTCCCCCGAGTCGATCCGGACGAAGTTCTGCGCCCAGTCCGCCGCCTGGAGGTCGACCTTCAGACCGAGAACGTCGCCGATCAGGTACGCGAAGTCCGTCTCCGTGCCGATGAGCGTCTTGTCGTCGTCGGCGTAGAACCGCAGCGGCGGGGCAGAACCGGCGCTGCCCGTCACGATGAGCGTGCCGCGGTCGCGGATCTGCTGGGGAACCTTCGCCGCGATCGATTCGACCTCGTCGGTGGTGACGCGATTCTGATCCGCGGTGAGGTTGTAGCCGGCGGCGGAGGTCGGCCCCGCCCCCTCGTCCTCGACGTCGCCGCCACCGCACGCGGCGGCGAGGAGCGCGACGGTGGTGAGGGCCGAGGCCAGAATCGTCTTACGGAACCGTGCGGTGGACATGTGCGCCTTTCGGGGATCCACACCGGAGTGTGGAGGTCAGAGAACTCGGGAGAGGAAAGCTTTGGTGCGGTCGTGCTGCGGGTCGTCGATGACCTGCGAGGGCGGGCCCTGCTCCACGACGACGCCGCCGTCCATGAAGACGGCCGTGTCGGCGACCTCCCGCGCGAAACCCACCTCGTGGGTGACGATGACGAGGGTGGCGCCGTCGCGTGCCAGTTGTTTGATGACGGCGAGGACCTCACCGACCAGTTCGGGGTCGAGCGCCGACGTGGGCTCGTCGAACAGGATCACGGCCGGGCGCAACGCGAGAGCCCGGGCGATCGCGACCCGCTGCTGCTGGCCGCCGGACAGTTGCCGCGGGTACTCGTGGGCCTTGTCACCCACGCCGACCCGTTCCAGCAGAGCGATCGCCTCGGCCTCGACCTCGGCCCGGTCGCGGCCCTGCGCCGACACCGGTGCCTCGACCACGTTCTCCAGCACCGTGAGGTGGGGGAACAGGTTGAAGTTCTGGAACACGAATCCGATCCGGGACCGCTGCCTCAGGATGTCGCGTTCCCGCAGTTCGTGGAGTTTGTTGCCCTTGCGCCGGTAGCCGATGAGGTCGCCGTCGATCCGGACAGTGCCCCGGTCGACCTTCTCCAGGTGGTTGAGCGTGCGGAGCAGCGTGGACTTGCCGGAACCCGACGGGCCCAGGATCACCGTCACCTCACCCTTGCGGACCAGCAGGTCCACACCCTGGAGGACTTCGAGTGCGCCGAAGGACTTGTGGACTCCGCGGACCTCCACCGCGAACTCCGCCTGCTGGGTGTCGGTGGTCATTTCGTGGCCCCTCTCGGTACGGAGACGCCGGCGTCGCGGATCTCGGCGAATTTCCGGGTGACCTTCTGCCACGGAGTCGGGGGCAGCGCCCGAGCCGATCCGCGCGCGTAGTGCCGCTCGACGTAGTACTGACCGATCGACAACAGCGTGGTCAGGATGATGTACCAGATGGTCGCGACCATCAGCAGGGGCACGACGCGACCATTGCGGCCGAAGATCACCTGAACCTGGTAGAACAGTTCCGCGATCGCCATGGTCGACACGATCGACGTGCCCTTGAACAGGCTGATCACCTCGTTCGCGGCGTTCGGCAGGATGCCGCGCATCGCCTGGGGCAGAACGATCTTGAAGAACTGGCGACGACGCGGAATGCCCAGCGACTGCGCCGCCTCGATCTGCCCGTGGTCCACCGAGATGATGCCGGAGCGGATGATCTCCGCGGAGTACGCGGCCTGGTGCAGCGCCAGACCGATGACGGCGGCGGTGAAGCCGCTGATGACGCCGTTGACCTCGAACGTGAAGAAGCCCGGTCCGAACGGAATACCCAGCGACAGAGTCTGATACAGGTACGTGATGTTGAACCAGAACAGGAGTTGCACGATCAGCGGGATCGACCGGAACGCCCAGATGTATACCCAGGCGATCACCTGCAGCACCGGGTTGTGCGACAGTCGGCTGACCGCCAGCACCACACCGAGCGCGAATCCGAGGACCGTCCCCCAAAGTGTCAGCTTCACCGTCATCCACAGCGCCTGCAGCACGGACCCGGCGGTGAAGTACTTGGCGAACGTCGCCCAGTCCCACCCCGGGTTGGTGGCGAGGCCGTGGACGAACTGGGCGAGCAGCACCAGCACGGCGGCGCTGACCACCCACCGCCACGGGTGCCACCGCCGTGCGACCTCCAGCGCGGCGTCCGCGGGCCGGTCACCATTGCCGGACGGTTCGGAATCGAGGGGCGCGGCCGAACGCGCCCGGACGGGGGCGCTCACGCTCGCTCACCACTGAGAACAGACATCACTGAGGCGGCCTTTCACCTGGAGACAGGACGGGGAAGAGGGCGCGTCTTCCGCGGGATGCGGGCGCGCGTCAGGCGCTCACCTGGCGTTTTTACCCGGTGAGCGTGCGGTGAGACCTCGTCAACAGTGGCAGGAGGTGGTACGGCACAGGTCGATGTGCCGTCTGCGCCACGCAGGGCGCGCGGGGTAGTTCATGTGCTGCCTTCCATCGATCCCGGCGGTAGCACCCGCACCCGAAAAATTCGGAAGGGTTGCTGCGACGTCAACGAGCCAGGTCTCTCGGTCGCTCTGGATGGTTGAAGCGAACACTAGCCGCATTCCCGGACGTCGTCAACACGGGGTATTTCCCTGCAACACAGGGGAAATGGCGTCGCGCGGATGCAAGAATCACCGTGCGCAGAAGTGCTGACAGGCGGCGATCCATGCGGTTCAATGGACGCGCAGCCCTGTTTCTTCGCGGTCGTGTGACCCGGCTGCCGGGCCGTCCGAGGCCCTTGTAACGTCGCCTCGGTGACACCACTCGAAGTCATCGCGATCCTGGTAGCCGGCGTCGGCGCGGGCGCGATCAACGCCATCGTCGGCAGCGGCACGCTCATCACCTTCCCCACCCTGGTGGCTTTCGGGTTCCCTCCGGTGACCGCCACGATGTCGAACGCGATCGGCTTGGTCGCCGGTGGCGTATCCGGCACGTGGGGGTACCGGCGGGAGCTGGCCGGGCAGGGGCCGCGGCTGCGGTGGCAGATCCCGGCGTCCCTGTGCGGTGCGATTCTCGGCTCGTGGCTGCTGCTGCACCTCCCCGAAACGGTGTTCGAACTCGTCGTCCCGGTGCTGCTGATCCTCGCCCTGATCCTGGTGGTGCTGCAGCCGAAGATCCAGGCCTGGGCGAAGCAGCGTGGCAGCCACGAGGCGGGCCTGAGCACGGCGCGACTCACCCTGCTGACCGTCGGCACGTTCGCCGTCGGCGTGTACGGCGGATACTTCACCGCTGCGCAGGGCATTCTGCTGATGGGTGTGATGGGCGCGATCCTGCCGGAGAGCCTGCAACGGATGAACGGCGCGAAGAATCTGCTGTCGCTCATCGTCAACGTCGTCGCCGCGACCGCGTACACCCTCGTGGCCTTCGACCGGATCAGCTGGGCAGCCGCCGGCCTCATCGCGGTGGGCTCGCTGATCGGCGGCGTCCTCGGCGCCCGCTACGGCCGCCGCCTGTCCCCCACCGCACTGCGGGGAACCATCGTCGTCGTCGGTCTCATCGGCCTGTTCCGGCTGCTCGCATAGTCACGCATGCACCCTCCCGCTCCCCCATACTGAGTCGGTGAGCAACGAAGTAGAGCACCCGGGCTGGACCTATCTCATGGACATGGACGGCGTTCTCGTCCACGAAGAACATCTGGTCCCCGGCGCCGACCTGTTCCTGGCCGAACTCCGGGAGTCCGGTACCCCGTTCATCGTCCTGACCAACAATTCCATCAGGACTCCGCGCGATCTCCGCGCCCGGCTGCTCCGCACCGGCCTGGACATTCCCGAGGAATCGATCTGGACGTCCGCCCTGGCCACCGCGACGTTCCTGGCGAACCAGCGCCCCGGCGGCAGCGCATACGTCGTCGGCGAATCCGGGCTCACCACCGCACTGCACGACATCGGATACGTCCTCACCGAGAACGATCCCGACTACGTGGTCCTCGGCGAGACCCGCACGTACTCCTTCGAGGCCATCACCACCGCAATTCGACTGGTGGAGAGAGGCGCTCGTTTCATCGCCACCAACCCGGACCCCACCGGGCCGTCGCGCGAGGGTTCCCTGCCGGCCACAGGATCCGTTGCGGCACTGATCAGCCGGGCCACCGGCCGCGACCCGTACTACGTGGGCAAGCCGAACGCCCTGATGATGCGCTCGGCGCTGCGGGCCATCGGCGCACATTCCGCGAACACGCTGATGATCGGTGACCGCATGGACACCGACATCGTCTGCGGACTCGAGGCCGGGCTGCAGACCATCCTCGTCCTCACCGGAATCTCGACGCGGGATTCGGTGGAACTGTTCCCCTACCGCCCCACCGCGGTGCTCAAATCGGTCGCCGACCTGGTCGGCCGCACGTCGGATCCGTTCGGCGATGCGGCTCCGCCGCCCGTGAGTACTTCTTAACCGCCCGCGGTAGTTGTCAACCTGTCTGAGACAGGTTCTGGTTGATGTTGATGCCTGTCGGTTGTGGCGGGTGTGGTGCCAGGGGTCGGCCGCGGAACCGTTCGGGGTGTTCGGCCCAGATCTGGTCCAGCCGGTGCTGTCGGCGGCGGTGTTCCTCGGTGTCGAGGCCGAGGAACACCGATGCGGGGGTGTGCCGGCCCAGGGCACTGTGCCGGTGTTCGAGCGCGTAGCGGGTCATGAACGTCTCGGTCCATCGCCGCGCGTGGTCGATGTCGTCGAACCGAAGCGGGCACGACAAGTCGTACTTGATGGTCTTGAACAGCGACTCGGAGAACGGGTTGTCATCGCTGACCCTCGGTCGTGAGTAGGTCCGGCACGCGCCCGCCTCGTCGAGGGCGGCGATCAGGGCATGTGAGCGCATCGACGGACCATTGTCGGCATGCACCACCTCGGGCACCCCGAACGCCTCGAACGCCTCGGCGAACATCTGCACCGCCAACTCGGGAACCTCGGCGTACTCGATCCGCCAGGCCACCGGGAACCGCGAGAACACGTCCATCACCAGGTACAGCAGATACCTGTCCTGCTTGCGGGGACCGTGCAACATCGTGATGTCCCACGACCACAACTGCCCGGCCCGACCGGCCCGGGCGACCGGTGCCCGGCGGGCCGCGGCCGTGGCCCGCCGGGTGCGGCGACGGTCCCCGGTCAAGTTCTGCGCACGCGCCACCCGGTAGAACGTCGACTCCGAACACGCGACGAACCCGGCGTCGAAAGAACGCCAATACACCTGCACCACAGACAGATCCGTGTTCTCCTCGGCCAGGATCAACTCGACGATCCGGGCGCGCTCGTCGTCGGACAACGCGGCGGGCTGCCGCCGCTGAACGTGCGGGACCGGCTCGGTGACCGGAACGTAGTGCCGGTAACCGCGGGTGCGCCGGTAGTAACTCGACCGCGGCACACCGAGCAGGGCGCACGCCGCGGTGACCGGCATCGCCGCGTCCCGGACCAACACCCCGACGGTGTCGATCAGGACAGCTTCTCTCGCTCGAGCCACTGCGCGTACTCGTTCGCGCTCATCAACGCCGGTGGGATCGCAGATGGGTCCTCGTTCGAGCGCTTGGTGATCCCCTGCAAGAACTCGAACGCTTTTCCCAGGATCTCCTGGGCGGTCTCCGCCTGTTCCACCTGGGCCTTGAGCCGTGTGTTCTCCCGGCGCAGCCGCGCCAGCTCGGCCCGATCCCGACTGTCCATCCAATTCCTCGACTTCTCTGCCGCGGCGACCATCGCCTGCGTGTATTGTCCGCTCTCCCGCGCGCGAAGCCACGCAGTGACGTGGTTCTTGCTCAGGTTCAACTCACGCAGCAGGCGCGTCTTGGCGCCGTGCTCGGTGCACTCGTCCCACCGGCGCAGCACCTCGATCCGGAACGCGATCGGAAACGAACGCCTACCCGTCGGACCACGCCCGATCGGAAAGCTGTCGATGTCGGTCACAGGGAACTCCGCTCCCCACGCTGACTGCCAGGTGTCTCACGACCATGCTGACAGCCAGCGCCCGACGTTAACAAGTACTCACGGGTGGCGGCAGCCAGTGATGCCCCGGAGGGAGGCTGCCTTGTACGTCCCAAACGTGATCCGGTTCCCGTCTTCGCCGGCGAACGTCACATCGTGACGTCCGGGCTCGTCGACGTGGACGTCGAGCCGATCCATCCCGGCGTCGGCGGCGACCGCGTGGGCGGCCGCCAGCACCGCGGGCCAGTCGGCGTCGCGGATCGGGTTGTCGGACAGTAGCGCTCGCGTGGTGACGGACTGCCCCTCCGTGTAGGCATACGGTCCGGGGCATCCGCCGCCCTGCCTGCGTTCACGATGCCACCGCCACCGGACATCCGGAGCGATCGCGCCGACGGCTTCACTGATCCGCACCAGCGCATCGGTGACGTGTCGCTCGGTGACGGCTAGCGTCGGCCTTCCGCTCAGGCTCTCCGCCGCCGCCGCGATCTCCTCGTCGCCGAAGTTGTACGGGTTGTCCGTCACGCCACCACATCCGCTCGTCAGGATCGCCGCGCCGATCACGGCGAACGTTCTCGTCACCCACCGGATCGTCACCGGAGCGCCAGTTCCGGCAGACCCGCCGCGATCACGGCCATGTTGTAGCCGGACGCCCGAAGTTCGCCGTTGTCGCTCGGCCGTGGATATTCGCTGTGCCCGTTCGCATCTTCCCGCCGGACACCGTCGGGGGTCGTCGCCTCACGCACCGACAGTTGCTCGAGGTCGGTCTGCACCGGATCGGGTCCGAGCCGGCCGAACCCGTCCGCCAGGGTGATCGGGTCGTCGTGCGCGCGCATCACGAACCCGTGGCCGGGTGCCAGCCCGAGGTCCGATTCGTCGTTCGCATCGAAGCCGGGCGAACCGTAGAACACGGCGTCGTCCACAGGCAGCCGCGGTCCCGCGTCCTGCAGGGCCAGGCCCTGGGTGTACGAACCATACGAATGTCCGAGGGCGGTGATGTGCGGATCCGGCGTCTGCGAGGCGACGTCGAGGCCCTCGTAGAACGAGGCAAGCTTCGGGGCTCCCGCGGTCGCGCGGTCGGACTGCCACGCGTCGAGGAGCCATCCGCGCCCGACGTTCTGGTCGAGGAACGGGACGTCGTAATTGCCCGGACCGGTGGTGGTCGGCGGCTGATACCCGAGCCACGCGATCGTCGACACCGTGTCGTCGGTTCGGCCGGAAAGGTCCAGCTGCCGTTCGATTTCCGCCTTCAGCGCCGACGCCTCGTCGGTCATTCCGGCGAGGGAGCCGACAGTGGTGTCGATACCCGGGGTGGTGACGGAGATGTGATCGGCGGTGTCCGGGTCGCCGAGCGCGAAGGCGGCCATCGTCCGTTCACCCGACTGCAGGTCCAGCAACATCAGCCTGCCGTCCGGGTGGTCGCGGACGAGCGACTCGAGGTCGTCGAGGTCGCGCAGCTTCTGCTCGGCGTACCACAGCCGCGCATCGTCGTCGGTGAATGCGCCACCGAACACGTTGTGGTCCAGCCTCTCCCGGAGACGGTCCCGTTCCAGCTCCCACCGCGACCGCTCGTCGGCGAATCGGCTCACGTTCGCCTCGTGCCGCACCGCGGACGGAATGCCGTCGCGATTGCCCACCCAGTCGGGATGCAATTCGATCACCTCCCGCCGCTGGGCTGCGGGCAGGGCGTCCCAGTACTCGCGGTTGGCCAGCGGGGAGCCGTCCGGCGGAGGCGCCGGGGCGGACAGTCCTCGACCCACCTCACCGGGTTCGACAGCGCCGTCCGCGGCCCGCGTCAGGACGGCCGCCGCGTCGGCGACGAGGTCCTCCGCCTGCAGGATCAACGCCCGGGCCGCGGCACCCAGTTCGGCGCGGAGTTCCTCGCGCCCCGCCGCGTCCGGGATGTCGACCGCGTCCGCAACGTCACCGTTGTCCGACAGGGCCATACCGTGGGCGACAGCAGTGTCCCGGACGCCGTCGAGTTCGGTCTGCAGGTGCGTGACCGCGTCGAACAACTCGCGGGCCAACGATTCGACGACGGCGACCGCAGCCGACTCCCTGCTCAGATCATCGGCGGCGGTCCGGAACCGCCGACGTGCGGCGTCCGCGGCGTCGTCCTGCCATGTCGGTAACCGGCCGATGTCGGCGAGACCGTCCTGCACGAACGCGATGGTCGCCGCCCGCTCGGACAGCGACCGTTGCACGGTCTGCAGCGCGCGGACGTCCCACTGGGCTATGTCCCTCAGATTCACGATCCCCCCCAGGATGCATAATGCCCGTACCCTAGCGGATCGATCGCGTCCGCGGGAGTCCGATCTCGTCTCGACCGACACGAAGGATCGAAAATGAGCGGTTCCACCCACGTCGACACCGGTACCCTGCGCGCAGCGGCCGGTCAGCTCGACGCCCTGTTCGACGAAGCACTCTCGCGGCTGAACCCCATCGACGTTGCCGTCGCCGACTCGGGGGCGGCGTGGCCGGAGGCGGCCGGCGCCGGGTTCGCCCGGTTCACGTCCTACCTGGACGGCAGGCGGGAGTCGTTGCAGCGCACCCTCGCCGAAATGTCCGCGACACTCGTCGAGTGCGCCCGCCGGTACGACACCCAGGACGCCGCGACCGCCGAGCGCCTCCACGCGGTCGCGCAGGCCACGAGCCTCGACCTCTAGGCCCTCCGGGCCTATCCCAGTGCCTGCTCCAGGTCGGTCAGGAGGTCGGCGGTGTCTTCGAGTCCGACGGACAGCCGGACGACGCCGTCGGTGATGCCCACTGCCGCACGGCCTTCCGGACCCATGGCCCGGTGGGTGGTGGTGGCGGGATGCGTGATGAGGGACTTGGAGTCGCCGAGGTTGTTGGAGATGTTGACCAGTCGTAGGCCGTCGAGGAGTTCGAATGCCCGCTTCTTCGCGTCGCTCTCGGACGCGTTCAGTGCGAAGGTGACGACGGTGCCGCCGCCGCTCATCTGCCGCTTGGCGAGGTCGTACTGGGGGTGCGACTCGAGATACGGGTACTTGACCCAGTCGACGGCGGAGTGGCCCTCGAGGAACTGGGCGATCTCCAGTGCCGAGCCGACGGAGTGCCGCACGCGGATCGGCATCGTCTCGAGCCCCTTGAGGAGCGTCCACGCGTTGAACGGGCTCAGTGCCGGCCCGGTGTGGCGCATGAGGTTCTGGACGGGACCCTCGATGTAGTCCTTCGGCCCGAGGATCGCCCCGCCGAGCACGCGGCCCTGACCGTCGATGTGCTTGGTGCCGGAGTAGACGACGATGTCGGCGCCCAGTTCCAGGCTGCGCTGCAGCAGCGGGGTCGCGAACACGTTGTCGAGCACGACCTTGGCGCCGGCGGCGTGCGCGAGTTCCGCCACCCGGGGCACGTCCACGAGTGTCTGCATGGGGTTCGACGGCGTCTCGAAGAACACCGCGGTGGTCGGCTCGGACAGAGCCTTCTCCCACTGGTCGAGGTCTTCACCGTCGACGAACACCGTCTCCACGCCCCAGCGGGGCAGGATCTCGTTGCACACCACGAAGCAGGAGCCGAACAGGCTGCGCGCCGCGACGAGGCGGTCGCCCGCCTTCAGCAGCGCACCGAGGGCGGTGAACACCGCGGACATTCCGCTGGCGGTGGCGAAGCAGGCCTCCGCGCCCTCGATCAGGCGCAGCCGCTCCTCGAACATCTTCACGGTGGGGTTGCCGTACCGGGAGTAGACGAAGTGGTCGATGTCGCCGGTGAACGACGCCTCGGCCGCTCCCGCGCTCTCGAACACGAACCCGGAGTTCAGGAAGATCGCTTCGGACGTCTCTTCGAAGCCGGAACGGAGGGTTCCTCCGCGCACGCTGATCGTGCCCTGGCCGATGTCGTCCGGCAGCGCCTTCTGAAACGCGCCGCCTCGAGGAATTGCACTCACCACTGCCTCCACGGCAGGCCCAGAGCCCGCCAGCCGACCGCCCCACGATGACCGTCGGCGTCCAGGCCGCCTTCGAAACCGTCGAGCACGTTGTACGACGGGCCGATGCCCGCCGCTGTCGCGGCTTCCGCCGCACCGATGGACCGCTGGCCGGAACGACACAGGAAGATCACCGGGGCACTCTCGCCGCCCGCGATCCCGGCCTCCTTCAGCTGGTCCACGAAGTTGTCGTTACGACTGCCCGTCGGGTAGCTGACCCATTCGATCAGCACGGTCTTCCGCCCGAGGGAGGTCGTGTCGGGGACTCCGACGTATTTCCACTCGGCGTCCGTCCGCACGTCCACCAGCACAGCGTCGGGATTGTCGCGGAGCAGCTCCCAGGCATGCTCCGGCGTTATGTCGCCTGCGTAACTCACCATGTCAGCTTTTCACAACCCTGTTCTGTGCGCCCTTCCGGGCAACGGTCAGTTGCAGACGACCCATGTGTCGCCGTCCCGCGTCAATTGCCATGTATCGGTCGTCTCGCCCTTGCCGTCGTCGGCGCTGACCCGGACCTCCGCCCGGGCGCGGTCGCCGTTGACCTCGGACGACTCGACGCCCTGCAGCGTGACCTCGCCTTCCCGGCCCCGCAGCACCGACCGGTCGTCGGACCACGTCGGGCAGACCAGCGTCTTCTGCAGATCGGCGTCGTCGTGGTTGTGGGCCTGGATGAAGTCCGCGACCGAACGGTTGATGCGATCCGCTTCCGTGACGTTCTCGTCGGCGGGCGACAGCATGCTGGACACCACGATGGCGACGAGGATGACGACGATGACGGTGACGGCGGCGATGAACGGCACCGCCGTGATGCGCCGGGGATCCACCGGATCTTCCGCGCCTCCCGCGTCGTGCTGAGGCGATTCGCTCGAACCGGACATGACTTCCCTTCGATCTCGGCTGGCCACGAGTGTATAGAGCTGCCCCTACAAATCGTGTTTGTGACCCCCCAACGCGGAGGCGACTACCCTCTACAGGCGTGAGTCCCGAGAATGGGCTTTGCCCTGTCTGCTGCACCTCGGCCACCCGATTAGGCTGGGCTTAATTTAAGCTGAGGTTTCGTTGTCCGCCCTTCAGAAGGTAGTTCGCTCCAGATGACTGATCAGACACGTCCGTTGCGCGTTGCAATCGTGGGTGCCGGCCCCGCCGGTATCTACGCAGCCGACGCACTCATGAAATCCGATGCCGCGTCTGACGGCGGGATCAGCATCGACCTCTTCGAGCGGATGCCTGCCCCCTTCGGTCTGATCCGGTACGGCGTCGCCCCCGACCACCCGCGCATCAAGGGCATCATCACCGCCCTGCACAAGGTGCTCGACAAGCCGTCGGTCCGCCTGCTGGGCAACATCGACTACGGCAGCGACATCACCCTCGAAGACCTGCACAGCTTCTACGACGCGGTGATCTTCTCCACCGGCGCCAACGCCGACCGCGCCCTCAACATCCCGGGCATCGAACTCGACGGCAGCTACGGTGCCGCCGACTTCGTCTCCTGGTACGACGGTCACCCCGACGTCCCGCGCACCTGGCCCCTCGAGGCCGAGAAGGTCGCCGTCCTCGGTGTCGGCAACGTCGCCCTCGACATCGCGCGCGTCCTCGCCAAGACCGGCGACGAACTGCTGCCGACGGAGATCCCCGCCAACGTCTACGAGGGACTCAAGGGCAACAAGGCCGTCGAGGTCCACGTGTTCGGCCGCCGCGGACCTGCACAGGCCAAGTTCACCCCCCTCGAGCTGCGTGAACTCGATCACTCGCCGACGATCGAGGTCATCGTCGATCCCGAGGACATCGACTACGACGAGGGCTCCGAGCAGGCGCGCCGCAACTCCAAGCAGGTCGACATGGTCGCCAACACCCTGCAGGACTGGGCCATCCGCGACGTGGGCAACCGCCCGCACAAGCTGTTCCTGCACTTCTTCGAATCGCCCACCGAGGTGCTCGGCGAGGACGGCAAGGTCGTCGGTCTGCGCACCGAGCGCACCCAGCTCGACGGCACCGGCAACGTCAAGGGCACCGGCAAGTTCAACGACTGGGACGTCCAGGCCGTGTACCGCGCCGTGGGTTACCTGTCGCAGAACATCGCGAAGCTGCCGTTCGACGAGCAGGCGGGCACGGTCCCGAACGAGGCCGGACGCGTCATCTCCGACGACACCGCCGAGGGCAACGCCCGGTTCATGCCGGCCACCTACGTCACCGGCTGGATCAAGCGCGGCCCGGTCGGTCTGATCGGCCACACCAAGGGCGACGCGAACGAGACCGTCGCGAACCTGCTCGAGGACCGGACCGGCTTCCCCGAGCCCGCGAACCCGGGCGAGGACGCAATCATCGAGTTCCTCGAGGGCAAGCAGGTCCCCTACACCACCTGGCAGGGCTGGTACCGCCTCGACGCGCACGAGCGCAGCCTGGGCGAGCCCGAGGGCCGCGAGCGGATCAAGGTCGTCGAGCGTGAGGACATGCTCAAGGCCAGCGAGCCCGACAAGGCCTGATCTTCCGATTCGGTGCGAAGGGAACCTCCCGCGGGAGGTTCCCTTCCGTCGTCTCGGACCACGCGTGTCCGGATGCCGACGCGACCTCCCGGCCCGTCGCCCGCACAAGGCAGGATATGAGTCGTGTTTGACGCCCACGTTCACATCATCGATCCCCGGTTCCCGGTGGTCGAGAACCACGGCTACCTTCCGGAGCCGTTCACCGTCGCCGACTACCGGGCCCGCACGGAAGGCTTCGGCGTGGACGGCGGCGCCGTCGTCACGGCCTCGTACCAGGGCACCGATCAGAATTACCTGAAAGCCGCGCTCACCGAACTCGGCCCCAGCTGGGTGGGCGTCACCCAGATGGAACTCGACGCCACCGACGAGAGCATCCTCGAACTCGACCGCGCCGGGGTCCGGGCCGTCCGGTTCAATCTTCGGCGCAGCGCGACCGACGTGAAGCTCCTCACCAAGCAGGCCCTGCGGGCGTACGAGCTGGCCGGCTGGCACGCCGAATTCTATGTGGACGCCACGCTGCTGCTGTCGCTCGAGCCGGTGTTCGCGAAGCTGCCCGCCGTGTGCATCGACCACCTGGGGATGTCGACGCGGGGCCTGCCGTACCTCCTCGATCTCGTCGACCGGGGAGTCCGGGTGAAGGCCACCGGGTTCGGGCGGACCACCATCGAGAACGTCGGCGACGTGTTGCGCAAGATTCACGCCGTCAACCCCGAGGCGCTGATGTTCGGCACCGACCTACCGGGCAGCCGCTCCCGAAGAGTGTTCCAGGACAGCGACATCGACATCGTCGCGGACGCGGTCGGCGACGACTTCGACAAGGTCATGGGCGGCAACGCGCGTGCGTGGTACCGCTGCGACACTCCGGACGGACGCTGCTAACACGCACGCCCCGTGTCAACAGCCTTCCATCTGCACGCTGTTCATCGACACCATCTCGGCCACCGGCGGCGTCTGCGGTTGCGCCACCAGCCACGTGTTGTAGTTCTGCATCTGATCGCAGTCCAGCTGTTCGCGTCGTTCAGCGCGCCGCTCCCGCTGCCGATCGTCCATCTGGTCTTCGTTCCGGTCGACGGCGATGCCACCGGTGGTCGAGCCGTTGGCCTGACGTTCGAGCCCGCGGACGCCGTCGGGGGTCATGATCCAGCCGAGGGTGTAGTCGGTGCCGTCGTGGTTGGTGGTAGCCCGGAACAGCCCGTCCTCCGCGCCGACCGGTTTGGCCGTGAACGCCTTGTCGGGCATGCCCGGCGCGCTGACCTGCCCCGTCACGGTGCCGTCGCTCATCGACGCGGTGAGCGTTGCTCCGTCCGGCGACGACATCGACGCCTTGTCGCCGTCCATCGTGCCGGTCATCCACGTCCACATCTCGTCGCCGTCGCACAGGAAGGCGACCATCTCGTCGCCCGACCTGGCCAGCGCGATGTACGCGTCGGTCCCGTCGACCGACCCGACATACGTCGGGTCCATCTGCGGGGTCATCACGAAGGGTGACGGAATCTTCTCCATCATGTTCGACGCGGGCGCCGCTTCGCCGCTGCTCGTGGCCTCCGCGGCGCTGGTGGCGCTCGGCGCGGACGAGTCGGACGAGTCGTTGCCGCAGCCACTCAGTGCGAGGGTCGCGGCAGCGAGCGGGGCCAGGATCCAGGTCGTCTTCTTGTTCACGGCGCATTCCTCCGCTAGCCGGGAAGATCAACATCCGCGTTTCATCATCGCAGGTGGAGGTCGCTCCTGGATACCCCCGGCGACGATTTCGGGCGACCTACGTCGCGACCACCGCGGTCAGCCACACCCCCGAGGCGAGCAGGGCGCCGAGCAGCTCGATCAGCATCGACAGTCCGACGGCCTTGCAGGCGTGCCACGTCGACGCCCACGCCCGGTTGTGGGCACGCAACCGGTACAGCTCGGCGACATACGTTCCCGCGATGAACCCGAGGAACAATCCCACCACGGGAACGACGAAGAACCCGACGATCCCGAGCAGTCCACCGACGATCAGCGACACGTTGGGGACGCCGGCGGTGCGCATCCGCTTGCCGGGCCAGGTGTATTTGACGACGCCGCTGATCACCAGGAACACCGTGGCGACTGCGAACACCGTCCACGCCGTCGCACCGCCGGTCATGATGGCCCACAACAGGATTGCCGCGAAGATGAGGATCGTTCCGGGCAGGATCGGGATGACGATCCCGACGAGCCCGACCACGATGGCCAGGCCGACAAGAACTTCTGCGCCCGGACTCACGCGACGGGCTCGACGCGGGACGCCGCCTCCCGCGCGCGGCTGCGCGCGGTCTCGACGTCCGGCCCCGTGGACACGGCGACGCCCATCCGCCTCCGCGCGAAGCTCTCCGGCTTGCCGAACAGCCGCAGGTCGGTCTCGGGGACGGCCATCGCGTCGGCGACACCCGCGAAGCCGATCCCGGCGGCATCGAGTTTTCCGTAGATCACCGCGGACGCACCGGGTGTCGTGAGGGTGGTGTCGACGGGCAGTCCGAGGATCGCACGGGCATGTAGTTCGAACTCCGAGAGTCGTTGCGTCCGAAGGGTGACCAGTCCCGTGTCGTGCGGGCGGGGGCTGACCTCCGAGAAGTACACGTCGTCGCCCTTCACGAACAGTTCCACCCCGAAGATCCCGCGGCCGCCCAGCGCCGACGTCACCTTCTCCGCCACCTCACGCGACCGGGCCAGCGCCGCCTCGCTCATCGGTTGCGGCTGCCACGACTCCACGTAGTCACCCGAATCCTGCAGGTGCCCGATCGGCTCGCAGAAGAACGTGCCCACCTCGCCGTCAGCGCCGATCGCCCGGACGGTGAGTTGGGTGATCTCGTAGTCGAAGTCGACGAACCCCTCCACGATGACGCGGCCGTAATTGACGCGGCCGCCCGCGAGCGCGTAGTCCCAGGCCTTCTCGACGTCGTCGGCGGCGCGCACCGTGGACTGCCCCTTCCCGGACGACGACATCACCGGCTTGATCACGCAGGGAAAGCCGATGCGTCCGGTGGCCGCCCGGACCTCGTCGAGCGATTCGGCGAACTCGTACGGCGACGTGGGCAGGCCCAGTTCCTCCGCGGCGAGGCGCCGGATTCCCTCACGGTTCATGGTCAGCTGCGTCGCCCGCGCGGTGGGCACCACGACCGCGGCGCCGCGCTCCTCGACCGTGGCCAGCGCATCGGTGGCGATGGCCTCGATCTCGGGCACCACGAAGTGCGGCTTTTCGGCGTCGACGAGCCGCAACAGCGCGTCCGGGTCGCTCATGTCGATGGTGTGCGCACGGTGCGCCACCTGGTGGCCCGGCGCGTTGTCGTAGCGGTCGACGGCGATCACCTCGACCCCCAGCCGCTGGAGGGCGATGATCACTTCCTTGCCCAGCTCACCCGACCCGAGCAGCATGACGCGGGTCGCGCCTGCCGTCAGAGGGGTACCGAACCGTCCGGGTGCCTGTTCACGCATGGTCACAACTATATGCGGGCACGCGTGTACGCCCGCGCCTACTTCAGCAGCCGCGACATCCGGCGGTCGGCGAGCACCTTACCTCCGGTCTGACACGTCGCGCAGTACTGAAAAGACTTCTCCGCGAACGACACTTCCCGGACGGTGTCACCGCAGACGGGGCAGGGCAGTCCGGTCCGGGCGTGGACGCGCATCCCGGATCGCTTCTCCCCCTTCAGCCGCGCCGCGTCCTGGCCGAGCGACCTGTCGACGGCGTCGGTGAGCACGGACCGCATCGCGTCGTACAGCACGTGCACCTGGTCTTCCGGCAGGGTGCGCGACGTCGCGAAGGGGGAAATCTTTGCGGTGTGCAGGATTTCGTCGGAGTAGGCGTTGCCGACGCCGGCGAGCAGCGACTGGTCGACGAGCGCGTTCTTGATCCGCGCCGACGTGGTGGACAGCAGTGCCGCGAACTCGGGTTCGGTGACGGCGAGGGCGTCGGGCCCGAGCCGGGCTATCCCCTCCACCTCCCGAGGGTCGTGCACGAGCCACACCGCGAGCCGCTTCTTCGTGCCCGCCTCGGTCAGGTCGAACGCCGGCGTCGCCCCCTCCGGGGTGAAGAAGTGCACCCGCAGCGCCAGCGGCCCCTTCCCCGGTTTCGGCGGCGCCGCCGACGGATTGTCGGTCCAGCGCAACCAGCCCCCACGCGACAGGTGGGTGACGAGCCACAACCCGGAGCAGTCGAGTGCGAGGTGCTTGCCGAACCGGGCGGCACCCGTGACGTCGCGGCCCTGCAGGGCGGTGATCGGGGGGTCGAACGTCTTCAGCACGCTCAGGGCCGCCACGTCCACCCGGCCGACGACCGCTCCCACGGCGTGTTCACGCAGGAACTCGGCTAACGCCTCCACCTCGGGCAGCTCGGGCATGTCCCCAGGCTAACGGCATGTGAGCGAGAAAGTGTGCTCCTCCGCACTTTCCCACTCACCTGCGGAGGAGGTAGGTGTCCATGATCCAGCCCTTGCGTTCGCGCAGTTCGGCGCGCACCCGCTGGATCTCGTCCTCGACGTCCCGCAGACGACCGGAGATCAGCACCTCGTCGGGGGTGCCCAGGTAGGCGCCCCACCAGATCTGGACGTCGTCGCCGGGGACCTGCGTGAACGTGCAGTGGGCGTCGAGCATGACCACCGCGTTGTCGACGCCGTCGGGCAGACCCTCGGCGAGACGGCGCCCGGTGGTGACATGGACGGGTTCGCCGATCCGGTTGAGCACGATCCGATGCTGGGCGGCCAGCGACTGCACGCTGGTCACGCCCGGGATCACCGAGTAGTCGAACGACACGTTGCCGCGGGCGAGCACCCGCTCGACGATCCGCAGCGTGCTGTCGTAGAGCGACGGGTCGCCCCACACGAGGATCGCCCCGACGCCCGGCTCCGACGCGAACTCGGCCTCGAACAGCGCCGCCCGGCGCTCGTGCCAGTCGTCGACGACACCCTCGTAGTCGGACGGCGTGCGGTTGCGCGGCGGATCGACGATGTCCACGACGCGGTACGGACCGGTGACGTGTTCCTCGAGGATGCCGGTGCGGAGATCGACGAGGTCCTGCTTCTCGTCGCCCTTGCCGATGACGAAGAACACGTCCGCCTTGTTCATCGCCTTGATCGCCTGGACGGTCACCTGGTCGGGGTCGCCGGCGCCGATGCCGATCACGAAGAGTTCACGCATGCGGGCAGGCTAACGCTCGTGCGCCTTTCTGGTTGCTCCAGCTACCGGAAAGGCGCACGGGTGGCGGAGCCGCCTATGCTCGTACCGTGACATCTGTGCCGACCCCGTACGAAGACCTGCTCCGACTCGTCATGGACACGGGCACCCCGAAGGCCGACCGCACCGGGACCGGCACGAAGAGCGTCTTCGGTCATCAGATGCGCTGGAACCTCGCGGACGGGTTCCCGCTGATCACCACGAAGAAGGTGCACCTCAAGTCGATCGTCTACGAACTGCTGTGGTTCCTGCGCGGCGATTCCAACGTGAAGTGGCTCCAGGACAACGGCGTCACGATCTGGGACGAGTGGGCGGACGCGGACGGCGAACTGGGCCCGGTGTACGGCGTGCAGTGGCGCAGCTGGCCGACCCCGTCGGGCGAGCACATCGACCAGATCAGCCAGACCATCGAGACGCTGAAGTCGAACCCGGATTCGCGTCGCATCATCGTGTCGGCGTGGAACGTCGGCGACATCCCGCAGATGGCGCTGGCGCCGTGCCACGCGTTCTTCCAGTTCTACGTCGCGGACGGCAAGCTGTCGTGCCAGCTGTACCAGCGCAGCGCCGACATGTTCCTCGGCGTGCCGTTCAACATCGCGAGCTACGCGCTGCTCACCCACATGGTGGCGCAGCAGGCCGGGCTCGAACCGGGCGACTTCATCTGGACCGGTGGCGACTGCCACATCTACGACAACCACGTCGACCAGGTCACCGAGCAGTTGAGCCGGGAGCCGTTGCCGTATCCGACGCTGAAACTGAACCGGCGGGATTCGATCTTCGACTACACGTTCGAGGACGTGGAGATCGTCGACTACCGGCACCATCCGGCCATCAAGGCGCCGGTGGCCGTCTAGTGGCGGCCCGGCAGGTCAAGCTGGTCTGGGCGCAGGGTGCCGGCGGCGTCATCGGCCGCGACAACACGATCCCGTGGCACGTCCCCGAGGACATGGCGTACTTCAAGAAGGTGACGCAGGGCCACCCCGTGATCATGGGCCGCAGGACGTGGGACTCGCTGCCCCCACGATTCCGGCCCCTACCGGGCCGGCGCAACATCGTGATCAGCCGTCAGCCCGACTGGGCTGCGGAAGGAGCGGAGGCCGCCGACGGCATCGCCTCGGCGCTCGCGCTCACCGACGAGGACGTCTGCGTCATCGGCGGCGGTCAGATCTACACGGCGGCAATGCCGTTCGCTACACAGCTGCTGGTCTCCGAGATCGACGTGACGATCGACGGCGACGCCTGGGCACCCGCGATCGACGAGTCCTGGCACCCGCAGGACACCGGTGAGTGGCTCACGTCGGCGAAGAACGGCACCCGGTACCGCTGGATCACCTACACCAAGCGCTGACCGGCCACCTGTTTGCCACCGCACCGTTACCCCATTCGACGGGTGACGGTGCGCGCAGTGGTTCATACTCACCTCATGGACAAGAAGTCACTGACCGCCCTTGCCCGTCAGCAACTGAAGTTGGCGGGCGGGACGTCCAGCGGCCGCAGTTCGCAGACCGTGTACGGCGGCCATCGGCGCAGCCTCAGGCAGACCGTCATCGCCCTGGCCGCGGGTCAGAAGATGGCCGAACACGAGAGCCCGGGCGAGGCCACCCTGTTCATTCTCAGCGGCAAACTGAACCTCGTGGCCGGCGAGGACTCGTGGAAGGGTTCCACCGGCGACCTGCTGGTCCTCCCGACGGACCGGCACAGCGTCGAGGCCATCGAGGACGTCGCGTTCCTGCTCACCGTCGCCATGTGACGGTCGTGCGCGATCGGTTCGCCGATTCCGTTCGGAGTCTGAACCCGGCCTATTTCGCGATCGTCATGGCCAGCGGCATCATCTCGGTGGGTATGAAACTGAGCGGTTTCGACCTGCTCTCGGTTCTGCTGCTGATCGTCTGCGGCACGGCGTACGTGACGCTGGTGGCGCTCACGGTCTGGCGGATCGTGGCGTACCGCGGTGAGGTCGTCGGCGACCTGACCGACGCGAGCCGCGGATTCGGTTTCTTCACGTTCATCGCCGGGACCGACGTGTTCGGCGTGCGCCTTGCGATGGACGGCCACCACGCCGCCACCGCGGTGCTGCTCACCGTCGCCGGGCTGACCTGGATCGTGCTCGGTTACGTCGTCCCGTGGACCGCCGTCCTGGGCACGTCGGAACGTCCGGTGGTGGCGCGCGCCAACGGAACCTGGTTCATCTGGGTGGTCGCCGCCCAGTCGGTGGCTGTGGCCGCCGCGACCCTCGAACCGGTCTCCGACAGCGCCCGCCGGTTCCTGGCCGTGGTCGCCGTCTTCTCCTGGTCGATCGGGGTGTGCCTGTACGGCGCGGCGGGGATCTTCGTCGCCGCACGGATGTTGCTGTATCCGCTGCGGCCGCAGGACCTCACCGCGCCGTTCTGGGTGTCGATGGGTGCATGTGCGATCACCGTCCTCGCCGGCGCCCGCATCGTCGAGATGGAGGACGCGCCGATGGTGAACGCCACGCGTGGGCTCATCGGCGGATTCGCGGTGGTGTTCTGGGCGTTCGCGACCTGGCTGATCCCGGTCCTGGCGGCCGCCGGATGGTGGCGCCACATCACCAACAAGGTGCCGCTGCGCTACGACGCCGCCGTATGGAGCATCGTCTTCCCCCTCGGCATGTACGCGGTCGCCGGCATCTACCTGGGCCGGGCGGACCACGTTCCGCTCGTGGGTATGGTCGGTAGTGCCGAACTGTGGTGTGCATTCACCGTGTGGTGCGTGACGTTCGTCGTCATGGTGGTGCATCTCTTCCGGTCGGCGGTGCAGGTCGGACCGGCAACAGCGGAGACGCAGGAGAGCGCATGACGGAAACCCCGCCCGTGATCGAGGTATCGGTGGCTGCGGCGCCGTCGGTCGTGTGGCCTGCCCTACGCGACCCGGAGTTGCTGCGGCGCTGGCACGGCTGGGATATCGAGGGCCTGGACGACGAGATCAGGGAAATCTACTTCGGCGACGACGTGACGGAGGACTCCGAGGCCTTCACCCTCGCCCTGGGCGGCGCCGACCGGTTCAGCCTCCACGAGCACGACGGCACCACCCTGGTGCGGATCACCCGGCCGCCCCGGGACGCCGATCCCGCCGCGGACGACTGGTACGACGACGTCACCGAGGGCTGGACGACGTTCCTGCAGTTCCTCAAGTTCGGCATCGAACGGCACGGACTCGACGAGCGTCGCACACTGTTCCTCGAAGGCCCGGTCGCGGACGGAGATTCGGCGCGACACCTGCTCGGCCTCGACAAGCTCGCAGATATGAAGGTGGGCGATCATTTCACCGCGGTCGCGGAGACGGGCGATCTGCTGCACGGCGTGGTGTGTTTCGTCGGCGAGCACCAGACCGCGGTGAGCGTCGACGACCTCGGCCCGGGACTGCTGCAGTTCGGCGAGCAGCCCGTCAATTCGGCCCGCCCGAACGGCGGTGCGCAGATCCTCCTCGCGGCCTACGACCTGGACGACGAGGAGTGGGCCGAACTCGAACAGCGCTGGACGGAGTGGTGGCAGGCCCGGCCGGGGGCCGAACCTGCCACCTGAGTTCTCGATGGGTCAGGCGAGCACGGTGCCCAGGGTGGGCCACCAGATCGTGCTCTTGACGACGTTCGGCCCCACCTGGTGGTTCAGCGAGCCGTACACGGCCGCGACGACCAGGCCGCTGCCGAGCCCGGCGACCGGGGCCGTGGACACGACCGTGGGAACCGCGACGTTGTTCTGGTCCAGCTTGACGATGCCGCTGGCACCGGTCGCGAAGCTGTAGTACACGACGTCGAGTTCGGCGCCGGCCTGGTCGTTGGCGATGACGCCCGGTCCGCCGAAGAAGCCGAAGCGGAACTGGTTGCTCATGTTGGTCGCCACACCCGCGCCGTACAGCTGTCCGAGGACGGGACCGCCCTGGCCGGTGTCGGAGTACGCGGGGACCTGGAAGATCTGGCCCGGCAGGGCGATGTTCGTCGCCGCCGTGTCGGTCGGGGATGCGGCAAGTCGCTCGATGGCGGCCTCAGCCTCGGGGTTTCCGGCGGCCACGGTGCGCAGCTTCGCGATCGCGGTCGCCGGGTCGACGACGGAAGCGGAATCTGCGGGCTGCGCCGACACGACACCGGTGAACATCATCGTCGCTGCCCCTGCTGCGGTCAGACCTGCCGCGACCCGTCGTGCGAAGTGCCGTCGATTCATTCTTCTTCTCCCTCGTCGCGTCAATGGGTAAGCATTAGTTCGGATGAGTAAACACTCGAGCTCTTATCGACGCCGTGGTTGGCGGTGTTACGTCTCCCCCAGACCTATGCTGCTGACATGGGAGCGGATGGTGGGCACGAGGCGAGGATCAGCGAGTTCCGGGAGGGGCTCGCCGACGTGATCCCCACTCGTCGGAGTCTGCAGCGCCTGTTCGAGGCGGTCCTGGTCGTGGGGTCGGGGCTCGAGCTGGATTCCACCCTGCAGCGCATCGTCAATTCGGCCACGTCCCTGCTCGGCGCCCGCTACGGCGCACTCGGTGTTCACGCCCCGGACGGCGGGCTCTCGGAGTTCGTCTACGAGGGCATCACGCCGGAAGAGCGTGCGCGCATGGGCCACCTGCCCGAGGGCCGCGGGCTGCTGGGACTGCTGGTCCACGACCCCCGCCCGGTGCGCCTCTCCAACCTGGCCGATCATCCGGGGTCGCTCGGCTTCCCGCCCAACCATCCACCGATGAAGAGCTTCCTGGGCATGCCGATCATGATGCGGGGCAATGTTTTCGGGAGCATCTACCTGACCGAGAAACTCAGCGGACCCGAGTTCACCGACGAGGACGAGGTCATTCTGCGCGCGCTCGCCACTTCGGCCGGCGTGGCCGTGGAGAATGCCCGGCTGTTCGAGGAATCGCGGACGCGGGAGCGGTGGTTGACGGCCGTCGCGGCGATCACCTCCCGGCTGATGGTCGGCGGATCACTCGACGAAACGCTGCACACCCTCGCCGCAGAGGTACGCGAACTGTCCAGCGGTGACGAGGTCTTCATCGTCGTCACGCTCGGCGAGGGCGCGGTGGTCGGGGCGGACACCGCGGTGCGGCCGCTGCGCACCACCTTCCGAACCGCCACCCAGGCCGAGCCGTTCGCCGAAGTGCTGCGCTCCCGCACCCCCGCACTGCTGACGGGCATCGACGGTCTCGCACCGTTCTCCACCGAGGCGGGCCGCGCCGCGGTGCTGCCACTGTCGACGGCGTCGGGGGTCGGCGGGGTTCTGGTCGTCACGGCGCGGGGCACCGCTCCGTGGGATCCGGACGAGGTGGCCCGCCTCGAATCGGTGGCCGACCTCGCTGCCGTCGCGGTGGAGTTCGCCGACCAGCAGAGCAAGCAACGCCTGCTGTCGGTGCTCGCCGACCGCGACCGGATCGCGCGTGACCTGCACGACAACGTGATTCAGCGATTGTTCGCCACCGGCATGAGCCTGCAGAGCACTCACGCGGTCGGGGACGTTCCGGACGGCGTGCGCTCCATCGTCGCGACCGCGGTCGAGCAACTCGATCGGACGGTGCGCGAGATCCGCACCACCATCTTCGATCTGCAGGCCACCGGTATCGCGTCGGCGACCAGTCTGCGCCGCCGCCTGCTCGACGTGATCGGCGACCTGACCTCCCATTCGCCGGTCGCGCCGAACGTCCAGTTCACCGGCGCCATCGACACTCTCGTACCCAGCCGCATCCACCCGCACGCGGAGGCGGTGTTGCGCGAGGCCCTGAGCAATGCGCTGCGGCACGCGCGGGCCACCACCATCGACATCTCGGTGGCCGCCGGGGACGACCTCGTCGTCACCGTCGCGGACGACGGCATCGGGATCGCGGACGGCGCCCGGCGCAGCGGACTGGACAACCTCGATCGGCGCGCCGAGCACTGCGGCGGCACCTGCACCGTCGATTCCGGGGGTGGAGGAACCGTCGTCACCTGGCGGGTCCCGTTGACGTGACGGAGCTTTCAGCGCTGTTTGCGTAACTCGGCGGCCAGCACCGCCGCCTGCGTGCGCCGTTGCATCCCCAGTTTCGACAACAGCCTCGACACGTAGTTCTTGATCGTCTTCTCGGCGAGGAAGAGCCGCTCGGCGATCTCCCGATTGGTGAGCCCCTCGCCGATCAAGTCGAACACGGCACGTTCCTGCTCGGACAGTTGCGTCAGCGGGTCGTCCCGGCGGGCCGACCTGATCCGGTTCATCAGCGCCGACGTCGCCCTGCTGTCGAGCAGCGAACCGCCCTCCCCCACCGTCCGCACGGCCGCCACCAGGTCGGTGCCGAGGATCTGTTTGAGGACGAATCCGGACGCCCCGGCCATGATGGCGTCGAACAGCGCCTCGTCGTCGGAGTACGACGTCAGCATCAGGCACCGCAGTTCGGGCAGCGCGGCACGCAGGTCCCGGCACAGTTCGACACCGTTGCCGTCCGGCAACCGGACGTCGAGCACGGCGACGTCGGCGCCGCTGCCCGGAATCCGCGCCATCGCCTCACCGACCGACGCGGCCTCCCCGACCACCTCGAGGTCGGGCGCGCTGCCCAGTAGATCGACCAAGCCTCGTCGCACGATCTCGTGGTCGTCGACGAGGAACACCCGCGTGGTCATGTGTGCACCTCCAAGCTACTGACGGAGCGCGCTAGCTCTCCGGCCGGACGATCATCACCGGGCAGTCCGCGGTGTGGAGCAACGCGTTGCTGGTGGAGCCCAGCAGCATTCCCGTGAAACCACCGCGGCCGCGGCTGCCCACGACGATCAGTTGCGCCTTCTCGGCGAATTCGCTGAGCACGCGCACCGGGCGGTCGCGCGCGACGACGCGTTCGACCGTCACGTCCGGATACCGCTCCTGGTACCCGGCGAGACGCTCCGAGAGCACCACTTCCTCGCCCGTCTGGATGCTGCTCCACAGCGGGTCGTCCGGGCTCGCGCCGAGCGACGGCTGCACACTCACATCGCTCCACACGTTGACCGCGACCAGGCTCGCACCCCGCGCGGCAGCCTGCTCGAACGCCACTTCCAACGCGGCTCTGCTGCTTTCCGAACCGTCGACACCGACCACGATCGGCCCCTCGGTCGGCGGCTGCCCGTCCATGGTGCGCCCCCGCACGACCACCAGCGGGCAGTGGCCGTGCGCGGCGACCGCGGACGTCGTGGAACCGATCAGCAGGCCGGTGAACTCACCGTGCCCGCGCGAGCCGAGCACCACCATGTGCGCGTTCGCGGACAGTTCGATGAGGGTCTGACTCACCTTGGCCTCGAACTGTTCGGTGGTGATGTCGATCGGCTCGTCCACCGTCTGCTTGGCGTGCACCCGCGCACTGCCCAGCCGGGCCTTCGCCGTGTCCTCGAGTTCTTCCTTGAAGCTCTCGGCCAGATACGGCTCGGTGTAATAGAAGGCAGGAATGTGGACCACTGTCACGATATGCAGCGGGAGCGACAGTGCGGCGGCGGCCCGAGCGGCCCACGCCACGGCGGCCGACGCCGACTCGGATCCGTCCACACCCACGACGATCGGCTTGATTCCGGTCATGGTCACCTTTCCTGATTCTTCCGGCTGTGCACTGCTGAGGTGTGCGGTGCTACCCGCAGATCTTGCGGAGCTTCTCGACCAACGCGACACGGCCCGCACGATCCGCGGCGAGCGGTGTGACGGTGAGCGTGGTGACCCCGGACTCGGCGAACGCGGCCACCCGCTCCGCGACATAGCTCTCCGGACCGATCAGCGACACGGCCCGCACCAGGTCGTCCGGCACCGCGGCGGCGGCCTCGTCCTTCTTGCCCGACAGGTAGAGGTCCTGGATGGTCTCGGCTTCCTTCTCGTAGCCGTACCGGACCGCGAGGTCGTTGTAGAAGTTCTTGCCCTTCGCGCCCATGCCGCCGATGTACAGGGCCAGACCGGGGCGGACCCAGTCGAGCATGTGGTCGACGTCGTCGCCGATGGCGAGGGCGGGCGACGCGAAGACCTGCAGGTCGCCGAGGCTCGGGTCGCGCTTCGCCTTGCCCTTGGCCAGCGGCTCGCCCCACACGCTCGCGGCCTTCTCCGGGTGGTAGAAGATGGGTTCCCAGCCTTCGGCGATCTCGGCGGTCAACTCCACGTTCTTCGGTCCGAGCGAGGCGATGACGATCGGGATGCGATCACGCACAGGGTGGTTGATGATCTTCAGCGGCTTGCCCAGCCCGGTGCCCTTCTCGGCGGGCAGCGGAATCTGGTAGTACTTGCCCTGGAACTCGATCTTCTCGCGGCGCCACACCTTGCGGCAGATCTCGACGACCTCGCGGGTGCGGCCGAGCGGGGCGTCGTATTTGACGCCGTGGAAACCCTCGATCACCTGCGGGCCGGACGCGCCGAGCCCCATCACGAAGCGTCCGTCCGACACGAAGTCGAGGCCGGCGGCCGTCATCGCCGTCAGGCTCGGCGTGCGGGTGTAGATCTGGAAGATGCCCGAAGCGAGTTCCAGGGTGGTGGTCTTGGCGGCGAGGTAGCCGATCTGGCTCACCGCGTCGAACGAGTAGGCCTCGGGCACGAACGCGATGTCGAGCCCGGCTTTCTCCAGGTCGGCGACCTCGTCGACCGTCTCGGCGAAACCGCCGCTGTAGTTCAAGCCCATACCTATGCGC
The DNA here is from genome assembly GCF_019378875.1 of Rhodococcus sp. USK10. NCBI lineage: Bacteria > Bacillati > Actinomycetota > Actinomycetes > Mycobacteriales > Nocardiaceae > Rhodococcus > Rhodococcus sp. USK10. The sequence goes on from NZ_CP076048.1 coordinate 2,434,663, forward strand.
ACGTCGTTCCCCAATCCTGGCGTTCCTGCAACCTGTTCCTGCTTCGATCCAGAACACTACTGCGCGTAATCGCCTCAGGGGCGTGCAGGCCTCACGACGACTACCGGGCACTGTGCCCCGCCGACCAGGCTGTTGCTGGTCGAACCGAGCAGCATCCCCTTGAATCCTCCGCGCCCCCGGCTGCCGACGACCAGCAGTTGCGCCTTCTTCGACCAGTCGAGCAACCGTGCCCGCGGGTTGTCGATGTACACCTCGCGGGTGACCCGCACGTCGGGGTATTTCTCCTGCCAGCCGGCGAGGCTTTCGGCGAGGACGGCGCGTTCGTCCTCCTCGAGTCCCTGCGGAACCAGGGCCGCGGCCCGCGGGTCCTCGAACGCCTTCGATCCGAGGTCGCTCCACACGTGGACGGCCACCAGCGGTGCATTCCGCATCGACGCCTCCTGGAAGGCCACCGAGATCGCCCGCTCACTGGTGGCGCTGCCGTCGACACCGACCACGACGGGCCCGCCTGCGTGGGCGTCGCCGCGGACCACGACGACCGGGCAGTGTGCGTGGCTGGTGACGTTGATCGCCGTGTTCCCGAGCAGCGCGGTGGCCGCCGCCCCGGACCCGGACGCGCCGACCACCACGATCCGGGCGTTCTCGGACAGGTCGACGAGCCACTGGGCGCTGCTTCCGATCGACAGTTCGGTGCAGACCTCGATGATGGGATTGACCGCGAACGCCTGCTCCTGCGCCTCGGCGAGAATCGCCTTACCGCTCGCCTCCACCCACTCGTACACGCCGCCCGAATCCATGTACGGGCCGCCGAACCCGTACGGGGCGAAGTCGAGCGCGTGGATGATCTTCAGGTTCAGGCCACGTTCGGTGGCGAGTTCGGCAGCCATCCGGACAGCGGACTTCGAGCTGTCCGATCCGTCGACACCGACGACGACGCTGTTGCGGTCCCGTGTGCTCATGGCTTCACACTATCCCCGGCCTGCTTTTCGCGTCTGCCGCCCTTCACCTTTCGATATGGGACTTAAGTCCCCACCGATTCGGGCTCTCCGGCCGTAGCCGCAGCGGCCGGATTGGGCGATGATGAAAAGTGGAGTCGTATGTCTTGCTCGAATACGACTGTGCCACGGCCTCTTTCGGACGATCCGATCCCGAGCGATGTCCGTCACAAATTTGGTATTTGAGATGAGAATTAAAGTACGTTCGGGTCATGCAACTCACACAGTTCACCGACCTCGGACTGCGGGTGGTCATGCGACTGGCCGTGGCCGGGGAGGGCGAACGGCCGGGTAGCCGGGCGATCGCCGAGGAACTGTCGGTGTCGTACACCCACGCCGCCAAGGTGATCACCCGACTCGGTGAACTCGGCATCGTCGACGCACGCCGCGGACGTGCCGGCGGTCTGGCCATCACCGAACTCGGGCGTACCGCGTCCGTCGGCTGGCTCGCCCGCCGACTCGAAGGCGACGGGGAGGTCGTCGACTGCGACGGCGCCCAGCCGTGCCCGCTGCGATCGGGGTGCCTGCTGCGGTCGGCGCTCCGGCGCGCGCAGAACGCGTTCTTCGAGTCGCTGGACGGCCTCACCGTCGAAGACCTCACCCGGACGCCCACCGCAACCGTGCTGCTCGCTCTCCCGCGGGTGGCCGCCACTACTTCTCAGTTTTCTCGAACGATCGGAGAATGACATGCTCTCGCCCACCTCGACGGACGTCATCCGCGCCACCCTGCCCGTGGTCGGCGCCGCGATCTCGGACATCACGACGCTGTTCTACCGCAAGATGTTCGACGCCCATCCCGAACTCGAACGAGACCTGTTCAACCGTGGGAACCAGAAGCAGGGCGAACAGCAGAAGGCGCTCGCCGGGGCCATCGCCGCATTCGCCGCCCTCCAACTCGAGCCCGACCAGGCGCGCGTCGACCTCATCCTGTCGCGGATCGCCAACAAGCACGCGTCGCTGGGGATCGAACCGTCGCAGTACGCGATCGTGCACACGCACCTGTTCGCGGCCATCGTCGAGGTCCTCGGCGACGCCGTCACTCCCGAGGTCGCGGCCGCCTGGGACGAGGTGTACTGGCTGATGGCGGAGACCCTGATCGCGATGGAGGCCGGCCTGTACGCCTCGGCAGATGTGGCCGCCGGTGACGTGTGGCGCGACGTGCGGGTCCGCGAGCGCAGGCACGAGTCCGCGGACACGGTGTCATTCGTGCTCACCTCCGTCGACGGCTCACCGCTTCCGTCGTTCGCTCCGGGGCAGTACCTCTCCGTCGCAGTTCGCCTGCCGGACGGCGCACGCCAGATCCGCCAGTACAGCTTGTCCTCGGCCCCGTCGCGCGGCGACTGGAGGATCTCGGTGAAACGCGCCGGTGAGGTGTCGAACTTCCTGTACCACAACGTCTTCGAAGACGACGCCCTGACGGTGTCGACGCCGTTCGGCGATCTCGTCCTGCAGGACGACGACGCACCGCTGCTCCTGGTGTCCGCGGGCATCGGGTGCACCCCGATGATCGGGATGCTCAGCCACCTCGCCGACACCGACGACAGCCGCCCGATCTCGGTGCTCCACGCCGACCGGTCCGCCAGCAGTCACGCGCACCGCGCGGAGCTCACCGAACTGGTGGAACGCCTGCCGTTCGCGGTGATGCACCGCTGGTACGAGGACCTGGGCACCCGACGTCCCGAGGGTGGTCTGCGAGAGGGACGGGCCGACCTCGGCGAGGTCACGATCGCGCCCGGCACCCGCGCCTACCTGTGCGGCCCGCTGCCGTTCATGCTCGGAATTCGCGAAGCACTACTCGCCAAGGATGTGCCCGCCGAGAACATCCACTACGAGGTGTTCGGACCCGACAGCTGGTCGGCCACCGTGTGAGAGCGGGCGCGGCGCCGTTCACACCGGCCAGGTGTGGACGGGGCTGCCCTCACGCATGTTCTCCACGTACTGACGCAACATCGCGGCCAGGGCTTCCCGGCGGCTCAGCCCGGCGTTCTCGTGCCGGACCACCTGCGCACGCTGCCACGACGCCCCCGTCTGCCGGGTGACGCACCGGCCTTCGATGACGCTGAGGTAACGGTCACGGGCCTTTGCCGACAACCCGAACGCGGCGAGCCCCTCGTCTGCGATCGGCAGCAGCCGCCGCAGGACGAGTTCGTCGGCGCCCGCGAACCCGACACCGGGCCAGTACAACTCGGCGTCCATACCGAACTTCGCGCCGGCGTGCAGGTTCTCCTCGGCCGCGTTGAACGACATCCGCGACCAGACCGGCCGATCCGATTCGACGAGCCCGCGCAGCGCACCGTAGTAGAACGCGGCGTTCGCCATCGTGTCGAGCACCGTCGGGCCCGCGGGCAGCACCCGGTTCTCGATCCGCAGGTGCGGCTTGCCGTCGTCGCTGTCGTACACCGGGCGGTTCCACCGGTAGATGGTGCCGTTGTGCATCTGCAATTCGTTGAGGTCCGGCACCCGGCCCACGTCGAGTTCGGCCGACGGGTCGACGTCCGACACCTCCGGCAGCAACGCCGGGAAGTACCGGGAGTTCTCCTCGAACAGGTCGAACACCGACGTGATCCACCGCTCGCCGAACCACACGCGGGGCCGCACACCCTGGTTCTTCAACTCCAGCGGACGCGTATCGGTGGCCTGCGCGAAGATCGGGATACGGGACTCGTGCCACAACGCCTTACCCGCCATGAACGGCGCGTTCGCCGCCAGCGCCACCTGGGCACCGGCCAGGCACTGCGCGGCGTTCCAGTGGGCGGCGAATTCGTCCGGCGCGACGCGCAGATGCAACTGCAGCGACGTGCACGCAGCCTCCGGGAGCACCGAATTGGCGTCGACCTTCAGCTTTTCGGCGGCCCGCCCCTCGAGCGGCACGCCCTCGAGGTCGAGTTCGATGTCCTCTCCGCGCGCGGCGAAGATCTGGTCGTTGAGCTGCTCGTAGCGGGGGTTCGCCGTGATCCACTCGCGGCCGAGATGCTCGAGTTCCAGCGTCGGCAGCATGCCGACCATCACCAGCTGGGCGTCGTGCCCGTGGATCCGGGCATCGGCGACGTGCAGCGACGCCCGCAGGGTCCGTTCGAGCTCGAACGTCCCCTCACCGTTCAGCGGACCCGGGCGGACGTTCATCTCGACGTTGAACTGGCCGAGCTCGGTCTGGAACACGGCGTCGTCGTCGATCGACTCGAGGACCGCGAGATTCGACATCGCGGGTGTCATGTCGGCGTGGACGAGATTGAACTCGATCTCCATGCCCAGCATGGGCCGCGGCGGGTCGACGTCGTCGGCGAACGCTCCCTCCCGCAGCATCCGCTCGAGCGCGTCGACGCACATGAGCACCTTCTGCCGGAACAGGCGCCGGTCTTCTCGGGTGAATGTCCGAGACGTCACTTCGCGACCCATACCACTCCCCAACTGCGCGTCGAACTGCGCTCACGGGGGAGCATATCCGTTCAGCCCGCGCGAATGAGGGATGGCGGGCTAACCTCGAACCAGACGCTGGTGAGCGGAAGGACCGGAGATGACGCCTGATACCGACTCCAAGAAGAAACCAGAGTTCTCCGTGGGCACGCGCGTGAAAACGCGGCACTCGGCCGATCACGAACTGGCCGAGAAGAAGTGGCCCCTGGAGGCCGGCGTCATCGTCGACGATTTCGCCGGCGTCCAGGACATCAGCAACGATTCGTACGGCCGGGACTGGGCCGTGTCACGCCGCTGGGCGATCGCCCTCGACAGCGGACCACTCGTGTTCCGCAACGACGACGATCTCGAGCCCGAGTAGGCCCTTACGCGTTGGCGCCCGCGTTGCCCCAGGTGACGGACACGCCGCGCTCCTGCAGCCAGCGCCCGGGATCGATCTTGTTTCCGCTCGCGTCGTGCACCTCGAAGTGCAGGTGCGGTCCGGTGGACTGGCCGCGGTTGCCGACGTGGGCGATTTCCTGCCCTGCGGTGACGCGCTGCCCCACGCTCACGGTGTAGTCGTTGACGTGTCCGTAGACGGTGACGGTGCCGTCGTCGTGCAGCAGACGCACCCACAGTCCGAAGCCGGACGCCGCACCGGCGTCGATGACCTGGCCGTCGGCGGCCGCGAGAACCGAGGTGCCGATGGGCGCGGCGATGTCGATGCCGCCGTGGTGGGCTCCCCATCGGGAACCGAAATCGGAGGTCAGCTTGCCCGACACCGGCTGAACCGTGTGGGGCTTGACCGGGTTGACGGACGACAGCCACTGCTGAGCCTGGGCGCCGAGGTCCGGGCCGCCGAGATTCTGGGCGGCGGTGCCGAGGTCTGCGGGCAGTTCGAATCCGGCGGGGAGGACTCCGGCCGGGATCTCGAACGGCAGGCCCGGCAGGGTCTGTGTGCCGCTCGTCTCGTGTGAGTCGACGGGAGCCGCGGCGGCGTTTCCGGCACCCAGCTGGGCTGCACCGACAACGATGGCTCCGGTGGCGGCCGCGACAGTCGCGGCCTTGATGCCCACACCCGCTCCGGCCTGCTGGTTGCGATGGCGCCCGCGCGCCGCGTCCGGATCGATCTCGAAGCGAACGGAAGACCCGTTCGCCCGGTGGTGGGAACCCACAGTTAATACCTCGTCAGTCGTCGGATTGCAGCTCTCCCCATCCGGGGTGGGCTCCTCTGTCTGGCGACGAATGTAACAAAACGGTATAGGTCCGCGCCACCGTTACCGAACGTTTATGTTCGGCGGTCCTCGAGTTCCGCCTTGAAGGCGGCGTACCGAGCGCGGTGCGGGGCACGCCGGCGAATCACCGCCCACGCGACACCGAGCACGATGAACCATACCGGGGTGACGAGTAGCGCCTCGAGGGTGTCGTCCTCCTGGGTCAGAGCCCAGATGAGAAAGACGAAGAACGCCAGCACGACCCAGCACATCACGACCCCGCCGGGCATCTTGAACTTCGACGCCTCGTGCAGTTCGGGGCGGCGCTTCCGGTACACGATGTAACTGGCCAGGATCATCGTCCACACGAAGATGAAGAGCACCGATGAGATTGTCGTCACAGTCGTGAATGCCTCGATGACCGAGTCGCCGGAGAACAGCAGCGCGATCGCCGACAGCAGGAAGGCACACGAGAACATCAGCGCGTTGGCCGGAACCTTGCGGGAACTGAGCCTGCCGAGCCTGGCCGGTGCGTCACCTTCCTGCGCGAGGCCGTAGACCATCCGGGACGTCGAATAGATCCCCGAGTTGGCCGAGGACGCCGCAGACGTCAGAACCACGAACTGGATGACTCCCGCCGCGATCCCCAGACCGGCGAGCGTGAACATCGCCGTGAAGGGGCTCACCCCGGGGACGACCTCACGCCACGGTGTGACCGAGATGATCACGATCAGCGACACCACATAGAACAGCAGGATGCGGATCGGGATGGAGTTGATGGCCTTCGGCAGGTTCTTCTCCGGATCCTTCGCCTCGGCCGCCGTGGTGCCGACGAGTTCGATGCCGACGAACGCGAACACCGCGATCTGGAATCCGGCCACGAAACCCATCGCGCCGGTCGGGAACATGCCGCCGTCGTTCCACAGGTTGTCGAATCCGGCCTCCGAGCCGTTCGGCGACGTGAAGTGCGTGAACACCATCACGAGTCCGACGACGATGAGGCTGAGGATGGCGATGATCTTGATCAGCGCGAACCAGAACTCGGTCTCGCCGAACGCCCGCACGGTCGGCAGATTCAGCAGCAGGAGGGCCGCGATGGCGACCAGCGCCGGGATCCACAACTGGAGGTCGGGCCACCAGTACCGCACGTAACCGGAGATCGCGATGATGTCGGCGATCCCCGTGACGATCCAGCAGAACCAGTACGTCCACCCCGTGAAGAACCCGGCCCAGGGGCCGAGCAGGTCTGCCGTGAAGTCGGAGAACGACTTGTAGTGCAGGTTGGACAGCAGTAGCTCCCCCATCGCCCGCATCACGAAGAACAGCATGAAGCCGATGATCATGTAGACGAAGATCACCGACGGTCCGGCCAGCGAGATCGTCTTCCCGGACCCCATGAACAGGCCCGTGCCGATTGCTCCGCCGATCGCGATCAGCTGGATGTGCCGGTTGGCGAGCTGCCGGGAGAGATGCGGTTCGCCGCCCGCTCCCGTCCCCGGGTCGCCGCCCGATCCGATCGAGTCCGTCGAGGAAGTGCGGTCAGCCATGGAACACCTGCAACCCTTCTCAGTCCTTGCTGTCACCGTCCGAAAGCGTGGGTCACGTTACGCCGGGGACTTGACATAGACCGAGTAGCTAAGGCTAACCTCAGTTCACTACTTCGAGGCGAGGAGCCTGCACATGATCGAGGACCTGATCGAGATCGCGTACGCCCAGGGCGCTGTCACCTGTGTGACTCAGGCCGCCGGCGGCGTCGACGAGTACGAACTCGCTCGGGTCGATTCGGTCGCGTCCAGCGTCACGGTCTCGGTACGGGCCGACGGCAAGTTCGCGAAGGCCACGAGCATCGAGGGGTACCTCAGCCTCGGCCAGGTCGTCCTGGCGTGCGGACTCGACTACCGGCACGCCACCCGCCAGTACATCCACTGTTGACGTCCTCTCGGCCGTGAACGACCGAGATTCCCCGCGGGACTCGCGTCCCGAGGTTCCTGTTTCACCGACAGTTGCCGCCCCGCACCTTAGGTGCGAGGTGGTCTCACACCGTCTCCGCAGGCTGCCACCGCCAGTCCGACGGCCAAAATATTCCTTGCCGCATTCACATCCCGATCGTGGACGGCGCGCCGCATCGGCACGTCCACACCCGCACGTTCAGCGGCATCGCCGAGGCGATCTCCCCGCCATGACCCAGACACTAGCCACACAGTCCGACACAACCGGATCAGCTATCCCGGACCTCGAGGACCGGGTCTGCGCCGAAAGACTCACGGATCAACCCAGGTGCTCCCCGAAGAAACCGTCGATCCTCGTCCACGCGTCGGCGGCGGCTTCCGGGTCGGGCACCATCCCCGTGACCTTCATCAGGGGACGCATCACCTTGGGTCCGGCCAGTGCGTCGTTCAGGAACGTATGGCCGGCCGTCGGATACTCCTTCACATCGTGGACCACACCGGCCCGGGTCAGCGCCGACTCCAACTTGGCTGCCGCCTTCGGCAGGGCGAAGTCCTTCCCGCCGTAACTGGCGACCACCGGGCACGCTCCCGCCACCGCCGCGTCCAGGTCACGCGGTAGGACCCCGTAGTTCGGGGCCGCCGCGTCGAACCCGGTGCGCAGCGTCATCAGCGCGAACCCGCCGCCCATGCAGAACCCGATGATCCCGATCTTCCCCGTGCAGTCCGAAGACCCGGACAGCCACTGACGTGCCGCCTCGATGTCCCCGTACGCCCGGCCCTTCCCCGAGAGCATCGCCCGCATCGTCGACACCAGGCAGCGTCGCGCACCGCCCGCACTGAACAGATCCGGCGCCAGGGTCAGAAACCCCGCCGACGCCAGCCTGTCCGCCTGACGCTTCATCACGTCGTCCAAGCCGAACGCCTCGTGCACCATCACCACCCCCGGCCACGGACCCTCACCCGACGGCCTCGCAAGATAGCCGTGCAAGTTCAGCGAACCGTCGTGCCGCGCAGCGAGGTCGGTCAAGTCGATCTCGGACATGTACGTCTCCCGTTCCGTCGTCACTTCCAGAACATCTGCGACAACCATGCCCTCCCCATCGCGAGCGCACCACCATTCCCGCTACACTCACCTCGGTGTGCGCCCCGCGCGTGCACCGCGCCTTCGTAGCTCAGGGGATAGAGCAACCCTCTCCTAAAGGGTAGGTCGCAGGTTCGAATCCTGCCGAGGGCACCAGGCTCGCTCAGGTCCGGCAGAGTTGCCGATCCTAGTCCGGAGCGAATGCAGACGTCAGCCCGCTGTCAATCGTCGTCGCCATCGGGGAGCTTCTCCCACTCCCGAGTATCGTCAGGATCTTCCCGCCTGCGGGGTCGGCGACCTCGGCATCAGGCACACCCTGGCCCCCGGCGAGGGGGCATGCGCGCCGACCGAGCCGAGGACGAGGACGAGCTTCCCGTCTACGACGTGTGTCGAGGAGACCTCGACACAGAACTGTTCGAAGGGTGTGTCCGCCGGGGCGCCCAGGGCCCGTCCCGCGATGATGCTCCCGGCTACGAAAATGCCGCCATCACAGCACCGTCAGATGACGGCTCAGCCCGCGATCGCCGGACTCATGAAGCCGTCGTCTTGGCGGGCCGGTTGCTGCCGAAGAGTTTTCGTGCCTGGTATCGCACCAGCCCGAATCCCACGTCGATGACGTAGAAACGAGCGGTCACGAGGAATTCCTGAAACTTGTTGCGGTTGATCGCATAGTTCAGGGAACGGACGAGTTCGGTATCGGTTTCGCCGAGTTCCGCCAGCCGCTCGAGGTTCTCGCGAGCGAACAGCTCACCGCCCTCCCCGGCGGCGTTCAGGTACATGCGGCGGACCGCCCTCGACGGGATCTCCCGGGGCAGGCTCGTGCACTGTTCGGATGCACCCACGATATGGAGTCCGATCATCGTCCGTAGGCACTTCTCGCATCTGCCACAGTTGTATTTGCTCGCCAGATTCCACCAGCACACCCGTAGGTGATTCATGGCGACCGCGGACTCCTTGATGCGGGCCAGTTTGGCAACACGGTCCGCTTCGATGCCGTCGTGCACGATCTCGACATCACTGCTCGACCACAGCGGATCGAGGTCGGGATGCGTCCCGAGCGGGGCGAGCCGGGATTCGTCGTCGGATGCCGGAATGTAGACCTTGCGCAGGTGAGGAGCCAACAGTAGCGAAACGTGGGCGAGGAAGGCGCCGTGTGCCTGACTCTGCCAGTGCGGTCCGTGCTTGGCGTGGAGGAGGCGAACGTTGGATCGGACCTCGATCAGTTCTTTTCCGAGTTCGGCCGCCATCGTTCGAGCCCGATCGACCGCCTCCTCCCACAGCACCTGGTTGTCGAGGCTGATATCCAGTCCGTGGATGATGATCAGGTGCGTGATCTCATCGAGATTCTTCAGTGCGGTGTAGAAGGAATCCACGCCGCCGGAGAAGAAGCACCCGACCCCTCTACGGTCCTGCTCCGCCGGGCTGGGTGCCACGGTCTCGGCCTGCGTGGAGGTGCGCTGAAGCATCTCGGGGAACCAGTCGAGGAGCACGTCTTGGGCAGCCAGGCTGCCCTCCAACGCGGTGTGGTCGACGGCCGGGGTGATTGCGAGCTGCAACCCTTTCCGCATCGCTGTCACACGAAGTGTGGGCAGCCACGGGGTGCCGGTGACGTCGACGGCCACGTCGGATTCGGTCCACACGGTGAACGATTCGCCGTCGATCACCAGTTCCGCAGTCGAGCGGTACGTGTCGTCAACCGACACCGAAGCCTTCAGTTCCATTGCCGCACCTCAATATCGGTATGCATTCGCGTTCCTCGTTCAGCTCTGTGTGACTCTCGCAAGTTACCGCACCGTGTCGTCGTCGGCCGAGCAACCATCGGAGTGGGATCGGGGACGCAGGAAGCCGGCGTCACTAGGCACCGGGCCCCGCGGCGGCGCCCACCTGCCTGACCAAGTCCCGAATCTCCTGCGCGACGAGATTGGGTTCGACCAGAGGTATGTAGTGATTACGGTTCTCTGAATAGACGTGCCGTCCGGACGGGGAGAGTTCCGCGGTTCGGCGGTGCGCGGCGCTGAGGAAATCGCGATCGCGATCCTTCTCGGGTGGGATCCTGTTCGACGAAATCGTGGTCAGTGAGACGTCGGGTATATGAGGTCCACTGTCGTGAAGCGAAGTGAAACTTTCACGGAAGGCGCGCCACTCGGCCCACGCCGCGCGGACGGAGTTCATCGTCGATCCTTCGTCGATCGCCTCCTCCAGCGCCGCACCCTGCAAGAAGCGGTAGTAGGACTTCCCCAGCAGCGGGCGAAGAAGTTTCAACCGCGCCAGAATCACCTGCGAACCGTACAGCACCGAAGCACCCCGCATGGCTGCCATCATCCGCTCGGGTTTGCAGATCTCCGACACTTCGTCGACGAGAGCGACGGCCTTGATCGTGCCCGGTCGACGGTTCGCCGCCACGCGTACCACCGGGCCGCCGTAGCTGTGTCCCACAACGACGCAGGGGCGGTCGACGGTGGCGTCGAGGACGGCCAGATGATCGTCGAGTATCCGATCGAAATCGCGTCCGGTCTCGTCCGGGTCGCTGAGTCCGTGCCCCGCGCGGTCGTACACGATGGTGTGTGCAAACTCGGCAACCAGCGGTTGAACAAGCGACCAGGTCGATCGACTCTTCCCCATCCCAGCCTCGAAGAACACCGACACCGATCCATCTCCGGCAGTGCAGTAATGCAACCGACGATCGGCGATCAGAACAAAACCGGACTTACTTTCAACAGGCATGGTGGAGCGGCCCTTCGGTCTGGCGCCGTGCGGCAGCGACGTGTTACGCCTCGAAATACACCGCTACGCGCCTAATTTCCTACTCGGTGGTCTCTCGGAAGTTGGCACAGTTACTGATTCGAACTGATTCACCATACCGAGCATCGAAAATCGACGTGCCATCCCCATCGTCCTCGATTTCAGCCGGACGGGGACGCGTGCGGGAATTCACGGACCTCCAGTACCTGAGGTCGGTTACCGGACGATCTCGCGAACTTGATTGTCGGACTACCCCTTCGAAATTGGACTCGGACCGTCAGGTCGATGAACTGCGCCCACCTGACCACCCTCGAACGCGTAACTGCGCGAGCGCGGGGTTGGTTTGGAGGTACGCGACATCGCCACTCAAAACCATTGCTGTAATTGCCAACCCGTGGACCCAGTGGTCGACATAGCCTGTACCGTGTGCGGCCACTGTCCGATCCGCGCCGGAGCTCGATCTACCTGAATACATCCGAGCGGCGTTACTGCGTGGGTCACGTTCGGGAAGGTTCAGCCGGTACGGCACACTTCGACGGAGATGGTGGAATCGGGATTCGGTGGTGTGACGACCGGGCACGCGCGTGCCTGGCATCATCACCGTGAAGAGAGGGATCAAGGCATGGCAGTGCAGGCATCCATCGACCCCGTCGGGGTGAACGTCGTCAAATCGGTGTTCTCCATCGATGGCAAGAAATTCACCGTGCAGACATCTGCCAACGTTTGCCTGGATCGGAGCGGAACGCCATGGCTGCCCCCGGGAGTCGTGGTGGCGATGACGACCGAGCAGGACTTGGAACTCGACGCCCCGGTCGATCCTGCCGCACTGTCCGGTGCCGAACAGGCACGTGACCTACTGCACTCGTGGTACCCGCAACTCCACACCCCGAGCGTCGACGCGCCCGTCATGTCGACGAGGGACCATGAGGGCGGCGGCGTCGGATGCTTCTTCAGTGGCGGCCTCGACGCCTTCTACTCCGTTCTGAAGAATCGAGCCGAGATCACACACCTCATCCTGGTGCACGGATTCGACATCGATCCTCGTCGCCCGGAACCGTACGAGCAAATATCGGCAGGTGCGCGCGAAGTTGCTGCCGAGATGGGCGTAGAGCTGATCGAGATTCGTACCGACCTCCAGCTTCTCCACGCGAGACACGGAAACAACTGGGGTAGCACCGCACATGGCGCTGCGCTCGCGCATGTGGCGCTCCTTCTTTCACCCCACCTGCGCAAGGTGATCGTGGCCGCGTCGGGATCGTACGACTCGGGCAACATGACCCCGCACGGGAGTCATCCGGATCTCGATCCGCTGTGGTCGAGCGAGAATCTCCAGATCGTTCAGGACGGCACGCAGGCGAACCGGGTCGACAAGGCCGCGGCCATCAAGGACAGCGATCTGGCGATGCGCCACCTGCGCGTGTGCAATTTGAACTGGGACGGCGACTACAACTGCGGGAAGTGCGAAAAGTGCATCCGCACAATGATCAACCTTTACATCGCCGGCGGGCTGGAGAAATGTAGGACACTTCCCCACACGATCCCGACCGAACGAATGAGCCGCATGCACGTCACGTCGGGTGCTTTCCCCTTCGCGAAGGAGAACCTCGACGCGATGCGCGCCCGGGGAATCCACGACGCCGAACTGGAAGCCGCTCTGCAACGCATTCTCGATCGCACCCCCCTCGAGCAGCGAATTCTCGAGTACCGGTGGTTGCTCCTCGAAGTTGCACCACGCGTACCACGCGTCTTGATCGGCCTATTGGTTCAGCGAGTCCGCACGATTCGCGCTGAGCGATCAGCGCACTCTTCGCAACGTTGACCGTGCGCGAAGCAGGGTTCACGGCCATCGCGGGCGACGGGACCGGCCGGTTCGGCTTCATCACCGTCCGCGGCTGGATGGACTGCCGGACCATCGAACGCGGCGACCGCACCGTCGTGGAGTTCAGCTGGGACGGCGACGACGACCAGGTCAGCGGTCATGGCTGGGCCGCTCTGGTGGATACGGCCATCAGCCGGCGCCGACCGACATTTCGCGGTAGCGCATATTTGCGGACCGTGGCTGACCTCGATTGTTCGTATCGTCGCCGCATGACCAACACTGAGAACCGCCCGGCCGCCCTGCACTCCTACTTCGCCTACCGCGACGCCCCGGCCGCTCTGCGGTGGCTGGAACGTGCCTTCGGTTTCGAGACCACCCTCGAGTTCCCCGGCGACGACGGCGGGATCATGCACTCCGAATTGCGCAGGGGCGACGCCGCCATCATGGTCTTCAGCGACGACGGCGACTACGACCGGCCGGCGCTGCGAGGCGAGACCGTCGGTCATGGTACCTATCTCAGCGTCGGCACCGACGGCGAAGTCGACGAGGTGTATGCCACCGCCCTCGAGGCCGGCGCCACCTCGGTCTGGGCGCCCGCGAACACCGAATGGGGCAACTACCGCTGCCGGGTCCTCGACCTCGAAGGTTTCGAGTGGACATTCGGCACCCTGCGCCCCGGCGAGAGCCGCAGTGACTGGTCGGACGGCGAATGACGGTGACGCGGAACCCGATAGCCGCGGCACCGCACGACGGTGTCAGTCGATCGCGAAGAGGCGCGCCGCGTTGTCGTGGCACACCGCCCGCAGCCACGGCTCGCCGAGGTCGAAGCGGGTGAGACCCTCGAGCGCGTCGAGGTAGGGGTACGGGATGTTGGGGAAGTCGCTGCCGAACACGATTCGTTCCTGCAGTTCCGCAAGCCGGTGCACCTGGTCGCGCGGAAACGGCGTGGCTGCTTCGGTGTAGTCCGTGAACGTCATCGTGGTGTCTAGATACACGGTGGAGTACTGATCGGCCAGGTCCAGGAATTCCCGGTACTCCGGCAGCCCCATGTGAGCGATGATCAGGTGCAGGCGCGGGTACCGCGACAGCAACTCGGCGATCGGGCCCGGGCCGGTGTGGGTGCCGGGCGCCGGCCCCGACCCGCAATGGATGACCACGGGGACACCCGCCTCCTGCAGCACGCCCCACACTGGGTCGAGGAGCGGATCGTTCGGCGAGTAGTCGCCCACCTGGATGTGGGACTTGAACACGCGCGTGCCCGACTCGATCGCCTCCGCGACGTACGCGCCCGCGGACTCCTCCGGGTAGAACGTGGACGTCCGCAGACAGTCGGGGGTCTGCTCGGCGAATTCGGCCGACCACTGGTTCAGCCACGCGGCCATCTCCGGCTTGTGCGGGTAGATCATCGACGTGAACCGGCGGACACCGAACCCGCGGAGGTGCTCGACGCGGACGTCTTCCTCGTGCCGGTAGTGGATGGGCCACTCACGTCCGGTGAGAGGACCGACGGCGTCGAAGTAACCCCACACCTTCTCCATCACGTTCGCGGGCATGAAGTGGGTGTGGACGTCGATGATGCCGGGCAGCCCCAGCGCACGCCAGAACTCCTGCACCCGCAGATCCTCGGACAACTCTCTTCTCCTCGACGCAGTGCCGGATCACGGACCCCGGCGGATCGGAACGGGGCCGACTCAGAACAGCGTGAACGCGTCCTCGGGCTCGGGTGCCGGCGCGACAGGCGCCGGTGCAGCGGCAGGGGCCGGGGCCGGCGCAGCGACCGGCGCCGGTGCGACCGCGCCGGATGCGACGGCACGGGCCGCCTCGCCGGCGAGGACGTCGGCCATCTCGTTGTAGTGGTTGCCGACGTGGCCGCGGACCCAGCGGAAACGGACCGGCCCGGGGCGTTCGGAGATGGCCCGGTCGATGGACTGCACCAGCCCGAGGTTCTTGACGGGAGCGCCGCCCGCCGTCTTCCAGCCCTTGCGTTTCCACCCGGGCAGCCATTCCGACGCGCACTTGATGGCGTACTGGGAGTCGGATTCGATCAGCAGCGGATCGGCGCCGGGATGCGCGGTGATCGCTTCGAGCAGCGCCCGCAGCTCGGCGATCTGGTTGGTCCCGGAGGGTTCGCCACCCGATTGGCTGGGACCCTCGTGATTGACCCATGCCCAGCCGATCGCCCCACCGGGGTTGCGGAGGCAGGATCCGTCGGTACTCACGATGATCATGGCTGGGACTTTACGTGCGCGCTCCGACAGCCGCCGGTAGCGGTCGCCTTCACAGTGGATACGCTTCATTTGATGACGGCTTCGCTGGAGGTGGTCGAGACCACCGTGACCGCGCGGCGTCCCCTGGACGTCGCCATGTCGTTGCAGCCGCTGCAGCGCGGGAAGGGCGACCCCTGCCACCGGCGGACGGCCGACGGCGCGATCTGGCGGACGTCGGTGCAGAAGTCGGGTCCGGTCACTTACCGCCTCACCCAGATCGACCGGCACTCGGTGCGCTGCCAGGCGTGGGGCGCGGGCGCCCACGAGCTGGCCGCGGGACTGGGCCGCCTCGTCGGCGAACACGACGAGTGCGCCGACTTCGCCCCCGACCATCCGATCCTCGTCGAGGCGCACCGGCGTTTCCCGCACCTGCGCCTCGGCCGGACGGACCGGGTGCTGGAGGCGCTCGTGCCCGCGATCCTCGAGCAGCGGGTGCACGGCATCGCCGCGTTCGCGTCGTGGCGGCATCTCGTGTGGAAGTTCGGCGCGCCTGCTCCCGGTCCGGCCCCGGACGGGATGCGGCTGCCGCCGACCGCGGACGTGTGGCGGCGGGTGCCGTCGTGGGAATTCCACCGGGCCAACGTCGACCCAGGCCGATCCCGCACGATCGTCCGCTGCGCGCAGGTCGCCGACCGGCTCGAGAAGATCGTCGACCTCCCCCGCGAGGAGGCGAATCGCCGGCTGATGTCCATTCCCGGCGTCGGGATCTGGACGGCGGCCGAGGTGTCGCAGCGCGCGCTCGGCGATCCCGATGCCCTGTCGGTCGGCGACTATCACCTGGCCGCGATGGTCGGGTGGTCGCTGCTCGGGAAGCCCCTCGACGACGCCGGGATGGTGGAGTATCTGGCCCCGCTGCAGCCGCACCGCCAGCGCGCCGTGCGACTGCTCGAGGTGAGCGGGCAGGCCGTCAAACCCAAGTTCGGGCCCCGCACGACGCTCGTCGACCACAGCTGGCACTGAACCTCATTCGCACACTCCACCTACCGGCATTCCGTTACCTGTGAACACCTGTTCAAGTGTTCATACGAACAACTAGACTTCGAAGGATCAGCTGCCGGCCGGAGGAGACGCCGTGGAATCCGTGGCAATGCACATGAGCGACGGCCTGATCAACGCACCGACCTCCCTGCTGTTCGTCGTCGTCGCCGCGCTGGGACTGTCGATCGCCGCGTGGCGCGCGCGCTCGGAACTCGACGAACGCACCGCGCCGATGGCCGGTCTCGTCGCGGCATTCATCTTCGCGGTCCAGATGGTCAACTTCCCGATCCTTCCCGGTGTGAGCGGCCACCTCCTCGGCGGCGCGCTCGCCGCCATCCTGGTCGGCCCGTACACCGGCATGCTCTGCATCTCGATCGTGCTGATCGTGCAGGCCCTGCTGTTCGCCGACGGTGGGCTGACAGCACTGGGGGCGAACATCACCAACATGGCGATCATCGGGGTGGTCGTCGGATACGGCGTCGCGGTGGCGTTGCGTCCGCTCGTCGTGCGGCAGGAACGACTGCGATTCCGCGTCCTCGGCGGGATTTCGTTCGCTGCGGCCTTGTGCGGAACGGTGGCGGCGTCGATGGGCTTCGTGCTCGAGTACGCGATCGGCGGACACGCCACGTCCGGGGATTCGACCTCGCTGGGCGCGGTGGCCGCCTACATGCTCGGGGCACACGTGCTGATCGGCATCGGCGAGGGCCTCATCACGGCGGTCACGGTGACGGCCGTCGCGAAGGCGCGCCCCGATCTCGTGTACCTGCTGCGGACGGCGCCCCGGCGTGTGGAGGTGCGCGCGTGATCTCCCTCCGCCGCTTCCTCATCGGCTTCGCGCTGGTGGCGCTGCTCGTCGCCGGTGCGGTCTCCTACCTCGCCAGCCCCAGTCCGGACGGTCTCGATGCCGCGACGACGCGCGGGTGCGAGACCGTGGAGACCGATACCGGGGAGGCGCTCGTGGGTGACTGCATCGCCCGGAACGCGTCCGCGCATCACTTGTCGGACTCGCCGCTGGCCGACTACACGGTGGGCGGCCGGGCGCATCTCACCGGGGTCGCGGGCGTGATCGGCGCGACCGCCACGTTCGTCGTCGCGGGTGGCCTGTTCTGGCTGCTGTCCCGCGCGCGGCGCAACCGAACGAGCCCCTGACCGTGGGAGCCGGTCACGCCCATCCGCTCTACCTCGACGGCGCTTCCCCCCTGCACCGACTGCCGGCCGAGGTCAAGATCGTCTGCGCCGTGGTCTTCGTCTTCGCGGTGGTCGCGACGCCACGCGAAGCGTTCTGGGCGTTCGCCGGGTATCTCGCCGTCCTGATCGTGATCTGGCGGATCGCCGGCATCGCGCTCACGTGGATCGGGCCGAGGATGCTGATCGAGTTGCCGTTCGTGACGCTCGCGGTGCTGCTGCCGTTCGCCGAGGGCGGCGCCCGCGTCACCGTCGCCGGACTGTCACTGTCCGTCGCGGGCCTCTACGCGGCGTGGGGCATTCTCGTGAAGGGCACTCTCGGTGTCCTCGTCTCGTTGACGCTCGCAGCGACGACGCCGGCCCGCGACCTGCCCTCGGGTCTGGCGCGACTGCGCGTGCCCGCGATGCTCACCACGATCGTCGTTCTGATGCTGCGCTACCTCGACCTGCTCACCGCCGAGGTCGAGCGGATGCGCACCGCCCGGCTGTCCCGCGGCGACGACCCCCGGACGTTCCGGCAGATCGGCGCCACCGCCCGTGGCGTCGGCGGATTGTTCGTGCGTTCGTACGAGCGCGGCGAGCGCGTTCACCTGGCGATGCTGTCGCGCGGGTTCACGGGTTCGGTTCCCACGATCGGGGCGCCCCCGGCGACCGCTGCGGCGTGGCGGGCTGGGCTCGTGCCCGCGGTGTGCGCGGTCGGGATCTGTCTCACGACGTGGGTGCTCCGATGACCCCGGCCGTGCACCTCGAGGGCGTCTCGTTCGCGTATCCGGACGGCCGGGCCGCGCTGCACCGGATCGACCTGACGGTGGAAGCCGGCGAGCGGGTGGCCGTCCTCGGTCCGAACGGGGCCGGCAAAACCACACTGATGCTGCACCTCAACGGCATACTGACGGCCACCGAAGGCAGCGTCACGGTCGGCGGGCTGGCGCTGTCGCGGGGGGCGTCGCGGGACACGTTGCGCGAGGTCCGGCGGCGGGTCGGGATCGTCTTCCAGGACCCCGACGACCAGTTGTTCATGCCCACCGTCGCGCAGGACGTCGCGTTCGGTCCGGTCAATTTCGGGGTCACCGGGACCACGCTCGACGAGCGGGTGCGCGACGCGCTGGCGGCCGTGGACATGACGGCGCATTCCGGCCGCAACCCCGCGCACCTGTCGGTGGGCCAGCGCCGCCGGGTCGCGCTGGCGACCGTCCTCGCGTGCGCCCCGAACGTCCTCGTGCTGGACGAGCCGTCGAGCAATCTCGACCCCGTCGCCCGGCGCGAATTGGCCGAGGTTCTGCTGGGTATCGACACCACGCACCTGCTCGTCACGCACGACCTCCCGTACGCCGCCCAGTTGTGCACGCGCGCCGTGATCCTCGACGAGGGGCGCCTGGTGGCCGACGGTCCGATCCTGGACGTGCTCGGCGACCCCGCGTTGCTCGCCCGCCATCGCCTCGAGTTGCCGTGGGGTTTCCGGCTTCCCGCGACCGGGCCTCATTCGCCCGGCGAACGATCCGTGACACCGCCGACCGGGTAGCCCACGATGGGGTGACGAAGCTTCGCCCGCACTCCGACCGGAGGTCAGCGATGTCCACACCCGAAGCCGACGCTGCGACGGTGTCCCAGCGCATTTTCGACGCGTCGCTCGGGGCCATCGACCTGCTGGCCGTCCATCTGGGAGACCGCCTCGGCTGGTACCGCAGTCTCGCGTCGGAGGGCCCGGCGACCGCGGACGAACTGGCCGAACGCACGTCCACTCATCCGCGATACGCGCGCGAGTGGCTCGAGCAGCAGGCCGTGTCGGGACTGCTCACGGTGGACGCTGCGACGCCGCCGAAGTTCACGCTCCCGGCCGGCGCCGCCGAAGTGCTCACCGACGAGCAGAGTCTCAACTATCTGGCACCGCTCGCGCGGATCTTCGTCGCCGCGACCACGCAGATGCCCGCGCTGCTGGAGGCGTATCGCACCGGCGGCGGGGTGGGGTGGTCCCAGTACGGCGCGGATGCCCGTGAGTCGCAGGCCGATATGAATCGGCCGTGGTACGAGCAGGTTCTTCCCGGTGCGCTGGCATCGGTCCCCGAGGTGGACGCGCTGCTGCGGGCGCCCGGCGCCACCATCGCCGACGTCGGATGCGGCGGCGCCTGGTCGACGATCGCACTCGCGCGCGCCTACCCGGACGCCACGCTCCACGGCTACGACATCGACACCGCGACCGTCGAACTCGCGAGGTCCAACGTGCGCGAACGACCGGATGTCAGCGATCGGATCACGATCACCGAATCGGATGCCGCGGGAATCCCCGAGGGCAGTTGCACCGCGGCCTTCGCGTTCGAGTGCATCCACGACATGCCCGCTCCGGTCGAGGTGCTGGCCGCGGTCCGCAGGGCGCTGGCCCCCGGCGGTGCGGTGATCGTGATGGACGAGGCCGTCGACGACGAATTCTCCGCGCCGGGAAGCGACGTCGAGCGGCTGATGTACGGCTTCAGTCTCACCGTGTGCCTGCCCGACGGCATGAACCACACTCCGAGCGTGGGCACCGGAACGGTCATGCGCCCGAGCACATTGCGCGGTTACGCCGAGTCCGCCGGTTTCGGCACCATGGACGTCCTGCCCATCGAGGATTTCGGGTTCTTCCGGTTCTACCGGCTGACGGTGTAATCCTCGCACCGGCACCCCGATACGTACGTATTTTGCGGAAAGGCCGAAAACTGGGGCGTCCGAAGGGGGAAGATGTCTGCAGTAGGCAGGTTACGGACGCTTTCGCCGGTCGGGGCAACTGTGAAGCGCCAGGTCGAACCAGATTTGTCGTTTGTCATCCGCTACTACGCATGGGAAACACCATGAAACTGCATAGAGTGACAGCGCCCGCAGCGCTGCTGATCGCCACCCTGTGCGTCGGAATGGGTACCGCGTACGCCGCCCCCACTCCCGCCGACCAGGCCGTCATCTCGCACACCAGTCTCAGTGCCGACGGCCGATCGGTCGGCACTGCACTCGACGCTGGACACTTCACGCTGTCGCGGACGGCCGCCGCCGTCGACATCGTCAACGATTCGGGAACTCCGGTGGGCACGATCCCACTGCGCTACTCGATCGCCGGTGTGCAGTTCGCGATCGATCCGCTCGTCACCGACGGCGGCCGGTTCCTGAGCCTGACACCCACGACGACCCCCGTCGCGGGAACACTCGCGCTCACCCCGGTCGACAGGGATTCCGCATACGCCAACATGATGACGCAGCTCGAGATCGGCTGGGTGAACGGCGGCGGGACCGCGACCGCGATCGGCGCAGGCATCGGATTCGTCGCCGGGTGCATCTTCCTCATCCTCGGCGGGTGTCTCCCCGGTGCCGCGGTAGGCGCGGCGATCGGCGCCGTCACCGGGATCAGCAACGCGAACCCCGCTGCGACACCGGCGGTTTACGAATTCCTCGGAACCCTGTAGCAGGGCTTCCGTTCCGACCTCGAGCGACGATTTCGGGAGGACTATGGGTTAGTTCGCACACGGGGAGCATCACCGCGCACCCACATATGCATGTAGCCGTTCCGGTTTTCCAGCGAATATGGTCCACGCACAACGATGTTCGGTGCACTCAGGTGGGGATCGTGTTCGTCCTACGACATGGTGGGAATTTCCATGAAACTCTTGAGAACTCTGGCATTGTCCATATTCGTCGTGTCCGCGATGGCCGTCGGGGCGGGAACGGCGTACGCCGATCCGGCACCGCAGGGAATCGACTGGTCGCAGCCGCTCATGACTCCGGCCGCCGACGGCGGTAGCAGCCAGGTGGCCGAGCAGTTCTTCCCGGAGAACGAGACCAAGCAGGACGCCTTCGACACAATGACCAACGAGATCAATACCGGCTGGAACAACGCGGGCCTGCAGGGCATGGCGATCGGTTCCAACGTGGGCATGGCCATCGGGTGCGTGTCGATCTTCCCCAACTTCATCGCAGGCTGCATCGTCGGCACCGTGGTCGGCACCATCGCCGGCGCCGTCATCGGTATCGGTGTGGGCAACCCCAATGCCCAGCCTGCCGTAGAGAAGTTCTTCGCCACACCCTGAGCGAAGAGCGGGCTGCAGCCCCGGCCTCACTCGGGCCGGGGCTGCGGCGTGTCCGCCCACGACTGGTTGATGCATGACCAGTTAGTGCGCTAACTGATCTGCTGGGGTCAGCCGACGACACCCTCTGCGCGCCGGTTCGCGATGTCCTCCGCCGACCAGCCCAGCTCGCCGAGAATCAGATCGGTGTGCGCGCCGAGCGCGGGCACGTCCCCCATCCGCATCTCCACGTCGGAGAACGTCATCGGCGGCAGCATCGCCCGGATCGGGCCGGCCTCGGTCCCGACGTCACGCCAGCGGTCGCGCCGCTCGAGTTGCGGATGCTCGATCAGCCCGCCCAGGTCGTTGAGTTCGGCCGCCGGGATCCCGGAGTCCGCGAGCGCCTGGTCGAGGGCGGCGCTGGTGAAACGTTGCGTCTCCTCGGCCACCAGCGCGTCCACCTCCGCCCGGTGCTGCACCCGCAGCATGTTGGTCGCGAACCGGGGATGGTCGGCGAGGTCGGGTCGTTTGAACACGTCCGTCACCAGTTGCCGCCAGCCGCGGTCGTTCTGGACGCCGATGAGGATCTGCCCGTCCAGGGTGGGATACGAGTCGTACGGGACGATCGCCGCGTGCCCGAGCCCGACGCGCGGGATCTGCTTGTCGGCGTACATCTTCATGTACATCGGATGGCCCAGCCACTCCGCGGTCGCGTCGAACATCGACACGTCGATCCGCGCTCCCACACCGGTGCGCTGCCGCCGGAACAGGGCACCGAGGACCGACGTCATCGCATACATTCCCGCCGCGATGTCGGAGACCGGGACACCCGTCTTGGTCGCGGTGTCCGGGGTGCCGGTCACCGATATCATCCCCGTTTCCGCCTGGACCAGCATGTCGTACGCCTTGCGTTCGCGCCGCGGCCCGGCCGAGCCGTAGCCCGACATGTTCACGACGATCAGTTCCGGATGCCCGGCGCGCAGTGCGTCGGCGCCGAACCCGAGGCGGTCGGCGGCGTCGGGTGCGAGATTCTGGATGAAGACGTCGGCCTTCGCGATCAGCTGGGCGACGGTGTCCCGCCCGACCTCGGACTTCAGGTCGACGCCGATCGATTCCTTCGACCGGTTCAGCCACACGAAATGCGAGGCCTGCCCGAACACCGCGTCGTCGTAGTTGCGGGCGAAGTCGCCCTCCCCCACGCGTTCGATCTTGATGACCCGCGCGCCCATGTCCGCGAGATGGCGGGTGGCGAGCGGAGCGGCCACGGCCTGCTCGAGTGCCACGACGGTGATGCCGTCGAGCGGCAGCAGTCCGGGGTCGTTCTCCATGTCGGGATTCACCTTTCTTCTTCGGCTCCCGTGTGATTGTGATAATGCGTGGCCCCGATGGTGTGCAGCAGGTCGTGCACGGTGTCGTCGGTGAGCCGGTACCGCATCGAACGGCCGTCCCGCGTCGCCGACACCCACCCCTGGTTGCGGAGCAGCCGCAGCGCGTGCGAGACGGCGGTCCCGGTCATGTCGAGGGCCGCCGCCAGGTCGCCGACGCAGATGTCGGGGGCGTGGTGCAGGCACAGCAGCAGCCGGAGGCGGTTGCCGTCCGAGAGCAGTTCGAACCGGTTTGCCCAGCCGTCGATGTCGGGGGTGTGCAGTGCCGCCGCCGCACGCCGAACGTCCTCGGGGTTCAGGGCGGGGGTGGCGGCCATCACGCCAGTCTACAAACGCCGCCACACCGCCCGGCCGCGCATCCATAGGCGATTCCTCACTGTCCGTTCGGCTCTGTGACTTTGTTTCCGCACTCACACCGGTGGTCGACTGGCACCACACGTCACCCGGTCCCCCGGCGGCGTCGACGACTCATCGAGGAGCCTGATGTGAGCGGTCTGCATCTCCCCCAGCGCGTGCGGCACCATGCCGCGGAGCGGCCCGGAGCACCCGCTGTGACGTGCGGTGACACCACACTGACGTACGCGGAGCTCGACTGGCGGACCAACCGGATCACAACAGCGCTGTCCACGTTGACATCCCGGGGCGGCCGGGTCGGGGCACTGCTCCGGATGCGCACCGAGGGCGTCGAGACGTTCGTGGCCGCCGCCAAGTCGGGGCTCGTGTTCGTCCCGCTCAACTGGCGGCTCCCCGCCGCCGAAGCCGCCGCGGTCGCGGTCGACGCCGGGCTCGAGGTACTGATCGTCGAATCCGAATTCGCAGCCACCGCCGACGCCGTTCGCGACGCACTCCCGCACGTGGTCGTGGTGGTCGTCGATGCGGCCGACGGCGACACCCTTCCGCCGGGCGTCTGGACGTGGGAACGGCTGGTCACGTCGGGCACCGCCACCGACCCGGGGCTCGGGGACGACCCCGCCGCCGAGGTGCTGCAGCTCTACACCTCGGGCACGACCGGGCGTCCGAAGGGTGTGGTCGCGACACATCGCAACCTGCACAACGAACCCGACGGCCTGCTGATCTACCACTGGAAACCCGACTCGGTGGCACTCGACGCCTTGCCGCTGTTCCACATCGCGGGCGCCGGCTGGCTGAGCACGTGCCTGTCCGCGGGCGTCCACGTGGTGTTGCTCGGCGCGTTCGATGCCCGGCAGGTCGCCGAACTGATCGAACGGCACCGCATCACCCACGCGTTCCTGGTTCCCTCGACCATTCAGATGCTCCTCGACGTGCCCGGCCTCGAACGCTACGACGTGTCGAGCCTCGAGCTGGTCGCGTACGGTTCGGCGCCGATCACCACCACACTGCTCCGGCGGGCGATCGATCGCCTCGGCTGCGGATTCGTGCAGCGCTACGGCATGACGGAGACGACGGGCTCGATCACCGCCCTCGCCGCCCGGGACCACGACCCGTCCGGGGACCGCGCGCATCTGCTGCGGTCCGCGGGCATGCCCATGCCCGGTGTCGAGGTCGAGATCCGGGACGTGCTGACCGGCGCCCGGCTCCCGGTGGGCGAATCCGGGGAAATCGTGTGCCGCTCACGCAACAACGTCGCGGGCTATTGGAAACGACCCGACGAGACGGCGAACCTGCTCACCCAGGACGGTTTCCTGCGCACCGGCGACGCCGGGCACCTCGACGCGGAGGGCTATCTGTTCGTCACCGACCGGGTGAAGGACATGATCATCACCGGCGGCGAGAACGTGTACCCGATCGAGGTCGAAACGGTGCTCGCCGAACACCCGGCGGTGGGCGAAGTCGCGGTGGTCGGTGTACCGCACCGGACCTGGGGCGAAACCGTGACGGCGGTCGTCCGGCTCGCCGATCCGTCGGACGCACCGGACGAGCAGGACCTGATCGACTTCACCGCCGCCCGGCTCGCGTCGTACAAGAAGCCGCGCGAGATCGTCTACGTCGCCGAACTTCCGCGCGGAGCGAGCGGCAAGGTCCTCAAACGCGCCCTGCGCGAGGAACTCCGCGACACGGAGGTGTCGTCGTGATCGTCACCGAAGACGTCGGTACCGTCCAGCGTGAGGCCTGGGCCCGCGGCGTGCTGCCACCCGTCGAGCAGGTGCGCCCCGGATTGTGGTCGATCCCGGTTCCTATGCCGCGAAACCCGTTGCGGTACGTCCTGATCTACGCACTCGCGATCCCCGACGGTCTCGCGCTGATCGACGTCGGCTGGGATTCCGAGGAGTCGTGGCGGGCGCTCGTCGACGGGATCGCGCAGACCGGCCACCACGTCACCGACGTCCGGTACGCCGCCGTCACCCACCTGCATCCCGACCATTTCGGTCTCGCACCCCGGCTGCGGGCGGTCAGCGGGGCCGCGCTCGCGATGCACGGCGCGGATGCCGCACTGCTCGGCCACCATTCGCCGGCGGACACCGCAGCCGACGAACACACGTGGAACACCCAACTCGCCCAATTGGGGGCACCCACCGGCATCCTCGCGGCGGCCCGCGTCGACCTCGTCCGGCTCGGGCCGGGCGAATCCATGGACGTCGTACTCGGCGACGGCAATCCCCTGGACCTGCCCGGCTGGGATCTGCGGGCGGTCTGGACACCGGGGCACACGCCCGGTCATCTGACGTTCGTCGACGGCACCCATGGCCTCATGTTCAGCGGCGACCATATGCTCCCCCGCATCAGTCCCAACATCTCCACGGTCCCCGGCGAACTGGAAAATCCGCTGCACCGGTATCTGCTGTCGCTGCACGCCACCACCACGATGCCCGACGGCGAGGTGCTGCCCGCGCACGAGTACCGGTTCCGGGGGATCGCCGACCGCGCCCGGCAGCTGATGGGTCATCACGAGGAACGCTTCGCCGAGATCGTCGCTGCTCTGAGCGTGCGCCCCGAATCGACGGCGTGGGAGATCTCGCAACACATTTCGTGGTCGCGTCCGTTCGACACCATGTCCGACCGCCTGCTCCGCCTCGCGGTCCGCGAAACTCACGCCCACCTGCTCGTTCTCGCCGACCGCGGAAGCATCCGCTCGCTCGGCGGCCACCCCGAACGCTGGACCCCTACCTCCCGTAAGGAAGTCACCCCATGAGTGTGGTTCTCACCGAATTCGCCGACGGCGTCGCCGTCATCACCCTGAACCGCCCGGAGGCGAAGAACGCCGTCGACCTGGAGGTCGCGAAGGCGCTCGCCGCCGCGATCGACGAATTCGAGGCGCGGCCCGATCTGACGATCGCGATCCTCACCGGCGCCGGGGGTACGTTCTGCGCGGGCATGGACCTGAAGGCGTTCAGCCGCGGCGAGCGGCCGTCGCTGCCCGGCCGCGGATTCGGCGGACTCACCGAGGCCCCGCCGACGAAGCCGCTGATCGCCGCCGTCGAAGGGTGGGCGCTCGCCGGCGGCTGCGAGTTGGCGCTGTCGGCCGACCTGATCGTCGCGGCCCGCGACGCCAAGTTCGGCATCCCCGAGGTCAAGCGGGGCCTCGCCGCCGCAGCGGGCGGTCTACTGCGGCTGCCGAAGGTGCTGCCGTATCCGATCGCGATGGAGATGGCGATCACCGGCGATCCCCTCACCGCCGAGGTCGCGCACGCGCACGGACTCGTCAACCGGCTCACCGAGCCCGGTCAGGCGCTCGACACCGCCCGCGAACTCGCGGCCCGGGTCGCCGCCAACGGTCCCCTCGCCGTCCGGGCCACCAAACAGGTCGTCGCGATGTCGGCCGCCTACACCGACCCCGACGCGTTCGCCGGGCAACGCCGCTTCCTCGATCCGGTGTTCGCCTCCGAGGACGCCCAGGAGGGTGCGCGTGCGTTCGCGGAGAAGCGCCCGCCGGTGTGGCGTGGCCGATAGCCGCATGACCGGCACGGCCCGCGTCACAGCTTCCGTACGATGACGGCGTGGACCTGCATCTCGTCACCTACTTCGTCGCGGTAGTCGATCACGGCGGGATCACCAGGGCCGCGCAGTCCCTCTACATCTCGCAACCGTCCCTTTCGCAGGCGATCCGCACACTCGAACGGCGCCTCGGTGTCACCCTGTTCGACCGCACCGGGCGACGTCTCGAGCTGACCGAGGACGGCCGCACGCTCGACGTCGCCGCCCGGCGCATCCTCGCCGACGTCGAGCGGGCCAAGGCCAAGGTCGCTGCGGTGCGCGAACTCGTATCCGGCCGCGTCGACGTCGTCACGTACGCGGCGTTCTCGATCGATCCGATCGTCGACCTGGTGCGCCGGTTCCGTGAGCAGTACCCCCGGGTGACGGTCCGCGTCATCGACGCCGACGGCCCCACCGGCGTTCTCGGTGCCCTGCGCCGCGGCGAGGCCGAACTCGGGGTGATCGATTTGTCCGTCGACCACAGTGCGCTGCACTCCGTCCCCATCGGCGATCAGGAACTGGTACTGGCCCTGCCGGACGCCCTCGCCGACACGCTCCCCGATCCGGTGCCCCGCTCGGCAGTGCGGGACATTCCCCTGATCCAGGATCTCGGGGACAAGAGCGACGCGGCCCTGATCACGGAACTGGTGGGTGATCCCGCGAACGTGGTCGTCGACTGCACCCACCCGGGCGCCACGTGGGAACTGGTGATGCGCGGCGCGGGGGCCACGGTCCTGCCCCGCCTGGTCGCCGAGGAACAGTTGCGCGGGGTCGCGATCCGGTCGATGACGCCGAAACTGACCCGCCCGGTCGGCCTCGTCCAACGGTCCGGCCCGGGATCGCCGGCGGCCTCGGCGTTCGTCTCGATCGCGCAGGCCACCCAGGCCACGGGCACTCGAGAGGGGAACTGACCGCATGGAGTTGCGTCAGGTCGAGTACTTTCTCGCCGTTGTGGAACACGAAGGCATCAACGGGGCCGCCGCGTCGCTCGGCGTCGCACAACCCACCATCTCGCAGGCACTGCGCGGGCTCGAGCGGGAACTGGGTGTGCAACTGTTCCACCGCATCGGCCGCGGCATGGTGCTCAGCGCCGCAGGCCGCAGCCTGGTCGGGCCGAGCAGGCAGATCCTGCGCGACGTCACCGCCGTCGAAGACCTCCTCGCCACCTCCGACGGGGCACTCGCCGGCCGCCTCGACGTCATGGCGTTTCCGGCGCTGGCGATCGGTCCCCTCGTCGACCTCGTCACCGAATTCCGGCGGACCCACCCGAATGTGCTGGTGCGCTTGGGTGAATTGAAAGACGAGGCCCAGGCAGGCTCGCTGATCGAGGACGGGCACTGCGAATTCGTGGTGGCCCATCTCCCGCTCGACGACGCCCGGCTGGACGTCCTCGAACTCGGCGAACAGGAGTACTGGCTCGTGTACCCGCCGGGCACCGACCTGCCGGAGGGCCCCGTTCCGCTCGCCGACCTCCCCGACGTCCCGATGGTGTTCGTTCCCCGCGGCCACTCCGTCGCGGACGAGATCGAGGAATCGATCCGTCACGCCGGGGCACGACCGCACCTCGCGGCGCTGTCCGATCACCGCGAGGCGCGGCTTCCCCTGGTACTCGCCGGGATCGGCGGAACCCTGCTGGAACGGTCGATCGCGGAGGCGGCCCAGGACCGCGCCGTGGTCCGCCGGGCGGAGCCGACGTTCGCCCGCACGTTCGGGATCGCGTTCGACCCCGACATGCTCTCCCCCGTCGGGCACGCGTTCGTCGAACTGGTGCGGGCGCACACCTCGAACACTGAACACGGTTCATAGGTTTCGCCTCATCCTGCGTGTCCCAGAACGACCTTGCGGCGGAACGTCTCCGGTGATCGACTGGCGGGGAGCGGCACGGCGCCGGCCACCCGGGGCGTCGCCGAGAACCGCGCCCACGTCTGGAGCCGCGCATGAGCATCGAATCCCTCCCCTCCACCGCAGGGGCCGCAACCGCAGAATCCGACGTCCTGATCAGCCGGGACGGCGCGGTCGCGACGATCACGCTGAACCGGCCCACGCGGCGTAATGCGATGACCCTCGACTCGTGGATCGCCTTGCGCGACGCACTCGCCGAACTCGCCCTCGACGACGCCACCCGCGTCGTGGTCCTCACCGGTGCGGGCAGCGACTTCTGCACCGGCGCAGACCTCGACAAGCGCGCCCCGATGCACCCACTGACCCGGATGAGGCAGATCAATGCGACGGCGCTGGCGGTCGCGGAGTTCCCCAAGCCACTGATCGCGAAGGTGCGCGGTTACGCCGTCGGAGCGGGCTGGAACCTGGCGCTGCTGTGCGACCTGCTCATCGCCTCGCGCGACGCGCAGTTCAGCCAGATCTTCGCCAAACGCGGCCTGTCCGTGGACTTCGGCGGCTCCTGGCTCCTGCCGCGCATGGTGGGACTGCACCGCGCAAAACGCTTGGTCATGCTCGCCGAGATGATCGACGCCGAGCAGGCGGACGCGCTGGGACTGGTCAGCGAACTCGTCGAACCGGAAGAACTGGACGCCACGGTCGCCCGGTTCGCCGCCGGGCTCACGCAATCGCCGACCGTGGCCGTCATGCAGTCGGCGCGACTGATCGAGGACGGCACGACGTCGTCGCTGCGGGACGCACTCGAGAACGAGGCCCGTTCGCAGGCGGTCAACTTCGCGACCGACGCACCGGCCGCATTGCGCGCCTTCGTGGAAAAGCGTCCCCCCGCGTTCAGCGGCGAATGGCAGGTGCCGCAACCGTCGTAGTCAGATGATCGCGCCGTCGATCGCACAGAAGCTGTGGCAGAGTCGGGTGACGATCCGCGGCCCGCGTTCGGGATCGAACCACCGGTCGATGTGCGCCCAGTGGTAGGGGTGCGTCATGTACGGCCCGGACAGTCCGTCGAGGTCGGCGTACTCCTGCTCCCAGACGTGGGTCCACCGCGCGGAACCGGCCGATTCGTGCACCCGGCTCAGCTGCGACGTCCCGATGGTGCGGATGTAGTCCGGCATCGCCCGCGTCTCGGATTCGAACTGCTGCACCACTGCCGGGTCGGCCGAACTTCCGACGGAGACGAGGAGCGTACGGTACACGGCCGGTTCGAGGGCACGCGGACCGGGAGTGGGCACACCCGTGTAGCCGACGCTGTCGACGTGTCCGATCTCGGGCGCGGACAGCAGTGCGGTGATGTCGGGTTCGAGTGCGCGCCAGTCGGATTCGCCGTCGAAGTGCAGGTGCGCGATCACGTCGCCGCCGTTGATGCCCCCGGGCAGGGTCGGTGCCACGAGAACACGCCGGGCCCGGGGAGTCGCGACGTCGCGCAGACTGCCGGCCAGCGACGCAGCGGCGGAGTCGTCGGACTCGGCGACGAAGTGAATGAGCTTGGTGACCTTAAACATCGGCCGCGACCTCTACGTCCGCGGGCGAGCAGGAGATGGTGCGACGCCGGGTGGTGAGAAGCTCGTCGGCGTCCTCCCACCAGCGCAGCACGTCCGCATCGTGGCGTGCCAGAAGACTCTGGTGCCACCAGGCGCTAGCGCCGCGCACGGTCCAGCTGACACTGACGGTGTTGGACTGGTCCTCGAGCCACACCGGCGGGGAGACGAGCACGCGGTCCAATGTCAGGCCACGCGCAATCGCGCCGGGTGCATAGCGTTCCAGGTAAGCGGCGAGAAACGCGCGCGCCCGACCGGGCGTCACCACCATCTCGTCGACGACGTACACGATCGGCTCGGCCGAAACCATCAGCGCTCCCTCCTTCCCGCTACCAGGACGGTAGGGGACGAAGGGAGCGCGTCACAGAGATGCGTCCACCCAGCGGGAGCTACGTCGCCGCGGTCGCGAGTTGCTCGCGCAGCTTCGTCTTGAGGATCTTTCCGGCCGCCGAGGTCGGCAGCTGCTCGACCACCACCACGTCGCGTACCTTCTTGTACGGCAGCACCCGCTCGGCGACGAACGCGGACACCGCATCCCCGTCGATCGTCGCGCCGGGCATCGGCACCACGAACGCCACCGGCTCCTGGCCGACGCTGCCCGCCTCCCGGCCGACGACGGCGGCGGAGGACACGTCCGGGTGCGAGACGAGGATCTCCTCGAGCTCGCGCGGATACACGTTGTAGCCCTTGTAGATCAGCATGTCCTTGGTGCGGTCGCAGATGAACAGGTACCCGTCCTCGTCGAGGTAGGCGATGTCGCCGGTGTCGAGCCAGCCGTCGACGAACTGCTGCGCCGTGATCTCCGGATGGTTCAGGTAGCCGTCCGTGACCTGCGGCCCCCGGACCCACAGCTTGCCGCGGCCGCCGGCGTCCAGTACGGCACCGGAATCGTCCTGGGCTCGGATCTGCACCTCGGTGTCGAAGACCGGCAACCCCACGCTGCCGAGTTTGTAGGCGACGGAGCCGGTCAGCGGTGCGGAGGCGACCAGGCAGGTTCCCTCCGTCAGCCCGTACCCCTCGACCACGCTCGCCGACGGGAACGCGCGGCCCAGCGCCTCGAGGGTCACGTGATCGATCGGTGCGGCACCCGAGGAGACCACCCGCACCGAATCGGTGTCCCGGGTCGCGGCGTCGGGATCCGTGGCGACCGCGTGCCACATCGCCGGGCTCCCGGTGATGTACGTGGCGCGGTGCGTCTCGATCAACTCCAGCATCCGCCCGGGCTCGAAGCGTCCGGCGAACACCTGCGTCGCCCCGCACAGCAGCAGGAACGACATGTTGATCAGCGCGTGCGCGTGGAATAGCGGCGACACGACGACGGTCGCGCCGGCGCCAGGCACCACACCGCGGTCGCCGAGACTCTCGATGGGACGCAGTTCGATTCCGCCGTCGGCGGTCGCCCGCACCTCGTGGCCCGCCCGCCACGCGATCATCTGAGTGACGTTGGCGAGAACGTTGCGGTGCAGTACCCGCACGCCCTTGGACAACCCGGTGGTGCCACCGGTGTAGGCGAGGTGGGCGACGTCGTCCCCGGACACCGCCGGGGTGAACGGTGCGGTGGCGTACCCGCGGACGAATTCCTCGAACCCGAACTGGCCGCGACCGACGCCCGCCGGAAGGCCGGCCACCACGATGGTGCGGACGGTGGTACCGCTCGCCGCCTCGGTGAGGGTGTCCAGTTGCCCGGGCTGGGTGACGGCGGCGACCGCAGCGGTGTCGAGGATCTGCGAGCGCAGTCCGGGGCCGGGCTGCAGCGGGTTGACCAGGGTGACGGTCGCGCCGGCCCGCAGTGCACCGTAGTAGGCCACGACGAACTCGATGCAGTTGCCGAGGTGCAGGAGCACCACGTCGCGCTCGGTCACCCCCGCATCCCGCAGCGCGGCGGCGAACGCTCCCGACCGCTCGTCGAGTTCGCGGTAGGTGCACACGGCGTCGCCGTCGACCACCGCGGGCCGGTCGCCGTAGAGGAATGCCATGCTCGACGGGAACGCCGCCAACGTCAGTTCGGGGTAATGCAATACCGGTGCAGCAGAATTCACGTTGGGTCCTTAGTTCGTCAGCGAGGTGCCATGCGGATGGCGCCGTCCAGGCGGATGGTCTCGCCGTTGAGGTAACCGTTCTCGAGGATCTGGCAGGCGAGCTGCCCGAACTCGCTCGGCTTGCCCAGACGCGACGGGTTCGGCACCGACTTCTCCAGCGACGCCCGCACGTCGTCGCGCAGCCGTGCGAGGAGCGGGGTGTCCATGATCCCCGGGGCGATGGTGCACACCCGGATGTTACGGCTGGCGAGGTCGCGGGCCGCGGTGACCGTCATGCCCACGATGCCGGCCTTCGACGCGGTGTAGTTGATCTGGCCGATCTGGCCTTCGAATGCGGCGACGGACGCCGTCAGCACGACCGCGCCGCGCTCGCCGTCGATCTCCTCCTGCCGCGCCATCCGCTCCGCCCCGAGACGCAGGGCGTTGAACGAGCCGACGAGGTTGAGCCGGATCACGAATTCGAAGTCCTCGACGGAGCCTGCCTTGCCGTCGGAGTCGAGGATGCGCATGCGGCGTCCGGCACCGGCGCAGTGCACGAGGCCGCGCAGTCCGCCGCGCTCGTCGGCGACGTCGAGTGCGGCCGCGAACTGCTCGGAATCGGTCACGTCGGCGGGGGCGAACCGGGCGGCGCTGCCCAATTCCTTCGCCGCCGCCTCGCCGTCGGAGTTCGGCAGGTCGATGAGGGTGACCTGGGCGCCCGCGTCGACGAGCCGGCGGCCCGTCGCCAGCCCGAGACCGGACGCGCCGCCCGTGACCGCG
Organism: Rhodococcus sp. USK10; assembly: GCF_019378875.1. Classification (NCBI taxonomy): domain Bacteria; kingdom Bacillati; phylum Actinomycetota; class Actinomycetes; order Mycobacteriales; family Nocardiaceae; genus Rhodococcus; species Rhodococcus sp. USK10. The sequence continues at coordinate 2,467,822 of NZ_CP076048.1, forward strand.
GTCGAGATTCCCTTGAGTTCCATCGTGCGTGTGTTCCCTTCGAAAGATGTTGCCGGATCAGAGAAGTTCGAGAATGGTGGCGTTGGCGAGGCCACCCGCCTCACACATCGTCTGCAGTCCGTACCGAATGCCGTTGTCCCGCATGTGGTGGACGAGCCTGGTCATGAGGATCGCCCCGGATCCGCCGAGCGGGTGCCCGACCGCGATGGCGCCGCCGAGCGGATTGAGCCGGTCCTTCGCCGCGCCGGTCTCCGCCTGCCACGCCATCGGGACGGGAGCGAACGCCTCGTTCACCTCGAAGGCGCCGATGTCGTCGATCTTCAGTCCCGAGCGGGACAGTGCCTTCTCCGTCGCGGCGATGGGTCCGGTCAGCATGATCACCGGGTCGTCGCCCGCGACGGCGCACGTGTGGATGCGGGCCATCGGGGTCAGGCCCAGTTGGGCGGCCTTCTCGCTCGTCGTGACGAGCAGCGCACCGGCGCCGTCGGAGATCTGCGAGGAGTTGCCGGCGTGGATCACGCCGTCCTCCTTGAAGACGGTCTTCAGCTTGCCGAGCGATTCGAGGGTGCCGCCGCGGCGGATCCCCTCGTCGCCGGCGAGGACGTCGGAGAGCGGTGCGAGTTGCCCGTCGAATGCGCCCCGGTCCGCGGCGTCGGCCGCGAGTGCGTGCGATCGCAGCGCGTACTCGTCGAGCGCCTGACGAGACAGCCCCCACTTCTCGGCCATCATCTCGGCGCCGGTGCCCTGACTGAACCCGCCGACGCCGTACCGGTCGAGGACGGCCGCCGGGAAGTGTTCGCCGTTCGTGCTGGCGCTGCCCATGGGAACCCGGCTCATCGACTCCACACCACCGGCGACGACGATGTCCTCGTGGCCTGCGATGACGGTGGCGGCGGCGAAGCTCACGGCCTGCTGGCTCGATCCGCACGCCCGGGTGAGGGTGGTGCCCGGCACCGATTCGGGCCAGCCGGCGGCGAGCACGGCGGTGCGGGCGACATTGCCCGCCTGCTCCCCCACCTGGCTGACGCAGCCCCAGACGACGTCGCCGACCTGATCCGGGGAGAGTCCGGTGCGCGCCGCGAGGGCCTCGAGGACGTGCGCCGACAGATTTGCGGGGTGGATTCCGGACAGGGAACCGCCACGCCGCCCGATGGGCGTGCGGACGGCGTCGACGATCACTGCATCGCGCATGGTGTGTTCCTTCGATCTGAGGGGGTGACTCGAATCAATCACGGGCGAAGTCGTCAGCACAACGACTTTCGGCCGATCGCAGCGTTAGTTCGTGCCTATGTCCGCAGCGTCGCCCCGGACCAGCTTCTTGTCGCGCTCGGGGTTCGCGAAGAGCAGCGCCCCGACGGCGCACACGGCGGCGACGAGTCCGAGGGCCTGGAACGCGGTGGCGTACCCCTCGGCGGGCGAGGCGGCCGCGTCGACGATCAGACCCGTCGCGTAGGGGGCGACGAGGCCGCCGATCGCCATGACGGCGAGGAAGACGCCCAGGGTACCCGCGGTTTGGCGGGGCGGGCAGATCTCCGAGATCGCCGCGTTGAGCAGCGGGAACACCGACGCGGCGAAGCCGTAGCCGACGGAGACGACGAGGACGGCCACCGCGGGGGCGGTGATGGACGGGAGGGCCAGCAGGATCGCACCGCAGATCAGCACCCCGACGGCGGGGACGACGACGCGGACCACGCGGGACGTCGAGCCGCGTGCGAGCAGGCGGTCGCCGATGACGGACGACAGCAGCATCAGGATCAGCCCGGCGATGCTCGGGAACGCGAACATGGAGCCGGCCTGCAGGCGGCTGTACCCGAGACCCACCTCGAAGTACGACGGCAGCCACGTCAGAACCACGGCGACCAGGGCGTACACGCTCATGACGAGAAGCGCGCCACTGATGAACGTGCGGGTCCGGAAGATGCGACCCCACGGCACCGCCGGTTCACCGGCGTCACCGGCAACCGCGGAATCGGCACCCTTCCCGCTGCGGATGTACGGGCCCTCGCTCCAGACGGTGAGCCAGACGACGCACCACAGAACTCCGATGGCGGCCAGTGCGACCAGCGCGTAGCGCCATCCGAACGTGACGGTCACGAATGCGAGAGCAGGCGCGACGGCAATCTTCGCGATCGATGCGGCGCCGGCGAGCAGGGCGCTCGGCAGTCCGCGCTTGGCGGGGGCGTGCCACGAGTACGCCCCCGTGTGGAGCAGAGCGGAACTCGGACCTTCCGCGAGCCCGAGCAGCAGGCGGCTGACCAGGAGCACCGCGAAACTCGCGACGACCACGAGCGGAAGAATCGCGACGGACCAGGCGATCGCGAGCAGCAGCAGCGCCCACCGGAGCGACATCCAGCGGTTCAGCGCACCGGCGAAGAAGCCGCCGACGGTGAAGGTCAGAAAGAAGAGGCTGCCCACCAGCCCGATCTGCGAGGCGCTCAGCCCCAGTTCGTGGGCGAGGGGCTGGGCGATGATGCCGAGGACGGCCTTGTCGGCGTAGTTGACGACGTAGAGCAGCACGAGGAGCGCGGTCAGGCCCCAAGCGCGGCTGCGGGACTCGGAACCGATGGCGACGGCCCGGTCGAGGGTGGCAGAGGAGCGGGTCACGTGGTGATCCCTTCGGAGTATGTCGTGGCGTGGGTCACAGTGTCTCGATTCATTGAACGGACCGGGAAGCCGTCGATCAATACGTACTCGGCGAAGGCACCGGCTACGTCAGCCTATGGGTCGCCGACGTGCGGGTGCATTGGACTGCGCTATCCGACAGATAGCCCGAACACCTCTAGAAGGGCACCCGCAGATCGGGCATTCTGAAACCATGAGCCGCCTCGCCCACACCCTCGGTCTGACCGAATTCCAGACCGAGATCGTCGACACCGTGCGCACTTTCGTCGATCGCGACATCATCCCGGCCGCACAGGAACTCGAACACTCCGACACCTACCCCCAGGCCATCGTCGACAAGATGCGCGACATGGGCCTGTTCGGGCTGATGATCCCCGAGGAGTACGGCGGCCTGGGCGAGTCCCTGCTCACGTACGCGCTGTGCGTCGAGGAACTCGCCCGCGGCTGGATGAGCGTGTCGGGTGTGATCAACACCCACTTCATCGTCGCGTACATGATCCGTCAGCACGGCACCGACGCCCAGAAAAACCACTACCTGCCGCGGATGGCGACCGGTGAGGTGCGCGGCGCGTTCTCGATGTCCGAGCCCGAGCTGGGTTCCGACGTCGCCGCGATCCGCACCAAGGCCAAGCGCGACGCCGACGGCAACTACGTGATCAACGGCCAGAAAATGTGGCTCACCAACGGCGGCAGCTCGACGCTCGTCGCCGCACTGGTGCGCACCGAGGAGGGCGCCGCCAAGCCGCACGACAACCTGACCACGTTCCTGATCGAGAAGCCCGCCGGTTTCGGTGAGGTCCGCCCAGGCCTCACCATCCCGGGGAAGATCGACAAGATGGGCTACAAGGGCATCGACACCACCGAGTTGCTGTTCGACAACTACCGCGCTTGTGCCGGCGACGTCCTCGGCGGAACCCCGGGCCGCGGGTTCTCGCAGATGATGGACGGCGTCGAGGTCGGCCGGGTCAACGTCTCCGCCCGCGCGTGCGGGGTCGCGATCCGGGCGTTCGAGCTCGCCGCCCGGTACGCGCAGCAACGCAGCACGTTCGGCAAACCGATCGCCGAACACCAGGCGGTCGCGTTCAGCCTCGCCGAGATGGCGACGAAAGTGGAAGCCGCGCATCTGATGATGGTGAACGCGGCCCGCTTGAAGGACTCCGGGGAACGCAACGACGTTGCCGCGGGCATGGCCAAGTACCTCACCAGCGAGTACTGCTCGGAGGTGACCCAGGCCAGTTTCCGCATCCACGGCGGCTACGGCTACTCGAAGGAGTACGAGATCGAGCGTCTGATGCGCGAGGCACCGTTCCTCCTCATCGGCGAGGGCACAAGCGAGATTCAGAAGATGATCATCAGCAAGGGCGTACTGCGCAGTTACGCACTGTAATCCGAAGGAGACAACCCGTGCAGCGTACGGTGTTCAACGAAGATCACGACGCGTTCCGGAAGACGATCCGCGACTTCATCGCCAAGGAAGTCGCGCCCGTCCACCACGACTGGGAGGGCGAAGGGCATCCGCCTCGCGACTTCTACCGCCGGCTCGGCGAACTCGGCGTGCTCGGGATCCAGGTGCCGGAGGAGTTCGGCGGCGGCGGGGAGAAGAGTTTCAAGTTCGCCGCGGTGGTCGGCGAGGAGACGGCGGCCGCCGGCGTCACGTTCGGCAGCTATTCCGTGCACACCAACCTGATTCTGCCGTACCTGCTCGAGTACGCCAGTGACGAGCAGAAGCAGCGGTGGCTCCCCGGATTCGCGTCCGGCGACATCATGTTCGCGATCGCGATGACCGAACCGGGCACCGGTTCCGACCTCGCGAACATCGCGACGTCGGCGAAGCTGTCGGCGGACGGGTCGCACTACGTCCTCAACGGCGCGAAGACGTTCATCACCGGTGGCGCGCTCGCCGACCGGATCCTCGTGGTGTGCCGCACCGCGCCCAGCACTCCCGAGGACCGCCGGGCCGGTCTCACCATTCTCGTCGTCGACACCGCGTCCGAGGGTTTCGCGGTGGGCCGCAAGATCGAGAAGATCGGCCTGAAGGCGTCGGACACCGCCGAACTGTCCTTCACCGACGTGCAGGTGCCGGTGGCGGACCGCCTCGGCGAGGAGGGGGCCGGTTTCAGCTACCTCACCCACAACCTCGCGCAGGAACGTCTGTCCATCGCGCTCGGCGGGTCGGCGACCGCGGCGGCGGCGTTGCAGCACGCGATCGCGTACGTCAAGGAACGCAAGGTGTTCGGCAAGCCCGTCGCGGCGTTCCAGAACACCAAGTTCGTGCTCGCCGAGTGCGCCACCGAGGTCGAGGCGATCCAGCTGATGGCCGACCGCGCACTCGAACTGCACGACGCGGGCGAACTGACGGTCGCCGACGCCGCGAAGGCGAAACTGTTCTGCACCGAGGCTGCGGGCCGGGTCATCGACAAGTGCCTGCAACTGCACGGCGGGTACGGCTACATCCTCGAATACCCCATCGCGCGCCTGTACGCGGACACCCGGGTGTCGCGCATCTACGGCGGGACGAGCGAGGTCATGAAGACGATCATCGCGAAGGATCTCGGCCTCTGACCCCACACACCAACAGTATGGGCGTACTGTTTGAAGGCGTGGACGACATCTGGGATCCGGACAAGTACCTCGCCTTCGCGGACCATCGGGGGCGCCCGTTCTACGAGTTGCTGTCGCGTGTCGACACGCGGTCACCCCGCCGCGTCGTCGACCTCGGCTGCGGCCCGGGAAACCTGACCGTCAGCCTCGCCCAGCGGTGGCCGGACGCCGTCCTGGAGGCGTCCGACAGCTCGCCCGAGATGGTCCGGGCCGCGCGTGACCGCGGCCTCGACGCCGCCCGGCTGGACGTGCGCGACTGGACGCCGCAGCCCGACACCGACGTCGTCGTCTCCAACGCCGCCCTGCAATGGGTGCCCGAGCACCGGGAGTTGCTGCGCCGCTGGCCGGCACAGCTGCCGTCGGGGGCGTGGATCGCGGTGCAGGTTCCCGGCAACTTCGACGCGCCCTCGCACGCGATCGTCCGGGACCTCGCCGGGGCCGAGCGGTGGTCCCGGTGGTTGACGGACGTGCCGTTCCGGGCGGAGAACGTCGTCGACGATCCCGTCGGGTACGCGGGACTGCTCGCGGACGCCGGGTGCGTCGTCGACGCCTGGGAGACCACGTACGTCCAGCAGCTGACCGGGGAGAACCCGGTGCTGGAATGGATCACCGGGACGGCGCTCCGACCGGTCAAGGATGCCCTCTCGGCGCCGGACTGGGACCGCTTCCGCGACGAACTCGTCCCGCTCCTCGACGAGGCGTATCCCCGGCGACCGGACGGGAGCACGTTCTTCCCGTTCCGGCGCATCTTCGTCGTCGCCCGGGTGCAGTAGACCCCGGTCAGCCGTGGTGCCTGCGGTACGCCGCGGCCGCTCCGGGATGCAGCGGCACGCCGGCGGTGACGATCAACGACTGCCGGTCCAGGAACTGGCTGCCGGTCGCCTGATCCGGCACCAGTTCCGCCGCGTGGTCGATGAGCACCTCGACGATCGCGCCCGCGGCGTCGTCGGACACGGCCGGGTCGGCGAGAAGCAGGTTCGCGAGACCGATCGTCGCGACCGACGTCTGCTGTCCGTACGTGCCGGGCGGAATCAGCACCGGCTCGTAGCGCGGGCCGAACCGCACCCGCAGTAGCTCCAGTTCGGCGGACAGGTCGAGCAGTCGCAGCGGGATCCCGAGATCCGCGAACGACGGCGTCGGCACCCCGCCCGCCCACAGCACCGCGTCGACGGTGCCGTCCCGCAGGGCCTGCCCCGCGTCGGTCATCGACAGGTGCAGTCGCGTCACGTCTCCCGGGCCCGCCAGGCCCAGGACGTCGAGGATGCGCTCGCCCGTCAGTTCCGCTCCGGAGCCTGTGGCGCCCAGACTGATTCGGGCACCCCGCAGCTGCGCGGTGCCCGCGATCCCGGAATCGGCGCGCACCGCGAGCTGCATGTAGTTCTCGTACACCTTGCCGAGGGCGGTGAACGCGGCGCCGGCCTCCATCGCCGACACGGCGGCATCGGCGAGGCTCAATGCCAGTTCCGCGTCCCCGGACGCCAGCGCCGCCAGATTCTCCATCGACCCCGCGGTCCGGACCGGGACGATCCGCACCGGCAGTGCGGCACGTTCCGCGGCCGCGGCCGTCAACTGGGCGAACTCCCAGAAGAATCCGCCCTCCTCACCCGCGGCGAGCCGCAGCGGAGCGGTACCGCTGTCCGAGCACGCGGCGAGAACCGCACCCGTGGCCGCGGTCGCGCCCGCGGCGAGGACGCCGCGCAGCAGTGTTCGTCGCGTGATCACGGTGCCACCGCCGGGAGTGCCAGCGTCACCCGGAGCCCGTGTGGCCGTTCCGCGACGACCGCCAGAGCCCCACCGGCGCCCTCGACCAGTGCGGTCGCGATGGACAGTCCGAGGCCGGTGCCCTGCTGCGCCGCCCCGGACCCGCGGAAGAACCGCGCAGACAGTTTGCCGATCTCGTCCTCGCTCACCCCGACCCCGTCGTCGCTGACCCGGATCTCGATTCCGGCGGCGGACCGTCCCGTGTCGATCCGGACTGTCGAACCGCGGCCGGCGTACGCGTGCGCGTTGCTGAGCAGGACGTCCAGGACCTGGGACAGGTGACTGTCCCGGAAGTCGGCGACCAGCGGCTCGGCCGGTGGCCGGAACGCGAGGGTCATTCCCGATTCCCCGAGGGCCTCCGTCCAGGCGTCGGCACGGTCCGCGAGGACGGCACCGATGTCGCAGCCGCCGGGCGCGGACTCGTCCTCGCCGGCGTCGGCGGGTGATTCGGCGACGGCGAGCGCCAGCAGCCCGTCGAGAATTCCGCCGAGCCGATCGACCTCCATCCCCGTCCGGCGGTAGGTTTCGGCGCCGGCCTCGGCGACGTGCGGGCCGAGGGAATCGAGCCGGATGTGCAGGGCCGCGAGCGGGTTTCGGAGCTGATGGGCGGTGTCGGCGATCAGCTGACGCTGCGCCTGACCCGACGCCTGGACGGCGCCCGACATGGTGTCGAACGCCTTCGCGAGTTCCTGTACCTCCGGCGGTCCGCTGTACCGGCCGGAGGGCCTCTCGGCGGTGCGACCCGCCCGCGGGCGCGGCGACGGGACCGCCTCGGCCAGGGCGCCGACCCTGGCGGTGAGCGCCCCGAGCGGGCGAACCGTCCACCGGGACAGCGCGATCGCGACGGCCGTGACCGCTGCCAGCGCGCCGAGCGCCCCCGCGACGATCACCAGCCACGACGTCCGGATGGATTCCCGGGCGGCGCGGGTGGACACGTCCAGCACGACGGCGCCGTCCACCTGTGCCCCGGTGCCGACGGGCACGGCCGACAGCACCCGGTTCGCCGACCACGGGGTCAGCGAACCGCTGATCCCCTGCTTCTGGTTGCGCAGTCCCGCCGTGATCGCCGCGGCGACGTCGGAGTCGTCCGGGGACAGTCCCGCCCCGGCGCGGACGTTGGCCCGAGCGTCGACGATGAGGACGCCCTCGCCGTACAACTCGTGGTAGCGGGCCACCTCCTCGCGCAGCAGCGTGGTGCTTCCGGGGGCCTGGGTCTGCCCGGCGAGGCTCGCGAAATGCGTCGCGTCCGCCTCCCGGCTCAGCCGCAGGGCCTGAGTCCGCCCGGCGCTGGTGGCCAGCGCAAGGGGGACGGCGAAGGCCACCACCGCGACGGCCGCGAACACCAGCAGGACGGCGAGCACCCGGCGGCGCACGTCAGGTGCCCCAGCGGTAGCCGTACCCGCGGATGGTCGAGATGAGGCCGGGGCGGCCCAGTTTCGCGCGCAGCCCGGTCATGTGCACGTCGAGGGTGCGGGAGATGGCCACGTACGCGTCGCCCCACACGGCGTCCATCAACTGCTGACGGCTCACCGCGGCGCCGGGGCGGGCGACGAGCACCTCGAGCAGCTCGAACTCCTTGGCCGTCAACGCAACCAGAGCCCCGCCGACCTCCACCTCACGCGCCGAAAGATCGACCACCACATCGCCCTCGGTGACCGTCTGCCCGGCCGAAGGTCCGGTCGCGCGGCGGCGCTGGGTCACCACGTCGAGCCGCGCCAGCAGTTCCGCGAGCCGCGCCGGTTTGACGAGGTAGTCGTCCGCCCCGCCGCGCAGTCCCCGCACCACCGACCGTTCGTCGTCGCGGGCCGTGAGGATCACCACCGGAACGTCGCTGACGGCCCGCAGCTGCCGGAGCACCTGCAGGCCGTCCGCGTCGGGGAGACCGAGGTCGAGGATCACCGCGTCCATACCGCGATGGCCGAGAAGGAGATCGGAGCCGCGGCGCATGCGCACCGCCTCGTGGCCGTGGGTTCCCAGCGCCTCCACGAGTGCGTCGCCGACTCCGTCGTCGTCCTCGACCACCGCGATCTGCACGTCACTTCCCTTCGATCAGCTCCGCGAGTCGACCAGCTCGACGTCGTCGTCCGGGGTGTCCTCCCGGCTGGCCGGCCGGTCGAGGGGCGAACCGTTCGAAGTCTCACGCATGAAGACGTAGACGACGAGCGAGATGGCGATACACCCGGTCACGTAGTAGAAGAATAGCGATTCGTGGCCTGCCCGCTTCAGGGCGAGGGCGACGGTCTCGACGGTTCCGCCGAAGATCGCCAACGTGAGGGCGTACGGCAACCCGACGCCGAGCGCACGGACCTTGGTCGGGAACAGCTCGGTCTTCACGATCGCGTTCACCGACGTGTATCCGGTGACGACGATCAGTCCCAGCATCATCAGCGCGAACGCGACCAGCGGGTTCGTCGTGGTCCCGAGCACGGTCATCAGCGGCACGGTCAGGACGGTTCCGCCCACGCCGAAGAAGATGAGCAGCTTCCGGCGGCCGATGCGGTCGGACAGTGCGCCGCCGATCGGCTGCAACACGATGAACACCAGCAGGGCCGCGAAGTTGATCCACGCCACCGTGTCCTTGGAGATGCCGGACGTGTTGATCATGTACTTCTGCATGTACGTGGTGTACGTGTAGAACGCCACGCACCCACCCAGCGTCAGGGCGCAGACCAGCAGGCACTCGCGGGGGTACTGCAGCAGCATCCGGAGCGAACCTTCCTTCGGCCCACCGTCCGAGGTGTCTGCGTCACGCTTGGCCTCCACCTCGTCGGTGAACGCCTCCGACTCGTCCATCGTGCGACGGAGCCACATCACCGCGACGGCACCGGCGGCGCCGATCAGGAACGGGATCCGCCAGCCCCACGACTGCATGGCCTCCGCCGGCAGTGTCAGCTGCAGGACGATCTGCACACCCAGTGCGATCAGCTGCCCGGCGACGAGCGTGACGTACTGGAAGCTGGAGTAGAACCCGCGTCTGCCCGGCGAGGCGACCTCGGCCAGGTACGTGGCGCTGGTGGCGTACTCGCCGCCGACCGACAGTCCCTGCAGCATCCGGGCGATCACCAGCAGCACCGGCGCCACGATCCCGATGCTCGCGTACGACGGCGTGACGGCGATGACGAGCGAACCCGCCGCCATCACCGTCACCGACAGGGTGAGCGCCGACCGGCGACCGCGGCGGTCCGCGTACCGGCCCATGATCCAGCCGCCGATCGGCCGCATGAGGAACCCGACCGCGAAAACGGCTGCCGTGGACAGCAGCTGCGCGGTGGTGTCGCCCTCGGGGAAGAACTCCTTCGCGAAGTACACGCTGAACGCCGCGTAGACGTACCAGTCGTACCATTCGATCAGGTTGCCGACCGAACCCTTCAAAACATTGCCGATGACTCGGCGCTCACCCGTCGATGTGGTGCTCACGCGGGACTCCTCTCGATGCCCTGGATCTCTGCGTTCACACCACAGTGGGTCACGTCACATCGATACGGAAGGGCCGCGGAGCCTTCCTAACACTCCCTTAGGAAAGAGCCCCCGTGAGTACTTATCAACCGCGGGCGGTTAACAAGTACTCACGGCTGGGGTGTCCTCGCCGAGCCGCGGCGGGGCGCTGCGATAGCTCGCCGGGGTGGCGCTGAGCCGGATCGGGTTCGCCACCTGCCGCACCGGCCGGTCCCTGCGCGGATCGTCGATCTCGACCACCGGGTTCAGCCCGAGCCGCTCGGCGAGCGCCACCGCGTCGGCGATGTCGTTGAGCGGCCCGCACGGGACACCCTGCTCGGTCAGCTTCTCGAACCACACGTCCGCGGAGTCCGCGGACAGCGCGTCGGTGATGTCCCGGACCAGTTGCTCGCGGTGCGCCACCCGTTGCGTGTTGGTCGCGTACCGCTCGTCGTCGGCGAGTTCGGGCACACCGAGAACCTCGACGAGAGAGGCGAACTGCCGGTTGTTCCCCACCGCCAGCACCAGCGGACGGTCGCCGGTCCGGAACACCTCGTACGGCGCGATGCTGGGGTGCCGGTTGCCCATCGCCTGCGGGACGACACCGGCGCCCACATACCCCGACGTCTGGTTCGCGAGCGCGGACAGCAGCGACGACAGCAGGTTCACCTCGACGCGCTGCCCCTCCCCGCTCCGGTCGCGGTGCCGCAGCGCCGCCAGGATCCCGACCGCGGCGTGCAGCCCGGTGATGACGTCGACGACCGCCACCCCGACCTTCGTCGGAACGCCGGGTTCCGGACCGGTGATGCTCATCAACCCGCCGACGGCCTGGATGAGCAGGTCGTATCCGGGGAGGTTGTTCTGGCCGCCGAACCCGGTCACGGAGCAGTAGACGACGTCGGGATTGATCTCCCGTACGGCGTCGTAGCCGAGCCCGAGCCGGTCCATGGTGCCGGGCAGGAAGTTCTCCACCACCACGTCGGCCCGGGCGGCCAGTTCCCGTGCCTGTTCCAGGTCGACGGGGTCGCGTAGGTCCCAGGCGAAGGACCGCTTGTTGCGGTTGACGGATTGGAAGTAGGTGGACTCGTCGCCCACCCACGGCGGACCCCACTGCCGCGTGTCGTCGCCGACGCCGGCACGCTCGATCTTCACGACCTCGGCGCCGAGATCGGCGAGCAGCATCGTGGCGTACGGCCCGGCGAGCACCCGCCCGAAGTCGGCGATCAGCAGGCCCTCCAGCGAAGCAGTCACCGGAACGCTGCCTCGCCCGTCAGCGCGCGGCCGATCACCAGCTGGTGCACCTCGGACGTTCCCTCGTAGGTCAGCACCGACTCGAGGTTGTTGGCGTGCCGGATCACGGGGTATTCCAAGGTGATTCCGTTGGCGCCGAGGATGGTCCGGCACTCGCGGGCGATGGCGATGGCCTCGCGGACGTTGTTCAGCTTGCCCGTGCTGACCTGCTCGGGGCGTGCCTCGCCGCGATCCTTCAGACGTCCGAGGTGGTAGGCGAGGAGGTGCCCCTTGCCGACCTCGAGGGCCATGTCGGCGATCTTCACCTGCGTGATCTGGTAGGCGGCGAGCGACTTGTCGAACACCTGACGGTCCTGCGCGTAGGAGATCGCGGACTCGAGGCAGTCGCGGGCCGCGCCCATCGCACCGAAGATGATGCCGAAGCGGGCCTCGTTGAGGCAGCCCAGCGGGCCCGACAGTCCCTTGGCCTCGGGCAGCATCGCGGATTCGGGCAGCCGGACGTCCTCGAGCACGAGTTCCGAGGTGACGGACGCGCGCAGCGACATCTTGTGCTTGATCTCGGGCGCCGAGAACCCGGGGGTGTCGGTGGGCACGACGAATCCGCGGATGCCGTCGTCGGTGCGCGCCCACACGACCGCGACGTCGGCGACGGATCCGTTGGTGATCCACATCTTGGTGCCGTTGAGGATCCAGTCGTCACCGTCCCGCTTGGCGTTGGTGCGCATGCCCGCGGGGTTGGAACCGAAGTCGGGTTCGGTCAGACCGAAGCAGCCGATCGCCTTGCCCGCGGCCATGCGGGGCAGCCATTCCTGCTTCTGGTCCTCGCTGCCGTAGTTATGGATCGCGAACATGGCCAGCGAGCCCTGCACGGACACGAGGCTGCGGATTCCGGAGTCGACGGCCTCGAGTTCCAGGCAGGCCAGGCCGTAGGCGGTGGCGCTCATGCCGGCGCAGCCGTAGCCGTCGAGGTGCATGCCGAGCACACCGAGTTCGCCCAGCCCTTCCGCGAGCTCGCGCACGGGCAGCGCGGCCGCCTCGAACCATTCGCCGATGTGGGGCCGGATCTTCTCGTCCGCGAATCGGCGCACGGTGTCGCGGATCGCGATCTCCTCGGTGTCGAGCAGCGAGTCGAGGGCGAACAGCTGGGACAGGGTCTGCGAGTCGGACATGTGTTCCTCCACGGGGCCGGTGTGGCTGCTGTGCAAACGTTCGCGAGAACGATTGCACGAACGATTTCGTCACGTAGACTAAGTCGCGTTCCGGCGGACGTCAACCACGCGGCCTGCCGGGTCCCCGACCCCGACCGCGAGGATTGCCCGTGAACCTGCCGGACCGCCCGACACGCACCTCCGGGCGTCCGCCGACCCTCCGCGAGATCGCCGAACGCGCCGGCGTCCACGTGTCGACGGCGTCCCGGGTGCTCCGGCAACCCGAACCCGCCGACGGCTGGTCCGAGGCCGCACTGCGGGTGCGCGAGGTGGCGGTCGAACTCGGCTACCAGCCCAACCTGTGGGCCGCGAGCCTGCGGACCCGCAAGACCACCACCCTCGGCGTCGTCATGCCGCGACTCACCGACGGGGTGGTCGCGACCATGTTCCAGGGCATCGAGGAGACGGCCACGCAGGCCGGCTACTCGGTGCTGCTGTCGAGCCCACCCGACGACCTCGACGCCCAGCGCCGCGCCATCGAATTCCTCGTCAGCAGGCAGGTCGACGGCCTCCTGCTCAGCAGCCTGCACAGCCCCGGCCGCGAATTCGTCGACTCGCTGTCGGTGGGATCGCTGCCGATGCTGCAACTCAACCGGCACGCCGACGTCGGTCTGCCGTTCGTGTCCGGCGACGACCACCGGGGCGGCTACCTCGCCGGACGCCACCTCCTCGACCGCGGGTTCACCGAGATCGCCGCCATCGCCGGCCCCGACCACGCGAGCACCTCCCGCGACCGGCTCGCCGGATTCCGGGACGCGCTGGCCGAGAACGGCATCGAACTCGGGCCGGACCGCGTCGTCCGCTCCGACTTCGACGTGTCCGGCGGTGTCGCCGCGGCCACCGTCCTTCTGGAGTCGGATTCGCGCCCCGAGGCGATCTTCACCGTCAGCGACACCATCGCGATCGGCGTCCTCGGCGTCGCCCGCGACCTCGGACTGCGCATCCCCGACGACCTCGCGCTCGTCGGCTACAACGACATTCCGGTGGTCGCCCAGCTGCCGGTGCCGCTGACCACCGTCCGGTCACCCGCCCGCCTCATCGGCGCGACGGGTGTACGTCATCTCCTGTCGATCATCGCGGGCAACGACGTCGAATCGGTGAAGCTCCCGGTCGAACTGGTCGAGCGGGCGTCGACACTGAAGTAGTCAGAGCTTGGCGCGCAGTTCGCGTTTGAGCAGCTTTCCGCTCTGATTGCGGGGCAACTCGTCCACGAACACCACCTGCTTGGGCACCTTGAACGGCGCTATGCGCTCCTTGACGTGGGCGATCAACCCGTCGGGCGTCACGCCGGACGCGTCCTCCCGCAGCACCACAACCGCGGTGATCGCCTCGATCCACTTCTCGTCCGGCGTCCCGATGACGGCCACCTCGGCGACGTCCGGGTGCGTGTAGACGGCGTCCTCGACCTCCCGCGACGCCACCAGGATGCCGCCGGTGTTGATGACGTCCTTGATGCGGTCGACGACGGTGATGTACCCCTCCGGGTCCCGAGTCACCAGATCGCCCGAGTGGAACCAGCCGTCGCGGAACGCGTCCGCGGTGGCGTCGGGGTTGTCCCAGTACCCCAGGCACAGCTGGGGCGAACGGTAGAGCACCTCGCCGGGCGTGCCGTCCGGAACGTCGTTGCCGTCCGGATCCACCACCCGCGTCTCGACGAAGAACACGGCCTTGCCGCACGACGACGGCCGCGCCTCGTGCTCCGCGGGCTGCAGCACCGTGGCGAGCGGCCCGATCTCGGACTGCCCGAAGCAGTTGTAGAAGCCGAGGTCGGGGTAGCGTTCGCGCAGCCGGTTCAGCACCGTCACCGGCATGATCGACGCACCGTATTGCGCCTTCTTCAGCGACGACAGGTCGCGGGTCTCGAGGTCGGGATGTCCGGCGAGCGGCACCCACACGGTCGGGGCCAGGAACAGCGAGCCGATGCGATCGGCTTCGATGCGCCGCAGGATCTCCGGAATATCGGGGGTCTGCATCAGATTCACCGAGGCGCCCACCGACAGGTACGGCAGCATGAACACGTGCATGCCCGCCGAGTGGTACAGCGGCATGCAGATCAGCGGATTGTCCCCCTCGCTCAGCGCGAGGGCGATCACGGAGGAGACGTACTCGTGCACGAGCCCGCCGTGAGTCATCATGGCGCCCTTCGGCTTCGACGTCGTCCCCGACGTGTACAGCAGCTGCGCCAGGTCGGTGGACGCGACCGGCGCGGCCACGGCGGGCACGTCGCCGGAGCCGGAGTGGGCGAGCAGGGAATCCTCGGCGTCGCGCAGCGGCACCACGTGCCGCAGGTCCAGCCCGTCCCGGATCGAGTCGAGGGTGCCCCGCAGCGCCGGATCGACCAGCACGGCGGCGCTCCCGGACTGCGATACCAGGTAGGTCAGCTCCTCGCCCTTCAGCGCATAGTTGACGGGGACGTGCACGAGACCCGCACGCGCGCAAGCCAGGAACCCGATCGTGTACGCGTCCGAGTTGGTGCCGTACGCGGCGACGCGCTCACCGGCCGACAGTCCCAGCGACTGCAGGTAGGCGGCAGCGCGGCTGACCCCGTCGTCGAGTTCCCGGTACGTCCACGTGCGGTCCTCGAACGTCAGCGCCCTGCGGTCGGGGAACTTGGCGGCCGAGCGCCGCAGCACTCCGTCGACGGTATCGGTGCGCGCATCCAGACTCATGCACGAAGGTTATAGGACGTCCAACTACCTCGCCAGAGGTTCGCTACCTCCCAGCCGACACCAGCATCGGCGAATGCATGTCGTAGTACGTCACGTCGTCAGTCAGCCGGCCCTCCTCCTCGAACAACGACCTCAGGTCGTCCGGTATCTCCAACTTCTCGTGGGAACGGGCCTCCGCTTCGGATGTGAAGTACACCGCCTCGACGTACCCGCCGTCGCCGTACGTGCACAACGTCCCACCGAGGATCTCCGGTCGCAGTTCGTGCACCCGGTCGGCGGACTCGTCCAGCAACTCCCGCATCCGGTGCGGGTCCGTCGTGTGGCCCTCCATGACCTGCACGAACGTCGCGTCGTCCGAACCGCCGCCCATCCACTCGGCCACCTCGGGGCAGTCCATGAAGGACACCGGGCCGTCGAAGCACCGCTCGGTCTCCGCCCACCAGGCGCCCTGCTCGGGACGCTCACTGTTGAGCCGGGCCGCTTCGGCGGATTCGAATCGCGCCAGTGCGATGAACGTTCCGTCGTCGCACAATCCCTGGGTGCATCCGAGGAAGCCCGTCGCCCCCGGCCGGATGTCCTCGGTCCAGCGATCCATGCACCGGACGAGGCCGGCCTCGTCCGACACCTTTCCTTGAATGATCTGAATGAACATCGATGTCACCTCCCGCGGGACAGTCGCCCCGCAGTGAGAACATTCTCGGTGGCCGGCCTGCCGCGGTCCACCGTCGGCGGGCGCCGACGGCCCGCGGCCGCAGCCACTGCACCCCTGATCTTTCGCCGGTTCGCGACACCACGCAATGCACGCAGGGCCAGTCGTGGAGGGCTATTTTCCCTGCCACTGCGGGGTGCGCTTCTCGACGAACGCCTGCATGCCTTCCTGGGCGTCGCAGGTGACGGCGTTGGTGGCCATCGTCTCGGCCATCGCCCGGTACGCCTCGTCCTGGGGCAGGTCGATCTGGCGGTAGAACGCCTGCTTGCCGATCTTCACGGTGAGCGGGCTGGCCTTCGTGATTTTCGCGGCGAGCGCCCGGGTCTGTGCGTCGAGTTCCTCCGGCGCGACCACCAGGTTCACCAGACCCCAGTCGGCCGCGGTCTCGGCATCGATCGTCTCGCCTGTCAGCAGCATCTGCAGTGCACGCTTGCGTCCGATCGCGCGGCTGAGCGCCACCATCGGGGTCGAGCAGAACAGGCCGATCTTCACTCCCGGCGTCCCGAACACGGCGTTCGACGACGCCACCACCAGGTCACACGACGCCGCGAGCTGACAGCCCGCCGCAACCGCCGCGCCCTGCACGGAGGCGATGACCGGCTGCGGAATGTCCTGCACGGCCTGCATCATCTCGACGCATGTGTCGAAGATGGCCTGCTCGTCCTCCAGGGTGCGGCCGATCATCTCCTTCAGGTCGTGACCCGCGGAGAACACCGGTCCCGCAGCCCTGATGACGACGACGCGGGTGGTGTCGTCGTCGCCCAGTTTCCGAAGCGCAGCGGTGACATCTCGCATGGCCTCGGACGACAGCGGATTGCGCTGGTCGGGGCGGTTCAGGGTGAGGAACGCGACGCCGGTGTCCGGCAAGGCAGTGGTCTCGACGAAGTTCTGGGCAGTGGTCTCGACGAAGTTCTCGGTCATGACTACTGCCTACCACCCGTGAGTACTTCCTAACCGCCCGCGGTTAAGAAGTACTCACAGGGGGAGCAATGCGGGCCCGCACCTCACCGAAGCCGATGCGGGTGCCGTTGGGGCCCGGCGCGGTGGCGGAGATGGCGATCTCGTCGCCGTCCTCGAGGAACGTGCGCTTCTCGTCCCCCACGACGACCGGATCCTGCCCACCCCACGTCAGTTCGATGAACGCACCACGCTGGTCCTTCTCGGGTCCCGAGATGGTGCCCGACGCGAACAGATCACCCGTGCTGGCCGTGGCACCGTTGACCGTGGTGTGCGCGAGCATCTGCGCCGGCGACCAGTACATCTGCGCGTACGGCGGCCGCGAGACGACGTGCCCGTTCCATTCGACGGCCAGGTCGATGTCCAGACCCCACTTCTCCTCGCCGCGCAGGTACGGCAGCGGCTGCGGATCCTGGATCGGGGTGTCGATGCGGGCCGCCTCGAGAGCCGCCAGCGGCACCACCCACGGGGAGATTGACGTCGCGAAGCTCTTCCCGAGGAACGGGCCGAGCGGCACGTACTCCCAGGCCTGGATGTCGCGGGCGGACCAGTCGTTCA
The DNA here is from genome assembly GCF_019378875.1 of Rhodococcus sp. USK10. NCBI lineage: Bacteria > Bacillati > Actinomycetota > Actinomycetes > Mycobacteriales > Nocardiaceae > Rhodococcus > Rhodococcus sp. USK10. The sequence continues at coordinate 2,485,593 of NZ_CP076048.1, forward strand.
CCACGACCGCGCCGAACACATGGTCCGCGAACCGATCCGGGGTGATGGTCTCCCCCAGCTTCGTCGGGACGCCGACGAGGAAGCCCATCTCGGCCTCGATGTCGAGGCGGCGGGACGGCCCGAAGTCGGGGGCGTCCTGATTCGGGGCCTTGCGCTGCCCGCACGGCCGGACCACGTCGACGCCCGACACGATGACGGTGCTCGACCGCCCGTGGTACCCGACCGGCAGGTGCTTCCAGTTGGGCATCAGCGGCTCGGAGTCGGGGCGGAACAACCGTCCGAGGTTGGTGGCGTGATTCTCGGACGCGTAGAAGTCGACGTAGTCCGCGACGGCCACCGGCAGGTGCATCGTCACGTTCTCGACCGCGAACACGGCCGTGTCGGCGACGTCGCCCTGGACGAGTTCGGTGATCTGCCGGCGAACCTCGCTCCAGCGGGCCGGCCCCTGTGCCATGAACGCGTTGAGGGTGGGCTGCGCGAAGACGTCGTCACCCAGGGTGGCGGCGAGATCCACCACGGAATCTCCCACCCGCACACCGACCCGGGGGGCCGAGTCCGCGGTCGAGAACACGCCGTACGGCAGGTTCTCCAGCCCGAACAGTGAATCGGCGGGAATGTCGAGGACGGTCATGCGTGGGCTCCTTCATCGGCGGAAGCGTGTTCATCGGCGGGGGCGAGGGCGGACGACGGCACGAGGTGCAGTGCGACGAGATCTTCGAGGGGCTCGAGGATGCTGCACGTGCCGAAGGACCGGAAGGCGGTGCGGACGGCGCCGACGACGTCGGCGGGGAGGTCGCCCAGCTCGCGGGCGATCCGGGTGCCGTCACGCTCCGCGAGGGTCGCGGCCACCCGGTCGGCGTCGGCGCCGTCGAGTGCGTGCCGGGTGGCGAGAAGCGCGTTGAGGAAACCGTGCTGCTCGAAGCCGGTGTGCGGATCGGTGTTGCGCACGGCGTGGTGCAGTCCCGCCGTGGCCTTGAACGGGACACCCGTCGTCACGGCGGCGCGCACAGCGGATGCGAGTTCGCTCTCGTCCGGGTAGGCCTCGGCGACAACGCCTCCCGTGCGGAACTTCGCCGCGAACGGGCCGCCGACGAGTGCGGCGAGGAAGTCGGCCCGGCGCTCGCCGCGCGGAACCTCGACGAACACCTCACAGCCGGACATCAGGTCTGCCGCGGCGTCCAGTGCGGCGAAGAACTCCGCGGCCGTCTGCTCGGCGGGCGCCGCGATCTCGAGTGCGACAGCCTTGGCACCGTCGATCTGCGCGAGGCGGTCCAGTGCGGGTTCGAGAGTGGCCGGGCCACCGGGCAGCGTCAGGCTCAACTCGATCGCGCCGGCGGTCAGTTCGTCCAGCCGGGCGGCGGGGAAAACGAAGGGGCCGACGAGATCCCCGTACGGTGCCGACAGATGCCTGGTGTGCGCGGGCAGAGCGTCGGGGAGCGGCGCGTTTCCGGGCGGAAACAGCGCGGCGTCGTCGCAGAGACCGGAGAAGAGCGCGGGGATCACTGCTTCGGCCCCCGACCTGCCCAGGTCCAGGCGTAGCCCGAGTCCTCGCAGGCCAGTGCGCCCTCGCCGAGTTCGAGCGGACGGAACGTGTCGACCATGACGGCCAGTTCGTCGAAGAACTCGGCGCCGATGCTGCGTTCGTATGCGCCCGGCTGCGGTCCGTGCGCATGGCCGCCCGGGTGGATCGAGATGGAACCCTGACCGATGCCGGAACCCTTGCGCGCCTCGTAGTCTCCGCCGCAGTAGAACATGATCTCGTCGGAATCGACGTTCGAGTGGTAGTACGGCACCGGAATCGACAGCGGGTGGTAGTCGACCTTGCGGGGTACGAAGTTGCAGATGACGAAGTTGTTGCCCTCGAACGCCTGATGCGCCGGCGGCGGCTGATGCACGCGCCCGGTGATGGGTTCGTAGTCGGAGATGTTGAACGTGTACGGGTACAGGCACCCGTCCCAGCCCACGACATCGAAGGGGTGCTGCGGGTACACCATTCGCGTGCCGACGATGCCGTGCGACGTCCGGTGCTTGACGAGCACCTCGACGTCCGTGCCCTCGGACTGCAGTGTGTCGGAGGGCCCGTGCAGGTCGCGCTCGCAGTAGGGCGCGTTCTCGAGCAGCTGGCCGAACCGGGACAGGTAGCGCTTCGGCGGGACGATGTGACTGTTGGCCTCCATCGCATAGGCGCGCAACGGTTCCGGGCCCTGTGGAATCCATCGGTGCGTGGTCGACATCGGAATCAGGACGTAGTCGCCCTGCTTCGCCTCGAGCGCACCGAACACGGTTTCGACAGTGGCGGCACCGGATTCGACGTACACCATCTCGTCGCCGATCGCGTTGCGGTACAGCGGCGACTCCTTGGCCGCGACCACGTAGGAGATGCGGACGTCGGCGTTGCCGAGGATCAGCCGGCGTCCGGTGACCACATCCGTGTCGGCCCAGACCGTCTCCGGGAAGAGGTCGTGCAACTTCAGGTGACGCGGCTTGAGCGGGTGATTGGGGGTGGTGCTCTGGTCGGGCAGCTCCCACACCGTGGCGTCGACGATCGCCGACGGGATGTGGCGGTGGTAGAGCAGCGAGGAGTCGGAGGAGAAGCCCTCTTCGCCCATCAACTCCTCGAAGTAGAGCCGACCGTTGTCGTCACGGTGCTGCGTGTGCCGCTTGGGCGGAATGTTGCCCACGTGCCGATAGAACGCCATGACCGGCCTCCCTAGAAGTGCGTGTCCGTAGTAGTAAACACATTAACTAAATTGGGGGCGTGATGGCAAGCACAGGTTTTTCCGGGAGGCACACCGGGGTCAGTTGCGGCCGCGGACGTCGAACTGGCTGCGATTGGTGATCAGCTTGTCGAGCAGCATGACGAGAATGCGCTGCTCCGGCTCGGTGAGGACACTCGCCCACGCGTGTTCGCGCTCGTTCTGCTCGCGGTAGATCTCGCCGATCTCGCTGCGACCCTTCTCCGTGAGCGACAACTGGACCGACCGGCCGTCCCGCTCGTCCGGGGACCGCTCCATCAGACCGCCACTGACCAGCGTTTTCGTAAGATTCGACACGGCGGCCCGGCTCATGCCGGTGAGCTTGGCGGCGGTCTTCGACTCGACCGGACCCGCCAGCCACGTCACGAACATCAACCGGAACGCCGACCACGACAGCCCGCGCGGTCGGTGGATCGACGACTCCAGGTCGTACGTCACCACGTTCGACGCACGGTTCAACGTCAGGAGCACCTGCGTGGCGAGTTCGTGCGTCGAACCGTATTCGGTGCTCAGACGCCTGTTCGCCAGTTCGATGAACGACCAGAAGTCGAGGCTGTCGGGCACCTCGACAGGCACCGGCGCTACGTCATCGGTCATGGGGGAACCCTATCGCGAGCCGGCGGCGGGCCCGGCGCCCGCCACCACCGCATTTAGTATATCCATGAACTAGTTGCGCTGACGCACCCGTGAGTACTTGTTAACGTCGGGCGCTGGCTGTCAGCATGGTCGTGAGACACCTGGCAGTCAGCGTGGGGAGCGGAGTTCCCTGTGACCGACATCGACAGCTTTCCGATCGGGCGTGGTCCGACGGGTAGGCGTTCGTTTCCGATCGCGTTCCGGATCGAGGTGCTGCGCCGGTGGGACGAGTGCACCGAGCACGGCGCCAAGACGCGCCTGCTGCGTGAGTTGAACCTGAGCAAGAACCACGTCACTGCGTGGCTTCGCGCGCGGGAGAGCGGACAATACACGCAGGCGATGGTCGCCGCGGCAGAGAAGTCGAGGAATTGGATGGACAGTCGGGATCGGGCCGAGCTGGCGCGGCTGCGCCGGGAGAACACACGGCTCAAGGCCCAGGTGGAACAGGCGGAGACCGCCCAGGAGATCCTGGGAAAAGCGTTCGAGGCTCTTGCAGGGGATCACCAAGCGCTCGAACGAGGACCCATCTGCGATCCCACCGGCGTTGATGAGCGCGAACGAGTACGCGCAGTGGCTCGAGCGAGAGAAGCTGTCCTGATCGACACCGTCGGGGTGTTGGTCCGGGACGCGGCGATGCCGGTCACCGCGGCGTGCGCCCTGCTCGGTGTGCCGCGGTCGAGTTACTACCGGCGCACCCGCGGTTACCGGCACTACGTTCCGGTCACCGAGCCGGTCCCGCACGTTCAGCGGCGGCAGCCCGCCGCGTTGTCCGACGACGAGCGCGCCCGGATCGTCGAGTTGATCCTGGCCGAGGAGAACACGGATCTGTCTGTGGTGCAGGTGTATTGGCGTTCTTTCGACGCCGGGTTCGTCGCGTGTTCGGAGTCGACGTTCTACCGGGTGGCGCGTGCGCAGAACTTGACCGGGGACCGTCGCCGCACCCGGCGGGCCACGGCCGCGGCCCGCCGGGCACCGGTCGCCCGGGCCGGTCGGGCCGGGCAGTTGTGGTCGTGGGACATCACGATGTTGCACGGTCCCCGCAAGCAGGACAGGTATCTGCTGTACCTGGTGATGGACGTGTTCTCGCGGTTCCCGGTGGCCTGGCGGATCGAGTACGCCGAGGTTCCCGAGTTGGCGGTGCAGATGTTCGCCGAGGCGTTCGAGGCGTTCGGGGTGCCCGAGGTGGTGCATGCCGACAATGGTCCGTCGATGCGCTCACATGCCCTGATCGCCGCCCTCGACGAGGCGGGCGCGTGCCGGACCTACTCACGACCGAGGGTCAGCGATGACAACCCGTTCTCCGAGTCGCTGTTCAAGACCATCAAGTACGACTTGTCGTGCCCGCTTCGGTTCGACGACATCGACCACGCGCGGCGATGGACCGAGACGTTCATGACCCGCTACGCGCTCGAACACCGGCACAGTGCCCTGGGCCGGCACACCCCCGCATCGGTGTTCCTCGGCCTCGACACCGAGGAACACCGCCGCCGACAGCACCGGCTGGACCAGATCTGGGCCGAACACCCCGAACGGTTCCGCGGCCGACCCCTGGCACCACACCCGCCACAACCGACAGGCATCAACATCAACCAGAACCTGTCTCAGACAGGTTGACAACTACCGCGGGCGGTTAATAAGTACTCACGGGCGCGTCAGCGCTCATAGCCCTTCCGCATGTCGTCGACGATGCGCGGCCGGTCGAGGGTCGAGGGCTCGAGTTCGCGGCGGGGACGGTCGCGCGGGAAGATCGCGGACGCGGCGAGGGTCGATTCGTCGAGGAAGCGGAGTTCGGGGACGTCGCGGGGCAGGCGCAGTGCCGGCGGTTCGGGACCGCGGCGGGCGAGGACGTACCCCCAGTCCCCGAAGCTGGGCACCAGCACGTGGTACGGCGTGACGGCCAGACCCGCCGACGCGACGGTCGACGTGGTGCGCCAGAACGCGTCGGGCGTCGAATAGGGGCTGCCCGACTGCACGACCATCAGGCCGCCGGGGTTGAGGGCGGCGGCGGCGAGACCGTAGAACTCGGTGGAGTACAGGCGGCCGAGCGCCGGGGTGTCCGGGTCGGGGAGGTCGACGATGACGGCGTCGAATCCCGAGTCGGGTGCGTCGCGGAGCCACCGGAACGCGTCGTCGAGGACCACGTGCACGCGCGGGTCCTGCAGCGCACCCTGGTTCAGCCCGGACAGTCGCGTGTTCGCGAGTTCGATGACCGCCGGGTCGAGTTCCACCTGCACGATGTCCTCGACGCCGGGCAGTCGCAGGACCTCTCGGGCGGCGAGTCCGTCGCCGCCGCCGAGGATCAGTACCCGTTTGGGGTCGTCGGCCATCGCGGGGTACACCAGCGATTCGGTGTACCGGTGTTCGTCGACGCTGGAGAACTGGAGGTCGCCGTCGAGGAAGAGCCGCACGTCTCCCCCACGCTCGGTGACGACGATCTCCTGGTACTGCGACCTTTCCGCGGCGACGACGGGATCGGTGTAGAGGCGTTGCCGGGACGTGGTCTCGATGCCGTCGGCGCGCACCAGCAGCACCGCGATGCAGGCGGCGGCGACGAGCAACGCCACGACGGCGAGGAGCCGTGTGCGCAAGCTCAACTGCCAGCGCAGCAGGATCAGCGCCACGATGGCGGCGGCGGCGAGGTTGATGATGCCGGTGATGGCAGCGCCGCGGATCATCCCGGCGACGGGCAGCAGGACGAACGGCCAGAGCAGGCCACCGACCAGGGCGCCTGCGTAGTCGGCGGCGTTGAGGTTCGCCAGCACCTTTCCGGTGCTCTCGGCGTCGGTGTCGTTGCGGCCCGACTGCAGCAGCGTCATCAGCAGCGGCACCTCGGCGCCGACGAGTACACCGATCAGCGCGGTGGCGAGCACCAGAACGATTGCGCTGGAACCGAAGAACGTGAATGTCACGTACAGGGTCACCGCGCTGAATCCGCCGACGAGTCCGAGGACGATCTCGACGACCACGAACGACGCGGCGGCCGTGGAGAGCAGCGGTTTGGCGGCGAGGGCGCCGACCCCGAGTGCGGCCACGAAACCCGCGACGATCAGCGACGTCTGGGTGATCCCGCCGCCGGTCAGGCTGACCGACAGCGTCAGCAGGGCCAGTTCGTAGATCAACCCGCAGGCCGCGCACGCGGCCACGGCGGCGAGCAGGAACGCCCTGGCCCGCCCGCCGAGAGCGCGGGTGGTGGAGGAATTCGGCTCTGCCGCTGTGGTGGTCACGTCGATCAGGTGAGTGCGGCGGCGTTCACGAGGCCGATGGCGAAGAGGCTCGCACCGACCGCCCAGGCAGCACCACACATCTGCGGGTTCCCGACCAGTCCGACGAGTTGCCCCGGCAGCAGCACGTTCATGAGACGCAGCGCGATGACCTGCAGCAACACGCCGAAGAGGCCGTAGACCGCGGAGTCGGCGAGTCCCTGTGCGAATCCGTCGGAACTGGTGAGGATCGCGGTGACCACGACGACGGCGAGGGCGAGGTGGTTCGAGGCCAGCAGGATTGCCGCGTTAGGGTTCTTGTCGACGTACACCTGGTGCCGGAGATTGCCGGGAGTGGCGAGGTCGAGGACGGCGAAGCCGACGCCGAGGACGGCGATGCCGATGACGAAGTACGCCAGGGTGCCGAGCATGCCGACGGCGAGCAGTCCGACGTCGACGCTGCCGATTTCCGTTGCCGCCGCCGTGTAGGTGGTGTTCACGCGCTTCTCCCGAGTCGAGTGGTCTCTGTCATTTCGCGCTGCCGGATCCGCCGCTGCCGCTGGCACCGCCCGCCGGTGAGCCGGGGTTGAAACCGGACCCCAGATAGGCGTACCCGCCGCTTCGGTAGCGTCCGTCGATGTCTTCGACGCGCACGAGGCTGCCGCCGCCCGGCGCGGCGCTGACCGTGACGATGTCGTCGTCGTAGCGCAGGTATTCGCTGCCGCCGTCCGCCTTCCGGGCCGCAGGCGGCTCTTCGGCGACGATCGACGAGACGGTGGTGCCCACCGGGTCTTTCGACGTGTACGTCTTCGCGTCGCCCGCGGTGTTCTGCAGCGCGTACGTGTCGGCGATGTAGTCACGCACCCCGCCGCCGCACGCGGTCGCGGCCAGCACCAGGAGCAGCATCGGGGCGAGCCGCACCCGTGTCCCTAACCTGCTCACGGCAGCCACCTGCTTCGTGTCTTCACGATCACCCCACCCTTATCTAGCGGATACAGATGCCAGGTCTGCCAGGCCCATCCGCCGGAATGCTCACGCGTCGCCGTGAGCGCGGTCAGTGCGGTGTGGTCTCCGGGGAACGCCCCGCAGATCCACCCCTCCACCTCGGTGGCCTGCCGCCGCAGCCAGTCGGCGGTCTGCTCGAGGTGGGCGCGGTCGACGGTGTCGGTGGTGGAGTCGAATCGGTACCCGCCCGCGCTGTCGGACACCGGCAACGGTCTGCCGCCTGCCTGGATCGCGTCGCACGACACCTGCTCGGTGATCATGCTGCCCGCCGCGGACGCCGTCACCGCGTGCGACGCCCCGAGCACGCCGAGGGTCACCCGCTCGTCACCGTAGGTGATGGTGAGTTCGGCCAGCGGAAGCGGGGTTTCGGCGTTCACGACGAGACCGAGCGCCTCGGCCGTCACATCCCGGGATTCGATGTCGAGGACGTGCAGCGTCACTGCGGCGGACCGGAATGGATCACGGTGAGTTCGCCCCGGGTGACGGCGCGGCCCGTGGAGACCTCCCACGACTGCGTCCGTGCCCAGCGTTCGAAGGACAGCAGGCCGGTCTTGTCGGCGGTCGCGTAGTCGGCGTAGTCGACGATGCCCTGGGGTGCGGTCCCGGTGGTGCCTTCCGCCGTGAACGAGGCGGTGCCGCGCTCGATCTGCCGGTGCACCCTGTCGTCGAGGATCACGTCACCGCCCGGTTCGAGGCCGGTGCCCTCGCGGCGCATCCACAGCGTCATGTCGAGGCTGCCCTCGTCGTTCTCGACGGTGAGCCACCGCTGACCGGTCGACCCGTCGAGGAGGTGTTCGTGCCAGATGTATCCCTCTTCGTCGAGGGTGATGGTTCCGCGCACGACGTGATCGATTCCGGCGTACGTGATGATGTCGCCGACTCCGATCTTGTACGGGTCGTAGACCTCCGGGTAGTCGGCGAGCGGATCGACCCTGGCAGCAGGAGCTTTGTTCTTCCCGGCCCGATTTCGCAGGATCAGCACGATGCCCACGATCACGACAACGATCAGCAGCAGCAACAGCAGCTTGGTCAACGGTCTCTCCTGGTCGGCGGCTCCGGCGCGGGAGGCCAACGCCCGGCCCCCACCGGTCAGTCACCTTACTGTGCGCCTCAGACCCGCACACGTGGCGATTGCAGAAGCCAGGTAGCAAAGGCTAGCCTAACCGAACGCGCGAGCGGCGGGGCGGAGCGCTGTCGTTCACCGCGATTCGCGCGGCATACGCCCAGAAGTCGACAGAACCGACAGTGAGGAACCATATGGCCATCCCGCCCATTTCGACCTACACGATTCCGGAGATCCAGGAGGTCCCCGAATCGAAGGTGTCCTGGCGCCTCGACCCCCGGCGCTCCGCACTGCTGGTCCACGACATGCAGAACTACTTCATCGACGCGTACGACGTGCGCGCGGAGCCGATGTCGACCGCGATGGCCAACATGGTCCGGATTCGCGAACTCTGCTCGGAAGCCGGGATTCCCGTGATCTACACGATGCAGCCGGGCGACCAGCATCCGTCACGTCGCGGCATCCTCGCCGACTTCTGGGGTCCGGGACTGACCTCGGGTCGCGACACCGAGGTGGTCGAGCCGCTCGCTCCCCGCGACGACGACATCCAGGTGACCAAATGGCGGTATTCGGCCTTCCAGCGCACCGACCTCCGGCAGTTGCTCGGCCACCACGGCCGCGACCAGCTGATCGTGACGGGCGTGTACACGCACATGGGCTGCATGTTGAGTGCCGCCGAGGCGTTCATGTCGGACGTCCAGCCGTTCCTGGTTTCCGACGCGACTGCGGATTTCAGCCGTGACGAGCACCTCATGGCGCTCACGTACGCGGCAAAACGCTGCGGCTCGGTGACCACCACGGATGCGCTGGTCACCGCACTCTCCCCGCTCGAAGTCGGCTGACCCCACCACTCGGTATGTGGTTAGGCTAACCTGACACGTCGAGTAGCTGCATGCCCGAGCACGCCCGCACGACGACAGCATCAGGAGCGCCTGTTAGATGTCCCTTTCGATATCGTCGCCGTCCACCCTGCAGACCGGGGCGGACACCGACGTCAGCTTGACCGCCGCCCAGCGCGAACTGTGGGCCGGGCACCATCTGGACCCGACCCGGTCGGCGTTCACGACAGCCGAATACGTGGAGGTCGCGGCCCCCGTCGACCTCGACGCTCTCGCCGCGGCGATACGCACGGTGATCGAGGAGGCCGAGGTCCTCTCGGTCCGATTCGAGGGCGAAGCAGACGCCGATTCTGCCGACGTGATCCAGGTGCACGATCGACATCACGCACCCGAACTCGAGCGCCTCGATCTCGACCGGGCAGCGGCCCTGGAGTGGATGCGCGAGGACGTGCGCCGGCCACTCGACTTCGACACCACTCCCCTCGTGCGCACGGCACTCATCACGGCCGAATCCGGTGCGATCTGGTATCTCCGCGCCCCGCACGCTTTGCTGGACGCCTACGGGTATTCGCTGCTCACCCGCCGTGCGGCGGCGCTGTACGCGGCCCGGCTCGCGGGCACCGAACCCCGACCGGCCAAGTTCCCGCCGCTGCGCGAGCACGTCCGGGCGGCACAGGAGTTCGACGCCGCGGCCCCCGACAGCGCGCCGCCTGCCGCATCGCGTCCGGTCGGATTCAGCGACACGGTGCGCCGGCCTGCCCCCGATCCCCATCGGTGCACGATCCCGATCGACCCCGACGTCGCGCAGAGCCTGCGCGCCGCCGCCACCGCGCAGGCGACCACGTGGGCGGAGGCGGTGTACGCGGCCGCCGCCGCGTACCTGGGCACCCACACGGGAGCCGAGGAGGTGACGCTCCGCATTCCGGTGCTGGCCCGCAACGGAATCGAGCTGGCGTCGCCCGTGACGGCCACGAACATCGTGCTGCTCCGCATTCCCCTCGACACAAGGTCGACGTTCGCCGACGTGACCGGCCGGGTGGCCGCAGCTCTGTCCGACACCCGGCCGTTCCAGCGCGTCCGGGACGCCGGGAGCCGCGTCACCGGCGGAGCGGTGGTGAACGTCAAACCGTTCGCCGCCAGAATCGCTTTCGGCCCCACCTCCGGGTCGGTGCACCAACTGGCCACCGGTCCGGTGGAGGACGTGGTGATCTCCGTCTCCGGCGCCGGCGACGAACTCACGCTCGAATGGGCCGGAAACCCCGAGGTCTACACGGACGTCGAGATCCGGAACCACGCACACCGCTTCGCGCACTACCTCCGAAGCATCTCCGTGGCAACGGAACCCGTCGCGGTCGTGGACGTCTGCGCCCCGGACGAACTGCACTTGTGGCGGTCGGCGGCCGGACTCGACCGGACCGGCACGGCAGCGGCACTTCCCGACAGCATCGTCTCCGCCTTCCTCGCGCAGGTGCGCACCCACCCGGACCGGGTCGCGGTGAACGACCTGACATACCGGGAACTCTCGGAGCGCAGCGCCGCCCTGGCGCGCCGGCTGAGGTCGGCCGGTGCCGGACGCGGCACGGTCGTGGCCGTCAGCCTCCCCCGCGGCACCGATCTGATCGTCGCCGTCCTCGCGATTCTCCGCAGCGGCGCGACCTACCTGCCGATCGATCCGTCCTCCCCGGCCGAGCGGGCCCGGTTCATCCTGCGGGACGCGCAGCCGACGCTGGGAATCGGATCCGCCGATCTGCTCGGCGACCTCCCCCGCGTCGAGGAGGGCGCGCCGCAATCCGGCGTCGGGGAACTCGAAAACCCGGTGCGCGCCGACGACATCGCGTACATCATCTACACGTCCGGATCCACCGGTGTACCCAAGGGCGTTCCGATTCCGCACCGCAACGTGATGCGCCTGTTCGAGGTGTCCCGGGAATGGTTCACGTTCGCCGAGGACGACTGCTGGCCGCTGCTGCATTCGTATGCGTTCGATTTCTCCGTGTGGGAGATCTGGGGCGCACTGCTGCACGGCGGCCGCCTCGTCACGGTCGACGAGACCACCCTCACGTCACCGGCCGACCTCGCCGCCCTTCTCGTCGACGAGGGTGTCACCGTCCTGAACCAGACGCCGTCCGCGTTCGGGCATCTCGTCGACGCTCTCGTCCGCGCGGACTCGTTCGACCGGCTGCGGCTGCGGTACGTCGTGTTCGGCGGTGAGGCCCTCGATCCGGCCGTCCTGCGCGCCTGGTTCACCGCCTCGGGTCCGGGTGCGGAAACGACCCTGATCAACATGTACGGCATCACCGAGACCACCGTCCACGTCACCGCCACGAAGGTCACCGGCGCCGACGTCGTGGACATCGGGGCGCCGCTCGGCGACCTGTGCACGTACGTGCTCGGGCCGGGACTGCGCCCGGTGCCGCCCGGCATCACCGGCGAAATCTACGTCTCCGGGCCCGGACTGTCCCCCGGCTACCTCGGGCGTCCCGACCTGACGTCGGCGCGGTTCGTCGCCGACCCGTTCGCGCCGAGCGGGACGCGTATGTACCGGACCGGCGACCTCGCCCGGTACGACGCGACCGGCACCCTCCACTACCACGGCCGGATCGATGACCAGATCCAATTGCGTGGTTACCGTGTCGAACTCGGCGAGATCACCGCCGCGATGACCGCGGTTCCCGACGTGCAGGCGGCGGTGGCGACAGTGCACGAGCAGGCCGGCGGCGACCAGCGGATCGTCGGGTACGTCGTTCCCCGTCCGGGTAGCGCGCCCGACACGGTCGAGGAGGACGTGCGGGCGCACCTCGTCCGCTCGCTGCCGGGGTACATGACGCCGTCCGCGCTGGTGATGCTCGACCGGTTGCCGTTGACCCACAACGGCAAGGTCGACAAGGACGCGCTGCCCGCCCCCCGGTGGCTCGGACAGTCCGGCGACACACCCCGCACCGGCACCGAGGCTCGGATCCTCCCGCTGTTCACCTCGATCCTCGGCGCCGAGCAGGTCGGCGTCCACGACGACTTCTTCGCGCTGGGCGGGAACTCTCTCCTCGCCGCCGCTCTCGTGTCGGCGATCACCGCGGAACTCGGTGTGCCGCTGCGGGTCGCGACGGTCTTCGAGAACCCGACCGTGGCCGCCGTCGCCGCGCAACTGGAGGACGCCGGCGAGCGGGTGCAGGCCGGCAGGCCGTCCCCGCGGGACCTCCCCGAGGGCACCCCGGTGCCGTTGTCCCCCGCGCAGGAACGCCTGTGGTTCCTCGACAGCGCGGCCGGCGGCGGAACGTACCTGCTGGCACTGGCGGTCGATTTCGGGGACGGCCTCGAACCGGATGCGCTGTCCGCGGCGCTCGCGGACGTCGCGACCCGGCATCAGTCGTTGCGGACGGTGTTCCCCCTCGTCGATTCGATGCCCCACCAGGTCGTGCTTCCTGCGGCACACGCGAACGTCCGGCTCGAGCGCGTCGACAACGTCGGCAACATCGAGGGGCACATCGCGGCGATGACGACGGTGGGGCTCGGACTCACCGACCAGCCGCCGCTGCGCGCGGTGCTGTACGAGCCGCAGCACACGCTGGTCCTGTTGATGCACCACATCATCGGCGACGAATGGTCGCAGGCGAAGCTGCTGGACGATCTCGCGTTCGCGTACAACGCCCGCCGCGCAGGGCGGGCACCGGAGTTCACGCCGCTGCCGTTGCAGTACCCGGACGTCGCCGTGTGGCAGCGCGAACGCATCGGCGCGGGGCCGGACGACGCGACCCCGTTGCTGACCGGCCAGCTCGACTACTGGCGTGAGCAACTCGCCGGGCTGCCGCTCGAACTGGGCTGGCGCACCGACCGCCCGAGACCTGCCCTGCCGACCAATCGCGGCGCGAGCGTGCACCGCACGCTGTCGCCGTCGCTGCACGCGGCCGTCGATGCGCTCGCCGCCGAGCGGCGTGCGAGCTTCTTCATGATCGTCCATGCCGCCGTGGCCGTACTCCTCGAAAGGCTGGGGGCCGGTGAGGACATCGCTCTCGGTGTGCCCGTCGCCGGTCGCAGTCACCCCGACCTCGACGCGATGGTGGGCTGCTTCATCAACACGGTGGTCCTGCGGACCGACGTCTCGGGCGACCCGACGTTCGACGAACTGCTGGACCGGGTCCGGGCCGTCGACCTCGACGCCGTCGACCACGCCGACGTGCCGTTCAACCGCATCGTGGAACTGGTCAATCCCCCACGGTCGTCGGCCCGCCACCCCCTGTTCCAGGTGATGCTCTCGCACTGGAAGCAGGACGCCGCGGCGGAGCAATTCGACGGAACGACCGCGGCCGTGCGGATGCTCGACGCGACGTCCGCGAAATTCGATCTGGCGCTGCGCTTCCAGGAAGGTCCGGACAGCGGCGGGGTCGACGTGACGTTCGAGTACTCCACCGAACTCTTCGATGCCGCAACGGTCGAATCCCTCGCCGACCGACTCGCCGTGGTGATCGAGCGCCTCGTCGCGAATCACGAGCAGCGGATCGGTTTGCTCGACATCCTGACCCCGCAGGAGCGGGAGCGGGTGCTCGGCGAATGGTCGCACTCGGAGCACTCCATTCCCGCCCGCACGTTCGACGAGTACTTCTCGGAGCAGGTGGCCCGCACCCCCGACGCCGAGGCCCTCGCCGTCGGATCCAGCGTGCGGCCCGCCGTTTCGCTCACCTACCGGCAGCTGGACGAACGCGCTAACCGGATTGCCCACCTGCTGATCTCGCGGGGCGCAGGCCCCGGCGACGTGGTCGCGCTCGCCCTCGACCGATCCGCCGAGCTGATCATCAGTGTTCTCGCCGTGCTGAAGAGCGGTGCCGCATATCTTCCCGTCGACCCGACGTACCCGGCCGACCGGATCGCGCACATGCTCGCCGACGGCGCCCCGGTCGCGATCCTCACCTCATCCGTCGGTGTGCCCGACCGGAGTCCGCTCGGCACCGACGTGCCCGTTCTCGACCTGGACGATCCGTACCTGCAGACGCTGCTCGACACCCAACCTGTCACCACCCCCACGGACGCCGACCGCAGCAGGCCACTGCAACTCGACGACGCCGCGTACCTCATCTACACCTCCGGGTCGACGGGGGTTCCCAAGGGCGTCGTCGTCCCGCACCTCGGTATCGCGGACCTGCTGTCGCTGCAGTCGGACGTGATCGGCATGGACCACCGCACGCGGGCGCTGCACTTCTCGTCCATCAGCTTCGACCTCGCGTTCTGGCAGATCATGTGGGGGGTGCTCTCGGGCGGGACGCTGGTGGTCGCGACGGACGCCGACCGCATCCCCGGCGAGCCGCTCGCCCGGGTCATCAACGAACACGACGTGAACTTCGTCGGTGTGCCACCGTCTTTCGCCGCCGCGTTCCCGCCGGAGCATCCCATCCCGGACGGCGTCGACCTGATGCTCGGGGCCGAGAAGCTCACCCCGCAACTGATCGAGCGGTACGCACCCGGCCGCCGGCTGTTCAACGCGTACGGACCCACCGAGTGCACGGTCAACGCCACCCTGGCCCTCGTCGAACCGGGACACGAAGGTCCCGTCCCCATCGGCGTCGTCGACCCGGGCAAGCATGCGTACGTCCTGGACCACGCGCTGCGGCCGGTGCCGCCGGGCGTGTCCGGCGAGCTGTATCTCGCGGGCGACAGCGTCACCCGCGGATACCGCAACCAGAGCCCCAAGACGGCGGAGCGGTTCGTCGCCGACCCGTTCGCGGATCCGGGCAGTCGCATGTACCGGACGTCGGACGTGGTGTGGTGGGGCCGGGACGGTCAGATCTACTTCACCGGCCGCGCCGACTCGCAGGTCAAGGTGCGCGGATTCCGCATCGAACTCAACGAGATCGAGGCCGTGCTGTCCGGTGACCCGGACGTCGAGCACATCGTCGTCGTGGTCCGCGAGGACCGGCCGGGCGATCAGCGGCTGGTCGCGTACGCCACGTCGGTGCCGGGCGGCCGGATCGACCCCGACCACTTGCACCGCCGCGCCGCCAGCCGGTTGCCGGACTACATGATCCCGGCCGCGTTCATCGCGGTCGACGAGTTCCCCACCCTCCCCAACGGCAAGCTCGACCAGTCGTCGCTCCCCGTTCCGCACCTGTCGCTGCAGGTGTCCGAGCGGGGGCCGCGCACGGCGCGCGAAGAGGTTCTGTGCCAGTTGTTCGCGGAGGCCCTCGGCATCGAGCGGGTCGGCATCGACGACAGCTTCTTCGACCTCGGTGGCCACTCGCTGATGGCGGCCGGTTTGATGAGCGCGATCTCGAAGCGCCTGTCCGTCACCGCGACGGTGGCGTCGCTGTTCGCGGCGCCGACCGTGGCCCAATTGGCCGGGCGCCTCGACGACGATCACGACGCCGACGCACTCGCCGTGCTGCTTCCGTTCCGCACCGAGGGGTCGAAGCCGCCGGTGTTCTGCTTCCACCCCGCCGGCGGGATCAGCTGGGGCTATTCGGGCCTGCTGCGGCACATCGACGACGACTACCCGCTGTACGGCGTGCAGGCGTCCAACCTGTCGACGTCCAAGCGGCCGCCGGAAACGCTCGAGGACATGGCCGCCGAATACATCGAGCACATGCGAACCGTGCAGCCGACGGGCCCGTACCACCTCCTCGGATGGTCGCTGGGCGGCGTCGTCGCGCACGCCATCGCGGGCGCACTGCAGAACCAGGGCGAGGAACTCGGCATGCTCATCATGCTCGACTCCTTCCCGTCGGACGCGTGGGCGTCGATGCCGACGGAGCAGGACGCGCTCGCCGCGCTGCTGTACATGGTCGGCTACGACCCCGAACCGCTCCTCGCGGACGGACTCGACCGGCAGCAGGTGATCGACATCCTGCGCGGCGAGGGCAGTGCCCTCGCCGGGATCAACGAGCACACCCCGGCCGCGATGATCGACAACTTCGCGAACGCCGTGCGTCTCGAATCCGAACCCTCACAGATCGTCGTGGACTCCGACATGCTCTTCTTCACCGCGGCCAGGAATCCAGCGACCGCGGCGACGTACGACCTGTGGCGGCCCTACCTGACCGGCACCATCGTCAACCACGACCTCGACTGCGAGCACAAGGACATGACTCAGCCGCGTTGGATCGGCGAAGTCGGCTCCGCCGTGAACGAGGCACTCGCCTCGTTCGGCTCGCACACGAACCCCATCAACAAAGAACAGGGAGATCGATGAAAACGTCCGGAAGATACTGGCGTAGAGCCGGAATCGTGATGATGGCGGCAACCGCGCTGTTCGCGGGTGCCTGCAGCGAGTCGACGACCGACTCCACCGACGCGGCGGGATCCGCCACCGGACAGGCCGACGCGTCGGCCTTCCCCGTGTCGATTCCGTCGGCGCTCGGCACCGCCGAGATCCCGGAGGCACCGGAGCGCGTCGTCACGATCGGCTGGGGCAGCGAGGACGCGGCACTGTCGCTCGGCGTCGTGCCCGTGGCCGTGCAGAACATGAAGTCGGACACCGGAACCGACGACGGCCTGCTGCCGTGGTCGCGCGCGAAGCTCGAAGAGCTCGACCCGAACGCGGAACCCGCGTTGCTGACGGCGTCGAGCAAGGAGATGCCGTACGAGCAGATCGCGGCACTCGCCCCCGACGTGATCCTGGCCGTGCACTCCGGTGTGAACCAGGAGCAGTTCGACAAGCTGTCGGCGATCGCCCCCACCGTGGCGTACCCGGAGCGTCGCTGGGCGACCAGCTGGGAAGACCAGATAACCACCGTTGGCAAGGCCCTCGGCCGGTCGGCACAGGCCGAGGCGCTTGTGACGCAGACGCAGGACACCCTGGCGCAGGCGAAGTCGCAGCACCCCGAGTTCGCCGGCAAGACGGTGGCCTTCGGCAGCGGCACCGAGCCGGGATCGTACAACTTCTACTTCGACACCGACCCTCGCCTGAAGATGCTGGCAAGCCTCGGTTTCACGGTCGACCCGCTCGCCCAGAAGTTGCGCGAGAGCAGTGACCAGACCAAGTTCGCCGCCCCGGTCAGCATGGAACTGCTGCCGACGTACAACCCGGATGTGCTGCTCGCCTGGTACCTCTCGCCCGAACTGCAGAACGAGGTCCAGTCGAACCCGCTGTTCGCCGGGGTGAAGGCCGTGCGCGACAACGCCTACGTGGGTCTGACCGATCCGCCGCTGGTGTTCGCGTCGAGCTCGCCGAACGTGCTCAGCGTGCCGTGGCTGCTCGACAAGCTGCTCCCGCAGCTGTCGCAGGCCGCGAACAACGCTCAGGCCAGCTAGTTCCCGCCTGACAGCGTCACTGTGCCGCTGCCGAGAGGTCGTCCTCTTCGGCAGCGGCACTGCTGTAGGTGCGCAGTCCCTTCAAGGCCACCGCGAGAACCGCCAGCACCACGATGCCGCCGGCCCCGTAGAGGAGGAACGCCTCCCGCGGGCCCACCGCGGCGCCGACGGCGCCCGCGACGAGCGCTCCGGCCGCCGAGCCGGTGGAGATCTGGGCGCCCCACACACCCGCGACGCGTCCGCGGTACTCCTCGGGGGTCTCGGTCTGGATGACCGCGTACCGGAGGATATCGCCGAGCACACGCCCGAAACCGTGTGCGGCGAGACCGAGGAACGTGACCGCGATCATCGGGACCGCGCCGACGCCGATCAGCCCCGCCGACGCGATCATCGCCGCGAGGAACACCATCAGGCCACCGCGCCGCGCGGTTCCCGTCCAGCCGCTCGTGAGCGACCCGGTGAGGGCGCCGACGGCGGGAGCGCTGTAGAGAAGCCCGGTGGCGGCCGGTCCGGCGTGCAACACCTGGCTCGCGTAGGCGGGCAGCAGCACGTTCCAGCCGGTCAGCATCATCGCGCAGAAGCCGACCAGCAGCGTTCCGCCGACCACGGAGTCCTTGGCGGCGTAAGTGAAACCGCTGGCGATCGACCGCAGCGGACTTTCGGTGTTCTTGACCGGCGGCGGCAGCGACGGCAGCCTGGCGATGCAGTACGCGGTGATCCCCGACGACACCGCGGCGAGAACGTAGTTGGTGCCCACGGACGTCGCGGCGATGATCACACCGCCGATGGCGGGCGACGCGACAGTCCCGAGATCGGCCATCACGGTCATCAGGGCGCCGGCGGCGGCCATCTTGTCCTTGGGCAGCAGCGACGGGATCACCGCCATCAGTGCGGTCGCGGAGATGCCGCCCGCGAGGCCCTCGATCACGCCGCACAGGTAGATGATCCACAACTGCGGTGTGGGGAGGAACGCGTTGACCGCGAGGATCGCGAACGCCACACCCGCGGCGGCCCGGGCGAGCGAGATGACCGGCCTGCGGTCGTACCGGTCGGCGATCACGCCGCCGAACAGGGTGCCGACGAACACCGACGAGCCCACGACGATGCTCGCCGCGCCCACTGCCAGTGTGGAATTCGTCATGTCGTACACCTGCAGTGGCACGGCCACCAGCAGCAGACCCAGACCGAAGATGGAGATCGTGCGGGCGATGAAGATGTATCGGAACTCGCGACTCGTCCGGAGAGGCGTCAAGTCGATTGCGTATCGCGATAATCCAGCCATTGTCATCCATTCACATTCGGTTGCAACAGCTCTCCGTTTCGCCGTTCGCGCGGAGAGCAACTATGCTTAGGCTTCACTAACCCAGCAACCTACCCCATGCGGCCGAAGCGGCTCAACGCGCCGTGGTCCGGCCGACGAACCGGAGGATGACAGTGAGTTCCGCCCCCAGCACAGTTCCGACCCGCGACCGAATCCGGGCCGACGTCGCCGACGTCCTCGACGTCCCGGTCTCCGACATCGACGACGACGCGAACCTCCTCGACGAGGGGATGGACTCCGTGCGCGTGATGGCGCTGGTCGAACGCTGGCGGGCGGACGGCGTCCAGGTCGATCTCGTCGACCTCGTCGGAGAGCCGACGCTCGACGCCTGGTTCGAGGTCACTTCGGCGCACTGAGCGGCCCCACCGCCTACTCTTGATCCGGCTGGTCGATCCGGGGAGCGACACGGACACGGGAGGACGCGAGGGGCCATGGCACACGAAACCAGCGATACCGGCAAGATGAGCGTGCTGCGGACACCACGGTTCTGGATAGCCCCCGTACTTCTCGTCTCCGTCGTCATGTCCCTGCTCGCCGCGCTGTACATGGGCGGCATGCTCAATCCCCCCAAGCATCTCAACCACTTCCCCATCGCCCTCGTCAACCAGGACGAGGGCGACACCCTGCCCAACTCCGATCCGCCGCAGCAGCAGAACTTCGGCAACCAGATCGCCGCGGGTCTTCTCGAGGGCGTCGATCCGAACAAGATCGAACTGCGGCAGATCGGGATCGCGCAGGCCCAGTCCGCACTGGACAACGGCGAGATCTACGGTGCGATCGTCATCCCGAGCGACTTCACGAAGCGCACCTTCATCCTCGCCCAGGCGAGCGTGATCCCCGGGGACGTCGAGCGACCCGTGATCACCATCTACACGAACCCCCGCGCCGGCACGATCAGTGCGAACCTCGTCCAGAACATCGGCGAGATGGCGATGGACAAGGCCAACCAGTCGATGGGCGAGCAGCTCACCACCCAGGTGACGCAGCAACTCCAGGCGACGGCCCCCGACCTCCAGCTGTCGGGGGCCAGCCGGCTGGTGCTCGACGACCCCATCGACGTGCGGATCGTGGCGCACAACCCGCTGCCGGACGGCACCGGTTTCGGGCTGGCTGCGTTCTACTACGCGCTGCTGATCGTCCTGGCCGGATTCACCGGTGCGACCATCGCGAGCACGCTGATCGACGGCATGCTCGGATTCACCCCGACCGAGGTCGGGCCGCTGTACCTGCACAACGAGGCGGTCCCGATCTCCCGTTTCAACACCCTGCTGATCAAGTGGGCGGTGATGGTACTGCTGGCGATGATCGTGTCCGGGCTGTACCTGTGGATCAGCTCCGCCCTCGGGCTTCCGATCACCGATCCGCTCGCGCTGTGGGAGTACGGCGCGTTCGCGATCGCCGCCGTCGGGATCACGGCGATGTCGGTGATGGCCGCGTTCGGGAACCTGGGCCTGCTCATCAACCTGATGGTCTTCGTCGTCCTGGCGCTCCCCTCGTCCGGGGGCACGATCCCGCTGGAGGCGGCGCCGCGGCTGTACAGCTGGCTCGGCGAGTTCGAACCGATGCACCAGATCTACATCGGGGTGCGCGCCATCATGTTCTTCGGCGCCTCCGGCGACGCCGGCCTCATCCACGCCGTGTGGATGACCCTGGCCGGCCTGCTCATCGGACTCGTCTTCGGTGCCGTCATCACCCGGTTCTACGACCGCAAGGGCCTGCACCGCCGCCACAGGGCACAGACCCAACCCGACCCCGACGTGGACAGGGCCGGGGCGTGAGTCACGCGGGCGCGGACGACCAGGCCGTGCCGAACTGTTCGTACCAGGGATGCGGGGCGGGCACCGCCGCCAGGATCCGCTCGACGAACCGATCGGGGTCGCCGAGTTCGGTGAGTCCGACTCCGCGGCGCTCGTAGTCGGCGAATCGGTCGTGCAGTCCGGCGATCACCTTGTCGGTCACCGTCTGCTCGAACTCTTCGATGGTTGCCATCGGATGCCCCTCCTTCCGGCAGAAGCGTCTGCGTTTCAGTGTAGTGCCGACCTGCGGATTCACCCCCGTTCGCCGGCGGATTATCGCCTGTCGGTGGCGCAGAGCAGACTGGGCCCGTGAGAGTGGTCATGGTTCCCGGCGCCGAGGGTGGCGCGACGACCGTTCGCACCGATCCCGCGGGAGTTCCGGTCGAGTCGCCGCGTCGGCACTCCGACGCCGTGGCCGCGGTCCGCGACATCGAAGCAGCCGAACACCCCCGCTGGGTGTGGACGAGCACCGCCACCGTCTATCCGGCGCTGCTGCGGGCCGGGGTGCGGGTGCGGCGCTGCCACGACCTCGCGCTCGCCCATGCCGTCCTCAGCATGCGCGACGGCGTTCCGGCGCCGCCGGCCGACGAACCCGTCGACGAACGCCCCGGCCTGTTCGACACCGCACCCGCCACGGATCCGGCGCAGGTGGTCGCCGACTTCGCGGAGCAGCGGAAGACGATCGGCGACGATGCGAAACTCGACCTGCTGGTGGCCGCCGAATCCGCGGGAGCGCTGGCCGCCGCGGAGATGAGTTTCGACGGTCTGCCGTTCTCCACCGCCGCCCACCGCGCGTTCCTCGAGACGACGCTCGGGCCCCGGCCCGCCGGGTACGACCCGCCGCAGCGCATCCAGGACGTCACCGTGGAGATCGGGGCGGCGTTCGGCCGTCGCATCAACCCGGCGTCCCACGTCGAGGTCGTCGACGCCTTTCGCCGGGAGGGCATAGAACTGGCGTCGACCCGCAAACACCTGCTGCGCGACGTCGATCACCCTGCCGTCCCGCTGCTCCTGCACCATCGGGACCTGTCCAAGCTGTTCAGCACGAACGGCTGGCAGTGGCTGGAGAGCTGGGTCCGCGACGACCGGTTCCGCCCGGTCTACGTCCCCGGCGGCGTGGTGTCCGGCCGCTGGGCGAGCCGCGGCGGCGGCGCACTGCAGATTCCGAAACCGCTGCGGTCGAGCGTGATCGCCGACCCGGGCCATACGTTCGTCATCGCCGACGCCGGCCAACTCGAACCGCGCATCCTGGCCGCCATGTCGGGTGACACCCGCATGGTCGCCGCTGCGGGCGCCGACGACCTGTACGCACCGGTCGCGGCGGAGACGTTCGACGGCGACCGCGGCAAGGCCAAGGTCGCGATCCTCGGTGTGCTGTACGGCGCCACCGCCGGCGAGGCGCGTTCCCTGCTCACCCTGCTGCGCACCCGCTTTCCCGTCGCCGTCGAATACGTCGAGAGGGCGGCCCGCGCCGGTGAACGCGGCGAGGTCGTGCACTCGTGGCTCGGCCGGGCCTGCCCACCGCCGTCCCCCGACTTCTGGTCGCACGGCGACGCGCGTTCCCGCGGCCGGTTCACCCGAAACTTCGTGGTGCAGGCCACGGCATCCGAGTGGGCGCTGTGCGTACTCGCCGATCTGCGACGCCGCCTCGCCGACGAACCGGACAGCGAACTGGTCTTCTTCCAGCACGACGAGGTGATGGTGCACACCCGGGACCCGGAGTCCGCGACGCGGCACGTGCTGGGCGCGGTCGACGTAGCCACCCGGTTGCTGTTCGGCGAGACGCGGGTGCGATTTCCCATGGATGTGGCGGTGCGGGACTGCTACGCGGAAACCTCCGACGAGGCCTGACCCACGCAGGTTTCCGGTGTCGCGGGTGCGCCCGGCATGGTGTACTGGGACGCACTGCTGGCGGGGGCGGCGAAGGAGAACCCATGACGAAGTTGGATTCGACGGACTCGAGCACGAGCGGCGAGAAGTCGCGCAGATTTCGCTGGCCCGCGTTCACCATCGTGGCCATCGCGATCGTCGCGTTCTTCGCGGGCGGATTCGGGGGGACGTTCCAGGGGAAGCTCACCGAGGTCCAGAAGAACGACAACGCCGCCTACCTGTCGAGTTCCGCCGAATCGACGATCGTCACCAACGAAGCGTCCAAGTTCCTCACCGTCGAAACCATCCCCGGTTTCGTGCTGTTCCACGGCGACGCACCGCTCACCGACCAGGACAAGGCCGCCGTCGCGCAGGCCCATGACGCCATCGCGGCTGTCGACGGCGTCGACGCCGAAGGCATGTCCCAGCCGCAGTTCTCGGAGGACGGCACCACGGCGTCGATCTTCGTACCCCTCGTCGCGAAGGAAGACGGCACGGCGGTCGCCGGCGACGTGCTCGCCGCCACCGAGGAGAACGTCCTCACCGCCGCGAAGGACGCGGCCACCGGACTCGAGGTGCTCCCCGCCGGTCCCGGCGGCCTGCTGGTGGCGTTCATCGACGCGTTCGCCGGTCTCGACGGCGCCCTGCTGGGGGCCGCGCTGCTCGTGGTGGTCCTGATCCTGCTGGTGGTGTACCGCTCGCCGGTGCTGTGGTTCTTCCCGCTGTTCTCGGCGCTGCTCGCGCTCGGTCTGGCGTCGATGGTCATCTACTTCCTCGCGAAGGCCGACGTGCTCACGCTCACCGGGCAGAGTCAGGGCATCCTGTTCGTTCTCGTGATCGGCGCGGGCACCGACTATGCGCTGCTCCTGATCTCCCGCTATCGGGAAGAACTGCACTTCTATCCCAGCCGGTTCGACGCCATGATCAAGGCCTGGAAGGAATCCGCTCCCGCCATCACGGCGTCGGCGGTCACCGTCATCCTCGGTCTGCTGTGCCTGACGTTCTCCGAATTGAACTCCAACAAGAGCCTCGGCCCGGTCGCCGCGATCGGCATCGCGTGCACCTATCTCGTGATGATGACGTTCCTGCCGGTGGCACTGTCCGCGGCGGGGCGGTGGGTGTTCTGGCCGCGGAAACCCAAGGTGGATCACGCCGCCGACCTCACCACGCACGGCCTGTGGGGCAAGATCGCCGCCCAGGTCGGAAGCAAGGACCGTTCCCTCTGGATCGGCACGACGGTGCTGCTCGCCGTGCTGTTCCTGGTGGGCATCGGCAGTCTGAAGACGGACGGGCTGTCGTCTTCGGAGAACTTCACCAACCGGCCCGACGCCGTCGTCGGCCAGGAGTTGTACGACTCCAAGTTCGATCCGGGCGCAGGCGCGCCCGCCGTCATCGTTACCAACGCCGATCAGACGGACGCCGTCATCGCGGCCGTGAGCGGCTTGGAGGGTGTGTCGACGGATCCCGGCGCGGTGTGCCCGCAGGTCGATGTCGAGAAGCTGTCCGCCCTCGTCAAGTCGAACCCGGCGGCGGTGGCTTCGGCGGCCGGGCAGGGGTGCGCACCCGACTTTCTCACCGCCGCACCGATCGACGGTCGGATGGTCGTCAACGTGACCCTCGCCGACTCGTACGATTCGCCGGAAGCTCTCGAGACGGTGAAACGGCTGCGGGACGCGGCACACGCCGTGCCCGGCGCCGATGCACTCGTCGGCGGCAGCACGGCAACCACTCTCGACGTGCAGACGGCGTCGGTGCACGACCGGAACCTGATCATTCCGATCGTTCTCGTCGTCATCTTCGTCGTGCTGTCCCTCCTGCTCCGCGCGCTGCTCACCCCGATCATCCTCATCGCGACCGTGGTCTTGTCGTTCGCGGCGACGCTCGGGGTGTGCGGGCTCTTCTTCACCCACGTCTTCCATTTCGCGAACGCGGATCCCGCGTTCCCGCTGTTCGCGTTCGTGTTCCTGGTGGCCCTCGGCATCGACTACAACATCTTCCTGATGACGCGGGTCCGCGAGGAAACCGAGGAACACGGCACCAAATCCGGTGTGCTGCGCGGACTGGCGGTGACCGGTGGGGTCATCACGTCGGCCGGTGTGGTGCTCGCCGCGACGTTCGCGGTGCTGGGAGTGCTGCCGCTGGTGTTCCTCGCCGAGGTCGGCTTCGCGGTCGCGTTCGGCGTGCTGCTCGACACGATCATCGTGCGCAGCATCCTCGTCCCGGCGCTCTCCCACGACATCGGCAAGAAGATCTGGTGGCCGTCGGCGTTGGCGAAAGCCAAGGACTAATACGCTTCGTCCGTCCACAGGTGGAACAATGCGTAGGCCCGCCACGGCCGCCACGCCTCGGCGAGTTCCGCTGCTTTCCTGCCGGTCTTGACCCCCAGCGCGCGTTTGAGAACGAGGTCGTCGGGTGAAAACGCGTCCGGGTCGCCCAGTACCCGCACCGTCAGATAGTCCGCCGTCCACGGACCGATGCCGGGCAGCGCGATCAGACCGGCCCGGAACTCGGCCGGGTCGGTGTCCGCGCCGAGGCGCAGTCCGTTCGACGCGGCCTCGGCGAGTGCGAGCACCGTCCTGGCCCGGGCCCCGGTGAGACCGAGGGTCGAGCGGAACTGTTCGGGTGCGAGCGCCGCCAGCGTCTGCGGTGCGGGGAACGCGAAGAAGCCGTCGTGGACGGGTCGGCCGTACGCGGCCACGAGGCGGCTGCCGAACGTCCGGGCGGCGGCCAGCGAAACCTGTTGGCCGAGAACGGTCAGGACCGCCGTCTCGAACCCGTCCACGCTGCCCAGGCGCCGCAGTCCCGGCCGCTGCGCCACCAGCGGAGCAAGCTGCGGGTGGCGGCTCAACGCGGCGTCGATCGGCAGCGGATCCGCATCGAGGTCGAGCCAGCGCCGGATCGTGGCGGTCAGCGCCTCGACGTCGTCCGGGTCCGCCGGTGTCAGGTGCGCCTCGACATACCCGTCGGCGGGTCGCACGAGAACGGACACCAGCGCAGGCCCGTGCGGTCCCTCGACCACCCGGGTGTGGGTTCCGTCGGAATCGTGTCGCTCGAGCCCGGCCACGGTGTGCGCGCGGAGCGCACCCCACAGCGGTCCATGGGTGAACGGACCCCGATACGGCAATCGCACTCTCATGTGTCCTCGAGACCCGTCATCCGCAGCGTGATGTTCAGTCGGCCCGTGGTCAGCCCGCAGTCCGGATCACTCGTGCCGGGAAATACTTTCGGCACTCCGTGATACGCGAAGCGGGACTCGCCGCCGAACACGAACAGGTCGCCGGAAAGCAGTTCGACGTCGGTGTACGGCTTGGTGCGGGTGGTGGTGTTCCCGAACCGGAACGTGCACGTGTCGCCGATGCTCAACGACACCACGGGCGCGTCGGATCGTTCCTCCTTGTCCTGGTGCATGCCCATCTTCGCGGCGTCGTCGTAGAAGTTGATCAGCGCGGCATCGGGTGTGTACCCGGCGGCGGGCTCCCCATACGCGTCGCCGACCGCCCGTCGGCCGAGTTCGACCAGCCAGTCGGGCACCGGCGCGACACGCCCACCGCCCGCGTCGTCGGCGGTCCGCGAGTAGGAATACGGCTTCCAGTGCCAGCCGAGGCACACCGTCTGCACCGACATGCGGTGTCCGGTCGGCAGTTGCGCGGCCCGCATCGGGACCGGGGCGGTGGCCCATCCCCGGCATTCGGCCACCAGGTGGCGCTGCTCCTCCGGCGTGAGCCAGTCGGGGACGTGGACGGCGCCGGGCGCGACCACGGTCCGGGGTCGGGGTATCAAGGCGGACATCACGGTCACTCCGCGTCGTGCAGGACCAGGCCGAGGGTCCGGCGGGTGCCGCGTCTGATGGTGCTGACGCCGTGCCGTACCGGTCCCGTCGACCAACCGTGGGTCGAACGTACGGGACGGTCCCGGGTGGTGAAGATCAGCGCGTGACCCTGCTGCAGCGTCGTCACCGTGCCTCGCGACTGGGCGCGGGGCCGCTGCTCCACCAGCATGAACTCGCCGCCCTCGTGATCCACCCCCGGACGGTCGAGTCCGATCACCACCTGCAACGGGAACACCAGGTCGCCGTAGAGGTCGCGGTGCAGGGCGTTCCAGTCGTTCGCGCGGTAATTGAGCAGGATCGGCGTGGCCCTCTTCTGTCCGGCGTCGTGGCACAGGTCCAGCCATTCGTCCAGGGTGTCCGGCCAGGGCGACGGCTGCCTCAGCTTGACCGCCCAGTCCCGAGCCACGGGAAGCAGTTTCGGGTAGAACGCGGCGCGGAGTTCGGCCACGACCTCCGGTAGCGGATAGTCGAAGTACCGGTACTGTCCCGAGCCGAAGCGGTGCCGGGCCATGTCGACGGTGGACCGGAAACGCTCGACCTCCTCGTACATGTCCGCGATCTGCCCGCATTCCTCGGCGGTCAGGATCTGCTCCGATTGCGCGCATCCCGCGGCGTCGGTCTCGGCGTGCAGTGTCGGCCAATCCAGAGCGTTCACGCGTTGCGTCACGGTGCTCATGCCGCGGCCTCCAGGGTCAGCAGAATCGATTTGGCCTCCGGGCCACCGGCGTACTGGCCCATGCTGCCGTCGCTGCGGACCACCCGGTGGCAGGGCACCACGACGGGCAGCGGATTGAGCGCGCACGCGGTGCCGACCGCGCGCACCGCTTTCGGACTGCCCGCGGCGACCGCGACCGCGGCGTAACTGGCGGTGTGCCCGTAGTCGATGTCGGGGAGGTGGCGCAGCACCTCGAGCCGGAATCCCTTGGACAGCCGGAAGTCCAGCGGAACGTCGAAGCTCGTGCGCCTGCCGAGAAAGTACTCGTCGATCTCGTGGGCGACCCGGTCGAGCCGGGCCGGTGCGCGCAGGATCCGGGGACTGATCTGCTCGGCGAGGGTCTGCAGCACGGCATCGTGATCCTGGCTGGGGAAGGCGACCCGCACCAGCCCGCGATCGGTGGCGGCGAGCAGCAGCGAACCGACCGGGGTGTCGAGTGTCCGGTACGCGACGTCGAGGAGCCCGGCTTCGGCGGCGGCGACGGCGAGACGCTCACGCAGTTTCTGCTCCACCGGGGAGTCCAGCGGGTACAGGGAGTAGACGATGTCGGGCATGTTCATGTGATGTCTCCACTCACAGAGATCGAGAGGGTCTTGCGTAGCGCCGCAACGCCGTCCGCGGCCGCCCGCCGCGACGCGGCCGGGGAGTTGCCCAGGATCACCGCGATCTCGGTGTACGGCAGCCCGGCGAGGTAGTGGTACGCCACCGCCGCCCGCTGCTTCATCGGCAGGGCGCCGACCGCCTTCCACAACTCCGGGTCGTGGCCGCCGGGAAGTCCGCGGTCGGTGGTCTGCTCCGGCAGTTCGTCGGTGGGGACGGGCCGCCGGTCGCGGGCACGGATGTGGTCGAGCGCCTTCCGGTGCGCGATCGTCACCAGCCACGCCTCGACGTTGCTGTCGGGACTCAGGTCGGGGTACGCACGCATCGCGGCGATGAACGTCTCCGACCAGGCGTCCTCGGCGTCCACCGGACCGACGACGGCCCGGCAGACCCGCAGGACCGTCGGGCCGTGCTCGGCCACGACGTCTTCGAACGGCTTCAGGGTCATCGGCTCAGCCGGAGCCCCGCCCGTTCCGCTTCGCGTTCGAGCAGGAACCGTTTGCGGTCGAGACCGCCCGCATACCCCGTCAAGCTGCCGTTGCTCCCGATCACCCGGTGACAGGGAATGATGATGCTGATCGGATTCCTGCCGTTCGCCGCCGCCACCGCGCGCACCGCAGTCGGGGTGCCGAGGGAATCGGCCAGCTGACCATACGTCCACGTGTCGCCGTACGGGATGGTGCGCAGTGCGTCCCACACCCGTTTCTGGAACGGGGTGCCCCGCGCGGCGAGCGGAACGGTGAAATCGGTGCGCCGTCCGTCGAAGTATTCGGCGAGCTGAGTGGTTGCCTCGTCGAACCCTGCGGTGTCGCGGTCCCCGAACGTCGCGGGATTCGGCTGGTGCCGGTGTTCGACCATGTAGATGCCGCTCAGCACCCCGCCGACGCTCACCAGCGTCAGGGGGCCGATCGGCGAATCGATGACAGTGTGTGCTGCTCGGTCGGCATTCACGGTGCCAATCCTTCCAGGTGTACGGGCCTCTGAAAGGTAGACGTCTGCCACGACCGAAACGTGAGGTGCGGAATGCATCAGGCAGGATGGGCCGATGTCTCTCGTACAACTCGGCACCCGCGACCTGGTGCGTACCGTCACCGGAATCGCCCGGTGGTCGGCGGACACCGCTGAACTCGTCGTCTCCCTTCCCGGCCGGATCGGCGTCCTCCTGGACCAGGTCGAGGTGCTGATCGCCCGCATCGAGGCGATCAGCGACGGCGCCGAGATCGCGGTGACACGGGCGAACGCGGTTGCGGAAGCGGCGGCCACCGTCGTCGCCACGGCGGGGACCACGTCCGCGTCGGCGCAGACCCTGATCGACCTGTACGAGCCGCTCGCGACGAAGGCCGCCCCACTCGCGCAGCGGTTCGTCGACGACCTCACCGAGGAGGAGATTCACGCCGCGATCGGGTTGGTGGACCACCTGCCCGAACTGACGATGCGCATGGAGGGGCTCCTGCCGATCCTGGCGACCCTCGACACCGTGTCGCCGGAGATCCACCAGCTCCTCGAGGAGGTCCAGGGGGTGCGTCAGGCGATCCAGGGCGTCCCCGGGTTCAAGTTCTTCCGCAAGCGCGGCGAGGCGCAGGAGGACGAGGACTAGGCGCGGTACCCGTCCGTTCCGGCCCGTCCGACGACGATCTTCGGGACCACCGCGCGTGAGGACAGCCGCAGCACGGCGTCGACGAGTTCGACGATGTCGTTCACCTCGATCATCGTCTCGGGTGGAATCGTGTCGTGCGTCCACGCGGCCATGTCGGTGTCGACGTACGCCGGGGCGAGTGCGGTCGCGGAGATCCCGTTGCCCGACTCCTCCACGTTCAGCGTCTCGGTGAGCGAGATCAGCGCGGCCTTGGTCGCCCCGTAGACGGCGAGCCCTGCCTCGGCGTACACACCGGTGATCGATGCCAGGGCGACGACCTTGGATCCGCGTCCCGGGTTCTCCGCCGCACCCGTCCGGAGCAGCGGCAGCGACTGCTGCAACAGGCTGAACGGCGCCCGCAGGTTGACGCCCAGGCTCTTGTCGAATCGGCGCATCGGGAATTCGCCGATGGCGCCGGCGGTGCCCACCCCGGCATTGAGTACCAGTGCGTTCAGCGAACCGAAGGCGTCGGCGTGCGCCTCGACGACCCGTCCCGCCGACTCCTCGTCGGCGAGGTCCGCCGCGACCACGACGACGTCCTTCGCGCCCGCGGTCCGCAGGTCGGCGGCCACCGATTCGAGCCGCTCCCGGTCGCGGGCCGTGATCGTCAGCCCGTACCCCTGCTCCGCGAGGCGGGTGGCGATGCCGAGTCCGATGCCACGCGAGGCGCCGGTAATCAGTGCGCTGCGGCTCATACGGTCTGTCCTTTCAGGGCGCGCAGGCCCGCTGCGATGAATTCGGGCACCGCGTCGCCTGCCTTGTCGAAACCGTCACCGACGGTGGCGCCTGCCCGGTAGCGGTGGTTGATGCCCTCGGCGATGACGGCGAGCTTGAAGTTCGCGAGCGCCAGGTAGAAGTTCCAGTGCACCAGTTCACGCCCCGACGCCACGGTGTAGCGCTGCGCGAGATCGTCGGCCGACGGCAGTCGCGGACTCGTCCACGCCGCCGGTTCGCCGAGCACCAGGTCGAGAGCCGGATGCCGGTAGACGCACATCAGAGCGACGTCGGTGAGCGGGTCACCGAGGGTCGAGAGTTCCCAGTCCACGACGGCCGCCACGGTGCTCACGTCACCGGGCGCGAGGATCGTGTTGTCGATGCGGTAGTCGCCGTGCACGATCGACGACTCCGACTGCTGCGGAATCGACTCGGCCAGCGCGGCATGGAGGCGGTCGACGTCGGCGGAATCCGATGTCCTGACCCTCGCCCACTGACTCGCCCACAGCTTCACCTGCCGGGCCACGTAGCCGTCCGGGCGGCCGAGTTCGCCCAGGCCGACGGCGTCGTAGTCGACGTTGTGCAACGCGCCGAGCACGCGGACCAGTTCGTCGGTGCACGAGTCGATGTCCGCGTCGGACAGCGCATCGAGGTCCGATTTGGTCCGGATCACCTGGCCCGTCACGTGTTCGACCACGGTGAACGACGCGCCCATGACGCTGTCGTCCTCGCACAGCGCGACGGTCGCGGCGACCGGCACGTCGGTGCCCTGCAGCGCCGAGGTGATGCGGAACTCGCGGGCCACGTCGTGCGCCGAGGGTGTGAGCCCCGCGGTGGGCGGCCTTCGCAGCACCCACCGCGAGGAGTCGTCGTGAATGGCATACGTGAGGTTGGACTTGCCGCCCGAGATCAGGTCGGCCCGCAACTCGCCATTCAGAGGGACATTCGAATCGGACAGGAACTTCTGCAGGGCAACGAGATCGAGGCCGCGGTGTTCGGTCATGCGCCGGCCTCCCGCGCGGCCTTCTTCGCGGCACCCACCACGCGCTTGGCGATGGCCCAGCGGTGCACCTCGGACGGGCCGTCGTACACCCGGAACGGCCGCACCTCACGGGACAGCCGGGCGAGCGGCAGGTCGCCGGACACGCCGAGACCGCCGCACATCTGCACGGAGTTGTCGACGATCCGGAAGATCGCCTCCGCCGCGTAGGTCTTCGCGATGGACGTCGAGTTGCTCGCGTGGCCGCCCTGGTCGAGTTCCCAGCAGGCCCGCGTCAGCAACGCCCGGGTGGCGGCGATGTCGATCTCGTTGTCCGCGATCATCTTCTGGACCATGCCGAGATCACCCAGCTTGCCGCCGAAACCGTCACGCTGCGCGACGTGCGCCACGGCGACGTCGTGGCCGCGGCGCGCGGCGCCCAGCCAGCGCATGACGTGCGTCATCCGGGCGGGCCCGAGCCGGACCTGGGCGTAGGCGAATCCCTGGTCCACCTCGCCGAGGACCCCGCTGTCCGGAACGAACAGATCCTCGAAGAACACCTCGCAGTGCCCACCGATCATCGCCCGATCGAGGGTATCGATGTGACGCCCCACCGTCAGCCCCTCGGCGTCGGCCGGCGTGAGGAACATCGTGGCGCCGCCGCGGTCGCCGGGCACACCGGACGTCCGGGCGAAAATGATGAAGAATCCGGCGCCGTCGGCTCCGGTGATGAAGTACTTGTGGCCGTTGATCTTCCACCCGCCCGGCACCTTCTCGGCGCGCGTGGTCAGCGCCGACGGGTCGGAGCCGGCTCCGGGCGACGGCTCCGTCATGGCGAACGCCGACCGCACGTCGCCGTGCGCCAACGGAGCGAGGAACCGCTCCTTCTGCTCGGCGCTCGCGATGTGCGCGAGCATGTGGACGTTGCCCTCGTCGGGTGCGGCGATGTTCAGTGCCGTCGGGCCGAACAGGGAGTAGCCGGCGGCCTCGAAGACGGGCGCGCGGTCGGTCATGTTCAGGCCCTGACCGCCGTACTCGACGGGTGCGTGCGGGGCGAAGACTCCGGCGTCCTTGGCCGCCTTCTGCATCTGCACGCGCAGGGTGTCGCCACCGGCGGCGGTGATGTCGCCGCCGTGCTCGTCCTCGATGGGCAGCACGACTTCGCGGATGAACGCCTCGGTCTTCTCGACGAGTGCGGTCACCTCGGGTGCATAGGACAGATCGATCGCCACAACTACCTCCAGTCAGTACGGCGACTCCGGTACCGACCGATCACTCGCTCGGTCGAAGTCGTTCCCGAGAATCCCACAGGTTCGGAACTGGGTCAAGCCTCAGCCGGATGCGCCGACGGCGCTCCTCGCGATCGCCAGGTACCGCTCGACCAGTTCGTCGGGCGACAACGGCCCGTCCTCGCGGTACCAGGTGGACACCGCAACGCACATCGTGACCACGGCGCGGCTCGCATCCTCCGGGAACGGTGTCCGGAAATGCCCGGCCGCCACCCCGTCCCGGACGATGTCGTCGAGCATCTCCTGCTGCTCGTCGCGCAGCGCGATGTACGCCTGCCTGCTCTCCGGTTCCATGCTCCGCGTCTCACGGGACGCGACGAAGGCTTGCTCGCGGCGGTACATGTGGAACCGCAGCAACGACTCGATGACCGCGTCGAACCGCTCCCCCGGTGTCGGGCCCGCCTCGGACACCGCCGCGCGACTGCGATCGAGGAGATCCCGCATCACGACGTTCGTCAGGCCCACCAGCAACGCCTGCTTGGAGGGGTAATGGTGATAGAGACCGGGGACCGAGAGCCCCGCACGTGAGGCGATCTCACGGATCGACGCGCCGTCGTACCCCTTCTCGACGAACGCCGCCAGCGCCGCGGCCAGAACCTTCGACAACCCCTGGTCGGTGTACTCACGCCAGGAACTGCTGCGCTGGGCGCCCTCTACCGTCATGGGTCCTACGGTAGAACAGGTACCCGCCGGTCCCCTGCCGTGGTCGCGGGAGTTGACTAGCGTGAGTTTCCTAGGTAGCCGAGTTTTCGTGTCGCGTCGTGCGTGTTGAGCTGGGCAAACGCGACCGGAGAGTGTATTACCTATATATGGCTTCGATCGTGGGGAAACGGCAGGGAGGGAAGACGTACTACTACCTGGTCGAGTCCGCCCGGGTCGAGGGTAAACCGCGCATCGTCTCGCAACAGTACCTGGGCAGCGCGGAGGAGGTGACGGCGAAACTCGCCGGCGCGCAAGCGGGTGCGCCGGTGCGCAGTGCACACAAGAAGTTCGGGGATGTCGCCGCGGTGTGGTCGGTGCTTGAACGTCTCGGCGTGGCCGAGGCGATCGATGGGGTGGCTCCGCGCCGCTCGGATGCGGCGGTATCGGTGGGCACCTATATTGCGCTGGCCACGCTGAACCGGATCGTCGCCCCGTGCTCGAAGGCGGCGTTCGCGTCCTGGTGGGATTCCACCGCCGCACCGCGGTGGTGCCCACTGCCGGCCGGGTCCCTCGATCACCGCAAGTTCTGGTCGGCGATGGACCGTCTCGACGGCGACGATCTGGCGCGGATCGAGGGAGCGTTGTCGGCGCGGATGGTCACCGAGTTCGGTCTCGACCTGACCGCGTTGGTGCTGGACATGACGAATTTCGCCACCTACATCGACTCCGGTAACGAGGCCGCCCCGATCGCGCAGCGGGGCAAGGCGAAACAAAAACGCGTCGACCTGCGCCTGGTCGGGTTGGCGTTGGTGATCACCTCCGACGGCGGTATCCCGCTGCTCTCGCACCCTTACCCCGGCGATCGCCCCGACGTGACCCAGTTCCCCGGGGTGATCGACGATCTCGTCGACCGCTACCGCAGCGTCGCCGCCGGCATCGAGGGGGCCACGATCGTCTACGACGCCGGGCAGAACTCGGCCGCGAACCACGCCCACATCGAGGCGGCGCGGATCGGGTTCGTCGGCTCCCTGCCGCCCTCGGATCACCCGGCCCTGCTGACCGTGCCCGCTGACGCCTACCACCGGGTCGACGATCCCCGACTGCCCGGGATGCGCGCCTACGACACCGAGGTCGACGCCCTCGGGGTCCGGCGGCGGGCGATTGTGACCCACTCGGCGTCGCTGCACGCCGCCCAGTCCCGCGGATTCGACCAGACCCTCGACAAGGCCCGCGACCGGCTCGGCGCCCTGCAGGTGCGCCTGGCCCGCGGGCGCACCCGCCGCGACCGGGCGGCCGTGGAGCGCGAGATCGAGCAGATCTGCGCGCCGCGGTGGGTCGCCGAGGTGCTCACCGTCACTCTCACCGGCACCACCGCGGCGGAGCTGCGGTTGCGGTACCGCACCGACCGCCACGCCCGCCGACAACTCGAGGACCGGATGTTCGGCAAGCGGATCCTGTTCACCAACCGCACCGACTGGCCGGTCGCCCGCGTGATCGCCGCCTACCGATCCCAGTCCGACATCGAGTCCGGGTTCCGGCAACTCAAAGACCCCCAGGTGATTTCGTTCTCCCCGATGCACCACTGGACCGACCAGAAGATCCGCGTTCATGTCTTCTACAGCGTCCTGGCCCTGACCGTCGCCCACCTGATGCGCCGCGAGGCCGCCGATGCCGGACTGCATCTGTCGGTGCGTGAGTTGCTCGCCGAGCTGGCTGGCATCGAGGAAACAGTGCTGCTCTACCACGACGGCACCAAAGGTCGCCCCCGCGCCCAACGAATGCTCACCGACCACAGCGACACCGCCGAACAACTGGCCCGGCTGTTCGGCATCGACCGCTACGCACCCACCCGATGACCGGCCACCACCGACTTAGGTAATACACCCCGACCACACCAAAACCAGCTCCCACCAGCACTAATCGCACCGAAGCCACAGCTATCTAGGAAACTTCCGCTAGAGTCGAACGAGGTCGCCCAGATCGACAGCCTTCTCCGACAGAGAGCCAGGGACCACCCGATGATCCATGTCCGTCACTCCGCGATCGCAGCCGTCCCCCTCCACGTGGCCTTCGCGTACATCGACGACTACCGGACGGTCCCCGACTGGATGTTCGGAGTCTCGGAGTTCCGTCCGATCGGCGAATTCGACCAGGGGCTGGAGTCGACATTCGACGCCGCGATCCACATCGGCCCGAGCACCCTGCGGTCCCGTCTCGAGGTCACCGAGTGGGTGCAGGACCGGGTCATCACCCTGGCGTCGCTCGACGGCGCCGCCAACTCCTCCACCTGGGAGTTCACCGCGCACGGTAAGGACAAGACCGAAATCAGCGTGGACTTCGCGTACAAACTCCCCGGCGGTCTCACCGGCAAGGCCCTCGGTCTCATCGTCGAACCGTTCGTCGAAACGGCCGTGAAGAACACCGAGGCCACCCTGCGGCAGAACCTCGAGGAGTTGTACGCGAAGCGCGCTCGCTAGCGTCCGGGCAGGAACGCCAGCCGTCCGACCGTCGTCCCGTCGCCGAGGCGTCCGATGCCGTCCGCGACATCGGTGAGCCCGAGCCGCTCGCTGATCATCGGTTTGATCTCGCCTGCCGCGGCCATCCTCGTCAGCTCGTCGTGACACTCCCGGATGGCGGCGGGGTCGTAGGCGTTGTACAGACCCCAGTGCAGCCCGATGATCGAGTAATTCTTGATCAGCGCATGGTTCAACCCGGGTGACGGGATGGTGCCACTCGCGAACCCGATCACGATGATGCGTCCCTCGAACGCGATGCACTTGGTCGACTTCGTGTAGGAGTCGCCGCCCACCGGATCGAACACGACGTCCGCACCGCGGCCGTCCGTGAAGTCCTTAACGGCCTGGACGAAGTCCTCGCTGTGCCGGTCGATGACGAGGTCGGCACCGAGTTCCCGCGTGTAGGCCGCCTTCTCGGGCCCGCCGACGACACCGATCACCTTGGCACCCGCCGCCTTGCCCAGTTGCACGGCCGCGCTGCCCACGCCACCTGCCGCGGCCTGCACGAGCAGGGTTTCGCCGGGCCGGATCTGCGTCCTGCGGTGCAGCGCAAACCATCCCGTCTGATACCCGATCGACAGTGCCGACGCTTCGGCGTCGTCGAGGGCCTCCGGGGCGGGGAACGCGGTGGCCGCCGACATGACGGCCAGCTCCGCGAATCCGCCGTTCGGCAGGCTCGGCATGCCGATCACCCGGTCGCCGACCGCGAACCCGGTGACACCTTCTCCCAGCTCGACCACCTCGCCGCACAGCTCCACGCCGGGAGTGAACGGAAGCGGCGGCTTGATCTGGTACTCACCGCGGCACAACAGCACATCCGGGAAGTTGGCGGCCGCGGAGAGCACCTTGACCAGCAACTCCCCGGCCTTCGGCTCGAGGTCGGGGATGTCCTCGAACGTCAGGACGTCCCGCGGCTGACCCAGTTCGTGTACACGCCACGCCTTCATCGATCAGTCCTTCGGTCCACCGGCGACGTAGACGACCTGACCCGACACGAATCCGGCGCCCTCGCTGACGAAGAACGACGCGGTGTGCGCGATGTCGTCGGGCTGCCCGACGCGATTGACGGGGATCTGCGACGCCGCCGCCTTCTTGAAGTCCTCGAAACCGACACCCACCCGCTCGGCCGTCGCGGCGGTCATCTCGGTCTCGATGAATCCGGGGGCGATCGCGTTGGCGGTGACCCCGAACTTGCCGAGTTCGAACGCCAGGGTCTTGGTGAAGCCCTGCATGCCTGCCTTCGCTGCCGAGTAGTTGACCTGGCCGCGGTTGCCGAGCGCGGACGTGCTCGACAGGTTCACGATGCGGCCGAACTTGGCGTCCACCATGTGCTTCTGCACGGCCCGCGACATCAGGAACGCGCCACGCAGGTGCACGTTCATCACGGCGTCCCAGTCGTCGACGGTCATCTTGAACAGCAGGTTGTCGCGGGTGATTCCGGCGTTGTTGATCAGGATCGTCGGGGCCCCGAGTTCGGTCGCCACCCGTTCGACGGCCGCGGCGACGGACGCCTCGTCGGCGACGTTCGCGCCCACGGCCAGGGCTTCGCCGCCCGCGGCCTTGATCGCGTCGACGGTGCCGGCACACGCGGCCTCGTCGAGGTCGAGCACGGCGACGGCGTACCCGTCGCTCGCCAGCCGCTTCGCGACGGCGGCGCCGATGCCCCTGGCCGACCCGGTGACGATGGCGGTTCTACGTTCCTGGCTCACTTGTTTCCTCCATGCTGGTTGTTCTCGGTCTTCGTACGGTATTCGCGCAGTTCGCTTCTCGGTAGGGTCAGGACGGCTGGGCCAGGAGCGTCACCTGATAGCGGCGCATGCCCCGGATCCATCGGTCGTAGTCGGCGCCCTTGTGCCGGTACATTTCCAGCACCTCGGGGTGCGGAAGGATCAGGAATTGTTCGGCTTCCATTGCGGCGAGCACGCATTCGGCCACCTCGGACGGCTCGAGCACGGAACCCGCGGTGGTGACGGCGCGTGCGGCGGTGGCCGACAGAGCGGCGTCGTCGGTGAGCAGTTTGGTGTTGACGCCCATCGGGCACAGGCAGCTGACACGGACGCCTTTGTCGCCGTAGGTGACCGACAGCCACTCGGCGAATCCGACGGCGGCGTGCTTGGTCACCGAGTAGGGGGCGGAACCGATCTGTGTGAGCAGCCCGGCGGCCGATGCCGTGCTGACGAAGTACCCCTCCCCGCGCTCGATCCAGCCGGGAACGAGGCGGCGGGCGGCTCGGATGTGCGCCCGGACATTCACGTCGAGGGCGAGGTCCCACACGGCGTCGTCGGGTTCGAGTTGGTCGCCTGCCGCGACACCCGCATTGGCGAAGTAGAGGTCGACGGGACCGAAGGCCTGCTCCGCGGCGTCGATGACCGACGCGATCTGAGCGTCGTCGGACGCGTCGGCCTGCACTGCCAGGGCGGCGCCGGGATGGTCGGCGTCGATTCTCCGGACGATCGCTTCCAGCCCGGTGCCATCGAGGTCGGTGACGACGACCTTGGCACCCTCGGCGGCGAGCCGCTCCGCGAGTGCACTGCCGATTCCACCGCCGCCACCGGTGACGACGGCGACCTTCTGCGCAACCTGCACGAGATTCCTCCCTCGGGGGGACACGGACGTGGCCCCAGTCTTCCACAGAAATCACTTGAACCCGGTGTCGGATTCAGTTTTCTGGACCGAAGTGTCCCACACGCTCACGCCGCCGGCGAGAGCTCAGCTCCGCTCGGGGAACCTCAGTCCGTTCGCCCAGATCCGCGTCGTCGTGAACACGACGTCGTCGAAGTCGACAGGAGTGCCGTCGGTCCCGTTCACGCTGGCCACGAACACGTTGTACGCCAGCCGGCTGACCATCCCCGACAACGCCCGCGACGCCAGCATCGGGTCCAGTTCCTTGTCGGCGATGCCCCGCGCCTGCAACTCCGCGATGCCCCGCGCGTTGCGCGCGATGAACGCGTCGGCCCGCTGACGCCGCAGGTCCGCGAACGCCGGATCGATGTGAGCCACCTGCTCCAGCAACCCCATCAGCTTGGCGTTCCGACGGTAAGCCTCCAGGTAGGCGCGGTTGCTCGCCTCCAGTACCGCATAGGGGTCGTCGGTGTCCTGCACCCGCTTCATGCCCGGGTGCATCATGTCTTCCTGCGCGACCTCGAGGACGGCGGCGAAGACCTGCTCCTTGTTGTCGAAGTACGTGTAGAACGACCCCGTCGAGCAGTTCGCTTCCTTCGTGATGTCGGTGAGCCTGGCGTCGAGGTACCCGGACCGCTCGAACACCGTCCGCGCGGCCGCCACCAACGCCGCGCGCGTGCGTGCACCGCGAGGGGTCGCCGGAGGCTCCCGCAGCAGATCGGTGGCCGCCATCGACGGGGCGGGCTGATCGTCCCACTCTTCATGGACGGTGCGCGTGGTCATTTCCTACTTATACGCCAGCACCGCAGCCCCGCCCAACCCGGCGCTCAGGTGATCGTGATGCCACCGTCCACCGCGATCGTCTGACCGGTGACGTACGCCGCGGCGTCCGACGCGAGCCAGACCACGGTCGCGGCCAGCTCCTCCGGATCACCGAGGCGACCGAGAACCAGACGCGATTTCATCGATTCGAGGTACCCGTCCTGATACTGGTCCGTCATCTCCGACTCGAAGAACCCGGGGGCGATCGCGTTCACCCGGATGCCCTTGCGAGCGCCCCACTGCTGCGCGAGGTCGCGGGTCAGACCGATGACCCCGGCCTTGCTCGCGGCATACGCGGCCTGCGGAAGTCCCGCGGTCGTGAGGCCCAGCACGCTCGCGATGTTCACGATCGCGCTGCCCGGCTTCATGACCCGGCCCGCCGCCTGCGCCGCCCAGTAGGAGCCGTTCAGGTTGATGTCGACGACCTGCCGGAACTGCTCCGGTGTCTCCCTCGTCGCGGGGACAGCCGTACCGACGCCCGCGTTGTTGACGAGAACGTCCACGCGGCCGAACTTCTCCATCGCCGCGTCGATCATGTTCTGCGCCTGCGCCGGGTCGGCGATGTCCGTCGCGACGCACATCGCCTCACGTCCGGCCGCCCGTACCAGTTCGGCGGTCTTCTCCAAACGGTCGGTGCGGCGCGCAGCCAGCACCACGTCGGCACCGGCCTCCGCCGCCGCCTGCGCGAACGCCACCCCGAGGCCCGACGACGCACCGGTCACGACGACCACCCGATCGGTCAAGCTGAACTTGTCGAGAACGGACATACGAAGCGACTCCTTTGTCGTCGGGCTGTCGGGGTGCGGACTCAGAGGCCGAGGTCGCGGCCGATCAGTTCCTTCATGATCTCGTTCGAACCCGCCCAGATCTTGGTGACACGGGCATCCATCCACGCACGCGCGGCACGGTATTCGGTCATGAACCCGTAGCCACCGTGCAGCTGCACGCAGTGGTCGAGGACCTCGTTCTGCACCTGAGCAGTCCACCACTTGGCCTTCGCGGCGTCCACTGCTGTCAGCTCGCCGTCGGCGTGTGCGGCGACGCAGTTGTCGACGTAGGCCTGGGTGACCTCGACGCGGGTGACGAGGTCGGCGAGAAGGAACTTGTTCCACTGCAGCGAGCCGATGGGCTGCCCGAATGCCTTGCGGTCCTTGGCGTACTGGATCGTCTCCTCGAGAATCGGCGCGGCGTGCGCGATGTTCGAGACGGCGGCGCCGACACGCTCCTGCGGCAGCATCTCCATCATGTGGATGAATCCGCGGTCGATCTCGCCGATGATGTTCGTCGACGGTACGCGCACGTTCTCGAAGAACAGCTCGGCGGTGTCGGACTCGTGCTGGCCGACCTTGTCGAGCTTGCGGCCGCGCTCGAAGCCCTCCATGCCCGTCTCGACGGCGAACAGGGTGATGCCCTTGGACTTCTTCTCGGGGCTGGTGCGGGCGGCGACGATCACCAGGTCGGCGTTGTAGCCGTTGGTGATGAACGTCTTGGAACCGTTGATGATCCAGTCGTCGCCGTCCTTGACCGCGGTGGTCTTGAGCGAGGCGAGGTCGGAACCACCGGAGGGCTCGGTCATGCCGATCGCGGTGAGCAGCTCACCGGTGCAGAACTTGGGCAGCCAGCGCTGCTTCTGCTCCTCGGTCGTGAGCTGCACGAGGTAGGGCGCGACGACGTCGGCGTGAATTCCGAAGCTCGACGACACTGCGGCGCTTGCGCGTGCGAGTTCCTCTCCGAGGACTGCATTGAACCGGTAGTCGCCGGCCTCGCTTCCGCCGTACGCCTCGGGGACCTCGAGGCCGAGGAAGCCGTTGCGGCCCGCTTCGAGCCAGATCTCGCGGTCGATGAAGCGCTGCGCGATGAGCTTGTCTGCCACCGGCAGCAGGTTGCGGTTCACGAACTCCCGGACCGATTCGCGGAATGCCTCGTGATCGGGGCCGTACAGGGTGCGTCGCATGACCGCTCCTTCTGGATGTCGAGCTTTGACTGGTTCACGCTTCGAGCATGTAAGCGTCTGCTTATTTTCTAAGCGCTTGCTTATACTGAATGTGTGACGCGGTATTGTCAACAGCCGCGCAGCCGAGGATGGAGACAGACATGAGCGAATCACCCAGCCAGGTGATCAGCCCGTCCAAGGCTGCCGCCCGCATCCGCGCCGCAGCCGTCGACGCCTTCGCCACCAGCGGATACGGCGGCACCACCACTCGCGAGATCGCCGCCCGCCTCGACATGAGCCCGGCCGCGATGTACCCGCACTACCGCTCCAAGGAAGAACTGCTCTTCGCGATCAGTTACGAAGGCCACACCGGCGCACTCGACATCGTGCGGAACGCCGACCTACCCGACGAGACGCCGTCGACGAGACTGCAGGCACTGATCGGCGCGTTCGCCAGCTGGCAGGCCACCCACCACGCGCAGGCCCGCGTCGTACAGTACGAACTCAACGCCCTCACGCCGG
Organism: Rhodococcus sp. USK10; assembly: GCF_019378875.1. NCBI lineage: Bacteria > Bacillati > Actinomycetota > Actinomycetes > Mycobacteriales > Nocardiaceae > Rhodococcus > Rhodococcus sp. USK10. The sequence continues at coordinate 2,527,132 of NZ_CP076048.1, forward strand.
AGCACTACCGCGACGTGGTCAAACTCCGCCGCGACATCACCCACATCGTCCGCTCCGTCGTCGACGCCGGCGCGGCATCCGGCGAATTCACCGTCCCCGACGGCGAAGGCGTCACACTCGCCCTCATGTCACTGTGCGTCGACATCTGCCGCTGGTTTCCCGCAGGCGCCTACACCGAACCGGAAGCCGTCGCGGACCTCTACGCCGGCCTCGCGATGCGGCTGGTCGGGGCAGCGTAGGCAGTGCCCGAGGGGTTGCCTTGGGTATTGCCAGCGACCTCGGATCGAGCTAAGATAGAACATACGTTCGATTCGGGGGATTCGACAGTCGTGGGGGTCGGGGTGGATGCAGGGGCGGTAATCGCGTTTCTGGCCGAGTTGCCGAAACTCGATCGGGATATCGACGATGCGACGCGCATCGATGTACTCCGCGCGTTGGAAGAAGTGAAGGCCGCATGCGCCGGCGTGCAGGCCCGGGTTACCGCAGACCTCGACGCCTCCATCCGAGCCGAACGAGCGAACCGCAATGTGCCGCTGCCGCAGCGCGGGCGCGGCATCGCCAACCAGGTTGCGCTGGCACGACGGGACTCACCATTTCGCGGCGGTCGCCACCTCGGCATGGCGACCGCTCTCGCCCACGAGATGCCCTGCACCTTGACCCTGCTCGAACGAGGGTTACTCAGCGAGTGGCGAGCGACAATCCTCGTCCGCGAAACGGCATGCCTGACCCGGGAAGATCGCACAGCACTCGACTACCTGCTGTGCGGCGACCCGGCAACGTTGGACGGGCTCGGCGACCAGGCGGTGTGCGCGAAAGTTCGCGCGGCCGCCGTGGAAGTCGACGCCGAGGCCGTGGTGCGACGGGCACGCAAAGCCGTGTCGGATCGGCGGGTGACCTCCCGTCCCGCCCCGGACACCATGGCCTACGTCAGCGCCCTGCTGCCGGTCGCGGAAGGCGTAGCAGTGCACGCCACCCTCGCACGTGACGCCGATTCGATTCTCGCTGCCGGCGACGAACGCACGCGGTCGCAGATCATGGCCGACCTTCTCGTGTCCCGAATCACCGGGACGCACCACACGGCGACGACACCTCCGATCACCGTGAACCTGGTGATCTCCGACCGTTCCCTCCTCGACAGAGGATCCGAACCCGCCTACGTGCAGGGATACGGTCCCGTTCCCGCCGAACTGGCGGGGCACTGGATTTCCGAGGCAGTCCAGGCCGCGATCGATCCGGACACCGGGAATGCGACGCGGGTGAACCTGCGCCGTCTCTATGCCAACCCGCAGTCGGGAGCGCTGACCGCGACCGAGTCCCAGGCCCGTTGCTTCCCCGCCGGGTTGGCGAGGCTCATCGATCTACGCGATCGAACCTGCCGGACACCCTGGTGCGATGCCCCGATCCGGCACCACGACCACATCCGACCCCGCGCATCCGAGGGTCCGACCACCGCGCACAACGGCGCCGGTCTGTGTGCAGCCTGCAACTACGCCAAACAGGGTGCGGGATGGAACGCCACCCCTCGCCAGCGGCCCGGAGGACTGCACCAGATCGAGGTCTACACCCCCACCGGACACCGGTACCGATCGACGGCACCACCACTACCGAAACCATTGCCATTCCGCGAAGTTGAGACCGACTCACCAGTCGAACGCATCCTCATCGAATTCCTCAACGCAGCCTGAACATTGCAGTGCTGCGCACTAGACCGAGTAACACACCCGTGCGGTAGCATCTCCGCACGCGGCCGAGGGGGTCCTGTCGAGCACTGGGGGAATGGGAATGAGCAAAACACTGCGTCTGGAAGATGACGCAATCGAACGATGCGTGGGCATCTGCAACACGATGATCGAGCAGATGGATCAGGCGATCAAGAACGCCGACCACCTGCGATATGTCTCCGGCTTCGGCGGATTCGATTCAGCGCAGGAACTCCAAGGCCGGTATGACAAAAAGTTCAACGGCGGCGATGGCTCCGGTTCCGTCAGAGAGCGGCTGAATCAGTTTCGCCTCGTTATCGAGACCATGCGGGACACTTTCCAGGCCGGGGGCGACGCGTTTGCAGAGAGCGACAGCGCTATCGGGCGAGCACTGGCCGGAATCCAAGGAGAGATTGAGCAGTGAAGCTCAGCAAAATGGTCTTGGCCGCCGTTTCACTGGCTCTACTCGCCGGTTGCAGCACAGAGAAGGCCAATCAACCGGACCCTGAATCCGTGGCCACACCCACCTCCAGAGTTCCAAGACATGTCGACAAATCGGACCGCCCGCAGGTGGCCTTCGATCCATGTCTTGACATCCCTGATTCTGCGCTAGTCGAAGCTGGCTACGATCCGTTGAGTGAAGCAAACGCGGACTTCACGCCCGATTCCTACACCTTCCTCGGTTGCGGGTATGACACGCCCCAGCGCCGGTACGTAATGAACGTTCTATCCGGGAACATCAGCTTCGCGGAGGAGCAAGAAAAAAAGAAGCTTCACTCGACATCCATCGAAATCAACGGTCGTCGCGCGATCTTGATCTTTGACCCTGGTGTGACTGACGCGTGTGACCTGACCATCGAAACGTCCTACGGCATTCTCGGATTCACGCGCAGCGTGTTTCAGGGAAATGGCCAGCATGCGCCCGAATCCGAGTGGTGCGCTGGACTCGAGGACACCGCCCGAATCATCGAGCCGTTCATTCCGAAGGGGGACTGACCGATGGCACCGAAGGACCCGCTCGCTCCCCTTTCCGATGCAGTACTGCCGAACGGCGCCGGCGATCAGCACCGCACGAAGCTGCAGCGGTCCGCGCAGCAACTCGGGTCAGAGGACATCGATCCTCCGTACATCACGACGATGGAGAGTTTCGAGGGCTGGCAGCATTCGGAGATCTATGCGAAGACGCAGGACATGGACCCGAGTGTCATCGGGGATCTCGCTCAGGCTTGCCACGCGATCGTCGGATCTCTGCCCATTGGCTTCGGGTTCGCACTTCTGAAGAACACCATTGCCGAAAAGTGGGAGGGCGCAGCCGCCGACGCGGCGCTCGCGGCAACAGATACCCTTGCGGGCGCGAGTGACCAGTTGACCTCGGGCGTGCAGGCGATTGGCGTGAAGCTCGACATTCTCAGTAGTGCTGCGCAGGATGTGAAGAACAGCATCCCCGCGCCGACGTCGGAACAACCCCTCAGCCTTCTCCCCCTGACGCCCACGGCCGCCGAAGCTCAGGAAGCAGCGCGGGATGCGGCGAGGGAAGAGGCCATTCGTAAGCTGCAGAACATCTATGTCCCGAACTATCAGGACGTGGGTACGAACGTTCCTGTCCTCCCGGCACCGCATTCGCTCAGCGGCGTGCCCGGTTACGTCGATCCGAATCTCGCTGCGCCCACCTCGGGCGGCCCCGGTTCTTGGAGCGCATCCGACAGCAATACCTCCACCGCGTCGGGGAATGGCGATGCGTCTGTGAATGGCGAGACCCCTGGGGACGCGGAGTCCGCGGGGGATGATGCCGCGACCACGTCTGCAGCGAATGCCGAGGCCGCTGCAAATCAGGCCGCAAATCAGGGAGCCGGTGCCAACGCCGGATCCGGTTCGGCCGCACAGACTGCGGCTGCGAATGCGCAGAACGCTGCTGGTGCGGGCCCTCAGGGCAGCGGCGCGGGCGGCGCGGGTTATGGCGGAATCGGCGGTAGTGGGAGGTCCGGTGCCTCCGGATCGGGCGTCGGGGGTTCGGCATCGAGCACGCGCCGGAAGAACGACAAACGTGACTCCGAGTCCAACTCGGGCGGTGTCGTTCCGGGTGGCCCGATCCCGTCGGGTGGTGCCGCAGCGGGAGCCGGGGCGGCTGCCGCTGCCGCAGCGGCGACACCGGTGAAGCCGAGCATGAGTCGCCCCGGGATGGGTATGGCACCCGGCATGATGGGTGCGCCCGGCCGGCCAGGCGGACACGGCGAGGGCGACACGGAGCATCAGACCCCGAGCTATCTCATCACCGTCGACAACGGCAACGAACTGATCGGCAAACTCGACCCCGTGGCACCGCCGGTGATCGGCGCATGAACTGGCGGCTGACGTCAGCCCAATTCATGTGCCTCTGGGAGGCAACCGATCTCGACCGGATGCCGTACCCGTTGAAGTACCGGTCCGCCGCGGCAACGGAAGACCAGTATGCGATCCAGCAACGCGAACTGGAGCAGTGGCGGTCCGCGCTCGACGAACCGAAACTGGTCGCGGCGATCCAGGCGCTCCGGAACCCGCAAGTGTCCGTCACGGTGCTCGCCCCCTCCCCCGAACTCCACTCCGGGATCCGGCGGAGGGGCAGCATCCGTGGCCGAGTCGCCGTCGTCGCCGAACAACTCCGCAGCGAACCGGGCCGCGGCGACATCCGGATCGACGCGGGCGCGGAGAGCGTCGACGGGTTCACCGACCGACTTCTGGACGACCTGCCCGACTGCGCTCCCGGACGAACTCCGTCGCTGACCGCGCACCCCGACGACGTCCAGAACCGAGGCACCGGCACTTCCGTCCTGCAGAATGCCCGAGCCTCCGACGGCACTCGGCTGCGCGGGATCGTCGGCCGACCACGGACCGGGATCGGGTACATCTGCATCCGCGGTGCGCGCAGCGGGCTCGACGAGCCGGTTCTGGGCGAACTGACGTGGATCGATGTGGAATCGGATGGCCGCTACCTCTATCACCAGGACGACCGCGTCCACCTGCGGTCGGCGACGGTCCGGGTAGTTCGCGACGAGCTGTCGAAACGCGTGGCCGCGGCCCTTGCCAACACCTCTGCGAACCCTTCGCCGACCCGCGGCTGAGCGTTACCCTTGTCCCATGACCGATCGGGACAGGGACGGGACGGGCAAGCCCCTCAACGCACGCCCCCGCGACGAACTCGGCCGGCCCCTGCCTCACGACGCCGAGGGTGTGCCGCGTATCCCCGACGACCTGCGGTTACCGCCCGACGAGGCGATCACCGAGGCTCAGCGGCTACTCGACCACGGCATGCCGTTCCACGCCCACGAAATCCTGGAGGGAACGTGGAAGATTGCCCCCGAGGACGAGCGGGAACTGTGGCAGGGGCTCGCGCAGCTCGCGGTGGGTCTCACGCACCTGATGCGGGGCAACAAGACCGGTGCGCGGTCACTGCTGCGCCAGGGCCACGACCGGATCCGGCATTACGAGGTGGAGGCGCCACACGGCCTCGACATCTCCGGCCTCCTGACGTGGTCGGAACACCTGACGGACGAGATCGATCGCGTCGACCCGTTGCCGGCGACGCCCGTACCCCGATTGAGAATCCCCTGATGACTCTGCTCCCCATGTTCCCGCTGGGCTCGACGATGCTGCCCGGTCAGCAGCTCCCCCTCCACGTCTTCGAACCTCGCTACCAGGAACTGGTCCGTGACTGCCTGGACGCACCGGACGGTCCGCGATTCGGGGTGGTCCTCATTGCTCGCGGCAACGAGGTGGGTGGCGGCGACGTGCGCCACGATGTGGGCACGATCGCGCGGATCGAGTCCCACGCGTCGATCGGCGACGGCCGGTACGAGTTGTTCTGCCGCACCGAGGAACGCATCAAGGTGTCGAAGTGGTTGCCGGACAATCCGTATCCGATCGCCGAGGTGGATGTGTGGCCGGATGAGAACACCGGCACCCAGACGGCGGATTACGAATTCCCGTCGCTGATCGAGAGACTCGAATTCCTGTACGGCCTCCTCCGCCGTCTCGCGACGGAGACGGGGAACGTCCCGCCCGACGTTCCGGTCATCGGCGGGTTCCGCGGGTCGCTCGGCACGAGGCTGTACGAGATCGCCACCTACATTCCGATGGGCGACGCCGACCGCCTGCAGATTCTCGCTGCGGCGGGCGCGGACGAGCGCCTCCGGGAGGTGTCCGAGGCGATCGAGAACGCCATCGAAATGGTCCAGTTCCGGCTGATGTGACCTAGCCCTCCCCGGGGTTGGTCAAGAGCACTCCGGGAAGGGTGTAGTGTTGTCAATGCAACGCGGGGTGGAGCAGCTCGGTAGCTCGCTGGGCTCATAACCCAGAGGTCGCAGGTTCAAATCCTGTCCCCGCTACCAAATGGAAACGGCTCCGGAGATTCAATTCTCCGGGGCCGTTTTCGTTGTCCCCACATCCTCCAGGACTAGAACGTATTCTCGTACGTGAGGCCTCAGGAGGGACCGTGCAGCTCGCCGACGTCGATCTCTACAACCCGGACACCTTCGTGCAGGGCGTGCCCCACGAGATGTTCGCCACGTTGCGGCGCAAGGCCCCGGTCTACCGGCACCTCGACGAGCGCGGCGACCCCTTCTGGTGCGTCACCCGGCATGCGGACATCGTGACGGTGAACCGGGACGCCGAGACGTATTCGTCGTGGCGGGGCGCCACCTACATCGACGATCTGGCCCCCGACGACCTGGCGGGCCAGCAGTTGATGATGCTGAACATGGACCCACCGGACCACACGGCGCTGCGGAAGATCGTCAGCAAGGGCTTCACGCCCCGCCGTATCGGACAGCTGCACGACATTCTGGCGCAGCGCGCCACGAGCATCGTCGACGCGGTGATCGAGCGCGGCGAGTGCGACTTCGTCGTCGACGTCGCGTCCGAACTGCCGCTGCAGGCGATCGCCGATTTCCTCGGCGTGCCCCAGGAGGACCGCAAGCTCATCTTCGACCTGACGAATCAGATGATCGGCTCGTCCGATCCCGAATTCCACCTCGAGGAAGGTCAGGAGCGCGCGGCGGCCGGCCAGATGTTCGCCTACAGCCTGGAGATGTTCGAGGACCGCAAGCGGCACCCGCGCGACGACATCGCGACCGCTCTCATCCAGGCCGACGTGCACGGCGAGAAGCTCGGCGAACTCGATTTCAACATGTTCTTCATGCTGCTCGCGGTCGCCGGGAACGAGACCACCCGCAACGCCATCTCGCACACCCAGCTGGCGCTGATGGAACATCCCGAGGAGCTCCGGAAGGTCCTCGAGGATCCGTCGAAGCTCGACGCCCTGATCGAGGAGGGGTTGCGGTGGGCCACACCGGTCATGCAGTTCCGCCGGACCGCGACCAGGGACACGGTGCTGCACGACGTCGAGATCTCCGAGGGCGACCGGGTGGTCATCTGGCACATGTCGGGGAACCGTGACGAGGCGGTGTTCGACGATCCGTACACGTTCGACATCGACCGGCCCACCGGCCACTACTCGCAGCACATCGCGTTCGGCGGCGGCGGTCACCATTTCTGTCTCGGCGCCAACCTCGCTCGCGCCGAGATGAAGGTGATGCTGAGTGAGATTCTGCGTCGGATGCCCGACATGGAACAGACGGCGCCGGCCCAGCGGCTGCGCTCCAACTTCATCAACGGGCTGAAGCATCTGCCGGTGACATTCACACCGTCGTCCCTCTGAGCATCGAGCGGAGCGCTGGCTTTTCTGACAGCCTGGTCGGGTGAGCAACGTCGACGCAGTGATCATCGGATCCGGTCCCAACGGGCTCGTCGCGGCCGCGACGCTCGCCGATGCAGGCTGGGACGTCGCGGTCGTGGAGGCGCAGCCGACGCCCGGCGGCGCGGTGAAGTCGGCCGAACTCGTTCCCGGTTTCACGTCGGACCTGTTCAGCGCGTTCTATCCCCTGTCGACCGTGTCCCCCGCAATTCGCGGGCTGGACCTCGAGTCGCACGGGCTGCGGTGGAGTCATGCGCCGCACGCGGTCGGGCACGCCCGCTCGGCCGCCGACGAGGACGCGCCGGTGATTCATCCCGACCCGGCCGACACGGCCGCCGACCTCGAACGCAGGCAACCCGGCGACGGCGTCGCGTGGACGGCGCTGGTCGAGCAGTGGCATCACATCAAGGAACCGCTGCTGAGCACCCTGTTCAGCCCGTTCCCGCCGGTGCGTGGTCCGAGCGCACTGCTGCGCAGGCTGGGCACCGCCGAGTCGCTGCGGGTGGCCCGATTCCTGCTCCTGCCTGCGCGGCGGATGGCGCACGAACTGTTCCGCGGCGAGGCGGCACGACTGCTGTTGCTGGGCAACGCGATGCACGCCGACACCCCTCCGGACGCACCGGGCAGCGGCGTCATGGGGTACATCCTGACGATGCTCGCCCAGGACGGCGGGTACCCGGTCCCGGTGGGCGGCGCCGGCGAGTTGTCGGCCGCGATGGTACGCCGGGCCGAGCACGCGGGCGCGCATTTCCACTACGGCGACGCGGTGACGGGGATCGATGTTCGGTCCGGTCGCGCCGTCGGCGTGCGGACGGAGTCGGGTGTCCGCTACGCGGCACGCCGGGCGGTGATCGCCGACGTCTCGGCGCCCGCGCTGTACGGGTCGCTGCTCCCGGGCCATGCCGTTCCCGCCCGGGTGCGCGCCGACCTCGAGCATTTCGAGTGGGACACGCCGGTACTGAAGGTCAATTACGCCTTGTCGCAGAAGATTCCGTGGCGTTCGCCCAGCCTGAGCGGTGCGGGGACCGTTCACCTGGGCGCCGACGACAACGGCCTCGTCCGCTGGATGGCCGACCTGACCACCCGCACCGTCCCGGCCCGCCCGTTCCTGTTGTTCGGGCAGATGACGACCGCCGATCCCAGCAGGTCACCGGAGGGCACCGAAAGCGCCTGGGCGTACACGCATCTACCGCGCGACGTCACCGACAACGCGTCTGCCGACCTGCTGGCGGCGCGGGTCGACGACGTCCTCGAGGAACACGCACCGGGGTTCGCGGATCGGGTCGTCGGGCGTGTCGTCCAGCGCCCGTCGGATCTCGAGGCAGCCGACGCGAATCTGGTAGGCGGCGCCGTCAACGGAGGGACGGCGCAACTCCATCAGCAGTTGGTCTTCCGGCCGGGGCCGGGCATCTCCCGCTCGGAAACCCCGGTTCAGGGCCTCTACCTGGGCAGCGCCTCGGCGCACCCGGGTGGCGGTGTGCACGGGGTGTCGGGCCTGAACGCCGCCCGCGCCGCGCTCGGCGAGGACGGGCCGCGTGGATGGCTGCGGCGACGCACCTCCCGAGCCGTGATCGACCTGTTGTCGAAGGGACCGATCCCCTAATTTTCCGCTTGTCAGGGTACCTCACCGTGCAATGATCTGAGTCGTCGAATTCGGACCACGAAGGGGCATCATGCAGCATCGAGAATCGTCCTTCGCCGGCGTCGGCGGAATTCCCATCGTCTACGACGTGTGGCTTCCCGAGCGGCGCCCGCGCGGCGTGCTGGTGCTGTGCCACGGCTTCGGCGAGCACGCCCGGCGCTACGACCACGTGATCGAGCGACTCGGCGAACTCGACCTGGCGATCTACGCACCCGACCACCGCGGACACGGGCGGTCGGGCGGCAAACGGGTTCACCTGAAGGACTGGCGCGAATTCACCGACGACCTGCACCAGCTGTTCGGCATCGCGTCGACGGACTGGCCGGGCACCGACCGGTTCCTCCTCGGGCACAGCATGGGCGGTTCCATCGCACTGACGTACGCCCTCGACCACCAGCAGGATCTGAAGGCCCTCATGTTGTCCGGGCCCGCGGTCGACGTGACGAGCGGGACACCGCGCGTGGTGGTCGAGATCGGCAAGCTGGTGGGCCGCTTCCTCCCCGGCGTGCCCGTCGAGTCGCTCGACGCGAAGCTGGTGTCCCGCGATCCGGCGGTCGTGGCGGCCTACGAGGAGGATCCCCTCGTCCACCACGGGAAGGTGCCTGCGGGGATTGCGCGCGGAATGATTCTCGCTGCCGAGCATTTGCCGGAGCGCCTGCCGTCGTTGAAGGTTCCCCTGCTGCTGCAGCACGGGCGGGACGACGGGCTCGCGAGCGTGCACGGCACGGAACTCATCGCGGAGTACGCGGGTTCGGAGGATCTCACGGTGGAGATCTACGAAAACCTGTTCCACGAGGTGTTCAACGAACCGGAGAACGAGGAGGTACTCGACGATCTCGTCGAGTGGCTGCGGCCACGCGTTCAGGCCTGACTCCGCCGGGGGATTCTGCACCCCCGGACGCGGGATGCCAGGATGGGCGGATGAAACGTCACGTCACCGCCACCCTGGACATCGAGGTCACCGACGCCACCAGTCTCGAATTCAAGATCGCGGTGGCCCGGACGCCCGGTTCGGAGCTGTCGGAGTCGCTGAAGTTCACTCTCGACGGTAGCCCGGTCGAGGCACGAGAGATAGTGGCGGAGCACGGTACTCGCGTCCACCTGCTGGACAGCCCACGCGGCTCGCTGCACGTCGAGTACGCGGCTTCGGTTGTGGGTAAGGCCGATTCGCCTCCGGTCACCGACTACGACCTGTCGAAGTATCTGCGCCCGAGCCGGTATGCCGAGGCGGACAAGTTCTTCGGCTTCACGGGCGGGGAGTTCAACCTGTCCAAGCCGCACCCGGAACTGCTGCAGGACATCACCACATGGGTGGGGTCGCGGCTGCTGTATCAGGCGAGGTCGAGCAGATCCACCGACAGTGCCGTCGACACGATGCTGTCCGGGGCCGGGGTATGCCGTGACTTCGCCCACCTCACGGTGGCGCTGCTGCGGGCCGTCACCATTCCGGCGCGACTGGCGGCGGTGTATGCGCCGGGCTGCGATCCGATGGACTTCCACGCCGTCGTCGAGGCGTTCGTCGATTCCCAGTGGCGGGTGGTCGACGCCACCCGGCTGGCCCCGCGTTCGGCGCTGCTGCGGATCGCGACGGGGCGCGACGCCGCGGACACCGCGTTCCTGGACAATCACGGCGGGGCGATCACGCTCGAGAACACGGTGGTGACCGCCGTCGTCGACGGCGAGTTCCCGTCCGACGACTACGCGACACCCACCTCGTTGACGTGACGAATCAGGTTGCTTCCGAAAGCTTTTCGGTGAGTACACCCAGCTGAATCTTACTGGCGTCGGCGTGCACCTTGCGGCCGGCGTCGGTGACGTCGACGAAGACGCCCCGCCGGTCCGCCTCGCACAGCGCTCTGGCGACCAGGCCCGCCTTCTCCAGCCGGGCCACGCTCCGGGACAGCGCGCTGGGACTGAGGTACATCTCGGCCGCCAGGTCCTGCATCCGTGGTCGGTCGCAGGTGGCGTCCATCAGTCGGTCGAGTGTCTCGAAGTCACTCATGCTCAGCCCGTGCGCGTGTTGCATCTCACGATCCAACTCGCACGCAATCGAGTTGTATCGGCTCGCGAGCAGCCGCCACGTGTCGCGCAGGTCCGCTTCTGAGCTCATGATCCGCACCCTAGCGCGCAGACGAAAAACGTGCAAGCGAATTAAATGCAAACGAAATTAGTGCTTGCGCATTGATTGCACGTGCATCTATATTCTCCCTGTGACTATCAGCGACGCCACCCCGGACCTCGCCACCTCGCCGGGCGCCACCACCGCCCCGTCGACCGACCAAGCCTGGACTCCCCGCCTCTGGGGCGTCCTCGCCGTGCTGTGCCTCGTGATGTTCCTCGACGGTCTCGACGTCTCGATGGTGGGTGTTGCGCTGCCCTCCATCGGAACCGAACTGGGGCTGTCGACCACCTCGCTGCAATGGATCATCAACGGATACGTCCTCGGCTTCGGCGGTCTGCTGCTACTGGGCGGACGCACCGCCGATCTCCTCGGACGCCGCCGCGTCTTCCTGATCGCGCTGACCGTGTTCGCGATCGCGTCCCTGGTCGGCGGACTCGTCGACAACGGCACGCTGCTCATCGCGAGCCGCTTCGTGAAGGGACTCGCGGCCGCGTTCACTGCACCGACCGCGATGTCGATCCTCACCACCACGTTCAAGGAGGGGCCCGCCCGCAACCGGGCGCTGTCGATCTTCTCCGTCTTCGGAGCCAGCGGCTATTCGTCCGGCCTGATCCTGGGCGGACTGCTGACCAGTGCCGGGTGGCGCTGGACGTTCCTGATGCCGGTACCGTTCGCGGTGCTCGCCCTGGTCGCAGGCACCGTCCTGATCCCCCGCGACCGTGCCGCCGACACCGGTGGCCACGACATCGTCGGAGCCACGACGCTGGTGTCGGGCATGCTGCTCGCCGTCTACACCGTCGTGTCGGCGCCGGCCCGCGGCTGGGCCGATCCGCTCACGCTGGGCTCGTTCGCACTGGCCGCCGCCCTGCTGGCGTCGTTCTTCGTCGTGGAGAACCGGGTCGCGCACCCGCTCGTGCGGCTGAGCATTCTGCGGGTCGGCTCGATCGTGCGGGCGAATCTCAGCATCGTCGCCCTGTTCGGCTCCTACCTGAGCTTCCAGTTCATGATGACGATCTTCCTGCAGTCGGTGCTCGGATGGTCACCGCTGGAGATGGCGCTGGGTCTCCTCCCCGCGGGCATCATCGTGGCCTTCGGGTCGCCGTTCGTGGGCCGTCTGATCGACGCGTTCGGCACCGCCCGGATGATCATCGCGGCACTCACGTCGCTGAGCCTCGGCTACCTGTGGTTCCTTTTCGCAGGGAGCGATCAGCCGAACTACACGATCGCGATCCTGCCGAGCGTGGTGCTGCTAGGCGTCGGTTTCGCACTGGGCTTCACGTCGATCATGGCCCAGGCCACGTCGGGTGTCGACGACTCCGAGCAGGGGTTGGCGTCGGGGCTCGTGCAGACGTCCGCACAGGTCGGTGCCGCGCTCGTGCTGGCGCTGACCACCGCGCTCGTCACCGCGGGCTCGCACACCGCCACCGGCATCAGCGGCGCCGGGTTCCACCAGTTCCACTCCGGCCTCGTGCTCGTCACGGGAGTCGCGCTGCTGGGACTGCTGATCACGGTGTCACCGCTGCTGCGCAGGGTGCTCAACCCCGCGTAACTCAGGCCGAGTGCCGCTTCGACTCCGTGAGTGCGCGGGACGCGAAGTCGACCGTGAGACCGATGATCGTGCGGCTTTCCCGCAGCACCTTGCCGATCACCGGGAACGCGTGGATCTGCCCACTCCAGATGTGGGTCTCGATCTGCCGGCCCTCTCGGTCGAACCGGTCGGTGAGGATCTCGACGTCGGGCCGCATGATCTCGTATTCGGCGGCGGTGAGGAAGACCGGCGGGAACAGTGCGGGATCCGCGTTCACCGGCGACTGGGCACCCGGAATCTGGTCGGGCCCGGCCAGCCAACGGTCCTTCAGCTTGGCCACCTGCGACATCGGCAGGTACGCGTCGCGCTTCATGAAATCGGGGTCGTGATCCTCGAGGTCGAGGTTGAGCAGCGGGGAGTATCCGATGACGGCCGCCGGCCGGGTGATGCCCCGCAGCGCGGCGACTTCGGCGACCTTCATCGCGAGGTACCCGCCCGCCGAGTCCCCCGCGACGATCACCCGGGTGGGGTCGTCGCACACCTTCAGCACCTCGGTGTAGGCGGTCATGGCGTCCACCAGCGACGCCCCGATCGCCCCCTTGGGAAGCTGCCGGTACTCGACCGAGACGACGGGCGCACCCGACCGCGCGGCGAGCAGACCGCACAGCGCCCGGTGGGTGGCGAGCCCGCAGAACACGAATCCGCCGCCGTGGAAGTAGAGGATGGTGGCGCCGTCCATCGAGGTGACGGCGGGTCGCGGATGGGTGATCTTCTCGCACGGCACCCCGCCGAGCGAGATCGCCACGATGTCGAGCCCCTTCGGCTTGGGTAGCCGGTCGATGAGTTCGTCGAGGGCCGCCAGCAGTTCGATGCCGCGGTCCGTCGTCGGCCATATCGTGAACAGCGGTTTGACGAAAGCCCTGGCAAACCAGAACGTCATGCGCGCCCGTCGACTGACATCCCAGTGCCACACGATCGATCCTCGCGTTCGCATACTGCCCTCCGTTGTATCGGACGCTTGTCCAGCCAACTGGACACCCTAGGGCGATCCAGGGAGAAACGCACCCACATCCCCCGAGACCTCACGCCACGGTAAGTCGAAGCCGCACGTTACCGAGCGACTTCGACTGAATTTCCGTCCGATTACCGGAAGTTCACCGGCCGAGCCGCTGCTCCAGCCGAGCGATGATCTCCGTCGCCACCTGTGTCGGCGATCCGCCCACGTCCACCACGATGGCGTCCTCGTCGGGTTCGATCGGCTCGAGCGTCGAGATCTGCGTGTCCAGCAACGACGGGGGCATGAAGTGGTCCAGCCGGGCGGTCAGCCGTTCCCCGATCTGCGCGCGCGACCCGGCGAGATGCACGAACACGACGTTGTCGCCACGCAGGACGTCGCGGTAGCTGCGCTTGAGCGCGGAGCAGGTGATGACCCCGGGAAGACCGTTGTCCGTGTGGTCCCGGATCCATCCCGCGACGAGATCGAGCCACGGCCAGCGGTCCTCGTCGGTCAGCGGCTGCCCCGACGCCATCTTCGCGACATTCGCGGGAGGATGCAGGGCGTCGCCCTCCTGCAGGTCCCAGCCCATCGCGCCGGCGATGATTCCCGCGACCGTCGACTTCCCGGACCCGGACACGCCCATCAACACCAGGACGGGATCCGCGGTCTGCGGCGTGCGTCCTACCGGTTCGCGCGTACTCACGTGCATCTCACCAACCTCACTCGACATTCTCGACCCCCTTTAGATGAACACGCTGAGCGCGAGGACACCGGCCAGACCGGTGACGGAGATGATGCACTCCATCACCGTCCACGTCTTCAGGTTCTGCACCACCGTGACGCCGAGGTATTCCTTCACCAGCCAGAATCCCGCGTCGTTGACGTGCGACAGGAACAGCGAGCCGGAGCCGATCGCGAGCACCATCAGCGAGACGTGCGTGGACGTCAGCTCGGCGGCGACGGGCGCGAGGATGCCGGACGCGGTGACGGTCGCGACGGTGGCCGATCCGGTGGCGACCCGGATCAGGACGGCCACGAGCCAGGCGAGGAACAGGACCGGAAGGGCACTGCCCTTGATTGCTTCGGCGATCACGTCGGCGATGCCGGTGTCGATCAAGACCTGCTTGAATCCGCCGCCCGCACCGACGATCAGGAGGATTCCGGCGATCGGGGGCAGCGAGCTCTCCAGCGAGGCCGCGATGGCGTTGCGGTCCATGCCGCCGCCCCGGCCGAGGAGCAGCATTCCGGCGAGCACCGCGAGTCCGAGCGCCACGACCGGCGTTCCGAGGAAGTCGAGCAGTGCCTTCGCGGGCGAGTCCGAGTCGGCGGCGGCGACGTCGGCAATCGCCTTGCCCAGCATCAGGACGACCGGGAGCAGGATGGCGGACAGGGTGGCCGCGAAGCTGGGGCGGCGACGCTCGGCGGCGACCTCCGCGCCTTCCCTGTCTTCGACGGTCACGTAGAGCTCGGGGACGGGCACGTCCACCCAGCGGGCGGCCAGCTTGCTGAACAGCGGTCCGGCGACGATGACGGTGGGAATCGCGACGACGACGCCGAGCGCGAGCGTGAGTCCGAGGTTCGCATTGAGCGCCGCGACCGCGACCAGCGGCCCGGGGTGCGGCGGAACGAGACCGTGCATCGCCGACAGACCGGCGAGGGTGGGGATCGCGATGCGCATCAGCGACAGCCCCGAACGGCGCGCGACGAGAATGATGACCGGCATCAGCAGCACGAGGCCGATCTCGAAGAACATCGGCAGGCCGATCACCGCGCCGACCAGTGCCATCATCCAGGGCAGCGTCCGCGGTCCCGCACGCCCGACGAGGGTGTCCACGACGCGGTCGGCGCCACCCGAATCGGCGAGCAGCTTGCCGAACATGGCACCGAATCCGATCAGGATTCCGACGCTGCCCATCGTGGCGCCGAAGCCCTCGACGAACGATTTCACCGAGTCCGTGGCACCGAGACCTGCGCCGATGCCGACGCCGACGGCGCCGATCGACAGCGCGAGGAACGGATGGAGTTTGAGCCAGGTGATCAGCGCGATGATGACGGCGACGCCGACGACGGCAGCCGTGATCAGCTGCGCGTCGGTGCCGGCGCTGTCGGCCGCTGCGAGTAGTGACGCGGTACTCATTCTGTTGCTCCAGGGAGATCGGTGTTGGAATGACCGTTGTTCGTGACTCAGGTCACTCTGCCTCATAAACCATATGATTTCAAGGCGTAGTCCAAATAAGTACTACTTAGAAGTCCGGTCGCGCGCCAACGTGTGTTCAGCGGGTGCAAGCGTGGGACCATCGGCGGATGACCAACGCAGAGGGCGCCGAGTACCGGCAATTGCACGAAACGGTGCTCGACCGGCTCGGCGGCGACATCGTGGCCGGCGTCCTGGCACCCGGCACCCGCATCTCCGCCGACGACGTGGTCACCCAGTACTCCGTCTCCCGCACCGTCGTCCGCGAGGTGGTCCGGGTTCTCGAATCCCTCGGACTCCTGGCCGTCCGTCGCCGCGTCGGGATCACGGTCCTCGGCGAGGAGCACTGGAATTCACTGGACCCGAGCGTGATTCGCTGGAAACTCGCCGGACCGCAGCGGTTCGAACAGCTGTCGAGCCTGAGCGAACTGCGGTCGGGTATCGAACCGCTCGCCGCGCGTCTCGCGGCGACACGGGCGACGCCGGAACAATGCGGGGCACTGACGGCGGCCGTCATCGGAATGTCGTCGACGTCCCGTGCGGCGGACACGGACGCGTACCTGGCCCACGATTCCGACTTTCACCGCACCCTGCTGACCGCGTCGGGAAATCCCCTGCTGCGTGCGATGTCGCAGATCGTCGTGGAGGTACTGGAGGGCCGCACCCGGCACTCACTGATGCCGCACGTCGCGGAGACCGAAGCGATCCGGCTGCACGGCGTGGTGGCGTCGTCCATCCAGATGGGCGACGCCGACGCGGCGGAGGCGGCCATGCGCGCGATCGTCAGCGAATCCGCGACCGCCGTCGAGCAGATGAAGGACGACGAAGACACCCGCGAGTGAGATCCTCGCAGGTGTCGACGTCGTAGCGCGGAAAGGTCTACACGACCGAATCGGAGTGCATGGCTTCGAGTTCCACGCCCTTCGTCTCCTTGACCCAGCGCAGCACGAAGACGAGCGACAGCACCGCGCAGACGGCGTAGAAGCCGTAGGAGATTCCGAGCGAGAAGTCCTTCATGGACGGGAACGTCACGGTGATCAGCCAGTTCGCCGCCCACTGCGCGCCCGCGGCGAGTGACAGGGCGGCGGCGCGGATGCGGTTGGGGAACGCCTCGCCGAGCAGAACCCACACGACCGGGCCCCACGACATTCCGAACGCGACCACGAAGAGGTTGGCGGCGACCAGCGCGATCGGGCCCTGCAGCCCGGTCAGCTGCGGCGTCGTGACACCGTTCACGACGGTCGTGGAGGCGGTTCCGAAGATGAACGCCATGGTCGCGAGCGTCACGGCCATGCCGGCGGAGCCGATGATGAGCAACGGCCGACGGCCCACCCGGTCGATGTAGGCGATGGCGATGAGGGTGGTGGCGATGTTGACCACGGACGTGATGACCGTGATCTTCAGGGAGCTGCCCTCGTCGAAGCCGACGGCCTGCCACAGGACGCTCGAGTAGTAGAAGATCACGTTGATGCCGACGAACTGCTGGAAAACCGAGAGTCCGATACCGATCCACACGATCGGCATCAGGCCGAACGCGGAGCCCTTCAGATCGCGGATCGACGGCTGCGTCTCGCGGGCCAGCGTCGAACGGATGCTCTCGATCTTGAGGTCGAGGCCCTTCTCGCCGAGCAGAACCGCGAGGATGCCGCGGGCCTCGGCGATGCGTCCCTGAGCGATCAGGTAGCGGGGGGATTCGGGAATCGTCAGCGACAGCAGACCGTAGGCCAGCGCGGGCACACACATCGCGAGGAACATCCACCGCCAGGCCTCGAGCCCGAACCACAGTTCTTCCTGCGATCCGCCGGCGAGCGCGGCGAGGGCGTAGTCGACCAGGAGCGAGACGAAGATGCCGGTGACGATCGCGAGTTGCTGCAGCGATCCGAGACGTCCACGCACCCGGGCGGGCGAGATCTCGGCGATGTAGGCGGGTGCGATGACCGAGGCCAGACCCACACCGATGCCGCCGACGATCCGGAACGTCACGAGTATCTCGACGTTGGCCGCGAATCCGGTGCCGATGGCGCTCAGCAGGAACATCACCGCAGCCGCCCGCATGGTGACGAGGCGTCCGTACCGGTCGGCGATCCGCCCGGCCAGCATCGCTCCCGCCGCGGCACCGAGCAGTGCCGAGGCGATCGCGAATCCGAGGAGTGCGGACTCGACCTGGAACTTGCCCTCGATCGCCGACACGGCGCCGTTGATCACTGCGCTGTCGTAGCCGAACAGTAGGCCGCCGAGTGCGGCGACGACCGCGATCCGGACGGGAACCGAAGTGCCCTCTGCGGTGTCGCCGGGCGATTCCGCGCCGGGCAACAGGACGTTTTCAGTCATGGGACTCCTCGTGAGCAAGGGGTGATCGAGACTCGGATCGGGCCGAGGCCTGCGCAGAGTGCGCAGTCGTTGTGGTGTGGAACACAGTAGGCAACGAAACCACGAATCGTCAAGACATGAACATACGAAGACGCGTTTGTCCGATTTGTATTCACCAATGAACACGTGGTGCGCGAAGAACTCAGACCTCGCCCCCTGACGCGGAGCGAGAATTCAGCGGCGAACAGTCAGGCGGGAAGCGCGGATCGCAGACCCAGGGCGACGGCGCCGAGCACCTGAGCGCGGGGGCCGAGTTCGGCGACGCGGATGTCCAGGGAGCGGACCGCGCTGGGCACCGCGTAGCGGCCGACGACCTCACGCATCGGCCCGAGGAGCAGTTCGCCGGCCAGTGCGAGTTCGCCGCCGATGACGAGTCGTTCGGGATTGACGAGATTGCACAGGCTCGCTGCCGCGACGCCGACGTGGCGCCCCGTGTCCGCGAGCACCCGGATGCAGGCGGCGTCGCCGCGCTCGGCCATCGCGACGATGTCGGCGATGCTCAGATCTGGACCGCGGCTCGGGGCGAGCAGCCCGATCACGACGTGCGAGGCGACGAGGGTCTCGAGGCAGCCGCGGTTGCCGCAGCGGCACACCTGCCCGAACTCGTCGAGGGTCAGGTGGCCGATTTCGCCTGCGGTGCCGCCTCTTCCGCGGTACAGCCGGCCGTCGAGGACGAGGCCGGCACCCACACCGTCGGACAGTTTGATGTAGGCGAGGTCGGTGGTGCCGCGGCCCGCTCCCCACATGTGTTCGGCGAGCACACCGAGGTTCGCGTCGTTGTCGACGTGCACGGCGGTGCCGAGATACTCCGACGCGATGGCGGCCGCGTCGACACCGACCCAGCCGGGGAGGATGGACGGGCCGCCGACCTCGCCGGTGTCGGTCTCGAGCGGTGCGGGCAGACCCATGCCGACCGCGAGGACGGACGTGCGGTCGCAGCCGAGTCGGTCGAGGGCCGCGTCGAGAAGGGCGCCGGCCTGCACCACGCCGTCCTCCGCGCGGTGACCCGCACCGAGTTCGACGCGTTCCTCGGCGAGCACCTGGTGTGCCATGTCGGCGACGGCGACGGTGAGATGGCGGTGCCCGAAGTCGATCCCGACCGCGAGGCCCATCCGGCGAGTGAGCCGCACCGCCCGGCCGCGCTGACCGGGGTGGTCGCCGCCCGGCACGGCGACCATCCCGGCCGCGGTCAATTCCTTGACCATGTTGGACACGGTGGCGGGGGCCAATCCGGTGCGACGCGCGATCTCCGCCTGGGTGAGCTCACCCGACGTCTGGAGCGCGCGGACCACACGGTGCTGGTTGGCGGATTTCAGCGAGGACTGAGAACCCGGCCGCTGGGAATCACCGTTGTCACTGTCGCGCACGATTCACCGTACCGCGCCGTTTCACGCGCTACCGGGCGAGTGCCGCCGCCTCACGTGCGAGTCCGCTGATCCGGTCCCAGTCCTGCTGCTTCACGGCGTCGGCGGGCGTGAGCCAGGATCCGCCGACGCAGCCGACGTTGGGCAGCGACAGGTAGTCGCCGACGTTCGACGTGGAGATACCGCCGGTGGGACAGAATCGGGCCGCCGGAACGGGTGAGTGGATCGAGCCGAGGAACTTCGCGCCGCCCGACGCCTCGGCGGGGAAGAACTTGAGTTCGCGGTAGCCGTGCTCGAGCAGGAACAGCACCTCGGAGACGGTCGCCGCGCCCGGGAGGTGCGGCAGTTCGGTGTCCGTCATCGCCTTCAGCAGGGTTTCGGTGCTACCCGGCGAGACCAGGAACTGCGCTCCCGCTTCGGCCGCCTGCGCAGCCTGCACCGGTTCCACGATCGTGCCCGCGCCGACGCAGATCTCCGGCACCTCGGTCGCGATCGCCTTGATGGCGTCGAGGGCACACGGAGTCCGCAGGGTCAGTTCGATCATCGGGATGCCGCCGGCCACCAGCGCGCGGGCCACCGGCACCGCGTCGCCGAGGTCGTCGACGACGACGACGGGGATGACCGGGACGCGGTCGAGGAGGGAGGGGCTGTTCGTCACTGAATACTCCTTAGACGGGTTGGGGGTGGAAAACGCTGGCGCCCTGGGTCGCCGGTCCGACGGCGGCACGCAGGCCGGCGAAGAGTTCGCGGCCCGTGCCGACCCATTCGTCGGCGCCCGGCGCACGACCGGTCGCCGGGCGGGCGGCCAGTTCTTCGTCGCTCAGGTGCACGTTCACGGATCCGGTCACCGCGTCGACGGTGAGGACGTCGCCGTCACGCACCCGCGCGAGCGGTCCGTCCGCGGCCGCCTCGGGGGTGAGGTGGATGGCCGCGGGCACCTTCCCGGACGCGCCGGACATCCGGCCGTCGGTGACGAGCGCGACCTTGCGGCCCTGGTCCTGCAGAACACCGAGTACCGGTGTGAGCTTGTGCAATTCGGGCATGCCGTTGGCGCGCGGCCCCTGGTACCGGAGCACGGCCACGAAGTCGCCGGTCAGCGTGCCCGCCTCGAAGGCGGCGAGGAAGTCGAGCTGATCGTCGAACACCCGGGCGGGGGCCGTCACCACGCGGTGGTCCGGGTGGACCGCCGACGTCTTCATCACGCACGAACCCAGGTTTCCGGTCAGCATCTTCAGACCGCCGTTGACGTCGAACGGATCTTCCGGTCCGCGCAACACGTTGGTGTCCAGGCTGATTCGGGTGCCCGGCTGCCATTCGACGCCCTCGCCGGACAGCTTCGGCTCCTCGGTGTACCGGCGGAGTCCGGCGCCGACGACGGTCTTCACGTCCTCGTGCAACAGTCCCGCATCCAGCATCGACGATACGACGTAGCCGAGGCCGCCCGCCGCGTGGAAGTGGTTCACGTCCGCCGAGCCGTTGGGATAGATCCGGGCGAGCAGCGGCACCACCGCGGACAGGTCCGACAGGTCGTCCCACGTGAGGGTGATGCCGGCGGCGCGGGCGATCGCCACGAGGTGCATCGTGTGGTTGGTCGATCCGCCGGTCGCGAGCAGTGCGACGCAACCGTTGACCACGGCCTTCTCGTCCACGACCTCGCCGACCGGCGTGTAGTCGTCGCCGAGCGAGGTGAGACCGGTGACGCGCTTTCCCGCCTCCCAGGTGAGGGCTTCCCGCAGCGGGGTGCCCGGGTTCACGAAGCTCGATCCGGGCAGGTGCAGGCCCATGACCTCCATGAGCAGCTGGTTGGAGTTGGCCGTGCCGAAGAACGTGCAGGTGCCGACACTGTGGTAGGACGCAGCCTCGGCGTCGAGCAGTTGCTCGCGGTCGGCCTTGCCCTCCGCGTACAGCTGGCGGACGCGCGACTTCTCGTTGTTGGGCAGCCCGGACGTCATCGGCCCGGCGGGCACGAAGATCGTCGGCAGGTGGCCGAATCCGAGTGCGCCGATGAGCATTCCGGGCACGATCTTGTCGCACACGCCGAGCATCAGGGCGCCGTCGAACATGTCGTGGGACAGGCCGATCGCCGTCGCCATCGCGATGACGTCGCGGCTGAACAGCGACAGCTGCATGCCGTCGCGGCCCTGGGTGATGCCGTCGCACATGGCGGGGACGCCGCCTGCGAACTGGGCGATGCCGCCGGCCTCCATGACCGCGGCCTTCAGCTGCCGGGGGAAGTGCTCGAACGGCTGGTGCGCCGACAGCATGTCGTTGTAGGACGAGACGATCGCGATGTTGGGCTTGACGAAGGCGCGCAGTGCCTTCTTGTCGGCCGGTCCAGACGCGGCGAAGCCGTGCGCCAGGTTCGCGCAGGCCAGCTTGCCGCGCGCCGGGCCGCGGTCGGCGGCCTGCCGGATGCGGTCGAGGTAGACCGTGCGCTCGGGCCTGCTGCGCTCGATGATGCGTTCGGTGACGGCGGCGAGGACGGGGTGTACGTCGGCGGTGGGTGTGGGCGCGTCGGTCATGCGGTAACTCCTTCGTGCCAGGCGCGGCCGTCGCGCTCGATCAGGATGGTCGCGTCGGTGGGTCCGTTGGTGCCCGCCGGGTACCGCCGCGGTGCGCGCTCGGACTTCTCCCACCCGACGAGGATCTGCTCGACCCACTCCCAGGCGGCCTCCACCTCGTCGCGGCGCATGAACAGGGTCGGGTTACCCCGGACCACGTCCATCAGCAGCCGCTCGTAGGCGTCGGGCGACGGACGCTTGAACGTTTCGATGTAGTTGAGGTCCAGCGACACCGGCTTGAGGCGGATACCGCCGGGGCCGGGTTCCTTCGCCGTCATGTGCAGACGCATGCCCTCGTGGGGCTGCAACTGGATGACCAGGCGGTTGGGTTCGCTGTGACCCTCGCTGCCGGGGAACATAGGGTGCGGGACGGGCTTGAACTGCACCACGATCTCCGAGCAGCGGCGGTCCATGCGCTTTCCGGTGCGCAGGTAGAACGGCACGCCTGCCCACCGCCAGTTCTGGATCTCGGCCTTGACGGCGATGAACGTCTCGGTGGTGCTGTCCGGGTTCTCGACGTCGTCCTGGTATCCGGGCACAGCTTTCCCGTCGGCGAGCCCGGGGCCGTACTGGCCCGCGACGGTGCAGCGTTCGACGTCCTGCGGACTCATCGGCTTGAGTGCCTGGAGCACCTTCAGCTTCTCGTCGCGCACGGTCTCGCGGTCGACGTAGGTGGGCGGCTCCATCGCGACGAGGCAGAGCATCTGCAGCAGGTGGTTCTGCAGCATGTCGCGCAGCGCGCCCGCCGACTCGTAGTAGCCGCCGCGGCTGCCCACTCCGAGCGACTCGGCGACGTTGATCTGCACGTGGTCGATCGACGAGGAGTTCCACAGAGGCTCGAGGAACGTGTTGGCGAATCGAGTGACCAGCAGGTTCTGGACGCTCTCCTTGCCGAGGTAGTGGTCGATGCGGAAGATCTGCGACTCCTCGAACACTGCGCCGACCGCGTCGTTGACGGCGCGAGCCGAGGCGAGGTCGTGGCCGATGGGCTTCTCCAGCACGACGCGGGACTGCGCGTCGGCGAGACCGTTCAGGGCGAGGTTCTCGCAGATCGGCCCGAACAGGCCGGGGGCGCACGCCAGGTAGAACACCCGGATGGCGCCTTCCCGGTCGACGAGACAGTCCTGCAGGCCCGCCCAGTCCGCCGGGTCCGCGACGTCGACGGTGACGTATTCGAGGCGATTGAGAAATCGCTCACAGGTGTCCGAATCCAGCTGATCGCCGGAGACGAACCGTGCGAGTTCTCCTCGCACCTTGTCGCGGTAGCCGTCGGTGTCGAGACCGGCTCGCGAGGCACCGATCACGCGGGTTTCGGCGGGCAGCTGACCGTCCCTGTCGCGCAGGTAGAGCGCGGGAAGCAGCTTACGAACCGCCAGGTCGCCGGTGCCGCCGAACACGACGAAATCGCACGGTTCCACGGTGGTCGCTGGTGACATGTCATCTCCCTCTGAAAGCCGGATGTGTGGGCCATCACAGACGAGAGTAGGCGACCTTTGGCTTTCGATCAATACAGACTTAAGTATTTCTACGAACAAAGATCTGAACCTTACGTTGTCAGACGCGTGTCCGGTTGGTTGAATGGCCTGCATGCGGACGCCTCGCTCGACGACCTCCCCGGCGACGGGTGGCGACGTTTTCGCCCTCATTCGCGCCGGGCTAGCCACCACGCGCACCGAGATCGGCAACCTCACCGGGCTGTCCCGCACGGCCGTCGCGGCCCGGGTGTCGTCACTGCAGGCGTCGGGACTCGTCGTCGAACGCGAAGAGGGCGTGTCGACCGGCGGACGCCCGCCGGTGAAACTCTCGTTTCACGTGCAGGCCGGCGTGGTGCTGTCGGCCGCCATCGGCCGGAGCCGCACCCAGCTGGCCATCTGCGACCTCGCAGGCGACGTCATCGTCGCCGAGGATGTGGAGCAGGAAATCGGCACGAGCCCGGCCGAGCTGATGCCCGTCATCGCGAGGCGGCTCATCGCGCTGCGCGAGGGCCTGGGCGAGACCGCGGGGCGGACGGTCGGGATCGGGATCAGCCTCCCCGGCACCGTCGACACCGAACGCGGGTGCAGCCTGAACTCCCCCATGATGTCGGGCTGGGACGGCGTCCCGCTGCAGCCGTTCCTCGCCGACGTCACCGACGCGCCCGTCTTCGTCGACAACGACGCCAACGTCATGGTCCTGGCCGAGCGGCGCGGGGAACGCCGCGACTTCGCCGACATGCTGCTCATCAAGGCGTCGACCGGGCTCGGCGCCGGACTCGTGTCCGGCGGCGTGCTGCAGCGGGGCGCCTTGGGCGCGGCGGGCGAGATCGGGCACACGAAAACCGCAGCGGCACAAGGAGTGGTGTGCCGCTGCGGTGATGTGGGTTGTATCGAGGCCGTCGCCGGCGGGTGGGCGCTGGTCCGCAACCTGCAGGAGCAGGGACGCGACGTCACCCACATCCGCGACGTGATCACCCTCGCGCTCGCCGGCGACGCCGAGGCCCGGCGAATGATCCGCGAGAGCGGGCGTCAGATCGGCGAGGTCCTGTCGGGGGCGATCAACCTCCTCAACCCGGAGGTCGTGATCGTCGGCGGCGACATGGCGCAGGCGTACGAGACGTTCGTGGCCGGGCTACGCGAAACCCTGTACGGCAACGCGATCGCCGTCGCCACCCAGCAGCTTCAGATCCTCCCCTGGACGCACGGGGAACTGTCGGGCGTCGTCGGCAGCGCCACCATGGCACTCGACCACGTCCTCAGCGTGCGGGCCGTCGACCGGCTGCTCGCGCAGCAGAAATAGGCGGCTCCGCCGCCCGTGCGTGGTTAACGAGTCCAGAGACTCGCTAGGCACGCACGGGCCGGAGGCCTATTTGACGTCGGAACCGTGCCGGGTGAGCGGCATGATCTCGATCTTCATGTACGGGAACAGGGGAAGGTTCCACAGGATCTCGTGCAGTTCGTCGGCCGACTCGACGTCGAAGATGCTGATGTTGCTGTACTGACCGACGATCCGCCAGATCTCGGGCCACTTGCCGGAGCGCTGGAGCTCCTGCGAGTAGGCCTTCTCCTTGGCGATGGTCTCGTCCCGGACCTTCGGGTCAAGGTCGCGGGGAATGGCGACGTCCATGCGCACGTGAAAGAGTGCCATCGGGTGGTGTCCTCCTCAGTTCCTGGTCCAGGTCTTGACGGCGTCCATGTTGAGCTCGACTCCGAGTCCGGGGCCTTCGGGCAGGGTCACCTGGCCGTCGGCGTAGCGAAGCGGTTCCTGCAGCAGTTCCTCGCTGAACAGCAGGGGCCCGAACAGTTCGGTGCCGAAGTTGATGCCGGGCTCGGCGCAGGCGAACTGGATGGACGCCGCGGTCCCGATCGGGCCTTCGATGGACGTGGCTCCGTGGCAGGCGATTCCGGCGGCCTTGGCGATGGCGACCACTTCGCGGCTCTTGGCGAGGCCACCGCACTTGGTGGTCTTGAGCGCGATGACGTCGGCGGCGCCGCGGCGCGCGACCTCGAGGGCGTCGTGCGGCGTCTGGACACTCTCGTCGGCCATCACCGGAACGGGGACGAGACGGTTCAGCTCGGCGAGGACCTCGAGTTGCTCACCGGGTGTGGGCTGCTCGATCAGTTCGACGCCGCCGTCGACGAGGCGGGGCACGTACTTCAGCGCGGTCAGCCGGTCCCATCGGGCGTTGACGTCGATCCGGACGCCGGCCTTGCACTCGAGGGCCTGGGCGATCCGGACCACCCGCGCCGTGTCGACGGCGGGGTCGAGCGCGCCCATCTTCAGCTTGAAACTGAAGTGCCGCTTCGACTCGACGAGGCCGAGGGCCTCCTCGATGATCTCCTCGGCGGGTGCGGCGCCGAGGGCCCAGGTGACGTCGACGCCTTTTCGGAAGGCGCCGCCGAGCAGCGTGTGCACGGGCACACCCAGGCTGCGCGCCCAGGCGTCGTGCAACGCGACGTCGACGGCGGCCTTCGCGAAACGTGCGTTTGCGACCACCCTTTCGATGTCCGACATGATGCCGGTGATCTCGTCGACACGCCGCCCCAGCAGGACCGGGACGATGTACTTCTCGATGATCGCCTGCATCGTCTCCACCGACTCGCCGCCCCACCAGGGGCCGCCGGGGACGACGCCCTCGCCGTGGCCGGTCACGCCGCCCGCGGTCCTGACCGCGACCAGCAGGAGCGGTTGCGCGGTCATCGACGTGGTCGCGAACTTGTGGGGACGCACCAGCGGCACATCGAGGATCGTCGTTTCGACGGAGACGATCGACAGGTCGGTCATCGGATCACTTTCTGTACGGGTGGAACGGGTCACGCGGGGTCGAGCACGAAGTTGTAGGTGACGTAGTTCTTGCCGTCGTCGCCGGTCTTCGGGTCGAGGATCAGTTCCGGCTTGGTGGCCGACGCGACGTCGCTGTCGATCCACTCGCCGCCCTTGAAGTACAGCTGCGTGGTGACCGACTCCTTGCCGGGCGCCGACACGATGAGGTGCAGGTGCGCGGGACGCCACGGGTGGCCGTTCTGCGCCTCGATGAACTGGCCGGTCGGGCCGTCGGTCGGGATCTGGTACGGCGCCGGCTGGATCGTGGTGATCTCGTAGCGACCCTCGCCGTCGACGATGATCGTGCCGCGCAGGTTCCACTCGGGCAGGTGCGGTGCGAACTGCGAGTAGTAGCCGTCGTTGTCGGCGTGCCACAGTTCGACCTTCGCCCCGGCGAGGCCGTTGCCGTCGAGGTCGGTGACCTGGCCGGCGAAGACGAGCGGGGTGATCTTCTCGTCCTCGGCACGCATCGGCAGGGTGCACGTGGACGGCAGTTCCGGCGAGTTCTCGATGTAGTACGGGCCCTCGATGCTGCCCTTGGTGCCCTTGCGGGAGCGGGCGAGGACCTCTTCGACGGAGTGCTCGATGAACACGTCGAGGAACAGCGGCCATTCGCCGCCCTCGCCGACATCGATGAGCCACTGCTTGAACACGCGGTATTCGGGGTAGGTGACGCCGTGCTTGAGGATCACGTCGTTGAGCGCGCCGAGGGCGTCCTTGGCGATCGCCGCGAGCCGCTCGGGCGAGGTGTCGGCGCTGACGCGCTCGGCCTTGAACTTGTCGGTGGCGGCGGAGCCGGATCCGGCTGCGGTGGGGCTCTCGGTGGTGGTCATCGTTTCTCCTCGGGCTGAAGGAATTCGGACAGGGCTGGTATCGAGTTCTGGGCGACGCGGTGGGTGTTCACACGCCGGAGGGTCTTGCATATGTACGCTGTGCGTACTAACATCACGCTGTGCGTACACCACTACTGTGCGCGCAGTCACATTGAAATGTCAACCCCGAGTCCGAAGAAGCACACGAATCGCTGGTGGAGGCCGCAATGACCGAGAGCGATCGCGATTACATCCAGAGCATCGAGCGCGGTTTCGCAGTGCTGCTGGCGTTCGACGCCCAGCGCCCGAACCCGACGCTCGCCGAACTCGCGACGGAAGCGGGACTGTCGCGCCCCGCCGTCCGCCGGATCCTGCTGACCCTGCAGAAGCTGGGGTACGTCGCGGGGGCGGGAGGCCGGTGGTCGCTCACCCCGCGCGTGCTCAGCATCGGACAGCACTACTCGGAGTCGCACGCGCTCATCGAGGCCGCGATGCCCCGACTGCTCGAAGTGGCCGAGAAGACTCAGGAGTCCGCGTCGCTCGGTGTGCTCGACGGCGCCGACGTGGTCTACGCGGCGCGGGTCCCCGTCCGGCGGATCATGAGCATCAACGTCTCCGTGGGCACCCGTGTCCCCGCGTACGCCACGTCCATGGGCCGCGCCCTCCTCGCCTGGGCGCCCGCCGACGTCGTCGAGCGGGTGGTCGCCGAGTCGACGTTCCAGAAACTGGGGCCGGAGACCATCGGCTCCGCGGCCGAACTCGACCGCGAACTCGCCAAGGTCCGGGAGCAGGGCTTCGCGCTGACGGCCGAGGAACTGGAGAAGGGGCTGATCTCGCTCGCCGCACCGGTGCGGGACGCCGGCGGCACGGTGGTCGGCGTGGTCGCATGCTCCACGTCGTCGGCGCGCAACACTCCGGCGCAGTTCCGCGAACAGGCCGTTCCGTGCGTCCTCGCCGCCGCGGCCGCCCTGAGCGCGGACATGGGTTACGCCGGCTGACGGCGGCACGCCGGTCAGATCGGATCGAGCACGAAGTCGCAGGAGACCGCGCCGCCGGCGCCGACGTCGACGCGTGTCTTGACGGCGGACGCCGCCACGACACGCGCACCGCCCGACGCGGGGACCACACGCGTCTCGAGCGGCCGGTAGCCGCGCGCGTGCACGATCACGTTGAGGTGCCCCACGTCGGCATCGCCTCGGGCGCTGGAGAATTCGCACGGCGCGGGCTGCACGGTCGCGATGTCGAAGCGACCGCCCACGCACGTGACGACGATGCCGCGCAGGTTGTTGCGCAGGATCTCCACGGAGTACCCGGAATAGCATCCGTCGGCGTCCGCGTGCCAGATCTCGATCTCTGCACCCGACAGCGGTTCGCCGGTGCGGGACCGGACGACGCCCGTCATCCGCAGCGGCGTTCCGGGTTCGCCGGGAAGTGCCGCGAGGTTCGCCGTCCACGGCAGCACCCGCTGCGCGGGGAGGTAGAACTCCCGGTCCACGTAGTCGAGGCAGGCCCGGTCCGCCCGGGGTGCGGTCGTCGTCGACGTTGAGGTCATCACCTGATCCGATCACTAATGCACGCTGTGCGTACACAGGGAACGCTGTGCGGTCGTGATCGAGTGTGCGCGCAGTCACAGGCGTTCGTCAACTGCGGTCCGTTCACATCGCGAACGGGTCGGTCCGGGGCAACTGTGGGATAATTTCCCGGCCACCGGCGGACAACGACGTTTCGCCGTCGCCCGGTGCGCGCCCTCGCGCCGGCCACGTCGAACACCCGAGGAACACATCGATGACCACCCCTCCCCGCAGCATCACCCTCCGCTTCCTCGCCGCACCCACCGAGGTCGCGACGCTCGGAGGCGCGGTCCAGGGCGGCCGCATCCTCGAATGGATCGACAAGGCCGCGTACGCCTGCGCGGTCGGCTGGAGCGGGAGTTACTGCGTCACCGCGTACGTCGGAAACATCAAATTCACCCGGTCCATCGAGTCCGGACATCTCGTGGAGGTCGAAGCGCGCCTCGTCCACACCGGGCGCTCCAGCATGCACATCCAGTGCACGGTCTCGTCCGCCGATCCGCGGACCGGCCAGTTCACCGAGGCCAGCAACTGCCTGATCATCTTCGTGGCCGTCGACGACTCCGGAAAGCCGACGACCGTGCCGCCGTGGAAGCCCCTCACCGCCGCCGACCACGCCGAGTCCGAGGAGGCCGTCATGCGCATCGGCCTACGGGCCGACATCGAAGAGGCGATGAGCAAGCAGAGCTACACCGACGCGGGCACCGCACCGGAATCGCTGACCCGCTTCCTGGCCGCGCCCACCGACGTCAACTGGGGCGGCAAGACGCACGGCGGGACCGTGATGCGCTGGATCGACGAGGCCGCCTACCTGTGCGGCACCTCGTGGAACGGCACCCCGTGCGTCTCCGTCTACGCCGGCGGTGTCCGGTTCTACCGCCCGATCCAGATCGGGCACGTCGTCGAGGTCGACGCCCGCCTGCTGCACACCGGCGCGCAGACCATGCACATCTCGGTGCACGTGCGGTCCGGTGATCCGCGCACCCGGGAAATGAACCTCACCACCCACTGCCTCACCGTCGTCGCCGCTGTCGACGACAACGGCGCGGCAACGGCTGCGCGGCAGTGGGTTCCGCAGTCCGACGAGGATCGCAAACTGGAGGCGCACGCCCGCGAACTCATCGCCCTCCGCGACCGGGCGCGAATCGGCGCCCTCGCGTAACCCACCCGGGTAGCGTCACGGGAAAAGGTCTACCCGCGGAAGGAGCGGGGGATGCCCGGCGACCGCCCACTCGACGCGCAGTTGTCCCGGCGGCGGGTGCTGCAGTGGGGCGCGGGAGCCGCGCTGCTCGGACTCACCGCGGCCTGCGCCCGCAGCGAGAACAGCGAGGCGGCGATCGGACCGGATTCACCGCAGGTGCGGGCGTTCGCCGAGGCCGAGTCGCGGCGGTTCCCCGGCGGTCGTCCGGTCGCCTACGAGCTGACCGCGGCGCAGTCCGACGTCGACCTTGCAGGCACGCGCACCGCGGCGTGGCTGTACAACACGCAACTGCCGGGCCCGGTCCTGCGCGCGAACGTCGGCGACCGGGTCCAGGTGCGGTGTCGCAACCAGCTCCCGGACCCCACGACCGTGCACTGGCACGGGCTGGCCATCCGCAACGACATGGACGGGGTCCCGAATGTCACGCAGGCTCCGATACCGGCGGACACAGAGTTCGTCTACGACTTCATCCCGCCCGACCCGGGCACGTACTGGTACCACACGCACGGCGATCTCCAGCGCGGCCGCGGGCTGTACGGGGCGCTGATCGTCGACGACCCTGCAGCACCCGCGAACTACGACGCCGAGTTCGTCGTCGTGCTGTCCGACTGGCTGACCGATCGCACGCCGACGCAGGTCTTCGACGAGCGGCGCGGCGGGCGGATGGCGTCCATGCCCGATATGACGTCGGCCGCGCTCGGCGGCGATGCCGGGGACGTGCGGTATCCGGTGTATCTCGTGAACGGCAGAACTCCCGCCGACCCGGTGGTCTTCACCGCCCGAGCGGGGCAACGCGCCCGCATCCGGCTGATCAACGCCGGCGACGACACGGCGTTCCGGGTCGCCCTGGGTGGCCACCGGCTGACCGTCACGGACACGGACGGTTTCCCCGTCGAACCGGTCGACACCGATTCGGTGCTGATCGGTATGGGCGAGCGGTACGACGCCGTCGTCACCCTGCAGGACGGGGTGTTTCCGCTGGTCGCGGTCGCCGAGGGGAAGGGCACGCAGGGACTCGCGGTGGTCCGCACCGGGGGCGGCGCGGCCCCCGCACCCACTGTGATGCCCGCCGAACTCGCGGCACCGCCGCTCACCGTGGCCGACCTGCGAGCCACCGAGGCCGCCCGCCTACCGGTTCTCGACCCGGCCGTCACCCTGGAGGCATCGCTCGGCGGCGACATGAAGGCGTACTCGTGGACGGTGAACGGCCAGGCGTATCCCGATCACACACCGCTGACGGTGCACTCCGATCAGCGGGTACGGCTGGTCTACACGAACAAGACGATGATGTGGCACCCCATGCACCTGCACGGGCACACGTTCGCGGTGGCCCGGATCGACGGCTCCGGACCGCGGAAGGACACCGTGATCGTGCTCCCCGGCCAGACCGTCGCCGCCGACATCGACACGACCAATCCTGGCCAGTGGATCACGCACTGCCACAACGACTATCACCTCGCCGCGGGCATGGCGACCATCTTCTCCTACGTCGGCTGAGCCCGGGCCGTCAGCCCCGGAGCGCCTCCGACGGCGCCACACCGTACTTGCGGCGGTACGCCGCCGCGAACCGGCCGGTGTGGGAGAAACCCCAGCGCATCGCGACCTCGGCGACCGTCTGTGCACCGTTCGCGCGCAGCAGGTCGTCGTGGACGCGTTCGAGTCGCACGTCCAGCAAGTAGTCGCGGGGGCTCACCCCGACGTAGTCGCGGAACCCTTCCTGCAACCGGCGGACGCTGACCCCGGCGACCTCGGCCATGTCGGCCGCCGTCCAGGCGCGGGACGGGTCGGCGTGGATCTCGTCGACCACCCGCTTCACGATCCGCGGACGCGCGCATCCCACCCCGGCCCCGTCGTCCGGGACCGCGGCGAGCACGAGCGCGGTGGTGACCGCACCCGACAACTGCTCCGCGACGAGCGCGTTGTTCAGCACCCCGTCGGACTCCAGCATCTGCTTCAGCAACGACCGCACCAGAGCAAGCCAACTCGCACCGTTCTCCGTGGTCACGTCGATCTGCGGCGGTAGCTGGATGTCGGGCCGGGCCAGGATCCGCGACATTTCCCGGTGCAGGTGGTCTCGGTCGACGCGAACCCCGATGATCGAGCACTCCTCGCTCCAGTTGGTGATGAGCGTCGACGTGTCGGGCGGGCAGATCGTCCCGGAACCCGGCGCCGAGAGCACCTCGTTCCTGCCGGTCACCGACTCGAGGTGTCCCGACAGCGGGACGTTGACGGCGTACGCGCCGGGGTGGTCGGACCGGATCGACACATCCGCACCCCAGCCGATGTGCGTGATCTTCACCGGGCCCAACTCCACGGCCTCCGCGACCGTATTGGTGGCCTTCGACCTGCTCAGCGGCGTGAGGGTGTGCGGGAAGTACACGTCCGACACGACGTGCGACGCCTCGTCCCAGTCCTCGGGGCGGGAAATCTTCGACGTGGCCGACATGGCACCAGTGTGACCGCGCACACTTCGCAATGCAATCGAGGCCCGCGCCTCAACTCGCCGCGCAAAGCGGATCACCTCCGCGCTCAGCGGATCGACGCCCCGTTCCCGCGGTCGTACGTTTCTCCGTACCTCAACAGCGCCCCGGACAGGAAGGGAGGCTCCGAACATGGAGCAGCGCGAACTCCGGAACATTTTCGGGCAGTTTGCCAGCGGAGTCACGGTCATCACGTGCGCCAACTCCGACGGTCTGCCGCACGGAGCGACGGTCACCGCCTTCACCGCCGTCTCGATCGAGCCGAGGCTGTGCCAGATCACCCTGACCCGAAAGTCGAAGGCCTGCAACTACTTGAGCAAGTCGCCGTTCGCCGTCAACATCCTCGCCGCGGACCAGGTGGACACGGCGATGCATTTCGCCGGACGCCCGCAGAACCCCGAACCCGTGTGGGCCGACGGACCGACGGCCCCCGTCCTCTGCGGCGCCGCCGCCACGCTGTCCTGCGAACCGTGGGCGGAGTACGACGGCGGCGACCACATCATCTTCATCGGTGAGATCGTGGCCGCCGAATCGAGCGGCAAGGATCCACTGCTGTTCTACCGGAGCACGTTCCACGACCTCGGTTCCCCGTCGGCGTCCGCCGCGTGGAACGGATCGATGGACGATCCGAACAGCGGATGGTTCGACTCCACCACCTCCTTCACCCCATTCCACCTTCAGCCCGTCCACTGATTGCCGAATCCGAAAGGACCGACCATGACCACCACCGAAAGCGCTCCCGAGACCACGCTCGACCCGACGAAGGTCAACCCTGCCGCGGACTGTGAAGCCAACCGCACCGCGAACTTCGCCACCCGCCCGATGACCGGTGACGAGTACATCGAGTCCCTCAAGGACGACCGCGAGATCTGGCTGCACGGCGAGCGCGTCGAGGACGTCACGACGCACCCGGCGTTCCGGAACCCCATCCGGATGACCGCGCGTCTCTACGACTCGATGCACACCGGTGAGCACGTCGACAAGGTCACCACCTCCACCGACACCGGCAACGGCGGCGTGACGATGCCGTTCTTCAAGGCCCCCACCTCCTCCGACGACCTGCTGAAGGAACGCGACGCGATCGCCACGTGGGCGCGGATGACGTACGGCTGGATGGGTCGCTCCCCCGACTACAAGGCCTCTTTCCTCGGCACCCTGCACGCGAACAAGGAGCTGTATTCACCGTTCCAGGACAACGCCGAGCGCTGGTACAAGGAATCGCAGGAAAAGGTCCTGTACTGGAACCACGCGATCATCAACCCGCCCGTCGACCGCCAGCTCCCGCCGGACGAGGTCGGCGACGTGTTCATGAAGGTGGAGAAGGAAACCGACGCCGGCCTCATCGTCTCCGGCGCGAAGGTCGTGGCCACCGGGTCCGCCATCACCAACTACAACTTCATCGCGCACTACGGGCTGCCGATCAAGAAGAAGGAATTTGCGCTCATCTGCACCGTCCCGATGGACGCGCCGGGCGTGAAGCTGATCTGCCGGTCCTCGTTCACCCAGAACGCGGCCGTGATGGGCTCCCCGTTCGACTACCCGCTGTCGAGCCGGATGGACGAGAACGACACCATCTTCATCTTCGACAAGGTGCTGGTGCCGTGGGAGAACGTCTTCATGTACGGCGACGTGGACAAGATCAACGGCTTCTTCCCGCAGTCGGGGTTCTTGCCCCGCTTCACGTTCCAGGGCTGCACGCGTCTCGCGGTGAAGCTCGACTTCATCGCCGGCATGCTGATGAAGGCCCTCGACGCCACCGGAGCCGGCGGATTCCGCGGTGTGCAGACCCGCGTCGGTGAAGTCATCGGCTGGCGAAACCTGTTCTGGTCACTCACCGAATCGATGGCCCGCAACCCCGAGCCGTGGATCGGCGACACCGTCATCCCCAAGCTCGAGTACGGCCTCACGTACCGCATGTTCATGATCCAGGGCTACCCGCGGATCAAGGAGATCATCGAGCAGGACGTCGCGTCCGGCCTGATCTACCTCCCCTCGAGCGCACGCGACTTCAAGTCACCCGACGTCCGCCCGTACCTCGACAAGTACGTCCGCGGCTCGGACGGCATGACCGCCGTCGAACGCGTCAAGATCATGAAGGCCCTGTGGGACTCGATCGGCAGCGAATTCGGTGGCCGCCACGAACTCTACGAGCGCAACTACTCCGGCAACCACGAGAACGTCAAGGCCGAACTGCTGTTCGCCGCCGAGAACCGTGGCGACGTCGCCTCCATGAAGGGCCTCGCCGAGCAGTGCCTCGCCGAGTACGACCTCGACGGCTGGACAGTACCCGACCTCATCGGAAACGACGACGTCTCGTACTTCGGCAACAAGTAGCCGATCGACCCCACAGACGCACCCTTTCTCCGCAACCGCACCCGAAATAGTTCTCGAATTCGGGTGCGGACGCGGAGAAGGGGTGCGTCTGCGTGTCCGGGGTCCTGCCGTCCGATCCCGGCTCGCGTGCGCATGCCGAACACGTCCTAGCCAGTACTCGGTAAATGCCTAGTGTGATGCAGCGCACAGGCTGCAAGAGTGGAATCCATTGCCGGACCCGGGCGCCCTCGCAGGGCGCAAGCCCCCGGAGATCTTGGAGGATCCCATGACTGAAACCCTGTACTCAGCGCCGTCCGAGGACGTGCGCGCCAAGCTGGCCGACGCGCTCATCGAAGACCCGGAAACCGGCCGCTACCAGGTGCGACGCAGCGTCTTCACCGACGAGGACCTGTTCGAACTGGAGATGAAGCACATCTTCGAGGGCAACTGGATCTACCTGGCCCACGAGAGCCAGATCCCGAACGTCGGCGACTACTTCACCACGTACATGGGCCGCCAGCCGGTCGTGATCTCCCGCAACAAGGAGGGCGAACTCAACGCCCTGGTGAACGCGTGCAGCCACCGCGGCGCCATGCTCTGCCGGCGCAAGACGGACAACCGGACCACGTTCACCTGCCCGTTCCACGGCTGGACGTTCAACAACTCCGGCAAGCTGCTCAAGGTCAAGGACCCCCGCGAGGCCGGCTACCCGGAGCAGTTCAACAAGGACGGCTCCCACGACCTCACGAAGGTCGCACGGTTCGAGAACTACCGCGGATTCCTGTTCGGCAGCCTCAACGCCGACGTCCCGCCGCTCGAGGAACACCTCGGGGACACCACGAAGATCATCGACATGATCGTCGACCAGTCGCCCGACGGACTCGAGGTGCTGCGCGGTGCGTCCACCTACACCTACGACGGCAACTGGAAGCTGCAGACCGAGAACGGCGCCGACGGCTACCACGTGTCCGCCACCCACTGGAACTACGCGGCGACCACGTCGCGACGCGAATCCGGCGAGTCCACCAACGACACGAAGGCGATGGACGCCGGCAAGTGGTCGAAGCAGCAGGGCGGCTACTACTCGTTCGACAACGGCCACCTGCTGCTGTGGACCAAGTGGGCCGACCCCGCCAACCGCCCCCTCAACGAGCGTCGCGACGAACTGATCGCCGAGTACGGCGAGGACCGCGCCGACTGGATGATCGGGGTGTCCCGCAACCTGTGCCTGTACCCGAACGTGTACCTGATGGACCAGTTCGGTTCGCAGATCCGGCACTTCCGCCCGATCTCCGTCGACAAGACCGAGGTCACCATCTACTGCATCGCCCCGAAGGGTGAGAGCCGGACGGCCCGCGCCGCCCGCATCCGCCAGTACGAGGACTTTTTCAACGCCACCGGCATGGCCACCCCGGACGACCTCGAGGAGTTCCGCTCCTGCCAGAAGACGTACCAGGCCGGGGCCGCACCGTTCAACGACCTCAGCCGCGGTGTCACCCACCAACTCCAGGGTCCCGACGAGGACGCCAAGAAGATCGGCATCAACCCGATCTCCAGTGGCGTGAAGACCGAGGACGAGGGCCTCTACCCGATCCAGCACGGCTACTGGGTGCAGGCGCTCACCAAGGCACTCGACGCCGACGTTGCCGCGAACAACCGCTGAGGGAGACGATCACCATGACTGCAGTAGCCGAAAGCACCGTCACCCAGCACGACATCGAGCAGTTCCTCTACCGTGAGGCCCGCTACCTCGACGACCGGGAGTTCGAGAAGTGGATCGAGTGCTATCACCCCGACTCCGAGTTCTGGATGCCGGCGTGGGCCGACGACGGTGAACTGACCACCGACCCGATGACCGAGATCTCACTGATCTACTACGCCAACCGCGGCGGCATCGAGGACCGGGTGTTTCGCATCAAGACCGACCGGTCGAGCGCGACGAGCCTTCCTGAACCGCGCACCGGGCACAACATCTCCAACGTCGAGGTGGTCGAGCGCCGCGGCGACGTCGTGGACATCCGGTTCAACTGGTTCACCCTGTACTTCCGGTACAACACGGTCGACACGTATTTCGGGAATTCGTTCTACACGATCGATTTTTCCGGTGAGCAGCCTCTGATCATGAAGAAGAAGGTCGTGCTCAAGAACGACTACATCCACCACGTGGTCGACATCTATCACATCTGATTTCCTTCCATTCTTCGCGAATCGAGCTGTTTTCCATGACTTTCCAAGTTGCACTGAGTTTCGAGGACGGGATCACCCGCTTCATCAAGTGTGACGGCGACGAGACGGTCGCCGACGCGTCCTACCGCGCACGCATCAACATTCCCCTCGACTGCCGAGACGGGGCGTGCGGCACCTGCAAGTCGCTCTGCGAGTCCGGCACGTACGACGGCGGCGACTACATCGAGGAAGCGCTCACCGACGACGAGGCGGAGCAGGGTTACTGCCTCCCGTGCCAGATGATGCCGGAAAGCGATCTGGTGCTGCAGATCCCGACGACGTCGGATGTCGCCAAGACGGCGGCAGGCACGTTCACGTCGACGATCACGGAGATCCGCAAGTTCTCCGACACCACCATCGGGTTCACCATCGACATCGCGAACCGGGACGACCTCGTCTTCCTCCCCGGGCAGTACGTCAACATCACCGTTCCCGGGACGGAGGCGACGCGCTCGTACTCGTTCAGCACCGGACCCACGTCGAAGGAACTGTCGTTCCTGGTCAAGATCACCGACGGCGGTCTGATGTCGGAATACCTCCGCGACCGCGCCCAGGTAGGCGACGCACTCGAGTTCACCGGCCCGATGGGAAGCTTCTTCCTGCGCGAGCAGAAGCGCCGCGCCCTGCTGCTCGCAGGCGGCACCGGGCTGGCCCCGCTGCTGTCGATCCTCGACAAGATGCGCGCCGACGCCGCAGACCACCCCGTGCACCTGATCTACGGTGTGTCGTCCGACGCGGACCTGGTGGAACTGGACAAGCTCGAGGACTACGCGAAGTCGCTGCCGCAGTTCACGTTCGACTACTGCGTGTCCGACCCGGCGAGCAGCGCCCCGAACAAGGGGTACGTCACCGGCCTGTTCGAACCCGCGCATCTGAACGACGGCGACGTGGACGTGTACCTGTGCGGCCCGCCTCCGATGGTCGAGGCGGTGCGCGACCACCTGAAGGCGGAGGGCGTCACGCCGGCGAACTTCTACTTCGAGAAGTTCAACAACGCGGCGACACCGGGTGGCTCGGCGGCGGCCGCGGCGCCGGAAGCAGAGGTCGTCGAGATGGTCGAGGCCGCTCCCGAGTACGAGATCGGCGAGGAGCACCAGCCGCTGTCCGAGTCGGACGCGCAGTTCGACGCCCGCATGGCCCTCGAACTGGGTGCGATGGAACTGACCATCGGCCGGATGACGCGGGAACAGCTGTCCGAGTACCGGATTCTCGCCGAGACCTCCTGCGAATCGATCGAGAACGACCACTTCACGGACGCGGGCAAGTTCACCGACACCAACGCCTCGTTCCACGAGTTCCTGTTCCGGTGCACCGCCAACGACGTGCTGCTGGAGGCGTACAACCGCCTCGAGGTCACGCAGCTGATGACCAAAGTGCTCCGCACCGCGGACTGGGTGGACGAGCACATCCAGCACGACCACCTCGACATCGTCGCCGCGTTCGAGAAGGGCGACCGCGCTGCCGCCCACGACCTGATCGTCAGCCACAGCGCGCACGCGAAGGCCACCATGTGCCGCGCCATCGAGAGGAGTGCCGTCGCATGAGTGGATTCGTCACTCCGCACCGATTCGACGGCAAGGTCGTCGCGGTCACCGGCGCAGCGCAGGGTATCGGACTGACGGTCGCCACCCGACTCGCGGCCGAGGGCGCGTCGCTGATCCTCATCGACCGCGCCGACCTCGTCCACGACGTCGCGAAGGGATTGCGGGAGAACCGCACCGAGGCGCACAGCATCACCGCCGACCTGGAGCAGTTCGCCGACGCCGAGGCGGCGGTCGGTGAAGCCCGGCAGCAGCACGGCCGACTCGACGTGCTGATCAACAACGTCGGCGGCACCATCTGGGCCAAGCCGTACGAGCACTACACCGCCGAGCAGATCCAGGCGGAGGTGCAGCGCTCCCTGTTCCCGACCCTGTGGACGTGCCGCGCCGCCCTCCCCCACCTCATCGCGCAGCAGTCGGGCACCATCGTCAACGTGTCGTCGGTGGCCACCCGGGGCGTCAACCGCGTGCCCTACGCGGCGTCGAAGGGCGGGGTCAACGCGCTCACCGCCTCCCTCGCGCTCGAAGCGGCGCAGTACGGAATCCGCGTGGTGGCCACCGCTCCCGGCGGCACCGAGGCGCCCGCGCGCCGCGTTCCCCGCGGCCCCGGCGCCGACACCGATCAGGAAAAGGCCTGGTACCAGCAGATCGTCGACCAGACCGTCGACTCCTCCCTCATGAAGCGGTACGGCACGCTCGACGAGCAGGCCGCCGCGATCGTCTTCCTCGCCTCGGACGAGGCCTCGTACATCACCGGCACGGTCCTGCCCGTCGCCGGTGGCGACCTCGGCTAGCCCCCACAGATCTCGACCGCCTCATCGGCGGGGCGCGTTGCACCGCCTCGCCGATGGGGCATTTCTCTACCCGAATTCAACTGTGACACAGAGCACTTTCACGCAAGACCCCGATTCCCCGTCACACCCACCGAGCGGAGATCACCATGACTCAATCCACCCCCGGCACCTGGGCAGGTCCGAGACACCGCAGCGCCGTCACCTGGATCGTCGCCATCGCCACGATCGCGATCATCTTCGACGGGTACGACCTCGTCGTGTACGGCACCATCCTCC
Source organism: Rhodococcus sp. USK10 (assembly GCF_019378875.1). Lineage (NCBI taxonomy): Bacteria > Bacillati > Actinomycetota > Actinomycetes > Mycobacteriales > Nocardiaceae > Rhodococcus > Rhodococcus sp. USK10. Next base: position 2,566,851 of record NZ_CP076048.1, read on the forward strand.
CGACGCTGATGAACGATCCCGGCCAACTCGGCGAGATCTCCGCTCAGCAGGCCGGCGCCCTCGGCTCGTACGCGCTGATCGGCGTCATGGTGGGCGCACTCACCGCGGGCGCGGTGGGCGACTACCTCGGCAGGCGCCGGATGATGCTCGTCAACATCGCATGGTTCTCCGTGGGCATGGGACTCGCCGCGCTGGCCACGAACGTCACCATGTTCGGCCTGCTGCGGTTCTTCACCGGCATCGGCGTCGGGGGTCTCGTCGCCACCGCGGGCGCGATGGTGGCGGAATTCGCCCCTCCCGGAAAGCGGAACCTGTACAACGCGATCGTCTACAGCGGCGTTCCCGCCGGCGGTGTGCTCGCCTCCCTCCTCGCGATCGTCCTGCGCGACACGATCGGGTGGCGCGGCCTCTTCTGGATCGGTGCACTGCCTATCGTGATCCTCCTTCCGCTGGCCCTCGCGAAACTGCCGGAGTCGCCGAAGTGGCTCGTCGCCCGCGGGCAGGAGGACAAGGCCCGTCGCGTCTCCGAACGGACGGGTATCCCGATGCCCGGCGCCGAGGAGATCGCCGCGGACCGGGCGTCGGTCGAGAAGGTCGGCTTCGCGGCACTCGCGACGCGCCGTTACGCCTGGGGCACCGCACTTCTCGGCCTGATGAGCTTCTCCGGCCTGCTGCTCACCTACGGCCTCAACACGTGGCTTCCGAAGATCATGGAGGACGCCGGTTTCAACGCGAAGGGTTCGCTGTCGTTCCTGCTCGTCCTCAACGGCGGCGCCATCCTCGGCGGCCTGATCGCCTCGAAGGTCGCCGACGGCATCGGACCGCAACGCGTCGTCGCCACCACATTCGGTCTCGCCGCGATGGCCCTGATCCTCCTGACGCTCGGCTTCCCGCTTCCGGTGCTCCTCGCGTCCGTCGCCGTCGCCGGAGTCGGCACCATCGGCACCCAGGTCCTGATCTACGGATTCGTCTCCAACTACTACTCGACGTCCGCGCGCGGCGCCGGGGTGGCCTGGTGCGCCGGATTCGGCCGGCTGGGCGGTATCTTCGGCCCACTGATCGGCGGCGCCCTGATCAGCGCCGGCATCAGCAGCCAGGTGGCGTTCTACGTCTTCGCGGGCATCGCCGTCCTGGGCGGGATCGTGACGTTCTTCGTCCCGCGCCAACGGGATACGGTTGCGACCACGAGCGAGGAGTCCTACTCCACCGTCCAGGTGTCGTGACCGGTCAGCAACCGCTGCAGCGAACCGTCGTCGACCGGGTCCGTCTCCCGCGCGATCTCGTTCTGCAGACGCACCATGTCGTCGTACGTGTCCCGCGCGACGCTGCGGAACACACCCGTCACGGTATGGGTGAGGTCCTGGTCGGACAGCCTCGACAGTGCGTAGGCGTAGTCGGGATCGTCGGTGTGGGCGTCGTGCACCACGATCTCGTCCCGGTCGACGTCGGCGGTCGCGACGACCTTCAGGCCGAAACCCGATCGGACGACGCAGTATTCGCCTGAACCGCCGAACACGATCGGCTCGCCGTGGACCAGCGGGATCAGGCGCTGCTCCGAACCGTCCTTGCGGAGGACGTCGAACGAGCCGTCGTTGAAGATCGGGCAGTCCTGGTAGATCTCCACGAAGGACGTGCCGCGGTGGGCCGCCGCCTGCCGCAGCACCTCCGTCAGCCCCTTGCGGTCCGAGTCCATCGCGCGGGCCGCGAACGTCGCCTCGGCGCCCAGCGCGAGGGACAGCGTGTTGAACGGGTGGTCCACCGACCCCAGCGGGGTCGACTTGGTGACCTTCCCGACCTCCGACGTCGGGGAGTACTGGCCCTTCGTCAGCCCGTAGATCCTGTTGTTGAACAACAGGATCGTCAGGTTGACGTTCCGGCGCAGGGCGTGGATGAGGTGGTTGCCGCCGATCGACAATGCGTCGCCGTCGCCGGTCACCACCCACACCGACAGGTCCGGACGCGTCACCGCCAGACCCGTTGCGATGGCGGGCGCGCGACCGTGGATCGAGTGCAGACCGTACGTGTCCAGGTAGTACGGGAACCGGCTCGAGCATCCGATGCCGGAGACGAACATCAGGTTCTCGCGTCGAAGGCCCAGTTCGGGCAGGAAACTTCGGATCGTCGCGAGAATGACGTAGTCTCCGCACCCCGGACACCAGCGGACCTCCTGGTCCGACGTGAAGTCCTTCGCCTTCTGCGGTTCGTCGGTCCGGGGCACGTGCGCCGTGGCACTCAGTCCCAGATCCGCACCGACACGACTGATCATCCGCGTCACGCCGACTCCTCCTGCCGGGGTCCGGTCGATCGATAGGTCGCCGACGCGAGCGCGTCGGCGGTCTTCGCGAGTTCGTGCTCCCGCAGCGTCCCGGCCAGCGCGGAGTCGATCACCTCGTGCAGTTCGTCGCCGAGGAACGCGAGGCCCTTCACCTTCGTCACCGACTGAACGTCGACGAGGAACCGCGAGCGGAGGATCATCGCGAGTTGTCCCAGATTCATCTCCGGGGCGACGACGGTCGCGTAGCTGCGAAGCACCGCACCGAGGTTCGCGGGCAGCGGGTTCAGGTTGCGCACGTGCACGTGGGCAACCTTCTTGCCCTCACGGCGAGCACGCCTGCAGGCCTCGCCGATGGGCCCGTACGAACTTCCCCACCCGACGAGCAGCAGGTCGGCCTCCCCCGACGGGTCGTCGACGACGGCGTCGGGAACGGTGATTCCGTCGATCTTGGCCTGACGCAACCGGACCATCAGGTCGTGGTTGGCGGGATCGTAGGAGATGTCGCCGCTGCCGTCGGCCTTTTCGAGACCGCCGATGCGGTGTTCGAGCCCGGGAGTTCCCGGTATCGCCATGGCACGCGCGAGCGTCTCCCGGTCGCGGACGTACGGTGCGAACTCGCCGTCCACCGGTGGTGCCGTCTCGTAGCCGGGATCGATCCGGTCCAGTTCGGACACGTCCGGGACGGCCCACGGTTCGCTGCCGTTCGCGATCGCACCGTCCGACAGCAACAGCACCGGGGTGCGGTACGTGAACGCGATCCGGGCGGCCTCGACCGCCGCGTCGAAACAGTCCGCGGGTGAGCACGGTGCGATCACGGCCACCGGCGACTCGCCGTTGCGCCCGTACATCGCCTGCAACAGGTCCGACTGCTCGGTCTTCGTCGGAAGACCGGTGGACGGACCGCCGCGCTGGACGTCGATGACGAGCAGCGGAACCTCCGTCATCACCGCCAGCCCGATCGCTTCGCTCTTCAGCGCCAGCCCGGGCCCGGACGTGCTCGTCACCCCGAGCGCACCGCCGATCGACGCGCCCAGCGCCGCGCCGATCCCGGCGATCTCGTCCTCAGCCTGGAACGTGGTGACGCCGAGATTCCGGTGCTTGCTCAGCTCGTGCAGGATGTCCGACGCCGGGGTGATCGGATAGGTGCCGAGGAAGACGTCCCGCGACGCCAGCCGCCCCGCGGTGACCACCCCGTAGGCCAGGGCCGTGTTCCCGGTGACCTGGCGGTACGTGGCCGGTGGGAGCGTCGCCGCCGACACCTCGTACGTCGTCGCGAAACTCTCCGTCGTCTCCCCGTAGTTCCACCCGGCCTTGAACGCGAGCAGATTGCCCTCCGCGATCTGCGGCTTCTCCGCGAACTTGACCTGCAGGAACCGCTCGATGCCGTGGGTGGGGCGGTTGTACATCCAGGACAGCAGCCCGAGCGCGAACATGTTCTTCGCCCGCTCGCCGTCCTTCCGGCTCAGTCCGGCGGGTTCCACCGCACCCGACGTCAGCGTCGACATCGCCACCGGGTGCACCACGTAGTCGTCGAGGGAGTCGTCGTCGAGCGGGCTCGTGGCGTACCCGACCTTCGCGAGATTCCGCTTGGTGAACTCGTCCGTGTTCACGATGATCATGCCGCCGCGCGGCAGATCGGCCACGTTCGCCTTCAACGCCGCCGGGTTCATCGCGACCAGGACGTCCGGGCGGTCGCCGGCCGTGAGAATGTCGTAGTCCGCGATCTGGATCTGAAACGACGACACCCCGGGCAGGGTGCCCTGCGGCGCCCGGATCTCGGCGGGGAAGTTGGGCTGGGTGGCGAGGTCGTTGCCGAACGCCGCCGCCTCCGACGTGAACCGGTCGCCGGTCAACTGCATACCGTCGCCCGAGTCGCCGGCAAAGCGGATCGCCACCCGCTCCAGCTTCGTGGAGTTCGCGTCCGTCATGAATGCACCGTCGTCATGAATTGCACCGAATCCTTCGACTCGTGTTCGCTCTGACCAGCAGCTTCTAACCTCACCGTACAAGCGTTCCCAATTTTCGCCAGGAAGACGCCGAAATAGCGCGTCGCGATACGGTGTGTGACGTGAGTGACCCAGGGAAAATCGAGTTCGTCGGACATTCCCGCGAGCTCGCCGAACTCGAGGCGGCCCTGCACGAGACGACCCGGAACGCGCCCGTCGTCGTGGTCGTCGAAGGCGTGCCGGGCATCGGCAAGACGACTCTGGTGGAACATTTCCTCGCCGCGCATCCCGATGTGCCCGCGTTCTTCGCGGTGTGTGCCCGGTGGGCGTCGAGCCGTCCCTTCGGAGTCGCCGAACAGCTCCTGGGTACGGCCGTCAGGTCGCAGGACCCTCTCGACGTCGCCCGTGAATTCGTCACTTCGGTGGGTCCGCGCGCCGGTGATGCGCCGTTCTTCGTCGTGGTCGACGACGCGCACTGGGCAGACCTCGCGTCGCTGCAGTCGCTGACCTCCGCCGTGCACCTGCTCGACCGTCCGGCCGTGATCGTCCTCGTCACTAACCCGGAACCACCCGACGGTGTTCCCGCGGACGTCCTCGACGTTCTCGACCGGCACAGCCGCCATCGGGTTCGTGTCCGCCCCCTCGCCGCGTCCGACGCTCGCGCCCTCGCGAGCAGCCTCGCGCACGTCGACCTTCCCGCCCCGCTCGCGCACCAGCTGGTCCAGCACACGGCCGGGAACCCGCGTCATCTCACGCAACTCCTCCAGGAAGTCGATCCGGTCGACTGGGGACGCTGGCAGGCGGTCCTCCCGGTGCCGCACACGTTCGCGGCGAAGGTACGGTCGCTGCTGTCCGAGGCCTCACCGCAGGCCCGGGCGCTCGCCGAAGCGGCCGCAGTCCTGTCCGGGAATCCGAGATTCGCCGACGCCGCCGCCCTCGCCGGCATCGAACACCCGGTGGACGCGCTCGACGAACTTCACCAGGCAGGCCTCCTCACCGCCGGTGAGCACCGCGGTGTGATCGTGCTGACCTTCCCGTCCCCACTCACCCGCGCCGCCGTCTACCACAGCCTCGGGCCGATCCGAAAGCGCGACCTGCACGATCACGCCGCACGGATCGTCGAGGACGAGGGCAGGCGACTGGACCACCGCGCCGCGGCGTCCCCGTTCGCCGACCCCGCGCTCGCCGACGAACTCGACCGCTACTCCGCGAGCAGGGCGACGGTCGGGGCGTGGTCGGCGGTCGCAGACGCACTGATCAAGTCGAGCCGCCTCACCGCGGATCGGCGGGAACGCGAGCAGCGGTTGATTCGCGCCGTCGACGCCCTCCTCGGCACCGGAAATCTCTCTCAGGCAGTGGCTTTCGCCCCGGAGATCGAGAGTTTCCCGGAAAGCCCGTTGCGCGACGCCGTGCTCGGCTACCTCGCGATCCAACGCGGCCGTCGCGCGGAAGCCGAGACGCTGCTCACCCAGTCCTGGGCCGCCTGCGACCCGGAGACCGATCCGGCCACCGCGGCCTTGATCTGCCAGCGCCGCGTCCTCGACTCGCTGGCCCGCTGGGACGGACCGGACCTCGTCGAGTGGGGTTCCCGGGCAGTCGCTCTCGTCGATGCGGCTGATCCGTCGGCCGTCGAATCCGCGGCGATCATGGGGCTCGGACTCGCGGCCACCGGCCGGATCGCGGAGGCGAGGGCACACTACGACACCCTGTCCGCGAAGATCGCCCTCGGCGCCCAGTCCCAGCGCTTCGACATGGCCCGGGGCTGGCTCGACCTGGCACTGGACGATCCCGAAGCGGCGCGCCAGGAACTCGAGAGTGCCGTCCCCACGGCCTTCCGGATGGGCTCCACCCGCATCTCGCTGTGGGCGCAAGCCTGGCTGGCGCGAACACAATTCGCCCTCGGCGATTGGAACGGCGCCATCGCCACCGTCGACCGTGCCGCGCACGAACTCGAGGACGCCACGCTCGACCTCCTCCGGCCCCTCGTCCATTGGACCGGCGCGCAGACCCACGCGCTGCGCGGGAACTGGCCCGCGGCACAGGAGCATCTCCGCCGCGCCGCCGCGAGTTCTCACGACTACCCGATGATGTTCATTCCGTCCGCCCTGGCGCGCGCCCAGTGCGCCGAAGTGGAGACCGACTACGCCGCCGTCATCAGGGCGCTGGAGCCCCTCACCCGTCTGGAACCCCGGGAGGGCGTCGACGAGCCCGGTTTCTGGCAGTGGCCCGACGTGTACGCGAATGCGCTCGTAATGACCGGGCACGTCGACGACGCGGACGCGTTCCTCACCCCGCACGAGGAACGGGCCGCAGAACGTGGGCACCGGTCCGCGATGGCGCGTCTCGGCTACGCTCGCGGTCGCATCGCCGGTGCGCGCGGCGACATCGACACCGCCCGGGACGTGTTCGAGACTGCGCTGACCCAGCTCGACACGCTGCCCCTCCCCTACGACCGCGCCCGGGTGAACTTCGCGTACGGCCAGACCCTGCGCCGGGCAGGCAAGCGACGCGAAGCGGACGCCGTCATGCAGGCCGCGCGGGAAGGGTATTCCGCGCTCGGCGCCACCGCCTACGTGCAGCGGTGCGACCGCGAACTGAAGGCAGGTGGCCTCAACGTCAAACGCAGCCGGTTCACGCTCGAGGAACTGACCCCGCAGGAACGGGCGGTGACCATACTCGTCGCCGGTGGAGCCAGCAACAAGGAGGCGGCGGGCGAGCTGTTCCTGTCCGTCAAGACCGTGCAGTACCACCTGACCCGCGTCTACGCGAAGCTCGGCATCCGCTCGCGCAGCGAACTCGCGGCGCAGTTCCGCGACCAGGAGTGACGTCCCGGGTGGCGGGAAACCCACCCCGAGGGTGCCTGTTCCGGGCACCGCCGTCCGGCCAGGCTGGATCTCGACCGATGCAGCCGACCCACCGGAGTACCGAGATGGATGACACGATCGACGCAGTACGAGCCGACCGCGAACTGAAGACCACACACCGCGCCATGTGGGCGCTCGGCGACTACCCCGCCGTGGCCACCGACGTCATCGCGGACCTCGGCCCCGCCCTGGTGCGGGCGAGCCGGGTCAGGCCCGGTGACCGTGTCCTCGACGTCGCGGCCGGTTCCGGCAACGCCGCCATCCCCGCGGCGCTGTCCGGTGCGAGCGTCGTCGCCGGTGACCTCACCCCGGAACTGTTCGACGCCGGGCGCCGCCGGGCCGCCGAACTCGGCGCCGAGGTCGAGTGGCGCGAAGCCGATGCCGAGGCGATGCCGTTCGCCGACAACGAATTCGACACCGTGATGTCGTGCGTCGGTGTCATGTTCGCCCCGCACCATCAGGAGAGCGCCGACGAACTCGTCCGCGTCTGCAGGCCGGGCGGGACGATCGGACTGCTCAGCTGGACCCCCGAGGGGTTCATCGGGCAGATGTTCGCGACGATGAAACCGTACGCACCCCCGCCCCCTCCCGGCGCGCAGCCGCCGCCGCTGTGGGGTCGCGAAGACCACGTCCGGGCGTTGTTCGGACATCGGGTGACCGATGTCGTCGCAGCCCGGCGCACCGTCCGCATCGACCAGTTCCGGACCCCGGAAGACTTCCGCGACTACTTCAAGACCCGCTACGGCCCGACCATCGCGGTGTACCGGTACATCGCCGACGACCCCGCCCGGGTGGCCGAGCTCGACCACGAACTCGCCGACCTTGCACGGCGTTTCGACCACGACACCGGCAGCACCGTGATGAACTGGGAGTACCTCCTGCTCACCGCGCGGAAGTGGTAGCGAGCTCGACCACGATCCTGCTCTCGTTGCCCGGATCGGCAGCGTCGTACCAGATCTTCGTCGCCTGACCGTCGAGAACGGGTGCGTCGCTGCTGATCAGCATTCGCCGCCGAACCCACCGCTGCACGTCGTTCGCGTCGACGAACGTGAACGTCACGACCGTCAGGATCGTGCTCGGGCCGAACGGGCGCGGCGTGAACTCGCGATAACCCTTGTCCGTCACGGTCCCCACCGTCTGCGTCCCCGACCGCACGGTGCGCGCGGCCGCCCGCCTGCGCGAGCTCGTCCGGGCCCGGATCGGTGTGGGCGGCGGCGTACAGCCACCCGGCACCGAACCCGAGAGCCGCCGTCGCCGGACCGTACAGCGGGCCACCGCGGCCGTGCTTGACACACAGGCTGATCCAGCTGATCAGACCGAGCAGGGTGAGCGAACAACCGGCGACGAACAGCATCACCAGGACCGCCGCCGCCTTCCGGGCGGACGGACGCCGGCCCAACTGCGCGGCACGCCGTTTCGCGGCAGGGTCGACAGTGCTCATCATCGGCCGATGATGTGTCGCCCAGGCGGCGTCGACGTCAGGCGTGCTGGGTGAAGCCCACCTGGCCGGGACGGCGGTTCGGGGCGTACCCGAGCTGGGCGAGGGTCTCGTCGGCATCGGCGTAGGTCTGACCGATCCGGTAGATGTCGCGGGCCTCCTTCCCGGTGGCCACCTCCCGGCCCAGCTCCCCGGCCACCCGGACCAACTGCTCGACCTGCGCGACCGACGTCATCTTCTCGCCCTTACGACCCCAGATCGTGTCCTCGTTCCCGCACCGCGGATGCAGACCCATCGCGATCGCCATCGCGTTCACCGGCAACACACTGCGCATCAACGTCTCGAGGGTCAGGCACGCACCGTCCGGCACCCGCTGCACGAAATTCATGATGTTGTACGGGTTCGGGCCGTCGAAGCCGCCACCGATGCCCACCCAGGTCAGGTTCAGCGGACCGGTGTACACCCCACGCCGGATGAGCCGCTCCACCGTCTCGAGCTGCGGGATGCTCGACAGCTGGAAATGCGGCTGGATCCCCGCCGCCTGCAGCCGCCGCAGGTGCTCCTCCACCCACGCCGGACCGGCCGGGACCGTCATCTCCCGGTACGCCTCGGCGAGTTCGGGGCGCTGCATCGAGGTGCCGGCGATGTCGTCGGCGGTCATCAGCTCCATGATGTTCATCTGCGAGGTGTTGATCGCGATCGTCACCTGATCCGGCGCCGGATCGAGGTCGGCGAGCATGTGCCGGGTGTCGTCGGAGAGCCACTTCGCGTCCGCACCCTCACCCTCGGGGGCGAACGAGATGGAACCGCCGACCTGCAGGATCATGTCCGGCACGGCCTGGCGCAGTCCGGCGAGCAGTTCGTTGAACTTCGACAGCCGCTTGGAGCCCTTGCCGTCGAGTTCGCGGACGTGGATGTGCAGCACGGTGGCGCCGGCCTCGTAGCAGTCGACCGCCTTCTGCACGTGCTCGTCCATCGTCAGCGGCAGGTCCTCGCGGAAGTCGTCCGGCTCCCACTCCGGGCCGTACGGGGCACACGTGATGACCAGCTTCTCCTGGGTTTCGGGGAAGAGGGCGTCGTCGTGGAAATGCATGGATGTTCTCCGTTCGAAAGGTTGCGGACGGCGGGACTGTGACTCAGCTGACACAACGGTAGCCACGGGATGGGGTCCATACTTACCCTGACGGGACATATTTGTTTCCTGTTCGGGACACCTCGGCCGAGCGGGACGCATGCGACGGAAGGTGACGCGAATGGCCAAGCCCCTCGCCCGGTATGCCGCGCTGACCGGCTTCGTCGAACTGGGCCGCACACTCTCGCTCGACCCGGTGACGCTGCTGACGAGCGTCGGACTCGACCCCGCCGGGCTGGACCTGCAGGACCGCTGGGTGCCCGCGGCGTCGGTCGCCCGCCTCCTGGAGTTGTCCGCGGCGACGTCGGGTCGCCAGGACTTCGCGCTGAAGCTGGCCGAGCGGCGGCGCCTGTCCACCCTCGGTCCACTGAGCGTCGGCATCCGGGACGAGCCCGACGCGCGAAGCGCACTCCGGATGCTGATCCGCTTCCAGCACACGTACAACGAGGCGCTGCACATCCGGCTGGCCGAGCGCGACGGCCTGGCGACGATACGAATCCGCTTCGATCCCGGCGAACCCGTGCCGGTCCGGCAGTCCGTCGAACTGGCGGTCGCGGTGACCCACCAACTGTTGCGGCACCTGCTGGGCGAGCGGTGGCATCCGGTGTCCGTCAGCTTCGAACACGGACGCCCGGCCGACGACTCCACACACCGGCAGTTCTTCGGTGCGCCACTCCACTTCGACGGCGAGTATTCCGGAATCCTGGTCTACACAGGAGATCTGGACGAGCCGAACAGATTGTCCGACCCGCTGCTGCGGTCCTATGCGCAACAGGTCCTCGACACTCTCACCACGCCGGAGGAACCGACCCTCACCAATCGCGTGCGCGAACTCGTCGAACTGCTGCTGCCGAGCGGACGCTGCTCGATCGAGCAGGTCGCCCGCAGCCTCGGCGTCGATCGCCGGACGGTGCATCGACACCTCGCGAAATCGGGAGAGACCTTCACCTCGGTCCTCGACTCCACCCGCGCCGAACTCGCGAAACGCATGGTCACCGGCCGGCGTTACTCGTTGACGGAAATCTCCGAGATGCTCGCCTTCTCGACGCCCAGCAGCTTCTCCCGGTGGTTCCATCAGCAGTTCGGCATGAGCCCTCGCGAGTGGCGCAAACAGACCTCGGGATAGGTGTGCGACTGATGTCCCGAAATGCAAAGAATTCCGTCCCGTAGGGGCAACTAATCGGCTCACGGGCCACGTAGCGTGATGCAGGCCACTATCGGGTCGGGCCGTCGCCCGCATCACACCCGATTCGTTCTCCGTGAAACGAGCCGCCATGACCGCTGAGCCGATACCCACCCCGACACTCGACCGAATGAAGAGTGCGGGAAGCTGGAATCCTCTGTGGGACACCCTGTCCCAGTGGGATCCGGAGTGGACCGAGCAGTTCATGGCCATGAACGCCACGCCCGTGCAGCGTGGGGTGTTCACGCCCGAGTTCGTCGAACTGCTCAGCATTGCCATCGATGCCGCCGCCACCCACCTGTACGCGCCGGGAGTGCGCAGGCACATCCGGGCCGCACTCGAACTCGGTGTGTCCAAGGAGGAGATCCTCACCGTCCTCGAGATGGTCAGCGTCCTCGGAATCCACGCCTGCAATCTCGGCGTGCCGATCCTCGCGGAGGAACTCGACGCGTACGAGTCCCGGCGCCCGGCACACTGAACGCCGCTCCCCCACTCCCTTCCTCTCCATCCGCACCCTCAGGAGCATCCATGGGACCGAATCCCACCACGTCCGAACTCGAGATCGCAGTCGCCGACTTGTCGAGTTCCGTGCCGACCGCCGACCGCCGCACCCGACGCTCCTCGCTCTACCCCTGGCTCGTTTTCGCCCTCGCGTTCGCGTTGCTGCTGTCCGACTACATGTCTCGCCAGGTTCTCAGTGCGGTCTTCCCGTTCCTGAAGGCCGACTGGGCGCTGACGGATTCCCAGCTCGCATCCCTCACCAGCATCGTCGCGCTGATGGTGGGGCTGCTCACCCTCCCGCTGTCCCTGCTGGCCGACCGCTGGGGGCGCGTCAAGTCCCTGGTGCTGATGGCCACGCTGTGGAGTGTCGCGACCCTGCTGTGCGCGATCGCCTCCAGCTACGAGCAGATGCTCGCCGCGCGCTTCCTGGTCGGTGTCGGCGAGGCCGCGTACGGAAGTGTCGGAATCGCCGTGGTTCTCAGCGTCTTCGCGCCACGCGTCCACTCCACGCTCAGCGGCGCGTTCATGGCCGGTGGTTCCTTCGGCTCGGTCGTCGGAGTCTCGCTCGGCGCCGTCATCGCCGTGCACCTGAGCTGGCGCTGGTCGTTCGCCGCGATGGCGGTCCTCGGACTCATCCTGGTCCTGGCGTTCCGCACGATCGTCACCGAACGCCGCCTGGCCGAGCACGCCGCCACCGACGACGCCGCCGAAGCCGTCCGCCCCGACGAATCCGCGATCCGCGTCCCGGTGTCGACACTGTTCACCAACCCGACCGTGTGGTGCGCATACCTCGGCGGCGGACTGCAGATGTTCAACGCGGCCGTGCTGCTCGCCTGGGCCCCCAGCTTCTTCAACCGCTACTACGGCATGGCCCCGGACAAAGCGGGGGCGGTCGCGTCGGCGTTCGTGTTGCTGATCGCCATCGGCATGATCGTCTGCGGCATGATCACCGACCGGGTCGGCCGAAACACCGCGGCCACGAAGTGGACAAGCGCGATCATCTACTGCACGATCTCGCTGACCTCGCTCGGAATCGCATTTCAGCTGGAAACCGGGGCATCCCAGCTGATTCTGCTGGGCATCGGCGCCTTCTTCGCCGCCGGCTCGTCCGGCCCCACCGCCGCCATGGTGGCGGGTCTGACCCACCAATCGGTGCGGGCCTCGGCCCTCGGCAGCCTGACCGTCACCAACAACGTCCTCGGCCTGGCCACCGGCCCCTTCGTCATCGGCATCCTCGCCGACCGCCTCGGCCTGCTCGGCGCCCTGCAGCTGGCACCGCTGGTGTACGTGCTGGCGATCGTCGCCCTGTTCCTCGGCAAGCGGATGTACCCGGCCGGACTCGCGAAACTCGCGGCGCAGAGTGCCGCCGCAGCGGCCAAGGTCTAGGTTTCCGACTCGGCAAGTCCCGGTGGCAGCCGCCGCCGGGACTTGCCGAATGTGGTACACCTCGACGATGCGCTGGAGGGCCTTCGCCGCGTCGACCATCGCGGGGTGACCGTAAGATTCCGGGTCACCACCTGCGTCGGGCACAGTCCCAATCGCACCAACTCCACCGGATCATCCAGGTCGAGGATCCGCAGGTCATCGGGCAACGCGAACACCCCCAGCGCGCGCCGCGAACCCGGCAGCAGCGGGAACGCGAGTCCGACTCCGGGTTGCTTCGGGCTATCCTCGTCGCCGTGAGATCACCCAACCGCGACGCACTGGAGGCCATGGTCGCGGAGTCGACGATCGACTGCTACAACGACAGCGAATGCGTCACCGGCTTCTACACCATGCTCCACGAGAACCTCGACCTGCCGTTGCCGGCACCGCCACCCGACGGTGCCGAGTGGATCGAGGCATACCGCCACTGGCTGAGATAGGTGAGGACACGAGCATGAACACCGGCGACACTGCACCTCCGAGCGCGACCGGGGAGCACCGGATACGAATGACCGAACAGGAGGCCATATCGAATCTGCACACGGTGCTGCACCTCTGCGCGGCCGGTGAATTGCGGTGCAGCGAGAAGACCCACCGCCCCTCCGCGGCGACGGTCGCTGCCGTGGGCTCACAGCTCGCGCACGGCGACTTCTACCTCGACGACCCGATCGCGTCGTTCGCGTGGCCGCTGCTCATTCAGGCGGGGGGGGCTCGCCACGATCGAGAGCGGGCGCCTGCGGCTGACCCCGAAGGGCCGTACCGCCCTGCGTCGGCCGGCGGCCGAGGCGATCTCCCAACTGTGGCGGCGCTGGCTCACCCACGCGGTGATCGACGAGTTCAGCCGAATCGAACAGATCAAGGGTCAGCGCGCACACAACGTCCTCACCTCGGCCCGGACCCGCCGGCAGACCGTCGCTGCGGCTTTGGCCGGCTGCCCACCCGGAGAGTGGATCGGCATGGATTCCCTGTTCACGGCAATGCGACGGAAAGGCATGAGCCCCAACGTCACACGCAGCGAGCGCGCGCTGTGGAAGCTCTATCTCGTCGACCCGCAGTACGGCAGTCTCGGCTACGACGGTTACCACCGGTGGGAGATCCTCGAGGGCCGCTACACGATGGCGGTGCTGTTCGAGTACGCCGGCACGCTGGGCCTGCTCGACCTCGACTACCTCAACCCCACCGGCGCACGGTCGGACTTCCACGCCAACTGGGGCGGTGACGACCTGGACGCGCTGAGCAGGTATGACGGACTGCAGGCGATCCGGCTCACCGCCCTGGGCTGCTACACCCTGGGCCTGACCGACACCTACGAGCCGCCCGCCGACAACCCTCCACCCCGGGTTCTGAAGGTCCTGCCCAACCTCGACATCGTCGCCACTGGAACCCTGTCCCCCGGCGATCAGCTACTGCTGTCCGGCTACGCCGAGCACACCGCGGACCGGGTCTGGACCCTCTCCGCCGCGAGCCTGCTGGCCGCGATCGACGGTGGCCACCACCTCGAGGACCTCACTACCTTCCTCGCCGCGCGCACCGACCATGAGCTGCCCGGCACGCTGCGGACCGTCATCGACGACGTCACCCGCCGAGCCACCCAGCTCACCGACCACGGCCACGCCCGGGTGATCGAATGCACCGATGCCGCACTCGCTGCGCTCATCACCCGTGACCGCGCACTCCGCACACTGTGCCGTCCGATCGGCGACCGCCACCTCGCGGTCCCCGTCGAACACGAACCGAAGTTCCGCAGGGCCCTACACAAACTCGGCTACGCCCTGCCCGGGCCGAACACCCCCTGAGCGAAGACGTCAACGCCGCGACACACAGGACCCGGCGGCGACCCTCGAGCACGACCGGTGGCCGAATCTACTGGTAGTCAGATCCAGTCGATGTGGACGGAGTCGATGTGGTCGAAAGTCCCGGGTAGAGCCCGCCAATTCCTCGCCGACAAGGGCATCCGCGTGGGCTGACGGTCAGTGCCTGCCCCTCCACGGGGACTGCGCCTGCCATTCGGGTATTGCCCAGCCTCGCGTCTCCAACTACAATCGAACGTAAATTCGAATGACCTTGGGGGAGGTTGGTTGTGGGGGCAATGCTTCTCGAGGAATTGCGCGCATTCACGGCGCGACTGCAATGCGCCGAAGCGGCGAGTGGGGATCCGGGGTTGGGCATCGACCTGCTCGATGCGATCGAGACGTTGAAATCGGTCGGGTGCGCGGTGCAGGCGGTGATCACCGACGATGTCGCGACGAGTATCCGTGCGGACCGCAGGGCTCGGAAACGTCCGCGATCCGAGTGGGATCGGGGTATCGCCTCGCAGATTGCGCTGGCGCGCAGGGAGTCTCCAAACCGCGGTGGGCGGCATCTGGGTTTCGCGCAGGCTCTTGTGCACGAGATGCCGCATACGTTGGCCATGCTGCAGACCGGTCGGCTGAACGAATGGCGTGCCACCCTACTCGTGAGGGAGACAGCCTGCCTGTCCGCGACCGATCGGGCTATCGTCGATCGTCAGTTATGTTCGGAACCAGCAACACTCGACGGCGTCGGCGACCGCGGTCTGATCGCGCGGGCCAAGGCCCTGGCGGTGGAACTCGACGCCGCCTCGGTCGTCCGGCGGCATCGCAAGGCCGTGTCCGAGCGACGGGTCACGACAAGGCCTGCCCCGGATTCGATGGCGTATCTGAGTGTGCTGATGCCGGTGGAGCAAGCGGTGTGCCTGCAGGCCACGCTGGGCCGGGATGCGGACAGTCTCATCGCGACCGGAAAGGTGCGGGGTCTCAGCCGAAATCAGCTGATGGTGGACTTGTTGTTCGAACGCGGCACCGGAGCGTCGGTGGCGTCGGGTGTGCCGGTGTCGGTGAACCTGGTGCTCTCGGACGAGACGCTGCTGGCAGGCGGTCACGAGGCGGCGCAGCTTCAGGGGTTCGGGCCGGTGCCGGCCGGGATCGCGCGACAGCTGGTGGCCGACGCCCTCGATGGTGACACCGAGACGTCGTTGCAGCGCGTGTATTCGTGCCCGCAGTCGGGGTCGTTGACGGCGATGGAATCGCAGTCCCGTACGTTCCCGAAGGGTCTGCGAAAGCTGATCGATCTGCGGGATCAGACGTGCCGCACCCCGTGGTGTGATGCGCCGATCCGACACCACGACCACATCCGCTCACGGCGGCGGCGGGGTGCCACGACGGTGCACAACGGGTCCGGCCTCTGCGAGGCGTGCAACTACGCGAAGGAAGGCGACGGTTGGACGGCCCGCCCGATATGCCGCCCCGGCCGCACCCACCTCGTCGACCTGGGCACCCCGACCGGGCACCACTACCGATCTGCGGCACCACCACTCCCGGCCTCCGCGCGGCAATCGGAGGTCGAGGCGGTGCTCATCGCACACGTGCGTGCGTCGTGACAGCGCGATCACGCCAGGACGACACCGACCGCCGGGACTTGCCGAATCAGCTTCGTGAACGCCTCACAAATGCCACGCTTGAGACCATGGACAGCATCAACTCGATGAGTGATCGGTAATGGCCCGGCCGGTACGCGTCGTCGTGCTCGGCGCCGGTTCGTGGGGAACGACGGTGGCCGGTCTCGCCGCCCACAACACGCCGACCCTGCTGTGGGCGCGGAGTTCGGATACTGCGGACGAGATCAACACCGAGCATCGCAACTCCCGCTATCTCGGCGAGCGGGCACTCCCCGACTCCATGCGTTCGACGGCCGACCTGGTGGAAGCGGCGCAGGAAGCCGACGTTCTCGTGGTCGGGGTGCCGTCGCACGCGGTTCGCAGCACGCTCACTCAGATCACCAACGAGGTGCGGGCGTGGGTGCCGGTGCTGTCGCTGGCGAAGGGGCTGGAGCCGGGAACACGCTTGCGGCCCACCGAGGTGATCGCCGAGTGTTTGCCCGGGCATCCGGTCGGGCTTCTCGCGGGCCCCAACATTGCGCGGGAGATCGTCGACGGGCTTGCCGCGGCGTCGGTCGTCGCCACCCAGGACGTCCGGGTCGCCACCGCGTTGCAGCCGTTGTTTGCGTCGGCGGTATTCCGCGTCTACCGGAACACCGATGTGCTGGGCTGCGAACTCGGCGGCGTGCTGAAGAACATCGTGGCCATCGCGTCGGGGATGGCAGACGGACTGGACGTCGGCGACAACACCCGCGCGATGGTCCTCGCACGCGGGCTGGCCGAGATGACCCGGCTGGGCGAGGCGATGGGTGCGAACCCGCGGACGTTCGCCGGGCTCACCGGCGTCGGAGACCTGATTGCCACGTGTATGGCCCCGACTTCCCGCAACCGGCGGGTGGGCGAATTCATTGCCCGCGGCATGACCGTCGAAGAGGCCGTCGCCAAGCTGGGGCAGGTGGCCGAGGGCGTCAAGACCGCCCCCACCGTGATGGAGTTGGCCCGCGACTACAACGTGGACATGCCCATCGCCGCGGAGGTCGAGGCGGTGGTCGCGGGTCGGCAGACGCCGGAAGGCGCCTACCGTGGCCTGCGAAAAGTCGCTGCCGGCGGTGAGGACGAGGTGGCGTGATCGCACAACTGCAACCGGAAGTAGCACTATCTAGACGTTTCTAAGCAATCTCCTAGAAAACTGGGGCAGACTCCTGAAGGGAGGCACCCGAGAGAAGTCAGCGATGAGTTCACCGACCCCGATTGGTCCCGGAGACTCGCCCGCGCGCGCCTATCCGCTGTCGCCCGCACAGATGGGGATGTGGCTCGCGCAGCGCGTCGACCCTGCCGTTCCCGTGTCGGTCGCCCAGTACGTCGACATCCGCGGCGCGCTGAACCGTAGCGCACTCGCGTCGGCGTGTGCTCGCGCTGCCGCCGAGTTCGAGTCGTTCTTCCTGCAGATCACCGAGGTCGACGGGCAACCGCGGCAATGGGTGGATCCGAGCCTCGACGCGACCGTCGGCTATATCGACTTCCGGGACGCTCCGGACCCCGAGACGTCGGCGCACGCGTGGATGCGCGCCGAGTCCGCCGACCCGATCGACATCCGGCACGACCGCCTGACGGTCTCGTTCGTTCTCCACGTCGGGCCGGGCCACTACTTCTGGTATTCGCGCGCACACCACGTCGCGATGGACGGTTTCGGGTCGATCACGCTGGTCTACCGGATCGCCGCGCTCTACACGGCCGCGGTGCACGGACTGCCGCCGCCCGCGAGCAGGACCCTCGGCCTGCGACGCATTCACGACCTCGAGATCGACTACCGCGACTCGGCCCGCCGCGACGCCGACCGGGAGTACTGGACCGGCACGATGCGCGGCGTCACCCACCCGAGCACCCTCGCGCGCGACTCCGGGCCCGCGGCCGCCGGTTCCCGGGACGTCAGCGGACTGCTGTCCACCGAACTGGTTGATCGGCTCGAGAAATGCGCGGCCGCGCACGGGGTCAATCCTGCGACGCTCACGGTCTGCGCGGTCGCCGGCTATCTGGCGCGCATGACCGGCGAGGACGACGTCACGCTCAGCCTCCCGGTGTCGGCCCGCACGACGGCGGCGCTGCGCCGGTCCGGCGGAATGGTGTCCAATATTGTGCCGCTGCGGATCACGGGTGCGGGGACCGCGACCGTCGGCGATCTGGTAGCCCGCACGCGTCTCGTGATGTCGGGTGCCCTGCGGCATCAGCGGTACCGGCACGAGGACATCCGCGCCGATCTGGGAGACACGCTGTCCGGGCCGCGGCTGTTCGGCCCCGCCGTCAACATCATGCTGTTCCCCGAGGAACTCGAACTCGGTTCCCTGCGGAGTCACTTGCACGTGCTGTCTTCGGGTCCGATCGAGGACCTGCTGGTGAACCTGTACCGCTCCGGTCCCCGCGGACGCGTGCACCTGGACTTCAAGGCGAACCCGCGACTGTATTCGCAGGACGAGCTGGACGGTCACCACACGAGATTCCTGCGGTACTTCCAGCGCTTCCTCGACGCCGAGCCTGCGGACCCGATCGGTGATCTTCCCGTCCTCGCCACGAACGAAACCGCGGCGCTGGTCCCCTGCCCCGGACCGCCGGGCAGTGCGCCGGTCACGCTCGCCGACGTGTTCCGCGCTGCTGCCGCCCGCGATCCGGACGCGACGGCCGTCGTCTGGTCCGGCGGGGAGGTCACCTATCGGGAACTCGACGAGCGGTCGGATCGGATCGCTGGGGCTCTGGCACGGTTCGGCGTCGGGTCCGGCGACGTGGTGGCGCTGGCGTTCCCACGGTCCTTCGACTATCTCTGCGCGGTCTGGGCCGTCGCGAAGACGGGAGCCGCATTCGTGCCGGTGGACCCGACGTATCCGACGCCGCGTGTCCGGCACATGCTCGACGACTCCCGCGCGGCGATCGGGTTGACCTCCGCGGAGTTCGCCTCGGCGGTGCCGGACGGCACCGAGTGGCAGCTACTCGACGAGGCGGCCCGCTCCGGAGGCCCCGACTTCCGCACGTCGGCAACACGACTCGACGACGCCGCGTATCTCATCTACACGTCCGGCTCGACCGGCACCCCCAAGGGGGTGGTGGTCACCCACCGCGGCATCGCGAATCTGGTTTCCGCGCAGCGCACCCGACTCGACCTCGACGGGTCGGCGAGGGTTCTGCACGTCGCGTCGCCGAGCTTCGACGCCTCCGTGTTCGAGATGCTGATGGCCGTCGGTTCCGGCGCCGCACTGGTCATCGCCCCACCCGAAACCTACGGCGGATCCCCGCTGGCACAGCTGATGACCACCGAAACCGTCACCCATGCGGTGCTCACCCCGTCCGTGCTGGCGTCGATACAGCCTGCCGAGGTCGAAGGTTTGCGCACCCTGGTCGTCGCCGGCGAGGCGTGCCCACCGGAACTGGTGTCGCGGTGGATGTCCCGGTGCCGGGTGATCGACGCGTACGGCCCGGCGGAGACCACCGTCATGGCGACCGTCAGCGGTCCCTTCCGCGCCTCCGCACCGGTCACCATCGGCCGGCCGATCGACGGCACGAGGGTGGTGGTCCTCGACCACCGGCTCCGCCCGGTCCCCGTCGGCGCGGCCGGTGAACTGTACGTCGCGGGGCCGGCCCTGGCCCGCGGGTATCACGGCAGGGCCCGGGAGACGTCGGAGCGGTTCGTCGCCGATCCGTACGGACCGCCGGGTACCCGCATGTACCGCACCGGCGACACGGTCCGCTGGACCCGCGACCACGAACTCGAGTACCTCAGGCGCAGCGACGAGCAGGTGAACCTGCGGGGCCTGCGCGTCGAGCCCGGGGAGATCGACACCACGCTCCGCCGGCATCCGGCGGTTCGGTCCGCCGTCACCGTGATTCGCTCGCAGGCCACCGGTGATCACCTCGTGTCGTACGTGGGCGCCGACGCCGTGACGGAGCGGGAGTTGCTGTCGTTCCTCACCGCCGAACTGCCCCCGCATCTCGTGCCGGCCGACGTCGTCGTGCTCCCCCACCTTCCGCTGACCCCGTCCGGCAAGCTGGATCGCGCTGCCCTTCCCGAGCCGCACGCCCGGTCGGCTACCAGGGTCGCTCCCGAGGGCGACCGGGAACGGACGCTGCACGCCCTCTACGCCGACATCCTCGGGACGTCCGATTTCGGTGTGGACGAGTCGTTCTTCGCGCTCGGCGGCGACAGCATCATGGCGATCCAACTGGCCGCCCGGGCGCGGAGCGCCGGAATGTCGTTCACCCCGCGCGACGTGTTCGAGCAGCGGACGGTGTCCCGGCTCGGTGTCGTCGCCGGCGACGACCGAAGCGGACCGACCCTCGAGGAACTCCCCGGCGGCGGGATCGGCGAGATGCCGCTCACCCCGGCCGCCCGGTTCCTCTTTGACCGCGTCGAGGTCATCGACCGGTACGCGCAGGCCGTGGTGGTGGAACTGCCCCGGGGTGTGGATGCGCAGAAACTGCAGACGGTGATCGGGGCCGTCGTCGATCGGCACGACGCGCTGCGGGCGCGCCTCGGACGCCGCTCCGACGGGACGGCATTCCTCACGGTGAGTCCGGCCGGCGCACCGCTGCCGGACGGCGCGATCACACGGGTCGCGCTGCCTGCCGACGACGACCCAGCGCAACGCACGCGGGACGAGCACGAGAGCGCAGTCCGGAGGTTGAATCCGGTTGCGGGCGTGATGATGCAGTGCGTATGGCTCGATCCCGGAGCGGAGGCGACCGCGCGGCGTGCGCGGCTGCTCGTCGTCGCGCATCACCTGGTGGTCGACGGGGTGTCGTTGCGGATCCTGATCGGCGACCTCGCCGACGTGTGGGCGCAACTCGAGGCGGGAGCGTCGCCCAGCCTTCCGCCGGTCGGCACGTCGCTGCGCCGGTGGTCGCACGGACTGGCCGAGGAATCGCAGCGCCCGGGCCGCAGGTCCGAACTGTCGTTCTGGCGCGCCGTGACGTCGGTCGTGGATCCGCCGCTCGGCACCCGACAACTCGACCCGCGACGTGACGTGAATTCGACGGTGGGCCGAATTCACACGAGAACATCGGCAACGCACTCGCTGCTCACCGACGTTCCGGCCGCGTTCCGCTGCGAGGTCAACGACGTACTGCTCACCGCCCTCGCCCTCGCTCTCGCGCAGTGGCAACGTCGCCGCGGACGACCGGCCACGGTGCCGCTGATCCGGCTCGAGGGTCACGGCCGCGAGGAGGCGGTGCTGCCCGGTGCCGATCTCTCGCGCACCGTCGGATGGTTCACCAGTATTTTTCCGATCCGTCTCGATCTGCAGGACCTCGACCTCGACGATCCCGGCACCGCCATCACGGTGGTCAAGGAACAGTTGCGTGCGGTGCCCGACAAGGGCGTCGGCTACGGCCTGCTGCGGCGTCCAGGGGACGAGACCGGCCAGATCGCGTTCAATTACCTCGGGCGGCTCGACAACGCTGATTCCGAGCGTGAGTGGCGGCCGGTGCGGGACGGCACCGCCGTGTTCGCCTCCGCCGAACCGTCGATGCCGGTCACCGCCCTGATCGACATCACCGCGTTCACCAGTCACGGCGTCCTCGACGCCACGTTCGCGTTCCCGACGGGTGCGATTGCGGCCGAGGACGTGCAGGCTCTGGCCGATCTGTGGGAGCAGGCGCTGACAGCCCTCGCCGCGGTGGCGCGTTCTCCGCACACGAGTGGGCTCACTCCGTCCGATCTGCCGCTGGTCGCCGTGGACCGCGAAGACATCGAGGAGTGGGAACGCGCCCGTCCGGGCCTGCTCGACGTGTGGCCGCTGACGCCCTTGCAGTCGGGGTTGCTGTTCCACGCGGCGTTCGCAGGCGCGGAGGGCGATCCGTATGCGATGCAGGTGATCCTGACCCTGTCCGGGCACCTCGATCGGGACCGACTCCGACGCGCGTGCGGCGCCGTCCTCGCGGGGCACGCGAACCTGCGCACCGCGTTCGTGCGCGACGGTCGCGGCGTCCCGGTGCAACTCGTACTCCGCGACGTGCCACTGCGGTGGCGGCACGTCGACGTCACGGGTACCGGCGCCGAGCAGATCCTGCTCGACGACCGCACCACCCGCTTCGACCTGTCGGCCCCACCGCTGATTCGGTTCACCCTGCTGTCGCGAGGACCGGACCGTGCCGAACTCGCAATCACCGCCCACCACATCGTCCTGGACGGCTGGTCCATGCCGCTGTTGGTGCGCGAACTGTTCACCACCTACCGACGCGGTGACTCACGCACCGAATCACCGGATTCGAACCCCTATCGCAGCTTCCTGGAGTGGCTGGCGGCGAGGGACACCGACGCCTCGGCGCGGGCGTGGGCCGCCGCACTCGACGGCATCACCGAGCCCGCCGCCCCGGCGGAGGACACCCCCACCCCGTCCGAGTCGGTGCTGGAACTGAGCGAGGAGGACACCCGGACGCTGACGGCCCGCGCGAGCGAACTCGGAGTCACGCTGAGCACCATCGTCCAGGCGGCCTGGGGAATCGTCCTCGGGCAGGCGACCGACCGCGACGACGTCGTGATCGGGGAGGCCGTCTCGGGCAGGCCGCCGGAACTCGCCGGCGTCGAGAGCGCGGTGGGTTTGTTCGTCAACACCGTCCCCGTGCGGATCCGACTGGATCTCGGCATCGACGTCGCCGCGCTGCTCGCCCGCCTGCAGGCCGAGCACGTTCACCTCCTCGAACACCACTGGCTGGGTCTCGCAGACATCCAGCGGGCGGTCGGGGTGGCGCCGCTGTTCGACACGCTGGTCGCGTTCGAGTCGTACCCCGTGGACCGCACCGCGCTGCCGGAGCCCACGGACGGTCTGACCCTGGACGGCGTTCGCGCACACGACGCCTCGCACTACGCCGTGACACTCGCGGTTACGGCGGCCACGGCCCTGCGGCTGACGGCGAAGTGCCGGTCACACCGGTACGACGGCGCGGCCCTGCTCGCACGAGTCGGCCGCGTGCTCGACTGCATCGGCAGGGATCCGCACGTCAGGGTCGGCGGCCTCGACCTCCTCGGTGCGGCGGAGCGGGAGCGGGTGCTGCGCACGTGGAACGCGACGGACGCACCGGTGCCCCCGGCAACCCTGGTGGACCTGTTCGACGCGCAGGTCGGGCGCTCGCCCGGTGCCGTGGCGGTGGTGTTCGGCGCGGATCGGGTGACGTACGCGGAGTTCGATGCGCGGGTGAACCGGCTGGCGCGGTATCTCGTGGCGAGGGGCGTCGGACCGGAAAGCGTCGTCGGGGTGGCGGTTCCCCGTTCGATGCAGCTTCTCGTCGCGTTGCACGCGGTGCTGAAGGCCGGCGGCGCCTACCTGCCCGTGGATCCGGCGCACCCGCTCGGACGCACCGCCCTCGTACTCGACTCGGCAGCACTGGTTCTCACGTCCGGTACCGGGAACGGCACGGTGCCGGACGGAGTCGCTGTCGTGGATCTCGACCGGCTGGACGTCGCGGGATACGATCCCCGCCCGGTCGAGGATGCCGAGAGACGCGCACCGCTGCGCCCGGCGAACGCGGCGTACGTGATCTACACGTCCGGTTCCACGGGACGACCCAAGGGCGTGACGGTGACCCACGCGATGATGGTCAACCAGTTCCGGTGGGCGCAGACGCTGACGCCGCTCGACGGTACCGATGCGGTGCTGCACAAGACGCCGCTCACGTTCGACATCTCCGCATGGGAACTGTTCTGGCCCTTACACACCGGCGCACGGGTGGTGATCGCCGAGCCCGGCGGACACCAGGACCCCGGCTATCTCGCGCGGACCGTAGCGCAGCAGTCGATCACGACGCTCCACGTCGTTCCGTCGATGCTCGACGCCTTCCTGGAGCAGTGCGGGCCGCAGGTGCCCCAGACTGTGCGTCGCGTGTATTCGGCGGGCGAGTCGCTGCCCGCGGCCACGGCCACACGGTTCGTGGAACGCAGTGCCGCTGCGCTGTACAACTGGTACGGCCCGTGCGAGGCGGCGGCCGCCACGTCGGAGTCGGTCGACGGCAACGAGATCGGCGCGACGGTCTCCCTCGGCGGCCCCGTCCACAACATACGTACGTATGTGCTCGACCGCCGGCTGCGAGCGGTGCCCGTCGGGACGCGGGGCGAGTTGTACGTCGCCAGCGCCTACCTGGCGCGCGGATACGCCGGACGTCCCGACCTGACCGCCGAACGCTTCGTCGCCGATCCGTTCGGCGGCACGGGCGGACGGATGTATCGCACCGGCGACGTGGTTCGTTGGAACGAGGCGGGCAAGCTCGAATATCTGGGGCGCAGCGACTTCCAGATCAAACTCCGCGGCCAGCGCATCGAACCCGGCGAGATCGAAACCGCGTTGACGTCCGACCCGGCGGTGACCTACGCGGCGGTCACCGTGCACCGCGACCGGGATGCCGGAGACCGGCTGATCGCGTACATCGTGACCGCAGACGATGCGCCGGACGAGCAGCGGATCGCCGGCCATCTCGCCGGACTGCTCCCGGCCTACATGATTCCGTCCGCCTTCGTCCCGCTTCCCGAACTGCCCGTCACGTCCAGCGGAAAGCTGGATCGCGCCGCCCTGCCGGAACCGGCGCCCGCGAGGCCTGCGTCCGATCCGCCCGCAACACCCACCGAGGACGTGATCGCGTTCGTGTTCGCGGAGGTGACCGGCACCGCGTCCGTGGGACGGTACGACAATTTCTTCGCCGCCGGAGGAAACTCGCTGACCGCCGCGCAGGCCGCCGCCCGCGTCGGAGCGGCGCTGCGAACCACCGTCGAACTCCGCGCACTGTTCGACCACCCCACGGTCGCGGAACTGTCGGCGTATCTCGCGGACCGCACCCTCGAGACCGCGCAGTCGCCCCTGATCGCCCGTGCCCCGGCCGCCCACGTGCCGCTGTCCCTCGCCCAGCAACGCCTGTGGTTCCTGAACCGGCTCGACGGACGCTCGGCCACCGACAGCATTCCCGTCGTGCTCCACCTCACCGGCACGCTCGACGAAGCGGCACTGTGTGCGGCGGTGCGTGACGTGATCGAACGCCACGAACCGCTGCGCACCATGTATCCCGAGCACGATGGGATCCCGTGCCAGCACGTTCTCCCCGCGAGCGCCGTGCCGCCGTGCACGGTGCGGAAGACGACGAACCCCGCCGGCCGGGTGCGGGAACTGCTGTCGGCGGGATTCGACCTCACCGCCGAACCCCCGGTACGCGCCGAACTTCTCGCGGCCGGCACCGGCGAGTGGGTGCTCGCCCTGGTCGTCCATCACATCAGTGCCGACGGGTTCTCGCTGGGACCGCTCGCCCGGGATGTGATGGCGGCGTACCGCGCTCGGGTGCAGGGCGGCTCAGCGGTGTGGACGCCACTGCCGGTCCGTTACGCCGACTACGCCCTCTGGCAGCGTGAACTGCGGGACCGGCAGCCGGGTCTGGCGTACTGGAGGCAGACCCTGTCCGGGATGCCCGAACTGCTGACCCTGCCGTGCGACCGTCCCCGACCGCCGGTCGCGACGCACCGCGGCGCCGACGTCGCGTTCACCCTCGACGCGCAGACGCACCGGCGGATTCGCGCGCTCGCGCGCACCCACGACGCCACTCCGTTCATGGTGGTGCACACGGTGCTGGCCGTCCTCGCGGCCAGACTCGGCGGCACCGCGGACATCGTGATCGGCACTCCGATTGCCGGGCGCGGGCCGCGCGCGCTCGACGACCTCGTCGGGATGTTCGTCAACACGCTGGTATTGCGGACGAACCTCCCCCTGCATAGCACGTTCGCCGGCACCCTCGCCTGCGTGCGGGACGTCGACCTCGCCGCGTACTCCCACTCGGACATCTCGTTCGAGGAGATCGTGGAGGCGATCGCGCCGGAGCGGTCGCGTGGCCGGAATCCGCTGTTCCAGTTGGCGCTCGCCTATCACAACACGGCACCCGTCGTGGTCGACCTGCCGGAGGTGTCCGCGTCTGTCGTCGAGATCGACACGCACACCGCGAAATTCGATCTTCAGCTCACCGTCTCCGAATCGCTTGACGATCAGGGTGGCCCCGGGCCCCTCTCGTGCGTCTTCACCTACGCCACCGACCTGTTCGACGAGGCCACGGTTTCCGGGTTGGCGGACCGGTTCCGGCGGGTGCTCCACACTGCGCTCGCCCATCCGCGCGGGGTAATCGGCGACATCGACCTCCGGGGCGGTGCGGAGAGGGCGGCCCGGCACGCCGGTGCGCCGTCGTTGCCGCAGCGGACGCTGCCCGACCTGATGTCGGCGGCCGCCGAACGGAATCCGGACGGTCCGGCGCTGACGGCGGACGGCCGGACCCTGACGTACCGCGAACTCGACACGGAGTCGAATCGCCTCGCCCGCGCACTGATGCGGCGCGGAGCGGGACCCGAGACGATCGTCGCTCTCGCTCTGCCGCGCTCGGCGCTGTCCGTCGTCTCGGTGTGGGCCGTCGCGAAGACCGGTGCCGCGTTCGTGCCCGTGGACCCGAACTATCCCGCCGCACGGATCGAGTACCTGCTTGGCGACTCCGGCGCCGCGCTCGGGCTGACCACCGTCGCGGACCACGAGGCGCTGCCGGACGGGACGGACTGGCTGCTGCTCGACGCCCCCGACTTCCGAACCGAATGTCGCGGTTATTCTTCGGCCCCGATCACCGATGCGGAACGCACGCGGCCGCTGGAGGTGCGCCACCCGGCGTACGTGATCTACACGTCCGGTTCGACGGGAAAACCCAAGGGTGTGACGGTAACTCACACCGGTCTCGCCGATTTCACGGCGGAACAGCGGGAGCGCTACGCGGTGACGGCGTCCTCGCGCACGTTGCACGCGTCGTCCCCCGGCTTCGACGGCGCGGTGCTGGAGATTCTGCTCGCACTCGGTGCGGGCGCGTGCATGGTGCTCACACCACCGACGGTGCAGGGCGATGATCCGCTCACGGACGTGCTGGCCGGGGAGCGGGTCAGCCACGTGTTCACCACACCGACGGTTCTGGCGACGGTCGACCCCCGCGGCCTGCGCGACCTGCGGGTGGTCGTGGTGGGCGGCGAACCGTGTCCGCCGGAACTCGTGAAAGTCTGGTCGCCGCACCGGCACGTGTCGCTGTTCAACGGCTACGGTCCGACCGAGACGACGGTGATGACGACGATCAGCGACCCCATGGTGGCCGATCGGCCGGTCACCATCGGCCGCCCGGTCCGCGGCGCCGCGGTATTCCTGCTGGATGCCCGTTTGCATCCGGTTCCGACGGGGGTGGCCGGCGAACTCTACATCCGCGGTCCGGGTGTCGCGCGCGGCTACCATCGCAGGCCCGCGCTCACCGCCGCACGGTTCGTCCCCTGCCCGTTCGGCGGCGCCGGGAAGCGGATGTACCGGACGGGCGACGTGGGCCGATGGCGCAGCGACGGGTCGATCGAGTATCTCTACCGCAACGACGCGCAGATCGAACTGCGCGGTGTACGAATCGAACTCGGCGAGATCGACGCGACCCTCCTCACCCATCCGGGCGTGCGGTTCGCGGCGACGGATGTGCGTGAACTGCGTGACGGTGTCGACGCACTCGTCTCGTACGTACTCCCGGAACGGGGCGAGACAGTCGATCCGGATCAGCTGATCCGCTACGCGTCGACCCGACTGCCGGCACCGCTGGTACCCGCGATCGTGGTCGTTCTGGACGCCGTGCCGCTCACCGTCAACGGGAAACTGGACCGCTCGGCGCTGCCCGACCCCGTTCCGGCGGCAACCGATTTCGAGGCCCCGCACACACAAGCCGAGCGGGTGGTGGCGACAGTGTTCGCCGAGGTGCTCGGACTCGACCTGGTGGGACGCGACGAGAACTTCTTCGCCCTCGGTGGCACGTCGCTGTCCGCGACGCGCGCGGTGTCCCGGATCGGTGCCGCGATGGAGACGTCGGTGCCGGTGCGTGCGGTGTTCGACACCCCGACCGTCTCCGCACTCGCGGCCGCCGTCACCGAGCAGACCGACGGCGCGGCGCACGTCGCCCTGACCGTGCGCCCGCGCCCGCCCCGCGTGCCGCTGTCGCCTGCGCAGCAACGACTGTGGTTCCTCGCCCGCCTCGCACCCGGCTCGCCCGAATACAACATTCCGATGGCGCTGCGACTCGACGGAACACTCGACGTCGCCGCCCTCACCGCGGCCGTGGCCGATGTGGTCGGCAGGCACGAACCGCTGCGCACCCTGTACCCCGACAGTGACGGCGTCGCGTACCAGCGGGTGATCCCGGTGATGCGGGCCACGCCGTCCCTCCGGCCGATACCCGTGGCCCGGGGTGACGTCGCCGCACGGGTCGCGACGTTCGCGTCGCAGGGTTTCACCCTGGGCGCCGAACCGCCGATCCGCGCCCGGCTGTTCGCCCTCGCCGCCGACGAGTGGGTGCTCGCCGTCATGGTCCATCACATCAGCGCGGACGGATTCTCGGTGCCGCTGCTCGTCCGCGATCTGATGACCGCCTACGAGGCGCGGGTCGCGGGCGAGGCGCCGCGGTGGGCCCCACTGCCCGTCCAGTACACGGACTACACCCTGTGGCAGCACGAAGTGCTGGGCGACCGCGACGATCCGCAGTCCGTCGCGGCACGGGAACTGTCGTACTGGAAGGACACGTTGTCCGGTGCGCCGGAGCAGTTGTCGCTGCCCACCGACCGGCCGCATCCGGCCATCGCGTCGCACCGCGGCGGCACCGTCGAATTCGCGCTCGACGACGCGCTGTACCGCGCGGTCGAACACACCGCGTCGACGTGTGCCGTCACCCCGTTCATGGTGGTGCACGCCGTGTTCGCGGTTCTGCTCGCGAAGTTGAGCGGGTCCACGGACATCGTGATCGGTACCCCCGTCGCGGGACGCGGGGATCAGGCGCTCGACGAACTGGTGGGCATGTTCGTCAACAACCTGGTTCTGCGCACCGAGGTGAGTCCAGCGGAAAGCTTCGCGGACCTGCTCGCCCGGGTACGGGAGGACGACCTCGACGCGTTCGCGCACTCGACCGTCCCGTTCGAGACCGTGGTCGAGGCGCTCGATCCCACCCGGTCCCGCGCCCGCAATCCCCTGTTCCAGGTGGCCCTGGCGTTCCAGAACCTCGACCACACGCCGCTCACCCTGCCCGGACTCCGGGTGTCGGCGACGACTCCGCCCACCCGGGCGGCCCGATTCGACCTGCACCTCACCGTGACCGCGGATCCCGGCCCGTCGACGGAACGCACCCGGCGCACGGCCGTGTTCACCTACGCCACCGACCTGTTCGACCATCACACGGTCGTAAATCTGGGGGAACGATTCCTCCGGACGTTGAGCGAGGCCGTCGCGCATCCGCATCGGGCGGTCGGCGACCTCGCCCTCGTCGATCCGGACCCGGATGTCCCGGCCGCAGGGCCGTCCTCCGGTGAGACCCTCGTCGATCTGTTCGAGCGGCACGTCGCCACGTCGCCGGACGCCGATGCGGTCGTCGCCGGCGACCGCGTGCTCACCTACGGTGAACTCGACCGTCAGATCAATCGGCTCGCCCACCACCTGATCGACGCTCGTGTCGGCCCGGAGTCTCTGGTGGGTTTGGCGATTCGCCGCTCCGTCGACCTGCTCGTCGGAATGTATGCCGTCGCGAAGGCGGGCGCGGCGTACGTGCCGATCGATCCCGACCAGCCCGCGCAGCGCAACGCCCAGATCATCCGGGCCTCGGACGCGCGGGTCGTCCTCACCACCGAACGCGATCGGTTCGACCTCGCCGACGTCCTGCCCGCGGAGACACGGCTCGTCGTGGTCGACCGGGTGGACCTGTCCGGGATCGACCCGTCACCGGTCTCCGATCTCGACCGGACTGCGCCGCTGAGGGCGCAGAACCCCGCGTACGTGATCCACACGTCGGGATCGACGGGCACCCCCAAGGGGGTCGTCGTGACCCATGCGGCCGTCGTGAGCTTCCTGCACTGGCGGCAGGACACCGACCCGCTCGGCGCGGGCGACACGGTGATGCTCAAGTTGCAGTACACGTTCGATGCCTCGGTCCGCGAATTCTGGTGGCCGCTGATCGCCGGTGCGCGACTGGTGATCGCCCGCCCGGACGGCCACCGCGACCCCCGGCATCTCGCCGAGCTGATCGGGCGGCACCGGGTGACCGCCGGATACTTCCTTCCGCTGATGCTGGCCGAGATCCTCGCGATCCCCGACGCGGATCTCACGTCACTCCGGCAGGTGTCCTGCGGCGGCGAGGTTCTGCCGCCGGGCACCGCGCACAGTTTCCACGCCCGGTGTCCGGACACGGTGCTCTACAACGAGTACGGCCCGACCGAGACGGCCGTCGCCGTGACCCGCACGGTCGTCGGTCGTGTCGATACGACCGTCCCGATCGGTGTGCCGCAGAAGGGTATCGTTGCGCTCGTGCTGGATTCGCGGCTGCACCCGGTGCCTGCCGGCGTTCCCGGTGAGCTCTACCTCTCGGGCGCCCAGTTGGCCCGCGGGTATCTCGGGCAGCCGGGGACGACGGCCTCCCGATTCCCGGCCAATCCGTGGGGACCGCCCGGTCAGCGCATGTACCGGACCGGCGACGTGGTCAGTCGCCGGCACGACGGCACGATCCGCTACCTCGGCCGGCGGGACCTCCAGGTGAAGATCCGCGGTCAGCGTGTCGAACTCGAGGAGATCGAGACGGCGCTGCGCCGCAACACCGCCGTCGCGCAGTCCGCGGCGGCCGTCTACGAAGCCCCTGCCACGGGTTCCCGGCTGGTCGGCTACGTCGTGCCGCGTCCGGGTGCGGACGTGGACACCCGTGCCGTGTCGGCGGAACTGGCACAGCGGCTGCCCCGGTACATGGTGCCCAACCAGATCGTGGTGCTGGAGGCACTGCCGTCGACACCCCACGGCAAGCTGGATCGGCGCGCGCTCCCCGATCCGGGTGTGCCGCGGGCGCAGCGGTTCCGTCCCCCGACGACCCGCACCGAGAAACTGGTCACCGCAGTGTTCGCGGACGTGCTGGGCACCGGTCTGGTGGGGCTGGACGACAACTTCTTCGAGCTGGGCGGCAACTCGTTGTCCGCGACCAGGGCGGCGTCCCGGCTGCACACCACGACGCACGTCGAGGTCCGCCTCGACTGGTTCTTCACCGACGCGACCGCGGAGAGCATCGCCGCGCGGATCTCGTCGAGTTTCGCCGCCGCCTCCGACGCCTCCGCGGCGCTCGAGGTGCTGCTGCCGCTGCGGGCGGACGGCGAACGGGCGCCGCTGTTCTGCATCCACCCGGCCGTCGGGTTGGCCTGGTGCTATTCGGGATTGAGTGCGCATCTCCGCCCCGACCGTCCGGTCTGGGGTGTGCAATCCCCCGCCATGACGGCGGCCGGCGACCGGTTCACGTCGATCACGGAGCGCGCCGCTCGCTACGTGCAGGAGATCCGCCGCGTGCAACCGCGGGGCCCGTACCACCTCCTCGGGTACTCCGTGGGCGGCGTGATCGCGCACGCGATGGCGGTCGAGTTGCGCTCGCACGGCGAGGACGTCGGTGTGCTCGCGATGATCGACAGCTACGCGTCGGCGGAACGCGGCACCCCGGTACCGACGCTGCCGGAACTGCTCGCGGAATTCGGGGACGGCGCATCGGAACAGCTGGGCCCGGAGCAGCTGGCCCGGTTATACGAGGACTACGTCGACGTCATCGATGCCGCCGCCGACTTCGTGCCCGGACACTTCGACGGCAGCCTGCTGTTCTTCGGCGCGGCCGGGGACGGCTCTCAGCCCACGGCCGCGTGCGCGACGTGGCGGCCGTGGATCGACGGGGACGTGATCGCCCACACCGTCGACCGCCCGCACGCGCAGATGACCGGCCCGGAGGCGCTGGCCGTCATCGGACCGATCCTGGCCGGCTATCTCGACGGCGTCTCAGCCGCCGACGGGACGGAGAATTCAGCCCCCGACGGGACGGAGAATCCACCAGCCGCCCAGCGCGAGACAGCCCAGCGTGACGAGTAGGGACAACCCCACCCACACGATGCCGGGAACGTGGGTGAGCCGCGCCAGTTGATCGGCGTCCGACTCCGGGGCCGCGCCGCGGGCGCGTTGACGCTGCAGTTCCAGGACCGGCCTCGGGGCGGCGACGAGCATGAACAGCGTGATCAGATAGGCCGCCGCCACCTGCTGGTCCTGCGTGCCGAACCACACGAGCCCGAACAGCAGTGCCCCGACCACCGTGAGGGAGAACAGTCCGTACAGGTTCCGGACGAGGATCAGCATGGCCGCAAGAGCCACGACACCGATCCACAGCACCGCGATCGCATGCTGGGTGCCCAGCACCCAGGCCGCACCGAGCCCGAGAACGGCGGGACCCACGTAGCCGGCGAACGTCATGAGGACCACGCCGAGCCCGGTCGGTTTACCGGACGAGATGGCCACACCCGACGTGTCCGAGTGCAGCCGCACCCCCTTCAACGTGCGACCGAACAGCAGGGCGACCACCAGGTGCGCACCCTCGTGCACGATGGTCACCACATTGCGGGTGATTCGCCAAGCGTGTGGTTCGAGGACGAGTATGACGGCCACCACCGCCGTGACCTGAACGATCCAGGGAGCCGGCGCGGGGCTGACGGCGCTCACGCGCTCCCACAACGAGTGCATTCCATTCATCGGCGCCGAGTGTACGGCGACCGGCTGATCACTCCCTGCGTGCCAGTTGGGGGATCAATCCGCCCGCGAGCACGTCGTCGACCTGACGTGGGGACAGCCGATGACGCACCGGGATCTCCACGTCACGGGTCGAGTCGAACAGGGTCAGATGGGGGCCGGAACGAATGGCCTCCCGCACTCCGTCGAGGACCAGCACGTCGTCCTGCCGGATCGTGTCGTAGTCGTCCGGGTTCTCGAATTCGAGCGCAAGCACACCGAAGTTGGCGAGGTTCTGCCAGTGGATACGGGCAAACGAGGTGGCGATCACCGCATGCAGACCGAGGTACCGCGGGGTGATCGCGGCATGCTCACGGGAGGAACCCTGCCCGTAGTTGTCGCCGCCGACGATGAAATGCCCGGTGGTCTTCGCCGTCTCCTCCGCGCGCGCCGGGTAGGTCTCGTCGACCTGGGTGAACGTGAACCGGGACAGCTTGGGAATGTTGGAGCGGAACGGCAGGGCCCGGGCCCCCGCCGGAGAGATCTCGTCGGTGGAGATGTTGTCACCGACCTTCAGAAGCACCGGAGCCTCGATGCGGTCGGGCAGGGGCGGAAACTCGGGCAGGGACGAGATGTTGGGGCCCTTCACCAGTTCGACGTGCCGAGCCTGCTCCTCCGGCAACGGCGCCACCAGCATGGCCGTGTTCACTGTGGCCTCATCCGGAAGCGTGATCTCCGGGTACTGCATCCCGGCATCCTCTGCCCAGTCCCGCGGGTCGGTGATCACCCCGGTGAGAGCCGACGCGGCCGCCGTCTCCGGTGAACACAGCCACACGGAATCATCGTGGGTGCCCGAACGCCCGGGGAAATTGCGGGGCATCGTCCGGAGAGAATTCCGGCCGGTCGCCGGCGCCTGTCCCATGCCGATACAACCCATGCATCCGGATTGATGTATCCGCGCGCCTGCCACGACCAGTTCGAGCGTGGCGCCCATCTTGGTGAGGTCGGAGAGGATCTCCCGCGAACTCGGATTGACGTCGAAGCTCACGCTCGGGTCGGTCTGCCGCCCCGACACCATGGCCGCAACGATCGCGAAGTCGCGCAGTCCGGGGTTGGCGGACGACCCGATCACCACCTGGCTGACGTCCTCACCGGCGACCTCCCGGACGGGCACCACGTTTCCCGGTGACGACGGTTTCGCGATCAGCGGCACGATCGTCGACAGGTCGAGCTGTTCGTGCACGTCGTACTCCGCGCCTGCATCGGCGCGCAGTTCCACGAAGTTGTCCTCCCGGCCCTCGGAGCGCAGGAACGCGCGGACGGCGTCGTCCGAGGGAAAGATGGACGTCGTGGCGCCCAATTCGGCGCCCATGTTCGCGATGACGTGACGATCCATCGCCGTCAGCGTCGCAAGTCCCTCACCGTGGTATTCGATGATCCTGTTGAGCCCACCCTTGACGCCGTGGCGGCGGAGCATCTCGAGGATGACGTCTTTCGCCGAACTCCACTCGGGGAGCCTGCCGGTCAACTCGACACCCCAGACCTGAGGCATCCGGAGGTGGAGAGGTTGACCCGCGATCGCCATGGCGACCTCGAGCCCCCCGACGCCGATCGCGAGCATGCCCAGCGATCCCGCCGCCGGTGTGTGCGAGTCGGAACCGACCATGGTCTTGCCGGGAACGCCGAAGCGCTGCATGTGCGTGGGATGAGAGACGCCGTTGCCCGGCTTCGAGAACCACAGCCCGTACCGCAGGGCGGCGGTGCGGAGGAACTCGTGGTCCTCGGCGTTCTTCTCGTCGGCCTGCAGCAGATTGTGATCGACGTACTGCACGCTCAACTCGGTCTTGATGCGGTCGAGGTGGAGCGCCTCGAGTTCCTGCATCACCAGGGTTCCGGTGGCGTCCTGGGTGAGGGTCTGATCGATCCGGATCGAGATCTCCTCGCCCGGTTCCATCCGGCCGTCGAGGAGGTGTGCACCGATGACCTTGCGGGCGACAGTGTCCGACATCGCTGATCCCTTCGTCGTCCTTCCAGGATGCGCCGGAGCGGCGGCGAGGGCCAGCGGCCGGAACCGTCCGGCACTCGACAGGACAATCTTCGGCTTTCTACGCAAAACCGTAGAATTCGCTAGATTGCGCTAGTCGTGCTGCGCGCGCAGGTACTTCCCGAAGTGCGGCACGGTGAATCCGATCGACCCGCGCTCTGCCGAATAGATCAGGCCCTTCTTGATCAGCCCGTCCCGCGCCGGTGACAGCGACGCGGGTTTGCGGCCCAGTTCGGACGCGATCGCCGCCGTCGCGACCGGGCCGTCGTCCCCCGAGAGGTCCGCCATCGCGCGCATGTACTCCCGCTCCGCCGGCGTCGCGCGCTCGTACCGCGAACCGAAGAACCCGACCGCCAGTTCTTCCTCCGCGGTCGGCTCCGCCACCCGCACGTCCTCCTCCGTGATCGGCGTCGCCGCGGCCACGTCCCACGTCGCCTTGCCGTACGCCTGGACGAAATAGGGGTAGCCGTCGGCCGCGGCGTACAACGCGTCGAGCGCCTCGTCGGTGAACTTCACGTCCTCGCGCTCGGCGGGCGCGATCAGCGCCCGGTCCGCGGACACCCGGTCCAGCCGGTCGATGCGGTGGTAGCTGAACAACCGCTCCGAGTAGCTCTTGGACGCCGACAGCACCGCGGGCAGGTGCGGCAGTCCGGCACCGACCACGATCAGCGGGGCCGCGTCCTGGCTGAGTTCGTGGCAGGCCCCGCACACCGCGGAGACGTCCGCGCCGCCGAGGTCCTGCATCTCGTCGATGAACAGCGCGATCCCGACGCCGACGTCACGGGCCAGGGACGACGCGTCGAGCAGCAGTTCCACCAGATCGATCTCGATGTCCCCGGAATCGGCGCGACCCTTCACCGCCGGCGCGTCGATCCCCGGCTGCCACCGCTCGCGCATGCCCTTGTCGGCCGTCGCACGCAGGGCGAACGACTTCAGGATTCCGAGGAACTCCTCGACCCGGTCGGGGTCGCGGTGCGCGCCCGCGATCTCCCGAATCGCCATGTGCAACGCCGAGGACAGCGGCCGCCGCAGATCCTGATCCGGGCGGGCCTCGATCTTCCCGGTTCCCCACCGCCGCGAGATGGCCGCCGACCGCAGATGATTCAGCAGGACCGTCTTCCCGACCCCGCGCAGACCCGTCAGCATCACACTGCGCTCCGGGCGACCGCGCGCGATCCGCTCGAGCACCACGTCGAACGCGTCGAGCTGCCTGGTACGTCCCGCCAGCTCCGGCGGGCGTTGCCCCGCGCCGGGTGCGTAGGGGTTACGGACAGGGTCCATGGCCACGAAGGTAACAACCTCTGTTGCCGAATCTGCGCTCATCTAGCGCGTGTCCTAGATCCCGCTATGAAGTCCCGAGGGAAGCCCTGGGTGGGTACTTCCGCACCCTGCGGTGCCTATCGACGATCGAGCGTTCCCCCGAGGCTGGATGCAGCCGCAGGAACAGGGAGAACACCATGATCGAATTGGACGCCAGAGCCGAGTTGGAACGACTCGCGCCGTACGCGGCGGCGGGCGACGAAGACGCCGTCGAAGAGGTTCTCCGCATTGCGCACCCGCTCGTGCACCGCTACTGCACGACCCGCCTCGAATCGGTGGATCACCCGCACACGACCGCCGACGACGTCACCCAGGACGTG
This sequence comes from Rhodococcus sp. USK10, assembly GCF_019378875.1. NCBI lineage: Bacteria > Bacillati > Actinomycetota > Actinomycetes > Mycobacteriales > Nocardiaceae > Rhodococcus > Rhodococcus sp. USK10. The sequence goes on from NZ_CP076048.1 coordinate 2,603,249, forward strand.
TGCCTCGCGTTGATGAGCGCGCTGCGGACGTACCGGAACCAGGGAAAGTCGTTGCTGTCGTTCATCTTCGGCATCGCCGCACACAAGGTGTCCGACGCGCGGCGACGCGCCACCCGGATGTCGGTCCCGCCGACCGCGCGCGCTGCCGCGGCACATCACGTCGTGGACGTCGAGGACGGCCCCGAACACCACGTCCTGCGCGACGAACTGCGCGGCGAAATGGGACTGCTCGTCGAGACCCTCCCGGTCCGGCACCAGCAGATCCTCTTCATGCGCGTCATCGTGGGAATGTCGGCAGAACAGACCGCACGGGTCCTGGACACCACCCCGGGGGCCGTCCGCGTCGCGCAGCACCGCGCGCTGAGCCACCTGCGGGCGCGGATCGGGCACGGACCCGCCCGCTGAGAGTTCCCGCCCGGTCGTTGCCATCCGGCGGGCCGAGTGGTCCGATGGATTCATGAGCGCAGCCGACACCGTCCTGCTCGCGATCGGAACGAAGAAGGGCCTCTGGCTCGCCACCAGCAGCGACCGCGCCACGTGGTCGTTGTCGGGCCCGCATTTCCTGATGAACGAGATTCCGAGCATCGGGATCGACACGCGCAGTGGGCGCACCCGCATCCTGGTCGGGGTCCGGTCCGAACACTGGGGTCCGACCGTCGCGCATTCCGACGATCTGGGTGCCACCTGGACCGAACCGGACCACGGCGCCATCCGTTTCGGCGACGGCGACGGCGCCGCACTCGAGCGGGTGTGGCAGATCCGGCCCGACGCGGAAGACCGTCCCGGTGTCGTGTGGGCGGGGTGCGAGCCCATCTCGGTGTGGCGGTCGGTCGACGGCGGGGAGCATTTCGACCTCGAACGCGGGCTGTGGGATCACCCGCACCGGCCGGAGTGGGGTGCCGGATACGGCGGCGCCGCAGCGCATTCCGTCGTACCTCATCCGCAGGACGAGAACACCGTGCACGTCGCGATGAGCACCGGCGGCGTGTACCGCACCACGGACGGGGGTGCGTCCTGGGAGCCGCGCAACGCCGGGATCACGGCCTACTTCCTGCCGGATCCGAACCCGGAGTTCGGCCAGTGCGTCCACAAGCTCGCCCGCGACGGCGTCGTCCCCGACCGGTTGTATGCCCAGAACCATCACGGGGTCTACCGCTCCGACGACAGCGGCGACACGTGGAAGTCGATCGCGGACGGACTGCCGACGGACTTCGGGTTCGTGATGCTCACCCATCCCCGCCGCGAGGGAACGGTGTGGGTGGTTCCGATCAAGGCGGACGGTGAACGCATCCCGCCCGACGGCCGGCCGGCCGTCTACCGGAGCGACGACGCCGGGAACAGCTGGACGCGCCTCGACAGCGGGCTGCCGGACCGCGACTACAACGTGGTGCTCCGCGACGCCGCCGCCGTGGACACCGCCGACCCGGTCGGCGTGTATTTCGGCACGCGCGGCGGCGAGGTCTACGGGAGCGCCGACCAGGGCGCAACATTCCGCACGGTGGCGGCGCACCTGCCCGACGTGCTGTGTGTGCGGGCCGCGGTGATCGAGTCATGAGCGAGGGCGTCACCGTTCGGGTTCCGCGGGCGCTGGCGTCGATCGTCGGCGGGGAGCGCTCCGTGCACGTGCCCCTCGACTCCGCGTCGACGGTGGCCCGGGTACTCGACGTCCTCGCGGGCGAGTTCCCGATCCTCGGCCGCCGGATCCGGGACGAGACCGGCGCGCTGCGGCGGTACGTCAACGTCTATGTGGACGGCGAGGACGTCCGGCTCCTCGGCGGCGTCGGCACCGCGGTGACCCCGGGGCAGGAACTGCAGATCCTGCAGTCCGTCGCCGGTGGTTGAGCGCGCTATTCCAGGTGCATCGCCACGGCGCGGGTGGGGGCTCCGTCGCCGTCCTCGAGGGAGATCGGCAGGAGACTGACGAGCGGGTCCGGGAAGTCGATCCGGTCGAGCCGGCACAGGTTCTCGCCGATCACGCCGCCCGCGTCGGCGATCAGGTGGTGAACCGGATATCCGGCATCGGCGTGCTCGTCGTCCGGTGTCTCGTCGACGCTCGGGGCGTCGAGGCAGAACGTCCGCACTCCCCGGTCGAGCAGCAGTGCGCACAGTGCGGGGTCGAGGAACGGATGCGTGTAATAGGCGTCCGTTCCGTAGAACCCAGACCATCCGGTATGGAACACGGCGATGTCGCCGGGCCGGACGTCGTCCGCGCGGGACCCGATCACGTCCGGGGTGATCCGCTGCCGTGCACCGAGCCCGCGCACGTCGAACACGATGCCGCGGCCGACGAACAGCTCCGGTGCCAGCCGGTCGATGGTCGCCGCCCCCGCTGTCAGGTGCGCCGGGGCGTCGACGTGCGTCCCGGACTGCGAACCGATCCGGACGTCCAGCACGTTGTAGCCGTCGCGTTCGAGGGTGCAGTGCCGGATCAGGGTCGGCACCGGGTCGCCGGGATACACCTGCATCCCGGGCCCGATGGTGTGGGACAGATCCACGACTTTCCGCACGTGTGGCATCGCTCGATTGTCCGGCCTCGGCGTCACCCCTGCCGCGATATGCTCGATGGCGAGCGAAGAGGTGGTGGCATGACCGATTTCGACCCGCTCGCCACCCAGCGTGAGTCGGTGACTGCGACCTTCACGGCCGAGCTGTCCGCGGTCGGGCTGGAGGACGCCAAGGAGATCGGGCACGGTGGGTTCGGGGTGGTATATCGGTGCGCGCAACCGGAACTCGACCGGACAGTGGCGGTCAAGGTTCTCACCGCGGCGCTCGACGCCGAGAATCTCGAACGCTTCCTGCGGGAGCAACGCGCCATGGGCAGGCTGAGTGGCCACCCGCACATCGTCAACATCATGCAGGTCGGGACCACCGACACCGGCAGGCCGTACATCGTGATGCAGTACCACCCCCACGATTCGCTGGACGTGCAGATCCGGCGGCGCGGGCCCATCCCCTGGAGCGACGCCCTGCGGATCGGGGTGAAACTCGCGGGTGCGCTCGAAACAGCACACCGGGTCGGTATCCTCCACCGGGACGTCAAACCGGGAAACATCCTGCTCACGGAGTACGGCGAACCACAGCTCACCGATTTCGGGATCGCCCGGATGTCGGGGGCGTTCGAGACGACGGCGGGCACCGTCACCGGGTCCCCCGCGTTCACCGCGCCGGAGGTGTTGTCGGGGCGGACCCCGACCGCCGCGTCCGACGTGTACAGCCTCGGCGCGACCCTGTTCAGCGCGATCACCGGGCACGCCGCGTTCGAACGACACAACGGCGAGGAGGTGATCGCGCAGTTCCTGCGCATCACCACCCAGCCCGTCCCGGACCTGCGGAGCGAGGGATTCCCGGAGGACCTCAGCGCCGTGATCCAGCAGGCGATGTCCGGAAAACCCGAAGATCGCCCCGCGTCCGCCGCCGCGTTCGGGGACGAACTGCGCGAGGTCGAACGGCACCACGGTCTGGCCGTGGACGAGATGGCGATGCCCGTCGACCCGGGTGTCCATCACACCGAGGACTCCTCGCATGGCACAATCTCGACCGTCTCCGGTCCGTTCCGGACGTCCACGACGGGACGGGCGAAATTTACGTCGACGCCGCCGCCCGCGCCTGCCACCCGGTTCCGGCCGCCCGCCGCGACCCGGCAACTCGTCGAGCGCGACCGGCTGATCGACCTGCTGCGGGCCGGCCGCCGTCGCCTGCTGACCGTGATCCACGGTCCCACCGGATTCGGCAAGAGCACCCTCGCCGCCCAATGGCGGAACGTCCTCGCCGACGAGGGGGTGGCGGTCGCGTGGCTGACCGTCGACAGCGACGACGACAACGTGGTGTGGTTCGTCGCGCACCTCATCGAGGCGATCCGCCGCGTGCGCCCCAACCTGGCGAAGGAACTCGGCCAGGTCCTCGAGGAGCACGACGACGAGGCCGAACGGTACGTGCTCACCTCGCTCGTCAACCAGATCCACGAGAGTGGCGAACGAATCGCCCTGATCATCGACGACTGGCAGCGCGTGTCGGAACCCACGACGATCGCCGCGCTGGAGTTCCTCCTCGACAACGGGTGCCACCACCTGCAGGTCGTGGTGACGAGCCGGACCCGGGCCGGGTTGCCGATGAGCCGCATGCGGGTCAAGGACGAACTCGTCGAAATCGATTATTCGGAACTGCGTTTCGACGATTCCGAGGCGCGGTCGTTCCTCGTCGACCTCGGCGGCCTGCCCCTCGACAGCGAGGACGTCACGGAACTCCGCGACTCCACCGACGGCTGGGTGGCGGCGCTGCAACTGGCGTCGCTGTCGCTGCGCGGGCGTGCGGATCCGTCGGAGCTGATCGCCGGACTGTCGGGGCGCCACCACGCGATCGGCGAATTCCTCGCCGAGAACGTCCTCGACACCCTCGAACCCGAGATGCTCGACTTCCTGCTGGCCACCTCGATCACCGAACGCACGTGCGGCAGTCTCGCCAATACCCTCGCAGGCACGTCGCGCGGGCAGGCGATGCTCGAGGCGGCCGAGGACCGGGACCTGTTCCTGCGCCACATCGACGACGAGCGAACGTGGTTCCGCTACCACACCCTGTTCGCCGAATTCCTGCGCCGCAGGCTCGAACGCGACCAGCCCGACCGCGTCCGGGAACTGCACCGCGCCGCGTCCCGTTGGTTCTGCGACCACAGCCTGCTCCGCGAGGCCGTCGAGCACGCCCTCGCCGGCGGCGAAGAGCGACGGGCAGTGGAACTCGTCGAGGCCGACGGGCTGTTGCTGCTCGAGCAGTCGCAGTCGGCGACGTTGTCCGCGGTGGTCGACATGCTGCCGCCGGGTCTCGTCGCCGCGAGCGCCCGGCTGCAGGTCACGACGGCGTGGGCGAATGCGATGGCGAACCGGACCACGGTCGCCGAGCGGGCACTCGAACGAGCCGAACGGGCACTCGCCCACGGCGACGCGAGCGCGACCGACACGGCGGATCTGCGGGCGGAGGCGGGCGTGGTGCGTGCCGTGGCCGAACTGCGCAGCGACCGCATCGAACGGATCGACGAACTCGTCGGCGACTGCCTCTCCCGGCCGGAGTCGCTGCACCCGTGGGTGGTGTGCGCCGCGTTCAACGTCACCACGTTCGCCGCGGTGTACCGCTTCGACTTCGCGGAGGTACGCAGGATCCAGGAGGTCGGGCGGCCCTTCTACGAGCGGAACAAGGGACCGCACAACGTCGTTCACGGCCAGAGCTATCTGGGTGTCGCATCGTACGAGCAACTCGACATCGACGACGCCGTCGACCGTTTCCGGCGGGCACGCCGCGCCGGCCGGAAACTGGGCGGGCCGCGCGCACCGTCCGCCCGGCTCGCGGGGTCGCTGCTCGGTGAGGTGCTCTACGAACGCGGGGACGTCGAGGAGGCCGAGCGTCTCCTCGACGACGGATACACCCTGGCTATCGAGACCGGCGGGGTGGATTTCAAGGTCGCCCGCTTCGTCACCGGAGCGCACGTCAAGGCGCTGCGCGGCGACCGGGAGGAAGCGACGAAACGCCTCCACGCCGGACTCGAGGTGGCCGGAACGTTCTCCCTCGCCCGACTACGGGCCCGCGTCGAGAACGAACGCCGCCGACTCGGCATCACCGCGCATCCCACCCTCGGAGCACCGGACCCGGTCCGCTACGAGAACCGGCGCCGCCCGGTCGCGGGCATCGACGAGATCGTCGCGCAGGTCGAGGAGGCCACCGCGGTTCGGATGCTGCTCGCCACCGGGGCCCGCGAGAACATCGAGACGGCGTGCGCATGGGCGCAGGAGTGGACCGACCGGCTGGCGGGCACCGGCCGCAACCGCGCCCACCTGCTGGCCGAGCGCCTCCGGGTGGCGTGCCTCGCCGCGGCGGGCCGCGAAGACGAGGCCAAGCAGGCACTCGCGTCCATCGCCTCGATCTGCGCGGCGCGCGGACTTCACCGGATACTTCCCGACGGCGGGCCGCTCGTCGTCGCCCTGGTCGCGGATCTGCGGGCCGATCAACTGGCCGGCGAGTGGCCCGCGGACCGGCCGACGGTCCCCTCCGATTTCCTCGAGGAACTGCAGAACTCGACGTCGCCGTACACGATGTGACCGGCGGTCAGGTCGGGGTGGGCGCCTCCTCCCGGATCAGTCCCGCGGCGCGCAGGTCCTGCCACAATTCGGCCGGGATCGGGTGTTCGAGCCAGGTCGCGTTCTGCCTCAACTGGTCGCAGTTCCGGGCGCCCAGCAGAAGTTCCCGCACCGCGGGATGCGCGGCCGCGAACTGAATCGATGCCGCCGCCAACGGAACCTCGTGACGTGCACAGAACTTCTCGATGTCGCGTACCCGGCCCAGCACGTCTTCCGACGCCGGCTGGTAGTTGAACTTGGCGCCGGGCACCGCGCCGGTGGCCAGGACGCCCGAGTTGAACACGCCGCCGAGCACGATCGCGACGTCGCGCTCCGCCGCGAGCGGCAGCAGGTCCGTCACCGGATCCTGTTCGAGCAGTGTGTATCTGCCCGCGAGGAGAACGCAGTCGAGGTCGACGCGTTCGAGGGCGTCGACGCAGACGTCGGCCTCGTTGACCCCGATACCGATCGCCCGGACCACGCCCTCGTCCCGCAACCGGATCAGCGCGGGGAACGCACCCGCGAGCGCCTCCGCGAACCGCGCGCGCTGGGCGTCGCCGTGCGTGTACCGGTCGACGTCGTGCACGTAGAGGATGTCGAACCGGTCCTGGCACATGCGCTGCAGGCTGTCCTCCACCTGCCGCAGCACCGCGTCGTACGAGTAGTCGAAGTCGGCCCGGAACGGCGGTGTGTCCACCCAGATTCCGGTGTCGAACGACCCACGGGCCGCGGGGGTCAGTGTGCGTCCCACCTTCGTGGACAACACGTAGTCTTCGCGGTCCTTCGTCAGCAGTGCGTGGCCGACCCGGTGCTCGGACAGTCCGTGCCCGTACATGGGAGCGGTGTCGAACGACCGCACACCCATGTTCCACGCCTCGGCGATCTGCGCCTGAGCGTCCGCCTCGGGGATCGGCCGGAAGATGTTGCCGACGGGCGCACCGCCGTAGCCGAGGAGGGTGACGTCGAAGCCGGCGCGCCCGAACGTCCGGCTGTCGTTCACCTTCATGGATTCTCACTTCCGTTGCCGAGGAACAGGGTGCCCGGGTCGCGCATCACGGCGTCGATCTCGCGGAGGCACACCACCTTGATCGCCGAAACGACGAGTTCCGAATAGAACTGGTCGTGGAACCACTTGTCGCCGCTGTACGCCACGACGAGCCCGCCCTCGCCCACGGCGCTGCCACCCCATTTGGTCCAGCCCGGCTGGTAGAGGTACGGGTGCAACTGCTGCACGGCGTGCGACGGCAGTCCGGTGGTCCAGCTGATCCGCGCCTTCGATTCGGCGATCGCGTCGTACGGCCCGCGCCAGTCCTTCTTCTCACCCCAGCTGCGGCGGTAGATGACGGGCAACTCCGCATCGGCGGACGGGGCGACGCCCGGCCGGAGCACGACGAGGTGCCCCGGGCTTCCGTGGGAGAGGTTCTCGATCGACGGGAGGGCGAGTTCGACGGCCTCACTGGCGACGTCCGCAGTCAGTCCGGAAAAAGTGGTCATCCGGTCATCCTTCCCCACGAATCAGATCGACGGCCTTCTCGGCGATCATCACCGTGGGAGCCTGCGTGTTGGAGCTGACGATCCGCGGCATGACGGACGAGTCGACCACCCGCAGACCCTCGATGCCCCTCACCTTCAGTTCCGGTGAGACCACGGCGTCGTCGCCGACACCCATCGCGCACGTGCCGACCGGGTGGTACGACGTACGACCGTACGCGCGAACGAACTTCACGTAGTCGTCCTTGGTGTTCACCGACAGGCCACCTGCCAGGTGCTCCGCCTTGATGTGGCGGGCCATCGACGACTGCGCCATGATCTCCCGGCTCTGCCGCAGCCCCTCGATGCTCGACTCGAGGTCGAAGTCGGTGGCGAGGAAGTTCGGGTCGATCAGCGGCTGGGCGGTGGGATCGTTCGACCTGATCTTCACCGAACCGCGGCTCTCCGGCCGCAGCGCGTACGAGTTCAGGGTGCAGCCGTATCCCGGACGGACCGCCGCGACACCGGCCTCGACGCCGGCGGCGGGGAGGAAGTGGAACTGCAGGTCCGGGATCGATTCCTGCGCGTGCCCGAAGCTGAATCCACCGGCCTCGACGACGGTCGACGCCAGCGGACCCCGCCGGAAGGCGGCGTACTCGAGCCCCGCCTTGGCCGTGGCCGGACGGATCAGGTTCAGGCGGTCCAGGCTCTGGTATTCGCGGAGTTCGTAGATGACGTCGAGGTCGCAGTGATCGTGCAGGTTCCGGCCGACACCCGGAAGGGCATGCGTCACCGCGACGTTCGCGTCCCGGAGGTCGTCCGGGTGCCCGATCCCGGACAGCTGCAGGATCTTGGGTGATCCGAACGCGCCGGCGGCGACGAGCACCTCGCGCGACGCGCGGAACGTCTCCACGCCGTGCGGGGTGAGCACCTCGATCCCGGTGGCGCGTCCGCCGTCGAGCAGAACCCGCGACACGGTGACGTTCTCCCGGACCGTCAGGTTGGGCCGCTTCCTGGCGGGTGCGAGGTACGCGACCGCGGCGCTGCACCGGCGGGCGTTCTTCGTGGTCGTCTGGTAGAGGCCGACACCGTGCTGGTGATCGCCGTTGAAGTCGCCGTTGAACGGCAACCCGAATTCCTGCCCCGCCTGGACGAACGACTTCGACAGCGGATGGGGGTTCACGGGATCGGAGACCCCGAGCGGGCCGTCGGTCCCGTGGTACGGCGCCGACAGCCGTTCGTTGTCCTCGGACCGCAGGAAGTACTTCTGGATCTCGTCGAACGACCATCCGGCGCAACCGTATTTGAGCGCCCACTCGTCGTAGTCCTCGTGCGCGCCGCGGGTGAACACCTGGGCGTTGATCGAGCCGCCGCCGCCGATGACCTTGCCCTGGGCGAGCGGGATGACGCGCCCGTTGCAGTGCTCCTGCGGGACGCTCGAGAATCCCCAGTCGTATTTGCTCGAGGTGAGCTTTGCGAACCCCGCGGGAACATGGATGAACGGATGCCGGTCGTTGCCGCCGGCCTCGAGCAGGAGAACCCGGACCGTCGCGTCCTCGGTCAGCCGTCCGGCCAGCACACACCCCGCGGTGCCGCCGCCTGCGATGACGTAGTCGTACGTGTCGGCACTCATCGGTTGCCTCCGGTCCAGTTCGGGAACACGCGCGTGCGCGGTCCGGTGCGGATCTGAATGGTCTTGACGTCGGTGAACTCGTCGAATCCGGCCTGCCCCATCTCGCGGCCGAACCCGCTCTGCTTCATGCCGCCGGCAGGTAGTTGCGGGGCGCCGTCGATGGTCGTGTTCACCCACACGCGGCCGCTGCGCATATCCTTCGCCACCCGCAGCGCCTTGTCGATGTTCTTGGTCCAGATCGATCCGGCGAGACCGTATTCCGTGGCGTTGGCGAGCCGGATGGCGTCGTCGACGTCGCTGAACCGGGTGACGGTGAGGACGGGACCGAAGATCTCCTCCTGGAAGGCGGCGGACTCTTCCGCCACGCCGTCGAGGATGGTGGGGGCGACGAAATGCCCGCTCCCCCAGCTCTCTCCGTCGAGCCGGGTGCCGCCGGTGAGGACGGTCGCGCCGTCCCGCCGCGCCGCGTCGATGTGCCCGAGTACCTTCTCGAGATGACCGGCGTCGATCATCGGGCCCAGCTCACTCGCCTCGTCGAGCGGCCCGCCGACCGTGATGCGGGCCGCGGCCTCGACGAGTCGCGCGACGAACGCGTCCGCGATCGAGTCCTGGACCAGGAGCCGGGCCCCCGACACGCAGCACTCACCCTGGTTGAAGAACACACCGAACAGGACGCCGTCGAGTGCGTCGTCCAGGTCGGCGTCGTCGAACACGACGCTGGCCGCCTTGCCGCCCAGTTCCATCGACAGCCGCTTGACGCTGCCCGCGGACGCCTCCACGATGCGCTTGCCCGTCTCGGTGCTCCCGGTGAACGACAGGATGTCGACGAACGGGCTCTCCGCGAGGGGTGCGCCGACCACCGAACCGGCACCGGTGACCACGTTCACCACGCCGTCGGGGACGCCGGCCTCGGTGAGCAACCGGGCCAGTTCGAGTGCGGTGCCGGACGTGAACTCCGCGGGCTTGATCACCGCGGTGCAGCCGGCGCCGAGCGCGAACGGCAGCTTCTGCGCGAGCAGGAGCAGCGGGAAGTTCCAGGGAATGATCATGCCGACCACACCGGCAGGCTCGCGGACCACCATCGCGGTGCAGTTTTCGCCCAGCGCCGTGTGTGCCTCACCGTGCATCGTCATGGCCAGGGCCGCCGCGTATTCGAACAACTCGATGCTCGCCGCGACGTCACCGCGGGCGAGGGTGATCGGTTTCCCGGTCTCCTCGGCGTCGATGCGGGCGAGGTGTTCCTCGTGTTCGCGCATCAGCTCAGCGCAGCGCAGGAGCGCGCGGCCGCGGTCCATCGCGGTCCAGTGCGGCCATTCACCCTCGTCGAACGCCGTGCGGGCGATGGCGACGGCGTCGAGCGCGTCGGCGCGCGTGCCCGCTGTGTACGTCGCGAGTACGCGGCCGTCGGCCGGGCTGATCCGCTCGAACGTGGTGTCCGACGGGGGCACCGCCCGGCCACCGATGAAGTGCCCGTAGGTGCGGAGGTGTGTTGCTTCGACTGTCGACATCTGGAGCCGTTCCTTGTCAGTGTTCGTGGATGAGGACGCCGCGCAGGTTGAGCCCTGCGTGCAGGTCCGCGTAGGCGTCGTTGACCTGGTCCAGGGCGTACCGCCTGGTGATCAGTTCGTCGAGCTTCAATCGTCCCGACTTGTAGTAGTCGAGGAGCGCCGGGATGTCCCGGGTGGGGTTGCAGTTGCCGAACAGGACCCCGCGCAGGTGCTTCGCGTAGACCACCAGTTCGAGCGGGCTGATCGGGATCCCAGGTGTGTTCTGGCCGATCGACACGACCGCGACGGTTCCCTCCTTGCGGACGGCGCCGAACGCGTCGGCGATCAATTGCCCGTCCACCACCCCGACGGTGACGACGGCGCTGTCGGCGCCCTGACCGTTGGTCACCGAGCGGACGAACGGCATCGCCTCGTCGATCGACGCGTACGCGTGGGTGGCGCCGAGTTCGAGGGCGCGTTCGCGTTTGAACGCGACCGGGTCGACGGCGACGACGTGTGCGGCACCGGCGTGGTGGGCGCCCTGCACGGCGTTGATCCCCACACCGCCGGCACCGACGATCAGGGCGGTGTCCCTCGGGCGGACGCCCGCGCCGTTCACGGCGGAGCCCCAGCCGGTCGCGACCCCGCACGACACCAGGCAGGCCACGTCGAAGGGGATGTCCTCGTCGATCTTCACGGCCTGCGCCTGGGACGTGACGAGGTAGTTCGCGAACGTGCCGAGCCGTTGCATCGCGCCGATCGGCCGCCCCGACTGCGTGGTGAACCGCGCCGTTCCGTCGAGCATGAAACCAGCCTCCATACCGGCCCCCGTATCGCAGATATATTGCATCCCCTGCGCGCACCAGGCGCAAGTTCCGCAGGCGGGGAGGTAGGCGGTGGCGACGTGATCGCCGACGGCGAGCCGAGTGACCCCGGGACCGACCGCGTCGATCACCCCGGCACCCTCGTGACCGCCGACCAGCGGCAGCGTGTTGGGGATGTCGCCGGTGACGAGGTGATCGTCGGAGTGGCACAGCCCGGACGCCATCACCTTGATCCGGACCTCCCCGGGACCGGGCTCGGCGAGGACGAGATCGTCGACCTCCCACTTGCCGCCCACTTCGTGAATCACCGCACCGCGTGCCGTCGTACTCATCGTTCTCCTTCGAATCTCACACTGACACAGAGTCTTATTTGATGATCGAGAGCCGGCTGCGGTCGAGCGTCACGGCGACCGCGACGATGACGACCACGCCGTACACGATCTGCTGGAAGCTGGGGTCGATGCCGGCCACCGAACCCCCCACCCGGAGGACGGTGACCAACAGGGCGCCGACGAGCACCCGCCACGCGCCGCCGATTCCACCGGTGATGGCGCAACCGCCGACCAGTACCGCGGCGATCGCGGGGAGCAGCAGCGAATCAGCGAGTTGCGGTGCGGCGCTCTGCTGCTGGGCCGACAGCACGATACCCGCGGCTCCCGCGAAGAAGCCGGACAGGGCGAAGGCTCCGACCCGGACGGCCCGGGTCCGGACGCCGCTCATCATCGCCGCGATCTCCCCCAGCCCGACGAGGTGGAAGACGTTGCCCCGCGGCGAGAACCGCATCGCGCAGAACACCGCGGTCACCGCGGCCACGCCCGCCCACACCGCCATGGGCAGTCCGAGCACCGTCCACGAACTGAGCCAGAAGATCGCGTCGTAGCCTTCGCTGATGTAGATGGTGGTCGACCCCGAGGCGACGAGAGCGACCGCACCCCAGAATCCCAGCGCGCCGAGCGAGACGACGAACGACGGGACCTGCCCGAACACGATCAGCAGACCGGTCAGCGCACCGATCAGGGTGAGCGCCACCAGGGTGACGACGACGGCGAGCGGGCCGAGCGAACCGATCGCCGTCGCCAGGATCACCGTGGCGAGCGAGGCGAGCGCCGCCACCGACAGGTCGATGCCGCCGGTGAGGATGACGAACATCTGGCCCAGCCCGAGCAGCAGGATCGGGACCGCCTGCGCCGAGACCACCGCGAGAGCGTTCATCGACAGGAAGTTCGGTTCGGCGAGCGCGACGAGAAGCACGAGCGCGACCAGCACGACCGACGGTCCCGCCAGGCGCAAACGGTCCCGCGTCGTCCGGGACACCGCGGCCGCGGCACCCCCGGGTGCGCGCGTCTCGGCGGAAGTCCACTCGGTGGAAGTTCTTGTTGCCACGGCGATCACATCATCTTCTCGAGGAGTTGGAGTTTGCTGGGCGGGTTTCCGGACGGCGAGTCGAACTCGGCGGTGATCTCGCCGTCGCGCATCACGATCACGCGGTGGCCGAGGCCGATCGCCTCGTCCAGGGTGTCGGCGAGCACCAGGATCGCGACTCCCCGCTCGGACAGGTCGCGGAACAGGGCATACAGGTCTTCCTTCGCGCCGATGTCGAGCCCGCGGGTGGGGTGGTCGAGCACCAGCACCTTCAGGCCGTCGCCCAGGATCCACTTGGCGACCACGGCCTTCTGCTGGTTGCCGCCCGACAGTCGCGCGATGTCGGCGTCGGGGTCGGCGGGCCGGATGCCGAGTTTGTCGATCCAGGTGCGCGCGGTCTCCTGCACTCGGGCGCCGGAGGAGATCCGGCCGCCGCCCGCCTTGACCGGATGCACCGTCGCGATGTTCTGCGCGACGGTCGCCCCGGCGATCATGCCCTCGACGCGACGCTCGGCGGGAACGTACGCGATCCCGGACTGCACGGCGTCCGCGGGTGATCCCGGCGCCGAACGCCGCCCGTCGATCTCGACGGTTCCGGAATCGACGGGGACGGCGCCGAACACGGCGCGGGCCACCTCCTCGCGGCCGGAGTCGACCACCCCCACCACCGACACGATCTCGCCGGCGTGGACGTCGAGCGAGACGTCCGTCGCCTTGCCGCCACACATGAGGCCGCGGACCGACAGCGTCGGTGTGCCGGTCCGGGGGACGGCGCGCTTGCGTTCCGACGAGTAGATCTCCTCGGCCGCCCCCTTTCCGATCATCAGCTGGTACAGCTCGGATTCTGTTGCCGCCGCGGCGATCCGCTCACCGACGACCTTGCCGTCGCGCAGCACGTACACGCGGTCGGAGAAGCGGAGGACCTCGTCGAGGCGGTGGGAGACGAAGATGACGGAACCGCGTTCCTTGAGGGCGGTGACCCGGCGGTGGAGCACCTCGACGTCCTCGGGTTCGAGCACCGATGTCGGCTCGTCGAGGATGAGGAGCGGCGGGTGTTCGGACTGCCGGGACGCGACGGCGCGCGCCACCTCCACCATCTGGCGCTGCGCGAAACCGAGCGTTTCGGTGAGCGCACCGGGGTCGACCGTCGACTCGACCACGGACAGCATGTCCTGGGCGCGGGCGCGGATCCGGCGCCGGCGGAGGAATCCGGCACGGGCGGTGTCGGCCTCGTGCCCGAGGATCAGGTTCTGGCCGACGGTGAGGTTCGGCAGCAGCGACTGCTCCTGATGCACGACCCCGATTCCGTGGCCTGCGGCGTCGGCCGGGCTCGAGAAGCTCACGTCGCGTCCGCCGAGGACCATCCGGCCACCGTCCTGGCGGTGCACTCCCGCGAGGATCTTGAGCAGTGTCGACTTGCCGGCGCCGTTCTCGCCGATCAGTCCCACCACCTCGTTGGGAGCGATGGACAGGCTCACGTCGTCGAGGACGGTGTTGGGTCCGAATTTCTTCGTGACGTTGCGGAGTTCCAGGAGAGATGTCATTTCACGACCCTCAATCGACTGCGGGCGGGCCACCCGGTGGCGATCACCGCGACCACGATGATGAGTCCCTGCGCGCCCTGCTGGATGTACGGGCTGGCGCCCGAGAGGAGAAGCCCGTTGCCGAGAACCACGAGGAGCAGCACACCCACCAGGGAGTGCAAGGGCCCACCGCGACCACCGGACAGCAGGGTGCCGCCGACGACCACCGCGGACAGGGTGAGGAACAGACTTCCCGACCCGACGCTCACGTCGCCGACACCGAGCCGGATGGTGGCCAGCACTCCCCCGAGCCCGGACAGCAGTCCGGCCACGGCGAACAGGATGACCTTGGTGCGCCCGACCGGGACACCCGCCAGGCGGCTGGTCGACTCGTCGCCGCCGATCGCGTAGGTGTGCATGCCCAGCCGGGTTCCCTTGCACAGCACCACCGTCACGGCCACGGCGGCGAGCGCGAACAGCACGACGACGGGAAGTCCGAGCCAGTGGCCGCCCGCCCAGGCGGTGAGCGACGGGTCGGCGAGTTGGGGGGTGGCGGTGCCGAAGAGCACGGTGGCGACACCGAGCCCGACGAACCAGGTTCCCAGGGTGACGAGGAAGGACGGCACCCGCGCGACGACGTGCAGCACCCCGTTGGCCACCCCGAACAGCAGACCGACGCCCAGCGCGATCACGACCGCGAGGAGTCCGAGGTCGTTGCCGTTGACGCTGTTCGCGGCGAGCAGGACGAACGTCAGCCCGCTGGCCGCCATCACGCCCTCGATCGACAGGTCCACGCCGCCCACCAGGACCACCAGCGTGGCGCCCATCGCGAGAACCACGGGAATGGCGGCCTGCTCCACGATCGCCATCGCGTTGCTCGCCGTCGCGAATCCGGGAGCCAGTGCGGCGAAGACGGCGCACAGTCCGAGCAGGGCGGTGAGCGGGCCTGCGGTGGACAGTAACCGTCGCACGCGGGGTCTGGTGGTGCGCGCGGGCGCGCGAGTTTCGGCGGGAGTCGTCACCTCCCCCGTCATTTCGGTCGTCGACATCGTCACTCCTTCGGAAGATTGTGTGGTTCGTGAATGGTGAGGGGGTTACCGGGCCACCGGGCCGGTGATGCGCGAGAAGGGATCCTGCACGGACCGCACGATCTCCTCGTCACTCGGCACGGTGCGGAACCGGTCGACGTTGCTCGCGGTGATCAGCGACTGGTCGACGTAGAATTCGCGGTTCTCGCGGGGCAGCGACGCGACGTCGATCTCCCCGGTCATGGCCTGGTAGCAGATGGCGAGGCCCATCGCGCCGTTGAAATAGGGGTCGGTCGTATACGTGGAGAGCAGTTCGCCGTCGGCGATGGCGCCCAGGCCTTCCGGGGTGGCGTCCGCTGCGCTGGCGATCTTGATCTCCCCCGCCCGGCCCGCTTCACGCACCGCCTGCAGGGCGCCCAGGGCCATGGAATCGGTTGCGGCCCAAATGCCGTTCACCTGGTCGCCGTATTTGTTGAGCAGGGTCTGCGTGGTGGTGTACGCCTTGTTGCGGTCGAAGTCGGCGGGCTGGTCGTCGAGCAGGGTGACGCCGGACTGTCCGTCCATGGCCTGCTGGAACCCCTGGAACCGGGTCTGGCTGATCTCGTTGGCGAGCAACCCCTGCAGCGCGATCACACCGCCCGTGCCGCCGAGCGAATCGACGAGCGCCTTCCCGGTGTCGGCTCCCTGCTGGACGCCGTCGTAGGCGACGTAGGACGCCCACCCGTTCCCGACGTCCCAGGGGTGCAGGTCCGAGGGCTTGCTCCACTGGGTGACCGCGCACCCGCCGCTGTTCTGCACGGCGCGCACGATCGCCGGGGTGTCGGCGCTCGTGTTCGGATTGATGTTGAGCAGGACGGTCTTTCCCGCGGCGAGCACCGACTGCAGCTGCGACAGCGCGTTCTGCGAGTCGCCGCCGTAGACGATCACCTTCAGTTCGATTCCCAGCGATTCGGCGTACGCGCGGCTGCCCTGCACCCACGCGGCCTCGTACGGGTTGGTCAGCGACCGGACCTCGGAGACCATCACCATGTCGCCGCGGTCGACGGCGGCGCCGTCCCGCTCGGTCCGTTCCGATCCCGTCGAGCAGGCGACGGCGGAACTCGCCATCACAGAGATCGCCGCGGCAACGCCGACGGCGCGGACTGCCGCCCTGACGGATCGGGTCGCCGGTGTCATCGTTCGTCCGAGCCGGTGCCCGCGGCACCCTTCAGCACGGCCCGGCTGATGATCAGCCGCTGCATTTCGCTGGTGCCTTCGTAGATCTTCGTGATGCGGGCGTCGCGGTAGAGGCGCTCCACCTCGTACCCGCGGATGAATCCGTTGCCGCCGAACACCTGCACGGCGGCGTCGGCGTGCCGCACGCATCCCTCGGAGGCATACAGCTTGGCCATCGAGCAGAGCGTCTCGGCGTCCGCCGCGCCGGTGTCGAGCGCCCGCGCCGCCTCGACCGACAATGCGGTGCCGGCCCGCAGTTCGGTGGCCACGGTGGCGAGGGAAAACGAGATGCCCTGGTTCGCGGAGATCGGCTTGCCGAACTGGCTGCGGTCGAGGGACTGCCGGGTGGCGGCGTCCAGTGCGGCGCGGCTGATGCCGAGGCTCAGCCCCGAGATCCCGAGACGGCCCTTGGCCAGCACCTTCATCATGTAACCGAACGCCTGGCCCTCCTCGCCGAGGAGCGCGTCGGACGACAGCCGGACGGAGTCGAACACCAGACCGCCGACCTGGGACGCGCGCTGACCCATCTTGTGTTCGTGGTAGGCGCGGCTGACCCCGGGCTGGTCGACGTCCACCAGGAACACCGAGATGCCACCGCGCTTCCCCAGTTCGGGATCGGTGACGGCGAGGACCACTGCGAAGTCGGCGACGGGGGCGTTGTGGATGTAGATCTTCTCGCCGCTGAGCACCCAGCCGTCGCCGCTGCGCACCGCCCGCGTGGTGATCGACCCGAGGTCGGATCCGGAACCCGGCTCGGTGAGCGCGTAGGCGCAGCGCTTCTCGGCGGAGAGCATCGGACGCAGGTACTGCTCCTGCTGCTCGGGGGTGCCGTAGTTGCCGAGCAGGCTGCCGAGGATCTCGACGAGGCCGCACTGGTCGGCCACCGACGCGTACCCGTAGGACAGCGACTCCATGACGAACAGGTAGTCGAGGGCGGTGCCGCCGAATCCGCCGAACTTCTCGGGCACGGTGATGCCGAAGAGCCCGATCTTGCCCATCTCGGCGTAGATCTCTTCGGGGAATCGCTCGGTCTCGTCCAGTTCGCCGGCGACCGGCCGGATCCGTTCGTCGACGAACTCCGCGACGAGCTTGCGTTCGTCGGTTCCGAGCACCGACGACGGAATGACACTGTTTCCGGTTGGCATGTAATTGTCTCCTCAGATGTGTACGGCGACGGGGGCGAACAGCCCCGCGTCCATCAGGCGTGGGTTCTTGATGATCGGACGGAATCCCATGTGCGGCAGAATGTCCCGATCGATGTCGATTCCGGGAGCGATCTCGGCGAGTTCGAGGCCGTCCCGGGTGAGCACGAAGACGGCGCGTTCGGTGACGTACACCGCCTCGCGTCCCTCACGGACGGCGAGAGCGCCGGAGTAGGTGACCTGGTCGACGCGGTCGACGAACTTCGGCACCGACCCTTCCCGCCGGATCACCAGTTCTCCCCCGACGATCTCGACGTCCAGTCCGCGAGCGGTGAACGTTCCGCAGAACACGGCGCGCGGCGAGTTCTGGGAGATGTCGATGAACCCGCCCGGTCCGACGATGCCGCCGCCGATCTTGCTGACATTGACGGCGCCGGTGACGTCGACCTCGGCCATGCCCAGGCAGCTGACGTCGAGCATTCCGCCCGCGAAGAGGTCGAATTGGGTGGTCGACGAGTGCACGACCTTCGGTCCGCGCGCGGCCCCGAACAGATCGCCGGAGACGGGGATGCCGTCGATCAGCCCCTGCTCGATGGCGAGTGTGACGTCGTCCAGGCGATCCTGTTCGGCGAGCGCGTCCACGACCAGGGCGGACACCCCGAAGCCGACGTTCAGGATGTCGCCGTCCCGGACCTCGGAGGCGGCCCGCCGGGCGATCAGCATGCGGATCGGGTCGTGGTTCGTGGCTCGGAAGCCGGCATTCGCCGCGTCGCCGGACAATTGCGGGTCGAATTCTCCCGCGTACGTCTGCCATTGGGCCGGCGCGTGGACGACGTCGTCCACGAGGACCGCCGGGATGTGCACGAGCCGCGGGTCGATCGGCCGGTCGAGCAGATTCTTCACCTGGACGATGACCCGGCCGCCGCAGGCCTTCGCCGCCTGGGCGACGGCCAGCGCGTCGAGCTGCGCGGCCTCCCCCGAGCACGTGACGTTGCCGGACGGGTCGATGGAATCGCCGCGGACGATGGCGACGTCGACGGGAAACGGCTTGTAGCGCAAGTACTCACGACCGTCGAGCGTGAGGAGTTCGACGAGGTCCTCGGTGGCGGACGGGGTGAACTTGCCGCCGCCGTGCCGCGGGTCGACGAACGTGTCGAGGCCGGTGGCGGTGACGAGGCCCGGCCGGCGCGCGCCGATCTCCCGCAGCAGTTGGCTGATCGCGCCGCCGGGCCAGGCATACGCCTCGATCTCGTCGTTGCGGACGAGTTCGATCATCGTCGGCGACCACGTCCAATGCCCGCCGATGACCCGCTTGACCATGCCCTTGTGTGCGAGGTGGTTGGTTCCGCGACGCACCCGGTCACCGATGCCGAGGGCGTGCACGATCGTGAGGTCCCTGGGCGATCCGGTCGCGAGAAAGCACTCTTCGAGCGCCTTCAGCACGGTGTCCGGTTCGAGGATTCCGCCGCCCGAACCGGTGAGGGCGATCGTCGATCCTGGCGCGATGCCGCTCACGGCCCGTGTCGCGGTGGTCGGTGTCCAGCGCCTCGCCGCGGCACCCGGTCCGGGATGTGTCATATCCGCTCCTGTAAATGCTTACATTTGGCCAATCGGTCCATGAACGCCATGTACCTCGGTTATTGACACACTATATTGTGAGCTGAGCAACATCAAGAAAGCGATTACAGAATTTTTCCGAGACCTGTCCGATGACCGGAAGGACACGATTCGCCGACGACTGACGCGTCGGCGTGCTTCACCGCACCGGCGCAGCACCGTGCGCCGGGGTGACATGGATGATCGACGGCTCTGTCGCCGACCCCGCCTCTATCGTCCGAGCGAATACGCCGGGCTCAGCTCGGGACGGGACCCGTCGACTCGCGAATGACGACGTCCGCGGAGATCAGCGGCGGAGACGTGGTGGTCTCGTTGTTCAGGGCGGCGCGCATCAGCGACCACGCCTGGTCGCCCAGGTCGATCTTCGGGCTCACCACCGTGGTCAGGCGCGGCGCCAGGTGCCGCGCCATGTCGATGTCGTCGAAGCCGGTGACCGAAATGTCTTCGGGGACACGGAGTCCACGCTCGCGCAGTTTCGAGATGACGCCGAGCGCGGTCAGGTCGTTGAAGCAGACGAGGGCGGTCGGCTCGTGGGTGAGCGCTTCCTCCACCACGTCGTAGCCACCCTCGATGGTCCCGTCCGACGGCACCGCCGTCGCCTCGATCCCGAGCACCTTCGCCATTTCGATGGCCCGCCACCGCTCGCGGTTCTGCCAGGCCAGGTCCGAGCCCTTGACGTAGACGATCCGGCGATGGCCGAGCTTCGCGAGGTGCCCGCACAGCTCCATCATCGGGGTGAAGTTGTCGACCGCGACCATGGGGAGATCGACCCCCAGTTCCACCCGGTTGACGAGCAGGACGGGGGTGGCCTGCCTGGCGAGTTCCTTCAGCCCGCTCGTCGGAATCCTCGACGAGAGCAGCACGAGGCCGTCGACCTGGCCGAGCAGGTCGAGCGCGGTGGCGAGTTCGTCGGCCGCGTCACCGGAGTAGTCGGCGACGAGCATGCGGTAGCCGTCGGCGGTGGCGCCGTGGTGCATCTGCTTCACGACGTCGAAGAAATACGCGTTGGCCAGGTCGGGCAGGATCACGCCCATGTTTCTCAGCGACCCGAGGACGAGTCCGCGGGCGGCGGTACTGGGCCGGTAGGACAGCTCTTCGGCGACCTTGTGGACCCGGGCCGCGAGGTCCGGGGTCACCGACGAGCTGCCGCTCATGACGCGGGAGACGGTGGCGATCGAGACGCCGGCGGCCTTCGCTACGGTGTTGATCGTGACGCGACGGCTCGCGGGCACTCGGGTCTGATCAGCCATCGCTGCCTCTGCATCTCTCGTCGCCATTGCCACCGTCCACCCAGTGCAGGGTGGAAACGCTTACAGCGTAGCGCGAAGGCGGCCCCGGATCACGCGGACGCTCACTCCCCGCGCAACAACGCGCGCGTTCCGAGCAGTTTCCGCGACGTCAGCAGCACCTTGACGTGCCTGCTGCCGTTCGATTCGAGCTCCTCGACCGCGCGGCCGAATTCGTCCAGCGGGAACGTCGCGGTGTGCAGCGGCGACGCGTCCACCTTCCCCGACTCGAGCAGTCCGGCCGCGTCGACGAAGTCCTGCCGCACGTAGTTCCGGCACGCCACGACGGACAGTTCGCGGGCGTACAGCGCGCTGTAGTCGAGGGTCAGTTCGTGTCCGGGTTTCGCGGACGCGATCGCCACGTACCGGCCGCCCGGAGCCAGGACCCGCAGCGCCAGCCGAGCGGACTCCGGGGAGCACACCGTGTCGTAGACGAGGTCGACCGATTCCGTCCGGTCCCGGAGCCAGCCCTCGAGCACGTCGCCCGAGTCCGTCGTGAAATCGCTCATCCCGCACGCCAGGGCGGGCCGCTCGCGTTCGGTGTAGCGATCGACGCCGAACACCCGGACGCCCCGACTCCGGGCCACCAGCGTGGTCGCGAGACCGATCGCCCCGGTTCCGACGACCAGCGCGGTGTCCCCCGCCGACACGCCGCCGCGGCGGACGACGTGCACGCCGACGGCGAGGGGTTCGACGAGCGCCCCGAAACGGTCCAGCACCGCGTCGCTGACAGGCACGCACTGCGTCTCGGGGACGACGAACTCCTCACTGAAACACCCGCGTGGATCCGACAGCCCGAACACCCGGATGCTGGGGCAGTTGTTGATCCTGCCGTCCAGGCACGCGCGGCATCGGCCGCACCCCGTGGTCGGGTAGACCATCACCGGCTGTCCGACGGCGAGACTCGTGCCCGGGCCCACCCGCAAGACGCGTCCGGCGCATTCGTGGCCCAGCACCGTGGGGTACGCGGCGACGGCGTTCCGGCCACGCAGATGCGACAGGTCGCCGCCGCAGATCCCGGCCGAGTCGAGAGCGACGAGCACCTCCCCCTCACCGGGTTCCGCGACGTCACCGCGGTCGAGGCGATAGTCGTTCGGACCGTCGACCCGAATACTCAAGACTGACATGCACTTTCCCTTTCCTCGGAGACGATGTCATGCGTCTCCTCGGAGACGACGGCCGGCGTTGTGCCTGCTGCGGCGGACCGGTAGGCGGCGTCGATCACCGACTGCACGCGCAGGCCCGACCGGGCGTCGGCCAGCGGCGCCGCCCCCGCCGCCCAACTGGTGAGGACGTCCTCGTACAGCGACCGGAACCACGCCGTCATCGACAGCGGGTCGGGTCCGGACGCGTCGACGGACCCGTCGACGAGCGTGCGGGCACCGTCACCGATCAGGACGAGCGAATCACCCACCAGCCGAAGCTGTCCCGCGTCACCGAACAGGTGGATCGTCTCGGCGCCGCCCGGCCAAGACGCCGTGCTCGCCGTCACCGACGCCGCATGCGTGCCCTGGTCGATCAGCAGGTGGATCGTGTCCTCGGCCTCGAGCCGCCCACGACTGGTGGCGGTCGCGGCCACGACACTGCGCGCCGGTCCGGTCAGCGACAGGTAGAGGTCGAGGGTGTGGATGGCCTGGGTGATCAGCACTCCGCCGCCGTCGCGGTCCCAGGTGCCGCGCCCGGCCGCGGCGTAGTAGGAATCCGGCCGCCACAACGGAACGGTGACGGTCGCCGAACGGAGCGTGCCGATCACGCCGTCCGCGAGCAGTTGCCGGGCGCGGCCCGCCGCCTCCTTGTAGCGGTGTTGCAGCGTGACCGCGGCCCGAACACCGGTCCGCTCCGCCACGTCCACGATCGCCTGCGCATCGGGCAACGAGGCCGCCAGCGGTTTGTCGATCACCAGGTCCAGACCGCATTCGGCCAGCGCCGACGCGACCGCGAGGTGACTCGACGGCGGCGTGACCACCACGGCAGTGTCGGCGTCCAGGGCCTCTGCCGCGTCGAGACTCGGAAGGATTCGCGCCTCAGGTGCCAGTCGGCGGGCGGCGGCCGCCCTCTTCTCGTCGCGCGTCACCACACCGACCACGTCGGCGCCGACCGCCCGCAGGGCCGTGAGGTGCGCGGCGCTCGCGAGACCGGCGCCGATCACCACGACACGTCGGGTCACGATGCCGCCTCGGCGTGGGTGCGCGCACTCACGCTCCGGCCGAGGGTCTCGGGGAGCAGGGCGATGCCGATCAGACCCACCACGCTCAGGCCCATGAGGTAGCTCGCGACGAGCCAGGGTGTTCCGCCGGCGACGGCGACGAGGGCCGTGGCGACCAGCGGAATCGTGCCGCCGACCACCGCGGCGGGGATCTCCCGGGAGATCGCGATGCCGCTCCAGCGGATCTTGGTAGGGAACAATTCGGAGAGCAGCGCGCCGCCAGGTCCGGACGTCGTGCCCTGGACGAGGCAGATGCCGAGGATCAGCGCCAGCCCGACCATCCACGGCGACCGGGTGTCCAGCATCATGAACATCGGGAATGGGAAGACGATCCCGAAGACAGCGCCGGCCAACAGGACCGGCTTGCGGCCGATCCGGTCGGCCAGGCGGCCGAAGCCGAGGATGACGGGGATGGCACAGAACTCGGCGACAATCAATCCGATCAGGGCCTGGGTGGAATCGACCCCGAGGGTCTTGGTCACGAACGACAGCGCGAAGACCTGCATGACGTAGGCCCACGGAATCACGAAGCTGAACAGGGCGAGTCCGCACAGGATCTGTCGCCAGTGGTTGCGGACCGCCTCGACCAGAGGTGCACGGTCGACCTCACCGTGCTGGGCGGCCTCCTCGAACACCGCCGTCTCGTTCACCTTCAGTCGCAGGTAGCCGGCGACGAGAACGATGACGGCACTGGCCAGGAACGGAATACGCCAGCCCCAGGACAGGAAGAGGTCGTCGGGCATCAGCGTGAGCACCGCGAAGATCGCGGTGGCGCCGCCGGTTCCGACGTAGATCGCGGCCCCCGGATACGCGCTGGAGAGTGCTCGCCGGGAACTGTCGGTGGATTCGGTGACCATCGTGATCGCCCCGGCGAACTCGGCGCCCGCGCCTGCGCCCTGGAACAGGCGGAGGACGATCAGGAGAATCGGCGCCCAGATGCCGATCGCGTCCGCGGTGGGCAGTGCCCCGATCAGCGTCGTCGAGGCGCCCATCACGAGCAGGGTCATGAGGAGCATCGGCTTGCGGCCGATCCGGTCACCGAAGTGCGCGAAGACCAGCCCACCGATCGGGCGGGCGCCGAGGCCGACGGCGAACGTCCCGAAGGCGGCCATCGTGCCGGCGAGGGATCCCGCCCCGGGGAAGTAGAGGGGCCCGAAGACGAGGGCGGCCGCGAGACCGTAGAGCGTGAAGTCATACCACTCGATCACGGTTCCCGCCGCGCTCGCCTTGATCACCCGGCGGCGTTGCTGCCCCGCCGACCCGTGCGGCACCGCGGTCGACCGCTCGGTGCCGAGTTCGGTCATGCCCATCGAGAACTCCTGACTGTTAAGGGGAACTGCCGGAACCCGACTACTATGACCCACGTCACCGAATTTGTAAACGCTTTCTCGGTTACGCAACGGGATTCCCATTCACACAGTTCACAGCTATATGCTCGACGTATTACGACCGGAACCCGTCAGATACCGCTTTCTCTCGCAGGGTTAGACGGGGTCGGCCCCACGGTCAGACGGAACCCATGTCCGCCGACAGCCAGCGCTCGGGGCGGAGGTAGATGGCGACCTGTTCGCCGAGTTCGGCCCTGGCGAAGTCGAGATAGCCGTCGACCTTGTCCGGCGCGAGGTAGCGCTCGGTGATCTCCCGCAACTGGGCGTCGGTTCCCGGGACCGCTCGCGCCACCGCTCCCTCGACGGACACGTACCGGACGGTGGGGTCGACCCGTTCGACCATCATCGTGAATCGCCCGGCCGCCTCGATCAGGCGCGCCTTCTCCGAACCGGCGCCGGTCAGTACCCACAGCTCACCTCCCGGGGCGTACTGATACCAGATGGGGACCGTCAGAGGTCCGCGGCTCTCACCGGCGGAAACCGACAGCGCCGCAATGTGCGGCTCGGACAGGAACTGTTCGCGCTCGGACACAGACAATGACATGACCTCGACGATAGGAGCCCCCGCCGACACATTCCGGGGGTCCGCGGCGGCGCGCGGGCCTATCGAATGGAACCTGACGGTCCGAAACGGTTAGATGGGACCTGAGGTTCCGGACAGTGCAGCGTCGTACGTCGGAGTGAACGGAGACACAGATGCCAGGCACAGTCGCGAGATTGGCACCCCAAGCAGTCCTCACTCCGCCCAGCCCTGCCTCCCTGTTCCTGGTGCTCGTCGCCGGGCCCTCCGACGAAGACCGCGCGACGGTGTGCGACGTGATCTCCGGCATCGACGGACCGCTCAAGGCCGTGGGATTCCGCGAACTCGCCGGCTCCCTGTCCTGCGTGGTCGGTGTCGGTGCGGAGTTCTGGGACCGCGTGAGCGCGTCGTCGAAGCCGGCCCACCTGCACCCGTTCGTCCCGCTGACCGGACCGGCCCACAGCGCGCCGTCCACACCCGGCGACGTGCTGTTCCACATCAAGGCCGCCCGCAAGGACCTGTGCTTCGAACTGGGCCGCCAGATCGTCTCCGCACTGGGGTCCGCCGCCACCGTCGTCGACGAGGTGCACGGCTTCCGCTACTTCGATTCCCGCGACCTCCTCGGATTCGTCGACGGCACCGAGAATCCCACCGAAGACGACGCGTCGGACGCCGCGCTGATCGGCGACGAGGACCCCGACTTCCGGGGCGGCAGTTACGTGATCGTGCAGAAGTACCTGCACGACATGGGCGGGTGGAGCACGCTGAGCACCGAGGAGCAGGAACGGGTCATCGGGCGCACCAAGCTCGACAACATCGAACTCGACGACGACGCCCAGCCGAGCAATTCGCACGTCACCCTCAACAGCATCGTCGACGAAGACGGCGTCGAGCACGAGATCCTGCGGGACAACATGGCATTCGGCAGTCTCGGCGAGGCCGAGTACGGCACCTACTTCATTGGGTACGCCAAGGATCCCGCCGTCACCGAGCTGATGTTGCGGAGAATGTTTCTCGGCGAGCCGCCCGGAAACTACGACCGCATCCTCGACTTCTCCACGGCGGCCACCGGCACGTTGTTCTTCGTGCCGAGCCGGGAAGTGCTCGAATCGCTCGGCGACGCACCGGCCGTCGCGGAGCCGGCGCCCGAAGACCCGGTCGAGCCCGCCGCGGCCGACCCGTACGAACTGTCCCTGAAAATCGGTGGTCTCAAAGGAGTATCGCAATGAGTGATTCGAGCAATCTGCACCGCAACCTGGCACCCGTCACCGAGGCGGCCTGGCAGCAGATCGGCGAAGAGGCCACCCGCACGTTCAAGCGCCACGTCGCCGGCCGGCGCGTGGTCGACGTCGCGGGACCGTTCGGATACTCCTACTCGGCCCACAACCTCGGCCGGGTGAAGCCGATCAAGACTTCCGACAGCAGGATCCGCGCCCAGCAGCGGCAGGTCGACCCGCTCGTCGAACTCCGGTTCCCGTTCACCCTCAGCCGCGCCGAGGTCGACGACGTCGCCCGCGGTTCCCTCGACTCCGACTGGCAGCCCGTCAAGGACGCCGCGAAGGCCGTCGCGTTCGCGGAAGACCAGTCGATCTTCCAGGGATTCGACGAGGCCGGCATCCGCGGACTCGGACCGTCCAGCGACAACCCGGTTCTCAGCCTGCCGGAAGATCCGCTGCTGATCCCCGACGCCGTCGCCTCCGCGCTGTCGGCGCTGCGACTCGCCGGAGTCGAGGGACCGTACTCGGTGGTGCTCGACGCCGACGCGTACACCGCGGTCAGCGAGACCCGCGACGAGGGACATCCGGTGTTCCACCACCTGCGCGACCTGGTCACCGGCGACATCATCTGGGCACCCGCCATCAGCGGTGGATACGTGCTGTCCACGCGTGGTGGCGACAACCAGTTGACCCTCGGCACGGACCTGTCGATCGGCTACGACAGCCACACCGCCGACGAGGTCACGCTCTACCTCGAGGAGACGTTCACGTTCGCCTCGCTCACCGCGGAGGCGGCAGTCGTCCTCGCACGCTGACGCACCCGGGGCCGTCAGCCACCGAACAGCAGGTACAGCCCACCGAACGTGTAGGTGACCATGGTGAGCAGCAGTGCCAGCTGCCCGGTCAGCTGATGGCCCCGCGGCAGGAGCCGCACAGATTTGTCGTGTGCAGCAATCACTCCCAGCACGTGTCCGGCGAGGACGAACAGCACCTTGATCGACGCCGAGGCGGCCGGATGCTCGGACAGCACGTACCAGACCTCGGCGTCGCCGAGCCCCAGCGGGTTCCATCCCCGCCCCAACGGGTCGGCCAGCAGGATGACCGTCGCCTGCCCCTTCTCCACCAGATACGTCAGATAATGCGCGAAGACGTAGCCGATGATGATCGGGATCAGCGAATGCGACAGCTGCCCCGGGAGAGCGGCGCGCTGCTCGGGCCGCAGCCCCGCTGTGGCCCGCGAGGCCACCCAGAACGACACCCCGACGAAGCCGACGAAGACCAGGAGCCCGGCCGTGCGCGCGAGGGTGGCGCCGATCGGGGAACCGATCCCGTCCACCAGACGAGACCACCAGGGGAACGCCGAGAAGCTGTCGAAGGCCGTGGACCCCAGCAGGGTTGCCATCAACGCGACCGAGCCGGCGCGGACGGGCATCGACCCCAGGTGGTCCAGCGGGTTGCGCAGGACGATCCGTCCGCTCGGCCGGTCGCGGCTCAGCGGAGACAGCCGCGACGCCAGCGTGCTGTACACCTCGAACGGGTCGCCCCGCTCGCACCAACGCTCGCCGCACAGAAACGCCCCGGCCGTCGTGACCACGACATACACGAGCAGCCACGTCCGCACCGCGGCCACGGAACCCGGGTCGCCGGAGGCCAGTTCCAGCCAGACGAAGGCGAACAGTCCCGCGACCGCGGGCCGGTAACCCCACGAGTTGCGGTACCGCGCATCGTTTTCCGCCGGTGAGCGGCCGATCGCCGCGCACACCGACCGGTGCACGGTGCGGACCGGGGACAGCACCCGCCAGACCGGCCCGAACGCCAGCGACGCCGCGACCAGCCCCACCCAGAGCAGCACGTAGAACGCGCCCGGCAGGGCGTTCTCCGACGATTCCGCGGGTCCGAGGAAGGCGGCGAGGGCCACCCACACCGCGAACACCACACCGACCGCGGCCAGCACGTTCCGCGTGGCCTGCGCGTCGGCGAACCGCGTCACCCAGCCCGGCAGCCTGCGCCCCGGGTTGTCCGGATCCAGCTTCGGGGTGCGCCATGCGAACGCCAGCACCACGAAGGACGCGGTGAGCGCCCAACTCGCCCCGATCAGCGCATACGTGAACGGGATGGGAAGGTCGGTGGATCCGCCGAGACCGTGCGCGAGAACAGCGGTCATGGACGCACGAGCAGCGTGGCCACCGTCTTACCCGTGTCGTGCAATTCCACTGCCACCTGACCCGGAACATCAACGGAGAACTGGGTTTCCTGCGTTCCGGGGTGAATCTCGAACGAGTGCTCCGGAACCGCGTGCACGTGCAACTCGTCGTCGGCGTCGCTGTCGATCCGCACCGTGACGGTCTCCCCCACCGTGGCCTCGATGCGTTCGTTGTCCGGTGTGACCGTGCCGTTCTCGATTACGACGTCGATCACGACACCGTCCTCCGTCGCCGGGGTGTCTTCGTCACCTCCGCAGCCCGACACCAGAGCGACGACGACAGCGGGTATCGCGACAAGTCCGGCCAACCGCCTGATCACCTAGTTCTCCTCTTCGTTTTCACTCGGGCCGTGCTTCGCGTTCTCGGCATTCTCGGCGGCTTCCGCCTTGCGGTCCCTGACCGCCAGGTAGATGACCAGTCCGGCCACCAGGAACGCGGGGACGAACGCCGGAATCGCCAGCAGCACCGAATGATCGGCGAGATAGGCGACGTCCGGATCGTGCACCGGGTTCATGTCACCGTCACGTCCTCGCGGGTGCCGGTGGCCGCCTGCCCCTGCGTGTACTTGCTGATCCGGCCCGCTCCCCACGCCAGAGCGGTGATCAGCGCCAGGGTGCACACGAGCACCACCAGTGATGCGGCGCCGAACAGCCAGGACGGGTGGTCGAAGTTCCGCTCCCGCTGCAGGATGGTGATCTCCGGGACGAAGTCGCGGGTCGAGGATTCGACGGCGGGCAGTTCCTCCGCGCCGATGCCCGGGTCGCTGGGCAGGTAGATCGGGACGGCCGTCATGGTGCGCCCGTCCTGCACACGCAGCAACGTCTTCCACGTTCCGTGGACCGGGACCGGTTCGTGCGTCCGGTAGGTGCCGGGACCGGTGCGTTCGAGCCGGTCGACCGTGAAACCGTTGCCCAGTCCGGGGCCGCCCTGCCAGGACAGGATGGACACCCACGCCGGATCGTCGCTCGCGAGATCGGACGGGTCGATGCGCACCTCCGCGTCGACCATGCGGCCGCCGTCCGGGGCGGCCTCCGTGAGAGCGATCGTTGCCGTGGCGTTGTCCGGGACCGTGGTGACGAGGCCGTTGGCCGTGGCACCGGCAATCACCACGACGGTGGCGACGACGATGGTGCGGCTGATCGCGGGGCGCGGAAGCCCTTCGGATCGGAGCACCCGCGCGAGCAGCGCGCCGCAGGCTCCGGCCGCGATGCCGACGGGCACGGCCATCGCCAGCGCCTCCGGCCACATGCTGGTGGGCCAGGGGTAGATGTAGACGGCGTCGATCCACAGCGACTCGAGCCACAGCCCGACCGTCGCGACGAGGAGACCGCCGACGGCACCGAACGCCACCCGATTCTTGACCAGCGGTGTCAGAGCGAGCAATTCGATCACCACCGCGGCGCCGAGGCACAGTTCGAACACGTTGGTGGGGGCACCGAGAACCGGTCCGACCACCAGAGCCGTGATCGCGCGGACGACGCCTGCCACTGCCACGGCCACGATCGCCGCGAACGGTCCGAGGACGATGCGCGCCGCCACCAGGGTGAACGCGGCCGCTCCGGCGATCATCATGGGCTGCAGGACGAGTCGGAACTGTTCGACGCCGAAGTCGTATTCGATCTGGAAGACGGACAGGCCGATGAGCAGGCCGCCGAACATGCCGCACCGCAGGAACCAGATGAGTCTGCTGTCCGGCTTCACCTCCCCGGGGGTCGCCATCCGGCCCTCGTAGTCCAGGAGCAGGACGCCGATCAGCGACAGTCCCGCACCGCCGATCAGCATCAGGTGCGTCGGCCCCCACAGCGTGACGTCCTGACCGAAGATGCGGTGCCAGACGTCGTCGAGCGGAAACCCGATGAGGGCGTACAGACCCGCTCCCGCCACGAGGACGCCGCTGACCGGGACGTACCAGGTGCGGGTGATCTTGATCGCCGCACGGCCGGGTTTCTCGTCGCGCGGCAGGATCATCGCCAGCATTCCGGTGATGAACAGCAGGAAGAGTCCGACGAGGATGAAGTAGTGCGCGGGGTTCGCGAGCGGCCCGTTGTCGCGGCCTCGCCCGATGTGCAGGCTGACGTCCCAGATGAAACCGAAGAACGCCGTCAGGATGGTCCCGACGAACGTCACCAGGGGCAGGGCCACCCACGGGGGACGGTCGAGTGCACGCGACGCCGCGTCGGCGATCGTCTGCAGCCACGTGATCTTGCGTGTGCGATGCAGGTACGCGACCCACAGCAGACCCACGGTGATGATCGCCGTCGCCACCGTGATTCCGATGATCTGGTCGAATGCCGCACCGCCACCCTCCCCGCCCGACTGGGCAAGAATAAGCGAACTCGGAGTAACAGTAACTTGGCTCACGTGGTGATTATGTGCGTCTCGTCCCGGAAATGCCAGACCCTCGACCCGGAAACCGGCGGTCCGTATACAAATCTATTCAGATCTGCGATCGAACGTAGATACGGCTAGATTCCCCTAGCGACGCCTCGAGCAGCGACAACTGCCACCGACCGCACGCACAGCCGAGGTAGGTGACCACGCCCGTGCTCGTTCGATGCCGGGATACTTCCTGCCAGTCGTGTTCGTGATGTTCGCTCATGCACCCAGCGTGATGTAATGGCATTGTGCATCTCAACCCTTACGGGGAGTATGCGGTCACGCTCGCCGCCGACCTCGCGAATCGCCCGCCCGACTCGACCGGCGAACTCGTCGACCGATGCGTCGACGCCGGCATCGTCGTCGACTTCCCCGTCACCGACGACGACCTCGCCGACGTGCTCGGCATGCTCGACCGGTGGTCGGCCATAGCCGACGCCACGAGCGACGAAGACCGGGCCGAACAGGTCAACCTCCTGCTGACGAAGGCGTCGGCCTACCCGCGACTGACCAACCACGCCGGCGACGGCTGGCACCTCCACTACCGCGACGACCAGCAGTCCCTGGCCGGCGTCCTCGAGGCACTGTTCTCAGTCGGCACCGCACTGCACCTCGTCGGCCGCGGCATGCACCGGCTCGGCCGCTGCGCGCTCGAAGAATGCACCGCCATCTACGCCGACACCTCGCGCAACGGCCGTCAGCGGTACTGCTCACCCAAGTGCGCGAACCGGGACGCCGTACGACGCCACCGGGCGCGCTGACTCGTGTCCGTCAGTGCGCGAAATCTTCCCCCGTGTACTCCCGCTTCTCCACCAGCACCAGCCAGTTGCCGGAGTTGTCCCGCATGACCGCCTCGATGCCGTAGGGCCGTTCGGCCGGCGGCTGCGTGAACTCGACACCCTTCGCGACCAGATCCTTGTACGTCGCGTGACAGTCGGTGGTGGTCAGCCCGAATCCGCCCATCGTCCCGCTAGCCAGCGACCGGCGGACCGCCTCCGCCATGTCGGCGTCGAGAGGCGGCCCCGGCCGCATCAGTGTGACCTCGAGCTCCGGGTGGTCGGGGTGCAGGATCGTCACCCAGCGGAACCCGTCGCCCATCGTGACGTCGGTGCCCGGGGCGAAACCCAGTGTGTCGATGTAGAACTTCTTCGCGTCGTCCTGGTCGGTGACCCACAGGGTGACAAGCGAAACGTTGGTGATCATGCGACCAACCTATGTCCGGAGCGGACAACGGCGCTTCTCCGAAATTGCGGTGTTCACCGGCGGTCGCTCAGCCCGTGCATGAACACGTAGCACCCGGGGATGCGCGGCGCCCCGTGCTCGGCGAACTTCGCCTGGTACACCGACGGTGACGTGCCTACCAGCTGACGGAACTTGGCACTGAACGACCCGAGGCTGGTGTACCCGACGAGGTGGCAGATCTCCGTCACCGTCAGGTTCGTCGCCCGCAGCAGATCCTGGGCGCGCTCGACGCGGCGCTCCGCGAGATACACGCCCGGCGTCCGGCCGTAGACCGCCGCGAAACACCGGAGGAAGTGGTACTTCGACACCCCCGCCGTCGCCGCGAGTTCCGGCAGATCCAGCGGCGAGGCGTAGTCACGGTCGGCGAGGTCCCGGGCACGGCGCAGGTGCGGGAGTAGTTCCTCGGGGACCCGCCCGACCGTCGCCATGCCCCCAGTCTGGCAGCGGCTACCGACTCGAGGACAGGAACGCCGTCGACCCCGACAGATCCCCGGGCCGGTGGGTGCGGGACTGCACGAGCCCGCGGCGTTCGAGGATCGGCCGGACACCCTCGCCGAAGTTGTACGCCTCCTCCAGGTGCGGGTAGCCGGAGAGGACGAAGTGGTCGAGTCCGAGCGCCGCGTACTCGGCGATGCGGTCGGCGACCTCCTCGTGGGAGCCGACCAGCGCGGTGCCCGCGCCGCCGCGGACCAGCCCGACCCCGGACCACAGGTTGGGGGCCACCTCGAGGGCGCGCGCCCCACCGTCCTTCGAATAGGCGCTGCCGCCGCCGTGAAGTTCCCGCATGCGCCGCTGCCCTTCGGAACCCGAGCGGGCCAGGCTCTGCTGCGCCTGCTCGACCGTCGCCGGGTCGAGGGCGGACAGCAGGCGGTCGGCCTCGGCCCACGCCTCCTCGGACGTGTCGCGGCTGATCACGTGCAGCCGGATGCCGTAGTCGAGGGTGCGGCCCTGGACGTCGGCGAGGTCGCGGATCCAGGCGATCTTCCCGGCGACGGCACTGGGCGGTTCACCCCAGGTGAGGTAGGTGTCGGCGAACTGGGACGCCACGGTGCCCGCGGCCGGCGACGACCCGCCGAAGAAGATCGGTGGCACCGGGTCCGGGATGCGCTGCAACTGGGCGTTCTCCACCCGGATGTACTCGCCCACGTAGTCGACCGGTCCCGTTCCCGCCCACAGCTTCCGGATGACGTCGAGGAACTCGCCGCAGCGCGCGTAGCGCTGGGTCTTGTCGAGGTAGTCGCCGTAGGTGCGCTGCTCGTGGTCCTCACCGCCGGTCACGACGTTCAGCAGGAGCCGCCCCTGCGACTGCCACTGGAACGTCGCCGCCATCTGCGCGGCCAGCGTGGGGCTGAGCAGGCCCGGCCGCAGCGCGACCAGGAACTTCAGCGTCTCGGTGGTCTCCAGCATCATGGCCGTGGTGAGCCAGGCGTCCTCGCACCACGCGCCGGTGGGCGTCAGCACCGATTCGAATCCGCTCGACTCCGCCGCCGCGCCGATCTGGTTGAGGTACCGCAGCGTCGCCGGCCGGTCCCCCGCCATGGAACTCCCGTGACCACCTGCCATCAGGTTGCGGGAATCACCGTAGGTGGGAAGGAACCAGTGGAAATGAAGAGACACGCGCGATCCTCTTGTCGACGACAGATGGGCACCGCAGGCCAGTTCATCAACGACGGCGCCGGGGCGCGAGGGTTTCGATCACCGTGATTCGGAGGGGTGCGGCGCCGGCACGAACGGCGTTAGCGTCGCCCCCCGTTATGACTACGCTGTCCGACGCCCCGTACACGTCCACACCGGAATCCGACCTCGAGCGGCGCAAGCGGCTCCGCACCGTCGTCGCTGCCAGCCTGCTGGGCACGACAGTCGAGTGGTACGACTTCTTCCTCTACGCCACCGCCGCCAGCCTGGTGTTCAACCAGCTGTTCTTCCCCGATCAGAGTTCGTTCGTCGGCACCATGCTGGCGTTCGCCACGTTCGCGGTCGGTTTCGTGGTCCGGCCGATCGGCGGTGTCGTCTTCGGCCACATCGGCGACCGCATCGGACGGAAGAAGACGCTCGCGCTCACCATGTTCATCATGGGCATCGCGACCGCCCTGATGGGGGTGCTACCGACCGCCGCGCAGGTCGGGGTGATCGCGCCGGTGCTGCTGCTCCTGCTCCGCGTCCTGCAGGGATTCGCGCTGGGCGGTGAATGGGCGGGCGCCGTGCTCCTCGCCGTCGAACACAGTCCCGCGAAGAGGCGCGGCATCTTCGGCAGCATCCCCCAGATCGGTCTGGCACTGGGACTCGCGCTGGGCACCGGCGTCTTCGCCGCGTTGCAGACGATCTTCGACGACGCCCAGTTCCTCACGTACGGCTGGCGAATCGCGTTCCTGCTCAGCCTGATTCTCGTGTTCGTCGGATTCGTGGTCCGGCTGAAGGTCGAGGAGACTCCGGCGTTCCAAGAGGTGCACGACCTCGAGAAGCGCTCCTCCGCTCCGCTGAAGGACGTGTTCCGCGGCCGGGTGCGCCGCGGCAGCATCCTCGGCCTGCTCTCCCGGTGGGGCGAGGGCGCCGCGTTCAACACGTGGGGCGTCTTCGCGATCACGTATGCCACCAAGAATCTGGAGTTCGCCAAGATCCCGGTCCTCCTCGTTGTCACCGTCGCCGCGACGATCATGGCGGTACTTTTGCCGTTCTCCGGCCTACTGGTCGACCGGTATGGCGCCAAACGGATCTACCTCATCGGGATCGGGGCCTACGGACTCGCCGTCTTCCCCGCGTTCGCCCTGTTCGGGACGGAGAATCTCGTCCTGTTCGGCGTCGCGATGGTGCTCGTGTTCGGCGTCGTCCACGCCCTCTTCTACGGCGCGCAGGGCACGCTGTACGCGAGCCTCTACCCCACCGAGATCCGCTACACCGGCCTGTCCGTCGTGTACCAGTTCTCCGGGATCTACGCCTCGGGCATCACGCCGATGATCCTCACCGCCCTGATCGCCGCCGGCGGCGGAACCCCCTGGCTGGCCTGCGGGTACCTCGTCGCCACCTCGGTCGTCAGCGTCGTGGCGACCGCCCTGATCCGGAAGCAGGACCTCTACCTCTGAGGCGCCTCTACCTCTGAGACCGCCGACCTCGCCGAGCGGACTGCGCTGACCGATTTCGATACACCGGTGTATCCGATACGCTAGTGTATCGACGGTTGCTGTCGACCCGATCGGAGGAGAGGCCATGCCGACGTCACCGGCCCGCTCCTCCGAGCCTGCCACCGACACACCCCGGAGGGTGACGAAGCGACGCGGCCAGACCCGGCAGCGACTGCTCGACGCCGCCGTCGAGGTGTTCGCCGAAAACGGCTTCGGACGGTCGACGGTCGAGCAGATCTGCGAACGCGGCGGGTACACGCGCGGCGCCTTCTACTCCAACTTCGCGTCGCTGGACGAAATGTTCTTCGCCATGTGGGAACAGCGCTCCAGCGCGATGCTCGCGCACATCCGGCAGGCCGCCGACTCGTCGAGCATCGACCTCTCCGGGCTCTCGCCCGCCGAAAAGCTTCGTACCGGAACCGAACTGGTGCTCGACGTCGTCCCCGTCGACGACCAGTGGTACCGGATCAACGCGGAATTCACCGCCCACGCCCTGCGCAACCCGGCACTGAAGAAGGCTCTCGCAGCCCGCGAGCACACCATTCTCGACACCATCGTGCCGATCCTCGAGACAGCCCTGCACCGACTCGGGCGCCGCATAACCGGCGATCCCCGGGTGCTCGGCCGCGCGCTCGTGGCTCTCCACGACGGCACCAGCGTCCAGTGCCTCATCGAAGACGAGAACGCGGCCGCCCGGGAACTGCGCGTCGAACTGTTCACCCGCGTCGTGGCCGCCTACACCGAACCCGACACCACCCACACCCACACACACCGGAAAGAGGGGTCCTCGTGACCGAACAGGCTGATGTGATCGTCGTCGGCGCAGGACTGGCCGGACTCGTCGCCACCTACGAGATGGTCAAGGCCGGCCGGAAGGTCCTCGTCGTCGACCAGGAGAGTTCGGCGAATCTCGGCGGCCAGGCCTTCTGGTCGCTCGGCGGCCTGTTCCTCGTCGACAGCCCCGAGCAGCGGCGCCTCGGCATCAAGGACTCGTACGAACTGGCGATCCAGGACTGGATGGGCACCGCCGCCTTCGACCGAGAGCGTGAAGACCAGTGGCCGCGGTTGTGGGCGCAGGCGTACGTCGAATTCGCGGCCGGCGAGAAGCGGCAGTACCTCCACGACCTCGGACTGCGGTTGATGCCGAACGTCGGGTGGGCCGAACGCGGGCGCGGATCCGCACTCGGACAGGGCAATTCCGTTCCCCGATTCCACATCACGTGGGGCACCGGCCCGGGCGTCGTCGAGGTCTTCCTCACCCGCGTCGTCGCCGCGTCGAAGCGGGGACTCGTCACGTTCAAGCACCGCCACCAGGTCGACGAGATCGTCGTCACCAACGGCGCCGCCACCGGTGTGCGCGGTACCGTCCTCGAACCGTCCACCGAGGCACGCGGTGTGAAGAGTTCGCGAACCGCGGTCGGGGAGTTCGAATTCTCCGCGCAGGCCGTGGTCGTCACGTCCGGCGGCATCGGCGGCAACCCCGAACTGGTCAAGAAGAATTGGCCCGCACGACTCGGCAAGGCCCCCGAGAACATGCTCGCCGGCGTCCCCGCGCACGTCGACGGCCGCATGCTCGAGATCACCGAGAACGCCGGCGGCAACATCGTCAACCGTGACCGCATGTGGCACTACACCGAGGGCATCCAGAACTGGGACCCGATCTGGCCCAACCACGGTATCCGCATCATCCCCGGCCCGTCGTCGATGTGGTTCGACGGCAACGGCACCCGCCTGCCCAGCCCGAACTTCCCCGGTTTCGACACCATGGGCACCCTCGAGCACATCGTGAACAGCGGCCACCACCACACGTGGTTCGTCCTCGACCAGAAGATCATCGAGAAGGAGTTCGCGCTGTCGGGGTCCGAGCAGAACCCCGACATCACCGGCCGCGATTTCAAGCTGCTCGCCGAACGACTCAAGAAGGGCGCCCCCGGTCCCGTCGAGGCGTTCAAGCAGCACGGCGCCGACTTCGTCGTCCGCGACAACCTCCGCGACCTCGTCGACGGCATGAACGCCCTCACCCCCGACGCACCGCTGAAGTACGAGGACCTCGAACGTGAAATCGTGGCCCGCGACCGGGAAGTGAAGAACGCCTACACCAAGGACTTCCAGGTGATGGCGATCCGCAACGCCCGGAACCTGCTGGCCGACAAGATCACCCGCGTCGTGAGCCCGCACGAGTTGCTCGACCCCAAGAACGGTCCCCTGATCGCGGTCCGGCTGCACCTGCTCACCCGCAAGACCCTCGGCGGCCTCGAGACCAACCTCGACTCACAGGTGATCCGGCCCGACGGCACCCCGTTCGAGGGTCTCTACGCCGCCGGCGAGGTCGCCGGATTCGGTGGCGGCGGCGTCCACGGGTACAGCGCGCTCGAGGGCACGTTCCTCGGCGGGTGCATCTTCTCCGGCCGGGCCGCAGGTCGCGCGCTGGCCCGGTAGGCGGCTCCGCCGCCCGTGCGTGGTTAGCGAGTCCCTGGACTCCTTAACCACTCACGGGTGCGAGCCTCTCGGACGCCTCCAGTTCGCGGACCAGCGGCAGGACGTTGGCCCCGAAGTATTCGATCTCCTCCTGGAAGTGCAGGAATCCGCCCAGGATGAGGTCGACTCCGCGACGGCGGTATTCGACGATGCGCTCGGCGACCTGCTCCGGCGTCCCGATCAGCTGAGTGCGGAATCCGTCGTTGTACTGGACGAGATCCTCGAACGTGGAATCCGCCCACATCCCCGACTTGTCGGCGGTGGACGCCCCCGCCTGCTGGACGGCGGATCGGAAACCCTCGACCGCAGGCTTGTTGGCCTTCTCGATGATTTCGCGGAGGGTGTCGCGAGCTTCCTTTTCGGTGTCGCGGGCGATGATGAAACCGTTGAGCCCGAACTTCACTTCCCGGTCGTGCTCGCGCGCCACCCGCCGTACGTCGTCGATCTGCTCGGTGACGCCGTCGTAGTCCTTGCCGTTGCTGAAGTACCAGTCGGAGTAGCGGCCCGCGTTCTGCCGGGCGGCGGCGGAGTTGCCGCCCTGGAACAGTTCCGGGTTGGGACGGTCGGGGGTGTTGAGCGGTTTCGGCTTCAGGGTGAAGTCGTGAATGCGGTAGAAATCGCCGCGGAAATCGACGTCGTCCTCGGTCCAGATCTTGCGGAGCACCTGCAGGAATTCGGCGCTGCGCCGGTACCGTTCGTCGTGTTCGAGCCACGGCTCGCCGAGGTGGGTGAACTCGTCCTTGAACCAGCCGCTCACCACGTTGACGGCGAACCGGCCGTTGGAAAGGTGGTCGGCCGTGGCCCCCAGTTTCGCCAGCACGGCGGGCTGCCACAGGCCGGGGTGGACCGCGGCGATCACCTTCAGCCGCTCGGTGGCGAGCAGGAGCGCGAGGCTGAAGCTCGTCGACTCGTGCTGGAATTCGGCCCCGTAGCTGGCCTCGTACCGGACCTGGCTGAGCGCGTACTCGAACCCGTTGTTCTCGGCGGTCTGGGCGAGTTTCTTGTTGTACTCGTAGTCCCAGCTGGTGCGCTGTTCGATGTCGGACGTGACCAGCCCGCCACTGACGTTGGGCACCCAGTAGGCGAACTTGATCTGCTCAGCGATGTGTTCGGTTGACATACCCAGCATGGAACCCGCCCGCCGGGCAGACGCCCACCCTTCCAATCAGCGCGCGTCCAACCCTTCACCGGGCACGCGAGACCGTGTGAGGTTCGACGGCATGACAGCCGTACAGGAACGAAGAGCTGCACAGCCCATCGCGAGCGAGACCGACTGGGACACGCTCGCCGCCAGGTTCCGTCCCCTCTTCGCCGACATCGCCGAAGGTGTGGTGGAACGCGAACGCGACCACGTCCTCCCCTACGAGCAGATCGACGCCCTGAAGAAGGCCGGGTTCGGGGCGGTACGCGTGCCGCGATCCCACGGCGGGTCGGGCGCGAGCATCCCCCAGCTGTTCCGGCTGCTCGTCGAACTGTCCGCGGCGGATTCCAACATCACGCAGGCCCTGCGCGGACATTTCGCATTCGTCGAGGACCGCCTCGTCGCCGCCGACGGTCCCGACCGCGACACGTGGCTTCGGAGATTCGCGGACGGTCAGCTGGTCGGCAACGCGTGGACCGAGATCGGCGACGTCCCGCTCGGTGAGGCGAACACCAAGGTGTCCCCCGTCCCCGGTGAGGCCCATTTCTTCGCGAACGGGACGAAGTACTACAGCACCGGTTCGATCTTCGCCGACTGGATCGACCTGTACTCGCAGCGCACCGACACCGGCGCGTTCGTGATCGCCGCGGTCGAGGCACGCCAGCCTGCGGTCACACACAGCGACGACTGGAACGGATTCGGCCAGCAGACCACCGGCTCCGGCACGTCGACGTACGAGAACGCGATCGTCCAACCGGAGAACATCTTCGACTTCTCCACCCGGTTCAAGTATCAGACCGCGTTCTACCAGTTGTTCCACCTCGCGACGCTCGCGGGCATCGCGCGGGCGGCGACGGACGCGATCGCCCGCCGGGTGGCGACCCGCACCCGCACGTTCAG
This sequence comes from Rhodococcus sp. USK10, assembly GCF_019378875.1. Classification (NCBI taxonomy): domain Bacteria; kingdom Bacillati; phylum Actinomycetota; class Actinomycetes; order Mycobacteriales; family Nocardiaceae; genus Rhodococcus; species Rhodococcus sp. USK10. The sequence goes on from NZ_CP076048.1 coordinate 2,642,728, forward strand.
CCACGGCAACGCCCCCACCTACGCGCTGGACGCGCAGATCCAGCAGGTGGTGGGCGAGGTGTCGGCCGCCGCGCACGCCGCCGAGGCGATCGCACTGCACGCGGCGGAACCCGCCCAGTGGGCGTACGAGGCCGCGTTCACCGGCAGCCCGGACGAGGAGAAGTCCGCCAACATCGCCGCCGAGATCGCGTCGGCGCAGGGCCAGATCTCCGCCACCGCGATCGTCGTCCCCGCCACCGCCAAGATCTTCGACGCGCTCGGCGCGTCCGGGGTGAGCCGCGAGTGGGACCTCGACCGCTTCTGGCGGAATGCACGCACGGTCGCCAGCCACAACCCCGTGGTGTTCAAGGCCAAGGTCGTCGGCGACTACGAGATCAACGGAACCGAACCCGTCTACGTGTGGGCCATCGGCACCGCACCGACCGCAGAGGGAGACAAGGCATGACCGTCATCACCGAAGAGAAGATCTGGTCGGACGCCCCGGCCACCGCCGACGGCTGGATCGCGCGTGCGCGTGAGGTGAGCGTGATCCTCGCTCGCGACGCCGTCGAACGCGACCGCGCCGGCGGTGCACCGTTCGAGGAGGTCCGGCTCCTGAAGGACAGTGGGCTCGTCACCCTGCTCGGGCCCGCCGAATTCGGTGGCGCCGGACAGCCGTGGGAGACCGCCTACCAGGTGGTCCGCGAGATCGCGCGCGGCGACGGTTCCATCGGACAGTTGCTCGGCTACCACTACCTGTGGGCGTGGGCCGTGCGACTCGTGGGCACCGCACCGCAGATCGGGGCGGTCGAGGAGTTGTACACCAGCAACCGCTTCCTGTTCGGCGGCGCGGTCAACCCGCGCGACACCGACCTCACGATCGTCGACCGCGGCGACACGCTCGTCTACAACGGGGTGAAGTCGTTCTCGACGGGCGGCCGCGCCACCGACCTCACCGTGCTCGAGGGCATCATCGAGGGCACGGCCACGCACGTGTTCGCGATCGTGCCGACGGCGCAGGACGGCATCGTGTTCCGGGGTGACTGGGACAATCTCGGACAACGCCTCACCGACTCCGGCACGGTCGAGATCAACGACGTCGAGGTGGACTGGTCGGGGGCTGCCGGGTTCGTGGACAAGGAGTTTCAGCCGCTCGTCTACAACACGCTGAACTTCCCGGCGCTCGAGATCGTGTTCGCCAACTTCTACGTCGGCATCGCCCGCGGCGCACTGGACACCGCGGCCGAATACACCCGGACCCGGACCCGTCCGTGGCCGTACGGCGGCGACGACAAGGAACTGGCGACCGACGAGTGGTACCTGCGCGAGGGCTACGGCGACCTGCAGTCGAAGCTGTGGGCGGCCGAGGCGTTCGTCGATCAGGTGAACGGCGAGGCGAACGCGGTGCTGCACGACGCGCGGGAGAACCTCACCGAACAGGCGCGCGGGGATCTCGCCGTCCGTATCGCCGCCGCCAAGATCCGCGCCGCCGACGTCGCCCTCGAGATCGGCACCAAGGTGTTCGAACTGACCGGTGCGCGTGCCACGTCCAACACGGTGGGTCTCGACATCTTCTGGCGGAACGTGCGGACGCACACTCTGCACGATCCCGTCGCGTACAAGCGGCGCGAGGTGGGCGGCCACCTGCTGACCGGCGAACTGCCCGAACCCACCTGGTACACATAACGATTCCGAACCCCGAGTCCGGCCACCGTCGACGGTGGCCGGATTCGGTGCGTCCGCACCACCGACCCACGGAGAACCATGACCGCCGTCCAGAACGCCCACCGCATCAGCGACGAGACCGAAGCCCTCACCGTCGCCGCCGATCTCGCCGCGCACTTCGCCGAGGAGGCGGCAGCGCGCGATTCCGGCCGACAGCTGCCGTACGAACAGGTGCGGGCGCTCGCCGCGTCCGGACTGCTCGCGCTCGGCGTTCCCCGCGAGCACGGCGGCATCGACGCGCGGACCGAAACCCTCACCGAAGTGTTCCGCCTTCTCGCCGAGGGCGATCCGAGCATCGCGCAGATCCCGCACAGCCACTACACGTTCCTCGAGGTGCTGCGCCACCAGGGCACACCGGCGCAGCAGGAGTTCTTCTACTCCGAGGTGCTCGCGGGGCGCCAATTCGCCAACGCCCAGAGCGAGCGCGGAACGAAAACGATCGACATCGACGCCACGACCCTCACCGAGCAGGGTGGGAATTTCGTCGTCGACGGTCGCAAGTTCTACAGCACGGGCGCGCTGTTCGCCGACTGGATCGCGGTGCGGGCCACGCTTCCCGGGCGGACGACGCCGGCCGGGAAACCGGCCAAGGCCGTCGCCTACCTGCCGCGGACCGCCGCCGGACTGTCGATCGTCGACGACTGGGACGGCATGGGGCAGAAGACCACCGCGAGCGGAACCGTCACCCTCGACGCCGTCCGGGTGCCCGCGTTCCACGTCGTGCCGTTCTCCCCCATCTTCGACGCACCCACCACCTACGGCTCGCAGGCGCAGATCCTGCACGCCGCGATCGACGCCGGGATCGCCGCGGCCGCGCTGAACGAGGGCGTGCGCGCCGCCCGCAGTGCGAGACCGTATTTCGAGGCGGGCGTCACCGACGCCGTCGACGATCCCCTGCTGATCCAACTGGCCGGGGAGGCCGCGGTCGGCGTCCGGTCCGCGACGGCAGTGCTCCGGGAGGGTGCGCGCAGCATCGACGCGGCGCGGCGCACTCTGACCGAGCAGACCGCCGCGGTCGCCTCGATCGACGCCGCCGCGGCCAAGGTCGCCGCCGCACGCGCGTCCCTCGAGGCGTCGAGCGTGCTGTTCGAACTGGGCGGCACCCGCAGTGCGTCGGACACGTCGAACCTGTCGCGGTACTGGCGCGACGCCCGCACCCACACGCTGCACGACCCCACGCGGTGGAAGATCCAGCACATCGGCCGGTGGACGCTGTCGGGCACCGTCCCGCCCCGGCACGGCCTGCTGTAGGCGGCTCCGCCGCCCGTGCGTGGTGAACGAGTCCAGAGACTCCTTAACCACGCACGGGCGCTAGGCGCCCAAGTCCGCCTTCATCAGGAACACGTTGTAGTCCGACCAGGTCGACATGGTGAAGTACAGTTCGTCGCCGCTGGACCACGGGTGGATGAAGCCGCCGTACAGTTCCGGGTATTCGGCGGCGCTGACCATCGGCGCCCCGCCGGACCAGACGCCCTGCGGCGAGTCGGACTCACGGAGCACGATGGCCGCCTTGGACGTGTCGAGGTAGGTCATCTGCCACTTGCCGGTGGCTTCCTCGTACCGCACGGACAGTTCGGCGGCGGGGGCGTCCACGATCGGCGTCGCCTCCGTGTAGCCACCGACCGGCGTCCAGTTGCCGTTCTGCCAGTACTGGTACGCGGACGTGTTGAGCACGTCGGCGGCCGGGACGCGCGCCAGACCGATGGCGCCGAGCCTCGTGTTGGGGGTTCCGAACATGTACACGAAGTCGCCGGCCGGGACCATCGACGCGACCTGGAACTTGGTGACCCCGAAGATGTTGTCCCACTTCGCGTACGGGTCCTTGGTCCACGTCGATCCGCCGTCGTCGGAGTAGGCGATGCCGCCGTAGTTCGTCCACCAGGTGGCGGGGATGCTGTTCCAGGTGCGGATCGACATGTAGCTCATGTACTGCCGATTCCCGACGGCGAAACCGGATGTCGGGATGGTGGTGATCTCGATGTTGTCGAGTTTGCGGCTGTCGAGCAGTTCCGCCGCGTGGCACCGGCTGTCCTGGACCATGCTGTCGAGGCTCATGCCGTCGGACAGGTTGCGGTCGGAGCTGAAACCGAGGACGTTGCTGCGCCAGTCGTCGCCCTGGCCGCCGGGCGGCTGGAATCCCTTGCCGACGGTGTCACCAAATGCGACGGCGACCTGGTCGGGGGCGCTCTCCCAGATGATACCGAGGTCGGTGCCGTTGACCTGGTAACGCTTGTCGGTGCGGCTGACGGAGCCGGCGCCGGTCACCTTGGCCACGCGGGTCACGTCGCCGATCTTCGGGGTGGCCGGGGCCGCGCTGCGCGGCGCCTCCTCGGTCGCGGGGTGGACGAGGGGCGGCGGCGGGGGCAGTTCGATGTCGGCGCCCGGGACGGGAATGCCGAAGTGGAAGGGCGTGAACTTCACGCTGACGTCCGGGATGTTCAGCTCGCTCGACAGGTTTCCCGGGGCGTGGTCGGTCTCGTCGGTGAGATCCGGGCACGGATCGGTGCACGTGTCGGCGGGCAGCGCCTGCGAGACGCGGACGGGATCCGTGACCGGGGCGGGATAGGGCACCGTCGTGATCTTCGGGTACGGGATCGGAATCTCGAGCTTGTCCGGGATGAGCGAGTGCGTCTCGTTCGACACCTCGCTCGCGCAGGGTCCGCTGCCGGGGATTCCGTTGGCTACCGGCTCGGGTTCCGCGACGGCGGCGTTCTGGTTGGAATAGGCAATCATGCCCGAACCGATCGCCACAGCCGCGACCGACGCGATCCACCTCTTCGACATCCCCGACCCCTCCGTCAACACCGGCCACACCCGGCGAGGGGAACATAACATCGCCCTCCTACGCTCGCCGGTCACCACACGCCATACCTGGCGGTAACATTTGCGTCCCGATCAGGGAAGGGGCTGTGATGTCTGACAGGCAGCGACAAGCTTTCTCAGGCGCCGGTTCCGAACAGCATGCCCAGCAGATAGGTAGCGGCGGCTGCGCCGTACCCGATTGCCAGCTGGCGTAGCGCCCGTTTGACCGGGGGTCCACCCGACAGCAACCCCACCACCAGGCCGGTTCCGAGCAGCGCGACGCCGACGAGCGCGGCCGCGACCATGAGCGCGGCGGTCCCTTCCATGCCGAAGAGATACGGCAGCACGGGGATCACCGCACCGGACGCGAAGAAGCAGAAGCTCGCCGCCGCCGCACCGAGCCCGGTGCCGATGGCCTCGTGTTCGTCGACGGCCTCCGCACCCGAAACAGGCTCGGGCGCAGCGGCTCTCCGCAACACGTCGGCCGCGCGTTTCTCGGCGTCCTCGGCGGGCATGCCCCGCGCCCGGTACACGAGTGCGAGTTCGTTCGCGTCGACGTCGAGGAGCGGCACCGCCTCGCGGGCGCCCTCCCCCGGCGCCGACGCCTCGAGCAATTCGCGCTGCGACCGCACGGACACGTACTCGCCCGCACCCATCGACAGCGCGCCCGCGAGCAGCCCGGCGAGCCCCGTCAGTAGCACGATGTGATTGTCGACGCCGCTACCGCTGATGCCGAGCACGAGGGCGAGATTGCTGACCAGGCCGTCGTTGGCACCGAACACGGCAGCACGAAACGTGCCGGACAGACGATTTCGCCCACGCGCCGCCAGCGCCCGCACCACTTCTTCGTGGATGCGTTCGTCCGCGCCCATGGCGACGGTGGCGTCGACGTCCGTCGGGTACGGCGATCGGGTCTCCGCGCGTTGCGCGAGGGCGAGCACGAACACCGATCCGAACCGCCGGGCCAGCACGCCGAGGATGCGCGTGCGGACGTCACCGCGAACGGGTTTGCCGACGTGCTCGCCGAGCAGCGCACGCCAGTGCGCCTCGTGCCGTCCCTCGGCGTCGGCGAGCGCCAGCAGAATCTCGCGTTCCTCGCCGGTGCGGCGTTTCGCGAGATCGCGGTAGACGGCGGCCTCGGCACGTTCGTCGGCGAGGTAGCGACGCCATTTCCGGACCTCGCGCGGACCGGGATCCGGTCGTGCACCCGCAACCATCGTGAGCCTCCCGATCGTCGACGGGTCGAAGCCTACCGACGCGACTACCGCACCGCGGCGGTTCGAGGTCAGTCCCCGGCGGCGAGGGCCTTGCCGAGCGAGTCTTCGGGTTCGGAGACCACCACCGGGTCGCGTCCGGACAGCAGGTCGAGGACGGCCTTGGGCCGCGCCAGCGATTCGCGCACGGTGTTCCTGGCCATCGTGACCGGGCGGCATTCGCACCCGGCGTTGACGCCGGCGACGTCGATTCCGGCGCCGCGGCACAGCGCGACCGCGCGGGGGACGTGGAAACCCTGAGTGACGATGAGCGCCTTGGTCACTCCGTACATCTGGACGGCCCTCGCGCACGTGTCGTACGTGTCGAGCCCGTACCGGTCGCCGACGATCCGGCTGCGGTCGATGCCCTTCTCGACCAGGTATTCCGTCATCGCCGCGATCTCGTCGCCGGATCTGCCTGCGCCGTCGCCCGAGACGAGCACCGCCCGCGCACGCCCGTCCTGCACGAGGCGGACGGCGACGTCGAGGCGCCCGGCCAGATACTCCCGGGGTTTGCCGTCGCGCACCTGCGCACCGAGAACGATGACCACGGGAGCTTCGGGTGCGTCCTCGACGTCGTAGACGTGCCCCTCGGCCTCGCGCGAGATCCACACCGTCGAGGCCGCGACGACGAGGACCGCGAGCGCGCCGAGGCCCGCTCCGATGCCGACCAGTCGGCGGACGATCCGTCGTTCCCCCATGCCGCCATCAAACCACAGCGTCAGGCGACGGCCGGTTCTTGCGGGGCGCGCCGCTCACGCAGTCCGGATACCACGCACAGGCCGAGCCCGAACAGGATCCAGCAGCTCAGCACGAGCAGGCCCGCGCCGGCTCCGTGTCCGTCGAAGAACGCCGTCGACCGCACCACGGTTCCCGCCGCTCCGGGCGGCAGGAGCTGACCGAACGCGCCCCACCCCGAGGGCAGCCATGCCGGGGAGGTCGCCAGTCCCGACAGCGGGTTGGCGAGGAACATCATCGTCACCGCGCCGAGCGCGAACCCCGCGATGCCCAGAACCGATTCGAGCCCGAGGACGGTCAGGGAGATGGCGGCGATTCCGAGGATGACGGCACCGGAAGTCGTCCAGTAGTCACCATCGACACTTCCGAGACCGAACTGCAGAATTGCGGTCAGCGCCAGTCCGGCGCTCACGGCGAAGAGCACCGCACCCGCCACCCTGCTCTTGACGCTGTGCGGGAACAGTCGTACCAGCACGATCGCGGGGATCATGCCGCCGAAGACCAGCGGAAGCGCCAAGCCGCCGAGGCCGGCCCCGGCGGGGTCGTCGGCCGTCAACGGAACGACGTCCTCGACCGGAACAGGCTGTCCCGCAGTCGCGCTCATGCCCGCTGCGAGACCGTTCATCGTCTGCGCGATGGGTGCCCCGCCTGCGCCGGCGGACAGGACCTTCATGCCCTCCGGTGTCGCGACGATTCCGCCGACCACCTCCCGGTGCTCGATCGCCGTCCGGACCGCCTCGGCGTCCGCGAACCGCTCGGTGGCGAAGGCCCCCGGTCGACCTGCCTCGAGTGCGGCGTCGATCCGGGTGACGGCCGCGTCGGGTCCCGCGACGCCCAGCCGCAGGTCGTGTGGGCCGCTGTGGACGGCAGGCAGCGCGAACGCCAGCAGCATCACGGCGATCACGGCGGTGAGTCCCAGCACGACGGCGATCATTTTCACCGGATCGGACGGGCCGTTGCTCGCCTGCCCGGCAGATTCGATGCGCGGGTCGAGTGTCCCGGTATCCGAAGTGCTCATCGGACTCCCCTTCAACTAAGTGGAGGAAATTCCTCCAGTATTTGTGGAGAATATTCCTCCGGTTATGCTGGGTTGTCAAACGAAAGAGGTGCCCCGATGCGAGCCGACGCGCTGGAACGCCGCAACACCCTGATCAAGGCGGCCCGGGCGGTGTTCGCCGACCGCGGCCACGATGCGCCACTCGACGCCATCGCCGCGCACGCCGGCGTCGGGATCGCCACCTTGTACCGGAATTTTCCGAGCCGGGACGACCTCGCCCACGCCGTCGCCCGGACGACGCTCGCCGAGGTCCGGGAACTCGCCGTCCGGGCGCTGGACGAGTGCGCGGACGAACCCGACGCGGCATGGCGACGGTTCGTCGACGCGGTGGTCGAACTGCGGATCGGAGCGTTGGTTCCCGCGCTGGTCGACAGCCTCGACGAACTGCCGCCCGACGTGCGCGACACGAGGGAGCAGACGAAGGCGACGGTCACCGAGCTCGTTCACCGACTCCAGGAGTTCGGGCTGGTCCGCGAGGACATCGTGCCGCTCGAGATCGTCATGGGGATCGCGATGCTCACCCGGCCGCACGTGCTGATGTTCGAGAACACGACGGCCAATCTCGTTCCGCGGCTGATCACGGTCTTCCTCGCCGGGTTGCGCCCGGACGGGTCTCCGCTGCCGCCGCCGATCTTCCCGGCCGCGGCTGTACTGTGACGAACATGCAGCAAGGGGGGCCTGCGCCACAACCATGGAATCACCCACGTGCCGGTGACGAGCAGTTGCCGCGACTCAACGGCTGGGACGTGGCGGTGTCTGCGGCGGCGATCGTCGTCGCGGTCGCGGTCGCCAGCATCTCCGCGGTCGCGGCGTTCTTCTGGCTGCTGTTCCTGGACTACTGCCCACCCGAGACCTGCAGCGCCGAGAACGCGTGGATCGCGGTGTGCGTCTCACTCGCGGTCGCGGCACTGGTGACCGTGATGGGCGGCGCGGTCACGATCGCCCACATCGCGCGGCACACGGTCGCGTGGCCGGTGGCGTGCGGGACCCTCGTCCTCTGCGCGGCCGCGTGCGCGATCGGGTTCGCCGGTTACGTCTCGGCGACGGGAATCTGAGCGTCCTCAGGCCACGTGATGGTGGTCGGTCCGGCTGATCGCGACGGCCGAGACGATCACACCGACCACCACACCGACGAGGGTGTCGACGACGCGGCTCACCGCGATGTCCGGCGCCACCGCCGACCCGAGACCCGTGAGCAGCAGCGCCATGGGAGTGATGGCGACGGACGCGAACGCGTAGTTCTTGATGACCACCAGTTCTGTCACGGTCTGCAGCACCACGATCACCACGACGGTCTGCCAGTACCCCATCGCCGCGGCGATCAGCCCGGCGGCGAGGACAGCGCCCGCCACGTTGCCGACGAGACGTTGAATCCCCCGCTGCACGGTCTGACTGAAGTTGAACCCCTGCATCGCGGCCATCGCACCCATCGACGCCCACAGCGGATGTTCCAATCCCACTGCCACACAAATCCATCCGGCCAGTGCTGCGGCGGCGGCAATACGGGCGGCGTTGACGATCCCCTCACGCGACCGCAGTCCCCGGAGCCCTTCCGCGAGGAAGCCGGCCGGCTTCGGCAACGCCGCGGCCTCCACATCGAAAGCCGGAAGGTCGCTGCGGCGCTTCACCTTACGAAGCTCGGACTCGTGATCGACGAGCGCACGCAGGGTGTCGTGGTCACGCTCGTGCGCCCACCGATCGACCACGGTGTCGGCTTCGGCGAGAAGCGCGAACAACTGATGGGAGTGACCGTCCCTGCCCCGGCCGCTGTGCGCGATCACGTCCCTCGCGTTGTCGATGGCCTTGCGGGCGGCCGCGATCGCGGAGGCGTCGTGCGCACGTTCCAGCTGTGCGACGGCGGCGAGCGCCCGCGCCACCGCCAGTCGCGCGGGACCGAGAGGAACGAACAGGCAGGGCGCCATGGCGGCGAGCCAGCCCACGGCGACACCCGTCGCCACGGCGACGACCGCCGGTCCGAGATCCGCGAGCCGCGTCGAGTACCCGGCCGCCGCGGTGGCCGCGAAGATCAGGATGACGGGACCGGGGCCGGCGATCCGGAACGCCGCCAGCAGCCATGCAGCGATCCCCGACGCCACGGCCATGACCGCTATCTGCAGCCAGAGGGACAGTCCGGCCGCACCGAGGAGTGCTCCCCCGGCGACGAAGACGACGAGTGCGACACCGACGAGACCCGTCTTGCGGGCGAGCCGCGGGTACGGCTCGTATCGGCCGAACGCGGCGGTCAGCGCACCCAGCGCCGCGAAGCCGGCGAGGTTGCCGTGCCCGAGCAGGCCGCCGATCACCAGCACCAGCGCCGTCGCCGCACCCACCCGCAGGGCGGGGGCGATGGTGGCGTCCGCGGTCCGGACCTCGAACGCCCGGCGCCACGTCGACGGCGCCACCGAGTGGGCCAACGCCCCACGAGAGTGATGGAGCCGGCTGAGGTCGGGTGCGAATCGAGGAGAAGCCTGCATGACCCGAGCCTACCGTATATTTCACTAGTAAAATAGTTGTGAAATAGTGTGAAGTTGGTCGCTACGATGGTTTTCATGAGCCCTGCCCCACGTCCGGATGAGGATTTCACCGATCGCGTACGACGCGAATGGGCGGAGACCCATCCCGACGTGGACACCTCACCGATCGAGGTGATGGGTCGCATCACCCGGATCGGATCCCAGGCCCTGCAGCAACTCGACCGCGCCCTCGACGCGAGCGGGGTCTCGCGGGCCGAGTTCGACGTCCTGTGCGTGCTCGCCCGCAGCGACCGGCCCCTGCGGGCCAGCGAGGTCACCGCCGTGACCATGCTCAGCGGCGCCTCCACCACCAAGCACGTCGACCGCCTCGGCCGACTGGGACTCGTGGAACGGCTGCCCTTCGAACGGGACGGCCGCGTCGTGCTGCTCCACCTGACCGAGGCCGGACGCGCCCTCGTCGACACCGAATTCCCGCAGCGCGTCGAACGCGACCGGCAATTCCTCGAGGGACTGGACGAGGACGAGCGCGCGGTGCTGGCGGGTCTGCTCCGACGGATCGCCGCCAACGTCGAGTCAGGACTGCGCCCGTAGATCGGCCAGTGGACTCAGGGCATCTCCACGGTTTCGGCGCGCGCGATCTCGTCGAGCGCCCGGCGCACGTAGCCGTCGGCGGGCACCTCCGCCGCGCTCAGAAGGTCGGCGATCACCAGGATCGCGGCCTCGACGGAATGCTCGGGCCTGCGCGGGTTCTCCTCGACGTCGGCCACACCGAGCGCGCCGGTCAGCACGGTGACCAAGGAGTCGACGTTCACGGCAGGCAACCAGAGCGCCGCCGCCCGCGCGCACCGGGTGAGCACCTCCTGCACGTCCTCCCCCGTCAGTCCGTCCGGGTGCAGCGTCTCGAGGAGTTCCCGGACCACCCCGGCCAGCACCGCGCCGACCTGCTCCGCGGGCAGGGCCGCCAGGTCTTCGGTCGCCTCGGTCAGCGCGGCCGCATCCGACGCCCGTGCCGCGACGATGGCGACGTCCAGCGCTTCGGCGATGTCACGCGCAACAGCAGGCCAGTGAGTGGGCCACATCCGGTAGATCCTCTTCTCGTATCCGTCGAACCGAGGCTACTGAATCATGGGGCACCGACAGTCAGCGCAGCCGCTCGATCAGCCGCAGCGCGTCGAACGGGGCGTACCCCTTCATGTCGTTGTCGAAGTAGGCGAAGCAGTCGAGCCCCTGCCCCCGCCACCGCCCGATCTTGCGCGCCCACTCGTCGAGGGCCTCGTCGGTGTAGCCGCTCGCATACAGTTCCTTGTCGCCGTGCAACCGCAGGTAGACGAAATCGCTCGTGACCGCCTCCACGAACGGGTACCGGCCCGCCGTGTCGGCGACGACGAACGCGACGTCGTGCGCGCGGAGCAACTCCTTCGCCTCCTCCGCCTCGAAGCTGTGGTGGCGAACCTCGAGCGCGTGACGGACGGGGCGGTCGGCGTCGGTTTCGGTCCACGTCCGGTCGCCGGTGAGCTTGTCGTCGTGCCGCTCTGCGAGCGCCACGGCCTCGGCGGTCGTCCGCGGCAACTGGCCCAGGAACGCTGCGAGACTCGCCGCGTCGAACGCGAGCGTCGGGGGCAGTTGCCACAGCAGCGGTCCGAGCTTCGGGCCCAGCGCGAGCACCCCGGAGGCGAGGAAGTTCGCCAGCGCCGCCTCGACACCGACGAGTCGTTTCATGTGCGTGATGTAGCGACCGCCCTTGACGGCGAACACGAAATCGTCCGGTGTCTCGTCGCGCCACTTCGCAAAACTCGTCGGCCGCTGCAACGCATAGAAGGAACCGTTGATCTCGATCGACGTCAAACGCCCCGCGGCGTAGGCCAACTCCTTGCGATGCGCCAGTCCTTCCGGGTAGAAGTCGCCGCGCCACCCGGGATACGTCCAGCCGGAAATACCTACGCGGGCCTGCGCCATCTCCCGACCCTAGCGCGGAACCTATTGCATGTGGCCCGTCCCGGGAGAACCATGAGAAGACCCCACAATCGAGGAGGCACCGATGCCGAGATATCTCTGGCAGGTCACGTACTCACCCGAAGGCGCGAAAGGACTGCTCAGCGAAGGCGGCACCGCACGACGCGACGCGATCACCCAGATGGTCGAAAGCGTCGGGGGCACAGTCGAATCCTGCTACTTCGCACTGGGTGGCCGGGATCTGTTCGTGATCGGTGATGTGCCCGACGACGTGGCCGCCGCCGCGCTCGGCATCCGCACCGCCGCCTCCGGGGCGGCACGGTCGGAATCGGTAGCGCTGCTGACACCGGAGCAGGTGGACGACGCAGTTCGCCGCGACGCCGAATATCGGGCGCCCGGCAGCTGATCGACCCCACTGCCTGCGGCGGCGAATATCGTTCTGCAGGATGATGTGCAGCCGCGGAGTCGGCCGATACCGTCGAGCCATGTCTGCCGACCAGACCTACTCGACGACCGTGAATCCGTTCACCACCGACTCCGCTCGCCGTGCCCTGTTCGCGCTGAGGGCCTTTCCCGCCGGCCTCGCCGCACTCGGCGCCGCCGCGATCGGGCAGCACCGGTGGGCCACGCGGTGGCAACTCGACGCCGCCGGCCGGTGGTCCGAACAGGCGCGTCCGTCGTCGCCGCTGCGCGTCCTCACCCACTCCGTGCTGTCGCTCCTGGTCGGGACGGTCGCATGGTTTGTGGTAGCCCTGAGCGTGATCGCCGCGTTCCGCGGGCTGTTCTACGGGCTGATCACCGACGACTCCTACGCGTACAGCTGGGGTGGCCCGACGCTCGCCGGCGCCTGGCTGGTGCATCTCGTGCTCGGTCTGCTGCTCGTGCCGGTCGCCGTGTGGATCCTGCGGGGCATCGCGGTGCTGCAGACCGGACTCACCCGGCGCCTGCTCGGCGACGGCGGTCCGGCATGGGTCGTGCCCGTCGCGCTGGTCCTCGCCGTCGCCGGCGCACTGCTGTTCCGGTCGTGGCTCCACCAGATCTGAGATGCCGGAATGAATGTGCGCGAGGGAAGGTTGCACGCCACATGACGGAGACCACAGGAGAAACCCCGCAGCTCGGACAGTTCGGCGTCTGGCGTCACGCCGGCGGATTGGCACCCGAGGTGGGTGCCGCGATCGAATCGGCAGGTTACGGCGCGATCTGGATCGGCGGTTCGCCGCCTGCCGACCTCGACGTCGCCGAACGCCTGCTCGACGCGACGTCCACCATCACCGTCGCGACCGGCATCGTGAACATCTGGACCGCACCCGCCGACGACATCGCGACCTCCTTCCACCGGCTCGAGGCCCGTCATCCGGGGCGCTTCCTCCTCGGCATCGGCGTCGGCCATCCCGAACAACCCGGTCTGAACTACAACAAGCCGTATGCCGCGCTCGTGGAGTACCTCGACGTCCTCGACGCCGCGGGGGTCCCGGCGGGACGACGCGTCCTCGCCGCGCTCGGCCCGAAGGTGCTCGAGCTGTCGGCGGCCCGCGCCGCAGGCGCCCACCCGTACCTGACCACTCCGCAGCACACCCGGGAAGCGCGTGAGCTGCTCGGCCCCGGCCCGGTGATCGCACCGGAGCAGAAGGTCGTGCTGGACACCGATCCGGAACGGGCTCGTCCCGTCGGACGTGCGGCGGTCGAGAATCCGTACCTGCATCTGCGCAATTACGTCAACAACCTGAAGCGGCTCGGGTACACCGACGAGCAGATCGCGAACGGCGGCAGCGACGAGCTGATCGACGCACTCGCCGCCCACGGCGACGCCCCCTACATCGCGGGCCGCCTCCGCGAACATCTGGACGCGGGCGCCGATCACGTCGCGATCCAGGTGCTGCCCGCCGGTGACGATCCCATCCCTGCGCTGCGGGAACTCGCGGGCGCGCTGGGACTCTGAGTTCTGCTAACGAAATAGTGTGATGGCGGGTACCGCATACTGAAAAGCGTTCGCCGAAACGGTCGGGGTATGGTCCCCTTCTGAACGGCAGGCAGGACTGAACGCAAGGTAGGAACTGTGCACGAGCCAACGCCACGTCCGGTCGGCCCATACGCTTCGGGGCCGCCACCTGCAGCCCTGACCGTGCATTCCGCGAGACTCGACCGGTTCCGCGCGGCCGAGTTGTGGCGGGCGCTGGTCATCGGCGTGGTCGTCGTCGCCTACACACTGCTCTCGCTCGTCACCTGGCCCGTCCGGCGTCGCGGCCGCACCCTCGCGGACGCGGCGTCGGAGGGCCTGGTCAACGGATTCGAGGTGCTCGGCCCGACGTTCGTGAAGGTCGGGCAGCTGATGGCGTCGTCGTCCGGCGTGTTTCCCGCCCCGCTGGCCAACGCCTGCCTGCGGTGTCTCGACGACGTGCCGCCGGTACCCGCGCAGGAGGCCCGCCGGGTGATCGAGGCAGATCTGGGACATCCCGTCGACGCGCTGTTCGCGTCGTTCGACGACGTCCCCCTTGCCGCCGCCTCCGTCGCACAGGTCCACGGCTGCGTGCTCCCCGACGGCCGGGAAGCCGTCATCAAGGTGCAGCGCCCCGACATCTTCCGCCGCATGGTGGTGGACCTGCGCACCGCGTACTGGGGTGCGCGGATCCTCGAGAAACTCTTCGAGTTCTTCCGCATCGCCAACGCCACCGCCATCATCCGCGATCTCCACGCGGCCACGATGACCGAACTCAACAGCGCCGTGGAGGCCGACCGGCAGACCCGGTTCAGGACGAACATCGGCGCCTTCGGCGACAACAAGGGCGTCACCACCCCGGAGGTGTACTGGGACTACTGCGGTCCGCACGTCATCTGCATGGAACGCATGTACGGGCTGCCGCTCGACCGGTTCCCCGACCTCGTCCACATGGACACCCGCATGCTGATCCGCCGCGGCGTCAAGGTGTGGATCGAGTCCGTCATCCTGCACGGCCCGTTCCACGGCGACGTGCACGCCGGAAACCTGTGGGTCCTCGACGACGGGCGCATCGCGATGCTCGACTTCGGCATCGTCGGTGAGCTACCCGAATCGTGGCGGCAGATCCTGCGCGACATGTTCTACGCGACGCTGATCGACGGCGACTTCTCCCGCATGGCGCGCGGAATCCGCAACCTCGGCTACGCGCAGGACAACGACGCCACCGACGACGAGATCGGCCTCCAGGTGGCGGCCGCCCTCGCACCCCTGCTGGGCCGGGACCTCGGCGAGTTGCGGCTCAGCGAACTCATCATGGCACTCATCGGCATCGGCAAGAATTGGGGCGTCGCCAGCCCGGAGGAACTCGTCCTGTTCGGGAAGCAACTCGGCTACTTCGAGCGCTACGCCACCGAACTCGCGCCCGGCTGGGTGATCGGACAGGACCTGTTCCTGTTCCGCAACGTCTTCCCCGACGCCGTCGCCGCGAAGGCCCGCGAACTCGGGGTGGAACTACCCGACGAGTGACTCGTGTCCGTGCGTCACCCGACCACACCCGCCGACTTCGCGGCGCGCAGCCAGTCGGGGAACTCACTGAGCAGGCGGCGGTACAGTTCGGCGTCGTCGATCCTGTCGAGGTCGTCGACGGCGAAAAACCCGGCGTTGTCGAGGGTCCGCCCGTCGAGGGTGTCGAGTTTCTCGAGCAGTCCGTAGTCGGCGCGGCCGATTCCGACGAACTGCCAGAACGCGGGCAGACTCGACGCCCGGCGCATGAGTTCGCTGATCTTGGCGCGCTGCTGGAATCCGCCGTCGGTGAAGAACAGCACGAGGGTGGGGGTCCCGCCCCGCGGCGGCAGACTGGAGACGATGTCGGTCATGATCGGCAGTTCGTCGTTGTAGCCGCCGATTGCCTTGTAGTCGATTCCGCCGTGGACGCCGCCGAGATGCAGGAACGTATCGCACCAACTGTCGACCTCGTGCACGGCGATGTCGGGCAGGCGCGCGAAGTTCTTGGCGTAGAGATACGGTTCGAGGCGACCGTCGTCGTCGATCTGCGTGGCCACCGGCACCATCCGCTCGACCACCCTGTTGATCGCCCGGGTCGAATACTGACGCCGCATGCTGCCCGTCTTGTCGATCACCAGAACGACTCGGGCGCGCGTCTCACCTGCACCCTTGTGCAGCAACACCTTCGCGACTTCACGCTTGCGCATGTCGAGCGTCTGCCGCTTCTCGAACGTCAGACCCAGCTCGTCCGGCACCGTTCGCACGGCAACATCGTCGGCGGAGTCGGAATCCGTCACGTCGACGCCGTGCTCGGTGACGAGGACAGCGAGCCCGCCGTCCCACCCGGCCGAGACGTTGCGCACCTTCCATCCGGAACCACGCCGATACACCTCGACGAGTACGGCGGCGCGCTCGGTGCTCAGCCCGGACGCGTCCGCCCCCAGCGACACCCCGGAGTTCTCGATCACAACGCCCAACCCGACGCGATCGGCGAGACTGCCGGGCACCGAGTCGTCGAGGGCGACGGCGATACTGAGCTTGTCGATGTCGGCGGGCACCGCCGCGAGATCGAGGTCGACGCCGTCTGCCGCTGCCAACCGCACGGCCCCCTCGGGTGAACTGGGGTTGTTGAAGAAGACGAAATCCCCGTCGGACCGCACCCGTCCGTTCGCGCCGAGTTGGAAGACCATCAGGTCGACCTCGCCTCGGCGGGCACCGGCGACCGCGACACTCGTCGGCGAACAGACGATCTCGACGTTCTCGCCGCGCGCAAGACGTGTCACGGTGCACTCACCTTTCGTGGCCGGTCAGCGAATCCAGCACCGACGCCCGGTGCAGGGGGTGGTCCGGGAGCCGGTCGGGGGTCAGGATCCAGTCGTTGCGCGTCCACGGGTCGGAGACGGTGAGAACCCCCGACGTCGGAACCTGCTGCGCGATGCGTTCGAGCACCGCGACTCCCGGATCCGCAGCGGCGCCGGCGCTGTCGCCGACGATGATCAGCGACGTCCCGACTGCGGGACCGTGGTCGGCGAGGTGCACGATGCGGGCGGCGTCCTCGGTGCCGTACCCGTGCGGGAAGTCGCCGAGGATCACCAGCCGAGGTTCCGGCAGGGTGTCCCGGATCCCGTTGCGGGCCGCCATCTCTGCGAGGTCGACGCTCTCGGACAGCGCGGAGAGCCGGGCGGTGACGTCGGACGCCGCGGACACGACGGGCGAGGCCAGGAGCGCACCGAGGGGTTCGGTGAACTCGCACAGCGAGCCACTGAGGTCGACGACCTCCAGCCGCCCCGACGCCGCGGGCGACGCCACCAGCATGCGCGCAGCCAGTGCCGCGACGACCGGTGCGGCCTCGGCCGGTTCGCCGACGATCCAGAGGGGACGCCCCAGCGGGTAGTGGACGCAGAACGGGACCCGCAGTTCGCCGAGGTCCGGTGCGGACAACTCGCCGAGCCTCAGGCCGTCCGTCACGGCGGTGTGGGTGACCGGGTTCGTCCACGCGGCGGATTCGAACGTGGCCAGCGACCGCGGCAGCAGCGGATCGATGACGCGGAGTTCCTCGGCCAGTTGCGAAGTCTCGCCGTCGAATTTGCGTTGCGCCTCGGCGGCGAGGGCGTCGGACCGCTCCTGCGCCCGGGCTTGCGACTGCGCGACCGCCGGACTGTTGCGGGTGGACGGGTCGGCCACCGACGCGGACAGTTCGTCGTCCAGCCGCGTCTGCGCGTAGTCGCGGGAGGACCGGAACGAGGCCGCCGAACGGGCGGCGTCCTCGAAGATCATCCACGCTCTCTCGAACGAGTGGGCCGGGTCGAGCGGTATGCCCGCCGGACCGGGCGTCGCCGGAACCTCTTCGGCGACAGGGTGCGCGGGTTCGTCTACGTCGACGCCGTGCCTGGCGAGAAGTTCGGCGAGGCCGCCGTCGTATCCCTGCCCGACGGCGCGGACCTTCCAGTCGGTGCCGCGGCGGTAGATCTCCAGGCAGATCGCGGCCGCCTCGGAACCGACCAGCGGGACGTCGAAAACGACCACGGTACCGCCGCTTTCATCGGCGAGCGTGGCCGACAGACCCGACCGGGCCAGCGTCGCCGGACCGCTCGGGGATGCCGGATCGACACTGACCACGCAGAGCACCCCCGCCGCGGCGGCGTCCACCTCGTCCAGGTTCAGCCGGACCGTTCCGTCCGCGTCGAGTTCCACGCCGGCGGCGCGCCGCTGGTTGTAGAACACGAAATGGTCCGAGGACAGCGCGCGGAGATCGCCGTCGACGATCAACGCCGAGACGTCGACCGGTGTCGCGTCGACTGCGCGGAAACGCAGTACGCGCGACGGCAGCGGGGCGTTCTGCCCCGGAACGAGGTGGACCGTCACCAACCGCCCCTAGACGCCGAGGAACCGGGCGAGTTGAGGCGCGGCCTCACCGGCGTGCTTGGCCTGGATGCCCTCACCGATGGCCTGGAGCTTCCATTCGCCGCCCACCCGGTACACCTTCGCCATCACCATTCCGGTGAACGGCATCCCGCCCTGCAGCGTGAACCGGGCGAGTTCGGCGTTCGACGTGGTGTCCACCAGGCGGCAGAACGCGTTCTTCACCTGTTCGAACGTGTGCCCGCGGTACGACGTCACGATGAACACGATGGTCGAGACATGCGGCGGAATGCGGGTGAGATCCACGAGGATCACCTCGTCGTCGCCTGCGCCCTCGCCGGTGAGGTTGTCGCCCTGGTGCCGGATCGACCCGTCCTTCGACGTCAGCTGGCCGTAGTAGGCGACGTCGACCATGTTGCTGTCCGCGAACAGGACCGCCGACGCGTCGAGGTCGACGTTGGCGGAACGGTTTCCGAACATGCCGCGCTTCTCGATCGGATCCCAGCCGAGTCCCATCTGGATGTACGTCAGCGCGACGCCACCGTCCTTGCGGAGCGTGACCTTCTGCCCCTTGCTCAGGCTCACCGGCCGCGACTTGGTGAGGCTGACCTCGGCCGGAGCCGCAGGGGCGGCGGGCGCCGGGGGCACAGGCGGTGCAACCGGTGCAGCCGGCGGCGGGTAGGCAGGAGCAGGGGTGGCCTGCGGTGCCGGTGGCTGCTGGACGGGGGCGGCCGCCGGTGCGGGAGCGTCGTCGACGGACACGCCGTGATCGGTGACGAGTGCGGCGAAACCGCCGGCGTAGCCCTGCCCGACGGCCCGCACCTTCCACGCGCCCTGGCGGCGGTACAGCTCGAGCGCGATGACGATCGACTCGGAGTTCAGTCCGTCGATCCGGTACTCGTACAGCGCGTTTCCAGCGCCGTCGGTGACCCGGGCCGTCGGCGGGGCGGAGCGGCCGAAGTTGCTGGTGGCGTCGTCGAGTGTGATGACCGCGCGCACCTGGGCGATGTCGGCGGGTACCGCGCCGAGGGACACCTTCAGCGACGCCGCCTGGCCGGGGGCCCCGGGCACGAGTTGCACGCCGGGACCGGACGGCTGGTTGAAGAAGACGAAGTCGGCGTCCGAGCGGACCTTCCCCGAGTCCGTGACGAGCAGCGCGGACAGGTCGGCGGCGGCGGTCAGCTCGAGGGAGACGATGACGTCGTCGACGCTCAGTGGGCCGTTCTGACCCTTGGCAAGCGGAGTGGACACTGCGGTGGTTCCTTCACTGTGGGAGCGTCGGGTTTGTCCCGTTTGGCCTGTTTGCTTACAACCTACAAAAGAGCGCCCGCGGCCGTCGTCCCCGCACCCCGCTCGACGCGGTCCGCGAACCAGCGCAGGATCTCCTCACCGGCGGCGATCCCGCTGCTTCCGGTCACGGACAGGGTCGGATGCTGCCAGTCGAGCGTTTCGAGTTCGCCGTGCCGGGGGCGGATGGCGGCATCGGC
Source organism: Rhodococcus sp. USK10 (assembly GCF_019378875.1). NCBI lineage: Bacteria > Bacillati > Actinomycetota > Actinomycetes > Mycobacteriales > Nocardiaceae > Rhodococcus > Rhodococcus sp. USK10. The sequence continues at coordinate 2,662,500 of NZ_CP076048.1, forward strand.
GGCACTGAGCATGTTGGCGTCGAGCGCCCCGTCCCCCGCCGCGAGCACGGGCGCTTCCGCCGCGAGCACGCCGTCGTCGACGAGCCGGGAACGGACCTCCGCGACGGCACGGCTCTTGCACACCGCGTCGGGCATCGTGTAGACCTTGCGGCCCTGGCGGGACGCACCCCACCCCCGATCCACGCACCAGTCGTTCCACTCCTCGACGAAGCCTTCGGGCATCGCGTCGAGGTCCACGACCAGGTAGGAGAACAACTCGTCGGCCACCCGGGACGACCGGACCCAGCTGTCGTCGATCCGGCGGCTCAACTCGGCCCCGACCTCCACCAGCGACGCACCGCCGTCGGCGATCGCGACGTCGACGCCCGACCGCCAGCCCGCATCGGGGACCCCGTCGACGAGGATGTTCCCGCCGTTGGTGGTGATCGCGTACCGCCACGGCGCCCCCGGCAGGTCGATGCGCTCGAACTGCGCGACGGTGCGAGTGGTGGTGGGCACGACCACGGCGGACGCGGTGAGCGTGCGCAGCATGGCCTCGGCGGCCGACGTGACGTAGGACAGGGGTTTGCCGTCGTACACCTCGACGCACAGAAGATCGTCGTCGCCGGCCGCGGACGTCACGTCGCTCTCGGTGACGGCGAGTTCCATCGCCGCGCGGGAGTAGATCATGGTCCGGTCGAGGTCCGTCGCGATCAGCGCGGTCATGTCACATCCTTGATCAGGCCCATGCACGAATACGCCAGGCCGGGAACCTCTTCGACGGGAACCGAGCGCGCGGCGGCGAGTAGCCGGATGTGCGCGTGCTCGGGGGCGTCGAGGTCGCGGACGAGCACCCGCCACGGCACCCGGCGCAGCAGCACCCGGGTGGTTTCGCCGACTCCGGGCTTCACGAAGTTCACCGTCGAGATTCCGTACTGCTCCCGGACCGCCTCGACGGACGTCCAGCCGTCCCAGGTGGGTGCCCGGTCCGACCGCAGCAGTTCCTCGACGTCGCCGGGGACGTGCTCGCGCACGTCCGCGAAGGACGCGCTGACGGAGTCGAGGAGGTGATTGGACACGTCCTCGCCCGCGAGGTGTGCGTAGAACTTGGCGCCGTGGAAGTCGCCGGGGCCGATCAGCGTGTCATTGAGGACGGTCCGCGACACCAGGCCCGACACGGTGGAGTTCAGGCACGCCGACGCGATCAGGAAGTCGTCGCGGGTGCCGAACGTGCGGACGCAGTGCCCGGGATCCGCGAGGACGGCGAGGTCGTCGTCGAACTCGGCGCCCCCGGCCTCGCGGTACTCCAAGAGTGCCTGCGACAACTCGCGGGCGATGGCACCCTTGCCCGTCCAGCCGTCGACGAAGACCACGTTCTTCGGGTCGTGGTGACGCGCGAGGTAGTCGAGCGCGACGGCGTCGATCCCGCGGTCGCGGACGATCGAGACCGCGTAGTGCGGCAGCGTCAGGCCGTGGACGTCCCGCGCCCAGCGTCGCATGAGCACGCCCACCGGGGTTCCGGCGCGCGCCAGGGACACGAAGGTGACGTCGGAGCCCCGCTCGGCCAGCACGAGGTCGGTGACCGTCCCCACCGCGCGCGCGAGTCGAATGGAGCTGTCCTGCAGCACCTTCTCGAACAGTTCGCGGTACTCCGCATCGGGCTGGTACTCGATGGGCAGCGTCTCCGCGTAGTGGGCTGCACCCGACTGGATGCGACGCTCCCGCTCGGCGACGTCGGCCTCGAGGTCGACGTGCGACAGGTCTGTGAGCAGCCAGCCCACCTCGTCGGCGGCGTACGAACCGAACGCCGGGCCGGTCAGCGGAGCCGTCACGACGACGCTCCCGCGCGTGCGGCCCGCAGCGACCGCGGGTCGGCGCCGGACACGACGGCCAGCAGCACATCCGTTCCGGCAGCGGTAAGGACGTCGAGGAGTCCGCCGCGTGCGGTGAGCCGGTCGGTGTCGGCGGCGGCGTCGACCACCGCGACCACGACGGCGTCCTCGTCCGGCCACTGCGCGTTGTAGACGAACCGCGGCTGTTCTTCCCCGGCCTCGGGGGCGGTGAAGCGGAATCCGCGGCGCAGCGGGTATCGCGGCTGGTCGAGCACGTAGGCGGGCGACCGGGACGTCGTCTGGAATCGAACCCGGAAACCGGATGCGGCGAGCGTGTCCGCGAGGCGCAGCGGAAGGTACATCAACTCTTCGTGTCCGACGACGATCACCGGACGCTGCGGGTCGAGCCGATCACGCAGCGCCGCGGCCGCCGATGCGACGGCCGCATCGAATTCCTCGGTGTCTTCCCGCAGGAAGCCGTGACGCCCACCCTCCGGAACTGCGGCGGGCCACGCCAGGTCGGCCCGCTCCACGGTCCCGGTCCGCGCGCCGATGGGATTGAGCACGGGATCCGGAAGGGCACCAACCCTGTCGGTCAGCCCATCGGGAAGCTCGGTGCGCCCCGACGCCAGACTCACGCTGTCGATCTGCACACCGAGTTCGGCGGCGGCGGCATCGACGGTGTCCCGGTGGCCCTGGTCGCGCATGTCGACGAGCGACGCCACGACGTACCTGCTGCGCGGGTTCTGCCGGTGCAGCGCGCAGATCGCGTCGACCGCGGTAGCGCCCGTGGAGATCTCGTCGTCCACGAGGACGAGCGGACGATCGCCCGCGAACAACTCGACGGACGTCGGCTGCAGCTGATGGCTGGTCGCGTGCGAGTGCCCCTCCTCGAACCCGGCGGACGTCCCGATCTCGGGGACGTCCCGGCGCGTGGAGTGCAGGTAGCACCGGGCGCGCAGCCGCGCGGCGACGCAGTGGCCCAGACCTGTTGCGGTCTCCGCGAACCCGAGTACGACGGGGTCCGCATCCGGTCCGAGGACATCGGCGACCAGATCACCGAGGCGGTCGCCGGCGCCGATCACCGCAGTCGGGTCGGTGGGCACGTGCTTGCCGAGGACCGTCGAGACGAGCAGGTGGGCGCGTCGAGGGTTGCGCCGCAGACCCGGCTCGACGAGTTCGGGGATCGTCAGCCCCGAGCTCGAATCAACGTGGGCGAGCGTCAAGCCCAGATGCTCCGTGGCCCAGGGCACCGCGCGGACCGCGGTGGGTGAACTCATCGGACGGCCAGTGCGGTCAGTAGATCCACGAACGTGATTCCTTCGTTGGTCACGCCGAACACCTTCGCCCGGACGAGTGTCTTCTCGGCCCAGCTGCGGTGCGGGCGCATTTCGTTCATCTTGTTGCGGTACCCCGACGCCTGGACGCCGCCGACGCCCTCGGCGCCGACAATGTCGAGCGCGTCGTGGTACTCCTCGTGCGTCACCGCGGACAGGGCGTGCACGGCCGCGACGTGCGTCGGGTGGATGACCGTCTTGCCCTGGATGCCGTTGGCGCGGTCGAGGGCGATCTCCCGGAGCAGACCGTCCAGGTCCCGGCTGACCAGCTGCTGACGGAACCGCACCTCGTCGTGTTCCTCGAACGGGGTGGCGCGCAGGGTCGGCCGGAACATCCGCTCGTGATCGGCGAAGTACTCCCACACCGGACCGGTGATGACGTGCCCGGTCTCGTCGGCGCGGCCCAGGAAGTTCACGATGCCGGCAATCGCGTCCGCGACCACCCGCACGTCGTAGATCGTCAGGTCGCGGTCGCGGCGGATGCCGAATGTGGCACACATGTCGGTGGCGCCGATGCGCACGGCGAGAATCCGCTCGCGGTGTTCGACGAGCAGTGCGCCGATCTTCGCGAGTTCGTCGTCGCGGGACTCGCGGTGCACCAGAGCGGGCGATTCGAGCACCGGCATCGCATACAACTGCTTGCCGAGCCGCTTCGACGCCGCGGCCAGCTCGTCGAGGAACGCGCCGCCCGTCGCACTTCCGAACTTGGGAAACACGAACCCGGACAACACCTCGACGCCGGTCGTCAGGAGGCCGGCGATCCGCCGCAGGTCCTCGGCGGCCCGCACCCGCACGAACAGCTGCATCCGCGCGCCACCACGGGTCGCCAGCAGATCCAGCGCGTCGACGGCGTTGAGCAACGCCGACTCCACCTGGTCGTCGGCCACGGCGTCCTCGAGGTCCAGGACCATCGAGCAGACCCCGTCGGCCGACCGGCGCAGGATGGTCTCCGCCAGGTCGGACCTGTTCGCGGGCACGTACAGCGTCGCGCCCAGCGCAACCGCCAGCACCGTTCGATCCTCGTCCGGCCCGAGCGCCTGCGGAGCGTGCAGGAACAGCCGGTCGTGCGTCTCGTGCTCGAGGTGGTGAAAGTGCCGCACATGCCGCACCGCTGTCGTCACACCGGACGGCACCGCCGTCGTCAGAACCTCATCGCTAATGCTCATCGTCCCCCCGTGTCATCGCTGCGCTGTGTGTCCTCTCATCTTCTGAACCACCTCGGCAATGAACACCGACACGGCATCGAGCTGGGTGACGTACGCCCAGTAGTCGGGATGCCGCCCGGTCAGTGTCCCTGCAATTCGGTCAATTCGCTCGAGCTGAGCGTCCAGGACCGACCCCCATTCCCGCACGAGCCCACGATTGACAGCCAACATCTGGGCGTCGCGGAGGCGAAATCTGATCTCGTTCTCCTTGGACCGCGGGTTCTCCCGCACGTCCCGCAGCAACAGCAGACGATCGGTGACGCCGTCGACGTTCGCCTCGGCGTCGACGAGATGGGTCCGCGCCGCGGCCGTCAGATCCAGCGCCCCCTCGGGGTTTCCCGCGGTCAGGGCCTTCTGTGCCTGTTGCAGATCGGTCTGCGCCTGCTCGATGTGCGTGCGGCTCTTGCGGTCGTTGTGGACGAGATCCGCCGAACTGGCCGCGTTGAATTCGCGGAGCAGCGCGGAGTAGGCGGGCGCGAGCCGTTCGGCCCGGGTCTGCACCGCGGCGATCCTCGTCGTCACCGACGACACGGCGTGCGCGGCGTCCCGCTCCTTGGACGGAGCCGCGGCCAGCGCCTTCTCGAGCGCCGCCGACTCCTCCCGCACCCGCGCCGCCGCGGCGCGGACCGGGTTGGCGCCGCGGGCACCCTGCAGCGCCACGACCGCGGCGTCGAGTGCGGCTCCCCGGTCGCGCATCGACGGGTAACCGGCGTAGGCGGCGCCCTCGGTCTGTACCCGATGCTGCGCCGCGGACGCGACCTGCAGCGCCTGTTGCGCGAGCTGCGGAACGGCCGCCAGCATCGCGGTCGACTCCTCGAGGTGGCCGCGATGTGTGCGGTAGAACTCGTCGAGGGTCTGCGTCGCCGCTACCAGCTGCCGCGTCACCTGCTCGTACGCGGCGGTGGCCGCGGGCGTCTGCACATTCTCGAACTGGTCTTCCGCCGCCAGGTACGCCGTCGCGGCCTGGTAGCACCCGTCGCGGACCGGTTCCCACGCCCGGCGGATTCCGCGTTCCGGGGTCAGCTCTGCGGAGGCGTCCACGGCCGCGGCGGCGATGCTCTGCCGGTTGTCCATATCGAGAAACGCTGCGACCATCGTGTCGTGGGCGCGACGAGCCGAGTCGTCGCCCCGGGCTCTTCCTCGGAAGCGTCCCGCCCATCCGCTCGTCACGCCCTGAATCGTACTGGTCGGGGCGACAACTCCGAGTGGACCGGAATTGCCTGTGCACAAACCTGTGGACAGATCGACGGATGGGACAAGTCGGACAAATTCATTATCGTGGTGTCGCACGACGAACCCGGAACTTCGACAGCTGTCGAGGGTCCACCCACCTCCTCTCGAAAGGACCCCTGAATGGGCGTCAGCTTGACCAAGGGCGGCAATGTTTCTCTCACGAAGGAGGCGCCGAACCTGACCGCGGTGGCTGTCGGACTCGGATGGGATGCCCGCTCGACCACCGGCACCGACTTCGACCTCGACGCCAGCGCCATCGGTGCGGGTGCCGACAAGAAGGTCGTGTCGGACCAGCACTTCGTGTTCTTCAACAACCTGCGCTCCCCCGACGGCTCGATCGAGCACATCGGCGACAACACCACCGGTGAGGGCGAGGGCGACGACGAGGTGATCAACGTCAACCTGGCGGCGGTCCCCGCGAACATCGAGAGCATCCTGTTCCCCGTCTCGATCTACGACGCCGAGACCCGTTCGCAGTCGTTCGGTCAGGTCCGCAACGCGTACATCCGCGTCGTCGACCAGGCCAACGGCAACGAGCTCGCCCGCTACGACCTGTCCGAGGACGCGTCGACCGAAACCGCTATGGTTTTCGGCGAGCTGTACCGCCACGGCGCGGAGTGGAAGTTCCGTGCCATCGGCCAGGGCTACGCGTCCGGGCTGGCCGGTATCGCCCGCGACTACGGCGTCAACGTCTGACGATCGCTTCGTTCCCCAGCCGGGGGAGGGTGTGACGGCATTGCCGTGACCCCCTCCCCCGGTGTTCGTCCCCTGCAGTAACCACCCTGCATGCCCACTAGAGAAAGGCCACGCTTCGTGGTTCTGCGAATATTCGGTCTCTCCTTCGCCGTGACGGTGATCTCCCTCATCATCGCCGCGATTTACGGAGGCCCCCAGGCCGTCCTCCTCGTGCTGATCCTCTCGATCCTCGAGATCTCGCTGTCCTTCGACAACGCCGTCATCAACGCCACCGTCCTGCGCCGCATGAGCGACTTCTGGCAGAAGATCTTCCTCACCGTCGGCATCGTCATCGCGGTGTTCGGCATGCGCCTGGTCTTCCCCCTCGTCATCGTCTGGCTGGCCTCCGGCCTCGGCCCCGTCGCCGCACTCGACCTGGCCCTCAACCCGCCCGCCGACGGCGCCGCGTACTTCCCCGACGGCAGCGCCAGCTACGAAACCCTGCTCACCGACGCGCACCCGCAGATCGCGGCGTTCGGCGGCATGTTCCTGCTGATGCTGTTCCTCGGCTTCATCCTCGAAGAGCGAGAGATCACCTGGCTGTCCTGGCTGGAGAAGCCCCTCGCCCGCGCAGGCAAGCTCGACCAGCTGGCCGTCATCCTCGCCGGCGTCCTGCTGCTGATCACCGCCGCCTACATCGCCCCCGAGGACACCGTCTCCACGGTGATGATCGCCGGCGTCCTCGGCATGGTCACCTACATCGCCGTCAACGGTCTCGGTGAACTGTTCAACACCCCCGAGGAAGACCAGGACGGCGTCGCCGTCGAAGGATCCACCGGCGGGCCGAGCGCGCTGGCCAAGGCCACCGGCAAGGCCGGGTTCTTCCTGTTCCTGTACCTCGAGGTCCTCGACGCGTCGTTCTCCTTCGACGGTGTCATCGGCGCCTTCGCGATCACGTCCGACCCGATCATCATCGCCCTCGGCCTCGGCTTCGTCGGCGCGATGTTCGTCCGTTCCATCACCGTGTTCCTGGTCCGCAAGGGCACCCTCTCGGACTACGTGTACCTCGAGCACGGCGCCCACTGGGCCATCGGCGCACTGGCCGTGATCCTGCTCGTGTCCATCGGCTACCACGTCAACGAGAACGTCACCGGCCTCGTCGGTGTCGCCCTCATCGGCGCCGCGTTCATCTCCAGCATCGTCCGCAACCGCAAGGCCGCCGCGACGGTCGGCGAAGCGGCGGACGACGTGGACGAGCAGAAGTCGGTGTCCGTCGGCTAGGTTCTGCCTGTACTCACATCCAGCGGCAGTGCACGTGACTCGGTCACGGGCACTGCCGCTCGACACTGGAAAGGGCACCATGGGGCGGCTGCTCGACAAGTCGAAGAAGGTGGTGGAGGCGCAACTCGCCGGAACCACCATCCGGGCGATTCAGGGTTCGATGATCGCCTACGAGGGCAATGTCAGTTTCAAGTCGGCAGGCTTCGGTGGCGGCGACGGTGTCCTCGCCGGAATGAAGCGGCGCGCCACCGGAGAGGCGCTGTCGCTGATGGAATGCTCCGGCCACGGTGTCGTGTACCTCGCGGTGGGCGGACAGTACGTCTCGGTCGTCGACCTGGCGAACGAGACCCTGCAGGTGGAATCGCAGCAGTTGCTCGCGCTGAGCGGCAACCTGAACACCAACGTCACGTTCACCGGACTGCGCGGCGGGGTCGGCGGGCAGGGCCTGTTCACCACGACCGTCTCCGGTCAGGGGCAGGTGGCCCTGCTGTCGGCGGGCGGACCGCTCATCCACCTCGAGGTGTCGCCGCAGTACCCGCTCGTGGTCGACCCCGACGCGTTCGTCTCGGCGCGCGGGCAGGTGACGCAGTCGTTCGTGACCGACGTGTCGTGGCGCAACGCCGTCGGCCAGGGCAACGGTGAGGCCTTCTCCCTCAAATGGGACGGTCACGGCGTCGTCTCCATCCAACCGGCAGAGCGGTGAGCCCCATGGTCTTCTCGAAGGTGAACTCGAAGGTCGTCAAGGTCGACGTCGGCGCCGCAGGCGGGGTGGTGGCCCGCACCGGGGCGATGCTGTTCTACACCGGTCAGGTCCAGTTCTCGCCGCACCAGGTGCCCGGTTCGCAGTCGATGGCGGGCATGGGCGGATTCACCCGGATGGCCGGACGCATGATGCAGGGCGAGCACGAACGCACGATGCTGGCGCAGGGGCAGGGCGAGGTGCACTACGGCCACGCCGGGCTCGAGGTGCACGTCGTCGACATGTCGCAGGGCGGCGCCCTGTGCGTCGAGGCGTCCCGGCTGCTCGCTCACAATGCGGGACTGCAGAGTTCGGTGGTCTCGGTGGTGAGTCAGGGCGGCGGTGGCGGGCGCGGCATGCTCGGCGCGCTGCGCGGTGCGGCGGCAGGAGCCCTGTCCGGCACCGGCATGTTCACGACGCAGCTGTCCGGGTACGGGTCGGCGGTCCTGCTCGCGCACGGCGGCTTCATCGAACTCCCGGTCGGCGGACCGAATCCGGTGTTCGTCGACCCCGACGCGTTCGTCGGCACGTACGGGAGCGTCCAGGTGGAACTGAAATCCGCCGTCGGCTGGCGCGAGGCCATGGGTCGCGGCGTCGGGGAAGCGATGCAACTGCAGTGCACCGGTCAGGGAATCGTCTACGTTCAGGCTTCGGAGGAGAAACTGTGACCGCCATCCACAATCCGTCGACGCTCGGCGCCAGCGACAACATTCCCGACAACAGCTACGCGTTCTGCATCGACCTCACCGCGCCCTGGTTCATCCGCAAGGGCGCGATGATCGCGTACTACGGCCAGATGCAGTTCCAGGCGCTGACCCACGGATTGCACGGCGCCGCACTGCACATGGTCGCCAACCAGTTCTCGGCGCCGCTGTACATGGGCGACTACGCGGTGGCCGAGGGATTCGGGAAACTGATCATCGGCGACCGCGGGTACGACATCAACTCGTACGACCTCGACGACGGCAACCTCACGATCCGGGCATCGAATCTCCTTGCGTTCGAACCGGGTCTGTCGCTGAACCAATCCATCGTGCCGGGATTCCTGACACTCATCGGGACCGGGAAGTTCCTGGCGTCGTCCAACGGTCCGGTGATGTTCGCCGAACCGCCGCTGCGGATCGACCCCGAGGCCCTCGTCGGGTGGGCCGACTGCCCGTCCCCGAGCCACCATTACGACCAGGGATGGATCAGCAACTTCCTCGCGGCCGGCGCCCACATGATGGGCATCAACTCCGGCGAGGAACGGCAGTTCGACTTCACCGGCGCCGGAACGGTTCTGATCCAGTCCAGCGAGAAGGTCCTCAGCGACACCCATGTCGTGCGCAGCATCGAGGGCCAGATCCACGGGATCACGCCGAGCGGTCTGCAGCGACTCAACGGGGTGATCTCCGCCAAGCTGGCGGAGCAGCCTCGCTGACATGCAGGAGATTGCCAGGCTGAGCGGAGAGTTGTGGCAGGGACGGGGAGCAATCTGATCTGTGTCAGGAAGTCCTGACGCCGCATCCGATTCGTTCCAGGAGGAACCGCATGAAGTCTGTCGTGACCAAGGCCGTCGCAACCGGTGGTATCGCCCTCGCAGCACTCGGCATCGGAGCCGGCGTTGCCAGCGCCGACCCCGTGGGCCACAACCCCGTCCCCGCCCAGCAACAGCAGGCACCGCAGCCGGAGCCGCAGCAGCAGCACGCTCCGCAGCCGCAGCAGGCGCCGGCGCCGAGCCCGCACGGATTCTGGTTCTTCGGCACCTGGGTTCCCCTGCCCTGATCTGCGTTCCCCTCGCAGGACGAAGGTGCCCTTCGACGCTCCCACGGCGCCGAAGGGCACCGTCGTATTTCTACCGGGCCTAGTGCTACCGAGTGGGCCGCATACTCGGATTGGGGCCGAGCGTGATCGTCCGCGTTCTCGGTAGCAGCCCGATCTCCTTCCACCCCGCGGTCAGCGTGATCGTCCCCGATTCCGGGTAGTCGCTGATCCAGTAATGCGGCGCGGAGTGATATTCGGACGCGTCGGCGGCCGCGGCAGTCGCTGTCGAATGCGGGTGACGGGCGTCGGCGACGCCCTCCAGGTCGTCGACCCGGACGTTCACCGCAAGATACGACCACCGCGCCGAGGGGTCGTCGGGATCGTCGAGCGGACGCGTCTCGTGACGCGCCAGATCAGCGGATCTGCCTCTCGCCGTCAGCTCGATGCGCAGCAGCATGCCCTTCGGATGGGCGACGACCTCCGACAGGCGCAGGGTCACATCGCGGCTCGTCACGAGCTCGACCGGGCCGTGCACCACGATTCCCTCCGTGGCAGGCGGTGGTGCCGCCGGCCACCGCCTCTTGCGCATGACTCAATCGTCCCACCGGCTCCGATCGGCTGCCACAGCTACGTTCCGCGCACTCAGGGCAGCTGGGCCATGCCGTACACGTTCGTCGCCCGGACCCGGAGCACCTGCCTGCGCTCGGACACCATCGCGCGGCGGAAATCTTCCCAGTCGTCGTGCTCTTTCCCCGCCGCCTGCCGGAACACCTCGACGAGTTCGTCCGCCGCCGTGTCGTGCGGGTCCGCCACCACCGCGCTCAGTTCCGCGTCGCCCTCCACCACCGCGTAACTCCAGAAGTCGGTCGCGCTGACGTGCAGCGACACCCGGGGGTCGCGCGCGGCGTTGCGGGTCTTGGCCCGATCCGCCGTCACCGACACCCGCGCCGTCTGCGTGCCGGGATCCCAGGCATAGATCACGTTCGACAACTGGGGTCGTCCGTCGCGTTTGACCGTCGCGAGGACCGCCCGGTTGTGTGTGGCGACGAGGTCGAGAAGTGGACGCCGGTCGTCTTTCGCATCGAGGCTCATGCCTCACCCAACCACGGACGCGGAAGAGGTGTTCCCGTTCTTCCCTGGATCGGTGTGATCGGACTCCTCCTGGCGATCCGGGGAGCACCTACCGACGAGTAGGGTGGATGTATCGCAAACTCATTGGCCGATAACGTGTTCCGGCTACTCGTTGGTAGACGTTCTCGTGTGGGATCCGCCGTTTTTCTCGGGTACGCTCTCGTGATCCCGAGCCGGAAGGACCACACGTGAACGACTCATATCTCGTCATCGGCGAAACCACCGTGGCCCGACGGGTCTGTGCATCCCTTCGCGAAAGGGACTTCGACGTCCGCCATCTCGTCGCCCCCGACGACGACGAGCTGCGCCTGGCGATGGCGGACGAGCCGCGCGGGATGGCGGTCCTGGTGCGCGACGACGTCGTCGCGCTGCGGTACGCGCTGGCCGCCGCGCACATCTCGGCGTCGATTCCGTTGGTGGTGACGATCTTCGACCGCACGGTCGCGGACCAGCTGTCCCACCTGCTCCCGCAGTGCACGGTGACGTCACCGGCAGACCTCGCCGCGCCCACGCTCGCCGGCCCGTGCCTGGACCCCGAACTCGTCGCGGCCCGGCACGCGGGCGAGGACATGCTGACGGTCCGGATGGTCGACGGCCACCTCGAGGGTGCGCACGTCGACCTGCCCCGGCGGAACTGGTGGCACACGGTGGCGACCGGTGCGACGGGTCTGCTGCGGTCGCACGACATCGGCACGCGCATCCTGCTCGGTGGGCTCGCCGGACTCCTCGCCGTCCTGTTCGCCGACTGGCTGTGGCTGATCCTCGGGCAGCACGTGCCGCCGCTCGACGCGTTCAACGAAGCGGTCCGCGTGGTGACCACGGTGGGGCCGGGAGCCGACACCCACGGCAGCCCCGCCTACGCCGTGTTCGCGTCGGTGGCGATGCTCTTCACCGTGGTGTTCACCGCCATGTTCACCGCCGGAATCATCGAACGCCTGCTCGGCCCCCGGCTGGTCGGCCTGGTCGGCAGCCGGGTCCTGCCCCGGTCGGGCCACGTCATCGTCGTCGGTCTCGGCCAGGTCGGACTCCGGCTGTGCCGGGAACTGCAGGCGCTCGGGGTCGCGGTGGTGGGCGTCGAGCGCGACCCCCACGCCAAGAACCTGAGGCTCGTGCGGGCGATGAACATCCCGACGGTGGTGGGCCACGGTGGCGACCGCGAACTCCTCGAGCGACTGGGTGTGCGCCGCGCAATGGCGCTGGCCGCGGTCGGCTCCGACGACCTCGACAACATCGCCGTGTCCGTGGCCGCGCAGGCCCTCTCCCCCGGACTGCGACTGGTCCTGCGGGCCGGTGAGCAGGAGGCCATCGCGGAGACGCGGTCGCTGCTGCGGCTCGGGATCATCCGCGATGTCACCAGCCTCAGCGCCACGTACGTGGTGGCCGAGCTGATCGGCCTGCGCCCGCAGGGCGTCGTGGCGGACGGCAGCCACCTCTACCTGGAGGTGGCGACCGCGGACGCGTCCGAGCCCGTCTTCACTGAACTGCCCGTGTCGCCGCGGATGAGCTGCCGCCACCTCGTCACCGCGTAGCGACCTAGCCGGTCACTGCAAGCGCGTCGATCTCGACGAGCATGACCTCGTGCGGGAGGTCGACGAAAACCGTGGTGCGGCACGGCAGCTGACCGCTCGGGACGTTCTCCGCGATGAACTCGCCGTACACGTCGTTCATCGCCGCGAAGTCGTCCCGGGTGGTGAGGTAGACCCGGAACATCAGCACGTCCTCCACGCTCGCACCGCCGGCTTCGAGGATCGCCTTGACGTTCTCGAGGGTGCGGCGGGTCTGCTCGCGCACGTCGCCTTCGGCGATGTACTTGTTCGTGACAGGGTCCATCGGGCCCTGCCCCGACACCTGGAGCATGTTGCCCTTCTTGATGCCCTGGCTGAACGTGTGCGCGGGGGCGGGGGCGCCTGCGGTGCGGATGACGGTGGTGTCGGACATATCGGTTCTCCTGTGTGTCGTTACTTTTCGGGTGGACGGGGGACGGTCAGGGCTGGGCGCGGTATCCGCAGTCGCGGGAGATCCGCGCCCCCACGGCCTGGAGGGGTTCGAGCAGGTCGAGGACGCGTTCGTAGCTGAGGACGACGTCGGGCACCGAGACCGAGACGGCGGCGACGACGCGGCCGGACGCGCCGCGAATGGGCACTCCGATGCAGTTGACGGACGGCTCGTTCTCCTCCTGGTCGTGCGCCCAGCCCTGCTCCCGGACCAGGCGGATCTCGTCGAGGTAGCGTTCGGGCGTCGTGATCGTGTTGGCGGTGCGGGAGGAGAAGTCCATCGAGTCGACGACGGTCCGCAGTTCCGAATCCGGCAGGTCGGCGAGGATCACCTTCGCGACGGCGGTCGAATTGAGATTGGCGCGCAGCCCGATTCGCGAGTACATCCGGATCTGATCGTGTGATTCGAGTTTGTCGATGTACACCACGTCGCCGCCTTCCATCGCCGCAAGGTGCGTGGTGCGCCCGTATTCGCGGTTGAACGCGACGAGGTGCGGTGACGCGATGCGCCGGACTTCCCGCTGATCGGTGGCCTGTGCGGCGAGTTCGAAGATGCGGGATCCGAGGTGGTACTGGTTACTGTTGTCGCGGAACGTGAACCGCTCGTCGGACAGCGTTCGCAGCAGCCGGAGCACCGTGGTCTTGTGGACTCCGGTCGATTCGGCCAGCTGGTCGAGGTTGGCGGGGCCGTTGCCGAGTTGCACCAGCAGGTGCAGGGCGCGGGAGACACTCTGACTCATCCGTTCACTCCACTTCCTCGGAGGGCGAAACCGTCGGCGGTGACGCTCGTTGCCGCCCAGTCCGATTCGGAACAGTGCAGCAGCGCGTCGAGCAGCGCGGCGGGCGGCGGGGGCGCCGAGTCCGCCGCGACGGTGAGGGTGGCGGCGGCGCCGATGTGCCCGCGGCGCAGGCAGCGCGCCTGATCCTCGCCGCGCACCACGCCGCTGAGGTATCCGGCGGCGAACGCGTCGCCCGCGCCGACGGGTTCGACGACGTCGACGCGGAGCGCGGGAACGGCGATGCTGCGACCACTCCGGTCGACGGCCAGGGCCCGGTGCGCTCCGTCCTTGACGACGACGGTGGCGGGCGCGGGCAGGATCAGCCGCAACTCGTGCGGATCCGCGGTACCCAGCACACGCAGGGCCTCGTCGGCGCCGACGAGCACGAGATCGGCGAGATTCGCCAGTTCCACGACCATCCGCGGGTCGCCGTCCGGCCACAGTTGCTCACGCCAGTTGACGTCGAAGCTGACCACACCGGAGATTCCCGGCCGGTCGCGGAGCAGTCTCCGCATCAGGGCGAGGCACGAATCGGACAGGGCCGGTGTGATTCCGCTGCAGTGGACCACGGCGGCGCGGCCGAACAGGTCCGCGACCGCAGGCCTGTCGAGAAATCCGGGGTCCATGGCCGACGCCGCCGAACCCGCTCGGGAGTACAGGCTGTCGGTCCGCGGCTCGCCGTGCTCGTCGAGGGCGGTGGTCTTCGAGTAGTGACCGGTGGGCCGCTCGGGGTCGACCTCGATCGCACGGCCGTCGACACCGCGCGCCTGCAGTTCGGTGCGGATGAGGGTGCCGAACTCGTCGTCGCCGAGCCGTCCGACCCAGGCGGCCGGGACATCGAGCGCGGCGAGACCCGCGGCGACGTTCGCCTCCGCGCCGGCGAGGTGGAGTGTCGAGTCCGGGGCCACCAGCACCATCGCTTCACCGAGGCACGCGACACCGGACTCGGGGGTGGGGGTCGATTCCTGCACTTGTTACCTCTGCGACTGCTCGGACCGGCACGGGGGTTGGGTTTCGAGAGCCCTCGCCGCGGCGATGCATGCCGCATCGGACCGTTGACGATGACCCAGGCCAATGCTAGACATAGGAGACGCAAAAACGCAATCAACGTTGCATACAGCGCAACGCAGCACTTCACGGCCCTCCTTCTGATGTCGGCCAGCCCCACAGAACCCGAACGACAGGATCGACGATGACGATCAGCGGAACGGATGCACTCGATTCCGGCGCCTTGGCGGAGCTCGACGAGCTGCGCCTGTCCGACGTGGACAAAGCCCTCCCCTCCGCGGCGAACGGCCACACCAAGGCCGAGTTCCTCGCCACCCGGCCGAGGCTGTCCGCCTTCAGCACGCCCGTGATGGTCCTCGACGAGACGGCCATCGCCGGCAACCTCGACACGATGGCGGCCTGGTGCGAGGCGCACGGAGTCGATCTCGCTCCGCACGGAAAGACGACGATGTCCCCGGTGCTGTGGGACCGGCAGATCCGCAGCGGCGCGTGGGGGATCACGCTGGCGAACTTCGGTCAGCTGCGGGTGGCGGTGCGATTCGGCGCGCGCCGGGTGCAGATCGCGAACTCGCTCGTCGACCCGACCGCGCTGCGGTGGCTGGCGGAACAGATGTACGCGAACCCGGAACTCGAAGTCCTGATGTGGGCCGACTCCCCGCAGACGGTCGACGCGATGACCGCGGCGCTCGCGGACGTTGCGGTGGCCCGTCCGCTGCCCGTGCTCGTCGAACTCGGCGGAGAGGGAGGACGCACCGGCGCACGCTCCGTGGCCGAGGCCGTGGCAGTAGCCGAACGTATCGGGAAGAGCCCCGCACTGCGGTTGGCCGGCGTCTCCGGTTACGAGGGCGCCCTCGCACACGACGCCTCCGAGGAGTCCCTCGCCCGGGTCCGCGCGTACCTCCGGTCGATGGCCGAGCTGCATAACCGGCTCGAGACCGAGGGGCGCTACCCGGAGGACGGGGACGTCTACGTGACCGCCGGCGGCAGTGCCTATTTCGACGTGGTCGCCGAGGTGCTCGCCGAACTCGCGGGCGGCAGAACCAAAGTGGTGGTCCGAGCCGGCGCATACATCATCCACGACGACGGCTTCTACACCGGGATCTCACCGTTCGGCCGCGGCAAAGACACGCAGGCGCGTCGCCTCACGTCGGCGATGCACACGTGGGCCCGGGTCGTGTCCCGCCCCGAGCCGGGCCTCGCCCTGCTCGACGCAGGCAAGCGCGACGTCCCGTTCGACGAAGGACTCCCCACCGCGCAGGCCGTCGCCGGCCAACTCGGGGCGGCGCCGCAGCCCCTCGTCGGCGCCGAAGTGACCGCAGTCAACGACCAGCACGCGTTCCTCCGGCTCGATCCCGCACGGCCCGAACACGATCTGCGCGTCGGCGACGTCGTCCGGCTCGGTCTCTCCCACCCGTGCACCGCGTTCGACAAGTGGCGGTGGATACCCGTCGTCGGGGACGACTCCGACGACCCCGTCGTCGTCGACCTGATCCGCACCTTCTTCTGATCCCCCGCCGAGGACTCACACCATGACCACTCTGATCCGTTCCGCCACCGTCGTCGACGGGTCGGAAGCGCCGCGGTACCGCGCCGACGTGCTCGTCGACGGAGACCGGATCGCCGACATCCGGCCCGAGGCAGATCATTCCGCCACCGCGCTCCCCGCCGCGGACCGTGTGATCGACGCCGACGGCCTGGTACTCGCGCCCGGATTCATCGACATGCACGCCCACTCGGACCTGCAGATCCTGCTGAACCCCGAACACCCGTCGCGGATCACCCAGGGGGTCACCACCGAGGTACTCGGCCAGGACGGACTGTCCTACGCACCCGTCACCGACGACGTGCTCGCCGTGGTCCGGCGCAAGATCGCCGGATGGAACACCGATCCCGAGGGTTTCGACTTCTCCTGGCGGAGCGTGGGCGAGTACCTCGACAGACTCGATCGCGGGATCGCCACCAACGTCGCGTATCTCATCCCGCACGGAGTGGTCCGGGCGCTGGTGGTGGGCTGGGACGATCGCCCCGCGACGCCGTCGGAGATCGAGGAGATGCAGCGGATCGTGGCACAGTCCATGGTGGAGGGCGCCGTCGGGTTGTCCGCGGGGCTGACGTACACGCCGGGGATGTACGCGGACAACGAGGAGTTGCTGGCACTGTGCCGGACCGTCGCCGAGCACGGCGGCTACTTCTCCCCGCACCACCGGTCGTACGGCGCCGGCGCCATGGAGGCCTACGCCGAGATGGTGGACCTGACGTCGCGGGCCGGGTGCGCACTGCATCTCGCGCACGCCACGCTGAACTTCGGTCCCAACAAGGGCCGCGCCCCGGAACTGCTGGCCCTGCTCGACACGGCCGTATCCGCCGGTGCGGACATCAGTCTCGACACCTACCCGTATCTCCCCGGCGCCACCACGCTGTCGGCGATCCTGCCGAGCTGGGCGTCGGCGGGCAGCATGGAGCAGACCCTCGACCGGCTCCGCGATCCGGTTGCGCTCGAACGCATCCGGGAGCATCTCGAGGTCACCGGATCCGACGGCTGCCACGGCGTGATCGCCGAGTGGC
The DNA here is from genome assembly GCF_019378875.1 of Rhodococcus sp. USK10. Lineage (NCBI taxonomy): Bacteria > Bacillati > Actinomycetota > Actinomycetes > Mycobacteriales > Nocardiaceae > Rhodococcus > Rhodococcus sp. USK10. Next base: position 2,680,001 of record NZ_CP076048.1, read on the forward strand.
ACACCCTCGAGATCAGCGGCGTGCAGAACCCGGAACTCGACGCCTACGTCGGGAAGACGGTCGCGGACATCGCCGCCGAGGAGAACCGCGACCCCTTCGACGTGTGCATCGACATCCTGGTCCGCGACCAACTCGGCAGCGGCATCCTGCAGCACGTCGGGCACGAGGAGAACGTGCGCGCGATCATGCAGCACCCCCGGCACACCGGCGGCAGCGACGGACTGCTGGTCGGCGCGAAACCGCACCCCCGCGGCTGGGGAACGTTCGCACGCTACCTCGGGCACTACTGCCGCGACCTCGGCCTGATGTCCCTCGAGGAGTGCGTCGGTCACCTCAGCGGCCGCGCCGCGACCCGGTTGCGTCTCGTCGACCGCGGGTACGTCCGCCCCGGATACGCCGCCGATCTGGTGCTGTTCGATCCGGACACGGTCGGCGACACCGCGACCTACGCCCGTCCGCGTCAGGCTGCGACCGGTTTCTCTCACGTATTCGTCCGCGGCCGCCTCGCCCTCGAGGACGGCCGCCTCACCGGCGCGACCGCCGGAAGAGCGTTGCGCCGCACAGAAGGAGGAGCAGTCCGATGACCGAGATCGACATCCTGCGGGCCGACCGGGTCCTGACGGTGGTGCGCGCGGAGACCATCCCCGACGCCACCGACCTGTGCCACGCACTCGCCGAGGGCGGAATCCGGACGGTCGAGTTGACGTTCACCACCCCCGACGTGCTCCATCACCTCGGCCGCGCCGCCGATGCCGCCGCCGCGGCGGGCAGCATCCTCGGCGTCGGGACCGTGATGACGGGCGATCAGGCCGCGGCCGCGATCGACGCCGGAGCCCGGTTCCTCGTCACCCCCGGTATCCGGCCGGACGTCGCGAAAGTCGCCACGGGACGGTCGATTCCCGTCTTCCTCGGCGCGTTCACCCCCACCGAGGTTGCGATGGCCGTCGACCTCGGATCCGCCGCGGTCAAGATCTTCCCCGCCAAGCGACTCGGCCCCGGCTACCTGTCCGACCTGCACGGCCCGTATCCCGGCGTGGAACTCCTGCCGTCGGGCGGGATCAACGATGCCAACGCCCGCGAGTTTCTCGACGCCGGCGCACTCGCCGTGTGCGCGGGCACCAGCGTCGTCCCACCGTCCAGCGTCGCGGCAGGCAACTGGACCGACATCACCGACCGCGCCCGCGCGTTCGTCACCGCGCTCTCGGCCTGAGCACCCTTCCCCTTCTCCCTGGAGACGCAATGACGTCGTTCGTCGACTGGCTGCAGCACGACACAGCCGGACTCCTCACTCTCGCAGCGATATCCATCGCCGTGCTGCTGGTCCTCATCATCAAACTCAAGCTCGAGCCGTTCATCGCGCTGATCGTCGTCGGCGTCGGCGTCGCTCTCATCGCGGGAGTGTCGGTGGTCGAACTGGTCGGCACCCCGACGTCGGCGGCCGACTCCATTCTGGAGAAGGGCTTCGGCGGGATCCTCGGGCACATAACCCCCATCATCGGCCTGGGCACCGTCCTCGGCGCGATGATGGAACGCTCGGGTGGCGCCGACGTGCTGACGGAGCGGCTGCTGAAGTTGTTCGGGCCCAAGGGCGCACCGCTGGCGATGGGTGTTACCGGTCTCGTGCTCGGCATCCCCGTCTTCTTCGACATCGGCATCTTCATCCTCGCCCCGCTCGTGTACGTGGCGGCCAAGCGCGGCGGCAAATCGCTCGTGATGTACGCGATGCCGATGCTCGCCGGCCTGTCCATGACGCACGCGTTCCTGCCCCCGCACCCGGGCCCCGTCGCCGCGGCCGGTCTGCTGCACGTCGACATGGGCTGGATCATCATCATGGGTCTCGCGTGCGGTATCCCCGCCTGGTTCGTCAGTGGCGTCGTCTGGGGTACCTGGATCGGCAAGCGCGTGATCATCGAGGTGCCGGACGAGTTCATTCCGGAGGAGAAGGAAGCGGACTTGAACCCTCCGCCGCTCTGGCTGATCTCGTTCATCATCCTCGTGCCGATGGTGCTGATCCTCGGTGCGACGGTCGGCAACGTGGTGCTCGACGAGGGCACCGCCCTGTCGGTCCTGATCTTCCTCGGCACCCCCACGATCGCGTTGACCATCGCCGTCCTGCTGGCGCTGTACCTGCTGGGAATCCGCCGCGGAATCTCCGCGCAGGAGATCGGCGGCATGTCCGCGGCCGCACTGAAACCGGTCGGCATGATCCTGCTCGTCGTGGGCGCAGGCGCGTTCTTCGGGGCGGTCCTGCGCGCCACCGGAGTCGGGCAGGCCCTCGCCGATTCGATGGACGCCCTCGGGCTTCCGGTCATCCTGTCCGCGTACTTGATCAGCTGCGCACTGCGCATCGCCCAGGGTTCGGCGACCGTCGCCATCGTCACCACCGCAGGCGTCATCGAACCGTCCATCGCCGCGGGGAACTACACCTCCGCGCAGATCGCCCTGATCGTCATCGCCGTGTCGGCCGGTTCCATCATCGCCAGCCACGTCAACGACGGCGGATTCTGGATCGTGTCACGGTATTTCAACATGTCGGTGAAAGACACTCTGAAGACGTGGACGGTGCTCGAAACCATCCTCTCGATCGTCGGCTTCGCGATGGCCTCGCTGATCTGGGTGCTCGTCTAGCTGCCGGATTCCGCGTCGCGCAGCACCCGCGCCGCTCCGGCGAACGTCCGCACCTGCCCGTCGTCCCACACATGCGCGGGCACACCGCCGCCGAGCAGTGTGCGGACGAGGGCGGGGTCGTCGCCGATCGGCACGTCGCTACCCGCGATCACGATGTTGCCGTAGCGGCGTCCCTTCAGCATCGCGGGATCGGCGATCACCGTCGTGTGCGGGAACACGCTGCCGATGGTCGCCGCCTCCCGGCGAGCCAGGACGAGGTCGCGGGTGTCGCCGCAGTTCACCACGTAGATGCCGCCGGGTGCCAGCACCCGCCGCACGTGCCCGGTGAACTCCGTCGTCGTCAACGACGCCGGAGTCGTGTCACCGGCGAACACGTCGCGGACGATCAGGTCGCGGCTCGACTCCGTCAACGTCTCGGTGACCGCCCGCGCCTCCCCCACCCGCAGTCGCAGGAGCGGGGCCCGCGGCAGGTCGAACCAGTCGCGGACCAGTTCGGCGAGCTTGCCGTCGAGTTCGACCACCACCTGCCGAGCGTCCGGATAGCGGGCGGCGAGATGTCGGGCGAGCGAGCAGGCGCCGCCCCCGAGGTGCAGGGCACGCACCCGCCGATCCGTGCTCCAGTGCGAGGCGACCAGTTCGGCGATCCACCGCATGTACTCGAAGTCGAGATATGTGGGGTCAGACAGGTCGATGTGGGAACTCTCGACGCCGTTCACCTTCAGCACCCAGCCGTGCGGGTTGAGGTTGTCCACGGCGAGTTCGCACGTCCCCGTGTCGATCGGGTACACGCCGGCCACCGGACCCCCGTCGGATGTCCGGGCAGCCCGACCGCCGCGCTGCCTGCCCATCGTCCGTCTTCCCTACTGCTCGCGCCGCCCGCTCGCGTCTGCTGCGAGAATCGTCCTCCCACGATACCGGTCCGCGACACGGGTGCCCTACCGTGGAGATGCGCACGAGAAGGGAAGACGATGGAACCTCAGGAAGTCGACTTCGCGCACACCGAGGGCGCGGCGAAGCGGCGACGCGAGAAGGCGATGGGACTCGCGCGGTATGTGTGGGATCGCGGGATCAGCGGTCAGGAACTGCTCGACCTCACCGACGGCACGCTGCGCAAACTCGCCCGGGCGGCCGGGTCGAACCCGCCGAGCACCATGGAAACCTGGCTCACCGTCGTCGAACTGCTCGATCAGAAGACGGCGTGGGCGCAGCGCCACCTCGACCATCCCGCCGCCACCCCCGCACACCGCGACGAGAAGATCATGTGGGTCACGCCGCCGGTCCAGCCCTGGACGTGACCGCCCCCGTGAGTACTTGTTAACCGCCGGCGGTAGTTGTCAACCTGTCTGAGACAGGTTCTGGTTGATGTTGATGCCTGTCGGTTGTGGCGGGTGTGGTGCCAGGGGTCGGCCGCGGAACCGTTCGGGGTGTTCGGCCCAGATCTGGTCCAGCCGGTGCTGTCGGCGGCGGTGTTCCTCGGTGTCGAGGCCGAGGAACACCGATGCGGGGGTGTGCCGGCCCAGGGCACTGTGCCGGTGTTCGAGCGCGTAGCGGGTCATGAACGTCTCGGTCCATCGCCGCGCGTGGTCGATGTCGTCGAACCGAAGCGGGCACGACAAGTCGTACTTGATGGTCTTGAACAGCGACTCGGAGAACGGGTTGTCATCGCTGACCCTCGGTCGTGAGTAGGTCCGGCACGCGCCCGCCTCGTCGAGGGCGGCGATCAGGGCATGTGAGCGCATCGACGGACCATTGTCGGCATGCACCACCTCGGGCACCCCGAACGCCTCGAACGCCTCGGCGAACATCTGCACCGCCAACTCGGGAACCTCGGCGTACTCGATCCGCCAGGCCACCGGGAACCGCGAGAACACGTCCATCACCAGGTACAGCAGATACCTGTCCTGCTTGCGGGGACCGTGCAACATCGTGATGTCCCACGACCACAACTGCCCGGCCCGACCGGCCCGGGCGACCGGTGCCCGGCGGGCCGCGGCCGTGGCCCGCCGGGTGCGGCGACGGTCCCCGGTCAAGTTCTGCGCACGCGCCACCCGGTAGAACGTCGACTCCGAACACGCGACGAACCCGGCGTCGAAAGAACGCCAATACACCTGCACCACAGACAGATCCGTGTTCTCCTCGGCCAGGATCAACTCGACGATCCGGGCGCGCTCGTCGTCGGACAACGCGGCGGGCTGCCGCCGCTGAACGTGCGGGACCGGCTCGGTGACCGGAACGTAGTGCCGGTAACCGCGGGTGCGCCGGTAGTAACTCGACCGCGGCACACCGAGCAGGGCGCACGCCGCGGTGACCGGCATCGCCGCGTCCCGGACCAACACCCCGACGGTGTCGATCAGGACAGCTTCTCTCGCTCGAGCCACTGCGCGTACTCGTTCGCGCTCATCAACGCCGGTGGGATCGCAGATGGGTCCTCGTTCGAGCGCTTGGTGATCCCCTGCAAGAGCTCGAACGCTTTTCCCAGGATCTCCTGGGCGGTCTCCGCCTGTTCCACCTGGGCCTTGAGCCGTGTGTTCTCCCGGCGCAGCCGCGCCAGCTCGGCCCGATCCCGACTGTCCATCCAATTCCTCGACTTCTCTGCCGCGGCGACCATCGCCTGCGTGTATTGTCCGCTCTCCCGCGCGCGAAGCCACGCAGTGACGTGGTTCTTGCTCAGGTTCAACTCACGCAGCAGGCGCGTCTTGGCGCCGTGCTCGGTGCACTCGTCCCACCGGCGCAGCACCTCGATCCGGAACGCGATCGGAAACGAACGCCTACCCGTCGGACCACGCCCGATCGGAAAGCTGTCGATGTCGGTCACAGGGAACTCCGCTCCCCACGCTGACTGCCAGGTGTCTCACGACCATGCTGACAGCCAGCGCCGGCGGTTAACAAGTACTCACGGGAGCTCGAGTATCTGGTCGTCGGACTCCCCCGGATCGCCGCGACCGTCGCGATTGCTGGTGCTGAACCAGACGGCGCCGTCGGGTGTCGCGACGACGGTCCGCAGTCGCCCGTATTCGCCCTCGAACAGCGACTCCGGTTCACCGAGCGCGCCGTCTGCGCCCACCGGGATCCGCCACAGTCGTTCGCCGCGCAGCGCCGCGACCCACAGCGCGCCGTCGTGGAACGCGAGACCGGACGGGGACGCCTCGCCGGTGGACCATTGGATCACCGGGTCGACGAAGCCCGCTTCGCCTGCCCGTCCCTCGACCTCCGGCCATCCGTAGTTGCCGCCGGGTTCGATCAGGTTCAGCTCGTCCCAGGTGTTCGCCCCGAACTCGGTGGCCCACAGCCTGTCGGCGTCGTCCCACGCGAGGCCCTGCACGTTGCGGTGTCCGAGCGACCACACGGGCGATCCGGGGGTGGGGTTGTCCGCCGGGATCGATCCGTCGGGGTCGATGCGCAGGATCTTCCCGCCGAGTGAGGACGGGTCCTGGGCGCGCGGCCGGTCGCCGGCTTCACCGGTAGCGACGTACAGCTTGCCGTCCGGTCCGAACGCGATCCGACCGCCGTCGTGGATCGATCCGGCGGGGATGCCGGTGAGGATCGGGACCGGCTGACCGAGGCTGCGGCCGTCGAAGCTCAGGGAGACCACCCGGTTGTCGTCGCCGGTGGTCAGGTACGCGTAGATCGTCCGATCCGTCGCGTAATCGGGCGAGACGGCCAGGCCCAGCAGTCCCGATTCGCCCTGCGCCGACACACCGGGCACCTCGCCGATCACGGCGGTGCTGCCGTCGGCCCGGAGGTGCCGGATCGCGCCGCTGTCCCGTTCCGCGATCAGCGCCGTCCCGTCCGGCAGAAACGCTATCCCCCACGGCACGTCGAGGTCGGACGCGACGACGGCGGGCGCGCCCGCGGACGGCGCGGCGGCAGCTGCGGTCGTCGACACCTGCGCCGAACTCCCCTCGGACTGGCAGGCCGCGCACGCGACGACCACCAGTGCCGCAGTGGCCGCGAAAAGTCGCTGTCCCATGGATGTCCTCCCGTCGCGCGACCGCACCCTGTCCATACTCCCCCAGGTGAGTGGCAAAGCGTCTTCGAGCACGCAATGCCACTCACATGGGGAGGTGACGGCCGGCAGCCCTCGCCCTCGAATATTGCGCAGCAGGCGGCGTCCGGTGCCTAGACTCGAACCATGGCCACGCCTCCCCGAGCCGGTAGGACCACGGTGATCGATGCCCGACGTTCGGCCGGGAAGGCCGCGCGCGAGACGCTGTCCCGCAAAGCGCAGGGCGCATTCGCCCTGCCGGAGCGCGACCCGGTGGCGGTGATCGAAGCGCAGAACACCACCCGGCTGCAGACCCTGGTGCCGATCCGGGTCGGACGGATGCTCGAATCACCGTTCGCGCTGTACCGAGGGTCGGCCGCGATGATGGCGCACGATCTCGCCGACTCACCGGTCACGGGCTGCCAGGTCATCGCCTCGGGCGACGCGCACCTCGCCAACTTCGGGCTGTTCGCCTCTCCGGAACGCCGGATGCTGTTCGACCTCAACGACTTCGACGAATCCTACCCCGCGCCGTGGGAGTGGGATGTGCGCCGCCTCGCCGCGAGCGTGTGGATCCACGGACGCGCCAACTCGTACACCGAGGCGCAGTGCGCCGACGCCACGGGCGCAGCCGTCCGCACGTACCGCAACACTTTGAGTGCACTGTTTCAGCTGACCGCCACGGAGCGGTACTACTTCCAGGAGGAGACGGACGTCCTCGAGCACGACCCGCGCGCGCAGAAGCAGCGGATCCGCGCGATCGCCGAGAAGGCACGCAAACGGACGTCCGAACAGGTCCTCCGGAAGCTGACCACCATGGAGGAGGACGGCAAGCCCCACATCGTCGACCAGTTCCCCGTCATCCGACATTCGACGAAGTACGACCTGGGCCGCATCACCGAGTTGTACCTCCTGTACCTCGACACCCTGCGCGCGGACATTCGACTGCTGCTGACGCAGTACGAGGTGGTCGATTATGCGATGCGCATCGTGGGTGTGGGCAGCGTCGGGACCCGCTGCTGGTTGCTGCTGCTGCAGGGGCCGGCCGGCGAGCCGCTCTTCCTGCAGGCCAAGGAAGCACCGCGGTCGGTTCTGGAGACGCACGGGAAGGTCGCGACCGCACCGGACTCGATCATTCGTGCGGTCGCGAAGAACGGTCAGGGTTCCCGGGTCGTCGGCGCGCAGCGCATCCTCCAGGCGCAGTCGGACCCGTTTCTGGGGTGGGTGCGCGGCGTCGAGGGCGACGACGGACTTCGGCGCGACTTCTACCTGCGGCAGTTCCGCGACATGAAGGGGTCCGTCGACCTGCAGACCCTGGAACCGGCGCAGTCCATGAAATATGCAGCACTGTGCGGCACGATGCTCGCCCGTGCGCACAGCCAGAGCCCCGGATCAGCCTTCGTCGCGGGATATCTCGGCAACGGGGAAACCTTCGACCTGGCGATCACCGCCTGGGCCCGACTGTATGCGGACCAGTCCGAGAAGGATTACGACGCGCTGCGGGCGGCGGTGAAGACGGGGCGGCTTCCCGCGGAGACCGGTCTGTAGACCGGTACCATGACGGCGTGTGCGAAACAGGTGGCTGCTGAGGTGGCCGAGCAGCCGGCATCGGGTGAACGGTACTTCCTCGAGTCCCTGGACCGCGGACTGAGCGTCCTCGAATGTTTCGACGAGCAGCACCGGGAGCGCACGCTGAGCGAGGTGGCGCAGAGCGTCGGGATCACCCGCTCCACGGCGCGCCGCATTCTGCTCACCTTGGTGGACAAGGGTTTCCTGCGTCTCGACGGCCGCAACTTCTCGCTCACGCCCCGGGTGCTGCGGTTCGGTTTCTCGTACCTCGCCGCACTGCGACTGCCGCAGGTCGCCGATCCGCACATCGAGGCTCTCGCGAAGGAACTGGGCGAGACCATCTCTGTCACCATCCTCGACGGCCCCGACGTGGTGTACGTGGCGCGGGTCCGCTCACCCCGGATCATCCGCATCTCCATCACGGTGGGCATGCGGTTCCCCGCGTACGCGACGTCCACGGGGCGGGTACTGCTGGCGGGACTGTCGGCCGACGCCTTCGACGACTACCTGAAGACCACCACGTTCCAGTCGTTCACCCCGCAGACGATCTCCGACGTCGACCAACTGCGCACCGCGGTCGCGCAGGTCGCCGCCGACGGCTGGTCGATGTCGGAGAACGAACTCGAGGTCGGCATCCGCGGCGCGGCCGTTCCCATCCGCGATCGGACGGGCGCCGTGGTCGCCGCCCTCAACTCCTCGCTGCAGGGCACCCAGTACACGCGCTCCGACGTCGAGGCGACGGTGGTGCCGAAACTCGTCGCGACGGCGGAGCGCATCGGTTCCGACCTGTCGCTGGGCTGACCGTCTACGCGGCGCGCCGGGACTGTTGCTCGACGAGTGTCAGCATGTGCGCGTACATGCGCTCGAAATCCGGTGTGACACCGGTGAACAGCTCGAACGCATCGGCGGCCTGAAAGACGTTCATACCTGCGCCGCCGAGGGTGGGTGCCCCGAGCGCGCGGGCCGCCCGGATCAGCGGTGTCTCGATCGGCCGGTAGATCACGTCGGCGACCCACAGGTCGGGGCGCAGCAGGTCCACGGGCACGGGGGCGCCGGGGAATCCGATCATGCCGATGGGTGTGGCGTTGATCAGACCGGACGCCTCCGCGAGCGGCCCGGCGATCTCCGGCGCCGGGACGGCGTCGACGACGCTGCCGGGAAACAATTTCCGCATCGTGTCCCGGCAGTGTTCGGCACGCCCGCGGTCGACGTCCGTCACGGTGAGGTGCCCGGCGCCCCGGGACAGCGCCGAGTAGGCGACGGCGACCCCGGCGCCGCCCGCCCCGATCTGCACCACCCGGCCCAGGCTCGCACCCGGCAGTTCACGGCCCAGGCTGCTGCCGAACCCGGTCCAGTCCGTGTTGTGCCCGACGGCCCGGCCCCCGGTGAACACCACGGTGTTGACGGCCTCGAGTCGCGCGGCGTCCGGCGACAATTCGTCGAGGTACGCCATCACCTGCTGCTTGTAGGGGTGGGTGACGTTGAGCCCGTCGAACCCCCACTGCCGCGCCAGGTCGATGATGCCCTCGACGGTGGCGGCCGCCCCGTGCAGACGCTCGAGGTCGAGGAGGCGGTACACGTAGTTCATGCCCTGCGCGTGCCCTTCGGCCTCGTGCAACGTGGGCGAGAACGAACCGTCGATCCCGTCTCCGATGAGTCCGCAGAGCACCGACTGTGCAGCCATGACCGTCGCCTCCTCGTCTACCGGCTCAGTGCGCGTTCTCGAGCTTCGTGGCGGTGGCGGCGTCCGCCGCGTCAGCAGCCGAATCGGGCTGCAGGCGCCACGCGATCAGGGCGCTGACGACGCAGCCGCCTGCCAGGTACACGGCCACGAGGTGCCAGGACCCGCCGCTCGCGGTGACGAGGGCCGCCGCGATGAACGGGGTGAAGCCGCCGCCGATCGCGCTGGCCACCTGGTACCCGACGCCCGCACCGCTGTACCGGTACTCCGCCCCGAACATCTCGGTGAACAGCGGCTGCTGCACGCTGACGACCATGTCGTGCGAGATGTTGACCAGCAGCACGGCCAGGATGACGGTGCCGATCATCGATCCGTGCTCGAGGAAGATAAAGAACGGGAACGCGCACACCGCGCCGATCAGCGCGCCGAGGATGTAGACGCGGCGCCGGCCGTGCTTGTCGGACAGCCAGGCGAACAGCGGGATGGTGCCGATGCCCACGGCGCCGACGAGCAGACCGACGTTGAGCATGAAGTTGCGCTCCATCCCCAACTCCTGCGTGGAGTAGCTGAGCGCGAACGTGGTGACGATGTACATGGAGAACAGTTCGGCGAAACGCAGGCCGATGATCTGGAGGAACGCTTTCGGGTGGTTGCGCAGTGCCTCGACGAGCGGGATCCGCTTCTTCTCCTGCGGGTTCGCCTCTTCGACCTTCTCGACCTTCTCGACGAATTCGGGGCTCTCCTGGACTCCGGCGCGGATCCACAGACCGATTCCGACGAGGACGACGCTGGCGATGAACGGAACACGCCAACCCCACTGGCTGAACGCGTCCTCGGTGGTCAGGTTGCTCATGAGCATGACGAATCCGGTGGCGAGGATGAGTCCGACCGAGTATCCGACCTGCACGCCGCTGCTGTAGAACGCCTTCTTCTTCGGCGGCGCACTCTCGACGGCCATCAGCGCGGCCCCACCCCACTCGCCGCCGACGGCGAAGCCCTGGATGGCGCGCAGCGCGACGAGCAGGGCAGGCGCCCACCAGCCGATCGACGCGAAGGACGGCAGCAGCCCGATCAGGGCGGTGCTCGTGCCCATGATCAGCACAGTGAGGATCAGCATCCGCTTGCGTCCGATGCGGTCGCCGTAGTGGCCGAACACCACGCCGCCGAGCGGGCGGAACAGGAATCCGACGCCGAACGTCGCGAACGCGGCGAGCGTTCCGATCGCCGGGCTGACGTTCGGGAAGAACTCCGAGTTGAACACCAGGGCCGCGACCAGTCCGTAGAGCAGGAAGTCGTACCAGTCGATGACCGCGCCGACGAAGCTGCTCAGCGCTGCCCTGCGCGCCTGCTTCTCGGCCGCCGGGGTGAAGGCGTGATCGCTCATTCCGATGTCCCGTCTAGGTTGGTGCCGGACCCAGTGTGTTCGTATGCCGAACGCGTGTCCGCTGGTTGAATAATGTGACGGTAGCCATAGCGTTTCCGCCTTGTCAAGGCAGTGCAGATGCGCGGTCACCGCAGGGCAGATGCGTGGTACTGCCGTTTCGTCTATCCCGGCAGCTCCAAATTCACCGAATCGGCGGTTCCGCGGCCGCACTGACTCGTCCACACTTTCTCGAATCAGCGACGCACATCACATCCGGAGTAGCGCCGAAGGGATTTCTCCATGTCAGGAACCACCGATCCGCAGCTTCAGCACACGCTGAAGAAGCGGCACCTCTCGATGATCGCTATCGCGGGGGTGATCGGAGCAGGCCTCTTCGTGGGCTCCGGGGTCGCGATCCGCGAGACGGGCCCCGGCGTTCTGGTCGCCTACGCACTCGCCGGCATCGTCGTCATCCTCGTGATGCGCATGCTCGGCGAGATGTCGACCGCCAACCCCGAGACCGGCTCGTTCTCCGCGTACGCGGACCAGGCGATTGGCCGATGGGCGGGATTCAGCATCGGCTGGCTATACGCGTGGTTCTGGATCATCGTCCTCGGCATCGAGGCGACAGCGGGCGCCGTCATCATGAACCGGTGGATCCCCGACGTCCCGCAGTGGAGTTGGGCACTGATCCTGATGGTGCTGCTCACGCTGACGAACATCGCGTCCGTGAAGTCGTTCGGCGAGTTCGAATTCTGGTTCGCGTCGATCAAGGTCGCGGCGATCGTCATCTTCCTGGGACTCGGCATCCTCGCGATCTGCGGATTCCTCCCCGGTGTCGAAGCACCCGGACTCACCAACCTCACCGGTCACGGCGGGTTCTTCCCCAACGGGGCCGGTGCCGTCTTCGCGGCGGTACTCGTGGTCGTGTTCTCCTTCTTCGGCGCCGAGATCGCCACCATCGCGGCCGGTGAATCCGCGAACCCCGTCGCGGCGGTGCGCAACGCCGTGCGGTCCGTCGTGTGGCGCATCCTCATCTTCTACATCGGGTCCATCGCCATCGTCGTGACGCTTCTCCCCTGGGACGACGCCTCCGTCGCGCTGAGCCCGTACGTCGCGGTCATGGATTCGTTCGGCATCCCGGCGGCAGGCAACATCATGGACGTCGTCGTGCTCACGTCCGTGCTGTCCTGCCTGAACTCCGGCCTGTACACGGCGAGCCGCATGATCTTCTCGCTCTCCCGCCGTGGCGATGCCCCGGCCTCGCTGGCGAAGATCGGGTCCTCCGGCGTCCCGCGCCAGGCCGTGCTCGTCTCGACGGTCGTGGGATTCCTGACCGTGGGACTGAACTACCTGTACCCGGACACCGTGTTCCTGTTCCTTGTCAACTCGTCGGGCGCGATCGCCCTGTTCGTGTGGCTGGCGATCTCGGTGTCCCAGCTGCGCATGCGGCGCCGCCTCGAGGCGGAGGGCACGGACCTCACGCTGAAGATGTGGCTGTTCCCGTATCTGACGTGGTGCACCATCGCCGCCATCATCGCGCTCTGCATCGGCATGCTCGTGCTGCCGGAGACCAGGAGCCAGATGTACGTCTCGATGGGCCTCGCCGTCGTGGTGGTGGGAATCGGGATCTACCGTCAGCGGACCCGCCAGGTCACCGACGAGGCGCCGGATCCCTCGACTTCCGGCGAAGAGACGGTCGACGTCCTCCGCCCCTGATCCCGGTCAGGCACGTTCGCATAACGAACAGTAGTGCGCTCACTGAACTCGGCGTACAGTCCCGCCGAGGGAAGGCCGGACCCACCGGCCCGAGGAAGGACCGAAGCTCATGAGGTGGGCGATTCTCGGCGCGAGCAATGTCGCGGCCACCCGCGTGCTCCCCGCGCTGCGCGAGTGCGGGCAGACGGCAGCGGTGGTGCTCAGCGGTGACGCGGCGCGCGCGGAGGACTACCGGCGGACCCACGACATCGAGTCCGCCACGGGCGACCTGCGCGTGGCGGTGGGCGGCGACGTCCGGGCCGCGTACATCTCCTCCACCAACGACAAGCACTTCGATCACGCCATGGCCGCGATCGACGCGGGCCTGCACGTGCTGTGCGAGAAACCGCTCTCGTTCGACGTCACTCAGGCGCAGAAGATGGTCGACGCGGCCGCATCCGCGGGGGTCGTGTTCGCGACGAACCATCACCTCCGCACCCATCCCGTCCACCGCGCGGCGCGAAAGTTGCTGGCCGAGGGCGCGATCGGCGACATCCTGTCGGTGCGCGTGAGCAACGCCATCCTGCTGCGCCAGGCCCTGCGGGGGTGGCGTCTCGACGGCGTCGGCGGCGGCGTCGTCCTCGACCTCGCGGTGCACGACATCGACACGCTCCGCTTCGTCACCGGGATGGAACCGACCACGGTCACGACGGTGGGCGCGTGCCAGGGACTCAGTGACGGTCCGGCGGACGCCGTGATGACGAGCGGCGTCCTCGGCACGAACACCCTGTTCTCGCTGCACGACGCGTACACGGTCCCCGGTGGCGTCACCGGATTCGAGATCCACGGAACGGCAGGGACTCTCGTCGCCACCGACTGCATGCGCCCCGATCCCACCGGGACGCTGCGCATGATCCGGGACGGGCACGACACGGCCGTCCCGCTCGAAACCGTCGACAACCTGTACGCGCCGGGGATCCGGGCGTTCGTCGACGCCGTCCGCGGGGTCGGTCAGCCCGTGGCGACGGGACACGACGGATTGCGTTCGGCGACCGCCGCGCTGGCGATCCTGCAATCGATCGAGGAGGGCCGGGCGGTACGCCTCTGAGGCGCTACATGATCAGCCCGCTGGGCCGTCGCCGCAGCGGCGACGGCTCCTGCGCGGGCATCTGATTCGGCGGAACCGGGTAGGGCGCACCGGCGTTGAGCGTTCCCGCGGCCACGTTGGGCCCGCACTGGGCGATCGCCGCCTGCAGGCGTGGCCCGGGGTCGGTCATCGCGGGCACGCCGGCGTTCGGTGCCGACGAGAAGTCGAACCCGGACGTCATGTCGCCGACCGCGCCGCGACGCCAGTCGGTGAGGTTGGGGACGGGAACCCCGAACCGCTTCTCGAGCAGTCGCAGTTGCGACGTGTGGTCGAACGTGTCGGACGCGACGAGGCCGCCGCGACTGTACGGGGAAATGATCAGCGACGGTACCCGGAATCCGAGGCCGATCGGACCCGGATTGTTCTCGCTCTCCGACACCGTGTTCAACGGGACCGTCAGGTATTCGCCCGGGGTGCCCGGCGGCGGTGTGGGCGGGGTGACGTGGTCGAAGAAGCCGCCGTTCTCGTCGTAACTGATGATCAGCGCCGTCTTCTCCCAGATCGCCGGGTTGGACGTGAGGATGTCGAGCACCTCGACGATCCCGACCGCGCCCGCGGCCGGGGGCAGCGCCGGGTGCTCGCACGTGAAGATGTTGGGGACGATCCAGGACACCGCGGGCAGGGTGCCGTTCGCGACGTCGGCCCGGAAGTCGTTCGGGTACGTCGGATCGAGTCCGCGGCGGGCGAGTTCCGAATTCGGGTCGCTGTACTGCTTGAAACAGCCGAGCATCCCGTCGAGCGCGACACTCGACACCGGTCCGAGGTCCTTGTTGGCGTACACCTTCCAGGTGACGCCGGCCTCCTGCAGGTTCTCCGGATAGGTGCGCCAGGAGTAGGCGAACCTCGGGATCACCGTCGGTGTCTCGACGAGCGGACCGCCCGCCAGCCCGTCCGGGTCGATGGTTCCCGTCATCCAGTACAGCCGGTTCGGGTCCGTCGGCCCGAGCACGGAGCAGAAGTAGTGGTCGCAGATCGTGAAGGCGTCGGCGAGGTCGTAGTGGACGGGGATGTCGGCCCGCGTGTAGTAGCCCATCGTGGCGGGACCGTTGAGCGGCCCCTCGTGCGCGATGTGCACCGGCATCCACCGGTCCATCGCGCCGCCGTTCCACGCGTCGTGCTGCGGACCCCACGAATGGGTGGGGTCGTTGATGCATTCGCCGTCGAGGTGCGTGCCCTGCGTGGTGTCGAGCCGGAACGGGTTGAGAAACCCGGTCGGCGTCGGCCCGACGCCTGGCGTCCAGCCGTACTGCTGCCACGCCGGCGACGGGTCGTCGAAGCCGCGCACCCCCGACAGCGTGCCGTAGTAGTGGTCGAACGAGCGGTTCTCCTGCATGAGGTAGACGAAGTGCTCGATGTCGTTCAGCGACCCGCTGCCACCCGGATCCTGCGCGTACGCCCGGTCGATCACCGGGCCCGCCCACGAACTGAGGAATGCGGCGCCGCCTGCCGCTGCGGCGGAGGCGAGGAACTTGCGTCGTGAGATGTCCGATGCCGGGGTCACGGATCGTGACGCTAGTCGCTGCGGACGCCGCCCGCCCGGTGAATGCGCACGTTGCCCTACTGCGGGCCCACCGGCACATCGCCTTCCAGCGTGATGCGGTGCATGACGCGGTGCTGGGTTCCGTAGTCGCGGTTGGCGTAGTGCGCGGTGCTGCGGTTGTCCCACAGCACGAGGTCGCCGAGGCGCCAGCGGTGCCGCACGACGTGCTCCGGTTTGGTGAGGTGGGCATACAGGAAGTCGAGGATTCCCCGGCTCTCTGCCTCGGACACTCCGGCGATGTGGGACGTGAAGCCCGGGTTCACGAAGATGCCCTTGCGGCCCGTTTCCGGGTGCACCCGCACGACGGGATGCTCGACGGGCACGAGTGCCGTGACTTCCTCACCGTCCCAGATGTTTCCCTTGCCGCCGCGCTTCTGCGCGAGGTAGTACCCGAATTCGCGGTTGCCGTCGTGGACCGCGGTCAGCTGGTCGATCATCTGCCGGATCGGCAGCGACAGCGACTCGTACGCCAGTTGGCTGTCGGCCCAGTTGGTGTCGCCGCCGTGCGGTGGGAGGACGACGGGCCGGAGGATCGACCCCAGCGGCGGCCGCTTCATGAACGTGACGTCGGTGTGCCACACGTCGGCGAAACCGTTGTCCTGGCTGTCGAGCGCGTACACCTCCCGGGCCACGTTGCCGCTGTCGTGGACGGGGTGGCCCGCGGTAAGCCGACCGAGCCGGCGACCGAACTCGATGTGGCCCGAGTCGTCGAGCGACTGGCCCCGCAGGACCAGCACCTTGTGCTCGGTCAGCGCCGAACGGATCGCGGCCACCTCGGCGTCGGTGGCGGACGCGACGTCCAGTCCGATGATCTCGGCCCCGAACGAGGGGCCGAACTTGTCGAGCGTCAGCGACGCTGTCCTGGTTTCGAATGCAGTGCTCATGATGTCTTTCCGCGAAGGTGGATCGTGCCTGGGTACGGGAGCACCGGCCCGGACCTGCGAACGCGGAGGATGCGTGAGGAGTTACCGGATGCCGGCGGCTACCGAGGAATGGACAGCACGCGGTGCGCGCGCCGGGGCCATCAGCAACAACAGATGTTGGCGCACGTACGGCACAGGTCGACGGTCAGGCGTCGCACCAGGTGAGTCGTATGCACGACGCAATTCCTACCGGATGGGAGGGAAATGAGCAAGCTCGGGCCAATCGCGTGCGATCAGCTCCAGCGCGCCTGACCGCCGTCGAGCGGGATGGTGGCTCCCGACAGGTAGCCGGCGTCGGGACCGACGAGGAAGACGACGGCGCGCCCGATGTCGCGTTCGCAATCACCGATCCGGCCGAGCGGAATCGACTTCACGAACTCGGCAGCCTCCTCCGGATTGGTCTCCGTCCACCACTTCAGTCCCGGGGACAGTGCGTGCGGCGCAATCGCGTTGACGCGGATGCCGTCCGGACCCCATTCGCTGGCCGCGGTCCGGGTGAGCGAACGCATCGCCTCCTTGGTGGCCGCGTACAGCCCGTAGCCGCTCGTGTCCCAACGTACGGCCGATGAGCTGACGAGGTTGATGATCGAGCCGCCGCCGCGCGCCTTCAGGTGCGGGTAACACAGCTGCATGAGGAACAGGGTGGCCACCGGTCCGACGGCCATCGCGCGGTCGAGAAGCTTCGGGGTGATCTCCAGAAGCGGTCCGAGCGCGCTCGCGTTGGCGTTGTTGACGAGTATGTCGATCCCGCCGAACACCTCCACGACGCGGTCGACCATCGGACCCAGCTGATCGCGTTTGCTGACGTCGCAGACGATCGGCTCGGCCACGCCGCCGAAGTCGGCGATCGCGGCGCACGTGTCGACGAGTTTCGCCTCCGTGCGCCCGACCACGGCGATCCGCGCACCTTCCTTGGCCAGCGCGAACGCCATCCCGGCGCCCACGCCCTGCCCGGCGCCGGTGATCAGTGCGACCTTGCCGTCCAGCGTCCCCATCACGAGTCCCCTCGGTCCGATTGTGCGTCGGCTGCCCACCGGTTGGCCGTCAGCCGGAAGCTGGGAATGTCGGCCAGCGACATCACCGCCTCGTACGTGCGCTCGTAGCCGGTGTGGGCGATCCGCCATCGGCCGTCCGGCCCGCGGACGTAGCGGTCGGAGTAGAACGCCGCCCCGCGCAGCACCATGTCGTGTTCCGGAATAAGCACGGTGTCGGACAGGAACCACCGCCCCGTCGCCGTGTCGCCGTCGACGTCGATCTCCGGATGACCGCAGTGATGCTCGGTGATGGTCTGCGGCCCCAGATTCGACTTCATGAACTCGACCAGCGCGTCCCGCGACTCGAACGCGAGATGCTCGCCGTAGTTCGCGGTCGCGTCGGGAAGGAGCGTGTCCGCGAACTCGTCCCAGCACTTCGTGTCCAGGGCGCGCAGATACGTGTACTTGAGCCTGCTGATCGCGGCGACGGCCTCGAGATCCACGGCATTCACCCTTCGTCCACCCCCGAAACTGACACCTGTTCTATCACGGATCGGCAGGATTGGCGTCGGATCCGACGATCCATGCGCTACGACCGGGCGGGTCGAGGATCAGATCGGCCACAAGCGCAGTCCAGCCGGTTTGGTGGGACGCGCCGAGACCGGCACCGTTGTCGCCGTGGAAGTACTCGTAGAACAGATGGTTGTACTTCCATGCGGGGTCGGTCTGGAGTAGTTTCTCGCCGCCGTTCACCGGCCGGTTCCCTTCGGCGTCCGGCAGCCAGATGCCGACGAGGCGGTCGGCTAGGTCGTCGGCGACCTGCCGGAGGGTGAGGCGTCGCCCCGAACCGGTGGGGTAGTCGATGGTGAAGTCGTCACCGAAGAACTGTGCGTACTGCAGCAACGCCCGGATCACGAGGTAGTTGACGGGGAACCAGACGGGGCCCCGCCAGTTCGAGTTGCCGCCGTACATCGAAGTGCGGGACTCGGCCGGCTGGTAGTCGATCACCGCGTCCGGTGTGCCCGGCAGGGTGTATGGCGACTCGAACTGCTTGGACAGCGAGCGCAGCCCGTGCGGTGAGAGGAAGGCGTCCTCGTCGAAGAGTGTCGCGAGCACGGTTCGAAGCTGCTGCTCCGTCAGCAGCGACAGCAGCAGTCGGCGCTCGGTGTCGGCGGTCCGCACCCGCCACGACTGATCCGAGCCCGTTCCCTTCGCGCGCACCATACGAGCGAAGCGCTTGCTCAGCCGTTGCGCCCGTTCCGAATTGCGCTCGGGAACAGACACAGCTACCAGGACCGGTATCACGCCGACCAGAGTCTGCACCCGGATCGGCGTGGCGTTACCACCGGCGTCGACGAGCCGATCGTAGAAGAATCCATCGTTCGGGTCGTACAGCCCCGACTCGTCGAGCGCCGCCGTGATCAACGCGAACTGCTCCAGGAACTTGACGACCATGTCCTCGTAGACGTCGTTGTCGTCGGCCAGCGTCAGGGCGAGAACGAGCATGGCGGCGGAGTAATAGGCCAGCCACCCCGTCCCGTCAGCCTGTTCCAGCCGTACCCCCGGAGGGAGGTGGGAGCGGTCCAGGGGACTGATGTTGTCGAGCCCGAGGAAGCCGCCGCCGATGAGGTTGTTCCCGTCGGGGTCCTGGCGGTTGAGCCACCACGTGAAGTTGAGCAGGAGTTTCTGGAAGACACGTTCGAGGAACTCCACGTCCTCACCGCCGTCGATGAGGAATACCCGCAGTGCGGCCAGGGCGTGCACCGGCGGGTTCACGTCGTCGAAGCTCCATTCGTAGGCGGGGAGGGCGCCGTTGGGGTGGAGGAACCACTCTTTGAGCAGCACGATGAGCTGGTACTTGGCGAAGGCGGGATCGAGATGTGCCCAGGGGACCGTGTGGAATGCGAGGTCCCACGCGGCGAACCAGGGGTATTCCCACGGGTCGGGCATCGCCAGGAGGTCGAACGAGTCGAGGTGCCGCCACCCGGTGTTGCGACCGCTGCGGTGTCCCGGCGGTGGAGCCGGTTCGGCGGGATCGCCGTCGAGCCAGGTCGTCATCCGATACGGGTACATCTGCTTGCTCCAGATCAGACCGGCGCACGACTGCCGGAGGATCCGCATGCGTTCGGGATCGATGTCGCTCGGGGCGAGGGTGCGGTAGAACTCGTCGGCGTCCGCGTGCCGGCGGGCGAGGACGTTGTCGAACGCAGTCGTCGACCATATCGTCGATTGTGGTGCAGGGCTGGTCGGCTCGGGCCGCCACAGGCGCAGTCGCAGCTCCACGGTTTCCCCGGCGGCAACCGTCAGGTGATAGCGCCACGCCGCCTTCGTTCCCCGTAGGTCGGGGTTGACGGTGTCTGCGCCGGCGACGATGTGGTCGTTGATGCCGTCCTTCGGGAACGGGGTGATCGGTGCCGCACCGAACAGCCGGGCGGTGTTGGTTTCGTTGTCGCAGAACAAGGGTTCGGGCCGCGTCCCGTCGCTCGCGGGGGCCGCCTCGAGCCGATAGCCGCGCAGGCGCGGGTGATCGACGACGACGGCGTCACCGTCGAGGGACAGCCCGGGGATCTCGGCGCTCCCGGACGAACGCCACGTGTTGCGGAACCATGCCGTGGGGAGGACGTCGATGTCGGCCACTTCGGGTCCCTGGTTCCGGACAGTGATGCGGGCCAGCACTTCGGTGGGACCGGCCTTCGCGTACGTGACGTCGACGACCCAGAAGCGACCGTCGTCGAACACCCCGGTGTCGAGCAGTTCGAACTCGAATTCGCCGCGGCCGCGGCGTGCGTTCTCGTCGACCAGCTGCTGATAGGGGAACTCGGCCTGCGGATAGTGGTATCGCCACTGCAGGAGTGCGTGACTCGGAAGGCCCTCGAGGTACCACCAGTACTCCTTGGCGTCCTCACCGTGGTTGCCCTGCGGGCCCGTGAGACCGAACATCCGTTCCTTGAGGATCGGATCGGCGCCGTTCCACAGCGTGAGCGCCAGGCACAGGTCGTGGTGGATGTCGGACAGCCCGGCCATGCCGTCCTCGTTCCATCGGTAGGCGCGTGAACGGGCGTGGTCGTGGGGGAAATACTCCCAGGCGTCGCCGCTGTCGCTGTAGTCCTCGCGCACGGTGCCCCACGCCCGCTCCGACAGGTAGGGACCCCACTCATACCACGGGTTCGCCGCGAACAGGTCGTCCTCGGCACGGCCGGTGGCCTCGGCGAGGCGGGCGTGTTCCGCCGTGGTGCGTCCGTCGGATGCATGCTTGCTCATGTGTGCTCCTCTGCGGAGTCGATACGGAACAGGTGCCACTGCCACGGACCGAGCTCGACGTACAGACCATCGCAGAGGTCGGTGCCGGCACGGTCGAAGACCGCGTCGTGGGTGGGGTCGACGAGTCGGCAGGGCACGCCGCGCAGGTCGTGCCACGGCACGCGCACGTAGCCGATCGCGGTGCCGGGGCCCAGGTTCACCACGACCAGCCATCGACGGTCGCCGTCCCAGCACCACGCGACCAGATCCTCGGTGCGGTCGTTGCCAGGGCTGCCCGAGCGGTCACACAGCTGCCACACGCCGGTGCGGAACGTGTTGTCGCCGAGTGCCGTCAGCAGCGAGCGGTAGAACAGGGACCGGTCGGTGTCGACGGGCTCCGTGGGGAAGCGCCCGAGGAAGACCGGCAGCCGTGCGCGTCGGCCCTCCATCTGGCCGTCGTGCACGAGACGCGCCCCGGTCTGGGTGAGTGTCGCCACCGCTGCAGCGTTCTCCCGTGCCGGGTCGAATACCGTCGCTGCCCTTGGCTCGTCATGATTTTCGATGAACCGCACCAGCTTCTCCTGGTAGTCGCGGTCGGCGAGGAGATGGCCGCCCACCTGCTCGGCATCCCCCTGGACCAGGCGGTCGTAGAGGCGCTTGTCGTAGCAGAAGTCGAAACCCTGCTGTTGCAGCGCCCACTCCAGGTCCCAGTACGCTTCGGCGATGAAATGGAACGTCGGATGGCTCTCGCGCACCGCGGGAATCACAGTCGGCCAGTAGTCGTCGGCGGGAGCGTCGCCTGCCCGGGCGCCCCACGTTCGGCCGAACGTGTCGTTCATCATGAGCATCGCCATATCGCATCGGACGCCGTCGCACTGCTCTGCGATCCGGCGGAGCGTGTCCACCACCGCCGACCGCAGGTCCGGGGAGAAGGCGTTGAGCTGCACGACATCGGGCCACGCCGGGAAGTAGGGATCCCGCCCGTTGGCCAGCACCCGGCCGGCGACATCGACGAACGACATGGCGTCGTGTCGGAGATCCGCCGCGGTGCCCTGGACGAAACGCTCGGGATGAGTTGTCGTCCAGGGGTGGTCGGGTGCCACATGGTTCGGGACGAAGTCCAGGATCAGGCCGAGTCCCCGCCTCGCGAGGGCTGCCCGCGCGGACGCGAGACCCGCCCGACCGCCCAGATTCGAGTCGACCTCGTAGTCACGGATGCAGTACGGCGATCCGACGACGTCGGACGGTGTGTAGTCGTCGAGCGTCGCCTCGAAGGCGGAGACGAGTTCGCCGTCGGCCAACGCGATGGTCACACCCGCCGGGCTGCGCTCCCATACGCCCATCAGCCACACCGCGTCGAAACCGAGGTCTGCGATGGCGTCCCAGTGCTCGTCGGGCACGCTCCCGAGGTCGATGCGACGACCGGTGTCGGTGCTCAACCGGTTCAACCACGGCCAGGTGTTGATCTCGTACAGGAAGGGATGAGTCGCCGACCGCCAGCGCGAAGCCGCGGGCCCGCCTTCCTCGTGTGCGACATTCACGATCATGCCGGTGTCATCCTGCGCGTCGAAACACCTAGTGGATCGGAATCGGCCACTTGTGCGCCGCCTTCGGCACCGGCAATGGCATACGCCGCGCCGATGAGCGTGAGATGGCTGAACGCCTGGGGAAAGTTGCCGACCTGCCGGCGCCGGCGGACGTCGTACTCCTCCGCAAGCAGACCCAGGTCGTTGCACAGGGCAATGAGCCGCTCGAACAGGGCCCGGGCGTGTTCGGTCCGCCCGTTCAAGGCCAGCGCGCTGACCAACCAGAACGAGCATGCCAGGAACTGCCCTTCGTCGCCGGCCAATCCGTCGTCGGTCTGCGCCGTCGAGTAGCGCGAGACGAACCCGTCGCGGCCGAGCCCACGGGTGATCGCGTCGATCGTTCCGCTCACGCGGGCATCCGAACCGGGCAGGAAGCCGACGAGCGGAATGGTGAGCACGCTCGCGTCGAGCTCCTCGGACCCGTAATACTGCGTGAAAGTGTTTCGCTGCCTGTCGAACCCATGGGCGCAGACGTCGCGGTGAATTTCGTCGCGTACCTGCCTCCAACGCTCGATGGGGGCAGGGAGTTCGAACCGTTCGGCCAGGCGCACCGCTCGGTCGAAGACCACCCAGGCCATCACTTTGGAGTGGGTGAAATGCCGGCGAGGCCCGCGGGTCTCCCAGATGCCGTCGTCGGGTTCGCGCCAAATGGTTTCGATGTGCTCGATGAGCTTTTGCCAGCGCGGCCACCGCCGGGGGTCGATCCGGCCGAGGATCTCCGCACCGGCGAAGAGCATGCCGACGACCTCGCCGTAGACGTCGAGCTGGAACTGCTCGGATGCCGCGTTGCCGACTCGGACCGGCTGGGAGTCTTCGTAGCCGGGGAAGCCGACGAGTTCGAATTCGGTGAGGCGCCGCTCCCCGCTGATTCCGTACATGATCTGGATCTTCGTCGGATCGCCGGTGCCGACGCGCGTGAGGAAATCCCGGAAGGCGAGCGCCTCGTCGGTGTAACCGGCGGCGAGCAACGCCTCGAGGGCGAGCGCGGAGTCACGCAGCCAGCAGTAGCGGTAGTCCCAGTTGCGCACTCCCCCGACGTCCTCGGGCAGGGAGGTCGTGGGCGCGGCGACCATACCGCCGGTTTTTTCGTAGGTCATGGCCTTGAGCGCGATCAGGGAGGTCAGCACCTGATCGCGGTAGGGGCCCGAGTACACGCAGCGCCCACTCCACTCTCGCCACCACGCCTCGGTGCGGGCCAGCGCCGAGTCGGCGTCCTCCATCGTCGGCGCGTCTTCGAAGGAGGAGTGCCAGCACAGAGCGAACCGGGCACGGCCACCCTCGGTGACGACGAACCTGGCGCCGACCGTCCCCTTGTTGATCTGCAGGGGCACGGGTGTGCAGAGGCGGAAGGCGTCCGGTCCTGCGGTGGCGCGGATTCCGTCCGGTTCCGGCTCCACCCACGGGGCAATGGTCCCGTAGTCGGGGCGAATCACCAGTTCCATCTTCATCGGCACCCGGCCGCGCACACCTTGGACGATTCGCATCACCCGGGGTGGACCGTCGCCGCGCCGCGGCATGAAGTCGATGATGCGCACCATGCCGTCGGCGGTCTCGAAATCCGATTCGAGCACCAGCGTCCCCGGACGGTAGCGGCGAGCACTGACCCGCGCCTCGCCGACCGGGGACAGGCTCCAGCGGCCGTGCCGTTCGTCCCCGACCAGGGCGGCGAAGCACGACGCGGAATCGAAGCGAGGCAGACACAGCCAGTCGATGGCGCCATCGCGGCCCACCAGAGCGGCTGTCTGTAGATCTCCGATGAGTCCGTAATCCTCGATACGCATAACCGATCTCCCCATCCTCAGATGTTTCCTGCATGGTCGAAAAGAGTTGCCGTACTGTTTACTTGGTGTTCATCGACACGGTCGCGACACTCATGAAAGGTCCGCCGGATTCGACCTCGACGCGGCCCAGGGCCATCGCGGTACCTTGTGCCACAACTTGTTTGACCGACAACTCCTCGGACATGGAGTTCCCTTCCCAGGACGAGCGAGAAATGGCCTTCGGGGCAAGTGTCCTCCGAACGAGTAGGCAATGGAGGTGAATTCACCACCCCGCAACATTGTTGCGGGGCCGAACCCGGGAACAACGGTCGCTGGGCCGCCGGCGTCGCTTTCACTGGCCGACCAACTCGTCCGGCGGTAACATCACTCCATCACTCAACGTCTGATTCCCTGAGCACGGCGCGTATTCACGCGTAGGCGCACACTGCATGAGGCTGTGCGCCGGGAGACGAAGTCACGGCCGCCAACCCGGAACAGGTGCGAGATGGCTCCACGAAACGAGGCAGGTTACCGCTCGGCCGCTCTCCGCCGGGTTCTGATCCCGCTGGCGCTGGCCCAGTTCATCTGCAGCTTCGCCGGCTCCAACATGAACGTGATGATCAACGACATCAGCGAAGACCTGGACACCAGCGTGCAAGGTGTGCAGGTTGCGATCACCCTCTTCCTGTTGGTGATGGCGGCACTGATGATCCCCGGCGGCAAGCTGACCGACAAGTACGGGCGGAAGCGTTGTTTCACCGTCGGCCTGGTCATCTACGGAGTCGGTGCCGTGATGAGCGCAGCAGCCCCCGGCCTGGGCATTCTCATCCTCGGCAATTCGATCCTCGAAGGAGTGGGCACGGCCCTGCTGATCCCACCCGTCTACATCCTCACCACGCTGTTGTTCACCGAGGTCACCTCGCGAGCCCGCGCCTTCGGTGCGATCAGCGCGATGGGAGGCATCGGCGCGGCCGCCGGGCCGCTGATCGGCGGCCTCATCACCTCGGCGATCAGCTGGCGGGCGGCATTCGTGTTCCAGGCCCTGGTCATCGCGATCATCGTGGTGCTGGCGCGGAACATCACCGATCCGCTACCGCCGGACCGCACACGTCCGTTCGACACCGGCGGGGCAATCCTCTCGGCGGTCGGCCTCGTCCTGATCGTCACCGGAATCCTCGCCGCGGACAACAACGCCTGGTTGATGATCACCCTCATCATTGCTGGCGCCCTGGTGCTGGTGTGGTTCTTACGCTCGGTGCGGGCCAAGGAACGCGCCGGCACGGACCCGCTGCTGTCGACCGCGCTGTTCCGCAACCGCACTTCCAATCTGGGCCTGGTCACCCAGAACACTCAGTGGCTGCTGCTCACCGGGGTGTCGTTCGTGGTCGCGGCCTACCTCCAGGTCGTGCGCGGCTACGACGCGATCGAGACCGGTGTCATCTTCACCGCGGAAACGGCCGGTCTGCTGGCGGCCTCCCTCGCTGCCGAACGGTTCGCGAAGCGGCGCGCGCAGCGCACCCTGATCCTCGCCGGCTTCCTCGTCGTGATCGGCGGGACAACCGTGCTGCTGGCCCTGGTGAGTGGCACCCCGAACGTCTGGGCCTTCGCGCCGGGACTGCTGCTGATCGGACTGGGTCTCGGTGTCATGCTCACCCCGTCGGTCAACATCGTGCAGTCGGCCTTCGGCGAGCACCAGCAGGGCGAAATTTCCGGCCTGTCACGGAGCGTGTCGAATCTCGGCTCGTCCCTCGGCGCCGCGATCGCCGGCACTGTCCTCGTCGCCGGAATCACCTCCACCCCCGAGCGGTCGTACGCGCTCGCCATGGTTGTCCTGGCGTTGGTCGGCTTGGTCGGGCTCGTCGCGGCCACGTTCCTGCCCCGCACCGGGTCGCCGTCGGGCCCGGCGCAGCAGGCCATCTCGTCGGTCCAGACCGAATTCACGGATCCGCCCCACAAGGATGTGAGTTCTCCGTTCCGGCGGCCGTGGCGAACGCCTCGTCGGTGACGAACCCAGTCGCCGGTTCGGCCGGCGACGCGACTGAGTGTCACCGACTGACGCTGCCCGCGACAATCATCTGCTGACGCTGCCCGCGTCGACCGGCAGGGCGACCGCCGTGATGTACCGCGCCTCGTCGGAGGCCAGGAACAGCGCGGCGTTGGCCACGTCGACCGGTTCGATCCACGGAATCGGCAGCATGTTCATCGTCACCGCGGCCGCCGCGAACTCCTCCCGGGTTGGG
Organism: Rhodococcus sp. USK10; assembly: GCF_019378875.1. Lineage (NCBI taxonomy): Bacteria > Bacillati > Actinomycetota > Actinomycetes > Mycobacteriales > Nocardiaceae > Rhodococcus > Rhodococcus sp. USK10. The sequence continues at coordinate 2,706,335 of NZ_CP076048.1, forward strand.
TGCTCGAGGTCGGGCCGGAACGCCCGCCGCACCATGTCGTTCTGGATCATGTCCGTGTCGACGTTGGTGGGATGCACGCTGTTGACCCGCACCCGGTGCGGTGCGAGTTCCTTGGCCAGCGACCGCATCAGGCCCACCACCCCGTGCTTGGCCGCGGTGTAATGGGCGACGCCGACGAGTCCGCGCAGACCGGCGATGGAACTCGTCAGGATCATCGCCCCGCCGCCCCGCTCGATCAGGTGCGGGGCCGCCGCCTTGCACGTCTGCCACACCCCCGTCAGATTGACGTCGAGCATCGTCTGCCACGTCTGCGTATCGAGTTCCAGCGCAGCACCCGAGGACGTGATCCCCGCCGTGGCGCACACGAAGTCCAGCCCGCCCAGTTCCCCGGCCGCGGCCGTCACCGCGTCGGCGAGTGCCGTTCCGTCGCGCACGTCCACCTGCGCCGTCACGATCCGCCGGCCCGTGTCCCGGACCAGTTTCGCGGTCACCTCGAGATCCTCCGGGCTCGCGGGTGGTGTCACCACAGTGCCGACCGGGCCGCACAGGTCGACGGCCACGACGTCCGCGCCCTCCTGCGCGAATCGCAGTGCCTGCGCCCGGCCGATCCCGCGCGCGGCACCGGTGACCAGGACGACTCTTCCGTTCACTCGACCTGTCATCTCTACACCTTCTGGGTCAGTCCGGCGTCGACCACGAGTTGTGTGCCGGTCATGTATCGCGATTCGTCCGAGGCGAGGAACAGCAGCGCGTTGCTGACGTCCCGCGCGTCCAGCCACGGAACGGGCAGGACGTGGTTGGCCGCGAGGACGGGGACGACGTCGTCGCGGGAGGGGTTCTCGAGGTCCGGCCGCAACCGTGCCATCGTCTCCGGGTTCAGGGTCATGCGGGTGCCGACGGCACCGGGGTGCAGCACGTTCACCCGGATGAACTGCGGTCCGAGTTCGTTCGCGAGGGTCCGGGCCAACCCGACCACGGCGGTCTTGGACGCCGAATAGTGGGCGGCCCCGGCCACCGCCTTGATGCCTGCGGTCGAACTGACGATCACGACGGATCCGCCGCCGTCCCGTATCGCCGGGACCGCGGCGGTCGCCGTGTTCCAGACGCCGGTGAGGTTGACGTCGAGCGATCGGTGCCAGATCTCGTCGTCGATCGTCCAGGCTGGGCCGGGGTTGTCGCAGACACCGGCGTTCGCGACGACGACGTCGAGGGGCCCCAGTTCCGCGACTCCGGCGTCGACGGCCGCCCGCAGCGCCGCCGGGTCCCGCACGTCGGCGTGGGCCACGACGGCCCGGCGGCCGAGTTCGACGACCAGCCTTCGGGTTTCGTCGAGATCGGCTGCGGCCGAGGGAAGGTCGACGGCAACGACGTCGGCGCCCTCCTCCGCGAGCCGGACCGCGTGACTGCGTCCCATGCCGTTTCCGGCACCGGTGATGAAGGCGACCTTGCCTGCCATCCGTGACATCGGTTGTCCCCTCTAGTCCAGGCGGCCGGGGGTCGGGTAGCTGCGCAGGGAGAGCCCCACCCGCCCGTCCTCCACCGCGTCGTCGATCGAGCCGCGCAGTGCGCCGCAGGTGGGGACGAACATCGAGTGCTCCCCCTCCTGCGCACGCAGAGCGAATTCCGGGCAGGTCTGCTCGGCGTCGCCCAGCCACTGCACGCTCGTGTGCGCCTCGCTGTATTTCTCCACGAGCACCGCGTTACCGCAGCGCCGGCATTCGACGGGAAGCACTCAGCTCACCGCCTCTGCAGTGGCTGCCGCGTGCCGTGCGCCGACCCAGCCGAACACCATCGCGGGGCCGATCGTCGCGCCGGCGCCTGCGTAGTCGTTGCCCATCACGGACGCCGACGTGTTTCCGGTGGCGTACAGCCCGGGGATCGGTTCGCCGCTGCCGGTCAGCACCTGGCTGTGCTCGTTGCACACGAGTCCGCCCTTGGTGCCGAGGTCGCCGGCCTCCATCCGCACCGCGTAGTACGGGGCCTTGTCCACCTCGTCCAGGGTCGGGTTGGGCAGTCGCGGGTCGCCGTAGTACCGGTCGTACGCGCTGTCGCCGCGACCGAAATCGGCGTCGACGCCCGCCCGGGCGAACCCGTTGAACCTTGTGATCTCCGCGGACAGCGCGTCGGCGGGCACGCTCATCTGCTGCGCCAGTTCCCCGAGGGTCTCCGCGCGCAGCATCAGGCCCGTCTCGAACCATTCCGCCGGGAACTTCTGCCCGGGCATCACACCACCGAACTGGTAGCGGCTCTTGGCCTTCGAATCGAACACGAACCACACCGGGTCGTGCCCGCCGGCGATCTGGTCGTGGACGAACGACACGTACGGGGACGCCTCGTTGGTGAACCGCTTGCCGTTCTGGTCGACGATCAGCGACGGCGGGATCGACCGCTCCGACACCAGGACGTGCATGATGCCGTCCGGGCGCCGGAACGACGGCATCCACCAGGCGTCGTCCATCAGGTCGACGGCGGCGCCGACCTGCTCGCCCGCCACGATTCCGTCGCCGGTGTTGTCGGGCGAGCCGGCACTGTAGTTGTCCTTGCCGCCCTCCCGCAGGTACCGCTTCCGCATCTCCTCGCTCTGCTCGAATCCGCCGGTGGCCATCATGACGCCGCGGCGGGCGCGGATGCGCAGTTCCCGTTCTCCGGACTCGACGACCGCGCCGGTGACGGCCCCGGACTCGTCCGTGATCAGTCCCTTCAGCGGGGAGTTCAGCCACAGTGGGACGCCGGCCTCCTGGAGACTGAGCCGCAGCCGGCCGACGAGGGCCTGCCCCAGCGTCTCCATCCGCCTGCGCCGCACCATCGCGACCACCGAACGCCAGCCGACACCGAGTGCGGTCCTGCGGCCGGCCCAGGTGCGGAAGAACATGTTGAGGTGCCGGAACTCGGTGGACGTCATGTAGAGCCCGCCCGGCATGGCGAGGGAGTTCGGGCGCTGCTGTTCGCGGTCGGCGCCGAGTTGGTTCATGTCGAACGGCAGCGGTTCGACCGTCCGCCCCTTCGGCCGTCCGCCCACGTTCTCCGGGTGGTAGTCGGAATAGTCCTCGCACCAGGAGAACCGGAGATGCGGGCAGTGCTGTTCGAAGAACTGCATCATCGCCGGGCCCTGCTCGATGTACGCGTCGAGGCGTTCGGCCGGCACGCTGTCGCCGACGATCGACTCCAGGTACTTCCGGACGTCGCCGGGGTCGTCGGCGCGGCCTTCACGGACGAGGATCGGCGAGTTGGGAATCCACAGGGCGCCACCGGACAGCGCCGTCGAGCCGCCGTACACGCCGGACTTTTCGACGATGAGGGTGTCGAGTCCCCGCTCGGCCCCGGCGAGGGCGGCGGTCATGCCGCCCGCACCGCTGCCGATCACCAGGAGATCGACCTCCCGGTCCCAGTTCTGCTCGTCTACGCTCATCGTGCACACCTTCCGAAGTGGTCTCGATCACATCCTGCCGGTGTCAATTGCTCATTCCCACAGCACTTCCCGCGGAGCGGGAGACAGCGGCACCGCCGCGGAGCGGGAGACAGCGGCACCGACGCCGAGCGGGAGAAAGATCGGCTACGTGGCGGCGGTGAAGATGCCGAGCCCGCCGCGGTACACCAGGAGCGGCGGCACGTCCCGCAGCACGTCCAGTCCGGTCACGCGCGCGACGACGATGGTGTGGTCGCCGGCGTCGTGCTCGAATTCGACGGTCGCCTGCACCCGGGCCAGCACCCCGTCCAGCGCGGGGGCGCCGTTGCCTGCGTGCGACCACCCGACGCCGGCGAACTTGTCGGCGCCGCTGGTCGCGAACGCCCCGCACACGTCTCGCTGGTCGTGGGCGAGGACGTTGACGCACAGGTGCTCGCTCGCCCGCAGCCGTGGCCAGCTGGTCGACGTCCGTGCGGGGCTGAACGACACGTACGGCGGGTCCAGCGACAGCGACACGAAGGACTGGCACGTGAACCCGTGCGGGCTCTCACCGTCGTGCGCGGTGATCACCGTGACGCCGGTGCAGAAGTGCCCGAGCACCGACTTGAGGTCAGCAGGGTCGATGCGGCGCACCACAGGCGCGGGTTCTTCGGTTCGGGTCATCGTGTCTCCTCGGATCGGCGGGTTGCGTTCAGCCTGGCCGCGGCTCCTGCACGCGGGAAATGCCCCGTCCCGCCCAGCGGCAGGGTTTCGCGTGCCCGACCGGCGGCGCACGGTTGATAGGCTCGGGAAATGCCTTCGTCCGACCCCACCCAGAGCTCCGGGTACGCCGGCCTCCGATCCACGAGCTGGCCGGTACTCGGCATCCTGTCGTTCGGCGAGGAACTGTCCGGCTACGACCTCAAGAAGTGGGCGTCGTACAGCGTGCGCTTCTTCTATTGGAGCCCGTCGTTCAGTCAGGTGTACTCGGAGCTGAAGAAGCTGGAAGACGCGGGATACGTGACGTCGCGGACCGTCGTGGACGACGAGGCCCGGGTGAAACCCAAGCGGCTGTACAAGATCACGGACGCGGGCATGGCCGTCATGCGCAGCTGGGCGCGGGAGGCGCCGATCGATCCACCCGTCCTCAAGCACGGGGTGATGCTGCGCATGTGGCTCGGTCACCTCACCGAGCCGGAGCAGCTCAAAGATGCCCTGAAGGAGCACATCTCGTATGTGGAGGGCATGAGCAGGCAGGCCGCGCTCGACGCCCGCGATTCGGACGTCGAACCCACGTGGGCGTTCGCGCACATGGTCAACAAGTGGTCCGAGCGCTACTACGCCGCCGAGAGCGACCTCGCGAAGCAGATGCTCGCCGACATCGACGAGGCCGTCGAACGCATCCACGGTGAGGGGACGCCGGAACATCCCGGTGTGCCGAAACCGACCGCATCACCGTCGATCCGGCGCTCCCGCGAAGCGCAGCAGGAGTACCAGGCCGCCATGAAGGCGGCGCGGGACTCCGGCGACGAGGCCGAGACGGAGAACTAGTCGGACGGGGTGCGCACGCGTTCGGCCACCAGGTCCCGAAGCTGCGGCCACAGCCGTTCCCGCACCCGCTGCGCCGCGGTCATCGCGTCGATCGTCAGGAAGCCGTGGAACATTCCCTCGACCCGCTCGAGTTGCACGGGAACACCTGCGTCGGCGAGCGCCGCGGCGTACTTCTCCCCCTCGTACCGCAGCGGATCGCGTTCGGCGGTGATCACGATCGCGGGCGGGAGCCCGGCGAGGTCGTCCGCCCGGACCGGGGCCGCGTAGGCGGGTGCGACCTCGCGGTGCGTCGGCAGGTACTGATCCCAATACCATTGCATCGCAGCGCGGGTGAGGAAGTGATCCTCCGCGAACTCCTCGTAGGACTCGGTGTCGAAGGCCGGTTCGATGACGGGGTACATCAGGAGCTGTCCGGCGACGGCGGGGCCCTGCCGGTCTCGGGCCATCAGCGCGGCGACGGCCGCGAGGTTGCCGCCGCTGCTGTCGCCGGCGACGAGCAGACGGTCGGGATCGGCGCCGAACTCGCCGGCGTGCTGCGCGACCCAGCACGTCGCGGCGTAGGCGTCGTCCGCCGCGGCGGGCCATTGCGATTCCGGGGCCAGCCGGTAGTCGACGGAGACGACGACGGCGCCGATGCCGTTGCACATCGCGCGGCAGAAGCCGTCGTGGCTGTCGAGGTCGCAGATCACGAACCCGCCGCCGTGGAAGAAGACGACGACAGGAAGGGGCCCCGCGGAGTTCCCCGCGGGCGAATAGATCCGTACCGCAATCGATCCGGCACCGCCGGGGATCTCCCGGTCGCGCACCTCACCGACCGGCTCGGGATCGGCGACGGCCGTGCGTCCGGCCTTCGTCGCCGCCCGAGCCTGGGCGCCGGTCATGGTCTCCACCCGGGGAAAGTTCTCGTTGAGTCCCCGGAGGATGGTCTCGGCCTGCTCGTCGAGCGGCATCTGTGCTCCTTCGTCCCGCTTCAGGCGGAGTAGCGGTCGGCGCGGCCGCCTGCCGGTGTCGCGGTCGACATGTAATTGCGCCAGGTGCCCTTGGCGGACATGCGAATCGGCGCGGTCAGACGGTGGTCGAGCTTGATCTGGCTGCTGGGACCGCACGCGGAGATGGCCGCCACCACGTTGTCGTCGGTTCCCACGGGCACCGCGACGCAGCTGACGCCCACGAGATCCTCTTCGCGGTCGTAGGCCGCCCCGCGTTCGCGGGTCTTCTGCAACTCGGCGCGGAACGCGGCCGGTGAGTCGATGCTGAATCGTGTGCTGCGGGGCAGACCGGCCTCGACGACGCGGTCGACCACCGACTCGGGCGAATGGGCCAGCAGCACCTTGCCGACGCTCGTGCAGTGTGCGGGCTGGCGGCCGCCGACGCGGGACGGCAGCCCGACGCCGAACCGTCCGGCGATCTTCTCCAGGTAGACGACGTCGATCCCCTCCAGCACCGCGAGGTGCACGGCGTGTCCGGTGAGGCGGTGCAGTTCGTGCAGGAAGGGCAGCGCGGCCCGGTGCAGGCGGTCCTGGTGCACGGCGAGGGACCCGAGTTCGAACAGCCGCATGCCGAGTTCGTAGTCCCGGCCCTCCCGGCGGAGCCAGCGCAGCTGGACGAGACGCTCGAGCATCCGGTGCGCGGAGGATCGCGGGAGACCCGTGCGGCGCACGATCTGCGCGAGCGTGAGCCTGCCCGGGCCGTCGAAGGCGTCGAGGAGAAGGGCGGCGCGATCGAGGCCGGCGGTGGGGGTGGGGCTGAGTGTCGTCGTCATGGGGACCTCCGTAACGGCGCTGCTCGGTGCGGCGCCGCGCTGTGTGACTGGCGACACTTACTATAAATAGGCATATACCTATTTGCAATAGTGCTTCGTGGCACAGCCCCCGAACAGCCGAAAGGCCCGGTGCGCGCATCGAGTGGATACGCACACCGGGCCCGGACACCCCTTACATCGCCGCCAGCGGCTCACTCCCCGACCAGTCGTGTCCCCAGTAACTGTCGGCGGTGATCTCCTCCGCGGAGTAGTACTTCTCGTCCACCTTCATGCCCTCGGTGCCGAACTCGACGTCCCAGCCGCCGGGCGCCCGCACGTAGAACGACACCATCTTGTCGTTGGTGTGCCGGCCGAGCGTCGAGGAGACGGAGAACCCGTCCTTGACGACGCGGTCGAGAGCCTGCCCGACAGCGTCGAGCGTGTCGACCTCCACCATGATGTGCACCAGTCCCGGCGCACCACCGTGCGGTGCGGGGCACAGCGCCAGGCTGTGGTGCCGCTCGTTGACGCCGAGGAAGCGCACCCGCATCGGCCCGAACTCCGGCGGCGCCGGGATGCGGAACGCTCCGCGGGGCAGGAAGCCGAGCACCTCGGTGTAGAAGTCGAACGCCCCGCCGAAGTCCATCACGGGCAGCACCACGTGGCCGAGGCCCTGCGCCCCGGTCACGAACTTCGCGCCGAACGGGGTGACCACCGGGCTGTGGTCGAGGACGGCGCCGTGGAAGATTTCGATCGTCGCGCCCGTCGGATCCTGGAACGTGATCACCTCCTCGACGCGGCGCGCGTCGGCCTCTTCCACCGACAGGGGCTTGACGGCGATCCCCGCGCCCTCGACGGCCTCCTGGACGCGGACCAGGCCGGCGTGATCGCGGACCTCCCACCCGATGGTGACCACCTCGTCCGTCTCGCCCGGCACGATCACGATGCGCGCCGCCCGCTCGTCCATGCGCAGGTACAGGGCATCCTCGTCCGGGCCCGACCCCTCGGCGAATCCGAGGACGTCGAACGCGAACGTGCGCCACCGCTCCAGGTCGTTGGTCTGGATCTTGACGTAGCCCAGGCCCTTGATGTCTGTCATGTGTTGTCCTTCTTGTTTTTTCGTGTTCGGACGGCGGTCAGATCATCGACTTGAGGTTGTCGGCCGGGTCGAGGCCGAGGGAACTGAGCGCCGATGCGTGGTACACGGTGCTCGGCACGTGGATCGCGTGCGCCAGGCCGGCGTGCGCGTCCCGCCAGTACCGCTGCAGGGGCTTGTCCATGCGCAGCGCGTTGCCACCGGAGCGGGCGAAGATCTGGTCGACGGCGGTAACCGCCCGCCACGCCGCTCGCACCTGGGTGCGGCGTCCGGCCGCGCGGTCCTCGAACGTGACCTCCTTGCCCGACTCGACGAGATCCCAGATCCTGTCGACGTTGGCGAGCAGTTCCTGACGTGCGGCGTTGATGTCGGCCGCGGCCTCACCGACGGCGAACAGCACGTAGGGGTCGTCCTTGATCGCGGTGCCCTGCGCTCCGACGCGGTCGCGCTGGTAGTCGAGGTGAGCGGCCAGAGCGCCCTCGGCGATACCCACCACCGCGGAGGAGATCCCGAGCGGGAACATCGTCGACCACGGCATGTTGTACAGCGTCTCGGTGCGCCCGAACTTCTGCACCGCGGTGCCGTTCATGACCTCGTCGGCGTCCATCACCCGGTAGTCGGGGACGAAGGCGTTCCGGACGATGATGTCCTTGGACCCGGTGCCCTTGAGCCCGACGACGTTCCACGAGTCCTCGACGATCTCGTAGTCGCTGCGCGGCAGGATCATGTGCAGCATCTTCGGCGGCAGCGCCATGGCGCCGTCCTTGTCGCCGAGCATCGCGCCGAGGAAGATCCAGTCGCAGTGATCGGTGCCCGAGGAGAACTGCCAGCGTCCGCTGAACAGGTAGCCGCCGTCGACGGGGGTCGCGATCCCGGTCGGCGCGTACGGCGAGGCCATCCAGGTGTCGTTGTCGGCCGCCCACACCTCCTCCTGCACCTTCGGGTCGGCGAACGCCAGCTGCCAGGGGTGCACGCCGACGATGCCGCACACCCAGCCGGTTGCCGGGTCGAGGGAGGCCGCGGCCATCACCGTCTCCGCGAACTCGCGCGGGTGAGCCTCGTGGCCGCCGTACTTGCCGGGCTGGAGCAGCTTGATCGGTCCGGCCTCGCGGAGCTTCTTCGCCGTGTCGTCGGGCAGCCGGCCGATCCGCTCGGCCTCGGGCGCCTGATCGCGGAGCTGGTCCGCGATCGCCATGATGTTGTCGAGAACCTCGTGGGTCATCTGTCGTGTCCTTCTTTTGCGAGCGGGCTCAGGCGTTGGTGTCGAGCGGCACGACGCCGTTGGCGAGGTTGTCGGCAACCTCCGCCTCCCAGCTCTGCACCGCCCTGGTGGTGTCGATCTCGAATTCGAAGCGCTTCGTCATGTCTTCGGTGATGTCCTCGACGTCGACGTAGAACTGCTGGTACCAGCGGCGCAGCTGGTACACCGGCCCGTCCTCCTCCGACAGCAGCGGGTTGTCGATGCGCGACTTGTTCAGCCAGATGTCGACGTCCTGCTTGAACCCGAGCTCCACGCCCTCCGCGAACTGGGCCGCCATGCCGTTCGCCACCTCGTCCGACAGCCCCTCGGGCTTCTTCACCATGGCGCCCCACTGCAGGACGAACGAATCGGCGCTGACCGGGTAGTGGCAGTTGATCAGCACCGTCTCGATCATCATGCCGTTCGCCTCGCTCCACAGCTTGTCGATCATGTAGGACGGGCCGAAGTACGACGCGTCCGAGCGCAGCGTGGAATTGGGGTCGTCGTAGCTGGTGCCCACCGAGATGTCGTGGCGGGGCGTCGACTGCATGTACTGGGTGGCCACGTGCCCTTCGAAGACGTTCTTGAAGTAGCGCGGGAACGAGAAGTGGACGTAGTAGAAGTGCGCCATGTCGACCACGTTGTCGACGATCTCGCGGCAGTGCGAACCCTCGACGAGCAGCGAATTCCAGGTCCAGTCGGTCCATTCCGACGAGCCGAATCCCTCGATCTCGGGGATCGTCACGTCGGCGGGCGGCGGGTTGCCCTGCGGGTCGTTCCAGACGTAGAGCTGCCCGTTGCGCTCGATGGTCGTCCAGGCCCGGGTCCGTGCCAGCGGCGGGACGCGCCGCGCATACGGGATTCCGGTGCACTTGCCGTTGCCGCCCCACCGCCAGTCGTGGAACGGGCAGGCGATGGAGTCGCCCTTCACGGTGCCGTGCGCCAGGTTGCCACCCATGTGGCGGCAGTAGGCGTCGAGCACGCTGAGGGTGCCGTCGGACGTCTCGAACACCACCAGCGACGTGCCGAACGCGTCGATCTGGTGCGGGGTGCCGTCCCTGAAGGTCTTCGCCAGACCCAGGCAGTGCCACCCTCGCGCGAAACGCGTTGGTGCCGATCCCACTTCGATCATCCGGACTTCGTCGCCGTCAACGGCACTGTTGCGCGCCATGTCTACCTCCGCCTCGCTGTACGTCAAGAACACCCTCGGGGTGTGGTGTAGCTCATAGTCGGCGCACGCGGCGCGCAGCGGTACCCGACTCTCCCACTGAGCGAGAGGCTTTCGTATCCGGCCGTCACGGCGGGTTTTCGGCGTCCCGATCACAGGGACCACGGCCCCCGTTTCCCGGCCGCGGCGACTACCGTGCGGAGCACAGACCCCGTGATTTGGGAGGAACGATGGCCGCACTCATCTCTTCGCAGCCGTGCACAGCGGAGATCCGCCGGCTCTGCGCCGACGCCGTCCCGGACGGGGTGGTCGTCGCACCCGAACCGGGGGCCGCCGTCGAGCAGGACTTCCTCCTGCTGCGACCGCGCAGGACGCCGGACGACGCGCTGACGGCACAGGTCCGCAGGGTGGGCGACCACGACCTGCTGGTCCGCTTCCGCAACCGGGACGAGCAACTGGTCTTCGAATTCTGGACGAACAGCTTCACCGGTGCCTCGACACCGGACGACCGATCGGCAGAACTACTCGAGCGCCAGTGCGCCGAGCAGTTCCCCGGCGACCTCCGCAGGTTCCGCACCCGCATCCGGCGGGCCGTGCCGTCCGAGGCGGGGTTCACGTCCTCGCTGCAGCAGACATACGTCCAGGACGGCGTGCGCATGACCGACGTCACCGTCACCTGCACGCTCGACGGCGACGTGCTCGCCCGGGCCTGGGCCACGTACGCGCTGCCCGACTGAGCGCGGCCCCTCATCCCGCGAACGACCCGTTTCCCACGAATTGGTCAGCCGCGCAGGCAATTGCCTGCGCGGCTGACCATTGTCTGGGCAACTACCCCACCGGGTCGGCGAGCCTCGTGCGGGACCGGCTGAACTCGAACCCGCGGAACCCCTCCTCCGCGACGTCGGCGCAGATCCGCCCGTACGCGCCGAAGCCCCCGATGTACGGCATGAACACGCGGGGTTTGCCCGGAATGTTGGCGCCCATGTACCAGGAGTTCGCCAGCGGGAACAGGGTCTGCGCGGCAAGGTCGCGGCAGTGCTCCACCCACTGCTCGGTGGCCGGGATCGACGCCTCGACCGCGTCGTAGTCCTTCTCCCACAGGTGCGCGATGCAGTCCGCGATCCAGTCGACGTGCTGCTCGGCGCCGAGCACCATGTTCGCCAGTACCGACGGGCTGCCCGGCCCCGTCACGACGAACAGGTTCGGGAATCCCGGAACACCCAGACCCAGATAGGTTTTCGGTCCCTCACTCCAGTACTCGGCGAGGGACACGCCGCCGCGGCCGACGATCCGCATGCGGTCGAGGGCTCCGGTCATGGCGTCGAATCCGGTGGCGAACACCAGCGTGTCGAGGCCGTAGTCGGCGTCGGCGGTGGTGATCCCCGACGGGGTGATCGACTCGATCGGCGCCGCCTTCAGATCCACCAGGGTGACGTTCGGCCGGTTGTACGTTTCGAAATAGTGGGTGTCGGTGACGATCCGCTTGGTCCCGATGGGGTGATCGTTCGGGATCAGCTTGTCCGCGACCGCGGGGTCGTCGACGAGGCGGCGGATCTTCTCCTCCGCGAACTCCCGCGCGGTCGCGTTCGCGGCCTCGGTCTTCGTCTGGTCCGGAAAGGTTTTCGCGAACAGCACCCCGCCGAGCTTCCATCGCGTCTCGTAGGCGTCGCGGCGTTCCTCCTCGGACACCTCCAGTGCCGACTTCGGGTGCGCGTTGTACGGCGACCCGCCGCCGCTCTCCCGGGACAGTCGCCTGCGCTCGTCGTACCCGGCCTTGATCGCGCGCCGCATCTCGTCGTCCCACGTCTCGTTGCCCGCGGGGACGCTGTAGTTGGCGCTGCGCTGGAACACGTACAGGTGATCGGCCTGCTCGGCGATCTCGGGAATCGACTGGATGCCCGAGGAACCGGTGCCGATGATCCCGACCCGCCGGCCGGTGAAGTCGACCCCCTGGTGCGGCCAGTGACCGGTGTGATGCGTGTCGCCCGTGAAGGATTCGCGGCCCGGGATGTTCGGCATGTTCGCGGTGGACAGCGCCCCGGTCGCGAAGACGCAGTACCGGGCGGACAGGACGTCGCCGCGGTCGGTGCGCACCTCCCACCGCAGCGTCTCCTCGTCCAGTTCCGCGGACGTCACGCGGGTGCCGAACAGGAAACGGTCGCGGAGGTCGAACCGGTCCGCGACGTGATCGATGTACGCCAGGATCTCGGGCTGGGTGGCGTACTTCTCGCTCCAGTCCCACTCCTGCTCGAGTTCCCGCGAGAACGAGTACGAGTAGTCGACGCTTTCCACGTCGCACCGGGCGCCGGGATAGCGGTTCCAGTACCACGTTCCGCCGACGCCGTCCGCCGCCTCCACACCCTGGACCGTCAGACCCAGGCCCCGCAGTTTGTGGACGGCGTACAGACCCGCGAATCCCGCGCCGACGACGACCGCGTCCACGTCGCCGATCCGATTCGCCCGAGCATCAACTTCGGTGCGTGCACTCACGGGCGCGCTCCTCTCCCATTCGACAGACACATTCCGGCAGCAAAGGCCTGTCTGGGACGGTAGGTCGGAGCACCCGGGCAGCTACAGGTTCGTTCCCGGTGAGCGGTCGGGCAGCGGCTAACTCGACACGACGGGGGCCAGTTCGGGGTCGATCACGTCCGCGAGGTCGTCCCACGGCACGGTGACGGTGACGAGTCCGATGGCGTGCGGTCCCACCTGGTAGTCGTTGAAGTGGATCTCCATGCCCGCCGGGGTGGCCAGCCAGTTGGCGAAGTTCGCCTCGGTCGGCTCGATGCCCGACCGATCGAAGTCCGGTCCGGCGACCGTCTCGGGGAGGAGGCGCGCGGAACTGTCCGACAGCGCCTGCAGCCCGGCAGGCAGGTCGGGGAACAGGTCGCCGAGCGTGATCGGTGCAGCCGTGTCGGAGTTCACCACCACCGTCGCGACGATCGGCGTGGGATGCGCCCCGGGCGGATCGGCGTTCCAGGACGTCACGAGCAGCCCGCTGATCACGTGTTCACCGATGTGCGCCACGCTGTGTTCCTGGCTGCTCAGCGTGAACGCGTCGGTTCCCGAGCCGTCGATCTGGTCCTGGAGCGCGGCGCGCATCGATTCGTTGAACTCGGCGGTGACCGCCTGGTCGCCGCCCTCGATCTGCGGGATGAGCACGTCGTAGCGGACGCGTCCGGTGGAACCGGTGACCTGCAGTTCGGACTCCGTGTACGGCGCACCAGCCGTGGTCACTGGTCCGGTCGCCGGGTCGGTCGTGGACGGTCCCGCGTCGGACACGGTCGACGGCTCGGTCACCGCCGTGCCGGACCGGTCGGAGCAGGCGGCGGGCGCGAGGAGCACGGCGCCGCCGACCAGTGACACCAGAATCGATCTCCGGAAGCCTCTCATCAGGCATATCTACCACGTCCGATGCCCGCTCACCTACCGATCGGGTCGACGACGGTGTGCAGCGTGTCGACGAAACCCTGTGCGGTGGATGCGTCGTAGAGGTCGGCGGAATACACCAGTTCGGCGTCGATTCCGGCGGGCCTCCCATCGACGTCGTGACGTTCGGTGAAGTGGAAGTGCAGATCGCACTTGGCGATGTCGAGCGGACGCGGAGTGACCTCGAAGTCGAGCCCGGCCACGTTCAGGGCGGCGGGAGCGAAGTTGTTCAGCGACAGCGCAACCTGGAACAGCGGGTGCAGGGACGGCGACCGGGGCGGGTCGAGTACCTGAACGAGTCGTTCGAACTGCACATCGGCATTCGCCAGGGCGCGAAGTTCCACGCCGCGGGATCCTTCGACGATGTCGCACAGCGTCATGCTCGGGTCGACCCGGGTCCGCAGAACCAGCGTGTTGACGAACATGCCCACCACGTCGTCGAGCGCCGGGTCTCCCCGACCCGCGATCGGGGTGCCGATCGCGATGTCGGGATCTCCGCTGAGGCGGGCGAGCAGGATCGCCACCGCCGACCTGAGCGCTGTGAACAGGCTGGCGTGGTGCTCATGCGCGGTGGCCAGCAGGCCTCGATGTGCATGCTCGTCGAGCGAAAACGGAAGTCGCCCCGCCCGGTACGTCCACCGCTCCGGCCGCGGGCGGTCGGTAGGCAGCGCAAGCTCCCCGCGCAGCCCCGACAGTTCGTTCGCCCAGTGGGCGATCTGCTTCGACGCGACACTCGCCGGGTCGTCCTCGTCGCCCAGCAGCGCCCGCCGCCACACGGTGTAGTCCGCGTACGTCGCGGCCGGCGGCTCCCAGTCGGGCGCCCCGCCTGCGGACCGGGCAGCGTAGGCGTCCGCGAGATCCCGTGCCAGCGGCGCGAGCGACCAGCCGTCCGCGGCGATGTGGTGGACGACGCACGCGAGCAGGTGGTCGCGATCGCCGAGCCGGAACAGCCGGGCGCGCAGCGGCGGGTCCCGCCGCACGTCGAATCCCGCGGACAGCAGGTCCGACGTCCGGGCCTCCGCTTCCGCAGGGCTCGTCACCACCGGGCGCAGGTCGGGCATCGCGTCGGCCACGTCGAGCACGTGCTGGTACGGCCCCGACGGCGAGTCGGGGAACACGGTCCTCAGTGACCGGTGCCTGCCGAGGACGTCCGCCATCGCCGAGCGCAGGGCCTCGGCGTCGAATTCGCCGCGCACGCGCACGGTGAAGGGGATGTTGTGGAGAGCGGGTTCCACGACGGTGCGGTCGATGAAGAATTGCGACGGGGACAGCGGCACGAGAGCGGGCAACGGTGTGGCACCCAGCTTCGGCCCGCGCTGCGGGCGGATGGCCGGCGACTCTGCGCAGGCCTCCGCGACCCTCAGTGCCAGTGCGGCGACCGTCGGCGCGTCGAAGAGGTCGCGCACGCCCATGCTGGTGCCGAGCTCGGCGTTGATCCGCGCGACCACCCGGATCGCCGACAGCGAGTCGCCGCTGAGGTCGAAGAACGAATCGTCGGCACCGACCGCGTCGACACCGAGAACCTGGGCGAACACTCGCGCGACCCGACGCTCGGCCGGCGTCGACGGGTCGCGATGAGGCACCGAGTCCGAGCCGAACTCCGGCAGCGGGAGCGCAGCCCGGTCGAGCTTCCCCGTCGGTGTCAACGGGATCGACTGCAGCAGCATGATCGATTTCGGAACCATGTAGTCGGGCAGGAATCGTGCCAGCTGCGCTGTCAGCATTTCACGATCGATCGCGGCGCCCGGCTCGGCCATGATGTAGGACACCAGGTTCGGGTTTCCGGCCGAGTTCCGGTGCAGCACCGTCGCCGCGAACGCGACGCCCGGTTGCGCGGTCAGCGCGGCGTCGATCTCGCCGAGCTCGACACGGAATCCGCGGATCTTGATCTGGTCGTCCGCCCTGTCCAGGAACTCGAGCGTCCCCGTCGCCGTCCACCGGACGACGTCCCCGGTGCGGAACATCCGGGATCCTCGGCGGCCGAACGGGTCGGCGACGAACCGTGCGGCGGTCAGGCCGTGGCGCCGGTGATAGCCACGCGCGAGTGCCGGGGTGCCGAGGTAGAGCTCACCGACGGCGCCCGGAGGAAGCGGACGCAGGCGGTGATCCAGAACCACCGCGTCCACGCCGCGCATCAGGGAGCCGATCGTCATTCGCTCGTCCGGTGAGATCGGATCGGTGAGGGTGACGCTGCACGTCGTCTCCGTCGGACCGTACGCGTTGCGCATGTCCTGTCTGCCTGCCCACCGCCGCACCAGCTCCTGCGGG
This sequence comes from Rhodococcus sp. USK10, assembly GCF_019378875.1. NCBI lineage: Bacteria > Bacillati > Actinomycetota > Actinomycetes > Mycobacteriales > Nocardiaceae > Rhodococcus > Rhodococcus sp. USK10. Next base: position 2,722,210 of record NZ_CP076048.1, read on the forward strand.
CACGCTTCCCCTCCGACCAGCACCAACTCCAGTTCGTTCGTCGCGCCGGGGTCGATCGCGGCCAGCGCGGACGGCGTCGTCAGGAGGTGGGTGACGTGTTCGTCGCGCAGGAGTCGTGACAGCTCGTCACCGCCGAACACGCCGGGCGGGGTCACGACGAGCGTCGCGCCGCCGATACAGGCCGCGAGTACTTCGACCAGCGCCGTGTCGAAACTCGGTGAGGCGAAGTGCAGGATCCGCGAGCGCGCCGACACCGCATACTTGTCCCGGATTTCCTGGGCCAGGTTGGCGAGACCGCGATGGGTGACGACGACCCCCTTCGGTGTTCCGGTGGAGCCGGACGTGTAGATGAGGTACGCGGGATGGTCCACGAGCAACGGGCGGGTGCGTTCCACGACGGCCGGGACGTCGGAAGAATCTCCCCGACAGAGATTGTCGAGTTCGTCGACATCGGCGGTCAGCCACGCGATGTCGCCGGGCAGCCGGGCACGCTCCGAGCGGACGGTCAGCCCGACCGTCGCGCCGCAATCGCCGAGGGTGTACGCGATGCGAGCGCTCGGGTGTGAGGGGTCGATCGGGACATAGGCCGCGCCGGCCTTCGCGACCGCCCACAGCGCCAGCACCGACTCGATCGACCGTGGGATGGAGACCGCGACGACGTCCTCGGGTCCGATGCCCCGAACTGCCAGAAGGCGGGCCAACCGGGTGGCGAGTCGGTCCAGGTCGCCGTAGGACAGTGCGCGTCCCCGGTCGGTGATCGCAATCGCCGCCCGGTCGTTCGCGACGGTTCGCGTCAGCAGACGGTCGAGGGTGACGGGGTCCGTATCCGGAAGACCACGCGCGGGAGCGAATTCCGCACGTTCGCCCGCGAAGAAGACGTCGAGGTCCGCAACCCGTGCGTCCGACTCGACCGCTGCGGTGAAGCTTTGGAGGAACGTGAGGAAACGCGCGTGGTGCCCGGTCAGTTCGGCGGCGTCGTACAGTGCCGGGTTTCCCTCGAAATCGATACGGGCGGCGACTCCTTCGGACCCGGGATAGATGTTGACGGCGAGGTCCGCGACGGGACCGGTGGTGAGTACCCGGACCGTCCCCTGCACGGCGCCCAGCGTGATCTCTTTCGAGAACATCATGACGTTGACCACCGGCCCGAAATGCAGGAGTTCGACCCCACCCGAGGCGAGGTCGCGGCCGATGTCCTCGCGGCGGTAGCGTTGCCGGCGCAGTGCCGCCGCCAAACACGCCTCCGCGGTGTCGACCGCACGGCTCACGGTTGCGGAGCCGATTCCGTTCAGCCGCAACGGGATCACGTTGGACACCGAGCCGCCGGAATGCCTCAGGCAGGCCGTTGTCCGCGCCGACACGGGCAGGGACAGGACCACGTCGTCGGCACCGGTCATCCTGGCGAGATAGGACGCGAAGGCGGCGACGGTCACGGCCGTCGGATTCCTTGTGCTGCCGCTCGCCGGGGTGTGCCCGGTCGCCGTCCGGGCGTCGACTTCCGGTCGCGCCGCGCGGCCGCTCAGGCTGAGGACCGACGCCGGGCCGCTGCCCTGTTCACGCCAATAGTCACGGTCGCGGACGAACCGGGTGGAGGCGCGGTAGGCCTCGTCTTCCCGCACGAGACGTTCCGGTCCCTCGATCCGGCAATCCGGGGGTTCCCTGCCCTCGACGGCGGCGACGTACAGTTCGGCCGTGCGGCTCATCAGCATCATCGCGGCGTACCCGTCCGACACGATGTGGTGGGCGCGGGAATACCAGTAGTAGCGATCGTCTCCCAGCCGGAGAATGTGCGAGACCAGGAGCGGACCGTCGTACATGTCGGTGCGCGCGGTCCGGTCGTTCCGCATCCAGCGGTGGGCGGCGTCGACGGGATCGTCCTCGCCGCGCAGGTCGGTGACGGGTACCCGATCGTCGGCGGTCGGATCCACGACCTGATGCGGCTGTCCGTCGATGTCCACCAGGCGCACCGATCCCCAGCCGAATTCGCGGTTCGCGCGACGGGTGGCGTCGTGGAGGGCACCCAGTTCGACCGGCCCGTTCAGCTCGACGTAGTGGGCAATGACGTACGGGACCTCCGGCGTCAGCTGTTGCGCGAACCAGATGGACCGCTGCGCCGCGGTCAGCGGAAAGGCGCCGACGGTCGAACGCGTCGGATGCGCGAGCGGACGTTCCAGGACGGCTACGTGCCGCCGAAGAGGCGTGGGCCGTTCCGGGCAGGCGCATGCCGTGCCGCCGGTTTGCTGCGTATCGAGATACGTGTTCATCTGGCCCCCTCGGGCTGTGCTCTGCCTGGTCCGCCTCCCCACCGCGCAGGTTGTCGCGGATGGCGGATCGGCGACGGATACGGCACTACCGTCAGGGTGCATCACCCCAAGGCGTCGCAACAGGGACCCCAGGGTGGTCACTTCCCACCCCCGAAATAAAAGAGGTGCCCCGGCCGTCATCCGAGTAGCGTCGATCGGGTGACTATTCGCCTTGGATATCAGATGCCGAATTTCAGTTACTCCACCCCCGTCGCGGACCTGTTCCCGACCGTGATCGCACAGGCCCGTGAGGCCGAATCCGCGGGCTTCGACACCGCATTCGTCATGGATCACTTCTACCAGCTGCCGGGCCTCGGTGAGCCCGACGAACCGATGCTCGAGGCGTACACCGCCCTCGGCGCCCTCGCCACGGCCACCGAGAACATTCAGCTGTCCGCCCTCGTCACCGGCAACACGTACCGCAACCCGCCGATGCTCGCCAAGTCGGTGACCACCCTCGACGTCGCCAGCGGCGGACGCGCCGTCCTCGGGATCGGGGCCGGGTGGTTCGAACTCGAGCACCAGCAGTACGGCTACGAGTTCGGTACGTTCACCGACCGGTTCGAACGGCTCGACGAGGCGCTGCAGATCATCGCGCCGATGCTGCACGGTCAGCGCCCCACGTTCGACGGCAAGTGGTATCACGTCGAGAACGCGATCAACGAACCGCGGATCCGCGACGACCTGCCGATCATGCTCGGTGGTGGCGGGGAGAAGAAGACGTTCGGTCTCGCCGCCCGGTTCGCCGATCACCTGAACATCATCTGCAACGCGAGCGAGTTGCCGCGCAAACTCGAGGCCCTCGACGCGCGGTGTTCGGAGATCGGCCGCGACCGGTCCACGCTGGAAACCAGCTACCTGGCCTTCGTCATCATCGACGAGGACGGCGACCGCGCCCGGCAACTCCAGCACGACTTCCTGCTCGCGCGGGGCGTCGACCTGTCGAAGGCGTCGGACGAAGAACGCGCCGCCGCGACCGACCGGCAGTTCTGCGGCGCCCCCGACGAGGTGGCCGAGCAGCTGAAGACCCGGGTCCTCGATCCGGGAATCGACGGCGTCGTCCTCAATCTCGTCGCCAACGGGCACGAACCCGGCATCGTCGAACTCACCGGCCGCACGTTGCGACCACTCGTCGAGGCCTGACACCGGCCAGGAATACGCGCACTACCTCCGCGGTTGTACCCGGAGGTAGTGCGCGAGGCTAACCTCTCGCACCTCGGTGACGAAAGGTGAAGAAGCCCGTGAGTGCTGTTCTGTCGATTCTGGATCTGGCCTACATCCGCGAGGGCGACACGGCGCGGGACAGTTTCGACGCGAGCGTGAAACTGGCTCAGCTCGCGGAGACCCGCGGGTACCGCCGCATCTGGTACGCCGAGCACCACAACATGCCGTCCATCGGCTCCTCGGCGACGAGTGTCCTCATCGCGCACGTCGCCGCGCACACCCGGAACATCCGGCTCGGTGCCGGTGGCATCATGCTGCCCAACCACGCGCCGCTGACGATCGCCGAGCAGTTCGGCACCCTCGCGACCCTGCACCCCGGTCGCATCGACCTCGGACTCGGGCGCGCGCCCGGCAGCGACCAGAAGACGATGTACGCGTTGCGCCGCGACGCGGCGTCCGCGGACCGGTTCCCGCAGGACGTCCTGGAACTCCAGGCGTACCTCAAAGGCGTGTCACGGGTCCCCGGCGTCGACGCGATCCCCGGCAAGGGCACCGGCGTTCCCCTGTACATCCTCGGATCGTCGCTGTTCGGCGCGCAGCTCGCCGCGAAATTCGGCCTGCCCTACGCCAACGCGTCCCACTTCTCCCCCGACTCGCTCGTCGACGCCGTCACGCTGTACCGGGAGCGGTTCGAACCGTCCGAGGAGCTGTCCGAGCCGTACGTGATCGCCGGCGTCAACGCCATCGCCGCCGACACCACCGAGGACGCGCACCGGCAGTTCGAGGCCTCGCTGCGGCGACGGGTGGTGCAGATGGTCGGACGCGGTCAGAAGTTCACCCCCGAAGAGGTCGACCTCATCATGACGTCCCCGGCGGGTCAGCAGGTCGCGCAGATGGTGCGGTACTCGGCGGTCGGCACACCCACCGAGGTCAAGACGTACCTCGACGAGTTCGCCGAGCACGCACAGGCCGACGAACTGATCGTCGCGTCCCACGCCGAGAACACCGAGTCCTGGCTGAAGACGTACGACCTGCTCGCCGACGTGTGGCACTCCGCACCCGTGCGCGGGTAACGAGTCTCTGGACTCGTTTGCCGCGCACGGGTGGCGAAGCCGCCTACGCGTGGACGATCACGCCGCGGATGTTCTTTCCGTCCCGCAGATCCTGGTATCCCTCGTTCACCTGCTCGAGCGTGTACTTCGTGGTGATCAGCTCGTCGAGCTTGAGCTGGCCCGCGTCGTACAGCCGCAGCAGGCGGACGATGTCGTACTGCGGGTTGGCCGAACCGAACAGCGTGCCCTTGATCGTCTTCTGGTTCAGGGTGAGGTCGGTGCCCGACACGTGCACGGTGAGCTTGGCCGGGTCGGCGAGGCCGGTGATGACGACGGTGCCGCCCTTGCCGATGACGGCGGTCGCGTTCTGCACCACCTCTTCATCGACGGTCCCGACCAGGATCAGCGCCTGGTCGGCGCCCTGTCCCCAGGTCAGTTCGTTGACCTTCGCGGCGGCCTCGGCGGCGTCGGCGAACGCGTGGGTGGCGCCGAACTTCAGGGCGGCCTCCCGCTTCATCGCCACCGGGTCCACCACCACGACGTACTTGGCACCGGCGCTGACGGCACCCTGCACGGCGTTGATGCCGAGTCCGCCGATGCCGTAGATGACGACGGTGTCACCGGCGCGCACGCCGCCGGCGTACACCGCGGTGCCCCAACCGGACGGCACACCGCAGCCGACGAGGACGGCCGTCTCCAGCGGGAGCCAGTCGTCCACCTTCACCACCGAGTGCTGCGAGATGGTGGCCCGCTCCGAAAACGTGCCGAGCATGCACATGGCGCCGAAATCGTCCTTGCCCGAGTGGAACCGGAACGAGCCGTCGGGCATCGAACCCTCGAGAATGGTGGCACCCATGTCGCACAGGTTCTGGCGGCCGGTGGCGCAGTAGCGACACGTGCCGCAGTTCGGGATGAAGCTGCAGACCACGTGGTCGCCGGGCTTCACCTTGGTGACACCGGGCCCGACTTCCTCGATGATGCCGGACCCCTCGTGCCCGCCGACGATGGGGTACCGCGGCGGCAGATCGCCGTCGGTGAGGTGCAGGTCCGAGTGGCACAGACCTGCCGCGACGTACTTGATGAGCGCTTCGCCAGGACCCGGACCGTCCAGTTCGAGTTCCATGATCTCGAACGGCTTGCCGGCTTCGAGCAGGACGGCTGCTTTGGTCTTCATGTCTTCTCCTCGTTGAGTGACGGTCAGAGTGCGATGTTGACGGCCTTGGTCTGGGTGTAGAGGTCGATGGCGGTGGCCCCGAGTTCACGCCCCCACCCGGACTGCTTGTATCCACCGAACGGCATGGCGGTGTCGAACCCGTTGTACTGGTTGATCCACACCGAACCGGCCTTGAGCTGGCGGGCCGTGAGGTGCGCCTTGGACAGGTCCTTGGTCCAGATTCCGGCTGCGAGGCCGTAGATGCTGCTGTTCGCCGCCTTCGCGACGCCCTCTTCCGCGTTGAACGGCAGCGCGGCGACGACCGGGCCGAAGATCTCTTCCTCGACGATGCTGAATTCGGGCTTCACGTCGACGAACACCGTCGGCTCGACGTAGAAGCCGGTGTCGCCCCAGCGCTTTCCGCCGGTGAGGGCGCGGGCGCCGTCCGCGAGTCCGGCGGCCAGGTAACCGGTGACCTTGTCGAACTGTTCCTGCGACACGAGCGGTCCGAGCTGGGTGGTGGGGTCGAGTCCGGGGCCGATCTTGACCTGGCTCGCGGCCTCGGCGACCGCGGCGGTGAAGTCGTCGAAGATGCTGTCCTCGACGAACATCCGGGTACCTGCGACGCAGCACTGGCCGTGGTTGAACAGCCAGGCGTTGAGCGATCCGGTGACGGCGGCGTCGAAGTCCGCGTCCGCGAACACGACGTTCGCGCTCTTGCCGCCGAGTTCGAGCGACACCTTCTTCAGGTTGCCGCGGGCGGCGTCGACGATCTTCTTACCGACCTCGGTGGATCCGGTGAACGCGATCTTGTCGACGTCGTCGTGCGCGGACAGTGCGGCCCCGGCGTCGCCGTAGCCGGTGACGATGTTGACGACGCCGGGCGGGAAGCCGGCCTCCTCGAACACCTCGCCGAGCAGGAGCGCGGTGAGCGGGGTCTGCTCCGCGGGCTTGAGGATCACCGTGTTGCCCGCCGCGAGTGCGGGGGCCAGCTTGAACGCGGCCATCAGCAGCGGGAAGTTCCAGGGAACGATCAGACCGCAGACGCCGACGGGCTCACGCAGCGTGTACGCGTGGAACTGGCCGCCAGGGACGAACGGCATGCTCACGTTGACCGTGCTGCCCTCGATCTTGGTGGCCCAGCCCGCGAAGTAGCGGAAGATGTCGGCCGACCAGGCGACGTCGACCGCCGCGGCGATGCCCGCCGACTTGCCGTTGTCCAGCGCCTCGAGCTGACCGAATTCCTCGGCGCGTTCGGAGAGGATGTCGCCGACCCGCCAGATCAGCCGTTCGCGCTCGTTGGGCTTCATGGTGGACCACGGGCCCTCGTCGAATGCCGTACGCGCGGCCCGGACTGCGCGGTCGACGTCCTCGGCGCCACCGCGTGCGACGGTGGTCAGCACCTGCCCGGTGGCGGGGTCGATGGTCTCGAACGTTTCGCCGCCGGCCGATTCCACCCACTGCCCGCCGACGAGGAATCGCTTGGTGCCGGACAGAAAGTTCCGTACCGACGGCAAGAGTTCCGCTTGGCTGGGTTCGATCGTCGCTGTCATCAAAACCTCCGAAGTTGTGAATGTGACGTGGCTCATAGTGCACTGGTTGCCATATCACTAACTGTCCTGACTTCGGACACCTCCGGACGGTCGCGGATCGGTGGATGAAACTGCAGCTAGACGGTGATTTCGAGGGCCCGCATCCGGACGTACAGCGTGCTGCGGCTGATGCCCAGCGCGGCCGCGGCGTGCACCTTGTTGCCGCCACTTTCCTGCAGTGCGTCGACGATGGCCTGGCGTTCGGCGCGCTCGCGGCCCGCCAGCCGCGACACCCGCGGCGGCGTCCGATACTGGTCCGGCAGATCCGCGACGGCGAGGTGCGCACTGGTGCGCCCGCGCGCGGCCGCCTGCAGCACGACGGACAGTTCCGCGATGTTGCCCGGCCAGTCGCGCGCGATGAGAGCGTCGAGTGCGCTCGCCGAGAGCCGGAGGCCCGGTTCGACGGAGTCGAGGACCGCCCGCGCGATGTCCGCGAACTCGCGCGTGCGCTGCCGCAGCGGCGGCAACACCACCTGCCCGGGGCACCGGCCGGCGAGACCCGCCACGCCCGGCGGCAAGTCACCGAGCGGGGAACTGGTCAGCACGATCCGGGGACCCGCATCGGCCGCCAGTATCTTCACGACCAGCGGCAGCATCGATTCGGGCAGCAACTGCACCTCTTCGATCGCCAGGACCGCGGATGGTCCGGCCGCCAGGGCGAGCAGCCGGTCGATCCAGGCCTCGGCGCCGTCGAGGGCGATCGCGGCAGCGTCCATACATACGAGCGACTTGTCGCCGGCCAGATCGCGGACCGCCGTGGTTCTGCCCGTTCCCGGTTCGCCGCTGATCACCACCGGATCCCGCGTCTCGCGCAGCCGCGACAACTCCGACCTGCTGCGTTCGACGACCGAACTCGACGGCGACTTCCCGCGCCGGATGGGGGTACTCGTCCGGCGGTCCGGGCGGACGACGAACACCGCGCCGCCGTCGGTGCCCGCCACGTGGTCGGCCCGGACCAATGCCGGTTCGCCCGAGGACAATTGGATCCGCACCGTCTTCGACTGCTCCGGGCGCAGGTCCGCGGCAAGCCCCCGCAGCGTCGCGTGATCGGACACCTGGAGCAGATCCAGCGCGACCCGGTTGCTGAGGAGAATGTCCTCGCCGATCGCGGTGACCGCCATCTGGTTCTGCGGCGACACCCGCTGGAACGCGTCCACGAGCCGCTGCTGCGACACCCGGGACCCCTCGAGCAACCGTCGTTCGATGTCGCCGGCCGCGCGGGCCAGGAACGGGGCGAACAGCGGGTTGGCCCGCGACGCGACGCCCGTCATGTCGAGGATGCCCTCGACGCGGCGCGTCACCGGATGCACGATCGGGTGTCCGTAACAGCTGAGGTCCTTGAACCGCTCGAGGTAGTGCTCCTCGCCGTGGATCACGACCCCCCGCCGGACCTCCAGCGGCGTCCCCAGCGCGGTGGTCCCGACGCAGTCCTCGCCGAACCTCGACCCCAGCACCGCCCCGGCACCGTCGATCAGGCGCTCGAGTTTGCGGCCGTCGAAGAGCCGGGCCACGATGCGGCAGTCACGGTCGGCGAGCAGGACGCAGAAACCGGTGCCCTGGATCTGCTGCTCCATCTCGTCGAGGACGGGCCGGGCCGCCTGCAGCAGCCGGCTGGACTTGTCCAGGTCGGGGCAGGGATCGTCGCTCGGCGTCGACGTCGGTTCCAGCCCGCTGAGCGCCGAACGCTTCCAGGACAATGCGATCTCCGGCCGCATCGCCGCGTGCCCGGTCGTGCCGCCAAACTCCAACCTCGACTCCTTGCCGCGCGCGGATCCGGTCGTGCACCGGTGCACGACTCACATCCGAACGTACCCACACCGTGTGACCCACGCCATAGTGCCCGCGGACGCGGCGAGCAACTGTCCGGATTCTGGACAGTGCCCCGTTCGGTCAGTCGAACAGGCCCCGCACGAACGGGATGGTGTCGGCCTGCGAATCGACGAGCGTGCCGCTGTGGTCGGTGGGATAGGTCGTGAACGTGACCGGCTCACCGTTCGCGGTGAGCGCGGCGACCAGCGAGAACGCCGACGGTGCCGGCACGTCGATGTCGGTGAGCCCCTGCCCGATGAACAGGGGACGGTCGTATCCGCTCGTCGGGACGCCCATGTAGTCCACGAGCAGGCCGTGGAAGTTCGGGATCTGGTTCAACGGCCTGCTGAACAGGTCGCCGACCACCACACCTTCCGCGGCGTCGTGAAGTTCGTTGACGCACAGCTGTTCCGCAGCGTCCACGTAGTGCGCGCCGAGGGGTGTGAGATACGAGTCGAGGTCGATTTCGGGGTGCGCCGACCGCAGTCCCGCGAGGATGTAGAACAGGTACGACGTGAGGCCGGCAGGGATCGCCGTGGGCGGCACCCCCGGGCCGAGCGGCAGCAGTGTCAGTTCGATGTTCGCGGGAACACCCGTTCCCACGGCCCCGCGGTAGTCCAGCGTCTCGCCGCCGAACTCGGTGGCGTAGCGGGCGGTGGTGATCGCGGCCCCACCACCCTGCGACTGTCCGACCACCACCCACCTGTTCGACAGCGACCCGTCGACGGCGCGGGCGGCCTTCACCGAGTCGACGACGCTGTGCGCCTCGACCTTTCCGTCGAGATACGGCATCACACCGGGTGTGCCGAGGCCGACGTAATCGGTGGAGACGACGGCGTATCCCTGCTCGAGCCACCGGCCGAGATACGGATAGTCCCGCTCGGGAAGTGCGGGGCCGACGAGCGACGGTGCGCAGTCGTCCGCGAGCCCGGACGTGCCGTGCGCCCACGCCACCACCGGCCAGCCCCGGTCGGGCGCCTCCCCCGGCGGCACGTACACGGCGCCGCTGCTGAGTGCGGGGTTCCCGTCGGACCCGATCGACCAGTAGGTGATCCGCTGCGCATCGGCGGTGCCGGGGATCCAGAGATCGGCAGGCAGCGGCTCGACGTCCACGATGCTCCCCGGCGTGCGGTCGGCCTCGTCGGCGAACGCGGCCGGGGAGGCGAGGCAGGTGCCGGCGACCGTCAGGGAGGTGATCGCGACGGTTGCCGCGGCTCGCGCCATACGTACCGAGTGTGTCGTCACCGGTTCAAGATCCCACACGTGAGCGGCAAAGCGTGCCGGAGCACTCTTTGCCGCTCACCTGGGCTACTGCTGGGCAGCCAGATCCCGTCCCCTGGTTTCCGGGATCGTGACCAGCGCGACGGTCGAGACCGCGATGAGCGCGAGGGCGTACCACTCGAACAGTTCCGGCGACCCACGGTCGGCGAAGAACGTCTGGACGTACGCCGCCGTCCCGCCGAACGCCGCCACCCCGATCGAGTACGGCACCCCGACACCGGCGGCGCGCAGCCCGGTCGGGAAGAGTTCGGCCATCATCGCCGGCATGACTGCCAGGAGCGCGCCCATCACGAACAGGGCGATCGCCATCGCGAAGAACAGGGTGAGCGCGCTGTGCCCGATCATGGCGTTGAGCGGGAACAGCAGGGCCGCGATGCCGAGGTTGCCGATGTACAGCACCGGTTTGCGTCCGATCCGGTCCGACACCGCGCCCCAGAAGGGCAGCGACGCAATCAGTACGAGGTTCGCGCCGACTCCCGCCCACAGTGCGCCGGACGGATCGATACCCCGGACCGTGATCGCGTACGCCGGCGCCGACACCGCCCACACGTAGTAGACGACGGTGCCGCCGACCGTGAAGAACAGGATCTGGAACACCTGCCGCCGGTGCGCCACGAACAGTTGCCACATCGACTGCGTCGCGGTGTCGTCACCCGACTCCTCGTAGACCTCGGTCTCGCTCATCCGGGAGCGCATCCACAGCACGAACAGGCCGAGGACGCCGCCCAGCAGGAACGGCACCCGCCAACCCCAGTCGGCCATCTGCTCCGAATTCAGCGTCGTGGTGAGCAGGGCGCCGAGCAGCGTGCCCACGACGACTCCGGTGGTGTTGGAGATGTAGATGAGGCTGGACCAGAGTCCGCGCCGCGCCGTCGGCGCGAATTCCACGATGTAGGTCTGCGCGGACGGCAATTCGCCGCCGTGGGCGACACCCTGCGCGAGCCGCGCCACGACGAGCACCACCGCCGCCGCGACACCGATCGTCTGATGGGTCGGGGTCAGGCCGATGACCAGGCTGCCGATCGCGGCGAGGCCGACGGCGAGCGTCATGGACAGCTTGCGTCCCCGGCGGTCCGACAGCCAGCCGAACAGCAGACCTCCGAACGGCCTGGCAACGAATCCGACGGCGAAGACGCCGAACGACGCGAGCAGGTCGGAGACGGCGGACCCGGTGTGGAAGAACTGCGGGGCGAAGAACGCGGCGAACGTGGCGTAGACGGTCCAATCGAAGTACTCGATCCCGTTGCCCGTGCCGACGCCGACGATCGCGCGGGCCTTCTCCCAGCGCTCGGACCGCTGACGGACGGTGGGTTGGCCTGCGTTCACGGTCCCGCTCTCGGTGGCGATCCCGGTCATCGCGCGTCACCTCCGGCCGCGGCATTTGTGGCCTTGTCCAGCCGTCGAACGGCCAGCCCGGCGTAGATGGTGGCGGCGTCGGCGAGCACCGCGTCGTCGAATTGCGCCCGCGGCGAATGGTTCATGGGAGCCGCAGCGGGATCGGCGCCGGGCATGCACGCGCCCAGTCCGATGAATGCGCCGGGCACTTCCTGCAGGACGTAGGAGAAATCCTCGGACCCGGCCATCGGATGCGTGACCGCCTCGTAGCGGTCCTCGCCCATGAGGTCGCTGACGACTTCGGCGCCGAACGCGACCTCGTCCACGTCGTTGATCGTCATCGGGAACTCGGGGGCCACGTCGACCTCGACGTCGACGTGTTGCGCGGACGCCACCCCCTCGAGCACGCGGCGCAGCGCCCCTGGCACCTTCTCGTACGTCGCGGGCGAATAGCACCGGACCGTCGCCTCGAACCGCGCATCGTCGGGAATGATGTTGTGCCGCGACCCGGCCCGCACGTTCGCGACCGTCACGACGACGGGATCGAACACGTCGAACGTCCGGGTGACCATGGTTTGCAGCGACGTGATCATCTCCGCCATCGCGGTGATCGGATCCCGGGCGGTCGACGGGGACGATCCGTGGCCGCCCGCCCCGCGCACCGTGACGGTCAGCTTGTACGACGCGGCGAGCAGGGTGCCCGCCTTGGAAAAGAAGCGGCCCTGCGGCTTCTGGCAGGAGAAGACGTGCATGCCGTACGCGGTGTCCGCGCGGCGACCGGACGCGTCGAGGACACCCTCGTCGACCATCACCTTGGCGCCGTCCCACCCTTCCTCGCCGGGCTGGAACATCAGGACGACGTCGCCCGCCAACCGGTCGCGGTGCCGGCTCAGCAGTTGCGCGGCGCCGACGAGCGCCGCGGTGTGCAGGTCGTGCCCGCATCCGTGCATGGCACCGTTCTGTGCCGCGAAGTCGAGTCCGGTCTCTTCGGTGACCGGCAGTCCGTCCATGTCGGCGCGCAGCAGCACCGTCTGCGCGGCGGTTGCCGAGCGGCGGCCGCCGCGGAGCACCGCGGTCACGGACGTCGTGCGGGTTCCCGTCGAGATCTCGAGCGGCAGTCCGTCCAGCGCCGCGAGGACCGTTTCCTGCGTGCGCGGCAGGTCCAGACCGACCTCGGGTTCGCGGTGCAGTACGCGCCGCAACTGCACGAGGTCGCCCTGTAGAGCGCGGGCGTCGTCCAAGAGATCCATTGCTCTCCCTTATGTCGGTGGTCACGTTCGGGACCGAATGCGTCGGTGGTCATATGCTGTGAGCCACGGAACGACGGACCGCCGAGAACGTCGAAAACGATCATTCCCACCGAATCAGGAAGAGCTTTATGAGCGAGATGCTGACCGAATCCGAACTTTCGCTCATTCACGCCCTGCAGATCCGCCCCCGGGCGACGTGGGCCGAGCTGGCCCCGATCCTGCGCACGACGTCCGCGACCCTCGCGCGGCGGTGGGAATCGGTCACCGAACGTGGGCTGGCCTGGATCACCGCCTATCCCGCGCCGATGACGGGTGCGGGGGCGTTCACCGCCATGATCGAGGTGACGTGCGACCTCGCAGGCACGAAGGCGCTGGTCGAGGCGCTCACCCGGGACCCGCGGGTGTCGTCGATCGAGCATGCGGCGCGTGGCCGGGACCTCATCCTGACCGTGCAGACGGGGTCGTTGCACGAGTTGTCGGACCTGGTGCTCGAGGAGTTGCCGCGTCACCCGAGCGTCAATTCGACCCGGACGCACACGTGCACCGCACTCCACGCGGAGGGCAGCCGGTGGCGCCTCGATTCCCTGGACACGGCGCAGTCCGCCGCGATCGCCGCACTGGAAAACACCCCTCCGCAGTCCGGATCCAGCAGGCCGGAGAGCCTGACGGACGAGGTCGCCCGCGCACTCGTCCGCGAACTCACCCGGAACGGCCGGGCGTCCGCGCGCGAGATCGCCGCGGTGATCGACCGGCCCGCGTCCTCGGTGCGCAGGCAACTCGCCGGGTTGCTGCGCTCCCGCGCGGTGGTGCTGCGCTGCGACGTCGCCCAGAACGCCACGCGGTGGCCCATCACCGTCACGTGGTGGTGCCGCCTGCCGGTGCGCGCACACCGCGATGTCGTGGAGGTCGTCAGCACCCGCCCCGAACTGCGCTTGTGCATGTCGATGACCGGACCCGCGAACTTCCTCGTCAGCATGTGGGTGTCCTCGCTGCCCGACCTGCTGCGGGTGCAGGAGTGGCTGGAGACCCGCGCCCCCAGCCTGGAGATCATCGACTCGTCGGTGACGCTCCGGTCCCGGAAGCGGATGGGGTGGGAACTCGACACCCACGGCCGCGCGACCGGTTATGTCACCGCGCACGGCGGCTGACCGCTACGGTCGAATGCGCCATCATCGGACCGGCTGGAGCAGGTGATCCCCGTGACCTCTACCGCGAAAACGTCGACGACCGGCGAGCGTGCCGACCTACTGGAGTCGCTGGCCAAGCACCGGTACCTGCTCCGCCACACCGTCCGCGACCTCACCGACGAGCAGGCGGCCCGGCGCCCGACGGCAAGCGTGCTGTGCCTGGGCGGACTGATCAAACACGTGTCGGACACTGAACGGGTGTGGGCCGATTTCATCGTCCGCGGCACCGACGCCGTCCGCGGTGGTCCCGTAGACGGGACGGGCACCGGCAACCGCGAGAAGGAATTCACACTCCGCGACGACGAAACCCTGGCCGGCGTCCTCGAGCGGTACGCGACGGTGGCGCACCGGACCGACGAGATCGTGGCCGCGCTGCCCGACCTCGACATCTCGCATCCGCTGCCGAAGGCGCCGTGGTTCGAACCGGGATCACGCTGGTCCGCGCGCCGGGTCCTGCTCCACATCATCGGCGAGACCGCCCAGCACGCCGGGCACGCCGACATCATCCGGGAATCCCTGGACAAGTCGATGGCGACGAGCTGACTCAGCCGCGTTTGCAGGCGTCGATGAGGAAGCGGGTCGAGTGGGCCACGAACGGCCCGTCCGCCTCGATCCGGTCGTGGAGTTCCCGCAGTCGGTCCCGGTACTGCGCGACGGTGAAGCCGGGCACCATCCAGATCACCTTGCGAAGGAAGTAAACGACGGCACCGATGTCGAAGAACTCGATCCGCAGAGATTCGAAACGGAGGTCGACGACGTCGAGGCCCGCGGCTTCGGCATCCGCGCTCTCGTCCTCGTAGTGGCGGCCGCGGCGCACGTTCTCGGGTTGCGGCCCCAGGAAGTATTCGACGAGTTCGAAGACGCTCGCGTGGCCGACGTGCTGGGAGAGGTACGCGCCGCCGGGTTGCAGGACGCGGGCGATCTCGTCCCACCACACCGTGGCGGGGTGCCTGCTGGTCACCAGGTCGAACGCGCCGTCGGCGAACGGCAGCGGCGGCTCGTCCGAGTCGGCCACGACAACCGCGCCGAGCGGATGCAGCAGCGCCGTGGCCTTCGCGACGTTCGGCGGCCACGATTCCGTCGCCACCATCACGCGAGGCATCGTTGCTGCGCCGGCAAGGACCTCCCCTCCCCCGGTCTGGATGTCCAGAGCGGCGTTCGCGCGCGCGAGCCGGTCACCCATCAGGCGCTGATACGCCCACGACGGCCGCTGTTCGGTGGCCCGGCCGTCGAGCCAGGAGAAATCCCAGCCGTCCACCGACACGGATTCCGCCTCGGCCACCAGATCCTCGAATGTGCGTGCCATGCCGGGAAGCCTGACAGAAAGATCCGACTCGATCGAGCGGATTACCGGGGGAAGCACCGGGCAGTCACCGATGTTGATCCACACATGACCGTCCCGGAACACCACACCCGAATCGCCGAGGAGCGCGCCGACGCCGAACGCCGCATCGCGTCGCTGACCGGTCGTTTCACCGCAATCGTGGAGGGATCGGAATTCACCACGGACGACGACGAACACGATCCGGAGGGCTCGACGATCGCGTTCGAACGGGCCCAGGTGTCGGCGCTACTGGCCGACGCCCGGCGCGAGGTCGAGGATCTGACGGCGGCGCAGCAGCGGCTCGACGACGGGACGTACGGCGTCTGCATCCGGTGCGGCCGGCCGATCGCCGAGGTTCGGCTCGACGCGCTCCCGGCCGCCCAGACGTGCATCGACTGCGCCGGTTAGGGCAGGAAGGCTCCCCACTCGCGCGCGGCCACGTCGCGGGCCCGGCGATGGTCGTCGGCCTCGGGACGGATGCCGTCGGCGAGATCAGCGAGGGCTTCGGCCAGATCGCCGACGTCGACCTGATGCCGCATGGAGGAGTCGAGGAGTTCGTCGAAGGCCTGGTCCGCGCTGTACGAGCTGCCGCGCGCGGTGGTCAGGATCTGAATTGCAGCGTCCAATGCGGACAGGTGCCGTGTCGCGCGGGTGTCGCGGTGAGCTTCGATCGTCAATATTCCGCCTCTGAGGTGTCGCCACTGGGCGTTGCCGGTCTGGTGTGACCACATCACATCACGATCCGGACGTTCGTGTTGCCGAATCGAGACCGTGTCCGAAAGTTGTTTCTCGACAGGAGGATCCGAACTGCGGCGAGGTACTTGTAACTCTCGTTACTACCGCGAAGTTCTACCGGTGAGTAGGTCGCGCGCGGAATCACATTTCTGAACGGCTCCAGAACAGCGGATCGAAACCGAACAGACCGGCCATTCCGCAATACTGTTTCCCGGGCGGAATTCTCCACCCGACGCGATCGGACGGCCGTGCGCCGCGCAGTCCCTGTGGACCCGTGTGACCAGAACTGTTCAGAATCGGGATGATTGACGTGAAACTCGTCGTCGACCTCAATCGGTGCCAGGGTTACGCGCAGTGCGTGTTCCTCGCACCCGACGTCTTCACTCTGCACGGAGAAGAGGCCCTCCTCTACGACGCGGGCCCCGCCGACGGCGAACGCGAGCACGTGTCGCAGGCCGCCGCGGCCTGCCCGGTGCATGCCATCACCACGGACCTCCCCGCCCACCACGATGGGGAGTGACGTGCGGATCGTGATCGTCGGCGCGTCGCTCGCCGGGGTGCGCGCCGCGGAGGCGCTTCGGGGGCAGGGCTTCGACGGTTCGCTGACCCTGATCGGCGACGAACCCTACGAACCGTACGACCGGCCGCCGCTGTCGAAGGCCGTGCTCCTCGGGATCATGCCGCCCGAACACGCTGCGCTCCCCTACCGTTCCGACCTCGACGCGAAGTGGCTGCTCGGCGTGCGGGCCACCACCCTCGACCTGGAGAACAACCGGGTGGTGCTCAGCGACGGCGACACCGTCGAGTTCGACAAGGTGCTTATCGCGACCGGCGTGCGCGCCCGGCCGTGGTCGAACTCGTCCGAGGCGGCACTCGACGGCGTCTTCACCGTCCGCACCTGCGACGACTCCCGCCGACTGAACGAGCGGCTGTCTGCCGGCCCGCGCCACGTCCTGGTGATCGGCGCCGGGTTCACCGGCTCGGAGATCGCGTCGGTATGCCGGGAGCGCGGGCTGTCCGTGACGGTCACCGAGCGCGGCCCGGCACCGCTGGTCGGTGCGCTCGGCGGGGTGGTGGCGGCGGTCGCCGCCGACATGCAACGCGACCACGGCGTCGACCTGCGCACCGGGGTCACGGTGACCGGACTCGACGGCGACAGCGACGGACGACTCTGCCGCGCGCACCTCTCGGACGGGACCGCACTCGACGTCGACGTCGCGATCGTCGCGCAGGGCAGCATCCGCAACACCGACTGGCTGGCAGGGTCCGGTCTGGCCGCCGGGCCCCGGGGAGTCACGTGCGACGCCGGCTGCCGGGCGTTCGACATCAACGGTATCGTCACCGACAACGTGTTCGTCGCCGGTGACGTTGCGCGGCAACCACATCCGCTCTACGACTACCAGTTGCTGGCGCTGGAGCACTGGGGCAACGCGATCGGTCAGGCCGAGGTGGCGGCACACAACATGATCCACGACGGCCTCCGCCGGCGACCGCACCTGGAGATTCCCGCGTTCTGGTCCAGCCAGTTCGGCGTCAACATCAAGTCCGTCGGCATCCCCACCTATTCCGATCAGGTGGTGATCACCCAGGGTTCGGTCGCCGACCGGCGATTCGTGGCGGCGTACGGCTTCCGTGGTCGCGTCACTGCGGCGGTGGCGTTCAATCAGGGGAAGTGGCTCGACTTCTATCGGGGGCTGATCGAGTCGGCGGCGGAGTTCCCACCGGACTTCGACGTCATGGACCGAGCGGACCCGTTCGAGGTGCGGCCGTCGGAGTTGCCGGACCCGGCCGTACTCAGCCACGGCCCGACCGTCGCGGTGACCGGTCATCTGCCCACCGAACGTCGTGTCGAGTTCGTCTCGCTACCGAAGTAACAGGGAGAGTGTCCATGTCGCGTGCTCAGTTGTTCGAGCGGATCACCGACCAGGCGAACCGGCCGAATCCGTATCCGCTGTACGAGGAACTTCGTGAGACGCGGGTGGCGCCGCAGGACAACGGTTCCTTCCTCGTCGGCCGGTACTACGACGTGATGGCGCTTCTGCACGATCCGAGGATCAGCTCCGACCTGCACAACCGGGGGCCGGGGCTCCCCGGAGCAGATCGCGCCGGCGACGGGCCGGAGTCGTTCCTCAAACTCGATCCGCCCGAGCACGATCGGTTGCGCCGACTGACGACGCGACAGTTCGGCCCACCGCACAGCCCCGACCGGATCGACTCCATGCGTGGCGAACTCGCAGAACTCGTCACGAACCTCGTCGACGGACTCGACGGCAAGGGCCGCATCGACATCGTCGACGACTTCGCGTACCCCTTCCCCGTCTCCGTCATCTGCCGTCTGCTCGGCGTGCCTCACGAGGAGGAACCCCGGTTCCACGCCTGGGCCGACGCATTGGTGGCGGCCATCGACCCGCGGCGCACCAGCGCCGACAACCAGCAGGTGAAGGCGGCGCAGCAGGCCCAGATGGAGATGGCCATGTTCATGGCCGGTCTCATCGAGGACCGTCGCCGCAACCCCGGTGACGACATGCTGTCGGGGTTGGCCAACGATTCGGGGCCCGACGGCCAATTGAACACCGTCGAGTTGGTCACCAACTCCATCCTGCTGTTCATCGCCGGGCACGAGACGACCGTCAATCTCATCACCAACGGCATGCTGACCCTGCTGCGCAATCCCGACGTGCTCGAACGGCTTCGCGCGGAACCGGAGTTGATGCCGCAGGCTGTGGAGGAATTGCTCCGCTTCGAACCGCCCGTGCACCTGCTGGGCCAGCGAACGCCGATCGTCGACATCGAGATCGACGGTGTCACCGTCCCGAAGGGGTCGCCGCTCGTCCTGGCGTTGGCCTCGGCCAATCGTGATCCCGAACGCTTCGTCGACGCCGACCGGTTCGTCCCCGACCGCGAGGACAACCAGCACGTGGGTCTGGGCAGCGGCATCCACAGTTGCTTCGGCGCTCCCCTCGCCCGCCTCGAAGGGCAGATGGCGCTCACCGAACTCATTCGCCGCCTCCCGAATCCGCGCCTCGTGGAGGATCCGCCGCCCTACCGGCCCAACCCGGTGCTGCGCGGTCCGCGACACCTGTTGGTGGACTGTGGGTGACAGGAGCTGACCGGCTCCTCCGCGCATGCTCGATCAACTCACCGGGGTGGTGCCGGTGGTTGATGCGCGGTCTCCGGGTGCGGTCGATGTGCGGCGGCGGGATCCATTCGGTCCGACCCGGGAAATCGGAACGGTCGGGCGCGGACCGCGTCGTCCACCCGGCCGCGCTGTCGTTGACCTGGGCGTGGCATGCGTCGCAGACCAGGGCCAGGCCGTCGACGTCTGTGCGTCCACCCTTGTGCCAGTCGGTGACATGGTGCACGGCGCACAGACTCGGCGGCGCTGCACATCCCGGCCGAGTGCAGCCACCGTCCGCCGCGATCAGGGCGAGTCGCTGATCGGCACTGGCCAGGCGGCGACGTCGGCCGAGGTGCAGCGGACGACCGGCGTGGTCGAATAGTGCCAGCACCGGGTGCGCGTCCTCGGCCAGGGCGAGTGCGTCCGCGATCGGGAGTAGCCCACCTGTGGCCGTGGTGGCGAGACCACCGACCGCCTTCTCCAGTTGCTCGAGCGTCATCGTGACGATCATCGTGGCCGGGAGACCGCGGTGTCTGCCCAGCACTCCCGACTCGAGCAGCGCCCGGAACACTGCACTGAACGCGTCGTGGTTGCGCTGCGCGGCGGTGCGGGTATCGCGAGCGGCAGCTGCCGCCAACATGTCTCGCTCGATCGACGGGTCTTCTCCGTCACCGGTCGGTGATCCGGGATCGTCCGGATTGTTCATCCCCGGCCGCGCCCATTTCGCGAGAATCGGATCGAGCATCGCCCGTGCGACCGGGTCGAGTTCACCGGAGATCCGCGACATCAGTTCGGTGTCCTGGCGGCCGATCGAAATGCCGCGCCTGCGCTTCCGGTCGCGGTCGTCGCCGAGGTTCCCGTCCGGGTTCAGATAGGCCAGTAACCGGTGCCCGGCCGCCTCCACATCCTCCGGGGTGCCCTGGCGGGCGAGACGGGCCAGCACCGCCTCGGCGTCGGCTACCGCATCGTTGTCCACGGCGTGGGGAATCTTGCGCATCACTTTCGCGATCGCCCGCACATGATCCGCTCCGATGTCGCCGTCACTCTGTGCCGCAGCGCTTTCCGGTAAGACGGGTGGCATCGGATCGCCCGCCAGGGTGTGCCACACCCCCAGTTCACGGGCGGCGGCGACCCGGGCGGACGCGTCTGCGGCCGAGACCCGGAGCACGTCGATCAGCATCTTCTTCGGTGAGTTGTACCCCAGGCTCGCCGGGACCGACCGCTCGACACTCTCGACGATCAGCCGGTGCGACAACGCATCCGCTCGGCGAAGCGACCGTTCCACCCCGCGCATCACCTCGACGACCTCACCGTCCGACAATTCCGTCAGCCCGCTATCGAGGAGCCCGTCGACCGCGGCAGCGAGCACCGACAGATGCTCCGTCACCCGGCTCCCCACCGACCCCCCAGTCGAAATCATGTGCGAATACTATCGCGGGGGTCCGACAACTTTCAGAGGCCGCGATCTCGCAGCGACCCGGACGGCGTCACACCGTACTTGCGGCGGTAGGCGGCGGCGAATCTGCCGGTGTGCATGATCCCCCAGCGGGTGGCGACTTCGGAAACAGTTGCACAGGAGGCACTTCCGGTCAGATCGGCGTGCACACGTTCGAGGCGCACGTCGACGAGGAACTCCATCGGCGTCATGCCCACGTATTCGCGGAACCCCTGCTGCATGCGCCGGACGCTCACGCCGACGAGTTCTGCCATCTCGCCCGCCGTCCAGGGGCGTGCCGGATCCTCATGGATCGCGTCGATGACCCGCTTGACGATGCGGGGGCGGATTCCCGACGAGCCGGTGTCGCCGTCCGGCATCGCCGTGAGCACGAGAGCGGTGGTCAGGGCACCACACAATTGCTGCGACACCATCTCACTGCGCAGGAGGACGCTGTCGTGTAATGCCTGGTCGGCGATGGAACGGACGAGTCTGAGCCACTCCGCTCCGGCGCCCGCGCGCAGGTCGAGTTGCCGCGGCAACACCTGACCCGGCCTGGCGAGCACGCGGTCCATCTCCCGCTGCAGGTAGTCCCGGTCCACCTTGAAGCCGATGATCTCGCAGGAACTGCTCCAGTTGGTGATCACGGTCCGGGTATCGGGCGGACAGATCGTGGCCAGTCCCGGCGTCGACGTCACTTCCGTGCCGCCGGTGACGGACACGATGCGACCGGTCAGGGGGATGTTGATGCCGTATGCGCCGGGATGGTCGGACTCGATGGCCACGGCTGCCCCGAATCCGATCCGGGCGAGCCGCGACGCCCCCACGTCGGACGATTCCAGCGACGACCGCGCGGCGTTGTCACGCGACAGCGGACGCAGTTCGTGGGGGAAGTACGCGTCCGCGACCACCTCGTGAACCTCGTCCCAGTCGGTGAAACCGGGGCCCTCCAGCTGTCCTCGCATACGTACGTCCAGACCTCTCACCTCGCGCTTCGGCGGCGTTCGAGCAACTCCCGACCCTAGCATCACCTGTGACTCACGTCACTGCAAGGGCTAGCGGCCCACGTCCGGCTAACCCGTTTCGCGTTCCGGATCACGCCTTCGCAATGAGGATCGACGGACTGTGACACCCGTCATACGTTGTGCAGGTCCCCAATCGCAGGGGTTATCGCACGAATCGTGCAGAAAGGCGGTCAGGAGAAATGGACCAGCGCACTCTGCGTAACATTTTCGGCCAGTTCGCCAGTGGCGTCACCGTGATCACGTGCGCCAACTCCGACGGCGAGCCGCACGGGGCCACCGTCACCGCGTTCACCGCGATCTCGATCGAACCTCGGCTGTGCCAGGTGACGTTGACCCGGAAGTCGAAGGCGTGCAGCTACCTGAGTGACGCGCCGTTCGCGGTGAACATTCTGGCCGCCGATCAGCTCGACACCGCCATGCACTTCGCGGGCAAACCACAACGGACGGAGCCGGTGTGGGACCAGTCCGGCATCGCTCCCGCCCTGTCCGGCAACGCGGCCACGCTGACGTGTTCGCCCTGGGCGTCCTACGACGGCGGCGACCACGTCATCTTCATCGGCGAGATCGTCGATGCGTCCGTCGACCCGGTCAAGGACCCACTGTTGTTCTACCGGAGCACATTCCACGATCTCGGTGCCGTGTCGAGCACCACGGCGTGGAACGGCTGCCTCGACGACCCCCACAGCGGATGGTTCGACGCCGCCGCGTCCTTCACGCCCCTCCACTTGCGGCTCGCCCAGGCTGCCTCGTAATCCTGACGGAAGGAAACACCATGACCACCACCGAAGCCGCCCCCGAGAACGCCGTCGACCGCAGCAAGGTCAATGTCGCTGCCGACTGTGAGGCGAACCGCACCGCGAACTTCGCATCGCGCCCGATGACCGGTGACGAGTACATCGAGTCGCTGCGCGACGACCGCGAGATCTACTTGCACGGGGAACGGGTGAAGGACGTCACGACGCATCCGGCGTTCCGCAACCCGATCCGGATGACCGCCCGCCTCTACGACGCGATGCACACCGGCGAGCACGTCGAGACCCTGACAACACCCACCGACACCGGCAACGGTGGTGTGACGATGCCCTTCTTCCGGGCGTCCAAGACGTCGGACGACCTGCTGAAGGACCGCGACGCGATCGCCACCTGGGCACGGATGACATACGGCTGGATGGGCCGCAGCCCCGACTACAAGGCGTCGTTCCTCGGCACCCTGCATGCGAACAAGGAGCTGTACTCACCGTTCCAGGCCAACGCCGAACGCTGGTACAAGGAATCGCAGGAAAAGGTCCTGTACTGGAACCACGCGATCATCAACCCCCCGGTAGACCGGCAGCTTCCCCCGGACGAGGTCGGCGACGTGTTCATGAAGGTGGAAAAGGAAACCGACGCCGGCCTGATCGTCTCCGGCGCCAAGGTGGTGGCCACCGGTTCGGCGATCACCAACTACAATTTCATCGCGCACTACGGGCTGCCGATCAAGAAGAAGCAATTCGCCCTCATCTGCACCGTCCCGATGGACGCCCCGGGTGTGAAGCTGATCTGCCGCACGTCCTACACCCAGCAGGCCGCGGTGATGGGCAGCCCGTTCGACTACCCGCTGTCGTCGCGGATGGACGAGAACGACACCATCTTCGTCTTCGACAAGGTGCTGGTGCCGTGGGAGAACGTCTTCATGTACGGCGACGTGGAGAAGATCAATGCCTTCTTCCCGCAGTCGGGATTTCTGCCGCGCTTCACCCTGCAGGGGTGCACGCGGCTGGCCGTGAAGCTCGATTTCATCGCCGGCCTGCTCATGAAGGCACTCGACGCCACCGGAGCGGGCGGTTTCCGCGGCGTGCAGACCCGTGTCGGTGAAGTGATCGGCTGGCGAAACCTGTTTTGGTCGCTGACCGAATCGATGATCCGCGACCCCGAGCCGTGGGTGGGGGACACCGTCATCCCCAAGCTCGAATACGGCCTCACCTACCGGATGTTCATGCAGCAGGGGTACCCGCGGATCAAGGAGATCATCGAGCAGGACGTCGCGTCCGGCCTGATCTACCTGCCGTCGTCGTCGGCGGACTTCAAGAGCCCCGAGGTCCGGCCGTACCTGGACAAGTACGTCCGCGGCTCCGAGGGCATGCCCGCCGTCGAGCGGGTGAAGATCATGAAGGCCCTGTGGGATTCGGTGGGCAGCGAGTTCGGTGGCCGCCACGAGCTGTACGAGCGCAACTACGCCGGCAACCACGAGGGTGTGAAGGCGGAACTGCTGATGTTCGCGGAGAACCGGGGAACGGTCAGTTCGATGAAGGGTCTCGCCGAGCAGTGCCTGGCCGAGTACGACCTGGACGGCTGGACGGTGCCCGACCTCATCGGCAACGACGACGTCTCCTACTTCGGCCGCAGCTAGCCCCTCGAGACCCAGGAGAATCATGACCACCATCGAAAGCCCCACCGCGGTCGGCTCCGGAAACGCCGCCACCGACAAGTTCAAGGGCGCCAGATTCACCGCCGACACGTCACCGGAACGCCTGTCCGCCATCGCCACCGAGGCGCTCGCCGGGTTGGGCGCGCTGATCCGGAAGCACGCCGTCACCTACCCGGAGTACCGGGTCCTCAAGCAATGGCTCATCGACGTCGGCGAGGGCGGCGAGTGGCCGCTACTCCTCGACGTGTTCGTCGAGCACGAGATCGAGGAGGTGAACTCCCGGAACTTCCAGGGCACCAAGGGGAGCATCGAGGGACCGTACTACGTGCCCGGTGCGCCGGATCTCCCCGCGCGGTGCACCCTTCCGATGCGCGACGAGGACCGGGCACACACCGCGCTCGTTCTCCGGGGCCAGGTCACCGACCTGGACGGCACCGGGCTCGGCGGCGCCATCATCGAGCTGTGGCATGCCGACGACGAGGGCTATTACTCGCAGTTCGCTCCCCACCTGCCCGAATGGAACCTGCGCGGAACGATCGTCACCGACGCGGAGGGTCGGTACGAGATCACCACCATCGAGCCTGCGCCGTATCAGATCCCGACCGACGGCCCCACCGGTCAGTTCATCGAGTCCGCCGGCTGGCACCCGTGGCGTCCGGCGCACCTGCACCTGCGGGTGACGTCCCCGGGCAAGCAGCCGATCATCACGCAGCTGTATTTCGCGGGCGGCGACTGGATCGACGACGACGTCGCCGGCGCGACGAAACCCGAACTGCTCCTCGATCCGCAGCTCGACGACACCGGGCGTAAGGTCGTCACCTACGACTTCGCGCTCGATCCCGCCGCGGACTGAGCCACGGCCCCATACCCCCGGGCGACGCGAGAGATCGCGTCGCCCGGGGTCTCGACGTTGTGGAGGAATCATCATGGCGAACACATCCGAATCGCGGACGACGGAATTCGTGCACACCGCGTCGGCCGTGATCGAGGTCGTCGTCGAGGGCAGCGGCCCCTCGGTGATCCTGCTACCCTCGCTCGGCCGCGAGTCGTACGACTACGACGACGTCGCGAGTGGGCTCGCGCACAACGGGTTCCGGGTCTCCCGTCCGCAGCCGCGCGGCATCGGCCGCAGCGTGGGTTCACTGGAGGACATCACGCTGCACGACCTGGCCGCCGACGTCGGAGCGGTGATCGAGGCACAGGGCAACGCCGCGGCCGTCGTCGTCGGTCACGCCTTCGGGCACTACGTCGCACGAATGCTCGCCGCCGACCGGCCGGACCTGGTGCGCGGCGTCGTCGTCGCCGCCGCGGGCGCCCGCAACTACCCGGCCGCGCTGACCGCGCTGGCGGTGAAGTGCTCGGATTCCTCGCTGCCCGACGCGGAGCGGATCGGCTACCTGCAGACCGGATTCTTCGCGCCGGGCAACAGCCCGGCGGAATGGCTCACCGGCTGGTATCCGGAGGTGTCGAAGCGGCAGCTCGCCGCGTCGGCCGCCACACCCAAGGACGAATGGTGGGCGGTCGCGCACCAGCCGATTCTCGATCTGCAGTCCGCTCTCGACCCGTTCCGGCCGCGCGAGACGGCGAACGAATTGCGGGACCGGTTCGGCGAATTGGTCACCGTGAGCGTCGTCCCGAACGCCAGCCATGCACTGATGCCGGAAGCGCCCGCACAGGTTGTGCGGGCGCTCACCGACTGGATCCGGGGTCTCGACAGCTGAGGGGTCAGACCCTCTCGAAGATCGCGGTCAGCCCCTGGCCGCCGCCGATGCACATCGTCTCGAGTCCGTAACGGACTCCGCGACGGTCCATCTCGCGCAGGAGTGTGGTGAGGATCCGCACTCCTGTAGCGCCGACGGGATGCCCGAGCGAGATTCCCGAACCGTTGACATTGGTGCGGTCGAAATCCTGTGCACCGAAATTCCATTCGCGGGTGACGGCCAGCGCCTGCGCCGCGAAGGCCTCGTTCAATTCGATGAGGTCGATGTCGGCGAGCGTCAGCCCGGCGCGTTTCAGGGCCCGTTCGGTGGACGGCACCGGTCCGATTCCCATCTCGGACGGCTCCACACCGGCCACCGCCCAGGTGACCAGGCGGGCGAGCGGCCGGAGTCCCAACCGTTCCGCCTGTGCCCGGGTGGTGACGAGGCACGCCGCCGCACCGTCGTTCTGTCCGCTGGCGTTGCCTGCGGTGACGGTCGCGTCGGGGTCGGTGCTGCCCATGATGGGTCGCAGCCGAGCGAGCGACTCGATCGTCGTGTCGGCCCGGGGATGCTCATCCCGGTCGACGACCCGCGGATCACCCTTGCGGACAGGAACTTCCACCGGCACGATCTCCTCGGCGAACTTTCCCGAGTCGATGGCTGCGACCGCCCGCTGATGGGAACTCACCGCGAGTTCGTCCTGTTCCCCGCGGCTGATGCCGTACCTGCGGCGCAGGTTCTCCGCCGTCTCCAGCATGCCGCCCGGCACCGGGTAGTTGCGGCCACCTGCGGTGACGCGACCGCGGGCGAGCCGGTCGTGGAGCGCGGCCGGGGCGCCCTTGGCTCCCCACCGCATCGATTCGGTGTAGTACTCGGCGCGGCTCATCGACTCCACGCCGCCGGCGATCACCAGTTCGGCGACCCCCGTCTGCACCCGCATCGCCGCGTCGAGCACGGCCTGCAGACCCGATCCGCAGCGACGGTCGAGTTGTTGACCGGGAACCGTCACCGGCATCCCCGCATCGAGGGCCATGACGCGGCCGATGGCGGGTGCCTCGCCGTTCGGGTAGCACTGACCGAAGATCACGTCGTCGATGCTGCCCGGATCCACGCCGGTGCGATCGAGCAGTTCGGACACCACACGGGCGCCCAGGTCGGCGGCGGGAACGTCCATGAACTGGCCGCCGTACCGGCCGACGGGGGTGCGGAGGGGCTCACAGACGACGACATCGGTCGCCTTCGTGTTCGAGTTTTCAGGCACTGCGGAAATCCCTTTCGTGATCGGTCCAGCGCTGCGCCCATTCGCGCAGTTCGACCGCTCGGATCTTGGCTCCGTTACCGCCCACGGTGGTCGGCATTTCCTCGATCATGTGCACGGCGGCGGGAACCTTGAACGCCGCCAACGACTCTGCGCACCACGACTTGAGCACGGCGGCATCGACGTCGGCGTTCTCGGCCGGGACGACGAACGCCACCGCCTCGGTGTATCCGCCGGTCCCGGTGATGCCCACGACCTTCGTGAGGTGGACGCCGTCGTGTTCGGCGATCCGGTGCTCGATCTCGGCGGGATCCACCAGGAATCCGCGCAACCGGAGCACGTCGCCCATCCGGCACACGTACGTGTAGCCGCCGTCGCCGGTCGCGACGGCGAGGTCGCCGCTGCGGAACCACCCGTCCGACGTGAATGCTCGCGCGGCCGCATCCGGATTGCCGAGGTACGCGTCGACGACGTTCGGTCCGCGCACCTGGAGCTCGCCTTGCTCGCCGTCGGGGAGAACGGAATCGTCCAGTGGGTCGGCGATCCGGATCTCGATGGCGGGTTCCACCGGACGCCCGCCGCCGTTCCAGCGCACGGCTTCCGGATCGGTGACATCCCACAGCAGCATCAGGGCGAACACCTCGGAGGACCCGAAGACACCCGTGGTGACGGCGGCGAATTCGTCCCGGACCCATGCGGCCACCTCATGCGAACGGCCGAGGAAGTCGGCGATCCCGAGCCGCTTCAACGACGACAGGTCGGCGCGGTCGCCCCCGTGCCACGTGTCGAGGAGACGGGTGAAGAGGTCGTCGCCGCCGACCACGTGGGTCACGTTCAGCGACTGCATGCGGCCCAGCGTGGACGCGGCCTCGAAGACGGGTTCCATCAGCAGGGCGCCGCCGCCGGCGAGAGTCGCCAGGGCGGTGCTGAATCCGAACACCCCCGACACCGGCAGCACGCAGAGGGTGACGTCGCCGGGCTCGACGTCGAGGACGACGGCGTCGGCTCGGGCGTGACGGACCACCGCGGATTCCCGATGGGCGGCGAGTTTCGGAACGCCGGTGGATCCGGACGTGGTGAACGCGACCGCGAGCGGGTCGCCGGGGTCCGCCCGCTCGCCCGCGGCGGTCGTGGTGGCCATGTCAGGTGTCTCCGGCACCCGAACACCGCCGGTGTCCGCGCTGCCCGCGGTCCAGGCGCCGCCGCCGAGGTCGAATCGCGCCGGATCGGGCGCCTCGCCCGCGGCCGCCGGGCCGCGCACCACCGCGACCGCCGGGGCCGGGAGGTCGACGGACTGCTGCGCCTCGTCGAGTCGCCCGAACAGGTCGAGGCCGTGGAAGTGGTCGGCCACGGCCACGACCGCGGGTCGCGCGGAGATGAGGATGTGCGCGATCTCGTGTGTGTTGTACCGGGTGTTGACGCCGATGACGTGTGCGCCGACGGCCGACGAGGCGAGCTGCCAGACGAGTGCATCGGACCAGTTCGGCAGCAGCACGGCCACGCACTGGCCGCGGCGCACACCGACTGTTGCGAGTTCCGACTTCAGTGCCTCGACGCGGTCGCGGAGGTCGGCGCGGCCCGAGACGATCGGTTCGCCGTCGACGACGTCGATCGTGGCGGCGGCCTTCGGGTCGGCGGTCACGAGTTCGTCGAGCAGCGCGGCGAGTGTGTCACGGCGCGTGGCCGTGTCGTGCGCCGTCACGAGAGCACCGCCGCGGTGCGCAGTTCGGTGAGCCAGCCGTCCGCCACCGACGCGAAATCGTCGATCTCCTCCATCGGGTAGTGGCCGATGTCGTCGAGCAGGGTGAACGTCGTCGATCCCGGACGGGCGTCCTCGATTCTCGCTGCCGCCTGCTCGACGAGTCCGGCCTGGATCCACGGATCCTGCGCGCCGGCGACGAGCCTGATGGGGCAGGTGATGTCGGCGAGACGGTCCCGCACGTCGTGTGTTCCCCAGGCGATGAGGTCCGAGGACGAGATCTCCGGGTCCTCGCGTTTGTGCATCGTCGCGATCAGGCGGGCCTGAGTTTCGGGCACGGACCGCCCGACGGACGCCAGCGTGCCCAGGTACGTGCGGTCGGCGCGGCTGGGTCCGGCGACGTCCTCGAGTTCGCGGCGCAATCCGCCGACGTTGACGCGGCCGGGACCGGCCTCGGCCTCCATCGCGATCGCCCCGGCCAGCGGCCGCGTCGGGCGGGTCGCGAGTTCGAGTGTCAGCTTGCCCCCGATGGAACATCCCATGACGAACGGCCGTTCGACGGCGAGGGCGTCGAGGACCTTCCCGACCCAGTCCGCGAACAACACGATGCTGGTGATCGGGCCGTCGAGCGCGGGCTCGGAACGCCCGTGGCCCGGAAGGTCGGGGACGATCACCCGGTAGCCGCGGTCGGCCAGTGCGGACGCGGCGTGGCGCCACTGGACTCCGCTCTGCCCCGCGGTGTGCAGGCACAGGACGGTGGGTGTTTCGATGTCCCGACGATTGTCGGGGGTGACGATTTCGACGAAGCCGAGCGCGCCGTCGATGTCCAGGTACTGGGCCTCGATCACGACCGGGCCTCCCTTCCGCACGTGAGTGGCAAAGTGTGCCCCGACACGCTTTGCCACTCACGTGCGGCGGTGCGGGCATGGGCGATGACGATGTCGAGCGGCTTGGTGAGTCGCAGGTACTCGTACCCGTCGCCGCTGGAGGAGAATTCACCGCTGATCGCGCGGCGCATGAAGTCGTTGTGTTCGGCGACCATCAGGTCGACCCACGTCACGGCCGGGATGACGAGCGTGAACGTGGCCCCACCGGGGACGCGGCGCGCGACGTCGATGATCCGGCCGCGGTAGATCCGCAGGTGCACCTCGCGGGACCCGCCCGAGGCGTCGGTACAGCGCAGGCCCACCGTGCCGTCCCACGTCGCCAGCGAGGACGCGAAGGCAGGGTCGGCGGAGAGCGATTCGCGGAGAACCTCTCCCCAGGCGGGGGTACAGAAGTCCACCGCCGGGTCGTATCGAATTCCGGCGGGGTCGGGCAGGCGCCACGTCTCGATACCCTGCTCGCGGACCGACCCGCCGTCATCGACGAGCCGCACGTGGCGGTCGAGAACTGCTCCGTCCGCTGACTGTTCGACCCGGGTGACGACGGATTCGACGCAGACGACATCGTCATCCGTCACCGCGGACTGCGAATTCCATTGCAGCCCGGTACGTGTGGCTCCGACCGCCGGTCGTGGGGCGAGCAGCCCTGCCACGGCGATTCCCGTCAACGACGATTCCGGCAGGGACAGTTCGAGTTCGGAGACTCGCCGGGCATCGCTCACCGTGCGATCGCCGATCGTGGATGTACTCATTCGCCCGCCCTCCCCAGCAGTTCGTCGGAGATGATGCGCATCTGGATCTCGCTGGTGCCTTCGAAGATCTTCGTGAGCCGGGCGTCGCGCCAGTGCCGCTCCACCTGGAAGTCGGTGGTGTACCCGGCACCACCGTGGATCTGCACCGCCTCACTGGTCACCCGCTCGGCCATCTCCGTGGCCACCAGCTTGCACATCGACGCCTCCAGCGAGCACCGCCGACCGGTGTCGATATCGGTGGCCACCGCATACATCAACTGCCGCGCCGCCTCGATATCGGCGGCCATCGTCGCGATCTTGAACCGCAGATGCTGAAAATCCGCCAACTCGTGCCCGAACTGCCGCCGGGTGTGCAGATACGCGATCGAATCCTCCAACGCACCCCGAGCCAGACCGATCGCCCGGGCCGCGGTGTGCGCCCGCCCGACCTCGAGACCGGAGACCGCCAGGTAGAAACCCTTGCCCTCCTCGCCGAGCATCGCGGACGCGGGCACTCGGACATTGTCGAACGAGAGCTCCCACGTGTTCCACCCGAAGTACCCGATCTTGCGGATCTTCGTCCCGCTGATCCCTTCGGGGAAGCCTCCGCGCTGCTTGTCGATCAGGAACGCGCTGATCCCGCGGTGCGGTTTCGCGGGATCCTTGTTCGGGTCGGTGCGCGCGAACAGCACCAGGTAGTCGGCCTCGTCGGCGTAGGTGCACCACATCTTCGTGCCGCTGATCACCCAGTCGTCGCCGTCGCGGGTCGCGCGGCAGGAGATGTTCGCGACATCGGATCCGGCCTCGGCCTCCGACAACGCGTACGCCCCCAGATACTCACCGCGCGCGACCTTCGGCAGCAGCGCCGCCTCCTGCTCGGCGGTGAACCCGCCGCCCATCCCGTTGCCGCGGGCCAGCAGTCCGGACACGCTCATCCACGCCCGCGACAACTCCTCCGCGACCAGGCAGTATTCGAACACGCCGAGGCCGAGACCGCCGTGCTCCTCGGGGATCATGATCCCGAAGAACCCGACCTCGGCCATCGCCTTCTTCAACGTGTCCGGGATGGTGCCCTGCACCGGATCCAACTCGTTCGCGACCGGCAGCACCTGCGTCATTGCGAACTCGCGAGCCAGGTCCCGGATCGCCAGGCGGTCCTCGGTGAGATACCGCGGTGAATCTGTCCGCGGCTGCGACGGCCGATGCGTCATGGATACTCCTCCACTCGAACTACGGGGCGCGTGAAACGGGGAACTCACGGTTCCGCACTCGGATCACATTAACGCTTGTTCACCCAGTAGAGCACGCCCGGGAGCGCACCGTCAATGCCGAACCGCCCGAATCAGGCGGGGCGGTACCCCACCAGATTGAGCGCGTAGACGCCGTACGAATCCGCTACCGCCTGCGCGGACAGGGGGCCGTCCGGCCGGTACCAGAGCGCGATGCCTGCACACATGGTCAGCACGGCGGTCACTGCCTGGTGGACGTGCGGGACGTCGAAGTCACCGCCCGCTACCCCCGCCTCGGCGATGGTGACGAACAGGTGCTCCTGGGCGTCGCGCGAGCCCACCACCCGTTTGCGATCGACCTCGTCGAGATATCGCAGTTCGGTGTTGGCCACCAGGCACGCACGCTGGTTGCGTGCGGTGTACAGCGAATGCGCGACCACCGCGGCCGTCCACTGCTCAGCGGGTGCGGCACCCGCCTTGCGCAGGGCATTCCGGGTGGCGGTGAACTGCTCGTCGCTGGCCGCGCGCAGGATCTCGACGAGGAGTTCGTCCTTGTTGTCGAAGTGGTTGTAGACGTTCGCGGCGCTGCACCCGGCGCGTTTGGCGATGGTGCGCATGGTCGCGGCGTGGAAGCCGGCGGTGTAGAACTCCTCCAGCGCTGCGTCCAGAATCCGCTGCCTGACGTGGGGAATCACCGCACTGCTTGACCGAGTGTTCATCCCTCGGAGGGTAGAGGCACCGCGCTGGGTGAGCAACGATCCGGCCGGAAATCGCAGTTCAGCAACCCTCAGTGGGAGGGAATCGCGTGAGCGACGCTCGGCCTTGACCCGCGACACAACGTCGATTATGGTCCCTATCACATGAACGGTCGTTAATGACCGCTTCGCACATTCCGCACATCGCACCGTGGAGGTATGCCGCCTTGAGCACCCTCGAAGAACGAATTGGCCGTCTGGAAGACCTGGAGGCCATCCGATACCTCGATGCGCAGTACTGCCGCCATCTCGACGACGGCAACTGGGACGCCCTGATGGACCTGTTCACCGACGACGGCGAGTTCGACGGGCTGTCCAACCCGAAGGGCAAAAGCGAGATGCGGGAGTTCTTCGCCGGACTCGCCCCCGGTGGGCTCACCGCGTTCTGGCACTTCATCACCAACCTGGAGATCGACCTCGACGGCGACCGCGCCACCGTCCGCTCGTTCCTGTGGCAGCCGTGCGTGACCGACGGCACCGCCTCGATCGCCGCCGGCCGTTACACCGACGAGGCCGTCAAGATCGACGGTCGCTGGTTGTATCGCGTCAAGCAGGTGCGTTTCCACTACTTCGGGCCGCTGGCCGAGGGCTGGGACGAGAACCGGTTCGCCCTGGATTCGGCGCGGCGCGCGGCGGTGAACGCATGACAACCGAGTCGCCCGCCACGGCGTCGAGAGCATGGTCGCCGATCCTCGCGCTGCCGGAGTTCGTCGAACTGCGGCGTCGGCGGCGTGCCGTCACCACCGCACTCGGCCTGATCGCGATCGTAATGTTCGCCGGCTTCCTCGTCGGATTCGCCTACTTCCCCGAGTTCCTGGGCGACAACACGGCATTCGGCATTCCGCTGTCGCTGTGGGTGGTGTTCTCCCAGTTCGCCGGCACCTGGGTGCTGGTGTACGCGTACTTCCGGCTGTCCCGCACGTACATCCAACCCGCCGCCGATGCCGCCGTCCTGGCCATCGCACAACGTGATCAGGAGCATGCCTCATGACCGGCGACGCCGATTTCCTCGCCATCGGCATCTGTGCCGCCGTCATCTCCCTCACGTTGTGGGTGACGTTTGCCGCGTCGCGCCGAAGTCGCAGCGCCACCGGGTTCTTCGCCGCGGGCCGCTCGATCACCGGGTGGCAGAACGGTTTCGCGATCGCCGGTGAATTCATTTCCGCGGGCAGTTTCCTCGGGACGACGGGATTGATCTTCTACAAGGGCGTCGACGGTGCCGTCATTCTCTGCACGTCGGTGGTCTCCTTCCTCCCCGTCCTCTTCCTCCTCGCCGAGAAGATGCGCAACGTCGGAAAGTTCACTCTCGCTGACGTTCTGGTGTTCCGGACCGGTGCACGACGGGTCCGGGTGGTGGTTGCGCTCAGTACCATCGTCACCGGCACGTTCGTGCTGCTCGCCCAGCTCGTGGCGGCGGGCGTCCTTCTCGAGTCGGTGTCGGGGATCCCGTTCGGCCTGTCCGTCGTGGTGGCCGGTTCGCTGATGGGCATCTACGTCTTCGTCGGCGGCATGCTCGCGACCACGTGGGTTCAGGTGATCAAGTCGTCCATCCTGTCGATCCTGGCGGTCGTGGTGTGCCTGGGAATCCTGGCGAAGTTCGGTTTCAGCCTCCCCGGCATGCTCGGGGCGGCCACGTCGAACGCCGCCGCCGGTGACGCGATCCTCTCGCCGGGTCTGATCTTCGGGCAGACCGGCGCGATCAACCTGATCTCGTACTCCCTGGCGTTCGCGCTCGGAACGGCCGGCATGGCGCACATCCTGATTCGCTTCTTCACCGTCCCCGAGGCCGCGACGGCCCGGAAGTCGCTGGGCTGGACCGTCGCGTTGTGCAGCATCTTCTATCTGATCGTCATCGTCATGGGCTTCGGCACCGCCGCTCTGCTCGGTCCCGACGGGGCGGATCGTGTCGGCGCCGGCGGCAATCTCGCGGCGCCCACGCTGGTCACGGAACTCGGCGGAGGCGTCGGCACCATCGGTGGTTCGATCGCGCTGGCCATGGTGGCCGCCGTCGCATTCGCGAGCATCGTCGCCGTCGTCGCGGGCGTCGTGATCTCGGCCGCGGGAACGTTCGCCCACGACGTGTGGCCCACGCTCACCCGCCGGAAGTCCGCCGACGCGAACACGGAGACGGCGGACGCCCGCGAGGCCAAGGTCGCCCGGTACGCGGCGGTCGCGTTCAGCGTCGCCGCGATCGGACTGACGATGGCAATCGGCGACACTACAAATATCACCTACTTCATGGGTATGGCCTTCATGGTCGCAGGCAGTGCGCACCTGCCCAGCCTGCTGCTCAGCCTGGGCTGGCGGCGATTCAACAGCACCGGCGCCATCTGGGGAATCTCGGTGGGACTGACATCCACCGTCGTCAGCCTGATGTTCACCGAGGCGCTCTGGCTGGGCAGTGGACCGGCGCCGCTGACCATTCAGCTGCCGGTGATCATCACGATGCCGCTCGGGTTGGCCGCGGCCGTGATCGGCTCGCTCGCCGGCGAACGCCGTCACGGACGGTCGGCGGACCGGGACGAGAAGTTCGCCGAAATGCTGGTCCGTGCCGAAACCGGCATCGGCGCAGAACTCGCCGAAACGCACTAGATTTCACGCTCGCCCGATGCCCTCGCCGACACGGCGGGGGCATCGGCTCGCAGCCCCTCGCGGCGACGCGCGCGTAGGATCTTCGCGGAATGCGTCAACTCGAGAAGTGAGGCAGCCGTGATCTTCATCGTCGTCAACTTCACCGTCAAACCGGACCACGCGGACGGCTGGCTCGACCTGGTGCAGCCGTTCACGGAGGCGACCCGCAACGAACCGGGCAACCTGTGGTTCTACTGGTCGCGGGCGGTGGACGATCCGAACCTGTACGTCCTCGTCGAAGCGTTCCGCGACGACGACGCCGCCGTCGCCCACGTGCAGAGTGAGCATTTCCAGGACGCGCTGCGCGAACTGAAGCCCGCCCTCGCCCAGACTCCGCGGATCATCAACACCAAGATCGACGGCACCGAATGGTCCCTGATGGGTGAGCTCGACGTCGACTGACTGCGCGCGGCTTCACCCTGAAGCCGCGCGCAGCGCGCGTTAGCCTGGACAACGTGGCTTCCGATCTCACCGAATTCGACGCAGTGATCTTCGACTTCTCCGGCACCCTGTTCCGGCTGGAGGAGAACGACAGCTGGATGGCCGGCCTCACCGACCACGACGGTGAACCGTTCGACCTCCACCAGCAGGCCGAGTTGATGCGGCGCATGACGGCGCCCGTCGGTCAGACCGTCGAGATGGACGCCGCCGAACACCACGCGTGGACCAACCGCGACCTCGACCCACGGTTCCACCGGCAGGCGTACCTCGACGTGCTGCGCAAATCCGGGGTCGCGCGCGAGGACCAGGCGGTCGGACTGTACGAGCGGCTGATCGACCCGGGCTGCTGGAGCCCGTATCCCGACACCGCGGACGTGCTCGCGTCGCTGAAAGACCGTGGAATCAAGGTCGCGGTACTGAGCAACATCGCGTTCGACATCCGGCCCGCGTTCGTAGACCTGGGCGTCGCGCATCTCGTCGACGCGTTCGTGCTGTCGTTCGAGGTGGGGGCGATCAAACCGGACCCGAAGATCTTCGAGCACGCCCTCGCCGCACTCGGTTCCGAGCCCGGACGCACCCTGATGATCGGCGACAGCGAGGAAGCCGACGGCGCCGCCCGGAACGTGGGTTGCACGTTCGCGCTCGTTGAACCCGTTCCCCTCGCCGAGCGCCCGGACGGTCTCCGAGATGCATTGAGTGCCTTCGGCCTGTGAGTACTTGTTAACCGCCGGCGGTTAACAAGTACTCACAGGTGCGGAGCGCACAAACCGCGACCGGTGACAAGCGGCAGGTCGAGTGCGGTCACCAGCCCGGGCTTCGCCTCGACCACTGCGGGCACCGAATTCACCAGCCGCATCGCGGTGACGATCATCCCCGACACGTTGTGGTCGCCGTGCTCGCCGTGGTGGTTGAACTCGACGGACATCACGGGCTCGCCCGTGATGTCGATGCGGTAGCACCCGTCGCCGCGGGCGGGTTTCGGCCAGTCCGGTTGCTGGTCGGGGTGGGTGCGGGTGACGTGCTCGAGGACCACGCGCGGCACTCCGTCGACGGTGCCGACGACTTCGAACCGCACCGCCGCCACCGTCCCCTTCGCGATGTGGCACGACAGAATGTCCAGGTCTTCCTCGGCGGGGATCCGTTCGAACTTCTCGACCAGCGGTTCGTCGAGGGTGAGGTCCAGTCCGGCGGCGATCTGGCGGACGACGCTCCCCCATGCCAGCGACAACACGCCCGGATGGAACAGCATCGGCGTCTCCTCGACGGGTTTGCCGAAGCCGAAGATCTCGCTCATCACCACCGGCTGGTAGTAGGTGGAATAGTCGGCGATTTCGGAGCAGCGCACCTCGTCGATCCGCTGCGACAGGCTCGTCATGGCCAGCGGGAGAACGTCGTTCGCGAACCCGGGGTCGATGCCGTTCACGTGGAGACTCGCACCTCCCTGTTCGCCGGCGCTGCGGATGCGGTCGAGGAGTTCGTCCGGGGCCACCCCGATCGGGTACTGCAACAGAACGGGTCCCGAAGACACGACGTTGATGCCGGCCTCGAGGAAGGAGATCAGGTCCTCGATGGCGTCGAAGATGCGGTCGTCCGTCATCGCGGTGTGCACGATGCAGTCCGGTTTCAGTGCGAGAAGTGCCGCCCTGTCTTCGGTCGCCTTGACGCCGAGTTCTCTTCCGAGGCCCGCCAGTTCCCCGGCGTCCTTCCCGACCTTCTCGGGGTTGGACACCCACACGCCGACCAGTTCGAGGTCGTCGCGGGCGTCGATGCCTGCGATGGCGTGACGCCCGACTGTACCGGTGGACCATTCGACGACGCGGTAGCTCATGAGTTCTCTCTCCGAGTTTCAGAAGTAGTACCCCTCCCGCGAATGTAACAGGTTCTAGTTTGCGCCGGTGCGCGATTGCAGAACAGTTCGCGAGGCACAATGCGGGTGTGCCAGATCTGGAACTGCCGACGAACCTCGTGCGAGAGATGGCCGAGTTCGACTCCCCCGACGCGCCGCGCCGAACGTGGCTGGCCGACCTCCCTGCCGTCGTCGAAACGGTGAGTCGGGAGTGGTCACTGGACGTCGGTCGCCCGTTCCAACCCGGCGGCGTGACGTCCTGGACGGCGCCCGCACGCACAATCGCCGGCGAACGCGTGGTGCTGAAGATCGGCTGGCGACACGACGAGGCACTGCACGAGGCGGACGGACTCGCGGCATGGAACGGTGGCGGCGCCGTCCGACTGCTCGACCACCGCGTGCTCGACCACACCACGGCCTTGCTCCTCGAATCCTGCGAACCCGGCACCCCGCTGTCCGACGTCCGGCCGCCCGAGGCACAGGACGTCGTGATTGCCGGGTTGCTGCGCAGGCTGTGGATCGAACCAGCCGCCGACAACCCGTTCCGCCCGCTTGCCGGCATGTGCGACGTGTGGGCCGACGAGTTCGAGGAGAAGCTCGCCCGCGCACCACGCCTGGATCCGGGCCTCGCGCGAACCGGCATGGAACTGTTCCGCGAACTACCGCGGACGGCAACGCAGTCGCGGCTGCTGTGCACGGACCTTCACCCCGACAACGTGCTGTCCGCCGCTCGTGAGCCGTGGCTGATGATCGATCCCAAACCGTATGTGGGGGATCCGACGTACGACGTGCTGCAGCACATGCTCGACCATGTCGACCGCCTCGCAGCCGACCCTGTCGGATTCTCGAACCGGATGGCCGGCCTGCTCGACCTCGACTGCGAGCGGCTACGCCTGTGGCTGTTCGCACGCTGCGTGGAGGGTTCGATCGACGAGCCCCGGCTCTGCCACGTCGCCGCCATGCTTCGCCCGTGAGTACTTGTTAACCGCCCGTGGTTAACAAGTACTCACGGGCCCCGGCCTGCACCAGCCTCGCTTCCACCGCACGCATCTAAGCTGGGCCGATGAGCGAAGCCGGCGCGCAACGAGTGGGCGCTCTCGACGTCGTGGCGTTCGCCTGTGAGATCGCGATGCTGGTCCTACTCGCCGTCGCGGGGTGGTCGCTCGCGAACTCGACGGTCGTGCAGGTTGCACTCGCGGTGCTCCTCCCGCTGGCAGCGGCCGTGATCTGGGGCGTCGCGATGGCCCCGAAATCGACCCGACGACTATCCAACCCCGCGCGACTGGTCGCCCAGACCGTGCTGTTCGCGGCGACCGGCGTGCTCGTCGCATTCGCAGGTCACCAATGGTGGGGGCTGGCCTTCGCCGTCGTGTCGACGCTGACGTTCGCGGCGCGCTCACGCACGCCGGAGTAGAGGACTACCAGCGGTACCCGAGCAGGCCGAGAACGAATTCGAGCCAGTCAGGCAGTCCGGGGTCGCGGAACATCGATTGCCTCCTCCACATGACGAAACGGTGTCGCACTTTCTATCGGCCGGGGTGACCCCGGTGTTAGAGCGCTGCCCCTGTCGGGATTTACAAATAGTCAGTTTTGTATAGCGTCTGGATCAAAGTCCGTGTACTGTCCAAATGAGAGTGAGCTGGTTCATACCGCGACAGCTACTGGACGAGGAGGTTCGGACCGTGACGACGTCGGATATCGGCAGGACGACAGAGGAAGCACCCCCGGACGCTTGGCGCGACCGCAAGCGCTACCTGTGGCTGATGGGGTTGATACCCCCGACCGCGCTGTTCCTCGCCGCAGGGCTCGTGTGGGCCTTCAACCAACTCGGATGGTCGGCGGCGGCTCCGGTGTGGTGGTGGATCGGCGCGCTGTTGCTGTTCATCGTGCTCCCGGTCCTCGACAGGTTCTTCGGACCCGACGGCCAGAACCCGCCCGAGGAAGTGATGGAACAGCTCGAGAACGACAGGTACTACCGGTACTGCACGTACGTGTTCATCCCGTTCCAGCTGGCGAGCCTGGTGTTCGCGTGCTACCTCTGGTCGGCGGACAGTCTGTCCTGGCTCGGCATCGACGGCGGCCTCGGGCTGTGGTCGAAGATCGGTGTCGCGTTCAGCGTCGCCGTCATGGGCGGCATCGGCATCAACACCGCCCACGAGATGGGCCACAAGAAGACCGACCTCGAACGCTGGCTGGCCAAGATCACTCTCGCGCAGACCTTCTACGGCCATTTCTACATCGAGCACAACCGCGGCCACCACGTCCGGGTCGCGACACCCGAGGACCCGGCGAGTTCACGTTTCGGAGAAAGCTTCTGGGCGTTCCTGCCCCGCAGCGTGTGGGGAAGCCTGAAGTCGTCGTGGGAGCTCGAGAAGACCCGGATGCACCGACTCGGCAAGAGCACGTGGAGCATTCACAACGACGTTCTCAACGCGTGGCTCATGTCGGTGGTGCTGTTCGGCGCGCTCATCGCGATATTCGGTCCGGTCGTCATCCCGTTCCTGATCATCCAGGCCGTCTACGGTTTCTCGCTTCTCGAAACGGTCAACTACCTCGAGCACTACGGCCTGATGCGTCAGAAGACGGCCAGCGGCCGATACGAGCGCTGCGCACCCGCGCACAGCTGGAACTCCGACCACATCGTGACCAACATCTTCCTGTACCACCTGCAGCGCCACAGTGACCACCACGCGAACCCGACGCGGCGGTACCAGACGCTGCGCAGCATGGACGGCGCCCCCAACCTGCCCAGCGGATACGCCAGCATGATCACGCTCGCGTACTTCCCGCCGCTGTGGCGCAAGGTGATGGACCACCGGGTGCTCGACCACTACGACGGCGACATCACCCGCGTGAACATCCAACCCGGTAAGCGCGAGAAGGTTTTGGCCAAGTACGACGGCGGAGTTCGGTGATGGCCGCCTACCAGTGCCCGGTTTGCGACTACGTCTACGACGAAGCGTCCGGCGCACCCCGTGAAGGATTCCCCGCCGGCACCCCGTGGGCCGATGTGCCCGACGACTGGTGCTGCCCCGATTGCGGGGTCCGCGAGAAGATCGATTTCGAAACGAAGGTGGCATGACATGAGTACCGATTTCAAGCTTTTCCGCTGCGCCCAGTGCGGATTCGAGTACGACGAGGCCGAGGGCTGGCCGGAGGACGGCATCGAGCCGGGCACCCGGTGGGACGACATTCCCGACGACTGGTCGTGCCCCGACTGCGGGGCCGCCAAGGCCGATTTCGACATGGTCGAGGTCAGCCGGGCATGAATCCTTCCACGGAATTGTCGACGGTCGTCATCGTCGGGTCCGGCGTCGCCGGGGCGAGCGCCGCGCAGACGCTCCGCTCGGAAGGTTTCCGCGGGCGCGTCGTCCTGATCGGCGACGAAGCCACGCCGCCGTACCGGCGCCCGACGGTGTCGAAGGACCTGCTGTCGGGTGCCACGGCGGCGGAGAAGACGGCGCTGAAGCCCGACTCGTTCTGGAAAGAACAGAACATCGAATTGATCACCGGTGCAACGGCAGTCGAACTCGACGCACGACGGCAGGTGCTGACACTCTCGTCCGGCGAGACACTGCATTTCAGCGCTCTGCTGCTCGCGACGGGTGGCCGGGCACGCAGACTCGACGGCGTCTCCGGTGTGGACGTCTTCACCCTGCGGTCGATGGCCGATGCGGATTCGCTTCGGGAGTCGATTCGACGCACCGGTTCCCTCCTCGTGATCGGCGGAGGTCTCATCGGATGTGAGGTCGCCGCGACGGCGCGGTCACTGGACGCGGACGTCACCGTTCTCGAACGGGACCCGTCGCTCCTCAGTCGCATCGTGCCGCCGGACGTCTCGACGATGATCGCCGCCCTGCACTCCGAGAACGACGTGAACGTCTGCACGAACGTCACGCTCGCCTCGCTGGACGTGGGCGACGATGGATCCGCCGTGGCCACCGCGGCCGATGGTCGCACCTGGAGTGCGGGGACCGTCCTCGTGTCGGTCGGCACCGTCCCCGAGGTGTCGCTGGCCGTCGCGGCGGGACTGCGGGTCCACAACGGCATCACCGTCGACGGGCTGTTCCGGACGTCGGCCGCCGGCGTCTTCGCCGCCGGCGACGCCGCCAACGTTCCCGGGGCGCGCGGCGACGA
The DNA here is from genome assembly GCF_019378875.1 of Rhodococcus sp. USK10. Lineage (NCBI taxonomy): Bacteria > Bacillati > Actinomycetota > Actinomycetes > Mycobacteriales > Nocardiaceae > Rhodococcus > Rhodococcus sp. USK10. Next base: position 2,763,691 of record NZ_CP076048.1, read on the forward strand.
GCGGTATCGCTCCGAACATTGGAACGGCGCTCAGGCACAAGGGATTGCCGCCGCGCACTCCATCCTCGGCAAACCCACACCGTTCACGGACGTTCCGTGGGGGTGGTCCACGCAGTACGGCCACACCGTGCAGTTCGCCGGCGAAACCCGTGCCGACGTCGACTACGTGGTCCGCGGTTCGATCGCGGACCGCGATTTCACGGCGGTCGCGGTGCGCGAGGACACGCCGGTCGGGGCCATCGCCGTCGGCCGTCCGAAAGACCTCCGGACCGTGCGCACGATGATCGCCCGGGGAGGCACCGTCGACCGCGTCGCGTTGGCTGACGAGTCGGTCGCCCTCGCGGACGTGCTCGCCGGCGAGAGGGAAGGCCTGGCAACCCCCGCCCGCTAGCATCGACCTCATGTCCGCACACGACCGCGCCGAACGTCAGCGCCGGTACCGGCTCGCCGCGACGTCGCTGATGCGGGAGACGACCCTCGATGCGCTGCGGGAACTGCTCCTCGAACGTCCGTGGCCGACGATCACCATGACCGACGTCGCCGTCGCCGCCGGCATGAGCAGGCAGACGATCTACAAGGAGTTCCGCTCGCGGCGCGGCCTGGCGGAGGGGTACGCCCTTCGGCTGACCGACAGCCTCGTCACCGTCATCGAGTCCGCGTTGTACGACAACCCCGACGACGTGACAACCGCTCTGCGGCAAGGCTATGCGACGTTCTTCGCGCTCAGCGGCGCCGATCCCCTGGTGAGGTCGCTGCACCAGGGGCAGGCGCCCGAGGATCTGCTGCGCCTGATCACCACGGACAGCGACATCATCATCCGGCCCGCGGCCGAGCGGCTCGCCGAGACGTTGCAGCGGTCGTGGGTGAACGCCTCCGCCGAAGATGCGAACATCCTCGCGCACGCCATCGTCCGGCTTGCGTTGAGTTTCATCGCCAACCCGCCGGAAGACACCGCGACGGCATCGGCGAACACGGCCCGGCTCTTCGCCCCCTTCTTGCGGCTCCGCCACCCGTGAGTACTTGTTAACGTCGGGCGCTGGCTGTCAGCATGGTCGTGAGACACCTGGCAGTCAGCGTGGGGAGCGGAGTTCCCTGTGACCGACATCGACAGCTTTCCGATCGGGCGTGGTCCGACGGGTAGGCGTTCGTTTCCGATCGCGTTCCGGATCGAGGTGCTGCGCCGGTGGGACGAGTGCACCGAGCACGGCGCCAAGACGCGCCTGCTGCGTGAGTTGAACCTGAGCAAGAACCACGTCACTGCGTGGCTTCGCGCGCGGGAGAGCGGACAATACACGCAGGCGATGGTCGCCGCGGCAGAGAAGTCGAGGAATTGGATGGACAGTCGGGATCGGGCCGAGCTGGCGCGGCTGCGCCGGGAGAACACACGGCTCAAGGCCCAGGTGGAACAGGCGGAGACCGCCCAGGAGATCCTGGGAAAAGCGTTCGAGCTCTTGCAGGGGATCACCAAGCGCTCGAACGAGGACCCATCTGCGATCCCACCGGCGTTGATGAGCGCGAACGAGTACGCGCAGTGGCTCGAGCGAGAGAAGCTGTCCTGATCGACACCGTCGGGGTGTTGGTCCGGGACGCGGCGATGCCGGTCACCGCGGCGTGCGCCCTGCTCGGTGTGCCGCGGTCGAGTTACTACCGGCGCACCCGCGGTTACCGGCACTACGTTCCGGTCACCGAGCCGGTCCCGCACGTTCAGCGGCGGCAGCCCGCCGCGTTGTCCGACGACGAGCGCGCCCGGATCGTCGAGTTGATCCTGGCCGAGGAGAACACGGATCTGTCTGTGGTGCAGGTGTATTGGCGTTCTTTCGACGCCGGGTTCGTCGCGTGTTCGGAGTCGACGTTCTACCGGGTGGCGCGTGCGCAGAACTTGACCGGGGACCGTCGCCGCACCCGGCGGGCCACGGCCGCGGCCCGCCGGGCACCGGTCGCCCGGGCCGGTCGGGCCGGGCAGTTGTGGTCGTGGGACATCACGATGTTGCACGGTCCCCGCAAGCAGGACAGGTATCTGCTGTACCTGGTGATGGACGTGTTCTCGCGGTTCCCGGTGGCCTGGCGGATCGAGTACGCCGAGGTTCCCGAGTTGGCGGTGCAGATGTTCGCCGAGGCGTTCGAGGCGTTCGGGGTGCCGAGGTGGTGCATGCCGACAATGGTCCGTCGATGCGCTCACATGCCCTGATCGCCGCCCTCGACGAGGCGGGCGCGTGCCGGACCTACTCACGACCGAGGGTCAGCGATGACAACCCGTTCTCCGAGTCGCTGTTCAAGACCATCAAGTACGACTTGTCGTGCCCGCTTCGGTTCGACGACATCGACCACGCGCGGCGATGGACCGAGACGTTCATGACCCGCTACGCGCTCGAACACCGGCACAGTGCCCTGGGCCGGCACACCCCCGCATCGGTGTTCCTCGGCCTCGACACCGAGGAACACCGCCGCCGACAGCACCGGCTGGACCAGATCTGGGCCGAACACCCCGAACGGTTCCGCGGCCGACCCCTGGCACCACACCCGCCACAACCGACAGGCATCAACATCAACCAGAACCTGTCTCAGACAGGTTGACAACTACCGTCGGGCGGTTAACAAGTACTCACGGGCGCGGCAGCGCAAAGTCAGCGCAAAGGAGTGCCTACATAATTTTCCGCGATGAGGGTGCGACCGGCGGCGGAGCGGGTGACCATGTCGAGTTCGGCGACCTGCCGCTTGTGGCCGAAGCCGGTGTCGTCGGGGAGGCGGTGCAGCATCGAGGACATCCACCAGGAGAAGTGCTGGGTCCGCCACACGCGCGGGAGGACGCTGTCGGTGTAGCCCTCGAGCCCGGCGCGGCTGCGGGTGGCGAAGTACTCGGACATCGCCTCGGACAGGAAGTAGACGTCGGCGATGGCGAGGTTCATGCCCTTCGCGCCGGTGGGGGGCACGGTGTGGGCGGCGTCGCCTGCGAGGAAGAGGTTGCCGTGCTGCATGGGTTCGCACACGAAGCTGCGGAACTGGAGGATCGACTTCTGGAAGATCTTGCCGTCCTTGATTTCTGCGCCTTCGCCGTCGACGCGGGCGTGCAGTTCGGACCAGATGCGGTCGTCGGACCAGTTGTCGACGGAGTCGTCGGGGTCGACCTGCAGGTAGTGCCGTTGGACGTCGGGGGTGCGGGTGCTGATGAGCGCGAAGCCGCGCGGGTGGTTGGCGTAGATCAGTTCTTCGGACGACGGCGGGGCTTCGGCGAGGATGCCGAACCAGGCGAACGGGTACTGCCGGAAGTGGTCGGTGCGGACGGTGGTCTCGGGGATGAGGCCGCGGGTCGTGGTTCGCGAGCCGTCGCAGCCGGCGACGAGTGCGCACGTCAGGGTCTGCTCGTTGCCGTCGGCGTCGACGTAGGTGATCTTCGGGGTGTCGGTGGTGTGACCGTGCACCTGCACGTCGGAGACGCCGAAGCGGATGTCGCCGTCGTCCTCGAGACGGCGGGCGATGAGGTCTTTGAGGACCTCGTGCTGCGGGTAGACGGTGACGGCGCGGCCGCCCGTCAGTTCGTCGAAGTCGATGCGGTGGCCGCGGCCGCCGAAGCGCAGTTCGATGCCGTGGTGGGTGAGTCCTTCACGCTTGACGCGGTCGCCGAGTCCGGTGTCGACCATGAGGTCGACGGTGTTCTGCTCGAGCACACCGGCCCGGATGGTGCCCTCCACATCCTCGCGGGTGCGGCTTTCGAGCACGACGGAATCGATGCCCTTCAGGTGCAGGAGATGGGAGAGCATCAGCCCTGCGGGGCCCCCGCCGACGATCCCGACCTGTGTGTTCATGAGCAGACTCCTCGCGTAGTTCGTGACACCAGTCACTGTCGTTCGAAGAAACGGCCCGCAACACCCCCACTTTCACTGAGTGAAAGACGAGCTACGCGACGCCACGGGAAATGCCCCGCGCCGCCGCCCGCACGGCCGGGATCAGCGGCGCGGGATCCTTCTCCGCCGGAACCACGACGGACACCGCGGCCACCACCTCACCCGTCGATCGCGACACCGGCGCGGCCACGGCCAGTGTCCCGATGTTGAGGTGTTCGCGGCACGTGACCCACCCGGTCCGGCGGATGTCGTCGAGGGTGCTGCGCAGCCGATGTTCGGTGGTGATGGTCGACGGGGTGAAGCGTTCGAGGCCTGCCGCGAGGACCTCGTCGAGCAGGTCCTTGCCGCCGAACGCCAACAACACGAGTCCGCCGCTCGACGCGTGCAGCGGCAGCCGGCCGCCTGCCCTGCCGACGACGGTCACGGCCCCGCGCGCCGAGAGCCGTTCGATGTACAGCGCCTCGAGATCCTCCCGGACCACGAGTTGCACGTTCTCCCGGGTCGCCTCGTACAGGTCCTCGAGGTACGGCAACGCCACCTGCCGCAGTCCGTGGGCGCGGGGCGCGAGCGCACCCAGCTCCCACAGCCGCACCCCGATCTCGTAGTGCCCGTCGTCGACGCGTTCGAGCGCACCGTTCGCGACCAGCTGACGGCACAGCCGGTGCACGGTGGGCAGCGGCAGCCTGGTGCGACGGCTCAGCTCCGACTGCGACAGCCGCGGACGTTCCGACGTGAACGACCCCAGCACCAGGAAGGCCCGTCCCAGCATGCTGCGGTCGTCTTCGGACATGCCGTCAGTATCCCGGTCACCACCAGCGGGTGGCCATGCCGACCTGCCGGTCGAGTTCGGGGGCGAGGCTCCGGACGTACGTCGCCGACAGGTGGTGCGAATCGTGGTAGACGAGGATGTTTCCCTGCACCGCACGGCAGATCGCCACGTCACAGACGGCGTCGGTGAGGTCGAGCGGATGCACCGACGGCAGGTCGCGGGCCGCCTCGACCGTCGGATTGTCCGGGGCCAGCACGTCGTCGCGGGGCAGTCCGCAACTGTCGGCGTCGCCGCCGTCGGCCAGGCAGTCGACCGCCGAATACGGGACACCGTCGTGGTGCAGCCACGGGGTGTCGCGGATGCCCAGGAACGGGAGCCCGAAATCGGCGAGCCGCTCCCACAGCCCCACGTAGTCGTCGGGGGTGACGTCGCCGGCCCCCTCGTCGTTGGGCCTCGAGGACGTCGAGAACACCCAGTCCGGCCGGTGATCACGCAGCCGGTCGAGGACGTCGCGGGACCAGTCGCCGCAGTCGGGATACGGCTCACCGGCGAGCAACGGGACGTCCGCGACGGTCAGCGGACACCCCATCTTCAGGTACGTCTCGACGCGGACGCCGCGCTGTTGCCCGATGCGGTCGAGCGCGGGCACCCAGTGTTCGGCGTGGGAACTACCCACCACGGCGATCGTCCGATCGGCGGTGACGTCGCCGTACACGCAGGTCACGACGTCGCGGGTGCTCAGATCGGAGATACAGCCGTCGAGGGTCGGCTGCGGCAGGTCACCTGGCGCCTCGAGCAGGGTGGGCCGCATGTCGGCGCGCGGCGCGAACAGACCGTCCGTCAGCGACGCCGCGCCGGGATACAGCCACGGGTCCAGCTCGCCGACCCGGGCGGTCGTCTCGGGATTGCGGACGAGGTACGCGTGCCACCCGGACGCCGAGCCGACCACTGCGACGCCGAGCAGCGCGACCAGCGCGGTGAGCGCCCGACCCGGACGGGCCGACCCCGTCTGGAAGCGCGCTTCGATCAGCCGCTGGGTGAGCCACGCCAGCACCAGCGACACGAGGATGACCGCGAGCCCGCCGAGCGCTCCGACCGCGGGTCGCTCCCGCCAGGTGAGGTAGAAGATGAGGATCGGCCAGTGCCACAGGTACAGCGAATAGGCCAGGCCACCGAGTTCGACGAACGGCCGGGACGCCAGCATCGTCACGACCCCCGGCTGGTCGGACGGGCCGGTTCCGGCGAGGATCAGCGCGACCGCCGCGCCCACCGGGATCAGGGCGGCCGGTCCGGGGAACAGCGCGGCGCCGTCGACGAGGAATCCGCACCCGAGCACGACAGCGAACCCCGACACCGCGAGAGTCACCCGCCACCCGCGGGGCAGGTCGACCCGGTGCACGACGAGCGCGAGCAGTGCGCCCGCGAGCAACTCCCACAGTCGTGCAAACGTGTCGAAGTACGCCCACGACTGGCGGTCCTGCGACAGCGCCGCGGCGTAGCCGAACGACACCAGGAACCCCGCACCGAGGACGCCGCCGAGCAGGGGGCGCACGAGACCGATCCGGCGCCGGCACGTCCAGGCCACCCCCGCGACCACCACGAGCGCGAGCACGTAGAACTGCCCCTGCACGGACATCGACCACAGATGCTGCAGCGGACTGACCGAGGCGTCGGCGGCGGCGTAGTCGGAGGCCGTCCGGGCCAGTTGCCAGTTCTGCACGTACAGCAGCGACGCGAGGAGTTGATCGGCGATCCCGGACCACTGCGTGAAGGGCCGCTGCACGACGGTGACGACAGCCGTCGCGGCCGTCACCACCACCAGTGCGGGCAGCAGTCGCCGGGCGGTGCGCCGCAGGACGGCCGAGATCGACGGACCGGAATTCGCACCCACGCGGCGCACGAGCATGCCGGTGAAGAAGAACCCGGAGAGCACCAGGAAGATGTCGACGCCGCCGGACACCCGCCCGAACCACACGTGATAGACGACGACCAGGGCGATCGCGATGCCGCGCAGTCCGTCGAGGTCGTACCGGTAGGCGCCCGCCGGCGACGGTGACGCGGCGCCGCGCGGACGGCTGGTAGCCACCTGGTGGTTGGTTCTCACAGTCCGTCCTGGCTCATCGACTCGGTACCCGGTCGATTATCCACACGGGTTTACCAAGCCTTGACCAACCCGTGGCGGCATTGGGCGCACGCCCAGGGTCGGCGGACCGCCCACATGTGGAGTGGCCATGTTTGACAGGCAACTATGGCGCGCCACACAATGAGTGCGCCTATAGAACCGGGGTTCGTATCGCGAACACCTTGCGCACACCGCTCGAGTCGAGGACATCATGACCACTTCCCAACGAAGCGCCGCCCGCGCCTCCACCGCCCTCTGGGTCGCGCCCCTCTGCTGGGTGGCCGTGCTGCTCGACGGTTTCGACCTGGTCGTCCTCGGTGCCGTCATCCCCTCGCTCCGCGAATACAGCGACTGGAATCTGTCGACGGGCGCGATCACGTTCATCTCGACGTTCGGCCTGGTCGGCATGACAATCGGCGCACTCGTCATCGGCACGCTCACCGACGTCATCGGACGCCGGCGCGCCCTGCTGTACGCGGTGGCGGCGTTCTCGATCCTCACTCTCCTCTGCGCGGTCGCGCCCAACCCGTTCCTGTTCGGACTGTTCCGCTTCCTCGCCGGTGTCGGCCTCGGCGGCGCACTGCCGACCGCGCTCGCCCTCGTCAACGAATTCTCGAAGAAGCAGGGCGGCGGATCCGCGTCGACGCTGCTGATGACCGGATACCACGTGGGTGCCGTCGCGACGGCGGCGCTGGCGATCGTGCTGATCGAACCATTCGGCTGGCGTTCGATGTTCGTCGTCGGCGCCCTGCCCGCGGTGGTCCTGATTCCGCTGATGCTGCGCCACCTCCCCGAGTCGCCCTCGTACCTGCTGTCGCACGGCAAGCGTGCCGAGGCCGAGGCCATCGCGAAGCAGTACGGCCTGGAACTGGAAGCGGCCCCCGCCGCCGACGCACCAGTCGCCGCGTCCGCCAACCCGGTGCGCGCCCTGTTCTCACGGCCGTTCCTGCGCAACAGCATCGCCATCTGGGTCACCTCGTTCATGGGACTTCTGCTCGTCTACGGCCTCAACACGTGGCTGCCGACGATCATGCGCGAGGCGGGATACGACCTCGGCGCGTCGCTGACGTTCCTGCTGATCCTCAACGCCGGCGCGGTGGTCGGACTGCTGATCGCGGGCGGCGTCGCCAACAAGATCGGCCCGCGCACCGCGGCCATCATCTGGTTCGCGGGCGCCGCGGTGTTCCTCGCCCTGCTCAGCGTCAAGGTGTCGTTCGGGATCTACGCCCTGGTGTTCCTCGCGGGTTGCTTCGTGTTCAGCGCACAGGTTCTCGTCTACGCCTTCACGAGCGCCAACCACCCGCCGCAGATCCGCGCGACCGCCCTCGGCTGGTCGGCGGGTGTCGGCCGCGTGGGCGCGATCTGCGGCCCCATCCTCGGCGGCGTCCTGCTCGGCGCCGGCTACGCGGTCCCGTGGGGGTTCTACGCCTTCGCCCTGGTCGGACTGCTCGGAGCGATCGCCATCTCGTCCACCCGGACGGTGCACTGAACTCCTGACAGCGGTCCGATGAGTTTCGGGCGCAGGCGCGGTCTATATCGGCGAGGATGAACCGACGAGGACCCGCGAGAGGAATGCGCCATGAAACCCATCACCCCCTGTCTCTGGTTCGACACTCGAGGCGAAGAGGCCGCGAAGTTCTATACCTCCCTGTTCCCGAACTCGCGGATCACGGAGGTCACGCACTACGGTCCGAACACCCCCGGCCCGGAGGGTCAGGTGCTGACGGTGTCCTTCGAGATCAACGGACAACCGTTCATCGCGCTCAACGGCGGTCCGCAGTTCACGTTCGACGAGGCCATCTCCTTCGAGATCCTGTGTGCCGACCAGGAAGAGGTGGACAGGTACTGGGACGCCTTCACCGACGGCGGCGAGGAAAGCCAATGCGGTTGGGTCAAGGACCGTTTCGGGGTGTCCTGGCAGGTGGTCCCGGAGCGGCTGTACGAACTCATGCGCGACCCCGACGACGCGAAGGCGCAGCGTGCCATGCAGGCGATGCTGAAGATGCGCAAACTCGACGTCGCCGAACTCGAGAAGGCAGCCGAGCAGGCGTGACGCCTGCCGACGGGGAGGTGGACGGCATGACCGAAGACGGCAAGACCCACATCAACGGGGTGCACACGGTCGCGGTTCCCGTGACCGATCAGGATCGGTCGCTCGAATTCTATGTGGGCACACTCGGTTTCGAGCGTCGCATGGATGCGGAGTTCAGCCCCGGCCAGCGCTGGGTGGAGGTCGCGCCGCCGGGTTCGGCGACGTCGATCGCGCTCGTGCCGACCCGCGACGGTGTCCCGGCGGGCGTCGAGACGGGCATCCGGCTCACCACGTCGGACGCCGACGCCGACCATGCCACCCTGTCGGCGAGCGGCGTCGACGTGGATGCGGAGGTCCTGCGGATGGGCGACTACGTGCCGCCCATGTTCTACTTCCGCGATCCGGACGGCAACAAACTCGTCATCGTCGAAGTGGGGTGAGCGGCATCCCCGCCGACAGGGTCAGCACCTGATCGGCGCGTTCCGCGTCGCCGGAGTCGTGCGTGGCCGTCACGACGATCGCACCCCGCGCGGCCTCTTCGCCGACGACGTCGCCGATCACCGCGCGGGCGTGCGCGTCGAGTCCGGTGGTCGGCTCGTCGAGGAGCAGCAGGTCGCCGCGTTGCACGAGTGCCTGCGCGAGCAGGGCGCGTTGACGCTGCCCGCCCGAGAGCGCGCCGATCGGCCGCGCGCCGAGATCCGCGAGACCCAGCCTGGACAGTGCCGCGTCGACGGTGTCGCGGTCGCCGGGGGTGAGCCGCCGCCACAATCCGCGCCGTTGCCAGGCGCCCATCGCCACCACCCCACGCACGGTCAGCGGTAGCTGTTCGCTCACCGCATGTCGTTGCGGCACATACGCCGTCCGCAGCCCGTCCCTGCCGTCGATCCGCCCCGACGTGACACGCGCGATGCCGGCGAGGCACTGCAGGAGCGTCGACTTCCCCGAACCGTTGTGCCCCACCACGGCCGTGACGGTGCCCGGCGTGAGACACACACTCACACCGTTCAACGCCGGGGTCGCACCGTATCGGACCGCGATTTCGCTTACGACAATCATTATCGTTAGATTAGCAGAGTGGAATGGCTACTCGACCCCCTGACGGTGTCCTTCGTCCAGCGCGCCCTGTTCGCGGGCATGCTGGTGTCCGTCCTCTGCGGACTCGTCGGCACGTGGGTCGTGTTGCGGGGCATGGCCTTCATGAGCGAGGCCATCTCGCACGGCATGCTGCCCGGCGTGGCCGTCGCCTATCTCGCGGGCGCCAATCTCCTCGTCGGCGCGGCCGCAAGCGCGGTCGTCATGATCCTCGGCGTCGCGTGGGTGTCCAAGAACTCGCGGCTGTCCGAGGACACCGGGATCGGCCTGCTGTTCGTCGGCATGCTCGCGCTGGGCGTCGTGATCGTCTCGCGCGCACGATCGTTCGCAGTCGATCTCACCGCCTTCCTCTTCGGTGACGTCCTGTCCGCGACAGTCGGCGACCTGGCCTGGCTCGCCGCGGCGGCCGCGGTCGCGGGGATCGTCTCGGTGATCGCGTACCGCCCGTTCGTCGCCCTCGTCTTCGACGAACGCAAGGCCCACACCCTGGGGCTGCGGCCGCGGTGGGCGCACCTCGCCCTGCTCGCGCTGGTGGTCCTCGCGGTGGTGGCGTCGTTCCGCATCGTCGGCACCCTGCTCGTGTTCGGACTGCTCGTCGCGCCGTCGGCCACCGCGGCGCTGTTCGGCAGGTCGATCGGCGCCACGATGGCCATTGCCGTACTACTCGGCTGGTCCGCGACACTCACGGGACTGATCGTGTCGTGGAACGCCGACACCGCCGCGGGCGCGACGATCGCCGGGCTCGCAGTCCTCCAATTCTTCGTCGCCGGCGTCATCCGGTCGGCATCGCGACGACTCCGACCTGCCTTGTCACCCAACCCGATAGCCGTTCGATAGATGGAGCCCCGAATGCCGAACACGACCCTCGCCCGCGCAGCGATTGCCGCAGTCGCCGCGCTGACCGTCGGCGCCTGCGCGTCCCCACCGGAGGAGGCGGCCTCCCCCGGCGGCCGGAGCCAGCCGGGTAGCGACCTCGCCGCCGAGGCCGGATCCACCGAGGTGGAGGGGCCCGAACCCCGGCTCGTCGTGTCGGACGCCGACTCCGGCCGCGTGAACGTCCTCGACCTCACGACCGGCGAGACCCTCCGTTCGTTCGAGTTCGACAACCCGGCACAGGTGACGACGGTGAAGGACCGCTACGCGTTCGCCGTCGACGGCACCGGCGGCGCCGTGCACGTCGTGGACGCCGGCACCTGGACCATCGACCACGGTGACCACACCCACTCGTACACCAAGGACCCGGTCGAACTCGGTGTTCTCGAGGGCGACGGCCCCGGGCGCGTGATCGAGGGCGACGACAAGGTCGCGACGTTCTTCGACGGCGAGGGTGCCGCCCGCGTGATCGACTTCGCCGCGCTCCGCAAGGACAGCATCGACGTCGACACGGTCGTGCAGGCCGACGCCCCGCACCACGGCGTCGCCCTGCCGATCGACGACGGATTCGTGGTCTCGCACTCGGCCGCGACCGGCACGCTCGAACTCCACACCGCGGACGGTGCGGTCCCGCAGCGCTTCGACACCGCCTGCCCGAACCTGAACGGCGCGGCCGTATCCGACACGCATGTGCTGGGCGCGTGCGAGGACGGACTGTTCCTCGCGACCGCCGGCGACGGCAACTGGACGTCGGAGAAGGTTGCGTACCCGGCGGGCATCGGCGCCGCCACCCGTCCCACCGCGCTCCGCGGACACCCCGAACTGCCGCTTCACGTCGCCACCGCGGGGCCCGCCGCCACCAACGACGGACTGCTGGTCTTCGATGCGCGCACCCGCGCGTGGGCGCACGTCCGGACCCCGGACCGGGCGCTGGACGTCGCGCTCGCGGGCGACGGACGCTCGGTGTTCGCCGTCCTCGCCGACGGCACCTTCCGCGTGTACGACGCGCAGTCCGGCGCGGAGACCGCGTCGTCCCGCGTCCTGGCACACCCCTACGACCCGAGCGAGGCGGCCGCGACCCCACCGGTGATGGTCGTCGGTGGCACCCGCGCATACGTGTCGGATCCCGCGTCGAAGACTGTGGCCGAGATCGACTTCCGGGACAATGCCCGGGTCGCGCGCACCCTCGACGTCGGCGTCTCGACGTCCACCCTCGGCGTGGTCGGGCTGTGACGAGGATGCGGCGCCTGCTGCCGCTGGCCCTCCTGACCGCACTCGCGGCGCTGCCGGTGACCGCGTGCACGCCGGGCTCGTCCGACGGGCCCGTCGTCGTGGTGACCACGAACATTCTGGGTGACGTGGTGCAGAACGTCGTCGGCGACCGGGCCGACGTGACGGTGCTGATGCCGAGAGGCGCCGATCCCCATTCGTTCGAGATCTCCGCCTCGGATGCCGCGCGGGTGGAAGGCGCCGACCTCCTCGTGTCGAACGGGCTCGGCCTCGAGGAGGGAATCGGCAAGACCGTCGACACGGCGCGCGCGGAGGGAGTTCCGATCCTGCAGATCGGTGAGGCGGTGCGGCCGATCGAGTATCGCTCCGGAAAGTCCTCGGGCACCATGGATCCGCACGTCTGGACCGATCCGGACCGCATGCGGGACGCGGTCGCCCTGATCCGCGACGCGGTGATCGAACACGTGCCGGACATCGACGCGAATGCCGTCCGCACGAACGCGGACGGCTACGCCCGGGAACTCGCGGAACTCACCGCCCGCATGACCGACAGGTTCGCTACCGTCCCGCCCGATCGACGCAAACTGGTGACCAACCATCACGTGTTCGGCTATCTGGCACAGCGTTTCGGCTTCGACACGATCGGGGCGGTGATTCCCAGCGGGACCACCCTGGCGTCGCCCAGCGCGTCGGACCTGTCGGACCTGGCCGCGACCGTCACGGCGGCGAGGGTGCCCGCGATCTTCGTCGACTCCTCCCAGCCCGATCGACTCGCACAGGTGCTGGCGTCGGAAGCACGCCTTCCGGTGGACGTCGTCTCGCTGTTCACGGAATCACTGGGTGAACCCGGCTCGGGGGCCGGCACGTACATCGAGATGATGGATTCCAATTCCCTGGCGATCGCGCAGGGGTTGTCGTAGTCGATGCATCGCCACATGCACACTTACGACTTTGACAACCGTTTGCAAAACGGGTTACTTCTCATGGGTGACCCCTATGCGTAGACCCCGACCCACCACCGTTGCCGCCGTGGCACTCTCGGCGGCACTTCTCACGTCCTGCTCCACCGACTCCGGCACGGCCGAAGCGTCCACCACCGATTCGGCCACGCCGCGACTGGCACTGAGCTACGACGGCGGGGTGCTCGTCCTCGACGCGCAGAGCCTCGACGTGGTCGGTTCGGCCGAGGTGGACGGCTTCACCCGGCTCAACCCCGCCGGCGACGACCGGCACGTGCTGATCAGCACCGGCAACAGTTTCACCGCCCTCGACACCGGAACCTGGACCGACGGCGGCAGCCACTACGCCGCCGCACCCGCACTCACCGATGTCGCGTTCGAGGCGAAGACGCCCGGGCACGTGGTCCGGCACGACGGCAAGACCGTGCTGTTCGACGACGGCACCGGACTGGTGCGCGTGTTCGACCCGGCCGCACTCTCCCAGGGCGCCCCGGACACCACCGAGTTCACGACCCCGGAAGCGCATCACGGTGTGGCCGTGGAACTCTCGGACGGCAGCCTGCTCACCACCGTGGGCAACGAGGACGAGCGCACCGGCATCGTCGTCCTCGACCGCGACCGCAAGGAGATCGCGCGCAACGAGGACTGCCCCGGCGTGCACGGGGAGGCCGTCGCCGCCGACGAGACGGTGGTCGTGGGATGCCAGAACGGCCTGCTGATCTACCGGGACGGCGTCATCACCAAGGTGACGAGCCCCGACCCCTACGGTCGCATCGGCAACCAGGCCGGCGACGAGAACTCCCCGATCCTGCTGGGCGACTACAAGACCGACCCCGACGCCGAACTCGAACGCCCCGAACGGGTCTCCCTCACCGACACCGCCACGGGACAGCTCACCCTCGTCGACCTGGGCACCAGCTACACGTTCCGGTCGCTCGGACGCGCCCCACACGGTGAGGCCCTCGTCCTCGGCACCGACGGCGCCCTGCACGTGATCGACCCGAACACCAAGACCGTGAGCCGCACCGTCGACGTCCTCGATCCGTGGACCGAGCCGGACCGGTGGCAGTCGCCGCGTCCCGCGCTGTACGTGCAGGACCACACGGCCTACGTGACCGATCCCGCGAACAAGAAGATCCACACGATCGACCTCGACACGTGGGCCGTGTCCGGGCAGGCCGACCTGCCGGAGACCCCGAACGAGATCACCGGCGTGACGGGCTGAGCCGGGTCGTCAGTCCTGGGATTCGAGCGGTCCCAGTTCCGCGTCGAGCGCCTCCTGCACCACGGCCATCGCCGACAGGCCGGCGGGGGCTCCGCAGTAGGCGCTCGCGTGGATCACCGCCTCGACGATCTCGGTGCGGGTCAGACCGTTACGCAGTGCACCCCGGACGTGCCCCTTCAGCTCACCGTGCGCCCGCAGCGCGATGAGCATGCCGAGGTTGAGGAGGCTGCGGCTCCGACGGTCCAGCCCGGGCCGATTCCACACGGCGTCCCAGACGTGCTCGGTGACGAATTCCTGCAACTGCTCGCTGTCGGTCCCCGCGGTCCGGGTGAGCGCCCGCTCGACGAAGTCGGGACCCATCACCTCACGCCGCACCGTCAGACCCGCCTCGACGGCCGGGCTCCGCTTGCCGGTTTCTTCACTGGTCATGGGTTCACTCCTGTTCACGGCGTCCGCGTATTCAGGGGTCACTCTACGAGTCGACCCGATCGGAGTGGACGACCGAGGTGACGTCGCGGGCGGAGTATGCGTGCGGGAGGTGCTCGAGCCCACCCTGGTAATCCAGTTTGCGCGGGAGCAGTCCGTCGGCCGGGTTGACGACCGCCCGGGTCCGCGACCGGGCGACCCACGACCGCCACCGTCCCGGCCTCGACACCGAGGGGGGCTCGTCGCCCACCCGGACCACGTGCGCAGTGCCGCCGAACCGGATCCGCGCGTACCCGAGCGCGACCGCCAGGGCGTCGTGCACCCCGGCCGCAGTCGCAAGACCGCGTTTGCCGGTGCTCAACCCGTGCCCGGGGAGGTCCGCGACGACGACGTTCACGCCGTTCTCCGCCAACTCCACGGCGAGCGGCGTGAGGTACCGCGCGTGGAGTCCGGGCGGCGCGGGCAGTACGACGGTGGCTGCGCCGCCCGACTCCACAGTGGCACCGCCCGACCGTGCGGAGTGGACCTCGGCGTGCACGGCTCCGGTCGCCGCGGGAATCTGGACGTGTTCGAGCCCGCGGCCGTCGACGCCGACGAATTCGGAGGCCGGCTCGAGCGCGGCCTCGCAGGCGACGCGGCGTTCCAGGGCGTCCTCTCTGCGCACCAACGGTTTCCCCTGCAGCAGGATCATGACGGCCGCCGCCTCCCGGGCCGTCAGCGAGGGCGTCCAGCCCGTCGCCTCGGTGAGCCGCGTCGAATCGACGACGGTCTCGCCCGCGGTCACCCACTGACCGGAGAACGCGGTGAGGCCGAGCCGGAACAGGACATTTGCGGCCACGACCGCCGGTCGCTCGGGCACGTCGAACATCCACTGTCCCTGCATTGCCGCGAGTTCGCGGACCCCCACCCAGTCCTTCGGGCCGAGGTTGAACGGTCCCACCAGGTCCTGCTTCACCGCGCGATGGAACGCGTCGGCCATGTCCCGCTGGTGCAGAAACTGATATGCCGCTTCGTCGGCGTGTGGGAACGCGCCGACCGGACCGGTGAGCTGGTCGATGCCGTCGTTGGAGAAGTCGGGTCCGATGATGTAGGTGGGGCGCAGCATCGAGATCGCCATCTCCCCCGGATGGCGGCGCAGCCACCACTCGGCGTAGTGCTCGACCTCCGCCTTGTCGTGGAAGTAGTACCGGTCGGGATCCCCTGCGGGATAGACGTCTTCGGTCACCGGCTTCGGGCGCAGTTCCGGTCCGTACGCGTTGATGCTCGACGCGATCACGACGCGGAGCACTCCGGCCCGGTAGGCGGAGTCGACGACGTTGCGCGAACCCCTCAGGTTGATGTCGTGGGTGACCGCCTTGTCCCGGATCTCCTCCACCACGAACGCCAGGTGCACGACGGCCTCGCAGCCGCGGAACACGTCCTCGATACCCGGGTCGCGGATATCCATCCGGACGAACTCGAGTTTCGGATGTTCGATCGTCAGCTCCCGCCTGCCGAGCCCGATCACCGTGTCGATCTCCGGATCGTCCAGCAGCACGGGCAGGATCGCGGCGCCGAAATCGCTCGTCGCCCCGGTGACCGCCACCTTCATCAGGCCGCGGCTTCCGTGACGGTCTCGGAGATCACGTCCACCGCTCGCCGCAACTGGGCGTCGGTGTGGGTGGCCATGACGCACAGCCGGAGCATCGCACCCGACCGCGGAACGGCGGGATAGAGTGCGGCACTGGTGAACACACCCTTGTCGAACAGGGTCCGCCAGAGGTTCATCGCCTCGAGGTCGTCGCCGACGTGGACGGACACGATGGGCGTCACCGTCTCACCGCCGCCGGGCAGCGGCGACAGCGCACCCACGTCGAGTCCGTTGTCCGCCAGACCGGACCGCAGGACGGCGGCGTTGTCCAGTGCGCGTCGTGCGCGTTGTTCCCCCTCCTCGCTGCGGATCAGTCGCACCGCGGCGAGGGACGCTCCCACCGCGGCGGGAACACCGGACGTCGTGAACAGGAAAGCACGGGCATTCACCCGCAGCGAGTCGAGGAGATCGTGGGACCCCGCGATGAATCCTCCTGTGGAGCTGGGACTCTTGGACAGCGACGCCATCCGGATGTCGGTGTCGCCGTCGATACCGAGGAGTTCGGCGGCGCCGGTCCTCTTCTCACCGAAGATGCCGAGACTGTGCGCCTCGTCCACCATCAGGGCCGCACCGTACCGGTCACAGAGTGCGGAGACGGCGCCGAGTGGCGCGAGATCGCCCTCCATCGAATACAACCCGTCGACGATCACCAGCACCGCGCCGTCCCCGTCTGCCGTGTCCGCGAGGATGCTCTCCAGGTCGGCGACGTCGTTGTGACGGAACTTGCGGATCGTCGCGCCGGACAGAGCACAGCCGTCCCGGATCGACGCGTGGGCGGCGGCGTCGACGGCGACGACGTCGCCCTTCCCGACGACGGCACTGATGGTGCCCAGATTCGTTTGATAGCCGGTGGTGAAGACCATCGCGTCCTCGGTGCCGTGCCATTCGGCGATCTCCGACTCGAGGTCGAGGTGCAGGTCCATGGTGCCGTTCAGCAGCCGGCTTCCGGTGATCGCGCCGCCGAACGTGTCGAGGGCGTCCTGCGCTCCCCGACGGATGGCGGGATGATCGGCGAGACCGAGATAGTTGTTGGAACCGAGCATGATCCGGTCGGCGCCTTCCACCTGGACGACGGGCGCGGTGGCGGACTCCATCACCCGGAAGTACGGACTCACGTCGGACTCGCGAACTGCCCGGAGTAGATCCACCCGGTCGTCGCCACCCAACCTCTTGATCAACCTGTTCACAGGCATCGATACCAACTCCTCGCCGTGTGCATGATCGGGATTACTCCGTTGATTCGGAGCGGTGGCCGATGCGGTTTGGTGGCGTCGACCAAACCGCAACTGCACCTCGCTCCGAATGTCCCTATGGATATCCCTGTTCCATCGATGTTTCGGGAAATCCGAAATGTCCGCGAATACATTCGAGGAGTGTCATGACCGCATTGATGGCCCGCGAACACGCAGCGCTGCAGTCCTACCTGCCCGACCTCGCCGCCTACCTGGACGAGACGCCACTGCTCACCCTGGAGGGCAGAGACAGCGGGGCGATCGGGCGTTTCCGGGAAGCAGGCGGTACCGCGCTGACCATCCCGAAGGAGTCCGGTGGGCTGGGCGCCTCCGCGCTGGAGTCCGTGCGCGTCCAGCGCGCCATCGGCAGCAGGTCGCCCTCGCTCGGCGCCGCCACCACGATGCATCATCTGTCGCTCGCCACCCTCAACGAGTTCGCGCAGGAGGCCACGGACGACGACCGCGCGCTGATCAAGAGCCTCGTCGAACAACGCGCCGTCGTCGCCTCCGGCTTCTCCGAGGGCGTCACCGGTGGCAGCGTGTTCATACCCACCATGACCGCCAGGAAGAAGGGCTCGAGCTACATCGTCAACGGCAGCAAGAAGCCGTGCAGCCTGTCGGCGTCGATGGACCTGCTCACCGCGAGCGTCGAGGTCGACACCGGTGAGAGGGCGATCGCGCTGATCCCGGCCACCACACCGGGGATCACGGTGCGGCCGTTCTGGGAGAGCTGGATCCTCGCCGGTGCCGAAAGCGACGAGGTACACCTCGAAAACGTCGAGATACCGGCCGACCTCGTCCTGCTCAACGGCGCCGACGACCCGGACGGGCAACACGAGATGACCGGATACCTGTGGTTCGGGATGCTCGTCACCGCGAACTACCTGGGTGCGGCGAGCGCGCTGCTCGAACGACTACTGGCGGCAGGCAAGGACGACTACGAGGGGTACGTGCGCGCCGCCGCCGACATCGAGAACGCCATGGGCGCCGTCGAGAACATCGCCCGCGCGGTGGACGAGGGCGAACGCGGACAGGACATCTCGGTGCGTCTCCTTTTCTCGCGCATCGCGATTCGCGACGCACTGGTCCGCGCGTCCTCGGCGGCCGTCGAATCGCTCGGCGGGATCGCGTTCATCAAGTCCTCCGACATCGGGTACCTCACCGCCGCCGTCCACGCGTTCGCGTTCCACCCGCCGTCGCGGCGGTCGGTCTCCGAGTCGCTCGCCAAGTTCCACGCCGGGGACGAGTTCGCCTTCGTCTGAGCGTGCCGCGGGTCCGGGCTGTCGGTGATCGGGACTATAAAGGTCTGCGAACCCCCGACCGCCGGACCAGGAGCCGTGATGCCCACCGAACACGACGTTCGCGCGATGATGCTGGCATTGCCGGAGGCGCACGAGGTGGTGATCGCGAACTGGGGCGACCAACCGACATTCCGGGTGCGCAAGAAGATGTTCGGCCTCGTCGGGTACGGCGCCCCCACCGTCTGCCTCAAGGCGACGAAGGAGACGCAGGCCGCGCTGCTGCAGGAGGATCCCGACGTGTTCCTGGTCGCACCGTTCTTCGGCCGGTGGGGCTGGATCGACGTCGTCCTCGACCGCGTCGACTCCGAAGAACTGGCCGAACTCGTCGAGGAGGCGTGGCGTCTCACCGCCCCGAAGCGGGTTGTGGCGGCGTACGACGCCGGACGCGTCACCCCTCCTCGGACTTGAACCGGCCGAGTTGGTGGCGCAGCGCCGTGTCGAGGTCGGGACGCCGGAACCGGTGGCCGCGGCCCTGGAGTTTGCCGGGGGTGACCCGCTGATCGGCCAGCGCGAGTTCCCGCGCACCCTGCTCCCCGAGCAGCAGTTTCGGACCGAAATCGGGCACCGGAAGGAATGCCGGGCGATGCAGCACCGACGCCAGGACGGCGGTGTACTCCTCGTTGCGAACAGGATTCGGCGCCACCGCGTTCACCGGGCCGCTCAACCCCGAATCCACGACGGCACGGTGGTAGACGTCGATCAGATCGTCGATGTCGATCCACGACAACCACTGCGTTCCGGCGCCCAGGCGACCTCCGAGTCCGACCTCGAACAGCGGCCGCTGCAGGCGCAGCACGCCGCCGCTCGGGGACTGGACGATCCCCGTGCGGACGTGCACCACCCGCAGTCCGGCGTCCGCTGCCGGCTTCGCTGCGTCCTCCCAGTCCGCGACGACGTCGGCGAGGAAGCCGTCGCCCCGCGGATCCTGCTCGTGCAGCACCTCGTCGCCGCGGTCGGGCCCGTAGTACCCGATCGCCGACGCACTGACGAACGTCTTCGGCCCCTGCCCGGACGCGGCCGCCACCTCCGCGAGCCGCCGCGTGGGTTCGATCCGGCTGTCCCTGATCGCCCGGCGATGACCGTCGGTGAACCGCCCCGCGATGGACGCGCCTGCCAAGTGGATCACCGCGTCGACGCCGTCGAGCAGATCCGCGGCCGGCGCATCCGGGTTCCAGCGCCGCTCGTCTCGTGTGCTGGGGGCGCGGCGCACGAGACGGATCACGCGGTGCCCGCCCGTGCTCAGGAACGCGGTCAGGGCGGAGCCGACGAGCCCCGAACTCCCCGTCACCGCGATCGTGAGGGGACCGGGCAGGAGCGTGGACGCCCAGTGGTGCCGGGCCAGGTCGTCGGCGAGTTGGCGGTGCCGGTAGACGAACGTCGACCGGAGGAACTGACCGGGCACGATGGTGTCGACCCGGTCGGTGACCCGGGTCCGGCCCTCGGACACGACGTCGAACGTGTGCGTGTGCCGCCACGGCACCAGCAGTCGCAGCGGCAGGGCGGCCGAATAGTCGACGAACCGGTGCGGAGGGTCGTATTCCTTTGCGTCGTGCTGCGCGACCCACGTCAGGCCGCCGGGCATGCGCAATTCGGCACGACCCGATTCCAGAGACTCGGATTCCTTCGCGAGACTGAGCGGCTGCCACGGCGGCGAGAGCCGGGTGAACGCCCCGGCCCTCGTGTGCCATGCGAACAACTCGTCCCGCGAGGCCTCGACCACGCTCGAATGCACGATGCCCATGACCCGACCATAGTCGCGACAGGCCGCGCGGCGGTGACAACGACGGGTAGCGTGTGGGAATGACGCAGTTACGTGTACTGGTCACCGGCGCCACCGGATACATCGGCGGACGCCTCGCTCCCCGGCTCGCGGAAGCCGGCCACCGAGTGCGGGTGCTGGTGCGTTCACCGGAGAAACTGACCGACGTTCCGTGGGCGTCCGACGTCGACATCGCCCGCGGCGATCTGAGTGACCCCGAATCCCTTTCTGCCGCTTTCGCGGACATGGACGTCGTCTACTACCTCGTGCACTCGATGGGCGGGTCGGACGAGTTCGAGAAGGCCGAACGCATCAGCGCGGAGAACGTCGCCGAGGCGGCCCGCAAGGCCGGTGTCGGCCGGATCGTCTACCTCGGCGGACTGCATCCCGATTCGGCGGATCTCTCGCCGCACCTGCGCTCCCGCACCCAAGTGGGACGGATCCTCGTCGACTCCGGTGTCCCCACAATGGTTCTGCAGGCCGGGGTGGTCATCGGCTCCGGTTCGGCGTCGTTCGAGATGATCCGCCACCTGACCAATCGACTCCCCGTGATGACGACGCCGCGGTGGGTGAACAACAAGATCCAGCCGATCGCCGTCCGCGACGTGCTGCACTATCTCGTCGCCGCGGCCGACGCACCGTTGCCGCATAGTCGGACGTTCGACATCGGTGGTCCCGACGTCCTCCGTTACGGCGAGATGATGCAGACGTACGCCGAGGTCGCCGGTCTGCGGCAGCGTCGCATCCTCGTCCTCCCGGTGCTGACCCCGAAACTCGCAGGCCTGTGGATCGGGCTGGTCACCCCGATCCCGCGCTCACTCGGGCGGGCACTGATCGAATCGCTCCACAACGACGCCGTCGCAGGCGAGCACGACATCGACGACGTGATCCCGCCGCCGAAGGCGGGCCTGACCACCTACCGGGACGCCGTCCGACTGGCGTTGCGGCGCATCGACAACGGCGAGGTCGAGACGACGTGGGCCAGTGCGTCCCCGGTCGGCGCCCCCTCCGATCCGCTACCGTCCGACCCCGACTGGGCCGGCGAGGTCGTCTACACCGACGAACGCACCAAGGACTGCGACGCCGACGCCGCAACGCTGTGGACCGTCGTCGAGAGCATTGGCGGTGAGAACGGCTGGTACTCGTTCCCCCTCGCGTGGTCCGTTCGCGGCTGGCTCGACCGCGTCGTCGGCGGCGTCGGGCTCACGCGTGGACGCCGGAACCCCAAGCAGCTCAACACCGGTGACCCCCTGGATTTCTGGCGGGTCGAACGCATCGACCGGGGGTCCCTGCTCCGGCTGCGCGCCGAGATGCGGGCACCGGGCGGGGCGTGGCTCGAATGGACCGTCCACAGTGTGGATCCCGACCGGTCCCGTCTCGATCAGCGCGCAATCTTCTTTCCGAAGGGTCTGGCCGGGCGGCTGTACTGGTACTCGATCCTGCCGTTCCACGGAATCATCTTCAAAGGCATGATGGAGAACATCACCGGGTCGGCAGCCCGTCAGACCGTGCAGAGCGGCTGAATCCCCTCTCTGCCACCGGTGGTCGGGGACGTCAGCAACAGGCACGAATTGTAGCCACGCGATTCCACCACCTGCCGGATCTGTTTCCACCCCGCGTCGTCGACCGCCGGGGTGCGGGAGAGCACGAAACCCGACACCCGCGCCGGGTCACCGACCAGCGCCCACGAATAGTCGTCGGCGATGTACGTGACCACATAATTGGTCGGGCCGTCCGCCGCATTCTGGAACGGCACGTCCGGGAAACTCACGTGGAGCTGCGCATTGGTGACCGGATCGTTGACGCGCGCGTTGCCCTCGATTCCGTTCGCCCCACCCGCCCACGTGGTGCACGCGTTGGCGACGCTGACGTTCGACGGGTCGAGCAGTCCGTACGTCGCCCTCGTGTCCCGCGCGCAGTCGAGGTTGAACGGCTGCGGCACAGCGGCCAACTGATACCACGTGCCCAGGTACCTCTGGACGTCGAGGGACGGAACGGGTGCGAGCGCACCGGGCTGCGCCTGTGCCGGCGTGGCTACCAGCACCGCGGCCGATGCGGCCGTCAACAGTCCTGCGGCGAATCCACGTGCCTTAGAAAATGTCATCTCTGCCCTTTCGCATTCGTGCCCTTTCAGGGCATTCGGCGCCCCCTCGGGATCGGATGGGTCGATCCGCGGAAAACCTTCGACCCATCCGCTTCGGAGACTGCTCCGAATGCCTGTCGATGGTGCTCCCCCGCACCCACACCGGAGAGAGGCAATTTCTGATGAAGATCACCACGCGAGTCCTGGCAGTCGCCGCGAGCACGTCCCTGGTCCTCCTGGGCGCGGCGTGTTCGTCGGACGACAGCGGCTCGTCCAGCAGCGGCTCCGCTTCGGAGGCGATGACGTCCGAGTCGATGTCGTCCGGTTCGATGAGCTCGTCCGCGATGGCCGATCCTGCCGCCAACCTGGTCGGTCCGGGCTGCGCCGAGTACGCGAAGACGGTGCCGGACGGTGCCGGTTCGGTCAGCGGCATGGCGCAGGATCCGGTTGCGACGGCCGCGTCCAACAACCCCATGCTCACCACCCTCACCGCCGCGGTGTCCGGTCAGCTCAACCCGCAGGTCAACCTCGTCGACACGCTGAACAGCGGGCAGTTCACGGTCTTCGCGCCGGTGGATGCCGCGTTCGCGAAAGTCGACCCGGCCACGATCGAGACCCTCAAGACCGACCCGGCCCTGCTCACCAAGGTCCTGACGTACCACGTGGTCCCCGGCCAGATCGCGCCGAGTGACATCGCCGGCGAGCACACCACGGTCGAGGGCGGCACGGTCACCGTCACCGGTTCGGGTGACGACCTGAAGGTCAACGACGCAGGCGTCATCTGCGGCGGCGTCCAGACCGCCAACGCCACGGTGTACCTGGTCGACTCCGTCCTGATGCCCCAGTAGCCCCCCATGTGAGTGGGAAAGCGTGGTCCGGCACGCTTTCCCACTCACGTGCGGGTGCCGGGGTCCGCCCATCCGATCCAAAGTCAGCTCCGAATAATTGATATGGACAGAGGCTCACCCACCGCCCCGGCGTACGTGCTCGTGCTGCCCGGCGGCAAACCACGCAGTCAGGACCCGTCGCGCTGCTGGCACCTGTCGAACCTGCGCATGATCTGGTTGGCCCGGTCCCTGAGGTCGACGCTCGAACCCCACGGCATCGCCGTGCAGCGACTGCAGTACCGGGTCCGCGGATGGAACGCCCCCGAGGCCAGCCCGGTGCACGACGCCCGGATGGCCCTCGAGCGGGCCCGACTGCGGTTCGGGGACGTCCCCGTCGCCGTCGTCGGGCATTCGATGGGCGGCCGCGTCGCCGCGCACCTCGCCGGCCTCGACAACGTGCGGGCGATCGCGGCCCTCGCACCCTGGTGGCCCGAATCCGACGGCGACCGGGTGCCCGCCGACCGCAGCCTGATGGTCGCGCACGGAACCGCCGACCGCTGGACGGACCCCGTCGCCTCCCGGGTCCAGACCGAACAGGCACTGGCGCGCGGCGTGAACGCCTCCTGGCATCCGCTCTCCGGAGCCGGCCACTTCATGCTCACGCGGCCGTGGTGGTGGCACCGCATCACCGCCGATTTCGTTCTCGACGCGTTCGCCGCAGAAGGTGTCGTCGCCGCACCGACAGACCGGAAAGCAGGTCGCCATGCATGATTCGGAGAAGCTGGAACGCAGGAACGTCGCCGTGATCGGCAGCGGCGTCGCGGGGTTGACCGCCGCCTACGTTCTGTCCCGCCACGACCGCGTCACCCTCTACGAGTCCGACGCCCGTCTCGGCGGCCACGCCCACACCCACCACCTGACGCTCGACACGGGTGTGGAGGTGGATGTCGACACCGGCTTCATCGTGCACAACGACCGCACTTACCCCACCCTGCTGCGGCTGTTCGCCGAACTCGACGTCACCACCCAGGATTCCGACATGTCGATGTCGATCCGGTCCGACGTGACCGGGCTCGAGTACGCGGGTGCGAAAGGCCTGCGCGGACTGTTCCCGACCGCACGCAACCTGGCCCGGCCGCGTTACTGGCGCATGCTCGGCGAGGTCCTCCGGTTCCACCGCTGCGCCCGGACCGTGCTCGACACCCCGGCCGGAGAGTCCGGCGGGCAGGAACCGCTGGGCGAATTCCTGGGCCGCAACGGTTTCAGCCCGTACTTCGTCGAGCACTTCATGACCCCGCTCGTCGCGGCGGTGTGGTCGTGCGATCCCGCGACGGCCGCGCACTACCCTGCCCGCTACCTGTTCACCTTCCTCGACCACCACGGAATGCTCACCGTCTTCGGCTCACCCACCTGGCGCACGGTGACCGGCGGGTCCGCCCGCTACGTCGAGAAGGTGGCGGCGCACGTCGACGAGATCCTTCTCGACACCCCCGTGCAGCAGGTGGAGCGCACCCCGGACGGCGGCACGTGCGTCGTCGACGGCCGCGGCGACGTCCGGTACTTCGACGCCGTCGTGGTGGCAGTGCACCCGCGCCAGGCGCTCGCCATGCTCGGCGACGCCTCCGATCTCGAGGCGGAGATCCTGGGCGCCATGCCGTATTCGGTGAACCACGCACAGTTGCACACCGATGAGTCGCTGCTGCCCCGCGGCGAGCACGCCCGGGCCTCCTGGAACTACCTGACTCCCGCTGACGGCACCGACGCGGCCGGTGTCGTCGTCACCTACGACATGACCCGGCTCATGCGCCTCGACACCGTGCGCGACCGGCGGTTCCTCGTCACTCTCGGCGGGCAGCACCTCGTCGACCCGTCGAAGGTCGTGGCGGAGATGACGTACGAGCATCCCGTCTACACCCCCGATTCCGTCGCGGCGCAGTCGCGGTTGCACGAACTCGGTTCCGGCACATTCGCTTTCGCCGGCGCCTACTACGGCTGGGGGTTCCACGAGGACGGGGCGCTCTCGGGACTGCGCGCCGCCGAACGCATCGGCGGCTCGTGGGATGCGCGGACGGCCCGGCCCCACGAACGGGAGACGGTGTCGTGACCGCGCCGGCGATCTACTCGACGAGGATCCGGCACGCGCGCACCGAACCGGTCCGCAACAGCTTCGAGTACGCGAGCTACAGCTGGTACGTCGACGTGGACGCCCTTCCACGCCTCCCTCGGTGGCTCGGACCGTTCGCCCGCTTCCGCGCCGAGGACCACTTCGAACCGGATCCTGCCGCCGCCGCGGACACGCTGCGCAGCAGGGTCGATGCCTTCCTCGCCGGGCACGGAGTCGACCTCCGCGGCGGCCGGGTGACGGCCCTGGTCAACGCGCGGGTGCTCGGCTACGTGTTCAACCCGCTGAGTGTGTACTGGTGCCACGACGCCGACGGCAGCCTGCGATGCGTGATCGCCGAGGTGCACAACACGTACGGTCAGCGGCACGGCTACCTGATCCGGCCCGACGGCGACGACCGCGCCGAGGTGGACAAGCAGTTCTACGTCTCACCGTTCAACGACGTGAGCGGCCGCTACGACATGCGGTTCCCCGAGCCCGGCGACACCCTCTCCCTGAACGTGGTTCTCCACCGCGACGGGCACGGACCGTTCACCGCGACGGTGCGAGGGACACGGCAACCGGCCACCAGCCGAACCGTTCTGAGGACTCAACTACGCACTCCCCTGGCACCTCTCGTGGTGTCGGCTCGTATCCGCATCCAGGGAATCACGTTGTGGGCCCGTGGACTCCCCGTCATGGCCCGGCCCGACGGCCGTCAGAAGGAGACAGTTCAGTGAGAAGGAACAAGGACATCGGCACGGACGAGTCGCCTGCCGTGAACACGGCCGGCGAGGGGTTCATCGACGAGGAGTTCACCGTCGAGGACCCGCGGATCGACAACCGGATCTGGCCCGGGCTGGCCGACGTGCCGACCGGTGTGCGTGCCGCGGCGTCGGCGAAGGTCGCCGACCGACTGTTCCGCCGCGCGGCCGCCGACCTCGACGTCCGCATCGAGTATCCCGACGGCGCCCTGGTGGGGGCGCGCAGGGAGCAGGAGATTCTGCCCCGCATGATCATCCGCAATCCCGACGCGTTCGCCCGTAGGGTCGGAACGAGTGGCCTGATCGGTTTCGGCGAGTCCTACATGGCCGGCGACTGGACGTCGCCGGACCTCGCCGCGGTGCTCAGCGTGTTCGCCTCCCGGATGACGACGCTCATTCCCCGCCCGCTGCAACGGTTGCGCGCACTGTATGTCGCCAAACACCCCGCGCAGGAACGCAACACCGAGCAGAACACCCGCTCCAACATCTCCCGGCACTACGACCTGTCCAACGAGATGTTCGAGACGTTCCTCGACGAGACGCTGACGTACTCGAGCGCGCTGTTCTCGTCGACACCGACCCGTGTGGGGCAGGTCCGGGACGTGACCGTCCTGCGGGCGCCCGTCCCGCAGGTCACCCCGAAGTGGGACGACTTCGCGGACGCGCAGCGCCGCAAGATCGATCGGCTGCTCGACGAGGCCGGCGTCGGCGCGGGTACCCGGTTGCTCGAGATCGGGACCGGCTGGGGCGAGTTGTGCATCCGGGCGGCGGCACGCGGCGCCGTGGTCCGCTCCGTGACGCTGTCCAGCGAGCAGCAGAGCCTGGCCCGCCGCCGCGTCGCCGAGGCCGGACACTCGGACGCCGTGCAGATCGACCTGCTCGACTACCGCAACGTCGACGGCGAATACGACGCGATCGTGTCCGTCGAGATGATAGAGGCGGTGGGGCACCAATACTGGGCCACCTACTTCCGCGTGCTCGACAAGATCCTCGCCCCGGGCGGAAGGGTTGCGCTGCAAGCGATCACCATGCCGCACGACCGGATGCTGCAGACCCGCAACACCTACACGTGGGTGCACAAGTACATCTTCCCCGGCGGATTCCTCCCGTCGACCGAGGCGATCGAATCCGTCACCGCCGAACACACCGGGCTGCGAGTGCGGGAACGCCTGAGCATGGGACAGCACTACGCGGAGACGCTGCGGCTGTGGAAGGAGCGGTTCGCCGCGCACAGCGCGCAGGCGGAGGAACTCGGATTCGACGAGACGTTCCGCCGGATGTGGCATTTCTACCTCTGCTACTCGGAGGCCGGGTTCCGCTCCGGCTACATCGACGTCCAGCAGCTCGTCCTCGACAAGACGGGAGCACGACCGTGACCGTTGCCGCCGAACTCGACAAGGCGTTGCGTCCGCTCGTCCGCGGCGAATTGCCCGTGCACCTGACCGCGTGGGACGGCAGCACCGCCGGCCCGGCGACGGCGCCGAAGGTGGTGCTGCGCAGTCCCGACGCCCTGCGCCGATTGCTGTGGAGCCCGGGTGAACTCGGGGCGGCGCAGGCCTACGTGACCGGTGAGATCGACGTCGAGGGCGACCTGGGTGAGGCCCTGGCACACGTGTGGGCGGTGGCCCGCGAGCGTGGGCTGAGCGGAGTGCGGCCGAGCCCGTCGACCATCGCGAAGGTGCTGCGCGTCGCCGCGAAACTGGGCGTCGTGGGCGGCCCCCTCCCCGCACCCGCCACGCAGGCGAACATCCGCGGCCGGCTGCACAGCGTGCTCCGCGACCGCGCCGCCATCAGCCACCACTACGACCTCTCCAACGATTTCTACTCGCTGATCCTGGACCCGCAGATGGCCTACTCCTGCGCGTACTTCACCCGGAATGCGCCGGGCGCGCCACAGGATCCGGACTACCGGCTCGAGGACGCGCAGCGGGACAAGCTGGACCTGGTGTGCCGCAAGATCGGACTCGAACCCGGCATGCGGTTGCTCGACGTCGGCTGCGGCTGGGGATCGCTGAGCCTGCACGCCGCATCCGCGTACGGCGCCCGGGTCGTCGGGGTCACGATCTCCCGGGAGCAGAAGGCCTTCATCGACGAGCGGATCGCCGAACGCGGGTTGCAGGACCGCGCCGAGATCCGGCTGCAGGACTACCGGGAGGTCCCCGACGGGCCGTTCGACGCCGTCGCCTCCCTCGAAATGGGTGAGCACGTGGGCGAGAAGAACTACGCCCGGTACGCGCAGGCCCTCTACGACAACGCGAAGCCCGGTGCGCGGGTGCTGATCCAGCAGATGTCGCGCACCGGACGCCATCCCGGCGGCGGCCCGTTCATCGAGTCGTTCATAGCTCCCGACATGACCATGCGTCCGGTCGGCGAGAGCGTCGCGTACCTCGAACGAGCCGGGCTCGAGGTGCGCGACGTGCATGGTCTTCGCGAGCACTACGTCTGGACCGTCGACGCGTGGCTGGAGCAGTTCGAGTCCCGCTGGGACGACGTCGTCGCGACGGTCGGGCTGGAGATGGCCCGGGTGTGGCGGCTGTACCTCGTCGGCGGCGGGATGAGCTTCGCGCAGGGCCGCATGGGCGTCGATCAGATCCTGGCCGTGAAGCCGACCGCGGCGGGCCAGTCGCTGATGCCGGCGGTCCGGGTCGATGCCACAGGTTCCGGCGTGCTCCGATGAACGGCTTCGATTGGTCGGATTTCGGCGCCGTCACCGCGGCGAGCCTGCTCGTGCTCGCCGTCCTGCAGGCCGCGACGTTCCTCGTCGGCCGCCGGATCGGACGCTACAACGTCGTCGACGTGACGTGGGGCCTCGGCTTCGTGCTGGTGGCGTTCGTGGCCGCCGTCCTCGGCGACGGCGACGCGCTCCGCCGGTGGCTGATGTTCGTGCTCGTCGCGGTGTGGGGTCTGCGGCTGACCTGGCACATGTACACCAAGTCCGCGGGCAAGGGCGAGGACCCGCGGTACGAGGAGATGCTCGACCGGGCCGGCGGCGACTCGCCGGGCGTCGTCGTCAGGAAGATCTTCCTCACCCAGGGACTCGCGCAGTGGTTCGTCTCGCTGCCGCTGCAGGTGTCGGCCGTGCTCGGTCCCGCGACCGGAGTCGGCGCGGTGGCGGTGGTGCTCGGTGTCCTCCTGTGGGTGATCGGCGTCGTGTTCGAATCGGTCGGCGACCACCAGTTGAAGACGTTCAAGGCCGACCCGTCCCACAAGGGCGAGATCATGGACGTCGGCCTGTGGGCATGGACGCGGCACCCGAACTACTTCGGCGACTCCTGCGTCTGGTGGGGGCTGTGGCTGATCGCGGCGAGCGTGTGGCCCGGCGCCGTCACCGTGCTGTCCCCCGTGGTCATGACGTATTTCCTGGTGTTCGCGACGGGAGCGAGGCTGCTCGAGAAGTCGATGTCGCAGCGCGCGGGCTACCCCGAATACCAGCAGCGAACCAGTTACTTCCTTCCCCTGCCGCCGAAGCGGTGAGCACCGTGCCGGCATCGCTCGCCCCTCCCCGGGTCCTGTCCTGGTCACACCGGCCGCAGCCTGCTATTAGGCTGTGGATCGATGAACGGAATGGGCCGATGACCGGCGTCGACAGGGACACGGAGAACGTGACGCTGACGGCGTTGCTGGCGCGTATCTCGCGCGGCGAGCGGGATGCGTTCAGCGACTTCTACGAACGCACCAGTACGCGGGTGTACGGCATGGTGCTGCGGGTGCTGCGCGATCCCGGATACAGCGAGGAAACCACGCAGGAGGTGTACCTGCAGGTCTGGAACAACGCGGCGAAATTCGATCCCAAGCAGGGGTCGCCGCTGTCGTGGCTGATCACCCTCGCCCACCGCCGCGCCGTCGACCGGGTGCGGTCCGAGCAGTCCGGATCCGAACGCGAAGCCGCCTACGGCGCCTCGAGTTGGTACGGACCGTTCGACGCGGTGTCGGAGGAAGTCACCCGGCGCGGCGACACCAGCGACGTCGTCGACTGCCTCGGCACGCTCACCGAAGTCCAGCAGCGAACCGTGGTCCTCGCGTATTACGGGGGGCTGACCTACCGGGAAGTGTCGGAACGGTTGTCGGTGGCGCTTCCCACGGTGAAATCACGAATTCGAGACGGATTGATCAGGCTCAAGCAATGTCTGGGGGTGCAGTTCGATGGATGAGTCCCAGCACGACATCCTCGACCTCGCTCAGGTGTACGCCCTCGACGCCGTCGACGATCAGCAGCGCCTCGAGATCGACACCGCGATCCAGAGTGCACCGCCGCACGTTCGCCTCGAATTCGACAACGCTGTGCGCGGGGTGCAGGAGACGATGGCCGCCCAGTCCGCGTCCACCGCGGTCGACCCGCCGGACTACCTGCTCGGGCGCATCCTCGACGCCCTGCCCGGCACCGCCTCGGCACCCGCGCCGGTGGCTCTCGACGAGGTTCGTGCCCGCAGACGCAGGCGTCTCCTCGGCGCTCTCAGTGCGGCGGCCGCGGTGATCGTCCTCGCCGTCGGTGGCATCACCGTCGCCCAGCAGTTGCAGAGCGACGAAACCCAACCCGTGCCCGCGCAGATCCTCGCCGCCGACGACGTCCGCACGGCGGCAGCACCGATCGCCGGTGGTGGTTCGGCCACCGTCGTGTACTCCAAGGACGTCGACGCCGGACTGCTGGTCATGAACGACGTCCCACCGCCCGAGCCCGGTTCGGTCTATCAGATGTGGCTGCTCGGGCCGTCCCATGAACCGGTGTCCGCCGGGATCATGGAGGCCGACGACGTGTCACCGTCGACGACCGCGGTCGTGAACGACATCGATCAGTCGACGGCACTCGGGTTCAGTGTGGAACCGCCCGGCGGTTCCACCCAGCCCACCGGCGACATCTTCGCGACGGTGAACCTCACCTGATACGTGAGTGGCAAAGTGTGCTCCCGCACGCTTTGCCACTCACGTGGGGGTCAGGCGTTGGCGGCTTTGTATTCGCGGCGGCGGTGGTGCAGGATCGGTTCGGTGTAGCCGGAGGGCTGGTTGGTGCCGTCGAGGATGAGTTCCTTGGCGGCCTGGAACGCGATGTTGGTGTCGAAGTCCGGGGCCAGCGGCCGATAGGTGGGGTCACCCTCGTTCTGCCGGTCCACCACCGGCGCCATCCGCTGCAGGGAGGCGACGACCTGGTCGGCGGTCACCACACCGTGCCGGATCCAGTTCGCCAGCAGCTGGGAGGAGATGCGGAGGGTGGCGCGGTCCTCCATCAGGGCGACGTCGTGGATGTCGGGGACCTTGGAGCAGCCGACGCCGGCGTCGATCCACCGGACCACGTAGCCGAGGATGGACTGGCAGTTGTTGTCGAGTTCCTGCTGCTTCTGCTCCGCGGTCCAGTCGGTGTTCGGGGCGAGGGGGATGGTGAGGATCTGCTCGAGGGTGGCCCGCGGCGCCCCCTTGAGTCGGTCCTGGACGGCGAACACGTCGACCTGGTGGTAGTGGGTGGCGTGCAGGGTGGCCCCGGTCGGCGACGGCACCCACGCGGTGTTCGCGCCGGCCTTCGGGTGGCCGATCTTCTGCTCGAGCATCTCGGCCATCAGTTCGGTCATCGCCCACATGCCCTTGCCGATCTGCGCCCGCCCCTGCAGGCCGGCGGCCAGGCCGACATCGACGTTCCAGTCCTCGTAGGCGGTGATCCAGGTCTGCTGTTTCATTTCGGCCTTGCGGATCATCGGCCCGGCCTCCATCGAGGTGTGGATCTCGTCGCCGGTGCGGTCGAGGAACCCGGTGTTGATGAACACCACCCGCTCACGGGCCTCGTGGATGCAGGCGGCGAGGTTGACGGTGGTGCGCCGTTCCTCGTCCATGATCCCGACCTTCAACGTGTTGGCGGGCAGGTTCAGGACCTGTTCGACGCGGCCGAACAGTTCGGTGGTGAACGCGACCTCGTCGGGGCCGTGCTGTTTGGGTTTGACGATGTAGATCGACCCGGTGCGGGAGTTGACCAGCGGCCCCGACGCCTCCGACCGGGTGAGGCCGTGGATGGCGCACAGGGAGGTGAGGAGGGCGTCGAGGATGCCCTCGGGGACCTCGGTGCCGTCCGGGTGCAGGATCGCCGGGGTGGTCATCAGGTGCCCGACGTTGCGGACGAACAGCAGCGACCGCCCGTGCAACGTGAGGTCGGTGCCGTCGGGGGCGGTGTAGGTGCGGTCCGGGTTCAGCCGGCGGGTGAAGGCCTTCCCGCCCTTGGTCATCTCCTCGGTCAGGTCACCGCGGTTCAAACCGAGCCAGTTGCGGTAGCCGATG
Source organism: Rhodococcus sp. USK10 (assembly GCF_019378875.1). Classification (NCBI taxonomy): domain Bacteria; kingdom Bacillati; phylum Actinomycetota; class Actinomycetes; order Mycobacteriales; family Nocardiaceae; genus Rhodococcus; species Rhodococcus sp. USK10. The sequence goes on from NZ_CP076048.1 coordinate 2,796,216, forward strand.
ACCTTGTCGTCGGCGTCGACGGCGGCGACGGAGTCCTCGAAGTCCATGATGGTGGTGACCGCGGATTCGAGGACGACGTCCTTGATCCCGGCCCGGTCCGTCTGGCCGATCGGGGAGGTGGGGTCGATCTGGATGTCGGCGTGCAGGCCGTGGTTGCGCAGCAACACCGACGACGGCGCATCCGGGTCGCCGAGGTAGCCGACGAACTTGCCGGGGTCGGCCAGGGCGGTGACGGTGCCGTCGGCCAACTCCACCCGCAGGGTGTCCCCGTCGACGGTGTAGCGGACCGCGTCGGCGTGGGAGCCGCCGGTGAGGGGGGCGGCGGTGTCGAGGAACCGGCGGGCCCAGGCGATGACCTTGTCGCCGCGGACCGTGTTGTAGGAGGTGCCCGGCTCGGCGCCGCCGTCCGCGGGGATGGCGTTGGTGCCGTACAGGGCGTCGTACAGCGACCCCCAGCGGGCGTTGGACGCGTTCAGGGCGAAGCGGGCGTTGAGGACCGGGACCACCAGCTGCGGGCCGGCGGTCGAGGCGATCTCGGTGTCCACGTTCGCCGTGGACACCTCGAACGGGGCCGGTGCGGGCACCAGGTAGCCGATCGAGGTCAGGAACTGCCGGTACTCGGCCGGGTCGGGGGTGCCGGTGTGGTCGCGGTGCCACCGGTCGATCTGCGCCTGCAGCTCGTCGCGGGTGGCGAGCAGGGCCCGGTTCTTCGGCGCCAGGTCCTCGAACACCTTCACCGCACCCGACCAGAAACCGTCGACGTCGATCCCGGTGCCCGGCAACGCCTCCTCGTTCACGAAGTCGTAGAGCACCTTCGCGACCTGCAGACCGCCGACCTCAACACGCTCAGTCATGAAATGACTCACCTTCCGCACTTGGCAAAACTTCCACGATGCGAAAACACAGTTTCGTATCTTGACATAGAGAAAACCGTGTCCATCGAGTTCTGTCAATAGCGGACGGCCGTACGGTTACAACTTCACATCCGTTCAGTGGTCTTCCTCGCCGATTCGGTGGACGTGGATCAGGTTGGTCGAACCGACGGTGCCCGGCGGCGATCCCGCCACGATGACGACGAGATCTCCCCGCTGGTACCGGCCCAGGCCGAGGAGCGCGTGGTCGACCTGGTGGATCATTTCGTCGGTCGACGCGACGGGGTCGACGAGGAACGTCTCGGTCCCCCACGTCAGCGCGAGTTGAGCACGCACTTCCGGGAGCGGGGTGAACGCCAGCAGCGGCAGCGGTGTGTGCAGGCGCGCCATCCGGCGCACCGTGTCGCCCGACTGCGTGAACGCGACGAGGGCCGCGGCGCCCAATCGTTCCCCGATGTCGCGGGCCGCGTAGGACAGGACCCCGCCCTTCGTGCGCGGCACGTGCCCCAGCGGCGGAACGTGCGTGGACTTCTCCTCCACCGCGCTGATGATGCGGCCCATGGTGCGGACCGTCTCCATCACATGCTTGCCGACGGAAGTCTCGCCCGACAGCATCACGGCGTCGGCACCGTCGAGAACGGCATTGGCCACGTCGGACGCCTCGGCGCGGGTCGGCCGCGAATTCTCGATCATCGATTCCAGCATCTGCGTCGCGACGATCACGGGTTTCGCGTTCTCGCGGGCGACCTGGATGGCCCGCTTCTGCGCGAGCGGCACCTGTTCGAGGGGCAGTTCGACGCCCAGGTCGCCGCGGGCGACCATCACCGCGTCGAATGCGCGCACGATGGCCTCGAGGTTGTCGACGGCCTCCGGTTTCTCGAGTTTCGCGATCACCGGGACCCTGCGGCCGACCCGGTCCATCACGGCATGGACGAGTTCGATGTCGGCCGCCGATCGCACGAACGACAGGGCGATCAGGTCGACACCGAGACGCAGTGCGAACTCGAGGTCGGCGATGTCCTTGTCCGACAGGGCCGGAACGGACACGTTCATCCCCGGCAGCGACACCCCCTTGTTGTTGCTGACCGGACCGCCCTCGGTGACCCGGCACACCACGTCGTTGCCGTCGACCCCGGTGACGATCAGTCCGATCTTGCCGTCGTCGACGAGCAACCGGTCGCCCGGCCTGGCGTCCTCGGCCAACTGCTTGTAGGTGGTCGACACGCGGTCGTGGGTGCCCTCGCACTCGTCGACGGTGATCCGCACGACGTCGCCGTCGTCCCAGACGGCGCGGCCTTCCGCGAAGCGCCCCAATCTGATCTTCGGCCCCTGGAGGTCGGCGAGGATGCCCACCGCCCGGCCGGTGCAATCGGATGCGTCGCGCACCCGGTGGTAGTTCGCCTCGTGATCGGTATGGTCGCCGTGGCTGAAGTTGAGCCGGGCGATATCCATTCCGCAGTCGACGAGTTCGCGGATGCGATCGCCGGTGGCCGTCGCGGGCCCGAGGGTGCAGACGATCTTCGCGCGCCGGGCCGACGCGGCATCCTGCCGGCCAGCTACCGGGAGATCTTCGGAAACTGTTGCTGTCATGGGATTTTCGATTCCGTTCTAGGCGCTGCCGGTGTCGGTGTAGGAGACGGCGGCGGCGCGGACGTCGTCGATGCGGTACTTCGTGGCGGCTTCGACGGCCTTGGAGCGGTCGAGGGTGCCTTCGCCGGCGAGGGCGGACAGGACGGCGACGACGATGGATTCGGCGTCGACGTTGAAGTACCGGCGGGCGGCGGGGCGGGTGTCGGAGAACCCGAACCCGTCGGTGCCGAGGGTGGTGTACGAGCCGGGCACCCACTGGCGGATCTGGTCGGCGACGGCGCGCATCCAATCCGACGCCGCCACGAACGGGCCGGCCGCATCCGACAGGGCCTGGGTGACGTAGGGCAGCGGGGCGTCGGTGCCCGGGTCCCGCAGGGCCTGCTGTTCGCGTTCGATGCCCTCCCGGCGCAGTTCACCCCAGGAGGTGACCGACCACACGTCGGCGGCCACACCCCACTCGTCGGCGAGCAGTTCCTGCGCCCGCAGACCCTCGGGCATGGTGACACCGGAGACCAGGATCTGAGCTTTCGGGCCCGATGCCTGGGACTTCTTGAACAGGTACATGCCCTTGAGGAGGCCGTCGACGTTCAGGTTCTCCGGTTCGGCGGGCTGGGAGTAGGGCTCGTTGTAGAGGGTGATGTAGTAGAAGATGTCCTCGCCACCGAACCCGTCCACACCGTCGGTGCCGCCGTACATCCGGCGCAGCCCGTCCTTGACGATGTGCGCGATCTCGTAGGAGAACGCCGGATCGTAGGCCACCGCCGCCGGGTTGGTCGAGGCCAGCAGCAGCGAGTGCCCGTCGGCGTGCTGGAGCCCTTCCCCGGTCAGGGTGGTGCGGCCGGCGGTGGCACCGAGCACGAAGCCGCGGGCCATCTGATCCGCGGCGGCCCACAGGCCGTCGCCGGTGCGCTGGAACCCGAACATCGAGTAGAAGATGTACAGCGGGATCATCGGCTCACCGTGGGTGGCATAGGAGGTGCCGACCGCGGTGAACGAGGCCGTCGAGCCGGCCTCGTTGATGCCCTCGTGCAGGATCTGCCCGATCTCGGACTCCTTGTACGCCAGCATCAGCTCCGCATCCACCGCGGTGTACAGCTGCCCGTTGCGGTTGTAGATCTTGAGCGAGGGGAACCAGGAGTCCATCCCGAAGGTGCGGGCCTCGTCCGGGATGATCGGCACGATCCGCTTCCCGATCTCCTTGTCCCGCAGCAGCTCCTTCATGATCCGCACCAACGCCATGGTGGTCGCGACCTGCTGCTTCCCGGACCCCTTGCGGACCACGTCGTAGGTGGAGTCCGCGGGCTGCGGCAACGGCGCCGCCCCGGTGCGCCGCTGCGGCAGGAACCCGCCCAGCGCCTTGCGGCGGTCCAGCATGTACTGGATCTCCGGGGCATCGGGGCCGGGGTGGTAGTACGGCGGCATCTTCGGGTCCTTCTCCAACTCGGCGTCGGAGATCGGGATCCGCTGCAGGTCCCGGAAATTCTTCAGATCGTCCAGGGTCAGCTTCTTCATCTGGTGGGTGGCGTTGCGGCCCTCGAAATGCTTGCCCAGGGTGTAGCCCTTGATGGTGTGCGCCAGGATCACCGTCGGCTGACCCTTGTGCGCCATCGCCGCCGCGTAGGCGGCGTAGATCTTGCGGTAGTCGTGGCCGCCGCGTTTGAGGTTCCAGATGTCCTGATCGGACAGGTTCGCCACCAGTTCCTTGGTCCGCGGGTCCCGGCCGAAGAAGTGCTCCCGCACATACCCGCCGTCGTTGGCCTTGTAGGTTTGGTAGTCGCCGTCGGGGGTGACGTTCATCAAATTGACCAGGGCGCCGTCGCGGTCCGCGTGCAGCAGGGCGTCCCACTCGCGGCCCCAGACCACCTTGATCACGTTCCAGCCGGCGCCGCGGAAGAACGACTCCAACTCCTGGATGATCTTGCCGTTGCCGCGGACCGGGCCGTCGAGGCGCTGCAGGTTGCAGTTCACCACGAACGTCAGATTGTCCAGGCCCTCGGTGGCCGCCACGTGCGCGAGACCGCGGGATTCGGGTTCGTCCATCTCGCCGTCACCCAAAAATGCCCACACGTGCTGGTCGGCGGTGTCCTTGATGCCGCGGTCGTGCAGGTAGTGGTTGAACCTCGCCTGGTAGATCGCGTTCATCGGGCCCAGACCCATCGACACCGTCGGGAATTCCCAGAAATCGGGTAGCAGGCGGGGGTGCGGGTACGACGGCAACCCGCCGCCCTGGTCGGTGTGCGAGTGTTCCTGCCGGAACCCGTCCATCCGCTCCGCCGGGATCCGCCCCTCCAAAAACGCGCGGGCGTAGATGCCGGGGGAGGCGTGGCCCTGGATGAAGATCTGATCGCCACCGCCCGGGTGGTCCTTGCCGCGGAAGAAGTGGTTGAACCCCACCTCGTACAGGGCGGCGGAGGAGGCGTAGGTGGAGATGTGGCCACCGACACCCACCCCGGGGCGCTGCGCACGGGTCACCATCACCGCCGCGTTCCACCGGATGAACGCCCGATACCGGCGCTCGACCTCCTCGTCGCCCGGGAACCACGGCTCGTTCTCCGTCGGGATGGTGTTCACATAATCGGTCGACGTCAACGCCGGCAGAGCGACGTGCTTCTCCCCGGCCCGCTCGAGCATCCGCAACATCAGATACCGGGCACGAGTCGGACCGGACCGGTCCAACAAACCATCGAACGATTCCAACCACTCCGTGGTCTCATCCGGATCGATATCCGGCAGATACGACGCAACACCCTCACGGATGACGCGGGAGCCCGCGCGAGGACGGTCAGCGGAGGTGGTGGTCTGTTCGAGCAAGGGATACTCCATCGTTGCGGGCGCGGGGTCGGGCGCCTGTGTGTCCGCCCGGGGTGAGGGCGGTCTGAATGACTCGTTTTTCGCAAGCTAGGGCTTCGCGAGCGGCCATCCCGTGATCCGCTTGGGACGCGGCGGCGCGTACGTGCGCACCTTCGAGGTCGAGAGTCCCAACCCTACAAGAGATTCCGCCAATTTCACAGCGGCACCGACTCCGTCGACCACCGGCACGCCGGTGCGTTCGCGGATTCGGTCGTCGAGTCCGGCCATGCCGCCGCAGCCGAGGCAGATCACCTCGGCCTTGTCTTCGCGCACGGCCGCTTCGGCCTCGTCGACGATCGCCGCGATCGTGCGTTCGGGGTCGGTTTCCAGTGCGAGGACGGGCAGACCGCTGGCGCGCACGCTCGCGCACTTGGTGTCGAGGCCCGCGAGCCGGAGCCGGTCTTCGATGAGCGGCACGGTGCGGTCGAGGGTGGTGACCACGGAGTACTTGTGCCCCAGCATCATCGCGATGCTCGCGGAGGCCTCGGTGATGTCGACGACGGGTACGTCGAGCAGTTCCTGCAGACCCTCCCTGCCGTGTTCGCCGTATCCGGCCTGGATCACCGCGTCGTAGGGTTCCGGGTACGACCGCACCCGGTCCATCACCGCGATCGCGGCGAGGTAGCTCTCGAAGTTCCCTTCGACGGATTCGGCACCGATCTCCGGTGTGAGCCCCACGATCTCGGTTCCGGGTGCTGCCGCGGCCTCGGCCTGCTTGGCGATGGCGTCGGTGATGGACGTGGTGGTGTTGACGTTGACGACGAGAATACGCATCGAAATCTCCTGTCAGTGGTCGCCGTGGCCGCTGTCCACGGCGATCGACTCGCCGGAGACGTCCACGTAGTGCCGGGTCCGGTCGCCGACGACGGCGTAGATGGCTGCCGCGAGACCTGCTCCGATGAACCACGAGAAGGGGGCGAAAAGATGGAAGGCGGGGACGATCGCGAACAGGGTGCTGACGGTGGCGGCGGGCACGAGAGCGTACACCGCTCGCAGATTGAATCCCTTGCGGTAGTAGTAGGTTCCGGTCGGGCTGTCCGAGTAGAGGGCGGGCACGTCGACCTTGGTGCGGCGGATGAACCAGTAGTCGACGAAGATGATGCCGAACAGCGGTCCGAGGACGGCGCCGAGGCCACCGAGGAAGTAGTTGATCACCACCGGGCTGTCGTAGAGGTTCCAGGGCAGCAGGACGACGCCGATGCAGGCGCTGATGATGCCGGCCTTGCGGAAGCTGATCTTCTCGGGGGCGAGGTTCGACAGGACGTACGACGGTGCGACGAAGTTCGCCATGACGTTGACGGCCATCGTGACGATGACGAGGGAGAGGCAGGCCAGCGACAGGAACAGGGTGTTCGGGATCGCGGCGACGATGTCGGTGGGGCTGTCGATGATCGTCCCGTCGATCTGGAACTGGGCGCCGCACAGGATGAACGCGATGACGGCGAACGCGAGAACGTTGACGAACAGGCCCCAGAAGTTGCCGCGCACGACGGCGGTCTTCGACGGGGAGCGTCGCGAGAAGTCGCAGAAGTTGAGGATCAGGGTGCCGTAGATCGACATCCACAGGGCTGCGCCGGCGAAGACCTGCCGCCACATCTCCCCACCCGAGGCGGGCTTGTCGGATGCCCAGGCGATGGAGAAGTCGGTGCGGAACAGCATCCACAGCGCCAGGGAGCCGACGGTGACCAGGATCAGCGGGCCGGCCAGGCTCTCGAATTTGCGCACGGCCTCCATCCCGTAGACGAGGACGACGATCTGAACGGCCCAGATCCCGATGAAGCAGATCCATCCGAGGCTGGACAGTCCGAGGATCGAGTTCTGGTCGAAGCGGCCGAGGGACGGCGCCACGGCGACGAGGAAGATCCGGAAGACGATCGACGCGAGGTAGGTCTGGATTCCGAACCAGACGATCGCGATGATCGCGCGGACGACCGCGGGGATCTGGGCGCCGCGGATGCCGAAGCTGATCCGGCTCATCACGGGAAACGGCACGCCCGTCTTCTGCCCCATGAATCCGGCGTAGGTCATGGCGACGCAGACGATGACCGCGCCGATCATGAGCGACAGGATCATGTGGCCGCCGCCGAGTCCGAGCGCGAACAGGCCGATGGCGAACGAGTAGTTGGCGATGTTGTGGACGTCGTTGGTCCACAGCGTGAAGATGCTGTAGGAACCCCAGCGACGACCTGCAGCCTTCGTCGGTGCCAGGTCCGCGTTGTAGAGTTTCGGACTCGTCGTGTGACGGCCGGCGGCGGCAGTGTGGTCGACGGTGGTGGTGTGCCGCGAGACTGTGTCGTCTATGAGCATGTGCCTGTCCTTGCGTGGCGGCGAACTAACTTCCGTATCACGGAAAGCTTGTTCCATTGGTCCCTTCAAGTGTGAGCCAGGCAACAGTGGCCGGTCAATGATTTCCGCAGGATATATCTTGGTGGCGCACCGCCCCGAGCACGACAAACCCGCTGCCGCACTAGACATTTCGGTCCAGTGCGACAGCGGGCGGGGTCGCGGCGGGGTCAGGCCAGTCCGCGGCTGAGCAGCCGTCCGCGGGGTGCCTCGTCGAGGTCGATCCGTTTTCCGGCCAGCCAGGTGCTGCGCACGACGCCGGCGAGGGCACGCCGGTCGTACGCGGAGACGGGATTCTTGTGCTGCAGGGCGGCCACGTCGACGACGAAGGCCTCCTCCGGCGCGAACACCGCGAAATCCGCCGCGTACCCGAGCGCAATGTGCCCTTTCGTGTTCAGCCCGACCTGCTCGGCGGGGTTCTCCGCCATCCACCGGACCACGTCGTTCAGGGTGTGCCCGCGACGCTTGGCCTCCGACCACACCGCGGACAGCGACACCTGCAGCGAGGCGATGCCGCCCCACGCGACCCCGAAGTCGCCGATGTCGAATCGCTTGAGGTCCACCGTGCACGGGGAGTGGTCGGTGACGACGCAGTCGATCACACCGTCGGCGAGGCCCTGCCACAGCAGTTCCCGGTTCCCAGCTTCACGGATCGGCGGACAGCACTTGAATTGCGTTGCTCCCGAAGGTATTTCCTCGGAGACGAACGACAGGTAGTGCGGGCACGTCTCCACCGTGAGCTTCACGCCGTCCTTGCGGGCCGACGCGATCATCGGCAGCGCGTCGGAGCTCGACAGGTGCAGGATGTGCACCCGGCACCCCGTCCACCGGGCCAGCTCGATGACCTCCGCGATGGCGAGATTTTCGGCGCCCCGCGGCCGCGAGTCGAGGAAGTCGGCATAGTTCTCGCCGCCTGGTGACGTCGCGCGGTCGATCGCGTGTGCGTCCTCCGCGTGCACGATCATCATCGCGCCGAAACTCGCGACCTCCTTCAGCGCCAGTTCGAGCTCCGCCGGATCCAACGGCGGGAACTCGTCGACGCCGGAGTGCAGCAGGAAGCATTTGAACCCGAACACGCCCGCGTCGTGCAGGGCACGCAGGTCCGGGACGTTGCCCGGCACGGCGCCGCCCCAGAACCCGACGTCGACGTACGCCTGGTCGGACGCGACCCGCCGTTTGACGTCCAGGGCCGCGGCGTCGACGGTCGGCGGGATGCTGTTGAGCGGCATGTCGACGATCGTGGTCACCCCGCCGGCGGCCGCGGCGCGGGTCGCGCTCGCGAAACCCTCCCATTCGGTGCGGCCCGGCTCGTTGACGTGCACGTGGGTGTCGACGAGACCGGGTATCAGCACCTCGTCGTCGCCCAGTTCGACGACGACCTCGGCGTCAAGTTGGGCACCGTACGGTTCGATGACGACGATCCGGCCGCCCCGCACGCCCACACTGCGCGCGACCTCCCCTGCCGCGGTGATCACCCGCGGGGCACGGAACAGCAGATCGAGCGGATCAGACATCGTCGTCACGACCTGCGCCGGCGACCCCGCGCACCGCTGCCGCCACGGCCGGCGCGACGGCCGCGTCGAACACGCTCGGCACGATGTAGGTGGGGTTGAGCTCCGACGGGGACACCGAATCGGAGATCGCGCGGGCGGCGGCGATGAGCATGTCGTCGGTGATCTCGACGGCGTGCGCGTCGAGCAGACCCCGGAACACACCCGGGAACGCGAGCACGTTGTTGATCTGGTTCGGGAAGTCGGACCGGCCGGTCGCGACGACGGCGGCGTGTTTGCCCGCCGCGACGGGATCGACCTCGGGCACCGGGTTGGCGAGCGCGAAGACGACCGACCGCTCCGCCATCGTCTCGATGTCGCTGCCCGTCAGGATGTCCGGTGCCGACACACCGATGAACACGTCGGCACCGGCGAGGGCGTCCTGCAGCGACCCGGACCGGGCCTCGGGATTGGTGTTGTTCGCGATCCAGGAGCGGAACGAGTCGGACGTGTCGTCGGGCGAGAGGATTCCGTTCCGACCGCACGCCACGATGTTCGTCGCCCCTTGCGCGACCAGCAGGCGGATGATCGCATGCCCGGCGGCGCCGACACCGGAGACCACGATCTTCACCGTGTCGAGGCTCTTCTCGACCACCCGCAGCGCATTGGTGAGTGCGGCGAGGACCACGATGGCCGTGCCGTGCTGGTCGTCGTGGAACACCGGGATATCCAGCATCTCGCGGAGCCGGGCCTCGATCTCGAAGCAGCGCGGGGCGGAGATGTCCTCCAGGTTGATTCCGCCGTACACCGGGGCGAGGGCCCGGACGATCTCGACGATCGCGTCCGTGTCCTGGGTGTCCAGGCACACCGGCCACGCGTCGACGTCCGCGAACTGCTTGAACAGTGCCGCTTTGCCCTCCATCACGGGAATCGACGCGGCGGCACCGATGTTGCCCAGCCCCAGCACCGCCGAACCGTCAGAGACGACGGCCACGGTGTTGCGTTTGATCGTCAGCCGTCGTACGTCCTCGGGGTTCTCGGCGATCGCGGTGCAGACCCGGGCGACACCGGGGGTGTACGCGCGGGACAGGTCGTCGCGGTGCTTGAGCGGAACCTTCGGCACCACTTCGAGTTTCCCGCCGAGGTGCAGCAGGAACGTGCGGTCGCTGACCTTGCCCACCACGACGCCGGGCACGTCCGCGATCGCCGACGCGATCTGCTCGGCGTGCTCGACGTCGGACGCGTCGCAGGTCACGTCGATGACCATGTGGTCGGGGTGGCTCTCGACCACGTCCAGCGCGGTCATGGCGCCCTTCACGGAGGCCACCGCCCCCGCGAGGGTCGACGTGGTGCCTGCGCCGACCGGGGCCGTGACGCGAACGGTGATGGAGTAACCGGGACTGGGGTTGGGCATGGGTGTTTCCTCGGGTTCGTCGAAGGAGTAGGGGGTGCGCTCGGTCAGCGGGGCGCCTGGTCGGCGACGAGTGCCTGATGGGTCTGTGGAAGCGCGTCCCACCAGGTGCGTCGCGTCTCCGCCAGTGCCGTCTCGTCGAGATCGCCGAACAGCCGCAGCCGGGACAGGCCACCGTCGGGGTAGACGTCGAGTCGCAGGTGGGTGGCCGCGGCGGCGGCGTCCAGAACGAACCGGTGCCGCGTATCGGGTTGCACGGCGGTGCGCGGCAGCAGTTCCGTCCACGCGCCCTCGTCCGCGATGTCGGCGGTGCGCGCGTCGGCGGTGCTCAGCCGCACCCAGCCCGGCGCGTTCCCGACGTAGTAGCTGGTGTCGATCTCGACGTGCCGGGGGCGACCGGCCGCGGCGAGTGAGAACACGGCGAAGTCGTTGCCGCCCCCGCGACGCCGGGAGTTCTCCCAGCCCTCCCCCATGTTCCGGGCCCGGCCGGGAAGGATGATGTTCGCGGGCGACGCGTAGAACGCATCCGAGCAGCCGACGAGGCGGCCACCGTTCTCCGCAGCCAGCAGGTCCACGGTCCCGTCCAGGAATCGGGGGTCGGGCACGACCTCACCATGTACACGCAGACGCGCGACGCCGCCGTCGGGGTAGATCGAGAGGCGTACGTGCGTCCACCGGTGCCGGTCGGCGACCGCGTACGTGTTCTCCTTGTGTCCCTCGGCCGGGGACTTCTCGACGATGGTCTGCCAGTCGGCCTTCATGACGTCCTCGATGGACGGATAACCCTCGATCGACGCCGCCTCGATAGAGACGAAGGGCGGGTAGTTGCCCTTGAAGTGCGCGGTGTCCACCACGACGCCGTGGATGACGCCTGCGGAACCGAGGCGGACGATCGCGTAGTCGTGGCCGTCGTCGCGGCGGCGGCGGGTCTCCCAGCCGTCGTAGACCTTGCCCTTGTGCCCGAAGTCCGCGGGGTCGAAGAACGGGGCCTCCGCCTTGATGAGGTTCTCCCGCTGCGCGAACAGTTCGTCGTTGGCGGCGGAGACGCTCCCGCCGAGGGCTCGCGAGGCGAGGTCGGGCAGAGCGGTGAAATCGGAAGTCATGATTCTCCTCGTGTGCTGAGTGTTGCGAGTTCGTCGGACGATGCGGCGATCGTGCGGCCGATCCGGCGCAGGAGTTCCGCGGCATGTCCGATCGATCGGTGAAGGTCCGGTTCCAGATCCGCGAGCGCGTAGGCCGCGGAGATGCCGGAGCTGTGTAATTGTGCGTCGCTGAGCTGGTTTCGGCCGCAGACGGCGAGGACGGGGATTCCCGCCCTCCGCGCCTCGGTCGCGACGCCCATCGGGGCCTTGCCGTGCAGGCTCTGCTCGTCCAGCGACCCCTCGCCGGTGATGACGAGGTCGGCGGCGGCGAGTCGCCCGCGGAAGTCGACGAGGCCGAGGACCGTGTCGATGCCGGGCCGGATGTCCGCACCCAGAACCGAGATCGCGCCGAATGCCGCCCCGCCCGCGGCGCCCGCCCCTGCGGCCCGGCTGTCGTCGCGGCCCGTCGCGGCGCGCACGACCTGCGCCCACCGGGTCATCGCGTCCTCGAGAACGACGAGTTGTCCAGCCGCCGCGCCTTTCTGGCCCGCGTACACGGCGGTGGCGCCGCTCGGGCCGAGGAGCGGGTTGTCGACGTCGCAGGCCAGCCGAAAGTGCGCCGCCCGCGCCGCCGGGTGCAGACCGGTGAGGTCGACCCGGGCGGCGTGGCGCAGTGCCGCCCCGCCCGGTGCGACGTCCCTGCCCTCGGCGTCGAGTACACGCACGCCGAGAGCCTGCAACAAGCCGGCACCGCCGTCGGTTGACGCGCTGCCCCCGAGACCGACGATGATCTCGCGGGCTCCCCCCTCCAGCGCGTGCCTGACGACGGTGCCGAGTCCGAATGTACTGGCACCCAGTGGGTCCGGAGCACCGCCGGGGAGCAGGACCAGGCCCACCGCCGACGCCAGCTCCACCACCGCGGTCGATTCGCGCACCGCGTACGACGAGGTCACGGGCAGCCCCGTCGGTCCCGTCGTCTCGACCGGTACCGGGGTCCATCCCGCGGCGACGGCGGCCGCGACCGTGCCGTCGCCGCCGTCCGCCACCGGAACGCGATCGATCACCCACGACGGTGCACCGGCGACGAGCCCGTCGGCGAGAGCGTCCGCGACCTCCGCTGCGGTGAGGGACCCCTTGAACTTGTCGGGTGCGACCAGTACACGTGTCACGGTGTCCCCTAGTCCAGCAGCATGAGGGCTGTGGGCGCGTGCTCCCAGCTCTCCGCCAGATCCTCGAACTCCGCGACGTTGTCGAGTTCGGTGCCCATCGCGATGTTGGTGACACGCTCGAGGAAGACCTCGACCACCACCGGGACCTTGTGCTCGCGGGCGAGTTCACGGGCCTTCTCGAGGGCGCCGGCGATCTCGCCCGGCTCGGTGACCCGCAGCGCCTTGCAGCCCAGCCCCTCGGCGACCTTGACGTGGTCGACGCCGTACCCCTTCGGCACCGCGGGCAGCGTCTCGTGCTCGCTGCGCTCCTGGGTGTTGATGTTGTCGAAGCCCAGTTGCACGCAGAAGTCCATGTCGAACGCGCGCTGCGCCTGACGGATCAGCCCGAGGTAGGAGTTGTTGACCACGACGTGGATGTACGGCAGGTTGAACTGCGCACCGACCGCCAGTTCTTCGATCATGAACTGGAAGTCGTAGTCGCCGGACAGCGCCACCACCGACGTCTCCGGCTCTGCGGCAACCACTCCCAGTGCGGCGGGGATCGTCCAGCCCAGCGGACCGGCCTGCCCGCAGTTGATCCAGTTGCGGGCCTTGTACACGTGCAGGAACTGGCCGCCGGCGATCTGCGAGAGCCCGATCGTGCTGACATACCGCGTGTCGCGGCCGAAGACGCGGTTCATCTCCTCGTACACCCGCTGCGGTTTGACGGGCACGTCGTCGAAGTGGGTCTTGCGTTGCATGGTCCGCTTCCTGGTGGCGCAGTCCTCCACCCACGTGCTGCGGTCTGCCAGCGTTCCGGCGGCCTTGCGTTCCTTCGCGATGGCGACGAACAGTTCCAGTGCCGCCTTGGCGTCGGAGACGATCCCGTAGTCGGGTGCGAACACGCGACCGATCTGGGTGGGCTCGATGTCGACGTGAACGAACTTGCGTCCCTTGCGGTAAGTGTCGAGGCCGCCAGTGTGCCGGTTGGCCCAGCGGTTGCCGATGCCGAGGACGAAGTCGGACGCCAGCATGGTGGCGTTGCCGTACCGGTGCGCGGTCTGCAGTCCGACCATGCCTGCCGCGAGACGGTGATCGTCCGGGATCGTGCCCCAGCCCATCAGCGTCGGCACCACCGGAACGTCCAGCAGTTCGGCCAGTTCCACGAGCAGGTCCGAGGCGTCGGCGTTGATGATGCCGCCGCCCGCGACGATCAGCGGGCGTTCGGCGGCGCCCAGCATGTCGAGCGCCTTCTCCGCCTGCGCACGGGACGCGGCGGGCTTGTAGACGGGCAGCGGCTGATACGTGTCGGGATCGAATTCGATCTCCGCCAACTGCACGTCGATCGGCAGGTCGATGAGCACCGGTCCCGGCCGACCGGACCGCATGAGGTGAAATGCCTGCGCGAACGCTCCCGGAACCTGGGCCGGCTCGAGCACCGTCATCGCCATCTTCGTGACCGGGCCTGCGATCGACGCGATGTCGACGGCCTGGAAGTCTTCCTTGTGCAGGCGCGCGACCGGGGCCTGCCCGGTGATCGCGAGGATCGGGATCGAGTCCGCCATCGCCGAGTACAGGCCGGTGATCATGTCGGTGCCTGCGGGCCCGGAGGTGCCGATGCAGATCCCGATGTTCCCGGCCTTGGCCCGGGTGAATCCTTCGGCCATGTGCGAGGCACCCTCGACGTGGCGGGCGAGGACGTGCTTGATCCCGCCGTGATCACGCATAGCCGAGTAGAACGGGTTGATCGCCGCACCGGGGAGGCCGAACGCCTGGGTGGCGCCTTCGAGTTCCAGAATCTTGACCGCTGCGTCAGCGGCGCGCATACGAGGCATATCACTTCTCCATCGAGGATTACGAGTTGAAACGGGTCACTGGGAGGGGCGGCCGGACAGCCGCTCCACTCCACGCAGCAGTCCGGAATGGTCCAGGCCGCCATCACCGTTCGCACGGGCGGAGGCCATCAGCTGGGCGACGACCGCGCCCAGCGGTGTCACGACACCGGCCTCACGGGCCGCGCTGGTCACGATGCCGAGGTCCTTGTGGTGCAGGTCGATGCGGAATCCGGGTTCGAACGAGCGGTCCAGCATCTTCTGCGCCTTCTGGTTGAGGACGGCCGATCCGGCCAGCCCGCCACCGAGCACCTCCACGGCGGCCGCGGTGTCGACACCGTAGGCCTCGAGGAAGACGATCGCCTCGGCGAGGAGTTGGATGTTGCCGGCGACGATCAACTGGTTCGCGGCCTTCACCGTCTGCCCGGAGCCGTTCGGGCCCACGTGGACTACGGTCTTCCCGACGACGTCGAGGATCGGCTTCGCGGCGGCGAAGTCCTCGTCCTTGCCACCGACCATGATCGACAGGGCCGCGTTCTTCGCGCCTGCCTCACCGCCCGAGACCGGGGCGTCGATCAGCCGGAAGCCACGCTCGGCGGCCTGCGCGGCGAGGGCGGTGGTGACGTCGGGCCGGATGCTGGAGAAGTCGATGATCAGGGCACCGGCCGGGGCGTGCGCGAACACACCGTCCTCACCGGCGAGTACGGCCTGGACGTCGGGCGAGTCGGGGACCATGACGGCCACGATGTCGGCACCGGCGACGGCCTTGGCGATGGAGTCGGCCGCGGTGCCTCCGGCCTCGACGAGTGCCGCGGTGCGCTCGGGCGAGCGGTTGTATCCGACCACCTGGTGGCCGGCCTTGGTGAGATGAACGGCCATGGGGCTGCCCATGATTCCGAGTCCGATGAATGCGATTGTGCTCACGAGTCTCCTCGATTCCGTCGAAGTGTGGTGGTGGGTGTCAGCGGCCGGCGCGGGTCGCGCGCTGCTCACGGGGCAGCCAGTCGAACGTGTCCGGCCGCGTCGCCTTGTATTCGAGGCCGACGTAGCCGCGGTAACCGTGTCCGGCCAGTCGCTTCAGGTAGCCGTCGATGTCGAGGGTTCCGGTACCGGGTTCGCCGCGTCCCGGCGCGTCCGCGATCTGCACGTGCCCGATCCGGTCGGCGTAGGTGTCGATCGCGGCGCCGACGTCGTCGCCGTTGACCTCGAGGTGGTAGAGGTCCGCGAGGAGCCGGAGCGAATCGACACCGTGCTCGGCCTTGACCCGGTCGATCACGGCGATCGCCTCGGCCGCCGTCTTCAGCGGGTACGCCGGTGTGCCACTGACCGGTTCGACGAGCACGACCGCACCGCTACGATCTGCCGCCTTGCCCGCCTGAGCGAGGTTCTCGGTGGCCGTGTCGTCCTGAATCTTCGGATCCGTACCGTCGATACGATTACCATACAGGGCGTTGAAAGCTTTGGTGCCCAGCCGTTCTCCGATTCCGACGGTCACGTCGATGTTGTCACGGAACGCCGACACCTGCGCCGGGTCGGACAGCAGTCCGCGATCCCCCGCCGGCATGTTGCCCGCCGCGAAGTTCAATCCGGTGAGCTGCACTCCGGCGTTCTCGACCGCGGCCACGAAGGCGTCGACGTCGCTGTCCTTCGGTACGGCGGTGTCGAACGGCCACCAGAATTCGACGGCGTCGAATCCGGCGTCCCGGGCGGCCTGCGGGCGCTGCAGGAGCGGCACGTCGGTGAGCAGGATCGAGCAGTTCAGGGTGTAGGCAATGTTGTCCATCGGCTGTTCTTTCGCTTTCGGGGTGTTCAGGAGACGGTGGTGTTGTCGGGCTCGGGCAGGCCGCGGTAACGTCGCCAGCCGCCGTGATCGGTGATCTCGGTGAGCTCACCGGCCTTGCTCTCGAGCAGACCCGGTCGCAGCCCTACTGCGAGAACCGAACGGCCGTCGGACAGTTCGATCACGGTGAGCTCGAGTTCCTCGGGCTCCTCGGGGAGGAAGTCGGTGCGGATGTCGCCGATCGGCACGTCGTAGAGTTCGCCCTCGATCGAGGCGCCTCCGGTCTCCGTCAGGAGAAGGGCAGGGAATTCGTCGCGTACGGAGAAGAATCGGTAGTTCGGCGCGGTCCGTACCGTGCCGAGGAACGTGTGCGCAGACACGTTGTGATGCAGGTTTCCGCCACGCATCGCTCCACCGTTGCAGAACAATTCGGCCATCTTGTCAGCTCCTTCTTCCGTGGGCAGTTGCCGTCGTTTCCGGCTTGTCTGCCAGTTCGATCGCGACCTGAAGCAGTGCTTCGCGGAGTCGCTTGGTGTTGGCGTCGAGTCCTTCTCGCACCAGGTCCTGGGTGACCGGCCACGGGGTGTCGCTGATGACGTCGTGATCGGTGACCAGTGCGATGCAGGTGTACGACATGCCGAGTTCCCGGGCCAGTGCAGCTTCGGGATACGGGGTCATGCTGATCAGGTCCCAGCCCTGGGCCGCGTACCAGCGGGATTCGGCGCGAGTCGAGAACCGGGGGCCGCGGATCGCGACCATCACGCCGCCGTCGTTGACCACCCAGCCGCTCCTGCGGAGCGTCGAGACCACCGCCTGCCGTCCGCGGACGCAGAACGGGTCCGCGAAGGAGATGTGGACGTCGTCGTCGTGGAACGTGTCGTCGGTGCGGCCGGTGCGGTCGACCAACTGGTCGGGGACGACGACCGATCCGACACCGATCGCCGGTCGCAGCGAGCCGGAGGGGGTGGGAGCGAGGATGGTCCGGACGCCCAGGCTGTGCAGTGCCCAGATGTTCGCGCGGGCATTGATCCGGTGCGGCGGGATGTTGCGGTGCCGCCCGGTGCGGGTCAGGTAGGCGAGCCGGCGGCCCCCGGAGGATCCCAGGACGATGTTGTCGGAGGTGGGACCGTACGGGGTGTCGACCGAGACCTGCTCGGCGTCGTCGAGCAGACCGTGATAGCCCCAGGTACCGAGGAGCCCGACGGTGGGCTGGGTGTCAGGCATGGTGGTTCACCGTTCCTTCCGGGGTCCTGTCGACGGTCAGCGCTTCGGGCTTCTCGATCGCCGGCTGGGCCGGTGTGGTCGCGAGGTGTTCGTGCCCGGGGTGGGGGTGGGCGACGACGTCGTCCGGGTCGTCGGGCGTGATCGTCCCGTCGAGAACCGCCCGCATCTTGTCCTTGTCGAGCAGGCCCTCCCAGTTCGCGACCACGAACGTGGCCATGCAGTTGCCGAACAGGTTGGTGAAGACCCGCATGGAGTCCATCAACCGGTCGGCGCCCAGGAGCAGGGCGACTGCGGCCACGGGGAAGGCGCCGATCGCGGCGGCGGTGGCCGAGAGTGCGACGAACGCGGAGCCCGGCACGCCTGCCATGCCCTTCGAGCTGAGGATGAGGATGCCCATGATGGCGAGTTGCTCCCCGAATCCGAGGTCGACGCCCACCGCCTGCGCGAGGAACATCATCGCGAGCGACAGGTAGATGGCGGCCCCGTCGAGGTTGAACGAGTAGCCGGTGGGAATCACCAGTCCGACGACAGCGCGGTCGCAGCCGGCGTTGTCGAGCTTCTTGATGATGCGGGGCATGACGGCCTCGGACGACCCCGTGCCCAGCGCGAGCATGAACTCTTCTCGGCAGTACTTGACGAACTTCCAGGGATTGACGCCGGTCAGGAGCCTGACAACGGTGGCGAGGACGACGATGAAGAACAGGGCCGCGCCGTACGCCGAGAGCACCAGGATCCCGAAGGACTTGAGCGAACCGGCACCGTAGTTGCCGACCGTGTAGGCCATCGCACCGAACGCGCCGAGCGGGGCCAGGTACATGATGTAGCCGACGATGCGGAAGATGACGTGCAGCGACTGGTCGATCACGTCCATCAGGACCGGCGGGGCGGACTCGCTGTAGGACGCGAGTGCGACGCCGAAGAGGATCGAGAACAGCAGCACCTGGAGCAGGCTGTTCGTGGCGAACGCGTCGAACACGCTGGTCGGGATGATGTGCATGACGAACTCGACGCCGCCGGGCATGTGACCGCCCTGCGTCTTCTCGTCCAGCGCGGAGGTGTCCAGCGTGGCCGGGTCGATATTGAGGCCACTGCCCGGCTGCACGAGGTTGCCGACCAGCAGGCCGAGCCCCAGCGCGCAGATCGTCGCGCCCATGAACCAGAGCAGTGCTTTGGCGCCGATCTGGCCGAGCGCCTTCATGCTGCCGACCTTCGCGATGCCGGTGACGATCACCAGGAAGATCAGCGGGGCGACCACCATTTTGATGAGCTTGATGAAGCCCTCGCCCAGTGGTGCCAGGTGATGCGAAAACTCGGGGAACAGGATGCCGGTGGCGATGCCCAGGGCAATTCCGATCAGGACCTGGACGAACAGCGATCTGTACCAACGCTGCTTCTTGGGTTTTGCAGCGATTTCGACTTCAGACACGGGGCCCTCCCTCGGGGCTTGGTGTTTTCCATATTATGGAAGTTGTATTTCGTATCTCGATATAGTGAACGCCGTCACACCGTGTTTTGTCAACCGATGTAGCGAAGGAATCGGCGCGATCCACCACAACCGCGCTATCGTCATACGGAGCGCCCTTTCCGCCTGACGGAAAGAATGGGGGGCTCCCGGGGGAGGCACCCCGAGGCAGTCAGAGGATGGAGCCAGACATGACGAACGGTCAGAACGCGGCCGGCGGCGTGCAGTCGGTCGAGCGTGCATTCGACATACTCGAGATCATGGCGAGCGCCGGCGGGTCCATCGGCGTCAGCGAACTCGCCGAACTGGCCGGACTCCCCCTCCCGACGATCCACCGGCTCATTCGCACACTGATGAACCGCGGATACGTGCGGCAACTGCCCACCCGCCGGTACGCGCTCGGTCCCAAGCTCATTCGGCTCGGCGAGAGCGCCACGCAACTGATCGGCGCGTGGTCGCGGCCGCACCTGTCCGAACTGGTGCGAGGCACCGGCGAGACCGCGAACATGGCCGTCCTCGACGGCACCATGGCCGTCTACGTCGCGCAGGTACCGTCCGAACACGCGATGCGCATGTTCACCGAGGTCGGCCGCCGCGTCTACCCGCACTGCACCGGCGTCGGCAAGGCCATCCTCATGCAACTGTCGAACGACGCCGTGCGCTCACTGGTCGGCCGGACCGGCATGACGACCTACACCGAGAATTCGCTGACGGACCCCGACCTGCTGATCGCCGATCTGGAACTGAGCAGGAACCGCGGATTCGCCATCGACGAGGGCGAGCAGGAGATCGGCGTCCGCTGCTTCTCGGTGCCGGTGCCGAACGCCCCGACGCCCACCGCCATCTCCGTCTCCGGCCCCGCGGCCCGCGTCACCCTCGAGTCGGCCGACCACATCGTGCCGCTGCTCAAGCGCGTCGCGAAGGAACTCGGCACCGAGTTCGACAAGAACGCGGCGCTCTGAGGTGCACTCTTCATCAACAAAGGTTGACGAGGTTCGTATTATCAACTTAAGTTGATGCCTGTGAGTGACGATCCGAACCCGGCCACCGCGTTCGCTGCCGTGGTCGCGCTGCGGCGGCAGGCCGATCAGCTCGAGCGTGACGCCGTCGCCGACGCACTGTCCGCCGGATGGACGTGGGCGGACATCGGTCAGGCGCTCGGCGTCTCGGGTCAGGCGGCGCACAAACGCCTCGGCCCGGGGCGATCCGCCGACAAGAAGACGAGGGGACCACGATGAAATTCGCCCGGGCCTGGCGCGACATGCGCACGATGAAGATCCTGTTCTCCGAAACGGAGGCCGAAGCCGACCGGCTCGGCGACCGCGAGCCCGGCGTCGAGCACCTGCTCCTCGCGTCGTTCGCGCTGCCGGACGGAACAACGAGCCGGGTGTTCGAGCGTCTCGGATCGAGCCGGGACGCGCTGCGCGAGGCGATCATTCACGTGCACGGCGAGGCCCTCGCGGCGGCAGGCATGACCGACACGGGCGCCGCCACCAGCGCGCTCAGCCGCCCCCGCACCGGTCCACTGCGGCTGACCGAACCGGCCCAGGGCGCGTTCCGCAACGCGGTGGCTCTCGCGAAATCGGAACGCAGACCGATCGTCGGCGCCGACGTCGTCGCGGCCGTGGCCACGATCACCCACGGCACCGCGGCGCGGGCACTGGAATCGCTGGGGCTCGTCCCATCCGCAGTCGTCGACGCCGCGCGGTCGGAGCCGGCACGATGACCGGACAGCCCAGGATCGGTGTTCACCGTCTGCGCGGATAGGCTCGACTCGTGGTTCTTCCCAGCGCGACTTCGGTGTCACCGGCAGATGTTCTCGGTTCGATGCGGGATGTCATCGACGGTCCCCTGCCCGACATCGCCGTCCGCTTCTCCAAGTTCCTCGCCGACATCTGGCCGCACACCGCGCTGGTGATCTTCACCCGGGAATGCACGGGGCGTCCCCGCAAGGTCAGCGGCGACCCTGCGGTGGTCGAACGGGTCACCATCGCCGAATTGGACGCGTTGCGCACCCGCATGACGGAAGGCACGCCGTTCGACGACCAGACGGTGGTGGCCGGCTCGAAGCGGAAGGTGTGGGCGCTGCTCGACGCGACCGGAACCCTCCTCCTCGTTCTGCCGAAGCCGCGGCAGCAGATCCGGGAGGTCCCGCTGGTGGCGGGCGCCTTCGGTGTCGTCGCCGTGTCGATCCGGCACCAGGTCGCGCAGGCCAGCCCGGCGTACCTGGCGGAGTCGCGGGCCGCGTCGAGCGAGCGGGCCAGGACCATCGTGGAGCTGACGGACCTGCACGCCGCGACACTCGAATCCATCCTCTCGACACTGCGGTCCAAGGACCTCGACGACCGTCGGTCGCGGATCACGGCGAGCGAGACGGCGTCGTCGGCGCTGATCACTCTGCGGTCGGCGGGCGAGTCCGACCGCATCCTCGCGGAGGAAGCCGTCACCACGGCGTTCGCCCGGTTGCAGGGCGAACTGCGACCACTACTGCAGCACCGGCCCGTGCGCGTCGACTACGTCGATCCGCCGGTGGACGGTCGCGCGCTGCCCGGCGAGGTGGCCAGCGCCGCGCGCGCGGTCGTGCGCAGCGCCGTCCTGGCGTTCGCGACCCAGTCCACCCTCGAGCGCATCCGCATCGCCTGGGACTGCGACGGCTCCAACCTCCTGGTCGAGGTCCGCGACGACGCCGAGGGCGGACTCGACACCGACGCACTGGTGCGGCAACTCTCCGGCCGGGTGCACACGCTCGGTGGCCGGATCGACGTCGAGTCGGTCGACGGGTGGGGGTCCCGGGTGGCGGTCGCGATCCCCCTCGACGTCCCCGCGGCCCGACCGGACGAACAGCAACTCGGCGACCTCAACCCCCGCGAACTCGAGGTCCTGGGCCACCTGGCCACGGGTAAGAGGAACAAGGCGATCGCCGACAGCCTCGGCATCAGTGAGAGCACGGTCAAGTTCCACGTCGCGGGGGTGCTGAAGAAACTCGGTGTCGCGTCCCGCGGCGAGGCGGGCGCGATCGCCCTCGAGGCCGGCGTCCGCGCCGACACCACCGGCAGGCACTGACCCCAGGTGAGTGGCAAAGTGTGCGGGAGCACGCTGTGCCACTCACGTCAGGTGATGCGGTCCGGGTGGGTGTAGAGGTTCATGGTGGTGCCGCGGAGGAACCCGATCAGGGTCAGTCCGGTGTCGTGGGCGAGGTCGATCGCCAGCGACGACGGCGCCGACACCGCCGCGAGGATCGGGATGCCGGCCATCACCGCCTTCTGCGCCAACTCGAACGACGCCCGACCCGACACGAGCAGCACCGTCCCGCGCAGCGGCACCCGGTCCTGTTCGGTGGCCCACCCGATCAGCTTGTCGACCGCGTTGTGCCGGCCGACGTCCTCCCGGACCGTCAGCAGTTCCCCGGACCGGGTGAACAACCCCGCCGCATGCAAACCCCCGGTCGTGTCGAACACCTTCTGCGCCGCCCGCAACCGGCCGGGCAACTCCGCGATCGTCGCCGCCGCCACCCGCACCGTGTCCGTGGCGGGGGAATGCCGGGTGCGTTGCCGGATCGCATCCAACGACGCCTTCCCACACACCCCGCACGAGGAGGTGGTGTAGAAGTTGCGTTCGATCCCGGTGTCGGGCAGGAACACCCCCGCCGCCAGGTCCACGTCGAGGACGTTGTAGGTGTTGCGGCCGTGCTCATCGACGCTGTTGCAGTACCGGATCGACGCGACATCACCGCGCCCGGTGATGATGCCCTCGGTCAGCAGGAATCCCTGCGCCAATTCCACATCCGAACCGGGGGTCCGCATCGTCACCGCCAACGGTGTCCCGTTCACCCGGATCTCGAGGGGTTCCTCCACCACCACCGTGTCCGGCCGCGTCGAGTGCCGGGTGTCGGTGATCCGGGTGACCGGGGTCCGGGTCGTCACCCGCCCCACGGGTCAGCCCCGCCTCTGCAGGCGGATGGTGACCGCCTTCGACACCGGGGTGTTCGACTTGCGGGCGACGTGATCGAGCGGGATCAGCGGATTCGTCTCCGGATAATAGGCGGCCACATTCCCCTGCGGGGTCGGGTAGGGCACCAACCGGAAATCCTCCGCCCGCCGCTCCTCCACACCACCATCGGCCGTCGTCCATTCGGAGATCAGGTCCACCCGATCCCCCGCCGCGTACCCGAACGACTCCAGATCCTGCGCGCTGATGAACAGCACCCGCCGACCACCCTTCACGCCGCGGTAGCGGTCGTCGAGACCGTAGATGGTGGTGTTGTACTGATCGTGCGACCGCATCGTCTGCAGGATCAGCCTGCCCGCCGGCACCGGCACCCAGGACAACTCGCTGACGGTGAAGTTGGCCTTCCCCGTGTTCGTGTCGAACCGGCGCTCATCGCGGGGTGGGTGCGGCAACCCGAACCCGTCGGGTTGGCGCACCTTGGTGTTGAAGTCCTCGAACCCCGGGATCACCCGGGCAATGGAATCGCGGATCCGGTCGTAGTCGGCGGTGAACTCCGCCCACGGCACCGCATGCTCCGGCCCGAACAACGCCTGCGCGATCCCGCAGACGATCGCGACCTCACTGCGCAACTGATCACTCGCCGGGGGCAGGCTGCCCCGGGAGAGGTGCACCATCGACATCGAATCCTCGACACTGACCTGCTGCTTGCGGCCGTTTTGGAGATCCTTGTCGGTGCGGCCCAGCGACGGCAGGATCAACGCGGACTGCCCGGTCACCAGGTGGGAGCGGTTCAGTTTCGTCGACACCTGCACCGTCAACGCACACCTGCGCAGCGCCGCCTCGGTGGTCTCGGTGTCCGGGGTCGCGGACACGAAGTTGCCGCCCATCCCGATGAACACCGACGCCCTCCCGTCGCGCATCGCCCGGATCGAATCGACCGCGTCGAACCCGTGCTTACGCGGGGACCGGATACCGAACTCGGTGTCGAGGGCGGTCAGGAAGGATTCGGGCATCTTCTCCCAGATTCCCATCGTCCGGTCACCCTGGACGTTGGAGTGCCCGCGCACCGGGCACACCCCGGCACCCGGTTTGCCGATCATCCCCTGCAGCAGCAGCAGGTTCACCGCGTCCTGGATGGTCGCCACCCCATGGGTCTGCTGCGTCAATCCCATCGCCCAGCAGATGATGGTCTTCTTCGATCCGATCAACGCGTCCGCGGTGGCCCGGATCTGGTCGAGCGTCAACCCGGTCGCCTGCACTACCGTGCCGAGATCGACCTGCCGCAGGTGCGCCGCGCATTCCTCGAATCCGGCGGTGTGCCGGTCGATGAACTCCCGATCCAGCACGGTGCCCGGTGCCGCGTCCTCGGCCTCGAGCAGCAACCGGCCCAGCCCCTGGAACAGGGCCTGGTCGCCGCCGATCCGGATCTGCAGGAACTCGTCCGCGATCTGCACCCCGTCCCCGACCACCCCGTGCACCTTCTGCGGGTCCTTGAACCGCAACAACCCCGCCTCCGGCAACGGGTTGATCGCGATCACCCTCGCCCCGTTCGCCTTCGCCTTCTCCAGCGTCGAGAGCATCCGCGGATGATTGGTGCCCGGGTTCTGGCCGGCGATCAGGATCAGGTCGGCGTTCTCGATGTCGGGGACCGACACCGACCCCTTCCCGATCCCGATCGTCTCCACCAACGCCGACCCCGACGATTCGTGGCACATGTTCGAACAATCCGGCAGATTGTTCGTCCCGAACGCCCGGATCATCAACTGATACACGAACGCCGCCTCATTCGACGTGCGCCCGGAGGTGTAGAACACCGCCTCGTCCGGCGACCCCAGACCGCGCAGTTCCCCGGCGATCAACGCGAACGCCGCCTCCCACCCGATCGGTTCGTAATGCGTGGCCCCGGGCAGCAGCACCATCGGATGCGTCAACCGGCCCTGCTGACCCAGCCAGAACTCGGTGCGGCCCAGCAACTCCGCCACCGAATGCTCGGCGAAGAACTCCGGCGTCACCGTCCGGGTGGTGGCCTCCTCCGCGACCGCCTTCGCGCCGTTCTCACAGAACTCCGCATGCTTGCGGTGCCCGGGGGTTTCCGGCCATGCGCAGCCCGGGCAGTCGAACCCGTGCCGCTGATTCAGCTTCATCAGGGTCCGGGCCGTACGCACCGGACCCATCTGCTCCAGCCCGCGCTTGAGTGAGACCAGCACCGCAGGAACACCTGCCGCATAGGACTTCTCGTGCGTGACGACGACGTCTTCCTCGTCGAAGGTGTACCTGTCGGTGATGTCGGTCATGGTCTCAGTTTCCTCGGGCTATCCACTCGGCGAGATGCGGGGCCTCGGTACCGATCGTGGTGCCGTCCCCGTGCCCGGTGTGGACCACGGTCTCCTCGGGCAGCGCGAACAACCGGTCCCGGATCGACCCGATGATCGTCGGGAAATCCGAGAACGACCGACCCGTGGCACCCGGGCCGCCGGAGAACAGGGTGTCTCCGGAGAACAACGCCCCCACCTCCGGCAGATACAGGCACACCGACCCCGGCGAATGTCCGGGTGCGTGGATCACCTGGATGTCGGTGCCGGCGATCGCGATCCGCTGCCCGTCCTCGAGGTTCCAGTACTTCTCGCCCGGGTGGGTCATCTTCCACAGCACGTCGTCACCCGGGTGCAGCAGCACCGGCGCGTGCAACCGCTCGGCGAGTTCCGGGGCGACGGTGACGTGATCGTTGTGACCGTGCGTGCAGATCACCGCGTTCACGTGCCGGCCCCCGACCGCGTCGATGATCGGCTGCGCGGCATGCGCGGCGTCGACGATCACCACGTCGGTGTCGTCCCCGACCAGCCAGATGTTGTTCTCGACACTCCATTCGCCGCCGTCGAGGGCGAAGGTGCCCTCGGTGACGACCCGCTCGATCCGCAACTGCCCGCTCACAGCACGACCACCGAACGCAGCACCTCACCGGCATGCATCCGGTGGAACGCCTGCTCCACCTCGTCGATCTTGATGCGCTCGGTGACGAACTTCTCCAGCGGCAACCGGCCCTGCTGGAACAGATCGACCAGCATCGGGAAGTCGCGCTCCGGCAGGCAGTCGCCGTACCACGACGACTTCAACGACCCGCCGCGGGAGAAGAAGTCGATCAACGGCATCTCCAACGTCATGTCCGGGGTCGGGACCCCCACCAGCACCACGGTGCCGGCCAGGTCGCGGGCGTAGAACGCCTGCTTCCACGTCTCCGGGCGACCGACCGCGTCGATCACCACGTCCGCACCGAACCCGCCGGTCAGCTCCTGCACCGCCTCGACCGCGTCGACGTTGCCGCCGTTGATCGTGTGCGTCGCCCCCAGGTCCTTGGCCCATTCGAGCTTCTTGTCGTCCCGGTCGATCGCGATGATCTTGTTCGCGCCGGCCAGGCGGGCACCCATGATCGCGGCATCCCCGACACCGCCGCAGCCGATGACGGCCACCGAGTCGCCGCGGCCCACGTTGCCGGTGTTCACGGCCGCGCCGAGACCGGCCATCACACCGCACCCCAGCAACCCGACGACCGCGGGGTCGGCGGACGGGTCCACCTTCGTGCACTGCCCCGCATGAACCAGGGTCTTGTCGGCGAACGCACCGATCCCCAGCGCCGGGGTCAGCTCGGTGCCGTCCTCGAGCGTCATCTTCTGCGCCGCGTTGTGCGTGTCGAAACAGTACTGCGGGCGACCACGCTTACACGCCCGGCACTGACCACACACCGCACGCCAGTTCAGCACCACGAAATCGCCGACCGCCACCGACGTCACACCCTCGCCGACACTCTCCACGATCCCCGACGCCTCGTGCCCGAGCAGGAACGGGAACTCGTCGTTGATCCCACCATCGCGATACGTCAGGTCCGTGTGGCACACACCGCACGCCGCGATATCCACCACCACCTCACCCGGACCCGGATCCGGAATATTCACGGTCGCGATCTCCACGGGGGCACCCTTGGATCGGGCGATGACGCCTCGTACCTGCTGCGGCATTGGACTCATTCCTTCGGTCGATCAGTCAGAGCGGGATCGATGCATGGCCATATATGCACCTCTCCCGAGACCCTACGTTCCGGACGATCACAGAGGGACTGATCGAAGTGAGAGGTCGACCTAGCCGGAATGCCAGCCCCTCGGGAAGGGGTTGCGAACCTGTCGATCGCCGGAAACCGACGGTTGACAGGGTGCGGTATATACAGGACTATACATCTCGAACGAGTGAGGCAGACCACACTGAACGCAGACGCCGGACGACGTCGTCCGCACCCGCCTCGTGAGTACCCGCACACCGCATCGATCACGGAGTTCCGATGACCCCGAAAGATCCCCGCCCGACCGAGGAACGGCACCCGCCCGTTCCGGTGCTGCTCGACGGCTCCCAGCTCACCGTCGATCAGCTGACGACCCTGGCCCGGGAGCCGGTCGTCGTCGCGCCCGACCCCGCAGCACTCGACCACGCACGCCGTTCCTGGGAGACCGCGGTGCGCATCGCCGCGCGCCAGCCGATCTACGGACGCACCACGGGGGTCGGTGGAAACCGGGACACCTCCGTCTCGGACGGTGTCGAACAGGACCTCCGCCTGCTCCGCAGCCACGCCACCGGGTCGGGCCCGTCGCTGCCGGACCACGTCGTCCGCGCCGCGATGATCATTCGCGTCAACCAGATCCTCAACGGCGGATCCGGTCTGCACCCCGACATCGTGACGGCGCTGATCGAAGCCGTCGCCGCGGACGAACTGCCCGCCGTGCACGCTCGCGGGGCCATCGGCACCGGCGACCTCAGCGCGTTCTCCGAGATCGCGCTCGGGCTGATGGGCGAGACACCGCTGCGGGACGGCCGGGTCGTGCCCCGGTGGACGGCGCACCAGGGTGATGCGCTCCCCCTGATCTCGACGAACGCGATGACCGTCGCGCTCGCCGCCACGGCCACCGACAGCGTGGCGAACTGGCTGGAGCATTCGCTGATCGTCGGCGTGCTGTCGCTGCTGGCGACGCGCAGTTCCGTCGAGCCGTTCGCCGCGCGGGTGCAGGCGGCCCGCAGGCACCTCGGTCAGGAGGAGGTGGCGGGCCGGGTCCGGGAACTCCTCGCCGATCACGACGTCCGGGCCGCCCGGGTGCAGGACTCCTACGGGTTCCGCGCCCTCCCCCAGATCCTCGGTGCCACCTGGCAGGCGCTGCAACGACTGCGGGGAACCCTCGCGATCGAGATGAACTCGTCCTCCGAGAACCCCCTCATCTCGGTCGAGGACGACGCCGTCTTCCACAACGGCAACTTCCACGGGATGCCGATCGCCCTCGCCGTGGACGAGGCGAAACTCGCACTGTCGAGCGCGGCGTTGCTGTCGCAGTGCAGGTTGGCCAACCTGTCGGATCCGGCGGTCACCGGCCTGCGGCCGTTCCTGGCCGACGGTCCCGCAGGCAGCAGCGGCACCATGCTGCTGGAGTACACGACGTCCGCGGCCATCGCGGAGATCCGGATGGCCGCCGCACCGGGTTCCCTGGGGCACACGGTCATCTCCCGCGGCACCGAGGACCACGCGAGTTTCGCGTCGCAGGCCGCCACCCAGCTCACCGACATCCTCGCGCAGTCCCGCATCGTCCTTGCGTGCGAACTGATCTCGGCGGTGCGGGCGCTCGGCCAGCAGCACCGCGATCTCGACACAAACACCGAACTCGGCGCCTACCTGCACCGTGCGCGCACGTGCCTGGACCCCCGGACCACCGACCGCCCCCTGAGCGACGACCTGAAAGCTGCGGTGAAGTTCCTGGAACAGTTGCCGAATCCGGAGAAAGACACAGCTCGGTAGAGCAGTCCCACCGACATCGAACTTCCGGGCGCCTCACCTCCCGGACTACACGAAAGTAGCACGCGGATGATCACATTCGACAAAGTCACCAAGGCGTACCCGGACGGCACGACAGCGGTGAACGAACTGGACCTCGAGTGCCCCAGCGGCAAGATCACGGCCCTCGTCGGTCCGTCGGGCTGCGGCAAGACGACGTCGTTGCGCATGATCAACAGGTTGATCGAACCGACGTCCGGAACCATCTCGCTCGACGGCGAATCCACTGCGGATATGGACCCGGCGCTGCTGCGCCGGCGGATCGGGTACGTCATCCAGCACGCCGGACTGTTCCCGCATCGCACCATCGTGGACAACGTCGCGACGATGCCGAAGCTGCTGGGGAAGACGAAGAAGGAGGCCCGGACCCGGGCCATGGAACTGCTGGAGACGGTCGGTCTGGCCGCGCATTTCGCGGACCGGTATCCGTGGCAGCTCTCGGGTGGGCAGCAGCAGCGCGTCGGGGTCGCGCGCGCTCTGGCCGCGGATCCGGCGTTCATGCTGATGGACGAGCCGTTCAGTGCCGTCGACCCGGTGGTCCGAAGCCAGCTGCAGGACGAATTCCTCCGACTGCAGAAGGAGATCGGCAAGACGATCATCATCGTCACCCACGACATCGACGAAGCGCTCAAACTCGGCGACCAGGTGGTCGTGTTGCGGACCGGCGGAGTCCTGGCGCAGGCGGCCACTCCCCTGGAGTTGCTGACCGAGCCCGCCGACGAGTTCGTCGCCGATTTCGTCGGACGCGATCGCGGCTACCGGTCACTGGGTTTCGCGAATCTCGACGGACGCGTGGACACGGTCGCGGAACCTGTTGCTCGTCTGGGTGATTCGGCGGGCGAGGCGCTCGCGCGGACGTCGGACGACTGGCTTCTCGTCGTCGACCCGGCGAACAAGCCGATCGGGTGGGTTCAGCCGTCGAAGGTCGTCGGCAGCATTCGCCCGGACGACGTGAATCTCAGCGGCACGGTCGCCGATGCGCACGGGACGATGCGGGCGCTGCTCGACGCCGCCCTGTCCGCACCCAGCAAGCGGGGTGTAGTCGTCGACGGCGACGGGGTGCTCGTGGGCACCGTGACGGCCCACGCGGCCGTGGCGGCGATCGAGTCGGCGGATCTCGCGGGGGCGGTGGCCCGATGAACTTCGAATGGCTGGGCCGCCAGTCCGACCGCATCGTCGAACTCGTCGGCTGGCACATCCTGCTCTCCCTCGTGCCGATCGTCGTCGGCGTGATCGTCGCGTTGCCCATCGGCTGGCTCGCGCACCGCAATCGCCGGATCAACCCGTACGTGGTGGGGACGGCCGGTCTGCTCTACACGATCCCGTCGCTCGCCCTGTTCGTCCTGCTGCCACCGATCCTCGGGACGAAGATCCTCGATCCGATGAACATCATCGTCGCGCTGACGATCTACACCGTCGCCATGCTGGTTCGCGTCGTCGCCGACGCCCTCGACTCGGTGCCCCGGGAAACGGTGCTCGCCGCGACGGCGATGGGCTACCGGCCGTATCAGACCCTGCTCAAAGTTCAGCTCCCGGTGGGTGTTCCCGTCATCTGCGCGGGCCTGCGGGTGGCCGTGGTGTCGAACGTCAGCCTGGTCTCGCTCGCCGCTCTGCTCGGGATCCCGCAGATCGGTTCACTGTTCACCCAGGGCTTCCAGTTGCGTTTCTACACACCCATCATCGCCGGCATCGCGCTCAGCCTGCTGCTGGCCCTGGTTCTCGACCTCCTCATCGTGCTCGCGAACCGGTTACTCACCCCGTGGACCCCGAAGGTGGTCACCTCATGATCGGCTTCCTGCTCGACGGTGCCCATTGGACTGGGCCCGAAGGCATTCCGGCCCTACTCCTCCAGCACCTGATGTACACGTTCCTCGCCCTGTTCGCCGCCGCGCTGATCGCCGTGCCACTCGGCCTGTACATCGGGCACACCGGGCGCGGGTCCGTCGTCGTCGCCGGTCTGGCCAACTCGCTGCGCGCCCTCCCCACCATCGGTTTGCTGATCCTGCTGGTGCTCGTCATCGCGCCGTCGTTCTCGAGCAAGCTGGCCTACCTGATTCCGAGCCTGATCGTGCTGGTGCTGCTGGCCATTCCGCCGATCCTCACCAACACGTACGCGGGCATCCGCTCCGTCGACCCGGCCGCCGTCGACGCGGCCCGGGGAATGGGGTTCCGGTCGATGCGCATCCTCACCGAGGTGGAGATGCCCTGCGCGCTGCCGTTGATGCTGTCGGGTGTCCGGAGCGCCGTGCTGCAGATCGTCTCGACGGCGACCGTCGCCGCGTACATCTCGCTCGGCGGCCTCGGGCGACTCCTCATCGACGGCAAGGCGCAGAGCGACTACGCGCAGATGGCGGCGGGGGCGGTCCTCGTGTCGCTCCTCGCGCTCGCCTTCGATCTCGCGATCGGGTTCCTCACGGTGCGGGTCGTCTCGCCCGGCCTCACCCGGCGGGTACGCAGCGGCAAGCGCTCCGCCTCCGAAGACACCGCGGTCGCGGCCCGTCCCACGTCCGTACCCGAGCCCTCGCTGACCTGAAGGACATCACCATGAAGAAGGCACTGATCGTCGCGCTGGCAGGCGCCACCCTGATGTCGTTGACGGCCTGCGGGATCGGCAAGGATCCCCTCGCGGCCGACGGCGGCGGGAGCAGCGACGGCGCCATCGTCGTCGGTTCCGCGGACTTCCCCGAAAGCCAGCTGATCGCCACCATCTACGCGGAGGCGTTGCGTGCGAACGGCATCGATGTGACGGAGAAGCTGAACATCGGGAGCCGGGAGGTGTACGTCCCGGCCATCCGGGACGGGTCCATCGACCTGCTGCCCGAGTACTCGGGTGCGTTGCTCCAGTATCTCGACAGCGCGACCACCGCGACGGCGTCGGACGAGGTGACCGAGCAGATCAAGGCGAAACTCCCCGCCGGGCTCATCGCGCTGGAACCGTCGCCTGCCGAGGACAAGGACGTTCTCGCGGTGCGGCAGGAGACCGCGGACGAGTACTCGCTCGAGACGATCGAGGACCTCGTGCCCCACGCCGGCGACCTGACCCTCGGCGGCCCGCCCGAATGGAAGACCCGCGAGAACGGCGTCGCCGGCCTGAAGGACAGGTACGGGCTGACGTTCAAGGAGTTCCTGGCGCTGGACGCCGGCGGGCCCCTCACGCTCAACGCCCTGCTCAGCGGTCAGATCGAGGTCGCGGACGTGTTCAGCACCGACCCGGCGATGCGCTCGGAGAACCTCGTGGCCCTCGAGGACACCAAACACCTGTTCCTGGCGGAGAACATCACCCCGATCATCAACGAGAAGAAGGCCGGCGACGACGTCCGCGCCGTGCTGGCGGACGTGTCGGCGGCGTTGACGACCGAGGATCTCATCGCGATGAACGAGCGGGTGGCCGACCTCGAGGACATGGGCGACATCGCCCGGGAGTGGCTGCAGGACAAGGGGCTGGCGTCCTGATCCTCCCCCGCGTCAGCCCAGTGCGTCGAACGTCGCCGTCGCGTACTGGGCGGTGCGGTCGGACCCGAGCAGTCCCGGACCCATCTTGTTCATCACATAGGTCATGGTCATCCGGCGTTCGGTGTCGACGACGACCTGCGAACCGCCCCAGCCACCCCAGAAGCAGATCCGCCCTTCGGGGACGAACGGCACCGACACGGGTGTCGGCAATCCGTAGCCGACGCCGAACCGGATCGGCTGCCCCAGCGCCAGATCCACGCCGTTCGACTGCTCCTCGAAGATCAGGGAGATGGTGTCCGGCGACAGCAGGCGGACGCCGTCGAGTTCGCCACCGCAGGCCACCACGGACTGGATCCGGGCGAGTGACCGGGCGTTGCCCTGACCGCCGGCCGCGCCGTTCTCGGCCCTGCGCCACGCGTCGGACCAGGACGCGGAGGCGTCCGGCCCGGGCCCGGTGAACGTCCTGACGATGACGCTGGCGGGGTCGAGGGACGCCAGGTCGATCGGCAACGGCGGCGGCGGGACCACGTTCGACACCCGGCCGAACTCCGACGGGTCCAGTCCGATGTGGAAGTCTGCCGCCAGCGGTCCGGCGATCTCCTCGGCCACGAAACGCCCCAGGGTGCGTCCGTCGACCCGTCGGACCACCTCGCCGATCAGGTGACCGTAGTTCAGCGCGTGGTATCCGGACGCCGTGCCCGGCTCCCACCACGGAGCCTGGGCGGCAAGTCGTTTCGTCGACTCGACGAGGTCGAATGTGTCCTCGACCGTGATCGGCTGATCCCACCCCGACACCCCCGAGGTGTGCGAGAGGAGATGCCGGACCTCGACGCGCTCCTTGCCGGCGGCCGCGAACTCGGGCCAGTACTTCGCGACGGGCGCGTACACGTCCAGCAGACCGCGGTCGACGAGCATCAGCGCGGCGAGAGCGGTCACCGTCTTGGTGCACGACCACACGTTGGTGAGGGTGTCGCGCCCCCATTCGGTGGCGCGATCGGCATCGGACCATCCGCCCCACATGTCGACCACCGGCTGTCCGTCGAGGGTCACGACGATCGACGCGCCGAGCTCCTCACCGGACTCGAGATTGTCCTTCAGTGCGTCCTGCAACGCCGCGAAGCGCTGGTCGCACACTCCTCCGAGCTCGGTCACCTGCGGTTCCTCTCCACCGGCCGACACAATATTGATATTGACATCGGATTCAATTGAGGTCCCCAGTCTGATCCCGGAACGGTGTGATGTCAATCACTTGCCGCTCGGGGCTCGTCCTCAGCCGGTCACCGGCAGCACCAGTGCCTGCCCCGGGTCGCCCGCGGCGATGGTGACCTGATGCGGCACCAGCCCGCCGCGGAAGCTCGGATCGCCGCCGGCCAGTACGAGCCGAACGCGGTGCCCCTCGCCGAATCGATGGACGATCGCCGGCATCACGACCCGGACGGGCTCGCCGGGTGCCACCATCCGCACCGGCGCGACCTGCCCGTTGATCAGCGTTTCGGTGCCGTCGGGGGCCACGTCGTACAGCTTGGTGAAGACCACCACCGAGTCCTCGACACCGGTGACCGCGGGTGCGGCGGTGACGCGGACGTCGAGCAGGGGCGCTCCGACCACGTCCAGCGGGGCATCGAGGATCCCCGACGACCACTCGGCCTCGGTTCCGGGCTGGACACTCTGCGGGACCGGGGCGTTCGGCCTCGTGTCCGGCGCCTCGCGGTCGGTGGGAAGTCCGCCGGGCAGCGTGTTGAGCGTCTGGGCGCCGGGCACGATGCGGTCGCGGCGGGCGGTCAGTGCGCCGTCACCGGAGAGGTAGAGCGAAAAGCCCTGGCCCACGGAGACGTCCGAGGATTCGGCGTACGCGGGTGCGGCGTTGCCGGTGTAGTCGACCCAGTCGCGGAAGTAGCTGAACACCGGCCCGGTGTCGGCCCCGCTGTCCCGCAGGTAGTGGTCGAACCAGTCGATGATCCGGCCCGTCTCGTACTGGGTGTCGGGGTTGGGGTCCTTCAGGTTGATCTCGCCCTCGGCGGGAGTGAGGTTGGAATGCCCCCAGCTGTGCCAGATCATCTTCACGTCGTTGCCCTGCGCCTGCAGCGTCTCGAAGGTGGCCTTCGATTCGTTGAGGTCGAACAGCGTGTCCTGCTGGCCCTGCATCAACAGCACCGGAATCTTCACGCGGTCGGCGTACGACACCACGGAGGACTGCCGCAGGAAGTCGACGGACGCCGGGTCCGGGAAACCCTGCACCGCGGACTGCGCCAGTGCGGGGCACGCCGGGTCCGCGAAGTTGGGGCATCCCAAGGCCCGCACCGGATCCTGCGCGTAGCCCTCCGCCCGGGGGTTGGTGGCGCCGACGGCCCCGAACGTCAGCGACCACACCACCTTCGACGCACCGGGAATCGACGTGCTGACCCCGGACGTCTGGCCGATGGTGTTGGGCGCGAGCGAGTAGCTGAGGTCGTTCCAGGTGATCATCGGGATGATCGTGTCGATCCGTGGGTCCACCGACGCCGCGGCGAACTGCACTGCCCCGCCGTAGGAGCCGCCGATCATTCCGACCCGCGGATCGTTCGCCTCGGCCGTGCCGTGGTGAGCTGTCGCGTCCTGCACCACGTAGTCGAGGCCCGGAACGGGAACGGTGTGCGCGGGATCGACGAACGCCATCCCGTCGCGGCCGCCGAGGAAGCTCACCAGTTCACTCGCCGCAACTCCGTCGTACTCGGGGTTGTCCATGTGGATCTTGCAGCCCGAACCGCCGAACCCCAGCCCGGAATAGGCGAGCACCGCGTAACCCCGCGAGGCGAGGAACGAGCCGATACCGGCCTGGTCGTTCTTGGAACCGCCGAAGCCGTTGGTGGTGAGGACGGCGGGGACGCGATTCGACGCCGACGCCGCATCCGGTTTGTACACGTCGCCGATCACGTCGCACGGCACGTCGCGGTTCGGTCCGACGAAGACCTGGAAATGGAGCGTCGTCTTCGTGAACCCGCCCGTGTCGGCGGTCGCCGGAGCGGCCGCCGCGATCGGTGTCAAGACAGCGGCCGCGGCCACCGCCATCGTCAGCGTCGATCTGCCCACCCTGCTATTCACAGCCCACCCGCCATCCGTCACACAGTCCGGAGAACCTCCGAAGAGCGTAAACGCTCTGGACCGGGCGAGACGGCAATTCCCGGACGGCAGTACCGATCGGCCGTGCCGTTTATATTTGAGTCGTGCCAATATCCAAGCGCGCCGAAACATCACTGCTGACCGACCAGGTCTACGACATGATCCACGAGTCGATCATGAACGGTGATCTGCCTGCCGGTGCCCGCCTCCGGGTGCGGGATCTCGCCGAGCAGGTGGGAACGAGCGTGATGCCGGTGCGCGAGGCGATCCGCCGGCTCGAGGAAGCCGGATTGGCCGAGCGATCACCGCACAAGGGGGCGGTGGTCAAGGGCCTGACCCTCGCCGAGTTGGTGCACGTCTACGACGTCCGCCGGCTGCTCGAGGTGGAGGCCGCCCGGCTGGGCGCCCAGCGGATCAGCGCCGAGGACAGCGCCCGGATGCAGGACGAGTTCGCGCTCATGCGCACCGCCCTCGACGAGCGGCGGGTGGTGGCCTATCTCGACCACGACGAGGCGCTGCTGACGATCCTGTACGAGGCCGCCGAGAATCCCGTGCTGGTCGACACGATCCGCACGCTGTGGCAGCGCTGCCGGGCCTACAAGATCGTCGGTGCCGAGGGCACCGTCGACACGACCGAGGACGACTCGCTGTGGATGTACCAGCAGCGTCTCGTCGAGGCCGCCCGGGAACACGACGACGCCGCGGCCGCCGCGGTCAACAACGATTCGCTCCTGGACGCGACCGCGCGGATCAAGGCCCAACTCGCGCAGCAGGACGTGAGCTAGAGCCCGGCGCACCCCCCCAGGTGAGTGGCAAAGCGTGCCGGGGGACGCTTTGCCACTCACGTGGGGGGTTGGTCGAGCCGGCTGCGGTAGAAGAGCACCGTCACGGCGACCACCGCTTCGAGCGCGGCCGTCGCGAGGGCCGCCGCCATCGGAGCCGACAGCGACTGCCCCATCGGCGCCGAGGCCGCCGCATGCATCGTGTGCCCGTGGTGGCCGCCGCCCGAACCGGGACTCATCACGGTGAGGTGCAGCGCGATCATCCCGACGTTCATCAGCGCGACCAGCCCCCAGTCTCGCTGCGAACCCCGCGTCCACAGGTGCCCCGCGCAGTACAGACATCCGAGGATCATCGCGACGGTCACCAGCCCGACCATCGGCGAGGCCGCCGCATGCTCACCGAGCGTCGCCGCGTGGAGCCCTGCCGTGGCGATCGCGAGGGCCGCGGCCGCCCGCCGCCACCAGTGGCTGGTGCGGCGGGCGGCCGTGGAGAAGGCCGTAGAAAAGGCCGTCGAGAAGACGGTGGTCACGACGTCTAGCCTTCGCAGCAGTGCTTCGCGGTGCTCGCCGGCAGGTCGAGCGCGGGATTGCGGTCGAAGAACCCGACGGGCTTGAGCTTGAACCCGGCGTAGTCGACGGGCATGACCGGCCAGTCCTCGGGCCGGGGGAAGTGCGTCAGCCCGAACGTGTGCCACAGCACCAGGTCTTCGCCGTCGATGTCCCGGTTGCCCGCCACGAACGAGGGCAGACCGGCCTGGCCCGGGTGCTGGTTGACGAAGTCGCCTGCGGGATAGCGCTCGGACTCGTCGTATTGCGTGACCCACAGGTGTTTGGTCGCGAACGCGGCGCGGGCGGCGATCGAACTCGACGGGTCGGCCAGGAGCACCGGCTGTCCTTCGGGGTGCAGCGCATACCCGACGTCCTGACCCAGGCGGTTCTGCTTGGTGGGATTGGTGATGTGCCAGACCCTGGCCTTGAGGTTGTCGGCGGTGCGCTGCCCCTCGGATTCGGTGGTCAGCTTCGTCTTCTGGCAGCGGAAGGCATTGCCCCACGGGTTCTCCGGTCCCATCGGGACGGGCACGGCATCCACCTCCTCGACCGTGTTCACGTTACCGTCGACGGCCATGTCGAGTCGAGCGGAGAAGAGGTGCTGGTGGAACGGGGCGCCGAGCCCGGGTGCCATCTGGGTGGAGAATCCGTCCGCGCCGCGGTACGCGGACGTGAAGACGATTCCAGTGGCCTTCGCCTCGAGTTCGATGGTGCCGTCCAGGTAGAGGTACCAGTAGAACCCGTAGTCGTAATTGCCGATGGTGAGGAAGAACGAGATGACCAGGCGGCGCGAGCGGCGGGTCTCGGTCATGCCGTTGAACATGTCGGTGTGCTTCCACAGGACGCCGTAGTCCTCCTCGTGGAGGCAGATCGCGTTCTTCATCACCCGCGGGTCGCCGGTCTCGTCGGCGATGGTGACGTCGAAGTACTGGATCTCACCGAGGCAGTCGCAGCCGAGTTCGAGCGAGTTGGTGTACCGGCCGAACAGGTACTCACCCTGGTCGAAGTAGTTCTGCCAGTATCGGACCGGGGACGGATCGGCGTACGGGACCACCATCTCGGCGATCGACGCACGATAGATCACGGGGCGTTCGACTCCCCCGTCGTCGAACGAAAGCTGGTGCAACGTCAGCCCCTCACGCACGTCGAAGCCGAAGCGGAACTTCCAGTCGGCCCAGGTGATCTCGTTGCCGTCGACGGAGAAGCTGGCACCCTCGGGTTGCGTGATCTCGATCGGCTTGAGATCGGTGCGGGTGGGTGTCGCGTGCGGCTCGGCGTTCCATTCGCCACGCTCGGCGGGAACCGGCAGCTCGATCTCGTCGACCACCTTCACGACGCGACGCTCGGTGAGGTCGACGTAGGCCACCACCCCGTCGATGGGGTGCGCCCACGGCAGGTCCGCCTTGTCCTCCTGGTGGAACGCGAGGACGCGGACGATGCGGTGCCCGACCTCGTCCTCGTGGCCGAACACACCGGCCGACAGGGGAACCGCCCGGACCTTCGACGGTTCGATGTCGCGCTTCGCCATCGCGGCGAGCCAGTCGGCGCTGCCGAGCAGGAACGCTTCGATGTCCTCGAACTCCTCGTCGAGGATCGGGACGTGACCGTCGGTGGCGGAATCGACGGTGGCCCTGCTGATCACGCGGTTCTCCGTCACCGACACGACGAGGTCGGTGCCGATGCCGGTGGACCGGTCGAGCAGCAGGATCCGGGCGCGCCGCTCGATGGGGTCGCCGGGGGTGAACGCGAGGACCGTGGACTTGTGCGGCTCGGCGAGCGCGACGAACACGAAGCGCACGTTCTCGCCGATCAGTCCCTCGTCGGTGAGGAGTGCTTTCGCCGAGCGGATCTCGTCCGCGGACAGCGGGGTGAGCGGGTGATCCGGGGCGGCGGACCTCACGGTGGCCGGGGTCTCGGTGGTGGCGGTACTCATCGTGCGATCTCCTTGTCGATGATGGTGTC
This sequence comes from Rhodococcus sp. USK10, assembly GCF_019378875.1. Classification (NCBI taxonomy): domain Bacteria; kingdom Bacillati; phylum Actinomycetota; class Actinomycetes; order Mycobacteriales; family Nocardiaceae; genus Rhodococcus; species Rhodococcus sp. USK10. Next base: position 2,834,956 of record NZ_CP076048.1, read on the forward strand.
GTTCGTGTGGTGCTGCGGTAGTGCGGTGTTCTGTCGTGCGGCGTGGGGCCGGAGTACTGCGACTGCCGCTCCGCCGGCGAAGGTTCCGACGAGCAGGACCCCGATGACGGCGGCGAGTGTGCTGGACCCGCCGACGAGGAGGGGAAGGTTGGCGACGGTCATGATCAGGAGCCCGGCCAGGCCGACGAGTCCGAGCAGAGGTGCGATCACCGTGTTCCACAGCCGCCGGTCCACCCGGGTCCTGCCGAAGTAGACGAGGACGGCCACGGACGTCAGGGTCATCAGGGCGACGATGCCGACCGAGGACACCCCGGCGAACCAGGCGAACACCTCGGTCACCGGATCGAGTCCGGCGACGGCGGACGCGAGGATCAGGACGAGAGCGGACACCGTCTGCACGACCGACGCGACGTACGGCGACGCGTGCTTGTCGTGCGAGCGGCCGCAGCCTGCGGGCAGGGCCGCACTGTTCCCGAGCGAGAAGATGTACCGGGAGAGCACGTTGTGGAAGGACAGCAGCGCCGCGAACAGGCTCGTGATCAGGAAGATCTGGACGAGGTCGCCGGCGATCGCGCCGACGTAGCGGGTTGCGGTCTCGGTGATCATGCCTTCCGGGTTCTCGGTGGCGATGGCCACCGCGCCCTCGTCACCCCACGCGCTGACCATCGCCCAGCTCGACAGTGCGTAGAAGCCGCCGATGACCAGCAACGCCAGGTAGGTGGCGCGGGGAATGGTGCGGCCCGGGTCGCGGGCCTCGTCACGGAAGACGGCGGTGGCCTCGAATCCGATGTATCCGGCGATGGCGAAGATCAGGGCGATGCCGGGCGCCCCTGAGAAGAACTCGCCGGGGTGGAATGCCGCCGTCGAGAATCCCTCGTCACCGCCGCCGCGGAGGATGACCGAGGCGTCGATGACGAGGACGATGCCGACCTCGCAGACGAGCAGCACGCCGAGCACCTTGCCGGACAGGTCGATGTGCCGGTACCCGAGGATCGCGACGACGGCGGTCACGGCCAGGGCCCACACGTACCAGGGAAGTTCGGGACCGCCGTGCGCGGTGACGAAATCGTTGACGGCGGCCCCGATGTATCCGTAGACCGCGCCCTGGACGGCGGTGTACGACAGCAGCGCGAGAAACGCGGAGCCGAGACCGGCATGCCTGCCCAGGCCCTGCGTGATGTAGGTGTAGAACGCGCCGGCGCCGGGGAGGTGCTTGGCCATCGCGGTGAATCCGACGGCGAAGAACAGCAGCACCACCGTGCAGACGAGGTACGACGCCGGGTAGGCGGCGCCGTTGCCCGCCGAGATCCCCAGCGGGACGGTGCCGGCGATCACGGTCAACGGGGCCGCCGCTGCGACGACCATGAACACGATGGCACCGGGTCCGAGGGTGCCTGCCAGTCTGCGAGACGCGCCGTCGCTGACTGCACTCGGGTGCGGTGAGGCGTTGGTTGTCATGGCTTCCTTCGACTTTCACGAGGAGAGGGTCTGCGTGGATGCTCCGCGGTGAGCTCCGGAACGAGCATGCGGCTGCGGGTTGTCGGCGCGGTTGCCGAAGTGTCACGGTTCGTCGACGGCAAATGAGAACGCACGCAGGGCTGTTCTCATTCGCCTCCGGTCACGGTTTCTAGAGCGCGATGTTGACGGACTTGCTCTGGGTGTATTCGGCGATGGCGCCCTCGCCGAGTTCGCGTCCCCACCCGGACTGCTTGTAGCCGCCGAACGGCAGCGCCGTGTCGAACGCATTGTGGCAGTTCACCCACACGGTGCCCGCCTTGATCTCGGCGGCCACCTCGTGAGCGCGGGACACGTCCCGGGTCCACACGCTGGCGGCGAGGCCGTAGGGGGTGTCGTTCGCGGCTGCGCGGACGCCTTCCTCACGGTTGAACGGCACCGCGACGGCGACCGGTCCGAAGATCTCCTCCTGGTACACGCTGAAGTCGCGGTTCACGTCGACCAACAGGGTGGGCTCGACGTAGAAGCCGGTGTCGCCGTGCCGCTGCCCGCCGGAGAGTGCGCGGGCGCCGTCGGCGAGTCCGGCGTCGATGTATAAGGTGACCTTGCCCAACTGCTCCTGGGAGATCAGCGGGCCGATGTCGTTGGTGGGGTCGAGTCCGGGCCCGATCTTCTGGGACTTTGCGAAATCGGCTACCCCGGAGGTGAATTCGTCGAAGATCCGATCCTCGACGAGCAGACGAGTTCCGGCCGTGCAGGCCTGGCCGTGGTTGAACAGGAATCCGCTGGCCACGCCCGGGATCGCAGCCTCGAGGTCGGCGTCGGAGAAGATCACCTGCGGGCTCTTGCCGCCGAGTTCGAGGGATACCTTCTTCAGGTTCCCCGACGCGGCATTGACGATCTTCTTTCCGACCTCGGTCGAACCGGTGAAGGCGACCTTGTCGACGTCGTCGTGGCTCGACAGCGCCGCGCCGATGTCGCCGAAACCGGTGAGCACGTTGAACACGCCGTCGGGGACACCGGCCTCGGCGATCACCTCGGCGAGGAGCAGCGCGGTGAGCGGGGTCTGCTCCGCGGGCTTGAGGATCATGGTGTTCGCGCAGGTCAGCGCGGGCGCCACCTTGAACGCGGCCATCACCAGCGGGAAATTCCAGGGGATGATCTGCGCGCACACGCCGACCGGTTCGCGGGTGGTGAAGGCGTGGAAGCGGGCGCCGGGCGCCCACGGCACCGACACCGGGATGGTGCGGCCCTCGATCTTGGTGGCCCAGCCGGCGTAGTAGAAGAAGATCTCCGCCGCCCACGTCACGTCGACGGCCTTGGCCACCGCCACGGACTTGCCGTTGTCGATCGACTCGAGCTGCGCGAACTGATCCGCGCGGGCGAGGATTCCCTCGCCGATCTTCCAGAGGATCCGCTGACGTTCCGCGGGGGTGAGCGAGCGCCACGGCCCGGACTCGAACGCCCGCCGGGCCACCGCAACCGCCCGGTCCACGTCTTCGATGCCGGCGTGCGGCACTGTCGTGATCACCTGTCCGGTGGCGGGATCGACCGTCTCGAACGTCCTGCCCGACGCGGAGTCCACCCATCGGCCGTCGACGAACATGCGCTTCGGGGACGAAACGAAGTCGACGACCCGGGGGTCGAGTCCGGCTGGGGTGTGAACGACTGCAGTCATCATGTCCTCTTCGATGGAGTGAATGAATCAGTGAATGAATCCGGCTTCTGCAGAACACTTTTGGCGGGAGTTTTCGCCTCGTCGTGCTGCGGCCTGAACCCACGATAAACCCCGGATGTGTCGCCGGTCACTACTAAATCCGGATGGGAATCCGGTCCTGCGGCATTCTCATTCGACTTTTCCGGCCGCGGCGGCGGCGATTCTCATTCCGGCTTTCCGGGTCGGCGCAGCTGATCCGCCCTGCGCGCAGGCGCAGGCTCCGGAATCGGGACCGAATTCCCCGGCCATTCTCATTCGAGGTGACCGAAAATTAATTCCGATCGGCGCATCACGCTCGACTCCTGCGCTAGCGTGCAACTCATGCAGCCCGGCGTCGATCACGCGCGGGCAGGCGAGAAAGTGTGGAGAGCAGGTGCGTGGTGTCCGGTACACCCAGAATCAGAAGTAGATCACCGGTCGCCGGTCTCGAGCGCGCGCGCCTGAGTTTCGTCCAGGTGCTCGGGCAGTCCGTTTCCGCGGTCGCACCGTCGGCCGTGATGGTCACGCTGCCCGCTCTCGTCATCCCCGACGCCGGCCGGGCGACCATCGCGGTGTTCGTCGCCGCGGCGATTCTGATGACGGCGGTCGGCTACTGCGTCGGACAGTTCGCGACTCGGATGGTGGCCGTCAGCGGTCTCTACAGCTACATCGTGAAGGGTCTCGGGGCGGTGCCCGGTTTCGGCGGCGGCTGGTCGCTGCTCGTCGGCTACGCGGCCGCCGCCATGGCGAGCACGCTCGGCGCCGCGAGTTACCTCGCGGCGCTGCTCGGCCGAGTCGGGCTTCCGGCGGGGTCGACGCTCATCGCGGTCCTCGCGGCGATTGTCGGACTGCTCGCCCTGATGCTGATGATCCGGGGGGTGAAGTTGTCGGCGCGGATCATGCTCGCCATCGAGGTCTTCGCCATCGTCGCCGCCTCCGCCGCGCTCGTGGTCGCGTTCGTCCAATCCGTCCGGGAGGGCGCGACCCCGTCCGCGGGCGGCGCGAAATCGGGGTCCGCGGTCGGGTTCGCCGTACTGCTCGCGATCACGTCGTTCGTCGGTTTCGAGAGTGCGGGCACGGTGGCGCGGGAAGCCCGCAACCCGTTCGTCACCGTTCCGCGCGCCATCCGGTGGACCCCGATCGCCCTCGGCGTTCTGTATGTGTTCGCGGCCGCCCTGCAACTGCCGGAACCGGTGCGGCAGGGAGTCGACTCGCTGCCGATCGTCCTCACGTTGCCCGACCCGTCCGGCGCCGGTTCGTCCGCGCTGTCGATCGTGATGGAACTCGGCATCACCGCCTCCTGGTTCGCCTGCGTCCTCGGATCGACGACCGCGCTGTCGCGAACACTGTTCGCGATGGGCCGCGAGGGAGTCGTTCCGAGCGTCTTCGGCCGGGCACACCACCGGTTCCACACCCCGCACGTGGCGCTGGCGGTCGCGATGCCGGTGATCGTCGCCGTCCCCGTCCTCTACCTGTTCGTCAGCGGTTCGAGCCGCGACGTCCTGATCGGACTGCTCGCCCTGTCCGCCCACGGCTACGTCCTCGCGTACGTCCTGCTGTGCGTCGCGACGCCCGCGTTCCTCCGGCGGATCGGCGAACTGACCCGGCTCCCCGTGGTCATCGGCGCGCTGGCGGCGACGGCGATGGTGGCGCTGGTCGGGTGGGCGGCGTTCTCGCGGACGTACGTCGCGGGCGCGGCGACCGCCGTCTACGTGCTGCTGATGCTCCTCGGCGCCGCGGTGTTCGCGATCCGCGCCCGGCGATCCCCCGGAATCGGAGAACGGATGGGTGTGTACGACGAGGCCGTCGCCGACGACCTGCTGGGCCGCTACCGCCCGTGGGAGGTCCGCCGGTGAACGCCGACGACAGGGCGCTGTCGGGGCGGCAGCCGAAGGCCGTCACCAGCGCGCTGCGGGTGCTCGAGGAAGTGGCCCGCGCCGGTTCGGGTGTGACGGCGAAAGACATCGCGGCCCGCCTGTCGATGCCGTCGGCGACCACGTACCGGCTACTCAACATCCTCGTCGGCGAAGGCTACGTGGTGCGGCTCCCCGACCTGTCGGGGTTCGCGCTGGGCCAGAAGATCGGGGTCCTCGTCGACGCCGCCGTGGTGCCCACCGTCTGTGCGGCGGCGCGGGCGGTCCTCGCCGAGCTTCGACTGTCGGTGCGGTTCGGGGTCCACCTCTTCTACTACACCAACGTCGCCGTCCGCACCGCTGACGCCGACCCCGAATACCCGCCGCCGGAGGAGGAGTCGTTCCTCAACCAGCACCTGTACGCGTGTGCGGTCGGGAAGCTTCTCCTCGCGGAGAAGTCGGAACTCGAATCCGTGATTCCCCGTTGGGAGCCGCGGGCGCTGACGGCCCGCACGATCGTCGTGCGGAGTGAACTGCTCGCGAATCTGGACCTGATCCGGAGCCAGGGGTTCGCCACCCAACTCGCGGAGCTGCGGGATGCGTCGGCGTGCGTCGCCGTCCCCGTCCGGTCCGGAGCGGGGGCGCTCGTCGGCAGCCTGGCGTTGTCGGGGCACGTCGATCACGAACACCTCATGCTGCGCCACGTCCCGTCACTACGGGAGCACGCAGAACGGCTCGCCCCACTGATGGCCTGACGTCACCTGATACCGGCTCTTCGATCACGCCGCAGGTGAGTGGCAAGGAGTGCAGCGGCACTCTTTGCCACTCAGAGCGCGTCTGAAAACTCTGGTTCGTGTCACGCAGTGCGGGCGAGTCGGCGTGACATGGTCGCGATCATGGCGATGTAGACGACGGCTTCGTGGTGGTCGAGTCTGGTCTCGTAGTCGCGGACGCAGCGGCGATGTTTGCAGATCCAGGCGAAGGTCCGCTCGACCACCCACCGCCGGGGCAGAACCTTGAATCCTTTGACATCGTCGGTGCGTTTGACAACCTGAACCGTGAGGGACAGAACATGTTTCGCCCAATCGATTAGCCTGCCCGCATAGCCGCCGTCGGCCCAGACCAAAGAAATCGCCGAGCACTGGGCGCGCATCGCAGCCAGCAGCCGGACCGCGCCGTCCCGGTCCTGGATCCCGGCCATCGTCACCACGACCGCCAACAACAGCCCGCTCGAATCCACAGCGATGTGCCGTTTACGGCCGTTCGTCTTCTTCCCCGCATCGTATCCACGACTCGACCCGGGCACGGTGTCGGAACCCTGCACCGATTGGGAGTCGACGATCGCCGCGGACGGCAGCGGGTGGCGGCCGCCCTGGACCCGCACCCGATCGCGTAGCGCGTCGTGAATCCGCTGCCACACTCCTGCCCGGACCCAGCGGACGAAGATCGCGTACACCGTGGTCGCGGGCGGGAACTCCGTCGGCAACTGCCGCCAGGCGATCCCACCTCGAACGACATAGAAGATCGCATCAAGTACCAGACGGCGGCAGTGCTTTTCGGGACGACCACCACTGCCCGTGGTGTTGCCGGGTGGAGGCAGCAGTGGTTCAAGAATCGCCCATTGAGCGTCGGTCACCGAGGATGACGAGTAGACCGCGCACCGATGCCCGATCCCCGGATCCGGGGTAGGGCATGACGGACACAGTGCGATGAGCGATGATGGCAAGTGAACTCCTGGTCGGGTCGTGGCGTAAGCACCTACTGACCTACCAGGAGTTCACCCATTCCTCACCAGTCACACGCCGATCACCCCGAGTTTTCAGATGCGCTCTCACGTCGACTGCGACTGCCGGGCGAGGCGACGGTCGTACTCGGCCCGCCCGGCAGGGTCGACGGCGGTGAGCGCCCGCCGGTCGTCGACGAGCCGGCGGCCGAGGTCGAGGAGGCGCTCCGGGACCACGGCGTAGATCAGGTCCCACCCGGCGAGGTAGCGGGGCACCGCGGTCTCGGCGCGACGATGGTCGAGCGTCCGGACGATCGCGTCCGCCACATCCTCGGGGTCCACGGTCGGCATCCCACCGCCCAGCGGCACCCCCGACGACAGCCCGGTGCGGACCGCGCTGGGAAGAATCGTGCTCACGCTTACGCCGGCCAGAGCGAACTCGGCCCGGACGGCGGCGGACAGTCCGACGGCCCCGAACTTGCTGGCGTTGTAGACGGCCATCCCGGGCACGGGCAGTTTGCCGGCCATGGATGCGACGTTCACGATGTGGCCGCGCCCGCGCTCGACCATCCCGGGCAACACCGTGCGCATGCCGTGCAGCGGTCCCCACACGTTGACGTTCATCGTCATCCGGCTGGTCTCGCCGGATTCCTCCAGGAACCCGCCGAGCGGCATGACGCCGGCGTTGTTGACCAGCACGTCGATGCGGCCGCAGTCCGTCAGCACGTCGTCGACGAACTGCCGCCACGACTTTGCGGAAGCGACGTCCACCGTGTACGCGCGGGCGCCGATCGCCGCCGCGGCCTCGTCGGCAACCGCACGATCGAGGTCGCCGATGCATACGGTCGCACCCCTGGCCGCGAACAGTTCCGCTGTGGCGCGTCCGATGCCCCGCCCTCCCCCGGTCACGACGACGACCGCGCCGTCCAGATCGATCTCGGGGTAATTCCGTCCGCTGAAAATTCCCATGGTTTCGGAGACTATCAGTATCTGAGTTACGTCGGTAGCCCGAATTTCTTCGAGTCCGTCGAAGTCAGGCGATATCCGGCAGGCGGAAATAAGATGAGTGATGACGAAAAACCCGCCCGGCCTGCACCACCCGGTCGTCCTCGAAGTGTTCCCGTGAAGCCGGGCCTGCCCTCGATCCTCGCCGCGTGCGTGGTGGCGCTCGCGCTCCCGTGGTCGCATCCGGCCGTGGCCGACGCCGCGCCGGACTCCGCCGTCCGGTACGTCGCGTTGGGGGATTCGCGAGCCACCGGGTCGCCTCAGGATCTGCTGTCGATTCGGGACGGATGCTTCCGCACATCCGACGCGTACCCTCAGATCGTCGCCGACACCCTGAGTGCGGCATCGTACGTCAGCCGGGCCTGCGCGGGCGCAAAGACCGAGAACATCACGACAACACCGCAATTCACCGTGACCGGTCCGCAGCCACCGCAGATCGGGGCGCTCCGGCCGGACACGACGCTCGTCACCGTCAGCATCGGCGGAAACGACATCGCATGGTCGTCGCTGGTCGAGCCGTGTTACACGCCCGCCCCGGGATTCGACGCGAAATGTCGCTCCGACGCCACCACGGCCCGGCGCATGAACGACGCCCTCACCGTGCTCGGCCCGAAGGTGTCCGCGACCCTGGCCGCCATCGCCGCGAAGTCCCCCTCAGCAACCGTGCTCCTGGTGGGTCACGGCGGCATCTTCGGCGACCGCGGATGCTGGCCCTACGTCCCCACGAGCGACGCCGACGCCGCCTTCGTCGTGCAGTTCTTCGTGAGAATGAACGGCGTTCTCGCCGATGCGGCACGCGCGAACGGCGCCCGGTTCGTCGACGTGGCCGCCGCCGCGGTGGGGCACGATGCGTGCGCCGGGTCCGATCGGCGCTGGTTCGAGGGCCTCGCCCCCCGATCGTTCACGATGCCCCTGCACCCCACCCACGAAGGGCACGGAGCGATGGCCTCGCTCGTCGTCGCGGCCCTCCCCTGACCAGCGGGCATCGGCGGGCAGGCAGTGCTGGACGCCCGACCTGGTGGCACACCCGGGGCCCATCCGGTATATCCTTCAAACGGGTCGTACGGTTTGTTATCCGGCAACGGACGTAACCGATACCGACACTCACATAAAGAAAAACGATATCTGTTTCCCGGCACATGGATCGTCCACGGGCCGGGAACGGAAGGACCGCAGTGCTGTTGGCAGAAACGTCAGGAATACGGGCCCCCGTGGCCGCACCCCACCACGCGGAGTGGCGCGAGGTGGCCGCGTGCCGCGGAGTCGCATCGTCGGTGTTCTTCTCCCCCGACGGCGAACGCGGCCAAGCCCGGGCCCGCCGCGAGGCCAACGCCCGGCAGATCTGCGAAGAGTGCCCGGTGCTCGCCCAGTGCCGCGACCACGCCCTCACCGCGGACGAACCGTACGGAATCTGGGGAGGCATGACCGAGGCCGACCGCCGACGCCACGCCCGCCGAACCCGCTCCGGCGGACGCCGCTGACCGGCCACCGGCGAGTGGTCTTGAACGTGCATGTAGCCGAGTCGAATACGCCCGCGAGCTAGAACATGCCGTGGCCACCGAACCCACCGAAGTGTCCGAAACCGCCGAAGCCACCGAGGAACGGGCCGGACTCCACTCGTTCGGGACCGTAGGTCCCCGGCCAGCCCCAGGGGAAGCCCGACTGCGGCACGTCGGTGACGGGCCCCGCATCCGGCACGACCCGGGCGACGGGCGTACCGACGCTGTCGGTTGCTGTTGCCGCGGAAGCAGTTCCGGCGCCGAGGGCGATCAGGGGTGCGATTGCGGCTGCGGCGATGGCCGCGCGGATTGCGAGCTTGTTCATTGTTCTCACCTTTCGTTTTGTGGAGCTGTGATCGGGTTGATGATCGATCGACCATTGATGTAAATGTTCGTCCGAACACGGCCCGGAGTCGCCACAGCCAGCAGGTGGTTGCGGGTGCTACCAGCCGTAATCTCGGTCTTCCAGGTAGCTGCAATTCCATTGCCGGCCGTCGTGTGCACGACCGCGTTGTGGCGTGTCGGCGGGGTGCCGATGACGTACTCTCGAAATCGATCACTTCGACGGTGATCGGGCGCTTTCTCACGGACGACGGGGAAACTCGAGGTCGACGATGGCCGAATCCGACCCTCCGGCGAAGACCCGGATACGGGTGGTGCTGGCCGAGGACGACGTCCTGCTCCGCGAGGGTGTGGCGAGCCTGCTCACTCGCTCCGGCTTCGACGTCCTGGAGCAGACCGGCGACGCAACCACCCTCCTCGAACTGGTCCGCGAGAGAACGCCCGATCTGGTGGTGGTCGACATCCGGATGCCCCCGACCCACACCACCGAGGGCCTCGACGCCGCCCGGGAGATACGCGAAGAGTTCCCCGAGGTCGGCATCCTGGTGCTGTCGGCGCACGCCGATGTCGAGCACGCGATGGAACTACTGGCCAGCGGCCGGGGAATCGGCTATCTGCTCAAGAGCCGCATCACCGACGTCGATGACTTCATCGACACCCTGCAGCGCATCGCCGCGGGAGCGTCCGTCGTCGACCCGGCGCTGGTGCAGGAGTTGGTCTCCGCCCGTCGTCGCAACGACCCGCTCGCGGCGCTCAGTGCGCGGGAGCGGGAGGTTCTGGCCCTCATGGCGGAAGGACGGTCCAACGCCGGCATCGCCCGCCGACTGTGGGTCACCGAGGGAACCGTCGAGAAACATGTTCGCAGCATCCTGACGAAACTGAACCTCCCGGAGACCGGCGACGATCACCGACGGGTTCTCGCGGTCGTCACCTTTCTCGAGGCTCGCTGACCGGAGCCACGCGATCCCGGTCAGCACGGAGCAGATCCCGGACAGCGTCCGACGACAGCTCGGTCTTCGACACGAACCCCACCGCGGGGCTCCCGGAGATCAGGTCGGCCAGGTCCTGCTCGGCGTGTGTGGAAATCAGGATCACCGCCGCTGCGAACGACTCGTCGAGTCGCTGCGCGAGGTCGAATCCGCTCTCCGCGCCGAGTTCGACGTCGACCAGAATGACATCGGGCTGCAGTTCTGCGGCCGCCCGCACCGCGTCGGCGCTGTTCGACACCGTGCCGACCACGGGGATGCCCTGCTGCTCGAGCAGTCGCCGAGCAGTGTCCAGAAAACACCGGCTGTCGTCGACGAGCAGGCACCGTGGACGACCGTGCTGCGACACCATGCCCTCCATGGTCGACCCGATCCTCCCGGGTACGCATTCCCGCTAGCAGGAAAATCCCCTCGTTCATTCGCCGGCGACCGGGATCGTGATGTCCAGCGTGGTGCCGTGACCCGGCGGGCTCGTGATCCGCAGGTGGCCGCCGAGGGCCTCGACCCGGTCCTGCAATCCGAGGAGCCCGGAGCCCGCGGCGGACGAGGCACCACCGACGCCGTCGTCCCGGATCACGAGGTGGAGGATGCCGTCCTCCGTCCCCACGGACACGTGCACCTCGGAGGCTCGCGCGTGCTTGGCGGCGTTGGTGAGCGCCTCTGCGACCACATAGTAGGCGGCTACCTCGACCGATTCCGCGAAGCGGTCCTCGATTGCGACGTCGAGGGAGACGGGGACCGCCGAGCGACGCGCCAAAGTCCGCACCGCCGATCCCAGCCCGCCCTTCGACAGGATCGCCGGGTGGATCCCGTGTGAGAGTTCGCGCAGATCCTCCGACACCCCCTTCAGCCCCGACGCGATGGCCGAGAGCTGCTCCTTCACGTCCACCCATTCGGCAGGGACCGATGCCTCCGTCATCCGCACCTCGAGCCCCAGCGACACCAGTCGCTGCTGAGCCCCGTCGTGCAGATCGCGTTCCAGGCGACGCCGGGCCTCGTCGGAGGCCGCGACGATCCTCGCGCGTGAGGCGAGCAGTTCGGCACGGGTCACAGCATTCGCGATCGCGGTCGCGACGAGATCGGCGAAGTCACCGAGCCGCGCCTCGGTGTCCGGTGGCAGCGGCTCGGCGCGCCGCGATCCGACGATCGCCGCACCCCACACCCGGGAGTCCACGACGATCGGGACTCCCACGATCGATCCGAAGCCCCCCTCGCGAATGCGGGTCGCGACTTCCCCACCTACGTGCTCGTGGTTGTCGATTCGGCCGGCACGGCCGGTGCGGAGAACGATCGCCCCGACGTCGTCGCCCTCCATCGGGATCTTGTCCCCGGTGTCGGACATCCCGGTGATCCCCGGCTCGTATCGCACGGCGACCAACGTGCCCGTGCCGTCCCCGTCGTCGCGAAGGAGTACGGCGTTGACCACGTGCAGCCAGAGCGCGAGTTCGTCGGCGACAGCTGTGAACACTTCCGGTGGGCTCACCCCACGTGCCGCCAGTGTCGCCACTCGGCGCAATGCGGCCTGGTGTGCGGCGAGGATCCCGAGTTCGTCGCGGCTGGCCTCGGCCTCGCGCCGGCGCAGGACCGCCTCGGCGGTGCGCAACCTGGCCTGACCGGCCATCAGGTTGGCCACCAGCGCGACGGGCAGGAAGACCAGGATGGCCACCCAGTCGCCGGGTTTGGTCGGAAGCAGGGACCCCGCCACCTGGAGGTGGAAGTAGACGTAGACGACTGCGCTGACCAACGTCGTCATCACCGACAGCACGAATCCCCAGCGCGCCGAGACCACCAGGACTCCGAGCAGGAACACCGCACCGAAGGCGTTCTGCGGCGCAACCGTGTCGAGCTGATGCACCACAACGGTTTCCACGGTGATCACGGTGGCGGCGACCACGATGCCCAGCCACAGCGGAGGGGTGGTCGGGCGCACCAGGAGCGCTATCAGACGCGCAGGCATTTCCCGCGTGTCCGCATCGACAGCCCCGAACGGGGACGCGGCGTCGCGCCGCGACAGCGCTCCGATTGACCGCCGTGACCACTGTCGCGTCATCGTGCTTGCTCGGATCAGTCGTGGAGTTCTCGGACAGACCTCGATGTGCATCATATCGAGGTGACCCTCCCCGCCTCGACGGCTTGCTCCGGTCAGTCGGCTGACACCGGCCGATGTCGCTACGCTGGGCACAGGCCGATGCAGTAGACCTTGGGAGGACGCGGTGGTAGCCGTACAGATACAGGTGGGTGATCTGGTGCAGGCGTCCGGTCACGCCGGCCCCTGGCTGGTCATCGAGGTCAGCAAGGGCATGGCTTCGCTGCAGCATCCCGACGGACATCGACTGTCGGTCCGGACGACGACGCTGTCCGTGGTGCACAAGGCGACGAGCCCGGCGGGCGAAGTCCAACCGCCCGCCCGCGATCAGCCGGGAGAGGCGCCCACCCTCTTCGACTAGTCGTCGATCGTCGTGACGATCGATGTGACCGCCGGGGTCCGCGGGGTCGAGCCGAATCCGAACCGGACCGGCGGATCGACCGGTGTCAGGGCGCCGAGGTTCTCCCCGCACCAGGTGGCGGACATTCCGGCGAGCCGCCGCTGGTCGACCGCGCCGTAGAACTCGCGACGCCCGTTGCCCGCGGTGCCACGGGTGCGCACACCGCGGAGAACGACGCGGGCGATCGGGTCGCTGACCGCGCAGAACCACGGCGCGCTCGCGACGGTCCGCGGCACCAGGTTCAGCAGGTGTCCGAGCGGGGTGCGGGCCCCGACCTCGAACCGCACATGCAGGTCGCCTGCCCGGACCGTCCGACTGTCGCCGGACCGCGTGTAGTGGACGGGCGTGATCACCGTCCGGTCGAAGGTGTACGTCGCGGTGACGAAATCGCGGACGGCGTCCGACGGTGCGAGGAGCATGCGCAGGCCGTCGGCGTGTTCGACCATCACGTCGGTGAACTCCCCCAGCGGAGATCGGGACCAGCGGCCGATGACGATGCGGACACCCGACCCGGTGCCCAGGCCGGTGATCTCACCGTCGAAACGCCATCGGGTCATTCGGTCAGGTGCCGGTACGCTGCGGCGCTCCGATCCGACAGGACGGTGCGGAGAATGAATCGCGTTTGCGCCGTGATGTATTGGTCGACGGTGTACCGGGACGCGAAATGCCAGTGCTTGAGCGCCCACCCGTGCGCGAGCATCATCATGTCGAACGTCGTCAGGTCGACGTCGAGGTCGCCCGCGATCCCGGAGGCGATCGCGGCCTCGAGGGCGTCGTGGAGCGGCTTGGACGTCGCCACCTCGAGTTCCTTGATCCGCTCACGCCCGTCCTGGTCGAGGGTCCGGCTCTCCCGGTAGGTCAGCACGACGGCGTCCAGATTCTCGTCGACGATCTCGACGAACCGCCGGAACCCGGCGGCCAGCCGCTCGATGGGGTCGGTTCCCGCGGCGTCCATCGCGGGCTCGAGCTGATCGCGGAACGCGTCGAGGATGTCGACGATCGTGGCGAGGAGGATCTCCTCCTTGCCGCCGAAGTACTTGTAGATCAGCCCCACGCTCACCTGCGCCTCGTCGGCGAGCGCCTGCATGGACATCTGATGGAACCCGGTCCGCTGCATCACCGTCACGGCGGCGTCGAGCACCTGACGTCGACGCGAGCTGACGCGGACGGCGCGGACCGCCTCGTCGAGTGGAAGGGCGGACGTGTCCTTCGCCATGACAGATGACCTCTCCTTGGTGGCAGAACCTGCGGTGAATGGGTATTCACAGTATCCCGCGCGGGACCGGAACCGCAGTCCGGTCCGGGTCAGATACCGAGATCCTTCGCGACGATCGTCTTCATGATCTCGGTGGTGCCGCCGTAGATGGTCTGGATCCGCGCGTCCACGAACGCGCGCGCCACCGCATATTCGCGCATGTAGCCGTATCCGCCGTGGAGTTGCAGGCACCGGTCCGCGACGCGGACCTGCAGTTCGGTGGTCCACCACTTGAGCCGCGCCGCACGGGCCGCGGTCAGCTCTCCGCGGACGTGCTGGCGGATGCAGTCGTCGAGGTAGGTGCGGGCCAGGTCGAGTTCCGTGGCCAGTTCCGCGAGAACGAATTGGGTGTTCTGGAATCCGGCGATCGGCTGCCCGAAGGCGCTGCGCTCCTTCACGTACGCCAAGGTCTGCTCGAGGACTCCTTCGGCGGCCGCGACGGCGCCGACGGACAGGGACAGCCGCTCCTGCGGCAGGTTGTGGACGAGCTGATAGAAGCCCTGCCCCTCCTCCCCGAGCAGGTTGGCCACCGGAACGCGCATGTCGGTGAACGTCAGCTCGCTGGTGTCCTGAGCGTGCAGCCCGATCTTGTCCAGGTTGCGGCCACGGGAGAACCCGGGCGTGTCGGACTCGACGACGAGCAGCGACAGCCCCTTGTGCTTGTCCGGCGACGTGCGCACGGCGACGACGAAGAGCGTGCCGTTCTGGCCGTTGGAGATGAACGTCTTGCTGCCGTTCACCACGTAGTGGTCGCCGTCGCGCACCGCCGTGGTGCGGATGCCGGTGAGGTCGCTGCCGGTGCCGGGCTCGGTCATCGCGATGCCGAGAATCGTCTCCCCGGTCACGGTCCCGGGAAGCCACCGGGCCTTCTGTTCCTCGGTCGTCATGTCCGTCAGGTACGGCAGCACGACGTCGTTCTGCAGGGAGAACGCGATACCCGCGGCGGCGGCGCCCGCCCGGTTGACTTCGTCGACGACGATCGCGTTGTAGCGGAAGTCCTCGACGCCGGGACCTCCGTACGCCTCGGGGACCGGGAAGCCGAGCAGCCCCTGCTTACCCGCTTCGGTGAACAGTGCCGGGTCGAGGCAGCTTTCGCTCTCCCACTGCTCGTGCCGCGGGACGATCCGCTCGCGAACGAAGCTGCGGACGCTGTCCCGGAACTGCTGGTGCTCGGATTCGTATTCGATGGTCATGGTGTTCGTCTCCTATCCGCGGAACGCGTTCTCGCCGGTGAAGGCCTGCCCGAGAACCAGCTGATGCATCTCGGGTGTCCCCTCGTAGGTCAGGACCGATTCGAGGTTGACCATGTGCCGGATGACGGGGAACTCCAAGGAGATTCCGTTGCCGCCCAGGATGGTGCGCGCCGTGCGGCAGATCTCGATGGCCTCACGGGTGTTGTTGAGTTTGCCGAAGCTGACCTGGTCGGGTCGCAGCCCGGCCGTGTCCTTCAGCCTGCCGAGGTGCAGCGACAACAGCTGCCCCTTGTGCAGTTCCACCGCCATGTCGGCCAGCTTGGCCTGCGTGAGCTGGAATCCGCCGATGGGTCGTCCGAACTGGGCGCGGTCCTTCGAGTACTGCAGGGCGGCCTCCCACGCGGATCGCGCCGCGCCCATCGCTCCCCACACGATGCCGTAGCGCGCCTCGGACAGGCTGCTGAGCGGGGCGCGCACGCCGCGGGCGCCGGGGAGCATCGCCGATTCGGGCAGTCGGACGTCGTCCAGCACCAGTTCGCTGGTGACCGAGGCGCGCAGCGACATCTTGTGCTTGATCAGGGGCGCGCTGAAACCCGGAGTGCCGGTCGGAACGATGAATCCGCGGATCCCGTCGTCGGTGGCCGCCCACACCACCGCGACGTCGGCGATGCTGCCGTTGGTGATCCACATCTTGCGGCCGCTGAGGATCCAGTCCGAGCCGTCCCGCTTGGCACGCGTCGACATCGACGCGGGGTCGGAGCCGGCATCGGGTTCGGTGAGGCCGAAGCAGCCGATGATCTCACCGGCCGCCATGCCGGGCAGCCATTGATTCTTCTGCTCTTCGGAGCCGTTGTTCCAGATCGAGAACATCGCCAGGGAGCCCTGCACCGACACGAGGGAGCGGATGCCGGAGTCGCAGGCCTCGAGTTCGAGGCAGGCGAGACCGTAGTGGACGGCCGAGGATCCGCCGCACCCGTAGCCCTCGAGGTGCATCCCGAGGACGCCGAGTTTCCCGAATTCCTTCGCCAGTTCGCGGGCTCCCGGCAGTTCGCCGGCCTCGAACCAGTCGGCGACGTGCGGTGTGACGTGCTCGGCGCAGAATTTCCGGACGGTGTCGCGCACGGCGAGTTCGTCGTCCGAGTACAGCGAGTCGATGTCGAGTGGGTCGACGGCACTGAAGGGCCGCGGATGGGAATGGGTGGTCATGACGGTGTCCTTTACGAGCCGATTGTCTGGGATCCGCGGGTGCCCGGGGTGACGAATGCCCCGCTCTCGAACTCCCTGCGCGCGGTGTCGGTTGCCTTGTAGTGCAGCTTCTTTCCCGTCGCCGACACGGGGAGCGATTCGACGAAGCGGTAGGCACGGGGGCGTTTGAACTGCGACAGCATCGGGTGCCTGCGACAGAAGTCGTCCAGTACGTCGGCGGACGGGACCGGTGCGGTGGTGACGACGTACGCGACGACGACCTGTCCCCACTTGTCGTCCGGAACACCGACGACGAGCGAATCCGTCACCGACGCGTGCTCGTTCAGCGCTTCCTCGATCTGCACTGGGTGGACGTTCTCGCCGCCGGACAGGAGCATGTCGTCCTTGCGTCCGACGATCGTCACGAACTCCTTCTCGTCCCAGGTGGCGAGGTCGCCGATGTGCAGCCAGCCGTTCCGGAACTTCTGCTTCTCCTGCTCCGGGGCATCGACATAGGCGTTGGCACCTTTCGGGGAGCGGACGATGACCTCGCCAATCTCGGTGCCGTCCCTCGCGACCGTCTCGTGCGCGTCGGCGAGGCGGTCGTCGAACAACTTGACCACGGCGACGTCGTCGTCGATGCAGGCCCGCCCCGCGGTCCCGGCCATGTCCGGCAGATCTGTGGGACGCAGGAAGGTGTTCCAGAAACCTTCGGTGCTGCCGTAGCCGTTGAAGATTCGCGGATTCAGCACCTTCTGGTAGTGCAGCGCCGCCTCCCGCTCGAGGGGTGCGCCCATCGTCACGATGCCCTTCAAGGTGGACAGGTCGCGGGGCTTCTCCTCCTGGGCACGCGCGAGCATCGCCAGGTTGGTCGGAGCGCCGATCAGGAACGTCAGCCCGTACTCCTCGACGTGGTCGAGCGTGACGTCGGCGTCGAAGCTGCGCAGCGCCACCAGCGACGCACCGAGATAGAACGTGGGATTCGGACCGGCGCAGTACAGCCCACCGCGGTGGAACCACGGCGTCATGTTCAGCGTCTTGTCTTCCGCCGTCAGCGGGAAGTGCATGATCACGTCGTGGGCGCTGAAGATCTCGATCATGCTGTTGAGCGGGACGCCCTTCGGCATGCCGGTGGTTCCCGACGTGAACAGCCGGGTGGTCTCGTCCCACACCGTGCGAGTCACCTCCGGCGGCGACGCCGACTCGGCGACGAGGTCGTCGAACCGGATCACTTCGAAGCCGTTCCCCTGCAGGGGCTCTCCCGGACCGACGGCCACGACGAGCGCCGGCTTGTGCGTGGAGCGGGTCAGCGCGTCCCGCACCATCTCGCCGATCTCGGTGTCGTAGACGAACACCGTGGGACGGTTGGCGTCGAGGATGTACGCCGTCTCGCCGGACGCGAGGCGGAAGTTCATCGGCGATCCGATTGCCCCGCAGGCCTGCCCGGCCAGGTACAGCTGCGCGAACTCGGGGCCGTTGAACAACTGGTAGGCCACGACGTCGCCGGGAGCCACACCGGCGCGGGCGAGGCCGGTGGCGAGCCGATCGACCCGGTCGCCGAGTTCGGCGTACGTCCAGCTCTCGCCGGTCGACGGGGACTGCATCGCGAGTCGATCGGCGTACCGGTGCGTGTTGCGCCGGAAGCCGTTCAGATAGGTGAAGTCGTGCTCGAAGTACTGACGATAGGCGTGGGCATCGTATGCGTACATGATGAGTCCTCCGTCCCGGTGCCGGTCAGCCGGCCATGGTGAGGCCACCGCTGACGCTGATCACCTGGCCGGTGATGAACGATGCGGATTCGGACGCGAGGAACACGACCGGCGCCGCAACCTCCTCCGGGCGCGCGAGCCTGCGGAACGGAATGGCCTTGACCAGAGCCTCTTTCAGCTTCTCCGCCTGCGCCTGGAACAGCGGTGTGTCGGTCGGGCCGGGACACACGCAGTTGACGTTGATCCCGTGCCGGGCCATCTCCCGGGCCAGCGACTTCGACAGGGCGATCACGCCGCCCTTCGCGCCCGCGTAGATGCTCTCCCCCGCGCTGCCGACACGGCCGGCATCGCTCGCGAGGTTGACGACCCGCCCACCGCCACCCGCCTCTACCATGCCGGGGAGGAAGGCACTGCACATGTGTACGGGGCCGAGGTAGTTGATGGCGACGACCTTCTCGGCGAATTCGGTGGTGGCGTTGAGGAACTGGTCGGTGCGGTCCCATCCCGCCGCGTTGACGAGGATGTTCGCGACCCCCACCTCGGTCGTCACCCGGTCACGCAGGGCGTCGACCTGCGTCCGGTCGGCGACGTCGACGGTCATCGGAAAGAGCCGGTCGGGCCGTTCGGCCGCGGTCTTCTCCGCGGCCTGCAGGTCGAGGTCGGCGACGACCACCCGGTCGCCCTGCTCGGCGAGTGCGAGCGCGATGGCGCGGCCGATGCCGGATCCTGCGCCGGTGACCACTGCGATGTTGTTGCTCATGGTGTGTTTCCCCTTCCCGTGTGTGTCGAACTCAGGCGTTCACGTACTTGTTGAACTCGGGCTTGCGCTTCTCCGCGAACGCCGTAGCCCCCTCGAGGCCCTCGGGTGAATGCGTGAACAGGTCGAGCGCAGACATCGCGAGGTTGCTCAGTCCGGCCTGGTGGTCGGTGTCGGCGTTGAACGACTGCTTCAGGAAACGCAGGGTGGTGGGGCTCTTCTCGGCGATCTCCGCGGCGACGGCCTTCGCCTCGTCGAGCAACCGGTCCGCGGGGACGACCCAGTTGACCAGTCCCCAGCGTTCGGCGGTGACGGCGTCGTACTGACGGCAGAGGTACCAGATCTCGCGGGCCCGCTTCTCACCGACGACTCGCGCCAGGAACGCCGAGCCGAAGCCCGCGTCAAAGGAGCCCACACGCGGTCCCGCCTGGCCGAACTTCGCGGTCTCGGACGCGATGGTGAGGTCGCAGAGAACGTGGAGCACGTGGCCGCCGCCGACGGCGATGCCGTTGACCGCCGCGATGACGGGCTTGGGGACGTCGCGGATGAGTTTGTGCAGATTGCCGATCTCGAACATGCCGCTCTCGGTGGGCCCGTAGTCGCCGGTCTCCGCTCGCTGTTTGACGTCGCCGCCCGTGCAGAACGCTTTCTCCCCCGCACCGGTGAGGATGATCGCCTGCACCGTGTCGTCGGCCCATGCCGAGCGGAACGCCTTGATCAGTTCCTCGACGGTCTTGCCGCGAAATGCGTTGTAGCGCGCGGGGCGGTTGATCGTGACGACCGCAGCCGGGCCGTCGACCTCGTAGGTGATGTCTTCGTAGTCGGTCACGGTGATTCCTTTCCTGGAAGCCGGTAGTGAGAGCGGGCTCAAATGTTATGAACCAGTATTCGATAAGAATGAACGTATATTCACTGCACGGAGTGTGTCAAGGGTCACGCGGCCCTGCAACCGCTAGAGGAAGGCGCTGATCCCGGTCTCCGCCCGGCCGATCAGCAACTTCTGGATCTGGCTCGTGCCCTCGTACAGCGTCATCACCCGCGCATCGCGCATGTACTTGGCGACGGGGTACTCGTCGACGTAGCCGTAACCGCCGAACAGCTGGATCGCGTTGTTGGCGGCACGAACCGCGGCCTCACTGCAGAAGTACTTCGCCTTCGACGCGGCTGTCCCGAACGGCTCCCCACGCTCGATCAGGTCGGCCGCCCGCCAGGTGAGCAGCCGCCCGGCGTCGGCGTCGACGGACATGTCGGCGATCAGGTCCTGCACGAGTTGGAACGACGCGAGCGGACGGTCGAACTGCGTGCGCTCGCGGGCGTAGTCGACGGCCGCCTCGAGGCAGCCCTGGATGATCCCCACGCATCCGGCGCCCACCGAGACGCGGCCCTTGTCCAGCGAGTGCATCGCGATGGAGAAGCCCTGCCCCTCCGATCCGAGGAGGCAACTCGCAGGCACCCGCACGTCGGTGAAGGACAACTCGGCGGTCGCCTGCCCGCGGAGCCCGAGCTTCCCGTGGATCTCGCGGGATTCGAAGCCAGGGGTGTCCGTCGGGACCAGGAAGGCCGAAACACCCTTGGGCCCCGGCCCTCCGGTGCGCGCGAACACCAGGCACACCTTGGCCCACGTCCCGTTGGTGATGAAGATCTTGGAACCGTTGATGACGTACTCGTCGCCGCTGCGCACCGCCCTGGTCTTCAGATGTCCGGGGTCCGACCCGTTGTCGGGCTCGGTGAGACCGAAACAGGCGAGCGCCTCACCGGACGCGATGCGGGGCAGCCATTCATGTTTCTGCTCCTCGGTGCCGTGCGAGAGGATCACCTTCCCCACCAGCCCCATCGACACCGACACGATGCCCCGGACCGCGGAGTCCGCCCGGCCGAGTTCCTCCATCCCGAGGCAGTACGTGATGTAGTCGCCACCCAGCCCGCCGTACTCCTCGGGAATGGTCATGCCGAAGAAGCCGATGTCGGCGAGTTTCCCGACGATCGCGGTGTCCACCGATTCGGCGCGGTCCCACTCGGCGCGGTGCGGGACGACCTCCTTGTTCAGGAAGTCGCGGGCCAGCTGCCGGAATTCCTTCTGCTCCTCGGTCAGTGTCAGGTCCATGGAATGCTCCTCGATGCCGTGGTGAATGCACGATCATTGGATATGAGCGAGTGCTCACAACAAATGAAGCATTATTCATTTTAGTGAGGGCGTCAACCCTCGACGGGCACGAAGTGCTGGCCCGGTGCCGCGTCGCCTGGGTAGGCTCGGGACATGCCGGTCACCTGGTCGGACGACGTCGACGAGGTCATCCGCGACGACCTCACCAGCGGGTTCGCGTACGTCACGCCCGCGGGAGGAGCTGTGGTGGCCGCGGTGGCACCCTTCGGGTTGCGTGACCGCGAGCGGGGCACCGTCGGATTCACCACCTCGCTGGGCTTCGGCCGCAAGCTCGAGCGCATCAAGGCGGAACCGCGGGTGGCGCTCGCCTTCCACGCGCGTGAGCACGGAATCGGCGACGGCACCAACCGGCGCTACGTGCTCGTGCAGGGTGACGCGACGTTCGATCCCAGCCCCGACCGGGACCTCCTCGACGCACTCGGCGAGCGCTCGGCCCCCTATGTGGGAGCGCCGCGGCGTGGCCGATTCTGGGACCGCTGGCTCAGCGCGTACTACACCGACCGGGTGCTGGTGACGGTAACGGTGACACGGGTGACCGCCTGGCCCGACCTGCGCATGACCGGCGAGCCCGAGGTCTACGGCGCACCGCTCCCCGACGCCGACGCGGCGCCACAACCGCCGCCGAAGAAGGGCACAGGACCGCGGGTGGATGCGGTGAAGATCGGTCAGCGCGCCCGGAAGCTGCCGCACGTGCTGCTCGCCTACCGAGAGGCGGACGGCTATCCGACCGTCGTGCCGGTCGACGTGAACTCGGCGAGCAGCGAGGGCGTGCGTCTGAGGGTCCCTGCCGGGGTGCCGCAGGGCGGCCGCCGCGCCGGCCTGCTCGCCCACGCGTACCGGCCCCAGCTCGTCGGCCTCGAGTCCCGTCAGAACACCGGCTGGATCGAAGTCACCGGCACGGAGGCGGTGTACGCACCGCACACGCAGGGCGGATTCACTGCGCCGCCGAACAAGACGGTCCTGCTCCTGGCCAACGGATTCATGGCCCGCCGCGGCCTCGCGAAGGCCCGGAAGGAAGGCCGCACCCAGGCCCTGGGCCGATGAGCCGGACGACGCCGCGGTTCGCGTAGAGACTCGGCCCGCTCACGTGGTTCACCACTGCCGGGTCGGTCACGGTATTCTCAGCTGAACCGAACCTTCGGTCGGCTCCTGTGGACGACGGCGCACCGATGCGGTGGAGTTCTGCACCTGGAAGGATTGCGCGCATGACTACGGCACGCCCCGCACGGAAGACCGGTTCGCCCGGACGCCCCGGCTACGACCTCGACTCGCTGCTCGCTGTGGCGGTCAAGGTCTTCAACGACAAGGGCTACGACGGCACCAGCATGGAGGTGCTGGCCCAGCGCCTGGGAATCACGAAGTCGTCGATCTATCACCACGTGTCCGGGAAGTCGGAGCTCCTCGAACTGGCGCTGTCGCGCGCACTCAACGCTCTGTTCGCGGTCACCACCGAGGAGAAGGCGACGAGCGGCCGGTACATCGACCGCCTCGAGTACCTCGTCCGCCGCAGTGTCGAGGTACTCGCCGCCGAACTGCCCTACGTCACGCTCCTGCTCCGCGTCCGGGGCAACACCGCCGTGGAGCGTCGCGCGCTCGCCCGCCGCCGCGAGTTCGACGCCTTCGTCAGCGACCTCGTGGTCGCGGCGGCGGAGGAGGGCGACCTGCGGCCCGGAATCGATCCCGCTCTCACCAGCCGGCTCGTGTTCGGCACGGTCAACTCGCTGATCGAGTGGTACCGCCCCCGCACCGGCGGGACCGTCGCCGACCTCGCCGACGCCGTCGTCGAGCTGACGTTCGACGGGCTGCGCCGCGCCTGAGCGAGACGTCACCGGTCGCGCTACAACTGCTACAACGACAGGGTGGATCTCGATCGAATCGTCCACCGTCGTGCCCGCTCGGACAGCTGGGTGCGGAGCCGCGCTCGGACTTCGGCAGGCAGTTCGCGTGCCGCGACACCCTCCAGAATTCTCGACAGTCTCCGGTCGAATCCGGGTGTCGTCATACCGAACCCGATCCAGATCTCGTCGGGCGGTGGACCACCGTAGGGCAGCCACCGGCACGCGAACTCGAGTATGGCTGCGTCCACCCTCTCCACTCCGGTAGCCACGGGTCAGACCGTGACGGCGAGGTTTTCGAAGATGGTGGCATTGGCCATGCCGCCGCCTTCGCACATCGTCTGCAGCCCGTAGCGGACGCCCTCGGCGCGCAGGTGATGCACGAGGGTGGTCGCGAGGCGGGCCCCGGATCCGCCGAGCGGATGCCCGAGAGCGATCGCTCCGCCGAGTGCGTTGACCCGTTCTTCCGGTGCCCCGGTTGCCCGCAGCCAGGCGCCGACGACGCTGGCGAACGCCTCGTTGACCTCGAAGGCCCCGATGTCGTCGAGGGTCAGACCTGCGCGTTCGAGCACCCGCGCGGTGGCGGGGATGGGTCCGGCCAGCATCGCGACCGGGTCGTCGCCGACGACGGTTGCGGTGTGTATCCGGGCCAGCGGGGTCAGTCCGAGGTCGCGGGCCCGGTCGCCGGACATCACCAGCAGGGCCGCGGCGCCGTCGGAGATCTGCGAGGCGTTGCCCGCGGTGACGCGGCCGTCGTCGCCGAAGGCAGGCGTCAACTCGGCGAGCTTCTCGAGCGTCGTGGTTCGGCGGATCCCCTCGTCGGCGTCGAGTTTCGTTCCGTCCGGCAGGGTCACCGGCACGATCTCGCCGGCGAATCGGCCTTCGTCGACGGCCGCGGCGGCCCGCTGGTGTGAGCGCAGGCTGTACTCGTCGAGCCAGCCGCGGCTCAGTTCGTACCGGTCGGCAAGGATCTCGGCGCCGCGGCCCTGGTTGAACTCGATTCCGTCGTAGCGTCTCCGAATCGCCTCGCTGTTCGGGTCACCGAGCCCGACGCGCCGCGCCGATCCCATCGGGATGCGGGTCATCGACTCGACACCACCCGCGACGACGACGTCGTACTGGCCGGCGATCACTCCCGCGGCGGCGAAATGCAGTGCCTGCTGGCTCGATCCGCACTGCCGCTCGATCGTGGTGCCGGGAACCGACTCGGGCCATCCGGCGGCCAGCACCGCGTTGCGTGCAATGTTTCCGGCCTGCTCACCGACCTGTCCGACGCATCCCCACACGACGTCGTCGACCGACGCGGCGTCGACTCCGGCCCGGTCGAGCAGCGCGGTCAGCACGGCCCCGGACAGGTCGACGGGGTGGACCTCCGCGAGGCCGCCCTTGCGGCGGCCGATGGGGCTCCGTACGGCCTCGACGATGACTGCATCACGCATGGTGTGTTCCTGTTCTCTCGTTCTCGGTGATCACGTCGCGGTCCAGACCGGGGCGCGGCGTTCGGTGAAGGCGGCGGCGCCCTCGCGGGCGTCGTCGGAGTCGAAGACCGGCATCACGATCTGCCGGGTCCGCTCGAACATCTCCGCGTGCGGCCAGCCGGGAGACTCGTCGACGACCCGCTTGCTGGCCCGGACTGCGAGCGGCCCGTTGCCGGCGATCTCGTCGGCGAGTTCGAGCGCCGCCGCCAACACCTCGCCCTCGGGAGCGAGCCGGTTGACCAGCCCCAGCGGGTGCAGTTGCGCGGCGGTCACGGTCTTGCCGGTGAGCACCATCTCCAGCGCCACCGCTCGCGGCAGCCGTGCGGGCAGCCGGGTCAACCCGCCCGCGGCGGCGACCAGGCCGCGGCGAACCTCGGGCAGGCCGAACGTTGCGGTCGGCGCGGCGACGACGAGGTCCGCCGCCAGGACGATCTCGAAACCGCCTGCGAGCGCGGGGCCGTCGACCGCGGCGATCAGGGGCTTGGCGGGCGGCGCCTCCACCAGCCCGGCGAATCCACGGCCCTCGATGCGCGGGCTCTCGCCCCGCAGGAAGGCCTTGAGATCCATTCCTGCGCAGAAGTATCCGCCGGCTCCGGTGAGCACACCGACTCGCAGCTGCGGATCGGAGTCGAGCAGTTGAACCGCCTCGGCGACGGCCTCCGCGACCGCACGGTCCACCGCGTTGCGGGCCTGCGGCCGGTTCAGCGTGATGACCAGCACCGGCCCCACCCGTTCCGTCAGCACGACCGGCGTGGGCGCCTCTGCGGTCACCTCGGTGCCATCCGGATCGCACCGTCGAGGCGGATCGTCTCACCGTTGAGCATGCCGTTCTCGATGATGTGCTCGGCCAGCGCGGCGAACTCGGACGGCTCGCCGAGCCGCTGCGGATGCGGAACCGAGGCCGCCAGCGCGTCCCGGATGTCGTCGCGTGCATTGAGCAGGAGGGGTGTCGCGAACACGCCGGGCGCGATGGTGCACACCCGGATCCCGACGCCGGCGAGGTCGCGGGCGGCGGGCAGTGTCATCCCCACGATTCCCGCCTTGGACGTCGCGTAGTTGATCTGCCCGATCTGGCCCTCGTACGCGGCGACGGACGCGGTCAGGACACATACGCCGCGGTCGCCGCCCCGCAATTCGTTCGCGGCCATCGCCTCGGCCGCGAACCGCAGCACGTTGAACGTCCCGATCACGTTGAGCCGGATCACCGACTCGAAAGGCTCGAGGTCGGCGGCCTTGCGGTCCTTGGTGAGCACGCGCATCGGCCGTCCGCGGCCTGCGCAGTGCACGACGGCCCGCACCGGGCCGCGCTCGGCCACGGCGGCGAAGGCCGCGGCCACCGCGTCGCCGTCGGTCACGTCGGTCGGTACGAACCGTGCGGCGGGCCCGAGCGCCGCGGCCTGCTCTGCCCCCGGCGAACCGGGGAGATCGAGCAGGGTGACGGTGGCGCCGGACTCGACCAGCCGGGTGGCGGTGGCGAGTCCGAGTCCGGATGCTCCGCCCGTGACGACGGCGTTGATGTCCTTGATCTGCATGGATGAACCTTCGATGTGGCCGGGCCCCAGTGGTGCCCGGAATGGTGTGGAGTGCGAGATGCCTAGAGCCCCATCGACTTCGAGATGACACTCTTCATGACTTCGCTGGTGCCGCCGAAGATCCGGGTGACGCGGGCATCGGCGTACAGTCGCGCGATCGGGTACTCGGTCATGTAGCCGTAGCCGCCGTGCACCTGCAGGCACTTGTCGATGATCCGGGCCTGCACCTCGGTGCAGAACAGCTTCACCTTGGCCGCGTCGGCGGGAGTGAGAGTGCCGGCGTCCAGGGCGATCAGCGCCTGGTCGATCAGGGCCTGCCCGGCCTGCAACTCGGTCGCGCACTCGGCGAGTACGAACTTCGTGTTCTGGAAGCCGGCGAGCGGCTTACCGAACACCATCCGCTCCTTGGCGTACGCGATCGCCAGGTCGACCGCGGCGGTGGCCGTGGCCTGCGCGGTGATCGCGATCGACAGCCGCTCCTGCGGCAGGTTGTGCGCCAGCATCTTGAAGGCGGTGCCTTCCTCACCGAGCAGGTTGGCCGCGGGCACCCGGACGTTGTCGAAGGTGAGTTCGGCGGTGTCGCTCGACTTCATCCCGATCTTGTGCAGGTTGCGACCGCGAGTGAACCCGGGCATGCCGGATTCGACCACCAGCAGCGACAGACCGTTGCGGCGATTCTCGGGGTCCTTCGAGGTCCTCGCGACCACGATCACGAGGTCGGCGTTGATGCCGCCGGTGATGAACGTCTTGTTCCCGTTGAGGACGTAGTCGTCGCCGTCGCGGACGGCGGTGGTCGTGACACCGGCGAGGTCGGAGCCGATGCCGGGTTCGGTCATCGCGATCGCGCTGACGAGCGCGCCGTCGGCGAAGCCGGGGAACCAGCGGTCGCGTTGTTTCTCATCGGCGTATTCGAGAAAGTACGGGAGCACGGTGTTCAAGTGCACCTGGAAGCCCCCGAGAGACGCGGCCGCGTAACCGATTTCCTCGTACACGACGGTGTTGAACAGGAAGCTGTCGATGCCGCCGCCGCCGTACTGCTCGGGCACCTGCAGTCCATTGATCCCGATCTCTGCCGTCTTCTTGTAGAAGTCGCGGGGGATGGAACCGGCGGCCTCCCAATCGGGCAGGTTCGGGGTGATCTCCTTGGCGATGAACTGTCGGACCACGTCGCGGAAGGCATGATGGTCGTCGGTGAAGATGTTGCGTTGCATGGTGATTCCTTCGAAAATGGGTCGGCGGTGAGTGCCGTCGACGGATGTCAGCGGCCGAGTGCGACGACGCCGTCGGCGGCCAGCGCATCGAGCGCGTCTGTCGGGTAACCGAGTTCGGCGATCAGTTCGGCGGTGTGCTGCCCCAGGTCGGGCGCACCTGCCGTCGGGAGCTTCGGGACACTCTCGAGGTGCCACGGCGTGCCGAGAGCGGTCGCAGGCACGCCGTCGGGGCGGCTGACCTCGATGAAGAGACCGGAGGCCTGGACGTCGAGACTGCGCATCGCCTCGGGATAGGTGTTGATCCGCCCGGCGACGACACCGTTGGCGGCGAGCACGTCCATCGCCTCGTCGCTCGTCATGGTCGCGAACGCGGCGCGCAACTCGGTGAGCAGGGCGGGGCGGTTGCGGACCCGGCTCTCGTTGTCGGCGAACCGGGCGTCGTCGGCGAGTTCCGCCCGGCCCAGCAGTCGGCACAGTCGCCGGAAGTGGACCTCGGAGTAGGCGGAGACCACAACGCTGCCGTCACTGGTGGGCATGATGTCGGCGGCCGGGGCGACCGTCGGCTGACCGTTGCCCATGCGCCGTGGTTCGTTGCCGGTGTCGAGGTAGGCGCCCCAGTTCGGGGCCTGCAGATGAATGGCGACCTCGAGCAGCGACACCTCGACGGTGTCGCCCTCGCCGGTGCGCAGGCGCCTGATGTACGCGCCGAGGATTGCCTGGGCACAGACGTAGCCGGTGGCGGCGTCGACGATCTGGGCACCGACCTTCTGTGGCTCGCCGTCGTGCTCGCCGGTCACCCACATCAGGCCGCTCTCCGCCTGCGCGGCGATGTCGAGGCCGGCACGATTCCTGGACGGTCCGTGCAAGCCGAACCCGCTCACCGTCGCGTACACAAGGTGCGGATGCGCGGCACGCATCTCCTCCGCGCCCAGACCGAGCTTGTCCATCACCCCGGGACGCAGATTCTGCACCACGATGTCGGCGCCGGCGATCAGACGGCGGGCGATCTCCTGACCGCGCGGGTCCATGAGGTCGAGCGCGATTGCCCGCTTGCCGCGGTTGTAGTTCTCCACCATGGCTTTACCGTGCGCGCCGATTCCACGTGCGGACTCGCCGTGCACCGGTTCGACCTTGATCACGTCGGCGCCGAGGTCCACCAGGACCTGGGTGGCGGCGGGGGCAGCGATGAATTGACCGAAGTCGATGACGCGGACGCCGTCGAGAGGCTTGTCGATCATGCGGTCTCCTCGGCACGCTTGCGGATGACGGTGATGTCCCGTTCGGGGTTGACCAGGAACACCGCGATCGCGCTACCGACGATCATCAGGATGCCGCTGATCAGGAAACCGGTGCCGTAGCCCGAGATCTTGTCTGCCGCCCGGCCGACCGAGAAGCCGAGTACGAGTGGTGCGACCATGCCGGAGATACTCGACACAGCGCCGAGGCCACCGAGGACCATGCCGCGTTTGCGGGACTGCACGACGTCGGCGATTGCCGTCAACGCCACGCCGTACGCCGCGGTGTTGAGCGAGAAGGCCAGGGACACGAGCAGGATCTGCAGCAGTCCGGCCGACACGATGGTGAACCCGACCATGGTGATGCCGGCGCCGGCGATCAGGCCGGCCGACAGGTAGCCGCGCGCAACCTTCCGGGAGACGCCGCGGGAGACGAGGCGATTCGAGAACCATCCGGCAGCGATCGCACCGACCGCCGCGAGTCCGTAGGGAAGCATGACCAACCGACCGGTGGTCAGGGTGTCGTAGCCGAGACCGTCTTCCAAATAGACGGGGAGCCAGGACACCTTGAGCGTGGTGGACCAGTACGAGCAGAACATCAACAGCGCGATCCCGATCACCGTCCCGGTGCGCAGGATCGTCCGGTACGGGGCGTCGACGGTGTCGACGACGGTTTCGGTTGCCTGGGCCGGCTCGGCGGCGTCGCCGGGTGCGCCGCGTCCGAGGAGGATCCAGGCGACCACCCAGACCAGACCGACCGTGATCAGGAGGTAGAACGCGGCGTGCCAGTCCCAGCGGACGATGATCCAGGTCAGTACGGGGGCGGCGATGAGGACGCCGAGCGAGGATCCGGCGGTGACGAAGCTGCTCGGCAGGGCACGCTTCTCCGGCGGGAACCAGGAGTGGACGGCGTGGTTGGCGAGGGCGAAGGCCGGGCCCTCGGCGAACCCGAGGACGAGCCGGCAGGCCACCAGGACGCCGAAGGTCACGGTGCCGGTCAGGGGCACCATGGTGGCTACCCAGAGCAACATCAGTCCGGCCAGCAGCCATCGGATACTCACCCTGGACGACAGCCAGCCGAAGAACAGGGCGCCGGCGGCGAACAGCCAGAAGAAGCTGCTCTGGATCATGCCAAACTGTTGCGGCGTCAGGCCCAGATCCTTCTGGATCTGGACGCCGGCGAACGCGATGACGGACTTGTCCGCGAAATTGATGAGCATGAACACGACGAGCAGTCCGGTAATCATCCAGGCGCGACGGGTCAGCGCCGATCTGGTACGCCGGGACGCTGCGGTGGTCGGCGTCGATACTTGAGTCATAGGGCCTCTTCGGAAACGAACCGTCGCGACGTGTCTGCATGGGGTGAACCAGTCCGGACGGATCTCGAATGCGACCTTCGATCGATCCGGATCCCGTCGCAACGGTGTGATCAGGTACACACCATTGAAGTCCCGAGTATCGATCGGGTCAAAGACCAGAAAAGTAGGAGAAATACTGTAATTGCCTATGAGTTCGTGGCACGCGCGTTGTCGTCACGAATCCGGCGGTCGGACTCGGCCCGCGTCAGCTGCGCGGCCTCCACGAGGGAAACACCGGAGGACATGAGCACGGCGATGGACGCGGCGAACTCCTCGAACGACGCGCGGGCGCAGGCCAGGAACTCCGTCGACGCCTGGGTCATCCGGCCGGGACGGCGGACCACACCCATGCGGCGGGTGAGCCGCGGCGAGAGTTCACGCACCACCCCGCCGCGCAGCATCGCATCGAGTCCGCTGCGCAGGGCCACAATCGAGACCCCGCCGCCCGCGAGAACGATCGGCAACACGGCGCCACGCTGGCGCACCTCCACCGCGACGTCGGGTTCGACACCGTGCAACCGGAGCGAGCGGTCGATGAAATCCCGCGTCGCCGTGCCCTTTTCGCCCATGACGAAGGGAACACGGGTCAACGCCTCGATCGGCACCGGATCCGGCCACCGGGCATCGGTGCCGGGCGGACACACCAGGACGAGCTGCTGATCGATGAGTTCCTCCCCGACGAGGTCCTCGGTGGGGAGGGGCAGCGCGAGAATGCCCAGCTCGCACGCCCCCGACCGGACCAGCGACACGATATCGGCGGTCTCGTCCCGTTCCTCGATGTGGAACCGCACGTCGGGGTACTGCCGGCGGAACTTGGCGACCCACACCGACAGCGGATCCGAGGACAGGTCCGAGAGCGACGCGATGTCGATCCGGCCGCCGCGCATCGCCCCGACGTCACGCACGGCGTTCTCGGCCGACTCCACCTCCCGCAGGATGCTGCGTGCCGGGCCGACGAGCGCCTCACCGGCAGGCGAGAGCACGAGGCCACGGCCGACGCGATGGAACAACTCGACGCCCAGGTCCTTCTCGAGCTTGCGCACCGCCTGCGACAGCGAAGGCTGCGCCACACGCAACTGCGCCGCGGCGCGGGTGACCCCGCCGCAGTCGACTACAGCGAGGAAGTACTCCATCTGCCGCATGTCCATGCTCTGAATCTAGAGGTACCGGCACCGCGGCGGAGGGCCGATAGGGATCTCCCGACAGTGTGCGGGCGACCGGCCGAGAAGGGTATGCCGCCGGTGGCCGGGTGAACTACCGTGCGCCGCATGAGTGTTGTCCTTCTGGTCCGTCACGGACAAGCATCCTTCGGCACCGATGACTACGACCGCCTGTCGCCGCGCGGCCGGGAACAGAGTCGCGCCCTCGGCACCGAACTGAATCGTCGCGGCATCGCTCCCGTCCGGACAGTCACCGGAAACATGAAACGCCAACGAGAGACGGCTCAGGAGGCAAGCGCGGCAGCCGCCTGGCACACGACGCACCCCGACGTCGATCCGGGTTGGGACGAGTTCGACGCAAGCGACTTGCTGGCTGCGAACGGTGAGCACGATCCGCAGGCGAAGGCGGATTCGCGCGCCTTCCAGCGGCTGCTCGAGCGGGCGTCCACACGATGGTCGTCCGGTGACCACGACGCCGACTACGCCGAGACGTTCGGTGCGTTCACGGCCCGGGTCGACGCGTCCCTCGACCGCGTCGCCGGAGGGCTCGAACGCGGGCAGACCGGTGTCGTCTTCTCCAGCGCCGGCGCGATCGCCTGGGTGACCGCCCGGCTGCTCGGGGGCGGATTCCCCCAATGGCTAGCCCTGAACAGGGTCGCGGTCAATTCCGGCGTCACCAAGATCGTGATCGGCTCGTCGGGGACGTCCCTCGTGGCGTTCAACGAGCACGGTCATCTCCCGGACCCCTGGGTCACCTACCGGTGAGACTGTCCGCCCGCTCGTGGGCCACGATCAGCTCGACCCGCGAGTTGTAGCCGGTCTTCTTGTAGAGGCGGGTGAGGTAGGCCTCGACGGTCTTGCTGCTGTAGTGGAGAACCTCGGCGATCTCCCGGTTGCTGAGGCCGTCTCGGACCAGCGTGACGAGGTGACGCTCCACATCGGTGAGAGGTCCGGGTGCCCCCGATTTGTCGGCACGTCGGTCGAGGACGAGACCGCGCGACCGGCCGGCGGCCTCGACCCGCTTCAGCCACAGCGTCGCGTCCATCTTCTTGAACAATGCCCAGGCTGCCTCGAGGTGATCGGCGCCGTCCCGGCCGACGACGCCGAGCGCATGGTGGGCCTGCGCCGCGATGAAATGCATACCCTGCTCTTCGGCCTCGAGAAGCACGTCACGTGCGCGGTCCACGTCACCGAAGCTGCGGGCATGGCCGATGCCGGATGCCATCCGGGCCTTGGGCGAACCGATGTCCTCCGCAAGGCGGCAGAACTCGTCCGCGACGTGCCGAGCGGCCTCGACCTCTCCCGACGCCAGGTAGCCCTCGACCAGACTCGTGTGGGTGATGGTCCCGACCTCGTTCCAGCCGCGGATTCCCGCTTCCGATCGCAGTCGCTCCAGGACCGGCATGGCGTCCTCGCACCGGGACCTCGACACCTCGACCGACGCCTGCACCGCCTCCCAGACCGCGAAGTCGATCCGGCAGGAGGCCGGCGGCTTCGTCGCGGCCAGCACGGACGCCGCACGCCGGAAATCGCCACGGCCCGTGAGGATCTGCACCTCCAGACATCGCAGGCGCGCCAGAGCGCTGCGCATCCCCGAGAACTCGAGATGGACTGCCTCCCGGGCGATCGTCTCGGAAGCCGCGGTCCAGTCTCCGGTCGTGAACTCGGCGAGCGCGCGAGCCAGTACGGCTTGCCCGCCCAGGTTTCCGAATCCGGCGAGTCCGGCGGCGTCACCCGCCTTCGTCAGCAGCGCGTTCGCACGACCGGTCGCGCCTGCCGTTGCGGCGTGGTGCGCCGCCGACTCCAACGCAGCAGTGCGCGTGCCCACCGGGAGTTCCCGGTCGCCGGTTCCCAGGATCTCGAGGCGGTCGACGGCCTCGAGCAGATTCGGGAACGTTCCGACGGAGGCTTCGACCTGACCGAGGTACGTGTAGGCGACCACCTGGTCCGCCGGAGTCGAGTCGCGCACCTGTGACCACGCCGTCGCGGCCAGGACGCGCGCCTGATCCGTGTCACCGAGGCGCGCCGACATCGCCGCGCGTTGCGCGAGGTAGGGCGTCGGGTCCTGCGCCCGCCCCGCCTCGGCGACCAGCAGGTCTAGAGCACTTTGCGGATCGCCCATCGCGTTGTGGCAGTGCACGATCGTCGCCACGGTGCGGTCGCGGGAACGACCCGCCTCGAGGACGCCGAGCGCTTGCCTGCCGGCTTCGATGGCCAGGGCCGGCCGTGCACCCTTCCAATCCGCCGCGGACTGCCTGCCGAGGATCTCGCCGGCGGCGGCGTCCGCCCGGGGCAGCAGGTCCAGCGCACGGCCGTACCAGCGGGCGGCCGTGCGCGGCGACGTGCGCAACGCCCTGTCGGCGGCGCGCAACGCCACCGTGACCGCGACCCTGTCGCCGCGCGCCGCACCCTCGGTGACGTGCTGGGCGCGCTCGAGGGCCGGCATGCCCAGCTCGTGGTCGGTGCCCTCGATCCGCGCGGCAATCGCAGCATGAACACGGCGGCGCTCGGCCGGACCGATCTCGTCGTACAGCAACTCACCGATCAGCGGGTGGCCGAATTCGTACCAACCGGACCCCGTTGCCACCAGCGCACCGCGCGCGACCAGTGAGTCGAAGACGGCCCGGACCTCGCCCAGCGACCTCTCGGCGAGTTCGGCGAGGAGAGGAAGGTAGTCCAGATCCACCCGTCCGAACACCGCGACCAGACGACCCAGTGCACGGACGGCGTGATCCCCGGGAAACAGCCGGTGGAGCAACGCCGCAGGGCGCGGAAACCGAGGCGGGGAATCGTCGACCAGGTAGCCGATCCCCTGCTCGATCCGGACCGCACCCGCAGCGCGCAACGCGTTCACCGTTTCCCGGACCAGCAGCGCGTTCCCCCGCGTCCGCTCGGTCAGATAACCGGTCAGTCGCTCGTCGGGCACGGCGCCGAGCACCGACTCGACCAGTTCGCCGAGGGCCTGCCCCTCCACCGGTCGAAGCTCGAGAATCGTCCGTGCCTGTTCGCTCACGAGATGGCCGATCGTCGCGACCAGACGTTCGCCGGTCGTCCACGGCCGAGTCCGCGAGGCGAAGATCACGAGGAGCGGGCGGCCCGCCAGATGCCGGGCGGCGAGGGTCACGGCGACGAGGCTGTCCTCGTCCGCCAGGTGCGCGTCGTCCACGACTACGACGACCGGCGACGAATCCGTCATCGACTGCAACAGCGCCGTCACACCATTCGGATCGCTCGGTACCGCAGTGTGGCCGTGGACTCCCACGAGAGTGCGCACCGTCGCGTACGGGATGTCGCGGTCGTATTCGTGCGCCGCGGCGTACAAGCACGTCCATCCGCGCCTGCGGGCGGCGTCGATCGTGCTCCGCAGGAGGTGTGTCTTGCCGGTGCCGGCCTCACCGAGAATCAGGTACGTCGAACCGGCACCGGCGCTCAATCGCTCTATGGCGCAGTCGAACACGGACTCGCTCACATCATCTAGGCGAGGCTCAGCCGAAGCGGCATGGCCTTCCATCCTCGGAGCGTGTTGTTGTGATAGCGACGTACGGGTGCCGCAAGTTCGACGCACGTCACCCGGGTCACGAGAACCTCGAGCAGGCATTCGGCCTGCAGACGCGCCGCGTGCTGACCCACGCACTGGTGGATCCCCATCCCGAAGGCCACGTGCCCCGAGGGATCACGCGAGAGGTCGAACCGGTCAGGGTCGTCCCACCGGCGCGGGTCGCGGTTCGCGGCGGCGTAGCACAGCAGCACCCTCGTCTCGGCCGGTATGACGGTCCCGGAGATCTCGACGTCGGCCGACGTCTTGCGGAACAGCATCTGGACCGGCGACTCCCAGCGCAGCGCCTCGTCGAACGCGACTCGGGCGAGGTTGGGGTTCTGTCGAAGTGCCGCCCACTGATCGGGATGTGTGGCGAATCCGTAGAGCATCGCGGAGAGACCGTAGACGGTCGTGTCCACACCTGCCGACAACAGCGAACGCGTGAGGAGCGGCGCCAGTTCGTGCATGATGTCGCCGCGGTCGGCGGCCGCCCAGATCTCGCTGCCGAATCCTTCGGGTTTCAGGGACTCCCGGGCACACTTCGCCGTGGCCCATTCCGCCAGCGCCTCGCTCCGGCATTCGCCCTGCAGAACCCGTTCGTTTCGCGGCCCCAGGGCATTGAAGATGTGATCCGCGTAGGGAACGAGATTCTCCCGCTGCTCCTCGTCGATGCCGGACGCGTCGGGAAAGAAGTTCACCGGAAACACGGCCGCGATGTCGTTGTATCCGTCGATTTCGATCGCGTCCCCGGCAGCCGTGCCGCCCAGCAGGTTGTCGATCAGCGTCTCGGCCTGCCGTGTGCAGGCGTCCTTCATCGCGCGCAATGCTCGTGCGGACAGGATCGACTGCAGCACCTCGCGGGGTGCGTCGTGCTCGGGCGGGTCGGTCTGAAGCAGTCCCCGGGCCCGCCACGGCTCGTTCAGGCCGACTCCGGAACCGGAGGTCATGCCCTGCCAGTTCGAGAGCGCGCTGTGGACCTCGTCGTAACGCCCGACGGCGTGGACGTTGTACCGGGGCAGGAAGACGACAGGCCCGGATTCACGCAGTCGCTCCTGGAACGGCAGCGGGTTCTCGAGGTTTTCCGACGAGAAGGGGTCGTCGTCGAGGGACGGGGCTGTCGAGCCCTGCCGTCCGGTGGTATCCGTAATCGACACTGTCAGCCTCCTATAGATCCAGCACGAGTCGTTCGGTGATCGAACGTGACACACAGACGAACATCCGGTCTCCCTTGGCGCGCTCCGCATCACTCAGGAGTGAATCCCGATGATCGGGAACACCGCCCACGACGCCGACTTCACATGTGCCGCAGACTCCCTCGTTGCACGAGGACAACACCGGGACGCCGGCGGCGTCCAGGGCCTCGAGAACGGTCTGTTCGGTACCGACGGTGACAGTCCTGCCGGAGTGGGACAGTTCGATCGTGAAGGGTTCGGTGCGGACCGGTG
Source organism: Rhodococcus sp. USK10 (assembly GCF_019378875.1). Lineage (NCBI taxonomy): Bacteria > Bacillati > Actinomycetota > Actinomycetes > Mycobacteriales > Nocardiaceae > Rhodococcus > Rhodococcus sp. USK10. Next base: position 2,871,056 of record NZ_CP076048.1, read on the forward strand.
GCGGCTGGGAAGGCGCAACGAACCGCTCGAACCGGACGGCCCACCCGGGCCAGTTCGTGGTGGCGGATTCGACCGCCGCCAGCAGGGGCTCGGGTCCGCAGCAGTAGACCTTGGCCCCCTCCGTCGGCTTGTCGAGGAAATCGAGCGGCAGATGACCCGATTCGTCCTGCGGCCACACCGTGACGCGGTCTCCGTATCGAGCCAGTTCTGCGAGGAAGGCCATGGAGCGACGCGACCGACCGCCGTAGAGCAGGTGCCAGTCGATTCCCAGCTTCTCGGCTGCGGCGATCATCGTCATGATCGGGGTGATCCCGATGCCGCCGGCGATGAATTCGTATCGGCTCGCCTGAGCCAGACCGAAATTGTTCCGCGGGGTGCCGACGCTGAGCATGTCCCCGACGGCCAGATTCTCGTGAATGAACTGCGATCCGCCCTGGGAGTTCGGCTCCCGCAACACGGCGACCTCGTAGGCCGAGGCATCCCACCGGTCGCCGCACAACGAATATTGCCGCACCTGGGAACCACCGTCCGCGGTCGGCATGACCAGGTCGATGTGCGCGCCGGGCGTCCAATGCGGGAGGCGCCCACCGGTGGGCTCCTCGAGCCGCAGTTTCACGACGCCGTCTGCCACGACGTCCTTCCGCGCGACCTCGAGCGTCTGGTTTCCGGGTCGCCGGGTGACCGGCGATGCGGGCGAGGACGAGTCGGCACCATGCTGAGCAAGATGATTTGGCACGCCATGATCATGCGCGGCGCCTGCTGGTGAGATCAATGTCTCACTCACTATCAAGGCGATAGCCACAGTCGCCTGCCGAACGGGCCCTACACACGACAGTGTCCCCCGCACCTGGGTTACAGGTGAGGGGGACACGGGTGGGCCGTCACGGCGAAACCGACTCGCTTCGTGGGCGAGCGGAGCCGAACGCTCTCAGCAGAAACCGACCGAGCGGTCAGGCACTGCGTCGTGCGGCCTGGCGGCGAAGTTCATTGCGCGCCAGCGCGTTCTTGTGCACCTCGTCGGGTCCGTCCGCGAACCGCAGCGTGCGGACGTACGCGGCTGCCGGGGCGAGGAAGAAGTCCTGAGAGAGCCCGCCGGCGCCGTGGACCTGGATGGCCTTGTCGATGATCCATTCGACGGTCGACGGCGTGGCGATCTTGATCGCCTGGATCTCGGTGTGGGCGCCCTTGTTGCCCACCGTGTCCATGAGCCAGGCCGTCTTGAGGACCAGCAGGCGCAACTGCTCGAGACGGACCCGCGATTCGGCGATCCAGTCGCGAATCACGCCCTGTTGGCTGAGCGGCTTGCCGAACGCCACGCGTTCGTCGGCCCGCTCGCACATGAGTTTGATCGCCCGCTCCGCGATGCCAATGGCGCGCATGCAGTGATGGATCCGGCCGGGTCCCAGCCGGGCCTGGGCGATCCCGAAGCCGTCGCCCTCGTTGCCGATGAGATTGGCAACCGGAACCCGCACGTCGGTGAACTCGATCTCGGCATGTCCACCGCTGTGGTGGTCGTCGTAACCCAGGACCTTCATCGCGCGCGTGATGTGGACGCCGGGGGTGTCCCGCGGTACCAGGATCATGCTCTGCTGGCGATGCCTGTCTGCCGTCGGATCCGTCTTGCCCATCACGATCAGGATCTTGGCGTTGGGATTCATCGCACCGCTGATGTACCACTTGCGGCCGTTGATCACGTAGTCGCCGCCATCGCGAACGATACTCGTGGAGATGTTGGTGGCGTCCGAGGATGCGACGTCGGGCTCGGTCATGGCGAACGCCGAACGGATCTCGGCCTTGAGCAACGGGGTGAGCCATTCCTTCTTCTGCTGCTCGGTGCCGAACATCGACAGCAGTTCCATGTTGCCGGTGTCCGGGGCCGAACAGTTCAGCGCCGCGGGAGCGAGGAGCTTGCTGCGGCCGGTGATCTCGGCCAGCGGCGCGTACTGCACGTTCGTCAGCCCGGCACCCTCGGCCCCGGGAAGGAAGAGGTTCCACAGCCCACGGCTGCGTGCCTCCGCTCTCAGCTTCTGCAGGATGGGAGACTCCGACCACGCGAAGCGGTTCTCGAGGCTGTCCAGCTCATCCAGGTACGCCGCCTCGGACGGGTAGACGTGCCCGTACATGAAGTCGACGAGTTCCTTGCGCAACTCGTCGGTCCGGGCGTCTGTCGAGAATTCCATCTACTTGTACTCCTTCAGTGAGTCGAGCCCGAGTTCGAGCAGCAACGGCACAGTGCTGCCGCTGTCCTCGAAACCCGCACCCACGGTTTGACGATTGATGTGTCGATACCGGACGCCCTCGGAGATCGAGGCGAGCTTGAAACATGCCAGACCGAGGTGGAAGCCGAATCCCTCCAGTTCGCGGCCGCTCTCGGCTTCGTACTGTTCGATGATCTGCTTCTCGGTGAGGTAGCCGGGTGCCAGCGTCGCATCGTACTTGGCCGGTTCCGTCGTATCCCGTTCGAACACGATCTTCGCTCGCCGCTGATAGGTGAGCATCAACGCCAGGTCCAGGAGCGGATCGCCCAGCGTCGCCAGTTCCCAGTCGATGACCGCGGCAGGCATGTCGTCGGCGCCGACGAGCACGTTGTCCAAGCGGAAATCACCGTGGACGATGCCGGCGGCCGACTTCGAGGGGACGGCCGCGACGAGTGCAGTGTAGAGCTCGTCGGCGCCGGGGAGATCGCGGGTGTAGGACGCGTCCAGCTGCGTCTTCCAGCGTTTCACCTGCCGTCCCAGGAAGCCCTCGGGGCGGCCGAAGTCGTTCAGGCCCACCTCTCGCGGTTCCACCCGGTGCAGCTTTGCCAGTGTGCGTACCAGCTCGATGGAAATGGCTCGGGTTCGAGCGGCACCGAGTGGCCTGAGCTCATCGGCGTACCGGTACGGCATGCCCTCGATCCGCTCCATGAGGTAGAAGTCGGTGCCGAGAACGTCCTTGTCGTCGCAGTAGGCGATCATCGCAGGCACCGGGACGTCGGTGGTGCGAAGTGCGCCTGCCATTCGGTACTCCCGGCGCATGTCGTGAGCCGTCGCCATGACCTCACCCAGGGGCGCACGACGCACGATCCACTGTTTGTCACCGTCGGTGAGGTCGTAGGTCAGATTCGATTTCCCGCCCTCGATCAGGCGGGCCGACAGCTCCCCTGCCACCAGGCCCGGTCGCTCCCCGGCCAGCCAGTCGGTGATTCGATCGAGGTCCAGCCCGGGCGGGGATTGGGGACGCGTCGTCTGTGTGTGCTCCATGTGGGACCTCACGCCCGTGCGAAGGCGGGGACTATCTGCTCGTAGCTGATAGCGCCTTCCTTCGCGTTTCCGAAGCGGACGGCGAGGTCGATCATGTGGTCGACCTGATCCTTGGGTGCCTTGAACATCGGTTGCAATTTCGGCGCCACCTCCTGCGCGTAGTGCTCCATGTAGGCCTTGGCGATTTCGGGTGCGTTGCCGTCGAAGGTGCCGGAGTTCAGGATTTCCGCTGCTTCGTCCTTGTGGGAGACCATCCATTCGCTGCCCTCCGACTGTGCTCGAAGCCAGTTCTTCAGCACGTCCTCGTTCTCCTGGGCAAAACTTTCGCTGGTCGAAATGCACAGCACTGCCTGGTTGCGCAATGTCTCGGGCATCGACGGCCCGCCGAAGTCGAGCAGCACCGATCCGCCTGTCTCCCTCGCGATGAACTGCCCCGAGCTCCATTGGACCGCGACGTAGCCGTCGAGTCGCCCGGCTTTCATGTTCGGGATCGCCGAGGCAGACGGGCCGGTCGCGAGGTGGGTGACGTCCGAGGACTGCATACCGGCCAGTTCGAGAGCGAGGTCCAGTTGCAGATCACCGCCCGCGCCGATGGCGCTCACCCCGATCGACTTGCCTTTGAGCGACTGCATCTTCTCTTCGAACGTGGCGCCCTCGCCGGGCCAATTGCCGTTCGGGCCGACGACGATCCCGTAGGTGGTGGCCACGTTCTTCAGACCGATGATGACCGGCCGCTTGCCCTGGGTGCTGTTGGCGTGAGCACCCATCAGCAGCAGGGTGTCGGAGGTGTAGCCGTTGACAGCGCCTGCGGAGACGAGCTGCAGCGCCTGCACACCGCTCTGCGGGGTGATGAACTTCGGAACGTTGAGGTTGTTCCTGGCGAAGTCGTTGTTGGCAAGATTCACCGCATCGAGGAGGAAGCTGTCACCCGGAAATGACGCGATGCTGAACTGGGCGCCCCGGCCGGAGGCACCGGCGCCCAGTCCACCCCCGCAGGCCGCCAGCAACGAGGTGGCGCCGACCGCCGCCGTGCCGAGACCGAGATACTTCAACATCGACCTTCTCGAGATGTTGCTGTCCAATGCCCGCAGTTCTCCGAAGGGCGAGTCACCTTGCTTCGACCCAAACATTCGTACTCCTAGTAATTAGTGCATGCCTGGTGGCCTGACGATGTGCTGCCCCCGGTTTCCGCAAACTGGCTAGCGGCCGATCCCGCTGTGCTCCATCACCACTCGGCCGACGGTCTTTCCGTCCCCCAGGCTCTGCAGGGCCGCAGGCACCCCGTCCATCGAGACCCGTTGACTGACGAAGGGATCGATGGCTCCGGAGTCCGCCAACGCGCACAGTTCCTGGTGGCATCGATCGACCGCGCCGGGATTCTTCGTGTTGTAGAGCCCCCAGTGAATCCCCAGGATCGAGTAGTTCTTGACCAGCGCGTGGTTGAGCGCCGCGGTCTGGATCTCGCCGCCCGCGAAGCCGACGACCAGAATCCGCCCCTCGAACGCAATGCATTTCGTCGAACGCTGGTAGACGTCACCGCCCACCGGGTCGTAGATGACGTCGGCGCCTCTGCCGTCGGTGAATTCCTTGACCACCCCGACGAAGTCCTCCTGCCTGCGGTCGACGACGACATCGGCACCGAGCTGCCTGGCGTAGGCGGCCTTCTCCTCGCCGCCCACGACACCGACGACCCGGGCGCCGGCGGCCTTGCCGAGCTGGATGGCCGCGCTGCCGACACCGCCGGCGGCCGCGTGAACCAGGAGGGTTTCCCCCTCCTGAATCCTGGCGAGCCGATGAAGCCCGAACCAGCCGGTCTGATACCCGATGAACAGGCAGGAGGCCTGCGCGTCGTCGAGTGACGCAGGCGCCTGATGGGTCGTGCTCTGGTCCATCAGGGCGTACTCGGCGAATCCGCCGTAGGGCAGGGTGGTCAGGCCCAGCACCCGGTCGCCGACCGCGGCCCGTACGACGTCCGGCCCGACCGCGACGACCTCGCCGCAGACTTCACGTCCGGGGGTGAAGGGCAGGTCGGGGCGCACCTGGTACTTGCCACGGCACATGAGCACGTCCGGGAAATTGGCCGCGCCCGCGAGGACCCGCACGAGGACCTGCCCTGCACCGGGTTCGGGAACATCACCTTCGACGAGTTGCACGACGTCGATCGGCTCGCCGAGCTGGGTGACCGACCAGGACTTCATGCGGCGGGGAATCGATGTGCTCATGCCGTCTCGAATTCGACGAGGGGCTGACCGGAAGCGACACTGTCGCCCTCGGCGACGTGGACTGCCACGACCGTGCCTGCATCTTCGGCGAGGATCGGGATTTCCATCTTCATGGCTTCGAGGATCATCAACGTCGACTCCTCCTCCACCCGGTCACCCGGTGCGACGAGGATCTTCCACACGTTGGCACCCATATCCGACTGAATCGTCTCTGACATCTCACGCACTCCTTCTGGCCAAGTTCTTGTGTCTCTGCTGGATCTTCTCGACCACACCGGTGTCGTAACGCCCGCTCGTGAACTCTTCCGAGCCGAGCACGTCTTCGAGGAAGGGCTTGTTGGTGACGAGCCCCTCGATCACGAACTCCCTGCAGGCCGCGAGGGCGCGGGCGTGCGCCTCCTCACGGGTCGCGCCGAACGCGCAGACCTTGGCCAGCAACGAGTCGAAGTGCGGCGTCACCTCGGTGCCGGCCGCATAGCCCGCGTCGACCCGGATACCGGGCCCCGTCGGCTCCTGCCACACGTCGATCGGCCCCGGGCGCGGGAAGAACCGTTTGGGGTCTTCCGCGCAGATCCTCAATTCGATCGCATGACCGCGCGAGACGGGGGCGAAGCCCGGGGTGGTGGTGCCCGACTGCGCGATGCTCAGCTGCTGCTCGACCAGGTCGACACCGTGGGTCAGTTCGGTGATCGGGTGCTCGACTTGGATACGAGTGTTCATCTCGAGGAACACGAAGTCACCCGTGACGGCGTCGAGCAGGAATTCCACCGTGCCCGCGTTTCGATAGCCCACGGCCTGGGCGGCGGCGATCGAACTCTCGACGAGGCGCTCTCGCAGGGCCGGATCCAGGTGCGGGGCCGGGCTCTCCTCGATCAGCTTCTGGTGGCGTCGCTGCGTCGAGCAATCCCGTTCTCCCAGAGTGACGATCGAACCGTCCTCCAGACCCAGGATCTGGATCTCGACGTGCCGCGCGGACGACACATACCGTTCGACGAAGACCCGATCGGAACCGAAGCTCCGGGCCGCCATCGACTTGGTGTTCTCGAACGCCTTGCGCAGGCCGTCTTCGTCCTGCGCGACGGCCATGCCGATTCCGCCGCCGCCGGCGGATGCCTTGACCATCACCGGATATCCGAGGCGCCCGGCCTCCGCGACGGCTTCGTCGCCCGTCTCGAGCGCTGCGCCGACGTCACCGCTGATCGGCACACCGGCAGCAGCCACGACCCGGCGTGACTCGACCTTGTCACCCATCACCTCGATGACCTCGGCGCTCGGGCCGACCCACGTCAGTCCGGACTGGGCCACCAGTCGGGCGAAGTCGGCGTTCTCGGCCAGGAATCCGTAGCCCGGATGCACGGCCGTCGCACCGGCTTGCTGTGCTATTCGGACGATCTGGGCACCGTCGAGGTACGCCTGCACCGGTGTGTCGCCCTCGAGCTGAACGGCGTGGTCGGCCTCACCGATGTAGGGCAGGTCCGCATCGACCTTGTGGTAGACGGCGACGGTGCGGACACCGAGCTTGCCGGCGGTCGAGATGATCCGCCGGGCGATCTCGCCGCGATTCGCGACCAGCAGGCAATCTGGAAATGAGTTCATCACGTCGTCCTCAGTAACTCGTGGGCCAGGCGCGCAGCAGGTGCTCGCCGATGCCGTTGGTCCGGGCTCGGTAGTGGTCTTTCAGCGCGCCGAGGATGAAGTCGCGGGTCTCGGCGGGGTCGATGACCTGTTCGACGCCGAAGACGCGGGCGACGTCGTACGCGGTAGTCCCCTTGGCCATCTCGGCGAGCCGCTGCGCGTAGAGCTCGGGGTCGGATTCTGCGTCGACTCCGTGGACGACCGACACCGCGGACGTGGGATCCATGAAGCTCACCTCCGTGGACCACCAGCCTGCCGTCGTGTCGGCGGTCAGTCCGCCGCCCATGTTGATGTAGGCCTGGCCGTAGTTCTTGCGAAGCGTGACAGCGATCTTCGGCACGGTCACCAGGGACAAGGCGTTCATCCAGTTGATGACCTTGCCGGCGATCTTGTTCCGCTCGGCTTCCAGCCCGATCAGGAATCCCGGCTGGTCGACGAGGAACACGACGGGAATGTTGTAGGAGTCGCAGAGAACCAGGAAGCTGGTCGCCTTGTCACACGCCGGACCGTCGAGCGCCCCGCCCTTGAACATGGGGTTGTTGGCGATGATGCCGACGCTCTGTCCGCCGATCCGGACCAGCGAGGTGTCCAGGCTCTTGCCGTAGCGTGCCTTGATCGGGAACACCGAACCGATGTCGGCGACGATCTCGATCACCTTGCGTACGTCGTAGGTCTGGGTGCGGGCCTGGGGAACGATGTCGTTGAGTTCGGCGGCACGCTCACCCGATCCACTCGGGATCGGCGCGACCGGCGGTGTCTCACCGTTGTGCGAAGGCAGGTACGAGAGGAACCGGCGGATCAGTTCGATCGCTTCCTCGTCGGTGTCGGCGACGGCGTCCGCGTAGCCGGTGACCTCGGCATGGACCTTCCAGCCTCCGAGCTCCTGGGCGTCGACCTGCTGACCGGTGGCGCGGCTGACCAGTCCGGGGCTCGACACCGCCAGGACACTCCCCTTGCGGAAGACCGCGAAGTCGGCGGACACGGTGTGCCAGGCGGCGGATCCGAAGCAGTATCCGAATGCTGCAGAGGCCCAAGGGCTTTCGCGCTGCCGGAGGAACCGCTTCTTGCTGTTGGCGGCGCCCATTCCGGTCCCGCCCATCGCGTCGGGCATCCGGACCCCGGTGGATTCGGACAGGTAGACCAGCGGCATCCCGACCTGAACGACGAGTTCCTTGAAATGGGACATCTTCTTGTTGCTCACCGGACTGCTCGACGACCCCTTGACGGTGAAGTCGTAGGCGATGACGGCTGCGCGCCTGCCGTCGACCTCGCCGGTTCCGGTCACCTTGCCGTCCGCGGGTGTCTTGTCGCGATCGGCGTCGACGGCAGAGGTCGTGAACAACCCGCTCTCCCGGAAGGTTCCGGGGTCGAGCATCAACGCGATCCTCTCGCGGGCGTTGAGTTTGCCCTCGGCGCGCCGCTGTTCCAGCTTCTTCGGACCACCCATCGCCAGCGCGGCTGCGCGGCGTTCTTCGTGCTCCTGCTCGCGGCTGAGCGTGGGTTCAGCCGTCACTGTGTCCTGTGACATCTCTACTACCTTCCGTCTGCGTCGCGTGACGCCTGGTATGTCCGCTGTCCCTGCTCGAGAACCGCCCGTGCGGCGAGGGCCGCGTCCTCGAAGGCCGGAAAGACCGGGATTCCGCGGGTGCGGGCGCGGTGCGCGTACGTCGTGATCAATGCCTCCGTGTCTGCGCTGCCGTCGGTCTTGAGCACGAGAAGCTGGTGGGTGTTCGACGCGGCCTCGTCGCGGGCGCCGGCGATCGAGTCGATGACGGTGCCGGTCACGTCGCCGTGGGTTTCACCGAGGTTGCGCTGGATGATGCCCACGTTGAGGTGGGAGATCAGCACTGCCGGCTCACTGCCGGCGAGGACCACCGCGAGAACGTCCTTCGCGATCGCACCGTTCTTGACGGCGAGCGTCCCCGCAGGCACGTCGATCGGGTTGCGCAGTCCGTTGCCCGGCGGCAGGCCCAGGCCGTCCAGTTCCTCGACCACGGAATCGGCGAGCGGCGGTGTGGCCAATCCCTGCCGCTCGAGCGCGTCGGCGCCGAGGACACTCGCTCCGCCGCCGTTGCCGAACAGAACGGCATCGCGACCGTTCGGCTTGACCGTGAGGTCGAGGGTGGACAGGGCGTGCAGGGCCGTCGCGAAGTCCTCGAGCGAATCGACGAGAGTCATTCCGGCCTGCCGTGCGATCGCGGGCCACAGCCGGTGATTTCCCGCGAGGGCACCGGTGTGGCTGGTCGCCGCCCGCGAGCCTTCACTGGTTCGGCCACCGGCGAGAAGCACTACAGGCTTGCGCATTTCGGACCGGGTCAGCACGTCGAGCACCTCGCGTGCCGCGGCGAGCGACTCGAGGTACAGGCCGATGACCCGGACCTCGTCGTTCCGGAGGGCGGATTCGACGAGCTCGGCGGCGGTGACGTCGGCGCCGTTCCCGATGCTGACCACGCTGTGAAAGTCGATGCCGCGCAACGATCCGACGCGCAGGATGTCGACACTCAGCCCGCCGCTCTGCGAGACGACAGCCGTCGTTCCGGGCGTCAGGGGTGCTTCGGGCACGAACGAGAGGCGACCGGCCGAGGCGTGCGTGCCCAGGCAGTTCGGGCCGATCAGCCGAATGCCCGCGTCGCGGACGGTCTGGACCAGGGTCTCCTCGAGATCCTTTCCTTCCTCGACCTCACCGAAACCGCTGGAGATCACCTGGGCGAACCGAACTCGACCGGCGCCTCGGCTCAGCGCCTCGCTGACACGGGTCGCAGGCAGCGCCACGAACGCGTAGTCGATCGGTTGATCGACCTCGGCCAGCGACCGCGCCGTGGGAAGTCCTTCGATGCTGTCCGCGGTCGGGTGGATCGGCACGATGGTGCCGTCGAAGCCGCCGCTCAGAATATTCCGGATGAACCGGTTGGCGAGGTTCGGCCGCTGACCGCTGGCGCCGAGGACGGCGACCCTGCGCGGATGAAACAGCGGGGTGAAATCCGTGGCCCGGCCGTCACCACGGTCCCCGGGTGCGGATCCGGTGTCTTCCACCGGACCGACGACGAAACGTGCGTCCACGGCCACTGCCCGTGTTCCGGAAACGATGACCGGGTTCAGGTCGATCTCGATCACGTCGTCCGGCAGCGAATGCAGCAGACCGTTCGGCCCGGCGAGTCGCGAGATCAGTGTCACCAGGGCCGGAATGTCTGCCTTCTCCCCACCGCGGGCTCCGTCGAGCACCTTCATGCCGCGCAGTTCGTGCAGCATGTCGAGAATCTGGTCGTTCGCGAGCGGCGCGAGACCGAACGCGACGTCCTCGAAGACCTCGACCAGTACGCCGCCGAGGCCCACCATCACGGTCCAGCCCAGCCCCGGCGCCCGAACTGCTCCCACGATCACTTCGTGACCGGACGGGACCATTTCCTCGACGAGCAGGCCGTCCAAGCGGTGCCCGGCGGCGGCCAGTTGCTCGCCCATGCGTGCAGCGACCTCGTCGATCTCGTCGCGGCGCACCCCCACCCGCACGCCGCCGGCGTCGGACTTGTGGACGAGCGTGAACGAGATGGCCTTGACGACCAACGGCTCGCGGAGGTCGTCGGAAATCATCTGGCCGACAGCAATTTCGATGCCCCGGGGGGTGTCGATCCCGAAGGCGGAGAGCAGGGATTTACCTTCCGCCTCCGTGAACATCGCCGATTCTCGTTCCCGTGCAACGGAAATGAGTTCGGCGACTGCGTCCCGGGTGCATGGCTGTGCTGTATCGACTGACACCTGAAGTTCCTCACTGAACGTCGGATCCGGCGGCGATCTCGCTCGCTCGGCACGTATTCAGTGTGGTCAGCCGCACAGGGCTTGGGAAGGTCCGCAGCGTTGGCGGGGTGATACGGGTGCGCTATCGGACCGTCGCGACCGTGTCCCGGTCGACAGCGCCGTCAGTAATTCTTGGCAGATTCCCGCAACAGGCCCAGGAATGCCTGCACCGCAGACGTCCGCGCTTCGTCATTCCTCACGATCGCGGAGATGCGGGCATGGGCCCACTCGAAGGGAAGGGGCACGAGTGCGACGCCGTTGCCGCTCACCGTCGAGCTGAGAAGTGTGTTCGCCATGCAGATCCCGACGCCGGCGCGCACCATGTTCTGCGACGCTTCGGCGTTGTTGGTGGCGTAGACGATCCTGGCTTCGATTCCGTCGAGTAGCTGCTCGAAGGCGGTACGGAGGATGCTGGTCTCCGCCGGGAAGATCAGTGGCTCACCCTCCAGGTCGGCGGCCTCGAAGCCGTCCTTGCTGGCGAGGCGATGGTTCTCCGGGACCGCCAGCACCAGCCGGCCGGAGATCAGGTCGACGTGGTGCAGCAGAGCCTGCTCGGCCGGAATCAGATCGATTCCGGCCAGGCGCGTCACCAGACCCACGTCGAAGTGGCCGCTGAGGACGCCGCGGCTCACCATTCTCGACGGACCTTCCTCCACCTCGAAACGCACATTGGGGAAGTCGCTCAACAGGCGTTTGACCACCCCGGGAAGGATCGTCTGAGATCCCGCGGGCACCGTGCCCAGGCGGACGGTGCCGAGTTTCAGGCCACCGATGGCGCTGGCCTCCTCGCGCATCAGGTGTTCGGCCTGAACGGCGGCGACCACGTGCGGCAGGATCCGCTCGGCCGCATACGTCGGCCGAACTCCCTTGGCACCACGAACCACGAGCACGACACCGAGGTCCTCCTCGAGCCGCTGCACCTGGTTGGTGATCGTCGGCTGAGAGATGTCGAGTTCCTTGGCGGCTTGACGGAACGATCCGGTCCGAAGCGCTGCTTCCAGATATCGCAACTGCTCGAATCTCATCGGTCTCCCTCGGTGCTGCTATGCGACGTGGCCCACATTACAGCTCGCCGGGTGCTCTCCGAACTCAGCGTCGGGCTGTTGCGGCACTCGACACGAAACCTCGAACTGACCGACGCGGGCCGGTCAGTTCACCAGGTCGTCGAGGCCCGTCGAGTCCCGCGACAGGGAGCCGCCCTCGACGGGAATTGTTGTACCCGTGATGTATCCCGCGGCGGGCGAGAGAAGGAACGCGACGGTGGCGGCGATCTCGAAGGGCTGACCGAGTCTCCCGAGCATGGGCCGTCCGGCCAGGATCCGGGAATCGTCCGGGCTTCGCGGGGTCGCGGCAACGCGAGGCGAGAGGAAGAGGCCCGGGGCGACCACGTTGACGCGAACGCCGCGGGGTCCGTGCTCGGCGGCCAACTCCTTGGACCACACTTCGAGTGCCGCCTTGGCGGGGCCGTAGCCGGGTGCCGTTCGACCGCCGTGAGAACCCATCACACTCGAGACGTGGACGATCGCGCCGTGGCTGATCAGCGGGGACAGCCGGCGCGCCGACAGAAAGGCGTGGGCCAGGTTCACCCGGAAGTCCTGATCCCAATCCGCCAGTCCGTAGTCGGCGATCTGCTTGCGATGCATCCGGCCGATGACGTCCACATAGCCATTGATCTGTCCGAACTCGGCGATGGCACCGGCCGCCGCGATGTCGATGCCCTCTTCGGTGGTCACGTCCGCGACCACCGACGGCATCCCCAACGAGCCGGCGACGGCGTCGACCCCGTCACCATTGGCGTCGACGCACAGAACGCGCCCGCCCAGGGCGACGATCGTCCTGCTGACGTGCTCACCGATCCCGCCGCCTGCGCCGAGGACGACGTAGGAATTGCCGTCCAGCCGGAACAGACTGTGGTGATCGATCGTCTCGGCGAGAAGCGGCTGATCGGGGTCGTCGATCTTCACCGACTCACCTCGTCCACTTGGTGACCAGCTTCTGCAGGCCGGAGATCGAGACGTCCAGGACCATGGACAGCAATCCCATGGCGATCAGGATCGCGAAGGTTTCCGCGACCTGGAAATTGTTGGTCACGACGACGAGGCGCTGCCCCAGGCCGGTGTAGGCGCCGACCATTTCCGACACGACGGCGCCGAGCACCGAGTAGACCGCGCCGAGCCGCAGTCCGCCGACGATCGCAGGCAGAGCCGCGGGAATCTCGATCTTGAAGAAGCGCTGGGTCCGCGTCATGCCCAGCGACTTGGTCAACTGAGCGATGTCGTGGTCGATGCTCTTCATCGCACCCATCGTGCTGGTCATCAGGACGAAGAACACGACGCTGAAGGCGACGAGGGCCTTCGGTCCGAAACCCAGGCCGAACCAGAGGATGAAGATCGGTGCCAGCGCGGGACGCGGAAGGCTGTTCATCAAGGTCAGGAACGGTGAGGCCGCGGTGTGGAGGACCTGGACGCGGGCGAAGACGACACCTGCGAGGATGCCGGCGATCGCACCGGTCACCAGCCCGACCATCGCCCCGCTGAACGTCGCCGTCACATCGGTCCAGAAGACGCCGTCGCTCAGCTGGGCGAGGAACGCTCGCGCGACATCGAGAGGGGCGGAGATCATCATCGGGTCGACGATCATGTTTCCGGAGACAAAGGCCCAGCCGGCGACGAAGAGTGCGAGCGCACCCACCCGAAGCGACCAGACGAGGATCTTTTCGTTGCGCCGCGCGCGACGCCGCTCCACGAGGATCGCGTTGTCGATGTCCGCCGGTTCGTCGTTGTTCGCGACTCCGGCGATCGACGCGACCGTGCGGGGCGCTTCAGTGATGGATTCCATGTCGGGACCTTCCCTTCGAGTCTCCTGGACGGCTGTGCAGGTCAGGCATCGAGCGGTCCTCGGACGAGCTCGACGTCGGCGGCCGAGGAGGTGTGGGGGCCGCCCGTGACCTGCAGGACGGTTCCCGTGATGAAGCTTGCGGCGTCGGAGCACAGGTACAGGCACGCATCGGCGACTTCTTCCGGCCTTCCGACGCGTCCGAGTGCGAGGTAGCGGCCGAACTTCTGCTCGGTTTCGGGAGATGCGAAACGAGACGCCGGTGTCAGCGTGGCGCCGGGTTCGACGCAGTTGACTCGAATGCCGCGATCCGCCCATTCCCAGGCCATCGTCTTCGTCAGCGAGGCGAGCCCCGCTTTGGCTGCCGCGTAGGCGCCGCGGAGCGGGTGTGCGTGGTTGGCCGATCCGGATCCGACGTTGATGACGTTTCCGCCGCCCTGACGTTCGAAGACCGGCAGGCAAGCGCGGGCCGTGTGGAAGGCGCCGCTGAGATTGGTATCGATCGTCGCGTTCCAGGCATTGACCGACAGGTCCTCGAGGCGCGATGCGAAGTTGCCGCCGGCATTGTTGATCAGGACGTCGATCCGACCGAACCGTTCGAGGGCGGTCCGGACGAGATCTTCGGCAGTCTTCGGCTCGCGGATGTTGCCGGCGACGAGGGCTGCCTTTCGCCCGAGCGCTTCGACGCTCTCGACTCTTGCCTGGAGCGTTTCGGCGTTGCGCCCGTGCAGGATCAGGTCTGCTCCCGCTTCCGCGAACTTGTCGGCGAGCGCCGACCCGATGCCTCCGGAAGCACCCGTCACTATGACGACCTGGTCCGTGAAGTCGAAAGTGGTCTGACCCACCTTGTTGATGGTGGCGGCTTCTCTGGTCACCTGACGTCCTCCTCGTGATTCGCACCCGGTGTGGGCAGCTTGTGACGCATTGGGAGCCGTTCCCGGCAAGATGCGTTCGAGTTAGCGTCGTGCCATTCGAGGCCGTGGACAATGACTGAATCGCTATCAAGGCGATAGCCCCCGGGCGGGCCTGTTTTCCTTGACACCGTCGCCGACGTGTTCAACGATTCATAGGCCGATAGGGTGATATTCACCACAGGGTCATGCAGTCCGGATCCACCGCGGATTTTGTGCCGATTCAGCAGATCGTCCGGCACGGGAGGCAGCGATCGGTCGGCCCCGCACACACATCATCGGATTGACGGTGTCCGATTCATCCCTACGGTCAAACAGTGAGAGTGAGAATCTTGTGACTGGTCTAGCTGAAACTCCGACGAGGCCCACTACCGCCAAGGGGGTCTCGGTCGAGTTCGAGAATGTCCGCCACGCGTTCCTCCACGGCAATCGACCGGTGCGCGTGCTGGACGACTTCAACCTCCGCATCGAGCCGTCCGAGTTCGTCAGCATCGTCGGTCCGTCGGGCTGCGGGAAGACCACGGCGCTCGGCATGGTCGGCAACCTCCTGAAGCCGCGCAGTGGAACCGTTCGCATCGACGGAGCGGAGGTGAGGCCCGGCAGCAATGAGGCGGCCTTCCTCTTTGCGCGTGATGCGCTCCTTCCGTGGCGACGGGTCCGCAGCAACGTCGAGCTCGGCATGGAGGTCCGGGGCGTTCCCAAGGCGGAACGACGCGAGCGCGCCGAGGAATGGCTTCGTCGTGTTCGTCTGCACGAGTTCGCCGACTCGGATGTTCTCCACCTGTCGCAGGGCATGCGCCAGCGCGTTGCGATCGCCCGCACCCTGGTCCAGAGCCCCGGCGTCCTTCTGATGGACGAGCCGTTCGCAGCGTTGGACGCCCAGACCCGCGCGATCCAGCAGGAGGAGTTCCTCCGGCTGTGGGAGGCCGAGCGACCGACGGTCATCTTCGTCACCCACGACCTCGAGGAGGCCATCCTGCTCAGCGACCGCGTCATCCTGATGGCCAGCAGGCCGGGTCGCATGGTGGTCGACATGAAGATCGAACTCGAGCGGCCGCGGCATCAGGAGATGCGCAGGTACTCCGATCTCTTCAAATCCTATTTCCACGATATGTCCGCCCGGCTTCGGGCCGAAGTCGATCTTGCCGAACAGCGGATGATGGAAGAAAACCAGAATGACTGAAACTCTGCAGACTGCGACTACCGCCGATGGCGACACCATTGCCTATCAGCAATTCGGCCGAGGGCCACGCCTGATCACGTGCCTGCACTCCCTGGCATTGGACGGATCCTGGTATGCGCCTTTGGCCGAGGCTCTCGGAGACGACTACCGTCTGCTCGCGCCGGATTTCCGCGGGCACGGCATGACTGCGCGCGGAGGATCTGCCATCACTCTCGGTCTCATTGCCGGGGACGTCGCCGCGATGTGGGACGCCGAGAACGTCGAGAGTTCGGTGGTGTTGGGAATCTCCTTGGGAGGCATGGTCGCTCAGGCGGTGTCGGGCAGCTTCCCGAACCGGGTCGACGCGCAGATCCTGATGGCCACCCGGGGCGCCTATGATGAGGAGGCCATTCGCGGAACTTCGGCCCGCGCGGCGGAGGTTCGTGCACCGAACGGCCTCGAGCAAGCCGAGGAGATGACCATGCATCGCTGGTTCGGCGACGCATCGCGAAACGAGGCAGACCCGTTGGTTCGGAAAGCTCGCGAACAGTTCCGGAACGCCGGCGGCAACACCATCGGCGCCTATTTCGACGCCATGACCGAGGTCGGCACGTTTCACACCGATTCACCGCCCCCGACCCTCGTGGTCGGCGGCGACGACGACCGAAGCACCCCCCGTGCCGTGATCGAACAGCTCGCAGCGTCCATCACGGGTGCCGAACTGCGTTTCGCCGAGGGCGGACACCTCGCCGCCTTCGACAACCCCCGCGAAGTCGCCGCCACGGTGCGACCTTTCCTCGAGGGCCTCGACTGCTGGTAGCCACTCGGCCCACGTGCACACTGGTTCCACATACTGCTACGGAGACGACATGGATTTCACGCTCGATCGCGCGATGACAGAGGATGAGCTTCGCGCACACCTCGATTCGGCCCTCACGCCCGCGCTCCTGATGTTGACGGCCCACGTCACGGGTGACGCCGGCGTACTGCGTACGGAATGGAAGCCCAACCGGGCGACGTTGCCTGCCAGTGGACTCGCACCCGAGACCGACGCGGAGATCAGAGCCTTCTGCCTGAAGCGCCTCGCACCGTACCTCTCCTCGCAGCGGGACTGGGCTGCACTGCCCGACGATTCCCTGCGTGAGTCGATGTGCACCTGGTTGATGGACGAGAACATCGAGGACGCCCAGGCTCTGGCCGCGGTGGCCTTCACACCCGACGACAGCGATCCTCGCGGGCCGGAGTGGAATCTCGACGAGATCGCTCCCGACAGCGGCCTGAGTGCCGTGGTCATCGGCGCCGGATTCTCCGGTCTCCTTGCCGGACTTCGGCTGAAGCAAGCAGGTGTGCCCTTCACGATCCTCGAGAAGAGCACGAATGTCGGTGGCACGTGGTACGAGAACAGCTACCCGGATTGCCGGACCGACGTCCGCAGCCACATCTACACGTACTCGTTCGTTCCGCACGACTGGGTCACGCACTTCGGCCGCCAGCAGGCCATCCACGAGTACCTGTACAACTTTGCGGCGAAGAACTGCCTCCTGGAGCACATCTCGTTCGGCACCGAAGTGACCGCGACCCGGTGGGACGAGAGCACCAGCACCTGGACGATCGACACCCGCACGTCCGACGGCGTCGTCGGATCGGCCGAAGCTCAGATCGTCGTCAGCGCTGTGGGACAACTGAACCGGCCGATGATCCCCGCCGTCGACGGCCTCGAGACCTTCACCGGCCCGGTCATGCACTCCGCGCAATGGGACCACAGCATCGATTTCGCCGGCAAACGTGTCGTCGTGATCGGAACCGGCGCCAGCGCACTGCAATTCGCACCGGCGGTCGCGAAGGAAGCGGAGCACGTCACGATCTTCCAGAGGAGTGCCCCCTGGTTGCGGTCGACGCCGGTGCTCCGGCAGGAGATCGACCCGGGCGAGCGCCGGCTCCTCACGAATCTGAAGCACTATCGCGCCTACTACCGTTTCTCCATCTTCCTCCCCCGCCTCATCGGCAACCTCCCGGCCGCAACCGTCGATCCGGACTTTCCGCCGACCGAGGTCTCGGTGTCCGCGGCCAACGAGGCCCTTCGTGTCGAGCTGACCGACTACCTCACCGAACAGGCCGGCGACCGACTCGATCTGCTCGAGCAGATCATGCCCGACTACCCGCCCGCCGCGAAGAGAATCATCTGCGACGACGGCACGTGGGTTGCCACCCTCAAGCGGGACAACGTGCGCCTGGTGAGCCAGGCCGTGCAACGGATCGACAAGGACGGTGTCTGGATCGGTGACGAACACGTCCCCGCCGACATCATCCTGTTCGGAACCGGTTTCAAGGCTTCGGAATTCCTCGTCCCCATGACGGTGACGGGCATAGGCGGACAGGACCTGCATCAAACCTGGGGAATCGACGCCAGCGCCTACCTCGGCATCACGCTGCCCGGCTACCCCAACTTCTTCTGTATGTACGGCCCGAACACCAACACCGTCATCCACGGCAACCTGGTGTTCTTCCTCGAGTGCCAAGCCGCGTACATCATCAGCGCGGTCCAGATGCTGGCCAAGGGCGGCCACCGTTCGATGGCCCTGCGACCGGACGTGTTCACCGAGTACACCGACGAGGTCACCAGGGAGAGCGCCAAGCGCACCTGGGGCTGGTCGAAGACCCACAGCTGGTATCAGAACGCCGCCGGGCGGTCCACCATCATGTGGCCACTCCCGGCCCGGCAGTACTTCGAGCGCACCAGCGCGGTGCACGACGAGGACTACGACATCCACTGACCCGCACGACGCATTCATCCGCATCGTTCATTTCACCGGAGGCTATTTTGATCACCGAGACGACGGCAATTGTCGCCAACCTCGAAACCCGCTACCTGACAGGCGGTCCGGAAGACGGCGTCCCCGTCGTGTTCCTGCACGACGGCGCGTGGGGCGGCAGCGCCGACGTGACCTGGGGGCAGGTCCTGCCCCTGGCCGCAGCGAAGTATCGGGTCATCGCCCCGGACTTCCTCGGCTACGGCGGATCCGCCAAGTCCGTTCGCCTGGATGTCTCACCGTTCGCTTTCCGGATCCGGCACGTCTTCGCGTTGCTCGACCAGCTCGGCATCGACGGCCCGGTGCACCTGGTCGGAAATTCGTTCGGTGGATCGGTGGGTCTGCGGGCGCTCGCCGACGGTGACTATCGATCCCGGATCGCCTCGGTCACCACACTCAGTGGCACCGGCGGACCCTGGAAAGCGCCGGACATGGGCAAGCTGCGTGACTTCGATGGTTCGGTCGCCGGTATCGAGGCGTTCGTCGACCTGCTGTGCGACGAATTCTCCGGCAGGGCCGGCCAGGTGGACGCCCGGTACAGGTGGGCCGTCGCGCCCGGTCACTTCGGGTGCATGAGCGCTCCGCATCTGCCGGTACCCGAGGCGTTGCGGAAGGAGCGCCCCGCCGATCCGTACCCCGCCACACTTGCCGGCGTTCCGACCCCCGTGCTGCTCCTCGAGTGCTCCGAGGACGTGCTGCTCGAGGCCGGGTGGAGCAAGCACCTGCAGGCCGAACTCCAGAATTCCCGCGCCATGGTCCTGCCCTACCGGCACTGCCCGAACATCACCCATCCGAAGGAGACGTGGGCCGTGATCGGCGAGTTCCTCGACAGCTGCACCGGCGGTACGAACTGATGCCGACCCCGGGCGGCACTGCCGCGACCGCGTCCACCGTGGGTTCGCTCGTTCTCACCGGCGGATCGTCCGGAATCGGCGCCGGGTTGGCGGGCGATCTGGCAGGCGAGTGGGACATCACCGTCGTCGATCGGGATCTGCCGGAAACGCCTGCCCCCGGCGTGACGTACCTCCAGGGCGACATCACCACCGACGACGCGGTCGACACGGTTCGCAAGTCCCTGACCGAAAACGGCCGGGCAACGATCGACGGCATCGTCCACTGCGCGGGCATCGGCGCATTCGGCCCCTTCATGGAGATGCCGAAGTCCGAGTGGGAACGGGTGCTTCTGGTCAACCTTCACGGAACACTCAATTTCGTCCAGGGCGTCGCCGACATGGTGGCGGACGGCGGCAGAATCGTCCTGTTCTCGTCCGGGACGGTCTTCAAGGCCCCGGCGAGCGCAGCGGCGTACGCGGCCTCCAAGGCCGGCGTGATCGGCTTTGCCCGCAGCCTCGCCGCGGAACTCGGAGCCAGGAACATCACGGTCAACGTGATCGCCCCCGGTTTGGTGCTGACCCCACTCTCGACGGCGATCGCCGCAGGTGAAGAGGCCAACATCAACACGCGAGCGATCAAACGAGCCGCAACGGTCGAGGATTTCATCGGCCCGACCCGATTCTTCCTCTCCCCCGGCTCCTCCTTCGTCACCGGGCAGACACTCGTCGTCGACGGGGGTTCGATCCGCCGCTAGGCGGCGCCGCCCAAACCGCCACCGGTCGCCTGCTCGACGGCCGCGTGACCGAATTCCGGATCGTCTCGGTCCGCGGCCCCGGCGGCGGCGATAGTCTGGGAAGGGTCGTCGAGAGGTAGGCGGATGACACCACGGTTCCCGGGGCGGCACAGGGGCGGATAGCACGTTGGCAACCGACGGCGATCCGCTCCGCACACAGCGCGATACCGACACCGCGACGACGGATGAACTGCGCGCGGCCGGGTTCGACGATGCCCGGGAGATCGGGCGTGGAGGCTTCGGCGTGGTGTACCGCTGCACTCAGTCCGCTCTGGAGCGCGCCGTGGCCGTGAAGGTTCTCAGCGGCGACCTCGACGACGAGAGCCGGGCCAGGTTCCTCCGTGAGCAGCGGGCGATGGGCAGGCTGACCGGGCACCCGAACGTCGTGAGTGTGCTCGAGGTCGGCGTCACGCCGAGCGGGCGTCCGTTCCTGGTGATGCCCTACCATCCGCAGGATTCCCTCGACATGCGGATTCGCCGTCAGGGTCCGCTCACCGTCACCGAGGCGCTGCGGTTGGGCGTGAAGATGGCGGGCGCGCTCGAGACGGCGCACCGGTTCGGGATCGTGCACCGCGACGTCAAGCCGAGCAACATCCTGCTCACCGACTACGACGAACCGGCGCTGACGGACTTCGGCATCGCGCACATCACCGGCGGCTTCCAGACCGCGACGGGGACCATCACCGGATCGCCCGCGTTCACCGCCCCGGAGGTCCTCGAGGGCGACACCCCGGGTCCGTCCTCCGACGTGTACGGCCTCGGGGCGACACTGTTCGCCGCACTGACCGGACATGCAGCGTTCGAGCGCCGGAGCGGCGAACAGGTGGTCGCGCAGTTCCTGCGGATCACCACGCAACCGGCGCCGGACCTCCGGGAGTCGGGTATCGACGCCGACGTGGCCGCCATGCTGGAACGGGCCATGTCGCGAGACGCGCACGAGCGCCCGTCCGCGGCGATGCTGGGTGAAGCGCTGCAGGACATCCAATTTCGCCGCGGTGTCCCGGTCGACGACATGGCGTTGGGCCCGGACCCCGATGCCGAGCGAGACGCGCAGCGCCCGACGTCGCCCGGACGATCATCCGGCGGAACCCCCTCGGGAACGCCGACCGACGGGACTCTGCCGCTGGACTTGACGAGCTTCGTCGGCCGGCGGAAAGAGCTCGCCGAGGCCAAGAAACTGCTCTCGGCGTCGCGGCTGGTCACGTTGACCGGAATCGGGGGTGTCGGCAAGACCCGACTGGCACTGCGCGTCGCGACCACCATCCGGCGGGCCTTCGACGACGGGGTCCGGATGGTCGAATTGGGCGAATTGCGCGACGGATCGTTGCTGGGAGAAGTCGTGGCGGCCGGGCTGGGATTGCGGCAGCGGTCGCCGAGACCGCTGCAGACCCTCGTGGAGTTCCTGGAGCCGCGCGACATGCTGCTGGTCCTCGACAACTGCGAGCAGGTGGTGGATGCGGCGGCAGACCTGACGGAGACCGTGCTGCGCACCTGCCCGGGCCTGCGGATTCTCGCGACCAGCCGCGAAACCCTGGACGTCGCGGGGGAAGCCGCCCTGCGCGTTCGTCCACTGGCGCTTCCGGATTCGGACAAGGAGCCGTCGCTGAAGAGTCTGCCCGGCTACGACGCGGTGACGCTGTTCGCCGAACGGGCCGCCACGGCGGTACCCGGCTTCGAGGTCACCGAAGACAATGCCGCCACCGTTGCCCGGATCTGCATCCGGCTGGACGGCCTGCCCCTGGCCATCGAATTGGCGGCGGCGAGGCTGCGCTCGATGTCGCCGGAACAGATCCTGCAGCGGTTGACCAACCGGTACGAGCTGCTGACCCGCGGAAGCCGGAGTGCACCGACCAGGCAGCAGACGCTGCGGTGGAGCATCGACTGGAGCTACGACCTGTGTCTCCCCGCCGAGCAGCAGCTGTGGTCACGGCTTTCGGTCTTCGCCGGCAGCTTCGAACTGGACGCCGCCGAGGAGGTGTCCATGTACGACGCCGAACCGGCCGGTCTCATCGATCTCGTCGCGTCGCTCGTGGACAAGTCGATCCTCATCCGCGAGGGATCGGGGGCGGTGGTGCGATTCCGGATGCTCGAAACGCTGCGCGAGTACGGCCGGGAGAAGCTCGAACAGGACGGCACCCTTCCGGACCTCCGGCGGCGACATCACAGCTGGTACCGGCAATTCGCCCTCCAGGCCGAATCCGAATGGATCGGCCCCCGGCAGGTCGCCTGGCTCGCCCGGCTCGAGCGTGAACAACCCAACCTGCGCGAAGCGATGGAGTACGGCCTGTCCACGGCTGCCGACTCGGCCGAGGCTGGGCTGGAGATCGCGACCGCTCTGTATCCGTTCTGGGTTTCGCGTGGGCTGCTCCGCGAGGGGCGCCGCTGGCTCGACCGCGCACTGGCGCAGGAGGGAGGACACGACACCGCACTCCGGGTCAAGGCGTTACATTCGGCCAGCGTCCTCGCCAGCCGGCACGAGGACCTGGAGCGGGCAGCCGAACTGATCGACGAGGGGCGAGTGCTTGCCGAGACCCGGGGCAGTGCACTCGATCGCGCCCTCATGCTTCAAGCCGACGGAGCGCACGCACTGCACGGCGGCAACCCGGAGCACGCCGTGAGCTCGTTCACCGAGGCTCTCGAGGTGTTACGCGGCGAGCGCAACCTCCTTGCACACGTCACGGCCCTGCACGCGCTCGGATTGGCTCACGAGATACTCGGGCACGCCGAGGCCGCCACCGGCTGTCTCGACGAGGCGATCCGGATTACCGAATCACACGGTGAATCGGTGTACCTGGGCCGCTCGTCCCTGACCCTTGGGCTGGTGATGTGGCGGGAGGGCGACCGTGATCGCGCGGTGCTGCTGCTCCGAAAGGGACTCGAGCTGGCCCGCGTGGTCGACGATCCGTTCGGAGCCACCTGGTGCCTCGAAATTCTCGCCTGGATCTCGTGCCGCGAGAACGATTTCCACCGCGCCGCCGTCCTGCTGGCAGCGGCCGAGATGCTTCGACAGAGGGTCGGCACGTCCATCGTCCAGATCCCCGACCTGACCGAATCCCACAACGAATGCGAGCTCGTCACACGGCGCTCGCTCGGTGCCCGCGCGTTCGAGACTGCGTCCCGCGAGGGCGAGGCGCTGGGCTTCACCGCCGCCGCGTCGTATGCCCTGGGCGAACGTCTGCCGGCAGCGCCGCGGCGCGGCGATCCCGCGGCGGCACTGACCAAGCGCGAACGCCAGGTCGCCGACCTGGTCGCGCAGGGTCTGACCAACAAGGCAATCGCCGCCCGCCTCGTGATCTCCCAGCGCACCGCGCAGGGTCACGTGGAGCACGTCCTCGCGAAACTCGGATTCTCCTCCCGGGCTCAGATCGCGGCCTGGGTCACGGAGCTGTCAGCCGACCCGGGCGCCTCGAGACCCTGATGCCGTTCCGTCGCATGCTCTTCGGGCGATGGGAGTCAGCCGCCGCCGCTCGGGCAGGATCCGGAAACCGATCCGCACGGCTGCTCCGAATCGGCGGAGTCTGCGTTCGTCGGCGGCGGACCACTCCCAGCCGAGCTTGTCGCGGGCGACGGGAGGCAGCGTTCCCCGGGCGATCCAGACGAGCAGCCGTCCGAGCGCGGGACCGACGAGACGCCACACCACGCCGGGGATGCGATCGTCGGGACGTGGCATCGGCAGCCCGCTCAGAAGCCGCGACCTGCGCACCGTCTCGGTCTTTTCCAGGACGGTGCCGACCATCTCGTTCCAGTAGTCCACGAAATCGGCGTACGTCTCGGGCAAGTGGGTGGCCGACACCCCGTAGAGCGCGTACCACTGCTTCGACTCCTGATACAGCTGTTCCTTCTCGGCGGTGGTGAGCGGTTCACCGAAGTAGTCGGCGACCACGTACTGGGTGCCGAGGAACGTGGCGTGTGCCCAGAAATACGGCCCCGGGTTCAGCGCGTGGTACCGCCGTCCGTCGTCCGTGGTGCCCTTGATGTCCTTGTGCATGTCGCGGATCGTCCGGGCCTCCGCGCCCGTCGGATCGTAGAGCGCCCGGATGATCGGCCCCGCGGAACGGGCGAGCCGGGCGAGTTCGTTGTCGAAGACGGTCGAATGCTGCACGAGGGCGGCGTCGATGACGGGATGCATCACCTGCAGCGTGCCCGACCACGAGATGAGCAGCGCGGTTCGCCAGTCGCCGAACCGGTGCCACGTCAGCGAATCGGGCCCGAGCGCAGGCGCAGTCGAACGACGGTGGGGCGGAAGCTCAGTGGTGGTCATGGCGATCTCCTAATGCCGCTGGATGTGGAACGCGTTGCACTCAGGATGGCTGTTGACATCACCTGATGTCAACAGTCGGCGCACGAGGGCACCCCGATCGACACCGGGATCGGTGAGACGATGACGGAATGAGCGACAGCGAGAACCCTCGTGGAGCACCGCGCAGGTGGCGTGGCCAGGAGCCCGACGACCGCCGGGCGGCGAGGCGCGCGGCGCTGATCGAGGCCGGCCTCCAGATCATGGGAACCGAGGGCACAGCGGCCACGACGATGCGCGCGACCTGCCGCCAGGCGAGCCTCACCGAGCGCTACTTCTACGAGAGTTTCGACAACCGGGAGGCGCTACTCGTCGCCCTCCTCGACCACGTCGTCCTGGGTGCGAGGGACACCCTGCTCGGGGCACTCGAGACGGCCCCGGACGATCCGGGCCGACTCGTCCGCCACGTCGTGAAGGCGTTCACCGGCTACATCGCCGAGGACCGGCGGCGGGGACGCATCATGTTCGTCGAGTCGCAGTCCGTGCCGGAACTGGCGCAGCGCGGCGAACAACTGGTTGCCGAGTTCACCACACCCATGGCCGCGGCACTGAAAATGCTGGGTGCCGACGGCGCACCCCGCGACGCCGTCAACACCCAGCTGAACGCGATTGCCCTGTTCGGGGCCATCGCCTTCCTGTATCAGCGCTGGCTCACCGGCAGCCCGAAGATCTCACAGAAGCGGATCGTCGAGCACATCGCACTCACCATCGAGGCGCACGTGCCGGTGAACAGCACCCCCTAGACCTGCGCGCGGGCCAGTGGACGCCGCATCGCTTCGAGGCCGACGACGATCACCACGGCGATCACCACGTGCATGACAGCCAGTGCGATGGTGCTGGCGGTGTCGAAGTCGGCCTGGACGGTGAGCGCGATCGTCGCCAGCGGCAGCAGCGCGCCGATCACCTCGGCGGGCCGAATGACCGCCACCCATTTCAGTGAGATGAGCGCGGCCAGCGTCATCCCGATCAACGTCGGAACCACCGTCAGGATGACGACGCCTCCGGGCGCGACACTGCTGGTCGTGCCCGCATCTGTCATCTCGAACGACCCGCCGGCGGCGAGGCCGAGCAGCCAGATGACCAGGTTCGGGACGAGTGCTCCGATGACGGTCGCGGCGACCGCCCAGGGCCGGCTCAGCTCGAGCGTCGCCGGGTTGATCCGTGAGGTCGTGGTTGCAGAAATCGTGGCTCCGGTGTCGGACATGATCTGTACTCCCCTGTCGAGTGGCTCGAATTGCTACTGACCGATCCTGCAACCTCAACCGTTGTTCGGGTCAAGGCGTGAAATCGAGGTCTTTTCGGTGGGACCTGACCATTAGACCCGCGGGATGCGCAAAACTCATCGCGATCGGCCCGAACCGCCCACCTGAGGGAAAATGGCCACCATGAACGCCGTCCCCACACCCCCTGACCGATTGCGCGCGCTCCGCAACCCGCTCCGCATCCTTGCGCGGTGGCTGGGCACCCAGGAATGGGTGATGCGGATGGCGCCGGTGATCATCTGGCTGGAGTCACACCTGCGCGCGTGGACCGGGAACCGCGTGAGCCTCATCGGCATCGCCGGCCTGCAGTCCGTGCAGGTGACGGTCCCGGGACGCAAGAGCGGCACCCCGCGGACGACGGCGCTGCTGTGCATTCCGTACGGCGACGGATACGTCGTCACCGGTTCCAACTGGGGCCGCCCCGAGCACCCGGCATGGTCGGCGAATCTGCGCGCCGCCGACGAGGCGCTCGTCAAGGCCGGGGCACGGGAGTCCCGGATGCGCGTCCACATGGCCACCGGCGACGAACGCGAGAACCTGTGGAAATTCGTCGTCGACTACTGGCCCGGCTACCGCATGGAGCACCGGCGGTCCGGGGGACGCGAGTTCCGGCTCTTCGTGCTCGAGCCCACCCGATCGGCTACGACGCCGCGCGAATCCTGAAGATCGGCTCCACGAAGCGTTCGACGGTGCGCCGCTCGGCGGCCGCGTCGGGCAGCGGCCACGTCAACAGGGCCAGGACGACGCGCACGATCCATCCCGCGGCCTCCTCGTCGGGCGCGATGCGGGTGAGCGAGATCGCCACCTGGCCGAGTTCGGGTGCGCGGGCCAGGTACTCGTCCGTACTCCTCGGATGCACCCCGGTGAACCACTGCACCAGGGTCGGCTCCGCGCGGATAGCCACCAGCGAGGCGAGGATCGCCTCCACGATCCGCTCCGAGTCCTCGAACGGTTCCAGCGCCTGCTCGACGTGGTCGGCCACGGAGTCGGCGGCGCGGGACATCACGGCCTCGACGAGCGTGCGCTTGCCGCCGGCGTACCGGTAGAGCGTGGCGCGTGAACACCCGGCGCGGGCGGCGACCTCGTCCACACTCACCCCGTCGATGCCCTGTTCGCGAATGAGGTCGGCAGCGGCGGCGTGAATCCTCTCGACCGCAAGCACCCGCCTGCTCCCTCCGGTCAACCAATCCGCCTGCTCCGTGTCCACGGCACCTCCAGAAACGTCCTCGTTATTTTGTCTCACCATGAGACGGTTACTCTGCCAATTCTAGAACACGTTCCTCTATTACGGGGTCGTGATCAGCATCGACAAACCCCGCATCACCGGGCAGTGAGACGCAGTGCGAACAGCGCGCTGATCAGCAGAATCTCACCTTGATCGCCGCCCTTGACAGCACCCGGCTCCGACGCGAACTGTGGTGATGTGCAACAAGTTCTCGCCGACAAGGAGTCCTCGATGGCCCACTCGCCGACCCACGGAATCGACATCTTCGATCCCACCCACCTCGACGAACCGAACGAGCTGTACCGGATTCTCCGCGAGCACTCCCCCGTCCATCGCGTCGAAGGCACCGACTTCTTCCTCGTGTCCACGTGGGACCTCGTGACAGAGGCGGCGAACCGCACCGACGACTTCTCCTCGCACCTCACCGGCGTGCTGGTGCAGCAACCGTCGGGGCCGCCCACGACGTTCGACATGGACGGCGGCGGTCAGGCGATTCACGTGCTGGCCACCGCCGACGAGCCGACGCACCTGCACCACCGCAAGCTGGTGCTGCCCACGCTCGGCCGCCGCATCCGCGCGCTGACGCCCACCGTGCAGTCGCTCGTCGACACCCTGTGGGACGAGGGCCTGCGGGACGGGCGGATCGACTGGACGGCCGACATGGCCGACCGCCTGCCGCTGACGATGGTGGCGCATCTCATCGGGCTGCCGGAGCCGGACGTGCCCCAGCTGCTCGCCTGGGCGTACGACAGCACGGAGATGCTGGGCGGGATGGTCGACGCGGGTCGCCTCGGCCGGCTGGTCGCCTCCGTGACCGAACTGGCCGCGTACCTGCGGGCCGAACTCGTGCGGGCGAGGTCGCAACCGTCGGAGGATCTGCTGGGCGTCCTCGCACACGCCTGCAATGACGGAGAACTGTCCGAGGACGTCGCGACACTCGTCCTGCTCCAGCTCGTCGGCGCCGGCGGCGAATCGACCGCGGGGCTGATCGCGAACGCCGCCCGCCTCCTGGCCACCCATCCCGCAGTGCAGACCCGACTCCGGCAGGAGCCCGCGCTCGTCGACGCGTTCCTCGACGAGGCACTGCGTCTCGAATCCCCGTTCCGCGGACATCACCGGCACGTGGTCGCCGGCACCGCTCTCGGCGGCGTCGACCTGCCCGCGGGTAGCCACCTGCTCCTGCTGTGGGGCGCGGCCAACCGGGATCCCGCCGCGTTCGAGAGGCCGGACGAGATCGTGCTCGACCGGCCGCACATCCGCTCCCATCTCGCGTTCGGCAAGGGCGTCCACTTCTGCGTCGGATCGGCGCTCGCCCGCATGGAGGCACTCGCCGCCACCACCACACTGCTCGCGCGCACCGACCAGTTCTCCCTCGCCGACGACGCCGAGACACGTTGGCTCCCCAGCCTCCTCGTGCGCCGCCACAGCGCACTCCCGCTGCGGATCAGGTTGTCGTCGAGCCGCGATTGACATTGACGTCAATATCAACCCATACTGTGACCGTGACCACAAGCGAGGCTCAGGAGCGGGCACGGTCGGCGCGTAAGGACAACGACGGTCCCCGCCGCCGCGAACTCCTCCGCGCCGCGAGCGCCTGCTTCGCCGAACTCGGGTACGACCGGACCACCGTCGAGGTGATCACCACCCGGGCGGAAGTGTCGCGGGCGACGTTCTACGCGTACTTCTCCTCGAAGGACGAGGTGTTCCACGCCGTCGCCGCCGACGTCTGCGAGGAGTTCCTCGAGTCGCAGCACGTCGAAGGACCGGCGAGCGAAGACCTGCGAGAGGTGCTGCGCACCACCACGAAAGCCTTCGTCGAGGCCGTCTACACCAACGGGCGGGTCCTCGAACTGATCAGGCACCGCGCCGGGCTCGACCCCGAGGTCGGCCGAAGCTGGACCACCGTGCAGACGCGGCTCATCCGCCGCTACACCCGGTTCATCGAGCGCATCAACGCCACCTGCGACGTCACGCCCTGTGCACCACCCGCCCGCATCGCGCAGACCCTCGCCGACGCCCAACTCGCGGGCGCGGCCCGGCTGGTCGACGCGAGTTCCCGCGAACAGCGCCGGTACACCGCAGACCTGACCGCCATCTCCGAAAGACTCATCGGCTTCGCCTAGCAAGGACAATCCGCACAGAATCGGGAGTTCGGTATGCCCACTTCGCCTTCGAGTGACCCCACGGCACTGGAATCGGCCCTCGCCGAGATACGCGAACTCCAGGCCGCCGCGTGGCCACCGGAGGTGCCGCGGTCCGTCGAGTACCCGATCGAGGGCCGCACCGTGATCGACTATCTGCGGCACTGGGCAACGCAGCGACCGCACAGCGTCGCGATCGACTTCTACGGCCGCGACATCACCTATGCCGAACTCGACGACCTGTCGGACCGCTTCGCCGGCTGGCTGCTGCAGCGGGGCGCGTCGGCAGGCGACCGCGTCGGCGTCCACCTGTCCAACTGTCCTCAATTCCACATCGCGATGCTGGGGATACTGAAGATCGGTGCGGTCCACGTCCCGATCAACCCGCTGTTCCGTGAGCACGAACTCGCGTACGAGCTCGGTGACGCCGGCGTGGAGATTCTGCTGACCCAGGATTCCTTCGCGGACATGGTCGAATCCGTGCGCGGCGAGTCGGCTCTGCGGCACGTCGCGGTCACGGCCCTGTCGGACCTGCTGCCCGCCGAACCCGGCGTCACACCGCCGTTCCCCACCGCGTCCGGGCCCACCGACTGGGCTGGGATCATGGAATCGCCTCGCGCCGATCCGATCCCGATGGATCCCGACGCGCTCGCGGCGCTGAACTACACCGGCGGCACCACCGGGATGCCGAAGGGCTGCAAACACACTCAGGCGCACATGGTGTACACCGCCGCCACCGCGACACTGGCCGGGGGCAGGCAGGTGGGCGAGGCTCCCCCGGTCGTCCTCGGGTTCCTGCCCGTCTTCTGGATCGCCGGCGAGGACTTCGGCATCCTCTATCCGCTGATCAACGGCGGCACCGTCGTCCTGCTCACCCGATGGGACCCGGAAGCCGCGGCGACCCTCGTCGAGCGCCGTGGTGTCACGTCGATGGTCGGCACCGTCGACAACTACGTGGAACTGATGGACCTGCCGGGTTTCGCCGACCGGGACTTCTCCACCCTCGGCAACGCGATGGCCGTGTCGTTCGTGCTCAAACTCGACCCCGGGATCCGCGGCCGATGGCGCGCCGCGACCGGTCACGTGCTCCGGGAAGCCAGTTACGGCATGACGGAGACGCACACCGCCGACACCATCACGCTCGGCTTCCAGACCGACGACGAGGATCTGCGCAGCGAACCCGTCTTCTGCGGGCCGCCGGTTCCGGGCACCGACGTGCTGATCGTCGACGAGGCCGGGGCTCCGGTGCCGGTGGGGCAGCCCGGGCAGATCATCGTCCGCAGTCCGTCGCTGCTCACCGGCTACTACGGAAAACCCGACGCCACCGCCGACGCGCTCCGCGGCGGATGGCTCCACACCGGTGACGTCGGCAAGCTGAACGACAAAGGCGCACTGCATTATCTGGCCCGCAACAAGGAGATGATCAAGACCAACGGGATGAGCGTGTTTCCCTCGGAGGTGGAGGCACTGCTCATGCTGCATCCGGCGATTCAGTCGGCCGCGGTGGTCCCGAAGCCCGATCCGGGCAAGGGGCAGGTGCCGTTCGCGTTCGTCCAGCTCCTGCCCGACCGTCAGGTGTCGGGTGAGGAACTGCGGGAGTGGGCCGCCCGGAACATGGCCACCTACAAGGTGCCCACCGTAGAGGTCCTCGACGCACTACCCATGACGGCGACGGGAAAGGTCCGCAAGGCCGACCTGTTCGCCCTGGCCGAGGAGTACAAGTGACCCTGCTGGTCGCCAATCGCGGCGAAATCGCGCTGCGCATCATCCGCTCCGCCGAGGAGATGTCGGTCGACACCGTCGCCGTCTACGCGGAGGACGACGCGGACAGCCCCCACGTGCGCGCGGCGACCGAGGCGGTCGCGCTCCGCGGCTCGGGACCGTCCGCGTACCTGGACGTGCGCGCCCTCCTCGACGCGGCCGCCGAGTTCGGTGCGACGGCGGTGCATCCCGGTTACGGGTTCCTCAGCGAGAACGCCGATTTCGCCCGCGCCTGCGCCGCCGCCGGACTCACGTTCGTGGGTCCGAGCCCGGATGTGCTCGACATCTTCGGCGACAAGTCGTCGGCACGCGAGGCCGCCGTCGCCGCGAAGGTTCCGGTGCTCGCCGCGACGAACGGCCCCACCGACCTGGACGGCGTCCGCGCGTTCTTCGCGGAACAACCGCGCGGCATCATGATCAAGGCACTCGCGGGCGGCGGCGGCCGCGGCATCCGTGCCGTCCGCAGCGCGGACCGGATCGACGAGGCGTACCGGGCGTGCGCGTCGGAGGCGGAACTCGGGTTCGGCAATCCCGCAGTGTTCGCCGAGGCGCTGCTCGAGGGCGCCCGGCACATCGAGGTGCAGGTGGTGGCGGCACCGCAGGCGGGCGTGACCCGGGCGCTCGCCGTCGGTGACCGCGACTGCAGCGTGCAGCGCCGCCACCAGAAACTCGTCGAGATCGCACCCGCACAGGGGCTCGATCCCGGACTGCGCAGCGAACTCCACGAGGCCGCGGCCCGGCTGTGTGCCAGTGTCGGCTACAGGGGACTGGCCACCGTCGAATTCCTGGTCTCCCCGACCGGATTCGTGTTCCTGGAGGTCAATCCGCGACTTCAGGTGGAACACACGGTGACCGAAGAGGTGACGGGGATCGACCTCGTCGCCGTGCAGATCGACATCGCGCGGGGAGCCGATTTCGGAGAGTTGGCGCTGCCGGACGGGGTCGGCGCCGTCGGGCTCGACACGTCGGGCACACCCGCGCTCGCGCGTGGAATCGCCGTCCAGTCCCGGGTGAACATGGAGACGATGCGCCGGGGCGGTCAGGCCGTTCCCGCCGCGGGCACGCTGTCCGTGTTCTCCCCGCCGACGGGACCGGGGGTGCGCGTCGACACCTACGGGCGGCCGGGGCTGTCGCCGAGCCCGCGGTACGACTCGCTCCTCGCGAAGGTGATCGTTCATTCACGCGGGCAGTCGTTCGCGGCCGCGGCACGCAAGGCGGATGCGGCGCTCGCCGAGTTCGTCGTCGACGGCGTCCCCACCAATATCGGCTTTCTGCGGGCGATTCTCACGGATCCCGGCTTCGCCGACGGCGTCGTGGGCACCGACTATCTCGCGGAGCGGATGGGTGCCCTCGTCGACGCCGCGCATGTGCATCATCCGGCGGAGGTCGCGTCGGACACGCTCGAGTTGCGGGCCGGCGAGGACGTCCTGCGTGCACACATGGCCGGGACGGTCGTGGAGGCGGCCACCGAGGGGGCCGCCGTGACGTCGGGTGCGCAAATCGTGGTGCTCGAGGCCATGAAGATGCAGCACGTGATCGCCGCCCCCACCGGCGCTGTGGTGGAGCGGAATCTGGTGTCGCCCGGGCAGACCGTCAACGCCGGCGATCCACTGGTCGTGATCCGCCGCACCGGATCGGAGGCTGGCGACGTGGCCGACAGCGCAACCGATCTCGATCGTGAGCGCGCCGATCTGGCGGAGATCCGGCAGCGGCACGACTACACGCTCGACGCCGCCCGGCCCGCCGCGATCGCGAAGCGCGCGAAGCTCGGGAGGCGCAGTGCCCGCGCCAACATCGAGGACCTGGTCGACCCCGGCAGCTTCGTCGAGTACGGGCCCCTCGTTCTCGCCGCGCAGCGCAGTCGCCGCTCCGAGCAGGACCTGATCGAGAACACCCCCGCCGACGGCCTGATCGCCGGCCTCGCCGCAATCAACGGGGACGTGTTCGGTCCGCAGAATTCCCAGGCGGTGGTGCTGTCGTACGACTACACGGTGCTCGCCGGAACCCAGGGCATGCGAAACCACGCCAAGACGGACCGGGTGATCGAACTCGCTGGCCGCAAACAGGTTCCGGTCGTCCTGTTCGCGGAGGGCGGAGGCGGACGTCCCGGCGACACCGACGCCGGTCCCGCCGCGGGCCTGGACCTGAACACCTTCCGGTCGCTGGCGGCGCTGAACGGGAAGGTGCCGCTGGTGTCGGTCGTGTCCGGCCGCTGCTTCGCGGGCAACGCAGCCCTCGCCGGGGTCTGCGACGTCCTGATCGCCACCCCCGACGCGAACATCGGCATGGGCGGCCCGGCGATGGTCGAGGGCGGCGGGCTGGGTGTGTACCGGCCGGAGGACATCGGGCCAGTGGACGTGCAGCGCCGCAACGGAGTGATCGATCTGCTCGCCCGCGACGAGGCGCACGCCGTCGAACTGGCGAAGACGTACCTGTCGTACTTCCAGGGGGTGCTCCCCGACTGGGAGGCCCCCGACGAGCGGCTGGCCCGTCACGTCGTCCCGGAGAACCGGTTGCGCGCCTACGACGTCCGCAGTGCGGTGGAGTCCATCGCCGACGTCGGCTCGGTCCTCGAGCTACGCCGCGACCACGGCGTCGGCATCGTCACCGCGCTGATCCGGGTCGAGGGGGCGCCGTACGGTCTCGTCGCGAACAGCAGCCACCACCTCGGCGGTGCGATCGACGCGGTCGCGGCCGACAAGATGGCCCACTTCCTGGAACTGTGCGAATCGTTCGGCCTGCCGGTGGTCTCGCTGTGCGACACACCTGGATTCATGGTCGGCCCCGACTCGGAGAAGGAGGCCACGGTCCGCCGGTTCGGCAAGCTGTTCATCACCGGCGCGCAGATGACCGTGCCGTACGGAACGGTCATCCTGCGCAAGGGCTACGGCCTCGGCGCGATGGCCATGGCGGGCGGCTCCTTCCACGCGTCCGAGTTCACGGTCGCGTGGCCGACCGGCGAGATCGGCGCCATGGGGCTGGAAGGCGCGGTGCGCCTCGGGTACCGGAAGGAACTCGAGGCGCTTGACGACCCCGCCGAGCGGGACGCGGCGTTCACGCAACTCGTCGACGCCGCCTACCAGCACGGGAAGGCACTCAACGCGGCGACGATCTTCGAACTCGACGACGTGATCGACCCGGCCGATACCCGCGCCTGGATCGTGCGGCTCCGCCGCCCGTGAGTACTTATTAACCGCCGCACGTTAATAAGTACTCACAGGCGCGTCAGCGCACGACCGGACCAGGTGCCCGCCCGCACCTGGTCGATCACCGACACGACGTCGGCGATCGGGACCTCGTGCGTGATCGACTCGAGGCGGCTGGGTGCGAGGTCGGACGCGAGGCGGCCCCACAGTCGGCGCCGCTGGTCGATCGGGTACTGCACGGAGTCGATGCCGAGCAGGCTGACGCCGCGCAGGATGAACGGCAGGACCGTGGTCTCCAACTTCGGTCCGCCGGTCAGTCCACTGGCCGCCACGGCACCGCCGTATTCGATGGTGCTGAGCACGTGGGCGAGGGTGGCGCCGCCGACGCAGTCGACCGCGGCAGCCCACTGCGCCTTGCCGAGGGGACGCGGTTTCGTGTCGGGTTCGGGGAGGCGTCCGATCACCTTGCTCGCGCCCAGCTGGGTGAGCAGTTCCGCCTTCTCCGGCTTTCCGCTCGACGCGACCACCTCGAAGCCGGCCGCCGACAGCAGGTCGACGGCGACGGTGCCGACGCCGCCGCTCGCCCCGGTCACGAGCACCGGGCCGTTGCCCGGCTCGACGCCGCGGGACTGCAGTGCCTCGACGCTCATCGCGGCCGTGAAGCCGGCGGTCCCGATTGCGGCGGCGGTGCGGGTGGACATGCCGTCGAGTTTCACCACCCAGTCGGCCGGGACGCGGGCGAACTGCGCGTACCCGCCGTGCCGGGCGGTTCCGATGTCGTAGCCGTGGGCGACGACCTTGTCACCGACCGCGAACTCCGGCGACTGCGACTCGGCGACCGTGCCCGCGATGTCGATGCCGGGCACGATGGGGTATTCGCGGACCACTCCGCCCTTCGGCGTCAGCGCCAGCGCATCCTTGAAGTTCACGCTGGAGTACTCGACCTGGATCGTGACCTCGCCCTGCGGCAGGAACGATTCGTCGACCGTCTCCTCGGTGAGGCCGATGGCGCCCTCGTTCTCGCGCGCGATCCAGGCGGTGAATTCCTTCATCAGCTTGCTCTCCTGACCTCGGGGGTGCGTCGAGTCCATCATGCGACAACTGCGCCGCGTCGACGATGCCGGGGCGAGGATCCCGGGATCAGAACCGGAGGAGAACCTTGCTCGACGACGACGCGTCCCTGGCCGACGCGAACGCGGTGAGCGCGTCGGCCACGTCGTACTCGGCCGTGATGATCGGGTCGACTGCCAGCGAGCCGTCGGCGAGAGCGGCCACGACCTCGTCGATCTCGTCGTTGAACCGGAACGAACCGACCAGGTCCAGTTCCCGGGTGATCGCGATCGAGACGGGTACCGGCTGGTCACCGGAAGGAAGCAGTCCGACCATCACGACCCGGCCGCCGCGCGCGGTCCCGTGGATCGCCGACGACAGGCCGCGGTGGTTGCCGGAGCATTCGATGGTGACGTCTGCTCCGACCGCCGCGACCGCGTCGGTGTCGGTGGCCGTCAGGGTCACGTCCGCGCCCACGTCGCGCGCGATCTTCAGCGGGTACTCGTGCATGTCCACCGCCGTGATCTTCCCGGCGCCGGCTCGCTTCAGTACCGCCACGACGAGCGCGCCGATCGGCCCGGCACCGATGACCAGGACCGACCGGCCCGTCACGTCCCCGGCCCGCGCCACCGCGTGCCACGCCACGCTCGCCGGCTCGGCCAGGGAGGCGAGCCGCAGATCGAGGCTGTCTGGAAGGACCCGCAGCATGCGGGTGGGGACGGCGACGTGGCTGACGAACAACCCGTCCGCGTGCGGAAAGTGCGCCGCACTGCCCAGGTACGTGCACTCGGGGGAAATGTTGGGGCGGTCGGCCGGATACGTCGCATTGTCGCCGCCGGGTGTCGCGGGGTGGATGGCGACGGGGGTGCCGGGGCGGGGACCGCTGCCGTCCGTCGCGCCGATCAGCACCGTGCCCGACGCCTCGTGCCCGAGCCGCATCGGTGCGCGGAGAATCGACTCGCCTGCGGCGCCGTGCTTCCAGTAGTGGAGGTCGGATCCGCAGATTCCGCCGTAGGCGATGCGGATCACCGCCTCGTCCGGCTTCGGTGCGGCGATCGGCACGTCCTCGACGCGCAGGTCGTTCGCGCCGTGGGCGACGACCGCCTGCGCGTGCGTCGGAACCTCGACGGTGTCCGTGCCGGTGGTCTCGGTGGTGTTCATCGGTGAAGTCCAGTTCTGTCGGAGGTGGGAGCTTGTCATCTGGTGACGGGTTCCGCGGTGGTGAGGAGTCCGAGTTCGTCCCTGCGCGGCATGCCCTCCCAGTCGCCGGACACCGTGCACGCGAAGGCTCCCACGGTCACAGCGGTCCTCAGACGGTCGCCGGGTGACTCCCCCGCGAGGCGGTCCGCGATGTATCCGGCGACGAAACCGTCTCCGGCCCCCACGGAGTCGACGACGTTCACCGGCACCGCAGGCAGGGAGTACGTCTCGCCGTCGACCATCGCCAGGCATCCCTGGTCTCCCAGTTTCAGGATGCTTTCGCGGGGCCCCAGGTCGCGGACACGCGCGACGAGTTCTGCGGGGTCGCCGTCCCCCACTGCGATCGCGGCCTCGTCCTCACCGGCGAAGACGATGTCCGACAACGCTATCAGCTCACGGAAGACGGGACCCGCTTCTTCCGGCGACCACAGCGCACGGCGGTAGTTGAGATCGAACGACACCGGAATGCCCAGTGCGCGTGCCCGTTCGGCGCAGTACAGGGTGGTCTTCCTGGCGCTGTCGGACAGGGCCGGGGTGATGCCGGTGACATGCAGCAGCGACGCCGACTCGAGGCGGTGGTCCGCGATGTCCGACATCGTGAGCCGCGACCCCGCGCTGCCGGCCCGGTAGTACCAGACGCGGGTGGCGGTGGCGGTTCGCCGCTCCTTCACCATCAGTCCGGTCGGGGCGTCCGGATCGCGGATGACGTCGGCGGTGATTCCCTCGGCCCGGAGTTCACGCTCGACCAGGTCACCCAGGCTGTCCTGGCCGACGCGCCCGACCCAGGCGACGTCCACGCCGAGCCGCCGCAGCGCGATCGCGAAGTTCGTTTCGGCGCCGCCGATTCCCAGGTGGAGCGTGGACGTGTGGGCGAGCGGTCCGGTGTCCGCCGCTCGGGTGAGGGCCATGGTTTCGCCGAACGTCAGTACCGTCATCACGCGACCGCCGGTTCTGCGACGACGCCCGCGAGGCGCCGGCATCGTTCGGCCAGCTGACCGAGGTCCCCGCCGCGGAGTGCGTCCCCGATCAGCGGGCCGCCGAGGCTGACCGCCGCCGCTCCGGCTGCGATCCACACGGGGACGTCCTCGATGCTCACCCCGCCAGAGGGGACGACCTGGATGTCGGGGAAGGGCCCGCGCAGGTGCGCGATGTACTCCGGTCCGACCACCGATGCCGGGAACAACTTCACGGCGGTCGCACCCGCGTTCCATCCGTTCCACAGCTCGGTCGGCGTGAATCCGCCCGGGTAGATCGGGACGCCCGCACGCACGGCCGTGGCGATGACGTCGAGGTTCGTGGTCGGTGTCACGAGGAAGTCGGCACCCACGTCGACGGCGGCGCGGGCCTGGTCGACGGTGGTGACCGTGCCGACCCCGATCTCGACGCCGTCGGGTGCGTCGCGCCGGATGCCGCGCAGGGAGTCGAGAGTGCCCGGCGTGCTCATCGTCAGCTCGACGGCACGAACTCCGTTCTCGGCGAGGACGGTCACCACCGGGGCGTAGAGGTCGGCGTGCGCGGCGCGCAGCACCGCGATGACGGAGGAGGTCATGCCGCCGTTACCTCGCGGTCGGTGGCGTTGGCGGCCAGCGTGAGGTCGCGGTCGCGGGTTTCCGGCGCCATCGTCGAGGCGATCAGGACGGTCACGGCCATCACGAT
The DNA here is from genome assembly GCF_019378875.1 of Rhodococcus sp. USK10. Lineage (NCBI taxonomy): Bacteria > Bacillati > Actinomycetota > Actinomycetes > Mycobacteriales > Nocardiaceae > Rhodococcus > Rhodococcus sp. USK10. The sequence goes on from NZ_CP076048.1 coordinate 2,909,030, forward strand.
CATGTAGACGGCCACCGGGATCCAGGAGCCGGAGAAGGCCGTGACGAGGGCCGCGCAAATCAGTGGTGCGACACCGCCGCCGAAGATCGAGGCGAATTCACGGCCGAGAGTGACGCCGGCGTAGCGGTAGCGGGAGCCGAAGATTTCCGGGAAGTAGCTCATGGTGACGCCGACGGCGCCCTGGCAGGCCAGGATGAAGCCGACGATCATCGCCATCGTGATCAACAGGTGCGAGCCGGTGTTCAGAGCCAGGAACGTCGGCACCGGCAGGATGATCAGAGCGATCACGATCGAGATGTACACCGGCTTGCGGCCCACCCGATCGGACAGCCGACCGAATCCGTAGGCCGCGATGCCGCCGCAGATGGCCCCGACCAGCAGTACCTTGGGAATGAACGTGGGGTCGACGTGCACGTCGTTCTTGAGGTACGACGCCATGAACACCTGGTACGTGTACGACTGCGCGCTGATGCCGATCGTCATGAACATGACGATGAACAGCGGCTTCTTGCCGTTCGCGAAGATCTCCTTCACGGGCGTCTTCGGAACGTGGTGCTGCTCCTTCAGTTCCTGGAACACCGGGCTCTCGTTGAGCTTGCGACGGATGACGAAGGCGGCGACAGTCACGAGCAGACTGCTGATGAAGACGAGCCGCCAGCCCCAGGACATGAGCTGCTCTTCCGGCAGGAGCTGCGCGGCGATCCACGCGACTGCGCCGAGCGCCGTGCCCAGCGCGGCCCCGGTCATCACCAGAGCGGCGAGCCGGCCTCTCCTGCCGATCTGCGCCGTCTCCGTCAGAAGGGTTGCACCACCGGACTGTTCGGCTCCCGCACCGAATCCCTGGAAGAATCGGCATGCGACGAGGAGCGCGGGTGCGAGAAGCCCGACCTGACTGTAGGTGGGCAGCAGACCGATACCCAGTGTCGCGCCGCCCATCAGCATCAGGGTCGCGACGAGCACCCATTTGCGGCCGAGCCGCTCGCCGTAGCGTGAGAAGAACAGGCCGCCGAGCGGTCGGGCGAGGAACCCGACGGCGTAGGCGCTGAAGCTCGCGAGGATGCCCGCCGCGGGCGAGATGTTCGGAAAGAACAGTGTGTTGAAGATCAGCGCCGAGGCGGTGCCGTAGATGACGAAGTCGTACTGCTCGAGTGTGGTGCCGATGAGTCCCGCCCACGCCGCCCGGCGGACCGCGGCCGGGTCTGCCTGAGGTGTACCGCCAGCGCGGCCGGGTGTTTTCGGGTTCACCGTGGGGTCGAGTGTAGTGTCCATGGATTCCTCCATTGGTGGTTCCCGGAAATTCCGGGCAGGGGGGGTGAGAGAGTCAGATGGTCGCCCTGGACTGCAGCGTGATCGCGCCGAGGTCCGGGACCGGGGCGGATGCTTCACCGGCGGCGACAGCCGGCCCGTGGCGGACGATGATGTCGACGAAGTCGGCAATCCGCGAGACGAACTCGATGTGCGAAGCGAGAACGCTGGGAAACAGGCCTCCGTCGACGAAGACGGAGCGAACGAATTCTGTAGTGGAAGCGGCGTTGTCGGCCATTCCTGCCAGGCGCAGTCGAGCGGGGTCGGTCATGGATCGTGCGTGTGGGCCGGGGTCGAACCCAGGCAGCGGGGCGATGCAGGCGAGATACGCCGCCACGGTCAGCGCAAGGAACTGCGGGACGTCACCGCGGCCGAGGTGTTCGAGCGCGGGGATCGGGATACGCTGCGCCAATTTGACCGATCCGTCGGAGCCGACCTGCGAGGTGCGGTGCCCCAGAGCGGTATTGGACCAACGTGAAAAGAGTTGCCGGACGTAGTCGTCCGTGTCGACCGCTTCGGGAACGGTGACTGTCGGCAGGTATTCGTCGCACAGGATGCGGCGCGCCGCATCCTCGACGAACGGTCGCGCCACGGACTCGGGGATGGTGGCACACCCGTCGAGTGCACCGAGGTACGCGATGAGCGAATGCGTCCCGTTGAGCAGCCGGACCTTCATCAGCTCGTACGGCTCGACGTCGTCGGTGAACAGCGCGCCGCCGTGCTCCCAGGCGGGACGGCCGGCAGCGAACTTCTCCTCCATCACCCACATCGTGAACGGTTCGGCGGGGACGGCGATCGTGTCCCGCACGCCGAGGTGCGTCAGGGCCGTCTCGTTGTAGCGGTCCGAACTGGAGGGCACGATGCGGTCCACCATCGAATTGGGGAACACCACGGACGCATCCATCCAGGTCAGTACCTCGTCACGGAGGGGTGCCCTGAAGGTGCCGGCGAACTCGCGCACGAGCCGTTCGGTCTGGCGCCCGTTTGCCAGCAGGTTGTCGCAGCTGAGGATGGTGATCGGGGTGCCGTGTGTGCACGCCCGCAGGGCCAGTGCGCGGGCGATCTGTCCGATCGTCGTGCGCGGCGTCGAGGCCTCGGCGAGATCACGCCGGACGACGTCGGAGTCGAGGTCGAGGGATCCGGTCTCGGGCGACACGGTGTACCCGTGTTCGGTCACGGTGATCGTCACGATCTTCGTTGCCGGATCCGCGATCGCGTGAACGACGGACTCCGGATCCTGTTCGGCCACCAGGGTCCCGGTGTGGGAGCCGGGAACACTGACACGCGATCCACCGGGCGAGATCTCGACGACGCTGTAGAGCAGATCCTGCGCCGTCATCGCATCGGCGACGGCGCTCGACCGGCTCGCCACACCGAGGATCCCCCACGGCCCGGGTTCGCGTTCCATTGCCAGCGCGGTGTAGACGGCCTGGTGGGCGCGGTGGAAGTTGCCGAGCCCCAGGTGCACGATCCCGGTGCCTTCCGGCACCCGCCGGTGGATCAGTGCCGCGGCAGGAACGTTTCGGCGTGAGAGTGGGTGTTCGGTCATGCCCGTCACCAATCCGTCATGGAGCCGTCGCGGCGCCGGGCGACCGGGAGGTACGCCTGCTCGTAGGGATACTTCGCGGCGAGTTCCTCGTTCATCGTCACTCCGACACCCGGTGCGTCACCCGGGGTGAGGTGGCCGTCCGCGAACGACCATGCGTGCGGGAAGACCTCGCTGACGAGCGGGTCGTAGCCCATGTACTCCTGGATTCCGAAGTTCGGCGTCGCCAGTCCGAGATGCAGGCTCGCGCCCAGGGAGATCGGTGAGACGTCCGACGGTCCGTGCGGTCCGCCTCGCACCTGATACACCTCGGCGAGCGCAAATATTTTGCGGACGTGGCTGATTCCGCCGGCGTGGACGATCGCCACGCGAATGAAGTCGATCAGTTGCTCGGTGATCAGGTGCTGGCAATCCCAGATCGTGTTGAAGACCTCGCCGATCGCCAGGGGCGTCGTGGTGTGGTTGCGCACCAGACGCAACGCATCCTGGTTCTCGGCCGGCGTGACGTCCTCGAGCCAGAACAGATTCACCGGCTCGAGCGATTTGCCCAGCCGCGCGGCCTGCTGCGGGGTGAGCCGATGGTGGGCGTCGTGCAGCAATTTGAGGTCGGTGCCGACATGGTCCCGGACCGCCTCGAGGACCCCGGGCACATGATTGAGGTAGGCGTCCGTGTCCCACACCTCTTCGACCGGGAGCGCCCCGCGGCTCGCGGGCTCGTATCCCGCCGCCCCCTTGTGCACGCCGTAGACCGAATCGAGTCCGGGGACCCCGGACTGCACACGAATAGCCTGAAAGCCTTTCTCCCGCTTGGCATCGACGGAGTCGAGCAGCGCGGGCACATCCCACCCGGTGGCGTGGGTGTACGACAGGACGCAGTCACGCACGGCACCGCCGAGCAACTGGTACACGGGCTGGCCGAGCGACTTGCCCTTGATGTCCCACAGCGCCACGTCGACCGCGCCGATCGCGGCCATCGTGACCGGTCCGCGGCGCCAGTACACCCCACGGTAGAGGTACTGCCAGGTGTCCTCGATCCGCGTCGCGTCTCGTCCGATCAGCAAGGGAGCGACATGGTCTCGCAGATACGACGCGACGGACAGTTCGCGGCCGTTCAGTGTCGCGTCACCGTAACCGACGACGCCGTCGGCGGTGGTGATCTTCAGGGTGACGAAGTTACGGGTGGGGCTGCAGACAAGCACGTCCGCGGAGATGATCTTGTCGGTCATGCCCGTGATCCTTTCGCTCCGACCGCGGGAGCAACGACGTTGCGCAACTGCTCCCCGCGTGCGAGTCGGGTGATGTTGCCGGTGATGTCTTCGACGCGGCCCAGAAACGTCTGCCGCGACACCCCGGAAGAATGCGGCGTCATCATGATGTTGGGGAGTTCGGAGAACGGGAGGGCACTGGGCGCACCTCGACCGTCGGCGCCGGGATAGTCGTACCAGACGTCGATGGCCGCAGCCGCGATGGTCGACGAGGACAGCGCGTCGAACAGTGCCTGCTCCTGAACGAGTGGTCCGCGGCCCACGTTCACCAGCACACCGTCGCTGCCGAGCGCGCGCAATTCCTCGGCGCCGATCATGCCCCGTGTCCGGTCGTCGAGCGGTGCGGACACGACGACGACGTCGGACTCGGCGAGCAGGCGCTCGAGTTGGGACACATCGGCGGCCCAGTCCAACCCCTCCCCCGTCGCATCGACGTTGCCGCGGCCGGTCACGGCCGCTCCTGTCGCGCCGAATGCCCGGAACAGATTCCACGTGGCGTTGCCGATGTGGCCGAAACCCACGAAACCCACCCGCGCACCCTGCAGTGAATTCGACTGCGTGAGGCGCTCGTCGTAGACCGACGTCGCCCACACCCCGCGCCGCAGGGCCGCATCCTGGGCGACGAAGCCGCGCCGAAGCATCACTGCGGCCGCCACGACGTATTCCGCGATCGAGTTCTCGTGGTGGAAGGTATTCGCCACCAGCACGTCGGGGGCCAGGGCGCCGAACGAGATGTTGTCCGTGCCGGCGCCGGCGACGTGGACGAGCCGCAACGTGGTCGCGGACGACGCCATCGACGGGGTGAACTTTCCCCCGACGTACACGTCGGCGTCACGCAGATCCTCGATCAGGGCAGCCTCGTCGAAGCTGCCGTGCCAGGACAGTTGCGATCCTGTGGGAACCGCTGCATCGAACCGCGCCCGGTGTGGGATCAGATTACTGTCGGCAACAACGATTTTCATCTAGCGGCTCTCTTTTCCGGGGCGAAACACCCGATCGTGCGCCGGTCCGGCCGACGCACGGACGACAAGTTGTGTGGGGAGGTGAACTTCGCGGACGTCGGAATCCGGTTCGCCGGCGCGCTGGTACACCAGGTCGAGACTCAGCACGCCGGCTCTCGCCATCGGCACGTTGACACTCGTGAGCGCGGGGTTGGCGAGCTCGGCCAGCGGTGAGTCGTCGATGCCGACGACGCTCAGGTCGTCCGGGACCGAGAAGCCCATTGCGCGGACGCCGTTCATCACACCGATCGCCATCGGATCGTTGTGAGTGATCACGGCACTCGCACCAGTCGCGATCACACTCGCGGCCGCGGCATGACCACCCGCGAGGGTCTCCTGCTGCCAGCCGAGCAGGCTCAGCTGCACATCGCGGGACTTGCAGAATTCCTCGACCGCGGCGATGCGACGCTGATTCGACCAGGACTGCGGCGAGCCCTGGACGTAGGCGAGGTGTTCGTGCCCGAGTGCGACCAGGTAGTCGATGGTCTGACGGAGACCGTCCTCGGAATCCGCCACGATGCAATCGCATTCGGGCGAAGACCGGTTGACGAGCACCAGCGGGGTGTCGCCGGCGAGTTGCACGATGTCGGACGCGGGCAGTCGCGGCGCGCAGACGACGAGTGCGTCGACGCGACCCTGCAATTCGCCGAGGACCTCGCGCTCACGATCCGCGCTGCCGTCCGTGTCGGTGAGGAGCACGGTCTGCCGCCGGTGCCACCCCTGAGCCTGCGCCGCCTTCACGAAACTCGCGAACACCGTGTGCCCGATGTCGGGCACCACGACAGCGACGGTGGTGGCCGTCGGCCTCACGGCGTCGTTGCGCGTCGGCGACGCCGCCCGGTAACCGATCTCGTCGGCGACCGCGATGATCCGCGCGAGAGTGTCCGGTCCGATCCGGTCCGGGGCACTGAACGCCCGCGATGCGGTGGACAGGGATACCCCTGCGCGTTGAGCGACCTCGGTCAAGGTGGGTGCCACGGTGCTACCGCCTCGCTGTTCGTTGTGACTGCCGACACATACTATCCACCGACTTGCGCAAGGTTGTCAATACTTGCGCAAGACTTGCGGCAACTGTTGTGCGTCGTGCGGGGTCACACGTCCAGGAGTGACAACAGCCGATCGGATTCGAACAGCGCGTCCCGGTCGAACGTGGACGTCGAGGCCAGGAGTTCGTCCGCGCCGGTGCGTGCCCTCAGCGCGTCGAGCGCGACCTTCACCTGTTCGGCGTCGCCGTGGATCGACGACGCGATCGTCGCGTCGACCTGTTCGCGCAGCCGCGGGGTCCAGGGCTGCGTGCGTATGTCCGCGACCGATTCGAGCGGAGGGAACTCGCCGGTCCGGCTCGATTGCGCCAGCGCCCACGCCTCCGGGAGCAGCAGTTCGCGGGCCCGGTCGTCGTTCTCGGCGATCATGACCTCGAGCGAGATCATCACGTACGGGTCTCGGTGTGCTGCGGACGGGACGAAGCTGTCGCGGTACCGGTCGAGTTCCGGGATGCGCGCGCCCGCCCCGTGGAGGATCGGACCGCCGACCACCACCGGCAGACCGGCCTTCGCGGCGAAGTCGAGTCCGCGGCGCGTGGCGAGAACGAACATCGGCGGCGGGGTCGCCACCTGGGGCCGGGCGGTCACGGCGCCCTTGCCCTCGAGGTAGCTCCGGACCTCGTCGAGGTCGTCCGCGAACGTGTCGGGGGCGTTGCGGTCGCGTCGCAGTGCCTCCCGCACCGGCTTCGTGAATCCGAGGGACCGTCCGACCCCCAGGTCGATGCGGCCCGGGTACATGGCCTCGAGAATGAGGAACTGTTCGGCCACAACCAACGGCTGGTGGTTCGGCAGCATTACACCACCCGACCCCAACCGGATCCGGCTGGTGCGGGCGCCGAGGGCCGCGAGCAGCACGGGCGGCGACCCGCTCGCGATGCCCGGCACGGCGTGGTGCTCGGCCACCCAGAACCGCTCGAATCCGAGGTGTTCGGCGTACACCGCCCGCTCGATCGTTCCGGTCAGCGCGGCAGAGTCGGGCGCACCCCGGCGCGTGCGGGACCGGTCCAGAATCGAGAGCTTCACCTCCGGGGGAACCGCCGTCCTGCCGGCGGTATTTCCTCACCCCGTCCGCACTCGGTGGACGGGTGTGCCCGCTTCGCTGACATACTGACCGCCGCAGGATCCACGATCGCCGGGAGGTCAATGGTGAGCAGCACAGGGACTATGTCGTACTCGCTGGATGTCACGTCGCGGTCCGCAGCGCAGATGCGGGAGTGCGCAGAGTTCTTCAGCGAGCCCGAGCTGGCCCATCTGCCCACCGCCCGCCTCGCGGACGCACTGGAGTCGCTGGCCGAGGCGGGCCGCTACGAGCACACCGTGGAGGAACTGGAAGTCGGCTCGCAGCTGGCGTGGCGCAATCACGCCCGCTGCGTCGGTCGCAAGCACTGGCGCACGCTGAAGCTGATCGATGCCCGCCACGCCACCACCGCGGACGAGATTGCGGAGGCGTGCTGGGAGCACCTGCGGGTCGCGACGAACGGCGGCGCGCTGCGCTCGGTCATCACGGTCGGCCCCCTACCGCTGGCGGACGGACGCGAATACAAGATCGTCAGCCCGCAACTGATCCGCTACGCCGGCTACCGCCACGCGGACGGGACGGTGACCGGGGATCCCGCCCAGGTCGGAATCACCGAGGCGGTGACGAAGATGGGGTGGCGGGGCGCAGGCACGCCGTTCGACGTGCTGCCGCTGCTGGTGAGCACCCCCGACGAGACGCTGCGCTGGTACGAGATTCCTTCCGAGCTGGTGCTCGAGGTCGAGATCGAGCACCCCGACTACGCCTGGTTCGCCGATCTCGGTCTCAAATGGCATGCCGTGCCTGCCGTGTCGAACATGCACTTCTCGGTCGGCGGGCTGACCTACCCACTCGCCCCGTTCAGCGGCTGGTACGTGAGCACCGAGGTCGGGGCCCGCAACCTCAGCGACCAGGATCGCTACGACATGCTGCCCGCGATCGCCGAAAAGCTGTGCCTGGACACGTCCTCGGAGCGGACGCTGTGGCGCGACCGGGCACTGGTCGAACTGAACCGCGCCGTGATCCACAGTTACCGGCAGTCCGGGGTGCACATGGTCGATCACCACACCGTCGCCAAGCAGTTCATCAGCCACGTCGAACGCGAAGAGTCGCTCGGCCGGAAGTGCCCCACCGACTGGTCCTGGATCAACCCACCGATGTCGGCGGCGCTCACCCCGACGTTCCACCGGCTCTACGACGCACCCGACATGGACATCCGCCCCAACTTTCTCCCGGCACCCGCAGCGACGTCGGGGTGTCCGTTAACCGGCGGGATCCTGTAGGACGGGCGCCCTGCCCGGTCAGCCGCGGTAGGGCGGAGCGACGCCCCAGCCCCAGTGCGGGACGGGTGCGTGCTCGACCACCTCGGCTCCCGGGCTCGAATTCTGCAGGGCGAGCCTGGTCCCCCACTCGACGTATGCCATGAAGGCGGACCGGAATTCGGGGTCGGACGGCAGGTCCGCGTCGTCGGCGGCGAGACTCATGGTCGCGGCGAAGCGGTGCCGCTGTTCCGGCGTGATGCCGAGACCGATGTGGTGCCGCAACATCCGTTCGTAGCCGCCGAGGGTTTCGGTGTATCGCGGCGGGCCGCCGAACACCTCGCACCACCACAGGGTGACGTTGCGGCGATGCTCCTCGTGGACGCCGCCGGGGAACATCGGCGACAGCAGATCGTCGCGCTCCACCCGGTCGTAGAAGGCGTCGATCAGCCGCCGGAACGACTGCTCACCGCCCGCCCACTCGTACAGGGACGGGGTGTCCTGATCACTCATGCGAGCTCCCGATTTCCGTCGTCTCTCCATTACAATACACATCAGTATTGGATTGAAAAGAGGTTCGAGCATGAGTGTGGCCGGGCGCAGTCGCGACACCGACATCGACACCCGGGTCCTGAAAGCTGCGGGCCGGCAACTGTCCCGGGCCGGATACGACGCGATGTCGCTCGCCGCGATCGCGGCGGAGGCGGGCACCACCCGCCAGGCGCTGTACCGCCGGTGGGCGACGAAGGCGGAGTTGGCCGCGGACGTCGTGGCGCAGTTGGCCGACGAGGAGACCGGCCGGTCGTCGGCGGACCCGTTCGGTGATCTGGTTCGCGAACTGGCCGACTTCCAGCGCGGGGTGTCGCGCACCGGCCGGCTGTCGCTGGCCGGGACGATGCTCCAGGACACGACTGACGGCGACGTCCGCGCGCAGTACCGTGCCCGGGTGGTGGCACCGCGCCGACGCCGTATCCGCGCCATCCTGGATCGTGCCGCGGCGCTGAAGATGATCGACGCCGACGCCGATCTCGAGATCGCCGTCACGATGACGACGGGCAGTTGGTACGGCCGCGCCCTGGCCGGCGACCCACCCCCCGCGGACTGGGCGGCCCGGACCGCGGCGCTGATCTGGCGGGCGGTCGGAGGAACGGTTTCCTCCTGAGCGGTTCCTACGCAGCAGACCGGCGGTCGCCCATGTTCCGCGACATCAGGACCCCGGCGAGGAGGAGAACACCCGTGATCGCGATGAACCATCCCGTGCGATGCAGTCCGTCGTCGCCGATGACGTGACCGGCGGTGGTCTGCAGCACGACGGCCGACAGGTTCGCCCCGATGTACTGCACGGTGCGGTACATCCCGATCGCTGTGCCGACTTCCTCGACGGACGTGACCGAGCTGATCAGATTCTGATTGCCGATGTTGTTGAATCCGTTGGGGATTCCCAGCACCGCCGCGACCATCAGCAGCACGACGATCGGCGCGGTACTGCTTTCCACCGAGGCCAGGAGCACCCCGCCCACCAGCAGCGCGCACGTCCCGATGGTGAGTGTTCGGCGCACCCCGTGCCGCCGGTACGTCCGGGACGCGAGCAGTGTGGAGCCGATACCGACGACGGCGACGGGAAGCATCGTCAGCCCCGCCTCGGTGGCGCCCATCCCCCGGGAGTACTGCAGCCACTGTGGGATTCCGAAGAAGACGCAGTAGAAGGCCGTGTAGGTGAGGAGGGTCCGCGCGAGGGTCGCGGTGAGCGCCCGGTTCCGGGCCAGCGCCCGAACGTCGATGAACGGTTCGCCCGCCCGACGTTCCCACTGGACGAACAGCGCCAGCACCAGCGCCCACACGGGGATCAGCCACCACACCGGGTCGGTGGTGATCGACAGCAGGAACAGCATCGTGGACGAGACGAGCGCGAGAAACAGCAGGACTCCCACGACGTCGAGCGCGTGCACCAGTTGCCGTCGGCTGACCGACATGCCGCCGACGAAACCGACGTTCGCGAACTTCGTGACCGCGACGGCGCTGAACACGACGATCGGGAGGTTGATCCACATGATCGACTGCCAGCCGAACGCACCCACCAGCAGTCCGCCGAGCGTCGGGCCGAGTGCCACGACTCCCTGGCTGCAGATCGCGAGGGTCGTGATCGCGGTGCGCGGTTGCGCACCGTGCCGTTCCGCGTAGCCGCGAATCATCGTCATCGCGTTGGGATACTGGGTGGCGGTTCCGATTCCGACGAGGATGCGGGAGAAGATCAGCCAGCCGACCGTGGGTGCGAGCAGACCGGCCACGGAACCCAGCGCCACGAGCGCGAGGCCCCCGAGGTACACCTTCCGGGCGCCGAGGAGGGCGCCGAGCTTCCCCGCCATCGGCGCGGTGACGGCGGTGGCGATGTAGAGCGCGGAGATCACCCAGGTGATGCCGGAGGAGGAGCCGAACTGGGCGGCGATACCGACGATCGCCACCGCGATCATCGAGGAGTTCAGAGGCTGGAGGATGCTCCCGGTGGCGACGGATCCGCTGACCCGGAACGGTACGGACGGCGACTTCTGCGCGACAGCGGTGTCGGCGACGGTCGCGCTCACGAGTTCATCAGTGACTCCCGCTGCGGCGCCGACTCAGGGGTTGCTGCGAGTCGGCGGAGTAGCCGTCCGGCGATGAAGAGGAGGTCGCGTTCGGCCTCGGTGCATTCGGTGGCGAGCGCGGCCGAGAGCCATTCGCTCCGACGCGACCGGTCGGCGGTGAGGGTCTGCAATCCCTGCCCGGTGATCGCGACGATGCTCGCCCGTGCGTCCTGGGGGTCCACGGTGCGGGATACCATCCCGGAGTCCTCGAGGATCGAGACGGTCCGCGCGATGGACTGCGGCGCCACCTGCTCGAGATCGGCGAGGGCGCGGGCGCTCATCGGACCTTCCCGGTCGAGATGCGCGAGGGCCTGCAGCTGCGAGGGCGTGAGCAGGTGCCCGGAGCGCTGGGTCCGGATGCGCCGGGTGAACATGACGACATCCTCACGGAGTCGATCAGCCTTCTCGTCCATGTATTCGCCTCTCGTTCGCCGGAGCAATTTCATTAGCCAGTCTAGCTGTTTTATTTCCCGAGGTCAATCGTCATGTTGCATCGACTACGTGCACCTAAGGTCAGAAACATTGCCAGCACAGCTGTCTAAATCGTCGTGGGTGGACGGATTCACCCAGGTCGGGCGGGGTCGGCGAGTGTCTGACAGGAAACTCCGAGCCGATCGCTGGCAGTATGAGGACGGCGAACGCTGATCGAGATCCGAAAGAAGGTGGTCGTGACTCTCCGCACACGGACAGCCGGCATCGTTGCAGTGGTGGCCCTGACGTTCCTGGCCACGGCATGCACCATCGGAGACACCGGCACCTCGGAACCCCCGACCACCACCCAGGCCGCGCCCGCCTCGATTGCCGTTCCCGCGGCCGCCGGCGCGCCGATCAACCCGACCACCCCGATCGTGGTCACCGCCACGGGCGGGCGGCTGACCACCGTAACCGTCACGAATCCCGCGGACGCCGGCGCACCGGTCGCCGGTGCCCTCGCCCCCGACGGCACGCGTTGGACGAGCAGCGCGCCCCTCGGATACGGGTCTACGTACACGGTCGTCGCCGACGCGGTGAACCCCGACGGCGCCCCCGTCGAGCAGACGTTCACGGTGACGACGATGACTCCCGGTTCCACCGCGTATGCGAACGTCGTCCCGGCACCCGAGGTCGTCGCCGACACGGGCATCGGCGTCGGCCAGCCCATGGTGTTCCAGTTCACCTCGCCGGTCGCAAACAAGGCCGCGGTGCAGGAGCGACTGCACGTGACGACGACGCCGCCGCAGCCCGGGGCCTGGTACTGGACCGACGATCAGAACGCGCACTATCGCGCCGCGACCTATTGGGCGCCGGGAACCAAGATCCACGTCGAGGCGGACGTGTTCGGCGTCGACCTGGGCGACGGCGTCTTCGGTGCCGAGAACAATGCCGCCGACTACACCGTGCACGACTCGTGGGTCGCCAAGGCGGACGGGGCCAGCGAGGTGCTCACCGTGTTCCACAACGGTGTCCAGGAGACCTCGATGCCGATGAGCCTCGGCTCCCCCGACCACCCCTCGCACGAGGGCCCGCACGTGGTCTCCGACAGGCAGCAGAGCATCATCATGGACTCCTGCACGTACGGCGTCTGCGCAGGCGACCCCGACTACTACCGCGAGAAGGTCGACCTGAACCTCCGCATCTCGAACGACGGCGAGTTCGTCCATTCGGCGCCGTGGTCGGTCGGCGATCAGGGCAGCAGCAACGTCTCGCACGGCTGCGTGAACCTGGCTCCGGCCAACGCCCAGTGGATGTTCGACCACTTCGGTATCGGCGACGTCGTCGAGATCACCAACTCGGGCGGACCGATCCTGCCCGTGTGGGACACGTACGGGGACTGGGAGGTCCCGTGGGCCGAGTGGCAGGCAGGTAACGCAACCGGATAGGAGGCGCTCGTGAGTTCACCATCCGCGGAATGTGTCGCGCAGCTGAAGGCGGTGCTCCCGCACCGGGTTCATCTGCCGGACACCGACGACTACCACACCGCACTGGGCAGGGTGTTCTTTCCCGACGCCGCGCGACGCCGCCCGTCCTGCGTCGTCGAACCGGAGTCCGTTGAGGAAGTCTCCACCGTCATGCGGGTCGTGCACCGGACGGGCGGCACCGTCACCGTCCGCGGCGGCGGGCTGAGTTCCAACTGCGTCGCCGACGACGCCGTCATGCTCGACCTGTCGGCGCAGATGAACACGGCCCGGCCCGAGGACGATCGAGTGGTCGTGGCCGGCGGCGCCACCGTGGGAACCATGCTGGACGCCCTCGCCCCCACCGGCCGGGTGGTGCCGGTCGGGATCGTCGGACATGCGGGCTTCGGACTCGTCACCCGCGGCGGCGTCGGCTACCTCACGCGCAGTCTCGGGTTGACCGTCGATCAGTTGCTCGAGGTCGAACTCGTCCTGCCCTCCGGCGAAGTCGTCCACTTGTCCGATACCAGCACCGGCGACGAGGCCGATCTGTGGTGGGCGGTCAGGGGTTGCGCACCGTGCTTCGGTGTCGTCACGTCGGCGGTGCTGCGCACGCATCCGCAGGGCCCGGTGTGGGTCGATCGGATGGTGCTGGGACTCGAAGCGCTCGCCACCTATTTCCGTATCGCCCCGACGCTTCCGCGCGACACGACGATGGGCGCGGTGCTCGGCTACAGCGCACTGTCCGCCGACGAACCCGTCCTCTTCGTCTACACCGCGTGCGCGAGCGAGGACGCATCCGACATCGACCGCGCCCGGGCCGCCGCCACCTCGGTTGCCGCCGTGTCGGGCAGCGTGCTGTACCGGTCCGAGACCTCGGGCGACTACCTCTCCGGGCTACCCGAATTCGCGCCACCCGGAGCCGACGGCGAAGAACCTGAACCGATCCGGCTGCCCCAACCGGGTGAACGGCGGGGGTCGTTCTTCGGGAAAGCCGTCTTCACCGGACCGACCCTCGACTCCCAACTCGCAGAAGCCCTCGCCACCCAGATCCGCGGGGCGCCGACGCGGGAATGCCGAATCGACTTCCAGCACACCGGCGGTGCGCTCGCCGACGTGGGCGACGAGGACACCGCATTCTGGGGTCGCGGCGGCGAATGGAACATCCCGCTCAACGCGATCTGGTCCGATCCCTACGACGGCGCCGCCTGCCTGTCGTGGGCGGGCGGCACCCTCGACGCGCTCGCACCCCACACCACCGGCGTCTACAGCGTCGAAGTCCGGCCAGGCTTCCCCGAGACCGGCGCCGAGATCGACGCGGCCTACGGCGGAAACCTCCGGCGCCTCCGAGAACTACGGCAGCGGCACGATCCGATGGGGGTGCTGACGCACTACCCGCTCTGAGAGTTGTAGGTGTCACACGCAATCGTCGATGGCAGCCCGGCCGGCGAAACGTGCTGCAAGGAAGTCGATCGCACCCGGAGCGCCGGAGATCAAGGTGGTGTTGTGACTTCCGCCGGGATACCGCACTACCTGCACCGTGCTGCCTGCGGCACAGGACTGCCGAACGAAGTCGTCGTGGACCGCGACGGGCACCAATTCGTCCCCGTCCGCGTGATAGCTGTAGATCGGCGCACTCAGAGTGCCCGGGGCCGGACTGTTCTCCGCAAGAGCGTCTCGTAATGCCGGAACGTCGAAGGGACGAGGGTCGACGGTGTAGTCGCGCAGCGATCGGAACGCGTAGGTCGCGATCAGATCTACGGTGCATGCCGCGCTGCTCGCCTGCATGGCCGCCCGGCCGTCCGTGGTGAACAGTTCACTCAGCCGCATCTCGGGATACGCACGATCGATGCCGGTCACGCCACCGAAGGTGAGGCCGAAACCGTACCCGCCGTCGACGTTCCGCATTGTCGCCTCGAGGTCTGCCGGTAACCCTCCCAACGCTATTCCGTCCAGTCCCAGCTCGGGCGCATGGGTCTGCTGGAGGTGTGCGGCCCAGGCCGTGGCGAACGCGCCACCCGAATACCCCCAGAGGCCCGTCGGCACATGCGGGCTCAGTCCACTCGGCCCGAACTGCAGGGCAGCGCGGATGCCATCGAGAACCGCGTAGCCGGCCTGTGGTCCGGCGAGGAACTCGGACTCCGGCCCTTCGTAGTCGGCGGTGACGACCGCCCAACCACGGGACAGCAGATACGCGATCATCAGGGACTCAGATGCGGCGTTCGACGTCGCCGCTCCGAGCCCCGCCGTCAGCGCGTAGGACGGTGCGCACCGAGATCCGAGACTGTCTTCCGCGGTCTGATACGAGACGAGGGGCCGGGGGCCGTCGCCCGTCCACGGCGTTCTCGGGACCAGAACCGTGGCGACGTCGGCCACCGGCACTCGGTGGGAGTCGAGCGACTTGTACAGCAACTGCCAGGAATCGACCGGGATCGGCACACTCAGCGCCGTCGCGGTCACCGGCCGTGATCGCAGAATCGTCCCGTCGGGCTGCGCCTCGTAGCCGGCAGGAGGTTGGTAGAACGCATCCTGGGACGGCGCCGGGATGTCGGCGACCGCAGGTCCGGCCGCCGCGACCAGGCCTGCACTCAACGCCGTCACCGCCGCAATCAGTAGGGGCAACCACCGCCATATGCGCACGAAAAACATGCTACCGTGCGAATGGTACGACCGAAAGGACTTTGTGTGGACGCCGTCGTGTTGCGAGAATTCGGGGAGCCGGATGTCTTGAAGGTGGAGTCGATTTCCGACCCCGTGGCGAGCTCGGGCTGGGTCACCGTTCGTCTGAAGGCGGCCGCGCTCAACTGGCACGACGTCCTCGTCCGCCAGGGCAGGTACTCGTCACCGCTGCCGCACGTACTCGGCGCCGACGGCGCAGGTATTCGCACCGACACGGGCGAGGAGGTTCTCGTCCTCCCGTCGCTGTGGTGGGGAGACCGTGACGCTGCGCCGAGCGCACAGTGGGAGATCCTCGGCGATCACCAACGAGGCACCTATGCCGAGTTGGTGCGCGTTCCCGCAGACTGCGTCGCACCCAAACCACGCGGGCTCAGCTGGGAGCAGGCCGCAGCACTTCCCCTCGTCGGACTCACCACCTACCGCGCCCTGTTCACGCGTGGCCGCCTCCGCGCCGGCGAGAACGTGCTCGTCCTGGGCGCAGGCGGTGGCGTCGCGACCATGGCCGTCATGCTGGCGTCCGCAGTAGGAGCGAACGTCACCGTCACGTCCTCCACGGCGGTCAAGATCGCGCAGGCACAGGAACTCGGCGCCGCGAACGGCGCGCTCTACACCGACCCCGAATGGCCGGACGAGGCTCGCCGGCTCACCCCGGACGGGCAGGGATTCGATCTCGTCCTGGATTCGGTGGGGACGTGGGAGCAGTCCATCGCCGCACTGAGGCCGGGTGGCCGCCTGGTCGTGCTGGGCGCGTCGCGCAGCGAGCTCGCCACCCTCGACGTCCGGCCTTTCTACTTCGGCCAGTACGAACTGATCGGGACCACGATGGGCAGTCCCCGGGACTTCGCGGGGCTCCTGACACTGCTGGACACCGAATCCGTCCCGCCCGTACCCATCAGCGCGGCATTCCCACTCGCCGAAGCGGCCGCCGCACACAAGCATCTCGAACAGGGAAGCGGGTTCGGGAAGGTCGTTCTCTCGCACGGCTGACCGCGGTTCTATGATCGACCTCGACGCGGTTCGGTGACGACGAGAGGACGCCCAGTGGCGAGTGAACTCCCGACGCCGGCCGACGGCGCGCGCCACGACGTGGTCGACTGGATGCGAGCCGAATGGTCCCAGCGGCGCGATTCGGCAGATCTGGAATTCGGAACCACGATGGCGTTGCTCCGCACGCACCAGTGGATCGTGCGCGCCATGGACCAGGAACTGCGTTCACTTCGACTGTCGCGCAACGCTTATCTCATTCTGACGTCGTTGCAACTGTCGGAGCAGCGCACTCGCACGCTCGGCAAGTTGAGCAAGTACCTCATGGTCCACCCCACCACCGTGTCGATGGCGGTCGACCAACTCGTCAAGACGGGCCTCGTCGAACGCAAAGCCCACGCGACGGATCGCCGCACCGTTCTCGCAACCCTCACCCCGACCGGCCTGGAGGTGGTCGAGGAGGCGAACGACCGCCTCGCCGCGGCGCGCTTCGGCCTTGCGCCCGTCGACACCGACACCCTGGAAGCGTTGATCGAACAACTGCAACAGGTACGTCGCGCCGTCGGTGACGTCGAAACCGGGGACTGAGAACCGCAGGAGACCCTCTCGCGGTTGAGGTGCCTGACCCGGGCGCCGCATCTCCCACGTAGAGATCTACCCGGCACCTCTCTTGCCTGATTAACTTTGACGCCCTACTATTCAAACCTAGAATAGTTCTCACGGGACGAGGAACGGGCCGTCCGGCTTCTCACTGCACGACAACGCCCCCTCGCCGTGATCCCCCAGCCGAGTCACGCACAGGAGCACACTCCGATGGTTTCATTCGCATTCACCGACGAACACGAAGAGTTCCGAAAGACGCTGGCCGCGTTCAGCGACCGAGTTCTACTTCCCGGCTACCGCGACCGAGCCGCGTCAACGGACTTCCCTTTCGACATTCTGAAAAGGATCGGCGACCTCGGATTGCTGGGCATCGGCCTGCCCGAGCAGTACGGCGGCACGGGCACCGAAGACCCCGTCCTCCTCGGGATCGCCACCGAGACCCTGGCGTATGGCGACGTGAACATGGCGTCGGCACCCGTCCAGATCGGGTTGGTCGCCTCTCAACTGGCGCTGTGCCGGGACGAGATCCAGGAGCGCTACCTCCCTCCCCTCATAGGCGGGGAGCAGACCATCGCCATCGCGTTGACCGAACCGGGCTCGGGCTCCGATGCGAGTGCACTGACCACCACCGCAACGGCGGTAGAGGGCGGATGGCGCCTCGACGGCGAGAAGACGGCCATCTCCTGGGCGATGAATGCCACTGCGGCACTTGTCTACGCGCGAGAGCCCGGATCCAGCCGTGCTCGGGGTGTCAGCTGCTTCGTCGTGCCGCTCGACGCGGACGGGGTCAGCATCAGCCACATGCCCGGCATGGGCTGCCTGCCCTTGGGCTGGGGAAGCATTCACTTGTCCGACGTATTCGTTCCCGAGTCGCATCTCGTCGGCGAACTCGGCAAGGGCTTTCACTCGGTCATGGACCACTTCGACTTCAGCCGTGCCGCCCTCGGTCTGATGTGCCTCGGCGCCGCGAAACAGAGCCTGGAGGAAGCCGCCGCGTACGCACAGCAACGCGAGACGTTCGGGCAGCCGCTGTCCGAGCACCAGGGACTCGCGTTCCAATTCGCCGAGCACGCCACTTATCTGGAAGGTGCGCGCTGGATCTGCTACCGAGCGCTGTGGCTCCGGGACACCGCCCAGCCGCACACCGCCCTGGCGTCGATGAGCAAGTGGTGGCCTCCCGTCGTGGCCAAGAACGCGATCGAATTCGCCATGCGCGTACACGGAAACCTCGGGTACTCGACCGAATCGCCTCTGCAGCAACGCTACCGCGACGTCACCGCGTACCTCGTCGCGGACGGCACAGCCGAGATCCAGAAGCGCATCATCGCGAAGGACATCTTCGCCCGCGGCACCGTATCTCTCTGACCCACCACCCGAAGGAGCTCACAATGGGAACGCATGAAATCTCACCGCCGAAAGAGCTGAAGGACAGCAGCGGGCTGATCGTCGGTGGCACGGCCGGGATCGGGCTCGCGACCGCCGTCGGTCTCGCTCAGGCCGGCGCACCGCGC
The DNA here is from genome assembly GCF_019378875.1 of Rhodococcus sp. USK10. NCBI lineage: Bacteria > Bacillati > Actinomycetota > Actinomycetes > Mycobacteriales > Nocardiaceae > Rhodococcus > Rhodococcus sp. USK10. Next base: position 2,927,736 of record NZ_CP076048.1, read on the forward strand.
ATCATGGTCGTCGGGCGCGGCACGGAACGCGGACAGACTGCCGTCGAACGCATCTCGTCCGTCAACTCGGCGTGTGAGGTGTCCTTCCTTTCCGCCGACGCGACCACCTCCGACGGCGCCGCCCATATCGCGTCCGAAGCCGAGCGGATTCTGGGCGGCGTGGACATCCTGGTATCCACGACAGCCGCCGACGTTCGGCCGGAACTGTTCGCGAACATTCCCACCGACGACATCGCGCGCATCTTCAACCAACTCGCGCTCCCGTGCATGTATCTCGCGAGCGAGATTGTCCCGCACATGACGGCGAGGAAGGGCGGAGTGATCATCAATCTCGCCTCGGATGCGGGCAAGACCGCTACGCCGGGCGAGTCCGTGATCGGGGCAGCGAAGGCGGCGATCGTCATGTTCACCCGCACGCTGGCCATCGAAGCCAAGCGCAGCGGAATCCGCGTGAACGTTCTGACGCCGTCGCTGGTCAACGGCACCGCGTCGACCGAACGCATCACCTCCGACGGGTTCAGTGCCAAACTGTTCGCCAAGGCGGCACAGCAGGCCCACCTCGGCGTACCCGAATCCGAGGACCTCGCTGCCCTCGCCGTCTTCCTCGCGTCCCCCGCCGCCCGCCGGCTGACCGGGCAGGCAATCAGCGTCAACGGGGGAATCTCGGCGGCCTGAGAACTGCCTCCGAATCGGGGGCGAAACCCCTCGTCTGGGTGACGCATGGGTGCCGTTCATGCATGAGACTCGAGTCACAGCATGAACGGACACCGTGCGACAGCGCCGGTACGTCCCAGCGCTGTTCAGCCCACACCAGAGAGAAGGTTGATCATGACGACGGTCGAATCCGCCGACACCGCCACAATTCCCGATGAGATAGCACGGCAGATCGTTCTCGCCGAGGGACACACGGACGACGCGAAGCTGTACGAGGCCTACCGATGGTTGCGCGAGAACCGGCCGCTCGGGCAGGCACGCGTGGAGGGGTACGACCCTCTCTGGCTGGTCAGTAAGCACGCCGATCTGATGGAGATCGAGCGGCAGCCACAGATCTTCAGCGCAGGCGGCGGCGAGGACAAGGGCTCGCACAACCCCATTCTCGCCAACCAGGCCGGAGACGAGTTCACGAAGAAACTCACCGGCGGAAGTCTGCGCATCCTGGACGCGTTGCCCTACCTCGATCCCCCGGAGCACTCCACCGTCAAGGATGTTGCGTTCGACTGGTTCCGGCCGGCCAACCTCAAGAAGTGGGAGGCCCGCATCCGCGAGACGGCGAAGGAATCCGTCGATCGGCTCGTGTCCGGTAGCCAGGACCTCGACGCCGTACAGGAATTCGCGGTGTTCTTCCCGCTGCATGTCATCATGTCGTTGTTCGGTGTGCCGGTCGAAGACGAACCGCGCATGATGGCACTGACACAGGACCTGTTCGGGGTCGCCGACCCGGATGCGACACGCGAGGACATCGAGAGCCTGTCTCCCGATGCCGCCGCACAGCAGTGGGCAGCGGCGATCTCCGACTTCTACGCCTACTTCGATGTTCTCGTCGAAAGCAGGCGAGCAGAACCACGCGACGATCTGGCGACCCTCATCGCGGTCGCGAAGGATGCCGACGGCGAGTACTTCCCCAAGACGTTCGCCTACGGGTGGTTCGTCGCCATCGCCACCGCCGGCCACGACACCACGGCGAGCACCCTTGCAGGTTGCCTGCAGCAGTTGGCCGCGCGTCCCGACATCCTCGAACAGGTGCAGGGAGACCTCGATCTGGTTCCCCACCTGGTGAACGAAGCGTTGAGGATCGTGTCTCCGGTGAAACAGTTCACCCGAGTCGCACTCACCGATTACGAACTCCGTGGGAGTTCGATCAAGGCCGGCGACCGACTGATGCTGCTGTTCCAGTCCGGTAACCGCGATGCCGACGTGTTCGACAACCCGGACACCTTCGACATCGACCGGCGTCCGAACAAGCAGATCGCGTTCGGCTACGGACCGCACATGTGCATCGGCCAGCATCTCGCCAAGCTCGAAATGAAGGTCATGCTCGAGGAACTGCTGCCCAAGCTTCGCCGCGTCGAGGTGACCGGCGAGCCCAAGATGATCCAGACCAACTTCGTCGGCGGATTGCGGCACCTCCCCGTCCACCTGACGTTCGCCTGACCAGGTGGTGCGCCGAGACAAGATGACACTCGGCGCACCACCTTCGAGTGAGAAAGTGCCCCCAGTACATGACGAAAGTTACCTATCACCTGCCGGACGGGTCGACGGAGCACGTCGATGTCGAACCCGGTGAAACGCTCATGAACGCAGCGCTCCGCAACAACCTCCCCGGCATCGTCGCCGAATGCGGCGGCAGTTGCGCCTGTGCTACGTGCCACGTCCACCTCCCGAAGCAGTACACCCGCTTCTTCGCCGAACCGACGGACGAGGAGACGGATCTGATCGCCTATCTGGACGCCGCGGACGACGACTCTCGCCTGTCCTGCCAACTCGTCGTCGCCGACAGCGAGGCCGAGATCCACGTTCGCGTCGCAGACAGCAGGTGACGTCGTGACCACGCAGATGCGCGGAAATACCGCAATGAATGCCCGCCACGCCTTCTACGTCGTCGCCGGGATCGCGGCGCTCCTCCTGACCTGGCCATTCGCGTTCGACTGGATCGGCGACGGCGGAAACATCCTCAACCCGGTCGAATTCTTCGGAGACGGTATCGAGCCGGGCGGCACCGCCGCCTTCCTGAGCATCGACATGCTGATCGCCTGGACGGTCTTCATCGTCTGGGTGCTCACGGACACCGCACGGATCGGCCTGGGCCGGAAGTGGGGCGTGGTCTTCGTGCTCTTGTCCTACATCGGCGTCTCCATGGCCTTCCCGTTCTATCTCGTTGCACGAGAGCGCTTCCTGTCGCGCGTGCCCAGCGGTCGACCGGACGCGAAGACACCGGAGGACCCGGCGTCCCGTGTCGGGCGCGGCTAGCAACCGACCGAGGCCCCTCCGTCGAGCGCTGCTCGGCGTGGGGGCTTCGTCCCGTCCGGCCTTCTACGACACCACTCGCCGCGCCTTCATGCCCTCGAAGACCGGTGCGATCCGAACGACGTCACCTGTCGTCGGCGCATGCACCATCTGACCGTTTCCCAGATAGATCGCCACGTGGCCGGGCCCTCCCGAGCCCCAGTTGCCGAACAGCAGATCGCCCGGCCTCGCGTCTTCCAGCGGGACCTCGACGCCGACGTTCCACTGGGTCTCCGACGTGCGCGGGAGGATGAATCCGGCGGTCGCGTCGTACACCGCATAGGACGTCAGACCCGAACAGTCGAATCCTCCGGAGGACGGGCCCTTCACGCTGCCGCCACCCCACACGTACGGCAAGCCGAGATACCGAATCGCCGCCTGTACGATGCGACCACCGACACTCCCCGAATCACTGCGCAGGAGTTGCAGAACCGACGCGAACCGCTCCTCCGACTCACGAATCTTCGCGACGTACGGCCGCGTCTGGTTCTCGTAGTCGTCGGTCCCTCGGGGCATTCCCCCGAATTGGCGTACCGCTCCTATCCCCGCGTTGTATCCGGCGAGAGTCAGGTCAAGGGTGTCCCCGGACACGAGACCCTCCGCCTTCCATTCACCGATCTGGCTGTACATGTCGCACAGCAGGTTCCCGGACGCCATCACCGAATCGGCGACTCCGAGAACGTCCGACTTTCCGTCGCCGTCGGCGTCCTTGCCGTATCGCGCCCAGGTGGCCGGCATGAACTGTCCGGGTCCACGTGCACCCGCCGGCGAGGCCGGCGAGGCCGCACCGTACCGAAATCCGTTCTCGACGGAATACAGCGCTGCGAGAACGGGCGCGGTGATTCCCTCGCAGATTCCACCCGCCTTCGTGAACCAGGGGACGAACACGGCGATCGAGCTGATCGGCATCGGACCGGCTGCGCTGTTGCCGGTGACAACACGCTCCGTGTTCGAAACAGATTCCGCCACAGTGCCACCTGCAGTTTCCGACTCTTCCGCAGACCACACCTCTTCGGGCTCGCTGGGGACCACCGGTGGAGGCTCGTCGAATCCGGGATCAGCGGCAGGGGCAGCGATTACGGGTGGTGGCAGAAACGGCGCCACGGCGCTTTGGGCCGTCTCGGCAGCCGTGTCGAGTGTCTGCCGAGCGGGCTCGCGGGAATTTTCGGGCAGCAACTCGATGTAGTCGTCGATTGTCACGTCGACGGCTTTCGCCTGATCCGCCACCGCGTAAATCTGCTGCATCGCGAAATCTTCTGCTGCATCGGGCATATCGGCGCCCTGGACGATACCGCCGATTGCGGCGGCGACCCCCATGATGAGCGACGAAGGATCAACAGACACTGGTTCCTCCTGGGATGGGACATCGATCGAGTTGATCTCGGAATGTGACTCAAGTCTCTCTTCATGCGTGCACTCGACGCGTCACACCAGGGGGTGCTTTCGGTACTTCGTCGGGGGCATCGGGTTCCCGCGGCGCGCAGACTGCCGACCCTGCGTCGACTCCGCCGCACGAGCCTTGACTCCGTGTGGAGAAGTTTCACAGGAGGACTGGCCCCCTGGGCTGCCGTAGTCCCATCGGGGGTAAATGGGGGGAGATTGGAGCGAACTTGCCGCTCATCCCTGTTTTCAGAGCTTGTGATCTACCTAACATTGCACCTACGCAAGTGATGCCCGTCCTCGGGCGAACACCTGAAATGAGGAGCAGTCGTGCAGATCACCGCCGCCGTAGTCCACGAAGTCGCGGGCGACTTCGCCATCGAGACCGTGTCTCTGAGCGAACCCACGGAACACGAAGTCCTCGTCGAGATCGCCGGCGTCGGTCTCTGCCACACCGATCTGGCCGTCAAGGAGGGCCATCTGCCGTTCCCCCTTCCGGGCGTCGTCGGCCACGAAGGCAGCGGCACGGTCGTGAAGGTCGGATCCGGGGTCACCAAGGTCGCTGAAGGCGACAAGGTCGCCATCAGCTTCAACAGTTGCGGCCAGTGCGCCCACTGCGAGAAGGGTGAGCCTGCCTACTGCCACAATTTCATGGCATACAACTTCGGTGGTGTGCGCCCGGACGGCAGTTCGGCACTCACCTCGGGCGACGACACGCTCGGCGGCAACTTCTTCGGCCAGTCCTCCCTCGCGACACATGCCATCGCTCACGAGCGCAATGTCGTGAAGGTCGCGGACGACGCGCCTCTCGAACTCGTCGGTCCGCTCGGCTGTGGAATCCAGACCGGCGCGGGTGCGGTGTTGAACTCTCTCGACGTCGAGCCGGGTTCGTCCTTGGTCGTCGTCGGGGCAGGTTCGGTCGGCCTGGCAGCCGTCCTTGCCGCGGTGGTACGCGAGGTCGGTGTGATCATCGTCGTCGAACCGCACGAGTCGCGCCGCGAACTCGCGCTCTCCCTGGGCGCCACACACGTCGTCGATCCCGCGGATCGCGTTCTTTCCGAGCAGATCCGGGCAATTGTTCCCGACGGCGTCAACTATGCGATCGACACGACAGCGCTACTTCCCGTGCTGGACCAGATCCTGCAGTCACTGGGCGTCCGGGGTTCCCTCGGCCTCATCGGGGTCCCCGCCGACCCGACCGCCACACTCCCGGTCGGCATGATGTCGACGCAGCTCTTCGGTCACACGATTCGCGGGATCGTCGAGGGTGATTCCGATCCCGACACGTTCATTCCTCACCTTCTGGATCTCCACCGTCAGGGCAAGTTCCCGTTCGACAAGTTGATCACGACGATGCCCTTCTCTCAGATCAACGAGGCTGTGGCCGTGCAGCATCGAGGTGAGGCGGTGAAGGTCGTCCTCGTCCACGAGTGATGGCCAACCCTGTTTTTCCCGTCGGATGCTCCGGAAACAGTGAGAAAGGCCGTTCGATGTCTGTAGATCCGAAAACTCGCCCGCCGAGAGCGAGTGCTGTCCGGAAGGCCGTCCAGGTCGCGCCGACGGCCGTCGGTGCGTTCTACGCGACGTCGATGGAGACGTTCCGATGCATGTTCAAGCGCCCCTTCCACGCTCGCGAATTCGTGCAGCAGGCGTGGTTCATCGCCGGTGTGTCGATCATGCCGGCGCTGCTGATGGCGATTCCCTTCTGCATGATGTTCGTCTATCAGATCAACATCCTGTTGGCCGAGATCGGTGCCGTCGACCTCAGTGGCGCCGGCGCCGGCGTCGCGATCATTCGGGAAATCGGCCCGGTTGTCACGGTTCTCGTCGTGGCAGGTGCCGGCTCGACCGCGATCTGCGCCGACCTGGGTTCACGGACGATTCGTGAAGAGATCGACGCAATGAAGGTGCTGGGGATCGATCCGATTCAACGCCTCGTTGTGCCGAGGGTGTTGGCGTCCACTTTGATCGGGATGTTCCTGAACGGCCTCGTGTCGGCGGTCGGCCTGGTGGGCGGTTATATCGCGACGGTGTACATGCAGGGCGCGTCGCCGGGGCAATACGTCACGGCGATCTCGATCCTGACCAAACTGCCCGACTTCCTCGTCAGCGAGGTGAAGGCGGCGGTGTTCGGCCTGCTGGCAGGACTCGTCGCGTGCCATTTGGGACTCAACGCGAAGGGCGGACCCAAGGGCGTGGGAGACGCAGTGAACCAGACCGTCGTGTTCAGCTTTCTGCTGCTTTTCCTCGCCAACTCGGTTATCACGACTCTCGCGCTGCACTGACAGCGCTCCACCTCTAGCCGCGAAGACGGCTGTCAATGGGAGAATTCTGTGTCGAAAGCTACTCGGGCCACCGGCGCGAGACCCAGGGTTGCCACGGTCGCGCTCAGCGTGGTCGATGCACCGATCGGACACATGGAGGAGATGGGGCGACAGCTCCACTTTTACAGCCATGCCGTCACCGCGATTCCGCGCACTTTCCGGCGGTACCGGAAGGAAACGCTCCGGCTACTCGCCGAGGTCAGCATGGGCACCGGCGCCCTCGCGGTCATCGGGGGAACTCTCGTCGTCATCTCCCTGCTCACCACCGCGGTCGGATACGAAGTGGGCCAGCAGGGTGCTACCTCGATGGGGCGCATCGGGATCGGCGCGCTGTCCGGATTCATCTCGGCGTTCTTCAATACCCGGGAGGCCATTCCGGTCATCGCAGGTATTGCGCTGACGGCAACGGTCGGTGCGGGTTTCACCGCGCAACTCGGCGCGATGCGCGTGAGCGAGGAGATCGATGCCATGGAGACCATGTCGATTCCGTCGCTCCCCTATCTGGTGACGACCCGGGTAATGGCCGGAATCATCGCGGTGATTCCGCTGTATGCGGTGGCGTTGTTCGTCGGATACGTCGCCACCCAGCTTGTTACCGAATACCTCGGCGAGGCGAGCGGAACGTACCAGCACTACTTCAACGTATTCCTCGTGCCCAGCGACGTCGCGTGGTCGATGGTGAAGGTCCTCGCGATGTCAGTGGTGGTGATGTGTGTGCACTGCTACCACGGTTACAACGCGAAGGGCGGGCCTGCGGGAGTCGGCGTCGCGGTCGGGCGGGCCGTGCGCACCTCCTTGATCGCGATCATGGTCATCGACCTGCTGATCGGAATCGCCGTCTACGGTGGCTCCGCCGGCGCCGTGAAAGTGGCGGGCTGACATGGGTGGCCATATCGAAGAGCGAAGCCGCCTGGTGTACGTGCTCTTGGGGGTGTGTCTGGTGACGCTGTTCGCGATTGCGACGGCGGTATCCGTCGGCGTCTACCGCGGATCGTTCGCCTCGACCGTCCCGGTGACGTTGTATTCGGCGCGGTCGGGTCTCATGCTCGAACCCGGATCCGATATCAAGATGAGAGACGTCGTCGTCGGCCGGGTCTCGAAGGTGCAGCTGGTGGACGACCAGGCCCAGATCACCATGGACATCGACGAGCGCCGGACGTCGGCGATACCGGAGAACATCACTGCCGTGATCGATCCGACCACGTTGTTCGGTCGCAAGTTCGTCACACTCGTGCAGCCGGAGCATCCCTCGGCGACCACTGTGTCGGCGGGCTCGGTGGTCCGGGGAACCGGCGTGGCCACCGAGGTGAACGACCTCCTCGACTCGCTGGTGACGGTGCTGCGCACCGTGGAACCGCAGAAGGTCAACGCGACGTTGAGTGCGTTGTCCACGTCGCTGCAGGGCCGCGGCGACCAACTCGGCGACATGATGGTCGAGCTCGACGCCTACCTGTCCGAGTTCAACGGCAGTCTTCCCACGTTGCAGCGCGATCTGGTCAAGGGTGCCGAGGTCTCCGACGTCCTCGCCGACGCCGCTCCGGACCTCCTTCGGACCGTCGACCATGTCAGCACCACCGGTGACACGGTGACCGAGAAGAAGGATCAGTTCAGCGCGTTCCTGCTCAGTTTCAGCAGCTTCGGCAACAGCGGACGGAGTTTCTTCGAGGCCTCCGGCGACCCGTTGGAGAAGTCGCTGGATGTGCTGGAACCGACGACGGCACTGCTCGCGCAGAATGCGCCGATGTATCCGTGCTTCTTGGCGAGCATGGACCAGACCAACAAATATCTCGAGCGCACCGTCGGTGGTAGTGATCAGGCCGGGTTGAACATCCTCGGCACCCTGTTGATGGGTGATCCGCCGTACACGTACCCGGAGAACGCACCGAAGAACGGTGCGGACGGCGCACCGCGGTGCTACGACCCCGCGCAGGCACCGGGACACACCGATTTCGACGACGGCAGCAAGGCATACCAGCCCGCGCGCGGTGTCGAAGATTTGATCGGTAACCCGTTCGCACAGTTCATGTTCGGAGGTGGGCGCTGATGACGAAGGCACCCGGAATCAAGTTGCTGATCTTCGTCCTGGTCACCTCGTTGACCGGATTCGGTGTCGCGACGGTGGTGGGCAACATGCGCTTCGGTAGCACAAACACCTATCAGGCCGTCTTCGCGAACGCCTCCGGCCTGGGCAACGGCGAGGACGTCAAGGTCGGTGGTGTGCCGATGGGCAAGGTGAAAGGGGTGGAGTTGGCCGCGGACGGCACCGCGGTGGTGTCGTTCTCCCTGTCCACCGAGCGCCCGCTGACGGAGGGGACCACGGCACGGATCAAGTACAAGAACCTGATCGGTGACCGTTACGTGGAGTTGTCGAACGGACCGGGTGCCATCGGTGCGCTAGACGGCCCGATTCCACTCCAGCAGACCACCCCGGCACTCGACCTCGACCAGGTGGTCAACGGGTTCCGGCCTCTCCTGCAGGGGCTCGACCCGGATCAGACCAATCAACTGTCCGCCTCCCTGATCGAGGTACTCAACGGCCAGGAGGCGAGCATCGGGCGTCTGGTGAGTCAGATCGGGTCCTTGAGCAACACGCTGGCGGACCGGGATCAGGCGATCGGTCAGGTGGTGAGCAACTTCAACACCGTCGTCGGGACCGTGAACAATCGCGGTGACCAGTTTTCGACGCTCATCGACCAGCTTCAGCGGCTGGTCGCGGGCCTCGACGGTGACCGTGATCTGATCACCAACTCCCTGGTGAACATCGACCAGGTCACCGACAGTCTCTCGAGTGTGCTCGACCAGAACCGGCCGGCGATCGCGCAAGATGTCGTCGCATTGGGTGATCTCGCGGGCAATCTCAACGCCAACACCGACACCTTGAACATGGTGCTCTCCACCTTGCCCGAGAACTACCGCCTCATCAGCCGCGTCGCGGGCTACGGCAGTTTCGTGAACTTCTTCGTCTGTGGTCTCGCGATCAAGTACGCGTCCGGGCCCGGTCCCGGTGGCGTCACACCGATGTTCAAGGCCCCCGCAGAAAGGTGCCAGTAATGGCTCAGAAGTCCTTCCTCGAGCGGGATGCGTTCCGCATGGGACTGATCGGAACAGCCGTCCTGATCGGGGTCCTCTTCCTTGCGCTCAACTTCAAGTCCATCCCCGGCATCAACGGGGCCACCACCTACCATGCCGAATTCGCCGATGCCAGTGGCCTCGCCGTCGGTGACACCACGCAAATCGCCGGCGTGAAAGTCGGTGAGGTGAAGAAGCTTTCGATCAGCGACGGAAAGGTCGACGTGGAGTTCGACGTGGACAGCGGCGCGGTCGGGCTCGGTGACGACACGACGGCTGCGATCAAGGTCGAAACTGCTCTCGGTCGGCGTTACGTGGAGATCACGCCGGGGCGTCACGGCGAGCTCGCCGACGACGCGACCATCCCCCTGGCACAGACCAGCTCGGGATACGACATCACCCGGGCGCTCGAAGAAGTCACCGACAAGGTGTCCGAGACCGACACCGTGAACCTGTCCGGCGCACTCGAGCAGGTGTCTTCGGTCGAAGACGAGCTTCCGCCGGACCTGCGGTCCTCTCTCGACGGGCTGTCCCGCCTGTCGGAGACGGTATCGAGCCGGGACGAGAAACTGCGTCGGTTGCTCGCGGGTGCGGCCGACGTGTCCAAGATCCTCGCGGATCGGGACGGTCAGGTCTCCGCATTGTTCGGCCAAGGCCAGTCGCTCTTCGCCGCGCTGAACAATCGGGCGGACACCATCCATCACGTCCTCGTGCAGTCCCGTCAGGTGGCCGATGCGCTCACCGGGCTGTCCCGCGACAACGCGGCAACACTCGGACCCACTCTCGATCAGATGAAGACTCTGGTGGCCACATTGAACAGCAATTACGACAACATCAACGCATCGCTGACCGGCCTCGAACGGTTCGCAAGGCAGGTCGGTGAGGCGGTGGGCAGCGGACCGTTCTTCGGCGTGCTGCTGCACAACATAGTCCCGGCCAATCTCTCCGGGCAGCTTCCCGGAAGTTTCGGGGGGCCGCGCTGATGGCATCGGTACGTGAGATGGCACGGGCACTGCCTGCGAGACTGCTCGCCGTGGTGATCGCGGTCGCCCTCGTCGGGTTGCTGACCGCCGCCTGGATCGAAAACCACTCCGTCAACCACGTCACGGCCTACTTCCGGAACACCACCGGCATGTATGTCGGAGACCGGGTGATGATTCTCGGCGTCGAGGTCGGCCGCATCACGACGATCGAACCGGACGGCGAACGGGTCCGCGTGGAGTTCGATTACGACAACGAGTACGACGTCCCCGCCGACGCGAAGGCGGCAGTCGTCGCCCCGACACTGGTGACCGGCCGCTACATCCAGCTGGCGCCGGCCTACTCGGGTGGACCGACCCTGTCCGACGGCGACGAGATCCCCCTCGACCGCACCGCCGTCCCGGTCGAGTTCGACGAGATCAAGAAGCAGGTGGTCAAACTCAGCGAGGACGCGGGCCGCACCCCGGAGCACCCGGACGGTTCCCTCAATCGCTTCGTGAGCAGCACCGCCCACACCCTGGACGGAACGGGTACCGCACTGCACGACTCCCTCACCCACCTTTCCGACGCCGCCACCACACTGAACGCGAGCGGCGAGGATCTGTTCGGCACCGTCGAGAACCTGCAGAAGTTCACCACCGCCCTCGCCGCCAGCGACCAGCAGATTCGGGCGTTCAGCGGTGAACTGGCGAACGTGTCGGGGCTGCTCAACGCCAACCGGACCGAACTCGACGCACTGCTCAGCAGCATGTTGACCACGTTCCAGGAAGTCACGAAGTTTGTCGAAGACAACCGGGGGGCACTGGTCGAGAATACCGGGCAGCTCGAAACCATCACCCGGTTGCTCGTCGACCGGCAAGACACCCTGATGTCGATCCTGCACGCCGGACCGACGGCGCTGTCGGACTTCTACAACATCTACGACGCCGACGCCAACTCGCTCACGGGTGCCCTCGCCGTGCCCGAGATGCCGGACCCCCGCTCGCTCATCTGCGCACTCTTGACCACGGTCGACGCGCCTGCGAATGAATGCGCCACGGCTGCAGGCGCTTTTGCCGCACCTCTGGCCAACGCCGCCGTGCGACAGGCGACACCGGCATCCGCCGTCAACCCGGCTGCGCCGGGAGGTACGCCGGGCGCGCCTGCACCGAGCGATCCCGTCGCCTCCATCACCCAGAGTCTCCAGAACCTCATCCTTCCGGAGGGACCACGATGACGAACTCTATTCGAAGGTCGGCGCTCACGGCGACCATGCTCGTCGGCGTCGTGGCCGCGGCGGCCGGGTGCCGATTCGACGGGATCAATTCGATCGGGCTGCCCGGCAACGCGGTCGGCGGTGATGCGCACGAGGTGACCGTCGAGTTGGCGGACATCCAGAATCTGGTGGGAAACTCGCCAGTGAAGGCTAACAACGTCATTGTGGGGAACATCAGCCACATCACGGGTGACAACTGGGGCGCCAAACTGACACTCGAGATCGATCCCGGGGCCGAGATCCCGGCGAACGTCAGCGCCAAGCTCGCGCAAACCAGCGTGCTCGGCTCCCAGTACCTCGAGCTGACGGTGCCGCCCGGCGTCGAGGCGGTCGGTGCACTCGCCGACGGGGACGTGATCCCCCTCGACCGCACCAGTCAGTACCCGTCCACGGAGGAGGTGCTCTCGGCGCTGGCCCTCGTGCTCAACGGTAGTGGTTTGCAACAGATCCGCACCGTGACCTCCGAACTCAATCGCGTTCTGGGTGGCCGCGAGGAATCGTTGCGCAGCCTCTTCGGCAACCTCGAAGAGTTCGTCGGCGGAGTCGATCAACAGCGCGACGACATCGTCCGCGCGATCGACGGGCTCGACCGCCTCGGCGCGGAACTCGCCAGCCAGAATCAGACGATCGACCGAGGCATCACCTCGATCCAGCCGGCGCTGCAGATCCTGGACGAGCAGCAGAAGCAACTCACGACCATGCTGAACGACGTGGGCCGGTTCGGCGAGGTCGCCACCCAGGTGCTCGAGAGCAGCCGCGAGGATCTCGATGCGAATCTGCGGTCATTGCAGCCGGTGCTTTCGCAGCTCGCTGCGGCCGGTGATCACCTGCCGGAGGCGCTGAAGATCGCCGGAACCATACCGTTCCCGGTCACGACCACCCAGCGCGCCGTCCGGGGTGACTACATGAATCTCTTCCTCACCCTCGACGTCAGCGCCGAGACGGTCGGCGGCAAGGTTCTCGGCAGTATCCCGCTCGACGAGTTGGCAGGACTGAACCCGGCCCGCCAAGCGGTGAATCCTCTGTTGGCACCCACAGGCGCAACAACATCCGGCGGACCAGCGACGTCCGCACCGCAGAACGGAGCACCGCGCTGATGAGATCAAAACTCGTCCGCTTCCAGCTCATCGTCTTCACAGTGGTGGCTGTTCTCGCCGTCGGCAACGCCGCGGTCAACTACCTCGGGCTCGAGCGGGTCACCGGGATCGGGATGTACACGGTCACGGCGGAATTCGACCGCGCGGGTGGCCTCTATGTGAACTCCCTGGTGACCTATCGCGGCGTCGACGTCGGCGTCGTGAAATCGATCGACGTCGGCCCCGATCGAGCGTCCGCAGAATTACAGCTCGATTCGGACTTCGCGATTCCAGCCGACAGCCGGGCGTTCGTCCGCAGCGTCTCGGCCATCGGCGAGCAATATCTGGACATGGTTCCGGCGTCGTCCGAAGGCCCCTTCCTCGCGGACGGTGACGTGATCACCGAGGCGAACACCGAAATCCCGGTGCCCGCCTCCGAGGTCGTCGACAAGGTGAACGTTCTCCTGTCCGAGCTGCCCAAGGACGACCTCCGCGTCACCGTCGACGAGGCCTACACTGCCTTCAACGGGGCGGGACCGGCGCTGTCGCGGCTCATCGACTCCTCCCGTCCACTCATCGAACTCGCGCAGGCGAAGATCGGGACCACCCGAACCCTGCTCGACGACGCCGAACCGGTCCTCGGTGCCGGTGTCGACTCCCGCGCCGACATCGCGAGCTTCTCCCACGATCTGTCCTCGTTCTCCGAGCAGTTGGTGATGAGCGACGCACAGGTCCGTGGCGTCCTCGACAATGGGTCACAGTTCTTCGACACGGTCAGTGGCACTCTCGACGACGTCCGCCCCACCGTTCCGCTGCTGCTGGCGAACCTCCAGACAGTCGGTGAGGTCGCTCGCGTCAACATCCCTGGGATCCAGCAGATCCTGGTGATCTACCCGGCTGTGTCGGCGTCGATCAACTACATGCACCGAGGAGTCCAGACCGACGACCGGGTGTACGGTCAGGGCGCCCTCGACGTCAAACTCGGCAACTCCGCGAACCCGCTCCCCTGCACCGAGGGGTACCAGGAAACGCAGCGCCGCGACCCCAGCGATCTCAGCGCGGTCCCGGCACCGGAAAATTCCTACTGCAAACTCCCGCAGGCCGACCCCCGGGTCGCCCGAGGGGCACGCAACATCCCCTGTGCGACCGATCCCACCGTGCGAACAGCCGAGATCGAGAACTGCCCGGGCGGTCTGCCGTCCACCTGGCCGGGAATGCTGGCCCGGCCCGGACAACCGTATTCGCCGCCGGCGACGGACACCGGCGCACCGAACGCGGGCCCGATCGCGAGCCAACCCGCTCCCGGCGGTCCCGAACCCCTGACCGTCGCACCGGCCTCATGGTCGAACCCGCAGGACTTCACCGGCGGCAACGGCGACACCAGCGTCCCGTACGACCCGATCACCGGGAACTTCCGGGCACCGAACGGCGATCTGTACTCGATCGCCAGCGTTTCTGCACCAAAGTTAGAGGAGGAATTGACATGGCAGGCACTACTGCTCCGGTAGAGGTCGAACCAGACCTCGATCACGCCGGGAACGATGCCGCGGCCGCGATAGCCGACTCCGAGGTGCGTAAGAGTGCCCGAGGGTTGATCGTGACGACGGCGGCAGTCGTACTCGTCGCCGTCGCCGCCCTGGTCGTCGGCGGGATCTCGTGGACGAACCTGCGCGCCGAACAGACCGCACAGTCACGAGACCAACAGGTCCTCGAGACGGCCCGCCAGGTGGTGGTCAATCTGGTCACGCTGCGGCATCAGAGCGTGGACGAAGACATCCAGCGCGTCGCCGACGGCACCACCGGGCCGTTCCGAGACCAGTTCACCAGCGCATCGGGAAGTTTCGGTGACGTGCTCAACCAGGGCCAGGTGGAGTCGACCGGCGAAGTGAAGGAAGCCGGCCTCGTCAAGGCGGACGACGACCACGCCGTCGTCCTCGCCGCCGTGACATCCACGGTGAAAAACACCGAGGCACCCGACGGGGAGATCCGGGTGTACCGCATGAAGGTCTCCCTCGATTCGGTGGACGGCCGCTGGCTCGTCTCAGATGTGGAGTTCGTGGCATGAGAAACACACTCGCCCAAATACCCCAGGCAGTCGCAACCTGGTCCCTCGCACGTCGGCGGGCCACTCGCTATCTCGCCGTGCTCGTCGCCGGTGGCCTCGTCGCGGTGGCCGCCGCCATCACCCTCCAGGTGCACGACCACCGCCAGGTCGACGCCGCGCAGACACAGGCGCGCGACCGCGCCACCCAACTGCTCGGCGACGTGTTGTCGTACGACTTCAACACCATCGACACCCATTTCACCGACGTACTTCCCAGTCTCGGCGGCGACCTCCGCGACCAGTTCGACAGCGTCGGCAAGGAGGTCATCATTCCGTCGGCGAAACAACGCCAGGTCGTCACCTCGGCGACCGTCGTCGAATCGTCCGTCGTGTCCGCATCGGAAAGCGCGGTGACGCTGCTGTTCTTCGTCAATCAATCGACCACCAGCACCGACAGCGCTGCACCGAAGTTGGACGGAAGTCGAGTCCGGGTCGGCATGACCGAGCAGGAGGGTACGTGGGTCATGACGGAAATGTCCCCGGTCTGACGGCATCCCGAAACAAAGGGATCAGTCGATGTTTTCGCAAACCTAGGAGGTAGTCGTGGGTGTCGAGGTATCCGTCGAGGGACTGACCAAGTCGTTCGGCTCACAGAGGATCTGGCAGGACGTCACGTTGACCCTGCCCACCGGCGAGGTCAGCGCATTGCTCGGCCCGTCCGGAACGGGCAAATCGGTGTTCCTGAAATCGCTGATCGGTCTGCTCCGCCCGGAGCAGGGCTCGATCGTGATCGACGGCACCAACATTCTCGAGTGCTCGAGCAAGGAACTCTACGAGATCCGCAAACTGTTCGGGGTGCTGTTTCAGGACGGTGCGTTGTTCGGATCGATGAATCTCTACGACAACGTCGCGTTCCCGTTGCGCGAACACACCAAAAAGTCCGAATCCGACGTCCGCAAGATCGTCATGGAGAAGATGGAACTCGTCGGCCTCCTCGGGGCCGAGGACAAACTGCCCGGCGAAATCTCCGGCGGTATGCGCAAACGCGCTGGCCTGGCACGCGCCCTAGTCCTCGACCCGCAGATCATCCTCGTCGACGAGCCCGACTCCGGTCTGGACCCGGTCCGCACCACCTACATTTCCCAGACGCTGATCGACATCAACGCCGAAATCGACGCAACGATCCTGATCGTCTCGCACAACATCAACCTCGCACGCACGGTGCCCGACAACATCGGCATGCTCTTCCGCCGGGAACTGGTGATGTTCGGACCCCGCGAAGTGCTGCTCACCAGCGACCAGCCGGTCGTCAAACAATTCCTCAACGGCACCATGATCGGCCCGATCGGAATGTCCGAGGAAAAAGACGAAGCCACCATGGCCGCCGAACAGGCGATGGTCGACGCCGGCCACCACGCCGGCGGCGTCGACGATGTCGAAGGCATCGTCCCGCAGATGAAAGCCACACCCGGCATGCCGTTCCGGCAAGCCGTCGCCCGCCGCCAGGAACGCGTCCGGCACATCATGCACACCCTCCCCGAGAACGCCCAGATCGCGATCCACGAAAGTTTCGAGGAGAGCCTCGGCTCCTACGACGACACCGAGGAATTCCCGCTCTACGAGGAGCCGCTCGAATCCGTGTAAGCCACCGTCCGAATTCACGACTCGGCAACAAAGCACCGCAACCCAGATAGACGAGAGGAACCAGTCATGACCACGAACAACAATGCCTTCTTCATCGGAGGCGAATGGCATGCGCCCACCTCGAGTGGCGTGATCACGGTGGTCTCACCCAACGACGAACAGGTCGTCGGCCACGCCCCCGACGGCGTTGAAGCCGACATGGATGCCGCCGTCGGCGCCGCACGCCGCGCATTCGACGACCCGGCCGGGTGGTCGCAGTGGGAGCCGGCGCGGCGAGCACAGGCGCTGGGGCGCCTGGCCGATGCGCTGGACAAGCGCGCAGCCGAAATGGTCCAGGCGGTGAGCTCCCAGAACGGCATGCCCGTCGCCGTCGCCGAGAAGTTGGAGGCGGTCTTCCCGCAGATCCTCCTCCGCTACTACGCCGGACTGATCGCAAACGACAGCTTCGAGGAGACGCGGCCGGGTCTGCTCGGCGGATCGACTCTCGTGACCAAGACCCCGATCGGGGTCGTCGGCGCGATCGTCCCGTGGAATTTCCCGCAGGCGCTCGCCGCGTTCAAATATGCTCCCGCCCTCGCTGCCGGGTGCACGATCGTCATCAAGCCGTCCCCCGAGACGGTCCTCGACAGCTACGTTCTCGCGGAAGCGGTCGAAGAAGCCGCCCTGCCGGCGGGCGTGATCAACATCGTGCCCGGTGGTCGCGAACTGGGCGCGTACCTGGTCTCGCATCCCGGCATCGACAAGGTGGCGTTCACCGGGTCGTCGACTGCCGGCCGCAACATCGCCGAGGCCTGCGGCCGACTGCTGCGGCCGGTCACGTTGGAACTCGGTGGAAAGTCGGCGGCGATCATCCTCGACGACGCGAATCTGGATCTCGCCACCGTCGGGGAACAGCTGTTCGGTGCAACCATGTTGAACAATGGGCAAGTCTGCTACCTCGGCACCCGCATTCTGGCACCGCAATCGCGTTACCAGGAAGTGGTCGACACATTCAGCGCCCTCGCCGGGTCGCTGACCGTAGGAAGTTCCCTCGACCCCGCCACGATGATCGGGCCGATGGCTAGCGCCCGGCAGCGCGAGCGGGTGGAGTCCTACATCGCGAAGGGCAAGGGCGACGGCGCCCGCATCACGGTCGGTGGTGGGCGCCCCACCGACCTCCACAAGGGATGGTTCGTGGAACCGACGATCTTTGCGGACGTCGACAACAACTACAGCATCGCCCAGGAAGAGATCTTCGGCCCGGTGCTGTCGATCATTTCGTACCGCGACGACGAGGACGCCGTCCGCATCGCGAACGACAGCGACTTCGGTCTCGGTGGCACCGTCTTCACCGCTGATCACGATCACGGTGTCGCCGTGGCCCGGCGTATCCAGACCGGAACGATCGGTATCAACGGCTACCTTCCCGATCCGACGGCACCCTTCGGTGGTGTCAAAGCCAGTGGTCTCGGGCGCGAATTGGGTCCAGAAGCCCTGTCCGCCTATCTCGTGCCGAAGTCGATCTACTTGTGACGCGCGGGTGCGGGCGCGGCACACTGCGGGCCCGCACCTTCCGCACACTCATCTCAACGGGATATTTGCCTCACCCCAGAGGATGAAAAGAAGTCCGTTTCGTACCTTTCCTCCCCTCCCGGTCGGCATTATGGTTTGACCAAACACTTCGGCCTGTCTCCCGATGAGGAGAGGCACCTGAAAGCAAGGATCCGCACATGGATGTCATGGAACACGCGGGAGCGATTCGCCCCGAGGATCGCTACAGTGCAAGTACCGTCGAGGCGTTCCGATCGAACGGGTACTGGCGCGACGAGAGCCTGACCCAGTACGTGGACCGGTGGGCGGAGACCGATCCGGACTTCGTCGCCGTCACCGATGGCTACGGAACTCTCACGCGCGGTGAACTTCGAGCGCAGGCGTACCGTCTCGCGGCCTCCCTGAAGACGCTCGGCGTCGAACGGGGTGACCGCGTTCAGGTCCAGTTGCCCAACTGGAACGAGTTCGTCGTCATCTACGTGGCACTCGCCCGGATCGGAGCCGTTCTCGTGCCGACCATGCCGGTGTACCGGCACGACGAGGTGCGCTACGTACTGGCGCACTCCGGAGCCAAGATCTCCTTCGTCACAGAGGAATTCCGCAAGTTCCGATACACGGACATGCTCGCCGAGGTGCGTAAGGATGTACCCGGACTCGAACACGTCGTCGTCGTGCGCGGGACGGCAGGCGCCGGCGAGATCGTCTTCGATGAGCTGATTGCCGGCGACCATGTACCTGGCGACGACGAACTCGGACCACCACCGCCCGCGGATGCCGCCCACGCCATCATCTACACCTCGGGAACCGAGTCGCGGCCGAAAGGCTGTCAACATACCTTCAACACACTGTCTTTCACAGTCCACGGGCTCGGCGGGCAGGTGATGGGGCTGAACCCCGACGACGTGATGTTCATGCCCTCCCCCGTCACCCACGCGACAGGACTGGCCGTAGGTGTGGCGACTCCGTTGATCCTCGGAAGCGGGATCCACCTTCTCGACGTGTGGGAGCCCAACGAGGGACTCCGGCGTATCGCGGAATTCAAGACCACAGTGAGCATGGCCGCGACACCATTCCTCCAGATGGCACTCGGGGCCATCGAGTCCGGTGCCGAGCACGACGTCAGCGCGATGCGACTTTGGGTCAGCGCCGGCGCACCGATACCCGAAACTCTTCTTCGGAAATGGAAGACGGCACTACCTGACTGCACACTCTTGCCGGTATACGGCAGTAGCGAAGGACTACTGGTGACGGCAGTGCGTGTCGACGACCCCCCTGAGAAAGTGCTCTCCTCAGACGGGCGTGCTTTCGATGGTGTCGGTCTCGAGATCCGCAACGAGGAAGGCACCACCGTACCGGCCGGCGAGGAGGGCCAGATCTTCTACGGAGGACCGGGCATCTTCCTCGGGTACTGGCGCGACCCCGAACGCACGGCCGCGTCGGTCGACGCACGTGGGTTCCTCTCCTCGGGTGATCTCGGCCGCGTCGACGAAGACGGCTATCTGCGAGTCACGGGACGAATCAAGGACCTCATCATCCGCGGCGGCATGAACATCTCGGCGCGGGAGGTGGAGGAGCACCTCCTGGCGCACCCGCGCATCACCGCGGCAGCAGCGGTGTCGATGCCCGACGCGCGTCTAGGCGAGAAGGTATGCGCCTTCGTCGTTGCCAACGGTCCCGCACCAACTCTCGACGAAATTGCCGACTTCCTGCGCATCGAGCGCAAGGCCATGGTGCAGAAGATTCCCGAGAAGCTAGTAGTCGTCGATCAACTCCCCACCACCGCGACTGGGAAGATCCAGAAGTTTCTTCTCCGAAAGCAAGCGGCCGAAGCGGTTGCCGGCGCCTAGATCCCGACCTGGACACAGGGCCGCCCCCTTCGCCGAGGCGAAGGGGGCGGTATTCGTGTACGCGGTGAGTCTGTCACCCGCCGAGACGGTCCGCCTGCGCGCGCCAGACTTTCGGCACCTGTTCACCGTTGGCCGGTCATCGCCAGGTAGCGGTAGATCGCCTCGGACCGGTTCATCGCGCCCAGCTTGCGAAGTATCTTCTTGACGTGCGTCTTCACCGTGAAGATGCTGATCACGAGCTCGTTCGCGATCTCGGCGTTCGATGCGCCCCGGACCAGCAACGTGAACACCTCCCGCTCACGCGTCGTCAGCGATTCCAGCGCAGCGGGATTCAGATCGTCGTGGGGCGTACCGGGCAACGCCGAGACCTGCTCGGCCGAGGTCTCGTCGAGAAAACTGACATCCGCGTGTTCGAGAAGCTCGGCTTCGCGGGCTTCCTGTTGCAGGCGTTGGACGATCACATTCTTCTGTTCGCTGAGGCGGTCGGCCAGCATCGCCCGTTCGAACAACGTCCCGAAACCGCGGGCATACGCCCCGAGCATGTCCCGGACCACAACGTTCACCGGGTCCCCGGAAGGTCGACTGCCGTGCACGAGACCGATGACACCGGTCGACACGGTAATGGGGGCAACCACATAGGAGTCGGCGGCGAGCATCTGCGCGACCTCGGCACTCGGCCGAACGTCGGCGTTCGGCCCGGCGAGTACCGCGGATCTGGTCTTACACGCCTGGCTCTCGGCTGATTCGAAGCCGAGGGGTAACGCCTGCAAGGAACTCAGGACCTCGTCCGACCTCGTCGAGCTGTGGAGCTCGAGCGCCGTCCACGAGCCGTTGTGCACCTCGGACAGGAGTATTCGGTCGAGTCGCGCTGCGTTCGCAGCCTCTAAGCAGATTCGTTTGCGAAGACCGGCAACGGACTCCGAGCCCCGCAGCCGCCGGATCGCGCTGGCGAACTCGGCGGGTTGCACCACGTGACCCGGGCCCTCGCGCACTGTGCGAATCCGGCTGCGCGCGTCCTGGAGGTCGACGATGAGGCGACCGAGCGCTCGCTGCTGCTCGGGGCCGAGCTCTGGGAATGTCGCAAGTGCCGATTCGGTGGCCTCGTCGAGGAGCGCCATCTGAGTACCGAGCGAGACAATGCGGATCTCGTGGGAGCGGGGGCCGACGCCGTACTCGTCGCGCAGCCGATCGAGGAGAACGATGACCGCGTGTGACAACTCGCGGTCGGTCGTCGACCTGACGGTCGCTCGCCCCTCCGTCTTCCCTGTCATCGCGCTCGTCGGGCCTGACTCGAGTAGAGGGCCGTCGCCGCGGCACGAGTCGGTGCGTGCAGTTTCTTGAGCACGGATTTCACATGCGACTTCACGGTGCCCTCGGAGATGACCAGTGCCTGTGCAATCTGATTGTTGGTGGCCCCGGTTGCCAGGTGGGACAGGATCTCGCGCTCCCGGACGGTCAGCACGCTGTTGATCTCGAGCACCCGGTGCTCCCCGGGATCATCGGTGGAATTCTCGACCGGCGCGGCGGCCTGATGCGAGAGAATCGCATCCGCCTTCGAGATCCGGTCCAGCATCGTCTGGGTTGCGTCGAACGACTCCTCCACCCGGGCCCGCTGCAGTTGAATTCGATGCTTCAGCACCGCTTGCTCATACACGATAGCCAGAATGGTCGCAAAGGTGTCCAGCCGATCCCGGTCGTCGGGATCGAGAACATGCTCCGACCCTGGCCGGTCGGCGTGGAGCAGTCCGATGACCTTGCCTGCGGACATGACCGGCGCCGCGACGTATGCCGACGACCGGGATCGGCTGACGATCTCCTTGTGTGTGCGGTCGTCGTCGGCCGGGGCGGCGACCAGCGCGGGAACCCGGCGTCGGACCAGCTCGGTTTCCAGAGGCGCTTCGGCCAGGGACAACACCGCAGAGTCGACGTAGTCGGAGAAATCGAGAGGCGAGCCGTCGAGCTCGGGCCGCAGATAGAGACGGCGAGGCTGCCACAGAGAGCCGGACACAGCTGAGACCATCGAGCGCGCGAAGGGTAATTGTGTACACACCACCTCCGGTGCGGCCTCGATGATCTGTCGCGGGGAAAGTCCCCGAAGCGTCACCGCAGCGTCGTGCACCTCGCCCAGCTCCGCGATCCGGCGAATCGCCTCGGTTCTCGCCAGCTGCTCCTGAACACGTTCGATGTCGACGAGAACCCGGCAAGCGTCTCCGATATCGGTCTCGGCGAGCCGCCCCTCGGTCAGCGCTTCGACGAGGCGACCTCGTGCCGCTGTAAGAGACACCGACAACGTGGGAGAGTCGACGTCGGGGTTGTGCTGGTGGTCGACCAATAGCTTCCTGGCCATACCGATACAGTCCGCTGCTTGGTGCACGAGATCCGCTCGATCAGGATCCTTTGACGTCTTCGTCCGGCTCACCTTCTCGTCACACCTCCGGCCGCATCGGCGCACCACTCGATATGTTTGTTGTGACTGGCATCACTCTGAAGTGTAGCCCGATCACCCGGCTATCGTCCAATGGTATGACCGATCAGCTGATCGCGTGTACGCTGATCTACCCCGAGTACACGGCAAATGCCTTGTTGGAGTTGAAGACGTCGGTCACCACGAGGTCCGACCAGTCACGGCGCAGGCCGAGCTCCTCGACCGCACCGAGCATGCAGAACCAGTTGAGAATTTCGTGCTGGCCGGCGTCGACGACTTCTGTGCTGGTGTAGTTGCGCATCAGCGCGAAGTCGTCCTCGCGCAGCGCCTTGTATATACGCAGGTCGGCTTCGGTATCGGGACGCATGTGCCACAGCTTGTCGGCCAGGAAGGCGTGCGACCAACTCGAGGAGGCGACGAACGCCACCCTGAGATCGCGGTCGCGGAAATGTTGCGCGACCGCCCGGCCGACTTGGAAGCACCGTGCCGGCGTCGGACCCGAGGGGTCGAGAACCTCCGATTCGATGTCGGCGAATCTAGCCAGTCCACCTTTACGCGCGATAGCGTGCTGCCCATAGCAATTGACCGTCATCGGGATGAAGGGATACGACATTTCGGCGCCGGCGTTGGCGTAGTCGAGGAACAATTGCGTGTTGAGGATCGCGTGCGGAAAATGTGCGGCGGTGCGCTTCTTGTACGAGTAGGCCATGTCGAATCCGCGCTCGATCAGGCCGTCGGCGAGTTTCCTGGCCTCCGACGCGTCACCGTGCATCACGATCTCGAAATCGTCCGGCTTCCCCCAGAAGTTCGGACTGCCTCGCTCGTTCATCACCTCGAAGGCGGGCACCTCGAGGTCTCCGTAGGCGAGCACGCAGAACGGCGGCACCACCTCCTCGCGAAAATTCTCGTACTGGTCGTCGCCCCACACCACGAGGACGTCGGGCGCGAACTCGTCGAGCGCGTCACGCACCCGAGCCAGATTCGCCACCAACTCCGCACGATGCGCCGCTGCGGCAGCGGTTCCACCGTCGTCGGACCACTCGCGACGCATACGGTCCGGCCAGTGGGCCGGGTCCTTCTCCTCGACGGGGATGTCCGGGTCGGTAAGAGTCCATCGCAGCAGACCTGCCATGTGCTCGTCGGTTCCCGCCAACAGCGGGTAGTGGGTCATGCCGAGAGCGAGGAAGTCTCCCATTGGCCGTCCTTTCTGAGGTGGCGCCTCGGCGCCGTCACACGCGCCGGGGGTATCGCTCCCCATCGTGTGACGTGCGCGCGCCACACGCACAGCAAGTTCCAGTGCCCGGAACGCGGCGTCAGTCGTCGAACGGAAAGAGATCGGCCCTACCCTGGGCGAGCATCTGGGTGGTGTCACGGCAGATGCGGTGAGCAGTCAGTTTGACGGCGTTGATCACCGACTCCGAGACCTCCCTCGCCGAGTCGAACTGAACGGCGACGGCACCCATCGGCCGGCCCTTGATCAGCACGGGAGCGGCGATGTTGCCCAAGCCCAGAACCACGCCATCCTTCTGCACGGCAACTCCCGACACTCGAACGTGCTTCAACTCGTGGCGAATTCGGACCGGATCCGTGATCGACTTCGGCGTCAGTCCCACCAGAGGTCCGGCCAGCAGTTCGGTGAGTTCCTCTTCCCGCAGATGCGCCATCATCGCCCGGCCCATCGCGGACAGGTGCGCAGGGATCCGGGTGCCGACCTCCCCTATCGGTCGCGCGTGGTTCACCGCGAACAGCGCCTGCAGCACGACGACTTCGTTGCCCCTGAGGACGCCGAAGTGCACGGATTCCTTCGACCAGGCCTGCAACTGCGCCAAGTGCGGCAGCGCAACCTCGCGCATTCCGTCCACCGGCATGGAAGAAACCAGCCGCAACAGCCGGATACCGAGCCGGTACCCGGCACCGTGTTCCTCTATCACCGCCAGCTCGCCCAACCGCTGCAGCAATCTGTGCACCGTCGACTTGGGCAGGCCTGTCTTCCTGCTGATCTGCGTCAGCGTCAGAACCCGATCGCGCTCGTTGAACGCATCGATGATCGAGAATGCCTTCGCCAGTATCGAGGGCGGGGAACTCCCCGCACCGCAGTCGTCCTGCTTGTCTTGTTCCATCTGCATCATCCGGGCCTCCGCAATCTTCGCTCCGCCGACCCCGCGGAAAACTACTGTAACGGCGGTCACAGCGCGGTGATATTCAGGGTACGTGCCCGCCGATCGGTTCCAGCCCCCGGAACAACAGCGGCCGCAGCCGCACCGAGCCCCTAACGTTCCCTCCGTCCGGCTTGCCCGACGACGCGGGCAGGCCGGACGGAACAAGCCACGGATGCGCGCGAAAGGAGACCCTTGTGGTTCCACCCGGCACCATCGATGTGCATGCGCACTACTTCCCCCAGGACGCACCTCCTGCCGACGTCATCGCAGGTTTTCCAGAAGCACCCCGAATGGTGCTCGATTCTCCCGCGGAGGGACGGCTCGTCCGCGGATCCGAAGACTTCCGCGCCGTCCGGCGCGCCCTCTGGGATGTGCCGGCGCGCCTGGAGGACATGGATCGCGCGGGCGTCGGGGTTCAGGCGATTTCCCCTGTTCCGGTCACCCTGGAGTACGGCGCCGCGCCGGCACCCTTCGCCGCGTACTGCCGGTGGATCAACGAGTCCATCGCCCGCGCAGTGGAAGACAGCGATGGCAGGCTGATCGGAATCGGAACAGTTCCCCTCTTGTCTCCTCGGGACTGCCTATCCGAACTTCACTACCTGTCCGCAGTTCTGGGACTGCGTGCGATCGAGATCGGCACCCGGATCAACGGGATGGAATTGGACGACCCGGCACTCGAGTACTTCTTCGATGCGGTCGACGGTCTCGGACTCGCCGTAATGGTCCATCCCGTTGACGGCGGCGGTGGCGCGGTACGCCGTTCGGGGTTCACTTACGACTTCGGACTGGGGATGCCCTCGGATACCGCGTTGGCGGCTACCGCGCTTGTCTTCGGCGGGGTGCTGGACCGTCATCGACGACTACGCATAGCCATGGTCCACGGGTGCGGCACCTTCCCCTGGGCATACCCGAGACTTCGCCTCGGCGCCCACTTGGCCGCCACACACGTCCCAGACGATCTGGATCGCCTCGTATCACGCCTCTACGCAGACACATTGGTCTTCGACCCGGGGCTCCTGCCTGCGTTGGTACACCGCTTCGGCCCGAACCAGATCCTGCTCGGCAGCGACCACCCCTTCATCCCGGGCCAACCTGGAGATGGACTGGCGGACTTGAACTCTGCGGCAGAGCATTTGCCGCCCGGCACCGTGCCGAGAATCCTCCGCGAGAATGCGCTCGAATTTCTCGGACTGGCATCCGGCGCACTCGTCACCGACCACTTCTCACCGATAAAGGAAGATCATCATGGCACTCACTGCTGAAAATCTCGTCGACGTTCCCGGCTTGGCCAGCCGTTGGGTCCGACTGGCCAACGGCGCCCGCGCCCACTATATGACCGCCGGCACGTCGGGCCCCGCCGTCATCCTGCTCCACGGCGGACTGCCCGGCTCATCCGGCCTCGCGGGATGGCGATTCATGGCCCCATACCTCGGCGAGAACGGTTTCCGCGTCTATTGCCCCGACATGCCCGGATTCGGCCTGTCCGATACTCGTGAGGAGTATTGGCCGGACGGCATGGAGTCCTTCGTCGACTTCATCGACCAGTTCGCCACCGCTCTGTGCCTCGACGAATTCCACCTCGCAGGTAACTCCATGGGCTGCATGAACACGGTCAACTACACGGTTGCACACCCGGACAAGGTCACGAGCTTCATTCTGATCGCGGGAGATGTCGGCGACGTGGTCCCGGAGCACTTGACCCCGCCGGCGGGCGAGTTCCGCCTCACCGCCTACGACGGCACACGCGAGGGAATGCGCACGATGATGGCGGCGATCATCCATCGCGGTGAGGCCATCAGTGAAGATCTGATCGACATGCGTTACCTCTCCGCGAGAGACCGGATGGACGCGCACGCGAAGTTCTGGCCCACTCTCCTGCAGTACCGGCGGATCACGGACTGGACGGACGAGAATCGCGCCGCCCGTCTGGTCACCAAGGGGCGCCTCGACCGGTTGAGCACTCCGGGGCTCTACCTCTACGGCCGCCAGGACATCCTGACACCGGTCGAGTGGGGGTACGTCCAGGAAGACCACCTGCCCAACGTTCAGTTCTTCTATCCCGACGAGTGTGGCCACCAGGGCCAGACCGACCGACCGGACCTGTTCAACCCGGTCTTCCTCGAATTCTTCCGCGACGGGAAGGTTTCCGGAGATCTCGCCGACGCCGCCGGCGTCTCCGATCGCCGACCCGAACTGCCACTGATCGATCGCTCCCTGGTCTCTGCTTGATTCTCCGATGACAACCGATGGCCGACGCCGGAATCCACGATCCGGCGTCGGCCATCGGTTGTTTCCGCCTCCGCGAATCCAGGAAGAGTCCGATGCCCCGACCGCAGTCCGTACCGGCTGAAATATCACCACCTGCTCCGGCAAGATCGCTGCGAGCCGGGCATCGCGACCGGAACTGGTTTTCACTCTGTGCGGCAATGTTCGTGGTCGCGTGGGGCGGCAATCAGTTCACTCCGCTACTGACCATGTACCGGGCGGAACGCGGGTTCAGCGAACTCGCCGTGAACACACTGCTGTTCGCGTATGTCATCGGCCTGATCCCCTCGCTCCTCCTCGCGCATCGGCTGGCCGCCCGCTGGGGCACCCGGACTCCCCTCGTTCTCGCCGTATCCGTCAGCGCGCTGGGTTCGATCCTGGTCGCGGCCGGGTCACACGACCCCGCACTGATGTTCGCCGGGCGAATGTCGACCGGCATGGCTCTGGGGATCGGAATGGTGGTCGGCGGGCTGGCGCTCGACTCGCTGACCACGACACCCGGCCGCGCTCCACGAGCGTCGGCCATGAGCCTGACGAGCGGCTTCGCGATGGGTGCAGGTGCCGCGGGCGCCCTCGCCCAGTGGGCTCCCACACCGGCCACCGCGCCTTTTCTGCTGCACGGGGTGCTCTGCGCAACAGGAGCCGTGCTGATCACGCGATCGCCGACGAACAGCACGGTGCAGGCTCGGCCAGAACCGTTGGAGAGGAATCGAATACCACCTCCCCGCGCATTCCACCTCCTGGTGATACCCGCGGCACCGTGGATCTTCGGCGCCCTCGGCATCGCCTACGCGGTGCTCCCGCCCATCGTGGCGCCTCAGCTGAAAGGCTTCGACACGGCGTTCTCCGGACTGCTGTGTCTACTGAGTTTGGGACTGGGCTTCGTCGCGCAGCGACTCGTCGGGCGCACGGCGGGACGATCGGGCCCGGCCCGCAGGATCGGACTGACACTCTTCGTGGCCGGCACGCTCGCCGCCGCCGTTGCCGCCGCAACCGCGTCGATCTGGCTGGTCGTGGTCGCGGCATCCGTGCTGGGCATCGGATACGGATTGACGTTGGTCGGGTGCTTGCGTGACTGCGAGCGATTGGCCCCGCCCGGCCGGCTGGGGACGATGACCGGCCGGGTCTACTGCCTGGGTTACCTGGGGTTCGGACTACCGACGGCGATCGCTTGGCTGCACAGTTCCCATGCGATCGGCACGCCTGCAACGTTGCTGGGCGTGGCGTCGGCAGCCGTCGCCGCAAACGTCGCAGGTGCCGTCATTCTGCGGATCCTGTCGCGGACGCGCGTCAGTCGACGCTAGCCGGGCTCCATGCTCGCCGACTCGTCACCAAGTTCCGGTTCCAGCGGCCGGAACTGCACACCACCCGGGCGTGATACGTGGCTACGTTTCGACTATGTCCTTCCTGATCGTCGGCGCCTCGGTTGCAGGCACCAGAACAGCAATCGCATTGCGGCAGCGCGGGTTCGCCGGGCGCATCGTGCTCCTGGAGAGCGAGGAGCACTGGCCGTACGACAAACCCCCTCTGTCCAAGGACCTCCTGGCCGAGGGACACGCCACGGATGTTCCGCGGCTCCTCACACCCGAGCTCGCAGCGGAGTTCGCCCTCGACGTCCGGCTGGGCGTGCGAGCCACCGCTCTGGACCCGGTACGGAGGGTGGTAGTCACCCACACCGGTGAGCAGTTCGCGTACGAGCAGTTGGTGATCGCCACCGGTGCTCACGCACGCACTCTCCCCGTTCCCGCCGTGCCGGCGGGGGTTCACACGCTGCGAACGCTCGACGACGCTACGGCTCTGCGAGAAGCGCTCACCGGCAGACCGCGGGTGGCCGTGGTTGGCGCAGGCTTCATCGGCGCCGAATTCGCGTCCGCGGCGCGGGGGCGCGGCCTCGACGTCACCCTGATCGAGGCACTCGAGATCCCGATGAGTCAGGTTCTCGGCGACGAGGTCGGACGCGAGATCGCGTCGATTCACACATTCGGCGGTGCCCAGCTCATCACCGGAGCGCGGGTGGAGTGTTTCCGGGGCAGTGAGCACGTCGAGGGCGCCGTCCTTGCCGACGGAAGCGAAGTACCGGCGGATCTCGTCGTCGTCGGCGTCGGCGCAGTACCCAACACTCAGTGGCTCGAGGACAGTGGGCTTCCCATCGACGGCGGGGTGCACTGCAGCGACGCCTTCGAGGTGGAGGGATTCCCGTCGATCTTCGCCATCGGAGACCTCGCCCTGCGTCGACATCCGCTGCTGGGAGTCCGGGCGCGCATCGAACACTGGACCAACGCCGGCGAACAGGCCGACGCGGTCGCCGCGATCGTGACCGGTGCCGAACCCCCTGCACCGCAGCTTCCGTACGTGTGGTCGGACCAGTACGGCTCCCGGATCCAGATAGTCGGGAGGCCCTCGCTCGGTGAACTCGCCCATCGCGAGGGGGCGATCGCGGAGGGCCGCTTCCGTGCCGTCTACACCGACGCCGACCACAACCCGATCGCCCAGGTCAGCGTCAACGACCCCAGAGCAGTCGCTGCGTTCCGCAAGAACCACCGTCGCGGCGGGAGTCTCGCGGACCTCGTCGGCGAACAGACACCGGCCCGATAAGGAAGGCACCCATGCGTCAGATCCAGCATTTCAAGGGTGGTCCGGACAAGATCCTCCACATCGAAACCGAGGGTTGCAAGGTCAACGTGATCATCGGGACCCACGACCTCAGCAACGAAGTCTTCACCACCGTGGAAATCCTGCCCGCCGAACCGGACGACGACGGACGGAACTGGATGGCAATCGGCCCCACCGCCGTGCTGGTCGTCCCGGCCACCGGCTCTGATCCCGACAGTTGGCTCTTCCGGGACCTCACCACCACCGATCCCAGCGTCGCCGACCACCACTGACTCACGCCGCCGGCGCGGCCCTCACTCACCAGAACGGATCAGCCCCATGACCGCAGAGCACTTCATCATCGACGACCGTGAGAACAACCTTTTCCGGGTCAACCGTGAAGCCTTCACTTCCGAGGACGTGTTGCAGCGCGAGCGCAAAGAGATCTTCGACAAGACGTGGCTGTACGTAGGACACGAGTCCGAAATACCCGGCAAGAACGACTTCCAGACCCGGGACGTCGGCGGCCGACCGGTGATCTTCAACCGCGACCGCCACGGTGACGTCCGGGTTCTGCTCAACACCTGCCTGCACCGCGGATCCTCCGTCTGCCGGCACAGCTCCGGCAATGCGAAGATCTTCACCTGCTTCTACCACGGCTGGGCGTACCGGAACTCGGGCGAGTTGGTCAATGTGCCCGGCAACGAGGACTACAAGAGCGAGCCGGCTGCCGTGTACAAAGGTTTGCAGTCTCCGGCGCAGGTGGACTCCTACCGGGGGCTCTACTTCGTGAACTTCGATCCCGACGCGCCTGATCTGCTGACGTACCTCGGCGACGCCCGCTATTTCATCGATCTGGCAGCCGATCAGTCCCCCGAAGGCGTCGCGATCCTGGAGGGAACCCACAAGTACTCGCTCAAAGCCAACTGGAAGCTCCTCGTCGAGAACAGTATCGACGGGTATCACGCCAAGTCCGTTCACCACACCTACTTCGAAATGATGATGGAGCTCGGTGCCACACCACCGATGCTGGGCAAGGAGACCGTCAACGGTGTGGCGCCCGCCGGTATGGGTACCGAATTCCCCAACGGGCACGCAACATTGATGTATCCGGCCAACGGACTACCCCTGGCCACCGACAGCGTCAAGCGGACCCTCGCCGACCTGCGGTCGCAGGCTGAACAGTCCTTCGGTGAGAACTATGCCAACGCGATGTTCGGCTTGGCGCGAAATTCGGTGTTCTTCCCCAGCCTCATCCTGATCGATCTCAGCTTCGGTTTGACGCTGCGCACGTTCTACCCGGTGAGTGCATCGGAGACACTCGTCACCGGCTGGCAGATCATCCCCAAGGGTGTCGACGAGGAGTTCGTCAGATACCGCATCAACAATGCACTCACCTTCTGGGGACCGGCGGGTCTCGCAACCCCCGACGACGTCGAGGCCCTCGAACAGGCGCAGAAGGGGTTCGGTGCACGCGGCGAGGTCGGCTGGTCCGACGTGTCCAAGGGAATGGGCAAGCCCGTGCCGGCGGCCAACGACGAACTGCAGATGCGGTCCTGGTGGCGGGAATGGAACCGGCGCATCACCGGACAGCAACTCCCCACCGAAGGCACGTCGTTCGTTCCCTTCGACAAGCAGGCTGCCGACGCCTGACCTCGTTCGATAAGCCGCACATCCGCCAGTCACCTCAGAAGGACACCCCTATGACTTCCGTGTCAGAGACATCCACCATCACGACGCGTAGCGCGGTCGAGGAATTCCTCTTCCACGAAGCGGGCCTGATCGACCAATGGCGGCTCGAGGAGTGGCTCGACCTGTTCACACTCGACTGCACGTACGAGGTGCCCGCCACGGACCGGCCGGACGCGGACCCCGGTCTCACGTGGTCACTCATCCACGACGGCCGCACCATGCTCGAGCAGAGGGTGATTCGCCTCAAGAAGCCGGAGGCGCATGCCGAATTTCCCCATTCACAGACCAGTCGGATCATCGGGAACGTGCGAATCCTGACGCAGAGCAACGAGTCGATTTCCGTCACAGCCAATTTCATCATCAACCGCGCGAAAGCCGGCAAGTTCGACACGTACGTCGGCCGCTACGACTACGACCTGGCACCTCGAGGTTCCTCCTTCCTGATCCGCAGGAAGCGGGCCGTTCTCGCTCACGACATGCTCGATCCCCAAGGCAAGATCAGTTTCATCATCTGAACCGTCACCGCGCACCGTATCCGCGCATCACGAGAGGGCCGATCATGGCACCGGAAATATCAACCAAAGCACTGATCTTCGCGTGCAACGAGGAGGATCTGGCCGACGGCGAAACCCTACGCTTGGACGCCGAGGGTGGGATCGCCGTCTATCGCGTCGACGGCGAGTTCTTCGCGACATCCGACTCGTGCAGCCACGAGAAGTGGTCGCTCGGCGAGGAAGGCGAACTCGAGGGGCACGAGGTACTCTGCACGCTTCACATGGCCCGCTTCGATGTCCGTACCGGAGCACCCCTGTGTTTTCCCGCGGTGCTGGCGTTGACGAAGTACCGGACCGTGGTCACCGACGGTCGGGTGTACGTAGCACCGAACGAAGACTGAACACTCTCGTGTCCAACTTATTCCAGCGGAAGGCAGTACCCCACATGAACAGATTCAAGGGCCGGACTGCGGTTGTCACCGGGGGCGGCAGCGGCATCGGCCGCGCCATCGCCGTGCGACTCGCAGACGAGGGGGCGGACCTCGTCCTCGGAGACATCAGTGCCGACGCGGTGGAGGCGGTGGCCGAGCACCTTCGCCCCGGCAACGCGGCGTCGGTGACCACCATCGTCGGAGATCTCTCACAACGTGAGGACGCCGCCGAACTCGTCCGACGGACTGTCACCGAACGCGGCGCTGTAGACGTGCTGGTGAATTGCGCGGGCGGTGGCGTCATCCTTCCCACCTTCGACCACACCGAGGAAACCTTGCGGGCCACTATCGACCGCAACCTGTGGACGACCGTCTACACCACACTCGAAGCGCTGCCTCACATGGTGGACGCCGGTTACGGACGGATCGTGCACATCGGTGCCGAATCCGTACGCAACGGTCTGTACCGGCACGCGATCTACAACGCCGCCAAGGGTGGGGTCCATGCGTTCGGGACCGGACTGGCCCGAGAGTTCGCGCATTCCGGGATCACGGTGAACACGGTCGCCCCCGCGTGGATCGAGACACCGGAGGCCGCAGCCAAATTGGCGTCCGCAGCTCCTGAAGTGAAAGAAGACATGGCGGTCTTCGGCGCCCAGATGCGCAACCTCATTCCGATGAACCGCCCCGGGACCGTCGAGGAAGTCGCTGCCACCGTCGCCTTCGTCGCCTCGGAGGAGGCGTCCTACGTCACCGGTCAGGTGATCAGCGTGAACGGTGGCAGTTCGATGCTCTAGACGGAGCACGACGTCGAGGCGGCGAATCCCGGCTCGAGGTCGTGCTCTCGAATGCCATCGGCGTTTCGATCAATCCACCATTCACCGAGAACGTGACGGCGTGGAGTGCGGTGACACTCCCTCTGTCAGTCGAACCGAGCCGGCCCTGGATCGTCAGGTTGGCGGATCGAGGACCCGGACCGACCGCGGAAGCGGCTGTACCGCAATATCACAACGCTTCGCCGCCGCCATGAAAGACTCCGGGCGCGGGTCCACAGGCCAGGACACCTCACCGGCCGGACCGAACACTGCGGCCGCATTCGCCGCCGGGCCCGTGGTGAACCGCGTCCGATACCGGATGCCGTCGAACTCGACATCGAACGCCGCCGCCCACGACCGGGGAACGTCGTACGGTGTCATCGAACACAACTCCCGGGTGAGCCCGAACGCGGCAGCCGCGTCAGCGCAGGTGTCGGCGAGGTCATGGGTGCCCGGTACCCGGAGAGTTGACAGTGCCCGCTCGGCCGCGAAGTCGTGGGCGATCACCCCGAGCGATGCCAACGCCTCCCCCACCGTCTCCCGGATCGCCGTCGCCTCATCGAATGCGACGTAACACGTACCCCGCGGCGCGGACAGATCGAATCGTCCGCCACCCGAAGAGGAGAACCCCCACGGCCCATTCGAGACCCGGTGACCACGCTTGACCTGCCGCCTCCCAGTCAACCGCCAACCAGGAAACCCGGTGAGCGCGCGTGGTCCGGGCGCCAGAAGAGCAACGTCCTCACGGTTCACACCTCCCACCGCTGCACGTCCGCGCGGGCCGCCACCAGGACCGGGTCGACCCGGCCGCCCTCGGCCAACCAGCCCGCCGCGGTCTTACCGCCGAACGCATCCTGCGGTGCCCGCAGCCACAGCGCACACGTCCACGGGTCCGCCCCCGCACGCAGGACACGCCACACCTGCACCAGCGTCGGATCCACGGTGCCGCTGCTGGTGAACTGCCACACCGGATAGACCCACTGCCCCTCTTCGAGTTGGCAGGCGATCACGGCGTTGGTAGCGACCCTCTTGCTCACCGCCTGCCGACTGACATTCCACCAGCGAGTCAGCCCGGCCGTATCGTAAAACGGGCCCACGACCTGGTCATAGACATGATGGGTGGGAAGCGCAGCCGACATCGCATCAGCGATCGCCTGCACGTCCGCGAACGCGTCGGTGGGCACACCGGCCGCAGCGGCTGCAGCGAACGTGCGGTGCACACGCTGCGACAGCGCCTCCATCAATCGCTTCTCCTGCTCCACCAGCGACGTCATCACACCTACACCCACCCCTTGCGTCAACCTTGTCAACCATAATACCGCGTTATGCCGTCAACCACGTCAACCAGAGGGGTAGGCCCGATCACACCTCCCCGATCCACGGTCAAGTGCGGACGTCGATCTCGTCGCCGCCGATAATCGACCTCGACAGAGCGCTCCCCTCGACGTCGTCGAGGAGCCGGTCCCGGCCGGTCCCTCCGTGTGACCGAGGTTCTTGTTGCGGATGCCGCATCCGGTGGGGCGCTCCGCGCACCACACTCTGCGGGGCTCGTTCCGGCGTCGCGATTGCAGCGGTGGCGTCTACGATCAGAGACGGCAAACGCGCCAACTTCCCCTGACGGCGCGTGCTGGAGGGTCGATGGTTCACCTTGCAGGTTAGAAGCAACCGTCACCGCGCACTCGCGGTTTCAAACATCACGAGTCGAACGTGACTCATACACCACAAACTTGATCCCAAACCCGACTACGCCGCCTCGATCAGTCCTCTAGCGAGACGAATCTGCACCCTCGATACCGAGTTGGTCGCCAGCATGAAGGCACTCGATTCAGCCGTGAAGGCCGTCGCGCCGGATCTGTCCGAGTTGCCCGGCATCGGATTCGTCATTTGCGCCCTCCGCGCTAATCACATGGCCTCATCCCGACTGTGCCCGTTCGAGCCGCGGTCGCAGCCGCCACCGAGACCGGCGTTGTCACGCAGGTCGATAGGTTCGTGGGCCGGCGCGGGATCCGCGGCAGCGCCCGTACCAGACCCACCCCCATCGCAGGATCGCCCACCTCTGCCCTTCTCGACCCCCGGCGAGCTTGACCGGGTTTGATCAGCCGTCGACGTGAAACACCGCACGTCGACCGCGGTCGGCGGAACGACGCAACGCGGCCTGGATGAGGGCGGTGCCACCGATTCCGCCGGCGAGGACAAGGAGCAGTAGAGCGACATTGAGATTCACGGGACAGGTCCTCCTCGGGATGGGCCGGGTGTGGCGGGCGGTGCGGATCGTGATGCGGTAGAGCCCAGTTCGCGTGCAGGCGGCAAAGAGGGCGAAGGGGTGTCGGCGTTGTCGTCAGCGAACATCACGGCGAGTCGGGCCTTGATCTCCGCGGTGCTGATCGACCCGGCACCCGTGAGGGTCGACGATGTCCTGCGGTCGGATGTCACACTCATGATGGACGATTCCTGCCTTCGTCTAGAAATCAATTGGTTGGCTCCGAGTGCAGTCGGCCAGATCACGGACGGGCATGCAGTCACCCCACGAGAGAAGACCGCAACACCATCGCCGACCGCTACACCCTCACCAGCAAATAACGTGCCCATCGACGAGCCACGCGAACGGCGACGGGCCGGCGAAACTGTGAGTCACTCTGCCCGCGATCGACCAATCCGTCCAGCGCCCACGCTACGACGTCCGAAACACCTTGCCACCCATTAGAAAATCATCGAATTCTCCTATCGTTCAGTATTTTTCGCTGATAGTTCCCTGCCGGCCGTCGCCGATGTGGACGGACCTTCGCGGCACAGAGTGCGGGTACGCGGACACCTACCTCAGGGGACGCCACCGGACTGGATGACCTCGTCGGTGTCGGCGCAGCGTGCCCGATGACGGTGCAGACCCCAACGGTTCCGAATTCAACCCCAGGCTCACGAACTCATCGTCGAGTGACCGGTCGAGCCATTCTCTCGTTCACCTCACTGCCGCCGTCGTCGCGGATGTCTCTGCGAGCGGGGCCGGTAGACGCTGGCGCAACTTCGCTTCGTGAGCGTCGATCTTGGACCTCAACGATTTGCCTGCCTTGGCCACCCGGCGTCCGGCGACAGTCAGCATCGGTCGTGGAATCCCGATACCCATTACCGGGACGCCTGTCACAAAGTTCTCCTTGAAGAGAAACATCGAGGCGTCGACCACTTCGTCGTGGGTGAGCGCCGAGGCCACCCACCCGACCTCCGCTCCGATGGCATCCGCGTCCAGAATCGGGCTGCGATAACCCTCCGTTGTCTTCGCAAGAAGCCAACGCAGAACAGCGTCGCGAACCGCCCACTGACGATCGGTAGCTGCACTCACATTTCAGTCCTCCAAATAGATTCCACTAACGCTGCCCTGCACCATAACCATCGGTAAGAAATAATCAAGTCCCGTGAAATTTACTGCGCGCCTTGCACCTCGGAAGCTCCCGACTGGTGCTTCACGACGACCGGACCGGACAAAAGGGGGCGTAGCGCATCTCGGATCGGGGAACCGCCCGCCGAGGCACCACCCGACCCCTCGTCACGACCCGGCATCACCGATGCCGCCTCGCATTTCGTCCGCTGAACTGGACTTATTTCTTTTGTTGGGTATGGTCGACGTCAGTTCGCGGTTGCCGATTCGGAAAGGACCGACAATGGCCGACAAGTCCGCCGTCAAGAGTTCGAAACAGTCCGCACGTGCCCTCAAGGAGCGCCGGGCGGAGAAGCGAGAGAAGGCCCTCGAGTCCACTCAACTCATCCGAAAGCGGAAGAGCTGACGCGACACTGGCGTCAACACCGCATCCCGCCATCTTCTTCGCTGCCTGAGGATTGATGATGTTGCCGCGGGAACACGGCCAACATCCCTGACCCGCGCCCACATCAGAAGCAACAGCTTCGGAAGAGAACGGCTCGGAACGTGGAAATATTACCGACTGCACTCACTTCCATTTCTTACAGCAGCGAAAAGTCTCGCAAGACGTGACGAGTCCAATGGAAGCACGCCGCGGGTTTTCGGTTCTCCCTGCGTGTGACCACCTGATCGGGGGCCAACTTCCGGCCTCTGGCACGTCGTCCCGGCCTCTCCGTGGCCGGGACGACGTGTTTTCCGAAGTAGTTCAGGGTGAGTGAGACAAGGCCACTCACACAACGATATCCGGAGTGCCAGACCCGTCGAGAATTGATGGAACAGAAATGAATCGTCCTGGAATCGCGACCCCTCGGCCGGGCCCGACTTCACTGTCGCCGAGGAGACGACGGGCCCCACGCACAGTTGCCGGCGTTCCGACACATCGTCGATCGCAGCAGTCCCCCGATAGCGTTCGGCCTCGCACCCGATGGACAGCGCGCACCTGACAGCCCGCAACGCCCGTACGTCGGCCCCCGGCCACCTGCCTGTCGCTGTGGGAAGTACCCGGCAACGAACTGGTACCGGCCTGCGAGGTACTCACTCCCGACCACGCCGGCAGCCTGATCGACCGAACAATGACCCGCTCCGCGACGGCGGCAGCCGAGAATTCTGGGCCGCCAAAGCCGGCGCCCGGTCGATGCTCGTGGACCGATGATATGGGCACACCGAACCGAACCCGCCAGTCTCATTCGTTCGATTGCCGACACCACAAGATGTCGCCGCGATGAACTGCTGCGCCGAGCGAACCGCTGACGGCTGGGTGATCAACGGCCAGAAGACGTGGTGGGGCCTGCCCCGCCCCTTGCCATCGCCCCGCCGATAAGTTTATGGTCAGTCCATTCGCATGAAAGGAGATCAGGGTGTCGATCAGAGTGGGATTGTCGGTCACGGACGCACTCCTCGTCCCGAAACCTGCTGATCGGCGACTGCTCCTCGATTCCGCCGCGGAGGCGGGTCTCGACCACATCACGGTCGGCGATCACATCAGCTTCCACGGCGGAACCGGGTTCGACGGCATGGTGTCGGCGACGTCGGTGCTGTCGACCCACGACACGTTGTCGGTGGTCATCGGGGTGTACCTGCTCGGACTGCGGCACCCGATGCTCGCCGCCCGTCAGATCGCGACGCTGTCGCAGATCGCACCGGGCCGGTTGGTCCTCGGCGCCGGCGTCGGTGGTGAGGACCGCTCCGAGATCTCGAACAGCGGGGTCGACCCCAGCACCCGCGGCCGTCGCCTCGACGAGACGCTCGAGGTGCTGCGCGCCGTCCTCACCGGCGAGGAAGTGACCCATCATGGTGAGTTCTTCACCCTCGACCGGGCACGCATCCTGCCTGCGCCGCAGCCGGCGGTGCCGATTCTGATCGGTGGCCGCGGCGAATCCGCCATCCGCCGCACCGCCCGCTACGGCGACGGCTGGCTCGGCATCTTCTGCACTCCACGCCGGTTCGCCGAGACCCGTACCGCCATTCTCGATGCGGCAGCGAAGGAAGACCGGGCACCCGACTCGTTCGGCGTCAACGTCTGGTGCGGGCTCGACAAGGATGCCGCGGTCGCGGACCGGCTCGTCGGCGAGAAGATGCAGGCGTTGTATCAGTTGCCGCGCGACAAGTTCCGCCATCTTGCCCCCGCCGGAACACCCGAGCAGGTGGCCGAGTGGCTGAACTCGTTCGTCGAGGCAGGTGCGGACAACATCACGCTGGTACCGGCAACCGCATCGATGGAGGCGGCCATCGAGCATGCGGCGTCAGTCCGCACACTTCTGCTCACCCATCACAGCTGACCATGGCCCGGTAGACACGGAAGCGAGGACCACGATGTCCACCTCCGACGCCAATACCGGCCGTAAGCAGTTGCCGCTCAGCGTGTTCGACGAACTTCTCGACGACGCCGCGGTCGCGGTCGACTGCCTGTCCGCGATCGTCCGGGTCTGCGCGGAGGCCACCGGCAAGGCGGTGACCCTGTTCGACCGCCAGGGACACGTCGTCGCGTCCACCCGCCCGGAGGCCGGCAGGCAGACCACCTTCCCGCCCTTGCGCGACATCGTGCGCGGGCACACCACGACGACCCCGCCCAGTGCGGACCCGGTGCTGCTGCCCGCCGAACTCGGCACCGGGTTGTCTCGCCGGAAGATCCTCAGCGCCGTCGTCGAGCGCGGAGAGCACCTCGGATGGCTCGTCGTGGACGAACAACCGACGCCGTTCCATCCCACGGACGAGTACGTGACGTTGCGCTGCGCCCGCCGCATCGGAGCCCAGTTCCTCACCCAGCGCCGCATCACCCGAGTCGCGTGGAACGCGAGGTCGAACCTCGCCCGGCAACTCGTCCGGGGTTCCGGCGCCTGGAAAGACCTCGCGGCGGGCGCCGAGTACCTCGGCGTGAACGTCTACGCACGCCGAGCCCTGGTGTACGTGCGCGATTCCGAGGGCGCCCCCGACGATCTCGACCGTTCCCTCGCCGAGTACACCGAGCGCGCACTCGGCCTGGAGGTGCTGTCGACCCGGGGTTCCGAGGGGATCCTCCTGCTGATCGAGGCACCCGCGGGGGCGGCGTCCCCCGCGGTCGTCGGGCGCATCACGTCGACCCTCGAGGCCGCGACCGCCGAACTGAGCCCGGCGAGCGGACTGATCGCCGGGGTGTCGTCGGTGTACGAACCCGATTCCTTCGCCCGGGCGTACCGGGAGGCACGGGAGGTCGTGCGCTGCATCGACCGCTTCACCCACGGAACCCGGCACCGCGTTCTCGCCGTCGACGACCTGGGACCGGCCCGGCTCTTCCTCGCGAACGGCGAGGTCTCCGCGATCCGGCACTTCATCGACGACATGCTCGGCCCACTCCTCGACGACGACGCGGCAGCGGCGACCGAACTGATTCGCACGCTGGCCGTCTGGTTCGAGCAGAATCGCGGAATGCGCCGCACCGCCGCCCGGTTGGGTGTGCACGAGAACACCGTCCGCCTCCGGTTGTCGCGGGTTCACACCCTCACGGGACTCGACGTCACCGGAGACGCGTCCCATCAATTGAGCATCCAGACCGCACTTCTCGTCCTCCGGTTGCGCGATCACCCGGCCTTCCACCTCGAAAGCCGTTGCGCCGAAGCGCGGGACGACAACACCGTGCGCGCAGACGCGCTCCCCGACGAACGGAGATCCGCATGACCGACCCGCGCCGCCGCAAGGCACTCGTGACGGGCGCCGCACGCGACGGCAGTATCGGCAAGGCCATCGTGGCCCGACTCGAGGCCGACGGGATGGACGTCGTCACCCTCGACCGTGCACCCGGGTGCACCTACCGGGCCGACATCGCCTCCGACGAGTTGCCGGCCCTCGACGACATCGACGTCTATGTGGCCAACGCCGGGTTGACGACGATGTTCGGCGCCGCACACAGCATGTCGATCGACAAGTGGCGGAAGGATCTCGACGTCAATCTCACCGGGACGTTCCGGGTGCTTCAGCAGTGCCTGCCGGGGATGCGCGAACGACGGTACGGGCGTGTCGTCGTCATCTCCAGCACCGCAGGCACGCAGGGCATGCCGGCGCAGGTCTCCTACAGCACCACGAAGGCCGGCCTGCTCGGTCTGGTCAAGACGGTAGCGGCCGAGAACGTCTCCCTCGGTATCACCGCCAACGCGGTCCTGCCCGGGATGACCGCGAGTTCCGGCATTCTGTCGATGCCACAGGACATCCAGGACGCGTGGCTCGCGTCGATGCCCAACGGATTCGTCGACCCGGCCGACATCGCGGACGCCGTCGCGTTCTTCGCCTCCCCCACCGCCCGCAGTGTCACCGGCCAGTTCCTCACCGTCGACGGCGGCGATGGCCTCAACACCCGCACGGTCACCTCCTCGGTGGTACAGCGCTGATCGCAGCGCTCAGTTCACCAGCACGCCGCCGTCGACGGGAAGACTTACCCCGGTCAGATATCCGGATGCGTCGCTCGCGAGGAACACCACCACCGCCGCGACGTCCTCGGGATCGCCGATCCGGCCGAGCGGTATCCGCGCGTCGATGATCTTTCGCTTGTAGTTCTCGCTGTAGTGCGCTGTCGCCTCGGACGGAAACACCCCCGGCAGAATGGCATTGACACGGGTCCCGCTCGGTCCGAGTTGGGCGGCGAGGTCCCTGGTCAATCCGAGAACGGCCGCCTTGCTCGCGCTGTACGCGGCGGCGGGCATCTTCGCCGTCGTGAGAGCCATGACGCTGGAGACGTTCACGATCGAACTTCCCCGGCCCATCACCCGCGCGCACGCCTGGATCATCCAGTAGGAGCCGTGCAGGTTGACGTCGACGACGGACCGGAAATGGTCGGGCGGATCCTGCGTCACGTGATGGTATTCGCCGCCGGTGCCCGCGTTGTTGACGAGGACGTCCACCCGCCCGAATGCCTCGACGGCGGCTTCGACCAGGCGATCACACTGGTCCACCTGCGTCACGTCGGTCTCCACCGCCACCACGCGGGGGTTGTACTTCCGCACCTGCTCCGCGGTGTCTGCGAGTTTGTCGCCACGCCGCGCCCCGAGGACGACGTCGGCACCCGCGCGAGCCAGCGCGAGCGCGTAGGCCACGCCGAGACCGGACGACGCCCCGGTCACCACCACGACCTTACCGTGCAACGAGAACCGCTCCAGCCCAGCATCGTTCGAGTACCGGTATCCGCTGATCGATGTCATAGGCAAGCTCTACCACGCACCGGAGATCATCCGAAGCAACCGCCGAGGGAGCACTGTGGATTTCTTCAGTGACAGCGACGCGCGTGTTTGCGGTACCGGCCGACCGGCCCGATCGTGGAGACGTGACGGAATTCGACGTGAACACGCTGACCACACGGGCGACGGCCGCCGCGGATCGCCGATGGCCGGGAGCCGCGATATCGGCGCCCTCGGCACTGCCGGGCGGCGTGTCGAGCCTGACCTACCGAGCGGTTCTCAGCCGCCCCGGCCTGCCCGACGCGGGCATCGTCCTCAAGATGGCACCCCCCGGACTGGAACCGGTCCGCAACCGCGACGTCTTCCGGCAGGCGCGGATCATCCGTCTCCTCGGCGCGGCACCCGGCGTCCGGGTGCCGGCGATCCTCTTCGAGGAGAGCGGAACACCCGAACGGCCACCGTTCTTCGGCATGACCCTTGTCGACGGACAGTCCTACGAACCTCTCCTCGACGAAGCCGGCTCCCCGCCTTCCGCTGACACGGTTGCCGTCCGCGCCCACGGAGCCGCAGGGATGCTCGCGCGGATGCAGAACCTCGACCCCGTCGCGCTGGGAGTCGGGAACGAACCGGTGGTCCCGATCGCGGAGGAACTCGCGCGTTGGCAGCGCCTGCTCGACACCGTCGACGACGACATCGCGCCTCGTCACGCCGAACTGCACGCCGCGCTGGCGGACCGGATCCCGGCACCGGTCGCTCCCACGCTGCTGCACGGCGACTACCGACTCGCGAACATGCTGTTCGCGGGCGAGGATCTCACCGCGATCATCGACTGGGAGATCTGGTCGGTCGGCGATCCCCGCACCGATCTGGCGTGGTTGCTGATGCACACCGACCCGGTCCACCGGTTCCGGCGCTCGCGGTCGGCGGCCGACGTTGCGGCGGGAACCGGGATGCCGTCGCGCGGCGAACTCCTGGCTGCCTATAGCGCCGAGCGTGACGGCCCGATTGCCGACCTGGACTGGTTCCTGGCCTACTGCCACTACAAGACGGCGTCGACGATCTCGGTGTTCGTCAAACGCAACCGGCGGCGCCCCGACCCGGACCCCGCCCTGGTCGTCGCCGCGGAGAGCCTCGCCGAGGTCGTCGAACGAGGGCTGGCCGTCCTCGGCGCCCCGGCGGTTCCCTGAGTTCGTGCCGTCAGGCCGACGGCACCACCTCCGTAACACCGCGAGGTACCACCTCGACGACGACCTTGCCGAGCGCGGCCCGATCGTCCAGCGCGCGCAGTGCGGTCGCCGTCTGGTCGAGCGGGAACGTGGCCCCGACGTACGGCCGGATCCGTCCTTCGGCGGCCAGCGTCTCGACGGCGTCCCGGACCATCCGCAGCGTGCCGGGATACTCGGTTTCCATGTTGTCCATGGTGATTCCCGTGACGGTGAGATTGCGGTGGAGCAGGCGGTTGACCTTGACGGTGGGAATCGAGCCGCCGGTGAATCCGACGACGACGAGTCGCCCGCCCTGGCGCAGTGCACGGAGCGAGTCGGTGAACCGGTCGCCGCCCACCGGGTCGATCACCACGTGCACGCCGCGCCCGTCGGTGAGGTCGCGCACCTCGTCGAGCCACGGCCCGTCCGACCGCACTACCGCGTGCGCGCCGTGCCGGCGCGCGACCTCTTCCTTCCGGTCGCTGGACACGACCGCGATCGCTTTCACCCCGAACGTGTCCGCGAGGTCGAGCGCAGCGGTGCCCACCCCACCCGCCGCGCCGTGGACGAGCACGTACTCCCCCGGCCGAACCTGCGCCCGATGCAGCGCGTACCAGGACGTCGAGTAGTTCATGTAGAGCGCCGCGCCTTCGACGAACGACATCGACGGCGGGATCTTCACCGTGTAGTCGGGTAGCGCCAGAGCTCGCTCGGCGAGCGCGCCGTGCCACACGATTCCGCCGACCCGGTCGCCCGGCCGGAAGTCGGTGCCGACCGGTGCCTCGGCCACGACACCCGCGAACTCGCTGCCACACACATACGGTGTGGGCACGCCGTTCTGGTATTTCCCCCAGGTCTGCAGGGGGTCGATGAACGACAGTCCGGCGGCGTGCACGTCGACGAGTAGTCGCTGACCGTCCGCCCGAGGGTGGGCGCCGTGCGGTTCGGGCACCTCTGCCAACGTCACGGCCTCCGGGCCGGTCAGTTCCTCGACGACAACTGCGCGCATGAACGTCACTCTCCTCGTGTTCAGTGGAAGTAGGCCACGACCGCGTCTGCGACGCAGGCGGGTTTGTCGTGACCCTCGATCTGGAAGGTCTGCCGGATCGTGAACCGATATCCGCCGTCGATCGGCCGCGCATCCTGCAGTCGCGCCGTCATTCGAATCCGCGAACCGACCCGGACCGGGTTCAGGAACCGCACCGTGTCGAACCCGTAGTTGAGTCCCAGCGAGTGCCCGGTCATCTCGAAGACCTCGTAGAGAAACTTCGGCCCGAGCGAGAGTGTGTACATTCCGTGGGCGATCGTGCCGCCGAATCCGGCCTCCCGGCCCCGCTCGGGGT
Organism: Rhodococcus sp. USK10; assembly: GCF_019378875.1. Taxonomy (NCBI): domain Bacteria; kingdom Bacillati; phylum Actinomycetota; class Actinomycetes; order Mycobacteriales; family Nocardiaceae; genus Rhodococcus; species Rhodococcus sp. USK10. Next base: position 2,971,863 of record NZ_CP076048.1, read on the forward strand.
CGAGGTGGATCCGCTCGAAGTCCTCGGTGCCGTGCGCGAAGGCCGTGATCCGGTCCTGGGTCACGGCGTACCAGTCCGTCGTGCCGAGGTCGGTGCCGACCCGCGCAACCAACTCGTCGATCCCGTTCAGCTTCAGCATGGCCGCATGCAACCACGGCGACCACGCGCACCACCGGAACCGTCGATCCGGCACTGGAGAAATCAACAGTGCGGCGCGGTGGCCTCGTGGCCGTGGGTGCCGCCGCTCCCTACCGTCCGATGCATCAGGAAACCGAAGCGGAGGACGCCCCATGGACTGGACCATTCCCGACGATGTGCAGCAGTTCGTCACCGACCTCGACGCGTTCATCGATCGCGAGATCACCCCGCTCGAGGCCAAGCACCCGCAGTTCTTCGACCACCGCCGGGAGTATGCCCGCACCGACTGGGAACGGGACGGGTTCCCCAAGCAGGAGTGGCGTGAGTTGCTGCTCGAGGCGCGGCGCCGATCCGACGCCGGCGGGTTCTTCCGGTTCCCGTTGCCCCGGGCGCTCGGCGGCAACGACGGGAGCAACCTCGCGATGGCCGTCGTGCGCGAGCACCTCCTCACCCGGGGCTCGGGTCTGCACTTCCCGCACGCCGACGAGGCATCGGTGGTCGCGAACCTCCCCCTCGCGCTCGTGTTGCACGAATACGGCACCGCTGAGCAGCGGGAGCGGTACCTCGAACCGCTGATCCGCGGCGACATCGAGATCGCGTTCGGTCTCACCGAGCCTGGGCACGGCAGCGACGCGACCTACCTGGAGACGACGGCCCGCCGTGACGGTGACGACTGGATCATCAACGGGGCGAAGCGCTTCAACAGTCTCGTCGACTGCTCCGAGGTCGACCTCGTGTTCGCGCGCACGTCGGGGCAGGCCGGCAAGGCGGACGGGATCACCTCGTTCCTGGTACCGACGGACGCGCCCGGGTTCTCCGTGCCGTTCAACCACTGGACGTTCAACATGCCCAGCGACCATTCGGAGGTCCATCTCGACGACGTGCGGGTCCCGGCGGACGCAGTGGTCGGCGAGGTCGGCCGCGGCCTCGACTGCGCGCAGCTGTTCGTCCACGAGAATCGCATCCGGCAGGCGGCGTCGTCGCTCGGTGCGGCGCAGTACTGCATCGACCAGAGCGTGAAGTACGCGCAGGAGCGGGTCGTCTTCGGGAAGCCGCTGCACGAGCACCAGGGAATCCAGTGGCAACTGGTGGAACTCCAGACCGATGCGGAACTGATCCGCAACACGATCTACAAGACCGCGGCAATGATGGACGAGCTCGGGAAGACGGCTGTCACCGACAAGGTGGCGATGGTGAACCTGCGCAGCAACCAGCTCGCCTGCCGCGCCGCCGATCGCGCGATCCAGATCCACGGCGGCGTCGGATACTCCCGCCACAAGCAGTTCGAGCACATCTACCGCCACCACCGCCGCTACCGCATCACCGAGGGCACGGACGAGCTGCAGCTGCGCCGGATCGCGAGCAGGATCTTCGACTTCTCGTCCCATCGCTAGTCACCCTTTTGGACTGTCCTTTACTTTGGCCTGTCCATATGGTGTTATCTGTGACGGAGGCCACTCACCGTGGATCCCCTGCGCGGCATCGCCGCCCCCGACTACCGATATCAATCGACAGGAGCTTCCATGAGCGCAGTCGGCACGACTGGGTTGCAGGCGCCCACGCGGCATCTGAACCGCTGGTGGTATGTCGTTACCGGTTTCATGACACTGCTGTTCGGCACGACAGCGGTCAACGTTCTGTTCAACATCCTGGGCAAGCCCATGACCCAGGAGTTCGGCTGGGAACGCAGCGTCATCAGCAACGGCCTGTCCATCGAAACGGTGCTGGTGGGCATCAGCATCGTCATCCTGGGCTTCCTCATCGACCGGTACGGACCCAAGATCCCCTCGGTCCCGATGTCACTGGCGTTCGGAATCGGCCTGATGCTGATGTCCGCACTGCCGAACAATCAACTCGTCTTCTACCTGCTCTGTGTGGTGATCGGCGCCGGAGCGGGCGCCGTGAACCCGGTCGCGCACTCGACCGTGGTGAGTGCGTGGTTCCAGGACCGGCGCGGCATGGCGCTGGGCATTCTCATGGCCGGCCTCGGCTCCTGCGGTGTACTGATGCCGTATCTAGCCAACTGGATGCTCGGCATCGGCGGATGGCGCTTGGCGTTCCTGGTCATCGGCGCCCTGTGCACGGTCATCCCGGCCGCCGTCTACGCCTTCGTCACCCGGATGCCGGCCGAACACGAGGCCGAGCGCATGGCCGCGCGCCTACAAGGCCGGACGGCCGGGGAGTCCCTCCTCACCGTGGCCCGGAAGTACCGGCAGTTCTGGCTGCTCTCCATCGCCATCTTCCTGGTGTCGTCGGCAACCTTCGGGTTGATGTCGCAGATCGTGCCCATGACCACCGACAAGGGCATCAGCCAGGGCACCGCCGTCTCGATCCTGTCCGTCCTCAGCCTGGCGTCGGTTTCCGCCCGCCTGCTGGTCGGCTACCTGTTGGACCGGTTCTACGCCCCCGCCATCGGCTCGATCATCTTCGCGTTGTGCGCGGTCGGCGTCTTCCTGATGATCACGTCGTCGCAGACCGGCCTGCTGTTCGTCGGCGCCGTCCTGATCGGTCTCGGCCTGGGATCCGAGGGTGATCTCGCCGCCTACATGGTGAGCCGATACTTCCCCAAGCACTCCTACGGCCGGGTGCTGGGATTCATCTACTTCCTCTACGCGCAGGGGTCGGCATTCGGCATCTTCCTGCTCGGACAGGTCTACAGCGCCACCGGTTCCTACCGTGCCGGAGCGCTGCCGATCATCGTGCTGGTCGGTGTCGGGATCGTCTGCCTGCTGCTGATGGGGTCCTACCGCTTTACCCTCGATCACAAGGAGGTCGACGCTGTCGACGAGACATCGGCGCCGAAGTCGCCGGTCTCCAGTTGATACCCACCGTCGACCAGAAGGAGTACGCATGACCGACGGATTCCACGACGCCCTGGTAACCCGGGCCACTGCTGACATGCCGGAGAGGTTCTTCGACCGGTTCATGTTCAACCTTCATCCGGACGGCGCCGCCGCGCCGTCGGTGATCCTCGGCGCCGGGGTCTATCCACCGCGGAACGTCGTGGACGGTTTCGTCGTCCTCACCACGGAGACCGAGCAGCGCAACCTGCGCTTCTCCACCGAGCACGACGCCACCGACGCCGCCTCCGTCGGGCCGCTGAAGTGGGAGACGCTCGAGGACAACACGACCTGGCGAATCCAGCTGGGTGAGAACAAAACCGGACTCGAACTGGACCTGGTCTGGCGCGCCCGGGCACCGTATTGGCTCGGATCGGTGGATGTGGAGAACACCGACGGAAACGTCACGTCGTTCGACCATCTCTTCCAGCCCGGCCGCTACGAAGGCACTCTCACCCTCGACGGGTCCACCACCGACGTCGGCGGGTGGTACGGCCTGCGGGACCGCTCCCGCGGGGTACGCACCATGTCCGGCGGACAGGGCCTGCACATCTGGTACCAGGCACAGTTCCCGGACCGCACGTTCGGGTTCTTGCTCGTCGAGGACCGTCGAGGTGGCCGAATTCTGCTGGAAGGCGCCGTCATGCACGACGACGGCCGACTCGACGACATCACCGACGTCCGGCACGACCTGGCGTTCGCCGCGGGCAACGACCTCACCGGGGGAACGATCGAGGTCGTGACGGCCGGCGGCGCGACCTACCGCATCGGTGCGGACGCCTCCGCCGGCGGTGGCTACATGGCGGGCGGTGGCTACGGCGGACACCACGGCAAGGTCCGTGGCCGCGACTTCCAGGAGTTCGACGTCTATCCGCTCGACGGATCCGTCGGGCCGACGACCCTCGACTCGGCCCTGACCGACCGGTGCTGCACGTTCGAGTGGAACGGGCAGACCGGCTACGGAATCTTCGAGTTCGCCCTGTCGCGGTCGTCGTCCTACACGTACCGCTCCAGCATCGCGACCTAGCCCGAAGCTGACTCTGCCCCTGCATCTACCGATAGGTGCAGGGGCAGAGTGCTACTACCGGTGTGCTGTTACCGGAAAGCGTCCAGGCCCTCGCTCGCCATCCTCACCATGTGATCGGCCAGCCCGGCGGTGCGAGTCACCTTGGCGGGCCAGTACGCGATCGAGAAGATCATGCCCAGGCAGGATTGGGTGGCCACGGAAACCTCCGCCGGTGACGCGGCGGGGATCGACCGCGCCACCGCGGCCTCCCACCCCTGGACGTACTGCTTGCGCCGGCGGTTGATCGCCTTCCGCCACGGATCGACCAGCGACCGGTCTTCACGCTGGCTGACGTTCACGAGATGGCGGTGCCGGGCAGCATAGAGGGCGTGGTGGCGGATCATCCGCTGGAGATCGAGATCCGCGTCCTCGTGTACCGGTTCGGTGGCGCCGATCAACTCGTCCATCGCCTCGTCGAACAGGGTGGCCAGAATCTCGTCCTTGCCTGAGAAATGACGATAGATGGCAGGACCGCTCAGCCCGGCACGGGAGCCCAGTTCATCGACACTCGTGCCGTGAAAGCCTTTTTCGTAGAACAGCTCTGCGGCGGTGTCGAGGATCTTCCTGTTCCGGTCCACAGCTGCATTCTAGCACTCGTTGTTAACGATCGTTATTATGGACCGATGACGTCACCAGCCGAAATCCCCTCATATCTCCAGGTGGTTGCACTGCCCCGCGAGTGCGGGCCCTTGCTCGTTCCATCCGCCTACGAGGACGAGAACGGCCACATGAACATCCGCCACTATTTCGACCTCGAGGCGCAGGCGATCGCGGAAGTGTTCGATCGGATGGGCATCACCGACGACTACCGCACCACCCGCGGCCAGGGATTCTTCACCGCGGAGCATCACATCCGCTACTACGCGGAGGTCCACGTCGGCGACCGCGTGTCGGTGCACGCGCGGATCGTCGAACGCTCGGACAAGGTCGTCCACGCGATGGCGTTTCTCGTCGACGACACCACCGAACGCCTCGCGAGCACCCTCGAGGTCACCGCGACCCACGTCGACCTCACCAGCCGCCGGGTGGTCCCGTTCGCGGCCGACGTCGCGGACGCCGTCGACCGGGAGCGGGCAGGCACCGACGTCGACTGGCCCGCCCCCGTGTGCGGCGCGATGGGCGTCCGCGCCCGGGCCGCGCGGTGACGGCGTCGGACTGACGGCTCCCACCAGCCATTGACGCTCACCTTCTCGGTTCCCGCACTCGCTACGGCGGCCGAGAAGGTGCGCGTGTCCGGATAGGTAGTGCCGGATGCCGTCACCGCGGCCCGACTCACGCCGCGTCGGACGACCTCAGGTCACGAATGCGAGACTCGATTCCCGCTGCTGTTCTGCGCATCTGGCTGACAAGTCCCGACTCCAGGCTGGCATGAAACCTGGTTGTCGGCATCGCCACGACCAGGGCGCCCAGAGCGACACCCTCGCCGTTGCGCAGACACACCGCCACGGAGGACAAGCCGACCTCCACCGCATCCACCGCTGTCGCGTACCCCCTCTCGGACACAGCCCGTAACTCCTTCTGCAACAAGGCGAATTCCGCAGGAGTCAGTCGGTCGGCCGAGAGTGCATACTCCGACCGATACAGATCCGCGAGCGCACTGTCGTCGAGTTGCGCGAGCAGCACCCGGCCGCCGGCCGACGTTCGTGCGGGCGGAACATGCCCCTGCCGATTACCGACCCTGAGCAGTTTCTCCGACTCGACGGCTCCGATCACCCGGGACTCGACGCCGGTCCGAACGACGAGATTCACCGTCTCCCCCGTCAGCGAAGCCAATGCGTGCATCGAGTCGAGGCACGCATCGCGGAACGTCCGGGTCCAGGACGACCCGGTGGGCCCGACGCCGATCGACGGCCCCGGGAGATACCTCCGCGACTCGTCCTGCACGACGAAGCCGTGGTAGATCAGCATGGCCAGCAACCGGTGAGCGGTCGACTCCGCCACCCCGATCTCCTCGGCGGCGTCCTTCAACCGGAGGCTGCCGTGGTCGCGAACTGCGTTCAGCAGCAGAAGCGCGTTGTGCACGGACTCGATCATGTAAGTCGGCTTACTGATCGGCCTCGTCTTCATACCGGGATGATAGTCCGACCCGGCAGTATCCGAAAAGGATGTCCGGCAACGCGCTCCCCCGCTTACATCACGCCGGTCAGACGGAGACAAGTCCGCGAGTGTCGGCCTGGAACCGACCGAAGTTTCTGTTCAACTCGGACAGGTGCCGAGTACTCATGACGACCCCGTACCCGTCCCGGCCCTCGCACGTCCACCGCATCAGGGCGTTGTGCACCAAGGCGGTCGGCGCCGCGATCCAGGGAGCCCCGACGTTGGGCGTGGCCTGGAGCCGGAACTTCTTCCCGCGCACATCGGTGACCGTCATGTCGATGCCGGTACACACCATTCCCAGGTGAGTGCTGGTCATCTCCAATTCGTCGGTGAGCCCGTAGACTTCACCGTTGTCCATCACGTATCCGTGCGAGAGTTGGAACGCGTCCGGGTTTGCCGCCTCGGGATTCCAAGGACAGATCATGTGGAAGGCGAGGTCCTCACCGAAGGTCGCGGAGACGATGTGATTCGGCTTCCCTGCCTTCATCGGATCACGCGGCCCCCAACTCCGGTCCATCCGCTCGATGGAGTCCACGACGTACTCGCGGCCGCGAACGATCATCGTCCCGGTCGCATGCCCGGTGGCATCCCCGTGCCCGACGGACTTGTGCGCTCCCGACTCGAGGTCGGCATGGATATCGGGAGCCGCGCCGGCCTGCGGGCTGTGCTGCGGATCATGAATGTCGAACGGGTCCATGAGATTCACCCAGTCGACGTGGATCTCGGTGCCGTCGTCGGCGACGTAGTCGATGCGGAACTTGCGCGGTGCGTCCACGGCATCGATCGACAGCCCGATCGGCGATTCGATCCGCGTGAATGATGCCGGCGCAGGGAGATGCGGATTCTCGTTGTAGTGCAACAGTTCCGCGCGCGTGTCGGTGAGCGAACCGCAGACCATGATCTGGTTCCACATCACCCCGAGACTGGGGCGCACATTCGTGTAAATCAGGGTGTAGAGATTCGCCGCCGGTATGACGATCGGAAACAGGATCGTCTCGACCCACAGATGGTCGGCCTCGGGGGGATTCTGGTACTCGAAATGCTCGGCGTCGAATGCCATTGTTTTCATTCCTCAGTTCTGAGTGGTTGGTCTAGTGGGCTCGGGATCGTGCAACCGTGCGCGCCGCGAAAATGCCGGCGATCACGGTGAGTGCCACGACGGCCATCGCATAGAAGGCCGGGACGGTCGAGCCGCCGAGTCCGGCGAGTGCCGCCAGGATGATGGGGGTGGGGCCGGCGAACAGGGTCGTCGACATCTGCCATCCGAGAGACAATCCCGTGTAGCGGGTGTCGGTCTCGAACATCTCGGACAGCAGTGGCGTCACGGCCGCGATGTTCGCCGCGACGACGGGCGTGACGACCACCATCGCGGCAACCGCCAGTGGCAGCACCCCGCTCGACAGCATCATGAGGGACGGATAGATCAGCACGATCAGCGTGGCCGACGAGACGAGCAGCTGCGGGATCCGCCCCACTCGGTCGGACAGCCGGGCAAAGGGCAGCACCGCCGCGCAATACGCGACCAGACCGACGAACGTGATCAATTGCGCGTCGGCGGCGGAGAAGTCCGTGAACTGCTTCAGCGCGGACGGCATGTAGATGAAGTACAACGCCATCATGCACGAGTTGGTCGCCGCGATGCCGATACCGATGAGAACCGAACGGTAGTCCCGTCGCAGCGTCGTGAGCAGTGGCGACTTCTGCACCCGCCCCTCCCGGGAGAGGGCGGTGAACGCCGGGGTCTCCTCGAGCCTGTAGCGGATGTACAGGCCGATCAACCCCAGTGGCAGCGACAACAGCAGCGGCAACCGCCAACCCCACGACGACATCGACTCGGGCGACAGAGTGCGGGTCAGCGCCATTGCCGTTCCCGACCCGAACAGCATCGCCCCGCCGACGGTCAGCGAGATGAATCCGACGAAGAAGCCCCGCCGGGCCGGTGGCGCGAACTCCGCGATGAGCGACGTCGCCCCACCGTACTCGCCTCCCGCGGAGACTCCTTGCACGAGACGCAACACCGTCAGGAGAACCGGTGCGGCGATACCGATCTGGTAGTACGTGGGCAGCACACCGATGCCCGCCGTGGCGAGCGTCATCAGGGTGATGACGACGGAGAGGACCGTTCGCCTGCCGTACCGGTCACCCAACGGCGCGAAGATCACCGCACCGAGGGGGCGTGCCATGAAGCTGACGGCAAAGGCGCCGAAGGTCAGCAACAGACTGACGAAGGAGTTCCCGGTGGGAAAGAAGGCTTGCGCGATGTAGGTCGCCACGTAGCCATAGATGACGAAATCGTAGTACTCGACGAAGGTTCCGAAACTTGCGGCGGAGATCGCGCGCCGACGTACGGCTGTCGAGACCGTGCTGTCGGGGGCGGTGATGATCACCTCGGATGACATGTTTTCTCCTGATCCATGAGGCAGACGGTGCAGTGGCTAGTGCGCATGGGGCGTCGCGGCGTCGCCGAGCAGAGAGCGGAGCGGCGGGACGGTATGTGGGTCCGGGTCGACACCCTGAGGGAGGAACCACGACCGCTGCATCTCGACGAGTGGCCGTGAGTGTTCGAGCACGATGCGGCTGACTTCGGCGCCCGTGGCCGGGTCGGTGGTTCGCGCCGCTCGGACGATCCCGGCAATCGCACGCGTCAACTCGTCCGTGGCCTGGTCGAGTTGTCCGTACTCGGGAACGGCGAGCCGATCGGTGCGGCGCGCATTGTCGAGTGCGTCCGCGAGCAGTGACCGGGCAGTGTGATCGACCTTCTCGTGCCCACTGAGCCGTTCTGCGAGAGCGAGATACGTTCGGAACTCGCACTGCTTCCGCGGATACTCATGGTGCGCGCGGTCGCGGTAGAAGTCGAGGACGCCGGCGATGACCCTGACCTGCTCTGCTGCCAGCGAGTTCGATTCGCCCAGCGCCGGTGTCACCGTCATGCGGAGGGAGCGGGCGGCAGCGTCGAACGTGTTGGCGGATTTGTTCACCATTACAGAACCTCCTCGAGATCCTGGCCGAGTTGATGGGCCATCAGATATCCGGTCGCCTCGAGTCCCGTCAGCAGAACGTCCTGGTGGGTCTTCCCCAGCTTCGAGACGCGGTAGGCCGAGCCCAGCGCGGTGACGACGGATTGGTATTCGTTCAGAATCCGATAGAATGTCAGTTTGTCCGGATCGACCGTCAGGCCGGATGCCTGCTCGTACATCTCGAAGAAAACGGCGGTCGGCAGCAGTCCGGTCGCGAGGAATTCGGAACCGTCCTCGGACGGATGGCCGAACGGGTACAGCGTCGCCCACGCCAGGTCGCGGTGGCGGTCGCCGAGGAAGCTGCGCTCCCAGTCGAGAATGGCCGTGACGGATCCGGTGTCCTCGTCGAACAGGAAGTTTCCGCCCCGGTAGTCGCCGTGGACGAGACTGACACGGTCGAGAACAGGCAGATTGTCCTCCAGCCAACCCGCCGCCACATCGAGCAGCGGAAAGTCTTCACCACGGTCCTCCTCCCACACCCGCCTCGCCCGATTCAACTGCCACAGTGCGCTCTCGGTATCGGCAACGGCGGGCTTCTCGTAGTGATCCAGCTTCGCCGCCGTCACGTCGAACGTGTGAATGCGCGCCAGGAGATCAACGAAATGCGGCGCCAGGACTTCTCGGAGTTCGGGACCGAAGTTGATCCCGATGCCGGCGATCCGGCTCTGGGCGCGGCTGGGCTTCGCGGATCCGTGCACCCACGTATAGACGAGCGCCGGCTCCGGGAACCACCTGCCGTCCTCGTCGACCCACCGGACCGTCGGTACGGGCACCGTTCCGGCGAGGGCGTTGATCACCTCGAATTCCCGCATCCGGCTGGTGGCGTTAAGGGACTCGGGCGGTTCCATGCGCAAGACCAGATCCTCGGTCACCGCACCGGCTACGGAGTCGTCGTAGCGCAGCGTGAAACCCATCTGAATCTTCGACGCTCCACCGGTCAGCCACCGCGCGTTTCGGACCTCGAACCGCGAAGACGGCAGTACGTCCCTCAGCATGTTCTCGAGCGCCGCGGTGAGAAGGTCGAGATCGAAGCTGCGATAACCCTCCCCCGCCCGCCGCTGCATCTTGCGGGTCAACATCCGGTCGTATTCGGTTTCGGTGGGGAACCGCGCGCGAATCCCCTCGATGACGTCCGGGGTGGGCTCGTCTCGATCGGAGTCTGCGATCAGTCCGGGTATCTGCCGATCCCGTTGGATGGTTGCACTCATGATTTCCTCATCACGCTCATGGCGGGACACGCCGTGACCGGAGCGCTACAGCACGGCTCTCCGGGAGATTGGGGCTTCCGAGTCGGGTGGTCGTCACCTCGACGACCCGAACACTAATGTGACCGGGCGCACACGTACAGAAGGTTCTGCTGTGCAGAGGATGGGGACGCGATAACCAGGCTTCGGACGAATATTGCAGACCTTCGCTCCGGCATCACTGCAGGTCACAGCGTTCTCTTCCATCGCTCTTGAAAACGCTCGTTATCAGCGCTACCTTCGTCATAAGGTAAGACCAAAAGAACTTCGCGGGGCGGCTCACGTTCCGCGGGCAACACGAAAGGACCAACAGGTCGATGAGTGACTTCACGAGTGAGTTCACGGATGTGACGTACGAGGTCGAGAACGGACTCGCCTGGATCACGATCAACCGGCCCGACCGGTACAACGCGTTCCGTGCGCGGACGGTCGACGAGTTGGTGAAGTCGTTCAAGAAGGCGTGGGGCAGCTCCGAGGTCGGCGCGATCGCGCTCACCGGCGCCGGCGAGAAGGCGTTCTGCTCGGGTGGCGACCAGAAGCAGCGGATGGAGACCGGCGACTACGGCCCGTCCGACAGCGGCCTGTTCGAGGTCGAGGCACTGCACCGCGTCCTCCGGGACGTCCCCAAGCCCGTGATCGCCGCGGTCAACGGTGTCGCGGTCGGTGGCGGTCACGTGCTGCACCTGCTGTGCGATCTGTCCATCGCCGCCGACCACGCGATCTTCGGGCAGAACGGGCCGCGCGTGGGATCGTTCGACGCCGGCCTCGGCACCGGCTACCTGGCGCGGGCCATCGGCGAGAAGCGGGCGCGTGAGATCTGGTTCCTGTGCCGCCGCTACAGCGCCGAGCAAGCCCTCGACTGGGGGTTGGTCAACAAGGTGGTGCCGGGTGACCAGTTGCGGGCGGAGGTCCGGGCCTGGGCGGACGAGATCCTGCAGCTGTCGCCGACGTCGCTGAAGGTGCTCAAGCAGTCGCTCAACGCCGACACCGAGCACTTCATCGCACAGGGCAACATGGCCTACTCGACGCTCAAGCTGTTCGGTGAGTCCGCCGAGGCCATCGAGGGAATCAGCGCGTTCAACGAGAAGCGCAAGCCCGACTTCTCCAAGTTCCGCGGGGCCTGACGGATCGGGGAGGCGGGGCGTACGCGCCTCGCCTCCCGCCGGCCACGCCGATCGAACCCCTCCCCCTCACGCGAGAGAGCAGCCGCCGCTATGCGTTTCACCAGAGAGCAACGAGAGTTCGCGGTCGCCGTCCGCGAGTTCTGCGCCGCCGAATGCAAGACCCTCCAGCAACGCGACCTGCTGACCGAGGGCGGCACACTGGCGAACAGCCCCCTCATCCTCGACAAGTTCGCCGGCCTCGGCTGGCTCGCCGTCTCGCTGCCGGAGGAGTACGGCGGGGGCGGCGCCGGAATGGTCGAGGAATGCATCTTCCTCGAGGAATCCGCCCGCGGCCTCGCACCTATCACCGCCTACTCCACCGGTCTCACCGCCGCGCAGACCTATCTTCGCTACGGCACCGAGGAGCAGAAACGCACCATCGTCGGCAACATGGCGGCCGGCAAGCTCGAGGCGATCGCCCTCAGCGAGCCCGGCGCCGGCTCCGACCTCGGTGGCGTCCGGATCAAAGCGGAACTGGTCGACGACCACTACGTCATCAACGGGCAGAAGACGTGGATCTCCGCGGCACACATCGCCGAGCACATCCTTCTCCTGGCCCGGACCGACTCCTCCGGCAACAAGCACCAGGGCCTCACCCTGTTCATGGTGCCTGCCGACGCCCCGGGCCTCGAGATCCGCGAAATCAAGACCATGGAGGCCCGGACCTGCAACGACCTGTACTTCACCGACGTTGCGGTCCCGGCGAGCGCAGTCGTCGGCACACCGAACCAGGCGTGGCGACATCTGATGCGCGGACTGAGCGTCGAGCGCCTCATCATCGCGACGATGGCACTGGGCGGCGCCCAACGCTCACTCGACGACCTGATCGCGTTCGTCACCGAGCGTGAACAGTTCGGTCACAAGATCAGCAGTTTCCAGGCCATCCGTCACCGCATCGCGGATCTCGCCACGGAGATCGCCTTCGCGAAGTCGTTCGTGTACGAGGTGGCGGAGCGGATCGATGCCGGTGAGGAAGACAACCTCAACCGCGAGGGGTCGATGGCCAAGCTGAAATGTACCGAAATCGCGAAGAAGACCGCACTCGAGGCGATGCAGATGATGGGCGGCTACGGATACACCCGCGAATACGGCATGGAGGAACAGGTCCGCCGCTCCCTGGCTCCGCCGATCTACGGCGGTACCAACGAGATTCAGCGCGAGATCATCAGCAAGAGCCTGGGCCTGTAGCCCTCGTTCCCGACCATAGGACCATCGTATGACCACCTCTCCCTTCGCGTCCGACGCCCTCGCGGGCAAGCGCGTGCTTATCACCGGCGGCGGCACCGGCCTCGGCCGCGGCGTCGCCCGGCATCTCGTCGACCACGGCGCCGAAGTCCACCTGTGGGGCCGCCGTCCCGCCGTCCTCGAGGAAGCCGCGGCGGAGGCGTCCGTGTCCCGGCCGGGTTCGGTCCACTGGCAGACCGTCGACGTGCGCAAAGCAGATCTCGTGTCGGCCGCAATGGACGAGATCTGGACGCTCCACGGTCCGCTCACCGGCGTGATCAACAACGCCGCCGCGAACTTCATCGCCCCCACCGAATCACTCAGCCCACGTGCCTTCGAAGCCGTCACCTCCACGGTGATGAACGGGTCGTTCAACACCACGCACGCCGCGGGCCGCCGCTGGATCGAAGGCGGGACCAAGGGCGTCGTCCTGTCGACGCTCACCACCTGGGTCTGGAGCGGCTCCGCGTTCGTCGTCCCGTCCGCGATGGCGAAAGCTGCCGTGCACTCGATGACGATGTCACTCGCCGTCGAATGGGCGCGCTACGGCATCCGCCTCAACGCGCTCGCACCGGGACCGATCCCGACCGACTACGCGTGGGAGATGCTCAACCCGACCGAAAAGAGTGCAGTCGGCGCCACCCAGGCCGACCAGGTGCCGATGGGCCGGATGGGCACGATGGAGGAACTGGCCAACCTCACCATCTTCCTGCTGTCGGACGCCTGCGACTACCTCACCGGTCAGACCATCGCCATGGACGGCGGCCAGATGCTCGCCGGCCCCGGCACTTTCGCCGGCCTGACATCGATGAGCAACGAGGACTGGGCCACCGCCCGGGAAAAGAGCAAGGCCGCCAGCGAAGCCGCCAAGTCGCAGCGCGGAGTCTGACCCCTCACAGACCGGGCCTGCCAGTCGGTGACGACACGTCCCGGCCGGCAGGCCTTTCTCATGTGCGCTCGCAGTCCGCGCCCTATCCGCCGGAAGAGACATGACAACCGACAATCTCCAGGCACTTCCGTTCGTCTCGGCGGGTGCCGAAGCACTGTTCCGTGTGGCTCCCGTGATCGGCGACGCCACCCACGGCAAGTCTCGGATGCAGACCGGACCGTGGTTGTCCGACGAACGCGGCCTTCCATGCCGCGGCGCTCTCGGCGTCCTGATGGACGACGTCACGGGATACCCGATCGCTGCCCGCGCCCCGGCCGGGCATTGGGCCGTGACGACGGAACTTCACCTCGACTTCTCACGAAACCCGGCGCTCGACGGTTCGATCCTCCATGCGGAGAGCCGCGTCGTCACGTCCGACGCGGATGGCGGCCTTGCAACCGGCCGGGTCGTCGACGAGTCCGGGCGGGCCGTGGCCATCGCCAGCGCTCGGCTCCGGTTCGTCGCCGCGGAGATGCCGACGGCATCCGATCCCGAGGACCGACCCCCTGTCGGATCGGGCGCATCCTCGATCGTCGAAGTGCTCGGCGCCCACCACCGACGGGACAACGCCGCCGCGGGGCTGGAACTGGAAGCCGCGGAATCGCACTGCAATCCGCTCGGCAACGTCCACGGCGGCATACTCCTGTGCGCCTCCGAGATCGTCGGCAACTCCGCGGTAACACCGGAGGCGGAGTTCCAGACGACCTCGATCGCCATGGCGTTCGTGCGCCCCTGCCCGGGCACCGAGCCACTCACCTTCGCTCCCCGGGTGATCTACCGTGGCCGCAGCTTCGCCGTCGTCCAGGTCGCCGCGCGCAATCGAGCCGGAAAGACCTGCACCACAGCGACAGTCACGTGCCATCGGACATGAAGTCGGGACGATGGACGGTCAGTGACCAGCGCCGGACATCGCGCGCAACTCGTGCTTGAGCACCTTTCCGGTCGTGTTACGCGGGAGAACGTCGATGATGCGTAATTCGAGAGGAAGCTTGTACCGGGCCAGTTGGGCGCCGGCGAAGTCCCGGAGTTCCTCCAGGTCGAGATGCGCTCCCTGTACGAGCACCGCGACCGCCACCACACGTTCTCCCCAGCGATCGTCGCGGGCACCGACCACTGCAACCTCGGCGATGGCCGGGTGGCCGTACAGCACGCTCTCGACTTCTGCGGGGTACACGTTCTCGCCGCCGCTGATGATCATGTCCTTCAGTCGGTCCGCGATGTAGTAGTAGCCGTCCTCATCCTGATAGGCCACGTCGCCGGTGCGGAACCAACCATCGGCACCCAGCGCCGCGGCCGTTGCCTCGGGCAGGTTCCAGTACCCCGGGGACACTGTGTCGCCGCGCACGCACAGTTCGCCGTGAACACCCGGCGTGGTGAGAACGTGTCCCTCGAAGTCGATCAACCGCACCTCGTTGAGCATGCCGGCGGTGCCACAGGAGCCGAGTTTCTCCAGGGCACGGTCCGTCCCCAGGAACGTCGCCCCTGTCGCGGCCTCGGTCAGACCCCAGCACTGACTCACGGGAATGCCGCGTGCCCCGTACAACCGCAGCATCGGTTCCGGGACGGGCGCCGCGCCGGCGACGATGATACGGACGCTGGACAAGTCCGCGGTGTCGAAGCGCTCGTGCTTGCTCGCGAACAGCATCATGGCCGGAACCATGAACAGCGAGGTCACCCGGTAGCGCTCGATGTCGTCGAGTAGCGACCCGGCGTCGAAATGTTGGTGGACGACGACGTGGCCCCCTGCCATGAGGGTCGGAAGAGTCATGACGCACATGCCGCCGGAATGGAAGAGCGGCGCCGACGTGAGTGCGACGTGATCGGCGTTGTAGTTCACCGCCAGCATCCAGTTGACGTTGCTGGTCCAGACATTTCGGTGGGTGAGTATGGCACCCTTCGGCCGTCCTGTCGTTCCCGACGTGTACAGAATCAGGGCCGGCGAGTCCACATCGACGGCGGCCTCCTCGACATGGGCGTGATGAAATGCCAGAAGGTCGTCGACGCCGTCCCAACCATCAGTACTTTCACCGGTTCGTAGATAGCGCCGCACGCCGAGATCGCCGCGCACCTCGTCGACGGGGGCGGTATGCGCGTCGTCGGCGATCAGCAGGCAAGCGTCGCTGTCCTGAATATTCTGTGCAAGTTCACTTCCCGTGAACCGGAAGTTGAGTGGCACGAAGATCGCGCCCAGTCGCGCCGTCGCGAAGAGCGCCACGAGAAAACGGCTGTGGTTGAAGCCCACGTAGGCGACACGGTCACCGGAGCGGATCTCACACCCGTACAACACATCCGCGAAGGATTCGACCTCTCGCTGCAACGTCGCGAACGACAGTGTCTCACCGGCGAATGTCACCGCCGACCGATCTCCGTCGCGCTCAGCGCGCCGACGCAGCCACGTGGCCAATCCCATCGGGTTCATCAATACTCCATTCGACATCGAAGACCGGATGCGATTCCCGCCGGCTGGTGGACGAGGTTGCCCGCGGCTCAGGCGGAGACGGTTTTCAATCCCGCCGTCCGATGTGCGGCGTCGAGGAAGGACCGCACGAGGGCCTCGTCGCGGTAATACTGGTCGCCGACTCCGGCGACGGCGCGGCGCCGCCCGTATTCGTACAGCACCGCCAGCTTCCACAGGGCCAGCGCCGTGTACCAGTTCAGGTTCGACAGGTCGGCGCCGGTGGCTGCCGCGTACCGCTGAGCCAGTTCGTCCCGGGTCGGGTATCCCTCCTCGAGCACGGCGGTACCGAGGTCCTCGGTCGGTGTGCGTTCCTCCCCCTCGACGGGATACGACGCGAGGAAGTAACCGAGATCGAACAGCGGGTCGCCGATCGTCGCGAGCTCCCAGTCCAGCACTGCGGCAATACGTCCCGGTGAGTCGGGAGCGAGGATGACGTTGCCGATGCGGTAGTCGTTGTGGATGATCGCGGCACCGGATTCGGCGGGCACGTTGGCGCCGAGCCACGCGTCGATGCCCGCGAACTCCGGCGGCGGTGTCCCGTCCTCGGCCGCGACCAGCCTGCCCATCCGGCGCAGGTGACGTTCGTTGAATCCCTCCGGGCGGCCCAGGTCGCCCAGGCCGGCGGCCTGCCAGTCCACCGCGTGCAGCGCGGCGAGCGTGTCGATCAACGCTTCCCCGATCCGGCGGCGGTCTGCCGGCGCGCTCAGCGCCGGCGGTGTCTCGGTGGTGACCACCGGCCCGGCGACATAGTCCATGACGTAGAACGGGACATCGAGCACGTCGCCGGTCTGACCGACGGCGAGGACGTCCGCCACCGGCACGCCGCTCCCGGCGAGACCGCCGACGAGACGGGCCTCCCGCAGCATGTCGTGGGCGCCCGGTGGAATCGGCGGAGGAGGCGGGCGGCGGACGATCACCTGACGGACCCCGTCGGACACGAGGAATGTCAGGTTGGAATGTCCGTCGCCGATCCCCGCGGTCGTGAGCGGACCCTCGGTGATCCCGCGATCGCGCAGGAACGACTCCAGCGCACCGAGTGTGTCGGGCGTCCATTCCCAGGTCATGCGCTCGCCTCCATCCATGTCGTCATCAGTCGATCCTTACTGGCCGGTGAAGCGCGGCGCCCGCTTCTCCTTGAACGCCGCAAGCGCCTCCGGCATGTCGGCGCCCCGGGTGAGCAGCGCCTGTCCCCGGTTCTCCAACTCCAGGGCCGCCGCATACGACGTCACTTCCTGGTTCCGCTGCAGCGCCCGCTTCGACATCCGGACGCCGCCCGGCGAATTCGATGCGATCGCCTCGGCCACCGCGACGGCCTCGTCGAACAGGTCCTCACTCGGCACCACCCGGTTCGCCAATCCGATCCGGGCGGCTTCCTCGGCGCCGACGAAACGCGCCGTGTAGGCGATCTCCGCCGCCCGGCCTGGCCCGACGAGCCGGGTGAGCTGCCACGACGTGCCGAGTTCTCCGACCGACAGCCCGACCTTGACGAACGCCGCGTTGAACTTCGCGGTGGGCGCCACGAGCCGGATGTCGCAGGCGAGCGCGAGCGACAGCCCGCCCCCGGACGCCGCACCGTGGATCGCGGCGATAACCGGGAACGGCAGGTGGTGCAGGGCCGCCAACCCGCCGGTCGCGGTCTCCTGGAACCTGAGGAACTCGCGCACACCCATTTCGGTGATCACGCTGATCTCGTCCAGGTCGAAGCCCGCGCAGAACACGCGATCGCCCGCACCGCGGATGATCAGCGCCCGCGCGTCCGTGTCGCGCAGGGCGTATGCGACGGTGTTGAATTCCTCGAACATCTTCACGACCATCGAGTTCATCCGCTCGGGCCGATTGATCGTGAGGACGACGATCTTGCCGTCGAGCACCTCGAGGGTGAGGGTCTCCAACCGGGGCGGCGCGTAATTACTCAGCACCGCCGTATTCTCCCGCACTTCGGTCTGCGTCATCTGGCTCACCTTCCCGTGAACTTCGGGCTGCGCTTCTCTTTGAACGCGGCCAGCGCCTCGGGCATGTCATCGCCGCGAGTGAGCAGCGCCTGACCGCGGTTCTCGAGTTCGAGCGCCGCCGCATACGAGGACACTTCCATGTTCGCGTGGAGCGCACGCTTGGACAGCTGCACTCCGGCAGGCGAATTCGCGCTGATCAGGCGGGCCATCGTGAGCGCCTCGTCGAGCAGCGATTCGGCGGGCACGACCGCGTTGAGCAGTCCGAGGGACTCCGCCTCCACGGCCTCGATGAAGCGGCCGGTGTAGGCGAATTCGGCTGCGCGTGCCGGCCCGATGAGGCGGGGCAGGTGCCACGACGCACCCAGGTCGCCCGCGGACAGGCCGATCCGCACGAACGCCGCGTTGAACCGTGCCGCGGGCGAACCGATCCGGATGTCGGCGGCGAGAGACAGAGACAGTCCACCACCCGCGGCGGCGCCGTTGACCGCCGCAATCACCGGGACACGGATGCTGCGGATCGCCGCGAGGGCGCGCGCCGCCAGTTCCTGCTGGTCCAGCATGCCCATCGGCGTCATCGACGACAAACCTTCGGCGTCGTCGAGGTCGAATCCGCCGCAGAACGCCTTGCCTGCACCGGTGAGGATCACGACGCGGAGGTCGTGTTCGTGATCCAGTTGCAGCGCAACCCTCTCCAGTTCGACGAACATGGTGTTCGTCATCGAGTTCATTCGTTCGGGGCGATTCAACGTCACGACGGCGATGCCGGGTTCCGGCCGGTCGAGCGTGAACGTTTCCCATGTCGTGGGCTCGGTCACGAGGTCACTCCTTCTCAGTTCGGCGATCCCAAGTGGTCGCCGCAAGACTTTTTCGTGGTGGTCCGGACGCTGACCGTCCGGCAGTTCAGGTCAGGTCTCCGCGGCGGCCTCGCGCACCGCACCCGAGCGCAGCCAGTCGGCGGCGCGGCCGGGGTCGATCCCCCAGTCGGTCAGAATCTCGGTGGTGTGTTCGCCCGGCAACGGCGGACGGCGATCTACTGCGGCCGCAGTGCGACTGAAGCGCGGCGCCGGCGCGGGTTGGACGAGACCGTCGACGTCGACGAATGCCTTTCGGGCGACATGATGCGGGTGCGACGGCGCCTCGTCGACCTCGAGGACGGGCGATATGCAGGGTGTGAGTCCCTCTCCCGCCTCGAGCCATTCCGTGAGTGTGCGGCCGCGCACTGCGTCGGCGAAGACCTTCTTCATCTGCGGCCATTGCGAGCGGTCGTTCTGGTCCGGCAGGTCGTCGGGCAGTTCCAGCAACGCGACCAGGTCGGCGTAGAAGTGCGGTTCCATCGCGCCGACGGCCAGCCACTTTCCGTCTGCGGTCTCGTAGGCGTCGTAGTAGGGCGCACCGCTGTCGACGATGTTGGTGCCGCGTTCGGGGTTCCACGTTCCGGTCTGCGTGAACCCGAAGAATGGTGTGGCGAGGAGTGCGGACCCCTCGACCATCGAGGCGTCGACCACCTGTCCGAGTCCCGAGCGCTGCCTCTCGAACAGCGCCGACAGGACGCCCATCGCGAGAAGCATTCCCCCGCCGCCGAAGTCGCCGATCAGACTGAGCGGCGGGGTGGGCGGTTGGCCGTGGCGTCCGATCAACGACAGGGCACCACTGAGCGCGACGTAATTGATGTCGTGGCCGACGTGCTGAGCGAGCGGTCCGTTCTGACCGAAACCGGTCATGCGGCCGTAGATCAGCCCGGGATTACGTGCGGCGCAGTCGTCCGGTCCGATGCCGAGTCGCTCAGCGACCCCGGGTCGGAAGCCCTCGATCAAGATGTCTGCGTCCGCTACGAGAGAGAGCACCACCGCGGCGCCGTCCGGATGCTTGAGGTCGACGGCGAGCGAGCGACGTCCGCGGTGCAGCAATTCCGTCCGGAAGTCAGCATTCGGCCCCACCAGTCCCGAACCCGTGGCGCGATCCACTCGAATCACGTCGGCGCCCAGATCGGCAAGGAGCATGGCGCAGAACGGACCCGGCCCGATCGAACCGATTTCGATCACCTTCAAGCCCAACAGCGGCCCGGTGAACGAGCGTTTCGAGTCGTCCCGCACCATCTACCCACCTCCTGTCGATCTTTGGTCTGATAATAATACCTTGGAATCGTTCACGGAGGAATACCCCCGACGCCGCGGCCCGGCGTGTGCACTGACGACCAGTACGACCGAAAGCAGTACGACCGCTCCCCCGATGACGAGGACGGGCGTGACGGGCTCGGACAGGACCACCGACCCGAGCGCCACGGCCACCACCGGATTCACATACGTATGGGTGGCGACCAGCGACAGCGGGGCGTGATGCAGCAGCCACGCGTACGCAGTGAAGCCGACGATCGAGCCGAAGACCACGAGGTAGCCGAACGCGCCCCACGCGCGGAGTCCGATGTCACCGTGCAGCCGTTCCCCTGTCGCTACCGACGCGAGCGTCATGGCCGCACCGGCCGCCAGAAGCTGGTACGTCGCACTGACATACACGTCACGAGGCAGCCAGATTCGGGGCTTGATCCACGACCCGAACGACCAGGACACACTGGACAACACGATGACCGCCACGCCGACGAGCGGGAGTCCCGAGTGCTCACCACCGTGCGGCAGCACCAGGACTGCGAGACCGACCAGCCCCACACCGACGCCGGCCAATTCGAGAACCCGTGGACGGTCACCGGACAGCGTGCGGTAGATGCAGATCCACAGCGGCACCATGGCCACGAGGAGCGCCGTCACCCCGGAGGGCACGCCGTGCAGTTGGCCGACCGAGGTCAGGCCGTTTCCGCAGGCGAGTAGCAGCACGCCCAGGAACGAAGCGCCTGCCGCTTCCCGCCAGGTGAGGCGCAGCCGCCGCCGGCCACCGCGACAGGCCAGGAAGGCGGCCATCAGCAGAGCGGCAAGGAGGAACCGCGCACCCATCGAGCCGAGCGGAGGGACCTCGTCGATCACCAGGCGGATCGCGAGATAGATCGATCCCCAGATCACATAGACGAGGAAAAGGGCCAGCGCGATCGCACCCCTCCCGGCACGCCCCGACGTCACGACGCTCAGGAGAATCGCGGAGCGCGCTTCTCGAGGAAGGCGGTGATGCCCTCCTTCGCCTCTCCGTTCTCGAACAGGTCCTGCTCCTGGGCGACCTCGAACCGGAAGCCCTCCTCGAGCGGGGTGTCGAACGACGCGTCGACCGTGCGGATGACGGCGCGCTGCGCGGGCAGCGACATCGTGCACAGCTCGCCCGCGAGCGCCTGCGCTGCATCGGTGGCGGTACCGGCGTCGACGAGTCGGTCGATCAGTCCGATCGCATGCGCCTCGGCGGCGAGGACCTGCCGGGCACTCAGCATGATGTCCAGGGCGCGACCACGACCCACGAGACGCGGAAGTCGCTGCGTTCCACCGGCTCCGGGGATGAGGCCGAGCTTCACCTCGGGCAGCCCGAACTTCGCGTCCGCCCCGCCGACCCGCAGGGTGCAGGCCATGGCCAGTTCGAGGCCGCCGCCGAGTGCGAGGCCGTCCACCGCGGCGATCGAGATGCGGTCGGCGGACGCGAGTCGGTCGAGCGCCCCACGGAGTCGATCGCCGTACGCGGTGAAGGACGCCGCGTCCACGGACGACATGTGCTTGATGTCGGCGCCGGCCGCGAAGAAGCCCGGAATGTCCGAGCGGACGACGATCACCTTCACCGATCCATCGGCGTCGGCTGCGTCGAGCGCCGCGTTCAGGCCGTCGATGATCGGCAGCCCGAGCGCGTTCGCCGGCCTGCGTTGCAGCGTGATCGTCATGACGCCGGCGTCGACGTCGCTCCACGCGACTGCGGGCGTTGCGGTTTCCGACATGCACACCATCCTGTTCGGTCCAGTCCCATGTGAGCGGCGAAGTGCGCGCGGGCACCCCGTGCCACTCACCTGAGGTATTGCACCAACCATACTAATTGTTGGACCGAAATGGAAGATCAGGGCCGACGCGGAAACTTCTCGAACTCGGGGCGCCGCTTCGCCTTATACGCCTCGCGCCCTTCCTTCGCCTCCTCTGTCGAATAGAACAGCAGGTTCGCGTCGTGAGCGAGCTGCTGAATGCCGGCCATCCCGTCCTCGGCGGCATTGAAACTCGCCTTCATGAGCCGCAGCGCGAACGGCGACAGCTGGAGCATCTCGCGGCACCACTGCACGGTTTCCCGCTCCAGGTCGGCGAGCGGAACGACAGTGTTGACCAGCCCCATCTCCCGCGCCTGCTGTGCGTCGTACTGACGGCATAGGAACCAGATCTCCTTGGCCTTCTTCACCCCGACGAGTTCGGCGAGCAATCCCGCACCGTAACCACCGTCGAACGACCCGACCTTCGGGCCGACCTGGCCGAACCGGGCATTGTCTGCGGCGATGGACAGGTCGCAGACCAGGTGCAGGATGTGGCCGCCACCGATCGCGTAGCCGGCGACCATGGCCACTACCGGCTTCGGCAGGCGCCGGATCTGGATCTGCAGGTCGGTGACATGGAAACGGCCGACACCGCCCGCCTTCCCCGGTTCGGTGAGATAGCCGGTGTCCCCGCGCACCCGCTGATCGCCACCCGAGCAGAACGCGTCGGGACCCTCACCCGTCAGCACGATGACGCCGACCGAGGAGTCCTCGCGGGCATCGACCAGGGCCTCGGAGATTTCCATCAGCGTCTGCGGACGGAACGCGTTGCGCACCTCCGGCCGGCAGATCGTGATCTTCGCGATCCCGTCGCCGCTGTGCTCGTATCGGATGTCCTCGAACTCACCCACTGCCGTCCAGGACACGAAATCCGTTGAATCACCGTTGTTCGTCATGAAGCGATCATAGGCACACCTGCAAACGATCGTTATCGGCCGAGCCCGCAAACGACGAAGGTGCGGCTCGGAGAACGGGCCGCACCTTCGGAATCGCCGTGGATCAGGACATCGTCAGGCCACCGCTGACGGACAGCGTCTGTCCGGTGACGAATTCTGCTGCGTCGGAGGCGAAGTACGCCACCGCTGCACCGATGTCGGTTGCCTGGCCGAGCCGCTTCATCGGCACGGCGCGGGTCATGCCGCCGATCACCTTGTCGGCGTCCTGGCCGGAGCTGTCCGCGAACTTACGCAGTGCCGGAGTGTCGGTCGGTCCGGGGCACACGGTGTTCGCGGTGACACCCTTGGTCGCGATTTCACGGGCGAGGGTCTTGGTGAAGGCGATGATGCCGCCCTTGGCACCCGAGTAGACGGCCTCGAGCGACGATCCGACGCGGCCGGCGTCCGAACCGATGTTGATGACCCGGCCGAAGCCGCGCTCGACCATGCCCGGGACGGTCGCCTGGATGACCCGCAGCTGGCCCTTGAAGTTGATGTCGAGGATCCGGTCCCAGAACGCCTCGTCGGTCTTCAGGAACGGCATGAAGTCGTCCCAGCCGGCGTTGTTGACGACGATCTCGACCGGGCCGAACTGCTCGGTGACCTGCTTCACCGCGGCTTGCACGGACGCGGTGTCGGTGACGTCGACGGGCACGGCGATCGCCTGGCCGCCGGCGTCGCGGATACCGGCGGCGGTCTCCTCGGCGACCTCCAGGTTGAGGTCGGCCACCGCGACGCGGAAGCCCGCTGCCCCGAGGGCGTCGGAGATGCCCTTGCCGATGCCCTGTGCACCGCCGGTTACGAATGCGACTCGATTACTCATGTTCTTCTCCGTGTTGTGGTGTTCGTGGTGGAAAGCGGTCAGCGCGGGCTCGCGGCCCATTCGATGGGGCCCGCGACGATCGAGTGACTGGTGAGTTTGCGGCCGAGCACGCTCTGAGCTTCGCGCGCGGCCTCGATGACGCGCGGAAGGTCGAGACCCGTCTCGACGCCCATCTCGTGGAACATGCTCACCAGGTCCTCGGTGGCGATATTGCCCGTCGAGCCTGCCGGAACGGGGCAGCCGCCCAACTCACCGAAGCTCGATTCGAAGCTCGCGCAACCTGCTTCGAGTGCAGCGTACGCGTTGGCGAGGCCCTGGCCACGCGTGTTGTGGAAGTGTGCGGTCACCTCGACGCCGGGCAGCCGGTCGAGCGCCGCGGCGAAGAATTCCGACGCGTACGCCGGGTTGCACATGCCCGTGGTGTCGCCGAATCCGATCTCGGTGGCGCCGGCCTCGGCGAACCGTTCGGCCAGGTCGAGGACGCGTCCGAGGTCGACCTTGCCCTCGAACGGGCAGCCGAACGACGTCGCGATCACCGCGGCGCAGTCGAGGCCCTCGGCGACGATCCGCTTGGCCATGACGTCGTTGTCGGCCATCGTCTCGTCGACCGTGCGGTTGACGTTCTTCTTGTTGTGGGTCTCCGACGCGCTGACGAAGATCGCGACCTCGTGGAACTTGTCGCGCACCTTCAGTGCGTTGTCCAGCCCCTTGCTGTTGGGGACGAGCACCATCAGTTTGGTATCGGTGGGTACCTCGATGCGATCGAGTACCTCCACCCCGTCCGCCAGTTGGGGGATGACGTCCGGCCGCACGAAGCTGGCGACCTCGATCCGGGTGAACCCCGCCCGTCCCAGAGCGTTTATCAACCGCACCTTGTCGTCGGTCGGGATGTGCTCCGGTTCGTTCTGGAAGCCGTCACGCGGTCCGACCTCCCGGATCTGGACCCGCTGCGGACGTGCCATGGCGTTGACTCCTTTCCCCTCACTCCGTTGCGGACGCAAGGTCGTACTCCTCGAGATCGAATTCCAGCCTTTCGCGGTGCTGGGGTGCCGCCACGGCGATCATGCGCCGCGCGCGCTCCCCCAGGGAACATCCGCGCAGTGCCGCGGCACCGTGTTCGGTGACCACGAAGTCCACGTCGGCGCGGGCGGTGGTGACCGCGCCGTATTCCAAAGCAGTCTTGATCGTCGACTCCCCTCGCGAATCCGCGCGCATCGCGATGATCGAGCGGCCGCCGGTCATCGCCGCGGCCCGGGAGAAGTCCACCTGGCCCCCGACGGCACCGGCGTACGTCGTGTTGCGCAGTTCCGCGCCGACCTGCCCGGTCAGATCCACCTCGATCGCCGAGTTGATCGACACGAACGATCGCAGCTGCGAGAGAACGTGCGGCGCATGGGTGTAGCTCGCCGGGCGGAAGGCCACCGGAAGGCCCGGCAGCCGGTCGTACAGTGCCGCCGTTCCGAGCGCGGCACCCGTCACGTGCAGGCCCGGGTCGATCTCCTTGCGCGCCCCGGTCAGCACACCCCGGTCGATCAGGCGGAGCGCCGCGTCGGAAATCATG
Source organism: Rhodococcus sp. USK10 (assembly GCF_019378875.1). NCBI lineage: Bacteria > Bacillati > Actinomycetota > Actinomycetes > Mycobacteriales > Nocardiaceae > Rhodococcus > Rhodococcus sp. USK10. The sequence continues at coordinate 2,997,246 of NZ_CP076048.1, forward strand.
CCGGAATGCATCCCGAGGTCCTTGTGACCCTCGAGAGCGGTGAGGACGGCGGACGGCAGCGTCCCGACGCCGATCTGGATCGTGTCTCCGTCCGCCACGAGATCGGCGACGTTCCGCGCGATCGCCTGTTCCACCGCGGCGGGCTCACGGTCCGGCGCCTCGAGCAACGGGCGGTCGGTTTCCATGACCGCGGCGAACCGCGACAACGGAATCTTCGGTGCGCCCAGCGTGACGGGCATGCGCCGGTTGATCTCGGCAATGAGAACCGGTGTGTGGTCGAGGGCGTCCGCGATGTAGTCGACACCGACCCCGAGCGAGCAGTTCCCGGCCGAGTCCGGCGGTGACACCTGTACGAACCCGACGTCGCACGGCAGCCGCCGTTCGGCGAACAGCCGCGGCAGTGCCCCGTAGTGGCAGGGCACGACCTCGAGGCGGGCGAGGCGGCGGAGTTCGCCGAGGCCACCGTAGGAGACGACGGAGAGTTCGTCGGGCAACTCGCTCGTCAACCGCCGATTCCAGGTCAGTCCCACGAACGCCCGGACCGGGCCGATCGACGACACCTGGTCGAGCAGGGCGTGGACGAGCGGGGTGGGTTCCGCGCTCGTCTGGCTCCACCAGATTCCGTCGCCGGGCCGGATGTGCGGCGTCAGGTCGATCATCAGTCGATCCGCTGGATCAGGGTCGCCGTTCCCAGGCCGCCGCCGCAGCACATGGTCACCAGACCGATTTCGGCGTCACGCCGCTCGAGTTCCGCGACGATGGTGGCGATGAGCCGGGCACCGGTCGCGCCGACGGGGTGACCGAGCGCGATCGCACCGCCGTTGACGTTGACCCGGTCCATGTCGGGCTTCAGTTCCCGCTCCCAGGCCAGCACGACCGAGCTGAATGCCTCGTTGACCTCGAAGAGATCGATGTCGTTCATGCTCATTCCGTTGCGGTCGAGCAACTTCCGGGTGGCCGGGATCGGACCGGTCAGCATGATGATCGGATCCACACCGACGGTGGTCTGATCGAGGATCCGCGCCCGGGCCCGCAGTCCGTGCGCGTCGACGGCCTCGCGGGAAGCGAGCAGCACACCGGCCGCCCCGTCCGAGATCGGCGACGAACTGCCCGCCGTGATCCGGCCGTTCTCCCGGAACACCGTCTTCAGCCCGGCCAGGCTGTCGAGGCTCGTTCCGGGACGGAGGGTCTGGTCGGTGGACCGGGTCTCGCCCGCGAGATCGAGGGGGATCATCTCGGCGTCGAAACGGCCCGCCTCGATGGCCTCGGTCGCCAGACGATGGGAGCGGACGGCGAACTCGTCCATCTCCTGCCGGGATATCTCCCACCGGTCCGCGATGAGTTCGGCGCTCTCGCCCTGGTTCACGAAGTCGTACCGGTCGCGCAGCGCTTCCGGCCACGGGTCGCCGTACAGTTCGGAGATCTTGGCCGGTGAGTTCATCGGCACGTGGCCCATGTGTTCGACACCGCCGGCCATGACGACGTCGTGGGTGCCGGAGCCGACCAGGGCGGCTCCCATCTCGACAGCCGTCTGGGCGGATCCGCAGCGGCGGTCCAGGACGACGGCCGGGACCTCCGGCGGGTAACCGGCCTGCAACCAGGCGTTGCGGCCGATGTTGCGGGACTGTTCGCCGAACGGTGCGGTGCACCCGATCACGAGGTCCTCGACCGTCGCCGGAGCCAGCCCGCTGCGGCGGATCAGTTCCGTGTACACCGCGCCGAGCATGTCGTTGGGATGGGTGTCGCGGAACCAGCCGCGGTCGGGGTGCGACTTGCCCATGGGGGTGCGGGCTGCTTCCGCGATGATCACCTCGCGGGCGGAACGCTGGAAGGGGTTGCGCTTCTCGGCCATCAGATCACCGTCCCGCCGTCGACGGGCAGCACCTGGCCCGTGATGTACGCCGCGCCGTCGGACGCGAAGAACACGAAGCTGGACGAAATCTCGTCCGGTTCCGCCCAGCGGCCCAACGGGATCCGCGCGAGCGTCTTGGCGGCGAGCTTCTCATTGCTCCGGATGTTCTCCGTCATCTTGGTGGCGGCGAGCGGCGCGATCGCGTTGACCGTCACCTGCTTCTTGGCGAGTTCACGCGCCAGCGACTTCGTGAGACCGATGATGCCCGCCTTCGCGGCACCGTAGTTGGCCTGCCCGATGGTGCCCACCAGGCCGGCCGCGGAGGTCACGTTGATGATGCGCCCACTGCCGTCGGTGGGCAGGTACGGGAGGACGGCCTTGCTGCAGACGAAACTGCCGACGAGGTGAATGTCGACGATGCGGCGGAAGTCGTCTTCTTCGAGGTTCGGGAACATTGCGGGTGCGATGGCGCCGGCGTTGTTGACCAGAATGTTGAGCGTGCCGCCGTTCAGAGCCGCGGCCTGTTCCGCCGCCGCGGCCGCCCCCTCGCCGTCGCGGACGTCGAGGGCCGCGGACTTCGCCGAACCGCCGGCCGCGGTGATCTCCGCGGCCACGGCCGCAGCGGCCTCGCCGTCGACGTCGGTGACGAGCACGGCAGCGCCTGCTCGCGCGTAGGCCTGGGCGACCGAGGCACCGATGCCGCTGCCGGCACCGGTCACGAGGGCAGATTTTCCGGTGAGTTCGAACATCAGTAGCTCCTGGGAAGGCCGAGGACGTGCTCGCCGAGGTAGTTGAGGACCATCTCCTGGCTGAGCGGGGCGATCTTGGTCAGGCGGGCTTCGCGGAAGTACCGGGCCACGTGGTACTCCTCCGAGTAGCCCATGCCGCCGTGGGTCTGCAGGGCACGGTCCGCGGCCTGGAAACCGGCGTCGGCGCAGAGGTATTTGGCCATGTTGGCCTCGCGGGCGCAGGGCTTCCCGTTGTCGTAGAGCCACGTCGCCTTGCGCAGGACGAGTTCCGCGGCGTCGAGTCGGGCGAGCGAATCGGCGAGCGGGAACTGCAGTCCCTGATTCATGCCGATGGGGCGGCCGAACACTTCACGTTCGTTGGCGTACTGGACGCCCCGGCGCAGGGCGGCCCGGCCGATGCCGAGGGCCTCCGACGCGACGAGCATCCGCTCCGGGTTGAGGCCGTCGAGGATGTACCTGAAGCCCTTGCCTTCCTCGCCGACGCGGTCCTCGACGGGGATCTCGAGGTTGTCGATGAACAGTTCGTTCGACGTGACCGCGTTGCGCCCCATCTTCTTGATCGGGCGGATGTCGATCTTCGAACGGTCGAGGTCGGTGAGGAAGAGTGTCAGACCGTCCGTCTTCTTCTTCGCGTCCTCGAACTTCGTGGTGCGAGTGAGAAGGAGGATCTTCTCCGACTCCATCGCCTTCGAGATCCAGACCTTGCGCCCGTTGACGATGTACTTGTCGCCCTCGCGTCGCGCGAACGTGGTGATCTTGGTGGTGTCGAGGCCGGCACCGGGCTCGGTGACACCGAAGCAGACGTGCAGGTCGCCGTCGACGATCCGCGGGAGCGTGCGCTGCTTGAGTTCCTCGGAGCCGTGCACGATCACCGGGTGCATCCCGAAGATCGACAGGTGCATCGAACTCGCGCCGTTCATGCCGGCGCCGGACGCGGCAACTTCCTCCAGCAGGATCGAGGCCTCGGTGATGCCCATTCCGTGCCCGCCGTAGGCCTCCGGCGTGGTGATGCCCAGCCAGCCGCCCTTGGCGAACGCGTCGTAGAACTCGGTGGGGAATTCGTGCGCGCCGTCCTTCTCCACCCAGTACTGCTCGTCGAACTTGCCCGCGAGCTCTCGCACCGCATCTCGGATCGTCGCCTGATCCTCGGTCAGATCAAAGTCCACAGCACGTCCCGTCGTCGTTGGTTCCGTTTGGACTTAAATTACTAAAGGACAGACCAAAAAGTCAACGGTCGATCATCCGGCGGCAGGCAGGAGGGGCAGATCCCGCGCCAGGCGCTCGTTCCACACGCCCGGTCCGCCGAACAATTTCTCGTCGAGCTTGGCGCGCTTGTAGTAGAGGTGCAGATCGTGTTCCCACGTGTAGCCGATCGCACCGTGCATCACGAGGGCGCTGTCGGCCGCCTGCACCGCATTTCGCGGCACCTGCGCCTTGGCGACCGCGGCATGGATCGCACGGTCGTCGAGGCCGAGATCGACCGAGGCCGCGGCGTAGTAGACGATGGAACGTCCCGCCTCGACGGAGACGAGAATGCCTGCCGCAGCGTGCTTCACGGCCTGGAACGACCCGATCGGGACGCCGAACTGCTGGCGCTGCTTGCTGTAATCCACCGCGAGCCGCAGCATCCGGTCCATCGCCCCGAGCGAGTCGGCCGCCACGAGCACGGCCGCGCGAAGCCCCGCGTCCTCGAGCGCGGCGGACGCGTCGACGTCGAGGCGCTGTCCGGCAGCGTTGTCGAACCGGACGTCCGCGGCCGCACGGGACGGGTCGAGGAGGCGCCGCGCTTCGACCGCGACGCCGGGGTCGCCGACGCGCACGAGATACAGAGCGGCGGTTCCGTCGGGGTCCGTGGCCGGGACGACCAGCAGCTTTGCCCGCTCGGCGCCGAGCACCGTCGCGACACGACCGGTCAGTGCGCCGGCCTCGTCGACCCGCACCGAGTCGGCGAGACCGAAAGGACGGGTGGCGTCGACGGCAACCGCGGCGAACCCACCCCCGGCCAGCACGTCGGCGGCGACGTCGACGGGCAGCATGGGTGCCGAAAGAACCGACGCGGTCCAGGCACTCGACGGCGCGGCGTACCGGCCCAGCGCCTCGGCGGTCAACGCCAGTTCGAGCAGACCACCGCCCTGACCACCGATCTTCTCGTCGAGACCGGCGGAGAACCACCCCTCCTCGACGAATTTCTGCTCGAATTCGGCAGGATCTCCCGATTCACCCCACTTGCGGACATTCGCCGGAGCGGCGAACCGTCCGAGCCAGCCGTCGAGGGCTTCGGTGAACATTTCCTGCTCTTCTGACAGTTCCCAGCGCATTCAACTGGTCCTCTCGATGAGACGAAGAATAGGCTGCAAGACAAGTGCAGCGAGAACCCAATGGTATATTAGGTCTGACCGTTAGACCAGAGAGGGCGGGGAGTCATGCCACCAGCCGTGCCGAACACCACCCGGAACGGACGTTCCTCCATTCAGTTGACACCGATGGAGGTACCGAAGGCGTCGGACGTCCTTGCCAACGAACTGCGCGAGCGCATTCTCAGCGGCGACTACGTCGAGGGCACACCGCTGCCACCGGAACGCGAACTCGTCGTCCAGACGAAGATGAGCCGCACCACGGTGCGCGAGGCCCTCCGCATCCTCGAGGTACAGGGACTCGTCCGCATCAAGGCGGGCCGGGCCGGTGGCGCCTTCGTTCAGCGACCGGGTGAACAGTCCATGGCCGACACGGTGGCCCTGCTCATCCGTGGCCGTCAGATCCGCCTCGCCGCACTGCTCGAGACCCGCGAGGCGATCGAACCGTTCTGCGCACAACTCGCCGCCCGCCATCGCACCGACGAGGATCTCGCCCGCCTGGACGCCGCCAACGAGGACATCGCCGGAGCAGGCGACAAACTCGACGACTTCCTTCAGGCGAACATCGACTGGCACGTCGCCGTCGCGAGCGCCAGCCACAACGAACTGCTGTCGGGTCTCATGATCTCGCTCTCGCGGGCCATCTACGCCGCGACCGAGAACGAGGGATTCATCGACGACAAGGTCCGCGAGATCACCGTCAAGGCGCACCGCTCGGTGACCAGGGCAATTCGCGAGAAGGACGCCGAGGCCGCGGTACGACGCATGAGCAGGCACGTCCACTCGTACGCCGAGTCGATCAAGGACTTCGAGGATCGCACCGACATTCCCCTCGACGAATAGCTTTTCCCGTTTTCCTGCTTCGACGACGAAGGCCCCACACCGTGCGGTGTGGGGCCTTCGTCGTACTCACGACGCTGCGGCGCTTGCCCCCGCCACCACTGCGCGGATCTCGTCGACGGCCTCCGGGTTCTCGGCACCCGACAGGTCCCCGGGATCGATGTCGAGCGCAGCGGCCCGCACCGCTCGGCGCAGGATCTTCGCCGACCGGGTCTTCGGCAGGCGCGACACCCGGTGAACAGCGCTCGGCGCGAACGGTTTCCCGAGTTCCGCGGCAACGCTGGCGACGAGTTCGGCCGAGATGTCGGTAGCGTCGGTGTCCGCGCGGGGAACCCAGAACACCCAGACCGCCTCGCCCTTCTTAGGGTCGGGGACACCGACCGCCGCTGCCTCCGACACCGCCGGGTGCGCCGTCAGTACAGCCTCGACCTCCGCCGGCGCGAGACGCTTTCCTGCCACGTTCATGACGTCGTCGGATCGGCCGCGGATGTACCACTGACCGTCGTCGTCGACGAGGGCGTAATCACCGTGCCGCCACATGCCGGGGAACGTGGACCAATACGCCTCCAGGTAGCGTTCCTCGTCCTTCCACACCCCGCGCGTCATCGACGGCCACGGCTGCCTGCACACGAGTTCGCCCTGTTCCCCGCGCAAGGAACGTCCCGCGTCGTCGACGACGTCGACGTCCATACCCAGGGACGGACCGCCCAGCGAACAGCTGCGGATCGGCTCCACCGGATACGGGGCGAGGAACGAGCCGCCGACCTCGGTGCCGCCGGAGAAGTTGATGATCGGCACCCGGCCGCCGAACACGTCCCGCGCGAGCCACTCGTACGAGTCCGGGTCCCACGGCTCGCCGGTGGACCCGATCGTGTGCACCGAGGACAGGTCGTACCGTGCCGCGACGTCCGTGTCCCGCCCGCGCAGGGTACGGATCAGCGTCGGGGAGACACCGAGCATCGTCACCCGGTGACGCTGCGCGAGCTGCCACAACCGGTCGGTGTCCGGCACGTCGGGCGAACCTTCGTACAGCACGAGGGTTCCGCCGTTGGCGTGGGTGCCGATGATCGACAGCGGGCCCATGATCCAGCCCATGTCGGTGATCCAGCAGAACACGCCGCCCGGTTTCAGGTCGAACGAGTACGCGACCTCGCTGGCCGTCTTCACGAGGAACCCGGCGTGAGTGTGGACGGCACCCTTCGGCTTGCCGGTCGTACCGGACGTGTAGGCCAGCGCGAACGGCTCGCCTGCGTCCATCGCCTCCACCGGGCCCGGGTCGCCGCCGTTCCCGAAGAGCTTCGCCCAGGAGATGTCGCGGCCGGTGGATTCGACTTCGGCGCCGACGTTCTCGACCACGACGACCGACTGCACCGTCGGGCACGAGGCCAGCGCGTCGTCGAGGGCCGGTTTCATCGTGACAGACTTGCGTCGGCGGACCGTTCCGTCCGCGACGATCACTACCTTGGCGTCCGCGTCCTGGATGCGGGACGCGATCGCGCTCGGAGCGAACCCCGAGAACAGCGGAACCAGCACCGCACCGAGCCGCGCGACGGCATACACCGACACGACCGCCTCGGGGATCATCGGCAGGTAGAGGGCGACGGCATCGCCCTTGCCGACGCCGAGTTCCCGCAGTCCCGCCGCGGCCCGCTCGACGTCCGCCGCGAGTTCGCGATACGAGAGGCTGCGGACCGTGCCGTCCTCGGCCTCGTGCGCGACGGCCGTCCGGTCGGCGACCGCCGGGTCGGCGAGCCACCGCTCCAGACACGCGTCGACGACGTTGGACGTGCCCCCGACGAACCAGTCCGGGTACTCGATTCCGCGTGAGGTGTCGAGCACCTCGCGGTACGGCGATCGGAACGGCAGACCGAGGTCGCGGACCACGGCATCCCAGTACCACCGCACGTCGGCGACGGAGCGGGCGCGGAGTTCACCCAGGCCCGAGAGACCGTGGGCGCGGGCGAGCCGGGTGACGTTGGCGTTCTCGACGTACTCGTCGGTGGGGTGCCAGGTGTAGTCGGACACGGTCAGCTCCTCGGCATTTCGAGCATGCGCTCGGCGACGATGTTGCGCTGGATGAAGGTGGAACCGCCGGCAATGGCGGTGCCGCGGGCCTGATATGCGAGCCGTTGCCACCGCGCCGTCTTCTGCGGCTCGTCGTCGAGGGCGAATTGCCCGCCCACCGGCTCGAGAGACAGCCGGAAGTCGGCGAGTTCCTCGACGAGGGGGCAGAAGAACAGCTTGCCGATGGACGTGACCGGCCCCGGTGGGCCGTCGTTGGCCGCGAGGGTGATGACACGCTGACCGATGAGGTAGTGCACGAGGGCCCGGCCGTAGAGATCGGCGACCTTCTGCCGGATCACCGGGTCCTCGCCGAGCGGACGACCCGCGTCGTCGGTCATTCCCGCGATGTCGGAGACGATGTCGTCGACGGCACGCTTGGTGTTGACGCGGCCCGTCGCGATCGCCACCCGCTCGTAGGCGAGCGTGCCCATCGCGACCTTCCAGCCGCCGTCGACCTCGCCGACGACGAGGTCGTCGGGGATGAACACGTCGTCGAGGAACACCTCGTTGAACTCCGCCTCGCCGAGCATGTGCGCGAGCGGCCGGACGGTGATTCCCTCGCTGTCCATCGGGACGAGGAAGTACGTGATGCCCTTGTGCCGCGGACCGCCACCGGTGCGGGCGAGCAGAATGGCGTGGGCGGCGATGTGCGCGCGGCTGGTCCAGATCTTCTGCCCGTTGACCTTCCAGCCCCCGTCCACCTTGGTGGCCTTGGTGCGGAGGGAGGCGAGGTCGGACCCGGCATCCGGCTCCGAGAACAGCTGGCACCAGATCTCTTCACCGGTCAGGATCGGTCGAAGGAACCGTTCCTTCTGCGCGGGTGTCCCGAAGTCGATGATGGTGGGGCCGGCGAAATCCTCACCGATGGTGTTGAGGCGCTCGGGTGCGCCCACCCGGTCCATCTCCTCGGTGAAGATGGCCTTGCGGATCGGGTCGGCGGCCTGGCCGCCGTACTCCTTCGGCCACGACATCCCGCCGTAGCCGGCGTCGAAGAGCAGCCGCTGCCATTGCTGCCAGAACGGCACCTTGTCGACCAGATCGACCGGTTCCGGCCACGGCAGCGTCGGGACCGCTTTTTCGGCCCACTCCCGGACCTCTGCACGGAATGTGGCCTCGTCTGGGGAATCAGCGAGCTCCATTGCACCCTCCTCACGAATTTAGGCTCAATGATACTATAGGTCAGTCCAAAAAGGAGGCCCGGATGTCCGACCCACTCCCCGCCGGCGTCGTCGACCGCGTCGAATACGACGTCGAACGCGGCAAGATCCGCGAATTCACGCGCGCCACGTTCACCACCGATCCCGTCCACACGGATCCGGACGTCGCGCGCGACGCCGGGTTCGCCGGCGTGCCGGCCACTCTCACGCACACGGTCGTCGCCGGACACCAGCGCGACCAGCGCGCGTTCGTCGACTCGCTGGGCCTGGCCCTCGCGCGGGTGGTGGTCGGTTCGGTCACGTGGACGTACCTGCGACCGCTCACCGCAGGCGATCACGTGGTCGGCACCCGCCGCGTCGTGGCCGACGAGCAGCGAGAAGGCAAGCGCGGCGGGGCGATGCGCGTCGTGACCCTCGAGACCGAGTACGTCGACACCGACGGTGAGCCCGTGGTCCGGCTCGAGGAAGTCCTGATCGAACGAGGAGAGCAGCGATGAGAACACCGGCCAAGGTACGCGTCGGCGATACTCCGGACGTCCGGGTGGTCGGCCCGGTCACCCAATCCGACATCGTCCGGTTCGCCGGGGCGGGAGGCGATTTCAACCCCCTGCACCACGACCCCGGCTTCGTGGCCACGTCGGGCTTTCCGGGCGTCATCGCGATGGGCCAGATGCAGGCCGGGATCCTGGCCGGATGGCTGTCCGACACGTTCGGTGTCGAGCATGTGCGCTCCTTCGGAGTCCGGTTCGTCGCTCCGGTCTTCCTCGGCGACACACTGACCCTGGGCGGCACGGTGGTGTCGATCGACGAGACCAATGGCGAGTCGCTCGCAAAGCTCGATCTCGTCGCCTCCGGAGACAAGGGCCCGGTGGTCACCGGATCGGCGACGGTCGTGGTGACCACGACCTGATCACCCTTCTCGAATAATGTGAAAGGGGGCGAAGCCGATCGGCTTCGCCCCCTTCCCTATTCGATCAGCTGACGGCCTGCGCCCGTTCCCGGTCGGCCTCGATCTTCGCCGCGATCTGGGCACGCAGCACGTTCTTCTGGATCTTGCCCGTGGCCGTCGTCGGCAGCGCCTCGACGATCTCCAGCCGCTCCGGAACCTTCTGGATCGCCACCCCCTGCTCGAGCAGGTAGGTCGTGATCTTCTCGAGCGTGATGTCGCCGTACCCGGGCGCGGGGACGAGGTAGAGGCACACCGCCTCCCCGAGGCGCTCGTCCGGCATCGCGACCGCCGCGACACCGCGGACGGCGGGATGAGCGGCCAGGAGATCCTCGACCTGACGGACACTGATGTTCATGCCGCCACGGATCACGATGTCCTTCGTCCGGCCGGTGACCCGCACGTAGCCGTCCTCGTCCATCCGGCCGAGATCCCCGGAGAGGGAGTAGCCGTCGGGGGTGAACAGCTTGGCCGTCTCCTCGGGATTGTGGAGATACCCGAGCATGTGCATGGCGCCCTTGTAGGCGACGTCGCCCTCCTCGCCGCGCGGAAGCTCGTTGCCGAGTTCGTCGACGATCTTGACCGACTGCATCGGCAGCGGACGACCGTCCGAGGTGAGCGACCGTTCGGGCTCGTCGTCGACCGTGCACATGGTGGTCGTGACATTCTCCGAACGGCCGTACAGGCTGAGCACCTGCAGGCCGGGGAACAATTCGGCCGCCTTCGTGACGAAGCTGGCGGGAATCGGGGCGCCGGCCGCCACCCACAACCGCATGCTGCCGATGTCGTGCACGGCGGGATCGTAGACGTCCATGACCATCTGCAGGAACGTCGTGGCACTCACCGCGACGGTGCAGCCGCGTTCCTTGATCTGTTCCATGCCCCGGACCGGCTCCCACACCTCGATGAGATGCGACGCCGCCCCGTGCATGAGCGGGAGGACGATGCTGGTGACCAGGCCGGTGGTGTGGGTGATCGGCGAGGGGCCGAACTGCACGTCGTCGGGGGTGTACGCGAACCCCTTCGCCAGCAGACGGGATCCGCAGGCGAATGTGTTGAACGTGTGGATGCAGCCCTTGGGACGGGACGTGGTGCCGCTACTGTAGACGATGACGAACGGCGCGTCCGGACCGACGCCGGGCCCGAGTTCGGCGATCGCCTCGTCGGGGCCGATGTCCGCGAACAGCGACTCGAACGACACCGCACGACCAGGCAACTCGCCGCTCCCGCGGACGACGACGACATCCTCGAGCGACTCGACGGCACCCAGGATGTCGGTGTACATGCCGGCGTAGTCGAACTTCTTGAAACTCTGCGGCGTAATAGCCAGCCGCACACCGGCGTTACCGAGGATGTACTGGACGTCGTCGCGGCGATAGATCGGCATGATCGGCACCAGGACGGCGCCCAGCCGCGACAACGCGACGGCGATGATCGCGAATTCGATCCAGTTCGGAACCTGCACGGACACGCGGTCGCCGGTAGCGATGCCGTGGCGCCGAAGGCCCACCGCAAGACTCAGCGCCTTGTCGCGCAACTCCCGGAAGGTGATGCCGCCGCTGGTGTCGTCGGTCAGGAAGACACGGTCGCCCCGCTCGGCGACCTGAGCCTCGAGCATGTCGAAGAAGGTGTCGCGGTGCCACTGCCCGGTGGCATAGAACTCTCGGATCTGTTCGTCCGAATAGCGATCGGTGACCGATGCGAACGCCATGGGAAGCCTTCCTCTGTGCGCAGATGTGAAGAGGGAATAGAAAACTCTGTGTTGGCCCTCACAATATAATGGTTAGACCGAAACTGCAACGAGCTCCCGGTCCGGCGATCACCGCATGCTCCATACAGGAGAACGCTTTTCGCGAAACGCGGTGACGCCCTCGACGATATCCTCGGTCGTGAATGCGAGTGCGAGCTGGGACTGCAGCGCCGTGAGCGCATCCGGCAGCGACATGTCCCGGGTGTTGTTGATCGCCTCCTTGCCCAGACGCATGAGCAGCGGCGATTTGCCCGCGAGCCGCCGCGCCCATGCGCGGACCTCCGTCTCGAAGTCGTCGTCCGGAATCACGCGGTTCACGAGCCCCAGTTCGAGTGCGTCCGTGGCCGTGATGAGCTCGCCGTACATCATCAGCTCGTTCGCCTTGAGACGCCCGACGTTCCGGTAGATGAGGGCGGAGATCATGAACGGGAAGACACCGACGTTGATCTCCGGGCACCCGAACCGGACCGACTCCTTGGCGAGCACGAAATCGCACGCCAGCGCGAGACCGAACGCACCGGCCAGCACGTCGCCGCCCGCCGCACAGATCACCGGCTTCCCGAGACCGCCGATGAGCTGATACAGCCGCGGGAAGCGATCCAGACCGGCGTATTTGACGATCGTGGGCGTCTCGCTCGCGAACGCCTTGAGGTCGCCGCCCGCCGAGAAGATCTTCTCGTGCGAGGACGCGAGCACGACAACCCGCACGTCGTCGTCCCCGCGCGCACGTTCGAGTGCGGCGAGCAGCTCGTCGAGCACGTCGTCGGACAGCGCGTTGCGGGTTTCGGGGCGATCGAGGGTGAGCACGGCGATGTGCTCGTCGACGTCGTATCGCACGGGGTGCGCCATAGGGCCGATCCTTTCAATTTTGGTCTTACCATTCGACCCTAGTACGACGGCGGCGTCCGAGACAAGATCCCGCTCGCATCACTTTCACGGAACGCGTGACGTATTTGGACTGACCATATACATTGGAGCTAGGTCGCGGACGGTGCGGAAACGCCCCAGGTGGCACCTCCTATACTGTGCGATACGTCACAGGAATGGGCGACGGTGTCGTCGTCATCCGTGCGGCGGCCGCGGCGCAAGGAGTGGTGAGTGGTCATTTCGACGAGTTCGTTCGAGCTTGCCGAGCAGGCAGTCGCAGAGTTACAGGAGCTTCTCGGCAGCGAGCCGAACCTGATCCGGCTGGCGGACGGCGAGCCCGATCTCACGGTGATCCGTGCGTTCGCGGCCCGGAAGCTGCGTGAGGGTGTCGCCTCCCCCGAGCACACCCTGCGCCTCGCGGAACTCGTGGCGCGACTCGACGCCGCGAGCCGCGACGACATCGCGCGCCGACTGCGCATGCACACAGCCCAGTTCGAGGCATTACAGCGGGTCGTGCGTGCGCTCGACACCGGCTCGGACCGTATCGCCGAAGTCGTGACGCACGAACTGTGCACGAGCCTGGGATACGGCAAGGCGATGTTCTCCGTGGTCCGCGGTTCCAACTGGTCTCCCGTCGCACTCGCCGTCAACCCTGAACTGACAGGCGACTTCCACGAACTCATCACGGCCATTGACGGACGCGAGATCTCGCTGCGCGAGGCCCCCCGCGAGGCCGAACTCGTCCGGCGCCGCCGGCCCTACGCAGTGGACGCCGCCGACACCTACCGGCATACGTACCGACCACTCATCGACCTGTCGCGGCCCGCCGGATACCTCGCGGTTCCCGTCGTCGTCGACGCCCGCGCGGTGGCGATGATCCACGTCGACCGCCAGAGCGACAGCCTGTCCGACACCGACGTCCACATCGTCGGAGTACTGGCGGGCGCCTGCGCCTCGTCGAAGGAACGCGCCGACCTCCGGCAACAGATCTCTGCGCGCAACAAGCACATCGACACCGAGGTCCAACGGCTCACCCGGACGTTGCGACACCTCGAGCAGGCGCCCGTCACGATGCCGGACCTGGCTACCTCCGAACTTCGGCGCGCCGGCGCGGCGAGCGTGGACGACACCACGCAGGTATCGATCGTTCCCCGCGCGCACACGTTGACCGCTCGTGAGCGGGAAGTACTCACGCTGATGGCGACAGGAGCGACCAATGCGGCCATCTCCCGTCGGCTGTGCATTTCCGGCGGCACCGTCAAATCCCACGTCCAGCGGATCTTCAAGAAGCTCGGCGTCTCGACGCGAGCCGAGGTGGCGGCGCTGTGTGCCCATGCCAAGACGGTGAACGGTGGCTGACGAGCTGGATCGGGCCATCTCCGACACCCTCACCGGAATGCGCACGGCCACTTCGGAGCACGCCGTCGAACTCGGCAGGCGTCTGGTCGATCTCCTCGACCGCAGGAACGCACTCGCTGCGACGCGCACCGCCGACATCGGTGCACTCGCCAAGGGTATCGATCGCGCCGTCCACTCGCTCGACGACTCCGCCTCGAGTGCGGAACTCGTCCGGCGAGCGTGCGAGCGTGTCGCCGAACTCTGCTCCGCGGACCAGGTTGTGTTCTCGCGACTCTACGGCGACCGGGTCATTCCCGTCGCCTCGTTCGGCGCCGACCCCCACACGACGCCCGCTCTGCCCGCCGAGTTCGGCCTCCCGGCAGGTTCTCCGGAAGCATGCGCCCTCGAGACGAATGCAGTAACGGCCGGTGCCCAGGTTCTCGCCGAACTGCGAGACGCACTGGGCGCGAACGGTTTCACCGTCGTGCCCATTGTCGTCGACGGGACTGCTGCGGCGCTCGTCCACGTCGGGACACCGTTGGATGGATCACGACGCAACGCCCTGGGAGTGTTCGCCGAGGTACTCGGCGGATGCTTCGAGCGGGTCGGGCTCGAATCCCGTCGCGACCACCAAGATGCCCTCCTCCGGGAGAGCGCCCAGCGGTGGGGCAGCGACACCGAGTTCGACGCAGTGACTGCACGAGCATTTACCGAGCTCACGCCGGTCGATGCCGAGCATGACGACGCCGAGCGGCGCCTGCTCGACCCGCTGACCGAACGCGAGGCGGATGTGGTCCGGCTGATTCTCACCGGGGCGTCGAACTCCACCATCGCCGCCGAACTGTTCATCACGGTCGACACGGTCAAGTCGCATGTGAAACGCATCCTCCGGAAACTCGGTGCCACCAACCGTGCCGAACTGATCGCGAAGTATCAATCCGGCACCCGGTGACGCGGCCGGTGGATGTCCCTTCAGGCGTCCGCGGACGGCACGGTCACGGTGACGGTGTCCACGTCCGGCGTGAGCACGAGCTGGCAGGCGAGACGCGAGCACGGCTGGACGCCGTCGAGGAATTCGAGAAGGTCCTGTTCCTCCAACGTCGGTTCGCCGAATGCCGCACTGGAATCGTCGTTCACGTACACGTGGCAGGTGGCGCAGGAGCAGCTACCGCCGCACTCGGCGACGATGCCGGGAAGGTTGTTGCGGACCGACCCGTCCATCACGCTCTGGCCGACGGGAACGTCGACGGACGACGTCGAGCCGTCTGGAAGCTGGTACACGACGGTGGGCATGGCGATCTCCTTCAGGTTGACCGGTGAACATCTGCGCGGCCGTCGCGCCGAGCGGGTTGCCGTCCCTGCGATCCCGGCCGCGTTCAGTACGAAAATTGTGTCGCGGGTCACTCATCCGGCACATCACCACTTCGACGGATTACCCCCCTCCGGTGGGGTGAAGTTGCGCGACAGGAGGCGTCCGGCGACCGCGTGACCCAGCGCACATACCCCGTTAGGTGGACAACTTTCGATCAATGGTGTGATGCCCCTCACTCTCGTGGCTGACAGGCTGAAGTCACTCCAGTCGGCGAGGGCGCCGCGACGTACGGCGCCGGAACTCACTGCACCACGAAGGGGAATTGATGAGCACTACAGAGCAGGTCACGGAACTGATTCCGGACACCGTCGCCCGTCAGATCGTCCTACCCGAGGGACACCGGGACAACGACGCGTTGTTCGAGGCCTACCGCTGGCTACGGGAGAACAATCCTCTGGGCCGCGCCGTGGTCGAGGGCTACGACCCCATCTGGTTGGTGAGCAAGCACGCCGACATCATGGAGATCGAGCGGCAGCCCGACATCTTCACCAGTGCGGGCGGCGAGGACAAGGGCTCCGTCAACCCGATCCTGGCGAACCAGGCCGGCGATCAGTTCACCAAGAGCATCAACAACGGCAGCCTCCGCATCCTCGAGACCCTCACCTACCTCGACCCGCCGGAGCACACCGCGATCAAGGACATCGCGCTGGACTGGTTCCGGCCCACCAACCTCGCCCAGTGGGAAGCGACCATCCGCGACCTCGCGAAGGCTGCCGTCGCCCGGCTTCTGAAGACGGACGGCCGGATCGACTTCGTCAAGGACTTCGCCCTCCACTACCCCCTGCACGTCATCATGAGCCTGTTCGGGGTGCCGGAATCGGACGAGCCCCGCATGATGGCCCTCACGCAGGAGTTCTTCGGCACGGCCGATCCCGATGCCGCGCGGGAGGATGTCGAACCGCTCACCCCGGACGCCGCCGCGAAGCAGTGGGTGGCCACGATTCAGGATTTCTACGCCTACTTCGAAAGGCTGCTGCAGGACCGGCGGGCCAACCCCCGCGACGATCTCGCGACGATCATCTCGGTGGCACGCAACGAGAGTGGCGAGTACTACCCGAACGAGGTGGCCTACGGCTACTTCATCGCCATCGCCACCGCGGGTCACGACACCACGTCGAGCACCCTCGCCGGCGGCATGCTCGAACTCGGCCGCAACCCGGAACTCCTCGCGAAGGCCAAGGCCGATCCGGCGCTCGCCCCGCACATCGTCAACGAATCGCTGCGCTGGGCCTCGCCGGTGAAGCACTTCATGCGTCAGGCGACGCAGGACTACACGCTGCGCGGCCGCGACATCAAGAAGGGCGACCGCTTCATGCTGCTGTACCAGTCGGGCAACCGCGACGCGGACGTCATCCCGGACCCCGACACCTTCGACATCACCCGCAGGCCCAACAAGCACATCGCTTTCGGTTACGGCCCGCACATGTGCATCGGCCAGCACCTGGCGAAGCTCGAACTGCGGATCATGTTCGAGGAACTGCTCCCCCACATCGAGTCTCTCGAACTCGCCGACGACACGAAGATGATCCAGACCAATTTCGTCGGCGGGCTCAAGAACATGCCCGTCCAGATCGAGTTCACCCGGTAACACCATGGTCACGTCACATGCGTCACCCACCGTGGTGATCGTCGGGGCCGGACACGCCGGCGGCACTCTCGCCGGCATGCTGCGGCAGCAGAAGTTCGACGGTCGCATCGTCCTGTGCGGGGACGAAACCCATCCGCCCTATCACCGCCCGCCGCTGTCGAAGAAGTACGCCGACGACGAGTTCGTGCAGTGGCTCAAACCGGAATCGTTCTACGCCGACAACGAGATCGACACGCTGCTCGGTGATCCGGTCAGCCGCATCGACCGGGACGCGCGCACCGCGACGACCGTGTCCGGAACGGTGCTGGAGTACACGACACTCGTGCTCGCGACGGGCGCCGCGCCGCGGACGCTGTCGCTCCCGGGAAGCGATCTCGAGGGCGTGCTCAGCCTCCGCACCCTCGCCGACGCCACGATGCTCCGCGAGGCGGTGCACTCCGGATCGGCGCTGGCGATCATCGGCGGTGGGTACGTGGGACTCGAGGTCGCGGCGTCGGCCCGCGCCCGCGGATGCGACGTCACGGTGATCGAGCGGGAGGACCGGGTGCTGGCCCGGGTGGCGAGCCGGGAACTGTCGATGGCACTCACCGACTTCCACCGGAACCGCGGGACCCGCATTCTCACCGGGGCCGAGGTCCGGGGAATCACCGGCTCCGACGGCCGCGTCGCCGGGATCGAACTCGGTGACGGAACCGAGATCGCCTGCGACGTCGTCCTGGTCGGGGTGGGTGCCATCCCGAACGACGCGTTGGCACGCGACTCCGGACTCGAGTGCCTCGCCGGAATCGTCGTCGACGGGTCCGCCCACACCAGCGATCCGCACGTTCTCGCGATCGGGGACGTGACGTATCGACTGCACGACACGCTCGGGAAGATGGTGCGGCTGGAGAGCATTCCGAGTGCGGTCGAACAGGCGAAGCAGGCGGCGGCGGTCATCATGGGCGCCCCGCTCCCACCGCACGAGGTGCCATGGTTCTGGTCGGATCAGTTCGATCTGAAGATGAAGATGGCGGGCATGATCGGGCCGGACACGCAGCCGATCCTGCGCGGCGACTCCTCCGCCACGTCGTTCGCACTGTTCCATCTCGACAGCGACGGGATACCGGTGGCCGTCGAGACCGTGAATGCCGCAGGCGAATTCATGGCCGGAAAGAAGTTCATCGGGAATCGCACCAAGGTCGACCGCACCGCCCTCGCCGATCCCGCGACGCCGTTGCGGGAAGCCGCTCTCTGAGCATTCGATCCACGCCGGTCCCTGTCGGGCCGGCCCCCACAGACATGGAGTCATTGACGATGGAAGCACTCGCAGCAGTCGCGAGAGAACCCCACACCGAGTTCTCGCTCGAAACGATCACCATCGACGGACCGAAGGCCGGCGAGGTGCTCGTCGAGATCGAAGCGGTCGGCATCTGCCACACCGACCTCGCCGCACGCGACGGCGCCCTCCCGACCGCGCTGCCCGCCGTCCTCGGCCACGAAGGCTGCGGTTTCGTCCGCGCAGTCGGCGACGGTGTCACCAAGGTCGCCGCCGGCGACCGCGTCGCCATCACCTTCAACAGCTGCGGAACCTGCCCCTCCTGCACCACCGGGGCGCCCTCCTACTGCCACCAATTCATGCACCTCGCCTACGACGGAGTCCGCGAAGACGGCACCGGCCCGCTGTCGACCCCCGACGGCGAATCCCTGACCGGCCTGTTCTTCGGACAGTCCTCCTTCGCCACCTACAGCCTCGCGTTCGAACGCAACGTCGTGAAAGTTCCCGCCGACGTTCCCGCCGAACTCCTCGCTCCGCTCGGCTGCGGAATCCAGACCGGCGCCGGCGCCGTCATGCGCTCCCTCGACTGCCGACCCGGATCCGCGATCCTCGTCGCCGGCGCCGGATCGGTTGGCCTGGCCGCCGTCATGGGTGCCGTCGTGCAGGGCGCCGCCACGATCATCGCCGTCGAACCGCACCAGTCGCGACGCGATCTCGCCCTCGAACTCGGCGCCACCCATGTCATCGACCCCGGTGCAGGTCCGCTGGCCGAGCAAGTCCGCGCGATCATCCCCGCCGGCGTCGACTACGCGATCGACACCTCCGGCGTCCCGGCCGTCATCGAATCCCTCATCGGCGCCATGACCTTCCACGGCAAGATCGGACTCATCGGCGTCCCCGCCGACCCCGCAGCCTCGGTGCCGCTGAACATCATCAACTCCCTCGCCATGGGGCTGACGATCACCGGAATCATCGAGGGCGACAGCGTCCCCGACGAGTTCATCCCCGAACTCGTCGAACTGTACAAGGCCGGGAAGTTCCCGCTCGACAAGCTCGTCACCACCTTCCCCTTCGCGAAGATCAACGACGCGATCGACGCCCAGCACCGCGGCGAAGTCCTCAAACCCGTGCTCCTGCACGACTGACGACCCCACCACCGAACCTCGAGAAGGACACCCCGATGACGATCGACTACCCCGATCTCTACATCCGCGGCGGATGGGCCCGGCCCGCCGGCGACTCGACGATCCCGGTCATCTCCCCCACCACCGAGCAGCGCATCGGCTCCGTGCCGGAGGGCACCGAAACCGACATCGACGACGCCGTCGACGCCGCCCGCGCCGCACTCACCCAGTGGTCGTCGTGGACCGCGGCCCAACGCGCCGAGGTGCTGAACCGGTTCGCCGACGAACTCGAATCCCGCGCCGAGGACACCTCCACCCGGGTCAGCAGCCAGAACGGCATGCCCATCACCCTCGCCCGGCAGTTCGAGGGCGGGTTCCCACCGGTCCTGCTGCGCTACTACGCCGACATGGCGGCGAAGCAGGAAGACGAGATCCGGCCCGGCATGCTCGGCGGCTCCACACTCGTCACCCGCTCCCCGATCGGCGTCGTCGGCGCCATCGTCCCGTGGAACGTGCCGCAGGCCATCACATTCCTCAAACTCGCCCCCGCCCTCGCCGCCGGCTGCACCGTCGTCCTCAAACCGTCCCCCGAAACCGTGCTCGACGCGTTCCTGATGGCCGAAGCCGCCATCGCCGCCGGACTCCCCGCCGGTGTGGTCAACATCGTCCCCGGTGGACGCGACCTCGGCGCCTACCTCGTCGCCCACCCCGGGATCGACAAGATCTCCTTTACCGGCTCCACCGGCGCCGGACGCGCCATCGGCCGCACCTGCGGCGAACTGCTGCGCCCCGTCACCCTCGAACTCGGCGGAAAGTCCGCCGCCGTCGTCCTCGACGACGCGGACCTCGCCGCGAACATCGAGTCGTTCTACGCCGCCACCCTGCTCAACAACGGGCAGATCTGCTGGCTCGGCACCCGCGTCCTTGCACCCCGCTCCCGCTACGACGAGATCGTCGACACCATCACCGACCTCGCCAAGGGCCTGTCGGTCGGCGACCCGCTGTCCGACACGACCCAGATGGGACCGCTCGTGTCGTCCCGGCAACGCGACCGGGTAGAGGGATACATCGAGAAGGGCCGCTCGGACGGCGGACGCGTCACCACCGGCGGCCGCAGACCCGCCGACGCCGAACACGGATGGTTCGTCGAACCCACCGTCTTCGCCGACGTCGAGACCGGCCACACGATCGCCCAGGAAGAAATCTTCGGACCCGTCCTGTCGGTCATCCCCTACACCGACGAGGCCGAAGCCGTCACGATCGCCAACCACTCCGACTACGGACTCGGCGGCTCCATCTGGACCGCGGACCCCGAACGCGGCGCCCAATTCGCCCGGGGCATCGCCAGCGGAACGGTCGGGATCAACGGCTACTCCAACGACCCCACCGCCCCCTTCGGCGGCATCAAGAACAGCGGCCTCGGCCGCGAACTCGGACCCGAGGGCCTCGCGAGCTACCAGCAGCTCAAGAGCATCTACCTCGACGTGCGATGACCCCCCGGGTGCGGCCGTGCGACACCATGCACGGCCGCACCCACACCCACACGAGAGAACGGAAGACGGCGGTGACCAACGAAGAACTCGCCATGCTCGACTTCGCGGTCAAATGGGCACCCTTCGGCGGCGGCGACGAACACATCCTGCCCGAGTTCGGCGTCTACCCCGCCGTGTTCTACCGCAGGTTGCAACGTCTCCTCACCGGCCACTCCACCGTCAACGACAGCGTCCGGCGGCGGCTCGACGAACTATGCACCGTGAAACTCACACCCGCGCGCCCCGACAGGCGGAGGTCGTATTCGCGCGTTCGCACGATGCACTAGCTTGGATCCAACGCCGCTCGATGGCTGCCACGACACGGCTTTCGGCATTCGCGTCCGTCCTCCAGGGGAGTGCGAGCACCGTAACCGAAATCAGGCCACGGGCGACGAGGCCAGCGTCCGATCGGTCGTCGTAAGGCGGCGGGTTGCGCCGCCTGCGCAGCGCGAGACTATTGCCTTCGAAGTCGAAGGCGACGTCATCGCAACTCACGGGTCCCGGATCAGCGAAACTCAGGCCTTTCAATTCCGGGAACGGAAGCGCGGGCACGTTCACGTTCACCGCGACTGGCGGCAGCCCGGCATCGAGCAATCCGCCGATGACACTTGTGGCTACCCGACTGGTCGTGTCGAGACCGAGCACCGACTGCGCTTCGGTGCTGAATGCGGCGGCGCAGACGTCGAGGGATGCGGCCGTGAGCGCGGCGCCGACCGTCCCCGAATGCAGGACGAGCCGGCCAGTGTTGAATCCGGGATTGATACCGGACACAACCAGATCCGGCTTCCACCCGAAGGCGCCGCTGCAGGCGGCCCGGACCCCGAGCGCGGGTGGGGCATCCACCGCAAATGCCGCGATTCCGCTGAGGCCTCGAATATCTCGCGCCGACACCGTCACTCGATTCCTGTCCCGGATCACGCCGAGGCTGGATGCGCTGCCGCTGGACTCGGCGCTGGGAGCGACGACCACGACCTCGTGGCCGTCGCCCTCAGCTGCGGCAGCGAGTGCCGCAAGTCCGGCTGCCTCGATGCCGTCGTCATTTGTGACGAGGATTCTCATCCGGCGTCAGAGGAGGCGCGGTCGAGGAGTTCCTCCAACTGCGGAACCGATCCGGGATCGGGTTCGAACCCGAACGGGAGATACCACGCACTTTCCATCTCGACTAAAGGCTCGATTCCCCCGATCACTCTGGTGCTGATACGTTCACGGACGTCTTCAGGCGCCTGCCGGGCGGTTCGGAGGACACCGCGCACGACCGCCCAGAGTTTCTGCGAGGACGCGCGCAGATCCTGGGTATGTGCGTCCGCATCGGCGTGGACGGATCGCGCATCGGATACGGCGCGGGTGAGTCGGTCGCCGACGTCCGGAGAGATCAACGCGGCGTCGTCGAGAAGGGCCTGTGCGATGTCCATCTGGCGGCCCAGTTCGTAGCGTTGCCGGGCATGGATGTCGTAGACGCGGGTCCGCAGGAATTCGAGGAAATCGATCGTCAGTCGAAGCTGCTCGACGGCCTGCGGATCCAGCGGGTCGACCGCCGGTGCGACGGTGTCACGCAGCGACTTGATCGCAGCACGGAGGGTGTTCTCACTGTGGTCCATCATGTGTTCTTCCCCTTCAGGAGCGTGATGAGTTGGCGAGAGATCACCGGGACCAGTCCCTCCACGCGGGTGAGCAGGATGTCCTGGTGTGACTTTCCCAGCCGGGCGATGCGGTAGGAGGACGCCATCGTCGACACGATGATGGTGAAGCAGTTCAGGATCTGGTAGAACCGCAGCCGCTCCGGATCGACGGTGAGACCGGAGACCTCGGTGTATCGATCGAAGAACTCGTCCAGAGGGATGAGGCCACACACGAAGTAACGTCCGTCGGCGTCGTAGTGGCCCATCGTGGGGAGCGTGATCCATGCCAGGTCACGGTGCCGATCACCGATGAGGCCACGCTCCCAGTCCAGCCACCCCAGGATCCGACCGGACTCCTCGTCGAAAAGGAAGTTCCCGCTGCGGAAGTCGCCGTGGACGACACCGGCGACATCAAGGACGGGCAGATTGCTCAGCAGCCAGTTCGCCGTGATCTCCATGAGCGGGGAATCCTCGCCCCGGTCCTCTTCCCAACAGCGCAGCGCATGGTGCACCATCCATTCCGCCGACTCGGTGGAACCGGTGCGGGGAACCTGCAGATGAGTGAACGACCGGTCCGAGACATCGGTGTTGTGGATCTTGGACAGGTGGTCGAGGTACTGAGGTGCCAGCACCCTCCCGTGGTCCGGCCCGAAATCCGTACCGAGACCACTGATCCGCCCGGTTCCCGTGGCCGAAGGTTTGGTGACGCCCTCCACGAACTCGTAGATCAGCGCCGGTTCCGGAAACCATTCCCCCTCGGCGTCGAGGAAATGCGGTCTCGGCACCGGGATCACACCGTTCATGAGAGTCAACAGTTCGTGCTCACGAGCGCGGCTCGTCGCATTCGATCCCTCACTGGGGTCCATCCGAAGCACGAGATGTTCCGACCGACGGCGCCCCGCGGGATCGTCACGGTCGAGTGTGAAACCGATCTGGATCTTGGACACTCCCCCGGTGAACCAGTGCAGATCTCGTATCTCGAAGTTGGACGTACCGAGTTCGTGGCCGAGAAACTCGTCGAGGATCTTGGCCATCTCGGCGAGATCCGGGCGGCGATACGACGGGCCTTTGCGGCGGCTCATCTTGCGTGTGAGCATCGTGTCGACCTCACGCTCCGTCGGGTACTCCCGACGGACTGCGTCGATGAAATCCGGCGAGGGGTCGTCGCGGTCGTCGAAGTCGAGACCCCACGTCAGGTCGTGATCGTTCATGCGTTCAGCCCCCGTGCACGGCCGTGACTGGACATCCGCTCTGCCAGATAGTCCAACCCGTAGATGTCGGCCATCTCCCCGTATCCCACCTTGTCGCCCCAGTGGTAGCGGAAGACCCCCTGATAACTGACGTGGGAGGGGTTGAAGTTGTACCAGGGGTGGCTCGAGATCGCCGTGCCGAAGAACTCGTACTCCTTTCCTCGCGCATCGGTGATCCGGATGTGATTGTTGATTGCCAGGAGTTCCGTGTGTTCTGCTCGGATGTCGGCGTCCACCACGGGATGGACCTCACCGTTCTCCACGACGAAACCGAATCGGAGTTTCTCGTATCTGACCTGACCGTCTCGCAGGTCGATCAGGACGGCGAGGTGAACGGCCAATTCGGGCCCGAAGTTCACCGATACCCACGCCACCGAGCGGGTACCTGTCTCCGTGCGGGGGCCCCAGCTGTGGTCCATCCCGTCGTAGCAATCAACCTTGTATTTCTTGCCGCGCAGCTCGAGGTTTCCGGTGATGTGCCCCTTCACCTCGAAATGGCCGTTCTCCCATTCGTCACCGTGTCGACTGTCCGCCGTACTCCGGTCCGCCGCGAGGAGCGGATTCTGCTCGGGATCGCCCGGATCGAACGGCTCGTGCAGGGCCCGGAACGACAGGTCCAGTGAGCACGCACCCAGTGCGTTCTCGTAGCTGACGTCGTACTCCTTGGGTGTCGGAGCGTTCACGCTGAGCCCATTCCCCAGCGTGAATTTGGCGAAGGATTCGGGACAGGGCAGGTGTACCTGCGGATCGGTGAATGCGATCTCGTACGGCTGGGTGCAGAATCCCTTGCCGATGAGGATCGACGACGTGGCAATTCCGACATTCGGGCGGGCGAGAACGTACACATTGCCGAAGATGCCCTCGTCGGGGATGGCGAATGGCAGGAACATCGTCTCGGTCCAGGTCCGATCGTCCGGGTCCCTGGGATGAAACTCGGAGTCTGCATCTGTGATCATCGTGGTTCTCCTCGATAGGTGCGGTTGTGGAATGGATAGCGTTGGAACTAGGCCGTTTCCGGCACCCCGGCAGTCCGGCCGGTGCCGAGATACGCTTCGGCGATCAAGGATTCGTCCATCTGGGAGCTCGGCCCGACGAAGCCCAGCCGGCCACGGGACAGGACCGCTGCACGGTCGGCGACTCGGAGCGCGATCTGGCTCTGCTCGGCGAGGAGGACGGCTGCCCCACCGAGTGCGTCCCGGTGTTCGCCGAGGAATTCGTAGATCACCTCGACCATGACCGGGGCCAGGCCCATGCTGGGCTCGTCGAGCAGCAGCACCGCTGGTCGCGCCATCA
The DNA here is from genome assembly GCF_019378875.1 of Rhodococcus sp. USK10. Classification (NCBI taxonomy): domain Bacteria; kingdom Bacillati; phylum Actinomycetota; class Actinomycetes; order Mycobacteriales; family Nocardiaceae; genus Rhodococcus; species Rhodococcus sp. USK10. The sequence goes on from NZ_CP076048.1 coordinate 3,022,196, forward strand.
GCGCCCGTCCGATCGCAACCATCTGCTGTTCGCCGCCGCTGAGTAGGCCGGAGGGAGTATTGCGCAAGCGCGCGAGGGGCGGGAAGAGTTCGTGGACACGGTCTATCGAGGCTTCGATTTCCCGTCGGGGGCAGCGTCCCGCTGCATGTGCCGCGAGCTGCAGGTTCTCCCGGACTGTCAGTGGCGCCACGACCTGGCGGCCCTCGGGGACATGGACGATCCCGGCGCGGGTGATCCGGTGCGTCGGAGTGGAGGAGATGTCCCGTCCGCCGAAGCGAATCTTGCCGTTGCCCTTACGGGCCTGATTGGTGATTCCGCGGAGCAACGTCGACTTGCCTGCCCCGTTCGGACCTATGAGAGCGAGGGTCTCCCCCGCGTATAGTGTCAGCGTCACATCCGTGACCGCAGATACGTGCCCGTAGGAGATGCTGACATCCTCAAGCGAGAGAACCGGATCCGATGTAGGCACGGATGACCTCCTTGGAATCGAGTACGTTGTCGGGTTTGCCTTCGGCGATTTTCCTGCCGAAGTCCAATACGACGAGCCGATCGCAGAAGGAACGCATCATCGCCACGTCGTGCTCCACCACGATCACAGCGACACCACGCGATCTGATGTCCGAGATCGTGTCGAACACGTCTTGCCGCTCAGTGGGATTCATACCTGCGGTTGGTTCGTCGAGCAGTAGTACGCGGGGCTCTCGCGCAAGGGCACGCGCGATCTCCACCCGTCGTCGCACCCCGTACGGCAGGCTGCCCACCGGGATGTCGGCGGCCCAGTCGAGACGATTTTCGGTGAGCAGATCTCGGGTCCGCTCGTGCACGTCGATGCCTGGACGCCGAGCGATGCCCAGCCGGACGTTGGTCGACACAGTCTCCTCGTCCATCAGTCGGATGTTCTGGAAAGTCCTGGCGAGCCCGGACTGAGCCGTGACGTGTGGGTGCCCCCAGAGTTCGGCGAAGTCGTGCTCGAGCAAGGTGCCGGTTCCGCTCTCCGGACGATAGACGCCGGACAACACGTTCAGGAGAGTCGTCTTTCCCGATCCGTTCGGGCCGATGATGCCGAGTACCTCCCCGGATCGTGCTTCGACGCTGACAGCGTCCAGCGCGTGCAGGCCCCCGAATGACATGACCACATCTCGGACCTCGAGGACGGTGTCGCCTGCGGGCCCGTCGTCCCGCACGAGTGGGAGCACCCGCTCCGCGGATGTCTCGTCCGCGCTGTCCGGTGGGAAGGGACTGCTGCGGACCGGCCACCACGAGCGGAGACTCCCGAGGATTCCGCTCGGCGCAAAGGCGACGATCAGCACGATCAGCACGCCGTTGACCAGTGCCTCATACGCGGCAAGACCGGTCAAGGCGACGGGCAGGCCGATGATGACGAGGGCGCCGACGAGCGAGCCGGTGACGAACACCGTCCCTCCGATGACCACTATTGCTAGTAGCTGGGTGAGTAGTTCGAAGCTGAACTGGCCCGGTTCCACGAAGCCCGACATGTGGACGTGGAGGGCGCCGGCGGCTCCTGCAAGGATCCCCGAGAGCGCAAACAACGCGGTCCGGTAGCGGACGACGTCGATTCCCTGGTGGCTCGCCATGAGGGAGTCCTCCCGCATGGCACTGATCGCGAGCCCGAATCGCGAACGCTTCAGTGCGATGAGACCCGCAACGGCGACGACGACCACGATGCAGATCACGAGATCGGTCGTGGTTCGTGGGATGCCCACCTTGCCCTGTGCGCCCCCGGTCAGTGGCAAATTCAGCACCGCCACCCGCACGATTTCCGCGAACGCGATGCTCGCAATGGCCAGGTAGATGCCGTTGAGGCGGTGCAACAGACCGGCCAGCAGCAGGGCGACGAATCCGGATGCGAGCGTCCCCCCGATGAGAGAGACCACGAACGGGGCCCCTGCATCGACGGAAAGTACAGCCGAGACGTACGCCCCGACAGCCATCAAACCGACTTGGGGCACAGCGAAGATTCCGGCGCTGAGCACAACGTAGAGCGACAGGGCAACGAGTGAGAGGACGATTCCGTCCCTGATCACGAAGTCGTACGCACCGAAGATCGAAAAGAACTCTGTCATGGTCGGGTCACACCCTTGTCAGTTCTGCGCGGGTCCGGAACAGACCTTCGGGCCTCAGAGCGAGGAAGAGGAGCATCAGGACGAAGACGACGAGATCGCGGTAGGTGCTCGACAGGTACCCCGTCGCATAGGTGGACACGATCCCGATGACCAGACCGCCGACGAGCATGCCGCCGACACTGCCGAAGCCGCCGACCACCATGGCTCCGAGCGCGATCACCAGGTAGGTCGAGCCGAGTCCGGCATCGATGACGTTGAACGCGATGGCGACGAACGACGCGGCGACACCTGCCATGGCGCCTGACGCGAAGAACACTCCGGCGCTGACGCGATCCACGTTGACGCCGAGAATCGCGGCGGTGTCCTTGTCGAAAGCGACGGTGCGGATCTCCCGGCCGAGCTCCGTGCGGGCGAGCAGCCAACTGGTCACGGCGACGATGACGAGCACCAGGCACACCATGATCAGGTGCAGGGTGGTGATCCGAACCGGGCCGATCGACAGAGGTGCACTGGTGAACGCGTCGGCGTTCATTCGCACGACGGCACCGTCGAGGTGGTGGTGTGCCAGCTCGACGAGCACGATGAGGCCGCCCATCGAGGAGATGAAGGCCGCCATCTCGCCGCCCCGGCGATGAAGGACTCGGCGGATCAGCAGGAAGTAGGCCAGCACGTTGAGTAGTCCCGCCAGCGCCGCGACGACCGGCAAGGCTGCCATGAGGGACCAGCCGAGTCGTGATGTGAGCTCCCAGGCGAAGATTGCTCCCCAGGTGAACACCGCCGCATGCGCGACGTGGAAGATCCGGAGATTTGCCATCACCAGACCGAAACCCGATGCATAGAGCGCATATACGCTGCCGAGAACGATCCCGTTGACGGTTTGCTGAAGCAGGAAGTCCATGGATTCACCCGGCCGATCCGGCGAGGACCATGGCTCCTCCGTCTGCGAACGTGGCCATGACCCCGCTCGAGATCGCGAGACCGTCCGCGGTCATTTCGAGCCCGAGAATCCCGTGTTCTCGCACCAGGTCCGAAGTCGAGGCAGCGGGAAGGAGGTCGCGCAGAGCGCTACCGTCAACGGTTCCATTCTTCTCTGCCTGGATCACGGCGGCCACTGTGGTCCAGCCGACCTGATAACCCAGGGCACCGTAGGCAGTGGGGACCTCACCGTACTTCTCCGTGTACCGTCGTTCGAAGGCGGTGGGATTGGTTCCGCCTGGCGCCCACACCTGCGGAAACTCGAAGCCTCGGGCCGAGTCCCGGGCCACCGTGTAGGTTTCACCGCTGATCGCAACCGTTCCGATCAGTTTCACGTGCTCGAATTCACCGGCGTTCTTCATCTGGAGGATGAGATTTCCGGCCTGGGCCGGGAGGACCGAGAGAACCACGGCATCGAGGCGGTCCCGCCTGAGATTCGCGAGCACAGCGGAGAAGTCGGTGTCCTGGGACGAAACCTCCTGCCGAGATGCAAATCCGGCCGGTAGCCCCTTCTCGGTTGCCTCCGCCAGAGTGGTGAAGGATGGATTGTCGCCGGCCACAACCAGACCGATACGGGTGTGGCCCTCCTCGGCCAGGCGACTGCCGACCGACATCGTGGGGGTGCTCAGATCGGTGAATCGGAATGAGTACCCGCCCGAGTTCTCCAATGCGCTCCCGGCCCCGCTGACCAGGGTGATCCGGTCTTCGTTCGCCAGGGGCGCCACCGCTTGACCGAGTGGGCTCTGCGAGTCCTGGACAACGAGTGGCACACTCTGTTGACGGAGTTTGTTGTACCCGGTTACCGCCGACGGTACGGCAGATTTGGCATCCTCGGTGAGGACCTCTATCGATACACCGGACTCGTCCAGTATCGGTTCGGCCTCGTGCAGAGCGAGTTCGAATCCTCGCTCGAAGGGCTTGCCGAACGACATCGCCGCGTCACCCGTGAGATTGGCGAGGAGCCCAATCCGGACGGCACCAGAGTTGTCACCGGCCGGGCCGCCACATCCGGTGAGTGCCAGAAGCGCAGCAACCATCGCGGCTGCACCCGCTAGTCGTCGCTTTCTCGTCCAGTTGACGGATCGCATAGGGACTCCTTGCTATTCGTACTCCGAAGCATGTGAGTTGGAACACGCTGGGCGCCAGTTAAAGCCGTCGTCGATTCGAAGGTCAAGAACTTCGGCCCGGACTCACGTCGCCGCATTGGAGAAGTCGACAAGGAGGGGTTCAGCTCCCTCGAATCTGCCCCACGTTCAACGCGCTACCCGGTCGAAGCCCGGCACCGCGTGGTGACCCTGCAGTCGGAGAATCAACAATGCAGTCTGGGCACTGAGCTGATCGTTCGAGTTTGCGGCCACGTCGAGACCGGTGATGTCGTGCACCCGCCCCAGTCGGTGTCGCACAGTATTTTCGTGCACATCCAGCCGCACTGCGGTGTCGCGCACACTCCGTCCACTATCGAAGAACTCCTGCAGGGTACGGAGAAGGTCGTTGTTCGACACTCCCCCCGCAAGTAAATCCCCGAGAACGTCGTACACGTACATCCGAACGGACTGTTCATTGCTGTTCGCTACGAGTAATCGTGCAGGCCCGAGTTCGTCACAGGCGATGGCGCGGTTCGATTCCGAGGGGTATCGGTCAAGGCACCGGGCAGCCTCGAATGCCTCCCGGTATGCCCGTCGGAGCTGACCGGGCCGGGTCACCGACGAGATGCCCGCGACGGCAAATCGGTCACCCATCCGGTCTAGGCCCTTGTTGACTGCCGCCTTGCAGCGCGCGATCACCGTCGCATTCCCGACCCCTGCCGGCGCCTCGATCGAGAGGATGACGCCCTCGGTGCCGCGAATCGTGAGGATGTCGACGTCGAGATCTTCGGAGATCAGATCACCGAGGCGGCCCGCATCGACTGCCGAACCCGACGACCGGCCCCGTTCCAGGACGAACGCGATGACCCGGTCCGCGGCCAGATCGACGCCGAGGTACTCCGCGCAAGCCCGAAGATCTGCATCGTAAGTAGTCGACCGAACCATCTGCCGCGCCAGGTTCGCACGTGCATTCCAGGCCACGCGGGCGATCCGCCGCTGGGAGACGAACTCGGCCGTCAGGTGGACCACTGCCCGGTCCACGGCCCACTGCACATGTGCAACGGACACGGATCCTTCGATCGGGGTGACTACCCATCCGAAGTGGTGGTCGCCGTCGACGACCGAACCGAGCATGTAGTCGCGGCCGCCCGTCCGCCCACCATCCACTCGCACGACGCCGGCAGGCGCGCCGACCGTTACCGGTCCTCCCGGCGACTCGAGTCGCTCCAGCGTAGGGATCGCGGTAGACGAAGCGCCCGGAGGGACGGCCCGGCTGATCACCTGCCCGGCGGGACCTATCAGGAATACCGTTGCCTCGAGCATGTCGGACAGAGCGCTGATCAGGCAGGACAGCGTCCCGACCGCTGCCGCGCGGTCGGCAAGCGTGGTTTCCAGTCTCAGTTTCCAGGACAACGAGGCCGGCGTCTCCTCTCGGGAATCGGCAGCCGGCTCCGGCTCGCCGCCCGGCCGTAATGCGGACGACCCGTTCCCTGCCTGCTTCGCCCTTTGTGCCACAGACCACACTGTAAATTATTGGACCGAACATGGGAAGGTCCCCGAAACCGCCTACGGCACCTGAGCGGCGGGTACGTCGAGACCGGCGATCCGACGCCAGTGCGAGTGGGCGGTGGGGGTCCACTCGGCGCGGAGGTCCCGCAGCCGCCGGGCGGCTTTCAGCCCGCGCCAGTCCGGCAGCAGCACCTCGGGGAGCCGCGGATCCATGTAGGGCATGCGCCGTAGCGCGTCCGCGAGTTGGAGGTGCGCGAACAGCAACTCGTCGCCCGGTTGGAAGGTTCGCGCATCGAAGCGGTCGAGCAGTTCGTCGTACTCCTTCTCGGCGGCGTCCAGATCCCATGAACGGCGGACGAGTTCGCTCTCGGGAATCCCGGGGACGGCGAGCGTCCCGACGAATGAGACCGTGTTGGCGGTCAATCCGAGAGACTCGATGGTTCGTTCCGCTTCCGCGGCACGGTCGACGTGGGGAGTGACCCAGACGCCGGGTGCCGGGTTCCCGAACCCGGCCCACCGCAGCGCGGCATAGAGCTTCTTGCGGGTCGAGCGGTGAGACTCCGGAATCGGCACGTTCACGACGAGCCACCTGCCGTCCCACTGCGTGGTGTCCACGTCGGTGGAGAAGACACGGAGTTCACCTTCGGTGAAGAGCCGATGCGCCTTGTCCGTCAACGTCCACTGCGTTTCGCGTCCGTTGCGGTCGGCGGCGATCAGACCTGCGGAACCTGTGCGCGCGATCGCCTGCCGGGCGGCATGCTCCCCGTACCCGAGTCCCTTGAGGACGTAGAGAAGCGCGGCCGTCCGCACCGGCTGTCCGTACGGTTCGACGAGTTCGCCGAGCACGGTGACGAGAACCGACCGCGCGCTTCCGGTCGACGCCACTTCCTTGTCGGGGGTGGACTCCGGTTTCGAGTCGGACGGCTTCGAGTCAGACATAAGTGTCATCGTCGCGCATCACGTCAGCCCGTTGCCACAACACCCCTCGAGGCCCCGGTCAGCGATCGTCATTCGACACCCCAGTCCCGGAATACCGCCTCGGTGTCGGCGCCGGGTGGGCGGGGCGACGCATAGGTTGCGGGTGGCGCCTCGGCGAAGCGTGGCGCCGCCGCCGGCTGACGCTGACCGAACGCGGTCACGACCGTGTTGCGCGCGGCGATGTGCGGGTGATCCGGCACCTCGGCGAGGGCCAGCACGGGCGTCACGCACGCGTCGAGGTGCGCGAACGCCTGCACCCACTCGTCTCGGCTCCGCGTGACGAAGACGTCGGCGAAGGTCTTCCGGAGCGCCGGCCATGCCGACTCGTCGTACTGGTCCGGCAGACCCGCGGGGTCGAGTTCGAGTCCCGTCAGTAGCTGCGCATAGAAGACGGGCTCCACTGCGCCTACCGCGATGTACCGACCGTCGGCGCACTCGTACGTGTCGTAGAAGGGCGCCCCGCCGTCGATGACGTTGGTCCCGCGCCGATCGGACCAGAGCCCGTTCTCGGTGAGTGTCCAGAACATCGTCATGAGCGCACTCACCCCGTCGACCATCGCGATATCGACCACGTCTCCGGCACCGGTCTGTTCCCTCGCGTAGAGGGCGCCGAGAATGCCGGTGACCGCCGGCATCGAACCGCCGCCCAGGTCGGCGACCAGGTTGAGCGGTGCGAGTGGCCTCTCGCCGTCGCGTCCGATGGCGTTCAGCGCACCGGTGAGCGCAAGGTAGTTGATGTCGTGCCCGGCATAGGGCGCGAGCGGGCCGTCCTGGCCCCAACCGGTGATCCTGGCGTACACGAGCCGAGGGTTCCGCTGACGGCACACGTCGGGACCGATGCCCAGTCGCTCCGCCGCACCCGGCCGGTAACCCTCGATGAGGACGTCTGCCTTGTCGACGAGCTTCAGGATCCTCGCCAGGTCGGCGGGGTCCTTCAGGTCGGCACTCACCGAGCGCCGGTTACGCAGTCCCGCATCCTTGTCCACGGGCAGCAGCTGCGTCACACCCCCTGGACGCTCGATTCGCACGACCTCGGCGCCGAGGTCCGCGAGCTGCATCGCGGCGTGGGGCGACGGGCCGATCCCGGCGAGTTCGACGACCCGCACTCCAGCCAGCACTTGTTTCATCTGAATCCTCCGAAGAATCGAATTGATGTTTGACATCTATGGAAACTATCTATCCAATAACGTAATATCTCAAGTCAGGTCGCCGCGGCGCAGTTCGTCAGTCGTCGCGGTGTATCCGTCCACCAAGTCGAAGGGCTGGATGTGAACGAACTGGATCCGACCGTCATGTCGTCGCTGCGAGCGGCGGCCGATGACCCGGTCACTTATGCGCAGGCATGGAAAACGAAGCACGGAAACCGCGTGATCGGTTCCTTTCCGATGAACTTTCCTTCCGAGATCGTGCACGCCGCCGGTGCGTTGCCGGTGATCGTCCAGGAAAGCCGCACCCCGATCACGGAGGGACGCAACCTGCTTGCCGAGTTCTACTGCGGCTACACGCGTAGCGTCGCCGACCAGGCCGCAGTCGGTGAACTCGACGTCTTCGACGGCTTCGTCGCCGCCGATCACTGCGTGCAACTCCTCGGCGCCGTCGACGTGATCCGCTGGGCGCGGCCCGAGAAACCGGTGCACTTCGCGCAGTTCACCAGCGCGATGGACGATCCGTGGACCAAGCCGCGGGTCGCGGGCCGCGTGCACGAACTCAAGCTCGAGATCGAGGGGGTCGTCGGGGCGACGATCACGGACGAGTCACTCGCCGAGAGCATTCGGCTGTTCAACACGAATCGACGCCTGCTCCGGGAACTCTACGACCTGCGGCGCACGGGCCGTGCGCGCATCACTGCGAGCGACATGCAGGTATTGGTGAAGTCGAGCATGGTGATGGACATCGACGAACACAATGCCGCCCTGAACGGGCTTCTGGTCCGGCTCGACCCGAGTGCCGACGCACCCGACGATCTGGTGCGGTTGCATCTCTCCGGTCACTTCTGCCACGCCCCGCGCCCCGAGGTCCTCGATGTGATCGAGGAATCCGGAGTGATCGTCGTCGACGACGACCTGTACACCGGTTTCCGGTACATCTCGACCGACGTCCCCGAGCACGGCGATCCGCTGGAGGCGCTGTCGGAGTGGTACCTGGACCGTAACGACAACGCCCCCTGCCCGACACGGGTCACCGTCGGGGTCGACTGGGACACCTATTTGATCGACTCACTCGAAAAGAGCCGCGCGAACGGTGTCGTCGTCCTGATGGCGAAGTTCTGCGAACCCCACATGCTCTACTACCCGGAGTTGCGCAAGGCGCTCGACGCACACGGGATACCGCTGCTGCTCCTCGAGACCGAGCACGAAGGCAACCCCGTCGAGACGCTCCGCACCAAGATCGAGACCTTCGTGGAACGCATTCGCCGTCAGCTCGCACCCGTCCCGTCCTGAATTCGACTTTCACTCAGAGGAGTTCGCCATGGCGATCGAAGAGATCAGCAAGGAAAAGACCCGCCGCTTGTCGAGTACGCGGGTCGGCGGCAAGTTGGTGGCCGACTATTGGGAGAACATCTTCACCGCCAAGGAACGCGGGAAGCACGTCGTCTGGTACAACGGCGCCGCACTGAACCCGCTGTTCCAGGCCGCGGGCCTGGAGTGGTGCCACGGCGAGGCGTTCGCCGCTCGACTGGCCGCCCAGCACCTCGAAGGGCCCGCCCAGGCGGCCGGCGCCGAGTACGGCTACATCGGTGAGCTCTGCTCCTATGCGCGAACACATCTGGGCTGCGCCGTGCTGACGCACCAAACCGCGGCCGACCGGGAGACCGGCGTGGTCGGCATGGTCGACCAGCAGGAACTGGCGAGCAAACTGCCTGCCCCGGACTTCTTCGTCAACGGCTACGCCGGATGCAGCACCGGTCAGCAATGGGACGCCATGACGTACCGGGTCTTCGATCGCAAGCTCCCGCTGTTCAACGTCTCGATCCCCATGCTGTGGGGCAACAAACCCGACGCCGGGTACATGCGGGGCGAGGAGTGGACCGAGGTGAGCAAGTACGTCGAAGGGCAACTGCGCGAACTCATCACCTTCCTCGAACACCAGACCGGCAGACCGTTCGACTGGGATGGACTCAGCGAAAGCATGTCCTACATCAAACGGGCCTCCGAGCTGCGCCTCGAGGGAATGGCGCTCTGCACGCAGGCACCCACGCCTGCGACCTACTGGGACTGGGTCGCGAGCATCGCCCCGATCAACTTCCTGCCCGGCAATCAGGCGCTGGTCGACTACTTCGCCGGCGTGAAGGCCGAGATTCAGCAGCGGGTCACCGACGGGGTCAGCGCGGTCGCGGACGAACGCTACCGCGTGTACTTCGACGGCATCATGAACTGGAACAAGCTCGGCTTCCTCACCCGGAAGTTCGCGGAGTACGACGTCGCCGTCGTCGCCGGCCGCTACACCCACGAATCCTTCTGGCAGGAGCCGCAGCTCATCGATGTCGACAACCCACTCCTGGGCATGGCACAGCATTACCTGCTCTGCCCGCTGAACCACGGACTGAAGAACCTGCAGGAACTCCTGCTCCGCCGGCTGGACGAGTACGCGATCGACGGGATCGCGTTCCACTCGACGCGGACGTGCCGGGCCATGACCAATCCGCAGACGATGCTCGCCCGCGCTGCCGAGACGGAGCGCGGCGTCAAGTCGTTCTTCTTCGAAGGCGACGTCGCCGACGCGTCGTTCTACAACGACGAACTGTTCGACAGTCGACTGGAGGCGATGCTCGAGGCCATCGACGTGCAACGGATGAAGTCCGTGATCTAGATGGCCGCCACCTCCGCAGACAAGACAACGCCAGGTTGGTTCGTCATGGGCGTCGACCTCGGGTCCACCACGGCGAAGGCCGCCGTCGTGGACCAGGACGGCACCCTGCGCGGATCGAGTGTCGTCCAGATGGGAGCCGTGAGCCGCGAAGCGGTCGCGCGCGCAATGGACGGGGCGATGGCGGACGCCGGTGTCGCGCAATCCGACATCCGGCGGACCATCAGCACCGGCTACGGGCGGAAACTGGTCCCCGGGGCGAACCGGACGTTCACCGAAATCACCTGCCACGCCCGGGGCGCCGCCGCCCTGCACCCGGGTGTGCGGCTGGTGATCGACATCGGCGGACAGGACAGCAAGGCCATCATCGTCGACGACGACGGCCTCGTGGAACGGTTCGCCATGAACGACCGGTGCGCGAGCGGGACCGGCCGCTTTTTCGACGTGCTCGCGCGGGCACTGGAAGTCGACATCGGCGCGGTCGGCGAACTCGCGCTCGCCGGTTCCGAGAGTCTCGAGGTCAGCAGTATGTGCGCGACGTTCGCGGAGACCGAGGTGATCTCACTACTGGCGCAGGGCCGCGAGAAGGCGGACATCGCCGCGTCCGTGCACAAAGCGGTCGCGGCGCGCACACTCGGACTGGTGGCGCAGGTCGGCAAGGCGACACCGACGGTGATGACGGGCGGAGTGGCGAAGAACCCGGCCGCGCGTGTTCACGTCGCGCGGGCGCTGGGCCACCCGGTGGAATTACTCGATCAGCCACAGATCGCGGGTGCGTACGGCGCCGGACTGCTGGCCCGCGACGACTACGCGGGCACCGCTGAGGCGCCGACGTCGTCCGACGAAGCGACCGAAGAGCAGTTCCGGGCGAGCCTGTCGAGCGCGACGCCGCACTGCCAGGACTGTGACGGCAGGCCCGGCCATTCCCATCCGGGCACCGGCAAACCGGTGCCCCTCGAACTGCAGAGGAACATCCGATGACCACAGACACACCCGAAGTCTGGGTGCCCGACCTGTCCGAGGCGACCGTCTACATCGTGGGCGGGACGAGCGGCGTAGGCCTGCAGGTCGCCCGTCAGTTGGTCCGGGCGGGCACCCAGCGCATCGGTCTGGTCGGCCGCAACACCGAACGCGGCGAGAAGGCGGCGGCGGAGATTCGATCACTCGCTTCGGGTGTCTGGGCCTTCTTCGCCGCAGGCGATGTGAACGAGCCCGCCGAGGCCGCGCGGGTGACCGAGGAACTGTCGGCCTCGCTGGGGCCTGCCGATGTCCTGATCAACAGCACGGTGAGCGCGTTCACGCCCCGACTGTTCCACGACACGCCCCCCGAAGACGTTCCGTCGATCCTGCTGCAGCAGGCGCTCGGCCCGATCAACATGTGCCGGGCCGTACTTCCACACATGCGGGCGAAGCACGGCGGCGCGATCGTGAACATCGCCTCCGACGCGGCGAAACATCCGACCCCGGGAGAATCCGTCATCGGCGCGGCCATGGCAGCCATCGTGATGTTCTCCAAAACCCTTGCGATGGAGGCCAAACGCGACGGTATCCGCGTCAACGCGGTGACGCCGTCGCTCATCCGGGACACCGGCGCCTACGACCGTGTCATGGCCGAGCCGTTCAGCGCCAAGCTTTTCGCGAAGGCCGCCGGACTGGCGTCACTGGGTGTCGCCGAACCGGTCGACGTGGCGGACCTCGTGTTGTTCCTGTGCAGCCCTCAGGCCCGTCGGATCACCGGTCAAGCGGTCAGCCCGAATGGCGGCATCTCGGCGGGGTGAGGGCTCCAGTGCCGCGCCTCAGCTCATCCGCACTATTTTGACGAATTCATAGCGATCAGCTCCACATGTGTATTACATTGCGTGGTGACTGAGACACCACTTCGCAGCCGACTCCGGCTTCCTCGTCACGAGCACCTCACGCTCCACCAACTTCCCCCACCCCGCACAGCCCGAAGGCAGGATTGCATCATGCCCCTCGAAAAGTCTCTCTGGCCGGCGACACCGAGCTCAGGCGTCCGCGACATCACCGTCGGCGACCTGTTGCGAGAGGCCGCGTCGGCGGTACCCGACCGCCTCGCCCTGGTCGACGGATCTCCCGATCCGGCCGACCGGCGCGAGTGGACGTACCGTCAACTCCTCGCCGACACCGAGCAGGCGGCCAGGGCACTGCTGGCCCACTGCGCGCCCGGAGACCGGATCGCGATCTGGGCACCCAACAGTGCAGAGTGGGTAATCCTTCAGCAAGCGATCGCGATGGCCGGGATGGTGGTGGTGGGCGTGAACCCCGCCTACCGCGCCCACGAACTCGAGTACATCCTTCGCCAGTCCCGCTCGGTCGGGCTCTTCTACCGGGAAAGCTATCGCGGCGCGGACCTCACAGCGGTCCTGGCGGAGGTACGGCCGTCACTCCCCGAACTCCGGATGGTCGTCACACCCAGCGAGTGGCAGTCCTTCATCGCGACCGCGGATCCGGCAATTGACTTGCCCGCTGTCACACCCACCGCCCCGGTGCAGATTCAATACACCTCCGGAACCACCGGTTTCCCCAAAGGCGCACTGCTGCATCACAAAGGAATCGTCAACGAAGCCACGTTCGTGTTCGAGCGGGCCGGGCTGGTGGACCACGTCGTCTGCGTCAACGCAATGCCGATGTACCACATCGGGGGCGGTGCCGTCACCGAACTCGGGACGTTCGCGGCGCACGGGACTTTTGTGGTGCTACCCGGCTTCGACGCCGCACTGATGCTCGAGATGCTCGAAAGCTACCGCGGAACACACTCGTTGATGGTTCCGACGATGCTCATCGCGCTTCTCGAGCACCCGGACCGCGAAACACGCGACCTGTCGAGCCTCCACACCGTGCTGTCCGGCGCGTCAGCAGTTCCCCAGGCACTCGTCGAACGGGTGCTCGACGAACTCGCCTGCCAAGTCACGATCCTGTTCGGGCAGAGCGAGATGCACGGCGTCATCAGCCAGACCCGAGTCACCGACGATCCGGCCGATCAGGCCACCACCGTCGGACAGCCGCTGCCGGAACTGGAAGTGAAGATCATCGACCCCGTCTCCCAGGAGATCGTCCCGATCGGTGAACAGGGCGAAATATGCTGTCGTGGCTACCAGACGATGCTCGGCTACTCCGAGATGCCGGACGAAACCGCCGCCGCCATCGACGCCGACGGATGGCTGTACATGGGTGATCTCGCAACGATGGACGAACGAGGCTTCCTCCGCATCACCGGCCGACTCAAAGACATGATCATTCGTGGCGGCATGAACATCTATCCCCGCGAAATCGAAGAACTACTGTTCCGGCACGACGACGTGGCCGAGGTTGCGATCGTCGGGGTTCCGGACACTCGATGGGGCGAGCAGATCGGCGCCGTCGTGCGACCGGCAGACCCCGCCAATCCACCGAACCCGACCGAATTGAAAGCCTGGTGTCGCGACCGAATCGCCGCCCACAAGACGCCGTCGCTGTGGTACTTCACCGACACACTCCCCATGACACCGTCCGGGAAGATCCAGAAATTCCGTGTGCAGCAGGAAATTGCGTCCGGAGCACTCACCGCCGCAGACCTCGATACCCAGCCGGCGCCGGAGTCACTGTCCAACAGCTGACCGGACTCACCTACTCCGCTGACACCGGACCGTCCTCCGGCTGATCGGATTCACGACGCGTTTCGATCAACGCCGACAACTCGAACGCAAGCCTGAGTTCGAAGCGGGTGTCCGCGTTCTGGGCATCGATCCCGAAACGCGTACACCACGGCATCGACGTCCAGCCGCTGTGAGCGATAGCCACCGTGACGTCGGTGAGCCTCGTCGGCGCCCGGCGGCGACCCCTTCGGCCACCGCCGGGCTCCCCTCTCCGCCGAGCCCGGTACTGGTCGACGAACGGCGTCACGTCGAGCGGTGGCCGGCGAGCGCGAGCAGGCTACGCAGGTGCGCCAGCGCAGCGTCGGTCCGTTCCGGGTCGGCGATCGACAACTGTTGGAAGACCAGACCGTCCAGGGCGGCGAAGATGAGGTGCACGAAGTCCTGGTCGAGGTTCATCTCCCCGCATGCCAGTTCGTCGGCGAGGGCTTGCTCGAACGTCCGGTACAGCGACTGAACGTGTGGCCGCAGCTCCGGCCGCCGCCGTGATTCGAGGATCAGTTCGTACTGGAACGCGAGATCGTGGGGAAGCGTCTGCACCATCTCCACGATCCCTTCGAAGAGCGCGTCGAGGTCCCCGCTTCCCGGCCGTGCGCTGATCGCCGGCACGCTTTTGGCGAGCGAGTACTGCAGTGCCTCTTCGAGTAGCGCATCGCGGGTACCGAAATGGTGCGCGACGAGACCGTGCGCTACTCCGGCCTCGCGGGCGACCGCGCGATAGGTGAGATTGCGCAAGCCCTGTTCGGCACCCACGCGCACCGCAGCTGCGAGAAGCGCCGTCCGCCTCTCGCCATAGCGAAGCGCCGGACGCGAGGCGGCCGATTCGACGGCAGACATGCCGCTCCTTTCCATGAGCTTCGAGAGCCGTGACGCCGGTGTCTCGCACCGCCCGGCAGATCCGGGACGCCCAGCTGTGACTGCTGCGATCTGCGTGCCATGAAGATTACGGCAGGTGCCCATCGGAAAGAAACCACAGTTGTCCACTTGACCAATTTGGCGCGATGAGGCATATTCTGTGCCATCGCTCACACTTGTCCATTTGGACATGTTTGCTTCGACCGCTGCTCTGACACCTCCTCGTGTGCCTTTCGCCCTGCTCATTCGCTTCCAGGAGAACACCATGAACTACGACACCGATGTCGTCATCGTCGGCGGCGGCTTCGCCGGAATCACCGCCGCCCGTGAACTCACCCAGCGCGGTATCACCGCCACGATCCTCGAGGGCCGCGACCGGCTCGGCGGACGCACCTGGACCCGCGACAGCGCCCTGGGCCGGAAGCTGGACATCGGCGGCACCTGGGTGCACTGGACCCAGCCACATGTGTGGGCGGAGATCGGCCGCTACGACCTTCCCCTGGTGGCGAGCCCAACTGCCGAACGCGCGCTGTGGCGGGCCGACGGTCGAGTTCGCACCGGCACCGCCGAGCAACTGTTCGCCCTCATGGACCCTGGCATGACCGGGGTTCTGGCCGGCTCGGCAGAGCTACTTCCCAACCCGTACCAATTCCGGCCCGTCGGCGACGAGCTCAAGGCACTCGACCACTTCACCATCGCTGAGAAGATCGCCGCGCTGAACCTCGATCAGGAACAGCACGACCTGGTCGAAGGCTTCTGGGGCCTGTCCTTCAGCGGCCTGCCCGACGTCGGCGCCTACACCCAGGCGATGCGCTGGTGCGCGCTGGCGGGCGGAAACTGGCAGCTGATGTTCGAAGCGTGCGCGACGTACAAACTGAAGAACGGAACCAAGTCGCTCCTGGACGCGATCGTCGCCCAGTCCACCGCCGACGTACAGTTCAACTCGCGGGTCACCCGGATCGAGCAGGATGACGACGGCGTCACCGTCACCGTCGACGGCGGCCGGACCCATACGGCACGCAAGGCGATCGTCACCCTCCCCCTGAACGTGCTGAACACCATCGACTTCAGCCCGGCGCTGCCCAGTGACCTGGTCTCGGTCGCCACCGAGGGCCAGGCCTCGACCGGGGTGAAGGTATGGGTCCGCGTCAAGGGTGACATCGGCAAGGTCGCCGGACTCGGCCCCAGCTCCTGCCCCCTGAACTTCTTCCAATACGAGTACGACATCGACGGCGACAGCCTCATCGTGGCGTTCGGCTCCGACTCCACGCGCATCGATGTCACCGACCGTGGCGCCGTCGAAGCCGCTCTGCGCGAATGGATTCCCGACCTGGACGTTGTCGCCGTCGACGGACACGACTGGGTCGCCGACGAGCTGTCCGGACAGACCTGGCCGATGCTGCGACCCAACCAACTCGCCGCCGTCCAGGAGTCCGCCGCCACCGAGCACGGCCACATCCGCCTTGCCGGCAGCGATTACGCCGAAGGCTGGGCGGGGTTCATCGACGGCGCGATCGAGAGCGCCAAGACCGCTGCAGCCCGCATTCTGCCCGAACTGGTCTGACCCACACCACCTCCGTTCTCCCTCCTCGAATGAAAAGGACCCCTGATGTCGTACTGCGCCGAACTGGTCACCTTCACCCTGTCGACGAGTAATGAAGAATTTTTCGCACTCCGCAAGGCAGCGATCACCGAAGTCAAAGCCGCCCATCCGAAATTGCTGTCGGTCCCCTTCTGCGCCAAGCGCGCCGACGGCAGCTGGGTCGATCTGTGGATCTACGAGAGCAAGGAAGCAGCCGACGCCGCCAACGCCGACGCCGCCAACCTCCCCGAGTTCATGAAGATGTTCGCCGTCATCGACGGCGTCGATATCGAGGTCACCGAATGCCCCGAGTCCGCCGTCAGTCCGCTCGCCTGACAACGCCTACCCACTGCGAGGAAAAGTCATGAGCGAGAACTCTTCCGGAACACAACACCAATTGCACAAGACACTGCGCTGGTATCACGGTTTCATGCTCGCGCTGCCGATCGCCGCCGGGTTGTTCGTCTCGGTCGGATACGTCATCGGCGCGCTCGGCGCGATTCCCGCCGCGGCAATCTGCGTGATCCTCTCGGCCGTCGCCCTTCTGCAGAACAAGATCTTCTCCGAAGTGGCGGCAATGTTCCCCGACAAACCCGGCGGGGTCGCCATGCTCGCGACCGAGGCGTGGAAGCGGTACTTCGCCCCACTCGGGCCGCTCGCCGCGTTCGGCTACTGGTGCGGGTGGGCGTTGGTGCTCTCACTGGTCGGGTTGACCATCGGGTCGCTGGTGCAGGCCCAGTGGTTCCCGGACGCGACGTGGACGCTGTTCACCTTGGCCGGCGTCGCGTTCGGATTCCCGCACCTGGTCTCGGCGATCACGATCGTCGCGTGCACGGTCCTCAACGTCGCAGGCATCAAGGTGGCCGTCAGGTTCAACCAGATCATCGGTGCCGCATTCATCCTCGTCCTTACCGTTCTCGCGATCGGCCCGTTCGTCACGGGCCAATGGCACTCGGCGAATCTGACCTCCCACATCGACGGTGGCTGGAAGACGTTCGTCGTCTGGCTGTATGTCACCGCCTGGGCGATCTACGGCTCGGAGTTGTGCGCCGTCTTCGCACCCGAATACAAGGACACCAGTCGCGACACCTCGAAGGCGCTGACGTCGATCGCACTGTTCATGGTCGGTGCGTACACGATCGTGCCGATCGCGACGACCGGCCAACTCGGGGAGGCTGTGATCACCGACAATCCCATCACCTACGGGGTGGCGAGTGTGCAGGCGACTTCCGGCGGTTTGTCCGGGGTCATCACCGCAATCTTGTGCGGTGCGTTGTTCCTGAGCATGGTCTCCTCGTCCGCCGATGCCGGCCGCGCCCTGTACGGCATCGCGGCCGAGAAGATGTCCATCCGCCAACTCGATCAGCTCAACCGCGCCGGTGTCCCGAGCCGGTCACTGTGGATCACGATGACCGTCAACCTGCTGATTCTGATCGTCGTCGGCAACCCGGTCGCCATCCTCATTGCCAGCAATCTCGGCTACATTCTGGCGATCACCCTCGCCGTCAGTGGTTTCCTCCTGCTGCGCAAGGATCGCCCGCACTGGCCTCGCCCGATCCGGTTGTCGCGTAAGTGGATCCCGGTTGCGGCCGTCATCACCGTATTCAACGCCTTCATCCTCGTCGTCGGCGTCCTCAACCCCGACCTCTCCCACGCCGGCGGCTGGAAGGAGGTGCTACTCGGAGTCGGATTGCTCTCGGTCGGTGTGCTCCTGTTCCTCTATCGACGCCTGGTGCAGGACCGCGTCCCGGTTCAGTGGCGCGACACCTCCCCCGACATCCCGGCCGCAGCGGTGGCGCCTCGGTCGCCAGGGACGCTCCGCTGACGTGCTCATGTCCTCGAAAGGTGTTCCGAGTGGCCCGCTCCCCGAGCGGGCCACTCGGCGTTGCCGTGCCAGTGATTGTCACGCCTGATCATTTCTGCTGGTTGCAACGCGCGGAGGGCAAGGATCGATACACCGACCAGAGGTGAGGACCATGGTCGATCACATCGCCGCCCGGCAGGACGTGCGTGAGTTCCGGCAGGCCCTCGACGAGTTGTTCGCGTACCTCCTCGACGACGACCTTCATACCTCGGAATGCAACCGCGCCACGCTCCACCGGCTGACCACCCGCGTACAGGACGCGACCTCCGCCCTGCGGCGGGGCGGGTTGCGGGTGCACTACCTCGGATTCGGGACCGTGGCGATCTCCACGGACCTCGAATCCGGGTGACGCCTACCGACCACTGCGGCGCACGTCACCTTGCTTACTTTGTGATCACAGATTACATTCAGGTAAGAACCGCGTAACGATCGGGTTCCCTCGCGCCGATGTACGCCGGTTCGTGGTGCCCACGACAACTCGATCCACAGACCTCTCAGGTGTGCCGCGGGACGACCTCCCTCCTCGCCTGCACGTCACGGTGTTCGGGTTCGACAATCCCTGAGCTCAGCACGAAGGAGGATCATCTTGGCAAGAGTGGCGATGACTGGCCGGAACGCAACCCTGGCCGGCCTGGCAGCGATTGTGTTGTGGAGCACCATGGTCGGCATGATCCGACTGGTCACGGAGAGTCTCGGCGCCATCGGCGGCGCGGCCATGATCTACACGTGCTGCTCCGTCTTGTTGTTCCTTACCGTCGGGTGGCCCAAACTTCGCGAGTTCAACCGTGTCTATCTGCTGACCGGTGCGCTGATGTTCGCCGGATACGAAGTGTGCTTCGCCCTCGCGATCGGACTGGCAACCGACGCGCGGCAGGCGATCGAGGTCGGCATCGTGAACTACCTGTGGCCGTGCCTGACAGTCCTGTTCGCCATCCTGTTCACCGGGCAGAGGTCGTCGATCCTGTTCATTCCCGGCATCGGACTGTCGATCGCCGGGATCGCGCTGGTCCTCGGCGGTGACACCGGACTCGACCTGCCCGGGACCATCGAGAACATTCGCACGAATCCCCTGAGTTACGCTCTCGCGCTGCTGGGTGCCGTCATCTGGTCCTCGTACTGCACCGTGACAAAGCTGTTCGCCAAGGGCAACAACGGGATTACTCCGTTCTTCATGCTCACCGCAGCATCGTTCTGGGTCCTGTACCTGTTCAGCGACACCGAACCCATCCACCTCACGCTGACCGGGGTGGTGGCGACAATGGTAGCGGCGTGCGCAATCGGCTTCGGCTACGCGCTGTGGAATGTGGGCATTCTTCACGGAAACATGACCCTGCTCGCTGCCGCTTCCTACTTCACGCCGGTCCTGTCGGCCGCGTTCTCTTCGCTGATGCTGGCTACCGCACTCGGTGTCACGTTCTGGGTCGGCACCGCCATCGTGTGCGTCGGCGCAACGGTGTGCTGGGTCGCAACGCGCGAACCCAAGAAGGCCGGCGAAACTACTCCCCCGGCAGCGGCGACTCCGGACAGCACCGCCACAGACGAACGACCGCGGGATCGCGCGGCAGTGCGCGTCAGCGGTCGACGTCACTCGTCGCGCGGCCCGAGCGCGCTGGGAATTCGCCGGCGCAAGCACGAAGCCGGCGCGATCGACACCCACTGACTGCCGGTCGAGTACCGGACTGTGCCGCGCGGCGTTGCCCGGAAAGCCATGAGACACAAGTGAACCGTGTCCTTCGAAGCGAAGGACACGGTTCACGTGTAGTGGGTGAGATTCTGCTATACGGAGATCGTCTCCGCGGGAGCGGGCGACTTGGTGGTCTGGCCGAGCCCGGCGCTCTCGGAGAGGGACAGCCCCCGGGTCTCGGGTGCCCACATCTGGGAGATCACGGCACCGAAGAGGGTGACGCCGGCGGCGATCAGCATCGTGACGCCGATGCCGAGGCTGGTGAGGGACAGCGGCACCAGGAACGTGCCGATCGCAGCGCCGATGCGGCTGAGCGAGGACGCCAGTCCCACTGCGGAACCGCGGACTTCGGTGGGGAACAACTCGTTCGGGTACACCCACTGCAGGATCTGGGAGCCGCCGATGAGGACCGCGTAGGCGGCGAAGAGAACCATGATGATCGCGCTCGGCGCTCCGGGGAAGAGTCCCAGCAGCAGCAGGGCGAGACCCGACCACACGAAGCTGTGGATCAGCAGCGGGCGCCGGCCCATCCGGTTGACCAGCAGCAGCGCGACGATACAACCGACCATGAACAGGATGGTGATGGCGGCGGATCCGATGTGTGCGGCGTCGCCTTCGAGCTCGAGGGCACCGAGGATGGCCGGGGCGAAGGCGTAGACGGCGAACAGCGGAACCACCGAGCAGGTCCAGAAGAGGGTGATGAAGGCCATCCGCTTGCCGTAGCCGGAGCGGAGGAGTTCCTTGACGCCGACGTTGGTCTCTTCCTCTGCAGGAAGGTCGGCGACGGTGACACCGGGACCGTAAACCTTGAGCAGAACTTCGTTGGCCTTGTCGATCTTCCCCTTGCTGAGCAGCCACCTGGGCGACTCCGGCGTGCCGACCCGGGCCACGCAGATCAACACTGCGGGGAGTGCGGCACTGGCGAGCATCCACCGCCACGCGTCGTCTCCGGCGGTTCGCGCCAGGACCTCGCCGACGACGTACGCTGCCGCCGCGCCGACGAACCACATGGTGACGAAGGCACCCAGCAACGGACCACGGTATTTACGCGGGGCGAACTCCGTCATCAGTGACGTGGCGATCGGGTAGTCCGCACCCACGGCCATGCCCAGCAGCAGCCTCAGGACGATCAACCAGACGACGCCCTCCACGAAGAACTGCGCGACGGAGCAGGCGATGATCGCAACCAGGTCGAGGGTGAACAGGACCTCCCGGCCGAAGCGGTCGGTCAGCCAACCGCCGGCGAAGGCACCGAGCAGGATGCCGATCAGCGTGGACGCCGCGATGAGGCCCTGTTCGGCCGACGACAGGTTCCACTGGCCCGAGATCTGCACCATCGCGACACCGATGATCGAGAGGGCGTAACCGTCGAGGAACGGCCCTCCCGAGGAGAACACCGCTAGTTTCTTGTGAAATGTGGACAGTGGTGCGTCGTCCAACGGGTTGGTCGTCGTCATCTCGGACTCCTTGTTGACATACTTTCCGACCCGGACCTGATGCGGCATTCCTCGGTGGCGATATCGAGGTGGTCGGATTTGATTCAATTCCTGTTGAGACGCACGGCGATTCGAGAACGAGTGATTCTCGACCGGAGGCCGTGTCGGCGACCCGGCGATGCGAGCTGGCTTCTTTCACTGCTTGCCGCACCCGCTGGTGTGATGTGCGCCTCGTCACAGAACAATAATATGTAATCACAGATCACACAACCCCCTGGGCGTGCTTCCACGCCGGTGGCACAGCAGAAGGCACCACAGCTCACCCTGCCGTGGGCTCACCGTCTTCGGTGGCGCGACCGTCCGGCCGTAGTCACTCGGGGGTCATACCCGCCCGAGGGTGCAATGCTCGACGGCGACTCGTGCCGACGGCATAGAAGGGGTGTTCGCGTTATCCGGCGTCAGCCGACGCAGCCTGCTCGGTAGCCAGGAGCGCTTTGATGCGGTCGGTCGCGTCGAGGAGCGATTCCTCGTTGACCGCTGCGGCGGAGTCACCCGAGCGGTCCCGGGCAGCAGCAACGAGGCGCTCCTGGAAGCGCCACAGCGGGTCGTCTCCCCCGGAGTCCAGGCTTCCCTGCGCGCCCACGATCTTGTAGGCCCGGCAGTGGTTCCACAGGTTGCGGATCGTCTGCAGAAGAACAGGATTCGCGGCGGCCTCGTACAGGATCGACAGCAGGGCCTCATCGTGGTCGAGGAGGGCGACCACGCGTCCCTCGTCGACGGCGGCGCGCATCAGCGTGAACTCTGCCTGCATCCGGTCGCAGTCCTCGGCGCTGATCCGCTGCGCGCCGAGCCTGGCGGCCTCCACCTCGAGCAACCGGCGCACGTCGTACACGTGCACCAACTCGGCGAGGGTCAGGCCCTTCACCACCGCCCCGCGGTGGGGCACGCGTTCGGCCAGACCGGCTTCCTCGAGTCGGCGGATCGCCTCGCGCACCGGCATCACGCTGGTGCCCACCTGCTCCGCGAGATCGCGCACCCGCAGGCGGGCACCGGCAGGCAGATCCCCGTTCATGATCGACTCGTGAATCATCGAGTAGACCTGATCGGTCAGAAGTGTCGGCTCGGCGCGTTTGGACATGACCACAGATCACATATTAACCGGAGATCAGATCCGCCCTTGTGTGATCTGTGATTACATTTTAGGCTGGTGTGAGACGCAGGCACCGCAGCGGCACGCCCACCTCGGTAATCCCCGAATACACGCCGTTCCACCCGCACTGTGCACGCCCGCCGTAATCGGCTCGGGATCCACAACGGACCGGGCCTGCAGCTCGAGTTCCACGATCATGGAGGTACCTCTGATGTCCATCTCTACTCCCGTCGAGGACGTGACGGTACGCCGTGCATCCGGCTCGGCGCCGCTGATCACGGCGGCCGATCTTCCCCCGACCTCGCACTTCGTCGACGGTGTGTTCGACCAAGCTGCTCCCGGCGACGTGTTCGATGTGATCGACCCCAGCTCGGAGAACGTCATCGCGCAGATCCCGCAGGGCACCACCGAGGATGTCGACCGCGCGGTGAGCGCCGCCGCAGCGGCCGCGGAAGCCTGGGCACGCGTGGTCCCCAAGGAGCGGTCGGAGATTCTGCACCGAATCGCCGACCGGCTCGCCGCGAACGCCGACCTGCTCGCCCGACTCGAATCGGTGAACGCCGGAAAGCCCCTGGCCGTCTCCCGTGACGACGTCGACGGCACCATCGACACCTTCCGCTTCATGGCCGGCGCGCTGCGCGCGACCACGTCCATGGCGGCCGGGGATTACGTCGAGAACCACCTGTCGGTGATCCTGCGCGAACCCCTCGGAGTGGTCGGGGTGGTCACCCCGTGGAACTACCCCCTGCTGATGGCGGCATGGAAGATCGCGCCCATCCTCGCCGCCGGCAACACCCTCGTGATCAAGCCGTCGGAGCAGACCCCGCTGACGACCCTGAAGTTCGCCGAACTCGTCGCCGACCTGCTGCCCGCCGGAGTGCTGAACGTGGTCACCGGCCGCGGCTCGGTCGTCGGCGCCCGGCTCGCCGAGCACCCGGACGTGGACATGATCGCCCTCACCGGGTCGGTGGGCAGTGGCCGCGCCGTCGCCCGCGGTGCCGCCGAGACTCTCAAGCGGGTCCACCTCGAACTCGGTGGCAAGGCGCCGGTCGTGATTTTCGCCGACGCCAATCTCGAGGAGGCAGCGGAGTCGCTGCGAGTCGCGAGCTTCTGGAACTCCGGGCAGGAGTGCGGCGCGGCGTGCCGCGTCCTGGTCCACGAGTCGGTCGCCGACAAGTTCGTCGAACTCTTCGTCGCCCAGGTCCGTGAACTCGCTGTCGGCGAACCCGGCTCCGGGGACGACATCGAGATCGGGCCGCTGGTCTCCAAGGCCCATTTCGATCGGGTCGTCGGATACCTCGATCGCGCCGCCCAGCAGGGCATCCGGGTCGCCATCGGCGGAACGGCGCTGGCCGGGACCGGCTACTTCGTGGCACCGACGGTGCTCGTCGACGTCCCGGACGGCGCCGAGTGCTCCCGTGAGGAGATCTTCGGACCCGTCGTCACCGTCGAGACGTTCACCGACGAGGACGAGGCCGTGCGCCGCGCCAACGACGTCCCCGTCGGCCTGTCTGCTTCGGTCTGGACGGAGAACGCGCGCCGCAGCCACGACATCGCTGCGCGGCTGGATTCCGGTACGGTCTGGGTCAATTCACACCTGGTGCTGGCCAACGAGGTCCCGTGGGGTGGATTCAAGGGTTCCGGTTACGGCCGCGACCTGTCGATCTACGCCCTCGACGACTACTCCCGCACCAAGCACGTCATGCACAACCACAGTCGCTGATTCGATCGGCGCCACGAACCGACCTGCCCTGCCGCCCACACGGTCATCCGTGTGGGCGGCACGCTCTTTCCGGAACCGGGTTCCATCGGTGAAATCTATTGGTGATCCGGCGATGTGCCCGGAAACTCAGGCGGACAGCGGATCCAGAATTCCCCGCACGGTGGAGCGAGAAGTGCGGCACACGTGTTCGAGAATGCGGAATGCGCTGTCGCCGTCGCGGGTTTCGACTGCAGCGACGAGGTCGGCGAGATAGCTCCACCGGGACAGTCCGTGCCCGACGGCATCGCGCACCCAGAGGTTCTTGTAGGGACGGCAGGTATCCCACATGCCCTGGATCAGTCCGGTGAGTACCGGGTTGTTGCCGGCGGAGAACAACGCCGACAGCAGTAGTTCGTCCTGAGCGACGGCTCCCGCGATGTCGCCGTCCGCGGCCGCCTTCTCCAGCAGCCGCCAGTGCTGTCTCATCGTCTCGACGGCCGCGTCGTCGGCCAGGAGGGCGCCCCGACGCGCGGCATCGGGTTCGAGCATGATGCGTACGTCGTACACGTATTCGAGTTCGTCGATGCTCAACTCCCGCACCGACGCTCCCCGGTAGGGCTCCGTGAGGATCAGACCCGCCTGCTCGAGCCGCCGGAACGCCTCCCGGACCGGCATCACGCTCGTGCCCACCAGGGCGGCGACCTCCCGGATCCGCAGTTGCGTCCCCGGCGCCCAGTGGCCCTGCGCGATGTGCCCGCGCAGGGTCTCGTATACCCGGTCCGCAAGCAGGTTCGGCGAAGAAACCTGCGGTGGAGTCGTTTTCATCTCCCGTAGAACGAGAGTGTTCGGCCTGCCCATGAGGACCTCCGAGTTGTGGCGAGATCGCCGGAGAGAGGTCACCGACGGTTACACCCACCCCATCTTACTTGTGATCACAGATCTAATCAATTGACGGTGGGTGTGATCCCGACTACGGTCATCGATAGCGTGAAAGACCGGATAGAAGCGGAGAAGTCATGAGCGCGTCTCTGACAGCGCACCCGTACGCCCCCTCGACCGAGATGTGGGACTGGCAGTTGCATGCCCGCTGCCGCAACATGGACACCGACCTGTTCTTCTCCCCCGAAGGCGAGACACGGCAGGCGCGGCGCTATCGCGAAGAGTTCGTCACCCAGATCTGTCACTCCTGCCCGGTCGTGACCGAGTGCCACACGTACGCCCAGACAGTTCGTGAGCCGTACGGAATCTGGGGCGGCGCCACCGAGTCCGATCGTCGATTCTCGACCGGCCGCAAGCCGCACCGGCAGCCCGGAACGAGCACCGCAAGCGGAAGCGCCGCACGACGTCTGACCGTTTCTTCCCGCCATCCCAAGCCCGGACGACAAGAGCGTCCCGGGGACTCAGCAGACTAGGCGGAGCCACGTAGCGCACGCCTCTGGGCCGGAGCAGCGCGCTCCGGCCCAGAGAAACTCATGCGACTACCGGTCGCTCGGTGCCGCGTCTGCCGGCACCGCGTACGAGGCCTCGGTGTCGAAGTCTCGTGCCTCGTCGATGTTTCGGCCTTCGACGGAACCGGTCGACGTGCGCCCGGGGCCGAACTTGAGCCGAGCCTGGTATGCGATCAGGGTGACGGCGAGGGCACCCAGGCTGAGGGAGATCTGCGATCGCGTGGATTCGACGAAGAACATCGAGATCAAGACCGCGAGGATACCGACGACCCCGAGGATCGAGAGGTACGGGAAGAGCCACATCTTGAAGCGGAGTTCGCGGGCCTTCTCCCGGCCGAGCATCGACCGGAGCTTGATCTGGGAGAGCGCGATCATCAAGTAGACCATCAGGATCGTGGCGCCCGACGCGTTGACGATGAACGCGAACGCCGTCGTCGGCGAGAAGTAGTCGAGCGCAACACAGCCCAGCCCGACGCACAGCGCGGCCAGCAGCGCCCCGCGGGGCACTCCGTTCTTGTCCACCCGAGCGACCGAACGGGGTGCGTCGCCCTGATTGGCCAGCACGAACATCATGCGCGAGGCGGTGTACAGACTCGAATTCAGGCAGGACAGCACCGCAACCAGGACCACCGCGTTCATGATGTCCGGGCCGCCCGGGATTCCCATGACGTTCAACGCATCGACGAACGGCGACTGGCCGACCTTGATGGAGGTCCAGGGGACGATGATCGCCAGGAGTAGGACGGAGCCGAGATAGAACACTCCGACACGGCCGATCACGGAGTTCGCGGCCTTGGCAACCGACTTCTCGGGTTCTTCGGACTCTGCCGCTGCGATCGTGGCGATCTCGGGGCCGACCATGGAGAAGACTGCGACGACGACACCGGAGAGAACGACGGTCCATCCGTTCGGTGCGAATCCCCCGTGATCGGTCAGGTTGGAGACGTCGGCGCTGTGCCCGGGCCACAGGCCCACCACGAAGCACGCCCCGATTGCGAGGAACGCGATGATCGCGGCGACCTTGATGCCGGCGAACCAGTACTCGAACTCACCGAAATTGCGCACCGACCGCAGGTTGGTGGCGACCATGGCGAGCAGCAACGCCGCCGCCATGGGCCAAGAGGGAAGATCTACCCACCGCTGTAGGAGTTTGCCGCCGATCACGGCCTCGGCCCCGGCGACGACCACCCAGAAGAACCAGTACAGCCACCCGGTGGTGAATCCCGCGCGGTTTCCGAACGCCTTACGCGCGTATCCGGCAAAGGACCCCGTCGACGGGTCTGCCACGGCCATTTCGCCGAGCATGCGCATGACGAGAATGACGACGAGACCGGTGATCGCGTAGGAGAAGATTGCGGCGGGGCCCGAGGAGTTCAGCAGTGCACTGGAGCCGACGAACAGTCCGGCGCCGATGACGCCGCCGATCGCAATCATCGTCAAGTGACGTTGCTTGAGGCTCTTCTGCAGTGCGGGTGACGGATTCTTATCCAAATCAGACATCGGCAGCTCTCACGATCGATTCGACACACGTGGACGCGGGGAGGTCTGCCCGCATCCGCCGAGCGAGACTTCTACTCGCCCAGCGACTTCGATCACACTCGGCGGTAGTGGCACACCCGCCGACGTGATGATCAAGTCCCGTATCTGGATGTGATCCATATAACACCCCGGAGGCGCTCCACGCCTATCGACAGATGCCAGAAGTAGACAGGTGTACGTCAGACATATGGATGATCGCTAGACTGACCGCATGTTAATATATTAGTCATGAATCAGATCGGCCGGGCTGTTGCCGTTGCTAGCGTCGACGATTTCATGGCACGCACGCGCCGGCACCTGGGAGCGTCCGTGGTGCTGCTCGGCAGCGACTTCGAGATGATCGCCTACAGTGCCCGGTCGATCGAAGTGTCCGAAGATCACGCACAGTCGGTCGTCAGGCAAGCGACCGACGCGGACACCCGCACGTGGATCGTCGATTGCGGAATCGCCTACGCCACGCGGCCGGTTCGCACACCGGCGAACAGGAATACCGGTTCGAAGGCACGAATCTGCCTCCCCGTCCGGCACGGAGGAAAGACGTACGGGTTCTTGTTCGTCCTGCCGGACGACGACGCATCGATCTCCGACCGTGAACTCGAAGAAGTGATGCCGCTCGCGGCTCAGGCGGGCGCGCTACTCGCCGCCGACGCATCGGGAAACGGGCACGCGGCAGGGGTGTTTGCGGACCTGCTGGAAGGCGATCCGGGCAGGTCTTCGGCTGCGGCCGAGCACCTCCGGGCGTCGGAGAGCGTGTACGACTCCGAATTCACGATGCTCGCAACGGACCACTCCTCGATCGATCGACGGTCAGGCATCACGGCGGTGCCGATGGGGCCGATCACAGCCGTCTTTGTAGCGCAACGGGATTCATCCTCCGCCACACTTCGCTCAGCTGTCGAGAGCTACTCCGCAGGGGGAAACGTCGTCGGAGTCGGGGGAACCTACTCGGATCTTCGCGATGCCGGGAGGAGCTGGCGGCAGGCGCGACTGTGCCTCGACGTCATCGCACTCGAGCCCTCCAAGGGCCCGGTGGCGTACTGGGATCAACTCGGCGTGTATCGGCTGGCCGCAGTAGCATCCGCGGAGCTCATCGCAGAAGCGGTCATCACCCCGGCCGTCAGGGCGCTGTTCGAGCACCGGAACCGAGACCTTCTCGTCACCGCCGAGACCTTCTTCGACAAGGGTGGCGACATTGCCGCGTCGACCGATGCTCTGAGCATTCATCGGCAGACCCTCTACTACCGGCTACGTCGAATTCAGGAACTCACAACGCTGGATCTGTCGATCGGCCAGGACCGCTTGGAGTTGCACGTCGGCCTCTCGCTGGGAAGGCTGGTCGGGGCTCCGGGAACGGTGAATCCCTCATAGCCGCAAGGTACCCGGACGCTCGGCGAGCGCCCGGGTACTTGCGAACTACGTTCGTGCTGCCGGCCGGGAGTCAGGCCGTGGGCAGCGTCGTGCGCGTGGTGGTGCTCAGTGCGGCGCTTTCCGTCAGTGCCATTCCGCGGGTCTCGGGTGCCATGATCTGCGACAGAACAGCGCCGAGGAGGGTGATGGCGGCCGCGATGAGCATCGTGGGGCCGATGCCGATACCGCTGAGCGACAGCGGCACCAGGAACGTGCCGACTGCGGCGCCGATGCGGCTGAGCGAGGAGGCCATGCCCACGGCGGAACCGCGAATCTCGGTGGGAAACAGCTCGTTCGGGTAGACCCACTGCAGGATCTGACTGCCGCCGATGACCACCGCGTAGATCGCGAACAACGCCATGATGATCCCGCTCGGCGCTTCGGGGAACAGTCCGAGGATCAGGAGAGCGAGTCCGGACCAGAGGAAGCTGTGGATCAGCAGGGGTCGCCGGCCCATCCGGTTGACCAGAAGCAGCGCGACGACACATCCGACGAGGAACAGGATCGTGATAACTGCCGATCCGAAGTGTGCGGCATCGCCTTCGAGCTTCAGTGCCCCGAGGATGGCGGGTGCGAACGCGTAGACGGCGAACAGCGGTACGATCGAGCAGGTCCAGAACAGCGTGATGAAGGCCATCCGCTTTCCGTATCCGGATCGCAGGAGATCCTTGACGCTGACGGTGCCGTCTTCCCTCGGGAGGTCTGCGATGCTGACGGTAGGTCCGTAGACCTTCCGCATCACTTCGTTGGCTTCGTCGATCTTCCCCTTGTTGGCAAGCCAGCGGGGTGACTCGGGTGTTCCGACCCGGGCGAGGACGATCAGGGTCGCAGGCACCGCGGCACTGGCCAGCATCCAACGCCACGCGTCTTCGTGTCCGGTTCGTGCTAGGAATTCTCCCACGACGTAAGCGGCTGCGGCGCCGACGAACCACATCGCGACGAATGCGCCGAGGAACGGACCCCGGTACTTGCGCGGCGTGAACTCGGTCAGCAGGGAAGTGGCGATCGGATAGTCCGCACCTACGGCCATACCGATCAGCAGGCGCAGAATGATCAGCCACACGACGTCTTGGACGAAGAATTGAGCCACGGAGAACACGATGATGGCGACCAGGTCGATCGTGAACAGAATCTCACGTCCGAATTTGTCGGTCAGCCATCCACCGGCGTAGGCGCCCAGCAGGATTCCGATCAGCGACGAGGCACCGACCAGGCCCTGTTCGACGGACGACAGGCTCCACTGGTCCGCGAACTGCACCATCGCGACACCGATGATCGACAAGACGTAGCCGTCGAGAAACGGTCCGCCGGAGGAGAACAGCGCTAGCTTCTTGTGGAATCTGGACAGTGGCGCATCGTCCAAGGGGTTGATCGTCGTCATAACGAGCTCCTCGTCAGTGATGGTGTTCTGAAGTCGGTGTCGGGCCGGCCAGTGTCGGTCAGTTGTTCGAGGAAGCAACGGAGGCCCGGATCAGGGAAGCGACACGTTCTGCTTCCGTGTACGCCCCGTGGGTCCCCGCGGTCTCGGACGTGTAGTCCCCGGCAAAGTGGATCGAGCCCACCGATCGCTGGAGTTCGGCCAGATTCGCGGCGCGATCGGGACCGAGTAGCGCAAAGCAGTGTTCCCACGTGCGTGCGTGAACGCCTGTGATCCTTCCCCTGAGCTGCGGCGCAACGGTCAGGAAGCTTTCCACCCAGTCAGCGACGCGGGCCTCGTCTTCGGCGAACGCCGGCTGGAACCCGGTGGAGTTTCCGTAGCACGTGAATTGCACTCTGCCCGCATCCCAGTTGGGTCCTACCCGGCCCGGAGTCGGATTGATGATCGCGTCGAACGGCATTCCGGCGGTCACGATGAACGCCCAGTCCTCGATGCCGGACAGGCCGTCGATGTCGGCGACGATATTGAGCGTGGTGCTGCCGGGAGTGTCGAAGCTGTTGAGCGCGTCGGTCTTCCATGTCGGTAGATCACCGAAGACGTTGGGCACCAGAGGGGCGGGCAGTGTCGACACGACATGACGGGTCAGGAGCGTTCCCACTCCCTCCGGTCCGATGAAGCTGACCTCGTAGGCGTCCACCTCGTCCTTGATAGCGACACCGGTGACCACGGTGTCGAACCGAACGGTGTCCGCAGGCAGGTGGCCGTGCATCGCCCTGGGGATGGCCTGCATACCGCCGAGCGCGAAGGATCGGTTGCGCTTCTCTCGCGCGAGGTAGCTCGCGAAGTATCGGAGGGCGTACTTCGCCGACAGCTTGGCCGGGTCTCCGACCGCCCCGCCGCGCAGGGCGGCGTCGATGATCTGACGCACGCCGGGCTGCAGTCGGCTCAGCCGTTCGGCGAGCGTTTCGGTGGCCAGCCCCTGGTCGTCCTGGTCCAGCACGCCGTTGCTCGTGTGCTCGTGGTATTCGAGCAGGGCACTGTCGATGAATTCGCTCAGCTCCGCCTTTTCGGAGTCGGCCAGGTCGAGACGCGCGACGAGGTCTTCGTTGGTCTCGGCGACGATCGTCTTGCCGTTGACGTGGATTCCGTACGTCGTGGGTTCGAACGGCACGACGTCGAGCGCGAGTTCGGTGGCAAGTTCTTCGGTCCGGGTGTTCCGGTAGATGAACAGTGCACCGGAGTTCGCACTCGCCCCCGCGAGATCGACCGTGTTCGACCTACCTCCCACTTCACCGGTCGCCTCGAGCACACAGATATCCAATTTCAGGTCTCGAAGGAAGTAGGCCGTGGCCACTCCCGCTGTACCGCCACCAACGACGATCACGTCGTACATGCATGTCTCCTGAAACCGAAGTAGTGAAGTTGACGGCTGCAGCGAAGGCCGAAGTGATCGACCTCTAAGTTGCGGGACCCGACAACGGCGGCGGATTTCCACAAAGCTGCATGCGTCACAACGTTTTTGGCGATTGTCCTAGCTCGCTCCTACCGCCGGCGGTAGTCCCGCGCGCCGCAGGAGTTGTGACGCCCGCCACATCATCGTGGCACAAGGAGAGTCTATAAGCAATAGAAGATATTTTCACTTTTTAAATTTCTAGCGTGAAGTGCCAGGTCAAGGACTACCGGTGGCCTGGATCAGGCCAGAGGTGAGACCAACTGCCAGCTTCTGCCGTTCGGGAAGAGGTCCGCGGCCAGTTCCGACCTGGCCCACGACGCGACCTCGCCCGGTTGCAGAAGGTCGCCGGGCAGGTATCCGGACGTCGTGGAGGCGATGACGCGCAGGTCCGCGTTCACCAGAACGACAGGACTTCGGTCCCGGTCCCCCGTGAACAGGAAGCGCTCGAACCGATGCGCCAGAACATCGGCACCCGCGACGCCGGCGAAACCCCCCGCAGTGACCACCGGTACCGAGATCGTGACGGTGTAGCTGTAGGAGTCGATACCGCCGAAGTCGACGTACGGTCCGATGACGGCCGGAGTGCCGCAGGTCTGGGGTATGGAGAACCAGCCCCGGTTGGAGTAGTCGTAGAAGGAGACCTGTCCGGGGTTGACGCTGTGGCCGATGAACTCGAGGTCACCGTGGGCGTCGTAACCCCACCACTCCATCCAGTACGGGCTGTCCGTCAGATAGTCCACGGCGGTGGCCACGCCGATGCGATCCACCGCGTACTCGGGGTTCCGCAGACACCCCTGCAGACTCTCTCGGATTCCGCTGAGATCGGAGCGGGCGGGTCGACGCCCGTCCCGCTCGACGGCGTCGAGCAACTCGCGCATGTCGGAGCGCACACGCGTGAGGCTGTCCATCGTCACGCGCAGATAGTCGGTGATCTCTGCGGTCAGCCGATCCAGATCCGCAAGCTGCGCGGGCCGGCCGCCGTCCTCGTTCTTCACGTCGCCGCCAACGCGAGGTGCCGATCGACCAGAACGCGGGTTTCGCGCGCACAATGCTCCAGCGCATGGCGGTGCGCCGCGTCGGGATCACGGTCGCGGATGGCCTCCACGATCAACGCGTGCTCACGGATCGCATCGTGCGGATCCAGCGCATCGGTGTCCCACAGCAACGGGGCCACCTGCGCCTGCGCCTGGACGATCAACGTCGTCAGATGCGACGACTGCGCGGCGGCACCGAGTTCGATGTGGAAGCGGCTGTCCGCGCGGCGTCGAACGTCCGCACGAGTGGCCTCGGCAAAGTTCCGCGCGAGATCCTCGAGTCGATCGACGTCCTCGGGCAACGCGCGCAGGGCCGCAAGGCGGGTAGCCGCGCCGGTCAGTGCCCCCACTAAGTCCCCGAGGTCCCGCAACTTCTCTGCACTCGTCGTCCGAAGTTGTGCGTCCGCCCGTTCGCGGTCGGCGGTGCCGAAGTCGCGGACGTAGCTCCCGCCGCCCCGGCCTCGCCGGGTTTCGATCAGACCGCGGTCCCTCAGTACGGTCAGAGCCTGCCGCAATGTGACCGTCGAGACCTGAAGCTTGCCGGCCAGCTCGGCCTCGGTGGGTAGCCGTTCCCCGCCGGCCAGCAGGCCGACCGCGATCGTCATCTCCAGTTGATGCACGACGCCGTCGACCAACTTCGAGACGGAGTCGTCCCGCACTCGACCGAGATCGACAGAGAAGACGTCTTTCTCCACAGAATTCATATCCCCGCCAACGCACTTCAGGACGGATGAGAGTCTGACAAAGCCGGAGGGTGCGTCCGCCGAGGCTCCACCCCACGCTTAAACATCATAACTATACTTTATCTTCTCTCACCGTACCTGCTGCCCGGTTTTCGACCGGGCTCGCCCCACCCAATGGGACGCCCAGCTGCACAGGAAGTCGATTCGGCTGTGCGGCTGAGCGAGAATCGAGGGCAGTGATTTACACGGGGTATTCCGCGCAGCCCGGCTGCCGTCCTAGGCAGGGGCGTATTGGACATCGGCACAGTCTGACGAGGTCGTGGCTGGTGCGCTCAGAAGCGAGGCAGCCGGTGGTACTGGCCGTTGTCGCGCGGTGCGATCGAGTTGCAGGGCCCGTTGGTGCGGAAGTGCTGGGCCTCGGCGAGACGGTCGTGGGACGTATCGACCTGCACGGCCGGTACGTCCCACACTGCAAACTCGATGTCAGTTGACCTGACGTCCGTGTCCGTCCCAGTACGGGGAGCGCAGTTTGAACTTCTGCAGCTTCCCGGTCGCGGTGCGGGCCAACTCATCTCGGAACTCCACCGAGGTCGGTGCCTTGAACCCGGCCAGATGCTGCTTGCACCAGCCGATCAACTCCGCCTCCGTGCCGCTGTCGGACGGTGTGCCCGGGGTCAGGACCACCAGGGCCTTGATCGTCTCTCCCCACTTCTCGCTCGGCACCGCGATCACGGCCACCTCGGACACGGCCGGGTGGGAAAACAGGCAGTCCTCGACCTCGATCGAAGACACGTTCTCACCGCCGGTGATGATCACGTCCTTCTTCCGGTCGGCGATGGTCAGATACCCGTCCTCGCCGATCGCGCCACCGTCACCGGTGTGGAACCAGCCACCGGCCAGCGCCTTCTCGGTCTCCTCCGGTTTGTTCCAGTAGCCCTCCATCACCACGTTGGAGCGGGCCAGCACCTCCCCCGCACCCTCCTCGCCCTCCTCGATCTGCAGCCGGACACCGAGCGCCGGGGCGCCGGCCCGGATCAGTTTCGCCGCCCGGGCTTCGGGGTCGAGGTCGTCCCATTCGGCGCGGGCGCGGTTGACGGTCAGCAGCGGGGAGGTCTCGGTGAGACCGTAGATCTGGATGAACTCCCAACCAAGTTCCTCCTCGACCCGCACGACGGTCGTCGTCGGCGGCGGCGCAGCGGCCATGATGATCCGCACCCGGTCCCGGCCGGGAATCTCGCCCTCCCAGGTCTGTGCGGCCTCGAGGACCGCGGACGCGACCGCCGGCGCCCCACAGAGCACCGTGACCCCGTGGTCGCGGACCCGCCTCAGGATCTCGGCGCCGTCGACCTTGCGCAGGACGATGTGCCGGCCGCCGACGCCGGTCAGCGCGAACGGTTGACCCCAGCCGTTGCAATGGAACATCGGCAGCGTGTGCAGGTACACGTCCCGGTCACCGATCCCGGCGTGCAGCCCGAACGTGACCGCGTTGACCCAGATGTTGCGGTGGGTGATCTGCACACCCTTCGGGCGGGCGGTGGTCCCGGAGGTGTAGTTGAGGGTGGCGACGGCCGACTCGTCCGGCTCCCACGGCTGCGACACCGCCCCGGGAGCGGCGTACAGGTCGGTGTCCGACCCGAGGACGAACTTGTGCTCGCAGTCGACCTCCTCGAGCGCCTCCTCGAGTTCGGGATCGACGTAGAGGACGCGGGCACCGGAGTCCTCGACGATGTAACGGACCTCGTCGGGGCGCAGCCGGAAATTGACCGGCACCAGCACCCTCCCCGAACCGCTGACCCCGAAGAACGAGGTCATCAACCGGCTCGAGTTGTGGCTGACGATCGCGACCCGCTCACCGGCGCCGATGCCGAGTTCGTCGAGCTTGGCGGCTTGGCGGCGGGCCAGGTCGGCGATCTCGGCGTAGCTCAGCGACCCCTGGGACGCGGCGGGTTGGTCAGGTTCGTCGACCACACCGATCCGATCCCCGTACACGGTCTCCGCGCGGTCGAGAAAATCGTTGACACTGAACGGGACAAACACAACTCCTCCTACGTCGACTCGGACTCGGTGAGGGCGCTGCCGCGGGAGTCGGGCACGCCGACCACGCCGTGGACTTCGCGTCTTCTACATGCGTCCTCCTCACACGAGGTCATTACATCTTGGCCTGTGCCGAGGTGTGCGTCGAGATGCGAGTCGCACTCGCACCGGTGTGGATCACGTGGAAGACGGTTCCCGACGACCAGGTCTCGATCTCTACCGGCACGATCTGACCGTGCCGCAGACGCAGCTTCTCGGTCTGCAGGTGACGCGGCTGCTCGGGGTCGACCGCTACTCGTCGAGCTGGCGGTGACTGTGCCACAGCGTGAGTGAGCTATTGCCGACGATCGTGGTCTCGTCGTCGAAACCGGATTGCGGCAAAGTCGATGCGACGTCTGGGTTCCAAGATAATCAACGTGACGGATGTGGTCGAAGGGCCGAGCGGCTAACCAGTCAGCTGAA
Source organism: Rhodococcus sp. USK10 (assembly GCF_019378875.1). Classification (NCBI taxonomy): domain Bacteria; kingdom Bacillati; phylum Actinomycetota; class Actinomycetes; order Mycobacteriales; family Nocardiaceae; genus Rhodococcus; species Rhodococcus sp. USK10. The sequence goes on from NZ_CP076048.1 coordinate 3,057,998, forward strand.
TTCGCCTCGACGTTACATACTGTCAAATCGGTGCGGTCCCGGCGGTATCTTCGTCGCGAAGCCGCTATTGTCGAGACTTCTTCCCAGGTGGGTTCCGGGTCGGATCACGACTGCACGATCGCGGACGACTGCGGCTCCGCCGATCGCCTTCTCCAACAACGTCTCGAATCGGTTCACGTCCGGAAGATCTCGAAGCCAGACCGCCATCGCGAGGTTGTACTCACTCGAGATTGCTGCAGCGAGACGCACCTCGTGCATCTCGCCCAGACGTTGTGTGAGCAAGTGAATTGCGGACGCAGGTACCTGCAGGAAATACCAAGCACTGACGGGCCACCCCGTATACACCCGTGCCACATCGGTTCGAAGAATCAGGCGCCCCGAGTGGCGCAGCGTCGAGATCGCGTCGGCGACGGTCTGTGTACTGACGCCTGCTCTTTCAGCGATGTGCCCGGTAGAGGCCCGTCCGTCGTGGTACAGCTCCTCGAAGAGGATCTGAGCCAGGGTGTCCGACACCGAGCGCGCGGCACGTGCGCGAGGTGCACGGGCTACGGGGATTGATCGAATTTCCGCATCCGTCAGGATGTCCAACCTCCACGAGTCTCCCTGCAAGAGATACTCGGTGACCAAGTGCGTACGCACCCGGGTGATGACGTCACGCTGGTGCAGCCTGTCGAGCGTCAGTGCCGACAATGCGTGCATGTCCGATGTCCCGACAGCGGCGATGATGTCGCGCCGACCGGCGGTGTAGTCCAGCGTGAGGACCTCCGCTTCGGCTTCGAGCACTTCACCGGCCGCCCCCGCGCTTCCCGGTGCGCACTCGACTTCCACAATGGCACTGACCGGATACCGCCTCGGCACACCGGTCACCCAGGCGTGACCATCCGCCACGATCCGCGCCCACCGTCGCGCCAGGGCCACCGGGTCCGTCCGAAGAACGCGCCCCAGATCTGCCCAGGAAGCCCTCGGCTCCACCTGTAGTGCATGGATCAATCGGAGATCCGCATCCCTCTGACCCGAATCCTGATATCTGAAAGCCATCTTCTCGGCAATCCTGACAGTTAACCTAACCGAATTTTGCCAGTGTGAGCATACAACGTGTTCACAACACCGCGGCTCTTGGAGGATTAGATGCGCGTTGCACCGCGTTCCGGCGGACCGATCCGCGCCCGGTCATCTGCGGTTGTCGGGTTCCTGATTGTCATGGAGTTCGGCAGCGGATTGCTGCAAGGCTGGTATCCCCCGCTACTGACCAACATCGGCGATCTTCACGGCACGTCGGCTGCAAGCCTGAACTGGGTGTCGGCGATCTTCCTGCTGACGTCAGTGACGTGCGTCCCCATTGTCGCCAAACTCGGTGACGTATACGGGCACCGCAAGATGCTTGTCTTCGCCTGTTCCTCAGTTGCCCTGGGGTCCTTGTTCGTTGCCTTCGCACCATCGTTTCCGGTGCTGCTACTCGGCCGGGCGCTGCAGGCGCCGTTGATCGCATTCCTACCGCTCGAATTTACGATCATTCGGCACCGCTCGCCCGAGACGGCCGGACGCAGTATCGCGTATCTGATCGGAGCGCTGACCGGTGGCGCGATGATCGGAGGCCTTCTGTCGGGCTGGCTGATGAGTTGGATCGACAACGTGATGCTGGTACTTCTCGTCCCCGGCATCGTGATGGCGGCCTGCGTTCCCGTTGCGCACCTGCTCGTTCGTGAGACGTCAGTGAGAACGCAGCGTCGAGTCGACTGGGCCGGAGCAGCCCTGCTGTCGCTCGGGTTGCTTACCTTCCTGGGCGGAATCGCCAACGGCAACGCGTTCGGGTGGACCAATCCACTCATTCTGGGGCTCGCCACCGTCGGCTGTCTCATCCTCGCGATATGGGTGGCCGTCGAGCGACACGTCCGCGATCCGCTCGTGAACTTCCGTATCATGGCCGAGGGACGACTCGTACTACCGATGATCATTGCTGCGCTACTCGGAGCCCAACTCTTCGGCTCACAAGCTCCCAGTGCGCTGTTCCTGCGAGCTGACCCGGACACCTACGGGTACGGTCTCGGCGCCACTGCCGCGATGGCGGGCCTCGCTCTTTCGCTGAACACTTTCGGCGCGTTCATCGGCTCAACGCTCAGCGACCACATCGCCCGCCTCGTCACACCGAGACGGGCAGTGATTCTCGGCGCGTCAGTGTCGGCAACCGCATACGCGCTCATGGTCGTCGCCCCGTCGAGCCTTGTACTCTTCTCGACCTGGCTGTTCGTTCTCGGGCTCGGTACAGGCGTCCTGATCGGAACCGTCCCATCCATCGTGGTCGATCGAGCCCCCGAAGACTCCATTGGAATCGCATCCGGGATCTACAACAGTTCCCGCACCGCCGCGGGGGCGATCGCTGGAGCGGCTTTCGCACTGGTCATGTCGTCGATGCTCACCCCCGTGACCATCGACAACGCGCAGCAGGTAGTCACGTCATTTGAGGCATACCGGACCATCTGGGGAATATGCGGCCTCCTCTGCGTCCTCACGACCTCGTTCGCGCTGTTTCTCGACCGCCGCGCGAAGCAGACCGACAACTCGCGGCCATCCGTGGAAACCGTCCTCACCAAGTAGGCCTTCCGTACCGCGTGACAGCACAGTTTGGCAGCGTCCGGGATTTCCACCGCCTCCAGAGAGGCAGCTGAACATCACCGGATCCAACCCCGACAGAGAACCCGACAGAGAAGGAGAGTCCGAATGGACGACTTGACAACCATCGATACGATCATCGATTCGATTTCCCCTCGATACACAGCACTCAGCGATGCGGCGTGGGATGAGCCCGAACTGCGATGGCAGGAATTCACTGCGGTCGAGAATCAGATTGCGGTTGCCGAGGAAGAAGGGTTCACCATCACGCGGGACGTTGCCGCGATACCCACCGCTTTCATGGCCCAGAAGGGGCACGGAGATCCGATCATCGCAGTGCTCGGCGAATACGACGGGCTCGCTGAACTCAGCCAGGCATCGGGGATAGCCGAGCGCATACCGGACCCAGCCAATCTCTCGGGCAACGGTCAAGGCTGCGGACACCACCTACTAGGTGCAGGCTCCCTGCTCGCCGCCAGCGCGATCGCCCGGTATCTCGAAGAGAACAGCATCGCGGGAACTGTCAGATACTATGGCTGCCCTGCAGAAGAGGCCGCAGCCGGAAAATCGTTCATGGTCAAATCCGGCGCATTCGACGACGTCGACGCTGCACTGACCTGGCATCCGAACAACGCGATGACATCGACACAATGGCTTTCCCTCGCATACTGCCAGGCCTACTTCCGGTTCCGTGGAACCGCGGCGCACGCCGGCGTGTCACCCGAACTCGGACGCAGCGCTCTCGACGCACTCGAACTTTTCAACGTCGGCGTCAACTTCCTCCGCGAACACATGGCCGACAGTTCAAGAATCCACTACGCCATAGTCGATGGCGGCGGCAACTCGCCGAACGTCGTTCAACCGAGAGCCGCCGCCTACTACGTCATTCGTGCACGCACAGTCTCGGAAATGCGTGACCTCTATGAGAGGGTATGCCAGGTCGCGGAAGGTGCTGCAATCATGACCGGGACCAAGGTCTCGGTCGAGTTCGACGGCGGATCCTCGGAAATTCTCCCCAACGATGTGCTCGAAGCTGCGCTCCATCGGAACGTCGAAAAACTCGGCGGAGTGTCATTCGACGAGGTGGACCAGGAATCGGCAAGAAGGTTCACGCTCACCATCCCACAGAAAGATCTCGCCGAAACTCGAAAACGACTCGGAATGAGCAGATTCAATGACTCCAGTCTCTTCGCCGGAGTGCCACCGGTACCAACCCGCGAAGCTCGACCGCTCGTGCACGGCTCGACCGATGTGGGCGACGTCAGTTGGGTGACACCCACAGTCCAACTGACCGGTAGCAATTGGGCGATCGGCACCCCAATTCACTCGTGGCAATCCGTTGCGCAAGGCAAACTGCCTGCTGCCCATAAGGGCATGATCTACGCAGCGAAGGCAATCGCGGCAACCGCGCTCGACTTGTACACCGATCCGCAGCTGTTGAAAAGCGCCCGGCACGAGTTCGAAACCGTGGTCGCAGATACCCCCTATGACTGCCCAATTCCCGACGATGTCGTCGCCCCACCCGCCCGCGCCGCGAGGATCACGACAGATCCAGTCACTTGACAGCTAGTCGCCGCTACTGAGCAGACAGATACAAGCCGCCGACGAGGCACGCGGTGGTGTGCATACTCCTGCATGCACACCACCGGCCGCGGCAGGTGCTGCGACCTTTGTGCTCCGCTTACGTACCGGCTCGAAATCCTTCATCGGGTTCGGTCGCCGGCATCCCTGCCTCCGCAAGCGGCAGTCTCCGTCCGAGACCGATGGCGCAGCGTCTGCCCGCCTACTGCCGACGTGCCTGGAGCGAATGCAGATCGCGGGCCACCGGCCTGCCTGACCGGGAAAGCCTAGTCCCCGATTCGATCTCCCGTCTTCGGGTGGAACAGGTGCACCGCTCCGTCCCGCTTGCGCAGTGAGACGGTGTCGGCGAGCCGGGCGGGGGTGCGGGTCAGGGACCGGGCGACGAGTTGGGTTCCGTCCCCGGCAATGTGGGTGTGGACGTACGATTCGCTCCCGAGTTCCTCGACGAGGTCGACGATCACCTCGATGCCGCCGTCCCCGGTCGACAGTTCGAGCTGCTCGGGGCGCACGCCGACCGTCACGGTCTCCAGGCCTGCCGCGTGCAGGGTCGACAGCTGGTCGCGTTCGAGTGGGAGCGTGGAGTTTCCTAGCCGCACACCGCCGCTGACGATGGGCATGGTCATCAGGTTCATCGCGGGGGAACCGATGAAGCCGGCCACGAAGGCGTTGGTGGGCCGGTCGTACAGCTCGGTGGGTGCCGAGAACTGTTGCAGCTTACCGTTCTTGAGGACGGCCACCCGGTCGCCCATGGTCATGGCCTCGACCTGGTCGTGGGTGACGTAGACGGTGGTGGTGCCGAGCCGGCGCTGCAGTGCCGCGATCTGGGTGCGCGTCTGGACGCGCAGTTTGGCGTCGAGGTTGGACAGCGGCTCGTCCATGCAGAACACCTGCGGTTCGCGCACGATCGCGCGACCCATCGCGACGCGCTGACGCTGACCGCCGGACAGCTTGCCGGGCTTGCGGTCCAGGTAGTCGGTGAGGTCGAGGAGTTTGGCCGCCTCGGCCACCTTCTTCTTGCGTTCCTCGACGCCGACGCCGCGCATCTTCAGCGCGAAGCCCATGTTCTCGCCCACCGTCTTGTTCGGGTAGAGGGCGTAGTTCTGGAACACCATCGCGATGTCGCGGTCCTTCGACGGCACCCCCACCATGTCCTTGCCGTTGATGGTGATGGTGCCCTCGTCGATGTCCTCGAGGCCGGCGAGCATCCGCAGCGCCGTGCTCTTGCCGGAACCGGACGGCCCGACGAGGACGATGAACTCGCCGTCTTCGATCTCGAGGTCGAGCGTATCGACCGCCAGCGTGTCGGCGTTCTCGTAGATGCAGGATGCGCCCTTGTACGCGATGTCAGCCATGATTGCTCCTCTGGTGGGTACCGAAGTCGGGGGAAGTGGTTGCCGGGGTGATCATTTGATCGCGCCGAAGGACAGGCCGCGGACCAGTTTGTTCTGCGCGACCCAGCCGGCCAGGATGACCGGGAGCGCCGCCAGCGTCGCCGCCGCCGACAGCCGGGCCCAGTACAGACCCTCACCGGTGATGAATCCGACGAGGAACACCGGAATGGTCTGCGCCTGGACGGCGGTGAGGTTGACGGCGAAGAAGAATTCGTTCCACGAGAAGATCACGCAGATCAGCGCGGTGGCCGCGATGCCGGGTGACACGAGCGGAAGGATCACCTCACGCACCGACGTCCACAGGCTCGCCCCGTCCATGCTCGCGGCCTCCAGGAGTTCGCCCGGGACCTCGAGGAAGAACGACCGCATCATCCACACCGCGATGGGAAGGTTCATCGCCGTGTACAGGATGATCAGCGCCCAGATGTTGTCGAGCAGGCCGATGTCGTTGACGATCACGTACAGCGGGATGATCGCGGCGACGATCGGGAGCATCTTCGTGCTGATGAAGAAGAACAGGGCGTCCTTCGTCTTGCGGACCGGCCGCAGCGACAGCGCGAACGCCGCCGGGACACCGAGCACGAGCACGACGATCGTCGACATCGCGGTCGCGAACGCCGAATTCAGCAGTGCCGTGCCGATTCCGCTGTCGAGGACGGCCTTGAACTGGTCCAGCGTGGGCGTAAAGAACAGCTTCGGCGGAGTCGTGTAGGCGTCGCCCTCCTGCTTGAACGCGGTGAGGACCATCCACGCCACCGGGAAGAAGAACCCGAGGGCCACGATCCACGCGACCACACTCCACGGACTGAATTTGCGATGCTTGCGCGCCCGCTTCGTCTCCGGGGCGGCGGGAGCGGACTCCACCGGCGCCGCCGCAGTGTCGGTACTCATCACGCTGCCTCCTCGTTACCGGAAAAGCTCTTGAAGATCAGGCGCAACGCCAGGGTTGCGACGACGATCGTCGCGATCACGACGATGACGCCCATCGCCGCGGCCTGCCCGATGTCGAAACCGAGGAATGCGCGCTGGTAGATGTAGAAGGGAAGGTTGGCGCTGGCGGTGCCCGGCCCGCCCTGCGTCATCATGTAGATGGCGTCGAACGTGTTGATCAGGTAGATGGCGCCGAGCACCGCACCGAGTTCGATGAACCGGCGCAGGTGCGGGAGCGTCAGTTCGCGGAACATCGCGAACGGCTTGGCGCCGTCCACCCGTGCCGCCTCCAGGATGTCGCGGGGCATGGACTGCAGCCCGGCCAGGATCAGCAGCATCATGAACGGTGTCCACTGCCACACCAGGCTCACCATCACCGAGGCCAGCGGGAACTTGCTGACCCAGTCGACCTGCCCCACCCCGAACGGGGAGAGCACGAAGTTGACGATGCCGAACACCGGGTCGAACATCGTCGTCTTCCACAGCAGCGCACCGGCGACGGGCGTCACCAGGAACGGCGTGATGAGGAGGGTGCGCACGATGCCGCGGCCCAGGAACGCGCGGTCCAGCAGCAGTGCGAGCAGCAGGCCCAGCACCACCGAGATCAGTACGGTGCCGACGATGAGGATCACGGTGTTGACCGCGACCTCTCGGAACTGGCTGTCCTGGAACACGTCCGCGTAGTTCTGCAGCCCGACGAACTCGCGGGAACCCGGCCGCACCAGGTTCCACGACTGCGTCGAGTAGTACAGCGTGAACAGGAACGGGATCTGGGTCACCACGATCATGAAGATCAGTGCGGGCAGCAACGGCCCCCGGCGACGCCAGCCCTCGGCCCGGGAGACGCTGTCGTCCTTGGCCTCCCGCAGTTCACGCACCCGGTCGGAGGTGCTGCCCGCGGTGGGTTTCTCGGCGATGGTTGTCATCGTTCCTCCCGATAGGTCGCGCCGACCACCTCGGCGTACTGCTGTGCCTGGGCGAGCGCCTCGGGCACGGTCTGCTGGCCTGCGATCGCCGCGCTGATCTGCTGGCTGACGCGGGTTCCGAGATCCTGGAACTCGGGGATCGCCAGGAACTGCACGCCCGTGTACGGAACCGGTTGCACCGTAGGAGCTTCCGGGGTCGCGTTCTCGATCGCGTCGAGCGTCAGCGGTCCGTACGCCGCCGAGGCCTCCTTGTACTCGGGAATCTCGTAGGTCGAGAGCCTGCTCCCCGGAGGCACCCGCTCCCAGCCGAGATCTTCACCGACCGTGCGTATGTATTGCTTGTCTGTCATCCACGAAATGAACTTCCAGGCCGCATCGGGGTTCTCGCTGCTCTCGGGGATTCCGAGTGCCCAGCTGTACAGCCAGCCGGAGTTGTCCTTCACCTCGATGGGCGCGGGTGCATACCCGATCTTGCCGACGACGGCGCTCGACGACGGATCCTCGAGCGTGGAGACGGCGGACGTCGAGTCGTACCACATCGCCACCTGCCCCTGAGACAACTGCGTCGCGCACTCGCCGAAGCCGCTCGTCGCGGCGCCGGGTTCGCCGTACTCGCGCACCAGGTCGACGTAGAACTGGACCGCGCGTTCCACCTCGGGGCTGGTCAGCTGAGCGTTCCAGTCCTCGTCGAACCAGCGGCCACCGAACGTGTTGATGACGGTGTCGAGGGGTGCGAGCAGTTCACCCCAGCCGGGCTTGCCGCGCAGGCAGATGCCGGCCATGTCCTCGGAGTCGAGTTGCTTCGCCGCCGCGGCGACCTCCGCCCAGGTCGGCTTCTCCGACAGGGTGATTCCGGCCTGCTCGAACAGGTCCTTGCGGTACATCAGGAACGAGGACTCGCCGTAGAACGGCACCGAGTACATGCTCCCGTCGTAGGACAGCGACTCCCGCAGGGTGGGGATGAAGTCGGCCTCGTCGTAGCCCTCCGTCGCCTGGGCGTACTCCGACAGATTCTTCAGCCAGCCGTACTGCGCCCACTGCGGGGTCTCGTAGTTGCTGATCATCACGACGTCGAACTCCCCGCCGCCGGTTGCGGTGGACGCCGTGATCTTCGCACGCGCCTGGTTCTCCGACAGCGTCACGAACTTCAGGTCGATGTCGGGATTCTCCTCCTCGAACTGCGAGGCGAGTTTCTGGGCGTCCTGCATCTGCGAGTTGGAGACCATCGCGATGGTGATGGTCTGGTCCGAGGCGCCCAGCGATCCGGCGCCCGCACATCCGCTGAGAGCGAGGGAGAGCACCCCCGCGCCGGCTACCAGCATCGTCGCCGGTTTCCTGTGTTTCTTCACCGATCTTCACCTCTCTTGCGTGGTGCTACTGATCGAGCAGCCAACGCGCGCATTCGATGTCGCAGACCAGCATCTTGGCCAGTCCGCCGTGGAGGGCACCCAGTGCCGCTTGGTGTTTGGCGACGCCACCCGTGACGAGGATCGAGCCCCCGCACGCGCGGATGTCGTCGAGCGGAACGGACATGGCCCGTTCGTCCAGCGGTCCGCCGACCTCGGTTCCGTCGAGCCGGTAGAAGCGTCCGCCGACCTCGCCGACCGCACCGAGGCCGGTGAGCACGGACAGCATGTCCGTGTCGATGAAGCTGCCTTCGAACAGGGTGGTCGACGTCGAGACGGCGCCCGTGCCGAACATCATCATCTCCGCGGTCCGGCCCGCCTCGAGCGCCTTGGAGATGACCGAGTCGCCCCGCATGGATACCACAGTCGACGCGTCCGCGTACAGGGGAACGGGAAGCCGAACAGTGTTGGCCTGCAGCTGCTCTGCGCATCGACCGAGGACATATTCCGTTCCGGTCTGGTAGTTGATCGCACTCACCGCGCCGTCGAGCTGGACGACGGAGGCGCACGTGGCCGCGCCGGACGGCAGGCCCTGCGCGACGGCGACCGTCTCCGGCCCCCACGTGAATCCGAGGGTGTCGCCTTCCCGGATCCGGCGAACGAGCAGGGACGCGGCGGCGCGCCCGACGCCGGCGAAGCTGTTGTGGTCGTCGATCGATCCGGTGGCGTCGACGGAATCGGCGACCACCACCGCCTCGAGGAGTCCGAACTTCTCCTCGAGTGCGCGCTCCTCGTCCGAACGCAGTGCATCACGCAGATGCGCGGGGGCCTGCACCTCGATGCGCACCAGGCCCTGGGCGCGGGCTCGCGCCACCAGCCGGCCCGCGGTCGGGCGGGAGACGCCGAGGCGGGTCGCCACCTCGGCCTGGGTCATTCCGTCGAGGTAATACAGCGTTGCGGCACGCAACGCGAGGCGCAGATCCTCGGTGGTGGACGGCGGTGGTGCCGCGATGAGAGACGGCGTCGGGGCCGTCGGGATGGGGGACGTCACTGGTTCTCCTCGCCATGCTCCCGGGACCGTCGAGTGTGTTCTCGACGCCTCGGGAAACCGTGAGCAAATGATCACTATGCGTTCTTCTGCTCAATACGCTAGCATCGAAGTGTGACCCACACAACACTCCCTTCGGATATCCCCAGGACGATGCGTGCCAGCGTGCTCGTCGAGCCGGGCGTGATCGAGATCCGGGAACGCCCCGTGCCCACTCCCGGCCCGGGCGACGTGCTGGTCCGCGTCGCCTCGGTCGGCGTCTGCGGATCGGACGCCCACTACTACCGCGAGGGCCGGATCGGCGAGTTCGTGGTCGACCAGCCGATCGTGCTGGGACACGAGGCGTCGGGCACGGTCGTGGGCGTCGGCACCGGGGTCCCGGCGGCGCGGATCGGGCAGCGAGTCTCCATCGAACCGCAGCGCCCCGACCCGGACACCGACGAATCCCGGCGCGGGCTCTACAACCTGTGCCCGCACATGCAGTTCTATGCCACCCCGCCGATCGACGGCGCGCTGGCCGAGTACGTGACCATCGGCTCGGCCTTCGCCCATCCGGTTCCCGACGAGATGTCCGAGGACGCGGCCGCACTGTGCGAACCGCTGTCCGTGGCCATCGCCACCACCCGCAAGGCCGGCGTCACGGCGGGTTCCCGGGTGCTGATCGCGGGCGCGGGGCCGATCGGCATCGCGACGACGCAGACCGCCCTCGCGTTCGGTGCCACCGAGGTCATCGTCTCGGATCTGGATCCGCAGCGACGCGACGTCGCAACGAAATTCGGCGCCACCGCGGTGCTCGACCCGCGCGAGCAGGACGTCGCGGGACTGCACGTGGATGCGTTCGTCGATGCTTCCGGCGCCCCGAGCGCGGTCCTGGCCGGCATCCGGGCGGTCCGGCCCGCGGGAACCGTCGTGTTGGTGGGCATGGGCGCCCCCGAGATGACGCTGCCCGTCCAGACCATCCAGAATCGAGAGTTGGTGCTGACCGGGGTGTTCCGCTACGCCAACACCTGGCCGACGGCGATCGCACTCGCGCGGTCCGGGCGGGTCGACCTCGATTCGATGGTCACCGGAAGATTTCCGCTCGCCGAAGCGGAGCAAGCACTGAACGCAGACCGGGCGCCGGGCAGCCTCAAGGCTGTCGTACGCGTCCAGGAATGAGGAGAGACCGATGCAACTGAGCGCGCAGGCACTGCCGCACCTCGACGACACCGTGCAGGTGCCGAATTACGATCGCGACGACATCACTGTGGGCATAGTGCATTTCGGTGTCGGCGGATTCCACCGGGCACACCAGGCGATGTACGTCGACCGCCTGCTGCGGCGCGGTCAGGCGCGCGACTGGGGCATCTGCGGGGTCGGCGTCCTGCCCGGCGACCGGCGCATGAAGGACGTCCTCGACGCACAGGACGGCCTGTACACGCTGGCGCTGCGTCATCCCGACGGCACCTGGGACGTCAGCGTCATCGGTTCCATCGTGGACTACCTCCTCGCCCCCGACGACCCCGAGGCGGTCATCGAGAAGATCGCCGCGGAGACCACCCGGATCGTCTCGCTGACGATCACGGAGGGCGGCTACAACTTCACCCACGACACGGGCGAGTTCGACGCCGAGAACCCCGACGTCGTGCACGATCTCACGGACGGCGCCGTCCCGCGGACCACGTTCGGACTCGTCGTCGAGGCCCTGTCCCGGCGTCGCGCGCGCGGGGTGCCGTCGCCGACCGTCATGTCCTGCGACAACATTCAGGGCAACGGCGACGTGGCGCGCCGGATGTTCCTGGCGTACGCGGAATTGAAGGACCCGGACCTCGCCGAGTGGATTCGCGCCGAGACGTCGTTCCCCAATTCCATGGTCGACCGCATCACGCCGGTGACCACCCCCCAGGTGACGGACGCGTTGTCGTCGCGCTTCGGCGTCGACGACCGGTGGCCCGTCGCGGCGGAACCGTTCACGTCGTGGGTGCTCGAGGACGCGTTCCCGCTCGGCCGCCCCGCGTTCGAGGACGTCGGCGTGCAGGTGGTCGACGACGTCGAACCGTACGAACTGATGAAGCTGCGCCTGCTCAACGCCAGCCACCAGGGCCTGTGCTATTTCGGATACCTCTCCGGGTACCGGCTTGTGCATGACGTCGCGCAAGATCCCCTCTTCGCCGATTTCTTGCTGGCCTACATGGACGACGAGGCCACACCCACCCTGGCACCGGTACCCGGGGTCGACCTCGACGAGTACAAACGCACGCTCATCGAGCGCTTCTCCAATCCCGAGATCCGCGACACCGTCGCCCGCTTGTGCGCCGAGTCGTCCGACCGCATCCCGAAATGGCTGCTGCCGGTGATCCGCGAGAATCTGATCGCCGACCGGCCCGTCCGCCTGTCGGCCGCGATCGTGGCGAGCTGGGCCCGGTACGCCGAGGGCGTCGACGAGGACGGCGACACCATCGACGTCGTCGACCAGTTGAAGGACTCCCTCGTGCCGATCGCACGCAGCCAGCGCGAGAACCGCACGGCGTTCATCGAGAACCGCTCCGTCTTCGGCGATCTCGCCGACAACCCGCGTTTCGTCACCGCGTATCTCTGGGCGCTGGACTCACTGCACGCTGCCGGCGCACGGAAGACACTCGAGGCCCTGCGTGAGAAGGTGCAGTCATGAGTCTGATCATCGGTGAAGCCCTCGTCGACATCGTCACCGCGAGCGACGGCACCACCACCGAATACGTCGGTGGCAGCCCGCTCAACGTCGCGGTCGGTCTCGGCAGGCTCGGGCGTCCGGTCGAATTCGTCACCCGGATCGGCGACGACACCCGGGGCGCTGCGATCGTCCGGCACCTCGAGCAGTCGGGGGTGAGCCTCGCGGCGGGCAGCGTCACCGCGCACCGCACGGCGACCGCGCACGCCACCCTCGACGCCGCCGGATCCGCCACCTACGAGTTCGACCTCGAGTGGGATCTCCCCTCTCCCAGCGGTGCGTCGGCCCCGCCGCTCGTGCACACCGGTTCCATTGCCGCCGTGCTGGAACCCGGCTGCGACGTCGTGGCAAACATGCTCGATCGCCGCCGCTCCTCGGCGACGATCAGCTACGACCCCAACGTGCGACCGGTGCTGATCACCGACCGGGCCCGCGCCCGGCAGCGGATCGAGCACCTCGTGTCGATCTCCGACATCGTCAAGGTCAGCGACGAAGACCTGCGCTGGTACGACCCCGACCGGGATCCGGTCGACATCGCCCGCGAGTGGCTGTCGCGCGGTCCGGCGATGGTCGCGGTGACGAAGGGCGCCGAGGGCGCCTTCGCGGTCTGCGCGGCCGGACTCGTCGAGGTCGCAGCCCGGAACGTCGAGGTGGTCGACACCGTCGGGGCCGGCGACGCGTTCATGGCCGGACTCCTCGACGGATTCTGGTCGCACGGCTTCCTCGGCGCGGAGAGCCGCGCCGCCCTCCGCGCGATCGGTCCGGACGAACTGCGGAACGTGCTCGACAACGCCGTGCTGATGTCGGGTCTCACGGTCGCGCGCGCCGGGGCGGACCTCCCCACCCGTGACACGCTGGACCGCGCGGCGGGTGTCCGGCAATGACCCTCGTCGCGGGCATCGATTCGTCCACCCAGTCGTGCAAGGTGATCGTCTGCGACGCCGCGACCGGTGACCTCGTCCGGGAGGGCAGGGCGTCGCATCCGGACGGCACCGAGGTCGATCCGCAGGCGTGGGCGGAGGCGCTCGACAGCGCCGTCGCCGCCGCCGGTGGACTCGACGACGTCGCGGCGGTGTCGGTCGGAGCGCAACAGCACGGCATGGTGTGCCTCGACGACACCGGGACGGTCGTGCGTCCGGCGTTGCTGTGGAACGACACTCGCTCCGCAGGCGCCGCCGAACAACTGGTGGAGGACCTCGGCGGTCCGGACGCGTGGGCCGACGCCGTGGGTGTCGTGCCCCTCGCGGCGATCACCGTCAGCAAGCTGCGCTGGCTCGCCGATTCCGAACCGGCGAACGCCGACCGGACGTCCGCGGTGTGCCTGCCCCACGACTGGCTCGCCTGGCAGCTCACCGGCCGATCCGACCTCGGCACCCTGACCACCGACCGCGGCGACGCCAGCGGCACCGGATACTTCTCCGCCGCAACGGATTCCTACCGCCCCGACCTGCTGTCGCTGGCACTGCGGGGGCGCACGGCCGCAGTGCCGCGCGTCGCCGGACCCGCCGAGCGGATCGGAGAGACCCGCTGGGGTGCCGCCGTCGGACCGGGTACCGGGGACAACGCCGCCGCCGCCCTTGCTCTCGACGCCCGGGAAGGCGACGTCGTCGTCTCCGTGGGAACGTCGGGTGTCGTGTCCGCGGTGTCCGTGACACCGGCGAACGATCCGGGCGGTTTCGTCGCCGGATTCGCCGACGCCACAGGACGCCAGCTGCCGCTCGTGTGCACGCTGAACGCCGCCCGGGTCCTCGACGCGACCGCCTCGCTGCTGGGGGTCGATCACGACGAGCTGTCGCGGCTGGCGCTGTCGGCGCCGTCCGGCAGCGGCGGCCTGGTGATGGTGCCGTACTTCGAGGGCGAACGCACCCCCAACCGTCCCGACGCCACCGGCTCCGTTCACGGTCTGCGGCTGGCGAATTCGACGCCCGCCCACCTCGCCCGCGCGGCCGTCGAGGGGCTGCTGTGCGGCCTGGCGGAAGGCATCGACCACCTGATCGCCCAGGGCGTCACGGTGCGTCGCATTCTCCTCGTCGGCGGCGGCGCCCGCTCACAGGCGCTGTGCAAACTCGCGCCCGCCATCTTCGGGGCGCCGGTCCTCGTGCCCCGTCCGGCGGAATACGTCGCGATCGGCGCGTGCCGTCAGGCGGCCTGGACCCTGGCGGGGACCCCGGAGCCGCCGCAGTGGAGCCAGACGTCCACCCGGCGCTTCGAGGCCGACCCGGCACCCGACGTCCGCGAGCGGTACGCGGAGGCCAGGGGATAGGCGCTTCGCGCCTGTGCGTGGTTGACGAGTCTCTGGACTCTCTAACCACGCACGGGGCGGCTACGCCACCTTGACCAGCATCTTCCCGACGTTCGCGCCGCGCATGAGCTGCAGGAACGCGTCGACCGAGTTCTCGATTCCGTCGACGACGGTCTCGTCGTGCACCACGTCGCCGGACGCGAGCCACGGTCCCATCTTGGCGGCGAACTCGGGGAACACGTGGGTGTAGTTGCCGAGGGTGAAGCCCTCGAGGGTGAGCCCGCGGCTGATGATGTTCACCATGTTGTCGGGGCCGGGCGTGCGCTCGGTGGCGTTGTACGCCGCGATCGCGCCGCACAGTGCGGCCCGCCCACCGGGCCGCATGACGTCGAGGGCTGCCTCGAGGTGGTCGCCGCCGACGTTGTCGAAGTAGACGTCGATGCCGTCACCCGCGAGTCCGCGGAGCTGCTCGCGCACCGGCGCCTGCTTGTAGTCGAAGGCGGCGTCGTATCCGTAACGGTCGGTCAGCAGCGCGACCTTCTCCGCGGACCCGGCGGATCCGATGACGCGGGACGCGCCCTCGAGTCGCGCGATCTGCCCGGCGGCGGTCCCCACCGCTCCCGCGGCTCCGGAGATGAACACGGCGTCGCCGGCCTTCAGGTGGGCGATGTGCACGAGGCCGACGTAAGCGGTGAGCCCGGTCAGGCCGAGAATCCCCAGATACGCCGAGATCGGCACTCCCGGAATCTCTTCGACCACGCGGAACGCCGAGGCGTCGCCCTGCGCGACGTCGCGCCACCCGAGGTCGTGGACGACCACCGAGCCGACCGGATGGGTGGCGGCGGTGGATTCGACGACGCGACCGACGGCGCCGCCGGTCATCGTCTCGCCCAGCACGAACGGCGGGATGTACGACTTCACGTCGTTCATCCGGCCGCGCATGTAGGGATCGACGGATACGAACTCGTTGTGCACGCGCACCTGCTCGGGCTCGAGCGCGGGCAGTTCGACGGTGGCGGTGTGGAAGTCGTCCTGGGTGGGCCAGCCCACCGGCCGATTGATCAGCTGGATCTGGGTGCTCGGCGTCATGGTGTTCCTTTCGATACTTCTGCGGTCACAGCGCCAGTCCGAGCGCGAGGAGGATTACGGTGAGCAGCGGCAGCGTCCCCTGCGTGATCGCCGCGCGAGCCTTGTCGGGCGACGACAGCAGGAGCACGAGCGCCGCGAGCAGCATGGAGCCCGCGCCGGCGAACACGAGGGCCGAACCGACGGCGGTGGCGCCGATGGCGACGGCGACGATGCCGACTGCCGTCACGATCGCCAGGAAGAGGTTGTAGAAGCCCTGGTTGAAGGCAAGCTCCCGGGTGGCGGCGGCCTCGTCGGCGCTGGTTCCGAACGTCGCGCGGGTGCGCGGAGCGGTCCAGAGGACGGATTCGAGCACGAAGATGTACACGTGCAGCGCACTGGCGAGTGCGGCAAGAACAAGACCCGCGGCAACCATACGAAACTCCTCCTCGTTCTGAACTGACCATTTCAATATATACTGAAATGGTCGTTTCACAACCACGAGTGAGGATCGTCATGCCGCGCACGCAGGACTTCGACACGGCCGAAGTGGTCGGCCGGGCCCGCGACCTGTTCTGGGACAAGGGCTTCGAAGCCACCTCGATACCCGACCTGGAGCGCGTCACCGGTTTGAACAGGTCGAGCCTGTACAACGCGTTCACCAGCAAACGCGGACTCTTCGACGCCGCCGTCCACGACTACCTGGACCGGGTGGTGCGCCCCCGGCTGCGCATCCTGACCGACGAGCCGACCCGCCCCGACGCCGCCGCGCACTACTACCGCAGCCTCGCCGGCGCCCTCGCCGCCCTCCCCGACGACGCCCCCGGTCGCGGCTGCCTGCTCCTCAACAGTGCCGCCGGTTTCGCCGCACACGACGACGCGCAACGGTCCGTCGTCGAGAGCTACCAGCGTGAACTGTCCGGGGCGCTCACCCACGCACTCCGCGCCCACGACCCCGACGCCTCGGCCGCCACCCTGCAGCACCGGGCCCGGCTCCTCACATCACTGTCCGTCAGCGCCCTCCTGCTGTCGCGGGTCGACCGCGACGAGGCCGTCGCGGTCGCGAACACCGCCGTCGAGCAGCTGGAGGAGTGGAGCCCCTCCCGTACGTGAGTGGCAAAGAGCGCCCCGGCACGCATTGCCACTCACCTGGGGGTCAGGCGGTGGTCACCCAGTCGGCCATCACGTCCGCGAGCGCTTCCGCGCCCCGATTGCAGTCGTCGGCCTCGGCGAACTCGTCGGGCGAGTGGGACACACCGGTCGGGTTGCGGACGAACATCATCGCGGTGGGCACCTTAGCCGACAGGATCCCCGCGTCGTGGCCGGCCGCGGTGGGGAGGACGGGGATGTCGCCGAGGTGAGCGAGGGAGCGGCGCAGTCGCTCCCGGGTGTCGTGCGGGAACTCGACGATCGGTGTGACCGATTCAGCGTCGACGTCGAGACCGATGCCGTCGGCGGCCGCGTAGGCCTGGGCCTCGGCGGTGATCTGCTGCACCAGTTTCGTCAGCGTCTCCTCGTCGGCGGCCCGGGCGTCGAGCCACGCCCGCACCTCGGACGGAATGGCATTGGCACCGTTGGGAAGTACCCGCACCTTGCCGAACGTGGCGACCGCCTCGTGCAGCGCCGCGGCGGACCGTGCGGTGTGGACCGAGGCCGCGAACGCGAGCATCGGGTCGCGGCGGTCGACGAGCCGGGTGGCGCCTGCATGGTTGGCCTCCCCCGAGAACACGAACTGCCACCGGCCGTGCGGCCAGATCGACGAGGCCACGGCGATGGGGCTGTCGATCAGGTCCAGAGCGCGCCCCTGCTCGACGTGCAGTTCGACGTACACGCCGACGCGGTCGACGAGGTCGGGGTCCTCGCCGAGATGGTGCGGGTCGCGGCCGGCGGAGATCAGCGCCTCGCCGAGGCTGATGCCGTCGTTGTCCCGCAGCGCCAGGGCACGGGCGGGTGCCACCGCCCCGGTCGACAGCTGTGAACCGACGCAGGCGACACCGAACCGGGCGCCCTCCTCGTCGGAGAACGCGGTGACCGCCACCGGACGCGTCGGCACGATCCCCCGTTCTCGCACGAGGTCGATCGCCGCGAACGCCGACACGACCCCGAGAGGTCCGTCGTAGGCGCCGCCGTCGGGCACGGAGTCGAGATGCGACCCGGTGACGAACGCGTCGCGGGGATCACCCGACCACCCCTCGGGCATCCACCAGGCCCAGAGGTTGCCGTTGCGGTCTTCCTCGACGCTCATCCCCCGCTGCCGGGCGCAGTCGCCGAACCATTCGCGCAGCGTCATGTCGGCGTCGTTCCACGCGAAGCGGCGGTAACCGCGCGTCGACTTGTGCTGTCCCACGTCGAGAATGGTCGCCCACAGCGAATCGAACGAAGTCATGTATTGGGTCCTCTACTCGTAGTTCGGGTGCTTCGCGCCCGTGCGTGCTCAACGAGTCCCTGGACTCCTTACGCACGCACGGGTGGCGGAGCCGCCTACAGTGCTCCCGGAATCCAGGTGGTTCCGGCGAGGGGCACGCGGGCCATGGCCGACGCCTCGACGGTGAGGGCGACGAGGTCCTCGGGTTCGAGGTTGCGCAGGTGCGACTTGCCGCAGGCGCGGGCGAGGGTCTGCGCCTCCATGGTGAGCACCCGCAGGTAGTTCGCGAGCCGGCGGCCGCCTTCGACGGGGTCGAGGTTCTTCGACAGTTCCGGGTCCTGGGTGGTGATCCCGGCGGGGTCCTTACCGGCCTGGAAGTCATCGTAGAACCCGGCGGCGGAGCCGAGTTCCTCGTACTGCTTCGCGTAGCGAGGGCTGTTGTCGCCCAAGGCGATCAGGGCGGCGGTGCCGATCGCGACGGCGTCCGCACCGAGCGCCATGGCCTTCGCGACGTCGGCGCCGCTGCGGATCCCACCGGACACGATGAGCTGCACCTTCCGGTGGACGCCGAGCTCCTGCAGCGCCTGGACCGCCTGCGGGATCGCTGCCAGGGTAGGGATGCCGACGTGCTCGATGAACACGTCCTGGGTGGCGGCGGTGCCGCCCTGCATGCCGTCGACCACGACGACGTCGGCGCCGGCCTTCACGGCGAGTTTGACGTCGTAGTAGGTGCGGGTGGCGCCGACCTTGATGTAGATCGGCTTCTCCCAGTTGGTGATCTCGCGGAGTTCGATGATCTTGATGGCGAGGTCGTCGGGACCGGTCCAGTCGGGGTGCCTGCATGCCGACCGCTGGTCGACACCCATGGGGAGGGTGCGCATCCCGGCGACGCGTTCGGTGATCTTCTGCCCCAGCAGCATTCCGCCGCCGCCGGGCTTGGCGCCCTGACCGAGGACGATCTCGATGGCGTCGGCCTTGCGGAGGTCGTCGGGGTTCATCCCGTACCGCGACGGCAGGTACTGGTAGACGAGGTTCTTCGACTGCCCCCGTTCCTCGGGGGTCATGCCGCCGTCACCGGTGGTGGTGGACGTGCCGACCTCGCTGGCGCCGCGGCCGAGGGCCTCCTTCGCCTGCCCGGACAGTGCGCCGAAGCTCATGCCGGCGATGGTGATCGGGATGTCGAGGTGCAGCGGGAACTTCGCGTTGCGGTCGCCGAGGACGACGTCGGTGTCGCACTTCTCCCGGTACCCCTCGAGCGGGTATCGCGACATCGACGCCCCGAGGAACAGCAGGTCGTCGAAGTGGGGCAGCTTCCGCTTGGCGCCCCAGCCGCGGATGTCGTAGATGCCGGTCTCGGCGGCCCGCTGGATCTCGGAGATGACGCCGCGGTCGAAGGTCGCCGATTCGCGCAGGGCCGGGTTCGGGGTGTTCATGACGTTCTCCTAGTAGGCGCTGGCATTGTCGACGTGGAAGTTGTAGAGCTGGCGGGCGGACCCGTAGCGGGTGAACTCGGACGGGTCGGCGTCGAAACCGGCCTGATCCAGCAGTTCCCGCAGTTCCGTCAGGTGCTCGTCGCGCATCTCCTTCTTGATGCAGTCGGCGCCGAGGGACGCGACGGTGCCGCGCACATAGATCCGGGCCTCGTACAGCGAGTCGCCGAGGGCCTCGCCGGCGTCGCCGAGGACGACGAGACGTCCGGCCTGACCCATGAACGCGGACATGTGCCCGATGTTGCCGCCGACGACGATGTCGACGCCCTTCATCGAGATGCCGCAGCGGGCGGCGGCGTTGCCGTCGATCACGAGCAGCCCTCCGTGGGCGGTGGCGCCCGCGGACTGCGACGCGTCGCCCTTGACGTGCACCGTCCCCGACATCATGTTCTCGGCGACCCCGACGCCGGCGTTGCCGGTCACCGTCACCGTGGCGTGCTGGTTCATGCCGGCGCAGTAGTAGCCGACGTGGCCCTCGATCGTGACGTCGATGTCGGAGTCGAGGCCGCAGGCGAGAGCGTGCGCACCCTGGGGGCCGGTGACGGTGACCGTCCTCGGCGCCTCGGGCGAGGTGAGCCGCTCGTTGACGGACCGGGTGCTCGACGACGCGAGGTTCAGGACAGTTGCTTCGGTGGTGGCTACCGGTGCCATACGTACACCTCTTCCGGTTCGGGCTCGAAGATTCGGGCGTTGTCGACGCCGGGCAGGTTCGCCAGGGCGCGGTATTCGGAGGCCATCGCGACCCACTGATCGGTTTCGGCGATGACGGCGGGCTTGCAGGAGATGGCGTCGCGGACCACGGCGAACGAGTCTGCGGTGGAGACGAGGAGGGTGTAGAAGCCGTCGAACGTCTCGTTGAGCATGAGCAGCGCCTTCTCCAGGTCGACGCCCTCGGCGAGTTGCTTGGCGACGAACCGCGCCCCGACCTCGGTGTCGTTGGCGCTGTCGAACACGACGCCGTCGCGCTCGAGTTGGTGCTTGATGCTCATGTGGTTCGAGAAGGACCCGTTGTGCACCAGGCACTCGTCGGGGCCGACGGAGAACGGGTGCGAACCCTCGGCGGTGACGGCGGATTCGGTGGCCATCCGGGTGTGGGCGACGCCCTGCCAGCCGGTGGCGGCGGGCAGCCCGAACCGGTTCGCCAGATCGACGGGGTTCCCGACGCCCTTGAGGACGGTGAGATCCTCGCCGAAGCCGATGACCCGTGCCGTGGGGACGAGGCTGCGCACGGCCGCCGCGAGATCCTCCGCGCCGACGACCCCGTGCAGGATCGTGGTCGGGTCCAGGTCGAGTCCGGTGATCGTCGTGTCGAGGGTGGACGACAGCGTCGCGGCGAGATCCGCTGCGGGGATGGGGCAGTCGAGCAGCGAGACCGTCGACTCCCCTTCCGGCGACCAGGTGCGGTCGCCGTAGATGGCCATCCCGGCCGAGTCCGGTCCACGGTCGCACATCTGCGCGAGCATGTCGGTGAGCAGGGCGCCGAGTTGTGGGTAGAGGGACGGCTCACGCAGGTGAAGTCCGACGATTCCACACATGGATGTCTCCTTTCGGGAGGTCTGTCAGAACGCTGTCAGGTAGTGGTCGAGTTCCCAGGGGGAGACGGTGTTGTGCCAGGCGAAGAACTCCTCGCGCTTGAGTTTCGCGAAGTACTCGGCGACGCCGGGGCCCGCGACGTCCAGGGCGCCCGTCACGATCGGATCCGATTCCAGCGCGTCCATCGCGTGCAGCAGCGTCATCGGCAGCATGTCGCTGGGGCTGTCGCCGGATCCGGGGGTGCCCGGGTCGAGGTCGCGGGCGATGCCGTCCAGGCCGGCGGCGATGGCGGTGGCGGCCGCGAGGTAGGGGTTGGCGGAGCCGTCGCCGCCGCGCAGTTCCACCCGGTTCTTGTCCGGCACCCGCAGGTAGTGGGTGCGGTCGTTGCCACCGTACGTGGCGTACCGCGGCGACCAGGTGGCGCCGCTGCTCGTCGAGGTGGCGCCGGTTCGCTTGTAAGAGTTGACCGTCGGGGCGATCACACCCTGCAGCGCGCACGCATGCTCCAGAATGCCGGCGATGAACGCGTACGCGGTCTTCGACAGTCCGAGCCCCTTGGGGTCGTCACCGTCCGGGAACACCGAACCGCCCTCGTTCCACAGCGACAGGTGCAGGTGCATGCCCGACCCGGTGCGGTCGGAGAACGGCTTCGGCATGAACGTGGCCTTCATGCCCCGCTTCTCGGCGATCACCGACAACAGGTACCGGGCGGTGATCACCCGGTCCGAGGTGGTCATCGCGTCGGCGTAGTCGAAGTTCTGCTCGAACTGCCCGTTGCCGTCCTCGTGGTCGTTGGCGTAGTTGCCCCACCCCAGCGTGTTCATGGCCACGGACACCTCGGTGAGGTGGTCGTACATCCGGGTGACGTCGCGGGCGTCGTAACACGGCTGACGGCTGACGTCGTCAGTGTCCGCGGTGGTGAGGGGACCGTCGCCGGTGCGGTTGACGAGGAAGTACTCGATCTCCGCCCCGACGTTGACGGACAGGCCGAGTTCGGCCGCCTTCTTCAGCGTCTCCTTCAGGATCACCCGCGGCGCATACGGCCACGGTGCGCCCTCCACGTGGGGGTCGCAGTGCACGATCGCGAGGCCGGGCTTCACGAACGGGATCGGCGTGAACGACGAGACGTCGGGCACGGCAACGAGATCGGAGTCCTTCGGCTCCTGCCCCATGTGCCCGGCCGCGTAGCCGGCGAAGCCCACGCCGTCGTCCTGAAGTTGCTCGACGGCCTCGATCGGGACGAGTTTGGCGCACGGTTTCCCGGACAGGGTGACGAACAGGGCGAGGATGAAGGTGGTTCCGGTGGCCCGGGCCACCTCGGACAAGGTCTGCGGTGGGGATGTCACGATGTTCTGCGCGGTGAACGCGTCAGCAGTGTCGACAGCCATGGGGAGCTCCTGAACTGGTGGTCTACGGGTGAGGTGGTCTGTGGGTCAGCGCATCTCGCCGGCGCCCTCGTAGGGGTGCAGGCTGAAGAGGAGATCGCCCTCCTCGAAGCGCGAGTAGCGGAAGTCGGACGGCTCGACGTTCGGGAGGGTGGTCTTGCCGTCGTCGAGCAGCATGTCGGCGACGAGGCGCCCGACCGCGGGTGAGATCTTGAAACCGTGACCGGAGAACCCGGTGGCCAGGAACAGCCCGTCGACGGGTGCGGGCCCGATGATCGGGTTGTAGTCGGGGGTGACGTCGTACGCCCCGACGTACGAGGACGTGATGCGCGGGTCCGGCATGTCCGGCAGCCGGTTGCCGAGCTTCATGATGTTCTTCTCGATGGTGCTGTCGTCCGCGCGGTTGCTGTACTTGTCGGGGTCGATGTATTCGGGCGCGGCATGGTCGCTGTTCCCGACGAGCAGTTCGCCGTTGGGTTCGCGGCAGATGTACTGCAGTCCGGCGAGGTCCGACAGCACCGGCACCTCCGGTGTCGGTACCCCCTGGTCGATCAGGACGAGTTGCGCGCGTTGGGCTTTCACCGGGATGTCGACGCCGACTCCGGCACCGAGTTCGGGCGCCCACGGGCCGGTCGCGAGGATCACGTGCTCGGCGTGCACCTGGTCGCCGCTACCCAGGGTCACGCCGTAGACGCGGCCGTCGGCGTTCTGCAGCAGCGACGTCACCGGAGTGCTCTGGCGGATCGTGACGCCCAGCTTGCGGGCGGACGCGCCGAACGCCATACCGGCCATGTACGCCTCGCCGCGGCCGCCGAGGGGCTCGTAGGCGAAGGCGGCGAAATCGTCGAGGTGCAGGCCCGGCCACAGCTCGGCCATCTTGTCGTGGCCGATGTAGTCGACGTCGATGCCGAGGCCCTGCATCATCGCGACGTTCGCCTTGAGCGGGTCGATGTTGTTCTCGCCGACGCCGACGACGTACCCGCACTGGCGGAACGCCATGTCGTCGCCGAAGATCTCGGTGGCCCGGGTGAAGATGTCGACGCCGTACCAGGACATCGCCGCCAGCGACGGCGTCCCGTAGTGGCACCGGACCACGCCGGACGACTTGCCGGTCATGCCCGAGCACAAGGTGTCGCGCTCGAGGACCAGGACGTCGGTCTCGCCGCGGTCCGCGAGCGACCACGCGATGGCGAGACCCTCGAGTCCTCCACCGACGATCACGAACTTTGCTGTCTCTGTCACGTTGCTTCCTTCATTCGGCCGGACGGTCGGGCTCTGGTGGCTGCGGTAGCGGTTCGTTTCACCTCATGAATCGCTGTTGTTCACCATGAAACAGTTCTACTATGTCCATCGCGTTACGGCAATGTTGTGGCCGAATCACCAAAATCTGCCGCTCGATTAAGGCTTCTGCAGGATAATGCGGTCCTGAACAGCACATTCTTCGGGCCGACGACTAGATTTACGCCGTGGAAATGTGCGATGTGGTTTCCTGTTGCTACCCCGAGTTTCACGAAGGGGATTTGCTCTTCTGCACCCTCCATCGCCTCTCACAGGAGACTCCATGACCACGACCGACAAGCCCACCGCCGTCCCATTCCGCGTCACCGCCGGATTCCACGAGAACCTGCCGCAAATGCCGGTCTCGGAGTACCCGGGCACCAAGGGATACATCGACGACGTCTTCGCCAACCCGGACGGCTCCGAGATGTCGGCCGGCTACTTCGAACTCCAGCGCACCGACGCCCCGCTCGACTACTACTACGCGTACGACGAGATGAAGGTCGTCCTCGAAGGCGAGTTCACCCTGGAGAACCTCGACACCGGCCAGGTCGAGGTGGCGAAGGCGAAGGATGCGATCTTCTTCCCCAAGGGGTCGCGCATCCGCTTCACCACCCCCGACCGCGCGCTGGCCTACTTCGTCGGCCACCGTTCCTTCGCACCCTGATCTGCGATGGCCGTCTCGATGAGGTCGACGAGCGTCCCACGGTGGCGGTCCGATTACTCGGCCGTCGACGACCTGGCGGCCGGCGCTCTCGTCACCTTCTACGTGCTCGTCTCGGACGGTTCGGTCGGCGCTCGGGTGCTGCGCGAACTGTCCGAGCGGGTCGCCCCGGTACCGACTCGCACGCTGGCCGTCGAGAACGTCGACGGATCCGGGTTCGACGACCTGCTGTCCGAAGCGCGCATCGGATGGCGATTCGTGGTGGCGGGTTCCGAGCGGACGGTGGGGGCGGTGCGCTCCCACCTGATCTCCGCGGGCGCGCTGCCCGCGGAGATCGCCGCCGTGATCAGCGACGGGGACACCGGGGTGCGCGACGTGTACTGCGCGCACTGCCACACGACGTCGCCGAACGTCCCGGTGACCGTGGGCGGGCAGACGCCGTGCACAGGGTGTTCCGAAGAGCTGACCGTCTACTACCACTTCTCCCGGCGCCACAGCGCGTACCTGGGTTACCGAGCCGACGCGGAGGAACTGCCATGACCATGGTGCTCGAAACGGTTGCGGGCGATAATGTTTCCGGCGCGCTTGCCCTGACGGTGAGCGGGGCCCGACTACTCTGTCCGGGTGTCCGGCACGTCGTCCTCGCGGACCCGGGCGGCCGCGCCCTGCCGACGTTCACCCCGGGCAGCCATATCGCGGTGAATTGGTCCGAGGGCAGGCACAACTCGTACTCGCTGACGGGGCCGTCGATCGAGCCGGACCACTATGCGATCTCGGTCCGGCTCGACGAGAACGGCCACGGCGGTTCGCGCTGGGTCCATGACCTCCAGCCGGGGCAGACGGTCCGGGTGAGCCGTCCGCGCAGCGCGTTCGCGCCGATCCTCAACGCGCGGCACCACATCCTGGTCGCGGGCGGGATCGGCGTCACCCCCATCCTGTCGCACGTGCGGGCCGCCCTCGAGTGGGGTCGGTCGTTCGAGGTGATCTACTCCTTCCGCGACCGTCAGGGGGCGCACGCCGACGAACTGGCGGCGCTGTGCGGCGACCGGCTCGTCACGGTGTCCACCCCCGGGGAACTCGCCGAGCGCCTCGTCCCGACACTGGCCGATCAACCACTCGGCACCCACGTCTACACCTGCGGACCCGCGCCGATGATCGCCGCGGTCGCCGAGTGGGCCCGCGACTGCGGCTGGCCGCCGGGCCGGGTGCACTCGGAGGCGTTCGGCGCGGGCCCGTTGCCCGAAGGAAACCCGTTCGCCGCCAAGCTCGGACGCACCGGGATGATCCTCCCCGTCCCTTCGGGCACCAGCCTTCTCGAAGCCCTGCTGGACAAGGGAATCACCGTCCCGAACCTGTGCCGCCAGGGGGTGTGCGGCGAATGCCGGCTGTCGGTCCGCGGCGGCGAGGTCGAGCACCGCGACCTGTACCTCACCGACGAGGAGAAGGCGTCCGGAGATTCGATCATGCCGTGCGTGTCACGGGCCGTAGGAGACCGATTGGAGCTGGAACTGTGACCTCGACCGACTCGCGTATCGCGCGTTTTCCCTTCCCCTTTCCTCGCGACCAGTACCGCTACAGCACCAACGTCGAGCCCGCCGGGAACACCGCTACGACCGTGGCGGGACGTTGGGGCACCACGCACTTGGAGATCGATTCCCGGTACCACGAGGAACTCGCCGAGCGCGAACGAATCCTCGCGGACGACCCCTCTCGCCACCAAGTTCTACCTCACATGGTCCCGACCGCATGGGACGCGATGCTCACTCTGATGCGCACCCTCGCCGCCGAATACCCAGACACCATGGCCCTCGAACGTCGCGGGGACAGCTGGTTCTGGCGGAACGACCTCCTCGGGATCGAGCACAGCTTCGTGTTCGGCGACCTCGCCACGCTGCCGGCGCCGCCACTTGTCTACATCTGCGGCCAGATCCAGGAAGACGTCGTGCTGCTCGACCAGCGTGAGGGACAACTGTGGGGCGACGCCGGACTGGTGACGTTCGCGGCGGACTGGTCCTTCGGATTCGACGTCGGGATGAGCTTCCTCGAGATCCACGGCCCCGTCCCGCGGGTCCACACCGAGAAGATCATCACCCGCGCCCACAACTTCCTGATGCGGCTCGAACCCGGCCAGAGCTACCGGCGCACCAACTGGACCCTGACCGTCGACGGCAAACTCGACACGTCGACCGAGACCTATCCGGAGTGGGGGAAGGACCGTCGCACCCTCGCCGACGGACCGCTCGACGAGGTCGGCGACCGACTGTTCCTGAGAACCGAAGTGCAGCATCTGATCCGGCTCGCGCACTCCGGCGCCGTCATGTTCCTCATCCGCACCTACCTGCTCCCGCTCCGCGACGTCGCGTCCGTCCCGGAGTGGGGTGCACGGCTGTACAAGGTCCTCGAGGATCTTCCGGTGGACATGGCCGAATACAAGGGCATCAGCCGCACCCGCGAGCCCGGAATGAGATGGCTTGCCGCGCACGGGAACGTCGAGCCGTGACGCTCACCGAGCGGCGACCGCGCACTGTGGCGCTCCCCGGCGATCCGGGACTCGATACGGTCCTCGCGACAGTCTCCGTGATCGCCCGCGACGGTCTGCGCGGTCTGACGGTCCGGGCCGTCGCCGCGGAGGCGGGCATCACGGAAGCGGAAGTCCGGCAGAGTTTCGCGTCGACGGACGCCCTCGTCGACGCCGCACTCCGGTACGCGCTGGACAAGAGCGCGAGCGTCTTCGCCGACATCGCCGACGGGTCGTCACTCGACCACTTCGTCGAGCACCTCACGGACCTCGTCGCCCGCGACCCCGACCTGCAGGTCTTCCAGTACGAACTGATGCTCGAATCGAGACGGACACCGCGTCTCGACCCACACGTGAAGCTGCTCTACGCGACGTACATCGAGGCGACGTCCCAGGCCCTGACCCGCCTGGGCATCATCGCCGACGAAGATCTGACCCTGCTGGTGTACTCGGCGATCGAGGGCTTCATCATGCACCAACTCATCGCGAAGGATCGCCCCGCCACCGAGCGCGCCATCGAGCGCCTGCGCCGGATTCTGTCGACGGCGCGGTGACTCCCGCAGGTGAGTGGCAAAGTGTGCCCCGGCACGCTTTGCCACTCACCTGGGGAGCTGGGCGAGAACCCCGTCCGTCATCGTCCGTCGACGCCGCTGTCGTGGTCGAGGTCGCGGGGCATCAGTTCGGATGCGATCTTGCGGGCCGCGGACAGGATTTCGTCGTCACTGGCGTCGATGGTGTTCGCGGCGATGCCGGCCATGTTCATCGACATCAGGGCGAGCCGGATGCGTAGTCGATCTTCCACCGTCGCGTCGGTGGGGGTGAGGATGTCGTAGAGGTCGGCGAGGTGCCGGGTCATGCTGAGCTTGTCCGGGCCGGCTTCCTTGAACACCCGGTTGTTGGCGACCGCGAAGCGGAACAGTGCCAGGCCGCGCGCCTGCATGATGTCGTGCCATCGTGAGAGCACTTCCATCCGCAGGTCCGGGCCGCGCTGTTGCGTGCGGGCCCAGTCGACGAGTTCGACGATCTGCTCGAGCAGGCCGGCCACCAGGACCCGGACGATGTCTTCCTTGCTGTCGAAGTGGTAGTACAGCGCCGCTTTGGTCATGTTCAGCTGCTCGGCGATCTCGCGCATCGAGGTCGCGTCGTAGCCCTTCTCCGCGAACAACTTCAATGCGACGGCAGGGATCCGCTCACGGGTGCCGGTCCGGCTGGAATCCTCCGGTGCATTCACAGTGACCTCCTCTCGCGTTCCCGGATCGGACCAGGGTTGCTGACCGATCGGTTAGTGAGTAGCGTGACTTACCGATCGGTTAGTGACCCGGGTTCAGGGTACTCGACCGCACACACGTGATCCGGAAGGCCATCGACATGCCCGAGGCAACCGCTGCGCTGACGCCGCGTCAGATCATCACCGCCATGAGCGGACTGGTCATCGCGATGCTTCTGGCGATGCTCGACAACATGATCGTCTCCCCGGCCCTGCCGACCATCGTCGGCGACCTGGGCGGGCTGGACCACCTCTCCTGGGTGGTGACCGGCTACATCCTCGCCTCGACGGTGGCCACCCCGATCTGGGGCAAGCTCGGCGACCTGTTCGGCCACAAGGCGACGTTCATGTCCTCGATCACGATCTTCCTGATCGGGTCCGCGTTGTGCGGGATGAGCCAGGACATGCTCCAGTTGATCCTGTTCCGGGCCATCCAGGGGCTCGGCGCGGGCGGTCTGATGGTGGGCATCATGTCGGTGATCGGGCTGATGGTCTCCCCCCGTGAACGCGGCAAGTACCAGGGCATCATGATGGCCGTGATGCCGGCGGCGATGATCGGCGGACCGTTGATCGGCGGTTTCATCACCGACAACCTGTCCTGGCGGTGGGTGTTCTACGTCAACCTCCCCCTGGGGCTGCTGTCGTTGGTCGTGGTGTGGGCCACCCTGACCCTGCCGGGCGAGGTCACGAAGAAGGCCGCCCAACTGTCCATCGACTGGCTGGGCGCGAGCGTGCTCAGCGTGTGGATCACCGCGCTGGTCCTCACGGTCACCTGGGGTGGCAGCCAGTACGCGTGGGGCTCGTGGCAGATCATCGGACTCGCGGTCGTGGCCATCGCCGGTTTTGCCCTGTTCCTGATCGTCGAACGCCGGGCCGCGGAGCCGATCATCCCCCTGCAACTGTTCTCCAACAGAAACTTCTCCGTGGCCAGCGCCCTCGGATTCGTGGTCGGGTTCGCCATGTTCGGTGGAGTCACCTTCCTGCCGCAGTTCCAGCAGTTCGTTCAGGGCCAATCCGCCACCAACAGCGGGCTGCTGCTGATGCCGATGATGATCTCGGCCATGGTCGTCTCACTCGCCGGCGGCCTGCTCATCACCAAGACCGGGCGCTACAAGGCGATCCCGATCGTCGGCGCCGCCATGCTGGTGGTGGGCCTGTGGCTGTTCTCCACCATGGACGCGAACACCTCGGTCGCGCAGACCGGTCTCTACATGGTGGCGCTCGGCGTCGGAATGGGCTGCCTGATGCAGACGACGAACCTGATCGCGCAGAACAGCGTGCCGATCCGAGACATGGGCACCGCGACCGGCACCGCCACCTTCGCCCGCAACATGGGCGGATCGATCGGAGTCGCCCTGCTCGGTGCGATCTACGCCAACCAGCTCACGTCGTCGCTGGGCGACACCGGCGGGCAGGGAACGCCCAGCGCATCCGGGATGACCCCGGCAGCCTTGCATCAACTTCCCGAGGCCGTGCAGATCGTGTTCAAACAAGCCGTTGTCAACGGCACCCACGCGATCTTTCTGTGGGGGGCCGTCATCGCCGCCGCCGCGTTCGTCCTCGCCTGGCTCATCAAGGAAGTACCGCTCCGGGAGACCCTCACCCCGGACGACGTCGCCGAGCCCGCCGACAGCATCGGACACTGACCGCCGGCCGCCGAAATCTTGGGCGGCTGAAGTCATGCTCTCGAGCTATGGGTTTGAGATGGACGAGACGAAAGCACAGAAGCGACAACGACGTATGCTGCTGTTACCGTCGCACGCAGGGAGACGAGCATGGGCATCGACCATGACCCGGGCGCGGAACTCCGTGCCCTGCCCGACGGTGCCTCCATCGCCTCGGCGGTGCCCGCGCACACGATGACGGAGTCGATCGCGCGGGCCCGGATCGAGACCACGGCACGACAGGCGATCTTCGAGCGTCCGCATCTCGAAGCGAGTGATATCGCCGATGTCCTGCGTTCCCGCGACAGCAACCGACGCAGCCCCGCCAGCCGGTTACGCGAACGCGGAGACATCGTCGGCTACGAGATCGGCGGCCGCTACCTCTACCCCAGCTTCCAATTCGACTCGGCGACCGCGAAGGTCCGGCCTGTCGTCGCGGAGATCAACCAGCTCCTGAACGCCAAGCACGACCCCTGGGGAGTGAGTTCCTGGTGGCTCAGCCCATCCGGGTGGCTCCCGGACGGGCAATCGCCCGCCAACCTCGCTGCGGAGGGCGGGCAGGACGATCGGATCCGCGCCATCGCCCACGACCTGCTGGCGGACTGAACCGGTGGTGATGCACGGTGCATCACCCGACGCATTGACGGTGCGGATCGACCGCGAAGTGAATCCCCCAGGTGAGTGCCAAAGTGTGCCCCGGCACGCTTCGTCGCTCACCTAGGGAGGATCCGGGCGCGAACACCCGAACCTGGGCGCACGCACTGTTCGCCACAGGTTCGCCCGGATGCTCACCACCGATCCCACCCACACCGTCCATTCCGCTCTCACGGTCAATAGTGATGATTCCGTGCCACTCCCGAGCACGATCGGCCTGGTGCTCGTCGAGCGGATGCTCGCGCACTACAACTCGACGCTGGCCTCGACGGTCTGACCGACACTCAGCGCGAAAACGACAATCTGCGAAAGAGACCGGAGTGGTGATGCACCGTGCATCACCACCGCCACAACCCCTTAATGCAGCCATGTCACATCGAAGTGGATGAGAATGCACGACGATTCCAGATTGGAACCGCTCTCATCTGGCCACGACCGTCGGTGATGCACCGTGCATCACCGGCATCCACAAGTGATGCACCGTGCATCACCCGACGCGTTGACGGTGCGGATCGACCGCGAGGTGAATCACCCAGGTGAGTGCCAAAGAGTGCCCCGGCACGCTTTGCCGCTCATCTAGGGAGGATCCGGGCGCGAACACCCGAACCTGGGCGCACGCACTGTTCGCCGCGGCACCGTCGGCCGACGGACTGGTGTACCGCTGTAGGCACAACGAGGGCAGGTTCGCCTGGATGCTCACCACCGATCCCACCCACACCGTCCATCCTGCTCTCACCGTCAACAGCAATGATTCCGTGCCACTCCAGAGCACGATCGGCCTGGCACTCGTCGAGCGGATGCTCGCGCAACTACAACGCGACCCTGGCCTCGACGATCTGATCAACACTCAGCGCGAAAACGACAATCTGCGAAAGAGACCGGAGTGGTGATGCACGGTGCATCGCCAAATTCCGTGGTGATGCACCGTGCATCACCCGACGCGTTGACGGTGCGGATCGACCGCGAGGTGAATCCCCCAGGTGAGTGCCAAAATGTGCCCCGCCACGCTTTGGCGCTCACCTAGGGAGGATCTGGGCGAGAATCCCACCCGGACCGCCCATCCCGCTCTCACCGTCAACAACGATGATTCCGTGCCACTCCAGAGCACGATCGGCCTGGCACTCGTCGAGCGGATGCTCGCGCAACTACAACGCGACCCTGGCCTCGACGATCTGATCAACACTCAGCGCGAAAACGACAATCTGCGAAAGAGACCGGAGTGGTGATGCACGGTGCATCACCCGACGCCACAACCCCTCGGTGCAACCATTTCCCATCGAACCGAGTGAGAGAGTGCACGACGATTCCGGATTGGAGCCGCTCTCATCTGGCCACGACCCTCGGTAATGCACCGTGCATCACCGGCATCCACAAGTGATGCACCGTGCATCACCCGACGCGTTGACGGTGCGGATCGACCGCGAGGTCATGCCCCAGGTGAGTGCCAAAATGTGCCCCGCCACGCTTTGGCGCTCACCTAGGGAGGATCTGGGCGAGAATCCCACCCGGACCGCCCATCCCGCTCTCACCGTCAACAGCGATGATTCCGTGCCACTCCAGAGCACGATCGGCCTGACACTCGTCGAGCGGATGCTCGCGCACTACAACGCGACCCTGGCCTCGACGATCTGATCAACACTCAGCGCGAAAACGACAATCTGCGAAAGAGACCGGAGTGGTGATGCACGGTGCATCACCAAATTCCGTGGTGATGCACCGCGCATCACCGCCGCCACAACCCCTCGGTGCAACCATTTCCCATCGAACCGAGTGAGAGAGTGCACGACGATTTCGGATTGGAGCCGCTCCCATCTGGCCGCGACCCTCGGTGATGCACCGCGCATCACCCGACGCGTTGACGGTGCGGATCGACCGCGAGGTCATGCCCCAGGTGAGTGCCAAAATGTGCCCCGGCACGCTTTGGCGCTCACCTGGGGAGGATCTGGGCGAACACGACCGACGCCGGGCCCGACAGGTGGACGGACCCCTGTTCGACGAGGAGGCAGTCGCCGGGTTCGAGCGGCCCGAGGTCCGTCGTGAGGCCTCCGCTCAGGACCAGGAGGAGGACGGCGACCCGCCCGTGGGCGGCTATCTCGTGCGCCGTTCCGATCTCGACGATGTCCACCGAGGCGGCGGTCGTGGACCGGTGGACCATGACGTTGAACGCCTCGGTCGCCCCGGCCGCCACACAGGCAGGGCCGTCCTCGCCGGCGAAGGGGGTCGGGCTGAGGCGCGGGATCACCATCGGGGCATTGCCGAAGTCGAGGGACACCGGATGGTCGCCGATCACCGTGAAGATGCGGTCCACCTCGGGGAACGGCGAGAACGTCGAACTCCCGTCGAGCATCGCGACGCTGAACCGCCACCGGGACGCGGCTCCGGCGGCGATCTCCGCGGTCGTCCCTGCACCGTTGGCCCACGGCGTGACGCGACGATCCGCGCGACGGATGATGCGTGCCTCGCGAGCTGCTGCCACCGTTCCCCCTCACCAGAATTGTCCACTATCAAGATACTTTGTTTCTCAGACCTATCCTTAACATATTCGTCACGCAACGCACTATTTCTGCAATCTCAGCTTTGGTTCACTGTCGATAGACATTGATTCCCATCGGCGGACACTGCGCGTGTCTCGCCATCTTCGATCAAGGTGGACGACTATGAACGAAGCAGTCGCTGCGGCCGACACCGCCTGGATTCTGGCGGCCTTCACGGCGGTGAGCCTGATGGTGCCGGGCCTGGCCATGTTCTACGGCGGGATGGTCAGCGTGCGCAACACGCTCAACATGGCCATGATGACGTTCGGCGCGTTCGCCGTCGTCGGAGTGCTGTGGATCGTGTTCGGCTACTCGGCCGTGCTCGGCAATTCCCTCGGCGGCCTCGGCCTCCTGGGCGACCCACTCGAGTTCTTCGGCTCCAGTTCGCTTCTGGAGGCCCCCGCCGAACCGGGACTTCCACCCGCGCTGGTCTCCGGATTCCAGTTGCTGTTCGCCGCTATCACCGTGGCGCTCATCTCGGGTGCGCTGGCCGACCGGATGAAGTTCGGCGCATGGATGTTGTTCGCCGGACTGTGGGCGACGTTCGTCTACTTCCCCGTCGCTCACTGGGTGTTCGCGTTCGACTCGGCGGACGGATCGGTGATCGGCGGATGGATCGCCAACACCCTCGGCGCCATCGACTTCGCCGGCGGCACGGCGGTGCACATCAACGCCGGCATCGCCGCCCTCGCCGTCGTCCTGGTTCTCGGGACCCGCAAGACGTTCCCCGTCTCGCCGCGCCCGCACAGCCTTCCCCTGACGATGCTCGGCGCCGGCATCCTGCTGTTCGGCTGGTTCGGGTTCAACGGCGGCTCGGCGCTGTCCGCCGGTAACAGCGCGTCGGTCGTCATCCTCAACACGGTCGCCGCCGCGTGCGCAGGTATCTGCGCGTGGCTGGCCGTCGAGAAGCTGCGAGAAGGCCGGGCCACGTCGCTCGGCGCGGCATCCGGACTGATCGCCGCCCTGGTCGCGATCACGCCCGCCTGCGGCGCCGTCTCGCCCCTCGGCGCGCTGGCGGTCGGCGCCGCGGCCGGTGCGGTCTGCTGCTTCGCGGTCTCCTGGAAGTACCGGCTCGGCTACGACGACGCGCTCGACGTCGTCGGTGTGCACCTGGTCGGTGGCATCCTCGGCACCGTCCTCATCGGGTTCCTCGCGGATCCGGCCGCACCAAACGGCGCGGCGGGACTCTTGTACGGCGGCGGCTTCGACGTGCTGTGGCGCCAATGCGTCGCCGTGGCAGCCGTTCTCGCCTACTGCTTCGTCGTCACCCTGGTGATCGTCCTGGCACTGAAGAAGTTCATGGGCATCCGAGCCGACCAGGACAGCGAATACGACGGCCTCGACGTGTCCGTCCACGGCGAGACGGCATACGTGCTCGACGCCGTCGGCCTCACCGGCGCATCCAAGCACGGCGCGGACGCGGTGCTCGGCGCGGAAGCCATCACCGCCGAAGCGGTGGGAGACGCCGCGAAGGCCTGATCCAGCGCCCCAACGCAAACCGGGCCCTGTCCGCAGCATTCCGCGGGCAGGGCCCTGCTGCGTCGCCGACTATGTCAGGCTCTGAGCCAGACTCCGAAGCCGGTCGCTGTAGTTGTTCGGCTGGGCGGACAGGAACTGGGTCAGCACGATTCGATCGAATTCCTCCATCGCGGCCGAATCACCAGTGATTGCTGCATGATTCGCGACTTCGTGTTCGAGCAGTTCGACCGCCTCACGCCACCTGCACACAGCAGGGCTACCGAGTTCCATCTGCGGCTCGAATCGCAGCGGTTGCTCGAGCGGACTCCCGAGAATTTCCTGCAAGTGCTCCTCGAGGGTGCGGCGCGCCAGTCGGACGATCAACTGAGAATGCCCTTCGTGCCACTCCATGGTGGCGGGGCGTCCCGGCGACAAAATCGACGCGACCGTCATGGTCGAGTCGAATTCTTCTGCACCGCAGGTAATTCGGGCCGTGCCCGACAAAGGGATCTGAACGACGTAGAAGTCGCCGTGATCATCCGCATTCATCCGCGCATCGGTGCCGTAATCGAAATAGTAGAGACCGATCGCCCCCGCGGTGGCCAGGCTGACCGGCTCGGCGGGATCGAAGGGCAGCGCCGCTTTTCCGCCGGACGCTATCTGAACTGTCGCCAACATTGCTACCACGACCTTTCGACCACTCGCCACTCTACGCCCGGCACACGGCGTGGAGGAAGGACGAAATCGTGCGGGTCATTTCTCGTGATGGTCCGGGTAAGCGCCCTACCCGACAATCCGGACGCGGCGCCCCAGCCGCCACGCGGACAGGTACGGGTCGTCGGATCCCGGGACGGAGATCCCCGAGGCGCTGCTCCGCCAGGTCACCTGTCCGCACCCTCGGCAGTCACCTCGTTTTCAGTGAAAGGCTCGCATGGTGCCGGTCGCGAGGTACCGCTGATGGAACGAGAATGCCTCCCCGAGCAGATGCGGAGTATGGCCTGCGGCCCCCGGAGCGGCCTGCGCCCGCTCGACGTAGTCGGTGAGCAGCGGCCGGAATTCGGGATGCGCGCAGCGCTCGATGATCACCCTGGACCGGCGACGTGGCGACAACCCCCGCAAGTCGGCCAGGCCCTGCTCGGTCACCACTACCTGGGTGTCGTGCTCGGTGTGATCGACGTGCGGGGCCATTGGGACGATCGACGAGATCGCCCCGTTCTTCGCCGTGGACGGGCTCAGGAACATCGACAGATAGCCGTTGCGCGCAAAGTCCCCCGACCCGCCGATGCCGTTCATGATCTTGGTCCCCATCACGTGCGTCGAATTGACGTTTCCGTAGATGTCGGCCTCCAACATCCCGTTCATCGCGATGATCCCCAACCGACGTACCACCTCGGGGTGGTTGCTGATCTCCTGCGGGCGGAGGCGGATGTGTTCGCGGTAGAAGTCGATGTTGGACGTCAGCTCGGCGATCCCGGCCTCCGAGAGCGCCAGCGCCGTTGCCGACGCGAACCGGACGGTGCCGTGTTTGATCAGATGCAGCATGCCGTCCTGGATCACCTCGGAATAGCAGGTCAATCCCCGATACGGGCCCCGGTCGAGACCACCGAGAACGGCGTTGGCGACGTTCCCGATGCCGGCTTGCAGCGGCAGCAACGTGTTCTCGGGGAGGCGTCCGCGCCGGACCTCGTGGTCGAAGAACTCCAGCACGTGGGCCGCGATCGCCTCGCTGACCGCGTCGGGGGCCGTCAGCGGGCTGGCGCTGTCGGGCGCGTTCGTCTCCACGACCGCGATCACCTTGCCCGGGTCCACCCGGTAGTGGGGCTGACCGATACGGTCCTCGACGTCGGTGAGCTCGATCGGCCGGCGGTGCGGGGGCAGTGCGGTGCCGTAGTAGATGTCGTGAATGCCGTCCATCGCGTCCGGGACCCACGAGTTGACCTCGAGAATGACCTTCTCCGCGACATCGAGCCAGGTCTTGTTGTTTCCGACGGACGCGGACGGAATCAATTCGCCGGTCTCGGTGATGCCGGCGACCTCGACGACGGCGACGTCCACCGGGCCGTAATAGCCCTCCCACACCTGCTGCGCCACGTGCGACAGATGTATGTCGACGTAGTCCATCCGCCCCGCATTGATCTTCTGCCGAGCCGTGGATTCCGCTTGGTAGGGCATCCGCAGCGCGATTCCGTCGACCTCGGCAAGCATTCGCTCTGTCTCGGTCGAGACGGACGCCCCGGTCAGCAGGTCGATGGTGAAGTTCGAGCCTGCCGCGCGGGCAGCGTGAATTCGGCCGACCAGTGCCGGGATGATCGCCTTCGGTGTGCCCGCACTGGCGAAGCCGCTCACCGCGACGGTGTCACCGTGACCGATGACCTTCACCGCCTCCTCCGCCACAGTCATCTTCTGCAGGAATACCGAGTTTCGAATCCGGCTCGACTGCGACGCGGGGGCACTGATCTGGATGTTCACGGCGGCCAGTGTAGGAGCGCGGGATGTGATGCGGACACCCCGAAAAGGGGGGATGTTCGCCAGGTCATAGGGGTAACGCGCCGGCGACGGCGACCCACTACCGTTCGTCGCGAGCGGCGCGCCGCTCGTCGGCAGAGTCGGCACGCCCGTCGAAATAGCGCTCGAAGTCTCGCCGACGCGTGATCCTCGTCACCACCACGCCTCTCGGTGCCGCGAGCGGGGAGCACAACGATCCTCCCCTTATTTCCGACGCTCGGTCACAAGCAGCAGCGCAGGCCGCCGTTCTGGTCGTTACTCCTCGTGATGGTCCGGGTACGCGGTGACGGCGAGGAACCGGATGGGCAACCGCACGAGGTCGTTGGGACCGTGCAGGCCTTCGCCGTCGAGGAGCAGCGAGTCGCCCGGCCGCAGCGTGTACTCGGCCTCGCCGTGTCCGTAGACCATGACGCCTTCGAGCATGTACAGCAGTTCGGTGCCCGCGTGCTGGAACAGCGGAAACGTCTCGCTGGCGTCGGTGAGCGTGACCAGCACCGGTTCGAGTCGCTTGTGCTGCCCGCGCAGGGCGCCGAGAAGTTCGTAGTGGTGCCCCACCCGGGTGCCGCGCCCGACGATGACCGCGCCGTGGCCCGCCTCGACGTACACGGCGTCGCGGGCGGTGTCGGCGCCCCGGAACAGGGAGGTCACGGGCACGTCGAGTCCGGCGGCGAGACGCGCCAGCGTCGACAGACTGCACGAGGTCTGCGAGTTCTCGATCTTCGACAGCATCGCCTTCGAGATCCCGACCTTGGCCGCCATGTCGCCGACGGACAGGCCGCTGGCCTTGCGGAGCGCCCGGACCTGCCGGGCGATCACCTTCTCCAGATCGGGCCCGGTCGGCGTGTCGGACGGCACCTCCCGCTCGACGGGCGCGGGGTCTCCCGTGTCGCGGTGAACCTCGGTCTCGGGTCGAGTCGTCACGTCCGCATCGTAACAGCGCTGTTTACTGTCAGGAAACCGCGACTCAGTGGCCCCGGATGGTGAATCGGTGCGCATACGAGCAACAACCATGCGCGTGCGTGCAAGACGACGCCGCCCCCTCGCCCGCATGCTTGTGACAGCCATCACAACACCACCGGGAGAGTTGACGCCATGACCGCAGTACACGAGAACGTCAGTGCCACAGGGCTTCCTGATGGAACCGCCACGCAGCTGTTCATCGGCGGGCAGTGGCGTCCGGCCTCGGACGGCGGAACGTTCACGGACCTGAACCCGGCCACCGGCCGCCCCCTCGTCGACGTGGCCGCCGGAACCGGGCAGGACATCGACGACGCCGTCGCCGCGGCGCGGTCGCAGCTGAACGGTGAATGGGGATCACTGCCCGGCGCCGCCCGCGGACGGATCCTGAACAAGGTCGCCGATCTCATCGAGCGCGACGCCGAGATCCTCGCGCGGCTCGAGGCCCTCGACGTCGGCAAGCCCGTCGGCCAGCCCACGATGCTCGACATCCCGATGGCCGCGGGCACGTTCCGGCACTTCGCCGGCTGGGCCGACAAGATCACCGGCCAGTCCATCCCGACCGCCGGCTACTTCGGTCAGCCCACCCACTCGTACACCGTCCGTGAACCGGTCGGTGTGATCGGCGCGATCGTCCCGTGGAACACCCCGCTGATGATCTCGGCGTGGAAGATCGCCCCCGCCCTGGCCGCCGGGAACACCCTGGTGGTGAAGCCGCCGGAGGACGCACCGCTGTCGATCCTGCACCTGGCGACGCTGCTCGAGGAGGCCGGACTGCCCGCAGGCACCGTCAACATCGTGCCCGGCCTCGGCGAGATCGCCGGCGACGCACTCGCCGCCCACCCCGGCGTCGACAAGATCAGCTTCACCGGCAGCCCCCGCGTCGGCCGGATCATCGCCAAGCGCGCCGCGGACACGTTCAAGCGCACCACCCTCGAACTGGGCGGCAAGTCCCCGCAGATCATCCTCCCGGACGCCGACCTCGAGGCCGCCGTGGGCGGCACCGCCATGGGACTGTTCTTCAACCAGGGCGAGGTCTGCGCCGCGGGCACCCGCATCCTGGTGCACCGGTCGCTGTACTCGCAGGTCGTCGACGGTCTCGCCGCCGCCGCGTCCGCGCAGGTCCTCGGCGACCCGTTCGACCCAGCCACCACGATGGGCGCCCTGGTCAACGCGAAGCAGCGCGACACCGTCCTCGACTACATCGCGGCCGGACGCAGCGAGGGCGCCCGGGTCGCCGCCGGCGGTGGCCGCCCGGACGGGGACGGGTTCTTCGTCCAGCCGACCATCTTCGCGGACGCGAACAACGACATGAAGATCGCGCGGGAGGAGATCTTCGGCCCCGTGGGCACCGTCATCGCGTTCGACACCACCGACGAGGCGATCGCGATCGCCAACGCCACCGACTACGGGCTCGCCGCCTCGATCTGGACGCGCGACGTGTCCCACGCCCACATCCTCGCCGGCAAGGTCCGCGCCGGAGCTGTCGCGGTGAACGGCTGGGCACCCATCGATCCCGCCCTGCCCTGGGGCGGCATGAAGACCAGCGGCACCGGCCGCGAACTCGGCTGGGCCGGAATCGAAGCCAACACCGAGGAGAAGGTCGTCACCATCATTCTCTGATCCCGTACAGCA
This sequence comes from Rhodococcus sp. USK10, assembly GCF_019378875.1. Taxonomy (NCBI): domain Bacteria; kingdom Bacillati; phylum Actinomycetota; class Actinomycetes; order Mycobacteriales; family Nocardiaceae; genus Rhodococcus; species Rhodococcus sp. USK10. The sequence continues at coordinate 3,097,730 of NZ_CP076048.1, forward strand.
TCGACGTCGTCGGACAGGAGCAGGACACATGAAGACCCAGGCCGCTGTGTTGTGGGAGCCCGGTCAGCCGTGGCAGATCGAAGAACTGGAACTCGACCCGCCGAAGCACGGGGAGGTGCTGCTGCAGTTGGCGGCGTCGGGGATGTGTCATTCGGACGAACACGTCCGGGACGGCAGTCTGCCGCTCGAGTACTACCCGTTCATCGGTGGGCACGAGGGCGCCGGTGTGGTGCTCGAGGTCGGACCGGGCGTCACCAGCGTCGAGAAGGGCGATCACGTCGCACTCGGATTCATCCCCGCGTGCGGGCGGTGCCGGCAGTGCGCGACCGGACAGTCCAGCATCTGCGACCTCGGTGCCCACCTGCTCGAGGGGTGGCAGATCTCGGACGGCACGGCGCGGCATCACGTTCGCGGCAAGGACGCTGCCATCCAGTGCCTGATCGGGACGTTCTCGCCGTACACGGTGGTCAACGAGGCGTCCTGCGTCAAGATCACGAAGGACATCCCGCTCGACAAGGCGGCGCTGGTCGGCTGCGGTGTCACGACCGGCTGGGGGTCGTCGGTGTACGCCGCCGGCGTCCAGGCCGGTGAGACCGTCGTGGTGATCGGCATGGGCGGCGTCGGGTGCGGGGCGGTTCAGGGCGCCGCGCTCGCCGGCGCCCGGCACGTCGTGGTCGTCGACCCCTCGGAGTTCAAGCGGGAACAGGCCAAGATTTTCGGCGCGACCCACACCGCGGCGAGCATCGACGAGGCACTCCCCCTCCTCCAGGACCTGACGTGGGGCCAACTCGCCGACAAGGTGCTCATCACCGTCGCGAATGCGAGTGGCCGCATCATCGCTCCGGCGATGAGCCTCGTGGCGAAGGGGGGCACGTGCGTCCACGTGTCGGTCGGCGACGTCACCCAGAACGACGTCGATCTGAACCTGTTCGATCTGACGGCGATGCGCAAGACCCTCAAGGGCGCGTGGTTCGGGAACGCGAACATCCGGTTCGACATCCCGCATCTGCTCCGCCTGTACATGGAGGGTCAGCTGAAGCTGGACGAGATGATCACGAGGACATACACACTCGATCAGATCAACGACGGCTACGAGGCGATGCGGAAGGCCGAGAACGTCCGCGGCGTCATCATGTACTCGTAGGTGCTCGCACCCGGGAGCGGTGGGGCGGCGTGCGCGCCACCGCCCCCGGCGTGGTTCTCTGTCACGGACGCCCGATATGTCCGTTGATTCGTGATGGAGTGCCATGCCGTACGTGTTCCTGCTCGCCGCGATCGCCGCCGAGGTGTTCGGCACGAGCCTGCTGAAGTCCACCGAGGGCTTCACCCGGCTGTGGCCGACGGTCGGGTGCCTGGCCGGGTACGTCGTCGCGTTCCTGTTCCTGTCGCAGGCGGTCAAGACGGTGCCGGTCGGGATCGCCTACGCCCTGTGGTCGGGGCTCGGGACGGCGGCGATCGTCGCGATCGGGGCCGCATTCCTCGGTGAACCGCTGACCGCGACGAAGATCTTCGGACTGGGTCTCGTCGTCTCCGGAGTGGTCGTGCTCAATCTCGGCGGAGCTCATTGATACCGTGGGTCGCATGATCGCTGGTGGGGCAGGTACACGTCGTGCCTAAGCTCGTGGATCACGACGAACGTCGGCGAAGCATCACCGCCGCCGCCTGGCGGCTGATCGCTGCCCGCGGTATCGAGGCCGCGAACATGCGCGACATCGCCACCGAGGCCGGGTACACCAACGGCGCGCTGAGCCACTACTTCGCCGGCAAGGACGAGATCCTCCGGACGTCGTACGAGCACATCTCCGAGGCCACCGATCGCCGGATCACCGAGGCACTCGGCGACGCGACCGGCCTGGACGCCCTGCGCATCCTGTGCCGCGAGGTGATGCCGCTCAACGAGGAGAAACTCCTCGAGGCCCGGATCGCCGCCTCCCTGTGGCCGCGGGCCATGTACGACGAGCAGATGGCCGCGACCAACCGGCGGACGATGGACCGCTGGCGTGAGCAGATGGCGATATTCCTCGAGCAGGCCCGCGAGGAGGGCACCGTCGGCGACATCGACGTCACCATCGTGGTCGAGCAACTGCTCAACATGATGATGGGCATGCAGATTCTGGGTGTCCTCACGCCGGGCGAGACGTCGTCGGAGCGTCAGCTGGAGATGCTCGAGCGGTTCGTCACCACTCTCTGATTTTTCGTACGCTCGTCCAATTCCGTTGCTGCGGAGTCCGATAGCGCACCTTTGACCGGACGCCCAGTATGTCCGGATCCGAAATTCACTGTTTACACGAGGGCACCTCGGTTGTAACGTACGTCACTAAGCTTTTTATTCAACACCCGTAGAACCAAAGGATCGCGACATGCCCACCCTTTCCCCTGCGCGTATCGACCACCCGCTGTCGCTGCCGACCGTCGAAGAGATCGCATCGCTCCGCGAGATCCTCGAGGCCGCCGACGCGCTGACCGAGCAGACGCGATTCGTCTACGTCGGTCTCGAGGAACCGGACAAGTCGACGCTGTACCCGGCCGAGACCAACGACACCGATCGCCGATTCCGCGTTCTGCTGCACGACATCTCGTCGCCCAACGCCGTGGACGTCGTGGTGTCCGTGACCCAGCGGTCGGTGATCAGCTCGGTCACCCTCGACGCCACCCGCGACGGTCAGATGCCGGTCCTGGACGAGGAATTCGAACTCGTCGAGCAGGTTCTGTCCACCGACGAACGCTGGCTCGCCGCGCTTGCCGCGCGCGGACTCGACGTCGCCGACGTCCGGGTCGCTCCCCTCTCGGCCGGCGTCTTCGACTACCCCGGCGAGACCGGCAAGCGGATCCTCCGCGGGCTCGCGTTCCGCCAGGACCACCCGAAGGACCACGCCTGGGCCCACCCGATCGACGGGCTCGTCGGCTTCGTCGACGTCATGAACCGGACCGTCACCGACGTCCTCGACCTCGGCGCCGTCCCGATCCCCGAGGAGTCCGGCAACTTCGACGACCTCGCCGTCACCGGCCCGCTGCGCACCACCCAGAAGCCCATCGAGATCACCCAGCCCGAGGGCCCCAGCTTCGTCGTCGACGGCAACCGCGTCGATTGGGAGAAGTGGTCGTTCCGCGTCGGCTTCGACGCCCGCGAGGGACTCGTCCTCCATCAGCTCGGATTCGCCGACGGCGACCGGGTCCGCCCGATCATCCACCGCGCGTCCATCGCCGAGATGGTCGTGCCCTACGGCGACCCCTCGCCGGTCCGGTCGTGGCAGAACTACTTCGACACCGGCGAGTACATGGTGGGCCGCTACGCGAACGCCCTGGAACTCGGTTGCGACTGCGTCGGCGACATCACCTATTTCGACGCCGTCATCGCCGACGAGTTCGGCAGCCCCAAGACGCTGAAGAACGCCGTGTGCATGCACGAGGAGGACTTCGGCGTGCTGTGGAAGCACACCGACCTGTGGGCCGGCTCGGCGGAGACGCGCCGCCAGCGCCGCCTGGTCGTCTCCTTCTTCACCACGATCGGCAACTACGATTACGGCTTCTTCTGGTACCTCTACCTCGACGGCACCATCGAATTCGAGGTCAAGGCCACCGGCGTCGTGTTCACGTCGGGTCACCCGGGCGGCGACTACCCGTACGCGTCGGAGATCGCCCCCGGCCTCGGCGCCCCGTACCACCAGCACCTGTTCAGCGCCCGCCTCGACATGATGATCGACGGCGACCGCAACTCCGTCGAGGAAGTGCAGACCAAGCGGGTGAAGATGGGCCCCGGGAACCTGCACGGCAATGCGTTCACCCTCGAGCGCACACCGCTGACGAAGGAATCCGAGGCTCAGCGCCTCGCGGACAACAGCGTCGGACGCGTGTGGCACATCAGCAACCCGAACAAGCTGAACCGTCTGGGCAAGCCGGTGGCGTACGCACTGCACCCGGAGGGACAGCCGATCCTGCTGGCCGACGACGACTCGTCGATCGCGGCGCGGGCGACGTTCGCCACCAAGCACCTGTGGGTCACGCAGTTCGACGAGAAGGAGCGGTACGCGGCAGGCGATTTCGTGAACCAGCACGCCGGCGGCGCCGGACTGCCCAGCTTCGTGGCCGGCGACCGCGATCTGGAGAACGAGGACCTCGTCGTGTGGCACACGTTCGGTCTCACCCACTTCCCGCGCCCGGAGGACTGGCCGATCATGCCCGTCGACTACACCGGATTCACGTTGAAGCCCAACGGTTTCTTCGACCGCAACCCCTCTCTCGACGTGCCCCGCACGACGTCGAAGCACTGCTCGACCGGAGGCAGCGGCTGCCACTCGGACGGAGGCACTCATGTCTGACACCACCACGGGTTCCGGACCCGGCAAGCTGCGCGGATCCATCGGCGTCGTCGGGATCGTCTTCCTCGTCATCGCCGCCGCCGCTCCCCTCACGGCGATCGGCGGCGCCCTGCCCGTCATGATCGCGATCGGCAACGGCGCGGGCGCCCCGACCGCCTACCTCATCGCCGCGCTGGTCCTGCTCGTCTTCAGCGTCGGATACGCGGCGATGAGCAGCCACATGGTCGACACCGGCGCGTTCTACGCCTACGTCGCCAAGGGTCTCGGCGAATCCTGCGGACTCGGGGCCGCCGGCCTCGCGTTGCTGACCTACACCGCCATCCAGGCCGCCGTGTACGGCCTGGCCGCCGCGACCATTCAGGGCCTCGTCGTCCAGTACGGCGGACCCGACCTGCCGTGGTGGATGTGGGCGCTGGTCCTCATCGCTCTCGTGGCCGTGCTGGGGTACCGCAGCATCGATCTGGGCGCCAAGGTGCTCGGGGTTCTCCTCGTCCTCGAAATCGGCATCATCCTCGCGCTGTCGTTCGGCGTCCTGGTGAAGGGCGGAGCCGCGGGCATCGACTTCGCGTCGTTCACCCCGACGTCGTTCTTCAGCGGATCCCCCGGTGTCGCATTGATGTTCGCGATCGCGTCGTTCATCGGCTTCGAGGCGACCGCGATCTACGGCGAGGAAGCCCGCAACCCCCGGCGCACGATCCCGATCGCGACGTACGCCGCCGTCATCGTCATCGGACTGGTGTACGCCCTGGCCAGCTGGGCCGTGGTGCTCGCGTTCGGCAGCGACAACGTGTCCGACGCGGCCGCCGCCGACCCTGCCGGGCTGACGTTCGCCGCCGCCGCGCAGTTCCTGGGCGGACCCGCCGCCGACGTCATGGCGATCATGCTGGTCACGAGTCTGTTCGCCGCGCTGCTGGCGTTCCACAACGCCATCTCCCGGTACGTGTTCGCCCTCGCCCGCAAGGGTGCGGCCCCGCGGGCACTGGCCCGCACCCACCCCAAGCACGGTTCCCCGCACGTCGGCTCGATCGCCCAGACGATCTCCGCGACGGTGGTCGTCGGGGTGTTCGCACTCGCCGGCGCGGACCCGGTGCTGCAACTGTTCACCTGGATGGCGGGTCTGGCCACCGTGAGCATCCTGGTGCTGATGGTGCTCACCAGCGTCGCGATCATCGCGTTCTTCGCCCGCACCCGGCTGGACACCCGGCTCTGGCACACCCGCATCGCCCCCGTGCTCGGATGTGTGGGTCTGGTGGCCGTCACCTGGTTGGTGCTCGACAACTTCACCACCCTGATCGGCGGGTCGGAACTGCTCGCGGACATCCTGCTGGCCGTGATCGCTCTGTTCTTCGTCGCCGGACTGGTCGTCGCCCGGGTCACCCGGCAGAGCCGCGCCGACGTCGGGCAGCACCGCGAACTCACTCCCACGGTCTGAGTCCGACGATGTTCGAGATCCCTGCCGTGCACGCGGCGATGTTAGTCGGAGCGGTCGGGGCCCTCGTCCCGATGTGGCGGGCGCACGGAACCGACTGCCGGGTCCAGATTGCGCACGGTGCGATGGCGCTGTCCATGGTCGCGATGATGATCCCCGGCGTGCCGGCAGGGATCCACCTGCTGGAGGGCGCCGTCCTCATCGGCCTCGCTGTGTTCGTCACCGGTGAGACCATGCACCGCCGGACCGCGATTCCGTGCGCGGTCGACCTCACGGCCATGGGGGTGCTGCTGCTCCTGGCGCCGATGTCCGCTACCACCCCGGCGGCGTCGGCGGCGTCGGCGCCGACACCCTCCGGCCACCACCACGGTGGCGCAGGAATCTCGACGGGCTGGCTTCCCCTCGTCGTGCTCGTGTGCTGGGCACTGTCGACCCTGTATCTCTTCCGCTCCACCCCGCGCCGCGAGCGCCGTTCCGGCGTCAAGACCGCGGCAGCGGGATCCGCACTGATGATCCTGGGCATGGCCCCGATGGCCGCCTGACCGCCCTCCCACCGACAGCACCCTGGAGGAACCGATGAGTTACGCCGATGCCGTCTACACCCGCGGCAAGGTCTTCACCGTCGACGAGGACTTCACCATCGCCACCGCCCTCGCGGTCCGCGACGGACTCGTCCACGCGGTGGGCACCGACGCGGAGATCGAAACCCTGATCGGACCGGACACCGTGGTCACGGATCTCGGTGGGAAGACGATCCTCCCGGGGATCAACGATTCGCACCTGCACGCCATCGCCTACGGACTCGACACGCCGCCGCTCTCGCTCGACGTGTCGTTCCCGGCCGTCCGGTCGATCTCCGATGTCCGCGAACGCGTGCGGGAGGCCGCCTCGGCCGCCGAGGACGGCGCCTGGATCATCGGAACGGGCTGGGACGACGGCTATCTCGACGAATGCCTCGCCGAGGACGGGCGGACGCCGACCCGCTGGGACCTCGACGAGGTGTCCCCGAACAATCCCGTGTTCCTGCAGGATTTTTCCCGTCACACGTCGTGGGTGAACAGCGCGGCACTCGCCCTCGCCGGGGTGGACGAGACCACCCCGTTGCCGCCCGGCAGCCTCATGCCCATTGGCGAGGACGGCCTGCTGACCGGCATCGTCATGGAGGGGGCGCAGGCCCTCGTGCAGAGGGTGCTGCCCGCCCTCACCCGGGAGCGCCGGGAGGAAGCACTCCGCTCGGCGATCTCGATCCTGCAGAGCGAAGGAATCACCAGCTTCACCGACCCCGCGATCGGCCCCGGCGGCGAAGCCCTCGCCGGCGGCGCGATGGGTGCGGAGGGCCTGTCGGTGTACGCCGACCTCGCCCGCCGCGGAGAACTGGGCGCCCGCGTCAACCTTCTCCTCCTGCCCACCGGAATGTCCGGTTCCGCCGAGGATTTCGGGAAGAACCTCGCCGGCATCGACGTCCCGGACACGGTGGACCCACGAATGTTCCGGGTCCTCGGGGTGAAGGTGTTCGCCGACGGCATCCCGCCGAGCAAGACCGCGTGGATGCACGAGGAGTACGTCGGCGGCGGCTGCGGCTCCCTGTGCGTCGGCGGCGACACCGACGAACGGCAGGTGTACGAGGTGACCGAGATGGTCCGCATCGGCCACGAGGCCGGCTACCAGATCGGTGTGCACGTCACCGGCGACCGCGCCATCGACACCGTCGCCGAGGCGATCATCGCCGCACAGAACGCGCACCCCCGCGACGATGCCCGGCACTACCTGATCCACGGCGACTTCATCAGTGAAGCCACCCTGCAGCGACTGGCCGACAACGATATCGGCGTCAACATGAACCCGACGATCAAGTGGACGATCGCCGACCTCGAGGTGGGGGTGGTCGGGACGGAACGCGCCGCCTACGAGTGGCCGTACCGCAGCGCCGTCGAATCCGGGGTGCACCTGATGAGCAGTTCCGACGCACCGGTCACACCACCCGACTGGCGCCAGGGCATCTCGACGATGATCCTGCGGGAAAGCAAGGCCAGTGGCGCGGTGAGCGGACCCGACCAGACCATCGGGCTCGCCGACGCCGTCCGGACATATACGATCAACGCGGCCTGGCAGGACTTCGCCGAGGACTGGAAAGGATCACTCGAGGCCGGCAAGGTGGCCGACCTGTGCATCCTCGACGGCGACCTCGAGACCATCGACCCGCACGACATCCCCGCGATGCAGGTCGTCACGACCGTGCTGGGTGGGAAGGTCGTGTTCGAGCGCGTCACGGAGAGTGTCGCGTAGGCCCGATACCGACGACATCCGAACGGCCGGTTCACCACTGCTGTAGGTGAACCGGCCGTTCGGTGTCCGGGCACGTCACTGCGCCCAGGCGGCCTCCGCGATCCAGTACTCGCTTCCGTCGGCGCTGATTCCGCGTTGCCAGTCGGTGGTCCGCCGCAGGTTCGGCTCGACGCGCGCGGTGGCCACGTCGGCGCCGTCCGGTCCGTCCTCCCGCACCTGCCAGTGCACCCAGTTCACTTCGTTGCCGTGCTCGTCGTGCACGAACAGGTCGACGTGATGCCAGCCGTAGCGGTGGGTGTCGGCGTAACAGGTCAGGAATGTGCGATGGTGATGCGAATAGTCCACGAGGTACCTCCGGGGCCGCGGTGTTTTTCCCATAACGCTAGAACCGGATCGTGCTCAACGGAATCCAAGAAACCTTTACCCCTGCGAGTCGTGGCCGCTCAGCGGTTCGGGTCGACCGGTAGCGTGAACGTGAAGACCGCCCCGTGCGGCTCGTTCTCGCGCGCGGTGATCGCCCCGCCCTGGCGGGTGATGATGCGGTGGCTCAGCGCGAGTCCGATTCCGTGGCCCGTGGACTTCGAGGTGAACGCGCCGTCGAAGATTCGGCCGTCCGGGACGTGCGAGAGACCCTTGCCGTGGTCCTCGACGCTCACGACGCCCTCCGTCCCGGTGGCCTCGGTGCGGACAGTCACGATGCGGTCGGCGGCCGGCCACTCCGCCATCTCGTCGATGGCGTTGAAACACAGGTTCAGGATGACCTGTCCGGTGAGCACCCGTTCGCACACGACGGCGACCGGTCCGGGAGCGCGGAGGTATTCGACGTGAACGCCCTTCTGCCGCGCGCGGATGTCGGCGAAATACGCGCATTCGTCGACGATGTCGTTGAGGTCGACGATCTGCTGGGACTCCTCGAGTTGCGTCACGTATTCGCGCAGGCTCCGGACGATCTGATTGGCCCGGTCGATCTGCTTGCGAGCCTCCCCGAGACCCCAACTCACCTCGTCGCGACTGCTCTGCCCGTCACCGAGGCGGCTCTGCGTTCCGGCGATGAAATTGGTGGCGGCCGCGAGCGGCTGGGCCAGCTCGTGTGCGATGGCCATGGCCATGTCGCCCATCGCGTTGTAGCGGGCCAGGTAGTTGAGGTATTGCGAGTCCCGCTCGTGCTCCTGCTCGGTGCGGACGTGCTCGGTGACGTCGTGGAAGAGCAGCAGGTGCCCGCTCAGATCATTCTCGATCGCGATGTGCTGGCAGCTTCCCGCGTGCCAGCGGCGCTCCTCGGCTGTCAGTTCCACCTCGTAGCGCAGGCTTTGGGAACCCCCGTCGGCGGTGGTGAGGTCCAGGGCCCGCCGCACGCTCTCCCGTGACTGCCCCGCCCGGCAGAACTCCGTGAAACGTTCGCCGACAAGCGATGCCACCGGGACCTTCAGGAGTTCGGAGGCCGCCTCGCTCGCATACGTGATGCGGCTGTCGTCGTCGAGGACGAGGATGCCTTCGGCCATGTTCCGCAGGAACGCGGCCAGGCGGGCCTCGGTGCGGCTGAGATCGGCCTCGGTGCGCGTGAGGTCGCGGCGCATCGACGTCTCCTGCTCGATGTCGCGGAACTGCACCATCACCACGGTCCGGGCGCTCAGCTCGACCCGGATCGCGATCGCCTCCGTCAGGACCTCCCGCCCGCTCTTCGCGCGATACGCCCACTCGGTGACCGCCGCCCCGTTGTCGACGGCCTCCTGCAGCCACCGCCGTCCCACCGACCGGCGGTAGCGCTTCGCCGGGGAACTCATGTCGGGGGCCTTGAGCGGTTTGAGTTCCTCGACCGTGAACTCCAGCAGTTCCGACGCGGCCCTGTTGGCCCAGAGGATGTCCTTGGTCGCCGCATCGTGGACCAGGACGCAGTAGCGGAGCGACTCGACGAGTTGTTCGTAGTCGGACGGCGCGAGATCGGACAATGCGGCCTCCTTGGGCTCACGTCGAGTCTACTGAGCGTGCAGACCGCGGACACGATAGGGAATTCCTTTACTCCGAGGCGACATCTCTGCACGTGTGCGGGAGGAAGCACCGATTGAGTGATGCCCGCCACCGCAATAGCGTGGAACTCGACACGAAACACGCCCCACCCCTTCTACTTCGCGTCGATCGGAGTATTTGATGACCACCACCGCACCGACCCTCGACACGACGGGCACCGCCGCGAACGGGACGCTGTCGTTCGAGGACGTCCTCGAGCACGTCGCACTGCGGCGGGAAGAGTTCGCAACACAGAAGTTCGTGCCTCGCGACATGATCGACGAGTTCAAGCAGGTCGGCATCTACCGCGCCGCGACCCCCCGGCAGTTCGGCGGCGATGCACTGCCCCCGAGCGAGTTCCTGCGGATGATCGAACGAATCTCCGCGGTGGACGCGTCGGCGGGCTGGGTCGCGAGTTTCGGCTCCGCCCTCGTCTATCTGGCGGCGCTGCCCCTCTCGACGCAGGCCGAGTTGTACAAGGACAGCCCCGACCTCGTCTTCGCCGGCGGCCTGTTCCCGGTGCAACCCGCCGAACAGGTGCCGGGCGGCCTGAAGATCAGCGGGCAGTGGAAGTTCGCCAGCGGATGCAAGGGCGCCGACATCCTTGGTGTGGGCATCCGCGGCGGCGACTCCACCGCGGGGAAGCCGCGCACTGCCCTGCTGTGGCCGAAGGACGTCGAGATCGTCGAGAACTGGGACGTGGTCGGTCTCTCGGGAACTGGCAGTCACGAACTGAAGGTCGACGGCGTCGTCGTGCCCGAGGACTGGACGTTCATCCGCGGCGGAACCCCCACCGTCGACGAACCCCTCTACCGCTATCCCTCCATCGCGTACGCCGCCCAGGTGCTGGCCGTCGTCAATCTCGGGGTGGGACGCGCGGCGCTCGACTACGCGATCAAGGTCGGCGCGGGACGCACCGGGATCACCGGAGCGCCCAAACTCGCCGACCGCGCCTACTACCGTATCGACCTGGCCAAGGCGGAGGCGACGCTGCGGTCCGCCCGCGCCTTCTTCTACGAGGTCACCGACGAGGCATACGCCACGGTGGTCGCCGGCGATCCTGTCCCGGAAAAGCTTGCGGCACTTCTCCGCCTGTCCTCGACCCACGTCGCCAAGGCGGGGGCGTCCGCCGTGCACACTGCCTTCCAGTTGTCGGGCACCGGCGCCATTTACGACGGCAACGCCATGCAGCGGTACATGCGCGAGGCTCTGGTCCCGCCGCAGCACGCCTTCCTCGGCGACGGCATCTACGACAGCGCCGGTGCGGTGCTCATGGAAATCCCGCCGTTCCCCGGCTTCATCTGAGCACCGACCACACCCCGACCACCGACCCTTCAGGAGTACAACCATGACCGCACCACTGCGAGTGCTGTTCTGCATCGGCATCAACCAGAACTTCTTCGACCTCCCGACCGGCCAGGGCGGCCTGGTGTGGAAGGCGTTCTCCGGGATGATGGACGCGCTGGCCGAGACGCCCGGCGTCCGGGTGATCGGGGACATCGACGACGACAGTCACATGGTCGGACCGTCGGACGGCTGGCCGTGGACGTGCTACATCCTCGCCGACGTCGACACCCAGCAGACCGTCAAGGACGTCTGCAACCTCTTCCGCACCACCACGGTCGGGGAGTACACGCTGTGGCATTACGCGAAGATCGAAGCCCGCATCGGCCGCGCGCTCACCGTCCGCGAAGACGTCGACCTCGGCGTGTGAGCGACATGCACCGTGCGAGCACGTCCGAGCGCAGCGAGACGCGCGAGGCCGTTCACCGGGTGATGTGCCGCTACATGGAACTGTGTGACGTTCCGTCCGTGCAGTTCTCGGCCGAAGAACTCGGCTCCCTCTTCACCCGCGACGCGGTGTGGGAAGGCGTCGGCAGCGACTACGCGCACAAGTTCGGCAGGCGGCAGGGCCGCCGGGAGATCGTCGGAATGCTCACCGCGTACCTGCCACCGAGCTCCCATTTCCGGGGAAATGCGCACCTTCTCGGCAACGAGCAGATCGACGTGGACGGACCCACCGCGCACGGGCGGTGGGTCATGCAACAGCTGTCGCGGTACGAGGACGAATCGGCCGAACTGCTCGTCGCCCGCATCACCGCCGAGTGCGAAGTCCGGGACGGCGCCGCCCGGATCAGCCACTTCACGACCCAGAAGCTGTTCGCCACCCGCCTCGACGAGGCACCGCGACTGCTCGAATCGAATTGAAAGAGACACCATGACCACTTCACTGGATCCGACTTTGTCGGAGACCAACTTCGCGGACCTCGCCACCGACGACCGCGTGGACGGATCGCTGTACACCGACCCCGACATGTTCGAGGCCGAACTCGAGCGGATCTTCTACCGCACCTGGGTGTGGGTCGCCCACGAGAGCGAGATCCCCGAAGCCGGAAGCTTCAAGATGGCGACCATCGGCAGGCAGCCGGTGATCGTCAACCGCGACCGCAAAGGAAATTTCAACGTCCTGCTGAACCGGTGCCGCCACCGCGGGGCCAGCGTCTGCGAGGTCCCCAAGGGCAAGGCGAACGGGTTCACCTGCCCGTATCACAGCTGGTCGTACGCCCTCGACGGGCGGCTGCGCGGCATCCCCTACCCCGACGGCTACGACGAGGACCTCGACAAGAAGGACCTCCCGCTGCAGAGCCTGCGGGTGGAGTCGTACGCGGGCATGATCTTCGCCAGCTTCAACCCCGACATCGAACCCCTCGACGACTTCCTCGGTGACGCGAAGGTGTGGATCGACCTGTTCATGAAGCAGGGCGCCGGCTACCCGATCAAGACCCAGGGCGAGCACTGCTTCCGCTTCCGTGGCAACTGGAAGATCCAGTTGGAGAACACCACCGACGGCTACCACTTCCCCATCGTGCACCGATCCTGGATGTCCTCCGTCGACGCCGAAACCGCCGACATGCTCTCCTTCATGACCGACGACAACGCCGTCACCCACGCGCTCGGCAACGGTCACAGCGTCGCCATCATGGTCCCCGAACACGTCGACCTCGACCACGACGACGGCACCGAGAAGATTCAGGCCCGCTTCGACCACATCGTCGAGGAGCTGTCGAAGACGATGCCCGCCGACCAGGTCCGCCGCATCGTCCGGTCCATGCACGGCGCCGGGTTCAACCTCAACATCTTCCCCAACGTCGCGATGTCGATGTCGTTCTTCCGGGTACTGCGCCCGATCGCGGTCGACGAGACCGAGATCCGGCACATCGCCCTCGGCATGGACGGCGGACCCGAGATCGTCAACCGCGAACGTCTCCGCATCCACGAACATTTCCAGGGCCCGTTCGGGTTCGGCAGCCCCGACGACTCCGAGGCCTGGGACCGGGTTCAGCGCGGCTCCCGCGGCGCACCCGGAATGCCGATCATGGTCAACCGCGGCCTGAACCGCGAAGCACTCGACAGCGACGGGCACCGTACCTCGCACGTCACCGACGAAACCGGAATGCGCGAGGCGTACGCAATGTGGAAGAAGATGATGACCGATGAGCACTGACCTCCTGACGATCGCACTGTCCGACACCCGGGTACTGCAGGCGATCGAACTCGTCTGGCACGAAGCGGCCCTGCTCGACGCCAAGGACTACCAGACCTGGGACGCGCTCTGGACCGACGAAGGCCGGTACGTCATTCCCATCGACCCCGACACCGACGATTTCGACGGATCGCTGAACATGGTCAACGACGACACCCGGATGCGGCGCATGCGGATCGAACGCCTGACCTCCGGCTACTCGATGTCCGCGCTCGCCGCGGCCCGCACCGTCCGCACCGTCTCCCGCTTCACCGTCGAGGACCGCACCGACGACTCGATCACGCTGAGGTCCGCACAGATCCTCGTGGGCTTCAAACGCGACGACCAGCAGACCCTCGCGGCCGACGTCACGCACCGCATCCGCTACACCGAGACCGGGCCGCGGCTGGACTTGAAGGTCATCCGGCTCGTCAACTCGCAGGGCGCGGTCAACGCCTCCGGCTACCTCCTCTGACCTTTCCCTCCAGAAATAGGAGTTCGACATGGATCACGTCGCAGTAGTCACCGGCGCCGGACGCGGACTCGGAGCCGCCATCGCCCGCGCGTTGCACGACCGCGGATATCGCGTACTGGTCGCGGACATCGACGAGGCCGCCGCGAAAGAGACTGCGGTGAGCCTGGATTCCTCCGGTAACACCGCCGTCGCCGCCGTCCTCGACGTTCGGAAGAAGTCCGACTTCGAGGCCTTGCGCGACCGGGTCGTCGACCTCTGGGGCGGGGCGGACGTTCTCGTCAACAACGCCGGCCGTTCCCAGACCGGCTCGTTGATGGACATCGGGCCGGAGGAGTTCTCGGACATCGTCGAGATCAATCTGAACGGCGCGTTCCTCGGCTGCCAGGTGTTCGGGAGCCACTTCGCCGAACGCGGCTACGGCCGCATCGTCAACATCGCCTCGCTCGCCGGCCAGAACGGCGGCACGGCGACCGGGGCCCACTACGCGGCCGCGAAGGGCGGCGTCGGAACGCTGACCAAGGTCTTCGCCCGGGAACTCGCACCGTCGGGTGTCACCGTCAACGCGGTGTCCCCCGGACCGCTGGACCTGCCGGTGGTGCGCGAGACGGTGCCCGCCGACAAACTGGCGGCCATTCTCACCACCATCCCGGTGGGCACACTGGGGTCGCCCGAATTCATCGCCGAGACGGTCGCCCTCCTCGCATCCCCGGCCGCCGCGTCGGTGACCGGAGCCTGCTGGGACGTCAACGGCGGCCTGTACATGCGCTGACCCCCGCTCGAGGGCGACGGGTCGCAGCACCGGAGGAAGAATCACCATGAGCATGTTCACTGTCACTGTCGCGGAGATCGTCGAGGAAACGCCGGACATCAAGTCGTTCCGGCTGGTCCGCACGGACGGTGCACCGTTCGACCCGTACCCTGCGGGCGCCCACATCGACATCCTCGGACCCACCGAGGTCCTCACCCAGTACTCGCTGTGCAGCCCGCCGCACGAGCCCGAATCGTATGTCGTCGCCGTCAAACGCGAGACCGGTCCGCGCGGCGGCTCGGCCGCGCTGCACGAACACGTGACGACCGGCAGCGAGTTGCGGATCAGCGGGCCGCGGACACTGCTCACGCTCGCCGAGGGCGCCGATCGGCACATCCTCGTCGCGGCGGGGATCGGGCTGACGCCGATGCTGAGTCTGGCGTTCGCGTTGCATCGGCAGGGGCAGCGATTCGACCTGCACTACTTCGCGCGGACGAGGGCGCAGGCCGCGTTCGTCGACCTGCTGGAGAATTCGGACTTCCGGCAGGACGTGCACCAGCACTTCGGCCTCACGCGCGACGACCAGTTCTCGGCGCTCGAGAAGATCCTGGCGGACGCGTCCGCCGCCACCCACGTCTACACGTGCGGCCCCGAAGGTTTCATGGATCGGGTGCGCCTGCTGGCCGAACCTGCGGTCGGCGAGGACGCGGTCCACTTCGAACACTTCGAGGCGGCGACACCCCTCGCGACCGAGTCGGATACGGCGTTCGAGGTGGAACTCGACACGGGCGAGGTGTTCGAGGTGCCGGCCGGAAAATCCATCGCCGACGTACTCGAAGAGAACGACATCGAGATCGACACCTCGTGCCGGGAAGGGATCTGCGGCACGTGCGTGATGGACGTGCTCGAGGGCGAACCCGACCACCGGGACAATTGCCTCACCAAGAGTGAGAGAAAGGCGGGAGACAGAATTGCCGCGTGCGTGTCGCGCGCGAAGTCCGCGCGACTCGTCGTCGAGCTTCCCTGAACTGTCAGGTCACGGAAAGTCCGGCCTGCAGAATGTCGCGCACGAGAACCGCAATGCTTTCTGCTCCGGTCTTCTCCTTGATGCGCGTTCGATGCACGTCGACCGTCTTCACGCTGATACCCAGCTCTTTCGCAATGTTCTTGCTCGGCAGCCCGTCGAGCACGAGTGCGAGAATTTCCCGTTCCCGCACCGTCAGCGCGTCGATCCGACCCTGCAATTCCGTTCGGTTGCGACGCTCGCCGAATCGTTGCCGCGCGACCCGGAGCGCATCCTGGATCACGTCGAGCATGTGCTGCGGATCGTAGGGCTTCTCGATGAACGTCAGCGCGCCCCGCTGCAGTGCCCGCACCGACATCTTGATGTCACCGTGCGCCGACACGAAGATGATCGGAATCGGGGATTCGTCGGCGAGGAGTGTCTCCTGGAGCTGGAATCCCCCGACTTCCGGCATCCGGACGTCCAGGACGAGGCAGGCCGGGATGTCGCGGCGGTACTCCTCGAGGAACGACTGCACCGAGAAGTAGTACTCGGACGTGATGTTGACCGAATCGAGTAGCCACGCAAGCGATGCGCACAACTCCTGATCGTCGTCGACGATGTAAACCCGTGTCTCTTGCTGCTCCATCGAATCCTGCCTCGCACAGATCGCTTGCTTCTCCGTCCAGTCAACACCGACCGTAACGGAAGCGACAGCCAACTGAAGAAATCCCCTACCCGGGTACGCGACTTACTGCGAGAAAGTAGCGTCGCCGCCAATGTTCCAGCGCACGAGCGCGTCATATCCTTTTCTTCAGGATCGCCGGCGCCACGTGGTGACACGACTTCCCGTTCCGACTCACGGAGGCTGAAATGCCCGAACTCACTCCCATGCAATTGAACTTCCGCACCGCCATGGCGAATCTACCCGCCGCGGTCAACGTCGTGACCACCGACGGCCCCGCCGGGCGCTGCGGAATGACCGTCACCGCCGTCTGCTCGGTCACCGACTCCCCGCCCACGGCGCTCGTGTGCGTGAACCAGAACAGCGCGATGCACAACGTGTTCCGGGAGAACGGCCGGGTGGGCATCAACGTGCTCTCCGGCGACGACGAAGAATTGGCCATGCATTTCGCGGGCGCGACGAAAGTAGCGATGGCGGAACGCTTCCAGTGGGACATCTGGGAAGAGGACACCGGTGACGGTGTCCCGATCCTGCGCGCCGCCCACGTGGTGCTCGCGGGCCGGATCGCCGACATCAAGACAATGGGATCGCATTCGGTGATGTTCATCGAACTCGACCGCGTCCGGACGCGCGAACAGGGCGACAGCCTCGTCTACTTCCAGCGCAAGTTCCACCGTTTGTCGGTCCCGGTCGAGTCCCCCGACTGGCTGTTCTACGACGAATGGTCCGATCCGATCACCGTGACACCCGCCCTCGTTCCCGCCGCAGCCGGAGGTAGATAGACATGGACACCTCGTCACCACCCGAAGACCTCCCCCAGGACCTCGACCTGCAGGAGCTCGCAGATACCCGCGCCGCCCTGACGTTCCGTCTCAGCGCCCTGGTCCTCGCCCTGTTCCTGCCACTGCCGATTCTCGGCGGGTTCACCTCGCTGCTGGACGGCGTCGTGTTCAGCGGTGTCACCGTGGCGTGGATCTACGCCGTCGCGCAATTCGCCGTCGCCATCGTCGTGGCCCGGTACTACATGGCGCGTGCCGCCGAACTCGACGCCCGAACCGCGTCCCTGGCGAAAGGATAACGCGCCGTGAACCTCGTCTCTGCGTCACTCTTCGCGGCGCTCGTCGCCGTCACCCTGATGATCACCGCGTGGGCGTCCAAACGGAACAAGTCGGCCGCCGATCACTACGTCGCGGGCGGCAGCCTCACCGGCCGGCAGAACGGTGTCGCAATCGCCGGCGACTTCATCTCTGCCGCCTCGTTTCTCGGCGTCACCGGCGCGATCGCCCTGACCGGTTTCAACGGGTTCTACCTCGCGGTCTTCGTGCCGGTCGCGTTCGTACTCGCGATGCTGCTGATCGCCGAACCGCTGCGCAACCTCGGCCGCTTCACGCTGGCGGATGTCCTCGCCACCCGCTTCCCCGGCAAGGACGTGCGCTCGATGATGGCGCTCAGCACGGTGGTGATCAGCGTGGTCTACCTCGTGTCGCAGTTGGTCGGCGCCGCACTGCTCGTGTCGCTGCTGTTCGACCTCGACTACGCGGTGGCCGTGCTGATCATCGGAACACTCACCACCGCATACACGCTCGTCGGTGGGATGCTCGCCACCAGCTGGATCCAGATCATCAAGACCGGTCTGCTCATGGTGTGCGCCGTCGTGCTGTTCGTTCTCGTGCTGGTGCGCTTCGATTTCAACCCTTTCGGCCCGTTCAGCACCGCGCTCGCCGAATTCGGTCAGTCGTTCGTCGCACCGCAGCGCACGTCGGGCACGGCGTCGTTCGACCAGTTGTCGCAGACTGTCGGGCTCGTTCTCGGCGTGCTCGGCCTGCCGCACGTCATGATCCGATTCCTCACCGTCCCGGACGCGAAGCAGGCGAGAACGTCTGCCTACACGGCGATCTGGATCTTCTTCGCGTTCTACCTCCTCGTTCCCGTGCTTGGCTACGGCGCCGCCAAGCTGGTCGGGGTCGAGGTGATCAAGTCCGAGAACCGCGGCGGCAACCTCGCGGTCGCCCAACTCGCCGAAACCGTCGGCGGCGGAGTGCTGCTGGCGTTCGTCGCGGCCGTGGCGTTCGTGACTATTCTGGCCGCTCTGTCCGGCCTGGTGATCGCGACGTCGGGTGCGATCGCACACGATCTGTACGGGCAGGTGATCCGCAACGGATCGGTGTCGGCGAAGGCCCAGCACCGCGCGGCCCGGGTGGCGACCGTGGCGACCTGCGTCATCGGCGTCGCCATCGCGTTCGCGGCGCAGAAGCAGAACGTCGCGTTCCTCGCGTCGCTGGGAATGTCCATCGCCGCATGCGCGAACCTGCCTGCGCTGCTGCTGACCATGTACTGGAAGCGCATGACGGCGCGTGCCGTCATCTCCGGCATCGTCGTCGGGCTGGTGCTGTCGATCACCGTCATCCTGCTCAGCCCGGTCGTCCAGGGGCCGGACTCCATCCTCGGATTCTCGAACCCGGCACTCGCCGTGGCGCCCCTCTCGCTGGCGGTGTCCGTCGTCGTCGCGCTGCTGTCGGCGCCGTCCGGGGAGACCAAGGCACGGGCCGACCGCCTCTTCTCGGTGATGCGCACCCGGGCGCTCACCGGACAGACCGAGACGAAGAACGACGACACGATGGCGGCGATGCAATGAAGACGGAACTACGGTCACCACTTCGGGACCTGGTCGAACAGCTGTCGGCGGGTTCGACGACGCCGATCGACGTGGCGGACGCGGCACTCGCGCAGATCGCGGACCTGGACCCGGCGATCCACGCCTGGGCCCACCTCGATCCCGACGCGGTGCGGTCTGCGGCCGCCCGGATCCAAATTAGCGATCCCGGCGGCGTGCTGTGGGGTGTTCCCGTCGGCGTCAAGGATCTGATCGACGTCGCCGGCATGCCGACGCGCTGCGGCAGTGAGCTGCGGAGCGCGGAACCGGCATCGACGGACGCCGACTGTGTGGCGCGTGTGCGTGCACTCGGTGCGCTCCCGGTCGGCAAGACCGTGACCACCGAGTTCGGGTACTTCAAGCCCGGGCCCACCCGCAATCCGCGCGCCGTGGACCACACGCCCGGCGGGTCGTCGAGCGGCTCGGCGGCAGCGGTGGCCGCCGGCATGGTGCCGCTGGCGTTCGGCACGCAGACCGCGGGATCGCTGACCCGGCCGGCGTCGTTCTGCGGAGTCGCGGGTTTCGTCACCGCCCACGGCGAATTCCCGACCGCGGGCATCACCGGATTGAGTCCCCGTCTCGACACGGTGGGGCTGCTGGCACGCACGGTGTCCGATCTGCACTTCGCGTGGACGGCGCTGCGCGACGGCACCCGGGCGCCCGTACTCGAGCCTTCCGCGCCGCGCCGGCTCCGCCTGTGGAGTGGGTTCGAACTCGGCGAGGTGTCCCCGGACATGACCGCGGCGCTCAGGACCACCGCGGGTACCGCGCAGTCCGCGGGTGTTCGATGCCGTGAGATGGATACCGCCGCGGCCGTCGTGGCGCTGACGGAACACCACCACACGGTGATGGCGTACGACGCCGCCCGGGAACGCGCCGCCGAGGCGACGCAGCCCGGGAAGATCAGTGCACCCCTCGCCGAGTTGTTCGCGGCGGGTGCCCAGACCACCGAGGCGCAGTACCGTGCCGCCCTGGCCGGAATCGCCGAGACCCGGCGGTTGCTGCTCGCGGCGCTGGACGAGGACGAGGCCATCCTGGGACCCGCGGCGCTCGGCGCCGCTCCCCGCGGCCACGACGCGACGGGGACGCCGGTGCTGAGCCGACCGTGGCAGGCGATGGGCCTGCCCGTGGTCACCATCCCCGGCAAGCGTGACAGCGCGGGCCTGCCCCTCGGATTGCAGCTGATCGGGCGCCCCGGCGCCGAGCAGCGCCTGTTCGCGACGGCAGCGTGGCTGGAATCCATGCTCTGACACCGCTCACGGGCGAGCGAGTCGCCCTCCGCACGTGAGTGGGAAAGTGTGTTCCGGCACGCTTTCCCACTCACGTGGGGGGAGCCGGCGCCGACCTCACACGCTGATCGGCAGGAGTTCCTGTTCGCGGAAGGCTCGCGGCGACACGCCGTACGTGTCCTTGAACAGCCGCGAGAAGTGCGAAGAGTTGACGAGACCGTACCGGGCACAGATGGTTCCGATGCTCTCGTCGCGGAAGCGGGCGTCCTTGAGATCGCGGCGGCACTTCTCGAGCCGGCGGTGACGGATCCACCCGGCCACCGTGTGCCCGTCGGCCTCGAACATCTTCTGCAGGTGCCGCGTCGACACGTGGTGGTGGGACGCCACGGTGGCGGTGTCGAGTGCGGGGTCGTGCAGGTGCGCGTCGATGAACGACTTCACACGGAGCAGCAGTGTCGCGCCGGGAGCGGCGGCGTCAGCGGGTGCCTCCGACTGCACCGCGGCACTGAGCAGGTCGACGACCGCGTCCTCGACGAGCGGGGTCGTCGGCATCGTGCCGGTCACGACGGAGTGGTGGAGGTTCGTCAGGAACGGCGAGACGAGCGCGCCCATCCCGCTGCTGCCGCGGATGCGGCGCGCCGACACGGTGCCCAGTTCCCGCGAGGCGATGCGCAGCATTTCGCGGGGAAACATCAGCACGAACATGCTGAAGTCGCCGGCGAAGTGCAGGTCGTACGGCTTGCTGGTGTCGTAGACGGCGAAATCGCCGGGCCCGAGCACGGCCTCACGGTCGTCTTGGACGATGACGCCGCGGCCCGACAGTTGCAGGCCCACCTTCACCAGGCCGGGGTCGGACCGCTTGATGGACGTACGGGTCCGCCGGACGTCCACCGCCCGTCCCCCGACCTCGCTGAGCTGCAGCCCGCCGAGCGCGGTGGTGCGCAGGGTCCCGGTGAACCTGGCGTCGCCGTCCTCGGCGGTGGACACCACGGCGAGGGGGACGAACGCCGTGGAGACGGCCTGCCGCCAGTGCTCGAACTGCCCGTCGTCGTCACGCGCGTGTTCACCACCGAGACGCACCTTCGATCACCTCACAGAGCGGAGCGGTTGTCGATCAGTCGCCGTGCCTTGCCGAGCGACCGCTCCAGTGCGCCGGACGCCACCACGTCCACCTTCACGCTCACTCCGATGCGGTTCTTGACCAGCTTCTGGAGTTCGGCGGCGGAACGGGGATGATCGGTGGCGGACGCGTCGGGGCGGGCTTCGACTCGTACGGTCAGTTCGTCCATCCTACCGGGGCGATCGAGGATGCACTGGAACTGCGGGGCCAGCGCGGAGACGGTGAGGATCAGCTCCTCGATCTGGGTGGGGAACAGATTCACCCCGCGCAGGATGATCATGTCGTCGGTGCGCCCGGTGACCTTCTGCATCCGCCGCACCGACCGTGCCGTGCCCGGCAGCAGGCGGGTGAGGTCGCGGGTGCGGTAGCGGATGATCGGCATGGCCTCCTTGGTGAGCGAGGTGAAGACGAGTTCGCCCTCCTCGCCGTCGGGCAGCACCTCTCCGGTGACCGGGTCGATGATCTCCGGGTAGAAGTGGTCTTCCCAGATGTGCAGGCCGTCCTTGGTGTCGACGCATTCCATCGCGACACCCGGGCCCATCACCTCGGACAGTCCGTAGATGTCGACGGCGTCCATGTTCAACTGCTTCTCGAGTTCGGTGCGCATCTCCTCGGTCCACGGCTCCGCCCCGAACACCCCGGTCCGCAGCGACGTCTTCGACGGGTCGATGCCCTTCTTGATCATCGCGTCGACGATCGTGAGCATGTACGACGGCGTCACCATGATCGCGTCCGGTTCGAAGTCCTCGATCAGCTGGATCTGCCGGTCGGTCATGCCCCCGGACATCGGGATCACCGTGCAGCCCAGCCGTTCGGCGCCGTAGTGCGCGCCGAGGCCGCCGGTGAACAGGCCGTACCCGTACGCGACGTGCACCTTGTCGGACGGCTTCACGCCACCGGCCCGCAGGCTCCGGGCGATCAGGTCGGCCCAGTTGCTGATGTCGTTCGCGGTGTACCCGACCACCGTCGGCCTGCCCGTGGTGCCGGAGGAGGCGTGGATGCGGGAGACCTTCTCCTGCGGTACCGCGAACATCCCGAACGGGTAGTTGGCCCGCAGGTCCGCCTTCGCGGTGAACGGGAACTTCGCCAGATCGGACAGGTCCTTCAGGTCGCTCGGGTGCACACCGGCGTCGTCGAACGCCTTCCGGTAATGCGGAACGTTGGTGTACGCGTGGAGAAGTGACCACTGCAGACGTTCGAGTTGCAGCGTCGAGATCCGGTCGCGCGTGGCGAACTCGATGTCCTGCGAGGGGGTGGCGATACTGGTCATTCTAGTCTCCGGGGTGGGCGGGCTGGGAAAGGTCAGGCGTCGAAATCGACGGTCACGTTGTCGCTGACCGGGAAGGTCTGGCACGTCAGCACGAAGCCGGAGTCGACCTCGTAGTCCTCGAGCGCATAGTTGCGGCGCATGTCCACGTCACCGCACGTGATCTTCGCGCGGCACGTTCCGCAGACGCCGCCCTTGCAGGCGAACGGAAGGTCCGAGCGGTAGTTCTCGGCGGCGTCGAGGATCGACTCGTCTCGCGGCAACGTCGCGGTGGTCGAGCGGCCGTCCAGGACGAGGGTCACCTCACTGCTCGGCCCGGTGACACCGGGTTCGCGGTGCTTCTCCATCGGCGGCGGAACGTCGTCGACGAAGAACAGTTCGTGGTGCACCCGGCTCTTGTCGATCTGCAGTTCCCCGAGAACCGTCTCGGCGTCGGTGACCATCCCGAACGGGCCGCAGAGCCAGAAGTGGTCGATGTCGGCGAGCGGCACGATGGACGTGAACAGGGCGCGCAACCGGTCGGCGTCGAGGCGCCCGGTGAAGAGTTCCACCTCGCGGGGCTCGCGGGACAGGACGTGCACCACGTCGAAGCGCGACCCGTACATGTCCTTGAGGTCGGCGATCTCCTCGGCGAACATCACCGAGCGGGTGCGCCGGTTTCCATACAGGAGAACGACTTCGGCCTCGGGGTTGGCGAGCATCGACGCGGCGATCGACAGCATCGGGGTGATGCCGGATCCGGCGGCGATCAGCACGTGGCGGCCGCCGGCTTCGGGGTCGGCGACGAACGTTCCGCTCGGGCCCTGCACCTCGATCCGGTCGCCGGGCCGGACGTCGCGGACGAGCCACGTCGAGAACAGGCCGTCGGACACCTCGCGCACACCGACCCGCGGCGCGGAACCGGCAGGCGCGCAGATGGAGTAGGAGCGGCGGTGCTCGACACCGTCGATCGTGCGCCGCAGCGTGAGCGACTGGCCGGGGCCGAACGCGAACTCGTCGGCGAGGTCGGCGGGAACGTCGAACGTGACCGCGACCGCGTCGTCGCAGAGGGATTCGACGTCGGCGACGGTGAGCGTGTGGAACGCCCTGTTGCGCAACGCCGCGCCGGGCTTCGGGGACACCGCTGTGGTCATGATCAGATTTCCTTCACGTGATCGAAGGGTTCGAGGCAGTCGAGGCACCGGTACAGCGCCTTGCACAGCGTCGCCCCGAATTCCGAGTCGAGACGGGTGTTGGCGGAGTGGCACACCGGGCACGTCACGGCCCGCGGCTTGACGGTGAGGGTCAGCGGAACGGGACCGGACGTGCGCAGGGGCGCGGGCCCCGGCGTCGAGTAGCCGTTCTCGCGCAGCTTGCGCCGGCCGTCGTCGCTGATCCAGTCGGTGCTCCACGGCGGGGTGAGGACGGTCCGGACCTCGACGCTGCCGAAACCGGCGTCCTGCAGGGTGTGCTCGATGTCGTCGCGCATCGTGGCCATGGCGGGGCACCCGGAGTAGGTGGGGGTGATGGTGACAACCACCGATCCGTCGGCGTGCTCCTCGACGTCGCGGAGCACGCCCAGATCGGCGAGCGTGAGCATCGGCATCTCCGGGTCCAGGACGGACTCGGCGAGGCGGCGGGCGTCGCTGCGCACTGCGGTGGTCATGTCACCACACTCCTTCCGGATGGGCCCGGGCCACGCTCTGCATCTCGGCAAGCAGCAGTCCGAGGGCCTCGGTGTGCAGGCCCTGACGTCCGGCCCGGCCGCCGACGGTGCCGACGGTCCGGCCCTCGGGGGCGGTGAGTTCCGCGGCCTTCAGCACCTGGGCGAGCACGGTGTCGAACTCCTCACGGAGGTCCCGCGGCTCGACGCCGACACCCACCGCGGCGAGGGCGAGTTCCTCGGTGGTCGGGGTGAAGAGTTCCTCGACGTACGGCCACACCCGGGCGAGGGCGTCCTCCATGCGCGACTTCGACTCCGCCGTACCGCAACCGAGCGTCACCACCCACCGGGCGGCGTAGTCGCGGTGGTAGGTGAGTTCCTTGACACCCTTCACCGCGACCGCCGCGAGAACGGGGTCGCGGGAGGTGCGCAGGCGGTCGAACAGGGCCAGCCGCCACGTGGCGAAGACCAGCAGTCGCGTGACGGTCTGCGCGAAGTCGCCGTTGTCGAGTTCGGCCAGCCGGGTGTTGCGGAACCGGTTCTCGTCGCGGAAGAACGCGAGCGCGTCCTCGGCGGGAATCGGGCTCGTGTCCGAAATGAACGGCACGACCGACGCATCCGCGGCGGCCGCCCGGGCGAGCAGCAGTCGCGCCTGACCGAGCAGGTCGAGGCCGACGTTCGCGAGCGCGACCTCCTCCTCGAGTTCCGGTGCGCGCGTGCTCCACTCGGCGAGCCGCTGCGAGCTGATCAGCGCATCGTCGCCGAGCATCAGGCAGTATCCGGCCAGGGCGGCGAGGTCGACGTCACCCGGAACCGTGGTGTCGACGCCGGCCAGGGGGTCGTCGAAGCTGGTGCCGAAAGCCCACTGGCCGTGGCTGTCTTCGTCGACGAGGCCGTCGTAGGCGTTGTCGTGGTCGGTCATCGGTACATCCTCGGAATTCTCGTCGGCCTGCGAAACGGTCTGGGCCGGATCACATGTGGGGAACGTTGTCGGGGATCTCGTAGAACGTGGGGTGCCGGTACACCTTGTCGCCGCTGGGCGCGAAGTACGGGTCCTTCTCCGACGGGCTGGACGCCACGATCGAACTGGACCGCACCACCCAGATGCTCACACCCTCGTTGCGCCGGGTGTACACGTCCCGCGCGTGGCGGACGGCCATCTCGTCGTCGGCGGCGTGCAGGGATCCGACGTGGACGTGGTTGAGTCCGCGCTTGCCCCGCAGGAACACCTCGTACAGGGGCCAGTCCGCGCGCACCGCGGTGTCGTCCGTGCTCATCGTGCGTTCTCCTTGTTGCTCTCGCGGCGGGCGAAGGCCGTTGCGGCCTCCCGCACCCACGCCCCGTTCTCGTGTGCTGCCCGCCGGTTGGCGACGCGCTCGACGCTCGAGGCGCCGTTGCCCTTGATCACCTGCATGAACTCGCTCCAGTCCGGTTCGCCGAAGTCGTGGGCGCCGCGCTCGGCGTTCCACTTCAGGTCCGGGTCCGGGAACGTCACGCCGAGGACCTCGGCCTGCGGGATGGACATGTCGACGAACCGCTGACGGAGTTCGTCGTTGGTGTGCCGCTTGATGCGCCACTTCATGGACTGCTCGGAGTTCGGCGACTGGTCGTCCGGCGGTCCGAACATCATCAGCGCCGGCCACCACCAGCGGTTCACCGACTCCTGCACCATCTCCCGCTGGGCGTCGCTGCCGCGCATCATCGTCATCAGCAGTTCGAAGCCCTGCCGCTGGTGGAACGACTCCTCCTTGCAGACCCGGATCATCGCGCGGGCGTACGGCCCGAAGGAGCTGCGGCACAACGGCACCTGGTTGCAGATCGCGGCGCCGTCGACCAGCCAGCCGATGACTCCCACGTCGGCGTAGGTGAGCGTCGGGTAGTTGAAGATCGAGGAGTACTTCTGCTTGCCCTCGATCAGCTTCTCGGTGAGGTCGGCGCGGTCGGCTCCGAGCGTCTCCGCGGCCGAGTACAGGTACAGGCCGTGCCCGGCCTCGTCCTGGACCTTCGCCATGAGGATCGCCTTGCGACGCAGCGACGGCGCCCGGGTGAGCCAGTTGCCCTCCGGCTGCATGCCGATGATCTCCGAGTGCGCGTGCTGCGCGATCTGCCGGATCAGCGTCTTGCGGTAGCCGTCGGGCATCCAGTCCCGGGGCTCGACCCTCTGGTCGGCGGCGATGGTGTCATCGAAGAGCGTTTGCAGCTCACCGGAAGCGTGTGACGTGGTCATATGTCCTACCTCTATTACCGAATGATCGGTTGGTATCAAGTATGCATGTCAGCCCCCGCCCACACAAGGGCGGGAGCCGAATTACGTCAGTGTCCTTCGAAGGTGGGCGCGGTTTTCGCCAGGAACGCGTCGACCGCACTGCGGTGATCCTTCGACTGCCCGAGCGCCTCCGCGGCCTCGCGCTCCCGCTCGAGCGCCTCCGACAGCCCGGCAGACGCCGCCGAGACCAGCGACTTGACCTGCGCATACGCGGCCGTAGGACCGTCGGCGAGCTGCCGCGCCAGCGCGGCGGCCGCGTCCCCGAGTTCGGCGTCGGGCACCACCCGGTGCACCAGCCCCCAGTCCAGCGCCTGCGCGGCCGTGAACCGGTCGCCGAGCATCATCAGCCCCGTCGCGCGGCTCGCCCCGAGCGCCTCCACGAGCGTGTGACTGAGCCCGGAGTCCCCGGCCAGGGCGATCCCGGTGAACGCGGTGGCGAACTTGGCGCCCTCCCCCGCGATCCGGATGTCCCCGGCCAGGGCGATGCCGAGACCCGCCCCGACGCACGCCCCGTTGATCGCGACGATCACCGGCACCCGGACCCCGGCCAGGGCCCGGAGCAGCGGGTTGTAGTGCTCGGCGACGGTGTCCATCGCGTGGGCAGGGTCGGCCTCGAGACCGGCCACGTGCTCGGCCAGGTCCTGGCCGACGCAGAAGTTCTTCCCCTCCGCCGCCAGCAGCAGGGCACGCACGCTGTCGTCGCCGGCCACCTTCTCGACCGCGGCGAGCAACTGTTCCTTCACCGCGCGGTCCAGCGCGTTGGACGCGCCCGCCCGGCTCAGGGTGATGGTGGCCAGTCCCGCGTCAAGGGAAAGTCCGATCACGTCGTTACTGCTCATGAGAATGCGCCTCCTGCTGGTTGTGGTGGGGTGGCCTCTCAGGACCAGGTGTAGAAGCCTTGGCCGGTCTTGCGGCCGAGTTCGCCGCGGGCGACCTTCTCGCGGAGCAGGGCGGGCGGCGCGAACCGCTCGCCGAGGGTCTTCGCGAGGTGCTCGGCGATCGCGAGCCGGACGTCCAGGCCGACGAGGTCGGTGGACCGCAGCGGCCCCATCGGGTGCCGGTATCCCAGTTCCATGGCCCGGTCGATGGACTCGGCGTCGGCGACGCCCTCCTCGAGCATGCGGATGGCCTCGAGTCCGAGGCACACCCCGAGCCGGCTGGTGGCGAAGCCCGGGGAGTCGTTGACGAGCACCTCGGTCTTGCCGAGCAGGGACACCCACTCGCGGACCTTCTCGACCACCCCGGCGTCGGTGGCGGGGGCCCGCACGATCTCCACGAGCGTCGACGCCGGGACGGGGTTGAAGAAGTGCATCCCGATGAGGCGGGCCGGATCGTTCAGCGCGGCACCGAGTTCGGCGATGGAGATCGAACTGGTGTTGGTCGCGATCACCGTGGCGGGCGACACGGTCTTCTCGACCAGCGCCAGGACGCCGAGCTTGAGGTCGACCAGTTCCGGCACCGCCTCGACCACCAGATCGAGGGCGGGCGGGAGTGCATCGGGCGCCTCTACCGTCGACACGCGTCCGAGGATGGTCGCGGGGTCGGCGTCACCGAGCTTGCCGCGTTCGTGCGCCCGGTCGAGTCCGTCGGACACCCGCTGCAGGGCCGCCTGCCGGTCGCCGCTCTCGGCGATGGTGACGGTGGAGCCGGCGGTGGCGAAGACCTGCGCGATGCCCGCGCCCATCCGGCCGCCGCCGACGACGCCGACGTTCTTCGGTGCTGTGTTCGTCATTTCTTCTTCTCCAGGAAGGCGGTCATGCGGTCGTGTTTGTCGCGGCTCTCGAACAGCACCGCCTGGGCGATGTCGTCGGCGAACGGGTGCGAGCCCGGTGCGTCGACGATGATCTTGGTGAGCTTCAGGGCCAGCGGCGCCGAGCGGGTGATGCGGTCGATGACCTTGTGCGCTGCATCGATGTGCTCGCCGGGTGCGACGACGTCCATCACGAGTCCGTGCCGCAGCGCCGCATCGGCGTCCAGGTTCCGGCCGCCGAGCAGCACCTGCTTGGCGACGGACGTGCCGACCAGTTCCGGCAGCCGGTAGCTCGCGCCCGCCGCGGCCATGATGCCCAGGCCGGGTTCGGGGTTCCCGAACACCGCGGTCTCGGTGGCGATCCGCAGGTCGCAGGCATAGGACAGTTCGGCGCCGCCGCCGAGCGCGTATCCGCTGACCGCGGCGACGGTGGGCATCGGCAGCTTCGCGATGCGGTCGAACAGCGTGCGGTTGATGCCGGCGAACGCCTCGTCGCGGCCACGCTCACGCAGTTCGGCGATGTCGGCGCCGCCCGCGAAGTGGTCGCCCTCGCCGGTCAGCAGCATCGGCTTGGGCGTCGCCTCCAACACCGCGCACACCTGGTGCAGTTCGGCGATCATCTCCGCGTTGATCGCGTTGCGCTGCGCGGGCCGGTGCAGCGTGACCACCATGCGGTCGTCACGGTCCTCGACCTTCAGCGTGTTCACGGCGCCTCGATCAGCATCGCGACACCCTGGCCGACGCCCACGCACAGCGTGGCCAGCCCGCGGCGGGCGCCTTCGCGTTCCATCCGGCCGAGCAGCGTCAGCAGGATCCGCGCACCCGAGCAGCCCAGCGGGTGACCGAGGGCGATGGCGCCGCCGTCGGCGTTGACGATGCTCTCGTCGAGCTTCAGCTGCCGGATCACGCCGAGCGACTGCGCGGCGAAGGCCTCGTTGAGTTCGGCGGCGCCGAGGTCGGAGATCGACCAGTTGGCGCGGGCCAGCGCCTTGCGGGTGGCCGGGACCGGGCCCAGACCCATGATGTTGGGGGCGATGCCCGCGCTGGCGCTGGTGACGATGCGGCCGCGGACGGTCAGGCCGTACCGCTCGACGGTGGCCTCGCTCGCGACGACGAGGGCAGCGGCGCCGTCCGAGAGGGAGGACGACGAGCCGGCGGTGACGATGCCGTCCTCGCGGAAGACGGGTTTCAGCTTGCCCAGCTTCTCCAGCGTGGTTCCCCGTCGTGGGGTCTCGTCGGCGGTCAGTTCGCCGTCGCGCAGCGGCACCGGGACGATCTCGCGGTCGAACCGGCCGGCGTCGACGGCGGCGATCGCCCGCTCCTGGCTGCGCAGCGCGAACGCGTCGCTCTCGGCGCGGGTGATGCCCTCGAGCGCGGCGACCTCCTCGGCCGTCTCGCCCATCGACAGCGTCACCTTGCGGACGTCCGGTCCGGCCCCGGCCGGAACATCCGCGTCGGTGGCGGTGAACCGCGGGTTCGTGAAGCGCCAGCCGAGCGAGGTGTCGGCCACCTCCCCCGGTCGTGCCCACGGGGTGCCGGGCTTGGCCATCACCCAGGGTGCGCGGGTCATCGACTCGACGCCGCCGGCGATCACGATGTCGGCCTCGCCGCTGCGGATGGTGTGCGCGGCCGACGCGACGGCGGTCAGACCGCTCGCGCACAGCCGGTTCACCGTGTAGCCGGGGACACTGTCGGGCAGGCCCGCGAGCAGCACAGCCATGCGTGCGACGTCGCGGTTGTCCTCGCCGGCCTGGTTCGCGGCGCCGAGGATCACCTCGTCGACGGCCTCGCCCGGGATTCCCGCCCGGCGGGCTGCCTCGGCCACGACGAGACCGGCAAGGTCGTCGGGGCGCACTCCTGCGAGCGCTCCGCCGTACCGACCCTGCGGGGTACGGGCTCCGTCCACCAGAAACACTTCGGCCACAGTCTTCTCCTTCACGGGGGTGCCGTCTATTAATAACCGAATCTTCGGTCGGTACGCAAGGGAAGGTGGCGCACGAAATTTTGCGATGCTCCCTTGACAACCAGCGGCGAAAGCGACGATTCTGTTAACCGACCGAACGTACGGTGAAATGGAGTTGTCGTGAGCAAGTTACTGGAAAGCTACGCCGCCGGACGCTGGTACACCGCGCCGGACGAGGGAACCCCGCTGCTGAGCGCGGTCGATGGCTCCGAGGTGGCGCGCATCTCCGCGACCGGTCTCGACCTCGGCGAGATGGTGACCTACGCCCGCGAGGTCGGCGGACCGGCGCTGGCGAAGCTGACCTTCCACGAGCGCGCCGCCGCCCTCAAGGCGCTCGCCCTCACACTCATGGCGGGCAAGGACGAGTTCTACGCTCTGTCGACCTCGACCGGCGCCACCAAGCGCGACTCCGGCGTCGACATCGACGGCGGCTTCGGCACCCTCCTCAGTTACGCCAGCAAGGCCAGGCGGGAACTACCCAACGACACCGTCTACCTCGACGGAGCGTTCGAACAGCTGGGCAAGAAGGGCACGTTCCTCGGCCAGCACGTCTACACGTCCCGCCGCGGCGTCGCCGTCCAGATCAACGCGTTCAACTTCCCGGTGTGGGGTTTCCTCGAGAAGCTCGCCCCCGCGTTCATCGCCGGCGTCCCGTCGATCGTGAAGCCCGCGAGCCAGTCGGCGTACCTCACCGAACTGGTGTTCCGTCGCATCATCGAATCCGGGCTGCTGCCCGAAGGCTCGGTCCAGCTGCTGTCCGGGAGTGCCCGCGGGCTCCTCGACCACCTCGGCGGTCAGGACTCCGTCGCGTTCACCGGCTCCGCCGACACCGCCGCCACCCTGCGGGCGCACCCGAACGTCGTCGGTGAGGGCGTCCACTTCAACGCCGAAGCCGACTCGCTCAACGCGTCCATCCTCGGCGCCGACGTCGAACCGGGCAGCGAAGAATTCGACCTCTACGTCAAGCAACTCGTCACCGAGATGACGGTGAAGGCCGGCCAGAAGTGCACCGCCATCCGGCGCGCCCTCGTGCCGTCCGCGCTGATGGACGACGTCATCGCCGCCGCCCAGGCCCGGCTATCCCGCGTTGTGGTCGGCGCCCCCGACGCCGACGGCGTCACCATGGGTGCGCTCGCCAGCCTCGAACAGCGCGACGAGGTGCTGAAGTCGCTCCGCGGCCTCACCAAGTCGGCGCAGATCGTCGTCGGCGACCCGGACAACTTCGACGTCGTCGGCGCCGACAAGGCGACCGGCGCGTTCCTGCCGCCGATCCTGCTGCGCTCCGACGACAAGGACGCCACCGAACCCCACGACATCGAGGCGTTCGGCCCCGTCAGCACCGTCATCGGATACGACAGCACCGACGAGGTCATCGCACTCGCCGCCCGCGGCAAGGGCAGCCTCGTCGCGTCCCTCGTCACCCGCGATTCCGCACTCGCCCGCGACATCGTGCTGGGCCTCGCCCCGTTCCACGGCCGCGTCCTCGTCCTCAACCGCGACGACGCCAAGGAATCCACCGGCCACGGCTCACCCCTGCCGGTCCTCGTCCACGGCGGACCAGGCCGCGCAGGCGGCGGCGAGGAACTCGGCGGCATCCGCGGCATCCTGCACCACATGCAGCGCACCGCCGTCCAGGCCACCCCCGACATCCTCACCGCGGTCGGGAACAAGTGGGTGACCGGATCCCAGCGCAACGACGACGGCGTCCACCCGTTCCGGAAGAACCTCGCGCAGTTGCGGATCGGCGACACCATCGTCGGCGGCCCCCGTCAGGTCACCCTCGCCGACATCGACCACTTCGCCGAGTTCACCGGCGACACGTTCTACGCGCACACCGACCCCGAGGCCGCGGCCGCCAACCCGCTGTTCGGGGGCATCGTCGCCCACGGGTACCTGGTGGTCTCCCTCGCCGCCGGCCTGTTCGTCGAGCCCAACCCCGGTCCCGTCCTCGCCAACTTCGGCGTCGACAACCTCCGGTTCCTCACCCCCGTCAAGGCCGACGACAGCCTCACCGTCACCCTGACCGCGAAGCTCATCACGCCGCGCAGCAGCGCCGACTACGGTGAAGTCCGTTGGGATGCAGTCGTCGTCAACCAGGACGGCGACCCCGTCGCAACGTACGACGTTCTCACCCTCGTCGCCAAAGGAGAAGATGCATGAGCTTCAAGGTCGCCGTCTGTTACGGCCAGCCCGATGACCCCGACGCGTTCGACGCCTACTACCGCGACACCCACATGCCGCTGGCACGCAAGGTCCCCGGCCTGTCCGACTTCACGTGGGGCAAGTGCAGCGCCCTCGACGGTGGGAAGCCGCCGTACTACGCCGTCGCGAGCCTCATCTTCCCCGACGCCGAGACCATGAAGTCCGGGTTGCAGTCCGAGGAGATGAAGCAGGCGGGCAAGGACGTCCGCAACTTCGCCACCGGTGGCGTCACCATGTACGTCCAAGAAGAAGAATCCGTCTACAACCAGTAGGAGAACCATGACTGTCGACGCGTCCGCGGAATGTCGTATCGCGCGGGAGATGTTCGAGGCAGACAACGCGTCCCGCGCGCTCGGCATCCAGATCCTCGAGCTCAGCCCCGGTCACGCGGTCGCGTCGATGGTCGTGGGTGAGACCATGGTCAACGGTCACGGCATCACCCACGGCGGCTTCGTGTTCACCCTCGCCGACACCGCATTCGCGATGGCGTGCAACGGGTACGACACTGCCGCGGTCGCCGCCCGCGCCGACATCCGGTTCCTCGCGTCCACCCGCCTCGGCGACACCCTCGTCGCCGAGGCCGTGGAGCGGGCCCGCTACGGGCGCAACGGCCTCTACGACGTCACCGTCCGCCGCGGCGACGAGGTCATCGCCGAGTTCCGCGGCGACAGCCGATGCCTTCGGCCCGTGAGTACTTATTAACCGCCGGACGTTAATAAGTACTCACGGGTGCGAAGCGCCTATGGGCGCAGCATGCTTCCCGCGTTCGGTGGCGGCTGCCGCATCGCGCGCCGCGCGTTCGGTGGCGGCGGCCTCGATGGCCATCGCGTGATCGACCGCGTGCGGGGCGATGCCCAGGTTGTCCAGCGTGTCCCACAGGCTCGACAGCGCGGCCTTCGGGTCGAGGTAGTACTCCGATTCGCGGACGCGCCAGAACGTCCAGCCGCACCGCTTGAGTTCCTGCTCGCGTTCGAGGTCCGCGATCCGTTGTTCCTGGGTGATCGCGAAGGCGTCGCCGTCGCATTCGACGGCGAGCCTCATGGTGCCGCCGGTGACGACGAGGTCGATGCGCCGATTGTTCACCTCGACTTGGGAATTGACGTGGTAGCCGCGTTCGGCGATGTCGTTGAACACCCGCTGCTCGAGGAGATTGTCGAACGGGGGGATCCGCACGTCGCGGTCGACGTCCTGCGGCATCGGGTCGGCCGGCGCCGGTGACGTCGACATCATGTAGCTGAGCAGGGAGTTGCGCAGGTCTGCCCGCTTGAGTTCGTCGACGGTCACGGAGTGGAACAGCCACAGCTGATCCTGTGCCCGTGTCGCCGCGACGTTGAACCGCCGCTTGTACTGGTTCGCCGTCAGCGGTGCGAAGTTCTGCTCGGGTCCCACGACCATCGACAGGAAGACGACGCTCCGTTCGTCGCCCTGGAAGTCCGGCGGTGTCCCGACCCGCAGTCGCCGCTGCTCCCACTGTTCGATGCCGATGCGCTTGACGAGTTCGGTTCGGATGGCGTCGACCTGGGACTGCCCCTGCAGCACGACGATTCCGAACGTCTTGCCGTCGTAGCGGGGGTCGACGAGGCATTCGATGAGCTGGTCGACGAGGGCGGCGGCCTCGATGTGGTTGGTGAGCGTCGAGTCCTTGCCCGACACAGAGGCGTCGGATACGTACGTATGTTTCAGCGGCGGAAGCCGATCCGCGCCGAACTGCCGCACCGGGACGAGCGGCAGTTCGCCGTAGAACTGGGTACTCGACCAGTTGATGATCTCGGGCATCGAGCGGAAGTGCTCGCGGAGCCGGACGACCTGCCCGAAGCTGGTGCGCAGGATCGAGAACAGACTCGACCGCGGGGTGAGCGTGGCCTGGACGTACTCGGGGAGGTCGGGCAGGTACGCGTCCAGGCGGGTGAACACGTCGTCGAGGGTGCCGCTGGTGGGGATGTCGGCGGGGGCGCACTGTTTGTCGTCGCCGACGACAATGACCCGCGGCGCCAGCCACAGCAGGAACAGGTTGGTGATGTCGGCCTGGCTCGCCTCGTCGACGATGACGACGTCGAAGCTGCCCGGCACGGGCGGGATGGACGCGAGGACCTGCTGCAGCGGCATCACCCACGCGGGCACCGCGCCCTGCGCCTCCCCCATCGCGGATCGTGCTGCGCTGCGGTACTTCTCGGCGTACTTTCCGGCGCCTGCACCAATGCTCGAGATGTGCTCGCGGTATGTCTGCAGTGCCCGCACCTGGTCGGCCGTCAGGTGTTCGAGGCAGTCGCGCCAGGCGGTGGCCGCCGCGAGCCGCGCGGTGAGATGCGCGAGATCCGCGTCGACGGCGTTGAGTTCGGCTTCGAGTTCCTGCTCACGACCGGCCCGGTGCTGTTCGGTGACCCATTGGCGGGCGCGGCGCCACGCCCACGCCTCCGGCATCTGCCAGCTCATCTCGTCCCACTCGGTGAGCGCCGCCGTCCTGCGCACCAGGTCGTACAGTGCCGGGGCGACGGGTGAGAGCCGGTCGGACAACTCGTCGAACAGCCACTGATCCTGCTGTTCGACGCGGGCGATCGCGTACCTGGTGAGAGCCTCCGACAGGGCGGCGTTGTCGGCCTGGTCGAGCGCCGCCACCAGGGCGGTGCCTTCCGGTGACGGTCCCGCGTCGACCTCGGTGGAGACGGCCGAGACGATGCCGTCGAGTTCCGCACGCGCACTGTCCACGTCGGCGCGGGTGGTGATGGCCTCCGCGGCCCCGGCCACCGCGGTGGCGTCCGCGAGGTTGCGGATCCGCGGCGCGTTCGGGGACAGCGCGAAAAGTTCACGGGCGAGCGCGTCGCGGGCGACCAGGAGGGCGCGCACGCGGGCCACCCGGCCGACGATCATGTTGAGGCTGTCGACCTGAACGGCGCGAGACCCGTTCATGTCCACCGGAATCCGCAGATCGGCCAGCAGGGTCGCGGCGGTCTGCGCGGCGTCGTGGGCGCGCAGATGCTCGGTCACCAACCGCACCGCGGCGGCGGTCGTGGCGGGGACGCCGTCGACGGTGGCGTCGAGGCCGAGTTCCTCGACGGCCTTCTGCTCCTCGCTGCGACGGAAGCGGGTCTTCCACTCGACGGCCCCGGATTCCATGGCCACGGCGAGCGCACCCATCGCCTGCAGGGCGGGTCGGGTCATGACGGCGCACTGGACGTCCTGCGCACCGATGTACCGGTCGGCGGCGGCGGCCGCCTCGACGATCGCGGGCAGCGCGTCCAGCCGACCCCACAGGTGGGTGGCCCGGCCGGACAGGACGGTGTCGGCGAGGCTCTGGAACTGACCGTCCAGGTCGAGGACGTCGTGCGCGCGGGCCTGCAGTTCCTTGCAGTGCCTGCGAATGGAGTACGCGGTCTCCGGCTCGACGCCACCGAGGACCTCGAGCAGATGCGCCGACTGCGGGGTGTCGATCGGGATGCTGGTCGACGCCCGCGAGCAGAGCCGTTCGAGTTCGGCCCGGTTCGGCAGCAGGGAATCCAGCGCGGGAAGCGTCTGGCGTGCACGCTGCGCGCGCTCGGGGGACGCCGTCACGCACAGCCGGCGCAGGGTCTCGACCTCGGTGCCGGTGAGGGGCGGTTGCTCGCTCAGCAGCGGTCCGGGAAGCCACTCGAACGCGTCCTGCAGGCCCATGACCTTGCGGACGATGGTGGCAGCGGTGCCCTCGTAGCCGTCGGCGACGGCGTCGTGCTGGTAGGTCTCGGACTCGCGCAGCGCCTTCACCTGCTCGAGCACGACGGCCCGCTTCTGCACGGCCTCGTCCCGCTGGGCGCGGAGGTCGGCGATCTTCTGGCCCTCGCTGTGCGGGTTGAACGACGACTTCCGTTCGGCGATGGTCGCCACACTGCGGGTGAGCTCGTCCGAGCCGCCGCGGGACAGGTCGGTGATCGAGACGCACAGTTCCTGCATCTCGGGCGGGAGTTTGTCCCTCAGGACACGGAGCGCCTGCGCCTTCTCGCTCGTGACGAGCACCCGCTGGCCGCGGGCGAGCAGCGCCGACACCAGGTTGGCGATCGTGTGGGTCTTGCCCGTCCCGGGTGGGCCCTCGACCACCACTCCGCTGTCGCCGCCGAGCCGCTCGATGATCTGCGACTGCTCGGCGTTGGCCGGAAGCGGGAACAGCGGGTCTTCGGCGAGAGTCAACGAGGTGGCGGCGCCGGTGCGCTCGAGCCACGACAGCCGGTCCGCCGGTTCGATCGCCTCGACCAGCTGGGCGAGCCCGAGCGGGACGGTCGCGCCGTCGCGGTCGAGGTGGGAGATCATCTGCTCGTAGTACTCGACCAGGGCGAACGCGCTGCGCTTGCGCAGCACCAGGGCGGGCGACAGCGTGACGGTGCCGTCCGCGTCGTCGGCCGGTTGCCGGACGTCGTCCCGGACGTCCACGTGCGCGGTGAGCGATTTCGGCGCCCACTCCGCGAGCAGTGCGCGGACGCCGTCACTCAGCGGCGACGTGGCGGTGTCCTGCAGTTGCTTCTGCAGCGGCATCGCGTGCGCGCTGTCGTAGACGTCCAGTCCGGTGAACAACTGGGAGTCTTCGAGCCGGGGCTGGGAGCCCGCGATCAGCCGCACCAGCAGGTCGCCGGTCCGCGGATCGCGGTGGATGCTCGCCGATTGGGTGACCAGGTGGGTCTGGACACCGTCGTCCGGTCCCGCACCGGCCAGGGTCAGCAGACCGGACGCGAGCACGAGTTCGATCGACTCGGGGCGGGCGTTCAGCTCCTGCAGCATCCGCTGCAACGACTGGTACAGATCGGCGTGCGGGCGACGCTCCCGGTCCGCCTTCGCCCACGCCTGCCACCGCGGGACGTAGGCGTCGAACGCCTGCCGGACGTCGTACGCGCGGCGCACGTCGTATTCCTCGTCGGAGTCCTCGGCGTACGCGTCGGACGCGTTCAGCTCGAGGTCGGACCGCGAGCTGTCGGCGCGGGCCGACGCGTCCACCCAGCCTGCCAGGACGGTGGGAAGGTCCGGCGGATCCTCGACGCCGATGAGGGGCACGCGCAGGACGATGTCGCCCTGCGCGGCGTCGGGATCGAGTTGGATCGTCCGGCCGTCCTGATGCAGCCATTCGACCTGTTCGTGCTGGTCGACGCGGAGTACCGGCTTCGTGCGAGCCCGGACGATCTCACGCAGGAACTGCAGCAGGCGCTGGACGCGGCCTGCGAGCTCGGCGTCGTTTTCGGGACTCGACAATGTAAACCTCTGCGAATTCTCGGTGATGACGTGCGCTTGCCCCCGCCGTGCACACTATCGGGTCGAGGGGGTGAAGTTCGAGGCGTCGTCCCCTGTCAGGGGGACTGGACGGTCGCTCGAGGCGCGAAACGGGCCTCCATTCGTACCGACTGGTCCCTACTATTCATTCATGACGGTGACGCGCATCACGAAGCTGGCCGCGGTGATCGCGACCGTGGCACTGGCGGCGCTGGGAGGTGGCTTCGTGTCGGCTGCCGCTCCCGCGCCGGGCGCCAGGGTCACGGCCTCGTCCGACGGGTTCGCGCTCGACGGGCAACCGTGGTGGCCGACCGGATTCAACGCCTATCAGTTGGCCACGAACTGGTCGGTCAACTGGGGTTGCGGCGCGATGGTCGACCTCGACTCCTACTTCTCCGCGCTGCCGCCGCACTCGCTGACCCGTTTCAACCTCTTCCAGGCGCTGGCGATCAACCGCTTCACCGGACAGCTGGACTTCGGGCCGATGGACGCCGTGTTCGCGGCGGCCGAGGCGCACGACCAGATGCTGATCCCGGTTCTCGCACCCCAGGACGGGGCGTGCGAGGACGGGGTGTTCAAGGGCAGGCAGTGGTACGTGGACGGCTGGACGACGATGACGCCGGGCGCGCCCCGCACGCTGATGAGCTTTCAGGATTGGACGCGGACCGCGGTCGACCGCTTCCGGGGTTCGCCGTCGCTGGCGGCGTGGGAACTCGTCGGGGAACCGGAGACGAGCACGTGCACCGACGCCGACTGCTCGTGGTGGACCCGATCGTGTGAGCCCGGCGCGGCGCAGGTGCTACGTGATTTCTTCGACGCCGCGGGCACCGAGGTGCGGGCCCGTGATCCGCGCACGCTGATCACGGCCGGATTCACCGGCGGCGGCCAGTGCGGAACCCAGGGCGACGAGTACCAATTCGTTTCGGCGTCACCGTATGTCGACGTCGTGCAGTACCACGATTACGGCGCCGACGGGGTTCCGCTGCCCGGCGATCAGTGGAACGGGCTCGCGCGGCGCCTCGAACAGGCTGCGGCACTCGGGAAACCGCTCCTGGTGGGTGAGATCGGCGAACTCGCCGGATCGTGCGCCGCCATCGAGGACCGGGCGTCGCACATCGGCGCCAAGATCCAGGGACAGCGGGACGCGGGCGCGGCGGGGGCGCTGCTGTGGGCGTTCGTGCCGGACCCCCGGCCCGCCGAGTGCACGTACGACATCGGCCCCACCGACCCGCTGTGGGGCGTCGTCGAGCAGTTCGGAAGCTGGGGTTCGGGCACCGCGCCCGCCGAAACGTAGGCCGCACCTCAAACGAGCCCAGGAGGCGGAGTCCGGCCGAGGACACGGCGACCCCACGGCGAGAACGGGTTTCAGGCGACGAAGACCTGGACGGTCAGCGCCCGCCGCGGCGGAGGGTGACGCGATAGGTGTAGTGCTCGGGCAGGAAGTAGCTGACCGCCAATTCGACGGTCCGCCCGTCCGAGTCGGAGTAGAGGCGGTCGACCCGCAGCATCGAGTGCCCCTCGGGGCAGCCGAGCGCGCGCGCCACGTCCGGGGGCGCCGGCGCGACGGTGATCGATTGCGCGGCCTCGGTGATGGGGCTCCGCAGATGCGGTTCGAGCAGGCCGATGATCGTGTGCGAGGTGACGGCGCCCTCGGACATCTCGGGTGCGTCGGCGACGAACCGGGCGATCTCGTCGGGCAGGTAGACGGTGGTCAGCACGAACGGGGTGTCGTCGTGGCGCCGCCGGAACACGACCGTGTTGACGAGGTCGGTGTCGAGGCGGAGCCTGCTCGCGGCCTCGATGTCGACCCGGCGGCGCAACGGCGTGACCACTTCCATGGTGGTGTCCGTGGACAGGTTCATCAGATCCTCGATCGACCCCAGCTGCCGCAGGTATCGGCCGTCGGACTCGGCGGCGAACGTGCCCCGGCCCGGGACCCGGTAGACGATGCCCTCGGCCACCAGGTCCTGGAATGCGCGACGAACGGTCTGCCTGCTCACGCCGTGCTGGTCCGCGAGCTCGAATTCGGTGGGCAGCTTGATCCCGCCGCGGTACTTGCCCGCAGCAATGTGCTCGCGGAGCTGCCTCGACACCAGCTGGTACGCCGGCTCCGTGTCTCGTTCTCGTTCCCTACCGTTCATCGCGCACCGATCCTACGTGCAGGTCGCCGACTAATCCGAAAATGAGGTGACCTTGCCTGCGGTGCCGGCACGCGTGTTGTCCCGGCGGAGCGCAGCGGAGCCGGGAAGGTCGTGGTGGTGTTGTTGTGCGGGTCAGGCGGCCGGGGTGAGGGTGACGGTGTAGCCGAGGGCTTCGAGTTGGCGGATGTGGTTGCGTTTCTTGGTGTCCGGGTTGATATGGCGGCTGTAGTGGTCGGGGCCGAGGTCGTGGAAGGTGGTGTGGTCGTCGGAGAACAGGTGCCAGACGATGACCAGGATGGAGCGACCGACGGCGACGATGGCCCGTTTCTTACCCCGTCGTCTGGCGATGCGCCGGTACCGGGCGCCGAGGAAGGTGTCGGTGCGGCCGGCCACGACGGCGACCTCACCGAGGGCGCGGGCGAGGTAGCGGTTGCCGTGCCCGGTGGCACCGTTGCCCTTGGACTTGCCGGCCG
Source organism: Rhodococcus sp. USK10 (assembly GCF_019378875.1). NCBI lineage: Bacteria > Bacillati > Actinomycetota > Actinomycetes > Mycobacteriales > Nocardiaceae > Rhodococcus > Rhodococcus sp. USK10. The sequence goes on from NZ_CP076048.1 coordinate 3,138,137, forward strand.
AGGAGCTGATTCCGGGCGAGAATTTCGCCCACGAGCACAGGTGCCCTGCGGTCGGGAACCGGGACATGTCCACCCCCACCTCGGCGAGAATGGCGGCGGCGGCGACGGGACCGATGCCGGGGATCTCATCCAGGCGTGCCGCCGCCGATCCGAAAGGGGCCAGCTGCGCCTCGATCTGCTCGTCGACCGCGGCGATGTCGGCGTCGATCGCGTCGATCCGGCCCAGCATCCGGGCCAGCAGGAACCCGTGGTGGTCGTCGAAGTGCCCGTTGAACGCCTCCTCGAGCCGGGCGATCTTCGCCCGCATCCTCGACCGCGCCAGCTGGGCGAGGACCTTCGGGTCCCGCTCGCCGGCGATCAACGCGTCCATCATCGCGCGTCCAGATACCCCGAAGATGTCCGAGGCCACGACGGAGAGTTTGATGCAGGCACTCTCGAGAAGTTTTTCGACCCGGTTCTTCTCCGCCGTGCGCGCCCCGACCAGATCGGTGCGGTAGCGGGTCAGGTCCCGCAGCCGGCGGATCGGCCAGGGCGGCACGAAACTGGGTCGCAGCATTTGCCGTTCGGCGACCTTGCACAACCAGACAGCGTCGAGGACATCGGTTTTGGGCCTACCGGGCAGGTGTTTGACGTCGCGGGCGTTGACCAGCCACGGATCGAGGCCGTGCGCCTCCAGAAGATAGAACACCGGTTTCCAATAATCCGACGTCGCCTCCATCACCACCCGCTCGACAGCCAACTCGACCAGATGATTCGCCAGCTCGGTCAACGCCCGGGTCATCGTCGAGTGCGTGGACACTTCCTGCAACCGTTTCTTCCGTCCAGCCTCTGCCGGGATCCGGACGCAGCACACCACCTCCGCCTTGCCGATGTCCAGGGCCGCGACCCGGGCGATGATCTGTTCCTCGTCGTGCGATTCCACCAGCATCTCGTCCTCTCCTCACCGGCGCACACACCGATTGATCAGGCGTGGTCACCCGTGGGGATCACCGGGGTGAAACGGAATCTAATCCTCGTGCTCGACAACGACGGCAACAGTGAAGGGCCCACGGCGTGATCCCCAACGCCCGGCTAGATGACGGCCTCGAAGAACCATAGGGGGACGGCGTCGACGGGCGACCACCACACCATTTTCAGCCCGGAACGGGCGTCCCACCAGGGACAATTTGGCTAGATGCCGCCTCGCGACACCAACTGCGAGACGATGACGTTGCGCTGGATCTCGTTGGTGCCTTCGCCGACGATCATCAGCGGGGCGTCCCGGAAGTAGCGCTCGACGTCGTACTCGGTGGAATAGCCGTAGCCGCCGTGGATACGGACGGCGTTGAGGGCGATGTCCATCGCCACCTCGGACGCGTACAGCTTGGCCATGCCGGCTTCCATGTCGCACCGGTCGCCGCTGTCGTACTGCTCCGCCGCGTGCCAGGTCAGCTGCCGGGCCGCGGTCAGCTTGGTCGCCATGTCGGCGAGGTAGTTGCCGATCGACTGGTGCTTCCAGATCGGCTGACCGAAGCTCTCCCGCTGCTGCGCGTAGGCGAGGGAATCCTCGAGTGCCGCCGTGGCCACACCCAGCGCCCGGCAGGCCACCTGGATGCGCCCCGTCTCCAGGCCCTTCATCATCTGCCCGAACCCCTTGCCCGGGGTGCCGCCGAGGATCGCGGTAGCGGGGGTGCGGTACCCGTCGAACGACAGCTCACACGTCTCGACGCCCTTGTAGCCGAGCTTGGGCAGATCCCGCGACACCGTCAGACCGGGGCCGTGCTCGACCAGGACGATGGAGATGCCCCTGTGCTTGGGAGTCGCCTGCGGATCGGTCTTGCACAGCAACGCGATCAACCCCGACCGACGCGCGTTGGAGATCCAGGTCTTGGAACCGGAGATCAGCAGATCGTCGCCGTCCGCCTTGGCGTTGGTGGACATGGCCTGCAGATCCGAGCCACCACCGGGCTCGGTCAGCGCCATCGTGGCCCGGATCTCGCCGGTCGCCATCTTCGGCAGGTACTGCTGCTTCTGCTCCTCCGTGCCGTACAGCGACAGCAACTTCGCGACGACGGTGTGCCCGCCCATCGCACCGGCGAGGCTCATCCAGCCGCGGGCCAGTTCCTGCGTCACCTGCGCGTAGCAGGGCATCGACACCGGTGATCCGCCGTACTCCTCCGGGACCGCCAGACCGTAGATCCCGATCTGCTTCATCTGCTCGATCCACTTCTCGGGGTACTCGTTGGCGTGTTCCACCGCCTGCACGGTCGGCTTCACGTCGCGATCGATGAACGCGCGCACCGTCTCGACCAGGTACGACTCTTCCTCGTTCAGCTTGGCCATGAATCCACCTCACACTTTCCACAACATTTGTACGGCCATAATCCGACAATGTCTGCCTAAAGTCAACGATCGGTCTTGACATGACCGCTCCGTCGCTGCCAGCATCAGCAGCGCAGCCGCATCAGGCTGGCCGTACATATCCAGCCCGACCCGGGCTCCCGGACCCTAGGAATGAAGCATCGTGCAGACCCTCACCCGCAGGCGCGCCGTTCTGGTGGCCCCCGGATCCGACGAGCGCAAGGCCGTCAAGGCGCTGCGGTCGACCGCCGACGAGGTGGTCCTTGACCTCGAAGACGCCGTCGCCTCCGCCAAGAAGGCCGAGGCCCGCGACCTCGTGCGCCGCCTCGTACTCGACTCGGACGGCTCCCGGGCCGTCGCGGTTCGCATCAACGCGCTGACCACGCCGTGGGCGGAGGACGACCTCGCCCTGTGCGCCTCCCTTGGCGCCGCGCTCACGAGCATCGTGGTTCCCAAGGTGGAAACGGCGCAGGATCTGGTCCGCGCCGATCAGGCTCTCGCCGGTACCGGCATCGGGTTGCAGGCGCTCGTCGAAACCCCGGTCGGCGTGCAGAACATCGCCGACATCACCCGCGCCGTCGCCCGGCTCGAATCCGTCGTCATCGGGTACGCCGATCTCGGGGCGGCCCTCGGCCGGTCCCGCTCCGCCCTCCCCGAGCACTGGCTCGCGATCCAGGACGGCATCCTCGTCGCCGCCCGCGCCGCCGGCATCCAGGCCATCGACGGACCGTTCCTCGGAATCGCCGACGACGACGCCTTCCGCCACTCGGCCGCATGGACCAGCGCGCTCGGGTTCGACGGAAAATGGGTCATCCATCCCGCCCAGGTCGAGTCCGCCGCTGCGGCCTTCACCCCCACCGACACCGCGGTCGAGGACGCGCGACGCGTGATCGACGCACTCGCCGCCGCCGAGGCCGCGGGCGCCGGGGCGGCGCAACTCGACGGGCAGATGCTCGACGAGGCCGTCGCAGTCGCGGCACGACGCGTTCTCGCCCAGGTAGGTGCACAGTGACGATCACGCAGACCTACGTCGGTGGCCCGTACTTCGACGAACTCGAGGTCGGGCAGGAATTCGACACCGCCCCCGCCGTCACCCTCACCAGCGGCCTCGCCGCCGCCCATCAGGCCATCCTCGGCGACCGCCTGCGGCTGCCCCTCGACGCGCACCTGTCCCGGGCCGTCACCGGGTCCGCGGACGCCGTCGCGAACCCCGGCCTCGTCACCGACGTCGCCATCGGACAGTCCACGCTGGCCACTCACCACGTGAAGGCCAACCTGTTCTACCGCGGCCTCCGTTTCCATCACTTCCCGCATCTCGGCGACACGCTCTACACGCGCACCGAAGTGGTGGGACTGCGGGAGAACTCGGCGAAACCGGGACGCAAACCCACCGGTCTGGCGGCTCTGCGGATGACGTCCACCGACCAGGACGGCCGCACCGTCCTCGACTTCTACCGCTGCGCGATGCTCCCGTTGAGCGAGAACCCCGACGAGGACCGCGTCCGCAAGTCCGACGACCTGTCCGCGATCGGCCCGCAGTCGGAGCAGTCGTTCGCCGCCCCCGAGGGCTGGGACCTCGCCCGCTACCGCGACACGGTTCCGGGACAGCACTTCTCGGCCGACCTCGCCGGATCCGTGCTGCGGAGCAGCGGCGACGTGGTGTCGAGCGCCCCCGAACTGGCACGTCTCACCCTCAACATCGCGGCCACCCACCACGACGAACGGGTCGGCGCCGACGGACGACTGGTCTACGGCGGGCACACCATCGGCATCGCGCTCGGGCAGGCCACGCGCGCCCTGCCGAACCTCGTCACGGTCCTGGGCTGGAAGTCCTGCGACCACACCGGACCCGTCCACGAAGGCGACACCCTCACCAGCGAACTCGAAATCGAGAGCGCCGAGGAGTCGCCCGGCGGCGGCGGAATACTACATCTGCGTTCACTGGTGTTCGCGCACAACGCCACAGCGTCCGACGTCCCCGTCCTCGACTGGCGCTTCACCGCCCTCATGGCCTGACCTCCACCAACAAGGAGCATCTCTCGTGACCGCCCACACTCCCCTTGCCGGACTTCGGATCGTCGAGGTCTCCAGCTTCATTGCCTCCCCCCTGTGCGGACTGACCCTGTCCCAGCTGGGGGCCGAGGTCATCCGGATCGACCCCATCGGCGGCGCCGCCGACTACAACCGCTGGCCGATCACGGGCGACGGCGAGAGCATCTACTGGACCGGACTCAACCGCGGCAAGCGGTCCGTGTCCGTCGACATGCGCAACCCCGAGGGGCAGCGGCTCGTCCAGCAACTGGTCGCGGCCCCCGGCGCGGGCGGCGGAATTCTCGTCACCAACGCGGGAGGTCGTGACTGGCTCGCCCACGACACACTGAGTGCGCTCCGCTCCGACGTCATCACCCTCGAAATCCTCGGTGGCCGTGACGGTTCCCCCGGCGTCGACTACACCGTCAATGCCGGGCTCGGCTTCCCGTCCATCACCGGTCCCGCCGATCACGCCGGCGTCGTCAATCACGTCCTCCCGGCCTGGGACGTGGCGTGCGGGCTGTACGCCGCGCTGGCAGTCGCCTCCGCGGCCCGCCACCGCGACGTCACCGGCGAGGGCACCCGCATCTCCCTGCCGCTCGAGGACGTCGCGCTCGCCACCGCCGGCACCCTCGGATACCTCACCGAGGTGCAGATCAACGGCTCCGGCAGGCCGGCAACCGGCAACTCCGTCTACGGCACGTACGGAACGGATTTCACCACCAGCGACGGTGCCCGGTTCATGATCGTGGCCCTCACCCCACGGCACTTCCGCGACCTCGTTGCCGTCACCGGAACCACCGCCGCCGTGGAGGCACTCGCCACCGCACTCGACGCCGACTTCGCGCGCGAAGCCGACCGCTTCACCCACCGCGACGTCCTCACCGCACTGTTCACCCGCTGGTTCCGCCAACACACCGCGGCCGAAGTGGCCGAAGCACTCTCGAAGACGTCCGTCCTCGCCGAGCGCTACCGCACGTTCGAGGAACTCGTGAAGTCCGGCGAACTCGAGAACAACCCGATGTTCACCCCCCTCGACCAGCCGCGGATCGGCACCTACCTCGCCTCCGGCCACCCTGCATCGTTCGACGGACACCACGCCACCGTGGCACCCGCCTCCGCCGTCGGCGACGACACCGGCAGCGTCCTCCGCGACCTCCTCGGCAGCTCCGACTCCGACGTCGCCAAACTCCTCGACAGCGGCATCGTCGGGGGGAAGTGACGCGGTCGCCGGGTCCTTTCAGTCGTCGCAGCAGTCGCAGGCAGGACCGGCGCCGGCACCGGAGGTGGTGACCGGCGCCGGGCAACAGGTGTCGCCCTGCCACGCGTTGATTCCCTCCTTGACCGCGATCGCGGCGATGACCAGGGCGGCGACCGGGTCGGCCCAGGACCACCCCAGCAGGGAGTTGAGCAGCAGGCCGACCAGCAGGACGGCGGACAGGTAGGTGCACAGCAGGGTCTGTTTGGAATCGGCGACCGCCGAGAGGGAACCGAGTTCGCGCCCCGCGCGCCGCTGCGCCCACGACAGCACCGGCATGATCGTGAGACTGACCGCCGCCAGCGTGATCCCGACGATCGAGTGCTCTGCCTCGCCGATGCCGAAGAGGGATCGGATCGCGTCGACCGTGACATAGACGGCCAACGCGAAGAACGAGAACGCGATGATCCGCAGCGCCACCCGCTCCCGCGATTCCGGGTCCTTCCCGGCGAATTGCCAGGCGACGGCCGCCGCGGAGGACACCTCGATGACCGAGTCGAGACCGAACCCGATCAGCGCGGTCGACGACACCCGCGCGCCCTCGCTCAGCGCGATGATCGCCTCGAGCACGTTGTAACTGATCGTCGCGGCCACGAACCACCGGATCCGCCGCCCCAGGACCTGCCGCCGCCCCGCGGTGAGAGCCGGACGCGTGGCGGGCATTCCGAGTTCCGACGCCATCAGCAGCAGCCGTCGGTCTCGGCGTCCGGGCAGCAGGACGGATCGACGGCCAGCACCAGGCCGATCAGGTCGTCCAGCGCGCGCCCGATCCGCGGATCCGCCAGTTCGTACCGGGTGCGCCGCCCCTCCGGAGCCGCGACGACGAGGCCGCATCCACGCAGGCAGGCCAGGTGATTCGACAGGATCTGGCGCGACACCCCGATCTGTTCGGCCAGTTCGGACGGATACCCGGGCCCCGACCGCAGGCTCAGAAGGATCTGCGTGCGCGTCGTGTCCGACAGCGCGTAGCCGAACCGGGCCAGCGCGTCGCGGTGGATCAATATCTCCATGGCCCGACGATACAGCGATTCCTGTATTCAGGAAACCCTGAACTCTTGATCCTGTCGCTGCGGCGGCTGGGTGGGCCGGGGTCGACACCCCATCGTCATGCGGCCGAGAATCCGGTCACGCAGGACGAACGTGTGGAACAAGATGGCGCACAGGTGCGCGGTGAACGCCGCGAACAGAAGGTACCCGAGCACCGTGTGGGACTGCCGCAACACCGAGTACAGATCCGGATCGCGGGGCGCGATCGCGGGCAGACTCAGCTGCGCGGCGAGGGCGATCGGGAACCCGCCCGCCGACAGCATCGCCCACCCGGTGACCGGTTGCAGCACCAGGAGTCCGTACAGCAGGTATTCCGACCCGGTCGCGACCATCCGCTCGGCGGGCCGCATCCCGGCGGACAGCGGCGGCCGGTGGAGGACCCGGTTGCCGATGCGCACGACCGCGAGGACGAGGATCGCGAATCCCAGCGGTTGATGCACCGTCCGCAACAGGTGGTAGGCGTCCAACGACGCCACCATCGCGACGCCGAGGAAGAGCTGGGCGATCACGAGGATCGCCATCGTCCAGTGCAGCAACCGCGACGTGAACGCGTACCGTGTCGGACTATCGCTCATCGGGCACCTCCGACACGTCGACTCGACTCGGCGATTTCGGCTCACCGGACCGCCGGTTGAACGATTCCGCGTAGACCGCGGACCGCGCACTGAGCAATGGATCATCTGACGGTGCAATGCCGTTCGGCAGGACCAGCGGATCGAAGTTGACGTCCCGCGCGTTGCCCGGTGCTTCGGTGTCGATCGCGTCGACGGTCAGCGTGCCGACGTCGAGGGACTTCCTGCCGGCAGGCCACGGTCGGGTGGCATCGTCCGTCGGGTCCCCCGGCTCCCCGATCGTGAGGAACATTCGCCAGCGCAGGGATCCTCGCGTGACGTCCCGGACGAGAGCGTCGAACAGGTAGTCGCGGCCGGCCTCCTCGGCGCCGGGATGCCGGACAGGTTGCTCCGGCACCAGCTTCCAGCGCACCGGAACCGTGGCCCCGGATCGGTCGGTGCACCGGAAAGCATTGAGCCCGTGAAATGTGCTGTCCCCGAATCCGGAAGTGCGAGGCTGCCGTCGGATGATGTCCATCGCCGCCGCCGTCTCCGGATGGCGGGCCAGGAACGCGGCCATCGCGGCCGGATCGGGTTTGCCGGTGTCCGGGACCTTCTTCGAGGCGAGCAGCCGATCACGGAAACCGTCCGGCGTGCGGTCCGGGAACACCGGACTGTCGATCATCGCGGTCCGCCACTGCTCTCCCCCGGGCAACCGGAACACCAACCCCAGACCGCGCACGGTGTCGGCGGCGTCGGCGGCGTCGGGCAGCCCGCCCGTCAACGAGAACCGTCCGGTGACCGGGTAGCGGCCGCCTGCGTGGAAGACGCTCGCCGTGCACACGGCGGACCCGGCACCGGTTGCGGTGAACCACCCGGTGGCACTCACCCCCTTCGCGTGGTTGCGCCGGAACCCCTCGTGCCTGCCGAAGACCTGCTCGAATCGATCGACGAACCGCGACGGGGTGACGGCGTGCGGGGTCAGCCGGCCGCCGGCGAACAGGAACCCCCCGACGTCCACCGCGGCGATCGCACCGACCGCCGCCAGACCGATCAGGGCGCTGCGCCGGGTGACGGTAGCGCCCGCACGACCACCGACGAAGGGTTTGTGGCCGTCACCCGTGCGCGGCATCGACCGTCACCACGTGCCATGTGCCCTTGACCCCGTCGCCGCTCGTCAGCCCAGGGGCCGTGTCCTTCGCGAACCGGTAGAGAGGGTGACCGTCGTAGGTGGCCTGCTCGACGCCGTCCGGGCGCGTCGTGGTGCCCACCGTGCCCGGCAGGACGGCGTCCGGGTGCGGCAACGGCGTGCCGGGCGTCGGCGGCCAGATCTCCGCACATGGGCCCACGCACCGCACCAGGTCGGCGGTGTCCTCGTCGAAGCGGTAGAGCGTGAAGCCGTCACCGTCGGTCAGCACGGTGCCGAGCGCGGTCTCCCGCGTGCCGAGCGTCGTCGCCGCATCCGATGCGCCGGTCGCCGGCACCGCGTCCGGGGCAGCGGTCGTCGGCACAGCGGCCGGGGCCTCGGTCGCCTGGCTGCAGCCCGACATCAGGGCAACCGCAGCGCCCGCGCAGGCCACCGCGAGAATCGCTCGCTTCGCGATCATCAGATCTCCGTTCTCTCCTCTGAAGCCGCCCGCCGATCGCGGACGACGCCGGGGAGTACGGACCGCCGGCCGGCCGCGTTCACGACGGCCGCGAACTTTCACGAAGCCGCTGGTGGAGAATCGACGGTGAACGCCGCGGCACTCACGTCCGTACACCCTGGCGGACGTCGGACGGGCCGACGACATTTCCGGTGTTGCAGGAGGTGAGGTCGTGCGGCTACGCATGTCGCGCAAGCGGGCGGAGGAGTCGGTCGGGAATTTGGCCGACAACGCGGTGTTGCGGACCGTCTACGACGATCACGCCGGCGAACTGTTCGCCCTCGCCTACCGCTCGCTCGGAGACCGGGGACGCGCGGAGGAAGTGGTGCAGGAGACGTTCCTCCGAGCCTGGCGCGGCGCGGACCGGTACGACCCGCAGCGTTCCACCGTCCGGACCTGGCTGTATGCCATCTGCCGCAACGTGGTGATCGACGCGAGCCGGGCGCGGGCCTCCCGGCCCCAGCTCGCCGACACCGAGCCGCCCGACGTTCCCGTGCCCGAGCGCCCGCTGGAACAGTTGCTGGTGGGACTACAGGTCGAGGAGGCACTGCGGCGACTGTCCGAACAGCACCGCGTCGTACTCGTCGAGATTCATTTGCGCGACCGGCCCACCAGCGAGGTCGCAGCGGAACTCGGCATCCCCGTGGGCACCGTGCGCAGTCGGGTGTACTACGGGCTGAAGGCGCTCAAACTCGTACTGGAAGAAATGGGGTGGCACGGTGACCAGTGATCGCTGCCGACAGATGCACACCTTGCTGGGCATGTACGCGCTCGGGCGCCTCGACGACCACGAAGCCGTGGCGCTACGCGCCCACCTGGACGGATGCCCGGATTGCCGGGCCGAGTTGATCGAGCTGACCCCGGTGGCCTCGGTCCTGGGGCAGGCGGACCCCGACCGGCTCCTCGAGCCGCCGCCGGCGCCGTCCCCCGCACTTCCCGGCACGATCCTCGCGACGCTCGACCGCGAACGCAGCCGGCAACGGCACCGCCGGATCGCGGTCGTCGCCGCGGCCGCCGTCACCGCTCTCGGCCTGCTCACCGGGGGATTCTTCCTCCGCACCCTCGTCCCGAGCACCCCGCCCGGACAGCCGGTGGCCTTCACCGCGCCCGCCGCGGGTGTGGAGGCGTCCGCTCGGGTGGAGAACCGCGCCTGGGGAACCGGGATCAGCCTCGACGTCACCGGACTCCCCCAGGGCAGCACGTACAACGTCTGGCTGCAACGACCCGACGGAAGTCGCATGAACGCAGGCAGTTTCATCGCCGGCGGCGACCGGAAGATGTCGATGAACCTCGCCGTGGCGCTACCGATGTCCGACGCCACCATGCTCGGCGTCAGCGCACCCGGCGACGACACCGCCGTTCTGCAGGCACCGCTGCACTCGTGACCGTGTCCTCGTTCGGCGCCGCGGCGAGCGAACCAGGCAGTCGCCGAACAATGCGGTGAGCGGTTCGGGCCGCTCGTCACGAGCGCATGACCGGCGTCCCCGATGACTTCGCAGGAAACTCACAGCCACCTCGATCCGGATACCCAGTTCGGTCGCTGATCCTGGACATCCGGGCGACGTGCCCGCACTCGACGACCGCACGCCCGAGGGACAGCCCATGCGAACCGAACCGATCCCCATCGAAACGCCCGTAGCGCCGAATACGCGGCACAGCGATCGGGGTCGCCCGGATCGTCACACCGCGGACCGGTTCACCGCTCGGCAGTTCGATGCCGGCGTCCGCTATGGTGCCGGCATCTCGCTCTGGCTCAGTCTCCTGGTGGTCTGTTACTGGTGGACGGCCGACGGGGGTATCGAGGATCTCGTGGTGCCCGAGACCGCGCTGATGTCCGTGGGGCGCCTCGCCGGGCTGGTTTCCGCCGGTCTTCTCCTCGCGCAGGTCTTCCTCGTCGCGCGTATTCCCATCCTCGAGCGCGCCTTCGGTCAGGACCGGCTCATCGGCTTGCACCGCATCGTCGGATCGACGTCCGTCGCGGTCATGGTCGGGCATGTCTGCATCATCATCTGGGGATACGCCGGCGGCGACCTCACCCGGAGTCCGGCGATGCTGTGGGACTTGACCGTCGACTATCCCGGGATGTTGCTGGCCGTCGTCGGTACCGCGCTGTTGCTGATGGTCGTGGTCACCAGCATCCGGTGGGTGCGGGACCGGCTGCGTTACGAGAGCTGGCACCTGCTTCATCTCTACGCGTATCTGGGCGTGGGACTCGCTGTTCCGCACCAACTCTGGACCGGTCAGGAGTTCCTCACCGCACCCGCGGCGACGGTCTACTGGTGGACCCTGTGGGCCCTGGCCGTTGCGGCGGTACTCGTCTGGCGCGTCGGTCTTCCCGTGTGGCGCAATGCGCGGCACCGACTGCGTGTCATCGCCGTCGTTCCCGAAGGCGACGGTGTCGTCTCGGTTCACCTGTCCGGACGCCGACTCGACCGTTTGCCCGCGGCCGCGGGCCAGTTCTTCCACTGGCGATTCCTGGGCAGTCCCGGGTGGACCCGGGCCAATCCCTACTCGCTGTCGGCCGCACCGGACGGTCGTAGCCTGCGGATCTCTGTCAAGGCGGTCGGCGAGGGCAGCTCGCGCGCCCACACCCTGACGCCGGGTACACCGGCGCTGTTCGAAGGCCCCTACGGGCGACCCTCACACCGCGCCCACGGTACGCGCCGGGTGGCATTGATCGGGGCCGGAGTCGGCGCGGCCCCAATACGAGCACTGGCCGAAGAACTCGACTACCGGCCCGGCGAGGCGATCATCCTGCTGCGCTACACTTCCGAACCGTTGTTCGTCCGGGAGCTCCATGACCTGGCCGACCGACGAGGTCTGCAGATCGTGTGGCTTCCCGGCCCACGGCGGTCCCCTGCGTCGTGGCTCGGCAGCGGTATGGGTGAGATCGACGATCTCACCGCGCTGACCCACTGGATACCCGACGTCGCTTCCCGCGAGGTCTACATCTGCGGTCCGCAGCCGTGGACCGACGCGGTTCACCGCACGACCCGCGCGGCCGGCGTCCCCGACGGCCGTGTCCACTCCGAAGCCTTCAGGTGGTGACCTCTCGATGAAACGCATCGTCACATGGCTGCTGAGCACGATCACCGCAGGTGTGCTGCTGTTCGGGTACCACACCTCCACCGAGGGCCCGATGGACGCGGCCCCCGACACCGTCGTCGCCTCCACCTCCCTACCCGGAAATCTCGGACCCTCAGGGTCCTCCGAGCCCCCGGAACCATCCGAACCGAGTTCCGCGGGCGGCGGCCCTGCACCGGAGTCCTCGTCCACGATAACCGGTTCCACAGCCCAAACCCGTTGGGGTCCCGTGCAAGTACAGATCGTGGTGTCGGGCGGCACGATCACCGACGTGACCGTTCCGCAGTATCCGGACGGCAACGGCAAGGACCAACAAATCAACGCCCGCGCCCTGCCCGTGCTGGTGGACGAGACCCTCGCCGAACAAAGTGCGGACATCGACATGGTGAGCGGTGCCACCGTCACGAGCGCCGGCTATGTGCAGTCGCTGCAGTCCGCTCTCGACGAGGCGGGGCTGTGAGCGTCGACACCCTGCCCGGGTCCACACCCGACCCGGCGCGCCGCGAACGCACGCAGCGCTACGTCCAGCACGTGATGGGGATGCCGGTCAGTCTGGCGATGCGGGGACGCCACGCCGCCGATCGCCGCGGCCGCCAGGCCTGGGCCGACACACTCGCCTCCTTGCGTGCGACGGATCGGCTCTTCAGTACGTATCGACCGGATTCCTTCCTTTCGTCAATGATCCGAGGAGAGAAGGGAACCGATCAACTGCCCGCCGCGGTGGCCGAGGTCTTTGCCCTCGGCCACCGCGCCGAACGCGAATCCGGTGGCGCCTTCGCGATCCGCCGACCCGGTCCCACCGGCGAGATCGTCCTCGACGCCGACGGCGTCGTGAAAGGCTGGGCGGTCGAGCGGGCCGCCGACCACCTCCTGGCACTGGACGCCACCGACTTCTGCCTCTCCGCGGGCGGCGACATGACCTGCCGCACCCTCGATCCCGACGCGACACCATGGCGCATCGGAATCGAGAACCCCTTCGACACGAGAACTCTCATTGCCGTCGTGCCCGTGCACACCGGCGCGGTCGCCACCTCCGGCACCGCGCACCGCGGCAACCATCTCGTCGACGCCCGGACCGGCGAGCCCCCCGCCGGCGTCGCCTCGGTCACCGTCATCGCCGACACACTGACCTGGGCAGACATCGACGCCACCGCCGCCTATGCAATGGGCGAGCATGCCGCCGACTGGCTCGCCACCAGGCCCGGGCGCTCCTACTTGGTCGTATGGGCCGACGGAACCACGAGCCGAGCAGCAACTGCCGTTGACCGGTAGAGCACCGGGCGACGACACCGCCATTCTGCAGGCGCCGCTGCACTCGTGACGGTGCGGAGATCGTGCGTCAGAAACTGGTGAGAGCAGCGATCTTCCGCTTCGCGGACCGTTCGACCAGCAGTGGAACGAAATCGCGCACCACCCCCGCGTCGAAGGCCGCATACACGTCGTGCACGATCTGCTCGACCGTGTGGCGTGGCAGTCCGGCGTGCTCCACTGCAAGCCGGTCGACGACCAACTCGACCTGACGTCGCTCTTCGTCTACGGACATGATCACCCTCCCCTGGGAATTCCGGGGCCACTCCATCTCGCAACCTCCGTGTCACTCGATCTTCACACGGCTAAAGTTGAAAATTAAACTTACGTGAGTGTGAGATAGGCGACCCCCACCGACGCGAGGTGCGCGTCGCCCACGTGTTTCGGCGGCGCCGGCACCGCCGTCCGGCCGCTCCCGGCGTTCACCACCGTGTGCTATTCAGGGGCATGAGTACGTCACTGGTCGATCCGCCCGTCGGGGCCACCCTGGCCGCCATCCGCGCCGTCGCACCCAAGCTCGCGCCGAGCGAGCGCCGAGTGGCGGACGTGTGCGTGGAACGCCCCCGGGACGTGGCGTGGTGGTCGGCAGCCGACGTCGCGGAACACGCGGGGACGTCGAACGCCACCGTGGTCCGGGCGTGCCAGAACCTCGGATTCAAGGGGTTCCAGCACCTGCGGATGCTGCTGTTGCGTGACCTCGGTGCCGCGGACACGCCGACGACGGATGCGGAACCTGGCGCACAGTCCGGAGCCGGGCTGCTCCGAGCCGTGTTCACCGAATTTGCCAACGACCTCACCGGCGCACTCGCACCTCTCGAAGACGAGTCCTTCGAGCAGGCGGTCCATGCGCTGGCGTCCGCCGACCGGGTGCTCGTCGTGGGCAACGGCGGTTCGGGCCCGTCCGCGGCGGCCGTCGCGATCAGGTTCCTCGCCAACGGCCGGCCCGCAGAGGCGCCGGCCGACGCGGTAATCCAGCAGCTGACAGCGGGGCACCTCACCTCGCGCGACGTGCTGCTCGCAATCAGCGGCAGCGGACTGAACCAGGTCACGCTGCGGCCGGCCGAGGCGGCACGGGCGGCAGGGGCCACGGTGATCGGCGTGACCAGCTACGCCCGGTCGACACTCGTGGAGCTGTCCGACATCGGACTGGTCGTCGGGGGCGGCAGCGGGCCGTGGACCGGGCCGGGCGAGATGTCGCCGGTGGTGCAGGTGGCGTTCCTGATCGGGCTGCAGATCGCGGTCTGCCGGGCTCGTGGCGGTTCGGAGGAGGCGGCGGCCGCGACGTTCAAGCAGATTGTGCCGCTGATCAATCCGTGATCGGCCGGACGTTGCGCCAAGCATTACCGATGCTTGGCGGCCCGTTCGGCCCGCGTTCACTTTAGCCTGGCTAACTTCCGCTGAAACCAAAATTCCCGATTCAACGTGATCGGGTAACAGCATTTCATCGGGAGAGGCCATGGGCAGGATTCGTATCGAGAACCTGAGTCGCACATTCGGAGGCGTCACAGCCGTCGACAACATCGACCTCGACATCCGGGACGGCGACTTCCTGGTCCTACTCGGGCCCAGCGGCTGCGGGAAGACCACCTTGCTGCGGATGCTCGCGGGCCTGCTCGAACCCACCAGCGGCCGGATCCTCCTCGACGACGAGGACATCACAATGGCGCCGGCGCGGAGGCGGGACGTGGCGATGGTGTTCCAGAACTACGCCCTGTATCCCCATCTCAGCGTCGCGAAAAACCTCGCGTTCCCGCTGCGGGTGAAGAAGATGCGCAAAGCGGACGCCGCCGAACGCGTCGACACCGTCGCGCAGCAACTCGACATCGCTCACCTCCTGGGCCGCAAACCGAAGGAACTGTCCGGCGGACAGCGGCAGCGCGTGGCCGTCGGCCGCGCCATCGTCCGCAATCCCAAGGCATTTCTCATGGATGAGCCGCTGTCGAACCTGGACGCCAAACTGCGGACCGCGACCCGCCGCGAACTGACCGAACTCCACCGGCGTCTCGGTGCGACCTTCGTGTACGTCACCCACGACCAGGTGGAGGCGATGACGATGGCGACGCGGATCGCCCTGCTGAACAACGGTGCCCTCGAACAACTCGGCACGCCGGAGGACGTCTATGACCGGCCGGCGTCGGTGTTCGTCGCCGGCTTCCTCGGCAGCCCGGCCATGAACCTGATCGACGCCCGGGTCCGCACCGTCGGCGGCGCCGTTGTCGCCGCCACGGACGGCGTCCACGCGTCGCTGTGGCCGGGGCAGACCGAGGGCCGCGACATCGTCCTGGGGATCCGCCCCGAACACCTCCGGATGGCAGACCCGGGCGCCGACCTGCCGGTGCGACTGTCGGTGGACGTGACGTCCGTCGAGAACCTCGGCAGCGAGCAGGTCGCCTACTGCGAGGTGGGTGGGTCCACCGTCTGCGTGCGGGCACCGCGGCCGATCGCGTTGCGCCCGCACCGATCCGCTGTCCTCACCGCCGACGCCGCGCACCTGCACCTGTTCGACCGCGCGACCGGTCGCCGCCTGGAATGGGTGGATCTGCCCGAACACACCGATCTTCCGTCCCCGGTTCACCCCGCGGTGAACCGTTCCACCACCGAATCTTTCGCAACAGGAGCAGTGTGATGCGTAGAACGAAATTCTCGGCCGTCCTGGTGGCGGCCGTGGCCATGGCCACCCTGGCCGGTTGTGCCACCGGCGGGGCTGCCGCCGGGCCGGGGGGCAGCGATCACCCGGTGCCCGAACTCGACCCGAACCAGCAGGTGGACATCGTCTTCGAGTCCTACAACCTGGCACAGGCAGGCCTGTGGTCCGACACCATCAACGGGCTGATCGCCGACTTCGAGTCAGAGCACCCGAACATCCACGTGAAGGGACAGCCGCCGCAGGGCGGCGGTGCCGTCGGTTCGGGCACGGCGAGCAGCGTCCAGACCCAGATGCTGGCCGGCTCGCCGCCCGACGTCGCCCAGCTGACCTTCGACACCCTCGACTTCGCCGTCAACCAGCTCGGCGCAAAGTCCCTCGACGCTCTGGCAGGCAAGGATGCCGTGCAGGCGAACTTCGCCGGCGCGCACCCGTTCCATCCGCGGGCGGCGACACTCGCCGACTGGAACGGCGAAACGTACGGCATTCCCTACGTGTTCTCGACACCCACCCTGTTCTACAACGCGACCGCGCTGGCGAAGGCGGGCCTGCCCGCCGACGTCGACCTGTCCACCTGGCCGAAGGTGGCCGCCGCAGCCAAGGCCGTCACCGCGGCGACGGGCAAGCCCGCACTGTCGGTGTCGTGCTCGGTGAAGGGCGGCAACTGGTGCATGCAGGCGCTGTTCCGTTCGGCGGGCGGCGACGTGCTGTCGCAGGACCGCTCGACCATCGAATTCGGTGAACCCGAAGCCGTCTCGGCGGTGACGATGCTTCGGCAGCTGTACGACGACGGCGTGCTCGCCAACATCAGCTCGGCGACGCAAGCCGAGAGCTTCGCCAAGGGCGACGTCGCCATCCAGTTGCAGACGTCGGCCGTGCAAGGCATGTTCATGAAAGCGGCGACGACGGGCGGCTGGGAGCTGCGCGCAGCCCCGATGCCGGCGTTCGAAGGACGGCAGGCGGTACCCACCAACTCCGGGTCGGCACTGTTCACCTTCTCCCAGGACCCTGCGAAGCAGCGGGCGGCATGGGAGTTCATCAAATTCATGACGAGCGACCATGCCTACACCCAGATTTCCAGCAAGATCGGTTACCTGCCGCTGCGCCCGTCCCTCACCCAGGACCCCGCAGCCTTGAAATCGTGGGCCGACGGCAATCCGCTTCTCGCCCCCAACCTGAGCCAGCTCGACCGGCTCGAGCCGTGGAAGTCCTACCCCGGCAACAGCTACGTTCAGGCCGACGACATCCTCGGCCAGGCCATTGAGGATTCCGTCTTCTACGGCAAGGACCCCACGCCCACCATGGCGGCCGCGCAGCAGCGCGTGCAGGAACTCATCCGGTAGTCACTTTTCCCTCCGATCGAACGAGACACGACACATGACCAGCACTCTCCCGGCGCCCGGACATCATCGGCGCCTGAGCCTGAACGGCACCTACAACTTTCGTGACCTCGGCGGCTTCGCCGCGGCGGATGGCGCGATCACCAGATGGAACAAGCTGTTCCGCTCGGATGCCCTGCACCGGCTCGACGACGCGGCGCGCGTCGCCCTCCGTGAGCGGAACCTGGCCCTCGTCATCGACCTGCGCGAACAGCAGGAACTCGACGAGGCCCCCAGCGCGCTCACCGGGGTCGGACACCGCGTTCTGCACCTGCCCGTCTACGAGGGCACCCTCGATCTCGACAACGTGAACTTCGATCTCGCCGTCGTGTACCGGGAGATGGTCGGGCGGTACGGCGCCCGCCTGGCCAGGGCGGTCCGCGCCATCGCTGCCTCGGGTGACGACCCCACGATCGTGCACTGCACCGCAGGCAAGGACCGCACCGGGATCGTCGTCGCATTGACGCTGGCGGCCGTCGGCGTCGACCAACGGGACATCGTCGCGGACTACGCCATGACGGAGATCCTGCTGGCCGGGGACTGGACCGCCATGATGATCGAGAAGATGCGCACCCGCGGTCTTCCCGAAGGTATCGACCACCACGTGATCAATGCCAGCCCTGCGGCACTCATGCACGCGACGCTGGAGTCGATCACCGACTCGCACGGCGGCGTCCGCGAGTACCTGCTGGCCCACGGCATGACCGCGGCCGAACTCGACGACCTGCGCGCCGCGCTCGTCGTCTGACCCCCGACTTCCCGAGGAGAAATGCCATGTCCCAGTACAGCGGACCCGACCACTACATCCTGCATCTGAGCGACACCCACTTCGTCACCGACGGTGACCTGCTGCACGACCGCGTCGACAGCGACGCAAACCTCTCCCGGCTGTTCGAGCGGCTCGAGAAGACCGGGCAGCGCCCCGAGGCCATCGTGTTCACCGGCGACCTCGCCGACATGGGCGAGCCCGAGGCGTACGTGCGTTTGCGCCGGATCGTCGAGCCCGCCGCGGAGCGTCTCGGCGCGAAGGTGATCTGGGTGATGGGCAATCACGACGCCCGCCCGGCCTTCCGGAGCGGCCTGCTCGACGCCGAACCCACGCAGGACTCGGTCGACGCAGTCGTCGACGTGAACGGGCTGCGGATCATCGTGCTGGACAGCACGGTTCCCGGATACCATCACGGCCTGATCAGCGACGAGCAACTCGCGTGGCTCACCGAGGTGCTCGCCGAGCCCGCGCCGCACGGCACCCTGCTCGCCCTGCACCACCCCCCGGTGCCGAGTCTCCTCGACGCCATCGAAGCCGTGGAACTGCAAGATCAGCACCGGCTCGAGACGGTGCTCGCAGACACCGACGTCCGCGGGATCCTCGCCGGCCACCTGCACTACTCCACCACCTGCACCTTCGCCGGAATCCCCGTCTCGGTCGCGTCCGCGACCTGCTACACCCAGGACCTGCTCGTCGAGCAGGGCGGGCTCCGCGGCCAGGACGGCGCCCAGGGATTCAACATGGTGCACGTCTACCGGGACCGCGTCCTGCACACCGTGGTCCCGCTGGAGGTGTCGCCCACCGTGTACGAGATGAGTGCCGACGAGATCCGGGAGTCCATCGCAGAGCTCACCACCGCCGCGGTGCAGTGATGTTCGCCGAAGTTCCCGCCGCGGCCGCGCCGGTCACACCGTCCGGTACGGACCGCGCGGCCACCGTCCGCCCGTCCCGTACCGGCCGCGTGGTGCGCCGTCTCACCCCGTACCTGTACCTGCTGCCCGCCGTCGTGCTGCTGATCGTCTGGATCTACAAGCCGCTCGCCGAAACCGTCGGGCTCTCGTTCTACAAGTGGAACATGGTCCCCACCAGCCCGAAAACACCGGTGGGACTGGACAACTACACGCGGGTGCTCGCGCTGCCCGAACTCCATCAGGCACTGCGCAACACCGTCGTGTACGTGCTCGCGTTCATGGTGTTCTCGTTGCTGCTCCCCGTGGTCGTGGCGCTGCTCTCGAACCGGGTGTCGGGGCGCGCCAAGACCGTGTACCAGGCGTTGATCTTCGTCCCGTTCCTGGTCACCCCGGTCGCCGGGAGCGCGATCTGGCGCTGGCTGTTCAATCCCGACGGCGGCACGATCCCCCGGGCCGCCGCGACGCTGGGCTTCGAGCTCGGCAACGTCTTCCGTGAACCCTCGCTGGCGCTGGCCGGTGTGGTGCTCATCGTCGGGTGGCAGATGCTCGGATTCGGTGTCCTCGTGATCTCCGCCGGACTGGCCGGCATCAGTCCCGACTACGCGTCGGCGGCCGCTCTCGACGGCGCGTCGCAGGCAACGATCACCCGCCGGATCATCCTTCCGCTGTTGTCGCCAACATTGGTGTTCCTCGGGCTGATGACGATCCTCCTCGGGGCGCAGTGGGCGTACCCGATCATCGACATCGTCACCCAGGGCGGACCCAGCGGCGCCTCCACGAACATCTACTACCTGCTCTACCAGTTCGGGTTCCAGAACTTCGACGCCGGACTGTCCGCCGCCGCGGGAACGCTGTTCTTCCTCGGCTTCGGGCTCATCGCGATCGTGTTCGTCCGCCTGTCGGACCGACTGAGCTTCTACGACAACTGAGATCGAGAACGAGGACCACTCATGACATTTGTACTCGTCGACGGGCCGGCGAACCCCGCGGCCGCCACGATCGCGGCACCCCCGGCTCGCGATCCCGGCGACGCTCCCGTCGCCACTCGCTCACTGCCCCGGCTCGCGACCGGTCACGTGGTCCTCGCCGTGGTGACCCTCTTCAGCGTGTTCCCGGTGTACTGGATGTTCGCCACCGCGTTCCGCGCGCCGGAGGACTCGCTGTCCGTCAATCCGATTCCCTCGCCGTTCTCCCTCGCCAATGTCCGCTACGTGTGGGAAAACCTGCCGATGGTGTCGATGCTCGGCAACACGTTCGTCATGGCATTCGCGATGGCGACGAGCCAGTTGGTGGTCGCGATCCTCGCCGCCTACGCGTTCTCGCGGTGGACGTTCTTCGGCAAGCAGGTGTTGTTCCTGCTGTTCGTCGGATCGTGGCTGGTGCCGTTCCAGGTGACGATGATCCCGAACTACCTGCTGATCTCGCAGATGGGTCTGCTCAACACCGTGGCGGGCATCGTGATCCCCAATCTGTGCTCGGCGTTCGGAGTTCTGCTGATGCGTCAGCACATGGAGGCGTTCCCGCGGGAACTGCTGGACGCCAGTCTCATCGACGGACAGAACTCGTGGGCCACCCTGTGGAAGGTGGTGCTGCCCAACATGAGGCCGGCGCTCGCGGCGCTGGGCATCATGCTGTTCATCTCGGCCTGGAACGAGTACCTGTGGCCCTCGCTGGTGATGCGGCAGTCGAATGCCGTGGTCCAGATCGGAATCCGCGGATTCCTCGGCGAGGAGGGCAACAACTGGGGCGCCGTCATGGCCGCGTCCGGCATCGCATGCCTGCCCATCTTCCTGATCTACCTGTTCCTGCAGCGCTACGTCCGCGACGCGTTCGTGCGGTCCGGACTCAAATAGTCACTTCAACAACAAAATTCACCCATCCGAAGGAGCCCCTTCCGTGAAGATCGTCCAGATCAGCGACACCCACCTGACCGCCCGCGGTGGCCGCACCCAGGAGAATTTCGACCGCGTCGTCGACTACGTCAACAACACCGTCAGGCCCGACCTCGTCGTGCACTCCGGCGACATCGTGATCATCCACCCCGACGACGACGCCGACCGCGCCCACGCCCACACCCTGATGCAGAAGTTCACCGCCCCCGTGCTGGTCGTGCCGGGCAACCACGACATCGGCGAGCCCGGCGCGACCCCGTGGAAGGGCATCGGCGTCACCGACGAGCGAATCGCCGCATTCGAGAAGGTGTGGGGCCCCGACCACTGGCGTCACGACACCGAAGGCTTCACCGTCCTGGGCCTCGACAGTGAACTCTTCGGCTCGGGACTGGACCGGGAGAGCGAACAGTGGACGTGGATCGAAAACACCGTCCGCGACATCCCGGACACCCAGCGGGTGATCGTGTTCCTGCACAAGCCGATCTGGCAGGCGATCCCGGAGCCGAGCGAGCACGCCTTCGACATCGGAGAGTCCCGCGCCCGCCTGCTGGAACTGCTCGAGACGGTGTCACTGGCCGCAGTCGGCAGCGGACACCTGCACTGCTACCGGCAGACCCGCCGCGGTGACGCGATCGAGGTATGGGCACCGGCCACCGCCTTCGTCGCCGGCGAGGACGACACCTTCGCCGGCCCGCTCCACCAACTCGGCGTCGTCGAGTACGACTGCACCGATGGCGCTGTCCGGGCGGCCTACCGGTCGGTGCCCGGCCTCGACGACGTTCACGTCACCGCCGTCCCCGAGGTGGTCGAGGCGATCGAGGTACTCGCGGACAGCCCCGTCTGCTGAGACCCGGATCCACCACTCGCCGTCCCGGCGGTGAAGCCGACACGTCTCAGCTCGCCGCGTTCCAGGCGGCCGCCGCGGCGAGCAGGGCCCGGACGCCGGTTTCGAGAGTCGGATCGATGACGGGGGCGAACTGCGGCGAGTGGTTGGTCGGCACTCCCTCGGGTAGTGCCAGGGCCGCCGTGGCGGTGAGGTCCAGGTGGGCGAACGCCGCGGGGTCGGCGCCGCCGAAATGCCAGAAGACGGAGGGACATCCGGCGGCGGTGGCGAACACACCGAAGTCCTCGCTGCCGGCGAGTGGACGTGGCATCGGCAGTATCCGGTCCGAACCGAAGGCGCCGGCGAGTGCGGCGACGACCCGCTCGGTGGCGGCCTCGTCGTTGACCGTCAGCGGAAAGTCGTTGAGGGGGCTGAACTCCGGGTCCTTGGGCGCCCCGGATGCGGCCGCCTCGGCGTTGACGACGCGGCGGATCGCGGGCAGCACCCGGTCACGCACCTGCGGGTCGAAGGTGCGGACGTTGACCTTCAGTTCCGCCTCGTCGGGGATGATGTTCTCCTTGTGGCCGCTGTGGAACGAACCCACGGTGACCACCGCCGAATCACCGGCGGCCACCTCGCGCGACACGACCGCCTGAAGCCTCCCCACCACGGCCGAGCCCATGACGATGGGATCGACGGTGTGTTCGGGCGCCGATCCGTGCCCGCCGCGCCCGAAGAGCCGGATACGGAAACTGTCGGCGGCAGCCATCAATGTTCCGGGGCGGGTGACGATCGTGCCGGCGGGGAACGGTCCGACGTGCTGGCCCAGGCACACATCCGGCCGGGGGAAGCGCTCGACGAAACCGTCGTCGACCATCGCCCGGGCGCCCTGCGCGGTCTCCTCGCCGGGCTGGAAGACCACCACGAGGGTGCCGCGCCACAGGGAGCGGTCCGCGGCGTACAGCGCGGCGACGCCGAGCAGGCAGGTGACGTGCACGTCGTGACCGCACGCGTGCATGACTGGCACCGTCACCCCGTCGGGATCGATCCCGGTGTCGGTGGAGGCGTAGTCGAGTCCGGTGTCCTCGCGGACCGGCAGTCCGTCCATGTCGGCGCGCAGCAGCACCACCGGACCGTCGCCGTTGTGGAGCACACCGACGACGCCGGTCCGGCCGACGCCTTCGGTGACGTCCCAGCCCTGTGCGCGCAGCGCCGCCGCGACGATGTCCGCGGTCCTGTTCTCCTGCATGGACAATTCGGGGTGGGCGTGCAGATCGCGGTAGAGGTCGGCGAGTGCGGGCAGCAGTACCGCCAGGCCGGCCTGGGCGGGAGTACCGGGAGGCAGAGCGACGGTCTGGGAAAATGCGGTCATGGTGCTGTCCTTACGTTGTCGTGGCTGGGTGAGTTCGGGCGTTGTGGCTCGCGGGGCGAAATGGCTGCACTGAAAGCGTTGGGATGCTGCGGTGTTCCCAGCGCGAACGCGCCTGCGAGGACGGCGCCGACGACGAGGAAGGCGAACGCGGCAGTGTAGGAATAGCGATCGACCAACGCGCCCATCACCATCGGGGTGATGAATCCGGCGGCCTGACCGCCGAAGTTGATCATTCCCGACCCGGTGCCGACCATCCCGGCAGGCAGCGTGCGCATGGGTATCGCGAAGATCGGCATGTAGCACAGCGTGGCGGAAGCGGTGGCCAGCGACAGGAGCGCGACGAATTCGGTCAGCGACGTCACCCGGTTCAGGAAGAGGATGCACACCGCGCAGACCGTCATCGCGGGGAAGACGATCAGTCGATGCCGTCCGCCGAGACGGTCGATGAGTTTGCCACCGGCGATGATCGCGACGCCACCGACCAGGGCGGGGATCGCGGACAGCAACCCGGATCCCGTGAGCGAGATGCCGCGCTCGGTCTGGAGATAGGACGGGATCCAGGAGTTCAGGCCCCACACGATGATGCCGTAGCCGAAAAACATCAGGGTGAACCGCCACATCACCCCCGAGGCGAGAACGGTGCGCAATCCTCCCGGTTGATCCGGTCGGGCCTCGGTGTCGTCGGACTGCGGCAACGTGGCGGGCAGCCACAGTTGGATCGCCGCCCAGACCAGAACTCCGAGCCCGGCGACCGCGAAGAACGACATCCGCCAGCCCCACAGGGCGATGATCGGCGCCGCGATGAGTGGGGCGAGCACCGCGCCGAAGGCGTTGGAACTCTGCGCCCACCCGGTCGCCGTCATTCGCTGTCCCGGCGCGGTGCGTTCGGCGACCGCCTTCATGGCCGCCGCGGGGTACACCCCCTGCCCCACCCCGAACAGGAACCGAATCGCCAGCAGCACGGCGAACGCCCAGGCAGTGCCGGTCAGGGCGGTGAACAGGGACCAGATCAGCAGCGACCAGGAGACCACTCGTCGGGAACCGAACCGGTCGGCGAGCAGACCGCCGGGGATCTGGCACAGCGCATAGGAAAGGAAGAACGCGGAGATGACCATGCCCTGCTGGGTGTGGCCGAGACCGAACTCGGCACCGATCGAGGGCAGCGCGAGGTTGATCGCGAGGCGATCGATGTAATCGACGACCCACGCGGCGAACAGAAGGATCACCGTGATCCGCGCGGCCCGGTCCAGTGGGGTCCGATCGGCGTTGGCGCGGTGCACTTCTGGTGGATGTTTCACAGTTTCTCCCGGATGACAGGGTCGGCGAATCACCGACACACCAAGTCGACGCCTCGGCACCTCCGACACGGCCGCCGCGCACTGGGTGAAGACTAGGAACCATGAGGGTCGCAAGAACGAAAACGCAGGATTCCGTCACCACACCGCCGGACGCGCCGGAATCCGACAGCCGCCGCGGCCAGGACGCATCCTCGACGGGTGGGCGTCCACCGTTCGACGAGCTGGACCTGGCCCTGATCGACGCCCTCCAGACCAGTCCACGTGCCCCCTGGTCACAGGTCGGCACCGCGCTGGGCATCGGGGCGACCACCGCGGCCCGCCGCTGGCACCGCCTGACGGAACTCGGGCTGTCCTGGGTCACCGCGTATCCGACGCCGTCGGACGATCACTGCGTGGCATACGTGGAAGTCCGCTGCAGTCCCGGCGCGATCGAGCCGCTGATCGACCGGCTCGTCACCGATCCGCGGGTGTTCAGCCTCGAGCAGGTGGCGGGAGACTTCGACCTGTTCCTCAGCGTCGTGACGCGCGGGCCTGCCGCGCTCGCGCACTTCCTCAGTCACGACCTCGGCGCGCACGACGGGGCACTGTCGGTGAATACCCGGGTGTCGCTGCGCGGGTACCGGGAGGGCAGCAGCTGGCGCGTGCGCGCATTGGACAGGGACCAGCGCGCCCAGCTGGGCGCGCGTCCGGCATGGACGCACCCGGATGCGTCCTCGAGCCCGGACCTCGTCCTGCTCCGGGCACTGGGCGGCGACGGCCGCCGCACTTACGCCGAACTCGCCGCCGCCACCGGCATCGCCGAGCCGACCGCGCGACGCCGGTTGCAGCGGATGATCCGCCAGGGCGAGATCCTCTTCCGTTGCGACTTCGCCCAGCAGCTCGCGGGCTGGCGGCTGCTCGCCACCTACCGGATGAACGTGCCTGCCGATCGTCTCGACGACGCCGCCCGCGAACTCTCCGCCCTCCCCGACGTACGTCTGTGCGCCGCAGTGACCGGCAACTGCAACCTCCTCGTCTCGGTGTGGTCGCGCTCGGCGGAGGAGACCGCCCGGCTCGAGGGTCACTTCGGTGAGCGGATCCCGGGCCTGAGCATCACCGCACGCACCGTGACCCTGCGCACCGTCAAACGCATGGGGCAGCTGCTCGACCCGGACGGCACCGCCGCCGAGCACATCCCGCTGGAGATGTAGGGACCGCGATGGATTCGGCCTCCCCGCCGAGCCCACGACCCGGCATAGAGAACCACGCGAAAACCGCTGCCGACCAGTCCGATCTGCACGCCGTCAGGCGCAACTCCTTGGCCGGCGGCTGCACGATGATCCCGAGAACAGGCCGTGACCGACCGAAGTTCGCAGTCGTCAAATGACAAAATGACGTCGTCCTATGGCAAGACGTCCGAGACCTGGGACACATACCGTTGGGGCATCTCGACGAACCGCCCTTCGAGCGGCGCACCAGGAACGGATGATGTCCATGCACGCAGTTGTCATGCGGAACGGCGATCTCGAAGTCACCGAGATCCCGATGCCGGAGCCTCGCTCCGGGGAGGTACTGGTCAGGACGCTAGCCAACGGAATCTGCGGATCGGATTTGCATTGCGTCAGTCACGGACCGGAGTTCGTGGCCGGCGTGAAGGCTGTCACCGGCAGCGATCTGCTCGACGTCGGCAAGCCGGTCGTCCTCGGGCACGAGTTCTGCGCCGAGGTCGTCGCGTACGGACCCGGCACGAGCGGGACCCTCGCGCCCGGCACCCGGGTGGTGTCGCCGCCGCTACTGCTCCGCGACGTCCCCACCCAGCTCGGCTTCGGTGGAATCGATACCCCCGGCGGCTACGCGCAGTACATGGTGCTGTCCGAGGCACTGCTGATGCCGGTGCCGGACACCCTCGGCACTGCCACGGCGTCGTTGACCGAACCGCTCGCCGTGGCGCTGCACGCGGTCAATCGCGGCGCGGTCGGCGCCGACGACGTTCCCCTTGTGATCGGCTGCGGTCCAATCGGCCTGGCGACGATCGCGGTGCTGAAGATGCGCGGCGTCGGGCCGATCGTCGCAGCCGACTTCTCCCCGGCCCGTCGTGCTCTTGCCGCGAAACTCGGCGCCGACGTCGTGGTCGATCCGCGGGAGTCGTCGCCGTACGAGTCGTGGCACCAGGTCGCGGCGACCGCCGACCCGGCGAGAGCCGGCCGCCGGACGGCACTGTTTCCCGAGCTGTCCGTGCGTCCCTCGGTCGTGTTCGAGTGTGTCGGCGTTCCCGGGGTCATCCAACAGATCCTGGCCGGCGCGTCTGCCTGTTCGCGGGTCGTCGTCGCTGGGTTGTGCATGCAGGAGGATCGCTTCCAGCCGACCTTCGGTGTGCTGAAAGAGATCGACCTGATCTTCTCAATCTATTACACGGTCGACGAATTCGCGGAAACCCTGGCACATCTCGCCGCCGGTAAGCTCCAGGTCGACGCGTTGATCACCAGGAGTGTCGGGCTCGGCGATGTCAGGCAGGCTTACGCAGATCTGGCCGACCCGGAGCAGGACGCCAAGATCATCATCGACCCCACCCTGGGCTGACTTCCGGCCCGACACCTTCGTTCCGGCGCACCCTCGCCGGAAACGCTCCACCATCCGAACCCCATTCGGGGTCACACATCCACAACAGGAGACTCGACATGACCGCACAGCCCTTCACCAAGGCCCCCGTGTTCTCGCTGCCCCAGGACGAACTGCTCACCCTCAACGCCGCGGACATCCCCGTCATCAAGGACGCGCTCGCCCCCGGCGTCAACTACCAGCCGCTGTTCCTCGATCCCGAGGTCGGGATCTGGGTGGTCCTGGCGCACTTCTCCCCCGGTGCCGAACTGCCCGTGCATCTGCACACCGGCGCCGTTCACGGTTACACCCTGTCCGGCAAGTGGGCGTACCGCGAGTACCCCGATCAGCCGCAGACCGCGGGCAGCTACCTCTACGAACCGGGGTCGTCGATCCACCAGTTCTACGCCCCCGAGGACAACACCGAGGACACCGTCGTCCTGTTCATCGTCTACGGCGCGAACGTCAACTTCACCCCCGACGGCCAGTTCCATTCCATCCTCGACGCCATCACCATCAAGACACTGACCGAACAACTCTCGGAGGCACAGGGACTCGGAAAGGTCAACTACCTCACCGGCGGCAGTGCCCGCTACACCGCGAGCTAGTTTCAGCCTGAATACGAAAGGGGTTGCCGGTATGACCGCAACCATCCCCCGTCCCGCACCGGAACTGCCGGGCAAGGTCTTCATCACCGGCGCAGACGGATTCATCGGCCGCGCCCTCACACAGCGGATGCGTGCCCTCGGCGTCGAGGTCACGGGCGTCGACCTTCGAGCCGACCCGGCGAACGGGATCGTGGCGGGGAGCACCACCGACCCCGATTCCTGGTCCGCGGCACTCGATGGCGTGGATGTGGTGATCCACACCGCGGCGCTCGTGTCGAACGTGGCTTCCCTCGAGGATGCCTGGACGGTCAACGTTTTGGGGACCCGGCGGGTGCTCGACGCCGCGATCGGTGCCGGCGTGCGCCGTTTCGTCCACCTGTCGTCGATAGCCGCGTTTGGCTTCGCCTACCCGGACGGTGTGGACGAGAAGTATCCGGTGCACGTCAACGGACACAGTTACACCGACACGAAAGTCAACTCCGAGGCCGTCGTGCTCGCCGCGCACGCTGCCGGCGAAATCGACTGCACCGTCATCCGACCCGGTGACGTGTACGGGCCGGAGTCTCGGCCCTGGGTGATCCTCATCCTGCAGATGCTCGCGGCTCGCCAGCTGATCCTGCCGAACGGCGGAAAAGGAACGTTCACACCGGTGTACATCGACAACCTCGTCGACGGAACCCTGCTTGCGATCGCCTCCGACGCCGCTGCCGGGCAGATCTTCAATATCACCGACGGCGACGGCATGAGCTGCGCACACTACTTCGGCCGGCTGGCCCAGATGATCGGCGGCCCCGTCCGCACCCTGCCTGCCGGACTCGCCATCGCACTCGCAAGCACCGTCGGCGCGGTTCAGCGGCGACTGGGCCTGCCCAGCGAGCTGAGCCCGGGAACCATGCTGATGCTCAACCGGCCCGGCGCATACTCCATCGACAAGGCCCGCACCGTCCTCGGCTACGAGCCGCTGGTGTCGTTCGACGAGGGGATGACGCGGGTCGAGACGTGGGCCCGGGAAGAAGGACTGATACCGGCCTGAGGTCACCACCTCGCCATCCGTAAGGCCGCCGCGTACTTGACGGGACGCGGCCCCCTTTTGACAATTGACGACTGTGGTCAACCTCATCCGAGCATCGGCACTGGCCAACTTCGGGGATCTGGTCACCGACCTGGGCGGCGACCCCGATGCCGTGCTGCTCGAGCACGGAGTGGACCCGGCCGTCGCCGGCGACCACGACCGCTTCCTCACCTACACCGCGGTCGCCACCGTCATCGGTGAAGCGGCGACAGAACTGGGACGCCCCGACTTCGGGTTGCAGCTGGCGCGCCGTCAGAGCATCGACATCCTCGGCCCGATCGCGGTCATCGCCCGCCACGCCGACACGGTGGCCGACGCTCTCGACGGCGTGTCCCGCTATCTGCACACCTACAGCCCCTCCATTGCCACCGAACTGCGGAGGGGCGCGGCGGCCTCGGACTTCACCTTCACCGTGTTGCTTCGCCAGCTACCGCACCGGGACCAGATGGTCGAACTCAGTCTCGGCATCGGACTCGGGGCACTCCGGCTGCTCGTCGACCCGGACTTCGTTCCACTCCGGGTCACCATGCAGCACGCACGATCCGCGGAGCCGGAAGCCTACGAGGAGTTGTTCGGTTGCCCGATCGAGTTCGAGGGCTCACGGAACTGCCTGGCGTTGCCCAACGGTGCACTGGACACGCGAATTCACGGCTCGGACTCCGCAGCCCGCGCTCTCGCCGAAAAATACCTGGCACCGAAACGTCCCGATCTCGCCGTCGCCGACCACGTGCACGACCTGATCCGGCGACTCCTGCCGCTCCACCAGGCGAGCCTCGTCGACGTCGCCAGGGAAATGTCGCTCCACCCCAGGGTGCTCCAACGCCGACTCGCCGAATCGGGCACCACCTTCGAGGCCATCCTCGACGAAGTCCGGCGCGCCGCCGCACTGAGCCTGTCCGCCACGGGACTCCAGGTAGCGCAGATCGCGCGGATGCTGGGCTACTCCGAGCAGAGCAGCTACACTCGCGCCTGCAAACGCTGGTTCGGGCAGTCCCCACGCCAGCTGATCACCGGCTCGACGTCGAGGCCGTGGCGCGGTCCACACGCTCAGCCCTGAGTACCGGTCCGGCATTCGCGGGTGCCTCCAGTCCAGTCGCACCCATCAATCCCGCCGATCACTCGTGGAGGCATTTGGTCTTGGACGCAAGCCCCGCGATCACCGAATGTGAAAGCACGTGCCACTCGCGCGTCACGGACGATTCACAGGAGGAACAATGGGGCCGCTCGACGGAATCAACGTGCTCGATCTCGGCGGAGTACTGTCCGTCCCGTATGCGGCGACGATGCTCGCCGAACTCGGAGCGAGCGTGATCAAGGTCGAGAGCCGCGACGGCGACCAGCTTCGTGGAAATCATCCGATGCACCGCGGCATGTCGGCGATGTACTACAACGCCAATCGCGGCAAACGCGGCATCGTGCTCGATCTGAAGTCGGACAAGGGAATCCGGGCCGTTCACGCCTTGATCGCGAAGGCCGATGTGGTGATGGAGAATTGGCGTCCAGGTGTCGCCGAACGGCTGGGTCTCGGACTCGACGAGCTTCGTTCCCGACATCCGGCGCTGATCACGGCATCGGTGCGGGGCTTCGGGTCGACGGGCCCCTATGCCGGACAACGTGTGTACGACCCGATCATTCAGGGCGTGTCCTCGATGGCCGCCACGCAGGACGAGGACACTCCCCAGTTGGTGACGAATGTTCTCCCCGACAAGCTGACGTCGATGTCGCTGGCGCAGGGCATCCTCGCGGCCCTTGTCCAGCGCGGCCGGACCGGTCGAGGCGACCACGTCGAAGTCACCATGCTGGACACCGCGATCTCCTTTCTCTGGCCGGACATGATGCAGACCGACACATTCGTCGACGCACCTCCCACGGGGAAGGTCGAACGAAACACCCGGGTGGCGCAGATCCTGCGCGCCGGTGACGGCAAGTGGCTGATCTGCACGGCCACCACCAATGCGCAGTGGAGACTGCTCTGTGGGGCAATCGAACGGCCGGACTGGATCGAGAAGTTTCCCGGGCTGGTCGATCGCCGCGAAGCGCGCACAACGATCAATGATCAGCTGACCGCGATGTTCCAGGATTCGACTCGTGACCAGGTGTTGAAGCTGTTTTCCGACGCCGACATTCCCTGCGGGCCGCTCAACACCGTCGAGGAGATGTTGACCGACCCTCAGGTGCAGGCGAACGACGTGATCCGCGAGGTCGAGCGACCCGGCCTGGGCATCGTGCGTGAACCCGCGCCGCACGTCCGAGTCGGTACGGAGCCCTGGCAGCCGACCCGTCTCGGGGCACCACGTCTCGGCGAGCACACCGAGGAAGTGCTCGCCGAACTCGGGTTGAACGTCCCGTGACGGCCCCTGCCTCGAGCAGGGAACTCCCCTCGACTGGGTGCGGACGATCGTGACCGGCGCTGTCGATGCCGGCGCGCGGACAGCGCGAAATCATGCAGTTTCACGCAAGCCCGCCTGGGTACTCCTGATCGCATCGTTCACGGCGTTCCTCGGCGGTTTCAACCAGAGCGCTCTGAATGTCGTGCTGCCGGTGATCGCGGGCGACCTCCGATCGAGCGCCGTCGCGACCAGTTGGATCCTGCTGGCCTATCTGGTCACGATGTGCTCGTTGCTGGTGGTGTTCGGCCGGATCGGCGATCTGGTGGGCCGCCGGCGCCTCTTCCTGTCCGGTGTGAGCCTGTTCGCACTGTCCAGCTCGGTGTCGGCTACGGCACCGACGGCCGGAATACTGATCGCGGGCCGAGGATTTCAGGGCGCGGGCGCCGCGATGATGTTCGCGACCGGCGCCGCTCTCATCGCCTCCGCATATCCGCCGAAGCAACTGAGCGGGGCGATGGGCGTGTACTTCGCAGTCAATTCGCTCGCTCAATTCCTTGGGCCCGTCATCGGTGGCGTCATCGCGGCGCATCTGGGATGGCACTGGGTCCTGTGGCCGAATGTCGCTGTCGCCTTCTGCGCGGTGCTCACCGGTTTCTTCGTGCTTCCCCACGAAGCACCGAAATCCTCCGGACAGCGACTCGACCTGCTCGGTTCCGGACTGAGCATCGGCGCCGTCACCACCGCGATCACGGCGCTGAGCCTCGGGAGCGCGGCGGGCTGGACGGATCTGCGGATCGTGGGGCTGTTGAGCGCCTCCGCGGGCAGTGCCGTTGCCTTCGTCTGTTGGGAACGACGGGCGGAGTCTCCGCTGGTGGACCTCTCGTTGTTCGCCGAGCGGATATTTCGCTGGGCGAATGTGTCGAGCTTCCTCAACTGCGCGGCGCGGTTCCCCCTCGTCTTGCTCATCGCACTGCTGTTTCAGACCGTGCATTCCTCCGGAGCAGCGATCGGCGGCCTCGCTGTCGTGCCGGTCTCGATCGGCACGATGCTCGCGTCGTTGAGCTACCGCCTGCTCGAGCGTCGTTTCGGCGCCTACGTGCTCGGTATCGCCGGCTCGCTCATGACCAGCCTCGGGATCCTGATTGTCCTGCTGTCCGTCACGGCTCATACCTATGCACTGCTTGCAGGTTGCGGCGGGCTGATTGCGGGAGCGGGAGCCGGAATCCTCGTGGTTGCCAATGGCGCGACCATCCTGCGCCGCTGCGACCAGGCCGCGCTCGGCGCGGTCAGCGGCATCAGATCGCTCGTCCAGATGCTCGGCAACACGATCGGAACTTCACTGTGCCTGGCGGTGGTGACGGCGCCCCTCACCGGTGGCGACAAGTCCGCGATCTTCGGCGGGCGCGCCGATTCGCTCGATCCCTCAGTCTTCGGCGACCTCGGTCACGGTTTTCATGCCGCATTCGGCCTGCTCGCCTTTCTGGCTCTCGGTGGCGCGGTGGCCGCCGCCCGTGCGCGCGACGACCACCGGCGCCGGCTAGCGATATTCCGGGGAGGCCCAGCCCGGGAAGATGTCGGGAAGATCCGTGGCGACAGTGCGGGTGAAACGCGCCGGCCGCTTCTCCAGGAATGACGTGACACCCTCGTGGGCGTCGCTGCTCGAGCCCTGTGCACGCATTCCGCGGGACTCCGCGATGTGCGCGTCCATCGGATGGGGCGCGCCGAGCATCCGCCACACCAATTGACGGGTCAGGGCAACCGAGACGGGTGCCGTGTTGTCGACGATCTCGGCTGCGATTCGCCGAGCGGCACCGAGCAACTCCTCCGGCGGATGGACGGCGCGAACCAGACCCGCGTCGAGTGCCTCCGCTGCGGTGAACAGCCTTCCCGTGTACAGCCATTCCACGGTGCGGTCGACGCCGACCACGCGCGGGAGGAACCAACTCGAGCAACTCTCGGGAACGATGCCCCGTCGAGTGAACGGAAACGCGAACTTTGCCGTCTCCGAGGCCAGTCTGATGTCCATGGGCAGGGTCATGGTCGCGCCGACTCCCACTGCCGGACCGTTGATCGCCGCTATCACCGGCTTGGTGGAAGCGTAGATTCGCAAGGCCATCTCGCCGCCGCCGTCGCGGGGAACTCCGCCGCCGGCCTCGTCCGCAGCGTCGAATCGCGAACCCCCCTCGGACAGATCAGCGCCCGCACAGAAGCCCCTTCCCGAACCGGTCACGATCACCACACGGACCTCATCGCTGGCATCGGTCTGATCGAACGCGGCGATGATGTCCGATTTCATCGTTTTCGTGTAGGCATTGAGACGGTCGGGTCGGTCCAGCGTGATCGTGGCGATACCGTCCTCGACATCGAGACGAATGGTGTCGAATTTCATCGGTGAGCGTCTCCTTGAATGTGGCCGTGCTCGTATGTGCCGGCACGCTGCTTCCACGGTCCGTGGTGCGACGCCTTCGGTCAAAGACCTATTGCCTCCCTCGATAATCGGCGCTGGGCATGGGTCGCCCACGCGCCGTGCTTCACCTAACAGTCACGCTCGACGGGAGCCCCTTCGGGCTTCGTGTGGGCCGTCGCGAGCTCGACGAAGGCACGGGCAGCCGGTGACAGCGGACCCGACCGGAAGACGAGACCGAAGTCGTGGCCGAGCTCCGGCTCGGTTCGCACCACCCGAACCCCGCGGCTCTCGGAGCGCCGGGCTTCGGACTCCGTCAGGAAGGCGGCACCGGCACCGGCCGCAACAAGTAGATACACGTTGTGCTCGTGTTCGACCTCCACTGCCACGCGAGGAGTGAATCCATTGTCGGCACAGATGCGTTCGACCTCGTCACGTACGGCGGTACCCCTCGGACCCGCCACCAACGGCAGATCGGCCAGACGGTCGATCGGGAAGATTTCCGGCTGGGTGTGGGAAGACTCGGGAGGCAGCCCCAGCAGGAGGCGGCGCCTACCGAGCGCACACGTCGACAGCTTGTCGTCGTCCGCGGGGAGATAGTCGACACCCACCTCGCATCGGGCGTTCCGCAGGAGGCTCTCGACGTCGGCGTTCGGCCCCGGATCGATCAGGTTGACCCACACCCCCGGGTGACGTGCGCGAAAGCGTGCCACGAGCGACGCGAGCGGTTCGACCGCGAGGTCCGGAGGGCTCGCCACGTCGAGCCGGCCCTGTTCCAACGTGGCGATCCCCCGCACGACCTCGTCCGCGTGCTGCGACGACTGCATCACCTGGCGGGCCGGGCCCAGAAGGGCCGCGCCGGCGTCGGTCAACTCCATTCCGCGCGGCACCCGCCTGAACAGTTCGACGCCCAGCTCGCTCTCCAGACCCCGCAGCGACTGCGACAACGCCGGCTGGGCGACAAAGAGAACCTCAGCGGCCCGGGTGACGCTGCCGTGCTCGACCACTGCGAGGAAATATCGAAGCTGACGTGAGTCCACTGCCCGAGGGTAGCCAATAACCCCGGAGGATAGGCTGTGCACGCGAGAAGCACAGAGTTCGCGCTTTCCGTCCGGAGCGGATGACCGTCCCGGGCGCGGGGCCACGGCAGTGACGAGGTGGGCATGGAGTTCCGGCAGGCCGAGCACTTCCTCGCCGTCGTCGAGCACGGCGGTGTCGTCCGCGCGGCCGCCGCCCTCCACCTCGCACAGCCGTCACTGTCCCAGTCCATCCGCGTCCTCGAACGCGAAATGGGCACCCCCCTTTTCCACCGGGTCGGCCGCGGGTTGGTCCCCACGCCGGTGGGCGCTGCGCTGGTCGATCCTGCCCGGCAATTACTCAGGGATGTGGCCATCGCGCAAGCCTCCGTCGCCGAACTCTCCGGACTGCACGGCGGACACGTCGACCTCGGTGCCACCGCCGGCCCGTCCGAGTCGCCACTTCC
The DNA here is from genome assembly GCF_019378875.1 of Rhodococcus sp. USK10. NCBI lineage: Bacteria > Bacillati > Actinomycetota > Actinomycetes > Mycobacteriales > Nocardiaceae > Rhodococcus > Rhodococcus sp. USK10. The sequence goes on from NZ_CP076048.1 coordinate 3,172,964, forward strand.
CGAACTGATCGGCGAACTCCGGCTCGCCTACCCCAGCGTGAGCGTCCACCTCAGCGAGTTCGAATCCGAGGCGGATGTCGCTCGCGCAGTGCGCGACGGAAGCGTCGAACTGGGTTTCGGCTACCTCGACACCGCCGACACCGCCGAGAGGACCGCATTCCGCCTCGAGTCGCACCAATTGCAAACAGACGAACTGTGTGTCGCGCTTCGGCAGGAGACCGCCGACGCGCTGCCCGATCCTCTGCCCTTCGAGCTTCTTCCCGATCTTCCGGTCATCGCCGTCACCAGCGGTGCGCTCGGGCGCGTCACCATCGAGGCTGCGTTACGGCGGGCTTCTCGGCGCACGAAACTGGGTGTGGTCACGGCACACCGGCAGGCGGTGGTTCCGCTGGTCGCCGCCGGTGCCGGCATGGCGTGGACCACCGCCTCCGTCGTCGACAACTCCGGCGAGTCCGGTGTCGTCCCCCGCGCGATGGAGCCACCGGTGCTCGTCGACCTGGCGATCATGCATCGACCGGGCGTGCTGTCGCCGGCTGCGCGCGCGCTCCTCGAGACGGCATTACGGTGGCGCGACAGGCAGGTCTGAACGAGACGGTCCGGCGCCGGCGGAGATCACACTCGCTCCGTCGGCGCCGAACCGCATTCGCCGTATCCCGGTGTCAGTTGAAGGTCTTGCCTTCCTTCGCCAATCGCGTCAGCAGGGGTGCCGGTTCGGTGCCGGGGTCGACCGTCCGCAGGGCTTCCTCGACCGTGTCGAGACCGATGGTGTCGGCATGGAACATCGGCCCACCACGATGCCGGGGGAAGCCGTATCCCGCGAGATAGACCACGTCGATGTCGGAGGCGCGCAGGGCGATTCCCTCGTCCAGAATTCGTGCACCCTCGTCGACGAGCGCGAAGACCAGTCGCTGCACGATCTCGTCGGGAGAGAATTCCTGCCGCCGGGTGCCCTTCTCCCGGTGGTATGACTCGAGCAGTTCCGCGACGACGGGGCTCGGGATGGCGTCACGACGACCGGGCTCGTAGTCGTACCAGCCCGCTCCCGTCTTCTGCCCGAATCGGCCCATCTCGCACAGCCGGTCCGAGATCTCCTCTCGTGGCATGTCCGGGTTCTCGGCGTAGCGGCGCTTGCGGATCGCCCACCCGATGTCGCCGCCGGCCAGGTCGCCGACCCGGTACGGTCCCATCGCGTACCCGAAACCCTCGATGGCGGAGTCGATCTGTTCCGGAGACGCCCCTGCCTCGAGGAGAACGTTGGCGGCCCGTCGATAGCGGGCCAGCATCCGATTTCCGATGAACCCGTCGCACACCCCGGACACGACCGTGACCTTGCCGATGCGCAGTCCGACGGCCGAAGCGGTCGCGAGAACGTCGTCGGCGGTCTTGTCCGCGCGCACGATCTCGAGCAGAGTCATCACGTTCGCGGGGCTGAAGAAGTGCATCCCGACCACATCGGCGGGCCGGCCGGTGAACTCGGCAATGGTGTCGATGTCGAGTGTCGAGGTGTTGGACGCGAGGATCGCACCGCGCTTCATCACGTCGTCCAACCTGGTGAAGACCGCACGCTTGACGTCCATGTCCTCGAACACGGCCTCGACGGCCAGATCGCAGTCCGCGAGATCGGCGTAGTCGACGGTGGGGCGGAGCAGCCCCAGTCGATTCTCCATGGCCTCGGGTGTCAGCTTCCCCTTGTCCACCTGCGCCTGATAGTTGCGGCGAATGGTGGCGAGACCACGGTCGAGCGGCTCCTGCGCGGTCTCGAGCACGGTGACCGGGATCCCGGCGTTGAGGAAGTTCATGGCGATGCCGCCGCCCATGGTGCCGGCGCCGACCACCGCCACCTTCTGCACCGACCGCGCCGCCGTGCCGGCGGCCATCCCCGGAATCTTCCGAGCGGTCCGTTCCGCGAAGAACGCGTGCCGCAACGCCGCCGACTGATCGCCGCCCACCAGCTCGAGGAACGCTGCGTGCTCGGCGTCGATCCCCTCGGCGAAGGGGAGGGACCGCGCCTTCTCGACGAGGTCGCAGGCAACCAGGGGGGCCGCGAACCCGCGGCTTCGTGTGGTCAGCTGCGCGCGCAACGCTCCGAGATCCTCGGTCCCGGCCACCGCGAGGTCCCGGATCCGCGGCCGCCGACCGGACGCCGCCACCTCGGTCGCGAACTGCGTTGCAGCGGAGACGGTATCGAAGTCGACCACCCGATCGAACAACCGCTGACCCGGGTCGGCAGCCAGCACACCGGCCGTGCGGGGCGATCCACCGGTGATCATGTCGGCTGCGGTCCGCACATTCAGCACACGAGGCAACCGCTGGGTGCCGCCGGCGCCTGGCACCAACCCCAGCTTCACCTCCGGCAGGCCGACTTTCGCGGACTTCGCCGCGACCCGGTAGTGTGCGCCCAGCGCGAGTTCGAGTCCGCCGCCGAAGGCCGTTCCCTCCATGGCCGCGACGACCGGTTTGGGCGAATCCTCGAGTGCCTCGATCACGGTCCGCAGCGACGGCTCCGTCGAAGCCTTGGGTGTGCCGAATTCGGAGATGTCGGCGCCGGCGGAGAAGAACTTGCCGTTGCCGGTCAACACGATCGACTCGACCTCGGGCGCGTCCAGGGCGCGGCCGAGGTCCCGCAGGATCCCCTGCCGGGTCGACAACCCGAGACCGTTGACCGGTGGATTGTCGAGGCGAATGATCGCGACGCTCCCGGCGACGCTGTACTGGGTGGACATGAAAGTACCTTTCGGGGTGAACGGGTGAATCGAGCAGAGGAAGCTGTCGGTTCGACGTGAAGCCGTCAGCCGACGACTTCAGGGATCGGGCTCACATTCCTTCCGGTGTGCGTCCGGAGTCCTCGCCGCGGGGCGCCGCATACAGCTCCTCGTCCTCGGCCGCACCGTCGGCGTTGGTCAGCGGATCGATCGCCGCGATCCTCGCACGGTCCCGTTCGGGGTCGACGGTCAGGAACATCACCACGGCACCCGCGATCGCCACCACACCGAAGATCTGGAAGGCCGTCGTGTACCCGTCGACCGGATTCGGCGCCGCGTCCACGAGGTAGCCAGTGAGCCAGGGGGCCAGAATTCCGGAGGTCTGGAACAGCGCGGCGAACACACCCAGGGTCGACGCAACCTGGCGCTCGGGGCTGATGTGACTCACGGCGACGAACATCAGGGGGAAGGTGGCCACACCGACGCCGTAACCCGTGACCACCAGGACCACCGCGATCCAGGAACTGGTCACGAACGGGATCACGGCCAGGCAGGCACCGCACAACAGCAGTGCGACCGCCGACACGAGCCCGCGCGAGACACGCACCGTCGTACCCCGTCCGGCCAGTCGGTCCGTGACGAACGAACCGAGCAGCATCGCCGCCATCCCGGTCACGCTGGGCAGCGCGAAGAGCAATCCGGAGTTGACTCTGCTGTAGCCGAGCCCCTGCTCGAAGTACGACGGGAGCCAGGTCAGGATCACCGCGACCATGCCGTAGATGGCGAACATGCCGAGCACGCCGCCCCAGAAGGTCGGTAACGCCGCGATCGCGAGGATGCTCACCCGCTTCACCTTGTCCGTGTCGCCCGACGACTTCGCGCGCTCCCGGGCCGTGTGCACCGAGTAGGGGCCGTCCTTGCCGACCACCAGCCACACCGCCGCCCACACGGTGCCGACGACCATCATCGTGAAGAACGCCGACTTCCAGCCGTACGCGGCAACGACGAGAGTGAGCGCGGGCGCCATGAGAATCTTGGCCAACGACGTGCCGGAAGTGACCACGGCGGAGGGAAGCCCGCGTTTGCTCTTCGGGAACCATCCGAACACCGCCACGTTCGAGAGCGACGAGGCCGGTCCTTCGGCGGCGCCGAGCAGGACCCGGCTGATGATCAAGGCCCCGAACGTACCGACCAGCAGGATCGGGATCTGCACGAGAGACCAGAGCAGAGCCATCGCCAGTAGCACCCAGACGATCTTCACCCGATCGGCGATGAAACCTCCCAGAAGACCGGTCACGACGAACAGAACGTAGAAGATGCTGCCGAGGAACCCGATGTCGGCGTTCGACAGGCCCAGGTCCTCCGACAGCGGGCGGGCGACGATACCGAGCACGGCCTTGTCGGCGAAGTTCACCGTCTGCAGGATCATCACGAGAAACGTGATGCTCCACGCGGTACGTGCGGTTCGAGTTCCCACCGAATGGGTTGCCTCGGCCATCTCAACCTCGGAACTGCCCGCGGGATTCGGGCTGTTGGTGACAGTCATGAGGAGATCTCCGTCTCGGCATCTGTGGTTGCGCTCATGAGAGTCAATTCAAATGGCATACGTCACAGAGAGCAAAGACCGGGCCCCTATTCCGACGATCGACAGATCGTATGCCTGACAGCACACACGCACTCTGTCGAAACCATCTGCTTCTCAACGCATCTCACGACGCAGAATCTTTCCGCTGGCAGTCTTGGGCAACTCGTCGAGCACCACCACCGACCGCGGCGCCTTGTAGGCGGCCAACCGCTCCCGGCAGAACGACACCACCTGCTCCGGCTCGACGGCATGCCCCGGCCGCAGACTGACGAACGCCGCGACGGTTTCGCCGCGGTAGTCGTCCGGCATCCCGACGACGGCGGCCTCCCGCACGGCCGGATGCTGGTACAGCACGTCCTCGACCTCACGGGGCCACACCTTGAACCCCGAGGCGTTGATCATGTCCTTCTTCCGGTCCACGACATACAACCAGCCGTCCTCGTCCATGAATCCGATGTCACCGGTGAACAAACGGCCGTTCGGTATCGACTCCGATGTCGCGTCCGGCAGATTCCAGTACGCGGGCACCACCATCGGACCCTCGACCGTGATCTCCCCGACCTCGCCGGGTTCGAGGTCACGGCGATTCTCGTCCACGATCCGCACCAGTGCGGCGGGGAGCGGCACCCCGACCGACAGCGTCCCCGAGTCCGGGTCGACCGGAGCCTCCCGTCCCACGGGCACGGCGGCGGTCCCCGCGGACGATTCGGTGAGGCCGTAGCCGTTGCGAAGGTACAGACCGGTCGCGTCCCGGAACTGCTCCACCACGGCGGGGGGCAGCGGGGCACCACCCGAGGCGACGGTCCGGAACGAGCTGAACGCGTCCCGGGAGAAGTCGGGATGCGACATCAGGGCCATGTACGCGGTCGACGGTCCGATCATGAAGGCGGGACGTTCACGCCGCAGGACGTCCAGCACCACCCCCGGCTCGAACCGGTACGCCAGCACGAGCGGGCTCGCCAGATCGACCGCATTGAGCAACTGACCGACCATGCCGGTGATGTGGAACAGCGGAGCCAACGCGAAGATCGGCGAACCGGAGGGGACACGGGAAAGCAGCCGCAGGTTGGAACTGTTGGCACACAGGTTCCGGTGCGTGTTGGTGGCCCCCTTGGAACGTCCGCTCGTCCCGGAGGTGTACGAGACGAGCGCAACGCTGTCGGGGTGTAGTCCCGGGTCCGCGACTGCGCTCCCCGCCCGCGACCGCGCTACCTCCAGCACATCCTCGATACCAGGGCTGCGGGTGCGCTCGCGGGCCGGGAACAGACGCGGGTCGTCCGTCGTCTGCAGATCGAGTTCGCTCGCGGTGAGGACTATCCGAACGCCCGCCTCCTCGGCGCGTGACGCAACGCGGTCCGCCCACTCGCGCTCTCCGCAGATCAGCGCGGTCACCTCCGCATCGGCGAAGATGTGGGCGAGTTCGTCCCGATACATCGGGTTGAGCGGGACCACGACTCCGCCGGCTTTCCACGCCCCGAACAGGGCGAGCACGAACTGCGGGACGTTCTGCAGGTACAGGCCCAGCCGGTCGCCGGGACGGAACCCCTGCTCGCGGAGGTAGCCGGCGACACCGTCACTGAGTTCGTCGACATCCTGGTACGTCAGCGTCGACCCGAGATAGGTCACCGCCGCACCGTCCGGCGACGCCGCCACCGCCTCCGCGAGCATCTGGGTGGCGGTACGCGAGGCTACCGACTCCGCGGCCCGCGCGACGTCGTCGTACTGCGCCAACCACGGCCTGTCGTCGTACCAGCTCATCGCCTCGCACCTGCTCTCGATCGATACTGTCGATTGTGCCCGCCGTGCCGCAGGCCGGACCCGCTTTGGAGCGGTCATCTGGCGCCGCTGACTCCACCGTCGACGGGAATCACAGCTCCGATCAGATAAGCCCCGGCGCGGGGGCGCTCTGGGTCATCGAGCGCGTGGGCGGTCATCCTGCTGGGGAACCGGCCCGGCGCGATGGCGTTGACGGTGATCTGGTCGGGTGCCAGCGTCGCGGCCAGCTTGCGGGTGAGCATGTGCACGGCGGCCTTGCTCGCCCCTGCGATCATCCGGCCGATACCGCGCGAACCTCCGGTTACCACGACGGTCTTGCCTGCCACGTCGAACCATGCATTCGCGTCCACACACTCCTTGTCGAGTTTCACCCTGTGAACGGGGAACGAGCCCAGAGACTCGTCAGCCACTCACGGGGAAGGTCACGAGACGGCAGACCGTTATCAGCCGAACTCGCCCATCACCACGTTGCCCTCGAGCAGGTTTCGTGCAATGGTCTTGCGCTGGATCTCGTCGGTGCCGTCGTAGATACGGGCCAGCCGGAGTTCGCGGTACCAGCGTTCGATGGGCAGCACTCAGACCCATACCGCCGAGCTCCTCCGGCGTCTGCACCCCCCCAGAAGCCTGCTTCGCGCGCCTTCAGTTGCAGCGCCCGGATCGTCTCCGGTTCCACTCCGGTTCGGCCGGCCCATTCGTTGCGCAGCGCTTCCTCTTCGAGTGGCCGGATTTCACGGTCGACGAAGGTCCGCACCCACATCTGAACATCGCGCTCTTCGATGCTCAATGAGAAGTCCATGTGTCAGTTCTCCTTACAGGTTCGAGATTGTGGGAGGCAGCACGCGCGGGTTCGATTTCCCGCACCAGCGGCAGGACCACAACAGGTTCGACGCCGATGACAACGCCGGACAGCAGTCCCGTGTGAAGGGGTGATCGGCTACCGCGGCAACCCCAACACACGCTCGCCGATGATATTGCGTTGAATCTGATTCGACCCACGGGCGATCCGGCGTCCACGGCTCTCGAGAAACACGCGCTGCAACGCATCGAGCGGGTAGCCGTCCCCCTCGGGACGAATCAGCGCGGACGCTCCGAGGAGCTCGAGGGCCGACGAACCGAAGACGCAGTGATATTCCGACCAGTTGACCTTGTCGATCGCCAGCAATTCGTCCACCGGTTGCCCCACCGCGAGTCGGGCACCGATCACGGACCCGACGACGCGCATGAGTTCGACCTCGATCGCGAGTTCCGCGAGACGCTGACGGACGATCGCATCGCCCAACCGACCACCCTTCTCCAGCCGCTCCATCAGCACACCCAGTTCGTGGCGATAACCGACGTACTGTGTCGCCGCCTGGCCCGCCCGTTCGGCGCCGAGTGTGGTCATCGCGACCTTCCACCCGTTGCCCAGGCCGCCCACCACGTTGCTCAGTGGAGCGCGGGCGTCGGCGATCCGTTCCTGCGCGAACCCGCTGTCACCCGACGGCCGCCGGATGGGATCCACGTCGATGCCGTTGTCCGTCATCGGAACGAGTACATAGGAGATGCCCCGGTGCCTCGGTGCTTCCCGATCCGTGCGGCACAGCAGGAACATCATGTTCGCCTGGTCACCGTGACTGGTCCAGATCTTCTCGCCGGTGATCCGCAGCTCGTCGCCCACCACGGTTCCGCAGGTGCGCAGCGAGGCGAGGTCGGATCCGCTCTCCGGTTCGGAGAACCCCTGGCACCAGGTGTCCTCGCCGGACAGAATGCGCGGCAGGAACCGGCGCTTCTGCTCCTCGGTCCCGTGGGCCAGCAGCGCGGGCGCAAGCAGGATCTCCCCCATCCCCAGCTGCGGGCGTAGGAGGCGCGCGTGGGCGAACTCCTCCTCCACGACCAGGTTCTCGATCGGCCCCAGCCCCCGGCCACCGTGCTCCTCCGGCCACGACAGGCACAGCCACCGGCCCTCGCGCAGCAGGTCGATCCAGCGCTTCTCGACATCGGACTCTTCGTGGCCGAACGGTTCCTGCGCATACTCGAGAGGCATCCCCTCGGCGCGGTGGTCGGCAATCCAGGCCCGGACCTCGGCCCGCAGTTCCGCGAGTGGTGCGGGCTCGTCGGTGCGCACCGGCGTCTCGGCCGCGGTGCCGGCCGTGGCGAGAACTCCTTCGAGCAGACGCTCGCGGTGCCAGGTCGAGGACCCGAACATCAGCTGATCCGTCTTCGCCCGCTTGAGATGCAGGTGCGCCTCGTGTTCCCAGGTGAAGCCGATCGCACCGTGCAGTTGAATGGATTCTGCGGCGATCTCCAGGTACCGCTCACCGCCGGCAACGGACAGCAGGCTCACGAGTGCCGGCAATTCCGGGGCCCGGGTATCGGCGGCATGCGCGGCGACATCGACCGCAGCGGCGATCGGCTCGAGCGCGCGGACCAAGTCCGCCAACCCGTGCTTGACCGCCTGATTCGCGCCGATCGGGCGACCGAACTGGCTGCGCGTCTTCGCATAGTCGGTGGTCAGCTGGACACACCGGCGAGCCCCGCCCACCCTCTCGGCGGCCTGCACGACCAGCGACCTGTCGAGTGCCCCGGCCAGTGCCTCGGATACATCGGTGTCGCCACTGATCCTGTGCGCCTCGGCGCCGTCGAAAGTGATGGTCGTGAGCGGGCGCGTCAGATCCAGCGCCGGCTGCCGCGCCTGCCGAACACCCCGGCCTGCCGAATCCACCAGAAACAGCCCGATCCCGTCGTCGGTGCGGGCCGCCACCACAACGGTGTCGGCGCAGTGACCGAAGAGCACGTGGTGGGCTCGACCGTCCAGGCGCCAGCCGGCGCCTTCCCGGTGTGCGCGCACAGGCTCCGCCCCCTCGGTCCACCACCCGTCGGCGTCTGCGAATGCAAGGCACCCGATGCGAGTGCCCGCGGCGAGACCGGGCAGAAGCTCACTGCGCCACTGCTCCTGGGCACAGTCCACAATCGCCAGCGTGGTCAGAACGGAGCTGGAGAAGAAGGGACTGCACGCCGCGACGCGTCCGAACTCCTCCGCCACCACGACGAGATCGCCGATGCCCGCACCCGAACCGCCGTGCCTCTCGTCCACGAGCAACCCCTGCAGTTCGAGCTGCTCGGCCATCGTCGCCCACATCTCGGTCCGGTACCCGAGTTCGGTCTCCTGGACCGCCAGTACCTCGGCGGGTTCACTGGTCGCGGCGAGGAACTCCCGGACCGCCTCGCGGAGCGCACGATGCTCCACCGTCGTCGTCAAGCCCATGTCGTCTCTCCCTTGCGGTGTCCGTTGTAGCGCAGCATCAGTCGACCTCGGGAACCTGTACGACCAAGCGCCCGACCACCGTTCGCTCACCGAGTTCGCCCACCGCTTTCGGAACAGCGTCGAAGTCGACCGTGTCCACCAGGGGAGACACCAGTCCACGCGAGTGGAAGTCGCACAGGGCGTCATGCACCTCGCGGACGTACACCGGATCGTCCCGGAACGGGCGTGTACGGAAGCCGACCACCGAATAGTTCTTCAACAAAGCGTGATTGACCGAGAACTGCGGAATGGTTCCGCCCGCGAAGCCGACCACGAGAAGGCGGCCCTCGACCGCGATGCACCGGCGGGAGCGGTCGAAGACATCTCCACCCACCGAGTCGTAGATCACGTCGGCGCCGCGGCCGCCGGTCAGTTCCTTCACGACCGCGACGAAATCTTCTTCCCGGTGGTCGATGACCTCGTCCGCGCCGAGCCGACGGCATACCTCGGCCTTCACGGGACCGCCGGCCACGGCGATCACCCGCGCTCCCACGGCCTTGCCCAACTGCACTGCGGCGCTGCCGATCCCACCCGATGCACCGTGGACCAGCAAGGTCTCGCCGCTACGCAGGTTCCCTCGACGGAACAGTGCCATGTACGACGTCTGATAGGCGACGAAGAATGCCGCAGCCTGCTCGAGCGGCATCCCCACCGGCGCCGGAAGAATCCGATCCGCCGGAACCACGAGCCGGGAGGCGAGTGTGCCGCCGACAGTCTCCCCGGCCGTGACGATCACCCGGTCACCCACGTCGATACCGTCCACATCCGGGCCGACCTCGACGACGACGCCCGCCGCTTCACCGCCGATGGTGAAGGGCAAATCCGGCTTGTCGTGGTACTCGCCGCGGCACAGCAGTAGGTCGGGAAACCCCAAAGCCGCAGCACGGACCCGAACCGCGACCTCGCCGGCCGCCGGTGCCCTGTCCGGCGACTCGACGAGTTCGAGGGCATCCTCGGGTTGCCCCAGCCGGGTGATCTGCCATGCTCGCATCTGTGCTCCTCTGACGACGGAAGTGGTGAGATAGTGCACCAATTCAAGGGGAATCGGCCGAGTACTGTCCAAGACACCTTGTCGTAGGTTGGAATAGGCGGTGACTATAGGCGCCCTGCGTGGCTGTAACCTGCGGTGATTATCGGAACCTATCCGGTCTGTAAGGCAACGTGTCTTTGACCTCGTCTTCTCGCGCGACGATCGTTCGACTCATCCGTCAAGCATCCTGACAAGACAAGGAAGTGCAGTGGACCTGACCCTTTCGCCCCGCGCACAAGACACTCTCGAGCAGGTGGACGCCTTCATGGAGGAGTTCGTCTTCCCCAGCGAAGAGGTCTACCACCGGCAACGCGCCGAACTCGGCTACGACAACCACGACGTGCCCGCAATCGTCGAAGAATTGAAGATCGAGGCCAAGAAACGCGACCTGTGGAACCTGTGGCTGCCCGCGGTCTCGGGTTTCACCAACGTCGAGTACGCGCATATGTGCGAGTCGATGGGACGGTCCCTCCGATTTGCCCCGCTGGTGTTCAATTGCGCCGCACCCGATACCGGAAACATGGAACTGCTGCACATGTTCGGCACCGACGATCAGAAGGCCCAGTGGCTTCAGCCCCTGCTCGACGGCGAGATCCGCTCCGCCTTCGCCATGACCGAACGCAACGTCGCGTCGTCCGACGCGACCAATATCGAGACCCGGATCGAACGGGACGGTGACGAGTACGTCATCAACGGCCACAAGTGGTTCATCTCTGGTGCCGCCTCGCCCGAGTGCAAGGTACTGCTCCTCATGGGCAAGACAGATCCCGGAGCCGACCGGCACCGCCAGCAGTCGATGATTCTCGTCCCCATCGACACTCCCGGTGTCACTGTCGTTCGCCCGCTTCCCGTGTTCGGATTCCAGGATCAGCACGGCCACTGCGAGATCATCCTCGAGAACGTGCGTGTTCCCGCCACCAACCTCCTCTCGGAGGAGGGCAGCGGTTTCGCGCTGTCCCAGGCCCGGCTGGGACCCGGCCGAATCCACCATTGCATGCGCCTGATCGGTTCCGCAGAGCGTGCACTGGAACTGGCCTGCCGTCGCGCGCAGTCCCGCGTCGCATTCGGTAAGCCGATCGCCGAGCAGGGCACCGTCCGCGCCGACATCGCGAACTCGCGCATCGACATCGATTCCAACCGGTTGCTGGTACTGCAGACCGCGTTCCTCATCGACACCGTCGGTGCACAGAAGGCCCGGCACCAGATCTCGGCGATCAAGGTGGCAACCGCGAACATGGCCTGCCAGGTGATCGACCGCGCCATTCAGATCCACGGTTCCGCTGGAGTTTCCGACGCCACGCCGCTCGCCGACCTGTACGCCCACGCCCGGGGCATCCGCATCGCAGACGGCCCCGACGAGGTCCACCGGCAGGTGGTCGCGCGGCACGAGTTCGCCAAGTATCGGGCGGAGAAGACGGCATGACCTCAGCAAATCCGGTCGCACTGGTTACCGGGGGTGTCGGTGGCGTAGGGCAGGCAGTCGGGCGCAGGCTGCGCTCGCAGGGTTACGAGGTGGTGCTCGCCGACCTCGACTCGGCCGCGGGACCTCGGATCGCGGAGTCACTCGGCTGTTCGTTTCTCCGCCTCGACGTCACCGACCTCGAGGCATATCGCGTCGCGATCGACACGATCGAACGCGTACACGGCCGACTCGACCTCGTTCACCTCAATGCCGGGATCACGGCAGGCTGGGGCACAGCATCCGAGGTGCCGATGTCGAAATACCACCAAGTCGTCGACGTCAACGTGCACGGCGTGGTGTACGGCGTCATCGCCGCCGCTCCGGCTCTCGCTCGGTCCGGTGGCGGTGCCGTCGTGGTCACCGCGTCGATGGCCGGTCTCGCCACTTCACGCGACCCGTACTATGCGCTCGCCAAGGCGGCGGTCATCGGGTACGTGCGTTCGATAGCCGCCCAGCTGGCGGAAGACAACGTCACGATCAACGCCGTGTGCCCGAGCTTCGTGGACACCCCGCTGGTAGCCGGAGAACTCCGCGAGTCCGGGTATCCCATGCTCACCGCCGACGATGTGGCGTCCGCCGTGACCAGCTGCGTCGAGGCCGGAAACACCGGCGAAGCGTGGCTGATCCAGGTGGGCCACGAGCCCCAGCCGTACAAGTTTCGCGGGGTGCCCGGCGCCCGGCGCACCGACGGATCGGTCGCGCAGCCGAAATTTCGCACCGCCGCGCAGGCGTGAGCCCCACAGTAGAAGTATGGTCTCCGCGCGGATGCCTTTCCGGCGCGGAGACCATACCAATTGGGTGCGCCCCCTCCTGCTGTTGGTGCCAATGCCCGTTCACGTGCCTTGCCGGCTACGGCCGCGGTCGAGGGCGCAGATCCACCCGACTCAACGGATGCGAATTCGGGCAGCGCCGGAGAACAACCTACGGCGCATGGCACGCGCTACCCCAGCGCAGCCGGGACCCGCGCGAGAATCTGCTTGGTATCGACACGGGAGGGTAAGGTGCCGAGGGCGATTCCCCAATCGCCACTCAGTCGCGAATCGGAGAATGCGTCCGCCACTGGCGGTTCGGCGTGCCGCACCAACAACGAACCCTGCAATACCAGCGCCATCCGCTGGCGACAGCCGCCTCGGACTCCACGGCCAGGTCCACGAGCGCGTTGCGCATGAGCGGCGCCTCGATCAGTGTTGAGCCGAAAGCTTTTCGGTATCTGGCGTGGTGCGTGGCCAGCACGACGGCTTGTCGCCGTTCGGTATTCGGTCCGTTCAGTATTCGGTCGCCGGCCTTTGCTGCACTCCGCAGAACCGATCAGAGCAGCGGTGGAATCACGGCCTCGATGAGATGCGGGCCGGGCTCGGCGAGCGCAGCCGCGAATTGCTCCGCCAATTCCTCCGCGGTGGAGGCACGCGAGGCCTGGACGCCGAGTCCTTCGGCGATCTTGACGTAGTCCATGTTCGGAGCCGACAGATCGAGCATCGAATTCGCAGCAGCACCTGCGCCTTCCGCTCCGACACGTTCCAGCTCCATCCGCAGGATGGCGTACGCGCGATTGTTCAGCAGGACCGTGGTGACGTCGAGTTGCTCGCGTGCCTGCGTCCACAGAGCGCTGATCGTGTACATCGCACTGCCGTCGGCCTGCAAGTTGACGACCGGACGGTGCGGCGCCGCGACAGCGGCACCGGTGGCCACCGGGATTCCCTGCCCGATCGCGCCTCCCGTCAGCATCAGCACGTCGTGGCGTGGTGCACCGGACAGTGCCGCCGCGAGACCACCGCCGGACGTGTTCGATTCATCCGAGATGATCGCGTTGTCCGGGAGCAACGCGCCGATCACGTCGGCCCAGTTCCGGACGGTCAGTGGACCACTCGGCAGAGGCGGACGAAGCGGCGCCCGGACTGTCGGCTCCACTCCCGGCGCAACCGCTTCGGCAACCGCCTCGAGCGCGCCCGTCACGTCGTCGCCCGCTTCGGCCAGCGTCGTCACGGTTACCCCCTCGGGCACCAGATCGCCGGGTCTCCCCGGATATGCGAAGAACGAGACCGGGGAGACGGCGCCCGCCAGAATCAGGCGGGCCGCGCCGTGGAGTTGCCGGGTGGCCTGTTCGGCCAGATATCCCAGCCTGTCGAACGCCGGCAGTCCGGCCCCTCGCTCGAGTCGGGCCGGGAAGGTCTCGACCAAGACCTGTGCACCCGTTGCCTCCGCGATCCTGGCGGCGGCCCGCAGCCCGCGCTCGCGGCATGCCTCGCCACCGAGCAGAATTGTGGTGCGCCCGTCCGCGACCACGTCCGCCGCAATCGCGCGCACCGTCCCGGACGCGACGGGCCGACGCGCAGAGGGCGTCACCGGCGGGGCGGATACACCACCCTCGCCCCAGGACACGTCGGCGGGCAGGATCAGCGTCGCACAACGCCCCGGCGAATCCATCGCCGCAGCAACGGCATCTGCCGCATCCTTGCCTACTGATTCGGCATCGACCGCCCGGCGCGACCAGCCTTCGAGCCAGCCTGCAAGTGCATCGATGTCGGATTCGAGGGGAGCGTCGAGCCGATGATGGTACGTGGCATGGTCGCCGACGACGTTCACGACGGGCGTGTGTGCGCGCCGTGCGTTGTGCAGATTCGCCAGCCCGTTGGCCATTCCCGGCCCGAGGTGCAACAGTGTCGCCGCGGGCTTACCCGCGATCCGTGCATAACCGTCCGCGGCACCGGTCACGGCACCTTCGAACAACCCGAGGACACCACGCATCGCGGGAACCGAATCGAGTGCGGCCACGAAATGCATCTCGGATGTCCCCGGGTTGCCGAAACACACCTCGACCCCCGAATCGACGAGGGTGCGGATCACGGACTGTGCACCGTTCACGCGCGGGCCACCTTTCATCGACGCCGACCATCCCCGGCGGCACTCACCTTCGCATGAATCCGGCGAAAGCCGCTTGCGCTTCCTCGGATTGCCTTCTCCTACCGAAGTGTACGGCTTCGACGTCCAGGGTCCCGAGCACCGCATCACGGAGCGGACGACGCAGCAGCATCTTCGTCAGTTCCACCGACTCGGCGGGCGCCGCGGCGAGTCGGGCCGCCCGCTCGAGCGCGACCTCGAGGGCATCGCCGTCCGGAACGACACGGTTGATCAGCCCGGCCTCCGCCGCGCAATCGGCGTCGAACTCATCGCCCAGCATCAGCAACTCGGTGGCCCGTTTCAGTCCCGCCACCTGCGGAAGCAGGTAGCTCGACCCACCCTCGGGGCACAGTCCCAACGGAACGAACGGGACCCGGAATCGGGTGGCCCGGCCGGCGAAGGCGAAGTCGCAGTGCAGCAGCATCGTCGTCCCGATGCCGATCGCGAACCCCTCGACCGCCGCGATGATCGGCTTCCGCGCACATACCAGTGCGCGAAGTAGCACCATCCCGGCTCCGACGCCCTCGGTCCGGTCCTGGAAGTTCTCGATGTCGTTCCCACTGGTGAAAACACCACCGGCGCCGGTGACAACCGATACGCGCACGTCGGGATCGTCGTCGGCGGCGTCGATTGCTGTCGCGAGAGCCTGGTAATCGGCGGCATCGAGAGCGTTGCGGCGATGCGGGCGGTCCATCGTCAACAGGCGGACGCCCTCGTGGACGGTCTCGGTTCGAATGGTCATGTGCACCTTTCGTGTCGTGCGGCACGCGGGCCGGCTGTGGTGGATCGGAGAGGAATCACTGCATGCCGGCGAGAATGTGCAGCGCATCGGAGGCCCGCCTGCGGACCCCGTCACGCACCGCGCCCGCATCCCGGCTGCCGCCGAGCATCACGCCGGCCCGTTGACGGACGTAGACGCCCTGCTGGATGCACGCCGTCTTCCACGCCGCGAACGCGATGTAATAGGAGACATCGGAAACGTCGGCGCCGCTCGCGCTCGAGTACGCCGACAGAATGTCCTCCGCCGAGGCAAAGCCCGGAACGTCCGACAGCGGCGGTTGCGGAACGCCGTCCTCGATCTTCCCCGTGTAGGACGTGCGAAGCATCATCTGGCCCAGATCGGCCAGCGGGTCGCCCAACGTACACAGTTCCCAGTCGAGGACTGCACGGACTTCACCGGACCGGGACACGATGACATTGTCGATGCGGTAGTCGCCGTGGACGATGGTCGTGCGCCGCTGCGGCGGACGCAGCGCGACCAGCCTCTGGTGCGCCCTGTCGACGTCCGGAACCGGATCGGTCTGGGTATCGATGTACTGCTTCATCCACCGGGTCAGCTGCCGCTCCAGGTAGTCGTCGCGGCGGCCCAGACTCCCCAGTCCGACGCCGTCGGGATCCACCTCGTGGATCCGCGCCAGGGTGCCTGCAAGCTCCAGTCCCACCGACCTGCACCCGTTCTCGTCGAGCAACGCGTGGACGTCGGCGGTTCGGCGCACGACCTGCCCGTCGACGTGCCCCATCACGTAGAACGGGGCCCCGATGACCGTCGGGTCGTCACACGACCCGACGAGTTCGGGAACCGGAACCTGCGTCCCCTGCAGCGCAGACAGGATCCGGTGTTCGCGGGCGACATCGTGGGCGGTCGCCAGGACGTGCCCGAGAGGAGGGCGGCGCAACACCAGTCGGCGCCCGTCGGCCCTCGAGAGCAGGTAGGTGAGGTTCGACCGCCCACCCGCGATCAGCGACGCCGACAGTTCACCGCCTGGCCC
This sequence comes from Rhodococcus sp. USK10, assembly GCF_019378875.1. Classification (NCBI taxonomy): domain Bacteria; kingdom Bacillati; phylum Actinomycetota; class Actinomycetes; order Mycobacteriales; family Nocardiaceae; genus Rhodococcus; species Rhodococcus sp. USK10. The sequence goes on from NZ_CP076048.1 coordinate 3,189,469, forward strand.
GTCGAATCCTCCGATGTGTTCGCGGAGCCACCGGCGGACGCCAAAGAGGTCGATCCCTTCTCCGCATTGCAGTCCGTCCGTTGCGTTGTCTGCTGTCATCGTGTTCTCGCCCGCTCGGACTCAGACGTGCAGGGTGTCGTGTGCCAGAATCGCCTTCTTCATGGCGATTCCACCGCCGTCGGGGAAGGCCGCCATCTTCTCGGCGAGTTCCGTCGCCCTGCCGAGAACCTGCTCGTCCGGCACCACCGCGTACGCGAATCCACGGCGCAACAGATCGGGGCCGTACTGACGGTCACACGCCAACGTCAGCTGCAGGGCCTGGTTCACGTCGTACTTCGCGAGTAGCCATCGCAGGTTGTTCGGAGCCGCGACACCGATCTCCGCCTCGCCTACCAGGAGGAATGACCTCTCCCCCACTACCAGCACGTCGCAGGCCAGCGCGATCGCCGCCGCGCCGTTGACCGCGGCCCGCTCCAGCGCCCCGACCAGGGGCTTCTCGAGTGCGGCCAGGCGCGCGTGCAGCTCGGCGATCGCCGCGGAGATCGCAGGCTCGCCCGGGCGGACCTCGGCGAGATCCAATCCGGAGCTGAAGCATCCGCCTGCACCGTACAGCAGCACCGCCGTGACGGTGTCGTCGTCCTGTGCGTCGCCGAGGGCGCTCGCGAGCTGTGTCACCATCGGGATCGTCAGGGCATTCTTTCGTCCCGGACGGTTCAATTCGATGTCCATGCGCCCACTCTGGTGGCGCCGGATGAGGACGACGTCTGCATCGAGGTGACTCACAGCGCCCTCCTCGCGAGGCTGAAGACCTGACCGGTGGGACCGGAAGGCGGTCGGGTGGCCAGCCACACCACCAGCTCGGCCACCTCTTCCGGTGCCTTCACGCGTTCCATCTTCGACAGCGCGGGCGCCTCGCCCAGCGAGAAGTTGTCCTTCGTCAGCTCGGTGGCTACCGGACCGGGCACAATCTCGTTGACGTCGATTCCGTCCCGCCAGACTTCCTGCGACAGCACCCGGACGAGCTGCGATACACCGGCTTTCGCCGCGGCGTATGCGGACGAGCCGGGCGTCGGCGTATGTCCGGTGCCGGACCCCATCACGAGGATCTTGCCGCTGCGCTGCTCGGACATCACCGGGAGCGCGGCCTGCGCGCAGTGGAACACGCTGTCGAGGTTGAGGGTGATGGTGTGCGTCCACTCGTCCGCGTCGCTGTCGATCAGGCGCCCGGAGGTGAGCCCCCCGCCCGCGTTGCACAGCATCACGTGGAGGCCACCGAACTCTGCCACCGTCTGCTTGACCATCGCATGCACCTGGTCTGCGACCGTCACGTCCACCTGCAATGCCAGTGCCCGGCCTCCCTCGGCCCTGATCTCCTCGGCCACGCCCTCGACCTGATCGAGGCTGCGGGCGGCCACGGCAACCGCGGCACCCGCACGGGCGAGTGCGAGCGCGCTCGCCCGGCCGATCCCGCGTCCGCCGCCCGTCACCAGGCTCACGGTGCCCTCCAATGGGGATGATGCGCTCATCGAATTCCTCTCAGGATCGGTAAGTACGGTGCCGTCGGCCCAGGGCCTGCGGTCGTGTTCGATCATCGCCTCGCTACTCGGCCGGGACCACGACGTAGTCACGATGCGTTCCTTAGGTAAACGCAATGGCAGGTGTCGTCACGATCCCGAGGCTGCAGTTGCTCACCCGCGCCCCCGACACACGAGAGAAGCAAGGATGCTCATCAGAAATAGACTCTGCTCACGCTCTCGGCCACCAGGGCGGGCTTGCTCACGCCGTCGACCTCGACCGTGTGCGTCACCACCATCTGCACCACGTCGGCCGAGACGGCCGTCGCCTCCGTGAGCACCGCCGTCGAGCGGACCTTGGAACCCACCGGCACCGGGCTCGGAAACCGGACCTTGTTGGAACCGTAGTTGACGCCCATCTTCGCATTCGCGACGCGATAGATCTGCTGTCCGAACATCGGCACGAGCGACAAGGTCAGGTAGCCGTGCGCGACCGGACCGCCGAACGGGCTCTCCCTCGTCGCGCGATCCACGTCGACGTGAATCCACTGATGATCGCCGGTGGCATCGGCGAACGTGTCGACCTGCTCCTGGGTGATCGTTGTCCAGTCGCTGGTGCCGAGGGTCTCCCCCACGGCCCCCAGAATGTCGTCGTTGCCGTCGAAAACACGCATGATGTCACTCCTTGTCTGTGGATTCTCGAAAAGAGAAAACCGCATTTCGGGGCCGACGTCCAAGACGAGTTTCCGTGCGCTCCGATAGGGACTGCCTCATGATCCGGCTGCCCTCTCCGGCACCGGTGAACCACCGGTGCCGGAGAGGGCACAGAGGGCGTCAGTTTCCCGGCGCTGCCGTCAGCAACTCGTCGACCTCCGCCTGTGTGGTGGGTGTCGATTCGTCGACCCACTCGCTCGTCGGGGGCATCGGTGTGTCGCGGATGTCGCCCATGATGTGCATCCACGTCCGGGCGCTGTCGTCGGAGAACCTGACGTGGTACAGCGTGACCGAACGCTTCACGAAGTCGGCGAACGTGCTGTCTGCGAGCGTCTCCACGTGATACGGCGACGCCGACATGATGGAGACCAGTTCGTCACCGTGAGCGGGATCGCGCATCCAGGCGACCGTTTTCGCGAACGCCCGGCGCAGACCGTCCACCTTCTGTGGATTCTTCTGCGCCCACTCGCTGCGGGACCAGTACTGCAGGTACGAGAAGTCGCCCGTTACGGCACGCACTTCCTCCGGGTACTCCTCCACCGGATCCTTCGGGTTCACGAAGTCGAACAACACCGGGAAACCCTCCGCGGACAGCGACGCCGTGGGGACGTCACTCACGCAGCCCGCATCGACGTTCCCGGTGGACAAGGCGGCACCGGTCCCCTGGCCGGACCCGGTCGCCACAAACGTGACATCTCGCTTGTCGACACCGGCACCGCGCAGCGCAATCTCGCACATGGTCTGATCAGCGCCCCCCAGCGCAAGAACGCCGATACTCTTGCCCTTCAGTTGTTCCAGCGATCGCGGCCACCCGGTCTGGGTCAACTCCTTCGAGCCGACGAGCGAGGGATACGGTCCCTTCTGCCCGCTGATCAATTCGAGTTTCTGCCCCTGACTCAGAAGCGGTTCCACCAGGAACGGGTTGAGCAATGCAGCGTCGAGGGATCCGGAGAGCAGCGCATTCGCGGCCTGCGGGCCCGTCGACACATCGACGATCTCGACATCGAGACCTTCGTGCTCGAAGAAACCGAGCTGTTTCGTCAGATACGCGAGGTAGGTGGATCCGCCGGCGTAATTCTGGAGGCGCACAGTGGTGCCGCCACCACCCGCGCCGGATCCTGCGGACGGCGAACCACATGCCGTCGCCGCGGCGAGCCCCAGCGCGAGAATCGCCACCACGCCCTTCGCCGCTCTTCTTCTCGGATGTGTTTCAACAGGCATGAGTGTCCTTCATAGGCGCGGAACCGACCTGGTCCGCGATGACTGAGAATGACCGTGACGCACGCAATCGACTCACAGGCCCTGCATCTCGTAGCTCTTCCAGTGCAGCTGCTTGCGTTCGATGATGCGCATGATCCCCGAGAAGGTCGTGGCCACGATGACCAGCAGAATCAGGGCAGCGAAGAAGTCCGCGGTCCGGTACGACGTCAACGCCAACTGCATCGACGCTCCCAGCCCCGTCGATCCCGACAACATCTCGCCGACGACCGCGGAGAGGAATGCGTACGTCAACGCCAACTGCAGCCCGGCGAAGATCGTCGGAACAGCAGAGGGAAGGACGAACTTGCGGAACAGCGTCATCCGTCGCGCGCCCAGTGTCTTCGCCAGCAACAGGTGATCCCGGTTCGCGTTCTGTAGCCCGGCGTACGTGTTGAACATGACGATGAAGAAGCACAGCGACACAACCAGAACGATCTTCGATGCCGAACCCAGTCCGAACCACAGGACGAACAGCGGTGCCAGGGCAAGCCGGGGAAGGTTGTTGAACGCGGTGAAGAACGGACGGAAAACGGCGTTCAGCAAAGGCAACTGAGACAGAACCAGCCCGACGGCGATACCGGTGACCGTCGCCAGAGCAAATCCCACCACCGTCTCGTACAGGGTGACCTTCAGATCGGTCAGCAGCGCTCCCGAGACGACGCCGTCGCGGAACGCGGCCGCGATGGCCGACGGCTTCGACACATACAGTTCCTGCATCACACCGGCCTCGACCACGATCTCCCACACGGCGACGAGCAGAATCAGGACGGCGACCTGCAAGGGCCACACGATGCTCCTTCGCTCGTGAGCGCGGCGGCGCGTCCGGGTGAGCAGGCCGTCGAGCCGGGACGAGACGGAAGGCTCGCGATCGCCCCTGCACGCGGAATCCTCCACGACCTGCCGCGAACTTCCGGTAGTACTGCGTGTTTCGACGGGCATGTCACGCCACCTTCGCTTTTCCCTGGAACGATGCGTCCTCGACGACCTCTTCCCGGAGGTCGTGCCAGATCGTCTCGAAGATCTGGTGGAACCGGTCGTTGCCCTGCAGATTGATCATCGAACGCGGCCTGGGCAGGTCCACCTCGTGGATCGACTTGATCCGCCCCGGGCGTCTGGTCATGATGACCACCCGGTCGGCCAGGCCCACCGCCTCCGTCAGGTCGTGGGTGATCAGCGCGACCGTCATCCTGTTGCGCTCCCACGCGGCGAGGAACGCATCGTGCACATTGATCCGAGTCTGGGCGTCCAGAGCGGAGAATGGCTCGTCCATCAACAAGATCCGCGGATTCGCGGCGAACGATCGCGCCAGTGCCACTCGCTGACGCATGCCGTGGGAGAGTTGCGCCGCATAGGAATCCGCGAAATCGCCCAACCCCATGACGCCCAGCGCCTCTCTTGCACGCTCTTCACGTTCGACCACCGGCACCCCCTGCAGCTCCAGCGCGAGCGCCGCGTTACCCAACGTGGTGCGCCACGGCAGCAGCGAATCGCGGGCCAGCACGTATCCGACCTCGGGATCACCGGCCCGCGGCACCATCCCTGCCACCGTCACCTCGCCCACCAGGGGTGTGTCGAGGCCGGCCATGGCATTGAGCAAGGTCGTCTTCCCGCACCCGGAGGGACCCACGATCGCCACGAACTCACCGTCCGCAATATCCAGATCGATCTCCTCGAGCGCGTGCACCACTCCGTTACCGGGAGTCGCGAACGCATGCGACACCCCTGACACTCTGATCATCGACACCGTTGCACTTCTCCTCGTCGAGTAATTCCGAAACCCGCCCACGCCAACCGATCTGTGTTGTGGATCACAGGCATGGATAGCCTGCTGGACCTTCTTGGTGTCGTCCAAGACGAAGCAGCACTGTCGTTCATAGGCCCCGCTGATACACCGGAGCCATATCCGGGGCCTATCGGACATCGTGCGGAGCACGTCTTGGACAGACGGGAGTCTCGGCCCTTTGAATCGACGCAGGTAGATCCGAACGTGAGAGGTGAAAGTATGACAAGTTCCGATGACACCGTGAGATCTGTGAATCTCACTCCGTCACCACGTGCCCGGGAGTTACTCGGGGCACTGACGTCGTTCATGGACGAATGCGTGTACCCGGCCGAAGCCGAGGTGACGAAGCAGCGCGCAGCCGGGCTTCCCGCGGGACACGAACCGGCGGTTCTGGATTCGCTGCGCGACGAGGCCAAGCGGCGCGGGCTGTGGAATCTGTGTGTTCCCGGGTTGTCCGGCCTCGGCTACCTCGACTACGCCTACATCGCCGAGGTCACCGGACGGAGCCCCGACCTCGCGCCGAAGTCCATCAACGGCGGCGCCCCCGACTCTGTGAACATGGTGATGCTCGACGCTGTCGCCACCGCGGATCAGCGCACCCGATTCCTCGATCCGCTCCTCGCGGCCAAGTCCGGTTCCGCCTTCGCCATGACCGAACCGGCGGTGGCGAGTAGCGACGCGTCCAACATCGCCACCACCATTCGCCGAGACGGTGACGAGTACGTCGTCGATGGACACAAGTGGTACATCAGCGGCGCTGCAAACCCGCGGTGCAACGTACTTTTCGTGGTCGGGATGAGCGACCCCACAGCGTCCGCTCACCGTAGGCACACCGTTGTCGCGGTCCCGGCCGGTGCACCCGGCGTCACCATTCACCGTGCGATGTCGGTCTTCGGGTACGACGACGATTCCGCCGAGATCAGTTTCGACAGCGTCCGGGTCCCCGCCGCGAACAGACTCGGCGAGGAGGGCCACGGCTTCGCTGTCGGGCAGGTGCGCCTCGCCGCCGCACGGCTGCAGCACTGCATGCGCATGGTCGGCCTCGCCGAGCGGGCGTTGGAACTGACCTGCCGCAGGGCCGAAGAGCGTCTGGCTTTCGGTGGAACCCTGAGCCGGAAGGGGCAACTCACCGCGCAGGTCGCCGAATCTCGGATCGCGCTCGATCAGACCCGGTTGTTCGTCCTTCACACCGCGGCGCTCGTCGACTCGCTCGGTTCCCGCGCCGCCCAGAGCCAGATCTCGGCGGCCAAGGTCCTCGCTATGCGGACCGCCGTCACGGTTCTCGACCGCGCCGTCGGCGTGCATGGCGCGATGGGCGTGTCGGCGGACAGCCCACTCGCACGTTGGTGGGCACTGGCGCGCGGCCTGCACATCGCCGACGGCCCCGAAGAAGTGCACCTGGAAGTTCTGGCCCGCAACGAACTTGCCGCACAGGAGGCCCTCGCTCGCTAACGAGCGACATAGCCCGAACCGATCGTCCGATCACAGTGATCACAGACGACACCGGGAGGAGCCTCAGCGGCTCCTCCCGGTGTCGTTTTCACGTGTCCTGCGTCCGTCAGGAGCCGGCGAGGGCGGCGGCACTCCGCTCACACAGTCCGGCAAGGCGGCCCTGGATCAGGTCCTCGGCCTCCGCGACAATCCGGTCGACCAGCTCGGCAACCGTGGGGATGTCGTGAATCAGGCCCTGCGACATGCCTGCCGACCAGATGCCGGCCTCGGGATCGCCGAGTTCGTACACCTTCCGGCCACGCGCACCGGCGACCAGGTCACGAACATCGTCGAACGCTCCGCCCGCGGAGAGCACGCCGACCACTTCGCGGCTGACCGTATTGCTGGCGACGCGCGAGGTATTGCGCAGTTGCCGGAAGATCAGCTCGGTGTCGAGTTCGGACGCGTCGACGATCTGATGTTTGACCGTCTCGTGGATCGGCGACTCGGCCGTGCACATGAACCGCGTGCCCATATTGACCCCCTCGGCGCCCAGTGCCAACGCTGCCGCCAGCCCCCGTCCGTCCGCGAATCCGCCGGACGCGATGAAGGGAATCTTCAGTGCCCGTGCCGCCGCCGGTATCAGGATGAGTCCCGGAACGTCGTCCTCGCCGGGGTGTCCGGCGCATTCGAATCCGTCGATGCTCAGCGCGTCGACGCCCAGCGCCTCCGCTTTCAACGCGTGCCGGACGCTGGTGCACTTGTGCAGCACCTTCACGCCTGCCGCACGGAAGGCCGGCATGTGCGGCTCCGGGTTGTTCCCGGCCGTCTCGACGATCTTCACACCCGACTCGATGATCGCATCGCGATACTCGGCGTACGGCGGCGGGCTGATCGACGGCAGGGTGGTGAGGTTGACGCCGAACGGTTTGTCCGTCATTTCACGGCAACGCGCGATCTCCACCGCCAGCGCGTCCGGGCTCGGCTGGGTCAACGCGGTGATGAATCCGAGAGCACCCGAGTTCGCCACCGCGGCCACGAGCTCGGCCCGCCCCACCCACTGCATTCCGCCCTGCACGACGGGATGCGTGACCCCGAACAGCTCGGTGAATCGTGTCTTCAGCATCAGCCCTCCTACAGACCCAGTGACTTGCTGACGATCGACTTGCACACCTCGGTGGTGCCGGCGAAAATTCGGGTGACACGGGCATCCGCGTACATTCTGGCGATCGGATACTCCATCATGAAGCCGTAACCGCCGTGCAGCTGCAGGCAGCGATCGATCACCCGGGCCTGTAATTCCGTGGTGTACACCTTGACCTTCGCTGCGTCCGCGGCCGTGAGCGTGCCCTCATCCAGTTCTTCGAGCGCGCGGTCCACCATCGTGCGTCCTGCCTCGATCTCGATCGCACACGAGGCGAGCTCGAACTTGGTGTTCTGGAAGCTGCTGATGGTGGTGCCGAACGCCTTGCGTTCCTTGACGTACTCGACGGTCATGTCCAATGCGGCCTCCGCGCTGGCCTGCGCGTTGACCGCGGTGGCGAGGCGCTCCTGCGGGAGGTTGAACCCCAGGTACCCGAAGGCCTTGCCCTCCTCGCCCAGCAGGTTCTCCACCGGCACCCGGACGTCGGTGAACGACAACTCGGCGGTGTCCTGCGCCTTCAGACCCAGCTTCTTCAGGTTGCGACCGCGCTCGAAGCCCGGCATACCGTCCTCGACAACCAACAGCGACAGCCCGTCCCGCCGGTTCTCACCCTTGCTGGTGCGTGCGACCACCACGACGAGGTCACAGTTGATGCCGCCGGTGATGAAGGTCTTGGCGCCGTTGAGGACGTAGTGATCGCCGTCGCGCACCGCGGTGGTCGCCATACCCGCCAGGTCCGAACCGGTGCCAGGCTCGGTCATCGCGATGGACCCGACGATGTGACCGGACACCATTCCCGGGAACCACCGCTTGCGCTGTTCCTCGGTCGCGTATTCCAGGAAGTACGGGAGCAGCACGTTCGTGTGCAGCATCAGCCCACCGAGGCTCGCACCGGAGCGAATGAGTTCCTCTGTGACAACCGCGTTGAACTTGAAACTTTCGATGCCCCCACCACCGTACTCTTCGGGGATCTGCAGGCCCGTGATGCCGATCTCGCCGGCTTTGTGGAACACCGTCTTGTCCACGACACCCGCCTCGGCCCACGCCTCGTAGTGAGGTTCGACGTCCCGGGCCAGGAAGTCACGGACGACCTTGCGGAAGGTCTCGTGGTCCTCGTTGAACACTGTTCGCTTCATGCCGAAATTTCCTTCTGTTCAGTGGTCGTTCAGAGCAGTTCGAGGATCGTGGCGTTGGCCATGCCGCCGCCCTCACACATTGTCTGCAGGCCGTATCGAATCCCGTTGTCCCGCATGTGGTGCACGAGCCGCGTCATGAGCACTGCGCCCGAACCACCAAGCGGGTGGCCGACGGCGATCGCGCCGCCCAGGGGGTTCACCCGAGCCGGATCGGCTCCCGTCTCCACGAGCCAGGCCAGCGGAACCGACGCGAACGCCTCGTTGACCTCGAACGCGCCGATGTCGGAGATGGAGAGGCCGGATCGCTCGAGCGCCTTCGCGGTCGCCGGGATAGGCCCGGTCAGCATGATCACCGGATCGTCGCCGGCCATCACTGCGGTGTGGATTCGGGCGATCGGTGTCAGACCGAGTTGACGGGCCTTCTCACTCGTGGTCACCAGCAGCGCGCCGGAGCCGTCGGAGATCTGCGAGGCGTTACCGGCGTGAATGACGCCGTCTTCCTTGAAGGACGTCTTCAGGCCGGCCAACGTGTCGATCGTGGTCCCGCGCCGAATTCCCTCGTCCGTCTCCAGCACACCGGGCAGCGACGCAATCTGAGCAGCCAACGCGCCCGAATCGACGGCGGCAGCGGATTTCTCGTGGGATCTGACGGAAAATTCGTCGAGTTGGCGGCGGGAGAAGGCCCACTTCTCGGCAATCATCTCCGCCCCGACGCCCTGATTGAACGTCTCGACTCCGAATCGGTCCAGCACGGTGTGCCCGAACGGTTGCCCGGATTGGCGACTCGATCCCATCGGCACGCGCGACATCGACTCCACACCACCGGCAACCGCCACGTCGTACTGACCGGCGATGACCCCCGCGGCCGCGAAATGCAGCGCCTGCTGGCTCGAACCGCACTGCCGATCCACGGTCGTCGCCGGCACGGACGTCGGCCAGCCCGCAGCGAGCACGCCACTGCGGCCGATGTTGTTCGCCTGATCTCCGACCTGACCCACGCAGCCCCACACGACGTCGTCGACCACTGCCGGATCGATACCGGTTCGCTCGGCCAGCGCCTTCAGCACATGCGCCGACAGGTCCGCCGGATGAATGTCTGCCAAGGATCCGTTGCGTCTGCCGACCGGAGTTCGTACCGCATCGACGATGACTGCATCCCGCATTTGTGGCTCCTTCGCGCCTCGGTTCAATTCACACTCAAATCAATCAGCGCGCGGCATCGCGCACAAAGACGCGAATACGAACAGTGCGATCGGATGGGGCTATAGGTGGTCACACGGCACATCCCGGGGGGCAGCAGACACACCGATCAGACAGCGGCTTCTCGGACGGCATCGGGCTGCGCGACGATCCCGGCGTCGATCAGCGCATCGATCTCCGCACTGTCCACGCCGGCGTCCCTCAGCACGGCACCGGAATGCTCGCCCAGTTCGGGCGCGGGATCCGAGACCGAACGCGGTAGCCCGCCGATGCTGTACGGCAGTCCCACGTACTCCTTCCCTCCCCCGTCCTCGCGCGCGTCCGTGCGGAAGATGCCAGTCGCGTGCACGTCGCCGGATTCGAGAACCTGCGCGTACCCGCGGACCGCGCCCACGACGATGCCGTTGTCCGACAGCCACTTCACACAGCTCTCGGTGCTCATGGTGGACAGTGCGTCGGAGAGAATCTGCAGCAGCGTCGAACGGTTCCGGACCCGAGCCGGATTCGAGTCGAAGCGTGAATCGGTGAGCAGATCGGTGCGATCGATGAGGCGACAGAGGGTGCCCCAGTGCTCATCCGTGTACGCGGACAGCACGATGTGCCCGTCGACCGTCCTGATCACATCGGCCGCGGGCGCCACCGTCGGCTGCCCGTTGCCCATCCGCCTCGGTTCGCGACCGGTGCCGAGGTATTCCTCCCAGTTGGCCGCCTGAAGATGAATCGCCACCTCCAGCAACGAGATTTCGATCTCGGCGCCTTCCCCGGTGCGTTCTCGACGAAACAGCGCGGCCAGGATGGCCTGAGCGAGCGAGCTTGCCGTCGAGGCATCCACGACCGGAAGCCCCACCCGAAGGGGACCGCCGTCCGCTTCGCCGGTCACCGACATGATCCCGCTTTCCGCCTGTGCCGCGATATCGAGTCCCGCGCGATTGCGGGACGGACCGTGCATTCCGAACCCCGTCACCGACGCGTAGATCGCCCGCGGGTTCACCGCGCGCACAGCCTCCGGCCCCAGACCCAGCCGCTCCATCGCACCGGGGCGCATGTTCTGCACCACCACGTCTGCATCGGCTGTCAACTGCAGAGCAAGCCTCCGGCCGCGTTCGTCGCGCAGGTCGATGGCGAGCGATCTCTTGCCTCGGTTGTATGCCCGGATCATCGCGTCCCCGAACGGCCCGATCCGGCGGGCCTGGTCGCCGTACAGCGGTTCGACCTTGACGACCTCGGCACCCAATTCGGCGAGCACCGCTGTCGCAGCCGGTGCTGCGATGTACTGACCGAAGTCGATCACCTTGATGCCGTGGAGGGGGTGCCCTTCCTGGGTCGCGTGCCGAGCCGGGCGGATCTCCATGCTGCGTTTCTCCTCTTTACGGACTGCGGCGGTCCCTCGTGGAATCCGCTCCCCCGATCGTCCTGTGCGGATGCTCACGGTGGAAGGTTCCATTTGCGATGGCAGCAATAGGTTCGGCCGATCAGTTGACCGTCGTTCGAGCGGTGTGCACGATCCGTGCCGTGGTGCCGACTGCGCGCGCCGCGGTGTCGTCGTCGGACTTCTCGATCCGCGCGGAGGCGAGGACGCGTCGCACGTTGTCGGGGATCTCGCTCGGGCGCCGAGTATTCGGGTCCACGTAGACATGAACCCAGTGGCCGCGGGCGGCGACAGTCGATGCAGCGCCGGCGGCGCGGGAAGTGCCGGACTTCTTGCCGATAACGAGGTCGTAGGTGACGCTGCTGCGCCCCAGTCGGGAGACTCCGAACCCGATCGTCAAGCGGAGCGGAAAGGACAACTCGTGGAAATACGTACATGCCGATTCCGCGACGACCGCCATCGGCCGCTGCGCCGGGTCCGGGTCCGGATTCGCAAGAATCTGCTCAGCGATCCACCCGTTGATCGCGGTATCGAACAGCTCGTAGTAAACGGCATTGTTGAGGTGCCCGTACTGGTCGTTGTCACTCCACCGTGTCTCGGTATCGACTCGGCATGGGTACTCATGGACGGTCGGTACACGAGCGCTACGAGTCACTGGAATTCCTCGAAATTGATCAGGTGACGGAGCCCCTCACCCGACGAGAGGGCGTCGAGGGCGGAATTGACGGCCGACAATTCGACGCGCGAGCTGACCAACCGCTCGACCGGAAGCCGGCCCTGCCGCCACCGTTGGATGAATTGCGGTATTTCGCGGCTGGGAACCGCGGAGCCGAGGTAGCTTCCTGTGATGGTTCGCCCCTGCGCGACCAGCCCGAGTGGGCTGATCGTTGCAGTTGCCGATGGGCCCGGTAGACCGACGGTGACCGTAGAACCTCCGGGGCCGGTGAGCGCGACGGCGGTTTCGAAAGCGCGCGGATTACCGGCCGCTTCGATGACGACGTCGGCTCGCAGGCCGATGTCGATCGCCTCGTCCGGCGAACAGACCGCGTGCGCTCCCAGCGTGAGTGCCTGTTCACGTTTGGCGTCCAGGGTGTCCACGGCTGTGACGTGCAGGCCGTCCTCGCTGAGCGCCGTCAGTACCGCTGCCATGCCCACACCACCCAGTCCGACGACCACGACACGACTTCCGGGACGAGGCCGGCCGGCATTGAGGACGGCGCCGCCCCCGGTGAGGACCGCACACCCCATCAGCGCCGCCACGTCCGAAGGTACGTCGTCGTCCACCGGGACGACGGACCGGCGGTCGACGACCGCATACGTGGCGAACCCGGACACGCCGAGGTGGTGCAGCACTGGGGCACCGTCCCGAGAGAGCCTGACGGCACCGGTGAGCAATGTGCCCTTGTCGTTGGATTCGCTACCGTTCTCGCACGGGATTCGGCCGTCGGTGGCGCAGGCACGGCATTGCGCGCATCGCGGCAGGAAGGTCATGACGACCTTCTGATCCGGCCGGATGTCCGTTACGGCCGCGCCGACCTCGACCACGGTTCCGGCGGCCTCGTGGCCGAGCACCATCGGGGTGGGCCGAACGCGGCTGCCGTCGACGACCGACAGGTCGGAGTGGCAGAGACCCGCCACGTCGATCCGAACGAGTAGCTCGTGGTCGCCCGGCGGATCGAGGTCGAGTTCGCAGATTGTCAGCGGTTTCGTCCGTATGTACGGCCGCGGCACGCCGATGCCGTCGAGGACTGCGCAGTGGATCTTCATAGTGTTCCTGTCGCGAAGAATAAGTGGTCGGATCCCGCTCCGAAGTGCGTAATTCTCAGTACCAGGGGTAGAAGGGCGGCATGTCGCGTGAGATTCGCGATTCGAACTTCGGTTCGCGCTTGTCGAGGAAGGCGCGCACGCCCTCCCGACCGTCGCCGATGCTTGTGTAGAACATCGACAGCGAGTCGATTCGGTGCGCTTCGACGGGGTGCGGGAGTGCGCTGTTCCGGTACATCATCTGGCGGGTGAGTGCGGTCGCGACTGCAGACCTGCGATCGGTGAATGCATGGGCCAGTGCCCGCGCCGCGGGCAGCAGTTCTTCCGCCGGATACTTATCCTTCACCAGACCAATAGATTTCGCTACGGGTGCGTCGATGATATCGGCCGAGTACACGAGTTCGAGGGCCCGGGACAGACCCACCACCCGCGGCAGGAACCACGTGGATGCGGCTTCAGGGGTGATCCCGATCTTGCCGAAGACGAAGCCGAAACGAGCCCGCTCCGACGCCAGCCTCACATCCATCGGTAGCGTCATCGTCGCGCCGATACCGATCGCCGGACCGTTGATTGCACCGATGACCGGCTTGTTGCAGTTGAAGATGGCCAGCGTCACCCGGCCGCCGGTGTCACGGACACCCCGCTCGATGTCACTGTCGTGCAGCCGTGAGTACATGTCGTCGAGGGTCGGGGCGAGTGTTTCGTCGAGACCGAAAACGTTGCCGTCGGACGAAAGGTCCATTCCGGCGCAGAACGCATCACCGTCCCCGGTGACGATGATCGCCTGCACCCGGTCGTCGTCACTCGCGCTCGCGAACGCCGATTCCAGCTCGTCGGCCATCTCGACGGTGAACGCGTTGAGTTTGCCGGGCCGGCTCAACGTCAGGGTCAAGATGCCCTCGGACAGTTGTTGTTTCACGGTCTTGTAGCTGTTCATTTCGCCTCGTAGCTCGTTCGGTTGTGCGATTTCTGTGCTGAATGATTCGGGAGATGCGACAGGAGCACCTCGTCGTCGACGGATCCGTCGGCATGTGTCAGTACGTCGAGGACGGCGATCCGAGCCCGGTCCCGCTCGGGGTCGACGGTCAGTGTGATGAGCACAGCACCGGCGATCGCGGTGATTCCGACCGTCTGGAATGCGGTCGCGTACCCCTCGGCGAGGGTGGGGGCGGCGTCGATGATGCGGCCGGCCAGCCACGGAGCGAGCAACCCCGATGCCTGATAGATGGCCACGAACACACCGACGGTCGAGGCTACCTGCCGCTCCGGGCAGATGTGACTGACGACGATCTGCATCAGCGGGAAGGTGGCCAGACCGACACCATAGGCGGTGACCACGAGCAGCACCGCAATCCAGCCGCCGGCCACGTGGGGCAGGATCAGAAGCATGGCTCCGCAGAGCACGAACGCGACGACCGCGACGCCCCCGCGCGCGTGGCGCACCGAGCAACCACGGCGAATCAGCCGGTCCGAGACGATCGAGGACAGCAGCAGTGCGCCGACTCCGGTGATACTGGGGAGGGCGAACAGGAACCCGGAATTCAGACGGCTGAATCCGAGACCCTGCTCGAAGTACGAGGGCAACCAGGTCAGGACCACCGCCACGAAACCGTAAATGGCGAGCATGCCGAGAGCACCGCCCCAGAAGGTCGGCCGAACAGCAATGCGCCAGAATGCAACCCGCGCGACCTTCCCGGTCTCGCTGGAGGCCACCGCGCGCTCACGTGCCCGGCTGACCGAATACGGCCCGTCCTTGCCGACGGCCAGCCACACCACCGACCACACCAGGCCGAGGGCGCCCAGACCGAGGAAGGCTGCCTTCCACCCGTATGCCGCGACGATGAGCGCCAGGGCAGGGGCCAGCATGACCTTCGCCAGCGATCCACCAGTGGTGACGATCGCGGCAGGCAACGCTCGCTTGTCCTTGGGGAACCACCCGAAGACCGCGACGTTGTTGAGTGAGGCCGCCGGGCCCTCGGCGGCACCGAGCAGAATTCGGCAGACCAGCAACGCCCCGAACGTGCCCATCAGCACGATCGGAACCTGCAGCACCGACCACAGCACCACCATCCCCAGCAGCATCCACACGATCTTGACCCGGTCGGCGACGAAGCCGCCGATCAGTCCAGTCACCGAGAACAGGATGAAGAATGCGCTGCCGAGAAATCCGATATCGGCATGCGAGAGGCCGAGATCCTCCGAGAGTGGCCGCGCGACGATGCCCAATACGGCCTTGTCGGCGTAATTGATCATCTGGAACAGCATCACCATGAACGTGATGCTCCACGCGGTGCGCGCCACACGACGGGCACCGGACCCCGATCCGCTCCCCGAGGCGTCGACGGCTACCGCCTTGGTCTCCGCTGTGCTCATGTCGGGCGCCTCCCTCTCAGACCCGAACCGACGAACGTCGGGTCAAGGCGTCGAGTGCGTCATCGGCTTCCTCGGTCAGGCGAGCGATCACGTCCGCGACCGTGGTCGGTTCGTCGAAGAATCCGACACTCTGACCGGCCTCGGACTTGAGCAGCGGTTCGATCTCGTGTCGTTCGACGGCCCCGAGGAAATCTCCGACGAGGATGTCCTGGAACGGCATCTTCAGTGGGTTCGGTGCAGTCGGGGCCTCCCATTCCTCACTCCACGCCGTCTTGATCTGACGCAGTGTTTTCCCACTGTCGGCGCGCAACCGGGTGGTGTCGCTCGACGAGGCCCGGATGAGTTTGTCGAGCACGACAGGATGCGTCGCATGTTCTTTCGTGAACAGCCATGCCGTCCCGAGCCAGACTCCGACGGCTCCGAGAGCGAGAGCGGCCGCCACTTGCGAGCCGCAGCCGACGCCGCCCGCGACGACCACTGGAACGTCGCCCGCCTGGGCGATGATCTGGGGAGCGAGACTGAAGGTCCCGATCTCGCCGGTATGCGCACCGGCGTCGTAGCCCTGTGCGACCAGGATCTCAGCCCCCGACTCCACAGCGCTTCGTGCGTGCTTGGGAGTGCCGACCAGGGCGACGACACACTTTCCCCGATCCTTCGCGGCCCGCACCGCCGCTGCGGGACTTCCGACGCCCATGGCCAGGATGGGGACCTCCGCATCGAGAACCGCTTTCAGCTGCCTTTCGGCCATCTGCTGGGAGCGCACGAATCGAGACCGGGTGCCCGGCAGGCCATCGACAGGAACGCCGTACTTGGCGCGCAGCGACTCGACGAACGCCGTGTGTTCGTTCGGGATCTGCGCTTCCAATGCCGCCCGGTCGTCCCGCTCAGGCATACCCGAAGGTAGGACGAGATCGATCCCGAAGGGGGCGTCACCCAGGCGATCCCGCAGCCGGCCGAGACCGTCGGTAATCTCCTCCGGGGTGTTACGGGTGGCACCCCAGATCCCGATTCCGCCCGCCTCCGTGACCGCGGCCACGACCTCCGGTGAGTGCGCAAATCCGAAGATGGGTACCTCGGCGCGGAAACGATCACAGATAGTGGTTTGCAGAGCACGATTCACAAGTTCCTCCAGTCGACGAGCCGTTGATCACAGCATGGCCCGACCGCAGCATCGTGTTCTAGAGGCTGTACTTGCGAAATTCCATACGAGACTCTTATGTTTACCTGATGCAGGAACGCCACCTGGAGCACTTCCTGGCGACTGTCGACGCCGGGTCCATCTCGAGCGCCGCCGTCCATCTCGGGGTGACCCAGCCAGGGCTGTCGCAATCGATCTCAGCGTTGGAGCGTGACCTGGGTGTGGAATTGTTTCGGCGGTCCGCCCGGCACACCGCGCTGACCCCGGCAGGTCGCGAATTCCTGAACACCGCGCGGCAAGTCGTGCACCAACTCACGCAAAGCCGCTCGATGTTGCTGCGGGTCAACCGCAATGAGGCAGGGAGCCTGCGAGTGGCGTGTCCGTCCACCCTCGCCGTGGACCCACTGACCTATCTCTTCGGTGCGTTCCGGCAACGGCATCCCCAGATCCGGCTCGAGATGCGGTCGGTCTCGGCGGGCATCGACAGCGCGGACCTGATCCGAGATGGCTCAGCGGATCTCGCACTCGACCTCGGGTCGCCGTCTGCCCAGGGAATGTCCGTCACGCCGCTGGGCGACCGGAGGCTCCTGGCGGTACTTCCGGACACGGACGGCACCGACGACGTCGGAATGATCTCCGTTCAGGGCTTGCTCGAACGCGGACTCGTCACATCTCTGCGTGGTGGTTCCATTCGCCAAACCCTCGAAACCATCGCCGGCGCAGATACCGTCGCCCGATCGATCGCCGTCGAGACCGAACACGAGGAGTCCGTGTTGCCGCTCGTACTGGGTGGCGCCGGTGCTGCCGTACTTCCCGACCGGCAGGCACTCCTCGCGCGAGACACATTGGGGTTGAGAGTTGTCCGCTTGGACCCGCCGGTCACACAGCCGTTGGTGCTCCTTCGGCCGCCGGACACTGAATGGGTATCGGTGCGCGCGTTCACCGAGATCGCCCGGGACGCAATGGCCGAACGGGTCGCGACAAGGCTCGGTCATGGGTAACGTCGCCAGCCATACCCGCCTCTTCGAGGTATTCGTCGAGGTACTGGACGGTGGCGGCATCGGCGCAGCGGCCACCCGGCTCGGAATGAGCCCGTCCGCGGTATCCCAGGCACTGCGCAGGCTGGAGTCGAGCCTGGGCGTCGAACTGTACCAACGCCACTCGAGGCCCCTGCGCCTGACAGATACGGGTGAGACCTTGGAGCCCGTGATCCGAACGGCGCTGAATTCTGTGGCAGTCGTCCGCGCGGCCGCGGCGGAACTACGCGGAGTGCTCGCCGGTGAACTGACCATCGCAGCACTCCCCAGCCTGGCCGTCGAACCCCTCGCCGGCCTGATCGCCGAGTTCCGCACAGCACATCCCGGAGTCGTGGTCACCGTGGATCAACCACGAACACGCTCGATCAGAGCAGTCGCGGACTCGGTTCGGGACGGTCGCGTGGACATCGGTATCACCGAACTCCCCTCCAATTCCGGCGGCCTGGTATCCCTGCATCTGGAGGAGCAAACCTTCTTCGCAGTGTTCCCCCCTGAAGCCGAGATGTACGCACCCACCGTCGGGATCGAAAACCTCCTCGAATGCGGGCTCATCGTCGGACCCTATTGGGAGGAGTCCGCGGTCTATCGCCAATTGCGCAGGCTCGATCAGCGCATCGATGATGCCGTCACCGTGCGAACCGAACACCGTGAAACATTCATCTATCTCGCCGCACAGGGGCTCGGGGCCGCCATCGTCCTACCGGATCGGGCCCGAATCGCAGCCCAACTCGGTTGCCGCGTCGCGCAGTTCGATCCGCCCACCGTGCGGCAAGCAGTCGTGATCAGCCAGGCGGGCCGCCTCTCACCCAGCGCACGCGCCTTTCTGCGGATCTGCAGAAGGCATGCCGCCCATATTCACTGACATCGATTCTCCGTACTACATCCGTGAGGTCGGCCCGCGCCGCCCACAGCGACGAGCTCGAGCTACGCCGTACATCCGGGGCACACATCCCCGATCCGGGTGAGTCGTCAATCGCCTGTCCGACGGGCGTGCAATTCGTCGTCGGCGAGCAACGCCGCCTCGAGCAGCGAGGCGCCGGCTTGTTGATGCTCGGCAATCAGCCGGTTCCAGTGCGCCAGGTCTGCATGACTTTGGATGACGAAGCTCTTCGCTGCCGGATTCAGTGCGCCGGGCCGGTGAACGATGCCGAAGGGGGTGCGGATCGCCGGCTGTGTCTCCGATACGTGGGCACCCAACCGGTGCGCGGCCGTCGCCATCCTCAAGGGCAGGAAGGCGCTGGCCGAACCGTTGAGGACCAGTGTCAGCTGCGCGTGCCGGTCGGGAACCCGGGCGCTGATCCGGGGAACCACCGATTCGCGGCGCAAGATCGTGGCAACGATGTCGTTCTCCCGCAGCGCCGAACTGCTCGTCACCAACGGAACCTGCTCGAGGCGCGCCAGATCGAACGGTGCCGTCTCCACGTCCGGAACCGTTCCCGGCGGCCTCACCAGGAGCAGCCGCTGGACACCGAGTTGGACGGTCTCGAGATTGTCGGTGGGCACGGGGAACGTCGTGAAGCCCAACTCGCACTGACCGGTGAGCACCTCGTCGCACAGGTCCGCGGCACTCGCGTACTCCGACAGGTCGATGCGGATGTCGGGGTGGAGACGGGTGAAGGATCCGCTCCACGCGGCCACCGCCTCGCTCGACATCTCCGGCATCGTTCCGATGGTGATCGACCCCACGTGGAGTTCGCGAGCGCCGCGCATGATGTCCTGGGCTGCCAGGAGGTCGTCGAGCACTTTGCGCGCGGGTTCGACCAGCAGCTGCCCGGCGGGATTGAGGACGAGGTTGCGGCCCGTGCGATGAAACAGGGTCAACTTCAGTTCCCGTTCGAGCTGACGAATACCTTGCGACAGCGACGCCTGCGCCACATGGAGGTGTCCGGCCGCCCGGTTGACTCCGCCGTGCTCGACGACGGCGAGAAAATACTCGAGTTGGCGGATGTCCATGTCCCCATCATTCCCCCGACGGGCGGCCGGTACGAGTGCCTCCGTCCTCGAGTCAGACTCGGTACGAGTTCGGCAGCGTGCCGTCGGCCGCCACCTGACGGATCATTGCCTTGGCCAGGTTTCGCTGGTGCACGGGCGACGAGCCCTCGTAGATGCGCAGGGCCCGCACGTCACGCCACATCCGTGGGACCGGGTGCGGTCCGACGATGCCCTCACCGCCGAGCAACTGCACGCAGCGGTCGGCGACCCGGCTCGCCATCTCGGAGTTGTACAGCTTGGCGGCAGCGATCCGGTGCCGGGGAATCTCACCGGCGTCGAAGGACCGGGCGCTGTCGACGGTCAGTGCCCGTCCCGCCTCGAGTTCCGCGAAACTTTCGCCCAACGTCGCCTGCACCGCACCCAGTTCGGCCAAAGGAGCACCGAACTGACTGCGGCCGTTGACATGTGCCACCGTGTCCTCGAGCATGCGGGTCGCCTGCCCGACACACGTCGCGGCGACGTGCAGGCGCGCATGGTTGATGCCGCGCAGCGCCATCGTCAGGCCCTGCCCCTCGACCCCGCCGAGCAGATTCTCCGCGGGCACCTCGACGCCGTCGAAATAGATCTCCCCCACCGGCGCTTCGGCGTGCCCGTTCATGATCTCCGGCAGGGCCGTGCGCACACCCGGCGACGTGGCATCGACAATGAGCGCCGAGACCCCGCCCGCGCCCGGGTCCGACGTGTCGGTGCGAGCGAAGACGATGAACACGTCGGCCCAGGCCGCGTTCGTGATGTACCGCTTGCTCCCGTTCAACACGTAGACGTCGCCGCGGCGCCCGGCCGTGGTCTTCAGGTGCGCGGCGTCCGATCCGGCGTGCTCCTCGGTGAGCGCGAACGCGGTGACCAGTTCGCCCGCCGCCATCGCGGGCAGCATCCGTCGGCGCTGCTCCTCGGTGCCGTGGTCGAGGATGGCTTGCGAGCAGAGGCCGATGACCGTCGAGAAGCGTGACCGGTAGACGCAGGACGCGCGCGTGAACTCGAACGTGAGCTGCACCTGCTGCTCCATCGTCCACTCGAGACCGCCGTACGCGCGCGGAATCGAGATGCCGAAGAGTCCGAGCGCTGCCATCCGGTTCAGGAGGCGAGCGGGGACCTCGCCGGCCGCGACCATCTCGTTTTCGGCGGGGACGAGTTCGTTCTCGGTGAACTCGGCAATCGTCTTCAGGTAGGTCGGGAAGTCGTAGTCGAAGATGTCCGGGTCGATCATGAGGAAGCCCTTTCCGGGGTGAGTGTGGTGTGGCGTGCCGTGACGACGCGGCTGTCGATCAGCGCCGCGATGTCGCCGTCCGAGAAGTCGAGGTCGCGCAGCACCGAGACGGTGTCCCACCCGACCTCGGGCGCAGACGTGGAGACGGTGCGACGACGGCCGTCGAGGGTGAAGGCCAGACCGGGACTGGTGAATGAAGCGCCGCCGGGACCGGCGACGTCGACGAGGATCTCGGAGGCCAGGACGTCCTTGTCCTCGGCGAGGTCGTCGAACGAACGGATCGCGCCGCACACGATGTGCGCGGACTGCAACAGAGCGACCGCCTCGTCTCGGGTCATACGCCCCAACGCCTCGTCGAGGGCGGCCAACATCTCGGCCCGGTGCGAAACTCGCGCGGGATTGTCGACGAACCGCGGGTCTTCGACCATGTCGGATCGCCCGACGAGATGACAGAGCGCGGACCACTTTTCGGCCGTATACGCGGAGAGCACGATCATTCCATCGGTCACCCGGATGACATCCGCGGCAGGAGCGGCGTGCGCCTGGCCGTTTCCCTTGCGCCGGGGCGCACGACCGGTGAGCGTGTACTCGCCCCAGGTCGCGGCCTGCATCGACAGCACCGCCTCCATCAGCGACGTCTCCACGTGTGCGCCCCGGCCGGTCGACTCCCGCTCGTAGAGCGCCGCGAGAATCCCGGCCGCGAGCGCATTGGCCGCCGTGACGTCCGCGGCAGGCAACCCGAGTCGCTGTGGCTCGCCGTCGGCCTCGCCCGTGGCGTGCATCAACCCGAACTCCGCTTGGGCGGCGATGTCGAGGCCGGGGCGGTGCCGGGACGGCCCACGGGATCCGAATCCGGTCACGTTGGCGTAGATCAGACGCGGGTACCGGCTACGCAGTTCGTCGGGGCCGAGACCGAGTCGGTCGGCGGACCCGGTCCGGAAGTTCTGCACCAGCACATCGGCCTGCGCCAGCATCCGATCCAGAATCGACTTCGCCTCGGGCCGAGCAAGATCGAGTCCGATGCTGCGCTTGTCCCGGTTGTAGGCCCGCACCATCGCTTCGCCGAACAGTCCGATACCGCGGGCCTGATCGCCGCGCAGGCTCTCGACCTTGATCACGTCCGCACCGAGATCCGCGAGGGTCTGGGCCGCGCTGGGACCGGCGATGTACTGGCCGAAGTCGAGGACTCGGATGCCTGAAAGCGGTCCACCCATCACACTCATCGCCCTTCCCTGCTCGCGTACTCGGCCGTCATGCGCTCGAGTTGGGCGCGGGCCCTCTCCGGGTTCAACATCACGCCACCGACGATGCCGAGGACGCACACCACGGCGCCGACGAACATGAAGCCGGTCGAATATCCGGCCGCCGCGCTGGCCGCGCGTTCGACGATGAGCCCGAGTGCATAGGGTGCGACGATCCCCGCGACGCTGTACGCGGCGATGATGCACCCGAAGAACGCCACCCGCTGGTGCGCGGGAAGAAAGTCCGACGCGCCGGCAAAGGCCACCGAGAAGGCCACGCTGTTGACCGCGAACGCGCAGACCACGAACACCAACTGCACCGGTCCGGGCTCGAGTTGACTGAAGACGATCATCGACAGGCCGCCGAACAGCAGGAACGCGCCCGTGAGGTAGCCGCGGGCCACCCGCGACGAGCGGCCTGCCCGGAGCAGCCGGCCCGACAGCATGCCCGCGCTCAACAGAACGACGACGGCGACGACGTACGGGATGGTCACCAGCGTTCCCACCGTGCTCGCGGAATATCCGAGCCCTTCGTTCATGTAGGCGGGCAGCCAGGACACCTTCAGCGAGGAGATCAGGTACCCGGCGAACGACAGCAATACCAGACCCCAGAAACTTCGCAGCATCAGCAAACGGTGGAAGGGCACCACGATGTCACCGTTCGGGTCATCGACCTTCGTACCGTCGCCGATGGCCGACTCGGGCCTGCGGAACGGCAACCGGTCCGAATACCAGAGCCAACCGATCAGCCACACCACACCGCTGACCACGAGGACTGCGAACGCGGCGTGCCACGACCACGTCAGGATCACCCACGTCAGCGTGGGCGCGGCAATCAGCGGGCCGACCGAGGAACCGGCATTGACGACGGCGCCGGCCGTCGCGCGCTTGTCCGGGGCGAATCGATCGGCGACGATCGACTGGCACAGTGCATGTGCGGGCCCTTCGAAGAACCCCAACGCAATTCGGCAGGCGATGAGAACCCCGAACGAGGTCGGAATCGTCAGCGGGGCCATGCTCACGATCCACGTCACCATCAACAGGGCTGCGCCCCAGGTGTACGAGATCTTCCGCAGAGCGGCAGACAGCGTGACCGCGCCGATCGCGAAGAGCCAGAAGAAGGCGCTGCTGAGCAACCCGTACTGACCGGCCGTGAGACCGAGCTCGTCACGAATCGGCTTGCTGGCCAGACCCACTGCCGCCTTGTCGGCGAAGTTCAAGGTGAAGAAGAGGAACAGGAAGAGGACGATGCCCCAGGCGCGCCGATCGACGGCTCCCTTGGAGCGCTGACCGATGTCGCGTTCGCGGGACTGCGTAGTCACCATGACGACCTCCGGGAATGTCTCGGCTGATTGAGGGGCACCACCGGTAGTGACTCGAACCACAGGTGCATGCCCCTCATCAGATCGGTTCGCCCGGTACCGATCAACCGGCAGAACGCGGTCGGACCGTACGGATTTGCCTATACCCTCAGGTCACGGTCGCGACCCTTCAGGTGACGGCCCGCTCGGTGCCTGCGATTCTTCGGTGTCGAGGAGTTCCGCCAGCGCCGCGAGAGCAGGTAACGCGGCGCCGATCGCAGTACGGTGGTCCGCATCGAGGCGCTCGAACGCAGAAGAGATGCGCCGCTCGTTCGCCCGCATCCACGCGTCGAGGCGTTCGCGGCCGGCGCCGGTCAGTTCCACTTGCACCGCCCGGCGATCCCGGGGATCCGGCGTGCGCACGACCAGACCGGTCTCGACCATCTGCTGCACGAGGGCGCTGACGGTGTTGGTGGCCATTCGGTGCTTCCGTGCCAATTCGACGATCCGCAAACCTGATTCGGAGGAGAGTCGCTGGAGGAACTCGACCTGCGCCATCGGCAGCGACTCCCAGGCGAACTCCTCCCGGACACTCGACCTCAGAGCCCGCCGCAGTTGAGTGATGACCGTGGTCAATGCCCACCCGTCCGCGCTTCCACCCGGGCCGGTGGGGTGAGGAGTCGCTCCGTTGTCGTCCATCCGCTAACCTACTTCTGTTACAGAACTATCTGGTGTCAGATCAATTATCTCATCGACACCGGCCCGATCACACAGGGAACAAGCATGAGCAGCGAAGACCTGCCCCGCCGGCGGCCGATCGCCGTCTACGCCGTGGGCGAAGAACCCGACGTCCGTTTCTCGCTGGCCAACGAACGCACCGCGCTGGCCTGGGTCCGCACAGCCCTGGCGCTGGTGGCCGGCGGCGTCACCCTGACCACATTGGCCACGGTGACCGCCGCCACCCTGGTCGTCCATTTCGTCGCGATCATCGCCTGTTGCACCGGCGGGATTCTCGCAGCAGTCGCCCTGTGGTCGTGGCGACGCAACGAGCGCGCGCTACGGCTACAGGAGCCCCTCCCCGCGCCGATCCCCCTCGCCTGGCTGGCGGGAGGGCTCGTCTTCCTGTCGGCCGGATTGGCACTGTTCGCCGCCTTCTCCACCCTCGACTCGCGATGACGTACGACCCCGGGCTGCAACCACAGCGCACCGCACTGGCGTGGCAACGCACCGGCCTGTCCGTGCTCGCGGCGTCCGCGGCGATCGGGTTCGCGGCGTACCGGCTGGACGCACCGCTTCTCGCGGTCGGAGCCCTGGTCAACAGCCTCGTCGTCGGCTACCTCGGCATTCGACATTTCCCGAAAGGATCCGCACGGGCGTGCTCGGCCGACGACACCTGGCCCACCCTGCTGCGTACCGCCTCGGTCGTTGCGTTCACAGCCGTCCTGGGGGCCGGGGTCTCCGTCGCCGGAATGCTGCACACGTGACAGTGGGGGTGTCGGTCCAGGTGGTTCCGGCGCCGTGCGGAGCACCGTGCCGGTGCGCGTGAACGCCGGGAGCAGACCAATAAGCGATTGCAGTCGGTTCGGGTGGTTTTCAGACTTTGACGTAGTCATTTCCGGCCCCCTTCAATGTGAAGTGCGCTGGATCAGAGGCGCCACCACTCGAGGAGGACTTCATGACCGGTCGTGTTCACGTGACAGTCGAGAACGCCACGGCAACAGTGGTAATCGACAATGCCGACCGGCGTAACGCGGTGTCCTTCACAGTGTTCGAGGAACTGGGCTCGGCAATCAGTGACCTGGCGTGTTCACCGGACGTACGCGTGGTGATTCTGTCCGGGCAGGGCACCGATTTCAGTGTGGGCGCCGACCTGGCCGCCCCCGCCGGCTCCCGCACCTTGCGCGGCGACTCGACCGTGACCGACACCGCCCGACTGCGGCAGGTCTGTGCCACCCTTCACCGGTTCCATCACCTACCGCAGGTCACCATCGCTGCGATCGACGGCGCCTGCGCCGGAGCAGGATTGTCACTCGCGGCCGCCGCGGACTTCCGAATTGCCTCCGACCGAGCAGTTTTCAATACGGCCTTCGTGAATGCGGGCCTCTCCGGCGACCTCGGAGGCGTCTGGCTGATCACCCGGATGCTCGGTGGCGCCCGAGCCCGTGAATTGTTCTTGACTCCGGGCAAACTCACCGCGCAGGCGGCACTGGATCTCGGCTTGGTCACCGCGGTGACCGGCGCCGGGGACCTCCACGACGAAGCCCGGTCCCTGGCACAGCGGCTCGCGGCGTCGGCACCTCTCGCCCTGCGTGCGATGAAGCAGAACCTGCTGCAGACGTCCACCACATCGCTGAGCGACTATCTGCTCGCCGAGACGGACCGGATGGTGCAGTGCTTCCATTCCGATGATGCCCGCGAGGCCGCCGACGCGTTCGTGAACAAACGCAGGCCCGCGTTCACCGGCCACTGACGCGGCGCCTCGATCCGATCCCGACTCGGGCGCCCACCGATGCGTCATCCGGTGCGGGTGAAACCAACGGAAGGCGCCTGTTCGCGAGTCTCGTCACGCATCATCGCCGCGGTGCAGACGAACACGCGCCTGCGCGTAGGCGGCGAGGGTCGACTCACCGATGACCGGCGTCGCGGTGAAGAACTCGATTGCGACGCCCTGGGCGGTGAGCAGGTCGTCGGTCCAGACGTCGCGGATCCGCGGATCCACACCACTGAGACACAGTTGTCCACCGACCGCATCGAGGCGGCGCGCGTAGTCTGCGATCACGGTGAGGAAGGTGGCACTGACCGTGGTGCGTCCCCGTAGCCGGAGGATCACCACGGGTGATCGGGCGCTCGCCGGATCGGGAAGCCGTGCCTGCAGGGTGCGCGCACCGGCGTAGAAGAGGCTGCCGTAGACGTCGAGGATGACGATCTCGTTGTCGGACAGATGTTTCGGTGCGGGGTCCTCGATCAGCTGGGTGCCCATCACACGGAGTCGTATCACTTTGAGGTCCATCGCCTCCTGGTTGAGTTGCAGCACCAGCGACAACGAGACGCCGATCCCCACCGCCGCGGTGACGGGAAGCAGCAGCGTGGCGACGAACGTCACGGTGAGGGCGATGCGGGAGGTGAATCCGCTGCTCCAGATGGCGCTTACCCGCGCGAGGTCGACGGAGCCGACGGCCGCGATGACCAGAATTGCCGCGAGCGTCGGCATCGGAACCTGGCCGACCACACCGGCAAGTGCCACGAGGATGGCGAGCATCCAGATCCCGGACCAGATGGCGGCCCAGCGTGTTCGTGCTCCCGCGGCGCTGTTGAGCGCGGTCTGGCTCACCGACCCTCCGACCGGCATGCCGCGGAACACCGCGGCCGCGACGTTGCCGATACCCTGACCGGTGAAGTTCCGGTTGGGTTCGGATCGTGAGCCGTCGGGATTCGGGACAGCCTCCGCGACACCCGCACCCTGGACCAGAACGATGACGGCGACGGCGAGGGCTCCGCCGACCAGTCCCGGGGTGAATGTGCCCAGGTCCGGCAGGTGTGGGAGCGGGAATCCGGTCGGTATCGCCCCTACGTCCGACACCTGGATGACGGAACTCCACCCGAGGACGACCATGAGCAGGGTCGGCACGATCAGCGCCGCCAGGGAGGCGAACAGTCTCAGACGGGTGCGGCCGAGACCTGCCATGAGAAGCAGTGCGGTCGAACCCAACACCAGCGACCGCACGTCGATGTCTCCGGGACGGGTGAGCGCATCCACCGCCTTCGTCAGGGAAACCTCACCCTCGGCGTCCGTCCCGAGCAGCGTCGGAAGCTGCCCGAAGACGATGTTGGCGGAAATGCCCATCAGGAATCCGGTCATGACCGAATGCGACACGAATCGGGTGTAGCGGCCCAGCCGCAGCACCCCGGCGAGGATCATGGCCGCCCCGGCGACGAAGGTCAGCAGCACCAGCGCCGCCGGCCGGTCTTCCGGCGCGACGTCGGTCAGCGCCGACCCTGCCGCCAGTGCCGACGCGCTCGTCGTCGTCACCACCATCAGCCGGGTGCTGGTGGAGAATCCGCCGAACAGCCGACCGGCCATGCTCGCGTACAGGCCGTGCACGGGGCTGACACCGGCCAGGACACCCGAGGCCATTCCGTCCGGCACGCTGCCGATGGCACCGGGAATCCCCGCGATCACATCCGTACGGGTCATGCGCTCGCGAGGTATCAGGGTCCGCAGTCGGCGCCCGAGCCCGCTCATGTGCTCGGGGTCATCGACGGCGTGGTCATGCCCAGCACCCTCCTGGCGGCGGGGAAACTCCGGTCCGGTCAGCATGAGACATTCCGCCGCCGCCCGCTTCATCCGCATCGGGTGAGGCCACGAGCGGTCGGTGACCGCCAGTATCGAAGAAGGCCGGGCACGCAGGTCGCACCATGCCGTCGCACGGCGACGGCTCCGGACAGGAGTGGATCCGTGAAGTTGGTTCCGGATACGCAACGTCGAACGTCGGCTGAGCTCGACGAGCGTTTCAACATGTTCACCGGTGATCGCGCGGCCAAACGCTCCGCGTTCTGGGTGATGCTGACCCTGTCGGCGCTCATCGCGGTGTCCGGCGTCGTCGCGGACTCCACCGCGACGGTCATCGGTGCGATGATCGTCGCGCCGCTCTCGACGCCGATCCTCGGTGTCGGGTTGGGGATCACCACCGGCCGGGCCTCGCTGATCGGGAGAAGTCTTCTCATGGTGGCGCTCGGCGCCGCGCTCGTCGTCGTCCTCGGGGCCGTGGTCGTCCAGATCGTGCCCAATCCGACCGACGTGCTCACCAACTCGCAGGTGCTCGGGCGTACGTCACCGACATTGATGGATCTGACGGCCGCCCTCGCCACGGGCCTGGTCGGCGCCATCGCGGCGGCACGCCGGGACGTCGGCGACGTACTCCCCGGAGTCGCCATCGCGATCTCCCTGGTCCCCCCGCTGGCGGTGGTCGGGGTCTGCCTCGGCTCCGGGGCACCGGCCCTCGCGGCGGGCGCGGCGGTGCTGTTCGCGTCGAATGTCCTGGCCATGATCATCACCGCCAGTGTCGTGCTCGTCGCCGCGGGGTACGCGGTCGAGGTCGAGGCTCCCGCGGGCGGCAGTCGGGGCCGGGCCTACACGGTCCTCGCCGCGGCCCTGGTGGCGGTGGCCATCCCGATGGTGGTCAACTCACTGTCCTCGGTGTGGGCGGGGCAGATCGCGACAGCGGCGCAGCAATGGCTCGAGGACGTGCCGGGGGCACAGGTGACCGACGTGTCCTGGCAGGGTCATACCGCGACCGTCGCCGTCCTCGGCCCGGAGGAGCTTCCCCCGATCAGCGCACTCGAGGATTCCGTCGACGCGCTCGTGCCCTGGCATCCCCGCCTGTTGGTCGTCCACACCGTGGGTTCGCGGATCTCCGCCGATTAGACGTAGGCCGCGTCGGCGCTTTCGCTACCGGGGTGGGTCGGCGTCACACGACAACACTCAAGAGCCTGAGGGCTTTTCGCGTGCAGCACGAGCCGTCATCACCCGGAACGGGGGTGCTCACCTACAGCTCGCATCCGCAGAAGGGCGATGCCGACACGACTCTGACCACGACGACTCGGGCCCTGCCCGCACTCGACCGACTCGCCGCCGTCCTCGAACCGGGCGACAAGGATTTCGCGATCGTCACCCCGGACTGAGGACTCGAGCGCCAGGCGCGACTCCGGCCTCGCCGAACCCGCCCCGTCGCGTATCACCCCTCGCGGGTGATGTGACGGAGGCAATGCGGGCGAATGCTCATTGTTCAGCGACAGTGAACCTCGTTCTCAGGAGCGGGCACCTCGCCGGAGGGCCGGCTCACTCCGACGGCTCAGCGCATTGCGGGGGCGACGCGTCGCGACGATGAAAGAGGAGCGCGATGCGGGTAGTGGTGCTGGGTGGCGACGGATTCTGCGGATGGCCGAGTGCGCTGCACCTGTCGGCAAGCGGACACGAGGTGACCATCGTCGACGATTTCGTCCGCCGGCGAGCCGACGACGAACTCGGGGTGCAGTCGCTGACACCCATCCGTTCGCTCTCCGAGCGCATCGAGGCGTGGGACGAGGTCACCGGCCGCCGAATCGCTTTCGCGAAGTTCGACGTCGCCCACGACTACGACGCAATGATCGAACTGCTCACCACCGTGCGCCCGGATGCGGTGGTGCATTTCGCCGAGCAGCGGTCGGCCCCGTACTCGATGAAGTCGCCTTCCCACAAGCGGCAGACGATCGACAACAATCTCAACGCCACTCACAATCTGCTGACTGCGGTCGTCCAGGCCGGGAACGACATCCACGTCGTCCACTTGGGGACCATGGGGGTGTACGGCTACGAGACGGTCCCCGTGGATCTGCCGGAGGGGTACCTGACCGTCAGTTACCCGGATCGCCACGGCGAGATGCACAGTCGTGACATCTTGTATCCGACGCAGCCGGGCAGTGTGTACCACTTGTCGAAGTCGTTGGATCAGCTGCTGTTCCAGTTCTACGCGCGCAACGACGGTGTGCGCGTGACCGACCTCCATCAGGGAATCGTGTGGGGAACGCAAACCGTTGAGACAGAACGTGATCCGCGGCTGGTAAATCGGTTCGACTACGACGGTGACTACGGCACCGTGCTGAACCGCTTTCTCGTGGAGGCGGCCATCGGATATCCGCTGACCGTGCACGGGACCGGCGGTCAGACCCGGGCCTTCATCAACATCCACGACACCGTGCGCTGCATACGGCTGGCGGTGGAGTCGGGTGCTCAGGTCGGCGGGGAGGTCCGAGTGATGAATCAGATGACCGAGACACATCGAGTGGCGGATCTCGCGAAGCTGGTCGCGCGAACGGTCGGCGCCGTCGTCGACATGGTGACCAACCCCCGGCAGGAGGCCGACGAGAACCAGCTCGCGGCCCGCAACGACCGGCTGCTCGGGCTGGGTCTTGCCCCGATCAGACTCGACTCGGGTTTG
Organism: Rhodococcus sp. USK10; assembly: GCF_019378875.1. NCBI lineage: Bacteria > Bacillati > Actinomycetota > Actinomycetes > Mycobacteriales > Nocardiaceae > Rhodococcus > Rhodococcus sp. USK10. The sequence goes on from NZ_CP076048.1 coordinate 3,220,050, forward strand.
CTGTCGGCCGAGGTCGACATCGCACGCACGTACGCCGGACGGATCGACGTCTCCCGCATCCCGTGTCGGTCGTATTGGAATGAAAGTCGCAGGTCCGCGGCGGAGGAGCAGAGCGCTTGAGCGACGACGACACGTCGGACGGCTCCGCCACGGAGCCGTCCGGCCAGTCACAGCCGGGCAAGCCGGACTATTTTGCCGGCGAGCGTGGCCGGTCGGTCCCGCGTTCGGCGTGGTGGCTCCTCGGGATCGCGCTGGTGGTCTTGCTGGCCTTCCTCGTCGCCCGGCCGTCGTGGTTCACCCAGGACGCGGACGACATGAGTCTGAACGTGCCCGCCGATCGGCATTTCACGAAGACCCTGGCCGGATCCGGGCACGCCGACGGTGTCTGGCTGACCGACGATTCTCCGTCGACGAGCTATCTGGTGACCCTTCCGGCTGATTCCGCTCGCGACGAGACCCGCCTGCATCTGACCGGCACCTCGCAGATCGCCGCCAACAGCACGGTCTTCCTCAGTGTGAGCATGGACGGTCAGCAGGTCTTCGAGAACGAATTGCCCACCGGGGAGAACGGAATCGACGCGTACGTAACGGTCCCCGACCAGATCGCCGACGACGGTCAGGTCCGCGTCCAGGTACGCGCGAACGGCACCCGGCACGACGAGACGTGCACGCCCGATCACTCGGCGGGGATGCAGATCCACGTCGACCCCGCCACCGTCGTGGAGGCCGCGCTCGCGGAGCCGATCCACACCGTCCGCGACGCCGTGGTGTCCTGGGACCGTCAACTCACCGTGGTCCTCGCCGATCGGGGAGACCCGTGGCGCACCACCGCGGCGCAGCTGGGAATGGCGCTGACCAGGGCGGGCCACCAGGTGCGGTTCGCGGACACACTTCCCGAGTCCGATGTCGACAACGCGATCCTCGTCGGCCCCACCGCCACGTTGAAGGACCAGGCAGGCTGGTCGCCGTCGGAGGAAACAGGTGGCGGTGTCGCCGTCGGCACCGTCGACGACACCGCCGTCGTGGGCGTGACCGCACCCGACGGCTCCCTGATCTCGACCTACTTGACCGGGCCGGCCGTGACCACCGCCGATTCCGCCGGGGAGGATCCGCGGAAGGTGACGCCCGCTCAGTTCACCGGCGACCAGGTGGCCCTCGAGGCGCTGGGAGCGGACATGTCCGTCGGTCAGATCACCGAGACCCGGCGCTGGCGCGTCGGCTATTCGCTGGCCGACCTTCCCGGCGGGCGGCTGCCGCAGTCCGTTCGCGTCGAGATGCAACTCCCCGCGTCGCCCGCCGATCTCACCTGGATACTGAACGTCGACCTCAACGGTCACCTCGTCGACAGCCGCCTGCTGAACCCGACCGCGGGCACGGTGACCGTCGCGCTGCCACCGCAGGACGCGCTGCTCGAAAACACCCTGACGTTGTCGGTGGAGCGTGACCGCGATCTGGGCGGCTGCGATGTGCGCGTGACCAGCTACCCGGTCCAGCTGCAGGCGGGCTCGGCCCTCGAACTCGGAACCGATCCCGGCGCCGGTTTCACGGCGCTGCCGCGCGGCCTGGCACCCGGCTTCGCCATCTACGTTCCGCAGTCCCGGAATGTCAACGCAATCTCTCAGCTCAATGCCATCGTCCCGACGCTCACGAAGTTCGTTCCAGCGCAATACCGTCCAGATTTCCGTTGGAATACCCAGCCCACGGCGGGCGAACCGTTCATCCTGATCGGGCAGAGTCCGGACGTGAACCCCCTCGTCCGGATCCAGGACGGCCGCATCGTGTCCGGGCCGGATGCGTCCGTGCTGAACATTCCCTCGTTCGACAACGGGATACTGGTGGAGACGGTCACGAGCACCAGCGGCGCCCCCGGACTGGCGATCCAGTACGTCGGCAGCATCGGCACAACGCAGTTGCCCGATTTCGGTCGGGAGACCGCGCTGGTGGTGACACCTCAAGGCAGCTTCGCCGTGAACGGCGACGGCACCATCGCCCTCAGCACACCCCCGCGCCAGGATCCACCGAGATGACCGATGTCGCCCACCCCGCGCACGAACCCGTGCACGAGCCCGACGCGATCGCCGACCACTTCCGGTCGGTCGACAGCGCACCCGCCGACTACGCCGTCGACCGGCCCGCCAGCGGCACCAACGGGTTCCTGGTCATATTCGTGGGAATCTCGATCCTGGCGATGTGTGTTCGGATGTTTCTCGCACACGCCGATGTGCTGGACGCACCGAGGGACCTGGTCTTCCTGTCCGGGGGCCGCGGCGACGTCCAGTTCCCGCTGCGGATGTTCCTGGTGATCTTCTTCCTCACCTACGCACTGCGCGCCTACTCCAACATCTGGCGACGCCTGTATCTCGGACTGTCGCTGCTGGGCAAGTACCTCGCGTTCTGCATCGTGATCGACACGATTGCGTGGTTGCTCCACAACGCCGGCATCATCTCGATCTCCGTGTTCGGCGTGCAGATGATCTCCGGGCTTCTCGCACTCGCGATCTTTCCGCACACCGTCCTTCGGCAGGCTCAGCTTCCGCCGCAGGGTCCGTTGCCCCTCGACCCCCGTATCCCGCCCGCCGCATTCTTCGCGCTGGCCGGCTGCCTGGTGCTCGCCAGTGCGGGTGCGGTCATCGCGCTGCACGCCTTCGGCCACGTCGTCGACGTCTTGAAGGACTGGGCGATCCTCGGCGGCATCGGCGCCGGTGTGTTCCTCATGCAGCAGATCCTGGCCGCCTCCACCGCCGTGCTGGGTGTCCGGGCCCTGAACAAGTCACGCCGCCATCAATTCACCGCGCCCCTCGCCATCCTCGTGCCGGCACACAACGAAGCACACAGCATCGCCGACACCATCGCCTCCGTCGACACCGGCGCAGAAACCTACCCCGATCGCATCCACCTCTACGTCGTCGACAACGCCTCTGCCGACACCACCCACGACGTCGCCGAAGCGGCCATCGCCGACTGCACCCACATCACCGGGGAGGTTCTCGAGTGCCCCACCCCGGGCAAGGCCCACGCCCTGAACATGGGAATCGAACACATCAGGGAGGATTTCGTCGTCCGCATCGATGCCGACACCGCGATCGGGCCCGGGTGCCTGGAAACCGCGATGCGACACTTCGCGAACCCGAAAGTCGGTTGCGTCGGGGGAATCCCGATGCCTGCCGAGCAGAAGACGTGGATCGACAAGTGCCGGCTCGTGGAGGTCTACATGCGCCACGGCTTCTTTCAGGTCTCCCTGGACGGCTACCAGGGTGTGATGGGCATCCCCGGCATGTTCGCGATCTATCGCCGCAAACAGGTCCTCCGCGTCGGTGGCATGGTGCAGGGGATGAACGGCGAGGACACCGACATCTGCATGCGACTCGCAGCCGCCGGATACCACAACGTCGCCGACTACAAGGCCGTGTACTACAGCGAAACACCCGCGTCCTATGCCCATCTGCGCGAGCAACGCACCCGCTGGTTCCGCAGCATCTACCACCTCGCCGCCCGCAATCGGGCGATCCTACTGGACCGGCGCACCATGATCGGCACCTTCGTCCTACCCTTCAACCTGGTCAACGCCGCCCGTCGCGCCATGCTCGCGCCGCTGCTCATGTATGCCATGATCGCCGGTTTCGCCTTCCACACGACGTTCACCTCCATGCGCTGGCAGCCGATCGTCGCCACACTGCTGGGCATGTCCATGATCATGACCCTGATCGTCTGCCTGATCTGGCAGCCCAGCTCGGTCAAGTACATCCCCGCCTACCTCTGCTTCCGTGTGCTCCGCAGCTACTTCACCCTCGCCGCGGTACTCACGCTCATCTACCCACCCATGCACCCCCGGCTCCCCCGGTCCATCCCGATCCCCCGGAGCCGTCGCCGACCGCCGCGACGTGCCGGGGGTTGATCCGGCCTGGATGCACTTCCCTGGCTGCGGAGGCGACACGGGATCCGCCTCTGCCACAGGAAGAGGTGACGTGCGCGAGATCGGCTGATCGGATGCGGGCGCTACCGATCTCGTCGCACGTCACCCCCGTTGCGACGCCGGACGGCGAAGGAAAGACGGTTCACTTCGCCGCCCGGCGGGTCTGTGCTTACTTGCCGAACTCGGCGGTTCCCACGGTCCAGGCCCGGGCCTGGTCGCTGAGGGTGAAGCCGAGGCCTGGACGGTCGGACAGGTGCATGCGGCCGTCCCGGATTTCGAGGTGTTCGTTGAACAGCGGATCGAGCCAGTCGAAGTGCTCGACCCAGGGCTCGTAGGGGTAGACCGCGGCGAGGTGCAGGTGGATCTCCATCGCGAAGTGCGGCGCGAGCTGCAAGTGCTTCTGCTCGGCAAGGGTGGCCAGCTTCAGGAACTGGGTGATGCCACCGATACGCGGTGCGTCGGGCTGGATGATGTCGACCGCACCGGCCTCGATCAGGCGCACGTGCTCGCCGACGCTGGCGAGCATCTCACCGGTGGCGATGGACGTGTCGAGGCTGCGCGCGAGGTGCGCATGGCCTTCGGCGTCGTAGGCGTCGAGGGGTTCCTCGATCCAGATCAGGTTGAACTTGTCGAAGATTCGACCCATCCGCATCGCGGTGGGGCGGTCCCACTGCTGGTTCGCGTCCACCATCAGCGGGACCTCGTCGCCGAGGTGTTCGCGGACCTTCTCCAGGCGGGCGATGTCCTGCTTCCAGTCCGGCTGGCCGACCTTGATCTTGATGCCGCCGATGCCGCTGGCCAGCGAGGCCGAGGCGTTCTCGAGAACCTGCTCGATCGGGGTGTGGAGGAAACCGCCGGACGTGTTGTAGGTCTGCACCGAATCACGATGGGAGCCGAGCAGTTTGGCAATCGGCAGACCGGCGCGCTTGGCCTTGAGGTCCCACAGTGCGATATCGACGGCGGCGATGGCCTGGGTGGCGACGCCGCTACGACCGACAGAGGCTCCGGCCCAGACGAGTTTGGTCCAGATCTTGGCGATGTCGTTGGGGTCCTCACCGATCAGGACCGGCGCGATCTCCTTCGCGTGGGCGAACTGGGCGGGGCCACCGGCTCGTTTGGAGTAGCTGAATCCGATGCCCTCGTGGCCCTGCTCGGTGCGGATCTCGGCGAACAGGAACGCGACCTCGGTCATCGGCTTCTGCCGGCCCGTGAGCACCTTGGCGTCGCTGATGGGGTTCTTCAACGGAAGGGTGATCGAGGACAGCTTCACCGACTCGATACGGTCGAGCGTGGCCGCACCGGCCGCCAGTGCCTTGATCGCGGCGTCGGGTGCTGCCAGCGCGCTGGTCGGCCGGCTCGCGAGGGAATTGTTGGACATCGGTCATTCTCCTTCAGGGGTGGCGTCGTTGCCGGGGTTGTGAGCGTTCGGTCAGCTCTGCGTCACGGCGCCGTCGATGCGCCGCCAGATGCCGAGGGGATTGCCGGTGCGCAGTTCGTCGGCGAGGAGTTCCTCGGGAACGTTCTGGTATGCGACCGGGCGCAGGAAACGTTCGATGGCACGGCTGCCGACGGAGGTCGTCGACGGCGCGGTGGTGGCGGGGAACGGCCCGCCGTGCACGATGGCGTGGCCGACCTCGACACCGGTGGGCCACCCGTTGAACAGCACGCGGCCTGCGATGAGTTCGAGCCGGTCGACCAGGACGCGCGAGTGCGCGTGATCGGTCGGGGCGGCCTGAATCGTGGCGGTCAGCTGCCCCTCCAAGCGGTCGATGATCGCCGTCAGTTGTGCCACGTCGGCGACTCGGACGATCACCGAAGCCGGGCCGAAGACCTCGTCCTGAAGCTGATGGTCGTCGAGGAATTGCTCGCCGGTGGTGACGAACAGTTGCGGCACCCCGGAGCACCCGGCCTGAGCGGGAGCGGTGTCGGCGACGGCCACGGTATCGATGTTCTCGTTCGTCGCCAATCGGCGGGCGCCGTCGGCGAACGACGCCGCGATGCCGGGGTAGAGCATCGGTGCCGGCGTCGCGGCCCGCACGGCTTCGGCGGCCGCCCGGACGAACCGGTCGGCGCCGGGAGCATCGACGAGGAAGACGAGGCCGGGGCTCGTGCAGAGCTGACCGACGCCGGTCGTCATCGACGCGATGAAACCCGAGCCGAGTTCTTCGGCCCGGTCGGCGAGGGCACCGGGCAGGACGAAGACCGGGTTGATGCTCGACATCTCGGCGTACACCGGGATGGGCACCGGGCGCGCCGCCGCGGCTGCGGTGAGGGCGATCCCGGCCTGCTGGGAGTCGGTGAATCCGACTGCGCGAATGCGCGGGTCGGTGACGAGCGCGATGCCGACGGTCTGCCCCGAGCCGAACACGAGGGAGAAGGTGCCCTCGGGCAGGTCGTGGGCGCGGACCGCGCTGCGGATCGCCCGCCCGACCAATTCCGAGGTGCCGGGGTGCGCCGAGTGCGCCTTCACGATCACCGGCGCCCCGGCGGCGAGCGCGGAGGCGGTGTCGCCGCCGGCGACCGAGAATGCGAGCGGGAAGTTGCTGGCGGCGAACACGGCGACCGGGCCGAGCGGTACCTTGCGCTGACGCAGGTCCGGCTTCGGCAACGGCGTGCGGTCCGGGTTCGGGGTGTCGAGGCGGGCGCCGGTCCAGCTGCCCTCCCGGACCACCGCGGCGAACAATCGAAGCTGGCCGGTGGTGCGGGCGAGTTCACCTTGCACCCGCGCGGTCGGGATGCCGGTTTCGGCGTGGACCCGGTCGATCAGCACCGAACCCAGGTCGTCGAGTTCGGCTGCGATCGTTGCGAGGAACGCGGCCCGCTGCTCGAAGCTGGTGTGCCGGTAGCTGCCGAAGGCCTCCCAGGCGAGTTCGGCGGCCGTCGCGACAGCCGCCTCGTCGGCCTCGTGGTAGATCGGCTCGAGTGCGGCGCCGGTGGCCGGGTCGGTGGCCTGGAACGGGGACCGGGTGCCGGGAATCTCGTCCGCACCGATGAGCGAGGCGCCGGTGAGTTCGATTGTGTGCGAGGCGGTCACGATCAGCTCACCTTCTTGATCAGGTCGGCCAGCTCGGCGAGTTCGACATCGTCGAGGTCGGTGAGCGGGCTGCGGACGGGGCCGGCAGGCCGGCCGATGACCTTCATGCCTGCCTTGATGATGCTGACCGCGTATCCCTGCTTCTTGTTGCGCAGGTTGCAGTACGGGATCACGAACTCGTTGAGGGCGTTGACGACGAACGCGTTGTCTCCGCTGCGGACGGCGTTGTAGAAGTCGAGTGCGAACTGCGGGACGAAGTTGTAGATCGCCGACGAATACGTCGTCACACCGAGTGCCAGATACGGCAGAGCGAACATCTCCGCGGTCGGCAACCCGCCGACGTAGGTGAGGCGGTCCCCGATGCCGGCGTAGATGCGGGTCATCTGCTCGATGTTGCCGACCCCGTCCTTGAATCCCACCAGGTTCGGGCAGTTGTCGACGAGTTCGGCGACGGCCGCCTCGGTGTAGACGGCGTTGGCGCGGGAGTAGATGGTGACACCGAGATCGGTGGCGGCGCAGACCTGTTTGACGTGCGCGACCAAACCGTCCTGGCTGGCCTCGGTCAGGTAGGGGGGAAGCAACAGGATTCCGTGCGCGCCTGCGCGTTCGGCGGACCGGGCCATCTCGACCGCGGTCGCGGTGCCGTAGCCGGCGGGGGCGATCACCGGCAGGCCTTCGGGAGCCTCCCGGACCGCGGCGGTGACGACCTGCTCGACCTCGGCCGGGGTGAGGGAGAAGAACTCACCGGTGCCGCCGGCCGCGAACAGTCCCGACGCGTCGAACTGGCTGAGCCAGCCGATGTTCTCGCGGTAGGCCGCCTCGTCGAACGACCCGTCCTCGTGTAGGTGCGTGACCGGGAACGACAACAGACCGGAGCCGAGCTTGCGGGCGATCTCCTGGGGCGAGGCGGTGGTCATGGCGTGTGGGTCTCCTCATCGACAATCGTGCGCTTCCTGTGCACTGATCCACAAGGCTAGGAACTAGGTACTATTCAAGTCCAACACTTCTTTAGAATCATTTGATACAGGAAAGGTATCGGATGTTTTCTCTCAATCAGCTGACGCAATTCGTGGCCGTCGCCGAGGAAATGCACTTCGGGCGGGCCGCGAATCGGCTGCGCATGACACAGCCACCGCTGAGCCGGCAGATCCAGCTCCTCGAGAAGGACCTCGACGTCCTGCTCTTCGACCGCTCGAGCCGGGCGGTCAAACTCACTCCGGCAGGCAAGGCGTTCCTGGCCGATGCTCGCAGGCTGCTGCAGCAGTCCGAGCGCGTCGCGCTGTCGGTGCGCAAGACGTCCCAGGGCAGGACGGGCATTCTCCGGGTCGGATTCACGGGCGGCAGCGTCTACTCGGGCCTCGAGACCGTGCTGACTTCCGCCCAGGCGACCATCGAGGACGTCGAGGTCGAACTGCGGGAGTTGGTCACCATGGATCAGCTCGAGGCGCTGTCGGAGGGCTCGCTGGACCTCGGTCTGGTCCGTCCACCGGTGACGCGGCCCGACCTGGCCTCGCACCCGCTGCTGCGTGAACCGCTCGTCGTCGCCATCCCCACCGAGCACGAGTTGGCCGGTCTGACCAGGCCCGTCGACGTCACCGACCTGCACGGTGTCGACGTCGTGATGTACACGCCCATCGAGTCGCGGTACTTCTTCGAACTGCTGTCCTCGGTGTTCCACGAGGCCTCGGTTGCCCCCGTCGTCGTCCAGTACATGCACCAGTTCCACAGCATGCTCGCCCTGGTCAACCTCGGCTGGGGTCTCGCCCTCGTGCCGGAATCGGCGAGCAAGATGCACTTCGACGGTGTCACGTACCGGCCGTTGACCACCCCACGCCCCGCCCAGGTGGAGTTGGACCTGGTGTGGCGGATCGACAACGAGAATCCGGCCCTGGCGCGCCTGCTGGCGAAGTTGGTTGCCGAGACGCCCGTGGACCCGGCGCCACGAGGCGCCGAGTCCGATACCTAACTTGGATGACTTGATGCGATTTCGGGCTTGGACGCGCATACGTCGGCGTCTGTACATTCGGTTCATTCGCGGATGTGACTCACGACACGGTCCATTCGCCGGCACCATTCTTCACGCCCCTCCGAAGGAGCCCTCAGTCATGACACTCAGTCGATCGGTCGAACAGTCGACCATCGCCTCGACCTTGAAGATCGGCAAGGTCCGATACACGATCCTGGCGATGATCTTCGCGGTGACCGTGATCAACTACGCGGACCGCGCGACCATCTCGATTGCCGGCGACTCGATCCAGGACGAATTCGGTATCAGCTCGGTCACCCTCGGATACATCTTCTCCGCCTTCGGGTGGGCGTACCTGATCGGACAGATTCCGGGCGGCTGGCTTCTCGACCGCTACGGCGCGAAGAAGGTGTACGGCTGGGCGATCGTGACCTGGTCGACCTTCACCGTCCTGCAAGGATTCCTCGGCAGCTTCAGCATGGGCACCGCGGTGGGGCTGCTGGTCGCCCTCCGATTCCTTGTCGGGCTCACCGAATCCCCTGCATTCCCCGGCAATTCCAAGATCGTCTCCGCCTGGTTCCCGGCCAAGGAGCGCGGTACCGCTGCCTCGATCTTCAACTCCGCGCAGTACTTCTCGACCGTCGTCTTCGCCCCGATCATGGGGTGGCTCGTCACCGCCATGGGCTGGGAGCACGTCTTCACCGTCATCGGCGGCATCGGCATCGCCCTCGGATTGATCTGGACGAAGGTCGTCTACAGCCCCCGCAGGCACCCGCGCCTGAAGCAGCCCGAATTCGAGTACATCGAAGCCGGTGGCGCCTTGGTCGACATGGACCAGCCCGGCCAGAAACAGCAGGCCGGATCCGATCAGCTTCGCTACATGAAACTCCTGCTGACCAACCGGATGACGCTCGGCGTGTTCGTCGGTCAGTTCTTCATCACCACCATCACCTGGTTCTTCCTCACCTGGTTCCCGGTCTACCTCGTCCAGGAACGAGGCATGAGCATCCTCGAGGCGGGCTTCATCGCCGTCCTCCCCGCGATCTGCGGTTTCGTCGGCGGCATCAGCGGTGGCCTGATCTCGGATGCGCTGCTGCGCCTGGGCTGGTCCCTGACCAGGGCTCGCAAAACCCCGATCATCACCGGCCTGCTACTCGCCACCGCGATCATCGGCTGCAACTTCGTCGACGCCTCCTGGCTCGTCGTCGTCCTGATGTGCGTGTCCTTCTTCGGCAAGGGTCTCGGCGCGCTCGGCTGGGCCGTCATGGCCGACATCTCGCCGAAGGAAATCTCCGGCCTCGGCGGCGGCGTCTTCAACACCTTCGGATCGGTCGCCAGCATCACCACACCGATCGTCATCGGCTACATCGTCGACAGCTACGGCTCCTTCGAACTCGCCCTCGTCTACGTGGGTGTGTGCGCACTGCTGACCGTCGTCTCGTACATCTTCGTCGTCGGCCCGATCAAGCGCCTCGACCTCGCCGAAATGCAGGCCCGCGCCGACCGCAAGCGCGCCCAGCGTCAGCACTGACCCCGTTGCACCCCGTCGTGCGACGCGACGATGATGGGACGGTGATCATCGAACGCAGCTCGGTCGTCGGCGCGCCGATCGGGCAGGTGTGGGCGAGGGTCGTCGACCCGGAGGGGATCAACGACGAGATGCGTCCGTGGATGACGATGAGCATCCCGCGCGGTCAGGAGTCGATCAGCATCGACTCGGTCGCGGTCGGTGAACCGCTCGGGCGGGCGTGGCTGCGACTGTTCGGGCTGGTCCCGTTCGACTACGACGACCTGAGCATCGCGGAACTGGAACCGGGACTGCGGTTCCACGAGAAGTCGACGATGCTCAGCATGCGGCGGTGGGAGCACGAACGCACGCTCCGGCCGTTCGACGACGGCAGCACCGGCGTCCACGACCGGATCACGTTCGAGCCGAGGCTTCCGCTGGTGCCGCTGACGCCGGTGCTCGCCCGCGTTCTGGGCGCGTTCTTCGGGCACCGGCACCGGCGTCTGGCGCGGCATTTCGGCTGACGGCGTCAGTGCGCCGTGTAACCACCGTCGACGACGAGTTCGGTGCCGGTGGTGAATCCGGACTCGTCCGAGGCGAGGTAGAGCACCCCGTACGCGATCTCGTCCGGTTCGCCCTGCCGCGGAAGGGGGTTGCCCGAGACGAGTTGGCGGTAGTACTCCTCCGGCCCGAGCGCGCTGCCCTCCGCCGACCGCCGGCTCATCGCCGTTCGCATCGACCCGGGGTGGATCGAATTGACGCGAATTCCGTCCGGCCCGTACGTGACGGCGTCGGATTTGCTCAGCAGCCGCACCGCGCCCTTCGACGCGTGATACAGCGGGACGTTGGAGCCTCCGGTCAGCCCGTGGATCGACGAGAAGTTCACGATGCTGCCCTTCTTCCTGCCGATCATGTGGGGCACCACGTGTTTGGTCATCAACCAGACGCCCTTGACGTTGACATCGAAGATCTGGTCGAACTCGGCGACCGACGCCTCGTGTGACGGTGCGGGCCTGCCGATGATGCCGGCGCAGTTGACGAGAACGTCGGGGACGCCGACGGTCTCGACGATCGCGGCGACGGCGTCGGCGACGCTGGTCTCTTCGGTGACGTCCACGGCGAACGGCGTGATCGCCTCCGAATCCCAGGGTGCATCGGGGAGTTTCAGGTCGAGCGCGGCAACCCGCGCGCCCTCCTTGGCGAGCATCCGGGCGGTCGCGCCGCCCAGATCGCCGTTCGCCCCGGTGACGACGGCGATTTTCCCTGCCACTCGACCTGTCATGACCTGCCTCCCACTGCTGCGACGGCCCACGGGCCGATCATCGGAATCCATTCGGTGATGTCGTACGACGCGACGTGCCCGTGCTTTGTGAACGGGTCGCCCTCGACGACGTCGACGACGTCCTGCCGGTCCGCGGCCTCGTAGACCATGGCCGCGCCGGGATCTTCTCCCGCGGCGAACGGTCCGGACCCGAGGATGAGTCCGCGGTCGGCGGCGGCCTGCAGGTGACTCTTGTGTTCGGGACGGTGTGTGTCCCGGCCGGCGGTGTCGCCGCTGTATGTGTAGCGGACGAGGTAGAACGGCACGTCAGACCTCCTCCAGGACAGTCGGTGCGGCGGATTCGCTGCGCAGCGACGCGAGGACCTCGGCGTCCCGGCCGATGGTGTATCCGAAGACGAGCGCGGGCCCGATGTTGGCGCCGTAGCCCGGGTAGCCGCCGCCGAAGATGCTGACCGCCGCGGAACCGGCCGCGAACAGACCGGGGATCGGCTGGTTGTCGTCGTCGAGGACCTGGCTGTGCCGGTCGACGGCGAGGCCGGAGTAGGCGCCGAGGTCGCCCATCTCGATCTTCGCCGCGTAGTACGGCCCCTTGTCCAGCGGCTCGAGGTTCGGGTTGGGCTGGTGCTCCATGTCGCCCTTGAAGTGGTGGAACCAGTTGGATCCGCGATTGAACTTCGGGTCCTCCCCCTTGGCGGCACCGGCGTTGAACTCGGACAGGGTCTTCTTCAGCCCGGCGGCGTCGACACCGATCTTGCGGGCGAGTTCCTCGACCGTGTCGGCCTTGTGGAGGAATCCGGTCTTCTTGAAATAGCCCTGCGGGATGGGCCACGGCTTCGCGTAGCCGATTCCGTACTTGTTCATGGCTTTCGAGTCGGCGATGATGTAGCCGAACGTCTCGTCCTGGCCGGCGTTCTCCTGAATCATCGCCATCCCGAAGTCGTGGTACGAACTCGACTCGTTGGCGAAGCGTTCACCCTTGCGGTTCACGGCGATCAGTCCCGGGAGCCCGAACGCCCGCAGGTGCGGGAAGATCCGCTGCTGTCCGCGCAGACCGGTGAATACCGTGACCGGGGCCCACGCGGCCGGCTCGTGGACGTCGGTGTCGACGTGCCCGCCGAGCGGTGCGGCCAGGCGCACATTGTCGCCGTCGTGCCCGACCGTCGGCGTGAAGTGGTTGTCGCCGTGCGGATCATGACCCCAGTATTCGGAGCGTAGGGCCGCGTCCGAGGAGTATCCGCCCGCCGCGATGACGACGCCGAGCCGCGCCTCCACCGTTCCCGCGTGCACGCCCCCGAGCACGGCGCCGGTGACCACCCCGCTCTCCGATTGCAGGATCTTCGTGACGGGTGTCTCGGTCCACATCCGAATGCCGAGCTTCGCGGCGGACGACACCATCCGCACCATCAGCGAATTGCCGTTGGTCCGGTCGAACGACCGACGGCAGAGCACCGTCTCGACCCACGTCTTGAGGAGCTTCTTCGACACGTAGGCAAACGATTTCAACGACTGGTTGGCGTGCAGGAACTGCGCGATGTCGGGTCCGACCTCGGGCATGTAACCGAAGACGGTGTACGTGTCGAGGTAGGGGCGCAACCGGAGCCGATTCTCGCCGAGCGTGCGCGCGTCGACGACCTTGCCGGAGATCGCCCGTCCCGACGGCTTCGCGCCCGGGGCGTCCATCTGGTAGTCCGGCGCCATTTCCGGATAGACGAATTCAACGTCGGTGTCGCGTTCGAGCCAGTCGATCGCCTCCGGGACCTCGTCGAGGAAGGTGTCGACCATCTCGGCCTTGTAGCAGTCCTTGGCGAGTGCCCGGATGTAGGTTTCGATCTCCTGACGGGTGTCGCCCTGCGCGACACCCTGCTTGTTGCCCGGCACCCACGCCCAGCCGCCCGAGATGGCGGTGGTGCCGCCGAGCCACTGCGACTTCTCGGCGACGATGACGCTGTGGCCTTCGCTCGCGGCCTTGAGCGCGGCGGCCATGCCCGCGGCCCCGGACCCGATGACCAACAGGTCGCATTTGACGGATTTCGAGCTCATGTATGGACCTTCCCTGGAGAGTCGGCACTCGATCGTGGTATGCGAAGACGATGCTGTGCAGCATGTTTCGAGTCACAGTGCGCGATCGGTGACGGTGTGTTCGTGTCACCCACTCTGGCCGAGCCGAGACTGGGGTCACAGCTCGACTCCAATGGATGGAAAGGTTTCTGTCAGTGCCGCGATCCGCGCGTCATCGCCCGGGTGATGCCGCGCGACGCCGTCGTCAGCGCCGCCACCACCGACTGCGGGTTCGCCTGATCGTGCGGGATGACGACGGACAGGGCGGCGATCACCTTGCCAGCATCACTGTCCCGCACGGGCACAGCGACTCCTGTCGCACCCGGGGTGATGAGATTGGCGGCCACCGCGAAGTGCTGGTGCCGCACTTCAGCGAGGAGACGCCGCATCTGGTCGGGGTCGGTGACGGTGGCGTCGGTGTACCGTTCGAGCGGCTGCGACAGCAGTTCGTCCTGCACGTCGCGGGAGGCGTTCGCCATCAGGACCAGACCGGACGAGCAGGCGTGCACCGGCAGCCGTCCGGCGATCTTGGTGACGTTGACGACGGACCCGCGGGTGGAGAGCCGTTCGACGAACAGCACCTCGTTGCCGTCGAGGACGCCCAGCTGGGTGTGTTGTTTGATCGCGGCGTTCACGTCTTCCATGAACGGCATCGCGGCCTCGCGCAGGCTGAGCGTGTGCGAACCGCGGGACCCCAGCTCCCACATCCGGACCCCGATGCTGATCCGGGTGTCGTTGCGCTCGAGGAGGCGGAACTTCACGAGTTCGCCGACGATGCGGTGCGCCGTCGCGACGGGGAGGTCGGATCGACGCGCGATGTCGGACACCGACAGGGACGGTGTGTCCGCGTCGAAGGAAGACAAGACCCTCACGACGCGGGCAGTGACCGATTCTCCTGTCGGTGTCCGTGACATCGCCCTATTGTCCTCCGGCTACTCCCGCGAGGTCGACGGTAGCCCGAGTTCGGCCAGCGGCACCCGGTACGTCTCGCGGGCGGTGAAGGCTGCGACGGACGAGACCAGCATGCACAGCGCCGTGAACACCGCGACCGGGACCCATGCGTTCACCCCGGTGCCCAGCAGCGCCCAGCCGATCGCCGGGGCGAAACCGGCGATGAGGAAACCGATCTGCGTGCCGACGGCGAACCCGGAATAGCGCACGGGCGCAGCGAACATCTCGGTGAAGAAGCTCGGCCACAGGCCGTTCACCATCGAGTAGAACAGCGTCATCGTGAGCAGCGCGGCGACGAAGATCAGCGGAACGGAGCCGACCGAGATGGCCCAGAAGTACCCGAAGATCGTCACGGCACACCCGAGGGTGCCGGTGATCCACACGGGGCGGCGTCCGACGCGGTCCGACAGCGTGGCGAGCAGAGGTATCGCGACGATGGACCCCGCGATCGACGCCGACGACGCCCACAGCATCGTGGTGCGGTCGATGCCGACGTCGGGTCCGGTGGCGTAGGCGAGTCCGAAGACGGTGAACACCGTCTGCCCGACGGCGAACAGCGAGCACAGGGCGATCCGCAGGACGTCCCGCCACTGGGTGGTCACGACCGTGACGACGGGCAGTTTCTGCACCTCCGCGTGCTCGCGCGACTCCTCGAACACCGGGGTCTCGTCGAGCTTGGTCCGCACGAAGTAGGCGACGACGAGCATCACGGCGCTGCACCAGAACGGGATTCGCCAGCCCCAGCTGTCGAGTTGCTCCTTCGGCAGCGCGGCCACCGGGATGAAGACGAGGGTCGCGAGCACCATCCCGGCCGCGTAGCCGGTCATCGTGAAACTGGTGAAGAACGCCCGCCGCCCCTCGGGTGAGTGCTCGAGGGTGAGCGTGCTCGCGCCCGCCGCCTCACCGCCCGCGGAGAACCCCTGCGCGAGGCGGCACAGGACGAGCAGGATCGGGGCGACGATACCGATCTGCTCATAGGTGGGCAGGAACCCGATCGCGAGACTCGACAGGCCCATGATGAGCAGCGTCAGCAACAGAATCTTCTTGCGGCCCAGCTTGTCCCCGAAGTGGCCCAGCACGATTCCGCCGACCGGGCGGGCCACGTAGCCGACGCCGAACGTCGCGAGCGCGGCGACCGTGCCGATCGCGTCATTGCCGGCCGGGAAGAACGTGTGCCCGAAGACGAGGGCGGCGGCGGACCCGTAGATGAAGAAGTCGTAGTACTCGAGCGCACTCCCGAGGAACGACGCGAGGGCCGCCTTCTTCGGCGTCTTCGCGACCTCGACGGGTGGCGCGTCTGTCGGGCTGTCGTGCGTCACGGCGGATACGTTCATCGACTCTCCTGCAATCGGGCCTGGCGTGGTGTGACTCAACGTGCCAACCGCGACCACGCGTGCGCAACGTCACATCCATCCATTGGAAAGCCGGCGCTACGCCGGGGACAACTCCCAGCCGGTGCTCATGTCGCGGGCGAGGTCGGGCACTCGTCGCAGCACCCGCTGGGTGTCGACGAAGTCGCGGAACGGGATGGCGAGCAGAGCCCGCAATTCGCCCGGACGACCCTCGGCGAGCCGCTGGTAGGACGACGCGATGTCGCTGACGATGTACTGCCAGCGCGGTTCGCGGTCGGCCCAGTTGAAACCGGGCAGGGGTGTCCGCAGCCGGTAGTCCGAGCCGTTGACGTCGCCCGTCACCGACATCGGCGCGACCTGACCCGGTGCCCGCGCGCCCGGGACCGAGGGTTGCGCCGCGAGGGTGGTGGCGTAGGTGAGCGCCCGGCCGACACCGTCGCGTGCCGCCGCCGTGACGTCCCACTGGTCGGCGATGATCTGATTCTGCTCACGCGACGCCATCCGGAACAGGGCGTCCGCGTATCCCGCCGGGGTGCCGGAGAAGATGCCGTTCCAGGCGATCTCGGCGTTCTCGTCGAGCAGTCCCGCGGCGGCCATCTCTTCGACGGCGGCCCTGCCGTCGTTCAGATACGCCTCGTGCATGGGCACCATGTCGAAGTAGATGTGTTTCTGCATCATCAGCAGGCGTTTCTGATACCAGTCCAGGTCGCCCGCCGTCATCGCCGGACCGACCGTGGCGAGAGTTCTCGGGTCCGAGGGCAGGAGCGTCGTGGCCTCGCCGGGCAGTCCGCGGACCGTGGACGCGACGGCGTTGCCGAGTGTGTGGACGGCGTCGACTCCGAGCACGGTCCGGCCGAGGTCGAGGTCCCAGAAGCCGGCGGTGAACGAGCCTCCCGCCAGCCCGGCCATACCGGACCAGTAGAGCTCGGTGCGTTGGAGTTGATACCGGCCGTAGTTCTCGTAGACCCGGTCGACCACCTCCGCGTTGGCGATCAGCCCGGCGTTCGGGTCCCATCCGGCGAGGTCGATGCCGGACGCCTCGGATCCTCGCGCCAGCCAATATTGCTGCAGCAGAGCGGAATACCTGGTCGGTGCGACGCCGTCGGAGCGGGCGGCGGCCAGCGCGGCACCGAGTGCGGCGGAGTCGGTGGGCAGCCGGGGGTCGAGCCCGCCGATCGACTCCGCCGCCGCGTTCGCGGGCGTGATGTCGAGGAGACCCGCGTAGCCGGCGGCGTGCGCGACATTCGGCGCCGGACCGGTCAACGCGAGAACCCCGAGCAACGCGACGAGCACCCCGCGGATCGTCGTGTTGCGGACCCGAGGTGATTGGCAGTGCACAGCACCGGGCATGCCAGGTATTTAACAACATATATGTGATGGCGTCAGGGTTTTGCCCTGGATTCCCCCACGTGAGCGCTAAAGAGTGCCCCGGCACACGACGCCACTCACGTGGGGTCGAGTTCACCCAGGACGGCCGAGAGAATGGTGTGCGCGCTGGCGATGACGGTCTCGATCGGCTGGCGGTTCTCCGACAGCACCCACTGCTGGGCGATCATCAGCACCGCCCCGACCAGGCCGGTCGCGAGGGTGCGGAGGTGGAACTCCGGGAACGCCGCGCGGTCGACGGCGGGACCGATGACGACGAGCACGGCGTCCACGAACGACCGGGTGACGCGGCGGTAGGCGGCGTCGACTTCCGGGCCGACACCGAGGACCTCCTGGAAGGCGATCCGTGGGATCCGCGGGTCGTCGGCGACGGACCGGAAGAATGCGGTCAGCGCGCCGCGAACCCTGGCGTCCAAATCGGCGCCCCCGTCCCCCGCGCCACGCAGGACGCTGTCCCGGAGACGGTCGGTCACGCTCGCGTACGCCGCCAGCAGCAGGGCCTCGCTGTCGTCGAACGACTCGTAGAAGTAGCGCTTGGTGAGCCCGGCGGTCGCGCAGATCTTCTCGACGGTGGCGGACCGGTATCCACTGGTCCCGAACACTTCGACGGCGGCATCGACGAGACGCGCGCGGCGCTCTTCCTGACGCTGACGAGGGCCCGCACCGCGGTAGGTGCGGCCCGTCTCGTCGAGCCTGGGCGAACTCACTCCCCAATATTGACACCGCACAGTTCCAGATACAAACTGACACTGAACGGTGCCAGATCACACGCCAGGAGATCGCATGCCCACGCTCAGGAACAAAGTCGCACTCGTCACCGGCGCCGCGCGTGGCATCGGAGCCGAAACGTCCCGCGCTCTCGCCCGCAGGGGCGTCAAACTGGTTCTGATCGATCTGGATGCCGCACCGCTGAAGGCCCTCGCCGCCGAACTCGGTGACGACGCGCTCGCCGTGGCCGCCGACGTCTGCGACCTGCCCGCCGTGCAGAAGGCCGTCGACTCCGGCGTCGCGAAGTTCGGGGGCATCGACTTCGTTCTCGCGAACGCCGGCATTGCCAGCTACGGCTCGGTGATGCAGGTCGATCCCGCCACGTTCAAGCGGGTCATCGACATCAACATCCTCGGCGTCTTCCATACGGTCCGCGCCGCGCTACCGTCCGTGATCGAGCGGAAGGGCTACATCCTGGTCGTCTCGTCGCTCGCCGCATTCGCGCCCGCACCCGGTCTGGCCGCCTACAACGCCAGCAAGGCCGGCGTCGAACATTTCGCCAACACCCTGCGTCTCGAGGTCGCCCACCGCGGAGTCGCCGTCGGCTCGGCCCACATGTCGTGGATCGACACACCGCTCGTCCAGGACGCGAAAGCCGACCTCACCGCGTTCAACCAACTTCTCGCGGTCCTGCCGGGACCGCTGGGCAAAACCACGTCCGTCGACCCGTGTGTCGCCGCGTTCGTCGACGGCCTCACCGGGCGCAAACGCCGGGTCTACGTGCCGCGGTGGGTCGAGCTCGTCGGCTGGCTGAAGGCGGTGGTGACGTCGCGCGTCGGCGACCGCAACCTGCTTCCGCACGTGCCGGAGATCCTGCCGCGGATGGACGAGGAGGTCGCGAAGCTCGGCCGCTCCACCAGCGCACGTAATGTCGCTCTCGACGACGTCGCCGTAGACCCGAAGTAGCCACCCGTCCCATCCAGCGAGAGAGTGTTCATGTCACACACCGATACCGCCGCCGACACCACCGGCGCGAAGGCTCCCGTCGAACATCTCGACGTGCTGATCATCGGGGCCGGACTGTCCGGGATCGGTGCCGCGTACCACCTGCAGGACAAGTTTCCCCGACGGACCTACGCGATCCTGGAGAGCCGCGAATCGATCGGCGGCACGTGGGACCTGTTCCGCTACCCCGGCATTCGGTCCGATTCCGACATGTATACGCTGGGCTACCGCTTCCGGCCGTGGGAGAACGACAAGTCGATCGCCGACGGTCCCGCGATCCTCGAGTATGTCAAGGACACGGCGGCCGAGCACGGGATCGACCGGAACATCCGATTCCGGCACAGGGTCGTTCGCGCCGAGTGGTCGACCCCCGACGCCTGTTGGACGATCGACGCCGAGCGCACCGACACCGGTGAGACGGTCCGGTTCACCGCCGATTTCCTGATGTCCTGCAGCGGGTACTACCGCTACGACGAGGGCTACACCCCCGAGTTCCCGGGCATCGACCGGTTCGCCGGGCAGGTCGTGCACCCGCAGAAGTGGCCCGAGGACCTCGACTACGCGGGTAAGCGGGTGGTCATCATCGGCAGCGGGGCCACCGCGGTGACGCTGGCACCGTCGATGGCCGCCGAGGCGGCGCACGTGACCATGCTGCAGCGCTCGCCCACGTACATCATCTCGATGCCCGCCAAGGACAAGCTGGCCAACAAACTGCGGCGCCACCTGCCCACCCGGCTCGCCTATGCGCTGACCCGGCTCAAGAACGCATCGGTGGCGACGGCGATCTACCAACTGTGCCAGCGGTACCCGGAATTCATGAAGAGCCGCATCCGGCAACTCCAGGAGAAGTGGCTGCCGAAGGGCTACGACATCGACAAACACTTCACGCCCCGCTACAACCCGTGGGATCAGCGACTGTGCCTCGTGCCCAACGGGGATCTGTTCCGCTCCATCCGCAACGACGAAGTGTCGATCGTGACCGATCACATCGACACGTTCACCGAAACCGGGATCACGCTGAAGTCCGGCGACGAGCTGCGTGCCGACGTCGTCGTCACCGCAACGGGTTTGAACCTGCTCGCGTTCGGCGGGATGACACTCGCCGTCGACGGACGCGACATCGACCTCACCGAGACCATGGCGTACAAGGGGATGATGCTCAGCGGGGTGCCCAACTTCGCGTTCGTCATCGGCTACACCAACGCGTCCTGGACGCTGAAGGCCGACCTCGTGTGCGAATACGTCTGCCGGTTGCTCGCGCACATGGACGCGAACGGATTCGCGCAGTGCTCCCCCGAGCGGGACAGCGCGGTCGACGAGGAGCCGTTCCTCGACTTCGCCGCCGGCTACGTGCTGCGGTCGGTGGAGTCGTTCCCGAAGCAGGGTTCGAAGGCGCCGTGGCGGCTGCGGATGAACTACTTCCGCGACCTGGTCACACTGCGGCACGGCAAGATCGTCGACGACGCTATGCGCTTCGCGCCCGTGAGTACTTGTTAACCGCCCGCGCTGGCTGTCAGCATGGTCGTGAGACACCTGGCAGTCAGCGTGGGGAGCGGAGTTCCCTGTGACCGACATCGACAGCTTTCCGATCGGGCGTGGTCCGACGGGTAGGCGTTCGTTTCCGATCGCGTTCCGGATCGAGGTGCTGCGCCGGTGGGACGAGTGCACCGAGCACGGCGCCAAGACGCGCCTGCTGCGTGAGTTGAACCTGAGCAAGAACCACGTCACTGCGTGGCTTCGCGCGCGGGAGAGCGGACAATACACGCAGGCGATGGTCGCCGCGGCAGAGAAGTCGAGGAATTGGATGGACAGTCGGGATCGGGCCGAGCTGGCGCGGCTGCGCCGGGAGAACACACGGCTCAAGGCCCAGGTGGAACAGGCGGAGACCGCCCAGGAGATCCTGGGAAAAGCGTTCGAGCTCTTGCAGGGGATCACCAAGCGCTCGAACGAGGACCCATCTGCGATCCCACCGGCGTTGATGAGCGCGAACGAGTACGCGCAGTGGCTCGAGCGAGAGAAGCTGTCCTGATCGACACCGTCGGGGTGTTGGTCCGGGACGCGGCGATGCCGGTCACCGCGGCGTGCGCCCTGCTCGGTGTGCCGCGGTCGAGTTACTACCGGCGCACCCGCGGTTACCGGCACTACGTTCCGGTCACCGAGCCGGTCCCGCACGTTCAGCGGCGGCAGCCCGCCGCGTTGTCCGACGACGAGCGCGCCCGGATCGTCGAGTTGATCCTGGCCGAGGAGAACACGGATCTGTCTGTGGTGCAGGTGTATTGGCGTTCTTTCGACGCCGGGTTCGTCGCGTGTTCGGAGTCGACGTTCTACCGGGTGGCGCGTGCGCAGAACTTGACCGGGGACCGTCGCCGCACCCGGCGGGCCACGGCCGCGGCCCGCCGGGCACCGGTCGCCCGGGCCGGTCGGGCCGGGCAGTTGTGGTCGTGGGACATCACGATGTTGCACGGTCCCCGCAAGCAGGACAGGTATCTGCTGTACCTGGTGATGGACGTGTTCTCGCGGTTCCCGGTGGCCTGGCGGATCGAGTACGCCGAGGTTCCCGAGTTGGCGGTGCAGATGTTCGCCAGGCGTTCGAGGCGTTCGGGGTGCCCGAGGTGGTGCATGCCGACAATGGTCCGTCGATGCGCTCACATGCCCTGATCGCCGCCCTCGACGAGGCGGGCGCGTGCCGGACCTACTCACGACCGAGGGTCAGCGATGACAACCCGTTCTCCGAGTCGCTGTTCAAGACCATCAAGTACGACTTGTCGTGCCCGCTTCGGTTCGACGACATCGACCACGCGCGGCGATGGACCGAGACGTTCATGACCCGCTACGCGCTCGAACACCGGCACAGTGCCCTGGGCCGGCACACCCCCGCATCGGTGTTCCTCGGCCTCGACACCGAGGAACACCGCCGCCGACAGCACCGGCTGGACCAGATCTGGGCCGAACACCCCGAACGGTTCCGCGGCCGACCCCTGGCACCACACCCGCCACAACCGACAGGCATCAACATCAACCAGAACCTGTCTCAGACAGGTTGACAACTACCGCCCGCGGTTAACAAGTACTCACGGGCGGAGCCTTCCGACATTCGGAATCGGAGTTGGAAACGGGTGACCCGTCAGCCACGGTAGGTGAGTCGTGAGCCACATCACAGGCCATCTCCGAGGAAGAGCAGGTCCCGCGCATGCAATTCGACCTACGCGAACGCATCGACAGCAGTCCGATGACGCGCTACCAATGGGGCGCCATCGCCATCTGCGGTCTACTCAACGTGCTCGACGGCTTCGACGTCCTCGTCATGGCGTTCACCGCGCAGTCGGTGTCGCAGGAGTGGGATCTGTCCGGCTCCGTCGTCGGCCTCCTGCTCAGCGCCGGGCTGTTCGGCATGGCCGCGGGATCGCTGTTCCTGGCGCCGTGGGCCGACACCATCGGTCGCCGCGCCATGATCCTGCTGTGCCTGGCGCTCGCGTCGTCGGGCATGCTGTTGTCGGCGGTCAGCCAGAACGCGCTGCAACTCGGTTTGCTCCGCGCACTCACCGGTGTCGGCATCGGCGGAATCCTCGCCAGCAGCAACGTCATTGCCAGTGAGTACGCGTCGAACCGCTGGCGCGGGCTGGCCGTGAGCCTCAATTCCACCGGCTACGCCGTCGGCGCCACCCTCGGCGGCATCATCGCCGTCGTGCTGCAGAACTCGCTCGGCTGGCGCTCGGTGTTCCTGTTCGGCGGCCTGTGCACGGCCGTGATCATCCCCGTCGTCTACGCGCGGCTCCCCGAATCGATCGACTTCCTGCTCGTCCGTCGCCCGGCCAATGCCCTCGACCGGATCAACGCGTTCGCGCAACGGTCCGGTCAGTCGCCCCTCGACGAACTGCCCGCACCGCGCGCCGCCGCCGCTGCGGACGCCGGATTCGCGGTGCGCGTGCTCCTCTCTCCGGAGCGGCGCCGCAGCACCCTCCTGGTGTGGTTCGCGTTCTTCACGGCGATGTTCGGCTTCTACTTCGTCACCAGTTGGACCCCGAAACTGCTGGTCGAGGCGGGCATGTCCGCGAACCAGGGCGTCACCGGCGGCGTGCTCCTCAACCTCGGCGGCATCTTCGGCGCCACCCTGCTCGGCGCGCTGTCGGCGCGGTTCGCCCTGAAGCGGGTGCTCATCGCCTACCTGGCGATCGCGGGGGTGCTCCTCGTCGTCTTCGTCCCCGCCACCGCATCCATCGTCGTCGCGTTCGGGCTCGGCGCCCTCATCGGCGTCTTCGCCAACGGCTGCATCGCCGGTCTGTACGCGATCACGCCGTCGGTCTACTCACCGGCCGTCCGCGCCACCGGAGTCGGCTGGGGCATCGGCATCGGACGCGTCGGCGCCATCGCGTCACCGATCGTCGCCGGTGCCCTCCTCGACCGCGACTGGTCGCCGACGCAGCTGTACATCCTCGTCGCCGCGTCCTTCGCCCTCGCCGGAATCGCCGTGTCGCGACTGCGATTCGAGTCCGGCGTGGACGCCACCGCCGAGGCACCGCTGACCACCCACTGAGGCGGCTCCGCCACCCGTGCGCCTTTGTGGTTGCTGGAACAACCAGGAAGGCGCACGGGCCCGGAGGGCCTAGATTCCGACCTTCGACAGGATCGCCGTCATCGCCGCCTGTACGCCGGTGGCGAGAGTCGGCTCGATCTCGGGCGCGAAGAACGGTGAGTGGTTCACCGGCACAGGCTTTCCGCTCTCGAGGGTCTCCGCGGTGTGACCACCGAACATCCAGAACACCGACGGAACGCCGATCACCTCGGCGAGCAGGCCGAAGTCCTCCGAGCCCATCATCGGAGACGACGGCGTGACGTTGTTCTCGCCCAGCACTTTCTGCAGCTCGGCGACGAGTTCGGCGGTGGCCTCGGGGTCGTTGTAGTTGCGTGGGAACGTGTACAGCTCCTCGATCAGCGGCTTCGGCGCCCCCGACGCGGCGGCCTCGGCGTAGATGATGCGGCGCAGCGCGGCATTGACCTGCTCACGCACCTCGGGGTCGAGGGTGCGCACGTTGATCGTGAACTCGGCCCGGTCGGCGATGATGTTCTCCTTCAGCCCCGCATGGAACGTGGCGACCGTGACGACCGCCGGCTTCATCGGGTGCACTTCGCGGGACACGATGGTCTGGATGCGGTTGATCATGTTGACGCCCTGGATGATCGGGTCGATCGAATCCTGGGGCTGGGAGCCGTGTGAGCCCTGGCCGTAGACGGTGACCTTCAGGGAATCGGCCATCGCCATCGCGTCGCCACTCGCGACGTGCACGGTGCCGGCCAACATCGGCCCGACGTGCTGCCCGAAGACGATCTCCGGCTTGGGTGCCCGGTCCCACAGGCGGTCCTCGACCATCGCCTTCGCCCCGGCTGCCGTTTCCTCGCCCGGCTGGAACAGGAACACGATCGTTCCCGCCCACGCCTCCCGCGCACCGGCGAGCAGTTCGGCGACGGTGAGGAGAGTGGCGACGTGCGTGTCGTGGCCACAGCCGTGCATCACGGGCACCTCGGTGCCGTCGTCGAGATGCCCGGTCGCGGCGCTGGCGTAGTCGACGCCGGTGTCCTCGGCGATCGGCAGCCCGTCCGAGTCGGCGCGGAACGCGACGGTCGGGCCGACGCCGTTGGTCAGCACACCCACCACTCCGGTGCCGCCGCAGACGAAGGTGTCGATCCCCAGTGCGACGAGGGAACTCTGGATCAGCTCGGCGGTCTTGTGTTCCTGCATCGACAGTTCCGGGTTCGCGTGCAGGTGGCGGTAGAGGTCATGCATCTTCGTCCGCAGCTCGTCGGTGAGCGCGATCGTCAGGTCGGTCATGGAGCCTTCTTTCGAATCAGGTGAATGTGAGATATCTCCGCGCATCGATTCCTACTCGATGGTCGCGAGCTCGGCTGGGCGCTGATCGTTCTTGTTCCTGAGGAACCACGCGAGGACCGCCGTCACGATCACCGCGATGCCGGTCGACGACAACGCGAGGCTCGGCACCGCCGGGACGACGACGAACGTGATGATCGCGGCCACCAGCAACGCGATCACGGTGGCCCGGGGCTGCTTCATCGACACTATCGCCTGCACCAGAACCGCACCCAGCACGGACGGCAGGATGTAGGAGCGGGTGACGGCCACGATGTCGGCGGGAATCACACTGATCAGCCAGGTGCCGAGCAGACCGACGAACACCGCCAAGGACAGCAGGTGCACCATCGCGGCGCCGCAGATCGCCAGGACCGCCGCGAGTTCGGCCCGCTTGGTTCCCGGCTTGGCCCCGATGTTCGTCTGCGCGATCAGCGCCGCCGGCAAGAGCTTGTTCGCGATGTTGCCGATCATGAACGCCTGATACATCGCCGCCGGACCCAGGATCGGGAAGTAGGTCAGCGGCTCGACCAGCCAGATGATGAAAAACGTTCCGGCGACCGCGGCGAACGCCGTCCACAACTGGCCCGCCGTGACATCCACGTCACCGAAGAAGACCAGGTACAGGGGCGCGCCGATCGACAGGAGCAACCCCAAGAGCATCGTGATGCGCCCCCACCGGGACGTCGTTGTGTCGAACTCGGCGAGTTCACGTTCTCCGGTGGACACCGCCACCGCTTCACCTGTGGTCATCGGGGAGCCTTTCGCAGTGGTCATGTCAGGACGTGGTGGTCAGGTAGGTGACGGTGAGCGCGACGAGGATCGAAATGCCCAGTCCCCATTCGCGGAGCCAGCCCTTGCCGAACCGCCGGGCCACGAAGAGGCAGAGACCCATTGCGGCCGCGGACGCGGCGAAGGCCACGATGTGGTAACTGGACTTCGTCAGTTCCTGAAAGCCGAGCGAGGCGAACGCACCGATCAGCGCCGCCGACGGCACGACCGCCATCAACGCCGGATTCACCGTGCGGATCTTCGCGTCCCCACGCTTGAGCAGCGGGGTCACGATCAGCGCGGACAGCATCCACATCACCCCGCCGATGCTCATCGCGAAGAACGCGACGACGAACACGTTCTGGGTGTAGCTGTCGGCGCCGAGTTTCGCGCCCACCGAGTCGGCGGCGATACTGGCCGCCGACACGTCGTACGCGGCGGAACCGATCAGGCCGATACGCGCCAGCACCGCGGGGGTGCCGAACAGCGCGAGCAGTGCAATCGCCACCAGACACACGGCGAGGGACGGTCCGATCGCCGACACCGCACCAGAGCGGAACGACACTTTCATGTCTTCCGGTGACATGTCCGCGACCGGTGCGACCTTGCGGACCGCGGTGATGTAGATCGCCGACTGCACGACGATGATGGCGAAGATGCCGGCCACCGCCACCCAGAGCACGGGTGAATTGGCGACGGCCATGATGTTCGTGGATGCCCCACTCGCAATGTTCATGGATCTCCCGGGGAGAGTGAGCAACCGGGTACCGGTCGCCCGAGCGGCGTGGAGGCGATCCGGTGGATCACCTCGTGTGACACCCGCTCTGTCCCGTGACCTGAGAGTGTTGAGACACACTCGTGGAAGTGTTCTCGTGCCCCGTCGGTGAGCATGCCGCAACCATCGACATGCTGCTCTCCAGAGTTCCCGACCCTGACTGTCCTGGTGCCTGAGAGTGTGTGGGTACTTGCTCCTTCGGCGCCCGGGACTCGGTCCCGGAACTCTCCAGCCAGGTTCATTGGGAGGAACCATCGAGATGGTTCCGAGCCGAACCGACTCGGAACGTACTGTTCCTCAGTCGTGTTACGAAACGATGACCGAACCGTTCCGACGTGTAAACACGATCCGGGACCGAATCCCCACTGCGCGTTCGCATACCGAACACCCCCACGTGAGCAGCAAAGCGTACCCGGGCACACTTTGCCACTCACCTGGGGTCAGGCGTGGACGTGCAGCGGTTTGCCGGCCACCGCCAGGAGCGCCTCGCCGAGGGCCTCGCCCTGGGTGGGGTGGGCGTGCACGAACTTCGCGGCCTGGGCGGCGTCGACCCCGAAGTTGTACAGCAGCTGCGCCTCGCCGATCAGCTCGCCGACGCGGTCGCCGACCATGTGCACACCGACCACGACGCCGTCCGGCGCCACGACGAGTTTGACCGCCCCCGACGTCTTGAGGATCTGACTCTTGCCGTTGCCGGCGAGGTCGTAGACGACCGTCCGGATGTCATCGCCGAACTTCTCCCGCGCCGCGGTCTCGGTCAACCCGACCGACGCGACCTCGGGGTGGGAGTACGTGACGCGGGGGATGCCGGTCTCGTCGATGACGTCGGGACGGAGCCCGGCGATCTCCTCCGCCACGAAGATGCCCTGCTGGAAGCCGCGGTGCGCGAGCTGGAGGCCGGGCACGATGTCGCCGACCGCGAAGACGTTCGGCACGGTGGTGCGCAGCCGGTCGCTGGTGACCACGAATCCCCGGTCGAGGACCACGCCGGTCTCCTCGTACCCCATCGAGTCGGTGTTCGGACCGCGGCCCACCGCGACCAACACGACGTCGGCGTCGAGCACGTCGCCGGAGTCGAGGGTGACGGTCACCGCATCCTCGTCCTGCGCCACCTCGGTGACCCGCACCCCGGTCTTCGCGGCGATCTTGCGACGACGGAACGCCCGCTCCAGGTATTTGGAGACCGCCTCGTCCTCGTTCGGGACCAGCCTCGGCATCGCCTCGACGATCGTCACCGACGCACCGAACGACGCCCACACACTGGCGAATTCGACGCCGATGACGCCGCCGCCGAGGATGATCGCCTTCTTCGGGACCGTCGGCAGCACGAGCGCCTGGTCGCTGGTGACGACTCTGCCGCCGATGCTGATGCCCGGCAACGTCTTCGGAGACGAGCCCGTCGCCAGAACGACGGCCGCACCGGTGATCAGCTCGCCGTCGACCTCGATACCGTTGGGCCCCACCAGCCGCCCGCGTCCGTTGACGACGGTGATGCCGTGGGAGTCGACGAGGCCCTGCAGGCCCTTGTGCAGGCGGGTGACGATGGTGCTCTGGTAGCTCAGCACCTTTTCGAGGTCGACGCCGCCGAACGTGACGTCGACCCCGAACTGCGCGGCCGTGCGGGCATTGTCGGCGACCTCGGCGGAATGCAGCAGCGCCTTGGTCGGGATGCACCCCTGGTGCAGGCAGGTGCCGCCGAGTTCGTTCTCTTCGATCAGAATGACCGAACGGCCCAGTTCGGCCGAGCGGATGGCGGCCGCATAGCCGCCGGAACCGCCGCCGAGGATGACGACATCTGCAGATCGGGACATGGGAACTCCTTGCTGGAACGGAAGTGGAAGAAATCAGAGAGCGGCGACGGCTTGTGCGTGCAGGCAGCCCGCCCGGTAGGACGACCGCACGAGCGGGCCGGACAGAACACCGAGGAATCCGATCTCGCGAGCGACCCCGTCGAGCATCACGAACTCCTCGGGTTTCGCCCACCGCTCCACCGGATGATGCCGGGCCGAGGGCCGGAGGTACTGCGTGATCGTGATCAATTGGCAGCCGACGGCATGCAGGTCCCGGAGTGCCTGAATCACCTCGTCCGTGGTCTCCCCCATCCCCAGGATCAGGTTCGACTTGGTGATCAGACCGTCCTCCCGCGCGCGTGTGATCACGTCGAGGGAACGCTCGTAGGTGAAGGCAGGCCGGATACGACGGAATATCCGGGGAACGGTCTCCACGTTGTGCGCGAGTACCTCCGGGCGGGTGCCGAACACTTCGCGCAGTTGCGCGGCGTCGGCATTGAAGTCCGGGATCAACAGTTCGACGCCGGTGCCCGGGCACAGTTCGTGAATCTGGCGGACCGTCTCGGCGTACAGCCAGGCGCCGCCGTCGGGCAGATCGTCACGTGCCACGCCGGTGACGGTGGCGTACCGGAGGCCCATGGTCCGCACCGATTCCGCGACCCGCCGGGGTTCTCCCCGATCGAGGGCCGCGGGACGGCCGGTGTCGATCTGGCAGAAGTCACACCGTCGGGTGCATTGGCTGCCGCCGATGAGGAACGTGGCCTCGCGGTCCTCCCAGCATTCGAAGATGTTGGGACATCCGGCTTCCTGACACACGGTGTTCAGGTTCTCGCGTTCGACGAGGGCGGCGAGATCACGGTATTCGGGGCCGGTCCGCATCTGCACCTTCATCCACGACGGTTTGCGTTCGACCGGGGTCTGGGCGTTGCGGACTTCGAGGCGGAGCAGGCGGCGGCCCTCAGGGTGTGCAGTCATGTGGGGAACTCCTATGACCGGTCGAAACCGGTCGGTATGCGACCCCGGCAGCACGGCACGGGGGGAAAGTGAGGGGAAGGCGAGCACACGACGACAACCGTTGCACTCGAGGCTGTCTGGGCTCTCACCGATCGGCGTGTGCGGTCACGTCCGAGCGAGGATCACTCGAGGATGCCAAACGACGAGGCGTTTTGGCAACATCGCCGCCCGCTCGGCGACCGGGACGGAGCCTGGGGAGACAAACCCGCCACGCCTGTGTACTGTTTGGCCAACCACAACTGAATACGCCGTTGACGCGCAGCGGGAGAACCTCCTTTTCGGAGGCGCCGTAGGAGCAACTTCCTCCCCGGGAATCTCTCAGGCCCCAGTACCGCAGCGAAGAGGCAACTCTGGAGAACAGAATCGGCCGCAGGCCGGTACTTACCGAAGGTGAAGAGCACGCCGCTCATGCGGTGCGCCCAAACTCTCAGGTTTCAGGACAGAGCGGGGAGGTGCCCCCTGTCGATGTCCGGTGCGGTCCGGACTCAACGAAACCGGAGTCACCTCGTGTCAGTCGAATCCCGCCACGCGCATCGCAGCGCGCCCCTCACCAGCGATTTTCCGTCACGCCACATCGGCCCTGACGCTTCCGCCACCCAGCGCATGCTCGGCGCCCTCGGTTACGACACGCTCGATCAGCTCATCGATGCCGCGGTGCCTGATCAGATCCGCAGCTCGGAGGCCATGGACCTGCCGGTGGCGCGGTCCGAGCAGCAGGTGCTGTCCGACCTGCGCACGCTGTCGGAGCGCAACGAGACCCGCGTCCAGATGATCGGCCTCGGTTACCACGACACGATCACGCCCGCAGTTCTGCGCCGCAACATGCTCGAGTCGCCGGCCTGGTACACCGCGTACACCCCGTATCAGCCGGAAATTTCCCAGGGCAGGCTCGAGGCGCTGCTGACGTTCCAGACGGTGATCGAGGACCTGACGGCCCTCCCCCTCGCCGGTGCGTCCCTGCTGGACGAGGCGACCGCGGTGATGGAGGCGGTGCTGCTGATGCGGCGCGCGAACAAGGCGAAGTCGGCGACGCCCCGCGTGGTCGTCGACGCCGACTGTCTGCCGCAGACCCTCGCGGTGGTGCGCGGCCGGGCCAAGTCGGTGGGCATCGACGTCGAGGTGGCCGACCTGACCGGCGGTCTTCCGGACGGTGACCTGTTCGGGGTCGTGTTCCAGGCGCCCGGGGCCAGCGGGCACGTGCGCGATCTGGCGCCGCTCATCGCCGCCGCCCAGGAGCGCGGCGCCCTGACCACGGTCGCGGCCGACCTGCTGTCGTTGACGCTGCTGACGCCGCCCGGTGAGCAGGGTGCCGACATCGCGGTGGGATCCGCGCAGCGTTTCGGTGTGCCGCTGTTCTTCGGTGGGCCGCACGCCGGTTACATGGCCGTGCGCGGCGGGCTCGAGCGCATGCTCCCTGGCCGGCTCGTCGGTGTGTCCGTCGACGTCGACGGGAAGACCGCCTACCGGCTGGCACTGCAGACCCGCGAACAGCACATCCGGCGGGACAAGGCGACCAGCAATATCTGCACCGCGCAGGCGCTCCTCGCGAACGTCGCCGCGATGTACGCCGCCTATCACGGCCCGGAAGGGCTGCGCGCCATCGCGACTCGGGTACACGGACATGCGACGGCCGTCGCGGGCGGCCTCCGCATGGCGGGACACTCGGTGGTCCACGACAGCTTCTTCGACACAGTGCTGGTCCACGTTCCGGCCGGGGCCCGCGATGTCGTCGACCGCGCCGACCGCGCCGGCATCAACCTGAGGCTGGTCGACGCGGACCACGTCGCGATCGCCTGCGACGAATGCACCACCGACGAGATCGTCGACCGCGTCCTGTCCGCGTTCGGCGCGCGAGTCGAGACGGCAACGGTCTCCGCGCTGCCGCAGTCGCTGCTGCGCACGTCGAACTACCTGCAGCACCCCGTGTTCCACGAGCACCGGTCCGAGACGGCGATGCTCCGCTTCCTGCGCGCGCTGTCGGACAAGGACCTCGCACTGGACCGCACCATGATCCCGCTCGGCTCGTGCACGATGAAGCTCAACTCCGCCGTGGAGATGGAGCCGATCAGCTGGCCGGGGTTCGCGTCCATCCACCCGTACGCCCCGGTCGAACAGACCAGCGGCTACCTGCAGCTCATTCGCGGCCTCGAGCGGTGGCTCGGTGAGATCACCGGATACGACCGGGTGTCGTTGCAGCCCAACGCCGGATCGCAGGGTGAACTGGCCGGTCTGCTGGCCATCAACGGCTACCACGACAGCCGCGGCGACCACGGACGCGACATCTGCCTCATCCCGCAGTCCGCGCACGGCACCAACGCCGCGTCGGCAGTGCTGGCCGGCATGCGGGTGGTCGTGGTCGCGACGGCGTCCAACGGCAACATCGACCTCGACGACCTGCGCGCGAAGATCGCGGCACACGAAGGCAAGATCGCCGCGATCATGCTCACCTACCCGTCCACCCACGGCGTGTACGAGAACGACGTGCGGACGGTGTGCGACCTCGTGCACGAGGCCGGCGGCCAGGTGTACGTCGACGGCGCCAACCTCAACGCGCTCGTCGGCCTGGCCCAGCCCGGGAAGTTCGGCGGCGACGTGTCGCACCTGAACCTGCACAAGACGTTCTGCATCCCGCACGGCGGCGGCGGCCCCGGCGTCGGACCGGTCGCGGTGCGTAAGCATCTGGCGCCGTTCCTGCCCGGCAACCCGCTCGGCGGAGACCAACTCGGCACCCCGGTGTCGGCGGCGAACTACGGCTCCGCCGGCATCCTGCCGATCACGTGGGCGTACATCGCCCTGATGGGCCCGGACGGGCTGACGGAGGCCACCAAGTCCGCGGTGCTGGCCGCCAACTACGTCGCGAAGTCACTCGACGCGCACTTCCCCGTCCTGTACACCGGACCCTCGGGTCTGGTGGCGCACGAGTGCATCCTGGACCTCCGTCCGGTCACGAAGGCCACCGGCGTGACCGCCGAGGACGTGGCAAAGCGGTTGATCGACTACGGTTTCCACGCTCCCACCCTGTCGTTCCCCGTCAGCGGCACGCTGATGGTGGAGCCCACCGAATCCGAGGATCTGGCCGAACTCGACCGCTTCATCGAGGCGATGATCTCGATCCGCCGCGAAATCGATCTGGTCGGCGAGGGTGTGTGGCCGCTCGAACGCAGCCCGCTTCGTCAGGCCCCGCACACCGCGGATCAGGTCACCGCCGACAACTGGGATCTGCCCTATCCGCGGCACCTGGCCGCCTTCCCCGTCGCGTCGCTGCGTACCGGCAAGTACTGGCCTCCGGTTCGCCGCATCGACGGCGTGCACGGCGACCGCAACCTCGTGTGCTCGTGCCCCGCGCCCGAGGCCTTCGAGAACACCACCGACATCGAACTGCCAATCAAAACCGCAGCAGCAAATTCCGGGGCGCTCGCCGAGACCCCCGAGGAGGCCTTCGCATGACCGTCACCACGACACCCGCGTCCCCGCTACTGGACGAGCACAGCGCTCTCGGAGCGCATTTCACCGACTTCGCGGGCTGGCAGATGCCGCTGAAGTACGACAGCGAACTCGCCGAACACCACGCCGTCCGTACGTCCGCCGGACTGTTCGACCTCTCGCACATGGGTGAGATCGCGGTCACCGGAACAGAATCCGGGGCACTGCTGGACTACGCCCTGGCCGGCGAGCTGTCGAAGATCGGTGTCGGGCGGGCCAAGTACTCGCTGCTGTGCAACGCGGACGGCGGCGTGATCGACGATCTCGTCGTCTACCGGCTCGCCAACGAGCACTTCCTGGTGGTCGCGAACGCTGCGAACGCTCCGGCCGTGTACCGCGAACTGGCGGCGCGCGCCGACGGTTTCTCGGCGAACGTCGACGACCAGTCCGCGGAGACCGCGCTGATCGCGGTGCAGGGACCGGCAGCCCAGGACATCGTGCAGTCCCTCGTTCCCGCCGGGCAGGTGGAGGCGGTGGCGGAGTTGAAGTACTACGCGGTGACCCGGGCGGTCGTCGCCGGCATCGACGTCCTCCTGGCCCGCACCGGCTACACCGGTGAGGACGGCTTCGAGCTGTACGTGCCGAACGCACAGTCCGTCGCGTTGTGGCGCGCACTGCTGGCCGCCACCACGGAGCGGGACGGCGTCCCCGCGGGTCTCGCGTGCCGCGACACCCTGCGGCTCGAGGCCGGGATGGCGCTCTACGGGCACGAACTGACCCTCGACACGAACCCGTACGAGGCCGGTCTCGGCAAGGTGGTCCGGCTGAACAAGGCGTTTGTCGGCCGCGACGCCCTGCAGGCGTTGTCGGAGCAAGCCCCCCAGCGGGTGCTCGTCGGTCTCGCAGGCACCGGACGCCGCGCCGCCCGCGCCGAATACACCGTTCACGACACGACCGGCGGAGCGGCCGTCGGCACGATCACGTCCGGCGCCCTGTCCCCGACGCTCGGGCATCCGATCGCGCTGGCGTTCGTGGACATCGCGTTCCGTGAGCCCGGCACCGAGCTGACCGTCGACATCCGCGGCAAGAAGGAACCGTTCGTGGTCACCCCGTCGCCGTTCTATCGCCGTTCCTGAACCCTCCCACTCCCTTCGGCCCCGAAAAAGGTACCGCCATGTCTTCAGCAGCCTTCCCCGACGACCGCAGCTACACCGACGACCACGAATGGGTCCTGATCGCGCCGGGCGCCGAGCTGCCCGACGAGCCCGTCCGCGTCGGCATCACGTCCGTCGCCGTCAACTCGCTCGGCGAACTCGTCTTCGTTGATCTGCCCGAGGTCGGGACGACCATCGTCGCCGGCGAATCGTGCGGCGAGGTCGAGTCCACCAAGACCGTCTCCGAGCTGTACCCGCCGGTGAGCGGCCGGGTGACCCTGATCAACACTGCCGCCGTCGACGACCCCGGCCTGGTCACCTCCGACCCGTACGGAGAGGGCTGGCTGTTCGCAGTCCAGCCGTCCGCGGCCGGAGAGCTCCTCACCGCCGCCGAGTACGCCGAGAAGAACGGAGCGAACGCATGAGCGTCCTGAACCGCGACCTCGCGGACTTCGATCCGGACGTCGCCGCTCTGATCGGCAAGGAACTCGAGCGTCAGCGCACCGGCCTGGAGATGATCGCGTCGGAGAACCACGCGCCGCTCGCGGTCATGCAGGCGCAGGGCTCGGTGCTGACCAACAAGTACGCGGAGGGCTACCCTGGGCGCCGCTACTACGGCGGCTGCGAGCACGTCGACTCCATCGAGCAGCTCGCCATCGACCGCGTCAAGGCCCTCTTCGCCGCGGAATACGCCAACGTGCAACCGCATTCGGGCGCCACCGCGAACGCGTCGGTGATGCACGCGCTGATCAAGCCCGGCGACACCATCCTCGGCCTGTCCCTCGCCGACGGCGGCCACCTCACCCACGGCATGCGGCTCAACTTCTCCGGCAAGCTCTACAACGTGGCAGCGTACGGGGTGTCCGAGAAGGACTACCTCATCGACATGGACGAGGTCGCGAAGGCGGCGCGTGAACACCGGCCGCAACTGATCATCGCCGGCTGGTCGGCCTACCCGCGCCAATTGGACTTCGCCCGGTTCCGGGAGATCGCGGACGAGGTCGGCGCCTACCTGATGGTCGACATGGCCCACTTCGCCGGCCTCGTGGCAACCGGATATCACCCGTCCCCGGTGCCGCACGCGCACGTCGTGACGTCGACGACGCACAAGACGCTCGGCGGGCCCCGCGGGGGGATCATCCTGACCAATGACGCGACCATCGCGAAGAAGATCAACTCGGCGGTCTTCCCCGGCCAGCAGGGCGGCCCGCTCGAACACGTGATCGCCGGCAAGGCAACGGCATTCAAGATGGCCGCCGAACCCGAGTTCGCGGAACGCCAGGAACGCTGCCTCGACGGGGCGAAGGTACTCGCCGAGCGCCTCAGCCGCCCCGACGTCAAGGAAGCCGGAATCAGCGTCCTCACCGGCGGCACGGACGTGCACCTCGTCCTCGTCGACCTCCGGGACGCCGACATCGACGGGCAGCAGGCCGAGGACCGCCTCGACGCGATCGGAATCACCGTCAACCGCAACGCCGTTCCGTTCGACCCGCGGCCACCGATGGTGACGTCCGGCCTGCGGATCGGCACGCCTGCACTCGCGGCGCGCGGTTTCGGCCGGGACGACTTCGTGACGGTCGCCGACCTGATCGCGCAGGCCCTCGTCGCCGCCGAAGGTACCGACACGTCGGCACTCGCGGCCCAGGTCCGCGCGCTCGCCGACAAATACCCCCTCTACCCGGAGCTGTAGGGATGACCATCAGCGTCTTCGACCTCTTCTCCGTCGGCATCGGCCCCTCCAGTTCGCACACGGTCGGGCCGATGCGGGCGGCGGGGACGTTCGTCGACGACCTCGGCGCACTCGGCGTTCTCGGGGACGTCGCCGGTGTCCGTGTCGACCTGTACGGCTCGCTCGCAGCGACCGGCGCGGGCCACGGCACCATGTCGGCGATCCTCCTCGGCCTCGAGGGGTATCGGCCGGAGACCATCGCCACCGAGGAGATGGAGACGCGACTCGCGGCGGTGCGGGCGAGCCGTCGGATCCGCGTCGCCGGGACCGTCGAGATCCCGCTCGCCGAGGACGAGATGGTGCTGCATCCGTTGACGGTGCTGGACTTTCACCCCAACGGGATGACCCTCACCGCCACCGGGGCGGACGGTCGCGAACTGCACGCGCAGACGTACTTCTCGATCGGCGGCGGCTTCGTCGTCACCGGCGCCGAACCGGCGGTGTCCGTCGGCGCCGGTGCGAACTCGTTGTCGTTCGGGTCGGCGCGCGAATTGCTCGACCTCAGCGAGCACTACGGACTCGGCATCAGCGAGGTGATGCTCGAGCACGAACGGGCCCTCCGGCCCGAGTCGGAGGTCCGGGCGCGACTGCTGCACATCCGGGACGTGATGGTCGAGTGTCAGCAACGCGGAATCAGCAGGGACGGGTACCTGCCCGGCAATCTGCAGGTGCGCCGACGCGCCCGCGGCTGGTACGAGCGACTGAACGCGGAAGACCCCCACCGTGATCCTGCGTTCGCCGAGGACTGGGTGAATCTGGTGGCCCTCGCCGTCAACGAGGAGAACGCGTCCGGTGGGCGGATCGTGACCGCCCCCACCAACGGCGCGGCCGGCATCATCCCGGCGGTGCTGCACTTCGCACTGCATTACACCCCGGCAGGGAAGGCGGATCCGGACGGCACGTCGGTGCGATTCCTGTTGGCGGCAGGCGCAATCGGATCCCTGTACAAGGAGCGGGCCTCGATCTCCGGGGCCGAGGTGGGCTGCCAGGGTGAGGTCGGCTCCGCGGCGTCGATGGCCGCCGCCGGTCTCGCCGAGATCCTCGGCGGCACCCCCGCTCAGGTGGAGAACTCGGCGGAGATCGCGATGGAACACAGTCTCGGTCTGACGTGCGATCCCATCGGGGGGCTGGTGCAGATTCCGTGCATCGAGCGCAACGCCATCTCGGCGGGCAAGGCGATCAACGCCGCCCGGATGGCACTGCGCGGCGACGGCACCCACCGCGTCAGCCTCGATCAGGTGATCGAGACGATGCGGGCCACCGGCGCCGACATGAGCTCGAAGTACAAGGAGACGTCCACCGGCGGTCTGGCCGTCAATGTGTCGGTGAACCTCGTCGAATGCTGACACGCCCCTCCCGGGGCGGCCGAAGAGACGCGACGCCGGGGATCCGATCGGGATCCCCGGCACCGCGGTCATGCAGGTGCGGGCTGCAACAGACCGATCCGGTCGAATCGCGCCGCACGTTCGGAGAGTCGCTGGGTGGTGTCCGCCGCGTCGAGGAGCGCCAGCTCGCGGTGGAGCACCGCACCGACCCGGGTGCAGAATGCCGTGGATTCCTCGGCTGCGTCGGGGAATTCCGGGATCACCTCGTCGACGATGCCGCTCAGGAGGAGATCGGAGGACCGGATGCCCTGGCGGGCGGCCATGTCCGGCGCGTGCGCGATGTCGTGGTGCAGAATCGCGCTCGCACCCTCGGGCGGCAGCGGCGACAGCCAGCCGTGCTGGGCCGCGAGCACCCGATCGGCCGGAATCAACGCCAGCGCGCCGCCGCCGGTGCCCTGCCCGAGCAGCAGGGAGATCGTGGGAACGTCGAGTGAGACCATGTCGGCGATGCAGCGCGCGATCTCGCCGGCGAGCCCGCCCTCCTCGGCCTCCTTCGACAATGCGGCTCCCGCGGTGTCGATGACCGTCACCAGCGGCAGGTTCAGTTCCGCCGCCAGCCGCATTCCCCTGCGCGCTTCCCGCAGGGCGGCCGGGCCGAGCGGCGACCGGGTGGTCTGCCCGCGACGGTCCTGCCCGAGCAGGACGCAGGGCATGTCACCGAATCGGACGAGCGCGAGGATCAGACCCGGATCGATCTCCCCCTGACCGGTTCCGTTGAGCGGGAGAACATCCGAGGCCGAATGGAACATCACGTCGCGTACCCCGGGCCGGTCCTCGCGTCGCGACGCGAGCACCGACTCCCACGCGGGCACGTCCGGCAGACTCTCGTGCACGGCGGGGTCGGCGGGAGCCGGCCGGCCACCACGGCTGGAGGTGATGATGCGCAGCGCGCGGTCGACGATCTCGGCGAGCTGGTCCGGCGGCCGCACCGCGTCGATGAGTCCGTGTGCGTGCAGGTTCTCGGCGGTCTGGACACCCGTCGGGAACGGCGCGTCGTACAGCGCCTCGTACACGCGCGGCCCCAGGAATCCGACGAGCGCTCCCGGTTCCGCGATGGTGACGTGGCCCAGCGATCCCCAGGACGCGAACACCCCGCCGGTCGTGGGGCTCCGGAGGTAGACGAGATACGGCAGGTGCGCCTCCTTGTGCTTGATCACCGCCGCCGTGATCTTGACCATCTGCAGGAACGCGGTCGTCCCCTCCTGCATGCGCGTCCCACCCGACGTGGGCAGGGCGAGCAGCGGAAGGCCTTCGCGGGTGGCACGCCGGATCCCGGCGACCAGTCGCTCCCCCGCCGCCACTCCGATGGAGCCGCCGAGAAAACCGAACTCACAGACGAGGATTGCGGTTCGGCGGCCGCGGATGGTGGCGACTCCGGTGAGCACCGCCTCGTCGAGGCCGGTCTTCTCCTGCGCACGGAGAAGCTCGTCCGCGTACTCGGAGTCCGCCGCGACCTGGATCGGTGGGATGTCCCACGACTCCCAGGTGCCGGCGTCGACCACCAGATCGAGCAGTCCGGGAGCGGTCAGGCGCGCCATCAGCTGCATTCCTTCAGCCACGACATCACGGTGTCGTTGTCCGCGCCGAGGACGGGCGGTGCGGTGTGCCGGGTTTCGGTGACCTCGGTGCCGTCCGGTTCGAAGAACCGCAGGGGCGGGCCGGGCAGCGTGATGTTGCCGAGGGTGCGGTGGTCGACGTCGACGAGCAGCCCCTGCGACTTGGTCTGCTCCCATTCGTAGACCTCGGAGATGGTCCGGACGCGTCCCGCAGGCACCCCGATCCGGTCGAGTTCGATCAGGAGTTCGTCGCTCGTGTACGCGCCGAACGCGTCCTCGACCAGTTCGAGGACCTGCTTGTGGTTCTCGACGCGTTCGGGGTTGGTGGCCATGCCGGGGGCGTCGGGGTCGAGGTGGAAGCCGGCGCAGAAGCGCTTCCACAGTCCTTCGCTGCCGACCGAGATCTGCACGGCGCCGTCGGCGGTGCGGAACAGTCCGTACGGGGAGATCGACGGATGGTGGTTGCCCTGCGCCTCGCCGACCTCGCCGGCGACGGTCCACTTCGTCCCCTGGAAGGCGTGCACGCCGACGACGCTGGCCAGCAACGACGTTCGCACGACGCGGCCCCGTCCGGTGCGTTCGCGTTCCTGCAACGCGGCGACGACCCCGAACGCCCCGTACATGCCGGCGAGCAGGTCCGCGATGGGGACGCCGACGCGCTGGACGTCGTCGGGATTGGGGCCGGTCAGCGACATCAGCCCGGCCTCGCCCTGGGCGATCTGGTCGT
This sequence comes from Rhodococcus sp. USK10, assembly GCF_019378875.1. Classification (NCBI taxonomy): domain Bacteria; kingdom Bacillati; phylum Actinomycetota; class Actinomycetes; order Mycobacteriales; family Nocardiaceae; genus Rhodococcus; species Rhodococcus sp. USK10. Next base: position 3,259,399 of record NZ_CP076048.1, read on the forward strand.
AGCCTGCGCGTCCACCTTCGGGTCCGTCGTGGCCGAAACCGCTGATGGACAGGACGACCAGGCGCGGATTCAGTTCGGCGAGACGCTCGGTGGTGAACCCGAGCCGGTCGAGGACCCCGGTGCGGAAGTTCTCCATGAGGACGTCGGCTCGCCGGACGAGGGACTCGAGGGTGGCCCGTCCGTCGTCGGCCTTGAGGTCCAGGGTGATCGACTTCTTGTTCCGGTTCGTGGACAGGAAGTACGTCGATTCGCGCGGCGCGTCGGCGGGTTCGACGAACGGCGGCCCCCACCCGCGGGTGTCGTCGCCGCCGTGCGGGGTTTCGACCTTGATGACGTCCGCGCCGAGATCGCCGAGCATCATCGCCGCGTGGGGACCCGCCAGTGCGCGCGTCAGATCGACGACGACGACTCCTTGTAGCGGACCCGTGCGCTCCATCGTTTTCGTGGACATGTGAAACCACCGTTACTTCCTGGCGAGAGCCGCGAGAGCTGGACTGTTGGTGCAGTGACCTAGTGGACTAGCCAATTAAATGAAACATCTGATCCGACCGATGTCAAGAGCCGAGTTTTCGAGGTGGCGGGCCGGACGCCTACCCGCCGACGGTCAGAGCCAGCCGGGCACCACGAGAATCGCCCAGGCCGCGAGTGGCCCGACGGCGACGACGAGGGCGCTGTATTTCAGGATCTGCTTGTAGAACCGGTCTCGATCGACGTTCTGCGCGTTCGCGAGGACCAGCGCTCCGTTGGTCGAGAAGGGGCTGACGTCGACGATGGTGGAGGAGATGGCGAGGGCGACGATGACGCCGACCGCACCTACCTCACCAGCGAGAAGGAAAGGAACCGCGAGCGGAATCGTCGCCCCCAGGATCGCCGTGGACGAGGCGAAGGCGGAGACGATGGCCCCGATGTAGCAGAGGAGCAGGGCGACGAGAAGAGGCATGCCCAGGCTTGCCACGGCGTTGCCGACGTACTCGACGGTGCCCGCCTCCTGCAGGACGCCCACGAAGGTGAGGACGCCGCCGATGAGCAGCACCGTCGACCAGCTGATCTGCGCGATCGCACCCTTCTGCGCCTTCGGCGAGGCGAGCGCCAGGACCACCGCCACCGTCATCGAGATGAATCCCACGTCCAGATCGAGGATCAGCGAGAACACGGCGAGCGCGGCGAGACCCACCAAAGTGAGGCCCTGATCGAACGTGACGCCGGAGCGCGCGGGTGCGCCCGCGAGGGTCTGCGCCGGACGCACCTTGGTGGCGGTAGCTCCGCCCGACCCCCCGTCACCACCGATCGTCGGCGCTCCACCCCCCGAGCCGCCGGCACCGGTTCCCGCCGTGTCCTCGACACCGTCGTCGTGCACGCTGCGCCCGATCAGGTCCCGTCCGCCGAGGAACACGAACAGGAGCACCCCGATCGCGGCATTGAACAGGAGACTTCCGAGAAAGAGCGTGAGCGGGCTGTTGGTCAGTCCCGCCTTCGACGCGATGTCGTTGACCGTGACGCCGTAGATGCTGATCGGCGAGAATCCGCCGGCCTGGGCTCCGTGCACGACCATCATGCCCATCAGGAGTGCGTTGATCTTGTACCGCGCGGCGAAGCCGAGGGCGATCGGCGCGACGATCGCCACGGCGGCGGGGCCGAGCGCGCCGATCGCGGTGAGGACCGCCGTGATCCCGAACATCACCCAGGGGATCAGGGCGACACGACCGCGGACCAGCCGGACCGCCCCGCGGACCATCAGGTCGACGGTGCCGTTGTTCTGGGCGATCGCGAAGAGGTAGGTGATGCCGACCAGCGTCAGGAAGAGGCTGCTGGGGAATCCGGCGATGATGTCGTCGCTGCTCATGTGCAGCGACAGGGTGCCGACGAAGAAGGCGGCAACGAAGCCGAGGGCGCCCATGTTCACGGGCAGCACGGTCGCCGCCAGGAACATGACGGCAAGCGCAAGGATGGGGATCAACTCGGTCGACATGAAAGTCTCCGGTTCTGTGGCAGTGGCAACTGGTCTCGGCCGACACCCCGAGAATTGACTCAGTGGCAAATTGGCCTAGCCACTTCATCGAAGCAGTGTTCCGGATCACTGTCAACAGCAACTGTGCGTGCGGTTACCTGCCTCCGGGAGATACCGTGGAGTAGTTTCAGTGGAATGGAGAGTGGGTGGCCCAGTGGCTGAGCAACTGCGTCCGGTAGCGCGACCGCGGCTGTACGAGGTGATCGTCGAACAACTCTGCGCCCACATCGCCGAACATGAGATGACGCCGGGCGACCGCCTTCCCGCCGAGCGCGAACTCGCAGCTCAACTGGGGGTGTCCCGCGCGTCCCTGAGCCAGGCGCTCGTCGCACTCGAGGTGCAGGGCGTGGTGTCGGTGCGGCACGGCGACGGCGCCGTACTCGTCCGGCAACCCATCGAGGAACGCGCGATCAAGGCCCTGCGGGAACACGCCGACCGGCTCCCCGAGGTGATCGAGGCCCGTGAGGCACTCGAGGTCAAACTGGCGGGGCTCGCCGCCGAGCGCCGGACCGACACGGAGATGGCGGCGATCGATTCCGCACTCGCGACGATGGAATCCGAGATCGCCGCCGGTGATCGCGGCGTCGTCGGCGACGAACAGTTCCACGAGGCCATCACCGTCGCCGCGCACTCGTCGCTGCTGGCCAAGCTGATGCACGAGATCTCCGGGCTGATCCGGGAGACCCGGATCGAATCCCTCTCCCAGGCCGAACGCCCGCGGGCCTCGCTCGAAGGGCACCGTCGCATTGCGACGGCGATTCGAGACCGGGACTCCGCGGGCGCCTCCCGTGCGATGGCCGATCACATCCGGATGGTGTCCGACGTCGCGCTGCTGCGCGAGGGCAGCTGACCGGATCCGGGACTACCCGCCTGCCATCGAGTGCGGGCGGTGGGCACCGACGATCGCGTCGGTGTCGGCGCCGAGGACCGGCGGCGCGGACGTCAGGTGCGGGCGTTCGCCGGAGAAGCTGACCGGGAACGCGATCTGCCGCAGGCTGCCGATCGTCGGGTGCTCGACCGTGCCGATCATGCCGAGCGCCGCGGTGTGCGGGTCGGCGTAGATCTCGTCGAGGTGCCGGATCGGTGACACGGGCACGGCGTGCGCGGCAAGCGTGTCGCACCAGTGCTCGACGGTGCCCGGCGCGAAGGCCGCCGACAGTTCCCGCTCGAGATCGCCGCGATTCGCCACCCGGTCCCGGTTGCGCTCGAACCGCGGATCGGCCGTCAGGTCGTCCCGCCCGATCGCCGAGCACAGGCTCGCCCATTGCGTATCGTTGCCCACCGCGACGACGAAATACCCGTCGCTCGCGGGGAACGCCTGATACGGAGCGAGATTCGGGTGACCGGAGCCCAGCGCGCCGGGACGCTCCCCGGTGGCGAAGTAGTTCGTCGCCCAGTTCACGTGCAGCGCGAGCTGGCATTCGAACAGCGACGTCGTCACGTACTGCCCGCGGCCGGTCCGAGACCGCTCCACGAGGGCAGCGAGCACGCCGATCAGCCCGAACAGCGCCGCCCCCAGATCGCCCATCGCGAATCCGGCCTTCATCGGCGCCCCGCCCGGCTCGCCGGTCAGCGACATGAGGCCACCGGCGGCCTGCGCGATCATGTCGTAGCCGGGTTCGTCCCGCAACGGACCCTCCTCCCCGAACGCGGAGATGTGCAGCACGACCAGGTGCGGGTACCGCTCGGACAGCGTCCGGTAGTCGAAAATCCGCTGCAACCCGCTGCCGGGTTTGAAGTTCTCGACGACGACGTCGGTCTCCCCCAGGATCCGGTGGATCAGGTCCTGTCCCTCGTCCGATTTGAGGTCGACGGTCACCGACTTCTTGCCCCGATTGATCGCGAGGTAGTACGTGGCGTCGGCGCCGACGAACGGCGGCCCCCACGACCGGGTCGGGTCGCCGCCCTCGGGATGCTCGACCTTGGTGACGTCGGCGCCGAGGTCCGCGAGCGACATGGTGGCGTACGGTCCGGCGAGGATCTTGGAGAGGTCCAGCACCCGCACCCCCGCGAGGGGTGCCGGTCCGGTGTGGGTGGCGTTCACAGCAGAACTCCTGTCGCAGAGTCGGATCGGGGTGCGGCGGCCTGCGCGACGTCCGCGGCGACGTCGGTGCCGTCGACGACGGCCGCGAGGTGGCGGAGGGCGACGCCCGGGACGTCGCCGGAGTCGCTCGACAGGTACGCGTTGGCGACGAGCAGCGACCGGTAGCCGCGGCCCGACGTGACGGCGAAATCGGCGAGGTCGTAGAGCAGCGTGGCCATCGTCGCGCGGGCCAGATCGTTGGCGTAGCGCGCGCACCCGGCCTGCGCGGTGTCCTCGTCTCCGGCGACCCGCAGGTCGCCCTCGTCGACGAGGTCGTCCCACCGTCGACGGAGCACGTCGGTGCCTGCGCCGCAGTCCGGTCCGAGTCCGGCGAGGACGCCGCGCATCGTGTCCGCCAGCTGACGGTGCGCACCGAGTTTGCGCATGCACCGCAGCACGTCGAGGGCGATGACGTTGCTCGATCCCTCCCAGATCGACCCCAGGTGGGCGTCGCGGACCAGGCGGGCGTGTGCCCATTCCTCGATGTAGCCGTTGCCGCCGCGGACCTCCATCGCCTCGCCCGTGACCACCCGGGCCCGCTTGCAGACGTAGTGCTTCGCGAGCGGGGTGAGGACCCGGATCAACCCCCGCGCGGAGTCGTCTCCGGTGTCGGCGGACTGCAGACACTGCGCGCTGTACGCCACCAGGGCGAGCGCCGCCTCGGCGTCGAGCGCGAGCGGCAGCAGGGTGGCGCGCATCAGCGGCTGGTCGAACAGGGTCTTGCCGAACACGACCCGCACCCGGGTGTGGTCGACGGCGTCGCGGACGGCCCGCCGCATCAGGGCGCTGGACCGCATCGCGTTCGACAGCCGCGAGGTGTTCACCATCTCGGCCATCTGCCGGAACCCGCGGTCGAGTTCGCCCACCTGCAGGGCGTACGCCCCGGTCAGCGACACCTCGCCGCTGGGCATCGAGCGGGTACCGAGCTTGTCCTTCAGCCGGTCGATCGTGTAGCTGTTGCGCTCCCCGTTCGCGAGAACCTTGGGCACCATGAACATTCCGACGCCGCGGGTGGAGCCGTCGGCGCCGTCGGGGAACCGGGCGAGGGTCACGATGACGTCGGCGTCGGGGTTGGATGCGAACCACTTCTTCCCGGTCAGCCGCCACGCGTCGCCGTCGCGTTCGGCCCGGGTCTCTGTGCGGGCGATGTCCGTGCCTGCCTGCGGTTCGGTCATGAACATCGCGCCGGTCATCGCACCCTCGGGGTCCGTCGAGGTCAGCGCGTCGATCCACGGTCCGAATACCTCGGGGTCACCGAACATGCGCAGCGTGCGGGCGGCGGCGTCGGTCATCGACACGGGACACGCCAGCCCGAACTCGGCCTGCACGAAGACGTACGACGCGAGGTACTTCACCAGGTGCGGCGGGACCGCGTCCCAGCCGTGCAGGCCGCCGCGGTGCGACAGCGCGGACAGTCCGTATTCGCTGTAGGCGGCGCGGCACAACTCCTGGTAGGCCGGGTGGTACGTGATCCGGTCGATGCGTTCGCCGTCGCGGTCGAACTGCTCGAGCACGGGCGGATTCTTGTCCGCGGTGGCAGCGAGCGCGTCGAGTCGCCCGCCGGCGTCGGCGCCCAGCCGGTCGAGCAGGGCAGTCAGCTTGGCGCGGTCCGACGGCGCAGTCCACCGGTCGACGACGATGCGCAGGGCCGGGTCGGTGTGAGCGAAATTCATGAGTGGGCAGCATCTTTCCGGGTCGAGGCGTGTTCGGGACGGGGCTCGGTGTCGACTCCGCCCGAGCGGGCTTTGCCTCGGCGGAGCAGCAGCGTCATGCAGGCGAGGGACAGCACGACGTAGCCGAGCCCGAGGGCGACGACCGGCCAGATCGAGTCGGTGTGGGTGAGCAGGAACTGGCAGAGCATCGGGGCGGTTCCGGCGAAGATCGCCGTGGACAGCTGATACGACAACGAGATTCCGGTGTACCGGACATTGGTCGGGAAGACCTGGGCGAGGATGCCGGCGAGCGCGGCGTAGTACATCGCGTGCGGCGCGGTGGCGAGCACCATGCCGAGCATGGCCAGCGGCACCGACCCGGATTGGACCAGGAGAAACATCAACGGCAGCAACACGAGTTCGGGCAGCAGCATCCACCGGATCGCCCGCGACGGATCGATCTTCGTGGCCAGCACGGCGCCGAACGGCTGGACGAGTACCTGTGCGACGAGCGCGATCGTGATCACGAGGAGGAAGTCGCCGCGGTCGAAGCCGAGATCGGCGGTGGCCCAGGCGAGTGCGAACGTGGTCTTCACGTAGGTGATGGCGACACCCGCGACCACCGCGCCCACCCCGAGGACGAGTTCGACGGGGTGCGAACGCAGCACCTCGACGAGAGGCATCCGGGTGCGCTCCTGCGCGACGACGGCCTTCTTCATTTCCGGGGTCTCCGAGATACGCAGCCGGATGTACAGCGCGACGACGACGAGCGCGGCGGACGCGAGGAACGGCAGACGCCAGCCCCAGGACTCGAACACGCTGTCCGACAACAATGTCAGCGCGAGAAACGCCAGGGTCGCGAGCAGGTTACCGACGGGCGATCCCTGCTGCGCGAACGCGCCATACAGCACCTTCTTGTTCGGTGGCGCGAATTCGGTGGCGATGAGCACGGCGCCACCCCACTCACCGCCCATGGCGACGCCCTGGACCACGCGGAGCGCGACGAGGAGCACCGGCGCCCAGATCCCGATCTGCGAGTAGGTGGGGAGGCAGCCGACCCCGACCGTTCCGATCCCCATCAGGATCAGCGTGATGACGACGGCGTTCTTGCGTCCGAACTTGTCGCCGAAATGACCGAACACGATCCCGCCGAGCGGGCGGGCCACGAACCCGATCGCGAACGTCGCGAAGGCGGCGAGGGTGCCCACCGCCGGCGAGGCGTCGGGGAAGAACAACCGGCCCAGCACCAGCGCGGACGCGGTGCCGTAAATGTAGAAGTCGAACCACTCGATGGTGGTGCCGACGAAGGCGGTGACACCCGCCTTGCGGGCCTGCCGGGTGCTGTATTCGGGTGGTGCCGCGTCGCGGCCGGGATTCGGATTCACGGTTCTCCCTGACTTTCGTGATCGGGGCGTCACACCGATATTGAGGTGGTGTGCATCACTATGGCCGGGATTCCGTGTAGAGTCCAAGACTTAATTCAGCTTGTTTAGGTGATCCAGACACATAGTCCTCGAGGAGCGTCATGGAACTCCGTCACCTGCACGCCTTCCTCGCGGTGGCCGAAGAACTGCACTTCGGGCGGGCCGCCGAGCGTCTCCATGTCGCGCAGTCCCCGCTCAGCCAGACCGTCCGGGCCCTCGAACGGGAACTGGGCACCGACCTGTTCGTCCGCACCACCCGCTCCGTGCGGCTCACGGCCGCGGGCGAGGCACTGGTGGGTCCGGCCCGCACCATCGAGGCGCAGATCGGGATCGTGCGGGGCATCGCGCAGGCGGCGGCCGCCGGGGAGACCGGCCGCGTGACCGTCGGGTTCGGCGGCGCGGGCGGCTACACGGTGCTGTCGGTCCTCGCCCGCTCCCTCGCCGACACCTACCCCGGCATCGAACTCGACCTTCGCCCGCAGATGTACTCCGGCGAGGTCCTCGACGCCCTCGCCCGCGGCACCCTCGACATGGGCATCGTCGGACTGCCGGTCCCGCGGGGTTTCGCGACGCACACCGTGCTCGAGGAGGCACTGATGGTCGCGGTCCCGGCCGGCCACCGCCTCGTCGCGGCGGGCGCCGTCGCGCCGCAGGAACTGGCGAGCGAACGGTTCGTGATCTACCCCGCCGAACACGGTTCCGTGGTCCGCGACGCCACACTCGCGCTGTGCGCGGCGGCAGGGTTCGCCCCCGTCGTCGCGCACGAGGCCCCCGACCCGTACAGCCTGCTCGCGATGGTCGGCGCCGGGGTCGGGGTGGCCGTCGTGGTCGATTCGACGGCACACCTCACGATGGACGGGGTCGAATACCTGCCCATCGCGGGCGATGCCCCGACCCTCCCGATCGCGATGGCCTGGCAGGACGCGAATCCGTCGCCCGCGGTGCAGACGGTCACCCGGGTGCTGCGCGACGTGATCGGACATGTCGGCCACGTAGGGGCTTGACCGAATTTACTAACGCCTATAGTTTATTTCTCGTGAGACAAGTCACGCTCAATGTAGCGTTGTCTCACACCAGACACGCGCTTCACCAGCCCGAGGAGGCCTGGGATGTCTTCACCGCCGATCGCCCGCCCATTGATCGACTCGACCCGGAGTCGGACCGCGGTCAGTTTCCACCTTCGACGTCGACACCGACCAGGAACGCTCTGAGCATCTCGACGAACAGCGCCTCGTCGGCGTCCCGCACCGCGACGGACGTTCCCTCGGACGGCTCCACCGAACCGTTCGGCGGCAACTCCACGAGCGCGGGTCTGCCGGTCGCGGTGCACATCGCGGATCCCACCGTCATGCGGTGGGTGGCCTCGAGCAGAAACAGCTGACGGGACAACGGAACTCCCTGATCGCCCAACAGCCTCGAATACTGCGCGTACAACTTGTGCAGAAGGTTCTCGGGAAACCAGGTGAACACCACCGGAACGACATTCGGGTGGCGGAGCAACGAATTCCGGAACTCGAGGGACTCGGCGATCAACCAGTCCCGCCACTGCCCCGGTGCCGGGTCCGGAATCCGCGGAGTCTCCAGCACCACCGCACGCGCCACCTCCGACAGGATCTCGGTCTTGTCGGCGAAGTGGTTGTACAGGGAGGGTGCCCGCACATTGAGCGCCGTTGCGATCCGTTCGAGGCTGAATCCGTCCATGCCGTCGCGGTCGATGATCTCGATCGCGGCAGACACCACGGCGCTCCGCGTGATCGCCGGCTTGCGTCCCACTGATCCTCCTCAGGTCCGCGCGAATCGTACCCCCGACCGGCGTCCCCCTCGGCCCGCAGATCCGGCCGCACACGCCACCCCAGCCCACCACCCCCGAGTCCTTCAAGGAGCACGTCGATGCGTGACACCACCATTCTCCGCGCCGTCCAGGCCTGGACGGTTCGCCAACCCGACGCACCGGCGTTGATCTGTCACGACCTCTCGCTGACCTGGAGCGAACTGAGCGTCGCGATGGATCGGGCCGCCGCGCATCTCGTGTCTTCGGGCGTGCGGCCCGGCGACCGGGTCGGGGTCCTCGGCGGTCTCTCCGTGGAGTGGGCGATCGCCGCTCTGGGGGCGATCCGGGCGGGAGCCCTGCTGTGCCCACTGAACGAGCGGCACAAGGCCGTCGAACTGGGCGAGGTCTATCAGAAGCTGACCCCGAGAGCCGTGGTCACCGCGGCGGCCAACCGCGAGACCGCGGAATCAGCCTGCACCGGCGTCGGCGAACCGCCCCGGATCCTCGATGCCTGGACGATGTACACCACCGATCTGGACGCGCCCCTGCCCGCTCCCTCGACCGATCCGACAGACGCGGTGTGCATCATTCCGACGTCCGGGTCGACCGGACTGCCGAAGGGCGTCGTCTACACCCACGAATCGCTGCTCGGCGCGTTCTTCGAGTGGTCGCTGCAGGCGCCCGAACTCATGGGCGCGCGCACCCTGAACCTCAGCTCGATGTCGTTCGCCGCAGGCCTGCTCAACGGATTCCTCGCACCCCTGGTTCTCGGCGGCAGCATCGTGATGCTGCCCAAGTGGGATCCGCAGGTCGCGATGTCGCTCATCGCGTCCGAAGGCGTCGCGACGATGGCGGGCACCACCATCTTCTTCGAGCAGATGGCAGCGCTCCCGTCGTTCGAGTCCACCGACCTGTCGTCGCTGAAGGTGGTGTTCATCGGCGGAAATCCGGTGACTCTCAGCCTCATCGAAGCCTGGTCCGCGAAGGGAGTCGGCCTGCGCCAGGCGTACGGGCTCACCGAGTCGCTGTCGATGGTCACCTTTCCCACCGTCGAACTGTCCATTCGCAAACCGGAATCGGTCGGCTTCGGCGGCATCCTCACCGCCGTCGAGATCATGGACCTCGACGGAACACGCTGCACTACGGGAACACCGGGCGAGATCTGGGTCTCCGGCCCCGGCGTCGCCCGAGGTTACTGGCAGGACGACGCGCTCACCGAGCAGACGTTCGCAGGGGGCTGGCTGCGCACCGGCGACGTCGGCGCCAAAGACGACGAGGGCGCGATCCGGGTCGTGGGCCGTACGAAGGACGTCATCATCTCGGGCGGGATGAACATCTACGCTGCGGAACTCGAACGCGCCGTCCTCGAGTTGCCTGCCGTGCTCGAGGCCGCGGTCATCGGCGTCTCCGACGACGAGTTCGGTGAAACCCCGGCCGTTCTGCTTCGAACCGCAAGTGAGGTCCCCACCGGCGAGATCGTCGAACACTGCCGGAATCGGCTCTCGAACTACAAGGTGCCCCGTTATGTCGTGTTCCGGGACAGCCCGCTGCCGCGCACGTCCAGCATGAAGATCGACAAACGGATCCTGCGAGCCGAATACGCCGACCTCTCCGAGCACCACGATCGCATCGGACGAACCGCGTCCTAGCCGCCTCGCGCCACAAGTGCCCATCGCGAACGAGTTGGAGTTCTTTCATCATGGCCATCGACAACGACATGCAGACCGTGCGGGACCGCGCACTGAAGAAGCTGCTGACGCACCTCAGCGATTCCGTCACCGACCAGTGGGACGAGATCGCACCGTTCCAGTCTTCCGACTACCACGATCCGGCGCTGGCCGAGCTCGAACGGGACCGCATTTTCGGTGAAGTGCCGTTCATCGTCGCGCACAGCACGGAACTCGCCGGCAAGAACGATTTCATCTCCGTCGAACTGCCGCGCAACAAGGCCATCGTCATCCGGCAGAAGGACGGCAGCGTCAAAGCATTCGTCAACGCGTGCCGGCATCGCGGCGCCGAGCTGGTGACCGAGGAATCCGGCAAGTGCCGGATCTTCTCGTGCCCGTATCACCGGTGGTCGTACGATCCGGACGGCCGGCTGCGGAACGTGACCCTCGACAACACTTTCGGTGACTTCGACCGGTCCCGGTTCGGCCTCGTGGAGCTTCCCGTCGCGGAGCGCCACGGCTTCGTCTGGATCATCGACAACGCCCGACGAGAAATCGACGTCGCGGCGTGGCTCGGTCCCGAGATGGACGAGATTCTCGCCGGGTTCGGCATCGACCGTCTCGTCAGCATCGATCCGCACACCTATCGCCGTCCCACCAACTGGAAGATCATGCAGGACGGGTTCCTCGACAACTACCACGTCAAGTATGCGCATCCCAACACGGCAGGGAAGATGCTGCACACCAACGCCGTTGCCATGGAGGACTACGGTCGCCACTTCTGGTTCCTGACCAGCCGGAAGAGCATCGACCAGTTCATCGGCCAGGACGTGACCTGGGATCCGTCGATGGTGAACCACACCATCGAAAGTTGCTTTCTCGCACCGAACACCATGCTGCTCAAGCACGCGACCCATATCGAGCTTCTCACGTTCCGTCCGGTGGGGGCAGATCCGAACGAGTCCATCATGCAGATGCGGGTGATGGCCCCGACGGTCGAGGACAGCGGGCTGGCCGAGGAACACTGGGAGAAACGGTGGAAGAAGAATTGGGACATCCTCATCTCGATCCTCCACGACGAGGACTTCCCCATCCTCGACGGTTCGCAACGTGTGCTGTCGAGCATGGATGCGGGAACGATGTTGCTCGGCCGGAACGAACTGGCCAGCCACCTCTTCCGGCGGGAAGTGCGCCGGCTCGTCGAGACCGCGCCGGAGGCGTGAGCGTGCACGCCCCGAACGCGGACACGGACACGGACACCGAGCCCGACCTGATCTCGCTCCGTTGCTACGACGGTCCCCCATCACAGGGCACTGCCCCTCTGTTCCGGGCGGCGCGCGACGCCGATGCGGAGATGGGCTTCTCCGCACCGGACCAGTACTTTTCGCGGTCCCCGGCCCGCTACCTGACCGCCGAGGTCTGCACCCTCCTGCACCGGTGGACCACCGCCTCGCCGAGTGCGCCCGTGCTCGCCGCGGTGGTCACCGCGCGGGAACTGGGATCGTCGCTGTGGGCAGTGGACATCGTGGTCGATCCGCAATTCCGGTCGATGGGCGTCGCCACCGCCGTCTTCGAGGCTGTCGGCTCCGACCTGTCGGGGCTGCCCGCACCGTTCGGGACCATCGACGGTGCAACGTTCGTCGGGTGCTCCTACGGCTCACATCCGGCGTCCGGCCGGCTGGCGCGCCGATTCGGCGCCCAATTCGGGGGCAGGCGCGACAGGCTCCTCCTGCCTTCCCGTTCCGACTACGCCGCGTCCCGCATGGCTCGCGATCCGCAACGGCGGTTCGTGGTGACGGCGGACGCCGGCCCCGACGCCGATGCGCCGTCCGTGTGGCAGCACTTCGAGGAGGCCGACGCCACCGACACGAGGCGGTTGTGCGTCACCGACGCCGACGGGTCCGTCGCAGGCCACGTCCGACTCGGCCTGACCGATGAACCGCACCGTATCGGCCTACTCCGCCTCGACGCGGCCGCCGACCGGTCGGTGGGCGTCGTCCGGACCGCGATCGAGCACCTCTGGGCATGCGGCGCCGTCTCCATCGAAACCAGCGTCGACGCAACCGATGCCACCACACTCGACGTGCTCAGATCCGCCGCCTTCCAGCACGACCGGAGCGACGCCCTGTTCATGCTCGGTCAGCCGATGAGCGCGGGCCGCTGCGTGTGAAAGCTGGTCGCATTCTGGAAGGCGACGGCCGCGTTCAGCAGGACGGTGTCCTTCCAGTATCCCGCCGTCATCTGCAATCCGATCGGCATACCGTCGGAGCGGAGTCCGCACGGAATCGATATGGCCGGGATTCCGGCGAACGGCTGCACGAAGTTGTTGCGCGACACGTTCATCATATCCGAGTGCTCGAGCTTCCCGAGTCGAGGTGTTGCGATCGGCACTGTCGGGCAGACGAATACGTCGACGTTGCCGAAGAGGTTCTCGAGGTTGCGGATGAACAACTGCCGGTACATTGCCGCCTCGGCGAACTGGGTCGCCGTGACCGACCGGCCGTGTTCCAGTGACATCACGACTTCGGGATCGAGATCCTCGGCGGGCCGATCGAGGTACTCGCCGTAGAGGGCGAAAAAGTTTGCCGTGACCATCGGATAGAAATGCGTTCGGCAGTCCTCGGCACCCGGCACGTGCACGTCGGTGATCTCTGCGCCGAGGTCGCCGAGGGTACCGATGGCGGTGTTCACCGCTGCCAGGATCTCGCTGTCCACGCCGTCCATGAAGTAGTTGGTCGGGACGCCGATCCGGAGGCCCCGGAGACCCTCCCGGCCCAGGGCGAGGGTGTGGTCACGACGTCGGTCGACCGACGTCACATCGGCCGGGTCGTACGCGTCCATGGCGTGGAACAACCGGGCGGCGTCGACGGCCGTGCGTGCGAGGGGTCCCCCGACGGTGAAGGTCGCCACGCGGGTGGATGCGGTGCGGCGGTTGGAGAGGCGACCCGCCGAGGGTCGCAGTCCGACAACACCGTTCAGGCTTGCCGGGATCCGGATCGATCCACCGGAGTCACTTCCGATCGATGCCGTCGCGATCCCCGCGGCGACGCCGGCGGCCGAACCGCCGCTGGATCCGCCTGCGATGCGGTCCAGACCCCACGGGTTCCGACACGAGCCGTGATGAACGTTCTGGTTCGTGACGGACTGGCAGTATTCCGACTGATTCGCCTTTCCCAGGATGACGGCGCCCGCCTCCTTCACCCGGTCGATGACGAAGCAGTCTTCGGAGGCATGCGGCGCATAGGCGAACGCGGTTCCGTTCGTCGTCGGAGTACCCGCCACATCGAAGTTGTCCTTGACGGTGAGGGTCATTCCGTACAGCGGGCCGGGCCAGGCGCCGTTCTCGACCTGCTCGTCGAGTCGTCGCGCTTCGGCGATCGCCTCGTCCTGACGGACCGTGATCAACGAGGTGATCTCCGGTTCGTACTTCTCGATGTGGTCGAGGCCGGCCCGGACCTCGGTTTCTGCGGATGCGCTTGCTGTGGTGATCATTCTCGTACTCTGACCGGAGTGGGAACTCGGTGGCGAAAATGTCAGGAAAGCGTGCGAGAAGGCCTCGCTGAGTCCGGATGCCGGAGGATTCGGGTGCCGATCCGGCCATCACCTTGCGCGACAGCTGCCGGTCACGACCTGCTCAACGGCACCATGGGCACCACCGGTCCGGTGGCACGGCCCCTGTCGTCGAGGATGTGACCCACGTGCTTCCGGATCTCCATGACCAGCGATCGATCCGCCACCCGCGCCCCGGGCAGGAGCTTCTCGAGAAGCAGTTCGAACCGGTGGACGTCGTTCAGGGTGCGCAACCAGACGGCCATGATCAGGTTGTATTCGCTGGCGACGAGCACCGCCAGCCGCACTTCCTCGATCCGGCCCAGTGACGTTCTGAGCCGTTCGACCAGGGCTGCGGGAACCTGCATGAAGTACCACGCATAGACGGGCCACTCGGAGTAGGTGCGGGCGATGTCGGTGCGCAGTCCCAAAGAGCCGTCCCGCCGCATCGTCGCGATCGCGTCGGCCACGCGCTGGTTGCTGACTCCGGCCAACTCCGCGATCGCGGTCGTCGACGCGCGGCCGTCCACGCTCAGTTCGCGGTGGATCACGCGTCTGAGTTCCGGAGCGATGGTTCTCGCCGCGCGGGGACGGGGCGGACGTGACCGCGGAACCTGCGCTACCTGCGAAGGCGACAACGTCCGCAGCCTCCAGTTCCCCGCCTCGAAGAGCACGTCGGTGATGAGGTGAGTCCGTGCCCGCCGAATGTCCGGGTACTCCCCGAGCCGGTGCAGCAGGAATCGTGAGGCCTCGCCCGAGTTCCGGGCGATCACGGTCAGCATGAGGTCACGACCACCTGCGGTCAGATCGATGCTGGACACCAAGGGGTCTTCGGCAAGAATCCTGGCGGTGAGCGCCGCCTTGCCAGGAGTGCACTCCACTTCGACCAGCGCGTTGTGACCCGCCACCTCTGCGGCGTAGCCGGTGACCCAGACGAGGCCGGCCTCGTGCAGGCGCCGGAACCGCCGCGACAAGGCCACCGGGTCGACACCCAGGATTCCGGCGAGCGACTTCCACGTCGCTCGCGGCTCGATCTGCAGTGCGTGCATCAGTGCAAAATCGACGTCATCCGGTTCGTAATCCTGCATTGCCTGTCCTTCGATCCGCAGACATGAACCCTACCTGCCCTGCGTCGAGGGCATGGGCGACGGCGTTTCACGAGCCGACGGTGTCGCGTGCAGTCGCCTCGGAATTCTCGACGTCGCGGTGGCCGCGATCTGCGTCCAGGAACAACGCCAGCACCGCGATCGCGACACAGATTGCCGCACACGTCGCCCAGACGGCGTGATAGGAACCCAGCGACGAGACGGTCTTGTCGACGCCGCCGACAGTGACGGTGGTCAGCATCGACGACATGACCAAGGTGAAGATCGCGCCCGCGATCGAGCCGGCCCCGGTGCGGGACGTGTTGTAGATGCCGGACGCGATGCCGACGGAATCCGCCGGAGCACGGCCGACGATGACGGCAGGCACGAGTCCGACGAGGATTCCGATGCCGAACCCCTGAAGGAACAGGTACGCGGAAAAGACTGGGGCGCCGGCCGGGACGACGATCATCAGCGCATAGGCGCAGGCGGTCAACCCCGCCCCCAGGACAATGGCGTGGTGCCGGGCACTCGCACGCGCAATCCGGTCGCTGAGCGCGGAACCCAGGAACGCACCTGCGGCGTTGACGGCCAGCAGCATGCCTGCGAGGGAAGCGCTGACACCCAGACCGAACCCGTAGACGTTCGGATCGGATCGCATGAACAGCGCGGTCGGCGCCTGGGATCCGAAGATCTGCGCTCCGATCAGAGCGGCGATCACCACGGGCAGCACGAGGCGTCCGCGAGCCATGACCGTGAAGTCGACGAGAGGATCGGTCACACGACGCTCGACGCATACCCAGACGATCAGAACAACCGTGCCTCCCACGACCAGCGCCAGGATCAGTGGATGAGACCACCCGAGACTGTTTCCGTTGGACACGCCGCTGAGGAGTGCCAGCAAACCGGACGCCAGCAGGATCGCACCCAGCCAGTCGACCTTCGCCCGGCTCCGCGCCGCGGTCTCGCGAACGAGGAAGCGGGCCGTCGGAACACAGACGAGCATCATCACGGCCGGAACGAGAAGGACGAGGGTGAGGTCCTCGACAGCCGTCATCATCGCTCCGGAGGCAAGGCCTCCGGCAAGAACACCGGCAGTGAGGGAACCGACCAGGTAGGCAATGTTGCGGCCGGCCGTCTCGGGATCGCGATCACGGACTATCGCGAATTCGAGTGGGAGGAAGGCGATCAGTGGTGCCTGGAGCACACGGCCCGCCAGGAGCAGTCCGAATGTCGGGGCCAACGCGACGAGCAGCGAACCGACGGCGACCAGTGCGGCGGCGAGCACCAGCATCCGACGGTGTCCGTAGATGTCGCCGAGTTTGGCGATGATCGGCACGAAGGCCACCGACGTCAACAGGAAAATCACATTGACCCAGTTCAGCGCGGCCGCCGACACGTCGTGCGCATCTCCGATGCTTGCGAGCAACGGCGGATACCAGCCTTGCAGCAGTCCGCTGCCGAACTCCATGACGATGAGAAAGCCGACGACGGCGAAGGCTGCTGATTCAGCCCTTTCCGGGTCACGCGAAAGGTCGGCGCGCATGTTGTACTCCTTCGGGGAACGGACATCGAGACTGAGAAGATGGTCACCGCCATTGCCGTCAATTGGACGAAGCATCCGCAAACGCGGCCAAACGACCTCGCCGGAGCCGGAACAGCTGCGCAACGGCGGAAATTTTCCGGACTTTCGGCGCTGGGGCCGCGGACGCCGGATTCGGCCGGACGAGCAGGCGCCCCCACCCTTGCACCCATCGGTATTTTTGAGCCATACTTTCTCATAACTTGTCGGAACGACGGTAGGAGAAAATATCGTGGCCATGAAGTTGCTCAGACCGCTGCGCGTCGGCAAAGTCGACGCGGCCAACAGAGTTTTCATGGCACCGTGCACCAGACTCCGCGCCGACCTCGACCAGACCCCGACACCGATAATGGCGGAGTACTACGCGCAACGCGCGGGTGCGGGAATCATCATCACCGAGGGCGTCAACCCCTCCCCGCTCGGACGGGGCGAGCACAATCAGCCGGCGATGTATACGGACGCGCACGAGCGTGGCTGGGCGCCCGTGGTCGATGCCGTACACCGGGCCGGCGGCCGAATCTTCGCCCAGCTCATGCACGTCGGGCGCATCACGTTTCCGGAACTGCTCCCGGGCGCAGCCAACCCGGTGGCCCCCTCTGCCGTGCAGCCCGATCCCGGGTTCAGGGGCTACTCGATCCGGTGCCCGCGGCACGATCGGCCGTTCCCGACACCGGACGCTCTCGACAGCGCCGGCGTGGCCCGCGAGATCGACCACTTCGTGGAGGCCACCACGCGGGCGATCCGCGCAGGCTTCGACGGCGTCGAGATCCACGCCGCCGGCGGATACCTTCCCATGCAATTCCTTTCGTCGGCAACCAATCTGCGAACGGATTCGTACGGCGGCTCGATCGAGAACCGGTCGAGATTCCTGATGGAGGTCATCGAAGGCGCGGCCGAACGAGTGGGCGCCGAACGCATCGCGGTGAAACTCTCACCGGGCTTCTATTTCAACGACGTCCACGACGACGACAGCACAGCCCTCTACAGCAATGTCTGCCAACGCCTGAGCGGCATGGGGCTGGCCTTCGTCGAGGTGTCGGACTACCGCGGCAGGCACTCCGAAGCCGGAATCGATCCGATCGGGCTGGTTCGCCGCAACTACGACGGCGTCGTCGTGGCCAACGGCGGCTTCGACCGGGACTCCGCCGAGGAATTCCTCCAGTCGGGTGCCGCCGACGCGGTCAGCTTCGGTGGATCCTTCATCGCGAACCCCGACCTTCCGAAGCGATTCGAGACCGGCGCTCCCCTGAACGAGCCCTTCCGTTCCACCTATTACACGAGCCCCACAGGACATTTCGAGGTGGGGTACACCGACTACCCGGCACTGTCCGCGGCGCCGTAACGCCGACTGCCGCGCTACGAATTCGCGGCGCGGCAGTCGTAGGCGCAGAGTCCTATCTCCCCTCGAAGCGTGGAGCACGCCGCTCGACGAACGACCGCGGTCCCTCGATCGCGTCCTCGGTGCCGAAGACCTGCCCGGCGAGTTCGGCCTCGATGCCGAACGGCCTTTCCATCGCGGCCCCCTTGACGACGATCTCCTTCGTCGCGCGTGTCGCCAACGGTCCTGCCGCGCAGATGCTCTCAGCGAGCCGCAACGCCTCGTCCAGCAGATCGGCAGCCGGAACCACACGGTTCACCAGTCCCACCTCCCGCGCCCGGTGGGCGTCGATGGGAGCCCCCGTCAGGAGCATCTCCATGGCGACGGCCCACGGCACCTGGCGCGCGAGCCGCGACACGGTGCCGCCCGCGCCGACCAGCGCGAGCCGTGTCTCGGGAGTCGCGAACGTCGCGTGCTCGGCGGCAAGGCGAATATCCGTTCCCAGCAACAGTTCCATGCCGCCCGCGATGCAGGCACCGTTGACCGCGGCGATGATCGGCGTGTAGACGTCGGAGAAGATTCGTTTGCTCGGATCGGGGATCACGGTGCCCAGGTTGCCGCCGGTCAGCGTGGGGATGAACTCCTCGAGGTCGGCGCCCGCACAGAATGCACGATCGCCGGTACCTGTCAGGACGGCGACGCGGATGCGGTCGTCGGCGTCGATCTCCCCGAACACGTCTCCGAGCCGTTCGAACATCTCAGCGCTGATGGCGTTACCCACCCGTGGCCGGTTGAGGCGCACGACGCAGATCCCGTCGGACTGTTCCACCACGATCGAGTCGGAGACACCGTCCATAACGCTCATACTCATTTCACTCCGATCTTCCGGCGTCGTCCGGGACTTCGGGGAACGTCGGCCGCTGCCGGATCATCGCGGCCCCTTCCATGGACAGCACCCGTGCGTCGCCTCGGTCGAGTAGTCCCTGCCACGTGACGACAGCGCGTCCGTCGGCGCGCATGCGCACCCTGCGGATCACCATGCTGCCGGTCAGCGTGTCCCCCGCGTACGCGGGAGCGTGCAGCCTCATCTCGTCGAAGCCGAGGCCCGCGACCATCGCCGTGCGACGGAGCACGGCCTCGTACTCGAGAACCTGAAGGATGGCCAGCACGTGCAACCCGCTGGCCACCAGACCACCGAACTCGGACTTCGCCGCCGCATCGCGGTCCAGATGGAATGGGAACGGATCCCACTTGCGCGCGAACTCGACGATCTCTTCTTCGCTGACGAACCGGCATCCCAGCGGGATACGCTGCCCGGCTACGAAGTCGTCGGCATAGACCGTCGAACTCTCCGCGACAGTCGGTCGCGCAATTCGTCGTCCTGAGCTCTGCATCGACTCAGCGTTTCGCCGTCTCGTACATCTCGTCGATGATCGCGGCGTACTTGTTCATGATGGAGGCCCGCTTGAGCTTCATCGTCGGCGTGAGCTCGTCCCGACCCGGCACCCAGTCGCCCTCGAGGACGCGGTAACTCTTGATCTGCTCGGGGCGGGACAGGCCGGAATTCGCCCGTTCCACCGCGTCGTCCAGCTCCGCCTTGACGGTCGGGTGGTCCAGTAGTTCGGACGCATCGTCAGCCACGACGCCGTTCGCCCGGGCGAACCGAAGCACCTCGTTCGCGTCGAGCACCAGGAGCGCGACGTTGTACGGGCGCCGGTCTCCCACCACCACAACGTGATTGACGAGACTGGTGGCCCGCGCGAGCGCACTCTGGATCAGCGTCGGCGACATGTTCTTGCCTGCCGAGTTGATGATGATGTCCTTCTTGCGGTCGACGATGCTGAGATAGCCGTCGCCGTCGACCCGTGCGACATCTCCGGTGTGCAGCCAACCGTCCCGGTCGATCGCCTCCGCAGTGCGTTCGGGCATGCCGCGGTAGCCACGCATCACGTTGGGCCCCTTGACGAGAACCTCGCCGTCGTGCGCGAGACGGACGGTCACGCCGTCCAGCGCGGGGCCGACCGTGCCGAACCGGACCCGGGAGGGCGGGTTGGCCGCGCAGACCGCCGACGACTCGGTCATGCCGAAGGCCTCACCCAGCGGGACACCGAGTGCGTGGAAGAACTCGACCATCTCCGAGTCCACGGGCGCGCCGCCGACGATCGACGCCGAGATCCGATCGAGCCCGACCTGCCGTCTGAGATTCCGGAGCAATTCCGCTTCGTCCGGTGTGAAGTCGAATTCGGGGCAATCGAGGCCGGCCGCGAACGCTTTCTGCTCCGCGCGGACCCGTTCGATCCCCAACTCGATGACGCGCGTGATCTCGGCCCTGCGCTCCACGTCCACCTCACCCGCGACCGCAGTGTCGATGTCGGCGCGCAGCTTCTCCCAGACTCGCGGTGTGGATGCGAAGAAACTCGGCCGCACGTCCTTCAGGTCGGCGAGAATCCGGGCCGGGTCGGCGCAGATGCTGACGCTGAATCCCAGCATCATCGCGACGTAGTGGTCCATCATTCTCGCCATCGCGTGCGCCATCGGCAGGAACGACAGCTGGTTGGCTCCCTGCGGGATCTCCATCCGTTCGACGAAGGTCCGCATTGCGAACGTGATGTTCGCGTGGGTCAGCTCAACCCCCTTGGGATCGCCTGTGGTGCCGGCCGTGTACACCAGGGTGGCGACGTCGTCGGGCGAGACGGTGGCTGCGGCCGTCTCCAGATCGAAGTCGGCGTCGGTCTCGGCCGCCAGGGTGTCCCAGTCGGTCAGCGAGTGTGGCTCCGAGGACATGACGACGACCCTGTCGACGAAGGCACTCAGTTCGGCCGCGCGGCCGGCGAACGCCGCCTCCGTGAACACAACGCGGGTACCGGAGTTGTTCAGCACGAAGCGCATGGCCTCGAGCGAGGCACTGTTGTAGAGCGAGAAGCTGGTGATTCCCAGGTGGAGGGCCGCCGAGTCGACGAAGTGGAATTCTCGCCTCGAGGTGAAGAGCAACGCGATGGTGTCGCCGCGGCGCAACCCCAGACCCGTCAGCACCGCCGCGGCCGTTCGCACCTGTTCCGCGTATTGCGCCCAGGTCATGGCGGGGATCTCGTCGGTCGCGTGGAACGCGACCTCGTCGGGACGCTCCCGAAGCGTGAGCTGAAATGCCTCGGGCAGTGTGTTCGCGTAGAGGGCCTTCGGCCGGTCCGCCTGCATGGTCATGGCTGGTCCTTTCAGCAATCCCCGAAATCGGTTGGCTCGAAATGGAAGAGGCGCGGATTATCAGACCGCGGTGGCGCGCTCACCCAGGTGCTCCTCGAGTGCCGCGGCCACGTCCTCGGCTGTCCACGTATCGCGACCGACACCGCGCTCGGGGAAGCTGGGCAGGTTCATCACCTTGAGATCACGCTTCTCGAGGCGCAGCACTCGACCGGTGAACGCGACGCGGTCGCTCATCAGGTAGACCGCCAGCGGTGCGATCTCGTCGGGCGACGGAAGTGTCGAATAGTCGATCCCTGCAATGGGATTGGCCTCCAGCATCGGGGTCCGTGCGCTCGGCGCGATCGCATTGACCTTGATCCCGTGGCTCTGCAGATCGACGGCCCATCCGTACGTGAGGGACGACACCGCGCCCTTCGTCGCCGCATACGCGCTCGTGCCGGATCGGCCGAGATGTGCGGTCGAGGTGACGTTGACGATCCGGCCGCCGCCCGACCCGACCATGGCCCGCGCGGCGTGGAGCCCCACGAACGCCGAGCCCAGTAGGTTCGTCTCGACCAGTGCGCGGTAGTCGGCTTCGGTATCGTCGAGCACGTCGCCCATGTGCATGATGGCGGCGTTGTTGACCAGCGCGTCGATTGCGCCGAAGCACTCGACACAATGCCCGACGAGCGCCGCGGCCTCGTCCCACTTTGCGATCGATCCGACGTACGGTTCGGCCCTACCCCCCGACGCGCGGATCTCGGCGACGACGCCGTGCGCCCCGTCCCGGTCGATGTCGTTGACGACCACGGCCGCGCCCGCGGTAGCCGCCGCGAGGGCATAGCTCCGGCCGAGTCCCCCTCCCGCACCGGTGATCACGACTGCCTGGTTCTTCAGAATTCCCACGTGTGAGGCTCCTTCTGGTCAGGTGGTGGCCGGCTGCGGCGCGTGCCGGTCCGTGCTGCCGATCGGGGCACCCCACGACGCGGTCAGTTCTCGCCAGTCGCCGTGCTGCGCCGGACTCGACGGCGTGCCGGACGGCGTCTTGCTGAACCGCGGCGCCGGCGCCGGTTGCGCCACACCGGCAACCGAGAGGATCGTCGACCGGGCGTTGATGTGCTCGTGCTCTGCGGCCTCCGAGAGGCCCAGCACGGGAGTGCAGCAGGCGTTCGTGTCCTGGAACAGCTCCGTCCACTCCCGACGGGTCCGGGTCAGGAACAGCGCCGACAGTTTCGCGGCGAGCGCGTTCCAGTTCGCCGGGTCGAGGCGCTCCGCCTCACTCATGCTCTCGATACCGGCCCGGGCGGCGAACTCCTCGTAGAAGGGCTGTTCGAGTGCGCCGAGTGCCATGTACTTGCCGTCGGCTGTCTGGTACGTGCGGTAGAACGGTGCCCCGCCGTCGAGCATGTTGCTGCCACGCTCGGCCCGCCACCGCCCGGCGTTACTCAGGCTGAAGTAGAGCGTGGACAGGACGGTCGCCCCGTCCACCATGGCCGCGTCGACGACCTGACCCACTCCCGATCGGGATGCCTCCCACACGGCCGCAAGCAGTCCCATGGCGAGGAGCATGCCGCCACCGCCGTAGTCGCCCACGTAATTCAGCGGCGGAAGCGGGGCCGACCCGGGCTCCCCGATCATGTCGAGGGCTCCGGTCAAACCGATGTAGTTGATGTCGTGCCCCGCGGTCTGTGCGAGCGGACCGTCCTGACCCCATCCCGTCATCCGCCCGTACACGAGCTTCGGGTTGCGCTCCCGCATCTCTTCCGGACCGAGGCCGAGACGCTCCGTGGTTCCCGGCCGGAAGCCCTCGATCACGGCGTCGGCCTGCTCGATGACCGCGATCAGGTCGGCGCGGGCCGCCGGGTCCTTGAGGTCTAGTTCCCACACGGTTCTGTTCCTCTCGATCAAGTCGAGCGGCGGCGGGTCGACGGGCCCCGCCTTCGCCTTCCGCGGGCGCTGCACCCGGAGGACCTCGGCGCCCAGGTCGGCCAGGAGCATCGCGCCGAAGGGCGCCGGGCCGATCCCGGCGAGCTCGACCACCCGCAGGCCCGCCAGAGGGCCTCGTGGGCGTACTCCGCTGTTGTCCATCTTCACGTCACTCCAGTCTTCGACAGCCGGGAATCGGGGGCGGCCTTGCGCACCGAAAGCAGGTGGAAGCACGGATTCTCCGTGTCTGCAATGTCGGCAGTTCTCGCGAGATGTCTTTCGGCAGAAAGGTCGAACCCTCTCGACCAAGCGAGTCGGGGGTTCGGGATTAATTTTGAGAGTACTTTGCTCATATCTCGCGGTCAAGCACTTTCTGTGATCTGTTTCACCGGAACCGCACCTGGGTGCAATCGCCGCAATCGCTTGGAAACTCCGTTGTCAGTATGACTTCGGGAGTCCCAGCGAGTGCTCGGCGACGAAGTTCAGGACCATCTCCCGCGACACGGGAGCCACCTGGATCAGACGCGCCAGCCACCACATGTCGGTCAATCCGTACTCCAGCGCGAAGCCGTTTCCTCCGTGCACCTGAATGGCACTGTCGAGACAGTGGACGCCGGCCTCGCCGGCGAGGTATTTCGCCATGTTCGCGGTCTCCGCCGCCGACAATCCGGCGTCGTAGAGCCGGGCAGCCTTCTCCATCATCAAGCGGGCCGACTCCAACTCGACCTTCGCCGCCGCCAGCGGGTGCGCGACGCCCTGATGTTTGCCGATCGGCACACCCCACACCTCACGCTCGTTGACGTACCGGGCCGCCTTGTCCAGCGCGTAGCGGCCGATTCCCACGCAGAACGCCGCACCGAGCACGCGCTCGGGATTGAGACCGTCGAACACGGCCCGGAATCCCCGGTGCAGCTCGCCGACCAGCCGGTCGGCATCGAGCGTCACGTCGTCGAAGAACAACGTCCACTGCTTGTCCGGCGCCTGCAGCGCAGTCGGAACCAGTTGCCGGCTGAGCCCGGGCGCATCGCTGTCGACGATGAAGAGCGACAGTTGCCCCTTGCCGGTCTTCTCGTCCGTCCCGGTCCTGGCCACGACCAGAATCGCGTCGGCACCCTCGACGCCGGAGATGAACGTCTTCGTGCCCGACAGCACGTACTTGCCGTCGACGACGCGGGCCGACGTGGACACCCCCTGCGAGTTCGATCCCGCATCCGACTCGGTGAGCGCAAACGAGAACTTGAGTTTTCCGGTGGCGAGGCCCCGCAGCCACCGCTCCTTCTGCTGGTCCGTGCCGTGCTTGGCGAGGATGCTGCCACCGATCGACTGCGAGTAGACGAGCAACTGGAGCGGGCATCCTGCCGCGGCCAACTCCTCGGCGACGATGGCCAGCTGCCAGAGGCCGCCGCCACCGCCCCCGTACTCCTCCGGCAGGCTGACTCCGAGGAAGCCGAGCGCGGCGAGTTCGTCCCAGAGTTCGTCGACCGGCAGTCCCTGGCGCGTCTTCTCCATGAAGTAGTCATGGTCGAACTTCTTGGCCACGTCGGCTACCACCTGACGAAGCGCAGCTTCGTCCTCCGACGGAACCAGGCTCATTGCGGGCATATCGTTCGCCACTTGTCTCCCCTTCTCCGCTCCAGCGCGAAACGGTCGCCAATCCGGGCCAGCAAGGGCCGAGCCAATTTCGTGCGACCGAGAACGTTCGTTCACCAATTGACGGTAGCACCGGTTCCGAACCGACACCAGATCCACTCACACCCGACCCGAGCGCAGAATAATTCTCTAGAAATTGCAGATCAGCGTGGACCACCGGGGGCCTCGACGAGTGTTTCGACAGCTTGGAAATCTGTTGAGAACGTTCGTTTACTAAAGCTGGTGGGTCGTGTTACTTTGGTGGTCCACCACGGGACATCGTGGTGCTCACTTTCACCACCGGGAGACGAGAGATATGGGCTACCCACTTCCCAAGGGCAATTCGTTGCGGGGGCCGTTTCAGCCGATGCGTTTCGAGGCGACGGTCGAGGAGTGCATCGTCACGCACGGGGAGGTCCCCAAGGAGCTCGCGGGTGGTTTCTATCGAGCGGGCCCGACGTGGCGGCGTCCGACCAAGCAGGGGAACAATCCGCTGATCAGTATGGACGGCATGGTGCAGGGTCTCGTCTTCGACAATGGTCGGGCGGATTTCCGTAACCGGTGGGTCCGGACCCCGAAGTTCCTCGCCGAGGAGAAGGCGGGACGGGCCCTGTTCGAGTGGACCGACGGCGGGTTCGGGGACTGGCGCGATCACGCCTACGGCGACGTCAAGCGCGACCAGTACACCACCGGTGTTCCGCAGGGAACCAACAACATCAACGTCTTCCCGTTCGCCGGCCAGATCCTCGCGTCCGGTGAGCAGGGCGGACCGCCGATCGCCCTGCACCCGATCACGCTGGAGACGACGGGCGTCGTCCCCTGGTCGACGAAGCTGTCGCCGGGTCTGCACGAGAAGTGCACCTTCGGTGATGCGTCGTTCACCGCGCATCCCAAGTGGGACCACGACACCGGCACCCTGTACGGGTGGAACTGGCGGGACGAGGCGCCCTACGTGACGATTCACATCGTCCATCCCGACGGGGCGGTGGAGTCGCGGGATCTGCACGATGCGCCGTACAACACTGTTGCGCATGATATCTGGTTGACCCCGGAGTGGATCGTGATGCCGTTCCAGCCGTTCACCGCCGACAAGAAGCAGATCACCGAGCAGAATCTCGGCGTCTGGGGCTGGGACCGGGAACTGCCGATCGTCATCGGGCTGATCCCGCGCCACGACCTCCAGGGTGAGGTCCGGTGGATCAGCACGGACATTCCCGCCGAGTACGTCATGCACACGATGGCGGCCAACGTGGACGGCAACCTGCTCACGCTGGACGCGCCGATCTTCAACCGCCCACCCTTCCCGTTCGTGGAGGACTTCGCGGAGGGCGAGGACGTGGCGCTGTTCTTCTCGGTCTCGCGCAGCTTCCTCGGACGCTGGACGATCGACCTCGAGACCGGCTCCGCGAAGACCGAGCAGCTCTCCGACCGCCCGTCCGAGTTGCCGAAGGTCGACGAGCGGTTCTACGGCAAGCCCTACACCTTCGGGTTCCAGGTCGGTGGCGTGATCAAGCGCAACGGCATGTCGATGAACAGCCTGGTCGTGACGAACATGAAGACGCTGTCCGAGCAGGTGTACCAGATCCGGTCGACCGAGGCCGCGGCGGTGCTGGAGGCGACGTTCGCGCCGCGCACCCCGACGTCTCCGGAGGGCGACGGCTACATCATCGTGCCGGTGTCGTGGTGGGCCGAGGGCCGGGGCGAGTATCTGATCTTCGACACCTACGACATCACCACGGGTCCGGTCGCGCGGATCGAGATCCCGTTCCTGATGGGCTGGACCCCGCACGGACACTGGATGGACTTCCGCTGACCGGAGCGCGCGCCTTCGTCCCGGCCGCCGGTGATGCACTCGCAGCATCCGGCGGCCGGACCTCTGCCAGCCACCGCCGAGAACCCCTCAAGCACCCCTCACAGCGTCGACAGCGCGATCGCCGGCCAACGCCGTCAGGGCGGCTCGGGCCATGTGATGCAGCATGCCGGCGATATCCGACGGACGCTTCGCCCCTTCCCTGCGGGAGGTATCCGACGAGATCAGGCCGTGCACCGCACGAACCGCCGCCGCGAGTTCTTCCCTCGCATGGCCGGGAAAGTTCGCGTCGAGCGCTGCGATCCAGCGGTCGATGTACATCCGCTGACGCCGCATGATGTTCGCGCGATAGACCTGCGACAGCGTCGCCTGCTCACGGTTCCAGATCGTGGTGAGTTCCGGATTGCCGATAGAGAATTCGACGTGCGCGGCAATCAGGCGTTCCAGTTCTGCTTCCGGAGAGTCGATCGGTTCGCCGATCCGGATCAGCAGCGCGTCGAGGAGACGGTCGAAGAGCGCGGCGAGCACCTCGTCCTTACTGGAGAAGTGGCGGTAGACGGCCGAACCGGTGATGCCGGCAGCCGCGGCGATGGCATCGACGCCGACTCCGTCGAAGCTCCGCTCGGAGAACAGTCGGGTCGCCGCACTGAGGATCTGATCTTCTCTGGACATACCCAGGATTCTAAGGGCCCGAAGGCTGGAAACGAATCCCCACCTGTGAACGTCGCACAACCGTTCTTCCTCGAATGTTGGCTTCGGAATACGGCCGAAGCACCAAAAACGATCGTTTCCACCGAGCAAGTTCGCCGGTAACGGCCTCTACAGCGATATCCTGAGTGAACGCCGTCGAGAGGTGAGTGCAAGGTGGATCTCCTGGGGTCGTGCCGTCGGGGCTCGCACGCGAGAACTTCCGCGTGACGAACTGAGTGTGGCGTTCCGATGGGCGAAAACGATCCGCTCGAGACTCAGCGGTACCCGGTTGTCTCCGTCACCGCGGAGCTGAGTGCCACAGGATTTGCAGACGCCCAGGAGATCGGGCGCGGTGGTTTCGGCGTCGTCTACCGCTGCACGCAGGCGGACCTGGATCGCACGGTGGCGGTCAAGGTACTCACCACCGAGATCGACGAAGAGAACCGGGCCCGATTCTTCCGCGAGCAGCGGGCGATGGGCAGGCTGACCGGGCACCCGAACATCGTCAACATTCTGCAGGTCGGGGCCACCGCGGGCGGCCTTCCCTACATCGTGATGCCGTACCACCCGCAGGACTCCCTCGACGCCCTCATCCGCCGCAGCGGGCCACTGCCGTTGACCGAGGCGCTGCGCCTGGGCGTGAAGATCGCCGGCGCCGTGGAGACGGCGCACCGGCTCGGCATCCTGCACCGCGACGTCAAACCCGCGAACATCCTGCTCACCGATTACGGCGAACCCGCACTGACCGACTTCGGCATCGCCCACATCACCGGCGGCTTCCACACCGCCACCGGGACTGTGGCCGGGTCGCCGGCGTACACCGCACCGGAAGTCCTCCGAGGCGATCCACCGAGCCCGGCCGCCGACGTCTACGGCCTCGGTGCCACCCTGTTCAGCGCCCTCACCGGCCACGCCGCGTTCGAGCGCCGCACCGGGGAACAGGTCGTCGCGCAGTTCCTGCGGATCACCACGCAACCCGTCCCCGACCTGCGTGAGCACGGGATCCCCGAAGACGTGGCCGACGTGATCGGACGCGCCATGTCCGGCGCACAGGACGAGCGCCCGGCCACCGCCGGAGACTTCGGAGAGGAACTGCGGCAGATCCAGCTTCGCCACGACTTCGGCGTCGACGAGATGGCGCTGCACGTGAACCCGGCCGCGAACGGAAACGACGGGCAAGCTGTGCGGGGCAGTCCGCACCGCTCCACGGCACCCACCCCGCGGGGCGTGACCGGGAACCTGCCCCTGGACCTGACGAGTTTCGTGGGCCGCCGCCACGAACTCACCGAGGCGAAGAACCTGCTCGGCGGGTCTCGGCTGGTGACCTTGACCGGGATCGGGGGTGTCGGCAAGACCCGGCTGGCGATGCGGGTCGCGGCGACTGTGCAACGCGAATACGCCGACGGTGCGCGACTGATCGAATTGGCCGAGCTGCGCGAAGAGTCGCTGGTGGTCGACGCGGTGGCCGCCGCCGTGGGCGTGCGGGACCATTCGGCGAGGCCGCTGCGCGAGGTCCTCGTGGAGCATCTGGCGGCACGGGAACTGCTGCTGGTGTTCGACAACTGCGAGCACCTGGTGGACGCAGTGGCGGAGCTGACCGACACCCTGTTGCGAGCGTGCCCGGCACTGCGGATTCTGGCCACGAGCCGCGAACCCCTCGGCATCGGCGGGGAGACGGTGCTGCGGGTCCCGCCGCTGGCCGTGCCGGATCCCGACCGCAGGCTCTCCCTGCGCGGTCTACCCAAATACGATGCCGTGACCCTGTTCGCCGAACGCGCCGCCGCCGCCGTTCCCGGATTCGCGCTTACCGAAGACAACGCGGCGGCGGTGGCGGGGATCTGCCACCGCCTCGACGGGCTGCCGCTGCCGATCGAACTGGCCGCCGCCCGGTTGCGGGCGATGTCACCCGAACAGATCCTGCAGCGACTGACCGACCGCTACACACTCCTGACCCACGGCAGCCGCGGCGCCCCGACCCGGCAACAGACCCTGCGGTTGTCGGTGGACTGGAGTTTCGAACTGTGCACCGCCCGTGAACAACTGGTGTGGGGACGGCTGGCGGTCTTCGCCGGCAGCTTCGAACTCGATGCCGCGGAGCAGGTCTGCGGCGCCGGCCTGGGCCCGGACGAACTGCTCGACACACTGACGTCCCTGGCCGACAAATCGATCCTGATCCGGGAGGAACACGGGTCGGTGGTGCGGTTCCGGATGCTCGAGACCCTCCGCGAGTACGGCTACGAGAAGCTCGAACAGACCGGCGAGGACCTCGCTCTGCGTCGCCGCCACCGGGATTGGTACGAGGCGCTGGCGCTGGAGGCGGAGGCGGAGTGGATCAGCGCCCGACAGCTGGACTGGATCAGCCGCCTGAAGCGGGAACAACCGAACCTCCGTGAGGCCCTCGAATTCAGCGTGTCCGACAGCCCCGACGCGGGACTGCGCATTTCCGCTGCGCTCCTGTTGTTCTGGGCGTCGCAGGGTCTCTACAACGAGGGACGGCGCTGGCTCGACCGCCTGCTGACCCAGCACGACGGTCAGCCGACCCTCGAACGGATCAAGGCCCTGTATGCCGGCATCGTCCTCGCCGAAGTTCAGGGTGACCTCGAGACCGCTGTCGCGTCGATGGAGGAGGGACGCGCGGTTGCTGCGCAGACCAGCGACCCCCTGATTCTCGCTCTCATCACCTACGCCGACGGCACCCTCGCCCTGTACCGCGGTGATCTCGCGAGTGCGTGCCCCGTTCTCGAGGCCGCCCTCGCGGAGTTCGACAAGCAAGCGAACCGCACCTTGCGGACGAGTGCGCTGTACACGCTGGCACTCGCATACGGACTGCACGGTGAGACGGAGCGCGCGACCGAGTGCCACGAGCGGTTGCTCGCGACCACCGAGGCGCGCGGCGAATCGATGTTTCGGTCGTATTCGCTGTGGTCCATGGCAGTTGTCAAGTGGCGCAGGGGCGATGCCGACGGCGCCGTGCAGTTGCTCGAACAGGCACTGCAGATCACGCGGCGAGTGCACAGCCCCCGCATCACCGCGTCCTGCCTCGAGGCTCTGGCCTGGGTCGCCAGCGAACGCCGCGACTGGGCGCGGGCGACGGTTCTGATGGGCGCAGCCGAGGAATTGGGGCGGTCGGTGGACAGCGTCGCCGTCATGTACTCGAACATGCTCGTCTACCACGACACGTGCGAGCAGCAGACGCGGCGGGCGCTCGGCGACAGAGCATTCACCGCGGCCTACCGAAGCGGGCAGCACCTGGATTTCGATGCGGCGGTCGCGTACGCCCTCGACGAGCAACCGCCGGCCTCCCCCGCTCCCGCCGGTTCGCCGGTGAGACTCACCAAACGGGAACGACAGGTCGCCGACCTCGTCGCCGAAGGCCTCACCAACCAGGCGATCGCCAACCGTCTGGTGATCTCGCCCCGCACCGCCCAGGGCCACGTCGAGCACATCCTGACGAAACTGGGCTTCACTTCCCGCACGCAGATCGCCGCGTGGGTGGTGGAATCGCACGACGGAGACCGACCCGCACCATCACCGTGACGCCTTTGCGGCCGTCGCCGATCAGGACAGGTCGGTGATGACCAGGCGAGCGGAGGACGAATCCGCGAGCGCCTCGTAGCCCTCGTTGATTTCGTGCAGCGAAATCTCCTTGGACACCAGGTCGTCGAGGTTCATCCGTCCCTGAAGGTAGAGCGCGGCGTACAGCGGAATGTCTCGCTTGAGGTTCGACGACCCCATCCAGACACCGTGGACGTGGATCTGTTTCGTCAGCATCGTGACGTTGTCGATCTCCAGGCGGGCGTCGTTGGCACCCAGGCCGACGAGGTACAGACCTCCGCCCTTGGCCAGCATCTCCAGTGCCTGCCGGGTGACGGAACTGATGCCGACGAAGTCGAACACGTAGTCGGCGCCGTGACCGGTGATCCTGAGGACTTCGGCCACCGGGTCGACCGTGGCCGAGTTGATGGTGTGGGTAGCGCCGAACGCGCGTGCGCGTTCCAGCTTGGCGTCGTGCACGTCGACGACGATGATCGTGGCGGCCCCTGCGATCCTCGCGCCGCTCACGCCGTTCATGCCGACGCCGCCCGCGCCGATGATGACGACGGTTTCGCCGATCTGCACGTCGGCGGTGTGGAGTACGGCGCCGGCTCCGGTCAAGACGCCGCACCCCAGCAGAGCGGCCGGCGCGAACGGCATCTCCTCGGGCACGACCGCGAGCTGGTTCTCGTGAACCAGCGCCTGCTGCGCGAATCCACCGAGGCCGTTCATCTGGGCGATCGGCTTTGCCTCGGTGCCGAGCCGCGGCGGTTCGCCCTCTCCCCGCAGGGTCGCCTCGGTGCGCAAGCAGCGATAGGTCTTGCCGGAGAGGCAGTTGACGCACGTCCCACAGAACTGCAGAAGGCTGGCGACCACGTGGTCGCCGACACAGATGTCCGTGACATCGGGGCCGACCGCGCTGACCACGCCCGCCAACTCGTGTCCGAGCACGATGGGAAACTCGTAGCCGAGACCCATCGTCGCGATGCTGTGGTCCGAATGGCACAGCCCGGACGCCTTGACGTCGACCAGTACTTCGCGGCCCAGCGGCGCAGCGATCTCGATGTCGCGCACCGTGAAACCGCGACGGAGCTCCTCGACGATTGATGCTTTCATGTCTTCTTCCTCAGTTTCGTTGGGTCGGCCCGGAGTCCTAGAACGTGGTGTCCGCCAACTCGCGGCCGGTGCCCTCTTCCTCCACACCGGGCGGTGTCGGTGATTGCTGCATCTGGCGCCACGGCACGAACACGGCGAGAGCCGCACCGACGAAGGCGGCCACGGTGGGCATGAGGAACGCCAGTGTCACGCCCGTACTCGTCGAGAAGACTTCGCCGTCGGCGACCAGCGCGACGTTGGAGTTCAGGACTGCGTACGCGACGGCGGGCAGTGCGGCGGCACCGGTCAGGGTGAAGACGTTCACGAGGCCGGCGATCGATGCCTGCTGCTCCGCGGGTACCGCGGCGACGATCAGGTTCGGCACCGAGGCCAGAATGATGCCCTGGCCGTAGCCCGCGATGAAGCTGAACAGGAGCAGCAGGGCGAATTGCTGGTGGGACAACGTGATCAGAAGAGCACCGAGACCGGCGATCGTCAGACCTGCCCCCATCAAACGGCGGGCGGGGATGCCGCTCACCAGCTTCGCGACGGTGATGCCACCGACCATGTTGGCGAAGCCGTAGACGGCGAGTACCGGGGCGAACCCGAACCCGTCGAGCCCGAGGCCGTATCCCAGACCCAGCACTGCCGGGGTCATGCACACCATCGGCAGCAGCACGAAGAGGGCCTGGGCGCACGCGTACCCGCAGCTCGCGGTCACGGCGGTCAAGGCGACCGCGCGCTTGCGGAACAGTCGCAGATCGACGAGCGGATCCGCGAATTTGTTCGCCGACACCACCCAGGCGGTGAGCGCGACGATCCCGATGACGAACCCCGCGAGCGTTCCCTTCGCAGTCCAGCCCCACGTCGGCCCGAACGTCACCCCGATCAGGACTCCGGCCAGCCCGATTCCGAGCAGTGCGGCACCGACGAAGTCCAGCCTCGACCGCACCCGCACCCGCGTCTCTGCGGTACTCGCCGTGATGAAGCCGGCCAGGACGACGAGGGCACACGCGGTCATCCAGTAGATCGCGCGCAGGCCCCAGAGGTCGAGGATCCACGCGGTCAGGTAGGGCGACGCGGTGGTGAAGATGCTCAGCCCGGCCATCGACAGGCTCATCGCCACGGCAACCTTGTTGCGCGGGAACACGTCCCGGATCAGGGAATAGACGAGGAAGAGCGTGGTCCCGATCAACCCCTGCAGGACGCGTCCCAGCACGAACAGAAAGTAGGACGGCGCGAGCGCGGAGACCACGGAACCCACCGTCGCCACGAGCATGACCAGCAGCAGCAGCCTGCGCTTGCCGTACATGTCCGCCAGCTTGCCGACCAGCGGCGACAGGACAGCACCACTGAGCAGGGTGGCGGCCACCGCCCAGGCGCCCTGCGCCGTGTGGAAGTGCTGCGAAATGGCGGGGATGGCGAACGCGGTCATGGCGCTGGATGACGCGGTGACTTCGAGGAGCAGGCACAGCGAGATCAGCGAAATGATCAGACGTGGGGTCCAACTCGCAGCAGGTACCCCGTCAGCGGCGTGCGGCGCCGGTACCCTCTCGTCGGCAGGGGTGTCCATGATTGTTCCGGTTCCCTTCTCAGCAAGAAACAGTGCCCTAATGGATGACGGGCTCAGGAGTCCTGCGACTCGAATGTCACTTTCAGCTGCGTGTACTCGTGAAGACCCTCGAGGCCGTTCTCCATCCCCAGACCGCTCCATTTGGTGCCCCCGACAGGAATGTTCGGTGCTGCGATCGAATGCGCATTGACGAATACCGTGCCGGATTCGAGGCGGCGGCCGATCGCGCGTGCTCGGTCGACATCGCGGCCCCAGACCGATGCACCGAGACCGAACTTCGACGAGTTCACGTCATCGATGACGGCATCCAGGTCGGTGTAGCGGACGAGCGGAAGCACGGGTCCGAACTGTTCCTCCTGCACGATCCGGCTGTCCGGGGCAACGTCGACCAGAACCGTGGGCGGCAGGAAGTAGCCCGGTCCGGCGGGCGGCTCGCCACCGGCGATCGCTTTCGCTCCGTGGGAAATAGCGTCTTCGAGCAGACCCAGCACACGCTCGTACTGGGGGCGATTGTTGATCGGCCCGAGATCCGTACCGTCGACCATGCCGGGCCCGACCCGCACGCCACGAGCGAGTTCCGACAGCAGTTCTGCCACGCGGTCGAAATGCGCAGCGGGAACATAGATTCGCTTGATACAACCGCAGAGCTGACCGTTGTTGGCGAAGCTCAACGTGAACAGCTTCTCGGCTATGGCTTCGGGGTCGGCATCGTCGAGCAGGATCGCCGGATCGTTGCCGCCGAGTTCGAGCGTGATGCGCTTCAGATCGTCCGCGGCCGATCGGGCCACCGCCTTGCCCGTCGCCACCGAACCGGTGAAACTCACCTTCGCGGGAATCGGATGTGTGGTCATGCGGGCGCCGAGCGAATCACCGCCCGAGACCACGTTGACGACGCCGAGCGGGAGCACCTCGGCAATCAGGGCACCGAATCTCAACGTGGAGACGGGCGTGTACGGCGACGGCTTCAGCACCACCGTGTTGCCGGTTCTGAGAGCGGGACCGAGCTTCCAGCATGCAAGTGTCACAGGGAAGTTCCACGGAGTGATCGCCGCAACCACACCCAGCGGCCGGCGCTCGGCGGTGACCGCGAAGCCCGCGCAGTCGTCCGGCACCGAACTCTCGGGCACCGGCATGTCGGCGAACTGTTCCAGCCACATCGCCGACAGCTGGATCTCCATCCGTGAATCTGCGCGGGACTTACCCTGTTCCCTGGTGAGGAGTTCGGACAGTTCGTCCTCGTTGCGGCGCAGGACATCCGCGGCCGAACGCAGTCCCTTCCTTCTCGCCTCCTCGTCCCGCGACCAGGCGGGCTGAGCTTCCGCGGCAGCGGCGAAGGCCTCGTCGAGCTGAGCATCGGAGCACTCGGGTACGACGGCCCACACTTCCTCGGTCGCGGGATCGAGCACACCCACGGTGGAGTCACTCGTCACGCGCCTACCGTTGATGACCATTTCAGCGGCGAAATGCTCAGCCATTACCCGGCTCCTCCATCTGCAGGTGATCTCACATTCCTGCGATTGCTGCGTCTTGTCGGCGAAAAACAGGACTTACGCATCGTCGTCCGCTTCACCTGTAATTCCGTGAGGCTGCCGAGACCGGCCGCCGCATCGTGATGTCCCTCACTCTAATCCGGATAACCAGATCATTACAAGACGTCTTGTCGCAAATTAATTTCAGCGGAAGGCGACCGGAAGTGTCGTCCGGCCACGCAGCTCGAAGCTGGTGTTCCACTCGGCCTCGCCCGCTCGCCGAAGGTTCGGAAAGCGTGAAAGCAGCTTGGTGAACGCGATCTCGGTTTCCAGTCGCGCGAGTGCTGCACCGATGCATACATGGATGCCGATCCCGACTCCCAGGTGCCGGTTGGGCTTGCGATCGATCCGGAACTCCTCCGGATCCGCGAACTGCAACGGATCTCGGTTCGCCGCCGGCATCAGCGGGATGACGGCCTCGCCGGCCTTGATGAGCTGGCCACCGAGCACCGTGTCCTTGATCGCCGTGCGCCCGGTGAACTGTACCGGGCCGACATAGCGCAGGCACTCTTGCACAGCCGAAGTCGCGAGGTCGGGGTCGTTGCGGAGCCACTCCATGTCCTCGGGACGGTCAAGCAGTACATCGAGGCCGTTACCGATGAGGTTCACGGTCGTGATGTGACCCGCCTCCATCATGAGGTGGATGGTGTCGATCATCTCGGCATGCGTCAGGTTGTCCTCCTGCTGTGACACCAACAGGGAGCTGATGAGGTCCTCGCCTGGCTGCTTCCTCTTCTTCTCGATCACGTCCTCGACGAAATCGCGCAGGCGGCGCCCGTGGGCAGCGGTGCGCTCCAGCGTCTCTTTGGTCGCATTGGGGTCGTGCGCGGGGCTCCCCTTGTCCGCCAGAGCCAGCGCCAAGAACTCGTCCTGGTCCTCATGGGGCACCCCCAGGAGTTCAGCGATCGCGTAGACCGGCAGCGGGTAGGCGTAGTCGGCGATGGCGTCCATGCCCTCGTTGCCTTCGACCTGGTTCAGCAGT
The DNA here is from genome assembly GCF_019378875.1 of Rhodococcus sp. USK10. Lineage (NCBI taxonomy): Bacteria > Bacillati > Actinomycetota > Actinomycetes > Mycobacteriales > Nocardiaceae > Rhodococcus > Rhodococcus sp. USK10. The sequence goes on from NZ_CP076048.1 coordinate 3,295,486, forward strand.
CGTTCGGCGATGCCCTCCACACGATCCTTGAGCCGCTTGAGACCGCGCGTCGAGAAGGCGGGCGCCGAGCCCTTGCGTAGACGTGTATGTTCGGGCGGCTCGGTCGTCACCATCGTCGGGCCCTTGAACGCCTGGTACCGCTCGCCATCCACCGGCCGCTCGGTCATGTGCGGCTTGTCGATGTTGTACTGGGCGGACGAGAAGTTCTCGTGATCCCGCAGCACCAGGGCGACGTCGTCATACCGCGTCGCGAACCACAACCCGCGCTTCGTGTTCCAGTGCATCGGTTCGGTCTCGCGCATCATCGTGTAGACGGCGATCGGATCGTCGACATGCGCAGGATCCCAGGGGTCGAAGCCGGACAGCAGGCCGCCGACCTTGGACGACAGAATGTCGGTCATTGATGTTCCTCTCGGTTGGAAAGATCCGCGCGGTACGGGTTCCGGCCCGGTGCGCCGAGACCGCCGAGCAGTCATCAACGTAATGGAGCCAGATTTCTCAGTGAGTGTGCGCCCGCATCGAACTGCTGCGCTCAGCCGTGATCATATTCGAGTCGTTCGAGACGAGGAAGACAACCAGAGGGCGATGTCCTCGACGTCGTACGACGGTCAGATGGGACCGCGGTGGCTGTGGAAAGGCTCCCGCGTGAAGTTCTGGTTGACGGTCTGCGTTCTCACCCGCTCCTTATCACTTGATACCGGAGGTCTTGTAGGTAAATACGAGATCCGCACCGGTGAGGTCGTATACGTCACACTCTAACGAGTCGGGCCTCATAATTGCAAGACTGGCAGTCGCAAATCTTCTGGATGAGCTTTCTTTCAAATGATCGCGACATAAACTCCCATCACCGTCTTTACGGCCCTTCAAGGAAGGGCGGAGCCGGACCCGAGATGACTTCATACGCCCGTCGTACGCACGATCCGGGTGTGGTGTCGTCGGGTGGGGAGGCGTCGACGGATCCCTGACGGAACACGGCCGGCGCGAGACTCCGACCGGACCGGAGCCGACCCCGAACAATATATAGACAATGAGGATCAAAATACGGCACAATCGCGGCAATCGAAGAGCGCGACACCGCAGTCGGCAGTCCAACCACGACGCGGTACCGCTCCCACCGTTCCAGAGAGGTCCCGCCGTGGCTTTCGTGATCACCCAATCGTGTTGCAACGATGCGTCTTGCGTGTCGGTCTGCCCCGTCAATTGCATCCACCCGACACCGGACGAGGCACCCTTCGCGACGACCGAGATGCTTTACGTCGACGCCGACACGTGTATCGACTGCGGTGCGTGCGCCGACGAGTGCCCCACCGACGCCATCTACGCCGACCACGAACTCACCGAGGACCAGGAGCCGTACCAGCAGCTCGCCACCGAGTACTACGAGCGGTACCCCATCGGGCCGGAGTGGCCGACTGGCCGGGACCACGTCAACGCCCCCGTAGATCTGGGTACTCTGCGAGTCGCCATCGTCGGCTCGGGCCCTTCTGCCTGCTACGCGGCCCTCGACCTGACGTCCCGCGCCCGTGTGGAGGTGAGCATGTTCGACCGCCTCCCCACCCCGTACGGGCTGGTCCGCAGCGGCGTCGCCCCGGACCACACCAGCACCAAGGCTGTGGGCGACCTGTTTCGCCGCGCGCTCGGCCACAAGAACACGGAATGCCACTTCGGGGTCGAGATCGGCACCGATCTCACCCATGCCGAGTTGCTGGCCCACCACCACGCCGTCATCTACGCCGTCGGCGCCGCAGGTGACAGGCGCGCGGGTATCGAGGGCGAGGACCTGCCGGGTTCCCACGCAGCCACCGAGTTCGTCGCCTGGTACAACGGTCATCCCGACTATGCGGACCGGGTGTTCGACCTGTCCGGTGAGCGTGCCGTGATCATTGGCAACGGCAATGTCGCCCTCGATATCGCGCGGATCCTCGTAACCGACCCCAAGGACCTGGCCCGGAGTGAGATTGCGGAACACGCCGTGGCCGCGCTACGCGGCTCCGCGATCCGTGAGGTTGTCATCGTTGGGCGACGAGGTGCGGTGCAGGCCGCTTTCACGACACCCGAACTCATGGCCCTCGGCAACCTCGAGGGCGTCGACATCGTCGTCGAAGACAACGAACTCGCCCTCGATCCATCCACGCAGGCGTCGCACGACGACCCGAACACCGAACCCCGGATCCGCTGGAAAGTAGGCCAACTCGAGAAGTACGCGCAGCGGCCGGTCACACCGGGCAACAAACGTATCGTGCTCCGCTTTCTCTCGTCCCCGATCGAGCTCACGGGGAACGGGAAGGTGGAGGCGATCACCCTGGAACGCACCGCACTCACGACAGTGGACGGTCGGGCAGTGGCGTCGGGCACCGGCGTGCTGGAGACTCTCGAAACCGGTCTCGTCCTGCGTTCTATCGGGTACCGGGGGAAACCGATACCCGACCTGCCGTTCGACGACCGCCGCGGCACGATCCCCAACGATGGTGGCCGTGTAGTCGACCCCGCCACCGGCAATCCCGTAACCGGGGTGTACACCGCCGGCTGGATCAAGCGCGGTCCGAGCGGCGTGATCGGCACGAACCGACTGTGTTCGGAACAGACCGTGGACGGCCTGATCGAGGACTTCGTCGCGGGCCGTCTCGTGCCGCCGGTCGGCGGGCGAGAGAAACTTGCCGCACTCGTCGCGGAACGCGCTCCGCAGTATGTCGACTATGAGGGCTGGCAGCGGATCGACGAGCGCGAACGCGCCGCGGGCCGGACCGACGGCCGGTCGCGCACCAAGTTCGTCACCACTGCCGACCTGCTGCGGGCCTCGATGCCCCCAGCCTGACGGCACCGATGGTCGATGTGTTCCGGTCGTCCCTTCACCGGTGTCGACGCGTGTTCGAACACGATTTTCGCCCTCACCAGCAGCTGCGCCCGGCGGCCTCTGCCGCCGCCGACCCGTGGGCTACCGCCGCATTGGGGCCGGGGGCGAACCGCGTACTCCGCGGCTGAGCGATCTTCCACAATGCAACCGGCACCAAACTGCGAAGAAAACTCATGCATCATGAGTCACTTCAATCACAAGAGCTCCGCGCTGATGGAGACGTCCCCACCCGGGCGCGCTATAGGTGAGGACTGAAACGCCAGCCGTGTCGTAGATCGACCCACCATCCAGCCCCGGATTCGAGCAGGCGATGCGGTTGCGGTGCAGCTGGTTTCGGTCTATTGATGCCGGTGAGTCATGTTCGCCAGCTGTCGGTGCCATCGCCCCGGCGCACCCTGAGGTCTACAGGTCTGGATCGTCGTCGTCCCGGCCCCGCGAACGGTCGCGGGCGCGAGCGCGGGGTTCGCTCGCAATCGCGTATGCCGTCTCAGCCCTGTACGCCGTGCGCCGCGTGGGCGCTGGTCGCGGACTGGTGCACAAAGCACCGGTTGAGCCGGCTTGCTGTCAGCGCGGGCCAGGCAGTCCGCACCGAAGACGTGTTGACTACGAAGTTATTCAAATTCGTCCGCGCGATTCCAAACCCGACAATGCCCCCTTGGCCATTCGCTGGAGCACGCCCGAGATGCCCGAAGGACGAGTGGTTCCCTCGGGACGGGACTGTCCGACGAGATCAGGCCATGCACTGCGCGAACTGCCGCCGCGAGTTCTTCTCGCGCATGGCCGGGATAGTTGGCATCAAGCGCGCGGATCCAACGATCGATGTACCTGCGCTAACGCCTCGTGATGTTTGCGCGGTACACCTGCGACAACGTCGCCTGCTCACGGTTCCAGTTGGTTGTGTGCTCGGGATTGTCGATCGAGAATTCCACATGTGCGGCGATGAGGCCTTCGAAATCCGCCTGTGGGGGAATCAATCGGTTCGCCGATCCGAATCAGCAGAGCATCGAGGAGGCGATCGACGAGCGCGGCGAGGACCTCGTCCTTAGTGGAGAAATGGCGGTAGACAGCAGAACCGGTGATACCCGCAGCGGCGGCGATCGCACCGACCCCGACGCCATCAAAACTCCGCCCGAAGAACGGCAGGGTCACCGCAGGACGACGAAGACGATCGTTTCCAGGTCCGGTGATCGGAAAACGTGGGGGCAACGTCGGGTCGACCCGTCTGTACCGCACGCGGGCTGGGACTCCTCTAGCCGGTGACGAGACCCCACAGGCCGTCGCGGCCGGCGGCGAGCGCAGCGTCGGTCAGCTTGTCGTCCCAGTAGTGAACGGACCCGAACTCCGACCGCCAGGCCAGTGCCGGCTTGGTGAACTCGTGAAGCCGGTGCTCGCGGGTCGTGCCGATCGCTCCGTGCACCTGATGGGCGTTGCGCACGACGACCGACGCGGCGTGCCCGGCACACGACCGGGCGACCGCAATGGAGAACTCGAGACCTGTTGCCGCCCACTGGGTGCGCACCGCCGCGGCGAGCGCGGCCTCGGTGGCCGCCCGGGCCAGCGCAGCCTCCGCCGCGATATCGGCCACCAGGTTCTGCACCGCCTGGAACTTGGCGAGTGGACGACCGAACTGCGACCGTTCACCCGCGTGGGCCACCGACAGCTCGACGATCCGGTCGAGTGCAGCGCACGTCTGCAGAGCCCGGATCAGCGCACCACGCAGGAAGAACTGCCGAACGACCGACTCGTCGACGGCGACGCCGGACAGCGCTTCCAGGTCGATGCGCACGGTGTCACGTGGCTCCTCGGCCAGGTTGACACCCTCGGTGATCTCGAAGACGCCCGTCGCGAGATCGGCTACGCGGTAGGTGTTTCCGTCGTGCCACACGGTGACGATCCGCTCGGCCTCGCGTGCCCACGGCACACCCGACGCGGCACCGTAGGCGCCCAGCACGGCCACTGTGCGCCGCGATGTGCCGACCGGCATACCGGCCGTCTCGAGGAGCCACCCGGCGAGGAGGTCGTGTTCGGCGACGGGCACCCGGACACCGTTGCAGACCGCGGCCTGGATCAGTTCGGCCGCCTCGAGCCAGCTTCCGCCACTCCCGCCCGTGGCCTCGGAGCCGGTGAGGCGGACCAGGCCCAGTTCGTCGAGCTGCGCCCAGAGCGTGGTGTCCCAGCGGGCCGCGCCGATCGCCGGTTCGTGTTGCTGCCGGTGCCGCGCGAAGACCGCGGACATCATGTCGACGAGATCTGTGTCGATCGTCGTTGCGGTGGTCATCAGCGCATCCCCAATCCTCGTGCGATCACGCCGCGCAGAACTTCGTTGGTGCCGCCACGGAGCGTGAATCCCGGACGTTGGACGACGGCGCTCTCGAGCATCGCCGCGTACTCCGCCTGCTCGGCGGACGGGTCGCCGGTGAGCAGATCGGCGAAATCGGCGATATCACCCTCGGTGGAGGTTCCCAGGACCTTGACGACCGCCGCCGCGGTATCCGCCGGTTCGTGCCGTCCGAGTGCTCCGGCCACGGCTGTCGACATCTGGTGCAACCCGGCGATCCGCGCCACATACCGGCCCACGTCGGTGTGCCGGGGCAACGCCTCACGGCGCATCTGTTCGGCGGACTCCGCGAGCAGAGGAAACGTCGACAGGAAGCGCTCCGGTCCGCTGCGTTCGAAACTCAGCTCGGAGGTGACCTGCTGCCATCCGTTGCCGATGGTACCGAACACCATCTCGTCCGGAACGAATACGTCGTCGAGGATGACCTCGTTGAAGTGGTGCCCGCCGTTCATCGAGACGATCGGGCGGACGTCGACGCCCGGAGAATGCAGGTCGACGATGAACTGGCTGAGACCGTCGTGCCGGTGCGCAGGATCGACCGGGGCGGTTCGTGCCAGGCAGATGAACATGTGCGCGCGGTGCGCACCCGAGGTCCACACCTTCGTTCCGGTGACGGACCATCCCCCGTCGACGCGGGTGGCCTTGGTGCGGACGCTGGCGAGGTCGGAGCCGGAGTCCGGTTCGCTCATGCCGATTCCGAAGTAGCAGTCGCCGCTCGCAATGGCGGGCAGGAATCTGTGTTTCTGGACCTCGGTGCCGTACTTCAGCAAGGAGGGGACGATCTGCCGATCGGCGATCCAGTGCGCGGACACCGGCATGCCGGCCGCGAGCAGTTCCTCGGTGACGACGAATCGCTCCAGGTGGCTGCGGCTGTGCCCGCCGTATTCGCTCGGCACGGTCATGCCGAGCCAGCCGCGGGCCGCGAGCGCCAGGGTGAAGTCCTCGTCCCACCCGGCCAGCCAGCAGTCGACCTGCCGGCGGACGCGACCGTCGGCGAGGCACTCGGCGATGAAGTCGCGGACTTCGCGGCGTAACTCGTCCATGGCGTGCGGATCGTCCGACACCGGGGGAACCAATCGAGAAGTGTTCATGTGCAGGCTTTCGGGATCGGGAAGCGTGGGCGCGGGCGGTGGCCCGCGGGAATCGGGGTACTCAGGGGCCGACTTCGACGATCACCGCCGAGGCCATCCCGCCGCCGGCGCACATCGCGGCCACGCCGGTGCCACCACCGCGGCGCCCGAGTTCGTGGACGAGGGTCGTCAGCATGCGCGCGCCGGTCGCCGCCACGGGGTGCCCGAGGGAGCACCCGCTGCCGAACGGGTTGACGCGGTCCTCGTCGAGATTCAGCGCGCGGCAGGCCGCGATCGGAACCGAGGCGAACGCCTCGTTGATCTCCCACAGGTCGATGTCGGTGACCGACATACCTGTGCGGGACAACGTCTTCCGGACCGCGTCGACCACGGCGAGTCCGGTGCGCACGGGGTCGACACCGACCGAGGCTCCGCCCCGGATCGTCGCGAGGGCGGGCAGGCCGTCGGCGTCGACGACATCCGAAGACGTGATCATGAGCGCGGCAGCGGCGTCGTTGATCCCGCTGGCATTGCCTGCGGTGACGCTGAAACTGGGGATCTCGGGGTGCAGCACCCGCAGCGACGCGAGTTTCGCGGCGTCGGTCGTGGCGCGCGGGTGCTCATCGGTATCGAAAATTCGTACCGTGCCGTCCGCTGCGGGCACCGACAGCGGCACGATCTCGTCGGCGAACACGCCCTTCTCGATCGCCGCCAGCGCGCGTCGATGCGAGCGCAACGCCCACGCGTCCTGGTCCTCCCGCGAAATTCCACTGAGGCGCGCTGCGTTCCAGCCCACGGTGACGGACATGTCGTCGGCGGGCGCGTCGGTGGCCGGCCGGTGCGACTGGAACAGCCACGCGGTGTCCGGGTCCTCACGGAGCCGCAGAATGGGTGCGGTGGAGGAGGATTGGACGCCGCCGGCGATGATCGAGCGTTCGCCGCCACCGCGCACCCCGGCCGCGGCGAGGAGTACGCTGCTGAGCCCGCCGGCGCAGTGCCGGTTCACCGCCAGGCCCGGCACGTGCGTCAGGCCGGCGTCGATCGCGGAGAAGCGTGCGATATCACCTCCGCCGTGGAGTGATTCGGCGAGGATGACGTCGTCGACCAGATCGGGTGCGACGCCCGATTCCTTCAGCGCCGCCGTGATGACCGGAACGGTCAGTACATCGGGCTGCGTGCGCGCCAGGCTGCCCTTGAACGCCGTCCCGATTGCAGTGCGGACGGCGGAGGTGACGATGGCCTCGACCATGAGGGCTCCTTCGTGTCGGTGATGCCTGATCCCGGCGCGACGGGCAGAACGATCGTTCTCCGATCGGCGCCGGGAAGTGCGGGATCTAGAGGTCCAGGATCAGCCGGGAGGTGCACGAACGCCCGACGCAGATCATCATCGTCTCGTTCGCCTCGCGTTCCTCGTCCGACAGCACGGAGTCGCGGTGCTCGGGAACCCCACCGAGAACACGCGTTTCACATGTTCCGCAGAATCCCTCCTCGCACGACGCGGGCGCGTCAGGAACTACCTCTCGGACCGCTTCGAGGATCGTGATGTCCTCCGTGACCTGCACGGTCGTACCGGTTCGCTCGAGCACGACCTCGAAGGAGGTGTTGTCTCCCGCCTCGGCCGGTTCGCTCGACGCCCCGAATCGTTCGAAGTGCAGCGACGAGTTGCGCCCGGCCTCCGTGCACACGTCCTCGAGTGCCCGGAGCAGGCCCTCCGGCCCGCACGCGTAGATCAGGGCGTCGGGATTCGTCGCCGCAACCTCGGCTGCCAGGTCCGGAAGTCCGCGCTCGTCGTGCGCGACGATGTCGACCGACTCCGCACCGAATCCCGTGGCCCGCTCCACGAACGCCATCGACGAACGGCTGCGTCCGCCGTACACGAGCCGCCACGTCGCGCCCTGGTCGGCCGCGGCGCGAATCATCGGGAGGATCGGCGTGATGCCCACTCCCCCGGCGACGAACAGGTACGACGGCGCGGGACGCAACTCGAAGTGGTTCCGCCGATCGCGTGCCACGAGCACGTCGCCGACCTGGACGGACGAGTGCAGTTCGATCGAGCCGCCGCGGGATTCGGGTTCCCGCAGCACCGCGATCTCGTACGCGGAGCCGTCGGCGGGATCGCCGCACAGCGAGTACTGCCGGATCAGGCCCGACGGCAGGACCAGGTCCAGGTGGGAACCCGGCTCCCAGGCCGGCAGTGCGGTGCCGTCCTCGGCGGCGAGCCGGAATCCGCGGACGCAGTCGGACACGTCGACCGCCTCCACGACCTGCAACCGCAGCGCTTCGTCGTTCACGTCGTCCCCGCTTTCGCCCGCGGTGCTCTCGAATCGAGTCTGTGCCTCGTCGATGGTCATTGCTCACCTGCCCAGGAAATGATCTCGTCGGCGGTCTGCCGTCGGGTGCGGAAGTCGTTGACCGGATCCGAGGTGTCGGCGTACCCGAACGAGATGCCGAGCAGAATCATCCGCTCCTCCGGGATGCCGAAGAAGTCCCGGATGAACGGGGCCTGGCTGGCCATGGCGGCCTGGGGAACGGCCCCGATGCCGCGGGCCTGTGCGGCGAGGAGGAAGCTCTGCACGAACAGTCCGCAGTCCACCGCGCCGTAGACGCCGAGGTTGCGCTCGGTGGTCACGATCGCGACGTGCGGAGCCCCGAACAGCGAGAAGTTCTCGAACATCTGCCGGCGGGACGCGACGCGGTCGCCCTTGGCGATGCCGACGCTCTCGTAGAGCTGGAACCCGCACTCGCGGCGGCGGGCCAGGTACTGGCCCTCGTAGCCCGCCGGAAACGTGAAATCGGGTTCGTCCTCGAACTTCTCACCGACGTGCTCGCTGAGGCCCTTGCGAAATCGTTCGGTCTCCTCACCCTCGGTGACGATCACGTTCCACGGTTGCGTGTTGCACCAGGACGGGGCGTGGCTCGCGTCCGCGACGATCGACCGGATGACGTCGCGGTCGACGGGTTCCGGCCGGTAGCTGCGGCAGCTACGGCGCTCCTCGAGCAGGGTGGAGAGGACATCGGCAGGCGTCGAGTTGATCAGGTCCATGAAGGGTTCCCACATTCGGTCGGACTCTCGGGAGAGTCGGTGTCGTGTTCGGCGGTTCAGCCGGCGGAGCCGGCGAGGGCACGACGGTCGTACAGTGCCCGGATCTCTTCCTGGTAGCGGTCGGCGACACCCTTGCGGCGGATCTTGAGGGTCGAGGTGACCTCGTTTCCGCCCGGTGTCCACGTGTCGGTGACGATGTGAAACCTCTTGATCTGCTCGACGCGTGAGAGCCCCTGGTTCGCGGTCTCGACGTCCTCCTCGACGACGGCGAGGATCCGCGCGTCGGTGGCCAACTCCTCCAGCGGAGCGGGTTCGATGCCGTTGTCGGCGCAGTGTGTGGCGAGAGCGTCCGGGTCCAGGGTCAGCAACGCCACGATGTAGGGCCTACCCTCGCCGATCGCGACGGCGGTCGACAGCAACCGGCCGTGCTTGCGGAGTTCACCCTCGATCAGCACCGGGGACATGTTCTTGCCTGCGGCGTTGATGATGAGTTCCTTCTTGCGGTCGACGATCGTCAGGTAGCCGTCGGCGTCCCGCGTCGCGATGTCACCGGTGTGCAGCCAGCCGTCGCCGTCGATCGCCTCGGCGGTGGCCTCCGGCATGTCGCGGTAGCCGACCATGACACCGGGCCCCTTGACGAGGATCTCGCCGTCGTCGGCGAGGCGGACCTCCTGCCCGTCGAGGGGGACGCCGATCGTTCCGAAGCGCACGCCGTCCGGCGGGTTGGTGGTGCACACGCCGCCGTTCTCCGACATGCCGTACGACTCACCCAGCGGAACCCCCACGGCGTGGAAGAACTCCATCAGTTCCCGCGCCACGGGGGCGCCGCCGATGATCGCGGCCGCGATCCGGTCGAGGCCGACCAGTGCTCGGATGTCGCGCATGACGGCGATCTCCGCCTCGTCCGCCTTCTCGTCCCGCCGGACGCGTTCGAGACCCCGCTCGAGGGCGGCGGTGAGCTCCGCACGGTGGGCCGGGTCGCTCTGCGCGGCAATCTCGGCCTGGATGCGCGACCTCAGCTTCTCCCACATGCGCGGTGGGGAGAAGAACAGGCCCGGGCGAACTTTCAGCATGCCGTCGAGGACCTCGGAGTGGTCGGTGAGCAGCGTCATCTGGAAGCCGCGCAGAATCTGCCCGTAGTGGTCCATGTTCCGCGCGGCGATGTGGGCCATCGGCAGGTACGACATCTGCGCGGAGCCGAACGGCAGACCCATCCGCTCCATGTAGGTGCCGACCGCCCACAGGATGTTGCCGTGTGTGAGCTGGACGCCCTTCGACACACCGGTCGTCCCGGACGTGTAGATCATCGTCGCGAGGTCGGACGAGGACACCTGCCGCCAGCGCGCCTCGAAGTCGAAGTCGGCGGGTGTCGCGGCGACGTGGTCGGCCCACGCGTGCCGGCCACCCGCGGCCTCGTCGATGACCGTGACGTGCTCGATAAGGCCTGCGGCCTGCTCCGCCTGCGCGCCGTACGCGCGCTCGGTGACCAGGACCCGGGCGCCGGAGTTGGTGAGTAGGTACTCGATGAACTGCGGCGGCGCGGTGTTGTAGACCGAGACCGTGCGGGCACCCAGGTGCAGGGCCGCGAGGTCGAACCAGTGGAACTCGGGGCGGGTGGAGAACAGGAGTGCGACGCAGTCACCCGGGCCCACTCCCATGGCCGCGAGCGCACCCGCGGTTTCCTCGACCTTGCGGGCGTATTCACCCCAGGTGATGTCTGCGAACGACCCGTCGAACGACGTGAACGCAATCCGGTCCCGGTAGCGCGCGGCGCTGTCCTGGAAACGGGCGCACAGACTCGCCGGAGCGGAGTCCGGGGCGAGGACGGAACCTTCTCGACCACTGTCAGCGTGCACTTCGGTCTCTCCTGTTCATTTCCGAAAGCTCTACTCGAGTACGAGCGCGGCGGACCGTCACGCGTACACGCCTGCGACGGCGCCGTGGTCCATCACGGCGGTCACGTAGCGGTCGCTCATGATCCGGCTGCGCTCGAAGGGTTGCATCACCTTGGGTGTCATCGTCCACATCAGTCCGTGGACGAGGTGCCGGACGTAGTCGGCCCACGCCTCGTCGAACGGGATCCGCGGTCCGCCTGCCGCCGCGAGCTGGTCCAGGTAGTCCCGGAGGAGGTCCTGTTCGCTGCTCCTGCGGTCCTCGACCGACAACGCACCGGAGAGGAAGTAGGCGACGTCGTAGGACCACGGTCCGAAGCAGTAGCACTGCCAGTCGATGAAGCCGAGGTCGCCGCCCGGACGCAGGAACGTATTGCCGAGGTGTGCGTCGCCGTGCTGCAGGGAGTGCACGGCGACGTCGTCCGACTCCCACACGGACTTGAACGCCCGGTACAGCAGCTCCGGGTTCTGAAGCTTCGCGGGGTACTGGGGCGCACCCTCCTGCGCGAAGTGCGAATTCCAGTACTTCTCCCGGTAGAAGAGCTTCGCGGCCTTGCGGTTGATGCTGCCGACGCCGACGCCCGGAAGGTCGGCTGCGGTCTTCCCCCAGGTGGCGGCGTGCCACTTCGCCTGGTGACGCAGTCCGCTCGCGACCTGATCGACGGTCAGGACGTCGCCCGGCTCGACGAACGTCGATCCCGCCGCGGCGATGTCTTCGAGGACGATCAGTCCCCTGTCGCCGTTCCGGTCGACGCCGGCGTAGTAGCACTCGGGCGCCGACGACTCGAAGAGGTGGCGCAGTTCCCCGTAGAACCGGGCCTCCATCGTGTGGATCGCGTCGTCGGAGACGTCGTCGAGCCGACGATCCAGGCCGCCCTTGACGCACAGGTTGCGGGACAGCGGGACGTCCGGCTGTCCGGAGTAGGTGGCCTCGAGGAGCACCTTCGTGGCTGTGCCCCAGATGATCTTGGTGACCTCGAGGTGCTCGACCGTCAGCGTCGGGTTCTGCAGGCGGAGGGCCCCGGTGAGCCACGCGGCCGTGATCTCGTCCGGCGCGCTCGGCTGGAAATCGGAAGTATCAAGCATGAAACCGGAGTCTCCTCGACTGTCGGCGCGAATATAATTGAGACTGCTAGGTTCAATATAGGAACCGCACGCAGCGCCGTCAAGCCACCCGCGTTACCTGACTCACATCCTGCACCGCACGGTGAGTCGATCCACATACCGCCCGGAATTCGCCGGGACCACCCGTTCCACACCGCCGGGAGACACCGTGCCGAGCATCGAAGAACGCCTGATCAGGCTCGAGGACATCGAGCGAATCCGTCGCCTGAAAGCCGAGTACTGCAACGTCTGCGACGATCACCACGATCCGGACGCGATCGTCCGGCTCTTCGCCGCCGACGGCATCTGGGAGGCCGACGGACTCGGCGCATACCGGGGTCACGACGAGATTCGCCGGGCATTCGAGCGTTTCGGGCAGTCCATACGCTTCTCGCAGCACAACACGACGAATCTCGACATCACGGTGACCGGGAACACTGCGCGCGCAACGTGGCATTTCGTGGGCGTCGTCGACTTCCACGACGGCCCCGCCCGGCTCACGCTCGCGCGATACGACGAGCGGTACGTCAAAATCGACGGCGATTGGAAGTTCGCGCACCTGAGCGCCGTGCGACTCGCCCACCACGAGCTTCCTGACCTGCAGAGATGACGGAACCGCCCGTGCGTGACGCACGGGCGGTCCGGTGATCGGCGAAACGGGCGGAAGTCCCGGGTCAGGCGTCGCCGTGGACGAGCCCGAACGGGCGGCCGTCCTCCATCCGGTCCGTGACCTCGATCCAGCCGGCACCGGACTTGCCGTTGATCTGCACGTTCGCGAGATGCTCGACGATGCGCAGCACCTCGTCACCCTTCGTGTGCCGGAGCGGGAGACGGCACGTCGGCTGGTAGGTCGCCTCGAACACGTCGCCGTCCGGCAGCGGGATCGTGACGTCCGCGCCGGCCAGCCAGTAGTCCGGGGCGCCGTCGTACCGGCATTTCACGCTCATCTCCGTGACCACGTGCGGCGTACCGTCCTTCAGGACGATGCCCGCGACCGCGGGTTCGGGTGTGCCGACCTGCATCGCGACGACGGAGAACAGGTTGCCGGCATCGAGCTGGCCGTACACCCACCGCCAGCAGTCGATCGACTGCCAGTTGCGCACGCCCCACGAGTGATCGCGGAAACCGAATCCGCGAATTCGTTTCTCCTGACCGTCGATTCGGACGATCCCGGTCACCTGTCCGACGCCGGCATAGTGGTCCTTGGCGACCGAGTCGCCGCCGTGATACGTGCCGTCCGTCGACGTGCGGTACGGCGGGGCCAGGTCGGCCCACGACAGGTCGAACGCGACCTTCTCCTTCGGCGAGTTACGGAATGCCGTACCCGGATCCGCGAATTCCGTGCCGTCGGCGAGGTGGCTCAGTTCGCCGTCGAACGAGATCGACCAGCCCCCGCCGGTCCCTTCCGAGGCGAAGTCGAGGTCCCCGGCCTGCCATCGGAGGTTGTCGGTGATCTTCGCTTTCCGGAAACCGACCAGCGCGTCACCCGTGCTGCGCAACTGGAGCGCCGTTACCTCGGCGAAACCCTCGTTGACCCGGCGGCCGATGCGGAACAGCGCCCCGGCCGAACCGTCCTCTTCGACGACGTGGAAGAAGGCCGACTCGTTCCAGTTCGACTCCGGGCCGGGATCGTGCATCGCCTCGTCGGCCGCGACGACGTTGAAGAATGCGGACTGTGCATCCATGTTCTGTTCCTCTCGACCGGATTCAGTTGACCGCGGTGTTCTCGGCGACTCCGCGCGAACCCACCTGACCCTTCCACGAGGATCCCGGCTCGATCATCTTCTCCGCGGCGCGGATCTCCTCGTACGAGAAGTTCCGGCCCAGGCCGATCGGGGTCTCACCCTTCGCGTACTTGCGCGCGGCGTCGAGTATCAGGCGGCGCATGCGGATGATGGCCAGGTCCGACGTGCCCAGGTGCTCGCGGCTGCGGTCCTCGATGGGACCCATGCTCTCCTGGATGCCGAGGTCCTCGACCTGGTTGCCGGTCATGCCGCTGAAGCTGAATTTGTCGCCGTGCTTCTTGCGGTCCATCAGGTCCCGGTCCTGCCGCCACATGTTCCCCGTGTGGAAGTCCATGTGAAAGTTTTCGTCGAGTTCGCCGACGCCGGACCATTCCAGAATCTTGGCGCGGTAGTCGGGCTCGATGTTCTCGTCGTCGAGACGGGCGTGGATGAAGTAGAAGATGGTGTTCTCGTCGTCGACCGGCACGAACACCTGCGAGAACACCCAATTCTCCGGTGCCGAGAACAGCGCCCAGGACGGGGCGACGAACTGCGTCGTGCGCACGTACTTCTTGTGCTCGCCGTCGACGAGTGCATCGCGGATGCCTGCGTAGTGGAACCCGTAGGGCAGGTTCTCGACCTCGAGACGGGGCGCCCCGTCGGTCAGCTGGAAGTTGAGCAGGCCGCCGCCGCCGGTGTAGTCGCCGCCCTCGGCCAGGCGCCGGTTGAGGTCGTTGTGCAGGAAGTTGGAGTGGGCCGAGTCGATGGCCCCCTCGAGGGCCTGAGCCCAGTTGCATCGCTGCGCCACCCGAATCGTGTAGATCTGCTCGGGCCTACGAGCGGTCCACTCGAACGCCGGAAACTCCGGCTCGGCCTTCGGGTCACCGAAGTACGCCCAGATCAAACCGCCCGCCTCACGCACCGGGTACCCGATGTGCCGGATCTTGTCCTTGAACGTGCTGTCCGCCGGCTCCGACGGCGTCTCCACCACCTTTCCGGTCCGATCCACCCGCCACCCGTGATACAGGCACTGCAGAGCGCAATTCTCGTTGCGCGCCAACGCCAACGACGCACCCCGGTGCGGGCACGCCTCGTTCAGCACCCCGACCTTGCCCTCCGCGTCCCGGAACGCCACGTACTTGCCGCCGAGAATCTTGATCCGCCGCGGAGCACCGTCCGAGACGACGTCCTCCGACATCAGCACCGGCGTCCAGTACTGACGCATCAAGACACCCATCGGCGCGTCACCCTCGACGCGGGTGAGCAGGTCGTTGTCTTGCTTGTTCAGCATGAGTTCTCTCCAAGTTCGGGGTCTGACGACCGGACTGCGGTTCCAAGTTCGTCGAGGGTGGAGGATCCGTACCTACTCGATGTGCGACTCGGCCGGTGACGCTGGTGATCCATCCCACGCGCTTATTTTGAATATTACCGTCTCATAATAGACGTGGCAAGGAAACGGACGACACGACGTGTCCGATCGCTCCTACGCGGGCCGCTCGCACCCCACCACCTGCGCGAATGCGAGCAACTCCCGCTCGAGCGCGTCGGGCGCTTCCAGCATCGGATAGTGGCCGCACCCGTCGATCGTGACCAGTCGCGACCGCGTCAGCTGCTCCGAGACCCAGGCAGCACCCCGCGCGGAGTGCACGGGGTCGGCACGTCCCACCACCTGTAGGACCGGCAGGCGAACGTGCGCGAGCGCGTCGATCTGATCGGATTCGAGCATCGAGCGGTAGCACTCGATCGCCGCCCACGACGGCATCTGTAACGACACCCGCATGAGCCACTCGATCGTCGACTCCGTCGGCGGCTGCGCGAACGCACCCGCCAGGTTGGTCCGCCGAGACCCCAGCCGATCGGCGTTCTCTGCGTCGAGGAGACGCGGCAGCACCTCGCTCGCGGGCGCACCGAACGGGAAGTCCGCGCTTCGGCTGGCACGGACCGCATTCGATCCCACCAGCACGAGCCCGGCGATCCGGCCGGAGTCCAGGGCCGCGGCCTTGAACCCCACCTGCCCGGCGAACGAGTGCCCGACCAGTGTCACTCCGTCGAGATCGAGGGTCTCGATCACGTCGAGCAGGTCACGGGCCAGCTGCGGGACGTCGTACCCGTGGCGGGGCTTGTCCGAGCGGCCGTGCCCCCGCTGATCCACACAGATCGCCCGGAAACCCGCGTCGGCCAGCACCCGCACCTGGCGATCCCACACCGAGTGGTCGAGACCGAAACCCGCCACCAGCACGACCGGCGGTCCCTCGCCGAGCTCGTGCACGGCGAGGCGGACACCGCTGCCGACCCCGATCAGTTCCATCAGGCGCCCTCCGCCGCAGTGGCCGAGGCGGCGAGAAGCTCGGCCGTATCCCGGTAGTACGCGCGGATCGCGGTCGCCTTGCCGTTCTCGAATGTCCATTCCTCGACGGCGCCGGACGCGATCGGCGCACCGCCACCCGGCGGGTACCAGTCGAACGACAGCCGCGCGGCAACGCGGTTGCCGCCGTCGACGAGCGCATCGAGGGTCAGTCCGCGGGGGCCGACGTCCACCACACCGCGGGCCATGGCCTGGAACATTGCGCGAAGTCGCCGTGCGCCCTCGACCCGGCCCCCGTAGGGAAGCGACGACGGCATCTCCACGAAGATCGCGTCGTCGAAGCCGGCGTCGGCCAGCTCCCCCAGCCGCTCGGGATCCTGGTCGATGAGCGCGCCGTAGAACGCGCTGACCACCTCGGCCGGTGTGAGTGTGACGTGAGTGCTGTCAGGCATGTCGGTTCCTTTCGCGATTTCCACGAATCATCGGCCGAACTCGGCCACGTACTTCTGGAACGCCGGCTGCGTGACCGACGACGCCTGCGCCCACGACTCGAATTCGAGTACCGACGCCAGGTCGCCGTCCTGGGCGAGCTGAACCGCACGCTTCATGTCCGCGAGCATCCCGCGATCCCGCGTCGAATACCGCTCCGCGAGTTCGAGTGCCGTTGCCACCGGGTCGTCCGCGAGTTCGGTCGCCAAGCCCTCGCGGTACGCCTCGTCCGCTCCGATCGTCTTGGCGCCGAGGATTGTCGCCATCGCACGGTCGGCGCCCATCCTGCGGGTCAGGAACCAGCTGCAGCCACCGCCGGGGTGCAGGCCGATGTCGGCGAACGACACCACGAAGCGTGCTCGTGGACCGGCGACCACGACATCGCAGGCCAGCGCGATGTTGACGCCCGCGCCGACTGCGGCGCCCTGCACCGCCGCGATCGTCGGGATCTTCAGGTCGTGGATCCCGAGGAAACTCGCGTACACCGTCTTGAGTTCGTCGCGGATCTCCGCGGGCGGCCGGGTGGTGTCGCCGAACAGGCTGCCGACGTCGGCGCCCGCGCAGAACGCCCGGCCCGCGCCGGACACGACCAGCGCACTCGCCTCCCGGTCCGCGGCGACGGTGGCGATCGCGGCGGCAAGCTCGTCGAGCATGTCCCGGTCGAGGGCGTTGAGGCGCTCAGGCGCATTGAGTTGGATGTGGCGAACCGGTCCCCGGTTCGTCAGCTCGATCGTCGAGCCCATTACACGATCACACTCCCGGATTCGTCTGCCGGTTCGACCGGCAGCGGTGTCTTACTTCTTTCACAGTTGTTGCCGCCCTGACCGATTCCACGAAGGAGCGGCGCCATCCGACGACCGATCAGGTCGACGGTGCGCTCGACCGTCTTCTCCGGCATGCCTCCGACGGAGGCCCACAGGAAGACGGTGTCGA
This sequence comes from Rhodococcus sp. USK10, assembly GCF_019378875.1. NCBI lineage: Bacteria > Bacillati > Actinomycetota > Actinomycetes > Mycobacteriales > Nocardiaceae > Rhodococcus > Rhodococcus sp. USK10. The sequence continues at coordinate 3,313,238 of NZ_CP076048.1, forward strand.
CCGGACAGTCGCCGATCCAGGCGGCGAACCGGGCGGTGAGGTCTTCCGGTGTCCCGAACCAGAATGCGCCCGGTCCGGACAGCGGCCTGTTCCGTCCGGCCGCAGGGTCGTATTCCCGCGGCGGCGGCCCATCGACTCCGCGGGCCATGTGACGTCGATACGAGTTCTGCTGATACGCGATGTACCCGGACATCTCGGACCATTCGCGGTCCGGATCCTCGCTCGGAAGCGCGAAGAACGGACCACCCATGCGCCCGGTGCCGGGGTCGAGCCCCGCGTCGGCGCGTCCCTGCCGGTACGCGGGCATCAGGTCGGGATTCACGAACAGCAAGTTGGCGCCGAGTCGCCCGGCGCGACGCGCGCCGTACTCGCCGCCGCTGCCCAGCCAGATCGGAATCGGCGACTGGACCGGCGCCGGTGTCACCCGCTGCCCGGACCACATCTCCCGCAGTTCGGATACCTGACCCGTCATAGTGGCGAAGCGCGCGTCGCGGTCGGCGCCGTAGAGATCGAACTCGGCCTGCTGATAGCCCGCGCCGAGCCCCAGGTCGAGACGGCCGTCGGAGATCAGATCGACGACCGCCGCCTGCTCTGCCAGTTCGACGGTGGCGTGCAACGGTGCGACGACGAGCGCGGTTCCCACCCGGACGGTGCGAGTGCGCGCGGCGACCGCCGCGGCGAACGTGAGCGCCTGCGGAAGGTAGCCGTCGTCGAACCCGTGGTGTTCGCTGACCCAGATGGAGTCGAGGCCCGAGGCCTCGGCGAACTCGCACATCTCGAGGGTGTGCGCGTAGACGCGGGCCGGGTCGAGTCCCGATCCGTGCGGCACCCGCAGATCGAAATACACCCCGACCTTCATGCCGGTCAGCGGAAGTCCATCCAGTGTCCGTGCGGGGTCCAGCCCATCAGGAACGGGATCTCGATCCGCGCGACCGGACCCGTGGTGATGTCGTACGTGTCGAAGATCAGATACTCGCCCCGGCCCTCGGCCCACCACGACACCGGCACGATGATGTAGCCGTCGCCCTCCGGAGACGTCGGGGTGCGCGGCGCGAACGTCGCCTCCAGCACCGCCGCCGCCTCCGTCGACCGGATCTGGTACACCTGCTCGGACAGCGTCTTCATGTTCGTCACGACCAGGCTGTTCATCGACATGCCGTTGCGCTTGATCACGCCACCGACCTGGAACCCGAAGGTGTAGGGCTTGCCGTAGAACCGCTCGTCGACCTTCGGCAACTCGGACGGGCGGTCGGAGAGCTGCTCGGTCTTCGCGGAGCCGGTCTCGAGGTCGATCGTCCAACGTCCGAGGAAGCTGCGCGAGACCGAGAAGAACAGCGCCACGTCCTCGCCCTCCGCGAAGTCCTCCACGAACGGGAAGGGTGGGCGGTTGAAGATCGGCGCGTCCAGCGTGAGCAGGTTGCCGTCCACGTTGGCCGCCATCGTGTGCATGACGTACTCGGCGGGAATGTCCGTGCTGATCCACCGGACCTCACCCTGGAGGTCGTGGCGCGGGATCAGCCCGATGACGATCGGCAGTTCCCGGTCCCAGCCCCAGACGCCGAGATTCTGCTCGGTGATCTGCTTCTTGTCGGCGGTGAACGGCTGGAACGGCATCACGATCCACTCCGGGGTCAACCAGATATCATGCGCAACAGTGTTGTACGGCGCATCGTGCAGATCCCGCGACTCCACCGCCCCGTCGGGATGGACGATGTGAATCGTCACGTAGGGCGCCTCGTCCCGCCAGTTCCACCCGTACAGGGTGCCGGTGTCGTGGTCCCACTTGGGATGCGCGGTGAACGACGCATCACCGAAGGTGCACTTCTCGTGCAGACCCGGCGACAGCTTCGTCGACCAGGGGACGACGCCCGTCGTCTCCAGCGTGATCGGGTGCAGGGCGATCGGCGGTCCGCCCTGCTCACCGGACGCGAGGATCTGGCCGGCGAACGGGAAGACGTTGATGTTGTTGGTTCCCTGCGGAACACCGGTGGTGTACTGGTCGCGCTTGACGTCGCCGTAGGCGTGATCGCGCCAGTCCCCGAACCCGCCGTCGGTCCACTCGAACAGGGCCCGTCCCGCCTTCTCCTCGGCGAGGAACTTCGGGGTCCGGACCCACCGGTTACGGAAATCCGCCCGACCATTGTCGAAGACGAGACCCTGCACCATGCCGTCCATACTGATCAGCGGATTGTTCCCCTGCTTGGTCGGACGCCGCCACGTCGGGCCCGCTCGATAGAAACCACCCGCGAGCTCCTTGGGGACCTCCCCGTGCGTGACGATGCACTCCTCGACCGTCGCCTCGAAACGCATCGGCTGAAACGGCCCCCGCAACGAATTGCCCTTGGGTAACGGATATCCCATTTTCTTCGTACCTCCGATAGCGACGGCTGGGTGAAAATCCGGCAGCATGTCGCACATTAGCACCGCCCGGACACGAATGGAAACGTTCGTTCACATTGCTCGATTCGAGCACTTGACCTGCATGGACGCACTCGCGCCGGACTCCGGGCGGCGAGACGTTTGCAGGCTGCGTGATACTTATGATACTTCAAATATCATAATATCGTGGGTCGGGTCGGTAGGCAGACGAAAACACGACCGTCACTTCACGCCTGCCCGGAGCATCTCGGTTGCCTCCGGTTCGTCTCGAGCACGGATCACAGACCGGAGGCACTGTAGTGATATTCCCCCGCCGAACGCCTCCCACCTGGCTGATCGTCACGTTGATGGCGCTGTGCGGCACGATCGTCTCGCTCCAGCACACGATTGCGATCCCGATGCTTCCGTCGGTGCCGGAGACCTACGGGGTGAGCACGGACGACGCCTCCTGGCTCGTCACCTCGACCCTGCTCGTCGCCGCGGTCGCCACCCCGGTGGTCACCCGGCTCGCCGACATGGTGGGCCGGCGCCGGATGCTCGTCATCGCCATGTCGGTGATGACCGCAGGCTCGTTCATGGCTCTCCTCGGCACGTTTCCGGCACTCATCGCCGGACGGTCGCTCCAGGGCTTCGCGACGGCGCTCGTGCCCGTCGCGATCAGCATCCTCAGGGACACGCTGCCCCCTGCGAGAATCGGCACCGCGATCGGCGGCCTGAGCGCGACGCTCGGCATCGGGACCACGCTCGGAATCCCGCTCGCGGGGTTCCTGCAAGACATGGCGGGACCACTCACCGTGTTCTGGGTCGCGGGAACCTGCAGTGCGCTGCTGACCGTCGGCGCGCTCCTCATCGTCCCCGACATCGGATCACGGTCACCCGGACGGTTCGACTTCGTCGGCGCGCTGCTGCTGTCGCTGGGACTCGCTGCCTTGCTGCTGACGCTGTCCAAGGGCGGGTCTTGGGGCTGGGCTGGTCCGCGCACCCTCGGCTGTGTTGCCGCAGCCGTCGTCGTCTTCGCGGTATGGGCGCCGCTGCAGTGGCGGGCGCCCAATCCCCTGGTGAACCTGCGGACCGCCGTCCATCGCCCGGTTCTGCTGACCAATCTGGCCGGCATGCTCATCACGTTCGCGATGTTCATCAACACGCTCGCCACGACGCAGCAACTACAACTACCGTCCTGGACCGGTCACGGCTTCGGTCTCACCGCCACCTCCGCAGGCCTCGCGGTCGCGACGACCGCGTTCGCTCAGGTGATGGTCTCGCCGTTCGCCGGCATGCTCATCGACCGCTGGAACGGTCGGGCCGTGCTGCTGATCGGGAGTGTCGTCACCACCGTCGCGTGCGCCGTCCGGCTCGTGGTGCCCGGCACCGTCGTTACGGTCACGGCCATTGCATTCGTGATCGCCGGGGGCACCGCCGTCTCGTTCGCCACACTTCCGGGGCTGGTGATGGCGGCCGCACCGGAATCCGAATCTTCGGCCGCCAACGGCATCAACACCCTCCTCCGTTCCATCGGCGCGTCGCTGGCGAGTGCCACCCTCGCGATGATCCTCGTCTCGCTCAGCATCGACTCCGGATCCGTCCCCGTCCCCACGGCACGAGCGTTCGACGTCGTGTGGGTGGTGGCCGGGATGTGCGCCCTCGTGACCACGGCCCTGGGCGTTCTCCTGCCCCGACGGTTCCCGGCACACACCGAGGTCACAACGATCGATCCTTGCCGGAATGCGCTCGCAGGCAATGAAACGTCCTCACCCGCCTCGAGCAATTCAGCGGTTCCCATTGCGGCGCGACGCGCGCGTAACCTATTCTGATATTTAGAGTTTCAAAATCCGCCGAGTCGCGGAGCCCCTTCCCGTCGCCAGAAGTCAGGAATCCTGTGACCCAAACAACTCCCGCGCCGATGTCCGTCTCGGACCCCGCAGAGGCCGAGTTCCAGCAGTCCCTCGCCGCCGCGCTCGACGATGCCAATCTGCCGACACTGCTGGCGGCGGTCGTGCAGCTCACTGGCAATCTGTCACTTCTCGAAGGCAAATTCCGGCCCACCGCCATGCGCGGGCCGGGCGACCACGACGACGGCGGTATGCCCGACGACGTTCGAGCCGAGCTTCGCACGCTTGCGTTCGACGTCGTACTGGCGCATCGCCGCGGCGAACTGCCGGACGCTCCCACCCTGACACCCGAGCAGGTACTGCACGTCCTCAGCCGGTGCCTGGACGAAGAAGTGCCGAGCGCACAGGGTGGCATGCTCGCCGAGGAACTCGGTGCGCTCTCCCGCGCAACGCCGGTCATCGACACCGCGTCCGGTGAACGGGCACCCCACGTCCTGGTAGTCGGCACCGGCTTCTCGGGACTGTGCGCGGCCATCCGTCTCGACGAGGCCGGTGTGCCGTACACGATCATCGACAAGAACCCGGACGCCGGCGGCACCTGGCACGAGAACGTCTACCCGGGCTGCGGCGTCGACACTCCCGTACACCTCTACTCGTACTCGTTCGCCCAGCGAGCGGATTGGCCCCGGTACTTCGCCAAGCAGTCGGAGGTCGAGGGCTACCTCCTCGACATCGCGACGTCGTACGGCATCCGCAAACAGGTCCAGTTCGGCACCGAACTAGAAGCCGCCGAGTGGATCGAGGACCGGCAGCACTGGCGGGTCACGCTCCGCCGGGCCGACAACTCCACGCACACCGCGGAGTACCCGGTCGTCATCACGGCGGTGGGTCTGCTCAACCGTCCCGCCTACCCGAACCTCGACGGTCTGGACTCCTTCACCGGACCGGTCGTCCACACCGGCGCGTGGGATCCCGGGATCGACCTGGAGAACAAGCGCGTCGCCGTGATCGGAACCGGCGCCTCCGCGATGCAATTGGTGCCCGCCATCGCGGGCACCGCCCGTGAGGTGACCGTCTTTCAGCGCTCGGCGCAGTGGATCATGCCCAATCCCAACACCACTCGCGGCGTGGAGCCGGCCAAGCAGTTCCTCATGGCCGAGTTCCCCGGCTACCTCGCCTGGTACCGGCTACAGCAGGCGTGGAAGTTCGGTGACCGGCTGCACCCGATGCTGCGCATCGATCCGGAATGGCCGCATCAGGACCGGTCGATCAACTCCGAGAACGAGCGCCACCGCAAGTTCCTGACCCGGTACATCGAGCAGAAGCTTGCTGACCGCCCCGAGCTGATCGAGAAGTGCGTCCCCGACTACCCGCCCTACGGCAAGCGTCCGCTGCTCGACCACGGGTGGTTCGACGCCCTTCTCCGTGACGACGTCGCCCTCGTCGACGAGGGTGTGTCCCGCATCGACGGTCAGCGCGTGGTCACCTCGTCCGGCGCCGAGCACGAGGTTGACGTGATCGTGCTGGCCACCGGGTTCCAAACGCTCAACATGCTCGCCCCCATGGAGATTCACGGCCGCGACGGAACGACGTTGCGGGAGAGCTGGGGCGCCGACGACGCGCGGGCCTACCTGGGCATGACCGTGCCCAACTTCCCCAACATATTCATCCTGTACGGCCCCAACACGAATGCGGGCCACGGTGGCAGCCACGTCCTGAGCGTCGAAATGCAGGTCCGCTTCGTGCTGCAGGCGCTCGAGCGGATGGCGAAGCGGAACCTGTCGAGCATCGAATGCCGGCAGGAGGTCTTCGACGCCTACAACGGCGAGATCGACGCTGCGCTGGACGGTTCGATCTGGACCCACTCCGGAATGACGACCTACTACCGCAACAGCAAGGGCCGCATCGTCACCAACACCCCGTGGACGAACGCCGATTACTGGCATCGCACTCGCCGTCTGGTCGCGGACGAGTTCATCGAACGCACGCGCGATCAATGAGCCGCAGCCCCTCATACCTACGAAGACGAAAGGCATCTCGACATGACCGACACCGAACGCACCCGGGTTCTGGTCCTGCAATTCAATGAGGCCCGCGCTCGCAACGACGCCGACGCAATCGCGGCGCTGCTGGCCGAGGACGTCGAATGGCATCCACCCGCCGGCATCCGCCCCCGGCCCTTCCGCGGCCGCGATCGGGTGGCCGCCGCCCTCACCGGGGCGAACACGAGCCGGGTACTTCAGGTCGACACGATCGAGCGCGATGTCGTCGCGGTCGTGGTCGACGGCGAGACCGCAGTCGTCCGGCAGCTCATGCGCGCCACGCGAATCGACGGCGAGACCTACACCAACGACTACTGCTGGATCTACACGTTCCGCGACGGGCTGATCCAGCGGATGGACGAGTACGGCGACACTCTGCTCACTGCGCGCGCCGGTTTCGTCCCGCTGCTGCCACCCGAAGATTCGGCGTCCGACCGGCCGAAGGCCACGAACCTCGTTGCCACCACCCACGACCCCGAAAGGAACTAGGGAATCATGACGACACCTTCCCGTTCCGCCGTGCCCGACTGGTTCGACGCGAGCGAGACCCGGCTCCTGGGCAAGGCGTGCACGCGCTGCCATTCTGTCTTCTTCCCCCCGACCATCGACCGCTGCCGCAACCCGCGGTGCGGCGGCGATGTGCTCGAAACCCACCCTCTGAGCACCCGCGGCCGGATCTGGTCGTGGACACGCAACCACTACAAGCCTCCGGCCCCCTACGTCTCCGGCGATCCGTTCGAGCCCTACACCGTGCTCGCTGTCGAGCTCGAGGAGGACGGCCTGGTCGTACTGGGGCAGCTCAGCCCCGACAGCCCGCCCGCGAACGTCGGCGACACGGTGTCGCTGCGCACCGAGAAGCTGCTGGAGGACGAAGACGGCGTCCAGTTGGTGTGGCGCTGGACCCTCGACAATTCCGAGACCGTGGAGGTCGCATCATGAGTGGAGTAGCCGTTCTCGGGGTGGGTATGCACCCGTGGGGCAAGTTCGGGAAGTCGTTCGTCGAGTACGGCCGGGTAGCTGCTCGTGCAGCCCTCGAGGATGCCGGCATCGACTGGACCGACGTGCAGATGGTCGCCGGCGCGAACACGTGGCGCGGCGGCTATCCCGGCCTGGTCAGCGGCGCGGCATTCGCACAGGAGCTCGGCTGGAACGGAACCCGTCTGAGCAGCTCGTTCGCCGCGTGCGCGTCGGGGGCTCAGGCGATCGGGGCCGCCCGGGCCCACATCCTCGCCGGTCTGTGCGACGTCACCCTGGTGATCGGCGCCGACGTCGCCCCCAAGGGGTTCTTCGGCCCCTTCGGCGGCGGCGATCAGACCGATCCCGACTGGCTGCGGTTCCGGCTTCTCGGCGCCACCAACCCCACCTACTTCGGTCTCTACGCGCAGCGCCGCATCGCGGCGTACGGCGCGAGCGAACGCGATTTCGCGATGGTGAAGGCGAAGAACAGCCGCGCGGGCGCACTCAACCCGAACGCACGGTTCACCAAGGTGGTCACCGAGGACGAGGTGCTGGCGAGCGCGTACGTCGCCGAGCCGCTGCATCTGCTGGACGTGTGCGCCACGAGTGACGGCGCCGCGGCACTGGTCATCACGAGCGAGGACTACGCGCGCCGTAAGCAGCTCGAACGCGGTGGCCGCGCCGTTCGCATATCGGCGCTGTCCACGAACTCGCCGACCTACCCGAACAACGTCATCGAGATGCCCAACTTCGCCACCGACTCGACACTCGCGGTGCCCGCGCCGGACGAGGGTTTCAAGACGTCGCTCGCCAGCTCGGCGTACGCCGAGGCCGGTCTCGGGCCGGACGACCTGAATCTTGCTGAAGTCTACGATCTTTCGACTGCTCTCGAACTCGACTGGTACGAGCACATCGGGCTGTGCGCCGAGGGCGAGGCCGAGAAGATTCTGCACGACGGCGTCACCTCACTGGGCGGACGGGTGCCTGTGAACCCGAGCGGCGGACTCGCGAGCTTCGGCGAAGCCGTACCGGCACAGGCCATCGCCCAGGTCGTGGAACTGACGATCCAGTTGCGCGGCGACGCGGGAGAGCGTCAGGTCCCGAACGCCAATGTCGGCATGTCGATCAACCAGGGTCTCTTCGGTCACGGTTCAGCAGTGATCGTCACCGCCTGACCTTCGGTCCACACGCCTCGACCCCGTTGTACCGATTCTCTATCGGTGCAACGGGGTCGAGGCGTTGTGCGTTCAGCTCACGAGCGGGTCATGCGTCGGTCGGCTGTGCGGCCTTGACCGACGACGGGACCCCGACGACGTCCTGCCAGCGCACACCCGGATCGATCAGTTCCTCCGCCGAACGGATTTCGTCGTAGCGGTAGTCCCCTGCCAGGCCCAGCGGCGTCTCGCCGCGCTGGTTCCGATGTGCGGCATCGAGCATCAGGCGACGCATCCGAATGACGGCGAGGTCGGACGTACCCAGGTGTTCGCGGGTGCGGTCGTAGATCGGGCCCATGCTCTCCTGCACCCCGAGATCCTCAGTCTGATTTCCGGTCATCCCGCTGAAGCTGAATTTGTCGCCGTGCTTCTTCCGGTCCATCGAGTCCCGGTCCTGCCGCCACATGTTCCCCGAGTGGAAGTCCATGTGGAAATCGTCGTCGAGTTCACCCACACCGGACCATTCCAGAATCTTGGCCCGGTAGGGCTCGTCGATGATCTCGTCGCCCTCCCGGGCATGGATGAAGTAGAAGACCGTGTTCTCGTCGTCGACCGGCACGAAGGCCTGCGAAAAGATCCATCCCTCCGGTGCTGAGAACATTGCCCAGTACGGCGCAACGAATTTCGTCGTCCGCACGTACTGCTTGGGCGTTCCGTCCTTCAGTGTCGCGTCCCGGATACCAGCGTACTGAAACCCGTAGGGCAGGTTGTCGATCTCGAGCCGCGGAGCGCCTCCGACGAGGACCTTGTCGAACAGTCCACCGCCGCCGGTGTACTCACCGCCGCCTGCCAACTTGCGCATCAGATCGTTGTGCAGGAAATTCGCATGCGCCGCATCGATGGCACCCTCGATCGCCTGAGCCCAGTTGCACCGCTGCGCCACCCGAATCGTGTAGATCTGCTCGGGCTTGCGAGCGGTCCACTCGAACGCCGGGAACTCCGGCTCGGCCTTCGGGTCACCGAAATACGCCCAGATCAGACCGCCGGCCTCACGCACCGGGTACCCGATGTGCCGGATCTTGTCCTTGAACGTACTGTCCGCCGGCTCCGACGGCGTCTCCACCACCTTGCCATTCCGATCCACCCGCCACCCGTGATACAGACACTGCAGAGCACAATTCTCGTTGCGCGCCAACGCCAACGACGCACCCCGGTGCGGACACGCCTCATCCAGCACCCCGACCTTGCCCTCACTGTCCCGGAACGCCACATACTTGCCGCCGAGAATCTTGATCCGCCGCGGAGCACCGTCCGAGACGACGTCCTCCGACATCAGCACCGGCGCCCAATAGCGGCGCATCAAGACACCCATCGGCGCGTCACCCTCGACGCGAGTCAACAAATCGTTGTCTTCCTTGTTCAGCATGAGCAGTCTCCAAATCGAGTCCGTGGGAGGTGGGTATCAGACACAGGTGAAGTGGACGCCGGCGACGTCGAACTGCTCCTTCACGACGATGTCGCTCGGGAGCTTCACTTCGACGGCGCAGATTCCCTCGTGCAGCTTGTCCTTCGTCGTGGTGAAGCGCACGACCTGGCCGGTCTCGAGCAGGTGGACGTGCGCCTCGTCGTCCGAGACCGTTTCCACCCTGGCGTCCAGGGCCAATGCCCATTTCTCGGCGGCGCGGTGTGCATCCAGCATCCGCACCTCCATGGAGACGATCCCACCTTCGGGATGCTCGGGAACCCTTCCGGACCAGGCCGGACCTCCCCACCTCCACGATTCGTACGGCGTCGCCCAGTCGACCGACACCATCGCTCCCGGCACATCCTTCGGGTGCAGCATGTTCGCGCCCTGGTCGAACAACTTGAGCTCCGCGATGATCCGCACCCCCAGCTCGTCCAATCTGGCTCGGGCACGGTCGTTGTCCGGAACCTGGAACACCGCCATGTATCCGGCATCGCCGCCGCGTTCCTCGGCGTATCTCCGAACGGGACCGTCCTCGTAGGGCGAGCAGATCTCGAGGAACGAGTTGCCCAGGCTGAAAACGGCATTGTGCGTCGAGAACTGGTTCGCCAGATCGTCGTTGAAGGGCTTCGGCAACCGCAGAGCTTGCTGCACCGTGTCGACCGTGCCCGCCAGATCGGCGGTCACCACCGCGACATGCCTGAGACGAATGTGAGTCATATGAAACCTACCGATCTTGATCGTTGTAGTCGCGCAATGAAGTCCAGGCCGGGGCCGTGTCCCGGGCTCCACTCCGCGGTGCCAGATTCTTCGCCGTTCTCTACACGGTTCGCGTTGCCGCAGGCGCCTCGCCACGCGAACCGACGGTCTCCTGCCAGCGCACGCCGGGTTCGATCAGGTCTTCTCCCGGGCGGATCTCGCCGTACAGGAAACCGCCACCCAGAGCGATGGGCGTTTCACCGCGCTTGTTGCGGCGTGCGGCATCGAGCATCAGGCGACGCATCCGAATGACGGCCAGATCGGACGTACCCAGGTGCTCACGCGTGCGATCCTCGATCGGGCCCATGCTCTCCTGCACCCCGAGATCCTCGGTCTGATTTCCGGTCATGCCGCTGAAGCTGAATTTGTCGCCGTGCTTCTTGCGGTCCATCAGGTCCCGGTCCTGCCGCCACATGTTCCCCGAGTGGAAATCCATGTGGAAGTTTTCGTCGAGTTCGCCGACGCCGGACCATTCCAGAATCTTGGCGCGGTAGTCGGGCGAGATGTTCTCGTCGTCGAGTCGGGCGTGGATGAAGTAGAAGATGGTGTTCTCGTCGTCGACCGGCACGAACACCTGATTGAAAGCCCACCCCTCGGGCGCGGAGAAAAGGGCCCAGTTCGGAGCGACGAACTGGGTGGTCCGCACGTATTGCATCGGCCTGCCCTCCGACACCGCATTGCGGACGGCTGCGTATTGGAAGCCGTAGGGCAGATTCTGGATCTCCAGTTTGGGGGCACCGTCCACGAGCGTCAGATTTTGCAGGCCACCCCCACCGGTGTAGTCGCCACCGCCGGCTAATCGGCGCATCAAGTCGTTGTGCAGAAAATTCGCATGCGCCGCATCGATGGCACCCTCGATCGCCTGAGCCCAGTTGCACCGCTGCGCCACCCGAATCGTGTAGATCTGCTCGGGCTTGCGAGCGGTCCACTCGAACGCCGGGAACTCCGGCTCGGCCTTCGGGTCACCGAAATACGCCCAGATCAGACCGCCGGCCTCACGCACCGGGTACCCGATGTGCCGGATCTTGTCCTTGAACGTGCTGTCCGCCGGCTCCGACGGCGTCTCCACCACCTTGCCGGTCCGATCCACCCGCCACCCGTGATACAGGCACTGCAAGGCGCAATTCTCGTTGCGCGCCAACGCCAACGACGCACCCCGGTGCGGGCACGCCTCGTTCAGCACCCCGACCTTGCCCTCCGTGTCCCGGAACGCCACGTACTTGCCGCCGAGAATCTTGATCCGCCGCGGAGCACCGTCCGAGATGACGTCCTCCGACATCAGCACCGGCGTCCAGTACTGACGCATCAAGACACCCATCGGCGCGTCACCCTCGACGCGAGTCAACAAATCGTTGTCTTCCTTGTTCAGCATGAGTTCACTCCCACACACGTTTGTCGATGTCGCCCGGACATGGGTCCCGGCCTTGCCTTCACCGCCCACTCAGCGAGCGCGGAGAGCCTTCAGACCCGTGTACACGCCTTCGTCCACACAGATCGGGTCCACACCCTCCGGGGAGACGAATGCCCCGTCCTCGATCCCCATCACGAAGTAGCACGGCACCGACGACGTCTCCCCCTCGTGGAAGTTGAGTGGTGCAGTCCACCCGTCGAGGGTCTCGTCGACGAGACCGTAGAGGCCGTTGCGCACATCGGCCGGCGTCGACTGCGGTCCCACCCCGCCGCCTTCGGCTGCGGCCTTGAACAACTCGAGTCCCGCCCAGACGAGCGCGGCGGGCTGCTGGAACAGTTCCGAACCGCGAAGGTCGGGGGCGAAGGTGTCGATGGCGTCGAGGAAGGTCCGGACCCCCGGGACGGACTCGTCCTGCCACGGCGCGATGGCCGATGCCATGAGTCGACCATCGAAATTCGGGTCCTGCGTCCACGCATCCGAGGAGCCGCCGGCGGAGGAGACGGTGGTCGGTGTGTACCCCTGCTGGGCACAACTCGACAGCACGCGTGTCTGTACGGGTCCCGAGTTGAGGATCATGAGGGCGTCCACTCCCTCGTCGCGCATCTGCAGGCACTGCGCCGTGTAGTTGGGGGCGGTCGACGAGACGGGCGCCGAGACGATCGCCATACCCAGGCCGTCGACGATCTTTTCGGCGACGCCCGCGGAGTCCTTGCAGGCCGGTGAATCGGAGCAGTACAGGAAGCCGAGTTTTTCGGCTCCCTGCGCCTTGGCGAGGGAATAGGCACCGTATTCCTGCAGCGTCAACGACGCACCGGTCGAGAAGAAGTCGGGGCTGGTCTCGTACGGTGTGGAGAAGGTGAGCCCACCCACGACGGGGACCTTCTTGTCCGCGAGGTAGTTCACCCACGAGGAGCTGACCAGACTCGCTTCACCGGAGATGGCCATGACCTTGTCGTTCTCGACCAACTCCTTCACGGCCTGGAGCGAGCGGGCGGCGTCGAGTCCGTCGTCCTTGAGAATGACCTCGACCGGGTGGCCGTTGATCCCGCCGGAGGCATTCACCGATTTGGCCCATGCCTCGGCGACGTCCGCCGTCCGGCCGAGGGCATGGGACTGTGCCCCGGAACAGCTGCACACGAATCCGATACGAATCGGGTCCCCGGTCACCGTGCTCGCCGGTTCCTCGGCTTGGCCACATCCGGCGACCAGGGCGATCAGCGCGGCCCCGGCGATCGGGGCCAGCTTCCTCCACAAATTCATGACGTTCCTTCCAGGATTCCAATGAAACTGCGGCCCAGCACATTCACGCTTGCTGACATATCGGGAACCGGATCGACGGGAAGGAGCTGGAGACGAGCCACCCCCGGTCGATTTCCAATTACGAGAACTATCGACTCAAAACTGTGATGTGACCCACTACACACGACCGGAGGTGGGGATGTCAACATGTGGAGGGCCGGAATTCGCAACCCGATCGACTTCGACGGTTGCGCAACAAAGGATTACGGAAGGACTGCCCGATTCACAGCACGTGCATCGTGTCAGATCGTGGTGGCGACGAACAGCGACTCCGCTCGCGCGCACTCGGTGTCGCCGTTCCGCAACGTGCCCCGGAGGAAGCGCTTGCGCCCCTCTTCCCGCTCGAACGCGGCCTCGAGTATCAGGGTGGTGTCGAGCGGTGTGACCGACAGGTACGACACGTTGAGATAGGCTGTGCGCGAACGTGAGCGTTCCCACGACGCCAGTGACCCGAGCACGTCGTCGAAGATCAGCGGGATCGTGCCGCCGTGTGCCACACCGCCCACACCGTTGAAGAATCGCCCGAATCGCACCTGGGCGACCACGCTGTCGTGATCCCGTTCGACCACCTCGAACCACGGTGTCATCGATTGGCCGCGGCTCGGCACGTCGCGGCGGTTCGAGAAGTCGCGCCGGACGTCGGGCACCTGGTGCGCCGCGAGCGACGACGCACCTGTCGCGAGCAGGGTTGTCAGCTGTTCCGCTTCGGCAACCGGAAGGGCCGCGCCTGCGAGCAGGTCCTGGAAGCGTCGCATCTCGGCGATGAGACGATCGAAGACCGGTGCCGGGAGGATCGGCGATTCGGTCCTCCCGGCGATCTCCCGATCGGGTTGTACCTCGCTAGTCGGCATCGGGAACAAGCATTCCGTCGACAGTCGGGCCCGCGTGCACGAACACGAGTTCGTCTGCACCCCACGTCATCGTGTGGTCGTCGGTGGTGAAGTCCCAGTCCACGGGCCCGATGTACTTCTCCCGGATCTCGGCCGGAACCCTGCCGCTCTCGAGTGCGTCCGCGAGATCCGCGGCCTCGTTGCTCTCGCTGGCCTCGTACGCCCCCCACGCGAGGATCAGATCGTTGTACGTGAACCCCGGGGTCACGAGGCTCACACCGATCGGCTGGTCGGTGTGGTTGCCCAGTGCCTGGCGGAACGCGGCGAACGTGTCGCTCTGCGCACTCGGCTGCCCCTCGACCGCGAAGGCGTAGCAGTGGAGTTGGACGTCCGCCCACTGCTCGGGTTGGGCGATGGTGGCGAAGTCGGTTGCGCACGTCTCGCTGCTGCCGAAGATCGGCTTGTCCCATCCGGCGGTCCGGGCACTCGAGAGGTAGACGCCGGTGATCGGCCCGGCTCCCGCGAGGAACAGTGCGTCCGGCTGCTGCGCGGCGAGCTTGAGCATCGTGGGTGTGACGTCGACCGATGTCGGCGCCACCAGTTCCGAGACTACCGAGATCCCGTGCTCGCTACCTGCCTTCTCCATCGCGGCCAAGCTCAGTCGTGCGCTCGTCGTGTCTGCCCCGATGTACGCGACCTTGTGGTACCCCTCGGATTGGAAGTGCTCGATGACGCGTGCGTTCACTTCCATGAACGTCGTCCCGGAACCGAATGCGTACGGGAACTTCTCGGGATCGTTCGCATCGGTGGCACCACCGACGTGGATGGTCAGGATCTGGTTCGCGGTGGCGAGAGGCAGGACGGCCATCACCTCCTGGCTCGTCAGACCCGGCATGAGCATGTCCGGCCTGCCGTCGTCGGTCAGGTACGTCTGTAGCCGTTCGACGCCGGTCGCGGCGTCACCGGCGTTGTCCTCGGCGTCCACGACTACCGTGCGGCCGTCGATGCCGCCCTTGTCGTTGATGATGTCAGCCGCGGCCTCGAGCCCCGCGACCTGGAGAGATCCGAGGGAGCTCAGTGGCCCGCTCAGCGGGGCCAGGGCAAGCACGTGGAATGCGGACCCGTCGTTGCCCGCACCCGCACCGGCACTGCAACCGGTCAACACGAGAGCGGTACACGACAGCCCGGCCAGGCCGGTGAGCCATCGGCGGGTGGCGGTGCGATTCATCGATTCCTACTTTCCTTGTGGCCCGGGGTACGACGTGGCCCGGGGTACGACGTGGCCCGGGGTACGACGCTTCGACGTGGGCCTCACGCGAGGCCCACCGGCGACGGCCTCAGACGAGAAAATCCGAAGTGATCCGATCGGGGGTCATCTCCTCGGCCGAACCCGCGAACGTCACCCTCCCCCGATCGAGGACGACGACGTCGTCGGCGATCCCGTCGAGGAGCATGTCGACGAGTTGGTCGACGAGCACGACGGCGAGACCGCGGTCCCGTACGGACTTGATCACGTCCAGGACCTGGGCGAAGGCAACCGGGGACAGGCCTGACGACGGCTCGTCGACGAGCAGCACCCGGGGTTGACCGGCGATCGCCTGCGCGATGGCGAGCAGTTGCTGCTGCCCACCGCTCAGGGCCCCGGCCACGCGGGCACGCATCTCGTGCAGGAGCGGGAAGTCCTCGAACACGTCGTCCAGCAGTCGCCGCCGGTCGGCCGACGACACCCGGGGCAGTCCGAGCAGGAGATTCTCGTCGACTCGCAGGTCTCCGAAGATCCGCCGACCCTCCTGGACCAGGCTGATCCCGGAACGTGCCCGCTTCCACGCAGGCGAGCCGGAGAGATCCTTTCCGTCCAGCACCACCGAACCCGCGCTGATCGGAAGCGACCCGGCGATTCCGTTGAGCAGCGACGTCTTCCCGGCGCCGTTGCGCCCCACAAGAACCGTGACCCTTCCGGGCGAGGCGGTCAGTCCGGCATCCCACACGGCCGTCATGTCGCCGTAGGCGACCTTGACGCCGGTCACCTCGAGTCGCCCACCGCGAATCTCATCGGACATCCTGCGCTCCTTGCGGATCGAACGTCTCGGGCATTGCCACGGTCAGCGGACGACCCAGGTAACTCTCGATCACCTGGGGAGAGTTTCGCACCGCCTCGGGATCACCTGACGCGATGACCTTCCCGAGGTGCATCGCGAACACTGTGTCGGCCAACGACATCACGAATGGCACGTTGTGTTCGATGAGGACGATCGTTGCGCCGAGTTTCCGGAGCGACTGCAACAGGCGCGTCAGATCGTTCAGCGCGGTCTCGTCGAGGCCCGCGGCGGGTTCGTCGAGCAGGATCACCTTGGGCGCACCGACCGCGGCACGGAGGACCTCGAGCAGGCGACGCGTGCCCAGGGGAAGCGTGGCCGCTTCCTGATCCGCGAGGTGATCGAGCCCGACGAGTGCGATCAACGCTTCGGCTCGGTCGGTCTCCTCACGCCGCGCGCGTCGGTAGGACGGCAGGCGGAGGATTGCGGTCGCGGGACGAAATCGGCCCGTGCGCAGCATTCCGGAAGCGACGATCTCCCGGATGCTCATCTCGTCGGGAATCGCCGGGGTCTGGAACGCACGGGATATGCCCGACCGGGCCGCGGCAGCGGCTGTGAGGCGAGAGATCGACGTGCCGTCGACCTCGATCACTCCCGACTCCGGCCGGATGAACCCCGAGATCGCGTTGAGCAGAGTCGTCTTCCCCGCGCCGTTGCTGCCGATGATCGCGGTGATCATGCCCGGCTCGGCGACGACACCGGCCCCGTCGAGCGCGGCCACGCCGCCGAAGTGCTTCGTCACACCACTCGCCGACAGCGTGCCCCCGCTCAAGTCCGGTAGCACCACGTCCGCGCGCTGTGGCACGGCAAGTTTCCGGCTTCCCGGCACACCAACCAGCATCCGTTTCGTCAGCATCGACAGGTAGCCCGCGATGCCGTGCGAGAACAGCACGGCGACAATGACCAGGAATGCACCGAAGATCGCCATCGAGTACACCTCGAACGAGGAGATGCGGTCCGGGACGATCACGAGAATCGCCGCACCGATCACCGAACCGTAGATGCTGCGTGTTCCGCCGAGGACCGAGGCCGCCAGAACCGCCAGAAGCATCGACAGGTTGAACGGGGCCGGTGAAATGTATCCGGCGAGGTACGCATAGAGCACTCCGCCCATCGCGGCGGGAATCGAGCCCACGACATACGAACTCAGCTTCATCGTGGTGGCCGAGTGACCCAGAGATTCCACGAGGCGCGGGTTCTCCCGGAACGATCTCAATGCGACGCCGTAGCCGGAGAGAATCAGGTTGCGGAAGATGACGAGCCACAATCCGACCACCACGACGGTGGCGGTGTAGAGTTCGCCGGTCGTCAGCGGGACGCCGAGGAACGTGGGCGGGGATATCAACTTGCCCTCCAGCCCGCCGGTGTGGTCCCGCAGGGCTACCACGACGGACGGCAACAACATGATCAGGAAGAACGACGTCAGACCGAGCGACCACTTGCTGAGCCGAAGACCGGGCAGGCCGGTGACCAGACCCAGCAGGGCACCCGCAACACAGCCGACGACGAGATTGACGACGAGATCGTCGATCCCGTTGATGCCCAAGATCATCGCGCTGTACGCCCCGGCCGCCATCACGGCAACCTGACCCAGCGCGAGTTCACCGCCGAACCCGAAGCTGAGGTTAATGCCTGCCGTGACGAGGCAATAGACGCCGATCAGGATGATCTGGCGCTCGGACAGCATCGAGAAGCCGAGCGCGGGGAGGAGCAGGACGACGAGCCACAACACGACGGGTACGGTCCAGCCGTACTTGACGATGCGCTCCATGGGTCGATTTCTCCTAGTTCAGATGAGCCGGAGTTGACGTGTCCCGAACAGCCCTGTCGGGCGGATCAGCAGCGTCAGGAGAAGGAGGGCGAACGCGAAGATCAGTGAGTATTCCGCGCCGATGTAGCGGGCCGTGTACGCCTGCAGGAGGCCGACGATCAGCCCGCCGACGAGGCACCCGTGGAAGCTGCCGATTCCCCCCACCGCAAATGCGACGAAGGCGTAGACCAGGAGCTGGATCCCGAGGTCGAACGAGGAGTGGATCTTCGTGGCGGCCAGGATGCCCAGCGCACTCCCCAGTGCGCCGGCGAGCATCAGCACCTGAGCCCGGCCGCGGGCGCCGTTGATGCCCCTGAGCATCGCCGATGTGGAGTCGATGGTCACGGCCCGGCCCTCGAGCCCCCATCGGCTCCGGCGGGTCAGGGTGTGCAGGGCCAGGATGCCGGCCACCGCGGCGAAGACGAGGACGATGTCGACCACGGCGAGTCGTCCGCCGAGGAGGTCGATACCCCGGTCCAGCCCGAAGACCGAAACCCGGTGCCCGTCGGTTCCGTACGTCGCGAAGGCGATCCCCTCGAGGACGAAGGCGACGCCGACCGTGGTGATCAAGATGCCGTCACCGCCCCTCGAGATGACCGGCCTCACGGCGACCAGTTCGGTCACGTAGCCGAGTACGGCGCCGACCAATAGGCAGATCGGCACCAGCAGGACGGCGGAGATTTGCGGTCCCCGGGAAACGAATTCGTACGAGACGAAAGCTCCGACCATCACGGTCTGCGGCGCAGCGAAATTGAATACCCCGGATTGCGCCATTCCGATGTTGAACAGCGCCGCGACGAGGGCGTACAGAGCGCCGATCGCCAAGGCCGACCACAGCAACGTCACGTGCAATCCTTTCGCCGTGCCCCGTCGGAAACACCACATCGTCCCGGGACCGTGGCGTGAGCTCCGCCACATAGTTTAGAGCCTATTGGTCTCACATCTAAGACACAAGAGCATTCTCGTCAAATTGACTTTGCCCCAGTTGATTACACGAACAGTGCGGTCGGGTCCGATCCTGGGATCGGCCCCGACCGCGGTTCAGCCGACGAGAATCGCCTGCCGCGAGAGACTCTCATCCGTGACGACATCACCCAAGGCGTCGAACACCCGGTCCGAGTGGAGCTCGGTTGTCCCCCAGGCATTGAGCAGGCTCCAGATCCGCATCAGGTACAGGTGGAGATCGGCTTCCATCGTGTACCCGATGGCGCCGTGGCACTGCAGGGCTGCCTTGGCCGTTGTGCGGGCAGCCTTGTTCGCCATCACCTTCGCCATCGAACAGACGCGACGGGAGTCGTCGGCGCCCGTCGCCATCGACCAGGCAGCCGCCTCCGCTACCGGGCGGGCCATCTCGACCGCGATGTGCGCATTCGCCATGTGATGTTTGACCGCCTGGAAGGTCCCGACCGGGGCACCGAATTGTCTTCTGCTCGACGTGTATTCGACGGTGATCTCGATTGCCCTTGCGGACAGTCCGAGCAGGAACGAGGCCGTCGTCAGCGCTGCACGGTCCTCCGCGTGCGCGATGTGGGCGGCCACGCCGGGACCCTGCGCGAGGACCTCGGCCGCGTCGATCCGCGACCGGTCCAGGCGTCCGACCATCCGGGACGAGTCCATCGATTCCCGCGGTTCGATGCCGTCCAGGTCGACGAGCCGGATGCGATCCGATTCCAGCACGAGCGCGTGTCCGGCGCCGAGATAGGGAACGACGTCAGAGACGGTCGCAGTGAGGCCTCCGCCCATCACTGCGGAATCCGCGAGCCGGTCCGGAGCCAGTGCGGCGAGCAGCGGGACGGCGACGGCAGCGTGCTCGACGATCGGCCCGGGCACGGCGGCCCGGCCCAACTCCTCGAACGCCGACGTCAGCTCCAGTTCGCTACCACCGCCACCGAGTTCCTCCGGTGCGAGCAGCGTCAGGAGGCCGAGCCCGTCGAGCCCGTCCCACAGGGCCGCAGGCGCCCGTCCGGTGGCCCATGCCGCCCGGACCACGTCGGGCCGGCACTCCCGTGACACAAAACTTCTCGTCGCCTCCGCGAAGGCGATCTGTTCCTCGGTCGGTGCGAAACGCATGTCAGCTCCTCGGCATTCCAAGTACACGCTCAGCGACGATGTTGCGCTGAATCTCGTTGGTTCCTGCAAAGATCGGCGTTGCCATCGACGTGATGAACCCGTGCCACCACTTTCCGTCGATCTCGGCACCGTCACCGAGCAGGTCGAGCGCCGTCTCGTGCATGTGCACGTCCATCTCCGACCAGAACACCTTGTTGCCGCTCGATTCGGCTCCGACCTTGCCGCCCTCCGCTATCCGGGTGACGGTCTTCATCGAGTTGTATCGGTAGGCCTGGGCCGAAATCCACGCGTCGACGACGTCCCGCTTCAGGGTCGACGAAGGCCCGTCGGCGGAGGCGTACAGATCGACGAGATTCTGGGCCGCAGCCATGAACCGGCCGGGCGAGCGCAGGATGAGACCACGCTCGGACCCCGTCGTCGCCATCGCGACCTTCCATCCGTTACCGACCCCGCCGAGCACATCGGAGTCGGGAACGAACACGTCGTCGAAGAAGATCTCGCCGAACCCGGTCTCGTTGCCCAGCTTCTGCACCGGACGAACCGTGACGCCGGGGGCGTCCAGATCGATCAGCAGGTACGACAGGCCGCGGTGGCGCGTGGACTCGGGATCCGTGCGGACCAGCGCGAAGAGACGGTTGCAGAACGGGGCGCGCGTGCTCCAGGTCTTCTGACCGTTGACCCGCCAACCGCCGGCCGCCTCGTCCCTGTCCGCCCGAACCCGCACAGCGGCCAGGTCGCTGCCCGCCTCGGGTTCCGACCAGCCCTGCGCCCACATGTCCTCGACCCCCGCGATGCGGGGCAGCAGTTCCGCCTTCTGCGCGTCCGTGCCGAACTCGAACAAGGACGGCGCCAGGAGGAACAGCCCGTTCTGTGCGGCCCGCGGGCCCAGGCCCGCCGCGAAGTACTCCTCCTCGAAGATCATCCACTCCCACAGGCCGAGACCGCGGCCGCCGTACTCCGCAGGCCAGGACACCGCAGCCCACCCGGCCTCGAAGAGAGTCCGCTCCCACTCCCGGTTGAGAGCGAAGCCGCGCTCGGTATCGGGGGACGGCAACCGTTCGGCCGGACGATTCGTCCGCAGCCAGTCGCGGGCCTCCATCCGAAATTCGTGGTCGGTCGAGGATTCCTCGAGATTCATTTTGCCACCTTGGATTTGAATTGGTTACGGGTCAGGAGTGCGATCGGGGTTCGACCAACTCGAACGGGACACCCAGCGTCGACGACGGGTCGAGGCGACGGATCCGCTCCCCGTCCGCATTCGTCGAGGTGACACCCGTGACACCACGATCGGCGAGCACCGTCTCCATGTGGTCGAGGTCGCCGACTTCGAGGACGATGGCGTGCGGCCCCGGACCCCACGCCCGATGGAACGCGCCGAACTCGGAGTCCGGGCGCGGTTGGCACAGTTCGAGCGCCGCACTGAGCGGATTCCCCAACTCGTAGGTCGCGCTGACCCCGTACTCGTGCGTGCCGACCGAGGTGGCCACCAGGCCGAGGTTCGCGTCGAGTGCCCGCACCGCGGCGTCGACGTCGTCGACCAGAAACCGCCGGGCCCTGATCCTGCGCACACCTGGGCCGTCACCGGCACCGTCCTCGGCGGGTACGGCGGGCACACCGGAACTCGAGGTGGGGACGACCTCGATCCACAGACCGGCGTCCACGTCGGCGTCGTACCCCAGTGGGTCGTCGGCGGTGACGCCGACCCACACCCGGGGGAAGTCGAAGTCCTCGCTCACCGGGGTGACCCGGTGCCGCACATCGTTCGCCCGGAGGTGCTTCATCACTGCCTCGACGTCGCCGGCGAGTACTGTCGCGTGCGTGCGGACCGGGCGGTTGCCCTGGGCGTCGATGCGATCCTCCACGTAGTCGTGTGGCGCGGTCCGTGGGCGGGCACCGATCAGTTCGATACGGGTCGGCGCCGACCGCAGCGACGGTTGCATCCGCAACCACGCCGCCCGGAATCCGTGGCCCTCCGGTTCGAGGAAGGCATTCGGCCTCGGTGCCGGCAGGCCCAGTAGTTCCACGAGGGTCGCGGCCGCTCCGTCCGGATCGTCGGTCACGATGTCGGCGGACACAAGTGCGTCGTACAAGGACTCGACCTCCTTTCATATCGACGTCTTTATATTGAGACAGCTTATGCCATAAATGTTTCCTGCGGAACTCCCCGTGTCAATTCATTCCGGATCGCACCAGCTCGCACACGCGGAGAAGAGTTGAGCGGAAAGCGCTCTCGGTAAGCACGCTCGGGCACTGGTACCGTTCCGCGCCAGCAACTAAGCTGGCGAACATCGAATTGCTGCCCGACCGCCGGTGTCGAACATGTGGCGGCTCTGCCGAGCAAGAGCGGGGCGCACCTCAGACCTTGCCGATACCAGGAGAGTACGTATGACTCGAACAACGACAGGTAGCCGTTCCGGCGA
The DNA here is from genome assembly GCF_019378875.1 of Rhodococcus sp. USK10. NCBI lineage: Bacteria > Bacillati > Actinomycetota > Actinomycetes > Mycobacteriales > Nocardiaceae > Rhodococcus > Rhodococcus sp. USK10. The sequence goes on from NZ_CP076048.1 coordinate 3,335,759, forward strand.
TCGGACGGTTCCTGCGAAACGTCCGGTCGGGCGCCCGAAACTGCGGATAGACCCAGACGAGGTCGCTGCCGTCGCCATTCGACTCTACGACGAGCACGGCTTCGACGCCGTGTCCATCGAGGCCGTCGCAGAAGGGCTGGACGTGTCCCGCGCGACCCTGTACCGGACCGTGCGCTCCCTGGACGAGCTGCACAACATCCTCCTCGAACGCATTCTGTCGACGGTCGAGAACAGGGCAGGCAAGATTCTGAGCGCACACGACGAGCCGGGAACCGCGCTGATCGCCCTCATCCGTTTCCAGATCGACGCGTCCGTCCGGATGAGGAACTACGTGGGCGTCTACTTCGGCTGGGGGCTGTCCCCCGAGGTATACGACAAGTGGCGCTCGTGGGCGGGCGGGTACGAGCAACTCTGGACCGAGGCGGTCAAGAGCGCGGTCGAAGCCGGCTACCTCGAGAGCGACGACGTCAGGACCACCACGCGGTTGATCCTGGGCATGGTCAACTGGGTGTCGCGCTGGTACAGCTCGGCGAGCGGACCGACACCGGACGACATCGCGAACTCGGCCATCAAACTCGTGCTCCCCAACTGGAGCGGGCCGACACCCGATTCCTCCGATTCCTGACCGCCCGGAACGGGGAAGGGCCCTCGATACCAGCGGAAATCCGGTGGTATCGAGGGCCCTCTGCTAGGCAGCCTGCTCAGTAGGAATGCGCGCCCGCATCGATACTGATGTGCTCGGACGTAATCTTCTTCGAATCGTCCGACACCAGGAAGAGCACCAGGTCCGCGATGTCGTCGACATCGATTCGGCGGTCCGGCAGGAATGCCGTCGCCATCAGACCCAGCGGAGGATTGGTCTCCTCCACCTGAGCAATTCGCTGCTGCATGTCACCCGAGCCCATCGGGGTTTCGACAGCGCCCGGATGGATGCTGTTCACCCGGATATTGTGCTTGCCCAATTCGGCAGCGAAGGCGCGCGCCATCCCGGTGACCGCATGCTTGCTGGCCGTGTAAGGAACCATGAACGGCTGAATCTTGACCCCAGCGTACGAACTGGTCATGACGATCGAACCGCCGCCCGCATCGACGAGGTGCTTGGCACCCGCCATCACGGTGTGCCAGACCCCCGTGACATTGATGTCCATCGTGTCACGGAACTCCTCCGGCGTCGTCGCGTCCCACGTGTTCGGGATACAGATACCCGCATTGGCGACGATTCCGTCCAACCGGCCGAACTCCTCCACACCCCGGTCGACCAGCGAGGTCATGAAGCCCAGATCACGGACATCGCCCTGCTCGATCAGCGCCCGGCGCCCGGTCGCCTCGACCAGCGAACGCGTCTCCTTCAAATCCTCGAGCGTCGCCGAATCGTACGGAACACCGGGCAGGTGATCGGCGACGTCGATCCCGATGACGTCAGCGCCCTCCTGGGCCGCGCGAACCGCGATCGCCCTGCCCTGACCGCGGGCGACGCCGGTCACGAAAACAACTTTTCCTTGCAAGCGCTGACTCATCAAATATTCTCCATAATTCTCGAATTCATTTCGGTCGGTCAAGCAGAGTGACCGGTCGCGCACCGCGGGACGGCGAATTACAGGCGCACCGCGCCCAGACTGACCTCGTCGTCGGACTCGATGGCGATACCGAAGAGCCGCAGCGGAACACCGACCCGCAACTCGAACTCCTTCGCCTCCCGGACCGCTTCGAAGTCAGCAGGGCTGATGCCGATGCTCTGGATGTCGAGGCCGGCATCGCGAGCCGCCGCGATAGCGGTACGGGCGTTGTCGAGCAGCACCGCCAGAGAGACATCCTGCGTGATGCCCTGATTCACGACCTGCATTTCACTCACTCCTTGGATCGGTTAGGTGTTCGGCTGGTTCAGCCGCTGGAGGTTGGCCACCTCGTCGTCACTGAGGCACTTGTAGCCCGGGCCGTCGGGAGACTTCAGCTCACCGCCCTCGACTTCGAACGTGAAGTAGCAGGGGATGTTTGCCGGGGTGCCCTCTGTGAAATTGAGCGGGATGGAGAAACCGCCGAGCGTTTCATCCTTCAGAGCGTACAGACCTTTCCGCACGTCGTCCGGCGTCGACGTCGGACCGACGTTGCCGGCCTTCGCGGCGGCCTCGAACAATTCGAATCCGACCCACACCAGGGAGTTCGGCTGGCTGAACTGACTGGTTCCGCGCAGGTTGGGAAGTTGCTGGTCGACGGCGTCCAGATAGTCCTTGACTGCGGGGATGCTCTCGTCGGTGTAGTTCGCGGCCGGTGAGGACGTCAGCCTGCCGTCGAAGTTCGGATCCTTCAGCCAGTCGTCCGACAGACCGCCGGCGGTGGACAGGGTGGCAGGCTGGTAGCCCTGCTGCCGGCAGCTCTCCATGACCCGCGACTGCACGGGCGATGTGTTCAGAATCTTCAGGACGTCGGCTCCCTGCTCCTTCAACTGGATGCATTGAGCGGTGAAGTTCGGGGAGTTCGCCGAGATCTGCATCGCCTCGAAGTCGAGGTCGAACGAATCCGCGATCTTCCCGGCGAGAACCTGGGAGTCCTTGCATGCCGGCGACTCACCGCAGTACAGGAATCCGAGGTTCGTTCGGCCCTGCTCCTTCGCCATCTTGTACACCGCGTACTCCTGCACCGCGAGCGACGGCCCACTGGCGAAGAAGTTCGGGCTCTTCTGGAACGGGGGCGAGAACGACAGCCCGCCGACGATCGGAATACCCTGAGCGTCGACGTAGTTCGCCCAGGAGTCGACGACCGGGCTGGCCTCGCCCACGATGGCCACGACCTTCTCGACCTCGACGAGTTCCTTGACCGCCTGCAGCGATCGCGTCGGATCGAGGCCGTCGTCCTTCACGACGATCTCGACGGGGTGGCCGTTGATGCCGCCCTTGGCATTGACCGCCTTTCCCCACGCCAGAGCGATCTCGTCGGTCGCGCCGAGGGCGTCCGACTGTGGGCCCGAGCAGCTACACACGAATCCGATCCGGATCGGGTCGCCGGACGCCGTGCTGACGGGGTCGGTACCCGAGGACGATGCCCCGCTGCAGGCGGTGACGGCGGCCAGTGCGGCCGCCGTGCCGGCGACAGCCAGGGCCTTCTTCCAATTGCGCATTTTTACTCCTTGTGGACGCGATGCCCGAGGGTTCGCGGACGAGAGATTCGAGGGGGATGTGTAGTGGTTCGAATGCGGGTCACGCGGTGCGTGCGTGCTCGGATGTGTCGACGTGGAGGTACTGCTGGACCAACTCGTCCTCGTCGATGTCGTCGGGCGATCCGGAGAACGCCACTTCACCCCGATCGAGGAGGTACAGGCGGTCGGCGAAGGCCAGTGCGTGTCCGACGTACTGCTCCACCAGCAGCAGCGAGGTGCCCGTCGCGGCCAGTTTCCGCAGGGCCTCGAAGATCTGGTCCACGATCAGCGGGGCGAGCCCCATGGACACCTCGTCGAGGAGGACGACCTTCGGCGAGGTCATGAAACACCGTGTCAGAGCGAGCATCTGCTGCTCGCCGCCGGACATCTTGCCCGCCTCCTGCTTGAGCCTGCGGCCCAGGACAGGGAACGCCTCGAGTGCGATGTCGAAGCAGTCCTGTTTGCTGCCGGCCGGTGCGAACAGGGCCAGGTTCTCGCGGACCGTCAAGCGGGAGAAGATACCGCGGCCCTCCGGTACGAGGCACAGTCCCGCCGCGGCGCGGCGATGGGGACGGCGCGTCGTGACGTCCGTGCCTCCGACCGTGACGGTACCTTCCCTGGGCCCGAGGAGCCCGCCGGCGGCGCGGAGCAGCGTGGTCTTGCCCGCGCCGTTGGGGCCGAGCAGTGCCACGACCGTGTTCGGCGGGACCGTGATGTTCACCTTGCGCAGGACTGGCGCTCCGGCGTATCCCGCCGTGAGATTCTTCAGTTCCATCGCGGGAACGGTGTTGTCGTTGGTCATGATGCGGGCACACCTTCCGGGAGCTGCACTGCCATGTCGTCGAGTTCGTCGGCGACAGCCTTGTCGAAGTCGTGGTCTTCCCCGAGGTAGGCGCTCTGGACGATCGGGGACTGCATGGCCTCCCGGGCGGTGCCGGAGAAGATGTGCTTGCCGAAGTCGAGGACGTGGATGTTCTCGCAGACGTCGAGAACCAGCGCCATGTCGTGTTCGACGAGGAGGATGCCGACCCCGCGTTCGTCGACGACGCGACGCAGGATCTCGCCGAACCGTTCGGTCTCCGCCCGGTCCAGGCCGGACGACGGCTCGTCGAGGAGCAGGATCCGGAAATCACCCACTAGGCACCGCGCCAGTTCGACGAGCCTGCGCTGACCGGTCGACAGGGATGCGGCCGGCGTGTCCGCGAGTTCGGTCAGCTCGCACAGTGCGAGCGCTTCCTCGGTCCGCGCATCGACGATCGCGTGCTCCCCGCGCTTGGGCAGGATGTGCTTGATCGGGTTGGCACCGGCGAGGGCGGCCTCGAGACCGATTGCGACGTTCTCGCGCACCGTCAGCGAGTCCAGCAGCTGCATCCGCTGGAAGGTACGTCCGAGACCCAGCCGGGCCCGGGCGGCCGGACCGAGACGCGAGACGTCCTTGCCGTTCAGCAGAACTCGGCCGCGGGCGGGCTGGTTGAGACCCGAGCAGGCGTTGAACGTCGTGGTCTTGCCCGCGCCGTTGGGCCCGATGAGACCGGTGATGGTTCCGGTGGGTGCGGAGAAGCCGAGGCCGTCGACGGCGACGATTCCGCCGAACTGGACACGGAGATCCTCGACCTTCAACTCGCCGCCGGACACCCGCTCACGCTCGACCGGCACGACTGCGGCTTTCGCCTTCTCGGTGTGCTTGCCCTTCGAACCGAATATCCGGTCGACGACGCGCTGCACTGCGACGGGGGCGCCGCCTGCCGAGCTGGGCTGCATCGCGGCAATGACCGCGAAGACACCGAACAGCAGCTGGAAGACGATGTTGACGGTCTCCCCGTGGACGTAGGCCGGGATGAGGGTCATACCGACGGCGGCCATGACTGCGCTCCACGGCATTCCGCCGGCAGCGATCATGATCAGCACGAAGTAGGTCAGCGACAGCATCGGTGGGTAGGAGATCGCCGAGATCGACGTCTGCGCGGCGCCGACGAGTGCGCCGCCGACTCCCGCGAGGAACGCCGACAGGCAGAACACCAGGACCCGGGTGACGTTGACGGAGGCACCACTCGTCGCGAGGGCGGTCGGTGAGTCCGACATGGCCCGCAACAACTTTCCGAGCCGACCGATGTTGAGCGCCATCACGGCGATCGCGGTGACGACGACCAGTGCGAGGACGACGTAGTAGTAGCCCGAGTCGGACTGGAACCAGTCGATACCCGGACGGGGGACATTCAGGCTCGTGACGCTCGCGCCGAACATGAAGCGCTGGCTGTAGAACATCTCCTGCAACAGGACGGCGAAGCCGAACGTCGCGAGGGCGAGATACAGTCCGCCGAGCCGGCTCGCGGGGATGGCGAGGATCGCGCCGACGGGGACCGCGACGAGACCGGCGAGGATCAGCGACACGATCCACGGCAGCCCGCTGTCGAGTCCGATGCGGGAGAATGCGACCGCGCCGATGGCCATGAACGCCACGTGGCTGAGCGACACCTGCCCGGCGGTGCGGACGAGAAGAACGAGCGAGAGGAACACGATGACCAGGGCCAGAGTGGTCGTCCACGCCGTCAGGTAGACGCCTGCGAACATCGGAACAGCCGCCAGGACCAAGACGAGTGCGATGCCGGCGACGACATGCATGCGCATGGGTGCCGCCCAGACCGGACGCGGACGCGGAACGGTGAACGCCGGAACCGACAGGGCACGCTTCGGGAAGACCAGCAGCACGACGAAGAGGACGAGGAAGGGCAGCGCCGCAGGGATTCCGGCGAGAATTCCGTCGGTGAACCACTTGGTGGACAGCGAGGCGAGCACACCGATCACCAGACCGCCGAGGAAGGTGACCCACAGGTTCGAAAAGGCTCCCAGCGCGGCCGCACCGAACGCGGAGACGACCAGGAACGTCAGTTGGACGGCGTCGAGCGGCAGCAGGGGCGCGAACAGCACGCCACTGACCGCCGTGAACACGCCGCCGATGACCCAGGCGATCCGGCGCGTCATCGACGGGCTCGTGCCGACGACGTCGAGCAGGTCGGGGTTGTCGACGACCGCGCGCATCGCGATGCCGCGTCGGGTGAACTTGAAGTAGACGGACAGTGCGACGGTGGCGAGCAGAGCGACTGCGCAGGTGATGACGTCGGCAGTGAGGACGGTCGTGTCCCCGAGCTCGAAGGTGCCGGTTCCGAGGAACTTCCGCACGATCAGGAGCTGGTCCGTGCCGTAGATCAGCTGGGCGGACGCCCCGATCGCCAGCAGGACACCGACCGTGGCCGCGACCTGCAGTGGCAGGCTCGTCGCCTGGATCCTTCTGGCCAGCAGCTCCATGGCCAGGCCGAGCAGCGGGCCGATCACGAAGATCGCGATCGCGGCGGCCATCTGCCACGGCAGTTTCATTGTGATGTGCAGTGAGTAGAACGAGTACGCGGCGACGGTGGCTAACGCGCCATGGGCGAAGTTGAAGACACCGGAGGTCTTGTAGGTCAGGACGAGACCCACGCCGGCCAGGCCGTATACCGCACCGAGCGTCAGCCCGGCAATCACGAACGGCAATAAACTCGACATGCCTCTCCTAGGGGTTCCGAGACCGCATGCCTTCGGGCCAGGATTGCCGTCGAAGCTGGGTCGGTGTGACGTGACCCACTCTATGAGTAGTAATCGATAATTGCAAGACTTACCGTCGCAAATTAGTTTGCGAAGCATGTTCACACATCAATCGGCACCGAGACGCTTGCATCACAACGATTTTGCGCGTGGACTCACACGCGCAGCAGTGCCGCACCGTGCGTCGCGAGTACCGCGGAGCAGGCGTCACAGGGAGGCCCGATCACCCGGGCACAAGAGTTCGTCTACATCCAATGTGCTTGAAAACCAGCACATCCCATGAACAGAGAGGATCAGCGGCGCGCGCCCCGGGCGATGGTCAGCCCGAGAGCGCGGTGGTCCCAGGTTCCGGCGGTCACTCCGCGCTCGCGCAACAGGTGCTTCTGGATCCGGTCGACCTGGTTCCTCGGGAGCTCGGCGACGATCTCGACATACCTCGGTACCGCGAAGTAGGGAACGTGGTCCTGCATCCACTCGAACAGACCGGACGGTTCGACCGTCTCACCCTCCCGCACGACCAGGCACGCCTTGATGTCGTCCTCCCCCAGCTCGGACTGCACGGCGTGCACAGCGGCCTCGACGACGGCGGGATGGCGGCACAGCGCCGCCTCGAGTTCGAGACTCGACACGTTCTCGCCGCGCACTCGGAGCGCGTCCTTCTTGCGGTCGACGAAGCGGAGCGCACCGGACTCGCGGATCGTGCCGTAGTCCCCGGTGTGGAACCACAATCCCTCGAATGCGTCCAGGGTGTCTTCCGGGCGCCGCCAGTATTCGTCGAACATCGCGAAGCGGTGACGCGGACGCACGCAGATCTCGCCCACCTCGCCCTGCGACACCTGCTGTCCCCGGTCGTCGAGCAACGCGATCTCCAGATCTCGCAGCGGTTTGCCGTTGCTGTCCCGGTCGCGCCGACCGTACGGGGAGTTCAGGGTCTGGAACACGCATTCGGTCTGGCCGTACGACTCGGTCCAGGGGTCGACACCGAATCGTTCCCGGAATTCCGGGTGATACGTCGACGCCAGTGGCGACACGTTGAACAGCCGGAGTTTGTGTGCCTTGTCGTACTTGCCCGGCGGCGTACCGAGCAGCATCATCCCCATCGCACCCACCGCGTTGGCAACGGTGGCGCCGGCCTCGGTGGCCGTCTCGAAGAATCCGCCTGCACTGAACGCCGGGACCACGACGACGGGAATTCCGGCGATGAGCGACGGCATGATCGACGCCAGTTGGCCACCCGCGTGGAACAGCGGCAGCGGGGTCAGGAACACATCGTCCTCGGTCAACCTCATGACCTCGGCGATGGTCTGGCCGGCCCGTGCGTAGTAGCCGTGCGAGAGGACGCATCCCTTCGGTTGCCCGGTGGTACCGGACGTGTACATGATCGCCATCGTCGTTTCGGGGCCCACGTCGACCGAGGGCGCGATCCCGTGGGGCATCTCCCGGTAGAGCACGGTGGGAATGTCCGCCGAGTGGTCGTCCACGTCGTCGAACAGCACGACCGCTTCGATCGACGGCACCTCGGGCAGCAGCGGCCGTAGTGCGCGCCAGCCCGGTCCGTCGGTGACCACGATCCTGGCTGCGGAATCTCGCAGTTGGTGGCTGAGAAACTCGCCCTTCAGGTAGGGATTGAGCGGAACCTGGATGCCGCCCATACGGGCGATACCGACGAAGAGTTCGAGTAGCTCGTATCGATTCGGCGCCAGCGTGGCGATCCGGTCTCCTGGAAGCACGCCCAGCGCGTGCAGCTGACCGGCAAGTTCTTTCGCGCGGGCGTCGATCTCGGCGTATGTGGGAGCCCACTCACCGAACTTGGCGAACACGCCACCGGGTTTCGCCGAGACCAGCTCCGCCAGGATGTCGGTGACCGGAATATGCCTGATCCCCTGCCAAGACGCCTGCATAAGACCTCCGTGTGCGCTTCGGGCCGGTGTCCCGAGGATTACGAAATGAACTATCTCAAAATAGCAAACTGTCGTCAACCTCGGCTTCCGACCCTGCGCCAGGGTGTCCCCGTCCGGGGATCGGCGTCGAACCTCGCATGATCTCGTATCGTGGACCCGATATCCGATGCGATGTGGAGGCACGATGCCGGGGAAAAGTGGGAGGACGACCGAGGCTGTCGCCGAAGCAGACGGGGGCAAACGCCCGGTGGGGCGTCCACGGCGCGTCATCGACCTGGATGTCGTCGCGGACGTCGCGGCCAAGTTGTACGCCGAGAAGGGCTACGACGCGGTGTCCATCGAGTCCGTGGCGGAGGAACTCGGCCTGTCACGCGCGACCCTCTACCGAACCGTCCGCTCGATGGACGACCTGCACACGCTGCTGTTCGAGCGGAGCGCCCGCAACGTCGAGGTCGAGGCCCGCAAGCTGATGCGGAAGATCAAGGACCCGCGCGAGGCGCTCATCGCTCTCATCGAGTTCCAGGTGGACGCCTCGATCCGCATGCGTGAGTACGCGGGTGTGTACTTCGGGATAGGGCTGCCGGCAGAAACCTACGAGAGATGGCGCAAATGGGCCAGTGGGTACGAACGACTGTGGACGAGAACGGTCGAACGTGCCATCGAGGGCGGCCACCTGCGCGCCGACGATCCCCTCGTGGCCACCAGGCTCATTCTCGGCATGGTCAACTGGGTGTCCCGGTGGTACAGCAGCCGTGAAAAGTACACGAGCGAATCGATCGCGCAGGAGGCCGTACGCCTGATCGTCCTCCCGGACCCGGGCACCGAGGCCGGGGCGCCGACCGCGCGGAAGAAACCGACCGCGTGAGAGGCGACCGGCACAGTTGACCGCAGAAAGCGGTGCCCCGTCGCCGGGGCACCGCTTCGTCGGGACGCTGAGAAATTCAGGACGCTCAGTAACTCGGCACCGATGCGCCGATGGCGTCAGCCGCCGCGGCGACGGTGTCGCGTTGTGAACCCGCGACCATGAGCGACACGAGGTCGAATACCACGGTAGCGGCTGCAACGCAGGTGATCTCGGCGTGATCGTAGGCCGGGGCCACCTCGACGACGTCGGCGCCGACGACGTTGAGCCCGGTCAGCTGGCGCAGCATCCGGAGCAGTTCGCGGGATGTCAGGCCACCCGCTTCCGGCGTGCCGGTTCCGGGGGCGAACGCGGGGTCGAGGACGTCGATGTCGATCGACACGTACACCGGGACGTCCCCGACGCGCCGGCGGACCACGTCGACGGCCGCCTCGATGCCCATCACGTCCAGATCGCCCGCGCGGATGATCCGGAATCCCATCCGCGCGTCGTCGTTCAGGTCGGCCTGGTCGTAGATCAGACCGCGGATTCCGACGTGGATGGAGTGGTCCTCGACGAGAAGACCCTCTTCGAACGCGCGCCGGAAGATCGTCCCGTGCGTCACCGGTGCGTTGAAGTAGGTGTCCCAGGTGTCGAGGTGAGCGTCGAAGTGCACCAAGGCAATCGGTCCGTGCTTGGCGTGCAGCGCCCGCAGATTCGGCAGGGCGATCGTGTGGTCGCCGCCGATCGAGACGATCCTGCGGTCGCCGCCGCCGAGAATCTCGGCGGCGTGTGCCTCGATCTGCCGGCAGGCCTCGCCGAGGTCGTACGGCGTCACCGTCACGTCGCCGGCATCGACGACCTGCACTTCTTCGAGCGGTGCCACACCGAGTTCGACGTGATAACCGGGGCGCAGCGCACGCGCCGCCTGCCGGACGGCCATGGGGCCGAACCGGGCGCCGGGCCGGTACGACGTGCCGCCGTCGAAGGGGACACCGAGGATCGCGATGTCGTAGTCGTCGACCTCGTGGATGTCGGCAATGCGGGCGAAGGTGCCCTTGCCGGCGTAGCGGGGAACCTGGGTTGCGGGCAGTGCACCGACGAGGGATTCTCTGCGCTGGGGCATGGCTGTCTCTCCTGTACTCGGGAAGGTTCTTGTCAGGTCAGGCGCGGGTCACGGGCGCCGGACCGGGTTCGGCGGACTTCTCTACTTCTTCTGACTCGGTTTTCGACGCGGTGTCCGACAGCGACGCGCCGCGGGTCTCCGGTGCGAGGAAAATGGAGGCGACGAGTCCGACCAGGGTGACCACCGCGCCGATCATCAACGCCCCGCCGGCTCCGAACGTCACCAGCGCCATCGGCATCAGATAGGTGCCTGCGGCAGAGCCGATGCGGCTGATCGCCGTGCCCATACCGACCGCGGTGGCCCGAACCTCGGTGGGGAACAACTCGTTCGGGTAGACCACCTCGAGGAAGCTCGAGGCACCGGAGCTGATGGCGAACACCGCGAGTGCGAGGAAGAAGATCTTCGCCGAGACGTCGGGAATCAGCGCGGGCACGGCGAGGGCGACGACGATGATCGCGAACGACCCGATCAGCAACTTCCGGCGGCCGATCTTCTCCACCAGCCACAGTCCGGGGATGCCGCCGACAACGAACAGGATCGCGATGAGGAGCGAGCCGCCGTACAGGTTGGCGTCGCCGTACAGCCCGAAGGACTCGAGAAGGTCGGGGGCGAACGTGTACACCGCGAACAGCGGGATCACCTGGGCCGTCCAGAAGATCGCCACGAAGATGGTGCGTCGCAGGTAGGGCTTCTGAAACACCCGGAAGAACGACGTGCTGACGACGGGTTCCTCCGGAAGGTCGGCGACGCCGTACTGCTCGCCGAAGACGCGCTTGATGGACGCGTCGGCCTCCGCCATCCTCCCCTTGCTCATCAGCCAGCGGGGAGACTCCGGGGTGCCCATCCGGGCGAGCAGCGTGATGATCGCGAAGATCGCCGGGCTCGCCAGCAGGAAGCGCCACGCGTCGGGTCCGAGTCCTCTCGCGAAGAAACCGACCACGTACGCGGCCGCGGCGCCGACGGCCCACACCACGAACATGGCACCCAGCAGCCGGCCACGCTGCCGTTTCGGCAGGAACTCGGCGAGCAGCGACGTGGCGATCGGATAGTCGGCGCCGATGGCGACACCCAGCAGGAACCGCAGCAGGATGATCTGCCAGGCCTCACCGCAGAACGCGGAGAGGACGGAGAAGACGGCGAGCGCGACGAGGTCGGCGATGTACATGACGTGCCGGCCGATCTTGTCCGTCACGTACCCGAACACACCGCCGCCGACGAAGATGCCGACCAGGCTGGCCGCGCCGATGAGACCGATCTCGGTGGCACTGAGATCCATGGCCGGTTCGAGGGTGATAAGCGCGACGCCGATGATCGACAACGCGAAGCCGTCGATGAACGGCCCGCCGGATGAGAACGCTGTCAGCTTCTTGTGGAAGGAGGTCAACGGTGCATCGTCTATGAGATGACCGGTAGTTGTCATTGGGGCTCCTGGACTGGATCAAGTGCGGGTGCTGCCGATTGTGACGTCCAACACAGAGTGCCTGGCCGTTCCGGCGCAGCACGAGTAGCCAATGCGCAAAACCGGTGGTTACGCTTTATTCGATCGCACAAACATGATTGGGCATTGACGCAGAGGAGGCTCCGTGGCCATCACCGTCGGTGAGCTCGTCGAGATCCCGCATCTGCGCCTGGACGTGTATTCCGGGGCGTCCGGTCTCGGTCGCGAGGTCACCTGGACCCACACCTCCGACCTGCCCGAACCGTGGCGATGGGTCACCGGCGGCGAGTTCCTGATGACCAACGGCATGTCGTTCCCGAAGTCGGCGAAGGAGCAGGCCGACCTGGTCCGGCACCTCGCGGACGCCGGAGTAGCCGGGCTGGGCATCGGCGAGAACATGTACTGCCCGCGCCTGACGGCGGCATTCACCCGCACCAGCGACGAGCTGGGGTTTCCGGTCCTGTGGATCCGGTACCCCCTCCCCTTCGTCGCCATTTCCCGGTCGGTGGCCGAAGCCACCCTCGTCGACCAGTCGCATCGCCTCGCTCGCACCGTCCGGATCTACGACCTGATCCGCAGGCACACCGCCCGCGGCGCCGCGCCCGCCGAGCTTCTGTCTGCACTCGCGCGCGAACTGGGTTGCGAGATTCAGGTGTGCGACCGCGCCACCGGGGAGCCCTGGTTTCCGGGCACGACCCCGCTGGACCCGACGATCAGCGACGCCGTGGTGGCGTTGTCCGAGGCGTCGAAGAACGTGGCGGGCGGCGCATACGGACTTCCGGCGGTCGGCGACCGGGCGGCGATGCTCACCGGCATCCCCCGCCACGCGGGCGCCGCACTCGTCACACTGAGCGATCCACGGGTCGGCGTCGACCCGATCCAACTCCAGCACGCTGCCACCGTAGTCGCCATCGAACTGTCCCAGACACAGTTGATGCTCGAACACGAACGTCGTTACGGTTCAGGGCTTCTCACCCAGATGCTCGAAGGACGCATGGACATCGCCGGGGTCACCGCCCAGCTCGCCGATCTCGGCTTGAAACCCGAGTCCGCCGTGTTGGTGGCGGCGCGCAGCGAAGAGCCGGAACGGATGCTCGAACTGCACAACTCGCTGTGGCGGCACACCCTTCCGTATCTGTGCCTGGTGCGCATGGGTACCGCGCACGTCCTCGTGCCGGACGGCCCGGACACCGACTCCGTGCTGTCCCGCGCGCTGGGCCCGACCGCGCGCATCGGCATCAGCCGAACCCTCGGGTCCCTCGCACGTTTTCAGGATGCGGCCCGGGAGGCCCTGTGGGCACTGTCGATCGCCGAACGACGCGAGACGATCGTTTCCCGGTACGGCAGCGCCGTCCCGTGGGTCGGGCTGTCGAGCGTGGCCGACGCACAAACCCTGGTGGACAGGATCCTGCGCCCGGTTCTGGACTACGACGAACAGCACAACTCGAGACTCGTCGAAACACTCGACGCGTTCCTGCAGAACCAGCGGTCGTGGCAGCAGACCGCGCAGGCGATGCACATTCACCGGCAGACCGTCATGTACCGCATCCGCAAGGTCGAGGCGCTGACGTCCCGCGACCTGGCGGACACCAATTCACTGTCCGAGCTCTGGCTCGCCGTGCGCGCTGCGGAACTGCTCTACACCCGCGACCGGGACTGGTCGGAGTCGACGGACGACAATCTCAAGCCGACACCGAGAAGACGTCGGCCAGGTGGGTGATTCGCAAGGCGCGAGCGAGTTTGGGGAGGTCGCTACCGTCGGCGACGTTCTCGCCCTGTGCGCCGAGTTGTGCGATGACCTCGGTGGCCCATGCCACGTCGGTGTGTTGCGGGGACAGTTCACGATTGACGGTCGCCGTGTCACCGGCACGCATGCAGAGCTTGCCGGTCATGCCCATCGTCCTGGTGACGGCGAGGGCGTCGGTGAGATCGGGTTCGCCCGTCAGGCACGGGCCGTCGATGGGACCGGAGATCCCGGCGGCGCGGCTGGCGACGACGAGTCGCCCCCGCGCGTACGCCAATGCGTCGGGCGCATCGCCGGCGCCGGTGTCCCGGCGGAAGTCGCCGGTGCCGAACGCTATTCGGGTCGTCGCGTCCGCCGAGGCGATGTCGAAGGCGAACTCCACGCCCCGCGCCGATTCGACCAGGGCGAGGATCGGCGTCTGCGGCAGCTCGGCGGCCGTGCGGTCGACGTGGTCCGCCGATTCGGTCTTGGCGAGCATCACGCCGTGGAGGCCGGGGAGCCCGCGGATCGCCTTCAGATCATCGGCCCAGTCCGCGGTGGTGACGTTGTTGATGCGCACCCACCCGGCACCCCCATCAGCGAGGAAGCCGGCCACATGGTCGCGGGCCCGCGTTCTCGAGGCCGGAACGACGCCGTCCTCGAGGTCGAAGATGACTGCGTCGGCCGCCGAGTTCGTGGCTGCGGCGAACTCTTCCGGGCGCGAGCCCGCGACCAGGAGCCAGGAGCGCGCATGTGTCGCGGGGACTACGACGGCCTGCGTCGGAGATGTGAGGGTCATCCGATTCTCGTTTCTCTCGATAGTGCGGGGTGTGATGGGTCGATCAGTGCGCGGCGACACCGGTCACAGGGTCGAGTGCGGCGAATTCGCGGTCCACGGTTGGCGCGGTGAGCAGGCCGGCGAGCCGACGGGGCGACAGGATGTCGTCGACCTGCGCCTGGGTGAGCAGACCGTCGTCGACGGCGAGGTCGCCGACGTAGGCGCCGGTCGCCAGGGCCCGCTTGGCGATGTCGGCACTGGCGGTGTACCCGATGAACGGCGAAAGCGCAGTGACGATGCCGATCGAGCGCCGCACCCCCCGCTCGAGATGGTCGCGGTTGGCGGTGATCCCGTCGACGCACTTGACAGCCAGGGTGTCCGCTGCCGCGGCCAGGTGCGTCGTCGAGCGCAGCAAGCTGTAGACGATCACGGGTTCGAATGCGTTGAGCTGGAGTTGCCCGCCCTCGGCGGCCATCGTGACCGTCAGATCGTTGCCGATCACCTCGAACGCGACCTGGTTGACCATTTCGGGGATGACCGGGTTGACCTTGCCGGGCATGATCGACGAACCGGCCTGGGCCGGAGGCAGATTGATCTCGCCGAGCCCCGCCGTCGGCCCTGAGGACGTGAGCCGCAGATCGTTGCACGTCTTGGACAGTTTCACGGCGACACGTTTGAGGATGCCGGAGACCTGGACGAACGCTCCGCAATCCTGGGTTGCCTCGATGAGATTGCCTGCCGGGACGACCGGTTCACCGGTCAACTCACGCAAATAGTTGCAGGCGAGCGCGGAGTACTCGGGATGGCCGTTGATCCCGGTACCGATGGCGGTGCCACCGAGGTTGGATTCCAACAGCAGAAGCGCTCCCTCGGAAAGCCGGGCGCAGTCCTCGTTCAACATGATCGAGTAGGCCGCGAACTCCTGACCCAGGGTCATCGGTACCGCGTCCTGCAACTGGGTGCGACCCATCTTGACGATGTCGTCGAATTCGATCGACTTGCGCTCGAACGACTCCGCGAGCCGGCCGAGCGACGCGATCAATCGCCGGAGATGCTCGACCAGCGCCAGCTTGATCGCGGTCGGATACACGTCGTTGGTGGACTGCCCCAGGTTCACATGGGTGAGGGGGTCGAGTTCGGTGTAGGCGCCGCGTCCGAACCCCAGGATCTCGAGAGCACGATTCGCAATGACCTCGTTGGCGTTCATGTTCGACGACGTACCCGCTCCGCCCTGGATCGGGTCGATCGGAAACTGGTCGAGCAGCGCCCCGCCGCGGATCTCCGCGCACGCGGCAACAATGGCATCGGCGCGCCGGTCGCCGATGAGGCCGAGGTCCCGGTTCGCTTGGCAGGCAGCTTGTTTCACTGTCGCCAGCGATGCAACCAGTGCCGGGTACTGACCGATCGCTGATCCGGTGATCGCGAAATTCTCCATCGCGCGGGCGGTGTGGACGCCGTAGTACGCCCGCGCCGGTACTGCCAGATCTCCAATCGAGTCACGCTCGATCCGCACATCGCACTCGCTCAACTGTTCCACCAGCACCTATTCGCCGTTCTACTCGACAGGGTCTATGACGTCGATCGCCGCGTGTCGAACAGTACACCACATCCAATATATTGGTTGAGTGACGGAAGATGTTCTCGGTGTTTCACGGCAAGGGCGCCCGGCACTCGCCCACGCGGCCCCAGGAGCGTGCGGCCTGCAGAGTTACAGTATCCAGTATGTTGCGTGATAATCCGGTGGAGCGCCCTCGCATGAGCGACGTCGCGTTCGAGCGGATCTGCGACGCGATCGTCACCGGTGAACTCGCGCCCGGATCCAAGGTCAAAGACAGCGAACTGGCTGAACATCTGGGCTTGAGCCGGACCCCGGTCCGTGAGGCGCTTGCACGGCTGATCGACACCGGACTCGTCGAGGCCAAGCCCGCCGCCTTCACCCGGATCACCCCGCTGAACCGCGCCGACGTCGAATCAACGCTCGCAGTGATGGAAGTTCTGGACCAGCTGGCTGTGAAGACGGGGGTTCCCAACCTCACCGACGACATGATCGCCGTGATGCGCAGCGCCAACGACGACCTCGCGCAGGCGATCAAGGCCAACGACATCGGTGCCGCTCTCGCCGCGGATGACACCCTTCACGGCATCATCGTCGAGGCGGCCGCCAACCCACTGCTCAAGCGGCTCATGCACCAGGTGCACCCGCAGATCCACCGGATCTACTACCGCAAGTTCTCCAGCCTCCGCGGCTGGCAGGACGCCATCGAACACCACGACAAACTGATCGCCCTGTGCGCAACCCGGGACGGCGAAGCGGCGGCCGAAGTGTCCTCGCAGCACCGGCGATTCCTGGGCGGTCTGATCGGCGAACTCTTCGACATCGACGAGTCCGCCTCCGACACGTCGTAACCAGCTACAACAGACCGGCCCGAGCATGATCGGTTATCCCCCGCCGCGGCCGTTCGGCGCGCCGGACCAAGGCATCCAGCTGCCCGGTGCCTGGCGCCGGCGATCAGGCCGGCAGTACGAACCGACGCGCGACGAACAATCCAGCCCGACCGTTCGCTCGGCGGCGGAGCGCGGACGCCTAAACAATAAACAAGAAGCCCCGCCGCAAGGCGATGACACACATCATCCGGGGTCACGGGTGGATTACGCCAGGCCGCGGCGGTCGCGCTGACCGCCTGCCGAACGCGCACCCCGTCGAGGTAGAACAGATCCATCGCGAACTCGACCGGAGGGCCATTCGTGGTGGTCAACTCAGGTCCGCTGCTCGCCTGGCTCGCTAGCAATCGCTATGAGCGGGAGGGGTACAGACACAGGTGGCACGGCGTGGGGTGCCCGTCAGCCCACGCGGATGCCCTTGTCGGCGAGGAACTCGCGGGCACGACCCAGTTGGCGGTCGGTGGCGAAGGCGTACCACTGGTCGGCGAAGTTCTCCTGGTGGACGAGGTCGCGGAATCGGCTGAACGCGCACTTGCCCTGGTCGTCCGCCCCAGCCGATCCGCATCATGATGCCGCTCGGCGAAGGCCGCCATGTCACGCCAGCCTTCCCGCGAGCCTGTCCGGTCGAACCGGAGCCAACGGTCGGGCTCGGCCTCCGCGTCGACGGTGGCGTCCCCGCCGACCATCATTGGATCAGCAAATGCTGGCGTCGTACACCTGTCCGGTGTGCACGTCGACGTCGCCACCGGTTCGGCCTGCTCCCGTCGCTGCTTCAGTGCCATTGGTATGCCGGCCCCCACCTGTTGCAGCGCGTCGTCGACGTCATGTCCCCGCACCGCGGCGAGGAACCGGGCCGCATCTGCTGCCGCGATAGCGGTCCGCGCGGACATCGAGGTTCGGCAGCACCGGCAAGTACCAGGACTCGGTCCTGCCCAACGGAAACTTCGCCGGCTGTCCAGAGGACGCATTCGACTGCGTCTGTGGCGTGTACCTTGACGACCCGACCGCCCGGCAACATCCCCCGACGAAGTTATGAATCAGCCCACTTAGTGCCCCATTTCAGCCCTACCGGAAGCCGACACCGCAGGTCAAGGCGCTGCAGCAGAACCTACTTGCCAGTAATGCCCTAAGTCAGGTCGTACAAGTCGGAAGTACGCCGCGCTATCCAATTTCACTCAATCATCGCGAGCTCGGAGGGAGCCTTGCGGTTCTTGTTGCGGAGGAACCACGACAGCACTCCAGTGACGATGACGACGATCGCGGTCGACGCAAGTGCAAGTTCAGGCATCGCCGGAACAACGACGAGGGTAATCGCCGAGGCGACCAACAGTGCGATGACGGTGGCACGAGGCCGTTTCATCGACACGATCGCCTGCACGAGGACTGCGCCGAGCACGGACGGGAGGATGTAGGAGCGCGTGACGGCGACGATGTCTGCAGGGATCACGCTGATCAGCCATGTACCGAGCAAGCCGACAAAGATGGCAAGCGAGATCAGATGCACCATCGCAGCGCCGCAGATCGCCAGCACCGCAGCCAGTTCGGCGCGCTTCGTCCCCGGTTTCGCGCCGATATTTGCCTGTGCAATCAGCGCCGCGGGCAGCAACTTGTTCGCGATATTGCCGATCATGAATGCCTGATACATCGCGGCGGGACCAAGGATCGGGAAATAGGTCAGTGGTTCGACTATCCAGATGATGAAGAACGTCCCCGCCACTGCCGCGAACGCTGTCCATAATTGAACTGTAGTGACGTCCACAGTCCCCGAGAACACAAGGTAGAGAGGAGCGCCGAGCGAGAGTGACAGTCCTGCCAGCATGGTGAGCCTGCCCCAGCGGGAGGTGGTGCGGTCGAACTCGGCGAGTGCGGCTGCTCCGGTGGCAGGAGCCAACATATCGTCGGTAGTCATCGAGAGACGCCTTTCGAGGTATTCGTGCTCAGGAGGTAGTGGTGAAGTAAGTGACCGTGAGAGCGACGAGTATCGCGACTCCGAGTGCCCATTCACGCATCCAGTTCTTGCCGAACTGCTTGGCCAGGAACAGGAACACAGTCATCGTCACGGCGGACGCGGCGAACGCGACGACGTGGAAGATCGACTTCGTCAGTTCCCCGAAACCGAGGGACGCGAACGCGCCCAGCAGGGCAGCCGAGGGTACGACAGTCATCAACGCAGGATTGACCGTGCGGACCTTCGCGTCGCCACGCTTGAGTAACGGGGTGAGAATCAGCGCAGACAGCATCCACATAACGCCACCGATGGTCATCGCGAAGAAGGCAACGACAAACACGTTCTGCGTGTAGGTGTCATCGCCGAGTTTCGCGCCCATGGAGTCGGCGGCGATACTGGCTGCGGACACGTCATAAGCGGCCGAGCCGATTAAGCCGATCCGGGCAAGCACGGCAGGGGTGCCGAACAGGGCGAGCAGAGCGATCGCTACAAGGCATACCGCAATCGACGGTCCGACAGCGGACACTGCACCGGAGCGGAAGGACACCTTCATGTCCTCGCGCGAGAGGTCGGCGGCCGGCGCGACCTTTCGGACCGCGGTAATGTAGATCGCCGACTGCACGATGATGACGGCGAAGATGCCGGCGACGGCCGCCCAGAGCACGGGGGAATTGGCGACGGCCATAATGTTCGTGGATTCTCCAAGCGCAAGCATTTCTTTAAGCCTCTCGAGGAGAGCGGAAGACCGGACAATCCGGTCTGCCTAATGGAATCGTGGTAACCGACGGGTAGCACGAGTGGCCCTCGGGGGGCGGCTGTCTCGAAACTGACACGAGACTCGCCGCCCCAGGAATGAGGACGATGGTGGCTCGAATGCCGCCGTTTAAGCGGTTGGTGCTACCTCGAGCCTTGGTACGATATGCGGACGAGCAGTGTGAAAGTCGGTGGCCTCCTGAAACGCTATGGCCGTCCGGATGAGTAGGGAATCCCTCCAATACGCGCCTGCGAGCTGTAGTCCGATAGGCATTCCGTCCGAACGGAATCCGCAAGGAATCGAGATCGCCGGCACGCCTGCAAACGCTTGGGGATAGGTGAGTCTGACGAAGTCGCTCATCTCGGAGTAGTCCGGTTTCCATCCAATCGGAGGAGTCGGTGCCGGTACCGTCGGTGATACAAGTACATCTACGTCTTGGAATACGTTGTCGAGCGTTCGGCACCACTGCTGGCGGAACATGGCAGATTCTGCGTACTCGCTCGCAGACACCGATGCCCCCGTTTCCAGATACGAGACCACCTCTGGGTCGGTCGCTGACTGCTCTCGCGTGAGATAGTCGCCGTACAGAGCGTGGAAGTTTGCTGTGATCATCGGGGTCATCTGGGCTTGACAGCTCTCGGATCCGGGCACCTGGATCTCAACGACGTTGCCTCCCAGCGCGACCAGCGTATCGATACCGGTTCGAACTGCCGTGAGGATTTCGTTGTCAATGTCTTCCATCCAGAAGTTGGTCGGAACTCCAATGCGTAACCCTTTGATCCCCTCGCGCGAGAAGACCGGGGATCCATCTCGTGGCAGGTCAACCGATGTAACATCCGACCTGTCGTACGCATCCATCACGTGAAACAAGCGCGCGATGTCGGTTGCCCGGTGAGCAATTGGGCCACCGGCCGTGAATGTGGCAACTCTTGTCATATCAGCGCGGCGGTTGGAGAGGCGACCTGCTGATGGCCGGAGACCAACCAAACCATTGAGGCTGGCGGGGATGCGAATCGACCCTCCTGAGTCGCTGCCGATCGATGCTGTTGCGAATCCGGCTGCAACGCTGGCCGCGGACCCGCCGCTTGACCCTCCGGAAATCCTGTCCAGGTTCCACGGATTTCGGCACGTCCCATGGTGCACGTTTTGGTTGGTGACCGTGAGGCAGTACTCCGATTGGTTGGCCTTGGCCACGATAACTGCGCCGGCGTTCTTGACACGTTCGACGAGGAAACAGTCGTCCTCAGCCTCCCGCGCGTAGGCGAAGGAAGTTCCGTTGGTAGTTGGCGTGCCGGCAACATCGAAATTATCCTTGACGGTCAACGTCATTCCATAGAGAGGTCCCGGCCACTCACCGCGCTCCGCTAGCGCGTCGAGGTTCTGTGCTTCGCCGAGTGCTTCGTCGCGGCGGTCGGTTATCAAGGCCGCGATGTGGGCTTCGTACTTGTCGATGTTGTCGAGGTTGGATTGGACTGCGCTCTGTGCGTGTCCCCCATTGAACGTTGCTGCCATGTGTCCTCCATGTGTGAGATCGTCGCTGACGGAGATCGCGAATCTGCCCGTCGGCACTTGCGAATCGAACGGGTTCGCCTACTATCGGATTCCGGAGGCGGAGGCGCAACGAAATGCAGCTTCTAGTCTCACAATGGTGATCGGACGCAGATTATGGTTCTTGCTCGCAAAGACTTGCAGTTAGTGCATGCGCTCCAGGTGTGGCCACGCGCTCCGTGGTCGCGACTTGGACCAATTCTCGATGTAGACCCGGTAACGCTCGCACGGCGATGGTCGTCCATCGGTGATCGCGGGTTAGCGTGGACTACATGCCAACCGGAGCCACGTTCGTTTCGGCACGGTGCGATCGTTGAGGTCGAATGTGTCCCGGGTTCCGTCAACAAAGTCGTGGCGAATTTGTCGCGGGATCGATCATGCATGTCCATCGACGTCGTTTCGGGCGGCCGAGGCCTGATACTGACCATCGGTTGCACGACTGCGGCCAATCTGAATCGTTACCTCATCTCGCAACTCGGTGAGATGTCCGGGGTCCGTTCGGTTCGTACCAATCCCGTTGTGACGACGATTGCCGGTGCGGTTCAATGGCGCGTGAACGCGTTGCTGGAGGAGCAAGTCGCGGCTATCGAGGACGCTCAGCGAGTTGCCGATCGCCAGATGGAAGATCGCGCATCGATGAGTGACAGTGACTATCGTGCCGTGATCGAGATTCTCTGTCACGACGGCCGCGCCACGAGCACATTGATCGGAAAACGTCTCGGGATTCCTCAGAGACGGGCACGTGAGTATTTACATTCCACGCTGATGTCCGGGTTAATCGAACTGCGAACCGACGTGCTAAGCCAAGAATCCGGATGGCCGGTCAGTGCCTGGTATTTTCTTCGTGTTCCGGCAGCAAAATTGCGCGAAGTAGGAGCGCGACTCCGAACACTCCGCACGGTGAGAGCGATTTTATCTGTCGCCGGCCCGGCGAACGTGCTCGTCCTGGTGTGGCTTCCTTCGATCAACGAGGTGGAAGGGCTCGAGATTGCAATGGAGCAGGCGCTTCCGTCCGTCCGCATCGTCGACCGATCTCTGGTGCTTGCTGTGCGCAAACGAGTAGGACGGACGTTCGGCGACGATGAGTTGCCACGAGAACTTGTCCCTTGGGAGCTGGCTCAGTCCGACCAGACGATTGATTCGTGAGCAGTAATGGTCGATAAAGTCGAGTATCTTTTCGGCGGTCCAGGCCCAGACGTAGGGGGGTCGTCGTTCCAGTTCGCGATCCACGCGAGAATATGTGTATTGCGCCGCCGAGTACGGCTTCATCGCCATCAGTGACATCTCTTCCTCTGGGTCCTCACAACGTGTTCACGATGTCCTCACTCAGGGGAACGCCCGTTTCGTTGGCATCGATTGTGGCGGCGTCGCGGAGGTCGTGCCGGCAGAACGGGCGCACCCTGCGGTCGTCGGTGCCGCGGGGACCCCGTTGAGGGCAGTGCCATGGCTGGCCGTGGCTGGCCAGCCACGTGGTGTCGGAAAAGGGCACCTGTCCGCAGCCGGGACATCGGGTCTGCAACCGCAGGCGGTGTCGGAGGCATATCGGAAGCAGCGGGTATGCCCATTCCATCTGCCAGATGCAGTCCGGGTCGGCCAGACACCGTGGACAGAAACGGGATTCGCTGAAGCGGTGCCGATCCTGTGGCGCTGCGAGAGCTTTCGCTCCGGCACCATCAATGGGCCGGCAACGCTGAGTGCTGGCCGGGCTTCCGAAGATGATGAGCACACGAAACAGCTGGACGGCTAATGGCCCGACACGGATCGTTGACCGGGCAATCCCCGACTGACGGTGAGGTTCGCGGCAGACAGGACATCACCTCGCTGATGCAGGTCAGCAACGATTACGGGGTTTCGGTCCGGCCGCTGAGCAGTTCCCCGTCAGGGCTCAGCCAACAGCCCACTGAACGCAGTGAAAACGGTTCTCAAGTTGTGGTCGAGTCGGTTGAGGATGTCTTCGCGATCGTCGTCCGTGTTGAGCCAGTTTCGGAGTTCGGAGAGAAACATGCCCCGGGCAGCGCCAGCGATTGCCATGGGGATGGCGTCCTGCGGAGAAAGCCCGGTGCGGGTAGCAACGAAGGTCGCGACCGTGGAGGCCCATCGTTCCCAATGATCGTATGCGTCGGCACGGAGTTCGGCGCTGCTGTCGAGCAGCCTGAAACGCTCCAGCCACACGTCGCTGTTGTATATAGCAGAGCGAGTGGAGAGGACGATGCTTTCGCGAACGGCATCAAGGATGCCTGGATGCTCCTTCTTCTCTGTGAGATTCTGAGCCAGCCATGAGATTGTGTCGTCGAACGCAGACCACACGACGCCGGGCTTCGACTTGAAGTAGCGGAAGAATGTAGTCCGTCCAATTCCCGCCTCTCGTGCGATGTCGTCGACGCTGACCTGTTCATAGCCATCGCGCAGCATCAGAGTGAGAGCGGCGCGCTCAACCGCATCGCGACTAGCCGCGAACGGTCTTCCTGGGCTCCGGCGGGGAGGCGTCTGCATTCCCCCACTGTAACCACCTGCACGCAGGAAGTTCCGCCGGATCATTGCATTGTGGTACTCAATCCCACTAATGTGAGCGAGCCAACACAATGCCCTCCGAAGCCACCGCCGGCGCGCTCCGGAGCGGCGAGGAGAACTTCCACACGAAGGAATACGACGATCATGGGAAAACTGGACGGCAAAGTCGCCATCATCACCGGGGCAGCACAGGGCATGGGTGCTGCCCACGCGAGAAAGTTCATCGAAGAGGGCGCGAAGGTCGCGTTGACCGATGTCAACGAAGTGGAAGGCAAACAACTTGCCGACGAGCTCGGCGCCAACGCACTCTTCCTCAAACACGACGTCGCGTCACTCAGCGACTGGGCCGACGTCGTCGGCCAGACCGAGAAGGCCTTCGGGCCCGTCACCGTCCTGGTCAACAACGCAGGAATCCTCGGGCCGATCAAGGATGTCGTCGAGATCAGCGAGGACGAGTATCTCAAAGTTGTCGCTATAAACCAGCATTCGCAGTTCTACGGCATGAAAGCCACTATCCCTTCGATGAAGAAGGCAGGGGGCGGCACCATTGTCAATATCTCGTCGACGGCGGGAATGGTGTCCATCGTCGGAGCGCCGAACCTTGCCTACGTGGGCAGCAAGTTCGCCTCCCGTGGCATGACGAAGCAGGTGGCCGTGCAATTCGGCCCCGACAATATCCGGGTCAACTCAGTCCACCCGGGTTACATCAAGACTCCAATGATGGAGGCTGCCACCGACGAGAATGGCGGCGGCATCGCGGACGCGGTCCCGATCCGCCGGATGGCCGAACCCGACGAGGTTTCGAAATTGGTCCTGTTCCTTGCCTGCGACGACTCGTCATACATCTCCGGCATGGAGCACGTCATCGACGGCGGCCTCACTGCCTCCTGACCATCGACTCTCGGTCCTGGTCATTGCGGCGGCATCACCCACCCCGTTACGAGTCGTATGAACCGGATCGAAGTGCCCGTTTTCGGGATCTGAGCAGTTCAGGTAGCCCAAATCGAAATCAAGGAGACGATGCCCCGTGCTCGACAAGCTCTATGCAGCAATGCTCACGCTGACCGGAATCGGTTTCGGGGGTTACGTGCTGCTCGAAGAAGCCACAAACGCCGTTGCGGGTGAACGATCAGGTGGCGAAGGCTGCGCACGAACCGGGCACAGTGCGTCGTCAACGCCACCAGGCATGAGCGCTGAATTCTCATAGCGTCGGCGTCACAAGCTGGAGACCCTTGACCGAGTCACGACCCTCGACCACTTGCGCGCCAGGACGCCGCTGGCCACGTTCTTGGACCGGACAGTCACGAAGACGCTTCCGGTGTGTGACGCCGACACGTGCCCGCGAACGGATTCATCAACGTATGAAGGAGGATCATGAGCGCCGCCGTCCCCCACAGCTCCTGCGCCGACAACCGCGTACATTTCTCCGTCGACGGTAACGAGCTACGGAAGCAGCATCATTCGTGGTTGCCCGCCGTGTCGATCGCCGTGGGGGCGCTGTCCGTTGCGTCGTTCTGGGTGGTCGGACTGGGCTTCATTCTGGGTGTGGCCGCGGTGGTCTGCGGTGCCGTCGCCACGTCGCGGTCCGCAGTGGCCGACGACGAGGCGGCATCTTTGAGGGCCCTACTGGGTATCGTTTCCGGCGTCGCCGGGATCACCGTCTCTTCGATCGCCTTGTTCCCCATGCTGGCGCAGCCGTAAGCCGCTAACGTGGCCGCGACATTCTCGGTCGACGTTCGAATCGATTCGCACCACCGTGGCACCACCGCTGCAGGAGATGACTCCATCTCGGCAAGCACACCTCGGGCGCTGCACGGCCGGCAATCATGTCGGATCCCACGGTGATCGTTCGAGAATGTTGAGATCATCGAGAACCTGGTCGAGCGCGGCGGCCAGGATTCCGACATTTCTGCTTTCCGAAGCGTGTTTTCAATGACGCGATGCGACAACGTCTTCGTCGAGAAACCCCTTCAACCCGCCACTGAAGACGTCATTGTCGTCGCCGGCAACCATATGCCCGGCCCCGGACACGTCGATCAGCGTGGCGGTCGGGATCAGCTCGAGCAACTCCTTGGCACCTTCCTCGCTGACCACATTCGATTGCTCGCCACGAACGAGCATCGTAGGAACGGTGATCGCGGCGGCGGCGTCCCGGGCACGTTCGTATCGCACGATCGAGTCCGCTTGACGAGTGGGTTCGTCGCCGACGCGAAGGAACGCCGGATCCCAATGCCAGAACCAGCGGCCATCACGCAGACGCAGGTTCTTGCGCAACCCAACCGGGTTGGGCTTGCGATCCCGGTTCGGGGTATACGCCGCGATTGCCGCCGCCGCGTCGTCGAGGCTCGCGAAACCCTCGAGGCCACTGCGCATGAAGGCCATGATTTCCGCGGTGCCACTCGTTTCGACCTTCGGTGCGATATCGACCAAGACCAGACCGCGAGCGAGGTCCGGGTTCTCCCCTTGCCCGATCAAGGATGTCATACCGCCCATCGAGGCACCGACCAAGACCGGCTTCTCCCCCAGCCCTGTGATGACCGAGGTCAGGTCGGCGACCAGCGCATCGATGCTGTAGTCCCCATCCGGTGCCCATTGGCTGTCTCCGTGCCCGCGCGCGTCCACCGCGATCGTGGACCAGCCGTCCGCCGCGAGGCTGCGTCCGGTGTTCCGCCAGGAATGTCGGGTCTGCCCGCCGCCGTGCAGTAGCAGGACCAAGCCCTTTCCGCCGGCAACCTGCGATGGTGGATCCCACCGGTCGGCGGCAAGGGTGACACCGGCACCGCGGAATTCGGACTGTGTGACTACGGGATCCATCGAGTTTCCTCACCAACGTCATCGAGTTGAGCATTTCCACCATGGCGCACCACGAGGTGAACATAATTCACCCCCGTACCTGTTGCACCTCATGCGGGCGGTGACCCCGACCGACGGATCGCGCCCCCAAACCCCAGCCCGCACAGGCCACGACGGTCCGAGAGGACCGGAGTGGGCACTCTACCGTCCCAGCCGCTCCCGTACCGACCCGCGCGCCGGCACCACACCCTCCCCGCCGACGACGCTCCGCCCGAACTGATGTTTCCACCGGCTGCCCCGAGCTCGACTGGGTACGGCAGCCCCTGCGCGTCTGTGATCTCACCACGATGCACTCCATCAGACCTGGAGCACCTACGTGCCCTCGAGACCACCCTCTGCAACGACGTCCTCCGCGCGTGGAGGAAACGTCAGCACACAGCCTGTAGTGCCTGCAGGATTTCAGCACACAGGTATTCGAGGCAGCACCGAATTGCGAGGCATCCGACCGATCAGACGGTCTCCCGACGGATTCGGTGGCCTGACCACTGCCTGATCTCGATCCGGACCAGCCTTCGTTTCGTGATAGATTCCCCGAATGCGGAGCGATCGCTCCGCTTAGCCTTGGGGAGAACCTTATGGAAACCGCTACCCGGCGGGCGCACTATCAGCTGACGTTTGCAGTCCTTACCGTTGGCGTCGCCGCCTATGCCCTTTTGCAGTCACTGGTGATGCCGGTGCTGCCGACCCTCGAGTCGGCGCTGGGCACGACACAGGCAAATGTGACGTGGGTGTTGACCGCCTACCTGTTGTCGGCGTCGATTTTCACCCCGGTCATGGGACGCCTCGGCGACATGCACGGCAAGAAGCGCGTGTTCGTCATCGCACTCACCGCGCTGGCGGTGGGGTCCCTGCTCGCCGCCCTCGCCACGTCTCTGCCGGTGATGATCGCGGCTCGGGTGATCCAGGGCATCGGTGGCGGTGTGCTGCCCTTGGCGTTCGGCATCATCCGCGACGAGTTCCCCGAGGAGAAGGTGGCGGGAGCAGTCGGCATCATCGCCGCACTCACCGCTGTCGGCGCAGGTCTCGGCATCGTCCTCGCCGGTCCCATCGTGACCGTGCTCAGTTACCACTGGCTGTTCTGGATTCCGCTGATCATGGTCGTCCTCGCGGGGGTGGCCGCGCAGATCCTGGTCCCCGAGTCCCCAGTTCGCACCGCCGGGAAGATCAACTGGCTCACCGCGCTGCTGCTGTCCGGGTGGCTGGTCGCGCTACTGCTCGGTGTGAGTCAGGCGCCCACGCGGGGTTGGGGCTCACCGATCGTCGTCGGACTGCTGGCAGCCGCCGCGGTCATCGTGGTGACCTGGGTGGCAGCCGAATCGAAATCCGTCAACCCGCTCATCGACATGACGATGATGCGGATCCGCAGCGTCTGGGCCGCCAATCTAGTGGCGCTGCTGATGGGCGTCGGCATGTACGCGGCGTTCGGCTTCCTGCCACAGCTTCTGCAGACACCCACGTCCGCCGGATACGGCTTCGGCGCTTCGGTCACCGAGTCGGGTCTGATGCTGCTCCCCCTGAGCGTGGGAATGTTCCTGCTCGGACTCGCCTCCGGCCGCCTGGCAACTCGATTGGGCTCACGAAACCTCCTGATCGCGGGGTCGATCGTCAGTGCGATCGGCTACCTCGTCGTGGCATTTCTGCACGAGACCGAGGTGGACATCTATGTCGCTACATCGTTGGTCGGCGTCGGTTTCGGCCTGGCCTTCTCGGCGATGTCGAATGTCGTCGTCGCAGCGGTCCCGGCGGAACAGACCGGTGTCGCGAGCGGTATGAACGCCAACATCCGCACAATAGGCGGAGCACTGGGCGCTGCACTCATGACCACCGTCGTCACCGCCGGCGCGTCCTCGTCGGGGGTTCCGCCGGAATCCGGCTACACCAACGGATTCGTCATGCTGGGTATAGCTGTGAGCCTCGGCGTCGTTGCGGCCATGTTCATCCCGGCGATGAAGCGGGACAAGACCACGCGTCTCGAGGAGTCGGCCGCACTGCGGCACCCGGAACTCGCGATGGTCGCGGGAGGCACTCTGGTGGGCGACGAATCCGAATGAAGTCCGACGTGAGGGTTCGGGGAAGCGAAAAGGCGCTGCGCCGCGACGCCGCAGAGAATCGGCAGCGGCTACTCGACGCGGCAGCGACCGTGTTCAGCGAGCGCGGCCTGGATGTGGGCGTCGACGAGATCGCCCGGGTCGCCGGCGTCGGAATCGGCACCCTCTACCGCCGGTTCCCCACCAAGGATGCACTGATCAGTGAGCTCGTCCGACAGGTGCTCGAGGACTTCGTGGCCCTGGCCGACGAGGCTCTGTCCGCACCGGAGGGCAAGGGTCTGGAGCAGGTTCTGTACGGTACCGGCGCAATCCTGGCATCGAACCGCGGATGTTTGTCCCGTATGTGGAACGACGACGAGACCACGATTCTGCGGGACGAATACCGACGGATCCTGTTCGAACTCCTGACGCGAGCCAAGCAACACGGCCGCATCCGCGAGGATGCCGCCGACGCCGACCTGGACCTCATCTTCTGGTCCGTGCGCGGCGTCGTCGCGACAACCCGCGGCGTCACCGACACCGGGTGGCGCCGGACCATGGCGATCATGATCGCGGGACTGCGGCCCGGCGCGGACGCTCTCGACGCGGCCCCGATGAGCGCCCACCACGTCGCACAAATCATGGACCAACTGAACTCTCGATAGGTGCGGCGGTTCGAGACTCCAGCGTCGAAATTCTGCGCCGCACGACAACGCAACGCCATCTGCCCGCCAGTCCACCGCGTGACACGCAACCAGGTGGATCACGCGATGCGTCGCCTGCACCGAGATCTTCGTATCAGCACATACCGGCGGTCAACTAGTGTGTTGATCCTGTGAACGAAGGCGAGGGCCGACCCCGCCCGAGGACTCGATCTCCCGCGGTCCAGTAGTGGATCCCACAAGGGGATGCCTGCACATTTGTGCCGGCTCGGCTTGCTCGAGGTTGATCCAGGCCTGCAGAGGCTGGCTGATCAGCGCAAACGTCGCATCGAGCCGCGCCAGTGTTTGTGTGGACGACTCGCCAGTTGCCGAGCTCTCCCGGAAGCCGGCGAGATATGCCGCTTGCAAAGCGCCGCCGACAGCAGCGGGTACGACGTCGGTCGCACGCGACCCTGTTCTCGCGGCCACATAGCGACTGATGGCCTCACCCCAGGCTTGCCAGTGGGCAGCTTCGCCATCTCTCAGCTCCGGCGTGGTGTCGAGCAGCTCGAACCGCTTCATCCAGGTGCCCTCGTCATCAGCTACCCCGCCGGTGGCTTCCATCACGGCCTGGCGGATCGCTGCCATCACCGGAAGCTGGAGGTCTGCCGAGTTCAAGGCATCCTCCGTCGCTCGGATGTATTCGTCGAAGACCCACCAGACCAGCTCAGACTTGGACTTGTAGTAACGAAAGTAGGTCGTCTTGCTGATGCCGCAAGCGACTGCAATCGCCTCGATGCTGGTACTCGAGTAGCCGTCCCGCAGAAACAACCCGATTGCGCGCTGCTCGATCTCGAGTCGCGAACTTCGACGGGGACGCCCTCGTGCACTACCGCGGTTCGTCATGGTCAATCGAGCATACCGACCGGCATTCAGGGATCGGTTGAGAGTTGGGTCACCAAATCTTTTCGGAACCTGGTACCGTTAATGCCGTCAGCAAGACCATCTGCGCGCGTGGGCAGGACCCGGGCGCCCGGCGAAAGGAGTCGAACGCGCCAGCAAAGCTGAAGAATGATGCACCCGCAGGGCCACGCGCGCCGCGCTCGTCGCCGGTAGGAACAGGTTGGCGGGCGTCCAACGCGTAGTCGATGCGTCGATGCCACCAAGCAGGCTCGCAACTGCGTTGCGGATGCCGCAAGGAAGATGCAGCAACTCGATTCGTGACGCCAACGCGCTTCGGCATAGATCAGGTTGCTCACACGAACCGTGCGCACCACTTCGCAGTCGATCGTGTCGAAACAGCTTGCAGCCCCTGCAATTTCGATGGTGTGATCCACGCCCAAAATTTCAATAGCCAATACCGCTGTGCTGCCGCGACTTTCGGCGACTCTTTCCCGAAATCATCGACCCTTCGAGATGGGATCGAGCCGGATTCGCCCAAAATGGATCCCACCTCAGGACTCAGCCGAAACTTCGAATTCCCTTCCATCCGAGATGGATATATCACGGGCGACGGTCACGAGTGCGGCGCATCCGAGTCTGCGAGCGCAGAATCGGTTTATACACAGCATGTCTCACGGTTCGCGGCTACCCTTTCCGTATCGACCATCCTCGAGACACGCTCGTGCGTGCCCCCCACGCTAGACGCAGCCGTGGTCGACATCCGGGCTAGTCGCACCCGCTCGACGGTAGGGTAGATACCTGGTCAACTATATTGCTCGCCAATGCATCTCGGACCCATTGCGGCCTTCGGGATACGACGGCGTTGCTCCATTCGATACCAAGCGCAGTGCCTGAAAAGTAGCGATTGCCTACAGGCAAACCCCAACTCCAGCAGGTAAACCAAGTTCAATGTCTACGTTGATGTTGACACATCGCAGAATCTTTGCGACGCTCGTCACAGTGCACATGCCATCGCAAGAATCGAGGCCACAGATGGATGATCCGACCACCCGTGTTCAGCGGGCAATGTCCGAGCTTTACGCGGGACGGCCAGTGGTCTTGACGGGCGCGGACCCTGCCGACGACGCGCACATTCTGATTGCGGCCGAGAAGTCGACGGTGGAATCCGTCTCGTTCCTTGTGCGATACGGTTCTGGCCTCGTGTGCGCAGCGCTGCCCGGCAGCGAGTGCGACCGCCTCGAACTCGCCCCCATGATCGGCGCGGACAGGAATCGTGCAAACACCGAATACACCGTGAGCATCGACGCCACTGGATCCGGTACCGGCATTTCTGCAGCCGACAGAGCACGCACCCTCCGGATGCTGGCCGACAGCTCCAGCGCGGTCGGCGATTTCACCAGACCAGGACATGTCCTTCCTGCCCGAACAGCACCTGGGGGTGTGCTCGACCGTCGAGGTCCGGCAGAAGCAGCCGTCGACCTTGCAACTGTGGCAGGACTTCGCCGAGCCGGCGCATTTACCGCACTCGTCTCCGAGGATGATCAGACCTTGATCGCCGAGACTGCCGAGGCCGAGCGTTTCGCCGACGCGCATGATGTCGCTGTTGTCTCGCTCGAGGACGTAGTCGCATACCGGCGCACAATGGAGTCACACGTGCGGACCCAGTTCGCAGTCGTACGGAATTCTGACTACGGGCACATTCACTGTGTCGGCTATCGCAGCGATGTGTCCGGCGTCGAGTATGTGGCGTACTCAATCGATTCTTCACCTTCGGGCACCACTCCCCTGGTGTGTTTCGAGCAAGAGGTTGATCCGGCACCCCACTTGTCGACAGGAGTTGCCACAGCCTCACTGGCGGCCGTCGCCGAAAATGGCTACGGCACAGTGATTGTGGCGAGGCGCAACGACGGCCGAGCGAGCACCGCAGACATCCGCGCGGATCTGGCCGAGATCGTGCGAGACTGCGGCTACCGCTCCCCCTTCCTGAGAAACTTCCCCGCAGTGGAGCGCCCCCTGACGTTGCATCTCAACGGAAGCATCAGCAACCCCGTGGCCGTACCTGACAGTGTGATCGATGCAACTGGTGCGCAAATTGAACTCGGTTGTGCCGCATACGACGAGTTGTTGGGCCAAATCGGTGCAACACACTTTCAGACGGCATGACCTGAATCAGCGTGGCCGCCGAGGCTGACGCTCGCTCAATCGAAGAGGACCATATCTGCCGTTGGAGGCGCCGTCCGAATGTAATCCGACGAGACAGCACGGAGCTGTCGATACGACCCTACAAATGCTCACTCATGATGACGAAATACTAGGAGAACAAACATGGAATGCGGAATCTTTCACACCCCCTACATGCGCCCGGGACGCAAGGACAAGGAGACGTTCGATTACTCACTGTTGCTTGCTTCTGCAGCCGACAAGTTCGGCTACCGCGACTTCATGGTCGGCGAGCACGGCATGCAGGCGTGGGAGAACATTCCCAATCCTGAACTTCTGATCGTCGCTGCTGCGCAGATCACCGAGCGGATGCGTTTCGCCCCCATGGCGCACATCGTGCCGCTACACAATCCGTCCACGCTCGCCGTACAGGTCGGCTATACCTCGCAGCTGCTCGAAGACCGCTACTTCCTCGGCGTCGGCGCCGGCTCGTGGGAGAATGAGGCCGTCCTTCGCGGCCAGCCAGGCGACCTCTCCGAAGCCCATCCGCGACTGATGGAAGGGCTCGAGGTGATGGACAAGGTCTGGCGTCAGGAACCGTTCGACTTCGAAGGCAAGTACTACAAGGCATCGCGGCTCGACGCCCAGATCGATCCCGGCAGCGTCGCATCGCACGGCTCCTTCAAGACCAGGGAAGGCGAGGAGTATCACCTGACTGCCGACCATTCCCCTCATGGTGGTGCAGATGGCCTCGAGATCGCAGTGACGGGACTGAGCAAGAACTCGCCGTCACACCGACTCGCCGGCGAACGCGGCTGGACTCCTATTTCCTTCTATGGCGGGTCGGAGCTGCTGAGGTCTCAGTGGAAGACGTACTCGGAAGCGTGCCAATCCGTCGGTGCGACTGCACAGGGATCCAAGTTCAAGATCGCACGCGACGTGTTCGTCGCCAGGACAGACGAAGAGGCGAAGGAGAAGGCGAAGAACGGTGCGATCGGGTATGCCTGGAAGAAGTACTTGATGCCGGTGTACCAGAAGTACCGGATCCTGCAGGGATTCATCGACGACGCCGACCACAAAATCGATATCGACGATGTCGACCTGGACTACCTCGCCGACAACGTCTGGCTCTGCGGAAGCCCCGAAACGGTTATCGCCAAGATCGAGAAGACGTTCGACCTGGCAGGATTCAGATACGGCCAGATTGCCGTCAACACCCACGATGCCTTGGACGACCCCGCACCCTGGGTAGAGTCTCTCCGCCTCTTCGCGACGGAAGTTATTCCGCACATCCCAGTCGAGGGCACTCACGAAACCGTGGCCGTCAGCTGACAACTGCTCAGCCCACCCTGACCACGGGATCGAACGGGCCTGGAGGATGAGGGCAGCCTCGGTCGCAAAACCGATTTCATGATCGCACAACTCGGGAAATCGCGAGCACCGGTTTCCCGAGTTGTGCGTATCGCTGCGCTCCACCATGAACACGGCCCACCTCCCCAAGCGAACCGACCGTCCGGTCCAACGGATAGGCAAGCACGATAGCCGATTCGACGGCACCGGCCGGAGCACTCGGGTGATCGACAGCGAGACGGTTGAGCGAGCGCCACGGCAATCACATTCGCCGCCGTTCGTACACTGCACCAAAGGCATTCAACCAATGCCGGACGCATGCACACAGCCTCCATCTACACGTACGTGGATTCCATCAACATTAGGGTTGACACAGTCCGGCCGCGCAGGCAAGCTACAGAGAAGCGACGCGCATCACACCCAGGTGGATTCGATAGCAATGTTGCATTCACAGACGATTGGATAGCACGCTATGAACACGAAGGCTTCGTTGGCCTTGAATGATGACCGCGTGATCGATCCTCGACAGTTTCGTGACATCCTCGGCCACTTCCCCACAGGAGTGGTTGCGGTGACAGCGGCGGACAATGAAGGCCGCCCCGTCGGCATGGCGGTGGGATCGTTCACCTCCGTTTCGCTTGATCCGCCTCTCGTTGCCTTCCTTCCGGACAAGTCGTCGTCCACATTTCCGAAAATTCGTGCTGCCAAGCGGTTCTGTTAGCCGCTGTGCACGATGCGGGCGATCACCACATCGTCGTCGGCCGCGTGGACCACCTCGAACTCGACACTCCCGAGTCACCCCTCATCTTCTTCCAAGGCCGATACGGCGGCTTCGCTACCGCCAAAACGCACGCATGACCGGGCCTCCCGTCGCCGATCGTCGCGAGGTTCGATCACATCACGCGCACGGTCTCCGCACTAATTGTTGCGCCACTGAGCAGTTCCGGCGCAGTAGCGGTCCCATGGTGCCCTGGTCACCGAAGCGGCGATCTCACGGCTGACCTTTTCGCGATGCCCCGCAGGTCGACAGCAACGCGACTACGACTCCGCCCTCACAGATAACGCGGTCACGCTGCGCCTACTCCGACGGCACCAGTGCATGCCAGTCCATACCCGGTCAACTACAATGTTGACTAGTGCGTGAAGTTGGCGTTGACTGGAGGTTCCGGTCGTTGCCACTGGATTCTCCCCCTCGAGAAAGCGAGCCCATCATGTCCACCGCCCGCGCGGCTGTCCTCGTCGGCCCCAATAATGTCGAGACCTGGGAGGTCAATGTCCCCGAGCCCGCACCAGCAGGGGTGCTGGTCCGCGTTGTGGTCGGTGGAGTGTGCGGGAGCGACGCCCACATCGTTACCGGCGATGCCGGCGTAATGCCATTTCCGATCGTCCTCGGCCATGAGGGCGTCGGCAGGATCGAGAAACTCGGCGTCGACATCACGACGGATTACGCTGGCGTACCGGTTGAAGTGGGTGATGTGGTGTACTGGGCGCCAATCGCCCTGTGCCACAGATGTTATTCGTGCACGATCCTCGACAACACTCCGTGCGAGAATTCTCGGTTCTTCGAGAACGCCGACCTACCCAACTGGGGCAGCTACGCAGACTTCGCTTGGCTGCCGCCCGGGATGGCCTTCTTTCGTGTACCCGATCATGTCGAACCGGAGGCTTTGGCCGCGCTCGGTTGCGCGTTACCAACGGCGCTGCGCGGGTTCGAGCAGGCAGGCGGGTTGCGGTACAACCAATCCGTGGTCGTTCAGGGCGCAGGCCCGGTGGGGCTGTCGGCGGTGTTGGTCGCGTCATTGTCGGGGGCCGGCGAGATCATCGTCATCGACGGGAGCGAAAAGCGCCTGGAGACTGCACGGAGCCTCGGAGCGACAGCGACAGTTTCTCTTGCCGAGTCGTCAGCAGAGCAACGCCTCAACGACATCTATGCCCTTACCGGGCCGTCCGGGCCCGATGTAGTCGTCGAGGCGGCAGGCTTCCTCGGTGCCTTCCCCGAAGGTATCGACCTCGTGGGGCTACACGGCCGGTACATCGTCCTCGGCCTCTGGGGCGCGATGGGAGAGATCCCCGTGTCGCCGCGACTGCTCACCACAAAAAACGTCCAGATCACCGGGGCAACATTCCCTAAACCCAAGCACTACTACGGCACCGTGCAGCTAGTTGCGCGGTGCCAGGACACCGTGCCGTTGTCAAGTCTGGTCACCCACCGTTTTTCAATCGCCGACGCAGGCGCAGCGCTGGAAGCGATCCGAACCGGAACTGTCATCAAGGCCGTCATCGACCCGTCCCTGTGAGTCCACGATCGAGACCACGTAAACAGTCAGTCGGTCGACTCCGTCCGACGCCTTACCTGACCGAGGAGTAAAGATGCTGCCCAACGGAATTGCTACTGAGGGGCACCCGCGGGCAGCGCAACCGCCGCGGGCTCAGGGCTCGATTCGGCGCACCACGAGCATCGACGTACTCCATGTACAAGGCCCACCCGATCACGTTCAGTTCACATGCGAGGGAAGGGATCTTCTCACCGGTCGCGACGGCCATGAAACGATCTCCGAAACATCGTTCACGATCGCCATGACGAAACCTGACGGTATAGTCGATTCGGTAGTGGTACCACACTCGTCATCGGAAGTCCGCAGACTCGTAGGAACAAGTCTGCGTAGAGGATTCCGGAAAGCAGTGGCTGAAGCCGATGTAGCCCAACCCGGATCGATCACCTCCCAACTCCTCGACGACCTTCCGGTCGCCCTGATCGTGTCCGGTTATTCCACCGCAGTGGCGGGCGCCCAAGTTCGCGAGCAACCCAACCTCGACCGCATCGGTGTGTGCATGGGATGGCGCCAAGGCGGGACGGTCGATCTCGAGCTTGCTCGGTCTGGAGCGATCCCGATTCCACACGGACCCATCGTCCCCGCACCCGAAGACCACGACGCAGCAGCATGGCATCGACTTCCGTCGTTGGACCACCACTCGGTTCGCCGGTTACGACGAACCGACGTCATAAGGGATATCCGAGGATGGAGGGTCGAGGCGTCGTTCCGCGACAGCCACACCGACGGGACCGGGATAGAGACTGTGATTCACGAATACGACTTGCACGCGATAGTCGAATTCGCCACAGACGAAATCGTCGAGGCTATTGCGACGCCGAGAGTATTGCCCTATCTCGAGTGCCCCATGGCGGCCGCGGCAGTGCAGAACATCATCGGCATGCCGGCATCCGATGCTCGGCGGTCGATACCGTCGTTGATTTCGGGGACGGCGTCGTGCACACATCTGAACGACTTGCTGCGAACCCTCGCCGACGTGCCGACCCTGAGTAGTTACCTGCCGTGATCGGCTCACCGCGAGTCGATCACGTTGACCCGGCCGATGTCTGACGTCGTTGCGCTACCCGGACCTAGGTACCGTCACCACGGCATGACATCAAACCCAGGAAGTCGGCGACCACTGTCCGATCACCGCGACCATGAGCAGGCGGTGCAACCGCTGATCGTCGGCGCGAAGCCCTTCATCCATAGGCGCAGCTGTGCGACAACATGGACGAACCCTGTCCTGAGAAGCCTCGAAGCATGGTTGTCTCCGATCTCATACGATCGTCGATCGGGCTGTGTGGCGCACTGGAATTGATTCGATTCCGGGGTAGTCCTTGATCACGTGCGGAAGGTGCCACGAGCGATCGTCAAGGGCGTTCCGCTTGACGAAAGTATCGATGCGTCGACGGTGGTGATGCGCCGGCCACGGCGGTCTATCGAGGCCGTAAGCCTAAGGCCTCGATCATGTTCGAGCATTGCCGGACGATGGTAGACAAGTGAGAGGTCGAGCATGCGGTACAGGCTCGGCGACATGGTCGTGAGCAACTTGCGCATCGCGAAGTCGACGAAGCCGGCGTGCAGTCCCCCGTGGACGATTCCGAAATGATTGCAGACGTCGAGCGGGGGGCGGGCGATGATATCGACCCGGGACGAATCGAACTGCACGCGTTGAACCCCGACAAGCTCGGACGGCGTGGTCGGGTGAACAATTGCGGGTCGATGGGGCTGAGGCGGCATCGTGGCCTCCTGTGAGGGCACCACGGCGAATCTGGCGGTGCACTCGGCGAATGCGCGTCCCTCTACGTCAAGCAGTGTCGCCCTACTCAATCCGGTGAGTTCGTCGACACCTGATGCGAACCCCTCCGCAGTCGTCATCGACTGTGGAGGGGGTAGGGGACCAAGTCTGTCGAGTCGAAGATTCATGGTCCGGATCCCGTGCCCATCGGCTACACGGGTAGCGAACGCCTGCGCTGCCGCGGCGTCAGCAACGGTGCCCATCCATCCGAGTGTCGCAGTCTCGGACTGGAATTCCGGTACGGGCATGATCGCGCGAGCACGCCCATCGCTGCGTTCGATGACTCGACAGCCAGTCAACGCTTCGGCGGGGTGCCTCGCCGGGTGGAATTCCTCGAGCGCATTGATATCTACGCGAATGGCTTCGCTGCGCGGTTCACAGGTCATCGATGCTCGCTCACAGTGCTGTTGTCGATAGCGCCGGGCCCCGGAGCATCGAAGCTCCCGGGCCCGGCGTCGGTTGTTCCCGCGGCGTAGCTACTCCGCTGCGAGTTCTGCTGGACGTCGGTTCGATCAATCAGGCAGCGCCCGGTTGGCTGTTTCGGATACGAAGAAGGAGACGACGAGGGACGGCAGGACAGTGAGGATCAGGTAGATCCCGGGGGCAAGAGGGCTGCCGGTTATCTCGATCAGGTAGGTCGAGATGTAAGGTGCGGTTCCACCGAAGAGTGCAGCAAGCACACCGAGCGTCGCGGCGGATCCGGTGAAGCGGATATTCGTGCGGAAGCGTTCGAGCGCGGGAGTGAGGTTGTTCGCTTGTGCCGCGGATGTCGGCAATGCGAGCAAGATCAGCCCGAGTGCGGCCTGACGGAGATCTCCGCTGTTGAGCAAGAGAAACGCCGGTACGGTGAGCACGATGAACCCGCCGGCGGTCAGCCGGAGGAGCACCCGACGACCGATGATGTCCGATATCTTGCCGAAGATCGGGACTGCGATCATCTGGATGGAGCCTGCGATCGCGATGATCAGCAGAGAGGTTGCTGCCGTGAAATTCATTTCCTTCTTCAGGAACGTCGGCATGAAGGTCATCAGCAGGTAGAAGCTCACCAGCACTGGCATGTAATAGGCAGCGGCATAGCCCATTTCCGCGAGGTTGGCGCGTCCTCGCAGCGCAGCGACGAGAGGCGTTCGCGCCACCGCAGCGTCACGCTTGACGGACTGGAAGCTGGGAGTCTCGTCCACCTTGAGCCGAATGTAGAGTCCGATGAGCCCCACCGGTCCTGCGAGCAGGAACGGGATTCGCCACCCCCACGATTGCATCGCGTCATCGGAAAGCAGGGCAGCGACGGCCGCTGCGACGAATATGCCCGACAGGAATGCAGCGGTAGTGGCGACCTGCAACCAGCTGACGAGGAAACCCCTGCGTCGAGCAGGAGCGTGCTCGGCGACGAAAATGGCTGCACCGGCGATCTCGCCTCCTGCCGAGAGGCCTTGCACGAGGCGAAGTACGACGAGTGCAATCGGTGCTGCGATTCCGATGGCGTGATAATCGGGTATGAGGCCGATGAGTACGGTTGCGATGGAGATGAGCAGGATGATCGCCGACAGGGTCCGTTTGCGGCCGATGCGATCACCGATCGGACCCCACACGAATCCACCCAGCGGCCGGGCCACGAACGCGAGAGCGAAAACGGCGAATGTGCTCAGTAGCGCGACGACCGGGTCGGCGTTGGGGAAAAATGCCTTCGCGATGATCGGTGCCATCGCCCCGTAGATCGCAAAGTCGTAGTACTCGATGAAGGTGCCGGCGGTGGCTGAGCCGATCACGCGCCGTAAGGAGCTTTGCCCTCGAGAGGGGGTATCGTATGTCGATTGAGAGTGAACGCCGAGTTCCGGAGTAGTGTCCACGGGAATCCTTATGTCGTTCGAAGGCCGCCCTGGAAGCGGCTGTTTGTGACGGGCGCGACCCGAAGGAACTCGAGGCCGTTTGCTTGATAGGGCCGCAGAGTGGTGGTTCTGCGTCCGTCTCAGCGGGTGACCTGCGCGAACGCAGCAGGTCACCCGCGCCGGTGTGCGCTAGCTTGCACCGACCTTTTGAAGGAAGCCGGCGTCGACGGGCAAGGACACCCCGGTGACGAAGCGGGCCTCGTCGGAAGCGAGCCAGAGGACCGCGTTCGAGACGTCCAGAGGCTCCACCCACGGTACCGGCATGGAATTCAACGACTGGAACGCTGACGCGAACTGCTCCCGACTGGGATTGGGGTCGCCGGGGAAGAACAGCTGGTACACCCCGTCGTGGTGAATCATGTTGGTGTTCACCGCGGTAGGCTGGATGTTGTTGACCCTGATGTTGTGTCGCCCGAGCTCATTGGCCAGGGTGCGTGTGAGACCGACGACGCCGTGCTTCGCTGCGACGTAGTGTGCGAGGTTCTCGAAACCCGCTACGCCGCCGTTAGAACTCGTGATGATGATCGATCCTCCGTTTCCGGCTTCGATCATCGACGGTACGACGGCCTTGATGGCCTGCCAGACACCAGTCAGGTTGACGCCGATCATGTCGTCCCATTGCTCCTGGGTCAGTTCCCAGGTGCGGTTCGAACTCCAGATGCCGGCGTTGGCCGAGACGATGTCGATATGGCCGAATTCGTCGAGGCCGGCTTGAACGGCCTTCTTCATGGCGTCGGCGTCCCGGACGTCCGCTTGCACCGTCACGATCCGCCGCCCGTGCTTTTCGACGAGTCGCGCCGTTTCGGCGAGGTCCTCCTCGGTCGACAGCGGATACGGCACGGTGTCGATCTGCTGACAGATGTCGACCGCAATGATGTCGGCGCCCTCTTCCGCGAGGCGAACCGCATGCGATCGCCCCTGGCTGCGCGCAGCACCGGTGATGAACGCTACCTTCCCGTCTACCCTTGACACTGAAAACTCCTCTCCTGGTTTGTTATTCAGAGCGTATGCGACCTAGCTCACACCTGTCAACAGGTATGTTGCCAGGCTGAACAGGGGTCGACCTGCGGATACGCCAGTAGCCGAGTCGCGCACGTGCGACTCGGCTGTCTGCGCGGCCCGACGAGGGACCGGCCGAAGGTTGTTGCCGGCTACATCAGGCCAGAACCCCTGAACTGGCGTGATCGACGGCCGTGACGGTAGGTGCCACACCCCTCAGTTCGGCGACGATCTGCAGCGCCAGGAACCGTGAATGCAGGCGGCAGTCCATCAGATTTCCGCCCATCACCCAGAATCCTTGCTGCGCAGTCTTCTTCCACATGTTCTTCATCGTGAAGTCATCGTCGAATCCCCAGATGAGACCCACCTTGTCGGCAACCCGGTCACCGAGCAGACGACGCACGCCTTCCTGCAGGTTCTCGTATCCGGTCGCCATGACGACCAGATCCGCCTCAACCGCGGTGCCGTCCGCGAGGACTACGCCCTTCTCGTCGAACGATTCGATCTGCTCCGCCTGGACCAGGCCGATCTTCTCCTCTGCGATCAGGTCCGAGCATCCGACGTTGATGTAGTAGCCGCCACCGGTGCGCAGGTATTTCATGTGGAAGCCGGTCTCGTCCTCGCCGTAGTCGGTCCGGAACCCGACCGCCTCGAGCTTGCCGATGAGTTCGCTGTCCAGCCCCCGGATCTTCTCCGTCAGGAACTGATACGTCTGGCGCAGAACCGGGTACGGGATGGCGGCGGTGATCAGATCGGTGTCCTCGGCGCTTCGCCCTTCGGAGTAGAGCGAGTAGACGAGAGTTCCGCTGGGTACCAGGCTCACGACGCACGTCGACCCACGCTGAACGATCGACACCGAATCCGCACCGTTGGAGTACAGGTCCTGCGCTACGTCATGGCCGCTGTTTCCGGTACCGAACACGAGCGCTTTACGTCCTGCGTACTGAGTGCCGCTGGAGAATTGGGCGGAGTGCATCACCTCGCCGCCAAATTTGTCGAGGCCCGGCAGATGGGGCATCTTGGGAACTCCACTGACTCCGCCGGTCGCGAACACCACATGCGGGACGTGCATGCTGCGTTCCGTGCCGTCGGGACGCCGCACGGTGACATCCCATCTGCCGGCTTCCTCGTCGTAATCGCCTGCCAGGAACTCTGTTCCGGTCCAGACGTTGAGCTCGAGCGCCTCGGCGTAGTGCTCGAGCCAGCCCGCCAGTTTGTCCTTGGGGACGAAGGTCGGCCACGTGGGAGGAAAGGGGAGGTACGGCAATCCGTTGGCCCATACCTCATTGTGCAAAGTCAACGAGTGGTACCGATTACGCCAGTTGTCACCGATGCGCTGTTCACGCTCGACGACGAGAGTATCTGCTCCCATCTGTCCGAGTCGGGCTGCCAGGGCCAGCCCTGCTTGTCCGCCGCCGACGACAAGCACTTCTGGGTCGCGATCGGCGAATTCCCGGGTCTTGTGCCGCTTGTCGAGCCAGTTGTCACCGGAGAAATTCTGTGAGAATTCGATACCCGTCGGACGGTGATCGTCGACCCGCTCTTCGAATCCACGTAGTTCCTGCAGGCTCGTCAGCAGGATCCAGATCGCGGGGTCGGTGGGACGCGCAGGATCGTAGGCCAAACGCACAAACCCGGTCCCCTGGCCGAGGTCGGTGTCGAAATCGAAGTATGCCTCGATCACCGATCGCGCAGACCGTCGGACGAATCGTGCGTCCTGTCGCCCGGCGGCGGGCCGTAGGTTTCTGGGCTTGTTCGTCTCGCGGGTAGTGGCGAGGGCGTGCTCGATCTGGTCGCGGCCTGAGAATGTCTTGTAGCTCCAGGTAAAGGACAGAATGTCCTTCCAATGACCCTCGGTCTCGAACTCGTTCGCGATCGACTGCGTCGATCCGTTTTCGAGCAGCTGGCCGAAGTGATCGAGCCATTTCCCGAAGACATCCACGGCGGTGCCGGGGTCGGTATCCACAACGCTCATTGGGCAAATCCTTCCATCGCTTCCGGCCGGGTTGACTGGCAACACGACGGAGCAGCTCGGGGTTCAGTACGAGCGGGGCAGACCCAGCTCTTGTTCTGCGACGAAGTTGAGGATCATTTCCTCGGGGATGGGGGCGATACGGGTCAGGCGCACCTCGCGGAAGAGCCTCTCGACGACGTACTCACTGGCGTACCCGTAACCACCGTGTGTTTGGACGGCGCGGTCGGCGGCGAAGAAGCCGGCGCGACCGGCGAGGAACTTCGCGGTGTTGGCCTCGAGACCGCAGGACTCACCGCGGTCGTATCGCCGGGCAGCGTCGAGCATGACGTGGTTGGCGGCCAGCAGCTGCATGTACGCGTCGGCCAGCGGGTGTGCGATGCCCTGATGGGAGCCGATCGCCTTGCCGAACACGACCCGCTCCTTGGCGTACCGGCTGGCGCGTTCGACCGCGGCGAGGCCGATGCCGATTGCTTCGGCGGCGACCAGAATACGTTCAGGGTTGAGTCCGTCCAAGAGCGTGTAGAAGCCACGGCCTTCCTCGCCCACCATGTTCGCAGCTGAAACCGGCAACCCGTCGAACGCAACCTCGTAGCTGGGTACAGCGTTGCGTCCCATCTTCTTGATCGGTCGCGCATCAACGTATTCGGAGTCCATATCGACGACGAACAGGGTCAACCCGTCGATGGGGCGTTTCGTCTCCTCGACTGGCCGTGTGCGGGTCAAGACGAGCGCAGCCTCGGAGAAGCCCGCTTTGGTCATCCAGACCTTGCGACCGGTGATCTTCCAGTCGTCACCGTCCCGTACGGCCCGGGTCGATACCCGCCCGGTGTCGATCCCGGCGTTGGGTTCGGTCACGCCGAAAGCGATATGGATGTCGCCGGCGGCCACACGCGGCAGGTATCGTTGCTTGAGTTCCTCGGTGCCGTGCACCACCAGCGGGTGGAACCCGAACATCGACAGGTGGATGGCGGAGCATCCGTTCAGTCCGGCGCCGGTTGCCGCGATGGTCTGCAGAGCCAGAGCTGCATCCTCGAGCGATCCGCCCTCGCCGCCGTATTCGGGCGGCATCAGCATTCCGATGACACCCATTTCGGCCATCGCCTTGAAGAATTCGGCCGGAAACTCGTGAGCCTCCTCGTGCTCCGCCCAGTAGGTGTCGTCGAAGCGGCGGCACGCGTCGGTGAGTGAGCGCAGGAACAACTTCTGTTCGTCGCGCAGTGTTTCGTTCCACTTCATATCAAATCACCATGTTCGTTCGAGTTCGAGTTGGTTCGTTTCCGCCAGGTGCGCGGCGAGGAAGAAGCTGCGCAGCCGGGTGTCGACGGTGTCGCCGCGGCTGGGCAGCGCTACCGGGACTCCGACGCCCAGGACCACACCCATTGCCGGGGTGTGCTGCCCGATCAGTGCCTTGGCCAAGAGATTTCCCGCATCCAGGTCGGGCGCGACCAGGATGTCGGCCTGTCCGGCG
Source organism: Rhodococcus sp. USK10 (assembly GCF_019378875.1). Classification (NCBI taxonomy): domain Bacteria; kingdom Bacillati; phylum Actinomycetota; class Actinomycetes; order Mycobacteriales; family Nocardiaceae; genus Rhodococcus; species Rhodococcus sp. USK10. The sequence goes on from NZ_CP076048.1 coordinate 3,379,859, forward strand.
ACCGCCCCCTCCAGCCCCTTCTCCGCCGCCGAGTGCGGAAACAGCGCAGCGTCGAGCGGCATCGGCCCGTCGATGAGAACGTCGTTGATCTGTCCGCGTTCCCACATCACGCGTAGCGCGGCGGCGTCGATGGTGCTGGCGAGCTTCGGGTTGACTTTCTCGACAGCACTGAGCAACGCCACGCGGGGTACCGCAACTCGCTGCTCGGTCCGCGCGAGCGACCGAAAAAGTGCCGCCGCGTTGTCGATGATGGCCACCTTGGTTTCGAGTGTGGGAGCAATGTTGACCCCCGCATCGGTCAAGATGACGGTGCGCTCGCCGAAGGCTTCGAGGTGCATCACGTACGCATGCGAGGCGCAAGAGCTGCGCCCTGGAAGCCGCTCTCTCAACAAACCGCCGAGCAGTTCGGCGGTCGACAGTGAGCCCTTGACCACGAACGCCGCGTCGCCCTCTCGCACGAGTCGAGCGGCGCGTTCGACGGCCGCAGCGGCGTCCGAGGCGGGGTGGATCCGCAGGAGATCCTGATCAACACTCATGTTCGACGCGAGACCGGAGACAAGTGTTACGTCCCCGACGACATCAACGTGCGCTCCGGTTGCCACGACCTGCGCTACCGCGGTCATCGCCGCATGCGTGTGAGGTGCGACCACGACGCAGCGTGGCAAGGCTCGCGCCGTCAGATCCGTCAACAGAGAGTCGAAGGCTGGGAGTCCCGGGTACATCAGGGTTTCCTTTGCACGAACGCCGACACACCGTCGTGGAAGGACTGCTGTGAGAAGACCAGCGCCCGCATCACGCTGCCCATCAGAAGTCCCTCGTCGTAGGTCGACTCCGCCGCGCTGCGCACCGTCGATTTTCCGAGGGTCAGCACATGTGCGGGTTGATTTCCGAGGGCGGTGACGAAGGTACGCGCACGTTCGTCGAACTCTTCGGCGTCGAAGATCTCCGTGACGAGTCCGAGTTCCCGGGCTCGTTCAGCCGTGACGGGCTGCCCGGTCACCGAGAGCGCGAGGGTGTTGCGGGCGCCGATGGCCCGCACCAAGGGTGGAACGATCACCATGGGGAAGGCACCGATTTTGATCTCGGGGCATCCGAACATCGCCGATCGGGATGCGAGCACCATGTCACACGCCGCCGCAAGGCCGAAGCCGCCTCCGAGTGCCTTGCCTTCGACGAGCGCGATCGTGATTCCGGACAGCGCTTCGAGCGCCTGAAACAGCGAACGGAACAGCTCGGTTGCTCGGAACTCGACCAGCGCGTCGGTGGTGAGATTGGCGTAGAACTGGTCGAGGTCTCCCCCGGCGCTGAAGAATCCGGATTCGCCGCGGATTGCGACTACAGGCGCGTTGCGGACCTCGGCCGAGTGCAATGCATCGACGAGTGCCTCGATCATCCGGTCACTGAGCGGATTGCGTCGGGCGCCGTCGCGGAGCAGAACTGTCGCGACCGCGTTGTCCACGTCGACGGTGACCAGGTCCTTACTCATCAGCGGTCACCGCATCGATCCGAATCCGGTCAGCCATGAGCTCACGGGGCACCAGGCTGGTCCATTCCCGCAGGACCTGACTGACGAACGAACCACCACGAAGGCCACCGACGAAGGGGTAGGAGTTGATCGCCAGCGGCGGGAGCAGCTTGATGAATGCTCGCGCAGCGGTCTCCGAGTCAGTGCGCACCGCGACTCGCATGACGACTTCGTTGACGTCGCGCTCGGCGGGAATGGTTGCCACGCCGCCCATCAGCGAGCTGACCCCGACGTACTCGACGTGGATGTCCGTCACGGGAAGCTGGTCGATCGCAATCTGCTTGCGCACGATGTCGGCCGCGCGCTGGGCCTTGTCGAGGGCGTACGGCGCGGCGAACGGCAGTGACACCGATGCAAGGTATCCATCAGGAATGCCGGCGATCAGCTTGAGGGTTTCCGGTGCGGCGGTGCCGGTCACTCCGGACACGCGGACTCGGTCGGGGCCGATGTCCGTCAGTTGCACACGGGAGAAGTCTGCGGTGACGTCGGGGGTCAGGTAAGAGGTGGGATCGTGAATCTCGTAGAAGAGCTGTTCCTTGAGTGTGTCGCGGCTGACACGACCGCCGGTCCCCGCTGGTTTCGTGATGACGAGGTCGTCCGCGGTGACCTCGGCCAGCGGATATCCGATGTCCTCGAGTCGCTCGACATTCCACCAGTCACCACTGAAATTGCCGCCGGAGGCCTGTCCTGCGCATTCGAGAAGGTGTCCGGCCAAGATTCCACGGGCGAGGTCCGCCGGGTCGTTGGGGTCGACCGCTCCGGTGGAGATCAGGGGCGCCAGGAACAGCGCGGTGTCGGTGACTCGGCCGGTGACGACGAAAGTCGGTTTGTGCGTGAGCGCTTCGACGATCGGTTCCGCGCCCAGGTACACGTGAGCGAACAGCGGCTTGGTCGGCATGTCGTCGAATGCCTGCCCGGTGTCCTTGTCGGTGAGATCGATGCCGTTGGCGTTCCACTCGCCGAGGCATTCGAGGACATCGTCGCCGCTGACAGCGACCACCGAGGCGTCCGAATGTCCCCGTTTGGCGCATTCGTTCGCGACGGCATGAGCGGCCGCACGGGGATTGAGACCGCCGGCGTTGGACAGCAGGGTCGCGCCGCGCCGCGCCGCGCCGGGGTACAGATCTGCGAACATGCCCGGCAAATCCTTGGCGTAGCCGAGCTCGGGGTTGCGTGAGCGATCTTTGGCGAGGATGGCAAGGGTCAATTCGGCCAGCGCATCGAAGGCCATGAAGTCGACGTCGGAGGTTTCCAGAGCGCGTCGCGACGGTCGCGGGCTGTCTCCGTAGAATCCTTGGCCGGCAGCGAGAATCGTCGGTGTGGTCATCGGCTCGAGTCCTTTGGTCCGTTGTAGGTGTGCGAAGCTTGCGCGATCTCGGCCGGCACTCCGGGCACCGTCATCTGAAGAAGGGCGGCGGCCATCGATTTGCCGAGGTTGTCGCCGCGCAAGCTGCTGGATCCGCCACCGCCGAGCGCGTCGTGCAGGACGAACTTGACTCCCCACACGGTTGGCAACACATATCGGTCGATTCGACCGGTTGCCAGTGGCGCCATGTGTTCGGCGACGCGTTCGCGAGTCAGAAGCGGTTCCACATGTTCGAACAGTTCGGCGGTTGCCAGGAAGACGGTGATGTCGGAGACATCGTTCTTGTCGCCGGAGCGGGCCTGGGCAATGCGATGCAGGGCAATTTCGTCGTCAACGACCTTGTTGATATCGGGCATACCACGACGATACGACGTTTTTCGGATTAGGTCAACAACCCTGTTGATGAGATTTCGAGCACCGGTCCCACGGGGGTGGAGACAGGCTCGAATGCGACACGATCACCGATTGCGATACCGCTTCTTGCTCGCATCGGAATTCGAACTCCGGGAGTCCGGTCGGGTTCGACGAGGGCAACTACATACGGCGGTTCCAGGCCATCCACACTGTCGATCGCGCGCATGACCTCCGTCCAGGTGTGAACCACACCTTCGGCGCCGATGTCGTGCCAGGTGAACTCCGATACCTGACAACTACGGCACGACGGTTGCGGATACCAGTTCCAAAGCCCGCACCTTTCACACCTCGGCACCCGCGGAATTCCGCGGATCAGCCCGTCAGTCCACGTCGACAGCAGTTCAGACATGTTCATTCTCCCGCGTGTTCGAGGATCAGCGCCGTGTACTGACGGCCCGGGCCGGCTCCGACGAAGGCCAGTTCCGCATCGCGAACTTGACGTTGCCCGGCCTCGTGCCGGAGTTGGGTGACAGCCTCGGCGAGGTGATTGGCTCCGAACAAGTATCCGTGCGACAGCAGTCCACCATGGGTGTTCGTCGGATGCTCTCCCCGTGTCTTTAGAGCGCCGGCGGCTGTGTATTCGGCGGCGGAGCCAGGTGCACAGAAACCGGCGCTCTCGAGCTGGAGCACGATCGCCGGCGAGAAGCAGTCGTATATCTCGGCGACGTCGATGTTCGCGGGAGCCACACCGGCCAGCCGGAACGCGTCCTCGCTGGCGCGCGCAGTCGCCGACAGCAGTGGCAGCGGACTCTGGCTGTAGAAGGAGGCGTCATCGAATCGGTCCTGTGCCCAGGACCAGCCGCGTATCGACACCGCGCGCCCTCGCGGCGAGACGGCTTGCGAGTTCGAGACAACAACCGCTACAGCACCGTCACTGAGGAGACAACAGTCCGCCTTTCGAACCGGGGATGCGATCATCGGACTTCTGTCGTAATCCTCGCGGGTGAGCGGCGAGTTGACCTGGGCGCCGGGGTGAAGCGTGGCGTTCGCGCGCGCAGCCATCGCAATCGATGCGAGAAGGTCTTCGGTGTCGTGGTCGGACAGTCCGTAGACATGACCGTAGCGGCGCATCGCCGCGGCGAAGTAGAGCGGCGGTCCGACGAAGCCGGCAGGTCTTTCGATCACGGACTTCGCGTCCATCGCGGCGTGATAATCGTTCGGCCCACTGGACCGGGTTCCCCAGTCGATCCCGAAGTACGAGACCACATGGTCGGCTGTTCCGGATTCGACGAGTGCAGCGGCGATACCGATCGCTTGGAGTATGCCGGCACCGGTGGGACTCGACATCGCGGTCACGCTGACCTGGTCGAGGCCCACCACCGGCGCCAGATCCCCGATCGGGGCCATCTTCGGCGTCAGGGACGCTTCCGTGACGACGCCCGCGACCTCCGCGGGTTCGATCCCGGCGTCGGCCAGCGCCAGCCGGGTGGCATCAGCAACCATGTCCAAGGTGGTACGACCAGAACGCCGAACCGGCGCGACCTCACCGAGTCCGGAAATAACAGCACGAGGCACGAATACCCGCCTTTCAGAGGATGGCGACCGGAGCGACCGGGCTGCCGACTCCGCCGACGATCGGCAATGGGGAGATAACGAGAAGGAATTCGTGTCGCGACGTGCGAGACAAGGCCTCGAGGTCGAGCAGTTCGAGGAAATGAACACCTCGGTTCCGCATCAATTCGATGTGAAGGGGAACCTGCTCGCCGTCCACACCCGACGGAAATGCCTCCACCGCGATGTTGTCGGCGCCGACGAGGCTGATTCCGCAGTCGTCGAGCCACCGCGCGCAGTCGATGCCGAGTCCGGGCCACGAGTCGACACCGGTCTCCCCTTTGCGCCAGCGATCGAGCCATCCGGTCCGTACCAGTAATGCGTCGCCGGGCAGCAATTGCACGCCGCAGTTCGAGATCGCAGATTTGAGATCTTCGACCCCGATGATCGGGTCGGGCGTGCCACCCATGTCGACGAAGACACCACGGGTGACGATCGGGCCGGTCTTCTCGATCCCGCAGCGCCGGGCGCCGCGACTGGTGACCTCGTTGGCGGAGTGGCCGTTCCACATTTGGCCGTCTTGCCACACATGGGACAGCGCATCGAGGTGGGTTGTGCCGTGACACGCCACCATGAGGTAGTCGTCGGCGAACCCGAAGCCTCCGGCCTCTCGGTGTCCTGCTGCGTAGTCACCGCCGTCGCGTGTCATGAAGTGCATTGGTGGAGTTCGCATCCCCGCAAAGGGAACCGACTTCTCGGAGATCGGGATAGCCAAGGAGAGGGGCTCGAACGCCGCGATCGCCGACACTCCTCGCCGGCGAGCGTCGTCGTCGATGCGATTGAGGGCACCTCGCTCGTCGTCCGCGCCCCATTGACCCCATGAGTTCATTGATGTCCTCCGGACACTCGAAGATTGAAGCCGGTGTGATCCCGGTCGTGATTTCACGGTAGCGACCCGTACCCCATCGGTCAACATACCTGTTGATGCTCAGAAGATGCGCTCAATCGCGTGTCGCCACTCGTCGGCGGTTCCGGTGCGTCGGGCCACACCCTTCTCCGTGACGATGGCGTCGACAATGCTTCCGTCGACCGAGACGGAAGGAAGCGTTTCCTCGAGGGTGCACCGACCGTTGGGGCTCACTGACGGGAGTGCGACGATGCACAGGCCCCCTGCACTACGGTGAGCGCCCGCGGCCAGATCGGGCGCTCCACCCAGACCGGACACCACCCGTTCACCGATTCGTTCGGAGTTGACGTTTCCGGCGAGGTCAACCGACAGTGCACCGAGTGCACAAATGAAGCGCGGATGGGCCGCCAACCAGGATGGATCGTGAATTCGAGTGGACGGGCGTAAACGTACCCTGCCTTCGTCCGCTGCCCACGATACGAGTTCGTTACTGCCCACCAGGGACATTCCCTCGACAGGAGCGCTGGGATTCAGCGCGCCGGCGGCGTCGAGGGCAACCGCGGCATCCGTGATTGCGCCACTGACGATGCGGAGGTCCGTCAACCGAGTGAGACGGTCGGTCAACGCGTCGAGGATCCGGCCGACACCGAGGGCGATTGTCGGCCGAGGGGGGATCAAATCCGCGATGCGTTCGGCAATCCGGGCGCTCGTTGCGTCCGGCACGCCCGACAGGGGCGTGAAGGCCTCCTCCACGGGAGCGGAAACGACCAGGCAATCGGCGTCGGCAGTGGCTGCCCCGGGCAGGTGCGGGACACCGTCGCGCTGTTCCGCCACGACGATGCGCGCGCGATCGATGGCCAGTTGCAGGTAGCCGTCGATCACTCCGAGACTGCGCTTCCCGTCGGAAAGAGGTTGCCCGGCGACCGCGACGACGGCGTCGAGCCGGAGTTCTCCGCGCAGGAGGGAGTCACAGACCTGGCTGTACGAATAGCGCCGGTAGTCGACGTGCTTGTCTCGCGGCAGCCCGCGGCCGGGAATGAATGCTGCCAGCTTTACGTGTGGCGCCTCGGTGACGCTCGCCGGCACCGGTGTCCGGCGCACGCCGAAAAGCAACTCGACGGGATCGTCCGCAGTGGCGGGGAACCGTTCGAGGTAGTGGGCGATACCGACGGTCGGTTCGTACAGGCCTTCGGCGCACAGGACAGTTCTCATGCCGACCGCTCCAGTCCGCCGAGGAGAGTGTCCGCGAAGCGGGCACCGATCTCCTCCGCGGGAACGCCACTGCCGGGCTGGTACCACCGGTGCGACCAACTGACCATGCCCACCACCCCCTGGGCGATCACCGCAACCGGCAGAACCGAAGCAAACACACCGGAGTCGATACCGGTTTGAATGACATCCCTGACCGCCTGGAAGTATCGCCGGCTCCACTCCTGCATTCGGTTGCTCCACGCCTCGTCCTTGCCGGTCAACCGGCCGGTGTCCTCCTGCAGGAAGACGAACAACTGCGGAAAATTCACATCGTAGGACCGCATGAGGGCGATCAGGATCTCCCGCAACTTCGCGCCCGGCTCCTCCGCACCGTCACGAATCTGCTCAGCCATCTGCACATTTTCGAGGACCGCCTGCTCGACCACCATCTCGAACAGTTCTTCCTTGCTGCCCACGTAGTAGTACAGCGAGGCTCGGTCACTGCCGAACTCGGCGGCGATCTCGGACACGCTCGTGGCGTGGAACCCTTTCGCCCGGAATACTTTCGCGGCAGCACGCAGCAACTGCTCGCGTCGCTCGTCGTACACCTCGGACGACTCCTCGCGCGCGGTTCGGCGTCGAACCCCGATACCGCTCGGTCCGCTTCTCATCGGAGACTGCCCGCCCGTGGACGCCGCGCCCACGCTTCCAGGTTTTCGTTGGCCGAAACGACTTCTTCCCATGCCACGTCATCAACCTCTCTGTTGATGATCGACGATAACCCTTCAACAGGGTTGTTGACGAGAGGGTGTGGTGTGCTTAACATCGGGATTGGAAATCGGAAAAGACGCCGTAATCGGCGCCGCCCGAGACGCATATTCTGAGTGGAAGGTCCCCACCGATGTGGCAAGACAATGCCGACGTCCGCAGCCAAGCCGTCGAAATCGCGCGTTTGGCGGCGACAACCCGCGCATACGCGGCCGAGTGGGGTCTCGATGCCGAGTCGATCACACCAGAGACCTGGGAAGCAGTGCCACTGCTGAGTAAAGAGCGACTGATCTCGGCGGCGACCGACGATCCTTTCGGTGGCCGGCTGACCGTCCAGCCTGCCGACCTGGCCTGGGTATTCGCGGCTCCCGGACCCATCTACATGCCCTACACCGCCGATGACATGCGCCGGGTCACCACCGCGTACGCGCGCGCCCTCGGCTCCTGTGGATTCGGCCCGGCGGACATCGTCGATCAGACGCTGCTCTACAACTGGGTCATCGCAGCGACGATGGTCGATCAGGCCCTCCGCACCCTCGGCTGTGCCATCGTGCCGGGTGGCCCCGGGGCCACCGACCAGCACGCCGAGGTCATCGCCCGAGTCGGTGTGACCGGCGTGGTCGCTATGCCCTCATTCCTCGAACACCTGCTGAAGACTCTCGGCGATCGCCCTCATTCCCTGAGAAAAGCGGTGATCATGGGAGAACTGAGCGACGCCGGTGCCAAACAACGCATCTCGGACACCTACGGAGTCACGGTCCGCGAGTTCTACGGAGTCGGCGACGTCGGCGCCGTCGCGTACGAATGCGAACGGGGCGAGGGGATGCACCTGCGCTCCGATCTCCTGATCGAGTTCGTCAACCCCGAGACCGGAGAGGCCTCCTCCCCGACCAAGGGATCACCGTGTGAGATCGTGGTAACCGACTTCGCAAGGCAGGCAATGCCCATCGTGCGACTACGCAGCGGAGACCTGGTCGACGAGATCATCTACGACGACTGTGGATGCGGCAACAGTGCACCCCGCATTTCCCGCATCGTCGGCCGCGCCAACGACATCACCAAAGTGCGCGGAATGTTCATCGTTCCCAGCCTGATCACGCGCACCCTGGGCACGATGGGTATCGATTCCGAACACTGCGTGGTGGTCGACCGCCAGCAAGGTCGGGATGAGATCGAGGTTTTGATCAGCGGTGCACCCACAGTCGACATCGAACTGGTTTCCACTGCTCTCGAGCGTGCAATGAGAATTCGCACCGCCGTGCGTTTCGTCGAATCCTTGCCGCCGGGCGAAGGCGTGTTGAGGGATCTGCGCCGTTTCGAACATCACTGACCACCGATATCGCTCCAGGGAGAACCATGCTCACCACCCATACAGTCGGCTCCGCGGGTCCGGCCGCAACACGGTTCAGCGTCGACGCCTCGATGGATTCAGCCACCATCCCCCAGTTCATCCGACGCAACGCCACGCACCTGGGAGACGCCACCGCATTCCGCACTCCCGAACTGGACGGGTGGCGTCCGTGGACCTGGAGCGAGGTCGAACGCGTCATGCTCGAGACCGCGGCCGGACTACTCGACCTCGGGCACACCGACCGCCTCCCCGCATTCGTCATCGGCCCCAACAGCCCCGAATACTTCATCTGCGAATACGCGATCCAGGCGCTCGGCGGCATCGCGTTCCCACTCTTCGAGACCATGACCGCGGGCGAGATGACGACGACGTTGACCGGATACGGCGCCAAGGTCGCCTTCAGCGGCTCGGCGGCCTTGACTCGCGAACTCCTCGACGCCGCAGAGGAACTCGGCATCGAGACGATCGTCCAATGGGGCTCACAGGCCGCGCCCGAAGACGACAAAGTACTGGCGTTCACCGAACTCCGCTCCCGCGGTCGCCAGTATCTATCTCATGCCTCCGCGGAACTCGAGCGGCGAATCGACGCGACCACTCTCGACGACGTTGCCTGCATCATCCTCACATCCGGTACCACCGGCACCCCCAAAGGGGTGATGGGGACACACCGATACATGCTCGACATCGCAGCACGCTATGCCCTGCTCTACGGTGCACAGCCGTGTGACAGCTACCTGAGCTCCTTGCCGGCAGCGTTCTCCGTAGAGCAGTACTGCGGCATGGCCCTCACCGCAGCACTACCGCTAAACGTTGCGTTCGCACGCTCGCCTGCATCGATCGACGAGGACTTCGTCTCGGCCGCCGCGCAATTCCGGTTCCTCGGGCCCCGCCAGTGGGAGGCCCTGCGGGCCAAAATCTCCACCGACCTGCTCGAACGGCCCGATGAACTCCAAGGCCGCAGCGACGAGATCCGACTCGAGCTCGGACTGCACAACGCCAAGTCGGGCATCAGCGCGGGAGGCTCACTCAGTTCGGAAGTCTTCGAGTTCTTCCGCCTGATCGGAGTCGGCATCCGTAGCGTCTACGGCTTCTCGGAAACCGGCATCATCACCGGAACCGAAGGTGGCGCCGACCTCGACAGCGTCGGCGCGCCGCTCCCGTCCCCGTACGGCGACGAACCGATCGAGGTTCGAGTCGACGACACGGGCGAGATCTTGATTCGCGGTGGTGTACGGTGCGCCGGATACTGGGGCACGACACACCAGCTCTCGCTCACGTCCGACGGATGGCTCCGCAGTGGGGATGCGGGTACCTGGGACGGCCGCGTTCTGAGGGTGGTCGACCGAGTCGGAAACATCAAATTCCTCCCCAACGGAACACTGTTCGCGCCACAGCCGCTGGAAATCAGTGCGTGCCGAAGCCCCTTCATCAGCAATGTCCTGCTCGTTCCGGGGCACGGCGACGACTCCCGGATCGGCGCGCTCGTCGAAATCAACGAACTCAGCGTCCGCGACCATCTCTTCGATGGCGAGAATGGCGGATTCGACTACGCCGAACTTGCCACCGACCCGCGTGTCATGGCCCTGGTGAGAAAGGAGCTTGCGGCAAGCAATTGCGATCAGCCGCTCGATATCAGCGTGTTCGCTGTTCTACCCAAGCATTTGAGCGCGGAGCATGGTGAACTCACCCGCAGCATGAAACTGCGCCGAACGACGGTGCTGGAAAGGTATCAATCGCTCATCGACGCCATGTACGACTCGCCGGACACGCTGGTGTCGTTCGATGTCTACGTCGGTCGTGACGGTGAAGGCACAGTGCAGACCCTTCGGAGCCGAGTAGCCGCAATTGATTGACGAGGGCGATACCAACTCAACCCTCACGACACCGCGGACGACCAGTACTCCGGCAGTCGCCCTTCTGGTTCTGGCATTGTCGACAACCATCGCGCAGGGACTGGCTCGTTTCTCCTTCGGGCCGCTGCTTCCGGCGATGCGCGAGGATATCGTCCGCTCCTACGGGGATGGAGGCCTGCTCGCCACCATCCACATGATCGGCTATCTGACCGGCGCTTTGGTCAGCATCGCCGCAAGCCGGCGACTTGCGGCCGACACGCTGGTCAAGTGCGGAATGCTGTGCACTGCAGGAGGATTAGCCTTTCTGACTTTCGGTCCCGTGATGGCGGTCGCTGCAGGCGGCCTGTTCCTGACCGGCGCAGGGGGGGCGTTGGTCTGGTTGTCGGCACCCGGCCTGGCCACGGCGATCTGGCCCCGCAATCCGGGCCGGGCCATCGGCATCGTTGCCAGCAGTATGGGTGTCGGCATCGCAGCGGGAAGTGGCGTCCCGGCGATCTTGAGCACGATGGGGGATTGGCGCATCGCGTGGGGTATCGAGACCGTGCTCGCGGTGATCATCCTGCTTGCCGGTCTCCGGTGGCTGCCGCGAGTGAGACGCTCCCGACCCGACGGTGCGAGAGACACCGTCCGGTGGCGGCCCGATACGCGTTGGGCCTGGACTGTCGTTGGCTACGCAACGTTCAGTCTCGGTGTGGTGACGTGTCTGACCTTCTTCGTCGCGGCGCTACGGGATGGCGGGCATTGGGACCCCGGGCACGCAAGCGCCTCATACGCCGCGATCGGAGTCGCAATGATCGCCGGCGGCATTGTGTCCGAACGACTCTCTCGGTCGCTCGGTCGGCTCCCCACATTGGCCGGCGAGTTCATGTTGTCGGGGCTGGCGATGCTTCTCGTCACGACAGCCGCCGAGCCATGGGTGACGATAGCGGCGATCATCGTCGGGATGTGCATGTCCGGTACCGCGGCAGTGATTTCCGCAGATCTGCACGACCGATTGTCACCGCCCGCAATGACGGCGGCCTTCGGCTTGATGTTCATACCCGTGGGGATCGGCCAGATCCTCGGACCCCACAGCGCAGGGTGGGTGGTGGACCGGACACACGATCCGTTCTCGGCCTTCATCATCGGCGGTGCGGTGATGATCATCGGGGCGATTCCACTGGCTGTGTACACGGTGACCCAGACCGTTCGTGATCGCAGAGTTGTGAGAGGTGGACCTGCTTAGATCAGGCATCTCAGCCTTGCACACCGCCGCGATGATCCGCCCCGCGTCCGTCGCGCCGCAGAATCCGGGGCCGGGGCTTTTCAGGCAGCTCGGGGTTCCCGACAGTGTCGAGGTCGTCGAATGCCTCCAATGCAGCTGGGAAGCTCGTCCACCTCCACGTGCTCACCCGCTTCAGGCAGCTACCGTGATGAGACGAGCACTCAATGGGTGGTCAACCCGTCGAGCAGCATGTCGGCGAAGCCGGCGCCGATCTGCTCGGCCGGAACACCCGTATCGGGTTGGTACCAGCGATGCGACCAACTCACCATACCCACTACACCCTGAGCGATCACCGCCACCGGCAACTGCGAAGCGAACACACCGGACTCCATCCCGGCCCCGATCACATCCCGCACCGCTCGGAAATACCGCCGACTCCACTCCTGCATGCGCTCGCGCCAGGCCTCGTCCTTGCCGGCCAGCCGATCCGTGTCCTCCTGCAAGAACACGAACAGCTGTGGATAGTTTGCGTCGTACGAGCGCATCAACCCGACCAGGATCTCCCGCAACTTCGCCGCGGGCTCGCCCGTACCGTCACGAACCTGCTCGGCCATCTGCACATTCTCGAGGACCGCCTGCTCGACCACCATCTCGAACAGTTCTTTCTTGCTGCCCACGTAGTAGTACAGAGACGCCCGGTCGCTGCCGAACTCGGCGGCGATATCGGACACACTCGTGGCGTGAAACCCTTTCGCCCGGAATACTTTCGCGGCAGCACGCAGCAACTGCTCGCGACGCTCGTCGTAGACCTCGGACGACTCCTCGCGGGCGTTGCGGCGCCGAACACCGATACCACTGGGCTGGTCAGCCATTGCGCACCCCTCCACCAACACCGTTACAACATCGAGAAACCACCTTACGACCTGCGCGGAACGCAGCGGCCGGGACTCCCCCTGTCTGAATGCCCCCTACCCGACACAAGTTCAGGGCTGCCCCTCTCGTAGCACCACGAAGAGCGCCTCGGCCTCGGCGAGGGTGTGGTCACCATCCGTGAGGCGGCCCGCAATCGTCAGCTTGCGCCCCTGCTGGTCCGATACCCAGGCCTCGACATCGAGGTTCCGATCGAGTGGGACAACCTTGCGGTATTCGACCTGCAATCTCGCGGTTCGAGCGCCTTCCCGACCATGATTGGCGAAGCGCCCCAAAATCTCGTCGAAAAGAAGCGACAACGCTCCCCCATGGACCGCGGCGCGGTCGCCCAGGTACGTACGTCCGAACCGAACTCGGGCCGACATCCGCTCCTCGGTCCATGAGGTCGGTACGTAGGGAACTACACCGGGATGACCGCGTCCGGGCAGATCAAGGCGTGTTCCCGCGATCTGGTGATCACCCGGCACGACATGGTCGCGGAGGTCGGCCGAAATTGCGTTCACGGCGGCCGTCGCCTGGACGAGCTCCGAGTGCGTCGCCTCGATTCCTGCGACGGTGTCGACCAGCTCACGGAGGCTTTCGACCAGCGCTCCGTATTGGCGCCCTCCCCGATCCGGTTGCATTCCGGAGTGCCACCAGGGATGAGGCGGAATGTTCACCTCAGGCATGTCGTGAAAGCCCCTCTCGGCAACGTTTCGTAGCACGATCGTGACCGCGCAGATGTGTTGTCAACATAATAGTTGACCCTAGCCGATTTCGCATCAACAAGGTTGTTGACATAGTGATTCGAGCCACATATGTTTTCGCATGGAAGCCCGAATCGCGATCGATCGGCCCGCGGCGTCCCCAAACCGGACGACGTCTCGCGGGACCGGATCTCACACTTCTCGAAAGGTGTCATTCATATGACCGCTACCGTCGAACACTCCGATCTCCTGTCGGCCGACCTCCTCATCGGAGGAAAATTCAGGCAGACATCGACCGGCGGCGCGTACGATCACATCAATCCATCGACGGGTCTCTCGCAGGCCTCCGTTCCGCTCGCGGGCACCGCCGAGGTCGACGAAGCAGTGACCGCCGCGCGCGAAGCCTTCCGCACATGGCGCAAATGGGATCCCGTCAAGCGTCGGCGAACCCTGACCAAGCTGGCAGACCTCATGCGGGCGCACGCTGACGAGCTGCACACCGTCCAGGCCCTCGAGAGTGGAATCCCGATCTCGATGGCGGGTGTTTTGGTCGAGAATTCACTGAACTGGACCGACTACGCGGCAAGCGCAGCCGACAAACTGTCCGGTGAGGTCGTCCCCAGCACTCCCGGCGAGATCTTCGACTACACACTCGTCGAACCGGTGGGCGTGGTCGGCGTCATCATTCCGTGGAACGGTCCGGTGGGTTCACTGGGCATGTGCGCGCTGCCCCCACTCGCCGCCGGCTGCTGCGTCATCATCAAGCCCTCGGAACTCGCGCCCTTCAGCGCCAGCCTGTTCGGCAAGCTCTGTCAGGAAGCAGGAATTCCGCCCGGCGTCGTGTCGGTCCTGCCTGGGGGCGCAGAGGCAGGACAAGCCCTCGTAGGACATCCCGGGGTGGACATGATCAGTTTCACCGGCGGCACAGCAACGTCCCGCGCCATCGCCACCAAATGCGCCGAAATGGGCAAACGTTGCGTCCTCGAGCTCGGCGGTAAGTCCGCCGACCTGGTGTTTTCCGACGCGGATGTCACCAAGGCAGCCCAGGAGGCGCTGGGATGGCTGCTGGTCACCAATGGACAGGCGTGCACCCTGGCGTCCCGGTTCATCGTGCACACCGACATCTACGACCAGTATGTGGAAACCCTGGCAGGTTTGATGCAGGGACTGAAGGTCGGCGACGCAATCGATCCGAATACCGGCATGGGCCCAGTCATCAACGCACGAGCTGTCGAGCGGATACTCGGCATGGTCGACCGCGCGCAGCAGCAGGGGGCGACGCTACTGACCGGCGGTACGCGCCTGGATCTTCCCGGTTACATGATCGCTCCCACATTGTTCGGCGATGTGGACAACTCCAGTGAGCTCGCTCAGGACGAGGTCTTCGGACCGGTCCTGTCCGCGCTTCGATTCGAGGACGAGGACCAGGCCGTCGAGATGGCGAACGCCTCGCAGTACGGCTTGGCCGGCTATATCCACACCAACGATCTCAGCAGAGCACTACGAGTCGCCGCCGCGCTCGAAACCGGCAACGTCGGGATCAATGGCGGCGTTGCACCTGCCGCCGCCAACGCACCATTCGGCGGTGTCAAGCAAAGCGGGCTCGGACGCCTCGGCGGCATCGGCGGCATCCTCGAGTACACCACCATCAAGAACGTCCAGATTCGGCTCTGATCCATCGTCTGCCCGCCCCGCGTACCACATCACGTTCGCGGGGCGGGGCGGTGCCAAAGCCAAAGCTTTCACTTCGCGAGGCCCCATGAACGAGAAGCTCGAGAGCCGAACGGCAGTCGGCGGCGTCCTGCTCGTCCAGTTCGGCGATCACATATATACGCCAACCAGACCTGTTGACATCGTGGAGCGTCTTTCCGCGAGAAACTCATCCCCAACCGATCCGAACGATGAAGTATCTCTGGAGTGTTCGGACGGAACCCGAGAACCCCTGCGGACTTGGCCCGGGGAATCGTTCTACACATTGCGATCGAGTGCTCAGTTCGAACCCGATGACTGCCGAGAGACGTTACGTGTATTCGCCGAATCGGAACAGCCGCAGGGTAGTCACTGGTCGTTGATCGCCCGGGGCGAACTTACCCACAGTCCGTGGGAGTTCTAGATCCAGCGCATCACGCCGGACGGTCGGTTTCGTTCATCAGTACCACGCAGAGCTCGGCATCTGAATGGCCGAATCCGCGTCCGGTCTCGGAACTATGGGATCATCCAATCGCCCCTCGCGTTCAAGTACCTGC
This sequence comes from Rhodococcus sp. USK10, assembly GCF_019378875.1. NCBI lineage: Bacteria > Bacillati > Actinomycetota > Actinomycetes > Mycobacteriales > Nocardiaceae > Rhodococcus > Rhodococcus sp. USK10. Next base: position 3,395,791 of record NZ_CP076048.1, read on the forward strand.
CTGAACTGTTCGAGATGCTCACGCATCAAACGCTCGGCTTTGGTCGCATGGCCCGCACTGACCGCCTTTGCGATGGCCAGGTGGGCAGCCCCGGATTCTGCTTGATCGTAGTCGGAGAGTATCTGCGGTTTGGTCTGCCATTCAAGCACTGCATGCAGCGCGGTCAGGATGGTGCGCATGAAGCCGTTGTTGGTGGCAACACCGAGTTCACGATGAAACTGGAGGGAGTGCTGAACGGTGTCATTCGCCTCGGACTTCACCGTATCCAACAGCTTCTGGCGTTGCTCGAGTGTCGCATCGCGAGCGGCCATCGCAGCCGCACCCGGCTCGACCACCAGTCGGAAATCGACCAAATCCAACATGGGCGTTCGGTCGAACGCGAAGAGCACAGCAAGCGACCTGGTCACCCGCGACGCATCCGGGGATGCGACCTCGATCCCACCGTGAGGGCCACGGCGGACGCGCACGAGGCCGTCGCTTTCAAGCATGCGCAGCGCCTCACGCACGGTACCGCGACTGAACTGATACTCCTCGATCAGCTGAGCCTCCGAGGGGAGGCGTTCACCAGCCCGAAGTCCCTCGCTGAGAATTCGCACTTTCAACGTATTCGCGAGGACGTCGGAGGCCTTGGGTACCCGGGTACTGGGCCGAGCTTCGGGACCGTTCAATCTAGGTTTTCCGTTTCGTCTGGTGGCGGCTGTACCGGCGAGGGCAACCCTAAACGTTCTGCACCCTTCGGGTTGGATTGCACCTCCCTACGTTCAGCGCCCTACGCGTCCTCCTTGCGGAAGGCAATCCCCGAGCCGGTTCGGTTACAAGGAATATAATCTAAAGTATCTGTGTAGCCAAGGCACGTCTTGTTCGTGCGTGTCGATCAGGATCTCAAATGCACGCGACGAGTTGTGCGGCGCGCATTTCAGATATCGCGACCCGTGACAGACGCTCCAGCCGGCCTGGCCATCGGCGGAGCCGGATCCCCGTGCGGTGAAGCTGGACGGCAGGTGCTCACCTCGCGACCCGATACCGGCGGATACTAGTAGGACTGTGTTTGGTCCGCCACTTCTCGTCGAGAGGGCTCGAGATTCGGCGTGATTCTCGAGGCGATGACGAGGTGGACGCCGCGGCCCTGACCGACGCCGGAGAACGCCTCGATACGTTTGCCGACGAGATGTTCTCCTCAGTCACACGCAAGGACCAGCGTGCCACCGCGGGCATAGACGCGCGGGGTTGATGCCCGACGGGCGCCGCAAGTCGATGCAGCCGAAGGCCTGGGACGTGATTTCGGTCCGGAAAATACTGTCCCGCAATGTATGCGAACTGATCACACCCCACGCATCGGGGATCGACCACACCCGGATTCTCCAAGGACAGGGACGGACCGCCGTGCGTAGCCCGCCAATACTCGGGCACCCTCGGCAAGGCCGGGAACCGTCAGGTCGCCGTGAGTGTGCCCCGCACCAAGTCGGCGATGGCACTCGAGATGCTCGACGAGCCGACATCCTGGGGCCGGGTCCCGCCGGTGATCGCCGCCGACGCCGGCTACGGCGGCTCGGCCACCTGTCGCCGGGGACTGACCGACCGGCCCCCTGATCAACCTCGTCGCGGTCAGGGGCTCCCTCGCGCACCGCGCCGATGCGGTCTCGGCCGCGGGGGATGCGCCCGCGGTACGTGGCACTGCGGGTGGGCCCGGCCAACCGCACCATTCCCCCAGCCGACGAGGGAACCCTGGCACGCTTGACTGCGTGCCCGACCGAGGTCGATTCATCGCGCACTTCGTGCCTAATCCCGTCCGCGATGCCCCAGGTTATCCGAAAGCCGGTACAGCGACCTGGTCCAATCCGTAATGAATGGACGCCAATGCTCCCAGCCTGGTAGCGACAAATACTCCTTTGATTCGAAGACTGCTGGACCGTCGACCGCGTACATGGTGATGAAGTGACGGCCCGCTGACTCGTACCTGCTGGCCCAATGAAACCCGGGCAACGCCAATATACGCGGCAGGTGGTGTTCGTCATACCAGGTTCTGAAGTCGTCGACAGCGGCCGCCGGAAGCAACCTGATGCGGACGATGTACGTCCACTCGGGTGGTGCCTGCGAAAAACCCAGCGACAGACTTTGCCGCCGGCCGGCGCTCACGAACCTGCCGCCACGGTACGAGCGGCGCGGATGGCAAACGAACCGGCGGTACACAGTCCACCGGTGTAGTCCGGCCCCATGATGCCACCGACATCGGACCCGACTGCCAACAGGCCACCGATCGGTGCGCCTCTTGCGTCGAGCACACGGGAGTGCTCGTCGACACGCAGTCCACCGTATGGAAAGGTAATCGCGGGCGAAACCTCGATCACATAGTACGGCGGCTCAGCGAGCGGCGAGCGATGGTGTCTGCGTTCCGGGTCGGGGATTCCACCGGACTCCATGTCGGAGTTGAACTTCCTCACCGTTTCAGCTGCCCGCGAGCCGTCGAATCCCCACTCATCCAGTCCCGAGGCAAGATCATCCAAGTTGGCGGCCTTGACAGTTCGCGCGCCGGCTTCGCGAGCGATGGCAAAGCGATCCTCGCCAGGGCTTCCCTGGATCCAAGGCTTCGTGACAACGTCCCGGTTGATGCGCTCGTCCCACACCAGAGCCGCAGCCCCCTCCGTCACGAAGTAGTCACTTTGGACGCTCATGTGATCGCCGAGGCTCTCGTCGACAAATCGAAATCCATCCCGACCCAGCAACAGCGCATGATCCGAGTGGTAGAGCCCGTACGTTCGCATGGTTTCGAGGTCGTCAAGAGGAATCGACGTTCCCACCATATGTCCATAGAAGCCGGAGGAGGTGGCTGTCGTCGCACCGACCGAACGCGCCAGAACCAGCCCATCGCCTACGTTGTTCTTGCTTGCTCGAACTCGCATCGGTACGTCGCGGCGGCCGATGAACTCCTCAGTGAGTCCGGGGTCGGCAGTGAATCCGCCCGTCGCTAGAATGATCCACGACGCGCGAATTGCAACCTGTTCGTCCGCGTCGTCCACGACCACAGCACCGCACACAGCACCACCAGCGTTCGTCAGTAGCCCTTGAACCCTGCTGTTTCGCAGTATGTTTCCACCATTCGACACGATCGCACGATGACAGCGGTCGAGGTAACCGATGATGTCCACGTGATAGCCTCGACCGCTCATGACAGCATGCGGTCCCTCGACCTGCGTGCCCAACGCACGCATCCAATCGACGAGGGCTTCGAATTCCTCAAAGATTACGTGCTGCAGTTTCGGATCACCCGACGCCGCCTGGCGACTCATGATTTGCGCGTCCGGCAGCGTCCACACGTAGCCTCCCGAGCCACGTGCGGTTCCGCCGATTTCAGTGCTCTTCTCGAGCACCACGACCGAGGCTCCGCACTTCGCCAGACGGGATGCGACGGTCAAACCGGCCATTCCCGCGCCGATAACGACGACATCGCACTCGAATTCCATCGCATCAGTCATTGAAGCGCTCACCTGCTCCGCTGCTGTTCAACAAACTCGAACAGCCGAAAGTCTGCTCCCGGATCCTTGCGCGTGGACGACGTCGGTGTTCGGTTCGGCCCTTCGGCGTGGAGCCGAGCGACGATCGCGTGGAGGTCACCTTCCAGCGTGTACGCCGCTAGATACTTATACGTCGAATCGTGCTCGATCGAGCGATACCGTGTCGCGCTCTCGATCCCGTCCAGTGCGAGAACCTCTGGCAGATGGAGGGTGGAATACCACTCATTCATCTCGGTCTCGGTCTCTGGGCTGTGCGGGTGCGTGAATGCTAGATACAAACCCTTTGCCATACGATCCACAACCTTCCAATTTTCATAGCGCGACTACTGATTTCGAAGTCGGCACTGCCTCCCGTTCGATCTGCGCAGTCCCAGCCGCATGCCGGCGCAGACCGACGGGAAGGATTGCTCCCCGTCAGTTCCGTGACTGTCGAGATCCGTGACCGTTAGACACCCGGATTCGAACGCACTTCTGCAGGCATGGGTTAACGCCACCGACAGTAGGGCGCGCCGTGCTGTGCTGAGAGTCAGTCGTCCGCCACCTGCTCAACTCTGATCGCACCGGCCGGGCAGTTGTATGCGATCTCCCGCAACGCTGCCTCATCCATCGGATCGGCGCCGTCAACAATCTGCGCCTCGTCTGCGTTGTCGAACTCGAAGAATTCTGGCGCGGAGTACACACAGGCACCAGAACTCGCACAGGTGCCTTTGTCGACCAATACCTCGAGCTCTGTACCATTCGTTGTAGTGATCAGCATCAAAACGACCTTTCTCAGTACGCTGCCGTAAGCTCGATCAGACCACGAACCCAGTACGACGGGATCTGCTGCACCTGCTCGAGTGGCATTGCGGGCCGCAGGTTCGGCACCCGTTCGAAAAGCTGATTGAACACAGTCTTGGCCTCCAGCCGCGCCAGCCCGGATCCGAGGCAGAAATGCGGACCTTGGCCAAATGCCATATGGCCACGCGTGTCTCGGGTGATATCGAATTTCCCAGGATCGGGGAACTTCTCCGGATCATGGTTCGCCGCGCCCCAGACCGCCACCACAGCTGACTCGGCGGGAATGACCATGCCACCAATTTCAACGTCGATGTTGGTGGTCAAGAAACCGGTTTGTACAGGAGAATCAAAGCGCAGACTCTCTTCGATCATGTTCGGGATGAGGTCTGGGTTGCTCTTTGCCAATTCGTACTGTTCAGGGAACTTCCACAGTGCGAACATTGTGTTGCCGATCAGGTGTGCAGTCGACTCGACGCCTCCGATCAACAGAAGGATCGCCAGTCCCAAGATCTCTCGCTCGGTTAGAACATCGCCGTCTACCTCGGCATCCAGGAAGGCCGACAGAATGTCGTCGCCGCGAGCGTCACGCTTCTCTGCGATCAGTGCAGTGAAGTAGTCGCGCGCGCCGTCAACTGATTCCTGGATGCGAGCTAGCTGCTGAACGTTCATGGATGCCCGTTGGCCTGCAGACAGAATCTCGTTGGCCCAGCGCTTGAAATCTTCGTGTCTCGTCTTGTCGGCGCCGAGGAGTTTGCTGATCATGTCGATCGGGATTCGGTCGGCGAAGTCGCCTTGAAAATCGAACGGCTGGCCATTGGCAATACATCCGTCAAGATATGACTGCGACAACTCGGCAACAAAACCTTCAAGCTGCTTGAGCCGCGAGGGCTTGAACCCGGTCGCCGCAAGCTTACGCATATGCGTATGGCCGGGCGGGTCTGATGACAACAGGGAGCGGGCGTCGGGCACCGGGTTGAACTCTCCCTTCGAGAGCTCCTCAAAACGTCGGTGGGAGAAGATCTCCGGCTTTCTTACTATGTCGTAGATGTCGTCGTAGCGGCCGACGAAGTATGCGTTCAGAGGCTCGACCCAGACAACCGACTCTTCCCGGAGTTGCTCATAGAAGGGGAAGGGGTTGACCTGGTACTCGAGGTCGAGCGGATTGAATGTTGCTGTCTTCAGCTTCGAACTCAACCTTTTCTGTCTGTCAAGGACTTGCGCCTTGGTGCCTTTCCCTATCGTGTGACGACACGGCGAGGTAGGTCTTACCGATCAACGTTTAAAGTACGCCGGCACTGACTGCCTCGGATGTCGAGCATTCGCGTCGAATGATCGTCAATTGCCGGCATTTCGATTTCCTCAGATTGGATCGTTGCGACTCAGGTCATCCCTGAATGTTTCCCGGAGGAACGGTGCAATGAGTAGCGCTGGCAATACTGACAGCATCAGATAGAACGCCGGTGAGTAGAGACTGCCAGTCTGCTGAACAAGCCAGGTCGAGACATATGGCGCAGTGCCGCCGAGCGTTGCCACCGCAACACCGAGCACCAGGGCAAAGCCGGTAAATCTGACTTTGGTCGGAAAAATCTCCAGGGACGCCGCCAATTGATTCCCACTGGCCAATGCAAACGGGATCGCAAGCAGACACAAGGCCAGGATCGACAACGCCATCCCGCCTTGCAGAAGGAGCGCGAAGGTGGGGTAAGCCGCGATGATGATCCCGGCAGAACAGAAGAACAGCATCGGTCGGCGGCCGACCTTGTCAGCGAGAAGACCGCCGAGCGGCTGGCACACCAAGATAACCACGGTAGCAACCGAAATGGCCAGGAGCGCCTCCGTCGCACTCAGCCCGGAGTTCTTCTTGAGGAAACTGGGCATGTAAGTCAAGATCATGTACCCGGTGAGCTGAGTCGGCAGCGAAAACAGGAGGGCCCTTCCCATCAACTTCCAGCCTGTCACACTCGACACCAGCGACATGACCGGGCCTTGGCTCCGCGCGCCTGCCTCTTCGATTGCTCGGAAGACTGGCGTCTCCTCGAGCTTGGTTCGGATGTAGAGCCCAACGGCGCCGATCGGCAGGGCAAGGAGGAACGGGATGCGCCAGCCCCAACTGTAGAGGGCATCGTGCGAGAGTGTCGCCGTCAACGCCGCGCCGACGAGCAGACCGGCAAGCATTGCCGAACTTGCGCCCATCTGAAGAAAACTGGCCTGAAAAGCACGCCGGTGCTTCGGTGCGTACTCGACTATGTAGACGGCAGCCCCCGGCATCTCGCCCCCCGCCGAGATGCCTTGAATGAATCTGAGTATCACCAGCGCCAGAGGAGCCACAACGCCAACCGAGTCATAGCTGGGGATCAGCCCGACGAGTGCGGTCGACACCGACATCACGATGATGATTGTCGAAAGGACTCGCTTTCGGCCGATACGGTCGCCTAGTGGTCCCCAAAACAGCCCGCCCAGTGGCCGAGCGACGAAGGCGAGGGCGAAGACGGCAAAAGTGCTGAGCAACGCGCTCACGTCGTCTTCGCCGGCGAAGAAGACCGTCGCCATGATTGCGGCCAGAGCGCCGTAAAGGACCAGGTCGAAGTACTCGATGAACGTTCCGATGGATGCAGCAATAATGACCTTCCGATTCGGCGCAATCGGTTCGGTCTTCGAGCTCTGAGCAGTCAGGTCCCGCGGCGGAAGATTCCGCGTATACGACGAACCGGAGGAAGCTCTTCCTGCAATAGGGGGCGGCGCCACCAAAGGCCCATCTGCGGGGTGAGAGTCGGCCATGCAACTGTCTCCTTCACGGGAAGCTAACCTTGAGGGTAATTCTTGTAAGGAATATTACCTATGCACTGGATCACGTCAAGGCTTGCCTATGATTTGCGGCACAACCATGGGGTTCACACACCTCGCCCGAGGAGCGTCGTCGCAGGTCGCGAGGGCTACATGATCTATATCGGTACTTTGATTGTTATTCTTATAAGAATCACATAGCATGTGTCTCCAGTCACACAGTGTGCCTGCGGCGACACTACGCCCTCACCAACGATCGTTTCCAGCTGGGTGCAGAGAGAAAACGAGGAACGATGAGCACCAAACGAAGAGTTGCCCTTGTCACCGGCGCCGCTCAAGGTATCGGCCGCGCAGTTGCCAACCGCCTTGCCTCCGATGGCCTCGATGTCGCACTTGTCGATCGCGAACTCCACCTGCTCGAGGACGCCGCACGAGACGTCGAAGGATTCGGCCGGAGTGCGCTGCCATTAGCGTGCGACGTCACCGTCTCGGCCGAAGTCGAGTTTGCCGTCGACAGCTGCATCGGCACCCTCGGTTCGATCGACGTCCTTGTGTGCTGCGCCGGGGTCCTACGCGACGCGGCCATTCTGGACATCTCAGACGACGACTGGTCACTCGTCGTTGATGTGAACTTGACCGGTGCTTTCAACTGCGTCCGAGCGGTAGCCAAACACATGATCGGACAGCACTTCGGAAAGATTGTCCTAGTGAGCAGCACGTCTGCGCAAGGAAACATCGGGCAGGCGAACTACAGTGCGGCGAAGTCAGGCATCGAGGGGCTCACTCGGGCACTGTCGCTCGAACTCGGTCCGGACAACATCAACGTCAACGCTGTCGCTCCCGGCTTCACGATCACGGAGATGACGCGGGCCCTGGCGACGAAAAGAAACATGTCGTTCGACGAGCTGATCACGTCCGCAGCGGCTGACATACCCCTCCGACGGGTCGCCCAGCCATCCGATCTCGCCAATGTCATCGCATTCTTCACCAGCGAGGATTCGTCGTTCGTCTCCGGCCAGATCCTCTATGCAACGGGCGGAGCCCGCGGCAGCACCGCCCGTCGAAGCCAAACCGACTGAACTCCCATTCCGACAGCTCAGAAGGGCAGCCTGATGTCCACACTCGATACACTGAACCCAACACGCGTAGACCCATTGGTTCCCGCCGCAGTCTTTGCCCGGTTACGCGAGACCGAACCGGTAAGCAAGGTCCGCATGCCTGGCGGACAGGTGGCATGGCTGGTAACGCGCCACGACTTGATCCGTGAGGTCCTCGGGAATCCCGCGTTCAGCGCGGATTTCTTCCACTTCGCGCTGCTGACCCCGGATGCCGATACCGAGAACAAGATCCCCGGAATGTTCAACCGAATGGACGCGCCGGAGCACACCCGCTACCGAAAAGCGCTGCAACGGCCATTCACAGCCCCCGCCATCGCGCGACTGCGGCCTCAGATCGAACGCATCGTGGCCGTGACGCTCGATGAATGCTCGGTCAAAGGTCGGAATGTCGACTTCGTGGCCGACTTCGCCCTACCCATCCCATCACTCGTCATCTGTGAACTGCTCGGCGTTCCGTATGCCGACCGCGAGCAGTTTCACCGGTGGAGCCAGATCATCATGGACCTCGGGGCATCACCTGAGGACTCACACGAGGCGCGAACGGAGATGCCCGCTTACATAGCCGGCATCGCGCGGCAGTACCGAGTCCGCGAAGGTACCGGGTTGATCTCCGATCTTGTGCGCGACCACGGTGATGAATTCACTGATGAGGAGATCGGTGGCCTCGGTTTCGAACTGCTACTTGCGGGCCACGAAACGACGGCCAACATGATGTCATTGAGCGCGCTAGTTGCGATGACCAACCCGGAGGCACGGGACTTGTTCACGCGGGGCGCCACCGATGCCGAACTGGACGTCGCAATCCGTGAACTACTGCGCTACCTGTCAATCACACACATGAGTCCGCTACGCCGAACCACCCGATCCGGACTCGTGGTCGGTGGTATCGAGTTCGCCGAAGGCGACTACGTATGCTGCCATGTCCCGGCTGCCAACCGGGATCCGCAGGTATGGAGTGATGCCGATGAGCTGAAGCTCGACCGCAAGCCTGAGCCTCATCTAGCTTTCGGCTTCGGCGTTCACCTCTGCCTGGGACAGGCTCTGGCGCGGCTCGAGTTGCAGGTGGCACTGCCTGCGTTCTTCGGGCGTTTCCCCGAGGCCGCATTGGCCACCGACCTCGACGATCTGCGGTTCCGCACCGAAATGTTCGTCTACGGTCTGCACGCGCTGCCGACCACTCTCTATTGATGGATGGTCTTTCAAATAAACGAATTTCACACGATTGAGGAGACAGAATGACCGAAATGAACCACGTCGGCGTGACCGTCAGCGACCTCGAGAAGGCCATCGACTGGTACGTCAACGTCTTTGGGCTCGAACTGATGGATGGACCCATCGATGCCAGCCTCGCGACCGTGGGCGCCAGCAGGCGACAGGAAGTCTTCGGGCCGAACTGGACAGGAATGCGACTCGCACACCTCATGACCGCAAATGGGACAGGCCTCGAACTGTTCGAGTTCGTCGGGCCGCCGGTCGAGAGCCTGGAAGACAATTTCACCTACTGGCGAGTCGGGCCCCACCACATCGCTTTGACAGTAGCCGATTTCGACGCGGCCTTGCAGCGGCTACTCGACGCCGGCGGGACGCAGCGCACCGGCGTTCACGATGTCTTCGGCGGCGCGTACGTCTGTTACTGCTCCGATCCGTGGGGAAACACCGTGGAATTGGTGAGCAAGTCCTATCGCGAGCTGTCGAACGCAACCATGCAACCCTGAACGACCGCAAACGTCAGTGGGGCAGTTCCAATGGGACTGCCCCACTCCTTCTTCGACAACTAGCCTCGCTGGGTGCTGGTCAACTTCGACAACGCTTGCAGCCCTTGCAGCGCAAGGCTGTGGCTCATCGAATGGGTGTAATCGTCCTTGTCGACCATCCGGAGCGCGGTGCACGTGTAAGCGAGCATTTCCGGCGAGAGTTCGGCCAGATCGTTCGCAATCTCATGAGCGCGTCCAAGAATTGCATCACGAGCATGGATCTCATGCACAACCCCTAGCCGCAAGGCCTCCGTGACTTCCAGCGTGGCACCAGTCAGCAGGAAATAGGCGGCCCTCGAGGGGCCTAGGAGATGCCGCCATACGATATTCACCCCATCGCTGGGCGCGAATCCTCGTGCAGTGTGTGCCCGGTCGGCGAAAGTTGCATCGTCAGTTGCCAGCACGATGTCACCGAGCACCGGAATTTCCGAATGTATCGAGACTGGACCGTTCACCACACTGATCACCGGCACCAGAAGGTCCATTCTTCCGCCGATTACCTTGGGCATCTCCCACCACAACTCGTGCCATGACTTGGTTGCACTGGGAGCGTCGATGTCGGTACAGAACCGGTCGCCTGTGCCTGTCAGCACGACCACCCGGGTCACTTCATCAAAAGAGAGCCATGTCCACAGATCCACCAACTCACGATGGATGCGGGCATTCCAGACCAACGGTCCTCCGTTCGTGTGGAGCGTCACCTCGGTCACACCACCGAGACGCCGGAGTGAGATGCTCTCCCATTCTTCGGGGGCAAGCTGCGGCATTTTTTCCTGCCTTTCATTTCTTTTCGTGATTTTACGAGCCGTCCATCGGCCCACCGAACCATGGCACCAATCCGCACCACAGCGGCCTCATCATATGCTATTAGTACTATTCTAATAAGGAAAGAAGGTGGAAATGCCCGTCACTGCGAACACCCTCATCGACAACGTTCGACCGGGCCTGAGCGAGCGATCAAGCAATCGAGTCCGCGGACGGGTTGCCATCGTCACTGGCGCCGGCTCCACAACTGAAGATGGCGTCGGTATCGGGCACGCCATTTCCGTGCTGCTGGCGGTCGGCGGAGCGAAGGTAGTTGTGGTCGACCGCGATAGGAATGCCGCGCTGCGAACGGCGGCGGCCATCCGCGCCCACAAAGGAGATGCTGTTGTCGCCGTCGCGGACGTGGCCTCGAGCACCGACTGCACGACCGCCGTCCAAACCGCCTTGGACACATACGGGCGCCTGGACATCGTCGTCAACAACGCAGCGATCCTGGGAGACGCCGCTACCGTCGAGGCCGACGATGCCGCCTTCGTGAAAACCTTCGACATCAACATCATGGGTTCGGTGCGACTGACACGCGCCGCCGCTCCATTCTTGAATACTGGTTCGTCGATCGTGAATATCAGTTCCCTGGGGTCCATCCGCAGCTTCGCCAAGCTTGACTACGAGGCATCCAAGGGTGCTGTGAACAGCATGGTCAACACCATGGCAGTCCAGTTCGGCCCTCGAGGTATACGAGTCAATGGCGTTGCACCCGGCCAGGTCTGGACGCCAATGGGACAGCGCCGCCTGATCGACCTGGGGATGACGAGCGATCAGATCGCGCAGCACCGAGACGAGCGCGCACAAGGTGTACCTCTTGGCACCGAGGGAAGTGGCTGGGATATTGCTGCCGCCGTTCTGTTTCTGGCCAGCGACGACTCTTCGTGGATCACGGGCCAGGTGCTCTTCGTCGACGGTGGACAGAGCGGCGTTGTCGGTTACATGCCGCAACCGAACTTGCGCGACCACTAGACACTCACCGAGACGAGGATTATCCTTATGAGCATTATGCTGATAGACAATGCAGGCGCCTCCCCCGCCGCCATGGCGTGCGAGAACAGTGACACAGGCGCAGACACGGCATTCCGTCTCGCGATCCGAAGCTGGATCGAAGAGAATCTCCCCAGTGATTGGCGTGGCCGCTCATTCGGCGCAACCGACGAGTCGCTATCAGAACAACGCCGCAAGTTCGGTGCCCTTCTTGGACGTGCCGGCTGGCTGACCGCGAACTGGCCGACATCCGTCGGCGGATTCGGCGCCTCTGCGGCGCGGCGCATCGCGGTCCTCGAAGAGTTAGTTGCCGCCGGAGCACCCGAGCCGATGAACTCCAATTCTCTGGGGATCTTCGCACCAACACTCATCAAGTACGGAACTCCCGACCAGCATCGGAAGTTCCTTCCGGACATGGTGACGCACAACGCCATCTGGTGCCAGGGCTTCTCCGAACCGGAAGCCGGATCCGATCTCGCCGCAATTTCTACACGAGGTGAGATCGTGGGTGATCAACTCGTCATCACCGGACAGAAGATTTGGACCTCGTACGCGCACCTTGCTGATTTCTGCTACATCCTGGTTCGCACCGAACGCAGCGAGAAGCGCCATTCCGGTCTCACTTTGGCGATCCTTCCAATGCATCAAGACGCTGTAGACGTCCGGCCACTCCGCAACATCGCGGGGACCGACGAGTTCTGTGAAGTCTTCCTCGATGGTGCAACCACTCCCATGACAAACATCGTCGGCGAGCCCGGAAACGGCTGGTCGATGGCGATGTATGCCCTATCACAGGAACGTTCGGTCGGACTTGCGCAGCGCTCACTCAAGCTCCGCGCCGAATTCACCGCCCTGGCTGAGATCGCCGGCCGGAAGCTCACCGAGGGTAATCTGCGCGACAACGACCCGATTCTCACCGGCGGAATGGTCGATGCCTACGTTCGTTCGCTGGTGACGACTTCGATGGTACGCAGGGCGATCGATCTCGACGCTGCGGGCAAGGATATCGGAACCGTCGCAGCTATGGCGAAGGTCTTCTGGAGCGAAAGCCACCAAGAGCAAATGGGTTTGGCCGCCCACATTCTAGGTAGCGACTTCGTTTCCGGAAACGGGGTCGGATCCGATTGGTACCGAGCATCGGTATTCACCCGTGCAGAAACGATCTATGGCGGGACGACGCAGATTCAGCGCAACGTCCTCGCGCGGTCGCTCGGACTCCCGAAGGGGAAGTAACAATGACAGAAGAAGTCGATCCGCACATCGCGGAAAGTGTGCAGGCGCTGTTGCGAAGCCACAGTGAGGGTCCAGGCCGCTACTGCGATCTCCCTGCGCTCCTTTCCCAAGCATCCAGAGACGGTTGGTTTGAGGTAGTCGATCTGGGGCTGTCCGACTCGCCCGATATCGGCGTCCGTGACGCCTTAGTGGCTTGCGAGACGTTCGGCCGGCAGGCCGCCCCCATGTCCCTAGTTGCGACCGCCGGCTTCGTTGTGCCACTACTTACTGCGATCGGAACAGAGACCCCGTTCGCCAAGCAACTCTCGTCCTGGATTGCTGAAGGTAAGATCATCGGCGTACCAACTACTCGTGTGGTGTTCGACTCATCCCGGCAGGATTCCCTCCGATTCGGGCTGAACGATGCCGTCCGGGCGGACATCGCCGATGGAGTCGTGAGGCTGCACGGCCGAGCCGAGCACACCACCGATGCAGCTGCCGACGTAATGTTGGTATCGCTCGAAGATAATCGCATCGCAGCCGTTCCGACTCAAACCGACGGCGTGCATATGCATCCCATCCAATCCATCGTGCCCGGGCTCGATGTGGCACGTGTCGAGTTCGACGGCGCTGCGATCAGCGATGCGAACATTCACCACGACGACTGCATCGACGCGATTCACCGGGCGGCGATCATCTGGAGCCTCGTACTGGACGCCTACTCAGTCGGCATCTGCCGAGAACTGGTCGAGCGCTCTGTCGAGTATGCCTGCCGCCGAAAACAGTTCGGTGTACCAATTGGGAGTTTTCAGGCCGTACAACACTTGGCCGCAAACATGCACATCGCCGCCGAAACCAGCGCCGAGATGCTGGCGGCATCCGCGCGCCGGTGGGTAGAACACTCCCATCGCGAATCCGCTGCGGTTGCGGCTTCGAGGCTGCACTCGGCTGCGTCTGCCGTCTTTGCCGCAGAATCCGCAGTTCAGTTGCACGGCGGTGTGGGATTCACGTGGGAACTAGGCCTGCACTACTGGTATCGCGCCGCCCAGTTCGTCCGCGGCTATCTGACCGACGAGATTCGTCTGCGCGAGTACCTGGCGCACCACATCCACGCCGCCGCCGATTCATCTGCGAACGGGAAGGAACGATGATGGGCAACGAGCGCACACTCGGCGCACTTCTGGCTCGACAGGCAGGGTGTCGTGGTGATGCGGTCTTTGTTCATTTCGATGGCAGGGATGTCTCATATCGTGAGTTCGACGGACTGGCAACTACGGCCGCCGTGGGACTCGCCGATCTGGGTGTCAAGCGGGGAGACCGCGTGTGTATAGCTCTCCCCAACGGGATCGACTTCTTGGTTGCGAGTTTCGGCCTCATGCGCCTGGGTGCCATCCAGGTTCCGCTGAGTTTGGAGTACCGCAGCGCACAGGTTGCCTACGTGATTGCTGACGCCGAGCCGGCCGTACTGATAACCGATTGCGATTTCTACAGCCAGCACATCGCCGTACTGGAATCCTCTGAACTCGAGTCGGTCCTCTTCGTCGACCCGCCGGCTGACGTGACAGGTCGCGTCAGCCACCACCACTGGGCCGGGCTACTCCGTCGCGCTGCAAACTCTGCCAGCCAGATGGAACCGGTTGCCCCAAGTGACCCGCTCGCGATCATCTACACCTCGGGAACCACCGGAGATCCGAAGGGCGTTCTTCTCTGTCACGAACATCAACTGACACTCGCCGAGAACATCGCTGCAGGGATCGGTCTGTCCGAGTCGGACTGCTTCTACAACTTTTACCCGCTTCACCACAACACTGGGCTCGGCATCATCACCGGATCGGTGCTGGTGGTCGGCGCCCGGATGCTGCTCACCGAGCGTTTCTCGAAGAGCCGGTTCTGGTCTGACGTTGTTGTGCACGAATGCACCACGTTCTACGGTATGGGTCCGATCCTCGAGATCCTGAACAAGGATGCCGGCGCCGACGCCGCGGCCTCCGGACATCGCTTGCGGGTGTGTTTCGGAATCGCTATCGGCCAGGACCAGGCCGATCGGTTCGGTCAGCGATTCGGTGTCGACTTCGTTTCGGGATATGGCTCGACCGAGGTGAACATGGTTGCGATCGCACCGATGTCACACCAACACCCCGGCGCTGCGGGCAGAGTCCTCGACATGTTTGACGTCGCAATTGTCGACGAAACAGATCGGGCGTTGCCAATCGGCGAGACCGGCGAGGTGGTCGTGCGGCCACGTAGACCGTTCACCACCTCGTCAGGTTACTGGCGCAAGGAGGAGGCCACTGCCGCGACCTGGCGCAATCTCTGGGCTCACACCGGCGATGCCGCCCGACTCGACGCCGATGGGTACCTCTACTTCGTCGATCGCATGCGCGACGTCATCCGCCATCGTGGAAACAATGTCTCGTCGTTCGAGGTAGAGAATGTCATCATCACGATGGAGACCGTGTCCGAAGTAGCCGTTATACCTATTGCGTCAGACCTCGGTGACTTCGATCAGGACATCTGCGCGGTGGTCGTGGTGCGCGATCGATTCGCCTTTGAACCAGCATCCATCATTGCGCTCTGTGGCGAGCAGCTACCGAAGTATGCGGTCCCGAGATACATCCAGGTTGTTGACGAACTGCCGAAGACATCGACTGGCAAGGTACGTAAGGCTCTGCTGCGCAACGCGGACAGAGCGACAGGTCGATGGGACAGAGTCGTAGACGGCGCCCGTCCGGGCTCCGCACATCAGCGAGAGGTTGAACGAGCATGACCAGTCAATTCGAAGGCAAGGTAATCCTGGTACTCGGTGCATCAGGAGGCGTGGGGCACGCCGCAGCGAAGATGCTCCTCGACCGGGGTGCACGGGTTGGGCTGCATTACCGCAGCAACGCAGAACCGATCAAGCAGCTGATCGCGGAGTACGGCCAAGACCGTGCCCTGCCGATTCAGGCCGACCTCACCGACCGCGCAATGCTGACCAGCGGGGTCGAACAGGTGGTCGCGACGTATGGACAGCTCGATGGCTGCCTCAATACGGTGGGCACCGCGTTGCGGATGAAACCGTTCCTCGACATCTCCGACGACGTTGTCGACGAGACGATCGCCACCGAACTGCGCGGCGTCATCACCTCTGCCCAGGCAGTACTTCCCCACCTCATCGAGGCTGGTGGCGGGCACTTCGTGCTCGTGGGTTCCGACTCAGGCAAGGTAGGAACCAGTGGGGAGGTCATTTCCGCAGCCTGTCGCGGCGGGATCGTATCCTTCGCGAAGTCCCTCGCTCGCGAGTACGCACGCCAGAACGTACTGGTCAACGTCGTATGCCCAGGCCCCACCGACACTGGGCTGTGGGAAGACCTCGTCGAGAACGATGAGTTCGGTGGCAAGATCGGAAACGCAATGATTCGTGCAATTCCTCTGCGCCGCATTGGGAAGGCTGAAGAGGTGGCGGCGGCCGCGATCTTCCTGCTGTCCGGCGAAGCCTCGTACATCACCGGGCAGGCGATCAGCGTCAGCGGCGGATTGACGATGTCATGACCCGACCACTCGAAGACGTGCGCATCATTGCAGTAGAACAGTATGGAGCCGGGCCGTGGGGTTCGGTACATCTTGCCGATCTCGGTGCCGACGTGATCAAGATCGAGGATCCCCGAACCAACGGTGACGTCGGTCGCTATGTGCCGCCATTCCAGGAAGGTGAGGACAGCCTCTTCTTCGAGGCTTTGAATCGGAACAAGCGCAGCCTCAGCCTCGACCTCACCACCGATGCGGGGCGCGAAGTCTTCGAACGACTCGTTGCTTGTTCGGACGCGGTGTACTCGAATCTGAGAGGCGATGTTCCGGGTCGGCTCGAGCTTACTTACGACGACCTGAAGGACGTCAATCCTGCGATCGTCTGCTGTTCACTGTCAGCGTTCGGCATGACCGGACCTCGTGCGAGCGAACCCGGTTACGACTACGTCATGCAGGGCCTCACCGGTTGGATGTCGTTGACCGGCGAGCCCGGCGGCCCTCCGCAGAAGACAGGTCTGTCACTCGTCGACTTCGCTGGAGGGTACGTCGCGGCTTTGGCACTGATGGCCGGCCTGCATGCCGCTCGCCGGGACGGGGTCGGAATGGACTGCGACGTCTCCCTGTACGAGACAGCGCTGAGCATGTTGAACTACCAGGCAACCTGGCATCTCACCAGCGGCCACATCCCGACCCGCACTCGCCACTCGGCACACCCCTCCTTGGTGCCGTTCCAGAACTTCGAGACTGCCGACGGCTGGATCGTGGTGGCGTGTCCCAAAGACAAGTTCTTCCGCCGACTGCTGAGCGTACTGAAGCTCGGCCACCTGGTGGACGATGCGCGGTTCACCGACTTCGAGACTCGGCGCACGAACAAGGATGCGATCTTGGAGATCCTGGAAGCTGCTCTGCAGCAACGCCGCACCTCCGAGATTCTTCTCGAACTCGCCGCTGCCGGAGTCCCTTGCGCACCCGTCAACGATGTACCCGAAGCCGTTCGCGATGCACAGATCGACGCACGCCAGGGGATTATCGAGACCGAACACCCCCGGTTCGGAACTGTCCGCTCGATCGCCACGCCGGTGCGGGTAGGCGCCGCGCAATCGACGCACAAACGAGCACCAAGGCGAGGCGAGAATGCCGCAGAGATCCTGCACGACCTTCTCCAATATGATGCCGCCGACGTGCTGAACCTGAGCAAGTCCGGCGCGTTCGGAGCTCCTGCGGAGCAGATGGCATGACGATCGCACGCGACTTCGTCGAGTGGGCATGGACCCTGGACCAGTCGACGATACCGACAGGCATTCTGGATCGCACCGCGCTGCATATACTTGATGGCTTGGGTACTGCGCTTGCCGCGAGCCGGATGAACGCAGCCCCGTTCGCCGTCCCCACCGCCGCTTCGATGGGGCACGCCGATGAGTCGTCGGTGATCGGATCCTGCCGCCGATTCGGCGCAGCCGGCGCCGCACTCGCCAACGGCATCCTTATCCACTCGCTCGATTTCGACGACACTCACCCGGCGGGACTGGTTCACGCTACGGCGGTGACTTTGCCCGCGGCACTTGCGGTCGCCGAGCGTGAGTATGCATCCGGAGCGGACCTGCTCAGAGCCGTCCTCGTGGGCGATGAACTACTCGGTCGAATCAGCTCGGCTGCACCACATGGGTTTCATGCCAGAGGATTCCACGCATCTTCGGTGTGTGGCGTCTTCGCTTCATCGTTGATCGCAAGTCTTCTGTCCGGGTCTTCGAAGGATCAGGCAGTGAACGCATTGGGCATTGCCGCAAGCCAGGCGTCGGGAAGTATGGAGTTCCTCGCCACTGGTGTGTCCACCAAGCAAATCCATCCCGGCTGGGCATCGATGGCAGGAGTGATGTCCAGTGCGCTGGCTGTGCACGGCGGCTCGGGACCAGACACCGTTTTCGAGGGCGAACGTGGCCTCTATCGCCTATTCTCGGCGGTTCCAGCCGACCTCGCCGGCATCACGGCAGGTCTCGGAGACTCGTGGCAAATCGCCGACATCGAGGTCAAGCCCTACCCCGCCTGTCATTTGATGCACCGAAATCTGGACATCGCCGCGCAGCTGCATGCGCGGCTGAACCCGGCAGAGATCGACTTCGTCGTTGTCGGCGTTCCGCCGGAGAGCATCCCGATCGTCGCCGAGCCATCCCACACCAAGGTCGCTCCAAGATCGGCATACGAAGCTAAATTCAGCGTGCAATGGAGCGTGGCCGCAATGTTGCTCGATGGGCACATCGATGTCGATTCCTACCGATCTGATCGAATCTCTCGACCTGACATAGTCGAACTGAGTTCGCGTGTTCGAATCAACCCCGTCGCCGGCGACGGGCCCGCCGCACTTCAACCCGGCGACGTCACGATCGGCCTCGCTGATGGAACACTTGTCCGGTTGCGGTCCGACGACCCGGGTTCAGCGGAAACAGCCCTCAGCATGCATGACATGGTGATCGCGAAGTTCCGCGCGAACGTAGGAGCCCCCGAGGGGGCTACCGACGCGCTCGTCTCGGCGGTGATGGGACTTACACAAGCGTCCGATCTCCGGGCTCTCAGAGCTGCGCTCACTGACGTGGCCGAGCACTGGGAACTCGTTCCGGTGCCTCCTGTTACGGAGTATCAATCATGACTGCAACCAACGCCTACGCGGGCGCGGCAATCGTTGGCGTCGCCGAATCAGAGCTCGGTGTCACCGACCAATCGGCACTGGGTTTGCAAGCCCAGGCGGTCGTCCGGGCACTCGACGATGCTGGCCTGACTCTGAGTGACGTCGACGGTATAGCAACGACGGGCATACCGCGTTTCCCCGCCATTCAGACCGCCGAGTACTTAGGAATTCACCCGGCATGGAGCGACAGCACATTTTCGGGCGGCTCGTCATTTGAGGTCCTTACGGCACGCGCGGCCGAGGCGATCACATCAGGGAACGCCGAGGTAGTCGTCGTCGTATACGGGTCGAATCAACGGTCGGCGCGCTCACGCAAACTGGGAGGTGTCCTCGACCCCATGCAACCTGAGTCGCAGTTCGATGCTCCCTTCGGCCCGCTGAGTCCCGTCTCCTTCTATGCATTGGCCGCACAGCGACACATGCACCAGTTCGGCACTACTTCCGAACAACTCGCCGAGGTCGCGGTGGCCGCTAGAGAATGGGCACTGCTGAATCCACGGGCCTACCGATATGGTGGAAAGCCACTGTCCGTTGACGACGTTCTCTCCTCACCCGTCATCTCGGCGCCCTTGCACGCCCTTGACTGCTGCCTGGTCACAGACGGCGGAGGAGCAGTGGTCCTGACCTCCGCCGCACGCGCAGCCGATCTCCGCCGGCGGCCGGTTTACGTCCTCGGGCACGGCGAGTGTTCGACGCACCATGGGTTCACCCAAATGCCAGACCTAACCCGGACTGGTGCAATCACTTCGGCCTCCGCGGCATTCAGGCAGGCCGGTCTCGGCCCCGAAGACATCGACGTAGTCCAGGTCTACGACTCCTTCACGATCACCGCCTTGCTCTCGCTCGAGGCACTCGGCTTCTGCGGACACGGTGAGGGCGGCGATTTCATCTCCGACGGAAAGCTGCGCCCGGGTGGAAGTCTGCCGTTCAATACCACGGGCGGCGGCCTGTCGTACACGCATCCGGGAATGTTCGGCATCTTCCTGATCATCGAGGCGGTTCGCCAGTTGCGCTGTGAAAGCGAGGAGCGTCAGATCCCCGGAGCGCAGACCGCCGTGTGCCACGGCACAGGAGGAATTCTGTCGCACAATGCCACATTGATATTGGGAGCAGATCGATGACCGTACCGACGTCACCCTTCCCCTGCCGGCCGATACCGCCAACGACTCCCGAGACGATCGAGTGGTGGGATGCAACTCGCAGCTGCAGGTTGCTCGTACAACATTGCAGGGAATGTGATCTGCACCAGCTGTACCCCCGTAGCCTCTGTAGCAGTTGCGGCTCCGTCGAGCTCGAATTCCGGGACGCTGCCGGGACCGGGATTGTCTACTCGCATACCACGGTCGAAAAGTCGCCCGATACAACACTCTTCACCCCGCCTTATGCGGTCGCGCTCGTCGACCTGGTCGAAGGCCCGCGACTGTTGACCAACGTCGTAGGGATAGAGCCCACGCTCATCAGATGCGGTGACGCAGTGACCGTTGTCTGGGAACCCCTGCCCGACGGCCGTCAACTCCCGCTCTTCACCCCTGTCAGCTAAAAAGGAGCCGAGTAATGGATTTCACGTTGAACGAAGAGCAGACCGCGTACCGAAAGATGCTGCGCGATTTTGTGCAACGCGAGATAAAGCCGGTAGCGCGCGATTGGGAGCAGTCCGGACGATATCCCACCGAGATCATCGACAAGATGAAGGAAATGGGTCTGTTCGGATTGCTGGTGCCCGAGGAGTACGGCGGCGCCGATGCGGACTTCGTCTCCTTTGCGTTGACGTTCGAGGAGGTCGCGCGCGGGTGGATGGGCGTCGCCGGAACGCTCGGCAGCCATTCCATCGCCTGCTGGCTCATTGCCAAGTACGGCACCGAGGAACAGCGCAGCTCGCTTCTCCCCGAACTCGCCACCGGCGCTCGCCGCAGCGGTATCGGCTTGACCGAACCGCAAGCAGGAAGCGATTTGCAGGGAATCACGACCCGCGCTCGTCGCGAAGGTGATCACTACATCGTCAACGGATCCAAGATGTGGATTACCAACGCGCGCTATGCAAATCCACTTCCTACCCTCGTGAAGACCGATCCCACTACGTCACCGGCACATAAGGGAATGAGCGTGCTGCTGATCGATTCAAGCCTGCCCGGATTCACCGTGTCGCGCGACATCCCGAAGCTGGGCTACAAGGGCACCGAATCGTGCGAGATCGTTCTCGACAATGTCAAGGTGCCGGCCTCCTGCCTGCTGGGCGGCGTCGAAGGCCGGGGACTCCAGCAGGTATTGTCCGCTCTCGAAACCGGCCGGATCAACGTCGCGGCACGGGCGCTTGGGGTTGCGCAAGCGTCGTACGATGCGGCATACGCATACAGCAAGAACCGTGATGCGTTCGGCAAGCCGATCTCGAACTTTCAGGCCATCCAGATGAAACTTGCCGACATGGCCGTCGACGTCCAGGCTGCCCGGCTGCTCACCTATTGGGCCGCTTCCAAACTCGATCGCGGAGAACGGGCCGACCTCGAGTCGAGCATGGCTAAACTGTTCGCGTCCGAGGTCGGTCTGCGTGCCAGCTTGGACGCCATGCGAATTCACGGCGGATACGGATACTCGACTGAATTCGAGGTCGAGCGCTACTACCGAGATGCCCCGCTGATGGCCATCGGCGAAGGCACGAGCGATATCCTGCGCACGGTGATCGCCAAGCAGTTGCTCAACGGCTCGTCGGTGGACTGACCGATGCCCACCCCGACTACGCCCACCCCGACTACTCCGACCCATCGGGTCGGAGTAGTCGTTCCGAGTGTCAACACCGTGATCGAGGCGTGGTATCCGAAGGTCTTACCTCCGGGGATCGGACTGAATGTCGCACGCATGCTGATCGGGCAGACGGTGACCCCCGAAGTGCTCCGGGAAATGGACGGTTACGGTATCGAGGCCGCGCGCACTCTTTCGACCTGCCGCCCTGACGTGATCGTGTACGGCTGCACGGCTTCGAGCCTGGTCGGAGGCCGGGACTACGATCTCCGCTTGATGCAGGAACTGAACGAAGCGACCGGTCTGCCCTGCTTGACCACCACCGAGAATGTTCTTCGGGCTCTGCGACATCTTGGTGTGCACACGGTGGCAGCAGCCTCCCCCTATACCGAACAGGTGGGCGCTGCCGAGGTAGGATTTCTGGTTTCCAACGGTTATCCGGTCACCGGCCATGCCCATCTGGGCATCACGGGCGGATTCGATCTCGCGTCACCGAGCGCCGCGGACATCAGGAAGGTTGCGCTATCCGCGTGGGAGGACGCGGATGGCGAGGCGAGCGCTCTGTTCATCGGATGCATGAATCTCAATTCCCATCTAGTCATCGCCGAACTCGAAGCTGAACTCGAAGTACCGGTACTGACCGCCACACAGGCAACCATTTGGGCCGTACTGGAGGAGCTCGGCAGCAATGCAGAAATTTCCGGCTACGGAAGACTGCTGGAACAGCGAACCTCTGTTGGTGGCTGATGCGGCGATGTCGAATGAGCTTCAAACACGGTAAGCGATCGAAAGGCTCGACTCAATGTTGACTGGACCTGCGCTCTTGTTTTGCCCAGCTGATCGGCCCGAGCGGTACGACAAAGCTGCCGCGTGTGCTGATGTCGTGATTGTCGATCTCGAGGATGCTGTGGCACGGTCCCGGAAGGATGAAGCGCGCTCGGCACTGGTGGCCTCCTCACTCGATCCAGCGCGCACAGTCGTCAGGATCAATGGGGCAACAACAGCAGACCACCGCCGTGACCTCGAAGCACTCTCCCAGACCGCCTACCGGCGGGTAATGCTTCCGAAGACGGAAACGCCCGATCAGGTGTCGCGGCTGATCGGACACGAGGTGATTGCGCTGATCGAGTCCGGCGCGGGAATGTTGGCGCTGGCCGAGATCGCGATGGCTCCGAATTTGGCCGGCTTGATGATCGGCTCCGAGGACCTGATCGTGTCTCTCGGTGGACGGAGCAGCAGGCAGGACGATGGCACCAACAGGGGAGTCGTCAATGTTGCCCGCAGCCAGGTGCTGTTCGCCGCGTCTGCGGCCGGGGTCCCTGCGATCGACTCGGTGTATGTGGACATTCGAGACAGCGAGGGTCTGCGGGCCGAATCCGAGGACGCCGCCGCCTCGGGTTTTGCAGGCAAGGCGTGTATCCATCCCCGGCAGGTTGAACAGGTTCGCCTAGGTTTTCGCCCCTCGCCGGAGGATCTCGAATGGGCTCGGCGAGTGCTGCTCGCCGCGGTTTCGGAGACCGGCGCATTCCAGTTCGATGGCGCTTTGGTCGACGAGCCGGTGTTGCGTCAGGCGGAGCTGATCCTTGCCCGGGTCCCCCAGGGAGAATAGCGGAAGCCGCCAACGCAGTCCGTGTCACTCGGTACCGACTGTTGCATAGCCGGTGAACACCGGATGACCGTCGCCGTTCGTGACTGCCAACTCCATATGTATGACGGCGTCAGCTATTTCACCTGGTGTGACTCGCAGAGTGAGTGTGTCTCCAGGCCACACCGGCTGCTTGAACCGTCCTCCAAATGTCCGGATCGATTGTTGATCCACCAGTCTGGACAGCGCTCTGGCAACAAGTCCCATCGTCAACATGCCATGTGCCATCACTGTCTTGCGACCGGCAATTTCGGTGGCGAAGGCCTCGTCGGTGTGAATGGGATTGAAATCGCCCGAGGCGCCGGCGTACTGCACGATCTGAGTACGAGTCAGGTCGTCGACGAGGACCTCTTCGGATCCCCCGTGGCGGAACGGCCGCGTCATAGTTTTTCCTCCCATTCGGTTGAGGATGCGGACCGTCGAACCCGCACGATCGTGGAGGTGACTACCGGGACGCCTGCATCGTCGATCAGCTCGGTGACCTCTTCCGCAAAGATGAGAACAGCATCGGACGATCCAGTCTTGGTCCACTGCCTTCCCAGGCGCGTCCTCGGCCGCAACGTTTCACCGGCACGAACATGACGCCGGTACTCGAAGTGCTGTTCTGCGTGCAACCATCCCTCGCCGACCGACTTGTCAGTCCGACGGTGAGAGTAGTCGCCCACGCCTTTCCAGGACTTTCCTGCGTGAGGTCTGAGCGGTGAGTCTGGGTCATAGTGTGCTGCAGCCTGTGTGAAGGTCAGCGGTGCGAGCGCATCGGAACGGTATTCAGCCTCGTCGCCCAGTGCGCGCTCGAACATCATGATGTGTCCCGCCTCGACCACGAAGCTGCGCTCAGGCCCCAATTCCTCCATGTCTACACCGGCTCTGGGTCTACGACGAACTTGAGGTCGCCGAGGCGCGCTGTCGGGTTGTCGATCGTGCTCAGGCGTCCCCGACGCCCGGTGCTCGACTCGATCGATTGCCTTTGATCAAGTCCTTCGACCCGCACTCGGATGAGGTTCACGCAGCCATCCAGTCGAATCGCAGCGTACGCATAAGGCAGGTCCGTGTAGGCCCGCGCCGGGGAATCGATGGGCATCCAGTACGCCCAGACCACGGATTCGATGACACCCTCTCCAGTGTGTTCGTCCCACTCGGTTGCGTCCCAGCACTTTTGACAGTGGATACGCGGTGGACAGAACGAGAGTTGGCATGTCTTGCATCGGGTTACCTTGAAAGTACCGGTCTTTTCCTTCAGTGACTCGAAGAAGGGACTGATTCCGCCGTAGCCATAGCTGTAGGTCACGGTCAATACATCGTCGATTTCGAAACCTGTGGACTTGCTCATCGCTTCGCTCCTACTCGATCCAGTGATGTCAACGGGTCAGTACAGCGGCGGCACCGAGACTCAAGCCGGCTCCACCTGTCGACGAGACCACTCCGACTCCCTTGGACGTCGGAACTTGACGGTCACCGGCCCGATTAAGGAGTTGGTCGGCAACCTCGCCGAAGCTGTGAACAGCGGAAACACCGGCGATGTGTCCACACGCAATACGTCCACCGGACGGGTTCACAGGTATCGAGCCGTCTCGCTGTGTTGCGCCGCTACGCAACAGTTCTACCCCTTTGCCACGCTCGGCCAGACCGAGCTCTTCGTAACAGATCAGTTCGACTCCCGTGGTCAGGTCGTGGACCTCGAATAGATCGACCTGCGAGGCGGGATCGGTGATGCCAGCCATCCTGTACGCCCGTTGCGCAGAGCCCGCAACAGAAGGGATGCCGGGGATGCCTTCGGCGTCGGACCACGCGACGCCATCAGCATGGCAGGTTCCCACGCCGGTGAGTTGCAGTCGGCGCGGCAGCGACTTGGGTGCGTCATCGGACACCAGCAGGACTGCGGCAGCGGTCTCGCTGTACAGGCACGACTCGTACATGGTCGTTGGCGCGCCGACAAGCCGTGCGTTGAGAACCTCTTCGACCGTAACGGGGGTTCGCAACTGCGCGTACGGATTCAGCACCGCATTGCCGCGATTCTTGACCGCGATTGCAGCAAGGTCTTCCGGCAACGGGAGCCCGTACTGCGCGATGTACCGATTCAAGATCAAAGCCCATGGTTGTTGAGCGAACGGCATATCCCACGTCGCGTCGAGGGTCCAGTTCTCTGCAGTCAGCGCCGCGTCACCTCGCTGCCCAGCGACAGCAGTTGTCACATCGAGTGCCTTTTGAACAGCGATGACCAAGCAGGCATTGGACAGGCCTGAGGCGATGTCGGCGTAAGCGGCCCTGATCGCGTAACCTCCGGTCGCCGCGCCTTGAGTCACGCGCTGAGCAGGTTTGCCAGAGAATCCCAAGTATTCGTGCAGCATTACATCCGGGGTCCCCTGGCGCAGAAGCAGATCGTTGTAGATGGAGTACACCACCGAATCAACTGCAGCAGTGTCAGCTTCTGCATCGGCGAGCGCGGCCTTGGCCGCACCCAACGCGAGTTCCTGGTAATTGAAGGGATACTTGCTCTTGAATGGCAGCCGACCGGTCCCGGCGACGTATACGTTCCTCATTCTCCTGCTCTCACTTTACGATCGGACCGCAGACCGAGGACCTTCGACAGCAACAGAACGTCGAAGTAGCTTCCCTCGATGCCGAGGTCACCGGACTGGATGATGTGGGTGAAGTCGACTCCATCGACCAGCCAGCGCCGTATCGCCTCATCGGTGGTGACGTCGATCGTGGTAGCCACTGCGCCGACTCCGTCACTCAGGCGCACACCCCGTCCGTCAACGGCACATGTAACCCATGGTCGCCCGTTTACCGCAATGCCTATGGTCGAACTCCAGTTGGGAGTTCGGTCTGGCCGCGCATTCTTTGCCAGTGTCGTGATGATGTCGTGAAGTTCAGCGGAAACGGCCACGATCTCGAACTCCGTTCTCAGTTGGTGGACGACTTCGTTTTGAGTGCGCTCGCCTCAACCAGCGCATTGCGCGTCGATCCGTTGGTGAAGCACATGAACTCCAGTGCCAGGCCGGCCTCGAACGTCTGCCAGTTTTGTTTGAGGATGCCGTTGGTGGACACTTTGGTCGCCTGAACGGCGAACTGGTCGAAGCCGGCGATCCGTTCAGCGAGTTCCATTGCACGCGAGAGAGTTTTTCCTTTTGGCACTGCCTCGTACACAAGCCCCAGGTCGGCAGCCTCCGAGCCGGTGAGCGCTTCCCCCAGCAGCAGTTTCCCTCGCGCTCTGTTGACCCCCATCGCCAATGGCCACAGAAAGGCTGCATGATCGCCCGGTGAGGCGCCGAAAGCAAGATGTCCGTCAACGATCTTCGCGGTCTCAGCGGCGATGCAGATATCCGCCATCAGAGCGACGGCGTTGCCGGCACCGACCGCCACACCCTCGAGTGCCGAGATGATCGGTTTGCGACAGTCGAGTACTCCTTTGACGATGCCTCGTGCCGCCCACCAGGCGTTCGCCCGCACAGTGTCGTCCTGAGTCACCTCGCGCACGAAGTCCAAGTCCCCTCCGGCACTGAAGGCTTTTCCCTCGCCGGTGACGACGACGACTTTCACTTCGGGTCGCTCGTCGAATTGAGTCCAGATTGTGGCAAGAGCGTCGTGCTCCATCTCGGTGAGCGCGTTCAGTCGGTCCGGCCGCTTGATCGTCACGAGCACGATTCCGTGCGCGTTTACCTCACCGACCTCGATGGCGGGTACATGTGTCATGAGATTCCTTCGTGTCGTGCGAGCATGGATAAGCACCGAGTTGGCATCAGATGTTGCGCCCGCCGCCTATTTCGAGAACGACACCGGTGATGTAACTGCTCATGTTGCTGGCCAGAAACACACACCCGTCGCCGATTTCGTCAGGTCGACCGGCCCGGCGCAGTGGGACCTCCTGCAACTTCTTGTCGTAGATATCGGGTCGCAGTGCTGCAGTCATCGGTGTGTCGATGAGCCCTGGTTGAATTGCATTGACCCGTATCCCGAATCGCGCAAACTCTTTCGCTGTGGACTTCGTGAGTCCGACTAGCCCAGCCTTGGAGGCGCAATAGTTTGCCTGGCCCACGGTACCAACCTTGCCGCCGAGTGACGAGATGTTGACGATCGTCCCCGACTTTCGCTCAACCATTCCCGCGGTGACGATCTTGGTCGTCACGAAGGCGCCTTTGAGGTTGACGTTGAGTACGGTGTCCCACTCGTCGAAGGACATGTCTCGAACCAGGCGGTCTCGGGTGACGCCCGCGTTGTTGATCAACGAATGCACTGGCCCGATCAACGATTCAGTAGCTTCCAGTGCGGCGCTCACGCTTTGCGGGTCCGTGATGTCGGCTTCGACGAACTCTACAGCTCGATCGAGTCCTGAAAATGTGCTTGCTTCAGGCGGTTTGACATCCCAGGCGGCAACTGACGCACCTGCTTCGGACATCTTGCGAACTATCGCCGCGCCGATGCCGCTTGCACCTCCGGTGACAACGGCGTGAACCCCGTCCAGCAGTGGAACTGTTTGGTTCATCTCAAACCTCGTGTATGATTAGTGTAAGAGTCACAATCATTATGATGCAAAGGAGTTCCCGTTGCAAGCGAATTCGAAGTTTGGCCGCTACTTCGAGGATTACGCCGTCGGAGATCACTTCCAACACCCACTGGGCCGAACCATCACCGCCACCGACAATGCGTGGTTCACGTTGATAACCATGAATACTCACCCTCTGCACTTCAATGACGACTACGCAGAACGCACCGACTTCGGAAAGCAGCTGGTGAATTCGGGCTTGTCCGTAGCAATGGTGCTGGGTATCAGCGTGTCCGATGTATCCCAGCACGCTGTGGCAAATCTGGGTTGGACGAACATCCAATTGCCGCATCCTCTGTTCGTCGGGGACACGATCTACGCCGAAAGTCTCGTGACTGCGACCCGAGCTTCGAACAGTCGACCGAAGGCCGGCATCGTCTCGGTGATTACGAGGGGTCTCAACCAACACGGTGACATCTGCGTCACATTTGACCGTACAGTTCTGGTGCATCGGCGGTCGGCCGCTTCCCGGTTCCCATTTCCTCAACCAGCCGAACCCATTCAGAATCAGCTGCCGAGAGAATCGGCCTGACCCCTTCAGGGTCCGCTTCGGTGAAGCGGACCCTGAAGGACGCGATGATCGCTGGAATCAGCTTGAATCATCGATTGCGACAACCGAAGCCGAACATGAAGCACCAACGCTTGTCGTACACCTCGTCAGCGATGGGAACCACGATCGAGCGACGTTGTGCCCGCCGTCGGCAATGCACAACTCGTCCTCGGCAAGGCACATTTCGCGCCAACGATCCATCGCCGCATCGGACAATGTGCGGATCGTGGCGCCGTCTCAGCAACCAGACCGTCTGCAAACGCAGCAGGCGACCGAGCGGGTCTGGATTTCGGCGACCATGGGCGGATTTATCCTTCGCCCGGTGATCCGAGCTGATCTGAACAACCGCGCACGAGGCCGGGTGCTGCCGTCGCAACTACACAGTAGTTATCTGTGCTCCTGCCACCACAAGTTTCTTCAGCGGCATCTGTTCGTCGCCGGCCAGCTCCGCTGGGATATGAGATCCCGCGGTGAGGGCCGCGCGCGCCGCGAGGTAGTCCGGAGCGCGGTTGACTGCATTGATTGCGAGAAACTGCCCATTGCGGTAGTAGAGCACCGAGAACTTCTCGGTCGCGGGGTCACCGCGCATGACGATCTGGTCGTAGCCAGTGGTCAAGCCGGCCATGTGCAACTTGATTTCCCCCTGATCCGACCAGAACCACGGCACTACCTCGTAGGACATGTCAATGCCGACGAGGGTCGCTGCCGCGACCTTCGCCTGATCGACAGCGTTCTGCACTGACTCCAGCCGTACCAGGTCCGTTCCACCGAGAGGGTTGGGACCGATGACGCAATCGCCGGCCGCGACAACTCCCGGGACGCTGGTCTGGGCACGTGCGTCGACGACGATCGCGCCATCGCAGACTGCGCCGATCTGTTCGGCAAGCTCGATCTCGGGGACGACTCCGATTCCGATCAGAACAAGGTCAGCGTCCAGATATGACCCGTCTGCGAGCTCGACGGCACTGACTGTGCCACCCTTTCCGTGCAACGCAACCACTCCGGATCCGAGCCGGAATCGAGTTCCGCGTCGTTGGTGCGCAGCGAGAAAGAAGTCGGCGATTGCCGGTGCGGCGACACGAGAAAGCAGACTGTCCATGGCTTCGACGACTGTGACGTTCTTACCGCGCTTTCGGCACACCGCTGCGGCCTCGAGGCCTATGAAGCCGCCCCCGACCACAACCACGTCCCGAGCGGTCTCGAGTTGTTTCTGCAGGGCGACTGCGTCGTCGATACCGCGGAGGTACAGGATTCCGCCCAGGTCAGACCCCGGGATCTTGACCCGACGCGGCGCGGCGCCAGTGGTCAGCGCTAGCTTTTCGAAGGGGAACTGCCGGCCGTCGAGGGCGGTAGCGACGCCGCCTGACGAATGGACCTGCAGGTCCGTGATGCGGGTGCTGCAAAGCAGGTCTATGCCCTTGTCTTTGTAGAACTCCGAATTCCGGAACTCGAGACTCTCGGCTGAGGCATCGCCAGCCAGGAACGCTTTCGACAGCGGCGGTCGCTGATAGGGCGGATGGCTCTCAGCACCGACCATCGTGATCGGCGCGTCGTACCCGAGTTCGCGCAGGCTCACCGCGACCTGCATTCCGGCCTGACTTGCACCGATAACAAGTGTTCCCGCGCTCACAGCTGGGTTCCCGGGATCTCGACAACCAGACCGTCCAAGACATCGACGAGTGAAATCTGGCACGACAGTCGGCTGGTGGGGCGTCTGTCAACAGCGACACCTTCGAGCATGTCGTCCTCGAGTTCCTCCAACTCACTGATCTCGGGGAGGAACGCGGCGTCGACGAACACGTGGCACGTTGCACATGCGCAGGCACCTCCGCACTCACCAATGATGCCGTCGACTCCGTTCTGTAACGCCGCCGACATCACCGAGTCGCCTACCTCGGCGTCGACAGTGACGGCTGAACCGTCGGGAAGTTTGTAGGTCACTTTGGGCATAGTGAGCCCATCCTCTCTAGCGTCGTATATGCATGCCCCACCGAGGAATCGGCGCGAGGCGATGAGGCTCGACCGACCGGCAACCGAGGGCCGGATCTTCAAACACTTCTACATCTTGACAAGCATTATAATCATTGTCAAGATGGAATGTGATTTCGATCTCTTCACGTGAAGATACCTGATACTTCTTATCATCTTAATTGGTCAAGCCGATCGGCACTGCACTAGTCGACAACAACAGAATGGAGTTCTGCGATATGTGGGCACAACAGCTAGTTCGGCCAGGAGTTTTCGAGCTGATCGACACGTCGGCCCCGGATCCGGAGGCGTTACTTCCTGGCGATGCACTGCTCAAGGTTCATGCCGGCGCGATCTGCGGCAGCGACCTGCCCTACTTTGCAGGCAGAAGATCGCCGCTGTTCGATGACGACATCGCTCTCGCGGCCAACGTGCCTGGATTTCCTCTGCACGAGGTGGTCGGCGAGGTGATCGCCAGCGCGGATCCCCGACTGCCGGTCGGTGCGCGAGCGGTTGGATGGGCGACGCGAACCACTGCGATGGCCGAATACACCGTATCCAAGGCCGACAACCTTTGGGCGATTCCTGACGATCGACCGGCCTCGGAAGCACTGACATTGCAGCCACTTGCGTGTGTCACCGAAACGGTACGGGGGCTCGGAGATCTCTCAGGAAAGCGAGTGGCAGTGCTCGGCCTCGGCCCCTTCGGGGTACTCTTCAGTCACGTCGCGAAGTCGTTTGGGGCACACAGCGTGGTTGGCGTTGACAGGATCGACCGATCGGACGTTGCGCATCATTTCCAGATCGACGAACTCGTGCACAGCAGCAGCGATCGGTGGTCGCAGACGATCCGTGATGAACAGCGGCCAGACATCATCATAGAAGCAGTGGGCCATCAGACCGCGACTTTGGGCGATGCGATTGAGGCATTGGCCGTCGGAGGTAGGGTCTTCTATTTCGGAGTTCCCGACGAGCCGATGTACCCGTTCCCGATGCAGAAACTGTTCCGCAAGAAGCTGACCATGGCCGGTGGAGTCATCGGTGATCGACGAAACGCCCTGCAAAGAGCTGACGACTACCTCAAATTGTACCCCGAGCTGCACAAGACCTACGTTACCCATACCTTCCCGATGCGCTCAGCCCAAGCCGCTTTCGAGACTGCATCGACGCCGGCGAAGGGGCGCCTGAAGGTTCAACTCACGGTTGAGGACTGATTGTCACCGCGGTTCGCGCTGACAGAGGAGACACACATGACGACCATATTCGATTTCGAGGGAAAGACAGCGATCGTGACGGGCGGTGCGTCGGGAATCGGGGCAGCGATCGCAACGCTGCTCGTGGAAGGAGGTGCGACTGTGTTCGCGGTCGATCGTGACCCATCGACGGCACCGGAAGGCTGTAAACCTATTGCGGTTGATGTTTCGAACTGGCAGGAAATGTCCGTTATGACGGACGATGTTCTCGCGAGTACGGGCCGAATCGACGCCATGTTCAATAATGCGGGGGTCAATGCGTACACCAATATCCTCGACGCGACAGTCGAGGAGTTCGACCAAATCGTGGCCGTCAACGCCCGCGGTGTGTTTATCGGAATGAAGGCAGTCCTGCCCCATATGCTTGCAGCCGGCCAGGGAGCCATCGTAAACACCGCTTCGAATTCGGCGAAGATGGCGATCGCCGACCGCGCGTCCTACACCGCATCCAAGGGAGCGGTAATTGCGATGACCCGACAAGTTGCCGTCCAGTACGCTGCGCGGGGTGTCCGGTGCAACTGCATCAACCCGGGTAGTACCGATTCCCCCATGGTCGCGGACATCATCGCCAAGTCGGAAGACCCGGCCGCGAGGCGGTTGCAGATACAGTCTCGGCAGCCGATCGGCCGAATGGCTAGACCAGAGGAAATCGCCTCGGCTGCAGTGTTTCTGGCGTCCGACCGAGCAAGCTTCATTACCGGCGTAGATTTGGATGTCGACGGCGGGTGGACTGCTGCATGACGTCGACTCGAGCCGATGAGCAGAAGCAACCCCTTGCACAGGCAAGCCTATTCCGCTCTCCTGGGTAAGCACATCGAGTATTCGAACTCGGCCGTTCTGGGCATATCTGCGCGACCTCACTTCGACGTGCACAGATCCGAAGATTCAGGTCGGTTCCCAATAGTCGAAATATGAACACCCACATTATGCGTTATATCAAAACCTAGCATTTTGGAGGCTATGCCAGTGAAGATCTACGCCGCACTCGCCCAGGCATTCCTCGACGAGGAAGTCGACACAATCTTCTCCCTGATGGGAGATGCGAACATGTATTGGATGACCAGCCTCCTCGACTCGGGGAAGGTGACTAATGTGCATGTGCGCCATGAAAATTCGGCCGTGGCAATGGCAGACGGCTATGCGCGTAGCACCGGCAAGGTCGGTGTCGCGACAATGACCAGCGGTCCCGGACTGACCCAGGCTGCCACTGCGATCATCGGCGCGAAGCGCTACGGCGTGCCAATGGTGCTGTTTGCTGGCGACACCATCCCGGGGGATGCGACCGCGCTGCAGTATATTGACCATCACGCCTTTGCGAAGATGTGTGACGTGCACTGTGAACCGGTGCTGACTCCCGGCCGAGCGTTGGACGCAGTCCAGACCGCCTTTCACCGTGCTCGATCGCTGCGCGAGCCAGTCATCCTCAGCGTTCCGATGACCATGAGGCATGCCGAGTTGCCGTTCGAGTACGAGTACGTACCCTCGTCTCTACTCGTTGCGCGCGAGGGAAAGACAGTCCCCAGCAACCAATCCCTCGACGACGCAGCTGGTCTCATAGCGTCCTCACGTCGACCTGTAATCATCGTCGGTCAGGGCGCACTCGCCGGCGAAACTCTCCGTGCGGTTGAGGAACTCGGCGACCGCATCGGTGCGCTCTACGCGACGAGCCTGCTTGCCAAGGGCGCGTTAGCTGATTCCCCGTGGTCTCTGGGTGTCGCCGGCACCTTCTCGCTCCCTGAAACCGAGCACGTCTTGCGTGAGTCCGATCTGGTAATCGGGGTCGGCGCGAGCTTGAACAAGTACACACGTCAGGAGGGGTACCTGTTCCCGAACGCGCGGACCATTCAGATCGTTGATCGACCGGCTGCGGCGATGGCGCACAGCCTTCCGGTTACCTGCTATCTCCAGGGAGATGCGACACTGACAGTGCAGGCTCTCGCAGCGCTGCTTACCGAGGGCGACTACGAGAACGATGGCGGACGGAAGGCCTTCAAACCAAGAGAGTACGACCCGTTCGAGAATAACGACCTAGGAACCGTTGGGCCCGAGGAGGAAGCAATGGATCCGCGAGATCTTGTCGCGGCCGTTGAAGCAGCGATCCCCGATGGTGCAATCGTCGTCGCCGGAGCCGGACACTTTTGGTCTTTCACGAACAAGGGGCTCACCGGACGCGGTGGGCGACGTTTTCTCTGCAGTCTCGGCTTCGGATCGATTGGGCAGACATTGCCGATTGCGATTGGCGCCGCGGTGGGCAATCCTGACCTGCCGGTAGTCATGATCGACGGTGATACAGGCGTTCTGGTCCATCTGCTGGAGCTCGATGGCGCGGTTCGCCATCGCCTCAAGCTGCTGTCGATCGTCATGGATGACGACGCGATGGGTGCCGAACTACACAAGCTGCGGATGCATGGAGAGACCCCAGACGCCGCCCTGATCCCGACCCCCGATCTGGCGAAGATCACCGAGGGACTCGGAGGCAGTGGGGCGGTCGTACGAAGTGCCGATGAACTCGCAAAGGAGCTCGCCTCATACGATTGGAATACTGTCCACCTCATCGACGCGAAGATGTCTCAGTCGATCGTCGACGTAACTTCAGTGCAAGCCAACGAAATCAAAAGAGGGTGACTCACTAGTACCAGGCCGATCCCTGCGGGGAGGTGTCGGCGGTTGGTTTGGGGATGATGGCCTCGGTCAGCCGGCCCTGCTTGCGCAGAACCTCCTTGAACTCCTCGAGATGCACACTCATCTGATGCGCCGCGCGTTCGGCGTTGTCCTGTTCGATGGACTCGGCGATCGCGCGGTGCGCCGCATCAGTCTCCCAGCGTTCCTTTGTCGACAGTTTTTGAGTCTTGGTCTGCCACTCGAGTACCTCATAGACGGCGGTCAGGATGGTTCCCATGAACCTGTTGTTTGTCGCCAGCCCGAGCGCTCGGTGAAAGTCCACCGAGTGAGGGACGGCGTCGGTACCGGGATGTTCGGCAGCGCTCAACAACTGCTGCTTCTGCTCCGGTGTCGCGCTGGCTGCAGCCATCGCGGCCGCACCTGGCTCAACGACGAGGCGAAAGTCCATGATGTCCGATACCGGCGTGCCATCGAAGGCGAAAAGCAATGCGAAGGAACGGGTTACCTGAGTCGCGTCCGGACTGGAGACCTCAATGCCACCGCGGGGACCTCTTCTGACGACAACGATCCCGTCCGCTTCGAGCATGCGAAGAGCCTCACGGACGGTGCCCCGGCTGAATTGATACTCACCGATCAGTTCAGCCTCGGAGGGAAGCCTGTCACCTGGACCCAAGCCTTCGCCGAGGATCCGCGTTTTGAGGAGGTTGGCCAGAATGTCTGAGGCCTTGGGGACGCGAGGCGTGGTTCGGATTTCCGTCTCGTTCAGCATTTGCCCCTCGATTTCCGACTTGTCCAGGTGAGGTTGCGTGAACCCCGCGCGGACCCAGTAGTGACGTGATGCGACTAGCATGAATAGCTATCATTAGTATTAGTATACCCGACTGGGCCGACTGGGATGCGATCACTGTTGGGCACCGAGTGGCGACTGCAGGCCCGCGGGGAAAGGCAGATGTCCTTCTGCAGGCGATCTCGACTGCTATAGCGGGGAGAGCCGCTCTGCGATTCATCGGATCGCATGGCGCCACTGCGGCCTGGAGGTCGCAATGATTCCGACCTCCAGGCCGTGTGAGTCCAAGGATCTCTCGAGATCTGCGCGGCTTACCCGACGTCCACTCGAATGCCCCCGACGCATGCCGAGTTCGTGTGTCGGGTCAGCGCGTCGAGCCGTTCTTTTCCACCACCCAGGCGGCGATCTGAGTTCGGGAGGTAAACCCGAGTTTCGCGAGAACATGCTCGACATGTCCCTGAGCCGTTCGTGGAGAAATGACAAGCTTGTCTGCGATCGCCTTGTTGCTCAGGCCTTGTGCAACGAGGTCCGCGACCTGTCGCTCACGCCTTGTCAGGTCCGTCGCGGTAGGCGGTGCGGAGGCTGGTGACTGCTCGCCGAGGGCATAGGCAACGGCTTCGTCGGACGTCATGGTTCGTCCGTGTCGATGAGCGGCCTCGAATGCTCGTGCACCGAGCGCGTGACGGGTCGTGCGTATGCACTGCTCGTGGTCGGCGAGCAGGTTGTGGAACCTGATCGCAGTAGTCCCGACTGACTGCGCCTGGCCCTCAGCAGCACCCAGCAAGGTGGCCGCGCGATCCGGTAAGTGCTGTTTACCAGCGATCCAAGCCAACGCTTCCAGACAAACCGCGGCGGTAAGAGGTTCGTCCACTCGTTTCGTCAGCCCTAGGCATCGCTCGAGTGCCACCACCGCCCCATTGAGATCGCCTTGCTGGAGGGTCGCTACGCCCTTGGCCCACAGCGAGTACGACCGATAGACCAACTCACCGCGGGCTTCGGTGATGGCGAGGACCTCGTCATGACAGGCGATCGCACGCGAAGCATCGGCGTTCAACTGGTACGCCAACCCGAGCATCATGAGAATCCAGATTCGCATCGAGAGGTCATGATCTTCGCGGAACACGTCGAGTGCGCTCTCCAACCGGGAGCATGCCCGTGGAAGATCCCCACGGTAGAGGGCGAGAAGCCCTTCGGCGTGGGCGATCCGGGCATGGATGATACTGTCACCGGATTGCTTGGCCAAAACTTGTCCAGCCTCGACGAGAACATCCGCCGTCGTGAGTTCGCCCTGCACCTCTGCCAGAACGCTTCCGGCGTAGAGCGCCTTGGCTCGTTCCATCGTCAGCGCCTGGGGTTGGCGTGCCAGCGCCCGATCGAGCCATCCCCTCCCCTCGTTGAACAGCCCACGTGAGAGCCAGAATGGCAACAGCGCGGCCGCGATCCGCAGTCCGGCCTCAGCTGCTGTTTCACCCTCCTCGGACAAACTGAAGTCCATGGCCTCGCGTAGGTTCGATTGCTCTCGCTCGAGGCGAATGATCCACGCCAATTGGTGTGAGCTGATCCACTCGGCTTCTGCCTGCACGATCAACCTCTGATACCAGTCACGATGACACCGCCGCAAGATCACATGCTCACCCGCCTCTTCAGACTTCGTTCGGCCGTATTCGCGCAGAGTGTCGAGCAGCCGGAAATACACCGTGGTGTCGCACTCTT
Source organism: Rhodococcus sp. USK10 (assembly GCF_019378875.1). NCBI lineage: Bacteria > Bacillati > Actinomycetota > Actinomycetes > Mycobacteriales > Nocardiaceae > Rhodococcus > Rhodococcus sp. USK10. The sequence goes on from NZ_CP076048.1 coordinate 3,432,761, forward strand.
CTCGGACGACAATCGATTTGTCGACTAACGACGTCAACGAATCGAGAAGGTCCTCCGGCGCAAGACCACGACCGCAGATTTCTGCTGCTGCATCCAGTTCAAAATTGCCGGCGAAGACTGAAAGCCTGGCCCACAGCTGCTGTTCACTCGGAGTGCACAGGTCGTAACTCCAGTCCACGGACAGCCGTAGCGTCTGTTGCCGCGTCGGCGCACCACGACTGCCTAAGGTCAGGAGCTTGAATCGGTCAGTGAGCCGTTCGAGGATCTGCTTGGGCGACATCGCACGCAGTCTGGCTGCCGCCAGTTCAATGGGCAAAGGCAGACCCTCGAGCTGTTGACAGATCCGGGCGACCGTGTCTTGGTTTTCTACGGTGAGTTGAAATCCCGGTACCGCAGCAGCGGCCCGTTCCACAAAGAGGTTTACCGCGTCGTATCGGGGCATGCCCCTCAACGACATGTCACGCGCCGGGTCGGGGGTTGGCAACGGTGGAACGCGCAGTACTACTTCGCCTCCGATACCCAGGGGTTCGCGGCTTGTTGCCAAGATTGTCAGCTTGGGGCAAGTGCGTACCAGCATCTCAACCAGTCGTGCGGCTGCGTCCACCACTTGCTCGCAGTTGTCGAGCACAAGAAGAATTTTCCGAGTGGCGAGATGTTGCACCACGACTTCTGCGAGCGGACGTGCGGACTGGTCGCGGATTCCGAGCGCGGCGGCCACCACATTCACCAGCAGCAACTCGTCTCGCAACTCACTCAGCTCGACCAGACAGATCCCGTCTGAGTATCGTCCGCGCACTTCCGCAGCGACCCGCAGTCCGAGGCGTGTCTTGCCGACACCACCGATCCCGGTCAACGTCACTAAGTGGGCTGCTGACAGCCGCCGCTTCGCTTCGGCCAGCTCACGGCGTCGACCCACGAAGCTGGTCATCTCGAGGGGTAGGTCTCTTGTCGAGGTTCGTGGGACCGTCATCAACGGGGGGATTTGCCGTACACCGCCAGGCTCACTGGGCAGCGCCATGTCGTCGACGGAGAACCCATTGCGGACTTGAATCTGTCGCATTCTCTCACCGAACTCGGCCGCGGTGCCGGGACGGTTGATGGGATTTGCAGACATCGCCCGTTCAATGACCTCACCGACATCGTCGAGGACGCCCTTGTCGCGGAGGTCCGGTGCTGTTTGGGTCGTGATCCTCAGGAACTGCGCTACGACGTTCTCACCGCTTCGGCGCTCGAACGCGGCGTGACCGGTGATGGCACAGAAAAGAGTGGCACCTAGGCCATAGATGTCCGACGCGGCGCTGGGTGATTCACCTCTGAGCACCTCGGGAGCCGTGTATGCCGGAGATCCGGTAACCGTGCCGGTCGCGGTCTGAAATGCTCCGGTGACGTGGGCGATGCCGAAGTCAGTCAGCACCGGCTCACCGTAATCTGTGAACAGGATGTTCCCCGGTTTCACATCACGGTGAAGGATTCCGACGCGGTGGGCCGCCTCCAACGCTCCCGCTATCTTGACACCGAGGCGCATGGCCTCAGCCTGTCCCAGCGTCCCCGTCTTGCGGATCCTTGCCTCGAGCGAGTCCTGCGAGTAGTACGGCATCACGAGGTACGGGCGACCGCTGCCGAGTGTCCCTACGTGAAGGATGCTGACGATGTTCGGGTGACCCGTCAGGCGGCCCATCGCCCGTTGTTCACGAAAGAACCGGGCCCGATTCTCGTTACTGAGGTCAGTCGTGAGGACCTTCACTGCCACGGTGCGGTCCAGCGACGGCTGCGCGCACCGATACACGACACCGAAGCCACCGCTTCCGACGTCCTTGACGCCCTCGAAGCCCACATCGGTCAGCTCCAAGACGACAGCAGAGGCCAGGTCGCGCTGTGTCGCGAACGGATCACCTTCGACCATCCCAGTCCCCACTCATTCTTTCGCGGGGCTGACAACTAGGAAGTCCGACCCCTCCACGACCAGGACAGTCGCAAGATCTGCAATTGAGATTCGCAGGTGAGAGCACAGTGTCGACATGCAAGACGCAGCGAGAGTGCGGTACGCGTAACCATCCACTCTGTCCATTTCAAGGAACAACAACATGCGCTTACCTCTGATGTTCTGTCACTAGGGTACGGGGCTGTCCCTCGAATGCACTACCGCGAAGTCACTGACCAGTGCAACAGTCCCACATCGACTACTTTCTGCCGGCTTGGTCGAAGACGTCGAGCCCGCCGTGGAATCAATAGCGATACCCTGCAAGATGCTTGCAGGAATAGATCGACTCTGGAGATCGGTTGCCCATCGCCCCCGAGTGCACGCGATCTCGATCTCACGGCCCGCCGCGGTGGACAACTTCGCTGTCCCAGAGCAGACCGATCGGTCTGTGTCGCTCATCGTTTGAGAAGTCCATCGGAACCAAGAAGAATCGATATCCTGAAGGAACGACCTTCTGAGGTGATTGCCGTGTTTGTGTCCTCGAGACCGATACCGATCGGGTTCTGGGCTCGACGCTGTTGTGGACGGTGAGAGGACTCTCTTATGGCCGCTGATGATCCCTTTGCGACGGAGAGAGCAGTGACTCGGTCGGTCACTGAGGAGCTGATCGCGGCCGGGTTCGAAGACGCTCACGAAATCGGACGTGGCGGCTTCGGTGTTGTCTACCGATGCCTGCAGCCGTCGCTGGACCGCACCGTGGCAGTCAAGATCCTCGAAGCCGACCTGGACGAGGAGAATCGGGCCCGGTTCTTCCGTGAACAACGGGCAATGGGCCGCCTGACGGGTCACCCAAACATTGTCACGGCCCTGCACGTCGGTGTCACGGGGACCGGCCGTCCCTACATCGTGATGCCATATCACCCAAAGGACTCCCTCGAGGCACGGATTCGCCGCAATGGGCCGCTACCGCTAGAGGTCGCGCTTCGGGTTGGGGTGAAGATAGCGGCGGCGGTGGAATCCGCGCACCGGGAGGGAATCCTGCACCGGGACGTGAAACCTGCGAATATCCTGCTCACCGATTTCGACGAGCCGGCGCTGACCGATTTTGGCATTGCCCACGTTTCCGGCGGCTTCCAGACCGCCACGGGCACCGTGACCGGCTCGCCGGCCTTCACCGCACCCGAGGTTCTCAGCGGAGACCCTCCAAGCGGGTCGTCGGACGTCTACAGCCTCGGCGCCACTGTGTTCTGCGCCATCACTGGACATGCGGCGTTCGAGCGCCGCAGTGGTGAGCAGGTAGTCGCCCAGTTTTTGCGGATCACGACCCAGCCGGTTCCGGACCTACGCGAGCAGGGCATCCCAGACGATGTGTGCGAGGTCATCGAGCGCGCGATGGCTGCAGACCCGGCGACCCGTCCCGCTACTGCCGCCGCATTCGGTGACGAACTGCGCCAGATTCAACACGCCTATGGGTTCCCTGTCGACGAGATGGCCTTGTCCGGCGACGCCGGCGCTGCGGGCCACGATCTGGACTCAGCGAGTACAGCGCTTCAACCTGCGGCGTCAACGCCGGCTCACCGCACGCCGTCGCCCGCCGTACGAGCCTCTGTGGGAGACCTGCCACTCGCGCTCACAAATTTCGTCGGTCGCCGCAGCGAGCTGGCCGAAGCAAAGAGCTTGCTGTCGGCGTCTCGTCTGGTGACGTTGACCGGCATCGGTGGTGTCGGTAAGACACGTCTCGCCCTCCGGGTGGCCGCGGATGCCCGGAAAGGATTTGCCGAAGGGGTGCGGTGGGTCGAGCTGGGTGAGTTGCAGGATGAGTCGTTGGTCGTGGGTGTGGTGGCCGCCGCGCTCGGGGTGCGGGATCGCTCCGCCCGCCCACTCGACGACGTCGTGGCCGAATTCCTCACACCGCAGAAGCTGCTGCTCGTTCTCGACAACTGCGAACACGTAGTGAATGCGGCCGCAGCCCTGACCGAGAAGCTGCTACACACCTGCCCGGAGCTGCGGGTTCTGACCACCAGCCGCGAAGCCCTCGCCCTCGGTGGCGAGGCGGTGCTCCGCGTGCCGCCGCTGGCGGTCCCCGCGTCCGAACGAACGCCGACCCTGCGCGGGCTCCCCCAGTACGATGCGGTGACATTGTTCGTGGATCGGGCCTCGGCCGCGGTACCCGGGTTCGAACTCACCGAGGACAATCGCGGCGCGGTGTCCCTGATCTGCCAACAATTAGACGGCCTGCCCCTGTCGATCGAGTTGGCGGCGGCACGATTACGGGCGATGTCGCCCGAGCAGATCCTCGCGCGGCTCACCGACCGCTACACGCTGCTCACACGCGGCAGTCGCGGTGCACCAACGCGCCAGCAGACGCTACGACTGTCCATCGACTGGAGTCACGACCTGTGCACGCCGCAGGAACAGCAGCTGTGGGCCCGATTGTCGGTGTTCGCAGGCAGCTTCGAACTCGACGCGGCCGAGGACGTTTGCGCCACGGATCTTGCCGCGGGTGATCTGCTCGATGCGGTGACCTCGCTGGTCGACAAGTCGATCCTGATCCGAGAAGACGCAGGCGCGGTGGTGCGGTTCCGGATGCTCGAGACTTTGCGAGACTACGGCCGGGAGAAGTCCGAGCAGTCCGGGGAGCATCCCGATTTACGCCGCCGTCATCGGGATTGGTACCAGCACTTGGTTTTACAGGCGGAGGCTGAGTGGATCAGCCCCCGCCAACGGGAGTGGATCGGACGCCTCGAGCGGGAACAGGCGAATCTGCGTGGCGCGATGGAGTACTCCTTGTCGGAATTTCTGATATCCGACCCAGGCAGTGACACGGCAGGACTACGAATCGCCGCCTCGCTGTTCCAATTTTGGCTCTCACGCAGCCTTCTCAGCGAGGGGCGGCATTGGCTGAGCCGTGCCCTTGCTTGTCTGCCACAGCAGCCGACCGCCGCACGAGTCGAAGCGCTGTACGCCGACAGCATCCTGGCCGAACTGCAGGGCGAGATCTCCGCCGGAGCTGCGCGAGTCGACGAGGCGTACGTCCTGGCCGAGCAAATGGCTGACCCCGTAGTCCACGCGCGGGTCGCGCATGCCGACGGACTCCTGGCCCTCTACAGCGGCGATATACCCCGTGCATGCGCCCGCCTGGAGGAAGCCCTCGAGGTTTTCGGCGCCCGAAGTAACCTGTCAGATCAGGTGTGGATTCTCTTGATGCTCGGTGTGGCCTACGAATTGCAGGGAGACGCTTCTCGTGCCATCGACTGCCACGAGCAAGTGCTCGATACCACCGAGACTCACAGCGAATCAGTGTTTCGGTCGTATGCACTGTGGGCGATGGGGGTCGCCGTATTCCAGCAGGGTGATCGTGATCGTTCGGGCCGGCTACTGAAGCAATGCCTACGTCTAACCAGACTGTTGGACGAACCCCTCACTGCCGCAGTGGCACTGGAGGCGCAGGCGTGGATCGCCGTCGGCGAGGGCAACGCACAGCGTGCAGCCGTCCTGCTGGCCGCGGCCCAGGCTCTGGGCAGGTCCGTAGGCAGCTCCTCGGTGCTGTTCCACAACCTGCTTCCCCACCATGAACACTGCGAGCAGCAGATCCGCCAGGTACTCGGCGAACATGCGATTGATGCGGCCAATCGGGAGGGGGCGACAATGAACTTCGAAGAGGCCGTGGTCTTTGCCCTGGGCGAACACACCCCGCCTGCGTCGCCGCGCAGCGATCACACGACAAGCTTGACAAAACGTGAGCGTCAAGTCGCCGACCTGGTCTCCAAAGGCCTGACCAACAAGGCCATCGCCAATGAACTCGTAATATCCCAGCGAACCGCGCAAGGCCACGTGGAAAACATCCTCACCAAACTCGGTTTTACCTCGAGAGCTCAGATCGCGGCATGGGTTGTAGAGCATGCTCAGGACGAGCATGATTGAGACCCGCCGCCAGCCTGGCGGACAACTCTGACGAGACTGCATCTCGTGCGGCATTTCTGTCTACGTCACCGTTGACGCCTGCGCAGTGGGTGCGTCCTCGCGACTAGGGCAGTCATCTGAAGAGCTGTAGCGCCCGTCGGTGTCGGCGGGCGGTGAAACATCCTGCCTGGCCGCCCTCAGATACAACCCGCACGGGGGGAATGGCGTGAGCCAGTTGGGGTAAGTCTCCCCATGAGCCCGTCCAGTTCACAGATGTGCCGCCGGATCTCGGTCGGAGTCGCGCGGACAGACGAATCCAGTTGCAACGGAGGATAAATCCGTTGCAACGAACGTTTCGACGGCCAAGCCCCTCCACCTTCACAGCACTGAACGATGATCCGAACCCCACGGCCAGACAGCGACGTTCACATTACCGCGGTGCCATGCGCAGGGCGCCGTCCATACGGAAGGTCTCACCGTTGAGGTAGTCGTGTTCGACGATCATCTGGACGAGTTGTGCGTACTCGGCGGGCTGTCCGAGGCGGGAGGGGAACGGCACGCCGGCTTCGAGGCCCTTGCGGTATTCGTCGGTGACGCCGGCGAGCATGGGGGTGTCGATGATGCCGGGGGCGATGGTGTTGACGCGGATGCCGAACTGGGCGAGGTCGCGGGCGGCGGGGACGGTCATGCCGTGTACGCCGCCCTTGGATGCGGAGTAGGCGATCTGGCCGATCTGCCCTTCGAATGCGGCGACGGACGCGGTGTTGACGACGACGCCGCGCTGCCCGGACTCGTCGACGGTGTCGGTCTTGGAGATGGCGTCGGCGGCGAGGCGCAGGACGTTGAACGTGCCGAGCAGGTTGACGGTGATGACGGTGCGGAACAGTTCGAGGTCGTGCGGGCCCTTCTTCGACAGAATGCGGCCGGCCCAGCCGACGCCGGCGCAGTTGACGACGATGCGCAGCGGCAGACCCGACTCGACGATCTTCTCGATCGCGGCCTGGACCTCGTCGCCGCTGGTGACGTCGGTGGCGATCAGGGTGACGCCGTCGGGGACGGTGTCGCCTGCCCGTTCGATGGACTGCTGCAGGTCCAGTCCGAACACGGTGGCTCCGGCGTCGGCGAGACGCTTGGCGGTGGCGGCACCGAGGCCCGAGGCCGCTCCGGTGACCAGTGCGGCGGTTCCCTGAATTTCCACAGTTCGCATCCTTCTGTTTCCGGCGACCTCCGTTGGGCCGCCTCATGCTGAAGCGCACCGCCTGTGCGGTTCGCCCCTACTACCTACTACGCGGGGGCCTGTTGAGGCGGCGGCAATGAGACGATAGCCGCCGAGTTCGTCGGCGGGGCGTCAGGTTAGCGTGCCAACCAACCTTTCGCGCCGTCCTAGGCAATAGGCCAGGCCCGCGACGACGAGATGTCAATGCAATCACCGACTCCTCAGCGATCGCCCAGCCATTTCGACGAGCACGCACCCTCCTGTAAATGGCAGCTCGGACTCCCAACCCGCGAGCCCAATCTAAACATCTACGTTGATGTTGACTCAATCCTGAAAAGTTGCGATCCTTGTCACAGAAGGAATCCGCGCATTGCTTCGGCAGTGACACAGTCTCCGACCTTTCCTTCTACCGCTGGCAGCAACTGAATGGAGATCCACCGATATGACTGTTTCGATGACGCGGGTCCAACAGAGCCTTTCGGACCTCGCTGCCGGCAGGCCAATCGTGCTAGCGCCCGGCCCGACCGGTGACCCCGATGGATATCTCCTTCTTGCTGCGGAGAAGGCATCGCCGGCTTCCGTCGCGTTCCTCGTCCAGCACAGCTCCGGCTTCATCTGCGCCGCCGTCACACGGCGAGAATGCACCCGTCTCGACCTCCCACCCATGGCGGGAACGGACCGTCAGCAATCCGGTGGCTGGTATACGGTGGCGGTCGACGCAATCGATGGCGTCGGCACCGGAATCTCGGCATCAGATCGAGCGCACACTCTTCGGCAGCTGGCCAGCCCCGCGAGTACAGCCCGCCAATTCACCAGACCAGGCCATATAGTTCCGCATTGCGTAGACGAAGATGGTGTACTCGCCTATTCGGGCCCAGCCGAAGTGATCACCGATCTCAGTCGGGCGGCAGGACTTCGACAGGTGGGCGCATTCGCGGCGTTGGTCTCGGAGAAGGACCCCACCCAGAATGCGCGCGCACACGAGTGCCGTCAGTTTGCCAAGGCTCACCGACTGAACTGGGTGACCGCCGACGATCTCATTCTCTATCGTCGAGCCGTTGAACTGCATGTTCGTACCACCTTCACGGTGACCCAGGCCGGACCGTACGGCGATCTCCGCACGTCTGGCTTCCACAGTGATGCCACCGGTTCCGACTATGTCGCCTACCGAATCGGAGAACCGCACACCATCGACACCCCTCTGGTGCATGTACACCGAGAGTCCAACTACGCGCCCCACGCATCCCCCGTCGACCAGGGTCTGCAAGACATGTTCGCGTTCGTTGCCGGCCACGGTGGCGGCGCAGTTGTTGTCGAGCGGAACATGAACGACATTGACTCCTTCACGCTCACGCCAGACGAGCGTAGCTGCAAGCGAGTCGGCAGAAATGCGGATATCGCGCAGATCCTTCGCGAATTGGGCATTACTGCGCCCCGCCTGCTCGCATCACCGGCAGATCTCCACGTCGCTCTGTGCGATCTCGGGATCGCTGCCGTGCTGGATCCGGCCGGCGATCCTGCGGCGGTTCCTACAACGACATCGCCAATTGGATCGACCTCGACGTCGATCCATTCCGTACGCGGCGTGGTCGCACACGGTGATCAGCGAGGCCGCGAGTTGGGCTTTCCGACGGCCAATCTGGTGGTCGACGACGACGACATCTACACGGGACTCGTCGACGGAGTGTGGGCTGGTCGTTGTGCACTCCCCGACGGACGATCTGTGGCGTCGGCCGTGTCGATCGGGCGACGATCTACGTTCTATGGGCGCGTGGGACCACGACTACTGGAGGCGCACCTACTCGACTTCCAGGAAGACCTTTACGGTCGTGAGATCACCGTGCAGCTGGACCACTGGATCCGCGGCCAGGCCACCTTCACGTCGAAAGAAGAGCTGATCGCGGCGCTCGACAGTGATGTGCGCAATGTCCGAGCACTGACTCGAGCCGCTCGCTCGCCTAGCCATCAATCCTCTACCGCGCCAAATGAAAACGCCGCTCCCGAGTAGACATTGCTCGAATACGGAACGCATCGCGAAGAATCGGAGATCGCACGTGCTCGCAGACGCCAATGACCGTTTCGAACGCCAAATGCTGGAATTCGCGCTGCGCTGGCATCCTTTCGGCGGAGGCTCGAGCAGACTGATTTTCGAGGAGTTCGGTATGGACGCACCGACCTACTTCAACAGGCTCGCACGGATACTCGATGCGGACCGATCCATCACGTCCGAGAAAACGCGCGCAGCGATCCGGAGTGTGTGTGCGGTACGACTACAGGGGTGAGCAAAACACCGCGAGCAGCGCACCACGCTGCCCTTCGTCAAGGAAACCGAGGTCGACGGGAGTCTGTAGTTGCGAAGCCGGTCCGAAAGATAGCAGTGCTCGTGCATCGTGTCAGTAGCCGGAAAGATGAGTTCCTCCATCACGACGGGCAAAGCGCTCGTCCTCCACGGCACCGCAGAGTTGACGGCGGACGGTATGGGTGATCACCAGCTCGAGCTGGAGTTTGATGCAAGTCCCCTTACAGGGCGTCCATTTCGGTTGTCAGTTCCGCAAGTCGGACCTGCAGTTGACGCTTATTGATCTTGGTTGCGGACATCGGCCATTCATGGGGGCGAAGGAAGTACACAGCACGGGGAATCTTGAAATTGCTGATCCTCCCCCGACAGAACTCGATCAGGTCTTCCGCTCGGAGGGTGTGACCTGCTCGGATCTCGACAAATGCCACTGGAACCTCGTCGAGCCGCTCATCGGGGCGTCCGATGACAGCGGCGGTTTTCACGGCAGGATGCTCACAGAGAAACGCTTCGATCTCGATGGCGGCGACGTTCTCTCCACCTACTTTGAGCATGTCCTTGAGCCGTCCGTGGAAGACCAGACAGCCGGACTCCCTGCGGCTGTACAGGTCGCCGGTGTGGAGCCATCGGCCTGCGTCGAGTGCCTCGGCGGTCTTGACCGGATCCTTGTAGTAGCCGTCGGTGACACAGTAGCCACGCACCAGGATCTCCCCGGGCACGTCGATGGGCTGCTCGGCGCCGGTATCAGGGTCGATGATGCGTACCTCGATCCCCGGCGCCGGCTTTCCCTGCGCTCCAGATCGGTCGGCGACGGTCTCCGACCGCTCACTCAGCGCGTAGATACCCGCGGTTTCCGTCATCCCGCACGCTGCCACCAACTCGGCGGCAGGAAACATCCGCTGCACCTGCTCGATGAGAACGCGCGGCCCGATCAGAAACAGATAGCGCAAGGAGGCGAAAACCCCGGTATCGAACGCCGGATGATCCATCAGAGCTTGAATCGAGGCAGGGAACCACGGCCAGGCGGTCGTGGGGCGTTCCTGTGCGATCAGCTCGAGTGCGCGCCCGGGCTCGAAGTAGGTGTCGGTCAGGTACGTACCACCCGCCCCAATGGCTCCCAGCAATGGTGCGAGAGCTGCTATATGGAAGAGCGGTCCAGCAGCCCAGCTGATATGACGCCCATCGGTCGTCAGCCGCTTCGCGGCACGATCGACCGGACCGCGAGTCAACGCCTCGTGCGAGAGCATGCAGCCTTTGGGGTGTGCTGTCGTCCCGGATGTATAAAGGATCGCCGCAGTGTCACGGACGCGCACACGCAGTCGCTGTTGATGCACGTCATCGCAGGTCCGACGGCCGGCCAGGTGGTCGAACTCCGATCGCCCGATGAAGCCGGCCTCGCCCTCTCCCCGCATGAGCACGGCGCCCCGCAACATTGGGGCCTCGGGGAGCGCGAGCCGTGACGTGGACGCCGCCCCCGACAAAGACGGGATAGCCTCATCAATCAGGTCCACGAAGTCGACGTACTCATCGGTCCCTGCCAGCGTGAGAAGCACTTTGAGATCGGCATCTTCGATGATGTACGCGAGCTCGGCTGCCTTGTGCCGGGCGTTGAGCGGAACCACGACACTACCGATCAAGGCGGCGCCGAAGAAGCCCTCCACGAATTCGATGCCATTCGGGGCGAGGAGTCCGACGTGGTCACCGAGCTCCACGCCGAGCGCGAGCAGGCCCCTGGCAACACGGGTGGCACCGTCGAGGACCTCTTCGTAGGTGTAGCGGTTACCGGGAAAGACGATGAGGTCCTGATCGGGATGACGGTGGGCACCGCGGACCAAGAGATCTCCGACGGGTGCCACCTCGCACCAATCGCCGTTGTACGTCATGGACCCTCACTCATGGAACTAGTGTGGAGCTATAGCTGCCAAAGCGGTGGTTGCACCGACGTTATGCGACGGAGCGAGATCTGTCAACGTTGAAGTTGATTGACGTCAACGTTGATAGCAGTTCGGGCGGGAAACGCGTACCATTCCGTAGGTGCCCAGAACCACAGTGACTACCAGCAGCGGGATGAGTCGGCGCCGGCGTAGCGCGCAGAACGAAAGTAGTCCCAACTACCAGGCAAAACGCCGCGAGCTGTTGCAGGACGCCGCCATCGTGTTCCAGGAGAAGGGCTACGAAGCCGCGACGTTGAACGACATCGCGGAACGGTTCGGCACCGACCGCGCGTCGATCTACTACTACTTCGCTAGCAAGAAAGAGCTCTTTCAGGCCCTCTTCCACGATGTGGTCAGCGGCGTCCTCGACGAGAACATCAAGGCTGCGGAGGCCGTGCTGGCACTCGATCTATCCCCCGCCGAGAAACTCCGCCGCCTGGTCGAACTCCAGCTGATGTCATACGAGAACAACTACCCGTACGTCTACCTGTACATCCAGGAAGACATGGCGAAGCTCGAGTTCCAGTCGACGCCTTGGGCCAAGGACATGCTCCGGAAGACCAGGCGATTCGAGAAGATCGTCTCCGACTTGCTCGACGACCTTGTCGCCGAGGGAACCTTCCGTGCTGACATCCCCACTCCGCTGATGGCAAAGGCGTTGTTCGGGATGATCAACTGGACCCATCGATGGTTGAAGCCGGGACCGCGCAAGGTCAATGCCAAACAGACCATCGATGCCTTCTGCAGCCTCTTCTTCGAGGGCGCGTTGAACCCCGACGCTTAGGACGAACGCACAGAGACCTACTACCCGGGAGCGGGCTCGACTGCACACCGTTACCATGTGGACAGTCAAGCATCACGACCGTAAAACATGCGCGTGCGCCCTCCGGATCTTGCGCCGCCTCGCGGATGAGAATCTTCGTATCCAGATGGTCTCGCGCGCGGAGCCCTGACGGCTCTCGCAGACCCGACCGGATAGCCCACCACGCCCCGTGCAGGCAGTCGATGCCGCCGACGGGGACCGACCACTTCTTGCCCGTTGACCTGCACCGAAGGTACTGCCGCAGGCTTCAATGACCTCCAAGCTGCGTTAGCCTTTGTGGCGACCCCCCGGGTGACGTCGAATGCATGCCGACCACAGCCCGAATCAACCCTGACGTTGACGGTACCGACCCGAAAAGCCTACAGTGATCACCTGTGGCGCCCGTCACGTCAGAAGAGGAGGAGATTGTCGATTCCAGAATCGCAGGCGATGGTCGGAATGCCGGTTTCCGTACAAGCGGAGCTCAGCAGAAACACGCCCGAACGCATCGCGCAGTACGGGGCAAGGCCGACAGCTTGTTGCAACACCATCGCAAAGCCGTACGAGCTAGACATCTCGCCGGCTCGATCGAGAACGCGCACTCTGCACGCCGCTCGCCCACACTCTGCGATGAATGGAGGCCAGTATCGACCACTCGCGCGATTGACCTCCGAACGCACAGAATCCGAATCGGAACGGCAGACCAAGGGTGGCGAAATTGCCTGACCGGGTCGAAGGCAGCCGACTGGACCATGCTGATTCGCAAGTGAGAGAGGTAGTCTCAGCGATCACGGCCATTGCCGACGCCCGCCTCACCGAGATTACTGGGGCTATCGTCGCGCGTCTGATCAGTGAGATCGAATATTTCGCCGCCGATCAACCGATCCTCGACCAGTTGAATGCCGGTGCAGCCCACAACTTCGCCATCACAATGAAGATCTTGCGGCACGATATTGAAATCGAGCAGGTTGGGCCGGCGGGGCCCGCCACCGAGTTAGCTCGATTGCTCGCGCAGCGTGACATCCCGATTACAGCTCTCGAGCATGCATACCGGCTGTACCAAGACAGCGTCGTTCGTTGGTGTTTGCAGGAGCTGGCCCTTCGCAGCGAAAGCGCAACGGTCACCGCTGGCGCCGCGCTCGAGATCACAACCCTGGTGTCCGCCCACGTTAACCTGATCGCCCAACAATTGTTGTCCACCTACGAATTCGAGCGAGACGCTTGGCGATCGCGTCGAAGCGCCTCCAGATCAGCACGAATCAACGATATTCTTGCGAATCGCCCTGTCGAGGTCGAACCGACCGAGAAGTTATTGGGATACCACTTCGGCCAATTCCATCTCGGCGTCATCGCGTGGACCGACCGTGTCCAGAGCCCCGAAGTGGGGTTAGCGCATCTCGAATCGGCCGCAACTGCTCTTGCATGCCAACTTGGCACAAGTGCACCTCCTCTGTTCGAGGCACGAGATGAGCACATGGCACGCGCGTGGGTACCGCTGGGCGACTCTGAGAACGTCGACAGTGAACGTCTGAGCGCCGTCAAGCGCCGTTGGGACAGTCCTGTCATCGTCGCAATCGGGCAGCCGCGCGAAGGCGTCGAGGGGTTCGTGCGTACTCACAACGAAGCCGATCTCGCCAGAAACGTCGTGCAGGCGTCGGAATCGTCCGGTCCAAGAATCGTGTTCGCCAGCGACCTGGGAGCAGTGACGTTGATGTGCAACGACCTGAGCGCAACCCGGACCTGGGTGGCCGACGTCCTGGGCACTCTCGGAGTCGACGACACCGCCGCCGCTCAGCTGCGCGCGACACTACGAGAGTTTCTACGAACGGGCGGCAGTTACGCCGCTACCGCTGACGCGCTGCACATGCACAAGAACTCTGTCGTCTACCGGCTCAAGAAGATCGAAGACCAGCTCGGGTACTCCGTACGGGATCACAGGCTGGACCTCGAAAATGCACTGGAACTGGCATTTTGGCTTGGGTCGGCAGTACTAACGCAAGAATGAGCTTGGGCATCAATCGACGGGGCACATCGCTGTCCAGGCTGAGGACACGCCAGACACGACACCTCGCCACACGATATGACGCATCCCACTTTGCCTAGAGACTGTGATTGGGCGCACAGACTAAAAGCCCGAGCTATCTGTGTACCGAGCGCCCGATGCAATCGACAGCCTGCACGCCTAGGTTGGGAATAGCCAAATAGAGCGACATCGACTCGGGAACTGCCCTCGACCGAATCCGTTCCCGAATACAGACCACCGAGGACACCGGCACTCCCGGCCTCCACTGTTGACGGCCCCACCGCCAACAGCATGAGGTAGCCGGTGCCGCCCAGATCGGCCAAGCGAACAAGCACTACTACGACATCACTGAGACTGAACGGCAACCAGCGCTCGTGACAAGCACCTCGTTGGCCGCCCGCGAATGAAGGAGAAAGTCTCCAATGTCGGAACAACTTCTACTCGCACGCGGTGGCTGCGGCGAAACACAGGCTCCGTTCGCCTTCAACGCGCTGAACGGGTGGGCCGAGGATGCCCGAGAAACCGCCATCGAGATGGAGTGTGACTTGTGACCAGCGAAAATCCGACCGCCGTGGAAGGGCGACTTGTCGTCGTGGGCGGTGGCACCGCCGGGGCCGAGGTAGCCTTCGCCTCCCGAAGCGCAGGCTGGACAGGTGAAATCATTGTCCTCAGCGAGGAGGCTTACGCGCCGTACCACCGGCCGCCGCTGTCGAAGGATCTCTTGAAGATGGACGCCGTCTTCGCTGACCCTGATCCGTTGAAAGGCGCATCACTTTATGCCAAGAAGAACGTCGACCTTCGCTTGGGAAGTCGCGTCGACGGCATTGACGCGACTGCTCGAACCTTGAGCATGAATGCGAATCAGTCCCTCTCCTACGATCGTCTGGTCCTGGCGGTCGGAGGCCGCGCCCGCGAGCTCCCGCTCATTGCCCGACTCGAAACACGGCCCAGCAACGTCCACGAGCTGCGCACCCTCGACGACTGCGTGCGACTGCGTTCCTGCTTTCAATCGGGACGCGTCTTGATGATCGTGGGCGCCGGCTACATCGGACTGGAAGTCGCCGCAGCCGCAGTGAAAGCCGGCCAGAGAGTGATCCTGCTCGAAGCCGCGACCCGCGTTCTCGCGAGGGTGACCGCGCCGGTGGTCTCGCAGTTCTTCGAACGGGAACATGCCAAACGAGGCGTGGAGATCCTGACCTCCACGACCATCGAGAGCCTGTCGTTCGGCACCGACGGGGGAGTAGATCGTGTCGTCACGTCCGACGGGTCTGAATACCATGTCGACAATCTGGTGGTAGGAGTTGGGTTGGAGCCCAATATCGAACTCGCCAACGATGCTGGTCTGGAGATCGGCAACGGGATCGTGGTCGACGATTCGATGACCACGAGCGACCCGAACATCCTCGCGCTAGGGGACTGTGCGGACTTCCACAGTGGATTCTACGACCGCCGCGTGAGAATCGAATCGGTCGCCAATGCTGTGGAACATGCTCGCCGCGCCGCAATCACGTTGACCGGCGGAGATCCGAAACCCTGGCAGGTTCCATGGTTTTGGTCGAATCAGTATGAACACAGCCTGAAGATCGTTGGACTCTCCACCGGATATGACGAGACGCGAGTCATCGACGACTCAGAGGGCACCTCCTTCGCAGTCGAGTACCTCAGAGACGGTCGACTGATCGCGGTAGATGCCATCAACCATGCTGCCGCGTTCCAGTCGGGTAAACGCCGAATTGTGGAGACGATTCACGCCTGAGCGATCAATCATTCGAAGCGCTACGAAAGGACAACCATGCCAAACGTCACCTATATCTGCCCCGACGGGGAACGGGAAGAGGTCGAGGTACCGGTAGGAACCTCGATCATGAAAGCCGCTGTCTCACATGGCATCGAATCGATCGTCGGCGATTGCGGGGGCAGCGCATCGTGCGCCACCTGCCATGTATACGTGGAGAGTCACCTCGAAAAGCTGCCCCCCAAGACCGTCAACGAGGACGAAATGCTCAGTGACGCTGCGTCTGAAGTCCTACCCAACAGCCGCCTCGGTTGCCAGGTGGTCATGCGCGACGACTTGGCCTCACTCGTCGTTCGTGTCGCACCCGAACAGTGGTGACTACCAAAATCGCTCACACCAACCAGAAGGACATGCCATGACGACAAGCACCGAGACCCAAAACCTTCCCAGCAACGTACCCCCAGAGCGAGTGGTCGATTTCGACATGTTCGCGCCGGGTGACATCAGCAACGGCCTTCAGGCCGCGTGGGCCGGGTTGCAGGTCAACGGGCACGGCCTGGTATGGACGCCGCGCAACGGTGGACACTGGATAGCGGTGCGCGGCAACCTCATCAAGGAAGTATTCGAGAACCACGAGACCTTCTCGAGCAAGTGCCCTTTCTTGCCGAAAGAAGCGGGCGAGCAGTACAGTTTCATACCCACCTCTCTCGACCCGCCCGAGCACCGGCCGTACCGGAAAGTACTCAACGCCGCCGTTGGCCCGGGATCGATCCGCCGAATCGAGGGTGAAATCGAAGGCATCGCGGCTGGCCTGATCGAGTCGATCGTCGCCGAAGGCAAGTGTGACTTCACGAAGGCGTTCGCCGAGATCTTCCCGGTCGAGGTGTTCTTGCGTCTGGTTGACCTGCCGAGCTCGGATTCTGCTCGCTTGAAATACATCGCGGACCAGATGACGCGACCCGACGGTACGATGACGATGACCGAGGCAACGAACCTCTTCTTCGACTACCTTGGGCCCGTTATCGACGAGCGACGCGAGAATCCCGGTCCGGACGCGATCAGTGCGGTTGTCACGAGCACCGTAGAGGGACGTCCGCTGACCCAGGACGAATGCCTGCGAATCTGCGGTCTGCTTTTGCTCGCCGGACTGGACACTGTCGTCAATTTTCTCAGTTTCATGATGCAACATCTTGCCGAGAACCCCTCCGATCGACAGACGCTCGTCGACAATCCGGAACTCATCGACAACGCGGCCGAGGAGTTGCTGCGTCGATACGGATTGGTTGCCGACGCTCGAATTATCAACGGCGACAGCGAGATGGACGGAGCTACCCTCCTCGACGGTGACATGGTCGCCGTGCCGACGATGCTCTTCGGACTGGATCCGCAAGTGACTGGATGCCCCATGGACGTTGACCTACGTCGAAAGGATCCAGAACACTTCACTTTCGGCCACGGAGTGCATCACTGTGCGGGCTCCTACCTTGCCCGGAAGGAGATCACGACGACACTGAAGGAGTGGCTCGCCCGTATTCCGGATTTCGAGATCGTTCCCGGAGAGAAGATCGAACACCGATCCGGAATCGTCGGCGCTGTTGTCAGTTTGCCACTGCAGTGGTGAAGTCCTCGCACACATCGACATCGACAGGCTTCTGATCAGATGAAGGCATGGCAATTCACAGCGATAGACGAGCCACTCCACAAGGTCGACTTGGCTGACCCCGAGCCCGGACCCGCCGACATCATCATCGATACCGGGGCCGTCGGTCTATGCCACTCGGACATCGGATTCATGGACGGGACCATCACGGACCTGTTGGGGCACGTACCCATCATCCTCGGACACGAGATCGTTGGAACCGTGTCTGCAGTCGGACCTGACGTCACCGAGTTCGCGAAAGGTGACCGCGTCGGAGTGCCTGCCACTACCGATGGGCCGGGAACCGCGCTGAATGGTGGGTACGCACAGAAAGTCAAGGTGCCTGCCCATCTCCCGGTCAAACTGCCCGACGGGCTCTCATTCCGCGATGCCGCGCCGGCGACCTGCTCCGGACGGACTGCGTACCGAGCAGTACATACCGCTGGGCAGGTCCAATCCGGGATGAAAGTCGGCATCATCGGCTTCGGCGGTCTCGGCTACTTCGGGGTCCAGATTGCGCTAGCGGCAGGGGCCATCGTGTTCGTCTCCGAGCTGAACGAGTCACGG
Source organism: Rhodococcus sp. USK10 (assembly GCF_019378875.1). Classification (NCBI taxonomy): domain Bacteria; kingdom Bacillati; phylum Actinomycetota; class Actinomycetes; order Mycobacteriales; family Nocardiaceae; genus Rhodococcus; species Rhodococcus sp. USK10. The sequence continues at coordinate 3,450,797 of NZ_CP076048.1, forward strand.
TGGCCACTCGCGCGCGAACTGGGCGCGAAGGCGTGTTCGAAGGACATCCGCGATTTCGAGTCCGAGCAATTGGACTTGATCATCGACTTCGCGGGCTCCGACGGAACGCTGAGTTCCGCGGTTGATGCCATTCGACACAGTGGCCGCATCGTCGAGGTGGGCCTGGGGGTGGCGACATCATCGGTGTCCATTCCCAACATCACGATGAAAGAAGTCCGCATCGTAGGCGCGTCCAATGGAACGAAGGAGGAAGCGCGCGCGATCCTCGCACTTGTCGCGGAAGGATCGGTTCGGCCCAACACCGAGCAAATCGCGTTCGACGACATTCCCGAGGGGTTGCGCCGCCTGGAGCAAGGCGTAACGGACGCGCGCCTGATCGCGGTCCTGTAACCGGAGCCCGTACTCCCATCGGAAAGCTGGCCGGGGCGTTTGCCTCGCTCAGTGCCGCCGAACTCGGAGCGCACGCCATCCGTGGCGCCCTCGCGAGGGCAGGGGTCGACACGAGCGCGGTGGATGCAGTCATCATGGACAATGTCGTCCAGGCAGGCGTCGGGCCTAACCCTGCACGCCAGGCAGCGGCAGCGGCGTCCATTCCACTCACCACCCCAGCGGTAACCGTCAACACCTGTGCCTGTCCGGCTGCAGGCAATCATCGACGCAGACCGGCTCATCAAGTCCGGTGACGCCGATATCGTCGTCGCAGGTGGTATGGAGTCGATGACCAGCGCTCCCTACATCGTGCGTGGAGCACGCGTCGGATTACGTTACGGTGCAGCATCTCTCGAAGCCGCACTTGACCGCGATGCCTTGATCTGTGCGTTCGACGAAGTACCCATGGGCGCGGCGACCGACCGCTACGTCCAGTGCACCGACCTGGATCGCGCGGACCAGGATGCCTTCGCTGCGCGCTCGCACGAGCTGGCTGTTGCGGCGACCGAGGATGGCACATTCGACGACGAGATCGTTCCAGTGGAGATCAAGTCCCGCCGTGGCACTACGACGATATCTGCCGACGAGGGCATCCGCAGTGGCACTACCACGGAGAGTCTGGGCAAACTCCAGCCCGCATTTCTCAACGACGGCACCATCACCGCCGGATCCGCGTCGCAGCTGTCCGATGGCGCGGCCGCGGTGGTTCTGATGAGCAAGGCGACGGCCGAAGGACTCGGCCTCGAATGGTTGGCCGAGCTCGGGGCGTCGGCGTTTGTCGCCGGTCCGGACACGTCGCTGCTCTACCAGCCCGCCAGTGCGATCGCGAAGGCTGTTGAGAAGGACGGCGGCCTGAAGGTGAGCGATCTCGACGTCGCGGGATCAACGAGGCCTTCGCCGGCGTCGCCCTTGCGTCGATACGTCAACTGGGCATCGACGCCGACAAAGTCAACATCCACGGCGGAGCCATTGCACTCGGACACCCTGTCGGCATGTCCGGCGCACGGCTCGCACTGTCGCTTGCACACTCGTTGAAGCGTCGCGGCGGTGGCGTCGGCGCTGCAGCGCTGTGCGGTGGCAGTGGCCAGGGAAATGCACTGATCATCAGGGGGTAGAGCGGCCCGAGCGGCCTTACACAGCCGAAGCCTGTCGCCGGTGCACCTAGGCACCTTCGTCAACGTATGCAGACGCCACTCACGACCACGTCCAGGCAGCCTCGCCGACCGCCCCCGACGCGACGTGAGGCCGCGGACCACCGAGTAGTCCGCAAGGCACTGATTTCACCAACGCCATCCAAAGATGGCTCGCACAGGGCGACGCACCCCCTGCCGGTGTCGTACTTGGACATCGACACACGCCCCTTCACTTCCCCACTTCGGATCGTCCGTGCCACCAGGCTGCACTCACTCGGGTACGGCACCGGGCACATCTCCCGTACGGCCGAAGTGCGGCGATCCGCGGAAACATTTCAATGTCCACGTTGATGTTGACAGCGGCGAGCATCTTTGCGACGCTCGTCACAGTGCTTTGGCAATCACCTGGAAGAATCGAGGCCGACGATGGACTGTCCGACCACTCGGGTACAACGCGCCGTGTCCGATCTCAGCGCAGGACGACCTGTTGTGTTGACAGGCGCGAATCCGGCAGATGACGCCCACATTCTCCTCGCGGCGGAGAAGTCAACTGTCGAGTCGACAGCATTCCTGGTGAGGTTCGGCTCCGGTCTGGTTTGCGCTGCGCTTCCCGCTATCGAATGCGACCGTCTTCAGCTCACCAGGATGGTTGGCGAGGATCGTGACCATTCCGGCATCGAGTACACCGTGAGCGTCGATGCCGTCGGGCCGGGCACCGGCATATCGGCCGCAGACAGGGCCCGAACGCTACGCATGCTGTCGGACGGGTCCAGCGTCGCTGATGCATTCACCCGGCCAGGACACGTGCTGCCGGTGCGTACGGATCCTGCCGGGGTCCTGGCGCGTCGAGCTGCTGCGGAAGCCGCAGTCGACCTGGTCAGCGTGGCAGGTCTCCGTCAGGCCGGGACCGTCACTGCCCTGGTCTCCGAGGACGATCCCACCCGCATCTCCAGCACCGAGGAGGCACAGCGGTTCGCCGCCGCCCACGGACTGGGTGTCGTCTCGATCGAGGACGTAGTCACCTACCGGCGAATGGCCGAATCGCATCTCCACACACAGTTCACGCTCATGCGGTCGTCGACATTCGGACAGGTCCGTTGCGTCGGATATCGCAGCGACGTCACCGACTCCGAATATGTCGCATACTCTCTCGACTCCGCCTCGCGTCTCGGCGTGCCCGTCGTGTGTTTGGAAAGCGAGGTCGACCCAGCGCCGCACCTGACACCTGACATCGCCACCGCCGCCTTGGCCACGATAGCCGACAATGGCTACGGCACAGTGGTTGTGGCGCGCCACAGCAACGGTGCAGTGGGGTCGGCCGACGTCAATGCAGACCTAGTCGAGGTCGTGCGGGAATGCGGATATCGCTCGCCGATTCTGCTCAACTTCTCACCAGAGGCTCGGACGATGATGTGGCATTTCGGCATGAGTATAAGTAGTGGGCCATTCGGTCCCGTCTCGTCCGACAGCCCCCTACCCAGCTCGCAAGCCATGGCGGAGAACGACGTGCAGTCCACCCACGTCGTCGGGACGGTTGTGCGTGGCGATCAGCGCGGCCGGGAGCTTGGATTCCGGACTGCAAACCTCCAGCTAGAGGATTCCAACTCGATTGCAGACGGAGTGTGGGCCGGTCGGTGCTTTCTGCCGGACGGCTCGGATTTCACCGCCGCCATTTCGATCGGCCGGCGACCCACCTTCTACGGGCGGTCGGGGGCAAGACTCCTCGAAGCTCACCTGCTCGACTTCTCGGACGACCTCTACGGCCTCACGATCACTGTGCAGCTGGAGCATTGGATGCGTGGGCAGGCAGCCTTCGCATCGAAGGAAGAACTGATCGCGGCACTCTCGGCCGACGTGGTACGAACCCGAACCTTGATGAGCGCTGTCTGATGACACGACGCCGGACTCGCCCGTTTTGCACGCCGAATCGAATACTTCTGTTACAAAGACATTTTCGCCACTAGCTCTAACCGGGGTTGCAGGGCGCGATGCATAGCACTTCTACTGCTCGAGCACAAAAATCAACGTCAACGTGGCAGTTGACAGTGATTGCGATCACCATTATTCTGGATGTGCGGTGATCGGCTTGTGCGCACCAAGGACACAGCCGTGCTGAGTCGCCGATAGCACCGAGCCCGGCGCGATGCCTTCACGCCCGTCACAGATCGGGCCGACACGAACACATACGGATTCGCATGAATGATGCAATCCCGCAACGAGCGACCGAACGACTGGAGGCTCATTCCAGAGAGCGATCCGACCGGAATGCACGGCACTGTCAACACGACCGAAATCTATACCTCGACGACGACAACAGATTGGAAGATCGAAGATGGAATGCGGAATTTTTCACACTCCGTACATGCGCCCCGGGCGCAGGGACAAGGAGACGTTCGAGTACTCGCTGCTCCTTGCTGCGGCCGCCGACAAGTTCGGCTATCGCGACTTCATGGTCGGCGAGCACGGCATGCAGGCGTGGGAGAATATCCCCAACCCTGAACTGCTGATCGTCGCGGCCGCGCAGATCACCGAGCGGATGCGATTTGCGCCGATGGCGCACATCGTGCCTCTCCACAACCCGTCGACACTCGCGATCCAGGTCGGGTACACCTCTCAACTGCTCGAGGACCGCTACTTCCTCGGAGTTGGGGCTGGGTCCTGGGAGAACGAGGCGGTACTGCGTGGTCAGCCCGGCGACCTGTCCGAAGCGCACCCTCGATTGATGGAGGGGCTCGAGGTGATGGACAAGGTGTGGCGCCAGGAACCCTTCAACTTCGAAGGCAAGTACTACAAGGCCGCCCGCCTCGACAGCCAGATCGATCCCGGCAGCGTCGCATCGCATGGTGAGTTCAAGGTCAAGGAGGGCGAGGAATACCATCTGACCGCAGATCACTCGCCGCACGGCGGCGCAGACGGTCTCGAGATTGCTGTCACTGGTCTGAGCAAGAACTCCCCGTCGCATCGACTCGCCGGCGAACGCGGATGGACCCCCATCTCCTTCTACGGCGGTTCTGCACTACTGAAGTCGCAGTGGGATACGTACTCCGAGGCGGTCCGATCCATCGGTGGAACGCCGCAGGGTGCAAACTTCAAGATCGCCCGCGACGTGTACGTTGCGAAGACCGACGAGGAAGCGAAGGAGCAGGCCAAGAACGGCGCCCTGGGCCACGCGTGGAAGAAGTACCTCATGCCGGTCTACCAGAAGTACCGGATTCTTCAGGGCTTCATCGACGATGCAGACAAGAAGGTCGACATCGACGATGTCGACCTGGACTATCTGGCCGATCATGTCTGGTTGTGCGGTAGCCCCGAAACCGTCATCGCCAAGATCGAGAAGACCTTCGAGCTGGCAGGTTTCCGGTACGGTCAGCTGGCTGTCAACACCCATGACGCTCTGGATGATCCGGCACCGTGGGTGGAGTCACTGCGCCTGTTCGCGACGGAGGTCGTCCCGAACGTGCATGTGGAGGGCACGCACGAGACGGTCGCTGTGAACTGACAGTCACACTCGGTTCTATTTCCCTGGACATTCATCGGTGCACTGGGCACCGGGGTTCGATGGATGAAGCATCGTTCCCCTGAGACGTAGCGGTGATGAGGGCGACTTGCCCTCATCACCGCTACGTCATTTCTGTGCTTCGTTCGAACCGCGCACTACGCCGTCACCGCTGTAGGAAGTGAAATCTTGGGAGCCACTTCCTCCTGAATCATTGCCAGCGAATTGAACCAGGGCGCCGGATCGTCGGAGTAGTCGTGGGATTCGATCTGCAGGGTGCCCCATCCGCCACTGGCCTCGAACAACGTATTGATCTTCTCCACGACGGTGTCCGGTGAGCCCACACAGAACACGTTGTCGACAACCCATTCGAGGTCGACGTCGGCCCTGTCCGCGCCGGCGTCCTTGATGAAGCCGTCCATCATGCCGAATCGCCACCAGATCGGAATGAGGTAGCGCTCGAAGCAGTACCCGATCGGCCCTTCCATCACGAGCCGCTTCGCCTCTGTGTCCGTGTCGGCGACGAATACCGTCTGGGACACGTGGTAACGCGAGCGATCAGCGACGTGCCCATTGGCCTCCGCGGCGGTGGAGTAGATGTCCCAGTGCATCTTCAGGGCGTCGAGACCGGAGAAGATCGACATCGGTCGGAATCCACGCTCGCCCGCAAACTGCATCGACGGTGACTTGGCGCTGAATCCGGTCACGGCGATCTCCGGTGCACCACCCCACGGACTGAGGTCGGCCAGCTTGTGCTGGTCGTCGCCCTCGTCGCCGTGCTTCTCTTCCGGGTAGCCCGCGTTCCAAAAGCGTCCCTCGTAGAAGAACGGCTCGCGCTTCCAGATTTTCTCCATGATGTCGAGGGACTCGCGGACCATCTCGTTGGTGAACTGCGTGTCTTCACCGTTCTTGATGCCATGAATGTACGAGGCGTCAGGATAGGCGCCGGCACCCACGCCGAGGAAGTACCGGCCCTCGAGGATCTGCGACAGCCAGCCGACCATGATCGCGAGCTTCGCCGGATTATGGTGGGGAAGGATGTGAGCCATCGGCGCAAACTTGATCCGCTCGGTCTGGCGTGCGGCTGCTGCGATGATCAACTCTGGGTTGGGGATATTCTCCCAACGCTGTGATGCGTGCTCGGAGAACATGATCGAGTCGAAGCCGATCTTGTCGGCCTCGACGGCTTGCTGTACGCACCAATCGAACGTCTGGCGCGCGGTCCGCTCGGGGCGCATGTACGGGTGGACGATGAGTCCGGTTTCCATTGCCATCGTGAACTGCCTTTCTACGAAGTTGTGGTCGTTTGCCCACTGCTGGTACGGAATCCTCTGTCAGGCAAAGAAGATGTCGTATGCGTGCTTGGTATCCATGTACTCCTTGACGGACAGGATCTTTCCGTCACGGATCTCGAACAGGAAGTGGTACTGGTTTTGATAGACCCTGCCGTTCTTCAACTTCGCGTACGACGTCGCCTCGACAGCCACCCTGTCGCCTTGCGCGATTGCCGAGTTGGGGGTGACCTCGAGAGCTCCGTTCTCGTACACGGACGTGACGCCGCCGAGCAACGCTCCGAGGCCTTCCCTGTCGTAGCTCCCCGACATCCCGTCGATCCCTCCCGATACCCAGTAGGTCGCCTCCGGATGGAGAGTGTCGAGAATCCGCTCCACGTCGCCCGTAGAGAAAACCTTTGCGAAGTTGTTGGCCAAGTCGATGTTCTGTTCCGGGGTGCTCATGGGTGCTCCGTTTCATTCCGCTGTGCCCTGGATCACTGTTCACCCCCTGGGGTCGTTGGCGAAACCGTAGTTGCACTCGGATCGCCACCCTGTCGCAGATCGACAAACTCCATGCAGGTCAGGACGAAAACACGGTCGGTCGTGAACTGATCAAGATCTGTCAATGCGTGTGTTGTCGGATCTTGACCACGCGGACCGGGACAGACATGATCGACCAGTGACACCGATCACAGATGGTCGCGTGCAACAGAGAGGACACCGTGAACGCTGACGAGTGGCGCGAGATAGTCGAGCTTCGGCAAGCCGGTGAATCGATCTCAGGGATCGCGACGCGCTTGAAGGTATCGCGCAACACAGTGCGCCGCGCCCTGGACTTCGAGGCACCGCCCCGGGACCACCGGCCGCGGTCAGGTTCGTCAGCTGACGCCCTGCGACCGCGGATCGCGGCGGCGCTCGATGCCGACCCGGACGTCACGGTGGCCCAATTGCATCGGGAGCTCGAATGGAGCGGATCGCGAAATACTTTGGCGGCCGCGGTCCGCCGAGTCAAGGAGGAGCGTTCGCCACGAACGACTGGCACGCGCACGTCGAACACCCGCATTGCCAGTGCAGCCGATATCCCACTCTTTTCGACAAGTTTCGTCGGCCGCGTCGAAGAACTCCACAAGATCCGGGTACTGCTAGGCGACAGTCGCCTCGTCACCGTCGCCGGCCCAGGCGGTATCGGAAAGACCCGACTCGCAGCAGAGGCCGCAACCGCATACCGACGCGCATTTTCCGATGGAATCCGCTTCGTGGAGCTCGCCGCCCTTCGAAGCGAATCGTTACTCCCCCAAACCATCTTGGACACGCTCGGGTTCGACGAGCGCGACACACCGGACCGCAGTGCCACCGAATCGCTCCTCGAATCGGTCCGCTCCAAGCACCTGCTGCTGGTGCTGGACAATTGCGAGCATCTCGTCGGCGCGTGCGCAGAGCTGATCTCGCTGATCTTGCGACACACCGAACACGTGAAGATCCTGGCCACCAGTCGCGAAGTGCTGTCGATCCCGGATGAGTACGTGCACGTCCTCGAGCCGCTGTCCACCTCGGACCACCGCGACCCGGACAGGCCGGGAGCCGCCATCGAGTTGTTCGAGAACCGCGCATCGGCCGCACTGTCCGGATTCACCATCACCAATTCGAGCCGGGACGCTGCACGCCGGGTGTGCACGCAATTGGACGGTATGCCGTTGGCCATCGAATTGGCGTGTGCGCGCTTGACCGCGCTGTCCGTAGAAGACCTCGCAGAACGCCTCGACGACCGGCTGGCATTGTTGACGACGGGCAACCGTGGCGGGCCGAGCAGACATCGAAGCCTGCATGCGACGGTCGAGTGGAGCTACGACCTCTGCACCACTCAGGAGCAGGTACTCTGGGCCAGATTGTCCATTTTCTCCGAAGGATTCGATCTCGCCATGGCCGAGAGCATCTGTGCTGGTGTTCCTGTCGACGCCGCGAGCATTCTGGATACGATCACCGGTCTGATCGGCAAGTCGGTGTTACAACGCACAACCAGCGAAGGTCGTGTTCGATTCAAGATGCTCGAAACGATCCGGCACTTCGGCGCCGGCAAACTGTCCGACGACGAGAAGGCTGAATTGCGGGTGGAACACCTGCGTTGGTGCGCTGAGCTGGTACACGCCGCCCGCCGGTCATGGACAGGGGCCGAGCAGGAGGGTGCGAGCACCCGGCTTCGGGAGAACCGCGCCAACCTGCGGTCGGCACTGCAGACTGCGCTGACCGACCGCGGTCACGAGACGCTGCACCTTGCATCCGGCGTCGTCGCGACGTGGTTCCTGTGGTCGTCGGCGTTTTCGGTCCGTGAACACCGGATGTGGGTAACCGAGTTCCTTGCGCTCGCCGATCTGACCGGGGACGTCGTACCGCAGCTCTACGCCACTCTGGGCGTGCTGCAGACAATGCAGGGCGACAGGGCCGAGGCAGTCCGAACACTCGACACAGCGGCACGACGCGCACGCGAAATCGGCGACGACGCGACGCTTGCCTTCGCCTTGCAGACGCAAGGCCTCAACACCTACCTCGGCGGCGATTTCGAGGGCGGCGAACGCCACCTGTCGGACGCGTTGGCACTGTACGAGCGCCTCCCCGGCATTACCGATCTCATGTGGACCGCCCACATCGAAATGGGAATGCTGTACAGCTCGAGCGGAGAGGACGAGCGCGCTGCCGAACACTTCGCATTCGTTCACGCCCGCGCGTCGGCCGCGGGAGAGAAATGGATGTTGTCCTATGCCGTGTACGGGCTGGGGTTGGTAGCGCTCGTTCGCGGCCGTTACGACGAGGCGATCACCCATGCGATCGAGGCCCTCGCACTCAATCGCGCCTTCGACGACACGGTCGGAGCCACACTGGTCACGGACCTTCTCGCCTGGGCGGAGGCAGCGGCAGGGTCCGGCGAACGTGCCGCCGTACTTCTCGGCGCAGCATCGTCGATGTGGGATTCGTTCGGCATGCAACTATACGGATCCCGGCACTGGGTCCAACGACGAGAGGTATACGAATCGCGCGCGAGGACTGCCCTCGGCAGCTCGGTCTACTCCGCATCCCATCGTCGCGGCTCTACGTTGTCGATGGCCGAACTCATCGCGTTCGCCCTGGACGAGGAGCTACCCGATAGCCACGGGCCGTCATCGTACCCGGCTGCCGGGCTCTCCCCTCGCGAGAGGGACATTGCACAGTGCGTCGCGGAGGGGCTCACGAACAAGGAGATAGCGGACCGCCTGGTCCTGTCCGTCAGAACCGTCGAGGGGCACGTCGCACACGTACTCCGAAAGCTGGGACTCGCTCGCCGCCACCAGGTGGCTGCCGCGCTCACGGTCGACAGGGTCCGAGAGGTGTGAACGCCAGCGGCGACGGAAACCGGATCGGTGCGATGCGCCTGTCGGCACGAACCCTTACGCGTCCGAACGCAAGGCTCGGCGAAGCCGCCGTGTATCTCGTGCCGACCGGCGCACGGAGAGGGCGGATGTCAGCCGACGCCGCGGTGTCCGGGAGCTGCTGCCGCGATGTCGAGAACTTCGCGGATACTGCGTGCCCCGGCACCGAGGTCTAGCGCGTTCTTCAGGTGCAGCAGAAACCCGGGCTTGTATCGGTGGGTTGGAGTGGAATCAGCAGCGAGAGAGATCAATTCCTTGGTCACTGCCCGCAACGCCCGACTTTTCCAAGGAACCGCGCAGTAGTCGAAGAACGCTACGAACGTTTCTGGTGACATCCTGAGCAGTGCGTCGAAGAAGCCCGGAAGCTCGTCCTCCATGCGCTGCCAGTACGGATCGGTACCGATGTGACGATCCCATAAGGTCTGCCGTGCCTCGTCGAGCGGTTCGACCTCGCCCCCGCTTCTGCGACGAACTGCACTCGACAACTGCCTGGACGACTCGAACAGTGTGTGCACACCGAGTCCCGATACCACCGTCAACGCTTCCTGAATCTGCGCAGCGTCGAGGCCCAGGTCGAGTGCTTCCTCGATGTAGCGGCCGGTACCCGCGACATCCATCGTCGTTGCGACCGAGCACACTGCGATGTGTGTGAGCACACGTGTCTGCTGATCGAGGGCGGATCCCTCGTCCACTCCGTCCAAAATCTCTTCGGCCAACATGCGAAGATCTCGGACGTCGAATTCGACTGTCACGGAGCTCATCCGGCTGTGCTCAATGCGTTGGCGGGTGTCGTCAGTTGCTCTTTGAGCCCCCGCTTGTTGATCTTCGTTGCCGACATCGGCCACCCTCCGGGCTCGACGAAAAACACTGCGCGCGGAATCTTGTACCGGCCGATTTGGCCGTCACAGAATGTGATCAGCTCGTCTTCTGTGATTTGGTGGCCTTCTCGGACCTCGACAAATGCCACGGGCACTTCGTCGAGCCTGTCATCAGGCCGGCCGATGACAGCTGCAGTCAGAACGGCAGGATGTGAACACAAGAAGGACTCGATCTCGATGGCCGCGACGTTTTCACCACCGACCTTCAACATGTCCTTGAGCCGTCCGTGGAACACCAGGCACCCCGACTCGGTGCGACTGTAGAGGTCTCCCGTCCGCAACCAGCCATCGGAATCGATTGTCTCGGCGGTCTTTACGGGATCCTTGTAATAACCCTCGGTCACGCAGTAGCCGCGAATCAGGATCTCGCCGGGAACCCCCGCCGGTTGGTCCCCGCCGTCAAATGGATCGACGATACGAATCTCGATTCCCGGCACGGCCTTTCCTTGCGCACTGCTGCGGTCCTCGAACGACTCGTCCGGCTCGCTGAGGGCATAGATTCCGGTAGTTTCCGTCATTCCGCACGCAGCCATCAGCTCGGCCGCCGGGAACAGATTCTGAACCTCTTCGATGAGAATACGGGGACCGATCAGGAACACGTACCGAATCGAGTCGAACTCGGCCGCGTCAAACGTCGGATGCGCCATCATCATCTGCATCGGCGCAGGGAACCACGGCCAGACGCACGTCGGCCGCTCGGCCCTGATCAGCTCGATGGCGCGGCCAGGTTCGAAGAACGTGTCGGTGAGGAATGTTCCCCCGGCACCGATCGCACCGATCAGCGGAGCCAGCGCCGCGATGTGGAAGAGCGGCCCGCCCGCCCAACTGATGTGGCGGTCCCCTGCCGAGAGGCGGCCGGTCGCCCGCTCCACCGGACCACGGGTCATCGATTCGTGGGTGAGCAAGCAGCCACGCGGGTTGGCGGTCGTCCCCGAGGTGTACAGGATCGCGGCGATATCCCGCGTCCTGACTCGTCGGCGATGTCGATGGACGAGCGATGGGTCGACAGTCTCTGCTGCAGCATCCAGGTCCTCCCTGGAGGTGAATCCGAGCTTGTTCGCGCCTCGGAGCAGTAACGCACGACGCAGACGCGGCGCTTCGGGAAGGTCGAGGTCGCCGTGGCCATCGGCAGTCGCCAACGACGGCAGCGCTTCGTGTAGAACCTCGACAAAATCAACGTAGGCGTCAGGACTGGATACTGTCAGTAGCGCGGTGATGTCCGCGTTCTCGACGATGTAACCCAGTTCCTTGGCCTTGTGCCGTGCATTGAGCGGTACGACGACGGCCCCGATCAAAGCCGATCCGAAGAATCCCTCGACGAATTCGATACCGTTCGGCGCCAGAAGCGCGACATGGTCGCCGGACTGAACTCCCATAGCCAGCAGCCCACGTGCAACCGAAACTGCACGCTCGAGGACCTCAGCGTAGGTGAATCGCTCCTCAGGGAACACGATTAGGTCGCGGTCGGGATGTGCGTGTGCTCCACGCACCAACAGATCGCCGAGCGGAGTGACGGTGCACCAGTCGCCGAAGTCAGTCATGTCGTCCTCAATTGTCGATCGTCGTAAGCAATATCGCCGACGAATTGCCTGTATGAATGGCACAGAGTTCGCGTGCTGCGCGTAGAAGATCTCGTTGACGTTCACGCTAAGCGACTCACGTCGCGCTGTCAACGTCAGAGTTGATTGTGTCAACATAAAATTGTGTCGACACGAGAGCGAAATCTGAAGTTGAAAACTCTCCCGGCGGCCCGCTCTCGACCAGGGCTAGACCGCGACCGTGATAGCAGATCACCTACATCGTTCGGAATCTGCTCTACGCCTGGACAATTTGATCAAGCGAGAATCTACGTAGATGTTGATCAATCACGCCGGTCCCGGCATATTGTTCGACATGACTACCTCGACCGCAGCCAACAGCGGCATGAGCCGACGCCGTCGCAGTGCCCAAAATGACAGCAGCCCCAACTACCAGGCCAAGCGCCAGGAACTGTTGCTCACTGCAGCAGCCATCTTCGGAGAGAAGGGCTTCGAAGCGACGACACTCAACGACATTGCCGAGCGGTTCGGGACCGATAGAGCCTCGATTTACTACTACTTTGCGAGCAAGACAGAGCTGTTTCAGGCCCTTTTTCATGACATCTTGGTCGGTGTGCTCGATGAGAACATCGCGTTTGCTGAGGAAATCATCGGTAGCGACGAAGACGCGATCGGAAAACTGCGCCGCCTCATCGAGCAACAGATGAACTCATACGAGAGGAACTATCCCTACGTCTACCTGTATATCCAGGAGGACATGGCTCAGTTGCAGTTGGACACAACGTCGTGGGGTAGGGAGATGGCGCGTAAGACCAAGCGCTTCGAAACCATTGTTCTCGATACCCTGCAACAAGGCGTCGACGAGGGCACCCTGCGTAGCGAGGTACCCGTGCAGCTGATGGCGAAGTCGCTGTTCGGGATGATCAACTGGACACATCGGTGGCTCACACCGGGAATGCGCAAAGTCGATACCAAGCAGACCAGCGAGGCCTTCTGTGCTTTGTTCCTCGAGGGCGCGAGGTTGAGAGAATGACACCGACACGCCACACGCAGTGAGCAATTCCTGGGCTGTGAGGCCCTGTGCACTGGGTCAGGAAGCGATCATCCCGACCCAGCTCACGTCACGTACCTACGGTCAGCGACCAGTCCATTGGGCTGCGCGCTTCTCGGCGAACGCTGCCCTGCCTTCGAGCCTGTCGGCGCTGTTTGCGTATGCCTCGATCGGCTCGTATCGGGTTGCCAGCGCGACGTCGAGCGGCCATCCCGCCCGTGACAGCACAGCGTCCTTCGCTGCTTGAACGGCGAGTGGCGACGCCGAGGCGATTCGCTCTGCCCACGATGTCGCAGTCTCGAGCAGTTTCTCGAGCGGGACGACCTCGTTGACGAGTCCATACCGCTCGGCTTGCTGTGCATCGATGCGCTCGCCGGTGAGAATCAAGGCCATTGCGATGTGATGCGGCAGCTGCCGAATCGCACGATGCATGATGCCCGCCTCGCCGATGATGCCCACTTTGGTCTCGGGAATGCCGAACTGGGCGTTGTCCGCTGCGACGATGATGTCGGCACACATGGCGAGTTCGAAACCGCCGCCGATCGCATAGCCCTGAACGGCCGCGACGAGAGGCTTGCGCAGCGTCAGCATGGGTCCACCGACGCCGGTGAGTCCACCACCGAGTGCCATCCGGCGGCCATCACCTTCAGTCCCTCCGCTGACGTTGGCGCCGGCACAGAATGCCTTCTCCCCCGTCGCACCGAGCACGGCGACCCAGATGTCCGGATTCGAGTTGATTTCGGTCCATGCCTCGAACAACGCCGAATCCATTTCGGGATCGATGGAGTTCAGCGCTTTGGGGCGATCGAGTGTCACTCGTGCGACGTGATTGTCCAGCTCGAACAAGATTCCGCTGCTCACGGTAAGTCCTTCCTCATTATTTCTCTGCCATAGGTTGATCGGTCAGTTCCACGGGTTCGCGGTAGGCGGCGATAGCGCCCTTCAGGCCCACCTCGGCCACGAACCTGCGGACCTCGGCCACCGACGGCGACAGATGGAGCAGGGCATCCATTTCCGCGCCGCCCTGGGCCGCGGTGCGCACGCCCATTGCTTCCATACTCCTGTTGATGGACAGCTTCTTGATCCGCAGAATGTCCGACGGCGTGCGTGCGATGCGAGCGGCAAGCGCTTCGACTTCACCGATCAGGTCTTGCTCGTCCACGGCGTGATTGGCCCAGCCCCACTCGACCGCGGTAGTGCCGTCGATCGAGTTACCGGGCACGAATGCCAGTTCTTTGGCGCGCTTGGGGCCGACCAGCGGGGCCCACAGTGGGGCAATGTACCCACCACCGAGCGGGATTGCCGGTTCACCGATCTTCGCGTTGCGTGCCACGAAGGTGATATCAGTGAATACGCACAGCTGAGTTGCTCCCGCGATGCAGTAGCCGTGTACGGCGGCGATCACCGGTTTCGGATGATCCCAGATCGCGAGGAATCGGTTGACGTTGCGAGCCAGTCGCTCTCGGTCAGCCACGGGATCCGGATCCGCCACCACTTTGCCGACCTGGCCGATGTCGTAGCCGGCCGAGAAGCCCTTGCCGGCGCCGCGGATTCCGATGACCGGACCTCCGGAGGTTGCCAGCGCGGCCAACGCCGCACTGAACTCGTCCAGCAGCTCGTTCGACAGAGAGTTGGCCTTGTCCGGTCGGTTCAGCACGATCCAGCTGATGGGGCCCCGATGCTCGATCCGCAGGTTGTCGAACCGAGCGTCCGGTTTGGTCTCGGTGACAGCTGTCATGCCCGTCCGATCGGAATCTGCTTCTTGACGTGGAAGTCGACGACACCGGACGCACGCAGTTCCCGCCGGGCGAAACGCCAGCCGTGCTCGTCGTCGTACACGAAGTCATCGTGGTACTGGCCGAAGAAGTAGCCGTCGGCCTTGCCTTCCTTGGTGTACTGATGCCATGCGTAGAGGACCGAACGGACCTTGGCCGAGGTCAGATCCTCGGAGAAGTCGACGACAACGTTCGAGACGTGGTGACTGGTGGCCGTGAAGAAGGTGCCGATTCCGTCAAGTGTCTCGCGGTAGGCAGCGCGTCCTTCGGCGCCGAAGTCGGGACCGTAGGCGACGTAGCAATCCTCCGTGAAGAGCTCGGCGAGCTGGTCAGGAAGGTTCATGTCCAGATTGTGGGCGTAGTCGAACAGAACCCGTTCGATCTTTCCCTTTTCGACGAGCTCGGTGAGCTCGCGGGTGGACACCTCGCGGGTGGCAGTCATGAGGATCTCCTTCGAGTTACGATTTTGCGACCGGTTCGATCCGGCGCACTGGGTTTTCCAGTTTGATCTTGTCAACGTCGTTCGTGGATTCACGGAGACGTCGGAATTGGTTGCGGGTGACTCCCGCGGTCGACAACGCCCCGGGTTCGGCGCGTGGCAAGGGTCAGGCGTTGACGGGATAGTCGGACGCCGTGGCGTCGGCGCCGGGCCAGCGGACCGGCAACTCCGCGGTCAACGACGTTGCAACGTCGCCCCAAGGGCCCACGTGAACGGTGCGCATGTTGCGGGAAGCGAATCGCCAGCGGCCATCGACTCGAACGTACTCGTCTTCGTAGCGCACGGCGCCGAACACGGTCGTGCCGCCCGTCGCGATCTCCAGGTGGGCGCCGACGATACCCGTTGCGTGATCGTCGTCGACGAAATCGACGAGTACGTAGTTCGGCGTGTGGATCGTGGTACCGAATGCCGTTCGCGCTTGCCGGATCATGTCGGCGATCCCGTTTCCGCCGGTTGCACCGGGGAAACCTCCAGCGGAGAAGGTGCCCTCGGGCGCGAAGGCGTCGGCGATGGTGTCGAAGTCGTCGAAGTCTGACGCCAAGAAGTATCGAACCGCCAGGTCTTGAATCTCGGCTCGGTCTTCGAGCCGTCGCACCCTGGCCTCGATGTCGGTCATGTCTACTCCCTCGGGGCGAGCTCGTTGTGCGCATCCGTAGTCGTCGGTACGGCGCCACGATCAACGTCAGCGTAGATCGTAGTTCCGATCATTGTGCGCCGCGCCATAGATGTCAACCTCCAACGTCGTGCACACAGGGCTGAAATCTACACGGCTGTGGATTACATCAACGACACAGTTGACAGAATGGGCGCGTGAAGGCAGGCTTCCGAGAGAGCGATGCACGTCACAGTTCGGTGTGGTAGCGACACGACCAGCTGTGTCACATGTCGACGGCTGTCCGCCGTGGGCGGAATCGCCAGACACACAGAATTTCGGGCTGGGCACCATGTCTCTTCGATGCCCAGCCCAGGTCCATTTCGAGAGGGAGATTTCCTATGAGCGGCACGCTAGAAGGCAAGGTTGCATTCATCACCGGTGCGGCCCGCGGGCAGGGGCGCAGCCACGCGATACGGCTCGCTGAAGAGGGCGCTGACATCATTGCCGTCGATATCTGCCGCTCGATCGAGACTGTGCCGTATTCACTGGCGACGGAGGACGATCTTGCCGAGACAGTCGCGCTTGTGGAGAAACTCGATCGCCGAATCGTTGCCCGAACAGCTGACGTGCGCGACAAGAAGGCGCTGTCGGCCGCACTCGAGGCCGGCGCCACTGAACTCGGCGGAGTCGACATCGTCGTGGCCAATGCAGGCATCGCGCCGCAGCAAGCGCACGAACGAGATCGTGACGCAGTCTTCGCCGACGTGATCGGCGTCAATCTGGTCGGAGTGTTCAATACCGTCGAGGTCGCGCGGGAGCGCATGATCGCGCAGGGACGCGGTGGATCGATCGTGATGACGAGTTCGACGGCCGGAATCAAAGCTGTGGGGGGAAGCTCCGGTGCGGGCATCGGCTACACAGCGAGCAAACACGGGGTAGTCGGTCTGATGCGCCAGTACGCCGTGCTGCTGGCCGAGCACAACATTCGAGTCAACTCGGTACACCCGACCGGGGTGAGCACACCGATGGTGGTGGGAAACACCGCGTTGGCGGGGGCATTGGCAGATCCGACCAACATGGGTAACTCGATCAGCAACTTGCTGCCGATCGACATCCTCGAACCCGAGGAGATCAGCAATGCTGTGGCCTGGCTCGTATCCGATGAATCCAGATACGTAACCGGCGTGATGCTTCCTGTCGACGCAGGATTGACGATCAAATGATCGGCACCCAGAACCCGGGAGTCGTCGAGGGATCGGTGGTCGTCGACGACGATCGGGTTATCGACCCACGACTGTTCCGCAACATTTTGGGTCATTTCCCCACAGGGGTGGTAGCGGTAACAGCAATCGACGCCGACGGTCGACCGGTCGGCATGGCGGTGGGATCGTTCACCTCTGTCTCGCTGGAACCTCCCCTCGTGGCCTTCCTCCCCGACAAGTCGTCGACGACCTTCCCCAAGATTCTTGCGGCGCAGAGATTCTGCGCGAACGTGCTCGGGGATGATCAACAGCACGTGTGCCGAAGTTTGTCCCGAAAAGGCGACGACAAGTTCGCAGATGTCGATTGGACACCGGCACCGTCGGGAATGCCTCGCATTCTGGGTTCCTTGGCGTGGATCGACTGTGAGATCGACGCCGTGCACCACGCCGGCGACCACTACATCGTCGTGGGACGGGTCCATCATCTCGAACTCGACACACCCGAGTCTCCCCTTATCTTCTTCCAAGGCGGTTACGGCGGCTTCGCCGCCACCGACACCTCCGCATGACGGGGTTGCTGATCGCCAATCGCGGCGAGGTTGCGCTCCGAATCATGCGCACCGCGGCCGCACGAGGTCTGCGCACCGTCGCCGTGTACAGCGAGGACGAGCCCGATTCTCCGCATGTGACGCGAGCCGACGAGTCGATTCCGCTCCCTGGGGTCGGACCGTCTGCGTATCTGAACGTGGCGAACATCTGCGAAGCGGCGTCGTCGGCCCAGGCAGCGATCGTGCACCCCGGGTACGGGTTCCTCAGCGAAAGTGCGGAGCTGGCCGAAGCATGCGGCGCGGCCGGGCTGACGTTCGTGGGCCCGGATGGTCCAACTCTGCGCCTTCTCGGGGACAAGTCCACCACCCGAGCGCTGGCCACCCGATGCTCTGTTCCGGTGCTGCCCGCCACACCTGGTCCGACTACCAAGACAGCGGCTCGCAACTTCGCCGAGTCGCTCGGAACGACCGCGGTCATAGTCAAGGCCGCCGCCGGTGGCGGCGGGCGCGGCATGCGCATAGTGGACGATCTCGAGAAACTTGATCAAGCCATCGACAGGTGCCGTTCAGAAGCCGAACGTAGCTTCGGCATTCCCGATGTCTACGTCGAGGCATATCTCCCCCGTGCGCGCCATATCGAAGTTCAGGTGGCCGGCGACGGTGGGAAGTTCCCCATACACCTGTTCGACCGCGACTGCACTGGACAGCGTCGCCATCAGAAGATGGTCGAGATCGCGCCGGCACAGTTCTTGCCCGACACAACGCGCGAGGCATTGTTCACCGCTGCGTTGTCACTCGCCTCCGCAGTATCACTGCGAGGCTTGGCGACGTTCGAATTCCTGGTGGACGCCGATGACCTCGACCAGTGGTATTTCATCGAGGCCAACCCCCGATTGCAAGTCGAGCACGGTATCACCGAGCAGATTACCGGCCTGGATCTAGTGAGTCTCCAGATCGACCTTGCGCAGCACCGGGCTCTCTCGGACCTGAACCTCTCCCCCGATGTCCTCGGTACTCCCCGCGGTGTTGCAATCGAGGCGAGGATCACCGGAGGACCCAGACCGGACGGTTCGGACCGACTGAATGAAGTGCGGTTTCCTACCGGACAGCACCTTCGAGTCGAGTCCCATATGCAGACCGGAATGCGGGTCGGCACCGGTTACGATCCCTTGCTCGCGAAGGTGATAGTTCACCGGGACGACGGTGACTTCACCACTGCCGCTTCAGAGTTGAATACATCCCTCGGCGAGGTTCGTCTCGATGACCTCGACACCGATATCTCCACACTCCAATGGTTCCTCGGCAGCGACGCGTTTCGCTGCGGTCGAACCACGACTCGGACGATCGACGACCACCTGGTGAGGGCTGAACCGGCAAGCGAGGCGGTGTCGGATGAGGCATCGATCGACGTCCGGACTCCACTGACGGGTACCGTCGTCGCGCTGTCGGTGAAAGCAGGTTCCACCGTCGAGCGCGGCGACGTCCTGGTCACCGTCGAAGCGATGAAGATGGAAACCGACGTACGCTCGCCAGTTACCGGTTCCGTCATCGCAGTCGACGTGGAGATCGGGCAGTCGGTCTCAGCCCGAACACTGCTCGCCGTCATTGAACCGGACAGGCATCAGCCCGAGGAAGCGTCTGTGATCGACCAGATCGACCTCACCGCCACGCGATCCGACCTCGACGACATCTTGGCTCGACATCGACGAACCCTCGACGACGCCCGCGCGGGTGCCGTCGAACGTCGCCATGAGCGAGGCAAGCGCACCGCGAGGGAGAACCTGCAGGATCTGTTCGATCCCGAACCGTTCCACGAGTACGGATCACTCGTGGTCGCAGCACAGCGTCGCCGTAAATCACTTGCTGAACTCGAAGGCTCCACACCTGCAGACGGTCTCGTCTCCGGCTTCGGAACTGTCGACGGTCATCCGACTGCAGCATTGGCATACGACTACACCGTGCTGGCTGGGACGCAAGGCCTCCAGAGCCACAAGAAGGCCGAGCGTATGTTCGATCTCGCCGGCAGGCGAGGAACCCCTGTCGTCGTGTTCGCCGAGGGTGGCGGCGGCAGGCCAGGCGACACTGACGACATGTCTCGCGCAACACGGATGGATCTGGGAACGTTCGTTGCACTCGGCCGCCTCAACGGGGTAGTGCCGACGGTCGGAATCGCGTCAGGACGATGCTTCGCAGGCAACGCGGCCCTGGTCGGCGCCTGTGATCTCGTCATCGCCACACAAGACTCGACAATCGGCCTCGGCGGTCCGGCGATGATCGAGGGGGGTGGTCTCGGATCCTTCGGTGCAGACGAGATCGGGCCCGTATCAGTTCAGGGCCCCAATGGTGTCATCGACGTGCTCGTCGATGACGAGGCCGAAGCAGTGGACGTCGCACGACGCTACTTGGGCTATTTTCGTGGGTCTACGACCACATGGAGCGCACCCGATCAGCGGCAGCTGCGGCACGTCGTGCCCGAACGTCGCAGCCGCCCCTTCGATATGCGCACCGTCGTCGACACGATCGCAGACGAAGACTCTGTGCTGGAGCTTCGCCGCGAATTTGCACCGGGAATCATCACTGCGCTGGTACGGATCGAAGGCCAGCCCGCTGGCGTGGTTGCCAACGACGGAAGCCGTGCCGGTGGGACCATCGGAAGCGCCGAAGCAGACAAGATGGCGCGCTTCCTGCAGCTCTGCGAGGCCTACGCGATACCGATCGTGTCGCTCTGCGACACGGCGGGCTTCCTCGTCGGACCCGACGCGGAACAAACGGCATCGGTCCGGCACGTCAGCCGCCTGTTCGTCATCGCACCATCCCTCACGGTGCCGTTCTGCACCGTGATCGTGCGTAAGGCGTACGGACTCGGAGGCCAGGCGATGGCCGGAGGCAGTTTTCGTGTTCCCGACGCAATCGTGGCATGGCCGACCGGTGAACTCGGTGCGATGGGCCCGGAAGGCGCCGTGAAGCTCGGTTTCCGCCGCGAGCTCGACGCGATCGAGGACGACGACGAACGGGACCAGGCCTACCGAGCTCACCTCGAGCAGTACGAAAAGCAAGGTAAGGCGATCAATGCTGCGTCGGTTTTCGAGATCGACGACGTCATCGATCCGGTAACGACGAGGTCTTGGATCGTCTCGGTGATCAGCACGCCGCGGCCGGACCGCCCGTCCAGCGTGCGCCGGCGAATCGATACGTGGTAGCAGCGCCTCAGGGGTGTTTCAGAAGTCGGCGGTGCGGAACCACTGGTTGATGGCGGCGGTGCGGATCGTGGCGGTGTAGCGAACCGCGCGGTCTGTCTGGTTCTACTCCAGTTGGTTGATGCGGCACTCGACTGCACGGCTCTGCTCGTAGT
Source organism: Rhodococcus sp. USK10 (assembly GCF_019378875.1). NCBI lineage: Bacteria > Bacillati > Actinomycetota > Actinomycetes > Mycobacteriales > Nocardiaceae > Rhodococcus > Rhodococcus sp. USK10. The sequence continues at coordinate 3,471,968 of NZ_CP076048.1, forward strand.
GCTCGACGTCGAACGCTGGTGGCCGCCAACCGGACGAGCCCTCCTCCTTCCGGTCGGCCTTGGTCGGCCTTGGTCGGGATGGTGGCGCAGATCCCACGTGTGCGCAGGTAGGTGCGGTTCGCGGCGCTGCTGCAAGCCTTGTCCGCGAGAACGCGGTCCGGTCGATTCCGGGGCCGCCCATGAGCGTGCACGCTGATCGCTTCGACAGCCGTGGTGATCTGCGGACTGTCACCACGTTGACCTGCGGACCGATGATCGACAATGGTTTGCGGGACGTCCCGGCCCCGTACCGGGCCGGGACGTCCCGCCACAGTGTCCCGCCCGGCCCGGCACCGCTTCGCTGGGCTCGGGGTCATTCAACAGTTGCGACACTCCACTTGATCGACAACCCACATCCGAACGACTTTCGAAACACGTCCAAGACTAGGTCCTTCCACGACGAACAATGCCCCGGCGCTGTGTGCGGCGCCGGGGCATTGTTCGTCGGTCAATCAGCGTGCGGTGTAGTTCTCCAGGTCGGGGCGCTGGGTCATCTGCCAGTATTCGACGTTCAAGAACGGCATTACGAATACCACCCTCCCCTTTGAGTTGCGGTAATAGGTCGACATTCCGCGGTGGGTCCAGACCGTACGAGCATGCGTCGAGTCGACGAGCTCGTTGTACTGACGGTTCGCCTCGGGTGTCGCGTCGAGGGCTTTGATTCCGTTGCGGAACATCTCGGTGAGAAGACCTCGGATGTACCGCATCTGTACCTCCATGAAGAACATGAAGCTACCGCTGCCGGGGAACGAGTTCGGCCCACCCAGCATGAAGAAGTTTGGAAAGTCGGGTACGGACACACCCAAATATGCCTTGGGGTCGTCATCGTTCCAGGCCTCGCGAAGCGAGAGTCCACCGACTCCGCGCACATCCATCGAGCTGACGAACCGTGCGGCCTCGAAGCCGGTCGCCCACACGATCACATCGACGTCGGTTTGTGTGCCCTGATCGTCGACCAATCCCTCCGCCCGTACACCCGCGACGGACCTGTCGATCAAGTCGACGTTGTCCTTCCGAAGGGTCGAGTACCAGCCGTTGTCGAGCAGAATGCGCTTTCCGAACGGGGGGTAGTCCGGCATGACCTTGTCGAGCAGGTCTTCCCGGTCACCGACCTGTGCGGTGATGTACCGGGTGAAGTACTCCCGGTGCGCGTCGTTGCGGGCGTTCACCGAACGCTCGGGGTGATCCCATTCCGGATCGACTCGCAACGATTCGATGACCTTGTCGCCGAACTGCCAGAACAGTCGAATCCAGTACCAGCTGTGATAGATCGGGCACGTCTGCATGAGCCGCCGCAGCTCCATGGGGATGGGCATCCTGAACTTCTCGAACGGAGCCACCCACTGGGGCGAACGCTGGAAGATCGTCAATTGCGCTACCTGATCGGCAATCGCCGGGGCAATCTGCATCGAGCTCGCACCCGTTCCGACGATCGCGACGCGCTTGCCGTCGAGTTCGAGGTTCTCCGGCCAGTCGGCGGAATGGAAGCTGATCCCCTCGAACTGGTCCATGCCAGGAAGGGTGGGCTTCTTCGGTCGATTCAACACGCCCACGGCGCTGATCACCACATCGGACCGCAAGGTCGAGGAAGAACCGTCAGGGTTTCGCACCTCGACAGTCCACTGACCTGCCGATTCGTCGTAGGTCGCCGATCGCACCTCGGTTCCGTACCGCACACGTTCTCCCGCGCCCAGGTCCTTCAGGACCCGAGCAAAGTAACCCTGCAGCTCGTTGCGGAGCTCGAAATGCGTAGTCCAGTCATTCTTGGCGAACGAGAACGAGTACAGGTGACTGGGCGTGTCGACGCCGGCGCCGGGGTAAGTATTCTGCCACCAGTTCCCGCCTGCCTCGGGCTGCTTCTCCAGGATGACGTAGTTCAGCCCCATCTCTTCGAGCTGCTGAGCGGCGGCGATGCCGGCGACGCCCGTGCCGATGACGATGACCGAGAAGCCTTCGGGGGCGTCGATCGGATCGAGGGCAAGATGCGGCGACTCCGGCGCGGCCCGGCGAGCCAGCTCGAGCGAGAGCATCGGTCCGTACTCCGCACCGACGGGTTCACCCATGCACACGCTCATCATGCGTACGGTGAGTTCGGGGGACGGTGCCTCGATGGCCGGTCGGGCGCCGTTCTGCAGGTCGAGTATGGCGGAGACAGCAGCTTCGCGAATCTCGTTCTGCACCGCCTCGTCGAGACCGCCGGAGTCGTGATCGCCGAGCCCCTTACCTCGGGTCGGTCGATACGGTTCCTCGAGCCACTTCTCGTCCCCAGTGGTTTGGAATACGACCATCAGCAGCGAGGGAATGTTTGCGCGGCCAATTGCCGTTCGGACCTCGGCTTCGGTCAGCCTGTCTGGATTGAAGCCCACCTCGGTTGCGCCGTCCGGGCCCGTGAACTCACCTTGCACTGTCTTCATTCGAGTACCTCTCGTGTCGATGTGGCTACCGGAGGCAAGCGCTCCTCGCCCAGATCACTCTCACCCTTCAACGCGCGCGTTGACGAGTCGCTCCCTCATCGTGGCAGGAGGCACCTAAATTTGTCAACGTCGAAGTTGATTTTTGGCGCCTCGTCCACGTACGCGTTGACATTCGGGGCCGACGAAGGCAACATTCACGTTGACGTTGATGTGGCTCGAGTCACATCAACCAGTCTTCCCTGCTGCATCCACCTCGCCGGATGGGTGGAGCACATCCTGAAACGGACGAATCCATGTCGAACACCACGAGTTCAACCCCAGGTACCGAACTGGTGCTGGATGTCAGCAAGTCACGAAAAGCACTGGTAGCAGGCTCTCTTGGAAATCTCGTCGAATGGTACGAGTTTGCTATCTACGCTTACATGGCTCCGATCATCGCACCGTTGTTCTTTCCCTCCGAGAACCCGACGGCCTCTATTCTCTCGACGTTCCTGCTCTTCGCTCTGGCGTTCTTCCTCCGCCCCATCGGTGCACTCATCTTCGGGCGGATGACCGACCGAATCGGGCGCAAGCCGGTCTTGGCGCTCATCATCGCCCTGATGTCCGTTGCGACGACCTGCATCGGCTTCCTACCTACGCACGAAGCAATCGGGGTGCTCGCACCATTGCTTCTGACGCTGTGCCGAATCGCTCAAGGAATCTCGGCGGGCGGTGAAATGGGTGGTGCAGTATCACTGATGGTCGAGTCCGCGCCTGCGAACAAGCGCGGCGTATACGGATCCTGGTCTTTCGTGGGAACGACGCTGGGCTTCGTTCTCGGTGGTGGAGTTGCCACACTGCTCGCGGTCCTCCTCTCGGAGGATGCAATGGCTTCCTGGGGCTGGCGGATCGGATTTCTGCTGGCAGCCCCCATGGGGATCGTTGTGTTGTACCTGCGATTGAAGGTCGACGAGACGCCGCACTTCAAGCAGGTCAAGGTCGAGGCCGAGACCGGGGAACTCGTCTCCACCACAAGTGCAGGACGCCGTCCGCTGACATACCTGCTGACCACCCTGGGCGTGGTCGTGGTCTACAACGCAGTCGGAAACACGTTCATGGTCGGCATGCCCACGTTTCTGTCCACCAGCTACAACATGTCGTTCGAGCGCTCGTACTTCCTGGCGCTCGTGACTGGACTAATTGCGGGACTGACGATGCCTCTGTTCGGCGCCGTGTCCGACCGAATCGGCCGACGACCCGTACTGCTGTTCGGCTCCATTGCCGTGGTTGTGCTGTCCTACCCGCTGTACTACATGCTCAAGTTGGGATTCGGTGGAGGCCTGGTGGCGCTCATCATCGCAGGGATTCTGATCGGCGTCGTGGGAGGACCCATGCCGGCGTTCTTGTCCGAGCGTTTCCGCACTCGTAATCGTGCAACCGGGGTCTCGGTGACGTATGCACTGTCCGTGGCGATCTTCGGCGGTACTGCACCGTACATCATCACATGGTTGGCCTCTACGACTGGCGATCCCCTCTCTGCCGCCTACTACACCCTCGGTTGTGCAGCCATCAGTACCGTTGCTTTGCTGACTATTCGAGGAACGCAGCGAAATCAACACCGTGAAGAACTCGAACTGTGACACGTTCGTCGATCGAACTCGCCCAACGATTGCAGACAGGTTGGGCATGAACGAGGACCTGAAGAATCTGCTGGACAAGCAGGCCATCACAGATGTTATCCACCGTTACTGCCGCGGAGTCGATCGGTGTGACGTCGAGATCCTCAAATCGGTGTATCACTCAGACTCCTACGACGATCATGGCTATTGGAAAGGAAACGGACAGGAGTTCGCCACCTTCGTGGCCGGTCGGCTTACGGAGTCGAACTCGGCGACAACCCACTCCGTCACCAACACACTCATCGACCTACTCGACCACGAGACTGCGCGCGCAGAGAGCCAGGTCATGGTGACGCTGATTCGAAAAGGGGACGGACCACCGACCGTCGACCTGATGGGCGCGCGCTACCTGGACGTGTTCACACGCAACCAAGACGTCTGGCGGATCGCTGAGAGAACGGTAGTGCTGGACTGGCACAAGTGCGAGCAGTGGGAGGAGTCCAATCCACCCATGGCGCTCGACGGCTTCAAACGGGGAGCCCGCAGCAACGACCCCCTCTACAACTTCCTCGGCTTGACAGAATCGAGCCGATAGTGCGGGCGGTACTGTGCGAATCACACGGCTCTCCAAAAGATCTCGAGATCGCAGACGTGCCCCGTCCCTCCCTAGGTGACACAGACATTCGCATAGACGTCCGCGCTGCAGGCATCAACTCTCCCGACACCTTGACGCCGGGGGCACATTCCTGCTGGCGCGTGCCCCCGGTGAGCTGGGCACGCACATCGCGCTCACCACGGCACGGCTGAGTGCCGGGGATGCGATCGCGTGCGGGTTCGCCGACCATTTCATCCCGTCGGAGAAGATCGAGCAGTTCGTGCAAAAGTTGACGGACACGTCGGTGGAGGAGGCGTTGGCGGAGTTCACCGAACCGGCCCCCGAGTCGGATCTGCTGGCGCAGCAGGGCTGGATCGACGCCGCATACTCGGCGGACAGTGTTGCCGAGATCGTGGCCCGGCTGCAGGCCAGCGGGGTGCCGGAGGCGACGAAGGCGGCTGAGCAGGTGCTGTCGAAGTCGCCGACCGCGTGCGCGGTCACCCTACGGTCGCTGCGCCGGGCAAGGGTCGCGGGCAGCCTCGAGGAGGTCCTCAACGAGGAGTTCCGGGTGTCCGTGGCGTGCCTGGGCTCGGCCGATCTGGTCGAGGGGATCCGGGCGCAGGTCGTCGACAAGGACCGCAACCCACACTGGTCACCCGCGACGATCGACGAGGTGACCGACGCCGCCGTCGCCACATTCTTCGCACCCCTCGGCGACCTCGAACTCGGCCTCACGGCCCCTACGACAATCGGAGATCAGCAGTGACCGACTACGACACCATCCTCCTCGACCGCAAGGGCCGGGTCGGAATCATCACCCTCAACCGCCCGAAAGCGCTGAACGCGTTGAACTCCCAACTGCTGCGCGAACTCGTCACGGCAATCGAGGAACTCGACACCGACAGCGACATCGGCGCCATCCTCATCACCGGCTCCGACCGGGCGTTCGCCGCCGGCGCCGACATCAAGGAGATGCAGACCAAGTCGTACATGGACGTCTACCTCGACGACTTCTTCTCCATCGGCGACCGCATCGCCGCCGCCCGTAAACCCATCGTTGCCGCAGTGGCGGGATACGCCCTCGGCGGCGGGTGCGAACTGGCAATGATGTGCGACATCCTGCTCGCCGCCGACACCGCCAAGTTCGGTCAGCCCGAGATCAAACTCGGCGTCATCCCCGGCATCGGTGGCTCACAGCGCCTCACGCGCGCCGTCGGCAAGGCCAAGGCGATGGAACTGTGCCTGACGGGCCGGAACATGGACGCCGAGGAGGCCGAACGAGCCGGACTCGTCGCCCGCATCATCCCGGCCGCCGACCTGTTCGACGAGGCGCTGGACACGGCCACCACCGTCGCCGAGATGTCGCTGCCCATCGCGATGATGGCGAAGGAAGCGGTCAACCGCGCCTTCGAAACCACCCTCACCGAAGGACTCCGCTTCGAACGACGCGTGTTCCACTCGACCTTCGCCACCGAAGACCAGAAGGAAGGCATGGCCGCGTTCGTCGAAAAGCGGTCACCGGAGTTCACCCACCGGTAGTCCCCCAGCCCGACCCGAACACCCCGCACCGAGCATCCGGTGCGGGGTATTCGGGTGTGGCGGTGCCGAGATCGGAGGTATGGCAACGCGCTCAGGCACTGCCTTTCCATCGATCGGTTATCGCTGCTCGACCACAACTCGCCAGTCCGCTGTCGACAGACATGAAGTCAACGAGGTCACGCCTCGAGTGATCACGGTTTATACGAGCGCGTGAGCAGAGGCGCGGCGATAGCACCTCGTAGTAGCCCTGGTCGAGTGCGACGTCGACCACGTCCGGGACCGGGTGCAGCATCGGGCCGCGGCGCACTGGACCGTCACAAGGTCTTGCCTGGTCCGGATCGCCGCCGCAAGGTCGGCGAACGGACAACCCGGACTCCGCCGAACTACCGAGCGTTCCATCAACGATTTACACTTATGTAGATGCGTTGGCCGTTCAAACACGCCTCACCGCATCCTCCAGAGCGGACATCTCAGCACTTCACAGGGCATCCACCGACCCGAGAACACCACCCCAATTTTCAACACACCCGTAGATATAATTCAACGTTAGAGTTGACGCGCCTCGCGATCAGTGCGACCATCTCTGAAGAGCGACGCACGTCACATGCGCAGTTCCACCTCTGGCGGACCGAGGTGATCGGGCGGCGCTCGGAGTTCGGTGAAGGCACCGCTCAAACGGTCCGAGCCGTACCAGCGATCACCAAGGACGAACAGGCACCTACGCCCTGACGCCGAGAAGGATGACCCGATGACACTCACCGAGACCAGCACAGTGATCGACCCGGGGCATTTTCGCACCGTGCTCGGCCACTTCCCGACCGGCGTCGTGGCTATTACCTCGACCGATTCGGCAGGACTACCGGTCGGGATGGCCGTCGGCTCCTTCACGTCGGTCTCGCTCGATCCAGCGTTGGTTGCCTTCCTTCCGGACAAGAGCAGCAGTACCTTCCCAAAGATTCGCGAAAGTGGCCGTTTCTGCGTGAACGTGCTCGGCGCCGGCCAGCAGGACATCTGCCGAAGTCTGGCACTGAAGGGTTCTGACAAGTTCGCGTCGATCGACTGGACACCGACACAGCACGGCAATCCGCGCATCCACGACTCCATCGCGTGGATCGACTGCGTGATCGATACCATCCACGAGGCCGGCGATCATTTCGTTGTCATAGGTCGTGTCGCATCACTCGAGGTCGATGATGCGACCTCACCGCTCATCTTCTTCCAGGGCGGCTACGGCTGCTTCTCGTCGACATCGCTCACCGCCCCCGGCGAGGCTGACCTGTTACGCCCCCTCAGTATCGTCGATCAGGCACGTCCCGAGATGGAAGCCGTCGCCCGCGAGCTGGGTGTCGAATGCTGCGCCTCCGTCGCGATCAGGGACCAATTGGTCCTGGTAGGGAGCAGCATGGCAAGCACTCTCCCGACGTCCCCACACATCCGTCTCGGTCAACGGATGCCCTTCGTACCGCCGCTCGCACTGCCACTGATGGCATGGGCCGAAGGACGCGAATTCGACAAGTGGATCGGACGCGGCGGGCAGGCGCTCGATCGAGACCTACTCGTGCAAGCAACCTCCCGCGTCCGTGACCGCGGCTGGTCGCTCGTGCTTCGCAGCGATGCTCAGGTGCGATTCGAAGGGGCGGTTGCCCGGCTTCCGCTGACCGGCGCTACGGGCGATCTGGCAGGGGATGTCACCGCAGCCGCCCGCGCGCTCAGCCTCGAAGGATATGAACCGGCCGAGATCGACCCTGCTGCCACATACGATGTCCGAATCATCAGTGCACCGATATTCGGTGCATACGCTCAGCCGGAGCTCCTATTGAGCCTCTATCAGCTTCCCAGTCAATTGTCGGGCGCGGAGGTCGAACGGTACCGAGATCGTTTGCTGACCGCTGCCGAGACTGTCACCACCAAGCTGGGCGGAAGTAAGCCCCCCACCGCGTGATCCGAATCCGCCGAAGGACGCGGCGCCGCCGATGGATCGCCGCGCCAGACACTCGCCGACCGACACTGACCGCCCGACCGGCCAACACGATGTGTCGGCCAGTCGGGCGGCAATGGCACGGACTTCGTAGCAGTCAACGCCGGATCAGGCGCCCGGTGGCGGATCCCTGACGAGGCATCCACGAGGACGCACTGCCTGTTACGACTTCGCCACCGGTGGCGGGCCGTCTATTCGGTCAGCGCCGTCGTTCGAACCGTCGAACTCTGCCCGGCGGAATGCCGCGTGTCCGAGGTACGGCTCTCGTTGAGGCCGCGAGTCTCGGGCAGAAGGGCGGTGAAAACCACAAACGCGGTGAGGACCACTCCACCGAGGTAAAAGGCAGGCGCGATCGCACTTCCGGAGGCAGCCACGAGCGCGGTCGCCACAAGGGGTGCAAGTCCACCCACGACACCGGAGCCGATACTGTAGCCAACCCCGGACGCTGCGTATCTAACCCGCGCCGGGAAGAGTTCAACGCAGAGCACCGCGAACGGTGCGTGCGCTGCACCGATTGCGACACCCAGGACGCACTGCCCGATCAGAATCCCGGCCACGCTGCCGTGTGACAACACGACAAACACCGGAACGACGATAACTACCTGCGCCAGCAAAGAGCCGATGAAGACCGGCTTCCTACCCACTCTGTCTGCGGCGATTCCGAAAAGTACTGTTGCTATAGCAGTTACGCCGATCGCGATCGTGTTGGTAGCGAGCGCTGCGCTCCTCGATACGCCGACCGTTGTGGTGAGGTAGGTCGCCATGTACGTCAATAGGATGTACCCGCACGTGGCATTCGTCGCCGCACCAATGAAAATCAACAGCAGCGCCCTCTTATGAGACCGGAACGCTTCCCGAACAGGGCGGCTTTCGAGAGCATCAGCGGACTTCAACGCCTCGAACTCCGGTGTATCTCGAATCCTCAAGCGAAGATAAAGACCGATGAGCCCCAATGGTGCCGCCAGCAGGAAGGGCACCCGCCAGGCCCACGCATCCACCGCTGCTTGCCCAAATACCGCGTTCAAGCCGGAAACAACGCCTACCGCGGCCATGGCCCCCAACCAAGCTCCTGTGGGGGTGAGACTCGCGTGGAAAGACCTTCGACGTTGATCGCCGAACTCGACCATGTAGACAACGGAACCGGACCATTCACCGCCGGCGGCAAAGGCTTGTACGCAACGTGCTAGCACGATAAGTACGGTCGCCCATAGCCCAATGGCTTCGACGGTCGGGAGCGAACCGATTACCACCGTTGCCAAACTCATGAGCATGACCGAAGCAGACAATGCGGAACGCCGGCCCACCCTGTCACCGACAAGGCCGAACACGAAACCGCCGAGCGGCCGAAACAGAAATGCCAGCGCAAAGGTGGCGAACAGCGTGATTACGGATACAGTCGAGTTCTCCGAGGGAAAGAACCGAGGTGCAAGGATCGCCGCCAATGCCCCATAGGACACGAAGTCGAACCATTCAATGAAGTTGCCAATGGCGCCGGCAGCGATCGCCCGCTTGTTGTCAGGAGGGGTTGTTTTCTTTGTCGTATCCATTTAAGGCCATCCTTTATCCATGAATTAGGCTTTGTTAATGGCGAATTCGGAGAGCATCACGGCGGCAATCGTGACGAGGCATCCACCAATTCTCGTCACGGATGGCCACCCGTCGTGGACGGGCACCGACGCGAACTCCGTGATACCGACACGATTTCTCGGTTCCAGGAGAGCCGCTCCGATGGGCAACGCCATGCCGTCTCCGTCAAGTGAAGGTGGGCGGTCAGTCCCGTTGGCCGCCTCGGGCATGCTGCGAATCAATCGCCTGCCTCGTCAACGCGCAACCATGCCGCCGTCAACCGGTATGACCGCTCCGGTGACAAAGCTCGAGTCGTCACACGCGAGGAATGCAGCGACCCCGGCGATCTCCTCGGGACGGGCGGGTCGACCCAACGGAATGCTGGATACGAAATTTCGCTGCACGTCGTCTAGCGGAACACCCGGAACCTGCGCATGAAACTCACTGAGCATCGGTGTATCCACCGCTCCCGGGCAGATGACGTTTGCTCGGACCGAATCCTTCGCCGAGAATAATGCGACGGATTTTGCGAATGAGATGAGTGAGCTCTTCACCATTGAGTAAAGCGGACTGAACGGCGAACCCACTAATGCGGATGTGGAGGCGGTGAAAACAATCGAACCCTTACCTTCAGCCTTCTTCAGAAGATCGTAGGCCGAAGAGTAGCCGTAGAAAGCGCTTTTCATGTTGAGAGCGACAGCCTTGTCGAACTCCGCCTCTGGAACCTCGTACCCGATTGGGGATGGGCCGCCGACCTGATTGTGCAAGACATGCAGTCTCCCATGCTCTTTGCCGACACCATCGAACATGCGGCGCATGTCCCCTTCTTTGGTTGCATCTACTTCGACTGCCTGACTTGCTCCGCCGCCGGCGAGAATGGCCTCATGCGTCAATCGCGCAGCATCGAGGTCACGATCGGCAACGACTACATGCGCGCCCTCGGCAGCAAAGCGGAGGGCGATGGCCCTTCCCATCCCCGAACCTGCGCCAACCACTGCGGCGATTCGCCCCTCGAGACGTCGACCATAGGATTGCCTCACGTCGTCCTTCGTAGACACTGTAGTCATGGTTCCCCTTCTTACGGTTGGATATGGTGCGTCGGTGACGCAGCCAAAATGAATTTAGTGTGGTTTATAAACACAATTGGGTCACGAATTTGGCCACTGGATATGTTTGACCTGGAAGAACTGATCAAACCCGCTGTCACCCAGTTCCCTGCCTGTTCCACTGCGCCCGAGCCCACCCCAAGGTGCGTCGGGGCGCATGCCGGAGCCATTGTTGATCGTGACAGTTCCGACACGCAGTTTCCGCGCAAGAACCATCGCATCCTCCTGCCGGCCTGTGATGTTCGCATTCAGGCCGTATGCACTCGTGTTCGCGATACGGATGGCTTCCTCGACCGAGTCGTACGGGAGGACGACAGCGACAGGTGCAAACAACTCGAGGTCACAGATTGGATCGTCGACACGCACATCGGTCAACAGGACCGGTGACATGAAATTCCCCGGCATATCGATGCCGAGATCGTCCGCCCCGAATGCGATCTTTGCCCCACGCTCAACCGCTTCGGCGACGCTACGACGTACAAATTGCAGGTGATCTGCGGAGATCAGCGGGCCTATTGTGATGTCAGGATCGGATGGATCGCCGACCTCGAGTGATGCGAGATACTCGACTGCTGCATCCACGAACGACGACATCTCCTCACGCTTGACAAGAATCCGAGTCCAAGCGCCGCATCCCTGTCCTGCGTTCCGGCAGAATCGAAGGACCGATGCTGGGACCGCCGTCGCCAGGTCCACCCCAGGGAGAACGATGTTCGCGGCCTTGCCGCCTAGTTCGAGAACGGTTTCGGTAATGTTCTCCGCCGCCTGTGACATGACCTTCCCGCCAACGGTGTCCGACCCGGTAAAGGTGATGAGATCGACATCCTTGTTGCTTGACAGAGCAATCCCCACGTCCGGTCCGCCGACGATCATGTTGACGACACCGACGGGCAGATCGAGTTGCGAGATGATTTCCATGACACGGATGCTGGTGAGCGCACCACGCGGTGACGGAAGCAGCACGGCCGTGCAGCCGCTCGCGAGCGCACCTCCGAGCTTCCATGCCAGCAGATTGATCGGGTAGTTGTATGCCGTCATCGCGGCAACGACGCCAGCGGGTTCCTTGACAAGGATGCTGGATGAAGGCACCGGGTTCGAGTAGGCCGGAAGCTCCGTCTCGTACGATCCGTAGGGCCCTCTCAATGCAACCTCGGCGTACCAACGCAGGACCTCAATCGGATTGGCTACCTGCATACCGCGCGAGAGCGAAATCGGCGTTCCCACTTCCGAAGTAACGAGCTGAGCCAGTTCTTCCCCGTGTTGTTCCAGAGCCTCTGCGATGTTCAGAAGGATCTTCGATCGCTCAGTTGGACCGCACGAGCGCCAACTCTCGGACTCAAAAGCCATACGCGCAGCCTGCACAGCGTGAGAAACCTGATCTACTGAGCTCCCGGCAAAACGTCCTATGCGTTCCTGGGTCGCTGGATTCACCGACTCCATCGGAGCGCCGCGCCCCAGAATCCATTCGTTATTGATGTAGGTTGATTTGATTGTCGACATTCTCTATCTCTTTCAGGAGAAGGCGCATTGGGCAAATAAGTAATTTGAGCCAACCGAACGGGGATCGTCAAAGAATTCTTTAGCCGACGATTCGAACGTTGCCTGCTATGACATTCTTCCCATCCGAAGCCTTTCAGGATCCGAGCGAAGCGGGCGGTCATAAGACAAATCGAACCGGTCCCGACGTGATGCCGGCGCACGCGTCAGCAATTCAAGCTTCCCGGGGTCGAGCGCGTGTCGAATTGCCGTCAGGGTCGAGGGATCGTTCAGATCGGGCCGATCAATCCCAGTGGCCCAGTCACGCACACACACCCGGTGGGCAATTGCCCACCGACCTGATCGCTTCTCGAACCGGTCAATGTACCTGCCACCGCTCACTCCAAGTGGCGCGCCTTCCCTGTTCATCCCCGCAAACATGTAATAGGTCTCGGAATGAGCCGTGTTTCCGTCCAAATCGCAAACATGATTCAGAATGCAATGCTGGCCAGAGACGTGGGTTTCAATATGCATGCCCAGGCACCAGTCGGCGAACTCCTCGCGGTTCCCGACGAACATTCCGTGATCATCGATGGCGTCGGGGTGATACACGGAGAGCAGAAGCTCCCGGTCCTGACGGTCGACCCCCCGCGCGTAGTTCATGACACAGTCGTGTATGTCTTGGCGATCCTTCAGTTCGCGCACAAGAACTTCCAGCTCTGTTTCTGCCATCCTAAACTTGATTTCCTTCCTATGCATTCCTGCACTTTGCCGGCGAAGCCGTAGATTCCGCGTCTCGCCAGCTGCAAGAAGGGTCGATACGAATAGGTCATTTTGTACGAGTTGGACATTATCGGTGGGGTTTCGGTGTGCGTACGGTCTTCCAATCTCGCTCTTCGCGCCACAAGGCAGGTTCCGAGACAAGTGTCAAGTGGAAACTACTCCGCTCCACGAGATTTCGATCTAGCATCTCCCCGTCCGGCGACCATCGTCCCCGTCGAATGCGCCGGGCGGTAGTGCCACCATCGGGCCTGGATCGACGATCGAAACGTCGGCGAACTCCACAAAGGCGAACCGACCGTGGCTATCATCAACGAATATCTATGCTGGACCGCATATTTCGATATCAGCAAAGTACGGGCATCCGTGCACTCCAATCCGCCTAGCGCAACTTTATGTACCAGTACCATACGATCTATGCGTGTATTTAGAATCCTTGCAGGAAGTGTGACGTACGTCAAGCACTGGCCCAGATCTTGCTGTCTGCGGCCACCTCACCGACACGGGGCAAGGAACCACTCGATACTGCTGAAGATGCGATGTACGCTGCGGTTTCGTCGCGGAAGACCCCATCCGATCACCGATCGCCGACGCCGCCTGTCCGGCAAGCTCAAAGTACGATGAGGTCCGAATTCGCGTTCGCCGCCGGTCAAGCCGCCCCTGGATGTGGTAATAGCCGTTGTCAGGCAATACCTTCGCCTGATGGCGGTCGACGACTACTGGGCGAACGCCGCTGGAGCGGCTTGCTCGGCGAGCACCGCGGAGGGGCGGACCTCAATCCACTTGTGGCACTGACCGGCGAGGACATTCCTACCAGCCGGCTCAGGACGGTGCGGTCCGGGAAGGCGCGGGCGACGTAAGCGCGGTAAGGCTCTTGGTTCAGCCGTTCCTGCGGGGCTGCCAGACCAGAGCACAGGTCGCCTCGAAGGCGTCGAAGGCGTCGAAGGTGTCGAAGGTGTCGAAATCTACCCGGTCCGCATCGAGGTGATCGGCAACTGTTGCACCTTTCCGGGGATGCATCTGCCATCCGACCATGCTTGGCACGAACAGAATTGGCATCTGACCGGTCAGAGATGGGGTGCGGAGCGCAGGTACGCAGAACCTCCGGATCGTCAGTATTTGGACACCACAGGGTCGTCGCGTAGCACGTTCGGATGACTCCATCTTTCACCACCCAGCTGCCCGGTGTCCAAGCGCGGGTTCGGGCAGCCCTGGTGGTGGTGCCTGGTGGGTCTGGTCCGGATTTGAGGTAGCGGGTCAAACTGACACAGAGGTGCATACCCAACTGAGCTCAGGCGGCCGACACATCGATCCCGAATCTTGGAATCGAAAGGCCTGCGGGAGCGCCTCGGGGGACTCGAGTCTTCGCGAAACCGAGGCGACCAGTGGCCTCGCACGCACATCCGTCCAACCGCGTCGATATGGCTGCGATGACGGGCCCGTCCAGGCCGACCAGCCGCGCAAGAAGTCCTCACTCCCAGCTGATTCGGGAAGTCACAAAACCGGGTGCAACACTTCTGACACGGTCGACGTAGAACTCCATATGGGACAACATGAGCTTCTCTGCCTTATCGGCGTCTCCGCGTAGGATCGCTTCACCAATCTCTTTGTGTTCGAGGCAGATGCTCGGCCCGGCGGCCTCTTGCGCGACCCCGTCGTTGACTATGCGGCGCGTATAGAGGTCCTTGAGTGCTGTCGCCACGAGGTCGAGGACCCGGTTCCCCGTCATCGTCGCCAGCACGTAGTGGAATTCGTTGGCGGCGTCGATGTAGCCCGAATCGTGTGAACTGCTGGCCTCTTCAGCGGCGAGCGCGGCTTTCAGACGACGCTCGTCCTCCCCCGAACGGTTCTCTGCTGCCAGACGCGCCACCTTGGGCTCGAGAATGAGCCGGGTCTGAACCAGTTCTTCGATGGTTGCACCCCGAAGGCTGAGATACAACGACAGGGTGCGACCTACCTCTCTCGGATCGACAGCGGTTATCTCCGGACCTCCGCGCGGGCCGAGCCTGAGTTTGATCATTCCGTGCACTTCGAGAAGGCGGAGCGCCTCGCGCACGGATCCTCTTCCGACCTGAAAACGTTCCGCCATGGCCTGCTCGTTCGGCAGCCGGTCGCCGGGGCCTAGCCGGTCTCTGATGATGTCGTCCACCAGTAGGCTGGCTATCCGTTCGGACACCTTTGTTCCCCGGGACAATGGCGCTGTCGACGGTGCGAGCTGCGACAGAGGCGTATGCTCGAGCTTGGCGCTGGTATTTCTGCGGTTATTAGCCATAGTTGACAGGATACCCGTATCTGCCGCCCACAAGCACGGACACGTACAAGATCGGAGGTCATCCGGTAAGGCCTAGTTGCCTGGTTGCCGACGACCCCTTCCTGCCACGCTGGCACGACGACCACGCGATCGAGGTCCAGTCACCTTGGCATAGGTACAGGCATCGGCGCGGCGGCAGGAACCGAACTCGCTGACGAGTCGATCTCCATTCGGCGCTGAGGCACCATTGAGAACCAGGTACGTCGAGCGACTAGCTCGATAGTAGGACAAGGGCAGGTCGAAGGTACCGCCGCGAGCTCCGTCAGACGCCTGGCTGTGGTAGCGCAAATGCCGGCGGCGGACTGTGGCAGTGTCATCGTGCGATGTCAGCAGTCGCATCGGAGATATTCCGCATGGCATCACGTGTTTCACCCTCGAGCACCATCTTTCGGTAACTCTGGACCGCAGTGCCCGAGTTGATTCCGGCAACACATGTCAGCCGCCCCTCACGCGAGTATGCGACGACTAGGCGCTCGCCCGCGCACTCCACGATATCGGCGCGATCGTGACCGATTGTCGTACCAATGCTCTGCAGACGCATACCGTGCTGATCCGACCAGAAGTATGGAGCACTGACGAACCCGTTCATGTCGTGCAGTCCTAGGAGACGGCGAGCCGCATAGGCGCCCTGTTCCGTGGCATTAGTCCAATGCTCTACCCGCATTCGGCGTCCGTACAACGGATTCCACCAGCTTGCTATGTCACCAGCGGCAACCACATCCTGCGCGCCCTCGACAGCTAACGTGGCATCGCACAGAACTCCGTCCGTGAGGTCCAGGCCCGATGATGCGAGCCAATCGACCGCCGGTGCTGAGCCGACAGCGACCAGCACCACGTCAGCTTCGACAGCGGTGCCGTCGGTCAAGGCCACACCAGCGACTGCGTTCCCCGGCCCGGCGAGTAGTCCCGTCACCGCGACTTCACAGAGCAATTCGACACCGCGTTCGCGGTGGATACCTGCAATGTGATCTGCGAAGACCGGCCCCAGCACCCGCCCCAAAGGGCGATCGGACGTCTCGAGGACCGTGACCGACTTCCCCATCGCTCGAGCAACGGCCGCGACTTCGAGGCCGATGAATCCGCCCCCGACGATCGCCACAGATGCGGCGTGATCGAGGTCCTCGCGCATGGCCATCGCGTCGCTGAGAGTGCGCAGTGTGTACACACCTCGTAGCTCGGTGTCGAATGGGGTTTGTCGGGCGCAGGCTCCGGTCGCAATGACCAATCCGTCGAAGCCCAATACCGCCGCGCCGGAATCCGAGGTGATGTGCAGTTCCCGTGACTGGAGATCGAGTGCGGTGAGTCGAGTACCGAAAACTTGCTCCAATCCGAGCTCGTCAGGCCAGCGGACTGCGATCGAATTAGTGTCGACCTGTCCGTTGAGTAGGCCTTTCGATACCTTCGGTCGCCGGTAGGGGCCGTGGGGTTCTTCGTCGACGAGCTGAATCGAGCCGGCGAAGCCGGACTTCCGCAGCTGGCGCGCGGCGCTCAGGCCTGCCGCTGATGCTCCGGCAACAACGATGGTGTCCATGAGATCTCCTGTAAGACTGATGATGCGTCGAGAGTTACCGACCTACGGAACCCTCGGCATGCACAGCGCATCGGTGAGCTGAGTGGCGAGCGTGAGTTGGTCGAGATCGTCGATCAGGGCAGCCAGCTTGCCTGCGTGGGCAAATCCCTCACTCGCCCCTACATCCCGGAGAAATCGATCGCGGATTTCCTCGGCAGAGGGAAAAAGTGTGCTCGACATGTCGGAGTCGAGAACGATCACTCGATCGGGCAGCTTGATTTCCACCGCGACAGATCCGTCTGTCGAGTTGTCCAGCGTGATCTTCCGGGCCAGCGCCGTGATAGCGCTATCTGCATAGGAATTCCGAAAGTAGGTCGGGTCTTCGACAGGCGCGCCGGCCAGTGCTGCCGCCGCGGTGAACCGGGCCGACATCTGCGCCTGCAACATGTTGGAGTATGGGGGAATGCGGGAAACTCCCGGGCTTCCCAGTCCGTTCGTCCCGGTCGCGGGCCTGCGGATTGTCACACCGACGATGTCACCGACGTTGAGGTCTGCAGGCGCGGTGTCGATGATCAGCGCGAGTGTCTGCTGGTTCTGCATGCAGGCTGCGAATCTTTTCGTACCAACACGTGAGACGGCGTACTCGTCGCGTTCCACAGTTACTTCGTCCGTGGCACCCTGCTCACCACCATATGTTTCGAAGAATCCGAACTCACCTTCCAAGCTCTGGTGTGACGTCACTGCTCCTGCGGCGGCAAGCTGAGCTGCGAGGATGCCGTTTCTGGCACTCACGCCGGCATGGAAGTACGGTTCCATGGTGCCCTCGTAGATGCCCTGATTTGTTCCCGCGGCCATATTTGCAGCTATGGCGAGTGTTCGGGACGTTGCCGCCGGGCCCAGGTTCCACACTGCAGCCGCAGCGGCTGCCGCGCCGAAGGGACCCATCACACCCACCGGGCGAAATCGGCGCAGGCCGATCCCGGGCGGACTTGCCGCGCCGATCCGGCCGACCGCCTCGTAGCCCGCAATAACACCCCGCAACAACGCTGATCCCGAACTGTTCGCCATGTCGGCCGCTGCCAAAGCGGCAGGAATGACATATGTGCCGGGATGGCTACCTTCGCGCAGTCCCCCCGGGCCGCAGTCTTCTTTCAGGCTGCTGTGGCTGGTCACTCCGTTGACGAACGCGGCATCGGGCCCGCTCAGGCGTTCCGCCCGGCCGATGACGACGCAGTTTCCTGAGTTTGTACCCGTAGCGCTCCACGCCAACTCCGCGGCAGGTAGGTCGCGGCTCGTGAGCGCTACTCGAACTGCGTGTAACAGCCTCGTTTTCGCCGATGCCGCCGCCTCTGGCGAATGATCGCCCTGTGCGATGGCATCTAGTCCGATGGCAAGTTTCTCACTGAGACCACCAGTGCTCGCTGGTTCATCTCGGATCATCGTCATGCTGCACCCACCTCTTCGCCGGCGCGCGCGAGGACCAGACTCGCGACGCGATAGTCCGGCATGGTGATCACCCGGCCCGACAGAACAGCTGCGGGATCCCCGTTACTCATCGCCTCTTCGTACGCAGCGCAGACTTCCTGGGCGCGCATTAGCTCCCCTGAGCTTGGAGTCAATGCCTCGTTGATGATGTCGAGGTGCGCCGGAGACACAGCGATGCAGGCTGTGTACCCTAGGTCGGCCCAAGTGCGGACGAAGTTCCGCACCTTGTCATGGTCCTTGTATTCCGGAATCAGGGTGCCACCGGTGCAGAAGAGACCGTACGCGGCCGCCGCAACTGCAATCTTGGTCCGCACATAATGATTCGATGGCGCATATAGATCGTCGCCGGATTCGTTGAACGGACGTGAACCGACGTCCGCGGCATAGTCGACGTAGCCGAAGTGAAGGCCGACTACGCCGTCGGCTTTGGCGATGCTGTCGAGTTCTATGACCGCTCGAGCGGTCTCGATCATGACGTGAAGTCCACGTGGTTCACCGGCCGCCATCGTCGACCGAACCTCGGCGATCTCCTCAGCAGTCTCTGCCTTCGGGTAGCTGATGAGGAAGTCGCCACGGACCTCGGCCAGGGCCGCCAAATCGTCACGACACCATGGTGTGGACAAGTTGTTGACCCGCACGATCACATGACGTCCACCGAAGTACTCCGGCTCGTCGAGGGCCCGGACGATGCGGTCTCGCGCCAGTTCCTTGTTGCCCGGTGTCGTGGAGTCTTCGAGATCCAACATGATGGCATCTGCCTTGACAGTGGGAACCTTTCCCCAGAACTTGTCGTTGAGGATCGGTACCTCGAGCAGACTCTTCATTTGCGCGTAGCGGCGCCGAGCGTTCGTCATCTCAATCCTGCCTTCAGGTTCTCGTCAGTCGTTCGCGAGGAATTTGGTGAGGACCTCGGTGAACTCCTCGGGTGCCTCACGTGGGACGTAGTGACCGGTGTCGAACCAGCGAACTGTCGAATTGGGCATTGTCTGCAACATGCGGTCTACAACCTGCTCGTCGAGGACATTGCTCGTCCTACCGACCATGAGCAGCGTGGGCATAGTCAGAAGCGCCGACATCTCCCACAAATACGTGACGTCGGGAAGGCTCACAGAGCCGGTAATCCACTGAACATCCGGGTCCGCCTTGGGCACGAGTTTGCCGGCCCAGTTCCGCCGCAGCTGATGCTGGACGTGCAGGTCGATGAAGTCCTGCCGCCACTCGGGGTGGAATCCCAGGTAGAACTGTCGCGCCTCGTCCTCGTTGCGGAATCCCCTGATGTTGGTCGTCGCCTGGATGAAGTCACGCATCGCGACTGCGCCCGACGCCGAGTTGGCCGGGCCGGCGTCCGACAGTGCGAGGCGGCGCACCATCTCGGGGCGCTCCCCCGCCACCGCGATGGCTACCCGCACTCCAGCGGAGTGCCCGACGAGATTGACCGGACCGAGACCGAGCGCGTCGATGAGTCCATGGACGTCTCGCGCCATCGATCGCACACGGTAGCCCGCCCGGGACCATCCGCTGTCACCGTGACCGCGCATATCCATAGCGATCACGTGGTACTCGTCAGCCAGTTCCGCAGCGATCGGATCCCAGGTGTGGCACTGCACATTGAGACCGTGGAGAAGCACCACGGGCTCTGCGGTGGGAGATCCCCACTCCGTGTAGTGAATTCGAAGCCCGTCCAATTCGAGCCAGCCGTCTTCGAACTGTCGTTCCGGCATGCCATCCTCCAAAGCGTCCATTTAACCGATTTATAGGTATAATACTTACTCTAGTGTGACCGGTGCTTGTCAAGCCCTTGCTCGAATCGAGTGCGGCAGCTGTGCTGGTCGAGGTTGGTCGAACATTCACGCTGTAAGGAGTAAGCCATGCCCGAACTACCCCAGTGGCCGAATGTCGCGGTGTCACACCGCGGCGGAGTCACCGAGTTGCGCTTCCACACCGATGACGGGCCGTTGGTGTGGAGCGCGGACGCACACCGCGACCTGACCGATGCGTTCCGATGGGTCGGCACGGACCGCGCGACGAAGGTTGTCCTGCTCACCGGATCGGGAGACACGTTCTGCGCGGAGATCGACGTCCGGGGATTTGCGGAAATGGACTGGGACGAGCTGTGGTGGGAGGGGCGCCGGATGTTGACCGGTCTCGACGACATCGACGTGCCCGTCGTGTCAGTGGTCAACGGGCCCGCCACGATCCACTCCGAAATTCCGGTGATGGGTGACATCGTGCTGGCTGCCGATCATGCTCTTTTCGCCGACCGCGCGCACTTCGCGGTCCGGAATACGGTCCCGGGGGATGGAGTGAACATCATTTGGGGTGAGCTTCTCGGTCCGACCAGGTCGAAGTACTTCCTCCTCACCGGCGAAGCCATCACCGCGTCCGAGGCTCACCGACTCGGGGTGGTCAACGAGGTTCTTCCGCTCTCCGAGCTGCACGATCGAGCATGGAAGCTCTGTAACGACTTGGCGGCGCGAAGCCTGCCGGTCCTGCGCTACACGAAGGCAGCGATCACGATCGGCTTCCGACGCGGACTGCAGGAGAACATCAGTCACGGGTTGGGCGTTCAGGGCGCTGGTCACTGGTCGCGGGGAGGTGTCCAAGGGACGCGCTACACCACGGAGATTCCAGACTCGTAACTCACCTCTGCCCGGCGGCATATCGAAGGCGACGAGTGTCGACGCTCCCTGCACGCCGTGTGTCCAGACCGACGCACATCCACACTCCGAAATCTGTATCGTGACCAGATCGCAGAGCATGGATGTGCGTCTGCCTGGGCCGGCCTGTCGCTCCCTCACCGGCACAGAGCCGGCCTGTCGCTCCCTCACCGGCACAGATGAGTCGCGAACGGTGAGCCTGCCCGCAACCCAGACTTTAGATGGTGTACTGCGCGAGTAGACAGCGGTCTCGCAATAGCTTGTACGGAAGCCATCTCCGGATCTCAAGTGGCGATCATCGCGCATCGCGGAGCAGCACTCTGCTACGCCGCCGTCAGCCGACCACGGTCGGTGATGACCAAGTCGACCCGCCAATCTGTGAATGCACCGTTCGATTCGCGGACGCTCGACGAACCGGCTCGTTGTCATTCCAAAGTGACCAAGGGCCTCCTCCTCGGTAGCCCCCCGTCTGCGATACTCATGGGAATTCTTGGGATTCACACCTCTATGTGCGCGAGTCGGTATTGGAACTGCGGTTTGCTTTTCGTCGCAGTGAGATACATGGGAGAGTTTCAGCCGTTCTCGTGAGGCATCACACTCACTTCTCGGCTAACGACCACCGTGGAGCGGGGATCGACTCGGAAACGGGAACCGTGTGACCGGCGAGGTACTCCCCGATCGCCTTGCTTGTGCATCGGCGTTCTCCTTCGCCAGGAGGTGGTTCTCCTCCAGCATCGACGTCGACGGCCAATAGTCGCGCTCGCCGTGATCGGCCTCTGTCTGGCAGTTCCAGTTCCGCAGCGCCTCCGGACGCACATTCAGCTGCCCGGATCGCTGCGGCGAATTCCAGTACGCCGTCCTTACGCCGACTCGCCATCAGGAGTGACACGACCCACTGCTGCTGTTGTGGGCCGGTCAGCGTCCACGGTGGGTGCGGTCACCTCCGCTCCAGTGTGTAGCCGATCATTTCGGATGATCGACACGGCGATGAGTGCGATTATCGCCGCTGCGCACAGATAGAGCGCGGGAGAGTGGTCGTTGCCCGTCGTGCTCACCAGGAAGGTCGAGATGAAAGGCGCGGTCCCACCGAACAGTGCGGCTGCGGCGTTGTATCCGACCGATGACCCAGTTGAGCGAACTCGCGTCGGGAACAGTTCGGCCATCGTGGCCACCGAGGTCGACAAGAATATTCCCGCGCCCACCGCGAGGAGAGCCTGGCCGGCGAAGGCGCCCGCCGCCGACTCACTCGACATCAGGAGGAAGCCGGGGTAGGCGGCCATCACGCACCACAATGCCCCGATCATGAGAATTCTGCGGCGACCCCACTTGTCGGAGGCCTTTCCTCCAAAGGGTAGAACGGCCAGCCCCACACAGCATGCCACCACCGTCGAGGCGAATGAGACGGAATGTCCCTGTCCGGCAACGACAGCCACATAGGTGGTGGCGTAGGAGAATGCCATGTAGAAGGCGACGGAGTGAAGCGTTCCCACGCCGGCAGTCAGTAGGAGCTCTTTGCCGTACGAGAGTGTTTCTCTCAGTGGTGCGCGGGAGGTCTCGCGCTGGGCCGAGATCCTTGCGAACTCCGGCGACTCCTCAATTCGGAGCCGGATGAATATCGCTATTGATCCGAGCGGCGCGGCGATCAAAAAGGCAATCCGCCATCCCCAACTCATCATCTCGTCGTCACTGAGCAAGGCGGACAACCCGGTGACCATCAGACTGCCGAGCAGAAACCCGCTGAGGCTCGAAAAGATATACCAGCTGGTCCCGAAGCCTCGTTGCCCGCGCCGAGAATATTCCGTCAGGAAGCTCGTAGCGGTGCCGTACTCGCCCCCAACTGCGAGACCTTGAAGCATCCGGCAACCCACCAGAGCGACCGTTGCGGTAATGCCGATGCTGGAGTAGGCCGGAAGTAGCCCTACGGCTGCTGTGGCCAGCGCCATGAGCGAGATCATCAGGACGAGAACCGGGGTCCGACCAATACGGTCCGCGAGTGGGCCAAAGATCAATGCCCCGAGTGGCCGCACGAAGAAGGTGAGGCCGAAGAGCGCAAGACTGCCCAAGGTCTGAGCTGTGTGATTGCTTCCGGGGAAGAACAATGCGCCCATTTGCACCGCGAGGAAACCGTAGATGGCGGTGTCATACGCTTCAAAGGCGTTCCCCGAAATGGCACCTACGAATGCTCGGCGGTTTGGACTGGACTTGCCACCATCCGGGTAAGTTTCCTCCTTCATGTGCAGTCGCTTCCTTCCGTGGGGTCGTTGATGGACGGTTTGGACCTGAGGCAGGCGTGGAGCCGTTCGACACTGGAGCCTGAGGGTCGCTGCCCTCACCTGAATCGAGAGCGGTACAGGTCATGTCGGTCAGGCTCGTTGCGCCACAGTAATAGCGGGTGCATCGGCCCGAGATCCGGTGCCGATCGGCAGTGTCGAAACGAGGATGGACGCCTGTCTGCGGCGACAAACACTCCTCACGCCGGCGCAGACGAGTCGCGAGCGGTGAGTCTACCCACAACCCAGACCTTAGATGGCGTACTGCTCGAGGAGCCGGCGGGCAATGAGCAGCTGCTGGATCTCGTTGGTTCCCTCGCCCAGGATCAGCAGTGGCGCGTCACGATAGAGCCGTTCGACCACGAACTCCTGCGAGTAACCGTAGCCCCCGTGGATCCGCATGGCCTCGACGACACATTCCTGCGCGGTTTCGGTGGCGAACAACTTGGCCATGCCGGCTTCGAGGTCCGCCCGATCTCCACTGGCCTTGCGCTGGGCGGCATCAATCACCATCAGCTCAGCCGCCCTGATCTTGGTGCCCATCTGTGCCAACTTGAGCTGAATCGCCTGATGCTGGCTGATCCTCTTGCCGAAGGTCTCTCGTTGCTGCGCATAGCGAATCGCTGCCTCGAATGCGGATGTCGCCAGCCCAACGGCCCGAGCTCCGACGTTGACCCGTCCGAGTTCGACGGCGGCCATGAAGTACTTGAATCCCTGATTCAATCCCTCCTCGCCCCCGAGTACGGCATCCCGGTCGACATGGAATCCGTCGAAGACCAGTTCTGTCGATTCGACACCTTTGTACCCGAGCTTCTTCAACTGGGGCGGTACGATCAGTCCTGGTTGTTCGTGGGTTTCGGCGTCCTTCTCCACGATGAATGCGGTCATTCCGCGGTGCCGCGGGTCGGCGTCGGCATCGGTGACGGCGAGCAGCATGATCATGCCAGCGCGGAGACCGTTGGTCGCCCACATCTTCTGCCCGTCGATCCGAAATCCGTCGCCGTCAGCGGTGGCGCGAGTTCGGATTGCCTGCACGTCGGAGCCCGCGTGGGGTTCGGTCATCGAGTACGCAGACCGAAGTTCGCCCGTGGCCATCCTCGGCAGGTAGCGCTGACGCTGTTCCTCAGTACCGAAGTTCTCGATCATCCAGGCCGACATGAAGTGGGTATTCACCACTCCGGCCAGTGAGATCCAGCCTCGGGAGAGCTCCTTGATCACCAGCGCGTATGTCGTCAGGTCGAGGCCGAGACCGCCGTACTGTTCGGGGATCGTGATCCCAAATAGTCCGAGCTCGCGCAGGGTTTCGACCATCGATTCGGGAAACTCGTCCGCATGATCGAACTCTGAAGCCTTCGGCAGCACATCGCGATCCACGAAATCCCGGATCACCTTGATGATGTCTTGCTGTTCTGTCGTCAGTTCCATTAATTGTGCCTTTCTGGATGCAACTGCGAGAAAATGGTGGTTAGGCCACGAGTCGCGGATCCCGGACGGGCGTCGCCTCAGTGCGACTGACCGAGAAGCGACCGGGCGTGTCGGGCAACCGGCTCGTCGACGAGCTGTCCGCGCACGATTGCAGTGCCGAACCCCGCGGCAAGTGCCGCGTCGAGGGCGTCGACCACTTCGCGTGCGTGCTCGAGTTCAGCGGCAGAGGGGCTGAACACCCGGTTCACGGGTTCAATCTGGCAAGGGTGAATACAGGCCTTCCCGCCAAAACCCAGGGAACGCGCGAGCCGTGACTCCGTGACGAGATCATCGATATTTCGGGGAGCGAGGTGAACTACGTCGAACGGGGGCCGGATACCCGCAGCAGCGGAGTCCACGACCAACATCGACCGGGCATGGAGCAGTTCCAACCCATCGTTCCGCGACTGCAATCGCAGCTCGGCACCCAGGTCCGCGCCACCCAACATCAGAGCGACCACCCGCGGGTGCTGGGCAACCTCGTACGCCCGTCGCAGCCCAAGTGAAGTCTCGATCAGGGCGATGACAGGAACGCCGGAGCGCGGAAGTCCACCGATCGTATCGGGCGTGGCCTTCGGAACGACGATCGCATCGATCGCAACGTCTTCGAGGCCGGCGAGATCATCGGCAGCCCAGGGTGTATCGAGCCCGTTGATTCGGACCAACCGCCGTGCGGAATCGCCGTTTTGTGACAACGTCTCCAGAACGGTCAGGCGAGCCGAGTCCTTCCTCTTGGGCGCTACGGCATCCTCGAGATCGGCGATCACGCCATCTGCCGAGCTGGACAGCGCTCCCGCGAGTTTGTGCGGGTCATCCCCCGGTACGAACAACAAGGACCGCACGCCACTGAGGTCGTCATCGGCACGACCGGTCACTGCCGGGGCCCGCTTTTCATTTCGCGTATGCACGCACCCGGGCACACATCCATCGCGTCGCGGACGTCAGCGTGCAACGCATCAGGGACATCTGAACCGATCCCTGCACCACCCTCGGGAAGCGGATGTCCCTGTGCATCGAGGACTGTGGCGAGTCCGGTATCGAGCACTCTGAAGAACTGCGGTGCGATCTGCTCACACTGCCCGGCGCCGGTGCACTCGACCTGGTCGACATATACCCTCATTGCGTACCTCCAGTTTGAGGACGGTTCAGTGAACAAAAGACATTTCCGTCGCGGATCGTGGCCTCGAAGACCGGCACTCGCCCGCGCAGAGCACCTGCCACACTTTCGCCGGTATCGACGTGAAATTCGTAGGCGTGCCAGGGGCACTGCACCACGAGTCCATCGTGGTCGTACACGTATTGGTCCGGATCGGAGGGAACCATCGTTCCCGTCATCTTTCCCAGGCACATCGGCCCACCTTGGTGTGGACAGCGGTTGCCGATTGCGTACACCTTGTCGGGAGTCCTGATGATTCCGACATCGCGTCCGTCGATTCGGACGCTGTGGATGGTGTGCATCGGAATTTCTTCGAGACGACCCACCAAGTGCTCCGCTTTGCGGTGAGCGGTGTTGGTCGCGGGGCGGATTGCGGTGACTTCGTCTTGTTCGCTGCTCATCTCACACCCCCGCCGGAATCGGTCGTGCCAGGGAAGCCGCGCCGTTGCGCATTAGCCTGGTCGCCCACTCGCCTCCCAGGTGGGTAAGGATGTCTTTTACTGCGTCGCCTTCGTGGGGGCTGTGCGAGCCGTACACCACCCGGTCGCGAAGCCGCTCGGTAAACGAGGCCTCCCATTCCTCCGTATTCGTTGCCTCCTTGACCGGCCACGTGCTGAACCACATATTGGTCAGCACCTGTTCACTCGGCGGTTCGGTTACCCAGGGAATGTCGTGTCGGAATGTCCGCCACTCCCGGTCCAGCCGCCATAGCAAGGAGGGCAACCAGGTGAAGCCGAATCCGGTGAAGATGATGCGAAGTTCGGGGAACCGGACTAGCGCGCCTTCGTACGTCAGACTCGCGATGTTGGACTCTGCCAGATGCGGCATCAGCGTCAACCTCGAGAACGCACTCGCGTGGACACCGCCCGCGAGGGGCGGGGCACCGGAGTAGCGTCCTTCGACGCCGGAGAAGTGGACAACAAGCGGCAGGTTCGTTTCCACGCAGGCTTCGAAGATGGGGTTCCAATGCTGCGAACCCAGCATCGTCGAGGTCAGTGGCGGGGCGACGGCTCCGGCGGTCCCGGCGGCGGCCCGCCGTCGAATCTCACCTGCCGACCAAGCCGTGTCATGAGGTGACACCACCACGACCGGCAGTGTGGATGTCGACGCCCATCTTTCGGCGGCGTACGAATTCAGCGCCTCCAGGAAGGTGCGTGCGGCTACCTGGTCGGCCCAGCCGTTCACGGCCAGCCCGTGGTGCGGGAGGAGGAGGCGGAACGAATCGTCGTCGTCTTGACCTGGCGATTCGGTGGACTGCTCGTGCACGAATCGGTCCGATACGCGCACGTGGTCACCGGCGACGGTCACGGATTCGAGCCACTCGTCGCGTTCGAAATGCTTGCGCCACGACAGTGACATGTGGGGGAAGAGGTCTTGGTATCGTTCGACCGTGGCGTGACGGTCAACGTCGATGATCATTGTTGGGGAACTCCGTTTCGCCCGGTGGCGTTGTCGTGCCAGCCGTGGAAGTCGATCAATGGGTGGACCGCAGGATCTTGTCGCCGAAGACGTCAACGGCATTCTCGAAGCTCACCCGCGAGCGCATAGCCTCGGGGATCCGCTTGATGACGAAGTCTGGATCGTCGGTGTCGTAGTGCGGATAGTCGGAGCTGAACAACAGCATCTTGTCGATGTTCGGGATGCTGAAGAGTGATTGCAGTTCATCGCGAGTGTCGGGCTCGTCGAGTGGCTGGGTTGTGAAGGTGAAGTGTTCCGCGACGTATTCGCTGGGCCGTTTCAGTACCAGTGGTGCTGCGCCGGGGTCGCAGTCCCACAGGTAGTCCATGCGGGGCACCAGGCTCGACAGCCAGCTGAATCCCCACTCCACCATAACTACCCGTAGGGTCGGGAATCTCTCGAATGCGCCGTTGACGATCATGTCGACGACGTTGGCCGCTCCGACCTGAGTCAGGACGACGTGCCGTTCTCCGTATGAACGCGGAACACCGCCAGCCGGGCCCTGCGACGTTGCGTAGCAACCTTCGTTTCCGCTCTGGTGCAAAACGATCGGCAGGGTTAGATCACACGCCGCCTCGTAGATCGGGTCGAACCAGCGCGAACCCATCATGTGCTCGGTGAGCAACAGTTGCACACCGACGACACCGGGCTCTGCACCTCGTCGCCGAATTTCTTCCGCTGCGAGGTGCGGATCGTGAGGCGACACACTGATCGCGAGGGTGAACCGCGGGTCGTAATTGACCCAGGTGTCGAGGAAGTAGTCGTTGGCGCCGGCACAGAAGGCTCCAGCAGCCATCGGGTCACTCCACGTCGTGACCCCATACGGCTCTTGCGGAAGTAGTAGAGCAGAAGCGATCCCGTAGGGGGCGATGTGCTTTTCGAGTGTGAAGTCGCGATCGGATCCGGCTGGACCCCCGGAGTCCGGCACGGCGTCCATGCGATACGTGCGATTCGGGTGGTTGTAGCGGTCACGAGCTCGGGCGTACATCCGGGCGCCGCGGGTCTCGAAGTGACGTCGCCACGACGACGAGACATACGGGAACAAGGATTCGACGCCTTTGACCAGCGGGTGAACGTCGCAATCGACGATCGGGGGACGTTTGGTGTGGACGGTCACGCTCATAAACCTTCCCTGCGGGGGACGCTCGGATGACTATTCGGCGAGTCCGCCGACACCGAGCATGTCTGTATGATTTATACCTATAATAAGGGTATACGACGGCTCGGGGAATGAAAAGTGCCGGTCACCGCCAATTGGAGAAGATGCATGCAGATCGACGTCAATGACACCCACATCGCGGCAGCACGAAGCTTGCTGCACAACCACAGTCACGCAACGGTTCTGGCGGCAATGTCGCCGCAGCAGCCCGACGCACTCATCGCCGCCCTCGTTCGCATCGCCCGTCGAGATGATGTCGAGTTGACCCTGGTCGTGGCGGATCTCTCCGGGCAGTTCACCTTCCTCGACGACACCGCAGTTGCCGACCTCCGCGCCGGCCGGCTGCGAGTGGTCTCGGTGGCCGGTGCCGTTCCTCGGCAGTTGAGCCCCCACGTCGATCATCTGCCGAACTCGCTCTGGGACGTCGACCGGCTGATCGCCACCGGAAAACTGCGTATAGACATCCTGGTCGCCCGCGTCGTGCAGGGTGAACAGTGGGATCTGGTGTCGCTCGGACACATGATCGGTTACACGCCTACTGCACTCGAGATCGCGCCGAGAGTCGGATTCGAGGTTTCTCCACTAGGTTCGGGAGCGATTGCCCCATACAACACACGTCTCGATAGAGCCACGGCCATTGCTTTCTCGCACAGTCACGAGCCCACCACCGCGACAGTCTCACCACCGACCGACGAACAGAAAAAGATCGCCGATAACGTGGCGACCCTCATTCCCGACGGAGTGACGGTACAGCTCGGATTGGGCGCGGTTCCGACCGCCGTCATTCGAGCGCTGCGCGGAAAGTCTGACCTCGGGGTGCATTCGGGAGTCATCGCGGGCCCACTTCAGGATCTGATTCGCAGCGGCGTTGTCACGGGTGGTCGAAAGTCACGTGATCCGGGTCGGCATCTAGCCACGGGTGTGCTCTCACAGGGTGTTCGCGACAGCGGGTGGGGACCATCGCTGAGGCTGGCTCCGATCTCCGAAACCCACTCGCCTCGCACTCTTCTCGGGCAAGAGCGTCTGTGGGCGATCAATTCTGCGTTCGAGATCGACCTGACCGGTCAGGTCAATGCCGAGTACGCAGGCAAGATCCGTATAGCGTCGGGGGGCGGTCAGACCGACTTCTTGCGGGCGGCGCACATCAGCAACGGTGGTGGTTCTGTCCTTGCGCTTCCGGCGCGGACTCGGCGCGGAGTCTCTCGCATCGTGGCGTTCACCGATCCCGATCATCGCGTGACATCGTCAGGCAACGACGTCGACTACGTCGTTACGGAATTCGGGGTCGCGGACCTCAGGGGTAAGAGCGCATTCGAGCGGGCACGAAACCTGATATCGATTGCCCATCCCGACGATCGTGACGAACTCCGAGGCGCCACCGCCGGCGTCGGCTGTTATTGACGGACATCAGACGACCGCGGGGCCTCAACTGATTGGTCAGTTGAGGCCCCACGGGCGTGACGTTGCTCAGGCGGAATGGCCGTTGCCTGGCCCGACGGAACCAGCGAGGTATGGATGCATCACAATCGGCATCACCTCGGTGGTCCCAGCGTCGACTGCAATGGTTGCGGCAGTGACGTACCGCGACTCGTCACTGGCGAAAAACAGCGCAGTGTAGGCGACATCCCAGCCGGAGCCCTCGGTGCCGGTGAGTCCGGCCTGCGCTCGCATCTCGCGCGCATTGACTTCGCCATCCCACCCTCCACCGCTGTAGCCGAGACCCATAGGGATTGCGACGTGGCCTGGAGCTACGGTATTCGCGCGAATGCCGTCCCGCCCATAGGTGAAGGCCATCGCCTTCGCCATGCCGACCATCCCGGCCTTTGCGGCCGAGTACGCGATTCCACCGCCACCGCGCATGCCGGCGATCGAGCCGATCATGACGATGGATCCGCCGCCCGCGCTACGCATGTGCGGGATGGCGGCATCGCACATCAACTTCGCTCCGCGCAGGTTGATGTCGACCACGCGCTGCCATAGCTCGTCGGTATTCGCTCGTTCGTCCGGGGCGATTGCGGCGTTGTTGACCAGGATGTCCACACTGCCGAACCGTTCGAGGGCGAGATCCGCCGCTCGCTGGCACATCGCCGGGTCGGTGATATCGGCGACTGCCAGGTCCGCTGTTCCTCCGACGGCCCTCACCGCCCGTAGGGTGTGCTCAGCGCGGGCACGTTCGACGTCGACGATGAGGACTTGCGCGCCTTCACTGGCAAACAGTATTGCCATCGCCGCGCCCGTACCCGCCAGCGCGCCGGACGAGCCAGCCCCGGTGACGATCGCTGTCCGACCCGCGAGCCGCCCGTTTCGTGGCAGATCCGGAACGGTCAATTCTGTTTCCCGACTCATTTCTTGCCTTTCTGCGCCGTCCGGAGACGACCGCCGATGCAGTGTCTCAGATGACGCCAGCCGAGGAAAGGCGTTCGATTTCGTCGGATTCGCGGCCGAGGTAATCTCCGAAGACAGCCTTGTTGTCCGCCCCGAGTGCGGGTGCTGCGTGCCGTACCGAGCCGGGGTGATTGGTCAGCCTCGGAATCACTCCCTGCATCTTGATGGTTCCCAGATCTGCATCGGCAACCTCGACCACATTGCCTCGCTCACGGAATGTCTGATCTTCGAGGATATCCTGCACGGTGTAGATCGGCGACGCGACGACCCCCAACTCGATCATGGTCGTCATGCACTCTTCGAGGGGCCGCTTCGAAATCCACTCGGCGACCAGACCGTCGAGACGCTCACGCCGTTCGGCCTGCATTGCCGAGGTGGCGTAGTCCGCGACCGGCTCACCAACGAGCTCAGCCACATTGCGCACCGACCGAGGAGTGCCGGAGGTGACCGTCAACCACTGCCCGTCGCCAGTTTTGAAAGTGTTGATTACTGCAGCCGGCGCAGCAGCCAGTCGGTTGCCCACCCGTTCCGGCACCTCGCCCAACTGGTCGTAGAAGATCACCTGCCACTCGATAAGGCGGAACAATCCGTCGTACAGCGCCAAGTCGATCCACTCACCGGCAAAGTCCGGATCCTGTGATCGTCGATAGAGCGCCGCCTGGATCGCGAACGCGCCCATGAGGCCAGTGACTGAATCCCCGTGGGAGAAGCCGGTATGCACCGGGGGTCCGTCGGGGAAGCCGGTGATGTTGACAACTCCGCTCATCGCCTCGCCTACCTTGCCGAAGCCTGGCTGGTCTCGGCGCGACGACGTCGCACCGAATCCGGTCACCTGCAGCACGATGATCTTCGGGTTCACAGACTGCAGTGAGGCGTAGTCCAAGCCCCACTTCTCCAGCGTCGAGACCCGAAAGTTCGTGATCACGACGTCCGCCCACTCGGTCAGTTCCCGGGCAAGCTCGCGCCCCTCCTCTGTCCGGAGATTCAGCGTGACCGACTTCTTGTTGCGCGCCGAGACCTTCCACCACAGGTGGACACCGTCCTTGTGGGGACCCGCGGCGCGTTGCGGGTCGCCGGCACCAGGGTCCTCGACATGGACAACCTCGGCCCCCAGGTCAGCCAGCAATGTTCCCGCCAGCGGCCCGGCAATCACATGCGCGAATTCTACGACCTTGAGACCAGCCAAAGCTCCCTCAGACGCGGCCATGAGCACCTCCATTATTTCGATACACGATTCAATGATGCGAACTATACGTATAAATGCTGTAAATGGTCAAGGGGTTGGAGTCGGGCGAGAGTGAACGTCCACGCGGGAGCCGGCCGGCAGTAACCAACTGCAGACGAACAGCTTTCATTCGCAGTTCGCAAACGTTCCGCGATCGCCAGACTTGCTCGCAATGACGTCATCCGAGGCATCGATCCCGGATGAGTCGCAGCGCCCTCATGCCCCATTACTTCGTCAGGGGACCAGATTTCGCGACCGGAAAGTAGTCCTGCCCCAGACCCGTCTCGCGCGAGGGCAGAAGCGCCGAACGCTGCCAGGCCATGACGACGTCACCATCCTGGTTCAATCCTCGAGTACGCATTTCGACAATGCCGAATCCCGGACGCGATTGGCTTGGACGAGTTCTCGTACAGACACTTTCAGCATAGAGGGTGTCCCCGACGTAGACCGGGTGAGTGAGTTCAAGATCGGTCAGCCCCAGATTTGCGACCGCATTCTGGCTCATGTCCAGAACGGACAACCCGAGCACCAGTGCGATCGTCAAACCTGAGTTGACCAGGATTCGCCCCGCCGAGACGGGGTTGCGTGCCGCATAGTCGGCGTTGAAGTGATTCTGATTCAAATTGCAGGTCAGCAGGGTAAACCATGTGCAATCCGCCTCGCTGATCGTCCGTCCGAGCGGGTGCTGATAGATGTCGCCTGCCACGAAGTCCTCAAAGAAGCGACCGAGTTCAGCCTTGTGAGTTACCATAGCATTTATACTTACCATACGCATATTTAACTCGTCGAGGGCGAGTTCGCCCTACGCCAGCCGGATGCGCCCCACTGCGGGCGGTTGCTCTTGTGACACAGATTATACGTATGGTACTGATAATACGATCCCTCCTTCGTGGGTGAAGACGAACAGGAGTCGCATGACGATCCGAATCGACTACCGATGCTCAACAGTTGAACACGTTGTCGAGGCTCACTCCGGTCCCCACCCCCGGACAACGTTCGGGACAGGTACGGGATAGGCGCGCAGCGCTTTTCCCGGTTGCCACCACCGGCCTGACAATCGATGAGGGGTCGTCGGCGACACTGCGCGCAGAACAGTTGCCTCTGTCACTACCGCGGGCGGCTACGCGGTCATCGGCCGATCGCGTCCGGATGTCGCCACTGCGATAGCCGAGAGTTCACCTTCGCCGAAGCCGACACGAATTCCGCCACCGTTGATCCATTTCGAGACGGAACTTGCACGCTGCGGCGGCGTCGATGCACTCGTCGACACACGGCGATGAAACATCGCTTTTCACTTCCTTGTCGTCACACGAACCCAGTGGAGCGCGATTCGCGTATCCAACACCAGATCGTTGCACCTTCCCGGTGCAGGCGATCGCGCGACACCGCTATCCGGCTGAGAGCCAATACGATCGAGTAGGAGGGTCTACCCTGAATGGCTCTCTCGCACTGACGATGCCTGGCGAGCCTGCAGCAAGGCTACGAAGACCGATGCGCTCTTTGATCAAGTTGCGAAGGACTCCGCATCGCGACTCGACAAACCCAGTGAATCGCCGAAGTTGTCACGTTTCCGCTTTCGGCACGCCGCACGAACCCAGCGAATTCCATACGCGCAAAGTTGATCAGCAACCACAATACATCCACGAATCACAGAGATCGGATTGACCGTGAGTGAACTAGCAGCATCGACGGATGGAATCGCACAAGCCGATTCGTCCCGGGCGATCGGAAGCCCCTCGAGAAGAGTTCTTGTCAAGGTCGTCGGTGGAGCATCTGTCGGCTCCTTCGTCGAATACTACGACCTGGGCGCCTACGGCTTTTTGGCCGCCACAATATCTCTCGTCTTCTTCCCACCCGGAAACGACACTGCAGCGCTTCTTTCGACCTTCGCAATTTTCGCCGTTTCTTTCTTTGCACGCCCGATTGGCGGATTGATCTGGGGCAGGCTCGGCGACCGGATAGGAAGAAAGAGAACACTTGCCACAGTCATCATCATCATGTCGATCGCAACGATGCTGATCGGCTTCCTGCCCGGATACGCAAGCATCGGCGCACTGGCCCCCACTCTCCTGGTGGTACTGCGATTCGTCCAAGGTATCTCCGCCGGCGGTGAGATCACCGGCGCGGCAGCGTTCGTCTCCGAGTACTCTCCGGAAGGTCGAAGAGGGCTCCTCACCAGTTGGATTCAGGCATCGACAACATGCGCGATGCTCGCAGGTATTGTCACCGCGTCAATACTGAACGCCACCCTCTCGACCGAAGCCATGCAGAACTGGGGATGGAGGATCCCATTCCTGCTGGCGGCGCCCCTGGGAATCGTTGGGCTCTACATCAGAAACAACCTCGAGGAGACGCCCAAGTTTCAGGAGTTGCAAGAATCGCGGGAGGCTACACAGCAGAGCATTTCCGGAACGGGAAGTGACAGTGGAGCACAACGCAGGGCGATCGCTCTCGCCGTCGCCATTGGGGCCATCCAGACTGTCGCGTTTTATGTCCTCCTGAGCTACCTCCCGACGTACCTCGTCAAACAGATCGGCCTGTCTCAGGGCGAGGCGTACTTGGTTCTCGGAATTGCCGCAACTGTGCTGATGCTTCTGATTCCCCCCATGGGCGCCCTCTCGGACAAGATCGGGCGCCGCTGGAGTCTGATTGCGGCTACCCTCGGATTCCTGACTCTGAGCTACCCTAGTTTCCTTCTCATTACATACGATGGCTTCAGGACCGCGCTTATCGGTCAGTTGGTACTCGTAGTTCCAGGCTCTCTCGCCGCAGCCTCACTGCTTGCAACCCAGGGTGAACTGTTCCCCACGCGAGTTCGGTACACCGGTCACGCCATCGCAATGGGTATCGTCGCAGCCGTTTTCGGCGGCAGTGCTCCGTTTGTCGCGCAGGCACTCACGTCTGCCACCGGTAGTCTCTTCGTACCCGCATACATGATTATGTTCGCTGCAGCAATTTCATTCGTTGCGAGTCTAGTGATGAAGGAGACCGCGAAAAATCCGCTCAGGTTGGAATGACTCCGTAAGTCCCGAGGTCGGCTGATGCAAGCAGCTGAGCGGAGGCGTGGTAATTGCGAACAACGGCGAAATATTTCACGGCAGGGGGGCAGTCGCCGCCAGCATCTCCTGCTCGCCGTCGAATTGGTCCAGTTACGAGGCGATTAGCCTGGATTCCCAGTGCCGGGGCGGATCAATGTGGGGATCGCTTGTTCGGAATCGACGTTCTACCGGGCGGCGCGGGCGCAGAAGTTGACCGGGGACCCTCGCCGCACCCGGCGGGCCGCGGCCCGCCGGGCACCGGTCGCCCAGGCCGGTTGGGCCGGGCAATTGTGGTCGTGGGACATCACGACGATGCACGGCCCCCAAGCAGGACAGGTATGGGAGGCGTCCCTCGATCACCACGGCCCGCCGACGAAGGCTGCGAGGACAACGTGGAGCACGCGCAGCGCAGCAAGCATGCACGACGTTGGCATCGACCGCCAGCGCCGGCACATCCTTACCGGCCGAGGGACGACCTCACGACAAGTCGTGCGTCACTCCAGTCAGGAATGACACAGTCGGTGGTGCATAGCGCGGTGGGCGTGACCCAGCTGACGTCGCCGACATCGGTCGACCTGGTGAGCACGCCGGGGCGCGCCGGTGTCGAAGATGATCACGCCGTCGTGGAGGGAGCTGTCGCCCACATTGCCACTTCCATCACCGTGTTCCCCAAGAGGCCCGAGGGAACACTCACCCGGTCGAGTACCTCTGTCTCCCAGAAGTTCTCACCGCTGGTGAGCGAGTCCTTCTCTTCGGTGGTGGGTTCGGTGGATGCGGATGAGCGAGTGTCCATGGTCCCCCTCTCCGTGGCGGCCGGGGTCGGGAGCATCGTATCGACGGGACCTTCGGAGTCCTGCGACTTTCTGCCGCATCAATACATACGTACGTATTGCAAGTCTTGTCTCACGAGAGCCGCACCCGCACCGGCACCGATTCCCACGACCGCAGCGTGTTGTTGAGGTGGCGGCGCACCGGCCCGGCGATCTCCAGCGACTCCAAGCGGGATGCCAGCGCCGTCAGCAACGCCTCCGATTCGAGGCGGGCGACATGCTGGCCGACGCACTGGTGGATGCCCATCCCGTACCCCACGTGCCCGGACGGATTCCGGCCGAGATCGAACGCGTCCGGATTGTCCCACCTGCGCGGATCACGGTTCGCGGCGCCGAGGAACATCAGAATCTTCCTGCCGTCGGGGATCACCGCGCCGCCGATCTCGGTGTCACGCGTGGCCGTGCGGAAGAACGTCTGGACCGGTGACTCCCACCGCACGGCCTCGTCGAACGCCGTCCGGGCCAGCGTGCGATTCTCGCGCAGCTTCGCCCACTGCTCCGGATGCCGCGCGAACGCGTAGAGCACGGCCGCGAGCCCGTTGACCGTGGTGTCCACTCCTGCCGTCAGCAGCGAGCGCACGGCGAGCGGCGCCTGCTCGTACGTGATGTCGCCTCGGTCCGCCGCCGCCCAGATCTGCGCACCGAAGCCGTCGCCGGTGAGCGCGTCGCGCGCGCACTGCTCGTTGACCCAGCCGGACAGTTCGGCCACCCTCGGCGCCCCCTTCTCCACCAGGCTGTTGAGCGGACCGAAACTGTTGAAGGCGTGGTCCCCATACGGCAGCAGGTTCTCCCGTCCGGTGCGGGAGATGCCGACGGCATCCGGGAAGACCCGTAGCGGGAACGCTGCAGCGAGGTCGGTGACCGCGTCGAATTCGGTTGTGTTCGAGACCAACTGGTCCACGAGGACATCTGCGTCCTGAATCCACGACGCCCTGAGCTTCTGCAGTGCGCGCGGACCCAGGATCTTGCTCAGCACCGCCCGCGGAGCGTCGTGGTGCGGCGGGTCGGCCTCGAGCAGGATACTCGGGGGACGCCACGGGGTCTCGTACCGGAAGTTGCTCAAACCGACACCGGCGGCGGATTGGAACGACTGCCAGTCGGTCAGCGCGGCATGAACCTGCTCGTAGCGGGCGAGCGCGAAGACGTCGTAGCGCCGCAGGTACACGACCGGGCCCGCGGCCCGCAGGTCCGCCTGGAACGGCAACGGATCCTCCAGGACGTCGAGGGCAAACGGGTCGGCGTCGCTGACGGGCAACGCGGGGGCGGGGGCGAACATCGTCACGGGAAATCCCTTCGCTGGGTATGTCACGTCTGGGTGTGTCAGAGGTCGAGCACGAGACGGTCGGAGCACGACCGTGAGACGCAGATGAGCATGCAGTCGCCTGCGGATCGCTCGTCGTCGTCGAGGACGGAATCGCGATGGTCGGGGGCGCCGGCGAGGACGGTGGTCTCGCAGGTCCCGCACGTGCCCTCACGGCAAGAGGACAGGACGTTGACCCCGGCCGCCTGCACGGCGTCGAGGACGCTGGCGCCGGGAGGCACCGTCACCGCGAGGCCGGAGCGCGCGAGTTCGACCTCGAACGGTTCGTCGCGCAGCGGCGCGCCGCGATCCTTCGGCACGAAGCGTTCGGTCCTCAACTTGCCGACGGACCAGTCGGCGCAACAGCTTTCGACGGCCGCGAGCAGCGGCCCGGGTCCGCACACGTAGACCTTGGTGCCGTCCGCGGCGGCCGCGGCGGCGAGATACGCAGGCAGGTCGGGGTGGCCCTGCTCGTCCCGGGGCACGACGACCACCCGGTCGCCGTAGCCGGCGAGTTCGCCCCGGAACGCCATGGACGTCCGGGTGCGGCCGCCGTACAGGAGTTGCCAGTCGATTCCCATCAGTTCCGCCTGGCGGATCATCGGCAGCAGCGGGGTGACTCCGATGCCGCCGGCGACGAACAGGTACCTCGGCGCGGGGACGAGCGGAAAGTTGTTGCGCGGGCCGCCGACCCCGACGAGGTCGCCCTCGGCCAGTTCGTCGTGGACGTACGCGGACCCGCCGCGGCCGGCAGGTTCCCGCAGCACCCCGACCCGGTAGGTGTGCGCGTCCCAACGGTCACCGCACAGCGAGTACTGGCGGGTCAGCCCGTTCGGGAGCATCAGGTCGATGTGGGCGCCGGGCGCCCAGTCCGGCAGCCGGCGGCCGTCCGGGTGCCGCAAGGTCAGCGCTACGACACCCTCCGCGACAACCTCTTTGGCGACAACTCGCAGCGCCGCGTCCGCGGGCGCACCGGCAGAAACCGGGTTCTGTGGCATCTCGACTCCTCGATCTCGCGTTTGTTCGAGGATCTTCCGAGCAGGGGCCGAGCCGCCAGGGCATTTTCAATAGTTGAAAGTCGAGCACGTAACCGGGGTCACTCTCCCGGGAGAATTTCCGGTGCCGTCACACGCTCGAGTCCGTCCAGAACGAGATCCAGCCCGTACTCGTACTCGTAGCCGAAGTCGTAGCCGGGAGCCATCGCGTGCTCCGTCACGAACTCGGTGAGGTGGGGGTACTCGTCGACTCGAACGCTGCCCAGGATCGCTTCCGCCACGTCGGCGAGTTCGCCGGAGGAGCCGAACGGCAGACTCGCCTCCTGCATCGCGAACCCGTAGATATAGCTGTCCAGGACCGAGAAGGCGTGCGCGGCAAGCTCGATGGAGAATCCCGCTGCCCGCAGAATCCCCAGCACCGCGTCGTGGTGGCGGAGCGTCGCGGGACCGGGCGTCGCGCGGGACTCCATCAGAACGGTGGCCCAGCGGTGCCGCGCGAGCACGTCGCGTGCGGAGATCGCCCGCCGGCGCATCGCGGTCTTCCAATCGAGCCCGGTCTGCGGCAGGTCGATCTCGCCGAAGACGACGTCGACCATGCCGTCGAGGAGGTCGGGCTTGTTCTTCACGTGGCGGTACAGCGACATCGCCTCCACCCCGAGCGTCTGCGCGATCCGGCGCATCGTGAGCGCGTCGACGCCGCTGTCGTCGGCCAGGTCGACGGCGGCACGCAGGATGCGCTCGCGGGTCAGGGGAACCCGCGGTTCCGTCATCGCTCATTCTCCATCGGGACAGTCAACATTGTAGGCATCAGGCTTACATTGTAAGCGTACGCTGTAAGCAGATGGCCGATCACCCTCCGAACGGAGCCCGACAATGGAGCCACCGACCGAACCCGAACGCCCCACTTCTGCGTCCAGGCACCCACGCGGCACGATGAAGGCCGTCGTCCGGGACGTCTACGGCCCGCCCGAGATCCTCGAACTGCGGGACGTCGCGGTACCCGTTCCCGCCGTCGGCCAGGTGCTGGTCCGAGTGCACGCGGCAGGTGTCGATCGCGGCGTGGCGCACCTCGTAACCGGACTTCCGTACCCGTTGCGCCTCGCCGGGTACGGCCTCCGCAGGCCCAAGGTCGCCGTTCCCGGGATGGACCTCGCCGGACGCGTCGAGGCGGTCGGCGACGGCGTCACCGGATTCCGGCCCGGCGACGACGTCCTCGGCATCGGCACCGGGACGTTCGCGGAGTACGCGTGCGCGCCCGCGGCCAAACTCGCACACAAGCCGGCCGATCTGACGTTCGTGCAGGCCGCGGCGATCGCGATCTCCGGCCTCCCGGCGCTGCAGGCGGTACGCGACCACGGCCGAGTCGCAGTGGGGCAGTCGGTGCTGATCCTCGGCGCCTCTGGCGGTGTGGGCACGTTCGCCGTGCAGATCGCCAAGGCGAACGGCGCGGAGGTCACCGGCGTGTGCAGCACCGCGAAGGTCGACCTGGTCCGGTCGATCGGCGCCGATCACGTCGTCGACTACACAGTCGACGACGTCACCCGGCTCGGACGACGCTACGACGTCGTCCTCGACATCGGCGGCAACACGTCGCTGTCGCGGCTGCGCCGGGTCCTCACTCCGCGCGGGAGACTCGTCATCGTCGGCGGCGAAACGGATGGACGGTGGCTGGGCGGCACGGATCGCCAACTCCGCGCGCTGGCGCTGTCCCCCTTCGTGAGTCAGACACTGTGCGTGTTCGTCTCGAAGGAGGACGGTAACGACCTGCTCGTGCTTCGCGACCTCGTCGAGTCGGGAGACGTCAGACCGGTCGTCGAGCGGACGTACCCGCTGGGCGACGCCGCCACGGCCCTCCGTCGCCTCGTCGACGGGCAGGTGCGCGGAAAAGTCGTGCTCTCCGTGTCTGCCGACTGAGTCAGGAGGTGTGTGCCCGTCGGCTGATGTCCTTGTCGACCGCGGTGGCGATGTCGTGCACGAGCCGGGAATGCCAGTGTTTGTGTGCCTCGAGATCCGCGGTGAGGGCGTGGCAGTCCGGGCATTCCAGGGGGCTGGGTTGTGCGGTGCTTTCCATGGCGCTGCGCTTTCCGGGAGAAGTGGTTCCGATTCCACCGTGGCACGGGCGGGTCGGATAGTCCACCGCAGAGGGCCTACTTCGACGCGGTCGCCATCACCCGGGTGATGCCCTTCGCGGCCGCCTGCAGCGCGGGGATCTGCGCGTACGCCCTCTCGTCGTTCGGCA
This sequence comes from Rhodococcus sp. USK10, assembly GCF_019378875.1. Taxonomy (NCBI): domain Bacteria; kingdom Bacillati; phylum Actinomycetota; class Actinomycetes; order Mycobacteriales; family Nocardiaceae; genus Rhodococcus; species Rhodococcus sp. USK10. Next base: position 3,512,541 of record NZ_CP076048.1, read on the forward strand.
CGACGACCGACAGCGCGGCCACCACCTTGCCGGTGCCGTCCCGCACCGGAACGGCGACACCCGTCGTGTCCGGGTACAGGTGACCGGCACAGAGGATGTAGCCGTGCCGGCGCACGTCCGCCAGCACACCCCGCAACTGTCGTGGGGTACGAATCGTCTTGTCGGTGAACACCTTCAACGGCTCTCCGAGGATCCGTTCCTGGAGCTCCGACGGTCCGTGCGCGAGCAGGATCAGCCCGGACGAAGAGACGTGCAGCGGCATCCGGCCGGCGATGCGCGTGTAGTTGACGACGGCTCCCGGCGCCGTGAGTCGCTCGATGAACAACACCTCGTCGCCTTCGAGGACACCGAGTTGCGTGTGCTGCCCGACGACGGCGTGCAGGTCCTCCATGAACGGCATCGCCGCTTCCCTGAGCCCGAGGGTCGGGGATGCCCGCGACGCGACCTCCCACAGGCGCACGCCGATCCGCACCTTCCGGTCCTCACGCTCGAGCCAGCCGCATCCCACCAGTTCGTCGATCAGCCGCGACGTCGTGGAGATGTGGAGACCGGACCGCCGGGCGATCTCGGACACCGTGAGCAGCGAATCGTCGGAACGGAACGATTCGACGATCCGCACCGTCCGGGCCAGGACGGACTCGCCGGTGTGCACACGTGCCATGCCTTCAGTGTGCACACCGGCCGGGGCTCAGCGCAGATCGCGCCGCCGGAACGCCGCCACACCCACCACGATCAGCGCGGCCGTGATCAGCAGCAGCCACCCGATCGGCGCCCATTCGAACTGGCCGCCCGGCAGCTTCGGAGCGTGGCTGAACGGCTCGAGATTCAGTACCGCCTGCGGGAACTGCGCGATCGACCCCACCATGAAGATCAGCAGGAACGCGACGAGCACTCCCCACGCCACCGACGTGAACCGTGGAACGACACCGAACAGCAGGACCGTCACTCCGGCGAGCATCCAGATCGCGGGAAGCTGCACGAGCGCCGCCCCGATCACGTCGGGCAGGGCTCCTCCCACGTCGTCGATGGATGCCCCGTACGTGAGTCCGGCGGCCACCCCGGCCACGATCATCGCGACCGCCGGACCCAGCAACGCGAACAGGATGTGGCTCGACGCCCACCGGACCCGGCCGACGCAACCGGCGGTCACGGGTTCGAGACGCTGAGCGTTCTCCTCCGAGTACAACCGCAGCGACGCGGAGATCGCGTAGGCCGCGGCCGCGATGGCGAGCATGGTGAACGCGTAGCCGATGAACGATTCCTCCAGCGACTGCGACCCACCCATCCGCAGGATGATGTCCCGGATCGTCTGACTGTTGCCGACCTGGCCGCCGACGCCGTTCGCGGCGCTGCCGATCAGCAGTCCGTACAGTCCGAGCCCGGCGGTCCAGGCCGCGAGCGTGCCGCGGTGCATCCGCCACGCCAGTCCGAGGGTTCCGGCGAGCGCGGGCGATGCGTCGGTGGGACCGGGCCGTTCGGCGATCAGGCCGGCTCCGACATCGCGGCGGCGCAGGAGAGCGTACGCAGCACAGGTGAGTACGGCCGCCGTGACGAGGCTGGGGATGACGACCCACCAGCGTTCGTCGGCATACGGACGGATCTGCAAGGCCCAGCCGAGCGGCGAGAACCACGACAGGGTGCCGCTGCCGGCGTCACCGACTGCGCGCAACGCGAACGCGACGCCCAGCACCGTCAACGCGATGCCGCGCGCGACGCGGGCGCCGGTGCTCACCTGGGCCGCAACGGCCGCCACCGCCGTGAACACCAGACCGGAGCAGGCCAGCGACGTCCCGAAGGCCACCGAGCCGCCCACCGGGAGGTCGCGGGCGAGTAACGCTGCCGAACAGAGAATCCCGGTGACGACGGAGGCACCACCGGCGAGGATCAGCGCCGCGGTCAGACCTGAATACCGTCCGACGGCGGTGGAGTCGAGAAGCTCGGCCCGGCCGGTCTCTTCCTCGGCGCGGGTGTGCCGGATGACCGTCAGGATCACCACCAGCCCGATCAGCGTGTAGTAGATGCCGGCCTTCCAGACCCCCACCGAACCAAGGCTGGAGTTGAAGATCGGCCCGTACATGGCGATCTGCGCGGGGCTGGCCGCCGTGGTGGCCGCGAACTCCGCCAGGTCGGCCGGGGAGGTGTAGATGTCGGCGATGCTCGCGACGTACAAGGCGGGCGCGAACGCGAAGATCAGCACCCACAGGGGCAGCGCGATCCGGTCCCGGCGCAGGAACAACCGCAGAAAGTGCAGCGTCCCTTTGAAATCCGAGGAAGATACCGGCGCCGGTTCCACGGGCCGGAACCGGGACACCGTCGCGGTAGTCATGCCCGCACCTTCTCCACCGTGTCGGACGACGCCGTCGGGCCGTCGTCGATCTCGTAGTGCCGCAGGAAGAGTTCTTCCAGGGTCGGGGGCTTGCTGACGAGGCTCCGCACCCCCGTGTCGCCGAGCACCCGGATGAGTTCGCCGAGATGTTCGCTGTCGACCTGGCAGTGCAGCGTCGACCCGTCGAACTGGATGTCCGCCACGCCGTCGATGCGACTCAGATCGCCGGGATCACCGAGAAGTTCGGCCGTGATCGACGTGCGGCTGAGATGCCGCATCGACGCCAGTGTCCCGGATTCGACCGTCCGCCCCGACCTGATGATGGTGACCCGCTCGCACAGCGCCTCCACCTCGGACAGGATGTGACTGGACAGCAGCACCGTCACCCCGCGGTCCCGGGCCTCGGCGACGCACTCGCGGAACACCTGTTCCATCAACGGATCCAGGCCCGACGTCGGCTCGTCGAGCAGCAGCAGGCGGGCGTCGGACGAGAACGCCGACACCAGGGCCACCTTCTGCCGATTGCCCTTCGAATACGCTCGCCCCTTCTTCCGCGGGTCGAGGTCGAAACGCTCGATCAGATCCCGCTTGCGGGTCTCGTCCAGTCCGCCGCGCATCCGCGCTAGGAGGTCGATGGTCTCGCCGCCGGATAACGACGGCCACAGTGTCACGTCGCCGGGGACGTACGCCATGTCGAGGTGCAGTGCGACGGCGTCGCGCCACGGATCGCGGCCGAACACGGTGGCCTCACCGCTGTCAGGGTGCAGGCTGCCGAGGAGGACGCGGATGGTGGTGGACTTGCCTGCCCCGTTCGGCCCGAGGAATCCGTGCACTTCCCCTTCGCCGACTTCGACGTCGAGTCCGTCCAGCGCCCGGGTTCGTCCGAACGTCTTCACCAGGTTGCGCACTTCGATGATCGCGCTCATAGCTGCTCCTAGTTCGGGGAGTCGGTATGTTCTGGGGGTGCCGCACCCGCCTGCGCGGCGCCGTCTTCGGTGGCCAGATACGCCTCGAGCATCGACGAATCCGGCAGCAGACCCTCCGTGTACATCTCGAGGGCGGGCAGCGTGACGTCGGTGGCGAGGTCGCGGATGGCGGTGGCGTAATCGAGCGGAACTTCCTTGTCGGCGCGCATCTGCAGGTAGAGCAGCATCGCGCCGACGTTGTAGAGGGTCAGATAGCGGGCCCGCGCCGCCGGGTTGCGGCTGGGCCGGACACTTCCGGTCGCCACTCCCAGTTCGAGGTACTGGGTGGTGTCTTCCACCATGTGCTCGAAGAGGGATTCGCCGAGACCTCCGCCCGCCTGGAAACTCCGCACGATGTACGCGACCAGCGGGGCGTACTGCTCGATGTCGGCGAGGGCCTGCATGGCTCCCGCCGGTCCGGGCGTCGATATCGCCTCCGCCTTCTGTTCCCGGATGATCCGCAGCACGTGCTCGTCGCATTCGGCGCGCAGGCCGTCCTTCGAACCGAAATGGTGGATGACCAGGCCGGGTGACACCCCGGCGGCGGTGGCGATCGCCCGCAGTCCGGTGCCGAAACCGTGATTGCCGAACACCGTGATGGCCGCGTCGCGCACTCGGGCGCGGGTGGTCATGTCGGGTTGCGGGACCCCGGAAGCGGCAATGGTTGAACGCATGTTTAATACGCTAAACGCGCGTTCAACCGGACGCAAGGGGTGACGGCGTCAAGATTTCGTCAAGGCGGAAACATCCCGGCGCCCGGTGAACACGACACTCGGGCGGGGGAACCGGTTCCGAGCGCAGGCCTCGTCCAGTGATTCGTCGACGGCCTCGCGCAGATCGACCCGATCCGCGTCCGCCAGGACCAGCTCCGTCAGGATCACCCCGTAGTCGCGGCGGACCCGTTCCATCAGCCCGATCGCGTCGTCGATCGAACCCGAGCCGGCGGGGCATCGGACACCGACGAGCCGGAGTTGTGGCTGTTCCATGACCGCACGCAGCGCGTCCTCGATGCCCGGGCCGTCCGTGCCGAGGGCCGACAGGTCGAGCAGCGTGTTCTGCCGCGACTGCTCGTGCGCGAACAGGTGGGGAAGATGAAGCGTCATCGGAACCTCCTCGATCCGTCGACGGCCGTGGGTGGGCCGACTCGGGATTCAGTTCCAGATCTACCCCGGTTGCGCGAGGTTTCGGCCGGTCTTGACACAGATCTGACTCCGGCGACCGCAATCCTGACGCGGTGTTGGCGCGGGCCTACGCCGTGGTGGCCTTCGCGACGGCGTCGCGAGTGAGACCGGTCAGCTTGTCGACGTTCTCGGGGGTGGCCGGATAGCCGGCCGACGTCACCCCGACGACATATGCGCCGTCGAGCGCACCGTACCCGATGTGCGTGTCTTCACCCTGCGTGACGGAACCGGCGAACGCCTTGTCGCCCACATCCGCCGGCGCGGGCAGCGCCACGAATCCCGGGACGACTTCACTCTTACCGATCGCCTGCTCGAATGCGGTGGAGGCCGCGTCCGGGCTGGGGTATTGGTCCACGGAGATGGTGACTCTTCGCCCGTCTCCGCCTTCGTAGATCACCATTCTCGTCGCATCGGGGGCACCGGCCGCGGTGGAGTTCTCACTCGTCGCGGTCTGTCGCTCGATCTCCGGGAAGTAGTTCTGCACTCCGTCCAGCGCGACGACCACGCCCTCGGGCAAGAGGTTCGCCGCGGACGTCGCCTGGTCCTGCTGCGAGTCGCCTTCGGACCCGGAGTCCTGCTGCCCGCACCCGGCCGCAAGCAGGACTCCTGCCAGGACGATCGAGAAGAAGGCGAGACCGCCGCGCCTACGTACTCCGTGCCGCTCCGTCGATTGCACCACGCCGGATACCCCTCACCGCTCGGGACGAACCACCCGTCGAGCCTAGTATGGAGAAGTTCGGAGGTACCTGCAGTTTCGACGCCGCCCACCCAGTTTCGGCGTCCGGCCAACGCTGTGAGGAGTCCACGTGACGAGCGAGGGAAGCATCCGGGTCGGCAGCCGGACCATCACATATCTCGAAGCCGGTGATCCGCGCGGACCGCTCGTGCTGCACAACCACGGCGGACCGTCCAGCCGATGGGAGGCCGAACTGTTCGACCCGTACGCGAAGGCCAACGGATTGCGATTCGTGTGCGCGGATCGGCCGGGCATCGGCGGGTCCGACCTCCAGCCGGGCCGCACCTTCGAGAGCTGGACCGACGACCTCCTGCTGCTGGCCGACTCGTTCGACGCCGACCGGTTCGCGGTGACCGGGTGGTCCGAAGGCGGACCGTGGGCCCTGGCGGCGGCCGCGTATCTGGACCCGATGCGCCTCGCCAACGTCGTGTGCATCGCAGGCGGAAACTACGGAACGTTCGGACCGAACTGGGCCGCGAAGTATCTGAGCAGTGTGGACGCACTGGGCGGTCGCCTGGCGCTGCACTTCCACCCGGGTTTCACGCTCATGTACGAGCTGCTCGGCATGAGTGCCACACATTTCGAGGATCGCTACGGGCAGGCGATCACGAAGTCGGCGTGCGCGGCAGACCGGGAGGTACTGGCCGACGAGGACGTCCTCACAACATTTTTGAAGGCGAGCCGGGAGTGTTTCCGCCACGGCGCAGACGGACTCGTCGTCGACGCCACGATGCTCTACGAGGCCTGGCCGTTCGACATGACCAAAGTGACACGCCCGGTGCACTTCTGGCAGGGCAGCGCAGACACCCTGGTCCCCGAGATCATCAACAAGACTGTGGCCGACAGAACCCCGGGCGCCGTCTGGCACCCGGTCAGCGATGGTGGTCATTTCATCGCCGTCAGCCACGCCGACGACATCCTCGCGCTGACAGCGAACGAGCTTGCGTCAGCATCCAACTGAAAGACCCGGAAGCCCACGATGACCGCATGAAAGCCGGTCGCCGGGACCCGAATACAGCTGCGTGAGAAACGTCCGACCCGCGCGAGCTGTAACGAATTCTTGTCCGCCGCCGAAAGTCCAGGGGGCGAGGTACGTCTCGAGTCTCGGGGAATGAAGAAATGGGAGGGCTCATGAGCAACCAGTTGGGGCGCCGCGCATGCGCTGCGGTACTCACTGCTGTCGGGTTGGGAACCGCTGTCGTGGCAGGAGGGGGTGCGGTCGCACATGCTCAGCCCGCACCGCCGACGTCGACGACGATGACGTGCTCGAGCGCGAATCCGCTCGTCTGGGCACCGCCGTTCACGTGGACCGTCAACGCCTCGTCCGGGGAGTCGCTGCGACCGGGTGGGTCGGCGCTGGAGCCGGCGATCCTGCTCAGCGGCGGGAATGAACTGCCCACGCCGCCCGGCGGTCTGATCCCGAGCATCGGAATCAACTGGTACGGCACGCGGGTGTCGGTCGACTGGCACAACACGACGACGGGCGCGAGCGGCCACAGCGTCAGCGACGAGGCGGCGTGGCAGCAGAAGCCGGGAATCCCGATCAACCGGACGTGGACGGGAACCGGAACGGTGTCGTTCACCGTCACCGTCCAGACCGGCGCGGGATGGTGGTTCGTCAATTCTCAGAACGCCGTCTGCCAGGGAACGATCTCCGTGGTACCCGGGCGTTAACCGGAGCCGTCGGCGGCGTGGCGCACAAGTGCCACGCCGCCGACGGTCCTCGACTGTCAGGCGGAAGGTTGCCCGTCGTTCGCCTCGGCGAGTTCGGCAAGCCGGTCAGCGGACGCCAGCAGCCAGTCGGACGTGGTGTTGCGGGCACGCTGTTGGCGTTTCGGGTCGTCGGTCAGGCGCGACCAGTCATAGGTATGCGTGACGCGAACGCGGTTCTCGTCGAGCGGCTCGAGCTCCCAGCGCCACAGATGCCCCGGCGGTGGATGGCCGTGCTCGGACGGCGTCCAGGCGATCAGACGCCCCTCCTCGAACTCCACCACGTGATTATCGCGAATGCCTGCGTTGGTGAGCGTCATGGTGAATACGTCACCGACGGCGCGCACCCGCTGGCCGGGCGCGGCCTCGGCCAGGTTGTCGTTGCCGTCCCAGCGCGGCTGTTGCGCCGGGTCGGCGATCAGTTCGAAGATCACCCGCGCCGGGGCCGCGATAACACGGCTCGCGGTGACGACGGTGGGAATCCCGTTCTCCTCGGTCATGACTCGATCAAACCACGAGGCATCACTCGTGGCGTGTTTCCGAGGTACCGTCAAGACCATTGACCGACGGCGATCTGGAGCACCATGTCTCTTCCCACGCTCGGCAAGTCGATCGCGATCACCGGACTGGCGCTGGCCGGACTGTTCGGTGCCGCCGCCCCGGCCGCAGCGGATCAGACCCAGGACCGGTGGGTGAACATTCCGGCCACCGCGACGGTCGCTCACGGACTTGCCTGTGGTGGCCGGATCGGAGGCGTCACCGTTGCCACCGACGCACTGCCCGGCCTGGTCTACGTTCGGCTGAACGGGACGTTCGTCGGTGTGTCGTCGACGCCGGGAGTGCTGTGCTCGGTATTCGCGACGCTGCACTGGCGCAACCTGGAAACCGGCGCCGCAGGTTCGTGGTCCGCCGACGTCAGTGGCGGGCTGCTCGACTTCCCGGCGGAACCGTGGGCCCACCTCGAGACGGGATCCGGTCGCGTCGAGGTCACGCTGACCACCGACCGCCCGCACATCCCCAGCACCACGCAGATCAACGTGTATTGAGCACCGGACGAGGAAAGGGCACAACATGCGCAACCTTCGACGTACGGCAGTGGCGGGGGCCATGATCGCGGGACTGATGACCGTCGGAACCGCAACGGCGGCCGCCGCGCCGTTCGGCTCCCTCGGCGACGGCCCCGATCTCACGATCAACCAGGCGAATACCGACGGCGTCAACGCGTGCGCCGTGCGCGTCACCAACGAGGGCGACGGCACCGCCACCGGCGTCACGGTCCACACCCCGCTCGTGTACGAGAGCACGAACCTCGGCACGCTCGCTCCCGGCGAATCGAAAATCGCCCAGTACTTCGACTGCGGATTCTCCGACCGCATCTTCTACTTCGCCACGACCGCCGGCGAGACGAACTGGGCCGACAACTTCCTGTACCTCGAACTCTGACCGCCCGCGGTCCCCGCCGACCTGGACAATCGCGGATCCAATGAATTTTTTCAAAATATTTAAGAAGAGTCATTGACTCGCTGAAGATCTTCACTATAGTTCTGTGAGTCAGGTCACCCGGTGGGAGGAAAAGCCAATGACGGCGGAGAGCACAACGCACACTCCCCCCGCGACGAGTGCCCTGTTGACGACCGTCGGCAACAAGATTCGCACCATGCGCAAGGAGAAGGGCCTGACCCTTGCGCAGCTCTCGGACATCACCGGACTCAGCCCGGCGATCGTCAGCCAGATCGAGCGTGGTCTGGCCAATCCGTCCTTCACCACCCTCGCCCAGCTGGCCCACGGGCTGGACATCCCGGTCGGCAGATTCTTCATCGGCCAACCGGACACCGCATCGCCCGTCGTGCGAAAACACGAGCGGCGCAACCTCGTCGGCGTCACCAAGAAGTCGATGGGGGAAGCCGTCTACGAGCTGCTCACTCCCGAACTGGGCGGCGGCGCACTGGAGGCGCAATGGATCGAAACTCCGCCCGGGCACGACACCAGCGCAACCCCGTTCCGGCACAGCGGCGAAGAGTTCGGCATCATCCTCGCCGGCCGCAAGGACATCTATCTGGACGGGGAATGCCATTCTCTGGAAGCGGGTGACTCGATCACCTTCTCCTCGGACATTCCGCACTGGTACAAGAACAGCTACGAAGAGGTATGCGTAGCGATCTGGGTCAACGCACCACACGCGTGGTGACCGCGGCGCACATCCGCACCGGTACCAGAACAGCTACGAAGAGGTATGCGTAGCGAATTGGGTTGACACACCACACCGTGGTGAACCCGGCGTCCACCGCCTGCCGTCAGCCCAACCTCCTTACCGTCAGGCCGTCTCCCGGCCGGACACAACGCGTCGCGTTGCCGTGATGCGTCATATCCTCTTGCACCCTCGAGGTGCCAGCGTAAGGACAAGTCCATTGCTAGACACCACTGTGACAGCACCGAGCAGGCAGCAAAAACTCACCCCCGAGGTCCGCAAAGGCCTTCTCGGCCTCGGCCTCGGCAACGCCCTCGAATGGTACGACTGGATGGTCTTCGGCCTCCTGTCGGCGTTCATCGGACCGAACTTCTTCCCCTCCTCCGACCCCCTCAGCGCGACGCTGAACACGCTGGCCGTCTTCGCTGTCGGCTTCGCCTTCCGGCCGCTCGGCGGCGTCATGCTCGGAACCCTCGCGGACCGGATCGGCCGCCGACGGGTCATGTTGATCTCCATCAGCACGATGGCCGTCACCACCCTGATCATCGCGATCACCCCCGGCTACGCGCACATCGGGGCGTGGGCCGGGGCCATCCTCGTCGCCTGCCGCATCGTGCAGGGCGTCTCCACCGGTATCGAGGCGCCGCTCTCCACCGCCCACGCCGTGGAACTCGTCCCCGCCGGACGAGAAGGCCTCGTCGCCGGCGTCATGTCGTTCTACGTCAACCTCGGTGTGCTCCTGGCATCCCTCGTCAGCTTCCTGTGCAGTCTGGTGATCGGCGGGGCCGCCATGGGTGAGTGGGGCTGGCGGATCCCCTTCGTCATCGGCGCCGTCTTCGGCATCGTGGTCGTGTACCTGCGCCGCGCTCTGCCCGAGACCATGCGTCCGGAAGAGCTGTCGGACAACACGACCCGCGCAGTCTGGACCGGGGTCCGCAAGCATTGGCTCAGCGTCGTCGCCATCATCTTCGTAGTCGGCGCCGCCCAGGCCTACAACTACGCGTGGAACGTCGGACTGCCTGCCGCCGCGCGCAGCAACTTCAAGGAAGATCCCACCGCCGTGTTCGCCCTGACGACTGCGCTGGGCGTCGTCCTGGTCATCGGAAGCTGGGTGGTCGGCAAGCTGACGGACGGCAAGTCCATGTCACGCTGGTTCCTCTGGACCCGCGCCCTGGCCATCCCGGCGGTCTTCCTGATGCTGCTGTACGTGCAACCCGGGATCGGCGGCTTTGCGGTCGTGCTGCTGGGCGGCTCGGTGGTCCTGGTGCTGAACATGACCCTGTACAACGTGATCAGCACGTCGCTCATGCCCAAGAACTGCCGTGGCGCCGGAGTGTCACTGGGGTACGGGGTCGGCGTGGCGCTCTTCGGCGGCACCGCCTCCTACCTGCTCGTGTGGTTCCAATCCGTGAACGCCAACTGGATCTTCCCGGTCTACGTGGCCGTTCTCTCCGTCCTCAGCATCGTCTTCTACCTGCTTGCCCGCCGTGTCAACGGCATCTTCGTCGGAAAGTAAGGACTTCCATGACCACTCTCGATCTGCGCGTCGCCAGCCACGACCTCGCAGCACCCGTCGTCAACCGCTCCCAGGTACTCGTTGTCGGCGGTGGACCCGCCGGTGTGGCCGCCGCGGTCACCGCGGCACGCTCCGGGGCCGATGTCACTCTGCTTGAACGCTACTCGTCGCTCGGAGGCCTGGCGTCCGGTGGCATGGTGCTGGTCCTCGACGACATGATCAACGGCCAGGACATCACCGTCACCGGAATCGTCTCCGAATACGTGGAGCGGCTCCAGGCACTAGGCCTCGCCGTCGTCCCGCCCCGGGAAGACCGGACGGCGTCCACGGAACTGTGGAACAAATGGGGCCGCTACGGCACCTTCGACTTCCACTCCCACACCAACCCCAAACCCATCTGCTACGCCGCCGCATTCGACCCCGACGGCTGGAAGCGCGTCTCCAACGACCTCGTCCGCGAAGCCGGCGTCACCCTGCGGCTGCACACCTGGTTCTCCCGTCCCATCGTCGACGACGGCGTCGTCAAAGGTGTGGTGTGCGAGACCAAGTCCGGTCCCCAGGCATTCCTGGCCGACGTGGTCATCGACACGACCGGAGACATCGACGTCGCATCCCGTGCCGGCGCCGCCCATGTCAAGGACAGCTACATCACCACCCTCGTCTTCCGCCTCGGCGGCGTCGACACGGCAGCGGCCGAGCGCTTCGAACAGGAGAACCCCAAGGAAGCGCGGGCCGTCAACCGCAAGATCAAGCGCCTGCTCGGCGGCGCCTGGGAGCTGTGGTGGCTCAAGACACCGCTCGACGGCGTCGTCTGGTGCAACGCCCCGCACATGAGCGGATTCGACGGCACCGACCCGGGCGACCTCACGGCCGCCGAGTTCGCCGCCCGCGACCGCATCACCGAGGCGGTCGAGTACGTCAAGGAGCACCTCCCCGGATTCGGCAATAGCTACATCGTGGACGTCGCATCCCAGCTCGGGGTCCGGCAGACCCGCCTCCTCGAAGGCGAGTACGTCATGACCAAGGAGGACGTGACCACGCGGCGGCACTTCGCCGACTCCGTCGCCCGCGGACGCGACTACTACTACCCGTACCGCTCACTGCTACCCAAGGAAGTCGATCAGCTCCTCGTGGCCGGTCGCCACTACTCGGCAACACCGGATGCCCAGAAGATGTCCCGCGAGATCCCGCCCTGCATGGCCATGGGTCAGGCGGTGGGCGTCGCGTCCGCCCTCGCAGTCCGCGACGGCGTGAGGGTCCGCGACGTGTCCGCCCTCGACATCCAGGCAGGTATGCGCAGCCACGGCGCAGACCCCGGCGATATCCCCTCCGCCAACGCCACTCTCGACCAGGAAGCGACGGTCCCGGCATGAGCACCACCACCGAAGAACTGAACATCACCACCGCACATCGTCCGACGCGGACGGCATACGCCGAGGACCCGGCTCCGAAGCTTCCGCTGACCGGCGTCAAGATCGTCGACTTCACCCAGGTCTACATGGGCCCGAGCGCGACGCAGATGCTGGGCGACTACGGCGCCGACATCATCAAGGTCGAACGCCCCGGTGCCGGCGACATCGCCCGCAACTCGTTCCCGGACCCGGACGGGCAGGACAACCCGATCTTCCTGGCCATCAACCGCAACAAGCGCAGCATCAGCGTGGACACGCGCACCGAGGACGGCCGGGCCGTGCTGCGCAAGGTCATGAGCGATGCGGACGTGGTGGTCAGCAACTTCCGGGCCGGCGTCATGGAACGCATGGGCTTCGGATACGACGAGCTGAAGAAGGACAACCCCGGGATCATCTGGGCGTCCGGCACCGGTTTCGGCACCGAAGGTCCGTACTCCCACAAGGGCGGCCAGGACGCGATCGCGCAGGCCTACTCCGGTGTAATGTGGCGGCGTGAGTCGGACGACGCGCCGCCCGTCGTCTACCCGACCACCCTGTGCGACTACACCACCGGCATGCACCTGATGCAGGGGATCCTGCTGGCGCTCCGCGCCCGCGAGCAGTACGGCACCGGGCAGAAGGTGGAAGTGACCATGTACGACTCCATGCTGCACATGCAGATGCAGGAGGCGTGCATGCAGCTCAACCGCGGCTACGAGGTCAATTGGGGCGCAATGCCCTTCACCGGCGTCTTCCCCACCATGGACGGCGCCGTCTGCATGGTCGGCGGATTCACGGCCGACCCGCTCCTGCACATTTCCCGCGCGCTCGGCCTGGACGAGGACCTCACGCTCCGACCGGAGTTCTCCACGAAGGAACTCCAATTCGACAACAAACCGGCATTGCAGGCGATCTTCCGGGAACACTTCGCAAAAAACACCACGGAGTACTGGACGGCGAGACTCGAAGAGGAGGGTCTGCTGAACGCCCCGGTGAACACGCTCGAGCAGACGCTGGCCGACGAGCAGACCCGCGTCAATGGCATGATCGTGGAAGCCGAACATCCCACCGTCGGCACGGTGAAGATGCTGAACGCCCCCATCCGGCTCTCGGCGACCCCACCGTCCATCCGGCACAGCGCCCCCCGCCTCGGCGAACACAACGCCGAGGTGTTGCGGGAACACGGATTCGACGACGACGTGATCGCGCGTCTCGTGGCGCTGGGGGTCCTCGCGTGACCGGGCACACCGACGACGTCATCCTCACCGTCGACGACGGTGTGGCCACCGTGACGATCAATCGTCCGCACGTGCTGAATGCCGTCGACGGCCCCACCACGGCACGCCTGAACGGCATCTGGGAACAGCTGGAGCGGGACAACCGCATTCGCGCGGTCGTCGTCACCGGCGCGGGCCCGAAGGCCTTCTGCACCGGGGCGGACATGACGGCCGCCGCGGTGGACAAGACCGGACTGGAGTACTGGGCCGAGCTGGACGCCAACGGCTTCGGCGGACTGAGTCTGCGCACCACCCTCGATGTTCCGGTGATCGCGAAGGTGAACGGCTACGCACTGGGCGGTGGCATGGAAATCGTTCTGGGCGCGGACATCGTCGTGGCCGCCGACACCGCTCGGTTCGGTCTGACGGAGCCGCGGGTCGGGCGTCTGGCGCTCGACGGCGGCATCCATCAGTTGGTGCGCCGGGTTCCCTACACCCAGGCCATGGGCATGCTGCTGACCGGACGCAAGGCCGACGCCGCCGAGATGCAGGCGATGGGTCTCGTCAACGAGGTGGTCCCGGCCGAGGAGCTGGACGCCGCCGTGGATCGCTGGCTCGACCAGATCCGGGCGTGTGCGCCCACCTCACTGCGGGCCGTCAAGCAGATGGTCACGCGCACCGCCCATCTCACCTCCGCCGAGGCTCGGGGACTGCGACTTCCGGCACTCATGGACGCCTTGGACAGCAAGGACTCCGCCGAGGGCGTGCTGGCGTTCCAGGAAAAGCGCGCGCCCGTGTGGTCCGGCGCGTAGCTCGAACGGAAAGGAAGAACCATGCGCGAATCATTGGAACACGGGGTGTGGGGCGTGGTCGCCACACCGTTCATCGGCAGCACCCAGGATGTCGACACCGACAGCCTCGCGAATCTGGTGGAGCACTACGAGAGGATCGGCGCCGTCGGATTGACGGTGCTCGGGGTGTTCGGTGAAGCCGCGGCACTGTCCACGGACGAACGAGCCCTCGTCCTCGAAACCGTCACCGAGGCTTCCGATCTCCCTCTGGTGGTGGGTGTCACCGCCCTCACCACGCGACCGGTCGTCGACGAGATCCGTGTCGCCCGGGCCGCGGCGGGCGAGCGGATCCGGGCGTTCATGGTGCAGGCCAACTCGGCCGTCGCCGACGTCGTCACCGACCATCTGCAAGCCGTGCACCGGGTGACCGGCGCCGCGATTGTGCTGCAGGACTATCCCGCGACCAGCGGCGTAGCCATCGGCACCGCCGCGCTGGCCACAGTCGTACGGCGTTGCGAGTTCGTCTCGGCCGTCAAGGCGGAGTCACCGCCGACGTCCGTGGCCGTCGCCGAACTCACCGCCGCCGTGGATGTCTCGGTCTTCGGCGGACTTGGCGGGCAGGGCCTGCTGGACGAACTGAACTCTGGCGCCGCAGGCGCCATGACCGGATTCTCCTATCCCGAAGCGCTGGTGGCCTGTGTCCGGGCCTGGCAGACGGGCGGATACGAGGCCGCACGCGAAGTCCTGCAACCGTTCCTGCCCCTCGTCAACTTCGAGCAGCAGGCGAAGATCGCGCTCGCCGTCCGCAAGGAGTTGTTGCTGCAGCGCGGACTGATCCGGGACTCCGCGGTGCGCGCCCCGGCCGCACCGTTCCCGGAGGTGCTCCGCGGCAGTCTGACAACGCATCTCGCCGAGGCCGCGCAGGCCCTCGACGCACTCACCGCCGGGAGGATCTGATGGATCTCGGAATCCGCGGCAAGACCGCACTCGTCGCCGCGTCCACCGGCGGCCTCGGCCTCGCCGTCGCCCGGGCCCTCGCGGCCGAGGGCGCACGTGTGGCGATCACCGGACGGCGGCGCGAGCGGGCTGAGGAGATCGCGTCGTCGATGGGCGGTGCCATCGCGATCGAGGCCGACCTGAGCACCCCGGACGGCACGGCAACAGCCGTCGAACGCACCGAGGCGGAGCTGGGGCCGGTCGACATCGTGGTGCTCAACGGACCCGGGCCCAGACCGGGCGCGGCGGCGACTCTGGGCGCGGACGATCTCGCGGCGGCGTTCGACATCCTGCTCCGCCCGCACCACGCACTCGTCTCGACCGTCCTCCCCGGCATGCGGGAGCGTCGCTGGGGCCGGATTCTGGCCATCGGCTCGTCCGGAGTTGCTGCGCCCCTGCCCAATCTGGCGATGTCCAACACCGGTCGCGCGGCCCTGGCGGGGTACCTCAAGACGCTCGCCGCCGAGGTCGCCCTCGACTGCGTCACCGTCAACCTGCTGCTGCCGGGTCGGATCGCCACCGACCGGGTGGCCGAACTGGACGCGGCCGCCGCCAAGCGCCGGGGTGTCACCGTCACCGACATCGAAATCGAATCGCGCAAGACGATCCCGGCCCGCCGCTACGGCGACCCCGACGAATTCGGCGCCGCTGCGGCGTTCCTGTGCAGCGCCCCGGCGTCGTACATCACCGGCGTCGCACTCCGCTGCGACGGCGGCCTGATCCGCAGCCTCTAGACACCAGACCTCCACTATTCGAGGAGACACCATGACCACGACCGTCACCGAGCCTTTCGGCTCACACTTCCGCAGCGACGTCCCGACCGCACAGCACCTCGTGAACGGCGCATGGCTGGGCGGCGCCGACACCGCGCGCTGGAATCCGGCCCGCCCTCACGAGCTCGCCGCCTACTCGCCGAGTGGCGGTACCGCCGAGGTGGACGCCGCCGTCACCGCCGCGGACGCTGCCCAGCCGGCCTGGGCCGCGCTCCCCGCACCGGCCCGAGGCGCCATCCTCATCGCGGCGGCAAACCTGTTGCAGGAACGGGGCTCCGCCGTCGCCGCGGACCTCGTCCGGGAAGAAGGCAAGACACTCGCCGAGGCCCGCGGCGAAGTCACGCGCGCCGTGGACGTGCTGCGGTTCTTCGGGTCCCTCGGATGGGCGGCCACCGGCGAGGTGCTTCCCAGCGGGCTGCCCGGAACCAGCGTCACCACCCGCCGCGAGCCTCTCGGCGTGTTCGGGCTCATCACGCCGTGGAACTTTCCCATCGCCATCCCGGCGTGGAAGACGGCACCCGCGCTGATCTCGGGCAACACCGTGGTGCTCAAGCCGGCCGAACTCACGCCCCTGTCGGCCACCCACCTCGCCCGCGCCCTCCACGACGCCGGGCTCCCCGCCGGGGTCTTCAACGTGGTCCACGGCAAGGGACGGGTGGTCGGCGACGCGCTGGCCCGCGACCCCCGCGTCGCCGGGCTGTCGTTCACCGGCTCCACCACCGTCGGGTTGGGGCTGCAGGACATCCTGAACTCGCGCCGGGCCCGGGTCCAGCTGGAGATGGGCGGCAAGAACGCGGTGCTGGTGCTCGACGACGCCCGGAACGCCGCACAGGTAGTGGCCGCGGGCGCGTTCGGGCTCACCGGGCAGGCCTGCACGGCGACGTCCCGCGTGTACGTGACCCCCGGGATCCGCGATGCGTTCGTCGACGCGCTGGTCGAGGAGGCCGCGCGGTACGTTCCGGGTGACGGCTCGGTCGACTCGACCCGCATGGGCGCGGTGGTGAGCCGCGCGCAGTTCGAGCAGAACCGGGCGGCGGTGCGCTCCGCGGTCGAACGCGGCGCGACCCTGCGGCACGGCGACTACGCCGGCGACCCGTCCGCCGGGTTCTTCTTCCCGGCCACCGTGCTCACGGATCTGCCGCTCGACGATCCGGCGGTCACGGACGAGATCTTCGGGCCGGTCGTCGCCGTGCTGGAGGTCGCCGACTACGAGGCCGGGCTCGCCGCCGTCAACGACTCCCGCTACGGACTCACCGCGGGCATATGCACCGACAGCCTGGCGCGCTCGACGGACTTCGCCGCCCGGGCCCAGGCCGGCGTCGTCAAGATCAACCGCCCGACGGCCGGGCTGGATCTGAACGTGCCGTTCGGCGGGGTGAAGGACTCGTCCACGAACACGTTCCGGGAGCAGGGCCGCAGCGCCGTGGACTTCTACACGTGGGGAAAGACCGTGTACACGGGCGTCTGATCGCAGGTGTCCGTTTCGTGTGTGTGGCGGAAACGGTGACTGTGCTGTAGAACTAAAACAGCGAGACCGGTTTGTGACATGAACCACACCTAAACGTTACTTTTACACACGGCAATATCGACATGAACGACAGTTCCGGGGGGAACGGATCCGCGCAGGCAGATCCCGTTTCGGGAACGGTAAGGACACCACATGCTGTTCCCGATGGCGCCGACCGACTCACTGTTTCTGCTCGGCGAGTCCCGCGAGCATCCGATGCACGTCGGCGGCCTGGCGGTGTTCACCCCACCCGAGGGATCGTCGGCGGCCGACGTGCGAGCGATGTTCGATGCGGCGCTGATCGGCGATCAGGTGGCGGCGCCCTTCCGTAAGCGGGCCCGCCGCTCGGTGACGTCGCTCGGCCAGTGGGGCTGGGACACTCTTCCGCACGACGAGGTCGATCTGGAACATCACGTGCGCCGCGACGCCCTGCCGCAGCCGGGCGGAATGGCCGAACTGATGACCCTGGTGTCACGGCTCCACGGCACGCTGCTCGACCGCAGCCGGCCGTTGTGGGAGATGCACCTGATCGAGGGCCTCGCCGACGGCCGCTACGCGATCTACACCAAGATCCACCACGCCCTCGCCGACGGAGCGTCCGCGATGAGGTTGCTCCGCGACAGCATGAGCGAGGACCCGCACCGCCGGAACATGCCCACCCCTGGCAACCCCGGACCCCGCTGGCGGCCGTGCCGGACGCGGGCACGGTCGTCACGACCGGTCCCGGCTCCGCGCTTCCGGCCATGGCGTGGGACGCGGCCCGCGCCGCGGCCGGCGAGGTGGCCGGACTGCTGCCCGCGGCGATGGGCACCGTGGACCGCGCCTTGCACGGCAAGGGTGGGGCGTTGTCGCTCACTGCGCCGCACACCCTGTTCAACGTGCCGATCAGCGGGGCCCGTCACGTCGCCGCCCGGTCGTTCCCCATCGAACGGATCCGGCTGCTGGCCAAGCACGCCGACGCGACCATCAACGACATCGTGCTGACGATGTGCGCAGGCACCCTGCGGGCCTACCTGCACACCCGCGACGCGTTGCCGGACAACCCGCTGATCGCGATGGTCCCCGTGTCGCTGCGCGCACCGGAGACCGGAACCGGTGACCGCGCGCCCGGAGGCAACCGGGTGGGAGTGCTCATGTGCAACCTGGCCACCCACCTCCCCGACCCCGCGCACCGCCTCGAGACGGTGCGCAACTGCATGAACGAGGGCAAGGCCGCGCTGCAGGCGATGAGCCCCGCCCAGGTGCTCGCGATGAGCGCCCTCGGCGCCGCCCCGCTCGGAGTCGAGATGTTCCTCGGCCGACGGGGGCCGCTCCGTCCGCCGTTCAACGTCGTCATCTCCAACGTCGCCGGACCCCGAACCCCGTTGTACTGGAACGGCGCCCGCCTCGAATCCCTCTACCCGCTGTCGATCCCCACCACCGGGCAGGCACTCAACATCACCTGCACCAGCAGCGACGACCAGATCGTCTTCGGCCTGACCGGCTGCCGCCGCACCGTCCCGGATCTGCACCCGATGCTCGACCACCTCGACGCCGAACTCGACCTCCTCGAGACCGCCGTCGGACTCTGACCTGTAGTCCGTGGGGCTGTCACTGCCTTCCGGGGCGGGGGTGTCGCGGCGAGATGCGAAGACTCCTGGCCGGCTTACGGTTTGACTGTGGATTCAGTTGGGGCCGATCCTGACCGAATCGCCGATCCGATTCGGTCAGCCCTCCCCAGACGCCGTAGGGTTCGCCGACGTCGAGTGCGTGGCGTCGGCATTCGTGTCGGACCGGGCAACCCCGGCAGAGTTCCTGCGCCTGCCTCTCCCGGCGAATTCGCGTTGCCCTGCTTTCGCTGTCCGGCCCGAAGAAGAGGTCCGACCGGGTGGTGCGGCACAGTGCACGGGTCTGCCAGTCCCAGAGATCGGAGTGCGGTGTCAGCAGACGAACGGTGAGTGTCAAAGATGGCATGGGACAGTCGTTTCCGAGGCCTGGTGGTCGTATTCGCCTCCGACGCCTAGTGGTCGTCCTCGCCGATTCTGTGGACGTGGATCAGGTTGGTCGAGCCTACGGTGCCGGGCGGCGACCCCGCCACGATCACCACCAACTCACCCTTCTGATACCGACCCAACCCCAGCAACGCATTGTCGACCTGCCGCACCATCGCATCCGTACTGTCCACCGGATCGACGATGAACGTCTCCGTCCCCCACGTCAACGACAACTGGCTGCGCACCTCCGGCAACGGTGTGAACGCCAGCAACGGCAACGGCGTATGCAACCGCGCCAACCGCCGCACCGTGTCCCCGGACTGCGTGAACGCCACCAACGCCTTCGCATCCAACCGCTCCCCGATATCACGGGCCGCGTACGAAATCACACCCCGCTTGGTGCGCGGCACATGCGTCAACGGCGGCACCTGCGTGGACTCGTTCTCCACCGCCTCCACGATCCGCGCCATCGTCCGCACCGTCTCCATCACGTACTTACCCACCGACGTCTCACCGGAGAGCATCACCGCGTCCGCACCGTCGAGGACCGCGTTCGCCACATCCGACGCCTCCGCGCGGGTCGGCCGCGAGTTCTCGATCATCGACTCCAGCATCTGCGTCGCCACGATCACCGGCTTCGCGTTCTCCCGCGCGATCTGAATCGCCCGCTTCTGCACCAGCGGCACCTGCTCGAGCGGCAACTCCACCCCCAGATCACCACGCGCGACCATCACCGCGTCGAACGCCAGCACGATCGCCTCGAGGTTGTCGATCGCCTCCGGCTTCTCCAGCTTCGCGATCACCGGGATCCGCCGCCCCACCCGGTCCATCACCGCGTGCACCAACTCCACATCCGCCGGCGACCGCACGAACGACAACGCGATGAAGTCGACGCCCAACCCGAGCGCGAACTCCAGATCGGCGATGTCCTTCTCCGACAACGCCGGAACCGACACGTTCATCCCCGGCAGCGACACACCCTTGTTATTGCTGACCGGGCCGCCCTCGGTGACCCGGCAGATCACGTCGTTGCCCTCGACACCGGAGACGACGAGACCGACCTTGCCGTCGTCCACCAGCAGCCGGTCACCCGGCTTGGCGTCCTCCGCCAACTGCTTGTACGTGGTCGAGACCCGGTCGTGGGTGCCCTCGCACTCGTCGACGGTGATCCGCACCTCCTCACCGTTGACCCACGTGGTGCGCCCCTCCGCGAACCGGCCCAACCGGATCTTCGGGCCCTGCAGATCGGCCAGGACACCGACCGCCTTACCCGTCGCGTCCGAGGCCGCCCTCACGCGTTTGTAGTTCTCCTCGTGGTCGGCGTGCTCGCCGTGGCTGAAATTCAGCCGCGCCACGTCCATACCGCTTTCGACGAGCTCGCGAATACGGTCACCGGTGGCGGTAGCAGGTCCAAGTGTGCATACGATCTTCGTGCGCCGGGACGTGCTGAGCAGACCGGACTGTGCGGTGGGTATCGCGGACCGTTCGAGATCGATGGTGGGCATGGGACTCCTCGCGGCTGAGTTGAGAGTGGTTGTGTGACTCGACAGGTTCATCACGACGGGCAATCCGCGGTCGCCCGCGAATGCGTCGGCGTCGACGCGGGGCGGCTCCACTGACTGTCGATCAGTCCGACGACCTGAGCGGTTGCCTCCCGAAGGAGTTCGGCGGTGTTGTCGAGCAATTCGTGGAGTTCCGCCGGTCCACGGGCGATGGAGAACGCCGCCGAGATCCGGGCAGCGCGAATCTCGGCTGCGGACAAGCGAACCGTACCGGCGATCACGACCACGGGGCACTCCGGCGGCGTCTGACGCACGACGCCCTGCACCACCTTCCCCTGCAGCGACTGCGCGTCGAACGCCCCCTCCCCCGTGATCACCAGGTCTGCGTCGGCGCACAGGGACCGCAGTCCCACCGTCTCCGAGACGAGGTCGCTCCCGGGCACCAGCTCCGCGCCGAGGATCGCGCTCAGGCAGGCCGCCATGCCGCCGGCCGCTCCCGCTCCGCGCAGGGTCAGAACGTCGGCCCCGTACGCAGTGCGGAGAGCGATCGCCAACTGTTTGAGCCCGGAATCCAATTGGCGGACCTGGTCCGCCGTCGCACCCTTCTGCGGCCCGAAAACCGCGGCAGCCCCGTTCTCCCCGCACAGAGGATTGTCGACGTCGGTCGCGACGCGCCAGCGCACCGACCGCGCCCGGGGGTGCAGCTGCGACTCGTCGACGGCAGCGATGTCACCGAGCCCCGCACCGCCGGGTGCCACGTCGCGACCGTCTGCGTCGAGGAATCGGACACCGAGTGCGCGGAGCATCCCGGTGCCGCCGTCGGTGGTTGCGCTGCCGCCGATGCACAGAAGGATCTCGTCGACGCCGTCTTCCAGTGCGCTCACGGCGATTTCGCCGACGCCGAAGGTATCCGCCCGCAACGGTGCCGGTGGAACGTCCGCCACGTGCGGCAGACCGTTCGCTTCCGCGGCCTCGATGATCGCGACCCTGCCGTCGTTCGACAGTCCGTAGCGGGCGGTCCGTTCGCGTCCGAGGGCATCGTGCGCATGGATCACCCGCGGCTCGGCATTGCCCGCCGAGAGGAACGTCTGCAGCGTGCCCTCGCCGCCGTCCGCAAGGGGGCACTGCACGATCCGGACGTCGGCGCCGAGCGCCACCCGGACACCGGCGGCCATCGCGGCTGCGACGTCAACGGCGGAGAGGCTCCCCTTGAACGAGTCGGGGGCGAGGACAACGGTAGGTGTGCGCTTTCGCATGACTAGAGCGTAGGTCTCCCACACCCAGGATGATATGTACATTCCGCACAGATTTACACCCAATTCGGGCTGGCATATATGTGCACATTGCCATACGCACTCGGCAGCGCTTCACGCTCCGTTGTACGGATCCTCCAGCGCCGCGGCCGCGAGGAGTGCCAGCCGCATGGCGACGGCGTGGTCGAAAGTGCGCAGGTTCAGTCCGGTCACGTGCTGGATCCGATCGAGTCGCTGGACCAGCGTGTTGCGGTGTACCTCGAGGGCGGTCGCCGTCGCCGCGATCGACAGATCGTGGTCGAGGAAGGCGCGAGCGGTCTCACGCAGCGTCGCGGACAGCGGCGTGAGGACGCGCTCCACGGTGTCGTGGGAAATCTCCCGGGACTGCTGCGCGACAGCGGTTTCGGGCACCAGCGCGGAGAGTTCTGTCACCTCCCCTGCGGGCAGCAGGTGCGCCCGGGCCAGGAGAAGGCCCAGCCGGGCAGCGTCCACCGACAATTCACGAGACGAAGCGGCATGTCTGCCGGTGACGAGACGGACGTCGCCGGTGCGCAGCCGCTGCCGGGTCGTGGCGAGGGTGCGGTCTGTCACCGAACCACTCAGCACCCACACCGCGCCCCGCAATTCGGCCGCAACCACACCGGAAATCCCCTGGACCCGCCGAAGCAGGGCCACCGACGTGGATGAGGGAAGGGACCACGATCCACCGCCCGCAGCGGGGACGACCGCCGCGATGTTCCACGGCGGGGCCATCGGTGAACCGATGTGGCGCAACGCTTCCAGCAGGCCGTTCTCGGTGACGGTTCCGTTCACCAGGCCGAGGAGCAGTTCACGCACGGCCGCTTCCCGCCACCGTGAACTGTCCCGGTGCCGTTCGTTCCGTAACAGCAGTTCCACGGTGAGTGCGAGGACGTTGCACACCGATTCGACCTCGTCGGGGTCGCCCGTGACCCCGACGGCCCCCACGATCCGCCCGTCGAGCGTCAGGGGAATGTTGATCCCGGCCCTGACGTCCGGAGATTCTTCGTCGGCGTCCACGAGGACTCGCCGGCCGTCCCGGATGGCCTGGAGTGCACCGGCGTGCACGGTACCGATACGCGTCCCGTCGACCGACCCGATGATTCGACCATTGCGGTCCATCAGATTGATGTTGTAGTCGAGGCGAGGGCTCACCTCGTCCACCACACGCTGAGCGAGTTCGCCGGTGAACACGTACGCGAATTCGTCCTCGTCGCCGTCCCGCACCGCCCAGGTCATGCAGCAAGACTAGACGTGCGAGGTCGCTGCGGGGGTCGCAGCGGCATGGGCTGCACTCACCCTCGCGACAGGCGCCGGTCCCCCATCGTGAGGCAGTCCCGCTCGGTGCCTCAGTCGCGGTGCGCCGACAGCAGCCACGCCGGCAGCATGGCCCGGCCTTTGTCGTCGCGCTGCCAGTTCGCGGCCTCCTCCGGGCCGAGCAGCGCGTGAATGAACGCCGGGCGGAGATCGTCGATGATCCAATACTCGGCGACGGCCTCCCGTAGCTCGTCGTCGGTCACCGGGTTCGGTCCCTGCCCCTCGGGGAAGGCGCCCTTCGCGAACACCAAGATGTAATAGGACGCGCCGGGTGCGGCCGCCCGGGCCACGGCCTGCAGATAGTCGCGCCGCCGGTCCACGGGCAGCGAATGGAAGAGGGTGCTGTCCACGATCGTGGCGAATCGGCCGTCGAAACCCGTGAACGAGCTGATATCCGCCACCTGATACGTGGCCGTCGTCAGGCCGCGAGCGGCCGCTGCCGCCTGAGCTGCCGCGATGGCTGTCGGCGACACGTCCAGACCCACCACCGTGTACCCCTGCGCCGCCAGCTGCAGGGACGTTTCGGCGTGCCCGCACCCCGCGTCCAGCACGTCGCTGCGGAATTTGCCTTCCGCGATCAGGGCGGCGATCTCGGGCTGCGGCTCACCGATGTTCCACGGCACCGGTCCCGAAAATTCCTTCGCATTGCCTCGGTAGATGTCGTCCCACGGCGCAACCTGGTTGTCCTCGGTCATGACCTCGACCGTACGCCCACCGGCTCTCGCCACCGTCCCGTGTAACGATCCGGACGCTTCCCGACACTGTGTCAATAGCCGCAGACGCTGGGTCGGCGGGACTCAGGAGGCACCCCCGTGAAGGAATCGCAACGAACGATGGACTGTCAGGAACTCGTCGAACTCGTCACCGTCTACCTCGAGGATGCGTTCGCGGCGCAGGCCAAGGCCAAGGCCAGGTTCGAGACGCACGTGGGCGAATGCGGCGGCTGCGCCCACTACGTCGACCAGATGAAACAGACGGTGCACACCCTCGGCGAACTGTCGATCGAGGAACTGGACCCGGCCTTGCGCGACCGCATCCTCACCGACTTC
Source organism: Rhodococcus sp. USK10 (assembly GCF_019378875.1). Classification (NCBI taxonomy): domain Bacteria; kingdom Bacillati; phylum Actinomycetota; class Actinomycetes; order Mycobacteriales; family Nocardiaceae; genus Rhodococcus; species Rhodococcus sp. USK10. Next base: position 3,536,950 of record NZ_CP076048.1, read on the forward strand.
CGGCGACGAAGCTGAGGCCTCATCGGAAACCGTTTGGCGACAGACAAATTCGCTCATTCCGGGAGGTGGCCGGCCTTCGGCAATCTGGCCGGCGACCTGGGTTTCCCGCTTCGTCGGTCACGCTCGTGGCATTCGATCGCCTCGTCCGCCCGGCCGGACAACCGTGGACTCACCTCTCGATGGCGTGCTCTCGAGGATATCGCTGACACTGTCCGCTGCGGGCGATCGTGCGGTGGGTGGTGTGAGCCTCCCCATTTAGACAACTAAATTGATCAATTGGGTTGTACGCTTTGCTCATGATCACCGAACAGGCCACCGCGCAGGTTCTGCGGGAAGCGTTGCGCCCGATCTGGCGACAGCTCACCGCGGGCAGGACGATCTCCGTCGGCAAGATAGGTGTGCTCGCGTATCTGTCGAAGCACGGACGGACGTCGGCCTCGACGCTCGCGTCGGCCGAGAAGATCACGCCACAAGCGATCGCCACGGCCGTGCGTGAACTCGAAGGTCTCGGCCTGGTGGCGCGCACCCCCGACGAGCAAGACCGGCGCCGGATCTGGATCGAACTCACCGATGCCGGTCGCGAGAGGCTGACACAAGAGCGGTCGAAGGGCCTCGAGTGGCTGGAACACGCCATCGCGGAGCGGTTGACGGCGGAAGAGAAAGCGACTCTGGACTCCCTGGTCCCGATTCTGCGCAAGTTGGTGGACGATGCATCCACCGACTGAAGCCGCGACACACCCCCGGTTACTGCCCGCCCTCGCCTATGCCGCCCTGACCACCGCGGTCGTCAGTTCCCTCGGCATGCTGCTGGTGCCCACGATCTCCCAGGACATGCACGTCGAGGTGAGCACGGGACAGTGGATGCTCACGGTCAACCTCCTGGTCGGGGCGATCGCCACGCCGATCATGGGCCGGCTGAGCGACGGACCCCACAAGAAGCGCCTGCTCCTGTGCTCCCTCGCGACGATCCTCGCCGGCTCGATCATCGCCGCGTCCGCTCCCAACTTCACCGTCTTCCTGATCGGACGCGCTCTGCAGGGACTCACATACGGGATCGTTCCGGTGACGATCGCGCTCGCCCGCCGCTACCTCCCCGACAGCCAGGCCCGCGTCGGCATCTCCAGCCTGTCGGTGACGGTGACCACCGGCCTCGGGCTCGGATACCCCCTGACCGGCATCCTCGCCGACCTTCTCGGGTTCCGCTTCGCCTTCTGGTTCGCGGCTCTGTTCCTGATCACCACCATCGTCGTCGTCTGGCGGGTGATTCCCGCGGGACCGGACGAGCGGGCACCTCGGTGCACTCTCGACGTCCCCGGCGCTCTGCTGGTCGGAACGGGTCTCGCGTCACTGCTCGTCGGCGTCAGCGAGGGATCGCGGTGGGGATGGACCTCCCCGTGGACCATCGGATTCTTCGCCGCCGCGGCGATACTGCTGACGCTGTGGTGCGTCGTGGAACTGCGCACCCCGAATCCGCTGATCAACCTGCGGGTGCTGCGCAACGGCGACGTACTGGTCGCGAACAGCACCGCGATCGGTCTCGGCGCCACGATGTACATCGGACTCTCGATCGGCAGCCTCATCGCGCAGGCGCCCGCCTCCACCGGGTACGGCATCGCGCTGCCGCTGTTCTGGGCCGGATTCGTGATGCTTCCGCTGTCGGTGGCGAGTTTCAGCGCGAACCGACTCGTGCGCGCGCTCTCGCAGCGGGTACGCATGCGGACGCTGCTGCTCTCCGGGGCGGGACTCGTGACGGCCTCGAGCGTGCTCCTGTGGTTCGCGCACGACGAACTGTGGGAAATCCTCATCGGCATGTTCGGGTTCGGCATGGGAATGGGTATGACGTACGCGGCGATGCCCGCCCTGATCGCCCGCAGTGTCGCGGACACCGAACTCGGCAGTGCCGCAAGCTTCAACCAGGTGCTGCGCACCGTGGGCGGTTCGTTCGGCAGCGCCGTCGCGGGTGCGGTGCTCGCCGCGAACCTGGCACCGGACCTGCACCCCACCGAGGGTGGGATCAAGACCGCTCTCGCTGTCGGCGCCATCGGGTGCGCGGTGGTCTTCGCGGCGCTGCTCGTCAACAACGTGATGTCGCGTCCGCCGGCCCCGGCATCGGAGCCGGCGGACGCCCAACTCGGTAGGGGTTAGACACCCTCGACGACGGCGGCCATTCCCTGCCCACCGCCGATGCACATGGTGACGAGCGCCTTGCCGCCGCCCCGCCGTTTCAACTCGTGCAGCGCGGTGGTCGTCATCCGTGCGCCCGTGGCGCCGATCGGGTGTCCGAGCGAGATGCCGGACCCGTTGACGTTGAGGCGGTCCCGGTCTTCGAATCCCCATTCCTTCAGGACCCCGAGCACCTGGCAGGCGAATGCCTCGTTCAGCTCGATCAGCGTGAAGTCGTCGAAGCTCGCACCGGTGCGGCGGAACAGCTTCGACGCGGCCGCGACCGGGCCGAGACCCATCAGTCCCGGTTCACAGCCGGCGGCGGCCCACCCGGTGAGGAAACCCATCGGCTCGAGCCCGAGTTCGTCGAGTTTGTCCTCGGCGACGACGAGCATCGACGCCGCCGCGTCGTTCTGCTGACTCGCGTTGCCCGCGGTGACGACACCGTCCTTGACGACACTGCGCAGCCGCGCCAGCGACTCGGCGGTGGTGTCCGGGCGGATGCCCTCGTCACGCGCCACCACGGAGACGTTGCCCTTGCGGTCGGTGATCTTCACTTCGATCACCTCGTCGTCGAACTTGCCTGCCTCCCAAGCGGCATGGGCCTTCGCGTGACTGTCGGCGGCGAACGCGTCGGATTCCTCGCGGCCGATGCCGCACCGTGTCGCGACGTTCTCGGCGGTCTCGATCATTCCGCTGATCTTCCCGAACCGCCACTCCGGCTGGGAGCGCTCCCGGCCGCGGTCGAGGCGGTCGTAGAGGTTCAGCGATCCGGCGCGGGTGCCCCAGCGGGCCCCGGTCGTGTAGTGCTCGATGTTGCTCATCGACTCGACACCGCCGGCGAGGACGACGTCCGCGGCGCCGGTCTGCACCATCATCGACGCGGTCACGAGGGCCTGCAGTCCGGTGCCGCAGCGGCGGTCGGTCTGCAGTCCGGCGACGGAAATCGGCAGTCCCGCTTCGAGTGCGGCCCACCGTCCGATGCACGGGGCCTCGGAGTTGGCGTACGACTGCCCCATCGCGACGTCCTCGATGAGTTCGGGGTCGATGCCCGACCGTGCGACGGTCTCCTTGATGACGGCCGCCGCAAGGCTCTCCGCGGGTACGTCGCGCAGTCCGCCGCCGAAGCGGCCGACGGCGGTGCGGACGGGGGCTACCAGTGCTGCTCTTCGCATGTTGTTCCTCGTTTCAGGCGACCAGGACGCGGACGGTCTCGGCGACGCACGCCGGCTTGTCCTCGCCCTTGATCTCGATGGTGTACTTGACGACGACCTGCGCGCCCTGCTTCGTGTGCTCGAACGCCGCGATCTCACCGCCGACCCGGATCGACGCTCCCACCTTCACCGGCTTCGGAAAGCGAACCTTGTTGAGTCCGTAGTTGATCACCAGCTTGGTGCCCTCGACCCGCATCAGGTCGGCCCCGAGCTTCGGCAGCAACGACAGCGTGAGGTAGCCGTGGGCGATGGGGGCGCCGAACGGACCCTCGGCGGCCCGCTCAGGGTCGACGTGGATCCACTGGTGGTCGCCGGTGGCGTCGGCGAACACGTTCACGCGGTCCTGCGTGATCTCGAACCAGTCACTGTGGCCGAGATGTTCACCGACTGCGGCTTCGACGTCGTCGATGTTCTGAAATACGCGCATGAGCTCTCTTCGGGTCGGCCCGGTACCGGGCAGGGTGGGGACGGTCAGATGTTCACGTTCTCGAATACGGCCGCGATGCCCTGGCCGCCGCCGATGCACATCGTCTCGATGCCGTAGCGGGCCTGACGGCGGTCGAGTTCGCGGACCAGGTTGGCCAGGATGCGGCCACCGGTGGCGCCGACGGGGTGACCGAGGGAGATACCGGATCCGTTGACGTTGAACCGGTCCCGCATGTCGGACTCGTCGAACTTCCACTCCCGCGCGCACGCCAGCACCTGAGCCGCGAACGCCTCGTTGATCTCGAGGAGATCGATGTCGTTCAGGGTGAGCTTCGCCCGGGTGAGGGCCTTGTCCACGGCCGGAACCGGGCCGATGCCCATCCGGTTCGGCTCCACTCCGGCGACGCCCCAGCTGACGAGCCGGGCGAACGGGCGCAGTCCGAGACGTTCCGCGTTCTCGGGGGTGGTGACGATCGCGGCCGCGGCAGCGTCGTTCTGGCCGCACGCGTTGCCCGCGGTCACCGTCGCCTCCGGGTCGACGCGTGATCGGATGGGCCGCAGCGCCGACAGCGATTCGACGGTGACGTCGCGGCGCGGGTGCTCGTCGGCGGTGTGGACGACGGGGTCCTTGCCGCGCTTGCCGGGCACCGTCACCGGGATCGTCTCGGCGTCGAACAGACCGCCGTCCTGCGCGCGGATCGCACGCGCATGGGATTCGGCGGCGTACGCGTCCTGCTCCTCGCGGGTGATCGAGTACTCGCGGCGGAGGTTCTCCGCGGTTTCGATCATGCCACCGTCGACGGGGAAATTGACGCCGCCGGAGTTGGTGCGGGGCTTGGCCAGCCGATCGTGGAACTCCACCGACGCACCCTTGACGCCCCAGCGCATCCCGGTGCTGTAGAACTCGGTCTGGCTCATCGACTCGGCGCCGCCCGCGATCACCAGATCGCTCATCCCGGTCTGCACCTGCATGGCCGCGTAGATCACGGCCTGGAGCCCGGAGCCGCACCGGCGGTCGAGCTGGATGCCGGGAACCGTGACGTCGAGACCGGCGTCGAGCGCAGCGATCCGGCCGATCGCCGCCGCCTCACCGTTGGCGTAGCCCTGACCGAAGATGACGTCGTCGATGTCCTCGGACGTCAGCGACGTCCGCTCGAGCAGGCCCTTCAGCACCGTCGACGCCAGGGTGGTGACGGGAACGTCGCGGTAGATGCCGCCGAATCCGCCGACAGGGGTGCGGACGGGTTCACAGATCACTGCGTCGTACATGGGTCAGAGTGCTTTCTTCGCTTCGCGGACGAGGCCGCCGCCGATGATCAGGCGCTGAATCTCGCTGGTGCCCTCGTACAGGCGCAGCAGCCGGACCTCACGGTAGATCCGTTCCACCGGAACGTCTCTCATGTATCCGGTTCCGCCGTGGACCTGCACCGCGAGGTCGGCGACCTTGCCTACCATCTCTGTGCAGTACAGCTTCGCGACGGACGGGGAGATCCGGCGGTCCTCGCCGCTGACGTACTTCTGCGCCGCGTCCCGGACCAGCGCGCGGCCCGTGGACACGCCCACCTGCTGGTCGGCGAGCATGGCCTGCACCAACTGGAAGTCGCCGATCGGGGTGCCGCCCTGCTTCGTGACCGCCGCGAAGGCGACGGACTCGTCGAGCGCACGCTGGGCGCTGCCGACCGCGAGCGCCGCGATGTGGACGCGGCCGCGGGCGAGCGAGGTCATGGCTGCGCGGTAGCCGGCTTCCTCACTGCCGCCGACCAGCGCGGACTCGGCGACGACGACGTCGTCGAACGCCACCTCGGACGTCCAGGCACCTTCCTGGCCCATCTTCTTGTCCTTCGGCCCGACCACGACACCGGCGGTGTCGGCGGGGACGAGGAACACCGCGATGCCGGTGCCGGTCTCGTCGGCGGGACGGGTGCGCGCGAACACGACGAACAGATCGGCCAGCGGCGCGTTGGTGATGAACCGCTTGGTGCCGTTGATCGTCCACTTGCCGTCCTTCAGGACGGCGCGCGTGGTCAGGCCCGCCGGGTTCGATCCGGCCTCCGGCTCGGTCAGCGCGAACGAGGCGACCACGTCGCCGGACGCGATGCGCTCGAGCCATTCCGACTTCTGCTCGTCCGTACCGAAGTTCACCAGCACCTGGCCGGCGATCCCGTTGTTGGTGCCGAACATCGACCGCAACGCCAGGCTGGTGTACCCGAACTCCATCGCCATTTCCACGTCCTGCGTGAGGTCGAGCCCGAGCCCGCCCCACTGCTGCGGGATGGCGTACCCGAACAGACCCATCTCCGCCGCCTTACGGCGAATGTCGTCCGGAATCAGATCCTTTTCCGCGATTTCATTTTCCCTGGGAATTACTTCCTTCTGAATAAAGGTCCTCGTCTGCGCGAGAATGTCCTTGAAGTCTTCGTCACTCACTTCGCGTTCAGCCATGAGGTGAATATCCAGCAACCGAGCCGCGCTGTCAAGCGCGGCCTCCGAACGCGAACCTGCAGCGCAGAGGCTATTTACGACCCATAGGAAGAAGGCAACCGTCGGTTTCCCTCAGCGTCTTTGACCACGGCGGCCCGAGGCACTTGAATAGATGTCGACCGCCCGGATTTCCATTTCGGGCATATTCGCGAACAAACAAAATCCCGGCGAGATGGAATTCGATATTCGACATGGTTGGCAGACCCGAGGATGCACTCCTCTACAAGGGCTACACCGTCGATCCGCAGGAACTCGAACAGTTGCTGCTGTCACGGCGGGGCGTTCACGACGCCGTGGTGGTCGGCCGCTCCGTCCCCGGGATCGGGGAGATGCCGGTCGCGTACGTGGTGGCCGACGCCGCGCACCCGACCGCCGAGGAACTGATCGAGTTCGTGGCGGCCGCCGTGCCCCCGTACAAGAAGGTGCGGGAAGTGGTGTTCGTCGACGAGTTGCCTCTGTCCCCGTGGGGTGCGGTCCTGCGGTCCGCGCTGCGCGACCGCCTGAACACGCACGCCGAAGACGTTCGTACAACTGAGGAAGGAACACACACATGACACTTCTCGAGGGACGGGTCGCCGTCGTCACAGGCGCAGCCCAGGGCATCGGTTTCGAGATGGCCAGGAAGTTCGCGAGCGAGGGCGCATCGGTCGTCCTCGGCGACATGCATGCCGACAACGTGAAGGGCGCGGCCGCCAAGCTCGAGGCCGACGGCTTCCAGGCCGTCGCCGTGGCCTGCGACGTGACCGACCCGGATCAGATGCAGAATCTGGGCAAGACCGCCATCGACAGTTTCGGCGCGATGGATGTGTGGGTCAACAACGCCGGCATCACCCGCGACGCGACGCTGCGCAAGATGTCGCTCGCCGATTTCCGCTCCGTCATCGACGTGCACCTGCAGGGCGCGTGGCTGGGCACCCAGATCGCGTCGATCGCGATGCGGGAGGCGGGCAAGGGCTCGATCGTCAACATCTCGTCGATCTCGGGCAAGGTCGGCATGGTCGGGCAGACCAACTACAGCGCCGCGAAGGCCGGCATGGTGGGCCTGACCAAGGCCGCCGCGAAGGAGGTCGCCCACCTCGGCGTGCGGGTCAACGCGATCCAGCCCGGCGTGGTGAACACCGACATGATCCGGGCCCTGCGCGCCGACATCATCGAGGCGAAGCTCAAGGAGGTCCCGATGGGCCGGGGCGCCGAGCCCGAGGAGATCGCGAACGTTGCGCTGTTCCTCGCGTCCGACCTGTCCAGCTACATGACGGGCACCGTCCTCGAAGTCACCGGCGGACGTCACATCTGACAACCCGCGCGATTCTACGCAGTAGTCTTCACTGGTGGAGTCGCGTCACGTGGAGTACTTTCTCGCCACCGTCGACAACGACGGCCTCGCGCTCGCGGCCGAGGCCCTGGGCGTCACGAAGCCGTCGTTGTCGAAGGGGCTGCGCAATCTCGAGCGTGACCTCGGTGTCGACCTGTTCCACCGCGTGGGCCGCGGCCTCGTGCTCAGCGCGGCGGGCAAGGCGTTCGTCGGCCCGGCGCGGCAGATCGTGCGCGACCTGGTGGCCGCCGAGAGCTCATTAGTCGACGTGTCGGGTCTGCCGCGCGGCCGCCTCGACATCTGCGCGTCGGCGCACGTCGCGGAAGGCCCTGTCACGGAACTGATCGGGTCCTTCCGCAAGCAGTATCCAGGTGTCGTCGTCCGGCTCGCCGACCTGCGTCCGGTCGACGTCGTCGCGTCGCTGATCCGGGACGGGCACTGCGAGATCGCCTTCAGTCATTTTCCTTTTTCCGCACCAGGATTGACGACCCGCGTCCTCGGAATCCACGAATACTGGCTGGTGGTTCCGCACGACGCCGAGATCACGTGGCGGGATCCGTTCCCGCTCGACGACCTTCCGGACATTCCCGTGGTGGGGCTGCCCAAGGAATCGTCTTCGCGCACCGTCATCGAGAAGGCGCTGCAGGCCGCGGGGAGGCGGACCACCCTGTCGGCCGTTGTCGAGCAGCGGGAAGCCGTCGGCGCGTTCGTCGTCGAGGGTGTCGGAATGTCGTTCATGGAACGCACCCTTGCGGAACGGGCCGCCGGGGGCGGAGCACGAATCTGCCCACTCGACCCGCCGATCACCGCCCCGTACGGGGTGATCTACGACGAGGCCAGGCTGTCGCCCGCCGGCCGGGCGTTCCTCGGCACGCTCGCGCCGTGAGTCTCGTCGAGCGCAGTGATGAACGCCGCCGCGGCAGGCGGAAGCGGATCCGGCCGGTGCACGATCCCGACGGTCCGCACCTCGGGCGGCGCGAGCGAGCGGACCACGACGCCCGGTAGTTCCTGCTCGGCGACGCGCCGCGGGAGCAGCGTCGCCCCCGCCCCCTGGACCACCAGTTCCCACATCGACTGGCGATGCGCACATTCGACGGCGATGTTGTTCACCGGCAGTCGTGGGCGCGACCCGATCTCGACGATCATCGGAATGTCGGCGAGCAGGCCGACGGGCACCGGATCGGGGAGTTCGATCGCCAGATCGGCGTGCAGCGCGAGCACGATCTCCTGATCCCCCACCGTCCGGAACTCGAGGCCCTGCTGGTCGACGAGCAGTTCGGTGAGCCCGAGGTCGCACTCCCCCGACCGGACAGCGCGGCCGACGCCGTCGGGACCGTCCGCCGACACCGTGGACAGGACCACCCTCGGAAACTGCCGGTGGAACCGGCCGACCAGGCGCGGAAGCGGATCGGCGGCAAGCGAATTGAGAACCGCGATCGTGAGCGTGCCGGACCGCAATTCGGCGACGTCGTGCACGACGGCCCGCGCCCGCTCGACGTCCGCGAGCACCTGGCGCGCCGCATGCGCGAACGACGCGCCCGCCGGGGTGATCCGCAGCTTCCGTCCCCCGCGATCGAACAGTTCGACACCCAGATCGCGTTCGAGAGTGCGGATCGCCTGCGACAGCGACGGCTGCGCGATGAACAACGCGCGGGCAGCCTCGGTGACGCTGCCGTGATCGGCAACGGCGACCAGGTATTCGGCATCCCGGATGTCCACCACCCGAGTCTAGCGACCACGAGGTCCGGGGCCTAGACGACCTGCCGCCCGTTGGCGCGGAGGCGGTTCCAGTCGTCGATGTCGTGATTGACCACCACGGTCGTGTTGGGCTGACTGCGAAGCAGTTTGAGCTTCTTCAGCGATTCGATCGCACCGACAGTATCGGAGTCGGCAGGCATGCCGACGCAGCAGCTGATGTTGTCCTGGATGTGCGCGACGTCGCCGGACAGGACCAGCGTGCCGCCGTCCGGCAGGCGGAGTTTCAGTCCGAGCGAACCCGGCGTGTGTCCGGGCATCGACAGCACGACGACGCTGCCGTCGCCGAACACGTCGTGGTCGTGTCCGGCGGGCACTTCGCACCAGTCGATCCGATCGGCCGCGTCGAGGTCTTCCTGCCGGAAGAAGCCCGTGACGTGGTTGTCGGGTGTGCGCGCGTACCGCAGCTCTCCGGATCCGAGGTATCCCTGCGCCCCGGCGAAATGCTCGCGGCCGCCGGTGTGATCGAAGTGCAGATGCGAGATCACCACCCGCTCGACGTCGGCGGTGGAGAATCCGAGCGACTCCAGCTGGCGGTCGAGGGCACGCTCGGCGGGGAAATCGATCATGAACAGTTCCGCGAGCGGGCCGTAGGTGAACGCGGGATCGCCTGCGCCGGCGAGACCGGTGTCGAAGATGAGCAGTCCGTGCTCCGCGTGCTCGATCAGGAACGACGGCGACGGCAGCGACGGCAGCGACACCAGCTCACCGCCCGCACCCAGGATCATGATGCTTTTGTCGACCTTCAGCATGGGTGCGTCGAGCGCCCACAAATGCGTGATGGTGCCGGAACTGGCCACGTCGTGCTTCCTCGACCTTTTTATATATTCTGTACTATGTACTAACAGTGTGGAAACCAGTCGGAGGTAGCAGATGACATCGACCACGGGTGCGCAGGCACTGAAAGAACTCATCGAGCCGGAACGACTCCTGATCGACGGTTCCTGGGTGCCCGCGGCCGAGGGTGTGTCGTTCCCCGCGATCGATCCCGGCACCGGAGAACAGGTGGCCCGGGTGGCGGAGGGCACCGAGGCCGACGTCGACGCCGCGGTGGCCGCCTCTCGCCGCTCCTTCGACGACGGGCGCTGGCTGCGGCTGTCGGGCCAGCAACGGTCGCTGATCCTGTGGCGCATCGCCGACCTGCTCGAGAGCCGGGCCGACGACCTCGCCGCACTGGAGAGTATGGACGCCGGCATGCCGGTCTCCCAGGCGCGCCTGATGGTCGGCGAGGCGGTCAATCAGTTCCGGTACTTCGCCGGCTGGGCCGACAAGATCGAGGGCAAGAGCGTCGAGATCGGCCCTGCCGACATGCGATTCCACGGATACACCCGCAAGGAAGCGGTCGGGGTGGCCGCGCTGATCGTGCCGTGGAACGCACCCGTCGTCGCGACCGCGCAGAAGCTGGCACCCGCGCTCGCCGCCGGATGCTCATGTGTGCTCAAGCCCTCCGAGGAGGCGTCGCTCAGCGCGCTCGCCGTCGGCCGGTTGCTCCTCGACGCCGGATTGCCGCCCGGCGTCGTCAACGTCGTCACCGGATTCGGGCCGCGAGTCGGCGCCCCGCTCGCCGCGCACCCCGGCGTCGACAAGGTGAGTTTCACCGGGTCGACCCAGGTCGGCAGGCAGATCGTGCACGCCGCCACGGGCAACCTCAAGAAGGTCTCGCTCGAACTCGGCGGCAAGTCGGCGATGATCGTGCTGCCGGACGCCGATCTGGACACCGTGATCCCCGGCGTCGCCACCGGAATCTTCTGGAACTCCGGACAGATCTGCACCTCCGGCTCCCGGCTGTTCGTCCATCGGGATGTCGCCGACGAGGTGGCCGACGGGGTCGCCGAGTTCGGCCGCAACCTGAAGGTCGGCTACGGCACCGACCCGGACGCCGACCTCGGGCCGCTCATCTCGCAGCGGCACCTCGACAGGGTGCACGGTTACGTCGAGAGTGGTGTCGCGGCCGGGGCGCGGGTTGTTTCCGGCGGCAACCGAATCGGCGACACCGGCTACTTCTACGAACCGACCGTGGTGGCCGACGCCGACCCGTCGATGGCGATGATCCGCGAAGAAATCTTCGGTCCGGTGCTCGGCGTCGTGAAATTCGCCGACCTCGGCGACGCCGTCGACGCCGCGAACGACACCGAATACGGCCTCGCGGGCAGCGTCTGGACCCGCGACGTCGCCCGCGCCCACTCGATCGCTCATCGGCTGCGGGCGAGCCGAATCGGCATCAACGTCCACCGCGCGGGCGGTGTGCAAATGCCGGTCGGCGGATACAAGCAGTCCGGCTGGGGCCGCGAGAACGGCGCCGAGGCACTCGCCGAATACCTCGAGACGAAGTCCGTGGTCACTCGGCTCGCCGACTGACACCAGTCACATCCCATTCACCAACCCCAAGGAGAAGCATGAGAACTCGCGGCGCAGTCATCCGGCAGGTCCCCGGCGAACTGGAGGTGATCGACCTCGAACTGGAAGATCCCCGCGACGACGAGGTCCAGGTCAAGCTCGTCGCGAGCGGTATGTGCCACTCCGACGACCACCACGTCACCGGGGACATCCCGGTCGGCATGTACCCGTTCGCGCTCGGCCACGAGGGCGCGGGCATCGTGACGAAGGCGTCCCCCAACTACAAGGGCATCGAGGTCGGCGACCACGTCGTGTTCTCCGCGATCCCGTCCTGTGGCCATTGCCGCTGGTGCTCGTCCAACCTGCAGAGCCTGTGCAATCTCGCCGCCGGCATCCTCGCAGGCCCGCGCTGGACGGACGGGACGTTCCGGGTGCGCACGACCGACGGAACCCCGGTGGGGCAGATGTGCGGCATCTCGACGTTCCTCGAGACGACGACGGTCTCCATCAACTCGGTCGTCAAGATCGACAAGGACATTCCGCTCGACAAGGCCTGCCTCGTCGGCTGCGGTGTGAGCACCGGCTGGGGATCGGCAGTCAATCTCGGCAACGTCGCGCCCGGGCACACCGTCATCGTCATGGGCATCGGCGGGCTCGGCTCCGCCGCGCTGCAGGGCGCCCGGCACGCCGGCGCCTCGCACGTCATCGCCATCGACCCCGTCGCGTTCAAGCGGGACAGCGCCAAGACGTTCGGCGCCACCGACGCGGTCGCGACCATCGAGGAGGGCGCCGAACTCGCCAAGCAGTACACCGACGGTCAGGGCGCGGACGCCCTCGTCATCACCGTCGGCGTACTCGAACCCGAGCACGTCGCCCAGGCACTCGCCTCGGTCCGCAAGGCGGGCACCGTCGTCGTCACCGCCGTCGGCGAACACTCCCGGATCGGTCTTCCGATCCCGGTCGCCGACCTCACCCTCTCCCAGAAGCGTCTGCAGGGCTGCGTCTTCGGCTCGACGAACGGCACGTGGGACGTGAACCGGCTGCTGAACATGTACAAGGCCGGGCAGCTCAACCTCGACGACATGGTCACGCGCACCTACCGGCTCGACGAGATCAACCAGGGATACCGGGACCTGAAGGACGGCAAGAACATCCGCGGCGTCATCCTGTTCGACTGATCACCCGCGCACACGAAGGGCCGCTCGGGAACTCCCGAGCGGCCCTTCTTCGTCCTGCACCTACTCGGTCGTGGCGAGAGCCGGGGCCGTCCGGCTCGACTCACCGACCACGGCGGTACGGGTGATGCGGGTCAGAGCCATCGCCGCGACGGGCGCGAGCACGAGAGGGACGATGACCGCGAGGTACATCGCGCGCGGGGTCATGACGCTGAGCGCGTATCCCGCGACGATCGGCGACAGAATCGCACCCGCGCGGGCCACGCCCATCATCGCTCCGTAGCCCTTGGCGCGCGCGAGCACCGGGTACACCGCCGTCGACGTGGACGTGAACCCGGACATGGCCGCGAACGTGCCTGCGCCGAGAAGCCCGGCCATGGCCAGTGCGAACGGTCCCTGCAGCGTGAGCGCGAACCCGGCGATCGCCGCGGCGGACACGGCCGAGGTGATCACCGCGATCCGCGCGCCGGGGAACCGCAACCCGAACGCACCGAACAGGCAACCTCCGACCACCGCACCGAAGCTGATCACGATGCCGGCCAGCGCACCGCTCCCCGCGTCGCCACTGGCGTCCTTGATCAGTTGCGGCGTCCACGTGCCGACGAAGTAGTACCCGGCGGTGAGCATCGAGTATCCGAACGTCAGGAGGAGTGTGCGCGATCGCAGTTCGCGGCCGAGCAGACGGACCTCGCTCTGCAGCGCGGGGATCGCCTGGTCGGGTTCCGTCTTCGTGCCCTTGCGGGCCAGGAAGTCGTCCGATTCGCGGAGGAAGGCGGCGGTCACCACGAACGACAGAACCCCCAGCGCGGCGCCGATCCAGAACATGCCCTGCCACGCCCCGCCTGCCAGTGCCACGAGCCCGGCGCCCGCGAAGCCCGCGAGCGTCGTGCCGAGCGGATAGCCGACCATGACCAGGCCGAGCGCCACACTTCGCCGATTTGGCGGGACGACCTCCTGGCAGAGGACGACGCTGATCGTGCCGATCGCAATGCCGGTGGCGAAGCGGGTCACCAAGAGCATCGCGACACCGTTCGACAGCGCCGACGCGGTCAGGCCCAGGGTGTTGGCCGCGAGGCCCACCAGCAGGATGCGCCGCCTGCCGATGACATCGGCGAAGCGGGCGAGGCCGATCGCACCGACCGCCATCCCGGCGAGGGCGGCGCTGATCAGGTAGCCCTTCTCCGTATTTGTCGCAAAGCCCTCCGGCAGATGCGGCATCGCGAAACCCATCACGAGAACGTCATATCCGTCCAGCATGTTCAGGAACATGCAGAAGACCACGGATGCAATCTGATACGGGCGCATCCCCACGCGCGACGTCCCATCGTTCGTTGTGCTCATCAGGTCCCTCTCGCTCGAAGCACCGACCGTCGGTGCGACACAGATCACACTCAGAACAATATATGATGCGTTGTAGATTATGTCGACTCCGAAATGTGACCGATCCGGCTGCGAGAAATTGCGGCGGGGATACGAACTCGCCCGTGCCAGGGAATCGCGTATTCCCGGCCGCGACTCCGGGCCGCGGTCGGCCATGCGGGCGCGGATGGTACATTATGTCGAGTCTTTCGAATCCGGGAAGGTGCGACCGACGATGCCCCTGAATGACAGGTCAAGACGACAGCAACTGCCCGAGGAAGTTGCCACGTACGTGCGCGAGATGATCATCTCCGGCGAGGTGCGTGCCGGCGACTTCCTTCGCATCGAGCGGATCGCCGAAGCCGTCGGAGTCAGCACGACACCCGTCCGCGAAGGGCTCCTCGCCCTGCGGAGCGAAGGCTTCGTGGAGATGGTCCCCCGGCGCGGCTTCGTCGTGGCCCCGTTCACGAAGCAGGACGTGCGTGATCTGTTCTGGGCCCAGGCTCAGCTGGCCGCCGAACTGGCCGCACGGGCGGCGAAGAACATCACTCCGCAGCAGATCGCCGAACTCGAGGGAATCCTGAAGGAGCACGATGACGCCATCGCACAGGGCGACACGGAGCGAATTTCGTCCCTCGGGCACGCGTTCCACCGAAAGATCAACCTGATCGCGGACTCACCGCGCCTCGCCCGCCTCCTCGGTTCCGTCGTCACGAATCTTCCGAACCGCTTCTACGCCACCATCGAGGGTCACGTCACCACAACCCAGGAGGAACACCCCCTCCTGCTCGATGCGTTGAAGAAGCACGCAGGCAAGCGGGCGAAGACGATCATGGAGTCGCACATCCTGGACGGCGCGGATCACCTGATCGACGAACTTGAGCAGCGCGGGCTGTGGGACACCGACGCCGAGGCCAACGCGGGCTGATCGCCCACTTTCTCGCACCATTCAGCTGTTCACGACAGCCCGGCGCACCCAGCCGACGAAAAGGCCCCATTACTTCGAGCGCCGTAGCCGCTCATCTTGGTGCCGCCGAATGGCGCGTGACAATCTGCGCAAGACGAGGGTCGGGACTGCCCCGAGTCGGTCGAGACACGCTCGATGCCCCAGGAGTTTCGATGCCCACTCGCGGTGAATCGATGATCGAGCGGGTCGTCGAGGTGCTCGAGGCGTTCAAGGGGGCGGGCGGCGCCCTGACGGCGTCGGAGATCGCGCGCAGGACCGCGATCCCGATGCCGTCGGCGCATCGAATCGTGGCCGAACTCGTCGACGTGGGATTCCTCGAACGCGACCCCGACCGCAGGCTTCGCATCGGCACCCGACTGTGGGAGGTGGTGGCCCGGTCGTCGAGCGCCCTCACGCTCCGGGAGGTCGCCCTGCCGTACATGGAGGACCTGCGGTCGGCGGTGCAGGCCCCCACGCTGCTGTCGGTACTCGACCGCAACGACGTCCTCAACCTGGAAACACTGACGACGCGGCAACCGGGTGTCACCAACGTGACTCAGCCGGGTGTGCGGCTTCCCGCGCTGGCGTCGTCCCCGGGCATCGTGCTGGTGGCGTTCTCTCCGCCGGAGGTGCGGAAACACATCCTCGCGACCGGCAAGATCACCCGGTTCACCGAGCACACCGTCGTCGACCGCGCCGAACTGCTGCGGATCGTGAACGAGACCCGGCGCACCGGTTACGTCGTCGCCCGCCGCTGGATCTCCCCCGACTCGACGGCGGTCGCGGTGCCGATTCTCGCCGACGACGGCACGGCGATCGGCGCGCTGTCGGTCACCACCGCGTTCGGCGCCGACGCGCCGTCGACCCTGCTGCCCGCGCTGCACGCCACCGCTCTCGGTATCTCCCGCGCCACGCGCACCGCCGACGGCCCGCGGTTGGCGCTGCTGAAGCAGCAGATCCGGCACGCGACCGAGGTGCCCTGACCGGACTCGTGTTCTCGGTAGGCGAGAATCCCCCTATCCCCGAGCCGGGACATGCGCGACCTTCTGACATGAACCGGGACGCCGACTTGCGTTGCCGACAGCGACATCTCGACGCGGAAGAGGGACGACATGACGAAGTTCGCGATCCAGAACTCGGAAGATCCGATGAGCACCCTGTGCCGGATGGCGGTGCAGACCGACTACGACGATCTCCCCGCCGAGGTCGTCCGGCATGCCAAGCACACCCTGCTGGACTGCATGGCCGTGATGATCGGCGGCTCCGGGATGGACGGGATTCCGGCGATCGTGGATCTGGTCAAGGACAAGGGCGGCGCACCGCAGTCGGTCCTGCCGTTCTACGGTGGCCGCGTCCCCGCTGCCGAGGCGGCACTGGCGATCGGCCCGATGCCCCGCGCGATGGACTGCGGCGATCTTCACGAAGAAGCGGGGCACATCAGCGAATACATCGTCGCCAGCCTGCTGGCGGCCACGGGGCTGCGGCCGGACGTCACGGGGAAGGAGTTCCTGACGGCGCTGGTCGTCGGGCAGGAGACACTGATCCGCGTGGGCTCGGCCTACAAGGTCATCAGTACCGCCGTGAAGTCCCACGATTGCGGCGGCCACTACATCTTCGGTGCTGTCGCGGCCGTCGGTAAACTCCTCGGCTTCTCCCAGGACCTGCTCGAGAATGCCCAGGGCATCGCCCGCACCATGACGCAGCCGCACACGATGGCGATCTACGCACCGGCCACCCTGATGGTCCGGGTGCACCACGGCCTCGTCTGCCAATCGGCGATCACCGCCTGTCTCCTCGCGGAGAAGGGCATCACCGGCCCCCGCCGGGAAGTGCTGACCGGACCCAACGGATACCTGCGCACGGCCCGCTGGGAGACGGACCCCGAACTTCTCACCCGCGATCTGGGTGAGCGCTGGGAGACGACGAACATCACGACCAAGGGGTACAGCGCCTGCTACTTCTCGCACTCCTCCATCGACGGCATCCTGGATCAGATGCGCACGCACGGCTTCGGCCCCGACGACATCGCCACCGTCCACGTCGACGTCTCCACGTCCGGCTGGCGCGCCGTGTGCGAGCCGACCGACGTGAAGTGGCACCCGCACACGGTCCCCGAATGTCAGTTCAGCCTCCCGTACGCCGTCGCGACCGCCGCGATCGACAAGAGTGTCTTCGTGCAGTCCTACACGGACGAAGCACGGCAACGTCAGGACGTCCGGGAGCCGATGTCCAGGATTTCCGCCGCCGAGGACCCGTCCGTGTCGGACTGGGGCGCACGGCTCACGACCACGCTGCGCGACGGCCGCAAGATCACCACCGAACACGTCTACGTCAAGGGGCACCCGAACAACCCGTTCAGCGAGCAGGACTTCGTCGACAAGTTCCGCAAGTGCGTGCCGTACTCGGTGCATCCGCTGGACGAGCAGGTGGTCGACACGATGATTCACGACGTGCTGTACCTCGACAAGGTGGACGACGTCGTCGCCTCCCTGCTGCTGCCGCTGACACCCTGACCCTTCCCGGCGCCGGGTGCCGGGTCTGCGGCGTGAAGAGGTCGCGCAGTTGGCCGGGGTCAGCATCGAGTACTACACGCAGATCGAACGCGGGAACGTCGCCGGAGTCTCCGACGACGTTCTGCACTCCATCGCCCGAGCACTGCGACTGACAGAGGAAGAAACGGCGCACCTGTTCGACCTCGTGCGGGCCGCCGGCACCACGACGGGCGCCGCACGGTCGCCGCGTCGGGCCGACCGGACGATCCCCGACGGTGTGCAGGCGCTGATCGACGGCATGGTCGACTCGCCGGCGGTCGTGCTGAACGGGCACCTCGACATCGTCGCCGCCAACCCCTCGGCCGCACGCTGTACGCGCCGGTCTTCGCGCGGGCGACGGGAGTGCCGAACCTCGTCCGGTTCATCTTCTTCGACCCGCACGCCGACGACGTGTTCCCGGAGTGGAACACCGCGGCCGATGACGCCGTGGCCTGCTGCGGGTGGAGGCCGCACACTCACCCCAGTCGACGGTCGTCACCGGGCTCGTCGGCGAACTCGCCACGCGGAGCGAGGAATTCCGCACCCGCTGGGCCGCCCACAACGTTAAGGCTCATCGGCACGGTGTCAAACAGTTCCGGCATCCGGACGTCGGTGACCTGTCGCTGACCTACAACGTCTTCGACATCACGGGTGCGGGCGGATTGTCCCTCGTCGGGTACACCGCGGAACCGCAGTCACCCTCCGAGCAGGCTCTGCGACTGCTCGCGATCGTGGCCGCGACCGATCACACCCCGACCGATACACCCTCCACGGCAACCGAATAGGCGGGGTCTCCGACGCTACCGGTCCTGCCAGCTGACGACCTCGTCGAGCGACGCGCGTGCCGTCCGGTAGCTGTTCGCCGGGTGGTCGAGTTCGGCGTAGCCGAAGGAGATCCCCACCAGAATCTTGCGGTCGTCCGCGATGCCGAAATGCTCACGGATGAAGGGAGACTGGCTCGCCAGGGCGGCCTGCGGGATCGTGGCGATCCCCAGGCTCCGGGCCGCGAGCAGGAGGGTGCCGAGGTACAGCCCGGAATCCACCGCGCCGTACACGCCCTGCTCGGCGTCGGTCGTGATGATCGCGACGTGCGGAGCGCCGAACAGGCGGAAGTTCTCGAACGACTGACGTGCGGACGCGGCACGGTCACCGCGCTCGACTCCCACGGCCTGATACAGCTGCCACCCGCTCGCCCGGCGCCGGTCACGGTAGACCCCGCGGTACTCCGCGGGCGGATCGAATTCGAAGGCGGCACTGTGCTGCTGCGCGTACTCCGCGAGACCGTCGCGGAATCGCCCGGTTCCCGCACCGCTGGTCACGATGACCTGCCAGGGCTGCGTGTTGCACCACGACGCGGACCGCTGCGCCAGCGTGAACATGCGCTCGATGAGCGGTCGCGGAACCTCACGCGGCTCGAACGCGCGGCAACTCCACCGTGTCGCCAGCAGGTTCTCCAGCACGGCAGACTCGTCGTCGACGGAGTCCACCACGATCCCTTCGGTCGATACATCGGCAGACATCGATTACTCACCCATCGTCGTTCGAATACGGAATATGTGTGCCCCGGGCGCGATCAGGCTCAGGGTTCGACGAACAGAACGTCCGCCTGCACCAGATCGTCGATCTGCTCGGCGGAATACACCTCCGAGGCGACTTCGCGGCTGTCGGCGCCGACCCGCGGTGCGGTGCCCGCCCGATCGGGGCGTTCGCCCGCGAACCGCCACGGCGGCCGGATCAGCGCCAGCCCGTCCTGCTGCCGTTCGACCAGTTCGAGCCATTCCACCTGCTCGTGCTCGACGAATCCGGTCATCGACAGCACCGGGGCGAACGGCACGTCCGCGGCGGAGAGGGCGTCCTCCCAGTGCTGCAGCGACTGCTGCTCGAACTCGGCTTCGACGATCTTGGCCAGCTCGTGGTAGTTCGATTCCCGGGGACGGTACTCGGCGAAGCGGGGATCCTCGGTGAGATCCATCCGGTTCATCGCCGTGCACAGCGAGCGCCAGAATTTCTGCGAGGACGACAGGTGGACCGCCAGGTACTCCCCGGAGGCGGTCTTGACGCAGAAGTTCTGCGCCTGCGGGTGCCTGCTCTGCCTGCTCGGGTCGTATCCCAGTTCGAAGGACTGCGTGATCCCGTCGGTCGCCAGCACGCTGACGGCCTCCATGATCGACGTCTCCACGTGTTGCGGCGAGCCGGTACGCAGCCGTCCGACCAGCGCCGCGAGGACACCCGTGGCCGTACTCAGACCGGTGATCAGGTCCGCGCTCAGCCCGCCGGCCAGTTGTGGCCGGGCGTCGTCGCCGAACAGGGAGTAGAGACCGCCGAACGCATGCCCGATCGTGTCGTAGGCGGGACGGCTCGCCAGCGGGCCACCCGAGCCGAACCCGGTCACCGACCCGTAGACGAGGTCGGATCGCAGCGCGCGGCAGTCGTCGGGTCCGAGGCCCAGCGCCGCCAACTTGCCGGGCCGCAGGTTCTCGAGGACCACGTCGAAGTGCGGTACGAGGGCCTTGACCAGCGCGACGCCTTCGGGCCGCTTCAGGTCGATCGACAGGCTCCGCTTTCCGGTGTTGTACTGGCGGAAGTAGGGGCTCCCGTCGTTCTGGTGGCGGCGGAAGTCCTCCCCGACGACGGGCTTCTCCACCTTCACGACCTCTGCGCCGAGCGCGCACAGGATCGACGTGGCGAACGGAAGGGCGATGTACCCCCCGATCTCCAGGATGCGGATCCCGTCGAGCGGCTTGTGCTGCATGGGCATGCCTCCATGTGTCGCGAGTAACAATATAATACATTATCCACCATTCGATGGATGTCAAGGTGGGGTCGCCGACACCGCCGCCGAAACGACCGTCCGCCTCGACGCCGCCGGATAGGATTCTGGGCGCCGAGGAGGAATCCATGATGGTCAGGCAAGCCCGCAGCACCCACCGTGAGGTCTCGCCGCTCGAGCTGTTCTTCGACCTCGTGTTCGTGCTGGCGATCGGTCAGCTCACGCACCATCTCGTCGACCACCTGACCTGGCACGGCGCCGCCGAAACCCTCGTTGCGCTCGTTGCGGTGTGCGGGGTCTGGGCATTCACCACGTTCGAGATCACCCTCCTCGACATCGAACGCACCGCCACCCGGGCCGTAACGATCACGGTGATGGGCCTCGGCCTGTTCATGAACGCCGGCATCGGGCACGCGTTCGACGAAAGCCCTTGGCTCTTCGTCGTTCCCATGCTGCTGGCGTTGATCGGCCCCGCCGTCTACGCGGCGGCCACCGCCCCGGCACCCCGCCTCCGCACGCATTTCCTGCACGTGCTGATCTGGTTCGCGGTCTCGGCGCCGTTCTGGGTGGCCGGCGCCGCACTGGACCCGGAATGGCGCCTGTGGCTGTGGGCGGTGGCCGCGCTCGTCGACCTCGTCGGCACCTGGAGCGCACACCCTGTGCCGAGCGGACGCACACAGACGCAGCAACTTCCGTTCGACGCCGAGCACATGCTCGAGCGGATGCGACTGTTCCTCATCATCCTGCTGGGCGAGACGGTCCTGACCCTGGGACGCGTGATTGCCGCCCATCATTCCGACGCACTGACGCTGGCGCTGGCGGCGGGGTGCTTCGTCGCGCTCGTCTGCCTGTGGGCCGTCTACTTCGGGCGCGCCGAACAGATCGTGGAAAGTCATATCGCCGCCACCGAGAACCCGATCCGATCCGTGCACATCGGGATCAACGTGATCTACGGCGTCGTCACCGGACTCGTCATGTTCGCCGCGGGCAGCGAGTTGGTGCTCGCCCACGCCGGCGACGACCGGGCGGGGTTGGGCGGCGTGCTGATGCTCGCGGGTCCGGCGATCTACCTGCTCTCGCACGCGATCTACTTCCGGCTCACCACCCACACCGGCTGGGTGCCGCGCGCCGTCGGCGCCGCCGTGCTCGCATCGGCCTCCGTCGCGGCGTACTGGCTGCCGTCCTACGCCGTCGTCCTCGCACTGGTCCTCATCCTCCTCGCGGTGGCCGTGACCCTCTCGAGGGACGGGTCGCCGAGCGAATCCTGAACTCACGGTCAACAATTGCCCGCTTCAGGAATGCTGATGCGCCGCGCTGTCGGTGGCGATCCAGCTGGACAGCAGGCGGAGGGCCTCCTCGGCGGACGAACCCGGCTCCGCGGTGAATCCGTACAGGGTGAGACCGGTCGCGCTGGCCACCTCGAGCGCCTCGAAACGCAGCGTCAGGTCGCCGACGACGGGATGATGGAACCGTTTCGTTCCGCGCCGGTGCGCCTTGATGTCGTGTGCCGCCCAGCGAGTGCGGAACTCGTCGCTGCGGGTGGCGAGCTCGCCGACGAGACCGGTGACCGCCGTCGAATACGGCGACCGCGCCGCCTCCACGCGCAGCATCGCGACAGCGTCGTCGGCCGCGTTGTTCCAGTCGGGGAACGTCTCGTCGGCGCGGCGGTCGAGGAAGATGAACCGGGCCACGTTGGGTGCGCCGTCCACGCGGTCGTACACGTCGGCGTACAGCGCGCGACCGAGCGCATTGGCGCCGACGATGTCGAGGTGACCGTTCTGCACGACGGCCGGGGCGGTGATCATCGCATCGACGAGCGCCTGGACCGGCTCCGGCATCTCGACGCGCGCCCGGGCGGGCTTACGCCTGCGGGGCTTCGTGGCCGCGGCGCGGGCGAGGGTGAACAGATGCTTCGTCTCCTCGTCGTCGAGTCGCAGCGCGGTCGCGATGGCGTCCAGCACCTCGTCGGACACACCCGACACGCCGCCGCGTTCGATCTGTACGTAGTACTCCGCGCTCACTCCGGCGAGCATCGCGACCTCCTCGCGACGTAACCCGGCGACCCGACGCCGGCCGCCGGCGGGCAGGCCCACCTGGTCGGGCGTGATGCGTGCGCGGCGGGTCGTCAGGAAGTCCTTGATCTCCTTGGCGATCTCCATACCTGCAGCCTAAGGACCTCCGACGGCCCGAGGGAGAGGCTGCCGGTACCCCCGATAACCGGCCTCTGGTACGGGCCCACGGATCGCAGCAGAGTGATGAGTGCGGGTCGAGGACATCGTCCACGACGCAGTGACATTCAGACCGTCGGGCTCCGGCGGACGACGAAGGGACATCAGTTCATGGCCACGGAGAGCATCGAGACCGTCAGCGTCAAGACCTCGTACTGGGACATCGCGGCGGACATATACTTCCCGCCCGGCTTCGACGAATCGAAGAAATACCCGGCCATCATCAGCGCACACCCGATCGGCAGCTGCAAGGAGCAGACCTCCGGCAACGTGTACGGCACCGCCCTCTCCGACGCCGGCTACGTCGTGATCGCGTTCGATGCCAGCCACCAGGGCGCCAGCGGCGGCGAACCACGATTCATCGAAGACCCCGCGCAGCGAGTCCAGGACTTCAGCTACGTCGTCGACCACCTCGTCACCCTCCCCTACGTGGACGCCGACCGGATCGGCGTGCTCGGCATCTGCGGCGGCGGCGGATACTCCATCGCCGCCGCGAAGACCGACCGTCGCATCAAAGTCGTCGGCAGCGTCGTCGGCGTCAACTTCGGTCACCTGCTGCACGAGGCCTTCAGTGCCTACGACCCGATCGCGACGTTGGACGCGATCGCCGCGCAGCGCACCGCCGAGGCCCGCGGCGCCGAACCGAACGTCGAGAACCTGCTGCCGCCCGCCGTAGACGCGGCAGCCGGGATGGGACTCGACGTGGCCGAGGCCACCGAGTACTACAAGACGTCCCGCGGGGAGAAGCCGAACGGCGCCACCCGCAGCCTGATCTCACGACGGGCCGCGGGATACGGATGGGACGCCTTCACCCACGCGGAAGTGCTCCTCACCCAACCGCTGTGCGTCGTCGTCGGCGACAAGCCCGGCGCGTTCGGCTCCTACCGCGACGGCCTCGAAATCTACCGCCGCGCCCGCTCCGAGAAGAAACAACTCGTCGTGGCAGAAGGCTTCTCACACTACGACCTGTACGACCAGCCCGAGCCCGTCAAGCTCGCTCTCGACGCCCTGATCCCGTTCTACGACACCAACCTCTGACCGAACATCACAACCCCATCAGAAAGAGACACAGCAATGGACAGCATCACCTTCCCCAACGGCCCGATCGCCATGGCCGGCAACCTGTTTCTGCCCGACAACTTCGATCCGCAGAGCAGCTACGCGGCGGTCGTCACCGTGCACCCCGGCGGCGGTGTGAAGGAGCAGACCGCGGGTCTGTACGCCGCGAAGCTGGCAGAGGAAGGCTTCGTGGCACTGGCCTACGACGCGTCCTTCCAGGGTGAGAGCGGCGGCGAACCCCACCACCTCGAGGACCCGGCAGCGCGAGTCGAGGACGTGCGCGCGGCCGTCGACTTCCTGCAGAGCCTGGACTACGTGGACGCCGAGCGGATCGGTGTTCTCGGTGTCTGCGCCGGCGGCGGATACGCCGTGAACGCGGCCCTGACCGACTACCGGGTCAAGGCTGTCACCACGGTCAGCGCCGTGAACATCGGCACCTCGTTCCGACGCGGTTGGTACGGAACCGATTCCGACGCGGCCGCGGTGCCCACGCTGCAGGCAGTCGCGCAGCAGCGGACCGCCGAGGCCCAGGGCGCCGACCCGGCGTACATCCCGTACGTTCCGGAACAGCCGGACGACAGCACTCCGCGCGACCTGGTCGAGGCACACGACTACTACCTCACCCCGCGGGCGCAGCACCCGAACGCGAAGAACAAGCAGCTGTTCACCAAGAGCATCTCGCGGATCTTCACGTTCGACGCGTTCCACCTGGTCGAGGACCTGTTCACGGCACCGCTGCTGATCGTCGCGGGCAGTGAAGCCGGTTCGCTGTGGATGTCCACCGAACTGCACAGCCGGGTGCGCAGCCCCAAGAAGCTGGTGGTCGTCGAAGGCGGCGCCCACATGGACTTCTACGACGTCCCGAAGTACGTCGACCACGCCGTGGCGGAGGCGACCCCGTTCTTCCGGGAGAACCTCGCCGCTCACCCCGACGAGAACTGATACACCGGCCGCTCAGATCCGCCCGAGCTCCTGGGATCCCCAGGGGCTCGGGCGGTCTCGACTCAACTCGGGCTGACGGCCTGCCGGTTACGCCTCCGGTCCTTCGCCGGATCCGCAATCACCACGGCGAGCAGCGCCAGGACCGCGCTGGCGGCGCCGATCAGCTGAAAAGCCAGCTGGTATCCCGCGACCGGCGTGGCGGCCGCGTCCAGGATGATGCCTGTCGCCAACGGCCCGACGACGCCGCCGATCGACTGCATCGCGAGGAACGCGCCCAGAGTCCCGGCCAATTGCCGGGGCGGGCAGATCTCCGACATCGTGGCCGTGAACAGCGGGAACACCGCGATGGTCAGGCCGTAGGCCAGGGAAATCGCGGTGACGGTCAGCATGCGCGACGGAATCGCCGGCAGCGCAAGCAACAGGCCTCCGGCGATCATGATGCCGATCGCGGGCGCGACGACCCGGACCGCGCGCACCGACCTGCCGCGTGCCACCGCACGGTCGCTGAGGAAGGAGCCGCCGATCAGCGCCGCGAAACCGACGAAGCTCGGGAACGCGAACATCCAGCCGGACTGAAGCTGCGAGTACCCGAGCCCCTTTTCGAAGTACGAGGGAAGCCACTGCAGGACAACGCTGATCAGCATGTACGCGGGAATCACCGCGAGGAGTCCACCGAGGAACGTGCGCGAGTACACGATGCGGCGCCACGGCACCGCGGGTTCGGCAGTGCCCTGATCCGCACCGGGCTTGCCCACGCCGAGGTACGGGCCGGGACGCCACGTGAGCAGCCACGGAGCGACCCACAGCGCGGATGCTGCGGCGAGCACCAGGACGGTGGCCCGCCAGCCGTAGGCGTGCATGACGAACGCCAGCGCGGGGACGACGACGATCTTTGCGATGGTCGTGCCGGAAGTAATCATTGCGCCCGGTAGCCCGCGCTTGGCCGGGGCATGCCACGAGTACGCGGCCGTGTGCTGCAGGGCCGAAGCCGGGCCCTCCGCCATTCCCAGCAGCGTGCGGCTGATCAGGAGCGCGACGAACGTCGCCCACACGATCAACGGCAGCAGCACCACGCTCCACAGGATCGCGATGAGCGCGATCGCCCACTTCAGCGTCAGCATCCGGTTCAGCGGACCGGCGAGAAACCCGCCGAGCGAGTAGGCGAGGAAGAAGATGCTGCCGGTCATGCCGATCTGGGTGGCCGACAGGTGCAACTCCTCCCGGAGCGGCACCGTGATCAGGCCGAAGACCGCCTTGTCGGCCGAGCTGAGGACGTACAGGGTGACCAGGAGTCCGGTCAACCCCCATGCCCTACGCCGAGATTCGGATCGGCTGCGCTCGCGCTGTGGCGATTCAGCCGCCGTCGATGGTGCCGTTGGTGACATGTCGGGGTTCCAATCTGATCGTGTGCGGATCCGCACTTGCCGCACGCTGCACATCGCGTGCGGGACCGGCTGTCCGGCGAAGTCGTTCGCCCGGAATAGCCGCGAGGTGATTGTGTATCACACATTATCCATTTTATGAAGCGGATCGCAGCGACGACGCATTGAGACCGGCCTCACTCTGTGCTTCTCGGTGGCCGAGAAGCTACTTCCGTCCTTGTCGTCTCCGGGCAAATCTCGGACCCAACGGATCCGGAGTCGAGAACGGAGTGTGCGCATGCGAGACGAAGGCCCCACGGTGACGAAGAACGGGATTCCGCACTATCGGATGTTCATCGACGGTGAGTGGGTCGACACCGCGGATCGCTACGAGATCGTGAACCCGGCCACCGAGCAGGTCACGGCGACCGCAGCGAGCAGAGGCTCGCGATCGCGACGATCAGCTCCCGCGAGACCGGCATGCCGATTCGATCGGCACTGGCGATCGCCGTGGGATTTCCGCAGATGCACCTGAAATACTACGCCGAGCTGACCAGTACATTCGAATGGGTACGGCCGGCACCGATTACCGGCCAGGTACTGCACAGTGGGCTCGTCAAGAAGGAGCCGATCGGAGTCTGTGCCGGAATCTGCCCGTGGAACTTCCCGGCGATTATCGCCGTGTGGAAGTCGATCCCCGCGTTGGCGGCCGGCAACAGCGTCGTGCTGAAGGTGGACGAGAAGACACCGAGTTTCGCCCTCGAACTGGCGGCGGTTCTGCGCGACGCGGGCCTCCCCGACGGTGTGCTCAACGTCGTGATCGGCGACGGTCCGACCGTCGGCGAGCACCTCGTCAAGCATCCGATGTGCGGCTCGTGTCCTTCACCGGCTCGACCGCCACCGGCCGACGGGTGATGGCCAAAGCGTCCGACACGATCAAGCGCGTGCTGCTCGAACTGGGGCGGCAAGGGACCGAACATCATCCTCGACGACGCGGACCTCGACCTCGCCGTCGACGGCACCATCTATGGGTTCGTCCTGCACGCCGGCCAGGCCTGCGAGTCCGGCACCCGGCTGCTCCTCCCTGCCTCGATTCACGACGATTTCGTCGACCGTCTCGTCGCGCGGTTGGAATCGCTGAAAATGGGTGTCCCCCTGGACCCGTCGACGACGTCGGCGCGGTGATGAATGCGGCGCAGCGCGAACGCATCCTCGGCTACATCGAGAGCGGCAAGACCGAAGGCGCCCGGCTCGTCCACGGCGGCGGAACCCCTGCCGGTCCCGAGTTCGACCGAGGCTTCTGGGTCGAACCGACGGTGTCCACCGGCGTCACCGACGACATGCGCATCGCGCGCGAAGAAATCTTCGGACCGGTGCTGTCGATCATCGCCTACGACTCGGTGGACGAGGCCGTCAAGATCGCGAACGACACCGAATACGGCCTGGCCGCGGGCGTCTGGAGCCGGGACAACCAGCGCGCACTGGACGTCGCAGACCGACTCGAGGCCGGCTCGGTGTGGATCAACGACTGGCACAACATGTCTCAGCACCTCCCGTTCGGCGGCTACAAGCAGAGCGGGATCGGCCGCGAGCTCGGCCCGGACGCACTCGCGGAGTTCACCCAGGACAAATCCATCACCGTCGACATGTCCGGCAACCTGAGCCGTCGCGCCTACGGCCTGGTCCTCGGGACACCGCCGAAGCACTGAACAACCGACAACCCCATTCAGGACACGAGAAGGGACAGGCAGATGCCGAGACTCGCAGGAAAGTCGCATTCGTCACGGGGGCAGCGCGTGGTCAGGGACGGGCGGAAGCGCTTCGGCTGGCACAGGACGAAGCCGACATCATCGCCGTCGACGTCGTCGCACCCGTCGAGACCAACGTGGCCCCGCCGTCGACACCGGCGGACCTCGTAGAGACCGAGCGGGGTGTGAAGGCGCTGGGCCGCAACGTCGTCACCACCCAGGTCGACGTGCGTGACTACGACGCTCTGAAGCATGCGCTCGACGAAGGATGTGCGGCGCCGCGATTCAGCTGATCCACAATGCGCCGACGTACGCGTTGTTCGCGCCCGACATCCCCGAGGCGGAGCGCACCCCCGACAGCGTGGCCGACCGCTTCGCCACCATCCCCGTCATGGACGTGCCGTGGGTGGAGCCGGAGGACATCGCGAACGCGGTCGCGTTCCTCGCGTCGGACGAGGCGCGCTACGTGACCGGCGTCGAGCTCGAGGTCGACGCCGGACAGACGCTCGAGTAGGTGGATGACTCTCCGGGCGAAGCCTCACATCATTCCGGATACGAGGCTTCGCCGCGGTCGGTGCGGGACGGGTCAGGCGTGGGCCATGATGGCTTCGGCCTGCGCGATGATGCCTTCGGCGGTCTTCACGTGGGCGATGTCGATGTGCTGACCCTCGAAGTCGACGGCCGCGCTACCGGCGGCCTCGGCCACCGTGAACGCGTCGATCATGCGGCGGTAGAAGTCGACCTGCTCGGGGGACGGCGTGAACACGTCGTTGGCGATGGCGATGTGCGACGGGTGGATGCACACCATGCCGCGGTAGCCGAGCTGCTTGTTGTCCAGGCAGAACTGACGGGCACCGTCGAGGTCCTTGATGTCCTGCCACACGCCCGCGACGGGGTGGTGCAGGCCCGCCGCGCGGGCGGCGAGGACGAGTCGACTCCGCAGGTACAGCGTCTCGAGGCCGGCCGCGGTGAATTCGAAGCCCAGCTCGCGTCCCACGTCCGCGCTCGGGCCGGTCGCGCCCAGCAGGCTGGAGATGCGCGGGGTGGCGGCGGCGATCTCCTCGCAGTGTGCCATCGAGACCGCGGTCTCGTAGCTCACGATGAGTCCCACGCTGCCCGCCTCGAGCCCCTGCCGGGCCTCGATGTGCGACACCACGGCGTCGATCCGCACGAGTTCCTCGGCGTCGAAGACCTTGGGCAGGAACAGACCGGTCAGCCCCGGCCGGATCACCGCCTCGAGGTCACTGCCCTGGATCCCGGTCACGAACGCGTTGGGCCGCACCCACACGTCGGCGCGAACGCCCTCGGCGTGCAAACGATCGATGGTGGCGGCGGTGACGCCACGCGCCTCGTCCTTGTCCGCGACGGGAACGGAGTCCTCCAGGTCGAGGATCAGGGCGTCGGCGCCGGAGGCCAGCCCCTTGTCGGCCCAGGAAGGCTTGTGACCGGGCACGAACAGCATGGAACGGTAGGGATTCATGAACTCTCCTCAGTAGTGAGTACGGGAAGTAGCGGGTGTGGGGAAACAGTGGGTATGGGAAGTAGCGGGTCAGGACTCGTCGGCGTAGAGGACGCCGGACGCGAGCAGCTCGTCGATCTTCTCGGCGGGGAGCACCTCGCCCGCCACCGAACGGGTGTCGGCGCCGACCTTGGGAGCGCGGTCACCGCGGTCCGGGCGCTCGCCGTCGAACGTCCACGGCGGCCGGATCAGGGCCAGGCCGTCGGGTTGCCACTCGACCAGGTCCAGGTGTTCGACCTGCTCGTGTTCGAGGTAGCCGGTCATCGACAGAACCGGTGCGAACGGCACGTCGGCCTCGGTGAGGACCTTCTCCCAGTGGTCCTTCGACTTGGTGGCGAACTCCGCTTCGACGATCGGCACCAGCTCGAAATAGTTCGACTCCCGCGGGCGGTATTCGGCGAACCGGGGGTCCTCGGCCAGGTCCATGCGGTCCATCGCGCGGCACAGCGACTGCCAGAACTTCTGCGAGGACGACAGGTGGACGGCCAGGTACTCGCCGGTCGACGTCGGGACGCAGAAGTTCTGCGCCTGCGGATGACGGCTCGTGCGGGCCGGATTGCTGCCGAGCTCGAACGACTGCGTGATGCCGTCGATGGTCAGTGCGCTGACGGCCTCCATGATCGACGTCTCCATCCGCTGCGGCTGACCCGTCTTCAGCCGCCCGACGAGGGCCGCGAGGACACCGGTCGCGGTGCTCAGACCGGTGACGAGGTCCGCGCTCAGGCCACCGGCCAGCTGCGGGTGGTCGCCGTCGCTGAACAGCGAGTAC
This sequence comes from Rhodococcus sp. USK10, assembly GCF_019378875.1. NCBI lineage: Bacteria > Bacillati > Actinomycetota > Actinomycetes > Mycobacteriales > Nocardiaceae > Rhodococcus > Rhodococcus sp. USK10. The sequence goes on from NZ_CP076048.1 coordinate 3,567,045, forward strand.
AGGCCGCCGAAGGCGTGGCCGATCGTGTCGTAGGCGGGACGGTTGGCCAGCGGACCGCCGGCGCCGAATCCGGTGACGGACCCGTACACGATGTCGGGGCGCAGCGCGCGGCAGTCCTCGGGGCCGAGCCCCATGGCCGCTACCTTGCCCGGGCGCAGGTTCTCGAGCACCACGTCGAAGTGTGGCACCAGCGCCTTGACCAGCGCGACGCCCTCTTCGGACTTCAGATCGACCGACAGACTGCGCTTGCCGGTGTTGTACTGCCGGAAGTAGGGGCTGGCGTCGTTCTGATGGCGCCGGAAATCTTCTCCGACCACCGGGCGCTCGACTTTGACCACCTCGGCGCCGAGGGCGCACAGCATCGACGTCCCGAACGGGAGCGCGATGTATCCCCCGATCTCGAGGATCCGAATACCGTCGAGCGGCTTGTGCTGCATGTTGCCTCGCCTTCGTCTCAACAAAACATTATATATAGTTCACGTTGGGGTCAAGCCCCACCGGATCGGGGTACCCCACCGAGGCGACTCCCAGTCGGGCGGATCACGGCAAGGCACTTCCATGGAGCTATGCAACATTATATACTTTGCATGGTGCAGCTCACATATCGAGCAGAAGGCTCCGCCCACCAGGCCGGACACTTCGGTCCCGCCTGCGATCCGGACTACTTCCACCCCTTATCGTCCAAAGAAGGAGCAGCACCGTGAGTGTGCAGACAGAAATTTGGCAGGGACAGTACGACAAGCTGTTCATCGGCGGACGGTGGGTGCAGCCGGCCACCGCGCGCACCTTCGACGTGATCTCGCCGGCCACCGAAGAGCTCGTCGCACGCGTTCCGGAGGGCGTCGAAGAAGACATCGACGCGGCGGTGAACGCGGCCCGCGAGGCATTCGACAAGGGGCCCTGGCCCCGGATGGCACTCGAAGAGCGGATCGCGGTCCTCCGGAAGCTCAGCGCCGAACTCGCCGCGCGCGAGGCCGACGCCGCCCGGCTCGTCAGCGCCGAGATGGGCTGCCCGATCACGCTGTCCACGAAGATGCAGTCCATCGGACCGCGCCTGCTCCTGGACTCCTTCCTGGATCTCGCCCCCGCCTACCCGTGGACCGACACCCGGTCGTCCGCAACGGGCAGCGCGCTGGTGACCCGCGAACCCGTCGGGGTCGTCGCCGGCATCGTGCCGTGGAACGCCCCACTGCTCATCACGATGATCAAGCTCGCCCCAGCGCTGCTGGCGGGCTGCACCATGGTCATCAAGCCCTCCCCCGAGACCCCGCTCGACGCCTACTTGCTCGCCGACATCCTGGACAAGATCGGTCTCCCCGCCGGCGTCGTGAACATCGTCCCCGCGCAGCGCGAGGCCAGCGAATACCTCGTGCGCCACCGCGGCATCGACAAGGTCTCCTTCACCGGATCGACGGCCGCGGGCCGTCGGATCGCCTCCCTCTGCGGCCAGGACCTGCGCCGCGTGACCCTGGAACTGGGCGGCAAGTCCGCCGCGGTCCTGCTCGACGACGCCGACCTCGACGCCGCAGTCGCCGCCATCCGCGCGGTCTCGCTGCGCAACAGCGGCCAGGTGTGCAGCAACAAGACCCGGATCGTGGTGGCACGCTCGCGGCGCGACGAACTCCACGACCGGCTCGTGGACCTGATCCAGTCGATGCCCGTCGGTGACCCCTTCGACCCCGCCACCGAGATCGGCCCGATGGTCAGCGCCAACCAGCGGTCCCGCGTCGAGGGCCACATCGACGACGCCAAGGGATCCGGGGCCTCCCTGCTGGTGGGCGGCGGACGTCCCGACGGTCTCGACCGCGGCTGGTACGTCGAGCCCACGATCTTCACGGACGTCGACCCTGCCGCGAAGATCGCGCAGGAGGAGATCTTCGGCCCGGTTCTCACGGTGCACACGTTCGACACCGAGGCCGAGGCGATCGACATCGCCAACAACTCGGAGTACGGACTCAACGGATCGGTGTTCGCCGCCGACCCCGAGCACGCGCTGGCGGTGGCACGCCACATCCGCACCGGCACAATCGAAGTCAACGGAAACCCGGCGGGCTTCAGCGCCCCGATGGGCGGTTTCAAGAACAGCGGCATCGGCCGCGAGGCGGGACTCGAGGGCTTCGACGCCTACGTCGAGCTCAAGTCCTACGGCATCCCGGGCGGCCTGCTCGGTTCGCTCTCCTGACCCAGATCTACCGAAAGGCACCACACATGGGCACCATTCCCCCCGTCGAAGAAGCTGCCGCCCGGCTCGTCACGGATCTGACCTTCGACTCCATCCCCGCCGACGCGCTCGCCGGTGCGCGCCGCCTGATGCAGGACCAGCTCGCCCTCCAGGTCGGAAGCGCCTCGCTGCCCTGGAGCAAGGCGCTGCTCGAGCTGACGCGCGCGGCCCACGTTCCGGGCAAGTCGCACATCGCCGCGACAGGCGACGAGATGAGCGCCGCGGACGCGGCATTCGTCAACGCCTCCTTCGGCCACGGCTTCGAATACGACGACGCCCACCGGGCCAGCTCCTCGCACCCGGGCAGCTGCGTCGTGTCCGCCGCACTCGCCGTCGGCGAAGAACTCGGCGCCACGATGCGCGAGGTGATCACCGGTATCGTCGCCGGCTACGAGGTCTACACCCGCATCGGCAATTTGGCGGCACCCCAACTGCTCGAGCGCGGCTTTCACCCGCACGGGTTGCTGTCGAACTTCGGCGCGGCCGCCGTCGTCGCGAAGATGCGCGGCTTCGACGTCGAAACGACCGTGCATGCCCTCGCCATCGCCCTCAGCCACGCGTCGGGCACCACCGAGTACACGTCGTCCGGTGGCTCGATCAAACGCATCCACTCCGGCATCGGCACCCGCAACGGGATCCGCGCCGCCGAGATGGCCGCCGCGGGCATCACCGGGCCGACGTCGTTCCTCACCGGCGGGAAGGGCTTCTACCGCACGTTCGTCGGACGCCCCGTCGCCGACGAGGCGGCGGCCACGTTCGGCCTCGACAAGACGTTCGAGATCACCCGCGTATGGGTCAAGCCCTATTGCTGCTGCGGCATCAACCACGCCTACATCGACGGCGCCCGTCAACTCGCGGCCCGCGCCGCGGACGTCGACTCGGTGCTGCTCGGCATCCAGACCGGCGGCGACGTGGTGATCGGCAACAAGAACGCCAACGCCTACGCACCCAAGATCATCGAGCACCTGCAGTACAGCCTGCCGTTCCAGTTCGCACTGTCGATCCTCGGCAAGGGCAACGGATTCTCGACCCACAACGCTTACATGGCCGGCCGCCTCGACCTCGGCGAGGGCAGCGACGTCGCCGCCCTCGCCCAGAAGGTGAAGATCGAGGTCAAGCCGGAACTGGACACCGCCTACCCCGGCCGATGGGTCGGCGACATCACCGTCACCTACACGGACGGCACCAGCGAGAGCCTGTTCGTCGACAACCCCACCGGCACCGCCGAGAACCCGATGTCGCAGGAAGACCTGGATGCGAAGTTCCGCGACGTGACCTCGGCATCGCTGGGGCCCGAGCGCGGCGAGACCCTGCTGCAGGCCATCAAGGGCGGCGACCTCGACCAGCCCGCCTCCGACTTCGCAGCGCTGCTGAAGGTCTGATTCCCTCCGGCCGCCGGCCCCAACCGGGCCGGCGGCCGATGACGAGCAAGAGAGCAGATGGACGCCCAGACCACAGCCCGGCCGATCCCCGTCGAGTTCACAGGATCCGGTGGGGTCCGTCTTGCCGGTGATCGGTGGGAGACCAACGATCGGTTGACCGATTCGACCGAGGGAACCGTTCTCCTCCTCCACGGCGGCGGCCAGACCAGGCACTCGTGGGATCGCACGGCGGCGCGACTCGCCGAGGGTGGCTGGCGCGCGGTCACTCTCGACGCGCGCGGGCACGGCGACAGCGAATGGGCACCCGAGTACTCGGCCGAGCTTTTCGCGGCCGACCTCGAAGCGGTACTCGCCGAACTCGGCGGCCGTGTCGTCGTCGTAGGCGCCTCGCTGGGCGGCCGGACGGGCATCGTTGTCGCGGGCGAACGCCCCCGTTCCCTCGCCGGGTTGGTGCTGGTCGACATCACGCATCGAACCGACCGCACAGGCCAGCGGAGGGTCCGCGACTTCCTGGGCGCGGCGCCCAACGGGTTCGCCTCGCTCGACGACGCGTCCGCGGCAATCGACGCCTTCCGTGGCACGCCACCCCGTCGTCGCCGCAGCGACGGGTTACGAAAGAACCTGCGCCTCAGGGGCGACGGCCGCTGGCACTGGCACTGGGATCCAGCCTTCGTCGGCTACGCGGACAATCGCGGCAATTCCGACGAGCGGCAACTCGCCGACCTTGCCTCCCGGATCACGGTTCCCACCTTGATAGTTCACGGAACCAGGTCGGAGATCGTGTCGCGGGAGGCAGTCGACGAGATGCTAGCCCTGGTGCCGAACTCCGAATCCGTCGAGGTGGACGCGGGGCACATGATCGCCGGCGACGACAACGAGGCGTTCGCCCTGCACCTCGAAGGCTTCCTCGATCGGGCTCTCCCGTCACGCTGAGCGGAGTCAGCCCTTCGTGCCCGCGACCATCACGGCGACCATCGTCACGGGCTTGTCCGTGCGGTTGCTCCACGCGTGCTTGATGCCCCGGTTGATCACCGTGTCACCCGGCCTGAGCAGGGTCTCACCCGTCTCGTAGATCGCATAGATCTCACCGTCGATGATCGTCGCGATATCGACGGTCTCGGTGGCGTGCAAACCGACGATCTCCTCGCTGTCCGCCTTGGCGTCCTCGCCGTGCAGGTTTCCGATCGATGCCGCATAGACAGCCGGATCGATTTCGCTGTCGGGTGGAAATGTCGCCAGGCGGACGACGAGCCCACTGGCCGGTGGCGCGAGTTCCACCTCGGATTCGAGGGTGTCATCGTCGGTGAAGACGGCGGGGAGTGCATCGACCCTCCACACGTCGTTCACGGAGAAGGCAGGCAATGCGACCCGAGTGCGGGTTGTCTCGTCCACGACGATCGTCGACTTGCCGTCGGCATCGACTCCGGCGATCACGCGCCGGGCGGTCTTCTTCAGGTGCTCACCACTCATCACTGTCCCTTTCGTTCGATTGCGCCGCCGCCCATTATGTGACGGACGTCTCAGTTCGTACAGTATCATATATAATGTTGGCCATGTTATGGACCGGCGCGTGCAGCGGAGTGTCCAGATAATTGGACACTGTCACCCCGGCTTCTCGGCCTACGTTCAGCGTGGCGAACCCGCCGAATCGAGGAACCACGGAGGTTGCATTGACGACTCGGAATCCACCGGCGGCCGAACGGAAGTGCTCGACCTGGAAGATGCTGCGAGCGCGAATACGTACGACCGTCATGGCGATCGGCGTTGCCGCAGGCGTGTCCGTCGGTACGGTCATCTCTCCCTCGGCAGGCGCAGCCCTGGCTGATGATGCGGCGGGACCGAGTTACCTTTTGGTCGGTGGCACAGGTTCGTCGAACATCGGTGTGTTGCGCGAATCCGGCGGTCGACTGACTCCCGTCGGGCAGCCCGTGCCCACCGATACCGGCACGCTGTCGATCGCAGTCACGCCGGATGGTCGATTCGCGTATGTCGCACATACTGTCTCGGGAACGCTTCAGGGATTCCGCGTCGGCGACGACGGTGCACTCGAGCGCCTCGAGGGCGCCCGCCTCGCCCCCGGCCGGCCGATCGTGGGCGCGGTCGTGAGCCCGGACGGGAAGTGGCTCTTCGCCACCGTCGGCTCGACGACCAACGACGTGCAGACGTATGCCATCGCGCAGTCCGGCGCTCTGACACAGGTCGATTCGGTGACCATCCCCGGCGCGACGAGCGGTCTGTCCATTCCGGTGGTGTCGCCGGACGGTCGATTCCTATTCGCCCCGAGCTTCATCGGGGCGACGATGGATTCCTACGCGATCGGATCCGACGGCAGGTTGACGCCGACCGGCTCGCAGGTGCCGACCGGTGATCGTCCGGCGCTGCCGTCGGTGACGCCCAACGGCAAGTTCTTGTACATCACCAACGAGGGGACCCATGACGTCTCCGGCTACCGCATCGCACCCGACGGCACACTGAGCCCGATCGGACGCTTCCCGACGAAGGCGATTCCGCACGGCATGGCCATCACACCGGATGGCAGGTATCTCTACCTTCCCCAGACCGGCGGTCAGAGCGTGAACGGATTCGAGATCCGAGACGACGGCGCCCTGGTTCCCGTGCCGGGCGCCGACGCACCCAGCGCACCGGGACACTTCCCCGGCCGCGTCGTGCTCAGTCCGGATGCCCAGCGGCTCTACGTCATCGACACGCTGACCACGACCGGCACCGAGAAGGTGTTTACCTACCGGGTGAAGCCGGACGGGGCACTCGAGACCACGGGAGAACCACCGGTCGATACCGGTGTGACGTTCTCCGACGGCGCCACCGGAGTATTCGCATCCGTCGATCCTGCGTGAACTACCCATCTACCCCGCACTGCCGAATGAATTGTGGAAAGGACATCGATATGGGACTACTGGACGGCAAGGTCGTCTTCATCACCGGCGCCGCACGCGGGCAGGGTCGAGCGCACGCGGTGACCGCAGCGAAGGAAGGAGCCGATGTCGTCATCACCGACATCTGCTCACCCGTCGACGGAATTCGATACGCGCTGGCGAGCAAGGAGGATCTCGACAAGACACAGGCTCTCGTCGTGAAGGAAGGCCGACGGGCGGTCAGTGCCGTCGCCGACGTCCGTGATCAGGCCGCACTCGACGCGGCAGTCGCTCTCGGTCTCGACGCATTCGGCCGGCTCGACGCGGTCATCGCCAACGCCGGACTGTGGGATCTCGGGCCCAAGTCCTGGGAAATCACCGAGCAGATGTGGACGACGGTCACCGATGTGGTGCTCGGCGGTACCTTCCGGACGATCAAGGCCACCGCGCCGCATCTCGTCGAGCAGCGTGGCGGTGCGATCGTCTGTATTGCGTCGGTAGGCGGGCTGGAGGCAACGGCCGGATACACCCACTACATCGCGGCCAAGCACGGCGTCCTCGGCCTGATGAAGAACACCGCTCTGGAGATCGCGGAGTACAACGTGCGGTGCAACGCGGTCTGCCCCGGCGCGGTGGACGCGAAGATCTGGGACAACCCGATGGGCCACCAACTGTTCGTCGCCCCCGGCGAGACAGCGAACCGCGATGTGGCGATAGCCGCCACGTACGGCTATGCGCCGCTGGCCGGCAGGCCCGCGCTTCCGCCGAACGCCACCAGTAATGCCGCATGCTGGCTGCTGTCCGATTACGCCGAGCACATCACCGGTGTGGCCCTGCCGGTCGACGCCGGCCACCTCCTGCTCCCCGGCGTGAATTTCGCGCCGCAGACCGAGGGACCGGAAGCCGATCGTTACCGCTCACCTGCCCAGTCGCCCGACGATCTGTGACAGCCTGACGGCCCCGGCCCCGACCGCTGCACGCGGCCGGGGCCGGTGTCTGAGCGTCCCCCTCGGCCGACCCTTGCTCGAAGTGGGCATATATTATATTGTGTTCTCGCTCACAGGTGGTGCGAGTCCGTTCTCATCGCACCTGGCCGGAAGGTGGTGTCGGAGTGCACAGTAGCTCACCGCATTCCACGGTCGATGCTCGGCCGGAAATCGCGTCGTCGTGGATGCGTTCGCAATTGTCGGGTCTCGACTGCGATACGACGCCGAGGCTGGACAGGATCGACGTCGCCTCTGATGGGTGCCTCCGGCGCGCCGCGGCGCCCGTTCTGGATCGCGTCTGCCGCGAGTTCGACGGTGCGCCACTGGTGTTCGTTCTCGCCGACCACGACGCCCGGATCCTGGATATCCGGCACGCCAGTCCGGCCGTCCGCGACGCGGTCGACTGGATGGGCATCGAGCCCGGCATCCGGCTGGCCGAGGACGAGGTGGGAACCAACGCGGTGGGCACCGTCCTGGAAGCCCGGCAACCGCTGCTCGTCCACGGCCCTGAGCACTTCATGTCCGCGTTCCACGAGTTCAGCTGCTTCGGCCAGCCGATCATTCATCCGATCACGCGAAGACTCGAAGGCGTTCTCGACGTCGGAGGCGGCGCAGGCGAGGATCACCGGTACTTCGCGCCGATCGCCCAGCGGTTGGTCGGGGAGATCGAGGACCGACTGGCGCTGAGCACGCCTGTCGCGCAACGAAATCTGCTGGCGGCCTTTCATTCTGCGGCACGGCGGAAGGAACGGCCGGTGATGGTGCTCGGCGAGGGGATGGTGCTTGCGACCCCGGCGGCCCTCGACCTCCTCGATCCCGCCGACCATGCGGCCGTCCGAGCCAGCGCCGACACCGCTCGTACAACGGCCGTCACCAATCGCCTGACGCTCGAATCCGGTTGCGAAGTGGAGTTCACCTGCACTCCGGTCGATGGCGGGAACGGCGTCGTGGTGGATTTCGCTATGGCGAGAACGAGCCCGAAGCCGCAACCACGACCATCGGTCGAGGAATGGCCGCTCCTCGTCGTCGGAGAAACCGGCACCGGCCGGACAACCGAGGCGGTGCGTGCGGCCGGACCGGGCGGGGCGATCGTCGACGCCGCGGACGTCGTGCACACGGGTGAGCAGGCCTGGGCGGTCGGACTCGGCCGGCAGCTCGAGCAGGATGGTGCCGTCGTGATCATCGAGAACGTCCACTTCCTCACCGATTCGATGGCCACACTGGTTGCCCGCCTCATCCGGGGCACGCGGCGACACGTCGTTCTGACCTCGACGAGTGCGAACGACGACGCGGGGATCCACCCCTCCCTGGTGGGGCTCTGCGCCGCACGACGTGAACTCGCTCCGCTCCGTCGGCGCCGCCACGAGATTCCCGGGCTGGCCCGGCGGATGCTGGCGGAGGAGGCCGTGACGTCCGACCTGCGCCTCACCCCGGCGACACTGCAGGTCCTGGCGGCACATCCGTGGCCGGGAAATCTCGCCGAATTCCGGCGGGTGATCCACGTTCTGGCCCGGACCCGCTCGGCCGGAGACATCATTCCGACCGACCTTCCCGCATCGTACCGGGAAGTCGGCACACCCCTGTCACCCATTCGACATGCCGAACGGGAAGTGATCGTCGCGGCGATCGAAGCTGCCGGCGGGAACAAACTCAAGGCCGCGCAGTCACTCGGGGTGAGCCGGTCGACTCTCTACAACCGGCTCCGGGTTCTCAAGATCGCCTGACCCCTCGGGTTCACATCCGCCCAGCCGTGCCAGTCGCTCCTGGCTCGGCGAACCGTCCTCAGCGGAGTTCAGCACCAACTGCTGCTCGGGCGCGCCCGAGTAACGGAAGATCTCCCAGTCGAGGGTCAGCTCACCGACGACCGGATGATTGAGCACCTTGACGCCGAAGTCCTGGCGCGCCACGTTTCTCGCCGCCCACCATTGTCCGAACTGACGATCGGCGATCGTGAGTTCGCCGACGAGCGCGGACAGGGCCGGATCGGCCGGGTTGATGGCCGCCTCGCGGCGCAGGATCGCCACACAGGACCGGGCGACCGCCGTCCAGTCGTCGAACAGCTCCCGCATCCGAGGGTCGGTGAAGATGAGCCGCACATAGTTCAGCTCGCGCGGAGCCATCGCATCGAAATCGGCATACACCTTGGTGGCCAAGGGATTCCACGCCAAGATATCGGTCCGAGGACCCAGCACGATGGCCGGGGTGTCGGTGAGCTGGTCCAGTAGCCGTCGCACCTGCGGGCGTACCCGGCTGCCAGCGGTGCGCGACTGCGCCGCCGGACGGGGCGTGGACCGGTGGGTGGCGTGATCGGCCAGACTGTCGAGGTACTCGGATTGATCCGAGTCGAGCTGCAGCGCTCGCACCAGCGCGGCGAGCACCTGCTCGGACGGGACGAGCCGGCCCTGCTCGATCCGGGTGTAGTAGTCGGTGCTGATCGCGGCGAGCTGCGCCACCTCCTCGCGCCGCAACCCGCTCACCCGGCGGCGCTGGTCGAGGTCGGGCAGGCCGACTTCGGACGGCGACAGCTCGCTGCGGCGGGTTTTGAGGAACGCGCCGAGCTCACGTAGGTGTGGTGCCTGGTGTACCGGACTGGGCATACAACCAGGGTAGGTCCGGGGCGCGGATTTATCCTGGGCAGGATTGTTCCCAGGATAAATGTCTCCCTTCCCCGGTTTCCCCGGAACTCCGAGACTAGGTATCGAGCGATCCGGAAAACGGATCGATACTCTCGAAACACCACGGAGGCACCATGACCACCAAAACCGATGTTCGGTTCACCAGCAGCGGCTTTCAGCTCGCCGGCCACCTCTACACCCCGGCCGAGGCCGCCGGCCGGCTGCCCGCGATCGTCGTCGGGCATCCCATGACCGGTGTCAAGGAGCAGACTGCGGCACTGTACGCGCAGCGCCTCGCCGATCAGGGTTTCATCACCCTGGCGTTCGATGCCGCGTACCAGGGTGAGAGCGAGGGCGAACCGCGCGGACTGGAGGATCCGTTCCAGCGCGCGGAGGACTTCCGGAACGCGGTGACCTACCTGAGCACCCGCGACGACGTGGACCCGGAGCGGATTGGTGTCCTCGGCATCTGCGCCTCGGGCGGCTACGTGCCGTTCGCCGCACAGACCGACCACCGGATGAAGGCCGTCGCCACCGTCAGCGGCGCGGACGCCACCTGCTTCTTCCGGGTGCCCGACCCCGAGGGCTTCGCCAAGCTGGTCGATCAGGCCGGCGCCGCGCGGACCGCGGAGGCGAAGGGCGAGGAGATCCCCATGGTGCCGGTGCTGCCGGACTCGGTGGACGCGTCGACGCCGAAGGCCGTCGCGGAATTCTTCGACTACTACAAGACGCCGCGCGCACAGCACCCCCGGTCCATCGGGAAGTTCGCGCTACGCAGCGTCGACCAACTCGAGCAGTTCGACGCCTACGCCGGCGTCGCCAAGATCGCACCCAGGCCGCTACTGATGATCGCCGGAACCGAGGCCGAGACCAAGGGCTTCAGCGAGGGCGCCGTCGCGGCCGGCGGAGACACCGCCGAACTGTTCGAGATCGAGGGCGCCACCCACGTCGACCTCTACGACATCGACCAGTACGTCTCCCAGGCAGCCGACAAGCTGACCACCTTCTTCACCAAGCACCTGGCCTGATAGCAGTCGCGACTGCCACCGGTCGATTGCCCCCGTGCCCCGGTCCTCGGCCGGGGGCACGGGGGTTACTGACCGCGAATTCCATAACTGGGTTTCGCGTGCGATACGCCGTAGTTATCTCGGTTGTACGACCTTGCCCTCAGGCGGAAAAAGCGACGGTTGGCGCTTTCCACTCAGCCGATTCGCCCAACCAGTACCGAATCGTCTCGGCGATACGCCATCCGAGACTGCATGCCACGGAGCCGCTCTCTGCCGAGCCCGCTGCGGAACGAACTTGCACAATCGGTCCTGCCGGGCGCGTAGTCGGTACGCGCCCGGCACTCGAGGGAGCCGGGCGGGCCGCTATCCCCGAGGGGACGATGACATCAGGGCTGAATGCCCATCTCCGGGCCGATGTACTCCTTGACGCGAACTGCCTTACCGTCACGCGCCTCGACGATCTGCACGAGGTGCAACTTGACCGGCCGGCCGCCCATCTCCAGTTCGACAGACGCCTCGTTGAAGAAGCCCATCTCGGTGAAAGTGATGCCCTCGGGACGGAAGTCCGGAACCGGACCGTCGCCGGCGCGTTCGTAGACCGCGGCGACGGCCTCGGACACCGAGACCCACTTGTCGTCGGCGCTGTGCCATACAGGGCAGTCCTTGACGCAGATCTCGAGGAACAGGTCTATGTTCGCCAGGGCTTTGACCCAGTTCTCCGAGAGCTCGATGGTTGCCTGGTCTGGGGTGCTGCTCATCTGTGATCGGGCCTTTCTGCCGGGTTCATGCAGGTGATCTGCATCACCCATGCTGCCCCCGCGTGAGCCGATCGAGTGTCCAGATATCTGGACACTGCGCGAAAGACTGTGACTCAGAGTCGCCTCCGTTACGAGACCCGCTCGATGAGATTCACCTTGACGTGGTCCGGTCGCGCGAGGGTGCGCTCGGGCACGAGCTCGACCACCGCCTTGACCCCCAGCGCCGACCGGACCCGCTGCTCGATCGACGACCGCAGTTCGTCCTGCTGCTCGACGCGGAGTCCGTCGGAATATTCCACGACGAGCACGAGCGGCTTCTGGGTCGAATGCCCCTCGAAGTCGACGCGGATGCGCATCTCGCCGGTGGTGGCCGGGGCCAGCTCAGACACCAATTGTTTGACAGCGGAGGGGAAGAGGTTGATGCCGCGCACGATCAGCATGTCGTCGGTCCGGCCGACGCACCGCACCTTGTACCCGGTGCGGCCACACGCGCAGTCGATGCCGGTGACGACCACGTGGTCGCGGGTGCGGAACCGCAGCAGCGGCGACGCCTGCCGACGGAGCGCCGTGTACACCAACTCACCCTGCGCGCCGGCCACGGGCGCGACGATCTCGTCGGTCTCCGGATCGATCAGCTCGGCCACCATCAGATCCGGGGAGAGGAAGTGCATGCCGTCGCCCGCCTCGCACTCGCCCCAGTAGATACAGGCGATGTCGGTGCCGCCGAGCATCTCCCGCGACGTCGCTCCCCACAACGACTCGAGTTTGCCGCGGACCGCCGGGAGGCCACCGCCGGGCTCGCCGCCCACGCTGATCGCCCGCACACCCAGATCGCGGGCGGCCACGCCGAGGATCGCCGGTGCCTGTTCGGCCAGGTACGCCAGGAAGTTCGGTGTGCCGATCAAAGCGTCGGGTCGCTGATCGGCCTGCACCCGCAGGAGTCGCTCCGCGCCCGCCTCGGCGCCGATCGGGATGTCCACGATGCCCATGTACTGCGCCATCTGCACGACGGGGATTCCGCCGACGAAGCCCTTGCTCATCCCGAATCCGTGCAGCAGCCGGTCTCCAGGCCGGAAACCGTTGGCGTACAGGGCCCGCGCTCCGAGCTCGCACCAGACGTCGATATCACTCCGGGTCAGTCCGACGTAGGACGGGCTGCCGGTGGTGCCCGACGACGCCTGGATCTGCACGATGTCGGCGCGGTCGGCGGCGACGTGGCTGCCGAGCGGTGGCGTCGCCGCGAGACTGTCCCGCAGTTCCTGCTTCTCGGTGAACGGCAGCCCGGCGAGGTCCGCGACCGTCCGGACCCGGGTGACGTCCACGTCATGCTCGGCGAACTTCTGCCGGTAGAAGTCGCTGCGGGCCGCGAGATAGTCGAGTTGCTCACGCAGGCGGGTGTTCTGCAGCGCCGCAGCGTCGCCGGGTGCGAGCGACTCGACCTCGCTCCAATGCCGTGCCGAATGGGGAACAGCCACAGCACTCACCGTCCTTCTACTCGAATTCGGCGCGGATGGCGTCGGTGTGCGCGCCCAGTGCGGGCACCGAGCCGCTGCGCACCGGCCACCCGTCGGCCACCGCGGGCGGCAGCAGCGCAGGCACCGGGCCGGACGGGGTGCCCACGTCGCGCCACCGTCCGCGCTCGACGAGCTGGGGGTGCTCGGCCAGATCTCGCACGCTGTTGAGCCGCGCGTTGCCGATCCCCGCGGCATCCGCCGTCTTCTGGATCTCCGCCAGCGTGTGCTCGGCGCACCAGGCGCCCACGACCGCGTCCAGTTCGTCACGCGCCTCGACGCGAGTGTCGTTGTGCGCGAACCGCGGCTCGTCGGCCAGTTCCGGCCGGCCGATCATCTCGGCCAGGCGCCGCCATTCACGGTCGTTGGTCGTCCCGAGCACCGCGGTCTGGCCGTCGGAGGTGGGATACGCACCGTAGGGTGCGATCATCGGCGAACCCATACCGACGGGTACCGGCTCGGTGCCGGCGTGGATCACCTGGTTGAGCGCGAACCCCATCATCTCGGCGACGGTGTCGAGCATGGCGATCGGGATGACCGCTCCCCTGCCGGTCCGCTCCCGGTCGTAGAGCGCGGCGAGCACCGCGGAGTACGCGTACAGTGCCGTGCCGACATCCGCCACGGGGATGCCCGGCTTGGCCGGCTGTCCCGGTGCGCCGGTGATGCTGCAGGAACCGCCCTCCGACTGGATGAGCAGGTCGTAGGCCCGCTTGTGGTCGAGGGGACCGCCCTTCCCGTATCCGGAGATGTCGACGACGATCAGGCGCGGGAAGTCACGCGAGAGGTCCCGGGTGCCGATCCCCAGCCGATCGAGTGCGCCGGGCGCGAGGTTGCTGACGACGACGTCGGCGGTGGCGAGGATGTTCCGGAAGATCCCCATGTCCGATGTGGACTTGAGGTCCAGCGCCGCCGATTCCTTGCCGTGGTTCAGCCACGTGAAGTGTGCCGACATCCCGCCGACGACGGAGTCGTAGGCGCGCGTCGAGTCGCCGTAGCCCGGGGCCTCCACCTTGATCACCCGGGCCCCGAGGTCCGCGAGGTGGCGCGTGCACAGCGGCGCCGAGATCGCCTGCTCCAGCCCGACCACGGTGATGCCGGCGAGCGGGCCCTGCGTTCGTTGTTCGGTTGCGGTCACGAGAACTTCGGCTCCCTCTTCTCGCGGAACGAGGACACGCCCTCGACCACGTCGGGACCACCGAAGCCGAAGAACTCCAGGCCCAGCGAGGCGTCGAAGATCGGCATGGCCTGCCGGTACCAGCCGTTGAGCGCCATCTTGGTGCCCTGGATCCCGGCCCGGGAGCCGGCGGCCAGCTTCCGTGCGATCTCCATCGCCCGGTCCTGCACCTCGTCGTCGTCGACGCACAGCGACACCATGCCGATCCGCTCGGCCTCCTCGCCGGTGAGCACCTCGTTGGTCAGCAGGTGATATTTCGCCTTCGCCATGCTCGTGAGCAGCGGCCAGCAGATCGCCGCGTGGTCGCCGGCGGCGACACCCAACCGGACGTGACCGTCGACGATCTTGGCGCGGCGGCCCGCGACCGAGATGTCGGCCAGCAGCGCGGCCACCAGACCGGCGCCCGCAGCAGGCCCGTTGATCGCGGAGATGATCGGCTGCGGAACCTCGATGATGTTGCGCACCAGGTCGCGGGCCTCACGCATCACCCGCGACCGCGACGCGTAGTCGCCGATCATGTTCTCGACGAGGTCGAAGCTGCCGCCCGCCGAGAACGCGCGATCGCCCGCCCCTCGAATCACCACGGCGCGGACCGACTCGTCGAGTCCGATCACCGGCCAGATGTCGGCCAGTTCGCGGTGCGCGTCCGGTCCCACCGCGTTGAGGTTCGGCCCCTCCAGCACGATGCGGAGGATGCCGTCTTCGGGGCGGTCGACCTTCAGCGAGGTGAAGGCCTCGTACCTGGTCACCATTACTTCCTTCCTGAAATTTCTCGGGTCGAGCGGTGCGACGGCGGCCGTGTCAGTCGCCGACGCCCCACCGAGACGCGACGTCCGCGGGAGCGACGGTGCCGACCCGCGGCGTCGCGGGTTCGCGCGCGGGGGTGCCGCCGAACCGCGGCGCGGGCATCGGATGCAGGACGCCGCCGACGGTCCGGTACACGCCCCGCTGGGTGTTGTGGGGGTCCACCGCGGCCTCGTCGAACGTGAGCACCGGGGTGACGCACGCATCGGTACCGGCGAACACCTTCTCCCATTCGTCTCGGGTGCGCCGCTCGACGGCGTCACCGATGAGCTTGCGCAGGTGCGGCCAGGATTCGCGATCGTTCTGGTCGGGCCAGTCGTCGGTGTCGGGGCCGAGGCGCGAGGTGAATTCCCGATAGAAATCGGGTTCGAGCGCTCCGACGGCGATGTACCCGCCGTCGGCGCACCGGTAGGTGTCGTAGAACGGTGCCCCGGAGTCGAGGAAATTCGTCCCCGGATCGTCCGAGTAGAGGCCGGCCGCACGCAGACCCTGCAGCTTGGCGGTCAGGGCCGCGACGCCGTCGACCATGGCGGCGTCGATCACCTGGCCTCGGCCCGTGCGGGCGGCGGAGACGAGGGCGCACGCGATGCCGTACGCCCCCATGGCGCCGCCTGCCGCGTAATCGCCGAGCAGGTTGATCGGCGGGCGCGGCGCGCTGTCCGACCGCGCCATGGCGTGCAACGCGCCGGACTGCGCCACGTAGTTGATGTCGTGCCCGGCATCCCGTGACCGCGGACCGGTCTGTCCGTAGCCGGTCAGCCGCACGTAGACGAGACGCTCGTTGCGGGCCATCACGTCGTCCGGTCCGAGACCGAGCCGCTCGGTCACGCCGGGGCGGTATCCCTCGATGAAGACGTCCGCGGCTTCGGCCAGGCGCAGCACACTCTCACGCCCGGCCGGGTCCTTCAGGTCGACGGCCACCGCGTCGACGCCGCGGTTGACCACGTCGACCTCCTCGGTCAGACCGTCCGTCTGGCTGAGCGCACGCGCCGACCGGTTGGGCGGCCGCACCACCCGCACCACGTCGGCTCCCATGTCGGCGAGCAGCATCGAGACGTACGGCACCGGGCCCATTCCCGCGAGCACCAGGGCCCGGACTCCAGCCAGCGGACCGGTCATCGTCACACTCCTTCGTCGGTGGGCTCAGTACGACCGCGGCAGGCCGAGGACCTGCTGCGAGACGTAGTTGCGCACCATCTCCTGCGAGAACGGCGCGTTGCGCAGCAGTCGCACCTCACGCCACAGCCGCTCGATGTGGTACTCCTTCGCGTACGCGTACCCACCCAGGGTCGAGAACACGCGGTCGCACGCTTCGAATCCGGCCTCGGCGCCGAGGTATTTCGCCGCGGCGGCCTCGTGCCCGCACTCCTGCTTGTCGTCGAACAGTTTCGCGGCGTGCATCGCCATGCGCTCGGCCGCCTCGAGACGGATCCACGAGTCCGCGAGCGGATGGGCGACGGCCTGGTTCTGGCCGATCGGCCGATCGAAGACCACGCGGTTCTTCGCGTACTCGGTGCCGATCTCGAGGGCAGCGCGGCCGAGGCCGATGCCCTCCATGGCGACCACGATGCGTTCCGGGTTGAGCCCGTCGATGATGTAGTAGAAGCCCTTGTCGACCTCGCCGACGACGTCCTCGTCGGACACGAACAGGTTGTCGATGAACAACTCGTTCGTGTCGATGGCCGCGCGTCCCAGCTTGTCGATCTCGCGGATGGTGACGTGCTTGCGGTCGAGTTCGGCGAAGAAGATCGTCATCCCGTGCAGCGGCTTGTCGTCACGCCGCGGCGACGTGCGGGCCAGCAGCAGGATGCGGTGCGCGTTCTGGGCGTTGGTGATGAACACCTTCTGGCCGTTGATGACCCAGCCACCGTCGACCTTGGTCGCCTTGGTCTTGATGCGCGACGTGTCCACGCCGGCAGTCGGTTCGGTGATGCCGAACGCGGTGAGGATCTCACCCGAGGCGAGCTTGGGGAGATACTTCTTCTTCATCTCCTCCGAGCCGTACCGGACGATCGGAGCCGGAGGGAAGACGTAGAAGTGGATCGCCGAGCCACCGCTCATACCGCCACCGGAGGACGCGATCTCGCCCATCATCACCGCGGCCTCCTGGAGACCCAGGCCGATTCCGCCGTACTCCTCCGGGATCATCGCGCCGAGCCAGCCACCGTCCGCGAACGCCTTGATGAAATCCCAGGGGTATTCGTGCTTGCGGTCCTTGTCCAGCCAGTAGTCGTTGTCGAACTTCCGCGCCAGCTCGCGAGTCGCCTTGCGGACGATCTCGATGTTGCTCTCGGTATCGAAGTCTGCCATCTCAACTCTCCTAGTCTTCGCCCGCGTACACGGGGATGTCCTCGAGCGGCGTCGCCGGATCGAGCGACGACATGTCGCCGATCGGGGCACCGATGAACCGCGACCGGATGGCGCGGCGCATGATCTTTCCGTTCTTCGTCTTCGGCAGCGTCGGTACGGCATACACCTCGGGCGCGAAGGATTTGCCTGCGTTCGCCAACGCCGTCGCCTGCAGGTCGTCGTTGTCGACGCCGTCGGCGCCCAGTACCGCGAACGCCACCGCCCGCTGACCGCGCATCTCGTCCGGCACGCCGATCACCGCGACCTCCGTGATCCGGTTGTCCCGCAACAGGGCGGCCTCGATCTCGGCCGGCCCGACGCGGCGTCCGGACAACTTGATGGTGTCGTCCGAGCGGCCGTGGATCCGCCACATGCCTGCGGTGTCGATACTTGCCAGGTCGCCGTGTACCCAGATGCCGTCCCAGCGACTCCAGTAGGTGTCGAGGTAGCGGTCCCGGTCCTGCCAGAAGGCGTGCGTCATCCCGGGGAACGTGTTGAGCACCGCCAGTTCGCCGATCTGACCGACCACGGGCCTGCCGTCGTCGTCGAGCACCGCGGCGTCGACACCGGGCAGCGGTCCGGTGAACGCCGCCGGCGCGGCGGGCAGGAACGGGTAGCCGACGAGAATGCCGCCACCGACCTCGGTGCCGCCGCTGTAGTTGACGATCGCGCGCTCTCGCCGGCCGACCACCTCGAACAGCCAGAACCACGTCGGCTCGTCCCAGGCTTCGCCGGTGGAGACGAACGTTTTCAGGGTCGGCATCTCCGGGGCGGTGCCGTCGCCCGCCGCCTTCAGCGCGCGTGCCGCCGTAGGCGCGATGCCCTGCACGGTGACGCCGTTGCGGTTCACGATCTCCCACATACGATTCGGTGTGGGATGGGTGGGAAGACCCTCGATCATCACGATGGTCGCGCCGAGCTGCAGCGGACCGGTCATGAGCATCGGGCCGACCAGCCACCCGAGGTCGGTGATCCAGGAGACCACGTCGTCGGCGTGCACATCGAAGCCGTAGGCGAAGTCGACTGCCGTCTTGGCCGCGAAACCGCCGTGCGAGTGCACGATTCCCTTCGGCCTGCCCGTGGTGCCGGACGTGTAGACGATCGTCAGTGGGTCGTTCGACTCGGTGTCCGCCACGTCGACGGGGTCCGGATCGGCGGGAAGCTCGTCGTAGTAGACGTCGCGGCCGGCCTGCATCGGCACGTCGGTACCCAAATGCCGGATCACCACGACGGAGCGGACCGACGGCGCCTGAGCCAGTGCGGCGTCCGCGGTCGCCTTCATCTCGACGACCTTGCCGCGTCGAGTCGTGCCGTCGGCGGTCACCAGGAGGACGGCGTCCGAATCCTGCAGTCGCGTAGCCAAGGCGTCGGGCGCGTATCCACTGAACGTGGGTACCGCGACCGCGCCGATCATCGCGATGGCGAGGAAGGCCACGGCGGCCTCGGGCACCACCGGCATGAACAGCACCACGCGATCGCCGCGACGCACACCCAGACCCGTGAGGTGCGCCGCGAACCGGCTCACCTCAGCCGCGAGTTCCGCGAAGGTCAGCGTGCGCCGCTGTCCGCCGTCGCCTTCGTAGACCACCGCGGTCTTGCCTGCGAGGTCACCACGGGCGTGCCGGAGGGCCGCCAGTTCGGCGACGTTGATCCGGCCGCCCGGAAACCATTTCGGGAACTCCCGCCCCTCGGACTCGTCGAGAACCCGGTCGAACGGCGCCGAGAACGCGACGTCCAGGTCGGCCAGCGCCTCGCGCCAGAACCACTCGGGGTCGGCGACGGCGCGACGGCCCAGCTCGGCGACAGCGGCGGCATCGTCCCCGAAGCCCCAGCTCTTCATCGCCGCGAGCAGCCTCGCGCGCTCGCGCACCGCGGGGCCCGGAACCCAGGCCATCTCCTCGGGCTGGCTACTGATGCCCATTTCCGTGTTCTCCTCGTCTGGGGCTGTCGGTCGTCGTGTCGGGGTGAGCGGTCAGGCCTGCTCGCCGGCCGACTTCTTGAGCATCAGGCCGACGCGGGTTGCGTCGCAGACGATCTCGTCACGCTGGTTGAGGCCGAAGTGACGGAACGTGACGATTCCGGAGTCGTTGCGGCTCTTGGACTCCCGGGCCGACACGATCTCGGTGCGCACGTGGATGGTGTCACCGTGGAACACCGGCTTCGGGAACTTGATCGAGTCGAAGCCCAGGTTGCCGAGGGTGGTGCCGTACGTGGTGTCGTGCATCGAGATGCCGGCGACGAGGCCCAGGAGGAACAGGCTGTTGACCAGGCGCTGTCCGTGAATGGAGTCCTTGCTGTATTCCGCGTCCAGGTGGAGCGGCGCCATGTTCAGGGTCATCGTGCTGAACAGGACGTTGTCGGTCTCGGTCACGGTCCGTCGGACCTCGTGATCGATGACCATTCCCGGTACGAATTCCTCGAAGTACAGACCCGGCATGTGACGTCCTTTCTCTCGAGCGACGACGAGTCCGATGCTCGGTCGCTGCAGTACGTGAGCCTCACTCTAGAATAAATATATTATGCATGCAAGGATCACGTTTGATGTCTGATGCATCCCATACCTCCACGGGATAAAAAGATAGTATATGATGTATATTACCCTGCGGTTGATGGTGTGGTCTCACGGACAAGACCGAAGGTCGGGCTCATCGCCCAACCGCTCAGCGAGGACCTCGGGCTCAGTGCCTCCCAGATCGGCTTCACCGGCAGCATGTTCCTCCTCGCCTTCAGCTTCGGAGGTTTTCTTCGCGGACCGATCGACAAAGTTCTCGCGATCCGCTGGTCCATAGCAATCATCGCCGAGCTGTGGGATGTCGTCATGCTCCCGCTCGTCGTGTGATCGACGTTCACCGCGCTCCTCGCGGGCCGGATGCTTCTCGGCCTCGCATGGGGGCCGACGTCCGCTTTGCTGCACACGGCCGCCTAATCACGACATGCGCTCGTCAAGCGGGGTATGCCGAGCGCGCTCATCATCAGCGGAAGCACGCTGGCCAAGATCGCCGTCGTCCCGATCCTCGCGCTCGTGGTCGCCGAGTACGGATGGCGGGCGGCCATCATCGTGCTCTCGTTCACGACCACGCCGTGATGCATCCCGTGGCTGCTGACCTGGCGGCCCTGCCCCGTCATCGTCGCCGGAGTGCTGCTGCTGAGCCTCCCTGCTCTCGGGTCTCCGCTTCTTGCGGTGTGTGCGGTGTCGGTGGCACACGGACTAGTGGTCGCGGTGTTCCCGCTGCTCCACGCCGCGGTGATCGCAACGTACCCGCCGCGCCGGACGGCCGGCATCATCGGCGCCTTCTTCGCGATCCAGGCAATCGGCGGAATCAGCGGACCGTGGTCGATGGGGATCGCCGCGCTCGTCCTCGCCCACCCGGTGCGTACGCAGTAGGCCCAGCACTTCCGGCAACCGTCGGCAGTTCTGGGCACACACACCTGCTGTCCGGACAGCGATCGTTCCGGAGGTTGACCCACTTCCACGGTTAATATATTATGTTTTACACCCCGGCACGGGGCAAAGACTCCTACGTCGAACGATCGGAGCGCGTCCACATGACTGCATCACACGCCGTCCCGGATGTCAGCCCCGAAGAATGGCGACTGCGCGCACGTTGCCGCGGCATGGACATCACCGTCTTCTACCTCGATGACGACACAGCGAAGCCCCACCCGCAGCGCCTGCGCACCGCGAAGAATATTTGCCGACGATGCCCGGTGATCAATGAATGCCGTCAGTACGCCATCCATTTCGGCGAACAACACGGAGTGTGGGGCGGACTGACTCCAAGGGAACTCGGTGCTGCCAGAAAATGGAGCCGCTGGCAGCGGAAGCCTGGGTAAGTCTGTAACGAGTGCCTACACGAAGCCGCGCTGCTTTTACCGTTGGAGTCTCCGGCAGAGCGGCGCAGTGGTTCGACCCGGTCGGCGACATGCCCTGCATCGAGAGCTTCCGGTCGTGACTGTCACGTCCGGCGGGGCATCGAAGGTGGCCGGTTGCCACAGCCTCGACTCCAATTTCGATTGGGCGGCGCCGATCAGGTCGAGCATCCACCGGACACGAATATCGATGTCGCCGAGCCCAAGCGAGGCGCCGGTCGCGTCGTCGACCGCCGCGCACGGGCGGGTCGTGTACGAGAACCGGGTGGCACGATATATCCGCCCTCGGCCTCGGCAACGGTCATGTCGCCTCGCCGAGTAGAGGAGTCAGCGATGCGCGCGGTGCCTCGCTCTTCGGATAGCCACAACTCTCCTGTTCCATCGCAAGGTCCAGCAGCTGCTCGACCGGGTGGCGCCGGCATCGATTCACCGGTCCTGGTTGATTCCTCCAAAGTATCATGCATAATGTTCGGTGTGAAGTAGGTCGCAATTCAGATCCGCAACCTGCGCAGCACACATCGTCGCCCGCAGATGCAGCATGCTCGCACACAGCCCATTCCCCCGGAGGATTCCGTGCCCAGACCTCAGAGCCGACCCCGAAGCGGTTTTACTGTCCTGATTCTGTGCTTTCTCACGATCGTTGCCGACGGCTATGACATGGTCGTGTACGGGGCCGCACTCCCCAAGATCCTGCACGAACCGGGCTGGCACCTCACCCCCGGCACTGCGGGTCTCATCGGCACCTGGACGCTGGGTGGCCTCATGGTCGGATTCGTGACCGCCGGCCCACTCACCGATCGGATCGGCCGCCGCAAGCTCATGCTCGTCGGAGTCGTGTGGATCTCGGCGGGCTCACTGCTCTCCGCGCTCGCGATGAACGTCGAGGTGTTCGGATTCGCGAGGTTCCTCACAGGCGTCGGTATCGGCAGTGTCGTTCCGTCGGCGGTCGCGTTGACCATGGAATACGCACCGCGGAATCGGCGACTGCTGTACAACGGTGCAATGCTCACCGGCTTCTCCGTCGGTGGTGTCCTCGCCTCCTTGGCGGCAATCTGGCTTCTCCCCCATCACGACTGGCGAGTCCTGTTCGGTCTGGGCATTGTCTTCGTCCTGCTGATGCCGATCATGTACTTCCGGCTGCCCGAATCCGTGGACTACCTCGACGCGCGCGGTCGCGAAACCGAGGCACGTGCACTGGCCGAGGCCTACGGGCGAGACTACGACGCCATCGCCGCATCGGCCGCCAGCAACCGAAGAGAGTCCGCCTCGAGTCCACAGGGAGTTCGTCGGTTGCTTGCACGTCCGTGGTTGCTCCCGCTCATCGTATTCGTCGTGATCAGCGTCTGCGTGAATGTTGTCGTTTACGGACTCAACACGTGGGCACCAGCGCTGATGCGCGAGCAGGGCTACGCGCTCGGCTCGGCATTGACCTTCATGCTCGTGCTGCAGGCCGGGGGCGCAATCGGCTCCGTCGCCGGCTCGTACCTGGCTGATCGTGTCGGGTGTGCGCGGGTCGTCATGGTCCTGTTCGTCGTCGGCGCGGCCTCCCTGCTGGCTCTGAGCAACAAGCTCGACACCGGATGGCTCATGCTCGCGATCTTGGGCGCCGGGATCGGTGGCACCGGGACCAATTCGGTGCTCTACGGCTACGTCGCCAGCAACTTCCCGGTGGCCAACCGCGGGTCTGCAGTTGGTGTCGTGATGGGTCTCGGCCGTATCGGTGCACTGGTGGGGCCGGCGATGGCCGGCTGGATTCTCGACGCCGGTTTCGGTGCTCGGTGGAGCTTCTACTCCTTTGCCATTCCTGCGATCGTCGGTGCGGTGCTCGTCACCCTCGTTCCCGTGATCACCGCTTCCCGCCGCGTTGCGGAAGAACCTGCCCTAACCACGGCGTGACGCGGCCCACCGCAGTCGGCGTTTCTGGGGAGGATGATTGGGCCGGTGGGTGTGTGATGTGTCGTGTCGGGTACACCCCAACCCGACACACCGTGCCAGATGATTCCGCGAAAAGCGCGCCACTCGATCTCTCTCTCGCAGCGCCTCGTTGCCACGGGTCGCGGGCTCAGCGGGTTCATACCCGTTGCGATGATTTGGTACCGCAAAGCGCCCGGGTGGCTTTCGGGCAGGCCGTTCTGGTACGGGATGCCGAGGTGCTCACGCAGAGTGGTGCCCTCGTACTCCGTGCGGAATAGGCTGCGCCGCTGCAGGATCGGCACCACGTGGTCGACGAAGTCCTCGACACGGTCCGCGGCGTCGGGGTGATGTTTGAAGCCGTTTCCCATGCCGGCTTCGAACCCTTGCTGCAGCATGTCGGCAACCTGTTCGGGGGAGCCCACGGCCACCCGGGTGGCAGTCGAGCGGACCGTCCGGCCTTCCCTCGCCGGCCAACGGACACGTCAGACTCCTTGTAGGCGGTCAGTTCGCTCCGGTTGGGCCGACACGGTTTCTGCGGATTGGTGGACACGAGAATTCGGCCGTCGCCGCCGCCATCCGATCAGGCCAGTTGTGCGGCGATGATCCGGATCGCATCGAAGAGCAGATCGGTTGCGCCGAAGCGGCGGGGTTACCCCTCACCCTGTGGTGCAGCCCGAGTACTAGCAAGGCAACTTGGAATGATGCAGTCGGAGCCGGTCATCTCCGAGTGCGCCTACAAGGACGGGATCGACTCCGGCGACATGGTGCACGCGTTCAACAAAGCGATCACCGCGTTCGATCTCGGCGAGGGGTTCATCGTGTTCGTCGGACCAGCGCTCGACGCGCCGCTACTGGAGTTCGGCAACATCACCAGCACCGACGCCCAGGTGATCGTCCACGCCATGAAGCCCGACCAAGCTACCTGAGGTGATGACTATCCCACGCACAACGAAGGACATCCTCGCGCACGCCGACGAACTCGCGAAGCGGTTCGAGGACTACGGACCCCGAGAGGAGGGCCGCCGGGATTCGGCCGCGCTCGCCGAGCTGCGTGCCGCGGTGGTTGCCCGCGCCGAAGCCGAGCGTCAGCTCGTCGACCACATCGTCGCGGCCCGCAAGCACGGCCTGCCGTGGTCGACGATCGGCACCGAGGTCGGCACCTCCGGAGAGGCGGCCCGCCAGAAGTATGGTCCGCTGCTCACCTCCTGAACCGGCACTCCGATGCGCCGGGTCGATGGTGGGTCCGCCACCGCGCGGTAGCGAAATCCACTGGCTCGGGCGGGGATTGCGCTTGTCCGCAGAACTCGAGCACTTACCAACGGTGCGCCGGAACCGCCGCGAGCCTGGCCGGATGGGCCAGGGCTGCTCGGTGGCGACCCTGGTGAGCGCGAACCGCATTTACCGCGCATGCCCGGACTGCGTCGCGACGTCCGGACCCCGGTCAATACCCGTGATCGGGCAGCTGCCGCTGACACTCGGCTGCCCCGCCCACCACCGCCGGACCCGGCGCCGACGACCTACGCCGCCGCATACCGCGGTCGCCGATGCGTCCGATGCCGCGCCAATCGAGGCCGCACAGTCGACACCGGCGATCAGAATTCGATTACCGCCTTGCCGCCGGTTTGCAGATCGAAGTTTCGGTACGCGTCTACCGCGTCGTCCAGCCGCCAGTGGTCGGTGAATACTTTGTCGACCTCGACACCATGGCGCGCAATGAATTTCGCACAGTCGGCCTGGCCCACCGTGGAGAAGGTGTACGAGCCCATGATGGTCAGCTGCTTCCGAATCATGTCAGGGCTGACGTCCAGGGTAACCGTGCTACCTTCGCCGACGAACGCGACGCTGCCCCATTTCGCGGTGGATTTCACGGCCGCCGCGCGCGCGGCGGGCGCCCCCGAGCAGTCCAGCGCCTTGAGCACACCCTTGCCGCGTGTGAGTTCCTTGATCGCCACGACCGGGTCGGTCTCGGCCGAGTTGATGGTGTGTACCGCACCGAACTCCGGTGCCCGGGCCACCCGCGCGGCTGCAACGTCCACCGCGATCACCTCGGCGCCCATCGCGGAGGCGAGTTGCACCGCCGCCTGGCCGACCGGCCCCTGCCCGAATATAGCCAACGAATCCTTCGCGTTCACGTTCAGCCGCACCAGCGCCCCGAAGGCGGTACCGGTGCCGCACGAGATGGCGGCGCCAGCCGCGAAACTCAGCTCATCGGGCAGCCTGATCAGGGTGCGAGCGGGCACTTTGATGTAGTCCGCGTGCCCGCCATGGGCGGTCGCGCCGTAAATCACGTTGCCGCAATCGCACAGTTGAGGCCATCCGGTGCGGCAGTTGTCGCAGAACCCGCACCCGTCATAGTGGTGCACCATCATCCGGTCACCGATACGGATCACGCTCGGATCGATGGCGGCACCGACCTCGACGACCACCCCGCACGGTTCGTGTCCCCCGATGAATCCGGCGTCGTCACCGGCCATCCCGAACGCGGCGAGCGCCTGCCCAGCGAGTGCCCGGTAGAAATGCAGGTCGCTGCCGCACATCCCGGATGCCTTCATCTCGAGCACCACCTCGTCGGGGCCGGGGTGGGGATCCGGGAAGTCCTGGATCTCGAGCACCCGCTCGCCTTTGAAGATCACTCCACGCATCTGGTACTCCTTCAAGTTCTGTAATGAATTGGTTTCTGTCACCGAAGTGATTGCCGGACTACCGCTAATGCGCTGCGGCGAACATCAGGCTCTCCTCGTCGGCCTCGTCCGGGGAGAATTCGGCCGCAATGCTGCCCCCACGGGCGACCAGCACGCGATCGGAGAGGGCCTGGATCTCTGGGATGTATGACGAAATCACAATCACGGCAACACCTTCGTCGGCAAGGGCACGGATCATGGCATGAATCTCGGGGATGGTACCCAGGTCCACACCGCGGGTCGGCTCGTCGATGATCGCCACCCGCGGCTTGCGCGTGAGCCCCTTGGCCAGCACGACTTTCTGCTGGTTTCCGCCGGAGAGCTCCTCCACCACGGCCTTGCTCGGAGCCAAGGTCCGGACTTCGAACTGCTCAACGAATTTCTTCGCGATCGCCCGGCCCAACCGGGGACGGAACAGCAGCGGCAGGCGCAGCGCGCTGCACAGATGCGCGAGGAAGATGTTTTCCGAGATGGTCAGGTGACCGAAGAAGCCTGATGCCTTCCGATCCTCAGTGATGTACACGATCCCAGCTTTCCGAGCGTGCCGTGGGGTGCGGAAACGGACCCGCTGCCCACCCAGCCACACAGTGCCGCCACGCATGCGCCGCCGCTTCACCACACCGCTGATGATTTGCGCGACCTCCGAACGCCCTGCCCCGACCAGACCGTACAAGCCGAGGATCTCGCCGCCGTAGGCCGAGAAGGACATACTGCGAACCGCTGGGAGCAGGGTAAGGTCCTCGACCTGGAGGGCAGGAATGATGTCGGGCCTCCGGCTCGGTGACTTTCTGCCCATCTCGACGGTGCGGCCGACCATCATCTTCACAACCCGGTCGTGACCGAACTCTGAGCGATTCAGAGTGCCCTGGACCACCCCGTCCCGCAAGACGGTAATCCGGTCCGCCTGCTCGAATGCCTCATCCAACATGTGGGTGATGAAAACCACCCCGATGCCACGTCGACGAAGACTCTGCATCGACATGAACAACTGCAGGCGTTCCTCCGGGGTCACCGAAGCGGTGGGCTCGTCCAGGATCACCACTTTGGCATTGCGGTGCACGGCCCGCGCGATCTCCACCATCTGCTTTTGGCCGATGCCCAGCGCACCGGCCTCTGCGTCCGGCCGGATGTGGAAGTTGTGCGATTCGAGCAGTTCGCGGGCGACCACATTCAAAGTCCCGAAGTCGTTGAATACCCGCTCGTCACCGAGGAACAGATTTTGCGCCACTGTCATGGATTCGACGAGCGAACCCTCCTGGTAGACCATCGCCACCCCGGCCTCGGTGGAGTCCCGCGGCGCGGCGAAGCGGCGCTCGGCACCTTCGACTTCGAGAGTTCCCGCATCTTGGGTGATAGCTCCCGAGATGATCTTCACCATCGTGGACTTGCCGGCGCCGTTCTCACCCAGCAGCGCGTGGATCTCACCAGGCCGCACGTCGAAGTCGACACCCTGAACTGCGAAGGTTCCGCCGTAGCGTTTGCTGACACCGGTCAGTCGGATGACTGGGGTGATGTCGACACCAGTGCTGTGCTCCGTCATGAGCGCCCCTCCTGTGCAATCTCGTCGGTGTGCAGTCGCAGAACCGAGCCGTGACCCTGCAGTGCGGTCACGACCCGGCCGTCAGCGACGGCCACGCCGGTGACTCCGTGCCGCGGGCTGTCCACCCGGGCATGTGCGCTCTCCGCAATGCGCCCGGTGTCGTCGAGCCGGAACAGCACGCCGCAGGACCTCGCGGGTGCCCAGCTCTTGACCTGGCCGAACACCCGCAACTGCCCCATCTGCATCGCTTCGGTGAACAGATTCCCGCTGCGCAACTGCGGGACGAACCACTCCTCCCGATCGATCGTCTCGACCATCTCCGAAAGCAGTGACCGCTCATCGAGGAGCATCTCGGTGATCCGATTCCGCGGGTACGGCGCAACCACCCAGTGGCCATTCGGCACGGCGACGATTCGTCCGGGGTACACCGGTAGGTTGGTAGCTATGGATCGGACCGGCTCGCTCGGATCGTTCAGCGATCGGATCTCCAGGCGGTGAGTCAGGCTCGTTGCCACAATCACCTGACCATCGCCGCTGAGGGCAATTCCGGATGGCCAGGCCAACCCCTCGGCGACCACAGAGGCAGCGCCGTCCCGCACCCGCACGATCCGTCCCGACGCGTCGCCGGCGAGCAAGGCACGCGCCCAATCGCCGCGCACATCGGCGGTAGTGGAGCCGACCGTGACCAGCAGGTCACCTCCGGGTACGCCGGTCAGCGCGGTGACACCGCGTGCGACCGCTGGGTCGGCACACAGGGGGGTCACCGCTCCGCTCGCGTCGACCGTGACCAGACCGGTGCCTTCGACGGCCGCGACCACCGCGTTCCCGACCGTCGTGACCGCTGCGATGCGCGCGGCACACCGGGCGAACAACCGGATACCGCCTCGCTCCACACGCAGCAGCTCACATCCGCTGGAAAGTATGACGGTGCCGTCCGCGGTGACCGTGATGTCGTCCGGAGTGTGCACACCGGCGGCAAGCAACTCCTCGGCCTCGTCGAGACGCAGGTTCGGGCGGAGCCCGGTCTCCATCCGGGGCACAGAGCGATGCCGCACCCTGTCCGGATTGATCCACTCTCTGACGGTGTCCAGGATCGAACTCATGAGCCCACCTCCGCGGCGGTCCGGGTGCCGAACGTGCCGGGCACCAGATTGGTGTCGATAGTGCCGACCTCGTCGGGGTCGAGCTCGAGTCGGCCCAACCGGTTGTTCGAAACGCCGGCGAAGTAGAGGTAGCCGTCCCGCTCGGTCGCGGCTGTCACCATCGGATAGTTCTTCAGGCTCTTGTCCCACTTGACGGCAATGATCTCTCCTATGTCGGAGAACTTGACGATGCAGGAGACGTTGAGCTGCGGCACCATCCAGTTGTCCAGCGAGACCTCGCGCGTCATCCGCCGCCGCACCTCCGGATAGCGGTTGAGCAGATCCGACATCGGAGTCCGCAATGCCACCAGGGGCATCCAGTAATTTCCGTCCGACGAACGGTGGATGTTGTCCGGATAGCCCGGCAGATTCTCCAGGACCGGCTCGAGCTGGCCCTCCTTCGGGCCGGAGATCCACAGCCGATCGACCCGGCACAATCCCGTGCTGGAGACGAGGATCGATTCGCCGTCGTGCGCGGTGCATACACCGTTCGGGAACACAAAGTTCGAGGCCACGACCTCCGCCTTCCCGTTCGGAGCGATTTTGATCAACCGGCCGTTCGGGCGGAACTCCACCAGTTCCAGGAGGAAGTCGGTGGAATTGTTGCGGATAGAAAAGTCCGAGGCGTAGATCGCTCCGTCGGGTGCCACGTCCAGGTCGTCGACAGCACGCAGACCGGAGTCGTCGACCAACGACAACGGGCTCCGTGAGACTCGGTTCGCCACCATCTGCGGCTCCCCGTCAGCGTCGATGCGGTAGACGCCCATGCCGCCGACCGCCACCAGCATCCGTCCCTCCCGGTCCCATGCGTGCCCGCAAGGGAAGCCTCCGGTGCGCGAGAAGATCTCCCCCTCGGTGTCGTCCGGTCCCCGGAAGCGCCATATCCAGCCGCGCTGGTCACCGGCGTAGATGTTGCCCTCGGGGTCGACGGCACACGCCTCAGCGCCCCGGATTTTGCCAAGTCCCACAGGCGGTGCGTCGGTCAACGCGCAGTTCGGAGTCCAGACGGTGCCTGGCGCTGTGACATCGGTCAGCGGGCCGAGTCGCACGCGCGCCGGATCGATCTTGAGCTTCTCCACCGCACGTCGGCGGTACTTTCCCCACTGCAGGTCGAGGATGGTGAAGGCGAGCAGCGCTGCGGCGAGGATCACCGTGTAGTAGTTGAAATCGAGTCCTTCGGCGACGGTTGCCTGCCGGATGACGGCCACGACGATGACGCCGACGGTGGCACGCAGGACCGACCCGCGACCGCCCTTGAGGCTGACTCCGCCTAGTACGACCGCGGTAAGCACGATGAGTTCCCAACCGCGTCCGATCGCCGCATCCGTGCGACTCAGCCGGGCGGTGGTCAGGATGGCGGCGCTGCCTGCCATCGACCCGGAAAGCACGTAGGCCCAGAACGTCACCGCGCGCACGGGGATGCCGTTGCGGCGGGCGGACCGGCGGTCGGATCCGGTAGCGGTGACCCACCATCCCCAGCGCGAACGAGTGAGCATCACGTGTGCGACCACGAGCACGCACAGGAAAGTGAACCACGCTGTCGGGATGCCAATGATCTTGCCGTAGGGGATGGCGTCCCACACCAGCGCCGGGCGCGCGATCCCAATCCGAGTGGTGTGCGCGTTCTGCAGGGCCACTGCTGCACCACCGAATGCAATGAGCGTTACCAGGGTGGTGATGAACGGCCGCATACGCAGGAAGGCGATGAGATACCCGTTGACCGAACCGAGCAATGCACCGAGAATCACGGTTGCAGGGATCACCCATCCCGGCGGCCAGTACCAGACCCGGTCGGAGATCAGTGCGAACATCGAGCACAGACCGACTATGGAACCGATGGAAAGATCGATGCCGCCGGCGACCAGCACCACCGTCAGACCGATGGCGAGCAATCCCCATTCGGCGACGTCGTCGATGGCGAGCGGTGCGTTCGCGGTGCCCACATCGGTCGTGGCGATCACTGTGAAACACAGCAGCAGTGCCAGCACCAACGGCACTGCGCCCTCCATCCAGCGTTTCTCGAACAGATCGGATATGGCGCGGTAGCGGGCGATCCGATCGAAGGCCCGGCCCCCGGTCATCCGGTAGGCGTCGATTCCCCGGCGAAGCGGATTGGGTCCGCGGCGGAGTGTGGTCGTCGTCATTCGTCGACTCCTAGTTGGACCGGTAGCAGGCGATGGTCGTCTCGTCGGCGGTCTTGCCGTCCACCACGTGGTACGAGACGTAGCCCACGTCATGGCGGCTCCCCGCGGGCGCGCCGTTGATGAGGAGGTTCTGCACCGCCACCGCGCCTGCAGCCCCGATACCCTGAACGTCGTACGCCGCTGTGGCGGTAACCGTGCCGCGTCTGAGTTCCTCGCAGGTCGCCGAGTTCGCGTCCAGGGTGTACACCCCGATCGCGGCGGGCTGAATCTGCCCGCGGCTCTCGGCGGCCTTCACCGACTGCCCGACCGATACCGCGTTCAGGTCGAAGGTGACCAGGAAGCCGCACAGATCGTTGCCGTTCTGCTGCATCGCCGCCTCGGCCGCTGCCTGCGCCTTGGAATTGTCGAACTGCGAATGGCTGATCTGTACCTCGTAGCCCTCGTGCTCGGCGACATCCTTGATACCGGCGTTCCACAGCAGGGACGCCGGATCATTGCCCATGCCGTCGATGATCGACAGCTTCTTGGTGGTGCCGCGGGCGTTACAATCCGCGACGGCCCGCTTGGTGATCGCTTGGGCTGCACCGTATACATCGACGCCGACGAACGCGTCGCTGAGCCGGGTGGACATCATGTTCAACACCACGGTGTAGATACCTGCCTGCGCTGCACGTTCAATGACGTTGTCCAACAGTCCCTGCGCCGAACTCTGCAGCACCAGCACATCGGCCTGTTTCCGCGCGATTATGTCGTTGAGGATCGCCAGCATGCGATCGGGGTCGAAGTTCGGATCGTGGATGGTGACCTGGGCTCCGGAGGCCTCGAGCGAACGTGTGAGCGACGTGCCCCAGTTTTCGGTGAGCTGATACCCCTTGTAGAGCATCGGAACGAATGCAACCCGTTTGCCCTGCATGATGTCCTGTACTTTCTGCCGTGCCGGCAGCAACTCGACGTTGGCGCCGAAGCCCTGCCCGTCGCCTCGCTCACCGCCGGTTCCGGCTTCGGCGCCGGTGTTCACTGTGCAGCCGGCGATCATGCCGACTGCGAGCAGTACCGCACCGACACCTGTCCACTTCCTGTGTGATGACATGTGGTTCTCCTACGTTGGGATGATTTTCGGGGAGCGACGCCGGCGCGGCGTCAGAGCTCACCGGACTTGTCGGTCTCGTCGTTGCGTGGATGCAGCCAGGCGTCGAAGCCGATGGCGCCGAGCAGAACCGCTCCCCGGATGAGGTCCTGCACCGCGGTGGACAGTCCGTGCATGACCAGCAGGCTGTTCAATATGCCGACGAATAGCGCACCGGCCAGTACTCCGAGGACAGTTCCGCGACCACCCGACAACGAGACACCGCCGATCACCACCACCGTCAACGCGGTGAACAGGATCGGGTCGAACGAGCTGGATGTGGTCTGGATACTGCCCTGGATTGCGACGGTGACGAATCCGGCCAACGCGGCCAGCAGCGCGGACACTACGTAGGTGAGCACCTGCAGAGGACGTACCGGGGCGCCGGAGGACCGGGCAGTGGCGAAGTTGTCGCCCATCGCCCGGATGAGCCGGCCCGGTGTAGTAAAGGTGATGAACAGCCATGCCGCGAGGAAGATGATCGCCGCAATCAACACTGGCCGCGGAACCGACCAGAACGCGGTACCGCTCAGCTCGGCCAGCACAGAGTCCGCCGGAACTGAGTACACGTTCTGGTCGAGGATCAGTATCCCGATCCCCCCTATCGCCAGCATTCCGGTGGCCAGCGTGACGAACAACGCCGGAACCTCGACAAAAGCGATGATTACACCGTTGACCAATCCGATGAACGCCGCGAGCAAAATCATCGCCCCGACGGCCTCCCACTGTCCCCACCCCTGGTTTATCAGCGCGAGGGTGGCCTGGGCGCAGCCGAGACCGATTCCAGCGATCGACAGGTCGAGACCCTTTCCGATCACTACGATCGCCTGCCCGACTGCCATGATGCCGAACGCAGCGGAGAGATTGAGGATGGTGCTCAAGTTCCCTGTGGTAAGGAAGTTCTCGGTGGTGGCACCGCCGACAAGTACCAGTACCAAAGTGATCGCCAGGACCAGGTATGCCTGGTCGAACGACCCGATCCTGGCCCGGAGCGAGACCCGGGGTCGCTCGGTAAGGGCTGCGGTCATGTCATCTCCTGGTCTGTGGGTGGGGCGTGGCTTCGGCGACGGGGTTCGTCAGGTCGAGCAGGACTGCGACGTCCATGACGTTCTCCGGATCGAAGACGGCCTCGACGATCCATTCGGCAGCCGCGTCGGGCAGCACCCCGTCGACGTCGTGCCGGAACTTGGTAATCAGCTGTTCATCGGTCATGTCCGTCTCCGGGTCCGGCGACGGCACACCCTTCGGGTTCTGGCGGGGAGTGCGCTGTGCCGGCCGGAGGGCCAAGTGGTGACAATCAGTGTGAAGCCAGACACATCGGGCGACATCTGCCGTGGGTTCGATCTTCAGTACGACCTACGGACGATGTTTTAGATCGCGTATAGTATATTATCTGTGATATGAAACACGCCATGAGGCGACGTGGAGGCTGTGGTCATGCGATCGAGTGATAACCACCCCGTGCACGACGGCATACTGTCTCCGGACCTGTACGCAGAGGTCCGGTCAGTGGGCATGCACGCCGAAGCGGTCCTCGACCGCCCCTTCATCGAATACGGGGCGATGTCCACAGAGTCGGCGAAGCGAATACTCGATCGTGTGTGGACGGTCGCTCTCGGCGAGCTCACCCAGCTTCCGCCCACGACTACTCCTGGCCGAATTAGTTGCTTGACTTCACTGCTCGGCTCCGTCCGCAACCTCGAAAGCCGCGTCAACGAGTCGCGCGTGGCGGCGAGCGTCGAAGTGATGCGGTCGATCCACCGCTCCCTCGTACGATTACAGTCCGCCAAGACAGTCGACGAGTTACTCGGAAGCGCCGCTGAGGAAGTAATCACCATCGGTTTCGACCGCGCCCTGATCTCCACTGTGGAACGCGGGCGCTGGAATCTGCACACGATGGTAATCGAGAAGGACCCTCGCCTCGCCGACGAAATGGTGGCCGCCGGAAGAGAACATCCGCCGACCCTGGACGGCACTCTGGTGGAGTCGGACGTCGTTGACCGTGGTGAACCCGGTCTCGTCTACGACGTACAGGACAACCCCAGGGTGGATCGCACACTCGTGGCGATATCCGGGTGCACGTCCTACGGGGTCGCGCCGATCAACGTGGGCGGGCGGGTCATGGGTTTGGTCCATGCCGACGCTTACTATGCACGTCGTCCAGTCGACAACACCGATCAGTCAATCCTCAACCTTTTCGGCGAGGGTCTCGGCCACGCACTGGCCCGGGCTACCGTGCTGGAACGAGTGTCGGCGCTCACCACCACACTGTCCGACCTCACCGGAGGCGCAGTCTCGCCGACTGTGCACAATTCCTCATACGGTCTGTCCGGCCGCGAAGTCGAAGTACTCGAGCGGATGGCAGCCGGCGACAGCAATCGCATGATCGCCCGCCGCCTGACGATCTCCGAAGGCACCGTCAAGACCCACATCACGCATATCCTGCGCAAGCTGGATGCCGGCAACCGCGCCGAAGCGGTGGCGTATTGGCTGCGACGCTGACGCGTGTGCACGGCTCCGAAGCATCCCGAACGACGGTGGAGGCGAGGTCGATCGCCCCCCGCCGCATCGTCACTTGGCGCGGAACAGGGTCTTGTACTCGAGATAGGCGTCGAGCGCCTGTGGGCCGAGCTCGCGCCCCATCCCGCTATTCTTCACCCCACCGAACGGGGTTTCGATCGGCAGTGTCGAGGTGTTGATCCCCACGCTGCCGCTCACAATCCGCCGCGCCACCTCGGTGGCCTTCTCACGATCTGCGGAGAACACCCCACCGCCCAGGCCATACTCGGAATCGTTGGCGATCGCCACGGCTTCGTCGACCGTCTCGTACGACATCACTGCCAATACCGGGCCGAAAATCTCCTCACGCGCGATGCGCATGTTGTTGGTGACGTCGGTGAAAATGGTCGGCTCCACGTAATAGCCCCGCTCGAGACCTTCGGGTCGTCCACCACCCAAAACCACAGTGGCGCCCTCCGCGCGGCCGAGGGCAATGTACGACTCGACCCGTTCACGCTGGGGAGCATTGACCAACGGCCCGAACATGATCACCGGATCGCTGGGATCGCCTTGAGGGATCGAGCTCAGCGTCTCCTTCAGCATTTCGACGATCTCATCGTGACGGGACGAGGGCACCAGCACTCTGGTCAGTGCGCGGCAGGTCTGGCCGGTGTTCGGCGAGCACGCCGACATTACGAGCGGCCGGAAAACATCGAGGTTGACATCATCCAGAAGAATTCCGGCGGACTTACCGCCCAGTTCCAGAGTCACGCGCTTGAGTTGAGCTGCACATTCGGCGGCGATTGCCCGACCCGCGCGGGTGGAACCGGTGAATGCAATCTTTCGAACGCCTTGATCGGCAACCAAGGCCGCGCCCGTTTCTCGTCCTCCGGTGACGATGTTGACCACACCGTCGGGAACGTTCGCCTCGGTCAGAATCTGGGCGAGAATGAACGCATCGAGCGATGTCTCCTGCGCCGGCTTGATCACCACCGTGCAGCCCGCCGCCAATGCCGGACCCAGCTTCCAGGCGGTCAATGGCTGCGGACCGTTCCACGGGATGATCGCGCCGACCACGCCGACCGGCTCTCGCCGAACGATCGCATCACCACTGGCGGTTTCCACCAGTACTTCTGGTTCGAAGGCGTCGGCGAGATCGGCGAAGTAGCGGTAAACCACGGGCACCTGGGACTGCATGGCTCGGGCGATCGAGATCGGCGTTCCGTTCTGCCTGGTGACCAGTGCCGAGATCTCATCCATCCGCAATTCGAAGGCATTGGCGATCGCCCGCAACACGGTCGCGCGTTCGGCGGGGCTCTTCGCCGCCCAGGCCGGGGCGGCCGCTTCGGCTTCTCCGACGGCTGCTGCGATGTCACTGCCGTCACCGTCGGCGATCACCCCGATGACCTCTTCCGTGGCCGGGTCGATCACTGTGATTCGACCAGCGGAGTGTGAGTCCACTAGCTTCCCACCGATAAAATGCTGATGGTGCTCGATCATCATGTGATAGTTACCTCATTCCGGTGAACAGAATCTGGGGTCGTAGCTGTGAAAATCATCGTCGGGCTGTTTGACAGTGAATCTCATCGCTGTGTTGCCGTGCATCTGCCGCTGC
The DNA here is from genome assembly GCF_019378875.1 of Rhodococcus sp. USK10. NCBI lineage: Bacteria > Bacillati > Actinomycetota > Actinomycetes > Mycobacteriales > Nocardiaceae > Rhodococcus > Rhodococcus sp. USK10. Next base: position 3,603,256 of record NZ_CP076048.1, read on the forward strand.
TCGTATTGCGCATCGTCCGAAAGGGGGAGTTTGCGCCCGCGCTTCGATGAAGTCAGACCCGCCGACGGCGCGTGCGTCGGCGGGTCTGACTCCTCGGAAGAATCCGCAGCCTGATCGGACTACACCCTTACCCCATCAACCGAGGTTGATGTAGACCGCTTTCGGATAGAGGTAGCTTTCGACATGCTCCTTGGCGCCCTTCCAGCCGTACCCGCTCATTTTTGTGCCGCCGAATCCGACGGCCGGATCGAGTACGCCGTAGCAGTTGACCCATACCGTGCCCGCATTGATTCCGCGTGAGACCTTATGCGCAGTAGCCAAGTTTTGCGTCCACACCCCACCCGCCAGTCCGAAGGGTGTGTCGTTGGCGATGCGCAGCGCGTCTTCGGGTTCGTCGAATGGGATCACCGATGCGACGGGACCGAAAATTTCTTCCTGCGCGATCGTCATCTCGTTGGACGCACCCGCGAATACGGTTGGCTCCACGAAGAAGCCGTTCGCAAGTGCTCCACCGAGTCGGCCACCGCCGCTGGCCAACTGAGCGCCTTCGCCTCCGCCGATGTCGATGTAGTTCATGACGCGGTCGAGTTGCCGTTGTGAGATGAGTGGGCCGAGTTGCGTGTTCGGGTCCAGTCCATCTCCGACCTTGATCGTTTTCGTGAATTCTGTCATTCGCTCCACGAATTCGTCGTGGATCGAGCGCTGAACGAGTATGCGTGTGCCGGCGACGCATACCTGGCCGCTGTTGGTGTACACGCCCATGGACGCACCTGGAACGGCCTTGTCCAGATCGGCATCCGCGAAAATGATGTCCGGTGATTTGCCTCCCAGTTCCAACTGGAGACGCTTGAGGTTGCCTGCAGAGGCTCGGACGATCGACTGGGCTGTGCCGATGGACCCCGTGAACGCGATTCGGTCGATGTCCTTGTGTTCCGCCAATGCCTGTCCCGCGTCTCGACCGAATCCGGTCACAACGTTGATCACGCCGTCGGGTAGACCGGCTTCCGACATCAACTCCGCCACGCGTAGCACCGACAGTGATGCGTCTTCGGCGGGCTTGAGGACCGCGGTACAACCGGTGGCGAGCGCCGGCCCGAAGATCCACCACAGACCGATCAACGGCCCATTCCAGGGGATGATGCCACCCACCACACCTACAGGGGCAAGACTTCGCAGTGTGAGAAAATCACCTGGCAGCGAGTTCTCCGGAGTCGCTACGGTTCCGGCGCCACACTGTGAAGCGAAAAAGTGCAGAACTTGCGAGGTCCACTCTGCGAGCCCCTTCGTTCGCGACAGCGGAGCACCCATGTCGAGGGTTTCGATCAGAGCCAGTTCCTCGAAGTTCTCCAGAACGAGATCGTGAATCTTCAACATCAACTTGCGGCGCTGATGCGGAGTCCACCGGCTCCACTCACCTTCGAACGCCGACCGCGCCGCCGATACTGCGAGATCGATGTCGGTGCTGTCACTTGCTGCGATCTCGCACATCTTTCCGCCGGTAGCGGGATTGACGACATCTATTGTTCTTCCGGATGTAGCGTCGACCCACCTTCCACCGATCAGGTTCTTCTTTCTACCGGCGATGAAGTCGGGCCGGGGAGGTGAAAGCACTTCTTGTGTAGTCATAATGACTCCTTCTTGGTCTACCGCGTTCGCTCGTGATGTCACGTGAGTACGGACGGGACGTATCAGTCGAACTCGAAGACACCCTTGCCCGCGTCTTGCCTGTCGAACCACTCGTAGGCCTCGGCTGCCTGATCGATCGTCCAACGGTGCGAATACAGGTCGTCGACCGGCAGGTTGTGGGAGACCACGAAGTCGGCGCAGCGCGCTTGTTCGATGGACGACATGGTCCACGAGGTCATGACCGTCCACTGCTTCTTGTATACGGCCTGCGTCGTGAATTCCACGTCACCGGGCAATCCTGAGAAGCATGCCCGGCCGAATGTCCCCAGTACGCTGAAAGCATCTTTGGTCGCCCGCCCAGACGTCTCCATCACGACATCGGCCAAACGCCCACCGGTGTAGTCACTGACAACGTCGAACAACGATTCCTCACGAGAGTTCACGACGACGTCCGCACCGAAGTGTTTCGCGCGCTCCAACCGCGTCGCATCGATGTCCACGCCGATTACGGTCGCACCCATGGACGCCGCGAACATCGTGGCGGAAAGTCCGACTGGACCCTGGCCGATAACAACGGTGACGGTGTCACTGACTCCGCCGAGTCGCTTGATCGCACCCCAGGCAGTTCCTGTACCGCACCCGATCGCCGCGCCGGCTTTGAAGGACAGTTCGCTGGGCAGCGGCAGTATCGAAGTAACCGGTACGACTGCGAACGGTGCATGTCCCCCGTTGACGTGGACAGCCATCGTCTTGCCTTGACCTGTTTCACACATCTGTGGCCAGCCTGCGCGACAGCGCCTGCACATACCGCAACCGAAGTAGTGGTGGATCATGACGCGGTCGCCGACGGTTGCGGCGGTGGGCGCGACACCTTCACCGATTGCGTAGATCTCTCCGCACGGCTCGTGTCCCTGGATTACAGAGTGGTCGAAATCGAAATTGCCGTGATAAAAGTGCAGATCCGATCCGCACATCCCCGAGGCCCGGATCTTGACGACCACCTCGCCAGGGCCGGGCGTCGGCTCCGGCACGTCCTCCAGCACGGTAGTGCCATCACCTGGAAAAAGTACGCTCTTCATCACTGTGCCTTTCCACGGAGCGCATCGGTACCGGCAACGTCGATCCGCAGACCTTCCGGGTCGTTGCGTGGGTCACCGACGACGACGACGCCGTATTGTGTTGCAGCAGCCTCGATGCTGACGTACTCGTTGCGTACGTCGGCCAGTACTCGTTCGGGGTCTCGAGCGAAGGGATCACCCCAACCCCCACCTCCGTTCGTCAAACAGCGCAGGATGGTGTTCGGTGCGGTCGTCCATACCTGCTGACGTGCGAAATAGTTGTACTCGCCGATTTCGGGATCGAGCGCATGCGTCGACGGATCGAGAACGCCGGCGACCGGTTCGCTGTGTTCGTAGGCGCTGTCTGCGGTATCGAGGAGGCCTTGCACCGGGGCATCGGTCGTCGGTGGAAATAGCCACATCGCCCCGTTCGGTCCTGCATCGCCCCCGTTGGCGCCGACACCACTCGGCTTCTTCGTCCGGAAAGGCGACAAATAGTGCTGGCCGGCAGTCAGCCATAAGGTGTCTTTCAGATTCGCCGCTCCACCTCGGAACGTACCCGCGCCACCCGTGTCGATCGCGTGCTCTTTCCGCAGAACGACGACCGGTGAGTCGTGTTCGATCGTTTCGGTTGCCGGGTCGAGGTTGTTGAGGGTCAGAAGCACGGTGTAGCTGTCGCCGTCACCGGCCTTCGATGCACCCCACGGGCCGTGCTCCCCTCCACATTGGGTCGCGCTCGTCCATGGTGTGCCGTCCGGCCGCACGCCCGAGGCATTGTGGGTATTGGTGGAACCGTAGTCTCCGCCCACACCCTGCACTCCGAGAACAGGATTGAGCGCATCGAAGATTGCCGATGCGATCGCGCCCGAGGCCTCCCAGAACATCATGATGCCGCCGTCCGGGGGCAGCGAGGAGACGATAGTCCCAGCGGGAGCGGCGATGTCGATGTTTCGCCAGGTTCCGGATGTGAACGGAACTTTCGGATCCAGCAGGATGGTCAAGGCGACACCCACCGCAGTCTTTGCATCGAGTACCCCGCAGTTAATGCATGTCCGCGCTTGAGCCGAGGTCCCTGACAGATCGACCTCGATATCATCTCCTCGTTTGCGCACCAGCACGCGGACCGTGTAGTCGAGGGTGTCGTCCAATCCGTCCGCATCGATCAGCGCAGACCCGGCGTAGTCGCCGTCGGGAACGCGTCCGATAGCGTCGCGCATCCGTTCGGCCGACGTGTCGCACGAATAGTCGAGTGTCCCGAGGTAGGAGTCGAGTCCGTAGCGGTCGATGTTTTCCAGGATCAACCGCTCCCCGAGCTTCAGTTGCTGATAGATGCTCTTGAAGTCCGGGAGCAGCATTCCCCCCCATCGGGTGTTGTCGAAGATCAGGCTGAAGGTGGATCGGACCGGCTTGTCTTCCGACCACAACAACATCGGTGGGATGACGAGGCCATTCTCGTAGACGTTCGACTTGGTGGCCGAAAATCCGCCCGGTACCGTGCCACCCATGTCCAACTGGTGGGCGCACAGGTTGACGTAGGACACGATCTTTCCGTCCACGAAGACCGGGCGCGTGAACGCGACATCGTTGACGTGCCTGCCTCCGCGGTACGGGTCGTTGCAGATCAGAACATCTCCGGGGCGCAGATTTTCGGGGCCGTACTCCTCGACGGCGTTGCGAACCGCGTCACCCATGGTTCCCAGGAAGACGACGAGGCTGTTGCTCACGACGGCCATCGGGTAGTCCCGGTCCGCCGGGCCACTGATGGTGCACGCGAAGTCGTACCAATCGCGGATGATCGGAGAGAACGCCTCTCGCATGAAACCGGTGGACATATGCTCTACGGCGTATCGCAGCCGGTTCAAGATTACGGATGCGCTGAAGCGGTCGCACCCGTAGGTGTCCTTGAATTCGCTGTCGCTGAGGTCGCGAAGTCGCCGAGTCGATTCCGGCGACACGGCCGGGACGGTCAGAGTGGACATAGCTATTTCCTCCGAATGATCAGTTCGCCGTACTCGCCGACGGTCGCCTGCTGGCCGGCGCCCACATGGGTGGTGGACAGTCCCTCGTCGATGATGGTCGGGCCGGGAAGCACATCACCCGCGCGCAGCGTCGACCGCTCGTATACGTGCGCCTCCTGAGCGCCGTCGCCGCCCCCATCGATGTCGCCGAGGAAACGCAGTGTGGTTGTGCGCACCGGCATTAGGGGCTCGTCGGCTCGGCGAACGGGGACATGTGGGAACTCGATTTTCGACGTCTCGACCACGGCGCGTATCCGAAATGTCACGCCTTCGACCGGCATGGCCTCGAAACGGTTGCCGGAACGACTCTCATACGTGTCGTGGAACGAGGTCACCATCGTCGCTACGGCGTCTGCGTCGATCACGCCGTCGGGTACCGGCACGAACGGTGTATCCCAACTTTGACCGACGAGATGCGCGTCCATGCTGCGGAGGAAGGTCACCGCGGTGGTATCACCTACCTGTTCGCGGAGCTGAGTCTCCATTTCGGTGAACACCGCGTCGATCGACGGTGCCTCGTCCGGCGACAGCAGCAGGTATGCGCTTCGGTTGACCGTGAACACCTGGTCGGCGGCCAGCAGACCGATAGCCGAGAACAGACCGGGATTCGGCGGCACGATCACCTGCTTGCAATGCACGGTGTCGAGAACGGCGGGTAACAACATCGGTCCGGCTGCACCGAAGGCGACGAGACTGTAATCACGCGGGTCGACGCCGTTCTTGATGGCGACATTGAACACGCCTTCGGCCATGTTGTTGACCGCCATCTCGTACGCGTAGCGGACTCGCTGTGCGAGGCTGAAGTCGGTGTCGAGCCCTTCGAACGCACGCTCGGAGGCCGTGATGTCAAGATCGAGTTCACCGCCGGCAAAACCTTCCGGTTCGATGATTCCGATCATCAGACACGTGTCTGTGGTCGTGGGTACGGTACCGCCGCGCCCGTAGCACGCGGGGCCCGGCTGTGCCCGCGCACTGTCGGGACCAACCAGAATTTCCCCGGACTGGCCGATCGCGACGATGCTTCCGCCACCGGCGCCGATGCTGGAGATGTCGTTGGCGAGTGCGTTGACGACCAGATCATGTTCCAGTTCGAAACTGGTGTTGACGAACGGAGCCCCGCCCGTTACTACGCTGATGTCGCACGAGGTTCCGCCGACATCGGCACACAGTAGGTCGGTTTCACCGATGAGGTCGCCGAAGTGAGCGCATGCGACTGTGCCTGCGGCCGGTCCCGAGAACACGATCCTGAACGGCAGGTCCATTGCGCGCGAGGCGGGAACGAGGGTTGCCGCGCAGTCTGCAAAGTTGAGCTGCCCGGTGAAGCCGAGTTCGGTCAACCCTTCTCCCAAGCTCGCCGAGTACTTGGTGTAAATGATTTTCATCAAGGTGTCGATCACGGTCGTCGATGCGCGTGCGTACTCTTTGGCGAGGGGCGACACCTCACTGGAGATGGAGCACGGGACGTCGCCGAGCACCTCGGTGACCAGCTCGCGTAGCCGGATTTCGTGGACGGGGTTGACGTACGCGTTGATGAGGCAGATCGCCACCCCGGTCACATCGCACCTGCGCAGAACTTCCAGCTCCGCACGGGCCTGCTCCTCGTCCAATTCGAAAAGCACGCTTCCATCGGAAGTGAGCCTTTCGCGGATGCCTCGGCGGAGGTAGCGATCGACGATCGGCCTCGATGCGTCGCCGAAACTGCGGCGCCAATGCGGATCGAGTATCGCTTCCGTGGGTCGCCAGACCCGTCCCATGTCGAGAATGTCGCGATGTCCCTCGGTGGTCAAGAAACCGATTTTGGGTAGCTTTCGAGTGATGACCGCGTTGAGGCCGTGGGTGCTGGCGTGGTTGAAGACGGCCGAGCCTTCGACTCCGAGCAGCTGCGCGCCCTTGAGCACCGGTCCTGCGACCTCGGTGTAGTCGGTAGACACCTTGGTGGTCAGAATCTTGCCGTCGCGCCATGCGACGACATCGGTGAAGGTGCCCCCTACGTCGACTGCAATCATATTGTCGTACTCCTCGATGGTTGGCGATTAAACGAGATCGGCGAGCAGCTGGATGTGTCCAAGACGCGACCACCGCTCACGCTCGACGGAATGGAGACAGTTCTGACACTTGACGACGTGGAGCCAGCCGGTCTCGGCGACGACGGGATACGCGCGCAGCTTCTCCTGCCCGCATCGGGGGCACGCCCCTTCTCTCGGGATCCTGTCGACTTCAAGCCGTGGGGCTTCGTGCGTGGGTTCTGACATGATCGAGTCCTCCTGTGGCAGCGACGGTTTAGTCGCAGAACGCTGATTCACAACGTTAAGCAGGAGAGATGCGGGTCACAATCCTCAGAGCGAAGCCGCGGTGTCCACGATGCGAAGGTGGCGCATTCCGCTGGTAAGGCATAATATATTTACTAGGTGTGATACGGGTCACCACAGGAAGGAAGGGTCTTGCTACAGGTAGCAGCGGCGTCGAGCCTCCAAAAGTTTCGAACCGGCGATGCCGACGTCGCCCACAGACACGTAGCCACGACCTTTGCGAACCACGAGTTGGAATTGGACGATCGGCAGCCGGTCGACTTTCGTCTCGACACGATTTCGCCGGGACGCCTGACGCTGGGTCGCATGTCCTACGGGGCGGCGGCCATTCTCAACGGTCCGCCGATGCGATCCTGCTATCACGTCAACTTCTTGATAGAGGGCAGCAGTGTCGTCGAGCAGCGGGGCGTCCGGAGGAACTTGGATGCGAGGCGAGATGGCGTTGTCTTCGTACCCGATGCGCCCGTGATGATCAATTGGAGCGCGGACGCAACGCAATATCATCTGAAGCTGCCCATCGACACGCTGGAGACCCATGCGGGTACATTGCTCGGCCGACCGGAGAAGCAGGAAGTCAGCTTCGACTTGACCTTCGATACGGCTGCTGGAACAGGTAGGTCGCTCCTCGCCGCCGTGAAGTTCCTCTACCGAGAACTCGCGCGTGAGGGAGGGATAGCCACGATGCCTCTCGCACGTCACGACTTCGAATCGTCGCTCATGACCCAACTGCTGCTCACCGTTCCGAATCAGCTGACAGAAGCACTGGTCGGGCCGTCCCCGCGCGCTGGGTCGCCAACGGTGCGCCACCTGATCGACTTCATCGACGCACACCCCGACGAGGCTATTACGACCGCCGACCTTGCCGCCAAGGCAGGCGTGACCGCACGGGCCTTGCAACTCGGATTTCAGCAGGCCGTTGGAATGCCGCCCAGTGAGTACGTACGTTCGGTGCGGCTCGATCGAGTCCGCACCGATTTGGCGACGGGTCGATCGGAATCGGTGAGCGCTTCTGCCGCACGGTGGGGGTTTTTCCACCTCGGTAGGTTCGCCCGGCAGTACCGCGAAAAGTTCGGCGAATTGCCCTCCGAGACACTGAACCGCTCGAAAAGGTGATCGGAGAACGGAACGGCCGGAAGCAGCTGGGTGGTGAGGCAGGTCGTACCGTGCCGTGCCGGTGAATTCCGTTACAAGCCATACATTTCGGCGAACAATACGTCGTGGGGGGTGAATTGACTCCGAGGGAACTCGGGGCTGCACGAGCATGCACCCGCCGGCAGAGGGAGCCCGGGTGAAGACTGTAATGAGTGCCTGCACAGAACCGCGCCGCTCTCGCGGTCGAAATCTCCCACAAGAGCGGCGCAGTATTCCATCCGATCAGTCAGCGGAGTTGGGCTGCAGTCGGTTCTGGATCGTCGAGATGTCGTCGACGTTCTCGAGGTCGTACACGGCCTCGACGACCGCGGCCGCGTCTGCGTCGCTCACGACGCCGTCGACGTTGTGCCGGAATTTCGCGATCAGTTCGTCGTCGGTCATGTACGTGACCGGGTCGGGAGACGGACTGCCCTTGGGGTAGCCGCGTTCACCGGAGAACGTGGTGCCGCGCGCGTGGATCTCGACGCGCGAGCGGCGTGCGGCCGGGTTACTCGCCAGCGCCGCCGTGTAATCGGGGTGTTCCTGGAACGTCGTCTTCGTGGTGAGTGCGAGGACGGACGGATCGAGGACCGCTTCCGGTGTCTGCCAGTCCTTTCCGGGAGGAATCCGGTGGGCGGCGAGCGCGAGGCCGTGGGTCATGCTGAACTGGGCGTCGCGCGGATTGCGGATGGTCTCGTTGACCCACACCGGCTGCATCACGAAGCTCTCGCCCCAGGCGTCGATGGCGTCGATCTCGCCGGGCGCGAGGTCGTTGGCCTCGACGATCTCGGTGAGGGCATCGAACAGCGCGTGCATCACCCGGCAGTGGGGGTAGGGCTTGAACGACTGGAACGGGGTGAAGGTCCACTCCGACCCCAGGCCTGCCGTGATCGGCGCCGGCTCCCAACGCGACGTCCCGATGAACCGGGGGAAGCCGTACTCGCGGTCGTCGAGCATCTGCCGGTCACCGGTGTGCCCGAGTTCGGCCAGGTTCGCGGCCGTCACCGCGGACAGGGCCATGCCTCCCGCGAGCTGGTATTTGATGGTGGTCGACGGCGCGTGCATCATCCACGCGCGCTGGGTGTTGGTGGGCATCGTCGAGCCCATGATGCCGAGCGCATCGGCCAGCGTCTCGCCGGAGAATCCCTTGACGACACCGATCGCGGCCGCGGCACCGAACAGCGTGCTGCTGTAGCCGATGACCTTGGGGATCGTGACCACGCCGTCTTTGATGTCGCGCAGATAGTCGGTGGCCTTGCCGATGCGGTACGACATCTCGTGCGCGACCGCTATCGCCGTGAGCAGCCGCTCACCCGAGGAGTGCAGGGCCTCGGCGGTCGCCAGCGCACCGGGGACGACGTACGGCGTCACGTGGCCGGGCGGCAGCACCGCGTCCTGGTCGAGCGCGTTGACCAGTTCGGCGTTGGCAAACGCCGCGCCTGGCACCGACGTCTTCGTGCCCGTCCCGAGGATCGACGCCGAACCGCCGGAGCCGCCCAGGATCCGGCCGTACTCGACCCCTCGTTGCGCACCCGCGTCGCCGAGCGACGCCACCGCACAGCCCAGGGTGTCCAGCAGAATGCGCTTGGACTCGGAAACCACGTCCTTCGGAAGTGACCGTCCGTCGGCGCCGGCGGCGAAATCCGCGAGGTCTTCGACAATTGTTGGCATCAGGTTCGTCCTCTTCATTTCTGTTGCTGGGTTCTTGACGTCGGTGCGGTTACAAGGGCCACTGGAGGTGTTTGACTTCGAAGAACTCGCGGAGGCCTTCCTCGCCGCCCTCGCGGCCGATGCCGCTGTGCCCGGGACCGCCCCAGGGGGCGTCGGCTCGCATCCCACCACCACCGTTGATGGTGACGGTCCCCGACCGCAGACGACGCGCGAACGCCAACGCCTCCGCCGTCGGCCCCCACACGTTGGCGTTGAGGGCGTACCGGACACCGTTCGCCATCCGCACCGCCTCGTCCAGATCGGTGTACGGCATCACCACCGCGACCGGGGCGAACAGTTCCTCCTGCGCGATCTCCGCCTCGTTCGTCACCCCGGTCACCAGGGTCGGCTCCAGGAAGAACCCGTCGTCGAGACCGGCAGGCCGGCCGCCACCGACTGGCACCCGGGCACCGCGCTCCACGGCCCGCGCCAGGAACCCCTCCACGTTCATCCGATGCTCGGCGGTGATCAGTGGCCCCAGCACCGTGCCCGGCAGATGCGGATCACCGACCGTCAGGCTCTGCAGGAACTGCCCCGATCGTTCGACGTACTCGTCGAAATCGGCGTGGGGCACCAGGGTGCGGGTCGTCGCCCCACACGCCTGACCGCTGTTGCGGGTGAAGCGCAACGCCGACGCCGGCACCGCCGCCGCGAGGTCGGTGCCCGGCAGCACGATGTTCGGGGACTTGCCGCCGAGTTCGAGAACGACCTTCTTCAGCGTCGGTGCCGCCAACGTCAAGATTTTGCTGCCGACGGCCGCGGATCCGGTGAACGTCACCATGTCGACCTCCGGGGCGGCGACCACCTGCGCGGTCACCTCCGGCGGCCCGAACACCAGGTTGACCGCACCCGGCGGGAATCCCGCCTCCTCGATCAGCCGCACAATCGCCGCCGTGAGCAGCACCGCCTTCGGGGAGGTGACCAGGACGGCCGAGCATCCCGACGCCAGCGCGGGCCCGAGTTTGTACGCGCACATCATCACCGGGACGTTGTAGGCGACGATCGCGGCGACCACCCCGGCCGGATCCCGCACCAGCATGCTGCTCGACGTGATGGGGTCGTGGTGCAGCGGCAGCGGCTGCTCGTAGCCTTCTCGCGGTCCGCGGGCGGCGGCATCGGCGAACCACCGGAAGAACCGCACCGGCAGATCCACGTGCAACGTCGCGGCGCTGCTGACCGGGGTGCCGATCTCGGTGGCGGCGAGGTCGACGATCCGGTCCCGGTCCCGGTCGAGCAGATCCGCCAACCGGTGCAACAGGACACCCCGTTCGCCCGGTGTGAGGCGACTCCACGCGCCGCCGTCGAACGCCTCCCTGGCCGCGGACACGGCCGCCGCGACCTGCCTGTGACTCGTCGCCGGGGTCAGCGCCAACTGCCGGCCCGTCGTCGGGTCGACGGAGGCGAACGGCTCCCCCTCACCCGCGAGCCACCGCCCCCCGATGTGGCATTCGGCCTCGACTATCGCTGCGGTCATGACAATGAACCTCTGTCTCTCGATCTCGCACGGCGCCTTGCACGGCTCGACGCCGGACAAGGGACACCATACTCAATATATTATGTTCTTACTGGCGTTCTGCGCGGCTATCCCGCCATGTATCCGCCGTCGACGACGAACGAACCGCCGGTTGCATAGCCGGCGCGATCGGAGAGGAGCCAGCACGCCATCTCGGCGATGTCGTCGGGCTGGGCGAGGGCGCCGAAGGGAATTCGGGCCATGATGGTGGCCCCGCTGCGGCGCTTGGCGTCCTTCATCAAGTCGGTGTCGGTATAGCCCGGGCACACCGCGTTGATCCGGATCGTCGGCGCGTATTCGATTGCGGCAGTCTTGGTCAGGCCGACGACGCCATGTTTGGCCGCCGCGTACCCGGCTGTGGTCCTGAATCCGGTGAGACCCGCGAGCGACGCCGTGTTCACGATGGCGCCCCCACCCTGCGCCACCATCTGCTTCAACTGCGCGCGCATACAGAGCCATACGCCCTTGAGGTTTACCGCGACCGCGCGGTCGAATGCGTCCTCGTCCCACTCCGCAACGGATCTGCCTCCCTGGCCGATCTGCCCGCCGCTCACCCCGGCGTTGTTGAACGCGCCATCCAGGCGGCCGTAATGGTCCACGGCCGCGGCGACCATCGCGTCCACGGAGGCTCCGACCGTGAGGTCGGCGGGAAGCGCGATCGCCTCGCCGCCGGCAGCGCGCACGAGTTCCACCGTCGCCCCGACGCCCTCCTCGGACACGTCGGTCGCCGCGACCCGGGAGCCTTCCTTCGCCGCCAGCAGGGACGTCGCGCGCCCGATCCCTCCCGCAGCGCCGGTGACGAGTACTACTTTCCCGTCGAGTAATCCTGACATTTCCGTCCTTCTTCTGAGCCGATGTTGTGGTGGCGATCTATCCGACGCGGGATGCCGGCCAGTCGCGTGCCGGCGAACGCCACGCGGGCCAGTTGTCCTCCGGCTCCGGACGTGTCACCGACACGTGGTGAAAGCACTCCTGACACTTGACGACCATGCGGGGGCCGAGATGGTTCGCCACGGGGTAGCGGGCGAGACTCGTTGCGCCGCAGGCCGGGCAGGCGCCGTCGACGGCGTTGCGTTCGACGTAGACACGGTCGGTCTCGGGGCGGGGGAACAGTAGCCGGTCGACAGCCATGGGTTTCCTTTCTCAGAGATTCCAGTTGCGGGGGTTGGCCACCGGCACGCTCCAGCGCCCCTGGTCGCGCTCGGCGGCCAGCTGTGCGCGTCGTGCGGTGGTGGCGGTGTCGTCGATGTCACCGTTCGCGATGACGACACCGTGCGCGTCGGCCGCGAACTCAGGGCTGACGAGTCCGCTGCGGACGTCCTGCAGCACCTTCGCCGGGACGCGTTCCAGAGGGTCACCCCAGCCGCCGCCACCGCCGATGACGAAGCGGAGTGCGTCGCCTGCTTTGAGGATCAGCCCGGAGAACTTGCCAGTCTGGTAGCGGGCACCGCGCCCGAACTCGCCGTTGTTCGGGTCCGGTCTGCCCTGTTCGTCGAACATGCCGAACAGCGGTTCGGCCCCGCGCAGGTCGAGGGGGTCGCCGTGTGCGGCCAGGTCGAAGTTTTCGATGTACCAGCCGTAGGCCGGCGAGCCTGCGCCACCTCCGTTCGAACCGGGTGCGCCGAGGCGGACCCGGTCGGCGGTGATGGTGACCATCGTGTCGGACTCGGCGAAGATCGAGTAGACCGAGCCGAGACCGCCGCGGAACTCACCGGCGCCGGCGGTGTCGATCACCATCTCGTGCTGGACGATGACGAGCGGGCTCTCGATCTCGACGTGCTCCTGCACCGACGTCCGGCAGTTGCCGATCGGGATCACGCAGAAGGAGACGCCGTCGTCCTTCCAGGTGCCGCCCCAGCCACCACCGGCGAGCGCGAATGCACCCCACGGCGTGCCTTCGTGACCCGGGCGGGTGTCGATGCCGCCGAGGCTGACGACGACGGCAGTGCCTGTGTCACAGGCGAATGCCTCGTCCATGGCCTGGCTCAGGGCCTGGGTGACGACGTTGATCCCCCGTGCGCCGATGTCGGCGTGGTTGGAGCAACTCGACGGCGGCAGAACCTGCACCACGCTGCCGGACGGCAGCAGGGTCTCGATCGGCCGCAGCGTGCCGCTGTTGACCGGGGTCGACGGGTCGACCATCAGCTTGACCGCCTCGATGCAGCGGGAGGCCTCGCACCAGGCGGTGCCGCAGTTGCCGAGGGGCTGCCGGCCCGAACCGGAGAAGTCGATCTCCATGGAATCTCCGCGGACTTTCACGGTCACGTTGACCGGGATCGGTTCGTCGGTGACGCCGTCCTCGTCGAGGAAGTCCTCGGCGGTGTAGTCGCCGTCCGGGATGCTCGCGATGCCGCGCCGCATGCTGGCCTCGGTCGCGTCGATGGCGTAACGACCGGCCGCGCGCACCTTGTCCAGTCCGCCGCGGGCGATCAGGGCCTGCAGTTGGCGCTCACCGACCACCAGGCAGCCGTGCAGGGCTCGCAGGTCGCCGAGCACGAGGTGCGGCACCCGGTTGTTCTCCAGGATGAAATTGAACAGTGGCCGCACCGGAACGTCGTTGGCGTACAGCAGCGTCGGCGGCAGCTTCAACTGCTCCTCGAAATGCGTCTGCGTGCCGTTGGAGAAGCCACCCGGGATCGCACCGCCGAGGTCGACGAGGTGAGACGTCGAGTGCAGCAGGAATTCCACACGGCCGTCGACGAAGACGGGCCGGAGCAGATTGACGTCCGACTGGTGGATGGTGCCGCGCCACGGGTCGTTGACGAAGATGACGTCTCCGGGCTGCATGCTGTCGACGTCCCAGTCGTCCATCACGAAATTCGCGATGTGCGGGGCGGTGAACGCGTGCTGCATGCAGCCTTCCCACAGCGCGACGGTTTCCCAGCCGTCGTCGGTGCGCATGTGAATGGCGCTGGTGCAGTCCAGGATGTCGCGGCAGACCGGGGAGAAGGCGCTGCGCATCAGCGAGTCGAGCATCTCCCGGGCGACCTCGGTGAGGCCGTACCGGAGGATGTCGAGTTCGACGTCGACGGCGGGGCCTGCGTCGGGGGTGGTGATCGTCATGGTCTGCTCCTCAGCTCTGCGGCTCGATGATGAGATTCAGGTCGCCGTCCACGTAGGCCGTCCGGCCCGGAAGGACGAGGGTGGTCGCGAATTTCTCGGCGACGAGGGCCGGGCCCTGCACCCGCTCGAACGGTTCGAGGCGCTCCCGGACGTGGATCGCGACCTCGACCTGCTCGGTCGTTCCCGGCAGCGTGATCTCCGCCGTGCGGAGGAACGCTTCCCCGTCGTCCGGGGTGAGATCGGACTTGTGCTGCTCGCGTGGGATGATCGCCGTCACCTCGACCGTCGAGATCACCACAGGGATCTCCGTCGCCGCGAAACCGTATGATTCCCGGTAGAAGTCGTGGAACTGCGGCACCAGACCGGTCACGGTGTCGGCGGTGAGCGCATCTGCGTGGATGGGCATGCGGTTGTCCCACGTCTGGCCGCGGTACATCGCGAAAACGGCCCGCTCGAAGCGGATTCGATCCACGTCGGCACCCTGGCCGGCGAGTTCGCCGCGGATCCGGTCCTGCAACGCGACGAACGCGGCCTCGATCGCCTCGGCACTCTCCGGTGCGAGCGGAGTCATGATCGACTGCGCCCGGGTGACCATCAGGTCGCTGCGCAGCAGTCCCAGGGCCGAGAACTGGCCCGGGTTGCGCGGCACGATCACCTTGTCCAGGCCGAGGATCTGCCCGACGCGGTCGGCGAGCATCGGGCCGGCCGAACCGGAGGGCTGCAGGGCGAACTCGCGGACGTCGAGCCCCCGGTAGACCGAGATCGTGCGGACCTTCGCGGCGATGTCCTCGCAGGCCACCTCGTAGGCGGCCGACGCGAGTTCGAGGGCCGTCATGCCCCACTGCTCCCCGGTCTTGCGGAGCGCGTCGAGCGACGCGTCGACGTCGAGCCGGATGGAGCCATTGGCGAACAGGTCCGGCTGCAGGATCCCGAGCGCCGCGCACGCGTCGGTGAGGGTGGGTTCGACACCGCCGCGCTGGTAACACACCGGTCCGGGATTCGATCCGGCCGATGCCGGACCGACCGCCACGTTGCCGAGCGTGTTGGGCCGGATCAGGCTGCCGGCGCCGGAGCCGACACTCTCGACGTCGACGAGCGGCATCGTCAGTGTGAGGCCGGTTTCCAGTGTCCACAGATCGGTGAGCGGCGTCTTGCCGTGCACGATCGCCGCCACGTCGGTGCTCGTGCCGCCGACGTCGATGGTGAGCAGGTTCGGTGAGCCGCTCTCGTTGGCGAGTTTGACGCTGCCGCTCACGCCGCCGACCGGACCTGAGACCAGCTGGAACACCGGCGCCCGGCCCGCGTCGGCGAACGTCGCCACACCGCCGTTCATCATCATGATCCACAGCGTCCCGGCGTAATTGCGCTCGGACAGCTCGTTCATCAGACGGTCAAGGTAGCCGACCACCGCCGGGCCCACGTACGCGTCGAGGGCGACGGTCGTGGTGCGCTCGTGCTCCTTGGTCACCGGGTAGAGCGCGGACGTCTGAATGTAGGCGTCCGGCAACTCTTCTGCGACGATCTCGGCTGCTCGCCGCTCGTGCTCCGGATTGGTGTACGAGTTCATCAGGCATACGGCCACCGACTTCGCGCCCTGGCCCGCGAGAGCACGTGCGGCCTCGCGAACGGCGTTCTCGTCCAACGGCAACAACTCGGAACCGTCGTACCGCAGTCGCTCCGGGATCCCGAAGCGCGACTCGCGCTGCACGATCGGGCGTTCCTGGTGCGGTCGCAGCCAGGTGGGATCGTAGAACCGGTCACCGAACTCGCGGTGCATGCGGCCGATGTCGAGCAGATCCCGGTGACCGCGGGTCGCGATCAGGCCGGTCCGCTCGCCGGTCCGGCTGAGCAGGGCGTTGATACCCACCGTGTGCCCGTGCACGATCTCGGCGACGTCCGGGATCTCGACGCCGATCGCCTCGATGCTCAGCAGCACCCCCTCCTCCTGCTGGAGGGTCGACAGCACCTTGCCGTCTCGGGTCTCACCCGTCTTACGGTTGAGCGCAATGATATCGGTGAAGGTGCCCCCGACGTCGATGCCGACTATCCAGTCGGCTGCCCGCTCACTCTTCGTCATATCTCGGCCTCCGTGCTGTGTGCTTCGGTGACGTGCGCAGTGCGTCCGCGTCACTCGTGTGTGTCGTGAGTCACTCTTCCGCACGGAGGGTGCGGGAACATCTGACGAAGGTCGTAGTTTCGTACGACCTTCGGCTGGCGTCAGCCTTGCGGTGCAGTGCGCGTGACGTCGACGTTGCGCAGCCAGATCGACACGGCCTCGGCCCGATTGGATGCGCCCAGTTTGCGCAGGATCCGAGTGATGTGGGTTTTGACGGTTCCCTCGGAGATGACCAGCCTGCGGGCGATCCTGCCGTTGGAGTCACCGTCCGCCATGAGCCGGACGATCTGCACCTCACGACGAGTGAGGACGGAATCGTCGTCGCGTCCGAGCGCCACGGACTTCGCCACCCCCGGTCCGGTGGCCTTGTTCCAGCGTCCGAGCCCGTCCAACTGCGTACGCACGGCCGTAAGCCCCTCGAGCACAGTGACTCTCGCCAGGTTCTGGCTCATCCCCTCGGCGAACGTCGACAACAGCGCCCGATCGACGCCGGTGAGGTTGCGCCTCTGGTGATAGCAGTCGCCGTGAACCAGGCCGACGACGTCGCCGCCGACCACCAGCGGCGCAATGCCGTACGACGAGGATCTGGTGATCTCGGCGAGTGGACGGTTGACGCGCGGGTTGTCCTGCACCTCGTGGACGAGCGTTGCACGAGCACCGGTCACCGTGTCGTTCTCGACGAGCGTGCGGTCGAGCACCGGCGGATTCTCCCTGCCCACCGCGACGATCTCCTCCGCCCAGCGCGGATCCCGGACCACATGCATCGAATGCAACCGCCACGACCCGTCCACCGTCGACAGCAGCGCACGGTCGAAACCGAGGCTGCACACCGCCTCGGGAGCCCGTGCGAGCAGCGCGTCGACGGTCTGCGCGTCGCCGACCCGCGCCAACGCCGACTGCACCATGGCAAGTACTTCTGCGGGGCCGGCCCTCCCCCGCCGCGCCACCGCCGCCTCCGCCTCGCGTATGCGGCCGAGCATCTCCGTGAGGGATGTGAGAACGTCCGGCGACGAGCCGCGATCACCGATCACGCGCAGCATCTCCGCGGTCACGAGGTCCCACAGCCGACCCAGCACCTGCCGGTCCGAGTGTGCGCCCGTCAGCTCCGGACCGCCGAGACCGCGGTCCAGCAGCACGCCCACGTCATTGGTGATCTCGGCGACCGCATCCTGCACCGCGACACCGTCCTGCCTGCTCGACGAGTTGCGCATTTTCTACTCCCTCGGTGGCCTACGTTCGCTGTGCTTCCTGGTGAGCCATGTCGAGGGGCTCCGCCCGTACGTTCGCGTCACGTGTCAGCCGACGGGACTGATCGAACAACCCGCCGCCGATCATGACCCTGCGGGTGTCCACGCAGTCGGACAGCCGCCCGAGGAGCGGACACGCGGCGATCGCCGCGATGCTCGCGAACGTCACCCCGAGGGCGCCGACGTTCTTCGCCACCCCCTGGAATTCCGCGAGGTAGGACAGCGAGAACGTCTTGAAGGTGTACGAGAGGGCGGAGTATCCGCCGTACACGGCCGCAACGACGACCAGGCCCCGCCAGTTGCCGCGCACCAGGTCACGCAGAACCTGGAGACCTTTGCGTTGCCGCGCCTCGGTCGCCACCTTCTCGAATTCCTCCGACTCGGGCATCGCGCGGCGAATCCAGTAACCCACGATCACGATCGCGAAACTCGCGACGAACGGCACCCGCCATCCCCAGGTGTACAGGGCTTCGTCGTCGAGGCTGGTGACCGCGGCGACTGCGAGCGACGCCGCCAGCAGGCCGATCTGGGCGCCCATCACCGGGTAGGCGCCGTTCCGGCCCCTGGTCGTCTCGTCGGCATGCTCGTACGCCACCGTGATTGCGCTGCCCAGTTCGGCACTCGCGCCGAAGCCCTGCAGGATCCGCAGAATGATCAGCAGCGCCGGTGCCGCCACACCGATCGCGGCATACGACGGCACGAGTCCGATGAGCCCGGACGCGATTCCCATGATCAGCAGGCTGATCGACAGCACCGCCTTGCGCCCGATGCGGTCACCCAGGATTCCGAAGAGGATGCCCCCGAAGGGCCGGGCCAGGAATCCGACCGCGAACGTGGAGAACGCCGCGAGGGTGCTCGCCGACGAATTCGCCGACGGGAAGAACACCTTGCCGAACACGAGCGCCGCCATCGATGCGTACAGGTAGAAGTCGAACCACTCCAGCGAGGTTCCGACGATGACCGCAGCTCCGACCTTCTTCACGCTCTTGGGGGATTCCCGCCGAACGGGTACCTCACGTCTCTGCGCCACAGTCACGTCCCTTCCGCCACTTGTCGCGCAAAACTATTATGTATAATCTTTAAAATCAAGTGGCGGGGGTCACGAACTGGGTCGAGTGAGACTCGAACCACCTTGGGTGCGGTCGCTCAGTAGCGCCCGTCCGCCGGAGTCTCGACGTCGTGTCTCTCCCCCGCCGCGAGTTGCCCCCGGAGGTGGTTGAGCGCCGCGTGCTGGAGGAGGAGTACGGCGTCGACGTTCGTCCCGAGGATGCGCGCGACCTCGACGGCCGGGAGTCGGTGTGCGAGCCGGAGTCGCAGTACGGTCCGGTGGCGGTCGGGGAGGGTGTCCATCAGGATCGCGGCCCCGGCTGCCTCCTCGTCGTCGATGGTCACGACAGGCCTTTCTCTCGGATCGCACCACTGTCGCCGACCCGATGTCCCAGGTGGAAGGGACCGGCGTCCCGATCGTCCGGGATCCTGCCGACACGGGTCCGACGGCCGGCCCGACGCTTTACGCTGAATGTCATGGCCGCTCTTCGCGCGGAGTGGATCAGAATCTGGCGCAACCCGGCAGACACCCTGACGACCGTTGCGTTCAATGCCGTCCTGATGATCGGGGCCTGGTTCCTGCTGCCCCGGAGCTGGTTGTTCGAGTGGACCGGGCCGTCCGGTTTCGCGCTCGCCCTGGCCGGCTGGATGTACGCCGACGTCACCGCCACAAACGTGCTGGCGCCGGACAGTGAGCGGGTTCTCGCCGCACTCGACGACCGGGACGCGCTGGGTGCGATGCTCGGCGCCAAGGCGGTGGCGCTGTGGATGCTGATCGCCCCGATCTGCGCGACCATCGCGATCGTCGTCGGCTTCGCCGAGCAGGACTGGCTGTTCACCGCTGTGGTGGTGGTCGCGGTGGCGCTGTGCCCGTTCGGCGCACTCGCCGGGTCGAGTCTCGTCGGGGTCTATTTTCCGTACCACCAGCGGTCGCTGCGGTGGCGATGGGAACAACGTGCCCGGTGGCGCACCGTCGTCGTCCGGTGGCTGATCCTGCTGGTGGTGCCGTACGGGGTGTTCCCCGCGTTCTCGGCGGCGATCGCCGTCGTCCCGGTCGTGCTGTGGCGCCTCGTCCGTCCGGCCGATGTGCACTCGCGGATGGGTACCGCGGACTTCGCGCTGTGCGTCGTCCTCGCCGTCGTCATCTCGGCGCTGATGTGGGCGGTGGCGCGGCGAATCGCCCTGTCACGCATACAACGCCACGCGCCGTTGGCCGCCTACCTGCGTGACCGCGACCGCGGCTGAGCAGTCCCTCCGTACGTGAGTGGCGATGCGTGCCCCGGCACACGTTGCCACTCACCTGCGCAGGTGAGTGGGAAAGCGTGTCGGGGCACGCTTTGCCACTCACGTCAGGATTTGCCGCTCACGTCAGGAGAGGTGCTCCGGCTGGGGGTGCGACTTGTGGACCTGGTCCGATCCGACCGCGTCCTGGCTCGCCTCCGGTGGGCATTCGGCGCTGTACTTGCCCGCGTGTTCCAGGGAGACGACGACGGACTTCGACGTGGGACAGTTGCTGCCGGTCGCCGTGGAATCGAGCGGCACCAGCGGATTGGTCTCCGGATAGTAGGCGGCGGCCGACCCGCGGGGTGTGTCGTATTCGACGATCCGGAAGTCGTGGGCGCAGCGGACGCGGTCGTCGCCGTCCCAGTGGGTGAAGAGGTCGACCATGTCGCCGTCGTCGAAGCCGAGGGCCGCGATGTCGTCGTGGTGCAGGAAGATCACGCGGCGCCCGCCCTCGATGCCGCGGTACCGATCGCTGAGCCCGTAGATCGTGGTGTTGAACTGGTCGTGGCTGCGGATGGTCTGCAGGATCACGTGCCGCGGGGGCACCTGCAGCACGTCGATCGGGGACACCGCGAACTGGGCGCGCCCCGAGTGGGTGGGGAACGTCCGGGAGTCGCGCGGCGGGTGCGGCAGAACGAACCCGCCCGGCTTGCGGACGTTCACCTCGTACCCTTCGCATCCGGGCACCACCCGCGAGATGTGCAGGCGGATGTTCGCGTAGTCGTCCCGCATCTTCTTCCACTCGATGCCGTAGCGGTCGCCGAGCGTGGCCTCGGCGATGCGGGTGACGATACCCACCTCCGAATCGAGTTGGGGGCTCGCGGGTTTCAGCGGACCACGGGAGGCATGAACCGAGCACACCGAATCCTCGACGGAGATGAACTGCGGCCCGCCGGCCTGGACGTCCTGCTCGGTGCGTCCCCGCGTCGGCAGGATCAGGGCCGTGTCACCGCATACGAGATGCGATCGGTTGATCTTCGTCGAGACGTGGACCGTCATCCGGGTCTTGCGCAGGGCGGCGGCGGTGACCTCGGTGTCCGGAGCGGCCTGGACGAAGTTGCCGCCCAGCCCGAGGAAGAAGTGCGCCTTGCCGTCGCGCATGGCCCGGATGGAATCGACGGTGTCGTAGCCGTTCTCGCGGGGCGGCTCGAAGTCGAACTCCTTCGCGAGCGCGTCCAGGAAATGCCGCGGCGGGCGCTCCCAGATCCCCATCGTGCGGTCGCCCTGCACGTTCGAGTGCCCGCGCACCGGGAACAGCCCTGCGCCGGGTTTCCCGATGTTGCCCTGCGCGAGCGCGATATTGGTGACTTCCTTGATGATCGACACCGAGTTGTGGTGCTGGGTGAGCCCCATCGCCCAGCAGAACACGGTGGCGTCGGAATCCCGCAGCATCCGGGCGGCGTCGGTGATCTGTTCCCGCGACAGCCCGGTCGTGCGGGTGACGACGTCCCAGTCGATGTCGGTGACGTGCTGCTTCCACAGCTCGAATCCGATCGTGTACCGGTCGATGAAGTCGTGGTCGAGGGCATCCCATTCGACGAGCAGTGAGCCGAACGCCTGGAGCAGGGCGAGGTCGCCGTTCAGCGCGATGGGCAGATGCAGGTCGGACAGGTCGGTGCCGGGACCGACCATGCCGCGGGGCGTCTGCGGATTCTTGAAGTTGACGAGCCCCGCCTCGCGCAGCGGGTTGATCGACAGGATCTTCGCTCCGTTCTGCTTGGCCTTCTCCAGCGCCGACAGCATCCGCGGATGGTTGGTTCCCGGATTCTGCCCCTGCAGGACAATGAGTTTCGCCTGATAGACGTCGTCCATCGTGACGCTGGCCTTTCCGATGCCGATCGACTCCTGCAGCGCGATACTGGTCGATTCGTGGCACATGTTGGAACAGTCGGGCAGATTGTTCGTCCCGAACGCGCGGACGAACAGCTGGTACGCGAACGCGGCCTCGTTCGACGCCCGGCCGGACGTGTAGAAGATCGCCTCGTCCGGGCTGTCCAGGGCGTTCAACTGCTCGCCGATCAGCGTGAAGGCCTCGTCCCATTCGATGGGCTCGTAGTGGATTCCGCCGGGCCGCTTCACCATCGGATGCGTGATCCGGCCCTGCTGCCCCAGCCAGTGCTCGCTGTGGCAGTCGAGTTCGGCGATACTGTGGCGGGCGAAGAATTCGGGTGTCGCCCGGACCCGCGTCGCCTCCTCGGCCACCGCCTTGGCGCCGTTCTCGCAGAACTCCGC
Organism: Rhodococcus sp. USK10; assembly: GCF_019378875.1. Lineage (NCBI taxonomy): Bacteria > Bacillati > Actinomycetota > Actinomycetes > Mycobacteriales > Nocardiaceae > Rhodococcus > Rhodococcus sp. USK10. The sequence continues at coordinate 3,625,610 of NZ_CP076048.1, forward strand.
GGCGTGGCGGTGACCCGGGTCGGGGTCGGGCCAGGCGCAACTCATGCAGTCGAAGCCCTCGGCCTGGTTCAGCCGCAGCAACGTCTCGGCCGTGCGGACCACACCCATCTGCTCGAGCGCACGTTTCATCGACACCGCGACAGCGGTCGGCCCGGCCGCATGATCCTTCGGGTGCCCGACCTCGAGGTCGGCCTCGTCGTAGTCGAGTTCCTCGTCCTTGGGACGCATCGTTCAGCCTTCCGTCACGATCTCCCCACCAGGCAGCCGAGGTAGTCGATGACGTCGTCGGTCGCGGTGGCCGGGGCGGTGAGCGCGACGTAACCGTCGGGGCGCACCACCACCAGCGTGCCACCGTGTGCCCCGTAGGCGCTACGCGCGAAACCGCGGTCGTCGACGACGTCCACGCCGGGGCCGCGGGAATCACCCACCACCACGTATTTCACGTCGTCGGGCGCGTCTTCGGCCAGGGTCTGCAGGGCGTGCCGGGGCCCGCCGTCGAACCCGAGAACCGTGAAGTGCGTGCCGCGGAAGACGTCGAACAGTCGCAGCGGGGTGCCGTCCGGGCTCAGGCACGGCGCGTCGGGTGCGCGGTCACCCGCGCGGACGCCCGTCGTCACGTCCCCGTCCCGGGACAGCGAACTCCACGGGTAGCCCAGCCCGAGTTGCTGGCCGTCCTCGGTCGCCGCGCCGGCGAACCCCGATGAGTCCTCGCGTCCGAGGTTGTCGGTCACCTTCTGCAGCCCCGCGCTGCTCACCCCGAGCGTCCAGCGGGCGAGCGGCAACCGCTCCTCCTGATACGTGTCGAGGAGCGACGGATCCGCGGACCCGGCCAGGACGAGCGCGAGTTTCCAGCCGAGGTTGTAGGCGTCCTGGATCCCGGTGTTCATCCCGAGCCCACCGGCGGGCGGATGAACGTGCGCGGCGTCGCCGGCGAGGAACACCCGGCCGTCTCGGAAGCGGTCCACCATCCGCACGTTCACATGCCAGGTGGACAGCCACGTCGGTGCGGACAGTCGCACGCCGGGATCGCAGGCGATGTCGTCGAGCACTCGCTGGAAGTACTCCAGCGACGGTTCGGGCAGGTTCCCCTCCTCGTCGAAGTCCGCGAACGGCACTCCCTGGAACTGCCAGGAGTTGATTCCACGGAACGGGCACAGCGCGACGAATCCCTTCTCGGGGTGCGACCACTGGTACCAGTGATCGGGGGTCAGGCCGTCGACGGACACGTCGCCGAGGAGCATGCCCTCGATGCCGCCCGTCCCCTCGAACGACACCCCGAGCGCCTTGCGCACCGTGCTACGCCCGCCGTCGCACCCGACGAGGTAACGCGCCATGACGGTCCCGCCCCCGGCGAGCCGGACGGTCACCTTGTCGGTGGTCTGCTCGAAACCCACCACCTCGACGCCGCGCTCCACGTCGATACCGAACTCGGAGAGACGCTCTCGCAGAATCTGCTCGGTCCGCCACTGCGGGATCATCAACCCGCTCTCGTAGGGCCGGTCGGGTGTGGGGCTCAGGTCTGCGTTCGGGTCGCTGTCGCCCACCACCCGGCCGCGCACCGCGACCCGGTTGGGAAGGTGCCGGAACCCGGCCTCGACGACCTCGTCGACGATACCGAGATCGTCCATCACTTCCTGACTGCGGGCGGTCAATCCCTTTCCGCGCGAACCCGCGAACGGCTCGGGAGACTTGTCGAGGATCCGCACTTCGACGCCACGCCGCGCCAGTTCCAGAGCGAGCGTGAGACCGGTCGGCCCGGCCCCGGCCACCACTGCCTCGGTAGGGCTCATGGCGTCATCGTATTCGCGACGGCACCGATCCCGCGGGAAAGTCGCCGCACCCGCTCATCGGCTCTCGCTCAGAAGTTTCCGCGGGCGGCTTGTTCGCGTTCGATGGCTTCGAAGAGGGCTTTGAAGTTGCCGATGCCGAATCCGAGGGAGCCGTGGCGTTCGATGAGTTCGAAGAACACGGTGGGCCGGTCGACGAGGGGTTTGGTGAAGATCTGCAGCAGGTAGCCGTCTTCGTCGCGGTCGACGAGGATGCCGCGTTTGCGCAACTCCTCGATCGGGGCGCGGACGTTGCCGATCCGGGCCCGCAGTTCGGGATCCTGGTAGTAGGAGTCGGGGGTGGCCAGGAACTCGACACCCTCGGCGGTCAACTGGTCCACCGCGGTGAGGATGTCATTGGTGGCCAGGGCCAGGTGCTGGGCGCCGGGCCCGCCGTAGAAGTCGAGGTATTCGTCGATCTGGGAGCGTTTCTTGGCGATGGCGGGTTCGTTGAGGGGGAACTTGACGCGGTGGTTGCCGTTGGAGACCACCTTGCTCATCAGGGCGGAGTAGTCGGTGGCGATGTCCTCGCCGACGAATTCGGCCATGTTCGTAAAGCCCATGACCCGGTTGTAGAAGTCGACCCAGTGGTCCATCTTGCCGAGTTCGACGTTGCCGACGACGTGGTCGAGGGCCTGGAACAGGCGTGTGGGGGCGCCGTCGCGTTTGGTGTGCGACGAGGTGCGCGGCTGGTAGCCGGGCAGGTAGGGGCCGGTGTAGTTGCTGCGGTCGACGAGGGTGTGGCGGGTGTCGCCGTAGGTGGCGATCGCGGCGATCCGGACGGTGCCGTGCTCGTCGGTCACGTCGTGGGGTTCGTCCAGGACGGTGGCGCCCTGGGCGCGGGCGTGGGCGATGCACTTGTCGACGTCGGGGACGGCGAGGGCGATGTCGACGACGCCGTCGCCGTGGGTGCGGTGGTGCTCGATCATCGGGCTCTGGGGGTCGACGGCGCCGTTGATGACGAAGCGGACGGCGCCGGATTCGAGGACGAAGCTGTGGTGGTCGCGGTTGCCGGTGGTGGGTCCGGAGTAGGCGACGAGGGTCATCCCGAACGCGGACTGGAAGTAGTGGGCGGTCTGGGTGGCGTTGCCGACCACCCAGACGACGGCGTCCCAGCCGCTGACCGGGAACGGGTCGCGGGTGCCGTCGTATTCGACGAGCCCGACCAGCTGTTCGAGCTGGCCGAGGTCGAGACCTGCCAGGCGTTCCTTGTCGGTGAGAGTCTGCTCGATCGTCATCGCTGTCTTCCTGTTTCGGGGACGGAGGGCTTGGCCTGTTGTGTGGGTCACTACGAAAACCCAGACCGGCCACATAGGCAACCGAGCCAGCAGAAGCTAGCCGCGGTGCCACTTTCGGGCGCCTCGAGGACGGATTTCTTATACAGTCGGACTAGTTGAATTCGTTCGGAGAGGTCTGGCCATGAAGGACGCAGTGCAGTTGGACGAGCTCGACTTCGCCCTCCTCGACGCCATGCACGACGACCCGAAGGCCGGCGTGCTGGAGCTGTCGCGCCGGATCAAGGTCGCGCGGGCCACCGTTCAGGCGCGGGTCCGCAAACTGGAGGAGTCGGGCGTGATCGCCGGGTACGAGCCGCGCCTCGATATCGCCGCCGCGGGGTTCGACGTGCAGGCGTTCGTCACGCTGGAGACGGCGCAGGGCGCACTCGACTCGGTGACGTCGGAGCTCGAGTCCATCCCCGGGGTGCTCGAGGCCTTCGCGACCACCGGTTCCGGCGACATCCTGTGCCGCATCGCCGCCGGCTCCCACCTCGGGCTGCAGCAGACGCTCATCGATCTGAACAAGTCGAGCGTCGTCGCCCGATCCACCAGCGTGATGGTGTTGTCGGTGATCGTCCCCTACCGGTCGATGCCTCTCCTGCGGACGCTCGACCGACCGCGTCCGGCGAAGGCACCGGCCTACCGCGCCGCGCCCGCAGACGCGGATTAGCAACGCGATCACCGCTTCTGCTGCACAAACTGAATAGAAAATCGACGAACTTCTTTCTCGGTGATGTTCATCGTGGCTATCTGCTGCACAGCCGGTTGCGGCGCACGAGTGGTGCCCACCACAGTGATCGCCGTAACAGCGCGGGTACCGGCCGGATTCCGACCGGATCGCCCCCCAAGCCCCGGCAGTCGAGAAACCGAGAGAAGCCATGAAGAATCTGCTCACCCGATTCGAAGAGAAGGCCCCCGAGATCGTCTTCGAGTGGCACGACACGGAGACCTCCGCACGCGGATGGACGGTGATCAACTCGCTGCGTGGCGGCGCTGCCGGCGGCGGAACCCGGATGCGCCGCGGTCTCGATCGGCGCGAGGTGGAGTCACTCGCGAAGACCATGGAGGTCAAGTTCACCGTCTCGGGCCCGGCCATCGGCGGCGCGAAGTCGGGCATCGACTTCGACCCGACCGACCCGCGCAAGGACGAGGTGCTGCGGCGCTGGTTCAAGGCCGTCACCCCGCTCCTCAAGGCGTACTACGGCACCGGCGGCGACCTGAACGTCGACGAGATGGCCGAGGTCGTGCCGATCACCGAGAGCTACGGCCTGTGGCACCCGCAGGAGGGCGTCGTCAACGGGCACTTCGCGGCCAGCGATCGTGAGCGGGTGCAGCGGGTCGGACAGCTTCGACTGGGTGTCGCGAAGGTCGTCGAGGATGCGCGGTTCACCCCCGATCCGCAGGCGAAGTACACGGTGTCCGACCTGATCACCGGCTGGGGTGTCGCCGAATCGGTGCGGCACTACTACCGGGTCTACGGCGGCGAACTGGCCGGCAAGCGCGTGATCATGCAGGGCTGGGGCAACGTCGGTGCCGCCGCCGCGTACTACCTGGCGCAGTCCGGGGCCCGGATCGTCGGCATACTCGACCGCAACGGTGGGCTGTCGAACACCGACGGCTACGACTTCGAGCAGATCCGGGCGCTGTTCCTGGCCAAGGAGGGCAACGAACTCCGCGCAGCAGGCATGGTGCCGTTCGAGGAGATCAATGAAGCGATCTGGAGTTCGGGCGCCGAGATCTTCCTCCCCTGCGCCGCATCACGTCTCGTGACACGTGACCAGGTGGACCGGTTGATCGCCGGTGGCCTCGAGGTGGTGGCGAGCGGCGCCAACGTGCCGTTCGCGGACGACGAGATCTTCTACGGCCCCACCTACGAGTACGCCGACAAGAGCGTCGCCGTCGTCCCCGACTTCATCGCCAACTGCGGCATGGCCCGGGCGTTCGCGCTGCTGATGGAGGGCGACATCGAGGTGTCGGACGAGGCGATCTTCGGCGACGTCTCCGCCACCGTGGCGACGGCGCTCGAGCGCTGCTTCGCCCGTTCGTCGCAGCCGACCGGAATCGCCGGTACCGCGTTCGAGATCGCACTCGATCAGCTCGTCTGACGGCACGGGAGACCCCATGAACACAGTTCACGACCCACCGGCCTCCACCACGCGCCTGCAGCAGGCGATGAAACCACGGCAGCTGGTGATGATGAGTCTGGGCGGCGCGATCGGCGCCGGACTGTTCGTCGGCTCCGGTGCGGGCATCGCCGTCGCCGGGCCCGCCGTGCTCGTCTCCTTCCTCATCGCCGGATTCCTCGTCGTCCTCGTCATGCGGATGATGGGCGAGATGGTGGCCGCCGACCCGGACAGCGGTGCGTTCTCCGTCCACGCCGAGAAGGCGATGGGCCCGATCGCCGGCCGGACCATCGGCTGGCTCTACTGGGTGCAGGTCGTCATCGTGGTCGCCGCGGAAGCGACCGCGGCGGCGGCGATCACTGCCGCCTCCCTGCCGGCGGTGCCGCAATGGGTAGCCGCCCTGGCGTACATGAGTGTGCTGACCGCCGTGAACCTCGCGGGCGTTTCCCGCTTCGGTGAGTTCGAATTCTGGTTCGCCGCACTGAAGATCGTGGCGATCGTCGCGTTCCTGGCGGTCGGTTCCGCGATGATCCTCGGCTGGATCCCCAGCTTCGACGCGCCCGGTCTGTCGAACCTCACCGGCCACGGCGGTTTCGCCCCGACCGGCGTCACCGGCATCGCCGCCGGCCTGCTGATCGTGGTCTTCGCATTCGGCGGCACCGAAGTGATGGCCATCGCGGCCGCCGAGACGTCGGAGCCCCGGCGCAACGTGAGCCGGGCGGTGCGGTCCATCGTGTGGCGGATCCTGGTGTTCTACATCGGTTCCGTCCTCATCATGGTGACGGTGCTGCCGTGGACCGCAGACGAACTCGCGACGGGTCCGTTCGTCGCGGTCCTGAACGCCGCGCACGTGCCGGGCGCCGGCGCCGTCATGACCGTCGTCGTGGTCATCGCGCTGCTGTCGTCGCTGAACGCCATGCTGTTCAGCGGTTCCCGCATGATCTACTCGCTGTCCGAACGCGGGGCGGCCGCGAAGGTGTTCGGCCGGGTGTCGGGCAACGGCGTCCCCCGCGTGGCGGTGCTGGCGTCGGTGGCGTTCGGCTTCGTCACCGTCGTCCTCAACTACCTGGCGCCGGATCGTGTTCTCCCGCTGCTGCTCAACGCGGTCGGTTCGACGATCCTGGTGTTGTGGACGTTCGTCACTGTCTCGCAGATCGTGCTGCGGCGGCGCGCCGAGAAGTCGGGCCGGACGGATCTGCCGCTGAAGATGTGGGGTTTCCCGTACCTGTCGTACGTCGCTCTCGCGCTGCTGGCCGCGATCGCGGTGCTGGCGTTGTTCGACGACGCGGCACGCAACCAGCTGTTCGCGACATTGGCGTTCACGTGTGCGATCACGCTCGCATGCTGGGCGCTCGGGCGCAGGCAACGCGGCGCGACCAGCGGTGAAGCACCGGAGAAGCTGCCCGAGACCGTCAGCTGAGAGGCCACCGCCGCACGCTCACGGACGTCGAGGGGTCGTCCGCGAGAGTGCGGTGGTGTCCCGCTCAGCGGACACCTCCCGGTCGCCGAACGTCCCCGCGGCCTACCGTCGACTGCACACGACGAAGGGGCGGGAATGACCACACCTCCAGACGTTTTCGCCCCGGCCACGCTGGGCCCCATCACGTTACGCAACCGGATCATCAAATCGGCCACGTTCGAGGGCCGCACCCCCGACGCCCTGGTCACCGACGAACTGGTCGAGTTCCACCGCCGGCCCGCGGCCGGCGGGGTCGGGATGTCGACGGTGGCCTATTGCGCCGTCGCCCCCGAGGGCCGCACCGAACGCGGGCAGTTGTGGATGCGCCCGGACGCCGTGCCCGGGCTGCGCAGACTCACCGACGCCATCCACGCCGAGGGTGCGGCCGCGTCCGCCCAACTCGGTCACGCCGGACCCGTCGCCAACGAGAAGTCCACCGGACTACCCGCGCTCGCGCCCTCGCGATCATTCAATCCGCTGAGCATGCGGATGATCCGCAGCGCCACGGCCGCCGACATCAGCAGGATCGCCGCCGCCCACGGCACCGCGGCACGGCTGGCGGTCGAGTCCGGCTTCGACGCAGTCGAGATCCACTTCGGCCACAACTACTTCGCCAGTTCGTTTCTCAGTCCGAAACTGAACCGTCGCAAAGATTCCTACGGCGGATCGCTCGAGAACCGGGCCCGGGTGGTGCGCGACGTCGCCCGGACCGTGCGCGACGCCGTCGGCGGCCGGGTCGCGATTCTCGCCAAGCTGAACATGGACGACGGCGTCCCCGGCGGGTTCTGGCTCGACGAGGCCATCCAGGTGGCCGGACTGCTGGAGCAGGACGGCAGTGTCGACGCCCTCGAACTCACTATGGGCAGTTCACTTCTCAACCCGATGTACCTGTTCAAGGGCGACGCGCCGGTACGGGAGTTCGCGGCCGCCATGCCGCAGCCGGTCCGCCTCGGCGTCCAGTTGGCCGGGAAGTCGATGATCCACGCCTACCCGTACCGCGACCTGTTCATGCTCGAGCACGCACGCCAGATCCGCGCGGCGGTGACGCTGCCGCTCGTCTTGCTCGGCGGAGTCACCGATCGGGCGGGCATGGACACCGCCATGGCCGAGGGCTTCGAATTCGTCGCCATGGCCCGGGCACTGCTCCGCGAACCCGACCTGGTGAACCGCATCCGGTCCGAATCCGGCACCCGGTCGCTGTGCATCCATTGCAACAAATGCATGCCCACCATCTTCAGCGGAGCGCGCTGCGTGCTCGTCGAATAGTCGGCGAACTCTGCGCGGGCTGCACACGCAGCGTGATCGACGTTGATCCCAATTATTCAGCGTCAGCGCCGGAGGCTGCAGCCGAGATGGGAAGCCCCGCCGCCACGAGGCGGTCACACACATCAGCGGGAGTTCCCGGCGGATTGCGCCACGCCGCTGCTGTCGCGCTGACAGCCTGATGGACCCGCACCCCGTCGAGGTGGAACAGATCCATCACGAACTCGTCCGGATGCTTGGCTTCGATGCCGAACTGCGCCAACTCGGAGTCGGGGAAGTCGCGCAGGTTTGCTGTGACTATGACCTGAGCGCCCGATCTAATGGCCGCAGCCAGCACATGCCGGTCATCCTCGTCCGGCAGAGTGAGGGCAGGAATGAGCCTCTCGTACCCGGTGACCAGGCAGTCCGGTACCGCTCTGTTCATCAATTCCCGCAGCTTCGCCAACGCCGCTGCCGGGATATCCGGGCGATCCTCACCCAAGTTCTCGAACATCTCGTCCAGGATCCGGTCCGTCCACCGGGCATGCACCAGGCCGGTCTGCGCAAGCCGGATGAGAACATCACGCAACACATTCGGGTACAGCACATTCGCGTCGTACGGTGAACGTCACGTCAGTACAGTCCGAGGTCTTCCGACAGAGCCGCCAACTCGTCCGCCGCGGTGCGGGAACTTCCCAACTGCGACCGCTGATAGGCGAGCAGAGACGTAGCGCGGATCCGCCGATGTCGTCCGACCATCCGATACTCGATGCGCCCCTCGTCGAGAAGCTTGATCACATGCGGGCGCGAGACGTTGAGCATCTGCGCAGCCTGCTGCGTGGTCAGCTCCGCGTGCGCCGGGACGACCGTTACACCCCGCCCTGCGGCCATGTTCGCCAGCACGTCGCGAATCAGGTCGAGGGCGGCACGAGGAAGGTGAACCGACTCCGAGGTTCCGGCGACGGTGATATCAACGGTCTCCCCCGTGGGATCGACGTCACGAAGCAACTTGAGCGCCTGTCGGGCCTGCTCCTGCTCGACAACGCTGGGCTGCTCATGCGCTCCTGACACCACCGCACCTCCTAAACGCAATATACGGAACAAACGAAATAAACGCAACGATGATTGCCCGAGGGCACCGATCACCAGCTCGTCTGCGCCAGAACCGCATCCAGAGCCGCGTAGCTCTCGTTCATGCCGCCCTCCATGCCGGTCTGCAGCATGCCGTCGCGTTCTTCGGGGGTGTGGAACTGGCTGACGACGGACAGCTTGGTGCGTCCGTCACCGAGGTCGGTGTAGGTGTTGTTCTCGACGATGACGTGGCCCGGCATGCCGTCCCACTCGAATGTGTACACCAGGCGCTCTTCCGGGGTGATCTCCCGGAATCTGCCCTCGAAACCGTGGGTCTCGCCGCCCGCGTGTTCGACGAAGCGCCAGTGTCCGCCGCGTTCGAATTCCCAGCGTTCGACGTCGAGTTCGTTTCCGCGACCCCACCACTGGGCGAGCAGTTCCGGTCTCGTGAACGCGGCCCACACGCGATCGCGGGGAGCGTTGAAGATGCGTTCGACGTGGATCTCCCGGTCCGTCGGCGTCGAGACGGTCGCGGTCGTGGGAGTCTGCGAAGTGCTCATGACGTGCCTTCCGTTCGATTGAGGAATTCGTCCAGACGGTCCAGGCGCCCTTCGAGCGACAGCTGGTAGTCGCGGATCCAGGCCACCTCACGCTCGAGGGCATTGGTCCCCAGCATGCAGTACCGCACCCGGCCACGTTTCTCGGTCACGACCATCCCGGCCTCCTCGAGCAGTCGCACGTGCTTCTTGATGCCGGTGAGGGTCATCTCGAAGAGTTCGGCGAGGTCGCTGATCGAGCAGGCGCCGTCACCGAGCCGGCGGAGGATCCCACGTCGCGTGGGGTCTGCCAGTGCGGCGAACGTAGCGTCGAGAGCCGAATACTGAACCATCGAGTTCAGTGTTGCACCGGCCCTGCACTCCGTCAAGGCCTGGCCCCGGGGATCCACGAGCCGCGAACGCGCTCGGATAAGCTTGGGCCGTGGTCCACCGATGACAGCGTCGCCCGACGAACACGAAGAGGCGATCCGCGATCGCCCGCACAGCCGCGTCTCGCCCGCGAGAACGCGCCGCAATCCGGCACTTGTCCAGGCCGACATCCTGGAAGTCGCGACCGCAGAGTTCGCCGAGAAGGGCCTGTCCGGCGCCAGCGTCAACGAGATCGCCGAGAAGACGCAGACCACCAAACGCATGATCTATTACTACTTCGGCGGCAAGGAAGGCCTGTACACCGCCGTACTCGAGCGCAACTACAAACTCATTCGCGAACTCGAACACAAGGTAGACCTCGAACACGCCGAACCGGTCGATGCGCTGAGGTTGATCGCGCAGTTGACGTTCGACCACCACGACACTCATCGTGCCTACGTCCGCCTCGTCAGCGGAGAAAACATGATGAAAGGCAAGTACATTCGGCGGTCCGACGAGGTAGCCGGACTCGGGATGCCCGTACTGGCCGTGCTCGAGGACGTATTGTGCCGCGGTCAGGCGGCCGGCGTGTTCCGCCAGGACGTCGAGGCTATCGACGTCCACATGCTCATCAACAGCGTGTCCCTGTTCCGCATCTCCAACCAGTACACCTTCGACGCGCTGTTCCAGCGCGATCTCGCCGCGGACGAGCTCCGATCGCACTTGCGCACCGTCATCGGTGACGTCGCGGTCCGGTACGTCTGCATCTGACGGCACACAAGCCCCTCCACGCACCTTCCGCTCCTGATAGGAGCGGTTTGTCGCGGTCTTTGTACCCACTGGACACTTTTTGGTCCGTGAGGTACAAAGCTATTGCGCCCGTCACATTCAGTGCGCTAGATTCAGGACCTGCGCAGGACGAACTTCCGTTCGCCATACGAACGCCAGTCGGGCGGTGTCATGCACGCACAGAGGAGAGACCGAATGACGACGACTATCGATGCCACGGGCACCGGTCCTCGGACAGACCTGCAGAAGGTCAAACGAGCAGCCACCGCCGCCTTTCTCGGCAGCATGCTCGAGTACTACGAGTTCTACATCTACGCCTCCGCGGCCGCCCTGGTCTTCGGCAAGGTCTTCTTCCCCTCGTCCAGCGCGGCCACCGGAACCCTGTTGTCGCTGGCAACGTTCGGCGTCGCGTACATCGCCCGGCCCATCGGAGCGGTCCTGCTGGGGCATCTCGGAGACCGCGTCGGACGTAAGAAGATCATGCTGTTCACGCTCGGATTGATGGGCACGGCAACGTTTCTCATCGGCTGCCTGCCCGAGTACAAGCACATCGGAATCTGGGCGCCGATCCTCCTCGTCTGCCTCCGCGTGTGTCAGGGAATCTCGGCAGCCGGCGAGCAGTCCGGAGCCAATTCACTGACCCTCGAGCACTCCCCGGAACACCGGCGGGCCTTCTTCACCAGCTGGACCCTCACCGGCACGCAGGCCGGCTTCATCCTTGCCACGCTGGTGTTCCTCTCCGTCGCCACCCTGCCCGAAGACCAGCTTCTCAGCTGGGGATGGCGGATCCCCTTCCTCGCCAGCGCCGTCGTCGTCCTCGCGGCCTACATCGCGCGGCGCAAGCTGGAGGAGCCGGAGGTCTTCACCGAGAATCGCGACAACGGCGAACTCGAACGCTTTCCTGTCGCGACACTTCTGCGCACCCACGCCACCGATGTGCTGCGAGTGATTCTGTGCGCGTTCCAGTCGGTCGGCGGCACCATCTTCGCGGTCTTCGGACTCGCGTTCGCGACCAGCGCCGAGGTCGGCATCAGTCGCCCGACCATGCTCTGGGCGGCCGTCGTCGCCAACGTCGTCGCGTTGTTCATGCAGCCCTCGCTGGCCGTCCTCGCCGACCGGATCGGCCGCAAGCCGGTGTTCATCAGCGGCGTCGTCGGTCTCGCGCTGTCGATCTTCCTCTACTTCTGGGCGATCTCCACCGCGAACGTGGTACTCATCTTTGCCGGCGCGATCGTCTTCACCGGAATCTGCTACAGCGCACCGAATGCCATCTTCCCCTCGTTCTACGCGGAGATGTTCAACACGAAGGTGCGATTCTCCGGCATGGCGCTCGGCACCCAGATCGGTTTCGCCTTAGCCGGTTTCGCCCCCACCATCGCATGGACCATCGTCGGCGACAGCCGAACGAACTGGATCCCCGTTGCCGTCCTGGTGGCCGTGGCGTGCCTCATCTCGGCAGCGGCGGCCTCCACCGCGCGGGAGACGTACAAGACACCGCTCGCGCAGCTCGGCAAGCCCATCACCTGACACGTCGCCACCAATCCTTCACACGTTTACGACGACAAGGAAGAACCCATGACCACCACACGCTTGAAAATCGGAATCGTCGGCTGCGGCAAGATCGCCATCAACCACGCCAAGGCTCTGCACGCCATGCCCGAGGTGGAACTGGTCGCCTGCAGTGACACCGACCAGGACAGAGCCGAATCCTTCGCTGCCGCACACGGAATAGCCCACGCCTACGGCGACCTCGAGGCTCTGCTCGGCAGCGGCCTGGACGCCGTCACCATCTGCACTCCGCACCCGACCCACGAAGCAATCGTCCTCGCGGCCGCCGAACACGGACTGCACGTGCTGTGCGAGAAGCCGATCGCGATCACGCTCGACGAAGCCGACCGCATGGTCGAGGCGACAGCCGCCGCGGAGGTGAAATTCGGCGTGCTGTTCCAGCGCCGATTCTGGCCTGCCGCTCAGCGCATCCGAGCCGCCATCGATGCCGGCGCGCTCGGCGGCGCGCCCGTCGTCGCCACCTGCACCGTACGCCTTGGCCGCGACCGCGACTACTACACCTCCGACCCGTGGCGCGGCCGCTGGGACACCGACGGTGGCGGGGTGCTGATGACTCAGGCCATTCATTACATCGACCTGCTGCAGTGGTTCATGGGCGACGCCGTCGAGGTGAGTGGTCATATCGACACCCTGGTGCACGGCGATTACATCGAGGTGGAGGACACGGTCGCAGCCACCGTGAAGTTCTCGTCCGGCGGACTCGCCACCATCACCGCCGGCACGACTTTCACACCCGGTCTGGGCACCCAGATCGTGGTCGGTGGACGCAACGGGCGCACCGTGAGCCTGACGGAATTTCCCGAGGGGATGCCGGCGGTCAACGACATCTGGACCGTCGAGGGCGAGGAGGAGTACCTGCAGATGCACTCGACGGACATCGAATCGGATCCGCCGCTCTCGCAGATCCATGTCGGTCTCGCACCGTTCCATCAGATGCAGATCGAGGACTTCGTCCACGCCATCGTCGAGGACCGCGCGCCCGCGGTCTCCGGACGCGACGCGCGTCGCGCGCTCGAGATCGTCCTCGCCATCTACGAATCCTCCCGGACCGGGCAACCCGTCGCACTCACCTCGGGCGCTCTCGCCGGACTGCAGTAACTGCACCGCAACAGTTTTCACTCCATCAGGCGAGGACGACACGATGCATTCACCGACCTTCCTGGTCGCCAACGGACCGAACCTCAACATGCTCGGGACGAGGCAGCCCGAACACTACGGTCACCACACCCTCGACGACGTCCGCATACTGTGCGAGCGGACCGCCGAGCCCCTGAACGTCGAATTGACGTTCTTCCAGTCGAATCACGAAGGCGCCGTGATCGACCGCATCCATCAGGCCCGGGGATCCGCACACGCAATCGTGATCAACCCCGGCGCGTGGACCCATACGTCCGTGGCCCTTCGCGACGCGCTGGTGGTCCCGGAGATCCCGATCGTCGAGGTGCACATCAGCAACATTCACGCCCGCGAGGAGTTCCGTCATCGCTCCTTCGTCTCGCCGATCGCGAATGCCGTCATCGCCGGTGCCGGGATCTCCGGGTACAAGTTCGCGATCGAGCACCTCGCGGCCGTGCTGGCCCCGGCAGAAGGGGACGCGATCCGGCCATGACCGACAGACCACTGCTGTCACTCTCGCCGCTCACTGCCGTCGACGCCTCACCACCGGACCTGGTGGCCGCGGCCGCCGACGCCGGCTTCGACTGTGTGGGAATCCGGGCGAGGGCGGCCGCCACCGACACTCAATGGCCGATGCTCGACAACGGCCCGATGGTGCGCGAGACTCGCCGCCGTGCCGACGATCTGGGCATCGAGATCCTGGACGTCGAGGTCCTGCGAATCACCGGCACAGACGACGTGGAGGTCGCTCTGCGGGTCCTCGACGCGGCGTCGACGCTGCGTGCGAGCTATGTGCTGGTGAACGGCAGCGACCCGGAGCCCACCCGGCAAGCCGATACCTTCGCACACATGTGCCGTGAGGCGGAACAACGAGGGGTGTCCCTGGCGCTGGAGTTCATGGCGTTCAGTCGGATCCGAACCCTCGGCGACGCCACCGCCGTGCTGACGCACGCTGCCAGTCCCGCGGCGGTGCTGGTCGTGGACGCGCTGCACCTGGCTCGGACCGGTAGCACTGCCGACGAGGTCCGGGCAGTTCCCGACCACTGGTTGTCGTACGCTCAGCTGTGCGACGCCCCGAAAGAGGCGCCGGCCGATCACGCCGGACTGATCACCGAAGCGCGCACCGACCGGCTGCTGCCCGGCGAGGGTGAACTCCCGTTGCACGACTTGGTCGGTGCCCTTCCCGCCGGCACCGTCTTCTCCGTGGAGGCCCCGGTCCTCGCTCACACCGGGTGGGCGGTCGGCGACCGAGCCGAGTATGCGTACCGGGCCCTGCGCGACACGGTGTCCGCGGCGTAGGCCCGGCCGGCGACGGCGCCCGCGGCATCTCGGTGCCGGTACGGATCGGTAACGAATCCGGACGACCCGCCTGTCGCCGCACTGGTCATCTCGCGGGCGCCGTTAGCGTCGAACCCGTCGGCACACGTCCGCACACCGAGGGGGCGCAGATGGAATCACGCGTCTTTCCTCGCCGCCCGGTGGTCGTGGTGGCGCTCGCGGTGTGCGCGACGCTGGCCGTCGTGGCGCTGCTCGGCACCGTCGACCCGTGGACGCCGAAGGTCGGGCTGTTCGCCGGCGGCGCCGATCTGCACGTCTACCGCGACGGTGGCTGGCGGGTGCTGCACGGCTTGCCGTTGTACAGCGGACCCGTCGCGCTGGGGTTGCTCTACACCTACACGCCGTTCTCCGCGATCGCGTTCGTGCCGCTCGAACGCATACCCGGCGCGTACGTCGACAACCTGTGGATGGCGTTCAATCTGGGTGTGCTGGCGGGCTGCATCCTCCTGTGCTGGCGCATCCTCGGGTACCGGATCACCCCGTACCTGCTGCTGGTCACCGCGCTGACGACGGTGACCTGCACCTTCGTCGAACCGGTGCGGACGACGCTGTTCTACGGCCAGGTCAATCTGGTGCTGATGCTGTGGGTGCTCTGGGACTTCTCCCGGCCGGAGCGCAGCGTGCTGCGCGGGGTGGGGATCGGGCTGGGCGCGGCCGTCAAACTGACCCCCGGCTTCTTCGTCGTCCAGCTCCTCGCCCTGCGCCAGTGGCGGGCGGCCGCGGTCGCGACGTCCGTCTTCGCGGGCACGGTGGCGTTCGCCTGGGTGATCGTGCCCGACGACTCCCGCCGGTACTGGACCAGCACGTTCTTCGACTCCACCCGCATCGCCGACGACGCGCATCCGTCCAATCAATCGTTGCGGGGAACACTGACCCGGCTCACGGACGGGCAGGCACCGCCGTGGCTGTGGCTGATCCTCGCGGGAGCCGTCGCCGTCGCCGGCCTCGTCGTGTCGGTGCGCCTGTACGAACGCGGCGAGCGGTTGCTGTCGGTGGTGCTCGGCGGGCTCACCGCCGCCGTGGTGTCGCCGTTCTCTTGGAGCCATCACTGGGTGTGGCTGGTGCCGCTGATGGTCTACCTGATGCAACGGGCGGTCACGGACACCGGGCGGTGGTGGTTCGCGTTCGCCGCACTGTTCGCGTCGACGGCGGCGTGGCCGTACTGGTGGAGCCCGGACTTCGCCGTCGTCGGACTGTTCCTGTTCCCTCCGTCGTGGCCGGTCGCGTTTCTGCTGCAGAACATCTACGTGCTCGTGTATTTCCCGGTCCTCGCCTCGGCGATCCGGATGGTCACCCGGCGCACCCGGCATCGGCCGAACCTCACCTCGGTCGTGACGTACCCGCAGGCACCGGAACCGCCGGAGATGTCGCTGCGAAGCGCGTGACGGCACCGCCTTTCCGCACCCCTCGACGCGCCGTCGGGAATACCCTGGCAAGTGCACGCCCTGCACTGCCTGGACTCTGCACCCCCGGAATCGAACCGCCATGACCGAGCGCCCGCCGAGTGATTCGACGGTCGCGACTGGGCCGCCCACCGAACTGGGCGAGGAAACTCAGCTGCCGCCGTCGACGACGTCGGGCGCCGAACCGGTGTTCGTCGTCGACAGTGGCGTCGAACGCCTCGTCGCAGATTGGGAATCGTCGGGTTCGCCGGCCGAACTCACCGAGTACCTGCCCGACACCGCCGCGATCCGGCGGGCGGCGCTGATCGAGTTGATCAAGGTCGACCTCGAGTACCGGTGGCTGCGGTCGGGCTGCCCGAAACGCATCCCCGAGTACTGCCTCGAATTCCCGGAATTGCTGGCCGAACCGCTGCCGCCGGAACTCGTCTACCTGGAGTACCGGGTCCGCAGTCGGAGCGGCGCCGACGTCGACCCCGAGGAGTACGTCGCCGAGTACCCGCAGCAAGCGGACCGGTTCGAGACCCTGCTCGAAGACGACCGGCGCATGGACCGGCGCTCGGCGAGCGCGACACTCGGCCCGGACGACGACTTCGACGTCGGCGGCCGCCTCGACGATTTCGATCTGATGATGGAACTGGGCCACGGCGCGTTCGCGCGGGTGTTCCTCGCCCGGCAGCGGTCGATGCAGCGGTGGGTGGCGCTGAAGATCTCCCGCAACATCGGCAACGAACCGCAGACCCTCGCGCAGCTCGACCACCCGTACATCGTCCGCGTGTACGACCAGCGGGTGCTGGAGGATCGCCGCCTGCGGGTGCTGTTCATGGAGTACGTCCCCGGCGGCACGCTCCTCGACGTGGTGCGGCTGGTCCGCAAGACCCCACCCGAGCAGCGCTCGGGACAGTTGCTGCTCGATTCGGTCGACCGCGTCCTCGAGGCGCGGGGCGAGATCCGGCCCGAGTACTCGAGTGTGCGGGACGAGATCGCCGCGCTGTCGTGGCCGGAGACCGTCGCCTGGATCGGTCTGCGGCTCGCCGACGCACTCGACTACGCGCGGGCGCACGGCGTCCTGCACCGCGACATCAAACCCGCGAACGTGCTGCTGGGCCTGGAAGGAATCCCGAAGCTGGCCGATTTCAACGTCAGTTCGAGCGACAGCGTCGAGAATCGCGGCGCCGGCGGATTCATCGGCGGCTCCGTCGCGTACATGTCGCCCGAACAGTTGGAGGTGATCGACCCGGACACCCGCCGGACCGCCACCGACCTCGACACCCGCAGCGACATCTTCGCGCTGGGGGTCATGCTGTGGGAACTGCTGACCGGGGCGCGGCCGTTCCCGGACGACGACGGAACCGCGTCGCCGCAGGTACTTCTCGAGTCGCGGCGCCGGGGCGTCGACCCCGAGCGGTCCGCGCTCCCCGAGGACTGTCCGGCCGCGATGCGGCGCATCCTAGTGAAGTCCCTCGCGCCCGACCGGGACGACCGGTGGTCGAGTGGCCGGAAGCTGACGCGTCAGTTCGCGCTCTGCCTCGACCCGCACGCGCGCGATCTCGTCGACCCGGCGCCGGGAAGCGTCCGGTCGAGGATGTGGCGGTGGGCGCTGCCCATCGTGCTCGCCGCGGTCGGCATCCCGAATCTGCTGGCTGCGGGATACAACTACTACTACAACAAGGTGCTCATCATCGCGACGCTGCCCGCCGAAGCGCAGCAGGATCTGGAGTTCGTCCACCTCGTGATCGGCGGAATCGCGTTTCCGCTGGGCGCGGTTCTCATCGTCTACTGGTGTCGGCTGTCGCTGACGGTGCCGCGTGGTCTCCGCAACGGCCGCACCTACAGTTCCGAGGTGCTCGAGAAGGCGCGGGCCACGACGCTGGCGCTCGGACATCGGGCGGTCGTGGTCAGCTTCGGGCTGTGGGTCGTCGCCGGGGTCGCCTACCCGATCGCCCTGGAACTCACGGCCGGCGGCATCCCGTTGCGCGCGTACACGCAACTCCTCGCGTCCCTCGCCGTGTGCGGGGCGGTCGCCCTCGCCTACCCGTTCTTCATCCTCACCTTCTACGCGGTGCGGTGTCTCTGCCCGATCCTGCTGTCGCACGGCGAGTTGCGCGGAAGCGACGGCCGCAACATCCGGGCCCTCGGCCGGGGCATGCCGCGGTACCTCGCCGTCGCCGCGGCCGTCCCGCTGATCGGGGTCGCCGGGCTCAGCTTCGTCGGCGGAAGCACCGGCGACGCCGTCAACGCGACGGTTCGCGCGCTGTGTCTGGGCGGCATCTTCGCCTTCATCGCCGTGTACCAGTTGTTCCGGCGGATCGAGAGCGATCTGCGCGCACTCGCGCGGGTCGTGTCGCTGGAGGTGCCGGGATCGCCGGCTCGGCGGCGCCGGTAGGAGCGTCCGGGTGGAAAAAAGAAGGCCCCTGGTGCTGCCAGGTCGGGGTCCGACAGCACCATGGGCTCAACAGGTATTTCTCCCGAAGCCCCCTCCGCGTTACACCCCTCGTGTCGCGGTCCCGGCGAGGCCGCCCATCGTCATGTCGTACAGGGCCGTGGCCAGCTGGTTCCGCCGGCCGCGCAGGTCCCGGCGGAGGTACTCGAGGCCCACCTCCCGGTAGCTGACGGTGAGTACCAGGAGCAGCGCGTCGAGGTCCACACCCGGACCGATGGCGGACGGATTCAACGTCACATACGTACGTAGCAGGTCGCGGCACCGCTCCTCGATGCGGACCGAACGGTGAGCCGCCAGGGCCAGGTGCGGGGCATCGTTGAGCAGCGAACCGAGGATGTCGCGGTACTCGTCCAGGACGGCGAGGAATTGAGCCTGCAGGGCGGCGTCCGCCAAGAATGTGCCCTCCGCGACCGACTGCTCGAGCTGCGCCCCGAACGCGGCCGTGGTTTCCTCCATGATCCTGTCCATCAGGACCTCGATGATCTCGTCCTTGTTCGCGAAGTACTGATACACCGATCCTTTCGAGATGCCCGCCGCGTCCGCGATGGCGTTCGTGCTGCAGCCGGTGTACCCCTTCGCCCGCAAAACCTGACCTGTTGCCGACAGGATGCGTGCGACCGTCGCCTGCGAACGCTGCTGGGAGGGATCTTTCCGCTGGCCAGTGCCCATTCGCGCAGCCTTCCCGATCTGTCACACAATGCGACTTGTACCCGTCCGATCCGGTGGAGTGAACTGTAACTCACAGCAACTCGAGCGGGGGCTGAGGCACCAGGACGCCCCCTCTCGACGACCGAATCGAGTACCTCGACAATGACAGAAACCCAGTCTCGGGAATCCGCCCCCGGCTTCTCCGATTTCACGCCGCCTCGACGCTTCGACATGGACTCGGAGTGGGGTCGCCGCTCGATGCGGACGCTGTCGCGGTTCGTGCACGGCGATCCGACGCCCACCGCGGCGGAGCGGGAACTCCACGCCCGGGCGGTCGTCAGTCAGGACGAGATCGGTGCCGCACTCGCGCGGGCGGTGCTCGTCGACAAGACCGTGACTATGGCCCAGTTCTCCCGGGCACTGTCCGACGGAATCGGCAGTGTGCCCGACCCCGCGCCGGCACTGGCCGCCTTCTTCGACGCGGTGGACCACCGGCCGTCGTGGGTCGACGACCGTCGCCTCGACCGCGGGGCCGCAGTCTGCCTGCGCAGCGGGATGACCGGACTCGACCTCCTCGCGACCGGTTCGCTGATGAACGGCTACCGCAGCGCCGCCACGTCCCGCCAACTCGTGGCCACCGGCAGGCTCGTCGGGGACGGCGCCGGTCAGCGGGTCGCCGAGACCGTGCGGTGGTGGTACGAGTGCGTCCTCCCGGGTGGCCTGGACCGCGACCGCCGCGGCTGGCAATTGTCCGTCCACGTCCGGTTGATGCACGCGTTCGTCAATCTGACGCTGCTGCAGGACGAGGACTGGGACGTGTCCGACTGGGGCATGCCGATCAACCAGTCGGATCAGGCGGGCACGCTCGCCCTCTTCTCGACGACGTTCCTCGTCGGCCTCCGCTCGCTGGGGGTGTGGGTGTCCGCCGACGAGGGCGCGGACGTCATGCACCTGTGGCGGTACATCGGCTGGCTGATGGGCATCGACGACCACTGGCTGGTCGACGACGAGAACACCGGGCGCCGCAACATGTGCCAGATCGGGATGTTCGCTCCCGGCCCCGACGGCAACTCCCGGGTGCTGGCCGACTCACTGCAGAAGTCGTGGGGCATGTTCCACTACCGGCACGCGGAGGCGCTGCGACGCCGACTCAACCGGCAGCGCCTGCTCAGCATTCAGCGGATGTTCTCCGGCAAGAGGGGCATGCGGGAACTCGGATTGCCGGTCGTGCCGGCCTGGTTCGTGCCGCTGGCAGTCGCCGGGAACGGGACGATGCACGGTGCGGCGCGGGTGAGTCCGGCCGTCCGGGACCGCGTCGGCAGGCGGTCCCGTCGGCGAGTGGAGGCGTGGCTCGCCGCGAACGAGACGACGTCGCGGAGTCAGCGACGCTCGTAGATGCCGCGCACGTACGCCGCCTGCCCGGCGTGCTGAAGATCGTCGGAGACGACGCTGACCAAGCGGACCCCGAGAGTGACCGGCGGATCCCAATTCTCGTCGACGATCCGGTCGAGGTCGTCCGTGCCGATCGTCTGGACGTAATCGACGGTGCGATCGTGCACGGCGTCGTGGTACTCCCGCAGCAGGTCGGCCCCGGACCGCACCTTCGCCACCTCGTCCGACGACTGCCCGTAGCCGATGTCGGCGACCCGGAACGGCAGGTCGAAGCGCTCCACCCACCCGCCGGACGTCCACACTTGCTCGGTGCCCGCCACTCCGGCGACGTGATCGTCCTGCACCCGCGTGAGATGCCAGATCAGCCAGGCGATGGTGTTCGTGTCCGCGTCCACCCGGAACGTGAGGGCGTCCGCGGGCAAATCGGCCAGCGTCGAATGCACGGTCTCCTGAATGCGATCGAAGGCGTCGGTCAACAGCGCGCTATGGTCCACGATCTTCCTTTCGTCGTGTGCACATCACGTTCCACTATGACCCCAGGCGGGCCCGTTCGGCATGCCTCTGGACGGTCTCGTCCGGCTCCGGTGCCGATGCGAGCGTGCTCGGCCACCAGATCTTCTGCCCGATGTCGACGGTGAGGGCGGGCACCAGGAGCGACCGCACGAGGAGTGCGTCGAGGAGAACACCGAAGGCGACGATGAATGCGATCTGCGCGAGGAAGATCAGCGGAATGACGGCGAGCGCCGAGAACGTCGCCGCCAGAACCACTCCCGCCGAGGTGATCACCCCACCGGTGACGGTCAGACCGCGCAGCGCGCCGCGGCGGGTGCCGATGCGCTGGGCTTCTTCCCGGACGCGGGTCATGAGGAAGATGTTGTAGTCGATTCCGAGGGCGACGAGGAACACGAACGCGAACAGCGGGACGACGGGGTCCGCGCCCGGGAATCCGAAGATGTGCTCGAAGACCAGGGACGAGATGCCCAGGGTCGCAGCGAAGGACAGCACCACCGTCCCCATCAGCAGCAGCGGTGCGAGGAGCGACCGCAGCAGCAGGCACAGGATCGCGAACACCACGAGGATGACGACGGGGATGATCAGGGTGCGGTCCCGCGTCGACGTCGTCTTCGTGTCGAGATCGGTGGCGGTGTTGCCCCCGACGAGGGCGTCGGCGCCGTCGATCGGGTGGACGGCGTCGCGGAGCGCGACGATGGTGTCTTCGGCCTCGAGGGAGTCGGCGGGATCGGTCAGGGTGGCTTCGATCGCCACCCGGCCGTCCACCACCAGCGGATCCCGGGTGCCGGGGGCGGTCAGCACGGTGAGGTCGCCGACGCCGTCGACCCGGCCGGCGTCGAGTACGGCGTCGAGGGCGCCCTCGTTCGCGATGATCACGGCAGGCGAACCGGAGCCGGCGTCGAAGTGGTCGCCGAGGACCTGCTGGCCCGCAACAGAATCGACGTCGAGCAGGAACGTCTCGGACTCCGCGACGCCGCTGGCCTTGAACTGAGGAATCAAGAGCGCGAAGAGCACCAGCACCAGGCTGGACGCGACCCAGAATCGGCGCGGATGTGCGCCGATCCGCGCGGCGAGCGCGGCCCAGAACTTGTGGTCGGCGGCCTCGTCCTTCTCGGCGTGCCGTGCGTCGAAGGCGGGCCTGCTCGGCCAGTACGCCGCCCGGCCGAGGAGCACGAGCACCGCAGGGAGGTACGTCATGGAGGCGACGAACGACGCCGCAATGCCGATGGCCGCGACCGGACCGAGACCGCGATTGGAGTTGAGATCGGACAGCAGCAGGCAGAGCACGCCGGCGATGACGGTGCCCGCGGACGCCGCGACCGGTTCGAGTGTCGCCCGCCAGGCGGTCCGCATGGCGCGGTACTTGTCCTGCTCGATCCGCAGTTCCTCGCGGTAGCGGGACACGAGCAGCAGGGCGTAGTCGGTGGCGGCGCCGAACACCAGGATGAACAGGATCCCTTGACTCTGGCCGTTCAGCGCGATCACACCGGCGTCGGCGAGCAGATAGACGAGCAGACTCGACAGTCCCAGCGCGAAGACCGCGGACGTGATCACCGCGAACGGGAGGATCGGGCTGCGGTAGACGACGATGAGGATGAGGATCACCACGACACCCGCCACCAGGAGCAGCAGTCCGTCGATGCCGGCGAACGCCGAGGACAGATCCGCCACTTGCCCGGCAGGCCCGGTCACGAGGACGGTGAGACCGTCCGGCGCGGCACCGAGCGCGTCACGGAGTTCGGTGACGCTGTCGCCGACCTCCCCGGTGCTGTCGACGGGCACGAACATCTGCAGCGCCCGCCCGTCCTCGGACGGGATCGGCGGTGACACCTCGTCGCCGAATCCCTCCGACCCGGCGAAGGAGGCCGCGGTGTCGGCGAGGAATTCGGTGTCGGCGGCGGTGATCCCCGACGTCCGCTCGGCGACGACGATCGCGGGCACGAACCGGGTGTCGGTGAAGCCCTTCTGCAGCGCCGACACCTCGGTGGCCTCGGCCGACGCGGGCAGGAACGACGTGCTGTCGTTCTGCTGAACCGTGGACAGTTTGCCGGCGAACGGTCCGCCGAACCCGCCGACGGCGAGCCAGAGGATCACCAGCACGGCTGGCAGAATCCACCGCAGGCGACGAACCGGGCGTGGGCGGGCAGTTGTGGTCACGTGCTCTCCAATGCTGGACGGTTCGACGACCGGATGTCCGGATTGCGACGATCCTATTTTGTTCAGCCTGCTGAGCAAATTGCAAATGGAGGCGAAGAAATGACGAGCGACGGCATGGACGAATGGCCCACCGGACGGCTGTTGTCCACGGCTGCGCGCCTGGTCGAGCACTCGTGGGAGGACATTCTCCGGTCGCAGAACATGACCCACGCGGGACTGATCTGCCTGCACACGATCGCCGGCCGGCCGGCCTCGCAACGCGACATCGCGAAGGCCTCGCGGGTGACGGATCAGACCATCAGCCGCACCATCGACCGCCTCGAACGGGGCGGGTACGTGACCCGGGAGACCGATCCGAACGACGAGCGCCGCAAACGGGTCGCGATCACCGAGCCGGGACGCGCGATCTACCAGCACCTCCTGACCCTGGAGAAGGAGGACGCGGCCCTCACCGCCGCCGTCGGCGACGTGGGGCCGCTGCGCGAACAACTCCTCCACCTCGTCCGGTCGCTGGGACTTCCACCCCGGGACGAGGACTGACCCGGCCGCGGGCCCGTCACACATTCGCAGGCAAGGCGATGACGACCTCCTGCTCGTTCCCCGGCAGATAGTGAACCGTCACCACCCTGCCGACCTGGACGTGCCCGACGGTGCGCGGCGGCATGAACTTCTCGACGCGGGTGGTGAACGTCGTGCCGTCGGGCCGGGTGACCGCCAGCCCGAGTTCCACCTTCGAATTCCCGTTGCGGATCTCCCCGGGCACACTGAGCGACTGCACCACCGCCTGCGCGGGGATACCGCGGGCCGCGATGTCGAGCTTGCCCGGGGTGGTGACTCCCTGCCGAATCATGGATCGGTTCAACGCCTCCTGCGCCGATGCCACGTCTCCCGAGCGGTCGATCTCGACCCTGTCGGTGCGGCCGGGAAGGTAACGGACGGGGAGCACGACACCCGGGCGGAGAAGCGCCAACTCGGTCAGCGGCACGATCATCCTGGCGTGCGACTCGAACATCTTGCCGTCGTCGCCCTCCACGGCGAGGTCGATCCGCACTTCCGGTTGGTCGTTGAGTGTCATGCCGGTCTGATGCACCGACCGCACCGTTCCGATCCCGACGGCTCCGTTGCGGAACGCGGCACTGTTGCGCCCCGTGAACGCCGCCAGCACGCTGTCGCCGGTGACGGCGAAACACATTACGACCACGCTGACCGCGACGATCGGCCAGATCATCTGCGGGCCGACCCACGACAGCGCGTCGATTCCGTAGTTCGTCCGGCCGCGATCGCCGAGGCCGTGCCAGAGGTAGTAGCCGACCGAGCCGACGAGAAACACCAGGGCGGCGGTACGCACGATCTTCTTCACGAGGTGTCCTTTCCGTGCCTGAACTGGGGGGTGCCTGAACTGGGGGAGGTGGGACGCGCGCGAACTCGAGGTGACTCCGCGCGCGTCCCGGGGTGGGCCGGGCTCAGCCGCCCACGACGGTCGAGCATGCGAACGTGATGTCGAACTTCGCCGAACTCGGCGCGGTCGGGTTGCTCATGTCGGGTGCCCCGACGCCTTCGCCGGTGACCGTGTAGATGTCGCCGTCCTTGACGACCTTCGCGGAGCCGCCGGGCATGCCCTGCCCGAAGCCGAGTGCGTACGGGAGGCCGTTCGACCCGCCCTTGCTGCCGGCTATCCCGACCGCCTGCACGGTGTCGGTGCCGGTGATCGTCGCGGAGACCGCCAGGTCGCCGTACGTCGCGTTGCCGGTGTCCGCCAGCGCCAGGGCCAGGGTGTCGCCCTGCTTGGCGCAGGTCGCGTCGAAGTTCGCGTCGAGTGCCTTGCCGTCGACCGCGGCCGCCGACGCACCCGCCGGGCTCTGCTCGGAGCTTCCGCCGCCGGAGTTGTCGCCGGTGTCGCTGCAGCCCGAGACGAGCAGGGCGACGGCGGCCGCCGCGACGATGCCTGCGGTGTAGACGCACTTCTGAGTCCGAACGATCTTGTTCATGATCCGTCCTTCACGTTTCGTGAGGGGCGCTCGGCGCCCGTCGTCGATTCCTTCGGCTCGCGGACTGGAGCCGATGTGAGAAAGGTAGGAACGTCTCGCGCCCTACCGATCCCAGATTTCTCGCGGCGTCGACGGGCCGCGCCTGCGGTAACCTGCTCGAATGCGGACGGGACCGAGGGGCTCAGCGGCTGCTCGGCGACCACGCGCGATGGTCCTCGACGAGGTGTGGCGCGAACTGGACGGCGTCGAACCGCTCAGCGGGCCCGACGGCGGCCCCCTGAGCCGCACCGTGAAACTGATCCTCGATCCGCTGGTCATCCGCCCGGTGCAGAACCCGCTGTGCGCCGGTCCGATCGTCACGGCCGACGGGGCGCAGCTGCTCGCCACCCGGGTGCACGCCTCCGCCGACGTACTGCGGGCCACCGCGGCCTGGTTCATGCTGCTCAAGCGGGTCCGCCGGGCGCTGCGCATCACGGACGGCAACCCGCAGGACCTGTACTTCCAGCGGTGCTTCGAACTCGCGACCGGGTCGGGGGCGCCCGACCCGCTCCGCGACGAGTCCGTCGCCGAGGACATGCTGCGCGACGTGCACGATGTCGCCGCCGGCCGCACCACGCAGGCGTTGAAGGCCCACGTCACCGACCCGGCCCGGGCGCGGGGACTGACCGCCCTGATCGACCTCGCGTGGGGGCGGCGACCGCTGTCGGGCGCCGCGACGGGCGACCACGAGGCCGCCGTGACCGCCGTCCTCGACGCCTGTCCCGGCGCGCGACTCGAGCAGGCCGGCGACGACGGACGGCACGCCCTCGACGACCTGATCGCCGGCCACGCGGGGACTCACCACGGAATTGCGTTGTGGACGAACGAGGTCTCGGCTCAGCGGTTCGGTCTGACGGTGCATCCCCTCCCCGCGCCACCGCGCCTGGGGACGTCGGCGTCCACCTCGGCGCTCGGGCTCCCCTTCGATCGTTCCGTCCACGAACGCGTCTTCACGGTGCTCCGCGCGTCGACCGACCGTGCGGGGCTACCGCCGATCCACGAACTGGTCACCACCGAGATCGCCCGAAGTTGCTCGCCCTGGGCACTTCTCGACGAGTCCTTGCGGGTCGCGGCAACGACGGGTGCCTCGCTAGCGACCGGGCTCCGCCCGATCGGGACGGCACCCTCTCCCGCGGCGACGGACACGACCGCCGTCCGGGTGATCAACGGTCGCTGGCAGCGCGAGGCGTACGTCCTGCAGGCGCGGCGCCTCACCGTGAACGTCGACGCAGCGGCGCTGCCCGACACGAATCCGCTGGCGGCCATCGCCGCCGAACTCCGCGAGCCGTGGCGGCCTTACCTCCGCCGCCTGTGGGTCCGCCTGCACGGTCGCGACGTCCGCGAGTTCTCCGTCCACGAACCAGGCGAACTGTGGGATCTCCTGGACGGGGTGGCGCGGTCGGTCATCCTCGACCACCGGATGCGGGTCAAGCAGGCGCTCAGCGCAATTCCGCTCGCGGACGCGGCGGATGCTCCCGAATCGAGGGCGAGTTGACCACCGGCACCGTGCGGATCGACCGCGTCGCCGACGGGGTCTGGATCATCGCCCCCGAGAACGCACCGAGCGTCCTCGGCGACGCAGCGGGCATCGACGTCACCGTGCTGGAGGTGCTCGGCGGGCACCTGTCGTGGAGTGTGTTCGCCGAACACACCGTCCCGGTCGCGGTGATCGACGACGTCGACTCGGCGCAGAACTGGGTGTGGGCGGTGTTCGGCGAGGAGGTGGCACTCGCCGTGGCCGAGGGCGAGACCGGGAGCGAGGTCGTGGTCGAACCGGCCCGGCCGTGGGTGGCCGTCGGCGCTCGACGCCTCGCGTTCGCGCACTGGGCGGCGCGGTGGTGGCCGACGTCGACGGTCGACGGTATCGCGGCGCTCGACGCGGGGCTGCTGAACCGCGAGATCGCGACACTCGTCGAGGACTGCGATCTGCTCGTCGACGGGGACGACGCGCTCGCGCCGAGCGGACCCACGCTCGCCGACCGTCCCGGGCGGGCCGAGGACTACGCGCTCGCCGCGGGCGCCGCGACCGCGACGCGGCCGGGTACCCTCGTGCTGGCGCGGGGCATCACGGGATCCGACTGGCGCCGGTACCCACCCGGACTCGTCGACTGTTCCGAGCGCGCGGTGTCGTGGGAGGTGGTGCGCACCTCCGGGAACACCGCAGTGCACGTGAGTGTCGTTGCGGCACCGGATGTCTCCGGACCCGTGCCGGATCATGTCCGCCCCCGCGCTCTGGTCGGCACCGCATCGGGCGCCGTCGACGTCCCGCTGCACCTGTCGGGAGACATCTGGTTCGGCGAGTCGGCCGCGCCACCCGGCGCGGAAGCGGGGGTGTCCGTGGACGTGTACCTGCCCGGATTCGGTGTGAACGGTTCCGTTGAGGTCGGAGGTCAGGACGTCCGGGAGCGGGTTCGGGCCCTGGCCCGTCTGCGGCTGCGGCGCGCCGCGGAGCCGGCTTCTGACGACGGACCTGACGCACCGCTGCTCGCCGAGATAGACGCGGCCGCCTCGGATTCAGACTTCTGACATGGACGACCAGACGGGCCGCAACCTTCTTGCCGCGGGAGCCGCGGCCTATGCGCGGGGCGACGTCGCCGAGGCGCTCCGGACGTTCGAGCAGGTCGCCGCCGGGGCCACCGGTGATCTCCGGACGAGCGCGATCATCAATGCGGCCAGCATGTCCGACGAACTGGGCGAGCACGCGAAGGCCGTCGACCTGTACCGGGAGGCCCTCGCGGTGATGCCGGCCGACGCGATCCGGATGCGTCCGGCGGCGCTGGTCAACCTGTCGCAGGCACTGCAACACGTCGGCGATCTCGACGGCGCACAGGACGCGCTCGAGCAGGCGCGGGAACTGCTCGCGGCCGGCGGCGCAGACCAGGGTGACCTGCGGGTCGCGTGCCTGTTGTCGCTCACCGCGGTCGCGATGCATCGGCAGCAGTGGGCGCACGCGGCCGACGTGGCCACCGAGTCCCTCGACGCGACAGTCCGTTTCGCGCCGGGACTCGCGGGCCATCCGTTGATGAATCTCGCTGCCATCCATTTCGAGACCGGGCGATTCGATCTCTCCGACGACTTCGCCGGGCAGGCACTCGCCGCATTCGAGACGGCGGGCGACGTCAACGCGGTCGCCGAGACGCAGCAGAACCTGGGCATCATGCGTGTCCGCACGGGTCGCCTCGACGATGCGGAACCGCTGCTGCAATCGAGTCAGTCGTATTTCGAACGGGCCGGGATCGGCCACCGAGCGGGAATCGGATCGAAGGTGCTGGCATTTCTCGCCGAGGGCCGCGGCGACACCGCACGCGCGACGGCGCTCTACCGCCGCAGCCTCGACTACTTCCGGGGGTCCGGCGCCGTGCTCGACGTCGCGGACGTCGAGACGCGCCTCGCCACCGCTGCCTTCGCCGAGGGCCGACCGGGCGAGGGCGAGAGACTGCTCGCCGCCGCGTTCGCCACGTACCGCGGACTGGGACTCGGACTGCACTGCGCGCAGGTCGACTTCTGGCACGCGACCCTCCTCGAATCCGCACTGACCACCGCCGGCACACCGGACGATGCGGCGCAGGCACGGGCCACCGCGCTCGCCGTGCCCGCGGCAATTGCCATCGACGCCGTGCGATACACACTCCCGAACGGCCGACAGCGCGAGCAGTGGAACCGCGAGATCGCGAGTCCAGCAATGCAATTGGCGTTCCGTCTCGCCTACGCCTCCGGCGACGCCCAGTTGGTCGCCGATCTCGTCGAGGCGCAGTGCGCGGGGGCGACGGTGGACATCGGCCGGGCCGGGCACGGCACCGCGCCGCGGCTGCCCCTCCAGTTGCCCGACCCTCCCCGGCCGGCGCCGCAGACACCGACGGCTCCTTCCTGCTCGGCGCCGCACTGGCGGGAGTCGCGGCCGGCGCCGGCCTGCCGGTGCCCCTCCCCCCGCGGCTCGCCGTGACGTCGGACGGACGGATCATGCTGGGATCCTCGATCGCGGCCGCCGAGGAACGCTACGGGCGCGAGGTCCGCGACAGCCGCGTCGTTCCGGCCTGGTGATCCCACTTTCCGTTCCCTGCGAGGAGATTCAGGGCCGCAAGGTGTCACGGTGGTCACACCGCTCGTCCGGCGGCCACCCCGGGGTGCGTGGGTGAATGTCCGCGCTGACCTGCAACGCGTCCGATTCGACGGTCATTGATAGCCCCATCCAATCTATGGAATAGGTCTCATAGATTGGACCTATTCCAATCTGCTGGATAGCCTCGTCGCTGTCGGCTTCCAGTCTTACGAATAGAGGTTCCAATGGCCCTGATCAACACGCAGATCAAGCCCTTCGCGGCGTCCGCTTTCAAGGACGGCGCGTTCATCACCGTCTCCGCGGACGACATCAAGGACAAGTGGGCTGTCTTCTACTTCTACCCGGCCGACTTCACGTTCGTCTGCCCGACCGAGCTCGGCGACCTCGCCGATCACCACGAAGAACTGCAGCGTCTCGGCGTCGAGGTCTTCTCGGTGTCCACCGACACCCACTTCACGCACAAGGCGTGGCACGGATCGTCCGACACCATCGGCAAGATCAAGTACGCCATGATCGGTGACCCGACGCAGGAGATCAGCAAGAACTTCGAGGTTCTGCGCGAGAACGAGGGACTGGCCGATCGCGGCACCTTCCTCGTCGACCCCGACGGCGTCATCCAGTTCACCGAGGTCACCGCGGAAGGCATCGGCCGCAACGCCGCCGAGCTGGTCCGCAAGGTCAAGGCCGCTCAGTACGTCCGGTCGCACCCGGGCGAGGTCTGCCCGGCCAAGTGGGAAGAGGGCGAAGAGACCCTCGCTCCGTCGCTCGACCTCGTGGGCAAGATCTGACGTAGCCCAGTCGACCGTAGGCACGGGCTCAGAACTTCTGAGCCCGTGCGCGCGGTTCCCGGTGCTCCGCTCCCGTGAGGGGCAATCGGTGTCGCACCAACACTTTCCGGACCGCCCAGAGCTGGTTTCCGGTTCCGATCCCTTTCCTCCCCGATCGATGGAGTAGATCCGCATGCTCGAAGCCTCGCTCGCCGGCCAACTGAAGTCCCTGCTCGAACGGCTGACCCTGCCGATCGAGCTCGTCTCCTCACTCGATGACGGCCCCAAGTCCACCGAACTCGCCGAACTGCTCACCGAGATCGCGGCGATGTCGGACAAGGTCACCTACGAACGCCGCGACGACGACGCGCGCCGCCCGTCCTTCGCGGTCCGCCGCAGTGGCACCGACATCGAGGTCCGCTTCGCCGGGATCCCGCTCGGCCACGAATTCACCTCGCTCGCACTCGCTTTGCTCCAGGTCGGCGGTTACCCGTCGAAGGAGTCCCCCGAGCTGCTCGAGCAGGTCCGCAACCTCGACGGCGACTTCCACTTCGAGACGTACTTCTCGCTGTCCTGCCAGAACTGCCCCGACGTGGTGCAGGCCCTGAACCTGATGTCCGTGCTCAATCCGCGCATCAGCCACGTCGCGATCGACGGCGCCCTGTTCCAGGATGAGGTCGACGGCCGCCAGATCATGGCCGTGCCGACGGTCTTCGTCAACGGCGAACTCTTCGGGTCCGGCCGGATGAGCCTCGAGGAGATCATCGGCAAGCTCGACGTCGGTGCCGCCGACCGCGCCGCCACCGCGATCGCGCAGAAGGATCCGTTCGACGTGCTCGTCGTCGGCGGTGGCCCGTCCGGTGCCGCGGCCGCGGTGTACGCCGCGCGCAAGGGAATTCGCACCGGTATCGCCGCCGAACGCTTCGGCGGCCAGGTGCTCGACACCATGGCGATCGAGAACTTCATTTCCGTGCCCTACACGGAGGGCCCCCAGTTCGGGTCTGCGCTCGAGAATCACGTCCGCCAGTACGGCGTCGACATCATGAACACGCAGAAGGCCGCGAAGCTCGTGCCCGCCGCCACCGAGAATGGTCTCGTCGAGATCGAACTGGAAAGCGGTGCTTCCCTTCTCGCGCGGACCGTGATCCTGTCGACCGGTGCGCGGTGGCGCTCGATGAACGTGCCCGGCGAGGACCAGTACCGGAACAAGGGCGTCACCTACTGCCCGCACTGCGACGGACCGCTGTTCAAGGGCAAGCGCGTCGCCGTGATCGGTGGCGGCAACTCCGGAGTGGAGGCCGCGATCGACCTCGCCGGACTCGTCGAGCACGTCACGCTCATCGAGTTCGACTCGGTGCTCCGCGCCGACGAGGTGCTGCAGCGCAAACTGCGCAGCCTCCCCAACGCGGACATCCTCCTGAGCACGCTCACGACGGAGGTCGTCGGGGACGGCAACAAGGTCACCGGTCTGGCGTACCAGGACCGCACGACCGATACCGCTCACACGCTCGACGTCGAGGGTGTCTTCGTCCAGATCGGTCTCCTGCCCAACACCGAGTGGCTGGCCGGGAGCATCGAGTTGTCCGATCGCGGCGAGATCGCGATCGACGACCGCGGCCAGACGTCGGTCCCCGGCGTGTTCGCTGCCGGTGACTGCACCACCGTGCCGTACAAGCAGATCGTGATCGCCGCCGGTGCCGGCGCCACGGCAGCGCTGAGCGCATTCGATCGGCTCATCCGCGCGGGTGTGCCTGCCGAGGATTCCGCCGCCGCAACTGTCGGCTAGTTCGGTCGCCCCTGCGTCAGAGGCACTCACGAAGCACGACTGCGGTCCAACAGACGCGACTTCTTACCCACACCGTGCCGGGCACGGTGTGGGTAAGTCGCTTCGCGGGGAGTACTCGAGGCGCTGAAACCAGCCACAGCGCCGACCCGCAGCGGCCGCAGAATCACATGTGGTCGTGCTTACTCGGTTTCCTTCGGATGGCCGGGCTCGCATCGCTCGAGCAGGACCCGGCCGGCGACCTTGCCGCCCGTCGGAGCCGGGTCGAGAAAGAACCAGATACGCCCACCATTGGTCACTTTGTACTGGTAGCGGGCGTAGTTCCGCCCGATGTGCGTGCCGTAGGCATAGTCACCTTTGGCTGATACAGCCGCGGTGTCTCCACTGCAGGTTCACGGGTAAGGGTGTCCCACGCATCGACCGTCGCATTGCGAGCGGTCGCCAACAGATCCGTCCAGCCCTTCTCCGCGTCACGTGTAACGAACACCAGCTGCCACTCGGCACGTTTGATCGGACGAGGGACCGATCCGCCCTTCTTGCTCACGCGTCGCGGCCCGGCGCCGCGACCACCTCGGCGACGTCAAGATGTTCCAGATCGGAACCGTCCGCAGTCAGGCGCGGGTCGGCATACGCCTCCGCGGTGGCCCTCCACGCTTCGAGCAGAATCGCGAGCCGGTCGAAGCGGGCAACCGCGATGCAGGCCCGGGCCATGTCCTGGAACTCCGCGATGAACTCCGCGTGCAACGACGCCGGCAGCAACCCGATCCACGGCAGTGCCACCGCGAGCCGGGTAGCGACACGATCGAGGGCCGCCTCGTCGAGAGAGGCGGCGAATAGCTGTCCCACGACGCCGAGAGTGCTCAATTCCGCACGGCTCGCCGATTCCTGGGTCAGCCGCAGAGCGGGCGCGTTCCGACGCGTCAACACCACCTCACCGTTGTCCTCGAGGACGCCGAGTACATCCTTCGGCGACCTCAAGAAGTCGGAGAACGTGGTGGTGGCGGTCGACTTGCTCATACACACCATTACATCAGAACTAGTTCAGATATTCCACGTCGAGGCTCAGGCGACCGGAAGTCGGAGGTTGCTCGGGGAGCCGATCTATTTGCCGGTGAAGATGCCAGGCGGGTAGGGAATGCTGGGGCGGTGCCGACTCACCTGTCCCACCCGCCGACC
This sequence comes from Rhodococcus sp. USK10, assembly GCF_019378875.1. Classification (NCBI taxonomy): domain Bacteria; kingdom Bacillati; phylum Actinomycetota; class Actinomycetes; order Mycobacteriales; family Nocardiaceae; genus Rhodococcus; species Rhodococcus sp. USK10. The sequence continues at coordinate 3,658,691 of NZ_CP076048.1, forward strand.
TCGCACGAGCCGCCCACCGCGATCGTGCGGATGGCCGACGCCGGCGACCTGTACACGTCCTGGCGGTGGACCCACGACTCCCACCCCGGCGGTGTCGGCGTCGCCCCCGCCGGGGTGGTGGACGAGGCCGTCGCCGCGCTGGCCCGGGCCCTGCCCGACCTCACGGACACGGAGGGGCTGCACCGTTCACTGACGACGGGCGCATTCTCCCGGTACGAGTCCGAACACGATCTGGCTCAACTCCTCTCCCGCACATTTCTCCCGTTCGGCCTCGCCCGGCAGTTGCACGAACTCTTCACCCGCGGTGTGCGTCCCCACCTCCGGATCCAGCCGTCACCCCGGGTCGCGCAGGTCCCGTGGGAACTGATCGCTCCCGACGCCGGGCTGCGTCTCGTCGACATCGCGGACGTCAGCCTGCTGGCCCCGCTCAGCATCGTGCACTCACCCGGTCGCCCGGTCCGAACCTGGACGGACGGCCACCGGCTCCCCGTCGTCGCGGTCCTCGACCCCCGCGTTCCGGGGTTCCGCGCCGATTCGGTTCTCGGTTCCGTCCTGGGGCGGATGGCCGCGGACAGCCCGCTGTCGCAACGGGTCGCGACGTACGCCGGCGAGGGCCGGCTGCTCCCGGCCGTGGACGGACCACTGGACGTGTTCCGCCGCGAAGACGCCGACCGGGCATGGCTCGGTGCGGCGTTGCGCGAGGGCGCGGGCCGGCTGGTGTACGTCGGGCACGTCACGGCGGCGGCACCCGAATCCGGTCAGAGCGAGCACGCGGAATTGCACCTCGCCTGCTCCACCGACGCCGTCGGGTTCGCGGAGCCGACGCGTGCGCACCGGCCGTTGTCCGCGAAGGACCTCCTGCTGGGAACGCACACGCTCACCGACGAACCGATCCGCGGCGCCGACCTGTGGCCGATCCCGAGCCGGGTTGCGCTCATCGCCTGCGAGAGCGGCGGCGACCTGCGGTTCAGCGAGGCCCTCGGACTGGTCTCCGCGATGATCGCCGGCGGGGCGGAACTCGTCACCGCGAGCCGCTGGGCACTTCCCACCGACCTCGCGTTCCAACGCATCGCCGGCGCAGCACCGCACGCGCGCCCGCTGCAGGACGTCATCTGTTCGATCGACGCGGCGCACGAACTGCCCGACGCGGTCGGCGCGCTCTGCGCGTGGCAGCGCGACCGGGTCGCCGCCTGGCGGGACGAACGGACGATCGAGCATTCGCCGGTGCTGTGGGCGGCGTTCGCGACCGTCGCGGTGCCCTGAAACACCTGGTGCAGTACCGAGCTTTGCGTTCCCCACATCGTGTCGGTCGGTCGTTGTACCGTCGTTGCTGTCGGTTCCGGCACCTAGAAGGAGCATGCCTCATGACCTCTCGTCTCAACCCCTACATCAGCTTCGACGGCGACGCTCGGCAGGCAATGGAGTTCTACAAGGACGTCTTCGGTGGCACTCTGGCGGTGAGCACATTCGGTGAGTTCGGCGCCCCGGACGCCGAGGGAGCCGACAAGATCATGCACGCCATGCTCGAATCCGACAACGGGTTCACCCTCATGGGGGCAGACACGCCGCCCGGCATGGAACACAACCCGGGCACCAACATCGCGGTGAGCCTGAGCGGCGACGACGGCGACCTGCTCCGCGGTTACTGGGCCAAGCTCTCGGACGCCGGCTCCGTGTCGGTGCCCCTCGAAAAGCAGATGTGGGGAGACGAATTCGGTGCCTGTACCGACCAATTCGGTATCTCATGGATGGTCAACATCGCCGGGACGCCCAGCTGATCTCAGCGCCGGGTAGTCCTGCAGGTCGATGTCGGTGGCGAAGGAGTCGGTCAGCGTCATCATCAGGCCGAACAGGGTCCTGGACTTGAACGTCCAATTCCGCAGCCTGATGCGAGTCGACGACTTCGGCGCGAGAAACGGTCCGGCGCTGGCCTTGCGGGCGACCTTCGCATACCGGTGCATCTGCTCGTTGTAGCGTCCGAATGCGACGCGGTGGTCGCCACCGGTTGCGGCCAGTTCGCCCGCGAGCACATACGCACCGACGAGGGCGAGACCGGTTCCGAAGCCGCCCAGCGTGTTTCCGTACGCGGCATCGCCGAGTAGGGCGACGCGCCCGGCGGTGTAGGTATCGGTCTCGACCCTCGCGATCGAGTCGAGGTAGAAGTCGGGGGCGTCGTCCAGGTGCCCGAGCAACCCGGGCACGCGCCAGCCTGCACCTGCGTACGCGGCGACCAGCAGGCGCTTCTGCTCGGTGATGTCGCCACGGTCGTAGTCGATCGGGTCGGAGGCGAAGACGAACAACTCGGGAGCCTTCGGTCCACCGACGACGGCCATCCTTCCGGGTTCGTTGTACATCCATCCCGTCGCGCGTTCCCGGTCGGGCGACGCCGCAGTCACCGCGTCCGTGGTGCCGACGACGGCGTAGTAGTACCCGAGGAATCGGACGAAGTTCTCCTCCGGCCCGAACCGGTGTTTACGCACCGCCGAGTGGATGCCGTCGGCGCCGAACACCAGGTCGAAACGGCGTGCGTGCAATTTCTCGAACGTGACCTCGACACCGGACTCTGTGTCGGTGAGCGCGGTCACGGAGTCACCGAACAGGTACTCGCACGAATCCGCGGTCCGTTCGTAGAGGATCTCGGTCAGGTCGCCCCGCAGGATCTCGACGTCGCCGCCGATGAATTCACCGGGCATGGTCGCCAAGTGTTTGTCACGTTCGTCGACGATCCGGAGGTCGGTCTTTCCCGTCTGCCTGCGGTGCACCTCGTCGAGAATCCCCATCCTCTCCAGCACCTGCCGGTGCACCTCCCCTTTGAAGTCGACGGCCTGGCCGCCGAGCCGAAGGACCGGCACCTTCTCGACGACGGTGACGGCGTAGCCGCTGCGAGCGAGCCAGAACGCCAGGGCGGGCCCGGCGATGCCGGCACCAGAGATGAGGACGGTTTCGTTCGGCATGGGAGCCCTCCGGGAATTAATTGTGTCTTATGGACACAATTCAGTGTATGGTAGACACCATTCCGGATCAAGAGTCGACCGGAGGAGCGCAAGATGGTCACCCAGCCCCGTACCGCCGAGCTGCTGTGGGGATCACCGGACAGACCGAAGCGCGGTCCGAAGCCGGCGCTGAGTCTCGAGCGGATCGTCGCCACCGCCATCTCGATGGCCGATGCGGAGGGCCTCGCCACGCTGTCGATGCAGCGCCTCGCGGAGGACCTCGGGTTCACCAAGATGTCCCTCTACCGCTACACCCCGGGGAAGGCCGAGCTGACCGCCCTCATGCTCGATGCCGCTCTCGGACCCGCACCCGACCTGTCCGAGATCGACGGCGGCTGGCGCGCAGCGCTCCACGAGTGGGCACTGAGCATGTGGGCGGGTCTGCGACGGCATCCGTGGGTCGTGGACGTCGCCGTCGGCCCCCGCGTGATGGGACCGAACGAACTGGGCTGGCTCGAAACCGGCCTCTCGGCACTGAGCGGCACCGGGCTCACCGGCGGAGAACGACTGGATTCGGTCGTCCTGATCACCGGCCACGTCCGCAGCCTCGCGCAACAGTCGACGGCCGCCGGCGCCGAAACCGACACACCCGAGAAGGCCCTGAACGCGATCATGACGGGAATCCTCACCGACAACGCCGAGCGCTTTCCTGAAGCGGCGGCGGCCTTCGCGTCGGCGAGTTCGTCTTCCGGGCAGGACGATGCGCTCGAATTCGGCCTGGCCCGGATCTTCGACGGCCTGGCCGCACTCGTCGCGGAACGCGCCGAATAGCGGAGCCGCGGTCCGATCAGGTGGATCGAGGCCTGAGCACCACGGCGATCGTCACAGCCAGGACGCCGCCGCACAGAAGCCCGGCAAGCGCTGTGGCCCAACGCTGTCCCACCGATGCATCCGTGGAAGTCAGCGCGCACGCCAGCATCGTCGCCGCACCAGTCAATGACAGGGTGACATTCCAGTTCAGAAGCTGACTGGTTCCGGCGTGGACTCGCAGAAGGGACGGGGGAATCAGTACGTTGGAGACAATGAGAAGCACGATGCCGGGGTAGAGCAGAGCGTTCATTGCTGTCCTATCACAGAGCGGTGGACGGTGAGGACGAGTTCATATCGTGCGGATCGGTCACAGACCCTCCATCTCCTCTACTCTCAATGCGAGCGCGACATCCAGGCGCAGAATGGGATCCGTCGTGAACGGACCGACGATGCTCTCCAACTTGCCGATCCGGTAACGCAGCGTGTTGTAGTGGAAATGCAGGACGCGTGCAGTCTCAGCCACGTTGCAGTTGGTGTCCAGGAGTGCCTGCATCGTCTGGCGGAGATCGATCGCCTCGTCTGCGTCGCCGGCCAGCGACCCGAGGATCTCGGTGGCGAACGATCGGAGCTCGGCGCTGTCGTCGACCAGGGAGAGCAGTCTGTGGACGCCCAGGCTGTCGAAGTGTGCGACAGAACCGTTCCCGCGCATGCGCCGCCCCACCGCCACTGCCTTACGTGCCTGGTCGTACGCCTGCGGAATGTCGGCAGCCGAACCGATGACCCGGCTCACGCCGGTGCAGAACGAACGCCTGCCGCCTCCTCGGTCACCGGTGACGGCCGCAATCAGATCGTCGATGACAGTTCTTGCGTCGTCGTCACCGACCGGCATCAACACCACCACCTCGTGGCTGAACCCGACCACCGGTGCGTACCGGTCCCTGCGCCGGACCACTTGTTTCCAGGCAGCCGTGAGTCTTTGTTGCGGCATCCGTCCGGCACCCGGCGGCCGTATCACGGGGCCGGTGGTCGAGCGAGCGGGGTCCGGATCGAGCTCCGCGACAACGACCACCATGGCGCGGTTCACGTCCCATTCGAGCTGCGCGCAGTGCTCCGTAATCTGTTCAACCGTACCGGCATTCCCGTTGAGTACGTCGCGCAGGAAGTCGCCGTGAAACTTTGATTCGACCGCCGACACGGCGAGCTGCTTGGTCACCGCCAGCGCGACAACGGTTGCGGCTCGCTCCAGCGCTTGCACGGCGACGGGGCCCAATCCGCCGTCGCCCACGAAGGCGACGATGACGCCGTGTTCGGTCCCGCCGGCATGAACCGGTGCGACGGCGATCTGGCCGGCCTCCGTGCCCGGCGCCGGCTGCAGGCCGTGGTGCAGGCGCTCGGTGCGAAGCCGGCCGGACCGGTCGAACAGCGGCAGCCCCTCCAACACCTCCAGATTGGCCGTCGTACCCGCTGACGCGTTGACCCGCCCGTCCGGTGTGCAGATCAACACCGCAGCGTCGAACAGCGCGGCGACCTCGTCCGCGATCTGCGGCAGATCGCCACCTTCGAGGACGATCTTCGTCAAGGCACGGTGCATGCGATCGGCGACGTCGAGGGCGAATGCCTGCCGATCGACGAGGTGTGTGAACACCTCGGACATCACCTCGTCGAAACCGATGTCGTGCGGAATGAGAAACAGCGGAATGTCGAGACGGTCCGATGCCTCGAGCATCGCGGCAGGGAGATCGCCGAGGTACCGGCCCTCCTTGACACCGAGTGCGGCCGCGCCGCACCGGGCGAGGCCCTCGACGAGTTCGACCAGCGCGAGGGGGTCGAACGGCTCACCCGAATCTGCATGTCGCAGAGGGAACCCCGTGGTGATCAGCAGTTCGTTGGGCTTCACCCACGGCAGGATGTCCGGTACCTCGATGACGTTGACTCGCAGAACGGTCTGCTCCAGTCCGCCCGCCCCCGCGACGAGCGTGGCGCCGGCCAAGCTGGGGAGGGTCAGCACCTCCCGAATCGTCAACGCGTATCCGGCAGGTGACGGCAGACCGACTGCGTCCACGGGTGCAGCTCAGCTCGGGAGGAGTGCCGGCGGAAGCACACGCTGCGTCCACTTCGTCCGCTGCTCGTACGCGTGGGCGAGTTGGAGAACGGCTCGGTCGGCGCCGTGTCGTCCGATTATCTGAATTCCCATCGGAAGCCCCCGGTCATCGAAACCGACCGGCATCGCGGCCACCGGGAGGCTCGTCATCGTCCACGGTGCGACGGTCTCCATCCATCGGTGATAGGTATCCATGGGCCGGCCGTCGATCTCGGTGGGCCAGTGTGCGGACTTGTCGAACGGGAACACCTGAGCACTGGGCGCGAGGATGTAGTCATACGATTCGAACATCTTCGTGAGGGCAGCCTGCCAGTCGTTGCGGGCCGCCGCGGCCTTCGTGACGTCGAGCGCGGACAGTGCGATTCCGTGCTCCATCTCCCACACGAATTCGGGCTTCATCTGCTCGCGTGTCTGTGGGTCGTCGTAGAGGTCGACCAAGCCGAGCTGTGCCCACCAGCGCCATCTCAGGAACAGCTGCCAGATGTCTTCGGGCTTGTAGTCGGGGAGCGCCGCCTCGACGCGGCACCCGATGTTCCGGAATGCGTCGAACGACGACTCGCACAGCTCGAGAACCCCGGGTTCCGTCGCCAGGTACCCGTCCCAGTCACCCACCCACGCGATCCGCGTTCCGTGGAAGTCCCGATCGAGGTTCCGTGTGAAGACCTCTGGGTCCTCGTCGATGCCGAGCGGGGCGCCTGCGTCGGGCCCGGCCATCGTCGACAAGAGCTGCGCCACATCGGCCACCGACCGCCCGATCGGGCCGACCACCGCGCCCTGAGCGATGAAGCCTGCCTCCGGGATGCGTCCCCATGACGGGCGAAATCCCACAACGTTATTGAAGGCTGGTGGATTTCGCAGTGACCCCATGTAGTCGCTGCCGTCGGCAACCGGGACCATCCGCAGTGCCAGGGCCGCGGCGGCGCCGCCACTGCTTCCACCTGCGGTGCGTGACGTGTCGTACGGTGTCGCCGTTGTGCCGTACACCGGGTTGTACGTCTGGGACCCGAGTCCGAATTCGGGCGTGTTCGTCTTGCCGATGACAATGGCACCTGCTGCCTTGATCCGCGCGACGAACAGGTCGTCCGCGTCGGCGATCCGGTCGGCGAAGATGGGTGATCCGGACGTGAACGGAAGTCCCTTGGCCGCGGAGAGATCCTTGACGGCGTGCGGGAACCCGTGCATCCAGCCGAGGTAGTGCCCGTCGGCAAGCTGATGGTCGCGCTCGCGCGCTTCGGCCAGCAACTCGTCCCGGTCCCGCAGGGCAACGATGGCGTTGACACTGCCATTGTGCCGTGCGATGTGGTCGAGATAGGCAGTCATGACGTCGACGCACGACACCTCGCGGCTCTTGATCAAACCGCTGAGCGTGAGCGCGTCACACATGACGAGATTGTCGTATCCTCCTGGCCCGCCGAAGGGTTCGACGTCAGTCAGGGGCGAATCACCTGCGTCGACGGGATCGATGACGTGTGACACTTGTGAACCTCTCCACGGTTTCGGAAGCGATGACCGGCGATCGAGGGTGCGCGGCGCCCGGTGGCGGCCACGCACCCTCGTTCACGGTGCGACCAGGAACTATTGACCGAGGTCGACGATGGCGGCGACGGGGCCGCCACCCTCCGGGCCCTGGTGCGCGGCCGACACGGACACGAACACCGCCGGGTCACCGGTGACCGACGCCGCGACACCGCCTACGCACGACTTGATCTGGCGGTGCCAGTGGACGTCCGAGTCGTCGAGCATCGCGTTGCGGCGGCCGCGCACCGTCCCGTCCTGACTCGCCTCACACTTGAGGAAGACATTGACGAGCCGGCCGTCCAGGTCGCTCGTGTGGGGCCGCTCGGGCAGTTCGAGTCCCGCATCCCGGATCGCCGACCAGATGCCGTCCTGATCGAGCGGATCATTCATCACGCTGTGCCCGATCCGGTAGCGGCCGCCGACACCGCGTGTGTTGCCCACCACCACGATTTGAGCCCGGTCCAACTCGACACCTGAGGAGCAGGATGCGACCGACGAGTAGAGGTCCCGGCTGTGCATGACATCGTCATCGCCGGGCATCTCGATCTCGCCGAGGGCGACGGCAATCCCCAGTGCCGTACCACCGTTCGACAGGTCCATCGACTCGTGCGTCTGCTCGGTCCACACCGTCTCGCCGCGGCTCTTGGCGTCCCGGATGGTGTGGATCGTCAGCAACGGCGTCTTCGTCTGCACGTAGTGCACGTCGGCGGGGTCGGTGATGCCGGCGTTGTCCATCGCCATCTTCACCGCCGCTGCCACCTTGGTGATCATCGCCGTGCGACCGATGTCTTCGGGGAGAAGCTGCTCACTCATCGCGACACCGACGGTCAGTCGCGGCTCGTCGGTCTTCACAGCCTTCTCCGCGGGCACCGTTGCGAAGATCGTTGCGTGCGGGCTGATCACACCGTCGGTACCGCCGGACCAGACGATGGGCACCCCCGCCACCTCGTCCGCGCTTCGGCTGCCCTTGGCAGAGAGGACCTCACGGAAAGCCCGATCCGCGATGATGCGCGTGTAGTCGTTGACGCCGCCGTTGCCCTCGGTCTTGCCGATGACTGCGATGACGCGGTCCGCTTCGAGCACACCGTCGTCGATGAGCTTGGCCAGCTCGCCGGCGTCGGACACGCTGTGCAGGGGAACCTTGCGGACCTCGATTGCTTCGGGCATTGACATCTCCTCTATACGTGGCTTGCGGGGTAGTCGAGATCAGCTTTTGGCGATCGGAACTCCAACGCAGCCCACGCTATGAGGGCGAGCACGTTCGGACATTGGCAAAGCTTGCCCAAACCAGAACTCACATTGGGCAGAGTTGACCAGTGCCGCTGGTGACAGGATCAGATGGTGCTCGTCTGGGCTACCTGGCTGGTCACGTGATCGGAGTGACCGGCGCCGAGGGGGTCGGGCCACCCCGACCACGTGTCGGGGCCGGCGTCGATCTCCTCGATGGTGAGGAGACACGTGTTGAGCTGACGCCGAAGGATGTCGGCGTCGATGCCCTGGCCGATGAAGACGAGTTCCTGTCGGCAGTCACCGACCGGTTCTTCCCATTTGTCGAGAATTCCCTGGCGGCGGTAGTCGTCTTCCGGCCAGTAGCTGTCGGGAAGGAACTTCCACCACCGTCCGACGTACCCGTGTCGGATCACGTGACCGGCTTGGGAGATGCTGCCGATCTCGGTGAACCGGCCGGCATTCCAGAAGTACCCTTTGGCGCGGAGAAGTCTGCCGTTCGTCCAGTCGCCGGTGAGGAACTCGTGCAGTCGCCCCGGGTGGAAGGGGGCGCGTTCGCGGTAGACGACCGAACCGATCCCGTATTCCTCGGTCTCAGGGGTGTGCTCGCCCTGGAGTTCCTGCAGCCAGCCGGGTGCCTGGGCTGCCCTGTCGAAGGAGAACAGGCCGGTATCCATGATGGCGTCGAGTGGGACGTGGCCGTGAGATATCGCGTGGATGTCCGCGGCCTTGTTCAGCGATCGAATCAAGGCGGTCAGCTCGGCGAGGTGCTCGGCGGAGACGAGGTCGGCTTTGCTGATCAGGACCACGTCGGCGAACTCGATCTGATCGACCAGAAGATCGGAGATGTCACGTTCGTCCTCGGGGGCGTCGGCCTCGACGGGGCCGCCGGACCGGTAGTCCCGGAGGAAACTGTGGCCGTCGACGACGGTCACCATGGTGTCCAATCGCGCGATGTCGGCAAGCGCGTGCCCGTCGGTGTCGATGAACGTGAAGGTCTCGGCGACGGGCAGGGGCTCGGAGATGCCGGACGATTCGATCAGGAGGTAGTCGAATCGTCCGTCGGCTGCCAGGGTTCTGATCTCGTCGAGGAGATCCTCCCGCAACGTGCAGCAGATGCAGCCGTTGGTCATCTCGACGAGCTTTTCCTGTGATCGACTCAGCGAGACCTCTCGTTCGACCTCGGCACTGTCGATGTTGATCTCGCTCATGTCGTTGACGATCACCGCGACGCGCCTGCCTTCACGGTTGCGCAGGATCTGGTTCAGGAGTGTCGTTTTTCCTGCACCGAGGAATCCGGACAGCACGGTGACGGGGAGGCGCGTGTCATTCATTTGTCAAGTTCCTTCCGGAGAATCTGGGTGTACTCGATGACAGACCGGCGGCGGAGGCGCGGAAGGGCTTTCCACCGCCGGTCTGTGGTCATCGTGTCGGATGCGTTCAGGCGGCTACCTTTTCGAGGTATCCCTCGAAGAGGTCGACCACGACACTGCCTGCGTCGGTGTCCTCGCCGAAGAGGTCCTCCGCCGCGAACTGGACGTGATAGGTGGATTCGGCACCGGCGTCGTCGCGCCCGTGGCCTATCGAGTCGGGGAACGGCCATTTCTCGGTGGTGCGGTGGGTGATCGTTCCGACCCGGCCGCGGCAGTATGCCGGCATCCGGATGTGCCCGGGCACGTGCTCGTCGCGGACCCGAACGCGCTGCCCCACCTCGAAGGTGATGCCGTCCGTCCGCGCCGGCCGGCCTTCCGATTCCGCAGGAAGGGACAACGGGAACGGGCCGCCCGCGAGCGCCTCGAGCTCGTCGTGGGTCAGGATTCCCTTCTCCACCATCAAGGTTGCGACGCCGATGACGTACCGCTCGTAGTACGGCGTCATCATGTAGTGGCGTGGTTCCATTCGTTCGACGACGTGCCTGACTTCGTCGACACTGAACGCCCCCAGGTCTGCGGCGCCGAGGAACAGCAGACTGTAGGGGAGGTGCTCCCACTTCGCGTGAAAGGGTCCGCCGATGTCGGCGTCGACGGTGTGCGGGACCTTACCGAACCCCTGGACACCGGCGAGATCGTGTACTCCATCCATGGATCTGTTCCTTCTCTTCAGGTGCTCAGGCGCTCGGAACCTGCGGGATCGCGACCCCGATCAGGCAATCTTTGGTGACGATCTGCTGGAGTTGCTCCCGGCTCCACCCCTCGGTGCCTCCCGGCCGCTGGGGCAGGACGATGTAGCGCGTTTCGGCGGTGGTGTCGTACACCCGGATCTCGACGCCCTCCGGAATGTCGGTGCCCATCTCGGACAGCACTTTTCTCGGTTCACGAACCACGCGGGCGCGGTACTCGAAGCTCTTGTACCAGGTCGGCGGCAGGCCGAGGATCGGCCAGGCGGTGCACGAGCACAGAGAGCACACGATCACGTTCTTGAGTGTGGGCGTGTCCTCGAGCGCCACAATGTATTCACCCTGCGGTCCCAGGTACCCGTAGCTGCCGACGGCCTCGGTACCGTCGGTGAGCAGAAGTTGCCGGAACTCGTCGTCGGTCCATGCCCGGGCGACCAGTTCTGCGCCGCGGTGGGGGCTGAAGTCCTCTTCGAACGTCTTCTTCCAGCCTTCGACGTATCCCTCGGGAACCAATCCCTTTCCGTCCAGCGCCCGGAACAGCGCCCAGGCGCGGTCGGCGGCCGGTGCCTGTGCGGGAGTCGCGTTCTCTGGTGTGTGTTCGATCGTTACCGACATTCTTCACCTTCTCTGTAGGGGCTGAAATTGCGAATAGCTCTACTGCGGCGGCTGCGCATCACGCAGCATGCCGGTCTGCGGATGGCAATTGATGTACTCGTATCGCTGGTCGCGCGCGTCGAATACCGAGACTTCATGGTAAAGGCGAAGTTTCGACAAGCTGGCTGCGACGCGGAAGAAAGTGGTGAAGATTCGCAGGTGGGTGGGATGAGATTCCGCCCAGCGTTCGAGCTTGTCCAGCGAACCCCAGTGGCCGATGTTGTAACTCTGGTCGAGAAAATTTCCGTCCAGATCGATGTTGCGCACAAACCTGTTGCTGTAGCAGCCCACCGATTGTCCGTTGTCGCGCAGAAAGTCCATGCCGTCCTGCAGAGTGGGCAGGATCTCGTCGAGATACAAGTTGCGTTCCGCCGTTTCGGCCTCGGCCCAGTCCTGCCCGGAGCGGATCAGTGCGATGTTGTCGTGACCCTGAACCACCACGCGGCCGCCTGCGGCGGGATCACCACTGAGTACGCGCAATTCACCCGACGGCTGGATCCAGTCGGTCTGGGAGATCGGGAAGCGCTCGCGCATCGAGCCCCAATAGCCGTGCTCGTTGATCTCGCCGCTGATACCGCCCATGACGGCACCGACACCCGGAAGGGCGTCCTGGAACGCGTACAGCGTTTCGAACTGTTCGGCCCGCGGGGCCACGATCTCACGGAAGTACCCCAGCCCCTCCGACAGCCTCTCGTCCGATGCCCACCAGTCGGCCACCTCCGGACACTGGAGCCAACGATCATGGGCAGCACTATCTTTCCAATAGCCCACGATCATCAGATTCTCATGGTTCTGATTGTCGACGTGATGGGTCAGGTCATAGTGCAACGGGCCGTCGGCCAGATCGAAACCAGCCACCATGTCGCGCATGGCGCGCAGCGCGGCCGGGCGTTGCGCGTCACCGCGGAACTGCACACCGAAGTATCCCATCACCACCTGCTGCACTTCTTCGTCGGCACGTCCCACCCACATCGGAAAGGGTGGCTGGTAGCCATCCGGGACGCGTCGGGTCAACGTGCGGGGGCAGGTGAGGTGATCGCTGATTGCAGATTCCATGAGGGCTCCTGGTTCCGGTCCATCGCGTGCGGGCCGCCGCGTCGGCGGCTGAAAATCCCGGCAATGCAGAAGTTACCTCCCCGATCGACGGCGAATCTGACCGAGAGAGACAGGTATTTGGACGAGAGGGACAACTCGAGTTGCGTCCCGACGTCAGGTTGCTGCCGCCGTCGCCCGGTACTGGCGCGGGCTCATCCCGTATTCGCTCTTGAACGTGCGGCTGAACAGCGAGGGGTCGGCGAAACCCCAACGGCGAGAGATCTGGCCGAGCGAGCGATCCGTGGTCGTGCTCAGCGCCATGTCGCGGCGACACTGCTCGAGTCGCCGCACGCGGATGACGCGTGACACCGTCGTGTCCTGCTCAGCGAATACCCGGTGCAGGTGCCGGGTGGAAATGCCGAGGGCCGAGGCGATCACGGACGGCGAGAGCGATGGATCTCCGAGGCTCTCGTCGATCATCGTGATCGCTGCGCGGTAGGTACTCGAACGTGGCGCGCCGACCGGCCGGCCGACTGCCCGCAGGACGGCAGTGACCAGGTCGCCGACCTCGTCCACGATTGCGTTCCCCGCTCCGGCATCGGATGCGATCCGGCTCGTCACGATGTCGTGAAGGAACCGGCCCACAAGCCCACTGGCTCCGGCACGGCCGTCGAAGGCTATCGCGGTGAGGTCGTGAATCTCCGCTTCGCTGAACGACAGTGAGCTCCTCGGCCACGTGAAGACCTCGAGCACCCACGAACCGTCATCCGGATGCCCGTCGATCCGCCAATCGAAAGGGCGAGACGTGTCGTACAGGACGAAGTCGTCGTGATCGAGTACGCACTCCCGGTCATCCTGGGTGACCACAGCACGCCCACGACGGATCCGCCCGATCTGGAGGTAGTCGGCACGGTCGGCTCTGGCCAGGCTGCCGCTGCGGGCGATCCGTTGCTCGCTCGATTGGACTGTGGACACCTTGAGATGAGCAAGTTCGGATGACCGCACCGCACCGGTGAACCCGCGGCGGTCTGCGATGTCCGAGACGCTGAGGGCGACGAAGTGCTCGCGCAGCATGCCCTCCCAGTCGGAGGCCCGTGTCGTCCGCACGGGTAATGCAAACCCGGACCTGACAAGCATCGGTACCTCTCTTCGGTCTGATCGCGGGGCGCTCCCCCGGGAGCCTTCGGTTACCGGTGCAATTCCCGGTACCTGCTCGGGCTGACGCCGTATCGGGTGGCGAACGCTCGGCTGAATACCGACAGATCGATGAATCCGAACTGCGCGGCGATATCGGTCAGCGAACGGGAGGCGTTGCGCGGTGACAGCATCGCGTCACGGCAGACCTCGAGTCGGTGTGCCCGGATCGTGGCTGCCACGGTGTTTCCGAATCGAGCGAACACTCTGTGAACAGTTCTCGTGGAGATGAAGAACGCGTGGGCGATGCGCTGCGGGGACAGGTCCGGGTCGTCGAGATTCCGCTCGATATACCGCAGCATGTTCGCGTAGAGGTCGCGTGCGGTGACATCGGGATCGTCCGGCTCACCCTCTTCCTGTGCGGCGGTGATTGCCAGGTCTGCGATTCCGTCCGCCAGCCGCATCGCACCACCCGGCGACGGTTCCTTCTCGACTGCGAGGAGTCCGGCCAGCATCGGCGACAGCAGCTGCCCTACTGCCGAATTGGACCGCACGGTCCGTGCCGTCAATTTCTGCGACTCCCCCTCGGTCAGCGAGACGGCACCGCGCGGCCACGTGAAGACCTGGAGGTGCCATTCCGGTCGCAGGTTCCAGGTGAACGGGCGGGAGGATTCGTAGATGGCGAAGTCGCCCGGTCGCAGTGTGCAGGTTCGCCCGTCTTGGACTAGTTGTCCCTCACCGGCGACGACCATGCCGATCTGCATGAGGTCGAGCGGATGCCGGTCGGTCAGCTGCGGCGTCCGGTGAAAGGTCTGCGGTGTGGCCAGGACGTCGGCCGCCAGCAGATGCGCGAATCGCCGGGTGTGGACCGCCCCCGCGAAGCGATCGGATTCGCCCGGGCTGATCTTCAATGCCACGAAGGTCTCGCTGATCACCTCGACCCAGTCGCGGAGGGCGGCAGTCCGGATCACCTCGGTGCGGCGGTGCTCGCCACCCGGTGCGAGCGACAACGGCATGAGCAGCCCCTTTCCCTCGCCTGCACGTCACGCTATGAGCAGTCCGGCGTCACTGTCAATGACAGCTGACCACTGTTTCCGCTGGACGCCTGCCTCGGCGGCGAAGTTGGCGCTGAGCGCAAAGCGGGCTGTCACTCTGAGACAAACGCTGCGGTTCGCCTGCTTCTACGGTTCGTAGAACACCGGGAAATGTCGACGGGTCCTGCGTTGCATCCGGACCGACAACCGGCCCTCGACCAGGTGCCCGCGGGCGCCACTGCACAGCTGAGGAGCGCACCTTCATGACTTCGTTGCCTGCACCCGATTCCGCCCGATTGGCGGCGTTGAACGAGCATTTCCGATTCGGGTTGTCCGCCGCCGACCTCGACGAGTTCGCCCCCGCGGTCGAGGCCACCCTCACTGCGCCGATCGCGGTCGAGCAGCTCTATCGGCGTGCGGCGTCACCGGCCCCCGAGCGATCCTGGGCACCACCGGCACCGGAGCACAACCGTCTCGGGGCGTGGTACGTCACGACCTCGATCGACGGCTCCGCCGGGGGTCCGCTGGCCGGCCGCACCGTGGCGGTCAAGGACAACGTCGCGGTCGCGGGTGTTCCGATGATGAACGGATCGCGCACCCTGGAGGGGTTCGTCCCGCGGCAGGACGCCACGGTCGTCCGCAGGCTGCTCGATGCCGGCGCCACGATCGCAGGAAAATCGGTATGTGAGGATCTGTGTTTCTCGGGCGGGAGTTTCACCTCGCAGCCGGGACCGGTGCGCAATCCGTGGGATACGACCCGCAATTCGGGTGGATCTTCCAGTGGCTCCGGCGCTTTGGTCGCCAGCGGTGAGGTCGACCTGGCCGTCGGCGGAGATCAGGGCGGCTCCATCCGCATTCCCGCCGCATTCTGCGGGATCGTGGGTCACAAACCGACGCACGGACTGGTCCCCTACACCGGTGCATTCCCGATCGAGAGGACCATCGACCATCTCGGCCCGATGACCCGGACCGTCGCCGACGCGGCCACCATGCTGAGTGTGCTCGCCGGTACGGACGGGGCCGATCCGCGGCAATCACGCCAGGTCGAGCCGGTCGACTACCTGGCGGCGCTCACCGAACCCACCTCCGGGCTGCGGGTCGGCGTCGTGACCGAGGGCTTCGGCACCGCCGTGTCCGATCCGGAGGTCGACGCCGCCGTCCGCGCCGCGGTCGACGTGCTGCGCAGCGCCGGACTCGCGGCGGAGCAGGTGTCGATTCCGTGGCACCTCGACGCGATGCACGTCTGGAACGTGATCGCGACCGAGGGCGCCGCGTACCAGATGCTCGACGGCAACGCCTACGGCATGAACACCGACGGATTCTACGACCCGGAACTGATCGCGCATTTCGCCGCTCAGCGCCTCGAGCGCGGTCACGAGTTGTCCGAGACGGTCAAGCTGGTGGGGCTGTCGGGCCGGTACACCTTCGAGGTCGGCGGCGGAAAGTACTACGCGATGGCGCGCCAACTCGTCCCGGAACTCCGCGCGGCCTACGACGCCACGCTCACGGACTACGACGTGCTGGTCATGCCCACGGTCCCCTACACCGCGAAGAAGATCCCGCCTGCCGATGTGGCATTGGGCGACTACCTCGACGTGGCGCTGTCGATGGTGGGCAACACCGCCCCGTTCGATGTCACCGGTCACCCCGCCTGCTCGGTTCCCGCGGGGCTCGTCGACGGCCTGCCGACCGGGCTGATGATCGTCGGCAACACATTCGACGACGCCACGGTTCTGCGCGTGGCACACACCTATGAACAGGCCGTCGGCGGTTTCCCCACCCCGCCGGCCTTGATGAGTTCCGCTCGATGACACCACCACGCTTGTCCTTGGACGACGAGATTCTCGATCTCGCCGTCATGTGGCTTCCCATCGGCGACCCGCCGGCCGACAAGATCAAGCGCGACTTCGGCGTCGAACCGGCCGAATATCGCGTCCGCCTGGCCCGCGCCATCGACCGTTACCTGCAGACGTCGAACACGGAAGCCGTCGCACGACTCGACCGATTCTTCGAGACCTCGATGCTGACAGCCCTGAGACCGAAGTAGTCACCAGGTGACGAACGGCCGAGTCGCAACTTGGGTCAGAGGGGTGGTGGTCAGCCACTCGACGCTCGTAGCGTCGTAGGTGTACGAGAGTCGGAACGAACGAGGAGGAGACATCGTGACGATCGACAGAGGAATTCTGGCCCTGCTCGAGGCCAAGCCGGAAAAGGGCGAGGAACTGGCTGCGTTCCTGGAGCAGGGGCGCGCCCTGGCCGCGGCGGAGGAAGGCACCGTCACCTGGTACGCGTTCAAGGTCAGCGACACCACGTACGGCATCTTCGACACGTTCGAGAACGAGGACGGCCGGCAGGCGCACCTGAGCGGAGCCATCCCCGCCGCTCTGGCCGACGTCGGCCCCGACCTCCTCGCGAAGGACCCCGACATCCGCCCGGTCGACGTGGTTGCCGTCAAGTAGGGCGCCCGCCGGGTTTCCTACCGAAGGGTCAGTCGAATCCTGACCGTAAACCTACCCGATCGGGTAGGGCCCCGACCGTCCATTGCACGGCATACTTGCCCGGCTCGGGGGTTTCCGAAAACGATACGGAGAAACTGATGCTCGACCGGCTGTACGCCGCTGTCCTCGCCGTCGCCGGCCTCGGCTACGGCGGTTACATCCTCCTCGACGAACTGACCGGAGGGTCGGACACACCCGGCGAGGACGACCATCGACTCCACGAAGTCCCCTCGGGAGCAGGTGTCCACGCTGTGACGTCCTTGTAGCACCGTCAGGGAAACAGTCCCCGCGCCTCGTGCGCTTCGGCGACCTGCCCGACACCGATGACGTGGGCGGCACGCCGCAGGGTCAGGGACTTCTCCGCGGCGAGGGCCCACACACTGCGCGAGGCGTTCTGCATGAACACGCAGAGCTTCCGGTCCACCTCGGCACCGGTCCAGGAGAACGCCTGCAGGTTCTGGACCCATTCGAGGTACGACACGACCACGCCACCGGCGTTCGCGAGAATGTCGGGGACGACGGTGACGCCGTTGCTCTGGAGGATCGTGTCGGCCTCGGGTGAGGTCGGCCCGTTGGCTCCTTCGACGATCATGCGGGCGCGGACGTCGCCGGCGTTGTCGGCGGTCAGGACGCCGTCCATCGCGGCGGGAACCAGAACGTCGACGTCGAGGCCCAGCAGTTCTCGGTTCGTGATGGAGTCCGCGTTCGGGTACGACGCGAGCGACTCACCCCCTGCGACCCACGCCTCGAGGTCCGGGATGTCGAGTCCACCGGCCCGGTAGCATCCTCCGCTGATGTCGGACACCGCGACGACGCGGCAGCCCTCGTCGGCGAAGAACCGCGCGGCACCGGCACCGACCTTGCCGAACCCCTGCACCGCGACCGTGCGTCCCGTGGGGTCGAGGTGACTGTGCCGCATCGCGTCGAGTGCGGCGAGCACGACGCCGCGGGACGTGGCGCCTGCGCGGCCGTTCGACCCACCGACGGTCAGCGGTTTGCCGGTCGTGGCTCCGTGGACGGAGTACCCGGCGTTGACGGAGTAGGTGTCCATCATCCAGGCCATGGTGGATTCGTCCGTGTTCACGTCCGGGGCGGGAATGTCCTTGTCCGGACCGATGAACGGGAGGATCTCCTGCGTGTAGCGCCGGGTCAGCCGTTCCTTCTCCGACAGCGTCAACCCCCGCGGATCGATCGCGATGCCGCCCTTGGCCCCGCCGTAGGGCAACCCGAGCAGCGCACACTTCCACGTCATCCACATCGCGAGCGCGGTCACCTCGTCGATGTCGCTGTCGGGGTGGAACCGCACCCCGCCCTTGCCGGGCCCGCGCGTGAGATTGTGCTGAACGCGGTAGCCGGAATAGACCTCTACTCTTCCGTTTTCGCGCCGCAGGGGCACCGACACCGTCAGTGATCGCCGCGGTGTGGCCAACAGCCGGTACATGCCCTCGTCGAGGCCGAGGATGCCGGTCGCGTCCCGCAATTGCGACAGGGCGGCGCGGTGAGCCAACGCTCCCGGGGCGGCGCGATCCGGCGCCGATACGGGTGGAGCCAATTCTTCAACGGTCATGACCTACGCCTTCGTCGTCGAACTCGGATGGACATCTGCGGCGGGGAGCGGCCGGCTCACTGGTCGACGGTGAGACCCTTCGCCTCGAGCACCGGGGCGAGGTTGCTGACCTGGATCGGGGTTTCGCCCTTCTTGTACCGCTCGATGTAGGCGGCCTCGGCGGCGTCCCGCTCGCGGGAGGCGTCGATGGCGAACTGGACCTCGTCGCGCCGGACGACGACCACACCGTCGCAGTCGCCCTTGACGACGTCGCCGGGGTAGATGATCTGGCCGCCGAACACCAGCGGCTGATTGACGGGGCCGAGGGATTCCTTCACTGTTCCCTCGATGCACACGTGCTTGGAGAAGACGGGGAAACCGAGTTCGCGGATCTCCCGGCTGTCCCGCACGCCGCCGTCCGTGACGAGGGCGCTGATGCCCCGCGCCACACACGCATTGGCCAGCACGTCGCCGAACTGGCCCGCCGGCTGGTCGCCGGAGGACACGATGAGCACGTCACCGGGTTGCGCGTAGCTGATGGCGACCTGGAGCATGATGTTGTCGCGCGGGTGGCACACGACGGTGAAAGCGGATCCGCAGAACGACATGTCGCGGTCGATGGGCTTGATCCCCGAATCCAGTGCGCCCTTGCGGCCCTGCGCTTCGTGGATGGTGGCGGCAGAGAAGGCGCCCAGGCTGTCGATGGCGGCCTTGTCGGCGCGATCGATCTTGGTAGTGACGTGAACCATGATGTCTCCGTGTGTCGGTGTGGGCGGGTGGGTCAGCTGAGCGACGCGACGGCCTTCTCGACCGCGGCTGCCGCATTCCTGAGCACGTCCTCGGATGTGGCGAAGGAGACCCGGAAATAGGATTCGGCCCCGTACGCAGAGCCCTGGATGGTGGCCACCGACGCGTGGTCGAGGAGGAACAGCACCACGTCCTGGTCGTTTTCGAGCAGCGCGCCGTCGGGTGTCCGCTTGCCCACGAGGCCTGCGCATCCGACGAACAGGTAGAAGGCGCCCTGCGGCAGTACGGGTTCGAGACCGTCTATGCCAGAGAACAATTCGAACGTGACATCACGCCGGGCGCGATAGTTCGAGACGGATGTGGTGACGAAACTCTGATCCCCGGTGAGGGCTTCGGCGGCGGCGGCCTGACTGATCGACGACGGGCAGGACGAACTCTGCGACTGCAGCTTGTTGATCGCGCCGATCAGGCCCTTGTTCCCGACGCCGTACCCCAGGCGCCAGCCGGTCATCGCGTAGGCCTTCGACACACCGTTGGTGACCAGGATCCGATCGCGCAGGTGCGGCGCGGACGACAGCAGGTTCGGTACGGGTGAGTCGGTGAACACGATCTCGTCGTAGATCTCGTCGCAGAGCACGTTCACGTGCGGGTTCCGGTCGAGGACCTTCGCGAGTTCCGCCAGTTCGTGCTCGCTGTACACGGCGCCTGTCGGGTTCGACGGCGCGTTGAGGATGACCCACTTCGTCGCCGGGGTGATGGCGGCCTCGAGCTTCTCTGCGGTGAGCAGGAACCGGTCGGATTCCGGGCAGTCGACGACGACGGGTGTCCCGCCGTGCACGGTCACCATGTCGGGGTACGACACCCAGTACGGCGCGGGCACGATCACCTCGGTGCCCTCCTCCACTGTCGCCATCAGCGCGAGGAAGATGACCTGCTTGGCGCCTCCGCCGACGGTGATCTCGTTGTCCGCGAACTCCACTCCGGTGCGGGCCAGCATCTTCTTCGAGATCGCCTCCCGCAGTGCGGGAATTCCGTTGACCGGGGTGTACTTGGTGAGACCGGACTCCATCGCCGCCACGGCCGCGGCCTTGATGTGCTCCGGGGTGTCGAAATCGGGCTCTCCGACCGTCAGGTCGAGGATCTCCCGTCCCGACGCCCGGAGTTCGCGAACCCGTTGCGCGGCTGCCACACTCGGTGACTCACGCATCTGGTCGACTCGCGCTGCTGGAACGAAGGTGGACATAGTTCCTCCTGGTAGAGGGCGTGGGAACGAAAGAAGCCGGGAAGTGGGGGCGGTATCTCCACACTCACGCTATCGGGTGGGGACCACCCCTGTACAAGACCGATTGTGTGTCGGGTGATAGCCGTTCGGCATGGCTGGATTCAGAACGCCAGCAACACCTTCGCGGACGCGGACGCGTCCCTCGCGACGGCGAACGCCTCGAGGCCGTCCTCGATGCCGAACTCGTGACTGATCACCGGTTCGACGTTCAGGCTGCCGTCCGCCAGAGCCTCGAGCACCGCATCGATCTCGTCGTTGAACCGGAAGGAACCGACGAGTTCGAGTTCCCGTGTGATGACGAGCGACAGCGGCGCGGGCTGAAGCCCGGTGGGGAGCAGTCCGAGCATGACGATCCTGCCGCCGCGCGTCGCGCCACGAATGGCCGATTCGAGTCCGAAGCGGTTGCCGGAGCACTCGACGACGACGTCGGCGTCGACCGCGGCGATGCTCGCGGCGTCGGTAGCGTCCAGCGTCGTGTCCGCACCGAGGGCCTTCGCGACCGATCGGGGGAAGTCGTGCACGTCGACCGCGGTGATCTCGCTCGCACCGGCCCGGCGGAGGACGGCCACCACGAGGGCGCCGATGGGGCCGCACCCCACGACGAGCGCGCTCTTCCCGGCCACGTCACCTGCGCGGGCCACGGCGTGCCACGCCACGGCGGCGGGTTCCGCGACGGCGGCGGTGCGCAGCGGCAGGTTCGGCGGCAGTCGCCGCAGCATCCGCGACGGCAGCACCGCGTACTTCGCGAATGCCCCCTCGGTGTGCGGGAATTGTGCCGCGCTGCCGAGGTAGGTGCATCCCGGGGAAAGGTTCGGGCGGTCCTCGGGGAACCTGGCGCCGCGACCGCCGGGGGTCGCGGGGTGCACGGCCACGGTGTCACCCGCGGCGGGGCCGGTCCCGTCGGCCGCGGCCTGCACGACCGTTCCCACCACCTCGTGGCCGAGCAGCATGGGCGCCTTCAGGATCGACTCACCGGCGGCGCCGTGCGTCCAGTAATGCAGGTCGGATCCGCAGATCCCGCCGTAGGCGATCTCGACGACCGCCTCGGACGGTTCGGGCCGGCGCAGGGGCACCGATTCGATACGTAGGTCGCCTGCGGCGTGCGCCACCACCCCGAGGGTCTCGGTGGGCAGCGGGGCGAAGGATTCGTGCGGCGTCGTGGTCACGGCCGGCCTCAGTCGTTGCGCCGGACGAAGTCGAGACCGCCCGGCACCTGGAAGGTGGGCATGATCTCGATCAGGCCGAGGTTGACGTGGCGCGGGGCGTCGATCGCGAACTCGATCGTGTCGGCGATGTCCTTCGTCGTGATGGATTCGAAGCCTTCGTAATACGTCTCCCACGCCTCTTTCATCGCCTCCGGGGAGCCGCCCAGGTTTCGTCCGAAGATCTCGGTTTCGACCCGGCCCGGGCAGATCTCGGTCACACGGATGCGCTTGCCGATGGTGTCGTTGCGCAGTTGCCGCGAGATCTGGTGCACCGCGGCCTTCGTGGCGTGGTAGGCGGTGTGGCCGTAGAAGTTGTACAGGCCGGCGATGGAACTGATGTTGACGATGTGACCGAGGTCGCGCTCGACCATCCCGGGCATCAGCAACCGGCACAGGTGCAGCACCGCACGGAGATTGACGTCGACCATCGCGTCGACCGAGTCGGCGGACGCGTCCAGGATGTTGCCGGTGGCCGAGACTCCCGCGTTGTTGATCAGCACGTCGATCTCGAGACCCTCGACGGCGGCGCCGAGGGCGTCGATGTCGGTGATATCGACGGCGAGCGGGATCATGCCCGTCTTCTCCGCCACCTCGTCGAGCCGTTCCTTGTTGCGGGCGACGCCGTAGACGGTGAGACCCCGCTTGGTGAGGATCTCGGTGACCGCGGCACCCATTCCGGTGTTGGCGCCGGTGACGAGTGCGGTCCGGTAGTCGTTGAATGGCATGACGCTCCCTTGCCTTGCTGGTGGTGAAAGTGGTGCAGCCCGGTGGTCTTCGAGTGGCCAGGAGACCACCGGGCCGAGTCTGAATGCGTCAGAGCGTGTCACGGAGCGGCACGTGCGCCCGGTCGGTGACGGTGCTGACGGCGATGAGGGTTCCCAGTGCGGTGACGACGGCGTAGACCGCGGGAACGTAGATCCCGAACTGCGGAATCAGCCAGGTCATCAGCAGCGGCGCGGTGCCGCCGAACACTGCCGAGGAGATGTTGTAGCCCAGGCCGTACGCCGAGTACCGCACCCGGGTGGGGAAGAGTTCGACGATGAGGATGTGGATGACGGCGGTGTGGCCGGCGAAGATCACGGCCATGACGCAGGCTCCGAGCACCGCGAGCGCGAAGTTGCCGGTCGCGATCAGGGCATAACAGGGGACGGCACCGACGGCCATGGCGATCGCCGCGCCGGCGATGACCCTCTTGCGGCCGACGCGGTCCGAGAGTGCGCCCATGAAGGGAATGGCGAAGCAGATCGCCACCAGGCTCGCCGCGGTCACGAGCAGTGCCGTGCCGGTGGAGAAGCCGATGTTCTCGCCCTTGAGGAACGTCGGCATGTAGGAGAAGAGCACGTAGTAGCCGGAACCGTTCATCAACGGGATGAACAGCGCGAGCAGCATCGCCTTGCGGTGTTCGGGAGTCGCGAACGCTTCCTTCAGCGGGTTGCGGGACAGTCCGCCTTCGGCCTTGAGCTTCTCGAAGTTCGGGGTGTCGCTGATCGCCCGCCGGATGTACCAGCCGATGATGCCCATCGGGATCGCGACGAGGAACGGGACGCGCCACGCCCAGCTCGCCGGTCCGCCGCCCTCGATCGCGGCCTCGTTGAGCCACGGCGACATCGCGAACGCGACCAGCGTGCCGGTGAGCAGGGCCAGGAACGACGCGATCTGTGCGTAGCTGGTGATCAGTCCGCGCTTGCCCTCCGGTGCGTGCTCGGCGAGGAAGGTCATGGCGCCCGCCGCCTCACCGCCCACGGAGAATCCCTGCAGGATCCGCAGGAGAATCAGCAGCGCGGGAGCGGCGACTCCGATCGCGGCGTACGTCGGGAGAACACCGATGCCCGCGGTGGCGACGCTGATCAGCATGATCACGAAGACGAGCATCTTCTGCCTGCCGATCCTGTCGCCCAGGATGCCGCAGACGACCGCGCCGAGCGGTCGCACGAAGAACGAGATCGCGTAACCGGCGAAGACGAGCATCAGCGCGTCGCTCGACTTGGAGACGTCGAAGAAGACGATGGCCAGGGCGGTCGCCATGAAGGCGAAGATGCCGTTGTCGTACAGCTCGACGAAGATGCCCACGCACCCTGCGAGAACGACCTTGCGTAGCTGGCGGGGTTGCACCTCGTGTTCGGGCGTGTGCCCGGCCGTGTCGGGTGAGATCGCGTTGGTCATGCTGACTCCATCTGGGCTACAGAGTGGTGCTGGGCGGATGTCGTTTCTGTGTGAGTGGGGATCCGAAGACCGGCGAAGGCGCTCGCCACGCGGGACCGCAGCAGCGCGATCGCGCGTCGCTGGCTCCGGTAGCCGTCCACGGCTTCGGGGACGCTCACCTTTCGGAACCGCACCTCCTGGCCGGGGCGCGCCTGACCGAGTTGGGACAGTGCGGTGGCGGTCACCACCGCGAGCACCGGATATCCGGCCGTCACTCCACGGCCCCGGTGCAGGACGAGGATCTCGTTGCCTGCGGGAACCTCGACGGCGCCGATCGGTACCCCGCGGGAGAGCACTTCCGTCGACCGGTCCCGCCGGGGAACGTCGCTCCCCGGATCGGTCGGCGTCAGGCGGAGACCGATGTGGTTCGTGTCGGCGCCGATGACGAAGGGGGTGTCGAACAACCGGGCGGCGGACGCGCCGAACTCGTGCACGTCGGGGCCGTCGGTGACGTCGATCGTCCAGCGTCCGGTGAAGGATGCGGGCTCGGCGCCGAGCCGGAACAGCGGAACCCGGAAGTACGGGTGGTCGATCGGCGGTCCGTCGACGTCGATGGCGACGGACTCGCCGACCGTCAGTTGCCGGCCGAAACCGAGAACCGAGTCGGGGGCGCAGCTGCCGAGCAGAGACGGCGCGGCGATCGCGCCGTGCACCGCGAGGTACACGCGGAGCCCGTCGTGGATTCCGCGGACGGTGAGTTCTTCGCCCGCGGTCCACACGAACGGCTCCCACTGGGGGCGGGTGACACCCCCGACCTGGACCTCGGCCGGTGCGCCGGTCACCGCGACGAGCAGGTCGACGCTCGCGACGGCGCCGAAGTCCATGGCCACCATTTCGAGCAGCGGCGCGGTGCGGTGACTCCCGACCAGCGCGTTCGCCACGTCGGCGCTGTACTGGTCGGAGGCTCCCCCGGTCATCTGCCCGAACCGGGAGCCCCGGAGTCGCCCGAGATCCTGGATCGAGGTGAGACCGGGTGTCGTGACGGTGATCGTCTCAGCCATGCCGGACCCCCTCGTACGCCGGCCACTCGGCCGCGGTGATCGGCACGAAGCGGAACGTGTCGCCGGGCCGGAAGTCGGACAGCGGTTCCGTCGACGGATCGACGATCGTCAGGGGCGTGCGGCCGATCACCGGCCAGCCGCCGGGCGCCGGGCGCGCCGAGATGACGGCCTGCCTGCCCGCGACCGCCACCGCGCCTGCCGGAACGTGCGGCCGCGGGATGGTGCGACGGGGAACGGGCCGCGGGAACGCGGGGCCGTCGAGCATGGGGGCGCCGCCCGGGGACCCGAAGCAGCGCATGGTCAGCGGGCGGGCGCTGTGCAGGCGGATCACCTCGGCCGGGGAGAGTGCGAGGTGTGCCGCCACGTCGTCGAGGTCGGGTCCGAATTCGCCTCCGTAGACGACCGGGATCTCGAACTGCCGCGAACCGCGCGTCGCGGGTTGCGCCGGAAGCTCGATCAGTCGTTCGACCAGCGCGCGAATGGTGTCATGTGTCGTTGCAGCACAGTCGAATTCGACCAGCAGTGAGTCGTAGGTGGGGATGATGCCGGTGACCGCGGCGTCGTCGCCCCGGGCGTCGAGCGCGGCGGCGACCGTGTGGACGGCCTGCCAGCGCTCCTCGGCATCGGGAGACAGCGACGTCAGGCGGACCGCGGAGTCCCCGCAATCCGCGAGGACGAAGTCGCGGTGCGGCCGAAGGCACGTCACGCCGGACACGACGCGGACTCCTTCTCGGCCCTGGCCTCGAGGACCTCGGCGACGGGGGCGATGACGACGCCCGCGCGTACCAGTGCCTCTCGGATCGCCCGCGCGTTGCCCACCGCGTCGGCGCCGTCGCCGTGCAGCAGCACCGTGTCGGCCTCGATCGGGATGCGCGTGCCGTCGACGGCCTCGACGACCCCCTCGGTCACCATCTGCACCGTGCGCGCCACCAGAGCGTCGCGGTCGTGAATCACGGCGCCGGCCTCGGACCGCGGGACCAGGGTGCCGTCCGCCCGGTACGCGCGGTCGACGATGGCGACGATGGCGACGCGGAGCCCCCGCGCACGGGCGTGATCAGCGAGTTCCCCGTCCTGGGCGAGCACGATGAGCCGCGGGTCGAACGCCTCCACCGCATCGACGACAGCGCACGCGTAGTCGGCGCGGGTCGCGACGAGGTTCCCCAGCCGGCCGTGCGGTGCGAGGTGCGAGAGGGACGTGCCGTGGGCCGTCGCGAACGCGTGCAGTGCGCCGAGTTGGTACAGGACGTCCGTGCGGACCTCGTCGGCGGTGAGGTCCATCGCGCGCCGGCCGAACCCGGCGAGATCGGGGAAGCTGGGGTGTGCGCCGATGCCGATTCCGCGGGCGACGCACCCTCGGACCGTCGCGTCCATGGTCCTGGGGTCGCCGGCGTGAAAGCCGCACGCGACGTTGGCGGACGTCAGCACGTCGAGCAGTGCGTCGTCGTCGCCCATCGTCCAAGCGCCGAAGCTCTCGCCGAGGTCGGCGACGAGATCGATCGTGACAGTCACGGTGCCTCCAGGGGGGCCTGCAGTGGAACCGCGGGTGCCGTTCCAGTGAACTTTCGATGTAAACGGACGCTACGCAGGTTCCGGTTCAGGCGGTTAATACCTGTTTTACGTGAGGCGATAACGAACGTCTATGGTGTTTGAACAGCGACGATGCACAGACGGAAGAATCGGGCCCCGCACTTGGCTACAGCGGTGTTTCCGCCCGGCAACCTTCTCGAAACCGCGGCGTGCTCGCGTCGCCGCATCGTCAGAAAGGCAGATCGCTCGTGGATACCCGACGCTTGTTCTCATTCGTCCGCATCGTCGACGCCGGATCCATCACGCGGGCGGCGGACATTCTGCACATCGCGCAGCCGGCGCTCAGTCAGCAGATGACGGCGTTGGAGACGCACTTCGGTCAGCAACTGCTGATCCGCAGCAAGCAGGGAGTGGAACCCACCGACGCGGGGCGCGCGCTGTACCGGCACGCGCAGGTGATCCTGCGGCAGGTGGAGAGCGCTCAGGCCGAGGTGAGCGTCGTCGGCCGGGAACTGGCGGGCGGTGTCTCCGTCGGACTCGCGCCGTACAGCACTGTCAGCTCCATCGCGTTGCCGCTCCTCACCGCCGTGCGGTCGCGCTACCCCAGCATCCTTTTGCACATCAACGAGAATTTCGGCGGTGTGCTGAGCGAGGCCATGATGACCGGCCGGATGGACATGGCGCTGTTGTACGACGCCGGGCCGATCAAGGGCGTCAACTTCGAGCGTCTTCTCACCGAGGAACTGATGGTCGTCGCCCCGGCGGGCACCGGACTGCCCGGTGACACCGGGACGGCCGTCGCCATCAAGGACCTCGTCGATCTGCCACTGCTGCTGCCGGGCCCGATGCACACGATCCGCAAGGTGGTGGAGCAGGCCTACGAGCACGCCTTCGAGCACGCGCGGGTGGTCGGCGAGGTGGAATCGGTGACGCTGATGGCACAGGCCGTCCGAAACGGTTTGGGCGCGACGGTATTACCGTTCTCGGTGGCACGCCGGATCATGAACGTGGAGAACCTGGAACTCCGCCGGATCGAACCGTCGATCGAAGTCCAGGTCTCCCTCGGGACACCCGCCAATCAGCCGCTGTCGGGACCGGCGGAGGCGGTGCGCGAGGTGCTGCGCAGTGTCGTGGCCAACTACATCAGGACCAGTTCGGAAGCCGAACGCGGCCCTCAATAGCCCCGGGCCGGATCGATCGGCGCCAGCAGGGGCGCGCCCGCGGCGAACCGTTCGACGTTGGTCGCAACGTGATCGGCGAGCAACCCGGTCAGTCCGGTCGCGGGATTCGCGACGTGCGGGGTGATGATCGCATTCGGCAGGGTCCAGAGCGGATGCCCGTCGGGCAGCGGTTCGGGGTCGGTGACGTCGAGTGCCGCGCCGCCGATCGAGCCGGCGCGCAGCGCGCGTACCAGACCCTCGGTGTCGATGAGGGAACCGCGCGCCACGTTGACGATCCACGCCGTCGATTTCATCTGTGCGAGCGCGGCCTCGTCGACGAGGTGGGCGGTGGCCGACGTCGCCGGTGCGGCGATGACGAAATGGTCTGCTCTGGACCAGATTTCCGAGGTCCGGTCGGCCGGCAGCGTCTCGGACGCACCCGGAACCGGGGTGCCCGAGCGAGTGACCGCCAGCACGTCGGCGCCGAACGCGGCGAGCAGCGGGATCATCGCGCGACCGATGCCGCCGCAGCCGACGATGGCGACCGTCACCCCGCGCAGCGTGCCCACCCGGGGGTCGAACTCGGCCTTGCGCCACGACGTCGCGCGCACCTGCTCGGTGAGGGCCCGAACCCCGGCCAGGAGCAGCAGGACGCCGTGTTCCGCGACGTTGCCGGCGTAGGCGCCGGCCGCGGACGTCCAGGCCCGGTCGGTGTCGACGATTCCTGCGGAGATCCAGGGCTCCACCCCCGCCGAGGGCAGCTGCACCCAGCGCACGGAGTCCGGCAGTTCCGCCGGAAACGTGTCGGGGCCCTGCGCCCAGACGACGGCCTCGGCGTCGTCGAGCGGGGTGAGTACGCCGCCGCCCCTCTCGATCCCGCGTATCAGGGCTGCGTCGGGGTTCGGTCCGAGGTGGATACGGGGCGTTGCGGTGTTCGGCATCATCGTCTTTCGAGTCGGTCGGGTGGGGATCAGACTACGGCGGTCAGTCCGCCGTCGACATACAGGATCTGGCCGTTCACGAAGTCCGACGCCGGCGAGGAGAGGAAGAGCAGCGCACCCACGAGTTCGTCCGTGCGTCCCCACCGTCCGGCCGGTGTGCGCTTGGTGAGCCACGCACTGAACTCGGCGTCGTTCACGAGCGCCTCGGTGAGCTGGGTGTCGAAGTAGCCGGGTGCGATGGCGTTGGCCTGCAGCCCCAATGGCGCCCAGTCGGCGCACATTCCGCGGGTGAGCATCTTCAGCCCACCCTTGCTGGCAGCGTACGGGGCGATGCCCGCCCGCCCGAGTTCGCTCTGCACGGAGCAGATGTTGACGATCTTGCCGTGCCCGCGTTCGACCATCGCCCGCGCGAACTCGCGGCCGACGAAGAAGGCGCTGCTGAGATTGGTGTCGAGAACACGACGGAAGTCATCGTCGCCGAACTCGAGCAGGGGGCTGCGGTGCTGGACGCCGGTGTTGTTGACGACGATCTCGACGGGGCCGATCTCGTTCTCGACCCGCTTCGCGGCGGCGGCGACCTCCTCGGGGACGGTCACGTCGAAGGCGCAGGTGTGGACCGTCGCGCCGGTGTGTTTGACGATCTCGTCGCGACTGCGCGCCAGGGCTGCCGCGTCGCGTCCGTTGAGCACGACCTCCGCGCCCGCCTCGGCGAGCCCGTTGGCCAGTGCGAAACCGATTCCCCGGCTCGACCCCGTGACGAGCGCGATCTTGCCCTCGACGTCGAAGCTCCGATGCGAACTCACTGTGTGGCGACCTTTCGTTCTTCGTGCAGGTATTCGACGGCGGCCCGGGCGATCAGGTCCGGTGCGCGTGCGACGTCCAGGGCGACACCGAATTCGTCGGCGTCGAGCGGTTCGAGGAGCGCGAACTGGGAATCGAGCAGTGCAGGCGGCATGAAGTGCCCGCTCCGTGCCTGCATCCGCCCGCGGATCACCTGCGGGTCTCCGGTGAGGTGCACGAACAGCACCGGGTCGGAGACGTCGCCGAGGATCGTCCGATAGCTGCGCCGCAGCGCCGAGCACGCCACCACACCGCGGCGCCCCTGCCCGGACAGCTCCTGCAGCCGGTCCCGGACGACTCCCAGCCACGGGGCCCGGTCGTCGTCGGTCAGCGGGATGCCGGCGGCCATCTTCGCGACGTTCGACTGCGGGTGCAGATCGTCTGCATCGAGGAACCGGTGGCCGGTCAGTGCGGAAAGTTGCTGCGCGACTGTCGTCTTCCCGCAGCCGGTCACCCCCATCACCACGATGTGGGGTCGCTGATCGCCACTCATGAATTGTTCCTGTCCGCCGGTGTGGAGAGATGCAGTTCGAACATGCCCGACCGCACGTCGGCTTGGCAATGGCGGAGGGGATACCGGTTGACGTTGCCGTCATACCGAAGCGCGAGGGATGCCGGCGCTAGCGGCTCACGAGTGTGATCGCCGCCGCCTCGATGGTGTCCTCGGACAGCAGTACCTCGAGCGCGGCGTCGCCGAGTGGGATGAAGCTGTTCTCGCTCGTCACCCTTGCGAGCGGCCCGGTGAAGTCCTCGTCGACCAGCGCGGCGACCACGCCCTCGGACACACCCCCCGACGTGCGGGTCTCGTCGACCACGAGCACCCGGCCGGTGGCGTGCGCCTCCCGGACGACGTCCTGCACCGGCAGCGGTGCCAGCCAGCGCAGGTCCACCACCCGGGCGGCGATGTGCGCCCGCTCGAGCTTCCGCGCGACTCGCAGGCTCATCCGCAGACCGTTGCCGTAGGTGACGATCGTCAGGTCGGTGCCGTCACCGTGGGTGCGGGCCGAGCCGATCGGGACGTGGTTCTCGGCCTGCGTCGCGGGGTCCGGGTACGGTGCCAGCCACAGCCCGTCGCCGTCGTCGTACAGATCCCTGATGTGGTACAGCGCAATCGGTTCCAGGAACACGCACACCGCGCCGGCGGTGCGCGCCGCCGCCACACAGGTGTGCATCATGGCCGCGGCGTCTTCGGGGCGGGACGGCGACGCCACCACCACGCCGGGGATGTCGCGCAGTGCGGCGACGGCGTTGTCGTTGTGGAAGTGCCCGCCGAAGCCCTTCTGATACCCGTACCCGGCAACGCGCACCACCATCGGATTGCGGTATTGCCGGTCGGAGAAGAACTGCAACGTCGCACCCTCCCCGCGGATCTGGTCGGCTGCATTGTGCAGATAGGCCAGGTACTGGATCTCCGGGATGGGCAGCAACCCGGACACCCCCGCACCCAGCGCAAGACCCAGGATCGCCTGCTCGTCGAGCAGGGTGTCGAACACGCGCGCCGATCCGGCCTTCTTCATCAGACCCCGGGTCACCCCGTACACCCCGCCCTTGCGGGCCACGTCCTCACCGAACACCAGCGCCTCGGGGCAGCGGGCGAGCACGTCGAGCAGGGCACGGTTGATCGACAGAGCGAGGGTCAGCCTGCCTTCCTCCTCCGGCAGCGGCGATCCGACGAACTCGGCGCGCTCGGCCTGGTCGACGCGCTCCGGCACCGCCCCGGCGGCCTGCTCGGCGGTGTCGGTGAGGGGCCTCATCACCGCCGCGGGACTGTCCAGTTGAGGTAACTCGGCAACCTCCCGGGCGAGTCCGAGAACCTTCGCGCGTGTGTCCTCGTAGCGCGCGAGGATCTCGGTGGGGCCGAGGTGTCCGCCTTCGATCAGAAGTCTTGCGGTGCACAGCACCGGATCCCGGTCGAAGTCTGCGGTGATCTCGGCGGACGTCCGATACGCGGACTCGAGATCGGATCCGGCGTGACCCATCAACCGGACGGTCCGCAGGTGCAGGAACGCCGGCCTGCGGCGCCCGCGCACCCAGTCGGCGGCACGCTTCGCGGTGGCGTACGCAGCCGGCAGGTCGGAACCGTCCGCCTCGAAGTACTCCAGACCCGCCCGCGTACCGAAATTCGCGGCGATCCATCCCGTCGGTGTCCTGGTGCTGATCCCGATCCCGTTGTCCTCGCAGACGAACAGCAACGGGAGCGGCAACCCCTGGTAGGCCGAGTGGACGGCGGTGTTGATCGCGCCGACGGCGGTGGAGTGGTTCGCCGACGCGTCCCCGAAACTGCACACGGCCACCGCGTCGGCGGGCCACGGCGAGGGCAGGTGGAGCTTGTGTGCCCGGGCGATCGAGAAGGCGACACCGACCGATCGCGGCAGATGCGAAGCGACGGTAGAGGTCTGGGGAATGATGCCGAGATCGTGGCGGCCGAACACCTTGTGCCGTCCACCCGAGATCGGCTCCTCCGTCGCGGCCACGACGCCGAGGAGGACGTCGCGGAGCGGATCACTGCCGTCCACCTGCTGCGCCCGCGCGAGGAAGAATCCGCCGGAACGATAGTGCAGCAGAGCGGGATCGGTCGGACGCAGCGCTGCCGCGACGGCGGCATTGCCCTCGTGCCCTGAGGAACCGATCGTGTAGAAACCCTTACCCTGCGACCGCAACCACCGGGCCGCCAGATCGAGATGCCTGCTGCCGAGCTGGGCGTCGAAAAGGTCCAGAGCGCCCTGCACCGACAACGGGGACGGGGGCCGGATCGGATCCTCCGGGCGGACCCCGGTGCTGCCTTTCCCGCGGACAAGCGCCGACACGACGGAGGTGAAGTAATCGTCGATCTGTTCGGCCATCCCCCGATCATCCTGTGACGCCGAGCGGCGGGCAAGGGTCTCGTGCTCCACTCACCTTCTCGACCAGTGCCCGGTCTTATCCGGACAAGAACGTGTTTCGGCGTCAGAATGTCAGGACGGAGGTGGGGCCATGGAGTTGGACGTGACCGGGGTGCCGGAACGGGCCTCGACGGGGGCCCTGCCCGGCTGGGACGATGTCGAGTCGCTACTGCACGGCGCGTACGAGCGCGCTGCCCCCGCCACCGGCGGAGTCGTGGCCGACTACATCCCGATCCTCGCGGCAGTCGACCCCGACCTGTTCGGGATCTGCGTCGCCGAGGTCGACGGGGGTGTGCACGCCGTCGGCGACTCGTCGCACGAGTTCTCGATCCAGTCCATTTCCAAGGCCTTCGCGTACGCGCTCGTCTGCCAGGAGATCGGCCACGAGGTGGTGGGCGACCGGATCGGGGTGAACAACACCGGCCTGGCGTTCAATTCCGTCGTGGCCCTCGAACTCAACGACGGCCACCCGATGAATCCCATGGTCAACGCAGGGGCCATCGCCACAACCGCACTCGTTCCCGGGGTCACCCCCACCGCGAAGTGGGAATTCGTCCAGGACGGTCTCTCCCGCTTCGCCGGGCGCCGGTTGGCGCTCGACGTCACCGTCTACGAATCGGAGGCGGCGACGAACCTGCGCAACCGCGGGATCGCCCAGCTTCTGGAGAGCTACGGCCGCCTGGACGTCGACCCGTTGGACGCGGTCGACGTCTACACCAATCAATGCTCACTCCGGGTGAACACCCGCGATCTCGCAATCATGGGCGCCACTCTCGCCGACGGCGGCGTCAACCCGGTGACGGGAGAGCGCGTCGTCGACGAGTCGATCTGCCGCGACACGCTGTCGGTGCTGGCCGCCACCGGGTTCTACGAACGATCCGGGGAATGGTTGTTCGAGATCGGTGTGCCCGGCAAGAGCGGTGTGTCCGGCGGTATCGTCACGATCGCCCCGGGCAAGGCCGGGCTGGCCACCTTCTCCCCGCGACTCGATTCCGCGGGCAACAGCGTTCGGGGGCAGCGGGCCACCGCCTACCTGTCCCGGACTCTCGGATTGAACGTCTTCGCGTCCGGGCCCCACCCTCCGCGTGAAAGCAGGTCAGCATGACGATCCCCGCCGATACGTCCCGCCCGCGTGATCCCGGCGAGCAGGTGAAGGCGTCGTGGCGTCCGATGATCGGACTCGCCCTGGCGCAGGTGCTCATGTCCTTCAACGTCGCGGCGCTGCCGGTTTCGCTGGGCGGCATGGTCGAGGATTTCGGTGTTCCCCCGACGACGGTGAGCACCGCGATCGTCACCTACGGCCTGGTGGTCGCGGCTCTGGTGATGGTCGGCGCGAAGCTGGGACAACGAGTCGGCTGGGTGCTGATCTTCCGCATCATGGTCGCCGTGTTCGCGGTCGCGGAACTGATGATGGTTCTCTCACCGAGTATCGGCTGGGTGATCGCCGCGCAAGCGCTCGCGGGGGCCGCGGCGGCGATCATCGTGCCCGCCCTCGTCGCCCTCATCGCCGAGAACTATCGCGACGCCCAGCAGGCGACCGCGATCGGATCACTCGGATCGGCGAGGGCCTTCTCCGGGCTGTCCGCGTTCCTGATCGGTGGTGCACTGGGAACTCTCGTCGGCTGGCGGCCCGTGTTCGCCATCCTCATCGTCGTCGCCGTCGTGGTGTTCCTGCTGAGCTTCACGCTCCGCTCCGATCGCGGCAACGACGCCATCAGCATCGACATCGTCGGCGCGTTCATCATCGGTATCGCCGTCGTGTCGCTGACGCTGGGTTTCAACAATCTGAACTCGTGGGGTCTGCTGACGGCATCGCCCACCGCGCCCTTCAGCGTGCTCGGCGTCTCCGGCGCCCCGGTCCTGATCGTGCTGGGAATCATCCTGGGACAGGCGTTCTTCGTCTGGACCAGACGGCGCGCTAACAGCGGCCGCGTCCCCCTGATCAGCCTCGAGGTGGTGTCGGAGTCCACCGAGCGTGCGGCCGTCTATGCGATGTTCGTCGTCGTCGCACTCGAAGCCGCCCTGAACTTCACCGTGCCCCTCTACATTCAAATCGTCCAGGGCCGAACTCCGTTCGACACCTCGCTGGCGATGATGCCGTTCAACATCACCGTGTTCGTCACCGCCATGCTCGTCGTCCGCTTCTACGGCCGGTTCAGCCCCCGCGTCATCGCCCGCTTCTCCTTCGCGCTGACCACCGGCGCCTTGATCTGGCTCTCGTTCGTGGTGACCAACAACTGGGAGACCGTCCCGACCATCCTCGGGCTCATCGTCTTCGGCATCGGACAGGGCGCCCTCGTCACCCTCGTCTTCAACGTGCTCGTCACAGCCGCCCCGAAGGAACTCGCGGGCGACGTCGGGTCGGTACGCGGCACCACCCAGAACCTCGCGTCCGCCGTCGGCACGGCCTTCGCAGGCGCGCTCCTGGTGACGCTGCTGTCGATCGGTGTCGGGCAGGCAGTCGCCAGTCACGTCGACCTACCCGAAGACCTCGTCGCACAGGTCGACCTCGACAACATAAACTTCATCAGCAACGACCGGCTCGAGGAGATCCTCGACACCACCACCGCCTCCGACGTGCAGGTCGACGCCGCCGTGCAGATCAACATCGACGCCCGCCTCGACGCCCTCAAGATCGGGCTGCTCACCCTTGCCGGGCTCAGCGCCATCGCCATGGTGCCGGCGAGCAGGCTCCCCAACTACCGCAGGGACGAGATCCCCGACCCCTCCCCCACGCGGACTAGACCCACCCGGAAACGGGGTTGTCCCCCGATCGGAGGACAACGCATTCACCCCGCAGAAGGCCCCGTCGGCGGACAGACGTCCGAGCGGCGAGAAGCCATTGTTGTCACATGCCGCGAACACCTGGACGGCAGACAACGAGGGAGCACCATGCAGAACACCCGCAAGATCTACATCGACGGCGAGTGGGTCGAGCCGATCGGCACCGACACACTCGACGTCGTCAACCCTGCGACGGAAATGGCCATCACCACCATCGCGCTGGGCGACGAGAAGGACGTCGACCGAGCCGTCACGGCCGCACGCACAGCCTTCGACAGTTACGCGTCGACGACACGCGCCGACCGAATCGAGTTGCTGAGCAGGGTCATCGAGGTCTACGGGCGGCGAATGAACGACCTTGCCACGACCATCACCCAGGAAATGGGCGCACCTGCCGGACTCGCCGCGACCGCTCAGGCACCGTGCGGCATGGCACACCTTGCCGCCGCCCTCGATGCGCTCCGCAGGTTCGAATTCGAGGAGAAGATCGGCACCACGACCGTCGTGCACGAACCGGTCGGCGTGTGCGCGTTCATCACACCGTGGAATTGGCCCGTCAACCAGATCGCCGCGAAAGTCGCACCCGCGCTGGCCGCCGGCTGCACGATGGTGCTGAAGCCTTCCGAGATCGCGCCACTCAATGCGATCATCTTCGCCGAGATACTTCACGAAGCGGGTGTCCCTGCCGGGGTGTTCAACCTTGTTCACGGTGACGGACCTACCGTCGGAGCCGCCCTGTCGAGGCACCCGGACGTCGACATGGTGTCGTTCACCGGATCGACCCGTGCCGGTGTCGAGGTCGCGCGGAATGCTGCGCCGACCGTGAAACGCGTCGCGCAGGAACTCGGCGGCAAGTCGGCGAACATCGTGCTGGTCGACGCGGACTTCGACGAAGTCATCACCCGGGACGTGATGGGTGTGGTCGTCAATGCGGGCCAGTCCTGTAACGCGGGCTCTCGCATCCTGGTCCCGTCGGACCGCATGGACGAAGCCTGCGCGATCGCGAAGGGGGCTGCCGAGAAGATCGTCGTCGGGCCTCCCGACGCCGACGGAACGACGGTGGGCCCCCTTGTCTCACAGGCACAGTTCGACAAGGTTCAGCGTCTGATCCAGACGGGCGTCGACGAGGGCGCAACGCTCGTCGCAGGCGGTGTCGGCCGCCCGGACGGACTCTCCGCCGGATACTTCGTCCGGCCCACCGTCTTTGCGAACGTCACCAACGACATGACGATAGCGCGAGAGGAGATCTTCGGTCCCGTCATGATGTTGATCGGCTACGAGGACGAGGCCGACGCAATCCGCATCGCGAACGACACCACGTACGGACTCTCCGGCATGGTCTCCTCGCGCGACCCACAGCGCGCGCGGAGCGTCGCCCGGAAGCTGCGGACGGGAATGGTCCACCTCAACGGGGCGCCACTGGCGTTCGATGCGCCCTTCGGCGGCTACAAACATTCAGGCAACGGCCGCGAGTTCGGCAAATTCGGCCTCGCCGAATACCTCGAAGCCAAGGCCATCTTCGGCGACAACGAGAACTGAGCGGGAGCGTTCCGCATTCTGCACGACTGATGGAGGGACGGATCGTGAATCCGATCATGTGGATGGGCATCGCCGGGATAATCGGCACGGCCGTCTCACCGTGGATCGCGGAACGACTACGCAGCAAGAATGCGCGGAAAGACCAGCTCATGAAGCTGCGGCTCGCCATCTATGCCGAACTGCTGAGAGCGACGGCCCGCCTCGCAGCACAAGCACACTCGGGGGCACCGAATCCCGCTGCCGAGATGGAGGAGATCGGCACCGAGGAATTGGACGGCCTGCTCAGCCAGGCGAAGGTCGTCGCCGGCCCGGACGTGTTGCGACAACTCGAGGAGCTCTCGCAACACACCGAGTCGTTCAACCGGGGCACAGATCTCGCCGCGATGGCGGGCAGCATCGCTGCGACTCGGGGAAAGGTCCAGGACGCCATCCGGAGCGAGATGATGCGCTGACACTCTTCAGAGCGCCATCGATCGCGTTTGCGGGGAACCGTCGCGGATTGCCCGGTACCACTGCACGATCGATTCGGTGGAACTGTCCACGCCCTCGGCGACCCCGTCCCCACCGACTGCCCGGTGTAGTTGCAGGGCTTGATCCTTGCCGAGTTCGACGCCCCACTGGTCGAACGAATTGATGTTGGACAGCACACCTTCGGTGAAGACCTGGTGCTCGTAGAGCGCGATCAGCTGGCCGAGCACGCAGGGGCTCAGCTCAGGGGCGAGAATTGTGGTCGACGGACGGTTCCCCGCCATCACCTTGTGGGGAATCAAGTCTTCGCGGACCCCGTCGGCGGCGAGAACCGCAGGAGTACGGCCGAATGCGAGCACTCTGCGCTGGGCGAGCAGATTGCTGACCAGGACGTCGTGCATGCTGCCGCTGCCGTCGCTCAGTGGCAGATCGGCGGCCGGTTCGGCGAATCCGAGGAAGTCGACCGGGACCAGGCGGGTGCCCTGGTGCAGGAGCTGGTAGAAGGCGTGCTGCCCGTTGGTGCCGGGCTCACCCCACCAGATCGCCCCGGTGGAGACGTCGGTCGGCGTCCCGTTCAGCTGCACAGACTTGCCGTTCGATTCCATCGCGAGTTGCTGCAGATACGCGGGCAGGGCTGCGAGGTCGTTGGCGTAGGGCAGGACGGCCCGGGTCTCGGCGTCGAAGAAGTTCGAATACCAGAAGCTCAGCAGAGCGAGCACGACCGGTGCGTTCGACTCGAGCGGCGTCGTCGCGAAATGCCGGTCCACGGTGTGCATGCCGGCGAGGAAGTCGCCGAACGCACCTCGTCCGATCGCGAGCATCACCGGCAGGCCGATCGCCGAGCCGATCGAGTAGCGGCCACCGACCCAGTCCCAGAACTCGAACATGTTGGCCGGGTCGATGCCGAACTCGGCCACCTTCGCCGCGTTAGTGGACACGGCGACGAAATGCCGGTCGACCGCATCCTCCCCGAGCGCGCCGGTGACCCAGGACCGGGCCGCAGTGGCATTGGTGAGGGTCTCGATCGTCGTGAAGGTCTTCGACGCGACGACGAACAGGGTGGCCGCGGGGTCGAGGCCGTCGAGGGCAGCCAGCAGGTCTGCCGGATCGACGTTGGAGACGAACCGCACCGACAGATCGGGGTGGAAGTAGGGGCGCAGCGCCTGGCACACCATCCGCGGGCCGAGGTCGGAGCCGCCGATTCCGATGTTGACGACGGTGGTGATGCGCCGGCCGGTGGCGCCCCGCCACCGGCCGCTGCGCACGCGGTCGGTGAAGCCGGCCATCCGGTCGAGCACGCGATGCACGTCGGCGACGACGTCGCGCCCATCCACAGACAGTTCCGCAGATGGGGGCAGCCGCAACGCGGTGTGCAGGGCAGGCCGGTTCTCCGTGGTGTTGACCGGGTTTCCGCGAAGCATGCAGTCGCGGTGGTCCTCGAGGCCGGCGGCACGGGCCAGCGCGACGAGCAGCGGCAGCGTGTCGCGGTCGATGCGGCTCATGCTGTAGTCGATGAACAGATCACCGGCGGTGACCGTCAGATCCCTGCCACGCCGGGGGTCGGCGCCGAACAATTCCCTCAGATGCACCGAGGCGATGTCACCGTAGTGGTCCTGCAGGCGCTGCCATTCGAGAAACGCTGTGATGCTCGGTGATACGGACGTCGCGGTCACGGGTTACGCGACCTCGACAGGCTCGGCGCTGCGGACGGCGTGTCCACCGAACTGCCGGCGCAGCGCGGAGACCGCCTTCATCGCCGGGGAGTCGTCCTGACGGGACGCGAACCGGGCGAACAGTGCCGCGGAGATCACGGGGGCGGGGACGGCGTGGGCGATCGCTTCCTCGACCGTCCACCGGCCTTCTCCGGAGTCCTCGGTGTAGCCGGAGATCGCGGCCAGGTCCGGGTCGTCGGAGAGGGCCTGCACCAGAAGGTCGAGCAGCCAGGAACGCACCACGGTGCCCTGCGACCAGGCCCGTAGCACCGCCGGGACGTCGGCGATGGATTCCTCGGCCGCGAGGAGTTCGTAGCCTTCGGCGTACGCCTGCATGAGCCCGTATTCGATCCCGTTGTGCACCATCTTCGCGTAGTGCCCGGCTCCGATGCCGCCGGCGTGGACGAACGAGTCCGCACGGTCTCCTTCGGGACGGAGGGCGTCGAAAATCGGTAGCAGCCTTGTGATGTCGTCCTCGTGGCCACCAGCCATGAGCGCGTACCCGTTCTGACGTCCCCAGACGCCGCCGGAGACTCCGCAGTCGACGTAGCGGACGTCGTGTTCGGCGAGCAGGGCTGCGTTCACCTTGTCGTCGGTGAACCGGGAGTTGCCGCCGTCGACGACCACGTCGCCGGGGGCGAGGAGCCGGGAGAGTTGCTCGATCACCTGGCGGGTGGGCGCGCCCGCGGGCACCATCACCCACACCGCCCGGGGTGTGGGAAGGGCCTCGACGAGGGCCTCGAGGCTGCGGACGTCGCTGACGTCGGGATTCGGATCGTAGCCGAGGACGTCGTGCCCCTTCTCACGCAGACGTTCGCGCATGTTCGATCCCATCCGACCGAGCCCTACCACACCGAGTTTCATCGTCACAGTTTCACTTTCGCCGTCGATCCGTCGAGTACCTGCTCTATGTGTAGTGCCGCGCGACGCCTGGTTCACCTGACCGGATGGGGAGCCGCTACTGGTCACCCGGCCAAGTGCATTCGCCGCTCGCCGCTCCGACACTGATAGCCGACGCATTGTCTGAATGCGCCTGTCGAGGAGCGAATGTACGGAGTGCAGCAGAAGTGACCGTGTCTGAAGTGCAGCAGAGCGTCCCGCTCTCGAGCGAGGTCGGTGGCCGCGTCGGCGGGGAACTGGTGATCGGTGACATCGGCCCGGTGGCCGACTTGTCTTCGCTGGTGATCTTCGGCATCACCGGTGATCTGGCCCGCAAGAAACTGGTTCCCGCAATCTACGATCTCGCTCATGGTGGTCAGCTACCCGCGGGGTTCGATCTCGTCGGATTCGCCCGCGACGCCGCGAACAGCGAGCCGGTGTTGCGGGAGTCGGTGATCGCTCACGCCCGGCGGCCGTTCGACCCCGCGGTCTGGCAGGCCCTGACGCAGCGCATCCACCTGGTCGAGGGGTCGTTCGACGATCCGGGCGGGTTCACGCAGCTGGCTTCGCTGTTGGCCGTCCTCGATCAGCGCCGCGGCAAGCCGGACAATTACGTCTTCTACCTGTCGGTCCCGCCGTCCGCTTTCGCCACCGTGTGCGGCCAGCTCGCGGTCGTCGGGTTGAATCGGCCCGCACGCGGGTGGCGACGGGTGGTGGTCGAGAAGCCGTTCGGGCACGACCTGCCGAGCTCCCGGACGCTCGAGGTCTTACTGGCCCAATACTTTCCGCCGTCGTCGATCTACCGGATCGACCACTATCTGGGCAAGGAAACGGTACAGAACATCCTCGCGCTGCGGTTCGCGAACGGGATGTTCGAACCGCTATGGAACAACCGGCACATCGACCACGTGCAGATCACGATGGCCGAGAGTGTCGGGGTGACCGGACGGGCCGGCTATTACGACGGCGTCGGCGCCGCCCGCGACGTCATCCAGAACCACCTACTCCAGTTGCTGGCGCTGATCGCCATGGAGGAACCTGTCGGCTTCGACGCCGACAGCATCGCCGCCGAGAAGGTCAAGATCCTTTCCGCCACCGAACTACTCGGACCCCTGGATCAGACGTCGGCCCGCGGCCAGTACGGGCCCGGCATCGACGACGACGTTCGGCTCCCCGGCCTGACGGAGGAGGACGGGTTCCCTGCCGACTCGTCGACCGAGACCTTCGCCGCCCTGACCGTCGGGATCACCACTCGCCGCTGGGCGGGAGTGCCGTTCTACATTCGCACCGGAAAACGGCTGGCCCGCAGGACCACCGAGATCGCGGTCACGTTCACGCCGCCCGCTCACGGGTCGCCCGCGGCCCGCGCCGCCGGGGTCTCGAACGTCCTCGTCTTCCGCGTCCAACCCGACGACGGGATCGAATTGCACATCGGCGCCAAGCGCCCGGGCGGTGGCATGCAGATCCAGCCGGTGAGCTTGGGCATGGACTTCCGGTCGGTGTTCGACCCGGCGCCGGAGGCGTACGAGCGGCTGATCGGTGACGTCCTCCGCGGGGACGGGACATTGTTCCCCCGCCGCGCGGAGGTCGAGCACTCCTGGCGGATCATCGACCCCCTCCTGCAGCATTGGGCCACGGCCGGCCGGCCGGACACCTACCCGGCAGGCACCTCGGGCCCCGCTTCCGCCGACGACATCCTGAGCCGCTCCGGCCGGGTGTGGCGCACGCTCTAGTTTTCAGCGCGGTGGTCGCCCCACGTGAGTGGCAAAGTGTGCCCCGGCACGCTTTGCCGCTCACCTGTCTCCGGTAGTTCCCGGACACGCGAAACACCCTGAGCAGCGATCCTGCTCAGGGTATTTCGGGCGCCGGAAGGCTACTTGGTGAGTGCGTCCTTGAGGGCCTTCGCTGCAGCGGCGGGGTCGGCAGCGCTGTAGATGGCGCCACCGGCGACGGCGACGTCCGCACCGGAATCACGGACGGCCTTGATGGTGTCGACCTTCACGCCCCCGGCGATCGAGAACGGCACGCCGGCGATCTTGCCGTCGTCGAGCAGGGTCTGGATCGAGTACCCGGGCTGGGCCTGCTCGTCGAGTCCGGCGTGGATCTCGACGAACGCGACACCGAGCTTGGCGATCTCGCGGGCCCGCTCGACACGGTTCTCGACACCGATCAGGTCGGCGACGACCTTCTTGCCGTGCTTCTCACCGGCCTCGACGGCACCCTTGATGGTGGCGTCACCGGCGGCACCGAGGACGGTGACCAGGTCGGCGCCGGCTTCGAACGCGAGGTCGGCCTCGAGGAAGCCCGCGTCGGCGGTCTTGAGGTCCGCAAAGACCTCCTTGTCGGGGTGCGCAGCCTTCACGGCGCTGATCACACCGAGGCCGGCGCTCTTGATCAGCGGCGTGCCCAACTCGATGATGTCGACGTACGGGGCCACCTTGTTGGTCAGTGCCAGTGCGTCCGCGGTGGTGAGAAGGTCGACTGCTACCTGCAGCTTCGTCATGTATTTCTCCTGTTTCTTACTTTGGGGGTTCAGAGGGTGGTGCTGGTTCAGCCGATGTTGGCGTGGCGTTCCCACAGCCGTTCGGCGGTCTGGTCCGCGTGCGCCCACAGCGCCTGGAACAGCGCGTCGAAGGCGAGGAGGACGGACTGCTCGAACAGGCTGCCCGCGTACTGCGCGGTGATGGCGGCGCTGTGGTCCTGTTTGTCGGCCGCGGGGAGCACGAGGATCTCGTCGGCCCGCTGAGCGAGCGGCGACTCGGCGGCGGTGGTGACCGCGACGACGGAGGCGCCGACCTTCCGGGCGGTGTCGGCGGCGCCGACGACCGAGGCGGTGGTCCCGGACCCCGACACCGCGATCAGGACGTCGCCCGATCCGACGGCAGGGGCGGTGACCTCACCGGCCACGTGGACGCGCAGGCCGAGGTGCATCAGTCGCATCGCGGCCATCTGCACGGCCAGGCCGCTGCGGCCGTTGCCGATCACGAACACCGCGCGGGCGGAGGTGATCAACGCGCCGGCACGGTCCCACTGTTCGGCGGCAACGGAATTGAGCAGCCGTTCGTTCTCGTCCAGCACGATGCGACGCCCATCGTCGAACCGTGTTCGAGTGTCTTCGATGGTGACGGTCATGATCCTCCTCGGTATAGCGGGTCCGGTCGTGGAGACAAGATTGCCGAGCCCGCACCCCGACGGCACCCGGTCGCTCGACGAGTGCGCGCTGGCCGGATGGCCAGTGCCGCCGCACACCGATCGGTCCTACGGTGGATGCCGTGGTAAGCGTCGAGGACACCGATCGGAAGCAAGCGCAGTCGTGGGCGGACATGCGCGCCGTGATCGCGGGCCCGCTGCCGGACATCGCGACGCGCTTCTCCCGGTATCTGACCTCACTGTGGTCGCATGACGCGCTGGTGATCTTCACGTGTGAATGCACCGGGCGACCACGGAAGGTCGCCGGGAACCGGGAGATCGTCGACCGCGTCACCATCGACGAACTCGACGCCCTGAAGAAGTCGGCCGACCTCGGCACGGTTGTCGACGGGGTCCAGATTCTCGGAGGGGCCCGGCGCCCGCTCTGGGTGGTGCGCGATGCCACCGACACCCTGCTGGTCGTCGTACCCAAGCGGGTCCAACCCGAACCGCCCGACCCGGACCTGATCGTGGCGCTGTTCGGGATCGTCGCCACCTCGATCCGTCAGCAGGTCGCCCAGGCCAGCCCCGACTACCTCGCCGAGTCCCGCGCCGCGTCCAGTGAACGGGCCCGCACCATCGCCGAACTCACCGAGATTCACGACGCCACCCTGTCCTCGATCCTGGGGACACTGCGATCGAACGACCTCGACGATCGCCGCTCCCGGATCACCGCCAGCGAGACGGCGTCGGCGGCGTTGATCGCGCTGCGATCGGCGGGCGATGCCGACCGCGCCCTCTCCGAGGAGGCGGTCACCACAGCGTTCGCCCGGCTACAGGGGGAACTACGTCCGCTGCTGCGGCATTGCGAGGTCGAGATCGACTACGTCGAACCCCCGGCGGACGGGCGACCGCTTCCGGGTGAGATCGCGCATGCGGCCAGGGCGATGGTCCGCACCATCGTCCTGGCGTTCGGGGCGCAACCGGTGCTGGCCCGGCTGCGGGTCGCGTGGGACTGCGACGGCGACAACGTGCTGCTCGAGGTCCGAGATCAGGGCTCCGGAGCGATCGACGGCAGCGCCCTCACCAGGCAATTGGCCGGGCGACTACACACCCTGCGCGGGCGCGTCGACATCGAGAGCATCGCCGGGTGGGGTAGTCGGGTGTCGCTCGTGATTCCGCTGGATCCCCCGGCCGCTCGCCCGGACGAGCACCTGTTGTCCACCCTCAATCCCCGGGAACTCGAGGTCCTCGCGCACCTGACGGTCGGCAAACGCAACAAGGCCATCGCCTCCGAACTGGGCATCAGCGAGAGCACGATCAAGTTCCACGTCGCCAGCGTGCTGCAGAAACTCGACGTCACCAACCGCGGCGAGGCCGGTGCGATCGGAATTCGCGCCGGCATTTCACCCGGAGCAGCGATGGTCGCCGTCTCACGCCGCTAGCGGGACGCGTCGGTGTAGGTCGCGGTGAGGGTGTCGAACTCTTCCTCCACGTCGGCGTTCAGTCGGCCACCGACGCAACCAGATAGCTCGGCGGCGCGATTCCGTCCAGCGCCAGTGCGACCGCGGCCCGGGCGGCGACGGGCCCCACCAGATTGCCGGTCCCGTTGTACCCGCCGACCGCGAAGACGCCGGGCCGCACCTCGCAGCACAGGGGGCGACCGTCGGGAGTGAAGCCGACGGACGCCGCCCATCTCCGCGTCACCGACACCGGCCGCCCGGCCATCCGACCGGCCACCCTCTCGATGTGGGACTGCACCGGTCGGGTCGGCTCCGTGTCGGACGTCCACTCCTCGTCGGCGAACAGGTCGCGGCCGCCGCCGACCAGCAATCGGCCGTCGGCGGATTGCTGCGCGTAGTCGTAGCCCCACCGCCCGTACACCGGGCACGGCAGCCGCGGCGGCAGTCCGGGTGCAGTGCCGAGCATCTGCAGTCGCGCGGTGCGGACTCG
Organism: Rhodococcus sp. USK10; assembly: GCF_019378875.1. NCBI lineage: Bacteria > Bacillati > Actinomycetota > Actinomycetes > Mycobacteriales > Nocardiaceae > Rhodococcus > Rhodococcus sp. USK10. Next base: position 3,703,548 of record NZ_CP076048.1, read on the forward strand.
GCCGGCCAGCTCCGGAAGTACCTGCTCGAGTTTCCCGTCCACGGCCACCAGAATCACCGGTGCGCTGACCGTGCCGTGCAGGGTGTGCACGACCTCCGGTTCGAGCGAGGTCACCCGCGAATGCTCGTACAGGCCGGCCGAATTCCGCAGTATCGACGCGAGACCCAATGCTCGGCGCGACGGATTCGTCGCCGCGTCGTCGGGCAGGAATATCCCCCGCCCCAGCTCCCCGTCGTAGGTTTCGACGGCGATGGCGTTGTCCCGCAACGTCTGTGCGAGCTCGTGGCAATCCTCCAGTTCGGCCGCCCGCTCGGCGGCTTCGGCGTCGCCGACGGGATCGCCGGGAAGTCCGGCCAGTCGAATCGACCCGGTTCGCGTGATCACGTCCGTACCCAGCACGTCGGCGAGGTGGTCGAGTTCGGCGAGCGTCGCCCGGTACAGGTCCACCGACGCCGCACCCCACGCGGCGACCGACGAATGCAGGAACGCCGCCGGACCACCCAGCAGGAATCCGCCGTTCCGTCCGGCCGCGCCCGAGGCAACGCGACCGGAATCGAGGCCGACGACGGTGAGCCCGCGGGCTGTCAGTTCCTCGACAGCGGCGAGACCGGAACCGCCGAGTCCGACGACGCACGCATCCGCGGTCAGGCCTGATTCCAACCGGGGCAACCCTGCCCACGCCGCCACGACCGGGTCATCGTCCCACGCGCACCGTGAATCCATGACGGACACGGTAGCTTTCAGTCGGTCAGGTCGAGGGCGGCGCGGACGATGCTGTCGGTGTCGATGCCGTGATACCGGTACACCTCGTCGAGGGAGCCGACCTGACCGAACCTGCTGACCCCGAGCGCGGCACCGGCCACCCGGTTGATGCCGGTCAGGAACGCCAAAGTGTGCGGGTGCCCGTCCAGGACCGTCACCATCGGCGCCGCCCGGTCGGCGGGGAACACCTGATCCAGGATCCACGACGAACCCTCAGCCAGTCCACGCCGCGCCTGCACCGCCTCGAACAACAACCCCGCACTGGTCACACACACCACATCCGCGGCGATCCCCTGCTCCGCCAACCGGTCGGCCGCGGCGAGGGTTTCGGTGATCACCGCCCCCATCCCCACCAACGTCACCACCGGCCGCTCGGTGCGCCGCAACGTGTACGCCCCCGCGACGACCTGCCGGCGACGACGCTCCCGCGCCGCCGGATCCGTGGGCACCGCGGCGAGGGTCTGATCCACCGGGCGCGTCGACAGCCGTAGATACGACGACGACCCATCCGGCCGACCCAACCGGGAAATACTGTCGAGCAAAGTCCATTCGGTGTCGATCGCGAACGCCGGCTCGAAACTCACACATCCGGGCTGCTCCAGCCCGATCGACGGCGTCTTGATCGACTGATGCGCCCCACCCTCCGCGGCAAGGGTGACGCCGGAGGGAGTGCCGACCAGGATCGACTGCCCGCCCGCGTAGATCCCGTACGACCACGGCTCGAGGGCCCGTTCGACGAACGGGTCGTACATCACCCCGATCGGGAAAAGCGGCTGTCCCCACCGACTCCACGTCGCTCCCAGCTCACCCATCAACCCGACCAGGTTGGTTTCGGCGATCCCCAGTTCCATGTGCTGCCCGGTGGGCTTTTCCCGCCAGTGCATGATCGTCTCGGCGTCGTCGTCGAACCAGTTGCGGCGCTCGTTCGGCGACCACACCCCGACCTTGTTCAGCCAGCCCGCCAGGTTCGTCGTCGACGACACGTCCGGGCTGACCGTGACCACCCGCTTCGCGGCGTCCGGGGCCTGACGCGACAGATCCAGCAACGCCCGGCCCAGCGCGGCCTGGGTGGTCGACGTCCCGGACGGGGTACGACCGATGTCGGCGGGGACGGCGGGCGGGGTGGCGAGTTCGACCTTCTTGCGCGTCAACGTCTCCGCGGTGGCGCGGCACACCTGACCGGGCACACTATCGGCCGCGAACCGCGCCCACGGATGCGCCGGATCCATCCCCAGTTCGGCCGCGAGTTGCTTGTACTGCTCGACGGTCAGCAACGACGAATGGTTCTGCGGATGCCCCTGCGTGGGCAGGCCGCGGCCCTTGATGGTGTACGCGATGATCACGGTCGGCCGGGTGTCGTCGATCCGCGCATACGCAGCCCGGAGGGCGTCGAGGTCGTGCCCACCCAGATTCCTGATCGCCCGCAGCAGGGTGGCGTCATCCAACTCGGCGATCAGCGAGGTGATCGCCGCGGCGTCGGGGCCGTCGCCGGGCAAACGACGACGCAGCTCCTCGGCGCCGCAGCGCAGCAGCCGCTGGTATTCGGGGTTGGGCATGTCCAGGATCCGGGTCCGCAGCGACGGACCACCCGCCCGGGTGAACAGCGACTCCAGCAGGGTCCCGAACTTCACGGTGAGCACCTGCCAACCGGCGGCGGAGAACATGGCCTCGAGCCGGCCGGCCGCGATGTTCGGGACCACCCGGTCCAGTGACTGCCGGTTCAGGTCGACGATCCACACGATCTCCCCGAGCTCGGCAACGGAGGTGTCGAGTATCGCCTCCCACACCGCCCCCTCGTCCAACTCCGCATCCCCGACCAGCGAGTACTGCCGGCCCGTCCCCGCCGAGCCGATCTGAGTGTTCACATACCGGCGGGCGATCGCACCCCAGATCGGGGCGGTCGCACCGATCCCAACCGAGCCGGTCGAATAGTCCACCGGATCCGGATCTTTCGCCCGCGACGGGTAGGACTGCAGGCCGCCGAACTCCCGCAACGTCGTCAGATACTTCTCGTCCAACGCCCCCAGCAGGTAATTGATGGAGTGCAGCACCGGAGACGCATGCGGCTTCACCGACACCCGATCCCCCGGCCGCAACTGCTCGAACCACAACGACGTCATGATCGACACCATCGACGCACACGACGCCTGATGACCACCCACCTTCAACCCCGTCGGATTCGGCCGAATCCGGTTGGCGTGATGGATCATCGACGTCGCCAGCCACAACACCCGCTGCTCGATTTCCACGAGTGCTTCCGGAGTGATCGAGCGCGGGGCGAGTTCGTTCGTGTGGGCATCGATCGTGCGGGCGTCGTTCATGGTGTCGTCCTTGCCTGTGAGTTCCTGGCACCGAATCCGATCCTCCTCGGCCCAGTTCGTGAGCGAGGCGGATCGGCGGTGACGGGCAGGCGGACCTGTGGGAACCGTCCTCACCGCATCGTCGAGGTCTCGTGTGCAGATCTCTCCCAACAGTCGAACATCGGAACGCACTTTGAGCAATACCGGTGGACAAACTCGAGCATCCTGCGCATTCACGGAGCGGACGCCGCGGTCGACGGTTGGCAAAATGCCCAGCACGACCGCCGTCGCTACCGCCCGGCGCTACCCTGACCGGAAGGGCTGTTCACCGCGCACACCAACTCAGGGGGATCGATTTTGACCACCACACCAGACCGCGTTCGCACGGCGTTCCCGGACATCAGTTCGCGTGCGTGGGAGCACCCCGCGGACCGGGCGGCGCTCGTCACCCTGCGCACGCTGAAGGGGTTCGACACCGTCTTCCGGACCATCTCGGGTCTGCTGCAGGAGCGTCAGCACCGGCTGATGTACCTGGCCACGTCGGTGCGCGTCGACGAGCGGCAGTTCAGCGATCTCCACGACCTCCGCAGCGACTGCGTGCGGATCCTCGGCGCCGACGAAACCCCTGAGCTGTTCGTGCTGCAGACCCCGGTGGTGAATGCGTTCACCATCGGCATGGACCGGCCGTTCATCGTGGTCACCACCGGGTTGCTCGACGTGATGAATTACGAAGAGCAGCGGTTCGTCATCGGTCACGAACTCGGTCACGCGCTGTCCGGGCACGCGGTGTATCGCACGATCCTCATGCACCTGATGCGGCTGGCCGGGACCATCGGCTGGATGCCCATCGGCGGGTGGGCATTGCGGGCGATCATCGCCGCGCTCATGGAATGGCAGCGCAAGTCCGAACTGTCCGGCGACCGTGCCGGATTGCTCTGTGGGCAGGACGTCCACACCGCCCTCCGCGTGCAACTGAAACTGGCCGGCGGTTCCCGGGTGAGTGAGATCGACACCGACGCCTTCCTGGCCCAGGCCGCGGAGTACGACGCCAGCGGGGACCTCCGCGACGGCGTCCTCAAGCTCCTCAACATCGAACTGCTCGCCCACCCGTTCTCGGTGCTGCGGGCGGCGGAGTTGAAGAAGTGGGTGGACAGCGGCGCCTACGCGGCGATCCTGCGCGGGGAGTACCCGCGCCGGCACGAGGACGACGACGCCAAGATCAGCGAAGAGTTCCGCAAGGCCGCGAAAACGTACAAGCAGAATTTCGACGCCTCCAACGACCCGCTGATCCGGATGCTCCGCGAGATCGGCAGCGGACTGGGCACCACCGTCGACGCCGTCGGCAATGGTGTCGGCGACGTCGCGGCGGACATCAAGGAACGCTTCACCCACTGGCGCCGGAACTCCGACGGCAAGAAGGATTCCGGCGGCGACAGCTGACCGTCAGTCGGCCATTGCCTCGGCCAGCTCCTCGACCTCCTGGATGACCGGTTCGGGTACCCGCACCGGTCCGGGGGTGTAGGTGACCGACCGCAGTCGGCCGGTGAACCGGAACGTCCCGCGCCGTTCCCGCAGATCCCATATCACCGGCCCCCGGGCGTCGACGCCCACCGAGATCCCGGTCCACGGCGCCATGCCGACGAGCTGGAACTGGTTGTCGAGAGTGGCGACGTCGGCGCTCACCCCGGCCGCATCGGTGAGGGCGACGGTGAAGTTCCACCGGACGGATTCGGTGGCCTCGGCCCGCACCTGCACACCGACAACACCCTCGCCCAGGGGTGCCGACGTGTGTGCGACACGGCCGTAGCTGTTGACCGCGAACACGATCCGGCCGTCCTCGACGTAGAGCACATAACCGCCGTGCGGATCGCCGTGCGCGACGAGCACTCCCTCGTCGCCTGCGGCGATCTCGTGGGTGGCGACGTCGATGGTGAAGTCGCGGTACTGGATCAGCACACTGGACCGATAGCGTTCCAGCGTGGGTGTGCCCGCGAGGATCTTCACCGGTTCCGCGAGCCGGCGCTCGTCGGGCCGGCGCTGCACGGCCTTGCGGTCGTTGAGGATCGGGAACACGGTGTTGCGCCAGGCCGCGCGATCCCATGCCTCGGCCAGTTCCTGCACCTTCTCGGGGAAGAGGCGTGCGACGTCCGTGGTCTCGGCGGGGTCGGATTCGACGTCGAACAGTTGCCACTGCGGATCGTCGACCCGGGTCGGATCCGTCTGCAGCGACAGCAGTTTCCAGCCGTCCCGGTAGAACCCGCGGTGACCGCCGAACTCGGCGTACTGCTCCGTGTGCGGGGTCGGCTGCGTGGCGTCGCGCAGGACCTCGGCGATGCTGACGCCGTCCCGCTCCTGCGCGGGAAGCCCGTTCCGATGGGTCGGCGTCTCGAGTCCGGCGAGGTCCAGGAGGGTCGGGGTGATGTCGGTGACGTACGAGTAGTGCTTGCGCAGCCCGGTGTCGCCGTCGGCGCGCCGGAGCCCGGCAGGCCAGGACAGCAGGAACGGCACCCGGACACCGCCGGCGAACGTCTGCCCCTTGTAGAACCGGAACGGCGTGTTCGAGGCCTGACCCCACCCGCGCGGGTAGTGGACGCCGATCTTCTCCGAGCCGATCAGTTCCTCGTCGTGCGGGACGTCGCGCACCCAGTCGGACGGCACCGGCCCGTGCACGAATTGACTGAAGTACGAACGGGTTCCCGCCGCACCACCTTCGGCGGTGCCGCCGTTGTCGGAGGTGAACACGATGATGGTGTTGTCGGTTTCGCCGAGTTCGTCGAGGGTGTCGAGGACCCGGCCCACGCTCTGGTCGATGCTGTCGACCATGGCGGCGTAGACCTCCTGGTACCGGGCGAACCGCAACTGCTCCTCTTCGGTGAGCTCGTCCCACGGCGGGGCGTCGTAGCCGGGTTCGGTGTTCCGCTCGGCGATCGGCGTTCCGGGAGGGAAGAAGCCGGCCTCGACCTGGGCATCGAACCGGTTGCGTCGCACGGCGTCCCAGCCCTCGGCGTAGCGGCCTCGGTACTTCGCGAGGTCTTCGGGCTTGGCCTGGTGAGGCCCGTGCATGGCGATGTGCGAGAAGTACAGGAAGAACGGCTTGTCGGCGTCGTGTGCGCGCAGGCTCTTGATGCGGGCGACGGCCTTGTCGGTGATGTCGTCGGTGACGTAGTAGTCCGACGGGTACTCCTCGACGTCGACCACCGAATTGTCGCAGATCAACTCGTTCGGGTAGTAGAACGAATTCAGCCCTTCGAGCGACCCGTAGTAGCTGTCGAAGCCGCGTTGCAGCGGCCAGGAGTCGCGGGTGCGCCCCGGCGCGAGGTTGGTGTCGCGCGCGAGATGCCACTTCCCCACCGCGTGCGTGGCGTACCCGTTCGCGCGGAGGATCTCGGCGAGGCTCAGCGCGTCGTCGGCCAGTTCCATCCGCAGCCCGGGGAAGCCGGGGTCGAAGTTCGCGACGCTGCCGTATCCGGCGCGGTGCGGGTTCAGCCCGGTGAGCAGCGCAGCGCGGGCCGGCGAGCAGACCGAGGTGGTGTGATAATTCGACAACCGGTAGCCGCTGTCGGCGAGCCGGTTGAGGTTGGGGGTGTCGATCTCGGAGCCGAACGGTCCGATGTCCGAGTAGCCCATGTCGTCGATGAGGATCACCACGATGTTCGGCGCGCCGGCCGGGGCCTTCGTCTCCGGCTTCCACCACGGCGTCGACTCCGCACTCGTCCGCCCGATGTGTCCGCCGAATCCGTCGTACCCTCGCGCGCCCGGCGGGATCTGCTGCTGACCGTCGACACCACCGGTTCCGTTACTTCCCACTTCGGGCACGCGCGCAATCCCTTCACTCACGGAGAAAGGATTTCCCCGCACATGTGGGGGAATCGTACGGATGCTCACGACCCCGGCGAGTGGTTTGAATCACGAAGATTCCAAACCGCGTTCACCCGTTGTGACCTGCATCGCCCAAAACCCGTGGCAGAACGTGATCTGCGCAATGAAAGGGGCCACTTTTACACGCGCGTAAGAATTTCAGGACACGATCTGCGGTGAACGTGCTCCTGCCCGCGTGTGATCGTCCAGAAAGCTGTACCACTGTGCTCCAGCTCATCTCGATACTCGGCCTCCTCCGACGTGCCGGCTCCACCGCGTGGCCGTCGCTGCGCACCGCTTTGCTTCGTTTCGCGGGGTACCTGGTGCCGATTGCGCAGACGGCGGTCACCGCGGGGGCGGCGTGGTGGGTGTCGGTCGAGGTGGCCGGTCACGAGCAGCCGTTGCTGGCCCCGCTGGCCGCGGTCGTGTGCCTGAGCGTCGCGCGTGGCGCCCGCAGCCGCCGCGCCGGTGAACTCATCGCCGGCGTCACCATCGGAACGATCGTGTCGGATGTCGTCGTGCGGTACATCGGCAACGGCCCGTGGCAGATCTGCCTCGTGGTGGCGGTGGCCATGTCTCTGGCGGTGCTCCTCGACGGTGGTTCGGTGATCGTGTTGCAGTCGGGTTCGTCGGCGGCGTTGGTCGCGGCGATGGCGTCCGCGACCGCCGCGCACCCGTTCGATCGGGTCGTCGATGCGTTGATCGGGGGTGCGCTCAGTCTGGTGGCGTTGTCCGTGTTGCCCACCGACCCCGTCCGACGGACACGGCGGTGCGCCGCCGCGGTGCTGGACAGCGTCGCCGCGGCCCTCCGGCAGACGTCGAAGGGCCTGGCCGCCGGCGATGTGTCCGCGCTGGAGGACGCTCTCGCACTTGCCCGTTCGACGCAGTCGATGATCGACAGCATGCGCGTCGAACTCCGCTCCGGATCCGAGGTGGCACGGATCTCGCCGATTCACTGGCGGGGACGTCGCCGCATCGGCCGGCTCGCGTCGATCGCGGACCCGATCGACAACGCCGCACGCAACACCCGGGTTCTGGTGCGGCGGGCCCTGATCGCCACGTACGACGGCGAGCGGGTGGACCCGCAGTTGGCGGGCGCCGTCTCCGAGCTCGCGCACCTCGCCGACCGGATGCGGCTGATGATTCTCGCGACGACACCTGCGAAGAAGCCCAACGAAATCCAGCTCAGCGACGAACTCGAACGGTTCGCGCGCGCACTGCCGCAGCAGGAGATCTCGGCCGGGTTCTCCGCGGCGGTCGTCTCCGCGCAGGTCCGATCGATCGTCATCGACTTCTTCGAAGTGTGCGGCATCCCGCGCGCCGTCTGCCGGCCGATGCTGCCCCGGCCCGCCCAGTACGCGGGCGCGGCGTAGCCCGTCGGCCTCAGGACAGGTCGAGCCGGCACTCCTCCGGCGCGCGCGAGTTGTCGATGACGCAGAACCGGTTGCCCTCGGTGTCCGCCAGCACCACGAAGTCCGAGTCCTCCGGGTAGCGGTCCCACGGCACCCGCTGCGCGCCGAGACCGACGAGTCGTTCGATCTCGGCGGCCTGATCCTCGCTGTCGCGGGCGTGCAGGTCGAGGTGCAGCCGTGGCTCGGATTCCGCGTCGTGTTCGCTCTGCTGGATCGCGAGCACCGGTCGGCCGTCGGGCCGCGTCAGGTTGGTGAAGTCGTTGTCGCCGACCGCCGGGCGCGCGGTCAGTCCGAGTGCCTCGGTCCAGAACCTGATTGCGCGGTCGACGTCGCGTGCCCCGATCACGGTCGTTCCCAGGATGAGCATGATCCGAATTTATCCGCTGGGCCGGGCCGGGGTGGACGATGTGGGGTGTGGATTTTCAGGATGCGGTGCTGCGACCCCTCGCCGAGCGGTTGTGTCGCGTCGACGGCGTCGTCGGTGTCACCCTCGGCGGCAGCCGCGCCCGCGGCACGCACACGGCGGAATCCGACTACGACCTCGGCGTCTACTACCGCGGGGCGCTCGACACCGACGGGCTGACCGCGCTCGCGCAGGAGTGGGCGGGCGCCGGGACGTCTGCGACGCGCACCGGCGAATGGGGTCCGTGGGTGGACGGCGGGGCGTGGCTGTCGTACGACGGCCGGGCGGTGGACTGGCTGTACCGCGACCTCGACCGGGTGGCCGCGGTGTGGCGGGACGCGCAACAGGGTATGTACGGGTTCCACGCCCAGACCGGTCACCCGTTCGGATTCGCGGACTTCGCGTACGCGGGCGAACTCGCGTCGGCGGTGATCCTCGCCGATCCGTCCGGACAGCTCGGCGAGTTCCGCGCCGACATGCAGCACTATCCGGACGCGCTGCGCGACGCCCTGGTGCGGCGGGGGCTGTGGGAGGCGGAGTTCGTGACGGTGCTGGCCCGCAAGGCAATCCCGCGCGCCGACACCACGTACGTGGCGGGGTGCCTGTTTCGCGCGGTGTGCCTGTGCGCCCACGCCCTGCACGCGCACGCCCGGCGCTGGCTCATCAGCGAGAAGGGCGCCGTTGCCGCCGCCGGCGCCCTGCCGAACGCACCGGCCGATTTCAGCGCCCGCGCTCACGCCGTCCTCGGCCGGCTCGGCACGACACCGGACGAATTGACCGCCGCTCTCACCCTGGCGGAACGTCTCGTCGCGGACACTCGCGACGCCTGCCCGCTCACCTGAGCAGGCGCACCGTCAGCCGTCCTCGCCGAACCGCCCGCGGGCCTCGAGCGGGATCAGCGGCTTCTCCGCCCGCGCCCTGATCTGCTGGACCGCCCACGTATTGCCGTCGGGATCGGCGAAACCGAAGAACGTTCCCCCGTCACGCTCGTCGAACACGGTGATCTCACTGACCTCGACGCCCCGGTCGAGCAACTCCTGCCGCGCCGCGTTCGCGTCGGCGACCACCAACTGCAACCCCCTCATCGACCCCGGCGCCATCTCCGTGTGCGACGGGAGGTCGCCGATCACGATCGAGCACCCCGAACCGGTCGGCGTCAGCTGAACGACGTGCATGTGCTCGTTGGTGGTGTCGTGATCGAGATGAAAACCGAGCTTGTCGCGGTAGAACGCAACGGATCGATCGATGTCACTGACGGGCAGAACGACCACTTCGAGGGTCCAGTCCATGATGCGAGTTCCTCCGTAGCTGGGCGGTGTACCTGGGAGCGAAACTGCTCCGCATCAGATAGTGGCACCGTTCCGCATCGCGTGGTGGCGCATCGACGACGCCGCGCTCAGCCGTGCGTGTGCAGCGGCTTCCCCGACAGCGCGAGCATCGCCTCGCCCAGCGCCTCGTTCTGCGTGGGGTGCGCGTGGACGAACGGCGCCACGTCGGTGGGCAGAGCCTCCCAGGCGACGGTCAGCTGGGCCTCGCCGATCAGTTCGCCGACGCGATCGCCGACCATGTGCACACCCACCACAGGGCCGGTGTCACCGGCCCGGACGACCTTGATCCCGCCCGACGTTCGCAGGATCTGGCTCTTGCCGTTGCCTGCGAGGTCGTACACCACGGACGTCGCGTCGCCGTGCCGTTCGCGGGCGGCGTCCTCGGTGAGGCCGACGGACGCGACCTCCGGGTGCGAGTACGTCACCCGCGGAATCAGATCCTCGGCCACGGGAATGGGGTCCAGCCCGGCGATCTGCTCGGCGACGAAGATTCCCTGCTGGAAACCGCGGTGCGCCAACTGAAGTCCGGCCACGATGTCCCCGACGGCATACACGCCGTCGACGGGGGTGCGGAGCCGGTCGTCGGTGACGACGAACCCGCGGTCGAGGGTGATGCCGTGTTCGGCGAATCCGCAGTCTCCGGTGCGCGGCCCCCGCCCCACCGCCACCAGCAGGATGTCCGCCTCGAGGGTGTCGCCGCCGTCGAGTTCGACGAGGACGCCGTCCGCGGTTTCCTTCGCCGCGGCGACCGTGACGCCCGTACGAGTGGAGATCCCGCGCTTGCGGAACGCGCGTTCGAGTTGCGTCGAGCACCACGGATCCTCCGCCGCGACCAGGCGAGGGAGTGCCTCGACGATGGTCACGTCCGCACCGAACGACGCCCAGACACTGGCGAACTCGACACCGATCACGCCGCCGCCGAGGACGATGGCCTTCTTCGGGACGAGCCCGAGGTTCAGGGCGTCGTCGCTGGTGACGATGCGCTCACCGAGCTCGATGGACGGAACGGTCCGGGCGTAGGAGCCGGTGGCGAGAACCACGGACGTTCCCGTGTAGCGGGTGCCGCCTACCTCGATCGTCCTGTTCCCGAGATACTTTCCGTGACCGGTCACGACGGTGATCTTGTGGTGGTCGACCAGGCCCCGGAGCCCCTTGTGCAAGCGATCGACCGTGCCGTTCTTGTACCGGTGCACCGCGTCGATGTCGATGCCGTCGAACGTCGTTCGCACACCGAACTCCGCACCGGCCCGCGCGGCGTCGGCGATCTCGGCGGAATGCAGCAGCGCCTTGGTCGGGATGCAACCCCGGTGCAGGCAGGTTCCGCCGATCTTGTCCCCCTCGATCAGCCGGACCGACAGCCCGAGTTGCGCGGCCCGGAAGGCGCAGGCGTAGCCGCCGGAACCACCACCGAGGATCAGGACGTCACTGTGTGTGTCGGTCACTTACAGCCTCCCCAGCACGGTGATCGGATTCTCGATGTAGTCGGCGAACGCTCGCAGGAATCCGCCGGCGACGCCGCCGTCGCACACCCGGTGATCGAAACTCAGTGACACCTGGGTCACCTTCCGAACGGCCAACTGCCCGTCCACGACCCACGGTTTGTCGACGATCCGACCGACACCGAGGATCGCGGCCTCGGGATGGTTGATGATCGGGGTCGAACCGTCCACGCCGAAGACGCCGTAGTTGTTGAGGGTGAACGTGCCCCCGGTCAGCCGCGCCGGCGGGAGTGTTCCCTCCCGGGCCAGCGCCGTGGTGTCCCGCAGGTACCGGGCGAGGTCGACGGTGGTGAGCGAGTCGGCCCGCTCGATCACCGGGACGACGAGACCGCGCGGGGTTTGCGCCGCGATGCCGAGATGGACGTGACCGTATTGGACGATCTCGCCCCGGTCGGTGTCGACGGTCGAGTTCAGTTCCGGGTAGCTCGCCAGCGCCGCGAGGGCCAGGCGCGCGAGCAGTGCCATCAGGCTGACCTTGTCGTCCTCGGGCAGTGCGGTGTTGATCGCGCGGCGGGCGGCGAGGAGATCGGTGGCGTCCACGTCCACCCACGTCGTCGCGTCCGGAATTTCGCGGCGGCTCGTCGACAGTTTGTCGGCGACCGCCTTGCGCAGGCCCTTGATCGGTATCCGCTGCTCGTCGCCGGTGTCGCCCTCGGGTGTCGTGGCGAGTGCCCGCTCGACGTCGGCGCGGTTGATCACCCCTCCGGGACCGCTGCCCGGCAGCCGCGACAGGTCGAGGTCGTTCTGCCGTGCGAGGTTGCGGACGACCGGCGAGATGACCCGCGTCGCCGAGGCCTTGTCGACCTGCGTGACTTCACGGTTCGCGGCGACACGACGCCGACGCCGACGGGTGTCCTCACTGGTGCCGTATCCGATGAGGACGTTGCCTGAGCCGGCGCGTTCCTCCTCGCGGTACTGCTCGTGCGCGGCGGGGGTTCCGCTGACGGTGATCAGGGGTGTGCCCACGTGGAGGGTCGAGCCTTCTTCGCCGTGCAGGGAGATCACCGTGCCCTCGAAGGGAATCGGCACCTCGACCGCAGCTTTGGCGGTCTCGACCTCGACGACCACCTGGTCGATGGTGACGGTGTCGCCGACCCGGACTCGCCACTCGGCGATGTCGGCCTCGGTGAGTCCCTCGCCGAGGTCGGGGAGCAGGAAGACCTGGTTGCTCATGCTGTCACCGCCCAACGGGTGTCGGCGGAGTCGTTCCACTGCAACCGGTCGACGCTGTCGAGGACGCGGTCGACGTTCGGCAGGTGCAGGCGTTCGAGTTTCGGCGCCGGGTACGGGATGTCGAATCCGCTGACCCGCAACACCGGGGCGTGCAGGTGATGGAAGCAGCGTTCCTGGACGCGGGCGGCGATCTCGGCGCCGACACCGGCGAAACCCTGCGCCTCCTGAATGACGATGCACCGGCCGGTCTTCCGGACCGACGCCATGACCGTCTCGTCGTCGAACGGCACGATCGACCGCAGATCGATCACCTCGAGGTCGTGACCCTCCGCCGCGGCGGCCTCGGCGGAGTCGAGCGCGACGGTTACCGACGGACCGTAGGCGACGAGCGTCGCGTCCCGGCCGGCCCGCCGGACCACTGCCTGCCCGAGCGGTGCGCCTACCGCGAGATCGACGTCGGCGCGGGAGAAGTACAGCCGTTTCGGCTCGAGGAAGATCACCGGGTCCGGGTCGTCGATCGCCGCCCGCAGCAGGGTGTAGGCGTCCTCGACGGTGGACGGGGCCACCACCTTCAGACCCGGGGTGTGGGCGTAGTAGCCCTCACTGGAATCGCAGTGATGCTCGACCCCGCCGATGCCGCCGGCGAACGGGATCCGGATGACGAGCGGCACCGACAGCGCGCCCTTGGTGCGGTTCCGGATCTTCGCGACGTGGGAGACGATCTGCTCGAACGCCGGGTACGCGAATGCGTCGAACTGCATTTCGACGACCGGCTTGAATCCGGCCATCGCCATGCCGATGGCGAAGCCGATGATGCCGGATTCGGCGAGCGGGGTGTCGAAGCAGCGGTCGTCGCCGAAGTCGCGGGTGAGTCCGTCGGTGACCCGGAAGACGCCGCCGAGGGTGCCGACGTCCTCACCGAAGACGACGACGTTCTCGTCTGCGGCGAGCGCGTCGCGTAGTGCGGTGTTCAGGGCCTGAGCCATGGTGAGTGTGGGCATGATTCAGTGCTCCTCGGATTCGGCGGCCAGTTCGGCCTGCACCTGCGCCTGCTGTTCGCGCAACTGTGGGGTGGGTTCGGCGAAGACGTGCCGGAACAGATCGAGCGGGTCGTGGGGCCGGTCGACGTTCATCCCGGCGCGCAGGGTCGCGGCGGCGGTGTCGGCCTCGGCAGTGAGGGCGTCGGCGGACGCGTCGTCGAGAAGGCCCTTCCCACGTAGGTACTTCTCCAGCCGGGTCAGCGGGTCGCGTCCGAGCCACTGCTCCACCTCGGACGAATCGCGATAGCGGGTGGCGTCGTCGGCGTTGGTGTGCGCGTCGATCCGGTACGTGTGGGCCTCGACGATGACCGGTCCGTTGCCGGCCCGGATGAAGTTCGCTGCCTCGTCCATCACGGCGAGCATGGCGACCGGGTCGTTGCCGTCGACCTGCTCGCTGCCGATCCCGTAGCCGACGCCCTTGTGCGCCAGCGTGGGTGCGGCGCTCTGCCGGGCGAGCGGCACACTGATCGCGAATCCGTTGTTCTGCACCAGGAACACCACCGGGGCCTTGAACACGGCGGCGAAGTTGAGGGCCTCGTGGAAGTCGCCCTCACTGGTCGCGCCGTCGCCGCAGAAGGCCAGTGCGACCGTGTCACGGCCCCTGCGGTTTTCGCCGTACGCCACACCGGTGGCGTGCAGCAACTGGGTGGCCAGCGGGGTGCACTGGGGTGCACTGCGGTGCCGGGCCGGGTCGTAGCCGCAGTGCCAGTCGCCGGCGAGCATGCTGAGGATCTCGACCGGGTCGATGCCACGGGCGGCGAGCGCCACCGAGTCGCGGTAGGTGGGGAACATCCAGTCGCCGGGTCGCAGGCTCATCGCCGCCGCGATCTGGCAGGCCTCCTGACCCCGCGACGACGGATACACCGCGAGCCTGCCCTGCTTGGTCAGGGCCGTCGCCTGCTGATCGAAGCGCCTGCCCAGCACCATGTTCCGGTGCATCTCCACCAGACGGTGATCGCTCGGCCTCGGGTACCGGGCCTCGCTCCCGGTGAGTTCGCCCGCCGAGTCCAGATACTGCACCGCGCTGTCGGCGGGAAGGAACTTCCGATACGGCCTCGCCAGGGGCGGCTCTACGAGCGTCACGTCTACCTCCAGATGCATTGTGTTCGTCAATGCTCGCAACTGAACGACCTATCGACAACGACCGGACGAAATCAGAGACAAATGGCCTAGAATCGGCCCGTCGGGGGCAGAATGTCTCACCGGAGCGTGAGCGACCACAGCAGGGATGGACAGATGGCCGAAGGCACAGCGGACACGTACGAACTCGACGCGATCGACCGACGCATCATCAAGGAACTCGTCGCCGACAGCCGCATCTCGATGCGAGCGCTGGCGGAGAAGGCCCACATCTCCCGCGCCCACGCGTACGTCCGTATCGAACGGTTGCAGGACGCCGGGATCATCGAAGGTTTCACCACCCGCATCTCGCATTCCAAGGCAGGTCTGGGCTCCTCCGCGTTCATCGCCCTGTCGATCAGGCAGGACTCGTGGCGGGGAATCTCCACCCAGCTGCGGACACTGCCGTTCGTCGAGCACTTCTCGTTACTGGGTGGCGATTTCGACGTACTCGTCCTCGTCCGCGCACCGGACAACAGCGCATTGCGTCACGTCGTCCTCGAACGGTTGCAGAGCCTCGAAGGTGTGCAGGCGACCAAGACGTGGCTGATCTTCGAGGAAGCCAGCGGGCCCGGTCCGGAGTGGGTTCGTTGACGCGGCGGATACGATCGCAGCATGCGCAGCGACCTGATGAAGAACGCGGAACGCAATGGAGAACCGGGCACCTTCGTGCTCCAGAATCCCCGAATGCTCAAGGTGGACTTGACCGGAACCGGTGGCCACTTCTTCGCCCGGCAGGGAGCGATGGTCGCGTACCAGGGTGACGTCGACTTCTCGTACGAAGGCAGCGGCGGTGTCGGGAAATTCTTCAAGAAAGCGCTCACCGGTGAGGGCATGTCGCTGATGAAGGTGTCCGGCAGCGGTGACGTGTTCCTCGCCCGCGACGCCGACGAGATCTTCCTGCTCGAACTCGAGGACGAGTCCGTGACCGTCAACGGGTCCAACGTCCTCGCGTTCGACAGCTCGCTGAGCTGGGATATCCACCGCGTCGAGGGCGCGTCGATGCTCAGCGGCGGTCTGTTCAACACCACGTTCACCGGGCGCGGCGTTCTCGCCGTCACCGTGTACGGCACTCCCGTCGTCCTGAACGTCGACACCCCCACCTATGTCGATATGCAGAGTGCGGTGCTGTGGTCGACCGGCCTGCACTCGACGATCCGCATGACCGCGAAGATGGCCGCCGCGATCGGCCGCGGGTCCGGTGAGGCGTACCAGCTGTGCCTCACCGGAAGCGGCATCGTCGTCGTGCAGGCGTCGGAGGGGCACCCGGTTCCCAAGGCCTGACCGCGCGGGTGCCCCTGTCCATCACCCGGCCCGGGTACGGCCGAGGGCGCCGACCGCGACGTCGACGAGCAGGAACGCGACGAGGCTGAGTCCCAGCAGCGGGACGAACCAGCCGACGAGGACGACGCAGGCGACTCCGGTCACGGCCACGACCGGATGGATGCGACGCCAGGTGCCCCGCGCGGGCGGCCTGCCCACCGTCCGGGCGGTGCCGCGGGTGGGCCTGCGCCGCCACCAGAGGACGTAGCCGCGGACGGTCACGGCGAGCAACGCCACGGCGAGAGCCGCCAGGATCAGCTGGTTGAGCAGGCCGAACAGCAAACCCATGTGCAGGGCGATGCCCCAGGACGTCAGCTTCGCGGCGAGGGGCCAGTCGGCGAACCGCGACACGTCCGTCACCGTGCCCGTTGCCCCTTCGATGGCGATCGAGTCGGTCGAGAACTGCCACGGTTCCCGGGTCTGGGTGACAGTGAACGCGGTGCCCGCGTCCGCGGGAACGGTCGCCTCGACGGCACCGGTGACACCGCTGCGCCGGGCCACACCGAGGACGGTGTCGAGTTCGCCGACGTTCGTGCCGAGGATCCCCGGATCCGACGCGGGAGTATGCCCCGCGCCGTGCCCGTCGTGACCGCCCGATGCTGCGCCGCCCGTGTTCGGCGCCGAGTCCAGTTTCTTGTCGATCTTGGGGGGTGGTCCAGCTCAGGGCCGAGCGGAGTTCGCCGACGTTCTCGCCCGCGTAACGCGACCAGGTCAGGCCCGTCGCCGAGAGGAACACCAGACCGACCGCGCTCCAGATGCCGACAGCCCCGTGCCAGCTGAGGGTGCGATTACGGCCGCGGCTCGACCGGTCGAGCGGCGAGGGTGAACATGAGTCCCGCCGACGGGCCACCCACGTCGGCCACCACAGCCTGGCGGCGTCCGCGTTCCGGGCGCGGGTCGTGCGATACCGCTGCACCCACAGGTACACGCCGCCGAGCGCGATCACCCACAGCCACGACGCGGCGAGCTCACTGTAGATACGTCCGGGCTCACCGAGATGCAGGTGCCGGTGCAACTGCGAAATCCAGGTCCGCATCGGCAGCGCCCCGCTGCCGCCGTAGACCACCAGCTCGCCCTTCGACTGCGCGGTGGCGGGATCGACAAAGACCGCGAGTCGTTCGGATTCGCCCAGCCCGGGGTCGGTGAACATCACCTGCGTCGTCTCACCCGGTTCGGTCGCCGGGCGCACGGCCGCGACGGCGAGGTCCGGGCGAACCTGCTGCGCGGCCCGCACCTGCTCGGACATCGGCAGGTCGGGGCCGATCGAGTCGACATGCAGGTAGTCGCGGTAGACGAGTTGCTCGACGGACGGCGCGAGTGCGTAGAGACCGCCGCTGACGGCGGCGATGATCAGGAACGGTGCCACCAGAATCCCCGCGTAGAAGTGCAGGCGCAGGATCAGTGGCCGGAGACTGCGCGGTGGCGAGGAGTCCTTCGACAGGGGAGGACGGGGCGGGCGCGACCGGTTTGTCGCGTTCGAGCTCAGGGACGGACATGAAGATCTCGATTCGAGTTCGGGTGAGCCGGGGCACCCAGCGCCCTCGAGGCCGCGCACGGGGAAGGTGCGCTGACAACTCGCGGTGACGCGTCGGGGACGCACCGACTCGGGAGGGGTCGCCTAAACGAGGGCGGGTGATCCGCGGGTGCCGGCGCCCGCGGCGACCAGCAGCCACAACGACAGCTTCGCGCGGTAGACCGGGGTCGCCTACCAGGTGCCGGTATCGACCTGCGGCGGGGCCAGGACGGCGAGAACGATGCGCGACAGCGCCGCCAGGGCCCGCAGACAGGCACGTTCGGCCGACCGGACCAGCACCGCGGCCACCGCGATCGCGGCGATGTGCGCGGCGATCATCGGAGTGGATAGCCCCAGGCCGTGCGCATGATCGGCCGGCAAGGCGAGCGTGGTGTGGCCGATCAGCTGGCCCGCTGCGAGCACTGACAGGACGAACAACCATTCGCGGCTGGACACCCGGATGGCGGCGACCGACGCGCCGACCGCGGCGCACGCGGCGAGAAGCAGCACCTTCGAACCGTCGCTCGGGGGCATTCCGCCGCCGGCGATACCGTGCGCGGCAATGCTGACCGCGCCGGACAGTGAACCCACGACGGAGCCGCGCAATTGCACGACCACATCCATCCGTGAATTCACCCCGCGGGGGTACCGCCTCCCACGCCCGGCACGAAGGCCGGGCGCGGGCGTCCGCTACAGGTCGCCACCGCAGGTGACACCGGTGATCGAGCACGCCGCGCGGTGTCGACGACAACGGCCGAAATGTCATCCAGCTTCGGGAAGTATCCGCGCCGCTGATACGCCTTCAGCGGATGCAGGTGAGAATCACCCGTCCGCATGTCACACCCTCGTGCGCTTACGTCATCTCTGTCGGCAATTCGCCGCATCCTTCAAGATGGTCACCAGTTCGTCCCGTCGCTCACGCAAAGTGGCGACGGGCCCCACGAGCGCGATCGCAGCCACCGGGTGCTCTCCGTGACGATCTCGGACCGCTACCGCAAGCCCGCTGAGATCCTTGTCGGGGTGCTCATTGAGGCTGTAGCCCTTCTCGCGGATATCGTCGACTTGCCGGAGGAACTCATCCGCGGCGTCGGCTTGGTCGGCACTTATGTTGGCGATGAGAAGCCGGATGGTGCTGTCCGGCTGTGCGGCCACGAGCGCACGTCCCGCGGCCGTGTCGAACAGAGGCCTTCGCAGGGACTTCCAGCCGTGCTGTCGTCGCTGCCACCAGTTCGCGGTCGAGCCGTCCGGGCTCGTCCTACCGACGTATACGATCGAGCTACCAACGCGGAGCGCGAGCAGTGCGCTGGTGCCTGCCCGGTCACTGACGCGCTGAAGGTCCTCCAGACTGAAGTCGTCGAACTGGAGGCGCTCCTGACCGAGCGTCAAGCTGAACGTGACGGGACCCAGGTAGAAACGATTTCCCTCGGCGAATAGCCATCCCGCCGACACTAGTCCCCAGACGAACCCATGGATCGAGGTCCTCGCGCCGCCGGTGATCTGTACGAGTTCCGCGAGTGTGAGTCCGTCCGCGCTGTGTGCCACATGCTCCATGATCTCGGTGACTCGATCGATCGTGCGATGTGGTATTCCGTCTCGCGACAGTCGATCGTCCTTTGCCGTCGGATCCGGATCCTTCGAGCTGGCCGAGTGCGAGTCGGACGAGAGTGTGGTCACGACCGTGCCTCCTTCCATTGCATTGCACGACGGGTGAGTCGTGAGACAACGCGGTCGACCGTGAAACTGACCGCTACTAGGACAATGATCGCAGCGAACACTCCTGTGGTGTTGAACTGGTTCGCACTCCGTGTGAGGAGGTACCCCAGGCCCTGGTTGGAGGCCAACATCTCAGCGACGACCACGGCGATGAGCGCCTGCGGGACGGTGATCTTGAGACCGGCCACGACCCAGACGAGGGCGGACGGCAGTTTGGCCCTCACCGCGACGTTCCAGCGGTTCGCCCCCATCACCCGCATCTGGTCGATCAGCGCATGGTTGACCTCACGAATTCCGAAAAACGTGTTGTAGAACATCAGGAAGAACGTGACGATCGCTACGCATATTACTTGCAGCTGGAAGCCGAGTCCGAACCAGACGATCAGGAGCGGGATCAGTGCGATCTTCGGGATACCGTAGATCGCAGTGATGAACGGCTCCAACACGCTCGCGACAAATTTCCACTGCGCGAAGATGTACCCGGCGACAACGGCGATGATGCCGCCGGCAGTGAAGCCGACTGCCGCCGACCACAAGGTGCTTCGTGCGTGGTACCAGAGGGTGCCGTCGGTGATCCATGTCCACAGCATCGGGGCCACTTGGCTGGGTGAGGAGATGTAGAAGCTGTCGACCACGGTGTCGGAACAGAGTTCCCATGCGGCAAGCGCGGCCACCAGCACGAACAGACGGGCCAGGAACAGCGTGATCGGCGATTCGGACAGCGGCCGGCGAGGTATGTCGTTGTCGTCGACGACGATTGATGGACTGGGAGTCGTGGACAGGGCGGCTACGTGCGATGACATCATGCATCAACCTTCCGTGCTGAGGCGAGCGCGGAATGGAGTGTGCGCTCGAGTACGTTGAACTCTGGTTCGAAGCGCAGGGTGTGGACATCTCGCACCGCCCCGAACGGCACAGGAATATCGGCGACAACGCGTCCGGGTCGATCACCAACGACCACCACTCGGTCGGAGAGGATGCCGGCTTCGAATATGTCGTGGGTGACGAACAGCGTCGTGGTGTTCTCCGCGCGAACGATCCTGAGCAACTCCGCGTGTAGTTCTGTGCGCAGTTGGGCGTCGAGCGCCGCAAACGGCTCGTCCATCATCAGGAGTGCCGGGCGATAGATCAGTGCACGCGCGAGCAGCGCGCGCCGCTTCATTCCGCCGGACAGCTGCGAGGGGAAGAGTGGACCTGCACTCTCCAATCCAGTGAGCGCCAGGAGGCTTTCCACCCGGTCCTCGATCTCTCGTCGGCCGACCTTGCGTAACTTCAGCGGTAGCCCGACATTCTTGGCGATCGTCAGCCACGGCAGGAGCGTGTCATCTTGGGTGACGTAGCCCGCTGCGGTGTTCACCCCCCGGATCGGACTGCCATCGAAGGTGACCGCACCCCGCCGGGGGTGAAGCAAGCCGGCCAGAACGTTCAGGGTTGTCGACTTTCCACATCCCGACGGTCCGAGGAGCGAGACGAACTCACCCTCGCGCACCTCCAGATCGAAATTTCTGAGAACATCGGCGGATTGACCGAATCCGATGCTGACGTCGGAGAACTCAATCATGTTCTTCATTCGGAGTCCTTCCGGGCGATTTCGGCGACAGCTTCATCGAATGGCACATCGACCGATGAGCCGCCCGCCGCGAGGAGCGTGAGGTTCTTCTCGTAGGCGTCCTGAGAGATTTTCGTGTCCGCGACCATGACGCTCTGTCCGAGCTCCCAGGTGATCGCCCAAGCTGCTGGTGATGTCTCCGCGAAGAACTTTGTGTGCAGCTTCTCGCCCGCATTGACTGGGTCCGCGGTGATCTGCTCGGTCGCAGCGGCCAGTGCCGCACGCAGCCGTTCAACGGAGTCGGCGTTCTTGGCGATGTAGTCACTCCGGCCGATAACACCGATTCCGATCATGTCTTGGATCGTGGGGAGATCCTTGCCCGTGAGGTACACGGCCCCGTCACCATCTGCGAGGTTCTGCTCCAGCGCACCAGCCCCGTAGAAGCCCGCGTCGAACTGTCCCTGTTTGAGACCTGAGACCAAGGCCGTAGGCTCGCTCATCCCGATGATCGTGACGTCTTTGTCCGGATCCAGGCCGACACGACTCAGCTCCGCGCGCAGGATGTTGTAGTTCGTCGAACCGACAGGACCGGTGCCGACGGTTAAGCCCTCGAGTCCCCGCAGGCGCTCGTCGACGGACTTGTTTCCGTAGCGTTCGGCCACATCATTCGACACGACCATCAGCGACGCCACTTCCGCTGTCCCAGCGATGATCTCGATAGGTGCACCGGTGTGGATGGCCTCGATCGCCGGAGCGAGTGCCAGCACCCCGAAGTCGGCTTCCCCCGACATCACGCCCGCGATCACGGTCGAACTCGCAGCTCCGACGGCTTCATATTTCATGTCCAAGCCCGCGCCGTCCGCCGTGCCCAAGGCAACCATGGCAAGCGGCAGTCCCGTGTTCATGCTGGGTGTCGTGGCCAGGACCCGCACGGGAATCGCTCCTGTATCGGAAGCTGGATCGCCGCCAGTGCCGCAGGCGGTCAATCCCGCCATTGCTATCACGAAGGCAAGGGTGGCCTTCAGTCCGCGAGCTTTCATTGATCAATCCTCACTCTTGTCGTATATACGACATCAATAACGTAACTGCGAGACTAGTAGTGACTCGGGTCACGGTCAATAGGGACCCCGGAATCGTCATAACGGGTTGCGGTTCAACCACTCCCGAGGCCAACTCGCAAGAACCTCAGCCCTGAGGCCGGTCGGAGACTGCGGCTTGACGCGCACACCTCAGGCATGCAACTGTCGTATACACGATCCAACTGTCGCATATAGGACGGAAACGGTATGAAACGAGTTCCATCCCCAGCAATCCAGGACGCCATCAATCGATGGCTGGCACCACCCGATGAGGTGAACTGCCTCGATAACATTCACGAACGGCACTGTGGTTGCCTGACAAATACCGCGGACCTGCTAGAGATCGGGGCGCGATGGGATGACCTGATCCACATCCAAGATGGGTCGCTTACGGTCAGCTTCGCGGATATCGTCTGCTCCGCCGACAGGTTTGCGGTGACACTCGCACAGCACGGGGTCAATCGCGGTGACCGAGTCTTCATTCACGGACGCAACAGTGCCGCTTGGGTAGCCGCCGTGTGGGGCGTCTGGCGGGCTGCGGCTGTTCCCGTCCTCGGCAATCCGTCATGGACCCGCGAGGAGGTTCGCCACGCGCTGACTGTCACGACAAGCCAATTCGCCGTGGTCGATTCGTCGTTGATGGACAGGCTCCCGTCAGGAGCGCAACGGTGGAGTATGGACGACATCGACTTCGACGAGAAGCACGTCGATGACAGTTGGTCCAGACTCCTCGATGACCGGGCTCGAGAAGTCGCGGCGAACGATGCAGCGGCAGTCGTGTTCACGTCGGGAACGACAGAGTTCGCCAAGGCCGCCGTGCTGACCCACCGCACCTTCGCGCTCAACCTCCAAGGCTTTCTGGCGCTGACAGGCAAGACCGATCGGGTCATGCGACGGGAGCCGGCACCGACAGCCCTCATCACCGCGCCGCTCTTCCACATCGGGGGAATTCATGGTGTCGTCCGCAGCCTTGTCGAAGGGAGCAAACGGATCTTCTTGTCCGGTCGCTTCGATGCCGGCGAGGTACTCCGCATCTTGGAAACCGAAAGGATCCGGAGCCTGTTCCTGGTGCCCACTGCGCTGACGCGCCTTCTCTCACATCCCGATTTCGCGCACCGCGACTTGTCCTCCCTCCGATCCGCAACTCTGGGTGCCGCGCCGGTACCTCCGTCACTTCTCGAGCAGCTCCGTACGGCAATTCCGAGCCTGAAGGTCGGTGTCAACACTGGATATGGGCTGACCGAGGCCGGCGGAGCCGTCACAGCTGCCTCCGGCGCCGACGTCGCTGCACGTCCCGGTACCGCCGGGCGGGCACTGCCGTGGGCCGAAATTCGCATCGACAACCCCGACGAGCAGGGCGGTGGCGAGATAGCGGTGCGATCAGGGGCACAGATGCTCGGCTACCTGACACCGAACGGACTGGCCGAAGAGCCCGCCAAGTCGGGCGGCTGGGTCATGACCGGCGACCTCGGTCGGATCGACGACGACGGGTTCCTGTGGGTCGAAGGTCGCAGCAAAGACATCATTATCCGTGGCGGCGAGAACATCTCGGCCGCGCGCGTCGAAGCGGTGCTCCATGCCCACCCAGCAGTGCTGGAAGCCGCGGCCGTGGGCCTACGCGACGCCGAATGGGGCGAAGTTGTGGCCGTCGTGGTGCGGGCGAGCTCGGGCGATATCGATGAACAGGAACTCGTCGATCACGCGTCCACCCTCCTGGCGCGATTCGAGATACCTGCGCACTGGCGGATCGTTCGCGAACCTCTACCCACCAATGCCATGGGAAAGATCCTCAAGCGCGAGCTTCTTCAGTTATTCGAGGACCGGCCGAGCATCGACACTCGGCCGGCCATGACGTGAAGGACACGAGGACGACCCACAGCACACAAGACCGGCAAGACCGCGACGAGGCAGCAGTCGTCGATGCCCCTGATTGCTCTTCTTGCCCCACTTCACACAGATACCGACATCAGGAGGGACGATGATCGAAGCACCCTTGGAGGGCGTAACCGTCCTTGATCTAGGACAGGTTTACCAAGGCCCCTATGCCGGCTTCCTGATGGCTCGTGCCGGAGCTGACGTGATCAAGGTCGAGCCTCCCACCGGCGACTCGGTCCGCAAACGGCCCGGAGAGACCGGCTACACCTTCAGCGCGCTCAACGCAGGCAAGCAAAGCGTCGTACTTGACCTCAAGAGCAGCCACGGCGTTGAGCTACTTCACCGGCTCGTCGAACATTCAGACATTCTCCTCGAGAACTTCGTCCCAGGCACGATGGAGCGCCTCGGATGCTCGCCCGAAAAACTACTCGAGATCAATCCCCGTCTGATCTACGCCTCCGGATCCGGGTTCGGCCGCACTGGGCCGGCTCGCCGGAAACCGGCGATGGACCTGACGATTCAGGCTGCCGCTGGCGTCCTCAGCCTGACCGGTGAACCTGATGGCGTTCCGACCCGCGCGGGGCCCGCGGTCGCCGACTTCATTGCAGGCATCCACATGTACGCGGCGGCAGTGAGCGGCTTGCTGGCCCGGAACCGCACGGGACGGGGCGGCGTCGTGGAGGTGGCGATGATCGAAGCGTTGGTACCCACCCTGCTGTCGAGCATGGCATGGATGTTCGAGCGTGACGTTACGCGACCGCCGCGCACCCACAATCATCATTCGGGGGAAGCGGTAGCACCCCACAACGTCTACCCCACCCGGGACGGATGGGTGGCGATACTGTGTCTCACCGACGACCAGTGGGCTCGCTTGACGAAGGCAATGGACGCCCCGGACCTGAGCTCGAGACCAGGGTTCGTAACGACCGCCGAACGCATCCGGAACCAGGACGAACTCGATGCGGTCGTCGCTGCTTGGACCAGATCGCACTCCGCCGACGAGGTCAGTCACCTGTGCGAAGAGAACCGCGTGCCCGCCTCACCGGTTCGCGAGATCAAAGACGTCATGAGTGACGCAGGCATGCGCGAGCGGGGCTTTCTGTACGACATCGAGCGGCCCGGCGGCGGCGTCTCGACCTTCTTCAACAGCCCTCTGCGCTTCGCGAAATCCGCACCCCAGCCGCCATTTTCGGCGCCGAGGTTGGGCCAGCACACGGAGGAAGTGCTCGAGACACTTCTTCACCTCGGCACGGACGACGTGAACGAGTTGAGAAGCCGAGGAGCCTTCGGGCGCCTATGACGGCCACGAAAAGCCACAACACCCGTCACTTCGAGTGACGTGCTGCCACACCCACGACGCGGACGGGACATCCGCTGGCTGACGTCCGCCGCAACCCAAGAGGAACTGGAGTTCACATGAGTGAGATGACCGCAATTATGCCGGATGCCGCCATCGACGACGAAATGATCGAGCGGATGAAGCAGAAGGTGGGACTGCAGCTGCGCATCGATCATTCGATCAACAACGAAGAGGCGACCCGAATCGCCGTCACCAAATTCGCGGGCGGAATCGGCGATGTCAACCCACTCTGGACCGATCGCGAGTACGCAGCCACGACGACCTACGGCGGACCCGTGGCACCGCCGTCCTTCGTAATCGGCTGCTTCTCCGGGATGCAGTTCGGGTGGCCCGGTCTCGGAGCGTTCCACTGCGCGACACAGATGGATCTCCTACGCCCGGTCTACTGGGGCGACAAAGTCACTGCGACCTGCCGCTACGATGGATTCACCGGACCCCAGCGTTCTACCTTCGCTGGCCAGATGGTCACAGATCGCTTCACCAACGAGTACACCAACCAGAACGGCGAGAAGATCGCAGAGGTTCGGTGGCAGGTCATGAACTACGAGCGCACGAAGGCACGCTCAGCCAGGAGCACTCGCGCCACACCCGAGATCCCGCACCCCTGGACGATTGAGGAGGTCGAGAGGGTCGAAGCGCAGGTGCTGAGCGAGCAACCACGAGGTGCCGCCCCGCTCCTCTGGGAGGATGTCGAGATCGGCGACGAGATCGCCAGTCTCACCAAGGGTCCGATCGGACTCACCGATGAAGTGGCATTCATCGCCGGCGGCGGCACACCCGTTCCGCGGCTGAAGGCTCATGCCGCCTCACTCACCGATTACCAAGCGCACCCTGCCTGGACTTACCGCGATCCCGAGACCTCCGCCTCGGAACCGATCTACGCCGTGCACTACAACAAGTCAGCGGCGCGGGCGATGGGCGTGACCTATCAGTACGACGTCGGATTCCAGCGTCAGTGCTGGCAGCTCCAGCTCCTGACGCACTGGATGGGTAATGACGGGTGGATCAAGAGCGTGTCGGCGCAATACCGCGGCTTCGTGTATCTCGGCGACGTCGTCACATTGGGCGGAGAAGTCGTTGACAAGGCTGTGGACCCCGATGGTGAGCACATCCTCGAGCTGCGTACATTCGCCAAAAACCAGCGCGGCATCGACGTGATGCCAGGTACCGCCATAGTTGCTCTGCCAAGCCGTTCATCGTTGCAGAATCCGGTCACCCGCCGCCGCAGGTGAACAATCGCGCGACTACCACGACTACCACGTCTGCCAGACGCGGAAGCAAGCCGTCAGGGGCGCAGAGCGGTTGCGCGCTTCAGCGCCACCCCAACCGGCTGGGTTACCGCCATCGAGGGAGCAGGGACCTGTCCTCGATGGCTGCACCATGGCCGACCGCTCCTATCGTCATTTCCGGGCTCCATACGGATCGGCGACGGTGGTCAAACAGTTCCTCAACGGCACGATGATCGGTCCGATCGGGATGTCGGAGGAGAAGGACGAGGCGCAGATGGCGCAAGAGCAGGCGATGGTCGATGCCGGTCACCATGCCAGTGGGGTCGACAGTGTCGCGGGGATCGTTCCATGGATGAAAACGACGCCGGGAATGCCTTTCCGGCAGGCCGTCGCCCGTCGTCCGGAACGCGTCCCGCGCATCAGGCGCTCCCTCCCCGAAAGCGCGCAGGTTACCATCCAAAAAGAAACGAGGACAACCAGCGATACACCGAATTAGATTCCGCCACCGGAAATCTTAATATCGCCAACGCTCAAGACTCGCGCTCCCCGTCACCAAGCACGCGGTGATCGCCAGCTCAGTGTCGCCGCCTTCAACATCGAGCCCGACGATTCCACTACTCAGCCCGAGAACACCTGCCCTGCACGCCACTGTAGTGCTAGTCGTGTGCCCGATTCGCGACCCAGGCCGCGACCTGGGTGCGGGAGGTGAAGCCCAGTTTCGCCAGGATGTGCTCCACGTGGCCCTGTGCGGTGCGGGGTGAGATCACGAGGCGGTCGGCGATGGCCTGATTGGTCAGGCCTTCGGCGATGAGGCCGGCGACCTGGCGTTCCCGCTTCGTCAGTCGCGTCGACGCGTCGGTGTCGGGAGTGGAGGCAGCGGGAGGTTGCTCGTGGAGGGCGTACGCGATGGCCGCGTCGAAGCCGAGCTGTTCACCCTTGCGGTGGGCCTTCTCGAAGGCTGCGACTCCGAGTTCTTGCCGGGCATCGTGCTCGCAGTTCTGATGGTAAACGAGCAGATCGGAATGAATGATCACAGTACCGCCCACGGACCGCGCCACAGCCTCTGAGGCTCCCATCAGCGTTGCAGCCCTGATGAGGTTGCGCTGATCGCCCTCGATCCACGCCAGTGCTTCGAGACATGAGGCGGCGATGCGGGGGCCATGCACGTGCCGGGTCAGCTCCAGCGACTGCTCGAGGACCCGGACCGCGCGATCTACGTCCCCATCTCGCCACACGGCAATGCCTAAGGCCCACAGCGAATGCGACCGATACATCTTTTCGCCGTACTTTTCCGTGATCGCGAGGACACGCTCCTGGCTCTCGATCGACCGCTTCGTCATGCCACTCAGCCCATAGGCCGTCCCCAACGGGTACAGGGCGGCCACTTCGAGTGTTCGATCTCCGCGTTTGCTGAATTCGGCGAGTGTGGCTTCGAGTTGAGAGCGGGCGCGTACGAGGTCACCTCGGTAGAGGGCCAGCATGCCGTCGGCAAACGAGACGAACGCGCGGATCATGGGGTCACTGTTCCGCGCTGCGAGCGTGTGCCCCTCCTCGACAAGTGCTGTCCCGGCGTGAATGTCGCCCTGCGCATTTGCCATAACGGTGGCGCAGTACAGTGCATTTGCCCGTTCGGGGGTGGGTGGTCCACTCTCACGGGAGAGCAGGCGATCGAGCCAGCGCCTCCCCTCGCTGTAGAGACCCTGAGAAGCCCAGAACACATGGAGTGCGGCAGCGGTCCGCAGGCCGGCGACAGGATCGTCGTCGACGCTGAATTCGAGGGCCTCACGAAGATTCGGCTGCTCCCGCTTCAGCCGGGCGATCCAGCCGAGCTGATCGGCGCTGATCCACTCGGCCTCGACTTCGAGCGCCAACCACTCGTACCACTCCCGGTGGTGGCGACGCAAAGACACAGCCTCACTGGTCTGCTCGAGTTTCTCGTAGCCGTACTCGCGGAGAGTCTCGAGCATCCGGAAGCGCACCACCGACCCATGCTCTTCCCGGATCAGGATCGACTTCTCCACCAAGGATGTCACTGTGTCGAGTAACTCGTCCGGATCCAGGCCCGCACCGCACACCTGCTCCGCCGCATCGAGCTCGAAACTCCCCGCGAACACCGCCAGCCGACCCCACACCAGTTGCTCACCTGCGGTGCACAACTCGAAACTCCAGTCGACGGACAACCGCAGGGTCTGCTGCCGCGTCGGCGCACCCCGGCTACCACGAGTCAGCAGCGCGTAGCGGTCGGTCAGCCGCCGCAGAATCTGCTCGGGCGACATCGCCCGCAACCGGGCGGCCGCCAACTCGATCGGCAACGGCAACCCGTCCAATCGGTGACAGATCCCCGCCACCGCCGCCGCGTTCTCCTCGGTCAGCGCGAACCCCGGAACGGCCGCAGCGGCGCGGTCGGCGAACAGGGTCACCGCATCGTATTTGGGCAACCCCCGCACCGACGGAGTCCGCTCCGGGTCTGGGACCCCCAGAGGCGGAACCCGCAACACCGCCTCCCCACCGATACCGAGCGGTTCACGGCTGGTGGCCAGAATCCGCAGCCGCGGACAGGCCTGCAACAGCAGGCCGGCGAGTTCCGCGACCGCGTCCACCACATGTTCGCAATTGTCGAGGACCAACAACAACTCGCACGGGGCGAGGAACTCGACCAGGACTTCCCCCACCGGCCGCGCCGACTGGTCCCGCACACCCACCGCGGTGGCTACCGAGTCGACCAATAACTCCTCCCGGAGCTCACTTAACTCAACCAGGCGCACACCGTCGTCGTACTCACGTTGCACCGCGGACGCGACCCGCATCGCCAGCCGGGTCTTGCCCACCCCGCCGATCCCGGTCAGTGTCACCAGCCGCGACCCGGCCAGCAGATTCTTCGCCTCGGTGAGCTCATGTCGGCGACCGACGAAACTGGTCAATTCCAGGGGAAGAGTCCCTGTCGTGATGGGAGTGGCGGCACCTGCACGCCGCGGTCGTTCTTCTGAGCGCGGTCGCCGGTCGTCGCCCTGTGTGTCCGGTTCGGCACGCAGCGCCATCTCGTCGACCGGGAGGTCGTGGTCGCGTTGCAGGGCCCGCAGTTCCTCACCGAAGTCCGCAACGGTCGCCGGTCGCCGATCGGGCTCACGGGACATCGCCCGGGCGATCGCCTCGGACACGTCGTCCGGGATTCCGTGCTCCCGCAGATCCGGCACCTCCTGCGTGGTGATCCGCAGAAACTGCGCGACCACCTGCTCCCCGCTGCGACGCTCGAACGCGGCGTGGCCGGTCAGCGCACTGAACAGGGTGGCCCCGAGCCCGTAGACGTCCGCGGCCGGACTCGGCGGATCACCCGCGAGAACCTCCGGCGCCGTGTACGCCGGCGACCCGGTGACGACACCGGTCGCGGTCTCGAAACCACCGCTGATGTGCGCGATGCCGAAGTCCGTCAACTCCGGTTCCCCGTAATCCGAAAGCAGGATGTTCGCGGGTTTGACATCCCGATGCAGGATCCCGAGCCGGTGCGCCGTCTCGACCGCACCGGCCATCTTCACACCCAACCGCAGCGCCTCGGCCAACGGCAACGGCCCGCGGCGGCGGATGAGCGCGTCGAGGGAATCCTGCGGGTGATACGGCATCACGATGTAGGGAAGACCGCTCGCGGTCGCCCCGACCTGCAGAATGTTCACGATGTTCGGATGACCGGTCATCCGGCCCATCGCCCGCTGCTCCCGGAAGAACCGGGCCTTGTTCTCCTCGTCGAGATCGACGGTGAGCACCTTCACCGCCACCGTGCGATCCAGGTCCGCCTGCGTGCAGCGGTAGACGACGCCGAAACCGCCGCGCCCGATCTCCTGGGCGTCGTCGAAGCCGGTGCCTGCCAACTCCGCGGCCGGGGACGGCGGGTACCGCTGCGTGTCGAGCGGATCACCTGCACCCATCGGACGGTCAACTCACCCCGTCGACTCGTGGCTCCGCGCACTGGTCCCGACGGCATGACCAGTAACTGACTGGCGTTTCGATGATTACTTCAAGAGTATCGCCGCCACTCGAGTGTGACGCTGGGTTAGGTCATAACGCCGTCCCCGATCAGGGCGCATCCGTCGGACACCGAAACGAGGACCCAGCCATCTGATCTGCAAACTGGTGCGCCGGTGTATCGCTATCGAGTGGACGCTTCGACACCGGTCTGGGCGAGTATTGCCGGTAGTGGCCGGTCGCCGTGGATCATGATTCCTGCCAAAGCAGTGTTCAGCTGGAACCGGAATGTGGCCTCGAAGTTCACTGGTTGGCCATCCGTTCGAACATGGCGCTCAGCGGGTCACCGCGAGTTGCGGTTCAGGCTTCCGGGATGTCGCGGGCGAACAGCTCGGGGGTGACGGTCACGGGATCGGGTCCGCCGCGGACACCGGTATCGAGTGCGTCGATCGCGCCGAGCTGTTCGGTGGTGAGTTCGAAGTCGAACACGTCGAAGTTGGAGGCGATGCGCTCGGGGTTGACGGACTTCGGGATCGCTGAGCGGCCCTCCTGCAGGTGCCAGCGCAGCATGACCTGGGCGGGCGTCTTGCCGTGGGCGGCAGCGATCTCGCCGATCACCGGATCGTCGAAGGTCGACCGAGCGCCGTCGCCACGGTAGCTGGTGATGCCGCCCATCGGCGACCACGCCTGAGTCAGCACCCCGCGCTCCGTGTCCGCGGCCTGCACGTCCGCCTGGGTGAAGTACGGATGCACCTCGACCTGATTCACCGCGGGCACGACCGCGGTCTGCTCCAGCAGTTTCGCGAGGATGTCGGGCATGAAGTTGCTGACGCCGATCGCGCGGACCTTGCCGTCGCTCAACAGCGTCTCCAGCGCCTTGTACGCCTCGACGGTCTTGTCGAACTGCGTGGGCACGGGCTGATGCAGCAGGAGCAGGTCGATCTGGTCGACGCCCAGCTTGCCCGCGCTCTTGTCGAAGGCGTGCAGGGTCTGGTCGTAGCCGTAGTCGCTGATCCAGATCTTCGTCTCCACGAACACCTCGGAACGGTCGAGCCCGGACCGGCGGATGCCCTCGCCGACCCCGCGCTCGTTGAAATAGGAGGCGGCCGTGTCGATCAGCCGGTAGCCCACCCTGAGGGCCTCGGCGACGGAAGCGGCGGTGGTCTCAGGCGGGGTCTGGAAGACGCCGAAGCCCAACGCGGGCATCTCGACGCCATTGTTCAAAGTCACGTTCATACTCATATTCCTTGACGTTAGACACTCTGTGTGAGATGAGGGAGTAACTGGGAGTACACCCTTCGCGGTCGGACTGCCGGACTCGGCGGTGTGACTCTCCAGCCCCGGATGGGTCGGGGCCGATCAGAATGAGCGGTGCGCGCGGGCGTCGCTGTTTGTCTGGCCGGTGGCGGCGAGGCTGCCAAGGAGCTTCAGTCGTTCCTCCGTGGGGCTGCCGGGCTCGGCGGTATAGGCGAACATGAACCATTCCGTGTTCGCCGGCAGATCCATTGCTTCGTAAGAGAATTCGAGGTCACCGACGGCGGGGTGGTGGATGCGTTTGATCCCACCGCGATGATGACGGACGTTATGTGCGGCCCACCGGTGCCGGAAGGTGTCGCTACGGGTGACGAGCTCTCCGATCAGATCGGTGAGCGGCTTGTCGAGCGGATTCTGACCGGCGTAGGTGCGCAGGGTCGCGACGATGTTATCGGCGTTCTGTTCCCAGTCCGGGAAGAAGATCTGCGCGGCGGGATTGAGGAACGTGAACAGGGCCGTATTCCCACGGTTCGCCGGGTCTTCCAGCATGGGCGCGTAGAGCGCCCGCCCCAGTGGATTGGCGGCGATGAAGTCCATACGCCGGTCCCGCACCCACATCGGCGCGCCGGTCACCGCGTCCAGGAACCGCTGCAACGTGGGCGTCACGGTCTGCTCGGCGGGTCGTTTGCGTCGCCGCTGCGGCGGTGGTCCGGCGGCTCGGGCGAGATCCGCCAGGTGGTCGCACTCGGCATCGTCGAACTGAAGAGCTCTGGCGATGCTGTCGAGTATTTCGGGGGAGACGCCCGTGAGATCGCCGCGTTCCATCCGCGCGTAGTACTCGACACTGACCCCGGCGAGCATGGCGACCTCTTCGCGGCGCAGCCCGGGCACGCGGCGGCGTCCCCCGCCGATAATGCCCGCCTGGTCCGGGGTGATTCGGTCCCTGCGGGTCCGCAGGAACTCGGCCACTTCTGCTCGGTGATCCATATTTCAACGCTAACGCCGGCGACGGTGCTGTGGGAGGAACTGCCAGTACACGGATAAGACGTGACTCCCACGGTCGCGCAAGGTGCGATGGAATGGGCATAGGGTTTCTGCTTCCGCGCCCCGGACAGCGTCCCTGCCCGCCGGCCCGGCGCGAGCGCTGGCGCACTACGCACGAAAAAGGAGACGAACATGACCACCTGGTTCATCACAGGAGCTTCGAGCGGCCTGGGAGCCTCGCTGACACGGGCCGTCCTCGAGCACGGCGACAACGCGGTGATCACCGCCCGCAACGCCGACCACGTACAGGACCTCGTCACCGCGTATCCGAACAGTGCGCTGGCGGTGCCGCTGGACGTCACCGACCATGATCAGGTAGTCGCCGCGGTCAACGCCGGGACCGACCGGTTCGGGGGCATCGATGTGCTGGTGAACAATGCCGGGCACGGGTACCGGGCCGCGGTCGAGGAAGCAGCTGTGGACGAGGTGGACGAGCTGTTCGCCACGAATTTCTTCGGCCCCGTCGATCTGATCAAGCAGGTGCTGCCGCAGATGCGTTCCCGCCGGTCGGGCACCATTGTGAACGTCTCCTCGATCGGCGCGCCCCGATCGAACCCGGCCTCCGGCTACTACACCGCGACGAAGGCAGCGTTGGAGGGCGTGTCCGACGCGTTGAACCGCGAGGTCGCTCCGCTCGGGATCCGGGTGATGGTGCTCGAGCCGGGCGCGTCCCGGACCGACTTCTCCGGTCGCTCTCTGAACCAGTCCAGCACCGTGATCGACGACTACGCCGACACCGCCGGGAAGCGCCGCAAGGAGAACGACCACACCCACGGTACCCAGCAGGGTGATCCCGATCGCGCGGCGCAGGTCGTCATCGCCGCGGTCGAAGGCAAGGACGCCCCGTTCCGCCTGCTGCTCGGGACCGACGCCATTCAGATCGTCCGCGAGGAGCTCCAGGGACGCATCGACGAGATCGACGAGTGGGCGCACGTCAGTGCCACCACCGACTTCGCTATCGAGAAGGACGACGAATGACGACATGGTTGATCACCGGAGCATCGAGCGGACTCGGCCGCGCGCTCGCCGAGCGTGTTCTCGATGCCGGGCATCGGGTCGTCGCCACCGCGAGGAACACGGACGCCCTCGACGACCTCCGGGCGGCTTATCCGGAAACCGCGTTGATCACGTCTCTGGACGTCACCGACCCGTCGTCCATCGACGACGCCGTGGCGAGGGCCGAGGAGCGTTTCGCCGGCATCGACGTGCTGGTGAACAACGCAGGCTACGGGTACACCGCCGCGGTCGAGGAAGGCGAGGACACGGCTGTGACGCGCCTGTTCGCGACGAACTTCTTCGGTCCCGTTGCGCTGATCAAGGCGGCCCTGCCCGGTATGCGCAGCCGCGGGAACGGCCTGATCATCAACATTTCCTCTGTGGGCGCGCGCATCACCATTCCGGGCGGTGGCTACTATTCCGCCGCGAAGGCGGCCCTCGAGGGACTGTCCGGGTCGCTCCGCAAGGAGGTCGAGCCGTTGGGGCTGCGCGTGATGGTCGTCGAACCCGGATCGTTCCGCACCGACTTTCGCGGACGCTCCGCCGACCGGTCCAGCGTCCGGGTCGAGTCGTACGACCAGGTACTCGGACGGACAGGTGACTCGGCGCTCAGTCCGCAGCGTGGCGCACCGGAGAAGGCGGCGGCCGCGATCCTGCAGGTCGCCGAGGACGCCGAGCCACCGACGTTGCTCGTTCTCGGTAGCGATGCGCTCGGCGGTTTTCGCGCGGCCGCCGACGACGCCGCCCGTGACGTCGATCGGTTCGAGCAACTCAGCCGCAGCACCGATGCAGCATCGTGAGCACCGCCGCCGACCCGCACCTGACGGCAACATGAACGAATCCCTCAGCCGCAGAACACTCCTGACCGCCGGGCTCACCGGAATCACGGCCATTGCCGCGGTCCTCACCGGCTGCACCACCGAGCAGCGCCCGCGGGAGGGCCCGGCCACCGGAGAGCGAACCCCGAGGACACCCGATCCCGAGACAACCACCGTCCCCGGCACGCGGGTGCTACTCGTCTACTTCTCCCGCGCCGGCGAGAACTACTGGTACAGGGGCCGTCGGAACCTGGAGGTCGGCAACACCGAAGTCCTCGCTGGGATGATCTCCGACCGGATCGACTGTGTCACCTACGAAATCGAAGCCGCCGACCCCTATCCGGATGCGTACGACCCGACGGTCGAGCGCAACCGCCGAGAGCAACAAGACGACGCCCGTCCCGCGATCGTGAACCCGCTTCCGGACGTCGGCGGCTACGACATCGTGCTCCTGGGCAGCCCCGTGTGGAACATGCGCACCCCGATGATCATGTCCACCTTCGTCGAGGGCGTCGACGTCGCGGGGAAGACGATCCTGCCCTTCGTCACCTATGCCGTCAGCGGCATGAGCGGCATCGATGACGACTACCGCGATGCCCTTCCCGGCAGCGATGTCCGTGACGGGTTGGCCATTCAGGGCGAGACCGTCGCAGAAGCAGCCCCGGACCTCGACAAGTGGCTCAGCGCCAACAAACTCGTGTGAGAACGCGGCACGGGCAAGGCGCCCGCTCGTGTACGTCACGACCGCTCGACGGCGGTAAGGAGTAATGCCAGTACACGGATAGGCGGTTACTCCCGTATTCGGCCTCACCGTGGTGTGCTGGAAAAGGCAGCAGGCGAGTATCCCACCGTGTGTCGGGTCGTTACCTCTGCGAGATCCCCTGACCAATTACAAGGAAACCAATCACATGACTGACTCCCAGAACCTTCCCCGTGTTGCGGTCATCACCGGTGCATCGTCCGGGATCGGCGCGGCCACCGCTCGCGCCCTCCATGCCGACGGGTACCGCGTCGCGCTCCTGGCGCGCCGCCTCGGCCGCATCGAGGCTCTCGCCGCCGAGCTCGGTGACGGTGCGATCGCCATCCAGGCCGATGTGACCGACCGCGACGCACTCGTGGCCGCGGCCCATCGGGTGCAGGACGAGCTCGGCGGGGCCGACGTACTGGTCAACAACGCCGGAACCATGCTCCTGGGCCCGTTCTCCTCCGAACAGCGCGCCGACTACCGCAACATGATCGAGGTCAACCTTCTCGGCGCGATCACCGCCACCGAGGTCTTCCTCGACCAGCTCAAAGATGGCGGCGGCGACCTCATCAACATCTCCTCCGTCGCCGGACGCACGGCCAGGGCAACCAACGGGGTCTACGCCGCCACCAAGTGGGGCGTCAACGGATGGTCCGAATCCCTCCGCCAGGAACTGCTACCGGACGTCCGGGTCACGCTGATCGAACCGGGTGTCGTCGACACCGAGCTTCCCACCCACATCACCCACGAGGCCACCCGGCAGGCCGTTCAGCAGGGCTACGACGCGGCCACCGTCAAGCCCGAGGAGATCGCCGAGGTCATCGCCTTTACTCTTTCCCGCCCCCGGCACCTCGCCATCAACGAGATCCTGCTCCGCCCCGCCGGCCAACTCGGCTGACGGCGTTCCAGAGGCCGCTCCAGTCGGGAGAACAGACGATATGCACACCACAACCATCGGCACGCGTACACGGCTGCTGGCCGGCGCGGTGGCCGCCGCCGCACTGCTCACTGCGTACAGCTCCGGCGAGAGTGGAAGCGACACATCGGCGACCGGACTCACCCTCGCCGAGCAGGGCAGCTTCGCCGTCGGCGGCACCATGACGACCGCGCCCGGCCAGTTCGATCCGCGCCGTCCCGCCGATCCGCAGGGCCAGACCTACCACGGCGACCACGCCTACGCCTACTACCAGGTGCCCGAAGACGCCCGGGACCTGCCGATCGTGATGCTGCACGGCGCCGGCCAGTCCTCCAAGACTTGGGAGACCACCGCCGACGGCCGGGAAGGTTTCCAGAACCTGTTCCTGCGCAAACAGTTCTCCACCTATGTCGTCGACCAGCCGCGGCGCGGTGACGCGGGCCGCAGCATGGTCGGCACCACCGTCACGGCGACCCCGGACGAGCAACTGTGGTTCAATCAGTTCCGCCTCGGGACCTGGCCGGACATGTTCCCCGGGGTGCAGTTTTCGAGCGACCCCGCAGCCCTGGATCAGTTCTACCGCTCGATGACACCCAACACCGGTCCCTTCGACGCCGGGGTCATCTCCGACAGCCTGTCAGCCCTGTTCGACCGGATCGGCGAAGGGATCCTCTTCACCCACTCGCAAGGTGGCGGCCCCGGCTGGCAGACCGCGATGAAGAATCCCGACGTGAAGGGTATGGTCGCGTTCGAGCCGGGCAGCGGATTCGTCTTCCCCGAAGGGGAAGCACCACAACCGATCCCGAACGGTTTCGACACCCTCACCCCGGAAACCGTTCCGATGGGCCAGTTCGACGCGCTGACGAAGATCCCGATCGTCATCTTCTACGGCGACAACATCCCCGACCAGCCCACTGATCAGCCGAATCAGGACAGCTGGCGCGCCCGGCTCCAGATGGCACGGTTGTGGGCCGATGCTGTCAATCGCCACGGCGGTGATGCCACCGTCGTCCACCTTCCCGAGATCGGCATCACCGGCAACACCCACTTCCCGTTCTCCGACCTCAACAACACTCAAATCGCTGAGGAAGTCTCGAAATTCCTCGCCGACAAGCAACTCGACGGCAAGTAGCCGAACTCCGCTGCACGAAAGGCGAAGCTCCGTGCGTTCGTCCTTCCCGGACGCCTTGCTGTCGAGCGGTATTCATGCGGTTCAGATTTCGAACAGCCCGGCGGCACCCATGCCGCCGCCGATGCACATGGTGACCACGACGTAGCGGGCCCCGCGGCGACGGCCTTCGAGCAGTGCGTGCCCGACGAGGCGGGCGCCGCTCATGCCGTAGGGGTGGCCGATGGAGATGGCGCCGCCGTTGACGTTGAAGCGGTCGGAGTCGATCCCGAGGTGGTCGCGGCAGTACACCGCCTGGGAGGCGAAGGCCTCGTTGAGTTCCCACAGGTCGATGTCGTCGATCTTCAGGTCGTGCTGTCGGAGCAGTTTCGGGATGGCGTGCACGGGCCGATACCCATCTCGTCCGGGTGGCTGCCGGCGACGGCCATCCCTCGGTAGGTGCCGAGGACATCGAGGCCGCGGCGGGCAGCCTCCCGGCGTTCCATGAGGATTGCGGCCGATGCGCCGTCGGAGAGTTGGGAGGCGTTGCCTGCGGTGACGGTAGCCATCTCGGTGACCTGACCGTCCGCGAGGACCGTACGCAGCCCGGAGAGTCCGGCGAGATCGGTCTGCGGGCGATTGCCTTCGTCCTGGGTCACGGTAACCGTCTCGACGCGGGTCTCCCCGGTGGTGCGATCGGTGAGCACCTTGGTGGTGGTGAGGGGAACGATCTCGGCGTCGAACAGCCCAGCCTGCTGCGCGGCGGCGGTGCGTTGTTGGGACAGAAGCGCGAAGGCGTCCTGGCGATCTCGGGATACGCCGTAGCGTTCGGCGACGATCTCGGCCGTTTCGAGCATCGGCATGTACGTCTGTGGCAGGTTCTCCTCGAGCCACGGGTCGCGGGCCCGGTAGTGGTTCGCGTGGTCGTTCTGCACCAGCGAGATGGATTCGACGCCGCCGCCGACCGTGACGGTCATGCCGTCGGCGATGATCTGTTTCGCGGCGGTGGCGATCGCCATCAACCCGGATGCGCACTGGCGGTCGATCGTCATACCCGGCACGGTGACCGGCAGCGATGCGCGCAGGGACGCCTGGCGGGCGATGTTGAGTCCGGAGGCGCCTTCCTGCATGGCGCAGCCGAGCACGACGTCGTCGATCTCGGCGGGGTCGATCCCGGCCCGCTCGACCGCGGCGGTGATCGCGTGGGCGGCGAGGTGTTGCGGTTGGGTGTTGTTGAAGGCGCCGCGGTAGGCCTTGCCGATCGGGGTTCGTGCCGTGGAAACGACAACGGCTTCTCGTGTCACTGGATTCCTTCCATAGACGGTCGATGATGCTCAACAGGGAGACGCGGTCCGGCGCCCTCGAAAACCGATGGGGTCACTTGAAGATCGACCGTTCGAGGACACGGAAGTCGTGGCTCGGGATGACTTCGCAGTCAAGGGACTCGATCTTCAGCAGACTCTCTTGATAGGCCACGAGATCGGTGAAGAGTCCGACGGGAATGTGATCGGCTTCGGCGTCGCCCTCCCAGTTGTCGTACAGGTAGACGCAGTCGCCGGCGATGAGGTAGCGGGTGGTGTCTGCCTCGACGAGAACTCCCTGCGAGCCCGGAGTGTGCCCCGGCAATGCGACCAGTGTGATTCCCGGAGCCAACTCGGTGTCGCCTTCGACGGGAACGATCTTGTCCTCGGCCCGCTTCCACGCCGCGTCCATATCAGGCAGTGCTTCAAATTGCCGGCAGTGCCAGGGCACGGGCTGACGGGCGAAGTCGAGCTCATTTTGCTGGACGACGACGCGTGCGTTGGGGAACAGATGGTTGTTCGAGCTGTGGTCCCAATGCAGATGCGTGTTGACAACGAGGCGCACGTCATTCGGGTCGATCCCCGCGGACCGCAGAGCCACCTCCGGTCGTTCCTCGACGGCTTGTTCCATCTTGATGCGATGGGTCTCCCAGGCGCGGCTGAGATCGGCCCCGGTATCGACGACCACAGGCGCTTCTCCGCCTTCGATCACGAACATGATGAGCGGGAGGTCCATGGTGTCGCCCCATCCCCGTAAGTAGGTGAACGACGGCTTCGGGAGGCCGAATACTCGGCCGACAGAGAATGCTCTGATTGTCAGGCTCATGAGACCGCTCCGATGTAGTTGTCTAGTTGTTGCCGGCTCGCGCGAACCCGATGTCGGGAGGGAGTTCGTCCAGTGCCCTGCTGCGAGTTTCCCGAAGGACGAAGGTGCACGCAAGGCCCACCAGGCAGTAGCCCGCCAGGAACATCCCGAAGACGAAGCCGCCGTGACTGCCGATGATGCTCGCTGCGACCAGCGGCGGGATACCACCACCCAGGATGGCGGCGAGGCTGTAGGCGAGACCGGCGGCGGTGAAGCGGTAGCGCGTGTGGAACAGCTCGGAGAGGAAGGACCCGCAGACTCCCCAGCCGTGGCCTGCGATGAGGAAGCTGACGGTGATGCCGATCCAGAAGGCGACCGGCGACTCGGTGTCGAGCAGGGGGAACAGGATCAGTGCCCACGGTATGCCAACTATGTTGACGATCAACAGAACTGGTCGGCGACCGATTTTGTCGGACAGGATCGCACCGGAGATCATGGCGAGACCGTTCACGACGTTCCCGAAGATCCCGGCCGCGAGCACCCCGTGCTGGCTCAGATGCAGCGTGGCGGTCCCGTAATTGATCAGGTATGCGATCCCGATGTAGCCGAAGGCGAACGATGACACGAGCGCCCCTGCACCGAGGATGATTTCCCTCCATTGGTTGGCCAGGGCATCCTTGAACGGAAGACTGCTTCGCCCGCGCCGCTCGACCTCGTTCGCGAAGATCGGGCTCTCCTCGAGCTTGAATCGGGCGTAGAGGCCCACGGCGACGAGAACGCTGCTGAGGAGGAACGGAACGCGCCAGCCCCAGGCGATGAACGCCTCGTTGCTCATCAAGAGGCCGGTCACGAAAAACGTCGAGAGCGCGAGGATGTTGGCTACCGCTCCACCGAGGTTGGTGAACATCGACCAGAAGCCGCGGCTCTCGCTGGGAGCGTTCTCGGACGTGAACAGTGCAGCGCCTGCCCATTCACCGCCCGCGGCCAGCCCTTGGGCGATGCGGAGCACGATGAGCAGAATCGGTGCGACGACCCCCGCCGTCGCTGCGGTGGGCAGCAGACCGATGATGACCGTGGCGGTACCCATCAGGCACATCGTGGAGATGAGCGTCCGCTTGCGGCCGAGACGGTCCCCGAAGTGTCCGAACAGGATGCTGCCGAACGGACGGGCGACGAACGCTACGCCGAGAGTCGCGAATGCCACGACCGTTCCGGCGTACGTTCCCAGCGCCGGGAAGAAGGCGTGGGCGAACACCAGAGCAGCTGCTGTACCGAAGATGCCGAAGTCGTAGAACTCGATGACAGTCCCCATGAAGCTGGCGAATGCCACCCTCGGCATCTTGTTCGTCTTGGCCGTGGACGGATCGGCGGACTCCGTCGGGCGCTCGGCAACCGGAGAGTCCTGCTTTGAAGGAGGGAGGTAGTCGGTCAAGCGAATACTCCTGAATCTCTGAAGTAGTGGGCGCGGCAGGCAGTCGTCGTCCGACGAAGGTGCCAAGGAGCTGTAACGCGTCGAGCGCCGAAGGATCAGGCGGCTCGTGGGGCGTCCGGGATGTCGTCCAACTCGAAGTCCCGGGTTTCCCGCAACCTCAGAGTGCACACGATGGAGATCACGCCGATGCCGGCCAGCAGGACGCCGAAGGCGAGGCCTCCCCACGTCGAGATGACACTCGCGGCGATCAGTGGGGGAAGTGCCCCACCGAAGATTCCGGCGAGGCTGTAGGACAGACCCGCGGCGGTGTAGCGGTACCTGGTGTGGAACAGCTCCGACAGGAAGGATCCCGCGACGCCGAATGCGTGACCGGCAACGAGGAAGCTCACGGCAAGACCGATCCAGAACGCGGCCAGGGATTTCGTGTCCAGCAACGGGAACAGCACCAGAGCCCAGGGGATCGCAACAACGTTCGTGATCAGCAGAATGCGTCTCCGGCCTACGCGGTCGGAACGGGTTCCGCCCGAGATGATGCCGATTCCGAGCATCACACCACCGAACACCCCTGCGCCGAGGACCTGCGAGCGAGCCAGATCGAGCGTGGCGGTGCCGTAGTTGGTCAGGTAGGACGCGCCCATGTAGTTGAGAGCGAACGCCATCAGCAATGTGCCGGCGCCGAGCAGGATCTGCCTGCCCTGGTTGCGGAACGCGTCCGCGAACGGAAGAGAGCTGGCCCCCTCACCCTTGATCTGCTTGGTGAACACCGGAGTGTCATCGAGCTTGAGCCGGACATAGAGGCCGAAGACCACCAGGAGCGCGCTCAGCAGGAAGGGGATCCGCCACCCGTAGGACACGAATGTTTCGTCGGTCATGAACACACTGGTCAGGAGGAAGGTCGTTGCGGCCAGCATATTGGCGGCAGCGCCTCCCAGGTTCGTGAACATCGCCCAGAACCCACGTTTGTCCTTCGGCGCATTCTCTGTCGTGAACAGCGCGGCACCAGCCCATTCACCGCCCGCTGCCAGCCCTTGCGCAACGCGTAAGAGAATAAGGAAGACCGGCGCGAGGACACCGATCGTTTCAGCAGTGGGAAGTACACCAATGACGACGGTCGCAACGCCCATCGTCAGCATGGTGGCGATCAGCGTGCGCTTTCGCCCGAGCCGGTCTCCGAAGTGCCCGAAGAAGATCGCGCCGAACGGTCGCGCGACGAACGCCACGCCCAGCGTGGCGAACGAAACGACGGTGCCGGCCTGATTCCCCAACGCGGGAAAGAAGACGTCGGAGAATACCAACGCCGCAGCGGTGCCGTAGATGATGAAGTCGTAGAACTCGATGACAGTGCCCATGAAGCTTGCGAGGGCAACCTTCCGCATCTTCTTCACACTGGGGGGCGAAGCGGGGGAATCCACTTCCACCGGCTGCTCGTGCAGCGACATCCGGTCTTCTCCTTGATGGTGGGGCGATCCAACATGAAGCAGTATCGCCGCGACCCGCACCTCAATACTGAGTTCGTATATAAGAACGCGAGTTCCTAATAAAGATCTACCTCACGATATCTGTGGCGTCCGTCACGAGTCAAGGGCTCGCGTCGACCACTCACCCGACGGCGGGGCAAGGCCACCTCGGTGCCCTTTCCGTTCATTGACACCTCCCATGGCCGCGCCTATCGTTCCGCAGTAACAAACTTTTGTCCGCAATTACGATCACGAAGGGGTGGGCATGCCCGCACTCAACGGTGTGAAGGTCATCTGCGTCGGGCAGTTCTATTTCGCGCCCTACTGCTCGATGCTGCTCGCTCGGCTCGGCGCCGACGTCATCAAGATCGAAGCGCCCGCCGGCGATCCCTACCGCAGGCTGGCCACCGCTGGCGAAGACGGGTCGTCAGTCCAGTTCAGCATGTTGAACTCCGGTAAGCGCGCCATGCGGTTGGACCTGAAGAACCCCGACGGACAGGCCGTGCTTCGGCGACTCGCCGAAACCGCCGATGTTCTCATCCAGAATCTCGCGCCGGGCGCGATGGACCGCTACGGCCTGGGCTACGAAGAGTTGGCGAAGATCAATCCACAGCTGATCGTCGCTTCCGGCAGCGGATTCGGCTCGTTCGGGCCGTACGCGGGACAACCCGCGATGG
This sequence comes from Rhodococcus sp. USK10, assembly GCF_019378875.1. Taxonomy (NCBI): domain Bacteria; kingdom Bacillati; phylum Actinomycetota; class Actinomycetes; order Mycobacteriales; family Nocardiaceae; genus Rhodococcus; species Rhodococcus sp. USK10. Next base: position 3,746,593 of record NZ_CP076048.1, read on the forward strand.
ACCTGACCATCCAGGCCCGCACGGCAGTCATGAGCACAACCGGGTTCATGGAAGGGCCCCCGACTCGCACCGGCCCCTCGGTAGTCGACTTCATGGGAGGAGCCCATCTCGTCGGCGGCGTCCTCGCGGCGCTCTATCAGCGCGAGCACACCGGGCGAGGGCAACACGTGGAAGTGGCGCTTCAGGACGCGATCCTGCCGTCACTCACCTCCAACATCGCCGGCATGGCACACAGCGAGAACTCGATGCCGGAGCGGACCGGGAACCGTCACGGCGGCATGGCCGTCGTACCGTACAACGCGTACCGCGCACGCGACGGCTGGGTGACCGTGCTGTGCCCCACTCAGGTCCACTGGGATCGGTTGTGCGACATCATGGGTGACCCCGACGCGAAGGATCCCCGCTTCGATTCGATGGGGGGCCGCTGCGATCATGTCGACGACGTCGACATGATCGTCGAACGGTGGACGAGCACTCACACCAAGCAAGAGGTAGCCGACCTGTTGCAGAACACCGGCATCCCCACCGCGCCCGTCATAGACCTTGCCGAACTGATGGTGGATCCCCACATCGCCGAGCGTGGCGTTCTGCGCCGGATGTCCGACGACAAGGGCTCGTGGATGACGCTCGGCAGCCCGCTGTTCCTCTCCGACTCACCGATCGTGGAGCCGACCAGGGCCCCCGGGCTGGGAGCCGACACCGACCAGATCCTGATCGAAGAGCTGGGCATGTCCGCCGAGGACGTCGAGCAACTGCGCTCGACCGGAGCCATCTGAGAATGCTCGGCACTCGTGAAATCATTCATAACAGGAGGTCGTAATGCAGGGTCTGGTGTTCCACGGAGATCGGCGGGTTTCACTGCGCCCATTTCCGGACCCGAAGCCAGGCGAGGGTGAGGTCGTCATTCGGGTAACCGCTTCGGGCATGTGCGGGAGCGACCTGCACTACTATCGTGCACCCGCTGATGCGACACCCGGCCCGGCAGAGGTCTGCATCGGTGGCCACGAGCCGGCCGGCATCGTCGAGGAGCTGGGCCCCGGTATCGACGACAGTTTGGCCATCGGTGATCGGGTCATGATCCATCACTACGCGGGCTGCGGACGCTGTGTCGCATGCCGGTCCGGGTGGACCCAGATGTGCACCACCAGCGCTCCCCTCGTGTACGGCAAGAACGCACACGGTGCCCATGCTCCGTTCATGCTGGTTGCCGCGAGGTCGGCACTTCGACTTCCCGACTCCCTCTCTTTCGAGGCCGGCGCGGCGATCGGGTGCGGGACCGGTACCGCGTGGGGCGCCTTGGAACGACTCGGCGACATCGGTGGCACCGATGTCGTGGTGTTCGGGCAAGGCCCGGTCGGTCTCTCCGCCACCATGCTCGCCGCGGCACGAGGAGCGCGAGTCATCGCAGTGGATCTCGAGCCCAAGCGGTTGGCCCAGTCGATTCAGTTCGGTGCTGCCGAGACCGTCGACGCCGGGTCCGGCGACGTCGTCCAGGCGATCAGAGATCTGACTCGAGGATTGGGCGCACCCGCGATTGTCGAGACGTCCGGCGCAATCGCAGCAGCCAAGTCGGCCGTGGCAGCGCTGGCACCGTGGGGTCGTCTGTGCGTGGTGGGGCTGGGTGGCACCGTCGAACTCGATGTGCGGAAGAACCTCTCGCGGCAGTTGACCGTCATGACCTCATGGTCACTGTCGAGTGTTCAGCAGCTGGAATGTGCCGATTTCATCGATCGTCACCGGCTGCCGGTCGACGACCTGTTCAGCGATCGCTGGTCCTTGGACCAGGCAGTAGAGGCGTACACGAAGTTCGACAAACAGGACGCGGGCAAAGGCGTGTTCGTCTCCTGACCGACCCGAACAGATTCATATCCGATCCGCCTCGGCCACAAAGCTGGTCGGCAGTGGCGGAGAGAAAGGACGAATGATGCTTGTCAACGCCCGCTCCACGGCGGCCCCGGGCGCGCCGTTCGAAGCGACCAAGATCGAGCGACGGGAGGTCGGCCCGGCGGATGTACTGATCGACATAGCGTACGCCGGGATCTGCCACACGGACGTCAGCCGCGCGCGAAGCGAATTCGGCAAGACAAACTATCCACTGGTCCCTGGACACGAGATCGCCGGAACCGTCTCCGCCGTCGGCGCTGAAGTGAGCAAGTTCGCTGTGGGTGACCGTGTCGGAATCGGCTGTTTCGTCGATTCGTGCCGGGAGTGCGACCATTGCAAGGCCGGCCTCGAGTCGTACTGCCGCGTCGAACACATCCGGACCTACAACGCCGTCGGCCGCGATGGGAAGGTCACCCAGGGAGGGTACAGCGAAAAGATCGTTGTGGACGAGGCGTATGTACTCCGGATCCCGGACAGTCTCCCGTTGCACGAGGCCGCGCCCCTGCTGTGCGCCGGAATCACCACGTACACACCCCTCCGCCACTGGAAGGCCGGCCCCGGCAGCAAAGTGGCGATCGTGGGGTTCGGCGGCCTCGGACACGTCGGCGTGTCGATCTCCAAGGCCCTGGGTGCTCACACCACCGTGCTGGATCTGACCATGGACAAGGAAGCGGACGCTCTGCGGCGCGGCGCTGATGCCTATCGCCTGTCGACTGATTCGACGGTCTACACCGATTACGCCGTCACCTTCGATCTGATCGTGTCGACCGTGCCGGCGAACCTCGACTACGACGCATTCCTGCAGATGCTCGCGCTCGACGGAACTTTCGTCAATCTCGGTGTCCCGAAGCGTCCCATCAGCTTCGACGTGTTCTCCTTGCTGCACAACCGACGATCGATCGCGGGGACGCTGGTCGGTGGCATCGAAGAGACCCAGGAGATGCTCGATTTCTGCGCCACCCACGGGATCACTGCCGAGGTGGAAGTAATCGACGCCAATGAGATCGATCGGGCCTACGATCGCGTTGCTGCCGGTGATGTCAAGTATCGCTTCGTCATCGACATCAGCACGATGGCTTCGTAACGACACGTGAACTCTGATAGACCCAGCTCTCGGGTGCCGTCTGTCGGACGGCACCCGCCGGGCAAGGCTCGGCTGCCCCTACATTTGGATTGTAAATTCGCATGAACTCTCGTGAGTATCGCCAGTGGCGCCAAAGACGTCGCGCCGCTTGGATCGAAGTCAACCGTCAACGGATTCATTCTGACACCGACGCGGAGTGCCTCATCGAGTTTGCCAGCAAATGGGCACCATTCGGGGGCGCCACCGAGGAGGAAGTCCTTGTGCAGTTCGGAATGACAATGCGCCGGTTCATCGAGCGACTGTGGCAGGTCCTCCCTGAATCGACTTGTCTCCCAAGTGAGGTACGCATTCTCGAGAGCGTATATCCGCACCCTTCGAGCCCGCGGGCATCGCGTCATGGCGTGTGACCAGAACTTCGAGGGCCAGACGACAGCCTGGCCGGCACAAAGCGCACCGGGTGTTGTCGGCACCCTTGCGCCCAATCCCACACGAATCACCTAGGGAAACATCATGTCCAAACTGCAGTACGACTCATTCACCACGTTGAAGGTCGAGGATCTGGGGCGGATCGTCACAGCGACCGTGGATAATCCACCGCTGCACCTCTTGACCCGCGACTTGGTAGATGACCTCGACGCATTTACCCGGCAGGTTTCGGCCGACCCCGATCCGCTGGTGGTCGTCCTGAAGAGTCGGGATCCCGACATTTTCATCACTCACAATGACTTCGCGAACCTCTACCGTATGCAGCCACCGGAAGTCCCCGCGTCCGTGGGTGAGGTCGGTCTCAACCACATGCATGAAATCTGCGAGCGGCTACGGACGATGAACAAGATCACGATTGCACAGGTAGAGGGCCGAGCGAGCGGCGGCGGCGCGGCCATCGTGATGGCATGTGACATGAAGTTCGGCGCGATCGGCAAAGCTGTCTTCAACACCATGTCGGTTCCCATCGGTAGCGTTCCGGGCGGTGGAGCATCGCAGTACCTACCTCGCCTCGTCGGGCGATCGCGTGCGATTGAACTCATCATGGGTGGGCTCGATCTGGATGCGCTGACAGCGGAACGCTGGGCGTACCTCAACCGCGCACTTCCGCCTACTGAGATCGACGACTTCGTCTCCAGCACCGCGCGACGCATTGCATCCTGCCCCGCGGAGGCTGTTCGTCTCACGAAGGAAGTCATCGCCCTGGCAGACGGGCCCATCGAGGATGGCCTGCGACAGGAGAATTTCAGACTCCAACGTCTCATGGCCTCTTCTGAGTCCTTGGCGAACGTGGAGCGATTCCTTGCCATCGGTGGTGAGACGCGAGAGGGCGAGGTGCGCCTGGAGGCCCTACTCGGCGACGTGCTGGGGTCTTCGCGATAACGGATCGATCTCCATCAGAACGGTTTCAAAAAAGGCACCTGGGCTTGGCTAGAGGCTGAGCGGTGTGTCGGCCGTTTGTTCGCCGGCCGGAGGTTGCACCAACCCGCGCGTTTGCAGAGGCGGCCGCTCTGGCCACGGTGCCCGCCGAAATCTCGGCGGGCACCGTGGCCAGAGTCGAAGAGGTCTCATGAAGGACTGGAGAGGATCCACTCGCGGAGTAAACGCGCGATGTCGGCGTTGTTCTTTTCCAACATCATCATGTGCCCATTGCCGCGGATACCTCGATCAGCGAGTCGAACGAAGTCGTGCTCGACGCCAGCTTGGGTGAGGTACGCCGACGTCGCGTGGTCGTATGGCGCGTGATACGAAGCCTCGCCGGAGACGATCAGAATTCGGAGGCGAGCCAAATTCGGCAGCCTGCGCGCAGGCTCGGCCTGACGCCAGTACCGCACTAAACCGGGGCCGTCCGGCCGTTCCTGACGCTCGAACGACAGCTCGTCTGCCAATTCGGCAGGCGGCGAGTACGTGATCGGCGTCTGCGTTATTCCCCATGGCCGGGCGAGGTCAGCATCGTCGAACCATTCTGGTTCAGGTGTGAAACGTACGTCGTAAACGGGCGGACCGTTCGGTTCGATCGCCACGATTGCGTGCGTCAAATCCGGACGTACGTCACCGATCTGCCAACCGAAGGGGACGCCCAGGGAATGCGTGAGCAGAACAGCGGGACCGATCTTGTCGAGCAACGCGGCGCCGGCGTCGCGCATCGCCAGCTCTACCGAGTCTGCGTCGGCCGAACTCGATACCTGTGACGCGTAGAACTGGTCGAAGGTCGGATCTCCCCGCCTCCCGTTTCCTGGCCACTGGGTGTGCAGGTGCGCCTGCGGCCACGCCGGTGCCGACCGGTCGGCGCGCACCCGGCCCGCTACCGCGGTTGCCGGGCGCACTGCGCCCACCTGGTCGTGACCTTGGGCTCGTCCTCGGCCTGGCACGTCGACGACGTACACGGCGAATCCGTGCGCAACAAAGTTGTCGGCCCAGCCACGCCGCCCATCGGGCGTCGACAGGAAGCCCGCGCCGGTCTGTCCGCCTCCATGAATCATTACCACGGGGAACGGGTAACGCAGGTCCGCAGGTATCTGGTATTGCACGAATACCTGGCCCGTCATGGTGTCCGTGTCGTCGCTGTACCGGCCACCGACATAGAAGCAGCCTTGGTCGGACAGTACGAGCGGCCATCGGGATTCGTCTGCATCCCGGCCTGGGTCGTTCCGGTGTTCTGCCATGTCGCCGTCCGCAATGCCCGTCAACGTCGATACGCCTGTCCGGTCGTAGCTCGCCCGCGTACCTTTGTCGATCGTCATCAAAGACCGTGCTTTCTTCGACGCAGATCCGGACGAATATTCAGCTGGATTCGACAAGACGGGTTGTGTAGTCGTCACGACACATATCCTCCGGCGAGGAGGCTACTCACCTCATTGACGTCGTCTACCGATTCGAGGGATGCACATGCGTGGTAGAACTGATCGAAGCGACTTTGGCCGACCCGGCGTACCAGCAGGTCTTCCCACTTGGCCCGCAGATCGTCCCAAGTCGGGGCTGGGGTCCTGAACCGATGCCCACGGGGGTGCTCGACCCTGCGCGAGACCGAGCCACCGGCGAAATCGATCGTCACTTCGGCGCCTCGCCCTTGCGGCTGAACGCGATCGAATTCAGCGTCACGGATCAGGAGGACGAGCGACTTCAGGTGCAGCACCTTCGGGTCGTTGAGCAACGTCGCCGAGTGTGCTTCGTCGAATCCAAGGTTGCCGGCGACCAGAGCGGCCGCAACCATGTGCTGTAGGCAGATGGTCGGCATCGACCGGTTGTCGACAACGCTGGCCGGATGCGACGGCATACGAACGGTGATCCGCTCGATGTCGTCGAGCTCGAAGCCGTGCTCACTCTTCAATCCGAGGGCGGCTTCAACCGGGGAATGGATGGGGTAGCCAGCGGAATAGAACTTGAAGTTCGCGCCCATCACCGCATAGTCGGCGCCGAGATCCTTCGCCAGCTGTCCCTCACGGCCCGGTTCGGCCCAGGTGTCGATGATCCCGCCCGGTGCCTCGAAAATGTTGTCGCTGGCCTCGAAACCCGTTGCCGCCAGCACCGCGCCGGTGACGCCTGCGTATGCCGCCTGGCCGGTGACGAACGCTTTACTCATGTGCCTGCGTTCCCCGTAGGGCGCGTTGAGCGCAACGCTTTGCTGGACCGCCAGTGCAGCAGCGAACAGGTGACGGCTCTCGTCCAGACCGAGCAGCCGCGCACATGCGAATGCAGCACCCAGCGAATGCAGTGAACCCGGATCGATCCCATGGTTGCCCATCATGGGCGCAAGGCCACCAGTCACCGAGATGACTCGTGCGCCGACGTCGTAACCGAGGGTCACTGCGTTCACCAGATCGCGGCCGGTGCAGAACTGGCGTTCGGCCAGTGCAGCGGCCGCCGGGACAATGATCGCGGCCGGATGACCTGTGCCGAGGAAGTCCGACGTTGCATGGACGCTGTCGAACTCATCGGCGTGGCCGGAGGTGCCGTTGGCGAGGGCAGCTAGGGGCGCTGAACTTCGGTCGGGTGATCCGAGCACCACTGACTGCGGTTTGCCGCCCATATCGGCGACGTAGCGTCCGATGATCCGGCCTGCCGGGAGCTCGGCGCCTACGAACCCGCAGGCGAGCTGGTCGAACACGATGAGCTTCGCACGATCGGCCACCTCCCCGGGCAGTGTTTCGTACTGGGTGGCAGTGGCGTAGCTCGCCAATGCATAAGCGGCACTGCCGACCAGGGTGTCTGCGGCGACTTCATGTTGCTTGAGCATTCTTTTTCCGTATCTTCGTCGTGACGATGTCAATCGCGACACCGCCAGGGGGGCGAACGCCTCGTTGAGTTCCATCGGTCGATGCCGTCGGACCGGACCGGACCGCTACCGGTCTCGTCGGGTCGCAGCCGACCCGATTTTTCCTGTCGGTGCCGGGATACCGGGTCCGCCGCGGCGCTGGGGCCTTCGGCGCGGCGGCGCGGCGGCGCGGCGGCGCGGCGGCGCGGCGGCGCGGCGGCGCGGCTGATTCGGCATCACATCGCGCTGCCGGAGTTCTTCCATTCGAGCGGCTTCTTCGTCAGCGCGGTCATGACCCTGTCGATCAGGAATCCGGCAAGCAGGAGCGCGATCAGCGCCGCGTACGTGCCCGCGGAGTTGAATGACGACGCGTTACGTGCGACGAGGTGACCGAGGCCCTGGTCGCCGGCGAGCATCTCGGCGACGACGACTCCGACGATCGCCTGCGGCACCGCGAGCTTGAGTCCTGCGAAGACCCACACCAGCGCCGAGGGAAGCCGGACGCGCCACAGTACGTCCAGGGTCGATCCGCCCATGATGCGGACGGAGCTGATCAACGATTGCTTCACTTCCCGGATGCCGAAGAAGGTGTTGAAGAAGATGAGAAAGAATGCGACGACCGACGCGGTGAGGATTCCCAGTGCTGATCCGATTCCGACCCACATGATGAAGAGCGGGATCAGGGCGAACTTCGGCATGGTGTAAAGCGCGGTGATGAATGGTTCGAAGGTGTCGCCCAATAGCCGTGACTGACCCAGGATTACTCCGACCGCGATGCCGGCGGTTCCACCGAGCACCAGACCGAGGGCGGCGTTGCTGAACGTCTGGAGAGCGGCGTCGAAGACAGTTCCGTCGAGCAGCCATTCCCAGAAGAGCGGGAACACCTTCGATGGCGCGCTGATCATGATGTCGTTGATCAGCCGACCCGACACGAGCTCCCAGGTAGCGATCAGGAATGCGATGATCGCGATCTGTGCGAGGGCGATTTTCGCACGGTGCATCCTCCGAGTGTGTGAGACCGTGCTGCGCCGCTTCACCGACGGGGACGCCGGACGCGCCGGTGCGCTGAGGACTTGTGTAGACATAATATTTCACCTGTCTTCGTCAGGGGTTGATGCTCGATGGATTCGTCACGCTCAAACGGCTGGCATGTTCGGGTCACGCGCGCCACGGAGCCCTTCGTTCAACTCACGCTCGAACCGGGCGTACTCGTCTGTGTAGACGATGGTTTCGAGGTCCCTGTCGTCACCGTAGGGAACTTGGAACTCGGCGACCAAGCGGCTGGGTCGCCCTCCGCCGACGATCAGCACTCGGTCGGCCAGCTTTGCTGCCTCGGCGATATCGTGAGTGACGAAGACGACCGTTTGGTTCAGCTTCTTCACTGTTCGTCGTAGCTCGACATGCATCTGGTGGCGAAGCTGGGCGTCGAGGGCTGCGAACGGCTCGTCCATCAGGAGCAGGCGGGGATCGTAGATCATGCTTCGCGCGAGGAGTGCGCGGCGGCGCATGCCACCACTGAGCTGGCTCGGAAACAGACTTCCGGCTTCCGAGAGATCCAGAAGCGAGAGGTAGTGCTCGACCTGCGCCTTGGTTTCGGACTTGCTCACTCCTCGCATGCGCAGAGGCAGACCGACATTCGCTTGGACGGACATCCAGGGAAGGAGGGTGTCGTCCTGAGTCATGTAGCCGACATTGGTGTTGACACCGTTGATCTCGGCGCCGTCGAAACGGACGTATCCGCTGCGCGGGCTCAACAGTCCGGCGGCGAGGTTGAGGATGGTGGTCTTTCCGCATCCGCTCGGTCCGAGCAGGACGACGAACTCGCCAGGTTCGACCTGCATTGTCACATTGTGGAGAATGTCTTCACGTTCGTCGAAACCTATCGCTAGGTTGCGTACCTCAAAGATCGGCCCGGATGCGGGGCTGGTAGCTGATTTCGCGGCGGCTCGTCTTGCATGGTGGGCTAACTTCGACATGATCAGTCTCCTAAGGGTGTAGCTCGGGGTAGGCGTTGACTCGAGCTCCGTCAGTTCTCTCCGCGCGCCACCGGGTTGACGACTGTCTCGTATTCCAGTTCGGAATAGTCATGTTCGGAGAGGGGATCGAAGATTCGGACGAAGGTGTTCCAGTCCTCTCGAGTGAACAGGTTGCCCTCGTAGTACGCCTTGACGGCTTCGGTCCATGCGAGGTCGAACACCTGCTGATCCATACCGGAGTAGATGGAGTTCTTCAGGATCTGCCCCGTCTTCTCCGGCTCTTGCTTCGTCATCCGGGTGGTTTCGGCGAGTGCCTCGCGGATGCGGTCGACGAGCTCGGGGTTCTGCTCGATGAAGCGGGTGGGGGCAAAAACCACATTGCAGACGTAGCCGTCCAGTGCCGGTGCTTCGCCGGCCGGCACCGAGATGAGCGTGGTGGCAGTACCTCTCGCTACGGCAACCTCGCCGGAACCGGCAGCAGCCCACGTCGCATCGTAGGTACCCTGCTCGAGGCCTGCTCCTACTGCAGTCGTGGTGTCTGCGAGGGGAACGAGCTTGACGTCGCGGTCGGGGTCAAGTCCTGCGTGGGTCAGCACGACGCGCAGCGCGGAATTGCCGGCCGAGCCCGTCACTCCTGCGCCGATCGTCATTCCGCGAAGTGCCTGCACTCGCTCGTCCGGGCCGGCATGGACGTCGACGTTGAACCTCTCGATCGCGCTGTTCGAGACGACCAGGCTCTGGATGATGTCGCTGGTACCTGCGATGATCTGGAGATCCGCTCCGCCGATAACGGCGTCGACGAACGCGTTGGAGCCTGCGAGTGCGATGTCGGCATCACCGGAGAGGATCGCTGCGATCTGGTTCGAGCTTCCCGATCCAGCGATGTTCACTTGTTCGAAGTTCAGGCCGTCCTGCGTAAAATCACCTTGAGTCAAGAGTGCTGCGGGCGCCGTGTTGAACGACTGGCTGCTTGTGACTCGGACGGTCGTCACGCCAGCGTCGTCGGCCTTCAGTGGCCCGGACTGAGCGCCGCAGGCTGTCAATGCAACCGCGAGTGCAGGAATGGCCACCATGGCCAGTCGGCGAAACATCATTGTTCATTCCTCGTATCGATTCGGGGGTGTGTGCAACGACCGCTGGGCGCGAGACCGGATGGCGTTGACATTGTTGTCGCAACTGTTATCCGATGGACTTGTACTCGAGGTACTCCTCGACCCCGAAGCGGCCCGATTCGCGGCCGATTCCGGACAGCCGGAACCCGCCGTGCGGTGCCTTCAGGTTCACGGGCGAACCGTTGATGCGGATGCGTCCGGCGCGCAGCTTGCTCGCCAGCTTCTTCGCCCGATCGGCGTCGCCGGCCCAGATCGCCCCGGCAAGCCCATACACGGAGTCGTTCGCGATCTGGAAGGCCTCTTCCTCACTGTCGAACGGGATGATGACGACGACGGGGCCGAAGATCTCCTCCCGGGCGACACGAAGAGAGTTGTCGCCGGAGAACACGGTGGGGCGCACGAAGAATCCACGCTCGATGCCCTCGGGTGCCTCGGGACCGCCCGTCAGCAGACGCGCACCCTCGTCGATGCCCACCTGGATGTAGTCACGGACGCGTTGGCGCTGCGAAGCGTTCGCGACCGGGCCGAGGGTCGTGCCGGGGTCGTAGGGATCTCCCAGTACGAAGCTCTCCGCCGCACGGACCGCAAGCTGCTCGGCTTCGGCCAGTCGCGATCGCGGCACCAGGATCCGGGTGAGTGCGCCGCAGGCCTGCCCCGTATTACGGAAGGAGTCCTCGATCCCGCGGGTGACCGCAGTCTCGAGGTCGGCGTCCTCGAGGATGATGTTGGCGGACTTGCCGCCGAGTTCGAGGCAGACCTTCTTGACCGACTGGGACGCCAACTCCATCACCCGCCGGCCGGCGCGAACCGACCCCGTCAGCGACACCATGTCCACCAGCGGGTGCGTCACGAGCGCCTCACCGACCACCGGACCGGTTCCCGACACCAGATTGAACACGCCGTCGGGAAGCCCCGCCTCCTCGGCGATCTCCGCGAACAGGAACGGTTTCAGCGGAGCCAGTTCCGTCCCCTTCAGCACCACGGTGCATCCGGCGGCGAGCGCCGCCCCGGCCTTGAGGCTCACCATCCGCATCGGGCCGTTCCACGGTGTGATGGCGCCGACGACACCCGCGGCCGCGCGGCACACCGTCGTGTCACCGACCTGTTCCGACCAGACGATGTCGCGGAGGCTGTCCGCGGCGATCTCGAGGTCCTTGATCGACGCTCGTGCATGCGCGGCCTCCGCCATCCTGACCGGGTATCCGAGCTCGGAGACGATGGTCTCGGTGATCTCGTCGACTCGCGCCTCCATACCGCGCGCGATCTTGTGCAGCATCTCGGCGCGCTCGTCGGCCGGTGTCTGGGACCAGGCCGGGAACGCGTCCGCCGCCGCCTGCGCGGCGAGATCGACGTCCTCCGCAGTGCCTGCCGGAATGGTCGCGATCGTCTCCTCCGAGATCGCACTGATGACGGGAATGACGTCGGCGCCCGCCGAAGGGACCCACTTACCGTTGATGAAGATCTGATCCTTGACGATCAACCGAAATCACTCCTGTGATGTGTTGTGACGCCGGGGCGGACAAGGCTGCCAGCACTCGGACACCCCGGCGAACGCAGATATGAAGATGGCATACGACTCGGGCTTGGCCCTACCTCATCGCGTTCGCATATACGAACCTTTGATCGAGAGTGTGACCTTGAGCACGCTACGTGGATTCGGACAAACCTGTCAATGCCTCTCGCCGGCCGTTCGCTCGGACTCACGCGAAACCTAGGTAGCTACCGATGGCGTAGCCGGATTTCGGGACCAATTTTGTGGTGTTCGGATCGTTTTTGCTTGCTTGACGTTTCGCGCCACGAGTTGCGCTGTGCCGATGAGGGCACCAGCGGCGGTGAGATACGCGAATGGCGGCCGATCACAGGAGGCCGGGAGTGGTTGTCGGGGTGGCGAGTTCGGTCAGGCCTGCGCGCAGTGCCCGGTCGTGGACCCAGGTGAGGAATTCACTGTGTCGAGCCCGTGGCTGCTGTAGCGGTGGGTGCCCTCGATCCGGACGACGAGGTCGCGGGTTTTCAGCCGACGCAGGTTGTAGGTCATCTGCCCGGCGGACAACGTGTTCGGGTGCAGCGAAAAACCAGCACCGCGGAGAGCAGGGCATAGCTACGATGGTCGGCGAACCGCAAGCCTGGGACGTGGGTGCCGGCGGCGGTGGTGACGGGCCCGGCGCGTCGAGGTCATGAGTCGGGGAGGACTCCGTCTGCAACACCGACAGGTCGTAGCGGTAGCCGGCGTCGCTGTCGGCATCGGTGAACGGATTCCGGCAGAATCGCCAGCCACTTGCGTAGCAGAGCATCGATCCGTGGATCGTTCAGCCGATCGCAGATCGCTTGCAGCGCGTTGGCGTCGTCGACGGCGGTGAAGGCGTTGTCGAGCGCTGTGAACTCGAGCCCGGCCCTCGCCGCCTGATGTTGTGCCCAGCGGTAGCCCTTGATACGGGCTCGGGAGAAGACCCGTTGTTACGCACGCCGGCCGAGTCGCGGTGCCGCTGCTCCGGACATACTTCACCTTCGCCTCGTCCGCGGTGAACCAGGCGAACGGCACCCGCGCATCGAGCGCGCGTTCGATTATGCGCTGCGCCAGAGCGGGTTTGGTCACGACTCCACATCGTCACCGATCCTCCGGGCAGGCACCGGTCCCGGTCGGAGTCCAGGACTTGGAAGGTACAGCTCCCCGACACGGCGAACCTACCGGAGATCCTCTCACGCAACGCTTCCAACTCGAGAGCAACCAGATTGAGGACCACCCGACCAGGGTCGCCTACCTGTCGGAAAGTGTCGTTGCCGTATCCGCTGAGCACAGGCAGGCCGGTCGTTCCGGGCACCGGCCCATGCCTCTCGCGGACGGGCATGGGTCAGCGCTCTGAGGCAAGGACGTCGCACAGGTCCCGATTGCGTGTCTCATCGGTGGGTTGGGTGCCGGTGATTGATCAACCCGCAATCAGACTGTCCCGGTGGCACCTTCTTAGCACCGAGACGGGGCCTGCGTTCACTCCGTAGGAGACCAGACCACCCTCCGCACCGGGCCCGATTTTGAGACCCTCTCCGATCAGGCTTTCGACACCGACGCCATCGGGCGGAAATCCGGCGGTCGTGGTGTCAGGAGCCGAAGGTACCTTTCTCGACCACCGTGTGGTCGTGGCTGGGCAGCGGTTTCCAGCCAGTGCCCTCGAGGTGGGCGAGGCTAGCGTAGAAGGCACGGAGGGCCGTGAACCGCCCGGACGGCAGCGGCATGGCGGCACGAAGCCTGCCGTGATCCCATAGGCCCGCAGATGCTCCGCACAAGGCGCCCGCGGCATAGCCCAGTTCGTCGCGTTGGACCAGAATCTCGGCGTTGCGGAATACGTCGCTGTTCGAGCAGTGGTTTCAGTGCAGGTGGGTGTTGATGACGAGGTCGACATCGTCGGCGCGCACGCCCAGGCGGGTCAGCGCGTTCTCCATGGAATCCGCCTCCTTCACCGCGTACCCGAAGGGGATCATGCGACGGATCTGTGCTTCGTCCGCCGGACCGCCGGTGTCCACCACCACGGCCCGGTCGCCCGACCTCAGCACGAAAATCACCAGCGGGATGCTGAGAATTCGCCGGGAATGGTCATCGAGGTAGATCACCTTTCCACCCGTCCTGGACTCCCGATCTCGGCGGTAGAAGCCTCGGCCGCGGGCGTAATCCATTGCCGAATAATGAATTGGACCCCTTTGCCGACAATCCGATGAGCTTGTACCGAAGAAGCTCCTCGATGCCGGCAGGCCGTAGTTCGGCAAGTCGCCTTCGATCGGGAGTGCAGGACGTGCGGTGTCGAACGATTAAGGTGCTAACGATCCGGATGGTCGTGATGCCGTCATAGTCGTTTCTTCAACGGCCCGATCGAGAGCTACGAACAGCTGCCCCTGGGCGTTGCCGGATTGAAGCAGTTATCCGATGGACTTGTACTCGAGGTACTCCTCGACCCCGAAGCGGCCCGATTCGCGGCCGATTCCGGACAGCCGGAACCCGCCGTGCGGTGCCTTCAGGTTCACGGGCGAACCGTTGATGCGGATGCGTCCGGCGCGCAGCTTGCTCGCCAGCTTCTTCGCCCGATCGGCGTCGCCGGCCCAGATCGCCCCGGCAAGCCCATACACGGAGTCGTTCGCGATCTGGAAGGCCTCTTCCTCACTGTCGAACGGGATGATGACGACGACGGGGCCGAAGATCTCCTCCCGGGCGACACGAAGAGAGTTGTCGCCGGAGAACACGGTGGGGCGCACGAAGAATCCACGCTCGATGCCCTCGGGTGCCTCGGGACCGCCCGTCAGCAGACGCGCACCCTCGTCGATGCCCACCTGGATGTAGTCACGGACGCGTTGGCGCTGCGAAGCGTTCGCGACCGGGCCGAGGGTCGTGCCGGGGTCGTAGGGATCTCCCAGTACGAAGCTCTCCGCCGCACGGACCGCAAGCTGCTCGGCTTCGGCCAGTCGCGATCGCGGCACCAGGATCCGGGTGAGTGCGCCGCAGGCCTGCCCCGTATTACGGAAGGAGTCCTCGATCCCGCGGGTGACCGCAGTCTCGAGGTCGGCGTCCTCGAGGATGATGTTGGCGGACTTGCCGCCGAGTTCGAGGCAGACCTTCTTGACCGACTGGGACGCCAACTCCATCACCCGCCGGCCGGCGCGAACCGACCCCGTCAGCGACACCATGTCCACCAGCGGGTGCGTCACGAGCGCCTCACCGACCACCGGACCGGTTCCCGACACCAGATTGAACACGCCGTCGGGAAGCCCCGCCTCCTCGGCGATCTCCGCGAACAGGAACGAGCTCAGCGGAGCCAGTTCCGTCCCCTTCAGCACCACGGTGCATCCGGCGGCGAGCGCCGCCCCGGCCTTGAGGCTCACCATCCGCATCGGGCCGTTCCACGGTGTGATGGCGCCGACGACACCCGCGGCCGCGCGGCACACCGTCGTGTCACCGACCTGTTCCGACCAGACGATGTCGCGGAGGCTGTCCGCGGCGATCTCGAGGTCCTTGATCGACGCTCGTGCATGCGCGGCCTCCGCCATCCTGACCGGGTATCCGAGCTCGGAGACGATGGTCTCGGTGATCTCGTCGACTCGCGCCTCCATACCGCGCGCGATCTTGTGCAGCATCTCGGCGCGCTCGTCGGCCGGTGTCTGGGACCAGGCCGGGAACGCGTCCGCCGCCGCCTGCGCGGCGAGATCGACGTCCTCCGCAGTGCCTGCCGGAATGGTCGCGATCGTCTCCTCCGAGATCGCACTGATGACGGGAATGACGTCGGCGCCCGCCGAAGGGACCCACTTACCGTTGATGAAGATCTGATCCTTGACGATCAACCGAAATCACTCCTGTGATGTGTTGTGACGCCGGGGCGGACAAGGCTGCCAGCACTCGGACACCCCGGCGAACGCAGATATGAAGATGGCATACGACTCGGGCTTGGCCCTACCTCATCGCGTTCGCATATACGAACCTTTGATCGAGAGTGTGTCCTTCGCACGCTACGCGGAGAGGAACAAAGCTGTCAATGCCCGCCCGTCACCCATTAGCACTGCGCGCGAGAATTCGTGCCGCGCCCCTTTGATCCATGCACTACCCAACCCGCGCCGTTGCGACCGCGGGGGGGTGACGAACCCTCGTCGCCCCGCGATGACATGCCGAGCCTGTAGTTCGATCGCACCCCTGCCTGTGAGCCTGTTGACGAGTGACAGCCACCACAGCTACGGTCATTCCGTTCCCGTTTAGGAACTATTGTTCGTATATAGGATCATTGAAGGGAAGTCCGCAGATGAAAGTAGGGTTCATCGGCCTCGGCGGCATGGGGTCGGGCATGGCCCACAACCTCCTCGACGCCGGATACGACCTCGTCGTGCACGACATCAAGCGAGAAAGCGGGCAACCGTTCGAGCAGGCAGGCGCAACCTGGGCCGACAGTGTCGCCGAGCTCGGTCGGCAGGTCGACGTAGTTTTCACCTCACTGCCCGGTCCGGTGGAAATGCAAGAGGTCGGCCTCGGCACGGACGGCCTGCTGAGCACACTGCGGACCGGAAGCGCCTGGTTCGACCTGACGACGAATTCCCCCGCCGTCGTTCGTGAGGTGCACACAACCTGCGCCGACCACGGCGTCGAACTGTTCGATGCGCCGGTCAGCGGTGGGCCCAAGGGCGCACGGACTGGCAAGCTCGCCATCTACGTCGGCGGCAGTCGGACAGCATTCGGCCAGCACAAGCAGGTGCTCGATGCCATCGGTGACCAGATCCTCTATGTCGGCGAGATCGGTGCGGGCAATACAGCCAAGCTCGTCCACAACTGCGCGAGCATCACGATCCGCCGTGCCATCGCCGAGGTGTTCACCATGGGAGTCAAGGCCGGAGTCGAGCCGGCGGCCCTCTGGCACGCAGTGCGGCAAGGGGCCATCGGACGCGCGCGGACGTTCGACCGCATCGGCGATCGGTACCTGCAATCTGCCTACGACCCGCCGTCCTTCGCGTTGGCACTGGCCAACAAAGACCTTCGCCTGGCCCTCGAACTGGCCGAGCAGCTCGGTGTGCCCATGGCGTGCGCGGAAGTTGCGCAAGCCGACTTCACCGAAGCGCTCGATCGTGGATGGGGACATCGTGACTCCCAGTCGCCGATGCAGCTGCAGAACGAACGAGCGAACGTGACGATCAAGCTTTCCGCAGAAGATGTACAGGAAGTCCTCGATCGAGGCTGACCAGCCGCCTCGATCATGAACCACAGGAGATCCATTGGACGCCAACGAGACCGGACGTCGCATCATGAGCGAACTCATGGGTGCCGACTACGTCGAGAAGAAGGACCAGACCCGCAACGACTTCAATGACGTCATCCATGACTACTCCACCGAAGTCTGCTTCGGCCGGATCTGGGCCCGCGACGGCATCGACCGCAAGCAACGCAGCATCGTCAACATTGCCATGCTGACGGCGCTCAACCGGCCGGCTCAACTCGCACACCATGTCGAGGGTGCCCTCACCAACGGCTGCACGGTCGCCGAAATCAAGGAAGTGCTGCTGCAGGCCGCCGTCTACTGCGGGCTTCCGGCAGCCGGTGAAGCATTCCGGGTCGCAGAGAACGTGCTGCGCGAACACGGTCATCTCGACTGACGCTGTGTCACGCACCCGCCGCGCCGCCCCAATCCCCGCTCTCCTCCACAACTCCTCTACACGACACCTGGCGGCTCCCTCCCCTCGCTGGGTGATGTGACTCGTCGGCAACAAGGAGATCTAATGACCCACTCGCAGGAGAAGGTCCACCCACCAAGCCCCACACCCGGATCCTCCACGGGTAAGGCCAATCCGCCGGGCATGAAAAAGGTCGCGGCAGCGAGCTTCATCGGTACCGTGATCGAGTTCTACGACTACAACATCTACGGTGTCGCCGCGGCGCTCGTGTTCCCAACCGTGTTCTTCCCTGCGTTGGGTGCGGTGGCAGGCACTGTGGCATCCTTCGCCACACTCGGTGTGGCCTTCGTCGCACGGCCTTTCGGCAGCATCCTGTTCGGACACTTCGGTGACCGACTCGGCCGGAAGAAGACTCTGATCGTCACGATGCTGTTGATGGGAGTGGCTACCCTCCTTGTCGGCCTGATGCCGACCGCGGGGCAGATCGGCGTGGCTGCACCGATTCTCATCGTGGTTCTACGGATCCTGCAGGGCCTCGCTGCAGGTGGCGAGTGGGGCGGCGCGGTGCTGTTCGTCTCGGAGCATGCTCCGAAGTCCAAGCGCGGGTTCTGGTCGATGTTCCCGTCACTCGGCGGAGGCGGCGCGATCATCCTTGCCAACGCCACGTTCTTCGCCGCGGCAATCGGAATGAGCGACGATACGTTCGTGGCGTGGGGTTGGCGAATCCCCTTCCTGGCGAGCATTTTCCTGATCGCGGTCGGGCTCTGGGTTCGCCTCAGTATCGACGAGACACCGGTGTTCGCCAAGCAGGTCAAGCAGCACGGAACTGCCCGCACACCCTTCCTGGATGCGTTCAAGAGTCAGCCGTGGCAGGTCCTGCTCGCAACCGGCACCGCGGCGATGACGCTGTCATTGACCTACATCGGTGGCACCTACTTGATCAGCTACGGAACCAAGATGCTCGAGCTGCCTCGTCCGTTTGTACTCAGCATCGCGATCGCCGGCGGTTTCGCAATCTCCGTCGCGGTCATCCTCGGCGCCGTCCTGTCCGATCGAATCGGGCGCCGCCGCATGATCATGACGGCTGCGTGTCTGGCGATCGTGTGGACACTATTGCTGTTTCCGATCCTCGAAACTCGGTCGTTGTTCGCTTTCGCCATCGGCGTTCCGGTGACGATGTTCATCTCGGGTCTGGCGACCGGTCCCCTCGGCGCCTTCCTCTCCGAGCTGTTCCACACTCGCTATCGATACACCGCGACCGGCCTGAGCTACAGTCTCGCCGGCATGCTCGGTGGAGCGATCCCCCCGCTCATTGCGACGCCCATCATCGCAGCCTGGGGTGGATTCGCTTTCGGTCTCGTCATGGCCGGCCTGGCGGCTGTGAGTCTGACGTGCGTCCTGGTGATCGGCGAGACGAAGCAACTGGACCTCGACCGCGAAGACGGCGTCCCCGTCTCGTGACGAATCCTTGGACAGCAGGCTGCCTCCGGCCCCTCTACGGGGACCGGAGGCAGTCCGGCGTCAACGGCGATGAGCACGCTGCAAAAGGAAAGCTGACGATGAATCTAGATTCCGGGAAGCACAGCACCATGGGTGGGCGACGCCACCTGATCCTCTTACGGCACGGGGAAAGCGCATGGAACGCCGCTGATCGCTTTGCCGGTTGGGTCGACGTCCCACTGACCGACGTGGGGCGGGCGGAAGCACACCGGTCCGGTGAGCTGATCCGTCGGGCGGGCGTGCTTCCGCATGTTGTGCACACGTCGCTGCTGCGGCGTGCTGTTGCGACCGCCGACGTTGCGCTCAATGCTGCCGAACGTCACTGGATTCCCGCCCATCGCAGTTGGCGGCTCAACGAGCGGCACTACGGCGATCTCCAGGGGCGAACTCGGGACGCTGTCCGCGCTCAGGTCGGCGAGGCGACCTTCACAGTGTGGCGGCGCTCGTATCACATTGCGCCACCGGCGATTCGCGCAGACAGCGCCTTCTCGCAGGAAGGCGATCCCCGCTATCGCGCGTTGGGCGTCGACGTCCCCCCGGCGGAGTCACTGCAGGACGTGCAGAACCGACTACTTCCCTACTGGGCGACGGCAATCGTCCCCGATCTGGTGCAGGGTCGAACAGCACTGGTCGTCTCCCACGGGAACGCCCTGCGTGCGCTGATCATGCATCTCGACCGCCTGACCGCCGACGATATCGGCGCAGTGAGCATTCCGACCGGAATCCCGATTCGATACGACTTGGACGACGCTCTGCGCCCGGTCGTTCCCGGGGGTGTCGTCCTGGAACCCACCTGCGCGTATTAGGCGAGGCCACGCGCTTCGAACAGGAGCTCCACCACGGCCTTGGGGTCGGTGACCATCGCGTTGTGCGAGGTCTGCAGTACCCGGTAGTGGAAGCGCGGATCGGTTGCGCTTCGCTGTCTGGCTCGCTCGAGCAGGTGGGGTTCGAGTGATGAGGGGACGCACTCGACGAACATCCCGGGGTGGCGCCAGAGCCGGTCGGTGGCGCCGATCCGATCCTGATAGGTCTTCAGTGGCTGGGCGGTCATTCGACTGTTCGCCCACGCGACGTCGTCCGGATCTGTCACCCCGTATCGACTCGCGTCGGCCGGGGGGATGTACCACGAATCTCCGTGCTGATCGGCAAGAGCGATCATCGCCGCGGCCCGCGATTCACCGTTCAGGTCGAAGACCGACTCCCCGTCGCGGGGCACGAGTGCGTCGAGCAGGACGACGGTCTTCACACGGTCGGAGATGACCTCCATTGCACCGCTGACCACCATGCCGCCGTAGCTGTGACCGACGAGCACAGCGTCTCGGATGTCTTCGTAGGTGAAGGTCGCGACAAGATCCTGGATGTGGGTGTCGAGGCCGATCTGCGGGCTCAGAAGATGGGATCGGTCGCCGAGCCCGGTCAGCGTCGGTGTGTAGACCTCGTGTCCATCCTGACGGAGAAGCGTGGCGACACGTCGCCAACACCACCCGCCGTGGCGACCGCCGTGGAGCAGTACGAAGGGTGTCGATTCCTGTGAAGCGGCCGCTTCCATCGCAGCTTCCCTTTCTCGAGTCACTACTGCACAAGTGTGATGTGCGCACAGCGGTGCCACTGCCGCACGAGCTCTGGGAGTCAGCGCTCAGCGCGGGAAACCGATCCGCTGCTGCCATCCGTCGACGTGGTCGAGCAGCAGTTTCCTCAGTTCCTGCTCGCGTGGCAGCATGTCGGCGCTCGCACCGACCAGGGTCACTTCGGCAACCGGTTTCCCGGCCTTGTTCCGAACCACGGTGGCCAGCGCGAACCGAGTACCGGCGTGGAGAGTATTCCGAGCGATGCGGGTGCGCTTGATCTCGTCATACTCGCTGAGAAAGGTATCGACGAGCGCCGCTTCGTCGCCCCCGCACCGACGGAGGTAGGCGTCCATCTGGCTCGCTGGTTGGTCGGCCAGCAGCGCCTTGCCGCCGGCGGTCTCGAGCAGCCGACGGCGGATGTTCTTGCGGGCACCGAACCCGGCGAGGAGATCCGCGCCGATCTCGGAAACATAGATCAGGTTGTCGCCGGCCTGAACGCCGAGGAACACCGTCACACCAGTCGCCTCGTGCAGCGATTGAAGATCGGCGTCGGTGACCGATCCGGCACGAAGGTGTCCACTTGCCAGCGTCAGCCCGTGCAAGGCCGGACCGATGTAGAACCGGTTGTTGTCCTGGTGGAGCCATCCGGCAGCGACCAGTCCACGAATGAAACCGTGTACCGAGCTCTTCGGAGCGTCCAGCGCGCGGGACAGCTCCGCGAAGGTCATCCCCGGGTTGTAGACAACCTCCTCGAGGATGCGCGTCACTCGGTCGATCGTCCGGTGGTTCTGTGGACCTCGCTCCACCTGGTCGCTCGAAGAATCGCTCACGGTCACAATTTAACCCCATTCATTCGTGGTATCCGGCCGCTGCAGCCTTTCATCTCAGGCGCCGACGAATACCGGGGGACGCTTGGCGATCGAGGCCGCAATGCCCTCGTGTAGATCAGTGGTTGCCAGCAGCATTGTCTGCGCGGTGGCTTCCTCGTCCAGGGCTGCCGTTACCTGGGCGGCGAGGGAGCGTCGCATCGTGGACCTGATGGCTGCCAGGGACAGCGGTGAGGACTCCGCGATCTCGGCTGCCCACTCGATCGCGGCCTCGCGGGGATCACCAGCGCTGACTCGATCGCACAGCCCGATCGCCAGCGCCTCGTCCGCACCGACGTTGCGGCCGGTGTACAGCAGGTCCAGCGCCTTCTGCTGGCCGACGACCGCGGGGAGGGTGACGGACAGCCCGAAGCCATGATGGAAGCCGAGTCTCGCGAAGTTAGCCGTCAGCCTGGCGTCCGCACCTGCGACGCGGAAGTCCGCGGCCAACGCGAGACCGAGCCCGCCTCCGACCGCTGCGCCCTGGACCGCCGCGACGATGGGCTTTCGGGTGGTGAACAGCGACGCCGCTGCGCGGTAGACCCGACGAAGGATGTGTTGGTCCACTCCCCGGAGATCAGCGCCCGCACAAAAGTTCCGTCCCTGCGAGCAGAGGACGATCGCACGAACGTCGGCGACGGAGTCGAAGTGCACGAGTGCCGCACCGATGTCGCACAGACTTGCCTCGTCGAAGAAGTTGTGTGGTCCTCGCTGTACTTCGACGATGCCGACCCGTCCCTGGGTGTGGGTTGCAACCACGCCGGTCATCGGACCTCCTCGAGGAGCTGTCGTGCGGCGGCAACGACCGCCTTCTTGTCGATCTTGCCTGCGTGGTTGACCGGGAAGGGCTCGCGGTGCGGGACCCAGCGGCTCGGGATCGCGAAGGATGCGATCCGGCCACGCAGTTGTCCGGCCAGGGTGTCCGGATCGACGTTGTGGGTGAGAACGACCGCCGCCATGACCTCCTCGTCCAGATCCGGGTGGGGCATCCCGAACACGACGGCGTCTGCCACGTCCGGCAAGGCCGTCAGAGCCGCTTCGACTGCTGCGGGGGCGATGTTCTCACCGCCGCGGATGATCATCTCCTTCGACCGTCCGGTGATGAACAGGTACCCGTCGTCGTCGAGGCGTCCCAGGTCGCCGGTGTGCAGCCAGCCGTCGGAGTCGATCGGCGCTTCGTTCTCTCCCAGGTACCCGAGCATCTGGGTCGGGCTTCGCAGGAGGATTTCCCCGTCCGTGAACTCGGTGGCCGGGGCGATCATGATTTCGACGCACGGAAGGGCCCGTCCGGTGGTTCCGGGGCGTTCGACGGTGTCGGCTCCCGAGGCCGCGACGCCTTGTCCGCCGTTCTCGGTGAGCCCGTAGCCGGTGGCGATCCGCGGCTCCACACCGGAGAGCCCGGTGCGGATGCGTTCGACGAACTCCGGGGTCATCGGGGCGCCGCCGACGGTCAATGACCTCAGTGTGGTCAGGTTGCGGGTCCGAACGTCCGGGTGCTCGAGGACACGGGAGACCATGGTCGGCACCGCGCTCCACCGTTGGACGCGCCACTGCTCGATCAGTCGCATCGCCTCGACGGGATCGAACCGGCCTGCCGGCATCACCAGCGTGTCCCCGACGCAGATCGCCCGCAGGAGGGTCTGCACTCCGCCGACATGGAACATGGGCCCGGTGTGCAGGGCGGGCTGGCCGGTCGATTCGTCGACCTGATGCGGCAACCTGCGGGTGATGTGCAGAAGCATCTGCAGGCCGGCAAGCAGCGACCGGTGGGACAGGACGGCGGCCTTGGGGCGGCCCGAGGTTCCCGACGTGAAGATGATCGTCGCCGGGGCGTTCTCGTCGATGTCATCGACAGTCGCTTCGAGCTGTGTCTCCGAGTCGGTCTCGGACTGCGGATCCCAGGGGAGCAACTCCCATTGGGAGGCCACCCGGTCGACGACCCGGTCGTCGGCGATCACCAATGCGGGCGCCACCGTGTCCAGCGAGTCGGCGAGTTCCTTCTCACTCCACCAGGCGTTGGCCAGAACCGCGACGCCGCCGGCGGAGACGGTCGCCCAGAAGTTCACGATCCATTCCGGGCTGTTCCATCCGAGAATCACCACGCGATCACCGGTGGTGACCCCGCGTGCTCGCAGTTCAGAGGCGCGTGCCCGAACTGCCCGATGGAACTGGGCGAAGGTCATCACGCGTTCGCCCTGGACGATGTGGGCACGTTCGCTCCAGCGGTCCGCGAAAGGCAACAGTGACCCGAGATTGCGCGGGCGATCGGCGTACATGCGGAATTCTCGGCCGTGGACGACGACGGGGACGATCGACGTTCCCCAGACCGTGGTGGTGGGCTCTGGGGTCACTGCGCGGTCTCCTCTGCATCGGTCGCGCGGTGCGGCAGGCGGATGACGGCGGAGCCGGGCATCACGGACTGATCGCGCTGATTGGTTGCCCAGGTCTCGACGCGGACGACGTGGTCGCCGGCGTCGTCGATGAGCTTGTCGGTGATCCGGCCGCCGAGACGGACGACATCGGACAGGTAGACGTGGGAGCGGTACTGACCGTGGATCGACTTCAGGAATCCGTCGTCTCCCATCCAGTTCGTCAGTTGGTGGATCTGCCAGGAGGTGCGCTGGATTCCGACGTCGTAGGCGACCTGGGCGCCCTGCAGGCGGGCCGCGTAGTCGTTGTAGTGCACGGAGTAGACGGGCTCGAGCGCGCTGGTCGACGGGTCGCGGAACGCCCACTTGGGGTGCTTCTTGTAGCGGCGCAGCGCGACACCGTGGGCGGCGATGCGCGGGATCGGTGCGGCACCTGCGGCGACGAACGCGATCTCGTCGGTCAGTCCGATCGGACCCTTGGTGATCACGTCGAGGTCGTCACCGATCTGTACGTCGTCCCAGTAGCGCGGTTCGGCGCCACGCGGCGCCTCGGCGAGGATGTCCGATTCGATCCGTTCGAGTTCGGCCTCGGTCCAGGGGTGGGGAAGTTCGACCTTGCGGGACTCACGCTTCGCTTGCATTTCGGTGCGCTCGAACCGCATCCGCGAGCAGATGAATGTTGCGGCGAGCTCGTCGTTCTGGTTGCGGTATTCCTGCCGCAAGTAATCCTTGATCCGTCGGCCGGCGAAGTTACTTGCGTCGGTCGGGCCGTCGAACCCGTCGAAAACCACCTTCGCGGTGATCTTGTCGTCGACGCGGATCGGTTCGTGGAAGTTGATGGTGGTCTCGCAGTGGAATCCGCCGAGGCCGGGCCATCCGACCTGCACCGAACCCAGGCAGGCGAAGATGAACGACGGCGGAGCGATGATTCCCTTGTGCACTGTGGTCGACGCATACTCCTCGTCGGTCCACAGCGGGTTGTCGTCGCCGATGCCTTCGCAGAAGCGCAGGATGGCCAATCGTGTTGCGTACTCGTTGTTCACTGCCGAGGCGGTGCGCAGTTCGGTGCCGATCAGTGCGCGCATGTTGTCGAGCATCTCGTCGGTGAACTTTGCCTGCGCGAGTTCGCGCCCGATCTGAGGGTCCTGTGTCTGGGTCATAATTCTCCTTGTGGATGTATGAGCTTGCGGTGAGGTGGCTGCAGCCTTGTCCGGCTGGGTCAGCTCAGGGTTGAGACGACCGACTTCGTCTCGAGGTAGTTCTCCATCGCCTCCGGGCCGCTCTCGCGACCCCATCCCGACTGGCGGTAGCCGCCGGCAGGCATGTGCACGCCGCCGGCGCGATGCACGTTGATGCCCACGCGCCCGGCGCGCAGTCGCCGCGCGATCGCGTGGCCGACTGCGCCGTCGCGTGTCCACACGCTCGAAGCCAGCCCGAACGAGCTGTCGTTCGCGAGGGCGACGGCCTCGTCGACATCGGAGAAGGGCATCACCCCGAGGACAGGTCCGAAGATCTCCTCGCGCATGACCGCCATGGTCTGGTCGACGTCGGCCAGGACGGTGGGCTCGAAGAAGTAGCCCTTGTCACCGATCCGGTTGCCGCCCGACACCACGCGGGCGCCGGCCTCGCGGCCGCCGTCGACGTACGCTGTGACGCGTTCGAGTTGCTTGCGGGAGATCAAAGGACCGAGATCGACGTCGGGGTCCGCTCCGTAGCCGATGCGCAGTCGACGGCCTTCTTCCGCGACACCTTCGACGACCTGGTCGTAGACCGCCTCGTGTACGAACAGTCGCGTGCCCGCGGCGCAGACCTGACCGGTGTTCCAGAACACCGCTCCTGCCACTCCGGGAATCGCGGCCGCGAGATCGGCGTCCGGCATGACGATGACCGGTGACTTGCCGCCGAGTTCGAGGGACAGTTTCTTGATGTTGCCGGCACCGGCGTTGATGATCGAGCGTCCGACTTCGGTCGAGCCGGTGAATGCCACGGCATCGACGTCGTCGTGCTCGGCCAGCGCGGCTCCGACGGTCGAGCCGGGGCCGGTGACGATGTTGACCACACCCGCAGGAACTCCGGCTGCGAAGAGGATCTGTCCCAGCCACAGCGCGGTGAGTGGTGTTTCGGCGGCGGGCTTGAGGACGCAGGTGCATCCGGCGGCGAGGGCGGGGGCGAGCTTCTTCGATGCCGAGATCAACGGGGCGTTCCAGGGCACGATCATCGCCACCACGCCGACCGGCTCTCGTAGCGTGTAACCCTGGATGCGGCGTTCGGCGGGGCCGAGGTCGGCGGTGCGACCGTGGATCTTGTCTGCCCATCCTGCGTAGTACTGGAACTGCGCGGCGGCTTCGAGCACCATGGCGCGGGCCTGGGGAACGGGGATTCCCATGTCCTGGCTCTCGAGCTTGGCCAGTTCGTCGGCCGAGGACTTGATCAGCTCGGACGCCCGCCACAGGATTGCACCCCGCTGTTGCGCCGGCAGCTTCAT
The DNA here is from genome assembly GCF_019378875.1 of Rhodococcus sp. USK10. Lineage (NCBI taxonomy): Bacteria > Bacillati > Actinomycetota > Actinomycetes > Mycobacteriales > Nocardiaceae > Rhodococcus > Rhodococcus sp. USK10. The sequence continues at coordinate 3,772,805 of NZ_CP076048.1, forward strand.
CCACCGCTCTTCGTCGAAGGCGCGGCGGGCGGCCGCAACCGCGACCTCGGCATCCTTTTCCGAACCGAGTGCGACCTCCGCGATCTTCTCCCCCGTTCCCGGGTCGTAGGTAGGAAACGTCTGCCCCGAGATCGCGGAGAGCCAACTCCCGTCGATGAGCATCGGTGCGGGCCCGTTATCTGCTTGCAGGGGAAAAGACCAGCTCTGCGGCTGTGTCGTCATGAACGTCTCTCCTTGTGAATGGACGGCCGGTTCTGTAGTGCAGACCGGCTGGACGTGACGGTGTTCTCGTGTCGGTGGCACTCGCCGGCCCGGGGTCAGCAGAATACGATAGTTCGTATATTAGAACTCTTGGTTGTATTTGGGAACACCTGACGGCAAAGAAGTACCCGAACCGGCAACACGCCGGCGGCGCGCGTCGGCCTCGGCCCGTTGCTACCAGGCCTGATCGAGAATGCTGCGCAGCCCGTCGCGATCGGCCGGACGCGGGACCGCGGTGAGGGCCCAGTCGTGCAGGGTGTGGTCGACGATGTCCGGCAGGTCCGTCTGCTCGATGCCGACGTCACGAAGTCGAAGCGGAATTCGCGCCGAGGTCAACACATCTTCGACGGCAGCGATGGCATCGGCCGGCGCATCGGCTCCCGGCGCACCCAGTAGGCGTGCGATCCGGGCCAGGGCCTCGTCGGTCGTGCCGAGATTGAAACGCATCGTGTGCGGCAGCAGAAGGGCTTCGACGACGCCATTGCCCACCGTCGATCGGGGGCCGACCGCATGCGAAAGCGCTTGCGCCAAGCCCGTTCCGGCATGGTCACTGCCTTGCCCCGCGAGGAGCGCGCCGAACATCAACTGGACGGCGGCCTCGGCGTCGGGCCGGTCGCCGAGCCGGCTCAGCCAGGTCGTCAACACGGTCAGCGCGTGGCTCAGCAACGCTTCGGCCAGCGGGTCTCCGCCCGTGGATTGCATCCCGTCGACTGCCATCGCGAGGGCGTTGAGCGAGGACGAACGTATCAGCGACGCCGGCGCGGTCAGGGCAACCACCGGATCGAAGACGACCCCCGCCGCCCGCGCCTTCGGGTCGAACAGCGCCAGCCTCTCGCCTGTCGCGGGATCCCGTACCGCGGCGCCGGCCTTGGCGTAGGCGGTCGTCGGCGTGGACGGGACGACCCACATCGGAACCTTCGGGGCAGTCAGGCGCGGACTGATCATCCGGCCGTCGTCCGCGCGTCGGGTGCACAAGTCGCGGGCATCTCCGTTCTCACCCGCGAGAATCACCGCGGCCCGCGCGGTGACGACCGCGGAACCGCCGCCCAGCGCCACCACCGCAGTCGCGCTGGAGTCGATCAGCACATCACGCGCCTTCTCCACAGAGGGCAACGGGCTGTGCTCGCGCACTTCACTGAAACGCGCCACCAACCGATCTCCGATTGCCGATTCCACGCGACGAAGCGCCTCGTCGTGAGCCAGCATCGAGGCGCCACAGACGAGCATCACGCGATGCGGACTGGGACGGTCGAGTTCTTTCGACAGCAGGTCGAGGGCATTCTCACCCGAGTAGGTGCGGAACGCTGGGGTTGCGTGCCGCACGGTCAACACGGTCATGGGGCGCCTTCCAGGGTCGGTGAATTCTTGACGTCTTCTCCGACCCGAGCGTAGCCGCGTTGTTCTTATATAGGAACCCTAGGCCGTATATGCAATCATTTTCATGAAACTGCGACAGCGGAGAAGGAAGGAGCTATCCCGAGCGTGGTTCGGAATCGACCCTCTCGTCCTCGACCTTCGGACCCATATGGCGCGAGAGCGCGACCCCGACCACCAGCACGAACGCGGTGGCGGCAATGAACCAGCCCATTCGATGCAGTCCGGCATCGTCGATCTCGTGACCGGCAGTCACCTGAAGCACCACCACCGAGAGGTTGGCTCCGATGAACGCCATCGTGCGGAACATGCCGATTGCAGTGCCGACTTCCTCGACCGTAGTCACCGAGTTGACCAGGCTCTGATTGCCGATGTTGTTGAATCCGTTGGGAATGCCGAGCACCGCGGCGACAAGCAGCAGGACCGGTATCGGCGCTGTGGAACGCTCGACGGAGGCAATCAGGACGCCCCCGATCATCAGAGCGATTGTGCCGACGAGCAGCGTCGCCCGAGCCCCCGTCCTTCGGTAGACACGTGACCCGACGATCGTGGAGAAGACGCTGACCCCCGCGACCGGCAGCATCGTCATGCCGGCCTCGATCGCACTCATCCCCCGCACATACTGCAGCCATTGGGGTATGCCGAAGAAAATGCAGTAGAAGCACGTGTAGGTGACGAGTGTACGACCGAGAGTATTGCTGAGCGCACGGTTGCGCACCAGAGCACGAACATCGAAAAAGGGGTCGGACGCACGCCACTCCCACCAGACGAACAGGGCGAGGCCGCTTCCGGCCACAGGTAGCAACCACCACGCGGGACTGTCGCGAAGCGAGACGAGTAGCAACATCAGCGAAGTGATCGCGACGAGGAACATCCCGATTCCGGCCACATCGAGCGCACGGAGCGCTTCGCGGACCGACGCCGAACGCCCGCCTGCGTACCCGACGTCCGCATGCATTACTGCGATGGCACTGAGCAGCACGACCGGAAGGTTTACCCACAGAATGGACTGCCATCCGAATGTTCCCACGAGCAAGCCGCCGATCGTGGGCCCGAGAGCGGCGACGGACTGGCCACACACCACCAACGTGGTGAGCGCGGTGCGCGACTGCCGCCCGTAACGCTCCGCATAGCTGCGGATCATCGTCATCGCATTGGGCATGTGCGCCGAAATACCGCAGCCAAGAAGCACATACGCTGCGATCAACCATCTCACGTCGGGGGCCAGCATTCCCACGATCGACCCGGCAGCAGCCAGAACCAGGCCACCGACGAATACGCGTCGCGCTCCGAAGAGTGCACCCATGCGCCCTGCCGTGGGCGCACCCACCGCGGTGGTGATGTACATCGCCGAAATGACCCAGGAAACTCCCGAGTTCGATCCGAATTGCGCGGCGATGCCGACGATGGCAACGGCGATCATCGACGAGTTCAGCGGCTGCAGAACACTACCGGTCGCCAGTGCCCCACTCACACGGAATGGGATCGCCCGGCCTTCCGATGCAGGCGGGGTTCGACTACCGACAGCCGTCACGACTGCGACTCCGGCGTCCGGGCCGAGCCGGGCGCCTCCGAGAGTCGAGCCAACAGGCCGCCCGCGAGGAACAGTAATTCCCGTTCGACCTCGGTACATCGCTCCTCGATTGCGGCCGCGAGCCACTCCCTGCGCCTGGCCCGATCCGCCGCAAGGGTGCCGGCACCCGTTTCGGTAATCGAAATAAGCTGCGAACGAGCGTCTCTGGGATCGACGGAACGAGTGACCATCCCCGTGCCCTCCAGCGAGCAGACCGTGCGAGCAATGGTCTGCGGCGCCACCTGCTCGAGGTCGGCAAGTGCGCGCGCGCTCAACGGCCCCGACCGATCCAGATGAGACAGGGCCTGCATCTGCGTCGGCGACATCAGGTGCCCTGAGCTCTTGCTTCGAATCCTGCGGCTGAATGCGACGACGTTCTCCCTCAACCGATCGACACGTTCATCCATCAGCTTCACCCACTAATTAGTCAGCCTTGCTGCGTTAATCCGGAAGAAGTATCCGACTCTTCCACGCTAGATGCATGAAGGATACACAGCATTGATGACTAATTTGAGTGGATGTAACTAAATCGACAAAAGCCACGTGAAGGCCCGATCCGTGGTCAACCCATCATTGGACGCGCAAACGAACGCGGCTGCCAGTGTCTGCCAGTACGTGTACTGACAGTTCCTCCCTCACGTCCAGGCTGCGATCTACCGTCACGACAGGGTGAAGATGCCCCATGACAGCAACGGGCCGATGATCACCATCGAAAGGCCCCACAGTGCGAGCCTGCGAAACAGCGCCGCGCGCTCGTCCGGCCTGGCCGAGAGCGCGCCCGATGGCAAAGGCGATGGGCCGGTGGGAGTCGGCGCGCGCATGTCTGCCTGATCGAACGGAACATCACGGTCACCGGAAGATCGGCGCGGTATGCCACGCGTTCCGAGCGAATGACCAGTGAGACGTTCTATCGCTGTAAACTTCACGGCGAGAGGGACACCCGAATCGAGATGTAGTAATTTCTCTGACACATCCGGTGACGGGATCAAAGGGTGGTAATGGAATACGGTCTCAACGAGAACGTCGGCTCGACCCCGCAACCCTTCCCAATGCCACCTTCCACAAGTCGCGGTCCGAGTACGAATACTGGACAGGCCGGCGTTCTCGTGGCCGGTCGAGTCCCAGGAGGTCACATTCTTCGAGTCACTATGCCGCGAGGAACGATTGGAGCTTGTCGACGAGAGCGGTGAGATCTGCGCCGGTAAAGCGCGCATCACTCGCTACGCCGGGCATACCCCAGGTCAGGTCGTTACCGACATCGATATCGACCGCAAGAAGGTGGCGCGAACGGCTGGAGGTCGATGTGATCCCCGGCCACGACCCGGCAATGAACACCGGATACGCGAGGTCGACAAGGACTGCTTTGACCGAACCAGCCCACTAACGTTGGGTTTCACGCCGATCGAGCCAGGCGTCCGCGCCACCGAGTAGAGAGACACACGTGATCACAGTCGTTCGCCAGGAGGCTGCTGGGTTCTCTTGCCTGAGTAGCACCCACTCGAATAACCGCCGAGCATGTCGATGAAGCCCGGTCTGCACCGCCTCGAACTCCCCCTCGCCGGCCACAGCATCGATCACGTCAACGTCTACCTGCTCGAAGCAGGTGGACGCCTACTGATCATCGACTGCGGCTGGTCCACGCCGGAGGCTCGCGCACACCTCGAACAGTTCGTTGCTCATCTGGGCTATCGTCTCGATGACATCGACACACTTCTCCTGACACACTTGCATGCTGATCACGCCGGTCTCGCGGGGTGGATGCAGAGTTGGGGAGTGTCGGTGGGATTACATCCGGCGGATGCAGTGCAACTCGAGGACCGTTTCCATCTGCCGCAGCCTCACCATGACGAAACCGCGGCGTGGCTGGCGTGGGCAGGCGTGCCCGAATCGCTCTGGCACCGAGCGCAGCAACAAGTGTCGGAGCAGGCAGCGCTCTTCTGGCCAGGCGTCCCCGACATCAGCCTGCGTGAAGGATCGGTCATTCGCCACGGCCCGTTCCACCTGACCGTCATACATACCCCTGGCCACACGCCCGGCAGCGTCAGCTTCTACGAGTCCTCGACCCGGTCGCTGTTCAGCGGAGATACGCTGTTCTCGAGATCGACCTACAGCCCGACCTTGCGTCCCGGCTCCTCCGAAGACCCCATGTCCGAGTACCTGAACTCGCTGCAGCGTCTTCGCAACTTCGATGTCGAATGGGTTCTGCCAGGGCACCATTCGCCGTTCACCGGACTCGCAACGCGAATCGACACAGTCGCGTCGCACCATAGGTCGCGGGCAGATCACATTGCTCGCGCGATACCGAGTGAGGGAGCGACGGTCTGGGAGGTGGCAGCTGGTCTGCCACGCAGACGCGACTGGAGCTCCCTCCCCGTAGCCGCGCAGCTGTCGGCCACAGGAGAGGCAGGTGCTCACCTCACCCGACTGAGCCGAAACGACCTCCTCGAAGAACGGACCGGGCCCCCCACCATCTGGCTCCCCGGCGGGCCCTGACGTGAGTCGGCGGGGAATTCCACGAGGCACCGCTCCCGCGGTCCCAGCACCGGCTGCGGTATGCGAAACGGGTCAGGCGGGCGCCCCCGCCGCCGGACGCAGGCGCGCGAGGACGTCCGTCAACGTGACGACACCGATCAGCTGCCCGTCGTCGGTGACGATCGCGAGATGGCTGCGGGTCTCGCGCATCGTGTGCAATGCCTCGTACACGGCGGCGTCCGCGTCGAGGGTCAGCACGGGACGCATCAGGTCGGCGGCCGTCACAGTGGAGCCTGCCCGCAGACTGTCCCGCGCATGCACCACGCCCCTGATCCCGTCGTCGTCGCGCACGAGCAGCCGGAGGTGGCCGCTTCGGTCCGCAGCCGCCTTGATCGCCGCCGCGGTCGCGTCCGGGGCGACGCTGCTCGGGGAGGTGTTCGGCCGCACCACGTCCCGCACGGTGAGCGACTGAAGTTCCAGGGCGCTGGTCAGCTGGCCGTGGTACCGCTCGTCGAGCGTGCCGACGGTCGCGGAGTGCTCGACAAGGTGACGCAGCGCGTCGGGATCCTGGCCCGCCCCGACCTGGTCGACCGGTTCCACACCAAACAGTCGCAGGCACCGGTTCGCCATCCGGTTCAGCACCAGCAGCAGTGGGCGGGTGGCCCACATGAACCCGCGCATCGGGATCGCCAGCAGGGTCGCCGATTTCTCCGGGTGCGCGATCGCCCACGACTTCGGTGCCATCTCGCCGACGACGAGGTGCAGGAACGTCACGATGATCAGGGCGAGGACGAATCCGAGGACGTCCGCCAGCCACAGCGGGGCACCCCACCCTGCGAACGCCGGGGTCAGCCAGTGATGCACGGCCGGCTTGGTGACGGCACCGAGCGCGAGGGTGCACACGGTGATGCCCAGCTGGGATCCGGCCAGCAACACCGACAGCTCGGACGCGCTGCGCAGGGCGGACCGGGCGGCACGACTGGTGGGGGCGGCGTCCTCGAGGCGGTGGCGGCGGGCAGCGATCAGTGCGAACTCGATCGCCACGAAGAACGCGCTGGCCGCGATCAACCCGACGGTGACCACCACGACGACCCAGGGATTACTCATCGGTCGTCTCGCTTTCCAGGACGCGGAGCCTCACGAACAGCGAGGACGGAACGTGCTTGTCGACCGCCCGCACCTCGGCGTCGAGGCTGCGGACGGGTGGGTCGGCGTCGGCGATCAGGTCGGCCGGATCCGGGTTCAATCGAATCGCGACGACATCCCCGACGACGGGGAGACCACCGAACTCCGCGATGACGGCGCCGGCGAGCGTCTCGAAGTCACCGGACGGGAGGTCGTGTCCGAGGACGCGCTCCACCTCGTCGATGTGCAGGTCGCCGGGCATCGTCCAGCCCTCGGACTCGGAGCCCGTCACGGACGCGTCGCCGTCGGGATCGTGTTCGTCGGCGATCTCACCGACGAGTTCCTCCGCGAGATCCTCGATCGTGATCACGCCGGCGAAACCGCCGTACTCGTCGACGACGAGGGCCATCTCGTCCCGGGCGGCCGTCAGCTGTTCCAGCACGTCGGGCAGCGGCAGCGACGTCGGCACGACGACGGCCGCGCGGGTCCGGGACGCGGCCGCCCCGTCGGGCTGTTCGCCGAGCAGGTCGTGGAGGTGGATGACGCCGCGCAGGTCGTCGGAGGAGGTCCCGACGACGGGGTAGCGGGTGTGTCCGGCGCCCATCTTCCCGAGCACGCTGCTCAGGGGTTCGTCGGCCCGGACGGTGTCGACGTGGGCGCGGGGAATCATGGCGTGCCCGGCAGTGCGGGTGGGGAAGTCGAGGATCCGGTCGAGCAGGGTCGACAGTTCCCGCGGCAGCTCACCGGCGTCGCGGGACTCGGCGACGATGTGCTCGAGGTCCCGTGCGGTCGCCGAGTGTTCGACGTCGTGGACCGGCTCGATCCTCAGCGCACGCAGCAGCAGGTTCGACGACTGGTCGAACAACCAGATCAGCCAGCCGAACAGCTTCAGGTAGACGGTGGTCGACAGCGCGAACCATCGGGCCACCGGTTCGGGACGGGCGATCGCCAGGTTCTTCGGGAACAGCTCACCGAACAGCATCTGAACGAAGGTGGAGAACAGGACGGCGAGGACGGCACCGACACCGACACCGACCGCGGTCGGGATGCCGACACCGCCGAGGAGCTCACCAAGGCCGCGCCCGATCAGGGGTTCGGCGACATAACCGACGAGCAGACCGGTGACCGTGATACCCAACTGGGCGCCGGACAACATGAACGACGTGCGGCGAGTGACGCCCAGCGCGCGTGCGGCGCCCGCGTCTCCCGCCTCGGCCCTGGCCTTGAGCCGCGAACGGTCGACCGACATGTACGCGAATTCCTGCGCGACGAAATAGCCGGTCAGGGCGGTGATCAGTAATACGACGACGACGCCGAAGCCGATGCTCAGGACGGTCACCATGGCGTCACCCGCGTCCTGCATCCGGGACTGCGGTGATCACTCTGGGGCGGGCTGGGTCTTCGGGGGCGCGAAGCGCTGGTCATGGCTCTCTCTGCAATAGGAGTACGAGCCACCCATAGTAAAGGACTCTTTACCTTTTGGCGCGCGGGGTGCGCAGCATCACCGATATCAATCGGCGTGAGCCGCCGAGAACGCCCGCATCACCGCCGCCGGGATCCGGCCCTTCTCCGAGACCTCGATACCCTGAGTCCGAGCCCAGGCGCGGACGACCGCGGGGCGCTGCACGTCGACTTTCGCGGGCGCCACGGGCGGCGCCGTCGCGAACGTCGTTTCGAGTTCGCTGGTCGCCCGGGCCGATTCCCACTCGTGCAGGCAGGCACCGAGCCAGCGATACGTCCACTCCTGCCCCAGTTGCCGTGTCTCGCAGAACGTCACCGGCAGCGCCGGGAACCGGGCCTGCAATTCGGCCAGCGCCTCGGCGACCCTGGCGCCGCTGACGTGTTCGAGCTTGAACAGTCGGCTGTACCGGTCCTCGACCACCACGGCGGCCCGAGGCAGCGCGCTCAACTCGGCCGCCGCGTAGGTCATCCGCCCGGACAGCAGGCTCGCCGCAAGATCCTCGAGCGTCTTACGCTCCACCACCGCCACGAGCTCGTCGCCGATCTCGACCGCGTAGTCTCCCGCCGACAGCCGTCGCCGGACCGTGGTCGCCTGCTGCTTCCCGAACGTGTACGGATACTTTTCGGCGGTGTCGACGACGATGTCGAGCACCCGGCCGTGGGCCCGCGCCGTCGGCACCGTGACCGCGGGCCTCGCCTGCTTCGCGGTGCGCGGCGACTGCCAGAAGATCATCTCCCGGCCCCGCGCACGAGTCATGACCAGTTGGGAGCGGTTCTCCCGGGCACGGGTGAGCACCAGGTCGATCGCGGGACCCCGCCGGGTGCACGAACGAACCTCGAGCCGCTCGAGGATCTCGGCGTCGGCAGGCCACTCGTCGGCCCGGTGGCAGTAGACCTTGGATTCGCGAGGCCAGGGCTGCTTCGCCTTGACGACGATGCCGCCCGGTCCGAGCGGAACCCGCACCAGATAGGGAAGCGTCGAACCGGCTTCCGGATTCCGCGCGATCAGCAGGTCGTCGGGCATACCGCCAGAATAAAGGTCAGTCGGCGCTCTTGATGGTCTTCATCGTGATCAGCGACGTCACCCGCGACACGGCCGGGAGTCCGCTGAGCTTGGTGGCCATGAAGTTCTCGTACGTCGCGAGGTCGCGGACCGCGACCCGGATGAAGTAGTCGGGGATCCCGAACAGCCGCCGGCATTCGATCACCTCATCGAACGCGGCGACCCGGGACTCGAACTGCTCGATGGTCGCCTGGTCGTTCACCCCGATCTCGGCGGTGACGATCACCTGGAAGCCCCGATCCAGCGCCTCCTGGCTGACGATTGCGCGATAGCCGGTGATGACGCCGTCCGCCTCGAGTTTCTTGACCCTGCGCAGGCACGGGGAGGGAGTCAGACCCACGAGATCCGCCAATTCGGTGTTGGTCAGACTGGAGTCGTTGCGCAGGTGGTCGAGAATTGCGTGATCGATGTCATCCATCGCACTATTATTGCGCACGAGGCCGATTATGGGCATTCGCTCGCAATCGCGCACCGGGATAGTTGCTATAGATTTGCGTGGTGATCGATCCAGCCCCCTTTTCCACGACCGCAGTCGTCGACCCCGACCACCGGCACACCCCGGAATGGCGTCGGGCCCTGCAGGCGTCCCTCCCCGTCGGGATCGGGTTGGTTCCGCTGGGGATCGCCCTCGGGGTGCTCGTGGTCCAGCAGGGACTCAACCCCTGGTGGGCGCTGGTCTTCACCTCGCTGATCTACGCCGGTTCCCTCGAATTCATCGCGGTCGGCATGGTCGCCACCCTGACGCCACTCCCCTACATCGCGCTGACCGCGCTGCTGGTGAACTTCCGGCACGTGTTCTACGCCTTGAGTTTTCCCCTCGACAGGGTCAAGGGCCGGCTCGCCCGGTTCTACAGCATGTTCGCGCTGACCGACGAGGCGTACGCCATGTCGGTCACCGGCGACCGGAGGTCGATGACCGGTCGGGTCATGGTGTACTCGCAGCTGTATCTCCACGCGTACTGGATCGGCGGGGCGATCCTCGGAGCGACTGCAGCGCAGTGGATCCCGGAGGACATCGTCGGACTCGACTTCGCGCTGACCGCACTGTTCGTCGTGCTGTCCATCGAGGCGATCCGGGCCCAGAGCGGTTTCGCGGTTCCCACGATCGCCGTGGCGTGCGCCCTGACGGCGCGACTCGTCGACGCCGAACACATGCTGCCGATCGCGATGGGCGCATTCGTGAGCCTGCTCGTCGTCCGATACTTCTTAACGCGCAGAAAGGTGCCTGCCGATGCCTGACCCCGGTTACATCCTCGCGGCCGTCGCGATCATGGCGGTGGTCACGTTCGCACTGCGGGCGGTCCCGTTCGCGATCGTCATGCCGTTGCGGTCGTCCGCGCTCGTCGGCTACCTGGGTGTCTACATGCCCGCCGGGATCATGCTGATCCTGGTGGCGTACTCGCTGAAGAACGTCTCCGTCACCGCCCCGTCGCACGGGATCCCCGAATTGATCGCGGTGGGGGCCACGGCCGCGGTACACCTGTGGCGTAAGAACGCGGTGCTCTCGATCGTCGTCGGGACCGGGCTGTACGTCGTCCTGATGAACTGGGCATTCGCCTGAGCCCGGCGCGCCTTACGTTCTACGATGCAACCACACGGGTAGGCAGGAACCACAAGACAGTCGGCCGTTTCTCGGGAAGGACGCACTGATGAGTGAACAAGATGCCGGTTCGGTGACGGGTCTACGGGACAAGGACTACAACCTGATCTGGTTCGTCGAGGCCTCACTGAGCAACGCGCTGCGTCTCGAGGGCTACATCTCCGACGCCGACATGGACGGCGACGCCGAGTTGGCCGACTTCTTCCGCCGCGCCCAGGCCGTCAGCCGGAAGGGCGGCGATCTGGGCAAGGCGATGCTCGCCGCCCGCCTCGGGAAGGACAAGAAGGAAAAGTAACGTCCACTGCGCAACGAAAACCGCCGGCACCCGGAGGTGCCGGCGGCTTCTGCGACGGTGCCGTCATATCGCCTCTCGGCAAGTGGTCGCTCTCGGCGACAATTTTAATGTGGTACCCGGGGTATGTCCGACACCGTCGACGGGTTCAACAGTACCGTCCTCAGAGATATTCCGCGCCCCCGGAACCACCCCGATCACGGACCAAGCGTCCGACTGTCCCGAACCGGGAGCGAAGCCATGGTCATCGTCGCAGGGCACATCACCGTCGAACCGGAACAGCGCGAGTCCTACCTCGCGGGCTGCGTCAGCGTCGTCGAACAGGCGCGCGGCGCGGCCGGCTGCCTCGACTTCGCCATCTCCGCCGACCTGATCGACCCCGGCCGCATCAATATCTTCGAGCGCTGGGAGACGCAGGCGGCGGTCGATGCCTTCCGCAGCAGCGGCCCCAGCGACGAGCAGGGCGAGGCGATGCTCACGGCGTCGGTAGCCGAGTACGACGTCGCCGACGAGCGGGCGTTGTTCGGCGAATGATCGCGCATGATCGCGATCCGGCAGTCGTCGCGGCGTAGACCTGGCACGATGGCGGGGTGACCGATTCCGATCGCGTCCTCGTCCTCGGCTCGGGGTTCGCCGGTTTGTGGGCCGCGCTGGGGGCAGCGCGGCGGCTCGACGAACTCGGCGCCGCGGGCACCGTCGACGTCACCGTCATCAGCGCGAAGCCGTTCCACGACATCCGGGTCCGCAACTACGAAGCGGACCTGAGCGCGTGCCGCATCCCACTGGGCGACCTGCTCGACCCGGTCGGCGTCGGGCACATCACCGCAGAGGTGACGGCGATCGACACCGCAGCACGCACCGTCACCGTCTCGGGCGACGGAGCAGCAGGCACGCAGCGGTACGACCGCCTGGTCCTGGCGCTGGGCAGTCGGGTGGCGAAGCCCGACATCCCCGGACTGCGGGAATTCGGCTTCGACGTGGACACGTACGACGGCGCGATGAAGCTGCAACGCCACCTGGCCACACTGTCCAACGGCCGAGCGGGCGTGGGCGCGGCGACCGCGGTGGTGGTCGGCGCCGGACTCACCGGCATCGAAACGGCGTCCGAGTTGCCCGCAATGCTCGCGAAGGCCTGCCACGCCGAACCGCGGGTGGTGCTGATCGACCACAATCCCCGCGTCGGTTCCGACATGGGGGACTCGGCGCGACCGGTGATCGAAGCGGGTCTGTCCGAGAACGGCGTCGAGACGATGACCGGTGTCGGCGTCGCAGCCGTCGACGAGCACGGGGTGACGCTCTCCTCCGGTGAGGTGCTGGCCGCGGGGACCGTCGTCTGGTGTGCGGGCATGCGGGCGAACCCGCTGACCGCACAATTCGATGCCGAGCGCGACCGGCTCGGCCGCCTGCCGGTCGACGACTATCTGCGCGTGATCGGCTCGCCCGGCGTGTTCGCCGCCGGTGACGTCGCCGCGGCGCGGGTGGACGAGGGCCACCTGTCGGTGATGTCGTGCCAGCACGGGCGCCCGATGGGCCGCTACGCGGGCTACAACGTCGTCAGCGATCCGCTCGGGGAGCCGATGCTTCCCCTCCGGATCCCCTGGTACGCAACAATTCTCGATCTCGGACCGGCCGGTGCGGTGTACACCGAGGGGTGGGATCGCCAGGTGGTGACGCGCGGCGCGCAGGCCAAAGCCACCAAGGTCACCATCAACACCCAACGCATCTATCCCCCGCTGAACCGCGACCGCGACGCGCTGCTGGCCGCCGCCGCGCCGGTGCTGCAGGCACGACCCGACCCCGGACAGTGACCATCCGGGCCTTTTGAGGACATTCTGCGCCGATCGACCTGGTCACTTCCCGACCAGCAGCTTTTACTGCGTGGTGCCGCGCTACGCCCAGGTTGAGCCATATAGGTCTTGCGTTGATGCCATCTTGGTGCCATAGTGGTGCCATGCACTTGATCTCGTACATGAGACACCGCGACCGCACCGCCTGCTGAGCCGGTCGAGGATGCGGCCGTGCATCCCGCCACACCACGTCCCCGACCTGCGGGACGTGCCACCCACCCATGATGAAGGGGACAACCATGCCCAATTTCGAGACACCCGAACCGATTTCCGTCACGCTCGGGCTCGGCGTCGGCAATGTGTGGATCACCGCGAGCGACCGGACCGACACCGTCGTCGACGTGCTTCCGAGCGACGACTCCGACGAGTCGGACGTCGAGGCCGCCCAGCAGGTCCGCGTCGACTACGCGGACGGCGTTCTTCAGGTCACGGGACCGAAGGCGCGCGCTTTCGACTTCTCCCGCAAGACCAGGTCGGTGAACGTGTCCATCGAACTTCCCAGCGGTTCACGGGTATCCGGTTCGCTGCAGGTGGGAGACCTCGGCGGCACGGGCCGGCTCGGGGAGTGCACGTTCAAGACCTCCGCAGGTAACGTCCGGCTCGAGCGGACCGGTTCCCTGCGCGTGAACACCGCCGCCGGCGACGTCACCGCGGACGGCGTCGCGGGCAATGCAGAGATCCGCACTGGCTCCGGGAAGATCCGCATCGGCGAGACCGCGGGCTCCGTGGTCGTGAAGAACTCCAACGGCGACACCACCATCGACGCCGTCACCGGGGACGTCCGGGTGCGCTCGGCGAACGGCGCCATCTCCGTCGACCGGGCAGGCGCGAGTGTCGAGGCCAAGACGGCCAACGGCAACATTCGCATCGCCGAGGTCGCCCACGGCTCGGTCGAGGTCGGGACCGCGATGGGCGACCTGGAGATCGGCATCGCCGAGGGCACCGCCGCACGGCTGGACGTGACGTCCAAGTTCGGGCGGGTGCACAACCTGCTGGACGACGTCACCCGGCCCGCGGCGTCCGACCGGACCGCCGAGGTGCGTGCGCACACCTCGTTCGGCGGCATCACGATCCGCCGTTCCTGATCCACTTCCAGCCCTGGAGAAAGGGAAAACCCATGACCGTCAGGCACACTCACCCGGCACGAGAAGGACATCCGATGAGCCGAACCGTTCCCGTCCCGCACGGCCTTCCCATGGATCGCGACGCGGGCCCGTTCGACCCGCCGAGCGCAATCACCCGGCTACGCGACGCTCGACCTGTCAGTCCGCTGGTCTTCCCCGACGGTCACGAGGGCTGGCTCGTCACCGGCTACGACGCGGTCCGCCGGCTTCTGGCCGACACCCGGTTCAGCTCCCGCTCGGACATCGGCATTCTCCACGTGCCGTACGAGACGCCCGGCATGCCCGCCGCCACCGAGCCGTCCCCGCAGGTGCCGGGACTGTTCATCGCGATGGACGCGCCGGACCACACGCGGTTGCGGCGCAAGCTCACCGGCGCCTTCACCGTGCGGCGCATGAAGCAGCTCGAGGAGCACATCGTCGACGTCGTGGAGCGGCAACTGGACGAGATGTCGGGCCTGCCCCAGCCGGTCGACCTGGTGAAGGAGTTCGCGCTGCCCGTGCCCTCATTGGTGATCTGCGAACTGCTCGGCGTTCCCTACGCGGACCGGGCGACGTTCCAGGTCAACACGGCCAAGTTCCTGGTCAAGGATCAGGCGCTCGACGAGAAGATGGCCGCGTACGGCGCGCTGACCGGGTATCTGGCCGAACTGGCCGCGCTCAAACGCGCCACGCCCGGCGAGGACATCCTGTCCGACCTGGCCCGCGACGACGACCTCACCGTCGAGGAACTGATCGGCATCGCGTTCCTGCTGCTGCTCGCGGGCCACGAGACGACCGCCAACATGCTGGCGCTGGGCGCCTTCGCGCTCCTGGAGCACCCCGAGCAGCTGGCCGAGCTCCGCGCCGACCCGGACCTGATGCCCGATGCCGTCGAGGAACTCATGCGCTACCTGGCCGTCGCCGACATCTTCTACCGCTACGCCACGGAAGACATCGAACTCGGCGGCGAAACGATCGGGCAGGGATCGACCGTCGTCGTCTCCCTGCTGGCCGCCAACCGCGACCCCCTGCGTTTCGACAACCCGGACACCCTGGACATCCATCGCACGGCCCGCGGTCAGCTGTCCTTCGGCCACGGCGTCCACCTGTGCCTGGGCCAGCAACTGGCCCGCCTCGAGATGCGCGCCGGCTTCGCGGGACTGCTGCGCCGCTTCCCGAATCTCGAGCTCGCCGTCCCGGCGGGCGAGGTGAAACTCAAGTCCGACATGAATATCTATGGTGTGCACGCACTTCCAGTGCGTGCCTTCGGCCCGTGAGTACTTATTAACGTCGGGCGGTTGATAAGTACTTACGGGCGAAGCAACCGGGACCACTGCGCGGTGGGCCGTCCGTCGGTGCGCATGATGTCCCGCGTGCGACGCTCCCACCGCTGCGGCCACCCGGCGGGCGAGTCCTCCCACGACTCCTGACGCCCGTACGTGGTCATGTCGAGGAGCCCGTACGTCGGAGCCATCGGTTCCAGGCCGCGGCCGCTGGTCCAGAACGTCTCGAACACTCGGCCGCCCTGTCTCAGACAGCAGACCAGCGGCGCCGGCGACCGTGGCCGGTCGCCGAGCAGAGCATCCGCCGCGTCCTGCGCGGAGTACCAGGGCACGTCCCAGCGTCTACGTAGATCTCATACCGTCGGCCACGGGTGTGGCGTTCGTTGGAGATGTGCGTGTGTCACGGCTACCCGTATCACCTTGCGGTGGTGTGGGTTTGACCGTGTCCCACACCGACGCTCGAGGTGCAGGATCATGCTGTTTCGGAGTCACCCCCACCCGTCGTGGTGCGGTGGGGATGCTGTGACGGACCCGGCGATGCCGTGGCCGAGGTGGGGTCGGACTGGTCTTGTCCCTGGACCTGCGGACAGGTGTGTGCTCGGCGACCCGGATCGCGGGCAGCTGCCCCCGCCGACGGGTCAGCTTGCCTTTGCCGAGCAGGGCGCGTTTGGCCAGGTTCACCCCGGCGACGTGGTCGCGGTTGCCGCCGAGCAGGCAACCTGAACACCACGCGGTGTGATAGCCGCCGGGACGCGAAAGCGGTTCGTCGCACCCCGGACACAATGCCGAGGATCCGCGGGCCGGCACCACGACCACGTCGACACCGACACCTCCCGCGGTGTGCGCGAGCGCGGCGACCGCTTTACGGCGGGCCGATTGCGCGGCCCGGTTGTTGTTGACCCGTCCGTGTCCGCGGGTCTCGAGAGTGGTCAGGTCCTCGACCGCGATCACCTGCGCACCCGCCGCCTCGGCGTAGTCGGTGACCTGGCGGGCAAAATGGAATCCCAGTTCCCGGTTGATCTTCCCGCGCTTGACGCCCACCGCGGTGCGATGCTCGTTGAGGACGGCGATCTTCTCCTCGAGTTGGGCGCGGACCTCGGGAGGGGCGGTGGCGGCCAGCCGGGTCAACCGGGCCGCCTTGCGGTGCAGCATTTGGCCTTCGGCCTGTAGGCGTGCGAGTTTGGTCCCGAGGCCGCGGTCGTCGTAGGTGAAGCCCCGGTAATCCGACACCAGCCCGTCAGGGTTTTCGGCGACGGTGGCGGCGGCACCGAGCGTGGACGGGGACCAATCCACCCCGACCGCGACGGTCGCCGATCCCAGGTCACAGTCGGGGGCGAGTTCGGTCGCCGCGCACTGCCACAACAGACCACGACGGTCGAGGACCAGGGTTGGCAGATGCCAGTCGGTGATCGCCCGGCCGTGCAGGTGTGCGGGGATGGTGGCGGTCAGCCGGACCCGCCGCCACTGCGCCCGCCCCGCCGGGGCCGGGCAGGTCGGCAGCTTCACCGTCAACACCAGCTCACGGCCTGTGACGGTGAGCTGTGCGAGTTGCCGGTCGGCGGCGGAGAGTCGGGCCATCGCGCTGGTCTGCGGTGGTCCCTGCATGTCGGTGATCCGCAACCGCGTCGACTTCGCCTCGTCGGTGCGGCGAGAGCGTGCGATGAGCTGGCGCCGCACGCCCCGGGCGAAACCCAACGGCACCCAGTCGCCCGGTTCGGTCGGCGGCGCCAGAGTGCCGGTCGCCGCGTCGAAGCGGGCCGACAGTGCCGCGATCGCGGTGTCCCGGTAGACGAGGGTCCGCAGCGTCGCCATCACCTGCGCCGTCACCACCCGGGTCACCCGCGAGGGCACGTAGAGCCCGTCCGGGTAGTGCGGGTTCCAGCCGAGGCGGGACGCGGCGACATGACCCTGTGCGGGCAGCCTGCGGTCCTGGCGGTCGCGACCGGCCGCGAGGACGTCGAACGTGACCGGCTGCCACAGCCGTGCCACCAACTCGGTGCCGGCCGCCGCGATCAGGTCGAGCAGCCACCGCACCCGGGTGCCGACGTCGTCGAGTCCGATCGATTCGCCGGTCGCGTCGTCGACCGCCCGGTACGGGCGGGTGGTGAACGCGAACTGACGCTCCGTCGTCCGAGAAGAGCCGCGATCACCCGGCGAGCTCATTGATTACCCCTCCCCAACCGTGCGGCGCGCCATCACCGGACAAGCCGGTGATGATTCTGCGCCGATCGTGGCGCACAGAACCGGCCGGGCCACGATGCCGGCACCACACTGACGTCATCTATCAACCCCCAACACCGATGTGCCGCCCCATCTCTCGCAAGACCCCGACTGTAACGCCGACCACCGACAGGTACGGTCAGATCCAATGCCGCTCGGCGTCGGTCGGCGCCAGCTCCAGAGCCTGCTCGTACGCCGCCCGGGCCTCGGCGGCGCGGCCGTCTCGGCGGAGAAGATCGGCGCGGGTCGCGGGCAGCAGGTGGTAGTTGTCGAGCCGGCCGGACGCCTTGATCTCGTCGACCAGGGCCAGGCCGGCCGGGATGCCGTCGGCCATCGCGACCGCGACGGCGTGGTTGAGATCCACGACCGGGGACGGCGCCAGCCGCGCCAACTCGGTGTACAGGGCCGCGATCTGCTGCCAGTCCGTGTTCGCCGCGTCGGGTGCGGTGACGTGGCAGGCGGCGATGGCGGCCTGCACCTGGTAGGCACCGGTTCGTCGCATCGCCAGCGCCTGGTCGAGTGTTGCCACTCCTTCGGCGATCAGCGTTCGGTCCCACCGAGACCGGTCCTGGTTCTCCAGGGTGACGAGCACGCCGGCGTCGGTGCGCGTCGCGCGCCGGGACTCGTGCAGCAGCATCAGCGCGAGCAGGCCGCGCGGCTCGGGTTCCCCGGGCATCAGCCGGACGAGGAGCCGGGCGAGGCGGATCGCCTCGGCGGTCAGGGCCCGTTCTCCGTTCTCCTCGTCGTAGCCCTGGTTGAAGATCAGGTAGAGCACCGCCAGGACGGCGGCCAGTCGCGGTGGCAGCAATTCGACGGGCGGCACCCGGTACGGGATCCCGGCCTCCCGGATCTTGCGCTTCGCGCGGACGAGACGCTGCGCCATCGTGGACTCGGCGGTGAGGAAGGCCCGGGCGATCTCGGTGGTGCTCAAACCGGCCAGCGTCCGCAGGGTGAGGGCGACCCGGGCCGGGAACGGCAGCGCCGGATGGCAGCAGGTGAAGATCAGCCGCAGCCGCTCGTCAGGAATCTCGTCGTACGGCAGCTCGTCCTGGTCGCGGACCGGCACGGCGAGCTGGCGCACCTTGCCCGCACCCACGGCGGCACGGCGCAGACGATCGATCGCACGGTTGCGGGCCGTCGCGGTGAGCCACGCACCGGGGCTCCGCGGAACGCCGTCGCGCGTCCAGCTCGTCAACGCGACGGCGAACGCGTCCTGCGCGCAGTCCTCGGCCAGATCCCAGTCCCCCGTCATGCCGATCAGGGTCGCAACCACCTGACCCCACTCGTCCCGGAACGCCGCAGCGACGGCGGAAAGGACTCGGTTCTCGGACTCCGTCATTCCCACACGGGGCGGATCTCGACGCCGCCCCACCGCGCGTAGGGATGGCCGGCCGCGATCTCGATCGCCTCGTCCAGATTGGCGCACTCGACGATCACGAATCCGCCGACGAAGTCCTTGGTCTCGGCGAACGGCCCATCCGACACCAGAGTCTCGCCGTCGCGGACCCGGACCGTCGTGGCGTCCACCACCGGCCGCAGCCGCTGGCCGACGAGCAAACCGCCCCGCCGCTGCACATCGGCCCACCACGCCTGATGCACGGGGTCGGCCTCGAGCTCCTCGTTCGTCGGCGATACCGACTCGTCGTCGCAGATCAGCAGGACGTACTTCATACTCCGATCTTGCCCGAGCGGTGGCCGCACGGTCACCGGATCGGCCGGGGCGCACCCGCCGTTTGCTCCCCGCGCGGCGTCGGCGACGGTAGATTCACGTATCGCTGCTCCCGCAAGATTCCCGCTCGTCGAAGGGATCGTCCGTTATGAGTAAGCCGACTCACCGGTGGGTGCGCCGCGGTGCATCCGCCGCCCTCGCCGTCGCCATCGGATTCGCCACCCTCTCCTGCGGATCGGATGACACCGGCGGCGGTGGGACGGAGTCGAAAGCCCCGGAATCCCCCGACGCCGCGAAGATCGAACAGATCGTCCAGGGCAAGATGACCGAACTCGACCTCTCGTCCGCCGTGTTCGGGGTGTGGCGCGGCGACGAGCAGGTCACCGCGGGCGCGCTGGGCGGATCCCCGATCGGCGTCCCCGCGACACCCGACATGCAGCTGCGGGTGGGCCAGCCGATGGAACCGATGCTGTCGACGGTGCTGCTGCAACTCGACAAGGACGGCGTCGTCCCCCTCGACAAGCCCATCGCCGAATGGGTCCCCGACTTCCCGCGCGCCGACAAGATCACCCCGCGGATGCTCGCCAACAGCACCACCGGCATCGCGGACTACGTCACCGACCCCGAATTTCTGAAGCAGTTCTACGCCAACCCGATGGCGGGCTTCACCGCGCAGCAGATCTTCGACCTCGCCAACGCGCGGCCGCCGCTGTTCGAACCCGGCACCAACTGGGCGTACGCCCACAGCGACCTGTGCCTGCTCGGCGTGGTCCTCGAGAAGGCCACCGGCACGACGCTCCACGATTTGATCCAGCAGCGCATCCTGGACCCGCTCGGCATGAACTCCAGCGACGTCGTCCTCACACCCCAGATGACGGAGCCGACGCTGCACGGCTACACGAACGAACGTGGCGTCTTCGAGGACTCCACGTTCTGGAACCCCACCGCGTTCCTCAACAGCGGCAACATGAACTCCACCCTCGCCGACGTCTCCGTGTGGGTGCGTGCTCTCGCCGCAGGCAAGCTCCTCCCCGAGGAGCAGTTCAAGGAGATGATGGCCCCCAGCACCGCCGGCCTCGGCCCCATGACGGCGCAGAAATACTTCGCGTTCGGGGTCGTCCACATCGACGACTGGCTCTACATGAACCCGGCATTCGGCGGCTACAACGGCGTCGCCTTCTACGACACCAAGACCGACACGACGATCGTCGTCTACTGCACCCTCGGACCGAAAGCCAACTCCGACACCAACAACGCCGTCCCCATCGGCAAAGACATCGGCGCACTCCTCGTCCCGGACCGACCCCCGAACGTCTGATCCCCGCTGTGGCGCGTGTGGTGAGCCTAACGCGCCGGCAGGCGATACACCCGCCGCGCGGTGTCGCCGAAGAAGAGCGCCTGTTCCGCCGACGACAGGTCGTCGAGGGCCGCCTGCACGGTGGACACCATGGTCTCGCTGTCCCACAGCAGATGGTCGATCGGGTAATGGGAGGCGAACATGCATCGTCCGGCGCCGAAGATCCTGAGCGCCGTCCGAATCCAGCGACCGATCGCGTCCGGGGAGGTTCCGAAGATGAGGGCGATTCCCTGAAACTTGAGGACGACGTTCGGAAACCGACTCACCGCACCGAGGCGTTCTTCCCAACGGGAGAAGCCCTCGGCGGTGAGGTCGACGGGCCAACCGACCGCCTCCAACACGAAGGTGGTGTCGGGAAACGCCGCAATGAGTTCGTGCGCGCCGGGTAGCTGCTCGTCGTATACGAGCAGATCCCACACGAACCCCGCATCGGCGACCTTCTCGAACCCGCGCAGCCAGGCCGGGTCCGACAGGTAGTCGCCCCGCGCACTCAGACGCTTGACGGGGTCGTCCGCCCAGTACAGCGGCTGCCGCACCGCCTGGACCACCGGCAGATCCCGGTATCGCGCGAGAACATCTGCCAGACCATCCGATTCGAGCTGAGCGGCCGCGATGAAGGCGTTCGGAACGCCGACACGATCGGCGCACTGCTGAACCCAGACGGCCTCCGCGACACCGTCCGCTGCTCCGAACTCACATGCGACCGAGGCCGTGACGGGTATCCGGTCGACCTGTGCCCGGTAGTCGTGCGGCAGGTATCGGTGTGCCGCGTCGTAGTAATTCGACAGCAGGGCGGTCAGTGCAGGTGGGCGGTTGTCGATCCACGGGTACGTGAGGCCAGGCAGGTTGATGAAGTGATGATGCGCGTCGACAATATCCACCTCACGCAGCATATTTCACTGCGTCACGACCGGCCGTTGAAACTGTCCACGGCGGCGGCCACCGCGGCGGCGAATCCTTCTCCCCCGTGCCCGGCGTCGTCGAGCACGACCAACTTGCTGCCGGGCCAGGCCCGCGCGATGTCCCACGCGGTGTCCAACGGCCCGGACACGTCGTAACGTCCGTGCACCAGGATCGCCGAGATGCCGGCGAGGGCGCCCATCCCGTCGAGGATCTCGTTCGCGGCGAGGAAGCAATCGTGTGACCAGTAGTGCGTCACCAACCGCGCGAACACGCTCCGGAATACGGGATCGGCGTAGCGCGGGTTCGGCTGCCACCCCGGCATCAGCGAAACATGCGTGTCCTCCCACGCACACCACCTCACCGCCGCGGTCCGGCGCACCTCCGGGTCCGGGTCGGCCAGCAGGCGGGCGTAGGCGGCCGGGAGGTTTCCCTACCGTTCGATGTCCGGGACACCAGAGACGAACTGGTCACACTGCTGCGGGCACACGCGCCCGACGCCGGTGACGATCCACCGCTCGATCCCGAGATGCTCACGCAGACGCTCGATGTCGTCGACCAGGTGCGCGGTCGTGTTCGACCCCAGGTCGTAGTCGGGGCCGTCCGCGAGCGGCGTGCTGCGACCGCACCCGCGCTGGTCGAACAGCACCGCCCGGAACGCGGTCGGGTCGAAATAGCGTCGCGCTCCCGCGGTACTCCCCGAGCCCGGTCCGCCGTGCAGGTACACGACGGGGATCCCGGTCGGGGTCCCGACGGTCTCCCAGTACACGCGGTGACCGTCGGAGACGTCGAGGAGTCCGGACTCGTACGGCTCTACCGCCGGATATAGTGCGTCGCCCACCGCCTCACCCTGCCACGGCGCCGGACGGTCCGCGCGTCACGAGATGGAGTGCGGGTCCAGTCCGTACTGTGATCTCGATGCACTTCGGACTGTCTGATCTGATCGACCCGCGCCTGCTGCCTCTCGTCGACGCGTCGCGTGCGTTCTACGCGCAGCGCGTCGCCGGTCGGGGTCCGAGTAGCTGGGAGGAACTTCGATCGGTCCGCGCCGAGGCCCCCGCCCCCGCCCAGTCCCAACCGCCGGCTGTCGAGGAGGTCGTCGTCAGCGGTGGTCGTCGAGTCCCGCTGCGGATTCACGCCCCTGTCGGCCGGGCCGCGACGGGTGTCTACCTGGAGATCCACGGCGGCGGGTTCTACATGGGGTCGGCCGCCGGCAGCGACGTCCGCAACCGCCGGCTCGCGGACGCGCTCGGCGTCGCGGTCGTCAGCGTGGACTACCGGCTCGCTCCGGAACACCCGTGGCCGGCCGCACCCGACGACTGCGAGGCCGCCGCACTCTGGCTCGCCGAGCACGCCGCGGACCGCTTCGGGACGACGACACTCTCCATCGGCGGCTTCTCGGCCGGTGCAACGCTCGCGATGACCACGCTTCTACGGCTGCGCGATCGGGGGATGTTCGCCTTTGATTCCGCCGTCCTGCAGTTCGGAACGTACGACCTCAGCGCTCAGACACCCGCCGGACGCCTCATCGCCGACGAGTACTTCCTCGACGCCTACGCGGGCGCGGCGTCGGACCGCACTCATCCCGACCTCTCCCCGATCTATGCCGACCTCACCGACCTGCCTCCGATCCTGATGGTCGTCGGCAATAAAGACATCCTGCTGCAGGACAACCTGGCCATGGCCGCACGACTGTCCGCTTCGGGCGTCGACGTCGATCTCCGTATCTACCCGGACTCGCCCCACGGATTCACCGGCCACCCGACGCCGATGGCCCGGGCGGCACACGACGACATGCAGATGTGGCTGAACGGCCACCGACGCGAGACTGCAGGAGGTGATCGGCATCAGTGAGCGCCGTTCGAATCAGTTGTCCGACAGTTCCGTTCCGGTAACGCCGATCGCGCCGCTCTGGGATCGCGGCGAGGTGATCGGCGCAGCGGTGCTGGCGGTCGCGGGGATCGCCTGGTTCGGCTGGGCACAGGAGGACCCGCCCGCACCGTGGGTGCCCTACCTGGTCGCCGGATCGGTGATCTCGGCGCTACTCCTGGTCGCGCTGGTGGTGCTGCTGGTGCGCCGGCTGACGACGACCGGCTCGGCGATGGCCGACCCGCGGGTCCGCCGCCACTACTGGCTCACCGTGGCGGTGGAGGTGGTGCTGATCGTGGGCGGAAACCTCCTCCTCGCCGCGGTCGGGCATCCGGCGTACGACGCGGCGTGGACGCTGTTCGTCGTCGGTGTCCACTTCATTCCGCTGGGCAAGCTCTTTCACGCCCGGGGTCTTGCGCTGACCGGTGTCGTCGCGGCGCTCGTCGCGGTGGCTGCTGCAGGTCTCGGGCTTGCCGATGCCGTGGCGCCGAGCGCGGCGGCCGGTGCCGGGGCCGGGGTCGTGTTCATCGGTTACGCCGGCTGGGTGCTCGGACGGGGACGCCGTCCCGCCCGGACAGGTGACGCTCGGTGAAACGACGCGCGCTCAGCAGTCGAACACCGACCAGCAGATGTCGTTCCGCAACCGCTGGTCGTCGAGTACGAGTGCACGAATCGCCTCGGGGAGTTGGTCACGCTGCCAACGGCACTCACGCCGTCCCGCTGCGTCGCCCTCCCCGGCGGGCGCGGCAGCACGTGCGGCCTTGATCGCATAGGCGGCGGCACCGAGTTCGTGCGCCGCGACGTGCGCGACCGCCCCGGCCTGCCCCGCAGCGTAGGCGGCGTGCCGGGCGGCTCCACGCAGGTCTCTGGCCGCCCCCATCGCATGACCGCCGGCGGCGCGGGCCTCCATCATCTTCACCTCCCCACGCACCCACGCGCGGGCGTTCTCGATCGCGTCACGCGGTCGTGCGTCGTCGGGCCGAACCGACTCGAACAGGTTCAGCACATGCTCCGCGCACGATGCCGCCCACAGGGCCAGAAGCTGGTGATCCGCGTCGGTGAGGGTGCCACCGCGGCGGATCGTCACGAAGCGCGGGTCTCGGACCTTCGGGAGGATCATGGCTAGATTTTCCACCACGCGCATCCACCCGGCCCTTGACCCTGACACAGTGACAAGGACTCGAATGGTCGGCGAAGGAGGTGGTTGCCGTGAACACAACCAACCAGGGTGGGCCGAATGCTCACCTCGTCGACGCTCTGGCCGCGACCGACGCGTCGGCTCGGCTGCGGGCGGCGCTCGCCGCGGGCACGCACCCCGATCCCCGATTCGCGGACGCTCTCGTCGATCGGTGTGCCGTCGAACCGGATTTCTATGTCCGCGACATGCTGACCTGGGCTTTGTGTCGCATGCCGGGCGAGGTCACGGTGCCGAGACTGGTCGACGAGCTCGTGTCCGGCTCCGCGCAGGGCCGCAGCCAGTCGCTGCACACCCTGTCCAAGATCGGGGATCGGCTCGCCTGGCCCGCGGTGTCGGCACTGCTGCACGACGAGCACGACGAGGTCGCGCGCAGCGCATGGCGGGCGGCCGTGGTCCTCGTGCCACCCGGCGGGGAGGCTGCGCTCGCGGCCGAACTGGTGACCGAACTCGGACGCGGCGACCATCAGATGCACCTCAGCCTGAGCCGTGCCTTCGTGGAACTCGGGGACGCTGCCCTACCGGTCCTCGACGTAGCCGGGACGAGTCCCGATCCGCACGTTCGCGCGCATGCCGATGCGACGAGGCAGCTCTGCCACGACCCCGACAGCGGATTCGCCCTCTCACTCGAGACGGCGAAGCGCGTGGCTGTCGCCGGTCCGGACATGTAAGGAGGAGATGGGATGTTGATCGGCGAGGTCTCGCGGCGGTGTGGTGTGAGCACGCGGATGCTGCGCCACTACGACAGGTTGGGACTGGTCGAGCCCACCGGCCGCACGTCGGGTGGCTACCGCGAGTACTCCGCCGACGACATCCGACGGCTCTTCCACGTCGAGAGCCTGAGGACGTTGGGGCTGTCGCTGAACGAGGCCAAGCGCGCACTGGACGAGCCCGATTTCGCACCGGCCGATCTGGTGGGAGACCTCATTCGGCACACTCGCCAGCGGATCGCCGCCGAGGAGGAACTGCTCGGCAGGCTCGAAAGCGTCGACGCTGCCTCCCCCGTGGAGTGGGACGACGTCCTGAACCTCGTCACCCTGTTGCGGGCGCTCGAATCGGAGTCCGCCGCCCGGCGTCAACAGGCGATCCTGTCTGCGAACGGGAAGGCGTCGCTGCCCGTCGAGGCGTTGGTCGAGGCCGCCCTCACGGAGGACGACCTCAATGTGGCCGGCGCGCTGCAGTGGTCGTTGGCGAGGATCGCCGGTCGAGGACTCGCGGATCTCGCCCACGGCCTGGACGCGGAGGAGGTCGACGTCCGGCGTCGCGCCACCACCGCGATAGCGGCAATCCACACCGAGGAAGCCGCCGAACATCTGAGACGTGCCCTCGACGACCCGGACGCCACGGTCCGCGGATACGCGGCCCTGGCGCTCGGCTCTCGCGGGAACGGCGAGTCGATACCCGTCCTCCTCCAGATGGTCGTCACGGGTCGGCTCGACGTCGAGGCCGCCGAGGTGCTGGGTCTGCTGACGACCCTCTCTCCGACGGCCGACGACATCGTCGGGGCCATGCAAGACACGCTCGACACCATCGACGACGCGCCCTCCCGGTTGCGAATCACGCAGGCACTCGCCGAGATTCCCGGCACCGCGGCACGGAAGGCGCTCATCCGGCTGACCCACGACGACGATCGGACGATCGCCTCCACCGCGGCAGCGATCATGCAGGCGCAGGACCGCGGATAATTCCTGACACAGTGTGCCGGGGGTCGGGTGCGAGCATTGTTCCGAAGCCCCCGGCGGCACCGTAGATGAGGACGGCGTCCCTCGTCGATGCGATGGTCGTGAGGTAGACGGCGAGGCAGACACCGATGCTGGCCAGGGTTGCGATGTACGGGGATCCGAGATGGTAGTTGCAGCCGCCGGTGCTTCCGCGATGCGACCACCGGCAACGGTCCGGTCTCGTGAGCAACGCCGGCGGATCGTCACCCACGAAACCGAGCCCCTCTGAGCGATACGTTCGATCGGCCAAGTAGCTGCGAGGATTTTCGTTCGATCCGCCGATCACACGGCCGTGGTGATCGTCTTTAGTTGCAGAGAGCTTCGTATGAGGCACGTCACGTGCCTCCCGACATCGAGGTCTTGCGGAGAACGACGAAAGGGAAGCCCCCATGTCCATCGCCGAATTACACGACCAACACTCGCGGCACGCAGCTTCGATCCGGACCGGGCGCTCATGAGCAGCGCACCGGAACTGAAGAAGGCGCTCAGCCAGCGACAGCTGACGATGATCGCCATCGGCGGCGTGATCGGCGCCGGCCTGTTCGTCGGATCCGGCGTCGTCATCTCCGACACCGGGCCCGCGGCCTTCATCACCTACGCCGCCAGCGGCATCCTGATCATCATGGTCATGCGCATGCTGGCCGAGATGGCCGTGGCGAACCCGTCGACCGGATCGTTCGCGGACTATGCCCGCAGCGCGCTCGGCAACTGGGCCGGCTTCTCCGTCGGCTGGCTGTATTGGTACTTCTGGGTGATCGTCGTCGGCTTCGAAGCGATCGCCGGCGCCAAGATCATCCAGTTCTGGATCGACGTCCCGCTGTGGTTGTGCGCCCTGGTGCTGATGGTCCTGATGACCGCAACCAACCTGTTCTCCGTCTCGTCCTTCGGCGAGTTCGAATACTGGTTCGCGGGCGTGAAGGTGTTCGCGATCTGTCTGTTCATCGGGCTCGGCTCGCTCTACGTGTTCGGTATCTGGCCGAACAAGACGATGGACTTCTCCAACCTGTGGTCCCACGGCGGCTTCCTGCCGCACGGTCCCGCCGCGATCACCGTCGGTGTGGTGACGGTGATCTTCTCGATGGTCGGCGCCGAGGTCGCGACGATCGCGGCTGCCGAGTCGGAGGATCCGGAGAAGGCCGTTGCCAAGGCCGCGAACTCGGTGATCATGCGCATCGCGGTGTTCTTCGTCGGCGCGGTGTTCCTGCTGGTGACGATCCTCCCCTGGAATGACACCGACCTGGCGGCCTCCCCCTTCGTCGCCGCGATGACCGAGATGGGCATCCCCTACGCCGACAACATCATGAATGCCGTCGTGTTGACGGCGGTGCTGAGCTGTCTCAACTCGGGGATGTACACCTCCTCGCGCATGCTGTTCGTCCTGGCCGCGCGCCGCGAGGCGCCACCTCTCCTCACCCGGGTCACCCGGCGCGGCGTGCCGGCCGCCGCGATCCTGGTGTCCTCGGTCGTCGGATTCCTCTGTGTCATCGCCGCCGCGATCTCGCCGGACACCGTGTTCACGTTCCTGCTGAACTCGAGCGGCGCGATCATCCTGTTCGTCTACCTGCTGATCGCGATCTCGCACATCGTTCTTCGTTTCCGCACCCCGGACTCCGAGTTGCGCGTGAAGATGTGGTTGTTCCCGGTGCTGTCGCTGCTGACCACCGCGGCAATCCTCGGCGTGCTGCTGCAGATGTACCTGGAGGACAGCGCCCGGTCGCAACTGGTCCTGAGCCTGCTGTCCTGGGCTGTGGTCATGGTGTTGTTCCTCGCCAACAAGTGGTTCCTGAGTCGTCGCCAAGCCGTCGAATCGCCCCTCACCGCGGCGAAAGTGTGACGGGTACTGCCAGCACCGTCCACCGCGTCTTTGGTCAGTTGGTCGATCGGCCGGTGCCGGCGCGGCCGACCATGGTCCGCACCTGCCGGGCCGCGACGGACAGCGTCGACAGGTCGGCCGGGTGGACGGCGAAGATCTCGGTGAGGATCGAGCGGGCGCGGGCCAGCCGGGAGGTGTTGGTGGCCTCCCAGTCGACGATCTTCTCCGCGGCGGTTTCGGCGGATGCCGAACCGGAGAGCACGTCCAGGCACAGCAGTCGCATCGAGCCGTACACCTCGTCGCGCAAGGCGAGCCGGGCCAGGGCGTTCCAGCGGTCGGTGTCGTCGAGGCCGGAGATTGCGGTCAGCAGGTGATCGAGACCGAGGTGCGCGTTGAGGGTGTAGTACAGTTCGGCGGCCTCGTCGAGTGCCCGGCCCTCGAGGTCTGCGACGTCGATGATGTCCATGACGCAGAAGGCGTGCAGCAGGCTGACGATGGCGGTTGCGTGCTCGGGTTGAGCGTCCAGTGCCTGCATGCCGGCGGCTCGGGTTTCGACAATCTGAGCATCCGGGCCCTGCAACCAACCCGCGACCTTCGGCAGCAGGTGCTCGAA
The DNA here is from genome assembly GCF_019378875.1 of Rhodococcus sp. USK10. NCBI lineage: Bacteria > Bacillati > Actinomycetota > Actinomycetes > Mycobacteriales > Nocardiaceae > Rhodococcus > Rhodococcus sp. USK10. Next base: position 3,801,616 of record NZ_CP076048.1, read on the forward strand.
AGCCTTTCCGTATCGGGTGATCTCGGCGCCGATGGCGAGCGGCTGCGGCCGGTGGTGGAGCAACCACCGCGACAGCCGGTCGAGCAGCCGCCGCACCTCCGCCATCATGGCATCGGAGACCGCGGTGTTCGGTGCGTCCGTGTGAATCCGGGAAATCGTTGCGGGCAGATCGGCGATCGCGCTGGCAGCCGCGTAGGCGCGGACGGCGTCGACGGCAGAGGCGCCGGTGTCCTCGCAGAGCCGGAACACGTAGGTGATGCCGCCGGCGTCGACCACCTCGTTGGTGATCACGGTCGCGATGATCTCGCGGCGCAGCCGGTGAGTGCGGATCGCGTCCGGATAGTCCTTCTGCAGCCGGGCGGGGAAGTACCCGAGCAGACGGTCGGTGAAGGCATCCCCGTCGACGAGGTCGCCGGCCAGCAAGTCCGACTTCAGGGCAAGTTTGACATGCGCGGTCAGGGTCGCCAGTTCGGGGGAGGTCAGCCCTCGCCCCTGCTTGCCGCGTCGTTCCAGCTCGTCCTCGTCGGGGAGGGCTTCGAGGGTGCGGTCGAGGCCGCGCTGCGCCTCGAGTGCCCGGATCTGACGGGCGTGCACCCGCAACTTGGCGGCCGCGGTGGCGCGGCTGGTGCCGAGGAGAGCGTTCTGGTCGACGTTGCCGGCCAGAACGAGTGTCTCGACGTCGTCGGTCATGTTCTGCAGCAACCGGTTCCGGGCCTCCGGTTCGATGCGCCCGGTGGAGACGAGTCCGTCGAGGAGGATCTTGATGTTGACCTCGTGGTCGGAGCAGTCGACGCCGGCCGAGTTGTCGAGTGCGTCGGTGTTGATCCGGCCGCCGCCGAGGCTGAACTCGATGCGTCCGAGGGCGGTGACGCCGAGGTTGCCGCCCTCGCCGATCACCCTCGCCCGCACCTGCCCAGCGTCTGCGCGGACACCGTCGTTGGCCTTGTCCCCGACCTCGAGGTGCGTTTCACGGGCGGCCTTGACGTACGTGCCGATCCCGCCGTTCCACAGCAGGTCGACCGGGGCGCAGAGGATGGCCCGGATGAGGTCCTGCGGGGACAGCCGGGTCACGGTCGAGTCCAGGCCGAGTGCCTCGCGCATCTCGGCGGACACGGGAACCGATTTGGCGGTGCGGTCGAACACTCCTCCCCCGGTGCTGATCCGATCGGTGTCGTAGTCGTTCCAGGACGAGCGGGGCAGCGCGAACAGCCGGGCCCGCTCCCGGTGCGAGGCGGCCGGATCCGGATTCGGATCGACGAAGATGTGCCGGTGATCGAACGCGGCCACGAGCCGGATGTGCTCACTGAGGAGCATGCCGTTGCCGAAGACGTCGCCGCTCATATCCCCGACCCCGGCGACGGTGAAGTCCTGGGTCTGGGTGTCGACGCCCATTTCCCGGAAGTGCCGCTTGACGCTTTCCCACGCGCCCTTGGCGGTGATGCCCATGGCCTTGTGGTCGTAGCCCACCGACCCGCCGGAGGCGAACGCGTCACCGAGCCAGAACCCGTATTCGGCGGCGACGGCGTTGGCGTCGTCGGAGAAGGTGGCGGTGCCCTTGTCCGCGGCGACCACCAGGTACGGGTCGTCACCGTCTCGGCGCACCACCCCGGTCGGGGGCACCGTCGCACCCGTTTCCGGATGCACGTTGTCGGTGACATCGAGCAGCGCACCGATGAAGGCGCGGTAGCACCCGATACCCACCGCTCGGAACGCCTCCCGGTCGGCGACGGGGTCTCCCGTCGCGGCCGGTGGCCTCTTGACGACGAAGCCACCCTTCGCGCCGACCGGGACGATGACCGCGTTCTTCACCGCCTGCGCCTTGACCAGACCGAGGATTTCGGTGCGGAAGTCCTCGCGCCGGTCGGACCAGCGCAGCCCGCCGCGGGAGACGGCGCCGCAGCGCAGGTGCACGCCCTCGACGTGCGGGGAGTAGACGAACACCTCGAACCGCGGGCGCGGCTGCGGGAGTTGGGACAGCTCACCGGGTTCGAGTTTGAGGGCCAGGGCCGGCGAGCGCCGGACTCCGTCGCCGTTGCGGTAGTAGTTGGTGCGCACGGTGGCCCGCATCAGGTCGAGGTAAGCGCGCAGGATCCGGTCCGCCTCCAGACTGACGACCTCCTCGATCGCTCCGCCGATCTGCTCCGCAACGGCAGTGCTGTCGCGGCTCTGATCGGCGGCGGGGTCGAACAGGGCGGTGAACAGCTCGATCAATGCCGCGCAGGTGCGGGGGTTGTCGACGAGCACGGCGGCGATGCGTCTGGTGCTGTAGGGGAACCCGATCTGCCGCAAGTACTTGGCGTGGGCCCGCAGCAGCGCCGCCTCCGTCCAGGTCAGGCCGACCCGCGTGACGAGGGCGTTGAAGGAGTCGACTTCGGCGGCACCGGACCAGGCGGCGACGAACGTGTCGCAGAAGCGGCGGGCCAGTGTCCCCGGCTCCGCCGACTGCGATTCGCGCGCGACGGTCGCGGTGACGTCGGACGGCCCGGCGGAGCGGAGGGTGAACTCGTAGATCCAGGTCGACAACCCATCGGGACGGGTCACCGGGTACGGCCGTTCGTCGAGTACCTCGACGCCGAGGCTGTGCAGAATGGGCAGGATGTCGCTGAGCGAGACCCGTTCACCGGCGACATACAGAGTGAACCGCAGTTCGGTGTGGTCGCCGGCCGGCCGAGTGGTGAGCGCGACGTCGACGGCACCCGCCGCGAGGGCCTCCAGGCGGGAGATGTCGGCGGCCGCGCGTTCGGCGGAGAAGTCGTGCTGGTAGGACGCGGGCAGCCGGTGCGTGTAGCTCGCACCGACCGTCGCGGGCACTCCGGCGCACTCGCGCAGGTGGTCGTGGAGCGCGTCGTCCCAGCTGCGGCAGACCGCCGCCAGACGGGATCGCACCTGTTCTTCGAGGACGTTCCAGTCCTCGTGGGCGTCCAGCACCTGGTCGCCGCCGGCTCGGAGGGTGAAATGCACCAGAGCGAGCGGGTTCTCGGTGACCCGCACCGTGTGGTCGATGGCCGTGCCGGGGAAGTGTTCGAGCAGCGCGCGCCGCATGCCGGTGCGCACCGCTGTGGTGTAGCGGTCGCGGGGCAGGTAGACCAGCGCCGAGAGCGACCGACGGTCGTCGGCGGCGCGCAGGAACACCAGCAGCTCTTTGCGCTCGGCGGCGCCGAGGACCGCCACCACGGTGCGGTGCAGGGTGTCGACGTCGAGCGCGAACAACTGCGGCCGCGGGAGGTCCTGGATGATTTCCAGCAGTGTCCGCCCGGTGTGGGAGTCGAGCCGGTAACCCGCCCTTGTGATGACCTCGCGAACACGGCGGCCGAGAACCGGGATGTCGAGGACGTTTTCGTGCAGCGCGGTGACGGTGAACACCCCCAGGAATCGGTGCTCGCCCAACACCACACCGGTTTCACCGATCTCCGGGACCCTGATCAGGTGCGGGTGCAGCCCGCGGCAACTCGTGGGGAACTCCGGGCCCTGAACGACCGCGACCGGAGACTGTGTCGCGCTCTCCTGGTCGACCGTCGATCGGGTAGTCCGGAACATTCCGAGTTCGTCGGCGACGTCGGCGCCGAGGCCCTGGTAGTGGTAGCCGAGGAAGGTGAAGTGTCCGTCACCGAACCAGCCGAGCAGGTCGATGCCGTCGGCGAGTTCCCGCGGATCCCACGGCGCGGAGACCGAGGGCGCCGCGGCCAGTGTCGCCGCGGCCTGCCGGACGCGTTCGAGTGCGGCGGGCCGGTCCGCGGCAATGTTCCGGAGGGCGGTCAGTGCCTGCGCGAGATCGGCCTGCAGCTGCTCGGCCCGCGAATCTTCCATCGGGGCAGCAAGTTCGAACCGAATCCAGGATTCGATCGTCGCCTCGGTTCGGTCGGCGGCGACGTCGACCAGCGTCCCCGTCTCGTCTCGGATCACCGGGACGACGGGATGAAGCAGGCGAGTGATCACCGCTTCGCCGGATTCCACGACGCCGCTGAGCGTATCGACGAGCAGCGGCGCGTCGTCGGTGACGACGAGCACGGCCGGAAGGCGGCCGGCGGAGAGGAACTGCACGATGTCGGTACCGGGCAGGCGCCTCGTCGCGAGATCGAGATGCTCGCGCACGACGGCGTCCGCGGCGGCGTGATCGCCAGGGGCGGTGTGCGGGAAGAACGCCGTTCGGAGGCTTTCGATCGTCGCGTGAGGCGCCGCGGCCGGCCTCTCACGCATTCCGGAATGCACCGACATACTCACCGGGAGTTCACCGTTCCTTCGTCGAGGTCCACGCACGCGGCGCCGTTGCCGCGAACTGGTGCCAGTTAGTAAACCGACCGCGCCTGCCGAAGTATTGGGCTCGATGTGAGAAAAGGGGTACTGGATTTTGTTCTCTCGGCCAACTCTCAGGAGGCGGAGGAATTCGCGACGCCGCGGCGCCGCAAGGCGAGCTGCAATTCGAACAACATCCGGTCGGAGGCGTCGTGCAGGTCGATACCGACGATCTCCTCGACGCGGCGAATCCGGTAGCGCAGGGTATTCGGATGTACTTGCAGGACAGCGGCGGCCGCGCGGACGTCACCGTGCGCCGCGAGATAGGCTTCGGCACTGTCCTGCAGATTCGACGCATGTTTCTCGTCGTAGTCGACGAGGGCGTCGAGCCGCGGGTCGTGCAGTTCCCGGTGTTCGGCGAGGAGGTCGAGGATTTCCCCGAACAGCACCGCGGTGCGCGATTCGGCAAGCGTGGTCACCCGGCCCTCGGGGAAGGTCGCGGCGGTGCCGTCGAGAACACGGTCGACCTCTCCCCGTGCTCCGGCGACCTGCCCCAGATCGGGCACCGGGATCGCGATCGCCGCCCGCAAGGCGATCGACCGCTTCGCCTCGAACTGCTCGACGAGTTGCCGGGTCCACGTGGTCACCGATTTCGGGCTGGTGTAGCGCGGGAGCAGCACGTAGGCGCGCTCCCCGATGATCGTCGCCACAGAGTCGCGGCGAAAGGAACTGGCCTGCAGGCGCAGCATGCTGCCCAGTTCCGTGAGCCGGCCGCCACCGGCGGTCTCGGTGGCACTGACCGCGAAACCGACGACCGCAGCGGGCCCGGTTGCCGGCAGGTTCAGGGCACTGACCACGGACGGGACGTCCACACCACCCCCGCGGGCGCCGAACAGCCGCTGGATCAGCAGGCCCTCGGTGGATGGCGCATTGAGACTGCGGGAGATGATCCGCGCTGCGATCGCGGACGCGCCCCGCAACACGTCCTCGGCGTCGTCGGCGAACGGCGCCACCCCCTGTTGCAGCCAGATGGACCCGAGCGTGCGCGCCGATGTCGTGGCGTCGTCGGAGGACTGCCGGATGCTGACCACCAGCCGCCGCTTCGTGCCGAGCTTGCGATGGGCGGGAACGTCGATGACCTCGTCGCTGCTGCGGAGACGGTCGAAAACCCCCCACCGCTGCAGTGCCCGCAGGTAGTCGCGGGGCCCTTCGCGGCCGAGGATCGACAGTGTCCGCAACTCGTCCGCGGCCTCGTCGGAGGCGGAGTAGGCCAGCACGTGCGATTGCGCGTCCTCGATCGACACCATGCCGCCGGCGTTCTGGGCGACGATCTGCGCCAGCCCGAACAGGTCGGTGTCGGTGGCCAGCAGATCCGGATCACCCAGGCCCGTGCTGCGGCGGGAGCGGTCCAGCATGCGTTGCACCAGCGGGAACACGTGATCCCAGCGGGCCTTCGGGTGCACCGCCACCAACGCGACCCCGGCGCGCCGCGCCGCTGCCTGCAGCGCCGTCGACGTGGCCGCATTCTTGGACATCACCGCCCTCACCCGGTGCTCGGACGGGCGGAGGGCGATGTCGTCGAACCACCGCACGGCCTCCGTCTTGCCGATCCCGACGTGCAGGTACAGGTCCGGCAGCGGCGATTGCGAATCGGTCTCGGTGGCCAGGTCGGAGCTGTCGACGAGTGCGACGGAGGACAGCGCGATCTCGGTGCCGGCCGGCGCGTCGATCAGTTCGACGACCGAGGTGTCGAGGGCGCTGAGAAGCTCACGCAGCGTGATGCTTCCGGTGGCACGGCCGGACGAATCGGTTGAACCCCCACGGGTTCCGCCTTCAGAATTCACGGGACGATCTCCCCTTCGGGATCACACGAGCAGTTGGCTGATTGTACAACTTCAATAGTAGAGATTTGTTCGACTGACTCATTCTTTTGGCGCCGGGCTGGTGTTGACTACGGCTAGTTCGTTGCGGCGGCCGTCTTCGCCGCCACATCCCGTAGGAGGTTTTCATGGACGCCATCACCACCACCCCGCAGCCCGTCAACGAGCCGGTGGGGTCGTTGACGCCGGGCAGCGCGGAGCGGGCGCGGCTGCAGGCGAAGCTGGCCGAACTCGGGTCGAATCCGACGGAGATCCACCACGTGATCGGCGGGCAGCACCGACGCGGCAACGGCCCCACGATCGACGTGGTGCAGCCGCACCGGCATTCAGCGGTGCTGGGCACCTTCACGAGCGCCGGCACCCAGGACATCCAGGACGCGGTCGCCGCGGCCACCGCCGCGGCCCCGGCGTGGCGGGCGCTGTCGTTCGAGGACCGCGCCGCGGTGTTCCTGCGCGCCGCCGACCTGCTGTCCGGACCGTGGCGCGAAACCCTCGCCGCCGCAACCATGCTCGGTCAGTCCAAGACCGCGTACCAGGCCGAGATCGACACCCCGTGCGAGCTGATCGACTTCTGGCGGTTCAACGTCCACTTCGCCCGGCAGATCCTCGCCGACCAGCCGATCTCCTCCCCCGGCGTGTGGAACAAGCTCGAGTACCGCTCGCTCGAGGGCTTCGTGTATGCGATCACCCCGTTCAACTTCACCGCGATCGCCGGCAACCTGCCCACCGCGCCCGCACTGATGGGCAACACGGTGGTGTGGAAGCCGTCGCAGACGCAGTCCGTGGCCGCGTTCTGGACGATGAAACTGCTCGAGGCCGCCGGCCTGCCGCCCGGGGTGATCAACCTCGTCAACGGTCCCGGCGCCGCCGTCTCCGACGTGGTTCTCGCCGACCGCCGGCTGGCCGGGATCCACTTCACCGGCTCCACCGCGACGTTCCAGCACCTGTGGCGTCAGGTCGGCACCAACATCGCGAACTACGACTCCTACCCGCGGCTGGTCGGCGAGACCGGCGGCAAGGACTTCGTCCTCGCCCACAGCTCCGCGAACCCCGATACCCTCACCACCGCGCTGATCCGCGGCGCCTTCGAATTCCAGGGCCAGAAGTGCTCGGCCGCCTCCCGCGCGTTCGTCCCGAAGTCGGTGTGGGCGAAGATGGGTGACGACTTCATCGACAAGGTGTCCGCCCTGAAATACGGTGACGTCACCGACTTCTCGAACTTCGGCGGCGCCGTCATCGACAAGCGGGCCTTCGACCGCAACGCCGAGGCCCTCGCCCGCGCGAAGGCCACCCCCGGCCTGACCATCGCCGCCGGCGGCCATGTCGACGACTCCGTCGGCTACTTCGTCGACCCCACCGTGCTGCTCGGTGACGACCCCACGGACGAGGCGTTCCGCACCGAGTACTTCGGGCCGATCCTGGCCGTGCACGTCTACGACGACTCCGCCGCCGGATCGTTCGAGAAGGTCCTCGACGTCGTCGACAAGGGCTCCGCATACGCGCTGACCGGGTCGATCATCGCCGACGACCGCACCGCGATCGCCCGGGCCACCGAGGACCTGCGGTTCGCGGCCGGCAACTTCTACATCAACGACAAGCCCACCGGCGCCGTCGTCGGACAGCAACCGTTCGGCGGTGCCCGCGCGTCGGGCACCAACGACAAGGCCGGCTCCCCGCAGAACCTGCTGCGCTGGGCGTCCGCCCGCACCATCAAGGAAACGTTCGTCCCCGCCACCGACCACCGTTACCCGCATCAGGGCGCCGACACCTCGAAGGACATCTGATGGCATTCGCAGACCTGCTGCGGCCCGCCCTGCTGGCCGCCGCCCGCTCGCCCCGCATGGAACGCACCGTCACCAGGATCCCGGTGACCCGCAGCCTCGTCGACCGGTTCGTCGCCGGCGAGACCGAGGACCAGGCGATCGCCGCGACCACATCCATCCTCGACTCGGGCCGCTACATCACCATCGATCATCTCGGCGAGGACACCACCGATTCGGCGCAGGCCGACGCCACCGTGTCGCACTACCTGACCCTGCTGTCCGATCTGGCGACCCTCAGCCAGAAGACCGCGTCGACGTCGCCGACCTCGGTTCGCAATGTCGAGGTCTCGTTGAAGCTGTCCGCGCTGGGGCAGTTCCTGCCCCGGGACGGGCACAAGGTGGCGCTCAAGAACGCGCACAAGATCTGCACCGCAGCCGAGGAGGCCGGCGCGTGGGTCACCGTCGACGCCGAGGACCACACCACCACCGACTCGACGCTGTCGATCGTCCGCGAACTCCGCAAGGACTTCCCGTCGCTGGGCACCGTGCTGCAGGCATACCTGAAGCGCACCGAGGCCGACTGCCGGGACCTGTCCGGCCCCGGATCGCGCATCCGGTTGTGCAAGGGCGCCTACAAGGAACCTGCCTCGGTCGCGTACCAGGGCAAGGAGGCGGTCGACGAGGCCTACCTGCGCTGCCTGCGGATCCTGATGAACGGCCAGGGCTACCCGATGGTCGCGTCCCACGACCCGGCCATGATCGAGGCCGCCCTGCAGCAGGCGAAGACCACGGGCCGCACCGCCGACGAGTTCGAAATCCAGATGCTCTACGGCATCCGCGACGCCGAACAACTTCGCCTGGTCGGCGAGAACAAGCACCTGCGGGTGTACCTCCCCTACGGCGAGCAGTGGTACGGCTACTTCATGCGCCGCCTCGCCGAACGCCCCGCCAACCTGACCTTCTTCCTCAGGTCACTGATGTCACACAGCTAGGCGTTCCTTCTGCAGGACAACGGGTCTGACTCGCCCCCCGCGGTCGAGCCAGACCCGCACTCGCCCAGCTCACAACGAGGTGCACAGGGATGAACCCGGCGCATCGGTCGGGTGCCCAGGCGCGGTCGGCTCGGGTCGATCCGACCACGTCAGGCCCGCAGGCAAGACGTCCTGCTGATTGCCGACAACGCCGGCGGTGTCATCGCGCCGCGTCTACGTTCATTTCGCTGACCGGACGCGCGCCCAGCCATGCCTGTGATCCCGCCACGAGGCCGGACAAGACAATCCCGACTCGAAGCGAGAATGGCGAGCTGTCCAGCCAGCCGGTCACGGATCGTCAATCGGTGTACCGAGTCGTCCTGGGGTCGCGGTGCGGCTGTCGAGACTTGACGTCAACTCGTCGAACACAACCAGCAACGCCGGCTGGCCAACGCCGCGTGCGACCGTCGCAATCTGCACGACCGGCGGCCTGTATCGCCGCGCCGTAAGTGTTACACGTGTATCCCATTTGCTTCCTACGCTCGTCCAGCCCTGCGCGCTGCACTCGCGGGATCAGCGAGGGCATGCCGCCGAAGCATTCACGGATTTCTGACGCCTCAGAGGGCGTCGGAGAGCCCCCGGGGCCGTGACAGCTCGGCTCACGAAAGTTCACGGCAGAGGGCAGGTTCTGTCCCGCAGGGAATGCCAGGTCGAAGCCAGCGAGAACAGTACTAAGCGGGTACTCGCCAGCGATTCAGGACCTCATTGGTTGCGTCACCCGGGCTGTGCGCGTGCGGTTGGCGAAGATCGTCGAGTACGTCTACGTCGCTGCGCAAGTTGAACACTGGAACATCGAGTGCTGCAAGGCCGGCCTCGGCATGCGCTCGCGCCGAGTTCAGTCCGAAACGGTGCACCACCGCCTCGATCGATGCTGCCGTCACGCATGTTGTGCCGGTGCCGGTGGCGTCAGCCAGGAAGGCCCGCAGGTGTTCACGTGCAGAGTCGAACAGCATGTCGAACGAGTCAGCGGTCGCATAGGGCAGGTCCGGGAGGACGACGGCCACCGGCCCGGAATGGCTTATCCTTCGGATCCTTTCGATACCGCAGTCTATCGCAGCAGGGAGACCCGTCTCACCGTCGGGAACGATGTCGCACCGTCCCCGAGCCCACGCCTGGATAATGGCGTCGCGTGAGATCACCACGATCCTCTCCACCTCGGTGCTGCGTTCGAGAGCGGTGATCGTGTCGAGGAAGAACGCCAACGCGAGGTCCGAACGCATGGTGTCGGATCGTGTCCGAAGCCGACTCTTGGCCGTCTTCAATGATCTGATCGGCACCACCACCGCATAGCCACCGAACCCGTTCGTGCTCATAACAGTGCCGGCAGAGCGTGTCGTCGTGCGTGGGTGGTGGTGCGTTCGCGGGCCGGGCGGCCGATGCCCTCGGCGATGGCCCGTAGTTCTTCGACGGTCTTCTCCGATCCGTGCTCGGAACCCGCCATCCGGGAGATGGTCTCCTCCATCAACGTGCCCCCGAGATCGTTCGCCCCACCCTGCAACATCACCTGGGTGCCGGTCACCCCCAACTTGACCCAGCTGGTCTGAATGTTCGGGATCCGCCCGTGCAACATGATCCGCGCCAGCGCGTGCACCGCCCGGTTGTCCCGGTTCGTCGGACCCGGCCGCGACGCCCCCGCCAGATACAGCGGCGCACTCTGATGCACGAACGGCAACGGCACGAACTCGGTGAACCCACCCGTGCGGTCCTGAATCCCGGACAGCACCCGCAGATGCCCCACCCAATGCTTCGGGTTGTCGACGTGCCCGTACATCATCGTCGAACTCGACCGCAACCCCACCTCGTGCGCCGTGGTCACCACCTCCACCCACGTCGCCGTCGGCAACTTCCCCTTCGTCAGCACCCACCGCACCTCGTCGTCGAGGATCTCCGCCGCCGTCCCCGGAATGGTGTCCAGACCCGCCTCCCGCAGTTCGGTCAACCAGTCCCGGATGCTCTGCCCACCCCGCGACGCACCGTTGACGATCTCCATCGGCGAGAACGCGTGCACGTGCATCGACGGCACCCGCTTCTTCACCGCCCGCACCAGATCCGCATACCCGGTCACCGGCAACTCCGGGTCGATACCGCCCTGCATGCACACTTCCGTCGCCCCCGCCACGTGCGCCTCCCACACCCGGTCCGCGACCTCGCCGGTGGACAGGGTGAACGCGTCCGCGTCCCCCTTGCGCTGCGCGAACGCACAGAACCGGCACCCGGTGTAGCAGATGTTGGTGAAGTTGATGTTCCGGTTCACCACATACGTGACCTCGTCCCCGACCGCGTCCTTGCGCAGCGCATCGGCCAACGCGACCACCGCCTCGAGTCCCGGACCGTCGGCGGTCGCCAACGCCAAATATTCGTCGTCCGACAGACCCGCCGGGTCGCGTTCGGCGCTGCGCAACGCCGCCAGGACGTCGGTGTCCACCCGCACCGGGCCGGACAACTCCAGCACCTGCTCCCGGACGGTCTCCCAGTCCCCGAACGCGCTGCCCAGGTCGCTGCGGGTGTCGGTGTGGCGGCCGTCGGTGTCGATCTCGGTGTTCAGGTCCACCCGCCCCGCCGACTCCCACGACTCGTCCGGCTCCTGCCACGGCAACCCCACCGGCCTGGTATCGAGCTTCGCCAACCCGGTCTGCGGGTCCGCGAGGGCCTGCACGTGCCCGGTGATCCGCGGATCGATCCACGGCGCCCCGGCCAGCACGAACTGCGGCTGCGCCGCCGTGCGCTCGGTGGTTCGAACCCGGCGGCCGCGGTGATCTCGGCCAGGGTGTCCAGGTTCGGCCACGGCCGCTCCGGGTTCACATGGTCCGGGGTCAGCGGCGAGACCCCACCCCAGTCGTCGACGCCCGCCCCCAGCAGAGCGGCGCATTCGGTGGTCGACACCAGATTCGGCGGCGACTGGATCCGCATCCCCGGGCCCAGCAGCAACCGGGACACCGCGATGGTCGCGGTGAACTCCTCGAGACCGGCGTCGGGGGTATCGCGCATCGCGGTGTCCGGCTTGGCCAGGAAGTTCTGCACGATCACCTCCTGGACGTGCCCGAACGCCTTGTGCGACTTCCGGATCGCCATGATCGACTCAGCCCGCTCCCGGACCGTCTCGCCGATGCCCACCAGAATCCCGGTGGTGAACGGCACACTGAGCCGGCCGGCGTCGGTGAGGGTGCGCAACCGCACCGCCGGATCCTTGTCCGGGCTGCCGTAATGGCATTCGCCCTTGTCGGTGAACAACCGGGTCGAGGTGGTCTCGAGCATCATCCCCATCGACGGGGCCACCGGCTTGAGCCGGGAGATCTCCTCCCAGCTCATCACGCCCGGATTCAGGTGCGGCAGCAGCCCGGTCTCCTCGAGCACCCGGATCGACATAGCCCGCAGGTAGTCCAGCGTCGAGTCGTAGCCCCGCTCGTCGAGCCACTGCTTCGCCTCCGGCCACCGATCCTCCGGCCGGTCACCCAATGTGAACAGGGCCTCCTTGCAGCCCAATTCGGCGCCCTGCCGGGCGATCTCCAGCACCTCGTCCGGTTCCAGATACGCCCCGCGCCCCTCGGCCCGCAACTTGCCCGGCACCGTCACGAACGTGCAGTAATGGCACTTGTCCCGGCACAACCGGGTCAACGGGATGAACACCTTCCGCGAATACGTCACCACCCTCGGCCGACCCGCCGCCAGCAACCCGGCATCACGCACATTCGCCGCCGACGAACACAAATCCACCAGATCCTCGCCACGGGCCTGCAACAACACCGCCGCCTCGTCCACGTTCAACGTGGCACCGTCCCGCGCCCGCCGCAACACCCGCCGCATCGCAGACGGCGTCGGGGCGTCGATGACCATTGGTCGAGTCTCGGTCAACTCAGGTCCTACCTGTCCTATTTCGGGCTCGCCGCTCGAGTTCTCGAACCACTTTGCCTCAGTCTCGTCGCTGAGAACGTGAGAGTGTCACGCCGTCAGGTAGCGCACGCACCCCGATCGCGCTCATACTGCGTGGCCTGTCGTTGGAGTGTTCGTCGTTCGTCTTCGGTGTATCCGCCCCAGGTTCCGTGGTGTTCTCCGGCTTCGAGTGCGTAACCCAGACACCGAGCCCGCACGGGGCAACCTCGGCAGATGCGCTTGGCCGCACGCACTCGGCTCGCGCGTGGTTCACCTCGCTCGTTGTCGGGATGAAAGAAGACCATGGGGTCAGCGTCCCGGCAGGCGGCGGCCAGTTGCCAGTCCCACGCTTCGGCGATCGGCGCCGGAAGGCGCACCGTCAGTGCTGGCAATCGTTTTCCCTCTCTCCTGTCGGTAGGTCCTGATCAATCCCGCGGTGGAGCTGTCCGAAACGGCCGTGTCCTACTTACTGGTGAAGCCCGCGTCCACGGGCAGCGTCACACCGGTGATGTACCGCCCGGATTCGCCGACGAGATAGAGCACCGCCTCCGTGACGTCGGAGGCGTCGACCATGCCAATGGGCATCGGATTGGACATGGTCACGGCACGGTCGGGGTCGACCGCCACCCAGGCCATCATGTCGTCGTGCTCGACCATCGCGGTCCGGACCCCGGTCGGATGAATCGTGTTGACCCTGATCGAGTGCGGAGCAAGCCAGGCTGAGAACGATCTCATCAAGCCGACGACGCCGTGTTTGCTCGCTGTGTAGGCGCTTGCTGCGCCGGAACCATCACCTCCGCGTCCGATAAGACCTTGAGCGGAACTGGTGATCACGATGGCGCCGCCTCGATCTCGCTCGATCATCATCGGTGCCACGAGGCTGAGGGTGTTCCAGACTCCCACCAGATTCGTTTCGATCGTGTCGATGAACACCTGTTGTGGGTCTGGCTCGGATGCGCGCTGGGGTGATATTCCCGCATTGGCGAGGACGATACCGGGGACACCGAAGCGCGAGACCCCCTCATTGAGTGCGGTTTCCAGTGCGGCACGATCGCGGACGTCGGCGACCGCGGCGTAGATCTTGCCGCCGGCTCCCTCGACCTGGGAAACGGTCGCGCGGAGATCTTCGGGGGTGGCCATTCCATATGGCACGCTGTCGATCTGCCTGCAGATGTCGACGGCGATTATGGAGGCACCCTCGGCGGCGAGTCGTACCGCGTGACTGCGCCCCTGACCGCGGGCCGCGCCCGTGATGAAAGCGACCTGTCCATCGAATCTTCCAGTTACACTCATGACTTCCCTATTTCATCGTAGGTGTGACGTTGCCGACGGGGGCTCCGCGGAGAGGGCGCCCCTGGACAGTCCGGTGATGCGTTCGACGATGCGCCTGCGCACCCCGTATGGTGCCCAGCGAGCCAGCGCAGCCATCAGTTTGTCGTCGTTTCCGAGACGCAGACGCAGCGGACGCGTCTCTGCTTCCAAGGCATTACAGATTTCCGTCGCAGCCTTGATGGTGGGGCGTGCGCGGTCTCCGAGAGACTGCAACTTCCCCATCGCGGCCGCATGCAGTCCGGCATATGGACTGGACTCGGGACTGATCGACACAACATTGGAGGCAAATGGGGTGTCGTGGTTTCCTGGCTGGAGGATCAGGACGTCGACTCCGAAAGGGGCCAGTTCGATCGACAGTGCCTCGGCCCAGCCCTCGAGGGACCACTTGCTTGCCGCGTAGATGGAATACATCGGATGTGCGATGTTGACGGCGTTCGAGGATATGACCGCAATCGTCCCGTCGCGGCGGCTCCGCAGACCCGGAAGAAGCAATTTTGTCAGCTCGACGGCCCCGAAGAAGTTCGTCTCGAACTGATCGCGAATGGATTCCGAGGGCAGATCTTCGAAGAACGCCGCCGTTGTGTAGCCCGCGCAGTGGAGGATCGTCCCCAGTGGGCGCGCCAAGCCATTCAGGTACTCGACGGCGTTTTCCCGTGATTCTGACGACGTCACGTCGAGTTCGATGACGCTGAGGCGACTCGACTCCGCGCCGTAGCGACCCATCAGGTCGTACAGGTAGTCGGACTTGGACGCATCGCGCATGGAGGCGACGACCTGGTGCCCTCTCGCCGCCATCATGGCGCTGACGTGTGCACCGAATCCGCTGGACGCGCCAGTGACGAACAGGGATCCGCTCCCCGGACCGGCAACGCGAGTGTTCATCTCATTCCCTTCACGGAAGTAGCGTTCAGCGCCCCGCGATGCAGCCTGGTCCGTCACGACGGTGGCCTCGCCAGGTACGACAATACCAAGCAATCGCTTGCTACAGAGGTAGCTTACGACTCGGTGCACGGAAGTCAAGAACGCGTCGCCTTATCGCCGGCGTTCGGTCACCCAGGCCGCGATCTGGGCTCGTGAGTTGAACCCGAGTTTGGCAAGAACGTGCTCGACGTGACCTTGCGCGGTGCGTTGGGAAATGACGAGTTGTGCGGCGATCTCCTTGTTTGTCATGCCCTGCGCCACGAGGTCCGCTACCTGACGTTCGCGTTTAGTGAGCACTTCCTCCTGGCCGGTTTCGGACCGCTTGGGTGCACTCGTGCCGAGCGCATAGGCGAGTGCTGAGTCGAAGGACATCGATGCACCCGTCTTCCAGGCGGACTCGTAACGGCGGTCGCCCAACACCTCACGGCTACGGTGGACGCAATCGTCGTGGTGACGTCGCAGATCGGGAAATATCACGGTGGAGCTACCGACGGACTGGACGAGGTTCTCGGCGGCCGCCATGAGGGTCACGGCCCGCTCGGGTTTGCGTCCGCCTGCGACCCATGCGAGGGCCTCCAGACAGGTTGCCCCTGTGAGTGGATCAGGCACCGCCCGTGCCAACTGCAGGCTGCGGCTGAGGAGTTCCACGGCGGTGTCCGAGGCTTCTCGCCGCCACTCTGCCACGCCCATCGCCCACAGCGCGTAGGAACGGTTGACGACTTCTCCTCGGGGTTCCGTGATTGAGCGGACCAGGAAGAAGTATTCGATCGCGCGGTCGTTGTCACCGCGCATTCCGTATGCCCACCCGAGCACGTACGACGCACCGACCTGCAAGGACAGCGGCGCTTGCTCTCCGAAGACGTGCAGCGCGTCTTCGAGGAGTGTGCATGCCCGTGCCAGTTCACCGCCGAAGAGGGCAGACAGTCCCTCGGCGTGAGCGATAAGGGCGTGAGCGAGCGGGTCGGCCAGTTGCGCTGCAACCGCATGCCCCTCCTCGACGAGGGCGGTCCCTGCGGGCAGGTCGCCTTGTACCTCTGCCAGCACACTGTCGGCATACAGTGCCTTGATTCGTTCCGAAGTCGGTTCGCCGCTCTGGTCGGACAGTATCCGGTCGAACCAGTAGCGCCCCTCGTTGAACAGACCCCCCGAGGACCAGAACAGGAAGAGAGCGGTTGCGATCTGCAATGCCATTGCGGGCTCTGCGGATTCGGACAGCGAGAACTCCATCGCACGTCTGAGGTTGGGGCGTTCGCGGTTCAACCGGGAGATCCATGCCAGTTGTCGTGAACTGATCCAATCGGATTCCGCGCCGGACGCGAGTTGTCGATACCAATCTCGGTGCCGACAGGACAGTGTCATGTAATCGTCTGTAGCCGAGAGTTTCTCGAGTCCATAGTCGCGCAGGGTCGATATCAGTCGGAAACGCACAACCGAGTCCACTGTTTCGCGAATGAGTATCGACTTGTCGACGAGGGAGGTGATGACATCGAGGAAGTCGGTTGCGGGCAGATCCTCTCTACAGACCCACTCGGCCGCGTCCAGCTCGAATGACCCCGCAAAGACCGCGAGCCGCGTCCACACCAGCTGTTCGGCGGGCGTACACAGCTCGTAGCTCCAGTCGATGCAGAATCGTAGCGTCTGCTGTCGTGTGGGCGCGTCCCTGCTGCCGCGCGAGAGCACATCGTATTTTCCGCTGAGTCGTTCGCGGACCTGATCGACCGACATCGCGCGCAGGCGCGCGGCGGCCAGTTCAATCGGCAAGGGGAGACCGTCGAGTTCCTGGCAGATTTCGGCAACTGCCGACTGGTTGTCCTCGGTGAGTTCGAAGTCTGGGACGGCGGCAACAGCTCTGTCGGCGAAGAGAGTGATCGCGTCGTACTGCGGCATTCCGCGTAGGGTCGGCTCGTGGCCGGTACCGGGGACCGTGAGCGGGGGAACACGAAACGATGCCTCGCCACTGATGTCGAGGATTTCGCGACTGGTCGCCAGGACCCGAATGTCGGGGCATCGGCGAAGCAGCGTCTCCACCAATTGCGCGGCCGCCGCCACCACCTGCTCACAATTGTCGAGCACCAGGAGCGCCTTCCGCGTCGCGAGGAAGTCGACGAGAACGTCCTCCGTCGGCCGGGCGGACTGATCGCGCAGCCCTAATTCAGCCGCGACCACGTCGGCGACGAGTGATCCGTCCCGAAGCTCCGCGAGCTCGACAAGCCACACCCCGTCGTCGAATACTCGCCTGGTGTTCGTTGCCGCTCGCAGCGCCAGCCGAGTCTTGCCGACACCGCCCAATCCGGTCAACGTCAACAGCCGCGTGGTGGAGAGGAGTCGTTTGACTTCCGCCAGCTCCGATCGGCGGCCGACAAAACTCGTCAACTCGAGCGGGAGATTTCCCCGAGGATTGCGGAGGGGCGGTGCTGTTCGAACGCTTCTCGGGGAGCTGTGATCAGCCCGGTCACTGTTCGGGCTTCCAGGTGTCCGTTCACCAGCGCCGGCGTGGCTGCCTTCACGTTTCGTAGTGGCCCTCGCATCGGCATGCAGCGCCATGTCGTCGACCGGAAATCCGCAAGCAGATTGAAGTTCACGAAGCTCCTCTCCGAACGAGGCTGCCGACATCGGGCGCTCCGACGGGTCGCCCGCCATCGCGTGTTCGACGACCGCACATATCGCGTCCGGGATGCCGTGCTCCCGCAGATCCGGCGCCGGTTGCGTGGTGATCCTGAGAAACTGGGCGATCACCTGTTCACCGCTGCGGCGTTCGAACGCCGCATGTCCGGTGATTGCACAGAAGAGCGTCGCTCCGAGGCTGTAGATGTCCGAGCCTGCACCGGGGGTGTCTCCGCGAAGTACCTCCGGGGCGGTGAACGCCGGCGATCCGGTGACTGTTCCGGTTCCGGTTTCAAATCCGCCCGCAATGTGCGCGATGCCGAAATCTGCCAGTGCGGGTTCCCCGTAGTCGGTGAGGAGAATGTTGGCCGGTTTCACATCGCGATGGAGTATTCCGAGTCGGTGCGCGGTTTCCAGTGCCCCTGCCGTCTTCACACCGAGGCGAAGTGCGTCGAAGATGCTGAGGGGTCCGGATCTGCGTAGTTGAGAGTCGAGGGACTCCTGCGGGTGGTAGGGCATCACGATGTATGGCCGCCCGCTGTCCGTCGCGCCGACTTGGAGCACATTGACGATGTTGGGATGACCGGTCAGCCTGCCCATCGCCCGTTGTTCACGGAAGAACCGGGCGCGGTTCTCTTCGTCGAGGTCTGCCGTCAGGACCTTGACGGCGACGGTCCTGTCGAGCCCCACCTGTTCACAGCGATACACGACGCCGAAACCCCCGTGGCCGATCTCTACTGCGTCCGCGAACCCCACGGCCTCGAGCTCGTCGGCCACGGGCGACGTCACATCACGCTGTGTCTCCTGCGGATCGACCATGCACTTCACCCTCTACACGCTGCCGTCTCACGATATCGCCTGTAGAGGGAGTGGGTATAGATCACGGGGCCGGCTTGCCGCCTCAGCTGAGCCGTTCGAGGACCATGGCCATGCCCTGGCCGCCGCCGACGCACATGGTTTCTACGCCGAACTGCCTGTCGTGGGTGCGCAGGTTGTTCAGCAGAGTCGTGGTGATGCGGGCGCCGGTCATGCCGAACGGGTGGCCGAGGGCGATGGCGCCGCCGGAAACGTTGAGGGTGTCCTCGTCAATCTTCAGTGCGCGGGCCGAACCGAGGACCTGAACGGCGAAGGCCTCGTTGATCTCGAACAGGTCGATGTCGCTGATGCTCATCTCCGCCCGGTCCAGCGCCCGCGTCACTGCCTCGACCGGTCCCAGGCCCATGATTTCCGGCGACAACCCCGACACCGCGGTGGAGACGATTCGCGCCAGCGGCGTCAGCCCGAGCGCCTTGGCCTTCGTGTCGGACATGATGACCAGCGCGGCGGCGCCGTCGTTGAGGGGGCACGCGTTGCCGGCGGTGACGGTGCCGTCGGGCCGGAACACCGGCTTCAGCTGGCTGATGCCCTCGTACGTGGTGCCGGCGCGGGGGCCGTCGTCGGTGTTGACGACGGTGCCGTCGGGGAGGGTGACCGGGGTGATCTCCCGTGTGAAGAAGCCGTTCTTGATGGCCTCTTCAGCGCGGTTCTGCGAGCGCACCGCCCAGCGGTCCTGCTCCTCGCGGGAGATCCCCGTCGCCGACGCGACGTTCTCCGCGGTCTGCCCCATCCCGATGTAGACATCGGGGAGCAGCCCCTGTTCGCGCGGATCGGACCATTGCAGCCCGCCCTGCGCGAACTCGGTCGTGCGCCCCTGGGCTTCGGCGAACCGCTCGTTCTTGGTGTTCGGCAGGCCGTCGGCGTTGCCGGTGACGAAACTCGACACCGACTCCACCCCGGCGGAGACGAACACGTCGCCCTCCCCGGCACGGATCGCGTGTAACGCCATGCGGGTGGTCTGCAGCGACGACGAACAATAGCGGTTCACGGTGACGCCGGGCAGGAAGTCGTAACCCAGCTCCACCGCGACGACGCGGGCGATGTTGAAGCCCGACTGGCCCGCGGGCTGGCCGCACCCGAGAAGGAGGTCGTCGATCTCCGCAGGGTCGAGTGCGGGCACCTGCGCCAACGCCGCCGCGACCATCTGCGTGGCCAATTCGTCCGGGCGGATGCTCTGCAGCGAGCCTTTGCCGGCGCGGCCGATCGGTGAGCGGACCGCGGAGACGATGACTGCCTCTGGCATGAAATAACTCCTTGTCGAATTGGGTGGATGTACGTATGAGGATCGGGGGCGTTACCGTTCGTCCGAGGGCGCGACATCGTAGCGATCGACGATCGTCCCCGGGCCCGCGAACGCCTCGGCGACCATCTGATGGCCGAGGAACTGTGCACCGTCGGACCTGTACATCGCGGCGCAGGCACCCTGGTCCCATTCGATCGCTCGCAAGCTGTCGGCGATGGCATCGTGGTCCGAGACCGTTCCGGCGGATTCCATCGCAGCCGCGAGCAATCGAACGGAGTCGTAGACCTGCGTCGCGGAAGCCGTCGGGGTTGCGCCGAACCTTGCCTGGTAGTCGGCAGCGAACGTGCGTCCGGCTGCACTGTCCCCGATTGCCGGGGCGCACGGTGTCACGGCGTGCAGGGGACGCCGTGCGTTCTCGTCAGCGAGGTTACCGGCGGTCACCAGTGGACCCGAGTTCCCCGTAATGACCGGCGTGTCGATGGCGTTCTGTGCCATCTGATTGAGCTGCAGTGCAAGCACGTTCGGGAAGGTCCACGACAGGATGACATCCGAGTCCCGCAGATCCAGAATCGTTCCGGTAAGGTCGGTCACCGTCGGTGGTACGTAGCGGACCGTGCCCAGCTCGAGTCCAGCCGCTTCGATCGCGGCGATCGAATTCTCTGCGGATACCCTGCCGAAGGTCTCGTCAGTGGCGACGATGCCGATCCGTTTCCCACCCAGCTTGCTCGCGAGGGAAACGGCGTTCGTTGCACGCGCGGTGTCATCGGGGTTGACCGAGAACAGCCATTCGCTTCCGGCCTCGGCACCTCGGGCAAGCTTGCCGTCGCTGCTGATGTGAATCATCGGGATCGCCGCCGAGTCGACATCGCGGGTGAGGGCCTCCAAAGATCCGCCCCCGGGAAAGCCGATGATCGCGCTCGGGTTCTCGTCGACTGCCTTGAGGAAGGCCGTTCGTGCGGCCTGCGGATCCGTGACGGACGCGGGAATCCTTCGGTAGTCCATTGGCTTTCCCAGGACGCCCCCGGCTCGGTTGATCGCGTCGACGGCCATCTGTGCGCCGTTGTTGTAATCGTTCAACGCGTTCGGAGAGTCGCCCTTGATCTCGATGAGCCCCACGACGGTCGCCTGTTCCGGGCCACCGGACGTCGAGGATCCCTCGGAGCTGCAGGCGGCAGTCACCAGCATCAGGGCCGCTGCCGGTGCAATCATCCAGCTCGATCGGAGACGCCACCGAACACTGTGTGATTTCATATGAACTCCTTCTACTTGTCAGTCGGCGACGACTTCGAGACTGATCTCGATTCGGCATCTGATTGACCCAGATAGCTTGCAAGGACTGAGCTTCGGTCTGCCAGCTCCGCGGAGTCACCTTGCATCGTGAACCGGCCGTCGGCGAGTACGTATCCGCGCCTTGCCAACGCGAGGGCATCAGAGGTGTTCTGCTCGACCAGCAGCATGGTCGTTCGGGTGGCGACTTCCCTCAACGCCTTGTAGACCGTCCTGACAATCGCTGGAGCGAGCCCGAGCGAGGGTTCGTCGAGTAGGAGTAGGCGGGGCGACGCCACAAGTGCGCGACCGAGCGCCACCATCTGCTGTTCGCCACCGGACAGAGCGTAGCCCTGCCGTTTTCGCATCCGCGCCAGTGCGGGAAAGAGGGTGTAGACGTCGTCGTAGCCATACCCCTTCGGTCTCCCGGCCCGGGCGTGCGCGCCCATTTGCAGGTTCTCGTGGACCGACAGGGTTGGGAAGATGTGTCGACCTTCGGGTACGTGTATCAGGCCGGCTCTGCTGAGGTCTGCCGGCGTCTGATTGTCGATTCGCTGCCCATCGAAGTGGATCGATCCTTCGTAGGGCACCAGCTGCGAGATGCTCCGGAGCAGGGAGGATTTTCCAGCGCCGTTCGGTCCGAGCAGGCAGACTGTTTCGTTCACGTCGATGCTGAAGTCGACGCCGCGGACCGCGTGCGTCGCCCCGTATCGGATGTCGAGTCCGGACACTTCAAGCATCATGTGCCACTCCCAGGTAAGCGTCCATGACGCGGTCGTCGGCCCACACCTGCGACGGGATCCCCTGGGCTATCAGCCGACCGACCTCGAGGACGAGAATGCGGTCACAGAGCGAATCGATGAAGTCGATCTTGTGATCGACGACGAGGATCGTGGTCCCTTCGTTCCTGATCTGTATCAGGAGATCGTGCAGATTGCGGGTCTCCGCGTCGTTGAGTCCGGCGCTGGGCTCGTCGAGCATGAGGACCCGCGGCGCGCCGGTGAGAGCACGTGCCAGCTCCAACAGTCGTTGTTCTCCGTACGTGAGCTGGCCTGCCGGACGCGCATCGGCCCCGGGAAGGCCGACGCGCGCGAGTTGGCTGCGGGCGTCAGCTAGTCGGCCGGTTTCGTGACGCCACATGGCCGGTCGCCGAAACCACGCCGACGCGAGGGTGCGGCCACCGGGTTCGGCCGCACCGAGCATCACGTTCTCGACGCAGCTGAGATTCGGACAGAGTTGCGGAGCCTGAAAGACCCGGATCAGTCGCGCTCGTCGTGAATGCGACGGGCGACCGAGCTTGATCGCTCGACCGCCGGCGGTGAGGGTGCCGTACGCGGGGACGACCCCGGTCAAAGCATTGAGCAGGGTCGTCTTTCCACTGCCGTTGGGCCCGATCAGGCCAACGATCTCCCCCGCGGCTATCTCGAAGCTGACCTGGTCGACAGCGGTCACCCCGCCGAAGTGGACCGAGAGATCGTGCACTGCGATGCCCTCGCCGTGGGTCGTCATGATGCCGCCGATCGCGGATGACTCGTCCGCCGCCACTGGGTGATCGTGTCGGCGAGACCGATGAGACCGCTGGGAAAGATCAGGATGATGACCAGCAGCAGCGCTCCGTACAGGATGGACATGTACTGCTGCAGACCCGAGAGCAGCTCGGGTACCGCGACGTAGAACGCTGCGCCGACGAGCGCCCCCCAATGGGACGCGAGGCCGCCGAGAATGACCATGAGGAACAGGCCGATTCCGAGGTTCAATCCGAATGAGTCGACTCCGATGAAGCCTTGCCAGTGGGTGATCAGGGCCCCTGCGAGGCCGCCGACGGCGGAGCCGGTGACGAACGTCGTCATACGTAGTGGATCGACGGATACTCCGAGTGTCTTCGACACCGTGGGCATGTCCCGCACCGCGGTGAGGTCGCGGGCGACCGGCGATCGTGAGATCCAGATTGTCAGAAGCAGTAACGCGGTGAGGACAGCCGCGAGGAGCCAGAAGACTTCACCATCGGTCCTCAGCTCGTGTCCGAAGAAGACCGGGTAGCTGATGCCGGTGATATTCCCGTTGGTCCCGGTGAAAGATGACGTCTTGCCGAACAGCACAACGCCGATCTCGGTGACGGCCAAGGTGCCGAGCGCAAAATAGAAGTGCTCCGTCCGCCACAACACGGTCCCGACGGCGAGCGCGGCCACGGCGGTCACGACCAGTGCAGCGAGCACGCAGCCGAGAAATCCGACACCGTTGCGGTCGAAGAATGCGGTGGTGTAGCCGCCGAGCGCCATCATGAATGTCTGAGAGAACGCGAACCTGCCACCCAGCGCAAAGATCCAGTAGAACCCGAGCGCGGCGATCGAGTAGACGAGCCAGAGGTTCAGGAGGTTGGCGGAGCTGCCCTTGCTGACGACCTGTGAACACAGCAGCGCCAGCAGCACGACCGCCGAAAGGGTGGCGTACTGACCGCGTTTGTACAGGCTGGTGGCCGATCTCGCCAACTCGAGTGCCTTCACAAGCGGGCCGCCGTTCGGCCGAGAAGCCCCTGCGGTCGCAGTCCGAGAATGGCCAGCATGGCGACGTAGGGCAGGATCGATGCGTAGTCGTGGAGCACATAACCTCCGATGAGATACTGGATCACCCCGATTGCCGACGCGCCGATCAGCACGCCCCAGAGGTTGCCGAATCCGCCGAGGACCGCGGCCGCGAACGCCGCCAACATGATCGTGAAACCGAAATTCAGGTCGAGGCTCGACAGCGGGGCAACCAGGATCCCGGCCAGCGCTGCGAGCGCCGCCGACAAACCCCACGCCGCCAGGCTGATCCGTGCGGTCCGCACACCATAGAGCTCCGCGGTCTCCCGGTCACTCGCCAAGGCCCGCAATTGTCGTCCGAAGCTGCTGTAACCGAAGACATGGATCACTGCTGCGATGCAGACGAGCGCGACGACGATGATGAGTATCCGTTGAGCGGCGATGGGAGT
The DNA here is from genome assembly GCF_019378875.1 of Rhodococcus sp. USK10. Classification (NCBI taxonomy): domain Bacteria; kingdom Bacillati; phylum Actinomycetota; class Actinomycetes; order Mycobacteriales; family Nocardiaceae; genus Rhodococcus; species Rhodococcus sp. USK10. The sequence continues at coordinate 3,825,606 of NZ_CP076048.1, forward strand.
GCCCAGGACGGTGACTACTGCGCCGTCCACCGGCGACGGGAGGCGCTGCGGCGCGCTCCCCTGCCACAAAGAGATGAAGGCGCGAATAACGAGTGCGGCGGCGAGGGTGGCAATGAGCACGATCAGATGCGGCCGCCGCCGTAGCGGCGCGTAGGCGACCCGTTCGAGCCCCATTCCGATCAGTCCCATCGTGATCACCGCGAGCAGATAACCCACAACCGGGGCAGAGCCGAGATCGGTGATGAACCAGAGAGCAACATAGCCGCTCAATGTGATCAGATCCCCGTGTGCGAAGTTGACGACTCCCGTTGCCTTGTACAGGACTAGAAAGCCCAGCGCTGCCAGGGCCAGAACGGCGCCGTAAGCGGCGGCGCTGAACGCCAGTGCGACGAAGGTATCCACTCGACTCCTAATTGAACAAGTGCTTGGTTGGGAAATGTAGGCGGTCGCCGATGCCATGTCAACGACTGCCTCCACCGCCAACTTGCCATTATTGGCAGTCACTGCCAATATCTGTGACATGGCTGCCCCCGGAAGACGCGAACGCAACGCAACGCGGACCCGCCGAATCCTCACCCGCACTGCCGTAGAGCTCTTCCTCGCACGCGGATTCGACGGCGTCACCGTCGAAGGCATCGCAGAGGCGGCCGAGATCTCACCACGGACGACATACCGCTACTTCCCCACAAAGGAAGACCTGGCTCTCGGCTATCTCGCCGACCTCGACGACCGTTTCCTCGAAAGTGTCAGCACCCGTCCCACTGACGAACCGCCACTGACCAGCCTTCGACGTGCCCTTGCCGACACGTGGGCCTGGCTCGAAACATCTGGAGAGTCGGAGACATACCTCGCCCTCCACACTTTCATCGAGACCCACCCCGGGCTGCTGGCCGCCAACCTCCGACGCGGCTACCAGCAAGAAGAACTTCTCGTCGCTGCCCTCCAGTCACGTCCGGCATTCCACCCGGACACTGACCTCAAAGCCCGTCTGGCCGTCGCCGCATTCGCGGGAGCATCCCGCGTCGCGCTCCTCAGATGGCGACGCTCCTCCGGCACCGTCCCCATGCTCATCCAGGAGCTCGACACCTGCATCGCGACACTTCTCCCCGCCCTCGAATCCGCGGGCGGCCACCACACCACCACGACACCCCCCTCCAAGAACCCGACAAGGAAGTCAAGACCCGCGTGACAACTACGGGAAACATCACCGAACCCTCGACACCAGCACCGTCGTCAGAACCATTCCCACGAACCAACCCCTGGGTTGCGATGATCGCAATCGCGCTCGGCGTCCTGATCGTCTCACTCGACGGAACCATTACCGCGGTTGCGAACCCCATACTCGCCCATGATCTCGGTGCCAGCCTCTCTGGCCTGCAATGGATCACGAATATCTACCTGCTGGCGATGGCCGCAACCTTGGTGCTCGCAGGAAAACTAGGCGATCGATTCGGTCGACGGACGGTATTCCTCCTCGGAATCGTCGGATTCGGTGCCGCCTCGGCCGCCATAGCATGCGCGCCCTCGGTGACGATGGTCATCACCGGCCGACTCGGGCAAGGCCTGTTCGGCGCCCTCATCATCACCAATGCGCTCGCCCTTCTGCGCGCTCTCTTTCCTGCCGAAACCCTCCCGAAGGCACTGTCGCTGTTCGCCTCTCTGATCGGAGCATCCTCGGCAGCAGGACCTCTCCTCGGGGGATTCCTCATCGAACACACGAGCTGGCGATGGGCGTTCATGATCAACGTCCCGATCGCGCTCGCATCGCTCGTCGTGGGCTTGCTCGTCCTGCCGAGACGCCAACACGTCGACTCGACGCCCTTCGACCTCGCCGGCAGCGTTCTACTCGCCGCCGCATTGCTCCCCATCACCTACGCCCTCATCCAGGCGCCGGAGGTCGGCTGGACGAACCTCGTCGTCCTCACCCTGCTGGCTGCCGGGATCGTCGCAGGCGCCGCGTTCGTCTTCGCCGAGAAACGCGCAGTCGATCCCCTTATTCCCCTGCGCCTCTTCGCCGACCGCTCGATCACCCTCGGCGTAGTGTTGACCATTATCTCGTTCTTCTCTCTCGTCGGGTCCCTCTTCTTCGTCCTCCTGTTTCTCCAGCAGATCAACGGCGACTCACCGATGACCGCCGGACTGCACATCTTGCCGCTCAGCATCGCAAACGTCGTCGCCGCGAGTAGCAGCGGATGGATCATCGATCGATTCGGCCCACGACTGCCGCTTATCGGTGGAATGCTCTTCAGTGCAGTTGGATTCGCCCTATTCACCGGGGTCGATCCGCATGGAAGTTACCTTTCGCTCGCCGTCCCCTTTACGGTGCTCGGACTGGGCGTCGGCTTGGTCATGACATCGTCGGTTCAAGCGGTGCTCGGCAACGCGGCTGTCGACGACGCCGGGCCGGCCGCCGGCATGCACCAAACGTCACTGCAGATCGGCGGCATCCTCGGCACTGCCGTGCTCGGTGCGGTGATGGCGTTCGCCGTCGCCGACAGCTTCACTACCGCGATGACAGACAACGGTGTCCCTGACGCAGTTGTCGGTGACGTGTCGGGTGAAGCCGTGCGGGCTGTCGCGCAGGGCGTTACCCCCCTTACCCCAGAGATGACGCCGCAGACAGTGACGGCCTTGCACACAGCAACTGAGACCGCCTTCATGCACGGCATGCACACCACGATGTGGGTCGGCGCCGGCGTCTCACTCGTGGGCGCCGTCTTGTCGATCGGAATCAAGCGTGGGCGCGTCGTCGAAGGCGCCCCGAGCGTCCATTGACGAAGTGGGAGGGGGCGGCACGCCGCCCCCTCCCACTTCGCATCGTTGATAATTACCTGCCTCGGCGGCGTGACTGCATGGCAACATATTCGGTCAGTTGCGCGCGAAGGGTGGGCTCGAGTCGGCGGCCGACCGGTCCATCGAGAATTCGTCGCAGCCGATCTCTGTATCCGGCTGGCGTCATGCCGAACTCGACGAGTAGATCGCCTGAGTTTCCCCCGCCGTATGGCATCCATCGACGTGCGAATTCGAGGATCTGCGCGTCCTCGATAACGGAGTCGTTCATCATGACGAAGGCTCCTTCATGTGCGACATACGGTATTGCGCCACCTGGGTGTAGAGGCGACCGGCGCGGTACGACGAGCGGACGAGCGGTCCGGCCATGACGCCGGCGAAGCCGATCTCCTCGGCGGCCTTCGAGTGCTCGACGAATTCTTCGGGCTTGACCCACCGCTCGACGGGGTGGTGCCGGGGGGAGGGGCGCAGGTACTGGGTGATGGTGAGGATGTCGCAGCCGGCGGCGTGCAGGTCTTCCATCGCCTGGTGGACCTCGTCGGGGGTCTCGCCCATGCCGAGGATGAGGTTGGACTTGGTGACCAGCCCGAAGTCGCGGGCGGCGGTGATCACGCCGAGGGAGCGTTCGTAGCGGAACGCGGGGCGGATCCGCTTGAAGATGCGGGGCACGGTCTCGAGGTTGTGGGCGAGGACCTCGGGGCGGGACTCGAAGACCTCGGCGAGCAGGTCCGGCTTGCCGTTGAAGTCGGGGATGAGGTTCTCGACGCCGGTGCCGGGGTTGAGCTGGTGGATCTGGCGGACCGTTTCGGCGTAGAGCCAGGCGCCGCCGTCGGGGAGGTCGTCGCGGGCGACGCCGGTAATGGTGGAGTACCGCAGTCCCATCGCCTGCACGAATTCGGCGACGCGGCGGGGCTCGTCCCGGTCGAGGTCGGTGGGTTTGCCGGTGTCGATCTGGCAGAAGTCGCAGCGGCGGGTGCATTGTTCGCCGCCGATGAGGAACGTCGCCTCGCGGTCTTCCCAGCATTCGTAGATGTTGGGGCAGCCGGCTTCTTCGCAGACGGTGTGCAAACCCTCGCGTTTGACGAGGCCCTTGAGCTCGGAGTATTCCGGGCCCATCTTCGCTCTCGTCTTGATCCAGTTCGGTTTGCGTTCGATCGGAGTCTCCGCGTTCCGGACCTCGAGGCGGAGCAGCTTCCGACCGTTCGCCTCGGGGAAATTGTGTTCCGATTTCATTCCTGCACCTCGTTAACGGACTATCGAGGTGCCATGCGGAGGGCACCGTCCATACGAATGGTCTCGCCGTTGAGATAGTCGTGTTCGACGATCATCTGAGCGAGTTGCGCGTACTCGGCGGGCTGGGCCAGCCGCGACGGGAACGGGACACCGGCCTCGAGGCCCTGGCGGTATTCGTCGGTGACGCCGGCAAGCATCGGGGTGTCGACGATTCCGGGGGCGATGGTGTTGACGCGGATCCCGAACTGCGCGAGGTCGCGGGCGGCGGGGACCGTCATCCCGTGCACGCCACCCTTCGACGCCGAATACGCGATCTGGCCGACCTGGCCCTCGAACGCGGCGACGGAGGCGGTGTTGATGACGACGCCACGCTGCCCGGACTCGTCGACCGTGTCCGTCTTGGATATCGCGTCGGCGGCCAGGCGCATCACGTTGAACGTGCCGAGCAGGTTGACTGTGATCACGGTGCGGAACAACTCCAGGTCGTGCGGACCCTTCTTCGACAGGATCCGGCTCGCCCAGCCGACACCGGCGCAGTTGACGGCGATCCTCAGCGGCACAACCGATTCCACGATCTTCTCGATCGCGGCCTGAACCTCGTCGCCGCTGGTGACGTCGGTCGCGAGGAGGGTCACACCATCGGGGACGTTGTTCCCGGCGCGCTCGATCGACTGCTGCAGGTCGAGTCCGAACACGGTGGCGCCGGCGCCGGCGAGGCGCTTGGCGGTGGCGGCACCGAGGCCCGAGGCGGCTCCGGTGACCACGGCGGCGGAATCTGCGATCTTCAACGTTTCTTTCTCCTGCTCTATGTTTGTTATTTGCCTGAATCAGGCGGCTGGGCCCGGTGCGTGAAGAACCGATCGCGATCCCCTGTCCCCGTGCCGGGTCCCGCATCGGATTCCCTCACCGGCACCGATGGTTGGGGTCAGGAACGCACGGCGGACGGGGTGGCGTGCTTACGCAGTTCCCGGGTGGCCAGCACCATCCGGTGGACTTCGTCGGCGCCATCGATGAAGCGCATCGTCCTGGCCTGAGCCCAGAGCATCGCGAGGGGGTGGTCCTGTGTCATGCCGCCGGCACCGTGAACCTGGATCGCCTTGTCGAGAACCCAGCTGACGGCGTCGGGTGCGGCGACCTTGATCGCCGAGATCTCGGACCGCGCTTCCCGCGCACCGACGGTGTCGATCAGCCACGCGGTCCGCAGCACGAACAGTCGGAGTTGATCGATCTTCACCCGTGATTCGGCAATCCAGTGCTGGATGATGCCCTGATCGGCGAGCCGCTTGCCGAAAGCTGTCCGTTCGTTGGCCCGGCGGCACATCAGCTCGATCGCACGCTCGGCCATGCCGATCATGCGCATGCAGTGGTGGATGCGGCCGGGTCCGAGCCGGGCCTGCGCCAGTGCCTGCCCGCGACCGCGTTCGCCGAGCAGGTTCTCTTTGGGCACTCGCACGTTGTCGAACCGCACCTCCGCATGCCCGCCGTGTGCTCCGTGGGTGAAGCCAAACATGGACAGGCCCCGTTCGAACGTCACGCCTGGCGTTTCGCGCGGGACGAGCACGAGGCTGTGGCGGGACCGTGGGTCCGCGCCTGGGTCCGATACACCCATGACGACCAAAAGCCCGCACGCACTGCTCATCGCCCCGGTCGACCACCACTTGCGGCCGTTGACGACCCAGTGGTCGCCGTCATCGGTGACAGTGGTTGTCAGGTTCGACGGATCCGACGACGAGATATCCGGCTCGGTCATGCAATAGGCGGATCGGATGGAGCCGTCGAGAAGCGGGTCGAGCCACCGTTGCTGTTGCTCTTCTGTCCCGAACAGGCAGAGAAGTTCCATGTTCCCAGTGTCGGGTGGATTGCAGTTGAATGCTTCCGGCGCCACCTCGGGGCTCCAGCCGGTCAATTCCGCAATCGGAGCGTACTGCAGGTTCGACAGCCCTGCGCCGCGGGGATCGTGTGGGAGAAACAGATTCCACAGCCCCTGCACCTTGGCTTCCTTCTTGAGGTCCGCCATGATCGCAGGGCGCTCCCACTGCAGGTCACCCGCAGCGGGGTTGTCATGGAAGTGCTTCTCGGCGGGGAAGATGAAGTCGTCCATGAATGTGGAGACCCGATCACGCAACTGGGTGGTTGTCGGGTCGAAGGTGAAATCCATGTCAGTCCTATGTTTTTGGTTCTCGGCCGACGTAACGCGGCTCAGCTATTCGACGGCGTGCGAACCCGTCAGGGCAGCGCCGCGACACCACGTTCGGCCAGAGGCTGGACCATCGTGCCGATGTTCTCGAAGCCGTCGCCTACGGTCTCGCCGTTGATGAATCGCAAGTGGATGCCTTCCAGGATGACGGCCATCTTGTAGAACGCGAAGCTCGAGTACCAGCCCAGTTCGCTGACGTCGAATCCGGTCGTACTGGCGTATCGCTCGACGAGTTCGTCGAAGGAAGGGTATGCGGCGTGTGTGGAGGGGGTTCCGGCGATCGGGTTGTCGATGCCCTCCCACCCGGACCAGAACAGGTGCACCAGGCCGAGGTCGGTCAACGGATCGCCGATCGTGGACATCTCCCAGTCGAGAACCGCGGCGATGCGAGGCTGATCGGCAACCTGCGCGATCATGTTGTCGAACCGGAAATCACCATGGACGATCGCCGACTGCGACGACGCGGGCACCTGCTCGCCCAGTTGTCGTCCGAGCCGCTCGAGTAGTGGGAGCTCCCGCGATTTCGATGCCGTGAGCTGCTTCGTCCAGCGGCGTACCTGTCGGTCGAGAAATCCGGCTGGGCGACCGAATGTTCCCAGGCCCAGCGCAGTGTGGTCGCGGGTGTGCAACGCCGAAAGGCAATCGATGTATGCGAACGACAAGGGCTGCCGCTGTGTCGATTCGACCTCGGCAAAGTCACCGTCGGTTCGTAGCACCTCCCCCTCGATCTTGTCCATTACGTAGTAATTGCCGCCGGCGTGGCCGGCATCGTCGTCTGCGAACACGATTCGCGGGACAGGAACGGGACTGTTCGCAAGCGCACGCTGGACGGCGACCTCGCGGCTCATGTCGTGCGCAGTTTCGAGCCGGTGCCCGATCGGCGGGCGCCGCAGAATCCATTTGCGGCCCGAGCTGGCAAGTTCGAACGTGAGATTCGACCTTCCACCGGCGAGAAGACGAACGCTGAGTTCGTCAGCAGGGTCCAGTTCGAAGAGTTCCTCGAGCTTGGCCCGCACGAGGGACAGATTGAAGGGCGCCGATCGCGCGATCTCGTCGACTTGATTCATGATTTCCTCGATATGAGTTGGAGGGAAGAAGTTTTCAGCCGGTGGGGACGATTCCCGTACCTACGGGAAGGTCGTTGCGCACAAGGATCTTCACGTGGTCGATCGTGCTGCCGTCGCTGGGTCGAAGGGCAGCGAAGACATCCTCGACTGCGTCGAGGCTGGCATAGCCGGTCACCATCAGGGATGGGTCGAATCGCTCGTTGATCAGGTGATCGAAGGTCCGCTCGAACGCCCCATATGTGGCCTCGCCGCGTCCCGGGCCTCCCACGAACTCCAGCGAAATGTTTCTCAGGATGCCCGCGACCGGTCGGATCGTCTCGGGGCGCATGGCGGAACCGACGATCATGATCCGGGAGTACTTCGGTGCGGTGGTCATCAACTCCCGGACGATGCCTCGAGCACCGGAGGCCTCGAACACGAAAGTCTGTGCCGTTGGGTCGAGTTCCTTGGCGAGAACCGTCATCGGATCCGTCTCGAGCGGGTTCACGGCGACGTCGGCGCCATAGGCCAGCGCGAGTTCTCGACGCTTCCCCGACGGGTCCGAGGCAACGATGGGGTGCACACCCCGGACGGAAAGCTCGATTATCGCACCCAGACCGACCGGTCCGCATCCTGTGACGACTGCAGCCGATTCGGCCGTGATCCCCGACCGCTGCACGGCGTTGACTCCGGTAGCGAGGGGTTCGGTCACCGCCGCGGTGACCGGATCGACACCCGCCGGGATTTTCAGGTGACCGCCGGCCTGCACGACGCTCGTCTCCGCCAGCGCTCCAGGTGAGGAATCGCAGTAACCGACGGTGTGGGGCGCCCCGTCGGCTGTGATGACCCACGGCAGCGCCACGATCAGGTCACCGACCTGGTAGTCGGTGACGCCTTCGCCGAGTGCTTCGACACGCGCGCTGAATTCGTGCCCGAACACCACATCCTCGCACGGATCGAACAACTCGCCCGGCACGTCGGCTTCGCGGTGGGCGGCAAGGAAGTCGTCGGTGTGCTGCCACGCCGACAGGTCGCTCCCGCAGACACCGGTCGCGACCGGCGCGACCAAGAGCTGTCCGGGCCCGGCTGCCGGTGCGGCAACGTCGGTGTACACAATGGCTCCTCGGCGAAGAACTGCCGCCTTCATCATTCGTCCTTCCCTACCGCCGTCCGCGTGCGTCATCAGTCCTCCGCGGGCCAGTTTTCGAGTGTCTGCTGCACGTCGACGAGAGTGCGCAGCGCTTCGGCACCATCGAGCGCGCGGTGATCGAAGGTCAGCCCGAGGCGGGCAATCGGACGGATCGTGAGCAGCTCGGATGCGCCGTCAGCACTTCGCCGCGCGACCGGCGTGCGGACGATGGCCGGTACCCCTAGGGATGCCACCTGCGGCTTGGTCAGGATCGGTGTCGAGACCACCCCGCCGACGCTACCGGAATTGCTGATCGTGATCGTCCCGCCGGCAAGGTCTTCCGGCCTCCCCGTGCCGCTCGTCACCGCCCGGCTCGCGGTCACGATCGCATCTGCGAGGCCCGCGAGCGACAACTGTTGCGCATCGCGGATGACCGGGACCAGCAGACCGTCTGCGGTGTCCACCGCAATGCCCAGATTCACCGTCTGCCACTGGAGAAGATGTGTCTCCGTGAAGGTGGAGTTGACAACGGGATGCGCTGCGATCGCACGGCAGAGAGCCGCCGCGATGAAGGGCAGATAGCTGAGCTTGCCCTCACCGCTCGCGGTCCGGTCACGGTTGATCTTCGCGCGTGCCACCGACACAGCGGTGAAATCGACATCCACCTGTGCCGTCAACTGGGGTGCGGTATTCCACGACTCGCTGAGGTTTTTCGCGATCGCTCGCCGAAGCCGGGTGTGTTCGCTCGCGGTATACGCGACGTTCTCGTATCCCGGCGGAATCGCGGGCGTACCCTGCTGCGTCTGCAGGAATCCGCTCTTGCTGGCAAGCTCACCGGAACGCTCCGCGGCCGACGAACCCGCAGAGCCCCGACGCGCTCCCGCCGGAGGCCGGTTGACGTGGGTGATCCACGATGCGGCAAGGACGAGTGAGTCGGTCGGCGGCGCCGATTCCTCGAGCGTAGAGATGGCCGGCATCGGAGCCGCCGCTACCCCGGCGGGGGATGGCGACGCGGATGCCGGCGACGATGCGATTGTGTTGTGGTCGTCGGTGTTCGGAGTAGCCGAAGAGATCGACTCTCCGTTCGCGTCGGCAATGGCTCGCGCGACCAGCTCGGGATCGCTGTCGTCCGGAGCGAAGCGGGCGATGACGTCACCGACCGGGACTTCCTGGTCAACTGCAGCGACGTAGCTGATCAATATTCCGGACTGGGGCGATTCCACCTCGGTATCGACCTTGTCGGTCGACACCTCACACAGGGCATCGCCTTCCTGCACATTCTCGCCCGGCTTGATCAGCCATTCGGTCAAGAGTGCGAACTCCACGGAGCCCATGTGCGGCATGTGAACATCGGTTAGTTCGAGCATGATGAGAAGGTCCTCGTGGTTCGATTTGTCAGTCACGGACTAGGTGGCGGGCTGTTTCGACGATGTCGGAGACACTCGGGAAGCAGTGATCCTCGAGGAATCGGCTCGCGGGAATCGGAGCGTCGACGGACCCGAGACGAGCGACGGGCGCTTCGAGCCAGTAGAAGCATCGCTCCTGGATCAACGCGGCGATTTCGGCACCGGGGCCCGCGGTCCGCGGGGCTTCGTGCACGATCATCGCGCGTCCGGTCTTGACGACCGAATTGACAATGGCGTCGCGATCGAGTGGGACCAGTGTCTGCAGGTCGACGATCTCGAGTTCAATTCCTTCGGCGGCGAGCACGGCAGCTGCCTCGAGGGCACGTGGAACCATGCAGCCGTAGCTGATCACGCTGATGGTCGTGCCCTCGCGTGCGATGGATGCCTTGCCCAGTGGCAGCACATATTCGGGGTCGTTGAAGACCTCCCCGCGCTTGAAGTTGAGTTGCTTGCTGGGGTAGTACAGCACAGGGTTGGGGTCGCGGATCGCGGCTTTGAGGAGTGCCTTGGCGTTTGCCGGATTCGATGGCACCACGGCCTTCAGCCCGGGAAAGTGCATCGGCAGCATCTCCATCGAGCCCGAGTGCTCTGGGCCGGCGCCGCCACTCGGTCCGATCGGCATGATGATCACGGCCGGCAGCTCGAACTGGCCGCCGTGCATGTGGCGCCATTTGCCGAGTTTCTGGAAGATCTCGTCACCTGCGATGAGGCTGAAGTCGGCGAATCCGAGCTGCACGATCGGCCGCATGCCGGTCATGGCCGCACCGGCAGCCGCGCCGACCATGAACGCCTCGGTGATGCCGGTGTTGCGGATCCGGCCGAGCCCGAATTCCTCGACGAGTCCACGTGTGCCACCGAAGAATCCGCCCGAAGCGATGTCTTGGCCCATGAGGAAGACCGATGGATCGCGGCGCATCTCTTCGGCGATGGCCGCACCCTGCGCGGCCTCGTAGCTCAAGATTGCGGTGCCTGTCGTGGGGGTAGCGATGGTCATGCGAACACGTCCTTGAGGATGACAGAGGGATCGGGCAGCGGGGCGGCTTCGGCCTCGATAAGTGCCTGCGCTATCTCGGTCTTTGCTGCGGCGATGATTCGGTCGGCGGTCCCGGAGTCGATGCGCTTCCGCATGACCTCCAGCGGGTCGTTGTAGGTGGCGAGGAAGTCGGCCGGGCGATACTTCTGCGCGTCACCTTCCCAGTGGCCGCCAACCCGGGTGACCACTGCTTCGATGAGGGACGGGCCCTGCCCGGCACGGGCCCGGTCGATTGCGTTCTTCACCGCGACGTAGACCTCGACTGCGTCGTGTCCGTCGACGCGGACACCGGGAATGCCGTATGCCGATGCACGCTCCGCGATCGTCTTGGTCGGGCTGACGGATTCGAAGGTGGTGGACACGGAGATGCCGTTGTTCTCGCAGAAGTAGACCAGCGGGAGCTTCCAGCGAGCGGCCTCGAGGAGGCTTTCATGGAAGGTGCCGCGTGCCGCGGTGCCATCTCCGAAGTCGGCGAGTGCGACCTGGCTGGTGCCGCGCAACTGGGCGGAGAGGGCCGCGCCGGCGGCGACCGGGTACACCGACCCGAGGGTGGCACCTTCACCCATGATGCCGAGAGCCGGATCGGCCCAGTGGGGTACGCCGGCGCCCTTACCGCCTGTCGACCCTGTCGCCTTGCCCAGGAGATCGCCGATGATCGGGGCCAGACCCATCCCCTTGGCGAGCGGCCAGGTTGCACCCCTGCCCTGGTAGAAGAGGTAATCGTCGGGTGCCATGGCGGCAACAGCACCCGCCACCGCACCCTCCTGCCCCTTACCCGGGTGCCAGAAGCCGGCGAATCCGTGATCGCGAATGTGAACCGAAACCGCGTCCTCCAGAGCACGTGCACGAGCGATGACGGTGAACATGTCCAGCATCAGTTCCGCACTCACCGTCGGTGACTCGGAGCTGTCGGGCCGATGCTCGCTGTGCGGCGATGCCATCGTGGCCTCCTTCATGGTTCGTGATGGGTGCCCGTGGGACACCGAGATGTGGCGACGTGAACGCGAATGGGTAGCTGTGTCAGCTATCACAGACTACAGTAAGTGGATCGAGTGCTTCAATCAAGTGCGCCACTAAGAATTGTTACCAGTCTCCTGTTCTGACGAACGCACGAAATGCAGCTTGAAATGCGGAAACTCCACCAAGTGGATCACACGATATGATCACGACAACGAACCAGGAAAGGTGGAATTGTGCCTCGATCCAGCCCTCGAGACGGCGCCGCGACCCGCCGCGCCCTCATCGACGCCGCCACCAAGCTCTTTGCCGCGGAGGGCGTCGAGAAGGTCTCCATTCGCGCGATCAACGCAGAGGCCGGCCTCGGCGCTGCGTCGGCGCACTACCACTTCGGATCCAAGGACGCGATCCTCGACGCAGTCCTGCTCGACGCCGGATCGGGCGTGCTGTCCCACATTCACACCCTCACCAAAGACATGGTCGAGTCGGAGGAGATCCCCGACGCGGGGCAGATCGTCAACCTGCTCGCGATTCCGTACCGGAAGTATCTGGTCGAGGAACCGGACAAGGGCGTGCGCTGGCTGACCATCTGCGGGCAACTGAGCCTCGCGAACGACCCGCGCCTATTCCCCGTCGAGGACGACACCGCGAAGTTACTCCGCCAAATTCTCGAGCGGGCGTATCCGGACGTGGACGATGACAGCATCGACCTGAACTGGTCTTTGACGGTGAACACCCTCATCGTGATGGCTGCGCGCTGGTCTGACGCCAGTAGCGAAAAATCGCGTGCGCTCTCGGACTCGAAGTTCGATGTGCTGGTCGACTTCGTCGCGGGCGGCCTTGAGACTCTAATGCGGGGTAGCCGACCCTAGCGAAAGGCTCCGTTGCCGGGGGTGTGCATGCTCCGTCTTGCAAAACCGTCGCGGCCTTCGTGGTTCACGCTACTTCGGCCGCGACCCTCGCCTACCGCACCGCTACGCCCGGAACTTCGAGCCCGAGGGCTTCCCGTCCGGGCGCAGCCACATCCCCGCAGTGGATCACTTGACAGAATTGATCGCTCCACTTTACTGTGCCTCACATCACAAGCTTGGAGTGACGCTGACTCCTCTCCTCGCGCACGCTGCCTCCCCGGCCGCTTAGCGCATCAGCGTTCCACCTTCCCGTCAGAGAAATGCAGGAAGCAAGATGACCGCTACCCCCACGGACGGTGCCTCGCACCCGACGCTCGATGAAGACCCCACCTTGCCCCCCGAAGGAGTGAGCCAAAAGTCCACCGCCGGGTGGATTGGTGTCCTCCTGATCCTGGTACTTCTGTCCGAAGAAGTCGCCTACGCGTTCAACCTGGTCACACCAGCGCTGCCGAATATGGCCGCAACCTTCCAGACTCCGTACATCGCCTGGGTTTCCACACTGTTCACCCTGACCGGCGCGATCAGCGCGCCCCTCGTCGGCAAGCTGGCCGACCGGGACGGTAAGAAGAAGTGGCTGTTGATCACCACCGGATGCATGGCGGTGGGATCGTTGATCGTCGCGCTTGCTCCGACGTTCCCACTCGTGCTCGTTGGCCGTGCGGTCGAGGGATTCGGTCTCGCAATCGTCCCCATCGTGTACTCCCTGATGCGCGACATCTTCCCGAAACGCATGCTGGCCGTTGCCGTCAGCCTGGCCACGGCCGGTATCGGCGTCACCACCATCACCGGCCCCATCTTCGCCGGCCTTCTCATCGACAACTTCGGTTACCGCGGCGTGTTCTTCGCACTCGCCGTTTTCCCGGTCCTGATCGGAGCGCTGGTCCTGCTCGTCGTGCCCGAATCACCGGTACGTGTGCGCACCCAGATCGACTGGACCGGAGGCCTTCTGCTCGGTCTCACCGTGGCGATTCTGCTGTTCGGTATCGGCGAAGGCGGTACCTGGGGCTGGACATCGTGGAAGACCCTTCTGTGCGCGGCGTTGGCGATCGCCACTTTTGCGATCTGGATTCAGCAGGCCAAGCGGTCTGCGAGTCCGCTCATCGACCTTTCGGTCCTTCGCGGACGTCCTGTTGTGACCACATTGATCACCCAGTTCACCGGCCAAGCGGTGATCGCGCTGCAGTTCGTGCTGCTGTCCTTCATCGTGCAGACCCCCATTTCACTCGGTCTCACCTACGGGCTCGGCGAAGATGCAAGTTTCATGGCTCGGATCACCACACCCGCCGGTTTCGCATCCGTACTGATGGGATTCCTCGTGGGATATCTCGCCGAGCGGCGCGGAGCGCGCCTGCCTAACTGGATCGGCTTCTGCCTGATGGCCGTCGGATCATTAGCACTCGCCTTCAGCCACACCGAGTTCACTCCGATTCTCCTCGGCTATCTGGTCTACGCCTTCGGCGGTGGACTGATCAGCGCCGCAATCCCGAACCTCGTGATCGCGGCCACCCCGGTCCGCCTCCAGGCGGTGACAGCGAGCACCGTCAATGTGTTCGGGTCCCTCGGAAGCGCCATCGCGGTACAGATCGGATTCGCGATCCTCGCACTCAACGTCGCCACGGTGGTTAACGGCTCGCCGATCTACGGAGGCAGTGGCTTCACCTCCGTCTATATTCTCGCGGCTGCCTTGGCGGTGATCGGACTCGTTGCGACGCTGCTGATGCCGCACGGGCGCAGATCGCAATCTTCCGAAGCTCTCACGTAGAGCTGAACCCAACACGTAGAGCGGCAGGATCAGTACCCGTGACCTCACACTATGACGTCGTTGTCCTCGGAGCCGGTCCCGGTGGGTACGTCGCTGCTATCCGCGCGGCACAACTGGGATTGAGCACTGCCATCATCGAGCAGAAGTACTGGGGTGGTGTGTGCCTGAACGTGGGCTGCATCCCCTCGAAGGCTCTTCTCCGCAATGCCGAACTTGCGCATCTCTTCACCAAAGAGGCCAAGTTGTTCGGCATCTCGGGTGAGGCGTCCTTCGACTTCGGCGCCGCGTTCGACCGCAGCCGCAAGGTTGCCGAGGGCCGCGTCAAGGGCATCCACTTCCTGATGAAGAAGAACAAGATCCCCGAGTACGACGGCAAGGGCACCTTCACCGACGCCAACACCCTCGAGGTCGCGCTCACCAAGGGCGGCACCGAGACGATCACGTTCGACAACGCGATCATCGCCACCGGCAGCACCACCAAGCTGCTGCCCGGCACCGAGCTGAGCAAGAACGTCGTCACCTACGAAGAGCAGATCATGACCCGGGACCTGCCCGGATCGATCCTCATCGTCGGTGCCGGCGCGATCGGCATGGAGTTCGGGTACGTCCTGAAGAACTACGGGGTCGACGTCACCATCGTCGAGTTCCTCGACCGTGCGCTGCCCAACGAGGACGCGGACGTGTCCAAGGAGATCGAGAAGCAGTACAAGAAGCTCGGCGTCAAGGTCATCACCGGCGCCGCCGTGCAGAGCATCGACGACGACGGCTCCAAGGTCACCGTCCAGGTCAAGAACAACAAGTCCGGCGAGACCGAGTCGGTCGTCGTCGACAAGGTGATGCAGTCCGTCGGGTTCGCACCCCGCGTCGAGGGCTTCGGCCTGGAGAAGACCGGCGTGCAGCTCACCGACCGCGGCGCCATCGGCATCACCGACACCATGCAGACGTCGGTGCCGCACATCTACGCCATCGGTGACGTCACGATGAAGCTGCAGCTGGCGCACGTCGCCGAGGCGCAGGCCGTGGTGGCCGCCGAGACGATCGCCGGCGCCGAGACGCTGCCGATCGACGACTACCGGATGATGCCGCGCGCGACGTTCTGCCAGCCGCAGGTCGCCAGCTTCGGTCTGACCGAGCAGCAGGCCAAGGACGAGGGCTACGACGTCAAGGTCGCGACGTTCCCGTTCGCCGCCAACGGCAAGGCACACGGCCTCGGGGATGCCACCGGCTTCGTCAAGCTGATCGCCGACACGAAGTACGGCGAGCTGATCGGTGGACACCTCATCGGCCCCGATGTCTCCGAGCTGCTGCCCGAGCTGACCCTCGCGCAGAAGTGGGACCTCACGGTCAACGAGCTGGCCCGCAACGTGCACACGCACCCGACGCTCAGCGAAGCCCTGCAGGAGGCCATCCACGGCCTCGCCGGGCACATGATCAACTTCTGACCCGAACACCGACGAGGGCCCGCACAGTCTCTGTGCGGGCCCTCCGGCATGTGACGGCCTCGGCGTATTCCGTCGTGGGCACATCAGGCTGTACGATACCAAGCAATCGCTTGCTTGATTATCGCCGAGCGTTGGCACTTCACCCCTGGTGAGCTCGGCCCAAGACGACAGGACGACCATGCCCGCACCGATTCCGATGAACCTTCCCGCGCCACTCACCGCCGAATGGGACTGGCAGTTACACGCCCGATGCCGCGCCACCGACATCGGACTGTTCTTCCACCCGGACAATGAACGGGGCCGGGAACGTTCGGCACGCGCCAAGGCGGCGAAACAGATCTGCGCGCGATGCCCGGTACAGGACCGATGCCAAGCTCACGCGATCGAAGCGGGCGAACATTACGGCACATGGGGCGGGCTCTCCGAGGACGATCGTAAGTCGTTCCGACGACGGCCGTCGCACGTGAACCAGGTCAACCCGCGCATTGCGGGTTGACCTGGTTCATTTTTCTCGCGGCCGCTATCTGTGTCGCCGGAGCCACTTCACGAGCGCATCGGTCGACGAGTCCCCGCACGTTTCGGGAACTCCCGCCTGCGTCAGGGCCGGTTCGAGAGCCAGAGCCTGCCCCTTTCCCAGCTCGACCCCCCATTGGTCGAACGAGTTGATACCCCACACCACCCCTTCCACGAACACCTCGTGCTCGTAGAGGGCGATGAGTTGCCCGAGGACCGACGGTGTGAGTTCCGGAGCGAGAATCGTGGTGGTGGGACGATTTCCCGGCATGACCTTGTGGGCAACCAGGTCGACGGGCGTTCCGTCGGCCTCGACCTCCGCACCGGTCCGGCCGAATGCCAGGACCTTCGTCTGCGCGAGGAGATTGCTCAGCAGGATCTCGTGCATGGTGGTGGATCCGCCGACCGCGGGGCGGTCCGCGTCTGCTTCGGCGAACCCGATGAAGTCCGCCGGAACCATGGTGGTCCCCTGATGCAGGAGCTGATAGAAGGCGTGCTGACCGTTGGTCCCCGGTTCTCCCCACACGATTGCCGATGTCGGTGCGAATACCGGGAGGCCGTCTACCTGAACGGACTTGCCGTTCGATTCCATCGCCAGCTGCTGAAGGTACGCGGGAAGCCGTGCCAGATCCTGGGCGTACGGAAGGATCGCGCGGGTCTGTGCACCGAAGAAGCTTGCATACCAGACGTTCAACAGCCCGAGCATTACCGGTGCATTCCTCGTGAACGGAGCCGTGCGGAAGTGTTCGTCCATCACGTGGAAGCCAGCGAGGAAATCAGCGAATCGCTCTCTGCCGATTGCGGCCATCACGGGCAGACCGATGGCGGAACAGACGGAGTACCGTCCGCCGACCCACTCCCAGAAGCCGAACATATTGGCTGTGTCGATGCCGAACGCGGACACCGCTTCCGAGTTCGTCGAGACTGCAACGAAATGCCGGGCTACTGCCTGCTCCCCCAACGATTCGGTCACCCACCGCCGCGCGCACGCGGCATTCGACAGGGTTTCCAGCGTGGTGAACGTCTTGGACGCGACCACGAACAGCGTGCGGGCCGGGTCCAGCCCCCGCAGAGCCGCGGTGAGATCGGCGGGGTCGACGTTCGAGACGAACCGGACGTCGAGCGAATCGGTGCTGTACGCCCGCAGGGCGCGGCACACCATGGCCGGCCCCAGATCGGAACCGCCGATTCCGATATTGATCAGCGTGGTGATGCGTTCTCCAGATGCACCGCGCCAGCTACCCGAACGCAGCCGATCGGTGAAATCGCCCATCCGGTCGAGTACGTCGTGCACGTCAGCGGTGACGTTCCGTCCGTCGACCGAAAGTGCCACGTCACGTGGATTCCTCAGCGCGGTGTGCAGCACGGCGCGGTCCTCGGTGGTGTTGATGTGCCCGCCGGCGAACATGCGGTCGCGCTGTTCTTCGAGCCCGCTCGCGTCGGCCAGGGACGCGAGCAGCCCGAGAGTCCGTCGCGTCACCAGGTGCTTGCTGTAGTCGATATACAGATCTCCCACAGCGAGGGTCAGCTCGTCGCCACGGGCGGGTTCCTCTGCAAACAGTTCCCGTAGATGACATGTCGACAGCTTCTGATGCTCGGCCAGGAGCTCGGCCCACGCATCCTTGACCGCCCTACTGCTGATCGAGACGTCGTCGACTGTCATGGCGCGACCTTCTGCACTGCGTGTCCGCCGAATTGCCTGCGAAGAGCAGACACAGCCTTCATCGCCGGCGAGTCGTCCTGTCGCGACGAAAAGCGCGCGAAGAGTGCAGCCGAGATGACGGGGACGGGGACGGAATGACCGATCGCTTCTTCCACCGTCCATCGCCCTTCACCCGAATCGTCCACGAACCCGGAGAGTGTTGCGAGCCCCGGATCGTCTCTGAGCGCCTCCACGAGCAGATCCAGCAACCACGAGCGCACGACGGTGCCCGCAGTCCACGCCTCGAGAACGCCTCTCACATCCGTGACGAGTTGTTCCGCGCTGAGCAACTCGTAGCCCTCCGCGTAGGCCTGCATGAGGCCGTATTCGACTCCGTTGTGGATCATCTTCGCGAAGTGCCCGGCACCGACCGGTCCGGCGTGGACGAAGCTCTTCGCCGAGTCACCTTCGGGTAGCAACGATTCGAAGATCGGCATCGCTCGTGCCACCGCCTCCTCGACACCTCCGACCATGAGGGCGTATCCGAGGTCCTTGCCCCACACACCGCCGGACACGCCGCAGTCGATGTAGTCGATGCCGCGCGGTGCGAGCCGTTCCGCATGCGCCTGGTCGTCGGTGAATCGTGAATTCCCTCCTTCGATCACCAGATCACCGGAATCGAGCAGGTCGCCGAGCGCGCGGACCGTGTCGCTGGTGGCTTTCCCATGAGGAACCATGATCCAGACGACTCGTGGCCCGTCGAGGCTCGCTACCATTGCCGCCAGCGAGTCCACATCGCTGGAGCTCACGCCCGGATCGAAGCCGACCACGTCGTGGCCGCGCGCGCGGAGTCGCTCCCGCATGTTGTGGCCCATTCTTCCGAGGCCTACCAGTCCCATTCTCAACTTCGCGGTCCTTCCATCGTTCGTTTACGGAGAAGTCGGTTAACGCAATGCGCCACGGGTGCAGCGTTACACCAGTTCGAATACGGGGATGGCGCCGAATCCCACGACGTTCTCGAATCGCACTTCCACCGCAGCGTCCATCGCAACGCGTTCGACGGATTCCGGTCCGACGATGGCGCTGAAGATCCGAAGATTCCGTTGTTCGGGAAGCGCGATCCAGCCCACGACGTAGGGCACGGCATCTCGGTAGTTCGGGACGAAGCTACGGTGAATCACCGTGAAGGTCTCGACCCTTCCGGTTCCGCCGACGGCTTCGAACGTGAGGCTCGTTCCACCGCATCCGATGCACTCGGGCTCGGGCTGGTGAATGAACATTCCACAGGTGAGGCACCGCTGAATCAGCAGTAGTCCCGCGTTGCATCCATCCCAGAACGGACGCGCGAGATCACTCGGTTCGGGTGCGACTCGACCACACATGGGACTATCCTTTCAAGCAAGCGCTTGGTTTACAAGGGGAGCATATGACGAGACAGGCATTCGCCGGAGCCGCCGCGGTAAGCGGGATCGGCCTAACCGACATCTCCCGCCGTTCCGGTGTCAGCCCACTTCAACTTGCGCTGGGTGCGAGCCGGGCCGCCATCCGAGACGCAGGACTCGACGTCTCGGACATCGACGGCGTGCTGTGCTACCACATGGGCGACTCCGCGCCGGTCAATGACGTCGCCGAGCATCTCGGCCTCCCACCCGAGATCTGGACGAACGAAATCTACGGCGGTGGGACACAATCCGCCTCGATTCTGGGCGACGCGGCGATGTTGATCCACTCGGGTACAGCGGCGAACGTGCTTGTCTTCCGAGCGCTCAACGGACGCTCGGGGAAGCGTATGGGTCAGGCTCCACTGCGGGTCGCCGGCGGCGAAGCCCAATTCACCACCCCGTACGGTATGGCGGGGCCGGTCAATTTGTTCGCGCTGGCGGCCACCCGGTGGATGCATCTCACGGGAGCCACCGAGGACGACCTGGCCGCCGTGGTCTGTCAGTCGCGACGTCTGGCATCGGAGAATCCCCGCGCACTGGTGAGCTCCGACATGACCCTGGACGACTACCTCTCGAGCCCGATGGTCTCCACCCCACTGCGCCGAGCGGACTGCTGCCAGGAAACCGACGCCGGCGCGGCGTTGGTCGTCAGCAGAACCGACATTGCCGATGCTCTCGGCCCGAACAGCCCTCGCATTGTCACCGTGGTGCGCGGCGGCGGTATTGGCGCCTCCACCATGGACAAGGCTGCGGACATTTCGGCGATCTTCTCCCGCTTCGTGGCGCGGAAGCTCTGGTCGTACTCGGGCATTCGCCCTGCGGAGATCGATGTGGCCTTGCTCTACGACGCCTACTCCCCGATCGTTCTGCAGCAACTCGAGGACCTCGGCTTCTGCGACCACGGCAACAGCGGCGACTACGTACGCTCGGGTGCCACCCTCCCGACCGGCACCCTCCCCGTCAATCCGCACGGCGGACTGCTGTCGGAGGGGTACGTCCACGGCCTCAACAACATCCTCGAGGCTGTGCGCCAGCTCCGGGGAACCGCTTCGTCTCACCAAGTCGAATCACCGCACGTCGCGCTGTGCACGGGATTCGGTGGGAGCTACGGGAGTGCGGCAATCCTCGAGAGCCGCTGAGCGGGGGCGGACGACCGGGCGACCCGACGGTCGCCGATCACCCTCACCTCACCGGTAACGCACCCGACCGCCGGCGAGGACGCGGCTCTCGTCGACGGACGCCGAGTACGCGACATCCTCGGCACCCCCGCGAGAGGGTTCTCCGGCGACGATCCGCAAGGTGTCTCCGGGGTAGACCGGCGACGCAAATCGCGCTTCGACATGCTCGAGCTCCCACGGTTGTGCACCCAGCGGCTCCGCAAGCGCCTTGACGACGACGCCGAGCGTGCACAGACCGTGGAGGATGGGCCGTGCGAATCCAGCCGCTCGCGCGGCGGCCGGGTCGACGTGGATCAGGTGGCGATCACCGGTGAGCCGGTACAGAACCGCCTGCTCGGCCGACAGACGCACTGAGGCCATACCGCCCATCTCAACCTCCCCCGCGCCCGCCTTCGCCCGCGTCTCGGGCGGCGAAAAGCCGCCCTTGCCGGGCAGGATGATCGAGTAGGTGGCAGAGAAGAAGTCACTTTCGCACACGATATCCAGAATCTCGGAACGCCCTGTGTCGCGGATAGATCCGACGTGACCCGTGACCTCGAATACCCCAGCTCGAGGCAGGGAACCGTGCATCGTCAGCGACTGCGCTCCGTGCAGCGCTTCCGCCGGCGCGAACGCCCCGGCAGCGGAGGCCGCGTCCGCCACCCACAGCCCGAGAGTGAGCGCGAACGTCGGCAAGACCTTCAGGTCACGCTCGAAGACCAACGACAGTTCCTCGGCGCGCGCGCCCACGGAGAGCGCGTACAGGATCGCATCCTCTTCCCGGTACCGCACCACTCTGGTGCCCAACTCGTATCCGACCCAATCCATGATCTCCATGCCGCGAGCGTATAGCATTTGAGCAAGCGCTTGGGTTACGCTTGCGAAGTCAAGGTCGCACAGAGGCAATCCCAAGCGATCGCTTGGTACTACTGACAGGAGTTGGCATGGCAAAGCTGCGGGCAGGCCTCGGATACGAACTCGAGGTGCGTGGGCGGACCAAAGAGGTCGAGCAGCAGGCATTCGAGAATCTCATCGAGCAGGTCACCCTCGCCGATGGGCTCGGTTACAGCACCGCCTGGATGGTCGAGCACCATTTCACTCGCGGGTTCTCACACTCCTCGGCTCCCGACATCGTGTTGAGCGCACTCGCGCGGGTCACCAGCCAGATTCGACTCGGGCTCGGCGTCGTGCTGCTCCCCTTCTCGCATCCGATTCGCACGGCCGAGCGCGTCGCCACCATGGACATCATCTCGGGCGGACGCATCGAGTTCGGAACCGGGCGCGGTGCCTCACCTCTCGAATACCAGGCCTTCCAGCGGCCTTTCGAGCAGTCGCGCGCACTGTGGGAGGAGAACCTGGACACCGTTCTCGGCATCTGGGAGGCGGACGGCGAGCCGTACAGCGCCGAGCACGAGTACTGGAGCGTCCCGGACGTGGGCGTGTATCCCCGGCCCCTCCAGGAACCGCATCCTCCCGTGTGGGTGGCGTCGACGAGTCTCGACGGGTACCTCCAGGCCGCCCGGCGCGGGTACAACCTGCTCGGCATGACCATGCTCAAGGGCATCGACGACGTCGCCGAGGACATCGCAAAGTACAAGGAGGAGTTGGCCCGCCACGGCTTCGACCCCGAGACCCGCAAGATCGCACTGATGATTCCGTGGCATGTTGCCCCGACGGCCGACGAGGCGCACGCCAACGCTGCGGACGCCGTGATGTGGTACATCCGGCGCCAGGTCAACCTGGTCGCTCCGCCCGACTACTACGACGCTCGCCATGCGAGCCACCGTGTCCTCGGCGCGCTCGCCGCCGGCCAGTCTCAGGAAGAAGCGATCGAGACCCTTCGCGACAATCTGATGATCGTGATCGACGATGTGGAGGGATCACGAAAGGCCGTGCAGCGTCTCGAGGAAGCCGGTGTCACCGACCTCATCGGGCAGTTCCAGGTCGGTGGACTCGCAAACGATCACGTCCTGAGTTCGATCAAACTGTTCGCTTCCGATGTTGTGGAGATCCGATGACACACACGCACTTCGCGGCGACACCGCAGGAACCGATTCTCCGCAGGAACGTCTCCCCGGCAGGAATCACCCCGGCGAGGGCCCGCGGTCTGATTCAGGTAGATCCGACCGCATCGACTGTGTTCCCCTTGTCCGCGGACGACCGGGCCGCCGCCGTTGCGCTGACAGCCAAGACTCTGACCGATGCGGGGGTCGAGACAACCGATCGCGTCGTCGTGGCACTGAACAGCGATGGCGAACTCGGCGGAGCGCTGGTCGCCGAGGCTGCTGCGTCCGCTGCCTCGGCTGCGGCGAGTGTGGGCCCCCGTGGGCGAATGAGGCTCCTTCGAGTGCTCGAAAACGTGCGTGCCAACGTCCTGGTGGGTACGGCAACCGGCGTCGCAGACTTTCTCGCCCGGCTGCATCTCGAGTTCCTGGTCGATCCACTGGATCTCGAACTTCGCCTGATCCTACTGACGGGCGAGATCGCCGACCCGAAGAAGATCGAGCACCTGAGTCGGGAATTCGGCGCTCGGACGATCGAGTTGTTCACCGATCCTGTCAGCGGAGTCCCGATCGCTCACAAGCCCGCGAAGGCGACCGCACTCGTCCCGGCCCGCGAAGACCTCCTCGCTCTCGCCTCACCCACGCAGTCATTTCCGGACGGCGAACTCGCGGAGATCGTCGTGAAGTACCCGTGGCACTCCGGTCTCACGGATGTCATCGCCGGAACGGGATACCTGAGCACTCGCGACGGCTCATCGATCGCCATGCCCACACATACGTATGGTGACCTCACGCTCATCCGTGGCCGGTGGGTTTCGTTCAGCGCTCTCACCAAGGCGCTCAAAGGAATCGACGGAATCGCACATTGGCAGCTGCGCATCTCCCGACAGGGCACCCTCGACTCCGCCACGGTCCACGTCTCCTTCAACCGCGAGAGCCTCGTCCAGAACGGAATGTGGCATGCGCGAATCGCGCAGGCCATCAACGCGATCACCCCGATATCCGTGCAGGTCGAGATCGACCCGCAGGTACGAGAGGATTCGGCCCCACCGTCGATTCGCGACGAGCGCGGACACCACCTGTAGATCCGGCAACCCACGGAGGTCGAAATGAGCACTACATCAGCAACGGAACGGCGGGAAGACCTGCCTGAGGTCGACGCCGCCACTATGCGATCGGTCCTCGGCCACTTCGCAACCGGCGTCATTGCCATCACCGCACTCGATCCCGCAACCGGAGATGGCGCCGGTCTGGCGGCGAACTCCTTCACATCGGTGTCGTTGGATCCGCCCCTGGTCGCCTTCTGCGTCGCCCACACGAGCAGCTCCTGGCCTGCGATCAGACGGGCCGACAGCTTCGTCATCAACATCCTCGCAGAAGACCAGGAACATGTCGGCCGGCAGCTCGCCGTCAAGGGAGGCGACAAGTTCGCCGGTCTGGCCTGGCAGCCGTCGCCATCGGGTGCCCCCGTCATCGAGAATGCCGTCGCCTGGATCGACGCACGAGTCGAAGCCGAACATCCGGCCGGCGACCACGTGATCGTCGTCTCGCGTGTCCAGCACCTCTATGCCGACGGCCGATCGCCGCTCCTGTTCCACCGCGGAAAATACGGCCGACTGCACAGCGCCGACTAGCCCACTTCCAACAGGCAGGCGGGGCACAACCACCCTGATCAGCTCGCTCGCCGGCAGCGCTCCTCCAGCCGAGTCCACCCACCACCGCATCGTCGGAGGCACCCATGAGAACGCACATATCGACGGCCGTCGGACAACTCGACGCCGAATCCGCGCACGAACGGTTCGACAGCGTGTCTGCGGCTGTCGACGCGATCGCACGCGGCGACATGGTCGTCGTCGTCGACGACGAGGATCGTGAGAACGAAGGCGATCTCGTCATGGCGGCCGAGCACGCAACAATCGAGAAGATGGCGTTCATCATCCGTCACACCTCGGGTTTCGTCTGTGTCGCCATGACGGAAGACCGTGCCGCTGCGCTCGGCTTACCACCCATGGTTCCCGCTGCCGGCAACGGTGAAGTCTTCGGAACCGCATTCGGCGTCTCGGTCGACGCACTACACGGCGTCACGACCGGAATTTCAGCAGCGGATCGCGCCGTCACGGCACGCGCGCTCGCCGACCCGCAGACTCGACCCGACGACCTCAGCCGTCCCGGCCACGTGATGCCGCTGCTGGCGCGGCCGGGCGGCGTCCTGGAGCGTCGTGGACACACGGAGGCCACGGTCGACCTGTGCAGGATGGCCGGTCTCGAATCTGTCGGCGTGCTGTGCGAACTGGTGGACGACGATGGTGAAACGTCTCGTCGCGACGCACTCATTCGTTTCGCGCGCCTGCATCACCTGAAGATGATCCGGGTGCGCGACATCGTCGAGCATCGTCGTCAGCGAGAACAACTCGTCACACGGATCTCGCGAGCGCGCGTGCCCACGACGGCCGGCGACTTCATCGGCCACGTTTTCCGCGCTCACGACGGTGTCGAACACATTGCTCTCGTCGCGGGAACTCCGCACCTCGCAGGTTCTGCTGCGGCAACACCGCTCGTCCGCGTGCACAGCGAGTGCCTCACCGGCGACATACTCGGATCACTCAGGTGTGACTGCGGCCCACAGCTCCAGGACTCGCTCACAGCGATTGCCGCCGAGGGAACCGGAGTCGTCGTGTACCTGCGCGGTCAGGAAGGGCGAGGTGTGGGGTTGGGGGCGAAACTGGCGGCGTACGCCTTGCAGGAGGACGGCTACGATACCGTCGACGCCAACCTCGAGCTGGGCCTGCCCGTCGACGCGCGCGATTACGCCGTGGCGGCCACCATCCTCAAGGAGCTCGGGGTGAGCCGAGCACGACTGATCACCAACAACCCCGACAAGATCACCGCACTGTCGCGGTATGGCGTCGACGTGATTTCCCGCGTTGCTCATCCTCCACATGTCAACCACCACAACATCGATTACCTTCGCACCAAGGAGCGGAGACTAGGACACTCCATTCTTCCCGTCGTGGACATCACGGAGTCCGCAGTGTGACGGCCGCCGCCCGAGCCCGTGCGCGGTAAGAGGTTCTACCCCAGGCTGCGCACGGGCCACCCTCAGAACGTGATGCGTGGGATCGGCGTACTCGCGGTGGAGGCAGAGAGTTGCTCGTGACCCTCGCACGAGTACCCACATCCCCAGCGGGCGCGTGCATCACGCACGCTTTCGATGTCGGCACGACCACCGCCTTCCGCCGTAGACTGCCCACCGAGGTCTACCGATCGGGAGGTCAACCCCGGTGTTCCCGGTCGGGGTGCGCGATGCGGTCGAACTGTCTCCGAAGCCCATCGCGCGCAGATTCGGATTCCAGGAACACCGGAATGTTCTCGGTGTGTTCGTAGTGCGGTCCACACAGCGACAGTCCACCGTCGACCTCCAAGTTCTGACCGGTGACGTACTGGGCGAGGTCCGACAACATGAACATCGCCGCACAGGCGACGTCGGCGACCAGCCCGCGCCTGCCGAGCGGAATCACGTCGCGCTCCCGATTGCCCTCCGACGTGTGCGCGGGGTGCATTCTCGGTGAATTGATCAGACCCCACGACACGGTGTTCGCACGAACTCCGAAGGGCCCGAGCTCGACGGCCATCGTGCGCGTCAATGAGTCCAAGGCCGATCGTGTCGCTCCGTAGAACGCGAACCAGGGCATCGCCCGATCCGCCTCGGCGACGGAGAGATTGACGATCGATCCGCGGCGCTCCTGCACCATGCGCCGCGCGACAACCTGACTGGTCCGCAGCGCGTAGGTCACGTTGGTCGTGAGCGCGCGTGTCCACTGGTCCGCTCCGAGATGAAGTATGTGCCCGACATCGTCGCCGGACACGCCTCCGACGACATTGACGAGGTGCCGGACCGGGCGGTCGGCTAGGTCGAGGGCCGATTCCAGGTCGCGGATCCCGTCCTCGGTGGTGATGTCCGTCAGCACCGGGAGCAGCGACTCGTCGTGTCCGACGGCAGCCGTGAGCATTCCCGAACGCTCCTCGTCTCGGTCGACCATGATGACTGCCGAGCCGGCGTTCAGGAGGAGCTGGACCATTGCCGAACCGACCCCACCGCTCGACCCGCCGACGACGACAGAGCAGCTGTCCGCGAACCCGGGAAATGCGAACTCCGGAACCGGAGGGAGTGCGAATTTCGCCGTCACAGCGGCATCACGAGTCCGCCGTTGACTCGCAGGATCTGTCCGGTGACGTAGGAAGCGGCATCGGAGGCCAGGAATGCGACTACAGCGGCGACCTCGCTCGCACGGCCGGGCCGCCCGAGTGGGATATCGGCACTGTGTTCACTGTCGACTGCATTCCGTCGCTCTTCATTCGGTGTGCCGTCGGCGTTCCGATAGTGCGCTGCGGTCATCGACGTCGAAATATATCCCGGCGACACTGTGTTCAGCCGGACGCCGGCCCCGCCGAGTTCCATGGCGAGTGTCCGGGTGAGCTGCAGGACTCCCGCTTTCGGGATGCTGTACGCCCCGAGGTCTGGCGCGCGGCCGTCCACCGTTCCGGACGAGACATTGATGATGCTTCCACCACCGCCACCGATCATCGCGGTGCCGACTGCACGACAACCGTGCACGAAGCTTTTCAGGTTGAGCGTGAGACCGTCGTCGAACTCGTCGTCGCTCATGGACAGGAGCGGTCCGCGGGCCGTGATCGCACCGGCCACGTTCGCCAGGACATCGATTCGCCCCGTCCGCAGAAGCAGAGCTGACGCTACGGACTCGAAGTCGGCCGCCGAACGCACGTCCATCAGGTAGGAGAATGCCGTGCCTCCCTGTGCCGTGATCTCTTCGGCGCAGCTACGGCACGAGTGCTCGTCGACATCCGCGCAACCCACCGTGGCGCCCGCGGCGGCGAGTTCGATCGCGGTCGCGCGGCCGATACCGCTCCCCGCACCGGTGACAAGAGCAGTGCGGCCATCCAATCCTTGCGTGGCACTCGACATCTATCTCTTTCCTACCCTGTGTACTCGCCTACTGCCCACTGGCCGCGTCGGTGACCAGCGCGACCTTCCCGGCGAATCGACCGGCCATGTCGTCGTCCCTCACGCCTTCAACGGTGCGTAGAGGACCACGGCGTTGCCCCAGGGATCCAACACGACCGCACGTGTCTCATGAGGCCCGTCCTCCGGGTCGCGGACAACCGTGGCTCCGGCGGCAACTGCCGCATCCACTGCGGACACCACATCGGACACCTTGAAGGACGCGGCGACGCGACCGCCGGTGACGTCCTCCTCCGGACCGGCGATGGCGACGGTGACCTTGCCGCCGTCCAGCGCAGCGAAGCGTGAACCGTCCTGGAACTTCGTCGGCAGCGTCAACACCGATTCGTAGAACTTCACCGCGGAATCGACGTCGTCGACGGGATACAGCACGTTTCCGACAGAAACTTGGTGGGTCATGATCTGGTTCTCCAATGTGTTCGAGTAGGTCTGGGCGCAGGTGCTCACAAACGATTCGACTTGGTGTCTTCGTAGCGTTTGCGGGCGCGGGCGTTCGCTGCGCCGAGGGCTACCTGGAAGTCACCTTCGGAGTTGTGGAAGCTGTTCCAATTCTCGATTCGACGACGGTTCGAGTCCTGGAAGTGCGGCACGACCTCCCGAGCGAACAACTCGTACGAGTTCAGGGTGTCCTGCGGCGACGCCCAGTCGAGCACCCGGATGAGGTGGGTGCCGTAACCGCCGGACATTTCCTGCATCCGCTCGATGTGCTCGATCGCATCCTGCGGAGTTCCGACCACGCCGAGATTGGACGCGCGGAACACGTCGAGGATCGAAGCCCCCTCCTCCAGGCCCGACGAGTCGTAGATCGCCTTCAGGAAGCTCGCATCGCGGAAGAGGTAGCGCCCGGCGTCTTCGATTGCGTACGAAACCTGACGTTCGGCTTCCTCCCGGGTGGGAGCCACGTGAATGACGCTCACGAGCCGCCAGTCTCTGCGGTCGCCCGGCCCGTGCCCGTGCAGGGCCCGCTGTTCGGAGTAGATGTCCCAATGTTCGGCGAGCACACGGCTGCCGGCGTCGGTGGCGGCCGCGAGAGCGAGCATCGGCAGCCCGAACCGCCCGGCCAGCATCGCGCCCGCGGGCGAGATGACGGCGGTGACCGCCACCTCCGGGTGCGGCCGGGTGTACGGCAGCATCTGGAGTTGCGCCTGCCGCAGTTCGAACCACTCGGTCTTGCGGTCGATGCAGTCGTCGGAGGTGAACAGTGCCAGAATCGCTTCTAGCGACTCTTCCATCCGCTCACGGAGCGAGGAGTACTCCAGACCCATCATCGCCGCGTCGGACGGCAATGCGCCGGGCCCGACACCCATGATCAGCCGGCCACGAGTCAGGTGGTCCAGCAGCGTCATACGCTCCGCCACCATCAGCGGATGGTGGTAAGGAAGCGAGATCACGCCGGTACCCAGTTTGATGTTACGAGTTCGCTGGGCGGCTGCCGCAATGAACAGTTCGGGGCTGGAGATGATCTCCCAACCGCTCGAATGGTGCTCACCGACGAAGGCTTCCTCGAATCCGAGTTTGTCGAGATGTTCGATGAATTGCAGGTCGCGCTCGAGGTCCCAGGTGGGGTTGTTCGAGGGCTTGTGCTCGGGCCCGAGGAACACGCCGAACTTCATCGGTGCACGGTCATTGCTGGTCACGATCGATCACTTCCTTTGGTTCCGCGGGTCTTCCGGGCGACTGCAGGCGATCTAGTCATGAAGTGTCTTCCTTCGCGCATCGGTCGCTGCACTATCGAGATCACCTTTGGCGGTGACGATCACGCCGTAGTCGCGTCGTGCACCGTCGGCCGTGATCCGCGCCGCATCGAAGTCGTCCAGGACGTACTCCACGGGACGCTCGAACGGATTTCCGATCCCCCCGCCGCCGCTCGTCTCGACGACGAACGACTCGCCCGCAAGAAAGAGTTCGTTATTCACCTTCGAGTTCAGAACCACGGTGTTCCCGTCGAGGGTGCGTTTCTTGAAAGCACCGGTGACTCCGGAACTTCCCCCGTCCCGTCCTCGGGGGCCCGTTTCGAGCCGATCACCGCGGGTCGTGACGTAGGCATCGGACAGTAGCCGGAACACCGTCCGGGTTCCGAGTCCGCCGCGCCAGCGTCCTGAGCCACCGGAGTCCGCGATGTACTCCACCTCCTCGACCACGAGGGGGCAGCGCACTTCGACCGGCTCGACCTGAGGAACCGAGTTTCGCCCCAGACCGAAATGAATGCCGGTGGCGTCCGGTCCGTCTTTGCCGAACCGTGCTCCCACTCCGCCGAATTCGTAGGCGAGATGAACCCAGTACGGTGCAGTCGTCGCGGCAATCGAGAAGGGCTGCAGGATTCCCGACGCAGCGATGGCGCGTTCGGGGACAGCGTCCGACAATGCTTGCAGCACGGCCTCCATGGCCGCGTAGGCCGGCAGAAATCGTCCGCCGCAGGGATAAGGCGACTGGGCATTGACCAGGGTGCCCTCCGGGAGATTCACGTCCAGGACGCGCAGGCACCCGTCGTTCATCGGGATCGTCGGATCGACGAAGCACCGGAACGCGAACACTGCCGCAGCGAGCGACTGCGAGATACTCGAGTTGACGGCGGCGGCGACCTGGCGGTCGGTTCCCTCGAAGTCCAGCGAGATGTCGCGGTCGCCGATGGTGACCGCCACCTGAACGCGATGCCCGCGCAGGCTGGTGACACCGTCGTCGTCGATGGTGTAGTGGGAGCGGTAGGTTCCGGCAGGCAAGTCCGCGATCGCGGCCCGGGTGAGCACCTCCGTGTAGTCGAGGTAGTCGTGGACACCGTCCGCGAAACCCTGCACACCGTACTCTTCGATGAGTTCTTCGACACGCTTGGCCGCGGTCGATGCGCCCGCAATGAGCGCGCGGACATCGCCTTGCACCTTGTCGGGTGTGCGACTGTTCAGGGCGAGGATCCGCATGATCGGCTCCTCCAACCCGTCCGCGCCGGCGATCCGGACCGGGGGTAACTGCAATCCCTCGGCGAAGATCTCGGTGGCCAAGGACGCCATTCCGCCCGCAGATGCCCCGCCGATGTCCGACACGTGAATCAAGGTCGCGGTGAAGTACTCCACCGCGCCTTCCACGAAGATCGGTTTGAAGATGAGGATGTCGTTGGTGTGCACCCCGCCCTTGTAAGCATCGTTGGTGGCGAACACGTCTCCGGGCCGCATCGTGTCGAGCGGAATGTCGGCTAGCAGGAACGGCACGGCCACCGACAGCGCCATGCTGTTCATGAGCGTTGTGGCCATGGAATGGGCGATGAGCCGGCCATCCTTGTCCAGGATGGCTGCCGATGCGTCGGAACCCTCCACGACGAAGGTCGAGAATGCGGACCGCACGACGACGATACTCGCCTCTTCCGCGGCGACGACGAGTGCGTTGCGGAGCACTTCGGAAGTCAGTTGCGCTGTGCCGGAGCCATTGTCGTCGAGGACGGGGGCCGAACCGTCGGCCGGAACGTGCGTCATTACTTCTCCTCCGAAGCGCGCGACAGAACTACGTTGAACTCGCCGTCGACCAGGGCATTCCAGGCCGGGGGCACGACGATGGTCGATTCACCGTCTGCGATGACAAGAGGTCCGGGAACCGGCTCGTCGCCGACGATTCCTTCGCGCTCGTAGACGGGGGTCTCCCGGTACTCACCGAACTCCCGGAACCAGACGCGGCGTTTGCGCGAGGGCCCCTGGCCTCGCACATCGGATACGGCACGACGGCCGAGTGGAACCTTGGGAACCACGTGGGTGACCCGGACGCGGAAGCTCACCAACTCGACGGGGCCGGAACCGTCGATACCGTAGGCTTCCTTGTACTTTTCGGCGAAGCGCTCGCGCAGCGACGGGAGGGACGTGTCGTCCCAGTGCCTGCCTGCGCCGCCGTTGCTGATCCGGATGGTCAGTTCATGAGCCTGACCGGCCAGCCGCACGTCGACGGACCGCTCGACTCGAGTGGACGGTGCGGCGAGTTCGACACCGAGATCCCCGGCCGCGGCTTCGGAGAGCTGACGGAAGGTGTCGTCGATCGACTCGCCGTCGATGTCGTCCTCATGGCGCAGTCGGGTGAGAACGCGATCGGTGCTCAAGTCGGTGCCCAGGAGTCCGACGGCAGAGCCGACGCCGCACGACGGTGGAATGATCACGGTGCCGATGTCGAATTCCTCTGCTACCCGCGCCGCGTGCATCGGCCCTGCGCCACCGAATGCGACGACCGAGAAGTTCCGGGGATCCAGGCCACGCTGGACGGTGACGACCCGGACCGCTGCGGCCATCGTCGCGTTAGCGATTTCGTGGATCGCGTTTGCCGCGGCTTCCAGACCGACACCGAGCGGCTCGGCGACCCGCTCCCGGATGGCACGGGCGGAGTTGTCGGGTTCGAGTCCCATCGTTCCACCCGCGAACCCGATCGGATCCAGATAGCCGAGAACGAGATTCGCGTCGGTGACGGTCGGGTCCTGGCCGCCGCGGCCATAGCAGGCCGGGCCCGGCTCGGAACCGGCCGAATGCGGACCGACCCGCAACGCCTGTCCCTGGTCGACCCAGGCGACACTGCCGCCGCCTGCCCCCACCTCGGCAAGGTCGATCGCCGGCGTCTTGATCGGCACTCCGGTACCCGCGCGACGCCCGCCGAAGCTCCCCTTGCCACCGACATGGAACTCCGTGGTGATGGCCGGAGCGCCGTTGCGGACCACGGACGCTTTCGCCGTCGTTCCGCCCATGTCGAACGAGATCACATCCGGTTTGCCCGCCGACAGACCGGCCGCGCGGGCTGCGAGAACTCCGGCGGCCGGGCCCGATTCGATTGTCGCGACAGCGCGGCGACCGGCCAGATCTGCGGACATGACACCGCCTCCGGACTCCATGACCTGCACGCGCGCATCGATTCCGGCGTCACGGAGCCGCTGCTCGAGCTTTCGCAGATACGAGACCATCACCGGGCCCACGTAGGCGGACATCAGGGTCGTCGTGGTGCGTTCGTATTCACGAAGCTCGGGCCACACCTCGGCCGAAATCACGACCGTTGCGTCCGCAGGCAGGACGTCCCGCACGATCTCTGCGACGCGCAGTTCGTGGGCAGGATTTACGTACGAGTGCAGCAAGGCGATCGACACCGACCGGATACCGCGGTCCCGGATCTTCTCTGCCGCTGCGCGCACGGACCTTTCGTCCAAGGGAACGATGACGCCGCCGGCACTGTCGAGGCGCTCGAGCACGTCGAAACAGTCGGCCGCGGGGATCGGCGACGACGGCGGATCGAAGAAAGTGTCGAAACGGTCTTCCTCGACCCGCGCGTAGCGGCCCAGCGGAAGGAGGTTGCGGAACCCGCGCGTACCGATGTGCGCGACCCGGACACCCTTCTGCTCCAGAATGGCGTTGGTAGCCAGTGTGGTCGCATGCACCACCCGATCCACCGCCGCCGGTTCTACTCCCGCTGCGGCGAGAGCGGCCTGCACCCCCTTGACGATTCCTTCAGTGGGGTCGCCGTGGGTACTGAGCGTCTTGGCAACCGATTCCTGGCCGGCGGGCCCGGCGAGGACGACGTCGGTGAAGGTGCCGCCGACATCGATGCCGAGGGCATACCCATTCGACGAGTGGTTCGGATCTGCTGACATGGAGTCACCCTAACTACTTGAACAAGCGCTTGTCTATGACATTGTCACGTGCATGTGGGGCAGAGATTCGGCGACGAGCACGGGCAGCCACGGCACGAGCTCCCGGCCGTCCTCCCCCGCCCGGCTCCACGGAGTCCAGCAGACGTCCTCGTGCTCCCAGTTGAGCCGGACCCGTTGATGTCGCGCGGTCGCGACGAAGACGTGCACCGTCCAAACCCCGTCACCACCAGGAAGGCTCAACACCGGCCCCGCGACCAGGTCGGCCAGGTCGAGGCGAGACAGGCCCGTCTCCTCACCCAGTTCGACCAACACGTGCTCGGCCGGGTCGTCGCCCGAGTCGAGGTAGCCTGTAATACAGTGCCACCTGCCCGGATCGCTGGCAACGAGCGAACTCCGGCGCAACAGACACAGTTCGCCCTGGTTCAGCAGAAGCAATGCGACGACACTGCGATCTGAACGCCCGAGGCGTCGGCCCGAGAAAGCCATCTCCACCCCTTTCGGTGTCCCGGATCACTATACACTTACCCAAGCGCTTGCTCAGTAGTGTATCTTCGGAACCCATGCAGACCGATCTTGCAGGCAAAGTAGCGCTGGTGACCGGCGGCGGCGCCGGAATCGGCGCGGACATCTCCCAGCGCCTCTCCCTGCGCGGCGCCGCAGTTCTCATACTCGATCGTGACCTCGGCGCGGCCGAATCCGTAGCCGGCTCGATCGACCGGGGAACCGCCGTCCACATGGATCTCGCGGACCCCACGTCGATCGCGCTCGCTCTCGGCGAGAACGCAGCACTGCGCGAGGTCGATATCCTCGTGAACAATGCAGGCCTGACGCGAGTCGAGCGGTTCGTGGACAGTGACCCCGCGGCGTGGGACACGCTGTGGCAGGTCAACCTACGCGCACCCATGCAACTCTGTCACGCGATCGTCCCGGAGATGACGAAACGCGGATGGGGTCGGGTCGTGTTCGTCGCCACCGACAGCGCGCGAGCGGGCGGAGGCGGGGAGGGCATCTACTCCGCGACGAAAGCCGGCCTGCTCGGGTTCTCGAAAACCCTGGCGCGGGAGACGGCCCGGGACGGCATTACGAGCAATGTCGTCTGCCCGGGGCTGATCGACACTGCCATGCTGCATTCGGTTGCCGAGAACAACCCCGCCCTGATGGACAAACTCGTCGGTGCCATTCCCATGCGCCGCATGGGATCCGCAGGCGAGGTGGCTGCGGCGATCGAGTTCCTCTGCACGACCGAATCCGGGTACGTCACCGGACAAACCTTCAGCGTCAACGGTGGCATCACCATGATGTGACGCTGCGGGCGCCGGGCAGGTCACCAGGAATTTGCGACCAGGAAGGCTTCGAGAATGAAGATCGACCTCAGCGGCAAGACGGCGCTCGTCACCGGCTCGACGCGCGGAATCGGGTTTGCGATCGCACAGGGCCTCGCCGACTGCGGTGCCCACGTCGTCGTCAACGGTCGTACCGCGACGGCCGTCCAGCAGGCCCCCGACGAGCTGGCGCCTGCCGAAAGCTTCTCCGCAGTCGCTGCGGACGTCACCACCGCGGCGGGATGCGACGCGATCGCCGGCGCGCACGATTCCTTCGACATCATCGTCGGCAATGCCGCGGTGTTCGACTGGAAGCATTTCCTCCACACGACGGACGACGACTGGATCCGCCATTACGAGATGAACGTGATGGCGGCGGTGCGCCTCGCGCGCACCTATCTGCCCGGCATGCTCGAGCGGAACTGGGGGCGAATCGTCCTCGTTGCATCCGAGGCCGGCATGAACATTCCGTCGGAGATGATCCACTACGGCGTGACGAAGGCGGCGGAGATCGCGCTCGCACGCGGCCTCGCGGAACTCACGGTGGGCACGGGCGTCACGGTGAACAGCGTCCTTCCGGGGCCGACCGCGTCGAGCGGTGCCGGCACGTTCCTCGACGACTATGCCGCCGAGCACGCCGTGCCGCGCGAGGACGCGGACCGCCACTGTGCGACGTCGATCAGGCCGAGCACTCTGCTGGCACGCCTCGCGACGGTCGACGAAGTGGCGAGCATGGTCGTCTACGCGTGCTCGCGCCAAGCCTCGGCGACCAACGGCGCAGCCCTGCGCGCCGAAGGCGGCCTTCTGCGGCATTTCGGCTGAACCCGCAGCCTAGAGAACCACAACAGGATTGATCGGACTCGCAGTGCCTCCCACGATCGGCAGCGGTGCCGCAACGAAGAGGAACTCAGATCTCTCCGTTCGCGAAAGCTCCTCCAGCCACAACATTTCGATGAGCGATACGCCGTGTTCCCACAACGTCAGCATGTGGATGTCCTCGTCGACGGACCCATGGAACACACCACCGGGATCGAGCGCACCGACAGCGATGTTGTCGCTGCCGATCGCCACGACGTCACGTTCGACCAGCCACCGGCCTCCGCTGTGACACAGACCCGGCTGCTCGTGGTTGTACATCTCGGGGTCTTGTGCGAAAACCGTGGCCCACCCGGTCCGAACGAGCACCACGTCCCCGGCCCGGACTTCCACACCGGCAGACTCAGCCGTCTCCGCAAGCAACTGATCATCGATTCGCGCCGACGCCGGCAGATGCGGCACCTCGAGGTGCCTGGCAACGTCCAGCATCACACCGCGGGTGATGAGCGGGCCGAGTTTGTCGATCCCGCATCGTGTCGCACCGTAGCTGCGCACCCGATTCGCCGAGTGGCCGTTGTACAACACGTCGTTGCGCCACATGTGCGCCAGTGCATCGATGTGGGTTGTGGTTCCGTGCGGCGAGAGCATCAGCGCGTCGTCCGCGACCGACATCTCTCCCTTGATCCGACCGGTCCCCGCCGCGTAGTCACCGCCGTCCATCGCCATGAAATGTTGAGGCAGCGGCCGTCCGGCGAGATGCGGGAAGCGGGAAGCCGCCGGTCCGGATGTAGCTCCCTGAATGGGCAGCGCGAGCGACAGGGTTCTACCCTCGCGCACCGCATCGAAGGCTTCGAGCACGACGGCCGGAGTCAGGAGGTTCGCAGCCCCCCGCTCGTCGCCGGCTCCCCACCGCCCCCAGTTTCCGACTTCCGATACGGCGTCGACATCGACTTGCTCAGGCATCCTTTTCGACCTCTCAGTAGCACTACCGAAGCTCCGGTACCAGCGTATGATACCAAGCAATCGCTTGCTTAAATGTACTTTGTTTCCACGAAAGAGGAATCACTCATGCCCCCCAACACAAGTTCCGCGCTGCACCCTTCCGCCCCTGCAACGGGGGAGGCGTC
Source organism: Rhodococcus sp. USK10 (assembly GCF_019378875.1). NCBI lineage: Bacteria > Bacillati > Actinomycetota > Actinomycetes > Mycobacteriales > Nocardiaceae > Rhodococcus > Rhodococcus sp. USK10. The sequence goes on from NZ_CP076048.1 coordinate 3,862,177, forward strand.
ACCGGTGGATATGGGAGTCACCGCCGATCTCCGGCGCGCAATACCCGAGCACGAGGTCAAAGCCCTACTCGGCGAACACGGTATCGATGTTCCGGTCAGCGCAACTTTCACGAACGCAGCGGACGCCGCGGACGCCGTGTCCGGGCTGTCCGGACCACTCGTGCTCAAGGCATGGGGCCCGGGACTGGTGCACAAGAGCGACGTCGGTGCCGTCATCCTCGGGTTGACAGCGCACGACGTCCCGGCAGCGGTCTCCGAGATGGCGGCAACTCTCACCCGCCAGGGCCTCACTCCCTCCGGATACCTCGTCGAACAGCAGCATCCGGGTGGACTCGAGTTGATCGTCGGGGTGGTCCGCGACGCAACCTTCGGGCACGTGGTGTTGCTCGGACTCGGCGGTATCGCCACCGAAATGCTCGACCTGTCGGCGCTGCGGGTGGCCCCCATGTCGCGGTCGGATGCCGCAGAACTGGTGGAGAGCTTCCCCGGGGCGCCGCTACTTCATGGCGCTCGGGGACGTGAACCGGGCAACCGTGACGCTCTCATCGACTTTCTACTGTCGATCGCCGGCCAGGGCGGCCTGGTCGAGCGCCTCGGCGACTCACTCGCGGAGTTCGAGTGCAACCCGATCGTAGTGACCGCGGACGGCGTTCAGGCGTTGGATGCTCGCCTGATCGTGGACTCGACGGCCGAGGTGCCGGTTGCGGCGGAGTCCCAGCCCACCGACTTCACCCGCCTGTTCGCGCCCCGCGGTATCGCGATAGCCGGCGCCTCGAGTAGTCGATCCACCTTCGGAAACCGCTTCCTCGCGGCCTACCGGCAGGCCGGCTGGGACGAGAACCTCTGCGCTCTACATCCGGACGCCGACAGTATCGACGGCGTCCCCGCCTACTCGTCGATCCGCGATGTTCCCCACCCGGTCGACTACCTGGTCGTGGCGGTACCGGCAGCGGCGACTCCGGAAGTGGTCGCCGATGCGGCCGCGGCCGGAGTGGGTTTTGTCCACGTGGTCACCGGCGGGTTCGCGGAAATGGGACAAGCCGGCGCGGCACTGCAGGCCGAGCTCGGGCAAGCCGCATCCGGCACCTCGACCCGCGTCCTCGGACCCAACTGCCTGGGTGTGTTCGCACCCCGCGGCCGTCAGACCTTCACCCTCGGTGCACCTTCCGAACCAGGCGCGGTCTCCGTCGTGTCCCAGAGCGGCGGGCTGTCCGGTGACATGATCACCGTGGGTTCGCGACGCGGCATCCGGTACTCGAAGCTCGTCAGCATCGGCAATGCGATCGACGTGACTCAGGGCGAGCTCGTCGACTGGCTCGTCGACGACCCCGAGACTCGGGTCGTCGGAATCTACCTGGAAGGCACACGCGACGGCGCGGCACTTCTCAGCGCACTGCGCCGCGCCGCCGGAAGGAAGCCGGTGGTGGTCCTGCGCGGCGGCTCGAGCACTCAGGGTTCGGTCGCCGTCAGCTCGCACACCGGATCGATGGCCGGGAACGAAAAGGTGTGGGCTGCTATTTCCCTGGCGACGGGGGCCGTTCAGGTCCGTTCGCTCGAGGACTTCCTCTCCTGCCTGAGCTACCTCCAGCACTACATCGATCACAACCCGAGGACGGACGCCGACGGTGTCCTGGTGATCGGGCTGGGGGGCGGCGCATCCGTCCTCGCCACCGACACCTGCGATCGCGCCGGCCTCGACCTCACTCCGCTGCGCGACGAGCTCCGTACCCGCCTCCGCGACCTGGGATACGGCGCCGGATCCAGCGTCGCCAATCCGCTCGAGGTGCCCGTCGGACCTGCCTCCCCCACGTCGATTCTGATCGACGCGCTGACTCCGATCTTCGCCCAGGACGGTCAGCAATACCAGGACGTGCTCATTCATTTCAACGCCGCCGCGTACTACAACTACGGCACCACGGGCATTTGCCCACTGATCGACACACTGCAGACGGTGATCGACGCCCAATTGCCCGTCCGGGTGGCCGTCGTGGTTCGGAACACCGAGGTGTGCCCGCCCGCCGATATCGAGTTGCTCGATACCTTCGCGTCGGACAGCCGCCTCCCCCTGTACCGGAGCTTTGCGCAAGCCGCGAGCGCGATCGCATCGGCCCAGGACTTCGATGATCGGCGTATCGACGGGGCCTGATCGCTCCCGGACATACACAGGAGCGCCGGACATCGTGTCCGGCGCTCCTGTGTATGTCGCGTCGTGTCAGTGAGCGACCACATCGGATGCGGTCTTGACGGTCTGGACGTCGGATGCACGACCATGAGGCATGATCTTGAGGACCACGAGGCCGGCCAGGGCGAACGCGGCCGAGATGAGGAATGCCACTCGATATCCGGCGGACTCGAAGAAGGTTCCCAGTTCGGTCGTGAACGTATGCATCGCGAGCATCGCGAAGACGAGCTGGACCGCGACGGCACTCGACAAGTTCTGCGCGGACAGCATGATCGACGACGTGATGCCCTGCTTCTCGGGCGGCGCTGATTGGACAACCAGATTGGGCAGCCCACCGTACGTCGCGCCCATTCCAATTCCGCAGAAGAGCAGCCACAGCAGCACCTGCCACGTGTCGGAGTGCAGGAAGGCCAGACCGATGCTGCCGACCGCGAGAGCACTACAGCCCGCCATCATCGGGTAGCGAATTCCCCACCGCCCAGCCTTGGCTCCACAGATGAATCCGCAGATGACCATCGCTGCTCCGTGCGGTGCCATGAAGGCGGCGACGCCGAATGCATCCGAGGCGAAGCCGATCTCGTCGCCGGGATCACGGGGCATCTGGACGATGATCGGCACCAGTGACACGACGATCGCCGCCGGCGCGTACACAGCGGCGTTGAGAACGAGGGTCGTCCACATCGGGCGCGTGCGTAGCAACGAGATCTCGATGATCGGCTCGGGAAACGAACTGTCCCACCAGATCCACGCGGCGAAACACGCCAGTCCCGCAACCATGAATCCGACGAAGCTCACCGACGTCCAACCCCAGGTGCCACCGTTGCCGAGGCCGTACACGAGCAGTGCACCACCGGCACCGAGCAGGATCGCACCCACCCAGTCGAGTCGCGACTTCACCCGCAGCGGCGACTCAGGAAGAAGCAACAGCACCCCGATGATGCAGATCACCTGGAATGCGGCGATGCACCAGAATACCGAGAGCGGGCCGAATCCGTCGATGAGCCACCCCGCGATGAAGGGCGAAATGACGAGGAGCGCACCGGCTCCGGTGAAAGTCACCGTGATCGCGAAGGCGATCAGCCGCTTCGGGAACACGTCACGGATGAGCGAGTATCCCAGCGCGGGCGTCACGTAGAGAAGCCCCTGGAGCCCCCGCCCGACGAGAAAGACCTCGTAGGTCGGGGCCACCGCCGAGATGACGCCGCCGGCCGCCGACAGAGCGGTGACGATGACCAGGAGGTTCCGCTTGCCGCGCAGGTCGGCCAGCTTTCCAAGCATTGCGACGGCGACCGCTGTGACGAGGTTGGCGACGGTGATCGTCCAGCCCAGGTCGGCTGTCTGGAAATGGAGGCCGATCCCCGGGAGTGCAGTCCCGACCAAACTGTACGAAAACGTTGCCAGCTCACCGAGCATGACGACGACAACCAGTGCGCCGATCCATTGCGGCGTCCAGATCTTGCCGTGCGCGGCGGGGGGTGAGTACTCGGATTCCTCGAGTGGGTTGGCAGAAGGAGGATTTGTTGTCATGCACGTGCTCCCTGTCCGATCCGGAAGGATGATATGGAGATGATGTGATGCACGCCACTACTGGCTTGGCGTCACAGTAATTGACCAAGCGCATGCTTGGCAATAGTCCAACTTCCGAATCGGACTGCTCACGAGGGCATCTTTCTCAATAGCCGCCCTGGTTCGCGAAGATCCGCCGCGGGTTTTCGATGAGCATCACATCGATCTGCCCCTGACTGACGCCTCGCTCCAGCAGCGCCGGAACGACGTCCTGGGGAATGTGGGTCCAGCGCCAGCGCGGATTCATCTCCCGACGACGCACGGGATCCGACATGTCGGAAAAGCAGGATGTGTCGTGGGACAGAACCATCCGGTCGGCGTAGCCACGCCGGCACATCTCCGCGACGATCTCCACCCGCTTGTCGAATGGCACCGTGTCGAGCCCGAATCGGTCCATTCCCAGATACGACCCCGCATCCGCCAGTTCTTCGAGATAACCGAAGTCGTCCGTGTCGCCCGAGTGCCCGATGACGACCCGGGACAGATCGACACCCTCCTCCTTGAAGACCTTCTGCTGGTCCAGGCCTCGGCGCAGCCCGGAGTGGGTGTGGGTCGTGATCGGTGCACCCGTTTCCCGGTGCGCGTGCGCAACCGACCGCAGGACCCGGTCCACGTCCTTTGTCAGTCCGGCCTCGTCGGTGACGCATTTCAGCACCGCCGCACGAACACCGGTCCCGGTGATTCCTTCCGTGATGTCGCGTATGAAGAAGTCGGCAAGTCGGTCGGGCCCGCCCGCCGCGGTGCCCGGACCCCGGTAGTGGAAGTACACCGGAAGTTCGCTCAAGACGTAGGCGCCCGTCGCGACCACGATGTTGATGTTCGACTGCTCAGCCACCCGAACGACCCGGGGAACGTACCGCCCCAAACCGATCACGGTCAGGTCGACCAGAGTGTCGAACCCCTCGGCCTCGAGCGCCGCGAGTCGCCGCACGGCCTCGGCGATCTGAGCGTCCTCGTCCCATTGTTCGGGATAGTCGGGCCAGTTTTGCTGGACTTCGGGACTGGTGACGAATATGTGTTCGTGCATCAGCGTTCTACCGAGTGCGGATACCGGAACGTCACCGGTGGCGGTCGGCACAGTAATTGGTTGCGATGTCATGCGGATCTCCTTGGCTGCGTCACGGTAGTAGTGACAGGTCGGGCGGCGCCTGCACCCTCGGTCATCAGATCGGCGCCTGTGGGTGAACGATGTGGTTCTGCGCATGCCAGGGCTGATGAGCCTGGAATCCGCCGTCGACGATGATCGTCTGCCCGGTGACGTACCTCGATTCCGGGCCCGCCAGGAACGTGATTACCGATGCCAGGTCATCGGTCTCGCCGAAGTCGTCGACCAGGAGATTCGCGTTGTAGGCCTCGAGTTTCTCGGCCGACAGGTTCTGCCGTGCGGTCGGGCTCAGAATCAGCCCACTCGCGACGGCATTGACACGAATCCCCCTCTTTCCGTGGGATGTTGCCACCGACCGGGTGAGCGAGTACTTGGCCGCCATCGACGCCGCGTAGGCGACGTGCACGGTGTCCCCGCTGAATCCGGAGGTGGAGCCGACATTGACGATCACACCTCCGCCCCCGCGTTGCATGATCGGGATGGCGAAGCGGGTTGCCCATACGGCACCGTAGAAATTGACGGCGAACGTTCGCTCCCAGGCGTCGTCGGGTGTGATTTCGACGTTCACGTCACTCTTCTCCACGCCGCCGTAGGCGACCGCGTTGTTCACGAGAGTGTCGATCCGCCCGAATGCCGTTTCTGCCTGCGCGACGAGTTTCTCGACATCGGATTGGATTCCGACGTCGGCCCGAACGGCAAGCGCCGTCCCTCCGTTCGCGGCGATCTCCTCCGCGACCGAATCCAGCTTGTCCTCTTGAATGTCGTTGATCACCACGGAGGCGCCCTTTTCGGCGAGCCGCAGTGAAACAGTTCGGCCGACGCCCTGCGCCGCGCCGGTGACGATCACTACCTTGCCGTCCCAATTGACCATCGCGTGATCCCTTCTGTAGGAAGTTGACGTTTTCACGGTACTAGAGCAAGCGATTGCTTGGTATAGTTGCCGGACAATCCAGCAGGAAAGGGGCGAGCGCATGCTCGACTTCGAGAAACGACCCGGTGCAGCACTTGTTGCAGGCGGGACCGGCGGTATCGGGCGCGCCGTCTGCCGCCTGCTCGCCGAACGGGGAAGCCAGATCTTCTTCACCTACCGCGGCAACCAGGAGGGCGCGGCAAGCTTGGCGACGGAGCTGAGCGCATTGGGCGCCAAGGCCGAGTTCGCACGCGTCGACCTCGCGAACATCGAGGAGGCATCCGAGCTCGCAGCGGGTGTGCGGGACGCGTTCGGTGGGATCCACACGGTGGTCTATGCCGCCGGACCGCACGTACCGATGACGCATCTGAGTAAGGTCACCCCCCAACAGTTCCGGGCACAGCTCGAGGGTGACGCGGCGGCCTTTTTCAACCTCGTGCATCCGACGCTGCCTCTCCTCCGCGAATCACGCGGCAACATCGTGGCGGTAACGACCGCTGCCACGCGGCGATTCCCGGTGCGTGATGGACTGTCCTCCGGCCCCAAGGGGGCAGTGGAAGCCGTGATCCGAGCGCTGGCAGCGGAGGAAGGCCGATTCGGTTTGCGCGCGAACTGCGTCGGCCCCGGGATGCTCACTGACGGGATGGCAGCGCGATTGATCGGGTCGGGCGATCTCGACGACCGCGCGCTCGAGATCACCCGGCGCAACATTCCGTTGCGCCGCTTCGGTGACGCCGACGACATCGCCGAGGCCGTCGCCTTCCTCGCGTCCGATCGCGCCGACTTCATCTCGGGGCAAACCCTCGACGTCGACGGCGGGTACGGGGTCTGACGGACCTGAGCAGAAACGAGGGGCGGGTCGATCGACAGGCCCGCCCCTCGTTCGTCATCTACTCGCCGGCCAATTTCTCGACGACCGGGATGAAGGTCTCCAGGTCCTTGTCGTTGTGGAGCACGAAGAAATTGAGGCCGTGCGTGTCACGCCAGTACCGAAGCTTGTCGACCATCTCACTGACATCTCCACGCAGGATTTGTGGAGTCTCCTCCTGCTGCGAGAGATTCACTGCACTCCAGGTCTCCTTGCTCTGGGGAATGCCGACTTCCTGGATGCTCGTGCCGATCGCGATGTCGTCGAATCGCGGGCCGGCGGAATCCCGGATCGTCTCGATCTTCCCGAGGAAGGACTCCAGACCGCCATCTTTCGCGTCCGGTGCGGTGCCGTCGGCCCGCACGCGCAACGTCAGATTGACATAGTCCGCGTACCGCCCAGCCAGCTTCAGCATCTTCGGCCCGCCGCCGGGGAAGAGGAACTTCGGGTACGGCTTCTGCACCGGCTTCGGTTCCTGTACCAGTTCGTCGATCTGGTAGTACTGCCCTCGGTACGAGAAGGCTCCCTCGCCCCACACACCGCGCAGGACCTCCAGGGACTCGACGAATCTGTCGAACCGGACCTTCGGTGGGTCGAAGCTCAAACCCGCCCGGTCGTAGTCCTCACGCATCCATCCAGTGCCGAGGCCGACGTCGAGCCGGCCGTCCGACAGCACGTCGAGGGTGGCAAGTTCCTTCCCCAGCACGACCGGGTGCCGGTAGTCGTTCGAGAACACCAGGGTGCCGATCCGCAGTGTAGACGTGGCGGCGGCTGCCGCCGAGAGCGCCGCGATCGGGGCGAACCGGGGACCCACGAAATGATCCGGCATCAGCATTGTCGTAAAGCCCGACTGCTCGACCAGGCGCGCGCGCTCGGCCCACGCCTTTCCGGAGTCTGCCTTCCGCACAACGACACCGAACATGAACTTTTTCGTCGACTTGTCTTGTGACATTGACCTTCATTCCTCGCGTGCTGCCGCAAGGGCAGGCTTCGGTGGTGATATCTCTTGCAATCCGCTGAATCGCCGGATCGCGTCGACGACACCGGCAATGGCTCGCCGACTCGCGGACGTCCATGGGGCGACCCCGGTAAAACCATGTGGCACATCGGCGAAGGAGTGCAACTCGACCGGCACTCCCGAAGCTCTCATCCTCAACGCATAGTCCACGGCCTCGTCGTGCAGACAATCGGCGCCGGCCGCAGCCACATAGGCCGGAGGAAGACCGCTGAGGTCGACTGCCGCCGTGGGCGAACCATACGCCGGCGGGGTGAACCGCTGCTCGCCCAGATAGTGCTGCCAGCACACTTCCGCATCGTGAGCATCGAAGATCGCACTGTCCGCGAGTGAGGTCATCGACGGAGACCTCAGCGTCGAGTCGATGAACGGGTACAGCAGGATCTGCCCCGCCAGTGCGCGCCGGCCCTCGTCGCGCAGTTTCAGGGCGACCGCGGCGGCCAATCCGGCTCCGGCACTGCCGCCGCCGATCACGACCTTCCCAGTGCCCAGAGCCGAGAAATCCCCGGGACGACCACCTGAGGTGAGCGTCGCGACCACGGCATGGCAGTCGTCGAGTCCGTGGGGGAACGGATGTTCGGGCGCCAACCGGTACTCGACCGACACCACGCCGACGCCGACGTCGGACGCTAGTCGCGCGCACAGGGCATCGTCTTCGTCGGCGGTGCCGACGACGTACCCACCACCGTGAATCCACACCAGCGTCGGTGCGTCGGGTGCAAGTTGGCGGGGAACATGGATCCGGACCGGGACGCGATGCCGGTCGCCGACGGGAATGCTGCGGTCTTCGTGCATCTCCACACCCTCGGGTATCCGCGGCGGCGGCGCGGATACCCTCATTGCCTCGAAAGCCGCGCGCTGCGCGGCAGGATCTTCGAACTGCAGCGGCGGAAAGTGTGCCACCACGTCCTCGAACTCTGCGTCCACTGGACCTCCTGTATTCATGATGGGCGCGACAGTTCCGCTCGTTATCCCGTTCCCGTCGCGCCGCCGTCGAGTACGAGGTCCGTGCCGGTGATGTATGAGGATTCATCGGAAGCAAGAAACACGGCGCCTTCGGCGATCTCCTCGGGCTCGCCCGGCCGGCGTAGCGGTAATCCGGTCCACCGCTCCGGATCACGCTGTTCGGAGTCCGGAATGTTCACTCCCAGCATGGGACCGGTGACAGCGCCGGGCACCAAGCAGTTTACGCGGATCCGGGACGGCGACAACTCCGCAGCCGCAACCCGGGTCAGACCGCGAACTCCCCACTTGGTCATGCCGTATGCCGCGTGGCCGGCATGGCCTGCGAATCCTGCGGTCGACGAGACGTTGATGATCGACCCTCCGCCGCTTGCGATCATGAGCGGAGCGACGGCACGTATACCGAGGAATGCGCCCTTCAGGTTCACTCCGATGATGGCGTCGAGCGCGTCGTCGCTTTCCTCGAGGATCGGGCGGGTCCAGTATCGTGCCGCATTGTTCACGAGCACATCCAAACGACCGTGCACGTCGTCGATTTCGGCGAGGACCTGCTTCCAGGAGTCGTTCTCGGACACGTCCAGATACGCGTACCGGACGTCTCCGGCGATCTCGGCTGCTGTGGCGAGTCCCAGTTCGCGGTTCACGTCGGCAATGATGACGCGGGCGCCTTCACGGGCGAATGCCCGTGCCTCGGCTGCGCCCTGCCCCTGCGCGCCGCCCGTGACGAGTGCGGTCTTTCCGGCGAGCCGGCTCATACTGCGGCTGCGGCGCGCTGACGGTCGGCCACCGGCAGGCGGAAATGCGGAATGACGTGCTCGCCCCAGGCCTTGATGGTCGCCATGCAGACGTCCTGCGGAACGGTCCCCATCTGGATGAGGCAGAGAACCTCGTCGACTCCGACCTTCTCGAGCTCCGCGACGTGCTCGATAGCGGTCTCCACCGTGCCGTATGCGTGATCGATGTTGAAATTCGCCGCGGCAAGGGATCGTTCGGAGTATTGCGGGCGGTCACCTCGGTCGAATGCTGCCTCCTCGGACTCCGCCTTGGCGCGCATGTAGGCGATGTTGTCCTCGTCGACAGTCGCTCCGGTGGGCGGCTTCGCTCCACCCAGATGCCAGTAGCCGATGGATTCGCCGAAGAACCGCTGGCCGCGGGCACCGATCTCCTTCGCCTGCTGCTCGTCGTCGAGGACGATCGTTGGGCACAGCGCGACGAAATGGTCGTTGGTGACATCCGAGACGAACTTCTCGCCCGTACGGCTCTTCACCCGGTCCCAGTACAGCTGGTGCTGCATCTTGATGCTGTCGAGTCCGCCGAAGCCGAACACGAGCGCGCCCACGCCGAGCTCCGCGGAATGCACGACGGTGTCCGGTTTCGTGCTGGCGAGGAAGAGCGGCGGATGCGGGGTCTGCACAGGCCGCGGGAGCACACGGAGCGGCGAATTGCCCTCCGGTGCTTTGATGTCGAGGAGTTCACCGTGGTACTCGAAGTCGGGTGAACGCCAGGCCGCGGAGACGATCCGGAGCGCCTCTTCCACCTGCGCAGCGGTTTCGGCCGGGTCCACGTTGCACATCGCGGCCTCCTGCAGGGTGCCGCCGCGGGCCGCGCCCAGATCGAGTCGGCCGTTCGACAGGACGTCGAGCATTGCCGCCCGTTCGGCCACCCGGGTGGGGTAGTTGAAGTTGAACGGCATGCAGACCGCACCGTGCCCGATCCGGATGCGGGACGTTTTCGCAGCCACCGTTGCGAGGAACAGTTCGGGTGCCGACATGTGTGAGTAGTGCTCGAGGCCGTGATGCTCGACCGCCCAGACTCCGTCGAAGCCCATCTCCTCGGCGTACACCGCCTGTTCGATCGAATCGAGGTAGGTCTGGCGCTCTTTCGCGGGTGTGGGATCGGCGATCTGCGCCTCGAAAATCATGGAGAACTTCATACAGAATCCTTTCGTAGAATTTGGTCAAGCGTTTGCTTGTGCATTGAGCGCACAAGTCGACGCCGACCTGAGGGGTGGATCAGGAATGCCGGTCAGGCAGTACGGAGGGCGCGGCCGGACGCGGCGAGGGTAGCCACTCTGCGACCGAGAAGGCTGATACTCGACGCGAGTGTGACGTCTTCGAACTCGACGGCTCCGTCGGAGCGGACCACGGTGGCCGCCTCGCGTTTCGCGATGGCCATTCCCGAGCCCACGACATATCCACCGGATGCACGGACGGTGCGGGCGAGGAAGTCGATGTCGATTGCAGCGGCGGCGGCCGAACCGCTGATCACTACGATCCCCACTGCCGCGCAGCGCATGATTTCATGCTCGCTCACCTCGGCGAGAAGCCGCTTCATTTCATCGATGCCGGCAGGACGGTCTCCCGGTTCGACCAGGAAGACGATGCCGTGCGCACTGAGCGGGGAATCGCCGCCGGCGGGACAGGTGGTGTCTGCGTCGAAGATGGAATGCAGCGCCGCGTCCAGCATCGACCGGCCCGCCTCGACTCCGGGTACACCCACGTCTCGGAACGCATACGCACGCAAGCGAGCCTTGCCCCGGACGCCTCGCACATCGCCGTGACGAGCCAATCGCGGCAACCCCCGCACGAGCGCCGGCGCGGCCACAGACGAACCATCGACATGATCAGGGGTGAAACTGGGGGCGAGAACTGAAGTAACCAACATCAGGCGATTCCTCCGAGGAGTGGGGTGCCGCCCATGTAACCCCGATCACAGCGTCTAGTCAAGAGGCAGTGAGTCTAGTGAAAATTTTCAGTGGCGAGCGCGGCCATCCACATCGCTGCCATCACGTCGACCGCCTCCTCCGCGTCCAGGTCGGAATCAGGCGTTGACCACTGCATGAAAAGGCTTCCGAGCTGGGAGAAGATTAGTAGTGCCCGGATTCTGGCCTGCTTGGGCGTCCACCGCCCTGTCGCCGACAGGGCCTTCGCGATCCTGTCTGTCTCGAACTCGAAACTGCGAGCCCTCCGGTCGCCGATCTCTTTCTCGACGCCTGCGGCCTCACTCACGACGATCGAGATGTCGCGGGTCGTCTCCCAGATCTTCACGATCTCGCGGAGCCAGCCCCGGAACGAGTCCAGGCTGGGTTCGACCAGAACAGCGGCGAATCGCGAGAACGGCTCCGCGTACACCACGTCGAGCTCGTCGAGGAGCGCGTCCACGACCTCGGCCTTTGTCTTGTAGTGCAGGTAGAAGGTGGCCCTTGTGGCGCCGGCTGTACGGGTGATGTCCGTGACCGCGGTCGCGAGGTAACCGCTCTCGACGAAGCAGGCGATTGCGGCCTCCTTCAGCCGAGTCTTCGTCAGCTCCTTCTGGAGGTCGCGCATGTTTCCGCGCGCAGCCTTGGTCATCGCGTAGTCCCGCCTTCCACATACGTTCGACCTGCAACTCTAGTTCACGGATAGCTCCCGCCGCCCCCACGTGACGATGCCGGCCTGCGACCCGGGTTCGCGAACCCACGGGGTTGGAGAAGGGCGGGTTCGGGTCAGCGAAGACGTTCCAGCATCAGCGCGAGGCCCTGCCCGCCTGCGACACAGGTCGTCGCAACGCCGATCGTCTGATCGCGACGCGTCAGTCCGTTGATCAGAGTCATCACCAGCCGCGCGCCGGTCATCCCCGGCGCGTGACCTATCGCAATGGCCCCACCGAACGGGCCGAAACCTCCACCTCTCGGTCTGCTTCCTCGGCTGCGTCGTGAACCAGTTCCAACTTCCGGAGCAGCGGGTCGAGACCGACGTCATCTGGGGCGACTCCGCGTCCATCGCGCGCTGTTCGCGTGGTCACGTTGACAATGTCGCCCTCGCGAGCCGCAAACCGAAGCATCTGGGGACCTCCCCCACCGAGAAGCAGAGGCGGTCCACCGACTTGGACGGGCAGGGGCGCGTGGTCGAGACCTGTTGCCGTATAGAACTGACCGGTGAAATCGGACGGGCCGCCCTTCCACGCTTCCCGAACAACCCGAACGCCTTCTCTGAGCCTCGCCAGGCGTACGCGCGCCGGGTCGAACGCCATTCCGGTACTGTCGTAATCGGAGCGCATCCACCCGGCGCCCATCCCCAACTCGAGGCGGCCATCGGACAGCAGGTCGAGCGTCGCGGCCTCTTTCGCCAGCACAGCGGGGTGCCGGTAGTCGTTCGCGAGGACGAGGACGCGTTCCCGCCATTGCTTGGCCGACACATTCGGCGCCAGCGTAGCGCCGAACCGGATCTTTCCAGTCATTGCGATTTCCCGTCGCTCGCGGATAAATGTCGTGCGGAGTGGATTGCCGGCGCCGGGACTACCCGTGCTCGATCCACACACTCTTGTGCTCGAGCCATTCGTCCAATGTGGCGGGCCCGTTCGACGTGCCCGTCCCGCTTTCCTTCTGCCCGCCGAACGGAAGCGCCCAATGCAGTCGGCGATACGTGTTGACCCACACGGTGCCGGCCTCGAGCCGGCGAGTGAGACGAAGTGCTCGCGAGAGGTTCTGGGTCCAGACACCGGCCGCGAGACCATATCCACTGTCATTGGCCATCGCTATGGCGTCGGCCTCACTCGTGAACGGCATGGCCACGGCGACCGGACCGAAGATCTCCTCCCGGCACACTCGAAGATGCGGATCCTCCGTGAGGAAGAGGGTGGGCTCGACGAAGTACCCGCCGCCCAGTGGGCTCTCGGGCGGAAACAGCTCGTTGCCGCAACGCCCACCGAAGGCAAGGGCCGCGCCCTCTCGCCGGCCGCTCTGGAGGTACTCGCGGACCTTGTCGTATTGGCCGTCGAACGCAAGGGGACCCATGTCGGTCCGGGAATCGAGGGGGTCCCCCAGCACCATCGCGGCGGCCCGCGACCGCAGTCGCTCCACGAAGTCGTCGAAGATCGTATCCTCGACGAGGATTCGCGATCCGGCGATACAGGCCTGTCCTGCGGAGGCGGTATAGATTCCGGCCGCTACCACGTCGGCCGCCTGCTCGAGGTCGGCGTCCGCGAAAACGATGTTCGGCGACTTCCCACCGAGTTCGAGCGCGAGAGATTTGATGTTGGCCACCGAGTTCTCGGTGATCCGTCGGCCCGTCGCGGTCGAACCGGTGAAACTGATCTTTCGGACGTCCGGATGCTTCACCAGCGCCTCACCGGCACTCGAACCTTCTCCGGTCACGACATTCACCACGCCACGGGGAATCCCGGCCTTCTCGAGAAGCTGCGCAGCGACGAGCACCGACACCGACGCCCGCTCGGGAGGTTTGACCACGATCGTGTTACCCGCAGCGATGGCCGCGGAAACCTTGGCCAGGAACATCGCCAGCGGCGCGTTCCACGGAATGATCAGACCCACCACGCCGAACGGCTCACGGACCGAGTAGGTCGTCGCGGAGTCCGATACGAGAACGGTGTCGCCGGTGATCGTCTCGGCGAGCCCGGCGTGAAACTCGATCTGCGACGCGGCGCCTGCGATAGCCGGTTCCGCTTCTCGGCGTGCCCGGCCGTTGTCGGTTGCGTCCAGACTCCACAACGTGTCGAGATTGTCACGGACCGTTGCCGCCCAGGCACGCAGCAAGGCGGCACGATGTGCGGCCGGGAGGGCGCGCCAGGAGCCGAGCGCCGACCGCGCCGCGTGTACCGCGTCGTCGACGTCGTCCGGACCGCCCGCGGGGATGCGCGCCCAGACCTGTCCGGTCGCCGGATTCACGCTGTCGATCCACTGCCCGTTCCGCGACGGCCGGAGTTCTCCGTCGATCAGCTGCGGATAGTCGATCGGATCGTCGTGGATCGTCATGTCGTCGTGTCCCTTCGGGCGGTGAGCACAGTGGTCGGCGGGTCGATGTGGCTACGCGGTTGTCCGGGCGGCGGTGCCGGCGTTGACGTCGATGATGCTCCCGGTGATGTGCGGGGTGTCCGGGCCGATCAGGAACATCACCGCTGCGGTGATTTCGTGCGGCTCGAGCAGGGCGATCGGCTGCACGTGGTGCACGCGCAGCGCGGGCTCGACATCGTCCCAGGAGGGGTCGGCGAGGTCGGGTCGCATCGCGCGGTAGAGAGCCTCGTTGTGCACCATCTTCGTGGACGTGTTTCCGGGTGCCACACCGTTGACGGTGATCCCGAACGGCGCCAGATCCTGGGCCGCGGCTTTCACCAGTCCGATCGCGCCCCATTTGGACGCGACGTAGGGAACGGATCCTGGCACGGCGGTCCGCCCTTGATTGGAAGCCGTCACCACGATGCGCCCGTACCCCTGCCTGATCATCTGGGGACTCACCGCGCGCATGCTGTGGAAGACACCGGTGAGGTTGCTTCCGAGCACTTCGTTCCACACGTCGAAGTCGGCGTCCTGGATCGACCCGCCCCCGTAGACCCCGGCGTTGGCGATCAGGACGTCGATGCGCCCGAACGTGTCGAGGACCTTGTCCGTTGCGGAGAGCATCTGCTCACGATCGGCGACATCACACACCAGGCCGAGGGCACGCGTGCCGCACTCGCGGACAAGAGCCTCGGTGTCCCGCAGGTCCGTGTCGCCGGCCTGCGGGTAACCGATGCACGGCACGTCCGCACATCGATCGAGCAGCACGATGTCGGCCCCCTGGCGCGCTGCGGCGACGGCGTGTGAACGCCCTTGGCCGCGCGCACCACCCGTGACCACCACAACCTGACCTTCGAGGTAACCCACTGTCAGCCTTTCACTACGGAGGAATCGACCAGATGACCGAATTGTTCGACGAGCACGCGTCGCAGAAGCTTGCCCCTGCCGCCGGATCCATCGTTGGCGTGCGGCAAGCCGTCCACCACCACGATGTGGTCCGGTCGGGAGGCGGGCGGTAGGGCCGCGGCGAGGCGAGCGGCGATCTCCACCCGGTCGACTTCGCAGCCCGGCTTCGGGGCCAGGACCAGCAGGATCTGCGGATCCGAATCCCGAACGGGCAGCCCGACCGCACCCGCTTCCGCTACCCCGTCGACCCGGGACGCGACATCCTCGATCTGCGCCGGGAGCGTGAGCACACCGCCGCGCTCGACGGCGTCGGTTCGCCGCCCGAGAACCGTGAGGCGTCCGTGCTCGTCCAGCGAACCCACGTCGCCCCCGACGAACCAACCATCCCGGAAGGCCTCGTCCGTGGCGTCGGGCTGTCCGTAGTAGCCGGCGGACACGTGAGGTCCGCTGATCTGGATCTCCCCCACCGTGTCGATCACGGACGCTCCGAGCGAATCGACCACTCGGACTGCGCCCCCGAAGCGCGCCCACCCCACTACTCCGTCCGGGACGCTCCCGTCCTCGCGCCGTCCTATCACGCTGTACGGCGCCTCGGTCTGACCGTAATACCCGTACAGCGCAAGATCCGGCAGACGCCGGGAAATCCGGTCTTGCAATGACGACAACAGTGGCTCTCCACCGAGCATGGCAACACGCAGGGAGCTGAGGTCGACCCCCACATGGTCCTCGGTGGACAACAGCTCCGCGAAGAAGCTCGGAGTGACGCTGATATGGGTGATGCACTCCCGTGGAACCGTTTTCAAGAATTGCTCCGGGCCGAAGTTGTCTTCGAGCACGAGAGTGATTCCGGCCGCCAATGCCGGCGCGGCGACCGCGATGAAACCGACACCCCAGATGATCGGGCCGGTTCCCAGCGCCGCCTGCCTCAGCACAGGGACATCCGCCCACAACCCCTGGGCAATCGCAATTCCCGACGCGTGCGTGTACTGAACCGCCTTCGGCAAACCGGTCGTACCCGAGGTGAAGAACAACGCGAGCAGATCGTCTCCCCCTGCGCCGAGCGGCGGTTCCGCTTGGGAGGCCGCTGCGGTGAGTTGGTCGAGGTCGACGGCATCGTGGCTGCCCGGTGAGCCACCGGTCCGGATCCAGGTCCGGACATGCCGAAGCAGAGGGCGCAGCCGGGCGATGACCCCGTCGAACTTCGCATCGTAGACGAAGGTGGTGGCCTCGATCCGGGTGACGATCTGCTCGAACGTCCCTAGTGTCCAGTACGGATTCAACGCACAGAGAACAGAGCCGACCTTCGTCTGTGCCAGATAGATCTCGGCCACCGAGAGCGTGGAGTCCAGGAGTGTCGCGACACGTTCTCCGGGACGGACGCCCGCCGAGACAAGAGCGTTGGCTGCTCGGTTGACTCGGCCGTCGAGTTCGGCGTACGTCAGCTGCTCTCGTCCGCAGTACGCCAGCGCCGGCAGGTGCGGTGACCGGTTGCGCTGCGCCGAGAGAATCGCATAACCAAAGTTCGAGAAGGGGTTCTGTTCCATCGATCTCACCTCGTCGTCTCGCTCGTGCGTGTTGCGGTCACCGAAGCCGGTTCGCTGCCGGGGTATCCGCCACCCCCGTGCTGTGCGTCCAGGAGGTCGTAGTCGGGCACGAATCCGCGTCTGGGGATTGCTTCGACGAAGATGACTGACTTCGGCTTCTTGTACGACGCGACGCGATCACGCACGTGCGCAATCAGCTCCTGCTCGGATACCGACGCCGACCCGTGCCGCACCACTACCGCGACCACCGACTGGCCCCAGGTATTGTCCGGGCGGCCGATGACGGCCACCGAATCGACATCGGGGTGTCCGAGCAGTGCGCGTTCCACCTCGGCCGGATAGATGTTCTCCCCTCCGGACTTGATCATGCGCAACTTCGGGCCCACGAACGACACAGTGCCGTCGGATTCCCTCCTGCCGAGGTCACCGGTGTGGTACCAACCGTCCCGGAATCGCCTGGCATTCAGTTCAGGACGGTTGAAATACCCGTTGAACAGATGCATCCCGCGAGTGACGATCTCACCGACATCACCGGCCGGCACATCTCGTCCGTCGACATCGACGATTCGCAGCTGCATGAGCGGACTCGACCGTCCATGAGTGCCCAGCCCTCCGATACCGAGAGCGTGATACGTCAGCATGCCTCCGACCTCCGTCTGCCCGTAGCCCGCATTGGACTGGCCCCACGGGCTCCCGTCGGGGGTGATCATGTGATTCCACGTCGAGCCGGCGGGAGCGAAGCGCAGACTCGACAGGTCGTACCGATCGTCCCCGTTCGCCGCGACCAATTGATCGATCATCGCGGGGAAAAGCATCGCGCCCTGGCATCGCTCCCGCTCGATCAGTTCACATGCCCGTCGGGGATCGAACTGGGGAAGCACCACATTGGTCCCGCCGCACACCAGAGTGGCCACCGCGAACATCCAGGTCCCGATGTGGAACAGCGGACCACTGTCGAGGAAGACGAATCCCTCCGTGATCTGGCGTTGGACCGCGACGACCAGAGAGTGGCTGATCAGGGCGCGATGGGAGACGAGTGCACCGTTCGGACGCCCGTCGAAGGCCGCGGTGTACAGCAGGAGGACCGGGTCCTCGGCGACGATCGACTTCGACGACGGTGCCGGAGTGGACGGAAAGGATGCCAGCCACTGCTGGTACTCGTCGCCCTCGTCGTCGCTGCTGCGAAGCCAAGGCGTGCGGCCCTCACCCAGAGTGTCATCGAGGTTTCCGACGACCTTCGGTTCGGAGACGATCAGCTTGGGCTGGAGATCGTCGACGACGAAGCGGAGCTCATCCGGACTCTGCCGCCAGTTCGCCGGGCACAGTACAGCGCCCACTTTGCCGGCCGCAATCAGCAACTCGAAGACACGGTGGGAGTTTGCACCGATCCACAACACTCGATCGCCGGGTACAACCCCCTCGCCCGTCAGTGCGTTCGCCAGCCGGTCCGTCCGCTCGTCCAACTCGGCGTAGGTAATGCGCTCATCACCGTTGACGAGTGCCACCATGTCGCCGCGGCCACGGTGGTTCTCCCGAACGATGTCGGCAAGGGACAGCTCTGAATACACGAGGCGTGCCTTTCACAAGGAGTGGATGGTGCCGGCAACGTCAGCGGAACGCGGGAATGACTTCCTTGGCGAAGAAGGTGATCGCCTTCGCCATCTCCTCGAAGGGCATGTGACGGGTACTGCCGAAGTCACACATGAGATGGTTGAAACCGAACTCCTGCAACATCGCTACCTGACCGATGACCCGCTTGGGATCGCCGATGACTTCGAGTTGCTCCCAGCGGAAATCATTGCCGACCTCGCCACCCTTGAGATAGCGGCCCTCCCAGAATTCGAAGCCCTTCGCAACCTCGCCGGTCTTCGAGTCGATCGGCGCGCTCTTCTCGTTGAAGATCCGTGAGCGATCGAAAGATGCCTCGAAGGCCGCCTGGTCCTTCCTGGCCTGTTCGACCGTCGGCGCGAGCCATACCGACCGCGACACGACGAGGTCGCTTTCCGATGTGTCGTATCCGGATTCCGCGGCAATTCGATGCCACGTCTCGGCCGCGCCGTGGATCTTCTTGAACGGTGCCGCCGGGTCAGCGAGAATAGGCAACCCTCGCCGGGCGTAGCGCTCGACTGTTTCGGGACTCACCGCCGCGACATAGATCGGGGGGTGCGGATCCTGAAGCGGCTTGGGTGTGAGGGAGACTTCGCCGCTGCGGTAGTACTGGCCGTCGTGCGTGTAGGGATCTTTCGTCCACAGTCCCGTGATCGCCTCGAGCCCCTCGTCGAATCGATCGCGAGCCTCCGCGAGACTCATTCCGAAGCCGTCGAACTCGATGCTCTGATATCCCCGGCCGAGACCGAGATCGAGCCGGCCGTTCGACAGCAGATCCAACTGCGCAGCCTGCTCCGCAACATGGATCGGATTGTGCAGGGGCAGGACCACGACGCCGGTGCCGAGCCGGAGGTTCTCCGTTCGAGCAGCGAGATATCCCAGCATGGTGAAGATACTGGGTACCGTTCCGTAGTCTCGGAAGTGGTGTTCGGACACCCAGAGCCCGTCGAAACCGAGCTCTTCGAGCAGGTCTGCCACGCGGAGGTTGTAGTCGTACACCTCCTTGATGCTGTTCCTCTGATCGGGGCGGTGGAACAGCAGGAACGCCGAGAACTTCATCGGTCGGTGCTCGAGAGGAGCATTCATGGTGGACAACCTTTCTTGCGCCGGCCGGCGCGGTTTCGCCGGAGAGTAGGCGCTCGACAATTCATGAGGGCAGGAACAGTGCGACGACTATCGATCGATCACCCGCGCGCCGAACTCTTCGATCGACTTCAGCAACGAGTCCCGGTCCGCGCCCGAGAACGGAACCGAAAGCCAGTCGACGCCGGCCTCGGCATAAGTTCCGACCTCCTGGCCCAACTGGTCGAACGTGTCGAGGTCCGGGCTGTCGGTCATACGCATCCCGAACGGCACGAAGCACACGTCCGGGCGATCCCTTCCCACCTCGCGCGCACTGGACCGGAGGTACTGAATGCGGCCGGCCAGGTCGTCGATCGTCTCGAGTCCCGGTGTTCTGGTGAGCTTCGCTGCTGCGGCCGGTTGCGGCATGGGCATCCACCCCTGTCCGAATTCGACGACTCGGCGAATCGCGCGTTTACTGTTCCCGCCGAACCAGATCGGGGGATGCGGGGATTGCAGGGGCGCGGGCCGCATCGTGTGCTCGACCACCGAGTAGGGAGGATCTTCGACGGTGACCGACTCCCCCGACCACGCCATCTTCATCAGTCGCAGCGCCTGATCGGTGCGCTCGCCTCGATCGTCGTAGTCCAGGCCCAACGCTGCGAACTCGGATCTGAGATATCCCACCGCTGTTCCGAAGATGACCCGACCCCCGGACAATACATCGAGACTCGCCACTGCCCGTGCCGTCAGGAACGGATTGTGATACGGAAGCACGAACACATTCGTCAGGAGCCGGACCCGGGTGGTGCGGGCGGCCGCAAAGGAGAGTGCGACCATCGGATCGAGAGCCTGATGACCTCCCCTGGACAACCATTTGTCCTGCGGGAAAGGATGATCGGTGACGGACACCGCATCGAATCCCGCCTCCTCCGCGGCGAGAGCCACATCGGCGACGGCATCGGCTGTGAGGAACTCCGAGGGCCTGTCGACCTGATCGGTCGGCAGACCGAGTACATACCGCATCAGATCCTTCTTTCATGTACCGCAGCGCAGGGGGACGACCTACTTCGGGGCGAGAACTGATCCCGGGAACGGCGCCAGCAACGTCTCACGCCAGGGTCCGTCCAGGTACTGGCGTGCACTCTTGCGCCATTCGACCAGCCTGGGATCCGCGGCGGCTTCCGCGTCGAGCCCCACCGCGGCGTCGTAGGCGCGCTGTGTCTCGAGATGACTGTCGATGTCCGTTCCCCAGAAGGTGACCACCTCGGTGTCGGAGAGCATGACCTCGTACAGCCCGACGAGCCGATGGCCGTGGTCGGCAAGGATCGGTGCCCTCTCCTCGCGCACGGCAGCGAGGTAGTCCTGCGCTGCACCGGGGCGGACCTGGGCGATCTCGTGCAGGAAGAACGGTGCCGTGTACTTTTCCGTTCGCAACTCCTGCAGATCAGGAGTCCCTCGCACCGCACCCATGGGGCGCGAGAAGGCCTTGTGCCGAAGGTCGTCGATATTGGACAGGAAGAGTTCCGGCTTCACACCGTTGTAGATCTCCAACTGCTGACGCCAACCGCCGTCCCACCCGCCGTGGCAGTCCCACAAGGTGACAGCTTTGAACTGTTCGTGACCGGTGATTCCGATCGCGTAGAACGCGCCGATCAGGTCGATCGCGCGCGACCGGACCGACTGCCCTTGCGTCAGCTCCGCGTCGGAGTTGGTGCGCTGTTCGTCTTCCCTCTTGTAGTCGACCAACCACTGGAGATACTCCCGCGGATTCGTCGAATTCATCGGGTGGAAGTAGACCTCTTCGAGGAGGTAGATGCCGCGTGCCACTCTTCGTCCCTTCATCGAAAACAAGCAACCGCTTGCTCAATTTCTAATGTACGAGTTCACCCAGTTCGGGTCAATGCCGCCAACGAGCCTTTGACAGCCCCCGAAGTCGACTCTAGCCTTGCATGAAAACCAAGCGCTAGTTCAAACGGAGTCTAACGTGACGATCAGCGAAACGGGAAGCACCTTCACGAACCACCGAGGAAAACACTGTGCGTGACAAGACTGCCATCGTCGGCGTCGGACGGACGCCATACTTCAAGAACTCCGGCGTGAGCACACTGGAACTGGCGCTTCGGGCCATCACGGCGGCACTCGACGATGCCGGCCTCGGACTCGACGACGTCGACGGCTTGATCACGCACAGCGTGGGCGACGCCGTTCCGGCATCCGCGGTAGCCCACAGCCTCGGTGTCGACGACCCCCACGTCCTCCTCGACCTCGTCGGCGGTGGCAGCATGTCGGCCGCCGCGGTCGGCGCCGCCGCCATGGCAGTGGCAAGCGGCCAGGCCGACGTCGTGGTGGTCTGGCGTGCACTGAACGCCCGCTCCGAATTCCGGATGGGCGGCACCGGACGCTCGGCGCCCACGTTGGTCGAATTCCAGTACCAGGTCCCGTACGGCCTGCTCGCGCCACCGCAACAGTTCGCGCTCGTGGCGCGGGCATACCTTGCGAGATCGGGTGCAACCTCCGAGGACCTGGGTCGCGTCGCGGTCAACCAGAGGTCGCACGCGATGCGCAATCCCCTGGCGATGATGACGACACCATTGACCATGGACCAATATCTGAATTCACCACTGGTCAGCGATCCGCTGCGTTTGTTCGATTGCTGCCTCGAAACGGACACCGCAATTGCCGTCGTCGTCACTTCAGCGGCGCGGGCACGCGATCTCCGCCGGTCACCCGTGCTCGTCAGCGCTGCTTCGACCGGGGGTGGCCATAGTTTCTTCTCGGGCAGGCGAACCGACTATTCGACGAGCGCAGCCCGCGAGATGGCGCCACGGCTCTACGCGAGCGCGGGTATCGGCCCGAAGGAGATCGACGTCGCCGAACTGTACGACGCCTTCACCCCGCTGGTGCTGATGCAGCTCGAGGACTATGAGCTTGCGCCGCGCAACGAGGCAGCCGCGTTCGTCGCCGCCGGCGAGACGACCTTCGGCGGAAGCCTTCCCGTCAACACGCACGGAGGACACTTGTCCGAGGGTTACGCACACGGTCTCAATCACGTCGCAGAAGCCGTACTGCAACTGCGCGGAGAGGCTGGGCCACGCCAGGTCGAACACGCTCGAACGGCACTGTGCACCGGCCAGCCGGGATACGTCTCCGGCGTCACGTCCGCCTTGATCCTCCGGGGTGCCCGATGAACAACTCATACGGCGATCGCGACTCGACGGCCTGGTGGCAGGGGCTGGAGCAACGGAAACTGCAGGTCCAACGGTGCGAGTGCGGAGAACTCCGGTGGGCGCCCAGGGCGATGTGCAACGCGTGTGGCTCTTTCGACTGGGAGTGGTTCACGACGGACGGCACGGGGACGGTGGTGACCTGGACCGCCACGCACCGGGCCTTCTCCCCCGGGTCCGACGTGCCGTTCGTGGTTGTTCTCGTTCGACTCGACGCGGGCGAGAACCTGCTCGTGCCCGGCGGCTGGGGCGGAGATCGGCACGGTTCCGACCTGACCGTCGGCCAGCAGGTGGTCGCCGAGTTCACCACCTCCGCCCCGGGGCACGGCGATCCGACCGCGCTGATTCGCTGGACACGGAGAAACCAAGCAAACTAGCGCTTGGGTGAAAACAATGCATACTGTACCTATGGCACCGAAATCCCGAACCACCATGTCTGAACCCGCGACGCGCCCGCGACGCGGCACCCGGCGGCGGACGGAGCAGGGAGAAGCCAGCTCCCAGCGGCGCCAGGCGTTGCTGGACATCGCGGCCGACCTCTTCGCCGAGCAGGGCTTTCGCTCGACAACCGTGCGCCAGATCGGTGACGCGGCCGGGGTTCTTTCGGGAAGCCTGTACCACCATTTCGAGTCCAAAGAGGCGATCGTCGACGAGATCCTGTCCGAGTACTTCACCAGTCTCATGGCGACGTACGAGGAGATCGTCGACAAGGATGCGGAACCTGCGGTCGCGCTCCGTCATCTCGTAAAGGCGGCGTTCAACTCACTGGACGAGCACCGGGCCGCCATCACGGTGATCCAGAACGAGCGCGGCTACCTCAATCAGTTCCCACGATTCGCCTACGTCGCGGAGTCCGAGGCCGAAGTGCGACGGATCTGGACCAAGGTTCTCGACGACGGTGTGGCGTCCGGGATCTTCCGAGAGGACCTCGATACCGCCATCACTTACCGCTTCCTGCGCGATTCGCTGTGGGTCGCCGTCCGGTGGTTCACCCCCTCCGGCCGCCTGTCCGCGGACGAGTTGGCAGACCAGTACACAAAGTTGGTGATGAGCGGCCTCGAGAAGCCGAGCCCCTGGGCGAATCCTGATCGGCCACTGTTCTCGGGCTGACAAAGCGAAATACGATGCCGCGTGTCCGATGCTGCGGCCGACCAACCGAAGGTCGCCACTCCAGCCGAGTGGCGACCTTCGGCGTTTCCGCAGGGCCCACCGAGGACTTCCCCTTGAAGCTACCGATGTGAGAGGCTAGCGTCTTAACCAAGCGATTGCTTGTTTACGAAGGGAATGCCGTCTCATGAACGAAATCCCCGAGTGGGGAACCGTCCCGCGGATGCTTCGCCACCGCGCGAACAACCATCCGCAGAGCATTGCCGTCCTCGACGGCGACACCACTCTCACCCTCGCCGACATTCGAGCTCAGGCGTCGAAGGTCGCGCGATCCCTCATCTCACGAGGAATCGGCGCCGGCGATCCGGTCGCGGTCTGGGCCCCGAACTGCTGGCAGTGGGTCATCACCGCCTTCGGGATCTGGGACTGCGGCGCCGTCGTCGTTCCTCTCAGCACCCGGGGAAAGGGGATCGAGACCGCAGAAGTCCTTCGTCGGACGGGATGTCGGGCACTTGTCGCCATCGACGATTTTCTCGGCACCTCGTATATCGATCAACTCGCCACTGCCGCCGGCGGCCCCAGCTCCGACCTACCTTTCGCCAATCTCCCTGACGTGCACACCCTCGTCCTACTGGGCGGCAGCAAGCCTCTTCCCGGGACTTTCACATGGGATGCGTTCCTCGATCTGCACGACACGGTAACCCTCGAAGCGGCGGAGAGACGTGCACTGGCCGTCGAGCCGACCGACATCTTCGAAATTCTCATGACGTCCGGCACGACCGGCCAGCCGAAGGGCGTCATGCTCAACGGCGGTCAGATACTGCGTGCCTACTGGGACTGGGCGGAAGTCTGTGGGCTGGGCGAAGGGGACCGACTGCCGGTGGTCAGCCCCTTCGCACACGGCTTCGGAATCAATGCCGGGATGATCGCGTGCGTCGAACGTCTGGCGACGATGGTGCCTGTCGCCGTCTTCGATCCAGATCGCGCGCTCGACATGGTGGAGGAACTCGGTCTGACGACACTCGCCGGGCCGCCGAACCTCTTCAGTCGAATCCTCTCGGATCCCGAACTTGCCCAGAGGAACACGTCTTCGCTCCGCTGGGCGATCGTCGGTGCTGCCAGCGTTCCGGACGAACTCGTGGTCGCCCTCCAACAGCAACTCGGCTTCGAGCGAATCACCAACGCGTACGGCTTGATCGAGGGCTCGGTGGTGACGATGACCCGCCCGGGTGACCCGACAGCCGTGGTTGCGGGTTCGGCCGGTCGCGTTGTACCCGGGATGGAGATACAACTCGTCGACGCGGACGGCCAGCCGGCGTCCGTCGGCGAGCAGGGTGAAATCCACATCCGCGGCTACGGCGTGATGCAAGGGTATTGGGATGCACCGCAGCTCACCGCAGACGCCTTCGCGCCGGATGGCTGGCTCCGCACCGGGGATGTCGGTTCACTCGACAGTGATGGCAACCTACGCATCGTCGGGCGCACGAAGGAAATGCTGATCGTCGGCGGCTTCAACGCCTACCCAGCGGAGATCGAGAGCCTCCTCCTGCACAACCCCAAGCTCGCACAGGCCGCAGTACTCGGCGTACCGGACGACGCTCTCGGCGAGGTGGTGTGGGCATTCGTCGTACCGAATGCGGGCGAAAATCCGACCGAGGAGGAGATCGTCGCGTGGGCGCGCGCGAACATGTCGAATTACAAGGCCCCGCGCCGTGTCTTCGTTCTGGATGCACTCCCGGTGACAGCCAACGGCAAGATCGCCAAGGCGTCACTGCGGGAGCGTGTCGGTCAGCTGAGAACCTCGGCCTGAACCACGAGCACACGCCCTTCCACCGGTACCAACGCAACGAGGAGCCCAAGTGGAGTTCGATGACTACCGCCAGGTCGAGAACCTGATCTACCGGTATCCCTACCTACTCGACGCCGGTCGGCTTCCCGAGATGGGAGAACTGTTCGCGCACGCCGACATCTATGTCGACGGCAGTCTCGCCGTTCGACACGATGCGAGTGCAGTCGCCGCCCTCTGGGCACGCTACGTCCGGATCTTTCCGAACGGCACTCCGAGGACGCATCATGTCGCCACGAACGTCATCATCGAGGACGACGGCCCGGATGCGATTCGCGCGCATTCCTACGTACTCGTCGTCCAGAATCCGCCGGGCGTGCCCCTCAATCCCATCACTGCCGGCGACTATCTGGACCGGTTCGTCAAGGTGGGTGGCGTCTGGCGCTTCAGCGAACGTCGCGTCGGGAACGACCTGTTCGGCGACATGTCGCACCATCTCCGCGAGCCGATGAACGTTCGCGACGAGATTCGCCCCCAGCGGTGGGAGGACGTGTGATGCACGCGGGTGTCCAGATGTTTCCGTCTGCCGACTCGATCACCCCGGCCGATCTCGCGCTCAACGCCGAGCGGTGCGGGTTCGAGTCGGTGTTCTTCCCCGACCACACGCACGTGCCTCTGGGGGATGGACCACCAGGGTACTCCGGGCACGACGTCCCGGAGTTCTATCGAACCACGATGGATCCCATCGTGGCCATGACGGCGGCGGCCACGGCGTCGACCCGCATCAGGATCGGCACGGCCGTGTGCCTGGTAGCCCAACGCGATCCGATCATCCTCGCCAAGCAGATTGCGTCGATCGACCAATTGTCGGCCGGCCGGGTGATCCTGGGTGTGGGCGCCGGCTGGAATGACGAAGAGATGCGTAATCACGGCACCGAACCGTCGACCAGATTCGGCGTTCTCCGTGAGCGGGTCGAGGCCATGAGTGCGATCTGGCAGCAGAAGGAAGCGTCGTACGAGGGAAAGCACGTCACATTCGATCGAATGTGGTCGTGGCCGAAACCTGTTCAGGTGCCACGGCCGCCCGTTCTCGTCGGGGGCGGCGGGCCGAAAGTCCTCGACCGCGTTCTCTCGTACGGTGACGGGTGGATGCCCTTTCGGGAGGGAACCGATCAGGTGAGCGATGCACTCACCGGTGCGGTCGAAGAGTTCGAGCACGAACTCACACGACGGGTGGCCCGACTTCGGCGCCTCGCGGAAGTCGTGGGTCGTGACCGCCCGTCGGTCACGTTGTTCAACGCCTGTCCGCACAGGGCCGCGCTCGACAGATACCGAGAGATGGAAATCGACCGAGTCGTGTTCTGGCTGCCCAGTCTCGGTACCGACGATACCGTCGACACCCTGCACCGCCTCGACGCGTTGTTCCGGTAGTCGAGCCTCACGTCAACGGGAAATGGCAGAACACGGATCTCCCGTTGCCCACATCGGTGAGCATCGGCTCCACCTCCGCGCAGAACGAGGTGGCACGCGGACACCGCGTACGAAATCGGCAACCGCTGGGAGGAGAGACCACGGACGGAATCTCTCCGCGAGGCGGAGCCGATGCACGGGTGGCGTCGGGGTCGGGAAGCGGAAGTGCGTCGAGGAGCATCTGGGTGTAATGGTGCTTCGGATCGTCGAATACATCAGCGACCGATCCGATCTCACACACCTTGCCGAGATACATGACCATCACGCGGTCACTGATTACCCGCACGACACTGAGATCGTGCGAGACAAAGACCAGCGTGAGTCCGTACTGATCTTTGAGATCCTCCAGAAGGTTGACGATCTGCGCCTGGACCGAGACGTCCAGCGCCGAGACGGGTTCGTCGCAGATGATCATATCGGGCTCGAGTGCGAGGGCGCGCGCGATGCTGATGCGCTGGCACTGTCCACCGGAGAACTCGCTCGGCAGCCGGTCACCCGTCAGATCCGGATCGAGACCGACCGCTTCCATCGCTCGGCGTACGCGGTCACGTACGTCGGCGACTCCCCATATTGTGAGCCCCTCTGCGACGATGTCACGGACCTTGCGCCGCGGGTTGAGTGAGGCGATCGGATCCTGCAGGATCACCTGCAAGCGCCGGCGGACAGACCTCATCTCCTTGTCCGACAACGCAACGAGGTCGCGCCCGTCGAACCGCACGGATCCCCGCGTCGGCCTCGGCAACTGGAGGATTGCCCGCGCGGTCGTCGATTTCCCGCATCCCGACTCCCCGACGATGCCGAGTGTCTCACCCCGGCGAACGTCGAAGCTGACGCCGGCCACCGCACGCGTGACAGAGTTTCGTCCGGTCGGAAAGTCGACCTCGAGCCCATCGACTTCGAGAAGGATATCCCGCTCGGCGGGTCCGGGAACGTCTGTCGTGGTCATTGCGCAGTTCCTTCCTTGGTACGCACTGCTGCCGCGTTCGGGTTGTGACATGCCAGGAGATGCGCATCGGCGATCTCGCGGTAGTCCGGCGGCATCGAGCACTCGCCGACAGCGTGCTCGCAGCGGGGCGCGAACCGGCACCCCGCGGGAGGGTTCACCATGTCGGGTGGCCGCCCGGCAATGGAGTGCAAGCGTGTGTGCGGGGCCGCACCGACCTGCGGAGTCGAGCGCAGCAACGCACCCGAATAGCGGTGTCCCATGTTCCGGAAGAAGGTCCCGGTCGGTGCTGATTCGACGAATCTGCCCGCGTACATGACGGCGACCCGATCCGTATGCTGTGCAACTACGCCCACGTCATGGGTTATCAGGAGCATCCCCATCTGCCGGTCGCGCTGAATCGCGGACAGCAAGTCGAGAATCTGACGCTGCACTGTGACATCGAGTGCCGTGGTCGGTTCGTCGGCGATGAGCAGGTCCGGCTCGCAGCTGATGGCAATGGCAATCATGACACGTTGACGCATCCCGCCCGATAGCTCGTGTGGATACTGCTCGAGGCGTTGACGCGGATCCGAGATGCCGACCTGGGCGAGCAGGTCGGCAGCATTCGCTCGCGCCTGCCGTTTCGTGCGGCCCAGGTGGTACCGCTGGGGATCGGCGATCTGGGCACCGATCTTGCGCACCGGGTTCAGTGCGGTCATCGGGTCCTGGAAGATCATGCTGATCCTGGGTCCCCAGAGATGCTGCTTCTCTTCCGGAGTCATCGTCGCGATGTCTCTACCGTCGAAACCAACGTGCGATTCGGACGCTACCGACGCGTTCGCCGGAAGCAGGTTCATGATGGTTCGAACGAGTACCGACTTCCCCGAACCGGATTCGCCCACAATACCGAGGGACATACCCCGTTCCACACTGAACGAGACGCCGTCCACGGCGCACAGAGAGCCCCGTGGTGTGTCGAAGCGAGTCGTCAGATCGCGCACTTCCAGCAACGGTATTTCGTGCATACCGGTCTCCGTGGTCGTCGAAGGAGGTCTCACAATTTTCTCGAACGCGGATCCCACCGCCGCTGCGCCCAGTCCCCGATCCTGTTGAGCGACAGCACCGTCAGGAACAGCACGATGCCAGGCGCGAACACCAGGTGTGGGTGCTTCTCGAGGTCGTTCTGGCCGGAGGCGATCATGTTTCCCCACGTCGGTTCGGGTCGCTGAATGCTCAATCCGAGGAAGCTCAGAGATGCCTCTGCCACGATCAGAACCGCGACGACCACAAACGCGTAGGACAGGGCAGACGCCGCGACGTTCGGCGCGAGCTCGCGCACGAGAATTCTCGAGTTTCGCGCACCGAGCGCTCGTGCGGCCAGCACGAAGTTTCGTTGAGAGTAGGTCATCGCGTTCGCCCGCGTCAGTCGAAAAAACACCGGAATTGCCAGGACGCCGAGGACGAGGGTGACGTTCTTCAAGTCCGGCCGAACCACCGACGAGAGGGCGAGAAGGAGGATGAGTGGGGGAAAAGCGAGCAGGGCATCGTTCAGAAAGTTCAGTGCCGCGTCCACTTTGCCGCGTCTGTAACCCGCGATCAAGCCGAGAACGCCACCTATCGCTACTCCGATGAGCACTGCCCCGAATCCCACGACCAGAGAGGTGCGTGCCCCGAACACAATCCCGCTCAGGATGTCCAGCCCTTGGCGGTCGGTGCCGAGCGGATGCGCCGACAGGACGCTGGGCGGCTGGAGAATGGGAGCGTCCAGCGTGAGAGAGGGGTTTCGCCCTTCACGGAGCGGCAGCACTCCGGCGCAGAGGGCAGCGACGGCTTCCACCGTCAGCCACGCGACGCTGAGCCACAGGCCGACGTCGCGTATCCACAGCCGGAGCTTCCGCCGCCGCGATCGGCGGCCGGTTGGCGTCGGGGGATTCGCAGGCGTGACTTCGGACAGAATGCCGACTCGAATCGGCTCTTCGATGCGTTCAGACACGGACATGGCGGGTCCTCGGGTCGAGATACAGGTAGGAGATGTCGACCAGCGCATTGACGAGTACGTACAGCGCGGCGACTACGAGAACGGCAGCCTGCAACACCATGAACTCCTTCTTGGCCACGCTGTCTACGATCAAGGTGCCCATGCCCGGCAGTCGGAAGATCGTCTCGACGATCACCGTGCCACCCAGAAGCCTGCCGAAACTGATCCCGGCCACGGTGACGAGCGAGAAGGTGGATGGACGCAGCGCCTCTTTGATCAAGATGTGCCGGAGGGGCATTCCCCGCGCGCGTGCGGACAGGACGAAGTCGTCGTTCAGCGTGGTCGCCATGTCACTGCGCAGCAGGCGCGTGAGTTGGGCGCCTTCCGCCACGCCGAGCACGAGGACGGGCAGCAGGACGGTGCGGAGATTCTCGGCAAGCCCGGTGTCCCCGATTCGGGCGAACCCCTGCCGAGGAAAGTCCGGCAAGATGACAGCGAGCGCAATCCCCGCTACCGCGACACCGAGGGCGAAGAGCCGGATAGTCCGACGTGAGTTGGCGGTCACGCGTGCACCCCGACTACCGAGAGTCGCGCCGACGAGGACGAGCACCGCGACCGAACACGCCGCGAGTAGGGCAACTTTCACCCACTCCGGGCGGAAGACGGCGAAGTAGATCATGATCAGTGCGAGCAGGAAGCTCGGCAGCGAGATCACAGCGAAGGACACACCCGATGCCACGCGATCGAAGACCTGCCCGTAGCGATACGCGGACCAGGTACCGACCGGCACCGCGATCGCGAGGGCGAGAAGAACCGAGAGAACCGCGATTTCCAGCGTGACCGGAAGACGGGACGCTATCAGCGTCGCGACGTCCTGGACCGGTGGAACGAGCGTCCGGCCCAGGTCGCCGTGCAGTAGTCCGCCCAGCCAATCGAAGTAGCGCGCGAACCACGAACGATCCAGCCCGAGGCTTTCTCGCACTGCCGCGTATTGCTCGGGCGTGGCCTCGGCGCCCACCACGGCGACGGCAGGGTCGCCTGGAACGAGCTCGGTCAGGATTGCGGTGCCCACGCTCACGAGGATCAGGACAGGAACGATTCTCAGGAGCACACTTGCAACTCTGTGGATCATGTCGACACTCCTCTCGCCGCCGGTGCCTACGACCCTGTGACGAACGCCTTGTCGAACCGCAGGACGCTGCCACGGGTCAGCAGCAGTCCGCCGATACGGTTCGAGTGAATGTTGTCTTCCTCGTACGCTGCGAAGTTCGCGATGACGGGAGAGTCATTGAGGATATCTTGCATTCGCGCCGTGATCCGCTGTTGCTCTTCGACGGTGCCCGCAGACCTCAGGTCCGCCAACGCTGCATCCATGCGGCTGTCCGCGTACCCGTAGTAGTTGGATTTGCTCTGACTGTTGAGCTGTCGGTTCATCAGGGCCCAGAGCCCTTCATTGGTGTAGTTGGGACCCCAGAGGACCAGGTCGTAGTCGCGATCGGACGCGACCCTGCCGAGCACCTCCGCCAGCGACATGTCATTGGTCAGCTCGACGGTGAGCCCGACGTTCTCGAGGAGTGCCTTGACCGCGATCGCCTCGTTGACCCGGATCGGACTGTTGTCAGCCAGCAGACGGATCGTACCGTTCCACCCTGAACTCTTGACTTCCGCGACGAGCCGCTTTGCCGCCTCGGGGTCGTACGAGGGCCCCTCCTGCCCAGAGTACAACCCCGGCGTCGATTGCTGAATGAGGGCCGAGGTGGCGAGGGCCGTACCGTTGAAGACTCGCGCGTTGATGGCGTCCGGATCGACTGCGGCCGCAATCGCTTTGCGCAGCCGGACATCTGCTGTCGGCCGCCCCGACGCCGCGTTCATGACGATGCCCTCGCCGTAGTTGTAGAGCGTGGGAAGAGTCTGAAACCCTTCGTCCCGCGCCTCCGCGATCGCGGGGGGTTCACGAAGTAGCGCAGTGTCCAACTCGCCCGTCCGCAACGCGTCCATCGTGGCATCCGCGCCCGAGATGCTGATGAACCGCAGCGACTGAACGCAGACCGGTCCACCCCAGTAGTCGTTCTTGGCGGCCATGACGATTTCCTCGCCCGGCGCGTACCTCACGAGCTCGTACGGTCCGACCCCGGCGCCGCGCGGATTCAGCGCGAACTGGTCCGGTCCCATCGAGTCCACGATGCGCGGATTGGTCACCATTCCGATGTCTGTCGCCAGCACATGGGGGAAACTCGGATACGGGCCGTCGAGAGTGAAGCGGACGCTGACCGGGTCGAGTACGTCCATGGAGGCAATGGTCAGCGCCTCGCCGCGTGAAACCTGCGTATTGGCCGGGGACTGGTGGCGCTCAATGCTTCGCTTGACGTCGTCGGCGGTCAGCGGATCCCCGTTGCCGAACTTCACACCGTCCCGCAGGGTCATCGTCCACACCGTGTGGTCGGCATTCGGTTCGAGGGACCGGGCAACCTGGGGTTCGTACTGCTGGGTGACGGTGTTGTACGTCATCAGGGTGTCGAAAAGTGCCTGGACCTCCGTCCCTCCACTGCCGGCGGCCCCTGGTTGTCCGACGGGATCGAGTCCACGGGGCGACAGCAACGTGCCGTGCGTGATCGACCCGCCGACTCGGTCACTCGTGCACGTCCCACTCGCCGCTGCGGTGCTGTCGCCAGTGGAACCGCTGCAGCTCACCGACATCAACAGCATCAACGCTGATGCCGCGATGGCTGGATTTCGCAGTCTCATGCAAGGACTCCTCGAAGTTGTGGAGATGCCGGAAACCGGCATGGGAAGGCAGGTTACTGGTCACGGTCGCGAGACACGCCGGCAGCCTGAACGAAATTCGGCCCACTCGAAATTTCCGTCGGACCGATACGGGCAGAACAGAAGTCGTACTTGGACGCAAACGGCGACTACTTGGCGGACATTCCCGCGTCGACCGGCAGAGCGACGCCGGTGACATATCGTGCCTCGTCCGAGGCAAGCCACAGCACCGCGTTGGAGATGTCCGTCGCGTCCAGCCACGGAATCGGCATCATCAGAGTCGACATGAACGCGGCGCGGACGTCGTCCTTCGTGGGGTGTTCCTTGTCGGGGGAAAACACCTTGAACGTCGTGTCGTTGATGATCATCTTGGTGTCGACATTGCCGGGATGCACGGAGTTGACCCGAATGTTGTGCTCGGCGAGTTCCATCGCCAGCGAACGCGCGAGACCGACTACGCCGTGCTTCGACGCCGCGTAGCTGCCGTAGTGCGGCACACCCTTGAGGCCCGCGGCGGAACTGGTGACGATGATCGAGCCGCCGTCGCCCTGCCGGAGAAGGTGCGGAACAGTCGCTTTGACCGCATGGAAGACCCCGGTGAGGTTGACGTCGATCGTGTTCTGCCACAGCGCTTCACTCATCTCCCACACCCTCGTGGGAGTGCCGAAGATTCCTGCATTGGCCACGACAACGTCCAACCGACCGAGGTCGGCAACGCCACTTCGGACCGCGTCCTCCAGGGCGTCCTGATTGCGGACATCGACCTTCCGTGCAACGATCCGCCGACCCGCCTTCTCCACCAGGGCGACTGTTTCGTCGAGATCCTCGGCCGAGGCACCCTCGTACGGGACGGTCGCCACGTCCTGGACGATGTCGACGGCGATGATGTCGGCGCCCTCCTCCGCCAAACGCAACGCGTGCGAGCGGCCCTGACCGCGCGCCGCCCCGGTGATGAACGCAACTTTCCCCGCTACTCGTCCCATGGCGGTTGCCTCCTTCTCACGTGTCGCCGGCCCAACCAGACTGACCGAGTGCGTTCTCTCACGGCGTGCCCAGCCATCCGCCGAGGTACGGCAACGGTCCATCACGGCAGGCTATCCAAAACCAAGCATGCGCTTGCTACAGGGCATTCTTATGAGGTGCGTCACAGCTGTCAAGCCCAATGGAAAATCGACAGGCCCTTGCAGCTCGAGAATGACCGCTCGCACTACCAAGCATGCGCTTGCTTTATTGCTGCTACTGTATGCCGCAGATCACAGCGCGCGCCGCTCTCGAGCACCCCGCGCGATCGTTCCGACCATACGTCGACGTCAGGAGAGAGACATGGACTTGAAGCTTGGCCTCAAAGCATCTGCAGAGCAGTTCGGCCCCCGTGAGCTCGTCGAGATCGGTGTTGCCGCCGAGGAGCACGGCTTCGACAGCGTCACGGTCTCGGACCATTTCCAACCATGGCGTCACACGGGCGGGCATGCCCCGTTCTCGATCGCATGGATGACTGCGGTGGGCGAACGAACGAAGCGAGTGCAGCTGGGCACATCCGTTCTCACTCCCACGTTCCGGTACAACCCCGCAGTCATCGCGCAGGCATTCGCGACGATGGGCTGCCTCTACCCGGACCGGATCATGCTCGGTGTGGGGACTGGCGAGGCGCTCAACGAGATCGCTACGGGATTCCACGGCGAGTGGCCTGAATTCAAGGAACGGTTCGGCAGGCTCCGCGAGTCGGTGAACCTGATGCGCGCCCTCTGGAGTGGGGAGCGTGTCGATTTCGACGGCGAGTACTACCACGCCAAGGGCGCGTCGATCTACGACGTTCCCAAACATGGAATTCCTGTCTACATCGCTGCCGGCGGTCCGATGGTGGCGCGCTATGCCGGTCGGGCCGGCGACGGATTCATCTGCACCTCGGGCAAGGGAATGGACCTGTACACGGAGAAACTCCTACCCGCAGTTGCCGAAGGCGCACAGAAGGTGGACCGCGATTCGACGTCGATCGATCGAATGATCGAGATCAAGCTGTCGTATGACACGGATCCGACCAGCGCGCGCGAAAATACCCGCTTCTGGGCACCGTTGTCGCTGACTCCGGAACAGAAGCACAGCATCGACGATCCGATCGAGATGGAAGCAGCAGCAGATGCCCTCCCCATCGAACAGGTCACCAAGCGCTGGATCGTCGCCTCGGATCCGGACGATGCAGTCGATCAGATCCGGCAGTATCTCGACGCAGGGCTGAATCACCTTGTGTTCCACGCGCCTGGGCACGATCAGCGGCGCTTTCTGAACCTCTTCGAACGTGACCTGGCACCGCGCCTCCGAGCGCTGGCATGAGGAAGGGATATTCCCCACCGGAAGGACGGCGATGACGACTCGGACCCACCCGGTCGAAACTCTGCAACGGGCCTTCCTGGGGCACGGGTGAAGCAACTTCGGCCAACCATGCGGGGCTGCGCCGCGAGGCTGCTCGGCGCCCACACGCTGCGCGGCGAAATCGATCTGGTCACCGACTTCAACAGTGCGTATAGATCGAGGTCGTCTGCCGACTGTTCGGTGTGCGCGTCGACATTCCACTGTTCAAGGCATGGACATTGAGCCTTGCCCGCCTCTCGCACAACGCTATCGGACCGCACGAGGAGGAGATAGACGAAGCACTCCACACCCTCGACACCACGCTGGCCGATGCTGCACAGCATCTGCCGTTCGGGCGCGGACACCGACTCTGCCTCGGCCATGGCCTTGCACGCACCGAGATGACCGAGGCCCTGCAGGTATTGGCGACTTCGTTCCCGGACGCACACCTCGCCGAGTCACCGACCTACTCGGGATCCGCTGCAGCGACCCGAGGGCCCGAAAGGATTCAGCTCCGGTTGAAGTGACCCTCCTCGACCGGGAGTATCGCTTCGGCTGGTGGAAACCCCGGCAGTGCGGACCAGAAGCCTTCGAAATCGAGAGTCGATCGACATCGGTCCTCCGGCCCGCACCACGCGGGTGCCAGTTACCCGATACTGAACGGTTGCCCCCACAGAGTGACCGTGCTCTTGACGCTCTCCGTCTCGACCTCGACCTTCACGTACGACCGCGCCTGGGCGTAGCCGGCGCAGCCGCTGACACCGAGGGTCGAATCGGACCACGCGACCGAACCTGCTTCGCCCTGGAAATAGTGAGCGCCCCAGTGGATCTCCGATCCGTACGCGTCGGCCATCTCGATGTCGAGGACGGCGGTGTCGACGGCTTGGCCTGGACCAAGTGTGACACCACCGTTCGCGCCGCCGGAGGCCGGAATCGACGCAGTTCCGGTTGCAAGTTGGCTGGGAGTCACGGAGGCCCCCGCGTTGCCGCCCACGCCGGCACCGAAGTCGACCTGGCAGGCCAAGATGTACCCGGGATAGATATAGGCCGTCTTCGCAGGATTGCCTTGAAGGTTGACGGACGCCTTGCCCGACACCCAGACGTTTCGATGCAACGGGGTCGAGCCCAGCGACGGCGAAATGTTCGCACTCTCGCCGGTGAGGTTCACCGTCACGACGGTGCCGTCGGCCAGCGTCTGTGTGGTCGAGCCACCGGGCAGGGGAACGAACGTATCAGCCTGCGCTGCACCGACGGAGAAGAAGCCCATGGTCGCGGCTGCCGCGGCGCCGACCGCGGCCAAGCGCACGCCGTTCTTACGGTTGTTGATCATTGTTCCCTCTCAGGGATGTGAAACCTCGCACGCGCGAGAATGAACAGGAAAGATACCGCGGTTTTCAGCCGATGCCGAACGGGGCTCCGTACAGAACGGTCTTCGAGTAGTCGTTGCCCACGATCTCCATGACCGTGTACGAACGCGCTTGCGCGAAACCGCCACAGTTCTGGACCTGGAGTTCGGCGTCGTGGTACTGCAACGTGTACACACCGTCCTTCGGGATGTCCTTTGCCGTTACCGGAACGTACTTTACTTCGCCGGAGTTCAGCGGAATTGTGAGACCAGCCGATGTCGACAGCGAATCCATTCCCAGACTGAACGATGGGGTGGCCGACAGACCTGTGACGTCCACCTGACACCCCACGATATAGCCGGTCGACACTCTCGAAACTCCGTGTGTAGTCGATCCGTTCGTTCCGTTGTATGTTCCAGCCGTGTTCGGAGTTCCGTTTGCACTGGGAACCTCGGCAACTTCCTTCAAGCCCGTGACATCCACGGTCACAGTTCCCGATACCCAGGCCGTGCGGCCTGCACCATTGGCCGCCAGTGACGGCGACACCAACGCACTCTCCGCCGTCCGCGTCACCGTCGCGTTCGGACCAGCCTTGGATCCGTCAGGAAGTGGAATGAAGGTGTCGGCACTCGCCACGCCATTGGCGATCGCGCAGAGGGCCACCGCCGCCGCGGCACCCAGTCCTGCGATGCGGGCGTTTCGACGAAAGCCCGTCTTGTGTTCGGTGGTGCTCACTTGATTCTCCTTCTGAGGTCGGGAGGCTCCGTATGAAGGGCTGACGGAGTTCCCGGAACGTGTTGATCCCTCGGACTGTGCCGCCGGTCACAAGACCGTAAACTAGACAGCAAGTCTTGGCAAGAGTCGCGTAGTCTATTGAATCATCAACGCATCTCTCGAAACCTGAATGCCATTTCGGTTTGCCAGATTTCGAACCCTCTACCGAGGAGAAAGCATGTGGATCAGTTGACACAAACAATCGATCCATACTATGTTCTTCGGGACGTGAGCCCATTTCCATCGCGACTACCGGAGATACCGAAGGCGGAATGCGAACTACGATGTCGACCGGGCGACTCGACAGGAGTGATGCGAGTCGCCGAGGATCGTGCTGACGGGCACGATTGCATGGCGAGCTCCTCGTCGGTCACCGACGCGCGGTGCGAGATCCAGGAACCGCTGCTGTCGGCGACAGGGAAACCGTGGATCGCATCGGCAGACCCGAGAATAATTGCCGTCGAATCGGATTGGATCACTCTGATTCTTGGTTCGGAAGATCGAGTGGTGGCAGCTGCGGGCGGACCCGCGCGGACCTGCCGCCGAAGCGAGGTCGTGAGATGCGGGTGGGCCTGGGCCCTGCCTAGTTCGCGTCCAGGGTTTCTGTGCGGTTGGCCAATTCGATCAACGCGGACCGGTAGATGCCTGTGATCGCCGCTGCGAGTTCGGATTCACTCTCGGGGGACGTGGATGCGAACTCGGCACTCCACACGACTTCGGCGCCCTCGGGATGGGGGTTGACGGTGAAGTTCGAGGAATAGAACGACAGGGGCAGGGGCCCGGAGACGTATTCGTAGGTGTAGCTTCGCTGCGGATCGTCGTGGTGGACGATCCGCTCCGTCGCTTCGCCTCCGTCGTTGGCGAAGGTCGCGTACCGCAGGTCACCGTGTTGGTGGGACTTTTCCAGCGCGGGGATCCAGTCCGCGACGTTCGCGGTGTCTCCGCCGATTTTCCACACGGCATCGGGTGTTGCCCGGATGACGTAGGTTTCAGTTACTCGCATGCGGCGCTCACTTTCTTCGTTGCGTCCTCGTGGGTGAGGAGCAGTTCGGTCAGTCGGCGGACTTCCTCCGGCCCTATGCCGTTGTCCTGGAGAAGGTTATGGGTTCCGCCGTACCGCCGGTCGACGTTGTCGAGGAACCGTTCCATCGCATCCGCAGGCGCCGTCCATGCCTCCGGTGGGTAGAGGTCGGCGGCGGGGCCGTACGACGTCATCTGCCGCAGACGCCGCATGGAGGCAGCGACGTCGTCGGGGGCGGCGGCGTAGTCGGCGGCGATGTCCTCGCGGAGCACCCCGATGGCGTCGAGGAGCAGTGCAATGGCCACGCCGGTCCGGTCCTTGCCGACGGTGCAGTGCACCAGGACCGGGAGAACGGCGGGTTCCAGAAGCCGTGTGGTCAGGGAGACGACCCCGGCGGCGTCCTCGGACAGGTATGTGAGATAGCGGGTGACCAGCGGATCGTCGCCGTCCATCGGGGCAACCGCCGAGTCCTCGGCCACGCGGTCCCCGATGCTGAACGGGTGGGGGAAATGGCGAACCCCCAACGCGTCGAGAGGTCCTCGCCCCTCCACCGCGACCTCGTGAGGCAGCCGCAGATCGATGGTCGCCCGGATCCCGGTGTCTGCGATCAGAGCCCGCCCCGACGCCTCGTCCAGGAACTGCGGTGTCCCGCTGCGGAAGAGCACTCCCGACCGGACGCGGCCGCCGTCCCGGGTGCGCAGTCCGCCGACGTCCCGGAAGCCGAGAAGCCCTGCGTAGGTCGTGGTCATGACTGTGTGGACAGGATGGTGACGACGCAGGCGTTGCCGTCCATTCCGGCCGCTCCCCCACCCATCGTCTCGACGAGGCCGACACGGTGCCGGTCTACCTGCCGCGGTCCGGCCTGCCCGCGCAGTTGCCAGGCGATTTCGGCGAGCTGCGCCATTCCGGTTGCGCCGAGCGGATGCCCGCGTGAGAGCAGGCCCCCGCTCGGGTTGACCGGTTGCGCACCGCCGCGCGTGGTGTGGCCGGAGGGGGCGAGTTCGGCACCCTTGCCGCGGGGTGCGATGCCGAGTGCTTCGAGGGTGATGATCTCGCCGATGGTGAAGGCGTCGTGCACCTCGAGCACGTCGATCTCCTGCGGGGTGCGATCGGCCTGCGCGAAGGCCTTCTCGGCGGCGCGGGCGACGCTGGCAAATCCCCAGACGTCCTCGCTGCGCTGGTCCCACAGGGCACCGGAGACCATCGCCGAGGCCTCGATCCGCAGGTCGTTGCGGTTGCCGCGGTCGCCGCCGACGATGGCGGCGCCGGCCCCGTCGCTGGTCGGGCAGCACTGCAGGAACGTCAACGGTTCGGCGATCATGCGGGAGTCGAGCACCTCCTGAACCGTGGGCACCGTGTCCCGCAGTTGGGCACGGGGGTTGTCCATCCCGTTGGTCTTGTTCTTGACCGCGATGGCCGCGAGTTGTTCCGGAGTGACACCGAATTCGCCGACGTACCGCTGCGCCTGCAGGGCGTAGAGCCCCGGCAACGGCAGCGATGCAGCGCCTTCCGGGTCGGTCGCCTCCGGCACGATGGCCCCGGAGAACAGGGTCGACATCTGATCGACCCCGAGGACCAGAACGCATGTGAATCGACCGTGCCGCACGGCCTCCACTGCTTCGTGGTAGGCGGCGGTGCCACTGGCGCAGGCATTCTCGACGGTCCACATGGGCACGGAGGGAATGCCGAGTCCGCGTTGGATGCGGGTGGCCACACCGGGCGGGCCGAACACCGACCCCACGATGATCGCATCGATCGCGTCGGGCCGGATGCCGGCGTCCTGGACCGCCTCGGCGACCGCAGTCCAGGCGAGTGACTCGACTCGCTGGTCGGGGAATCGGCCGTAGGACGAGGTCCCGACGCCCCACAACATGGCCTGGTTCATCGCTGCACCTCCGTAGTGGCGACGAGGTCGCCGTCGTCCGTTCCGGTGATCTCGACGCGAGTACCGAGCCCGAGTACCGCGGGTTCGCCGAGGTGAACGAGTACCCTCGGGCCGTCGTCGAGATCGACGTACGCCAGCCCGAACGGTGGCCGGCGGGTGCCCACGGGAATCGCAACCACGGTGGATGACCAGGTCTTGCCCGTGCGGGCGAAGCGGGCCGGTTCGGTGGCGGCGTAGCACACCGGGCACCACGGCAGATGCTGTTGCGCGGTCGGGTACCGGCACACCGTGCACCGGGAGCCCAGCACGGCATCACCGTCGAGAACCGGCCGCGAGTCGGCGACGGGCAGTCCCCCGACGGCGGAACCGGCCCGGCGCTTGGTCGGCCGCCCCACCCCCAGCTCGCTCATCGGTGATCGCCTTCCAGAGTCAGCGAGAAGTCGTCGGCCTCGATGTGCAGGTAGGCACCCACGGACGTCTCGACGAGTTCACGGATGTACTTCATCTGCTTGCTGGTCGGGGCGAAGTCGCGGTTGCGTTGCGGGGTCGCGCGCATGACGTCGATGTCGTTCGCCGGGACGAGCAGTCGCAGGAGCAACTCGTCGTCGCTGATCGACTCGCCGAACTTCTTCCGCAGTTCGCCCAGGCTCGGCTGCGGAGGCTCCCAGTTCTCGTAGCTCTTCGCCTTGGGCGAGCTCATGATGGTGTCGTACACATTCGGATCCATCGGGGCGACGGGTTTGCCGTAGAAGCCTTGCGAATAGATCATCACCTCGTCGGGAACCACGGAATACCGGGATCCCGTCACCACGTTCAGCACCGCCTGCGTGCCGACCAGCTGCGAGAACGGGGTGGCCATGACGGGGTAGCCGAGTTCTTCTCGCACCCGGGACATCTCGTCGAGGACCTCTTCGAAACGATCTTCCATGCCGCGGTCGCGTAGCTGCGCCTTGAACGTGCCCGCCATTCCGCCGGGAAGCTGGTGCCGGTACTGGAACAGGGAGTACTCGGCCGGCTGGCCGACCGGCAGGTCCTCGTACTCCGCGACGCGCAGCAGGTGCTGTTCGACTGCGGCGAAACGGGACTCGTCGATGTCGACGTCGAAGCCTGCGTAGCGCAGGTTCGCCACCGTGTTCTCGGTCGAGGGCAGCGACACCCCCGCCGCGAGCGGGCGGCTTGCCGTGTGCACACGATCTGCGCCGGCAAGGACGGCTTCGAGGTAGTTCAGCGGCGCGAGCGCGTTGTTGCTGTGAAAATGGACCTCCACCGGCAGGTTTCCGGCCGCACCTTTGATGGCCGCAATGAGCGAGCGAGTGCGCTCGGGGGTCAGCAGCCCGGCCGCATCCTCGAGTTCGATACCGTCCGCACCGGTCGCGACCAGCTCCCGTGTGCGGGCGGCGTAGTAATCGTCGGTGTGGTAAGGCGTGTCGGCGTAGAGGATGCACGGCAGCGCCTGACCACCCTCGGCCTGCACGGTCTTGACGAGGCGGCCGATCTTGTCGATGTTGAACAGTCCGTCGTAGATCCAGAAGCTGCCGACGCCGTGAGCGCTGAGTCGCTGCACCCACAGGTCCATCACGCTGTCGGCGGTGAGGCCGAACGTGACGATGCCGTTGCTGCGGGTTCCTGCCCGGACCGTCGTCTCGGGCATCGACTTCGACAGCGAGATCAACTGCTCCCAGGGATCTTCCTTGCAGTGCCGCACGAGCACCTCGAAGATCGAACTGCCGGCGAGGTCGATGGTGTGAAAGCCGGTGCGGTCCAGCTCGGACGCCATGGGCAGGCCCATGTCTTTGCGTAGCCGCATGCCCCACCAGCTCTGGGGGCCGTCGCGGAGGGTCTGGTCGACGATGTCGATCTTGCGCCGGCTGCCGTCGGCGTTGCGCGGGGCACTGTCGAGGAAACTCATGAGATCTTCTCCAGATAGTCGGGGAGGCCCCGAGAGGCAATCCAGTCGGTGGTGACGGTGCCGGCCCGGAAGTCCGGATGATCCAGTGCCACCCGGGCGAAATCGGCGGTGGTGGGAACTCCGGTCACCCCGAGGCGGCCCAGGGCAGCGACCATCCGGTCCGCTGCGACGTCCCGGTCGGGTCCATGTGCCACGATCTTGGCGAGCAGGGAGTCGTAGTAGGGGGTGACGACGTAGCCGGGTTCGCAGTGACTGTCGACGCGAATGCCCTCGCCCTCCGGGGGATCCCAGCTCTGCACCGTGCCCGGATTGGGGATGAAACCGCGGGCCGGGTCCTCGGTGGTAATGCGGACCTCGATGGCGTGCCCGGTCAGGTCGATGTCGTCCTGGGTGAACCGCAGCGGCTCCCCTGCCGCCGAACGCAACTGCTCGGCGACCAGGTCGACGCCGGTGACCATCTCGGTCACCGGGTGCTCGACCTGGATTCGGGCGTTGAACTCGAGGAACGCGAACTCGTGGGAGTCTGCGTCGTAGATGAATTCGACGGTCCCGGCGCTGTCGAGCCCGAGCGCCTCGGCGAACAGAACCCCGCTGCGTCGGATGTCCTGACGAATCCTCTCGGGCAGGTTGGGTGCCGGCGATTCCTCGACGACCTTCTGGTGACGACGTTGCAGGGTGCAGTCGCGCTCACCGAGGTGGATGACGTTGCCGTGTTTGTCCCCGAGCACCTGGACTTCGATGTGGCGGGCGTTGCGGATGAATCGCTCGACGTACAGTCGTCCGTCGCCGAACGCCGACTGCGCCTCGGCCGCAGCCGACGACCAGCGGGCCCTCAGCTCGGATTCGTTCTCGACCACCGACATTCCCCGCCCGCCGCCGCCGGCGGCGGCCTTGACCAGCACTGGATAACCCAGCTCGGCGGCCGCAGCGACCGCGGCCTCGGTGGAGTCGATCACCGGCGATCCCGACAGCACGGGGATGCCGGCCGAGCGGGCGAGTTCACGGGCGCGGGCCTTGTCGCCGGCCTCGGCGACCGCTTCCGGCCGCGGACCGACGAAGGTGAGTCCCTCGGCGACGCAGGCGGCGGCGAATTCCGGGTTCTCCGACAGAAATCCGTAGCCGGGGTGCACGGCGTCGCACCCGGCCCCGAGGGCGGCGGTGAGCACCGCGGGGATCGCCAGGTAGCTCTGCGATGCCGGGGCGGGACCGATGCACACGGCGCGGTCGGCCATCCGGGCGGCGAGTCCGTCGCGATCGACGGTCGAGGTCACGGCCACCGTTTCGATGCCGAGGGCGCGGCAGGCCTTGATCACGCGGACCGCGATCTCCCCGCGGTTGGCGACCAGGACCCGCCGCAGCGGCGTGCGGCGCGGTGACTCGGTGGACAGGGTCGCCGGGCTAGCCATCGGTCGGCCTGATCAGGAACAGCACCTGATCGAATTCGACCAGGTCCGCATTGGTGGCACAGATCTGCACGATCTCTCCGCCGTGCGGAGTGACCACGGGGTTCATCAACTTCATGACCTCGACGATGGCGATCTGCTGCCCGGCCTCGACGGTCTGCCCGACCTGGACGAACGGCGGCTCGCCGGGGCCGGGGGCCACCCAGAAGGCGCCGACGGTCTGGGCTCGCACCTCGATGCAGCCGGTGGTGTCGACGGCAGGCGCGGCCGGGGCAGGCGCGGCCGCAGACGACGCTGCCACAGGGGCAGGAGCAGACGACGCTGACACAGGAGCAGGAGCCGCCGGCGCGGATGGAGCCACCGCGGTCGGAGCCACAGCGGTCGGAGCCGGTGCCGGGGGGCCGTCCTTGCCGACGGTGACGCGAATACCGTCGAGTTCGAGGGTCATCGAAGCCCATCCCGACTCTTTGAAGGTACGG
Organism: Rhodococcus sp. USK10; assembly: GCF_019378875.1. Classification (NCBI taxonomy): domain Bacteria; kingdom Bacillati; phylum Actinomycetota; class Actinomycetes; order Mycobacteriales; family Nocardiaceae; genus Rhodococcus; species Rhodococcus sp. USK10. The sequence goes on from NZ_CP076048.1 coordinate 3,906,101, forward strand.
AGAATCTCCTGCACCTCGCGATGGGTCACACGATCCGCCGTGGTCATGACGTGCTCCTCTGGTGTGCGATGGCTGCGAGCAACACTGGCAGCCGATGGGTGGTGACAATTGCTTCGGCACCGGCGTCCAGGGCAGCGCGCACGCCGTCGGGGGCGCAGAACACGGCTCCGCGTACGGTTTTGGTGCCGTCAGGGATGTCGGGCAGCTGCTCGCCGAGGTCCTCGGCGGCGACGGTGTCCGCGTCGAAGATCGGTTCGACGGCGACGTCGGGGCCGACCTGCAGCGAGGTGACCCTCTCGGCCCAGCCGGTGAGGCGACGCAGATCCTCGTCCTCGCTCTCGTCGACCGCTGAGGTCGGCAGCGCGCCGGCGTAGACCCGGCCGGTGGTCGCGTCCACGGTGACGGTGCGGCCGACCAGGCCTGCCACGGTGTCGGTGCCGCAGCCGACGACACAGGGGGTGTCGAGGGCGCGGCTGACGACGGCGGCGTGTGAGGTTGCGCCGCCCTGCTCGGTGACCACCGCGGCGGCCGCGATCATGCCGTGGACGTCGTCCGGGCTGGTCGACTTGCGCACCAGAATGCTTCCTGGGTTCGCCTGTGCCGCTTCGGGAGTGTCCACGACCACACCGGTGGCGACGCCCGGGCTGGCGGCCACACCGGTCACCAGTACCTCAGCGGTGTCGGCGGCGCCGGGTGCGATCTCCGGGCGCAGCAGAGTTCGGATCTGCTCTGCGGTGACCCGGGACAGGGCCTCCCCCGGTTCGAGAACACCCTCGTCGACGAGTTCGACGGCGATCCGCACGGCGGCACGGGCGGTGCGCTTCGCCGGCCGGGATTGCAGCAGGAACAGTTCGCCACTCTGCACGGTGAACTCGACGTCCTGCGCGTCGCGGCCCTCCCGGTCGAGTTGCTCGGCGGCGTCGAGCAATTCGGCGTGCACGGCCGGCCAGCGCTCTTCCAGGTCGGTCAGGGGTTTCGGGGTGATCCGGCCGGACACGACGTCCTCGCCCTGCCCGCGCTGCAGGTATTCGCCGTACGGTTCGCGGGCGCCGTCGACCGGGTTACGGGTGAACAGAACCCCGGTGCCGGAGTCGTCGTCGAGGTTGCCGAACACCATCGCCTGGATGGTGACCGCGGTGCCGAGGTCGTCGGGGATGCCGTAGTGCTTGCGGTAGGCGAGGGCACGCCGGGACCGGCTCGACTGGAAGACCGAGGCGACGGCGGCGCGCAATTGTTCCCACGGGTCGGCCGGCACGGTCTCACCGACATCGGAGGAGATCGCCGCCCGGACCGACGCTGTATCGGCCAGGTCTTCGAGTTCCTCGGTGCAGCCGAGTACGAGACGGCCGTAGAAGCCGGTGAAGCGGCGATGCACCTCGGCGGCGAAGTCGCGGTCGCCGCTTTCTGCGGCCAGGGCGGCCTCGACCTCGTCGTTGCAGCCGAGGTCGAGGATGGTGTCCATCATGCCGGGCATGCTGATCGCGGCGCCGGAGCGGACCGACACCAGCAGCGGGCGTTCGGTGCCACCGAACGTGCGGCCAAGTTGCCTTTCCAGCAACCGGATTCCGGTGATCAGTTCGTCTGCGAGGCCCTCCGGCAGGCCGCCGTCGGCGAAATAGGCCTCGCAGGCCGCGGTGGTGACGACGAACGCCGGTGGCACCCGCAGGCCCAGTGACCGCATCCGCCACAGGCTCCATGCCTTCCCGCCGACCAGATCGCGGCTCGGCTCGGCGGCGTTCTCGTCGGGGATGATCAGCCAGCGCAAACTCGTCGCGGTGCTCATTCGGGGCGCTCCCGTCCGGTGAGGCGGAGGATGTGTTCGTGCATCTGGAACCACACGGTGTGGACGGAGTCGACGCGGACGCCGCTGACGTAGTCGGTCTCGCCACCCTCTGCGCGGATCAGCGCCGCGCCTATCCGGTCGAGGAATCGATCGACCAGCGGGTTCTGCTGGGCCAGGGGCTGCAGGACCTTCTGGGTCTTCTCGTGCACGCGGCCGAGCTTCTCGACGATCTTGGCGTCGTAGTCGGCGTCGGCGTGATCGTTGCTGACGCGGGCGCCGTCGACCTCGATGGTCTGCCAATCGGTGGTCAGGGTGAGGACCTGCTTGTTGACGCCGGTCTCGAAGGAGTCCATCGCGTCGGTGACGGCCGGGTCCGCGCGCAGACCGGCGAAGGCGCGGGCGTACACGTCGTCGAGGAACTCGCGGCCGGCCGGGGTGATCATGTAGTTGCCGCGTGCGGCCATCACCGCGCCGTCCGCGACGGCCTTCTCCAGCGCCGCCTCGACGTCGGCGATCGGGAGGGCGTTGATTTCGGCGAGCTGCTCGGCGGATCCGAGCTGACGCAGGGTCAGGGTGTGAACGGTGAGTTCGTTGGGGTCGAGCATGATGGGTCCTTTCGGTGTCGGGGTCACACCTGCGCGGCGACCATGCGGTCGCGCACTTCGCGGCGCAGGGATTTCCCGACCGGACTGGTGGGGATGTTCGGCCAGATCTCCAGGGAACGAGGCCGTTTGAAACCGGCGAGTCGATCGGCGCAGAACTCGAGGATCTCGTCGGGCTCGGCGGTGGAGCGGGTGACGACAGCGGCGGCGACCCGTTCGCCCCACTTCTCGTCGGGCAGGCCCACGACGGCGGCCTCGACGACCGCGGGGTGTGTCAGCAGGGCATCTTCGACCTCGCGGGGGTAGACGTTGAAGCCGCCCGAGATGATGACGTCGTGCCTGCGGTCGAGCAGGTGCAGGTACCCGTCGTCGTCCCAGCGTCCGATGTCGCCGGTGTGCAGCCAACCGTCCGGTTCGATCGTCTCGGCGGTGGCGTCCGGGCGACGCCAGTACCGGCTCATCGTGTGCGGCCCCCGGGTCAGGACCTCCCCGACCTCGTCCGGTCCGAGCACGGTGCCGTCGGCGGCCCGGACCTGCACCTCGACGAAGGTGTAGGGCTTACCGGCGGAGGTCAGTCGTTCCGGTGTGTGCTCCCACGGCTGCAGGCAGGTGATCGCCAGCGGGGCCTCCGCCTGACCGTAGAGCTGCGCGAAAACCGGTCCGAGGAGGTCGATTCCGCGTTGGAGCACGCTGGTCGCGATCGGGGCTCCGCCGTAGCACAAGCGCTCGAGGGCGAGATCCGCGGTTGCCGTGGCGGGATCCTCGAGCAGCATCGCGATCATCGTCGGCACCATGAACGTCGACGTGGCCCGGTACTTCTGCGCGGCCTCGAGGAACGCGCCGGGCGAGAACTTCGACACGATGACGTTCGGGGCGCCCTTGACCAGGTGCGGCAGGAAGAACGCGCCGCTGCCGTGGGTGATCGGTGCTGCGTGCAGCATCACCGAGTCCGGTCGCAGGTTGGGCAGCAGGTCGACCAGGAAGTTCGCCACTTCGGCGAGCTCGCTGCGCGTGGTGAGGACCACCGCCTTGGGCTTGCCGGTCGTGCCGCCGGTGTAGGCCAACCGCAGCGGTTCGTCCTGGTCACGCCGCACGTCGCAGGGGCCCTCGGCGGCGCCGGCGATGAGGCCCGCCAGCTCGTCGGCGGTGATCATCACCTCGACCCGTGCGGGTGGTTCCCCGGCGTAGACCAGCGCTCGTGCCTGCGAATCCTCGACCTTGTAGGCGTGCTCGTGCGCGGTCTCTCGGACGTTCAGCGGCACCCGGACCAGCCCGGCCTTCGCGAGGGCGTAGTAGACGACGACACCGTCGATCCCGTTCGGCATCAGGACCGCGACGCGGTCACCGGCGTCGAGACCGCGGGCCAGCAGCGCGTGGCCGAGCCGGTCGGTGAGTGCGTCGAACTCGGCGAAGCTCACCACCCGGTCGCCGTCGATCAACGCGGGGGCGGAACCGAACTGCCGCCCGGCGCGGCGGATCAGGTCACCGATCTGCATCGTCATTCCTTCGTCTCGCTCGCGGCGGGCAGGTCGGCGCGACGCAGCCCGGAGCCGCGACCCTCCAGGTTTCGGGAGCCGCGCTGCGCGAGGCGGTACAGCTCGTCCGCCTGCGGGGTCCCGTGGTTCCACTTCACCCATTCCTCGTCGAGGTAGCGGTTGCCGCCGTCGAGGACGGCGGGAGTGAATCCCCGTGCGCGCGTGTTGTAGTCGTCGATGTCGATGCGCCCGGCGCTGGTGGTCCACACACCGGTCTTGCCGGGCAGGCTCGACGAGCCGGTGAACCGGTCACCCGCGGTCGGTGCGTAGTCGTCGTCGGTGAGCACCGAGTAGGGGATGCCGGTGAGCATGTTGCGGTTCAGGTCGGAGTAGCGGGCCATGGTGTACTCGTTGCTCGTCTGGTGGGGCAATCCCAGCAGGCCCACCATCTCGCCGAGGTTGTCGCGTCCGTATTCGTCGTTGAGCAGGGGCTTGAACCGCTGCACTCGTTCGTCGACCTGGAACCAGTCGTCCTGCCGGTAGGTTCCGGCGAGATGAGCGAAGTCCTTGCCGACCGAGGAGTAGACCAGGGCGCCGGCGTCGATCATCTGCTCGCGTGACCAGGTCGCGATCCGCTTCCACAGGTCGGTGGTCGCCTCGTTGAGGATCTCCCGGTACTGCTCCATGGTGTCGGCCAGGGTGTCGGCGTCGTCCATGCCGACCGGAATGTATCCGTCGGTCAACGCGTCCGAGGTGTACATCCCGACCGCTTCGATGTTGGCGGCGTTGTATCCGGGTTCGGCCTCGAAGGACGCCCAGTCGTCCATCAAGTGGAAGTTGGTTCCCTTGAAGACGATCGGGATCGTGAGGTTGTTGAACGGCAACTGGGTGGCGATGCCGTCGAGCCACGGGTAGTCGCCTTCGGTGAGGTCGAAGAAGTCCCGCATGATCATCTGCCGGTTGTTGCCGAAGTCGTAGGGGCCGCTGTTGTGCAGGCCGATGCGGCACTCGCAGTGCGCGAGGAACGCGTATTGGGACAGTTGGGCGACGAGTTTGGTTGCGGCGGTGTGCAGCCGGTCACCGGGCACCACACCGTGCAGGTCGGACTCGAACACCTGCAGGGTGCGTTCGGGCAGGAACTGGCTGCGGTCGCCGAATTCCTTGTTCGTCAGGTGTCCGTCGTTGCGGTGGTAGGCCAGATTGAACCGCCGGGAGAAGTCGAGCACGTCGACGACGTCGTCGACCGCGTCGGTGGGCCGCAGGAGCCCCCAGTTCATCAGCATTTCGCGGCCGATGAGGTAGAACGCGGGCATGCCCCACGCCGCGTTGACCGTGTCCACCTTGAGGCTGACCTCGCGGGCGCGGTCTCCGAGTTCCTCGGCGGGGGTCGCCGCGTCGATCTCGCGCAGTAGGGTCGGCAGCCGGTAGAAGCTGTTGAGATAGCTCACCAGCATGTACGGGTTCATCGGGAACAGCTTCGACTCCTGCACCGTGCGCGTGATGCACAGCCAGTAGGTGGTGTCGGACAGACTCCGGAGGTAGTTGTTGGTCTCCAGCAGGGTCCGGTAGTTCAGATTCGCCATGGTCTCAGCTCTCGCTTTCGATCAGCCAGATCCGGGCATGCCCGGTGTCGCCCGTCTCGTAGGCATCCGCTGCCGGGGGCGCCGCGGTCACTTCGAGTTCGACCAGGTCGCCGTTCTTCAGGTCGTTGATCTTGCAGTTCATCAGTGTGGGGACGTCGTACTCACGGGCGAGGATGCCCAGGTGCGAGCGCACGGTGCCGCCGAGGCAGATGACGCCGGCGAACCCCTCGATGATCGGTGCGGTCAAGGTGCCGCCCGAGTCGTCGATCACGGCGATCGTGCCGGGCGGGATGCCGTCGGTGAGGAATTCCATGACCTGCTCGACGGCGGAGATCAACGCGACCGGCCCGATGACCGTCTGGGACTTCTTGATCACGTTGTCGCCGATACCCACGTGACGGCGACCGTCAGAGTCCCGGTCTTCCGAGAACTCCCGCGCCTCTCGGTCGGTTCGCTTGTACTTGTGCGGCTCGGATTCGAGCGAGACCGTCGCGGAGTACTCGAACCGGTACCCGGAATCCAGGGCCTCCTGCTCGATCGCTCGCGCATCCTCCACCGAGAAGATCTCGAACTGACGTTCGAACACGCTGTCTTTCCACCGCTCGCCGGTGGCGGAGAATCGTTGTGCCGCCAACGACCGCACAGCGGTGTTGAAGCGGCCCGGCAATGGGAGCATCTCGGTCGATCCCCATTTCGGGGGCGTAACCACGGAGTCGGACATGTCACCTCACGTTTCCTCGGGACGGACGCAGCCGCCGACGCGGCCGGAAACAGGTGGCTACCTGGTATTTTTTCTCCGGCTTCTTGGCGTTGTGACCTAAAACTAGTTACGCTCCGTGGTGTGACCCAGTCCACGTTGGGGGACACTTCCGGGACAACGCCGAGTGCAAAGTCCTCGTCCCGAAACCGCTCCCCGTTCCGAGCCAACCTGAGCAAGGCCGACTACGAGCGCGCCTTCGACATCCTCGAACAGTGCTCCGGTGCGGCCTGCCTTCCCGACTTCAAGGAACGGGCCGTCGAGGCGATCAGTGAGCACTTCGCCCTGAGACACGTCTCGTTCTTCGCCGGCGCGACCTTCCACACCGTCTTCGAGGACTCGGCACCCCTGACGGCGGGCAAGACCGCCAAGATGCTGCCCGAGTACCAGGACCGGTGGGCCCGCTACGACATCTTCGGCACGCCGGCGGCGATGCGGCAACTCGTCTCCAGCGGGGTGTCGTCTTTGGACGAACTGCAGGCGATGGGCCAGTTGCCGGCGGCGGCCGACGCCTACGTCAGATACTTCCTCTCCTCCACGTGGCGCATGCAGACCGCTGCCGCATTGCGCCTGGAGCTGAGCGCGGGACACACGGCACTGCTGGGGATGTTCGACCCGGAACCCGGCAAGATCGGCGCCTCCGAGGCGGCCACGCTGCGCCTGCTGAGCCAGCAGATGTCGGCCATGGCTCGCGGCCTGCCCGCGTCGAAGTCGCAGGCCGCCCTTGCGCGGCTCTCCGTGCGGCAGCGGCAGGTCGTCCGGCTCGTCGCCGACGGATTGTCGAATGCGCAGATCGCCGAGATCCTCTCCCTGGCCGAGGACAGCGTGAAGAAGTACGTCACCCGAATCCTCACGACCACCGGCTGCCAGTCCCGGATGGAACTGGCGCTGCTGGCACGGGCGCAGCGGATATGAGAAAGGGGCCGCGGACTGTTCGTCCGCGGCCCCGTCACGCTCCGGTCAGAGGAAGGACGTCTCCTTCGTCAGCCCGTAGCGGGGATGCTCACCGATCACCATCGACTCGAAGATGCCGTACCCGACGGCGTCGCCTTCGCGGCAGCGGATCACGCAGTCCCGCAACTGGTGTACCTCGCGTGCGGTATCGGAATCGGAGACGTCCGCGTATCGTTCACCGTCGAGGTGTTCGGGGCCCTGCCATTGCCCGTGCCGCTGGCCCTTGAACCCGAAGTACAGTCCCGTGCCGAGGTGGAACCCGGTGTCACTGACCGGTTCGATCTCGAGGGTGCGCGTCTCGCCCCACCCCGCATCGAAGGTCAGCGTCCCACCGAGGAGTCGCCTGTTGTCGGGGTCGTACTTGAGGTCGTCTCTCAATCCTTGCAGCGGGCGCTGGGTTCCGTCGGGAAGATTCTCGAAGCCCGAGAAGTAGGTCACCGCACCGTCGACCCATTGCAGGTAGTGGTGGATCTCGTAGCTGGACCCGTCGGGACGCTGCATCCACATCGGACTCCAGGTGAGAATGAAGTCGCCATCGAGCCGCTGAGGTTTGAAGACATCCGGTGCGGGCTCGCCGACGTCCATCCGCACTCCCCAGGAGTGGTCGCGGAAGCCGAACCACTCCTCGTCGCGGACCTCGATGCGCTCGCCGTCGAGCCAGATCTCACCGCTGACCGTCGATGCCTGGTGGTACCGGAGGAGGTCGGACTGCACCCGGAAGCCCTGCGGCTCACGCTGGGCATCCTTCTGTTCGAGGAACGGCGGCAGCACTCCGGTGACGGTGAGGTCGAATCGCAGTGGGACCACGTCGTTCTCCTGCAGGACCCAGCGCACCTGACGGAGCGGCTCGATGACCTCGTAGTCCAAGGGCCCCACGCCGATCCGCTCGCCGTCGAGATCGAGTTGGCGACTGGCTCGAACCGTCAGCTGCTCCTTCCCCCGCGAGACGCCGGCGAACATGTCCATCACGTTCCGGTTGTGGTATTTCCCGAGACCGATATCGACCTGGATGGACCCGTCACGAGCGAAGAGCGAAGACCAGAGCTTCTCTGTCCAGGACGTGTCGGCATGGCTGATGGTGGCGAAGGTTTCGGGCGTCTGATGACACAACAGCTCGTCGGCGTGAATGAGTTTCTGCATCGATTGGCGCATGGGAGCGCCTCCTCTCGAATGGTTCAGCGAATAGGTGAGAAGGATCCGGGCCTATCGTGTGCCACCAGGGCACCTCCGAATACGGCCGCGGCCCGGTCGTCGTCGTCGAACGGATCGGGATAAAACGCAAGCGTCTTCGGCGACATCGCCCAGTCGACCTGATCCGTCACCCCGGCCTCGGCGGCAAAGGGGCGAAGCCCCGAGGTGTACATGGTGGTGGCGGCCATGATTCGGTCGCTCCGGTCCATGGTGGCGAATTTCTGATACAGGCCCATGTGGCATCGGCTGAGATCCGCCGCAACACCCGGCCAGTCTTCCGGCGCGATCAGCTCACGGGTGCCGTCGGCGCGATACCCGTACACGGCAGCTTCGTCGACGACGGCGAGAAGTTGATCCGGTTCGGTGAACGTGGTTCCCCAGTCGTTGATTTCGAACTCGGTGAACTTCGAGCGGTCGAACGTCAGGACCATCGTCAATCCGGTGTAGGGCGGGTCCAGATCGTCCGCCCACGGATACGCCCATGCACCGGGACCGAGGGAGAGATAATCCCGCACGATCGTCTGCCGGTTTCCCGTCGGCCGCGGATACGGACCGGAGTCGCAGATGCCGACCCGTGAATCACAGAAATACAGGAACGAGTATCCCGACACCGTGGCGTTCAGCCGCTTGAGGCTCTTCGCGGTGGTCGCATCCAACACCGTTGCCGCGCCGACCAGCTCGTCGACGACGGCCGTCGACAGGTACCGGTTGGTGAATCCGGCGTCCTTGTAGTCGAGTGTGCCGTCACCACGATGTGCCAGGGTGAGCCGGCGCCAGAAGTCCACGACGGTGCGGATATCCTCCCGGTGGTCACCGGGCTCGATGGCGCCCATCTGGATCAGGCACTCTCGACCGCAGAGGAAGTGGTAGCCGATCATCCAGATCCACAGCGGGCTGATCTTGTTCGGCCCCTCACGCAACCGGCGACCCAGCTCTTCCGCCGGCACAGCCGCGTCGATCACACGTATCCGATCCACGTAGCTGTGGAAATCCTCGATGACCGACAGCGTCATGTAGGGCAGCATCGGAAACAGTTCGGACGTAAACCCGGACCGGCGCGTCAATTCGGGTTTCATGGCCCGGCCCATGTGCTGGACGAGGTCGTCGAGGCGGTCGTCGGTGAGTTCCTCGGAGAGGAGTGCCTCGAGCGCAGCGCCCGAGACGTCGACCGTGAAGTCCTTGACGGCGATCTCGTCTCCCACACGCCGGATGTAGTCCCACCACGCGGCGCTCACATCCGCGGACGGGTCCGATGCGGTGTCAGGATCCGGGGAAGCAACGACTCCCGTCTGCTCGTCGATACGAAGCGTGACGTCGGTGCCGTCGGGGATGTCCTCGGACAGTTCGGTACCGACCAGACACGGGACCTCGAACTCTCGTGAGACGATCGCCAGGTGTGAGCGGAGTGTCCCATCCAGACAGACGATTCCCCCGAGCCGGCCCAGGATCGGTGAGAGGAATGTCGTGCCGCCCGACGCGACGAGAGCGATCGTGGACTCGAGGTCGCTGTCGAGGGAGGCGATCACGTCGTCCGGCGACCGGAAATGGCGCACTGTTCCGGTGACCGGCGCAAAGGCGTACGACGGATTTCCCTTCCCGAGAATCGACATCGCCTAGCCTCCCAGAGGACGGAAGCAACCGTCGCGGTCCTGCGGAACGAAGACGCCGCCGATCAGCTGCAGCGCGAGGTCGGGATCGCTGAACTTCTGGAAGGATTCGGCGATCCGCGGCGTTATGGACCAATCGATCTCGTCGTAGCAGCCGGCGAGTCGTGCCCACGCCTTGAGCTTCCACGCGTACATCTCGGTCGCGTACAGGTTGCGTTCCTCGGCATCGGTTTCGGCCAACCGCTGGTACAGCGCTCTATGCGCCTTGCGGATCGCCTTGGTGGCCTCCTCGACCTCGTCGGCACCGAGGGGGCGGAGGGTGCCGCCGTCGGTGCAGAACACCCGGGTTTCGATGATGTCGGCCTGGTAGTCGCTGGGTGTGAACCAGGCGGTGCCCCAGACGTTGTTGTCCATCTTCACCGTGGCGGGCAGCCGGTAGGCGATGACGAAATGATGGTAGGGCAGTGTTTCGCGGATGCCGTCGACCCAGGGGAAGTCTCCGTCGCCGTCCGTGCAGGTCTCGCGCAGCGCGAGGAACGTGCCGTCCTCGAGCTGATAGGGCCCGGTGTCGCACACCGCGGTCCGCGCGTCGCAGTTCTCCAGGAATGCGTACGCGGTCAGCCGCGCACCGAATTTGCGAATCCCCGCCTTGACCTCGTCGTCGGCGGGGACCAGATGGGACCGGATCTCCGCCAGCACGTCGTCGTCGATGACATGAGAACTGTTCTCCGGCTCCGCGTCCATGTTGAACAGGACGTTGTCGGTGCGCATGGCGATGGTCGCCTCGCGCCAGAAGCGGAGCACCTCGAGCTGATCCTCCAGACCGTCCGACAGGGCGCTCTCACCCAGGTCGACGAACAGCTCACGTCCGGTGAGGTAGTGCAGGGGGGTGGCCGCGAGGTTGATGAAGCTGCGCTTGTTGCCGATGGGCAGAGCCTTGCGCACCAGTTCGGTGGGGGTGGCGTGCTGTCGGATGGTACGGATGCGCTCCGGCACCCTGAGGTAGTCCTCCATCATCGACATCAGGATGTAGGTGTTCATGCCGAACAGTTCCGACTCGAACACGGTCCGCGCGGATAGTTCGGACTTGTAGGCCGCACCGGCGGCGTGCACGAGCCAGTTCCACTCCTCGAGTGTGGGCTCGTAGGCCGGGTCTGTGTACAGAGCCTCCACGTTCACGGGAGTGGTCAGTTGCGCGGTCACGCCGTCACCACCCCTGCAGCGACGGCCACGCGGGCGGTCTCGGTATCGGACAGGTCCAGCACCACGGTGTCGCCGTCTGCGACGGTTCCGGTCAGTTCGGCGGCGAGCACGCAGGGCACGTCGGACTCTCGCGACAGGATCGCGAGGTGCGATTCCCGGCTACCGGCTGTACAGACGATCGCGCGCAGGTCGGGCAGGATCGGCGACAGGAAGGTCATCCCACCCTTGCTGACGAACGCGATCGTGTCCTCGAGATCGTCGTCGTCGATCGACAGCACGTCGGCCGTGTCGTTGAACCACCTCGCGGTACCGCGAACCTCCCCTGCAGTGAATAGGTTGACACCGGTCCCGACCTCGTTCAGGTCTCCGCTCATCACATACTCCGTTCGGCCCATTCGTGGGCGTGGGATTGTCTTGAACACGCACTTTCGTCGGTGCCAGGAAGGCTACGAGCGGCTGTGTCGTGCGCCACAGTCCACTTTGGGGGACAGTCTCGATACCGGTCACAGCGGCGGCACGCATACCGACTTCCTCCCAGCTGCGGCCGATGGTCGAAAATGGATCCATGGCAGGGGAATCAACGGAAGTCGTTCTGAGTAATCAGGATCTTCGTGAGGTCACCGCGTTCGCCGCGGGGTGCGCGGAGGGGGTACTCGAGATATTCGAGGCCGATCAGCCGGACGACCCCCGGCCTCGCGACGCGATCACGACCGCGTGGGACTTCGCTCGGGGTGGTGAGCGCGGGAAACCTCTGCGCGACGCGGCGTGGGCGGCGCTCGCGGCCGCCAAGGGCACGGATACCGAGGCGGCGCGCGAGGCGGCGTGGGCGGCGATGGCTGCGGCAGGCTCCGCCTACCTGCATCCCTTGGCGAAGGCGACCCAGGTCAAGCACATACTCGGAGCGGCCGCGTACGCGGCCAGAGCGGCCGAACTCGTCGCCGGTGACGATCGGACCGTCGGCGCCGAACACCTCGAGCAAGAGGTCCAGCGTGCGACACCGGTCGTCGTCGACGTACTCGCACGTTTTCCGGCGGCACCGGGTGGCGGCGGACGGGTCGGCGAGTTGATCCGCATGCTGGACGCCGCCCTCCGGCAGTGACAGACGCGGCGGATCGCCGGCACGGCGTGTAATTCATCAACCGTTGACCCAGGCCACTCGGCGTGCCTAGCATCGAATATGCGCGCCATGATTCTCAAGGAATTTCGCGAACTTCGGCGGGACCCCCGCACATTGGCGATGTTGATCGCGCTGCCGCTTCTCCTGCTCGTGATCTTCGGCTACGCGGCCAACTTCTATGTGTCCTCGGTCGAGACGGCAGTCATGGGCCCCTCGGCTCAGCAGGTGAGCACGTCGTTGCCGCCGTTCTTCGACGTGACGCAGACAGACGTCGACGGCTCGACCGCGCAGGCGACGGATTTGTTGCGGGAGAACAAGGTCGACGTCGTGGTGGTGACCGGATCGACCCCGGCCGAGCAGTCGACGGCACTGGTGGACGGCTCGAATCTGTTCGCTGCCCAGTCGACGGTGTCGATCCTGAACAAACTCGGCGACCAGGTCCGCACCGAGGTGTTGTTCAATCCCGAGCTGAAGACGTCGTGGGTGATGGTGCCGGCGATCATCGGCCTGATCCTCACCTTCATCGGCACGATCGTCACCAGCATCGGTCTGGTCCGGGAACGCGAGGCCGGGACACTCGAACAACTCGCGGTCATGCCGATCCGGCCGAGTCAAGTGATCCTGGGCAAGATCGTGCCCTATTTTCTGCTCGCCGCACTGGACATGACCGTCGTGACGGTGCTGGGCATGGTGCTGTTCGGGGTGCCGTTCAACGGCAACGTACTGGTATTCGCGCTGGGCGCCGCGCTCTTCCTGTTCGTCGTCCTCGGTCTCGGTGTGCTGATATCGACGATCTCGCAGACGACCGGACAAGCGATCCAAACGGCGTTCCTGTTCCTGATGCCGCAGATTTTGTTGTCCGGCATGATTTTTCCGCTCGATGCAATGGCGGCAGGGGTTCGCTGGATCGGCTATCTGCTTCCGCTGACCTATTTCACGATGATCTCGCAGGGCGTGATGTTGCGTGATGCGCCGATTTCGTCGTTGTGGTTGCCGCTGGTCGTGCTGGCCGTGATGGCGATCGTGGTCTTCACCGGGTCGACGCTTCGTTTCCGGCGAGACCTCGCGCCGGACGTCTCGAAGGCGAGTAAGCCCGAGGGGTCGAAATCGGTCGATCCGACCGGTGCGGACGCCGCATGATCGCCGCGACCGAGTCCGTCGTCGTCCGGTTCGGCGACCGGACAGCCCTCGACGGAGTGAGCATCGACGTGCCTGCCGGCCAGGTGGTGGCCCTGGTCGGAGGAGACGGCGCGGGAAAGTCGACCCTGTTGCGGACGTTCGTCGGGGAAGTCCTCCCCGACAGCGGGACCGTTCACGCCCCGGGTAAGCACGACATCGGGTTCCTCTGCGCGGGCCCGGGGAGCTGGGCGGCGCTGACGGTCCGGCAGAACATGGATTTCGTCGGCGGCATCTATGGCCTGAGCGGCAACGAATTGGCCGAGCGGCGCGAGGAACTCATCGACCGGGCCGGGCTGGGTGATGCGGCGGACCGACTCGCCTCGGCGCTGTCCGGAGGGATGCGGCGCAAACTGGGCACGGCGATGGCCATGCTGCACCGACCCAAGATGCTGATCCTCGACGAACCGAGCACCGGCGTCGACCCCGTGAGCCGCATCGACCTGTGGCGATTGATCTCGGAAGCCGCCGCTGACGGGGCAGCCGTGGTGATGTCGACGACATACCTCGACGAGGCCGAGCGAGCCGGGCATCTCGTCGTCCTCGACTCCGGCCGGATCCTGACCCAGGGCTCCTACGACGAGGTGCGCGCCGGGTTCACCGGCGCCATCACCTCGGCAGCGGATCCGGTGCGACCGGAGTGGTCGTGGCGCCGCGGACGGGACCGTCACGAGTACTGGGAGGACGGACACCCCGGCACCGACGCCGCGACCATCACGCCCGACCTCGAAGACATCGTCATCGCGCTGTCTCTTTCACGTCGGCGGGAGGTCGGGGCATCATGACCGCTGAGGTGCTGCGGGCACGCTCGGTGACCCGGAAGTTCGGTGACTTCACGGCCGTCGACTCGATGTCGATGACCGTCGCCCCCGGCGAGGTGGTCGGTCTTCTCGGGGCCAACGGTGCCGGGAAGACCACGCTGATCCGGATGCTCCTGGGTCTGCTCGCCGCGACGGAAGGTGCGGTCGAGTTGCTCGGCGGCCCGCCGGACCGAACGCGCCGGGCGCGCATGGGTTACGTGCCCCAGAACCTCGGTCTCTACCGCGATCTGACCGTCGCAGAGAACCTGGCCTTCAGCGCGGAGGCCTACGGTGTCCCCGTGCCCGGTGTTCCTGCCGAACTCCACGACGCGCGCAACACCCTCGTCCGCGAACTGGCCCTGGGCTCGCAACGACAGGTGGCGTTCGTCGTGGCCCTGGCACACGAACCCGACGTGCTGGTTTTGGACGAGCCGACCTCCGGCGTGGACGCACTGTCCCGGGCAAGGCTGTGGGACACGATCCGGCAGCAGGCCGACAGCGGCGTCGGCGTCCTGGTGACCACCCACTACATGGAAGAAGCGCAGCAGTGTGATCGCCTGTTGCTCATGTCGTCCGGGCAACTCGTCGGCGCCGGTAGCGAGGACGACATCATCGGCGACACCCGCGCGGTCGCCGTGCACACTCCGGAATGGGCACAGGCATTCGCGGCACTGAACGATGCCGGAGTCCCCGTGATTCTGGACGGCCGTGCGATCCGAGTTCCGGACACCGATCCGGCGACGATCGATTCCGTACTGGACGCAGCCGGCATCGCCGCCGACATCCGGCCCGTGCGCGCCACCATCGAAGAGCGCATGCTGGTCCTCGCGCGCGCCGGAGCACATGGATAGTCGTGCGCCCGGCCGGCCGAAGGTCGTCGCCGACTCCGCCGACAAGCGCGGCACCATCCTGCGGTCGGCGCGAGAGCTGTTCTCCGATCGAGGATTCGACCGAACAACCATGCGCGCCATCGCCAAAGAGGCCGGAGTCGACCCGGCGCTCATCCATCACTACTTCGGCAACAAGAACGCGCTGCTGGTGGCCGCCCTGCAGCCGGAGGTCGACACGAAGACCGTGTTCTCCGGCATCACCCCCGAGACCGACGGGCCCGGTGAGATCTTCGTCCGACGCGTACTCGAATTCTGGGAGACGAACCCACAGCAACGAGCACGAGCAATAGCGCTTCTGCGGGTCGCCGTCACGCACGACGAGATCGCCATGCGGGTACGCGATTTCTTCCTCGGACTCGTACAGCTTGCACTCGGCGATGTCGTCCGTCGCGATCACCAGGACGAGCGCTACGCACTGGTGGTCAGCCAAACGGCCGGGCTGGCGATATCGAAATACATCCTCCTGCTACCCGACGTCGCCAATGCCCCCATCGACACCCTCGCTCAGCGCGTGGGGCCGAACATCGACAACTACCTCTTCAGCGACTTCGACGGGTAACTGTTCGCGGTTGTGCAGCGATTACCCTGAGCTGATGGCTGCAATCCCCGATTCCACCGTGGGCACGAACACCGCGCTGCCCGGCCTCGCGAACAACTTCGCCGACGAGCTGGGCGCCCTGACGGTGCCGTGGCAGGGCGCCCCTGCGCCCGACCCCACGATGCTCGTGCTCAACGAGCAGCTCGCGGCGGCGCTGCGGTTGGATGTCCACGCACTGCGAAGCGAGGACGGGGTCGGCGTCCTGTCCGGATCGACGGCACCGACCGGGGCCAAGCCGGTAGCGATGGCATATGCGGGCCATCAGTTCGGCGGATATGTGCCGCTCCTCGGAGACGGTCGGGCGTTGCTGCTCGGCGAACTGACCAATGGTGACGGTCAGCGCGTGGATCTGCACCTCAAGGGCTCGGGGCGAACACCATTCTCCCGGGGCGGCGACGGGTTCGCGGTTGTCGGCCCCATGCTGCGTGAATACCTCGTCAGCGAGGCCATGTACGCCCTCGGCATCCCCACCACCCGCGCACTGTCGGTGGTCGCGACGGGCCGGCCCGTTCACCGGAACGGCGCCGAACCCGGCGCCGTGCTCGCCCGAGTCGCGGCCAGTCACCTGCGGGTCGGCACGTTCGAATACGCAGCGCGGCAAGGCGATCTGCTGCAGCCGCTCGCCGACTACGCGATCGCCCGCCACTACCCGAAGCTCACCGAACTGCCCGCGAACGGTGACGGCAACCGCTACCTGGCATTCTTCGAGGCCGTGGTCGAGGCGCAAGCATCACTGGTGGCACGGTGGATGCTCGCCGGTTTCGTGCACGGGGTGATGAACACCGACAACACGACCATCTCCGGGGAGACCATCGACTACGGTCCGTGCGCCTTCGTCGACACCTACGACCCGGCAGCAGTGTTCAGTTCGATCGACCACGGCGGCCGCTACGCGTTCGGCAACCAACCCGCCGTCCTGAAATGGAATCTGGCGCGCTTCGCCGAAACCCTGCTCACGCTGATCGGCCAGACGCCCGATGACGCGATCACCGCGGCATCGGCAGTCCTCGACACCTTCGACGAGCGTTACGACGGCCACTACGCTGCCGGCATGGCGGCCAAGCTCGGTATGGCCGGCACGGCCCTCGACCCGGCACTGATCGACGACCTGCTGACGATAATGAAAGACCACGGTGTCGACTGGACAAGCGGTTTCCGTGCCCTCGCGGACGAACTACGCGGAAATTCGGCACCTCTCGACAGCCTCGCACCGCGCGAGCACACCGAGCCGTGGTTGCAACGCTGGCGCAGCGCCCTGACCCACCACGGGCGCGGGGCAGCGGAGACCGCGGACGCGATGGACCGCGTCAACCCGCTCTACATCCCACGCAACCATCAACTCGACGCTGCCTTGCGGGCCGCGACCGACGGCGAACTCGCCCCATTCGAGAAACTACTGGAGGTCGTCACCCATCCGTTCGACCGCCGCGACGAATGGTCCGACTACACCACACCCGCCCCGCCGTCATTCAGCCAAACGTTCCAAACCTTCTGCGGCACATAACCACTGGACCGAATTCACTCGCCGCGAGCCGGCAGGCCGACTTGCGTGCTCGATGGGTACCCATTAGTTAGCGTCGGGTAGGAACAGAAGTCGCCGAAAGCCCCGCTGGGCGATCGCCGACACAGCCTGTAGCCGTTAGCTACACTTGTAGCAAGTAGCTACACCACAGGAGGGCAGCAATGCCGAGTAGTGGAGACAAGGTCACCCGCCTGGCAGCAGACCTGGTAGCCAGCGCCATGGCCGAAGGAGAACGGCAGCACCGCACAGGACGTCAGCAACTCGAACACTGGGCCCGGGTGGGACGGGCGGTCTCGAGCCGGCAGACCGCGGCCCGGCGCCGAGTAGAGGAAGCCCTCGCCGGCCGGTTGCCGATCGATGAACTCGGAACCGAAGAAGGCACAGTTTTCAACGCCGAGATCAACGCGGCGATCGAGGAACAACTGGCCACCACCGACTACGGCGCCGCGCTCGCGGCCCAGGGAGTCACCACGGTCGCGTTGTCGGAGGACGGTCAGATCATCGAGTACCGTCCCGACGGCACCCACGCAGTCCTGCCCGAGTGAAACGACTCGACCTGGTGGTCGGCTGCGACGGCGCCGGCAAGTCCACCTTCGTGGCGCTCACCCTTGCTCCCCTGCTGCCGGCCAGCCCGTTAGTCAATGCCGACGAGATCGCCAGACAACGATGGCCGGCGAATCCGGCTGCACACTCCTACGCGGCGGCAGAGATCGCCGCGAAGACCCGATCACACCTATTGAGCCGGGGAATGTCGTTCATCGCCGAGACGGTGTTCTCCCATCCGTCGAAGCTGGAGCTGATCGACGAAGCGCGCACGCACGAGTACACCGTCGTCTTGCATGTGGTCATTATTCCCGAGGAGCTAGCGGTCCGGCGTGTGCGCTATCGGGTGCGAGCCGGCGGACACGATGTGCCGGAAGACAAGATCCGCCAGCGATACCAAAGATTGTGGGGTCTCGTCGCTCAAGCGTTCCCACGTTGTGATCACGTGACCGTGTACGACAACAGCGCGAGCACCGGCCCGCGCATCGTCGCTCAGTTCACCGACGGATACCTCGTCGGCGAAGCCAACTGGCCCTCCTGGACACCCACAGAACTGACCGCGAGCACCAGCCCGGGCGCACAACCAAAGGACCCGAACGTCTGACCGATCACCGGGAGGGCGGGGCGGGCCGCACCGTTCACACGGCGGCGCCGGGTCCTTGAAGTAGTTCGACGTCTCCGGCGTGCATCGACTCGCCGCAGCATGCGCAGCGCAGGTCGGCTGTGCTGATCTCGCCGCACGCGTGGTGGCGGTAGAGGACGGGCGGGCCCGCCTCCCCCGCGAGCCAGTTGTCGCCCCAGGTGGCCATTGCCATCAGAACGTCGAGGAGTTGGACGCCCTTCTCCGTCAGGACGTATTCGTACCGCGGCCGTCGGTCGTAGGGCCGGCGCTCGAGCACTCCGCGCTCCACGAGGTGGTTGAGTCGTTCGGTCAGGACCTTGCGCGAGATGCCCAGGTCGGCCTGAATCTGCTCGAATCGCGTGAATCCGGCCCACACGTCACGCAGGATCAACGGCGACCAGGGCTCCCCGATGACGTCGAGGGTTCGCGCGATCGAGCACGCCATCCCACCGAAATCTGTGCGTTGCATGGAACCAGTCTAACAATCGGGGTTCCCTGAAGGAACTCAAACTGTTACGCTCATGGAGTCTCCTGAAGGAACTCCGAAAGGAACACGAAGATGAGCAAGGTCATCAGTGCCCACGCGGTCTCGGTCGACGGTTACATCACCGGCCGAAATCCGGGACCCGACCGCGGAATCGGTGACGGGACATCCCTGTTCGACTGGTACGGCGACGGCGACACCGCCAGCCGGCTGTTCGACGGGTTCCGCCTGAGCGAGCCCAGTGCTCAGATCTTCGACACCCTCGCCGGACGCGTCGGTGCGGTCGTTGCGGGACGCAACACCTATGAAGATTCCGGTCGTTTCGGCGGCGGCAGCCCCCACCCGACGGCTCCCGTGTTCGTCCTCAGCCATCGGCCTGCGCCGGAGATGTCCGAGCAGCAAACGCTCGTCACCGGCGGAATCGAGGACGCGGTCGCGGTGGCGAGCGAGACCGCCGGCGACAAGGACGTCAGCCTCATGGGCGGCGGAGTCCTGGCCGCGGCCTTGAAAGTCGGACTCGTCGACGAGGTGGTCCTGCACCAGGTGCCCGTCCTGCTGGGCGCCGGTCGCCGCTTCTTCCAGGAACTCCCGGAGCACGTGCAACTCCGTTTGCTGGAGGCCGTCCCGGCGCCCGGCGTGACCCATCTCCACTACGCGGTGGTCCGATGACCCTCGCCGCCTACCCCACGACGTCGGCCTCGCGCCGGCGCCCTCAGATCAAGGAGCAGCTCCATGCTTGACCCCGACGTGCGCCGAGTACTCGACGGCACCTCGATCGCTCACCTCGCCACCGCCCTCCCGGACGGCTCGCCCCACACCGTTCCCCTCTGGATCGGCACCCACGACAACCGAATCGTCTTCCTCACCGGCCCCGGCTCACGCAAGGCACGCAACCTGCGCCGCGACCCGCGGATGGCGCTGTCCATCGCGCCCGTCGACAACCCGTTCGAGCCCGTCGTCGTCCGCGGGCGGGTGGTCGAATGGCTCGACGGCGATGCCGCGTGGGAGATCATCGACGAGCTGTCCACGAAGTACATGGGTGCGCCGTACCCCCGAGAGGAAGAGCGCGTCGTGGCCGTGATCGAGCCCGAGCGACAGACCGTCGGCGTCGGCTGAGCCGATCACCGACGCGCGCTCATTCCGGTGGTGCGCCGTCCCGGCGCTTCAGCGTCGCGGTCAGGCCCGCCAGGAGGATGTCGACTCCACGTTCGAGTTCGGCGGCGCCGTCGTAGGACGCCAGCACCGGCGCCAGACCTCGCAGGAGCGGGAATTCACCGATCGGCAGACGGTGCAGCCCGAGGCGCAGGAGGTCGTCGGATTCGTCGGGTCGCTCGACGAGTTCCTGCAGTTCGTTGAGGATGTGGCCGTAGAGGAAACCGAACAACGCCCGATAGACGTGCAGGGCGTCGGCGTCGGTGAACCCCGCCCGGATCAGCAGGGTCAGGATGTCCTCGAGGGGGCGCAGGGTGCCGAGCGGCCTGAGCCCGAGCGGCGTCGACAGCGGCCGGGTGACCAGGAGCGGCACCACCTGCGGATGAGCGAGGGCCAGTCGGCGGAAGCCCCGCGCGACCTCCCGTAGTTGGGTGGCCCAGTCGCCGTCGCCGGTATCGACCTCCAGTTCGTCGAGTACCCGCTCGGCGAGACCGTCGAGCAACGCGGCCTTGTTCGGGGCGTGGCGGTACAGAGTCATCGGGTCGCGGCCGAGCGCCTTACCGAGACGACGCATGGACAGACCGTCGATTCCGTCCCGGTCGACGATTGCGAGCGCTGCTTCGAGTATCCGCTCCCGGGTGACCGGGCCGCCGTCGGAGTGGATAGAACGACGTTCGGGCTCATCGGCCATCACGACACCTCCACCAACACTGTAGGCCTGAACTGTAGATCTACAGTGTTGACAGTCTGCGGAATCCGGCGTTCACTTCACAGTGAGGCACGGAACGGGTCGGGAAATCGGGAGTCGAGAATGGCGATATCCGACATCAAGGAATACGCACATCTCACCGAAGAGGATGTCGAGTCGCTCCGCTCCGAACTCGACGCGATCCGGCGGGACGTCACCGATTCGCTCGGTGAGCGCGACGCCACGTACATCCGTCGCACGATCGCGTTCCAGCGTGTGCTGGATGCCGCAGCACGCCTGGTGATCCACTGCAGCCGGACACGAATCGGGTGGATCCTCGGGACGACGGCCCTGGCCGTGGCCAAGAGCGTGGAGAACATGGAGATCGGGCACAACGTGTCTCACGGCCAGTGGGACTGGATGAACGACCCGGAAATCCACTCCAGCACGTGGGAGTGGGACATGGCAGGGGTGTCGTCCCAGTGGCAGTACTCGCACAATTATCGCCACCACGTGTTCAGCAACGTGGTCGGGATGGACGACGATCTCGGGTTCGGCGTCATCCGTATCACCCGCGACCAGCCGTGGAAACCCGAACATCTGCTGCAGCCGCTGCGGAACCTGTTGTTGGCGTTCATATTCGAATGGGGCATCGCCCTGCACGGCCTGTATTCCGAACGGGACCGCGTCGACACCGCCGCCGAGAAGAGCGCCCACACCCGGGCACTGCTCGGCAAGATCGTTCGCCAGGCCGGCAAGGACTACGTGCTCTTCCCCGCCGTCAGCGGGCGGCGGTGGCGACGGACACTGAAGGCGAACGTCTCGGCCAACCTGCTGCGAAACCTGTGGGCGTACGTCGTGATCTTCTGTGGGCACTTTCCCGACGGCGCAGAGAAGTTCACGCCCGCCGAACTGGAACACGAGACCCGGGCGGAGTGGTACCTACGCCAGATGCTGGGCACCGCCAACTTCCGGGCCGGAGCGGTGCTGGCATTCCTGAGCGGCAACCTCTGCTACCAGATCGAGCATCACCTCTTCCCCGACCTTCCCAGCAACCGCTACGCGGAAATCGCAACAAGGGTCCGCGCCCTGTGTGAGAAATACGATCTGCCCTACACCACGGGTTCGCTTGCCAAGCAATACTTCCTGACCCTGCGCACCATCCACAAGCTGGCGTTCCCGGACCGGTTCCTGTCCGCGACCGCCGACGACGCTCCCGAGACCGCGTCCGAACTGAAATTCCGCACTCCCCTCAACGCATCTTCCGACGGAGGCACCGGGCGCCGTACGGGACTGCGCACCGCGTTGCGCGAGGCACGCTCTCGAACGAGAAGGCACTGAGGCCCGTCGGCCACGCGCGGTGGCCATCATCGCGGCCCATCAGCCTCAGGCGTACGTTCTGACCTCGTTGGCGCCTGCCCGTGTCGGTCGGACATCACCCGCCGCCACCACGAGTCGAGCGGACCGGGATCGGGCCACCGGATCGGCTCATCGTCGGCGTGGCCGCGAGAGTGGCTCTGGGGCGAGGTTGTGGTCGGGGGATGTTCGTCGGGTTCGGTGGCGTGCACCAGCGACACCTGCGTGGCGGGTCGCGGCGGCGGGCAGGAATAGTGCATGTCAGGTGGCCGACGGGTTCTGGTCGGGAGCGGCGGAACCGGGGTCATTGCGATCGGCAAACATCGCCTGAATCCGATGCAAGATCTCCGGTGTGCTCAGTACCCGACGGGTGGGAATCGAGTGATGCGGTGCGCTCACGGACGAAGCTTGCAGGCGGGTCATGTGAATACTCTCAGTCGCACGTCGGTGGACCGAGCGGAGCGGCCACGGCGGCGGCACCCCTCCCGATCATCCCCAGTGTGCCTATTCAGGCATCGGGGCGGGTAGAGGAGAAAGTCCTCTCCAACCAATCGGACCGAGAACCGAAGCTCCGGTGCCGACGACGAGCCGGGACCGGCCGACACAATCCGCAACCGGACCGCGGGATGCTCCCGCAATACCGCGGCGACCAGTTGTTCGGCGAGCAGTTCGGACGTGGATGCCAGCAGCCCGACCGTCACGATTCCCTGCAGCACTTCGGGATTCGGTCGGATCTCGGCTCGGGCACGCTCGAGTTCGGCCAGCACCCTCCGCGCGCGTTCGAGCATGAGCCGGCCGGGCTCGGTCAATTCCATTCCGGCACGGCTGCGCTCGAACAGGGGAACACCCAGTTCCTGCTCCAGCGTGTGGATTTGGCGTGTCACCGCCGGCTGAACGAGATGGAGGAGTTCGGCCGCGCGGGTCACGCTCCCGGCGTCGGCCACCGCAACGAGTGCGGTCAACTGCTTGACGTCCACCGGACGACCCACCTTCCCGGGCTACTCGCCGCCCCGCACCATCAGCACGCGACATCTGACGGCGACTTCGATAACAAGGAAGAATGTCAGTGCCCGGCGAGGAAGCTGATCGCCGCGGTGCTCGCGACTTCGCGTTCTTCCTCGAAGTAGGCGTGCCGTGCGCCGGGAAGCAATTGCACGCGCGCGTCCGGGATCCGTTCGGCGAGTAGTGGCGCGTTGTCGACCGGGGAGAGCAGGTCGTCGGTCCCGTGCAGAACGAGGGTCGGCGCGCTGATCGACGGCAACGCATCCCACGCGTCGTGCACGTTGCTTGCCCGCAGGTGTGCGAGCCGGGCGTGCGCGGGCATGTCCGAATCCCCGAGAGTGTTGTAGGGTCCGGGGTTTCGATCGAGCCACTCCCGGGTGTACATCAACTCCAGCAGGGCGCTACGCGACCGTTCGGGATCGGGGTGCGCCAGGTTCGCGCGCACTTCGCGGCTTCGCTCCACCGCGTGGGTTCCGCCCGGGGAGGTGCAGCCGAGGATCAGGGCGCGGACACGCCGGGGATGACGCTCCGCGACCCACTGCGCCACCCGGCCTCCCATTGAGGTGCCGTAGACGTGCGCCGTCTCGATGCCGAGCGCGTCCAGCACGCACATCGCGTCCTCGGCGAACAGTTCTGTGCTGTACCCGGTCTCGGGTTTTCCGCTGGATCCGGTTCCGCGGTAGTCGATCGTGACGGTGTGGAAATGCCGGTCGAAGTCCGTGCGAACGTGGTCCCACCAGTGATGGTTGTTGGCCTGACCGGCGAGCAGCAGCAGCGACGGTCCGGTGCCGGACTCCTGGTACGCGATCGGCGTTCCGTCGGACGCCACGGCATAGGGCATTCGGACCTCAGACCGTTTCTGCCGTGCGGAGTTCGGAGATCGCGGCATCGGTGTAGCCGAGTTCCCCCAGGATGGCATCCGTGTGCGCGCCCAGGGCCGGGACCGGATCGAATCGCGGTTCCACACCGCTGAGGTTCGCCGGCGGCAGCAGCGCCCGCGCCGGGCCGCCCGGGGTCTGCACCTCCCGCCAACGATCGCGGCCTGCCAGGGACGGGTGCGACAGGAAGTCCGACACCGTGCCCAGCCGCCCGTTGGCGATCGACACCTTGTCGAGCAGCGCGAGGGCGTCGTCGGTGCTGAGCTGACGCGTCCGCTCGGAGATCAACGCGTTGCACTCCTCGCGGTGCTCCACCCGCGAGGAGTTGCGGCAGAAGCGCGGGTCGGTGGCGATCGACGCGTCGCCGAGCACCTCCGCGCAGAACGCGGACCATTCGCGGTCGTTCTGGATCGACAGCAGGACCGTGCCGTCGGCGGTGGGGAACGGACCGTACGGGGCGATCGTCGCGTGTTCCGCTCCGACGCGGCTCGGCTGCCGGCCCCCGTATTCGGTGTAGTAGGCGGGCGAGCCCATCCATTCACCGAGCGCCTCGAACAAGGCGACCTCGACGGCGCGGGCCGTGCCGGTGGTGGCGCGCGTGTACAACGCGGAGAGGATCCCGCTGTAGGCGTACATGCCGGCCGCGATGTCGGCGATCGATACTCCGGCCTTGGAGGGGCACTCGTCGGGGCCGGTCAGCGACATCAGGCCGGATTCGCCCTGGACGAGCATGTCGTAGGCCTTGCGATCGGACCAGGGGCCGGTGTTGCCGTAGCCGGAGACGTCGCACGGAATCAGCGAGGGGTAGCGCTGCTGGAGCGACTGCGCGTCGAGGTTCATCCGGGCTGCGGCACCGGGGGCGAGATTCTGCACGAAGACATCCGCGGTGGACAACAGCTTTTCGAGGATGTCGCGGCCCTCGTCGGATTTCAGGTCCAGTGTCAGGGACTCCTTGGAGCGGTTGAGCCAGACGAAATAGCTCGATTCGCCGTGCACGGTCTCGTCGTACCGTCGTGCGAAGTCGCCGGCATCGGGACGTTCCACCTTGATCACCCGGGCACCGAGGTCGGCCAGTTGCCGGGTCGCGAAAGGCGCGGCGACGGCTTGTTCGACGCTCACGACGGTGATCCCTGCGAGCGGTAGGGCGGTCTGCGGTGCCATGGAGCCAGCCTTCCTAGAAATGTACGGCCATTTTGCAGGCAGATGCGGCAGTAGTCAACCACGTGGACCCGGAGTTTTACCTGAAGTTGAGATTGGCGGCGGTGCCGATCCGCGACCGCCGGCCGTTTATGGCCGTACATGACGGCCGTCAGCCGTGGTGGCGGCGGTACGCTTCGACCGCTCCCGGGTGACGCGGGACGCCCGCCGTCTGGATCAGCGACCGGACGTCGAGGAACTGGGCTCCGACGGTGTCGGGAGGAATGAGGTCCTGCGCCCGGTCGACGAGAAGGTCCACGAGCGCACCGGCCACGGCGTCCGACAGCTGCGGGGACGCGACGAGCAGGCTGGGCACGCCGACCGTCGCGGTCTCGGCGGTGTCACCGTACGTCCGGGCCGGCACCGAAACCGGTTCGTACATCGGCCCGTAGACCCTGCGCATCTCCACGCACTCGGCGGACAGGTCGAGCAGCCGGATCCCCCCGTCCGGACCGTGCCCGGGCCGCGGCACCGCCGCCGGAGTCGGCACGCCCCCGGCCCACAACGCAGCCGCGACCGTACCGTCGGCGAGGGAGTCGAGGACGGTGGTGAGCGAGACCGGGCGCACAGTCACGTCGTCGACGGTCAGCCCGCTCGCCTCGAGCACCCGCCGCCCAGTCTGCGCGGTCCCCGAACCCGGGGAACCGAGGCTGATCGTATGCCCGCGAAGATCTTTCATCGACCGGATCGGTGAGCGCGCGGGCACCGCGCACTGGAGATAGTTCTCGTACACCCTGCCGATGGCCAGCATCGGGGTGTCCGACAGCACGGCCGAATCGGCCAACGTGAGCCCGATCAGGACCTCCCCCGACGCCAGCAGCGACAGATTCTCCAGCGAACCGGTGGTGTACCGCACCGTGAACCGGAGATCGCCACCTGAGGCGGACGGCGCGTCCGCGAGCAATTCGGCGAATTCGGACTGGAAACCGTCGCGCTCACCGGACGCGATCTCGTACGTCCCCGACTGCTGGGTCCGTGCACACCCGGACAGTGCGACCGCCGCGGCCACACCGCCGAGGAACTGTCGCCGGTTAATCATCGTCGGGCGTCTCCACGTGCGGTTCGAGCCACAAGCGTACGCGTAGACCACCGGCCGGGGCCTCGTCGATGGCGAGTCGGCCACCGTACGCGGCGGCAACCACCTCGACGATGGACAGGCCGAGTCCCGTCCCCGCCTGGTCGCTGGCCCGGAAGAAGCGGTCGGTGAGCTTGCCGCGCAGCTCTGCGGGGACGCCCGGGCCGTCGTCGGCCACCCACACGCACACCTGCGGGTGGTCCTGTGAGCGCTCCACGCCGACGCCGATCTCGATGGTGGGGTGGGGGCCCGCATGCCGGGAGGCGTTGTCGATCAGCACGTCGAGCACCTGGGACAGATCGTTCTCCGCGATCGCGACCGGAACACGGTCGACTCCGGGCGCCGCGACGGTCGTCAGGCGCGCACCGCGTTCCCGGGCCGTCACCGACCAGAAGTCGACCCGGTCGGCGACCACCGAAAGGGCGTCGCAGGTCGCTTCGGCTCCGAAGCGCGGCGTCTCGGCGGAGGCGAGGGAGAGCAGGCTGTCGAGGATCGTCTGCAGACGTTTAGCCTCCTCGGTGACGAGGTGATAGTCCTCGCGGGCGTCGTCCGGTATCCCCTCGTCGAGGAGGTCGAGGCGAAACTGCAACGCCGCAAGCGGATTCCGCAGCTGGTGCGCGGTGTCGGCGATCAGACGCTGCTGTGCGTCCGCGGCCCGCAACACCGCCGACGACATCACGTCGAACGAATGCGCGAGCCGGCGCACCTCGGGAGGACCGCCCGCGGCCGTGACGGGCAAAATGGACGGCGGAGGCTCGGACGCCGGCGGCGTCCCCGCGTCGGGCATGCGGCGGATGAGTTGCACGATTCCGGTGGACAGGTTCGCGAGCGGTCCGAGTACCCACCGGCTCAAGGCGATCGCGAGCACACCGAACGCGACCAACGCGAGCACCGCGCCTGCCGCGATCACGGCCCACTGCCGGAGGATGTCGGAGCGCGCCTCGGCCGTCGAGGCGCGCAGCACGATGGTGCCGTTCACCTGAGCGCCCGACCCCACGGGTTTGACGAACAGCGCGTCGTCGTCGCTCCACGGGAACAGCCGGTCGACGGTGGAGACCCGCTCGTTGCGCAGTCCGCTGCGAATCGCGGCCTCGATTCCGGGTTCGCTGCCGTCGAGGCCCACACCGAGGGTGGGCACACCGCGCGTCGAAACCACGAGAACGCCCTCGCCGTACACGTCGTCGTACGCGTCCACCTCGCCTGCGATTCTGGCGGGGTCGCCGGTCCGGACGTATTCCTCGGCGAGGACGGCGAACCGTTGGATGTCGCCCTCGCGGCCGAGGGTGAACTCCTGTGTCCGTGAGTCGGCGGTCGCGATCGCGAGGGGGATCGCGAAGCTCGCGACCGCGCAGGATCCGAGGATCGCGAGGATGAGCAGTAGCCGTCGGCGCATATCGTTTCTACCTCCGGTCAGCACACCCAGCGGTAGCCGAAACCACGGATGGTGCTGATCAGCCCGGGCCGGTTCAGCTTGGCCCGCAGTGTGCCGATGTGGACGTCGAGCGAGCGTGAGACCGCGACGAACGCGTCACCCCAGACCCGATCCATCAATTGCTGACGACTGACCGCGGCACCCGGGTTCTCGAGCAGAATTTCGAGGAGGGAGAACTCCTTCGACGTCAGGTCCACGTCGGTGCCCGCCACGGTGACGGTGCGCGAATCGAGGTCGACGCGCACATCCCCGGTGACCACTTCCCGCGGCGCGCCGCCTTCGACGGCCAGGCTTCGCCGGCGCACCACCTCGATGCGCGCGAAGAGCTCCGACATCCGGGCCGGCTTGACCAGGTAGTCGTCGGCGCCGCCGCGCAGCCCGCGCACCACCGACCGCTCGTCGTCGCGGGCGGTGAGGATGATGACGGGGACGGCGCTGACCTGGCGCAGCTGGCGAAGCACTTCGAGTCCGTCGCGGTCCGGTAACCCGAGATCGAGCAGGACGAAGTCCACCTCGCCATGGTGCAGCAGCAGCTCCGACCCGAACTTCATCCGCACAGGCTGGTGCGCCTGCCGGGTCAGCCCCGCGACGAGTGCGTTGCCGACGCCGTCGTCGTCCTCGACCACCGCGATGCGCATAACCGGCATTGTCCCCCGGCCACGGTGGGCCGGGGGAACATTGCCGGAGGCGGAGGGATCAGACACGCTCGAGTTCGCGGCCGTCGCGGTCGTCCTCGCGGCCGTCGCGGACGGGGCTGTCCGTCGCGGGATCGAGGGTGGTGCCGCCCTTGCCCTTGGGCATGAACAGTGCCGCGACGAGGGTCAGCGCGGAGCAGCCGACGACGTAGTAGAAGAACGCCGATTCGTGTCCGGCCTGCTTGAGAGCGAGCGCGAGCGGTTCGGCGGTACCGCTGAACAGGGCTGCGGTGATCGCGTGCGGCAGGCCGACACCGAGTGCGCGCACCTTCGTCGGGAACAGTTCCGCCTTGACGATCGCGCTCAGCGCGCTGTAGGCGGTGACGATGACCAGTCCGGTCATCATCAGGCCGAACGCGACGAACGCGTTGGTGGTGTTGCCGAGGACGGTGAGGATCGGCACGGTCAGCACCGTCGAGCCGATACCGAAGAACAGCATGACCTTGCGGCGGCCGATGCGGTCGGAGATGATGCCGGCCACGGGCTGCAGCAGCATGTACACGAACAGTGCGGCAAAGTTGATCCACGCCACCGTTTCCGGGGCGATGCCCGAGGTGTTGATCATGTACTTCTGCAGGTAGGTGGTGTACGTGTAGAACGCGACCGTGCCGCCGATCGCGAGGCCGAAGACCATCGCGAGCTGCTTCGGGTACTGCAGCAGCAGACGCAGGGTGCCACGCTTGGCCGACGGCGTCGTGCCGGACGCCTTCTCGGCCGCGATCCGGGCGGCCTCGTCCTTGTACTGGTCCGACTCGTCCATGCCGCGCCGGAAGAGCATCACGGTCACGGCGGCGATCGCGCCGATCACGAACGGGACACGCCAGCCCCAGGCGTGCATCTGATCGAGGGTGAGAAGCTGCAACAGAATGATCTGGACGCCGAGTGCGGCGAGCTGACCCAGGATGATCGAGACGTACTGGAAGCTCGAGTAGAAGCCGCGGCGGCCGGGAGTCGCGACCTCGGACAGATACGTGGCGCTGGAAGCGAATTCGCCTCCCACGGAGAGTCCCTGGATCAGTCGCGCTGTCACCAGCAGCGCCGGGGCGAGCATCCCGATCGCCTCGAAACTCGGTGTCGCGGCGATGATCAGCGAGCCTGCGGCCATCATGAGCACCGACAACGTCAGCGCGTTCTTGCGCCCGTAGCGGTCCGCGTACCGGCCCAGGATGTAGCCACCGATCGGGCGCATGAGGAATCCGACGGCGAAAACCAGTGCCGTGGAGAGCAGCTGGGCGGTCGTGCTGCTCTTCGGGAAGAACGATGCCGCGAAGAACACACTGAACGCTGCATAGACGAACCAGTCGTACCACTCCACGAGGTTGCCGATGCAGCCGCGAACCACGTTCGCAACAACCCGCCTCTCGCCGGTCGACGACGCTGGGTTCGAAGTCGTGTGTCGCATGATGTTCCTTCCTCGACTGCTGTGATCGTGCGTAGCCACTGAAACCAATGTGGCCGCCACCACAGCGCGAGGGAAGGGATGAGCGGCTTTCCTTACATTCGCTTTAGACGACACCGCGGCGCGTGCCGCAAAACGGTGCCGCGCGCGCATTCGCGGACCTGGCCGAGCAGGACGCCGCCCGCGCGGTGCTCGGTGGCTCGGCCCGGGCATTCCGCATGACCGAGGCGATCCAGTCGGGAACCGTGTGGCTCAACACCGGTGCCTCGTCCGGCAACCCGTTCGTCATGCGCTGACGTCGACCAGCCGGTGAGCTTCCGCACAGGGGGTGGGTAATGAGCACCCTTGGGTGGCTGTCGACCGGCGCGTTCCGGGGGCAATGTTGGTGTGGTCAAGGAACACTCGACCCCACACCAGCAAGGACTCCGCATGTTTCGCCACACCGCCATTCGCGCCGGCCTGATGTTCGCCGCAGTCGCATTCTCCGTCACCGGCGCGACCGGAATCGCGCACGCCATGCCCGCCTCGACGGGCGGTGACGTCGCCGTCACCTCGCAGTCGGACCGTGACAACCGCGACCGGGATCGGCGCGACCGTTTCGACGACGACGCGCAGGGCGCAATGTGCGAGGGTCAAGCCGTCGTAAACCACCCCAGCTGCTCCTCGCTGCCGTACTGACCCCGATCGAGGTGACATAACGCCGCTGCCGCAGTCACTGCGGCAGCGGCGTATCGTCTGCGGCAAGGTAACCCCACGGCACTACCGGTTGTGCAGGGCCACCGATTCGGTACCGTTCGTGTCGACCCGCGAGCGCGGGTCATTGGATCGGCACACATCCGAACTGTGGGAGGTTTTTCGTGGCTGGTGGACTCGTCGCCCTGTTGGACGACGTCGCGGCACTAGCGAAAGCGGCCGCGGCATCCATCGACGACATCGGAGCCGCGGCCGGCAAGGCCAGCGTCAAGGCAGCGGGAGTGGTCGTCGACGACACCGCCGTCACCCCCCGCTACGTGCACGGGTTCTCCCCCAACCGCGAACTGCCCATCATCCGCAAGATCGCGGTCGGGTCGATCCGCAACAAACTCCTGATCATCTTGCCGGTGGCGATGATCCTGAGCGAGTTCCTGCCCCAGGCACTGCCGTACCTGCTGATCGCCGGTGGTCTGTTCCTGTGTTTCGAGGGAGCCGAAAAAGTCTACGAAGCGCTCACCGGCAACCATCACGAGGCCGCGGGCGCAACCGCAGGGCAGAGCGGACCCGAATTCGAGAAGACCATGGTCAGCGGCGCGATCCGCACCGACCTGATTCTGTCCGCCGAGATCATGGTGATCTCACTGTCGTCGGTCGAGGACGAACCGTTCCTCACCCGCCTGTTGGTGCTCGTCGTCGTCGCGATCCTCATCACCGTCCTGGTGTACGGAGTGGTCGCCCTGATCGTGAAGATGGACGACGTAGGCCTGGCGCTCGCCCAACGCGAGTCCGCGTTCAGTCAGCGGATCGGTCGAGGACTCGTCGCGGCGATGCCGAAGGTCATGGCAGTGCTCACCGTGGTCGGGATCGCCGCGATGCTCTGGGTCGGCGGCCACATCCTGCTCGTCAACATCGGCGAGGCCGGATTCCACTGGCCGGCCGATCGCCTCCACGATCTCGAACACTGGTTCGGCGATCTCGTCCACGGTGGCCTCGGCGGTGTCCTGTCCTGGACCGCCGGGACCGTGGTATCCGCACTGGTCGGGCTCGTCGTCGGCGCGATCGTCGTCCTGATCATGCACCTGATCCCGAAACGGAAGAAACGCGCCGACTGACCGAGGTGGCCGACACCGCCCCAGCTGCTCCTCGCTGCCGTACTGACCCCCGGACACAACGCCGCTGCCGCAATCACTGCGGCAGCGGCGTATCGTCTGCGGCAAGGTAACCCCGCGCCCGATCGCTTCGTCCATCGGCCCGCCTACTGCGCGAGGTACGACAATGCTCGCCGACCGACAACGACTCACACCCGAACCCGGCTCGCAGCAGACACTCACGGTCTTCGTCGACGACGAACCCGTCCCCGCGCACCGTCTCTGGCACCCCGCTGACACCGTGACCACGACACTCTCGTGGCTCGACGAACAGCATCTTCCCGCCGAGATCCGATCACTAGCCGAAGAGGGACCGAACGGTTACGGCAGAGGAGCCTTCTACGTCGACAGGTACCCGGGGTCATCGACCGCGCACGTAGTGTCCGTGCGCGGAGTGGTCGCGTCGATCGAGGTCGTCGCGAACCTCGCACTGAGCACGGACGACGGCTGGAAATTGTTGCCCGGCACCGTGCAGATGTGGTGCGTGCCCGACACGGGCACGTGGCGCATGCCGAATCGGCAATGTTCGGTACCCGGCACCACCGGCGACCTCCGGTTCATCGAGCAGCATGAATTCTTCGAGCGGTACGGTGTCGCCACACCGACCTTCCGTCGGGATTCCCGGTACTCCCGGGTGGTTCTCTACCTCACCGAGTGAGCGCCACCGCCTACCGGAGGTCGAGTCGCACGTCTCCCTCACCGAAGAACCCGAAGCCGACGAATACCTCATCAGCATCGGGAAGAAGGACGCTTCGTTCCAGCGACGGCGTTGTGCCCGTTCACTGCCGGCGCTGCGCCTCGAAGAGATCGGACCAGCGGACATGGGGATGCGCCTCGAGCAGTGCCCGGCGCTGACGTTCGGTCATCCCACCCCAGATGCCGAATTCGACGCGGTTGTCGAGCGCATACGCGCCGCATTCCATCAGCACCGGGCAGTGCCGGCACAGCGCGGCGGCCTTGCGCTGCGCGGCGCCTCTCACGAATAGCCGATCCGGGTCTCCGTCTCGGCACCGGCCTCGCGTTATCCAGTGGAGTTCCGACATCTGGAGTCATTCCCCTCTCGAACACCGAACACGGTCAGGGCACTGGGAATGCGGGCACAGCCCGATGAAGCAAGTGAAAGATTCAGCTGCGGACAGGTTTTCGCAACACATCGGCTCCGGCGACGAGGCGCGATCGAAATCGCACCGATGACAGATTAACTGCACCCCGTGCCGATCGCGCGTCGAAGCCCGCCCGGGTGGACAGCGATACCCTTCCTCGCGGATCAGGGACGACGCGACGAGCGGATCGCGTAGATCACGGCCCCGAGCCCGAGGACGATCACACCCGGAACCACCGAGGCCAGGGGAAGGAACGCGGCGAGGACGATGCAACCGACGGCGCCGACGACCGCCACCAGGCGCGGCCACGGTTTCGCGGACAGGGTCCAGGCGGACGCGTTGGCGATCAGGTAATAAAACAGCACCGCGAACGAGGAAAACCCGATGACGCCGCGCAGGTCCGCCGTCGCGGCGAGGAGCGCCACCACCACCCCCACCGCCAACTCGGCCCGGTAGGGCACCGCGAACCGGGGGTGGACGGCGTCGAGCAGACGTGGCAGGTGGCCGTCGCGCGCCATCGCGAATGTCGTCCGCGAGACCCCGAGAATCAGGGCGAGCAGCGAGCCGAGCGAGGCGATCACCGCGGCCACCCGGACGACCGGCTCGAGGCTCCCGAATCCCGCAGCGGCAACCGCCTGGGCGAGCGGATCCGTCGCGGCCGCGAGGGCGTCGGCACCGAGCGCGTTCAGGACGGCGACCGCCACGCACAGGTACACGACGAGGGTGATCGCCAGGGCGACGGGAATCGCCCGGGAGATGGTCCGGGCCGGGTCCTTCACCTCTTCGCCGAGCGTGGCGATCCTGGCGTACCCGGCGAACGCGAAGAACAGCAGACCGGCAGCCTGCAGAATCCCGGTCACGCCGTGGCCGGACGTGATCCCCAGGCCGTCGAACCCGGTGTCGGGGCCGGTCAGGCACACGACGACGACCGCGGCGAGGACGGCAAGCACCGTGAACACGATGACCCGAGTGGCCAGGGCCGACTTCTGCACACCGAAGTAGTTCACAGCGGTGATGACGACGACGGCGACCACCGCGACGAGATGCTCGCGGCCAGGCCAGGCATAGGCGCCGACGGTCAGCGCCATCGCAGCACACGAGGCGGTCTTGCCGACCACGAAGCCCCAGCCCGCCAGATACCCGAAGAACGGTCCCAGACGTTCACGCCCGTAGACGTAGGTGCCACCGGACTGCGGATACAACGCGGCGAGCCGGGCCGACGAATTGGCATTGCAGTAGGCGATCACCGCGGCCACCGCCAACCCGACGAGCAGTGCGCCGCCGGCAGCGGACGCAGCAGGCCCCAGCGCGGCGAAGATCCCCGCCCCGATCATCGACCCCAGGCCGATCATCACCGAGTCGAACACCCCCAACCGCCGACGCAACTGCGGAGTCGCAGCCGGGTGCGCGTTCTCGCCGTCCGAAATCTCGTCACCGGCCATGCGAGGCACTTTTCCCTTCGAACGTGCGGATGTCTGGCCGCCCAACGCTAGCGCCCTCCGGTACGCAGACGTGAACTCCACGGGGTCACACGGTTTCGGCTCTGCGGCATGCTCGCGGCCGCGAGCAGGGCCGCGACGGCCGGGTGTGGACTTCACATTCGGATTGTCGGTAACCACGCGAAGAGGTGATTTCCACCAACCGCTCGGACCATAATTGGTCCATCGGGAAACGGACACTCCGGACATTGTCTGCAACCCGAAACTCATCGGCCGGTGGCAGCCGGGCGACAATCGAATCAAAAGGTGAGATCAGATGAACACGTTCGCATTGCGCACGGCGGTGACATCGGCCGCGATCGCCACCGCTTTTGCACTCGGTTCCGGCGTCGCAGCGGCGGCACCGGCATTTCACGGAGACCCGAACACACCCGGCACGCAACTCCACGTCCACAACGACACCCCCAACGACATGAACAGCTACCAGTGTGGGGCGATCGGCGTCGGGGGTGCCGGAGTCGGATCGAACTCTCCCGGAGGCAGCGGGCAGCTCAACGGCGTCTTCTTCGGTAGCGGCCCCGTCCAGGGTGGTTGCGTCGGCAACGACGGATCGGTGCATTTCCCGTCCGGACGCGCCGAGTAGCAAGAACCCGACCTGAAACCACCCGACGAGGATCACTGATATCGGTCGGGTGGTGACCTCGTCCGGTTCTGACCGTGCCCCGGCTGCACGGTGAGCGTCGCTGCGCGCCACCATCGAACTCACGGCTATATCATCATTTGACTGCAACCGCTAGAGTCGCATGGATGCAAATACGACTCCGTGCTCGTCGCGCGCACCAGACCGGACAGCCTTCCCGTGGCCGTTGACAGCGCTGATGCCGTCCTTGACGGTGACCAGACCGACGAGCGGCTCGCCCGCGCGGTGATCGAGGCCCTCCGGGCGGGCAGGTCGTGGGCGCACATCGCCACGCATCTGGGGGTTCCGCCTCCAGCCATCCGAGGCGGGCTCGGGATGACCGATCGGGACTGGCAGGAAGCAATCGTCGCCCACGAGAATGCCTGCGCGGCCCGGCCCGGCGGTCTGTCCTGGTCCCGGCGCTCGTAGACGAGACGGCAGTCTCGACCACCCGCCACTGACCCACGGTTCGGGGGCAGAACCGACTGCCCGGCAAATTTCGGGCCGCGCGATTTGCTAGAAAATGAGGCGTGGATTCTCAACAGGTCTTCGGTGGCGGTGAGCCGCAACGAGTGGGCAGCTTCCGCTTCTTCCTGGATGGGCAACGGTGGGAATGGTCCGAGGCCGTCGAACAGATGCACGGCTACCGGCCCGGCGAGGTCACTCCGACCACCGAACTGCTGCTGTCCCACAAACACCCCGAGGACCACCCGCACGTCGCGCGGGTCCTGGACCGGATGATCAATGACGCCGAACCGTTCTCCAGCAAACATCGCATCATCACCGCCACCGGAAAGGTCCGCCACGTCGTGGTCGTCGGCGACCGCATGCACGACGACGCCGGCGCCGTGATCGGCACGAGCGGGTTCTACATCGACATCACCGACTCCCACCGCAGCGACGTCAAAGACTCGGTCGACGAAACCGTCGCCGAACTCGAGCAATCGAGGGCGGTGATCGAACAGGCCAAGGGGGCGCTGATGCTGGTCTACGGCATCCCCGCCGACCGCGCGTTCGACATTCTTACCTGGCGCTCCCAGGAAACCAACACCCGGCTCCGCACGATCGCCGAACACATCGTCGCCGCATTCGACGAACTCGAACCCGACACCGGCCTGCGCACCCGATTCGACCACCTGCTGCTCACCGCCCACCAACCATCCCACCGACCGCAGTAGCGGACGGCCCGCGGGCTGTTCAGCGCGCCGCCGCCCCTATCCGGTGTGACGCCCGCTGTACGCGCACAACGTGCCCCATGCCGCGGCGACGCCTGCAGCCTTGGCCTTGGTCGCCGCATCGGGAAGCGTGAGTCCGAAGACCGCGGCATCACCGAAATCGGAGACCACCCGGACCGCGACTGCGGCGCGTAGCGCCGCCCCGGCAGGTGCCGTGACCTGGGCCAAGCCGCTCGCCGCATCACGCACCCCCACCGCCCGGATCACCGTCGCGACCTCGGGAGGGACGACGCCGTCGGCGCGGGTGAGTTTGCAGGGCTTCGCGAGAAGTTTCGGTGAGACGATGATCGCAACACTGTATGCGGCGGTCAGGACACCCAGAACCCGGGGAAGAACACGCGCGGCGGAAGTCGACATAGCGGCCGTATACCCCGCACCGGCGTGGCCCACGCTCCCACCGCCCACCCGACCGGCTCATCGCCCGCACCTGCCCTGGGCCGGCAGCGTCATCGTGCGCCGCCTCCTCGGTCTGGAAGAAGCGCTGACGGCGCTCACCGGATGTGATGGCAGTTACTTTCCAGCGATTCTCGTCAGCGCCGAGCACCGGGTCATTACCCTTGACTGCACACCCTGCACCCGCCCCTTCCGGGCGACACAGGGCGTGAAGCAGCCGGGGTAACTCCCGGTATCACCGATGTCGAGACCAGGCATCAACGCACCCAGACACCTACTGCTGTGGATGTGGCGGCGAACCGAATTGCCGTCCCGGATCCGGTCCGTCGCTGCTCCCGGCGGCGACCACGCCCCGGGCCGAGCGAGTGTGCACGCGATATGTCGAGGGGTCACCTCGCACACACTCCTCCGGGCCACAGCAGGCGGGGTCGTAACCCGTCCATTGCACGCGCTTGTCGAGGAGGTCCCACCAACCCAGGCCGCCCATGTCATTGATGTGCCGTCACACCACCGACGACCGTCCGCCCGACCGCGGCCCCGGATGAACACCCGCACCTCCCGGGAAGATCTCTCCCCGTTCGACTTTCGAAAGCGACCCACTCCCCCATGCTCGACCATTCGCACCACCCCATCGATCAGGACTGGCAGCATCTCGCCTCCTGCCGCGGCACCGACACCGACATGTTCTTCTCGCCCGACGGAGAACGCGGCAGCGTCCGCGCCCGACGCGAGCACGCCGCCAAACAGATCTGCCACAACTGCCCCGTCCTCGCCGAATGCCGCGACCACGCCCTCACGACCACCGAGGCCTACGGCATATGGGGCGGCATGTCCGAAACCGAACGCACCCGTCACACCCGACGCACCCGCCACGTCGCCCGACCCCCACGCGCGTGGGAGCGGCGAACCCACTAACGGGGTGGACCAAACACCCACAGCACCTGCGCTGTCCCGTCGCAGCGGTTAACCCGGACCTTCCCTGGGCATTCGGACGGCATGGCTACGTGTCGAGTACTCGATCCCAGCGGCAATGTCGTCGAGACCAAGGACATCACAAGCGCGGAGGATGCACACGCCTGGTTCGTCGACGTCCGTGCCGACAACAGCGAACTCGGCTGGCGGATGGAAGTGCAGCACACCGACGGCTGGTCGTTCTTCGACGACACCGAGGGCGCTCGTTAGAGCGATCAAACTGTGGCGGACCGCGGGCCCGCCACTCTATGGACCCGACCGGAACCGCCGCCGGCAGTGTGCTCGACAAGCCCCCTCCGGCGAGTCGTATCCCGGACTGCCAAATCTCGACCCGACGGGATACGGCCCGCACCTTCCAGATTAAGTCGTCGCCGGACGGACCTCAACTACCCGACGCCCGATCCGGAAGACAACGTTCCCGCTTTCCAGGAGAATGCTCAGTCATGGCCGACCCACTGATCGAAGAGCTCACCGAACGCATCGGACAGGCCGTCGCCCGCGCCGCCAAGAACGGTGATCCCCTGTTCGGCACCGTCGAACTCACCATCTGCGAACTCACCGAATTGCTCGAACACATCCAACGACTGTCGCCCACAGCGGAGTAGGTTCCCACCACGGTTTCATCACTCGGTGCGCCAAACTGTTGTCGATCCGCCGGCGGCTCAGCAGTCTGGCATCCGTGTACTGGTCTGATATCGGCGGGCTGATTGCGGAACGGCCCGGCCGATGCCCTCGTTGTGGTCATCCCGCGACCTCTGCCGGAGGGTCGCGGTGGGTGGAGCGGTTTCTGCGCCTTCCGCCGTTGCCGGCCCGGTGCGCCGAAATCATGATGATGGATCCGTACATCTGGCTCATCGGGTTCTGCCAGTGCCGGGACCACTTCCACGGCTCCTGAACGACGGCGGCCTCGGTTCTGTAGTCGCCTGTCGATTTCGCTTCACCGAGCAAGTGTTCGGATCCGTGAGAGTAAATCGCGCACGGCAGGAATAAACAGCTTCCTGATGAAGGTTGCGCAACTCATGACCAAATCTGTTGTCGCGCAATCATACGGAACACCCGAGGCCCTGGCCGTGGTCGATGTGGAGGTTTCGCCACCCGGATCGGGAGAGGTGCTCGTCGACGTCAAGGCGATCGGCGTCAATCCCTTCGACTACAAGCTCTACAGCGGCGCCTTCGGGAACGATCCCGACAAGCTGCCGATCAAGGTCGGCGGCGAGGCCGCCGGCGTGGTCGCCGCAGTCGGGACGGGAGTCACCGAGATCTCGGTCGGCGACGAGGTGATCGTCAGTCCCGGCAGCGGTCTGTACACGGAGAAAGTGGTCGTGCCCGTCTCCGCAATCACCCGCAAACCGGCCGGCCTCGGCTGGGAGCAGGCAGCCGGCCTGCTGCTGGTGGGCGGCACCGCGGTCGATGCCCTGGACACCATCCGCGTCGGTTCCGGTGACACTGTCCTGATCCACGGCGCGTCCGGCGGCGTCGGTGCCCTCGCCGTGCAACTCGCGGTCGCCCGCGGCGCGACGGTCGTCGGCACCGCGGGAGCGGCGAATCAGGACTACGTCCGGAACCTAGGAGCAACTCCCGTCCTCTACGGCGACGGCCTCGAGGATCGGGTGCGGGAGGTCGCACCCCAGGGCATCGACGCGGCCCTCGACACCGTCGGAACCGACGAGGCCGTCGACGTGTCGCTGGCGTTGGTCAAGGACAAGACCCGGATCGTGACCATCGCCGCGTTCGGTCGGGCGCAGGACGACGGTTTCGCGTCGGTCGGCGGCGGCAACCCGGCAAGCGCCGAGGCTCGGCTGAAGGCGCGCGCCGAACTGGTCGAGCAAGCCGGCGCCGGACACCTGACGGTCACCATCGCCAAGACGTTTCCCCTGACGGATGCGGCGCAGGCCCACACCGAACTGGCGAAATCTCACCCCGCGGGGAAGTTCATTCTGATCCCGTAAAGGCGCGGGACCGTGCCCCTGTGCGGCGACTCGAATTGTCCATCTTCAGCGCAGGGGTGCGGCGCGTAGAATTTGGCGGGTGCAGACCTGCCGCGAGCTGCTGCTCACCCGTCGCCGCACAGTGGACCTGTGGCGCGTCGGCGGTTCTTGTTGTCTTTGGCGTCGCTGACCGCATTTCTGCGTCGTTTTTCGATTCGCCCTGCGGCCACTTGCTGACTTCCCGTCTTTTTCGGTGATCGACTCGATCGCGTTCCATCGCATTCTTTCGGCCATCCGACACACTTCGTGGAGCACAGTCAATGTCCACCACACCCACAACCACGACGACGACCGCCGTCGACCACGTCGATGTCCGCGGCCCCCGGTTCGCCGCCTGGATCACCACGGCGGTTCTCGTTGCCGTCCTGCTCGCAGCATCCTTCTCGGCCGTCGTCGCCGGTGTGATCCTGGCTGTTCAGACCGTCGTGTTCGCCGTCAGCGCCGCCGTCGGACCGCGGCGCGGCCCCTACGGCCGGATCTTCGGAAAGCTGGTCGCCCCACGCATCAGCCCGCCGACCGAGCGTGAACCCACCGCGCCGCTGCGCTTCGCCCAACTGGTCGGCTTCATCTTCTCAGCGGCCGGCCTCCTCGGATTCGCGCTGAGCGCGCCCGTCGTCGGTGCCGTCTTCACCGGCTTCGCACTGTTCGCGGCGTTCCTCAACGCGGCCTTCGGCATCTGCCTCGGCTGCCAGATCTATCCGCTCGTCGCCCGATTCCGACCGTCCACCTCCGCCGCCCACTCGACCGCAGATGGAAACCCCCGGCAAGTTCACAGTGAAGGAAAGAACATGGCTCGCTCCGACGTCCTGGTCTCCACCGACTGGGCTCAGCAGAACCTGAACGCGCCCAACGTCGTGTTCGTCGAAGTCGACGAAGACACGTCCGCCTACGACGGCGGCCACATCGAGGGCGCCGTCAAGCTCGACTGGAAGAAGGATCTGCAGGATCAGGTCCGTCGCGACTTCCTCGACCGTGAGCAGTTCTCCGATCTGCTGTCGGCCCGCGGGATCGCCAACGACGACGAGGTCGTCCTCTACGGAGGCAACAACAACTGGTTCGCGGCGTACGCCTACTGGTACTTCAAGCTCTACGGCCACGACAACGTCAAGCTGCTCGACGGCGGCCGCAAGAAGTGGGAACTCGAGGAACGCCCCCTCTCGGAGGACACCGTCACCCGCCCGTCCACCACGTACCGGGCGTCCGAGCCGGACCTGTCGATCCGCGCGTTCCGCGACGAGGCCGTCGACGCGATCGGGGTGCTGAACCTGGTCGACGTCCGATCACCCGACGAATTCACGGGCAAGATCCTCGCGCCTGCGCACCTGCCGCAGGAGCAGAGCCAGCGTCCCGGCCACATCCCGGGCGCGCTGAACGTTCCGTGGAGCAAGGCCGCGAACGAGGACGGCACGTTCAAGTCCGACGAGGAACTCACCGCGATCTACGGCGAAGCCGGGCTCGACGGATCTCGGGACACCATCGCGTACTGCCGGATCGGTGAGCGCTCCAGCCACACCTGGTTCGTGCTCAAGGAACTGCTCGGACACAAGAATGTCAAGAACTACGACGGCAGCTGGACCGAATACGGCTCGCTCGTCGGTGTGCCGATCGAGCTGGGCAAGTAGCGGAGCGCGGGAGCAAGCACATGAGCGCAGCACCAACGCAAACCCACACCATTCCCGCCGGCGTCGACCTCGGCAAGGAAACCGCCATCACCGGCAAGGTCGTCACGGGCGACGGCGAACCTGTCGGCGGCGCCTTCGTTCGACTCCTCGACGGCACCGGCACGTTCACCGCCGAGATCGTCGCCTCCGGCACCGGGGACTTCCGTTTCTTCGTCGCACCGGGCGACTGGACCGTGCGGGCCCTCTCACCGGTCGGCAACGGCACGGCGTCGGTGAAGCCCACGACCAGCGGCCTCCACACCGTGGACATCACCCTCACCGCATAGCATTTCGCCGCCGAACACCACGAGAACAGCAGCTCAGGACCCCTCGCCCTGTGATTCCACGACCCACGCCGCGATCTGCGCGCGCGAGTTGAATCCCAGCTTCGTCAGCAGGTGTTCCACGTGCCCCTGCGCGGTGCGGGGGGAAATGACGAGTCGGGCGGCGATCTCCTTGTTGGTCAGTCCCTCGGCGATGAGAG
Source organism: Rhodococcus sp. USK10 (assembly GCF_019378875.1). Taxonomy (NCBI): domain Bacteria; kingdom Bacillati; phylum Actinomycetota; class Actinomycetes; order Mycobacteriales; family Nocardiaceae; genus Rhodococcus; species Rhodococcus sp. USK10. The sequence continues at coordinate 3,947,677 of NZ_CP076048.1, forward strand.
CGGCAACTTCACGCTCCCGCTTCGTCGGTTTGGGGGACTGGCCGGTGGAGGTCGACGAGGGTAGAACCTGCTCGCCCAGTGCGTAGGCGACGGCTGCGTCGAACCCGAGCGCCTCACCCTTTCGGTGGGCGGCGGTGAACGCCGACTCGGTCATCGCACCTCGGGTCAGACGTTCGCACTCGTCCTGGTACACGCTCAATCCGGGCACCAGCACCGCCGAACTGCCCACCGACCGGGCGAGCGCCTCGGCGGCTCCCATCAACACGACGGCCCGCTCCATGTTCTGTTCCTCGGCGGCGATCCACGCGAGTGCCTGCAGGCACACACTGGAATTGAGCCGGTCGTTCACCCGGCGGTCCACCTGGAGCGCGTGGCCGAGGAGTCGCACCGCTCGGGCTCTCTCCCCCTTCTGCCACACGGCGACGGCCAGCGCCCACAGCGAATACGACCGGTACACCGATTCGCCCTGAGCTTCGGTGATCGCGAGGATGCGCTCGTGGCATTCGACGGCACGTTCCGTGTCGTTCAACAGGTCGTACATCATGCCGAGACCCACGACCGCGGCCACCTCGAAGACGTCGTTGCGTGCCGTGAACACGTGGACGGCCTTCTCGAGATGTGCGCGACCCTCGGGAAGGCGGCCCGCGAACAAGGCTGCGTATCCGATTGCGTGGTCGAGGTGCGCGCGCACTTCCGGGTCGGGCGTCCGAGCGGCGAGCGCCTGCGCTTCCTCCGCAAACGTGTCCGACACCGAGATGTCGCCCTGCACTCCGGCCAGCACGGCGGCGCCGTAGAGGGCCTTGGCGCGATCGATCGTGGGCTCGGACGGCGGCCGGGCAAGGAAACGACCGAGCCACCGGCGCCCCTCGACGAACAGCCCCCGGGCCAGCCAGTACGGGTACAGTGCGGCCGCGATCCGAACTCCGATGTCCGGACTGTCGGACACGCAGAAGTCCAGCGCTTCGCGGATATTCGGCAGTTCCCGTGACAATTTGGCGATCAACGGAAGTTGCCGGGAGCTGATCCATTCGGATTCCGCTTCGACGGCGAGGCGGTCACACCAGTCCCGGTGCCGACGGCGCAGTTCGGTGTACACGCCACTCTCCTGCGCCTTTTCGCGCCCGTAGGCTCGCACGGTCTCGAGCATCCGGAACCGCACCGCGGCACCCGACTCCTCTCGCGTCAGGATCGACTTGTCGACGAGGAAGGTCACCGTGTCGAGAAGATCGTCGACGTCGTCACCGTCGCAGACCTGTTCGGCCGCCTCGAGTTCGAATGTGCCCGCGAACACGGACAGCTGCGCCCACATCCGTTGTTCCACAGGCGTGCACAGGTCGTAACTCCAGTCGATGCACATCCGAAGCGTCTGCTGCCGCGACGGCGCGTCCCGGCTGCCGCGGGTCAGCAGCAGGTACCGATCGGTGAGGCGCTGCAGGATCTGGTCAGGTGTCATCGCACGGAGCCGGGCCGCAGCCAACTCGATCGGCAGCGGCAGCCCGTCCAGCCGCTGACAGATCCGGGCGATGGTGACCTTGTTGTCCTCGGTGAGCTCGAACCCGGGGACTGCGGCGACGCCCCGTTCGACGAACAAGGTGACCGCGTCGTTGCGGGGCAGCCCTTTCGGGAGGTGATCGGGATCCGGGACGGGCAGCGGAGGGATCAGCAGCGCCGCTTCCCCGCCGATCCCGAGCGGCTCGCGACTCGTCGCGAGAATCCGCAGTTGCGGGCACGCGCGAAGCAGGATTTCGGCGAGCTTCGCGGCCGCCGCCACCACCTGTTCGCAGTTGTCCAGCACGAGTAGCATGTCCCGCGGGGCGAGGAACTCGACGAGCATCTCGTGGGGGTGTCGCGTCGACTGACCCCGCAATCCCAGGGCAGCGACGACCACTCCCGCCAACAGCGAATCATCCAGTAGTTCACCCAGTTCCACCAGCGTCACGCCGTCCGCGAAATTCCGTTGCGCTTTGGTGGCCGCGCGAATGGCGAGCCGGGTCTTCCCCACCCCGCCGATCCCGGTCAACGTCACCAGCCGCGACGTCGACAGCAAGTTCGTCGCCTCCGCCAGTTCCGTGCGGCGGTCGACGAAGCTGGTCAGCTCCAGCGGTAGTCCACCTGTCCGGCCCGAATCCGCCGGCGCTCCGGCAGGCCGGCGCCACGCGCCTTCACCCTCGGAACCGGCGCCCGGGTGTGACGCACTGCTCTGCGCTGCAACCGTTCCCGCATACATCGCCATCTCGTCGACCGGGAAGCCGTGACGCAGTTGCGCGTCGCGGAGTTCCCGTCCAAGTTCCACGGCGGACGGGCGGGCCCCGGGTTCGGACGACATGGCACGTTCGATGACCGCGCTGATGTCCTCGGACACGCCGTGCTCGCGCGGGTTCGGGACCGGCTCGGAGGCGATCCGCAGGAACTGCGCCACGAGCTGTTCACCGCTGCGGCGCTCGAACGCCGCGTGACCGGTGATCGCCGCGAACAAGGCGGCGCCGAGCCCGTAGACGTCGGCGGCGGGGCTCGGGGCCTCGCCCGCCACGACCTCGGGGGCGGTAAATGCAGGCGACCCCGTCACGATGCCCGCGCTGGTCTCGAACCCGCCCGCGATGTGGGCGATGCCGAAGTCGGTGAGTGCGGGCTCGCCGTAATCGGTGATCAGGATGTTCGCCGGTTTGACGTCGCGATGGAGGATCCCGAGCCGGTGGGCGGTCTCCAGGGCGCCTGCCATCTTCACCCCGAGCCGCAGTGCTTCGTCCAGCGGGAGCGGTCCGTGGCGGCGGATCCGTTCGTCGAGCGACCCCTGCGCCTGGTACGGCATCACGATGTAGGGCCTGCCGTTCTCGGTGACGCCGGCGTGCAGAACGTTGACGATGTTGGGGTGACCGGTCAGCCGGCCCGCTGCACGCTGCTCCCGCAGGAATCGGGCCCGGTTCTCCTCGTCGAGGTCGGCGGTGAGGACCTTGACGGCCACGGTGCGATCGAGCGCAGTTTGAGTGCAGCGGTACACGACCCCGAATCCGCCGCGGCCGATCTCCTGGGCGCCCTCGAATCCGGCCGTCGCCAACTCCGCCGTGACCGAACCGGACACGTCGCGTTGGGTGGCGAACGGATCGACGTCAGTCATCGACTACATCGATTCGTCCCATTCGAAACACGGTCGACGCATGCCACACTGCCCACCTCTCGACGTTGTACCCCAGGATATCGCCGTCCGCCTCCTCCGATGGCCGACTTGCGTTCTACCCGACTGTGGACGGAACACGACGCGATAACCGGCCGGTCGGTTCGATCGGGAACCCTCCGGGTTTCCGCTACAACTGGACACTCGCCCAGCCGTTTTCGGGGAATCGACCCCGGCGAATCGTTTATCCCGCAGTGAATAGTCCCGCACAGATCGGGTACCCGACACCTACGCTGTTCCGCGGGCCCGGCGGCCCCACGGACCAGCGAGGCCCCCTGACCGGTCACCCCTCGGCTGGAGGGCCACAGCCGCCCGCGGCCGAGGAGCCCCCCTCTTCCTCGCCTGCGGGCGGCACCATGCCGTCACACTCGTCCGGCGCACTGATGACACCAATGACCGTTGCGCGTTGTCAGCGCGTTGCGTCATGCTGGTTCCTCGCGGCTCGGGAAGCTCTCCGGCAACCGGCTGGGTCTCGCACACGTAAGGAAGCGACCATGACCACAGACCTCAGCTCCCCAATCCACCCCGGTGAGATCCTGCGTGAGGATTTCCTCGAGCCATTCGGCATTACGCAGAATCGGCTCGCCACCCTCATCGGCGTTCCGCCGCGGCGGATCAATGAGATCGTGCTCGGCAAGCGATCGATTACCGCAGACACTGCGCTGCGACTGGCGAAGGTGTTCGGGAACAGTGCGCAGTTCTGGCTCAACCTCCAGGACCGCTACGACCTCGACCTCGCCGCAGACAAGCTCGGCGACACACTCGCCGGCATCGTCCCACTCTCGGCGTGAGACGACAGTCCCGGACGGCTGACACCGCATGGTCTTCGCGGATTGAATTGTGCAACACACCATTCGATGTCACGCATGTCGGACGGTGCTGCTCGGGTGAGCAGCCCGATCAGCGGTGGCTGTGCAGCGGGGTTCCCGCGAGGGCGAGGTGCGCCTCGCCGAGCGCCTCGGCCTGGGTGGGGTGCGCGTGCACGAGTGCGGCGACCTCGTTCGGGTAGGCACCCCAATTGACGATCAGTTGGGCCTCGCCGATGAGTTCACCCACGCGTTCTCCGACCATGTGGATACCGACGACCGGTCCCTCCGTGGCTCCGGCGCGGACGAGTTTGACGCCGCCGCTGGTTCCGAGGATCTGGCTTCGGCCGTTGCCGGCGAGGTCGTAGACGACGGTGGCGACGTCGCCGTGGCGTTCCCGCGCCCGTTCTTCGGTGAGCCCGACCGACGCGACCTCGGGGTTCGAGTACGTCACCCGCGGAATTGCGCTGTCCTCCACCGAGGTCGGGCTCAGGCCGGCGATCGTTTCGGCGACGAAGATGCCCTGCTGGAATCCGCGGTGCGCGAGTTGCGGCCCGGCGACGATGTCGCCGACCGCGTACACGTCCGGCTGGGAGGTGCGCAGGGAATCGTCGACCGTGACGAACCCGCGGGGGTCGACGTCGACGCCGTGCTCGGTGAGTCCGAGGCCGGCGGTGCGGGGTCCGCGGCCGACGGCGACGAGCAGCAGGTCGGCCTCGATCGTGTCGCCCGACTCCACGGTGACGCTGACCGTGCGGTCGTCCTGAACGGCTTTCGCGAACCGGGTGCCGGTCATGACCGTGATGCCGCGTTTGCGCAGGGCCCGGGTGAGTTGCTTCGAGGCCCATTCGTCCTCGGCGGCGATCAGCCGGGGCAGCGCCTCGACGATCGTGACGTCCGCGCCCAGGGATGCCCAGATGCCGGCGAACTCGACGCCGATGACACCGCCGCCGAGTACGACGACGCGCTGCGGAAGCTCGGGGAACGTCAATGCTTCGTCGCTGGTGAGGATTCGGCCGCCGATCTCGAGTCCGGGGAGACTCCGGACCTCCGAGCCGGTCGCGAGGACCAGTGCCGCGCCGGTGATCGTGCGGTCACCGACGTGGACGGTGCGGCCTCCGCCGTAGCGACCGGTGCCGTGGACCACCTCGATCCGGTGACTGCGGACCAGCCCCTGCAGGCCCTTGTAGAGGCGTTCGACGGTCGCGTTCTTGTACGCGTGGACACCGTCGAGGTCGATCCCGTCGAGTGTCGCACCTATCCCGAGGGCCGACGCGTGGGCGACGGTGTCGGCGACCTCGGCGGCGTGCACGAGTGCCTTGGTGGGAATGCACCCACGGTGCAGGCAGGTGCCGCCGACCTTGTCCTCTTCGATCAGGGTGACGGATTTGCCCAGTTGCGCGGCGCGGAAGGCGCAGGCGTACCCGCCGGATCCACCGCCGAGAATCAGGACGTCCGGTTGGTCAGACATGGGGAAACTCCCTGGGTCGGGCACGCCATGGGACGTGCCGGAAGGTCGGATCGAACGGGGGCTCAGCTCAGCGCGATCAACGTCATCGGGTCCGCCAGGATCTGGCCGACGGCGGCGAGGAATCGCGATCCCTGCTCACCGTCGACCAGTCGATGGTCGAACGACAGGCTCAAGGTCGTCACCGACCGCAACGCGATCTCGCCCCGGTATTCCCACGGCTGCCTGCGGATCGCCCCGAAGCACAGGATCGCCGCCTCGCCGGGGTTGAGGATGGGTGTGCCCGCGTCGATGCCGAAGACACCGACGTTGGTGATCGTGATCGTGCCGTCCGCCAGGTCGGCCGGTCCGGTCTTCCCCTCCTTGGCGGTGGTCGTCAGATCCGACAGGGCGATCGCGAGGTCGCGCAGACCGAGGGTGTGTGCGTTCTTGATGTTGGGCACCATCAGTCCGCGCGGGGTGGCGGCCGCGATGCCGAGGTTCACGGAGCGTTTGACCACGATCTCCTGCGCGTCTTCGTCCCAGAACGAATTGAGGGTCGGGTTGGTGCGCAGCGCCACGAGCAGGGCCTTGGCCACCAACGTCAGTGGTGTCAGGCGCACGTCGGTGAAGTGCTTCGTGTCCCGTAGCTGAGCAAGCAGTTCGATGGTCGGGGTGACGTCGACCGTGACGAACTCGGTGACGTGCGGGGCGGTGAACGCGCTGCGGACCATCGCCGCGGCGGTGTGCTTGCGGACGCCCTTGATCGGGATGCGTTCCTCGTCGGCGTCGGGCGTTGCCGTGGCCGTCGGCGTCGGCACCGGGGTGGCGTCGCGATGGCGTTCGAGGTCGTCCCTGGTCACTTCACCGTGCACCCCGGTGGCGTCCACCGCGGTGAGGTCGACTCCGTGTCGCTTCGCGGCGAACCGCACGGGCGGCGAGGCCAGCGGACGCGTCGGGTGCGGGGCGGGCACGTCGTCGACGCGAGCGGCCGCGGTGGTTGTGTGCCTGCGGCGGCGCCTGCTGGACGAGTCCTCGGCCACGCCGTAGCCGACGAGGACCGGGGTCCGCTCGGCCGGGGGCGCGGGGTCCGCCTTCGGTTCCTCGCCGCCGATCTCGACGTCGATGAACGGACTGCCGACGTCGACGGTCGTCCCCTCCGCCGCGTGCAGCGCGACCACCGTTCCGGCGTACGGCGAGGGCAACTCCACGGAGGCCTTCGCCGTCTCGACCTCGGCGATGTTCTGGTTCAGCGTCACGGTGTCGCCGACCGCGACCTGCCAGGTCAGCAGTTCGGCGTCGGTGAGGCCCTCGCCGAGGTCGGGCAGCAGGAATGTCTTGACAGTGGGCATGGAGAACTCCTGGTGCTTACGCGGTGAAGGTGCGGTCGACGGCGTCGAGGATGCGGTCGACGTCCGGCAGGAAGTGCTGTTCGAGCTTCGCCGGCGGATAGGGGACGGTGAACCCGCCGACGCGGGCGACCGGCGCCTCGAGGTGGTAGAAGCAGCGCTCGCTGATGCGGGCGGCGATCTCGGCGCCGATGCCGAGGAACACGGGCGCCTCGTGGGTGATCACCAGGCGTCCGGTGCGCTGCACGGATGCGGCGACGGTGTCGACGTCGAGCGGGGAAATGGACCGCAGATCGATCACCTCGATCGACCGGCCTTCGCCCGCAGCGACTTTCGCCGCCTGCAGGGCCGTCGTCACGAGCGGCCCGTACGCGACGACGGTGACGTCGGTGCCCGGGGCGACCACCCGGGCCTTGTGCAGTGACCCCGGCTCGGCGGCGGGGTCGATCTGTCCCTTTTCCCAGTAGCGGCGCTTGGGTTCGAAGAAGAGCACCGGATCGTCCGAGGCGATGGCCTGCTGGATCATCGTGTGCGCGTCGCCGGCGTTGCTGCAGGTGACCACGCGCAGTCCCGCGGTCGCGGCGAAGTAGCCCTCCGGCGACTCGGAGTGATGCTCGATGGCGCCGATGCCGCCGCCGTACGGGACGCGGATGGTGATCGGCATCTTCACGTTGCCGCCCGTGCGGTAGTGCAGTTTGGCGACCTGCGAGACGATCTGGTCGAAGCCGGGGTAGATGAACCCGTCGAACTGGATTTCGCACACCGGCCGGTAGCCGCGCATCGCGAGACCGACTGCGGTGCCGATGATCCCGGATTCGGCGAGCGGGGTGTCGATGACGCGGTTGGGCCCGAAGTCCTTCTGCAGTCCGTCGGTGATGCGGAAGACGCCGCCGAGTTTGCCGATGTCCTCGCCCATCAGCACGACCTTCGGGTCGTTTTCGAGGGCGCGGCGCAGGCCGGCGTTGAGGGCCTTGCCGAGCGGAAGCGTGGTCGGGGTGGCGGTGCTCATGCGTCGGTTCCTTCGAAACTGTCGAGGTAGGCGGCGAACTGACGCCGCTCTTCGTCGACGAGGGGATGGGGTTCGGCGTAGACGTTGTCGAACAACGACATCGGCCCGGGCTCGACGGTCTCGAGGCATCCGCGGCGCAGCGCGGCGGCGGTGTCGTCGGCGCGCTGCTGCACCGCGGCGAGGTAGGTGTCGTCGATCGCGCCCGCCGACTCGAGGAGCGCGCGGATGCGGTCGAGGGGGTCCTTGCGTTTCCATTCCTCGTCGAGCGCGGCCGGGCGGTACCGGGTGGGGTCGTCGGACGTGGTGTGCGGGCCCATCCGGTAGGTGACGGCCTCGATCAGCGTCGGTCCGCTGCCTTCCCGTGCCCGTTCGAGCGCGGCCCGGGTCACGGCGATGACGGCGATCACGTCGTTGCCGTCGACGCGCACGCTGGGGACACCGAACCCGCGGCCCCGCGCGGCGATGCTCACCCGCGACTGCAGACTGACCGGTTCCGAGATCGCCCACTGGTTGTTCTGGCAGAAGAACACCACCGGTGCGTTGAAGCTCGCAGCGAATCCGAAGGCTTCGGAGATGTCGCCCTGACTGGTCGCGCCGTCGCCGAAGTAGGTGATCGCGGCGCCATCGGAGCCGTCGAACTGCATGCCCATCGCGTACCCGGTGGCGTGCAGCGCCTGCGCGCCGACGATGATCGCCGGGGTTGTCATGTTGTATTCGAACGGGTTCCAGCCCGAGTGCGTCGACCCCCGCCAGAACCGGAGCATGTGGGTGGGATCGACGTCGCGGCAATACGCCACCCCGTGTTCGCGGTAGCTGGCGAAGACGAAGTCGCCGGGATCGAGTGCGCGTGCCGACCCGACCTGCGCCGCCTCCTGCCCCAGCAGCGGCGCCCACAGCCCCAGCTCGCCCTGACGCTGCAGCGCGGTCGCCTCCGCGTCGATGCGCCGCACCACGACGAGGTCCTCGTACAGCGCGCGCACCGCGGCGACGTCCACGTCTTCGACGTACCGGGAGTAGTCGGGGTGATCTACTCGCGCACCGGTTTCGGTGACCAGTTGCACCACATCATCGTTGTCGAACACGAAAACCTCCGAATGGGGATGGAACGGGAGGCACCGCCGCCCACGTGTGACCGTTTCGGTCAGAATGATGCACTCATGCAAGCATCAGGAGCCAGCATGCGCAAGTGCTGTCTCTAAAATTAAGCAGAATGCCCAACACGGAACGCGGGGAGTGTGGGATACTGCGCTATATGACGAGACTCGATCGAACCGACGCCCGCCTGCTGCTCGCCCTGTGCGACGCTCCCCGCGCCACCGGCGTCCAATTGGCGACCCTGCTGGGGATGGCACGGAATACCGTGCAGGCAAGAATGTCTCGCTGGGAGGAACAGCGCGTACTCGCGCCCGTGGACCGCTGCGTGTCACCCCGCGACCTGGGGTACCCCTTGCAGGCGTTCGTCACCGCGGTGGTCGACCAGCACCGCCTCGAGGACGTCATCGAACACCTCCGGGACATCGCCGAGGTCGTCGAGGTCGTCGGCATCTCCGGAGCGGCAGACCTGCACATCGGCGTGGTCGCCGTCGATGCCGACGACCTGTACCGCGTCGCCGGCCTCATTCTTGCCGTGCCCGGGATCGAGCGCACCACGGTGTCCGTCGCCATGCGCGACGCCATCCCCTACCGGACCCGCCCACTGCTCGAGCGGATCGCCGAGGAGCGCTGACCCCGGGCGCACGCTCAACGACTCGCGGTGAACACGCGGGTGTCGGCGTCTTCGGTACTGCGCGTGGTATTTACGCGGGATCTGAGGACGAGAACCAGCATCACGGCGACGAGCATGACCGCCCCCACGACCCACAGTCCGGCGCGGGAGTTCCCGGTGGCGTCGAACAGCCACCCGGTGACGTACGGGGCCCCGAAACCGCTCAAGTTGCCCACCGAGTTGACGACGGCGATGCCTGCCGCGGCGCCCGCACCGGTCAGGAACGTGCTGGGCAGGTACCAGAACACGGGCAGCGCGCAGAACACACCGACCGCGTTGACGGTGACCGCGATCATCGTCGTGAGCGGCGACTGCATGTACAGGGCGACCGGGATCGAGACGGCTCCGATCAGGGTGGGGACGGCGACGTGCCAGATCCGCTCACCCGTCCGGTCGGAGTGCCTGCTCCACAACACCATTGCGACGGCGCCGACCGCGAACGGAACCGCGACGATCAACCCGGTGGTGAACAGCGAGAAATCGGTGGCGAACGTCTTCTTGAAACCGGCGACGATGCTGGGCAGGAAGAAGCTGAGCGAGTACAGCCCGTAGGTGATCCCGAAGTAGACGAGGCCCAGCATCCACACACGGGAATCCGTGAGTGCCCGACGCACCGATCCAGTGATGTGGGAACCGGATTCCGAAGCCTCGGATTCGAGTTCACGCGTCAGCCAAACCTTTTCGTCCTCGTTCAGCCACGTGGCCTGCGACGGACGGTCAGTGAGGTAGAACCAGGTGACCACCGCGAGCAGGACGGCGGGTATCCCCTCGATCAGGAACATGACGCGCCAACCGGACAGACCGAACAGGCCGTCCCAGTATTGGATGATGGCGCTCGACAACGGTGCCCCGAGCGCCGACGACACCGGGAGCGCGAGGAGGAACAGACCCATCAGCCGGACCCGGTAGGCGCGGGGGAACCACAGGGTCAGGTAGAGCAGGACTCCCGGGAAGAAGCCCGCCTCGGCGATACCCAGCAGCATGCGCAGCCCGTACAACGATCCGACATTGGGTACGAAGGCCATGGCCGCCGCGATGATTCCCCACGTGAGCATGATCCGGGCGATCCAGCGGCGTGCCCCGAACCTGTGCAGCGCAAGATTGCTCGGCACCTCGAACAGGAGATACCCGATGAAGAACAGTCCGGAGGCCAGGCCGAACATGGTCTCGGTCAGGCCGAGTTCCGCGCTCATGGTCAACTTCGCCAGTCCGATATTGGTCCGGTCGAGGTAGTTGACGAAATAGGCCAGGCCGAGGAACGGAATGAGCCGCCGGGCGACCTTCCGGACCACCCTCGCCTCGATCTCGGGTTTCTGCAGTACAGACGACATGAATGTCTCGGCTTTCTGAAGAGTGGGCACACCCGGCCGGGCGACGTGACGTGACGTGGACCACTGTATGAGCCGGATCCGCTCGAAACTATGGAGAAACCACACATGCGACGCCCGGATGAATGGAGGGATCCTCAGCCGGGCACCTCCCCGGAAACTCACCTCATCGTGGTTGCAACATTCGCAGACCGATCCGTCGAATGTTGCAAGATTACTCAGCTGCAACATATTTCACTGTTCCGATCGGCGACGTAGCGTTGCGGGTGCCCCACAACGAGGCTGTGGGCGAGCGGAATGAGTAGTGAGGGCGGGAATGCGATGACGACCATGACGACCGGCGTGGCAGAGGTGGCCGCGGGACCAGAGGCCCCGGACCTGATCATCGAGAATGCGGACGCGGTGGTGACGGTCACCTTCAATCGGCCCGGCAAGCTGAACTCGTTGACACCGCAGATGTACGAGGACCTCGGGCGTGTGTGCGAGCGGGTGAACGCGGACCCGACGGTACGGTTGCTGGTCGTCCGCGGCGCCGGCCGGGCGTTTGCCGCCGGCTCCGACATCGCGCACTTCCGGACGTTCACCGATGGTGCGGACGGGGTGGCATACGAGGACCGGTTCGTGCAGGTGCTCGAACGCCTGGAGCAGGTGCGGGTGCCGACGTTGGCGGTGATCGACGGGGCCTGTGTGGGTGCGGGACTGATCGTCGCGGCGGCGTGCGACGTGCGGATCGCGACCACGCGCTCCTTCTTCGGGTTGCCGATCGCCCGCACCCTGGGCAACGCGCTGTCCGCGTATCCGTTGGCGCTGCTCACCGACAGATTGGGCTCGGCCCGGTTGGCGTCGATGGTGGCACGGGCGACGATGCTGCCGGCCGCCGAGGCCGCCTCGATCGGATTCGTGGTCGAGCCCGCCGGCCCCGGGCTGTTCGACGACCTGATGACGGAGGTGACCGGGCAGCTTCTCGCGGCGGCGCCGTTGACGGTGGTCGCAACCCGTGAGGTGCTGCGCCGGATCCGCACGGCCGGGTTGCCGGAGTCCGCGGATCTGATCCGCGCGGTGTACGGCAGCGCTGATTTCCGGGCCGGGGTCACCGCGTTCCTGCAGGGTGGGCGCGCGGAGTGGTCCGGGTCCTGAGCATTCCGGTGCCCGTGGTGTGGGTTCCCCACCGACCTGGGGATTGACTCATGCTGACCGGTGCAGCTGGTTCGCCCGGCACGGTCGTGAGGAGCCCCGAAGACCGCATCGGGCGTCGAAGCACCGCGGATCCCTGCCGGGGTTTCGGGGTGTGAGAGGGAACCCGGTGAGAATCCGGGACTGTCCCCGGGGCCAGGAGACGGTGATGCCCACGCGCTGACCCCGGGACACAGTGCGTGGGGTCAGGCGACGACGGGACGCTGGGTGACGACGGAGCGTTGTGCGACGCCGGTGCACTCGGACAGTGGGCGGATCTGGGCGTTCGATTCTCCCCGCTCGATGGTGTCCGCCGCAGGTCCGTCGGCGAGCGTCCCAAGAGGTGCATTCACAGCCGTTGTCCGGTGAGAGCGATGAGCGGTTCCACCAGGGCATCCGCAGCGTCGGCGAGGTGTACAGGTGCGATAGGTTTTTGCCATGGCACGGGACGTCGCGAGAACGGTGCGGGGAATCACCCTTCAGCAGTTGCGGTACTTCGTGGAGGTGGCCGCCGAAGGATCCATCAGTGCCGCGGCGGACCTGCTTTATGTCGCGCAACCGACCATGTCGGCCGCGCTGAAAGACCTCGAACGTCGCGTGGGACGTACGCTCTTCGTTCGCTCGCCCCGTGGGGTGACGCTCACCGAAGACGGGGCGGAATTTCTCGGCTACGCGCGCCAGGTGGTCGAGCAATCGGAACTCCTGGAACAGCGATATCTTGGCCGCGGGCCTTCGCGCCGGCTCCTGGCCGTATCAACTCAGCACTACTCGTTCGTCGTCGACGCGTTCGCCCGCATGGTGAAAGCGTCTGAGGCAGCGGAGTACGCGTTCAGTCTTCGAGAGACCCGCACGTGGGACATCATCGAGGATGTTCGCACGCTGCGAAGTGAGCTCGGTGTGCTCTATCGCAACGAGTTCAACGCAAACGTGATCAACAAGCTGATTCGCGAAGCAGGGCTGGTCTTCACGCCGCTGTTTCTGGCGTCGCCACATATCTTCATCGCCCGCACGAACCCTCTCGCAGGCCGAAAGAGTGTGGCGCTGAGTGATCTTGAAGATTTGCCCCGGCTCACGTTTGACCAGGGTGTGAACAACTCCTTCTACCTCGCTGAAGAGATCCTCTCCACCCGTTCATCGAAGCAAGACATTCGGGTGAGCGATCGAGCGACCATCTTCAACCTCATGATCGGTCTGGGCGGGTACACCATCTCTACCGGCATCGTCTCGGACGATCTCGATCCGTCTATCGTCGCTGTTCCGCTCGACGTGGACGATCGCATCGAGATCGGTTGGATCGGTCATGCCTCGGTGTCTTTGACCGCCCAGGCTCAACGCTTCGTGGCGGAGATGCGCGACGTCGTTTCGGGGTTCGGAGTTGATCTGCTGACATAGGTATTGACTATGTCCAGCTATCGCTTGTGGCAATTAGGCTATGGCGGCGGGCCTACCTACACTGACTTCCACGCCACTTCGAACAGTCGGCTCCCTGGGTTTCGGCCGGAAAGATCGGCCCTAGACCTTCGGGCGATTCTGTTGAAGTGCTGCGAAAACTCAGGCAGTGAACCCGTGCGGTGACGCGCTCGTCGCTGCACTCACCGCAAGTGATTGGGGCAACTGATCAGCATGACGAACGACTGTGTTTTCAGCATTAGCACGACGCGCTTCAATGAGGAGTACACCCCGTCTACCAACTCGCGCAGCACGACAAACTTCGCGAATCTCGCACGCGGCGAGGGCCGTCGGCAGAATCTGCGCAACGCGGTGACGATGATGAACACCCGTGTCAACGAGGTGGTGCACTGGGACAATCCGCGTGGTGACCGCTACGCACTCGAACTCGACATCGTCTCGGTGGACCTGCATCTCGCGTCGGCCGGGGATGACGCCGCGTTTCCGGTGATCGAAGTGCTCGACGTTGACATCGTCGATACCACCACGGGCGCCCGCACGGAGGGCATCGTCGGAAACAACTTCTCCTCATACATTCGCGACTACGATTTCAGCGTTCGGCTCCCGGGGCACCAAGCGACGGGAATCCCCAGCGACTTCGGCGATCTGCACGGGCAGGTCTTTCAGCGTTTTGTTGAATCGGACGAGTATCGCGAACGGTTCTCGCGGCCACCAGTCATCTGCATCAGCGTTTCGACGTCCAGGACGTACCGCCGACTCACGAATTACCACCCGATTCTTGGGGTGGAGTATGTGGCAGAGGAGAAGTCGCTCACCGATCAGTACTTCGGGAAGATGGGGCTCAGGGTTCGCTACTTCATGCCTCAGGGGTCCGTCGCTCCATTGGCCTTTTACCACCGCGGTGACTTGCTCAACGACTATTCATTCCTCGCACTCGCGGGAACGATCGCGACGATGGAGACGTTTCAGAAGATCTATCGTCCCGAGATCTACAACGCGAACACTGCGGCGTCGGAGGTGTACCAGCCGAGTCTCGACAACGGCAACTATTCACTTCCGCAAGTGAGCTACGACCGTGTTGAGCGCACTCAGCTCGCGACCACACAGGGAAAGTTCACCGAGGTGAATCTCATGAAACCGTATGGCCCTGTTCTTGAACGGTGGGCTACCAAGCAATCCGCCTGACCGTGCGAGACCGAAAGGTACCAGAGATGAACACACTCCTGCCCACCTCGATCGTCGGTAGCCTGCCCAAGCCCTCGTGGCTTTCGGAGCCAGAGAAGCTCTGGTCGCCGTGGAAGTTGCGAGACGACGAACTGCGCGAAGGGAAACTCGACGCCCAGACGCTCGCAGCACATGAGCAGCGTCGTGCCGGGCTCGACATCATCAGCGATGGTGAACAGACGCGTCAGCATTTCGTGACCACGTTCATCGAGCACCTCAGCGGCGTTGACTTCGACCGGCGCGAGACCGTGCGAATTCGTGACCGCTATGATGCGAGCGTCCCGACGGTTGTCGGCGCGGTGAGCCGCGAAAAGTCAGTGTTCGCAGCGGATGCGACGCGTCTTCGAGCAGCGGCCGACCAGCCGATCAAATGGGCCCTGCCTGGCCCTATGACAATGATCGACACGCTCTATGACGACCACTACAAGAGTCGCGAAAAGCTCGCATGGGAGTTCGCGACTATCCTGAACCAAGAAGCAAAGGACTTGGAAGCGGCCGGCGTCGACATAATCCAGATCGATGAGCCCGCGTTCAACGTGTTCTTCGACGAACTGAAAGACTGGGGAGTAGCGGCGCTCGAGCGTGCGACCGAAGGGCTGAGCTGCGAAACTGCCGTTCACATCTGTTACGGCTACGGCATCAAAGCCAACACCGACTGGAAGGTAACGCTCGGGGCCGAGTGGCGCCAGTACGAAGAGTCGTTTCCACTGCTGCAACAGTCATCGATCGACATCGTGTCGCTGGAGAGTCACAATTCGCGGGTACCTGTCGACCTGATCGAACTGCTTCGGGGCAAGAAGGTCATGCTGGGTGCGATCGATGTGGCGAGCGACACCGTCGAGACGCCCGAAGAGGTCGTCGCGACCCTTCGTCGCGCACTCCCGTTTGTTGACGCAGACAAACTCTACCCGAGTACCAATTGCGGTATGGCGCCACTAGGCCGACGCGTCGCCCAAGACAAGATGGTCGCGCTCGCCGCTGGGGCTGAACTTCTGCGACGTGAGTTGCCCTAGCGACTCCGACGACTCGGCGGCACCCGAGTGCGTGTCACATCGGCACAGTGGCGTTGCCCGTGCTGCCGTGGATAGAACGGCTGGAGAACTGATGTTTCGTACCGTCGCTGAATGAGGCGCTCGAAGCGGTTCCGGTGCAGCGTTTGTGGGTCAATCCGGACTGCGGACTGAAGACCCGCGGCCCGGTGGAGGTGGAGGCGTCGCTGCGTAATCTCGTCGACGCCGCGAAGCTGGTCCGCGCCGACCTCTGACCGCACCCCCTGTGAGTACTTGTTAACCGCCGGCGGTTTACAAGTACTCACAGGTCAGCGGTCGGCGAAATGCCGTGCGGACCGCGGCCGGTACGTGACGGTCGGGTAGCCCGATGGTCTCACCGGCCGCGGGGTCGACGGTCACTCCGTCGAGCACGAGGTGTCCGCCGCGGCTCCAGCCGAGGTTCTTCGCGTGCAGCGTCATCGGCTGGTCCGCATGCGGAAGAGGATGGCGGCGAAGGCCGGGACGCCGATCAGGGCGGTGACGACGCCGACCGGAACCTCTTGCGGTGCGAACACGGTGCGCGCGATCGCATCCACCCACACCATGAAGATGGCACCGACCACGGCGGTGGTGGGGAGCAGCCGGCTGTGCCGGGGACCGACGAGGAACCGTGCGGCGTGCGGCAGGACCAGTCCCACGAACCCGATCGCGCCCGCGGCGCTCACCAGGGCGGCGGTGACGAGTGCGGTGACGGTCAGCAGGAGGATCCGGATCCACCGTACGGACACCCCGAGGGTGGCGGCCGCGGTGTTCCCGAACGTGAAGGCGTCCAGCGCGGACGACTGGGTCAGGCACACCAGCAGTCCGACGAGAGTGACTGCCCCGCACAGCGTGACGTCGGCCCAGTCGGCACCGGACAACGAGCCGAGCAGCCAGAACAGCACGCCGCGGGTCTGCTCGGCGTCCGCCGACGAGATCACGATGAACGACGTCAACGCCGAGAACAGCTGCGTCCCCGCCACTCCCGCGAGTACCACCCGGGACGGGCCACCGCCTGCGCCGGCGGCGAGCAGCATCACCAGGGCGAACGAGATCACCGCGCCCGCGAACGCCCCCGCCGACAGCGACACCGCCCCGGCACCGACACCGAGCACCACGACGAGCACCGCTCCGGTCGACGCGCCGGACGAGATGCCGAGGACGAACGGGTCGGCGAGCGGATTGCGCAGCAGCGACTGCATGATCGCCCCGCACAGCGCCAGTCCCGCGCCGCAGACGGCGGCGAGGAGGGTGCGGGGCAGTCTCAGCTCCCAGACGATGCCCTCTTTGATGCGGCTGATGTCGGCGTTCCCGAATCCGAGACGCTCGAACACGACCGCGTAGACGTCACCGACGGACAGGCTGGCGGGTCCGATGGTGATGACGACGGCGATCGACGCCGCCAGCACCGCGAGGCCGCCGAGCAGGCATGCCCCGAGCAGCGGCCGGGAGTCGACTCGTGTGGTCACCACGGTCAGTTCGCCAGTCCCCACTGCTTCAGCGCGGCCGCCGTCTTCTCCACGCCGTCGATGGTGCGGATCGACGGGTTCAGGTCGGCGCCGTTGACGACGATGTACCGCTTGTCGCGAACGGCGGTGAGCCGCTGAGTGACCGGGTTCGTTTCGAGGAACGCGATCTTGCTGTCGAGGGCGTCTCCGTCGATGCTGCGGCGGCTGAGGTCCGCGAGGACGAGGGCGGTCGGGTCGCGGTCGAGGACGCTCTCCCAGCTGACCTGGGGCCATTCGTTGGTGGTGTCGGCGAAGATGTTCCCGGCGCCGACGGAGTCGGTGATGATGCCGGAGGATCCGCAGCAGCCCGCCATGTACGGGGTGCTGGTGTCGGCGAACCAGTACGCCAGGGACACCCCGGAGGCCTCGACCTCCCTCGACGCGGCGTCGAACCGCTGCTGCAGTTCCGCGACGAACTGCTCACCGCGGTCTCGGACGTCGAAGATGGCGGCGAGTTCGCGGATCTCCTGGTATACGGTGTCGATGCGCAGCGGTTCGGTGCGTGCCCCGTCCGCGTTGACGCTCTCGTCGGTCTTGCCCTGGCAATCGGTGGGCGAGAGGTAGCTGGGGACACCCAACTGGTCGAACTGGTTCCGGTCGGCGACACCGCCCGGTCCGAGGGTGCCGCCGAACGAGGCCGACACGAAGTCGGGTTCGGTGTCGAGGACCACCTCGAGGGACGGCTTGTTGTCGGCGAGTCGCGGAACCTTCG
This sequence comes from Rhodococcus sp. USK10, assembly GCF_019378875.1. NCBI lineage: Bacteria > Bacillati > Actinomycetota > Actinomycetes > Mycobacteriales > Nocardiaceae > Rhodococcus > Rhodococcus sp. USK10. The sequence continues at coordinate 3,965,608 of NZ_CP076048.1, forward strand.
CGTTGTCGGCGGCGAGAGTGTCGCGGACGGGGTCGGTCCAGGTGGCGGTGCCCACCATCCGGTCGGCGAGGCCGAGGGAGAGCAGGATCTCGGTCGAGCCCTGATTGAGCGACACCGCGCGCTGCGGTGGTGCGTCGATGGTGACGGTGTGCCCGCAGTTCTCGACGGTCATCGGGTACGCGGAGGATTCCGAAGCCCTCTCGGGCGCCGGTTCGTCCGGGGACGCCGAGCATGCGGAGACCAGTAGGGCCGAGCCGACAGTGAGAGCAGCGAGGTGCCGCCAAGACGTGCGCATGAAGAGCGAACTCCTTCATCAGGGCCCAGTCGCGGAGCCGAGGATCACCGAACTCGATCGGGAGTAGTCGGGCTCCGCTCCCCTTCGGGGACCGTTACCGTTGCGCGTCAGCCCCGGATTCACACCGGGTTCCCTCGCCGATCGTGGCCGTACGGACGGCCTCGGACACCATAACCCCCTGTGAGTACTTGTTAACCGCCGGCGGTTAACAAGTACTCACAGGTGCGAAGCGCATCACGGAACGCTGTCCGACCCCGGTGTACTCGGACAGTGGGCGGATCAGGGCGTTGGATTCGCCCTGCTCGATGATGTGCGCGGTCCAACCCGTGATGCGACTCATCACGAAGATGGGGGTGAACACCTCGATGTCGAAGCCCATCAGGTAGTAGGCGGGGCCGGTGGGGAAGTCGAGGTTCGGTTTGATGCCGGTGGCCTCGTTCATCGTCTTCTCGAGGATGTCGTACATCTGCACCCACTTGTCGCCGTCGGTGCGGGCGGCGACGTCGAGGAAGGCCTGTTTCATGGTGGGGACGCGGGAGTCGCCGTTCTTGTAGACGCGGTGCCCGAAGCCCATCACCTTGTGCTTGGCGGCGAGCTTGCCGAGCAGCCACTGCTCGGCGAGGGCGGGGTCACCGATCTCGAGCATGTGATGCATGACGGCCTCGTTGGCGCCGCCGTGCAGCGGCCCCTTCAGCGCGCCGATGGCGGCGGTGACGGCGCTGTAGATGTCCGACAGCGTCGAGGTCACCACCCGGGCGGCGAACGTGGACGCGTTGAAGGAGTGCTCGGCGTAGAGGATCAGCGACACCTCGAACGCCTTCACCAGCTCCGGGGCCGGCACCTCCCCGAAGCACATGTGCAGGAAGTTCTCCGCGAACCCCAGATGGCTGTGCGGGGCGATCGGGTCGAGACCGCGGCGGCGACGGTGATCGGCGGCCACGATGGTCGGCAGCACCGCCATCATCCGCACAGCCTTGGCCCGGTTGGCGGCCGGGGTGTTGTCGTCCTCTTCCGGGTCCTCGGCGCCGAGGTAGCTGATCGCGGTGCGCACCACGTCCATCGGGTGGCAGTTCTCCGGCAGCTTCGTCACCAGCGACAGCAGGGACCGGTCGGCCCGGCGGGCGGCGCGCTCACGCTGGGTGAACAGGGCCAGCTGCGCGTCGGTGGGCAACTCCCCGTTCCACAGCAGATATGCGACCTGCTCGAAGCTGCAGTGCGCCGCCAGATCCTGCACCGCGTAGCCGCGGTAGGTCAGCGAATTGGTTTCCGGCACCACCTTGGAGATGGCGGTGGTGTCGACGACGACACCGGCCAGCCCCTTGTAGATGGTGGGTATCGCGGTTTCGGTCATCACTGGCTCCCCGTGAGTGTGAAGTCGAAGACTCCGGAATCGAACTCGTTGTAGCGCTCGTACTCGAGCAGCTCGTACAGGCGCGACCGCGTCTGCATCCGGCCGAGGAGCCCTTCCTGCGTGCCCGTGTCGTGGATTTCGCGGAGCCCGGCCTCGATGGCACCCATCGCCAGCCTCAACGTGGTGACCGGGTAGATCACCGCGTTGTAGCCGATGTCCTCGAGGGCCTGCGCCGGGATCAGCTGCGACTTGCCGAATTCGGTCATGTTCGCCAGCAACGGAATATCGACGGCCGCACGGAACTTCGCGAATTCTTCCTCGGTGTGCAGGGCCTCGGTGAAGATCAGGTCGGCACCGGCGTCGGCGTAGGCCTTGGCCCGCTCGATCGCCGCGTCGATGCCGTCGATCCCGGCGGCATCGGTGCGGGCGCAGATCACGAAGTTCGGATCCCGCCGAGCCGACACCGCCGCCCGCAGCCGGCGCATCATCTCCTCGGTCGGCACCACGGCCTTGCCGTCGAGGTGCCCGCACCGCTTCGGGTTGACCTGGTCCTCGAGGTGGCAGCCGGCGATCCCGGCGTCCTCGAGGACGGTGATCGTGCGGGCGGCGGACATCGGTTCCCCGAACCCGGTGTCGGCGTCGATGAGCACCGGCAGGTCGGTGACGCGGGCGATCTGCCGGCCCCGGCCCGACACTTCGGTCAGGGTGGTCAGCCCGATGTCGGGCAGGGCCAGGTCCGCGGACACCACGGCGCCGGAGACGTAGACGCCCTCGAACCCGATCTCCTGGATCAGTTTCGCGGTCAGCGGGTTGATCGCACCGGGCAGCCGTTGGATCGTGCCCGAGGTCAGACCGGCCCGGAACGCGGCCCGTTTGTCGGTGGCGGTGGTGGCCGCGGCGATGAGGCCGGTCATCAGAACAGTCCCTTCGGCGACTTCGGTGCGCGGGCGAGGACGTCGCCGGTCACGGTGAACGTGAGCTGGCCCAGCTCACCGGCCTGCAGTTCGGGGGTGCGTGCGGCGGCGGCGAGGAACCGGTCCTGCTCGTCCGGTGCGATCACACCCTCGGCGAGGGTGCGGAACTTCGCGACATACTGCTCGCGGGCGAACGGCCGGGCACCGAGCGGGTGTGCGTCGGCGATCGCGAGTTCGTCGACGATCACCTCACCGCACTTCAGGGTGATCTCGGCGCGGGCGCCGAACGCCTTCTCGTCCGGGTCGGTCGAGTGGTAGCGGCGGGTCCACTCCGGATCCTCGGCCGTGGAGATCTTCTGCCACAGCTCGATGGTGTCGGGGCGCTGGGCGCGATCGGGGGCGTAGGAACGTTCGTGGTGCCAGGTGCCGTCCTGCAGCGCGACGGCGAAGATGTACATCACCGAGTGGTCCAGGGTTTCGCGGGAGGCGGTGGGGTCGAACTTCTGCGGGTCGTTCGAGCCGGTGCCGATCACGACGTGCGTGTGGTGGCTGGTGTGCAGCACGATGGACGCGATCTGGTCGAGATCGCCGATGCGGCCGCGCATCCGGCGGGCGAGGTCGATCGGGGCCTGGCTCTGGTATTCGGCGGAGTGTTCCTTGGTGTAGGTGTCGAGGATCGCCCGCTTGGCCTCGCCGGGTCCGGGCAGCGGCACCTGGTATTCGGCATTGGGTCCGCCGAGCAGCCAGGCGATGATGCCGTCCTCGCCTTCCCAGATCGGCGACGGTGCCCCCTCGCCGCGCAGTGCCCGGTCGACCGCTTCGACGGCCATCTTGCCGGCGAACGCGGGGGCGTACGCCTTCCAACTGGAGATCTCGCCCTTACGGGACTGACGGGTGGCGGTGGTGGTGTGCAGCGCCTGCCCGATCGCCTGGTAGACGGTGCCGGTGTCCAGACCCAGCAGGGTGCCGATCCCGGCCGCGGCGGAGGGCCCGAGGTGCGCGACGTGGTCGATCTTGTGCTCGTGCAGGCAGATCGCGCGGACCAGGTCGACCTGGATCTCGTAGCCGGTGGCCAGGCCGCGGATCAGGTCGGCTCCGGACCGGCCGGTGTGCTGGGCGACCGCGAGGATCGGCGGAATGTTGTCACCGGGGTGTGAATACTCGGCGGCGAGGAACGTGTCGTGGAAGTCCAACTCCCGCACCGCAACACCGTTCGCCCACGCCGCCCACTCAGGCGAGAAGGTGCCGTCGATGCCGAACACGGTCGACCCGTGTGCGCTCGATGGCGACTGCGGGTAGGGGTGCGACTGCGCCTGGGCCCGGGCATTGGACACCGGGCGGCGGGTCAGGGAGGCCGCGGCGACGGCGGCGTTGTCGATGATCCGGTTGACGATCATCTCCGCGGTCTCGGCGGGCACCGGGGCGGGGTCGGTGGCGACCTCGGCGATCTTCCACGCCAGGTGCTCGTCGCGCGGGAAGTCCTCGACGGAGCGGTGTGTGCGTACGAGATGGGTCTTCACAGGTGTGCCTCCGGGCATCGTTGAGCTGTCTCGTTTTCGCACGCTACACAGATGCATCTACCTGCGAAATACGCCGCAAATGAGTATTTTTGCGGATCTCATCCTGCAAATTTGCGAACTTTGCGTAATCGGTGGGTGCTACCTTTCGGGTATGCAGAAGATGTATGCCGGTGGCCGGCTTCGACGGCTCCGGGAGGAACGCGGGCTGACCCAGGCCGCGCTCGCGAGGACCCTCGGGTTGTCCACCAGCTACGTCAATCAGCTCGAGAACGACCAACGCCCGCTGACCGTCCCGGTGCTGCTGCGCCTGGGTGCCGAACTCGATCTGGACATGTCGTTCTTCGCCGCCGACACCGACGCCCGGCTACTGGCCGACCTGCAGGAGGTGTTCGGGGAGAACCCCGAGGCCGCCGACCTGTCCACCACCGATATCGACGAACTCATCTCCCGGGTCCCGGCCGCCGCCCGGGTGCTGGTCGGGTTGCACCGGCGGCTGCGCGGCGCCACCGCGCAACTCGAGCAGTTCTCCTCCGGCGTCGATGGCGCACTGGCGGACCCGTCGACGGCGATGCCTTACGAGGATGTCCGCGACTTCTTCTACGACCGCCGCAATCACATTCCCGAACTCGACACCGCCGCCGAAAAGCTGTTCACCTCCCGGGGTTTGACCCTCGGTGGGATGGATCTGCAACTGAGCCGGCTGCTGCACGACGAGCACGACATCACCGTGACCATCCGCACCGACGACCCCGACCGGCCCGGCCCGAAACGCACGTTCGACCCCGGTGCCCGGATCCTCACGTTGGCGCGCAGGCTCAGCCCCGGACAGCGCGCCTTCCAACTCGCCACGCAGCTGGCGTTTCTCACCCAGGCCGAGACGATCGACGTGATCATCGGGACGGCGGAATCACTTCCTGCGCAGTCCCGGGACCTCGCCCGGATCGGGCTCGCGAACTACTTCGCCGGCGCACTGATCCTGCCCTACACCCCGTTCCTGGCCTCCGCGGAGGCACTGCGCTACGACATCGACCTGTTGTCGATGAAATTCGAGGTCGGCTTCGAGACCATCTGCCACCGCCTCTCCACCCTGCAACGCCGCGGCCGGCGTGGGGTGCCGTTCTTCTTCGTCCGCACCGATCGCGCCGGCAACATCTCCAAACGCCAGTCCGCCACCGCTTTCCACTTCTCGAGGGTCGGCGGCAGCTGCCCACTGTGGGTGGTGCACGACGCGTTCGCCACCCCGGGCCGGATCCGCACCCAGATCGCGCAGATGCCCGATGGGCGCTCCTACCTGTGGCTGGCCCGCACCACCGACGAGTCCACCCCCGGCTACCTGTCCCGGAAGCGGGACTTCGCGATCGGCCTGGGCTGCGACCTCACCTACGCGAGCAAACTCGTCTACTCCCACGGCCTGCAGATCGACGACCCGTCCGCCGCCGTCCCCATCGGCCCCGGCTGCAAGGTGTGCGAGCGCCCCGACTGCGCCCAACGTGCCTTTCCGCAACTGGGGTGCAGCATCAACGTCGACGAGAACAGCGCCGCCAACATCCCCTACACTCCCGGCACCCACTGAACCCACGTCGGGGCAGCACATAATCCTGACTTTACCTGCGGTTGAGCTTCCAGGGTGGCGTTGCCCGTCCCCACGGGCGGTTCTATGCTCGCATACCCCATGAACCGAGGAATCTGGTGAAAACCAGAACGGTTGCGCCACTGTGCACATCACCACCCGGTGATGGAGTCAGGCACTCGGTTCACCGACCACTCGCGACGACGGGGACGCGTCATCCCCGTCCCTCGGGCAGCTGGCGGCGAACACCGCCGAATACGGCAACTACGCCACCGAAACCCCGCAACCGCTCACCGATCCCGCCGGCACCATCGTCTACCCCCGGGTTCCCCGCCGACGACCTCTACCAGTTCCGGCTCTATTCGGTTGCCGCGCAACTGATCCTGTGGTCAACGATCGGACTCGCGTTCGCCCCGCTTGCCGACCGGCGCGTCGGCCGACGCACCGACACCGACCGCACCCACCAATCGTCGGTGCGGCAGACCCCGTGAACGGCATCTCCCGGCTGATCCTGATCGCGCACGCCCAGACACACGCGACACGCACCGCCTGCTTCCCGATCGACGAAACCCCTGAACCTCGTAGGCCTGCGGGACCTCGGGAAAGCTCGCGGTCTCGTCGTCGACGCGGACCGCGCGCACGCGGTGCTCACCGCCCCGGAAACCCGGACGATACAGACCGCGAAGGAACTCGGAATCATTGCCGAGCCTGCGTCGGCGCTGCGCGACCTCGACTACGGCCGCTGGGCAGGCCTCGAGATGGACGAGATACCGCAGGATCAGCTGCTGACCTGGTTGACCGACCCCACCGCGTGCCTCCACGGCGGCGAGAGCATCACCGATCTGATCGACCGGGTCCGGGTGGACATTACGATCGACCTCCCCGCACCTGTCCTGACGTCGAGTCGATGATGTCGAGGCGCTTGATCGGCTACGTGTTCACGAAGGTGGCGATTTCGCGGGCATCAGCACTCGCCGCGCTCATCGCCCGCGACCGCGCACTGCGTTTCCGATCGGGGACCGCCGGCGAAGCCCGGGCCGGGCCACACATCCAGAGCGGGGTCTGTTGCACCCGACCGGCATCGTCCCGGGGTGCTTTCTCTCATTCGTGCGGGTGCGAACCCGGGGCAGCGGTGCTCGGACGCGACGCATAGTGGCGCGGGTCTTCCATCCGCCTCAACGCCCCGGGGGCTCGATCGACAGGTCGTGGTGAAAGAGATTTCCGGGATCCCAGGTCGCTTTGATCTGCTGCAGCCGTGGGTAGTTGTCGCCGTAGTACAGGGTGGACCAGGGCACCGGGGAGGTATTCCACCGCGGGTCCTGTAGGTCGGGGTCGGGGTAGTTGATGTAGCTGCCGGCGTTGGCGTGGTTCGGTGCGGGGACGCCGCCGGTGTCGGTGTAGATGTCGCGGTACATGTTCCGTGACCATTCGAGGTACGCGGCTTCGTCCGCGGGGTTGCGCCAGGCGGTGACGAAGACCGCCTTCATGAACGAGTTACGGGTCGGCATCGCGGTGGCGTCGGCGGGGCGGGCGTTGATCGCGCCGCCGGCGGGGAAGAACTCCACCCCGGAGTCGGGGCTCTGGAAGCGCGGATCGGTCAGGTACCGGTGCAGTGTGCGCAGTTGCTCGGGGGTGTGGGACCGGCGCAGATTGGCGCTCTTGTACTTTCCCAGGAACGGAGCCCGGCCGCGAGGTGCGGACAGGCGGGTCGAGACGTCCAGGAACGGGCCCTCGGTTGCGGGGACCACCACCGGCGGCGGCCACACCCCGTCGCTCACCGCGGCGACGAACTCGTCGAGCAGTCCCCGGGCGCCGGGCAGGCCGGCGTCGAGACGAGGTGTGAGCTGACAGGACCCGCCGAGGAACGCGCTGGCGAAGAACTGCGCGTACAGGCTCGCGAACCGTGACCCCGGTTCACTGTTGTATTCGAAGAAGCGCTGGAAATTACCCACGAATCGGACGAAGGATTCTTCCGTCGCGGTGGGAAGGACAATTTGGCTCGTGATCAGATTCGCCGGGGGTATCGGCAGGATCCGCGCCGGATCGGACCCGTCGGCGTCGTGCGAGCGCAGGAGGTACCTGGTCACCACACCGAAGTTTCCGCCTCCACCGCCGGTGTGCGCCCACCACAGATCCGGATTGGGACCGTCGCGTGTGGCGAGCACGGCCGATGCGTTCCCGTCGGCGTCGACCACCACGACCTCGACACCGTAGATGTGGTCGACGACAGAGCCGAACAATCGCGACAGCGGACCGAAGCCGCCGCCGGCGGCGTGGCCGCCCATGCCGACCCCGAGGCAGCTGCCGCCAGGGATCGTCACACCCCAGCCGCGGTACAACTGCTCGTAGACGGTGCCGAGGTCGGCGCCCGCCCCGACCGAGAACGCCCGGTGCGCCGGGTCGAAATGAATATCGGTCAGCTGGTGCAGGTCGACGATCACCTCGGTCGCGGGGTTGTCGACGAAACCGTCGACACAGTGCCCGCCCGAGCGGGCCGCGATGCGCAGCCCGCTGTCGACCGCCCGCTGGACCGCGGCGACGGTCTCCTCGGTGGTGGTTGGCACGAAGATCGACCGGGGGTGAGCGACGAAGCGCGGGTTGTATCCGCGCTGCGCAAGCTCGGCGAATCCCGGATCGGCGGGCGTGAGCTCCGCTGCGGCAACAGGCACGGGAGTCGGGGCGGCGAGGGCGGTCCGGGGCCTGACGCCGGTCGCGGCGACCCCGGCGAGCGCCGCAGCACCGAGGAGCAGCCGCCGGCGGGACAGTGCGCGCATCGCGTCAGTGTACGGGTCGGGGGCGCCTGGGCTGTGGGAATCGACGCGAACCCCGGGTCCGGGGTACTAGTCCCGGTAGTAGCAGCGGTACTCTCGCGGGGTGAATTCACGGACCGAGGTGCTCGCGCAGGTGCGCGGCGCCGTCGTGGGTTCGTCATCCGGCGCGGTCAGCGTCGCCGCCCACGGCATCGCCGGTGGCGGTATGCCGCCGAGCGAGGCGTCGGTGGTACTGCTACTGGTCGCCTGCGCCGCGGTCGGTGCGGCCGTGGCCGCCATCCGGATCGCCGGTCGAGACGGGCTGGTCCTCGTGGCGGCGCTGACCGCCGGGCAGCTGATCGGGCACACCACCCTCGGGTTGGCCGGCGAGCACGCCCACAGCCTGGGACTGTCCACCCCGATGATCGCCGCCCACCTCGCCGCGATCGCTATTTCCGCCGGGCTGGTGCGCGGCGCCGAACGCGCCTGCCTGCGAGCACTGGCGGCCGTCACCCGCATCGTCCTCGCGATTCTGGCCCCGGCGCCGGTGAGTACCGGAACCTGGTCGGCGACCCCCGTCTATCGGGCGAAGCTGTCGCTCTGGCTGCTGGTCGGCTCGGCCGCCGGCACCCGCGGTCCGCCCGCCCTCGCGTAAGTCGTTACCCCGTTCCGGATTCCGTCCGTTTCCGCGATGTGTTGCGTCGCGCACGGAAGGTGTCCGTAGGTTCGATGCCCCTCCTCTTCCGCCGTCCCGGCGCCACCCGGCTGTGGGTGGGCTGCGGTACGCGCGTGCCTTGTCGGCGCCGGCCGGATTCGTTGCGCGAGTCCGGGCGCCGACCCCATCTGAAGCGACGTCGCCCTCCCTCCCCGAATGCTTGGCGCGGGGGTGAACGGCGGCCGCCCCATACCGAATCGAGATATGCCCATGTCCATTCCCGAACTCGAACGCGACGCCCCTGTCGCCGATACCGCGCCGCCGCCCTCGTCTGCGGCGAGCAAGGATTCGTCGCCGCCGCACAGCTTCCGGCCACTGATCATGCGACTGCATTTCTACGCCGGGATTCTGGTGGCACCGTTCCTGATCATCGCCGCCGTCAGCGGCGGCCTCTATGCCCTGGCGCCCTCGATGGAGCAGCTCGTCTACCGCGACTACCTGCACGTCGACTCCACCGGTCCGGCGGTGCCGGTGGCCGAGCAGGTGGGCGCCGCCCAGCGGATCCGCCCCGACCTGACGGTCGCGGCGGTGCGGCCCGCCGCGTCGGAGGGCGAGACGACGCGGGTGCTGTTCACCGACCCCAGTCTCGGTGAATCCGAACGCCGCGCCGTGTTCATCGACCCGGCCACCGCCCGGTCCGTGGGCGAGTCGGTGGTCTACGGCAGCAGCAGCGCACTGCCGATGCGGACCTGGATCTCGCAGCTGCACCGGCATCTGCATCTCGGGGAGCCGGGCCGGATATACAGCGAGCTGGCCGCCTCGTGGCTGTGGGTGATCGCCCTCGGCGGAATCTACCTGTGGGTGCAGCGGTACCGCACCGTCCGCCGCGCCCGCGGCGCCGACGCCGCCCGCCTGTTCACCCTGGATCGGTCGGCCCGCGGGCGGGCCCGCACCCTGAGCTGGCACGGGGTGGCCGGCATCTGGATGGCGGTCGGTCTGGTGTTCCTATCGGCGACCGGCTTGACCTGGTCGAAGTATGCGGGTGAGAACGTCAGCGAACTGCGTACCGCCTCGGGCTGGACGACCCCGACGCTGAACAAGAAACTGGCTGCCACACCCACCGACAGCAGCGGGTCGGACGGTCACGACGGGCACGGTGGCGGGCACACCCCGGCGGCCGCAGATCCCGGTCTGCTCGATCGGAACGTCAGCGAACTCGACATCGTCCTCGATGTCGCCGCGAGCAACGGGGTCACCGGTGCCGTCGAAGCCGGCATTCCTGCCGACGCGGGCACCGCGTTCACCGTCACCGAGACGCGCCAGCCCTGGCAGTTCTCGACCGATTCGGTCGCGGTCGACGGTGCCACCGGGACTGTCACCGATGTGCAGCGGTTCGCGGACTGGCCGCTGGCCGCGAAACTCACCTCCTGGGGGATCGCCCTGCACATGGGCCTGCTGTTCGGGCTCCTCAGTCAGCTCGCCCTCGCCGCGCTGGCGGTGGCGTTGCTGACGGTGATCGTCCGCGGCTACATCCTGTGGTGGCGCCGCCGCCCGACGCGGGGCACCCGCCGGGTCGGGCGCCCGCCGGTGCGCGGGGCGTGGCGTCGTATCCATCCGGTCGCCGCGGTCGCGGTGGTCGTCGGGACGGTGGCGGTGGGCTGGTTCGTGCCGTTGCTCGGGCTGTCGCTGGCGGCGTTCCTGCTCGTCGACGTGGCCGTCGGTGCGATCGGCCGGGCCCGGGCGAACCGCCCGCCGTCGGCGAACACCGCCGTGCCGCAGTGATGGTCGACTCCGACCTGTCGGAGTACCGCGACGATCTGGTCGCGATCGAATCCCGGGTGGCGCGCGAGGTCGAGACCGGGTGGCGCGGGCCGGCGATCGCGGCCGCCGTCACCGTCCTCGTCGTCGGTCTCGCCCTGCCCCACACCGGGACCGGGGCGGTGCCGGGGTGGTCGGTCGCCACCACCGCACACTCCGGTGCCGGGGTCCCGCTCCGGGTGTTCACCGGATTCGCGATCGTCTTCGGCGTCGTGGTGTCCGCGGTCGCGGTGACCACCCGCCGGTGGGTGGCGGCGTGGATTGCGATGGCAGGCACCGGTCTCGGCGCCCTGCTGGGAATGTTCGCGTACTGGTCCCAGCAGGCCATGCCCGGCACCGCCCTGCGTGGCGGTGCCGGGATCGGGCTGATGCTCACGTGGGCTGCGATGGCCGCGTTGGCCGTCCTGTGGATCCCGATCGTCACCTCCCGCAGCAATATCCTGCCCCCGCCCGGCGACACCGACCGCCCCTGACACCACTACCCGCACCGACGCCTGACTCGCACTCGGTGCGGGGTAGCGGTACACCCGCATGCCCTCCGCATGCCCACACATCATGGAGAATTGACATGTCTTCCTTCACTCTTCGGCGTCTCGCCGTCGGTAGCGCCTGCGCGGCCGTGCTGCTGACCGGATGCTCCTCGACCACCGACGACGCGCACAGGAGATCGTCGACCACAGCACCGCCGAGACCGACACCGACGGCGGGCTGACCGAACCGTTCCACGGCCCACATCAGGGTGGGATCGCCACCCCGCCACAGGCGCACGCCCAGTTCGTCGGCCTGGACCTGCGGGAGAACGCCGACCGCGCCATGGTCGCCGGGCTGCTGAAGGTGTGGACACAGGACGCGGCCCGGCTGACCGCCGGCACCCCCGCGCTGGCGGACACCGAACCCGAACTCGCCGCCACCCCGGCCCGGTTGACCGTCACCGTGGGTCTGGGTCCCGGGGTGTTCAGCGCCGCCGACGTCGCCGACCGCCAGCCGTCGTGGCTGCGGCCGCTGCCCGCGTTTCCGATCGACCGACTCGACGAGAATGCTTGGGGTCAAACGGATCTGCTGCTGCAGGTGTGCGCCGACGACCCGGTGACGGTGGCGCACGCGGTGCGGGCACTGACCAAGAACGTGCGCTCACTGGTCACGGTCCGCTGGTCCCAACGCGGGTTCCGCAATGCTCGGCGCAGCCACCCCGACGGCACCACGATGCGGAACCTGATGGGCCAGGTCGACGGCACCGTCAACCCGGCCCCGGCCACCGAGGAGTTCGACCGCCTGGTCTGGGACGACGGCAGCCTCCATCGGTGGCTGGCCGGTGGTACGTCCCTGGTGCTGCGGCGAATCCGGATGGAACTGGACACCTGGGAGGAAATCGATCGGCCCGGCAGGGAATTGACGGTCGGGCGCACCCTCGACACCGGGGCGCCGCTGACCGGCAAAGCCGAGCACGACGAACCGGACTTCACCGCCACCGACCGGTACGGCATCCCGGTGATCCCACCGGGATCGCACATCGCCCGCGCCCACCACATTCACGACGGTGAACGGTTCCACCGCCGCGCCTACAATTACGACGACCCACCCCAGCCCGGGCAGACATCGAACTCGGGGTTGATCTTCGCGTCCTACCAACGCGACATCGACACCCAGTTCCTACCCGTCCAGCAGCGACTCGCCGAGTTCGACGCCCTCAACCAGTGGACCACCCCGATCGGCTCCGCCGTCTATGCCCTGCCACCGGGCACCGGCCCCGACGGCCACCTCGGCGACACCCTGCTGGACACCACCTGAGGCCCGGATCCGGTCCGATCCGGGACTCGAACCGATCGTCGCCCACATGCTGGCCGCCCGAGAACCGCCCCGGAACTGATCGCCCGACTCGGGCGCGTCGACATCCTCGTCTCTACCCCCATCTGACCCTGGTCGGATCGACACTCTACGAGAAGACCTTTCCTGGGTTCAGGATTCCGTGCGGGTCGAGGGCGTTCTTCACCGATCGGTGCATGTCCAGCACGACCGGATCGAGTTCCTGGGCAAGACCTTCCATCTTCAGCAGTCCGACACCGTGTTCGCCGGTGACGGTGCCGCCGAGTTCGAGTGCGGCGTCGATGATCTCCGCGAAGGCGGCCTGCGCGCGGGCGCGAGCGGGCTCGTCGTCGCGGGGTGTGATGAGCAGCGGGTGCAGGTTTCCGTCGCCGGCGTGTGCGATGTTGGCGATCGTGGTCTCGTGGGCGATGCCGATCTGCTCGATGCGGGCAAGCATCTCGGGGACAGCCCGTTTCGGCACGCACACGTCTTCGGTGAGGACCGGTCCGAGCCGCTCCATCGCCGGGTAGGCCAGGCGGCGTGCAGCGAACAACGCATCCGCCTCCTCCTGGTCGGTGGACACGGCAGACCACGTGGCTCCGGCTTCGTCGAAGCACGACAGCATCTTCTCCGCCTCCTGGTCACCGATGACGCCCGCGGTGTCGATGCGGCCGAGGAGGACGACGTTCGCCTCCACCGACAGTCCCATCTTCTTCCACGCGTCGACGGCGATGAGGCACTGCTTGTCCACCAACTCGAGCGCCGACGGGGTGAGCCCCGCCGCGGCCACCGCGCTGACGGCCCGGCCCGCGTCGACGATGGAGTCGAAGTAGCCGGCCACCGTGCGCTGCGGGTCCTGCAGCGGGCGCAACTTGACCGTGATTTCGGTGATGACGCCGAGCGTTCCTTCGGATCCGACCATCAGACCCGCCAGGTCGTAGCCGGCCACCCCCTTGGCGGTCTTGCGTCCGAGGCGCACGAGTTCACCGGTGCCGGTGACGATCTGCATGCCGAGCACGTAGTCACGGGTGACGCCGTACTTGACGCAGCACAGTCCGCCCGCGTTGGTGGCGACGTTCCCTCCGATCGTCGACCACGGCGCGCTGGCCGGGTCCGGCGGATACCAGAGTCCGTGTTCGGCGCACGCGGCCCGGAGATGATCGTTCACCACGCCAGGTTCGACGACGGCGTACCGCTCGAGGGGATCGATCTCCTTGATCGCGGTCATGCCCTCGAGCGCGAGGACGACGCAGCCGTCGGTCGCGTTCGCCCCGCCGGACAGGCCGGTGCCGGCGCCCCGCGTGACGACGGCGGTGTCGTGCTCGAGGCAGGCGCGCACGACGGCCTGGACTTCGAGCGCCGTTCGGGGCCGGACGACGGCGAGCGGCGCCGCGTACGGCGCCCACTCCGCCTCGTCGTGCTGGTACCTGGCGACGACGTCGGGGTCGCGCACGACACGATCCGCCGGAAGGGCTGCCAACAGTGCATCGATCAACATGACGAGAACCAGTCCTTTGCGGGCGAGAAGGTGATGGTTCAAACGTAGCTGTGATCTGGATCTCGGCCAATGTAGATTCCATCTATCGAATCCAGGAATCCATGGATGGAGACACCAGTGAGCACTGCCGATCGCGGCTGGATGGAGCTGCTGCTCGACGACGCACCCCTCGACGAACTCGAGACCCTCCGGCGCACGCTGATCGACGGCTCCGACCCGTCCGACCGGGCGACGGTCGAACGCGAGGCCACCGCCGCGCTACGACTGCGCGCCCAACTCGACCAGCGCCGGCAGCGCAGCAGGGAACTGGCGGCGCTCAACGACATCGCCGTCCGGCTGACCACTGTCCGCGACGACCGGGCGCTGCTGCAGGAGGTGGTCGACCAGGCGCGGCAACTGCTCGGTGTGGATCTCGCCTACATGGGATCGGTCTACGACGAGGAATTCGTCATCGAGGTCACCAGCGGGGCACTGACCCCGAATCTCGTCGGCATCCGGCTGGCACTGGACGAAGGACTCGTGGGCCTGATCGTCCGCCGGTCCGCACCTGAGTGGACCCCCGACTACCAGAGCGAACCGGCCTTCCGGCACATCACGGGAGCCGACAGCGCGGCGCGGTCGGAGAACATGCGCGGCCTGCTCGGGGTTCCTCTCCGTGTGGCCGACCGCGTCATCGGCGCGTTGTTCGCGTGCAAGCGTCAGGAGCGGGCGTTCACCGAAACCGAGATCGCGCTGTTGTCGGCGCTGGCGGCGCATGCGGCGATCGCGATCGAGAACGTGCGCTCGCTGGAACGCGACCGCGACACCGTCGCGCGGCTCGAAGCGGTGAACGCCGAATTGTCGCAGCGCACGAACGAACTCGAACAGATTCTGCAATGGGACCGGACGCTGACCCAGGTGGTGCTGCTCGGCGCGGGAGTGCAGCGCCTGGTGCAGGAGGTCGCTCAACTCTCCCGGCAACCGGCATATTTCGTGCTGGACGAATCTGCCCTCCCGGCGGAACTGATGCCGCACGCCGACGATGTGACGGCGGCGGTCCGCGAATTGCGCGCAGGCGGGAAGGACCACGTCGCACGACGCGGGGTGCTGGCGCAACGCGTCGCGGCGGCCGGGGAGATGCTCGGCGCGCTGCTGTCCCTGGGCGCGGAGCAGCCGACCACGCGTCTGCTGCTCGAACGCGCGGCACCGGCGATCGCACTGTCGCTCGCGGGGGAACGTGCGGCCGGTGAGGCGACGCGTCGCGCACGGGACGCGTTTCTCGTCGACCTGCTGACGCATCCCGCCGCCGAGCAGGACGAACGCAGGCAACTGCGGTTGGCCGGTCTGACTCCCGATACCCCGTACTGCATCGCGGTGGCGATCGCCGCCGGGCCGGACACGTCCATCCGCGCCGCCCTCGAAAACGTGCCGCTCCCAGCTGGATCCGTTGCGGCGGAACACGGCTCCCGCGCACTGGCCGTCGTCCCCGCCAAGGACTCCGCGTCCGTGCAGGCGGTGTTCGCCTCCGCGCGACTCGACGCGACGATCGGTATCGCGGAACCCGCGCGCGGTGCGAAGGCGCTCGCGCGCGCGTACGTCGAAGCGCAGCAGACCGTCGACGTGCTCGACACGCTCGGACGCTCGGGTGAGGTCTCCTCCGCGCGCGGTCTGGGCATCTACCGGATCCTGCTGAGCCACCTGGCGCGTGAGCACCTCGACGAACTGACCGAGGCCCAGCTGGGCCCGTTGATGGCGGAGCAGTCCACGCGCGGGGTGCCGCTGCTGGAAACGCTGTCGGAGTATCTGGCACACGGCCGCCACCACTCGGCGACCGCGTCGAGTCTCGGCGTCCACGTCAACACCCTGTACCAACGCCTCGACGCGATCGATCGTCTCCTCGGAACGGACTGGCGCGACCCCGACAAGGCACTCGACCTGCAGGTGCTCATGCGGTTGCGGAGAACGGCGGACCTACTCGGCGCGCGAACTCGGTGACCCGGCTCAGGCGCTGATGCCGCCCGTGAGGATGGCGGCGAGTTCGGCGTAGGCGTGCGCGTCGTCGAGGCCGGTGCTGTCACGGACCCCGCGTTGCTGGATGCGGACCATCATGGTGGCGGCGAGGTCGGCGGCGAACGCGGCGTGCACGTCGCGGAAGTCGCCGGCGGCGACGCCCTCGGTGATCAACTCCTGGACCCGACCGGCCGCGAACTGCGTGTTCCGTTCGTAGACCTCCCGCGCCGGGGGGAAGGCGTCGAGGTCGGCCATGAACTGGTCGGACGCGGCCGCGAGGGCGTTGCCGACGGCCGACAGGTACGCGGTGATCCGCTCGCGGGCCCCGCCGATCGGCTCGATGCACGACTCGACGTCCTCGGTGGCGCGGCGGAAGAAGTGCACCGTGGCGGCCCGGACGAGCTGCTCCTTGCTGCCGGCGAGGGTGTACAGCGTCGACTTCGAGCAGCGCAGCCGGTTCGCGATCTCGTCGAGGGTCAGGTGTGCGAACCCCTCGACCAGGAACAGGTCGACGAGGGCGTCGAAGAGCTGGGTGCGCCGTCGGGTGGCGAAACCGGGTCGGGTGGGCTGCTCCATGACAGAAATAGTACTGGGAGGTGCCTTGCAGTACTATTTCGCAATCAGTACTCTGGTCCGTAATCCAGTACTGCTTTCCGTAGCCTTCTCGAGGAGACACCGTGGCCGTCGATCGTTTGCTGCCTACTGACGAAGCCCGTGACCTGATCCAGCTCACGCGCGACGTCGCCGACAAGGTCCTGACGCCGATCGTCGACGAGCACGAGAAGTCGGAGACCTACCCCGAAGGCGTGTTCGCCACCCTCGGCGAGGCCGGACTGCTGAGCCTGCCGTACCCCGAGGAGTGGGGCGGCGGCGCGCAGCCGTACGAGGTGTACCTGCAGGTGCTCGAGGAGATCGCCGCCCGCTGGGCCGCAGTCGCGGTGGCGGTCAGCGTCCACAGCCTCGCCTGCCACCCGCTCATGGCGTTCGGCACCGACGAGCAGAAGCAGCAGTGGCTCCCGGACATGCTCGGCGGCAACACCGTCGGCGCCTACAGCCTGTCCGAGCCGCAGGCCGGATCCGACGCCGCCGCACTGGCCTGCAAGGCCGCCGCGACCGACGGCGGGTACGTCGTCAACGGTGCGAAGGCCTGGATCACGCACGGCGGCATCGCCGATTTCTACAACCTCTTCGCCCGCACCGGTGAGGGCTCGAAGGGCATCTCGTGCTTCCTCGTCCCGAAGGACACCGAGGGACTGACGTTCGGCAAGCCCGAGGAGAAGATGGGCCTGCACGCCGTGCCGACCACGTCCGCGCACTACGACGACGCCTTCGTGCCCGTGGAGCGGCGCATCGGCGCGGAGGGTCAGGGGCTGCAGATCGCATTCAGCGCACTGGATTCCGGCCGGCTGGGCATCGCCGCCGTCGCCGTCGGACTCGCGCAGGCGGCCCTCGACGAGGCCGTGGCCTACGCCCAGGAACGGACCGCGTTCGGCAAGAAGATCATCGACCACCAGGGCCTCGGGTTCCTGCTCGCCGACATGGCCGCCGCCGTCGACTCCGCGCGCGCCACGTACATCGACGCCGCCCGCCGCCGCGACGCCGGCCTGCCCTACTCCCGCAACGCGTCCGTCGCCAAGCTCGTCGCCACCGACGCCGCCATGAAGGTCACCACCGATGCCGTGCAGGTTCTCGGCGGCTACGGCTACACCCGCGACTTCCGCGTCGAGCGGTACATGCGCGAAGCGAAGATCACCCAGATCTTCGAGGGCACCAACCAGATTCAGCGACTCGTCATCAGCCGCACCCTCGCCGCGAACTGACGAACCCACCCCCGAAAGGCCTTCCGCACATGACCACCTCCGTGATCGTCGCCGGCGCCCGCACCCCGATCGGCCGGCTGCAGGGCTCACTCGCCGGATTCTCCGGTGCCGACCTCGGCGCCATCGCCATCGAGGCGGCGCTCGGCAAGGCCGGTGTCGCCCCGGACCAGGTGCAGTACGTCATCATGGGCCAGGTCCTCACCGCCGGCGCCGGGCAGATGCCCGCCCGTCAGGCGGCCGCGAAGGCCGGTATCCCGATGAGCACGCCGTCGCTCAACATCAACAAGGTGTGCCTGTCGGGGGTCGAATCGATCATCCTCGCGGACCAGTTCATCCGGTCCGGCGCGTTCGACGTGATCGTCGCCGGCGGCATGGAGTCGATGAGCCAGGCACCCCACCTGCTGCCCGGTTCGCGCGGCGGTTTCAAGTACGGCGACGTCACCCTCGTCGACCACATGGCCCTCGACGGATTGCACGACGCATTCACCGACCAGCCGATGGGACTGCTCACCGAGGCAGGCAACGACAGGGACGTCATCGCCCGCGAAGACCAGGACGCGTTCGCCGCCCGCTCACACCAGCTCGCCGCCAAGGCGTGGGACAGCGGAGTCTTCGACGACGAGGTCGTCCCCGTCGAGATCCCCGCACGCAAGGGTGAGAACACCTGGCTGCGCCGCGACGAAGGCATCCGGCCGGACACCACCGCCGAAACCCTGGCGCGGCTGCGGGGCGCATTCCGAGCCGACGGCACGGTGACCGCGGGCAACGCGTCGACCATCAACGACGGCGCCTGCGCCGTGGTGGTGATGAGCAAGGAGCGCGCCGAGGCGGAAGGCCTGACGTGGCTGGCCGAGATCGGCGAGCACGGGATGGTCGCCGGGCCGGATTCGGGACTGCAGTTCCAGCCGTCCGGAGCGATCGCGAAAGCCTGTGAGGCAGCTGGTATCTCACCGACCACGTTGGATCTGATCGAGATCAACGAGGCGTTCGCCGCGGTCGGGATCGCGTCCACCCGCGAACTCGGCGTCGACCCCGAAACAGTCAACGTCAACGGCGGAGCCATCGCACTCGGTCACCCGATCGGAATGTCCGGCGCCCGCATCACCCTGCACCTCGCCCTCGAGTTGCAGCGCCGCGGCGGCGGCACCGGCGCCGTCGCCCTGTGCGGCGGAGGCGGACAGGGCGACGCCCTGATCCTGCGCGTCCCCTGATCTCGCATCGCGGCCGCACCGCTCAGCGCGGCTCCGTCGACGCGATCCGGACCGCGAGGAGGAGATTGACGACGTCTTCCACCCGACGCAGGTCCTTGCCGGTGCGCTCGGCGATCCGACCCAGCCGGTAGTACATCGTGTTCACGTGAATCTGTAGGGCGGAGGCGGCCTCCTTCGCGTTCATGTCGTGGGCGACATACGCCGTCAGCGTCTCGATGTAGATCGCGCCGGCCGACAGGTCTTCGGCGATGAAGGCGCGCAACTGGGGCTCGACGAGTCGGCGCGCGGTCGGGTCCGCGCGCCGCACCAGATAGTCCAGCGGCGAGAGATCGTCGAAGATCTGGACCTCGCGCCGGCCTGCCAGGTGGTCGCAGGCGACCTGGGCCTCCAGCAATGCTTCGGCCGTCTGGTCGAACCCGCGGTGCGCCGAGCTGATACCGATCGACGCCGCGGTCCGGGTCGTCCCGAGGTCTGCAACTGCACGAGCGACTTTCTGCGACAGGGCGCCGGGGCTGAATCGTTCGACCGGGACGAGTCCGACGAGTTCCTGCCGCCACGGCACCACCATCCCCGACAGATGCCGGGAGAGCACCCTGCGTGCGTCCAGGATCGGATCCGCGCCGTTCGCCTCCGAACCCGCCCGGCAGACGAGGACGACGAACCCGGCGCCGTCCTCGAGACCGGCCCGGCGCATCGCCTCCAGCCGGACCGGTACGGCGGGCACGTTCCCCGCGAGCAGATCCTCGAGACAGTCGAGGGCGATGCGCTCCTGGTCGGCCACCAGATATTGCTGCGCCTGCAGGTAGGTGGTCGCGGCGGCGGAACAGCCCGCCTCGATCGTGCGCATGAGGTGCTCGACCAGGCTCAGTGCCGTTTCCTGCTGCCCCTCCGTCGATCGGACGAATTCGAGAACATACGACCAGAGGACGATCTGCCCGATGCGAAACGCGTGAAGGAAGTCGATCAGGGAGATGCCGTGCGCGACGCGCTCCGAGGCATGCCCGGAGGTGAACGCGAAATCGTCGAGGCGCGGATTCCGTTGTTCTATGACGCTGGTCGTGAACACCCCGAAGACGCCGATGACGTGGGCAACCACATCGTCGTACAGTCCGGTGGCGCGGTAGGACGGCAGCTCCGCCCAGATCGCGTCGGTGGCGGCTCGCGCGATCTCCGGATGGCGGTCGTGCACCCACTTCGCGAGATCGATCGCCGCGTCGTCGAACGGCCGCCTCGCGCCGTGTGCTGTGGTCATCCCCACGACCTCCGATGCTGTCCACACGCTGTGACCAGGCTACAGCCCGAATTCGGACCTTCGACACATTCCCACCAGAGGACTGTGGGCCGACCACAAACATCTTCGGTGTCGCACCACGATGAAGTGACGGCTGTCACGGCCTATGGTTGCCCGGACGACCCACGAGGCTCGCCGCCATTCGCGCGTGGGAGCCCGCCGCAATCTTCGAGGGAGTGACCCACGTGAGCTTCAAGAGCCCGTTTCCGGACGTCGAGATCCCGAACCTCAGTGTCTACGATTTCCTGTTCGGTCACCTCGACCCGGCGGACGGGGAGCGTCCCGCGCTGATCGACGGCGCCTCCGGTGCGGTCACCACCTACCAAACCCTGGTGGCGCAGATCGGCGGGGTCGCCGGGGCGCTGGCGGCCCGCGGTCTCGCGGTCGGTGAGGTGGTGGCCCTGCACTCCCCGAACGTGCCCGCCTTCGCCGCGGTGTTCCACGGCATCCTGCGCGCCGGCGGCGTCGCCACCACCATCAACGCCCTCTACACCGCCGAGGACATCGCCAAACAGCTCACCGACTCGCACGCGAAATTCCTGTTCACCGTCTCCCCCCTGCTGCCGCAGGCCACGGCGGCCGCCGTCACGGTCGGGATCCCCGACGAGAACGTCATCGTCCTCGACGGCGCCGACGGCCACCCGTCCCTGACCGATCTGCTCACCGAGGCCCACCCCGCCCCGGCGGTGTCGTTCGACCCGGCCACCCACCTCGCGGTGCTCCCGTATTCGTCGGGGACCACCGGCCGCCCCAAGGGCGTGATGCTCACCCACCGCAACCTCGTCGCCAACGTCTGCCAGATCAACCCGCGGATGGGCATCGGCGCCGACGACACACTCCTCGCCGTGCTGCCGTTCTTCCACATCTACGGGATGACGGTGCTGCTCAACGCCGCCCTCTACAACCGGGCCGCGCTGGTGACGATGCCGAAGTTCGACCTCGTCGAATTCCTGCGCATCGTCTCCGGACAGAAATGCACGTACGTGTTCATCGCCCCGCCGGTCGCGGTCGCACTGGCCAAGCACCCGCTGGTCGACGACTACGACCTGTCCTCGGTGCATTCGGTCTTCTCCGGCGCCGCCCCGCTCGATCAGGAACTGGGCAGGGCCGTCGCGACCCGGCTCGGCTGCCGGGTCCGGCAGGGGTACGGGATGTCGGAGATGAGCCCGGTCTCGCACGCGATCCCGTTCGACCGCGACGACATCGCCCTCGACTCGGTCGGCCCGACGATCGCGAACATGGAATGCAAACTCGTCGACCCCGCCACCGGGCAGGAGGTCGACTACCCCACCGAGGGCGTCAGCGCCCCGGGCGAGTTGTGGTGCGCGGGCCCGAACATCATGGCCGGGTACCTGGGCAACGAGGCGGCGACCGCGGAAACCCTGGACGCGGACGGGTTCCTGCACACCGGGGACATCGCGACCGTCGACGCCGACGGGGTCGTCACGATCGTGGACCGCATGAAGGAACTCATCAAGTACAAGGGGTATCAGGTGCCGCCCGCCGAACTGGAGGCGCTGCTGCTCACGCACCCGCAGATCGCCGACGCCGCCGTCATCGGTGTCCTCGACGACGAGGGCGAGGAGGTGCCGAAGGCGTTCGTCGTCGCCCAGCCCGGCGCCGACCTGGATGAGGCCGCGGTGATCGCGTTCGTCGCCGACCGGGTCTCCCCGCACAAGAAGGTCCGCAGGGTCGAGTTCATCGACCTCGTCCCCAAGTCCGCCGCAGGCAAAATCCTCCGCAAGGACCTCCGCACGCGGGAAACGGCGGGAAAGTAGACGGTCATCTGTAGCCAACGACGTTGAGTGCAGGTGCCGCCCAACCAGCAGCTCGGGCAGCACCTGCACCCCACCCCTCGCGTGATCGACTCGTGTGCCTGAGACGTCCGCGGCGTCATGTGACCACCATGACGGCGTAGACGGTACCAGAAAACAGGCCGAATGGTTTGTTTTATTCTTCCGGGGCAAACCGAGCACGTGGGTCGAGTCCACGCAGGAGGGCCGCGAGGCCGGTCTCGAACTCGTGGTCTTGACCCAGTGCGACGACTTGCCGTGCGATGTCGATGAGGTGAGACGCCGCCGAGTCGGTCCGATCGGTGGCGATGACGATCTCACCCCCGTCGCGCGCCGTCTGCTGTTCGATCGCCGAACCGATGGTGTACCGCGACACGGCAATCAGAGCCAGCGCGGCGTCCGTACCACTGAAGCCCGCATCCTCCAGAAGGGTTATCTGTTCGATCGCGTTGTCGAGGCTCGGACTTCGCGACCCTGTCGACGCGATCAGTCGGGCGCCGTCGCGAACGCCGAGCATGGCACGGCGCAGGCTCCGCGCGTTCCGGGCGACGAATTCGTCCCAGCACTCACCGTCGGCGGGAAGACGGTCGGTGTGCCAACGGCACAGGATCTCCTCCGCAACGGCGTCGAGCAACTCGGCTTTGCCGCCGAAGTAGTGGTAGAGGCCAGGCTGACGAACGCCGAGGCGAGTCGAAATCGCTCGCAGTGACACGCTGTCGAGTCCGCGCTCCTGCATCAACTCGATCGCAGCCGACACGATCGAATCCCGGTCCGTGCGTCGCGGGTACGGCATGGGCCTCAACGTATACCTTGAACAGCAAGATTATCAACGATAACCTTGGAAGTAGGTTCCACCGAGCGAAGGGAACAGCATGAAACGAGAAGACATCTGGAGCGGCACCGTCGTGAAGAAGTCACGCGGTCTGCTGGACGGCTCCAACCTCTACCGAAGGGTCACCGTCCGCACCGACGACGACCGGACCGCGAAAGTCAGGGTCAACCGGACGCTGTGGAACGAACTCGCCGTCGGCGACCGCGTCGTGAAGGACGCGGACCAGGAGCCTCACCGCGCATGACCGGTGACGTGATGTCGGGCCACCGGAATCCTCGCCTCCCCGACAGCGAGCCCTTCCACCCCGACGTCCAGACGCAACAGAGCGCCCACCGTCGTGACGTATATCGCGGTCCCGGAGAACGCGAGTGAGGACACGAAACGGCCAGGCACGTCGATCAACTCGTCGAGGCCACCGTCGGCGGTGAAGCGCGCGATGCCGCCGCCACTGCCCAGTGCCACCCAGACGCAGCCCTCGACGTCGACCGCGAGCCCGTCACATTCCCCGCGGGGTGCCCGCGCAAATACCGATCCTCCGTCCGGGCCGAGTACCCGGACACGCGCGGCAGCGAACTCCGCAACGTACACGGTCGTGCCGTCCGGTGACACACCGATCCCGTTCGGCCACAACAGATCCTCGAGCACGACACGCACCGACCCTGCCGGTGAAATCCGCAGCAACTCCGACGGCGGCGCGGTCTCTCCCGCACCGGGACGGTGCCGCAGAACCCCCACCAACACGGATCCGTCGGCGGTGACGGTCATGTCGTTCACCCCGGTCGCCCCGTCGACGTCGAGCACGGTGGTCAGGCCCGCGTCGCCGGCGTGCACAAGGTCGCGCCCACCTACCAGCAACCCACCGTCGACATGCGCCGCGATTCCGCCGATCCCCCGCCTACGCGCCACCACAGTGGTGACGCCCGCCGGAGACCATCGATGCACCCCACCTTCGGTGGTGTTCGCGAACACCACCGAACCGTCCGGCATCGGACGCGGGGCCTCCAGTAAGCCCTCCCCTTCGAACAAGACGTCCACAACCCACATATAGTCCTCGACCGCCCCGACGAGTCACCGTTTCGCTGAAGTCCGGGCCGACCATCCACGGTCGTCACTGCGCCCCGGCTGCCGTCGACGATGCACCGATGGACACCGGAGGACTCCCTACCCGGACATCGTGTGGCCGAATGGCGCTCGGGACGGCGGTGGCTCCGCGGTTGCAGGCGTGACGGGGAGGTGGGAATCGTGGCGCGGAGCCGGATCGTCGGGCGGGACCCACCGCCATGTACGCGCCCGGGCCCGATTGCGGGTCCGACCTCTCCCCGGCGATGCCGCGCATGTCTACCGCTGCTGGCTCAGGCTCGCCAGTACGGCCTGCGCCGCGCGCTCGCCCGATGTGGCTGCGTCGGCGAGCGACGGCATGTCGAGCTGGTAGTCGCCGGCGAGGTGGATGGTTCCGAGCGGATCACGCAACGTCGGAAGAGAGTTCCTCCGCCCGGGCGCCCAGAAGGGCACGACTCGACGGTGCTTCCGCACGATGCCCTCGCCCAGCTTGCCGTCCAGCTCGGGAAACACTGCGAGCAGGTCCTTCTCGAATCGCGACACGATCTCCTCGTCGGACAGATCGAACAACGCGTCGGCCTGAGCGCCGCCGGCGAAACAGGCCAGTGCGCCGCCGGGCTTGCGATCGTCGCCGTTCCGCATCGCCGCGGCGTGGTTGAACATCGCCTGGAACGACAGTTGCGGGGTCGAGACACCGAAGAAGTCGTCCCAGCGCTGCGGCCCGACTTCGTCCGTGAAGAATCCGACGATCACGTACCGGCCGTAGGTGATGTCATTGAAAGCGTTCCGGTGCTGCTGTGGGAGGTCCGGGATGATCCGCTCGGCTATATCGGCGGGTGCGGTCACGATCGCGCGCTTCGCCCGCAGCCGCACCGGCCGGTCACCGTCGAGGTAGTCGACGACGACGCCGTCGCCGTCCTGCCGCACCGATTGCACCGCCGAGTTCAGCCGGATCCGGTCACCGAGATCCTCCGCCAGCACGTCGGTCAACGTCTGGTTGCCACCCACCGGCAGCGAGAAGTTCGGGATCTTCTCCGGGTCGGCCAACGCGAGGCCGACCGAGGTGACGAACTGGGTGGCGGCCGTCTCCTCCACCTCGCATCCCATCCACTGCGCCGACCACGACCGGACGACGTCGGCGGCCAGCTTCGACCGCACGCCCTTCAGCAGGTACGACCCCAGCTTGGTGTCGAGGTTTGCGCGCACCCGTTGTGCGATACGGCTCTGCGACTCCAGGAACGGCATGACGGCGAGGATGCGTGCACCGACGATGGCCATGCCGATTCGGTCCATCATGGTCATCCGCGTGCGGAACATGAGCGCGACGGGATTCGAAGTGTCGACCACCCCGCCGTTCAGGTACAGCGAGACGCTTTTGCCTGCGAGCGAGCCCATCTCGATGCCGTGCCGGTCGAGAGCATCGATGAGTGTGCCTGTGCCCTCGGTGAACTGAGTGCCGACGTTGACCCAGTAGTCGCCCCGCCGGACGGTCTCGACTCGTCCGCCGACACGATCGGTGGATTCGAGCACGACTACGTCGGTCTCCGGCGACAGCGTGGTCGCCGCCGTCAAACCCGCCATTCCGGCGCCGACGACGACTACCTCGGTCGTCTCTTCCTGGACGTGCGTTGTCATTTCGGTTCCTGACTCTGGAAAGCGATGAGCTTCGGTGCTGCGGTGGTCACGACGCGACTCACGCCGTGACCGAAGCGCCGGTGACCGCCTGGGCATCGACGCGCTTGTTGTGAGCGTCGAACGCTCGGTAGGCGCGGAAGTACGCGAACATCTGCAGGCCCCACGTGGACAGCGCGAAGATGTAGAAGATCGTGTGCTCCGCGTCGTCGCCCGGGATGTGGACGAAGTCGTAGGTCGAGGCGATGACGAATCCGCAGGCGCTGGCGACGGCGACCCACACAGCGTGCCCGCGCTCGCCGATACCCCACAGGTGCGTGACGAAGTAGATCAGGAAGATCGTGGTGAGCACGTTGACCACGATGTAGAAGATCTTGCCGGGAACGCCGATCTCCTCGGCGAACTGGCTGAGGACGAAGCCCACCACGGCCGCGAGGGCGAACGCGCCGACGTCCACCGCAGCGGAAGGCTTGTACCGGTGGGTGACCTTCATCAGTCCGAGAACCAGGATCAGCGTGATGCCGACGGACCGGGAGAAGGCATCCAGGAAGTAGGCGAAGGCGTACATCGGACTGCCGTGACCGGCCTTGATGAGGCCGTAGACCAGGAAGTTCGAACCCGACGTCGCGACGATCATCCACTCGATGCCGAGCAGGTAGTTCTTGTAGGTCCGGATGAACTTGATCCCGTATGTGAATCCGACGGCGATCATCCAGATGTCCGCTACCGCGAAGAGTAGTTCTCGGATGGACATGTTTTTCTCCTTGGAGGGTGGCTTACGCCGATGGTTATTTCGTGAGGGCTGCCAGGCGGTCCGAGGCACGGTCGGCGAGCCAGGCCGCATGCAGCACGGGACCGCTGACGAAGCTGGGCCAGAAGCGCTTCCGGCCGTGCCAGATCGCGGCCAGGTCGTCGTGTAGGGGCGCGTCGCAGATGCGGTCCGCGAGCAGGTGGCCCACGTACTGCGCCTGGGCGAAGCCGTGGCCGTTGCAGGCGAGCGAGTAGAGCACGTTGTCGGAGGCCTCGCCGGCGACGGGGAGCCAGGTGGAGCTCATGCCGATCCAGCCGCCCCAGGCCTTCTGCGGCTCGATGTCGCGCAGGCCGGGGAAGCGGTCGCGGAATCCACGGACGAGGTCGTCGGCGACGTTCCGGGCAGGGGTGCGGTCCGGCAGCGGATTCCGCCCGGTCTGCACGCGGCGGGTGCCGAACACAATCGTGCCCCGTGGGGTCACACGGTAGCTCTCGATGATCATGTGCAGCGTGACCATCGGGGCACGGCTGGTCCAGCCGATCTCGTCGAGTCGCTCGGGCGCAACGGGTTCGGTCTCGACCAGCGACGTCCACACCGGGGTGGCGAGGTTCTTCGGCGCGCTGGAAAGGCCTGCGCTGTAGGCGTTGGTGGTCAGCAGCGCCTTGCGCGCCCGAACCCTTCCGTCCGGAGTGTCGACGGTGACCCCGCCGCCGGTGTCCGTGACGTCACGGGCGGGGGTGTGCTCGTAGACGCGCACGCCGGACGCGATTGTCGCGGCCCGCAGGCCGAGGACGAACTCACCCGGGTTGAGGGTGCCACCGACGCCCTCGCGCATTCCGCCGAGGAAGCCGTCCGGAAGGCCCGCCTCCCGGCCCTCGACGAATTCGGCCGACGATCCGGCCTCGGCCATGACCTTCGCGTTGCGGCGCGCATGCCGGAGCTGCCCCTTCGACACGGCGGCCATCACGATGCCCTCCGACCGATAACCGCAGTCGATCCCGTGGTGGGCGATGGCGTCCTCGGCGAAGTGCACCGCGTTCTCGGCGTACCGGTAGAGATCGCGCAGCCGCTCGCTCTTCAGCAGAAAGCCCAGCAACTCCGGATCGGCGGCAATCGAATTCGTGACGTATCCGGCGTTGCGGGAGCTGGCGCCCCAGCCGAGGGCCTTCGCCTCGAGGAGCACCACGTCGACCCCCTTCTCGGCGAGGCGGAGTGCGGCCGACATGCCGCCCCCACCGCCGCCGATCACGACCACGTCGCAGTCGATGTCACCGGTCAGGGGTTGTTCGGCGGTGGCGGGCGTTGCGGCCCAACCGGTGTCGTGGATCAGCTCCATGGCGACTACTCCGTCTCTTCTGCAGGAATGACCCCGGTGCCGCGAGCGCGCACCGCGACCAACGGTTGCTTCAGGACCTGCGATCGGCCCGTGTCGCCACAGACGCGGCAGATCACGCGGAGTTCGAACTCGACTGTGCGGCTGCGATTTCCCCTTTTCACCAGCCGGGCCTCGGCCTCGACGACGTCGCCGCCGCGGACCGGCGCGAGGAACTCGACGGACGAGTAGCCGGCGAACAGGCCCTCGTGGCCGTCCAGCTCGATCGACAGGTTCGTGCCGACGTCTCCGAAAAGTTTCAGGGCGTAGGCGCCGTCGACCAGATTGCCCGCGTAGTGCGCGTCGGAGAAGGCGACATAGCGCCGATGGACTGTCGTGGTCATGAGATCTCCCGGTGGATGGCGCCGAGGTGGCGGGACTCTGTTTCGCCGTCGATCTCGACGCCGGGGTAGCCGCGCTTGGCGATCTCGGTGCACATCCGGCGGTACTTGCCGACACCGCCGACGTAGCCCATGAACGTGTTGGGTTTGCCTTCGACGTTGGAGCCGCGGTACCAGGAGTCGGTGGTGGCGTACAGCGTCTGGGCGACGGTCTCCTCGGTGATGTCGACCCAGTCGTTCTGGCCCTCGACGGTGGTCTCGACGAGCGTCGCTCCGGAGTCGCGGGCGTGCTCGATGAGGTCGGCGATCCAGTCGACGGCCTGCTCGATGGTCATCACCACGTTGCTGGCGAGCGCGGGGCTCTGAGGGCCTCCGACCATGAAGAAGTTGGGGAAGTCCGTCGTCATCATCCCGAGG
The DNA here is from genome assembly GCF_019378875.1 of Rhodococcus sp. USK10. Lineage (NCBI taxonomy): Bacteria > Bacillati > Actinomycetota > Actinomycetes > Mycobacteriales > Nocardiaceae > Rhodococcus > Rhodococcus sp. USK10. The sequence continues at coordinate 3,994,290 of NZ_CP076048.1, forward strand.
TAGGTCCGGACACCGTCGCGCCAGGCCTCCTGCAGCTTCCTGCCGGACGCACCGGTGAGACCGAGCCCGTACAGCGGGCCGGTGAAGGCGTCGAACCCGATGGCGAGCACGACGGCGTCCACCTCATACGTGCCCTCCGAGGTGACGATCGCGTTCGCGGTCATCGTCTCGAGCGGCTCGTCGCGCAGCGACACCAGCGACACGTTCGGCCGGTTGTAGGTCTCGTAGTAGTCGGTACCGAAGACGCTGCGCTTGGCGCCCAGCGGGTGGTGCCTGGGCACCAGTAGCTCGGCGGTCGCCGGATCCTCGACGATCTCGCGGATCTTGTCGTGGAGGAATTTCGACGCGGTCCGGTTCGCCTCGGCGTCGGTGAGGAGGTCGGCGAACTCGGCGCCGACGCCCTGGAAGCCACTGCGCTCGTATGCCGCCTCGTAGCGCCGCTGACGCTCCTCGTCCGACACGTCGAAGGCGTTGTCGGTGACGGGGCGGTCGGGGATGCCGCCGGGTGAGTGCCGGCACTCCTCCCGGATCGCCGGGTAGTCGTCCTTGACGGCGGCGACCTGCTCCGCAGGGAGTTCGGCGTTGCGGGCAGGCATCACGTAGTTCGGGGTGCGCTGGAACACCGTGACGTGTTCCGCGACCTCCGCGATCAGCGGGATGGCCTGCACGCCCGAAGATCCGGTGCCGATCACGGCGACGCGCTTGCCTGCGAGGTCGTCGAGCGAGATGTTCCACCGGCTGGTGGACACCTGAAGTCCGGTGAAGTTCCCGAGGCCCGGCACGTCGAAGTCCTTGGGGGTGGACAGGCCACCCGCGCCCGAGATCAGGTAGCGGCTACGGCGCGTCTCGCCGTTGTCCAGCCGCACCTCCCACAGCCGGTCGTCCGCGTTCCACGTCGCGCCGACCACGCGGGTGTCGAAGGTGAAGTGCTTGCGCAGGTCGAAGCGGTCGGCGACGTGTTCGATGTAGCTGAGGATTTCGGTCTGCGGCGCGAATCGCTGGCTCCACGTCCATTCCTGCTGGAGCGTCTCGTCGAACGAGTAGGAGTAGTAGATGCTCTCGACGTCGCAGCGGGCGCCCGGATAGGTGTTCCAGAACCAGGTGCCGCCGACGCTGGGTCCGGCCTCGAAGCCCGCGAAGGTCCACCCGGCGTTCGTGAGCCGGTGCGAGAGGTAGAGGCCAGAGAAGCCGGCACCGACGCCGATGACATCGACGATCTCGCTGGCTGAGGTGGAGGTGGAGTTCATGCTGTCGCTTTCGTTGTTATGATCAAACGACTCGATCAATCGACTTAGTTGAGTAGACCAGTGGCACCGGTCACAGGCAAGGGGTGACGCGAAAGTCCCGATCGCTACAGAGGGAGGTCGGGTGAATCCACGCCGACCACGCGGTCGCCGCAGAACACGCGGACGGACTCGCCGGGGGCGTGACCGCCGATTCCGGCTGTGCCCCAAAAGCTTTGTGCCGATCCGTCGGCGAGATCGGCGACCTTGGCACCGTTCACGCGCACCTCACCCGACAGCACCCGGGATCCGACGTCGATGGCGCGGTCCAGGTCGCCACCGAACACGTACGCGTCCAGACCTGACGGGTTGGCGTTGGCGACGCGCAGTGCGTCCTCGTCGGACTCCACGGTGTGCAGGCTGACGAGCGGTCCGAACAGCTCGGCGGTCGCCACCGACGCGTCGACTCCCGAAGCCACTGTGGGGGAAAGGAAGAACCCGTCGAGTGCGGGCAGCTGGGCGGGCTGATGGATCGTCGCGCCGTGGGCCCGCAGCCCGTCGATGCGGCTCTGCAGCGTGGCGAAGTGCGGGGCGTTCGAGATCGGGCCGAGCTGGGTGTTCTCGTCGAGCGAGTGCCCGATCTCGATGCGGGAGATGCGATCGAGCAGCGCGGCCAGGAGCGGCTCGACGAGGCTCTTGTGCGCCAGTACCTTTCCTGGGCCTTCACACCACTGACCGTTGAGCTTGGTCATCCCGTCGAGGATCCCGTCGGCGGCGACGTCGATGTCGGCGTCGTCCAGCACGAGGGCCGGGTTGTTGCCGCCGAGCTCGAGCTGGAGCACCTTGAAGTCCTCGGCGGCCGCGCGGGCGATCGCGCGGCCGGCGTTCGGGCCGCCGGTGAACGAGACGATCTTCACGCGGTGATCGCCCGTGAGCGCCGCGCCCACGTCGCCCGCGCCGTGGACGAGCTGCAGCGCACCGTCGGGCAGCCCCGCCTTGACGAAGCATTCGACGATGATCTGGGCGCTGCTCGGCGCATGCTCGGACGGTTTGAGGATGACGGGGCAACCGGCGGCGAGGGCGCTCACCATCTTCGCGGCGGGGATGAAACTCGGGCCGTTCCACGGGGTGAGGATGGCGGCGGGGCCCCACGGGACCTTGTACAGCCGCACGTCGCGGCCACCGGCGTCCAGGGCCGTCCGACGCGGGATGGCGCGCAGCTCGGCAGCGGACGAGCGGATCCGGTGCGGAAGGAACTGCGCGACCATCCGGCCCTTCGCGATCGGGACGCCGCTGGTGAGGGCATCGGTGCGGGCGATGTCCTCGATCCGCGCCTCGACGATGTCGGCCGCACGCTCGATGACCGCCGCGCGTTCCTCGCTCGCCGCGTCGTCCCAGCGTTCGAAGCCGTACGACCGCTCGGCGTGCCGCAGTGCGCGCTCCACGTCGTCCGGTCCGGTGGTGACGGCGCGGTGGACCGGTTGGCCCGTGTTGGGATCGAGATTCCACGCGTCCGGGATCGTCCGGCACTCGGACCACTCGTCGGCGATGTAGTTGATCGGCTGGGGCAGTTGAGGGTTCGACATCCGTGTCTTCCTTCGGTGCGTCGATGTGGATGGGGTTGGTGTGATCACACGGTGAGGTCGGCGACGATGCGGGTCACCTCGCCCGACTTCATCGCCTCGAAGCCCTTGTCGATCTCGTGGAACGGAATCACGTCGCTGACCATCTCGTCGAGCAGCAGGCTGCCCTGGAGGTACAGACGCGCGAATTGGGTGATGTCCTCGTGCGCCTGGCCCGAGCCCATGTACGAGCCGATGAGCCGCTTCTCGCCGAAGAAGAAATCCGACGCGGGAACGGTGAGATCGGTGCCGTCCGGTGCGATACCCACCAAACACGCGGTACCCCTGGCACGCAGCACCGACAGCGCGGTGGCCGCGGTACGCGCGGAGCCGACGGCCTCGAACGAGTAGTCCACCCCGTCGCCGAGCATTTTCCGGATCTCGGTGGGGACGTCGGCTGCGCCGTTCACGACGTGCGTGGCACCGTACGTTCGCGCCGCCGCGAGCCGGGCTTCGTCGAGATCCACGGCGACGATCGCCGAGGCACCGGCGAGCCGCGCGCCCTGGATGATGGCCGACCCGACTCCGCCGCAGCCGATCACGGCGACGGTGGCGCCGGGGCGTACCTGCGCGCCGCGGAAGACGGCACCGACGCCGGTGATGATGCAGCACGAGAGGAGGCACCCGACGTGCAGCCCCACCTCGTCGGGCACCTTCACCAGCGAGTTCTCTCGCATCAGGGTGTGACGGGAAAACGCGCCGATGTCGCCGAGCCGCTCCACGACCCGGCCTCCCGGCAGCTGGAACGCGGGACGGGGCCGCTGCCGGATCTGCGGGGCGCGCTGGCACTGCGTCGAGTGCCCGGCCTGGCAGTTGCGGCACAACCCGCACGAGGGCGTGAGGGCGCCGACGACACGGTCGCCCGCACGCAGCGAGGTCACCGCGGAGCCGACCGACTCGACGATGCCCGCCACCTCGTGCCCGACCACCACCGGCAGGTCGGCGTGCACGGTGCCGGTCATGTAGTGCAGGTCGCTGTGACACAGGCCCACGTTGGAGACCGCGACGCGGACCTCGTTGGGCTCCGGGTCGTCGACCTGGATCTCGGTGAATTCCAGCGGCTCGTTCACCGCGGTGAGAAGTGCAGCTTCGGTGGTGATCACCTTTGTCTCCGATCTCAATTGCTCGTCATGGGCGCCGTCGGCGCCGCGTTCTTCGATGCCCAGAAGCCCTCGATGCCCGCGGTGAAGGCGCCGGACTCCCACGACTGGCGGGCGGCGTCGTCCTCGCGGGCGAACGCGGCCTCGACGTCGTCGGGCCGCGGCCGCAGCAGACCCAGGTGCAGTGCGGTGGTACGGGGGTCGGAGTTCCACTGCCGGATCACCTCGACCGCGCGGTCCACCAGTGTCTGCGAGGCGACGATCTCGTCGAGCAGCCCGATCCGCAGGGCCTCGTCCGCGCCGATCCGGTTGGAGCCCAGAATGATTCGCATCGCGTGGTTCCGGACCAGCCTGCCCAGGAGGAGGCTCGAGGCGTTCGAGATGATGATCCCGCGGTGGTTCTCCGGCTGGTAGTACTCGGCGGCGGGGGTGCCGATCCGCGAGTCGCAGCACAGCGTGATCTCCGAGGCGCCGCCGACCGCGATTCCGTTCACGGCAGCGATCACGGGGACCTCCGTCTCGAGAATCGCCCGGGTGATGTCGTGGAAGGTCGCGAAGGCCTCGCGAATCTCGTCGTAACTGGTCGGCACGGTCTGCAGGTCCTCACCGGCGGAGAAGGCCCGCCCGGTGCCCGTGAGCACGATTCCGCGGACGACGTCCCCCGTCCCGAACCGGCGGATCGTCTGCGCGAGCCTCACCCGCGTGCCCACGTCCATCACGTTCAGCTTCGCGGGGCGGTTCAGCGTGAGCACGGCGACGTCGTGGTCGATGTGCACGTCGAGGTAGTTGTCGGTCATGTCTGGCTCCTCAGTTGCCGGTGCCGGCGGTGCGCGGCGGCTGCAGGTCGTGGGTGATGCCGGGATGTTCGGCGGCGCGCGCCTTCAGCGCCGGCTTCGACACCCGCTCGGACGGGGTGCGGGGGAAATCGGCGACGAACTCGATGTAGCGTGGAACCTTGAATCGTGCCAGCTGGTTTCGTGCGGCATCGACGATTCGCTCCGCGGCCGCGCGGCATTCCTCGACGCCGGGGGTGAGCTGCACGAAGGCCTTGACCTCCTCGCCGAACAGCTCGTCCGGGACGCCGACCACCGCCGCCGCGACCACAGCGTCGTCGCGCTCGAGGACGCGCTCGACCTCGGCGCTCGCGATGTTCTCCCCGCCGCGGCGGACCATGTCCTTGATCCGGCCCACCAGGCGGTAGCCGCCCGCTCCGTGGACCGCGACATCGCCGGTGTGGAGCCAGCCGTCGCGCAGGACCTGTGCGGTGTCTTCGGGGCGGTTCCAGTAGCCGAGCATCATCGGTGTGCCCGAGGTGATGAGCTCGCCGGATTCTCCCTCGGCGACGTCCCGGCCGTGCGGATCGACCACCCGGACCTGCTTGGTGGGAACCGGCCGCCCCAGCCGTCCGCTGCCGACGTCGGTGATGCTCTCGGGAAGGCTGGCCAGGTCGACCCCACTCTCGGTCATGCCGAAGATCTCCCGCCACGGTGCGCCCCAACGCTGTTCGAGCTCGGCGTGCAGCGAGGCGGGGATGGCCGAGCACAGCACGAGGCGTAGGTCGTTGTCGCGGTCCTGCGGGCTGGGCGCCTGCTTGAACAGTAGCGTGGGCATCGAGCCGAGCACGTAGCAGAATGTGGCCCGGTGCCGGCGGACGTCCGCCATGAAACCCGAGGCGGAGAATCGGGGCAGTACCACCAGCGGCGCGCCGATCGTGAGGCACAGCGAGGTGTTCCACTGCGGGTCCATGTACGAGAACGGCTGCGAGGTGAGCGCCACGTCGTCGGCCCCGAGGCCCGCCGCGCTCGCGCAGATCCACCCCAGCCGGACCCAGTAGTCGTGGGTCAGCATGCACGCCTTCGGGAACCCTGTTGTCCCCGAGGTGTATTGGAGGTTGGCGAGCGTCGCGCCGGAGATGGCGACCCCCGGCCGGTCCGCCGGGTACAGCGCGAGGTTGTCGCACGAGGCGGCGTCGACGATGCGGACGTCGGCCAGATCGGCGTTCGCGGCGCGTACCTGTTCGACGAGCGGGGTGTGTTCGGCGTCGGTGACCATCACCCGGGCGCCGGAGTCCCGCAGCACGAATTCGAGGTCTGCGCTCTGATACGACGAGTTCACCGGCACCGCGACGCCGCCGGCCTTCAGGATCGCGAGCCAGGCGATCGGCCACTGCACGACGTTGGGCAGCATGATCGCGACCCGGTCGCCTTCCCGGACCCCGTCCTCGGAGACAAGTCGCCGCGCCAAGTGCGAGGTCCAGTTCTCGATCTCGCCGAAGGTCCACGATCCTTCCGTGAACCGGAGGAACTCGCGGTCGGGCGAGGTCGCGGCCCGGTTCGCGAGCAGGCCGATGAGGGTGTCGATCGGCGGGTCCACAGCCATGCGATCGAGCGCGATCGCGCGTTCCTGGTGAACCGATTGGACTCCGGTCATGGTCATCCTCTATGTCGGGTGCAGTGCGGCGTTGAAGCGGGTGCGGCTCGCGATCTCAGGTCGTGACGGCGCATTCGCGGTGAGCTCGTGGCTCGTGCCCTCCGGTCGCCGATGGCGCCGGACTGTGGGCTCAGTCATAGCCTAGAAGAACATGGTCAATTGATCAAGGCATATGACTATGAAGGGGTGCGAACCGTGGGTCCGAAGGGCCTGTTCTCGACGATGCGACGGCCCGTTTACCCTTCCTGCTGTAGCGTGGTGAACTGACTTGATCATCCGTTCAGGTCCGATTCGACAGGAGAAACGCATGGCCCGCATTCCCGCCGCCGAACGTCGCACCGAACTGGTGGCCGCGGCCGTGCGCATGATCGCCGCCCACGGGGTGGACGGCGCGACCACACGCCGCATCGCGCAGGACGCAAACGCTCCGCTGGCCACGCTGCACTACTGCTTTGCCACGAAAGAGGTGCTGTTCGCGGCGGTGTTCGAACACGTCACCGCGCAGTACCGAGAGGTGTTGGCGCGCAACGACGTCCAAAGCGACGTCGAGACCACCGCGCGCGCCCTGTTGCGTGGCGTGATGGAGTGGTACCTGGCGAATCCGGACTTCGGCGCGGCGATCGTCGAGCTGATCAGCTGGGCCCAGCGCCAGGAGGGCAAGCAGGCCGAGATCGTGTACAACGAGGCATTCGCGACCATGCAGGCGATCCTCGAGGCCGCCGCGACCGATGCAGGCCAGTCGGTCGACCCGAAAACGATCGACGAACTGACCTACATCGTGTCCACGTTGTCCGACGGATTCGCGCTCAACTGGCTGGTATTCACCGACCGTGCAGCCGCCGAGTCGCAGATCGAACTCGTCCTCGGAGTGCTCGACGCGTGGATGGCCGCCAACCTCGGCGACGTGCCCAGGCCGGTGGCTCCGGCCGCGAAGGCGTCACCCGAAGACGCCTTGCGTTCACTGGTGTCCTGGGTGAGCGTGGACTGACGCACCCTGTTTCAGGACACGGCACTTTCGACGCATCGACCGGACCGAGCGCGCGAGACCAGTACGGTCACCACGATGAGCAGGGCGAGGACCCCCGACAGCCAGTAGCCGGTGCCATAGAGGCCCTTGGCCGCGACCTCGAGGCCGGTACCGACCACCGGAACCAGGGAAGCACTGAGGTCACCGCTGATGAGTGCCGTGCCGAAGGCGAAACCCACGGCCATGAACGTGCCGGCGACACCGGCCGCCATCCCGGCCTTCTCTTCGGGCACTGCCATCTGCACCATCGTGAAGCCCGCTGCGTAGCCGATTCGGGTCCCGAGACCCATGACGGCAGCGCCCACAACGTATTGCCACTGCTGGTCGTGCGCCAGGGCGAGCCAGGCCAGCCCCGATGCGCTGGTGAGCGCTCCGATGACGAAGACGGGAACACCACGGCCGTTCAGCAAGGCGCGGTCGAGCACGGTTCCGCGGATCAGGAACGCCGCCGCGAAGGGTGCCATGAGCCAGCCCGTCTGCAGCGCGCTGAGCCCGAGGCCGTAGGAGTCTTCCGGCCGAAGATCCTCGGGAGTGATCTGGGCGTACGTGCTGAGCAGCAGCAGAAAGGCCGAGTTCACCGCTGCGAACAACGCGATGCACAAGCACGACGCGGTGACCAGAGGCGTCTTCATCATTGCGACGTCGAACACCGCCGCGGTCGACCGGCGCTCGACGCGCACCCAGGCGATGCCACCGATGATGCCGGCCACCAACGGAATAAGTGCCGCGACGCCCCACACGAGGCCTTGCGTCAGAGTCAGCAGGATCGCCGCGACCCACGCGATCATCCACACCGTGCCGAGAACTGCGATGCGGCCGTTACGCTCGGCGGGCGGGGTGTGGGGGATCGTGACATGGCACGCAATGGTCGTGGCCGCGCACACTGCGGTCAGGATGACGAAGAAGCCTCGCAGCGACAGGCTCTCGACGATGAAGCCGCCGCCGATCATGCCCACGACGATGCCGACACCGGTGGCGACGACGAGAACCGCGACACCCACCGTGATGCCGTCCTCGCCGAGGTTGCGACGCAGGAAACCGAGCGGAAGCAACTGCGCCGCACCACCGAAGCCCATGAGAATGCAGCCGACGAGGAGGGTCGGATAGGAGTCGCCGACAGCCGGTATGAGCGCGCCGACCGCGAGGAATGCGGACGCCGCCACGGAGGCGTTTCGGTCGCCGTACAGATCGGCGAGCCGCGGCAGCAGGATGAAGCCGGCTCCCCCGCCGAGGGTCAGCGCCGTGTACAGCCACGTCGTCTCGGCCACTGTGGCAAGGCCGTACTGCGCCTGGATGATCGGCAGCAGCGGCGGCAGGATGAAGATGACGGCGTTGGTCAGGACGATCAGCAGCGTGCCGACTCCGATGAGCACTCCCTTGTTCGGCGCACGGCGAGCAGGCGCCTCACCGGCGAGTCCGGCTTGCTGGTGGATCTCTGTCATAGGTTTCTCCGATTCGTGATCAGACGTGGGCGGGTAGCGCGGCACCGATTGCGGTGTATTCCTCACAACCGAGCAGGTCCATGGGGTCGGACATCTGGCCCCCGACCTCGACCCAGCCGACGTAGTGTTCGGAGGACCAGTCGAGTGCTCGCTGGATCTCCTCCGGGAACGACCGAATCTGGTCGAGGGTGTAGGTGAGGAAGGGGTTCTCCTCCGGGCGCAGGAATGCGAGGTCGTAGCCCATCGACAGGCCGAAGCGGTACTCGTCCGACGTGGTGTTCTGGCCACCACCGTGATAGGTGGAGCCGATCCAGATCAGCGCCGACCCGGCCTTCATCTCCGTCGGGATCGCCTCTTCGAGGCGCGGTGCGCGCTCGTCGTCCCACAGGTGCGAGCCCGGGATCACCAGGGTGCCGCCGTTCTCGGCAGTGAAGTCGCTGACCGCCACCATGATCTGCACCCGCGCTTCGCGCTGATACGTGGGGTGCCGCCACAACCAGACCGAGTCGTCACGATGAAGCGGCTGCGAACCCTGTCCTGGGCCGATCTTGATGGCCATCGTCGCGCCTACGTGCATGCCTGCCGGGTTCGGCATCGACTCTTCACCGAAGAAGACGTTGATCGGCTTGTTGAGAATGCGCCCGGCGACATCTCGGTACAACGGGTTCAGCGCAACCGTTGCCATGTGCTCGGTCCGCGCGAACAAGCCGCTTGCGCGCTTGGTTCTGTTGCCGGCGAACAGCTCGTCGTGGCCGGTGTCGACCCGGTCGAGCACGGGGCCCAAGTCGGTCTCGAGTCCCTCGATGGTGGCCTCGTCGAAGAGTCCTTCGACGATCACGCCGCCGTCTCGCATGATCACCTCGACCGCGGCTTCTGTGGTGACGTCGGGAGTCAGACGTGTGAGTTCGTTCGTCGTCATGAGGGGTCTGTTCCTTCGAAATTGGGCTGGTCGCATTGGAGGGGCGCCGGAGCCGGCGATGTGATCCGGCTCATACCGTAAGCCAAGTCAGTCATATGATCAAGATGTTTGACTCAGAGATTTCGGCGGTTTACCTGCAGTTGGGGACGGCTTTTCTCGGCGATAGGGCCGTCCCCCACTCATCCGGCTGCTAACGTGAGACTCGACATGATCATCCGATCAGTTCTGTCTCGACAGGAGATCGCATGGCTCGCATTCCCGCCGCCGAACGTCGCGCCGAACTGGTGGCCGCGGCCGTGCGCGTGATTGCCGCCCACGGGGTGGACGGCGCCACCACTCGCCGCATCGCGGAAGAGGCGAACGCTCCACTCGCCACGCTGCACTACTGCTTCTCCTCCAAGGAAGTGCTGTTCGCGGCGGTCTTCGAGTACGTCACCGCGCAGTACCGAGAGGTGTTGACACGCAACGACGTCCACGGCGACGTGGCGGCCACGGCGCGCGCCCTGTTGCGTGGTGGGATGGAGTGGTACCTGGCGAGTCCGGACTTCGGCGCGGCGATCGTCGAGCTGATCAGCTGGGGCCAGCGTCAGGAGAGCCGGCAGGCCGAGATGGTGTACCACGAGGCATTCGCGACCATGCGAGCGATCCTCGGCGCCGCCGCGACCGCTGCGGGCCAGTCGGTCGGCCCGGAAACGATCGACGAACTGATCTACCTGGTGTCCACGTTGTCCGACGGATTCGCGCTCAACTGGCTGGTATTCACCGACCGCACAGCGGCTGAGCTGCAGATCGAGCACGTCCTCGGCGTGCTCGACGCATGGATGGCCACCAACCTCGGCGCTGCTTGCGTGCCGGCGCGCCGAGTTTCGACGGTCCCTCCCGCGGTAACCCTGCGCTCGCTCGCGTCCTGGGTGAGCGTGGACTGATGCCGGGCTGACACGAAAGACAAATGTCGGCCGCCACTTTCGGTGACGGCCGACAGTCTTGTGGTCAGATCCGCTGGTTGCCTTCGGCGACGATCCAGCTCAGCGCCGGATCGTCGCGTTCCATCCACTCGGGATGCCACTGGACACCGAGCACCGCGGCCCCAGGCAACTCGACTGCTTCGACGACGCCGTCAGCCGCGCGACCAGTGACCACGAGGCCGGTACCGCAGCGGCCGACCGCCTGGTGGTGCCACGAGTTGGTCACCGCACTGGCGCCGAACAGCCGTTCCGCGATCGAACCGGGCTCGAACGTCACCTTGTGGTCGTCGGCACCGTCGGTGAGCGGGGGCGACACCGACAGGTGCTCGACAGCACTGGGCGGGAGGTCGGCGATCAGCGTGCCACCCAGAGCGATGTTGAGGACCTGCAGGCCGCGGCACACCCCGAGCACCGGAATGCGCTTGGCGAGTGCGGCACGCACCAGCGCGATCTCGAACTCGTCCCGACCGGGATCGTGGACCATCGGATCGTCCCGCGGATCCACATCCCGGACCACCGACGCGTCGCCACCCCAGCACGCAGGATGAACGTCCTGGCCTCCGGTGATGACCACGCCCGCCAGCCAGTGGCAGAGTGCCTCCGGGTCGGCATCGTAGGGCAGGTTCACCGGAATGCCACCGGCCCTGGCGATCCGGTCCGAGAAGTCGGACATGAAGGCATCGGCGAACAGGTGGCCGTAACGCTTGTCGAGTCCGTCGACCAGCCCCAGCCGGAACCGTCGGCCGGTGATGCCGATCAACGGCCGGACGGTGCCCGGCGTCGCGTTCTCCGCGCTCACGGGAACTCGAAGTAGCGCATCGACTCCCATTCGGAGAGCTCGGCGAACGGATCGCCACCCGCGGTGTGGAACTGCATCCACTCCCACCGGCGAGTACCCACCCAGTAGTCGACGAACTCGTCCCCGAGTTGTTCGCGCAGAATCGGATCCGCCTCGAGAGCAGCGGCGGCCTTGGTGATGGTGTTCGGCAGCCGCTCGAGATCGGGAGCACACCACGCCATGTCGGTGACCGGCTCGGGCGGCTCGATCGCGCCGTCGAGGCCGGCGATCACCCCGGCGAGAATGGCCGCGACCGCGAGGTACAGGTTCGCATCGGCACCGGGAACCCGGTACTCGAGGCGGGAGTACGCCGGGTGCCCGCACACCGCACGCACCGCGGTGGTCTTGTTGCTGATGCCCCACGTGACCGTCGTCGGCGGGCCGCTCAGGTCGACCAGTCGGCGGTACGAGGTGATCTGTGGGAGCACGATCGACGTCGCTCCCTGAATGGTCGCGAGGAGTCCGCCGATCGCGTGCCGCATCGTCGGTGAGGGCCCGTCCTCGGAGTAGAAACTGTTGACCCCGTCGCGCTGCAGGGACAGGTTGACGTGCGAGGCCTGACCGTACCCGGCCGTCGGCTTGGCCATGAAGGTCACGGTGTGACCGAGTTCGAAGGCCACCTCGCGCATCACCTGCCGGGCGCGAGCCCAGGCATCGCACACCGAGATCGGGTCACCGGGAACCAGGTTGAGTTCGACCTGGCCTGCCGCGTCCTCGTCGCTCCACGCCTCCCACTCGATGCCGATCTCTTCGAGGCGACGGGCGACCGCCGACATGTAGTCGACCCAGTCCTTCGATTTCGCGAGGTGGTACGCGGTTCCGGCGGAACCGCCGAGCGGGGTCAGATCGCGATACCCCTTGGCGCGGGCCTCGTGAATGGACTCCTGGAACAGGGTCGCCTCGACCTCGACCGCCACGGTGGCCGTGAAACCCCGCGTTGCGAGTCGGTCGACCAGCTTCCGGGCCAGGTTCCGCGGACACGTCCCGACCGGGGTGCCGTCCGTCTGCCAGTAGTCGCCGATCACGGACTGCAGGCCGGGCTCCCACTGCACCAGAGTCGACATGTCGGGCCGGAACTGGACGTCGGCCAGGTGCCCACGCCAGTCGGGGTAGGCGAATCCGAAGGTGGGGTCATTGCCCAGGTCGAGGCCGAACAGGAGATCGGCGAACGCAAAGCCCGACCCCGCGCTCGCGGCGAACTTCTTGGGAGCCACGTTCTTTCCGAGGAACGAGCCGTCGTGATTGGTGGCCTCGAGCCGGACCGTGTGGACAGCAGTGTCGCGATCCGTTGCGGTGGCGGTGATTTCAAACATCGTATCGAACCTTCCAGGATGCGGCGACGAGCACCGACAGCTGAGAGAGCGTGCCGCGCACGCCGATCACACCGGTGGACAGGGCGGCGATCAGATCGTCGGCGCCCGAGAAAATCCCGGCCAGCAGTTCCGGGGGGCCGGCGATCACGTAGTGCGTCTCGCCCTCGCCGACGACCAGTTGGTCCAATCCGTCGGGGCCGTCCGCGACGGCGACGAGCACATCAGGGATCCCCGGTACCGACCGGGCCTCGGCCCAGAACGTCTCCGCGGCGACCTGCCAGTCCGGCAGCGGCGGCGACAGCAGTGCCAGCGACGTTGCGGCGAGGTCGCCCTCGCCTGCGGGCTCGCCGACCGGGGCGAGCCGCGCGTTCAGGTCGACGGTCAGGGTGACGTCGGGTTCGATGAACACACCACTCGACACCGCGACGACACCGTTCGAGATGCTGATCGTCGCAGCCTGCGGGGTGTCGTGGGAGCGGACCGCGACAATGCCTTCCACCCCCGCCACGACGGCATCCGCACGGTTCGCGCGGACGGAGTCGGCGATCGTGCGGCCGAGCAGCCGGACGATCGGACTCGCATCGTCCTCGATCCGAATGTCGACCGCGTCGGCCTCGCATGTCGCGTGGCCGATCGTCGTTTCGGTCATCCTTCAGTCCTTTCGATTCGACGAGATCATGTGCGCGGTACACCGTCAGCAGCGGATCCCTGTGGAATGCGACCATTGTGGTCAAGCGTCTTGGTCACGTGACTATGATAGTGAGGCACAGATCACTTGTTGTCAATGACTTGCGAGGTTTCCGAGATGAACGACGACGCCCCCACCTGGTGGAATCTGCTCGACGGCGATGCACAGGCCGCCGCCCGGGTGATCGCTAACGCCCTGCCGAGACCGATCCGGGAGCTGGGACCGGAGCAGGCCCGGGCGCTCCTGAACACGACTCCACCTGCCGAGCCGATCACGCCACTCGCGCGTGTCGAGCAACTGACCGTGCCGACCCGCGCAGGTGCGATCCGGGCTCGCCTGTACCGCGCAGACAGTGCCGCTGCGGACGGTGACAGGCCTGTCCTCGTCTATCTGCACGGCGGCGGTTTCGTCCTGGGAACCCTGGACGGAGCCGACGAGCTGTGTCGCGCGATCGCCGCCGGATCCGGATGGACGGTCGTGTCCCTGGACTACCGGCTGGCTCCCGAGAACCCCTACCCGGCAGCACTGGAAGACTGCCTCGACGCCTACGCGTGGCTGACCCGGACGGCACCGGAGCTCGGTATCGATCCGGGCCGGATCGCGATCGGGGGCGACTCCGCAGGCGGCAATCTCGCCGCTGCCCTGTGCCTGCACCGACGCGACGAGCGCAGCTCTCTCCCCGTGACTCAGGTACTCGCCTACCCCGCCGTCGACGGGACATTCACGACGCCGTCGTGGTCGGAATTCGCGGATGCACCGCTACTGAGTACCGCGGACGCGCGCTGGTGCTGGGACCACTACGTCGGCCCGGGACACCGGGCGGACGACTACCTCGCGGCACCCATGCGCGCCGAAACGCTACGCGACCTTCCTCCTGCCCTGGTCCTGACCGCGGAGGTCGACCCGATCCGGGACGACGCCGAAGCATACGCGGCACGGCTGCGGCGCGACGGCGTCCCCGTCTCGCTGACCCGGTATGCCGGCGTCTTCCACGGCTTCGTCACCGAGATCGGTGTGTTCACTCAGGCGAAGCAGGCGATCGACGAGGTGTGCCTGCACCTGCGCGAGGTCGCCCTTACGCGGGCGCCTCGCTCAGCGTCCGGCGGGTGACGAACCGCCGCGGCATCCCCGACAGCGGATCGGTGAATTCGAGTTCCCGCGCGAGCAATTGGAGCGGGAGGGAATGATCGTCCGGCGCCTCGGGCAGCAGGTCGGGATACAGACGATCGCCCAGAATCCCGAGGCCGAGCGCCGCCAGATGCACCCGCAACTGGTGCATTCGTCCGGTGTGCGGACGCAGGATCGTGTGCAGCACAGCACGTCCGGAGGAGCTCACGCCGCCGCCACAGACCTCGACCACCGTCTCGGCGTTGGGTTCACGGGAGTCGTCGACGACGACCCGAAACTCGCCGCGCCGCGACGCGATGTGGTTGCGGTAGACGACGGGAACGGCACGCTCGGCAAGCACCGGCGCATCCGGGTCCCACCCGGGCGGTTGCGTCGACACCGCCTCGTAGACCTTCACTACCCGCCGTTTCTCGAACAGCGACTGGTATGCGCCGCGCGTCGCGGGACGGGCCGAGAACATCACCAGGCCGGCGGTCGCGCGGTCGAGTCGATGGATCGGCGTCAGGTCCGGATTGTCGAGGCGAGTCCGCAACCGGACGAGCGCGGACTCGCGCAGGTATCGCCCGCCCGGAGTGGTCGGGAGGAAGTGTGGCTTGTCGATCACGACGAGGTCGTCGTCGACGTGCAGGATCTCCAGGTGAAACGGCACCGGGTCCTCCACCGGCAGATCCCGGTAGTACCAGACGAACCGGTGCGCGCCCAGCGCCGTGCCGCGACCGATCCGACGACCGTCGGTGCCCACGATCTCTCCGGCGTCGAATCGCCGGTGCAGGTCGCCCGCGTCCAGATGGTCGAACCGCGCGACGACGTACTCGGCGATCGTCTCCCACGGCCCGGACGCCGGGACGCGCAGCCGCGTCGGTCCGATCCCGTCCTTGACGGGCAGCGGTGAGGGCATTGGCACGCGCACCATCATCCCACCGGCCGGTTCGGCCGCGTCGACAGCGGCGAACGCCGCGGTTGTCAGTCGGCCCCTGCCGCGGCCCGCGCCTTCCACCACAACCAGACGGCCGTCACGATGATCGCCCCGGCGAGGGAGCCGATGATGCCGCTGGGGCGCAAGTCGAGGCCGTCCCCCGCGAGGAGGCTGATGAGCAGTCCGCCCGCGAACGAGCCGCCGATGCCTGCGACGAATGCCAGCGTCCAATCGATTCCGGACTTGGACCTACCCAGGATGAGTTGGGCGGCGGCACCGACGAGCACTCCGAACAGGATCATCCCGATGATCAACATGGCGGGAGTATAGGGCGCAATTCCCGCCCATGCCGTGGACTCGCGGCCCGGCGGGCGAGATCGGCCGCGCGGCCGCTGGTGAAGCGCCTAGGATACCGCCATGCGGCTGACCAACGTCGCGCACCTGCGCCTGCCGTTCGGCCGACTGCTGGGCTACGACGTCACCGTGGGCCGGCTGGGCCGACCGCTGCCCGTGTCCTTCGACCAGCGACGCCACGTCGGTGCCGGCGACCGAGCCGGATCCTGGATGGCGTTGTCCTTCACACTCTCCGCGCCGGTACCGTCCGACGCGCTCGCGGCCGCCTGGCTGGCGGTCGTCGCGCGGCACGGCACGCTGCGGTCGATCTTCTCGCCCGGCGAGGACGGCGAGCCGCGGCTGCACGAGGTCGAAATCTTCCCCGGTGACTGGGTCGAGCACCCGATCGCCCCCGGACAGGCCGTCAACGATGCGCTCCGTGACGTGCTCGACCACGCCTGCCCGCCGTACAGTCGTCCGTCGCACCGGCTGTGCGTGCTCGAGACCGCGGCGGGGCCGACCGTGGTGGTCGCCGCCGACCACTCGCACGTCGACATGTGGTCGATGTTGGTGATCGCACGCGACCTGCTCACCGCGTTGGCGGCGGTGCAGGACGGCCGGGCGCCGTCGCTGCCGCCCGCACCCGCCTTCGCCGAGCACACCCGCGCCTTGCGGGACCGCCCGGCGGCACCCGCCGAGGTGCACCACCGCTGGGCGGAGGTGCTGGCGGCCAGCGGTGACGTGATGCCACGGTTCCCGCTGTCGCTGGGCGCGGCGACGCTGCAGCACGAGCGGGTGGAGGTGCGCGACGTGCTCGACGTCGACGACAGCGCCGCGTTCTCGGCGCAGGCCCGCGACGACGGCGTCTCGACCCTGGCACTCGTGGTGGCCGCGATGACCGACGTGACGCGCAAACTGGCCGGCACCCCGCTGCGGGCGGTGTTCCCTGTCCACAGCCGGTACGACGCCACCTGGAACGACTCCGTCGGGTGGTTCATCACCAACTCGGTACTGGAATCGACCGACCCCGATCCCCGGGCCAGCGCAGAAGCGGTCAAGGAGGCCGTACGGATGGGGTCCTGGCCGTTGGAGGACGTACTTCGCCCGTGGGGCGGGATGCCCGAGGCCCCCGGGATGTTCGCCATCTCGTGGCTGGACCTGCGCCGGTTGCCGGTCCGCGTCGACGCCACCGGCCTGGAGGCGCAGTACGTCGGCGCGACGATCCGGACCGACGGCGTGATGCTCTGGTTCATCCTCGACGAGGCCGGGTTGCACCTGCGCTGTCGCTACCCCGACACCCCCGAGGCCCGGCAGCATGTCGGCACCTGGCTGGACACACTCATCGCCCACTTGCAGTCGCGGGCACGTGAATCGGTCGGTGGGCGGCTCCCACTCGGCGACCGCGTGTATCGGGTGCAGCGCGCCGGCCGCGCCGATGTGCCGGCGCTGGTCGCCCTGCTGTCCGACGACGAGATCGGCCGCACCCGCGAGGGGGCCGAGATGGCACGGTACGAGGAGGCGTACGACGCGATCGCCCGGGATTCCGCACACTACCTGGCGGTGGTCCGCGCCGAGGACGACCGGATCATCGGCACCATGCAACTCACCATCATCCCCGGGTTGTCCCGCGGCGGCACCGCCCGCCTGCAGATCGAGGGGGTGCGGGTGGCGGCCACCGAGCGCTCCCATGGCGTCGGAACCGCAATGCTCGAGTGGGCGCACGACCACGGCCGGCATCGCGGCGCGACACTCGTGCAGGTCACCACCGACCGCGCCCGCGAGCGGGCGCAGGCGTTCTATGCGCGACTCGGATACGACAGCAGCCACGTCGGATTCAAGCGGGCACTCTGACGGCTGCCGACACGTGACATGTTCGGTCCGCTCGGCTGTGTGCCGCGGCCGACGTGTTCGCGGAACAGGTTTCGAATGGTCAGGGTGTCAGATCCGCCGCATCACGGAGACCACCTTGCCGAGGACGACTGCGGCGTCGCCGTCGATGACGGTGTAGGCAGGGTTACGGGGCTCGAGGAAGATGTGACCGTCGCGACGCCGGAGCACCTTCACCGTGGCCTCGCCGTCGATCATCGCGGCGACGATCTCGCCGGAATGGGCCTCGTCCTGGCGGCGCACCACGACGACGTCGCCGTCGCAGATCGCGGCGTCGATCATCGACTCGCCGCGCACCCGCAGCCCGAACACGGTGCCGGAGCCGACGAGTTCACGAGGGAGCGTGAGCATCTCGTCGGCGTGCTCCTCTGCGAGGATCGGTGCGCCGGCGGCGATGTCGCCGACCACCGGCACCGTCACATTGTTGTCGGCCGAGCGTCCGTGCTTGGTCTCGGAGAGGAACGGGCGCACGTCCAATTGCCGAGCCATGGACGAACCCCTCCGGAGAAAGCCCTTTTCCTCGAGGCTCTTCAGGTGCTTGGACACCGACGACGTCGACCGCAGGCCGACCGCGTCCCCGATCTGCCGGGTGCTCGGCGAGCATCCGTGTGCGGCCACCCAGTCCCGGATCGTCGCCAGAATCAACTGCTGGCGGGACGGCAGGGTGGCGGCATCGAGGCCACCGAACATGTCGAGATCGTCGTAGTCGGTCACCCGGAGAATCGTAGGGGGTGAGCACCGCCCCTTCGGCAGTGTGTTGGGGTGCGACCAGGTGCGGGGTCTGCATCGAACCTGCGCCGATCTCAGCCGTTCGGAAGATCCGCGAACTGTCGCCGGTACGCGGTGGGTGAGGTCGCGAAGGCGGCGACGAAGTTCTGCCGGAAGGTGACGGTGCTGGCGAAGCCGCACGCGGAGGCGATGTCGTCGATACCCCAGTCGGTGGTCTCGAGGAGGACGCGCCCTTCACCGAGTCGCTGCTCCGCGACCCACCGCGCCGGCGTGGTCCCGGTGGTTCGCGTGAACTGCCGAATGAAGCTGCGCCGACTCATCTTCGCCTCACTTGCCAGGCGATCGATGGACAGGTTTTCGTGGAGGTGAGCCAGCGCCCACTGCTGCACGTCGGCAATGGCCGTGTCCGTCGCCGCCTGTGCCAGCGGGCGCTCGATGTACTGGGCTTGCCCGCCCTCCCGGTGCGGGGCGACGACGAGACTTCGCGCCACCCGGGTCGCGATCGCGGACCCGAGGTGTGTGCGCACCAGGTGCAGGCAGGCGTCCATCGACGACGCGGTCCCGGCGGAGGTGAGCACGTCGCCGTGGTCGATGTAGAGCACCGAGGTGTCCATCTGCGTGCCCGGATGGCGTTCGGCCAGAGCCGGCATCATCTCCCAGTGCGTGACGGCCGGGCGTCCGTCGAGCAGACCGCTGTCGACGACCGCGAAGGCGCCGAGACACAGTCCCGCGACGACGGCGCCCCGCGCGTGGGCGCGGCGCAGGCGAGACCCGAACGCCTCGCTGCTCGGCACCACCGGAAGCGGCCATGACGGGATCACGACGATGTCGGCCCACTCGACCGTCTCCGGGCCCGCCACTTCACCGATCGGGTACCCCTCGGCCGTTCGGATCGACCCGGGGTGATCGGACCACAGCCTGGTCTCCCAGTCGGTGGCCAGACCGAGGCGGCCCAGTTCGCCGAACACCATCAGCGGCGCCGCGAGGTGGAACATGGTGATGTCGTCGAACGCATAGACGGCAATCCGCATCGGATCTCCCCACGGTTGGCACAAAGTCATCGAAAGTATGCATCCATGCCACTCGAAACCGCCACCACCCTCACCGAAGAATGGGGTGACAGCGCGGCCCGGCGAAGGGCCCGCACGATTTCGATCCTCGGGAGTGAACTATGACTGCACCACGCCGTGCCCTCGTCGTCGTCGACGTCCAGCAGGAGTACTTCGACGGACCGCTGCAGATCCATTACCCGCCGCGTGAGGAATCACTGGCCAACATTCTGAACGCCATCAAGGTGGCCGGCGCGGCCGACATCCCGGTTGTCGTCGTCCAGCATCGGATGTCCGGCGGCGCTCCGGTCTTCGTGGAGGGGTCGGCGGGGTGGTCGCTGCATCCCGACCTCGACACGGCGATCGACCCGTCGTGGAAGCGGGTGCACAAGCAGTACGGGAGCGTATTCGCCGGCACCGACGTCGCGGAGTGGTTGCGCGCGAACACCGTCGACACCATCTCGATCGTGGGGTTCATGGCCAACAATTGTGATCTGGCCACCGCTGTCGAGGCCGAGGGCCTCGGATTCTCCGCCGAGATCCTGTCCGACGCCACCGGCGCGATCAACCTCGCGAACGAGGCCGGTCAGGTGTCCGCGGAGTCACTGCACACCACACTGATGGTCCTGTTGCACTCGAACTTCGCCGCAGTCGCCACAACCTCTCAGTGGGTCGCGGCCGTCGAATCCGAAACAGCTCTCCCGAAGAGCAACCTCGTCACCTCCGCACTCCAAGGGAGTGCTCACTGGAAGTAGGACGCATAGTCGCCGAACGGGACCTGGCCGGTGGGGCTCGACCGCACGGCGTCGGCAACCGCCGGAGGAATGGGAGCCCAGTAGGCGGGCATCGCGGCCGCGAGGGAAGGCTGCAGTACGTAGAGCAGTGCGAAGTTCACGATCCAGAGCGGCGGCGCCATCGACATGCCGACCTCCGCGCTCACACCGCCCTTGGTGTTGGTCACCAGTTGAGCTTCGCCCGACATCTGTTGCGACGCGAAGCCGAAGGCCGCTTGTATCGTGTAGGCGGACTCGTACAGAGCGATCAGGGTGTCGGTCGCGCCGTTGTTCCTCAACCAGGTGCCCACGAAACCGCCGGGAGCGATCAACGAGTTCACCTGCCGCGTCGGCGCGTCCGCGTTGGCCGGACTCTCCAGCAGTCCGCTGGGGTTCACGTACAGCCCGTAGCTGGCCAGAACCGACGGTGTGTTTTGGCCGTCGACGTCGGAATAGAGGGGGCGGCCGTTCGTATTGGTGAGGATCCGGGCGCACGCATCGATCACCGAGGCGGCGTCGCTGCTGCCGCCGACTCCACCGCCGGTGATGAGGTCGCGATACTGCTGTTCGGACAATGCGTCAGCCCGGTCGAGCCCGATCTGATAGGCGATCTCGTCCGCCACCTGCTGACCGAGCGGCGCGTTGAGCTGATCCGGACTCGTCACCTGCGTCGGCGCCAGGTTCTCGTAGCCGGGGTCCCCGGAGAAAGGGATCGCGAACCCGGTGCCGACAGCGGGTTGACCGTCTGCCGTCCGGGCCGTTGACAGGGAGAGAAGGCACACGCCCACCAGTGCCAGTACCGAGAACATCCTGCGGTGGGGGGTTGCTCCGCGTCGATGTCCCGCCAAACCTGTGCCGCGCATACGTCAACCTCCCAGAACACCATCCGGCGAGATAACACGAGCTTCCGACCAGTCAAACGCCGTGACTGCGGCTGTGTCAAGACTCCGCGTCGGCTCGACGCCGACGACCTAATCCGAGGTCAGGACCGCAGGTCCCAGCCATTGGCACACCAGCAGTGCGAGTTCGACGGCCAGTCGATCTCCGGTGAAGTCCTTGCCCCGCACTTCGGCTGCCCGTTTGACGCGGTACTTCACCGAGTTGTGGTGCAGATCAAGCTCTTTTCCGGCGGCGACGTTGCTCAGGTTGTGGGCGAGATAGACCCGCACGGTCTCGCGCAACCGGGCCGAATTCTCGTTGTCGGCAGCGAGCCCGCGCAGAACACCGCGAACCCAGGCGCGAGTGGCCACCAGGTCCTCGACCAACAGGGCAACCGTCGATACCCCGGGTTCGTCGTATGCGGTCACCGCCGGCGCGTTCTGCCCCGCCGCGATGGCCACCGCTCGCGCACGTTGCGCTTGACCGTGGGACTGCCGGAAACCGTCGATTCCCGCGGCCGCAGCACCGAGAGCTACGACCAGTCCGGGATGCCGCCGCTCGAGGAAATCGCACATTTCCCCCTGAGCCCGCTCGGGATGGGCTCGTGAGCCCAGTGGGATCCACACCCAGCCGGTCACTCGATCCGCGGCCACGAACAGCGGTTCGGTCACCCCGCCCACATAGTTCGCGAAATCGTGTGCCGCCGATTCGATTCGGGCCAGCATCTCGCCCGAATCGGAGTCGGAACTCCAGAAGATCGCGGCCAGGTGACTCTGCTGCAGCACATAGCCCAGGGCGGCGCCGGCATCAGGAAGTGCGTTGCCCGCCAGAATCTCCTGAACACGCACGGCCCGGACACTGCTCCGATGAGCGAGCCACCGTTCCCTTTCACGCTCGTACACGGCCACCACCTGCTGTGACACCCGGTCGATGTAGACAGACATGACCGTGATGATGCGTTCGAGCACTGGCACACTGAGTTCCGGCTGCACCGAAGCAGCACGCAACTCGTCGAAAACCAGCCCGAGTAGGTTGGTTTGCCCCAGGCGATATGCGCGAACCAGCGCGTTGACGGGAACACCGTGCTGGGCAAGTCTTCTCGCGTACTCCATGGCCGCGGCGGGCGCGTCCAAGTCCTCGGGAGCGATGTTGTGCTGCAGAGTATGGAAGATGGTGTCGAGGTTGCCCTCCACACTTGCTCCGAGCAGATCGAACAGCTGGCGATCCGCCCGCAGATCCGGGATCTCCGCGTAGAGCACGCTGGTGATGTCAGCCGTCAGCGACACCAGTCGCTCGTTGAGCGAACGCGCGATTCCGGCAACAAGCAATGCGGCTCGTTCCTCGTCTGATGCCATGCGAAGACAATATCGGTCTTCGGCGTCGATGGACGACGAAACTCCTCAACCATCACCTC
Organism: Rhodococcus sp. USK10; assembly: GCF_019378875.1. Classification (NCBI taxonomy): domain Bacteria; kingdom Bacillati; phylum Actinomycetota; class Actinomycetes; order Mycobacteriales; family Nocardiaceae; genus Rhodococcus; species Rhodococcus sp. USK10. The sequence continues at coordinate 4,016,965 of NZ_CP076048.1, forward strand.
AGGCGTGCTCTACCTGGAAATTTGCGAATCTGCGCGCGAATTTCCTGGACACGCCTCTTGTGGAACTATTTGTTCTCACCGTACAAATTAGTGAGCATTCTTGATTCCTCGAGGACGTCGTCACGGTCTCGTGAGTTGCCTATCGTGGAGTCGTTCGGTCACTCCCCCGGCCGCCACAGACGAAGGAATCAACCTTGAACGACGCCAACAATTTCCGAGGAAGAACCACCGTCATGTCCGGCGGAAGTCGCGGCATCGGTCTTGCGATTGCGCGCGCAATCGCACGCCGCGGTGGAAACGTCGTCCTGCTGGCCAAGACCGACACTCCCGACCCCCGGCTACCGGGAACCATCCACACCGCGGTCAGCGAGTTGACCGAACTCGGCGGACACGCCCTTCCCGTGGTCGGAGACGTCCGCAACGACGACGACATCGCGCGGGCCGTCGATCTCGCCGTCGACCGCTTCGGCGGCATCGACATCGTGATCAACAATGCGAGCGTGCTCGACCTGTCACCGACCGAGGACCTCACACTCAAACGATTCGATCTGATGCAGCAAGTCAACGTTCGCGGCACCTTTGCCCTGACTCGCGCCTGCCTGCCCTACCTTCAGAAGTCCGCCAATCCGCACGTGATGACGTTGTCGCCTCCCCTGAACCTGTCCGAGCAGTGGCTGGGTGCGCATCCGGGTTACATGCTGGCCAAGTACGGAATGACCCTGGCAGCGTTGGGTATTGCAGCCGAATACCGGAACACGAACCTCTCCAGCAACTGCCTGTGGCCGCAGACCACGATCGCCACCGCGGCAGTCGGCAACCTCCTCGGCGGCCGGGAAAGCCTGCACCACTCGCGGTCACCCGAGATCATGGCCGACGCGGCAATCGAACTCCTCAGCCGACCCGCCGGCACCGACAACGGTAGAACCCTCCTCGATGTCGAGGTCCTCACGGAGGCCGGTGTGTCCGACTTCGCGAAATACGGCGGTGAGCAACCACTGACAGTCGACATCTTCGTCGACGGACCGGATCTCGCGAACCATGCGTAAGCCCGACTAGGGGCGTAATCGGACTTGCAGAGTCGTTGGTTTGCGGAAATCGCAAGTTTGTCTGTATGGGTTCGGCCCTTACGAAGGGCCGGCCCGCTTGTAACGCAAGTGCGAGTGGGCACTGCCCGCCCGGACGGCCGGTGAGCCGGTCTCGTCCTCCTCGCCGCAGCCCTCCCCCGACTCTGAGGTAGCAAGCCCGGTGGACGGTGCCGTACCGGATCGTCGCTCGCAGCCGCGCGGCGACGGCGGCCGGCAATTCGCATGGGAAATGCGCCGCGGGTAGTCGAACGCTGTTACGGGTACCCGGACGGCGGGCGACGCCGACCGCTGTCGGGGCAGCGCCCGGCTCAGTCTCAACGACCGAGGAGGCTTCATGAACATCACAGCACTCACCCTCGCCGTGCTGCGAGTGCAGTACACCGTCGTGCGCTACCCCCTTCGCCTGATCGACGACCAAGTGATCTCTCACCTGGCACCCGCGGCACCGGCCCGGCGTCTATATCGGGGCGGCCTCGGCCTGCTCGATGGTGTCGCGGGCGCCGTTCTGGGTCACCGGAATCGTCCCGATCACGCTGCACCCGGCGTTGCCGATGCTCGCACTTCAGAAGTCGCTCCTGCTGCCGTCGCGACCACTCGTCGGGCCGCGACCGTCGAGAACATCGAGCTGAACGCGAAGGCGTCCCAGCAACTCGACACCGATTCGCTCGCAGAGCATCTCAAAGAATTGGGACCGCCGCATCCACGCGGGCATGCGGCAACCGCCGACACGACCGACCCGGCGACCGCCGAGATTCTGACCCAACTCGCGGACGCCGCGAGCACCGAGCCGGACACGACACTGACCGGCGAACTGGCCGACCGCGTAGCCGAACTCACGCGCGCCGAAACCCCACCGCCAGGCGTCGAAACAAGCCCGGCCGGCGAGCATCACTGACGACCAACAGCGCGTCGCAGAGCGATACGCGGAAGTGCCCCACATCGGTATCGATGCGGGGCACTCGCCAATGGGGACTGGGGAAACTGCTATCCGCGGGAGAGTCCGGGCTGAGTCTGGATCTGCCCGACGTTGCCCTTGGTCTTGCCGACCGTCCATTCGCCGTCTGCACCGCACACCAGGGCGCCGTTGCGGTCACCGGGCTTGCCGTATGTCACCGTCTCGTTGCCCTGGGAGTCCGTGTTCACGATCGGACACGGACCACCGGTGGGACCGTTCGGGCCGATCGGCTCGGCCTGAGCGATGGATGCCGCCCCGACCGCACCGAGGACCGAGAAGGCGGTGAAGGCGATGGCGGCGAAGGTTCGGCGGGCGTTGATCATTGGTGTTTCTCCTGGGGATGTGGGGGAAGTGCGTCGGTGACAGGTACAACTCTGCCAACCCCGGAGCCAGACGTGAACCAACCCCAGGGGCCCGTTCGGGCACCCTCGAGTGGACGTACCCGCCCCACCCGAGGGTGGACCTCAGTGAGTCTTCAGGTTGGTGGTCACGGCGTGCGGAAGCCCCGAAAGGTCACGTGCTTGCGTGTCTGGAAGCCGAGTCGCTCGTACAGGGCGATCGCGCCGGTGTTCTTCTCGGCCACGTGCAGGAAGGGGCGTTCGCCACGAGCGGTGATCCCCGCAACAAGCGCAGTGACCACACGGGCAGCGTGACCTCGCCCGCGTGCCTCGGGGGCGGTGCAGACGGCGCTGATCTCGGTCCATCCCGGTGGTCGGAGCCGTTCGCCGGCCATCGCCACCAATCTGCCGTTCTCGCGGATACCGAGATAGCAGCCGAGTTCACGGGTGCGCGGCCAGAACGGTCCCGGCCGGGTCTGCGCGACCAGCTCGCGCATCTCGGACACATCGTCCGCACCCAGCTCGACCACACCGGTTCCGTCCCCACTGTGGTCGGAGACGCTGCTGCGAGCCCAGATCATCTGGCGCCCTTCCAAAGTGAACACTGGCTCCCAGTCCGGCGGCGGCGTCGCCGTGCAGCCGAACATGTCGGCGAACTCTCCCGGGCCGAGCAACTGAGCGAGATCGGCCCACGCCTGTGGTGCCGGGTCGGCGGTGACCGCGGAGAAAGTCGCCACGGCCGGCAGGTAGGTCACAGCCCGACCGTGGCGGCGAGCAAAATGTGCGTGGCGAGATCGCAGTGATTCGCCCACCGGGTCGTCGAGTGCGGCGGCATCGCGGCGATCTATAGCACTACCCCTCTCCTGCGGTCGGGTTCGACCGGGTCGCCCGGGACAGGGCCCAGACAGGGGTTCGGCCGGGAATGTTGTCGCATTCTCGGCCGGATCTCTGTTTCTCGAGCCTCTCATCGTTGCCGATGACCAACTCGATCCGCACGTCTGAATCTACTCGCCCACCGAGGGCGTCCGCAATAGCCGTGGTCGCCCAAATATCGCGTCTACCTGCCCGTGTATGGATGAACTCCCGCCAGACGACCCGCCCGGGCGTTCGTCCTCGCTAGGGCAGAGAGTGCACAGAATCCCCGTCCCCGACATCCCGATGCACGAGTTCGAACCATGCACTGGGTCCGCCGTGAATATGCGGGCCCGGGTAACACAGGGCCAGGCTTTGCCCGTCGAACGCGGTGAACCATTCATGCCAGGAAATGTGCTCGAGCCCAGCGGTGCCGTGACCGGGGACGTCGATGCGCAGAGCACCTGCTGCCGGCAGTGGCCGTGTTCGCCATCTGCGCCGGTGCGCCGTGGTGCGCCTCGACCCAACGACGAATCTCGTCGTGATCAGTGGTGATGTGTCGGTGCGAAGTCTGTATGGTCATCGTTCGGTTTATGGGTCGCAGTCACCCTGGGCAGGGAGTTCTCGAATCGGTGGATTCCGGGCTTACCCACAATGGCAACAGCCGAATCCGGTGGGCAATCGCGGACGTCGCGGTCCGGCATCGGATTGCCCAACGCTCCGGTCCACGAAACGCCGCGCCACCCATCCGGCACCGCGGCGGCCGCGAATCCCTGCCGCACAGCATTTCTCGTCGGGTGCTCGGGCCCGGCACGGTGGCGTTCACGACGCCGAGACCTGTCGTCGACAACGGACCTTCTATCGGAGAGTGTGGCCATGAACAGTCCGATCGAACCGACCCGTCACGACGGCGTCCGGGTGCTCCTCGTGATCGTCTCCGCAGCGTTGGCCGTCGTGGGCTCCTTCATCGGCTCGGGAGCCCTGGTGGGAACCCCGATCGCCCAAGTCGCCGATGGTGCCCTCGCCGCGGATGCCACGGCCGTAGCCCCCGGCGGGCCCGCCTTCTCGATCTGGACACTGATCTATGCGGGGTTCCTTGCATATGCGATCTGGCAGGCACTGCCCGCTCACCGCGCCGATGTCCGACAACGGCAGGTCGGGTGGTGGTACGCCGCCGCTATGGTCCTGAACGCGGTCTGGATAACCTGCGTTCAGTTCGAACAGCTCTGGCTCAGCGTCCTGGTCATCATCGCGCTGCTCGCCGTCCTCGTGGTGGTCTTCGGGGTCCTGACCACGGAGAGGCCCTCAGGCCGTGCCGAGGCGGTCGTTGTCGACGGCACCGCGTACATCTACCTCGGCTGGGTGTGTGTCGCCGTCGTCGCCAACATCGCCGCGACACTGGCCGCAGCCGACATCGATCCGTTCGGACTCGGACCCGACACCTGGGCCGTGCTCGTCCTCGCACTGGTCGCCGTGGTCGCAGGCCTTCTCGCCGTCGCCGGTCACGGAAGGTTCACCGTCACCGCCGCAATTGTGTGGGGCCTTGGCTGGATAGTCGTGGCGCGAACCTCGGGCGACGGTCTCGATTCGCGGCCGGCCGCCATCGCAGCGACCGTCGCCGCCGCGGTAGCCCTTGTCGCCACCGCGGTCACCCGCGCAAATCAGCGGCGGCAGGGAAGGTTAGTTAGGAAAAAGACCTAGCACTCGCACGGCATGAGTGCTAATTTGTTAGTGGGGTCTACGTCACAAGCCCGGCCCCGACGTAATCGCGGCCACCGACTACCGAGGCGACCTCGACACACCGCTCGTGCACGGGCACGTCCCAAGCACACTTCGGACCCTGTTCAGCCGCTATGTGGCCCGCCGAACCGACGCGCCAACCGTACGAAGGAGGATCATGACCGCCGCCGTCCCCCACAGCCCCCGTGCCGACAACTGCATGCGTTCCTCCATCGACGCCAACGAGACAGGGAACCAGCACGGTCCGCGGCTGCCTGCCGTGTCGATCGCCTTGGGGGCACTGTCCGTTGCGACGTTCTGGGTGGTCGCGCTCGGCTTCATTCTGGGATTAGCCGCAGTGGTCTGCGGCGCCATCGCAACGTCGCGGTCCGCGGATGCAGACGACGAGGCAGCATCGTTGCGAGCCCTATTGGGCGTCGTTGCCGGCGCCGCCGGGATTACCGTCTCCGCGATTGCCCTCTTCCCCATGCTGGCGCAGCTGTGACCTGCCCACGTGGCTGCTGTATGTGCGGTTGACCGGGTTCGACACCCCGCGCACGAACAGCAACCTCTCCCTCTGCTGCTGCCTGTAGCCAGTGCGACTGCCCTGGGCGGGCCTAGTTGACGCGTGGGCTCCGGACGACGTCGGCGTCGCGCGGGGGGAAGGGTTCGCAATTGTTGTACCTGCGTTCGAGAACGGCGAGGTAGTGGGCGACGGCTTCGTCGACGAGGGCGGACCAACTGCTGGGGGCACCGGCGATGTGGCCGATGGCGGCGACGGCGTCCTTGCCGTGCTCGACCCGGGCGGTCTCGATGGAGACCGATACCTGCTTCTTTCCTACGGAGACCCGTTTCGTGGTCATCTTTTCCTCGCCGAGGGCTACTTGCGCGACGTCCACGCACTGTTCGACGAGGTTCGGCAGCCGCCGCTTACGGCGTTCGAGGGGGTTGCTCGCGAGTCCGGGCTCACGTGTCACGCCCACCAGGAGGTCCTTTCGACGTGTTCTCGAGTGCGTCCCGTCGGGGTGTGCGCCTGCTCGGGCCTGTTGGCGACGTTCGAGGGGGTTGCTCGCAAGTCCGGGCTTACGTGTCGCGGTCATCAGGGCATCCTTTCGACAAGTTCCTGGGCGGCGTCGCGGTAAGCGCGTGATGCGGAGGAGGACGGTGCCCACCTGACGACGGGTTCTTCGGCACTGTAGCTTTCGCTGACCCGGACGGACTTCGGAATGATGGTGCGCATCGTCTGGTCGGGGTAGGTCTCGCGGAGCGCGGCGAGAACCTGCTGGTCGATGACCTGGCCGAGTTCGACGCGGCCGCACAAAATGTGATTGAGCCGCGCGGTGGGGTTGAGCAACTCGACCTGCTGGGTGATGTAGTTCTCGATCCGCATGAGCGCTTCGAGTTCCATGGCGCCCGTCATGACAGCGGCGAGCACTTCGGTGCAGGCGACGAGTGCGCTGATGGTCAGATGGTCGAAGTCTCCGGGGCAGTCGATAAGGTTGAAGTCGACGTCGGGGGCACCCGCGAGGGCTTTGCGCAGGATGCCGTGCGCACCGGGCTTCTTGAGGAAGTAGGGCCCGACGGAATCGAGTTCCTTGGTGGCAGGAACGAGGTGGATCCCGGACGCGGTGATGGTGGTGGCTTCCTCGATACTCGCCACCAGCATGAGTACCGACAGGACATCGTTGTCGACAGCTTCGGGCGTGGCGCCGAGCCAGGTGGTGGCGTTGCATTGTGGGTCAAGGTCGACGACGCGGACGGTGTAACCGGCTTCGACGAGGGCCTGGGCGAGGTTGACCGTGCTCGTAGTCTTGGTCGAGCCGCCCTTATGGTTGACCACTGCGATGGTGCGGGTCATGGTGTCCCTTCGGTTAAACATACTGAGGTATCTCAAGATACTTAACTTCGCCGCGACACGCGGACGAGCCGCCGATCCATTCCCCAGAGCTACGCTTGTTCATGGTCACCAGACGACGATGGAGCGAACTCGGCAACCGCAGCCGGCGGCTGATCATCGTCGGCGCTGCCTTCGAGGGCGTTCTGAAGATCGCCACACTTGCTGACATCAAGCACCGTCCGGCAAACCAGATCAGGGGATCGAAGTCGGGTTGGGCGACAGCGGTGGCACTCGTCAACTCGGCCGGCGCCGTCCCCCTCGCCTACTTCCTCTTCGGTCGATCGACTCCCGACGCCCGGCAGGTCCGGAACCACCCCTGAGCCAAGGGCTGGCGGTACCCCCTCTCGAGAGCACCTGGTAGGTGCGGACAGCGGTCAGCAAAATTGTGCAGTGTTCGCCTGCGACCGCGGGTGAACCCGCCGCACAGCTCCCTGCGCTGGGCACGGTTGATGCGTCGAAGGGAATCGTTCATGGCCAAAACGGTCCTCGTCACCGGCGCGTCGTCCGGATTCGGCGAAGCTCTCGTCGTTGCTTTCGCAGATGCCGGTTGGAACGTCGCCGCGACGATGCGCAACCTTGCCAAAGCTCCCGCGAGCCTGCACGAGCTGTCGAACGTCCTCGTCCAGCAACTCGACGTCACCGACGAGACGTCGATCCGCGACGCAGTCGAGGCGATTGAATCGCATTTCGGTCCGGTCGACGTGTTGCTCAACGTCGCCGGGAATGTCGTCCAAGGCACCCTCGAAGAACTTTCACTCGATCAGGTCCGAGCCCAGCTCGAAACCAACGTCGTCGGCCTCGTCGCGGTGGCCAAGGCGCTCCTGCCGGGAATGCGGCATCGCCGCAGCGGACACATCATCAACTTCTCCTCCGGTGGCGGTCTCATCGGCGTGCCGCGGCTCGACGCCTACGTCGCGTCCAAGTTCGCGGTCGAGGGACTGAGCGAGGCGCTGTCGCGGGACATCTCTCACCTCGGTCTTCAGGTGACAATCGTCGAGCCGGGGGTCTTCCACACCGGGCTCGGTGAATCCGCGGTGCAGCCGTCGCGCACCATCGACGCATACGCGCCGGCCGCCGACCAACTACCCGGGCTCTACGACTGGACCCCCGGCAACCTCGAAGGCGCGGCGCAGACCATCGTGTCGATCGCCGGCCGATCCGACGCGCCAATGCGTCTCTACGTCGGGCACGGACTCGACGACGTGCGTCGGCACTACCACCAACGTCTCGACGAATGGGCGGCCTCGGAACACCGCCCACCGCCTCACCCTGTGAGGCGCCGGGGAGAGCACCCGTGCAACTGAAGAGCCCGGGTGCTCGCCACGGTCGACCGTCGAGTGGGCCTATTGCCGAGCTTGCCGCACAACGATGCCGTCTACGACCACGTTGTCTGCGCCAAGCACAGGGCAGGTGAATACCTCCTGGGTACCTGCGCTGACGATGTCCACGACTCTGTCCCAGAACACGTCGCTTGTGGCGAGGACCCTGAGGCCGTCGTCGTCGAGAAACTCTGCGACCTTGGCGAGTCGCGAACGGCCCACGCCATGCTTCCATAGAGTCGATCCACAGAATTTGATATTCATCGCTGCCGCGAATGCACGATGTGAGACGCCGTTCGACGCTAAGATCTCACGAACTCTGAACCAGATCTCTAACGGAATAGTATCGACGTTCACATTGGGAGCCAACGACAGAAGCTCAGCCAGCACCCTTCGCGCAGCTTCACCCCTCGCGCCATGCACACCCGCCACGGAGAGAAACTGTGTCTGATTCTGGGAGCCGGCGATGGTCAGATGCCAGCAATCCCTGTAGCCCTCCTTGCGGACCCGTTTGATCCGGCCGTGAACGCCGATCCGCAGCAAGAGTATCGCAACATCGTCGATCAGGCGCCGGCTCGTCGACGTGTAATACACGCGACCCTGATTTCCCTTCTCGTCCCACCGAACCGAGCCATCCGTGGCCCACAGATGACTCAGGAACAGCGCAACTTGATCGTTCCCAACATCGAATATTACTTTGGGAACGAACTTCTCGTAGCTGCGCAACCCGAACAGTCCAAGTTCATCGAGCCAGGCCGCAATGGGATTTCGCTTGCCGTGCCCGAGCCTATAGGGCGCCGGCAACCGCAGCGTGATGCAGCGCGCTGCAGCGTACTCGTCACGAATAGCGGTCACACCGAAGTGAGTGGCCGCCGTTGTCACAGCCGTGAGATTCTCTTCATCGACCGACGCGTAGCGGATCGGCTGGCGCTTAACGCAGGATCCGTCCCCGATCATGTGCGCCAGCAGAATGACTTCAGCATCGGCAAGTCGTGTTTCATGAATTGACTCGGGGATGTATCGCGGTATCGCCAGTCGTTGACCGATCTCCAGTTCTCTCAGCGGAATCCAGCCCGTCACAGTTCTGAATTCTTGATCGCGCGACAGTTCGACCTGACGACCGGACGCGAGATGCACCCGGAAAACGTCCCCCATTCCTACAGGAACAACCTTGCCCAGAGGACTGGCGACCATTCGTAGATCTTCACCCAGCGACCACACACATTGCGGTTCAGTCGAACACGCGATCTCGCTCAATTCGGTAGGGCCACCAGTGCCAGCACACAACACACGCGCAGACGAAGGTATGCCTGAAGCCAACCTCGAAGGACTCGACCTGTTCGGATTGACTTCCACTGCGCCGTCTACAGTCGATCCCGTTTCCCCACCCATGATCACTCCCCCTGTTTTGGTTCCCCACTTGAAGGAGTGTATCTAAAAGTGCTGCGGTGCAACATATTTTGGAGAATATGGAGCAGGGATTTACCGATCACAACGACAGATCCCCCGTAGTTGCCCGAAACAGCGAGCAGGTGGTAGCTATGGACGTCCATGGTCGACATCATGGATCGATCAATTTCCTATGTCCACAACATATTTCGTGAATGGTTGGCCCGAAAGATGGTAAGACACAGCATTGCCGCCAAAATGGGAATCTCCGAGTGTAGAACCGACGACACTCTCCACGCTACCCCGCGAGGTCGGCCACGCACCGAAGCGATCACGCTCCACTGAGCGTAGATGCGGGGGGGTGGTTCGAGTGCCAGCGCTTCGGGCCGCCGATGACGGGATTCGAAGCCCAAGATGGTAATAGCGATGCGCCCCGCGACAACAGGGTCAAGATGCGCAGCCACGATCACAACGGCGGCGCCACCCCACGAGGGATGGCGCGGCCGCTCGAACTACGGCTTCCGCTTTGAGCTTTCAGCGGTGAAGCCCACCGCATACACGAAGACGCCCGGGAGAGCAGCCACTGCTCTCCCGGGCGTCGCGAGCCTACGGTGTCGCCGGTCAGCCCACGGGCATCGCATCAGCGGCGTCGACCGCGGGGTAGATCGGGTACTCCACACCGGACAGGTACTGGACAGTGCGCACCACCTGGCACGAGTATCCGAACTCGTTGTCATACCAGACATAGAGGATGGCGGTGTCGCCGTCGACGATCGTCGCGTTCGCGTCGACGATGCACGCGGCGCGCGAACCGATGAAGTCACTGGACACGGCATCGGTTGCAGCGGTGTAGTCGAGGTTTCGGCTCAGTGCCCCGGTGAGCGACTCCTGGCTGAGGTGCTCGAGCACTTCCTCCCTGGTGGTCTCACGATTCAGCTGAAGGTGGAGGATGGCGACGGACACGTCCGGAGTGGGAACGCGGATCGAGTTGCCGGTGATCTTGGCCTTCAGCTCGGGGAGCGCCTTGGCGACGGCCGACGCGGCGCCGGTCTCGGTGAGCACGAGGTTGAACGGCGCCGAACGACCACGACGGTCCGCCTTGTGGTAGTTGTCCAGGAGGTTCTGGTCGTTGGTGAACGAGTGCACGGTCTCGACGTGGCCTCGCGACACACCGAATTCGTCGTCCATGGTCTTCAGCGGCGGGACGATTGCATTGGTGGTGCAGGACGCGCACGACACGATCTGCTCGTTCGGGTCGAGGTCGCGGTGATTGACACCGTGCACGATGTTCGGGACGTCGCCCTTGCCGGGCGCGGTGAGCACCACCTTCGCGACACCGGGGCGGAGGTGCTTCGACAGTCCGTCGCGGTCGCGCCAGATTCCGGTGTTGTCGATCAGGATGGCGTTGTCGATGCCGTACTCGGTGTAGTCGAGGCTCTCCGGGTCGTTGCTGTAAATGAACTTGATGACGTTGCCGTTGGCGATCAGCGTGTTGTTGTCGGTGTCGACCTTGATCGTGCCGTTGAACTGCCCGTGGACGGAGTCACGGCGCAGCAACGATGCGCGCTTGGTCAGATCGTCGCTGCCACCCTTGCGGACCACCACGGCACGCAGGTTCAGCCCATTGCCCGAGCCGGCCTTCTCGATGAGCAGTCGAGCGACGAGGCGACCGATACGCCCGAATCCGTACAGGACCACGTCCTGCGGCTGCGCGGGGCTCGTCTGAGCGCCGCCGACCAGGTCGGCGAGGCTCCGTGCAACGAACTCCGCGACCGATGCTCCGTCACCGTTGGCGCGGTACGCCATCACCAGCAGTCCGAGGTCGATCTTCGAGGGCCGAAGGTCGAGGTGAGTGAGCGCTTCGAGGAAGGGGAACGTCTCCTCGACCGACAGTTCGTCGCCGCTGATCTGCCGGGCGAAACGGTGGGTTCGCAGGATACTGATGACCGACTTGTTCACCAGCGAGCGACTGTGAAGCAGAATGGTCACCGAGTGTCTGCGGTGCAGGCCCCCGATGATCGGAATCATCGCTTCCGCGAGAGCTTCCTCGGAGTTCCACTGGGCCAGTTCCACTGTGCTCACTGCGCTTGTCTGCCTTCCCGGCTCATATGGCGTGCTTGGGTCGGATGCCGACGAGCGCAACCGTTCCACCAGCGGTGACCTGGATCACCGGACCCGGTTTCGCGACTCGCGGACACCGGCGCGTCCGACGCACTCATCATATGGAAGCACCTCTTCGGGCCGACAAGCCGGTCGCCGAAACGTCCGTTGGGACGAGAAGCCGGCCATCTCGCAGGTGGTTGTGGTTGCCTAACCTCTCGCCATGTCCACGAACTTGGACAGGTGTAGCTGGTGCGCCACCGTGATCGTCGCGGTCGGACCGTTACGATGCTTGCCGAGAATGAGGTCGGCCTCGCCGCCGCGGGGGTCGTCTCGTTCGGTCGCATCGGGGCGATAAAGCAGGATCACCATGTCGGCATCCTGTTCTAGCGATCCCGATTCACGCAGGTCAGCGACCTGCGGGCGCTTATCTTGCCGCTGTTCGGGACCACGGTTCAGCTGGCAGATCGCGACCACGGGAACTTCGAGTTCCTTCGCCAAGAGCTTGAGGCTACGTGAGAATTCGGAGACTTCCTGCTGTCGTGATTCGACCTTCTTACCGGAGCTCATCAGCTGCAGGTAGTCGATCACGATCAGTTTGATGTCGTGTTTCTGCTTGAGCCGCCGCGCTTTGGCGCGGATCTCCATCATGGTCAGGTTGGGGGAATCGTCGATGAACAGCGGCGCCTCACTGATCTCACTCATACGGCGAGCGAGTTTCGTCCAGTCGTCGTCGGTCATCTTGCCGGAGCGCATGTCGCCGAGCTTGATCTTCGCCTCCGCCGACAGCAGACGCATGACGATCTCGGTCTTGCTCATCTCGAGGGAGAACATGACGCTGGCCATGCCGTGCTTCACGGAGCACGAACGCAGGAAGTCCATGCCGAGCGTGGAGTTGTGGGTGGGCACCATCGAACGACCCGCGAGGTACAGATGGTCGGCGTTGTCGACCTCGACGCACCGCACCGGGACACTGTCGATCGGACGTACCGCGACGATGCGGCGCGAGCCACTCACCTCGCCGCGAAGCTCCTTGTGCTGGATGGCTTTCCGATGAAGCTGGAACACCTCGTCGTCGGCGTAAAACGTGACACCGCCGTCGACACGACGGCAGTCGTATCCCAGGCTGACGACGAGTTCGGCGAGATCCTGCGACAACGGGGGATTCCCGGTCTGGAACCGCACCGCGCCGTCGTCGGCGACCGACCCTGCCGCATCGAGCAGGCCGGCCAGCAACTCGCGACGCTCCGATTCCGACCCACGCAACAGTTCCGCCGGGATTCGCTTCCCTCCTGCGGTGAGCGAGGCCCCCAGGGCGTAGGGGTCGACGTGCACGGTCGATGTCGGCAGCTGCAGTGCGCGGGTGTGCGCGACCTCGTGCCCGAGGTCGATCGATCCGGCGATCTGAGCGGTGGTGCGCACGGCGCCCCGCCCGTCGACGCCCGTCAACCACTGATGCTGCTCGTCGGCGACGAGGACGGTGCCGTCGGAGAACTCCACCTCGTAGCAGGGCCGGCCGACCATGACGTCGGTGGCGGCGACGACGCGGGTGGGTTTGCCGTCGGCGTCGATGAGGTGGTCGCCGACCTGGACGTCGCCCATGGTGGTCCAGCCGGTCGGCGTGGCCAGGGGAGTGTCGAGGGCGAGCGCCTTACCCACACCGGGCCGCGCCGCGACGATGATCATCTGGCCGGGGTGGAGGCCGTTGGTGATTTCGTCGAGTTCGACGAAGCCGGTGGGTACACCGAGGGAGATGCCGCCGCGGCTGGCGATGGAGTCGATCTCGTCCATCGTGGGCTGCAGGAGTTCCTCGAGAGGGACGAAGTCCTCGGTGGTGCGGCGTTCGGTGACCTCGAAGATCTCCGCCTGCGCGCGGTCGACGACCTCGGCGACGTCCTGGCCGTCGGCTCCGGTGTAGCCGTATTGGACGATGCGGGTGCCTGCGTCGACGAGGCGACGCAGGATGGCTTTCTCCGCCACGATCTCGGCGTAGTAGCCGGCGTTGGCGGCGGTGGGCACCGTCTGGGTGAGCGTCACCAGGTACGGCGCGCCGCCGATGCGGCGGAGTTCGCCGCGACGATCGAGTTCCGCGGACACCGTCACCGGGTCAGCGGGCTCACCGCGGCTGTAGAGGTCCAGGATCACGTCGTACACCGACTGATGCGCGGGACGGTAGAAGTCGCCGGGACGGAGCACCTCGAGTACGTCTGCGATGGCGTCCTTGCTGAGGAGCATGCCGCCGAGCACCGACTGCTCCGCCGCCATGTCCTGAGGGGGCTGCCGGCCGAACTCTTCACCGGGCTCCGCGTCGGGCGGACCCGGGTATTCGGAATGGCCCCGATCGTCTACTACAGCCACTCGACCGACCTTCCCCATCACTGTTGCGCCGCCCCGGGAAAAGCTTCCCGGTGTTGGTGCTACGAACTCTTTGTACTCGCCCCCACCGACAACTTTCGCAGGCTCTTCGTGGCAGCCGGCGTCGTGATTGCGAGACACGCCGGGACGACGTTAGGGATTAGCTACCCGGTGTTCAAACCAGCCTGTGTACACAACTGGGGACAAATTGTGTAAACCGCTGGGTACGTGTGTTAACCCCATGGGGATAACCTGAGGATAAGTGCATATCACAATCCAAAATACCCAGTTCAGGGCCATTTTTTGGTTTCTCACAACTGTGGATGAAAACCCGTTCGGCGTGTCTTTCGCGTTGACGACTCGGGCGTGTTGAGTTGATCGCCCCTGCGTGGCAATATGATTCACCTCACAGATCTCCGGCGCGGACGGCTAACTTCCAGACACACCTGGAAGCCGCCCCTCTGCACGCCTCACACCCGTGAAAACGGGCCCGAGAGGGCGGCTGAGAGCCGGGATCGACAAGCGCAGGCCCCCCGCACGCCGAGGCGTCCGGGGGGCCTGTGTGTGAACGAGTCGACTAGGCGCCGACGACGTTCAGGTGGAACTTCGCAACCACGTCGGGGTGCAGGTTCACGACGACGGCGTGCTTGCCGGTCGCCTTGATGTGAGCCTTCGGCAGCTCCAGGCTGCGCTTGTCGACGACGGGTCCACCGGCAGCCTTGATGGCAGCGGCGACGTCGGCGGCGGTAACCGAACCGAAGAGCTTGCCCGAGTCGCCGGCGGTCTTGACCGTCAGCGAGATGTTCTCGATGCCCTCGATGGCGGCCTTGAGCTCCTTGGCGTGGTCGAGACCGCGCACGGCGCGGGCTTCCTGCGCACGACGGATGCCTTCGACCTGCTTCTCGGCGCCACGGGTGGCGACGATGGCCAGGCCGCGGGGCAGCAGGTAGTTGCGGCCGTAGCCGTCCTTGACCTCGACGGTGTCGCCAGGCGCACCGAGGTTGTCCACGTCAGCGGTGAGGATGAGCTTCATGTCTTTCCTCCCTTTCCTTAGCGAGCCACGGTGGCGTAAGGCAGCAACGCCACCTCACGTGAGTTCTTGACGGCAATGGCAACGTCGCGCTGGTGCTGGACGCAGTTGCCGGTGACACGGCGCGCACGGATCTTGCCGCGGTCGCTGACGTACTTACGCAGCAGCGTCGTGTCCTTGTAGTTGATCTGCGTGTTCTTCTCTTTGCAGAAGATGCAGATCTTCTTCTTCATTACCTTGTCGCGCAAGGGCGGCTTCGGCATTTGTTTGCTCTTTTCTGGATGTTCCGATCAGGTACGGATCAGAACGGGGGTTCGTCGCTCCCACCACCAGAGCCTCCGAAGGAGCCGGACGCCTGCGGCGCGCTGCCCCACGGATCATCTCCGCCGGTATTGGATTGCGGACGTCCGCCGCCCGATCCGCCGGAGGAACCGAAGCCTCCACCGCCGCCGCCACCACGGTTGGCCTTGTTGACCTTGGCCGTGGCGTACCTCAGCGAGGGGCCGATCTCGTCGACCTCGAGCTCGACGACAGTGCGCTTTTCACCTTCACGAGTTTCGTAGGAGCGCTGCTTGAGCCGGCCGCTCACGATCACTCGCGAGCCACGGGTCAAGCTCTCCGCGACGTTCTCGGCTGCCTCGCGCCAGATGTTGCAACGCAGAAACAGTGCTTCGCCGTCTTTCCATTCATTGGTCTGACGGTCGAAGGTGCGGGGCGTGGACGCGACAGTGAAGTTCGCGACCGCGGCACCCGCGGGGGTGAATCGAAGCTCCGGATCAGCCGTCAAGTTTCCGATGACGGTGATGACGGTGTCGCCTGCCATATGGTTCCTCCTGCAGAATGTGGAGTTCGGTTGGGCACGAGCCTAGGGCTGGTGACCGACAGAAATCACTTGTTGTGGCGCAGAACCTTCGTACGCAGCACCGACTCGTTCAGACCGAGCTGACGATCGAGCTCCGCGACGGTGGCGGGAGTAGCGCTGATGTCGATCACCGCGTAGATGCCTTCGCTGTGCTTCAGGATCTCGTAGGCGAGACGACGCTTACCCCAGACATCGACCTTGTCGATCTTGCCGCCGTCCTGGCGAACAACATTGAGGAACGTATCCAGCGAAGGAGCAACAGTGCGCTCGTCCAGGCTGGGGTCAAGGATGACCATCAATTCGTAATGACGCATAAGACCTCATCACCTCCTATGGACTAGTGAAAACGGCCACGGACTGTCCGTGGCAGGAGGGTCGTTGCGTCAGCAACCTTTGCAGGGTACACGACGAGCCCCTGACCAGCGAAATCAGCCCTGCCGGTGTGATCGGGGGTACGGATGGGTACGCCGACACGATGGCAGATGACGAGAAGTTCCACCGCGGCGACGAGGTGGAGTGGAAGACACACGGCACCACGACGTCCGGCGAGGTGGAGGAGAAGATCACCGAGGACACCGAGGCGGCGGGCCGCACGGTGCGGGCCTCCGAGGACGACCCGCAGTACCGCGTCGTCAGCGACAAGAGCGGGAAGGACGCCGTCCACAAACCCGACGCCCTGCGGCACACCAGCGACTGACCGCACGGTGCGCCTTTTCGGTAGTTCCGGCTACCGGAAAGGCGCACGGGGCGCGGAGCGCCCTAGTGTGGATTCATGCATATCGGAGCTCGGCAGCGGTCGCCGATCACGGCGGTCGTCGTCGGGTTGGCGGGCCTCGCCATGCTCGCCGGCTACCTGCAGAAGGCGCGCTGCGCGGGGGCGCCGTTCGACGGCGTCGGCCGCAGCCTGATCTTCGACCGCATCAAGGACACGCAGGTCTGCTACTCCGACATCCAGTTCCTGTGGCTCGGCCGCGACGTCAACCTGCACGTCTTCCCGTATGTCAGCGGCGGCATCAACGCCGACGGAGTCCTCACCGGTGGCACCGTCGAATACCCGGTGCTGAGTGGTGTGCTGATGTGGCTCGGCGGCATCGGTTCGCGCACCGACGCCGACTTCCTGCTGCATTCGGCGCTGATCCTCGCCCCGTTCGGCCTGCTCACGGCCTGGATGCTGGGGCGGCTGGCGGGCTGGTGGGCGCTGCTGTGGTCGGCGACGCCGCCGCTGGTGCTGTACGCGTTCCACAACTGGGAACTGCCGGTCGTCGCGACGTCGGTGGCCGCGATCTTCGTGATGACACTCGAACGCATCCCGCTCCGCACCCGTGCGGTACTCGCGGCGGTGCTCCTCGCCGTCGGGTTCTGCCTGAAGCTGTATCCGGGTGCGTTCGTGCTGCCGCTGATCGCGTACGTCCTCACCCGGAACGGCACCCCCGAACGACGCTACGACGTGCGCGGCGCGGTGCTGGTCGCGGTCGCCGCGATCACCACCGTGGTGGCGGTGAACCTGCCGTTCGCCCTCATCTCCTACCGCGGATGGCGGGCGTCGTTCACGTTCCAGGAGAACCGCCAGGCCGACCTCACCACCAACTCCATCTGGTACTGGGGGCTGCGCCCGCTGTTCGGACCGGTCGCCGACGACGTCCCGCTGCCCGCGTACGACCAGACGGTCAGCCTGCTGTCCCCGCTCCTCGTGTGCACCGCGTTCGCGATCGCCCTGCGGTTCGGCTGGTCGCGGTTCCACCGCGACGGCGTGTACCCGTGGATCGCCGTCAGCGCCGCCATGCTGTGCGGATTCCTGCTGCTGCACAAGGTGCATTCGCCGCAGTACACGCTGTGGCTGATCCCGTTCTTCGTGCTGCTGCGCGTCCCGTGGGGGCTCGTCGCCGCGTACCTCGTGGCCGACCTGTCGATGGGGATCGGCGTCTTCAAGTACTTCGGCGCCCTGGCCGCCCAGACGGACGCGTCGACGTTCGAGGTGCTGGTGAAGTTCGGGGTGTGGGGTCGGGCGGGACTGCTGGTGGTGCTGTTCTTCGTGTTCCTGCGCGCGACTCTCCGGCATCCGCCCGTCCGCGGGCGCACCGGTCCGGGGTCCGGCCGGCGGCCGATGCTGAAATCTCCCGAGCCGGCGCGATGAGCGAATCCTGGTTCGCGCATCCCACTCTCACCGGACGGCACGTACGCCTCGAACCGCTGGGCGAGAAGCACGTCGACGGACTGCTGGACGCGGTCGACGACCCCCGCATCTTCCACTGGACGTCCGTCGCGATCGCCGACCGGGACGACGCGGCGGCGTTCGTCCGCGGCGCCGACGAGGATCCGACCCGGTTGGCGTACGCGCAGATCGACGTTCACACCGAGCGGGTCGTCGGTTCGACGTCGCTGTATCTGATCGACCCGAAGAACCGCAGTCTCGCGATCGGGCACACCTGGTTGTCGCGTTCCGCGCAGGGAACGCTGATCAATCCGGAATCGAAACTGCTGTTGCTGCGGCGGGCGTTCGAGGACCTCGGCGCCGTCCGCGTCGAATGGCACACCGACGAGCGCAACGCCCACTCCCGCGGCGCCATCGCCAAGCTGGGTGCGGAGTTCGAGGGCATCCTGCGCAAGCACCGGCGCCGCCGCGACGGATCGTGGCGCAACACCGCTCTGTTCTCGATGGTCGACGAGGAATGGCCGCGCATCTGCCCCCGACTCGAGGCGCGAGTCGAGGGCTGACGCGGCCGGGTTACGTCACAGGACGGGCGCGGTGGCCGTCACCCGCTTCACGAATTCGACGACGGCCGAGCGCATTTCGCTGCTGCGCGGAATGGCACCGGACATCCAGAACGCGCCGTGGAGGAGTCCGTCGAAGCGGATCGCCTCCGTGTCGACGCCCGCCTGCCGCAGCGCCTCGGCGTACGCCTCGGCCTCGTCGCGGGCCACCTCGTTCTCGGTGGTGAGCACGAGCGCGGGCGGAAGCCCTTCGAGGCTCGCGGCGCGGCTCGGGACGGCGTACGGATGGGTCGCGTCCTCGGGCGAGCGCAGGTAGTTGCTCCAGAACCAGTCGAGGTCGCCGGCGCCGATCACGTATCCCTCGGCGAACTCCCGCCGGGAGGGGAACTCCGCGTTCGGGTCGATCACCGGATAGATCAGCACCTGACCCCGCAGCCGCGGTCCGCCCTCGTCGCGGGCCCGCAGCGTGGTGACCGCGGCCAGGTTGCCGCCGGCGCTGTCACCCATGACGACGACGTTGCCGGGGTCTCCGCCGTAGGTCCCGACGTTGGCCGTCACCCACTGCAGGGCGGCCGCCGCGTCGTCGGCGGCGGCCGGGAACCGGTGTTCCGGTGCGCGGCGGTACGTCGCGGCGACGACGATCGCGCCTGTGCCGTTCGTGACCGCGCGTGCGGGTTCGTCGACGACGTCGAGGTCGCCGGCGACGAATCCGCCGCCGTGGAAGTACAGGACCACCGGGTGCGGCGCCAGCCCCTCGGGGATGTAGACCCGCAGCGCGATCTGCGCTCCGCCGCTCTCGTAGTGCGCGTCCACCACGCGGGCGACGGGTTCGGGCGGCGCCTGCAGTCCGGTGAACGTCGCCACCACCGCCCGCACCTCCTCCACGGTGCTGTGCTCGAAAGCCTTCAGCCCCTGCGCCTGTAGTCCGGCGATCAGATCGGCTGCGTGTGAATCGAGTGCCATGTCGGTCTCCTCTGTCGGGGTTCGGGGTCAGGACACTGTGGAAGCCCGGCGGACACGCTGCCCGGCGGGGGAGGCGACGCGGGCCTCCGCCCGGGTGAGCGCGAAGCCGGAGTAGCCGCCCGCGACGACGTCCTCGCAGGTGGCCCGGTAGGTGGGGGCGCCGCCGAGGTAGACCATGCAGGCGCGGGGCTTGCCGGGGATGTTCGCGCCCATGTACCAGGAGTTCGTCTCCGGCAGCAGCGTCTGGTTCGCGATGTCGTTGGTCAGTGCGCCCCAATCGCTTTCGGCCTGCGCTGTGGGCTCGATGACGTCGAGGCCGCGCCGGTCCAGGTGGTCGATCGCATCGGTGGCGAAGTCGACGTGGTCCTCGATGGCGAGGGGCATGTTGTAGAGCACCGACGGCGACTGCGGCCCGGTGATGACGAACAGGTTCGGGAATTCGTTGACCATGATGCCGAGGTAGGTCCTGGGTCCGTGCTCCCACTTCTCGGCCAGCGGCAGCCCGCCCCGACCGCGGATGTCCATCGCCATCAGCGGTCCGGTCATGGCGTCGAATCCGGTTGCGAGCACGATGGTGTCGACCTCGTACACGCGGTCGCCGACCCGGACTCCCGTCGAGGTGATCTCGTCGATCGGCGTGGATTTCACGTCGACGACGCTCACCGAGTCGCGGTTGAACGCCTCGTAGTAGTTGGTCTCGAGCGGGGGACGCTTGGTGCCGTACGCGTAGCCGGTCGGCGCCAGCGTCGCGGCCTTCGCCGGGTCCTGAACCCGCTCGTGGATCCGCTCCCGGATGTAGTCGGCGATGGTGTCGTTGGCTTCCTTGTCGAACAGGATGTCCTGATAGGAGTCGATGAACAACCGGAACCCGCCGGCGTTCCAGCGCTCGTCGAACGTGCGGCGACGCTCGTCGGCGTCGACGGCGAGCGCGGACGGCTGCACCTGATCGAACGGGACGCCGAGGAAGTGGTTGCGGGCCGCGTTCCGCACGTCCGCGTAGTTGCCCTTGATCTCGGCCACCTCGTCCGGGTCGATCGGACCGTTGCCGAGGGGCGTCGCGAAGTTGGGGGTGCGCTGGAAGACGACCAGTTCGGCGGCGTCCTCGGCGATGAACGGGATGGCCTGGATGCCGCTGGCCCCGGTCCCGATCACGGCAACCCGCTTGCCGGTGAAGTCGGCACCTTCGCGCGGCCAGTTGCCGGTGAGCAGCACCTCCCCGCGGAAATTCTCGATGCCGCCGAACTCCGGCGTCTTCGGCACCGACAGGTTGCCCGCGCCCGAGATGAAGTACCGGCTGCGGACGACGGCGCCGTCGTCGGTGCGGACCGTCCACACCGAGTCCTCGTCGTCCCAGTGCACGCCGATCACCCGGGTGCCGAACGTGATGTCCTTGCGCAGGTCGAAGCGGTCGGCGACATGTTCGAGGTAGCGGAGGATCTCCGGCTGTCCGGCGAACTTCTCACTCCACTGCCAGTCCTGCTGAAGATCCTCGTCGAACGAGTACGAGTAGTGGACGCTCTCGATGTCGCAGCGGGCGCCAGGGTACCGATTCCAGAACCAGGTGCCGCCCACGTCCGAGCCGGCCTCGAACACCCGCGTCGACAGCGCCATCGTGTCGCGCAACTTGCGCAGCGCGTAGAGGCCGGCGAACCCGGCACCCACGACGACGACATCGACGTCGGCGGAAGAAATGGTCTTTGACATGGCGGTGAGCTCCTCGTGAACGGTGGGTTCCGGCTGGAGTCGAGCAGGCAACCGGGGTATGCCAACGACAATGACCCACGTCACATCACCCCCACACGGGGTGAAACACCCCCTTGATTACCTGTGTTGTCCGTCACAGCAGGTGAGGGTAGGTTCGTGCCACACCTGGCCGACCGGACACGGGAGAGATCCACTGACTCGCTCGAGAGAACTCACCAGGTCGATGACCAGCTTCATCGGCCGGCGCCGCGAGATCGAGGAAGCCCGCGCCCGACTCCAACAGTCCCGGCTGGTGTCGTTGCTCGGCGCGGGCGGCGTGGGCAAGACGCGGTTGGCCGAGGAACTCGCGGTCCGCTCGGCGCGCGCCTTCCGCGACTCGGTCCGGTGGATCGACCTCGCGCCCGTCCGCGACCCCGGCGCGCTGCCCTCCGCCGCCGCGGCCGCCCTCGGCGTCACCGATCAGTCCAGCCGCGCGGTGATGGACAAGGTGGTCGACCACCTGCAGTCGCGGCACCTGCTGATCGTCCTCGACAACTGCGAGCATCTGCTGTCCGCCGCCGGTGAATTCGCCGGCACCGTCCTGGCCGCCGCGCCGGAGGTCCGGGTGCTCACCACGAGTCGCGAACCGCTCGGGATCGCCGGTGAATTCACGTACGTGCTTCCGCCGCTGAGCACCCCGGGTGACGTGGAGGACTGCCGCGCCGCGGACATCGCCCCGTTCGAATCGGTGTCGCTGCTCGTCGAGCGGGCGCAGGGGGTCGTCGCCGACTTCCGCCTCACCGACGCGAACGCCCCCGCCGTCGCCCAGTTGTGCAATCAGCTCGACGGGATTCCGCTCGCCATCGAACTCGCCGCCGCCCGGCTGCGGTCGCTGTCCGCGTCGCAGCTCGTCGAACGCCTCGACCAGCGGTTCGCGCTCCTCACCGGCGGCGACCGTGCGGCGATGCCCCGCCAGCAGACGCTGCGCGCCCTCATCGACTGGAGTTACGAACTGTGCTCCGACACCGAGCGGCGACTGTGGTCGCGCCTCGCCGTGTTCCCCGGCAGCTTCGATCTCGAAGCCGCGGAGGCGATCACCGGGTTCGGTGAGCTGTCGGACTCGCCGGTCATCGACGTCCTCGACCGGCTGGTCGGAAAATGCCTTGTCACCGTGGACCGTTCGACCGAGAGGCTCCGCTATTCGCAGCTGATGACGGTCCGCGAGTACGGGCACGAGCTTCTCGACCGCGGCGGGGAACGCGACGAACTGTACCGGCGACACCTCGAGCACTATTCGGAGCGCGCCCGCCGGTCGTCGCTGGACTGGTGCGGGCCAGGACAATCCGAGACACTCGCGGAACTGCGGATCGACCACCCCAACCTCGTCGCCGCCCTGGACTGGGCCCTGCACGACGACTCGCAGCGGGCCGCGGCCGCCGAACTGGCCGTCGCCCTGCGGTATCACTGGATCGCCGGCGGCAACCTGTCCGACGGGCGGATCCGGCTCGAGCGGATCCTGCAGCGGCTCACCGAACCGACCCGGGAGCGGGGCGACGTGCTGTGGGTGACCGCGTGGACCGCGCTGATCCAGGGTGACCGCGACGCCGCGCGGGAACACCTCGACGAATGCACCACGATCGCGACGGCACTCGGCGACGAGCGACTGCGCGCGCACGCCGATCACTGGGCGGGGATCCACGCGGTGTTCTCCGGCCGCCCCGCCGACGCGATCCTGCTGTTCCGTGACGCGATCGCCGTCCACCGCGCCGTCGGCGACACGGCCTCGGCGCTGACGGCGTCGTTCGAACTGGGCATGGCGCAGACCTACGACGGCCGACTCGACGACGCACTGGAGACGTGCCGCGACGTGATCGCGGTGGCGGACAGGCACGGCGAGAAGTGGAACAAGGCCTACGCCCTCTGGGTTTCGAGCGTCGCGTACTTCCACCTGGGCCGGACCGACGACGCCGTCGACGCCGCCCAGCAGGCGCTGCGGATCCAGCGCGACTTCAAGGACAAGATCTGCACGGCCCTGTCGATCGAGGTGCTGTCATGGGTGGCGACGTCGAGCGGCGACGCGAACGCGGCAGCGACCCTGTGCGGCGCCGCGAAAGGGGTGTGGCATCGGCTCGGCACGTCCGTCGCGGCGTTCGGCCCCCAGATCACCGACGACTCCCAGTCGTCCGAGCGGGACGCCGCCCGCATGGTGGGGCCCGGCGAGTTCGCCCAACTCGCAACGCCCGCGGTCCGGCTCACCATCGAGCAGGCAGTCGACCTCGCGCTCGGCACCCGGACCGAGGACGCGGCGGCGCCCGTCGCCGAGGCGTCGCCTCTGACGAAGCGGGAACAGGAGATCGCCGAACTGCTCGCGCAGGGTCTCAGTAATCGGCAGATAGCCGAAGGGCTGGTGATCTCGCGGCGCACCGTCGACGGGCACGTCGAGCACATCTTCGACAAGCTGGCCGTCAGCTCCCGCACCCAGGTGGCGGCGTGGGTCGCGGCCCGGGCGCATCCGCCCGCCGTGGAGACCGGCCGGTAGCCGGACCGTAACCGCCGGGCGCGCGAAAGGCACTGCACAGTCGTGGATCTCGACGGTCTATACTCCACGTCGTCGCCCACGGTCGTGGGCACCACCACGGGGAGGCAACGCATGACGTCGCAGCAGCAGGACACCGGGGCGGACTACCGCGGGCCGCTGGCACCGCCGCCGGCCAGCAGTCTGCCGCTCGCCGTTCTTGCGATTGTCGCGTTCGTGCCGTTCGGCGTCGTCGCGCTTCTGCGTGCGCTCACCGTCCACCGACTGTGGGAGCGCGGCGAGTACGACCTGTCGGTGCGCGCCGCCGCCGACGCCCGCCAGTGGTCGATCCGCGCGATCGCCCTCGGTGTCTCGATCGCCGTGTTCGCGGTCGGGGCGGCGCTGGTGTTGTCGAAGCCCTAGCCTGGCGAAACGCCGTGAGCGGGAGCCGCTTCTACCGGTTGGCGGGGGCGTAGCCAGGCAGGCAGCCACCGCGGCTGCGCATCGGGCGCCTGGTCGAGCACGCCGCCCGCCGGATCGTCGATGAAGCCGTACCGCACGAGGTCCTCGTCGGGCCGGTAGATCTGGCGGAGGATCAGCGCGCAGATGACCACGACCGCGACGTCGCGGACCACCACCGCGGCGGTGAACCACTGCTCGGGGAGCCCCTTGTCGGCCACGCCGAGGTAGTAGAACATGCGCGGCACCCACACGAGTGCGTCGATCGTCATCCAGGCCAGCAGGATCCGCCGGTGCGGGAACGCGAGCACGGCCAGCGGCACCAGCCACAGCGAATACTGCGGGCTCCACACCTTGTTGGTGAGGAGGAAACCCGCGACCAGGAGGAAGCACAGTTGGGTGAGCCGCGGCCGTCTCGGCGCCGTGAGCGCGACATACCCGATCCCGACGCACACGAGGGCGAACAGCAGGAACGACACCGCGTTGAGCACGGTGGGCGCCTGACCGGCCGCCAGGATGCCGTCGAATCCGGTCCAGCCCGTGAACGAGGAGATGACGTTGTAGATGGAGTCGGGGTCGGCGCCGCGTTCGGAATTGAGCCGGAAGAACTCGGCCCAGCCGCGCGGGAACAGCACGGCGATCGGCAGATTCACCGCGATCCACGCGCCGACCCCGGTCAGTGCGGTCACCGACCAGTCCCGCACCCGGCCCGCGCGCAGGCACAACACCAGCAGGGGTCCGAGGAGAAGCAGCGGATACAGCTTGGCGGCGCCGCCGAGCCCGAGCAGAATCCCGGCGAGCACCGGCCGTTTCCGTGACCACGCCAGCAGCCCGCCCGCGGCGAAAGCCGTTGCGAGGGGATCGAAATTCGTGAACGCGTGCACGATCACGAGCGGGGACGCGGCGATCAGCGCGGCGTCCCAGATCCGGCGTCCGGCCAGCAGCGCACTCGCCCAGACGGTGACCAGCCAGGCCAGTGCCAGACCGAGTGCGACGACGTTGAAATAGATCGCGACCTGCAGGGCGCCGGGCAGCCAGTGCACCGCATCCCAGGACTTCGCGATCGTCATCGCGCCGTACTGGTAGAGCCCGGAGATCACCGGGTATTCCATGTAGCGGCGCTGGATCTGGCCGTTGCCTGCGGTCTCTTCCCACCACTTCTTGTAGGGGAACGCGCCCTCGTTCAACCGTTCCGCCCCGTACAGGGGCACCGTGTCCGAGTAGCACATCGCGACGTACTGCCTGCTGCCGCTCCAGTCGAGCCCGAGCGCGCCGTTCTCGCCGACGGGAGCCTGCTGGATGCACGGCGCCTTCGCGAACCAGCCGAGCGCGAGAAACACGATCGCCAGCAACAGGATGGCGCGCATCGGCGTGAAGAACCGGCTGCGCCCGACGACGGCGTGCCGTCCGACCGGACCGCCGATCACGCCGGACAGATCGGCGGTCAGCGGGTCGGTGCGGCCCGGAAGGTCCCGCCAATCCGCGGAACGCCGGTCTTTCGCCAGCGGCGCGGGCGAGACGAATTCCGTCTCGCCCGCGTCTCGGACGGCGTGCGCGTCACGGTTGTCGGCCACTCCGCGAGGCTACCGGTCGCCGTTAACGGGTCGGAACCTGCTGCTGGCCGTTACCGGCGTTCGGCGGTGTCGTCGTCTCCGGTTCCGCCGGCACGGCCGGGGCCGGAGTGGTCTGCCGCGGTGCCAGACCCGGAATCGGGATGGTGATGCCGGGCAGGATCTCCACCGGCGACGGCGTCACGACCACCGGCGGCACGAGTTCCGTCGGCAACTGGAACGTGCTCGACGGCGGCGCCGACGTCTTGGTCGGTGCGGGCGCCGAATAGGCCGGGACACCAGACTGACCACCGATCGCACCCGGCTTCGGGAACTTCTCGACGTCGGTGCCCTCGAGGGCGCCGTCCATCGTGTCCTTCCAGATGTCGGACGGCAGACCGGAACCGTAGATCATGGCGCCGCCGCTGTTCTCCAGCGCCTGACCGTCGGTGGTGCCGACCCACACCGCCGTGGACAGCGACGGGGTGTACCCGACCATCCAGGCGTCCTTGTTCTTCCCGGTGTCGCCGAGCTGCGCGGTACCGGTCTTCGCGGCCGACGGGCGTCCGCCTGCCAGGTTGTGGCCACGCGAGTACCCGGCGATCGGCTCCATCGCCGACGTCACGTTGTCGGCGACGTCCTTGTCGATGCGGTCCTCACCGGTGTCGCCGCCGCGGTCGAGCAACACCGTGCCGTCCGCGCTCACGACCTTCTGCACGAAGTGCGGGGCGTGGTACGTGCCCGACGCGGCCAGCGTGGCGTACGACGACGCCATGTCGAGGACCCGCGACTGGTACTGGCCGAGGACGATGCCGTTGTTGGGACCACTGCCGTCGGGCTCGGTCAGCGACGGTCCGACGCCGGGGATCTCCTCCGGGATGCCCGCCTTGTGGGCCATGTCGGCGATCGCCTGCGGTCCGCCGTCGAGTGCGAGTTCCTGACGGTAGAAGCTGGTGTTCAGCGACCGCTTCAACGCCTCGGCGATGGTGCAGGTGCCGCAGCCCTCGCCCTCGACGTTGCTGATGGTGATGCCGTTGACCGTGAGCTCCGAGCTGTCGTACATCTGCGACAGCGGGATGCCCTGGTCGAGGGCCGCGGCGAGACCGAACACCTTGAACGACGAACCGGTCTGCAGGCCGGCGTTCGCGAAGTCGTAGCCGCCGCCGTCCTCGCCGCCGTAGTACGCGCGCACGGCGCCGGTCTTCGGGTCGACCGACACCACACCCGTGCGCAGGTTCTCCGGCTCACCCTCCATGTTGGAGCGGGCCGAATCCACGGCCGCCGCCTGGGCGACCGGGTCGATGGTGGTGGTGATCTCGAGGCCCTCGGTGTTGAGCAGCTGCTCGCTGATCCCGGCCTCACCCAGCTCCCGCAGAACCTGGTTCTTGATCAGGCCCTCCGGTCCCGAATCCTGGTTGCCGTTGTCGACCTGAGCGATTGGCACGTACGGCGGGTACTGCATCACCGACCGGGCCGACTGCTGCAGCGTTCCCGCCGACACCATGCCGTCGAGCACGTAGTTCCAGCGCGCCTGCGCACCCTCCGGGTTGGTCTCCGGGTCGAGCAGCGACGGCAGCTGGATCGACGACGCCAGCACCGCGCTCTCCTCGACGGTCAACTGGTCGACAGGCTTGTTGAAGTACGCCTTCGACGCGGCCGCGATGCCGTACGCACCACGCCCGAAGTAGATGGTGTTCAGGTACGCGGCGAGGATGTCGTCCTTGGACCACTCACGGGCCATCTTCGACGAGATGACGAGTTCCTTCATTTTTCGCGTCAGCGAACGCTCGGAACCGACCATCGTCTTCTTCACGTACTGCTGCGTGATGGTCGAGCCACCACCGGCGCTGTCCTTGCCCAGGACGTTGTCGCGGGCGGCACGCGCGAAACCACCGATGGAGAAGCCGGGGTTCGAGTAGAAGTCCCGGTCCTCGGCAGCGAGCACCGCGTCACGGGTGTGCTTCGGGATCTGGTCGAGCGTCACCTCGGTGCGGTTGCCCTCCGGCGGCACCACCTTGCTCAGCACCGACGTGCCGTCGGACGCGTAGATCGTGGCCACCTGGTTGGTCTTGAGGTCGCCGGGACGCGGAACGTCCTGGACGACGTAGGCCGCCATGAACAGCAGGATCGGGATGATCAGACCCAGCGCGACACACGCGTACGCCGTCCGGCGCACGATCTTCCACCGCGACTTCTTCACAGCCGTCTTCTTTCCACCCTTCGGCGGTTCGCCACCACGGCCGCCACCGGTCTTGCGACCGTTCGACGGCGGCGGTCCCGGCGGGCGCCCACCGGGGCCCGACTGGTTGCGCGCGACCGGGGGTGCACCCGCGGGACGTCCGGGCGGGGGCCGGGACGGCGCGGCGGGGGACCGGGCGGCCGGCCGCCACCCTGCGGCGGCGGACCGGGACGGCGAGGCGGCGGGCCGGGGGACGGCCACCACCCTGCGGGGGCGGAGGCGGCATCCGGCGCGGCGGGGGACCACCCGCAGGCTGTCCGCCGCGGGGTGGTGGACCTCCGGGGCGCCCCTGTGGCGGGGGGCCACTCGGTCGTCTCGGTCCGTTCGGTCGATCACCCGGGGCGTTGCTGCGGGGGGAACTCACGTACAAATCTCCAGTGGTTGTGGACCGGCTTCAGTCCTGCGTTACGTCTGTGGGCATTCTTCGGCCCGCGTCCGTGTTCGGGCGTGTCTACTCGCTCGCGGTGCGACGGCTCGGAGGCCGAGGCCGTGGCGACGACCGCCTGGGCCGTTTCGGTGCGGGCACGGTACCGAGAACATAGGACTGAACCAAATGGTTCCAGCTGCATGTCCGGCACACCTCGACCACGTGAACCGAGAACTCCTCCTGAGTGGACGCAAGACGCACCAACTCCTCGGCCGTACGCGCCGAACCCGACACCGGGCCCAACTTGTCGCCGAAGACCCAGGAAACGAGAGTCAACTGCTCCTTACGGCAGATCGGGCACACCACGTCACTGCCCTTGCCGTGGAACTTTGCGGCACGAAGCAGGTAGGGGCTGGCGTCGCAGACCTCCTTGACACCCGTCCTGCCCGAGTAGACCTCGGCCAGGAGAGACCGGCGCTGAAGCGCATAGTCCACCACCTGCCGCTGTATCCGCACGGAGACCAGAGTACGTGCGTCGCGTTCGGAGAGAAGGGGTCGGTCGAGTGACGCTGGTCAAACACGGTTGCCGCACTACGATGCCGGTGTGGCCTCAGGACCGTCCTCGCAGACTCGCGCACGTGACCTCGACCGGGTCAACGCATGCAGCCAACTCGACGCCGCGTACGCCGACGGCCAGCTCGGTGCCGGCGAGTACCACGACCGGTCTGCCCAGGCCATGTCCGCGAAGACCCTGGCCGAGTTGAACCTGCTGATCAGCGACCTGCAGCTGCCGTCGTCGGTCACGGAACAGGCACCCGTCCGGAGCCCGGGATCACCCCGGCGGGCGCTGCGGATCGCGGTCGCGTGCGGGGCGGTGATCGCGGTCGGCGCGATCGGTCTCGCGCTCACCGGGCAGGACGGCCCGGACCCCGTCGTCACACCGGTCCCGGCGCAGGTCGAGAAGCCCCTGGCCCAGCCGGAGGTCGCGGTGCCCGCCGTCGAGCCGATCATCGTGGGAGCGGCGCAGCCCCTCACCCAGGACGGGATCTACGCCCTCTTCGAGCAGTACCGGCAGAAGTTCGGCGACCTCACCGTCCACGAACTGGGGTTGTACGACCAGTACGCGATCCTGTCGCGAGCGGCGCCGGACGCCCCCGACAAGGTCGACCGGTACGACTTCCGCGGCGGATTCAAGACGTCGGACACCCGCACGCAGCGCCTCCCCGGAACCGGCGAGGTCGACCTCGCCCAGGTCGACGTCCCCGCACTCGTCGCGCTCATCGCCGACGCACCCCGGCTGGTCGGCGCCCCGGACGGCAGCATCGGGCACGTCCTCCTCGCCGACGGCGGCAAGGGACCCGCGATCAACGTGTACGTATACGACAAGGCCCGGACCGGCGGCGGCTACCTGCGAGCGACCCTCGGCGGCGACGTCTGGCAGGTGAACCCCGCGATCTAGCCCTTCGCGCTCTAAGATCCTCGGGTGGCCAGCCGATACCCCGCGAACACGCGGGCGCGAGACGTCGATCGAGCCAACACGTCCGCACTGCTCGATGCCGCGTTCGGCGACGGCCAGATCAACAAGTCCGAGCACCGTGCGATGTCCGACCTCGCCTCGGAGGCCCGCACCCTGGCCGACCTCGACGTTCTGGTCGGTGACCTGCAACGGCCCGCCGACGCACCGCCGGACGCACGGCCCCCGCGCGACACCGCCAGGCCCTGGTTCCCGCTCGCCGTGGCCGCGATCGCGATCGCGGCGGCGGTCGGCACCTTCACCCTCGCCGCCGGCGACGACGCGGAGGCCACCGTGACGCCCGTCGCGCAGCAGATCGATTTCGATGCCGTCGAACCGCTGGTGGTCGCGACCCCGAACCCCGTGTCCCCCGAGGGCATGAAGGTATTTCTCGACCGCTACCGCACCAAGTTCGGCGACCTGATCGTCGACGACCTCACCCTCTACGAGGGCGGCCACGCCAGCCTCGAACGCGCGCTCCCACTCGAACCGAACCGGATGGTGAGCTACGGCTACCGCGGCGGGTTCACGCCGTCCGGCACCCCGACCACCCGGAAGGTCGACACCCCCGTGTTCGACCTGTCGACGCTGAACCTCGACAGGATCGGCCGAACGGTCGCGGGCGCCCCGGTGAGTCTGAACGTCCCGGACGGAAAAGTCAGTCACATCTCGTTCCAGACCGACAGCGCCGGCCCCACCGTGTCGATCTACGTGACCAACGAGTTCAGCGAGAGCGGATACATGGAGCTCACCCCGTCCGGTGAACCTCTGAGTGTCCGCCCTTTCGGCCGATAGGACGCAGCAGATGCCCAGGACCACACTCGCCGGTATCCGCGCCCGCGACTCCGACCGCGCCGACGCGTGCGGGCTGCTCGACGCCGCCCTCGCCGACGGCCAACTGTCCGCCTCGGAACACGCCTCCCGCACCTCCACGGCGATGCGGGCGAAGACGTTCGACGAACTCGAACGCCTGATCGGGGACCTCCAGATCCCCAGCAGGCTCGCGGCCAGCCCCGTCGTGTCGCCGCGCCGCCGCCGATCGCCCCGGCGATGGGTGTACGCCGCGATCCTCGTTTTCGCCGCGGCCGCCGTCGGCGGCATCGCCGGAGCCGTCGCGAACAGCGATCTCGGCCCGTCGAAATCGGTGCCGAACCTGACCACCGGCGCCGGCCTGCACTTCTTCCTCGACGAGTACCGCGCCGAGTACGGCGACACCGTCGCCGACGACCTCGGCCTCTACCCGGAACACGCCGTCGTCGACCGGCCGGCCTCCGGAAACGCGAGGCAGTCCGATTCCTACCTCTACGACGGCGAGTTCGACGACTGGGGGAGTTCCACCAGCCGCGCCGCCGACGAGAGGTCCTTCGACCTCGGCACCGTCGACCAGGTCGCGATCGCCGGACTGCTCGCCGGGGCACCCGAAACGCTGCGTGTCCCCGACGGTGCGGTGGAGATCGTGTCCTTCGGCTACGAACCCGGCTCGGACGACGGACCGCCGACCATCTCCATCCACGTGAAGAATGCCGACGGCGATAGCGGGCACATGGTCGTCGGATTCGACGGCGAGCCGTTCGACATCTACCCGTTCGAGGACTGAGCGTCCGGGCGGCTGTCCCGCAACCCTGAGGCATCGTCGGCGCTTTCGCGCGCCCGGACCAGGGTCGACAACCTGTGACGGCTTGTCCCATGTATCGAGCGGGCGTATCGTCCTATATATCGGTGCGATATAGTTTTGAATCGCATCACACGGTTAGGTCGGGCGACTCAGGGGGTGGACATGCTCGAATTGGCAATTCTCGGGCTGCTCCACGAGTCACCCATGCACGGATACGAGCTACGCAAACGGTTGACGGGACTCCTGGGTGCATTCCGCGCCTTCTCCTACGGTTCCCTCTACCCGACGCTCCGACGCATGCAGGCCGACGGACTGATCGCCGAGGACGCAGGTCCTCCGGGGACCGTCAAGCGTCGCGCCCGCCGCGTCTACCAGCTCACGCCGATCGGCAAGGAGCGGTTCAAGGAACTGGTCGCCGACACGGGTCCGCAGAACTACACCGACGATGGATTCGGCGTTCATCTCGCCTTCTTCAGCCGCACCCCCGCCGAGGCGCGGATGCGGATCCTCGAAGGCAGACGACGCCAGGTCGAGGAGCGCCGGGAGGGGCTTCGAGACGCGATCGGCAGAGCGAGCGGCACGCTGGATCGCTACACCAAGCAGCTCCACCAGCTCGGCCTCGAATCCAGTGAGCGT
The DNA here is from genome assembly GCF_019378875.1 of Rhodococcus sp. USK10. Lineage (NCBI taxonomy): Bacteria > Bacillati > Actinomycetota > Actinomycetes > Mycobacteriales > Nocardiaceae > Rhodococcus > Rhodococcus sp. USK10. Next base: position 4,049,118 of record NZ_CP076048.1, read on the forward strand.
GAAGTGCGCTGGCTCAACGAGCTGATCGCCGCCGAGCAATCGACAGCAACACCTAAGAAAGAAGGAGAACCCGACCATGGGTGAGAACAGCACCGCGGTGCGCGTAGCCATTGTGGGCGTGGGGAACTGTGCCTCGTCCTTGGTTCAGGGCGTGCAGTACTACAAGGACGCTGACGAGACGGCGACCGTTCCCGGCCTCATGCACGTCAAGTTCGGCAAGTACCACGTGCGCGACGTGCAGTTCGTCGCCGCGTTCGACGTCGACGCCAAGAAGGTCGGATTCGACCTGTCCGAGGCCATCTTCGCCAGCGAGAACAACACCATCAAGATCGCCGACGTCCCGCCGGCCGATGTCCCGGTTCTGCGCGGCCCCACCCTCGACGGCATCGGCAAGTACTACGCCGAGACCATCGAGATCTCCGAGGCCGAGCCCGTCGACGTCGTCAAGGCTCTGAAGGACGCCAAGGTCGACGTGCTGGTCTCGTACCTGCCCGTGGGTTCCGAGGACGCCGACAAGTTCTACGCCCAGTGCGCCATCGACGCGGGTGTCGCGTTCGTCAACGCCCTCCCCGTGTTCATCGCCTCCGACCCCGAGTGGGCTGCGAAGTTCAAGGACGCCGGCGTCCCGATCGTCGGTGACGACATCAAGTCGCAGGTCGGCGCCACCATCACCCACCGCGTGATGGCGAAGCTGTTCGAGGACCGCGGCGTGCAGCTCGACCGCACCATGCAGCTGAACGTCGGCGGCAACATGGACTTCAAGAACATGCTCGAGCGTGATCGCCTGGAGTCGAAGAAGATCTCCAAGACGCAGGCCGTGACGTCGAACCTGACCCGCGACCTCGGTCCGGGCAACGTGCACATCGGCCCGTCGGATCACGTCGGCTGGCTCGACGACCGCAAGTGGGCGTACGTCCGCCTCGAGGGTCGCGCGTTCGGTGACGTTCCGCTGAACCTGGAGTACAAGCTCGAGGTCTGGGACTCCCCGAACTCGGCGGGCATCATCATCGACGCCGTCCGCGCAGCCAAGATCGCCAAGGACCGCGGCATCGGCGGACCCGTCTACCCGGCGTCCGCGTACCTGATGAAGTCCCCGCCGGTCCAGATGGCGGACGACAAGGCTCGCATCGAGCTCGAGGCGTTCATCATCGACGCGGAGTAATCCACACAGCTTTACGGGCGAATGCACCTTTCGTCGTCTTCACGGCGACGAAAGGTGCATTCGCCTTTGTGTTCGACTTCTTGTCAGACCCTCCCTCTACGGTGACACCCAGGATTCATCGAGGGAGGCGTGATGTCCGACAACACTTTCGATCGCGAGATCGACGACGCCTGGACCGAGCTCCAGGACCGTCTGACCGGCTACGTGCACGCGATGGAGGACGACGACGAACTGGTGCTGCAGTCGCAGTACGACAGCGTCGACGAGGGCCTCGTCGAGACCGCCGCGTGTGTGCGATTCTTCGCCTGGGCCGGCGACAAGGTGCGGTGCGAGGTGCCGTCCAACCGCTTCCTGCACCCGGCTCGGGCGCTCACCGCGGAGGAGCACGAGCGGCTGATCGAGCTCGGCTGGAACCGCCCCGACCTGTGTGAGCACGTCGGCGAGGGCAACGGTTCCGCGTCGTACTACCTCGACGCCGACCGGGAGGACGCCCACCTGCTGGCGTCGATGACGGTGACCGTGTTCCGGGAGATCTGGGACCTTCTGCACCCCTCGTTCCTGAAGGCGATCACCGGCGGCCGGGACGAGACCGCCGAGTTCGGTACCGCCGACGTCCCCGCCCAGCTGCGCGACGGCACCGGATTGCGCGACCGGGTCGACGCCGCGGTCGAGGCCATGCTCGAGCAGGAACCGGGCAAGGACGCGGACGGCGACATCCTCGTGTGGGTCGGCGACCTCCCCACATATGTGCGGGTCATCGAGGAGGACGCCCGCGTGGAGGTGTTCGCCCGGGTGGTTCACACGATCAGCGACCGCACGCGCACGGCGGAGGCGCTCGCCGACCTCAACCGCCAGTGGCCCGACATCAAATTCCTGCTCATCGTCGACAACGTGGTCGCCGTCATGCGCGTCGACGGATCACCGTTTGTCGCCGATCATCTGGTGTCGGTGTTCCGGATGTTCGAGCAATTCGTCGACACCATCGACGACGCGTTCGCCGAAAGGCTTGGCGGCAAACTCAATTCCACACCCGAGGCCACGTCCTCGTCCGCCGACCACGAATGCGTGGACGAGTTCCCCGCCGCCCTCGTGACCCTGATCCACCTCGACTCCGAAAGCGGCCTCGACCCCGACGACGTCGCGGAAATCTGCGGGCGCGACCGCGACACCATTCTCGAATTCCTCCGCCTCTGCTCCGAGCAGGAGATCGAGTGGCGTCACAACGCCGAACTCGCCCGCGAGGAGGACGCCGACGAGGCAGCCATGTGCGAGGACGAGTCGCGGGCGTGGGCGAAGACGAAGGAGAGCCTCCGCGCCGCGCTGCGAGTTGTGGTGCTGCCGCACCGGACTCCGCCGCGCGGCGGGTTCCAGAACCTCGGCTAACCCGGCAGCGGGATGATGACGCCCGGCAGGATTTCGATCTGGGTCGGCGCCGGGACGGGTGCGGGCACCGGCGGGACGGGCGGCACCGGGACGGCCGCCGGGGGCGGAACCTCGACGGGTGCGGGTGTGGGCGCGCCGGGTGGTGGGACGACCCCGCTGGTGCCGGGAGCCGTTCCGTCGCCGCCGGTCTGACCGCTCCACGTCGGCACGCCGGCCTGACCGCCGATCGGGTCGGGCCACGGGAAGTCTTCCCAGTCGGTGTCGTCGAGCGCGCCGTCCATCGTGTCCTTCCAGATGTCCGACGGCAGACCCGAACCGTAGATCAGCCCGCCCCAGGTGTTGTTGATGGCGGTGGCGTCGGCCTTGCCGATCCACACCGCCGTCGACAGCGACGGTGTGTAGCCGACCATCCAGGCGTCCTTGTTCTCACCGGTGTCACCGAGTTGCGCGGTGCCGGTCTTCGCCGCGGACGGGCGTCCACCCGCCAGCGCGTGACCCCGCGAGTACGAGGCGATCGGCATCAGGGCCTGGCTGATGTTGTCGGCGACGGCCGCGTCGAGTCGCTGCTCACCGGGGCTGGGTGCCCGGTCGAGGAGCACGACACCGTCGGCGGTCACGACGCGCTGCACGAAATACGGCTGGTGGTAGACCCCGGACGCGGCGAGCGTCGCATACGCCGACGCCATGTCGATCGGCCGCGACAGGTACTGGCCGAGAACGATGCCGCCCTCCGGTTCGCCGCCGTTCTCGCTGAGCGTCTTGCCCTGCACTCCGGGGATGAACTCCGGGATCCCCGCCTTGTGGGCGGCGTCGGCGATGGCCTGCGGGCCGTTGTCCAACGACATCATCAACCGGTAGAAACTCGTGTTCAGCGATCGCTTCGTCGCCTCCGCGATGGTGCAGGTGCCGCAGGACTCGCCCTCGACGTTGCCGATCTGCACACTGCCGACGGTCAGCGGGGCGCTGCTGAACCGGGCCGAGAGCGGTATGCCCTGATCCAGTGCGGCGGCCAGCCCGAAGACCTTGAACGACGACCCCGTCTGCAGCGGCGCCTGCGCGTAGTCGAAGCCGGCGCCGTCCTCGCCGCCGTAGTACGCGCGCACCCCGCCGGTGCGCGGGTCGATGGACACGACCGCGGTCCGCAGCGCCGGATCCTCACCCTCGAGGTTGTCGTGGACGGCGTCGATCGCGGACTGCTGCGCCCGCGGATCGATCGTGGTGGTGATCTGCAGGCCCTCGGTGTTGAGGGTCTGCTCGGAGATCCCCGCATCCGACAACTCGCGCAGCACCTGGTTGCGGATCAGGCCGTCGGGGCCGGGCGCGGAGTTGGCGTCGGTGGGCCGGTTGGACGGCGCCGTGACCGGGAACTCCGCGGCACTGCGGTCCTGCTGGCTCAGCACACCCATCGAGACCATGCCGTCGAGGACGTAGTTCCACCGCGCCTGCAACTGGTCGAGGTTCGCTTCGGGGTCGAGGTAGGACGGGCTCTGAATCACCGAGGCGAGCACCGCGCCCTCGGCGACGGTGAGGTCGCCGACCGGCTTGTCGAAGTACGCGCGCGACGCCGCCTCGATGCCGTACGCGCCGCGACCGAAGTAGATGGTGTTCAGGTAGGCGGCGAGAATCTCGTCCTTGGACCACTCGCGGGCCATCTTGGTGGAGATCACGAGTTCCCGCATCTTCCGGTACACGTTGCGATCCGCGCCGACCAGCACGTTCTTGACGTACTGCTGCGTGATCGTCGACCCGCCACCCGCGCTTTCCTTGCCCAGGACGTTGTCGCGGGCGGCGCGCATGAAACCGGTGACAGAGAACCCGGGGTTGGAGTAGAAGTTGCGGTCCTCCGCCGACAGGACGGCATCGCGGACGTGCTGGGGGATGGCGTCGAGCGCGATCTCGGTGCGGTTACCCTCCGGCGGGATCACCTTGGTCAGCTCGGTGGTGCCGTCGGCGGCGAAGACGGTCGCCACCTGGTTGGTCTTCATGTCCGACGGCCGCGGGACCTCGGCGCGAATGTAACTGACCAGGAAGACGACGAGCGGGATGACCAGCAGCAACGCGATCACGACCAGGCTCACCCGGCGGACCGTACGCCAGCGGGTGCGCTTCTTCTTCCCGTCCGGTGGTGGGGTGGTCGTCTCGGCCGAACCGTCGTCTGCGGGCGGTGTGTCTCCCGGATCGGAGGCACGATTGTCCGTCGCGTCGTTGCCAGAACTCACTTACACACTCCCGGTCAGTTATCCGGTCACGGAGGATCGTCGCACCCACCCGTACGTATGTTATGTGAACGACCCTGGACGTGGCGTGCGGCGCGCTATCGCCCAGCAACTATCCGTACCGACCGGACTGTTTCAGCGCACCCGCTTCCGGGCGGTGATCGCCAGCCCCGACAGCACCAGGCACCCGAGCAACACCAGCGCGGGAGTGACACCGGGGTCGCCGCGGAACACCTCGACGACCGCGGCGACGAACGCCATCACCGTGAAGAACCCGAGGATCCCGATCAGAACCTCGAGCCGCTGCCGCTTCGCCACCGGATGCACTACCGATACCTCGTCAGCTCTTCACGCCGCCGGCCGTCAGGCCCGACACGATGCGCCGCTGGAACAGCAACACCATGATCACCAGCGGAATGGTGACGATCGTGCCCGCCGCCATGATCGCCGCGTACGGCACGACGTGCGGGTCGTTGCCGGAGAACCGGGCGATCGCGACCGTGACGGGTTCGGTGGCGTCACTGGAGAGCTGGCTGGCCAGCAGGTACTCGTTGACGGTCGCGATGAACGCGAGGATGGCCGTGGTGAACAGGGCCGGCGCCGCGAGCGGCAGCATCACCAGCCGGAACGCCTGACCGCGGCTGGCGCCGTCGATGCGGGCCGCCTCCTCGAGTTCCCAGGGAAGTTCCTTGAAGAACGACGTCAGCGTGTAGATGGTGAGCGGCAGGACGAACGAGATGTTCGGGATGATCATCGCCTGGTACGTGCCGATCCAGCCGATGTTCGTGAACAGCTGGAACAGCGGGGTGACCAGGGCGACGACGGGGAACATCGACGCCCCGAGCACGATGCCGACCACCACGTACTTGAACCGGAACTCGATGCGGGCCAGCGCGTAGGCGGTGAAGATGCCGACGGCCAGGGCAATGACCGTGGTGATTCCGCCGATGATCATGCTGTTGACGACGGCGCGGGTGAAGTTGTTGCCGCTGCTCGTCGACAGTGCGTTCTGGAAGTTCTCGAGCGTGACGTGCGTGGGCCACGGGGTGGTGTCGAACGTGTAGTCCGGGTCGCGGAACGCCGTCACCATCATCCAGTAGAACGGCGCGAGCCCCCAGACCAGGATGATCGCGACACCGATGTAGATGCGGGAGTTCTTGAACGCGAGCCGCGTCGGACGGTTGCGGGCGGGGGGTTTGCTCGGGAGTTCGAGTTCCGGGGCGCGGTGGGTCACGGCTTCGGCCCCTTTCGCTGGGCTTCCTGAGTTTCGACGGCGTTGGCGCCGAGGAACTTCACGAGCACGAATGCCACCGCGAAGATCAGGAGGAACGTGATGGTCGAGAGTGCGGACGCGCTGTTGAACCCTTGCCGCACCTGGTCGACGACGAGGATCGACACCGTCGTGGTGGCCGGGTTGCCGCCGGTCAGGATGGCGGGCAGGTCGTACATGCGCAGGGCGTCCATCGTGCGGAACAGGATCGCGACCATCAGCGCCGGCTTCACCAGCGGGAGCGTGATCTGCCGGAACCGCTGCCAGGCGGAGGCGCCGTCGACGCGCGCCGCCTCGTACACGTCCTGCGGGATCATCTGCAGGCCGGCGAGGATCAGCAGGGCCATGAACGGGGTGGTCTTCCAGACGTCCGAGATGATCACCGCGAACCGGGCCGGCCAGGCGTCCGACGTCCACAGGATCTCGGTGCCGAGGAGGCGGTTGGCGATGCCGTCGTAGGCGAAGATGAAGTACCAGAGTTTGGCGGTGACCGCGGTCGGGATGGCCCACGGGATCAGGACCGCGGCGCGCAGCAGGGCGCGGCCCTTGAACGTCTTGCCCATGATGATCGCCATCCACAGGCCGATCGCGACCTCGAGAGTCACCGTGACGACCGTGAAGAACGCGGTGTTCCCGACGGCCGACCAGAACTGGGAACCGAGCGTGCCGGGCGGGCACGCCATCGCCACCCCGCTCGGGGACGTGCACTGCTGCAGAATCCAGTGCGTGTAGTTGGTGAATCCGGCCCAGCCGCCCTCGACGAACATGCCGGTCGTCGGATCGAGTCCCGCGTCCTTCTGGAACGACATCACCACTGCCCGGACCACGGGGTAGCCGATGACGACGGCCAGCACGACGAGGGTCGGTACGACCAACATCCACGCGCGACGACCGCTCAGCCCGGAGCTTCGCGTGTTCTCGCTCTTCTCACGCGAACCGCGGCCGGGGTCGGAACCCCCGGCCGCGGTACGGGCCGGCGCTCCACTGGTGGTCCCAGTCGGAACGGCCATATTCACTCCTGTGCTCTACGAGCCTGCGGACTGGATACCGGACTGCATGTCCGTGATCGCCTGATCCACCGACTTCTCACCCTTGATGGCAGCGTAGGCGTTGTCCTGCACGGCCTTCGACACAGCCGGGTAGAACGGCGTGACCGGACGGGGGACGGCGTTCTCGATCGACACCTTCAGCGTCGGCATGAACGGGAAGGCCGCGATGATCTCCGGGTCGTCGTACAGTGCGGCGCGGACCGGCGGCAGCGAGCCCATGGCGATGATCCGCTGCGCCTGCTCACCCTGCAGGAAGGTGAGGAAGTCGCGGGCCGTGGCCTTGTTCTCGGAGTACGCGCTGATGGCCGCGTTGTAGCCGCCGAGCGTCGAGGCGCCGATGCCGTCCTTGCCGGGCAGCGGGGCGACCGCGTACTTGCCCTTCACCGCGGACGAATCCTTGTCGGCGGTGCCGTACACGTACGGCCAGTTGCGCAGGAACAGCGCCTTGCCGTCCTCGAACGCCTTCTGGCTCTCGGGCTCCTTGAACGTGGTGTCCTGGGCCGGGATGTCACCGTTCTTGAAGTTGTCGACCAGAACCTGCAGGCCGGCGCGGGCCTCGGGGCTGTCGACCGTGGGGGTCTTGCCGTCTTCGCCGACGAACGAGCCGCCGTAGGCGTTGATGACCTCGGCGGCATTCACCGTCAGGCCCTCGTACGGTGCGAACTGACCGGCGTAGCAGTCGATGTTGTTGGTCTTCGCGACCTCACACGCGGCGGACAGCTCGGCCCACGTCTTCGGTGCGGCGGGCAGCAGGTCGCTGCGGTAGTACAGCAGGCCGCCGTTGGTGTTCTTCGGCGCCGCGTACTGGGTGCCGTTGTAGGTGGCGCTGTCGACCGTGGCGGGGAGGATTCCGGTGTTGTCCACCGCGAACTCGCCGGTCAGCGGCTGCAGCCAGCCCTTGGCCGCGAACTCCGCGGTCCAGGGGACGTCGAGTGCGACGACGTCGTAGTCGGACTGCTTGGCCTGCAGGTGCTGGACCAGGTCGTCGTGCGCCTGATCGGCGTCGTTCGACTGCTCCTTGAACGTCACCTGCTCGTCCGGGTGCTCGGCGTTCCACGCGTCGATGATCTGGCGGACGACACCGGTCTCGGTGGTGTCCTTGCCCTCGACGTACGTGATGGGTCCGCGGCCGTCGAGGTTCTCCGACGTGGAATCGCTGCCGCTGTCGCTCGAGCAAGCGGTGAGCGTGACCAGCGAGGCTGCGGTGGCAAACACCGCGGCGCGCCGGACCGCTCTCGAAATCTGAACCATGGAGTCTCCCCGTGGGTAAAGGTGGATGAACCCCGCCACGGTGCGACGAGATTTCGCGGCACCGCTGCGGCGTCGGAACATACTGTGGCATGGAACACCGTCACTGTCCGGCATTACCCCCGACCTGAATCGGTCAGGAGGCGCCGCGATCAGCTGAGCCGGTAACCCTCGGACGCCGAGAACAGGTGCACCTGCGACGGGTCGACGTGCAGTTTCACCAGGTCACCTTTGCGGGGCGGGTTCCGCCAGTCGGCGCGGGCCACCAACTGCTGCGTCTCACCGTTGACGGTGCTGCGGCCGTAGATGTAGGCGTCGGATCCGAGTTCCTCCACCACCGCCACCTCCATCGGGATGCCGGTGGTCGACAGTTCCAAGTGCTCCGGGCGGATCCCGACGACCACCTGACGCTCGTCGGTGTCGGAACGCAACTGCCGGGGCAACGGAATGGTCGCGTCGCCGAGCAGCACCCCGTCCGGGGTGATCGGCAGCGTGAAGAGGTTCATCGACGGCGAACCCATGAAACCGGCGACGAACACGTTCGCGGGCCGGTTGTAGAGGTCGCGCGGCGACGCGCACTGCTGCAGCACCCCGTCCTTCAGCACGGCCACCCGATCGCCCATGGTCATGGCCTCGACCTGGTCGTGCGTCACGTACACCATCGTCGTCTCGAGACGGCGCTGCAGCTGCGCGATCTGGGTCCGCGTCTGCACCCGGAGCTTGGCGTCGAGGTTGGACAGCGGCTCGTCCATCAGGAACACCTGCGGCTGCCGGACGATGGCGCGTCCCATCGCGACGCGCTGCCGCTGACCGCCGGACAGCGCCTTCGGCTTGCGGTCCAGGTACGGCTCGAGGTCGAGGAGTTTCGCCGTCTCCTCGACCCGCGTGCGGATGTCGTCCTTCGCGGCGCCGGCGAGCTTCAGCGCGAAACCCATGTTCTCGGCCACCGACATGTGCGGGTACAGCGCATAGTTCTGAAAGACCATCGCGATGTCGCGTTCCTTGGGTTCCTGCGTGGTGACGTCGCGGTCACCGATGAGGATCCGCCCGCTGTGGACGTCCTCGAGCCCCGCCAGCATTCGCAGCGACGTCGACTTGCCGCAGCCGGACGGTCCGACGAGGACCAGGAACTCGCCGTCCTCGATCTTCAGGTCGAGCGTGTCGACGGCCGGCTTGTCCGAGCCGGGGAACAGGCAGGTGGCACCGTCATAGGTCACTGTGGCCATGAACGTCGAAGTCCCTTCTACCCGGCGCCGCGCTCAGGTGCGTGAAAATGTACCTGTTGACACACTTTCTCACTCACCTGTGGGTGGTCCGGTACGAATTCCCCTCGGTCCGAATCATGTTGGTCGGATTCATGTACAGGTTTCTCCACAGCTGGGGATGAACCCCCTAATGAAACGGGGGCGTGAATGCCGTGTGAACACAGGGCGCTTCGCGCCCCGTGCGCGGGAAAGGAGTCTCTGGACTCGTCAAGCGCGCACGGGCGGAGCCTTCTCGAACCGGTCCGGCCTGTCCACGACACCGGCGCTGCAAGCGGTCAGGCGGGGTTCGGCGCGGGTCGTGCGGACATGTACCCGGTCGATGCCGCCGGGGTGCCTGACCAGGACGTCCGTGTCGCCGTCCGGCCGTGGGACCGCCGACAGCGGGATCACGTCGTCGAGTCCGGGCAGCGCCCGCTCCCCCCGGACGGTGTGCTCGGCGAACTGCAGCACGGGGTCGTCGGTGCACCGGCCGCGGTAATGCTCGAGCACGACCCGCCCGCGATCGTGCTCGGCGACAATGCGTTCCGCCGCCTCCGCCGTGACCCTCCCGTAATAGATGCCGGACGGCAGGCACACCATGGTCGCGGCGAACCGGTCGCCGCCGACGTGCGTCGACTCCCAGACCCGGCCACCGCGATGGCCGAGGGCGGTGACCACGGGGCGTCCGAACGACGCGCAGCAGGCGTCCTTCTTGCCGTGGGTGCAGACCAGGAACAGTGATTCGGTGGCGTCGAGACGCTCACCGAGCCCGGGCGGCGCGTCGACGGTGAGGTCCAGGTCGAGCAGTTCCCGGTCCTCGCGCACCAGCAGTCGCTCGGCCCAGCCGTCGGCGCGGCCCGGCCGGGCGAGGTAGACGTGCCGTCCGGCGGCGAGGTCGCGGCGCTGCCGGGTGCGGATCAGCACCGGACGCACTCCGGCGTCGGCGCACCGGGCGGCGAGCGCGTCGCCGAGGACCGGGTCGAGGCGGCTCTGCCGCAGTCGGTCGCGTCCCCACGGTCCGGGTTGCTCGATCAGCAGCCATCCGCGCACCCGGGGTGCGGTGCCGCACAACGGCTCCTGCAGAGACTGGGAGAGCGCCGCGCAGGCCGGTGGCGTCCGCCCCTCGGGCGGCGTCGTCGTCTGCACACTCACACCCGGACTGTATAAGGTTAGGTTCGCCTACCTTTCGCCCCCTTCGAGATCGAGGTCCAGGATGCGTTCAGCCACGTGCTCCCCGAATGTCACCGACGTCCAATGGCAGGAGATCGTCGACGCCCTCACGCGACGACAGTTCGGCGCTGGGCTGGGAGCAGCAGCGCTGGCCGCGTTCACCGCCGCGTGCGCGGGACCCGACGCGGCATCGGCCGACGACAGCGGCGGGCAGCGGACGGTCACCCATGCCATGGGGACGACGACGGTGAGCAACCGGCCCAGCCGCATCGTCGCCCTCGACAGCCTGCCCATCGACACCGTCGTCACCCTCGGGAAGACCCCGGTCGGCGCAGCTCAGGCCGGTTCCGCCGACGCGCTGCCCGCCTATCTCGGCGGCGGACTGGACAGCACTACCGTCGTCGGGTCGATCGCCGAACCGAACCTCGAGGCGATCGCCGCGCTGCAACCCGACCTCATCCTCAGCAGCAAGCAGCGGCACGGCGACCTGTACGACGCACTGTCGGCGATCGCACCCACCGTGTTCTCCGTGTCGCCCGCCGTCGACTGGCAGGGGACGCTGCGGCTGTTCGCCGAGGCCATGGGCGAAACGCAGGCCGCCGAGCAGAAACTGTCGGAATTCCACGCCCGCGCCGCCGCGCTCAGCGAGACCACCCGCGGCCGCACCGCGCACGTCGTCCGTGTGATGGACGACGGACTGCGCCTCCACGGTCCGGGCACGTTCTCGGGGTCCGTGCTGACCGCCGCCGGCTACACCATCACCGGGCAGCCGTGGGACGCGAAGAACGACATGTCCGAGATCTCGCTCGAGAACGTCGCCCAGATCGACTCCGACATCGCGTTCGTCGCCAACACCGCCGCACCCGGTGACCTGGGCATCGACCCCGTCCTCGTCGGGCAGATGGGGCCGTCACGACGCGACGGCGTCCGCCAGACCGACTACCGGGTGTGGATCACCGGCATCGGTCTCACCGGTGCAAACCTGATCCTCGACGACCTCGCGCGGCTGTAGGCGCTTCGCGCCCGTGCGTGGTTGACGAGTGCCTGGACTCGCTAAGCACGCACAGGGCGATAGCCTGCCCTGGTGAGTTCCGACAAGATGTTGACCCGCATCGGTGGGCTCCTCCGGCAGGCGGAATCCACCGACAACCCGCACGAGGGCGAGGCCTTCATGGCGGCGGCCCAGCGGCTCGCCACCGCCTCCTCGATCGACCTCGCGGTGGCGCGCGCCCACGCAGCCGGCCGGGAGAAGCAGGCGACGCCCACGCAACGGCTGATCACGATCGGTGAACCCGGCAAGAAGGGTCTGCGGACGTACGCGCAGCTGTTCCTGGCGATCGCCGCCGCCAACGACGTGCAGTGCGACATCGCGCAGACGTCGGCCGTCATCTACGCGTACGGGTTCGCCGGCGACATCGACGTCTGCGAGGCCCTGTACGCGAGCCTGCTGATCCAGATGGTCCGAGCGTCGGACGCCTACATCAAGTCCGGCGAGTACCGCGACGAGACGACGGTCCGGACGCAAGTCGAGACGCGCGGACGCCGCCGGGTCGCGACCCGGGTGCGACGCCCCGTCGCCGGGGTCACCGCCCGGTTGAACTTCCAGCTCGCCTACGCCGCGCGGATCGGGCAGCGCCTCGCCGACGCCAAGAAGGAGGCCGAGGAGCAGGCCGTGTCGGTGCCGGAGTCGTCGGCGGAGACGGCGCTGGTCCTGCGCGACAAGCAACTCGAGCTGAAGGACTATTACTCGGAGAACTCGCAGGCCCGCGGCACGTGGCGGGGCGGCCGGGCGTCCGCCGGACATTCGTCGAGTGCACAGCGAGCGGGGGATCGCGCCGCCCGGACCGCCCGGTTGAGCAACTCCCCCGAACTGTCTGTCGCGCGGAGACAGATCCCGTCGTGAAGCGGCCCCGCGACACTCAGCGCACCGCCGTGTACGACGCGGAAGCGTTGGTGCGCACCATGTTCGACCGCGCCGACGAACGCGGACTGCGGGTCGTCGACGTCCTGGGTTCGCAGGTGACGCTGCCGGTGGAACGCAGGTTCGCGTCCATCGATTCGGTGCAGGACTACGTCGACCGCGTGCTCGCCCTGAACTGGGTGCGATCCACGTGGACGCGGGCGGCCACCCCGATCCACGTCCGGGCGAGGTCCGGCAACAAGGCCGCGCACTACGAAAGCGATTGCGCGACAATCGCGGTACCCGAGCACCGGAACGGCAACGCCTGGGCGTTCCGCGAACTGGTGGTGCTGCACGAGATCGCCCACCATCTCGACCCGTCCGATCCCGAATACCCGACGGTCGCGCCGCACGGACCGGAGTACGTGGACCGCTACCTCACCCTGGTCGGGGAGATCATCGGCCCCGAGGCGGCGTTCGTCCTGCGGACCATGCTCCTCGCCGACGGGGTGCGGCTGAACTGACGCCCAAACAGTCTCGGGCGAACGTACCTTTCGGCGCATCCGAGGCGACGGACGGCACGTTCGCCCGCTCAGGATGCCGCCGACGGTTCGGGACACGGCGCCGCACCCTCGTCCGTGTCGGAGACGATCGGCGGCAGATGCCGGAAGTACACGGCGTCGACGACCGCGACCAGCAGGGCGATCGCGGCGGCGACCCACCCGACGACGTGCACGCTGGTGGTGAAGGCCTCGCGGGCGGAGTCGAGCAGTGCGGTGCCACCTGGACCGAGGTGTGCAGCCGAATTCGCGGCGCCGGCAAGGCTTTCGCGTGCCCTCTCCGCCAGCTCAGCGGGAACGTCCGGGGCGATGGCCAGCTGGGTGCGGTACACGAGCGCGCCGAGACTGCCCACGACGGCGAGCCCGATGGCGTACCCGAACTCCGCACTCGTCTCGGACATCGCGGCCGCCGAACCGGCTTTCGCGCTGGGCACCGAACCGACGACGATCCCGGTGCCGAGCGTGACGAGCGGCCCGCACCCGAGGTTCATGCCCGCCAGTCCAGCGATGATCGCGACCAGCCCGCCGTCGGCGTCCGCATGCGTGTAGAGGAAGCACCCTGCCGCGGCGACGAGCATGCCGCCGGAGATCGCGAACACCGGCCGGATCCGTTGCGCGAGTAGCGGAGCCCCACCGAAACTCACGATCGCCGCGAGCGCCGCAGGCAGCATCGCGAAGCCCGCCTGCAGCGGTGTGAGACCGGCGACGAGTTGCAGGAACTGCGCGGTGAAGAACATCAGCGATCCGATGACGGTCACCAGCATCATGCTGATCACGACGGTCGTGAACGCCCGGTTGCGGAAGAGCGTCAGGTCGACGAGCGGGTCGTCGAGGCGCCTCTGCCTGCGCACGAAGACCCACCCGAACGCGACACCCACGACCACTGCGAGAGCGGAGGTCGCGGCCCAGCCGTGGCTGGCGAACTCCTTCAGCCCGAACACCGCGGGCAGGATCGCGGCGAGCGACAGGGCCACGCTGGCCAGGTCGACACGACCTGCCGCCGGGTCGCGCTCCTCGGGCAGCAGAATCGGCCCGAGGACGAGCAGCAGGACCATCGCCGGAACACCGAGGAGGAACACCGAACCCCACCAGAAGTGCTCGAGCATGAATCCGCCGACGACGGGTCCCGCGGCGGCACCGCCCATGAACCCGATCATCCACAGTCCGATCGCCACCGACCGTTGCCGGGCGTCGCGGAACATGGTGCTGATCAGGCCGAGTGTCGACGGCGCCAGCGTCGCCCCGGCGATGCCGAGCAGGGCGCGTGCGGCGATGAGCATTTCCGGACTCGTGGAGAAGGCGGCGAACACCGACGCGGCGGCGAACCCGGCGCCGCCGAGGAGGAGCAGGGTGCGGCGTCCGATCCGGTCGCCGAGGGTGCCCGCGGTCAGCATGAAGCCGACGAGCAGGAACCCGTAGATGTCCATGATCCACAACTGCTCGGTGGCACTGGCGTCGAGATCGCGGCTCAGACTCGGCAGGGCGAGCAGCAGCACGAACACATCGACGGACACGAGCAGCGAGGCGAGGCCGAGGACGGCGAGACCCGCCCATTCGCGAGCGCCGGCCGTGGTGGTCCGAGCTTCGGAGGCAGCGGTGAATTCGCTCATGTCAGCCACCGTAACCAGGCGTGATCCTAAAACACAACCATCTAGTCTTGATTTGATACCATCGACGTATGGCGTCCCGACGTACCTACGGTTCCTACGACGACGGCTGCGCCGCCGCACACGCCCTCGACCTGATCGGGGAGCGGTGGTCGCTGATCGTGGTCCGCGAACTGATGCTCGGGCCCAAGCGCTTCACCGACCTCCGCAGCGGCGTACTGGGCGCCAGCGCGAACGTGCTGTCGCAACGACTGCGCGACCTCGAGGAGGCGGGCATCGTCCGCCGGGTCACCCTCGGACCTCCGGCGCGCGCCCAGGTCTACGAGCTGACCGAATGGGGTCTCGAACTCGAACCGGTGCTCCGGGCGCTGGGGCGCTGGGGAGTGCGCTCGCCCGCCATGCCGCACGGCGCGCAGGTCAGCAACGAGACCACCGTGCTGTCGATGCGGACCATGCTCGAAGACGTCCCGCTGGGCGACGTGAAGGTGCGCCTCGAACTGCGACTCGGCAAGGGCGACGTCATCCGGATCGACACCACCGACGGACTCGTCATCGAGCGGGGCAGCGCCGCCGACCCCGATGCGGTGGTGACCGCCGAATCCACCGTCTTCACGTCCATGGCGTTCTACGGCCGCGACCTCGACGAGGCGATCGACGCCGGCGACGCCACCGTCGACGGCGACCCGAATGTCGTCCGGCGCTTCCTCGGCCTGCTCCCCGCACTGACCTGACACAACGAAAGCGATTGCGCGACAATCGCGGTATCCGAGCCTGAGTCAGTCGCGGGGGCGCAGCCTGACGAAACGGATCTCGCGGCCCGCCGCCCGAAAGTCGGACGCGCTGCCGTCGACGTCGAAGCCCATGCCCCGGGCTATCCGCATCCCGAGTTTCGGATGCTCCGCCGCGTAGTGCGCCATGAAGTCCGCGCCGGTCTCGGGATCGAGGAATTCCGCTGTCACGGACAGTCGCCGACGGCCCACTTGGACCGTCGCGTTCGGCTGCGCCCGCAGGTTGCGGTACCAATCGGACTTGGGACCGAACCCGGCGGCCAGCACGTACCCGTCGCCGACGGCGTCGTGATTGACCACCTCGAGCACGACCTGCCGACGCGCTCCGGTCTTGCGCCCGACGTGTCCGAGGAGCAGAAACCGGCCGCCGAGCAGGAACCCGAGGTGGCAGCGGTAGAGGTAGATCGGTGCGCGGAAGAACGCCCGCCGGAAGCCGGTGGGCGGGTCGGGCCGCTGGGTGACCTTCACACGCCCAGTCTTCCACGGCAGTTCGTTGTGCGTCCGGCCGTCGCGCGAGCAATATGGATCGAGAAGGCCCACCGTCTACTCCGAGGAGCCAGAATGACTCGTCCAGTTCGCATCGGCGTCCAACTTCAGCCGCAACACGCGCCCGACTACGGGATGATCCGCGACGCGGTGCTGCGGGCCGAGGACGCCGGCGTCGACATCGTCTTCAACTGGGATCACTTCTACCCGCTGTACGGCGACCCGGCAGGCGCCCACTTCGAATGCTGGACGATGCTCGGGGCGTTCGCCGAACAGACGGAACGGGTCGAGATCGGCGCGCTCGTCACGTGCGCCGGCTACCGCAACCCGGACCTCCTCGCGGACATGGCCCGCACCGTCGACCACATCAGCGGAGGACGCCTGATCCTGGGCATCGGCGCCGGCTGGTTCGAGCGCGACTACGACGAGTACGGCTACGAATTCGGCACCGCCGGGTCGCGCATCAATCTGCTCGGCGAGTACCTCCCGCGGATCACCGCCCGCTTCGCCAAGCTGGAACCCGCACCCACCCGGCACATTCCGATCCTCATCGGCGGCGGCGGCGAGAAGAAGACGTTGCCGCTGGTCGGCAAATACGGCGACATCTGGCACAGTTTCAGCGACATGGACACCTACCGACGTAAGTCGGGGATCCTCGCCGACCACGCTCGTAGTGCCGGCCGCAGCCCCGACAGCATCCAGCACTCGACGTCGTGGCCGGGCGTCGACGACGCGGCGGCACAGGTCGACGCCGGCGTCACCCTCTTCACCGTGGGTGTGGGCGGTCCCGACTACGACCTCACCACGCTGAAGGAGGCCATAGCCTGGCGCGACGAGAACACCCCGCCGCCGCTGTCGGGCCTGGCGTAGGCGCTTCGCGCCCGTGAGTGGTTAACGAGTCCAGGGACTCCCTAACCACGCACGGGCGGCGGAGCCGCCTACAGCCGCTCGAGGACCATCGCCATGCCCTGACCGCCTCCGACGCACATGGTTTCGAGGCCGAACTGCTTGTCGTGGGTGGTGAGGTTGTTGAGCAGGGTGGCGGTGATGCGGGCACCGGTCATGCCGAACGGGTGACCGAGGGCGATGGCGCCGCCGGAGACGTTCAGCTTGTCCTCGTCGATGTTCAGCTCACGCGCGGACCCGATCACCTGCACCGCGAACGCCTCGTTGATCTCGACGAGGTCGATGTCGGAGATGCCCAGCCCCGCGATCGCGAGGGCACGCTTGGACGCCTCGATCGGGCCGAGGCCCATGATCTCCGGCGACAGACCGGACACCCCGGTGGACACGATCCGCGCCAACGGGGTCAGACCGAGTTCCTTGGCCTTGGTGTCGGACATGATGACCAGGGCGGCGGCGCCGTCGTTGAGCGGGCACGCGTTGCCGGCGGTCACCGTGCCGTCCGGGCGGAACACCGGCTTGAGCTGCGAGACGGCCTCGTAGGTGGTGCCCGCGCGGGGACCGTCGTCGGTGCTGACGACGGTGCCGTCGGGGAGGGTGACCGGGGTGATCTCCCGCTCGAAGAAGCCGCTCTTGATGGCCTCCTCGGCGCGGTTCTGCGAGCGCACCGCCCAGCGGTCCTGCTCCTCGCGGGTGATGCCGGTGACCTGGGCGACGTTCTCGGCGGTCTGACCCATCGCGATGTAGGTGTCGGGGACCAGGCCCTGCTCGCGGGGGTCGACCCACTGCTGACCGCCCTGGGCGAGCTTCTCGGTACGGGTCTGCGCGTCCGCGTACAGCGGGTTCTGGGTGTCGGGCAGCGAGTCAGAGTTGCCCTTCACGAACCGGGAGACCGTCTCGACACCGGCGGAGATGAACACGTCACCCTCGCCGGCCTTGATGGCGTGCAGCGCCATGCGGGTGGTCTGCAGCGACGAGGAACAGTAGCGGGTGATGGTGGTGCCGGGGATGAAGTCGTAGCCGAGTTGGACGGCGACGTTGCGGCCCATGTTGAAGCCCTGCTCACCACCGGGCAGACCGCAGCCGAGAATGAGGTCGTTGACGTCGGTCGGGTCGAGTGCGGGCACCTTGTCGAGGGCCGCCTGCACCATCTGCGCGGCGAGGTCGTCGGGGCGCATGCCGACCAGCGACCCCTTCATGGCGCGACCGATCGGGGAACGGGCAATGGAGACGATGACGGCCTCGGGCATGGGAAACTCCTACCGATTGACGTGGTGGACGGCAGTCGGTGCGGACCTGCAGCCCCTCAGTTCTAAGCATATGCTTATTTTCTAAGCATTTGCATATATTGACCACGGCTGCGGCGCGGTGTCAACCCCCGGACGGCCGCGGTTGTGCTCAACCGACAACGCAGGGTCCGAACTCGAGCCCCCGAGACCGTTTCTCACACTCGAAACCGCCGATAGTGTCGTGGATCACACCACAACGAAAGGGCGGACGAAATCGTGTCGCACATCGGCTATTTCGCTTGGGACCTCGCCGCACAGCGCGCAGATGCGCCGTGCCTGCGCGACGACCGCCTCGACCTGACCTACCGGCAGTTCGCGCAGCGGGTCGACGCATTCGCCGCGCAGTTGTCCGGGCACGGTGTCGGTCGCGGTGACGTCGTCGCGATCATGCTGCCCAACCGCGCCGAACTGCTCGTCGCCCTCATGGCGGCCTGGCGGATCGGGGCGGCCGCGACCCCGGTCAATCCCACCTTCACCGCGACGGAGGCCGACTATCAGATCGCGGACGCCGCCGCAGTACTCGTCGTCAACGAGGGACCGGACGCACCCACCGGCGGCCGGCAGGCGATCGCCGTCGACGACATGGCGACTACCCCCGACCCCGACTGGACGCCGGGCCCGACCGCCGGCGCAGACGACGTCGCCCTGCTGATCTACACGTCCGGTTCGACCGGGCGGCCCAAGGGTGTGATGCTCACCCACGACAATCTGCAGTTCATGAGTTCGTCGATGGTGCAGCACTTCTCGCTCACCGCCGACGACCACTGCCTGCTGATTCTGCCGCTGTTCCATGTCAACGCGATCTGCGTCAGCTTCCTTGCTCCGATGCTGGCCGGCGGTCAGCTGAGCGTCACCGGACGTTTCTCTCCGGCCCGATTCTTCGACGACGTCGCCCGCCTGCGCCCGACGTACTTCTCCGCCGTCCCGACCATCTACGCGCTGTTGGTTTCCCAGGACGCCGCCTCCGACCTCTCGTCGCTGCGGTTCGCGGTGTGCGGTGCGGCGCCGATCTCGAAGGAACTCCTCGACCGCGCCGAGCAGCGTTTCGGGCTCGTCATCGTCGAGGGCTACGGGCTGACCGAGGGGACGTGCGCGTCGGCGTGCAATCCGCCGGGCGGTGTCCGCAAACTGGGCACGGTCGGCCCCGCGCTGCCGGGTCAGACCATCGCGATCGTCGACGAGTCCGGCGCGCCGGCACCGGTGGGGACCGTCGGTGAGGTGGTGATCCGGGGCGCGAACGTGATGCGTGGCTACCTCGGACGGCCCGAGGAAACCGAACGCACCGTCGTCGACGGCTGGCTGCACACCGGCGACGTCGGACGCCTCGACGAGGACGGCTATCTCACCCTCGTCGACCGCATCAAGGACATGATCATCCGCGGCGGCGAGAACATCTACCCCAAGGAGATCGAGAACGCACTCGCCACCCACGACGACGTCCTCGAGGCGGCCGTGATCGGCGCCCCGCACGAGGTGTACGGCGAGGTCCCGGTCGCCTACGTCGTCGCCTACCCCGACAGCCCGGTCACCGACGATCAGCTCGACGACCATCTGCGCGACCGGCTGACGAAAGTCAAACTGCCCGTAGCCATTCACATCGTCGACGCCTTGCCCCGCAACCCCGTCGGCAAGATCGACAAGCCCGGTCTGCGCAGCCGCCACCGGCCCGCCGCCGTCAACTGATCCAGTACCACCCCAGACCTCGGGCGCCACCCGAGGCGATGACCCCTACCCGCAAGGAGCCTCCCCATGGGATTCAAGACCGGGAACTTCCCCGAAGTCGACCCCGCCACCTTCCTCGACCTCCCGTTCCGCGACCGCCTGCGCGCCATGTCGACGCATTGGGTCGACTACGGCTTCGGGACCCCGAAGATGGTGCACACCATCTACATTCTGAAGCTACTCGTCCTCTACCTCGGCGCCGGACTGTCGATCGCGACGTTCACCTCCGGGTACAACGTCCTCGACGTCGGCGCGTGGTGGAACGCACCGATCGTGTACCAGAAACTGATCCTGTGGACCCTGCTGATCGAGACGATCGGCCTGGGCGGTTCCTGGGGTCCGCTCGCCGGCCACTTCAAACCGATGATGGGTGGCGCCCTGTTCTGGCTCCGCCCCGGCACCATCCGGCTCCCACCGTGGCCGGGGAAGGTACCGCTCACCGCCGGGGACACCCGCACCGTGTTCGACGTCCTGATCTACGTCGCAATTCTGATCAACATCGTGCTCGCGCTCGGGTTCGGCGGCGTGCACACCCCGTCCATCGACGCGGTACTGCCCGGCAACCACGGCCTGGTGAACCCCACACTCCTGTTGCCGCTGATCGCACTGCTCATCGTGATCGGGCTGCGGGACAAGGTCATCTTCATCGCCGCCCGCGGCGAGCAGTACTTCCCGGCCGTCGTGTTCTTCGGCTTCCTGCCGTTCGTGGACATGATCATCGCGCTCAAGCTGCTCATCGTGTCGGTGTGGGTCGGCGCCGGGATCTCCAAACTCGGCCACCACTTCTCGATGGTGGTCCCGCCGATGCTGTCCAACACCCCGTGGATGCCGTTCAAGAAGATCAAGCGCGCCCACTACCGCAGCTTCCCCGAGGACCTGCGACCGTCGATCGTCGCCGGTGGTGTCGCCCACGTGCTCGGCACGGTCGTCGAGGTGGTGACCCCGCTGGTGCTGCTGTTCTCCACCAACCGCACACTGACGCTGCTCGCGGTCGCGTTGATGGTCGCGTTCCACCTGTTCATCCTGTCCACGTTCCCGCTCGCAGTGCCGCTCGAATGGAATCTGCTGTTCGCCTACGCGTCGATCTTCCTGTTCGTCGGGTTCCCTGCCTGGGACGGGTACGGCGTCGCCGACATGTCCTCGGTGTGGCTGACCGCGGCGATCGTCGCCGCGCTGGTGTTCTTCCCGATCCTCGGCAACCTGCGCCCCGACCTCGTCTCGTTCCTGCCGTCGATGCGCCAGTACGCCGGCAACTGGGCGTCGGCCACCTGGGCATTCGCGCCGGGTGCCGAGGAGAAGCTCGACCGATTCGTGAAGCGGCCCAGCCAGAACACCCGCACCCAACTGCTCGCCACCTACCCGCCGGAGGTCGCGGACGTGGTGATGCACCAACTGCTCGGCTGGCGGTCGATGCACAGCCAGGGCCGCGCCCTGTTCTCGCTGATGATGAACCACCTCGGCGACGACATCGACACGTACTCGCTGCGGGAGGCCGAGTTCAGCTGTAACTCGCTGGTGGCGTTCAACTTCGGTGACGGCCACCTGCACAACGAGTTCCTGATCGCCGCTCTGCAGCGGCGCTGCAACTTCGCTCCCGGTGAATTCGTGATCGCGTGGATCGAATCGCAGCCCATCCACAAGGGCATCCAGGAGTACAAGGTGATCGACGCCGCCCTCGGGGTCATCGAGCGAGGCACCTACAGGGTGTCCGATGCCATCGCCGAGCAGCCGTGGCTGCCGAACGGACCCATTCCGTTCGACGTGCGGTGGAGACTGGAGGGAGACGTCCAGAAGGAGAGCGAGTTGACGAAGTCGAACGTGGCGGTGCGACCGTGACGACCGCGGTCGTGGTCGGTAGCGGGCCCAACGGGCTCGCCGCCGCGGTCCACCTCGCCCGGCACGGCGTCGACGTCCAGGTCCTCGAAGCCGCCGACACCATCGGCGGCGGCACCCGCTCCGCCGAACTCACCGTCCCCGGACTGCTGCACGACGAATGCTCCGCGTTCCACCCGATGGGCGCCGGGTCGCCGTACCTGCGGACCCTCGACCTCGAACGGTTCGGGCTGACCTGGAAATGGCCGGACATCGACTGCGCACACCCCCTCGACACCGGCGACGCCGGACTGCTGCACCGCTCCGTCGAGGACACCGCCGCCGGTCTGGGCGACGACGGAACCCGCTGGCAGCGGATGTTCGGCGGCCTCGCCGACGGCTTCGACGACCTGGCCGCCGACCTCATGCGCCCAATCGCGAACGTTCCCCGGCACCCGATCAAACTCGCGAGTTTCGGCCCCCGCGCGCTGCTGCCGGCCACCGTGACGGCCCGCTGGTGGCGCACCGAGAAGGCCCGCGCACTGTTCGGCGGCGTCGCCGCGCACGCGTACTACCGCCTCGACCGGCCCGCGACGTCCGCGGTCGGGTTGATGATCGTCGCCGCCGGGCACCGCTACGGCTGGCCGGTCGCCGAGGGCGGGTCGCAGTCGATCACCGCCGCGCTCGCCGCGATGCTCACCGACCGGGGCGGCAAGATCACCACCGGCACCCGGGTCCATAGCCCCCGGGACATTCCCCCGGCCGACGTCGTCCTCCTCGACCTCGCGCCGTCCGCCGCCGCCGACATCCTCGGCGACCGGCTGCCGCCGCGGGTCGCCAAGGCCTACCGCCGGTACCGGCACGGCCCCGCCGCGTTCAAGGTCGACTTCGCCGTCGACGGCGGGGTGCCGTGGGCCGACCCCGCCTGCGGTCGCGCCGGAACCGTGCACCTGGGTGGCACCTTCGCGGAGATCGCCGACGCCGAACGCGCCGTCGCGACGGGCCGGATGCCGCAGCGGCCGTTCGTCCTCGTCGGACAGCAGTACGTCGCCGACCCCGGACGGTCCAACGGGAGCCTGCACCCGCTGTACGCGTACGCCCATGTCCCGCACGGATACACCGGCGACGCGACCGAGGCGGTAGTCGCGCAGATCGAACGGTTCGCCCCCGGGTTCCGGGACCGCGTCGTCGCCACCGTCAGCAGTGGTCCCGTGCAACTGGCCGCGTCCAACGCGAACTACGTCGGCGGCGACATCATCGGCGGCGCCAACACCGAAACCCAAGTGGTCCTGCGCCCCCGCATCGCCCTCGACCCGTACAGCACCGGGATTCCGGGCACCTACCTGTGCTCGGCGTCCGCACCGCCCGGCGCCGGCGCGCACGGCATGTGCGGGTACAACGCCGCGCAGTCCGCGCTGCGCTACCTGCGCCGCGCCGGAGGGGACGTGCTGTGAGCAGTCCCGCCTCCGGCGACCGCCGCGCCGGTGCCCGTCGCCGGATGGCGCGGGTGCCGGCGATGGCGGAGACCGAGGTCCTCGACATCGTGGCCGGCATCGCACGGAAACTCGATGCGCGGCAAACGGAAATCACCCGCGCGATGAGCGCACTACTCGCGCACGAGATCGACCAACTCGACGAGGACCCGCAACTCGTCGAACTGCTCGAGGCCAGTGTCCACGGCAACGTCTCGACGATCGTCCATGTCCTGGCCAACGACATTCCCGTCGACCATCTCCAGCCCACCACCGCCGCCGTGGAGTACGCGCTGCGGCTGGCGCAACGCGACGTGTCGTCGAACTCGCTGGTGCGCGCGTATCACATGGGCCAGGACGATCTGATGAAGATCTGCTACGACGAGGTCAGCGCCCTCGAACTACCGGGACCGCTGACCCTCGCTGTGCTCAAACATATTTCGGAGGTCGTGTACAGCTACATCGACTGGATCACGCTGTACGTGTTCGACGCCTACGAGCAGGAACGGCGGCGGTGGCTGGGCGCCCGCGGCAACGTGCACTCGTCGACCATCCACACCCTCCTCACCGGAACCGGCTCCGACGGGTCCGCGTTCGAGGCCGAGACGCAGTACCGGCTCGACCAGACGCACGTCGCGATGATCCTCTGGTCCACCGGTGCCGACACCGAGGCGAGCCTCAACGCGCTCGACCACTACGTGCGCGACCTCGCCCGCCACCTCGCCACCGACTCGGCGCCCATCGTCACCGCCATCGACCGCCGAACCCTCTGGGCCTGGCTCCCTTTCGGCCGCCGCAAGCCCGTCCTCGACACCACCGAACTCGCCGCCGCCCTGCCCGCGAAGCCGGGCATCCGGACCGCGATCGGCCTGCCCGCATCCGGGGTCGCCGGATTCCGGCGGTCGCACGAACAAGCGCGGGCCGCCTACTCCGTCGCCACCGTCCCCCACACCCAGGTCCGGCCGATCGTCGGTTTCGGCGACCGCGGCGTCGCCGTCGTCTCCCTCCTCGCCGAGAACCTGGACTCCACCCGGGCATGGGTGTGGGAGGTCCTCGGCCCGCTCGCCGAGAACACCGACCAGGCCGCGACCCTGCGGGCCACGCTGAGCACCTACTTCGCGACCGGCGAAAGCCACCTCCACACCGCGCAGCAGATGAACCTGCACCGCAACACCGTCAAATACCGCATCACCAAGGCACTCGGCGACCCGGCCACCGGCACGCACAGCAAGCTGGATCTCGCACTCGCCCTGCAGGTGTGCGAGTTCCTGGGCCCGACGGTCCTGCGGTAGGCGGCTTCGCCGCCTGTGCGTGGGAAAGGAGTCTCTAGACTCGTTAACCACGCACGGGCGGCGGAGCCGCCTACGCGCGCTTCAGGATCGCCTGCAGGTCGGCGGCCGGGGAGAGGGTGCCGTATTCGTGGCTGCGGTCGGGGCCGAGGCGGGCGTCGACGAAACAGTCCGCGACGGCGGCGGGCGAGAACCGGGTGAGCAGCGAGGCCTGCAGCGCGAGGGCCATCGATTCGACGACGGTGCGGGCGCGGCGCTGGGCGTCGGCGGGGTCGAGTCCGGCGAGGTCGCCGAGCTGAGTGCGAACTCGGTCGAGGTGCGCGTCCAGCACAGCGTTGGCGCCGCGGGCCAGGTTCACCTCGGCGTCGAACGCGGCGACGCTGTCGGGTTCGCGGGTCATCGCGCGTAGGACGTCGAGGGCGATGACGTTTCCCGACCCCTCCCAGACGGCCATGACGGGCTGTTCGCGGTAGCGGCGGGCGAGCGGGAAGTCCTCGGTGTACCCGTTGCCGCCCAGGCATTCCAGCGCCTCGTAGGCGTGGTGCGGGCCGCGTTTGCAGATCCAGTACTTCGCGACGGCGGTCGCCAGCCGGCGGAAGCTGCGTTCCTGCTCACCGGCGTCGTCGTCGTGAGCGCGGGCGAGTCGCAGGGCGGTGACGGTGGCCGCCTCGGACTCGATCGCGAGGTCGGCGAGCACCGACGTCATGGCGGGCTGATCGGCCAGGACGGTACCGAACGCGGCACGGTGCCGGGCGTGCCACACGGCCTCGGCGACGGACTGCCGCATCCCCGACGCGCTGCCGAGCACGCAGTCGAGTCGGGTGCGCGCGACCATCTCGATGATGGTGCGGACCCCGCGACCGGGTTCGCCGACCATGACGCCGACGGTGCCGTCGAGTTCGATCTCGGACGACGCGTTGGACTTGTTGCCCAGTTTGTTCTTCAGGCGCTGGATGCGGAAGACGTTGCGGGTGCCGTCCGGGAGGATGCGCGGCAGCAGGAAACACGAGAGCCCTTCGCCACCCGCACCTTCCGCCTGCGCGAGCACGAGGAACGCGTCGGACATCGGCGCGGAACAGAACCACTTGTGACCGGTGAGCAGGTAGTCGGCGCCGGGACCGCCGCTGCCCGCGGGTTTCGCGACGGTGGTGTTGGCGCGGACGTCGGAGCCGCCCTGCTTCTCCGTCATCGACATGCCGAAGATCGCGGATGCCTTGCCCGGTGCGTCGAGTTCCGGGGTGTAGCTGCGGGACAGGGCGCGCGGCTTCCAGATCGCGGCGACGTCGGGTTGCAGTTCGAGGGACGGGATGACGGCGTTGGTCATCGAGATCGGGCAGGAGTGACCCGGCTCGATCTGCGCGAACAGCATGAATGCGGCTGCGCGAGCGACATTCGCACCGGGTTTCGGATCGGCCCACGCCGACGTGTGCGCGCCGTGTGCGACGGCCGCGGAGATGATCCGGTGGTAGGACGGGTGGTACTCGACCTCGTCGATCCGGTTGCCCCAGCGGTCGAACGTCTTCAGTTCCGGGATGATCGTGTTGGCGAGTTCGGCATCGTGCTGGAACGTGGCGCTGCCGACGAGCTCACCGATGTCGGTGAGTTCCGCAGTGGCCCAGTCGGCGTCGTGGCGGCGGACGCCTTCGGACAGCACCGTGTCGAGCGTGAACTCGTTGACGTCGGTGCGGGGCACCGACTGGTTGAGCACGGTGTGCGTCCGGTGCGGTGCGGGATGGGTGACGTTTGTGTCGGAAAAGGTAGTCATAACAATGTCTTTCGTGAGTCAGCTCGCGGTGCGGATCAGGTGCTTCTGGATCTTGCCGGTGGGTGTGCGGGGCAGCACGGTGGCGACGCGCACGACGTTGCGGTGGCTGTGCACGCAGCCCTTGGGCGCGCCGGTGGTGCCGGACGTGTAGAGGATCTCGGCCGGGTCGTTCTCGTCGACGTCGATGCCGTCGATCGGATCGAGGCGCCAGGCTCCGAGCATGGCGTAGACGAAGCCGGGGGTGTTGAAACACATGAGGGCGACGCGGTCACCGCGCCCGACCCCCAGTTTCCGCAGGAGGGCCGCGGCGTGGCGGCTGCCGTCCTGCACGGAACCATACGTATGGTTTCGGCCCTGGAAGTGGAGAAACGCCTTGTCGGGCGTCTTGCGGTGCTGTCGAATACGCGAACGATGTTCATCGCGCTCCTTGAAGAGGGGTCAGTCGATGGAGGTGCCCAGGACGGTCTCGGGGATCTGCAGGTTCGCGAAGATGACGGCGACGGCCTCCGCGAGCGAGTAACCGAAGCTCTCGCCGGTGGCGGTCTTCTGGATCACCAGTCCGAAGATCGCCGACCAGAACGCCTTGGCCTCCACGTCGATGCCGGCGCGCAGTTGCCACCCGGTGCGCATCAGGGTGCGGATGAGTGCGTCCTCGCCCGAGGAGTGCAAGGTGCGGAGGGTGTCGGTGATGAGGTCGCGGAGTTCGCCGCGGCGGCCCGTCATGAGCATCGCTTCCACGAACAGCTCGACGCTGGGTGCGCCCGGTCCGAGCAGGGAGCCGACGAGTTTCTCCGTGTAGTCGCCGACGGTCTCCGCGGTGGCGGCGTCGTCCTCGGCCCGCTTGCCTGCGCGCAGCACGGCAGCGCAGGCCACCTCGACGAAGAGCCGTTCCTTGGACCCGTAGTAATACGTCACCTGGTTGGGGTGGGCCCCGGCGGCCGCGCAGATCTGCGTGATCGCGACGCCGTCGCCGTGTTCGAGGAAGAGTTCGGTGGCGGCGGTGAACAGGGCGTCGCGGGTCTGCCGACCGGACTCCCGGGTTCCGCGCGCTGCTCGGCCCGTCTGCGACACCATGGCTGCCCCTCCAATTGTTTGTACGACAAACAATAACTTCTCTTTGTTTGTATGACAAACAAGGGGAGTGACGGGCGTCGCCCGAGGCGTCCTCCAACCCCGGAAAACCCGCCGGCCAGGGTTACGCTGCTCACCATGTTTTCTTCCGTCGGAGCGAAGATCCGTGTGGTGGTGGCGCTACTGCTCACCGCCCTGCTGGCGTTGACCCTGTCGTCGTGTTCGAGCGGCGGCGACAACTCGGGGTCGGCGCCGCAGGATCTGTGTTCCCCGCCGGGAGTCGGCGCGGCCACCGCCGCCCCGACCAACCTTGCCGCCTCGGGCGCCGCGGCCGAGGACCGCTACACGACGCCGTCGACCACTCCGCTCGACCAGATCGACACGTCGAAACTGAACCTCATCACCCCCGGCGTCCTCACCGTCGGCACCCTGTCCGACGCGCCGCCGAGCATCTGCGTGAACTCGGACAACCAGTTCACCGGCTACGACAACGAACTGCTGCGGGCCGTCGCCGACAAGCTGGGCCTGCGCGTCGACTTCGTCGGCACCGAGTTCGCCGGGCTTCTCGCCCAGGTGGCCGGGCGCCGCTTCGACGTCGGGTCCTCGTCCATCACCACGACCGACGAGCGCCGCAACACCGTCGGCTTCACCAACGGCTACGACTTCGGCTATTTCTCGCTCGTCGTTCCCAACGGCGGACCGATCCAGAGCTTCGACGACCTGAACGCGTCGACCCGCATCGGCGTCGTCCAGGGCACCGTCCAGGACGACTACGTCGTCAACACGCTGAAGCTGAACCCGGTGAAGTTCCCCGACTACGCCACCGCGTACGCCAACCTCAAGACCGGGCAGATCGACGCCTGGGTGGCGCCGTCGCAGCAGGCCGAGGGCGCCATCGCGCCGGGCGATCCCACGTCGATCGTCGAGAACACCTTCAGCGTCAACAACTATGTCGGCTGGGCGGTCAACAAGGAGAACCAGCCGCTCGTCGACGCACTGAACTCCGGGCTCGACGCCGTCATCGCCGACGGCACCTGGGCCCAGCTGTACTCCGACTGGGTGCCCCGCGAACTGCCCGAGGGCTGGAAGCCGGGCAGCAAGGCGGCGCCGGCGCCCGACCTCCCGGACTTCGCCGCGCTCGCCGCCCAGAACGCGAACGACACGACCGAAACCCCGGTCGCCGAACCCAAGTCGACACTCCAGCAACTGAAGGACACGTTCTTCGACTGGGACCTCTACACCCGGGCCTTCCCCGACCTGCTGACGACCGGTCTGCCGAACACGCTGATCCTGGCGTTGGCGTCCGGCGTCGTCGGCACCGTCCTCGGCATGCTGCTCGCGATGGCCGGCATCTCCCGCACCCGCTGGCTGCGCTGGCCCGCCCGCGTCTACACGGACGTGTTCCGCGGCCTGCCCGCCGTCGTCATCATCCTCATCGTCGGACTCGGCGCCGGACCCGTCGTCAAGGGACTCACCGGCAACAACCCGTATTGGCTCGGTGCGGCCGCGCTGTCGCTGCTGGCGTCCGCGTACATCGGTGAGATCTTCCGGTCCGGGATCCAGAGCGTCGAACCCGGGCAGCTCGAGGCGTCCCGGGCGCTCGGCTTCAGCTACCGGAAGTCGATGACACTCGTCGTCGTCCCGCAGGGTGTGCGGCGGGTGCTGCCCGCGCTGATGAACCAGTTCATCTCCCTGATCAAGGACTCGTCGCTGATCTACTTCCTCGGCCTGCTCGTCAGCCAGCGGGAACTGTTCGCCGTCGGCCGCGACCTCAACGCGCAGACCGGCAACCTGTCACCGCTCGTCGCCGCCGGCCTGTTCTACCTGGCGCTCACCATCCCGCTGACGCACCTCGTCAACTACATCGACAACCGTCTGCGCACCGGCCGCGCCGACACGTCCGGCACGCTCGACCCGGTGGAACAGTCCATCGTCGTGGAAAGGGGATAGGGCGATGGCCGTCTCTCTCACTGGAACCAACCTGCACCTCGCGTTCGGCACCAACCAGGTGCTGCGCGGCGTCGACCTCCACGTCGACGCCGGCGACACCGTCACCGTCATCGGACCGTCCGGCTCCGGCAAGTCCACGCTGCTGCGGGTCCTCAACCGGCTGCACGAACCCGACCAGGGCGACGTCCTCCTCGACGGGAAATCCGTGCTGCAGGACAACCCCGACAAGCTGCGGCAGCGCATCGGCATGGTGTTCCAGCACTTCAACCTGTTCCCGCACAAGACCGTCGTCGACAACATCGCCCTCGGCCCCCGCAAGCTCAAGGGCATGTCGAAGGACGAGGCGCGGTCGCTGGCACTCGAGCAACTCGAACTCGTCGGCCTCGCCAACAAGGCCGACTCACGCCCCGGCAACCTGTCGGGCGGGCAGCAGCAGCGCGTCGCGATCGCCCGCGCCCTCGCGATGAAACCCGAAGTGATGTTCTTCGACGAGGCCACATCGGCACTCGACCCCGAACTGGTGAAGGGCGTTCTCGCCCTGATGGCCGACCTCGCCAAGGGCGGCATGACGATGGTCGTCGTCACCCACGAAATGGGCTTCGCCCGCGAAGTGTCCGACACCGTGCTTTTCATGGACCACGGCGCCGTCGTCGAAACCGGCACACCGGGCCAGCTGTTCGATAAGCCCGAAACCGAACGGCTGCAGCAGTTCCTGTCGCAGGTGCTCTAGGCCGCTCCGCGGCCTGTGCGTGGTTGACGAGTCCAGAGACTCGTTAAGCACGCACAGGCGGCGGAGCCGCCTACCGCGTCATCGCCCGGATCCGCCTGGCCGCGACGGAGATCAGCGCCAGCGTGGGTTCGGTGGCGACCTCCGACTCGATTTCGGTGAGCAGTGCCCGCGCGCGGGCGAGGCGGGCGGCGTTGTGCTGTTCCCACTGGTCGACCTTGTCGGCCGCGTCGTCGCCGGGTTCGCTGACGGACAGCGCGTCGAGGGTGATGGCGCGCAGCGAACTGTAGAGGTCGTCGCGCAGGGCGAGGCGGGCGAGAGCGTGCCACCGGTCCAGCCGGGGCAGCGCGGTGACGGCGGTCAGCGCGGTGTTGATGTGCAGGTGCGCCGACAGCGCGAAATACAGTTCCGCGACGTCCTCCGCGCGGTGCTGGGAGATCTCCGCGATGTCCACGATGTCGAGAAGGCAGTACGTGTGCAGGAGGTCCGCGACGTCGGCGGCGATCCCGGTGTCCGCGCCCCGCGACGTCAGGGCCTCGGTTCGGCCCTCGACGGCGGTGATCTCGTCGCCCTGCAACCATTCCCGCACGCGGGGTCCGAGTTCGCGGACCACCGGCCGGTAGCGGGCGATGGTGGCCTCGAGCGGCAGCGGTTGCGGCCGGTGCGTGGTCAGCCACCGCGACGCCCGGTCGATCAGCCGCTGGGTCTGCACGGTCAGCGCGTTCGTCCCGGACGCCGGGGTCGTGTCGGCCGCCGCCCGGATCCGCGCGAAAGTCGCTCCGAGGTCGAAGATCTCGGTGACGGCGGTGAAGGCGTTCACCGCCTCCGCCGAGTCGGCGCCGGTCTCCTCCCGCAGCCGGAAGGCGAACGTCATCCCCGCACGGTCGACCATGTCGTTGACGACCGACGTGGTGACGATCTCCCGGCGCAGCGGGTGCACGGCGACCGTGTGCGCGTACTCGCGGCCGAGCCGCGGCGGGAAGTAGTCGTGGAGCCGGCCGGCGTAGACCTTGTTGTCGGGGAGCGTGGTGCCCGACACCTCGCTCTTGATGAACCGCTTGACCTGCGCGGTGAGCTGCGCCAGTTCCGGGCTGGTCAGGCCCTTCTGCTCGCGTTCGAGGGCACTGAACTGGGCGGACGTCGGGAGCACGTCGATCGCGCGGTCCACGTGGCCGCGCCGTTCCAGGTCGTCGACCATGCGGGAGTGGAAGCTGACGAGCGTCGCCGCCTGCGCCCGGTTGAGGCTCATCATCTCGTTCTGGCTGCGGTTGTCGGCGAGGACGAGCCTGCTGACGTCGTCGGTCATGTCGGACAGCAGTTCTCGACGGTCCTGCGCGGCGAGCGTGTCGTCGGCGGTGGCGCCCGCGAGGGCGATCTTGATGTTGACCTCGTGGTCGGAGCAGTCGACACCGGCCGAGTTGTCGAGTGCGTCGGTGTTGACGCGACCGCCGTGGCGCGCGTATTCGATTCGGCCGAGTTGGGTGAGGCCGAGGTTGCCGCCCTCGCCGACCACCCGGACCCGCAGTGCGGGCGCGTCGAGCCGGACGGCGTCGTTCGACTTGTCGCCGACGTCCGCGTGAGTCTCCGACGTGGCCTTGACGTACGTGCCGACGCCGCCGTTCCACAGCAGGTCCGCGGGCGCACCGAGGACGGCGCGGACGAGTTCGACGGTGGTGAGCGCCCGATCCGTCTCGATCCCCAGCGCGCGCCGCGCCTGCGGTGTCAGCCGAACCGACTTCGCCGACCGGTCGACGATCATCGCGCCCTCGCTGAGGACCGCCCTGTCGTAGTCCTTCCAACTGGACCTGCCGAGGCCGAAGAGCCGCGCCCGCTCGTCCCAGGACATCTGCGGGTCGGGATCGGGGTCGATGAAGACGTGGCGGTGGTCGAACGCGGCGACGAGGCGGATGTGCGGGCTGAGCAGCATCCCGTTGCCGAACACGTCGCCGCTCATGTCGCCGATCCCGACGACGGTGAAGTCGTCGGTGCGGGTGTCGACGCCCATCTCACGGAAGTGCTGCACGACGCTCTCCCACGCGCCGCGGGCGGTGATGCCCATCGCCTTGTGGTCGTAGCCGACGGACCCGCCGGACGCGAAACCGTCGCCCAGCCAGTACCCGCGCGCGAGCGCGACGGCATTGGCGACGTCCGAGAACGCCGCGGTGCCCTTGTCCGCGGCGACCACGAGGTAGGTGTCGTCGCCGTCGCGGCGGACGATGCCGTCCGGCGCGATGACGTGCCGGGTCGCGATGTCGAGGTTGTCCGTCATGTCGAGGAGGCTGGAGATGAATTCGCGGTAGCAGGAGATTCCGGCCGCCAGCATCGCCTCCCGGTCGCCGGCGGCGTCGCCGGTCGGCGCGGGCGGGTTCTTGACGACGAAGCCGCCCTTCGCCCCGGCGGGGACGATGACGGCGTTCTTGACCGCCTGCGCCTTCACGAGTCCGAGGATTTCGGTGCGGAAGTCGTCGCGCCGATCGGACCACCGGAGACCGCCGCGGGCGACGTCGTCGAACCGCAGGTGCACGCCCTCCATCTGCGGCGAATACACGTAGGCCTCGTATTTCGGCCGGGGCAGCGGCAATTCGTCGATCGACGAGGAGTCGAACTTGAACGCGAGGGCGCGCCCGGGCCGGGGGTCGCCGGCGTAGTAGGTCGTGCGGGTGGTGGCGCGGATCAGCGACAGCAGGGCCCGCAGGATCCGGTCGGCGTCGATTCCGGCGACGGCGTCGATCGCGGCCGAGACGCGGTCTTCGAGCGCGGTTTCCGCGGCGGCGTCGCGGTCGAGGGCCGGGTCGAGCCGGAGCGCGTGCAACTCGACGAGGAGCTGGGTGATGCCGGTGTTGCCCAGCAGGACTCGTTCGACGTTGCTGCGGCTGTACGGGAGGCCGGCCTGCCGCAGGTACGCGGCGTACGCCCGCAGGACGGTCACCTGACGCCAGCCGAGCCCGGCGTGCAGGACGAGGGCGTTGAACCCGTCGACCTCGGTCTCACCCGTCCACGCCGCGCGGAACGCGTCCGCGATCCGGCCGTCCCGGGTCGTCCCGTGGCCGTCCGTGACGGCCGGCAGGTCGACGGTCAGGTCGTAGATCCAGGCGCGACGGCCGTCCGGCCGGGTCAGCGCGGCCGGGCGTTCGTCGAGGGCGTTGACGCCCAGGCTGGACAGGATCGGCAGCACCTCGTTGAGCGGTGCGGGTTTTCCGACGGCGTAGATCTTGAGGTTCTCGTACGGCGCGGACGCCTCGGTGGTGGTGAATGTCAGCGCCACACTGTCGACGTCGAGTCGTTCCACCTCGGCGACGTCGCGGATCGCCTGGGCCGGATCGGTTTCGGTGGCGTAGCTGATCGGCAGCGCGGACGCGTAGTGGCGTGCGACCGCGGTGCCCTGACGGTGCGGTTCCGCGAGCAGCGTGTTGCGCCACGACTCGTGGGACCAGGGTGTGTCGAGTTCCGTGCCGATGCTGTTCATGGCGATGGGGTGATCTCCTGTAGTGGGATCGGCGCGCAGCCGATCACGCAGTGGTGAAGCGAATCAGTTGGCCTGGGCGGGCCTGGGCGATCCGGTCGATGTCCTCGTCCGCGACGACGCCGATGACGGGGTAACCGCCGGAGATGGGATGGTCCGCGAGGAACACGACGGGCTGCCCGCTCGGCGGAACCTGGATGGACCCGAGTGCGACGCCCTCGGTGGGGAGTTCGGCCTCGGACGTCCGCTGCAGGGCAGGTGCGCCGGCGTGCCGGTTCAGCCGGGCGCCGATGCGGTCGGTGTCCGGGGAGACCGCCCACGCACCCGTGGTCAGCGCGTCCGGGTTGGTGAACCAGTCGTCGCGGGGACCGCCGATGACCCGCACCGACAGCGGTCCCGGGTCCATCGCGGGGAGGGGCGCGACGTCGACGTTGGGGAAGTTCCTCGTCCACGTGCCGACGGGCAGGACGTCGTTGGGCTTCAACGCTTCCGGGCCGATCCCGGAGAGCGTGTCGGTGCTGCGGGAGCCGAGCACGTCCGGCACCGCGAGGCCGCCGCGGACCGCGACGTAGCTGCGCAGCCCGACCTGCGCGTACTGCAACCGCAGCGTCTGCCCCGGCTCCATCACGATGACGCTCGCGTGGCCCATCGGGATGCCGTCGAGCAGCGCCGTGGCGGGGGCACCGGTGACGGCGACGGTCGTCACCGCCTGCGCACGCAGGGCGAGCCCGCCCATCAGCACCTCGATGCACGCGCCGTTCTCGTCGTTCCCGACCAGACGATTCGCGAGCCTCGCGGACCCGCGGTCGGCGGCACCGGACACGCCGACACCCGAACTCAGGTAGCCGGGGCGGCCGAGATCCTGGATCAGGCTGAGCGGACCCGTTTCGAGTACTTCGACTTCACTCACAGCGTTTCCTCGTCGACGAATCGGACGCGACGTCCCGGCTGCAGCAGCGCCGGGGGTTCCGCGTCGAGGTTCCACATCGGGGAGTCCGTGGTTCCGATGATCTGCCATCCGCCGGGTGAGGACCGCGGATACACCGCGCCGTAGCCGCCGGCGAGGGCCACGGACCCGGCGGGCACCACGGTGCGGGACTGCGCGCGCCGGGGCACGGTGAGCCGGTCGTCACCGCAACTCAGGTAGCCGAAACCCGGTGCGAATCCGATGAATACACAGCGCCAGGTGGCGGCGGTGTGGGCGACGATCACGTCCTCGCGGCTCATCCGCAGAAGGTCGGCGACGTCGGCGAGATCGGCGCCGTCGTAGCGGACCGGGATGATGACCGGTTCCGATTCGGGGACGCCGGTGTGGTCGTGCGCCTCGAGGTCGACGGTCATCGTCCGCAGCGCGCGGCGCACCTCGTCGAGGTCGGTCCGCGGTGTGGTGGTGACGAGCACCGTGCGCGCCGCGGGCAGCACGTCCTCCATGCCGGGAACCGGTGTCCGGCGCAGGCGTTCGGTCAGCGACACGACCAGGGGTTCCGAGTCGAGTTCGACGAGCAGGGCCCGATCGCCCGCCGGGCGGATCCGGGTGGGGGTGGTCATGTGAAGGATCCGAGCGTGACGTCGGCACTCTCCAGGGCGTGACGGACCCGGCGCGCGGTGTGTACGGATCCGGGTGTGTCGCCGTGGACGCAGATGCTGCGCACCGCCACCGCGACGTCGTCGCCGTCGATCGACTCCACCGTTCCGGTCGACACCATTCGGACGGCCTGGGCGGCGGCGTCGTCGGGATCGTCGATGACGGCGCCGGACACCGAGCGCGGGGTCAGCGTGCCCGCGGCGGTGTAGCGGCGGTCGGCGAATCCTTCGGCGACGAACTCGATGCCGTGTGCCTCCGCAGCCCGCTGCAACTGCGATCCGGGCGGTCCCATCAGCGTGAGCGGCTCGGCGAACTCGTCGATGGCGGACGCGACCGCGTCGGCCCGCTCGAAGTCGAGTGCGGCGGAATTGTAGAGCGCACCATGCGGTTTGACGTACGTCACCGAGGATCCGGCGGCGCGGGCGAACCCGGCGAGGGCGCCGATCTGGTACAGCGTCTCGTCGCGCAGATCCGCGGGCGACACCGCGAGTTCGCGCCGGCCGAAACCGGCCAGATCCCGGAATCCCACGTGCGCCCCGATCGCGACGCCGCGCTCGGCCGCGCTCTCGCAGGCCTTGCGGATGATCATCGGATCGCCCGCGTGAAACCCGCACGCGATGTTCGCGCTGGTGACGACGTCGAGGAGGGCCTCGTCGTCGGCCAGCGTCCACTGCCCGAAGCCCTCACCGAGGTCGCAGTTCAAGTCAACGCGCATCGGGAACCTCCAGGACGTACTCGCTGTCCGGGGTGTCGGTGATCAGCATGTACCCGGGTGCGTGGGTGATCGCGAACGGCAACCGGGACGCCATCACCGCCGCCTGCGGGGTCACCCCGCACGCCCAGAACATCGGGACGTCGCCGGGCTCGAAGTTCACCGGATCGCCGAAGTCGGGGGCCTCGAGGTCGGCGATGCCGAGTTCCGCGGGATCACCGATGTGCACGGGTCCGCCGTGGACTGCGGGCATCCGCGCCGAGATCGCCGCCGCGAGGGCCACCTGGTGTTCGGGGACGGGTCGCATCGACACGACCATCGGCCCGCTGACCCGGCCTGCGGGTCGGCACTCGCGGTCGGTCACGTACATCGGGACGTTGCTGCCCTGCTCGACGTGCCGGAGCGGCACCCCGGCCGCGGCCACCGGGTGCTCGAACGTGAAGCTGCACCCGATGTGGAACGCCACGAGGTCGTCCCGCCACAGCGAGGACACGTCCGTGGTCTCGTCCGCGAGTTCGCCGTCCTTCCACACCCGGTACAGCGGCAGATCCGTGGTGATGTCGGCGCCGGGGGCGAGCATCGTCGTCCGGGAGCCGGCGTCGCCGACGTCGAGGACGGGGCACGGCTTGGGGTTGCGCTGGGTGAACAGCAGCACGTCGTACGCCCAGTCCTGCGGGACGGCGATGAGATTCGTCTGCGCGAATCCGGGTGCCAGGCCGGCGGTCGGGGTGACGCGTCCCGAGCGGAACGCGGAGCGGAGGTCGGTCGGCGAGTCAGGCAAGTTCGCTCCCGCGGGTCTCGGGGAGGAAGAACAGGGCGAACACGGCGATGGCGTACCCGAGCGCGCCGAAGATCATCGCGCCGCCGATGCCGAGGTGGGTGGCGGCAAGGAATCCGACGACGGCGGGGAACACGGCGCCGACCGCGCGCCCGAAGTTGTACGTGAAGCCCTGGCCGGTGCCGCGGGACTGCGTCGGGTACAGCTCGGACAGGAACGATCCGAATCCGCTGAAGATCGCCGACGTGCAGAAGCCGAGCGGGAAGCCCAGGATCAGGATCAGCGTGTTCGCGCCCTCGGGCACCTGGGTGTAGCCGACCATGAAGATCGCCGACAGGAACGCGAACAGCTGCATGGTCCGCTTGCGGCCCAGCTTGTCGGTGAGGATGCCGCCGCTTACGTAGCCGAGGAACGCCCCGGAGATGAGGATCGCCAGGTAGCCGCCGGTGCCGACGACGTCGAGTCCACGGGAGGTCTTGAGGAACGTCGGCAGCCAGGACGCCAGCGTGTAGTAGCCGCCCTGCACACCGGTGGCGAGCAGCGACGCGAGCACCGTGGTGCGGAGCAGTCCGCCGCGGAAGATGGCGGCGAACGAGCCCGTCTGCTTGCCCGCGGACTCGCGGCGCTCCGTGACGACCTCGGGGTCCTTCAGATTCCGGCGAACCCAGATGATGAGGAAGGCAGGCAGCACACCGGTGAAGAACAGCACGCGCCACGCGACGTCAGGGTTGAACAGCTGGAAGACGACGGTGTAGACGATCACGGCCAACGCCCAGCCGACGGCCCACGCGCTCTGCACGAAGGCGACGGCCCGGCCGCGGTACTCGGCGCGGGCGTATTCGGCGACGAGGATCGCGCCTGCCGCCCACTCACCGCCGAAGCCGAGGCCCTGGAAGGCGCGGAAGATCAGCAGCGTCTCGAAGTTCTGCGCGAAACCGCACAGCACCGTGAAAATCGTGTACGTCGCGACGGTCACCTGCAGGGTGCGGACCCGGCCGATCTTGTCGACGAGGATGCCGGCGAGGGCGCCGCCGAGGGCGGACACCACCAGCGTCACCGTCGTCAGCAGGCCTGCCTGACCGGTGGTGAGGCCGAAGTAAGCGGCGATGGCCGCGAGGCCGAGCGGGAGGACCTGGAAATCGTAGGAGTCGAGACCGTATCCGCCGAACGCGCCGATGAAGGCTCTTTTTCCCTTCGGCCCGAGGGTGCGGAACCAGTCGAAGGGGCGCGCCTGCGCGACCTCGGTCTGTGTATCTGTGGTCATGGCACCTCGCCTGAAGAAGGGATGTAACTGCTCGAAGAATCCGATGTAACTCCCATCACGGTACAAATCGTTCAACGATCCTGCAATACCTCGAGGGGATTGTTATCCTGGAAGAAATCGCGGAACCGAGCTGACAACTATGATTGCGGTCGAGATCGAAACCTGAGGAGTGGACTTGACCAGCTCGAATGCCCTTCGCGGCGATGCGCATTCCCGCCTGGCCGCTCACCGCGGCCTGCTCGAACGCACCAGCAGGACCACCCGGGTCGCCGGCATTCTGCGGGACGCCATAATCGACGGAACGTTCCAACCAGGGGCGCGACTGTCCGAACCCGACATCTGCGCCGCCCTCGACGTCTCCCGCAACACGGTCCGCGAGGCCTTCCAGATCCTCATCGAAGACCGCCTCGTCGCGCACGAACTCAACCGCGGCGTCTTCGTCCGCGTGCCCACCGCCGAGGACATCACGGAGCTCTACATCTGCCGGCGCGTCGTCGAATGCGCCGGCGTCAACGGATTCGACCCCGAGACCGGCGACCTGTCCGGCGTCGCCGAGGCCCTGAACCTGGCCGACGAGCGATTCGCCGTCGAGGACTGGACCGGCGTCGGCACCGCCGACATCTACTTCCACATCGCCCTCGCCAGCCTCAACAACAGCAACCGCATCGACGAACTGATGCGCAGCGTGTGGAACGAGGCGCGGCTCGTCTTCCACGTCATGGACGACGCCCACCGCTTCCACGGTCCGTACCTCACCCGTAACCACGAGATTTACGACGCCCTCGTCGCCGGCAACACCGAAGCCGCAGGTCAGCTACTCAAGACGTACCTCGAAGACGCCGAAGCGCAGATCCTGGGGGCGTACCGCCCCGTGAGTGGTTGACGAGTCCAGGGACTCCTTACCCACGCACGGGCGCGAAGCGCCCGTAGAACCCCTCGATGTGCTCCCGTACCAGGCCGGCGGCCTCGACGCCGCGTCCGGCGCGGAGGGCGGCGACGATCCCGCGGTGCTCACAGCGGAGGTGGGCCGCGACCGCGGGCCAGTCGTCGAGGAGCGGAACGGCCTGCACGACGTAGCCGTGGATGGAGTCGCGAAGCGAGACCATCATCGCCTCGACGAGGACGTTGCCGGCCAGTCCGGCCATCGCGACGTGCAGGTCGGCGTCGAGCCGGTGGAACGCCTCCGGGGAGAGGTCCTCGTCGTCCATCGCGTCGAGCAGCGCGTCGATGGCCGAGAAGTCGAGGTCACCGGACTGCCCGGAGGCCTCCTGCACCGCCCACGACTCGAGCAGCGTGCGGGTCTGGACGACGTCGCGGATCGGCAGGGTGTGCGTCGCCATGTGCAGTCGCAGGGCCGCGCCGATGGACGCGGCCGGGTCGGCGGCGACGATCGCGCCTGCGTCCGGCCCGGAGCCGACGGCGGTGCGGACGATGCCCATCGCCTCGAGCACCCGCATGGCCTCGCGGACGGACGAGCGTCCGACGCCCAGTTCCTCGGCGAGTGCGCGCTCGGCGGGCAGACGACCGCCGACGGTGAGTTTGCCGGCCGCCAGATCCTGCTCGATGCGATGCAGGACGACCTCGTGTGTGCGCACGACCGAAGTTTACCTGGTGTGGTCTGACCACAGTGCGCTACTGTGGTCAGACCACAGCCCAGCCCGGTTGGAGTACCCGATGAGAATCGCCCTGTTCGCCACGTGCCTGGCGGATGCCCTGTTCCCCGAATCCGCCACCTCCACGGTCCGGCTGCTCGAGCGGCTCGGCCACGAAGTCGTGTTCCCGCCGAAGCAGACGTGCTGCGGGCAGATGCACGTCAACACCGGCTACCAGGCCGAGGCGCTGCCGCTCGTCCGTCACCACGTGGAGGCGTTCGAGAGCGGACCGTCGTGGGACGTCGCGGTGGCCCCGTCCGGTTCGTGCGTCGGATCCGTCCGGCACCAGCACGCGATGGTCGCCCGCCGGTACGGGGACGAATCGCTCGCGACCCGCGCCGAGGACGTCGCGTCCCGGACGTACGAGCTGTCCGAACTGCTCGTCGACGTCCTCGGTGTCACCGACGTCGGCGCCTACTACCCGCACCGGGTGACGTACCACCCGACGTGCCACTCGCTGCGGATGCTGCGCGTCGCCGACAAACCGCTGCAACTGCTGCGCGCGGTGCGGGGGATGACCCTGATCGAACTGCCCGCGGCCGAATCCTGTTGCGGCTTCGGCGGAACGTTCGCGCTGAAGAACTCCGAGACGTCGACCGCGATGCTCGCCGACAAGATGGGCAACGTCCTGAGCACTGGCGCCGAGGTGTGCAGCGCGGGCGACTCGTCCTGCCTGATGCACATCGGCGGCGGGCTGTCCCGGCTGCGCAGCGGGGTCCGCACCGTCCACCTCGCCGAGATCCTGGCGAGCACCGAGAAGATCGGGAGCAACGCATGACCACGTTCCTCGGCTCACCCACCTTCCACGCCGGCACCGGAAACATCCGGGGCACAGAATCTTTCCCCGACGCCGCACGCAAAGCGCTCACCGACACCCAGCTGCGCGCCAACCTCGGCGCCGCGACCACCACCATCCGCAACAAGAGGATCGCCGCGGTCGCCGAGGTCGACGACTGGGAGGAACTGCGCCGGGCCGGCAGCGCCCTGAAGGCCGACGTGATGGCCCGGCTCCCCGAACTGCTCGTGCAGTTCGAGGAGAACGTCACCGCCCGCGGCGGCACCGTCCACTGGGCACGCGACGCGGACGAGGCGAACCGGATCATCACCGACCTCGTCCGGGCCACCGGTTCCGACGAGGTGGTGAAGGTCAAGTCGATGGCCACGCAGGAGACGGGCCTCAACGAGCATCTCGAGGAGAACGGGATCGCGGCCATCGAAACCGACCTCGCCGAACTCATCGTCCAACTCGGCGACGACAAACCGAGCCACATCCTGGTGCCCGCCATCCACCGCAACCGCGCCGAAATCCGGGAGATCTTCCTCAACGCGATGCCGGGCGTCGACAAGGACATCACCGACGACCCCCGCGCGCTGGCGATGGCCGCGCGGGCACATCTGCGTCGAAAGTTTTTGTCCGCCAAGGTCGCGATCAGCGGCGCGAACTTCGGGGTCGCGGAGACCGGGACCCTCGCGGTGGTGGAGTCGGAGGGCAACGGACGCATGTGCCTGACCCTCCCGGACACGCTCATCACCCTCATGGGCATCGAGAAACTGGTGCCCACGTTCACCGACCTCGAGGTGTTCATGCAACTGCTGCCGCGGTCGTCCACCGCCGAACGGATGAACCCGTACACCTCCATGTGGACCGGGGTGCACCCCGGCGACGGCCCGCAGAACTTCCACGTCGTCCTCCTCGACAACGGTCGCACCAACGTCCTCGCGGACGAGGTCGGGCGGTCGGCGCTGCACTGCATCCGCTGCAGCGCCTGCCTGAACGTGTGCCCCGTGTACGAGCGGGCGGGCGGGCACGCGTACGGGTCGGTCTACCCCGGGCCGATCGGCGCGATCCTCAGCCCGCAACTCACCGGGACCACCGGTCACGACGACCCGAACGCGTCACTGCCCTACGCGTCCACCCTGTGCGGCGCCTGCTTCGACGCCTGCCCCGTGCGCATCGACATCCCCAGCATTCTCGTGCACCTGCGCGCGGAACAGGTCGACTCCGAACGGCACGGACTGCCGGGCGGCCAGGACCTCGCGATGAAGGCCGCCGGCTTCGTGATGGGGTCGGAGAAGCGGTTCGCCGCCGCCGAGACGGCGGCCAAGGTCGGCCGGGTGCTGGGCGGCCGGTCCGGACGCATCACGTCGCTGCCGTACCCGGCGTCGAAATGGACCGCCAGCCGCGACCTGCCCGCCCCGCCGAAGGAGACGTTCCGACAATGGTGGGCCCGCACTCACGAGGACACGACACGATGACCGCACGCGCAGAGATACTGTCCCGGATCCGGTCGGCGCTCGCCGACGCGCCGGCACCCGACCCCGTTCCCCGCGACTACCACCGCGAGCCGGCGTCGGGTCCCGGGGACGTCGAGTTGTTCGCGCACACCGTCGACGACTACCGCGCGCAGGTTCACCGCGCCGACGAGACGACCGTCGCCGAGGTCGTCACCGGACTGATCGCGAACGGGGCACGCGCCGTGGTCCCGCCCGACCTGCCGCTGTCGTGGCGGCCGCGCGGTGACGTCGTCGTCGACGGCGCACCCGCCGAACTGTCGACGCTCGAACTCGACGCCATCGACGTGGTCGTCACCGGCTGCACCCTAGGAATCGCCGCCACCGGGACCATCGTGCTCGACGGCGGCGCAGGTCAGGGACGCCGGGCGCTGACCCTGGTCCCGGATCACCACATCTGCATCGTGCGCACCGATCAGATCGTCGACACCGTGCCGCAGGCCTTCCAGACCCTCGACGCGACCGCACCGCTGACGTTCATCAGCGGTCCCAGCGCCACCAGCGACATCGAACTCAACCGCGTCGAGGGCGTGCACGGTCCCCGGACGCTGGACGTCGTCATAGTGCGCTGACGCGCCCGTGCGTGGTCAGCGAGTCCAGAGACTCGTCAACCACTCACGGGGCGCGGAGCGCCAGATCGACGGTTCGGAGGCTTTCC
Source organism: Rhodococcus sp. USK10 (assembly GCF_019378875.1). Classification (NCBI taxonomy): domain Bacteria; kingdom Bacillati; phylum Actinomycetota; class Actinomycetes; order Mycobacteriales; family Nocardiaceae; genus Rhodococcus; species Rhodococcus sp. USK10. Next base: position 4,091,605 of record NZ_CP076048.1, read on the forward strand.
CCGAAGTAGAGCAGCCGCTCCGGCGGCACGCGACGCTCGTCGACGAGGTGCCGGCGAGCGGCTCGGACGTCGAGTGCCAGCCCCTCCTCGCTGGGGTGACCGGGGTTGCCGCCGTACCCGCGGTAGTCGAAGAGCAGCGTGGCGAAACCCGCCGCGGCGAGGTCGGAGGCGAGTAGCTGCTCGGTCGGCCCGGTTGCCGGCGTTCCCGGCGGCCACGAGGACGGTCATGCGCGGCTCGCCGACCGCGGGCGGGACGTACCAGGCACCGAGTTCGAGGCCGTCCGACGTGGTCAGCGTGACGTCCTCCGCCCCGGCGATCAGCCGGCCGGCGGGCGGCACCGGGGTGCTGTCGGGGTAGTAGATCAGTTTTCGCTGCAGCACCCACGCAGCGGCGATCAGCACGGCGACCACCGCGGCCGCGGCCAGCCCGACACGAATCATTGCCGAATCGGCGCGCCGGTCCACTCCAGCAACTCGGCCACGGGCAGGGTGTTGATCACATCCGACGGCTCGACTCCGCGCTCCGCGGCGCGCTCGCAGGCATAACCCTGCCACGCGAGGTGCCCGGTGGTGTGCGCGTCCGTGTCGATGGAGAACTTGCAGCCGCTGTTCAGTGCGAGGTCGATCAGGCGTCCCGGCGGGTCGCGGCGCTCGGGTCGGGAGTTGATCTCCACCGCGGTGCCGTACTCGCGGCACGCGTCGAACACCCGTTCCGCGTCGAACTTCGATTCGGGCCGCGGTCCCCGCACCCCCTCGACGAGCCGGCCGGTGCAGTGCCCGAGCACGTCGACGTGTGGGGACTTGACGGCCTGCAGCATCCGCTTGGTCGTCGTCGCCCGGTCGGTGTCCAGATGCGAGTGCACGCTCGCGACCACGATGTCCAGGTCGGCGAGCAGGTCGTCGTCCTGGTCGAGGGAACCGTCGTCGAGGATGTCGACCTCGATGCCGGTGAGTACCCGGAACGGCGCCAGCTCGACGTTCAGTTCGGCGACCACGTTCAACTGGACGAGCAGTTGCTCCGAAGACAGCCCGTTCGCGACCGTCAACCGCGGCGAGTGGTCGGTGATCGCGCAGTAGTCGTGCCCCAGCGCGGCCGCGCGGCGCATCATCTCCCGGAGCTGGCACCGGCCGTCCGACCAATCCGAATGGGTGTGCAGGTCGCCGCGGAGCGCCTCGAGCAGTTCCGTTCCGCCCAGCCCGATCGGCTCCGCGGAACCGCGCAGATACGTCAGGTACAGCGGCACCGAATCGGCGCACTCGCGGATGATCGCGGCCGCCTCGGAGCCGATGTCGGGCAGATACACCCAGCCGTTCGCCGCCAGGGCTTCCCGCTCCTCGGCGGTCGACAACTCGATCACATCGGCCGCCCGGCGGAAGGCGCCGATCCTGGGTCCCTCGTCGCGCGAACGCTCGAGCCAGAACGCAATTTCCCGCAGCGCATCGACGGCGTCCATCTATCCATCGTGCACGCCGTCCGGGCTGCTGGCTAGACGTAAATTACTCCAGACTTAGGGTCGCCTCGTTGTCCGCGCGTTCACACCTACGTTCCCTTTCCCTCGCTTGCAACTTCTACGGTGCCGGAGTTGTCCGCATTCGAATCGGGAGCCACGGTGAGTTTGAAACCCCTCGCACTGTTCGTCAACCATGACGGCGCGTCCTCACGCGCCTCCGTCACCTGCCAGTACAAGTGCGGAAACGCGTGCTCCCACGACGTGCCCAACACCTCGCAGGGCGAGTACTTCCGTGACATCGCCCGCACCGCCCTGTCGCGGCGCGGGATGCTGCGCGGGACGGGGATGGCCGTCCTCGCCGTCGGCGCGGGTAGCGCACTGGCGGCCTGCTCCGACGACTCCGGCAGCGGAAGCGTTTCCGGCACGGGTGGTTCGGACGGCGCAACCCCGGCGGGAACGAACTTCGGCGCCGTCGCCCCCAACACCGAGGACGCCGTCGTCGTCCCCGAGGGGTACGAGCAGGCCGTCGTGATCCGCTGGGGCGACCCGGTGCTGCCCGGGGCACCCGCATTCGACTTCGACAACCAGACCGCCCAGGCGCAGGCGCAGCAGTTCGGGTTCAACAACGACTTCGCCGGACTGCTGCCGGTCGAGGGGCAGCCGAACACCTTCCTGCTGGTGGTCAACCACGAGTACACCACCGAGCCGTTCATGTTCAAGGGATACGACGCCGAGAACCCGTCGCCGGAGCAGTTCCAGACCGCGCTCGCCGCCCACGGACTGTCCGTGGTGCAGGTGAAGGGCGAATCCGGCTCGGGCGCGCTCACTCCCGACTTCGGTCCGTACAACCGGCGCATCACGGCGACGACGGAATTCGTCGTCACCGGTCCCGCCGCGGGCAGCGACTTCCTGAAGACGTCCGCGGACCCGACGGGCACGAAGGTGCTCGGCACGCTCAACAACTGTTCCGGCGGCGTCACCCCGTGGGGCACGGTGCTGTCGGGGGAGGAGAACTTCAACCAGTACTTCGCGAACGCCGAACTGGTCACCGACCCCGCCGTCGCCGCGCGACTGAAGCGGTACGGCGTGGAAGGCGCTGCATCCGAACGCAAGTGGGAGCGATTCGACAAGCGTTTCGACCTCGCCCAGGAGCCGAACGAAGTCAACCGCTTCGGCTGGGTCGTCGAGGTCAACCCGTGGGACGCGTCGTCGGCACCCGTCAAGCACACGGCGCTGGGCCGGTTCAAGCACGAGGCCGCCACCATCCACGTCACCGACGACGGCACCGTCGTGGCGTACAGCGGCGACGACGAACGCTTCGACTACATGTACAAATTCGTCTCCAGCCGGAAGATGATGGACGGCAACAGCCAGGCCGCCGTCCGCAACAACATGACGCTGCTCGACGCGGGCACGCTGTACGTGGCGAAGTTCGCCGGCAGCTCCGCGGACGAGATCGACGGGTCGGGGGCGCTGCCGTCGAGCGGCACGTTCGACGGCACCGGGGAGTGGATTCCGCTGCTGCGCACCGGTGAGGACGGCCGCGGCGAGTCGCTCGTCGACGGCATGAGCGCCGAGGAGGTGGCGGTGTTCACCCGTCAGGCCGGCGACAAGGTCGGTGCCACCAAGATGGACCGCCCGGAGGACTTCGAGCCCAGCCCGACCACCGGCAAGGTGTACGTGGCGCTGACCAACAACACCAAGCGCGGCGTCGACGGCGCAGCGGCGGCCGACGAGGCCAACCCGCGGAACAACAACAAGAACGGCCAGGTCCTCGAACTCACCGACGACCACGCCGGCACCGCGTTCACCTGGAATCTGCTGCTCGTATGCGGCGACCCGACGGCCGCCGACACCTACTTCGGCGGGTTCGACAAGGCGAGCGTCAGCCCGATCTCCTGCCCCGACAACCTGGCGTTCGACCCGCACGGCAACCTGTGGATCTCCACCGACGGCAACGCGCTGAAGTCGAACGACGGCCTGTTCAGCGTCGTCCTCGACGGCCCGAACCGCGGGGCGACCAAGCAGTTCCTGACCGTCCCGAAGGGCGCCGAGACGTGCGGTCCGATCGTCGGCGAGGAGCGGGTCACGGTGTGCGTGCAGCACCCGGGTGAACTGGACGGCGCGAGCGCCGACAACCCGGCGTCGCACTGGCCCGACGGCGGCGACACCCAGCCGCGTCCCGCCGTCGTCGCGGTCTGGAAGTCGGGCGGCCGGATCGGCGTCTGACCCCAGGTGAGTGGCAAAGTGTGCCCCGGCACGCTTTGCCGCTCACATGGGTGGGCGGCCCAGCAGCGACTCGAACACAGCATTGCCCGCGGTGAAGCCGTGCCGGTCGTAGAACTCGAACATCGCGGACAACCGGGCGCGACCGTCGTCGGACAGCGACTGCCCGTGCCGCGACATCCACTCGTCGACGGACACCTGCTTCACCGACACCGGACCGCTCACCTGGTCGCAGAGGTCCCGCACGCTGAGCGCTTCCGGGCCGCCGAGTTCGTAGGTGGCGCCGTGGTGGATGTCCGGGCCCTCCATCAGCACTCGCGCGGCCACCTCCGCGACGTCCGCGAGTGCGACGAACGAGAACCTCGTGTCGGGGCTGTAGGGCAATTCGACGGTCGTCGCCGAACCGTCCAGCACCGCGGCGAAGTTCTCCGCATAGGCGCACGGCTGCAGGACCGTCCACCGGAGCCCGCCGAACGTCCTGAGTTCGTCCTCGCACCGCGCCTTGTCGACGTGGTGCGGCATCGCCGGGGTGTACGGCCACGCGACCGAGTGGTAGACGAAATGCTCGACACCCGCGTCGGCGGCGGCCGTGAGAACCCGGCGCACGAGGGCCGGCTCGTCGGGATGCACATTCGGGGCGATGAAGTACACGCCCCGGCACCCCGACAGCGCCTCGTCCAGTCCCGCCCCGGTCTCGAGGTCGACGGCGTGATCGCCGGAACGCCGGGCGGTGTGCACCACCCGGCGAACGTCGGCGAGTCCGTCGAGCGCCGCCACGACGGCGGCTCCGGTCTTCCCCGCGGCGCCGACGACGGCGATGCCGGCGCCGCGGGAGAATGACTCCGTCATCGGATCACCGGTCGATGAAGTCGAACTCGGCGAACTTCGCACCGCCGGAGAGTCGTTCGTAACCGGGACCGCGGTCGAAGAACGGCTCGTCCAGGCCGCGGCTGCCGCGCATCTGCTCGCGCAGCGCCTCGGTGGCGTCGGCGTCCGCGACCGGTTCCCCGGCCGACGACGTCAGCACCACACCGTAGTCGGCGCGGGCACCCTCCGCGGACACCTTGCCCCACAGCACGTCCCGGACGACTTCCTCGATCGGACGGTCGAGGGGGTCGCCCCAGCCGCCGCCACCGGTGGTGCGGATCCGCACCACCTCACCGGCCTTGATCGGCTCGGCGTCGGTCAGCGCGTCGAACTCGCGCTCGTTCGGGCCGCCCGGGTCGAGGACCACGGAGAAGGGCCGTCCGGCCTTGCCGCCCTTGACTCCCCAGCAGGAGAGGATCGAGCGGTCGGCGATGGACATGAAGTTGGCGTCCTTGAGCATCCGGATGTGCTTCTCGTAGCCCAGGCCGCCGCGGTAGCGTCCGGCGCCGCCGGAGTCCTTCGCCAGGCCCAGCTTTTCGACGATGAACGGGAACCGGCTCTCGGTGAACTCGGTCGGCAGGTTCCGTGAGTCGGGAACGACGTGAATGGTGTCCTCACCGTCCGCGTAGTGCCTGCCGCCCGAGCCGCCGCCGAGCACCTCCCGCATCAGGTACGAGTGCCCGTCGAAGTCCTCGCCGTACACCCCGGTGTAGCGGATGGTCTCCTGGTCGGCGGGCATGTTGCCGTCTACGGCCTTCGCGACGACGCCGGCGAGCACGCCGAGCAGCCGCAGGATCACGAACGTGCGGGCGTTGGTCGGCGCCGGGAAGATCGGCGTGATCAGCGTGCCCTTCTCCGGGAACTTCATCTCGATCAACGGCACGACGCCCTCGTTGACGTCGAGTTCCGCCATCCGCTCGGGACTGTCGGCGAGGTTGCGCAGGATCGGTGCGAGCCACTTGATGAGGAAGTTGCCGTCGGCGTAGTCACCGCAGTGGTTGATCGGGCCCTTCGCCTGCGGGCCGGTGCCGTTGAAGTCGAGGATGAGGCGTTCGCCGCCCTCGTCCTCCGGTCCGGTCTTGGTGAGCGTGATCCGCTGCCGGTGCAGCATGGGCTCGTCGACGCCGTCGTGTTCGGCGTAGTCCTCCCACGTGTACTCGCCCTTCGGGATCTTGCTGAGGATCTCCCGCCGGTACGTCTCGGTGGTCGCGTCCATCATCGCGTCGAAGCACGCCTCGACGGTGTCGCAGCCGTACCGCTCGAACAGTTCGGTGAGACGCCGGGCGCCCATCAGGCAGGCCGAGCATTCGGCGTCGAGGTCGGCGGCCAGCGCGTCGGGCATCCGCGAGTTGCGGGTCATGATGCGCAGCGCGGCCTCGTTGGGCACGCCCTGATCCCACAGCTTGATCGGCGGGACCATCAGCCCCTCCTCGTACACGGTGGTCGCGCCGGACGGCATCGATCCCGGGCAGCAGCCGCCGATGTCGTCGTGGTGGCCGAACGCCTGCACGAACGCGACGACGGACGGTTCCGTCTCGCCCGGCCGGGTCGCGAACACCGGGACGGTGACGCAGAGGTCGGGGAGGTGCCCGATGCCGCCTTCGGACAGGTAGACGTCGTTGTGGAAGTAGACGTCGCCGGGCTTCATGGTGTCGAGCGGGAAGTCCCGCGCCACCGGGTGCACCAGCGCCGAATACGAACGGCCCGTAAGTTTCCGGAGGTTGCGGTCGTGGATGCCGGCGCGGAAGTCGTGCGCGTCGCGGATCATCGGGGAGCGGGAGGTCCGCGAGATGGACGTCTCGACCTCCATCTCGACGCTGGCGAGGTAGCCGGCGACGATCTCCACCAGCACCGGGTCGGGCGTCGTACCGTCGACCGGGGTCAGCCGGTAGGGCTTGACCGGCTGCACTGCAACGGGTTCGGTGGTGACGGTCATCGGTTCGCTCCGTTCGAGTCGGCGATCTTGGTGATGCGGATGTTTCCGAAGGTGTCGATCCGTGCCCGGAATCCGGGGTGCACGGGGATGGTGGAGCTGAATTCCTCAATCACCGCCGGGCCCTCGAGCACGTCGCCCGCGCCGAGCTTGGCCCGGTCGTAGACCTGGGTGGTGACCCATTCGTCGAAGTACGCCGGACGGGTGCCGGTCACGGCGGACTCGGCTCCGGTCCCGGCCGCGATCTCCTTCAGCGTCGGGCGCTTGATCGGGCCGATGCCGCTGACGCGCAGGTTGACCCACTCGACGTGCTGGTGCGGGTCGCCGCGGAAGTCGTACCCGTACAGCTCCTTGTGCGCCTGGTGGAACCGCTCCGCGGCCTCGTCCATCAGCTCAGAGGTGACGGGACCGTCGCCGACCGGCACCCGCACCTCGAACGCCTGGCCGAGGTAGCGCAGGTCGGCCGAACGCGCGTACTTGCGCTCCGCCTCGCCGAACCCCTCGTCGGCGAGTGCAATTTCCGCCTCCGCGGCGAGCGCGTCCAGCCCCGACTGCAGTTCGGCGATCTCCAGCCGGTCGTGCCGGCAGACGTGGGTCTGCACGTAGTCGTTGCGGACGTCGACGGTGAGCAGTCCGAACGCGGACACGTTGCCCGGATTCAGCGGCACGAGGACGTCCTTGAGGCCGAGGATGTCGACGAGCCGGCAGGCGAGCAGCGAACCGGAGCCGCCGAACGTGACGAGAGTGAAGTCGCGGACGTCGAGGCCGCGCTTGACCGTGATCTGCCGCAGCGCGTTGGCCTGGTTCCACGCCGACACCTCGAGGATGCCGGTGGCGCAGGCCTCGAAGTCGAGCTTCAGCTGGTGGGCGAGCTGCTCGACGCCCTTGCGGGCCAGTTCGGTGTCGAGGGGGATCTCGCCGCCGAGCAGGTGGGGTGGGATGCGGCCGAGCAGCACGTGGGCGTCGGTGATGGTCGGCTCGCTGCCGCCCTTGCCGTAGCAGAGGGGGCCGGGGTCGGCGCCCGCCGACTGCGGTCCGACGCGCAGCGTGCCCTCGGGGGTCTGCCAGGCGATGGAGCCGCCGCCGGCGCCGACGGTGACGACGTCGATCATCGGGATCTTCGACGGGTACGCCCCCACCCGGCCCTCGGTGGTGAGCGCAGGCTCACCACGGACCACGACGGTGACGTCGGTCGACGTTCCGCCGCCGTCGCACGTGAGGACCTGCTCGACGCCGGCGACGCTCGCGATGAGCGCGGCACCGAGCGCGCCTGCCGCCGGGCCGGACAGCACCGTCGTGATCGGCTGGTGCACGACCTCCTTCGCGGAGAGCACGCCGCCGTTCGACTTCATCACGTAGAACGGGATGTCGCGGGCCTCGCCCTCGTCGGACGAGAATTCGCGCAGCCGGTTCGCGATGTTGTTCACGTAGTTGCGGATGTTCGGCTTCACGGCCGCGTCGACGAGCGTGGTGATGGACCGCTCGTATTCGCGGTACTCGCGCAGCACCTGGCTGGAGATGCTCACCGTCGCCTCGGGGTATTCCTCGAGCAGGAGATCCCGGACGCGGCGCTCGTGACTCGGGTTGGCGTAGGAGTGCATCAGGCACACGCCGATGGTGCGGATGCCGCGGTCGGCGAAGAAGCGGGCGGCCTGACGGACGTCGTCCTCGACGAGGGGGCGGATCTCGCTGCCGTCGAACGCGAGCCGGCCGCCGATGGTGCGGACGCGGTCGGCGGGGACGATACGGTCGGGCTTGACCCAGAAGTAGGAGTTGCCGTAGCCGTCGGGGACGGACTGCCGGGCGATCTCGAGGACGTGCTCGTACCCCTCGGTGGTGATGAACCCGAGGTTCTCGACCTTGCCTTCGAGGAGTTTGTTGGTGGCGACGGTGGTGCCGTGGCTGACGGCGCCGATCGCGTCGCCGGTCTCGCCGAGCTTGGCGAGCACCTTCTCGATTCCGGTGAGGAATCCCTGCGCCGGGTCGGCAGGCGTCGAGGGGGTCTTGGTGGTGACGACGGCTCCGGACTCCTCGTCCACAGCCACGACGTCGGTGAACGTTCCGCCGGTGTCGATACCGACCCGAATCTTCCTGGATTCCACGATTCCTCCTGGGCTCGTCTCTGTAAGGCAATTGCACCGTTTCCGCCGCCCGGTTTCTTTGTCACATATCGCCGAACTCGGCGGTCTCCGTTCGGCGCTGCCCGCCCCGGACAGACGACGGCACCCCGAACCGGGCGGTTCGGGGTGCCGTGTCGAAAGTGTGCGCGGGTTACTTCGAGCAGGTGCCCCGCACGAGGATGCCGCCCACGAGAACACCGGCGAGGGCGATGCCGGCGCCCAGTGCGGCCGACGCGAGAACGGTTGCCGTGGACGCCGCCTCGGGTGCCCGCAGCCGGGCCGCGGCCGCTGCGGGGACCGGGGCTGCTTGCGCGACGCCGGCGACCGCCGGGGCCTCGCCCGCCGCGGCGGCGACCTCGGCCGGTGGGATGCCGTTGGCGATGACGCCGTCGATGCCCTTGAAGAACACCCCGGCCATCTTCTTCGCGACCCCGGTGATCATCCGCTGCCCGACGCCGCCGACCATGCCGCCGACGACGGCGTCCGCGTCGTAGCTGAGCAGGGTGCCGCCGTCGCGTTCCTCGAGCCGCACCGTCACGTCGGCCTTGACGGTGCCGGGCGCACCGGCGCCGGACGCCGTCATCACGAACGACTGGGGCCGATTCTGCTGCGACAGAATCACTTCGCCGTCATAGGTGCCCTTGATGGATGCGACGCCCGCGGTGATGGACAACTTGTAATGGTTGTCGCTGACCTGCTCGAGGGACTGCACCCCGGGAATGGTGGCCGCGAGGACCTTTCCGTCCTGCAGGTTGTCGTACACGGCCTCCGGCGGTGCAGTCAGTAGGGCGGTGCCTGCGATTCTCATTCGTTCTCCTTGCTCTGTGACGACGCGTGCGCGAGGCGAAGCTCGAACAACTCCGAAGGGGATATCGGCATGGATGTGATCGGGATGCCTTCCGCGTCCTCGATCGCGGCGGCGATGACGGCGGACGTCGGAATCACGCCCGCCTCGCCCGCGCCCTTCATGCCGAGGGGATTGAGACCGGACGGGGTGACGGTGTGGTCCATCTCGAGCGAGTCCGGCATCTCGGTGACGAACGGCATCAGGAAGTCCATGTACGACGCGTTCAGCATCTGGCCGTGCTCGTCGTAGACGATCTTCTCGTACAGCGCGCCGCCGACCCCCTGCGCGACCGCGCCCATGACCTGGCCCTCGACGATCCGCGGGTTGATGACGTTGCCGCAGTCGTGGATGACGGCGTACCGCCGGACGTGGATCTCCGCCGTCACCGGATCGGTTTCGACGATCGCCGCGTGGACGCCCGACGCGAACGTCGACGTCGGGGGCGAGTAGTAGCCGGTGGCCTCGAGTCCGGGTTGTTCACCTTCCCGGACCGGCGGAATCGTCATGTCCGTGTCGGCTTTCGCGAATCCGGTGGCCTGCCGCGACGCGTCGTCGAACGCGTACCGCAGCGGGTTCGACAGCACGGCGACCACGCCCAGCGAGATGGACGTGCCCTCGGCGCCGGGCAGCGTGCCGATCTTGCACACGTGCCCACCGCGAAGTTCCAGTTCGGCGGGATCGAGGTTCAGCGCGTCCCCGGCGATCTTGCGGGCCTTGTCCGCCACCATCTGCGCGGCCACGTGGAACGCCGAACCCGACATCACGGCGCCGCGGGACGCGAACGTGCCCACGGCATAACCGAATCGGCGCGTGTCGCCGGTGACGATCTCGACGTCGGTGACCGGCACGCCGAGGTCGTCCGCGACGATCTGCGCGAACGCCGTCTGGTGACCCTGCCCCTGGGTGGTCAGACCCGTTGCGGCCTTCACCTTCCCGGATGTTTCGACGAGGACGTGGGCGCCCTCGTACGGGCCCGGCCCGGTTCCCTCCACGTAGGCGCCGATCCCGATGCCCACGGCCCGGCCCTCGGCCTTCGCCTGTTTCTTGTACTCGGCGAACCCGTCCCAGTCGATGAGCTTCTTGAGCTTGTCGATCCCGGCCTGGTAGTTGCCGGTGTCGTAGATCAGCGGGCGGCCGTCCTGGAACGTGAGATGGAAGTCGTACGGCATCTCCTCGGGCCGGATGAAGTTGTGCTCGCGGACCTCGATGACGTCCTTGCCGAGATACTTCGCGATCGCGTCCATCGCCCGCTCCATCGCGAACACGGCCTGCGGGCGCCCGGCGCCACGGTAGGGCGTCACGATGACGGTGTTCGTGTACAGCGAATATGCGTCCACCCGAAACGATTTCGGCTTGTACGGCCCGAGCACCTGCGTCGACGTGTTCAGCATGACGATGATGCCGTACGGCAGGTAGGCGCCGTTGTCGTGCCAGAACGTGAAGTCGAACGCGAGGAGGGTGCCGTCGTCGTCGAATCCGACCGTCACCTCCTGGATCTGGCCGCGTTCGTGCGCGCTGGAGACGAAGTGCTCACGCCGGTCCTCGACCCATTTGACCTCGCTCGAGATGCCGGCCGTCCCGAGCTGCCGCGCGGCCCAGGTGACCATGACCTCCTCCGGCCACGGGTGGACGATCTTGACGCCGAAGCCGCCACCGACGTCCGGTGCGATGCAGTGGACCTTGTTGTGCGCCATCTTCAGCCGGGCCGCAATCGCGGCGCGGGCCGACGTCGACGTCTGAGTCGACGTCCAGAACGTGAGCGCCTGCTCGTCGGTGTCCCAGCGCGCGTAGACGCCCTTGCCCTCCATCGGCATCGACGCCGACCGTTCGATCTCGAGGTTCAGGGTGAGCCGGTGCGGTGCGTTCGCCAGTTCCGCATCCACGTCGCCGAACCCGTGCTGCAGGTGCGCCGCGACGTTGTCGGGGACGTCGGCGTGCACGGCATTGTCCGCCTGCCGCGCCACGTCGATGCCCACGACCGGCGGGAGCATCTCGTACGTGACGTCGATCTTGGCGCACGCGTCCTCGGCGATGTACCGGCTGTCGGCGACCACCATCGCGATCGCCTCACCAACGTGATTCACCTCGTCCTTGGCGAGCGGATATCCGTTGCGCGGGGCGGTGATCGCCGGGTGCGGGATCAGGAGGGGCAGGTTCTCGGCCATCTCCGGGGAGTCGTCGACGAGGTCGTCGTACGTGTAGATCGCGTGCACGCCGGGCAGATCCAGGGCGGCGTCGATGTCGATCCCGGTGATCCGGGCGTGCGCGTGTGGTGATCGGACGAACGCGGCGATGAGCGCGTTGTGGCCGAGGTCGTCGAGGTAGCGGCCGTTGCCGGACAGCAGCCGGGCGTCCTCGGTGCGGGGAATCGGTTTGCCGAACAGCTTCTCGGATTCGGCGGTGTCCCGGCCGGTGTGCGTCGTGCCTGCCGGCGCGGTGCGGGGTTTCGTGACGCTCATGCTCGGCCTGCCCTTCCGCCGACGGGGTTGGTCGTGCCCCTGACCTTCGGGTCGAGCGAGGCCCGCGACGACTCGTCGTCCTTGCCGAGCGGGAACTCGCCCGAACGCTCGCGCTTGATCTCCGCGGCGCGCAGCACGGCGGCCCTGATGTTCTGGTATCCGGTGCACCGGCAGAGGTTGCCCGCGATCGCGTCGGTGGCCTCCTCGCGGGTGGGCGAATCGTTCTCCTCGAGGAACGCGGCGATGGTCGTGACGAACCCGGGAGTGCAGAACCCGCACTGCAGCCCGTGGCAGTCGATGAACGCCTGCTGCACCGGGTGCAGGGTGCCGTCGGGTTCGACGAGACCCTCGACGGTGGTGACCTCCCGGCCCTCGAGGCTTGCCGCGAGCACCAGGCACGACCGCACCGGCTTGCCGTCGAGCAGCACGGTGCACGCGCCGCACACGCCGTGCTCGCAGCCGACGTGCGTTCCCGTCTGCCGCAGATGATGCCGGATCGCGTCGGACGCGAGCGTCCGCGACGGCAGCAGCACCGTCTGCGTCACCGCGTTGAGCGTGAACGTCACCGCGACGTGCTGTTCACCGGTATCTTCCTGCAGTTCGGCGAGTTGATCGTCGATGCTGCGCTGCGCCTTTGTCATGGTCACCTTCCTCCCGCCGACACGTGCACGGCGGCACCGTCGAGCACTGCATCCTGCGCGGCCGCGAACCCCACCCGGGCGGTCAGGGCCGCGACCAACTGCGACCGGTACCGCGCCGTGGCGTGGATGTCCGGTTCGGTGTCGATCCGTTCCCGCGCGAACTCGGACAGATTCCGCCACAACGGGTCCCGGTCGTCGGTCGCGGACGCACCCTGCAGTATCTCCGTGTAGTCGACGACCTCACCGAGTTCGCCGGCCGACACGTACGTCATCCGGGCCTCGGCCACCGCACCGTCCTCGACTCGCACCTGGGCGGCGACCCCGACGAGTGCGTAGTCGCCGTGCCTGCGGGCGATCTCGTCGATCGCCGTCCCGACACCGGGCTCGGCGGCCGGGACCGTCACACTCGTCGCGATCTCGTCCGCCTCGAGTGTGCTTTCGAGCGGCCCGGCGAACAGGTCGGTCGACCGGATCTCCCGGACCCCGCGCACCGACCGCACGGTGATCGAGCCCCCGAGCAGCGCGAGCACGGCCGGCATCTCCGCGGACGGGTCGGCGTGCACGATGGACCCGACCGTCGTGCCGCGGTTGCGGATGGTCGGGTGCGCGACGAGACGCAGCCCGCGGCCGATCAGCGGCTGCACCTGTGCGGCGCCGCGGTCGGCTTCCAACATCGAGTGCGTGGTCAGGGCGTCGAACGTGACACCGAGGTCACGCGAGGACGACACCGCGTCCAGCCGGGGGATCGACCCGATGTCGACGAGGTGCGCAGGCGCGGCCAACCGCATCGAGAGCAGCGGGATCAGCGACTGCCCGCCAGCGAGCACCTTGCCCTCGTGTGCCACGTCCGCGAGAATCTGACAGGCCTCGTCGATCGACCGAGGTCGGTGATAAGTCAGTGGCGACGGTTTCATTCCTCAGATCCTGCCCGTATCGTACGCTCGACGTTTCGTGAACTAGTGACAAAACTCACGTGCTGACGCTGGCAGATCACGTGAGCTGACCGACCCGATCCGGGACCGTTCCGTCGTCCGTGGTCGGCTTCGGGTGGTGACGGCCGGTGCCGGCGTCGTCGGCATTGTCGGCGTCCTTCGGGGCGATGACGCGGCACAGGTGGTACATCCCGATCACCACGATCGTGCCGAGCGCGATGCCGCTGAGGGAGAAGCTGTCGCTGAACGTCAGCTCCACGTCACCGATCGCGATGATCAGGCCGGCCGCGATGGGCATCAGGTTGAGCGGATTGCCGAAGTCGACGCCGTTCTCCTTCCAGATCTTCGCGCCGAGCAGGCCGATGATCCCGTAGAGCACCACCGTGATTCCGCCGAGCACCCCGCCGGGGGTCGCGGAGATGACGGCACCGAACTTGGGGGAGAAGCCCAGCAGCATCGCGATCACCCCGGCCGCGGCGTACGCGGCGGTCGAGTACACCTTGGTCGCGGCCATGACGCCGATGTTCTCCGCGTACGTCGTCGTGGGGGATCCGCCGACGCTGGTCGCAATGGTGGTGGCCAGGCCGTCGCCGATCAGGGCGCGTCCCATCATCGGGTCGAGGTCGGTCTTGGTGATCTCCGCGACAGCCTTGACGTGTCCGGCGTTCTCCGCGATCAGGGCGATGACACCGGGCAGCACGAGGACGATGAACGTGAGACTGAACGACGGCGCGTGGATGCCCACGATGCCGTTCGCCTCGTCGGAGAACGGCGGAAGACCGATCCACGACGCGGAGGAGACGCCGTCCCAGTTGACGCGGAAGTGTTCGGTCACCGCGCCGGCGACCGGGTCGTACGACGTGATCATGCCGGTCGTCAGGTCGAGCACCCACGACAGCACGTACCCGAAGAGCAGGGTCAGGAAGATCGCGACCCTGCCGAGGAACCCGCGGAGTGCGACGCTCGCCACCACCAGCACGACCATCACGGTCAGCGCGACCCACTGGTCCTGGGGCCAGTACGTACCGGCCACGACCGGGGCCAGGTTGAACCCGATCAGCATGACGACGGCGCCGGTGACCACGGGCGGCAGGATCTTGAACACCACCCCGCCGCCGAGGAAGTGGATGAGCACGCCGATCCCGGCGAGCACGAGACCCGACACCAGGATCGCGCCCGTCACCTGCGCCGACGTGCCGCCCTGGGCGCGGATGGCAGCGATGCCGCCGACGAATGCGGCCGACGTCCCCAGGTAGCTGGGAATCCGGCCCTTGACGACGAGCAGGAAGAAGAGCGTGCAGAAACCCGACATCATCACGGCCAGTTGAGGATTGAGGCCCATGATGATCGGGAAGACGAACGTGGCGCCGAACATCGAGACCACGTGCTGCCCGCCGAGTCCGATCGTGCGGCCCCAGCTGAGCCGTTCGCTGGGGGTGACGACCTCCCCGGGTGCGATGGTCTTGCCATCTCCGTGCAGTGTCCAGATAGGCATAGGGGGACCTTTCAGACAGGTGTCGGTGCAGGGGTGCCGGCGGCCCGCTTCTGGCGATGTGCCGCACGTCACAGTTACACCTCGATAGGAGGGAAACGTTATTACAGCGTCAGCCACCCGGCGTGAGAAGAATCTGCCAGGGCGTGCCCGGCGAAATTGGCAACTTTAGGAATTGATGCCGCGCATCGCCATGATCTTGAGGGCGAGCGACAGGTCGAGACGCAATTCGGGGTGATCGGTGAACGACCCGAGCATCTTCTCCAGCTTCACCACCCGGTACCGCAGGGTGTTGTAGTGAAAGTGGAGTTGACGTGCGGTTTCGGCGATGTTGATGTTGGTGGCGAGCAGCACCTCGAGGGTGCGCCGCATGTCCTGCGCCTCGGCTGTGTCGGCCGTCAGTTCGCGCAGCGTCTCGCTCGCGAACGATTCGAGTTCGCGGTCGTCCTCGACGAGGCTCAGCAGCCGGTAGACGCCGAGGTCGTCGAAATGCGTCACCGCCCAGGCGCCGGTGATCTGCCGTCCCACCTTCAGCGCGGTCCGGGCCTGACCGTAGAGGGCGGGGATGCCGTCCACCGAGTCCGTCGGCCGGGACACGCCCACCCCGAACGCGCGGCGACCACCGCCGCCGGCGCCGCGCACGGTGGCGACGAGTTCGTGGACGAGGTTCATCGTGTCGGTACCGACACCCATCAGGATCACCGTCTCCGTCGCCAGCGCGGTGACGGCGGCGCCCTGGTCGCGGCCCGCGACGGCGCTGGTGAAGGCCCGCGCCTGCCGTTCGACGAGCGGCATCCGGGTGGGCATCGACGGTTCGTCCTCGCCGACCGGATCCGGTTCGATCACCACGACCACCACCGGCCGGTCCAGGTCCCAGCCGAACGTCTTGGCGTGCGCGACCACGTGCTCGTGTTCGCCGCCGCGTCCGAGCAGCAGGTCGCGCACGAAGTTCGCGCGGTGCTTCTCCTCCACCGAGGAGACGACCAGTTCGCGGGCCACCACCAGGGCGCACACCGCGGCTGCCTGCTCGACGAGGTACAGGTCCTCGCTGCGCAGCGGGTGCCCGGTGGTGAAGTGCACCAGCCGCCCGTGGTCGATGCCGTTGGCCGAAATCGCTGACACCGCGATGGACTCGTCGCCCAGCCGGTGCAGGCCGAGCCCACCCTCCGTGGAATCGGTGCGGACCCGCCCGGTGGAGTCGAGCGCTGCACTCGACGCCAGCCGGCTCAGTTCCGACTCGTCGCCCGCCCGGCACAACTGACGTCCGTCGGGTGTCGTGATCAGCACCGCCCCGCCCAGTTCACGGGCGACGGCGACGGACAGTTCGGCGAACCCGCCGCCCGCCATCACGACGTCGACGAGCACTTTCCGCAACCGGTCCGCCTCGAACACGGCGTCGACCTGCCGGGCCGACGACTCTGCGAGAGCAGCCGCCAGCGGGTGTGCCTGCGGGTACAGCTCCGCGACCACGACGACCGGAAGCCCGAGTTCTTCGGCCGCATCGGACATCTCGGCCGGCAGCTCCGCGGTGGGGTCGTCCAGGCGTACGGCGAGCCCCGCGACGCCTCGCCGGTCGAGCCGGGCGAGAAACGCGTCGATCGGCTCGACCAGCCGGCCGAGAACCGCGGTCGTGGTGATCAGCAACTGCCCGGGCCGGAGCCACGGTCCGATGCCCGGCACCGCCATCACGGCGATGTTCGTCACCTCACGCGAGGTGCCGCTCTGGCCGGCGACGAGGGTCGGGGAGACGAGCAGATCGGACGCCAGCACCTCGGCGAGCGGTTGCGGCGCAACGCCCGGACCAGGCCCGTTGCCGGTGTCGGCGGCTGCGCGGAACCCGGGAGCGGAACTACCGGCATCCCTCGTCGTCACTGCAACACCCTGCTCACCTGATCCGACACTCGCCCCGAATGGCGCGAAAGCCTGACCTTAAGTCGCGACCCGAATACCCGTCAAACGTCGCTCACGCGGTGCACTCGAGCGGTCGGCCCGTGCCGGCGGGCGCGTCACGGTGGATCGGTCCGCTGAGCTGCTGGAGTTCGAGGCCCGACGCCTGCCGGGTCGTCTTCATCATCTCGGCGAGGATCGACACCGCCGTCTCCTCGGGGGTGCGGGCACCCAGGTCGAGGCCGATCGGTGAATGCAACCGCGCCAGCTCCGCCGCGGTCGTCCCCTGTTCGCGCAGCAGCGCGACGCGGCGC
This sequence comes from Rhodococcus sp. USK10, assembly GCF_019378875.1. Lineage (NCBI taxonomy): Bacteria > Bacillati > Actinomycetota > Actinomycetes > Mycobacteriales > Nocardiaceae > Rhodococcus > Rhodococcus sp. USK10. The sequence goes on from NZ_CP076048.1 coordinate 4,108,774, forward strand.
TCGTGCGTGGCCCGGCTGCCCATCGCGCCGACGTACGCCGCGTCCGATCGCAGGGCCAGTTCCAGCAGCGGAATATCGAACTTCTCGTCGTGGGTGAGCACGGCCAGCACGGTCCGGCGGTCGACCGGCGCGGTCTCGAGGAACCGGTGCGGCCACATCACGACGACGTCGTCGGCGTCCGGGAACCGGGCGCGCGTCGCGAACACGGCGCGGGCGTCGATCACCGTGACGTGGTAGCCGGCGAACGCGCCCAGCGTGCACATGGCCGCGGCGAAGTCGATGGCGCCGAAGATGTACATCCGCGGTGGCGGCGCGAAGATCTCGACCATGCACACCGTCTCCGACTGCAGCTGATACACCAGCGACTCACCGGCGTCGAGCCGCCGGCGAACGCTGTCGACGTCTGCGGCGTTCAGGTCGAGGTCGCCCACCGGCCCGTCGCCGGTGATCACGCAGCGCCGGGTTCGTGATCCGTCGCCGGTCTCCGTCACGACGGCGATCGATTCGCCGCCGCGGATGCGCCGCGCCGCGTCCGCGAAACCCGGGAAGTCGTGCCGCCCGATGCGCTGGACGAACACCTCGATGGTGCCGCCGCACGTCAGTCCGACCCCGATCGCGTCGTCGTCGGCCACACAGAACACCTCGGTGCGGCTCCGCCCGTCGGCCAGCACGTCCCGCGCCGTCTCGTACAGCGTGCTCTCGACGCACCCACCGGACACACTTCCGAGGACCTCACCGGATTCCGACACGGCCATCGCCGCGCCCGGCGCCCGCGGGGACGACTTCCAGGTGCGCACCACCGTCGCGAGCGCGAACGTCTCGCCGCGGTCGAACCACGATTCCAGGCCCGTCAGGATGTCGCGCATCGTCTCGTCCTCCTCGGGTGCTTCTTCGGGTAGCTCACGCTAACCGGCGGTGACCTGCCGTCGCGGCACACAATGCGCCGAAATCCCCAGCGGCCGCTTGTGCATTCTCGCCATCGCTATCGACCGGCGAGTCCGCAATTCTCGGACGGTCCCCCTTCCTTCACAGAGAACCGAGGATCCACCATGAACCAGTTGCTCAGCGGGATCCGGGTCCTCGACCTCACGCGGGCCCTCGCCGGACCGCTGTGCACGGCACTGCTGTCGGACTTCGGCGCCGACATCATCAAGGTCGAGACCCGTTCCGGTGGCGACAGTTCCCGGCAGTGGCCGCCGTTCGACGGCAGCGACAGCCTGTACTTCACCTCCGTCAACCGCGGCAAACGTTCGGTCGCTCTCGACATGCGTAATGAACAGGGCCGGAAACTGCTGCGCCGCATCGCCGTCGGCGTGGACGTCATCGTGGAGAACTTCCGTCCCGGCGTCCTCGCGGAGATGGGACTCGACCAGGAGTCGCTCGCCGAGGACAACCCCGGCGTGATCGTCATGAGTGTCAGCGGTTTCGGGCCGACCGGTCCCGAGCAGTTCTCACCGGGCCTCGATCAGGTCGCGCAGGGCATGTCGGGGCTGATGTCGGTGACCGGCGCCGGCGACCACACGCCGATGCGCGTCGGGATCCCGATCATCGACACGGTGTCCGGTATCTATGCGGCGCTGGGCATCACGGCGGCGCTCGTGGCCCGGGGTCGGGACGGTGCGGGTCATCACGTGCAGACGTCGCTGCTCGAATCGGCGCTGTCGATCATGTCGTTCCAGGCGCAGGACTACCTGAGCACCGGAAGGGTCGCGGAGCCGAACGGGAACACGCACCCGACGATCACGCCGTACGGCACGTTCGACACCGCCGATTTCCCGATCATCATCGCGACCGGCTCGGACAAGCACTGGGACTCGCTGTGCCAGGTTCTCGGGGATCCCGCCCTCGCCGAACGGCCCGAATACCGCACCGGCCAGTCACGACTCGCGCACCGGGACCAGCTCACCAAGGAACTGCTCGAACTGCTGTCCGTGCGGCCGGCCGCCGAATGGGTGACGCTGAGTCGCGCGGCGGGCATCCCGTGCGGTCCCGTCCACACGATCGATCAGGCGTTCGCCGACCCGCAGGTGCAGGCGCTGAAGATGGTGCAGCCCGTGGCCACCCCGGACGGCGGTGAGGTGCCGCTGGTCCGGAGCCCGTTCTGGGTCGACGAGGAAACCCTGCCGATCCGGAATGCGCCGCCGATGGTGCTGGGGCAGGACACGGCGGAGGTGCTGGGCGAATTCGGGCTGAGCGAAGCAGACATCGAGGGCCTCCGGCGGGACCGGGTGATCTGAGGTCACGCGGGTCGTGGCCGCCTCACAACCGGGCGGCCACGGCCAGCGCGACGTGCTCGCACCACGGCCGCGCGACGACCTGCACGCCGATCGGCAACCCCGACTTCGTGATTCCCACCGGAACGACGACGGACGGCAGACCCGTCACACTGATCGCGCGGCAACTCGCCAGGGCCTGAGCCCACGTGAGCGACTGCCCACCGACGTCGAACAGTTCTTCGCCGAGCGGCGGCGCCGGAATCGAGGCGACGGGAAGGACGAGGACGTCCCCCATCTCGCCGAGCAACCGGTGCACCAGTTCCGATCGCCGCGCCCACAGCCGCTCGACCGACCGGCGGTCCACGTCCCGCCCGTCGGCGAGCATCGCGGTGATGTTCGCCCCGAAGCCGGTGCCGAGTTCTTCGATGTCGGTGTGAGTTTCGACGGACCGCAACGTCCCGAACAGGTCGTTCCCCTCCGCCAGCGCCGCACCCCGATACGGGCGGGCACCGAGTTGCCGGGCGACACCGGCGACGGCCGCGACGATCTCCTCGTCCACCGGGACGGTCCCCTCACCGGGTGCCCACGTGACGTCGAGACGTGGGAGGTCCACCGTGCCCGGGTCGGTCCACCGGTATTGCCGGGACGAGAGCACCCGCAGCACGAGGGCCGCGTCGTCCAGCGTCCGCGCCATCGGACCGATCGTCTGCAGCGTGCCGTGCATGGTCGCCGGATTGGTCAGCAGGTGATCGCCCGACGGGACACCGGGATACTGGCCGTCGGGGTCGACCCGGCCGACGGTCGGGCGGACCGACCGCAGTCCCGTGCAGTGCGCGGGCCAGCGCACCGACCCGCCGAAGTCGGTACCGAGACCGACCACGCTCATCCCGGACGCGATCGCCGCCGCCTCGCCGCCGCTCGAACCGCCGGGCGAGCGGGGTACGCCGTCGGGCCGGAGCGGGTTCACGGTGTACCCGAACAGGTCGTTGTGCGTGAGACCGCTGGCCCCGAACTCCGGGGTGTTCGTCTTGCCGACGAGGATCGCGCCGGCCGCCCTCATCGCGGCCACCGCGGGGGCGTCGACAGAAGGCACGTTGTGCTCGAGCGCGCGTGATCCCGCCGTCGTCCGGACACCCGCGGTCGCGATCAGGTCCTTCACCGTGAACGGGACCCCGGCCAGCGGACCGACGTCCTCACCTCGGCCGATCCTGGTATCGAGGTCGTCGGCGGCCCGGATCGCCTGGTCCTCGGCGACTGTGACGACGGCGTTCAACTGCGGGTTGCGGGCCTTGATGTGCGCCAGGTGATCGTCGAGCACCTGGCTCGCGGATACCTCCCGGCTCGCCACGGCGCGGGCAATCGTCCGCGCGTCCGAGCCGACCCAGCTGCCGTCGTTACCCCACACATGTCCTCCTCGGCTCGTGCTCAGGGGTCGACGCTAGACATCCCCGGACCCGCCGCACACGGCCACTGTTCACAGGAATACGGCGCCCGACCTGTGAAGAGTTGATACTTCGCCGCGCTACCGGCTCTGGGAGGATCGGATGATGCTCTCGCCCTGGGTCCGCCTTGCCGTCGCGCTGTTCGCGGTCAGCTGGGGAGCCAACCAGTTCGCCCCGATGCAGCTGGTCTACCGCGATCATCTCGGTCTCGGGAGCGGTTCGTTCACCGCGATGCTCGCGTCGTATGTCGTCGGGCTGATCCCTGCGCTGCTGTACTTCGGGCGCGTGTCCGACCGGTTCGGCCGGCGAGCGGTGATCCGTCCGATGATCCCCGTCGGCATCGTCTCCTCCCTCGTCCTGATCGCGGGAGCCGCCGTCCCCGACCTGCTCTACCTGGGACGGGTGCTGGCCGGACTCGCGTCCGGCATGGCGTTCGGCGCCGGCACCGCCTGGATGAAGGAACTCAGCTCCACTTCGCCGGCCGGGGCGGGTGCGCGCCGCGCCGCCATGTCGCTGTCCGCGGGATTCGGCTGCGGCGCGCTGTTCGCCGGCGTGATCGCGCAGTGGCTCCCCGCGCCGGAACTGCTCCCGTATCTGGTGCACATCGTGTTGATGGCCGGCGCCCTGGCACTGGTGTGGTCGGTGCCCGATGCGCGGGTCCGCGCGACGGACCTCGTCGCCAAGCCCCTGTCGGCGCTCGCGACCTCCCGGTTCCGGTGGGGCATCGCGCCCTGGGCGCCGTGGGTGTTCGGGGTGGCAACCGTGTCGTTCGCGACACTTCCGCCGCTCGTGTCCGAGTCACTGCGCTCCACCTCGGTGGCGTTCACCGGTCTCGTCGCGGCACTGACCCTGATCACCGGGGCGGTGATCCAGCCGTGGGCCAAACGGTGGTCGCAGCGGGACGACGCCACCGGGATCCGGGTCGGCATCGTGCTCGGGGTGCTCGGTTTCGGCGCCGCGACCGTGGCCGCCTATACCGGCGGTGCGCTGCCGGTGGTCGCGATCGTCGTCGCGGCCTTCCTCCTCGGATCCTGCTACGGGATCCTGCTCGGTTCCGGTCTCGCATCCGTCGAGAAGCTGTCGCCGGAAGACGAACTCGCGCAGACGGTGGCGGCGTTCTACTGCCTGATCTACATCGGCTTCGCCGTCCCGTTCGTCATCTCACTCCTCGCCCCGCACATCGGCTACGCCGCCTGTTTCGCGGGGGCGGCGCTGCTGATGCTCGCGTCCGTGGCCGTGGGCCGGAAGGCGACGGATCCGCACCTCACCCCCAGGTGAGTGGCAAAGTGTGCCCGGGCACGCTTTGCCACTCACGTGCGGGTCAGCGGGAGCGGACGGGGAGCAGCGGCGGCCAGGGCCAGTGCTGCGCGAGGCGACCCCGGGCCCGCAGGAAGCCGAGGCCCAGCACCAGGCCGAAGATCAGGTGCCCGATCAGCGACAGGGTGATCGTCGTCGGCGTCAGCGGGAACATGTCGCGCTGACCGCGGTCCGACAGCGCGACCGTGCCGATCAGCCCGGCCCAGACCGGGAACACCGCGAACGTCACGAACGCGAGGAGAACGGTGCGACTGGACCGATGCTGGAGGCCGAGCGCGAGGGCGACGAGGAAGAACGCGATGCCGATTCCGCCGCCGTCGCCGAAGTAGCGCCACAGGTATCCGACGATCGCGCCAGTCCGGGTGTCCGTTCCCGAATGGAGCCAGGTGCCCATTTTCGGGATGAAGTCGCCCCACAGACCGAGCAGATACACGGTGTCGAGGCGGAAGACGTCATAGGCCAGACACGCGAACATTCCCCAGCCGAGGCCGTGGCCGACGATGCGGTCGATCGGGTGCGGAGCGAACACGCACAGCACGGCGAGGGAGGTTGCGAGCGGAATGATCACCAGCGCACCGGTGGTGTTCATCGGCACGACGCCGAACACCTGCGCGGAGATCGCCAGTAGCGGCAGGGACGCGAGCAGCATGTACAGGCCGATCCGCGCGAAGGTCCAGTGGTGACGGGCCGGTTTCGGGGCGGATTCGACGGCGGGCGAGACGAGGCCCGGCGGATCGTGTTCGTGCGTGTCGCGGACGGTGGTGCCGATGATGCGGGGCATGCGGGGGTTCCATTCGGTCGAGTGGTCGGTTTTCCGAGCCCCAGCGTCCTTCGAGTGCCCGCCATGCGAATAGTCCCCCGAGGGGTGCTGATCGGCACCCCTCAATAGGCGCGACCGAAGACCACCCGCTTCCCGTACGCCGACGCCGCCCCGCACCGCACGCACACCCCCGCCTCCGGTTCGCCGTCCCGGGGCACACACCGTGGGGTGGCAGCGGTGCGGGACTTGATGCCTTCCTCGCAGGTGGCGCTCCCGCAGTGCAGTGCGAGTGCCCACCCCGTCGACACCGCGTCGGCGAACTGCTCCCAGTCGTCGACTGTCCGAGTGTGGCTGTCGCGGAACGCAGTCGCACGAGCGAGCAGAAAATCCTGGAAGTCGTCCAGGACCCCCGGCAGGGTGTCGGGCAGGGAGTCGATCGGCACGGCCTGCTTACCGTCGTCGCCGAGACGCTTCACCATCATCGCGGTGCCCGCCTTCAGATCTCGCGGGCCGAGTTCGAGCCGGACCGGGACCCCGCGCAACTCCCACTCGTTGTATTTGTACCCAGGGGTCAGGTGGGGGCGGGCATCGACGTGGGTACGCACACCCGCAGTTCTGAGACGGCGTGCCAGGTCTTCGGCCGCGTCCTCGACGGCCGGGGTGCCGCCACGGGTGATCGGCACGATCACCACCTGGTACGGTGCCAGCCGCGGCGGCAGCACCAGACCCTTGTCGTCGCCGTGGGTCATGACGATGCCCCCGATCATCCGGGTGCTCATCCCCCAGGACGTCGTGTGACACAGCTTTTCTCGACCTCCCTCAGTGGTGTAGCGGATGTCGAACGCCGACGCGAAGTTGGTGCCCATGTAATGCGACGTGCCGGATTGGAGCGCCCGGCCGTCCCGCATCATGCCCTCGATCGTGTACGTCGCCACCGCGCCGGCGAACCGTTCACCGGGTGTCTTCTCACCCGGGACGACCGGAATCGCGGCCCACTCCCGCGCCACCTCGTGATACAGGTCGAGCGCGAGCATCGTCTCGCTGCGGGCGGCGGCCTCGTCGGCGTGCGCGGTATGACCCTCCTGCCACAGAAATTCTGTGGTGCGGAGAAACATTCGTGGCCGCAGCTCCCACCGCACGACGTTCGCCCACTGGTTCAACAACAGCGGCAGGTCGCGGTACGAGCTGATCCATTTGGCCATCATCTCGCCGATGATCGTCTCCGACGTCGGCCGCACCACCAAGGGTTCTTCGAGTTTCTTCCCCCCGGCGTGGGTGACGACCGCCAGTACCGGGGAAAAGCCTTCGACGTGTTCCGCTTCCCGGCCGAGGTAACTCTCCGGAATCAGCAACGGGAAGTATGCATTCTCGTGACCGGTGTCCTTGATGCGGCGGTCCAGTTCGGACTGCAGCAGCTCCCACAGCCGGTAGCCGTACGGCCGGATCACCATGGTGCCCTTGGCCGGACCGCGGTCCACGAGCCCGGCCTTGAACACCACCTCGTTGTACCAGGCAGCGAAGTCCTCACTCTGGTCGATCACACCGCGCTCATCCCGTGCCATGCCCACGCAGACTACTCGGCCGCCCGTGTGCGGGCACTTCATTTTTCAGGGGTGGGCGGCGAGCCGAGGGAACAACCGGTGGGCATTGTCGGTGGTCACCGCGCGCCAGCTGTCGACGGACGCGAGCTGCCGGGCCGTTTCGGATGCGGGGGTCCAGCAGTAGTCGCTGCCGTAGAGAACACGGTCGGATCCGAATGCGGCAGTCAGGGCGGGAATCTGGTGAGGGAGCGGGGTGCCGGCCAGGTCGAACCACAGCCGGCGCAGCTGATCCGGCACCGGCGGGACACTCGGGTCGTGTCCCGGGAGCAGCCCACGGAACAGTTCCATCCGGTCGGCGAGCAACGGCAGGGCGCCGCCGCCGTGGGTGAAGACCCATTCGATGTTCGGGTACCGCAGCAGGACGCCGGTGAACACCAGGTCGCTAACCGCTCGGGCGGAGTCGAAGACAAACTCGAGCATCGGCCGGGGCCGTCCCAGCGACACCGCCTCGTACCCAGGCGGCGAGGTGGGGTGCACGAAGACGACGGCCCGGCGACGGTCGAGTTCGGCCCAGACCGGGTCGAACCGGGTGTCGCCGAGATAGAGGCCGTGGGCGTTCGTTTCGACCGCGACCCCGTCGGAGCCCAGAACATCGAGCGCATAGCCGATTTCGGCAAGCACACCGTCGACGTCGGGCAGGGGCAGGCTCGCGAAATGACCGAACCGTCCGGGGTGCCGGCGCACGAGGTCCGCGGCATACTCGTTGACCTCGCGGGTGAGGCCCCGGGCGGCGCGGTCGTCACCGAAGTGCGTCCCGGGTGACGACACGGACAGCATCGCGGTGCCGATGCCGACCTCGTCCATCAGGGCGAGGTGGTCGGCGACGCTCCAACTCGGCCAGCCCGGCATGCCGTCGGGCTGGTGGTGTCCGGCGGCGCGGGCCGCGGTGACGTAGCGGTCGGTGACGAAATGCGCGTGCACGTCGACCAGTGCCGGCGCGCCGGAAGTCACGACTGCACCTTTCGGGGAACGAACCGGGTGAAGTACTGCAGGGATGCGGAGTCGTCGACGGTGTCGCTGCCGACGACCTTCTCTATCGGTGCGCCCTGCAGCAGCCGTTTGATCGGCACCTCGAGTTTCTTGCCGGTGCGGGTGTGCGGGATGGCGGGGACGGCGATGATCTCGTCGGGGACGTGGCGCGGAGAGGCCTGGGTCCGGACGGCGGTGACGATGCGCTCGCGAAGGTCCTCGTCGAGGTCGGTCTCGTCGGCGAGGACCACGAACAGCGGCATCCAGTAGCCGCCGTCGGCGAGTTCGGCACCGATCACCAGCGCCTCCCGGATCTCCGGGAGATCCTCGACGACGTCGTAGATGTCTGCGCTGCCCAGGCGCACTCCCTGCCGGTTGAGGGTGGAATCGGACCGGCCGGAGATGACGACGCTGCCGCGTGCGGTGACGGTGACCCAGTCCCCGTGTCGCCAGACGCCGGGGTACGTGCCGAAGTACGCGTCGCGATAGCGCGTGCCGTCGGGGTCGTTCCAGAAGTAGATCGGCATCGACGGCATCGGTGTGGTGACGACGAGTTCCCCGACCTCGTCGACGACCGGAGTGCCGTCGGCATCCCACGCGGCGAGCGCCACCCCCAGCAGCGGTGCGGAGATCTCGCCCGGCCACACCGCGGTCGTGGGGGCGCTGCCCGCGAAGCCACTGACGACATCGGTGCCACCGCTGGTCGAGGCGACCTGCACGCGGTCCCCGACGTGATCGCGGACCCACTGATAGGACTGCGGCGGCAGGGGTGCACCCGTGGATCCGATGAGTCGCAGCGCGCGCAGGTCGAGGTCGCGGCCGGGTTCGAGACCGGCCTTCGCGCAACCGAGCAGGTAGCCCGGACTCAGCCCGAGGACGCTGACGCGGTGCTCGGCGGCGATGTCCCACAGCCGCTGCGGATCCGGGTGGGCGGGACTGCCGTCGTAGAGGACGATGGTGGCGCCGACCAGAAGACCCGAGACGACCATGTTCCACATCATCCAGTTGGGGGTGGTGTACCAGAAGAGCCGCTCCCCGGCCCGAAGGTCGTTGTGCAATCCCAGCAGTTTGTGGTGGTCGAGGATCACGCCGCCGTGTCCGTGCACGATCCCCTTCGGCAGTCCGGTCGTACCCGAGGAGAACAGCACCCACAGGGGCGCATCGAAATCGACGCGCACGAAGTCTCGTTCGGCGTCGACGGCAGTCACCTCGTCCCAGGGCACGTGCTGCGCGTCGTCGACGTCGAGAGGCAGTCCGAGTACGGTGACGTGCACCGTGCTGCGGAGGGTGGGCAGTTGCCGGACAAGGTCGGCGACGTCACCGCGGCGGTCGTGAACGCGACCGTTCCACCGGTATCCGTCGGCGGCGACGAGGATGACCGGGTCGAGTTGGGCGAACCGGGACGCGGCACCCGACGCCCCGTAGTCCTGGCCGCAGGCGGACCACACCGCTCCGATCCCGGCGGTCGCCAGGAACGCGACGACGGCGTGGAACGTGTTGGGCAGATACCCGACGACACGGTCGCCCACCCCGACACCCTGCTCGCGCAGCCACGCCGCGACGGCGGCGACCTGCCGGCGCAGTTGCGTCCAGCTGACCTCGGTGGTGACGCCGTCCTCGGCGATGGAGATGATCGCGGCCTCGGGTGAGTCACCATGGCGCAGGGCGTGTTCGGTGTAGTTCAGCCGGGTCCCGGGGAACCACCGGGCACCGGGCATGGCGGCATCCGTAAGCACCTCTCCCGCGTCGCCGTCGGCGGTGATGTCGAAGAAGTCCCACACCGCCGACCAGAAGGCGGGCGGTTCCTCGACGGAGAAGTTCCAGAGGTCGTGGTAGTCCAGGTAGGCCGCACCGGTGCGGGCGGCGGCGAAGTCGGCGAACTCGGTGATCCGTGCCCGCGCCGCCCGCTCGGGGTCCGGTGTCCAGATCGGTTCCGGCGCAGTGCCGGTGGTGGGCGAAAGGGTGTTCATCCCAGTCCTTGCGATGCTCGTGGGTGAGGTCAGGGCGCGGTCATGGTGTTGCGGAGGGTCCCGACGCCTTCGATCCAACTGGTGAGGACGTCGCCGGGCCGCAGGAACTTCGGTGGCTTGCGTGCTCCGCCGACACCCGAGGGGGTGCCGGTGAAGATCAGGTCGCCGGGCAGCAGCGGGCACACCGCCGACAAGTGTGCGACCAGTTGGGGGACGCTGAAGATCAGGTCCGAGGTGCGGCCCTTCTGGAGGACCTCGCCGCCGTCGAGTGCGCAGCCGATCTCGAGATCGTCCGGGTCGGGCAGTTCGTCGACGGTCACCAATTCGGGTCCGGTGGGCGCGAAACCGCGGTACGACTTGCCGAGGGAGAACTGCGGTGCCGGTCCGGCCAGTTGCAGCCCCCGTTCGGACAGGTCCTGGCCGACGGTCATGCCGGCGATGTGGTCCCACGCGTCGGCGGCGTCGACGTAGTCGCATCGGGTGCCGATGACCGCGACGAGTTCGACCTCCCAGTCGACGGTGTCGGCGGGCAGGGCGACGGGCTGGTCGTGTCCGGTGAGGCTGGTGGGGAATTTGGTGAACACCGGGGGAACGACAGGACTTTCGAGCCCCGACTCGGCGGCGTGATCGTGGTAGTTGAGGCCGATGGCGAACACCTGCCGCGGCCGGGGCACCGGCGGACCCCACAGCGTCTGTTCGGTCACCCCGATCACCGGGTGGCCGCTGGTGTCCAGGCGTGCCGCCCAGTTCGTGAACTCAGCCCAGACGTCGTAGACGGCCTGCGGGTCTGCTCCGAACGCGCCGCCACTGGCCTGTTCGACGTCGATATAGCCGGTCCCGGCCGCGAGGGCGAGCCGTCCGTCGATGTTGGCGATCCTCATGTCTGTACTCCTTGCGTAGTTTTCGGGAAGGGGGGTTCTCAGACCGGTACGGTCGTGTTAATCGGCGCGGGCTCGTGGTGTCGGCTGGTGAGAACGGCGAGACTGAGCAGCGACGCGAACGCGGCGATGCCCGCGAACACCGAGAAGTTCACCAGTGCAGGGAGTCCCGCGAGAACTCCGCCGAGAATCGGCCCGCACACGCCGCCGATCGCGAAGCCTGCGATGGTGACGCGGCGCCCGCCTATCTGGTCCGCGGCCCGGGAACCGGACGCGCTGCCAGCCATCGCCCCGATGCTGAAGACGATCACGAACACCAGCGACGAGCCGAGGGAGTACCCGGACGACTTCATGATCTGCGGTAACCAGGTGAGCAGTCCGTAGGACAGGACCTGGCAGCAACCGGTGACCACGACGAAACCGGCGAGGGCCCGTGCGCCACCGTCACCGAGCAGCGTGCGCAGCGAGACGCCCACGTTCCGCCGGGACGCGGTGGTCGCGACGGCGCCGTCCGGCGCCCACGTCCGCAGCTTCGCCGCGCCGATCGGCACGACGGCCAGCAGCGGGATCACCCCACCGACGAGGAACACCGCCCGCCAGCCGCCGCCCTCGAGGAAGGCCAGCGCGCTGAGCGCCGCCACGATGCCGCCGACCGGAAGTCCGGTCAGCATCACCCCGTTGAGGAAGTTCCGCTTGTCGTGCGGTGCGACGCTCATCGTCAGTGCGATGGCCGCCGGGCCCAGGCCTCCGAGGCCGACTCCCGCGACGAAGCGTGCGATGCGTGGAGTGGTGGTCATGGGGTCCTATCCCTGGGGTTCGTGAAGCCAAGTGTGGTGGGCCGCAAGGTACTGGTCGACGAGCGCGGGGCGGTCCGGGCCCGGCAGATCGGGGCCGATGGTGTATCCGGCGGCGTCGAGGATCGCGGCGAGGTATTTGTACGGGCGGTCGACGGGGAACTCGACGCCCGCCAACGCGGTCACGTCTGCGGCCGGGTCCACCGGGGAGACGACGTCCTTGTAGTAGAGCATCGTGAGATCGGTGATGCGCCAAGTCCCGTCGGTCTTGATCAGCCGCTGGTAGAGCCGGCCGTGCGAGGCGATGTCCAGCTCGACGCCGGCGAGGGTTCCGCGCGCGTGCACCGTGGTTCCCTCGTGCGCGAGTGCCTGGTCGCCGACGATGTCGACGCTGGGCGCACCGACCATGTGGAAGCCGCGGCTGCCCCGGTCGTGCATGGTTTTCGAGGCGTCGACGAATTCGGCGCCGGTTCCGGTGAACCAGCTGAGGCTGACGTGGGAGTCGGGGGCGAATGCCGAACGCATCCGGTCCCATTGCGCGGTGTCGCGCCCGGCTCGCTCGCGGAGGACGACGTCGATCACCGCGGCAGTGTCCGAGGGGTCAGGCACGGGTACTCCCATCGGTTGCGGCACTATGGGCCGGGGTTTGTTCGACACCGCCGCACCAGATTCGTTCGATGTTGCGGGTGGCACGGATGTCGGCGAGGGGGTCGCCGTCGACGAGGATCAGGTCGGCACGCAGACCGGGTTCGACGGCCCCGCGGTCGTCGAGACCGAAGTGGCGGGCGGGCAGGACCGTCGCCGCACGCAACGCGTCCACCGTCGACAGGCCTGCGGCGACGAGCAGTTCGAGTTCGTGGTGCAGGCTTTCGCCGTGCGTGACGAGTTGGGGCAGGCCGGGTTGCAGCGCGGCGTCCGTGCCGGCCAGCACGGGCACACCGGCCCGGTGGAGAGCGGCCACGCTGGTGGACGCGGCGGTGAACGCGTCGGGATTCCCGCGCAGCGTCGCGAGGGCCTGCATCATCGACAGGGTCGGCACTGCGACGCGGCGCCCACTCACCATCCGGGCCACGACGTCGTCGCCGAGCGGTTCCCCGTTCGGGATGTGGGTGAGGACGTCGGCACCCACGTCGAGCGCCAATTCGTAGGCTCCCGTCGAGGATGCATGTGCGACAACCAGTTTACCGAGACGGTGCGCGGCCTCCACGACGGCGCGCGCGACCTCCGGGTCGGGGCCACCGTCGCCGGGGGCTTCGAGGACGATCTTGACGTAGTCGGCTCCCTCCGCCACTCGTGCCGCGACGAACCGGTCGGCGGCGTCCCCGTCGGGCACGAGGGCCTCGGCGGGCATCCCGAAGTGGGAGTGCGGACCGGCCGGACCTATCACCGGGATACCCGGACTGCGGATGTCGGTGAGCCCGTCGACGCCGCGCAGTGAGGACACCAGCGACGCCGGCCAGGTGGCCATGTCCAGTCCGGTGGTCACTCCCCACGAGCACAGCTGTTCGAGGGTGTCGAGTCCGTGCAGGTGGATGTGGGCATCGATCAGCCCGGGCAACAGCACCGCCCCGTCGGCGTCGACGATCCGGGCGCCGGCCGGGTCGGTGCCGATCACCGCGCCGTCGACGACGACGGTGCGTGGCTCGGACAGCCTGTGCCCGTCGAAGACCCGGACACCGGTCAGGGCCGTCCGGCACGTGGCTCGCGCGGTCATGACGCGGCCCCCGCGAGCGCCGGCAGTGCCGCGTGGGTGCCGAAGGTCCGCCTGCTGTACACCAGCGGCGTGGCGTCGGTGGCCGAGCAGTCGCGGACCGTTCCGAGGAGCAGGGTGTGGTCGCCGCCCGGGATTTCCGCGGTCACGTCGCACCGCAGCCACGCGCTGCTGCCGGTGAGATGCGGCAGCCCGTCGGCGAATTCCCATGCCACACCGGCGAACCGGTCGTCGTGTCGGCTCGCGAAGCGGGTGGCGGCCTCGTGCTGTCCGGCGGCGAGGACGTTGACGCCGAACGTACCGGTCTCCCGCACGATGGCGAGCAGCGCCGATCCGTTGTCGAGGGCGACGGTGATCATCGCCGGCGACATGCTCAGGGAGGCGAGTGAGCTGACCGTGGTGCCGTGCGGGATGCCGTCGCGGTGGGCGGTGACGACGGCGACGGGCCCGGTGACCGTGGCCATGGAGTTCTTGAACTGGTGTGCGTCCATCGGACTGTTCCTCTCTTCCGTGGGCTGTACGGGAATCATCCGTGTACTCCGGTCATCAGTTCGGCGAGGTCTTCGGGCGCGAGGAACGACGGCGGGGGCGGCGGTCCCCAGTTGTACAGGGCACGTGCGCCTTCCCAGTCCCGCGGCGTCCACAGCTGGTCGTCGACGATGCAGTCGAGGTCGGAGTAGTACTCGCTGAAATTCCCGGCGGGGTCCTTCAGATACCAGAAGAAGTTGGAACCGATGTGGTGGCGGCCGAGGCCCCAGACGTGGCGCTGCGGGTCCTTGTCCAGCATGGTGGTGGCGCCGCGGCCGACCTCGTCGACGTCGTCGACCTGCCAGCTGGTGTGGTGGAGCATCGTCACCGGGGCCGCCTGCACCAGGACGTTGTGGTGGTCGGTCGAGCACCGCAGGAACGCGGCCATGCCGGGAACCCGGTCGCTGACCTTGAATCCGATGCCCTCGGTGAAGAACCGTTCGCTCGCCGGCTGATCGGTGGAGCCGATGACGACGTGCCCGAGTTTGCGGGGGCGGACCCGGCCGGTCCGCTCGATCGCGTCGGCGCGGGCGGCGTCGCGTCCGATGTTGCCGGGCAGGTTGTATGCGGGAAGAGCGAACGGGGTCTGGATGATTCGGGAGCCGATCGCCACCCGGACCCGGACGTCGGTGCCGGGGTCGACGACGGACAGTTCGGTCTCGGAACGGGTCGGGTGCAGGTCCAGTCGCTGCAGGTTGTGCGTGATGCGGTCCAGGTCGTCGGCGTTGTCGACCGCGACGTCGAGTCCGATCAGCCGGCGGCGGTCGGGCACGGGGACCAGTTCGAGTTGGTCGCCGCCGTCGAGGGTGGCGAAGGAGACCGCCTCGGTCCGGCCGGACTCGCCGGCGGCCGGGGCGGTGCGGGTCAGACCGAAATCGTCGTAGAACGCAGCGGTCTCGGCGACGTTCGGAACGCCGATCGTGACGCGGGTGAGGGTGTGTAGTGGCATGGGAGAAACACCTTTTCGGATCTGGGCGGCCGTTCAGTGAACGGAGAGCAGGGGCAGGTGGTGGGTGTCGGCGAACGCCAGGGACTCGGGGCGGCTGATCATCCGGGTGGGATCGGCCAGTCCGACCAACTCGGCGAGCAGGGCTCCGGGCCGCAGCCCGGCTCGCCGGGAGAGGTCCAGTGCGATCGCCGCGGCCGTGGCGGGACGGGCGCCGTCCGCGCGGTCCACGCAGACCGGGACGAGGTGGCCGGGTCTGGTGAAGTCACCGGGCTGGGCCGCCGCACCCACCAGCGCGCGGGCCGTGGTGGCGCGGTCTGCGGCGGAGATCCCGGTTCCGGTTCCGCGGACGGCGTCCACGCCGACACACATCCGATCGCCGCTGCCCTCGAACGGGTCCATCGGGGGAAGCAGCAACTGCTCGCACCGGTGGCGAGAGAGCGCGATCTGCAGGAATCCGGACGAGTGACGGATCGCGAAGGCCACCGATGCGGTGGACGCCCGTTCCGCGGCGACGACGAGGAATCCGCGTCCCGCCGCGGCATCGGAGAGGGCGATCGGGAGTCCCTGCGCGAGTTGCCGGAGAGCGTCGCCCTCGGAGGCGCCGATCCGGGGTGAGGCGGGCTCGAGTGTCAGTGTCATGGGAATTCCTTGTGCCGGATGGTGTCTGGGAGGACTCAGACGAAGGGGGATACCTGTTCGTCGATGCCGAGCAGGGCGCGCCCGTAGATCTCCTGGTTGATGTTCAGGTTGATGAAGGCGTGCCGAGAGCTGGTTTCCAGGTCGCGCCAGATCCGCTGCAGCGGGTTGACCTGCGCGAAGCTGCCGGCGCCGCTGACGTTGAGCAGAAGTTCGACCGCCTCGCGACACAGGTTCGCCGCCTGCGCGGCGTCCATCCGCGCCCGTGCCCGTTCGACGACCGGCATCTGCCGGCCTGCGGCGGCCGCGGCGTCGATCTCGTCTGCGCCGCGGAACGCGAGCAGGCGGGCCTGATCGATCAGCGAGCGAGCAACGGCCATATTCAGTTGGGTGGAGGGTGCGTCGATCGACCGCTGGTAGTACGAGTACGCGATCGGCTTGTTCTTCTGCAGCGTCGACAGCACCGCGTCGTAGGCGCCTTCAGCCATGCCCAGCACGGGCCCGACCAGCACCAGGGCCAAGACGGGAACCAGCGAGGAGTGGTACAGGGTTTCGTCCTGGAACTCCGAGGCGGTGCGCCCCTCCATCATGTCGGTGACCGACAGGATCCGGGCGTCGGGGACGAAGACGTCGTCGGCGACGAGGGTGTCGCTGCCGGAACCGGACATGCCCGCGACGTACCAGGTGTTGTCGATCGACAGATCGGTCATCGGTATCCACGCCGACGCCGCCCCGACGGCGTCACCGTCGGCATTGGTCAGGGGGATACCGACATTGGCCCAGCTCGCGTGGTGCGACGCCGACGCGAATCCCCACCGCCCGGTGACCCGGTACCCGCCGTCCACCCGGACCGAAGTCGAGGTCGGCGTGAACACGCCGCACGTGGCGATGCGCGGATCCGCTCCGAGCACGTCCTGCTGCACCGACTCGGGATAGGCGCCGACGAAGAAGGACGTCACGTTGCTCAGCGTGGTGACCCACGCCGTGGACCCGCACGACCGGCCGAGTTCCAGCGACACCTCCAGGAACGTGCGGAAGTCCTCCTGCGCCCCGCCGAAGCGTGCGGGTTTGGTGATGTCGAACAGGCCGGCTTCGCGCAGCGCCGCGATGTTCTCCTCCGGTACGCGGCGGTCCGCCTCGGCGCGCGCCGCGTTCTCGCGGAGCAGGGGGCCGAGCCCCCGCGCGGCGGTGACCAGGCGTTCCCGCTCGGAAACCGGCGACGTCGTGTGCGGGGCGGTGTCGGTGATCGTCATGGTGTGTCCTTCGGTTGGTGAGGCTTCTGGGGGAGTCGCCGGTTCGCGTGCACCTGAGCGGCGAGAAATAATCATGATTAATTGATAGAGTGATGTGAAGGCGGTCACTTGTCAAGAGCGATGCAATACTGACCCCCACGAACGGAGAGGAGACCGATGAGCGGCACCGACGGCGACGAGGACGTTCTCGCCCCCGAAGTCGCGGACTTCGAGGGCCCCGCCTACTCGCGCGAAATGTGGCCTCACCCAGCGAATCTCCCATCCAAGGTGTCGCTCGGCGGTTCGCGCGCGGAGCAGGCCGCCGGTCAGATCGCCCGCCTCGCCGCCGGCGCACTGGCCGGTGAACGCATCGGAAGCAAGGACGATCTCCGGAAGATCTGCGGGTTCTCGGTCGGGACCATGAACGAGGCGATCAAACTCGCGCAGGCCCGCGGCGTCATCACCTCACGCCCGGGCCCGGGCGGCGGCATCTTCGCCTGCGACCCCTCCCCGCTGTCCCGGATGAACGGGTGGTTCCGCGCCGCCGCCGGCGATCACGCCGCCTTCGCCGAAGCCGTCCAGATCCGAGACGCGATCGCCCCCCTGCTGATCGAGGAGGCGTTGCGGCAGATGACGCTCGCCGACCAGGAAACGTTCTCGGAGCGACTGTGGGAGGTGCGCCGCGCCCGCAACTCCGCGGCGACGTCCGACTTCGTGTGGGCATGCTGGGAACTGCACGCCCACCTCGCCGGCATCGGCAAGGGCATCCTCCTCGACACCCTCTACCTGAGCATCATGGACGTCGGAGTGTCCTACCTGCGCGCGGTGCTCGAGGCCACCGCACCGGACGTGCACCTGGACGGACTCGCCCAGGTCATGGAAGATCTCGTCGACGCCCTCGAACGCCGCGACCGCGACTCCGCCGTCGACGCCCTCCGGCGCACCGACCCGACCATGATTCTGTCGGCACCGCCCCCGCCGGAGATCTGATCGGCGCCGAGGGGAGCGTCACGGGCGCAGGAGGAATTCCCCTGCGAGCCGGATGGCTTCGCGTTTGGTGTATCCGGGGTGGTCGGCGACGATGAAGTGGCGGCCGATGGCGAGCCCGAACATCAGGGTGCTGCGCGCCTCGATCTCGTCGGGGTCGGTGATGAAGGTGCCGAACATGGTGCGCAGGAACTGCATCCGCTCGTTGTCGATGCGCTGCAGGCGTGCCGCGACGGACGGGTCGTGGTGCGCCCACGCCCGGATCGCGAGGTCGATCCGGTGCAGGTCCTCCGAGTAGGTGAGTTGACCCACGCGCCGGATCCGCTCGGCCGCGTCGCCGCCTTCGGCGTCGGCCTGGGCGATGACGGCCTTGGTGCAGCGGCGTTCCCACTCGTCGAGCATTTCCGCGAGCAACGCGGGCCTGCCGTCGAAGTAGCCGTAGAACCCGCCCTTCGTCACGCCGAGTTCG
Source organism: Rhodococcus sp. USK10 (assembly GCF_019378875.1). Classification (NCBI taxonomy): domain Bacteria; kingdom Bacillati; phylum Actinomycetota; class Actinomycetes; order Mycobacteriales; family Nocardiaceae; genus Rhodococcus; species Rhodococcus sp. USK10. The sequence continues at coordinate 4,127,233 of NZ_CP076048.1, forward strand.
GCGGCGAGTGCCTCGATGCGGACGGCGTCCGGTCCGCCCCGCGCGAGGGCGTCGAGGCCGGCCTCTATCCAGCGGTCTCGTGTGGTGCGGGCGACGGCGGGAATCGGTCCACCTCCATTGATCGCGGTCAATTTGTACGGTACCGTATAGATGAAATATACGGTGCCGTATAGATCGGGGACGACAGTGCCACGAATAGCAGAGGCCACCTACACCGAGCAGCCCTGGCGCATCCACGAATTCACCAGCGACTTCGACGTCGAGGACGTGTGGTCGTACCGCACTCCCGGCGCCGGACCGGACGACTTCCCCAGAATGCTCGCCGCGATGCGGGGCCGGGCGGACTCGCGAAACAGCCCCGGGTGGTGCGGTTCCTGTTCGCCGTCCGGTGGAAGCTCGGCGAACTGTTCGGCTGGGACGATCCGTCGGCGGGCGTCGGCGAACGAGTCACCTCGCTCCGCGACCGCCTGCCCGACGACCTCCGCGCCGCTCCCCGCGGCCCCGACGACGCGGGCATGCCGCTGAAAGCGGTCTACGAACTCGACCTGGAGGCCGCCCGCGAGCTGGCGAACAAGACCGTGCACACCGTGATGCATCTCGGCTGGGTGCAGGGAGCGGACGGAGACTACGGGCTGCGGATGACCGTCCTCGTCAAGCCCAACGGCCGGTTCGGGCGGCTCTACATGGCCGCCATCGCACCGTTCCGGCATCTCCTCGTCTACCCGGCCCTGACCCGGCAATGGGAACGCGCCTGGCGTGACTACGCCGCGAAATGAACAAATCACTGTTCCCGATAGGAGACGGCCCCGGCCGGGTACCTTCGTGGCATGGGTGACGAGGCCATCGACCCCGTGACGGCGTATGAAGCGCTCTCCGCCGGCGCGCGCCTCGCCCTGCTGCGAGACCCCGAAGGCATCATGCCGCCGCAGTTCATCGGGCAGGTGATGGCTGTGTGCGGGGACTCGTGCGTCGCGGGCATCACCGGCGGACCCGATCCGGTTCCGCAGATGGCGATGCTCCAGGGGCCGCTCTCGGAATACCTCGCCCAATGCCGGTGCGTGCTCGACTCGTGGTGGAACTCGCTGACGCCGCGAGCCCGGGCGGGCATCAGGTGCCGCGAAGCCGTACCCGAATCGCTGGCACTACAGCTGCCCAAGCACATTCCGTGGACTGCGGTGTCCACGCCCGGTTCCCACCTGCTGGTGCGCGACTATCTGGAGCTGCAGGCGGCGGGGTACGAACTGAAGTAGTTCAGTCGGGGACCTTCTTTCCCGAGATGGCGTCCGGTTCGTATTCGTCGTGGCGGCGCAGCCAACTCATGAACGGGTCGTCGCCGCGGCGCGGTTCCGGTTCCCAGTCCTCCTGGCGGCCGCGGGCGGTGAGGTCGAGCCAGTGGTAGGTGCCGACGAGCATGTCGGTGGAGCGCGCGTAGCCGGAATAGGTGTGGAAGACGCGCTCGCCCTGGCGGAGAAAGGCGCTGACACCGTGCTCCTCGCCGGACCAGCCCCTCCACGCCGGGTCCATGCGCTCGAGCTCGGCCGCGTCCTTGTAGTTGTATTCGACCGGCGCGACCGACGCGTCGATGGTGACATGGAAGTCGTAGTTGAAGTCGCTCCCGAGCGAGGAGTACCAGGGGATGCGCCAGCCCATGCGCTGCCGGTACTGCTCGAGCTTGTTCAAGGGTGCGCGCGACACGGCCGCGAACGAGGTGTCCCGGGCGTAGAGGTGGTGGAGATCGCCGACGTTGTCCAACGTGAATGTGCAGGACGGGCATCCCTCGTCGGCGTCGGGTTCGAACATGAAGTGGTAGACCAGGAGTTGGCCGCGGCCATCGAACAGGTCGACCAGCCGGGCCCGGCCCCCGGGACCGTCGAACTCGTAGTTCTCGGTGATCTCTACCATCGGTAGCGCTCGCCGGGCGGCGTTGACCCGGTCGCGGTGGCGGGTCAGCTCCTTCTCCTGCGCGAGCAGTTCGCGCCGCGCGACGAGCCATTCTTCGCGGGTGGTGACCTGTGGATCGGACGCTGTCATCGTTCGTCTCCTCTCGTAGGGCACCTGCCATCGTCCCAGGCCGCACTCGGCGGCGGCTACCCCGTTTCCGCCGCCGATCGATCCGGTCTCCGGCGTCAGCGGCTGGTGAGGACGACGAGTTGCTGGGTCGCCCGGGTCATGGCGACATAGCGGTCGACGGCACCTTCGATGCCCTCGCCGAACGACTCCGGGTCGACGAGCACGACGAGGTCGAACTCGAGCCCCTTCGCCAGCTCCGGCGTCAGCGACCGGATGCGCGACGTCGCCCGGAACGTCGGATCTCCTATGATGCAGGCGATCCCGTCGGTGTTCGACGCCAGCCAGGTGTCCAGGATCGCGCGCAGATCCGACACCGGGCCGTGGACGACGGGGATGCCGCTGCTGCGGATGGACGTCGGCACGTTGGCGTCCGGGAGTACGGCCCGGATCACCGGTTCGGCCTCCGTCATCACCTCTTCCGGTGTCCGGTAGTTGATGCTCAGCGCGGCCAGATCGATCCGGTCCAACCCGATCCGCGCGAGCCGTTCGCGCCACGACTCCGTGAATCCGTGCCGGGCCTGGGCACGGTCGCCGACGATGGTGAAGCTGCGGGACGGGCAGCGCAGCAGCAACATCTGCCACTCCGCGTCCGTGAGTTCCTGGGCCTCGTCCACCACGACGTGCGCGAACGGTCCGGCCAGCAGGTCGGGGTCGGCGCTCGGCAGGGCGGTCTCGTCGACCAGGGACTGCTGCAGGTCCTGGCCACGCAGCATCGACATGACGAGCAACTCGGAGTCGTCGGCCGCGATGAGGTCGTCGACGACGGTGCTCATCCGCGCGCGTTCGGCGGCGACGGTGGCGTTGTACCGGCGCTGCCGGAGCGACGCCTCCGGGTCCCCGAGCCGCTGCCGCGCCGCATCCAGGAGCGGCAGGTCGGACACCGTCCAGTTCTGGGCGTCCGCCCGCTGCAGTGCGCGAACCTCGTCGGGGCTCAGCCAGGGCGCGCACTTGCGCAGGTAGGCGGGCACCGACCACAGGTCCCCGACGAGATCGGCGGCCTCGATCATCGTCCACGCGTTGTCGAGGGTCGCGCGCAGTTCGTCGTTCTGCAGCAACGACTTCCGAACCTGGGCCGCGGGAGCATCCCCGTCGTACTTGTCCACCAGGATCGTGAGCAGCAGTTCCCAGATCTGTTCGCGCGCTTCGTTGTGCGGGGTCCCGGGCTCCGGCGCTTCGAACGCCTCGGCCCAGTCGTCGGCGCTCAGCCAGATGTCGGACCAGTCGGTCGCGACCGTCATGCCCTTGGCGGGAGGCTCCTCGTAGAACTTCACGGCCGCGTCGATCGCCTTCACCAGATCCGCCGACGACTTCAGCCGCGCCACCTCCGGATCCTTCTCCATCCCGGCGGTGGCACCCTCGGTGACGAGGTCCCCAAGCGTGCAGAGCTGCACACCCTCCTCGCCGAGACTGGGCAGCACGTCGGCGACATACGCCAGGTAGGGCTCGTGCGGGCCGACGAACAGCACGCCGTGACGGAGCCGCGGGTCGGAGTACAGCAGGTACGCGGCACGGTGCAGCGCGACGACGGTCTTGCCTGTACCCGGACCGCCGTCGACGACGAGGGCGCCGCCGGATCCCGCGCGGATGATGGCGTCCTGATCGGCCGCGATGGTGCTCAGCACGTCACGCATCCGCTCCGACCGGTTGCTGCCCAGGCTGGCGATGAACGCGGACTGGTCGTCGAGCGCAGCGTTCCCTTCGAACCCGTCCGAGGTGAACACCTCGTCCCAGTAGTCGCTGATCCGGCCGCGGGTCCAGCGGTATCTGCGCCGGCTGGCCAGGCCCATCGGATTGGCGTGGGTGGCGCCGAAGAACGGCTCGGCCGCGGGCGACCGCCAGTCGACCAGCAACTGATTGCCCGCGCCGTCCATGAGACCGAGGCGTCCGATGTACACCGGCTCGGAGTCGTGGGCACCCACGATGTGCCCAAGACACAGGTCCAGGCCGAATCGGCGCAGGGCGCGCAATTGAGCGCTCAGGTCGTGAACCATCATGTCCCGCTCCATCGCCTCCTGGCCCAGGCGTCGGGGCGCCTTGCGCTCGGAGTCGATGCGGCGGGACAGATCGGCGATGGACTGCTCGAGGCTCTCCTCGATCGCCGCGAAGTGCCGCTCGTCGCCGGCGATCAGCGCCGGGTCGGCCTTGGGCGCGAGGTGGTCCGGAAGGTCGAAAGCGCCGGCAGTCAGGGGTCTCACGTCAACAGCTCCGATCCGAGTTGGGTGATGTGGATTCAGATTTTCGGCGCGCACTCACGACTCCCATTTCCGCAGGTTCCGGGTCAGGCCGGTAATTCTGCGACACCACCCGGGCCTTGCCGCAAGCCCCCGGGTGCGCTATACATTGAAAGTGGAAGAGAGTTGTTCTCCTCTCCTCTCCTCGCCCGATCCGGATCGGCAAACCCCTGTGCGCAGTAAACCCTCGTCGATGCGATGTGAGCAAGGCTCGCCCGAATATTCGAGACCCACATGCGCGCGTTCGGAAGCCGAATCAGTCGGACCGTCAGTACATTTGACGATGACAAGCGTGCAGCCGCGGAGGTTCGGCCCGACCGACGGAGTGAGACAGGAATCCGACACCACGCCGGGCGACCAGAGAATCCGACCGCACCCTGCACCGGACGAGGAGAGGTTATTACCATGAGCAGTCCCAAGGACTGGAACACGAACGTCATCGCCGAATTCCGAGCTAACCAGGGCCGAGTGGGCGGCCCGTTCGAGGGTGCTCCGATGGTGCTGGTGCATCATCGGGGCCGCAAGACCGGGCGCGAGCTGGTGAGCCCGATGATGTATTTACCGGACGAGCAAGACCGGGACACGATCTATGTCTTCGCTTCCAAGGCCGGCGCACCGACCAATCCCGACTGGTACTACAACCTCGTCACCGCAGGTCAGGCAGAGATCGAACGTGGTACCGAGCAGCACCCTGTCGTCGTCGCCGAGGTGACCGGTGACGAGCGGGATCGCATCTTCGCCGAGCAGGCTCGTAGGTATCCCGGCTTCGCCGGATACGCTGAGAAAACTCTGGGCATTCGGACGATTCCCGTGCTGGCGCTGCGCCGCTCATGAGAGCGATCGGGCACGCGGGCCGCCGGGGAAGCCGCCGGAAAGTGATCCGCTCCGGCGGTACCAATCTCTCGGCGTTCGGTGCTGCGCGTATGGCGGCACAGACAGTGGGCGTTCCGGATCTGGCCACGAGCACCGGCGAGACCATCTTCGAGCCTGCACTACCTCTGCAGGCGGCAGAGCAACGGCGTGTACAGAAGCGCTGGCCGACCTGCCGCGAGGTTCGGCATCGAGCGTGATGCAATCTGGTTTCTTCTCGAACTGCAGGAAGAGGTCGGTGAGCCGACCCAGGCCTTCCTGATGACGACAGGACAGGCACGGGACAAGGGACGATCGCCGGAACAGCTGGACGAGGCTTTCCGGCAGGAAGTCTCCGACGTGTTCTGTCAGACCCTGTTGCTCGCCCGCATTCACGGCATCGACCTGACGAGTGCAGTGAACGACAAGTGGCTGGTGTGGACGGAACAAGGAATCGGGTCCTGAAATAGTCACCGGTGGTGACGCTTTCGACCCCGCGTCGAAATCCGGTCCGCGCACGTATTCCCCGGTGTTAATGTGGGAATACTCGTCCTCACCGAAAGGTGCACCTCGATGAGAAGATTCGCTCGAAGAGCCGGTGGAACCATCGTGGCGCTGACGCTCACCGCAGCCGCTTTCGTCGTGTCACCACCACCGGTGTACGGATTTGCCGAGGACATTTGCTACACCGAGGACGGTGCCCCGCCGCACAATTGCGCTCCGCTGCCACCCGAATGCCCACTCGACGATCCCAACTCGCCGATCTGCGGCGCCGAGGCCTTCGTCAGCTACGGGGTCACGTTGCGCCGCCCGCTCGGCGGACGGAGTCTCGTGCACTCGGACTCGACGTACATCATCGCCCGCACCGTCGGCTTCTCCGAACAGGATGCGTACTGGATCGCGGCGTACGACGAGGCGACCGACCTCGGCACGTTCATCCCACGCGACATCTTCGGCAGGCCTGCCGCCGGCGCCGACGCGCTGACCACCAAGGACATCAGCGGCCTGGTGCGCACCCACTTCGACACCGGCGGGTTCCTCTTCCACTTCCTGCCCACGTTGCGCGGGCCGACCGATCCCCTGCCCAACGGGTTGCAGCCGAACGTCGACGATCCGCGGCACGAGATCATGCTCACGCACCTGCGGACGTGGGCCATGGCCGGGCCGGGAAGCAACGCGCCACTGTGCACGGGAGGGTTCACGAATCCCTCCGCGAACGGCGACTACGGTACGGGCGCAACGTGTTACGGAGACGCGAATCCGGTCCCGATCAACGGCACGTACAGCCTCGAGACTCCGGCTGCCATCCCGTTCACCAACATGACCGGGCAGCAGGTCATCACCGACAACGTCCTGTCGTCACAGTTCGACTCGTGGGTCGGCGAGAATTCCTGGAACGCACGGACCGGTATCTACCTTCACGCTCTCGGTGACCGCATCTCGCACCACGTGTGCACCGACGCCGGCACGATCACGCCGCCGGGTCCTGCCGGACAGGACTTCCGGATCGATCTGAATCAGCCCACCTGCGACCAGGGTCCGCACGCGCTCCGCCACGAATACGAGACGGGTGTGGACTTCGCCGGACTGAACCCAGAAGACCAGACGACCGAGGCGGCGTTGTCGATGGTGTACGACGAACTCGTCAACTTCGCGCGAGCACGCAGAACGCTGGACGGGAACGCCACCGCACCCGCGACGAAGAACGCTCTCCTGAACGACGGCCTCCTGCCGGCGCTCGAGATCCGCGAACCGGTCGAGCGACTGACCGCCGTGACCGACGTCGGATGCCGCGCCGGAGTTCCCCCGTTCCCCGGAAATCCGGCCTGCAGCTGATCGCGCCCGCCGGCCCTCAGCTGCCGAAGGGTGAGGCGCTGTTGGAGTACCGCGCGAAGTCACCCTGTGCCCCGCTGTAGACGTTGAGGTCGACGTCGCCGTTGACGCCGGGAATGCGACCGGTGCTCGTGTACTGCCAGAACGTCCAGTTGCTCCAGCCGCCAGGGAGGGGGCCGGGGGTGTTCTGGCCGTTGTAGTCGGCGATCCACAGGGGATATCCGGCGAACTCGTTGGTGTTCGCCATCGCCGTCCGCCAGAAGGTCGGGTAGGTGTAGATGATCGGCTGACGGCCGGTGAGCTGTTGGACCGTGTTGAGGTAGCGGTGCGTCCAGTCGATCAGCGCGGCGGGCGGCAGTCCGGCGGAATGCTCGAGGTCGAGGACCGGGGGCATGTCGCCCGGACCGTTGATGCCGAGGACCACCGTCGAATAGAAGGCGGCCTGTGCTTCGGGCGACTGGGTGGGGTCTGCGTAGTGGTAGGCACCCCGGGCGACGCCGGCGACGCGCATGGCGAGGCAGTCCTGGACGAAGTACGGATTGACGTAGTTGAGGCTCTCGGTGGCCTTGACCATCGCGAAGTCGTGGCCTGCGTTGCGGACGGAGAACCAGTCGATCGGCGACCCGCCCGGGTGTTGCCACGAGGCCACGTCCGGACCTCGGACGGGCTCGGCTACGGCGTGCCCCGGCACCGCGGCCGTGAGTGCACCGGCGAGCAGTAGCGGTGCGATCTTGGAGAACCTTCGGACCTTCACCCCGATAGCCATGCGCCCGAGGGTAACGTCTTCCCGCTGCCCGCACGTGGCAACAGACTTCACTTCGTCACATACGCCGCCTGCCGGAGTGCCTCACCGCGGCCTGCCCGTCCGGAAGCCGACGACGCGTTGATCGCGAGCACCGACAGCAGCTCGTACGCGACGTGCGCTGCCGCGATGCCGGTGATCTCGGCATGGTCGTACGCGGGGGCGACCTCCACGATGTCGGCGCCGACCACATTCAGGCCGACGAGTCCGCGCAGCGTGTTCAGCAGTTCGCGGGACGTCATGCCGCCGGCCTCGGGGGTTCCGGTGCCCGGCGCGTGCGCGGGATCGAGGACGTCGATGTCGACGGACACGTAGACCGGACCGCCGTCGAGCCGTCGACGCATCCGTTCGACGATGCTGGCGACGCCGTCCACCTCGTAGTCGTCGGAGCGGATGACCTGGAAGCCGAGAACGGCGTCGTCCTCGAGGTCCTTCTTGCTGTACAGCGGGCCGCGGATGCCGATGTGCTGCGACCGCTCGAGGTCGATCAGCCCCTCCTCGCTGGCCCGCCGGAACGGGGTGCCGTGCGTGAAGGGGGCGCCGAAGTAGGTGTCCCACGTGTCGAGGTGCGCGTCGAAGTGCAGGACGGCGATCGGACCGTGGTCGCGGGCGAGCGAACGCAGGATCGGAAGGGCGATGGTGTGGTCGCCGCCGAGCGTCAGCACGGTCGAGCCGTCCTTGCGGAGGTCGGTGACGGCGCCGTCGACCGTGGCCAGGGCTTCCTGGATGTCGAACGGATTGACGCCGATGTCGCCGAAGTCGGCGACCTGCTGGGCACCGAAGGGGTGCACGTCGAGTGCGGGGTTGTACGGGCGGAGCAGTTTCGACGCGGCGCGGATGTGGCCGGGGCCGAAGCGTGCGCCGGGACGGTAGCTCACACCGGAGTCGAACGGGACACCCAGCACCGTGACGTCGGCGCGGGACACCTCGTCGAGCCGGGGGAGGCGGGCGAACGTGCTGGGTTCGGCGTAGCGCGGGGTGCGGGTCGCGTCGACGGGGCCCTTTATTGCGTCGTGGTCTGTAGTCATCGGAATCCTTCGGTGTGTGCCGGAGACGTGGCTTCGTCGTATCGTTTCCTTGGAACGCATTCTTGTCAACACCTGTTTCCTATACGAGACACGAACGAAGGATCGATGCATGGCGAACGAGCTCGCAGCCGAAGGCGCGTCGGGCGTCGACGCGCCCAGGATCGGCCCCCGGCTCAAGGCGGCCCGGCAGGCCCAGCGCCTCACCCTCGACGAACTGGCCGCGAGCTGCGGCATCACCAAGGGCTACCTGTCGAAGATCGAGCGCGACCACGCCAGCGCGTCCGTGGCGACCCTGGTGCGGATCTGCGCCGCGCTGAACATTCCCGTCGGGTCGCTGTTCGAGAGCTCCGCCGCAGGTGAGGTGGTACGCGCCGACGCCTATCCGCCGATCAGCTTCGGCGGGGAGCGCATGGCCGAGTTCCTGCTGACCCCGTTCGGCGAGCGCCGCGTCCAGTCGCTCCTGAGCCGGATCGAACCCGGCGGCGGGAGCGGCTCGGAAACGTACGAACTGCCCGTCGACGTCGCCTTCGTCTACGTCGTCTCGGGCGAGATCTGCATTTCCTTCAACGGCCAGGGGGCCGGGGAGGACGTGTCGCTCGCGACCGGGGACGCGTTCACCTTCTCGCCCCAGTTGCCGCACAGCTTCCGCGCACTCGGCGACGACACCGCGACCGTTCTGTGGATTCTTGCCCCCGCACTACCGGACGACGTCCGGCCCACCTCCCGCTAGGAAACCATCAAGCGGTTTAGGAAACATGTGTTGACAGTCACGGCTCGCCCGTTCATTGTTGTGCGCATCACTCCACCGCTCAGGAGCTCAACGTTGGACATCACCAAAATTTCTCCGCGCCCGCCGGGACTGGCCAGCGCACTGCGCGCCCGCAAATCGGTCGAGGCGATCGTCGCGCGCAACGACCAGGAACCCGGTCACGGCCTCGCACGGTCGATGGGCCTGGTGCACCTCACCGCACTGAGCATCGGCGCCTCGCTGGGCACGGGCATCTTCGTCATCCTCGGCGAGGCGACACCCAAGGCCGGCCCCGCCGTCGTCCTCGCGTTCGTGCTCGCGGCGTTCACCGCACTGTTCTCCGCGCTTTCCTACGCGGAACTCGCGGGCAGCATCCCCGTCTCCGGCAGCTCCTACTCGTACACCTACGCAACCATGGGCGAACTGTTCGCGTGGATCTGCGGGTGGTGTCTGATGCTCGAATACGGCGTCTCGGTCGCGGCCGTCGCCGTCGGCTGGGGCGAATACATTAACGAACTCCTCCACGGCATGTTCGGCATCGCGCTCCCCGCCGCGATCAGCGAATCACCGGGAGCGGGCGGCATCGTCAACGCGCCCGCCATCGTCATCGTGCTCGTCGCGGTGGTCCTGCTGACCCGCGGCGCGTCCGAGAGCGCCCTGGTCAACACGGTCATGGTCGCGCTGAAGGTCCTCGTGCTCGTGTTCTTCTGCGCGGTCGCGTTCACCGCGTTCCGCGCCGGGAACTTCGCACCGTTCGTTCCCCTCGGCGCGGCAGGCGTGACGGCCGCGGCCTCCCAGGTGTTCTTCGCCTACATCGGATTCGACGCCGCCTCGACCGCCGGCGACGAGGCGAAGAACCCGAAACGCGACCTGCCCCGCGCCATCATCCTCTCCCTCGTGATCGTCACAGCCCTCTACTGCCTGGTCGCGATCGCCGCCGTCGGCGCGATGCCCTGGCAGGACATCGCCGGTGAGGGCGCCGCACTCGCGACCATCCTGAATGCCGCGACCACCAGCACCTGGCCCGCCATCTTCCTGTCCGCGGGCGCGGTGATCGCCATCGCCAGCGTCGTCCTCGCCGTGATGTACGGGCAGACCCGCATTCTGTACGCGATGTCGCTCGACGGCCTCGTTCCGCGGATCTTCTCCCGCGTCAGCCCGCGCACCCGGGTGCCCGTCGTCAACATCGTCGTCGTCGGCGCCGTCGTGTCCGCGCTCGCCGGGTTCGTGCCGCTGGGCGAACTGGCCGACGCGACGAGCATCGGCTCGCTGTTCGCGTTCATGCTCGTCAACATCGCCGTCATCATCCTGCGCCGCCGCCATCCCGACCTGCACCGCAGCTTCCGGACCCCGCTGTTCCCACTGATGCCGGTCCTCGGCGTCGTGTTCTGCGCGCTGCTGCTGTTCGGCCTCGGCGTGTCGACGTGGGTGGCGTTCGCGCTGTGGATGGCGGTGGGGCTCGCGATCTATTTCGCGTACGGCGTCCGCAAGTCCGAACTCCGCAGCAGTCCGGAAGAGGTGACAGCGCAATGAGAGCGGCACTGTTCCAAGGTCCCGAACTCTCCTTCGACGTCGCGGCGAACCTCGCCGACATCGCCTCCGCCGCGCAGACGGCAGCGGCCGCCGGGGCGTCCATCCTGGTCTGCCCGGAAATGTCGGCCACCGGCTACAACATCGGATCCCTCATCGCGGAGCGAGCGGAACCCGCCAACGGACCGATCGCGGCACGGATCGCGGAGATCGCGCACGAGTCGGGCATCACCGTCGTCTACGGCTACCCGGAGGCGGACGGCGACGTCGTCTACAACAGCGTGCAGGCTTTCGACGCGTCCGGGAACTCGCTCGCGAACTACCGCAAGACCCACCTGTTCGGCGAACTCGACCGGTCGCACTTCGCGGCCGGCGACGAACTGGTGGTCCAGTTCGACCACGACGGCATCCGGTGCGGACTCCTGATCTGCTACGACGTCGAGTTCCCGGAAGCCGTTCGCGCCCATGCCGACCGGGGAACACAGTGGCTCGTCGTCCCCACCGGCCTGATGAGTCCGTACGAATTCATCGCGGAGAGCGTCGTCCCCACCCGGGCCTACGAGAGCCAGGTGTTCGTCACGTACGTCAACCGGTGCGGCACTGAAACCGACCTCGACTACTGCGGATCCAGTTGCGCGATCGCACCCGACGGCACCGAACTCGCCCGGGCAGGCCGCCACGAAGAACTGGCGATCGTCGACCTCGAACTCGACGTCCTCCACCGATCCCGCCGCGACAACACCCATCTCGACGACCGCCGCGTCGACCTCTACCCCTTCCTGCAGGAGAAGACTTCATGACGATCCCCGTCACCCCGGACAGCACCGCCACGGACACCGACGTCCCGCCGCTGACGATGTTCGGTCCCGACTTCCCGTTCGCCTACGACGACTACATCACCCACCCGTCGGGCCTCGGTTCGGTGCCCGCCGACCGGCACGGCAGCGAGGTGGCGGTGATCGGCGGCGGGCTGTCCGGCATGGTCACGGCGTACGAACTGATGAAGATCGGCCTCAAACCGATTGTCTACGAAGCGGATCAGATCGGCGGCCGGATGCGGTCGCAGCCGTTCGAGGGACACCCCGGTGTGGTGGCCGAGATGGGCGCGATGCGGTTCCCACCGTCGTCGACCACCCTGTTCCACTACCTCGACGCCACCGGACTGCGGACCGAGGCGTTTCCCAACCCGCTCGCCGATGCCACCCCCAGCACGGTCATCGACCTCAAGGGCGAAACGTATTACGCACAGCACCTCGACGATCTGCCGCCCGTGTTCCGGGAGGTCTCCGACGCGTGGCAGCGCACGCTCGAGGAGCACGCCGAACTGATCCCGCTCCAGCAGGCGATCCGCGACCGCGACACCGCCGAACTGAAGCGGATCTGGAACGACCTCGTGGTCCGACTGGACGATCAGACGTTCTACGGCTTCCTCGCGTCGTCCAAGCACTTCGCGTCGTTCCGGCACCGGGAAATGTTCGGGCAGGTCGGTTTCGGAACGGGCGGCTGGGACACCGATTTCCCCAACTCGATCCTCGAGATCCTGCGCGTCGTGATCACCGCCGCCGACGACCACCACCGCGGCATCGTCGGCGGGTCGCAGCAACTGCCGCTACGCCTGTGGACGGACACCCCGACGGGGATGGCGCACTGGCCGGACGGCACCTCGGTGCGCTCGCTGAACGGCGGGGAAACCCGTCCCCGCGTCACGGCGGTCCGGCGCACCGCCCCCCATCAGGTGACGGTCACCGACTCGTCCGGTGAGATCCGCACCTATCCGGCCGCCGTCTTCACGGCGCAGAGTTGGATGCTGCTCAACAACATTCATTGCGACGACGACCTGTTCCCGATCGACCACTGGACCGCCATCGAACGTACCCACTACATGGGTTCGACGAAGGTGTTCGCCCTCGTGGACCGTCCGTTCTGGAAGGACAAGGACCCGGTGACCGGCCGCGACCTCGTCAGCATGACGCTGACGGACCGGATGAGCCGCGGCACCTACCTTCTCGACCAGGGTGACGACAAGCCCGGCCTGATCTGCCTGTCCTACACGTGGTCCGACGATTCGCTCAAACTGCTGCCGCTCGACGCGACCGAGCGGATGAACCTGATGATCAAGTCGCTCGAGGAGATCTACCCGGGCGTGGACTTCCGCAGTCACATCATCGCCACCCCCGTCACGCTGTCGTGGGAGACCGAGCGCGACTTCATGGGTGCGTTCAAGGCGAACCTCCCCGGTCACTACCGGTACCAGGAGCGGCTGTTCAGCCATTTCATGCAGGACGAACTCGACCCGCGGCACCGCGGCATATTCCTGGCCGGCGACGACATCTCCTGGACCGCGGGCTGGGCGGAGGGCGCCGTGCAGACCGCGCTCAACGCCGTCTGGGGAGTGATGCACCACCTCGGCGGCGCCGCCCCGGCCGACAACCCGGGCCCCGGCGACCGGTACGCCGAACTCGGTCCCATGCGCTTCGCGCCCGTGAGTACTTATTAACCACGGGCGGTTAATAAGTACTCACGGGGGCGTCAGCCCAACCAGTCCAAAACCGCAGCGGCCGTCCACGACTGCTGCATGCTGCCGAGGGGCTGACCGGTGAACGGTTCGTAGTATTCGGCGAAGCTGCCGTCGCTGGCCTGCCGCAGTCCCTCGGACCGCAGCAGGTGGGCGCGCTCGGCCCACCCGCGCCGAGCGAACGCCCAGGAGAACAGCCACGTCATCACCGGCCACACCGGACCACGCCAGTATTCGCGCGGACGGAAGTCGCCCGACACCGGCGACGTCGACGGCGGCACGGCGTACCGGAGGTCGGGGTGGCCGCAGAACTTCGGCCCCTCGAACGTGCGGAGCAGGGCGCGTTCGGCGTCGCGGCTCAGACCGCCGCACAGCAGGGGCGAGAACATCGCCAGGGTTTCGGTGGAAATCCACCGGCCGCTCCGCAGATCGAAATCGCGTGCCGCCCCCGACCTTTCGTCGGTAGTCGTGAGGACGCCCTGCCGGAACCGGGCCGCCCACCCGTGCAGTTCCCGGACGTCGGCGTTCGGCATCGAATGTTCCTCACCGATGGTCGCGAGCACCTCGCACGCCATCGAGAACACAGCGCTGACGAACACGTCCTCCACCGCGAAGCTCATGGCGGTGGCCAGTTCCGCGTCGTCGTAGCGGACGGTCTTCATTTCCTCGAGCAGCCACAGGTAGCGGTCGTACTCGCCGTTCGACGGCCGCTGTCCCGTGTCGGCGACGTGGGACAGGTCCTCGCGCAGATATGCGGGCATCGCCCCGGCCACGACGTTGGCGTACGAGTGGTCCCAGCGCGGCGAGTTGTCCATGCCGGATTCCCAGCCGTGATACAGCGCGATCCGGCCGTTGCCGTCGAGGTCGCGGGCGTGGGCGAGCCAGCGGTGCCAGCGCACGAGGTCGGGCCAGCGCCGGTCGAGGAACTCCTCGGCGACGGCGCGGGTGCTGCGACCGTGCCTGCGTGAGTGGTCGAGGATGCGCTGCACGGCGATGGCGTGGACGGGCGGCTGCGTGATCCCCGACGTCTGCGTTCCGCTCGGCGCGTGCGCCGCGAGCGTCCCGCATTCCCACCGCCCGGGGCCGGGGAAGTATCCGTCGACGCCGTTCGCGAACACGATGTGCGGGATCATCCCGTTCTTCCACTGCGCCGACAGCAGGGTGTCGAGTTCGACGACGGCCCGCTCCACGCTCAGCGGCGCCAGTCCGACCGCGACGAACGCGGCGTCCCAACTCCACATGTGCGGGTACAAGCGCGGCGCAGCACTCGTCATGGTGCCGAGGTCGTTGCCGCGAAGCAGGTACGCGGCACGTGCCGCGAGCTGTGTCGGGGTGAATCCGCGGTCCGCCATTGCACCATTCTGCTGCGGGTCGGCCCACACCGCTCGTCGGACGGGGTTCAGCCCGCGAATCCGCACAGGGTCAGCATCGGGCGCGAGTCGCGCAGCGGCCGCATGTCCGACAGCCGGCGGAGCAAAGCCGAACCCCACAGGCCCCGGCCGAGCGGTAACGCGACCTCGCGGGTGTACTCGAGGTGAGGCACCCGGTCGGGCAGGTCTTCCGCCTCGCCTGCGGAGAGGTGGAACGGCATCGGCGGGACGGTGTAGTCGCCGTGGATCCGCAGTCCCTTCAGCGTCTTACGGCTGAACCATTTCGGCACCGAGTCGAACATCATCCGGCCCCGGGGAATCGCCGGGCGCAGTCGCCGATGAGGGACAGCGACTCGTCGGGTGGCAGATACATCAGCAGGCCCTCCGCCGAGACGAACACACCCCGGCCGGTGTCGACGTGGTCCATCCAGGAGCGGTCGAGTGCGGACACCGCGAGGGTGGTGACGTTCGGCTCGTCCGGCAGCAGTTGCCTGCGCAGCGCGATCACCTCGGGCAGGTCGATCGACACCCACCGGACGTCGGGGTCGCCGATCCGCCAGTAGCTGGTCTGCAATCCCTCGCCGAGCGCGACGACGGTTCCGTCGGGGTGGGCGGCGAGGAATGCCCGGATCTCGTCGTCGAACGCCTGCGCGCGCAGGGCGTGGGATTGACCGGGTTTCCCGAAGTTCTCGTACGGATAGTCGAGGGTCTCGTAGAGCTTCACGGCGAGCGGGTCCTCGAACGCGGTGTCCGGGCGCGCCGCCTCGACGGCGCGGTTGCGGAGCGTCCACATCATCGTCGCGGGCACACCGGTCAGGGTGGTGGCGTCCACCCGCTTCCGGCCGTCGTCAGGCATTCCGCACCGGGTCGGGGTTCTCGGCGAGCGGTGTGCGGCGCAGCGTCTGGGTGCGAAACGTGTCCATCGACATTGCCAGGCTCCGTTCCCGGTGATATGCGGTACACCACTCAATCACCTTTTCGGGCCCGCGTGGGCGAGGAACACCGACTCGGCACACGCTTGCGGGAATACGGTAGGGGGGTATGGTAGTTCTCAGAGAAGACATCGATACCCCGAAGAGAGGCGAACCCCCGTGAGCACCTCCAGCGTCACCGTCACCGGCATGACCTGCGACCACTGCGTGTCCTCGGTCACCGAGGAGATCAGCGAACTCCCCGGCGTCACCGCCGTGAACGTCGATCTGGCCACCGGCACGGTCGTCATCGAGAGCACCACCGACCTCGACCCGGGCGCCGTCGCGGGTGCCGTCGAAGAAGCCGGGTACTCAGTCGCCGGCTGAGCCGGCAAACTCCAGCACAGGAGCCCCATCATGAACGCAACCGGCAAGTTCGCCGGATTCACCGTCGGCCTCGTCGTGATCTTCGGTGCCGCGCTCGCCCTCGGGTCGGTTGCCGGCCCGGACGTGGCCGAGCCCGCGGCGCACACGGCCGGGGACGACGGGCACAGCGCGGCGGGTCATGACGCCGCCGCCGACCCGACGCCGGGCGGACTGTCGCCCACGGCGGACGGTTACACCCTCGAACTGGCATCCGACCAGGTCACCGCCGGTCCCGCGGTCCCGGTGCAGTTCCGGATCACGAACCCCTCGGGGGTACCCGTGACGGACTACACCCCGGAGCACGAGAAACTACTGCACCTGATCGTCGTCCGCCGCGACCTCGCCGGATTCCAGCACGTGCACCCGACTCTCGACGCGGCCGGAACGTGGAGCGTCCCCCTCGACCTCACCCGCGGCGGCGACTACCGCGTGTTCGCGGACTTCACCCCGGCAGGCGGGGAAGGCGTCACCCTGGGCACGGACCTGCGCGTCGCCGGCACCTACGACCCGCAGGAACTGCCCGCACCCGCACCGACCACCACCGCGGACGGCTACACCGTCACCCTCGACGGCACGCTGCGACCGGGTGAGACGTCGAACGTCACGCTCTCGGTGAGCCGCGACGGACGGCCCGTCACCGATCTGCAGCCGTACCTCGGCGCATACGGCCACCTGGTGGCGCTGCGCACCACCGACCTCGGCTACCTGCACGTCCACCCCGACGGACATCCCGGCGACGGCGTCACCGCGGCCGGTCCCGGGATCGACTTCGCCGTCACCGCACCCAGCGCGGGCGACTACCGGCTGTTCCTGGACTTCCAGCACGCCGGCGCCGTCCACACCGCGGAATTCACCGCCACCGCCGCACCGGAGGAGAAGTGATGACCCACGGGGCCGACATCGCGGCACCACCCGATTCTCAGATCGAACTGGCCATCGGCGGGATGACGTGCGCGTCGTGCGCCAACCGCATCGAGCGCAAGCTGAACAAACTCGACGGCGTCACCGCGACCGTCAACTACGCGACGGAGAAGGCCCGCGTCCACTACGACGCCGCCGACATCTCGCCCGAGGATCTCGTCGCGACGGTGGAGCAGGCCGGATACACGGCGCGACTGCCCGAGGTGAAGCCCCCGGCTCCGGAGGAAATGGACCCGGCGGCGGAACTGCGGCAGCGGCTGCTCGTGTCGGCGGTGCTGACGGTCCCCGTCATCGCAATGGCGATGATCCCGGCGCTGCAGTTCACCAACTGGCAGTGGCTGTCGCTCACCCTCGCGGCCCCGGTCGTGGTGTGGGGTGCGTGGCCGTTCCACAAGGCCGCGTGGACGAATCTGCGGCACGGCACGGCGACCATGGACACGCTGGTGTCGATGGGCACGCTGGCCGCGTTCGGCTGGTCGCTGTACGCGCTGTTCTGGGGCACCGCCGGCATGCCGGGGATGACGCACCCGTTCGAGCTGACGATCGCGCGGGTCGACGGCACCGGCAACATCTATCTGGAGGCCGCGGCGGGCGTCACCACGTTCATCCTCGCCGGCCGCTATTTCGAGGCCCGCGCCAAGCGGCGGGCCGGTGCGGCGCTGCGGGCGCTGCTCGAGCTGGGCGCCAAGGAAGTGTCGGTGCTGTGGGACGGCACCGAACAGCTGATCGGCATCGACCAGCTCGACGTCGGCGACCTGTTCGTCGTCCGCCCCGGCGAGAAGATCGCCACCGACGGCGTCGTCGTCGAGGGCTCGTCGGCGGTGGACGCGTCGATGCTGACCGGTGAATCCGTGCCCGTCGAGGTGTCGCCCGACTCCGAGGTGGCAGGCGCGACGGTCAACGTCGGCGGCCGGATCGTGGTTCGCGCCAGCCGGATCGGAGCCGACACCCAGCTCGCGCAGATGGCGTGGATGGTCGAGGACGCGCAGACCGGCAAGGCCGAGGTGCAACGACTGGCCGATCGGATCTCCGGCATCTTCGTTCCGATCGTGATCGCGTTGTCGGTCGCGACCCTCGGTTTCTGGATCGGAACCGGCGGTGCGGTCGCCGCCGCGTTCACCGCCGCCGTCGCCGTCCTGATCATCGCGTGCCCGTGCGCGCTCGGACTCGCCACCCCGACCGCCCTCATGGTCGGCACCGGACGGGGCGCCCAGCTGGGCATCCTGATCAAGGGCCCCGAGGTTCTGGAATCGACCCGGCGCGTCGACACCGTTGTGGTCGACAAGACCGGCACCGTCACCACCGGCACGATGTCGCTGCACGACGTGATCGCCGCCGACGGTCAGGACGAGGAGCAGGTTCTCCGGTTCGCCGGGGCACTCGAGGACGCGTCCGAGCACCCCATCGCCCGGGCGATCACCCGCGGCGCGAAGGAGCGACTGACGACCCTTCCCGACGTCGAACAGTTCACCAGCGTCGCGGGCCTCGGCGTCCAGGGCATGATCGACGGACATGCGGTGGTCATCGGCCGCGCGAAACTGCTCCGCGACTGGTCGCTGCACCTCACCACCGAACTCCAGCGGGTCGTCGAGGCGGCGGAGTCGGAGGGCAAGACGGCGGTCGGGATCGGCTGGGACGGCAAGGCGCGCGGCGTGCTCGTCGTCGCCGACACCGTCAAGCCGACGTCCCGCGAGGCGGTTGCGCAGTTCCGGGAACTCGGCCTCACCCCGATCATGCTCACCGGCGACAACAAGTCCGCTGCCCGGGCCATCGCCGATCAGGTCGGCATCGGCGAGGTGATCGCGGAGGTGCTGCCGCAGGACAAGGTGGACGTGGTCAAGCGTCTGCAGGCCGAGGGCAAGGTGGTCGCGATGGTCGGCGACGGGGTCAACGACGCCGCCGCGCTCGCGCAGGCCGACCTCGGCCTGGCCATGGGCACCGGCACGGACGTGGCCATCGAGGCCAGCGACCTCACGCTGGTCCGCGGCGACCTCCGCGCCGCCGCCGACGCAATCCGGCTGTCGCGCAGAACGTTGAGCACGATCAAGGGAAACCTGTTCTGGGCCTTCGCCTATAACGTCGCGGCGCTGCCGCTGGCGGCGGCGGGTCTGCTCAACCCCATGCTGGCCGGTGCCGCCATGGCATTCTCTTCGGTGTTCGTCGTGAGCAACAGCCTGCGACTGCGCCGGTTCCAACCGCTGACCACTCCCACCCGAGGGGAACAATCATGACCGAGCAACCGCACACCGACCACGAGTCCGGCCACGGATACATCAGCGCCAAGGACGACTACCTCAAGCGACTGCGCCGCATCGAGGGCCAGGCGCGGGGTCTGCAGCGGATGGTCGAGGACGAGAAGTACTGCATCGACATCCTCACCCAGGTCTCGGCGATGACCAAGGCGCTGCAGGCGGTGGCGCTGGGCCTGCTCGAAGACCACATCAGCCACTGTGTCGTCGACGCCGCCGTCGCGGGCGGCTCCGAGGCGGACGCGAAGATCAAGGAAGCCACCGACGCCATCGCACGACTGGTGCGTTCCTGAAAACCTGACCACGAGAGCAGCTTCCGAGGGAGCAGGCATGTCTCACGATCATCAGAAGGAAATGGAACAGGTCCGGCACACCGGACACGATCACGACGGCCACACCGATCGGCACGCCGGCCACGGCGCGCACGGTGAGGTGTTCCGGCAGAAGTTCTGGATCAGTCTCGCGCTGTCGGTGCCGGTGGTGGTGTTCAGCCACATGTTCGCCGACCTCCTCGGTTACACCGTCCCCGACTTTCCCGGCGCGTCGTGGATTCCGCCGGTGGTCGGTACCGCGATCTTCTTCTACGGCGGCGCACCGTTCCTCACCGGTGCATGGAGCGAACTGAAGTCGCGGCAGCCGGGCATGATGCTGCTGATCGGGATGGCGATCACGGTCGCGTTCCTCGCGTCGTGGGTGACGACCCTGCAGATCGGCGGGTTCAACCTCGACTTCTGGTGGGAACTGGCGCTTCTCATCGTCATCATGCTGCTCGGTCACTGGCTGGAGATGCGGGCGCTGGGGTCGGCGTCCGGTGCCCTCGACGCGCTCGCCGCGCTGTTGCCGGACACCGCGGACCGGGTCACCGGCGACGGCGTCGCCGAGGTCCCCGTCTCCGAACTCGTCACCGGCGACCTGGTGCTTGTGCGGGCCGGCGGCCGCATCCCCGCCGACGGCACCGTCGCGGACGGCCGCGCGGAGGTCGACGAATCGATGATCACCGGCGAATCCAACCCCGTCACAAGGACGATCGGCGACCCCGTGGTCGCGGGCACCGTCGCCACCGACAGCGCGCTGCGGCTCACCGTCGGCGCCGTGGGGGAGGACACCGCTCTCGCGGGTATCCAGCGTCTGGTCGCCGACGCGCAGTCCTCGTCGTCCCGCGCCCAGGCCCTCGCGGACCGTGCGGCCGCGTTCCTGTTCTACTTCGCCTCCGTCGCAGGGCTTCTCACGTTCGTGGTGTGGTCGCTGCTGGGCAACCTGGACGAGGCAGTCGTCCGGACCGTCACCGTCCTCGTCATCGCCTGCCCGCACGCCCTCGGCCTGGCGATCCCCCTCGTGATCGCCATTTCCACCGAACGCGCCGCGCGGGCCGGTGTGCTGGTGAAGGACCGGCTGGCTCTCGAACGCATGCGCAACGTCGACGTCGTCCTGTTCGACAAGACCGGCACCCTCACCCAGGGTAGGCACGCGGTGACGGGCCTCGTCGCGACGGCCGGTGTCACCGACACCGACCTGCTCGCGCTCGCCGGCGCCGTGGAGGCGGACAGCGAGCACCCGGTCGCGCGTGCGATCGTCGCCGAGGCTGCCGCGAAGGTTCCCGCCGAGTCCCGCCGCACCGCGTCCGATTTCCGGTCACTGCCGGGTCGCGGGGTGCGCGCCGTGGCCGACAGCGCGGAGGTGGCCGTCGGCGGGCCGGCAATGCTCGCCGAACTGAACGTAACGGTCCCCGATGACGTTGCCGCGCAGACGAAACGGTGGGTCGAGCGCGGCGCCGCCGTCCTCCACGTCGTCCGCGACGGGAAGGCACTCGGCGCGGTGGCGCTCGAGGACGCCGTCCGCGAGGAGTCCCGGCAGGCGATCGACGCCCTGCACGCACGGGGTGTGAAGGTCGCCATGATCACCGGCGACGCCCGGCAGGTCGCCGACGCCGTCGCCGCCGACCTCGGGATCGACGAGGCGTTCGCCGACGTCCTGCCCGAGAACAAGGACGCGCAGGTGGCCGCACTCCAGGCCCGCGGCCACCGCGTCGCGATGGTCGGCGACGGGGTCAACGACGCCCCCGCGCTCGCCCGCGCCGACGTGGGTGTCGCCATCGGAGCCGGCACGGACGTCGCCATCGAATCGGCGGGAGTCGTCCTCGCCGCCGACGACCCCCGCGCGGTGCTGTCGATCATCGACCTGTCGCAGGCGAGCTACCGCAAGATGTGGCAGAACCTGGTGTGGGCCACCGGTTACAACATCATCGCCGTGCCGTTGGCCGCCGGTGTGCTCGCGTTCGCCGGGGTCGCGATCTCCCCCGCGGTGGCGGCGATCCTGATGTCCGTCTCCACCATCGTCGTCGCCCTCAACGCGCAGCTGTTGCGAAAACTCGATCTGGATCCGGCACGGCTGGCGCGGAACTGACCGCGGTCTGCGTCCATTCCCATTCTCCTCCGCCTGTTCTGGTACCCATCCCCACGGATCAAGGAGTTCACCATGACCAACCCGAACGAGTTCGAGACCCCGGCGACCGATCGGACGGACACGACTCCGCAGGCCGCGGCGCCGACGTGTTGCAGCACCGAACGGCAGACCACCTGCTGCGACCAGAGCGAGAAGTCGACGTGCTGCGGTCCGGCGGCAACGGCCGGCGGCGGGTGCGGCTGCCAGTAGTCCTTACCCGGCAACACGGTGGTGCGGTGCGAGCGAATATGGGCTCGCACCGCACCTCCGTCTGGGCTGGGGACAGGCGACCGCCGTCACCAGAGACGGTGTAGCGGTCTACTGGTCCGTCGTGGGTGTGGCTCCGCAGGCGCAGGATCCGCTGCGGGGCTGGTAGTCGTGCACATGGCCGGCGCGGTCCTGGCTGATCTCACAACACGCGTGCAATTGGGCCTGAAGGGCGGCGCGGCCTCGCTGGACCCGGGATTTCATCCCGGACACCGAGATTCCCGCCTCACCCGCGGCCGCGGCGTGGGTTCGGGCGTCGAGGTCGACCATCTTCACCGCCGCGGCCTGCTCGGCGGGCAGCCCGGAGAGCATCGGCACCAGGCAGGAGGCGAGTTCCTTCTCCGCCACCTCGTCGGTGTCCGGTTCGGCAGGGTTTTCAGGGACGGCGTCGACGGCCAGCTCACGCCGATGGGGCGCGGACCGGTAGTAGTCGGTGATCGCGTTGCGGGTGATGGCGTACATCCAGCCCAGGAGCCGGTCCTGATCGCGCAGATTGTCCAGGCTCTTGGCCATTCGCAGGAACACGATCGACAAGATGTCGTCGGCGTCCTCGGGCCGGGAGACTCGGC
The DNA here is from genome assembly GCF_019378875.1 of Rhodococcus sp. USK10. Lineage (NCBI taxonomy): Bacteria > Bacillati > Actinomycetota > Actinomycetes > Mycobacteriales > Nocardiaceae > Rhodococcus > Rhodococcus sp. USK10. Next base: position 4,149,994 of record NZ_CP076048.1, read on the forward strand.
GGGCGATGAAGGCCCGCAAATCGCTCGAGAAGCGGCGCCAGAGCTGATCGAGATCAGCTGGCTCCTGATGGGGTGCGGTCGCGGTAGTGGTCGATTCCTCGCTCATGATCCGTGGTTCCTTTCCGTTTCCAGCATCCCCGTCAGGCGGCGCGGTTGCGACCCCTGGGGACGTCCTCTCCGGTACCGACGGCGGCGGCCGCAATCGGACGCACCCGCGATCCGATGCAGTCTGCGTCCGAATCCGGTTTACCTCGTCTGTATGGGTGTCGATGTCGATGTCGGGTTCTCCGATTCGACGCACCAGTAGAAGCGCGGTGAGGAGGTGAGAGCGATGCTGACCACACATCTATTTTCGGGTCTGACCAGCGAAGAGGTCGATCTGATCGTGGCGGAGGAACTGCATCTGCTCGACGCCGCCGCATGAGCGCCGTCGACGCCCGCACCGGGCGTATCCGCTGACCACAGCACTCTCTCAGCCTCTACCCTCTCCACCGGGGTAGGGGCCAGAAGAGTGCCACGGCTCCGGGACGGACAGCGCACACGAAGAACCCGCCCCGTCTCTTGGTGGAAGGACAGGGCGGGTGTGTCCTCCGTTCAATCAGCGGCCGCGTGCCAACCGAACCAGGCGGGTGAGAACCGGAACGGCGGTCACCAGCGCCCACAACCCGATCGCCGCAATCAGGGCGGTGAGAGTGTCCCCCGCGGTGGCGGTGCCGAGGACGTGTCCGCGCAGGGCGTCGGTGGCGTGTGCGACCGGATTCACCGTGGCCATTGCCTGCATCCAACCGGGCATGGTCTCGATCGGCGCGAACGCACTCGAGACGAACATCAGCGGCATCATCACCATCATCCCGGTGAACTGGACCACGTCCGGGCGCCGCAGCCGATCCCCGATCAGTCCGAACAACGCGCTCATCGCCCCCGCCAACACCACCAGCACCACGACCGCGGCGACGGCATCGACGGCACTGCCGTGGAACTCGAAACCCAAAGCCACGGCGGCGATCCCGAGCAACGCAGCCCGAGCGAGTGTGAACACGGCCTCATTGATGGTGCGAGCGATACCGGGTAGGCCTGCGCGCATCGGCAGGGCCGCGAAGCGGTCATGCAGGCCGTTGGTGTGATCGATCGCGGCGGACACTCCGGCGTTGGTGCCGGCCATCACCGTGGAGACGGCGAGCATCGCCGGGGTGAGGAAGACGATGTAGCTGACCCCGGCCGGAAAACCGGGTCCGGCGGCGACGCTGCGAAACACCTGGCTGAACAGCACCAGCATCGCCATCGGCATGGTCAGCGAGAACATCAGCAATTGCGGGACGCGGGCGCTGGTGCGCAGGTTCCGGACGGTCAGGGCGGCGAGCTGGTCTACGACCGGGGACCGGCCGATCGAGGTGGCGGTGGTGGTCATTTGTGGGTTCCTGAGTGGGCGAGGTGGGTGAAGACGTCGTCGAGGCTCGGCGAGGTCACGTCCAAATCGGTGACCTCGATGCCGCCGCGGTGCAGGCCGGCGACCAGGGCGGTCGCGGCCGGGGCGTCGTCGACGGTGACCGACACCCGGACCTTGTCGCCGTCGACCCGGTCCGTGTCCGGGATGAACGGCAGACTTCCCAGTTGGTGGGTGGGGATGGTGGCGGTCAGGACCTTGCCGCCGACGATCCGTTTCAGCTCGGCGGGGGTGCCGCGGGCGGCGACCCGGCCCCGGGCCAGGACCACGATGTGGTCGGCGAGCCGGTCGGCCTCCTCGAGGTACTGGGTGGTGAGCACCACGGTGGTGCCAGCGTCGGTGAGCTCGTCGACGACATCCCACAGGCTGGCGCGGGCGATCGGGTCGAGGCCGGTGGTCGGCTCGTCCAGGAACAGCACCGACGGGGACCCGACCAGGCTGGCGGCCAGATCGACCCGGCGGCGTGAGCCCCCGGAGAGTTCCCCGACCCGCCGCGTCGCGTATTCCTGCAGCCCGAGCCGGTCGATCAGCGCTTCGGCCCGGGCCCGGGCGGCGGTGCGGCGCAGCCCGGCCAGTCGGCCGATCAGCTCCAGATTCTCGCGGGCGGTGAGGAATTCGTCGAGTCCGGCGTATTGGCCGGTCACCCCGATCCGGCGGCGCACCCGGTCGGCGTCGGCGATGACGTCGAGGCCCTCGATCTGCACGCGGCCGACGGTCGGGCGCACCAGGGTGGTGAGGGTGCGGATCAGGGTGGTCTTGCCGGCACCGTTGTGGCCGAGGACCCCGAGTGTGGTCCCGGCAGCGGCGGACAGGTCGACGCCGTCGAGGGCCCAGGTTGTGCCGTAAGCGACGTGCAGGTCCTCGACGAGGACGGCGGGGGCGGTCATCGCACGCCCCCGCCGTGGCCGCCGGCCTCGTGGCCGGTTCCGGTGGGAAAGAACAGGTGGGTGGTCATCGGAGGATTCCTCTCGAAGAAGGGCGTTCCCCCACTCGATGTGGGCGGGAGTTACCTCCTCAGACGAACCACCCGCGAGTTGGACGCACCAGCCGCCGAATCAGGTGGATCGACCCCGGGCGAGCGGGCCACCAGCGGGCTTCAGCTGCGTCCAGCGCTCGGGAGTCGAGTTGCACAGGCCGCTACCCGGTCCGCTGGGGGCGACAGACCTCACTGCTGAGGCGTACAAAGGAAAAGGCAGGCGCGGCCGGTGGCATAGGACCACCGCCCACGCGAAGCGCGTAACTGGTGGAGCGGTCTCCTCTCGTCCCACGTGGAGAGGACATCGCATGAGCGTTCCTTGGGCTTCGCGGGCACGATCGGATGCGTACTGGGCGCAGCAAATCTGCGACGAAGCACACGACCGCGAAAATGCCGAGGCAAGAAAGGTATATGCAGCGACTGCGAAACGCCCGACCCTGGCCGACAACAGCCAGGGCCTCAGCAACACCGCCCCAGCCACAGATCACGGTGAGTAATCACGTCGTGCATCCAACCTCCGATTTAAGGTTACGAATCAGCTGGGGCGCACCAGGCGCCGGCCACGTCGACAACCTGACCATCATTGTCTTCAGAACCCCGCGTGAACGGCGGCCGGGCGATTCCGTCACGGCGGTGATGCGTAGCCTGTGAAGTCTTCTCCTGTCGCGATGTTGGGGTACTCGGCCACGCTCTGCTGAAATTGCGTGATCTGTTCCTGTACGGGGCGCAGCACCCAGCCCATGTCCATCGACACCTCCCAGAGATTGAAGCGCTCCCCGGGATCTCCGATGAGGTTGAATACCATCGGGAGCTGTACGTCGGTGATGGGTGCATCGATGGCGTCGGACTTGCGGAAAACGACCTTGAAGTTCTTCCATTTCACCGACATCAGCCGGCCGTCGAGACCGAAATACAGGACCGCATCCCTCCCGGAGGTGTCCTGCTTACCCAACAGATGGTCGGCGGCATCGACACCATCGATGGGGCGGTCGGTGGGCACCCGGTGTGACTGCCCAACCAGCCCGGCCAGCGTGGGTAGCCAGTCCACCGCGGAAAGCAGTTCCTGGCTCTGTCGTCCGGCGGGGACATGGTCAGGCCAGCGGATCACCGCCGATACCCGGTAGCTGCCTTCGAACGGCGGGTTGAAGAAATCGCCCTGCCACGGACCATTCGACCCGCCGTCCGCGCTCTTGAGGGGACTGGTGGCGTTGTCGCTGCTGAAAACGACGATGGTGTTCTGGGCGATGCCTGCGGCGTTGATCGCATCCAGAATCTCGCCGACGCGAAAGTCGATCTCGGTCAGGCAATCCGCATACAGTCCCCCACCGGATGTGCCCTTGAAGTCCGGGTGCACGCCGACGGGGGGATGAATCTGCAGAAGTGCGGTATACACGAAGAACGGCTTCTGCGCCTGGGCGTGCCGCCGAATGTAGTCCACCGTGCGCGCGGTGATCTTCTCATCCCCCAGGTCCTTGGACCGCCGGTCGAGGGCACCGGCCGCCGTTACCGGTTCGCCCTTGACGCCCTCCCACCACTGGGGCTCGGGATAGCCCAGTTCGCCGAAGCGCGTGTATGACGCATAGCCCGCTTCATCGGAGGAGTTCTTGATCCCGAACCACTCATCGAAGCCTTGGTCGGTGGGCAATCGGCCCGGCGTTTCACCCAGGTGCCATTTGCCGAAGGCGGCGGTGGCGTAGCCCGCGTCGGAGAACAACTCGGCCAACGTGTACTCCCACGGCGCAAGCCCGGCATCGCCCTGGCCGGGCAACGGCACCTTCGTGGTCCCCGATCGCACGGGCAGCCGGCCGGTCATGATCGCTGACCGCGTCGGGGTGCATTGCGCCTCGACGGTGTAGTTGTTCAAGCGCATTCCGTCGGCCGCAAGCGAATCGATCCGCGGCGTCGGGACGGTCCCGCCGTAACAACTGAAGTCACCCCACCCGCAATTGTCCACGAGGATGAAGACGACATTGGGTGCGGTCGACGGCGTCATGAGCAAGCTCTCCTCCGGTATTTCCGTTCCTCCGAACCAGGCGCAGGGGCTCATCGGGACCGCGGGTCGCACAGATGAGAAGTCCGGATCCACCGCCCCCCACACCCCCACCTGAAACCACTCAGGCCAGACGAAGTTACGGGCACGCAAGAACGAGGCTAGCGCGAGCGACACCCGGCGTCATAGTCTTTCAACTTCAATTGTCCCTTCCAGGTGTCAGGGGGCGATTCCGGCTTTGCGCTGGTGGGGGATGCTGGCGGCCCCGATGAGGGCGGCGACCACGGCGAGGGCGGCGAGGATGAGGTAGGCGTGGGCGTAGCTGCCCGTCCACGCCGACAGGGCGGTCCCGGCCCAGGGGGCGAGGGCCATGATGATGACGATCGGCGCGGACATCAGCCCGTTGAGGCGTCCGTAGTGGGTGGCGCCCCATCGGTCGGTGATCGCGGTGGCCTGGATCAGGGTGAAGATCCCGCGGACCAGCCCCGCGCCGATGGCGACAGCAATCAGCGCGACCACCGAGGTCACGATCCCGAGCAACGCGGTGCTCGCGGCGGTGGCGGCGAGGATCACCACGATGCGGGTGCGGGCGGTGGTGCGGGCAGCGATCGGGAGGTAGCCGAGGCGGCCGAGAACCTGCCCGGCACCGCCGAGTCCGAGCGTCAGGGCGGCGAGGGATGGGGAGAAGCCCTGCTCGATCAGCAGCGGCACCAGGTTGAACACCCCGGCGAACGCGACGAACGCCCCGAGACTCAGGGCCGCAACGAGGGCGAGGAATGCCGGGCTGCGGGAGGCGTCCCGGTGATCGACCGGATGGTTCCCGGTCGGGGCAGGTGGGTGCGGCCACCGACCGCGCAACCCCAGCAGGTGCCCGGGCACGGTGATGATCGCCAGGATCGCGGCGAGGACGAGATACGTGGCCCGCCAGTCGTACCGGCCGACCAGCTCCGCGGTCAGCGGGGCGAAGACGGTGCTGGCCAACCCGGCGGCGAGGGTGAGGATCATCAGGGCTTTGACGTATTTGTCGCCGTACCAGCGGGTCAGCGCCGCAAACGCGGGCGGATACAGCACCGCGCCCATCGCGATCCCGGCGGCGATCCATCCGGCGTAGAAGATCGGCAGGTTCGGTGCGGCCGCGACCACCAGCAGGGACGGGACGGCCACGACGGAGCCGGCGGTCATCACGACCCGGGGCCCGATGCGGTCGATGATCCGTCCCACCGGAATGCCCGTGAGTGCTGCGGCGAGTTGGGAGAGGGAGAAGGCGGCGGTGAGCACCGGCAGCGACCACCCGGTGTCCGCCGAAATGGACACCGACAGCACCGGGAACGCGTAGTAGAGGATGCCCCAGCTGGTGATCTCGGTCAGGCACAGTACCGCCAGCACCCGCCGCAGACCGGTCTCGTCGAGGGACGCGGTCTGTGGCAGGGTCCGGGCGCCGGTCACCGGGTTATCCGCCCGCGCGGGTGGACAGGGTGATCAGCTGCGGGTCCGGGGCGGCGCAGCACCCCACGGATTCTTCCGCTGCCGCTGGGGTGTCGGGGTCGTCGAACACCCCGGCGCCGCCGCACACCCCGGTCTCCGGCAGGGTCAGTTCGACCCGGGCGGCGGCCTCGTGGTCCCCGGCCAGGGCGGCGGCGATGCTGCGGACCTGCTCGTACCCGGTCATCGCCAGGAACGTCGGTGCCCGCCCGTAGCTTTTCATCCCGACCAGGAACACATTCGGCTCCGGATGCGACAGTTCGGCGACCCCGTGCGGGTAGACGGTGCCGCAGGAATGCACGTTCGGATCGATCAGCGGCGCCAACTCGGTGGGGGCCTGCAGCACCGGATCGAGGCCGAGGCGGATCTCCGACAGCCAGGACAGATCGGGCCGGAACCCGGTGAGCACCACCACCCGATCCACGTCCTCGATTCGGGCTCCGGTGTCCGACCCCAACACCACCCGACCGTCCGCACCGTCGGGTTCGATGGTGGCGGTGCGGAACCCGGGAACCACCGTCAGCAGCCCCTCGTCGACCGCGGCCTTGGCGCGCAGGCCGAGGGCGCCGCGGGCCGGCAGCTGGTCGTCCTCGCCGCCGCCGAAGGTGGACCCGACCTCGCCGCGGCGCAGCACCCAGCTGATCCGGGTGCCCGGCGCCCGCTTCTCCAAGCCCGCCAAAGCGACGATCGCGGTCAGCGCGGAGTGCCCACTGCCGGCGATCACGATGTGCTTGCCCGCGTACCGGGCGCGCACCTCGGGGTCGTCGACGTTCGGGACCCGGTATTCGAGGACGTCGGCCGCTGCTTTCTCGCCGAGCGCGAGCAGGCCTTCACCGCCGAGCGGGTTGGGGGTGGTCCAGGTGCCGGAGGCGTCGATCACGGCCTGGGCGGTGATGCGGTCCTCGGTGCCGTCGGCACGGCGCAGGTGCACCGACAACGGTTCGGTGTCGCGGCCGGCGTCGACGACCCGGTCCCGCCCACGACGGGCCACGCCGACCACTTCGGTGCCCAGTTTCACGATGTTGCCGAGTGCGGCGGCCAGCGGGACCAGGTAGTCCTGGGTCCAGTCCTGGCCGGTTGGATACGCCTCGTCGTCCGGGGCCGTCCAGTCGGTGGTCTCGAGGAGGCGGCGGGCGGCCGGGTCGATCAGCTCCCCCCACCGGGAGAACAGCCGCACGTGGTTCCACTCGGCGATCGCGGCACCGGCGCTGTCACCGCGTTCGAAGACCAGCGGGGTCAGGCCGCGTTCACGCAGCTGGGCGGCGGCGGCGAGGCCGATCGGTCCGGCGCCTACGACGACTACGGGCATGGTGTTCATCTCGAAAATCCTTCCATCGACGTTCATCGATCTTCTGCTATCGGAGAGTATCGACGTGCGTCGATGAATGCAACCATCGATGGATATCGATATAGTGGAGGGCATGACTTCCCTGGACATGCCCACCGTCCGCACCCCCGGCGAAGTGGATGCGTTGGCGCCGGAGGACGCGGCCACCTACGCCGGGTGGTTCGCCTGCCTGGCCGATCCGACCCGGGTGCGGCTGCTGCATCAGGTCGCCTCCCGTCCGGCCGGGATCACCGTGGGCGAGCTCGCGGAGGCCTTGGGGATCGGGCAGCCGACCGTCTCGCACCACGTCCGCAAGCTCGCCGATGTCGGTTTCGTCTCGGTGCACAAGCGGAGCACCAGCACCGTCGTCATGGTCAACCCGGCGTGCTGCACCGGGTTGCCGCACGCCGCGGACGCGGTGATGGGGGTGCTGACCCCGCGCCCGTGCTGCCCGGACGACCTGCCCGACGACGTCACCGTCCGCCCCATGGCCGAGCAGGATTGGGACGCGGTGCGCCGGATCTACGGCGAGGGCATCGCCACCCGCACTGCCACCTTCACCACCGAGGTCCCCCTCCAGACCGCTCTGGACGCGCAGTGGCTGCCGGGGCATCGGTGGGTCGCCGAGATCGACGACATTGTGGTCGGCTGGGCCGCGCTGTCCCCGACCTCCGGGCGGGACTGTTACGCCGGGGTGGCCGAGAACTCCGTCTACGTCGCCGACGGCATGCGCGGGCGCGGCGTCGGTAAGGCGCTGCTGCGTACCCAGGTGATCGCGGCCGACGAGGCCGGGCTGTGGACGCTGCAGACCTCGATCTTCCCGGAGAATCGGGCCTCCATTGCCCTGCACCACTCCGCCGGGTTCCGCACCCTCGGTGTCCGTGAACGCATCGCCCAGCTCGACGGGATCTGGCGGGACACCGTCTTCCTCGAACGCCGTTCTCCTGTCGCCGAATAACCTCTCGAAACAGTTGGGGCACATGATGTCCGAGCCGCCACCGGTTGATCGGGCCGCGATCGCCGCCGATCTGGAGCGTGCCCGGGTCGCCTTGCACGAGTTGGTCGACGGCGCGAGTACCGAGCAGCTCGCTCGGCGCTCGTCCGGCACCCGCTGGACCAACGAGCAACTGCTGTTCCACATGGTGTTCGGCTACATGGTCGTCCGGCGGCTGCTGATCCTGGTCCGGGTGTTCTCCCGGCTGCCCGACCCGGTCGGCCGAGGGTTCGCCCGCGCCCTGAACGCCGCGACACCGGTGTTCCACCAGATCAACTATTTCGGCTCGTGCGCGGCGGCCACCGTCTTCAACCAAAGGCGGATGGGCCGCCAATGCGACCGCGTCATCGCGAAGCTGCAACGCTCCCTCACCCTGGAATCCGAGACGAACCTACGGCTCAGCATGGCGTTCCCGGTGCGCTGGGATCCGTTCTTCACCGAGACCATGACCCTCGAGCAGGTCTACCGATACCCGGGCAAGCACTTCGACTTCCACCGCGCCCAGCTCACTCTCGGCTGACGCATTCCGCCGAAAATCAGCTCGCGTGCGTCCATCCGGGCCGGCCGTCGTCTATTGGTGTGCCGACATCCCGGCACCCACCATCGAGGACGAGGAAACGACATGACCACCATTCCCACCGATACAGACACCGACCGCTCGCTCAAGGCCAAGCACCGGGCGTTGTGGGCCTCCGGCGACTACCCGACCGTCGCCGCCGAGCTGATTCCGACCCTCGGCGAGGTGCTCGTGGAGGCAGCCGGAATCCGCGCCGGCCAGCGGGTGCTCGACGTCGCCGCCGGCAGCGGCAACGCCGCGATCCCGGCCGCAGCGCGCGGCGCCACCGTCGTCGCGTCGGACCTGACGCCGGAACTGTTCGACACCGGGCGAGCGATCGCCGCCCAGCGCGGCGTCGAGCTGGACTGGGTCGAGGCCGACGCCGAGGCATTGGCGTTCGACGACGACAGCTTCGACGCGGTCATCTCGGTCGTCGGGGCCATGTTCGCGCCGCACCATCAGCGAACCGCCGACGAGATGCTGCGCGTCTGCCGGCCCGGCGGCACCATCGCGATGATCAACTGGACACCGCAGGGCCTGATCGGCAACCTGTTCAAGACCATGGCACCCTACGCACCGCCCCCGCCGCCCGGTGCGACCCCGCCGCCGTTGTGGGGCGACGAGCAACACGTCCGCGACCTGTTCGGCGACCGGGTGACCGCGCTCGACGCGCACCGCCAGTCGCTCGTGATCGACCGCTTCGCAGACCCGACCGAGTTCCGGGAGTTCTGGAAACGCAACTACGGCCCGACGATCGCCGTGTACCGCCGCAATGCCGCGGATCCGGGCCGGATCGCGAACCTCGAGCGGGACTTCCTGCAATTCCTCACCGCGTGGAATAGGGCCGATGCGCCCGGTCGGACGCACTACGAAGCCGAGTACCTGCTCGTCACCGCGCGCAAGCGGTAGCCCGCATCGGCCCTCGGTCACCGTGTAGGGTCTCGCTGCCGGTGGCATTCTGAGACGCCGCGACCTGCGGGCTTGTTGCTCGTCTCACGGCATGGCCACAGCAATCTGTCTCAGTTCCCTGTCATTTCCTCAACCACTACGAAGCGGGCTGTGCAGATTCCGATCCGTAAGTGGATCGCTCTAGCCGACCGATGCCGGCACTACGGGACCTGAAAGGTACGGAGCCCTGGGTTGACCAGAATCTTCTACCCTCACAAGCCCGCTGCTCACCGGCTCGCACGGCGAGGACCTGCCTCCGGCGATCCTGACCTGGCTCGAAGGTGACGGATGGACCACCGCCACCGAGCTCGTCTGCGACGTCCGCAGCCGAAGGCTGCCCACGTAGTCGCCCTCTCGGTTCGCTATCCATCGTCGAACAACAGAAGTAGCATTAGTGCTACCATGGGGTATGGAGAGTTTGGGGTTGAGGGAACTGCGCCAGCATGCCAGCGACTACGTCAAACGTGCCGAAGCTGGGGAGACGATGCTGATCACGGTCGCCGGCCGGCCGAGCGCAATCCTCGGCCCGGCTGGGCGGAAGACGTGGTGCGCCTTCGACGAGGTCGCCGACATCTTTCAGACCGACACCGATCCGACGTGGGAAGCGGACCGCAACTTGATCGACGATCCGATCGCGGACCCCTGGGCGTCCCGGTGAGGACAGTGCTCGATACGAGCATCCTGATCGCGAACGATGCCCCGCCCATTGAAGGGGAGGTCGCGATCAGTGCCGTGAGCCTGGCGGAATTGCACTTCGGACTCCTGGTCGCGCCCACCGCGCAGCAGCGAGCTCAGAGGTTGCAGCGACTGATCGCCGTGGAACGCAAGTTCGAACCCCTACCCGTCGACGCCGGTGTCGCTCGAAGTTACGGGCAGCTGGCCGCTGCTGTGCAAGCGTACGGCCGCAAATCTCAGCCCCGAGCCCTCGATCTTGTGATCGCCGCCACCGCGCACGCGAACAACGCCCGACTCGTCACCCGCAACGCGGAGGATCTTCGCGGCATCGAACACCTGCTGGATGTCGAGGCCCTCTGACGGCAACCTGCATCGATGTCGGGTTGCCGTTACTCGACTCGCTCAGTTGGCCGCCTGCACGGCGGGCTTCGCTCGGTGTGGAGTTGATCCCGTGGTGTCGTGCGCCCGTAGCGGGGGAAGCAATGACAGCGCGTGCTAGTGCGGCAGGTAAGGCGCACAGGCCCGTCTCGCGGGTGGGCACCACGTAAGTCAGCAGCGCTTCAAGGGAATCGGCGCTGAAACATGTTCCAGTGGAGATGATTTGAATACTTGCCGAAGCTACTGAACATGCTGCGGGCGCAGAGTATCTGTTGTTTCAAACCATCTGGTCGGGATTTTTCTTTGCCGAAAAGAGGGGGATTGCTGGAGATGTCAGCGCGGGCGCGAGTTCGGAATCAAAGAGCGCTCCACTGGGAGTTCCCTTGTTCACCGGATCGCGCTGACTAACCCTGAAGGACTTTGATGCGCCCGGGACTCGGCCCTTGCGTGCGAAAAGGCAAGTACATGCAGTGCGCTGTTCGCTGGCGACGGCTTGTTGCGTTCGTGACGGTCAGTCGGAAGCGGCTGCGCTGTAATCACTTTGATAACGGGGGGGCTTGGTTACCCATGCGCCCATCCCGTCTCGGAAGGATTCCCATGAAGGGCCGCAATGCTTCACGCGTCGCTCTTGTCGCGGCACGCGCCGCGATCGTCGGTACGGCTGTAGGTGTTCCCTCTGCCGGGACTCAGAGAGCCTCAATGGATGGATCGGCCCAGCGTAGGTTCGCGAGACCGTACACACCAGCAGCGCATCGCCTGCTGGGTTGCCCATTGATTCGATACCTGTCAATATCGGCATATGTCGAATCAAAGTTCGGAGAGCGGTGCCTGCTGCTCACCGCTGGCACGCGCGCCGTTGACCGAGGACTGGGCCGGCGATCTGGCGCGGATGTTCAAGGCGCTCGGTGACCCGGTCCGCCTGCGCCTGCTGTCGCTGATCGCGTCCCATGCCGGGGGCGAGGCGTGCGTGTGCGACATCTCCGCGTCGTTCGACCTGTCCCAGCCCACCATCTCCCACCACCTGAAGGTGCTGCGCCAGACCGGACTGCTGGACTGCGAACGCCGCGGCACCTGGGTCTACTACTGGGTGATCCCCTCGGCGCTGCAGCAACTGTCTGCCGTGCTGCTCACCGAGGGCGGGCCGGTGGTCCCGTCCGAGGCCTGCACCGCGACGGAGGTGCCGGCATGAGTGAGGTCGCCACCGAACACCACCACCCGGCCGTCGTAGGCAAACTCTCCACCCTCGACCGGTTCCTGCCGGTGTGGATCGGCGTCGCCATGGTCGCCGGGCTGTTGTTGGGCCGGATGATCCCCGGCCTCGGCGACACCCTGAGCGCCGTCGAGATCGACGGCATCTCGCTGCCGATCGCCCTCGGCCTGCTCATCATGATGTACCCGGTGCTGGCGAAGGTCCGCTACGACCGACTCGACACCATCACCGGCGATCGCCGCTTGCTGATCGGTTCCCTGCTACTGAACTGGGTCCTCGGCCCGGCGCTGATGTTCACCCTCGCCTGGCTGCTGCTGCCGGACCTGCCCGAATACCGCACCGGCCTGATCATCGTCGGCCTGGCCCGCTGCATCGCCATGGTCATCATCTGGAACGACCTCGCCTGCGGCGACCGCGAGGCCGCCGCCGTCCTGGTCGCGATCAACTCGGTGTTCCAGGTGATCATGTTCGCCGCCCTGGGCTGGTTCTACCTGTCGGTGCTGCCCGGCTGGCTGGGTCTCGAGCAGACCACCATCGACACCTCGCCGTGGCAGATCGCGAAGTCGGTGCTCATCTTCCTGGGCATCCCCCTGCTCGCCGGCTACCTCACCCGCCGTTTCGGGGAAAGGGCCAAGGGCCGCGAATGGTACGAGTCGTCATTCCTTCCCCGCATCGGACCGTTGGCGCTGTACGGCCTGCTGTTCACGATCGTGATCCTCTTCGCCCTCCAGGGCGACCAGATCACCTCCCAGCCGCTCGATGTCGTCCGGATCGCGATCCCGTTGCTGGCGTACTTCGCGATCATGTGGGGCGGCGGCTACGCCCTCGGCGCCGTCATGGGCCTGGGCTACGAACGCACCACCACCCTGGCGTTCACCGCCTCCGGCAACAACTTCGAACTCGCCATCGCCGTCGCCATCGCCACCTACGGCGCCACCTCCGGGCAGGCCCTCGCCGGTGTCGTCGGACCGCTGATCGAGGTCCCCGTCCTCGTCGGCCTGGTCTACGTCTCGCTCGCGCTGCGCTCCCGGTTCCGCACATCCGCCACGGAAGGTTCGCTCTCATGACCACGCCCAGCGTGTTGTTCGTCTGCGTCCACAACGCCGGCCGCTCCCAGATGGCCGCGGGATTTCTCGCCCAACTCGCCGGTGATCGGATCGAGGTCCGCTCCGCGGGGTCCGCCCCAGCCGATCAGGTGAACCCGGCCGCCGTCGCCGCGATGGCCGAACTGGGCATCGACATCGCCGACCAGTCCCCGAAGGTCCTCACCGTCGACGCCGTGCAGGCCTCCGACGTCGTCATCACCATGGGCTGCGGCGACACTTGCCCTGTCTTCCCCGGCACGAGCTACCGGGACTGGGCGCTCGACGATCCGGCCGGGCAGGGCGTCGACGCCGTACGACCGATCCGCGACGAGATCAAGGCGCGGGTCGAGGCCCTGATCGCCGAACTGGTCCCCGTCGCGCATTGACGGGAAGCATCCGTCTGCGCTCTCAACGCGCAGCTGTTGCGAAAACTCGATCTGGATCCGGAACGGCTGGCACGGAGTTGATCACGTCGGCGACGGGTTCGGTGATCCTGTGCAGAGCGGACACCAGACCGTCGACGGTGCCGGTGACGGCCGCGACGTAGGCGTCGGGGCGGATGACCCACACCTCGCCGGGCTTCGCGTCCAGCGCGGCGGTGAGGGCACCGGTGGTGTCGATCTCCGACAGCCGGACCAGACGGATCGGTGTGTGCACCGCGCCGAGGGCCGCCGTGCGGATCTCGTCGGCGTCCACACCGTCACCGAGCAGCAGCAGGATGCCGTTCCTGGCGATGTCGCGGAGCCGGGTGCCGCCACCGTCGCGCAGCGTCACCGGGGTGTCGGGCACGAGGATTCCCGGCGCCGCGGCCGGTGTGCATCCACGATCCGGGCGCCCGGCGAAGATCCGTCCCGGATCGTCTGTGGTCAAGGGTGATTCGACGTACCAGAACGGCTCGGCGAGGCGGCCGCTGTCGACCTGAGCCCGAGCCTGCGGATCGGTGACCGCCGCGGTGAGCACGTCGCGGCGGTGCCGGTGCTGCTCGTCCGACTGCGGGACGAGGAAGTCCATCGTCGCCGTCGTGACGGCGATGTTCTCGACCGCCGCCGCGTGCCGCTCGGTGTGATACGTCTCGAGCAGCGACTCGTCCGCCCAGCCGCGCAGCACGAATGCCAGTTTCCAGGCGGCGTTCTCGGCGTCGGCGACACCGGAATTCAGACCGCGGGCGCCGAACGGGGACACGATGTGCGCGGCGTCGCCGGCGAGCAGCACCCGGTCGACGCGCATCCGGTTCGCCACCCGGGAGTGGAAGCGGTACACCGATTTCCACACGATGCGGTAGTCGGTGTCGCCGATGATCTTCCGGATCCGCTCGTCCAGCGCCCCCGACCGCTCCTCGGCCTCGAGGTCGTAGTCGCCGGGCACCTGCCAGTCGATGCGGAACGTGGAATCGGGGCACGGGTGGATGAGCACCTGCCTGCCCGGGTTCCACTCGGGGTCGAAGTAGAAGCGGCGCTCGTCGGCCCAGCCGGGGATGTCGGCGGCGATGTCGCAGATGAGGAACTTGTCGTCGAACGAGCGGCCGTCGAACGTGACCCCCAGCTGCTGCCGGATCGTGCTGCCCCGCGACCCCACCGCCACCACGGCGTAGTCGGACTCGACCACCCGGTCACCGTCGTCCGTGCGGCACGTGATGGTCACGCCGGTCTCGTCCTGGTCGACGGACGTCGCCTCGTGTCCCCACCGGACGTCGATCGTGGGTGTGGCCGCGATCCGCTCGTCGAGCAGCTCCTCCGTGCGGGCCTGCGAGATGTTGACGAACGGCGGGAACGACGAGATGCCGCGGTCGACGAACGTCTGCGCGAACAGCTCGTGGTCGCGGTGGAACGTGCGGGCGCACCCCCACGTCACACCCTCGTCGGCCAGCTGACGGCCGACGCCGATCGCGTCCCACACCTCGAGGACGTCCCGCTGCTGGCAGATGGCCTTCGACCCGATCGGATCGCGTTCGGCCCGGGCGTCGAGCAACGTGACCGGTATGCCCCAGCGCGCCAGCAGCAGCGCCGTCGTCTGCCCCACCGGGCCGTTGCCCACGACGGTGACCGTGCCGCCTCGGGTGTGTCGTCTTCCCATGATCCTCGCCTTGTCAGTGTGAAACGGTGACGGATGTCAGCCCTGCAACTGGTCCCAGACCTCGCGGTCGCGCTCGGCGGTCCAGATGACGGGCCGTTCGATGCCGGAGAGTTCGTCCCACACGCGGGAGACGTCGAACGGGAGGCAGTGCTCGAAGATCGGCCAGTGCCCGTACTGCTCGTTCAGTGCGGCGTGGGTGGCTTCGAACGCCTCCTTCAGGGTGCCGCCGCGCTGCTGCACCGCCCCGACCTCGGCGAGCATGACCTCGATGAAGTGGCGGGTCTGCTCGATCGCGGCGTCGACGGCCTCCCGGCCGTGGGAGACGGCGCCGCGTCCGCCGATCAGGACCTCGGCGCCCAGTGCCTTGATGGCGTCGAGGGTGCCGGTCGACCAGTCGCGGTGGAACGCGTCGCCGGTGTAGAGCGCGGCCTGCGCCTCCACGAGGTCGCCGGCGAAGAGGATCTTCTGCTTCGGCAGCCACGCGGTGATGTCGCCTTCGGTGTGCCCGCGGCCGAAGTGCTGGAGCACCAGGTCGCCGCGTCCGCCGCCGAGGTCGATGGTCAGCTTGTCGGCGAACGTCAGGGTGGGCCACGTCAGTCCGGGCACCGAGTCGGCGGCCTTCGCGAGGCGCGGCATACGACCGAATTCGCTTGCCCAGTCTTCCTTTCCACGCTCCTCGATGAGAGCACGGGTGGTCTCGTGCGACACGATGGTCTCCGCGTCGAACGCGGACGCACCGAGCACGCGGACGGCGTGGTAGTGCGAGAGCACCAGGTAGCGGACAGGCTTGTCGGTGTGTTCGCGCAGCTTGCGCAACCAGTCCTGAGCGGCCACCGGGGTGGCGAGCGCCTCGAAGCAGACGACGAAGTCCTCGCCCTCGATGGCGCCGATGTTGGGATCGCCCTCGGCCGTCAGCGCGTACACGCCGTCGGCGAGAACTTCCAGGGTCTGTTCCTTCTCGCCGAGGTCGGCCGAGGACGCGAAGCTTGTCGGGCTCATGCGATGCACCTAACTAATCAAAGGTTTGATTGATGGTGACCACAGTAACCCGGCTCACAAAATAATGAAAGCCTTGATCAAAATTTGTCCGGGATTTCTCCGTCCCTTCTGCAACGAACGGGACACTCGTTGCGTCAGATGCAACGAGCGTCCCGTTCGTCGTGGAAGAGGAGCGGTGGGGACGTGCTCACCCCGCGAGCAGCACGCCGACCAGCGCGATCGAGGCCACCCAGACGGTGGAGATCGTGGCGAGGACGAAGGGGCGGGCGCCGACCTTCTTGATGGTGGCGATCTGGACGCCGGCGCCGAGGGCGAACATCGCGGCGGTGAGGAGCGCGGTCTGCAGGATCTTGGCGTCGGCGAGCAGACCTGCGGGCAGCAGGCCGGAGGACCGCAGGCCGACGCAGGCGAGGAACGCGACGACGAACAGCGGGACGAGCGGCGGGCGCTTCACGTCTGCGTCGTCACCGGCGAGGGAGCGCTGCCGCACGCTGAGCACGGCCATGACCGGTGCGAGCATGAGGACGCGGGCCAGCTTGACCACCGCGGCGACGCCGAGGGCAGCACCGCCGATCGCTCCACCGGCCGCGACGACCTGCGCGACCTCGTGGATCGACCCGCCCGCCCACAGGCCGGCGTCGGTGTCCGAGAGTCCGAGCGCCCGCGACAGCAGGGGGATCGCGGGGATCATGAGGGTGCCGAAGATGACGACGAGTGCGACCGCGGTGATCACCTCTTCCTCGTCGGCGTCCACGACTCCGTCCACCGCCGCGACCGCGGCCGCACCGCAGATCGAGAACCCGCAGGCGATGAGCAGGCGTTGCGTCCAGCTGAGGCCGAGCAGTTTGCCGACGAACATCGTGCCGACGATGCCCAGACAGACGATCGAGACGACCACGACGATGACGCCCCAGCCGAGTCCGAGGATGTCGCTCAACATCAACTGCAGGCCGAGGAGGGCGATTCCGACCCGGAGCAGTTTCTTGGCGGAGAATTGCAGTCCCGGACGGAGGCGCTCGGGCAGGCGTGCGACGTTCGACAGTACGGCGCCGAGCACGATGGCGATCAACAGGGGGCTCACCGTCGGCAGGAACCGGCCGATGCCCATCGCGAGGGCGGTGGCCGCGGCGCACAGCGCCAGGCCCGGAAGGACAGTGGCCGTGGCGGTCTGCAGTCGCGGCAGCGTTCCCGCGCTCTCGACGCGCTGTTCCTCGGACTTCGATTCGCTCAGTTGACTGCTCATGCTCCTACGGTCCGTCATTGCGGCACTGTGCGATAGCCGTCATTTCGGCATGAACACATATCAATCAGATATGTCTTGCGTAGTGGTCATATACTCGACGTATGTCCCGCAAATGGCCGGAGTTTCCGGTGCTCGAATTACTCGTCGGAGTCGACGACCACGGAAGCCTCAGCGCTGCCGCCAGACTCGCGGGAATGGCACAACCGAACGCGAGTCGCGCCATCAAGCAGCTCGAGCGCCAGTTCGGCATGAGCCTGTTGCAGCGCAGCCCGACGGGTTCGATCCTGACGCCGCAGGGCACGGTGATCGCGCACTGGGCGCGCCGGGTGCTGTCCGATGCGGGCAGGCTGCTCGATGTGGCCGAGGGGCTGCGCGCGGAACGTTCGGCCGAGTTGACGGTGGGCGCCAGCATGACGGTGGCGGAACATCTGATGCCGGGGTGGCTGGGACAGTTTCGCCGGTTGCATCCCGACGTCACCATTCACTTACAGGTGCACAACTCGACTCAGGTGTTCGAGCGCATCGACAACAGGATCTGCGATGTCGGGTTCGTCGAATCGCCGACGGTGCCGCGTCCGTTGAAGAGTCTCACGGTGGCCCGCGACCGACTGGTCGTCGTCGTCCACCCCACCCATCCGTGGGCGCGGCGCCGAAAAGCACTGTCCGTCAGCGAGTTGGCGGTGACGCCGCTCCTGGTCCGGGAACCGGGATCGGGCACCCGGACCACGCTCGACGTGGCGTTGCAGGAATACGAACGGGCGGCACCGCTTCTCGAACTGGGCAGCGCCGCCGCGATTCGTACCAGCGTGCTGGCCGGGGTCGGGCCGGCGGTGATGAGTACCCTCGCGGTCGCGGAACAGGTCGCCGCCGGGGAGCTGAAGGTGATCGACGTCGAGGGCCTCGAACTCGACCGGGTTCTTCGGGCCGTGTGGCGGGGCGCGCGTCAGCTCGACGGTCCCGCAGGCGAACTGGTGCGTCTGGTCCGCCGGGTCGGGGCCGAGAACTGAGCGCGCTCAGCCGAGGAGGAACGTTGCCGCGCCGGCGGCGATCACCAGCACGATGACGGCGGACCGAAACACGCCCGGCGGCAGTCGCCTGGCGATCGCCAGTCCGGCGACGTTGCCGATCACCGCCGCCGTCACGAAGATCGGGAGGCGCGGCCAGAACATCGACTCCGTGATCTCGTCGTGGAACCACAGGACACCGAGCGCCATCACGTTGGCGACGATGAAATAGCCTGCGAGATCGGCGATGAACGCCAGCGGTGGCAACCGCGCGCGCATCAGCAACAACACCGGCGGCGGTCCGTTGAGGGACGTCGTGGTGCCCAGATAGCCGCCCACGGAGCCGGTGAGGACGTGCGCGGTGGTGGAGGGGGTCCGGGTGGTGTGCGTCCGGGTCGGGAGTGCCATCGCGACCCCGCACAGCATGACGACGACTCCTGCAGCCGGCTTCAGATACTGTTCCGGCACCAGTCCGAGGGTGACCGCACCCAGCCAGGCGCCGGGCAGACTGCCCCCACCGAGCAGTGCCACCCGTCCCCAGCTGATGTGTTCGCGCAGGTGATACGCCGCGCCGATGCGGGTGATCAGCCCGGCGACGAGATTGACGAATACCACTTCGGGAACGGCGAATCCGATCATCAGCATCACCGGCGTCGCGATCAGGGCCGTCCCGAACCCGGTCGCCCCTCCGATGACCGAGGCGATGCCGATGCACAGGGCACCCACGAGGAGCATCGTCATCGCGACTCCCTTCTCGATCCGGTGGCACGGTCCCGTGCCGGTCCGCCGCTCAGATGGCGAGGGATTGGACTGCGCTCACCAGCGCCATCAATTCGATGTCGTTGCCGGTGCATCCGCGGGACAGGTCGTTCCACGGTGCGGCCAATCCTTGCAGGATGGGTCCCAAGGCTATTGCACCACCGAGCCGCTGGGCAATTTTGTACCCGATGTTGCCGGCGTCGAGGTTCGGGAACACCAGGACGTTCGCGCGGCCGGCGACCCGTGACCCGGGCGCCTTGGACGCGCCGATCTCGGCGACCAGCGCGGCGTCGAACTGCAGGTCTCCGTCCACGTGCAACTGCGGGTCACGGACGCGCACCCGTTCCGCGGCCTCGCGGACCTTCTCCACGCGCGGATGACTGGCGCTGCCCTGGGTGCTGAACGACAGCATCGCCGCGATCGGGGCCTGCTCGGTGAGCTGGAAATGGGTGGCGCCGGCGGCGAGCGCGATGTCGACCAGTTCCTCGACCGTCGGGTCGGGGACGACGGCGCAATCGGAGAACGTCAACTGCCTGCCGTCCGGCAGCAACATCAGGAATGAGCTCGACAGGATGCTCGAACCCGGGGCGAGCCCGACGATGCGCAGTCCGGCGCGCAGTACGTCGGACGTGGGTCTGCTCGCACCCGCGACTCCGGCATCGACCACCCCGGCGCGCACTGCCGCCGCGGCCAGGCACACCGGATCCGACAGCGCCGACTCGATCCGGTCGGGATACTTCGCGAATCCCGATGCAACGGCAACACGGATCGCGGGATCGGTGGCGGCCTCGTCCAGGTCGACGACGAGTTCCTCTGCCAGCGGAATGCCCGCGGCCTCGGCGGTGCGCCGGATGACGTCCCGCCGCCCGAACAGGCGCGGAGCGACGACACATTTGTGGTGCAGATGGTGCGCCGCACGGATCGCACGCCCGTCCTCTCCGTCCGCGAGCGCGACGGTCCGGTTGCGGCCGCTCAGGGTGGCGGTCCAGTGGTCGATCAGAGACGAATCATTCAGTCGTGCAGCGTCGGTGGGTGGTGCAGTGGTGGCGCCCGGGGCCATGGCCTCGCTCTCCCGTCGATACGAAGAGGGGTGGCGGTCGTCGATCACGACGACCGCCACCCGCTGGAACTCGGGGAAGGTGCCCTTCCCTACGGCTGGATTGCCTTCTCGATGTCGGTGAGCATGCTGTCGATGCCGTGCAGCAGTTCCGAGAGCACCTCGTCGTCGGCGACGAGCGGCGGCGAGATCATCAGCATCGTGGCACCGCGGTCGTCGCCGCGGAGGATCACCTTGGTGCGGGCGAACGCCTCCGGCAGCACTTTGCGCAGCACCGTCAGCGACTCCTGCTCGGTGAACTCGCGACCGCTGTCGCTGTCCGCCATCAGTTCGATCGCGTAGAAGAATCCGGTGCCGCGGACGTCCTTCACGCAGCGGTGCGAGCGCATCAGCGAATCGAGTGCCGACTTCAGCTTCGGTCCGCGTGCGCTGACGTTGCCGAGGACGTTCTCGTCGCGCATCGCGGTGATGTTCGCGACCGCCACCGCCGTCGACACCGGGTGTCCGCCCCACGTCGCGCCGTGGGTGAACACGCCGCCCTTGGGCGAGTCGTAGAGCTCACGAACCAGCTGCTCACGCACGATCAGGCCACCGAGCGGGGCGTATCCGGAGGTGGAGCCCTTCGCGAACGTGATCATGTCCGGAACCACACCGGTGAGTCCGTGTCCGAACCAGTGCCCGAGGCGGCCGAACGAGCAGATCACCTCGTCGGAGACCAGCAGGATCCCGTGCTTGTCGCACAGTGCGCGCAACGCGGCCCAGTAGCCGTCCGGCGGGACCAGCGCGCCGCGGCCGTTCTGGACCGGCTCGGCGAACACGGCGGCAATGGTCTCGGCGCCCTCTTCCTCGATGACGGCTTCGATCGCGGCGATGCAGTCGAGTTCGTTCGCCGGGCCGCAGTCGCCGAGGTAACCGAGCGTGTTGGGTACGGAGCGGACGCCGGGCAGCAGCGGGCCGAACGGATCCTTGATCTTGGGCAGCTGCGTCACCGAGAGGGCGCCGAGAGTAGTTCCGTGGTAGGCCATCTCACGGCTGATGATCTTGGTTCGCTGTGGGTTGCCCTGGCTGCGGTGGTACTGCCGGGCGAACTTGACGGCAGTCTCCACGGCCTCGGAACCCGAGTTGACGAAGAACGTCGTCCCGAGGTCACCGGGCGCCAGATCGGCGATCAGCGCGGACGCCTCGATCGCGGGAATGTGGGCGCTGCCCCAGTTGGACGCGTACGCCAGCGTCCCGATCTGCTCGCTCGCCGCCTTCGCGATGTCGTCGCGGCCGTGACCGATGTTCACGCAGAACAGACCTGCCAGACCGTCGAGAAAACGGTCTCCCTCGGTGTCGATCAGATAGCTACCCTCACCCCGGACGAACACCGGAAAGTCGCTTTCCCAGGTGTCCTTGCGGGTGAAATGAGGTCCGAGGTGCCGGCGGGCCCGTGCTCGCAATTCGGTGACGTCCACGACCATCTCCTTCGTTGTCGATTGGCTGTGATCCACAACATACCGACGAGGCGGACCGCAGGTCAGAACCAGAAGCGCGGTATTCGATGGGTCCAGACTGGTCCCCGTAGACGGTCCCCAACTGGTCCTTCTGGTCCCATGCCAGAGTGATCCAGACTTCGGTATCGCTCGGCACCACGGCATGTGGCCGGAGCGGCGAACAGCCCCAGCTAACGGAGGTCTCAGATGAGGATCGGTATCCCCAAGGAAGTCAAGAACCACGAGTACCGGGTGGCGGCCACTCCCGCCGGTGTCCACGAGATGGTTGCCCACGGGCACGACGTGTTCGTGGAACGCGGTGCGGGGGAGGGCTCGTCGATCGGCGACGACGCCTACGGCGCAGCCGGCGCGAAGATCCTCGACAGCGCCGACGCCGTGTGGCAGAGCGCGGAACTTCTGCTGAAGGTCAAGGAGCCCATCGCGGAGGAATACCACCGGATGCGTTCGGACCTCACGCTGTTCACCTACCTGCATCTCGCCGCCGGCGAGGAGTGCACCCGGGCCCTGCTCGCTGCCGGTACGAATTCGGTTGCGTACGAGACCGTTCAGCTTCCCGACGGTTCGCTGCCCCTGCTGTTCCCGATGAGTGAGGTAGCCGGCCGGCTCGCTCCCCTCGTCGGTGCGCAGGCACTCATGCGCCCGGAGGGTGGCCGGGGTGTGCTGATCGGCGGCGTGTCCGGGGTGTCCCCGGCGCGGGTCGTCGTGATCGGTGCCGGCGTATCGGGCATGAACGCCGTCGCCGTCGCCGCAGGCACCTGGGCCGACGTCGTGCTGTTCGACAAGAACGTCGACAAGCTGCGCGCGGCCGACCGCATGTACCAGGGCCGGATCCGGACCCTCGCCGCCAACGCCTACTCCATCGAGCAGGAGGTCATGCAGGCCGACCTCGTCATCGGCGCCGTGCTCGTCCCGGGCGCCAAGGCACCGAAGATCATCTCGAACTCGCTGGTCTCACGGATGAAGCCGGGCAGCGTGCTCGTCGACATCGCGATCGACCAGGGTGGTTGCTTCGAGGACTCGCGGCCCACCACCCACGCGGACCCCACATTCAAGGTCCACGACTCGGTGTTCTACTGCGTGGCGAACATGCCGGGAGCGGTGCCCCACACGTCGACGTACGCGCTCACCAACGTGACCCTGCCGTACACGCTGCAGATCGCGGAGAAGGGCCTGGCCCGCGCGGCCCGGGAGAACGCCGCACTCCGCGCCGGCGTCAGCACGATCTCCGGACGCCTCACCAACGACGCCGTCGGTGCCGCACTCGGCATCGAGTCGATCGGCGTCGACGAAGCGCTCAACCTCGTTTGATATCGTCGCCGGCCCGGCATACTGAGAAGTGCTCGTTCGAGAACTTCTCGGCGTGCCGGGTCGGCCCACACCTGGCCACCTTTGGATCCACAGGAGGCGATGCGTGCCGAGAACACTGATCGAGATCGACCGCAATTCCGCCGAACCGCTCTACCGGCAGGTTCGACGGGCGATCGAACACGGCATCGCCAACGGGCTGTTCGATCCACGCCACCGCCTCCCCAGTTCACGGGAACTGGCGGTCGATCTCGCGATCTCCCGGAACACGATCAACCTGGCCTATCAGGAACTGATCGCCGAGGGACTCGTTCAAAGCCACCAGCGCTCGGGCATGTTCGTCAATCCCGACATGATCGAGACGCTCGCATCCGACGCCCGCGCGACCATCCCGCGCATCGACTGGTCGTCCCGCATCCGGCGGTACCCCGACGCCGACGTTCCGCACATCGAGAAGAACCTCGACTGGCACAGCTACCCGTACCCGTTCCTGGCCGGGCAGATCGACATCCGCAGCTTCCCGGCCCGCGCGTGGGTCCGGTGCCTGCGCGACGCGCTGTACCAGCCGCATGCCTACGCCAGCCTGCAGGACAGCGTCGGCGCGGACGACCCCATGCTGATCGACATGATCCGCCAGCACCTGCTGCCGTCGCGCGGCATCGAGGCCGGTGCCGACGAGGTACTCGTCACCGTCGGTTCCCAGCAGGGACTGGACCTCGTCGGCCGCGTGCTCCTCGGACCCGAACACCGCGTCGCGATCGAGAACCCCGGCTACCTCGACGCGCGACACATCTTCCTGCGCACCGGCGCTCAGGTGTACGGCATCGACGTCGACGCGCACGGCCTGCGCCCGCCGGAGACGCTGCGCGGCACCGACCTGATGTATCTGACCCCGAGCCATCACCATCCGACCAACGTGACGCTCGGCATCGACCGCAGGCAGCGTCTACTGCAGCTCGCCGCGGAATCCGGCACCGTGATCGTCGAGGACGACTACGACAGCGAGTTCCGCTATCACGGCAGCCCCAGCCCGGCGCTCAAGGCACTCGACTCCAGCGGCGACGCCGTGTACCTCGGCACGTTCTCGAAATTCCTGGCCCCGGGTCTGCGCCTCGGCTACCTCGTCGGACCCGCGGATCTGGTGCGTGAGCTGCGCAAAGCCCGCCGGTACGTACTGCGCCACCCACCCGGTCATCAGCAGCGGGCACTGGCGATGCTCATCGACAGCGGCGAATATCACCGCGCGCTGCGCCATCACCGCACCCAGATGAAACATAAATGGGAACGCCTGTGCGCGGCCGTCGACAAGTACCTCCCCTGGTCGCAGGAGCCGTACCCGCCCGGCGGGGTCAGCCTGTGGATGACCGGTCCGGAGAACCTCGACTGCCGGGTGCTCGCGCGGGAGGCCGAGGCCCGCGGCGTCCTCATCGAACGCGGCGACATCTTCTTCACCCAGCCGGTACCGCCGCGCAACCACTTTCGCATCGGCTACGGGGCGATTCCCCTGCGCTCCATCGAGGAAGGCATCGCCCTCCTCGGTCAGGCGTGCCAGGCAAGTTTCCGCTCTGGCAGGTAGACCCCGACAACACCAGCGTCCCGGCCGCACCATTTGACTAACGATGGCCGGCACGTCCCGAAAGTCGGCCGTTGCCGGAACGAGCTGCGCCGCAGAGGTCCCGATAGCTCCATCCGGTGACGAATCCCGAATCGGGGCGACGAACGGGACATCAGACGATCTGCTCTGGATAGTTGTGCGCTGTTTTGGGTGTCTCCCATTCGACGGTTTCTGATCCATGGCCGACCTATCATCGAA
Organism: Rhodococcus sp. USK10; assembly: GCF_019378875.1. Lineage (NCBI taxonomy): Bacteria > Bacillati > Actinomycetota > Actinomycetes > Mycobacteriales > Nocardiaceae > Rhodococcus > Rhodococcus sp. USK10. The sequence continues at coordinate 4,174,808 of NZ_CP076048.1, forward strand.
ACAACCCAACGGACCCGATGAGTTCGTCGCCCGCGGCCGGTCCACACTCGTAACACCCGAGGAAAGGACACCGCCATGTCAGAACTTCTCGTCGACTTCATCACCTCCCTCGACGGCAACGCATCGGGAGAGGGCTGGCCCGGGTTCTGGGGCCTCGAGGGCCCGGAGTACCTCGCTTGGCTCGGCGAGCAGCCCGAGGTCACCTACCTCATGGGAGCGAACACCTACCGCCTGATGTCAGGCTTCGCCGCCGGCGAGGTCCCGAATGGCCAAGACAAGTTCAGGGCCGAAGAAGAGGCGTCCGTCGACGAGCTCACGCAAGCGTCCAAGGTGGTGTTCTCCTCCTCGCTCGAGGAGCCACTGACGTGGGCCAACTCCACGCTCGTCCGCGACGACGCCGTCGAGACGGTCCGCGCCATGAAGGCGAGTGGCTCGGGGCTCCTCAGCACGATCGGCAGCCTCAGCCTGTGCCGGTCCCTGCTACGGGCCGGACTCGTCGACCGCTTCCGAGTCGTGATGTTCCCGGTGATCACCGGGGCGACGGGCGCAGAACGCATCTACGACGGCTACCCGGACGTCGCCCTCGAGATGATCGAGCACCGGACCTTCGACGGCCGCATCCAGCTGGTCGAGTACAAGCCACGCGTGCTCGACCACCCGCCGCTCGGCGCCCCTGCGTGACGTTGCCCCGTCCGCAGGTGTCAAACGCCACCGCCCGCCGCCTCTTCCAACTGGTCGAACCGATCGCGGTCGTCACGTACCTGACGCCTGAGCCCACCGAAGCAGCAATGGCACACCGAAACGTGGAACCTGCAAGACGCTGTTCCGGAGCACTCTCACAGCCCCCTTGGCGGCTTACTTCCGGTTTTTGCGCGGTTGGTGACGAGAATTCCGCTTCCCGCACCGCCTTCCGGGAAACCGGTAGGTCAACGTGATCCGCCGCGGTCCGTATTTCCTGTTGTCGAGTTCTCGGGCACTGCAAGCGATGCCCGGCCGCGAGAAATTCCGGGGGGGGTGCGGTGTGGCGGTTAGGTCGTTCGACTTTCTGGTCCCAGAATTGCGGGTATGGCCGAGATCGTTACTTCCCGCCGCCGGGGGCGGCCCAGTAAGGGAACCCGTGCTGTGGTCAAGGCGCTGGTGCCTCCGGAGCTCAAGGAAGCAGCTGCCAGCGCCGCGAAGGCGTATGGCATGACCGCGAACGACTACATCGCAGCGCTTATCGCGGCCGACACCGGCCTGACCGAGCTGCTGGCTTCGATTCAGGAGAAGCAGACCGCGACACAACGATCCGCGGAATCCTGCAGATCGGGACCGTGACGGATCACCGGTCTGGGCAGTGTGTGGCGACCTGTGTGCTCGTCGCGATAGTGACAGTAGATCGTCCGCCGTCAGCGATGATCGCAGGACTTCGCCGGAACGAGAAACGTCAACGCGACACTGAACACCCCCGACGGATCAGTGCACGTTACGGCACTATTTATTGCACGAAGGGACAGGCCCATGACCCGCACCATCGCGGTGGTCAACCACAAAGGTGGTTCCACCAAAACCACGAGCACCGTCAATCTCGCCCAGGCCCTCGTCGAAGCCGGCTACACCGTCCGTGTTGTCGACCTCGACCCGCAATGCAACGCCACCACCTGGCTCGGTGCCACGCCCGAGGCCGTCGACAACGATGTCCTGTCGGTGCTCATGATGGTGGCGAGCATCGAGGATGCCACCACCATCACCGCGTCCGGGATCCACCTCGTTCCTGCCACCAAGGAACTCGATTCCGTCGGGCCCTACTTCCTCAAGAAGCCCGGTGCGCACGGCGTCCTGCGTAAAGCCCTCGCCGACGCCCCCGATGTCGACTTCAACCTCCTCGACTGCCCCGGAGACTTCGACCACCTGACCATCAGCGCACTCGTCGCCTGCACCGACGTGCTCGCCGCTGTCATGACGGGAGCGATGGAGCTCGAAGCGCTCATGCGGATCGAGAACTACATCAGCGAGCAGGTCGAGCTGCTCAACCCCACCGCGCGGCTCAACCACATTCTGTGTGGCCGCGTCGAACTCGGCCAGATCATCGACCAGCAGGTCCTCGCCGCGCTCCGCGAGACCTACCCCGATCAGACGATGCGCACCATCATCCCGAAGTCGGTCCGTGTCAGCGAAAGTTACAGCGCCGAAGAACCCGTCGTCAGGTGGGCACCATCGTCGTCGGCGGCACGCGCCTACCGCGACGCCGCCCGAGAACTCGTCGAAAGGATGTCCTGATGACCGCGACACGTAAACCCGGCCTCGCCAGCAACCCCCTCGACCGCCGTCCCCAGCCTCGCGCAGGCGCCCATCAGGTCGGGACGTGCTCGAGAACTCGTCGGAAGGATCTCCTGATCAACGTGACCCGTGAGCCCGGCCTCGTCAACGGCCCCGTCGAACGCAAGCGGCGGCTGCCGAACCTCGTCGAGCAGGGCGTGGACGTCGCACGAGAAGCGGCCACCAACGACGGAACCCAGCCGGGGCCGGTGGCCGTCGACGAGGAAACGACCACCACGCGGGTACCCGCGGACAAGACGCTGGAATCGATCTACATCAACCGCGCCAAGGTCGAAGGCGGCAAGAATGCCGTCGCCGCGATCGGCCACATCGCCGGCGCCCCCGACAGTTGGTCCGACCTCGTCGACGAGGCCCTCGCCCGCTACCTCGCCGTTCTCGAACGCGAATACAACGATGGCGAACCCTTCCCGCCGCGCAACGCAGAACGCGTCCGGGGATCACGCATCAACTAGCCCGCCCAGGCGATCGGTACGCTCAGTTCCACATGGTCTCAGGCGCATTCGTGACGCCGAGAGCGTGCCCGCCGGGACGTATCGTTGAGGTAATGACAGGCAAGGCTTTCCGACTGGTCGATATTGGGTGAACCGATGGATATCGAATCGGGGGGTCTGCGAATGCGAGTCCGCCACGACAACGGCCACACCCACGCCGACAGCAAACTCGACGCCCTCACCAAGGCGACGGCGGTCCTCACCGAGGTATCGAGGCCGATTTCAGCGGCCGGTGTGGCCGCTTCGCCGGTAACGGCGCTCCCAATGCTATGGGTGTGCCAGGATTTATCCGAGTAGATACTCGGACCGAGCCCGGACACAAGGTTCGGGCGGTCGCCATTCAGGGTGGTTGACATGCGGTTTGTGAACCAGATAACGGCGATTGTGTTTGTCTCGATTCTCGTCAGCTCAGCGTGTGGCAGCAATTCCGATCCGTCCGGTTCGCCACCGACGACTGTGGCTCATCCGCCGGCGGAGCTTGTCGAGGGTCCGTGCGCGCAGACGCCAAATCCGGTCCCACTGCTGGAGAATGCTCGCTGCGGGGAATTGGTGGTACCGGTGAACCGCACCAGAGAAGACAGCGGATCCTTGCGGTTGGCAGTTGCGATCGTTCCGTCGGAAACGCAGCCGCCGGCCAAGGCTCCGATCGTCTTTCTCATGGGCGGGCCCGGTCAGGATGCGGTCACGGACCCGCCGGTCAACCCGGACGTGCCGCTGAACCGTGATCGCGATCTGATCCTGATGGGACAGCGCGGCAACATCACGTCCAGCTCGCCGTTGCCCTGCCCGGAGATTTTCGAGTTCTTTGCCCACCGGATCGGAATGGCGTGGAACGCTGAGTCCACACGGGATGCGTACGTAGAAGCGGTGAAGGGCTGCCACGACCGCCTCGCTCCCACCGTTGACCTCTCGGCCTTCAATTCGACCGAGAGCACCTATGACCTGATTGACTTACGCAAGGCACTCGGCCTCGAGAAGTGGAATGTGTTCTCCCACTCTTACGGTACCGACCTGGCGCTGATCTACATGCGTCAAGACGCCGACGCTATCGAGTCGATCGCGTTCGACGGAGTGACGCCTCCATCGGTTGGTGCCCTGGGGTGGACCTGGGCCAGCGCTCGCCAAGCATTCGACAACATGGTCACGGCGTGCGAGGACCAGCCGGCATGCAAAGAGCGCTATCCCGACCTGGGGGCAACGTTCATCCGGCTGGTCAATGAGCTTGAAGCGAAGCCCATCACCACGACGGTCAACGTTGAGGGTGTAGGAGAGACGAAGGTTGTCGTCGACGGCGGAATGCTGCTGAACTGGTTTGTTCCCGTGGCTACCCATCTACCGAAAGAGTTCCCATCAACGGTCGATGAGCTCGCACACGGGAATGCGCAGCCCATTGCGTCGCGGTGGGCCGAGGTGTGGGGGCATCCGGAGAGGGGCGTCCTCCATTGGGGACTCACCCTGAGCATTTGGTGCCGTGAATGGATCCCGTTCGAGACCGTCGAGCAGTCACTGCAACAGGCGGAACAGGAATTCCCTGAACTCCCGGAGTCCGTTCGGGCCCAGGCGCCACAGCTGCCGTTCCTGCGCGACGCCTGCGAGGTGTGGGACGTGCCGACGGCCCCTGACTCGATCCGGGACATCACCGTCAGTGGCATCCCGTCGCTTGTGCTGTCGGGTACCTACGACGGGCAGACCGGAGCGGTGTGGGGCGACTACATCGCGAAGGATCTCTCGCAGTCCATAGTCGCGGTAGTGCCCGGAGCTGCACACGGTGTGTATGCAGAGCCACCGTGCGGAGCCGAGATAATCGCGTCGTTTTTCGACAATCCGGAGAAGCCGGACACATCCTGCACGGACACGACGCCACTGCCGGCATACGACATTCTCCCGCCACGCTGATGACGACCGAGGTGTTCGCCGTCGGTGGCCCCGAGTTGTCGCGCCGGGCGGTGCTTGGCGGGGCGGTCGCCGGGTTGACGGTTCTCGTGTCGCCGGCATGTTCGTCGAAGGAGTCGACCACCACAGCCACGAGCGTCCCGGCGAACGCGAAGGAAGCATTCAACGAGCTCGACGCCAAGATCGACAAAGCGATGCGGGACTACGCGATCCCCGGGGTTGCGGTCGGCGTCATTACCGACGGTGACGAGTACATCAAGGGGTACGGGGTCACCAATGTCGACCACCCGACCCCGGTGGACGGCGACACCCTGTTCCGGATCGGCTCCACGACGAAGACGTTCACCGGAACGACCGTGATGCGCCTCGTCGACGAGGGCAAAATCGACCTGGAGGCACCGATACGCCAGTATCTGCCCGATTTCGCGGTCGCCGATCCAGACGCCAGCGCCACGGCGACGGTGCGACAACTGCTCAACCACACCTCGGGTTGGCTCGGTGACGACCTCCAGGACTTCGGTCGAGGTGACGACGCGATAACCAAGTTCGTGGCGTCGATGACCCGGCTCCCACAAAAGACCCCGCCGGGCACGGTCTTCGCCTACAACAATGCGGGGTTGGTTGTGGCCGGGCGGATCGTCGAGGCCGTGACCGGATCGGTCTACGAGGACGCCGTCCAGAAGATGCTGCTGGACCCGCTCGAGTTGAGTCACACCCGCTTCTTCTCGGACCAGATAATCGGCCAAAATATCGCAGCCTCACACAACGTCGACGACGGAAAAGCCGTTGTGGACCCGGGCTTCTGGTTCTTCTCGCGCAGTTGCAACCCGACCGGATCGTTGATTTCCAGCGTGCGGGATCAGGTGCGCTACGCGCGCTTCCACCTCGGCGACGGCACAACACCCAACGGAGATCGGTTGATGAGCAAAGACTCGCTCATCGCCATGCGTTCGAATCCAGGCGTCGGCGGCACACTTCAGGTCGAACTCACCGGCGTGGGAGTGACATGGATGCTGCGGCCGTCCGCGGAGAACGAGACGATCGTCCAACACGGCGGGACCTGGGCGGGTCAACGATCCGGGTTCTTCATGGTGCCCAGCCGTAACTTCGCCATGACCGTGCTCACCAATTCCGAGGGTGGAGGGAAACTGCTCAACGAACTGTTCGCCGAGGACTGGTCGCTTCGCCGCTTCGCCGGAATCAGTAACCTGCCCGCGACGCCCCAGAAGTTGAGCACGGCCGAGTTGGCGCCCTACGAGGGGGCGTATGCCACCGACGACATCGATCAATCGGGCACCCTGGGGACCGTCGTGATCCACTTCCGCAGCAAAGACAGCCAGCTCGTCGGCAACATGAGCGACGCCCCGGATGGCACCTACCTACCGGATGAGCAGACAGTCCCGAATCTCGGTCTTGCGCTGTACAAGACCGACTATGGGCTCGACCTTGGCCCCGACCTCGAACCCACCGGCACCCGATCCAACTTCGTTCGGGGGTCCGATGGGAATGTCGCCTGGTTCAGCAACCACGGACGGCTCTACCGGCACCTGCAGTAAATAGCCGAACTACCCCGGGGACGCCGGTGGCGCAATGCGAAATTTGAATCAGTGCCGGCCCGAAGCCCACGCCGATCCAAGGGTGGGTACTCAGCGCCTGGTCTCGTACCTGGTCAGGACCACGCCGTCAGGGAACGTCCCGGTCTCCACCAGGGTCAGGTTCACCCAGTTGTCCAGGGCCGCAAAGAACGGCGTACCGCCACCTACCAGGACCGGGTGGGTGACGATCGTGTACTCGTCGATCAGCCCATCACGCATGGCCACTGCGGCGAGGGTGGCGCCGCCGATTTCCATGGGGCCGCCGTCCTCGGCCTCGAGCCGGGCAATCTCGGTGACCGCGTCGCCGGTGACCAGGCGGGTGTTCCAGTCGACCATGCTGGTCGTCGAGGAGAACACCACCTTCGGCATGTCCCGCCAGCGGCGGGCGAACTCGATCTCCGCCGGTGTGGCACCCGGCTGCTGGTCGGCGGTCGGCCAGTGGGAGCTCATCGTCTCCCACAGTTTGCGCCCGTACAGCGCTGTGCCTGTCGCCCTCACCCGGTCGGACCACCACTGGAACAGCTCGTCGCTCGGCACACTCCAGCCGAGGTCGTCGCCGGGTGCGGCAATGTAGCCGTCCAGGCTCACGTTCATGGCGAAGGTCAGTTTCCGCATGGTCTCAGCCTCCCGTGAGTCGGTACTCGGTGCACAGACCAGCACGGCGCGAAAAAATCATCGGTCAGGCCACACCGAGGGCAGTTTCACCACGCCAAGCGGATGTGTGTACGGAGTCCGGCGGCAGTTCCTGCGCGAACATCCCGGCCACGTGCTGGACAGCTGGCCGCGGCCGGCCGATTGATTTCTTACAAGAGCGACAGCTCACGACACGCTAAATTTGGGTGCACCCCAAAGCAAAAGAGAGCCCCGTGGGCAAGGTGGTCATGTACAGCTCGGTGTCGGTGGACGGCTTCGTCGCGGACGAGAATGACCAGCCCGGACCGCTGTTCGACTGGTTGTCCAGCGGTGACGTCCCGTTGGACGAGAGCGGCGAGGTGAAGGTGTCGCAGACGTCCTACGATTACACCCGGCCGTACTGGGACCAGATCGGGGCGACACTCGTCGGCCGCCACGTCTTCGACATGACGGACGGCTGGGACGGGAAGCCTCCTGGCGGGATCGACCACGTGGTCGTCGTGACGCACCGGCCGCAGCCCGAGGGCTGAGACCCCGAGGCGCCGTTTCACTTCGTCGACGGCGTCGAGGTCGCCGCTGGCGACGTCGGTGGCCAGGTGCTTGCCGCGGGCCTGGTCGACGAGGTGCGCATGGACGTCGTACCCGTCGTGTTCGGGTCCGGCAAGCGCTACTTCGGGTCGGTCCACGCGTAGCACCTGTTGGAGGATCCTGACGTGGTGATTCAGGGCAAACGGGTGCTTCACCTGCGCTATCGGGTGCGCCGTTGACCGATCTGAGCGGGTACGCGGATTTGTACGGGGTTGGTGCTGTAAAAAAACATTTACGCAACGTATCGCTTAAAAGTGCTGGTGAGCATACCTTTTGCTCTGCAGAGGTGTCCTCGCTCAGTGTTTCTGTCGGAATTCCACTCAAGTTGCTGCATTGCCCGCGACACGCTCGAGATAGTTGTCAGGGTTCGGAACTCTCGGCTTCTACGCTGTGGGTGTGCCGGTCTGCTCCGCGGCGTCTGCGCGTCCACGGGTCGGCGGCGAGACGGTCACCTATCTCCCCGCCGGCGGGAATGCCGCGCTCGCGGTGTCGACGGATGAGTTGTGGACGATCGACTTCGAGCACGTTCAGCCGGTGCGCTCGTGTCCCTCATTCAAGGGGATGAGGAGTTTCGCCGGGGAATGGTGGTGTGCAACCACGGGGCGTCACGTGACGTTCGAGTCGTGGGTTGAGCGGGACTTCCTCGTCGAGGCGGACTTCGATTCCCAAATCTGTGGGATCGCCGCACAACCGTTCCGGCTCGAGTACCCCGGCGGTGGTGAGCGGCGTCGAGCACACACACCGGATTTCTTCCTGCGGTCGGCGGACGGTGGTGGCGTCGTCGTCGATGTGCGCCCGGACGATCGAATCGGACCCGACGACGTGACGGCGTTCGAGGCCACCGCCCGGGTGTGTGACAAGGTCGGCTGGACCTATCGCCGGATCGGCGAGCAGCCATCGGTGCGGGCCGCGAATCTGCGCTGGCTCGCCGGGTATCGGCACGATCGAGTGGTTGCCGACGGCATCGCGAACGCGCTCGTCACCGCGGTGTCCAGCACGACCGGTATGCCGATCCACATGTTGGCGGACGCGGCTGGCGAGCGAATCATCGTGCTGCCGACTCTGTTTCACCTCCTGTGGCGTCAACGGCTGCACGCCGACCTCGCCGACAGACCGCTGACGCTCGATACTGTCGTCAGAGCCGGTGATGCGGCGTGACCGCGACGGCCCAACTGCGGCTGGGCGACCTCGTGCGGGTCAGCGACATGGCCTACGAGTTGGTCGGAATCGACGGGTACGTCGCCATGCTCGCTGCCGCTGACGGCCGCACCACCGCGATGAAGGTTGCGGCGCTGCTGGGCGATCCGACATTCGAGATCGTTTCGTCGGCCCACCGGCGTCGGCCCGTCGTGCCCACATACTTCGACGCCTTGCCCCCGCGGATACGCGAGCGCGCGGTGTGGCTCGAGGCGCACGTCACTGAAGTGCTCGATGGAATCCCGATGACCGAGGACGGCATCGGGTGTGCGCCGCGCCCCGAATACGATGTCACCCGCACCACGCTCCGGCAACGTGAACTCGCGAAGATCGGTGAACTCGCAAAATCGGATCGTCCGATGTCATTGCAGGTGTTCCAACGCTACCGGCGCCGCTACGCGGCGACCGGACTCGAAGCGCTGATCGACAAACGCCCGATACGCCGGACCTCGCCGACCGGCCGTGTCGACGAACGCTACGTCGATGCCCTGCGTCACGCGCTCGTGGAGAACACCACCGCCTCGACCGGAACGGCTACCCGGTTGAAACGGGCCGTCGACCGGGCAGTCCAGGCCGAACATGGTGACGACGCGGTACCCATCCCATCGCAGCAGACGTTCAACAGGCTCCTGGGACGGCTGCGGGAAGCCCGCCACGCGACCGGGTCGGCCCGCACCCGCCGGACCCTCGCCCACCAGCCCGAAGGCCCGTTCGGGACCGTGGTGGCCATCCGGCCCGGTGAATGGATGCAGATCGACTCCACGCCTTTCGACGTCGCGATCCGCCTCGACGACGAGGTGAGCGGACGCGTCGAGCTGACCGGGCTCGTGGACGTCGCGACCCGCACGGTCGCCGCGGCGGTCCTGCGCCCGACGACCAGGGCGGTGGACGCGTCCCTGCTGCTGGCGAGGTCGATGACCCCCGAGCCGATGCGTCCCGGCTGGCCACAGGCGGTGTCGATGGCCTATTCCGCGCTGCCGTACCGGCTGATGCGTCAGGTCGACGACCGGCTCGAGAACGCCGCGGCGCGCCCGGTGATCGTGCCCGAGACCATCGTCTACGACCACGGCAGCGTGTACGTGTCGTCGACGTTCCGCAGCGCCTGCCGCACCTTGGGGATCAACGCGCAGCCAGCGCACGAGGACACTCCTACCGACAAGCCGATCATCGAACGCACCCTCGAATCGGCGAAAACGCTTTTCGCCCAGTATGTTACCGGATATCTCGGAGCTTCGGTCGAACACCGCGGCGCCGACGCCGACCAGCGGGCGGTGTTCTCCCTGATCGAACTGCAGGACCTGCTCGACGAGTGGATCGTCACTCACTGGCAGAACCGGCCCCACGACGGTCTGCGTGATCCGATGAACCCGCAGCGAGTGCTGACACCCAACGAGAAGTACGCCGCGTTGCTCGCCGTCGCCGGCTATGTTCCGGTCCCGCTGTCGCCCGATGACTACATCGCGCTGCTGCCGTCGACGCCTCGGGTCATCAACTCCTACGGCATCAAGATCAACCACCGGGTATACGACAGCGAGGAACTCAACCGCTACCGTGGCCAACTCTCGGGATGCACAGCCTTGGGCAAGCGGTGGGAGGTGCACTACGACCCGTACGACGTGACCCGCGTCTGGGTGCGCAACCACCAGGACGGCGGGTTCATCCTCGCCTACTGGCGGCAACTGCACGCCATGCCGCAGCCCTTCGGCGACGCCGCGTGGGAGCACGCCCGCAAGATCGTCGCCGAACGCGGCGAGGCCACGCCGTCGGAGGACACGATCAAAGCCGCCGTCGACGACCTGCTCGACCGGGCCGGTCCGACACCGCCACCACGTCCCCGCAAGAAGCGCCGCACGAAGACCGCGAAGGACAGGCGGGTGGCCGCCCGCACCCGCGCGGCCACCGCCGCACCGATGCCGACGTCCCAGGACCCGCCGCCGGCGGCGACGATGTTCGCGCCCGAAGACGCCGAGGACGTCGCCGACATTATCCCGTTGCCCGTCTTCGACGCCGAAAAGGAGTCCCGCACATGGTGGTAACAGCGTCGGCGGACGAGGAGCAGCTCGATCCGCGCCAAGTCCCCTCGGTCACCTTGGAGGGGTGGCGCTCCTTCGTCGACGCCACACCCGCCACCTGCACCCTCCTCGCCGCCCCCGCCCGGGACGCGTTGTCACCAGCCCAGCGGACGGGATACGACGACCGGCGCATCGCCTACCACTCGGAACTGGTGATCATCGAAACCTCCACGGTCCGCCACCTCACCCACCAGGGCCGGCTGCTGACCCTGCTCAACCAACGTGAATGCGGCGCCCGCCGCGCGCTGATCGTCTCCGGGCCGTGGGCGAGCGGCAAGACCACCGGGATCAAACTGCTCGGCAAGGTCCACGAACAGAACGTCCGCCGCAAATACCCCGGCCAGGACCGCATCCCGGTCGTCTACATCACGACCCCACCGAAGGGCTCCCCACGCAAACTCGCCTCCGAGTTCGCGCACTTCCTCGGCCTCCCCGACAAATCACGCCACAACACCACCGACATCGCCGACTCCGTCTGCCGCGTGCTCACCGATGCCCGCACCGACCTCGTAATCGTCGACGAAATCCACAACCTGAACCTGGCGACCAGCGTCGGCGAGGACATGTCCGATCACCTGAAGTACTTCACCGAACACATGCCCGCCACCTTCGTCTACGCCGGAATCAACGTCGAACGCTCAGGCCTATTCACCGGAATGCGCGGCCAGCAGATCTCCGCCCGCTCGGTGCTGGTACGCACCGGCTCCTTCACCTACGACGGCGAATGGAAAGCCCTCGTCGCCTCCCTTGAATCCGCGCTGCGACTCCACGCCCACACACCGGGCACGCTGACCCGCAACGCGAAATATCTCCACCAACGCACCGGCGGATCGATCAGCAGCCTCTCGCACCTGATCCGCGTGGCGGCGATCAGTGCGATCCTCTCCGGCGGCGAGGCCATCACCCGCAGCACACTCGACGACACCATCATCGACCACGCCGCTGAGTCCGCGACCGCCCACCGTGCCGCCGTCGGCGCATGATTCCTCCGGCGACCCGCCACCACTTCCGGCGCCGTCTGCCCCGCCGCGTCGCTCCGTTTCCCAACGAGCATCTCTCGAGTTACCTACACCGGCTCGCCGAGGCAAACGGACTGCCGGGAGACGAATTCGGAAACCACGTCACGAACGCCGCCATCCCCGACCGAGAGGCCGTCCACGACCTCACGGGCCTACCGGAGCGAACACTGGTCTTCGCGCTACCCGAACTGCGCACCCCCGACGACGTCACCACCTACCCGGCGCTGCGGGGACGCCCCGCGGCGGTCGGCTCATCGAACTACTGCCCGTACTGTGCAGGTCTGCGCGGACGGACCCGACCGGTGCGCGTGTGGGCAACCCACGAGCAGGTGCTGTGCCAGCGGCACTGGATCTGGACCGGCGGGCCGGTGCTGAGTTGCGAGAACCGGTGGCCGCGTATCGACATCTCGACGCTGCCCGATGTCCTCGCGGCGCAACGCCGCCACCAGCGGCTGATCGTGCGGTTCGGCCGCGAACAGGTCCGTCACGCATTCGAGGACGCGTCCTACCTTGTCCACGAGTGGCACCAAAGACTGCCGTGGCCGTTCCGGTCCATCCACGCTCGGTTGGCCGTTCTCGAACCGGACCCCAAGCGGTGGTTTCTGTCGTCGGCGATCTGCCGGACCGCCGAATACCCTGTGACCGTCGCGTTGACCACATTCCTCGCCGACGTTGCATGGCGAAACCGGCTGCTGCACATGGACCCGATGGGCCAACACGAAACGATCGGCTGCCTCACAGAGACCGTCACAGACGGCGCCGTCCCGGCTGGCGTGTTCGATTCGCTGCTCACACGATGCATCGAGCAGCGTCACAACACCCGGATAGGACCCGCCGAAACCGTAAGATGACCCGGCGAAGCCCGGACCTCACCGGGCCTCGACTGCCGACGGACGCGGTCGCAGCAGCAGGCGCGGCCGAACGGCTCACATGCGGGCGGCCGATGGGAGAGCAGCAACGCCGCCCGGACTTCCTGCGAGGCTGATTCGAGGATTTACGACAACTATCTTGAACAACTGTCTCCACCGCCGCTCAGAATAGTTGTTGCACCGCAGGTCAGGCCTTGCTCCCCTGACAACTATCTTGAGCGAGGACAAGAGGGCCGATATAGTGCCGCGACCGTGGATTTCGTGCAAGTGGAGGCCGAAATGTCTGTGACGAGCCGGCGCCGGGGGCGGGTCTCGGTAACAGCACAGCCCAGGATCGCGAAGTTGATCTGGTGCGGACACTGATGCTGATCGGAACGGCCCTCGGACTCGGCGTGGGCCTGGTGTGTACCAGTCTGTTCGCCTGGTGGCTGTCGTACCCGGTGCACTTCTATACCGGCAGCTACGAACCCCTCGGCGCCGAAGAAACCGCCGGGCGGATGGAATCGGTGAACCCCATCCCATTCCTCGCGGCCGGCCTGATCATCAGCGCGGTCCTCGGCGCAATCTCCGGCTTCACCGCCGCCCACCGCGGCTGGCGGCTGACCCGACACGGTGCCTGACATCCGGTGTGCTCGAATCGGGTGCCATAGTCCCGGTTCCGTTTTGCGGTCAAACGACGCCGCCCGCGGGACTGTGGTCTATACGGGGGCGCCGGGCTCCTTCGTGGGCGGTGAGCAGCAGGTGGTCGAACTGGGTGCGTAGAGTCGCGCCGGTTTCGCACTGGCCGAATCCGGCGACGATCCGTTCGGCGAGGGATGCATAGCCGGGTGTTGGTTTCCTTGGAGCGCCAAGTGGGAATGCCGAACGGCTGTCGCGCGCGCCGCGGCTCCGAGTCGCGAAGGATGCCAACTGTGCTGTGGCAGGGGAGGGTTGGCGTTGGGGCCGTTGGTGATGTACAACCTTCACTACAGAAAATGTGAAGCGGGTCACATCACTGTGACGAGGGGTGCACACCAACTGGATGTGCCGAGTCCGCGGACACGATGAAAGGCAGGGCGCGCATGACCACAGCCTCGATGATTCCGGCGTCTTCGATCACCTCGCGGCCGCCGGTGCGGCGCAGCGGTGCGATGAGCACCGCGGAGATCAAAGCGAGGATCGAGGCCATGTTCGCCGACGACCGCCGACCGGTCGCCCAGACGGTGCGCGCTGACACCACAAGGGGAACAGGATGAATGTGCTGCTTCTGCTGGGTTTGCTGAGTGCGGCGTTCGCTGCCGTGCTGGTGATGCAGACCGACGAGCAGTTCCGCTCTCGGCACTGATCGGCGGCGTGACTGGTGGTGTCGGTGACCGTGGGTAGATTCCCGGTGTGAGAATCGAGGGAACCGCCAGCACGCCAGCAGGGTTGAGTCCGGCCGCCGGTGGGTGGGGTGCGGTTCCGGAGCTGTCGGAGCAGGCGGTGGCGCAGATCGGCGGGGTGCTGGAGGCGTCCCAATCGGCGGGCACCCGCCGCGTCTACGCCTCGGACTGGCGTCGCTTCCGCAGCTGGTGCCACACCCACGGACACACAGCGTTGCCGGCCCATCCGGTGACGGTGGCCGCGTATCTGGTCGACGCCGCCGACACCCTCACCGAGGTGGGGGAGAAGGCGTACTCCCCGTCGACGTTGAGCCGGTGGGTGTCGGTGATCGGCCACTACCACCGCACCGCGAACCTGCGGAACCCGTGCACCGAGGCCCTGGTGGTCTCCACCCTGTCCGGGATTCGCCGCACCTACGCCACCAACGGCGACCGGCCCCGCAGCCCGCGGGCTCCGTTGCTGGTCGACGACGTCGTCACCATCGTCGGATCCGCCAGGGAAGCTGTTACCGGCTGGGCCACCGAGGTGCACGAGCGCCGAGACAGCGCGTTGTTGTTGATGGGGTTCGCCGGCGCGTTCCGGCGCAGCGAACTCGTCGCCCTGAACTGCGGGGACGTGACCGTGCACCGGCTGGACGGGGTGCATGTGCGGTTGCGGCGGTCGAAGACCGACCAGGACGGCACCGGGACGGTGCGGGCGTTGCCGTTCACCACCCACCATCACAGTTGCCCGCCGTGCGCGTATGTGCGGTGGGCGCAGGTCGTCGCCGCATACGATCTCTCCGGGCGACCCGGGGTGATCCGGTTGCTGCGCACCGCCCTACCGTTCGAGGGTCATGTCTGCCGAACCGGGTTGCCGCGGATGCGGGCCCGGGCGCCGTTGTTCCGGGCGATCGCCAAGAACGGCAACCTGTCCGACACCGCGCTGTCGGGGGCGTCGGTGCACGCGGCGATCCGCCGCCGCGCCCAGGCCGCCGGCTACGACGAGAACGTCGTCGCGCAGCTCGGTGCGCACTCGCTGCGGGCCGGGTTCGTCACCCAGGCGTTCCGCAACGGCGCCGACGCGCACGCGATCATGCGGCAGACTGGACATGTCACGCCCGCGATGGTCGAGCTCTACGCCCGCGAACACACCCCACTCGTTGGGAACGCGGTCAATGAGATCGGCCTCTGAGCGTGTACGTCGACCTCGGCGCCATCACACCATCGGTGGGTAACAGCGCGGATCCGGTGGTGCCGCGTCGGTATCGGTACGACTGGGCGCTGTTCGTCGACTGGTGCACAGCGTGCGACCACCGATCGTTGCCCGCGCACCCGTCTGTGTTGGCGGAGTTCCTCGCCGATCACTCGGCGGCCGACGGCACGCAACGCCGCCGGGTCGCCGCGATCAACGTTGTCCACGCCGAGGCTGGGGTGCCGGCCCCGGGCCGGGCGGAGACGATCCGGCAGCTGCTCAGCACTGCGCGTGCCGACCGGCTGGCCCGGGTCGGGGAGCGGGTGGCGCAGGTGGTGCCTGGGCTTCCGGTCACCGGGTGGCCGGGCGGGTTGTTCGGCCGCCGCGACGCCCTCATCCTCACCCTGGCCGCCGCCGGGTTGAGTTTCGAGGAGATCGCCCGGCTCCGCCGCACCGACGTCACCACCGAGCGCGACGCGCTGGTCGTCAAGGCGGGTGAGGGCTGGGTGCGCATCACCGCCGAATCCGGTGTCGAACCTATTGCCGTGTATAGCAATTGGGTGGAGGTGCTCGGATTCCTGGACCGGTATCCGAGCACCAAGCTCCTCGCCGGCCACCTCGACAAAGGAATGAGCCTATCGGCGTTCGCGAACAGTGCACGCCGCGACGAACAGCCGCTGCTCACGCCCATCGATCGGTGGGGACACACCCCCTACGATCCGACTCCGCTGACCGGGCACTCCATCGCCGTCCTGGTCCGGGCTCACCTGGCTGGGCAGGCGCCGGTACACAAGCGGCCCCCGACCTGGCAGCCCCCGACGAGGTCGGGCGAGGATGCGCCGGTCCCGGACGTGGTCGATGATGTCGAGCTGGATCAGGGCTACTACGACCGCGGCATCGCCGCCCGACGCAACGCCCACACCCACCTCGACGACGTCACCGACATCCTCGACGGCATCGAAGACAAAACCGACAAACTCCTCGCCGACCTGCTGTCGCTGCTCGACCAGACCGACTTGCACTGAGTCGTGACCGTGTCTCAGACGGTGCTGCGCAGTGGGGATGAGACGGACGGCATCTTTGCCAGGCGAGTTGGTGTCGTCGCTGATCAACGGATCGATCCTGCCTTGGGCGGCGACAGAGAGGTGACTAGGTGCCGGAGGGGCGATACGCAGTCGGACTGCCGCGAAATGGCACTGGCGCCGGCATCAAAGTGGATGCGGTGACGGTGCGGTAGGTGAGCGAGCGGGGCGGATCACTCACCCCCACCGATGATGTCCGTTTCGTTACGAGGATTTCCATAATATGACATTATTTTCGGCATAACGCTGCGACCTGCGCATTTTCTGCCCGGCCCGGCTTGTGGAGCGTCATTTACAGGTTCGTAACCCACGCCTCCGTCTCCTGTCCATATATTGGGTCCACTCCCAGTGGAATACGTTGTCAGGAGAATTCATGAGCACCAGTTCTGCCGCAAGCCCATCCGTCACGCCGTTCCGGGTGACGGCCGAGTTCTGGAAATCGTTGCCGCAGATGCCAATCGATCAGTACCCAGGAACCGAGGGTTTCATCGATGACGTCTATGCCAATCCGGACGGGTCGGAAATGTCCGCCGGCTACTTCGAGCTCCGTCCTTCCGACGCCCCGCTCGACTACCTCTACGAGTACGACGAGATGAAGGTGGTTCTCGAGGGCGATTTCCTGCTCGAGAACCTCGATACCGGACAAACCCAGGTCGCTCGTGCCAAGGATGCGATCTTCTTTCCGAAGGGTTCACGAATCCGGTTCACCACTTCCGAAGGTGCCCTTGCCTTCTATGTCGGCCACCGCTCGTTCGCACCCTAAGACGCTATGGCAGTGGATCCGACCACCACCAGCATCCCACGGTGGCCCACGGCGTCGGATGCGGTGGTACCCGAACAGTCAGCCCTCTGGCACCTGGTCATTGCCGTCGGAGCTGCGGCCCGGACAGCGGCACAGGCCGTTGTCCGGCGGCTTCCGCCGAATCGATCGCAGACCATAGCTCTGATCGATGCGACCGATTCCGCGCTGGCCGAAGCTCTCGAACCCGCCCGGGTGGGTTGGCGATTCACCGTTGTCGGTTCCGGGCATCACCTCGAGCAGGTTCGTGCCCGAGTTACCGCCTGCGGGGCCCTCGACACCGAGCTGACCTGCATCAGTGTCGACGGCGACAGCGGATACCGGCAACCGTCGCGGCATGTGTTCTGTGCGCACTGCCGCACCGTGACCGTGACCGCTATCCGCATCGGCGATGTAATGCGCTGTGGTGGATGCGATTCCATGTTGACGGTGTACTACCACTATTCCCGGCGGCACCACGCCTACATGGGATACCGAGCAGACTCGGAGGAATTGATGTGACCGGAGTCGTCGAAGTCGCGGCAGCATCGCCGGTGAGGACGGCTGACCTATCGATGGTCGTCGCCGATACGGCACTGCTGTGCCAGGACATTCGCCAGGTGGTGCTGAAACCGGCTGACGGAGCAAGGTTGCCCTCGTTCACGCCGGGCAGCCACATCGCGGTGACCTGGCAGGCGGGGCATCGCAACGCGTATTCACTGACCGGCCCCGCCATCGAGCCCGATCACTACTCGATCTCGGTTCGGCGCGATCGCAACGGAAACGGGGGTTCGCGGTGGGTGCACGCACTGTCGGTCGGTGACACGATCAGCGTGTCTCGGCCCCGCAGCGCCTTTGCTCCCGTCCCGAACGCCCGCCATCATGTGCTCGTGGCGGGCGGAATCGGTGTGACCCCGATCCTCTCGCATGTGCGGGCGGCGGTGCAGTGGAGTCGCTCATTCGAAGTGGTCTACTCCTTCCGGGCCGGGTTCGGCGCCCACTACGACGAACTCGTCGATCTGTGCGGAGAGCGGCTGACAGTCGTGGAGACTCCCGACGAATTCTGGGCACATATGACACCGGCCCTGACCCGCCAGACAATGGGAACCCACCTGTACACGTGTGGGCCGGCAGCGATGATCGACGCCGTCACCGAGGCCGCCACACGGCTCGGGTGGCCGGCGCAGCGGCTGCATTCCGAACCGTTCTCCTCGGCTGTCTCCGCCGCCGGGGAGCCGTTCACGGCACGTCTGACCCGCACTGGCACCACGGTGTCGGTCGGCGGGCAGCAGAGTTTGCTCGACGCCATCCTCGGCGCCGGCGTCGCGGTGCCGAACTTGTGCCGGCAAGGAGTGTGCGGTGAATGCCGGATCGGCGTCCACGCGGGCAGCATCGACCATCGCGACCTGTTCCTCACCGACGAGGAGAAAGCCGACGGGGACGCGATGATGCCGTGCGTGTCCCGGGCCGCAGGAGCCGAGGTGGTACTCGACCTATGACCACATCACGTCCCGCCCCGGTTGCCGAGGACCTGGCCCGTTATCCGTTTCCGTTCCCGAAGGACCAGTACCGATACAGCACCAATGTCGAGCCGTCCGGGGCATCGACACCCACCGCCGCCGGAAGCTGGGGCGGACACCGCATCGTCGTCGATCGGCACTACCACCGTGAGCTCGCCGAACGGGACCGCATCTTGGCCGCAGACCCCTCCCGGCACCAGTGCCTACCGCACATGGAGGCGGCAGCATGGGATGCGATGCTCACGGTCATGGGCGACCTCGCCCAGGGGTATCCCGAGATGGAACTCGACCGGCTCGAGCACCACACCTACCGATGGCGCAACACGCTGCTGGGCATCGACCAGATCTTCGTGATCGGTGACTCAGCCAGTCTGCCGGCACCACCGCTGCTGTACCTGTCCTCCCAGATCCAAGAGGACCTCGTCCTTCTCGACCAGCGCGAAAGCCAACTCTGGGGCGATGCCGGTGTGGTCACCTTCGCCGCAGACTGGTCGTTCGGATTCGACGTCGGCATGAGCTTCCTCGAAATCCACGGCCCGGTTCCCCGGATCCACGACGAAAAGATCATCACCCGGGCCCACAACTTCCTGATGCGACTCGAACCGGGACAGAGCTATCGGCGGACCAACTGGACGCTCACCGTCGACGGCAAACTCGACACGTCGACCGAGACATACCCGCAGTGGGGGAGGGACCGTCGCACCCTGGCCGACGGGCCACTCGAGGAGGTCGGTGACCGCTTGTTCCTGCGTACCGAGGTTCAGCACCTGATCCGCCTCCCACACTCGGGTGCCATCATGTTCCTGATCCGCACCTACCTGCTTCCCTTCGCCGCGATCGCCTCCGTCCCCGAATGGAGCCTGCGGCTCTATCGGGTCCTCGAGGACCTGCCCAGCGACATGGCCGACTACAAGGGCATCACGCGCACCCGCGGACCCGGACTGCGATGGCTCCGCGAGTTCGGCGCAGTCGCACCCTGACCAGAGCCCCGGTACCCCTGAGCCGTCGGCTCCATCCTCGAGTAGCGCTTCATGATCGGAGGTTTTCATGATCGGAATCGTCGCCGATACCCCCGCGCCCACCGCCGGGGTCGGCATCACCGCCACCACCATGGATCTCGTCGGCCGCCACTATCACCTGATCGGGTTCGGCGGCAGCGGTGAGGTCACGGCCGTCCTGGACCGCTGGACCCGCGAGCTCGACGCCGCCGGGCTATCCGCTGTCACCTATCCGCTCGTCGGGGCCGAGGACATCGAGGGGCTCATTGCTGCCAGTACCGTCGGCAGCCGGCTCTTGATCGCCGGACCTGCGCATGAGGTGATGGACGCGATCGCGATCGCCCGCGATGCCGGAGTTCTGCCCTGCGAGCTTCTGGTGCACATGACGCCCAGTGAGATCATCACCATCTTCTGCCCGCACTGCGGCACCGGTACCCGGGCAACTACCCGACCGGGTGAGACCACCGAATGTGCCGGATGCGCACGCGTCCTGCTGGTCCGCCCGCACACCTCCACTCACCATGCCAGCTACCTCGCCTCCGTCGCCTGACCTACTGCCACGATTCGATCCGAGGCGTCACCGAAAGTTCGGGAGTTACACAGTGATTGAACTGCTCAAGAGCGACCTGTCCGGTCTGCCCTGGCCCTTCCCCGCCGACGAGGACACCTTCCGTTACGCGGTCAACGTCGAGCCGGCACCCCGCTACACCCCGACCCCCGCCGGTGGTTGGGGCGAACACATCGTCGACCTCGGATTCGAGTACGCAGCGATGATGGCGCTCAAACGCGAAATCCTGCAGAAGGACCCCGGACGGGTGCAGATCCTGCCGCACATGATGCCCGCCTGCTGGGACGTCATGCTGTACCTGATGCGAGAACTGTCCACCTCGTATCCGGATGTGATGCAGCTGACCGGTGAAGGCCCCGGCCGCTACCACTGGCGCAACACCCTGCTCGAACTCGATCAACACTTCGTGCTCGGTGACCTCGCCACCTTGCCGGAGGACCCGCTGACCTACATCGGCTGCCAGGTGCCCGACGACATCCTGCTGCTCACCGACCGACACGATCAACTCTGGTTCGACGCGGCGATCGTGACCTTCGCCGCGGACTGGTCGGTCAAGTTCGACATCGGCATGAGTTTCAACGAAATCCACCGCCCAGTCCCCGGACTGACCGCCAACGGTGTCACCGGCCGGGCCCAACAGTTCATGCGCCGACTGACCTGCGATCGGGTCTTCCGCCGGGTGAACTGGACTTTCTCTGCCGTCGGCTCACCGCACCGCGACACCAGCCTCGAAACCCGACCGGAGTGGGAGCACGACCTTCCCCAACTGATCGCCGACGGCGACTTCGGACGCATTCGCCTACGGATCGAGCTCGAACATCTGATCCGCCTGCCGATGACCGGAGCCCTCGTGTTCAACATCCACACCTACATGGCCCCACTCGCCGAGATCGCGACCATTCCCGCGTGGAGCGACCAACTGGCGAAGATCATCACCGAACTTCCCGATGACATCGCCGCCTACAAGGGCATCGACGGATACCGGCAGCAGGCGGCCCAGTGGCTGCGCGCAGAGACCAGCCGGGCATTTGCCGAGTGATCGGTTTCCTGACCGCCCGAGTCCTGGGGTTGCGGCACCGATGTGCTCAACGACTGACGGCACCCTCGTCGGTCAGCCGAGAGGAAAGGCGTCAGGGCGTGCCGCGCTCGTCTCGATGCGCCACCACCCACGCCGCTATTTGTGCCCGGGAGGTGAATCCGAGCTTGGTGAGAAGGTGCTCGACGTGACCTTGCGCGGTCCGCGGTGAGATCACCAGCCGCGTAGCAATAGCTCGGTTGGTCAGCCCCTCGGCTACCAGGTCGGCCACCTGAATCTCGCGCTTGGTCAGCTTATGACCCGGTGGTCGTTGTTCCTGCGGTTGATGCTCACCGAGCGCATAAGCGACGGCTCCTTCGAGACCGAAGCTTTGGCCTTCGCTGTGCGCTTCCGCAAACGCACGATCACCCAACTGCTCGCGAGCGTTCTGCACACATTCCTCATGGTGCACCAAGAGGTTAGGGAGATAGGAGGGGGAGCTACCGACCGTGTCTCCAATCTTCTCCGCCGCCCCCATCAGCACAACCGCCCGTTGCGTTTGGCCGTTCGTGCCGGCGATCCACGCCAGGGCCTCGAGGCACATCGCGGTACCGACAGGGTCGTGCACGAGTCTCCCCAACTGAACAATGCCCTCCGCCAGAAGGGCCGCGGGCCGCTCACTTTCGCCCTGACGCCAAAGCGTAATGGCCATTGCCCACAGTGAATACGATCGATACACCGATTCTCCCGGTTCGGTGATCGAGAAGACCTGTTCGTAGCAATCGATCGATCGCTGGTGATCTCCCAGCAACTCGTAGGGCAGCCCCATCATCGTGAGCGCCTCGACCTGCAGTCCAGCGAGTCCAGACTCTCGAGCGGCTTCGGCAGACTCGCTCAACAGTGAGCAGGCGCGGGCGAGTTCGCCGCTGAAAAAGGCCAATAGGCCATCGGCATGCGTGGCATACATACGACTTTCTGGCTCGGTGTCCTGCCCGGCGAGGAGGTAGGCGTCCTCGACCAACGCACGTCCGGCAGACAGATCCCCTTGCATGTCGGCCAGAAAGCTATCGATATACAGCGCCTTCACCCGATCCACGGTCGGTTGGCCCGACGTGCTGGACAAAATGCGATCAAGCCAGCGCCGGCCCTCCGTATACAGCCCGATCCCACCCCACAACGCGTACAGAGCGGCGGCGAACCGCAATCCTTCGGGGTCGTTCTCGGCGATGCAAAACTCTAGAGCCGCACGGAGATTCGACTGTTCACGATCGAGTCTGGCTATCCACGGAAGTTGGTCAGACTTGATCCACGAGGCCTCCGCGTCCAGCGCCAGCCGAACGTACCAGTCCCGATGCCGGCGTTGCAGAAGTTCTAGCTCGCCACTCCGTTGGGCCTTCTCCCGACCGTACTGGTGCAGAGTCTCGAGCATGCGGAAGCGGACGTCCTCCTGGGCGTCGTCGCGGATCAGAATCGACTTGTCGACCAGAGACATCACCGCATCCAGGAACCCCGCTGGAGTCATGTCGAAACCGCAAATATTCTCTGCGGCAGCGAGATCAAAACTCCCCACGAAGACCGTCAACCGTGCCCACAGCAGTTGCTCCTGCGGAGCGCACAGGTCGTGACTCCAGTCGACACAGGACCGCAGCGTCTGCTGACGGGTCGGCGCTCCCCTGTTTCCGCTGGTCAAGAGTGCGTAGCGGTCGGTGAGTCGTTGAAGGATCTGTTCGGGCGAGAGAGCATGCAGGCGTGCGGCCGCGAGCTCGATCGGCAGCGGAAGACCGTCGAGATGCCGGCAGATGCGCGCGACGACGTCCCTGTTGCTCTCGGTGAGACCGAAGGTCGGCAGTGCCGAGGTCGCGCGTTCGACAAACAGCGTCACCGCGTCGTAGTTGGGCATCTCCTGAGATGAGGGCCCTCGGTCGGGATCCGGGACAGCCAGAGGGCGTACCCGCACGGTTGCTTCCCCGAGGATGCCGAGGGCTTCCCGGCTGGTTGCGAGAATCCGGAGCCTCGGAGAGACCCGCAACAGCTTCTCGGACAGCTCCGCGACCGCATCGACCACCTGCTCGCAATTGTCCAGCACGAGCAAAAGTTCACGCGCTGCGATGTACTCCGACACCACCTCGAGAAGGGGCCGGCCGGACCGGTCTCGTAACCGCAAAGCACCCGCAATCGATCCGATCAACAACGAGTCGTCACGTAATTCACCCAACTCCACGAGCCACACGCCGTCGGCGAAGTTCCGCTTGACCTTCTCGGCAACCCGTAGTGCCAGGCGCGTCTTTCCGACGCCTCCCATGCCGGTCAACGTCACCAGATGTGAGACCGAGAGCAACTGCTTGATCTCGGTGAGTTCGGTTCGGCGACCGACGAAGCTGGTCAGCTCGACCGGTAGGTTCCCGCTCGCCTTCGGGGCCGGCCGATTTCTCGTCTGACCACCTCCGACTGGTTTGGACGCTGAGCGTTCCCGCTGCGTGCGTCCAGCTCGCGTGCCACCGGGGTCGGTTCGCAGCGCCATCTCGTCGAGGGGAAGTCGACGACGGTTCTGAATGCTGCGGAGTTCCTCACCGAACACAGCTGCAGTGGGATACCGATCTCGCGGATCCGCAGACATCGCACGACCTATCGTTGCGGCCACATCGTCAGGGATACCCTCCTCCCGCAGATCCGGGGCTGGTTGCGAGGTGATCCGCAGAAACTGGGCGACGACCTGCTCACCACTGCGCCGTTCAAAGGCCGCGTGCCCGGTGAGGGCACAGAAGAGCGTTGCGCCGAGTCCGTATACGTCGGCACGTGACGTCGGCCGATCACCCTTGAGAACCTCCGGCGCCGTGAACGCCGGCGATCCCGTCACGGCTCCGGTGGCGGTCTCGAAGGCGCCGGCGACCCGCGCAATCCCAAAGTCGGTCAGAGCGGGCTCACCGTAATCGGTCAGCAGGATGTTTGCGGGTTTGAGATCGCGATGGAGGATGTCGAGCTGGTGTGCCGATTCCACCGCACCGGAAAGTTTGACGCCGAGCTGGAGGACTTCATCGACGGAGAGTGGGCCGTGTCGCCGGATCCAGGTCTCGAGCGACCCGTGCGGGTAGTAGGGCATCATGAGGTACGGGCGCCCGCTACCGGTAATCCCCACTTGGAGAACGTTGACGATGTTGGGGTGCCCGGTCAACCTTCCCATCGCGCGCTGTTCACGGAGGAATCGCGCACAGTTCTCCTCGCTCAGGTCGCCGGTGAGGACTTTGACGGCAACGGTGCGGTCCAGTTCCTCCTGCATGCATCGGTAGACGATGCCGAAACCACCGCGGCCGATCTCAACGATGTCGGACAGGCCGACGGTTGCCAGCTCCGAGACATCTGAGGTGTCCAGAGCGCGTTGGGTCCTTAACGGGTCGATGTCAGCCATCGACTACCAGCCGCCGTCACTCGCGACACCACACCAATCATCGCGCTCACCTCGAGAAAGTGTGGCACCAGAATATAACGGTCAGCCGATGGGCCCCACTTGTCAAGGGACATTGGTTTCTGCCCATAGGCGGTCACGAAACCTGCCCGTGGGCGGACATGAATGTGCCCGTAGGCGGACACGAAACTGCCCACCGTGTTGCTCAGGTGAGCGGTAGGGTGCCGGTGCCGGCGAGGGCTTGGCTCATCCGGATCGAATCACCACTGGTCTGACACAGGTGAGCGTGATGCATGAGCCGATCGACTGTGGCGGTGGCCAGCGTCTTGGGCATCAGCTCGTCGAGTCCGGAGGGATGAAGATTCGACGAGAGCGCAAGGGCGCGTTTCTCGTAGGCGGCGTCGACGAGCCGGTAGAGGCCTTCGGCGGCGTCGGCGGCCACCGGCAACAGGCCGATGTCATCAATGACCACCAGATCGGCGCGCAACAGCTTGGTCAGGGCACCCGAGACCGAGTCGTCGGCACGATGCCGACGGATCAGTGTTCCGAGGTCTTCGAGGGTGAACCACAACACCTTTCGTCCGTGTTCGACGGCGTGTTGGCCGAGGGCCTCGAGGAAGAATGTCTTGCCCGTGCCGGACGGGCCGCAGACCACGAGGTTCTCCCGCCGGTCGATCCATTCCAGGGTCCGTAGCGCCTGCTGGGTCGGCGCCGGGATGGACGACAGTTCCGGTTTCCACGCGTCGAAGGTCTTGCCGGTGGGAAACGCCGCGGCGGCGCGGCGGGTGGCCAGCGCCGAGCGTTCCCGCCCGGCGGCCTCCTCGGTGAGCAACGCCTTGAGGACCTCGGCCGGTTCCCACCGTTGGGCGCGGGCGGTGGCCAGCACGTCGGGGGCGGCGCGGCGGATGTGCGGCAGCCGCAGCCGGTGCAGCAGTGTTTCCAGGTCGGCCGGCAACGGCGGCGACGCCGGTGGTGCAGTGCTCACGAGAACAACCTTCCTGTGGTCGGTGTTTGCATGACGTTCTGATGCTGTTGCAGCACAGTGGATTTAGATAGCCCTGCGTGTGGTCGGCGTTAGGGTTCGGTGCCGTCGGGGTCGGCGAGTTCGGTCAGGATCGGGGCAGCGCCGAACCGGGCCCACCCGGCGGTGCCCTGGGCCAGGGACCGCGATTCGTCGGCCCGGTGGGTGCGATCCGAGGCGGCGCCGGTGGGGTGGGCGTCGAGGATCGCCATCAGGTCGCCCTCGGCGAAGCGCCCGTAGGCGGCGGCGTGCCCGAGCGCCCAGTCGACCCGTTCGGCGCCGAGCAGCTTCGCCAGCGACACCGCGTGCTCCATCTTCACCCGGATCTTCCCGGTGCCGGCCTCGGCGGCCTCACACAACCACAGCCGGGCACCGGCACCGATGTCGCAGAACGCGCGTTCGGCGTCGGTCCGCGGGATCGGCTGACGGTCGAGGACCCCGGCAGGAGGCGGCGGGAAGTGCTCGTCGCAGATCTGCGGGGAGCCGGGGCGGGCCCGCCGGTGACGGGCGACCTCGACCGGGCCACCCTCGCCGTGGTGGACGAAGACGATCCGCTCGGAGACACCGGCGCCGTGCGCGCGGACCCACACCGTCTGCCCGCGCAGGGTGTGCGGCACCGAGTACTGGCCGTTCTCGAAGGACACCATCGGTGTGTTGTCCGGGACCGTGCGGGTCACACCCCAGGTCACGGTGTGCGGGGCGGCCGGGACCGGGTGCAGGTGAAGCCGTTCTTCGGCGAGCATCTCCGCCGGGATGCGGCGGGTGGTGCGGTGGATGCGGGTGTTGACCTGGTCGCAGAACTGCGTGCAGGCGGCCTCGAGGTCGTCGAAACTGTCGTACTGGGCGGCGAGATTGTGGTCGGTGGGCACCAGGTCGGCCTTGGCCAGCTTGACGGTGTTCTCCACCCCGCCCTTGGTGGCCGGGTCGGCGGGCAGGCAGGTCTTGACGACCAGGCCGTAGTGCCGGGCGAACGAGACCACGCCGGGGTTGCGGACGGCGACCGAGGCGATGTGTTCGGTGGTGACCATCTTCTCGTTGTCGGTGAGCAGATACGTCGGGACACCACCGACCTGCCGGAAGATCCGGTCCAGGCCCGCGTAGACGGAGGGGGCGGTGCGGTCCCGCAACGGGATCACCGCCCGGTGCCGGCAACAGGCCAGCCACGCACACAGCAGCACCGTCTTGGCGCCGTCGACGACCGGGCCGTCACCGAAGTCATACTGCAACCAGAGCCCGGGTTCGGTGATCCACGGCCTATGCACCCGGGTGTGTCCGAGCCGGTAGGCGCGCTTGACCCGGGCCACGGCACGGCGGGTGGTGCGTTCGGTGCCGGTGAATCCGAGGGCCAGCAGCTTGTCATGGGCTACGTCGGCGCGAACCCGGCCCTTCGAATGTTCCACCCACTCTTCGATTTTCGGTAGATATTCGTCGATCAACATCGGTCTCCTCTCCCGCGGCGTGCTCGGCCCACCGGCGCTGTCGCGTTCGGCGACGAGGCGGGCGACGGTGTGATGCGAGCACCCCGCCAACGCGGCGGCGGCACGATACGACTTCGTCAGGTCGTAGGCGGCAAGAATTTCCATGGCTTCCTTGGCAGACTTCACAGTGGCCTCTCCTCGAGGACTCGCGTTTCGGCGTGGTAGCACCGTCGAGCGAACCCGAGGAGAGGCCCCGATCCGGGGAGGCGATCGGGAAGAAAATCGAACGTGTCGTACAGCTGAGACACCCGAGTGGGCAGTTTCGTGTCCGCCAGTGGGCAGAAACTCGTGTCCGTCAGCGGGCAGTTTCGTGGCCACTACCGGGCACTTTCGTGACCGCCCATGGGCAGTTTTTCATGTCCGCCGACACCCACTTCGCGCGCAAAGCAAACCGACTGGGCTGAACTGTGCGGAGTGATGGGGTCGCGGGCACATGGGGTGGTTGCGCAGGACGGGCAGGACGGATTGGTGTTGTGGAATCCTGCCAGGCAGACGCTGCGGAGGCGTGCAGAGCCGATGGCGAACGACCAACTCCCGACTGAGTGCGGGAACGGTGCCGGGGGCCTCGGCTTTTGACGGGGATTGGTACTTTCGGGGTGTCATTCGATCCCGACCGCGGTCGAACCATCCTTCGCGGGTGTGGTGTCAGGGCTTGGCTATCTATCCGGCATCAAGTCACCTGCGCGATGGCAGTGCCGAGCGGGTAGAGGATGGCGTTGCCGACATCTTCCAGTTTCGATCCATAGGACCGTATGGACGT
The DNA here is from genome assembly GCF_019378875.1 of Rhodococcus sp. USK10. Lineage (NCBI taxonomy): Bacteria > Bacillati > Actinomycetota > Actinomycetes > Mycobacteriales > Nocardiaceae > Rhodococcus > Rhodococcus sp. USK10. The sequence goes on from NZ_CP076048.1 coordinate 4,202,642, forward strand.
GCATGCCAGGGAATGAATCGGTGACCTCGTCGCGCCTGGGGTGCTCGAGGTCGGGTCTCGGAAGAATCCGTAGATGACTGGCTGGGTGTCTGCACAAGTGGGTTACGCGCTACGGGATCCGCTGCGTCGTCACAGTGCGGCAAGGTCATCGATGATCGGAAGACTGACACCAAAATCCACGATGCGCAATTGTTGATGGCGAGATACCAGCGGTCCGCTCACGCGACTATCGATACTGGTTCCCTCAGGGCGAACCCTACGCCACGAATTGTCTGAATCGCCTGTCCGGCGCCTACCAACACCAATTTCCGGCGCAACGACCACATACATGCGTTGAGGACATTGGTGGTCGACTCGCACCCGACTCCCCATACGATCAGCAATAGATTTCGGCGAGAGACGACGCTGCCGGCACTCCGGGCCAAGACCGCAAAGATATCGAACTCAGTTTTAGTGAGAAGAACTCGACCTTCGTGCCTTTCGAGTGCGCCTGCCTCCCAGATCAACGCCAGTTCTTGGGGACTGCCTCTTTTCGCTGGCTGGCAGATTGTCACTCGTCGAAGGACGCTTCGAATCCACGTAGTTATCTCGGCTGCGGACATCGGCATCTCCAGCACGTGATCTGCGCCAGCTTCCAGAAGAGCGATACGGCTATCGCTGGAGTGAAATCGTCCGAGGAGTACCAATGCGGCATCGTATCGAGTAGCCCTCCACGCCTTCACGACCGCGACTCCGACACTTTCGAGTGATCGCAGGTTGATTACAGCCACGCTTGACGGCAAGGATCCCCCGTCGAGCAGGCGAGCGAGGACGGCGCGGTCGACACCGCTACCTACAAGAAGTACGCATGCGGGAAGCGAACGCATGCCTGTCTGTGTCTTCATCGTATGTTCTCGGCCTCCAGCAGGCGCGATCAACCCGTTCGAGCCCACGCAGGACCAGGTCGAAGTCCCAGAAACTCTCGACAGTGTTGCAGTGCAGGGTATTTCGCACGCGTGCTGCGGCTGAACGAGTCGCTCGGACGAGGTGGTGGTCCAACGCCGCGAATCTCCCAATCTCTGACGCTTCGACGCCAAGCCAACGTCTATCCAATAGAACGTCGATGCCGCCGGGGCTCTGATGCATAAGTCGCGGTGTCGCGCCAGTCAATCGATCAACATCCGTAGCTCTTCCGTCACCACTCAGCTCAGTGGTAACCGAGACTTGTTAACAGCCAGACCCCGCTCGTAACAGGCTGTAGCAGTCAGGTCAGTAGAACTTCGCGGTCCGCCGAGCGCTCGGCGACAGTACCGGCGCCGTCGGGCTTCAGCCGGGACTTGGCGAGGACATTGCGAGCTTTTGCTTGCTGATCCGTGGTGGCGAGTTGGCCTCGTCCGGTGCCGAGAAAGCTCCATAGCCAGGACATCAGAGTCGAAACCCGGCTCCGGAATCCGACCACATAGACGATGTGTACGGCGAGCCACAGCACCCACGCGAGGATGCCCGAGAATTCCACCGGGCCGATCTTGGCGACCGCTTTGAATCGCGCGATGGTCGCCATGGAGCCTTTGTCGCGGTATTGGAAGGGTTTGCGAAGTGGGCGGGTGCGCCCCTTCTGTGCCGCCCGTACGTCGCCCGCGATCTGTCGTGCCGCGTAGCGACCGCTTTGCATCGCGAGTTGGGCAACCCCGGGTGCTCCGCGGTGCGACATCATGTCGCCGATGACGTAGACGTTCGGGGCGTCGGGCAGGGTGAGGTCATCCTCGACGAGCACACGTCCGGCTCGGTCAACCGCGGCCCCGGTCTGTTCGGCGAGCTGCGCTCCGAGGCTGCTCGCGGCAACGCCCGCCGACCAGATCTTGCAGGACGAGTGAATCGCATAGCGGTCACCGTCGGCATTCTGGACCGTAATGCTGTGTTCGTCGAGGTCAACGACCGCCGCACCCAGGTGGACCTCGACTCCGCGCCCTTTCAGGGCCGACACCGTCGCGGCCCCCAGCTTGCTGCCAAACGCGGGGAGGACTGTCGGGGCGGCATCGAGCACGATTACGCGTGCCTTCGCTGCGTCGATGTTGCGGTACGCGCCGGTCAGCGTGCGGCGTGCCAGATCGGCAATCTGACCTGCGAGTTCGATTCCGGTGGGTCCCGCACCCACGACCACGAAGGTCAGGAGCCGATCGCGCTCGGTCGCATCGGTTGTCAGCTCGGCCGCTTCGAAGGCCGAGAGGATTCGCGCCCGAAGTTCGAGCGCATCGTCGATTGTCTTCATCCCGGGTGCATGTTCGGCGAAACTGTCGTTGCCGAAGTACGACTGCTGGGCCCCGGCGGAGACGATCAGGCTGTCGAACGGTGTTACGTGCTGTCGCCCGTGGCTCTGCGATGTGACCGTTCCAGCAGTGAGATCGATGCCGGTGACGGCGCCGACGAGCACCTTGGTGTTGGCCTGTTTCTTCAGGATCATTCTGGTCGGTGCTGCGATCTCACCTTCGGACAGGATTCCGGTCGCGACTTGGTAGAGCAGCGGTTGAAAGAGGTGATGCCCGGTTCGATCGATCACTGTCACGTCGACGCCGGCGCGGCGCAGTGATTTTGCGGCGTGCAGACCACCGAATCCGGATCCGACGACAACGACACGGTGCCTGCTGACGGGACTGCTCATGGCGAGCCTTTCAAGACGAATGATTCTGTACACGAGGGACACTGGTTTGCTAACGCATCGGCGACGATGCGGTGCGCTGTCTGCTGTGTGCGGGGGGTACGAGGAGTCGGTACGGGCGAGGTGCCGCTATGTCAATGGCGGAGCGAGGATGCGCGAACGTGCAAAGTGGTGCCCACAATCCGGTGTCGCGGTGCGGGGTCCTGGCCGGACAGGGTGGCCGCCAGCAGTTCGACGGCTTCTTCAGCAACCTGTTCAGCGTGCAGACTCAGCATGGTGAGATCGGACAGGCTCGGCTCGGTGGCGTGCTCGGCACAGTAGGCGATCAGAACATCGTCCGGAGCGCGCAGCTTTTGTTCTCGCGCCGCATTGAGGAGGTATCCGCCGGCCGGTGCCTCGGTGGTGTAGACGGCGTCGGGTCGGTCCGCTCCATCGAAGAGTCGCCGGGCGGCCGACATCGTCGATTCGGGATCGAGAATGCTTGCCCGTTCGATCCGGGGCACCTGACCGTTCTCTTCGGCCCACTGCCGAAACCCGGCAAGGCTGCGCACCGTGTAGTCCTCGTCGCTGTCCGATACCAGCATGCCCACGGTCGCTGCACCCTGATCCTTGAAATGGTTACAGACGCCGATCACCGCCTGCGCCTGATCATTTCCGACGCAGAGGGCGTCCGGATCGTCGACCTCCCCGAGGTCGGATACATACGCGATGCCGCGCGCCTTGAGCTCGGTGATCAGAGGATCGCCCGGCGGTGGGTCCGCGACGATGACTCCGTCGATCGCAATATTGCGCAGCAGCGTGGGCAGGGACGGGGGAATGACGACGAGCGCGTAGCCGTGCTCGAGCGCGGTCACGGTCGCCGCATTAAGGAATCTGGCGTAGTAGCTGACCGCAAGATACTGCAGGGGTGCTCCACCAAAGGGGCGGATCGACAGTCCGATGATCCCACTTCTGTTGCTCTGCAACGACCTTGCCAGTGCACTGGGGTAATAACCGATCGCATCCGCGACCTGCCGGATACGATCCCGGGTCGCCGGGTTCATCCGTCCTTTGCCGTTGAGCGCATCGGATGCCGTCCCGACACCCACCTCCGCTATCGCGGCCACATCCTTCACCCCTGGGCGGCGACGCGTCCCGCGACGTGCCGCGACAATCGTCGCGAACCGTTCTCGGTAGAGCTCCGCGTCGCCGCCCATGCTGTGCATCCTAGTCAGGACTTCCTGCTCTGATCGTTGGCCGGAATACCGGTCAGTACGCGATCACCGTGCGTGCGGCTTCACCGCTGCCCATCGCGGCGAACGCCTTGTTGATGTCGTGGATGGTGCCGGTGCGGGCGATCAGGACGTCGAGGTCGAGTTTGCCCTCCATGAACAGATCGACCAGGCGCGGGAAGTCCACTGCCGGGTGGCAGGTGCCGTAGCTGCTTCCGATCATCGACTTTTCCCGGTCGGACATCACCAGGGGATCGATCTCGACGGTGACCCCGTCGGCGGCCTGTCCGACGATCACCGCGGTGCCTCCGGGACGGATCGACTGGAACGCGGTCTCGATGGTGCGCTTGAGTCCGATGGCCTCGAACGCCCAGTCCACACCGTCCGGTCCGACCAGGTCGTGCAGAGCGCCGGCGAGGTCCGTTTTCGCGGAGTTGATCGTGGTGGTCGCGCCGAGCGACTTTGCGCGCGCCAGGGAGTCGTCGTTGATGTCGACGGCGATGATCTTGCCCGCCGAGACGAGAGCGGCGCCCATGACCACGGACAGGCCGACGCCGCCGCAGCCGATCACCAGGACGGTGTCGCCGGCCTGGACCTTGGCCGTGTTGATGACCGCGCCGACGCCGGTGGCGACTGCGCAGCCGATCAGGGCGACCTTCTCCAGTGGCGCGTCCTTGCGGATCGGGATGGCGCCGGTTTCGGGAACCACGACCCGGTCGGCAAACGACCCGGTTGCGCAGTAGCTGTAGACGGGTTCACCGTCACGGGTGAGGCGAGTGGTGCCATCGAGCATGACGCTCTGGTAGGCGCTATCCTGCACCTGCGGGCAGAGCGCGGGGCGACCGGTGTTGCAGTACTTGCAGTGACCGCAGTACGGCACCCAGGAGAGCACGACGTGGTCTCCGACCTTGACCGTGGTGACGCCGGGGCCGACCGCTTCGACCACCCCGGCACCCTCATGGCCGAGGACCAGCGGAGACGGGGAGCCCCACTCGCCCTTGACGATGTGGTAGTCGCTGTGGCAGACGCCGCTGGCGGCCAGGCGAACGAGCACCTCGCCATCTTTCGGATCGTCGAGCTCGAGTTCCTGGACGACGAGTTCCTTGCCCGCTTCTTCGAAGACGGCAGCTGTAACCTTCACGATTGTTCCTTTTCTGGCGTGGATTTTCTCGAGCTGCGGGATCTGTGCAGCCGAAGAACGGGTTTCTAATCGGGCTGTTGTCGTTTAGCTGGGGAGCTGGATGGACTTGGTCTCGTAGAACTCCTCGAGACCGATTCGGCCGAGTTCACGACCGACCCCGGACTGCTTGTAGCCGCCGAAGGGTGCGTCGACGTTGAAGTCTCCGCCGTTGACGTCCACCTGGCCGGTCCGTAGCCGTCGGGCGAAGGCGAGCGCCTCGTCGTCGGTTTCCGCCCAGACACCGCCGTGCAGCCCGTAGGGCGTGCCGTTCGCGATGTCGGCGGCCTCGTCGATGGTGTCGTACGGCTGGATCACCAGCACGGGTCCGAAGATCTCTTCCTGCGCGATGCGCATGTCGGGGGTGACGTCGGCGAATACGGTGACGCGGTTGTAGTTGCCGTCGTCACCGCCGTCGGGGTTGCCGGGACCGCCCGTGACCAGGCGTGCGCCCTCCTCGACACCGATACGAATGTAGTCCTGGACCTGCTCGTACTGCCCTCGGGAGGCGGCCGGGCCGAGCGTGCCCTCGAGCTCGGCGGCGGCGGCGGCCGCGATGGTCTCCACCTCCGCGGCGACCGCGCGGGGCACGATGAGGCGAGTCCATGCGCTGCAGGACTGCCCCGCATTGGCCATGCAGTACTCCACCGAGTACGGAACCGCCGTGCGCAGGTCCGCACCGGGGAGGATGACGCTCGCAGACTTTCCGCCCAGCTCGAGAGCGACACGCTTGATGGTGTGCGCGGCGGATGCGGCCACCCGTCGTCCCGCCCCGGTAGACCCGGTAAAGGACACCATGTCCACGTCGGCGTGGGTGGACAGTGCTTCACCGACGACCACGCCCCGGCCGGGGACCAGGTTGAAGACTCCGGCCGGCAGGCCTGCTTCCGCGACGAGCTCGGTGAAGCGGAAGGTGGACAACGGTGCCAGCTCCGACGGCTTCACCACGACCGTGCATCCAGCCGCTACCGCCGGGATCGCCTTGGCGACAAGCTGATACAGCGGATAGTTCCACGGTGTGATCGCAGCAACCACGCCAATGGGCTCTCGGACGATCAGCGAGTTGCCGATATGCTCTTCTGGCTGCTCGGCAGCCAACGCGTTGACGAAGCTCTCGATCATCGCGATGGGGGTGCCCACATGCTCGGACAAGGCGAATTCGTGCGGTGCGCCCATCTCGATCGACACCAGGTGCGCAAGCTCTTCGGAGTTCTTCCGAACGAGTTCGATCAGACGCTGCAGTATCTCGATGCGGACGGGTGCAGTGGTGGTCGACCACGACGGAAATGCGCGTCTAGCTGCGGCGACAGCGGAGTCGACGTCCTGCTCGTTGCAGCTCGGGACGCGTCCGGCGATGTCGCCGGTCGCGGGATCGACGACATCGACCGAGTCGGTTCCGCGGGGCGGGACCCACTCTCCGTCAATGAAGATCGTGTCGAAGGTAACCATCATTTCCTTTCTCACGCATGAGATTTCGACTCCCTACGCGGGGAGTGGCTCTCGCTCGATCGCTGCCACGTCCATGACGGGCAGCGGTGATCTGCGCCGTCGATGAGAGCAAAGGCCTTTTCCTGCAGGCGTTTACAGTGCAGGAGGCGGCGGTTCGCACATCTGAACCGGCGGTGGAAACCGCCGCTGGGCGGTCTCCATCACTTGTGTTGTCACCACGCGGTGGGGGCGGGATGACTGCTTGTGAGTTGCCACACTAAGTGGCGAAACGTTTCGTCACAACAGTTCGGCAGACTTTTTCGCCAAATCGACCCAGAATGCGGCTATTGAGTACCGAAAGTGTTGGCGCGCTTGACAGGTGCTGTGCACGCGATCACACTTCTCAACTACCTGAAGCGTCTCGGCCACCGCGATCTGCGTGTCGGCCGTCCAACCACGGACCCACAGTCCCAAAAATTTCCCCGGAGAGTTCCCGTGTCAGCTACAGACAGTTTGTCCGGCAACGATGCGTCCAGCCCCCAGTCGCGGAGGCCGAGCAGAATCGAACGCCGATCGATCGATTACGTACCCAAATCCGAACGTCACGGGAAGGCGTGGCACCTGTGGCCGGTGTGGTTCTGCGGCGACGCCCACCTGACGACACTGGCGGTCGGTGTCATCGGCGTCAGCCTCGGCACCAACCTGATGTGGGCCTCGATCGCGATCATCGGCGGTTGCCTCTTCGGCACCCTCTTCATGGCCGCGCACTCCGCACAGGGCCCGCACATGGGACTGCCGCAGCTGATCCAGTCGCGGCCGCAGTTCGGGTACGTCGGTGCCCTCCTGGTGTTCGTCGTCGCCCTTGCGACGTACATCGGCTACAACGCCTTCAACCAGATTCTGGCCGGCCAGACCTTCCACGACACCCTCGGGTTCGATCCGACCGCCACCGAGCTCGGCTTCACCCTCCTCGCCATGGTGATGGCGTTTCTGGGCTACTCGTGGTTTCACAAACTGCAGCGGTACCTGTCGTTCGTCCTCATCGCCGCAATGCTCATCTTCACCGTGCACGTTCTGTTCTTCGACTCCTTCCCCGAGGGGCAGCTGAGCTTCGAGGGCTTCTCGGCGACGCCGTTCCTGGCGCAGTTCTTCACCGCCGCCGCATACCAGCTGAGCTGGGCGATCTACGTCTCCGACTACTCGCGGTACCTGCCGGCCAAGGTGAATACGCGTGCCACCTTCTGGTGGACCTACCTCGGTGCGACGATCGGCGGCGGATGGATGATGCTGATCGGTGCCGCGGCGGCCTCCATGTTCCCCACCCTCAACGTGGCCCAGGCCCTCGTCGAGGCCGGTAACCGGGTCTTCAACGGATTCGGCGTCCTTATCACCGTCCTTGCGGTGATCGGGCTGATCACCAGCGCGGCGCAGAACTTCTACGGCTCCTCGTTGACGATTCTCAGCGCGATCGACTCGGTGAAGCCGATCAAGGCGACGCTGCTCAAACGGTTCTTCGCCTTGGTTGCGGCCGGCGTGATCGCCGTGTTCATCGCCGCCAATGCCAATGACGACTTCATGACCGAATTCGGCAGCTTCCTGGCGATCATGTTGTACCTGTTCACGCCGTGGACCGCCGTGAACCTCGTCGACTACTACTTCGTCCGCAAGGGCGCGTACTCGATCAGGGAAATCTTCAACCCACGCGGTATGTATGGGCGCTGGGATTGGCGAGGGATCTCGGCATACTTCATCGGCTTCGTCGCGATGATCCCCTTCTTCGTCACCGTGTGGTGGACAGGCCCGATTGCCGAGATGCTGGACGGCGCCGACATCGCGATGCTTCCCGGCCTCGTCGTCGCGTCCGTCTTCTACCTGCTGGTCTGCCGAAACCTGGACCTGGTTGGCGAGCGGACGAAGATCGCGCGACTCGACGAAGGCATCGACGAGTTAGGTGTCGACGGGACTATGGTCGTCTCCGAACCCACCGGGCCCGTCGAATACGAGATCGACCACGAGTTGTCTCGACCTGAGCCGGAGCCAGAACTGTCCTAGATCTCTCACGATGCCTGTACCTCGGTCCGTCACCGGGGTACAGGCATCGTCGGGTTCTTTCTTCAAAATGTGTCCACATCTCACTATCTCGTGCTCTGCGTGAGGATTTCTGCCGCCGGGCACGTATGGGCATCCTCGATGACGAATCTGGTTTCCGGACAACTTCTTCGGGTCCTACGCGGAAGGCGGAGGACCTCCATGACGGTGTCGGTTCACCCCGTGCGGGTGACTAATCCCTCGTGGGCGGCGGCGATCGATCGGAGCGCGGAGATCGCGGCGCGTACCCGTGCGAGGCGTTGCAGTTCGCGCGGCACGATCAGCCAATACTTCCGCAGCACCGTCACCTCCTCGTCGAGGATCCGCACAAGGCGAGGATCCGGATCTCCGATGTAGAGGGGGAGTGCCGAGACCCCGAGGCCGGCGGCCGTCGCGGTCCATTGCCCGGTGATGTTGTTGGTCTGGATCCGCGTGCGGTGGCCGGGAAGAACCTCGTCGAGGATGCGCAACGCCGGGACGTCGAGCAGGGAATCGACGTAGCCGATCAACGCATGCTCGTGCAGGTCGAGGACATGCGCAATCCGCGGATGTGTGTCGAGATAGTCCGCGCTGGCGTAGAGACCGAGCCGGTAGTCGGCGAGCTCGCTGATATCCACCGCACGCGGAGAGGGCCTCTCGAGGGTGACCGCGACGTCGAACTCTCGGGCGGCGAGTACGTCGTGTCTGGTAGCGGTGACGATTTCGATATCGAGATCGGGGTGCTGTGAATACAGAGCGTCCAAATGGGGAGCGAGCACGAACGCCCCGAAGCCGTCGGGGGTCGCGATCCGCACGGTTCCGGACAATCGCCCACCGCCCGAGGCGGCTCCTTCCATGGCTGCCAGCAGGGCGGACTCGATCGATTCCGCATGCACGACGAGTTCGTGTCCGGCGTCGGTGAGGACCCAGCCGGTCGGCACTCTGTCGAAGAGTCGATTTCCCAGTGCGCGTTCGAGTGCCGTGATGCGACGTCCCACCGTGGTGTGGTTGACGCCCAGTCCCCTTCCCGCAGCCACGAGGCGGCCGGTGCGTGCCACTTCCAGGAAATAGCGCAGGTCGTCGGCGTCGATCATTCTCCACCCTAAACATGCCTGTGCATATTTGCACAGGCATGTGCCCAGTTGGCTGTTGTGATCTGCATTCTGCGCAGTGAGACTTGGTTCACGCCGAGGACGAGCGCCTGGCCCGGCGATCGACACGCACGTTCCGGCCGAGTGACGTCGGGTCGGCCGGAGCGGCGCAGTAGAGCGACCACGACCCCCGGGTCACGCTTCCCACATCCCCGCAATGAGGAGAACCGCGTGCAAGAGATCGATACCCACGGAGGGTTGCACACTCCGTTGAAGCAGAAGCACCTGACGATGATTGCGTTGGGCGGAACTATGGGGGCGGGTCTGTTCATCGGCTCGGGTGCCATCATCAGCGAGGTCGGTCCGGCCTCCATCGTCACCTACGCGCTCACCGGCGTACTGATCTTGCTGGTGATGCGGATGCTCGGCGAGATGGCCGTCGCCAATCCCCGGACGGGATCGTTCACCGACTACGCTCGCGACGCCATGGGCAATTGGGCGGGCTTCTCCACCGCCTGGCTGTACTGGTACTACCAAATGGTCGTCGTCGGATTCGAGGCCGTCGTCGGTGCGCAGCTGCTGCAACGATGGATACACGGGGTGCCGACCTGGGTGCTTTCGGTGGCGCTCCTGCTGGCTCTGACCCTGGTCAACATGGTGTCGGTCGGTAACTTCGGCAAGTTCGAATACTGGTTCGCCGGCATCAAGATCGCCGCCGTCGTCGCCTTCGTTGCCGTGGGCGGTTTGTTCATCTTCGGTCTCTGGCCGAATTCGAGCATCGACTTCTCCAACCTGACCTCGCACGGGGGAATCGCCCCCAACGGCGCATTCCCGATGCTCGCCGGCGTCGTGGTCGTCATCTTCTCCATGGTCGGCGCCGAGGTCGTGACGGTCGCCGCAGCAGAATCCAAGGAGCCCGGGCTTGCGATCAAGCGTGCCGTCAATGCCGTGATCTACCGTGTTCTGTTCTTCTTCGTCACGTCCTCGCTCATCATCGTCACGATCGTTCCGTGGGACAGCATTCCCACCGGGGAGTCGCCGTTCCTGCTCGTGCTGCAGGTGCTCAACATCCCGGGGGTGGCCGACATCCTCAACGCCGTCATCCTCATCGCAGTCCTGTCGTGCCTGAACATCGGCCTGTACTCGACGTCGCGGATGCTCTTCACCCTCGGTTCCAACGGTGAATGCCCGAAGTGGATGACCGCGGTGAACAAGCGCGGTGTTCCGGTCTGGGGCGTGCTCTCCTGCACCGTGATCGCCTACGGCTGCATCGCCGTGGCCTACTTCTTCCCTGACACGGTGTTCTTGTTCCTGATCAACGCCTCCGGGGCGATGATCCTCTTCGTCTACCTGATGATCTGCATCTCGCAGATCATCCTCCGTAAGCGGAATGAGCGCGCCCACGGCGGGAAGCTCGAATTCAAGATGTGGTTGTTCCCGTACCTGTCGATCATCGTGACCGCAGTCATCGTCCTGATCCTGGGAAGTATGCTGTGGGACAGCACCTCCCGGATCTCGCTGCTGCAGGGGCTGGCCGTGTGGGCGGTCGTCCTCGTCGCCTTCGGCGTCAAGACGGTCCGTGACCGATCACGGTCAGGGCTCACGCTCGATTCGGACATCGACCCGAACGAATCCGAAATCTCGGAAACACGAAACCCCGAAAAGGTCTGAACTCCTCGACAGCCGGCCTGTACCCCCGCGACCTCGCTGGGGTACAGGTGTCGTTGGAGGGATAAACAGGACGGCTCCACCTGCTTGCCGGATACCCCAACACCATCGCCCCGGGCGATCCCGTATCGGGGCTCGTCGTCGGGAATCGACCCGACCCGCAGCCGCGCGACGGCTGGCCCACGGTCACCGTAAGACGGCGGCTCTGACCACCACGATTCGTGGACCTTGCGTGCCACTGCCGACGCCGAGGTCGGGCTCAAGAAGCTCGCCGCCGGCGACATCAGGGGAAGGATCGTGGTAATTCCCTAGCGTTTCACGGAGTTCGGTGGAGGTGGCCCGAGGTCACCTCCACGGACCCGTCCGAGCGGATGACTGTCCACGAAAGGATCGGATATGCCGACGATCAACCGGTTCGAACTGTCCAGGGCACTAAAACAATTCCGCGCCATCAAACTGCCACTCGACGGTCGCCGCGCCGCCGCGGTCTGCATCGCGGTCCTGGTCGAGGACGGGGAACCCGTCATCTGGCTGACCGAGCGCTCGGCAAGCCTGCGTGCACATCCCGGTCAGTTCGCCTTTCCCGGTGGGCGTATCGACCCGAACGAAACGGCCGCGGAGGCGGCCTTGCGAGAACTGAAGGAAGAACTCGGCATCCACGCGCATCCCCAACAGATCGTCGGTGAACTCGACGACTTCGCCACGAAATCCGGCTACGTCATCACTCCGTTCGTGGTGTGGATCGGCGACTTCACCGGCGCCGTTCGCCCCAACGCAGCGGAAGTCGCCCGGGTGCACACGGTCACCATGGACGAGGTCGATGCCGACCCCCGATTCATCGCCGATCCCCAGGTCGACGCGCCGATTCTGCAGTGGCCCTTCCGTGACCTCGGTGTCCATGCCCCTACCGCGGCGATTCTCTACCAGTTCCGAGAAGTGGTGTTGCGCCAGCGGAACACCCGCGTCGCGCATTACGGGCAGCCGGTGTTCGCCTGGCAGTGAGCGTTGCCCGGATCAGTCTCGATCCAAGGTCGTGCCGAGCAGTGATTCGGTGACGCGTCGGAGCATCCGGGTATTGCGTTCGTGGGTGTAGCCGCTCAGATCGATTGCGACGGCGGTCATCAAGCCGTCGATCACGCTGATGATGCTGTCGACGATCTCGTCGACCGGAGCGACAGGGTGGAACATGCCTTCGCGGCGGCCGGACTCGACGACGTCGGACAGCTTGGCGCGCCATGCATCGTAGATGCGGGCCACGTCGGGGATGAACTGCTCGTTCCGACTCGCCACCGACGTGGTGGCCAACCAGACCGTGCACCGCTCGCGGTCGGTGATCGCGTGTTCGAGCAGCGAGGCCATCTTCGTGGCCGGGTCGTCGATATCGGAGGCGAACGTCGCCCAGTCCGAGACCCGCCGCAGGCTCGCCGAGCTGAGCATCTCCTCGATGACCGCGTCGCGGCTGTCGAAATAGTGCTGAATCTTTCCGATCGACACACCCGCCTCGCGGGCGATGTCGCGCAGGCGCACCTTCTCGATGCCGTGCACGGCTATCAGTCGCTCCGCGGCATCGAGAATCCGTCGCCGACTCTCGGCGACGAGGGGATCCTCACCCACTACTTGCGTTGCATCCGCCACAGTCATCCGTCCCAACCTCCACCTGCAAATCCCTCGCGTTCCCCGAACGCGCAGGTCGCCTCTCGATCGTAGCGATCGGCGCACTGCGCGCGAACTGCCCGCGAAAAGAGCACTTCACGGACCTGTTCGATGCGTTCATGGGGTCGGGAACAATCCGTCTTGACGTCACAATAATTCCATATTATTGTGCGTTGCACCACACATTCTTAGCCGCGGTTTCCCAAACATGCGGTTTCACAGCTGCCGCCCACCGAGCACCCGCTTCCGAAGACGGAGATCTTTCGATGACCTCACCTGCCCTCGCGCCGCCCGCTACCCGCCGGGACCTCACCGCCCTGTTCGCTCCGTCCTCGATCGCGATCGTCGGCGCGAGCAACGACCCCGCCAAGTACGGAAACTGGCTCGCGGTGCGGGCTCTGCGGGATTGGGACAGCCGGCCGGCCTACCTGATCAACAAGACCCGGTCGACGATCCTCGATCACCCCGCCGTGCCCAGCCTGACCTCCCTCGACGGGCCGGTCGACCTCGCCGTCATCGCGGTCCCGGCGGCAGGATTCGACGAGGCGGTCGACGACGCCATCGCCGCGGACGCCAAGGCGATCGTCGCCATCACCGCCGGGTTGGGAGAAACCGGTGCAGAGGGGCTGGCCCGGCAGAACGCCCTGGTCGCCCGGCTGCGGGACGCCGGAATCCCGATGCTCGGACCGAATTGCCTGGGCGTGCTCGACAACACCACCGGCCTCGACGCGACCGTCAACGAATTCCGTCCGGGCTCGGTGTCGATCATCTCCCAGAGCGGCAACGTCGCGATCGACCTCGCCGAGCACTTCGCCGAACAAGGCCTCGGAGTCGCCCGCTTCGCGAGCCTGGGCAACTGCGCCGACCTCGACGCCGCGGACCTGATCGACAGCTGCGTCGACCACGAGGGCACCTCCGCGATCGCGGTGTACTGCGAGGGCTTCAAGGACGGCCGCAAGTTCGCTCGCGCCGCCGCCCGCGCCGCGGACGCAGGCAAGCCCGTCGTGCTGCTCTCGGTCGGCCGCGGTGCCGCCTCAACCCGCGGCGCGGCCTCCCACACCGGATCCCTCGTGACCTCGAACGTCGTCCTCGAAGCGGTCTGCGAGGCCACCGGCACCGAACTGGTCTCGAGCCCGTTCGAGATGGCCAACCTGCTCCAAGCCCTGGTCCGCACCAACCCTCCGACCGGGTCACGGGTCGCCGTCCTCGCCGACGGCGGCGGTCACGCCTCCTTGGCCAGCGACAGCCTCGAAGAGACAGGTCTGCAGGTCGACGAGTTCTCGAACGAGCTGTCCGCACGAGTAGCCGGTGAGCTGCCGCCGACCGCGGCGACATCGAACCCGATCGACCTCGCCGGCGGCGGCGAGCAGGACATCACCAGCTTCGCCCGCGTCGCAGAGCGCCTGATCGCCAGCCCCGAGACCGACGCCGTCCTGATGACCGGATTCTTCGGTGGCTACGGCGACTACGACCCGGCGATCGTGCCCGGTGAGATCCAGGCCGGCCACGACATCGGCGCCCTCGTCGCCGAGTCCGGCGCCAGCTTCATCGCCCAGACCATGTTCGCCGACTCCAAGCCCGCACAGGCGTTGCGGGAGAGCGGAATTGCCGTCTACCGCAACGTCGAACACGCCACCTGGGCGCTGAGCCGACTGGCCCGCCGAGCCCACGCCGGATCGCATCCCCTTCCCGTGCTGCCCGAACCCGCCGCCCCGCTGACCGAGACCGGATACTGGCCGGCCCGCCGCGCCCTCGCCGCCGCCGGCATCCCCTTCGTCCCCGCCGCCGAGGTCTCCACCACCCGGGAGCTGGAAGCGGCAGTTGCCGACCTGCAGTTCCCGCTCGTCCTCAAAGCCCTCGGCGACGAACACAAGTCCGACAACGGCGGCGTCATCTTGAACATCACCGACCACACCGCACTGATCGAGGCCTGGGACGACGTCCAGGCCAGGCTGGCACCCCCGGTCTGCTCCATCGAGGAGATGGCCGACCTCTCCGGCGCGGTCGAACTGATCATCGGCGTACGGCGTGACCCGACGTTCGGCCCCATCGTCCTCGTCGGCATCGGCGGCGTGTACACCGAACTGCTCAAAGACACCCGCTGTGCCCTGGGCCCGATCACCGCCGACCAGGCCCGCGAGCTGCTGCTGTCCCTCCGCGGTGCGGCGCTGCTGACCGGCTTCCGCGGCAAGGCGCCCGTCAATGTCGACGCCGCAGCTCAGCTGGTGGCCACCCTCTCCACCTACGCGGCCCAACACCCCGAGATCAGTGAAATCGAGTGCAACCCCATCGCGGTCACCCCCACCCAGGCCATCGCACTCGACGCCCGCATCATCCTCGACCCATCCCACTGATCTCGGCGGCGAAAGAGCCCGGCAGCACACGAATCCCACAAGGAGAACCGATGACCGACATCGCTGAGACCATGACAACCGCGTCGATCGAGACCGAATACACCTACGTCCTCGTCGAACGCCGGGGTCCGGTAGCGCTGATCACCCTCAACCGCCCGAAGGCCCTCAACGCCCTGTGCAACGCCCTCACCGAGGAGTTGACCGCCGCCCTCGACGCCACCGAAGCCGACGACAGCATCGGCGCCGTCGTGCTCACCGGCAGCGCCAAGGCCTTCGCCGCCGGCGCCGACATCAAAGAGATGCAGCCGAAGTCGTTCACCGACGTCTACCTCGAGGACTTCATCACCGCCAGCTGGGAACGCGCCTCCACCACCCGCAAGCCGATCATCGCCGCGGTCGCCGGATACGCCCTCGGCGGCGGCGCCGAACTCGCCATGAGCTGCGACATGATCATCGCCGCGGACACCGCCAAATTCGGCCAGCCCGAAATCACCATCGGCATCCTGCCCGGCGCCGGCGGCACCCAACGCCTGACCCGCGCGGTCGGCAAGTCCAAGGCCATGGACATGGTGTTGACCGGACGCACCATCGACGCCGAGGAAGCGGAGAAGATCGGCCTCGTCGCCCGCATCGTCCCCGCCGACGACCTCATCGACGAGGCAATCGCCATCGCTCAGAAAATCGCCGGATTCTCCCGGCCCTCGGTCCTGATGGCGAAGGAGGCCGTGAACTCGGCCTTCGAGACCCCCCTGGCAGAGGGCCTGCGGTTCGAGCGCCGCCTGTTCCACGCCGCGTTCGCCACCGACGGCCAGACCGAAGGCATGACCGCCTTCCTCGACAAGCGCAAGCCGTCCTTCACCAACCGCTGAGAAAGCGAGACCCACCCATGGCTTCACCCATCGCACTCCCGCGGATCATGCGGATCGGCGGCGGCGCCGTCGCCGAGATCGGCGAGGTGGTCAAGGGCCTCGGACTCACCCGCCCGCTGGTGGTCACCGACGCCTTCCTCGTCTCCACCGGCGCCGCGGAACAGATGATCAAGACCCTCGAATCCGCCGGTCTGTCACCGCGCCTGTTCGCCGACACCGTCCCGGACCCAACGACCGACTCACTCGACGCCGGCGTCGCCGCGATCACCGAGCACGACTGCGATTCGGTCATCGGGTTCGGTGGCGGCAGCCCGATGGACACCGCCAAAGCTCTCGGGATCCTCGGCCGCCAGGGCGGGGAGATGCGCGACTACAAGGCTCCCCGCAACAACACCGGTCCCGCCCTGCCGGTCATCGCCGTTCCCACTACCGCCGGAAGCGGTTCGGAGGCAACCCAGTTCACGGTCATCACCGACAGCGTCAGCGACGAGAAGATGCTCTGCCCGGGCCTGGCGTTCCTGCCGATCGCCGCGGTCATCGACTACGAGCTGACCGTGTCGATGCCGCCGCGGCTGACCGCCGACACCGGCGTCGACGCGCTGACCCACGCGATCGAGGCCTACGTCAGCAAGAAGGCGAACCCCTTCGCCGACAGCCTCGCGCTCGTGGCGATCGGTACCATCGGCCGGGTCCTGCGCCGCGCCTACACCGACGGCTCCGACGCGCAGGCTCGTGAGCAGATGATGCTCGCCGCCACCCAGGCCGGCATCGCGTTCTCCAACTCCTCGGTCGCCCTGGTGCACGGGATGAGCCGGCCGATCGGCGCGCACTTCCACGTCGCGCACGGGCTGACGAACGCCATGCTCTTCCCCGCGGTCACCGCGTTCTCGGTCCGGGCAGCGGAGTCCCGGTACGCCGACTGCGCCCGCGCCCTCGGCGTCGCCACCACCGGCGACGACAACACCACCGCCGCGGACAACCTCGTCGACGCGCTGCGCGAGCTGTGCCGCGACGTGGCCGTGCCCACGCCGAAGGCCTACGGCATCGACAAGGCCCGCTGGGACGAGCTGATCCCGCTCATGGCGCAGCAGGCCCTGGCGTCGGGTTCACCGAACAACAACCCGCTGGTCCCGACCGACGCGGAGATCCGCGACCTCTACGCCCAGATCTACGGCTGAAAAACCCTTTCAGGAGAACTCTTCACATGACTGCCACCCTTCCCACCCCGGCGACCGGCACCACTGGCTCTCGGCCGGTCGACATCGACCACTACATCGCCGGGCGTGTCGATGCCCGCGGCGCCGCCACCCGCGCCGACGTCTACAACCCCGCCACCGGTCAGGTCACCGGCACGGTCGCGATGGCCACCACCGCCGATGTCGACGCCGCCGTGGCGGCGGCCGCCGCGGCGTTCCCGGCCTGGTCGGCCACCCCCGCACACATCCGGGCCCGGGTCCTGTTCCGGTTCCGCGACCTCGTCGAACAGCACGCCGACCGGCTCGCCACGATCATCACCGCCGAGCACGGCAAGGTGCACTCCGACGCCCTGGGGGAGGTGACCCGCGGCCTCGAGGTCGTCGAATTCGCCTGCGGCATCCCGCAACAACTCAAGGGCGAATTCTCCGAGAACGTCGGCCGGGCCGTCGACGGCGTCACCTTCCGCCAGCCCCTCGGCGTCGTCGCCGGGATCTCGCCGTTCAACTTCCCCGCCATGGTCCCGATGTGGATGTTCCCCGTCGCCCTCGCCTGCGGGAACACGTTCGTGATGAAGCCGTCCGAGAAGGACCCCACCCTCAGCGTCGAACTCGCCAAGCTGCTGACCGAGGCCGGCCTGCCGGACGGGGTGTTCAACGTCGTGCACGGCGACAAGATCGCCGTCGACGCTCTGCTCACCCACCAGCAGGTCGAGGCGATCAGCTTCGTCGGGTCCACCCCGATCGCCGAATACATCCACAGCACCGCCGCCGCGCAGGGCAAACGGGTCCAGGCCCTGGGCGGGGCGAAGAACCACATGGTGATCATGCCCGACGCCGACCTCGACCAGGCCGTCTCCGCCCTGATGGGCGCCGCCTACGGCTCCGCCGGGGAACGCTGCATGGCCATCTCCGTTGCCGTGCCGGTCGGGGAGGACACCGCGACCGCGCTGCGCGAGCGGCTGATCGCCGCCCTCGCCGACCTGAAGGTCGGGCCCGGCACCGACCCCGAGGTGGAAATGGGCCCGCTGGTGACCGGGGTGCACCGCGACAAGGTCGCCTCCTACATCGACGTCGGGGTGCAGGAAGGCGCGGAACTGGTCGTCGACGGCCGGGAAACCATTCCGGCGACCGCGGGGGACGGGTTCTTCCTCGGCGGCACCCTGTTCGACCACGTCACCCCGTCGATGCGGATCTACCTCGAAGAGATCTTCGGGCCGGTCCTGTCCATCGTGCGCGCCGAATCCTTCAACGACGCACTGCAGTTGGTCAACGACCACGAATTCGGCAACGGCACCGCCATCTTCACCGCCGACGGCAACACCGCCCGCACCTACCTCACCCAGGTCAAGGCCGGGATGGTCGGCATCAACGTCCCGATCCCGGTGCCGATGGCGTTCCACTCCTTCGGCGGCTGGAAGCGGTCCCTGTTCGGTGACCACCACATCCACGGCCCCGAGGGCGTGCGGTTCTACACCCGCAACAAGACCGCCACCACCCGCTGGCCCAACGACACCCAGGTCCGCACCGACTTCTCGATGCCGACCCATGAGTGATCTCGTGGCAACCGCGACCGCCCGGAACACCGACACGGTCCGCACCGAGATCCGCGGCGGCATCGGGGTGATCACCCTCGGCCGGGTCACGGCACTCAACGCGCTGACCACCGAGATGGTCGAGGCGATCGATGCCGCCCTGGCCGAGTGGGAGAACACCGGACTGCGCGCCGTGGTGCTCGACAGCGCCAGCCCGAAGGCGTTCTGCGCCGGTGGGGACATCCGCGCCGTCCAGGAGAACAGCCTGGCCGGTGACCGGGAAGCGAGTGAGCGGTTCTTCTCGACCGAGTACCGGCTCAACGCCCGGATCGCCGGCTACCCGGCGCCGTTCATCTCGTTGATCGACGGGATCTGCATGGGCGGCGGCATGGGCCTGTCGGTGCACGGGGCGTTCCGGGTGGTCAGCGGCAACGCCACACTGTCGATGCCCGAGACCGGGATCGGGTTCTTCCCCGACATCGGTGCCAGCTACTTCCTCTCACGCCTGCCGGGGGCGCTCGGGGTCTATCTGGGCTTGACCGGGGCCAGGATGTCGGCGGCCGACGCCCTCTACACCGGGCTGGCCACGCACTTCATCGACAGCGAGTCAATCCGCCTGGTGCCGGCGGCTCTGGCCGATCACCCTCACCGGCCGGTCGAGGAGATCCTCCGTGCCCTCGGTAGCCCCTCCCCGGTCGCCGACAGCGCTCTCGCCGAGCAGCGTGGGCAGATCGATTGGTGCTTCAGCGCACGGACCCTCGCCGAGATCGACGAACGGCTCGCCGCCGCCGGCGGGGACTGGGCGGCCACGACCCGGAACACACTCGCCGGTCTGTCGCCACAAAGCCTGCAGCTCACCCTCGAGCTACTCGCGTGGGGTAAACAACGCGCCCTCCGCGAATGCCTCGCAGCGGAGCTACAGGTCACCCGCGATGTCATCCGCACCCCGGACTTCATCGAGGGCATCCGCGCCGCTCTGGTCGACAAGGACCGCAACCCCACCTGGAGTCGATCCCGATTCGCAGGCCTGGACTCGGACGGCCTGCCCCGATGGAAGCACTGACCCAATTCTCTTCCACAGTTTTCAGCAAAGGACACGAGTGACATGTCAGATGTAGTGCTCTACGAAAGCAACGGCCCGATCGCCACGATCACCCTCAACCGCCCGGACAAGCTCAACGCCCTCAATACGGAGGTCGTCCTCGAACTCGACAAGCGTTTTGCCGAGGCCGGCGCCGACGACTCGATCAAGGTCATCCTCCTCGCCGCGAAGGGTCGCGCGTTCTCCGCGGGGTTCGATATGAACGACGAGATCGAGGACGGCACCGAAACCCCGCTCGACTGGTTGCCCGTGCTGCGCCGCGACTGCGACCTCACCATGCGCGTGTGGTCTTGCCCGAAGCCGACCATCGCCGTCGTCCAGGGCTACTGCCTGGCCGGCGCCTGCGAGATTGCGATGGCCTGCGACCTTATCGTCGCCGCCGACGACGCGAAGTTCGGCGAGCCCGAAATCCAGTACGGCTCGGGCCCGGTCACCTTGCTGATGCCGTTCATCCTCGGCCAGAAGAAGACCAACGAACTGCTCTTCACCGGCGACAAGATCAACGCCGAGGAAGCGCTGTCCCTCGGTCTGATCAACAAGATCGTCCCGCTCGAGGACCTCGAGACCGCCGCCCGTGAGCTGGCCCTGCGGATCGCACCGACCCCCCTGCCGATCCTGCAGCTGACCAAGCAGGCACTCAACCGTGCCTATGAGGCCAAGGGTCTACGCACCGCAGTCAACGCCAACATCGACATCTCCGCCCTCATCAACGGGGCCAACACCCCGGAACAACAAGCATTCGACAAGGTCGCCGCCGAAAAGGGATTGAAGGCTGCCCTCGCCTGGCGCGACGAACGGTACAAGGCCACCACGGCCTGACCCCAGAATCCCCGTCGGGGCCGTACGAACCAGACCTGCGGTCCCGACGGACCCCAACTCCGAGTAGGACGATGATGAAAGCTGATCAGCGCACGACGGACATCGCAATGATGGGCGTTCGTCTGACGTCGGCCGGCATCTCGATCATCGTTCTTGTGGCAACTCGGCCAACGCAGCCGCCCCGGCTTGCGGGCTTCGTCGAACTCATCGGAATCTGCTGCGGCAGTGTCGCAATAGCTCTCGGAGTCATGACAATCGCGTTCGCTCGGCTGCTGGTTCCATACAGCGACTCGTCGAGCGATCGGCTCGAGCGTGAGAATTTGACCAACCCTTTCGGCGGCGTCCACCAACCGCCGATGACGATCGGACCGAGGATGACCGGCTTCGACCAAGACATGCTGAAATTCGCGGTGCAGTGGGCGCCCTACGGAGGCGGAGAGGAGCACATCCTGCCCACCTTCGGGTTGTTTCCCGCCGACTACTACGAACGGCTCAAAAGCCTCCTCGATTCGACCGCTGCCCGCTCGGTCGACAGTGCCTCCAGACGGCACCTGCGCGAACACTGTTCGATACGCCTCGCGCAGACGAGAGGCACCCGGTTCCGTTCACTGTCCGCCGGCCATCCGGAGCCCCAACCGTGACCAGCGTCTTGCTCGCGACCTTCGGTGGACCCGCCAGCGGGCAGCGGCACAACCACAGATCGGTGGTCGCGGCACGAGGACCGGCCTCGTTGACGACACGCGAGACCACACACCCAGGACAGCCGGACTGATCGTGACTGGCACCCCACAGGTGGGTGCGCACGATCGCCATCGCCCATTTACCCCGACAGTCGTTGGTCAAGGGACGGTTTCTTCCGCACAGGAAAGCCCCGCTCGACGGCGATCCGCAATAAGGACACCAAGGGGGTCGCTCACCGCGAAGAACTCTTGCTCGATAACGCACGAAACATGAAATTCAAGGAGAAGAAGTGACCAAATCAGTTGAGCGCCAGTCGGTCTCCGGCTCGGCCGTCGAAGCCGTCGACGTCGGATCCCTTCCGCCTCTGGGTGTGGTACCCCGGAGCATGCACGCTCAGGTCGTTCGACCGGAACGCTACGGAGATCCGTCCACCGCCTTCGTTCACGAGGTGGTAGACACACCAGAAATCGGCGCCGGTGAAGTGCTCATCGCAGTGATGGCCGCCGGTGTCAACTACAACAATGTCTGGGCCGCCCGCGGGTACCCGGTCGACCAGGTCGCGACCCGGCAGCGGCGCGGGGAGCAGGAGAGCTTCCACATCGGCGGGTCCGACGCGTCGGGCATCGTCTACGCCGTCGGATCGAATGTGAGCAACATTGCGGTCGGGGACGAGGTCGTCATCCACCCCGGAGTGTGGGACGAGGACGACTCCTGGATTGCCGCGGGCCGGGACCAGATGATCGCACCGAGCGCGAAGATCTGGGGTTACGACACCAACTACGGGTCGTTCGGGCAGTTCGCCCGCGTACAGGCTAACCAAGTTCTCCCCAAGGCACCCCATCTGAGCTGGGCCGAAGCGGCAGCCCCCACCCTGGTGGGTACCACGGCGTACCGGATGCTGCACGGCTGGAAGGGAAACACCGTCACCGAGGGCGACCTGGTGCTGGTGTGGGGCGGCTCCGGCGGCCTCGGCACGCAGGCCTGCCAATTGGTGCGCGAGGCCGGCGGACGAGCAGTCGCCGTCGTCTCCGACGATGAGCGTGGCGCATTCGCCATGAAGTACGGGGCCATCGGATACATCAACCGACGCGACTTCGACCATTGGGGAATTCCGCCGCTGGTCGACGACGCGGAGGGACAGAAGAAGTGGACCGCAGGCGCACGCGCATTCGGGAAGAAGATCTGGGAGATCGCCGGTGAACGGGAGGATCCGGCCATCGTGTTCGAGCATCCCGGTGCATCCACCATCCCCACCAGCATCTTCGTCTGCCAGCCCGGCGGCATGGTCACCATCTGCGCCGGCACCACAGGCTTCGACGCCATGGTCGACCTGCGCTACCACTGGACCCGCCAGAAGCGCCTGCAGGGCTCGCACGGAACCAATGACGAGCAGGCCATCGCCTACAACCAACTGGTGGTCGACGGAAAGATCGACCCCTGCGTCGGGCGCGTCCTTCCGATGGACGATATTCCGCTCTCCCACGCCGAGATGGGACGCGGCGAAGAGGTCTTCGGCAACACCGTCCACCTGATCGGTGCCACCACACCCGAAGAGGGCCGCCGGTCCTGACCCATCCCGGCACAGCAGAACCAACGACGAAGGTGCACAATATGACACGCGCATGGCAAGTTCACGAGTACGGAGAACCCGGATCGGTTCTCACGCTCGGAAACGTCCCCGACCTGAACCCTGGAGACGGGCAGGTCCGCGTGCGCGTGGCCGCCACCTCGTGCAACTTCGCCGACGTTCTGCTGTGCCGAGGTCAGTACCAGCACAAGCCAGTCCCCCCGTTCACCCCCGGCCTCGAGACCTGCGGGATCATCGACAGCCTCGGGGAAGGAGTCGACCCCATCCTTCTCGGGACCAGAATCGTAGGACAACCGACACTTCCCCACGGAGGCTTCGCCGAGACGGCACTGATGAACGCCGCCGACACGTACAGCGTTCCGGGACTCATCGACGACAGCACGGCCGCCACATTGCATTTGACCTACCTCACGGCCTTCCTCGGACTGCACCGCAGAGCCGCAATGCGAGCGGGAGACACCGTCGTGGTCACAGCGGCCGCCGGAGGGGTAGGTTCAGCCGCTGTTCAAATCGCCCGCGCCGCCGGGGCACGAGTCATCGGAATCGTCTCCGGAGCGGACAAGGCCGACGCAGCCGCGCGCATGGGTGCCGACACAGTCATCGACCGCAAGTCCGAGGACGTACTCGAACGCGTCCGGGCCGCCGCACCAGACGGTGCCGACATCGTCTTCGACTCAGCTGGTGGCCACGCCTACGAGCTGGCAACCAAGTACATCGCATTCGAAGGCCGCATCGTCGTCGTGGGGTTCGCCAGCGGGTCGACACCGCAGCCCCGGCTCAATCACGCGCTAGTCAAGAACTACACCATCACCGGGCTGCATTGGTCCCTGTATCAGCGATATCGTCCCGACCTCGTTCAAGAAGCACAAGCGGCGATCTTCGACATGGCAGCGGCGGGGACAATCGAGCCGCTGATCACAGCCCGGGTAGATCTCGACGCCGTCCCCGCCGCTCTCGAAGACCTCGCACACGGCCGAACTCAGGGGAAGATCGTCTGCACGCTATGACTGTCGTATCCGGAAGCCGCCCGATCACCCTCCATCAGATGCTCGAACTCCATACCCACCTCGGAATCGCCTACCGAACCTTCAGCCGATCGATCGACGCCGTCCTCAGACACGACGGCCTGACCTTCGCCAAGTACGAGGTGCTCGACGCTCTGGTCGGCGCAGGCGAATTGCACGTGACCCTGGCGCCCCTCGCCGACCAACTGCGACGCCACTGGACCACCCTGAGCGCGACCGTCGAACGGCTCGAGAGCCAAGGCATGGCCACACGCCGACCGAATCCGGACAACCGACGGCAAACGCTGATCGACGTCACCCCGGGCGGGCGTGAAGCGCACGCCCGCGCCACGGGCGCACTACGAACCCTCTCAGAAGGGGACTCACCACCGTCAAGAGGAGAATCGACGAGCGGCTCCGACTGGGGGAGACCCCCGATACCGACACCGACTTTCACACTGGCGGATATCCACGCTCTCGGCCTCGTTCTCAGAGAAGATGCGGATCGTTAGGTTGCCGGAGTCTCCGCCGCGGTTCGAACGCTGCACCCCCGCCCGCAGCCGCCCCGCACGGCGGCGATCTCCCGGATCCCCTAGCCGGCGGGGCCCGGAATACCGGTGCACGAGCCGCTGTTGAGGAAGCTGACGGTGGCGCGCATACCCCGGGTACCACACACAGATGATCGTCGCTGCGAGCGACCACTTGCCGTGAGGCGATATGGCGTCCCCGTCACCCCGGACCGGGGTAAGACCTGCACTGCGCAGCGTTCCCCGGGGACGGGATGAGGAGCCGCTGACACCGGGGAAGGTGCCGGCGGCCTTCCTCTGACCTCTACAGATCCTCGACCCGGACCGATGCGGGGTCGATATCGAGGCGTGTGCCCTTGTACGAGGGATGCCGGAGCCCACCCGAGGTGAGATCGCGATATGCAACGTCCACCACAATCGCCGGTTCGACCCAGCGCACGATCCCGTGGCCTCCGCTGCCGCGGCATCGGTTCCGAGCGGGCTGGTGCGGCGTTCGAGCGCGGCCTGCTTCTCCTTCAGCTGGCGGCGCACCGCCATCGTGAGCCTAGTCCCGCCATTGCCACGTAGCGAAGAACGCCCTGGTCATCGCATGCTCCGAGGACGAGGGAGCCGACCATGTTCCGCTGCGCACCCCCGCCCGCGATCCAACCAACAATCAAGCAAGAGCTCCTCGTGCGAAGGAGAACCTTCCGCCACGACCGAGTGCGCTGACCCGGCGGATAGGGCGACCCCACCCGTGTGAAAACCGCGCCCTCCATCCCGGAATTTCTGGCGGCCTCCAGAATGACGGCACCGTCCGCTCCTTCCCAGTGCGGCAAGATCTGCACGGGCACGCCGACCCCGGGCAGCGCGTGACCGAGGTCGGAGAGAGCTGCACGGCGCTCCAGATACGGCGCCGCCATCAAATCGGACCCGTCGGCAGAGAGAACGTCGAACGGAAGGTAGGTGACCGGCCCCTGACCGCCGCCGAGAGGCGGCACCCGTCGTACTTCATTTCCGCCGCCCAGCCGCCGCTCAGTGCCTCCGGGAGCTCCCGGAGCTTCCGCCGGCAACGGGAACCCGCCCTCACCTGATCGGCGAGGACGGGTTCCAGTTCCATTGCAGCTGAATCACTTACACCCGGGCTGGGTGCATGTCTGCCGCTTCTCCGTCGATCATCACCATTGCCGGACGGGGTGTGTCGACGGTGCCGTCGCCGAGGTCGCGAAGGCTGCCGTCGAGCGCCACCAGGTCCGCGCGACGACCGGCGGTCAGGGTGCCGACGCGAGTCTCGTCGTGTACCAGGTACGCGCTGTCGACGGTCATGGCCCGGATCGCGCGATCCACTCCGATCCGCTGGTTCCCGCCGAGCACGGTGCCGCCCCGCGTCATCCGGGTGACCGCGGTGCGGATGGTCGCCAGCGGGTCCATCGGCGTGATCGGGCAGTCCGAATGCAACCCGAACCGCAGACCCAGGTCGTCGGCGCAGGCGAGGGGATCCATGTCGGCGGCCCGCTCGGCGCCGAGGAAGCGGTCGCGGTGGCGATCGCCCCAGTAGAAGACGTGGTTGACGAAGAAACTCACCCCGAGTTCGGCTTCCCGGATCGCGGCCAGGTCGCTCGGTGCGCTCACCTGGCAGTGTTCGATGCGGTGCCGTCCCACCCTGCCGTCGGTGGCCTGCGCCCGCCGCAGCGACGTGATCGCGGCGCCGACGGCCGCGTCGCCGTTGGCGTGCACGGCGACCTGACCACCCGCGCGGTGCACCCGCAGGATCATCTCGTCGAGTTGCTCCTGCGGATAGAGCAGGTCGCCGTGATGACCGGGGTCGCAGGCGTACGGGGCGCGGAGTGCGGCAGACAGTCCCTGGATCGATCCGTCGGCCCAGAATTTCGCGCCCGCCAGCCGGAAATGCGCTCCGGCCGCGGGTGCGTGCTCGAACGTGACCCGCCGGTCGTCGAGGGCCTGGAGCGCCAGGTCACCACGGAGGAACCCGACCACGTGGACCGGTAGCTCACCCGATGCGTCCAGTGAGCGGTAGGCGGCCAGTTCCTGCTCGCCCGCCGACAGACCCACCCCGAGATCGTGGATCGTGGTGATTCCCCGTGCCCGCGCCGACTGCAGGCTGCGGAGCAGGGCACCGTTGACCTCCTGCTCGGTCAGCGCGGGAACTGCCGCGGTGAGCCTCGACACCGCGTCGATTTCCCACGCCATCCCGGTCAGCCGGCCGTCGTCCCCGCGGGGGAAGAGCGGGTCGTCCACCGGCACCGTCGACTCGTCGATGCCCGCCGCCGCGAGTGCGGCGGTGTTGGCGACGGCGAAGTGCCCGCAGATGTGCAGCACGATGACCGGCCTGTCGGTGCTGACCGCGTCGAGATCCGTCCGGGTCGGGTGCCGTCCCTCGGCGATCTGGGTGTCGTCGTAACCCCACCCGCGGATCCAGCCGCTGCCGCCGGACGAGGCACGCAGCGCCTGCTGAATGTCGGCGATCGACCGGCACGGTGGCGTCCGGCAGTCCGCCCAGCCGTCCGTGAGACCGGCGTACGTGGGGTGGATGTGCGACTCGATGAGCCCCGGGATCACCGTGGCGCCGGGCAGGTCGACGCGGCGGGCGCCGATCCCGGCACAGTCGGCCATATCCTTCGCGGTGCCGGTGGCGAGCACGCGGTCGTCGGCGATGACCAGCGCTTCGACGGTCGGCGACGAGGGGTCCTGGGTGTGGATCGCGTCGGCGGTGAGCAGTGTTCGGGACATTCAGGCACCTACTTGGCTGGGAGTGGCCGTGGATTCCACGGCGGCGGGTGTGCGACCTTCGGTGCGAAGGCCGCGGACGGGGTCGGTGGCCGGCCAGAACAACCGCGTCGCCACCACGAACAGGATGTTGAGGACCAGGGCGGCCGCGCCGAGGTTGACACCGTGCTCGGCGAGCCACACTGACACGGGGCCGTGCTTGTCGAGATACAGCCACAGCACCACGACGTCGCCGAGCACCACGCCCATGGCGAGGGCGGACGGGCGCAGCTTCCAGCCGAAGACCATCGTCGCGAACACCACGGCGGCCTGTGTGACGCCGTAATACGCGGTGTTGACCAGGGTCAGCAGGAGCTGAGGTGTCGCGAGGGTCAGCAGCAGCGAGATCGCCAGATACGCCACGACGACTCCGCGTACCCAGATCCGTTGGCGGGACTCGGGGATCCCGGGAATGATGTTGCGCGACACGATCGCACCGATGCCGAGGGCCGCCCCGCACAGCACCACGATCGCGCAGAGGGCCGCGCCGCCGGCGACGACGCCGGTCAGCCAGTCGGGCAACAGTTGTCGCGACAACTGCAGGAGCACCTGGTCGGATTCTGTGCCCTCGAGCTTCGTCGGCAGCAGCGTGATCGCCCCGAACGCGGCGGCGACGAGAAACGGGTACATCAGCATGTACAGCGGGTTGAACTTCGCGACCCGCTTGATCGTCGCCTCGGACTTCGCTGCGAGCACGGCCTGCACGACGATCGGGAAGATGAAGAACCCCACCGATTGGAACACGATCGTCGTCAGCACGAACGTCAGCGACGACCCGGTGACCGTGGAATGCGAGGCCGAGCCGCCACCACTGGCTGCCGCCGCGGCGAACAGCTTCTCGGTGCCGCCGGTCTGCACGATTGCCGCCAACCCGATCAGGACGGCGCCGAGCAGCAGGGCGGTGTCCTTGACGTAGGACACGAACGCGGGGGCGCGCACCCCGGACAGCATGAGGAACAGCAGCGCGAGGGCCGCGCCTGCGAATACGGCGACGGTGGGATCGATGGAGATCCCCAGACCGGTCAGCGCGATCTGCAGACCGGCGAGCTGAAGCTGACCCCACGGGATGAGGAATACGACCGACGCAATGGCGATCGTCAATTCCAGCCCCCGCGACCGGAAGTGGCGTCCAGCCACATCGGGCAACGTCATGGCGCCGTACCGCTTGCCCGCCCGCCACAGGTAGGGCGCGAAGAAGTACCCGATCGGGTAGGCCAGCAGGATGTACCCGATGAACCAGACGCCGTAGCTCGCGCCGTGCGCGTACACGCCGCCGGGGAACCCGATCAGGGTGCCGATGCTGTACGCCTCACCCGCCCCCAGGATGAAGACCAGCAGCGGACCGAACGACCGGCCACCCACCAGGTAGTCGGAGATCTCCTTCTTGCTGCCGCGCCGCGACAGCACGCCCGCCCCGAGGGCGAGGATCAGCACGAGCGTGAAGAACGCCGCGGTCATGACTGTTCTCCGATCCCACTGCCCGCAGCGGCGGATTCGGCACGTTCGGCAGCTTCGAAGTCTTTGCGGTCGAATAGCTTCCAAGCGAGATGGAGGCACAGCGAGGTGAGCGGCATCCACAGGAACAACCACGCGAACAGGATCGGAACTCCGAAGACCGCGGCCGTGGATCCGGACAGGACCACGATGCCGCCCAGAACCCCGGCGAACGGGAGACCTATCGCGAGTAAGGCGCTTTTTGCCTCGTTGGACATGATTGTTGGGCTCCTATTCTGACTGCGTCGACCGGCGTCGCGGTGTGGTCCGGTGCCGGTAGACGTGCACTCTGGCACTAGTGTGGTCCGAGTCACTCCCCGCGGGCCATGGGCGAATCCCGGAAAACGCCGAAGCGGTTCGTGAATTTCACGGGAGTGTGGAATGTGAGGGGAAAGTGCCCGAGTCCGCGGGGGAAGACACGATCCAGCGGTTGTGCCGGCAGGTCTCGGAGGAGATCGAGTCGGTAACCGACCGATCGGTGCGTCAGATCCGTGCCGAGTTGCAGTCGTACGCTGCCGTTCCGATCGATGAACAGCACGAGTACATCGCCCGGCAGCTCGCGGCGACGTTGCGCGCCCTCGCGGAGAGCGAACCCCTCGCCGACGACGTCCTCGAGCGTTCACGTCAGCTCGGCCGGCGCCGGGCAATGCAGGGATTACCACTGTCCGACGTCATCGAGACGTACCACATCGCGTCCCGCGAATTGTGGAACACGATGGTCGCCAGAGCGGCCGAACCGACAACCGACCTGTTGCGTGCAGGCGGCATGATGTGGGATCTCGTCCACACCGCCACCAGTGCGGTCGCCGTCGGACACACCGACGCGACCCGAAGCGAACAGGCCATCCGCGCGGGCGTGCGGTACCGGTTCTTCGAGGCACTCGCGAGGTCCCGCGACGGCGACGACCGCGACGTGCGCGAGCTGGCGGAGGCGCTCGGGTTCACACCGCAACACGGGTTTCGAGCGGTGTGCGTCGCCGCGGAGGAGTGGTCGGAAGCGCAGCTCGAGCGGCTGCAACGCACCCTGGACACGATCCCGGGCACAACTCAATGCAGCGGGCACGGCGCCGTCATCGTCGCCCTGAGCCAGCACGCACCGGTCGACGACATCATCCGCGAGGTCCGGCTCCGACACCCGGGCACCACCGTCGGAGTCGGATTGGACCGCCCCGGCCTGGCCGGAGCGGCGATGAGCATCACCGACGCGCGGCGGGTCCTGCAACTGGCCTCACCCACCGGCGCCGTGGTCCGATTCGCCGACGAATGGGTCGCCGCGACCCTGGCAGACCATCGCGACGAACTCACCACCCTGCTGGAACCGGGGGCCACCGTCGCCGCCGACCACCCGCACCTCGTCGAGGCGGTGTCGGCCTTCGCCCGCAATGGCTTCTCCATCAGCGCGGCCGGCCGGGACATCCACCTCCACGCGAACTCGATCACCTACCGGCTCGACCGCTGGCAACAACTGACCGGCTGGGATCCCCGGACCCTCGACGGCCTGCAGCGCTCGGTCTTTAGTCTCGGACTGTTCCACCGCGATTCGGGCGACACGGCCCCCGACACCGCGGGAGAATAGCGGTCCACCGGCCCGAACAGCGACGAGATCCGGGCCTCGGTCATCCACCGAGCGGGTAACATCGATTCGCCGGCAGGTCGGACGAGGATGGGATTGCGTGGTG
The DNA here is from genome assembly GCF_019378875.1 of Rhodococcus sp. USK10. NCBI lineage: Bacteria > Bacillati > Actinomycetota > Actinomycetes > Mycobacteriales > Nocardiaceae > Rhodococcus > Rhodococcus sp. USK10. The sequence continues at coordinate 4,233,183 of NZ_CP076048.1, forward strand.
AGCGAGGAACTGCCCGCGGGCACACAATCCGTCGGACGTGCGCTGGCCGTGCTCAAGTTGCTCGCATCGTCCCCCGACGAACTCACCGGCAGTGCCATCGCGGCAGAACTCCAGTTGTCGTCCGGCACGGCCAACAGACTCATCCGAGCCCTGATCGCCGAGGGTCTCGTAGCGCGGAATCCGATGTCCGACAGCTACTACCTCGGCAGTGGAACGGTACTGCTCGGTCAGGCCGCGCAGCGCGGGTTCGGTATGGACAAGGCGCTACCCATCCTGGAGCAGCTCAATGCCGAGACCCAGGAATCCGTGAACCTCTCCATCCGCCAGGGGTCGGAATCGGTGGTGATGATGCGGGTGCAGTCGACGCTCCCCTTGCGGTTCGAGCAGCACACGGGCGCCCGGTTTCCGCTGTACACGACGGCGTCGGGCAAGGCGATCCTGGCGTTCTCGCCCCATGCCGAGACGTATGTCCAGTCGCTTCCGGCCACGCTCGCCAAGGTCACTCCGCACAGCTTGAGCACTCCCCGTGAACTGTCGGAGCAACTCCGAGAGATCCGGGTCCGCGGGTACAGCATCGACGAGCAGGAGAACGTCGAGGGTGTGCGTTGCGTCGGCGCACCCATCCTGGACGCGGACGGATACGCGCAGGCAGCGCTGGTGATTCAGGTCCCCACCGTCCGCATGCCCAAGTCGAGGGTCCGGACGCTCGGAGACCGGATTGTCCAGGCGGCGAAGGAAGTATCCCAATTCGTCCCGGTCAACCGGGCGATGTCTCACTGACCGAAAACTCTTCCACGGCCCGGGTGGTTGTCGCCGCCGGAACCGGTGTCGTTCCGTGCCGTCGCGATCCGCCCTGTGCTGGATCCGTCAGATTCTTCTTGTGAGGCACTTCACATATCCACGTTACTGGCCTATCGTCGGTTCACAGTGTGGGGGCTATCCCTACATTGTGACAGCGAAGGAGTCTCAACGATGTACCGATCGAACGAGAACGAGAGCGTCTTCACCTGGGCAGCACCCCCACTGAAATTCGGTATCGGCGCTGTGGACGAGGTCGGCGCCGAGCTGTCCGCACGGGGATCGGAATCCTGTCTGGTGATCACCGACCCGGGCGTTCGCAACACCGGGATCCCCGACCGCATCCGCGATCAGCTGCTCGCCGCAGGCATCAAGGCGGACGTATTCGACGGCGTCGCAGTGGAACCCACGGACGAAAGCATCGACGAGGCCGTCGCTTTCGCCCGCGAACGGGAGTGGGACTCCTACATCGCAGTCGGCGGGGGTTCCGCAATCGACACCGCGAAGGCTGTCAACCTCCTCACCACGCACCCCGGGGAACTGCTCGACTACGTGACCCCGCCCATCGGCGGAGGTAGGGCGCCGTGGCTTCCCCTCAAACCCCTGATCGCCATACCGACCACCGCGGGCACCGGATCGGAATCCACGACGATCTGTGTCATCGACTTCCTCGGCCTGCACTTGAAGGCCGGGGTCAGTCATGCCGCATTGCGACCGACGCTCGCCATAGTCGATCCCCTGACCACCGTCACGCTGCCCTCGCAGGTCACCGCTGCGAGCGGGATGGATGTGCTCTCCCACGCGCTCGAGAGCTACACCAGCGTCCGGTTCGACGCCAAACCTGCGCCCGAAGACCCGATGAAGCGCCCCGCCTTCTGCGGTTCCAACCCCATCAGCGACACCTGGTGCGAGCAGGCCCTGTCGTTGGTGGGGAAGTACCTGCGACGCGCGGTGATGAACGGGCGGGACCTGGAAGCTCGCTACCAGATGGCGCTGGCCTCGACCTCGGCGGGAACCGGGTTCGGTAACGCGGGCACCCACCTGCCCCACGCCAATGCGTACCCGGTCGCCGGCGCCGTCGAGAACTACCAGGCCGAGGGTTATCCTCCGATGCCGATGGTGCCGCACGGACAGGCCGTATCCGCCACTGCCGCGGCAGTTTTCCGATGGACCTACCCGAGCGACCCCGGCAGGCACCTGCGGGCGGCCGAGCTCCTCTCCGGCCGGACGTTCACGGCCACCGATGGAGCGGACGCGCTCGCGCACGTACTGAGCGAGCTGATGACCGACATCGGAATGCCTTCGGGATTGCGAACCTTCGGCTACGGGGAGGAGCACCTGGCGACGCTGGTGGATGGGACGATGAAGCAGACACGTCAGCTGGCGGTCGTGCCTCGGCCGGTGACGAGGGACGCCCTCACCCACATATTCCGGGAGTCGTTGTGACCACTCCGCGAGACACCGACAAGGAGCCCTCGAAGTCCGAGATCCGTACCGTCGTCGCCTCGAGCATCGTCGGGACGACAGTGGAGTGGTACGACTTCTTCCTCTACGGCATCGCCGCCGGCCTGGTGTTCGACAAGTTGTTCTTCCCCAGTTCGGATCCGATCGTCGGCACATTGCTCGCGTTCGCCACGTTCGCGATCGGATTCATGGCCCGGCCGTTCGGCGGTCTGATCTTCGGTCACATCGGCGACCGCATCGGCCGGAAGAAGACCCTGGTCGCGACCATGATGATCATGGGTGTGGCGACGTGCCTCATCGGACTGGTCCCCACGTACGCGACGATCGGGATCGCCGCGCCGATTCTGCTGGTGGTGCTCCGGCTCGCACAGGGGGTCGCGATCGGCGGCGAATGGGGTGGGGCAGTCCTGATGGCCGTCGAATACGCACCCCGCGGTAAGCGCGGGTTCTACGGAAGCCTGCCGCAGATCGGTCTCGCCATCGGCCTGATGCTGGGCACGGGTGTCTTCGCGGCACTCAACTCGACCCTGTCAGAGTCCGCATTCCTGGACTGGGGTTGGCGGATCGCCTTCATGCTCAGCGCGATCCTGGTGGCGGTCGGCCTGTTCATCCGCCTCAAGGTCATGGAGACCCCGGCCTTCCGCAAGCTCGAGACGGTGGAGGAAAAGGCCACCGTGCCCGCTCTGGAACTGATCAAGAGCCCGCAGTCACGGCGAAACATGTTGCTGGGCATGGGCAGTCGATGGGCCGAGGGGGTGGCCTTCAATACGTGGGCGGTATTTGCCATCGCCTACGGCACCGGCACGCTGCACCTCAGCCGTCAAACCCTGCTTCTGGCAGTGATGGCGGCGGCCGCGACCATGATCGTCTTCATTCCCGTCTTCGGAAAGGTCGCCGATCGATACGACCGCAGACACGTGTTCGCAGCGGGAAGCGTGATCCTCACGGCTGCAGCCTATCCCGCTTTCGTGCTCATCGGCACCGGAGATACCGCCGTCATCGTCATCACCATCGTGCTGGTCCTCGGCGTCCTCTATCCGATCGTCTACGCCCCCGAATCCTCGCTGTTCGCGGAACTCTTCCCCACCCGAGTCCGCTACAGCGGAATCTCCGTCGTCTACCAGCTGTCGGGAATCGTCGCGTCCGGTCTGACACCGCTCGTGCTCGCGTCCCTCCTCGGCTCGGCGAGCGGAGGACTCTCCCTGATCATGGGATACATCGTTGCGGTGGGCGCTGTCAGCACGCTGTGCACGCTCGCAATCCGCCGCCGGGACCTCTACACGGAGGACCGGGACGGCAGTTCACACCCTGACAACGCCGCCATGTCGCACACACCCGCGACCTGATACCAAACCTGCTGTGGCCCCGCCTCGGTCTACCGGGAGCGGGGCCCCGGTCTACCGCAACGCCACCTGCACGAGGACGGCGGCGCCGAGGAAGCCGAGCAACCACAGCACCCGCTGGCGGACCTGGTGGGCAGTGGTGCGGTCGAACATCCATTTCCCCGCGGCGGCGCCGAACATGCAGAGCGGTGTGAACAGGGCGATCTGCGCGAGGACGGGCACCGTGAGGAGGCCGCCGGCAGCCGAGCCCGCTGCTCCGAAGGCGTCGATGACGAGGAAGAACACGACGAGCGACGCGCGTCCGGCGGCCACGTGGGTGGACGCGGAGAAGTACATGAGGACGGCGGGCGGGCCGCCGAGGGCGAAGCCGCCGTTGAGGAGTCCGGACGCCACTCCTGTCGCGGCGGTGACCCCGGGGCCCGGCAGCGACTGCCGGTCGGGGACGGCGGCCATGGCGACGGCGGATCCGATGATGGCGACACCGAGCAGTACGCGCACCAGGTCACCGGACAGTTGCGTGAGCGCCCACATGCCGAGCGGCATTCCGATCAGGGTGCCGGCGAACAACCAGCGCAACGACTTCCAGTGCACCTGCCGCCACACCTGCGGCAGCATCGCGGCGCTGGCGACGACCTCGAGGACGAACACGGTGGGTATCACGGACGTCGGCGGCAGCAGGACGACGAGTCCGGCGACCCACACCATCGCACCACCGAAACCCCCGAAGCCGCGGACGACGCCGCCGGCCACCACGATGCCGAGCGCGAAAAGGAGGGCGGGCAACGACAGATCCCACACCGTTGCCGCCATACCCTGTTGCTCCGCTTCGTTCGTCGTTGTCTCCGTCAGAAGTGTGGGGGTCGCGACGGCGAAGCGACAGATCCAGACCGCGTCGAATCGTCGGTACCAGGACCGCACGGGACGTGGCCCCCGGCGTGATCGCCGGAGGCCACGTGCTGGCAGCGGTCGGATTTACACGTAGTCCTTGTACTTGTCGAGCAGGCGAACCGGCTTCGACAGCGCGTCGCGGCGGAAGGGGTCGCCGAGTTCGCGGGTGCACATGATCTCGATGACCGTGGTCTTGCCCTCGTTCATCTGTGCGGCGACCGCGCGCTGCAGCGCGGGACCGACCTCTTCGAGCTTGTCGACGACGATGCCCTCCGCACCCATCGCCTGCGCGATTCCGGCGAAGGATTCGCTCTCGAGTTCACCGGCGACGAAGCGGCGGTTGTAGAAGTCGACCTGGTTCTTCTTCTCCGCGCCCCACTGCCGGTTGTGGAACACGACGGCCGTGACGGGGATGTCGTGCCGGACGGCCGTCATGACCTCACCGAGGCTCATGCCCCAGGCGCCGTCGCCTGCGTAGGCGATGGCGGGCCGTTCCGGTGCCGCGGCCTTGGCGCCGATGACGGTCGGCAGTGCGTAGCCGCAGTTGCCGAAGCTCATCGGGGCGAGGAAGCTGCGCGGCTTCTCGAAGCGGAGGTAGCTGTTGGCGACGGAGTTGATGTTGCCGATGTCGGTGGAGACCATCACGTCCTCCGGCATCGCCTTCTCCAGCTCACGCAGCACCTGACGCGGGTGCAGCCAGTTGCCGTCCTCGCCTTCCTGTTCGGCGATCATGTCGAGGCTGAACGGGTCGCGCTCGTGGGTCCACTCGTCGAGTTCCTTCTCCCACGCTGCCTTCTCGGCGTCGATCTTCTTGGCGCGCTCCTCACGGTTGGCATCACACGCGAGGGCCTTGCCCTCGAGCCGCTCGGTGAGCGCGACGGCCGCGGCCTTCGCGTCGCCGCAGATGCCGACGGAGACCTTCTTGACCAGGCCGAGCATCTTGTGGTCGGCATCGATCTGGATGATCTTGGCGTTCTTCGGCCAGTAGTCCATGCCGTGCTGCGGGAGGGTGCCGAAGGGGCCGAGACGGGTGCCGAGGGCGAGCACGACATCGGCCTGGCTGATCAGCTTCATCGCGGCCTTAGAGCCCTGGTAGCCGAGCGGTCCGGTCCACAGCGGGTGGCTGGCGGGGAACGAGTCGTTGTGCAGGTAGCTGTTGACGACGGGGGCACCGAGACGCTCGGCGAGCGCCTTGCACTCGTCGACGCCGTCGGCCATCACCACGCCACCGCCGGAGACGATGACCGGGAACTTGGCCTGCGCCAGCAGTTCCGCCGCCTCGTTCAGGCTCTTCTCCCCGCCGGGGCCCCGATCGAGACGGGTGGGCTGCGGGATCTCCGTCTCGATTTCGCCGTAGAAGAAGTCGCGGGGGATGTTGAGCTGCGTCGGGCCCATCTCGGACATCGCGCGGTCGAAGCAGCGGCCGGTGAACTCGGCCATGCGCTTGGGGTTGTTGACGTGGCCCTGGTACTTCGTGAACTCCTGGAACATCGGCAGCTGGTTGGCTTCCTGGAAGCCGCCCAGGCCCGTTCCCATGGTGCCGGCCTCGGGGGTGACGATGACGACGGGGCTGTGCGCCCAGAACGCCGCGGCGATCGCCGTGACGCAGTTGCTGATGCCCGGGCCGTTCTGCCCGATGACCATGCCGTGACGTCCGCTGACCCGGGCGTATCCGTCGGCCATGTGTCCGGCGCCCTGCTCGTGCACGACCGGGACGAGCCGGATGCCTGCGGGAGCGAAGATGTCCATCGCGTCCATGAAGGCCGATCCCATGATGCCGAACATATCGGTCACGCCGTTCGCGACCATCGTTTCGACGAACGCCTCCGACGGTGTCATCTTCTGTACGCCGGAAACAGCGGTGCGATCGGCACCGTTCTTCTTCTTGGTCATGTGTGATCCTCCTTCAGGGGCGCGCCGGAACCGGCCGAGAATGTCAAAAATCGGAACGTTGCGTTCGTGATTTTGTGATCTGCAGTGACAGTAGGCCACGTCACACGCTTCGTCAATGAATGTTCCCAAAACCGGAACCAGATGTATGATTTTTCGATACACGATGCGAATGCGTCGCCGTTCTGCCTAGGAGGAACCGTGGGTGAGATTCACCGGATCGACGAGTCGAACGGACACCCGACGACGGAGCTACCCGGAGACACACCGACGCTCCGCCTGTTCGCGCTGCTCGAGATGATCGCGTCGAAGGATCAGCTGTTCACGTTGCAGGGGCTCGTCGAGGAGACGGGCATGGCCAAGCCGACTCTGCACCGCATGCTGCAGCAACTCGAGGGCGCCGGACTCCTTACCCGGCAGAACAACGGCAGGCACTACGGCACCGGTGTGCGCCTGAGGCGCTTCGCCGAGAACCTGCTGCTCAACGACACCCACCACGGCGCGCGGCACGCCATCCTCCGCAACCTCGTCGCGGAACTCGGCGAGAGCTGCAACGTCACCACCCTGTCGGGCAGCGAGGTCGTCTACCTCGACCGCGTGGAAACCTCCGAGCCCCTTCGGTTTACACTCCATGCGGGGTCGCGGGTGCCAGCGCACTGCTCGGCGAGCGGCAAGATGATCCTGTCGCAGCTCAGCCCCGCCCAGCGCCGGCGACTCCTCGGGCGCATGCCGCTCGAGCGCTACACCAACAAGACGGTCACCGACATCGAACTCATCGAGACCGAACTCAAGCAGGTCCGCCGCGACGGTTTCGCCATCGACGACGAGGAGTTCCTGCCCGGTCTCGTGTGCGCAGCGGTGCTCGTTCCCTGTGCCACAGGTAATTCCAATCTCTGCATCGCAGTCCAGGCCCCGGTCATGCGACTCACCCCCGACAAGGCGCTCAAGCTGCTACCCGCGTTGCGGCGGGCGGCCGACGCCATCGGTGAGATCGAGAACGAGGTCCTGGACGACGGAACGGCAGACATGAACTGAAGGAGGGCGCATGCCCGAAATGACCACTGCGGCACCCAGCCATGTGCTCTCCGCGCGTGAGCTGTTCGGACTCGACACCGACCTGACGGTGCGTGCCTTCCGCGAACCGGTCGACCACGTCCCCGACGTCGACCCCGCGTACCGGTTCGATCACGCGGTGACCGCCGCCCTGCTCGCCGGGTTCGACCGCAACCGCCGAGTGATGGTGCAGGGACTGCACGGCACCGGCAAATCCACGCACATCGAACAGGTCGCGGCGAGGCTCAACTGGCCGTGCGTGCGGGTCAACCTCGACGGCCACCTCAGCCGGCTGGACCTGATCGGCAGGGACGCGGTCGTCCTGCGAGACGGCAAGCAGGTCACCGAATTCCAGGAAGGCATCCTGCCCTGGGCGCTGCAGCGTCCCGTCGCCCTCATCCTCGACGAGTATGACGCCGGCCGCCCCGACGTCATGTTCGTCATCCAGCGTCTCCTCGAGCGCGACGGCAAACTCACCCTGCTCGATCAGAACCGGGTGCTGACTCCGCATCCGGCGTTCCGGTTGTTCGCCACCGCCAACACGGTCGGACTGGGAAACCTCAACGGGATGTATCACGGTGCGCAGCGGCTCAATCACGCGCAGATCGACCGCTGGAACATCGTCGCGACGCTCGATCATCTCCCCGCGGAACAGGAGATCGAGATCGTGGCCGCGCGCGTGCCGTCCGTCGGGCGGTCGCTGATCGCGTCGATGGTGGCCGTGGCGAATCTGACCCGCAACGGTTTCCGGCTCGGCGACCTGTCGACGCTGATGTCGCCGCGCACGGTGATCACCTGGGCCGAGAACATCGAGATCTTCCACGACCCGGCGCTGGCGTTCCGGTTGTCGTTCGTCAACAAGTGCGACGAGGCCGAGCGGCCCGTCGTCGCCGAGTACTTCCAGCGATGCTTCGACGAGGAACCCGAGTGGTCGGCGATGCTCGCGGCGAGCACGGCCTGAGCGGGCGGTCATGGCAGAACTGCCCGTGTGCCCCGAATCGGTCCGTCGTCGGCAGGAGGTTCGTGAACTCTGCGCCGGCAGCATCCGCGCTCTGACGGGTCAGGGTGAGTTGCATTTTCGCGGAACGGAACTCCATCGCGGACATCGGCGTGTGCCGATGCCCGCCCCGCACCTGCACCCGTCGTTCGACCGCGCCGACGTCGCCTCCTTCCGCGGTGCGGGCGACGGCATGGCGCTGCGACTGCTCCACACCGATCCCACACTGCACCGCACCCTGTGCCCTGAGGACACGCCGAGTCGGCTGATCTTCGACACTCTCGAACAGTTCCGCGTCGAATCCCTGGCCGCCGGCGCGTGGGACGGGGTGCGCGCGAATCTCGCCCACCGATTCTCGCGGTGGTCGCACGAGTTCGTGGCGTCCGGCCTGACGGAGACCGTGCACGGCATGCTCCTGTTCACGGTGATACAGATGTGCCGGGCACGGATCACCGCCGAGCCGATACCCGAGACCACGCAGGATCTGATCGAATCGACCCGGTTCGGCCTGGCCTCCGTGCTCGGCGAACAGCTTCCGCAGCTACGCCGAACCCGGCACTCGCAATCGGATTTCGCGGTGCATGCGCTGGCGATCGCCGACGTCATCGGCCGACGACTGGAGCAGGCCGCGGACGCGGACGAATCGGACGATACGAGGCGCGACCGCGCCGCAACCTTTTCCCTGCTCTTCGACTTCGAGCCGGACGAGAACGACAAGTTCGCGACGGCCGCGTCGGGGCACAGCGGCGCGCTGGGTGACGGCGGAGACGGCTACCGCGTGTTCACCCGCGCCTACGACGAGACCCGGCAGATCGCGTCCCTCGTCCGGCCCGAACTGCTCCGGGACTTCCGCCTGCGCCTCGACGTGGGCATCGAAGACAATCGTCTCAACGTCCGAAGACTCGGAAGGCAGCTGAAGAGCCTGCTGTCCGAACCCGCCCGCGACGGCTGGGAGGGCGGCCGGGACGAGGGTTACATCGACGGTCGCCGGCTCGCGCAGCTCGTCACCTCGCCGACCGAACGCAGACTCTTCCGCGCCGAACGCACCGAACCGCGGAACGACACCACGGTGACGTTCCTCATCGACTGCTCCGGTTCGATGAAGAAGTTCAGCGAACCGGTCGCCGTCCTGGTCGACGTGTTCGCGCGGGCGCTGGAACTGGCCGACGCCCGGTGCGAGATCCTCGGCTTCACCACCACCGCGTGGAACGGCGGCCGGGCCCGCAGGGACTGGCTCCGGTCCGGCCGTCCGGACGATCCGGGACGTCTCAACGAGGTCCGGCAGCTGGTGTTCAAGGACGCCGAGACCACCTGGCGCCGTGCGCGTCCCGCCATCGCGGGACTGCTGAAGGACGACCTGTTCAAGGAGGGCGTCGACGGCGAGGCCGTCGACTGGGCGTGCTCACGGATGCGCGACCGCGGCCCGGGCAGGAGGCTGCTGTTCGTGATCTCGGACGGCAGCCCACTGGACGGCGCCACCGCGCTGGCCAACGACGAATTCTACCTGGACCACCACCTCCAGGTCGTGGTCGAACGGCACGAGGACGAACGCGCGGTCGAGGTCTACGGCCTGGGCGTCGGGCTGGATCTGAGCCCGTACTACGACCGTTGCCGGACGCTCGATCTGTCGCACGGAACCAACAGCGACGTCATCGCCGACGTGCTGTCGATGATCGCCCACTGACCGCGCGCCTGTCAGTGGCTCAACTGTGAAGGAGTCACCCCATGACCGACCCCCGGGTTTCGCTGGTCACCCTGGACATTGCCGGCACGAGCGTCGACGAGGGCGGCGCCGTGTACGTGGCGTTGCGCGACACCGTCGAGAACTACCTCGGCGGGCCGATTCCGGACGACCGTTTCGACCGCTGGAAGGGCACCGGCAAGCGACAGGCCATCGAGGGACTGCTGCGCGAGAGCGGGGCCCCGGCCGACACGGCCGTTCTCGACTCCGTCGAATCCGAGTTCACCGCAATGCTTCTCGGGGCGTATCGGAAGACACCTCCGACCGCTCTGCCGGGAGTCCACGATGCGTTCGGCACCCTGCGGCAGCGCGGCGTCAAGGTCGTTCTCCAGACCGGATACTCGCGCGAGATCGCACAGCCGCTGCTCGAGCAGGTCGGCTGGGAGATCGGGCGCGACATCGACGGCGTGATCACCAGCGACCAGGTGCGGATGAGCAGGCCGTCGCCGTATCTCATCTTCCGTGCGATGGAACTGGCGGGCGTGCAGAGCGTCGACGAGGTCCTGGTCGGCGGCGACACCCCCAACGATCTGCGCGCGGGCACGAACGCCGGGGCGCGGTACGTGGTCGGCGTTCTGACCGGCGCCCACGACGCCGCGACGCTGCGCCCGGAGCCGCACACGCACATCCTGGAGAGCGCCGCGACGATCCCCGAACTGCTGGGCTGATCGACGAGTGCGGGCCGGTCCTGTTCTGCGGGACCGGCCCGTGACCCGTCAGTCCCGGTAACTCGGCGCCGGTGGACCCGTCGTCGGGCCCAGCAGGCTCAGCCACCGGTCGTACAGGCGATTCCACGTCCCGTCCTCGCGCATCCGTTCCAGGGTTCCGTTCACGAAACGGACCAGAGCGTCGTTGTTCTTGTTCGCGACGACGCCGTACGGCTCCAGTTCCAGATTCGGGCCGACGATGTCGAGGTTCGGATCCTGCGCGGCGAGGCCGGCGAGGATGGAGTTGTCGGTTGTCGCCGCGTCGGCCTGGCCCAGTTGCAACGTGGTCAGGCAATCGTCCCAGTCGGGGACAGCCACGATCGTGGCTTCGGGTGCCACCCGCTGGATCGTGGCGAGGGACGTGGTGTCGATGAACGTGCACACCCGTTTGCCTGCCAGGTCCGCGGGAGAAGTGATGCCGGATCCCTCCGGTACGAGCAGGCGCTGGAACGCCTCGAAGTACACGGACGAGAATCCGACCCGGGTGGCGCGCTCGCACGTGATGGAGGTGGCGTGAACCACCAGGTCCACGTCGTTTCTCTCCAGTGCATCGAAGCGGCCGGCCGACGTGAGCAGACGGAATTCCACCTTGTCCGGGTCTCCGAAGAGGTCGCGGGCGATCTCCCGCGCCAGGTCGACGTCGAACCCTGACAGCGTGCCGGTCGACGGGTCCCGGAAGCTGAACAGGTTCGTGTTCTGGTCGGTTCCGACGATCAGCCGTCCCCGCGCGACGATCGCGGCCAGCGCCGACCCCGGCGGCGCCGTCTCCGGCCGCAGACCGGGGTCGGGCTTCAGACTCGACAGTGCGCCACAGGAGGAGGGATCCGGTGGGGGCGGCGGAACGGTTGCCGTGGGCGGCAGGATCTCGGCACCGTCCGGGAGCGAGTACTGCGAATAGTCGCCGGCGAGGGGTGGAGGTAGCGCCGAGGGGGCCGCGCACGCCCCACCCACCACGCACAGAGACACTGCCGCGACGAGCGCCGTCCGGCACCGCAGGAGCGGGCCGGCCGGGGTTCGTCTGCATGATCTCGTCATCGGCTGTTGCACGTTCGATCAGGTCACCGCATCGGTGTTCACGACTGCCTCCGGTGGTGGCGATGAGAATTCGGCTCCTGTTGCGCCGCGGCGGCCAGTTCGATGTCCGAGCCGCCGAGCGTCTCCACCGACTCGATCCGCTTCTCGGCCTGCGAGACGGACTCGTCCGCCGAACCGACCGGGGGAGCGGCGGAGAGCGATTCGTCGTCGACACCTGCCTTGCCGAGCCACCTGCGCACCTCGTAGCTGACCAGGATGGCGATCAGCGTCAGACCGCTCATGAGGAACTGCGAGCGGGTGCTCGGGAGAAAGGCCATCGCGAGGATGACCGTGGCCATCAGCGCGATGGTGGCGTAGCTGAGCCAGGGGAACAACCACATCCGAAGCTGCAGTGCCGCGGGATCTTCGCGTTCGAGGCGCCGGCGAAGCACCACCTGGGAGACGGCGATCAACAGGTACACGAACAGCGCGACGGCGCCGTAGGAGTTGACGAGGAAGTTGAACACGACGTCGCCCCACACGTACGTGCAGGCGACCGAGATGTAGCCGATGGTCGTGCCGAGCAGAATCGCGCGACGGGGCACGCCGTTGCGGGAGAGCTTCGTGAAGAATTTGGGTGCATCGCCGTTCCGGGTGAGCGCGAACAACATTCGTGACGTGGTGTACAGCGCGGAGTTCAGGCAGGAAAGTACCGCAGTGAGGACGATGAAGTTCATGATCGTGGCGACGCCGGGAATCCCGAGCACCTCGAGCACCGACGCGTACGGACTGACACCGACGCTCTCGGTGTCCCACGGCTGGATCGTGACGACCACGAGAATCGACCCGACGTAGAACGTCACGATCCGCGCCACGATCGACCGCATGGCCCGGGCGACAGCACGTTTCGGTTCTTCCGACTCGGCGGCCGCGATCGTCACGATCTCGGCCCCGGTGTAGAAGGCGACGCAGGGGACGACCGCGGCGAGCACCGCACCCCAGCCCAGCGGGGTGAATCCGCCGTGACTGACGAGGTTGCCGAGCCCCGGCGTCGAATCGGGCCACAACCCGGTGATCCAGAGGGCGCCCATCCCGAGGAACAGGACGATCGCGACCACCTTGATCGAGGAGAACCAGTACTCGAACTCGCCGTAGGAGCGGGCGGACACCATGTTGGTGGCCGTCAGCAGCAGCATCAGCCCCAGACTCAGCATCCACAGCGGCACCATCGGGATCCACAGTTGCAGGATCCGGCCGCCGGCGATGGCCTCGACCGCAACGACGATGACGAAGAAGTACCAGTACATCCACCCCGTCGCGAACCCGGCCCGACGCCCCAGCGCCTGGCGGGCGTAGACGTAGAACGAGCCGACCACCGGCCTGGCCACCGCCATCTCCGCCAGCATCCGCATGATCAGCAACGTGATGATGCCCGCGATGAGGAAGGAGATGATCGCGGCAGGTCCCGCGCCGCCGATGACGACGCCGCTGCCCACGAACAGGCCGGCACCGATCACGCCACCGAGCGCGATCAGGTTCATGTGCCGGCGTTTCAGGCCTTTTCCGAGACCGGAACTGTCGGTGTGTTCGGGAGCGGTACTGTCCACATTTCCTCCAGAGGGCGTTGACCGAGCGCGCCGGCTGCCTGCTGCCGTCCGTCGCCGGACGGGGGTGCAGGGCGGGCACCGAGCAGGTGTGATCCACATCACTTATTTGGTGAGTCACCTCACCTTACGACTCGGAAACAGCGCCCGCCCAGAGCCAGATCCGGGGGCGAGGGAGGGACCAGCGCATAACGCTGTTTTCGACGGGTACTACTTCCGTACCGATCCACGTCGCCGCGGGAGGCGCCATGACCACCGACAACCAGGGCGATCGAACCGACGTCGACAAGGCGTTGCTCGGACACTCGACGTACCGCAGCCTCGGCGAACAGCAACTCTCACCCGCCGAGGAGCGATTCGAAAAGGGCCGCCGCACGATCGGGCTCTTTCTCGCGCCGCTGATCACCATCGGATTCCTCGCGCTTCCCCTCGATATCCCGCCGAACCAGCAGACGCTGGCGGGCGTCCTGCTCGGTGTCATCGTGCTGTGGGTGTCCGAGGCGGTGCCGATCCCGATCGGCGGGCTGCTCGGTGTGGCCGTCGTGGTGTTTCTGGGGGTGGCGCCTGCCGACGAGGTCCTCTCGGCGTTCGGTTCGTCGACGATCTTCACGTTCATCGGCGCGTTCATCCTCGCTCAGGCGATGCTCGAGCACGGCGTGGCGCGGCGGTTCGCGTTCCGGATCCTGACGCTGCCCCGGGTCGGCCAGTCCACCACCGGAGTCATCGTCGCGTTCGGCCTCATCACGTGCGGGCTGTCGGCGTTCGTGTCCAACACCGCCACGGTGGCCATGCTGCTGCCCACAGCCCTGGGCATCCTCGGCGTCATCGCCAAGCTGATGCAGCACCGCGGTGTGGTCGCACCGGACTTCGACCCGTTGCGGCTCCGCGTCGGCGCCGCGATCATGCTGATGCTCGCGTACGGCGCCAGCGTGGGCGGCCTGCTGACGCCGGTCGGGAGCCCCCCGAACCTCATCGGACGCGGGCTCATCGAGGAAGCCACCGGGGAGCGGATCACGTTCGGGCAGTGGATGGTCATGGCCGTCCCGATCTGCCTGGTGATGTTCATCGCGCTCACCTTCATCCTGCTGCGCCTCAACAAACCGGAGATCCGGCGCATCGAAGGCGTCTCCGACTATCTGGCGGAGCAGCGCGCCGACATGGGCCCCCTGTCCCGTGCCGAGAAGAACACGCTCGTCGCGTTCGGGGTGACGGTGACGCTGTGGATCCTGCCCGGCGTCGTCGCGGTGATCGCCGGCAACGACTCCGATCTGTACATCACGATCTCTGACCGACTCGACGAAGGCATGGTGGCGGTGTTCGGGGCGGCGCTGCTCTTCCTGCTGCCGACCGATTGGGAACAACGCGAGTTCACCCTGCGCTGGCGGGACGCGGCGAAGATCGACTGGGGCACGATCGTCCTGTTCGGCACCGGCATCATTTTCGGGTCCCTACTCGCCGACACCGGTCTCGCCGAAACGATCGGCACCTCCGTCGCGGATTCGCTGGGACTGTCGAGCGTCGTCCCCATCACGATCTTCGCCGTGGTCCTGGCCATCGCCGTGTCGGAGACGACGAGCAACACGGCGTCCGCCGCGGTCGTGGTGCCGATTGTGATTCCGGTGGCGATCGCGGCCGGGGTCAACCCGTTCGTCCCGGCCCTCGCGGCCACATTCGCCGCGTCGTTCGGCTTCATGCTGCCGGTGTCGACGCCGCAGAACGCCGTGGTCTACGGCTCCGGCGCGGTACGGATCACCACGATGATCCGAAGCGGCATCACGTTCGACATCATCGGCGGGATTCTGATCATCGTCCTGCTGCCCCTGATGGTCGCCGTGGTCGGTCTCGGCGCCGGCTGACGCACGGACGCGGTCGCACATCCCGCTGCGGTGGACGAGATCTGAGAGACTGGCCGCGGAACGATCGCGAGACCACGAGGGGGCAGCGGAAGTATGCGGGGGATCTTCGAACGACTGGCCCTGGCCGTCGGCATCAGCGTCGTCTTCGCGGCAGG
The DNA here is from genome assembly GCF_019378875.1 of Rhodococcus sp. USK10. Taxonomy (NCBI): domain Bacteria; kingdom Bacillati; phylum Actinomycetota; class Actinomycetes; order Mycobacteriales; family Nocardiaceae; genus Rhodococcus; species Rhodococcus sp. USK10. The sequence continues at coordinate 4,248,693 of NZ_CP076048.1, forward strand.
GGTCACACCGATCGCCGCCGCACAACCGGCGCCGAGCGACGAACTCGACTGGGGGCCCTGCCCGGCCGAATACGAACTCGATCCGGCGTCCGAGCAGTGCGGGTCGGTCACTGTTCCCCGCAACTATGCGGATCCGGCGGCCGGCACGATCGACGTCCTCGTCACCCGCCACCGTGCCGAGGATCCCGCCGCGCGGCGAGGCGTGCTGTTCACCAATCCCGGTGGGCCGGGCGGAGACGCGATCGGCTCGAACAGCGTGTTCGTCGACGTGCTGCCCGACGCGGTCCGCGCACAGTGGGACGTGATCGGTGTGCAACCGCGCGGGCTCCCGTACGCCGGCGCCGTCGACTGCGCCCTGTCTCCCGAGCAGACGACGGCGATGGGCCTCGGCTTCGGCGGCGCCGCAACGCGTGCCGCGTGCGAGTCCGCGGCGCCGGGCACCACGGCTCACCTGACGACCGAGAACACCGCGCGGGACTGGGAGCAGGTCCGGGCCGCGCTCGGCGAGGACGTCATCGACATCTACGGCCTGTCCTACGGCACCATCGTCGGATCCACCTACGCGACACTGTTCCCGCAGCACACCGGCCGGATGGTCCTCGATTCCGCGGTCGACCAGAAGTGGCTGTGGAACGACGTGCTGTGGCAGCAGAACGACGGTTACAAGGAACGCTTCTACGACCTCATGGACTGGGTCGCCGCCCACGACGACACGTACGGGCTCGGCGACACTCCGCTGAAGGTCTACCAGCGGTGGTCGGACCGGATCGTCGAGGAGGCGGGCGGCAACCCGACACTCGCGCCGCCGCCCGCGCAGGTCGGTGACGTACCGCCAGGCCTGGAATCGCTCGCCGACGCCTACCGCGGCGGGGTCGATCTGACCGGGCCTGCCCGGGTCCAGTTCGAGGCCTTCATCCGGGGCATCGCAAATCCGTCGCACACCCAGACGTCGTCCAGCATCTACGTGATGACACGGCAACTTCTTCCCGCCCGGAACAACTGGCCACTCCTGGCCCGGATGGTCCGCGACGGACCCGGCGCGATCCCCGAGGGTGCCGGGCTGAACGACCTGACGGAGCAGGAGTACGCGCGACTGCTCCAGTCTCAGACGATGCAGACGCTCGTGCTGTGCAACGAGAACGCCGTCGCGGCCCGGCCGGACCGCATCCCCGGCTGGCTGTTCTCGACGTTCGTCACCGGCGATCTCTTCGATCTCATCGGGTACGGCTACAGCTCCGGAACGTTCTGCGCCGGTGCGCCGCCCGTCGTCGCGCCGCCCGCGTTGACCAATCGGGGGCTGGCGACGGCGCCGCTCGTCCTGCAGGGCCTGCGCGACCCGCAGACGCCCTATCAGGGCGGAGTTCGACTCGCCCACGACATGGGGGCGAACCTCGTCACCGTCGGGGGCGGAGATCACGGCGCCGGGATCCAGGGCGGCAACGCCGCCGTCGACCAGGCCGTCACCGAGTACCTCGAGACCGGGCACACGAGCGTCACGGAGGCACCCGAGGCGCCGATCACCGCACCGCTGTGACGCCGACCTGAGCCTCCGCACCACCGCCGCAACCGTCAAACCTCACAATCTGGACCTCAGAGGCGCTCCGGAACTGGCACTGTGCTCCCCACCGCACCCTCCATACAGTGTTGTGCATCACATCAACAGTTCAGTTCGCGGTGGACCGTCTCCTCTTTCTCCGCCGGCACTGTTCTCCGTTCCAACCGCCGGTGATCCGACCCGGATCGCGATGGCGACCTGACGTTTCCGGTCAGCGCACAGTGGAGGAAAACGTGACTGCAACACCACCCCCGGCCCAATCCCAGGACTCCGACCAAGAAAACGGCACGGACTCCGGGCTCGGAAAGGGCCTGAAGAAGCGGCACATGAATCTCATCGCCCTGGGCGGCGTGATCGGTGCCGGATTGTTCGTCGGCAGCGGTGTCGTCATCGAGAGCGCGGGTCCGGCGGCGATCGTGTCGTTTCTCATCGCGGGGGTCATCACGCTCCTGATCATGCGGATGCTGGCGGAGATGGCCGTGGCCAGGCCGGTGGTCGGATCGTTCTACGTGTACGCCAGGGAAGCGCTCGGCAATCGCGCCGGATTCTCCGTGGGCTGGATGTACTGGTACTTCTTCGTCATCGTCGTCGCCGTCGAAGCGATCGCCGGCGGTCGAATACTCCAGCTCTACCTGCCGTCCGCGCCGCTGTGGATCCTCAGCCTCGGCCTTCTCGTCATCCTGACCTGCACCAATCTGGTGTCGGCACGGTCGTTCGGCGAGTTCGAGTACTGGTTCTCGTCGATCAAGGTGATCGCGATCGTCCTCTTCCTCGGCCTGGGTGCCCTGTGGATCACCGGACTGTGGCCGGACTCGACCCCCGGGGTGGCGAACCTCGTCGATCACGGCGGATTCGCTCCGCTCGGCTGGGGCGCGGTGCTCGCCGCGGTCGTTCCCTGCGTCGCCTTCTTCACCGGCGCCGAGATCGTGACCATCGCGGCCGCCGAATCCGCGGAACCCAAGAAGGCCGTCGCCCGGGCGATGCGCTCCATCGTGGTCCGGATCATCACGTTCTACGTCGGATCCATCTTCGTGGTCGTCGCCGTGGTGCCGTGGAGCGCCGAAGCCGTCGGAGTGAGCCCCTACGCGGCGGCCCTGTCCGCCCTGCACATTCCCGGGGTGGCCACGATCATGAACGTCGTCATCCTCACCGCGGTGCTGTCCTGTCTGAACTCCGCCCTGTACACGTCCTCGCGGATGCTGTTCGCCCTCACCCGCAACGGCGACGCCCCGCACATGTTCACCCGCCTGTCGGGTGGCGGAGTGCCCCGGCGCGCCATCCTCGCCGGGACGGTGATCGGATACGCCTCGGTGATCGCCGCGTTCGTCTCCCCGGATCTCGTGTTCTCGTTCCTGGTCAACTCGTACGGCGCCGTGGCGCTCTTCGTCTACCTCATGATCGCGATATCCCAGGTCGCGCTCCGCCGGAAGCTGGAGGCGCAGGATCCCGAGGCCCTCAGCCTGAAGATGTGGCTGTTCCCCTGGCTCAGCTACGCGACCATCGCGCTGATGGGAACCGTGATCGCGGCGATGGCCGTGCTCCCCACCACCCGTTCGCAGTTCTGGCTGAGTGTGGTGACGCTGGCCTTCATCCTGATCGGCTACGAGTTCCGCCGGCGCAGCCGCACCAGCGCCGAACGTCTCGACACCGTCACCCCGCCCGCGGAATCGGCCGACACGGGTGCCGAGGCGGAACAACTCGTCGGAGTCGTGACGCGCGAACAACACTGACACACGCCTTGCCGAAGAGGGGCAGGGACCGCACCGGCGGTCCCTGCCCCGCTTTTGTGCCCCCGATGCCACATCGGCTTTTTCCGGCACGACCCGCCGCGAATCGGGGCACACTTGCAGAAGACCTCGGCGGAGGAGGACACCGTGTTCCACCGCGGAGACGACGTCGTCACCGAAGAACACTCGCTCGACGAGTCGCTGCTCGTCGAGCCCGACTCCCGGCGCCGGCCGTGGCGGGAATTCCTCGTCTCGACCCCGGGACGGCTGTCCGTGCTGGGAATCGTGCTCGTCACCGCGGCGCTGGCGACCGGGGCGGTCACGTCGGCGGCGATCGGCGCCCGGCAACAACGCATCGAGACCCTGCGGACGCACACCGAACCCCTCACCTACGCGGCCGAGCGGCTCTACAGTTCGCTGTCCATCGCCGACGCCGCGGCGGCCACGTCGTTCATCTCGGGCGGCGTCGAGCCGATCGCCGTCCGCAATCGGTACAACCAGGCGATCGGGGACGCATCGAATGCGCTGGTCACCGCGTCGAACGGGGTCGACTCGACCGACGCCGCCGCCCTCGCCCAGTTGTCCGAGGTGTCCCGGAACCTCGCCGCGTACACCACCCTGGTCGCGACGGCCCGCGCCAACAATCGATCGGGCAACCCGGTCGGCGTCGCCTACCTCAGCGACGCCTCCTCGATGATGCAGGACACGATCCTGCCCGCCGCCGAACGTCTGTACTCGGAGCAGTCGAGGGCCGTCGCCGACACCCAGGTCCTCACCGGACGGCTCCCCAGAATCGCGTTCGCCGCCACCGTCGCCCTGCTCGTCGCGCTCCTCCTCGCGCAGGTGTACCTGGCGCGCAAGAGCAAACGCCGCATCAACCCCGGCCTCGTCGTCGCGTCCCTGCTCGCCGTCACCCTCCTGATCTGGCTGGCCGGCGCCGCCCTGGTCTCCACCGCGGCCACGGACCGCGCGAGAACCGAAGGGGCGCAACCACTCGCGACGATCACCCAGGCGAGGATCCTCGCCCAGCAGGCCCGCGCGGACGAGACCCTCGCGCTGCTGCAGCGAGGCTCCGACGAACAGTCCGAGATCGACTACGCCCGCCGTTCCGCCGACCTGGCCGACGTCCTCGCGGGGCTGCAGGGCGGTTCCCACGGACCGGGAGTCGCACAGCCGATCGACGAGGCGGTGACGGCACTCGGCGACTGGCGGCACGCGCACGAGATGCTGGAGCAGAGGCTGGAGGTGGGGGACTACCCGGGGGCGACGGCCGTCGCGATCGGCCCCGCGGACTCCGCGTCCCCCGCGACGTTCGCGGCACTCGACGAGGCGCTGCAGCACGGGATCGACAGCTTCCGCGGCGAGGAAGTCGACGGAATGACCGAGTCCTTTCGCTCGTTGTCGCTGCTCGCGGTGGGTAGCATGGTGATCGGCGTGCTCTGCGGGTTCGCCGTCGGTGGGGGGATCTGGCCCAGACTGAACGAGTACCACTGATGACGCGGGTGAGGCGACCGAGACGGCGGACGTGCCCGCGCGCCCTCCTGGTCTCCGCTGCGGTGGCCACCGTTCTCGCGGCCGGCTGCGCCGCCCCGCAACCCCTCACTCCCATCGCCAGCGGCGACTACTCCGAACAGCCGTTGACGAACGGGCTTCAGATCCATCCGCCCACCGGCGACGTGCCCGCGGAACCACCCGCACCCGACTCCTGCGGCGCGCTCGCGAGTCTGCGCCCGGTCGCCGCGCCGGACGTCCAGGCGCCGGGAAGCACACTGGCCGAGATCACCGCACGCGGCAGGCTCGTCGTCGGGATCGACCAGAACACCAACCTGTTCAGCTTCCGGGACCCGACCACCGGCATGCTGATGGGATTCGACGTCGACGTCGCGGGTGAGATGGCGCGGGACCTGTTCGGCGACCCCAGCAGGGTCGAGTTCCGCCTGCTCACGTCCGGCGACCGTTTCGACGCCCTCGAGAAGAAGGCCGTGGATCTCGTGGTCAAGAGCACGACGATCACGTGTGAACGGTCCGAACGCGTCGCCTTCTCCACCGTGTACTTCCAGGCATACCAGCGACTGCTGGTGCCGAAGGTCTCCGGCATCTCCGGCCCGGAAGATCTGGCGGGCAAGCGTGTCTGCACCGTCGCCGACACCACCTCACTGGATACTGTTCGCCGGGTGCAGCCCCAGGCGACGATCGTGACGGTGCCCGACTGGGACGACTGCCTGGTGGCGCTCCAGCAGCGTCGGGCCGACGCCGCGAGCACCGACGACTCCATCCTGGCCGGGCTCGCCGAGCAGGACCCGAATCTGGAGATCGTCGGCCCGCCGCTCGAGTCGGAGCCGTACGGTATCGGGGTCAACAAGGGCAACGAGGATCTGGTGCGTTTCGTGAACGGGACTCTGGATCGGATGCGCGCAGACGGAACGTGGATGAGGCTCTACGACAGCTGGCTGACGGTGCTCGGCCCCGTCACGGGACCGCCGACCGCCACCTACCGGGACTGAGGTGTCACCGACCGTGAGCGACGAGACCAGGCGAACCCCGATGGACGAACCGGAATCCACACGCGGAGTGCGGTTCGATCCGTTCGCGGACGACGACGAGGACGAGGTCCCGTCGTCCCGCACGGTGCCGGACGCCGCACACACCTCCGACCTGTCGATGCTCCTGACCAATCCGGTTCTCGCCGAGCACAAACGGTACTGCGACCGGTGCAAGCGGCCGGTCGGACGTTCCACCGCGGCGCGGCCGGGTGACACGGAGGGGGTGTGCACGCACTGCGGGACCGTTTTCTCGTTCGCCCCCCAACTGGAGGCGGGCGAGTTGGTGGCGGGTCAGTACGAGGTCCTCGGGTGCCTCGCCCACGGCGGCGTCGGCTGGATCTACCTCGCGCTCGACCACAACGTCAGCGACCGCTGGGTCGTCCTCAAGGGCCTGCTGCATTCGGGCGACCCCGAAGCCCAGGAAGTGGCTCTCGCCGAGCGCCGGTTCCTCGCCGAGGTGACGCACCCGAGCATCGTGAAGATCTACAACTTCGTCGAACACCCCGGAATGGACGGCAATCCCGTCGGCTACATCGTCATGGAGTACGTCCGGGGCCGGACCCTACGGGACGTGCTCACCGAGCTGAAGGAGGACGCGGCGCCCGACGACCCGAAACCGAGGCTGCCGGTGGAGCATGCCATCCGCTACCTCCTCGAGGTCACGCCTGCGCTCGGATACCTGCACTCGATGGGGCTGGTGTACAACGACCTCAAACCCGAGAACATCATGATCGGCGACGACTACGACCAGCTCAAGCTCATCGACATGGGCGCGGTCGCCAGGATCGGCGATCACGGATACATCTACGGCACACAGGGTTACCAAGCCCCCGAGATCGCCACCACCGGGCCCACCGTCGCCTCGGACATCTACACCGTCGGGCGGACGCTCGCCGTGCTGACCCTCGACATGCCCACCGCCGGGGGCTGTTACGTCGACGGCCTGCCGTCACCCGAGGCGGCGCCGCTGCTGGCGGAATACGAGTTCTACCAACGGCTGCTGCTGCGGTCCATCCACCCCGACCCGGCCAAGCGTTTCGCGTCGGCCGACGAGATGTCGACGCAGCTCGAGGGTGTTCTGCGTGAGGTGCGGGCGCAGCGGACCGGAAACCCGCAGCCGGGACTGTCCCACCGTTTCAGCCCGCAGCGCACGACGTTCGGGACCGACCTCACGATCAGCCGCACCGACGTCTACGTGGACGGGCATCGCCGGGACGAACGTATCAGCGCGATGAGCATCGTTCGGGCACTGCCGATTCCGTTGGTGGACCCGGACGATCCGGCGGCCCCGCTGCTGTCCGTCGTGCACAGCAGGCCGCGGGAACTCCTCGATTCGCTGCACCGGGCCAAGGAGGTGGCGGCGAAGGAGGGCGTGGAGTCCACGAGCATCGAGATCCCGCTCGCCGAGGTGCGCGCACACCTCGACCTCGGGCAGCCGCGTGATGCCGCCACCATCCTCGAATCCCTCGACCACGAACTCGAGGACACGTGGCGCGTCGACTGGCACACCGGGCTGTGTGCCCTGGTGGGCGGCGACTTCGAGGAGGCGTTCACCCGCTTCGATTCGGTCCTGACGGCGCTGCCGGGCGAGGAGGCCCCGAAACTCGCGCTCGCGGCGACGTCCGAGATGTGGTGCGAATACCGCGCCGCCGAGAACCTCGGGCGGTGGCGCGGAACCGCCGAGAAGTACTACCGCACGGTGTGGCGCACCGATCACGGCGCGGTCAGTGCGGCGTTCGGCCTGGCACGGCAACTCGAGCACCGCGACGACCGGGTGAACGCGGTGGAGGCGCTCGACGAGGTGCCACCGACGTCCCGGCACTACGCCGAGGCGCGGTTGACGAGTGTGCTGATGCTCGTCCACGATCGGCCCCTCGCGGAGGTGAGCGAACGGGATCTGCAGGAGGCGGCCCGAAGAGTCGAACTGCTCGCCCACGACGAGCGTCGCGCACTCCAGACCCGTGTGCTCGTTCTCGGCGTGGCCGTGGACTGGCTACATGCGGGCGGTGTGCCCGAGGCGACGAGGATCCTCGGGGTGCCGTTCACCGAGCGCGGTCTGCGCACCGGGGCGGAGGCGGCGCTCCGGGCCCTCGCCCGCAAGGCGCCCGAGCGCAGGCACCGGTACACGCTGGTGGATCTCGCGAATCTGATCCGCCCGACCACGTGGCTGTAGCGCCCGGATCAGAGTCCGCCGAACCCGACGGATTCACGGCCCCACCGGGCATTCCACGCCATCACCTGCATCCGGTCGCTCAAAGCGTCACGGCTGCGCACCGTTTCGGCGAGTTGCCCCATGAGTTCGATGATGCGGCGCCGGGCATCCTCCAGTTCCGCTGCCAGGCGCTGCTCCTCCCTCGACCTCGCGGTGCGGTTCCTGCCGGCGACCAACGTGTTCATGTCTGCTCCGATCGTGACGTCGCGGCATGTGCCACTCAGCTCATCTGACCGACAACTCTGCGGCATCTGGTACGGGTCCAGAAGATCCAGAAGAACGGCGACGCAGGGGTCCAATCTGGACCTATGACGCAGCACACAAGTGGCTCTGACGTCGGAGACGGTTCGACCGTAGGGTTCGGGTACTCAACCCGATCGGAGAGGTACCTATGCGCAATCACCCCGACGCACTCACGATCGCGGGCCGGGACTTCTCGTCGCGACTGGTCATGGGCACCGGGGGTGCGGCCAACCTGGCGGTTCTCGAAGAGGCGCTGATCGCCTCGGGCACCGAACTGACGACGGTGGCGATGCGCCGGGTGGATGCCATAGGGAGAACCGGACTGCTCGAGCTGCTGGATCGGCTGGGCATCGCGTTGTTGCCGAACACCGCCGGGTGCCGAGGCTCCGCGGAGGCGGTGCTGACGGCTCAGCTGGCCCGGGAGGCACTGGGCACCAACTGGATCAAGCTCGAGGTGATCGCCGACGAGCGCACGCTCCTCCCCGACGGGATCGAACTCGTCTCCGCAGCAGAACAACTCGTCGACGACGGCTTCGTCGTGCTGCCGTACACCAACGACGACCCGGTGCTCGCGCAGCGCCTGGTCGACGCCGGGTGCGCCGCCGTGATGCCCCTCGGGTCGCCGATCGGGACCGGGCTCGGCATCTCCAATCCCCGCAACATCGAGATGATCGTCGCGCGCACGGACATCCCGGTCATTCTCGACGCCGGGATCGGCACCGCGAGCGATGCGGCGCTGGCGATGGAACTCGGCTGCGACGCCGTCCTGCTCGCCTCCGCGGTGACGAGGGCGTCGGACCCGCCGCTGATGGCGGCGGCGATGGCCGGGGCGGTCACGGCCGGACGCCGCGCCCGGACCGCCGGCCGGATACCGAAACGGTTCTGGGCGCAGGCGTCGTCCCCGGTCGCGGTGTAATCGGGCGCCCGCGAACGCCGACTCCGCTAGCGTGAACGCCCATGCGGGTACATCACCTCAATTGCGGTTCGTTCTCCTCGGCGCTCATCGGGCGGTTGGTGTGTCACGTGCTGGCATGCGAGACCGACGCGGGCATCGTGCTCGTCGACTCCGGTTTCGGGCTGGCGGATGTCGCCGACCCCATCGGTCGCGTCGGCAAGTACGCGAAGCTGACCGGCGCCCGGTTCCGCGAGTCGGAGACGGCGGTCCGCCAACTCGGCAAGCTGGGGCTGGATCCCTCGGACGTGACCCACATCGTCGCGACGCACCTCGACTTCGACCACATCGGCGGGGTCGCCGACTTCCCGAATGCCACCCTGCACACCACCGCCGCGGAAGAGGCTGCGTCGGAAGGACGTTCGTCGTTCCGCGAGAAGGTGCGGTACCGCCCCGCCCAGCTCACCCCGCGCCCGAGGACGCACACCTATTCGGGGCCGGGCGAATCCGTGCTCGGCTTCTCCGACGCCCACCCGATCGACGGGGTCGGCGACCGCATCGTGCTCGTCCCGATGCCCGGGCACACCCGGGGTCACGCGGCGGTGGCCGTCGACACCGGCGACCGCGGCTGGCTGCTGCATGCGGGCGACGCATTCTACCACCGCAGCACCGTTGCCGCCCCCGGGCAGGTGCCGCCGGGAACCGCAGGCCGCGCCCTGCGGGTGATGGAAGAGCTGATCGCGGTGGACCGTTCGAAGATCCGGGGCAACCACCGCCGGCTCCGGGAACTGAACAATCAGGTGGCCCCGCGGGTCCGGGTCTTCTCCGCCCACGACCCGACGCTGTTCGAGGAACTCGCCGCCGAGCGGGGCTGACTCAGCCGCCGGTCTTCACTGCCGTCAGGTAGGTCGCACGGTCGGCCAGGTGCGCGAGTTCCTCCGGGAGTTCGGGCGCGGGCCTGCCGTACGACTCGGCCAGCGCGAACGGAGAATAACTCCGCACCGACCAGCCGTGCTCGGTCAGCCAGTGCTCCGGGTCGGCGCGCTCGTCGCCGTAGAACAACTGGGTGATGTCGAGGTCGCCGAACGGGTCCTTGTCGAAATACTTCTTCCTGATCTCGTCGAAACGCTTCGCGTCGGTGCCCGGCGCGAAGTTGTCCACAGCGATGTGGCTACCCGGGCTCGACAGTTCGTCGATCCGCTCGAACAGCGCGTCGTGGGCCGCGCCCGGCAGGTACGCCAGCAGTCCCTCGGCCGACCACGCGGTGGGTTTGCCGCGGTCGAGGCCTGCGGCGTCGAGGGCGGCCGGCCAATCGTCCCGGAGATCGACCGGCACCGCGCGGCGATCGGCCTTGGGCCGCGCATCGTGCTCGGACAGCACTTCGCCCTTGAACTCCAGCACCTTCGGCTGATCGACCTCGAACACCGTCGTGCCCGCCGGCCAGTCGAGGCGATACGCCCGCGCATCCAACCCGGCTGCGAGGATCACCGCCTGCGACACTCCGTCCGCCGCGGCCGTGAGGAAGAATTCGTCGAAGAACCGCGTCCGGAACCCCATAAATCCGGAGAACGGTGTGTCTCCCAGCGAGGACGGGTCGGCCAGCAGCCCGGTGAAATGCGGTTCGCCCGCGGCCTCCACGAACCATGGCGCGTAGTCGTCGCGGATCAGGGCATCGGGACGGCCGGTTTCCAGCGCCCGGAACGTCGCCACCCCCAGGGCCGTGAGCCCCACGCTGCTGACAATGTCCCAGGAATCGCCGTCGGTGCGCATGAATACCTCCCGATCGTGCCGAAGTGTCGGCCGTGACGGCCGACCAGGCTCCCCGGCGATTCTACGCCGCCACGCTCACTGCATCTATGATGCTGCTGCACAACCTGTTTCGGCGTCTACCTCTTCAGAAGCGCACGCAGCGCGTCGACGATGTCCCCGGGCGCTTCCTCCGCCATGAAGTGACCCGCGGCGAGGGTGTCGTGCACCAGGTCGGGTGCCCAGGCCCGCCAGAGGCCCGCGGCGTCGTAGCCGAGCACGCTGCCCCAGTCCTGCTGGACGACGGTGACGGGCATCCGCAGGTGGTTCCCGGCTGCCCGGTCCGCCCGGTCGTGTTCGACGTCGATGCCCGCGGACGCCCGGTAGTCGGCGACGATGGACGGCACGGCGTCGCGGGACGCCCGCAGGTACTCCGCACGCACGTCGGCGGGCATCGCGTCTGGATCAGCGGTCCAGGCGTCGAGGAAGTGGCCGAAGAAGGCGTCGGCGCTCGCGCCGATCATTTGCTCCGGCAGTCCGGGCGGCTGCGCCATCAGGTACAGGTGGAACGCGACCGCGGCGTCCGCGCCGTGCAGGATGTCCCACATGTCCAACGTGGGCAGCACGTCGAGCGATGCGAGATGGCTGATCGCATCGGGGTGGTCGAGTCCGGCGCGGATGGCGACCAGCGCGCCGCGGTCGTGCCCGGCCAGCGCGAACCGGTCGTGGCCCAGTTCCTTCGCGAGCGCGACGACGTCGGCGGCCATCGTCCGCTTCGAATAGACGGTGCCGTCCGTCTCGGCAGGTTTGCCGCTGGCGCCGTAGCCGCGCAGGTCCGGGCAGATGACGGTGTGGTCGGCGGCCAGGCCGGTGGCGACGTGCCGCCACATGAGGTGCGTCTGCGGGAAGCCGTGCAGCAGGACGATCGGGCTGCCGGAACCGCCGACCGCGACGTGCAGGTCCACGTCGTCGGCGACGGTCACGCGCTGGTAGTCGAATCCGGGGATGACTGGGGTCATGGGTGGTGGCCTTCCGTGCTCGGGGTGGTTCTCGTCCAGTCTCGGGGCGGTCGATGAGCATTCGATGAGCGCTATACCGTGGCGGGGTGACTCCTACGTTCGGTGTGCTGGGGCCGGTGGTCGCGTGGGACGAGGCGGGCGGCCCCGTCGAGCTGAAGGGCCCACGTCACCGGGCGGTGCTCGCCCGTCTGATCGTCGCCCGCGGACGGGTCGTCCCGGTCGGCGTCATCGTCGACGACCTCTGGGTCGACCCACCCGCCGGAGCGAAGGGCGCGGTCCGGACGTTCGTCTCGGCGCTGCGACGCGCCCTCGAGCCGCAGCGCGCGGCCCGTACCGCCGCGAGGCTGCTCGTCACCGACGGCCCCGGGTACGCGCTTCGGGCCGGCCCGGAGTCCGTGGACGCGTGGCGGTTCGAGCACGCGGTCGCCGAGGCCGCGACCGCCGCACCGGGGCGGGCGCTCGAGCTGTTGGAGGAAGCGCTGGGGTGGTGGCGCGGCCCGTCGTACGCGGAGTTCGCCGGGGAATCGTGGGCCCACGCCGACAGGACGCGGCTCGAGGAGTTGCGACTGTCCGCGGTGGAGCGGCGGGCGGAGGCCCGGCTGGCCGTCGGGCTCGCCGCCGAGGCCGTGCCGGACCTCGATGCCTTTGTGGCCGAACACCCTTGGCGGGAAGGGGCATGGCGGCTGCTGGCCCTCGCCCTCTACCGCTCCGGCCGCCAGGGTGAGGCGCTGGCCGTGTTGCGCCGGGCGCGGGAGCTGCTCGCCGAGGAGCTGGGAATCGACCCGAGCCCGCAGCTGACGTCCCTGGAGACCGACATCCTGCGCCGCGACGACCGCCTCGAACTCGACCCCGACCGGATGTGGGAGCGGGCAGCCGCTGCCTACGACCGCACCGTGGCGTCCGGTGCCCGGGCGCGGCTCGAATCGACGGTCGGGTTGCTGCGCAGCCTCGCCGTGGCAGGCGGCGGCGGTCTCGCGGCGGCCCGGGAGCAACGGCTCGCGACGATCGTCGCCGCCGAACGACTGGGCGACCCCGAACTCACCGCCCGCGTGATCGGGGCCTACGACGTCCCCGCCATCTGGACGCGATCCGACGACCCGGAGCAGGCGGCCCTGATCGTCGCCGCCGCCGAACGCACGCTCGCGCGGTTGTCGACCGGCGTCCACGACACCGCCCGCGCTCGGCTGCTGGCCACGATCGCCCTGGAGTCCCGCGGGACACCGGGCGACCGCGGGTTGCGGGCCGCCCGGGAGTCCGAGGCGATCGCCCGCGCACTCGACGACCCGGCGCTGCTCGCCTCCGCGCTGAACGGCGTCTTCATGCACACGTTCCACCGTTCGGGCCTCGCCCCCGAGCGGGACGCGATCGGCCGGGAACTGATCACGCTCTCGGCCCGCCACGGGTTCGTGAATTTCGAGGTACTCGGGCATCTCGTTCGGCTGCAGGCGCTCGGGGCGCTCGGCGACTTCGCCGGCGCCGACGAGCACGCCGCCGCCGCGGACGACCTGGCCGCACGGCACGAGCGACCGCTCGTCGCCGTGTTCACGACGTGGTACCGGGCGATGCGCGCGGCGGCGACGGGCGCGTCCGACGCGGACGCCGAGGCCGGCTACCGGGCGGCGGCGAAGCTCCTCGACGGCAGCGGGATGCCCGGCCTCGAGCACGGGATCCTGCCGCTGGCACTGCTGTGCCTGCGGGTGTCGCGGGGCCTGCCGGCGACGTTCGACGCCGACACCGAGTGGGGACCGTACGGGCCGTGGGCGCGGCCCCACCTCCTGCTGGCGGACGGTCGCCCGGACGACGCGGCTGCCGCCCTGCGCCGGATGCCCGAACCGCCGCGCGATCTGCTCGTCGAGGCGCTGTGGTCTCTGATCGAACACGCCGCGGCCGCCGTCGGCGACGCTCGGCTGATCGAACGGGCTCGAGCCGAATTAGCACCCGCCGCAGGCGAAATCGCGGGGGCGGGGAGCGGGATGCTCACGATGGGCCTTCGGCCCGTGCGTGCGTAACGAGTCCCTGGACTCCTTACCCACGCACAGGTGCTACTTGGCCCACTCCAGCAGATCGTCGGCGGACCACGTGTTCACGACGCGGTCGGCGTCGACCCCGCACCGCATGGCACGCTCGCATCCGTAACCCTGCCAGGCGAGTTGACCCGGGGCGTGCGCGTCGGTGTCGATGGAGAACAGGCATCCCAGGTCCATGGCCAGATCGATGAGCCGGCTCGGAGGATCACGGCGCTCGGGACGGCTGTTGATCTCGACGGCGGTGCCGTGGTCGCGGCAGGCGGTGAACACCTGCTCGGCGTCGAACGTCGACTCCGGCCTGGTCCCGCGCCCGCCCTCGACGAGCCGCCCCGTGCAGTGGCCCAGCACGTCCACCAGCGGATTCTCGACGGCTCTGACCATCCGCCTGGTCATCGCGCCGCGTTCCGCCCGCAACTTGGAGTGCACGCTGGCGACGACGATGTCGAGTTCGTCGAGCAGGTCCGGATCCTGATCGAGCGACCCGTCCTCGAGGATGTCGACCTCGATGCCGGTGAGGATGCGGAACGGCGCGAGTTCCTCGTTCAGCTCGGCGATGACCTCCAGCTGCGACCGCAGCCGCTCCGCCGACAGCCCGTTCGCGACCGTCAGCCGCGGGGAATGATCTGTCAGAGCGCAGTATTCGTGGCCGATGAGAGCCGCGCTGCGCATCATCTCGTCGATCGGACTGCCGCCGTCCGACCAGTCCGAGTGGGTGTGCAGGTCGCCCTTGAGCGCCTGACGCAGCGCGCCGCCGCCGATCGGCTCCGCGTTCTCCCGCAGTTCCGCCAGATAGACGGGCACCCCGTCGAGCGACTCCCGGATCACCGTCGCCGTCTTCGGCCCGATGCCCGGCAGGTCCTTCCAGCTGTCGGTGCGCCCGCGGACGTCCCGCTGCTCGTCGGACAGTTCGGCGACCACGTCGGCCGCCCGCCGATACGCCTTCACGCGGTGCGTCTCCGCCCGCGACCGTTCGAGCCAGAACGCTGTCTCGCGCAGGGCCTGCACCGGGTCCATCGGGCTGTCGGCGTCCATGACTCCAGTGTTGCGCCCACCCGGACGTCACCGCAACGCTTCGCGCGCCCCGTCCCGGACCGCGGTCGTGAGCGCCGCGAGAATGGGCGAATCCAGCTTCCACCGCTGCCAGTACAGCGGAACGTCGATCGGACGGGACGGGTCGAGTTCCACGAGACCGTGGTCGTCGCCGGTGTGCAACTCCGGCAGCAGTCCCCAGCCCAGTCCGTAGCGGACGGCGTCGGAGAACGCCGAGGACCCGGGCACGAAATGCCGCGGCGGCTGCACCCGGCGCCGGGTGAATCCGCGCAGGAACCGGGCCTGCAGTTCGTCCTTGCGATCGAAGTCGAGCATCGGCGCCACCGCGAGGGCGTCCGCGGTCGGGCCGTCGGGGAGCCAGCGTTCGGCGTAGTCGCGGCTGCACAGCGCGCGGTACCGCATCGACCCCAGCTTCTCGACGGTGCAGCCCTGCACCGCCTCGGGGACGGACGTCACGGCGGCCATCACCGTGCCCTCCCGCAGCAGGGTGGTCGAGTGGAATTCGTCCTCCCGGTGCAGGTGGAACAGCGCCCGGTACTCCGGCGCCAGCCGGGCGAGAGCCGGAATCATCCACGTGGACAGCGAATCCGCGTTGACGACGAGCGGCAGCGTGCTCGTCGCGGCCTCTTCAGGATTGAGGGAAGACATGGCCTCGCGCTCGAGGTGCGCCATCTGGCGGGCGAGCGTGAGCACGACGTGCCCGGAGTCGGTGGCCCGGACCGGCTTGGCCCGTTGCACCAGGACGCGTCCCACCTGCTGCTCGAGCGCCTTGATCCGCTGGCTCACCGCGGACGGCGTGATGTGCAGTACCCGGGCGGCGGCGTCGAAGGTGCCTTCGTCGATCACGGCA
Organism: Rhodococcus sp. USK10; assembly: GCF_019378875.1. Classification (NCBI taxonomy): domain Bacteria; kingdom Bacillati; phylum Actinomycetota; class Actinomycetes; order Mycobacteriales; family Nocardiaceae; genus Rhodococcus; species Rhodococcus sp. USK10. Next base: position 4,264,557 of record NZ_CP076048.1, read on the forward strand.
GCGAACGTGCGGAGAGCGGCCAGGTCCAGATCCATATGAAGCAATGCTAATGGCAATGAAGGATAATTAGCTGGATTGATGGCGGTGGGATTCGTAGCGTGGTTGCCATGCACCTCACCTCTGCCCTGCTCACGGCGGCGGCCGGCTTCGGCACCGGCCTGTCGCTGATCGTCGCGATCGGCGCGCAGAACGCGTTCGTCCTGCGGCAGGGGATCGTCCGCAGGCACGTTCTGCCGGTGGTCGTGCTGTGCGCGGTGTCCGACGTCGCGCTCATCGCCGTCGGGATCAGCGGAATCGGGGCCGTCCTCGCGCACGCTCCCGCCGCCATCACCGTGATCCGCTGGGCGGGAGCGGCATTCCTCGTCTCCTATGCCGTGCTCGCCGCCCGTCGCGCTCTGCGCCCCGGAAGGCTGGACGCCACGATGGAAGTCGGATCGGCGACCCTCGCGACGTCGATCCTCACCTGCCTCGCGCTCACGTGGCTCAACCCGCACGTCTACCTCGACACGGTGCTGATGCTCGGCTCGGTGGCCAACAACCAGGGCGATTCGGGGCGGTGGCTGTTCGGACTCGGCGCCGCCACCGCGAGTGTCACCTGGTTCCTCGCGCTTGGCTACGGCGCCCAGTTCCTGCATCGCGTGTTCGCCCGCCCGAACGCGTGGCGCGTGCTCGACGCCGGGATCGCCGCGCTGATGCTCGCCCTCGGCATCACCCTCGTCACCGGCTAGTCAACTTTTTGTTGACAGAGCGCATCTTGTCAACCAATACTTGACAGATGTCGGATGTCGCGCTCACCCAGCTGCTGTCGGACGCGATCGCCAAGGCGGACCCCGAGATCGACCCGGGGCTCGACCACGACCCCGCCGCCTACCTGGCCCTCGTCCGGCTCACATCGCAGGCGCGGGAGTCGGTCGACGAACTGCTGATCTCCGCGATCGCCGCCGCCCGCTCCGCCGGCCACAGCTGGGACACGGTCGGTGCCGCCCTCGGCATGTCGCGGCAGGCGGCGCAACAACGCTTCGGCAAACGGATCGGCGACGCCCCCGACCCGGACCCGGACGGCCGCACCCGCCGGCTCACCCCACTGACCGCGTTCAACGAGATGCGCATCCTCAACCGCGCCGGCTCGTACGGCTGGCACTCCGTCGGATTCGGCACCCTGTTCCACACCGTCCGCAAGTCCGACGAACAGTGGGAGCACACCCGAGCGTCAGCGCTCGCGAGCCGCGAGAAACTCGAGGCCGACGGCTGGCAGAAGGTCGGGACGTTGTGGTTCCCGTGGGCGTACTTCAAGCGCCCGCTGGGCATCCCCGCGCTCCCCGAACCGGTGAGCGGCGACTACCTGATGGAACCGTGATGGACGCCGTCGCACGATTCGCTGCCGCCCGCGTCGCCCGGCTCGCCACGGTCGGGGCGGACGGCGTGCCGCACCTCGTCCCGCTCGTCTTCGCGCTCGACTCCGACGCCATCTATTCCTGCGTCGATCACAAACCCAAACGCACCACGGCCTTGCGGCGCCTGAAGAACATCTCCGGCAACCCCGCCGTCACCCTGCTGGTGGATCACTACGACGAGAACTGGGACCACCTGTGGTGGGTGCGCGTCGACGGCCGGGCCCGGATCCTCGACCCGGACTCCGACGAGGGCACCGCCGCGCTCGACGTTTTGGCCGCGAAGTATCCGCAGTACGTCGACCGGCGCCCGGACGGACCGGTGATCGCGATCCATGACCTGAGGTGGCATTACTGGTCCGCCCTGTGAGTACTTGTTAACCGCCGGCGGTTAACAAGTACTCACAGGGCGATAGCCTTTTTCGCATGCCCACAGCCCTGATCACCGGCGCCAGCCGTGGCCTCGGAGCCGCCATCGCCCGCGAACTCGCACCGACCCACGAGCTTCTGCTCGGCGCCCGGTCGGCCGGGTCGCTGACCGGCATCCTCGACGAACTGCCGGCCGCGACACCCTGGCCGGTCGAGCTGACCGACTACGACGCGGTGGCGGCGGCGTGCGCACCGATCGTCCGGCTCGACGTCCTCGTCCACAACGCCGGCGTCGCCGATCTCGCGACCGTCGCGGAGTCGACCGTCGAACAGTGGCGGCACACGCTCGAGGCGAACGTCATCGCGGTGGCCGAACTGACGCGACTGCTGCTGCCCGCCCTGCGCGCCGCGGGCGGCCACGTGGTGCTCATCAACTCGGGTGCCGGCATCCGCGCGAACGCCGGCTGGGCGTCGTATGCGGCGAGCAAATTCGCGCTCCGGGCGTTCGGGGACGCGCTGCGGCTCGAAGAGCCGTTACTTCGCGTCACATCTGTTCACCCCGGCCGGATCGACACCGATATGCAGCGTGCCATCGTGGCCGGCGAGGGCGACGAGTACCGGCCGGAGAAGTACCTGCAGCCGTCGACCGTCGCAAAAGCCGTGCGTACGGCGGTGGAGACGCCGCGTGACGCGCACCCCACAGAAGTCGTGCTGAGGGTGCGCTGACAGCGGAGAAACCTGCGTGAGATACATCACAGATTGATCTCACACAAAGGCCTTAAGCTGCTCACAATCAGTCGCCCTACAGTTCTACTCATCAGCAGAAGTCCCAAACGCGAGTCGGGTCCAGCGAACCGGCTCCCAGGAGGTATCCCCACGATGAACACCGAACAGCGTATGCACAGCGACACCGCCGTCGCGGTCGACGGCGACGTCTTCGCGACGATGTTCACTCTCGATCTCGGTGACGGCGAGGTCGATCGGGACGCGGTCGAGCGGATTCACGGCGGCGACTTCGACGAGTGGATCGAGGCGGCAGCCCGGTCCGGTCTGTTCACGCCGCAGGCGGTCGCGGCTCTCGTGCAGTCGTGGCAGGAGAACCCGAAGGCTCTGTTCGACGCCCTCCTCGTCGATGCCGACGAGATGACCCACAAGCGCTACGCGATCATCTGGGACGCGCTCGACGACGCCGACACGTTCGAGAGCGTCGAATACGCCTGACGGTCAGAACGGCCACGCGGCAACGGGCGGCAGGCCCTCCCGCGTGGGGCGTCCGATGACCCAGGCCAGCAGTTCGGTGCGCGGAAGTTCCGGCGCCCGGACCTCCGGATGCCCGGCCGCCAGCGCGGGTAGCTCCGATTCCAAGGTGTGCTCGACGAAAAGTTCCGGCCAGTCGGCCGCCGTGTAGTCGAGGCCGAGGTCCACGTGGTGGATCTCGAGTTCACGCCACCGCAGCACCGGCACCTGACGCGCCGGCACCTGCTGACGCCAGTTCACCGGCGTCTCGTACAGATCTTCGGTGATCCCGCGCAGCGACTCGATCACCCGCCGTCCCGCGAAGCGGAAATCGGCCACCAGTAGTTCCGCCGGACGTCCGGCCCCCTCTTCGATCGCCGCGGCCCGCGCGGCTGGGCCGCCCGGATACATCTCGGGCGCCGCCTCGCCGGTGAGCACCCCGACGGCGAATCGGTTGAGCGCATCGGCGTTCCTCGCGAGGTGCGTGACGACGTGTCCCCGGCTCCACCCCGGCAGCAGCGACGGCCCCCGCGCCTGATCGTCGGTCAAGCCCGCGAGCGCCGCCTCGACCGTCCGCTGCGATTCGGCAACAGCATCGAGCAGTTCGACATACGACAGTGCGGCACCCGGTGACGTCATGCGAACGATGCTCCCACAGCCCACCCCACGGCGAATTCCCAGGATCCCGATAACGGAACGGTGACGATCGGCTTCCGGCGGGTGCATGTGGGACAATCGTACTGATACTGAGATCGACTGTCGGACAACGCGGTTGAAAGGTGGTGTGTGATGTACAACGAATCCGCTACGTGGGGGATACCGAGCGAGACCTTCCTGGTGATCTACGTGGCCGCCGCCGTACTCTCGGTCGGGATTGCTGTGTTCCTCCGTTCCAGCTTCACCCCCTCCGCCGCGACCGCCCACGTCCGCCTCGATCCGGTGCAGACCGGCATGCTGACCAGCGACGATCGCGCCATCGCCGCATCCCTGACGCTGTTGCGGGGAGCCGGCATCATCTCCGACGACGGCACGATCCTGCGGGCGTGGGGTGTCCCCGACAACGCCCTCGGGTGGTTCACGCGCGCCGTCTACGACGAACTCGCCTCCAGGCGCGGCGCCCTCGGCAACCTCGGGCTCCCGGGCCGGTTGCGGGCCCCACTCGACGAGTTGCGAACCACCCTGGTCGCGCAGGGACTGCTCACCGGACCCGAGCAGAAGACGTGGAACCGCCGGGCGACGATCCCGATCCTCGTCGTCATGGCCGTCGGCGTCGCACGCCTCGCCGCCGGGTTCGCCGCGGGCAAGCCGATCGGATTCCTGCTCGTCGCGGTGGTGTTACTGGCGGCCTCCCGCGAACTGGTTCGCCGGACCGGCCGCAGGACACGCCAGGGGACGGCGGAATTGCAGCGACTGCGCCGCGAACACTCGTACCTGTCGCCGCGGATGCGCCCGTCCCCGACCGCATACGGTCCGACGCCGATCGCGCTGTCGACGGCGCTGTTCGGGATGGGTTCCCTCGCCCTTTTCTCGCCGGGGTTCGCGAGCGCGGCCGGCATCTCCGACAGCAGCAGCAGCGGCGGCGACGGTGGCAGCAGCGACGGTGGGGGCTCCTCCTGCGGCGGTGGAGGTGGCTGCGGCGGCGGTGGGTGCGGGGGATGACCGCACTGATCGAGCCGGGCCTCGGCATCGGCTGGCGGCCGGAGATCTGCGGGATCATCGACCGACTCGACGGCCTGCAGTTCTGCGAGGTGATCGCGGAGTCGCTGCCCGCCCGCCGACGCGGGGTCGACGTTCCCGACGAACTGCGGTCGCTGGGGGTTCCCGTCGTCCCGCACGGCATTTCACTCTCGCTGGGTGGTGCCGAGCCCGTCGAGCAGCGCCGGATCGACCACCTCGCGCGGTGCGCCGACGCGCTCGGTGCGCCACTCGTCAGCGAGCACGTCGCGTTCGTGCGGGCGGGCGGTCTCGAGGCCGGACACCTGCTGCCGGTGCCGCGCTCGGCAGAGGCCCTGGACGTGTTGGTGCGCAACGTCCGGCGCACGCAGGAGAGTTTGCCGGTGCCCCTGGCCGTCGAGAACATCGCGGCCCTGTTCGATTGGCCGGACGACGAGTACACCGAGGGCGAGTTCCTGGCCGAACTGGTCGAACGCACCGGGGTCCACCTGCTGCTGGACGTCGCGAACGTCTACGCGAACGCCCGCAACCGCGGCCGCGACGCCGCCGAGGAACTCCGTCGACTGCCGCTCGAACGCGTGGCGTACTGCCACGTCGCCGGTGGGTCCGAACGTGACGGCGCGTACCACGACACCCACACCGACCCGGTGCCCGTCGAGGTGCTGGACCTGGTCCGGCAGTGGGTAACCGGGGGCGCCCCCGCGATCATGCTCGAGCGCGACGGCAACTACCCGCCCGCCTCGGAATTGTTCGGCGAACTGGATGCGATAGCGGACGCGGCCGGCGTCGAGCGGATCACCCGGGGCGCCGAATGGAGCTGGCCGTGACGGGGCTGGCCGATCGGCAGGCGGCGCTGGTGCGAGCCCTCGTCGCGTCGGGGGAGCCACCCGAGGGATTCGACCGCGACGCACTCGACACCGCATCGAAGGCATTGCTGCGCAAGCGGTCCGGTGGGGCCGGAGAGCCCGGCACACTGCCCGCACCGACGCGGCGGCGTCTGTTCAGGCTGTTCAGCCTGCTCAGCCTGCGACGAAGCTGAGCAACAACTCGTTCACCTCTTCGGCCCGTTCCTGCTGGACGAAGTGGCCGGCGCCGTCGAGGAGGTGGATGCCGCGCAGGTCGGGAACGGTGTCGCGCATCCGGTCGAGGGCCTGCGCACCGCTCATCGCGAGGACTGGATCGCGTGCACCGGCCACGAACAGCGTCGGCACCTCGATCTGGGCGACCCGGACTCTCGCGGAGCGTTCCCAGTTGGCGTCGTACGCCCGGTACCAGTTCAGGCCACCGGTGAATCCCGTCCGGGAGAAGACCTCCACATAGTGCTCGAATTCGTCCTCCGTCAGCCACGACCACGGCAGTGGTGGGGCGTCGGGCAGCACGTCCAGGTACCCGTTGCCCTCCGACGGGTGCTGCCAGATGTCCAGGTAGCGGTAGTCGCCCGACAAGGCGTAGAACAGCCGCTGGAGGAAGCCGCGGGGGTCGCCGTCGAGTTCGCGGTCGGCGACACCCGGTTCCTGGAAGTAGTGGATGTGCAGGAAGTGCTTGCGCGCCAGCGACGCATAGAGTTCCGACGGGCGCAGTGGGAACCGATCGGGCATGTAGGGAACGGACAGCAGCACCAGCCCGGACACGCGTTCGCGGTGACGCAGCGCGACGGTCCAGGCCACCGGAGCGCCGAAGTCGTGGCCGACGAACACGGCACGGTCGAGTCCGAGGGCATCGAGCAGGCCGATCAGTGCGTCCGACACCCGCTCGTTGGTGTAGTCGTCAATGTCGCGGGGCACGTCGGTGCCGCCGTAGCCGGGCATATCCGGGGCGATCGCGCGGTACCCGGACGCCGCGAGCGCCAGCATCTGGTGCCGGAAGCTGTAGCCGAGGCCCGGGAACCCGTGGCACAGGATCACGGGCGGACCGTCACCCAGTTCGCTGATCTGCCAACGGAATCCGTCGACCGTGACCGATCGCTCCGTCGACGTCGCCATGCTCCGAATCCCTCCACCGGCTGGAACGCGTTCTCGCAGTGTACCGTAACGGCGACGCCACTAGAATGCACCTGATTCGCAGTGGTAACCGTCGACCGACCGGGGAAGTGGGGTGATGCGCAATGGTGGAAGCACGCTCCCGTCACGAGTTCGTCGCGGTTCAGCTCCGGAAGCGCATCATGCAGCGGCGGTACGCGGTGGGCGAGTCACTGCCGAGCGAGAGCATGCTGTGCGCAGAATTCGAGGTGTCGCGCGGCCCGGTGCGCCAGGCCCTCGCGACGTTGAAGAACGAGGGGCTCATCCAGCTGTCCCAGGGCAAGCCGGCTGTGGTCCGCAGCCACGACATCACGCAGACCCTGGACACGTTCACGCCGTTCACCCAGTGGGCGCACCGCACCGGACGCACCGCGGGCAGCCGCACACTCGAGATCGCCCGACGCCGGGTGTCCGAGCCTGCCGCCCGCGCACTGGGAGCGGCCCCGGACGACTTCGTCGTCGAGGTTCTCCGCGTCCGCCTGCTCGACGGCGAACCGACGATGCTCGAGCGGAGCACGTTCACCGACCGCGTCGGTTCCCTGCTGTTCGAGTTCGACATCGACTCCGGGTCGATCACCGACTACCTCACCTCCCGCGGCGTCCGGTTCGAATCGATGGAGCACGTGCTCGACGCCGTCGCCGCCGCCCAGGCCGAGGCCGAACATCTCGGCATCGCCCCCGGCAGCCCGTTGCTGCGGGAACGCCGGACGTCGCGGGACCAGCACGGCGACATCTTCGAGTACGCCGACGACCGGTACCGGCCCGACCTCGTCGCCTTCAGCATCGTGAACGCCCGGACCGTCGACCCGCGGAGTCCGTCGGGCGACAGCAACGGTCTCTGATCGGCGGATCAGGCGCTGCGCAGTCGGTCGAGCAGAGCGGGCAGGTCTGCGACGCTGTCGAGGACGTGGGTGGCCCCGGCCTCGGACAGTTGGGTGGCGTCGTGGGCGCCGGTGAGGACGCCGACGGAGGCGAGCGCTCCGGCGCGCAGGCCGGTGGTGATGTCCGACGTGGTGTCGCCGAGCACCACCATGGACTGCACGGACGGGGCGCCGGCGCGCATCAGCGCGGTCAGCGGCATGTCCGGGAAGGGGCGGCCGCGGACGCCGTCACCGGGGCAGAGCACGACGTCGGCGACGTTCTCCCAGCCGAGCGCGCGGATGATCGACATCTGCGTCTCGTGCGCGAACCCGGTGGTGAGCGCCGTCTTGATGCCCTGCTCCCGCAGCGAGCCGAGGAGTTCCTCGGCGCCGGGAACGGCGCTGCACCGGCCGTCGTCGACGAGTTGCGCGTAGCAGCGTTCGAATTCCTTGTTCGCCGCCTGCGCCTGTTCCTCGTTTCCGCCGCTGAGGTGGCGGAAGACGACGATCTTGGACTGGCCCATGGTGTCGGAGACGTACTCGAGCATCCGCCGCCGGTCGTCGTCCGTCTTCGACAGCCCGGCGTGTGCGTCGGCGGCGAGGAAGGACTGCTGCACCAGCCCGCTGTCCTCGACGGTGGTGCCTGCCATGTCGAAGACGACGAGGCTGATGTCCCGGTGCTGTGTTCCCATTGTCGCGTTCCTCTCGGTGTTCGGTGAATGTGTCTGTGGGATAGCTAGATCGCTGGTGCGGACTCGCGGCCGAAGACGTGGTCGATCCGGTCCTTCGCCAGACCCATGCCGGTCGTCATGCCGATGCCGGTGGTGACGGTGACGACGTGCACCCCGTCGACCGGCTCCTCGATCAGGAACTCCGAGTCGGGGGCCGAGCCGTAGACGCCCTGCCAGCGCTCGGTGACGGTGACGTCCGGGACGCCGAACAGGGCGGCGGCTTCGCGGATCAGCACCTCGAATCCCCGCTCCGACTGGAACGGCTCCGCCGAGACGTCACGGATGTGGGTGTCGCCCAGCAGGATCGAGCCGTCCGGCTGCGGGGTGTACATCTGGTGGAGGTCGAGGTCGGCGTAGTCGGGGTGCTCCTCGCGCAACCGCGCCGCTAGTGCCGCCGTCGCGGGCAGATCCGCGAAACCGCGGTACCGCACGAGTGACCAACCGGTGAACAGCGGTGCGGGCAACGGTGCCGGCAACGGCATCCTCGCGCGCAGCATGTGCAGCCGGCACCGTACGAGCCCTCCACTCTCGGCCGATTCCGGGAACAGGCGGTCGATGTCGTGGTTGACGGTGACGAACACCGTCCCCGCACGAAGATCGCCCCGCGACGTGTGGACCACTCCGGTGTCGAATCCGGTTGCGGCGGTGCGCCAGAAGTAGTCGACGCCGGACGCCTCGAGCCACCGCGCGACGGCGGGGGCCGCTTCCCTCGGGTCCACCTGGAGGTCGCCGGCCATGTACATGCCGCCGACGACGCGACTGCCGGAGACGGGGAGCGCGGCGAGGATCCGCTCGCGCGGCAGCAGTTCCACCTCGACAGGTCCGCGCCTGTCCGCGAACTCGGTCAGGACGGCCATTTCGTTGTCGCGGCTTGCCACACAATACGTTCCGGACTCCGAGATCCAGAACCCCGCCTTGCGTGACAGTTCGAGCCAGTGCTCCCGGCCGGCCAGCGCGTAGTCGCGGGCGACACCCGACTGGGCGGTGATGCAGAGGTGGCCGAAGTTCTGGACGGATGCGCCCGCGACGCGGTCGGCATGATCGATCACCGCCACCGACAGTCCGCGATCGAACGCGTGGTAAGCGTGCGCGAGACCGAGGATTCCGGCGCCGACCACCACCACGTCGTAGCGTCGTTGATGTGTCATGAATTCCACCTTGGTCCTCAGACGCGCAACTTGTCAATACAAGTTGTTTGAATTCACCACAGGTATAGATAAGTTTCCGTCCGTTCACCGTCCGTTGCGAGTACAGCTGGCGCGCCGGGTGGCACCGGCAGGCTGTTGCTGCGAAAATTGCCTCCCGCGTCCACCCACCGCAGAGGGGCGAATCGATGAGTGGTGCTTCCGGATCCAGTGCCGTTCCCATCTATGAACCGGCGTCGCCCGGCGACCGCTTCGGACCCCTGATCGAGCGCCGCGACGACGCCGACTTCCCGTTCTACGACGGGACCCCCACCGCGCTCTCGGCGCGGCAGTGGATTCTGATGTGGGCGTCGGTCGCCGTCGGTTTCGCGGCCCTGGTCCTCATCCCGCAACCCGGCAATCTGGTGGCGCTGATTCCGCGGATCCTGTTCGTCGGCATCCCGCTCACCGTGCTGGCGATGGTGACGCGCGAGCACTGGACCGCCCTGTTCCGCAGGGTGCGCGGCCGCGACGTCCTGACGATGATCGGGTTCGCGCTGCTGAATCTGGCCGTCACGATCGCACTGGCGTTGGTCGTGCAGGCACTGTTCGGGGTGGCGTCCAACAAGGCCGTCGACAGCGCGGGCCAGGGCGGTGCGCTCGACACCGTCGCGTTCTACGTGGGAACCGGGATCCAACTGGTCGGCGAGGAAGTCTTCACCATCGTCCCGTTCCTCGCACTGATGTACTTCCTGGTCACCAAGGCGAAGCTGTCCCGGAAGACGGCGATCGTCCTGGCCTGGCTGATCAGCGCGGTGTGGTTCGGCGCCGCACATCTGCCGACCTACGACTGGAACTTCGCGCAGGCGTTCATCGTGATCGGCGGGGCCCGGCTGGTGCTCACGCTCGCGTACATCCGCACCAAGAACCTGTGGGTCTCGACGGGCGCACACATCATCAACGACTGGACGCTGTTCACCCAGGCGGTCGTGGCGCACGCGGCCCTTCTCGCGCTCTGACGGAGCGCGGGCGTCAGTTCGGAATCGGGATGACGATCGGCGGCAGACCCGGTATCTGCACCTGAATCTGTTGCGGCGGAGCGGGCACCGGCGCGGGCGGCGGGTTGTACACCGGCGGCTCGGGTGCGGGCGGCGGCACGGCGACGGGTGCCGGCGGCGGGGGCGGTGGTGGCGGCGGAGGCGGCGGCGCGGGTTCCGGGGAGGGGACGGGCGCGGGCCGGGGAGCTGCCTGCTGCACCACGGCGGGCGGCGAATCGACAACCGGCACCGGCGCCTGGGCTTCCACGGGAGCTACCGGATTCGGGCGCTCCGCGGGCTGCTGTGGGCCGGAGCCGATCGGCACCGTCGACAGCCCCCCGGTCATCAGGTCGACCACGGCCACTTCGGTCATCGCCAGGTTGGAGGGCTGCACGACGTACAGCCGGTCCTGCTGGAATGTCGGCCACGGATCGCCCTCGACTTCGGCGTCCTGGTTCACCACCGGGGACAGCAACGGGCTGCCGCGCATGCACCGGACGCGGGGAACGCCGTGGTCGTCGATCAGCACGATGGTCCCGGCCTGGAGCACCGACTGGAATGCCGTCGCGTGGCCGTCGTCGAAGCCGTGATTGGTGACGCGGGTGTCCGCGCGGAGGAGGACGGGGGTGAGGGTCCGGACGTAATTGCGCACGTCGTCGACCTGGAACACACTCGACCAGGCGTCCAACCTCGCCGGATCCCCCTCGAGGTCGTCGACGAGGCGCTGCCGGTCGCAGAGCACGCGGTCGGGGCTTCCGCCGTAGAGTCCGGCGCGGTCGCCGACCACCCGGATACCGGCGGCTCGGGGCTCGCCCGGCAGGTCGGTTCCGGGTGGGCCGAACGGGACCGTCGTCGGCGTCTGCGGTGGAAGAAGCACTTCGGTCCACGGAAGTTGTCCCTGGTCGGTGGCCCGATCGAGGTCGACCGGGTCCGGGTGGCCCCCGGAACCGGAGGAGCACGCCACGGTCACCGCCGCGGTCAGGGCTCCGACGACCGCCAGCCAGCTACGCGGTGCGCGCCCGGGGCGCGTACCGGCACGAACGACTCGTCTGCGTCGGGCACGCCGTGCAGCCCGCCCGGCGTCGTCGGTGGCCACCCCGCCATCGTAGGCACAGTCGCCGATCGGCCGGGCCGTATTGCGGTGTGGTTGCCGGCCCGGCTTTCGGTCAGCTGGTGATCATGTCCTCCTGCGACCAGAACGCCCGCATCGACGTGATCTTGCCGTCGTCGTCGAAGGTCATGACGTCGATCGGCGCGATCTCGAGCTTCTGCTCACCGAGGTCGGTGACGAGGGAGAAGTGGAACGCCGCCGAGTTGCCGGCGATCTTCAGCGTCAGGAGTTCGCCGGTCTGCTTCAGCGGTTCGATCACCCCGTAGAACTCCCGCAGCGATTCCGCCGAGGTCCGCGGCTCGGTGCCCACCGGGTCCTCTACGGTGGCGCCCTCGGCGTACAGCGCGACGACGTCGTCGGCGGTCCCGGTGGCCACCGCCTCGATGTACCTCTCGACGGTCTTGCGGATATCTTCTGCGGACGGTGCCATGATGCGACTCCTCAGTCGAATAGAACGTGTTCTAGCCGTGAGAGTAGCGCAGCACGTCGCCGGTGGGGAGCCCCTTCTCCCAGGCAGCGGGACGTGGTCGCACAGGGGTCCGCCCCTGCCGACGGAAGCAAAAGTCGGCAGGGGCGGAGGAAGGCGATCTCTCAGGTTCGCGGCGCGGACGCCTCCTCCAGCTTCTCCAGCCGCGGAGTGCTCGTCCCCGTCACCGGCGCCGCGGACACGGACACGGACGACACCTCCTCCAGCGACTTGCCCTTGGTCTCGGGCGACATGAAGAAGCAGATCACGAACGCGACCGCCGTCAGGACCGCACCGAACAGCATCGTGGTGCCGGTGCCCAGCGAGGACATGCTCAGCGGCAGCAGGTACGTGCCGGTCGCGGCGCCGAACCGGCTGACGGCGGTGGCGATTCCCACGGCCGTGGCCCGGAACTCGGTGGGGAAGAGTTCGTTGGGGTAGATCCACACCAGGATGCTCGGACCGCCGGAGATGAACGCGTACGCGCAGAACGCGGCGACGATGAACCAGAGCGGTCCGTCCGCCCACAACCACAACCCGGCCAGCGGAATCACCATCAGCGCCAACGGAATCACGGCGATCGGGCGCCTGCCCCACTTCTCGACCAGGAACAGCGCGGGAATGGATCCGGCGACGATGAGTCCGATGATGACGGTCTCCACGATCAGTCCCGCGGAACCGTCGCCGGAGATCGAGAATCCGGACAGGATCGTGGGCAGGAACGTCAGCAGCGCGTAGAGCGGGGTGACGACCGCCAGATACAGGGCGCTGCACATGATCAGCCGCGCGAGGTACTGACCCCGGAAGTAGATCCTGATGTCCGCCTGCGGTTTGTCGGCGGTGTCTTCGACGGTGACCGTGCTCAGATCCAGCTTTTCGCCGTAGATCTGCTCGACCACGGCCTCGGCGTCCGCGACCCGGCCGTTCTTCAGGAGCCACCGCGGCGACTCCGGGATTCCGCGCCGCACGAGGATCACGATCAGACCCAGGACCGCACTCGACGCGAGCAGCAGGCGCCAGTGGTCGTTGCCGCCGGAGATGCCGACGACGAGTGCACCGACCACGTAGGCGGCGACGGCGCCCGCCGACCATGCGACGGCGGACATCCCGACCATCGCGCCGCGCTTCTTGGTGGGGGTGAACTCGGTGAGGAGCGAGGTGGCGATGGGGTAGTCCGCACCGATGGCCGCGCCGATGACGAAGCGCAGCACGATCAGCTGCCACGGCAACTGGACGAACACCGACAGCACGCACGCGACGACCAGCACCACCAGGTCGAGGGCGTACATCTTCTCCCTGCCCACCCGGTCGGTGAGGAATCCGAACACGGTGGCGCCGAAGAAGATACCGATCAGCGACGCCGCGCCGATCAACCCTGCCTCGGCGGTCGTCGGATGTAGCTGCTCGTGCACGCCGAGCAGGGCCACGCCGATGATGCTCATGACGTACCCGTCCAGGAATGGTCCGCCACAGCACGCGATCAGGAGCTTGGTGTGGAACCCGCGTTTGGCGGGTCTGTCCATCACGTCGAAGGAACTCATGTCGTCTCCACTACGTAGATTGGTGCCGTCACCCTCGGGGTGGCGGTCGAGTCGGCCGCACTCGGCCGGTACCGCTAAGGGGTTGTCTTGTTCAGCGCCGAGTAGGCGAGCTGCTCGAGCAGCAGCGACGCGTGGTGCGGGGCGTCTGCGCTGACGTCCAGCACCTGCTTGGTGATGCTCAGCGCCAGAGGCGAATACGCCGCGAGTTCGTGCGCGATGCTCAGCGCCTGCTTCACGTGCTCTGCCGGAGAGGCGATCTCGCTGACGACGCCCCAGCGTTCGGCGTCCGTGTGATCGAAGCGCCGACCGCGCAGCACGAGGTCGCGGGCACGGCCGGCCCCGGCGATGCGGGTGATGCGGGTGACGCCGCCGGAGCTGGGGAGGATTCCGATGCCGATCTCCGGGAACCCGAAGACGGCGGCCGGATCGGCGACCCGGATGTCGGTGGCGAGGGCCAGTTCGAGGCCGCCGCCGAGGCAGTAGCCGGTGATCGCGGACACCGTGGGCTGGGGGAGCGCCGCGAGCGCCTCGTATACCGACCCGGAGGTCCGGTAGTACTCGGCGATCGCCTCCGGCGTCATCTCCCGCAGTTCGGTGACGTCCGCGCCGGCCGAGAACACCGAGTCGCCCCCGGTGACGACCACGGCCCGACTGGACTTCACCTCGGGTGAGCCCAGCGCGGCGAGCAGTGCGGCTTCCATGTGCGTGGACAGCGCGTTCCGCTTCTGTTCGCGCCGCAGGGTGACGACGGCGACGTCGCCGTCCCGGCGCACGTCGACGGTTCCGGTGTTCTCGGTCGGCATCGTGCTACTTCTCCCCGGCCTCGTAGCGGAAGGACAGCAGGTTCTCGAGACCCCGCTTGTTGGCCTCGTTCGCGATGACCAGGCGCTGGATCTCCGACGTGCCCTCCCAGATGCGGTCGACGCGCAGTTCGCGCCACAGCCGCTCGACGGGGTAGTCGCGGATGTAGCCGCGGCCGCCGAAGATCTGGACGGCCCGGTCGACCACCCGGTTGGACGCCTCGGATGCGGCGAGCTTCACCGTCGCGGCCTTGGCGTGCAGGGTCTTTCGCAGGTCGGCGTCGTTCGGGTCGGCCTGGTCGAACTCCCACGCCACCTGGTGGGTGAGCGCCCGGTTGGTGGTGATGTCCACGACGGAATCGGCGATCATGCCCTGGATCAGCTGACGGTTGATCAGCGGCTCGCCGCCCTGCACCCGCTCCCGAGCCCAGTCGACGGCCAGGGTCAGCGCCCGCTCCGCCGCACCGATCGTGCGTGCGCCGATCATCAGCCGCTCCTCCGTGAACCAGTCGCGGGTGAGGTCGTGGCCTTGCCCGATGCCGCCGAGCACGGCGTCCGCGCCGACGCGCACGTTCTCGAACGTGAACTCGGGGTGCTCGTAGACGAACGTGTGCGTGTAGCGGGGGATGTGCTTGATCTTCACGCCCGGGGTGTCGACGTCGATCAGGAAGATCGTTGCGGCGTTGTCGGGTTCGACGTTGGCGAGCACGATGAGGTAGTCGGCGACGTCACCGACCGTGACGAACCACTTCTCGCCGTTGATGATGTAGCCGCCGTTGCCGTCGGGGGTCGCGGTGGTGCTCGCCGCGGAGAAGTCCGAACCGGCGTTGGCCTCGGAGATGGCGACGGCGTCGCGGCGGTCGCCGCGGGCACCGGGGATCAGGTAACGCTCCCGCTGTTCGGGGGTCGCGTGGGTCAGCGGGTTCGCCGGCCGCCACACCGTGTCCCACAGCGCATTGGTGAGCTTGCCGAGTTCGTCCTGCACGACGGCCTGCTCGAGCACCGTCAGTCCCGCTCCGCCGTATTCGACGGGGGTGTTGATCGCCTGCAGTCCCGATGCGAGGACGGCCGCCTTGATGGTGGCGTGGGATTCGTCGGAGATTCCGTTGTTGCGTTCGCACTCGTCCTCGAACTGCATGATCGTGTCGGTCAGGGCGCGGGCGCGCTCCTTGAGGTCGGCGAGGCGGGGGCTGTATGCGAATTCCATGGTTCAGAACTTCCTTGTGTCAGTTGGTGCTCGATGAGTTCAGGACAATGCGCGCGTCGAGTCCGAGGGCTTGCTTCGGGGTGACGAGCAGGGGGTTGATCTCGAGTTCCGCGATCTCGGGGTGTGCGGTGGCCACGGCCGTGATCGCGGCGATGGCGTCCGCGGCGGCGTCGATGTCGATCGGCGGCCTGCCGCGCACCCCTCGGAGCAGGGCGGACGCCCGCAAGTTGTCGAGCAGACCGCGGGCGGTCTCCGCGTCGACCGGCGCCAGCGCGAAGGACACGTCGGCGAGGACCTCGGTGAAGATGCCGCCGAGACCCACCATGGCGACGGGACCGAACCGCGGGTCCGTCTGGACCCCGACGATGAGTTCGACGCCCTCACTCAGGTCGGCCATCGCCTCGACGCAGTAGGCGGACGCTCCGAGGGAGGCGTCCATGCGGGTGAACGCGTCGGCGAGTTGTTCCGCCGATCCCAGACCCAGGGCGACCCCGCCGGAGTCGGACTTGTGCAGCAGGCCCATCGCTTTCAGGACCACCGGGAATCCGACGGTCTCGGCCGCCGCCACCGCCTCGGCGCAATTCCGCACCAGACGTGCCGCGGGGAATTCGACGCCGGCGCCGCGGAACAGCTCGCGCGAATCCCAGTACGCGTCGCTGGTCACCGGCGCGGAAGGCAGACTGTCCGTACTCGACTGATGTTGCGGTGCAGTGGTTTCGGCGATGACACCGAGCGCCCCGGCGGCATCCTCCACCGCGCGGAAGACCGGGACCCCGCTGTCGGCGAGCACCCTCGCCGCGGCGCTGTCGGGATGCATCGTGTGCACGACGACCGGCTTGCCGTGGGCGCGGGCCGTTTCCGCCATCGCGCGGGCGGTCTCGATCTCCTTGCGCGCCAGGTTCTCGCCGTAACTCCCGTAGCCGCCGAAATATCCGGTGAGAAGCACGGAATCGACCGCCGGGCTCTGCAGGATGGTGTCGAGGACCGAGACGAACGAGGTGATGTCCTGTTCCCCGGCACCCGCGAGGTCGACCGGGTTGGTCACTCCGGCGGACGGCGGCAACAGGTCGCGCAGTGCGCCGCTGATGTCGGCGGGGAACTCCGGAACCGTGAGTCCGGCCGCCTCCACGACGTCGGACGCGACACCCGCGTGCCCGCCGCCGTCGGCGACGACACCGACCCGGCGCACCTCCGCCGGTCCGTACCCGAGGAGCGTCGCGGCGACGTCCGCGAGTTGCCGCGGACTCGACACCCGGTACACCCCGGCCGCGCGGCAGGCCGCGTCGATGACCGCGCTGTCGGACGTCAGCGATCCCGTGTGGGACTGCGCCCCGCGGATGGAGGCCTCGCTGCCGCCTACCGTCAGCAGCAGCACCGGTTTCCCGGCGCGGGATGCCTGAGCGGCGGCATCGACGAACGCCCGCCCGTCACCGAAGTCCTCGCAGTACACGGCGATGAGTTCGGTGTCGTCGTGCTCGACGCACGACCGGATGAGGTCGGCGGCGCCGAGGTCCGCCTGGTTCCCCAGCGAGGCGAACCGGGAGAACCCGTGTCCGCGGGCCTCGAGGAACTGGCTGAGTTCGAGTGCCATGTTGCCGCTCTGGGAGAGCAGCGCGACGCGTCCGGCGGGCAGCGGGTTCGACGCCAGCGTCAGCGCGGTGCTCGAGTCCAGCACACCCAGGCAGTTCGGCCCGAGGAGGACCGCTCCTGCCGCCCGCACCCGCGCCACGACCCGGTCCTGCACCGCCTTGCCGGCAGCGCCGAGTTCGGCGAAGCCTGCGGTGACACCGACGATCGCTGTGGCGCCCGCTGCGAGGGCGTCGTCGACGGCCTCCTCGAAACCCTGTGCGGGAACGGTGATGACGACGAGGTCGACCCGTTCGTCGAGTTCCGACAGGCTGCGGAGCGACGGCTGACCGAGGATGCGCTCGCCGCGCCGGTTGACGAGGTGGACGGACCGGTGGCCCGTCATCCGGAGCGCCTGGACGCTGATCCAGTTGCCGTACTTGGTCTCGTCATTGCTCGCACCGAGGACGGCGACCGACCGTGGGTCGAACAGTGCCGTGAGGTCGCGGCCGGTGATCGTGCTCATCGGGTCTCCTCGACCTTCGGAGCGGGGTGGCCCGTGCCCCAGGCGTCGGCACCGCCGTCGATCACCAGCGTGGCCCCGGTGACGTAACTGCCTGCGGGCGAAGCGAGGAACGTGACGACCCCGGACACGTCCTCGGCCGTGCCCAGCCGTCCGAGCGGCACCGCGGACGTCCACTGCGCGCGGGCCTCTTCCGTGTAGTTCTCCTCCATGCCCTCCGTCGCGATGGTGCCGGGGGCGATGCAGATCGACCGGATTCCGTACCGGCTCCACTCCAGCGACAGTCCGGACGCGAGGTTTTCGAGGGCCGCACGGGCCGAGGTCGCGTGGACCATCGATGCGATTCCCCGGCGCGGGGAGAACGCCATGAAGAAGATGCATCCGGACCGCTGCGGAATCATCGCGCGGACGGCGACCTCCCGGGTGACGGCCCAGGTGGCGTCGACGGCGAGGCGGTGAACGGCGCGCCATCCCTTGCTCGTGATGTCCTCGGCCGGCGCCGCGAACTGGCCGCCGGCGTTGTTGACCAGGATGTCGATGCGGCCGAACCGCTCCAGTGCCCGATCGACCAGGGCGGTCACCTGCTCTTCTTCGCGAATGTCCGCGGGCACGGCGAGCGCCCGTCCGCCCAGTGCCTCGATCTCGGCGACGGTCTTCTCGAGGGGCTCGGGTCGGCGACCGCTGATGACGACGTCGGCTCCACACCGCGCCATGTCCAGTGCGATCGCGCGCCCTATCCCGGTGCCTCCACCGGTGATCAGTGCCACCCGCCCGCGATGGACGTCGGGGCGCAGCACCTGCCCGGCGCCTCCACCTGGGTTCTCACATTCCATCGAGCGTTCGCCTCTCGTCGCTACCGTTCCGACCACTCGGGTCTGACTGATGCATCAGTTATACCGTGATCCAGCCCACAGATGTCAAGGGTTTCGTCGAAACTGATCCGACGATCAGATGTGAATTCAGCGCGATTACCAGCTTTTACCTGCTGTTATGCGCGTTCAGATCGGCCGTTGGCGAATTTGGAGGCCGGATAGAGCTGTCTGACTGATGCGTCAGTTTGCGGCGTATGATTTGATGGATCAGTCAGATGACAATCGAAGGAGGGACAGTGACCGCTCAACTCACCGAGGACGCGCGCCGAACGGCGATACTCGATGCTGCGGCTCAACTGATCGCCGAGCGCGGGTACCACTCGGTCCGCATCTCCGACATCGCCCAGGTCGTCGGCACCAGCACCGGGGCGGTGCACTACTACTTCCCCGGCAAGAGCGACGTCCTGACCGCCGCCCTCCGCCACGCCATCGACAACGCCTTCGACCGGCAGAGCCGCGAACTCAAGGCGATCGACAACGCCCACGAACGCCTGCTCCGCCTGATCGACATGCAGTTGCCCCGAGTCGGGCCGCTGCGCGACGAGTGGTCCATCTGGTTGCAGTTCTGGGCCGAGGCCACGCTCCGGCCCGAACTCCGCCCGTTCCACAACACGTACTACGCGCGCTGGCACGAGACGGTCGTCAAGATCGTCCGGCGCGGACAACGGCAAGGGATCTTCCGCACCGACGTCGACCCGGAAACCATCGCGCAGCGGCTGACCGCGCTCACCGACGGCACCGCCATCCAGGTCCTCACCGGCGCACCGAACATGACCGTCGCCGCGATGAAAGAGGTACTCGTGCAGTTCGTCCACGACGAACTCGTCGCGCCGCGCACATGGTGACCCGGCCTCCGCGGGCCGCCCGGCGCGCTCGGGCCCATGGTCGCTAGCTCCACCGAACGGCGGACGCGCGGCGGCAGTGCGGTCGCCTGGGGATGCGGCGCGGCCTCCGCGGTCGCCTACGGACTCACCCCCACGTTCGCCGCGATCGGCTACGCCGGCGGCGTGTCACCGGCCGTCCTCGTCTGCCTCCGCAGCCTCGTCGGTGCCGCACTGCTGTTCCTTCTCGCCTGGTCCACCGGACGGCTGAAAGGCGTGACGTGGAAGTCCGCCGTCGGACTGTGCTGCGTCTGCGGCCCGCTGTTCGGCATCCAGTTGCTGTGCTTCTTCGCCGCGGTGCGGGTCACCGGCGCCCAGATCGCGGTCGTGATCGTCCACATCTACCCGCTGTTCGTGATGGCACTCGTCTGGGTGGTCACCCGGAACAGGATCAACCGCGGTCAGCTGATCCTGGCCGTCGCGATGTCCGGCGGCATCGCCCTCGTCGCGGGCGCGGGTACCTCCGCGGTCGCCGTGAACGGGGCGGTGCTCGCCCTCCTCAGCGCCGCCGGGTACGCGCTGTACCTGGTGGTCGGGGAACGGTGGGTGCACCAGGTCAGCCCCGTCGCCGCGGGCGCACTCGCATCACTCGGCGCCGGAATCGCCACCGGCGCGATCGCCGTCGTCGACGGACAGTCCTGGACGTTCGCACCCAGCGGGTGGGGGTCCATCCTGGTCCAGGGACTCCTCCTGATGCCCATCGGAATCGGCTGCTCCTTCATCGCCGTGCGCGCACTCGGATCCGCGTCCGTCGCCCTACTCGGACTACTCGAACCGGTGGTCGGGGTGCTCGCCGCACAGGTCCTGCTGGGCGAGCAACTGTCCCCAGCTCAGTGGGCGGGGATGGCCGTCGTCCTCGTCGCGTCCGCGGCCCTGCCCGCCATGCGCTCCGCGCCCGTGAGTACTTATTAACTACGGGCGCTGGCTGTCAGCATGGTCGTGAGACACCTGGCAGTCAGCGTGGGGAGCGGAGTTCCCTGTGACCGACATCGACAGCTTTCCGATCGGGCGTGGTCCGACGGGTAGGCGTTCGTTTCCGATCGCGTTCCGGATCGAGGTGCTGCGCCGGTGGGACGAGTGCACCGAGCACGGCGCCAAGACGCGCCTGCTGCGTGAGTTGAACCTGAGCAAGAACCACGTCACTGCGTGGCTTCGCGCGCGGGAGAGCGGACAATACACGCAGGCGATGGTCGCCGCGGCAGAGAAGTCGAGGAATTGGATGGACAGTCGGGATCGGGCCGAGCTGGCGCGGCTGCGCCGGGAGAACACACGGCTCAAGGCCCAGGTGGAACAGGCGGAGACCGCCCAGGAGATCCTGGGAAAAGCGTTCGAGCTCTTGCAGGGGATCACCAAGCGCTCGAACGAGGACCCATCTGCGATCCCACCGGCGTTGATGAGCGCGAACGAGTACGCGCAGTGGCTCGAGCGAGAGAAGCTGTCCTGATCGACACCGTCGGGGTGTTGGTCCGGGACGCGGCGATGCCGGTCACCGCGGCGTGCGCCCTGCTCGGTGTGCCGCGGTCGAGTTACTACCGGCGCACCCGCGGTTACCGGCACTACGTTCCGGTCACCGAGCCGGTCCCGCACGTTCAGCGGCGGCAGCCCGCCGCGTTGTCCGACGACGAGCGCCCGGATCGTCGAGTTGATCCTGGCCGAGGAGAACACGGATCTGTCTGTGGTGCAGGTGTATTGGCGTTCTTTCGACGCCGGGTTCGTCGCGTGTTCGGAGTCGACGTTCTACCGGGTGGCGCGTGCGCAGAACTTGACCGGGGACCGTCGCCGCACCCGGCGGGCCACGGCCGCGGCCCGCCGGGCACCGGTCGCCCGGGCCGGTCGGGCCGGGCAGTTGTGGTCGTGGGACATCACGATGTTGCACGGTCCCCGCAAGCAGGACAGGTATCTGCTGTACCTGGTGATGGACGTGTTCTCGCGGTTCCCGGTGGCCTGGCGGATCGAGTACGCCGAGGTTCCCGAGTTGGCGGTGCAGATGTTCGCCGAGGCGTTCGAGGCGTTCGGGGTGCCCGAGGTGGTGCATGCCGACAATGGTCCGTCGATGCGCTCACATGCCCTGATCGCCGCCCTCGACGAGGCGGGCGCGTGCCGGACCTACTCACGACCGAGGGTCAGCGATGACAACCCGTTCTCCGAGTCGCTGTTCAAGACCATCAAGTACGACTTGTCGTGCCCGCTTCGGTTCGACGACATCGACCACGCGCGGCGATGGACCGAGACGTTCATGACCCGCTACGCGCTCGAACACCGGCACAGTGCCCTGGGCCGGCACACCCCCGCATCGGTGTTCCTCGGCCTCGACACCGAGGAACACCGCCGCCGACAGCACCGGCTGGACCAGATCTGGGCCGAACACCCCGAACGGTTCCGCGGCCGACCCCTGGCACCACACCCGCCACAACCGACAGGCATCAACATCAACCAGAACCTGTCTCAGACAGGTTGACAACTACCGCGGGCGGTTAATAAGTACTCACGGGGGCGAAGCCCAAGCTGGCACGACAGGCGACCACCAGTCGCGCGGTTGCCGGGCTGCCACCGTCACCGCAGGCCGGGCAGACCATCGTGACCGTCCGTGTCACCTCGTCCACGGTCACCGTGAGCGGCAGGGCGCATCGACGGCACCACCGGTGCCGGGTGATGGCGTTGACGTGGACCGGCGAGGCGACGCATTGGTGGATCCACCGTCGGTGCAGCGGACACGTCGTGCGGTCGTCCGGGGACAGGCGCTGCGCGTCCTCGGCGGCGTCCTCCAGGGCGAGTTGACCGCTCAGTGTCGCGTGGGGATGGTGCGCGGTAGGCCGGATCGCGCAGGTGGTTGTCATGGGGTCACCTCCACGAGATCGAACCGGGAATGCAGTTGCGCCCACGTCGTGCGACGGCGGCCGTCGGGAGTGCGGTAACCGCTGCCCGGCTCCGGAACCCCGGTTCGCATGAGATCGTCACGGACGGCGGGCCGGTCGACGGGTTCGGACGTGTGCGCCAGCCCGGCGACCAACCACACCCGAGCGGTCCTGCTGCGGTGCGCTTCCGAGCGGGTCATTGCGCCAAGCGGATTCGTGTTCATGGGTCGTCCTCGTCCAGTCCGGCCGCGGATCCGTGCTCGAAAGGGATTGCTCCTCAGCGAGTTGATGATTCGCGTGGGATTTTCTGTCTGACCTCATGTTCCGCCGACTGCGGCGCGGCGGGTGTCTCATTTTCTGACACGAAAGAAGGACGACGAAGGGCGCGTCACACGTCGATGCCGAATTCCTTGATCTTGCGGTAGATCGTGGCCCGTGAGATGCCGAGAGCTGTTGCCGCGGCTTTCTTGTTGCCGTGGTTCTCTTCCAGGCTGCGCACGATGGCATCGCGTTCGAGAGCTTCGATCTGGGTGAGGGTGTGCCGGCTCAGGGCCCGGCACATCGGGGGTAGCTGCTCGACTTCGACGACACCGGAGCGCTGCCGTTGGACGACCTCGTGCAGGACCTGCCGGAGTTCGGTGACGTTTCCGGGCCAGCTGTATTTGCAGAGTTGGCGCATTGCCGCAGGCGAGAGGGACAGCTCCGCGCCGCGACCGAGTTGTCGTAGCAGATGCGGTACCAGACTGTGCAGATCGTCGATGCGATGCCGCAGGGCCGGCATCGTGACGGTGTGGCTGAAGTGGGGAAGGAGCAGCGCATCGAGATCGGTGTTGTGACCGGTGCCGCCGATGGTCGCGCCGATCCATCCGGCGTGTTCGCGCCCTTGGATCAGGTCGGCGACAACCCGCTGCTGTGACTCGCCGAGCAGGTCGATGTCGCGCAGGATCACGCTGAATCGTTCCTGGTCGAGTTCCTGCTCGAGGGCCGGCAGCGCGGTGCTGTCGTCGGAGAGTTCGGCGGCCGTGAAGATCCGGGTGCGGATGGGAATATGTTCGACGGCAACAGCTTTGAGAGCGGATCCGCGGCCACTTCCGGGCTCGCCCGACACGATGACCCACTGCTGCTCGCGTGCGCAGCGAGCGATCTGCTGACAGGTGCGGCGCCAGGACGCGCTGGTGCCGGTGATGCCGGGCAACACGCCGGTGCTCGCCGGTGCAGGGGCTAGAGATGACGTGGGGACATCGTGGAGATGCACGTAGAACAAGGCCATCGGCCTGCGGGCTCCGAGCCCGAAGTCCTCGATCGAGGACAACCTGGCCGTCTGACCGCTGGGCAGGGCGACGATATGCCGATGGGTGGCGTTGACGCTGCTCAGGTCGACGGCGTGTTCGAGTAACGCTGCCTGATCCTGGGCGTCCAGCGCCACGCGCAGTCGCCGGTTGACGAGGACGACGTCGTCTCCGAGCGCCAGCAC
Organism: Rhodococcus sp. USK10; assembly: GCF_019378875.1. NCBI lineage: Bacteria > Bacillati > Actinomycetota > Actinomycetes > Mycobacteriales > Nocardiaceae > Rhodococcus > Rhodococcus sp. USK10. The sequence continues at coordinate 4,288,293 of NZ_CP076048.1, forward strand.
CCCGGTCTGCGGCGATCGGCGACACGCCTTGAGATACGCGTTGAGCAACGACGTCTGGTCGGCACTGGCCTGCGCCAGGAGACGGCCTTCGATCTGAGCCGTGGCGGATTTGGCGAGGGTGGCCAGCAGCGGGCCCCCGTCCTCAACCCAGCCGGTCAGATCGAGTGCCCCCACGAGTGTGCCGGACATCGGATGGGTGATCGGGACACCCGCGCAGGCCAGTTGCCCGAGGCAGTCGGCATAGTGTTCGGCGCCCGTCACGAGGGTGGGCTGGCGGGTTTCCAGGGTCGTGCCGATGCCGTTGGTGCCTGCGAATTCTTCCGAGTAGCTGTACCCGGGTATCAGCTGCACGTCGTCGAGGGTGCGATTGAGTTGCCGGCTGGCGGTGATCCTGGTCAGGATCACGCCGTCAGCGGACGTCAGGATCACGCTGACCGGTTCGTCGACCAGGCCGTCCGCGAGCTGTCGCAACACGGGTTCCGCAGCCGCGACGAGCGGACAGTCCAGATTCGGCTCCCGGACGAACGGGAGGTCGAGTTGATCAGGGCTCACCTTGAGCGACTTCGATCGTTGCCAGGAGAACGAGATGGGTTGGCGAACGGAGCTGTCGAGATCGTTGTCGGCGAGAAACAGCTCTCGCGCCTTCTGCAGGTCCTTGGTGGTCATGCCGTGTTTACGCCCCGTTTCTCCACAGGTCTATGAACCTGAGCGTACGTCGTCTCGATGTGAGACGCGTCTCAATATGAGACGGTCCGTCGGGGGGTGTTCGACCGTCGCCCGGATACCGGTCAGTACTTCGAGGACGCTGGCGAGATCTGCCGGCGTGAGGGTGCCTGGAACCGCAGGAGGGCCGGGTTCAGTGCGGGGACGGCCGCGCCGCCGTCCGGGGTGCGCTGTCATGGTCGGGGCCTTTCGTCGCAGGGTGGGGCGGATGCAGGGTCGTCGCCGTCATATCGCGCGGCCCGGGTTCAGAATTCCGGTCGGGTCGAACGCCGCCTTGATCCCTGTCATCAGGGATCTCTCCACCGAGCCGATCATGGGTTCGAGGTAGCGGCGTTTGAGGCCGCCGACGCCGTGCTCGCCCGTGATCGATCCGCCCAGCGCCAGACATCGGGTCACCATCTCGTCGAAGGCCCGATGGGCCCGGTCGGCGGCGTCGGGGTCGGCCGCGTCGAAGACGATCGTGGGGTGGAGGTTCCCGTCGGCGGCGTGCCCGAACGTGCCGATGAGCAGGCGGTGGCGGTCGGCGATCCGGGCAATGGCATCGAGCATGTGCGGTAGCCGGGGAACCGGCACGGCCAGGTCGTCGAGCAAGGTGCTGCCGCGGCGTTCCAGGGCGGTCAGCGCCACACGGCGCGCCTGCATGAGGGCGTCACCTTCGGCAGCGTCGGTGCTCACGTACAACTCGGTGGCTGCGGCGGCGCGGCAGGCGTCCGCGCTGCGCTGGGCTTCGGCCTCGGCGGCGTCACCGTCGCACTGGATCAGCAGCAGCGCGCCGGCCGTCTCGTCGAGACCCATGTGGGTCATGTCGTTGACGGCCGCGATGGTGGTGCGGTCCATGAGTTCGACCAGGCTCGGGTCGGCCACCGCCTGAACCGCCAGCACCGCGTCGACGGCCTGGACGGTATCGGAGAACGCGGCGACGACGGTGGCCGTGTGGGCCGGGGCCCGGCGCAGCCGCACGGTCGCCTCGACGATCACCGCCAGGGCGCCCTCGGACCCGACCAGCAGTCGAGTCAGGTTCAAACCGGCCACATTCTTGCGGGTGACGGCCCCGGTGTGGATGATCCGGCCGTCCGCGAGGACCGCCTTGATCCGGGCGACGTGGTCGCCGGTGACCCCGTACTTTGCACAGCAGGCGCCGCCGGCGTCGGTTGCGAGGTTCCCGCCGATCGTGGAGATGGCGCGACTGCCGGGGTCGGGGACGTACCACAGTCCGCGCGCTGCCACCGCGGTCGCGAGGTCACCGTTGATCACTCCCGCCTCGACCGTGGCGGTGCGGGACTGTTCGTCGACGGCGAGTATGCGGTCGAGTTTCTCGGTACTCAGCACGATGCAGCCGTCGATCGCGTTGGCTCCGCCGGCCAGACCGGTGCCCGCACCTCTCGTCACGACCGGAATGCCATGTCGGTGCGCGGTTTTCAGAGTCGCGACGACATGATCGACGGTCCGGGCGCGGACGACGGCGAGCGGACGCCCGGACGGGCAGAGCAACGCCTGATCGCGGGTGTAGGCGATCATGGTGTCGCTGTCGATTACCGCGGCATCGCCCAGTTCCGCGACCAGATCCGCGACGGGGCCGCTCGACACGACCGTCATACCTTGTCCTTCCCTGCCGACCTGATGTGATGTGCCGCCCGGATCGATTACGAGGCGATTTCCAGTTCGCCCATGCGGGACCAGTCGGTGCCGGGTAGGTCGGTGTGGATGATGCGCGGTGTCTCACTCAGCGCGGGACGCATCACGTCCAGTCCCTTCCGGAAGTGGTCGGCGGCGACGTGGTCGGAACCGGCCTGCCCGTCCCGGAAAGCCTCGATCAATACGAACTCGGCGGGGTCGTCGGCGCTGCGATGCCACTCGAACCACAGATTGCCCGGTTCGGATCGGGTCGCGTCGGTGAACTCCTTGGTAACGAGCAGCCAGTCGTTCTGATACTTGTCGAGGACCTTGAACTTCACCACGATGAAAATCACTATGCTTCACTTTCTTTCAGGCATACGGACGCCGGGGGGGTGGGTTTGCGCGAGCAGGGAGAGCGGGTCACCGCCTCGTCAGACGGTCGTGGCGGTGACCCGCTCGACTGCGTCAGTAGATGTTCGACGGGCGGACCATGCCTTCGGCGAGATCGCCGAAGCCGGGCGCCATGATGGCGCCGGGATTGCCGATGATCTCCTCCACCACAGCGGTTTCGGTGGTGATCAGCAGTGCCGCGATCGAGGCCGCACTTTCGAGTGCGGCGCGGGTGACCTTGAACGGGTCGATCACCCCGTCGTCGAACATGTCTCCGTATTCACCGGTGAGCGCGTTGAACCCGTGCCCGAGCGGGAGACCGGCGACCACCTCGACGACTTCGTCGCCGTCGAATCCGGCGTTGATCGCGATCCAGCGCAGCGGTTCGGCGAGGGCACGCCGTACGACGTCGCACCCGATGGCCTCGTCTCCGGACAGGTCGAGGCCGGCGAGTGCCCGGTGTGACTGTGCCAGCGCGGTGCCCCCGCCGGAGACGATGCCCGCCTCCACCGCCGCGCGGGTGGCGGCCAGGGCGTCCTCGACGCGCAGCATCCGCTCCTTGAGTTCGACACTGGTCGCACCGCCGACGCGGATGACGGCGACCCGCCCGGTGAGCCGGGCGATGCGCAGTTCGAGGCTTTCCTGGTCTGCCTCGATCTTCGCGCGCTCGAGCTGGGACTCCAGTTGGGCGATGCGGGCGTCGAGCAGGCGCTGGTCGCCGTGCCCGCCGACGATCGTGGTCTCGTTCTCGGTCACCGTGATCCGGTCACACGAACCGAGATGCTCCATGCTGACCTCGGACAGTTCGATGCCGGTGTCCTTGGCGATCACGTGCCCACCGAGCGCCACCGCGAGGTCTTCGAGCTCGGCGACCCGGCGGTGCCCGAAACCGGGGGCCCGGACGACCACCGACTGCATCGTCTTGTGCATGTTGCCGCCGACCAGCAGTTGCAGGGCCGGCCCGTCGACCTCCTCGGCGAGCACCACCAGCGGCCGGTCGGCGCGCTTGGCGACCTCGACGGCCGGCATGATCTCCTGGACCTGGGTGATCTTCTTGTTGGTCAGCAGGATCAGCGGATCGGCGTGGACCGCTTCCATCCGCTCCGGGTCTGTGACCATGTACCCCGAGGTGTAGCCGTGGTCGAACTCGATGCCGTCCACGATGTCGACGGACAACCCGAGGGTGTCGCTCTCCTCGGTGGTGACGACTCCGGACTTGCCGACGTAGTCGACGGCCTTCGAGATGGCGTGTCCGATCACGTCGTCGTCGCTGGCGGCGAGCGTCGCGATGCGTTGCAGATCGCTCTGGCCCCCGATCTGCGAGGCCTGCTCGCGGAGGGAGTCGACGACCACGGACACGGCCCGTTCGATACCGCGGCGCACCCGCATGGGGTTGGCTCCGGCCTCGACGGAGCGCAGACCCTCACGGACCATGGCCTGGGCGAGCACGGTTGCGGTGGTGGTGCCGTCGCCGACGACACCGTTGGTCTTCATCGCCACCTCCTTCACCAGCTGGGCTCCCATGTTCGCGAACGGCTCGCGGAGCTGGATCTCGCGGGCGATGGTCACGCCGTCGTTGGTGATTGTCGGCGGTCCGGTGAGTTTCTCGAGCACCGCGTTGCGTCCCTTGGGGCCGAGGGTCACCTTGACCGCGTCGGCGAGGGCGTTGACGCCCTGCTCGAGTCGGGCTCGGGCGTCCGTGTTGTACCGCAGCTCTTTTGCCATGGCTGATGGTCCTTTCGTGCTCTTCTTGTGCGGAGTATGCGGCGTGTCAGGGGACGAGAATCGCCCGACCGCGGACCTGCCCGGCATCGAGATCGTCCAGGGCCTGCTGGAAGTCCTCGAGCCGGTACCGGGTGGTGTGCAACGTGACCTTGCCCTGGGCGGCAAGGGTCATGAGCTCCTGAAGATCGTTGTAGGAGCCGACGAGATTTCCGATGAAGTTGATCTCGGTGGAGATCACATCGATGGTCGGAACGTCGATGTTCTCGCCGTATCCGACGACGTAGTAGTTCCCGGCGCGGCGCAGCATCGCAATGCCTTCCCGGGTGGCGCCGCCTTCGCCGACGAAGTCGACGACAGCCTCGGCGCCGTGTCCGCCGGTCAGGTCGAGTACCTGCTGGATGTGGGTGCCGTCGGCGACGATGCCGTGGTCGGCGCCGATCTTCACGGCCAGTTCGACGGCTGCGGGGTTGCGGTCGAGCACGACCACGGTGACGCCGGAGATGGCCTTGAGGACCTGGATGCCGATGTGGCCCAGGCCGCCTGCCCCGATCACCACACACACGTCCCCGGGGCGGGTCGTCTTCGCGGCCTTGGCGACCGCGTGGTACGCGGTCAGGCCGGCGTCGGCGAGTGCGGCGACGTCGGCCGGTTCGAGCGAGTCGTCGATCTTCACGACGCTGCGGGCGGTGGTGCGCAGATATTCGGCGTAGCCGCCGTTGACGTCGATGCCCGGGAACTGGCTGTTCTCGCAGTGGACGTCGTCACCGAATCGGCACGCCCGGCACAGCCCGCACGTGATCAGGGGGTGGAGGATCACCTTGTCGCCGACCGCGACGTTGGTGACCGCATCGCCCACGGCGTGCACCCAGCCGGCGTTCTCGTGGCCGATCGTGTACGGCAACGCGACACCGGTCTTCTCCTCCCACTGCCCCTCGAGGATGTGCAGGTCGGTGCGGCACACGCCCGCGCCGCCGATGCGCACGACGACGTCGAGGGGGCCCTCGACCGCGGGTTCGGGAATGTCGGTGAGCTGCAGTTTGGTGTGGTATCCCACCACTTGCACGGCCTTCATCGCGGGCTCCTGGTTCTGAGGTTGGTGATTCGCGGTGTGGCGCCGACGGATTCGCTGTCGGCGTAGCGGGTGGCGAGCAGGCCGCGGCAGAAGTGGGCGTTGCCTTCCATCGAGATACGCACCGATTTGGCGAAGCGCAGCCGCATCGGCACCGACTCCGGGGGGATCCGCTTGCCGTCGTCGTCGACGAACACCCGACTGGCCGGGCAGATGCTCAACCCGATGCCGATCCGGCGACGCAGCAACGCGGCCTTGGACTTTCCCGAGGCGAGGTCGCTGAGGGTGAGCCGGTAGATCTCGTTCACACCCAGGTCGGTGGTCTTCAGGTGCGCCTCGACGCAGCGTTCCATCGCGGCGGCGTGCGCCTTGGACCGGAACGTTCGACGCAACTCGTGCAGACTGTCCTCCGCCTCGGAGCCGAACGTCCCGACGTATCCGGCGTCGGCGGCGAGGCCGGCATTGATCTTGTCGCTGTCGTGATGGTCGTCGAGCAGCACCCGCACCTCACCGATGTCCTCGATCAGGCGTAGTGCGTCGAGGGAATCGGAAGCCATGAGGTAGGCGAAGTTCGGCGAGCAGAACGCGGTGGGCAGCCGGAGATGCACGGTGACCCCGTCGTCGTCGAGGGTGACCGACCGGACGAACCCGAGATCGGTGATGGGTTCGTCCAGTTCCGGGTCGGTCACCGTCGACAGGGCCATCAGGACGTCGTGTTCGGTGCAGACGACGACGGCGGTCATGACGGCACGGATTCCGGCTCGCGCGCCCCGGCAGCGACCTCCACACCTTCCTGTCCGGCCGGCTCGGCCAGTTGCAGGTCGGCGGGAACGTCGATGTCGTACAGCGCTGCCGCGTTGAGGCCGAGGATCTTCTGCTTCTGCTCCACGGTGATCGGGGCGTACTCGCTCTGCATGTCCTCGGGGATCTGGAAGTCGACGAACTTCTCGATCAGCCACTTCGGTGTCCACAGCGCGTAGTCGCTGCCGAACAGGATCTTGTCCTCGCCGATCCAGTAGAGCAGTTCGCCGATGATCTGGGCGAAATAGCGGGGCCGGGTGTGGATGAACGGCAACGCCACTGCCAGACCGCCGTACACGTTCGACTCCTGGGTGGCGATCCAGCAGAAGTCCTCGAGCCGCGGCAGACCCACGTGCTCGACGACGAATTGCAGGTCCAGGTAGTCGGTGGCGACCTTGTCGACATCGGAAACGTCGAACGCGTCGCGGTCGAGGGGACGGATCGTCGGGCCCTTGTGAACGTGAATGTTCTTGATCCCCAGCTTGATGCACTCTTCGAGATAGCGCCGCGACCACGGTTCGTCGAGTTTGTAGCCGCGGGAGTCGCCGTGCCATTCGGCGGTGTAGAGCTTGACGCCCTGCAGGTTCATCCGGTCCGCGTCCTTGCGGAGCTGTTCGAGGCCGGCCTCCTCGTGGCGCGGGTCGTAGGCGTGGTTGTAGGTGAGCTTGCCCGGATTCTTGGCGACCAGGGCGAGCGCTTCGTCCGTCTGCCCGAATCCGTTGTGGTAGAAGTCGCTCAGCAGGGTGGCCTGGAAGATCGCGTGGTCGACGTATCCGTCCACGAAGAGGTCGCGCTCGAAGCGTTCGCTGCCGTAGTACGTGTAGGTGTCGTAGTCCCACACGACCTCTTCGGGGCTGAGGTTCTTGTGGTAGTCGTAGAAGCAGTCGATGAACTGCTTGCCGTGCACGTTCTTCTGGTTCGACTCGCGGCCGTCCCAGATGTGCACGTGCCCATCGACGATGAAATACTTCTGACCGTCCTTCTGATACATCGCGTCCTCGCTTGGTCCTGGTTCCGGGTGGGCTGGGGGTTGTCCGGGGCCACCTATCGCGGTGGCCCCGGACAGCTGCTGGCTAGTTCTCCGTGAGGTCGAATCCGATGTACTCGGCGGCATCCTCGGGGCTTGCGAACAGCAGGGTCTTCTCGTCGAGGTGGACCATGCGCCCGTAGTGGGTGGAGCTGATCTCCTCGAAGATCGAGCCGTCGAAATCCTGCCCCAGGGCGTCGGTCAGTTCGTCGTAGTCGAAGTCGAGCAGCTTCTGGCCGTCGACGCGGATCATCGACGGGTACTCGGTCAGCTCCACACCGTCCTTCGCGCCCATCACCTCCGCGACGACCCGGCCGATCGGGGTGTTCATCAACGTGACACCGCACATGTTGGAGAACTCGGTGGACGATCCGAATTGCATGGTCACTGGTCCAACTCCTTCGGGATGTCGAGCCCGATCTCCTCGAGCAGGGAACGGAACTTCGCCGTGGCGGCGTCGAGGCTGTCGGCGAAGGTGACGGCCTTGTCGGCGGGCTGCGACCAGATCGGTTGCAGCGCGCGGGCGGCATCGAGGCAGCGGGGCACCCAGGTGGCCAGCCACGTGCCGAACAGTTCCTTGTTCGACTCGCCGTGCTCGGGGTCGCGGGTGAGCAACCGGAACAGGTTGCGGGTGTACGCGAGGTCGCGGTCGTAGTCGTGCTCACCGGTGCCGACGATCGTGGGGGTGATGTAGTCGCCGTTGCCTGCGGCGATCTGCATGACCAGTTCGGTGCGGAACAGCGAACCGACCAGCTGTTCGAAGACGATGTTGGAGCCGAACAGCAGCTCACACCAATCCGGCACGGCGGTGAGCCGCTCGACGACCTCCCGGGTGGGCTGCCACTCGGGCGCCGACTGCCATACGGCCTTGTGCGCGTCGCCGTCGAAATCCTCGGTGGCCTCGGACAGGTCCAGGTTGAACAGCGCCAGGTCCTGGGCGAAGCGCATCTTGTGGGCGGCGTTCACCGCGACGGCCGTGTTGATCATGTTGGTCGGCCCGGACCGCTGGATGGACGTGAAGACATGCAACGCCAAACCGTTCTCGGCATGCATCCACGCGCCGAGATTGCGGGAGATGAACGTCAACCAGGGGGTGTTCCAGGCGTCGTAGACGCGGGCGCGTTTGGCGTTGGAGAGGCACAGTTCGACCTGGTGGACGACCTTGGAGTTGTTGCGGAAGATCGTCTGGTCCCACTCCTCGTTCGGGTCGAGGAAGGCATGCCAGTTCGACGACTTCGCGACGGTCCAGTCCTGGGGATATCCGCCCGGTCCGTTACCGAATCCGTAGATCCAGCCCTGGGAGAGGTGGCGGTCCGGGTCGGGTTGGACGTCGACGGTCACGTCCTCGTACATCGTCGACCGCTTCTTGGCCGGCGTGTAGTAATTGAACGTACGGCTGCGGGAGCTGGGGAACTCCAGCGCACCGGCTTCGGAGTCGGTGAACTCGATCTTCGGAAAGCTCCGCTGCTTGGGCTCGGAGGTTGCGGTCATCTCGTTTCTCAGTTCTGTCGGTGAAAGAGGGCTGTGATTTCCTGTGGTGGGCTACTCGAAGGCGGGGCTGGTGAACTTGTCGTAGAAGATCTGATCGCTCGGGGTGCCGGTGGCCTCGAGCAGGGCGAGCGCCGCGTCGACCATCGGTGGTGGTCCACAGAGGTAGACCTCGGTCCTGCCGATGTCCGGTTCGCGGCGGCTCACGACGTCGGTGACATTGCCTTCTTCGACGACGATCGACCCCGCCGGCTGCGGGACCATCGATTCCGACAGGCAGGCCACGAACGTGAAATCCGTGAGTCCTTCTCCGAGCCGGAGAATCTCGTCGACGTAGAACAGGTCGGCGGGCGTCCGCGCACCGTAGTAGAAGTGCACCGAGCGGGTACTGCCCGTCTCGCTCATGTGCCGCAGGAGTGAGAGGACGGGGGCCATTCCGGCTCCGCCGCCGATCAACACGATCGGCAGGACATGACCTTCCTTGAGGGTGAACGACCCGTAGGGACCGGTCAAGCTGATCTCGTCGCCGACCGAGATGGCATTGTCGAGCAGCCCGGCGAACTTTCCGCCCGGATACTTCTTGATGAGGAATTCGATATGGCCGGGTGTCGACTGTGTCGTTGCCATCGAGAAGGACCGATGTTCCTCGGTCCCCGGAATCTTCAGGTCCGCGTACTGGCCGGGCCTGAACTCGTAGGCGGCGGGTTCGACGGGCTGCAATCGCAGCGAGACGATGTCCTTGGTCATCGACTCGATCCCGGTCACCTGGGTGCGTACATCCTGGATGGGGACACCGCCGAGGAGTTCGTCCTCGTCGAAGTTGAGCAGCTCGATCGTGCAGTCGCTGTAAGCGGTTGAGCGGCAGAGCAATACCATCCCCTCGTCGACCTCGGATTCGTTGCACGCAAATGTCGAGTAGTTCTCCATCTGAATATCGCCGTCCAGGACGAACGACTTGCAGGCCGAGCACCGCCCCTCGCGGCAGCCGTGCATCAGGTGGATGCCTTGCCGGAATGCGGCGTCGAGGATGTACTCGTCTTCGCCGACTTCCATCTCGATGTCGACGGGCTCGAAGTTGATACGGTGCTTGTCGGCCACGGGGGATTCTCCTGGGCTTGTGAAGTGAATGGTGAAGCGGTGGGTGGCGCCGGAAGTGGCCGCGGCGCCACCCACCGAGCCTGGATCAGGCAGGAACGGTGCTGCCTGCGCGATAGGCGGCGATGTGAGCGTCGCGTTCGGCGTCGGACATCTGGTTCAAGAGCACGTTCGGGCTCTGGAAGGTGTTGCCCCGCACGTCGTCGAGGGTCCACAGCTTCTTCGGGTCGTCCAGATCGAGGTGCGGCTGACCGACGAGGGTCTTGCCGTCGTCGCGGACGTAACCGAGATCGGAGACGATGTCCGCGAGGTCCTTACCGTGATGCAGGGTCTCCCATTCACGGAAGCCGGTGAGTCGTCCCATGTTCGGGGTCGGCTTACCCTGGTATTCCTCACGGAATGCGACGGCGTCGGTCCAGTAGCAGGTCTCCGAGCAGTAGGTCCGCCACTGGTTGTCCACCTTCTCGACGACCATGTCTTCGCGGATGAGCGCGGGCACCATGCAGGTCCAGCACCGGTGCGGATACTGGTACCCGACCTCTTCGAACGCGATCGGCTTGTTGCGACCGGGGTAGGCGAGCCGGTTGTACTCCTCCCACCACTTGCCGTACTTCGAGTACCAGCCCGGGTACTTGTGCTCGAACCACTCGAAGTCCTTGTCGGTCATGGCATCGATCCGCCAGTAGTTGACCGGCCAACCGGTGGCGAAGAACCGGGCCACCTCGTGGACGTAACCCTTGTCCGTGATGCGCTTCCACGCCTCTTCGACCAAGTCGTGCGGAATCGTCAGACCGTACTTCTCGAGCGGGATGAGATAGCTGCGGTAGTAGTCGTCGTAGATCCAGCGACGCCACATCTCGGCGTAGCTCTCGCGGTCCTTGCGGCGGTCCTTGGTGCCGTATTCGATGAACGTGCCGATTGCGGCGTCGACGACGCAGTGGTTGTTCCACCATGCGTACCGCAGATCGCGTTCGAGCAGTGGGCGATTCCGCTCGTCGGCGAGGGCCATCAGCAGGATCGAGTAGCCGTTGGAGATGTGCCGCGACTCGTCGGACTGTACCGAGTGGAAGACGGTCGGCAACAGGTAGTCACCGTTGGCGGCGGCTTCGTCGGGCATGGCGACGAACAGGGTGTTCGTGAACGCGGTCTCGGCGACCACGGTCAGATAGATGTTGGCCGAGGTGATCGCGTCACCGGTGATGAATCCTTCGCCGAACTGCCGGCCAATGGTACCCGCGTAATTGTTCGCGAACGCCTTCTCCGTCATGTCGAACCCGGCCGGGTCGATGTAGTTGTTCATGTACAGCTTCTTGAGGTTCATCTGAATCGTCGAGTGACGAACCTCGTCGATCATCTGCACCGCGAGCCCGTTGTGGATCTCCGGGTTGGGCACGGCGTCGATGGCCATCGGCATCGCTCGAGCGGCCGAGATCTCGGGGAACGGAATGATCGACAGGAACAGCTTCTGCCATTCGAGCCACCGTTGCTGCACCTGGCGGAACATGTTGCCGCGGATGGCACCGTCCATGGCGCCGTACACACGGTTGTCCTTCTCCTCCTCCATCGGGAAGTAGGACCGCATGATCTGCTTGAGAGGATCCTTCTTCGGAGCCTTCTCGAAGGTGTAGTCGGTGCCGAACCGGGTGGCCGGGGTTGCGAATGTCGGATCCCAGGACAGTTCGGTGATCTTCGCGTGGGCCTTTGTCAGGCTTTGCCTACTCAATGTGCGCCTCCTGGATCAAGAGCCGGCCGGGTGCCGGCTGTGGGGGACGTTGTGCGATTGATTCAACCGTGTGACCCAGCTCTCGACCGTCTCAGTGTGAGACGACTGTCACATCCAGGCGTGCGCTCCGCGCCCGTGAGTACTTATTAACCGCCCGTGGTTAACAAGTACTCACGGGTGGGCGGGGCCGGTACAGCTCCCTGCGGCACCAGCACCGCGGTGCCGCGATCGGCGTCAGCGCCGGATCCGAGGGGTTGCGTAACACGAGTTTGCACGACCTGGTCAGACCGTCCGGAAAGATCCGTTGAACGTGACTTTTGACGGCCGTGGGATGTCAAATTGAGACACCATCGCGCTCGATCCTGAGGGATGCTCTCGCCGAACCGCATTCACCCGACCAGCCCGGGTGACAGACAGGAGAAATCGATGACCAACCCCAACGGACTCACCACCGTCGCCGGTGCACCGGTACCCGACAACCAGAACAGTCTCACCGCCGGCGCACGCGGTCCGATGCTCTTGCAGGACGTCTGGTTCCTCGAGAAACTCGCGCACTTCGACCGCGAAGTCATCCCCGAACGCCGGATGCACGCCAAAGGGTCCGCCGCCTTCGGCACCTTCCGCGTCACCCACGACATCACCGCGCACACCAGTGCCGACGTCTTCTCCGAAGTCGGCAAACAGACCGAAATCTTCCTGCGATTCTCCACCGTCGCGGGCGAGCGCGGCGCCGCCGACGCCGAACGCGACATCCGCGGATTCGCCGTCCGCTTCTACACCGCACAGGGCAACTGGGACGTCGTCGGCAACAACACCCCCGTCTTCTTCTTCCGCGACCCCCTCAAGTTCCCCGACCTCAACCACGCGGTCAAGCGCGACCCGAAGTCCAACCTTCGCTCTGCGCAGAACAACTGGGACTTCTGGACCAATCTCCCCGAGGCCCTGCACCAGATCACCATCGTGATGTCCGACCGCGGCATCCCCGACGGCTACCGGCACATGCACGGATTCGGCTCACACACCTACTCGTTCGTCAACGACGCCGGGGAACGCTCCTGGGTGAAATTCCATTTCCGCACCCAGCAGGGCATCAAGAACCTCACCGACGAAGAAGCCGCCGTCGTCGTCGCCGACGACCGCGAGTCGGCGCAGCGCGACCTCTTCAACGCGATCGAGGAGGGCAACTACCCGAAGTGGACACTCTCCGTTCAGATCATGCCCGAAGCCGACGCCCAGACGTACCGCTACCATCCCTTCGACCTCACCAAGGTGTGGTCGAAGAACGACTACCCCCTCATCGAGGTCGGTGAACTCGAACTGAACCGCAACCCGGAGAACTACCACGCCGACGTCGAACAGGCGGCGTTCTCCCCGGCGAACATCGTTCCCGGCATCGGATTCTCCCCGGACCGCATGCTCCAAGGCCGACTGTTCTCGTACGGCGACGCCGCCCGCTACCGCCTCGGCGTCAACCACCACCAGATCCCGGTCAACTGCCCGAGAGGCGCGACGCACGTCAATTCCTTCCATCGTGACGGTGCCATGCGAGTGGACGGCAACCAGGGCAGCATCCCAAGTATCGAACCCAATTCCCACGGCCGGTTCGCCGACCAGCGCAGCTACGCCGAGCCGCCGCTCGGAGTGGGTGCCGTCGCCGACCGGTTCGACTATCGGGCAGACGACGACAACTACTTCGAACAGCCCGGCAACCTCTTCCGCAGCATGAACGCCGAGCAGCAGACCGTGCTGTTCGAGAACACCGCTCGCGCCATAACCGGGGCATCGGTTGCCGTCATCGAACGCCACATCGCCAACTGCACCCAGGCCGATCCCGCCTACGGCGAAGGTGTGCGCAAGGCCTGTGAGGCGCTCGGCGCCTTGTAGATCGAGCACCTGCCAACAGACCGGCGGCGCGCCTGCCACGACTCTGGACTGGGAACAGGGTCCGCGCGTCGCCTGCGGGCGTGCCGTTCACCACGCGGCGGAGGTGGTGGGCGGCACGCCATGCGCTCCGCGCCCGTGAGTACTTGTTAACCGCCCGACGTTAACAAGTGCTCACGGGTGCGAAGCACATCGAGGGCGATGTCGGTGATCATGTCTTCCTGCCCGCCGACGAGGCCGCGGTTGCCGACTTCTTGGAGGATGGTGCGCACGTCGAGACCGTACTGGCGAGCGGCGGTTTCGGCGTGCCGGAGGAAGCTGGAGTAGACGCCGGCGTAGCCGAGGGTGAGGGTTTCCCGGTCCACGCGCACGGGCCGGTCCTGCAGGGGCCGGACGAGGTCGTCGGCGGCGTCCTGCAGCGCGAACAGGTCGGACCCGTGCTGCCAGTCGTGGAGGTTGGCGACGGCGATGAACGCCTCGATCGGGCAGTTGCCGGCGCCGGCGCCGTGCCCGGCGAGGGAGGCGTCGACGCGGGTGACGCCTTCTTCGACGGCGACGACGCTGTTCGCGACGGACAGCGACAGGTTTTCGTGGGCGTGGATCCCGATCTGGGTGCCGGGGTCGAGGATGTCGCGGTAGGCGCGGACCCGGTCGCGGACCCCGTTCATGGTGAGCCGGCCACCGGAGTCGGTGACGTACACGCAGTGCGCCCCATACGATTCCATCAACTTCGCCTGCTTCGCGAGGTTGTCGGCTGGGGTCATGTGGCTCATCATCAGGAACCCGGAGACGTCCATGCCGAGATCGCGGGCCTTGGTGATGTGCTGGGCGGCGACGTCGGCCTCGGTGCAGTGGGTGGCGATCCGAATCGATCGAACCCCGAGCTTGTGGGCCTGTTCGAGTTCGGCGATGGTGCCGATACCGGGCAGCAGCAGGGTCGTCAGGGTGGCGTGGGTGAGGTTGTCGGCGGCGGCCTCGATCCACTCCCAGTCGGTGTTCGAGCCGGGCCCGTAGTTGAGGGAGCCGCCGGCGAGACCGTCGCCGTGCGCGACCTCGATGGCGTCGACCCCGGCGGCGTCGAGAGCGGCGACGATCCGGCCGACGTCGGTGGGGGTGATGCGGTGCCGGACGGCGTGCATGCCGTCACGCAGGGTGACGTCCTGGATGTAGAGCTTGGTCATGGTGCGACCTCCGCGGGGATCGTGTTCTGGATGCGTCGGGCGATGGATTCCGCGGTGCGCAGTGCGGCGGAGGTCATGATGTCGAGGTTGCCGGCGTAGGCGGGCAGGTAGTGGGCGGCGCCCTCGACTTCGAGGAACACCGACACCTTGGTGGTGACCGGTCCGGCGCCGTCGGGGAGCAGGGTGTGGACGGGTTCGCCGTCGGGGATCGGGGTGAACTGGACGTCCTGCTTGAGCCGGTACCCGGGGACGTACTCGGCGACGCGGGCGGCCATCTCGGTGATCGAGGCGCGGATGGCGTCGTGGTCGGCGTCGCCGATGAGGGCGAGGACGGTGTCGCGCATCAGCAGGGGTGGTTCGGCGGGGTTGAGGACGATGATCGCCTTGCCGCGGGCCGCGCCGCCGACCTGTTCGATGGCGTGCGACGTGGTTTCGGTGAATTCGTCGATGTTGGCGCGGGTGCCGGGGCCGGCGGACTTCGACGCGATGGACGCGACGATCTCGGCGTAGGCGACCGGGGTGACGGCGGAGATGGCGGCGACCATGGGGATGGTGGCCTGCCCGCCGCAGGTGACCATGTTGACGTTGTCGACGTCCCCGTCGAGGTGCTGCTCGAGGTTGACCGGCGGCACCACGTACGGGCCGATCGCGGCCGGGGTGAGGTCCACCAGCTTCTTGCCGTAGGGGGCGAGGGCGGCGGCGTTGGCCCGGTGGGCGCCGGCGGAGGTGGCGTCGAAGACGATGTCGATGTCGGCGAAGTTGTCGAGGGCGATCAGGCCCTGGACGCCGTCGGCGGTGGTCGGGACGTTCAGGCGGGCGGCGCGGGCGAGGCCGTCGGAGTTCGGGTCGATGCCGACCATCGCGCCCACCTCGAGGATGTCGGAGTTGCGCAGGACCTTGATCATCAGGTCGGTGCCGATGTTGCCGGAGCCGATGATCGCAACCTTGGTCTTAGTTTCGGTCATGTCACTGTTCCTTCGAGAATGTGGCGGTCACGGTGCCGAGGGAGGACAGTTCGGCGCGGACGGTGGTGCCGGGTGGGGTGGGGACCATGGGGCCGAGGGCGCCGGAGAGGATGACCTGCCCTGCGCGGAGCGGTTGCCCGTAGTCGCGGGCGGTGCGGGCGAGCCAGGCCAGGGCTGCGAGGGGGTCGCCGAGGCAGGCGGCGCCGGTGCCCTCGGAGACCAGTTCGTCGCCTGAGTGCAGCTGCATCACGACGTCGCGGGGTTCGAATTCGTCCAGGGTGAGCCAGGTTTCGCCGAGGACGTATAACCCGGAGGAGCCGTTGTCGGCGACGGTGTCGGTGATGGTGATGTCCCAGTCCGCGATCCGGGAGTCGACGATCTCCAACGCGGCGGCGGCGCGGGCCACAGCGGCGCGGATCTGGGCGTCGTCGAGGTCGCCGTCGATCAGGTCGGCGCCGAGCACGAACGCGATCTCGGCCTCGGCCTTCGGCTGCAGCAACCGGGCACTGGGCACCTCGGGCAGGGCGGTGACGTCCATGTCGGCGAACAGCACCCCGAAGTCCGGTTGGTCCACTCCCAACTGCTGCTGTACGGCGGGGGAGGTCAACCCGATCTTGCGGCCGGTGACCGTTCCCCCGGCAGCGAGACGCCGGTCGGTCAGCAGTTGCTGCACCGCATACGCCGCGCCGATGTCGGTGGTCCCGAGCAGGTCCCGCACGGGCGCACACGGTCGTGCGGTTGCGGCCGTGAGCCGCTCCGCGGCGGTCTGGATCGACGAATTCGGTTGGGAATCAACTACGGGGGCGGCCATCAGTTACCTCGCAATGTGGCATTTCGGCACCGGGATCGGGCCGGTCGGTCATGGGTTCGGAGTCTGTCGTTCTTGTGACGTGGTGTCCGTCGTTGCTTGTACTGTGCCGGGCCGAATAGGGATACTCAACGAATGAGTCCCGTAGAACGGAACACTTCTTCGGCGGGTGACGAGCCGACGTCCGTGGTCCGGCGGATATCGGATCTGCTCGCGGCGTTCGGACCCACCGACACGGCGCTGGGTGTCAACGAGCTGACCCGGCGCACCGGGATCCCGAAGGCGACGGTGTCGCGGTTGGTGAAGGAGATGGAAGGCGTCGGGTTTCTCGAGCGCAGCGGCGTCAAGGTAGGGCTCGGACTGCGGCTGTTCGAACTCGGGGAGCGGGCGTCGCGGCGACGTTCGGTCCGTGAGGTGGCGCTGCCGTTCCTCGCCGACCTGCGGGAAGCGACGCGGCAGACGGTGCACCTGGCGATCCTCGACGGGGCCGAGGTGGTGTACGTCGAGATCCTCCCGGGGCGGGATGCGCCGTGGCTGCCGTCCGGCGTGGGTGGGCGTCTCCCCGCACACGCGACGGGGGTGGGCAAGGCTCTGCTCGCGGGATCACCGCCCGCGGCGTTCGAGGCCGTGGTCGCGGCCGGGCTGTCGCGGGTGGGTCCGCGCACCATCACCGCGCCCGGGGCGCTGGTGCGTCAGTTGAGGCGGATCGCGTCGACCGGCATCGCCTACGAGCACGAGGAGTCGGCGCCCGGCGTCGCGTGTGTCGCCAGCGCCGTCCGCGTCGGCGACGGTCCGCCGGTGGCCGCCGTCTCGGCGTCCGGGTGGATCGGCAAGGTCGACATCCGGCGCGTCGGGCCCGCCGTGCACACCACCGCACTGAGCATCACGCGCGCGCTGACCGAGATCGGGGATCGAAGTATCCGTCGATGATGCGACCGCTTCATCACGCCAGAGCGGACGCGAGTCGCGGTAGTTCCCGCAACGCGTTGTCACGTTCGATCCGTAGGCGGTCTGCGGAATCGAACGTGTCACCGAGTTCGGGTTGCGGGTCACCGGATCCGGTCAGGGTCGTTGCACTGAACGGCCAGTCACTGCCGAAGACGATGCGCTCCTTCCGCCCTACCGCGAGCACGCTGCGCATGGCGGAGGGCGCGGGACTGAGCGCCGTGTCGTAGTAGAAATCGTTGACATGCCGTCCAACGTCGAGGAACGACGGCCGGGGAATGCCGTCCGGCCACATGTCTCCGAGTGGTAACTGCGACGCGATGCCGATGCGGTGAGCGAGGAACGGGAGCGCTCCGCCGGCGTGGGCGAGTTGGAATCGGATCCGCGGATAGCGGGCCAGGGCGCCGCCCGCGATGAGCAGGGTGGCGGCACGCGTGGTGTCGAAGGTGAACTCCTCGAGGAAGTCGGGAAGCGGGAGTTCGGGTTTGGCATCTGCGGGAATGGCGGCGGGATGGACGAAGACGTACGCGGATCGTGCGTCGAGTGCAAGCATGAGCGGTTCGAAGCGAGGGTCGCCGAGGTAGACACCGTCGTAGGCGGACAGCAGCACGACGCCGTCGAGGTGCAGCACGTCGAGCGCGTGCTCGAGTTCGCGGATCGCCGAGCCGATGTCGTGCACAGGTAGGACCGCGAGCCCGCCGAATCGGTTGGGGTGTGAACGGAAGAGGTCGGCGGCATACGTGTTGCAGTATCGTGCCATATCGGTTGCGTCCGCCCCGGCCAGGAACTCGACACCGGGGTCGGAGATCGAAAGCGCCTGAGCCTGAATACCGTACCGGTCCATGAAGTCGACCGCCGATTCCGGCGACCAGTCCGGTGTCGGATAGCCGCCGATGGTGAGGTGCCCGTGCGTCAGCAGCGCCGCCCGGTACTCGGGTGGCAGGAAGTGGGCGTGCATGTCGATGCGGTAGCGACCGGTAGGTGCCGGGCCTTGCCGACGAGCGAGCGGCCGCGCGGCTGCGGTGGGGGCAGAGAGGGCAGCTGCCGCGCCGGTCGCCGCGACGCCACCGAGAAGACTGCGGCGGCTGAGCGACAGCGATGCGTGATTGTTCACGGGGTTCCTTCGGGTCGAGGAGGCACAGCTGTGTTGGTGATCAGTTGTCGGGAATCCCGCGCCCGCTGACGGCCGGCACGGTGTCCTCGCGACGAGCCACCGACCTGGCCGCGACCGCGAATTGGGCGAGTTTGTCGACCACCGTCTGCCCGACGGGCGTGTGACCCCAGATGCTGATGCCGTGGTGTGTGGTGGGCTCCCAGGTGTTTTCGTCGACAACGATGGGGTTCCACCCGACCTCCCATTCGAATCCGGAGGGCGTTCGCGCGTAGTACGACAGTTCGCGGTCGTTGGTGTGCTGCCCGACACCGAGGGCCATGTCGAAGCCGAGTTCCCGCACGCGTTGGTAGGAGTTGGTCATGTCGTCGAGTTCGGCGACCTGAATGTTGAGGTGCTGCACGCGGGTGCGGATCGGGTTGACGGGCAGTTTCCGCACAGCGGCGATCGCCACGGAATGGTGGCGTTCGTTGACACGCAAAAATCGGATCTTGAGTTTGACGCCGCTGATGGTTTCGTCGATGTAGTCGGTGAGGCGGGCGTCGAAGACGGTGTTGTAGTACCCGCGCAGTTGGTGTGGTTTCTTCGAGGTGATCGCGACGTGGCCCATGCCGGCGTCGCCGGTGACGAAGCCGGCGCTGTGCATGTCGAGGGGCATCGGCCCGGTTCTGGCCACGGTGTAGATCTCCTGGGTCAGCCCGTTGGGGCCGGGAAACCGGAGCAGTCGCTCGACACCGCGCAGTGCTGCTTCTTCCGAGGTGCCTTCGACGACGGGAACGCCGTGTTCGGTTACCCGCGCGACGATCTGATCGACGGTGGCGTGGTCGTCGAGGTGCCAGCCCAGCGCGACGACGTCCTCGGCGGGACCGCGTTGCAGCAGGAACCGGCATTCGTTTGCGTCGAGCCGGAACCGCATCACGTCGGAGGTGAGATCGTCGAGGTGCATGCCGATCGCGTCCTTGCCGAAGCGGCGCCAGTCGGCGAACTTGTCGGTTTCGACGACGATGTAGCCGAGGTGGACGTTGCCGAACACCGAGGGTGGGGTGAGGGGGGTGCGCATGGTCGACCTCTCGTGCTCAGGATTCGAGGAAGCTGCGGGTGACGTCGTTGAACAGGTCGGCGCGTTCCCATTGCACCCAGTGCCCGGTCTCGGAGGTGATGATCAGGTCGCAGTGCGGCATGCGGTCGACGAGCATCTGACCGCCGCCGGGTTTGTTCACCTTGTCGCGTGCGCCCCACAGGACCAGGGTCGGGGTCTGCAGGGTGGACAGGCGCTTGTCGCGGGTGAAGTCCATGCGCCACAACATCTTCAGCGCAGATGGCCCGGATGGGCGGCGTAACGGTGGATTCGCGACTACCTCCGGGTCGATGCTCGACTGGTAGCGGTTGTCGATGACGTCGTCTGGTACGGCGCTGCCGTCGAAGACGAGATAGTCGCGGACGAAGGTGGCGAGTTTGTCGCGGGAGGGTCCGGTGCCGGTGTAGTACGAGAGGAGGCTCTGCAGGCCGGGGGTGGGCAGTCCCCGGGTGGTGCCGATGCCACCGGGGCCCATGAGGATCATCTTCTCGACCCGGTCGGGGGTGTCGAGGGTCAGTCGCAGGGCGCACGCGCCGCCGTAGGAGTTGCCGACGAGGTGTGCGGTGTCGATTCCCATCTCGTCGAGTAGGCCGCGGATCGAATCGGCAAGGTATCCGAACGGGTCGGTCTGGTCGACGCCCTTGGTGGAGCGGCCGTATCCGGGCAGGTCGGGGACGATCACACGGTAGTGCTGTGCGAGCGCGTCGATGTTGCGGGAGTAGTTCGACACCCCCGAGGCGCCGGGGCCGCCGCCGTGCAGCAGCACGACGGCCGGTCCGGTGCCGGTTTCGGCGACGAAGATGTCGTTGCCGCTCACCCGGTGGATGGTGCGTGTCATCGAGTCGATGCTCATGGGTCTATCCCTCACGGTGTGGTGGGCGAATGTGGCTCAGGGGGCGGATCGTCAGGCCGGCGGGCGGCGGTGGCAGGGCCTGGCCGTCGCCGGCGGCCGCGTAGACGAAGCCGTCCGGCCGAAGTGCGAGAACGGTGGTGTCCTTCTCCCGCATCCAGGCGAGCAGGAGTCCCTCGGTGTCGACCACTGTGTTCGACGTGGCAGCAGTCCCTGCCGGGATCACCTCAACGCAGGGGACACCCGCGGCAGTCCACGCGCCCCAGGCCTGCGCACGGCCTCGATGCACGATCACCCACTGCCCACCGATCACGTCGTCGAGGCGTGCCCGGTTCCCCGTCGCGTCGAGCACCCAGGGCTGCGGAATCTGCCATCCCAGCGCCGCGGTTCCCGAGGTAGCCAGGAAACCGCGCGGATACCGTGCATCGGGGATCCACCGCTTGTCGCGCAGCCGGTTCGAGAAGCCGGGAACCTTTGCCGCCGCGCGGAAGGAGTGGTTACGCAGAGCAGCGACAGGGGGTCGGCGTTCGGTGATGAGCCGACCGGTCTTGACGGCCCGTTTCGTCACCTCGCGCACGTGCGGCATTCGCTCCGTTTGATAGGAGTCGAGCACCGACTCCGGTAGCGAACCGGACAGCACGGCACCGAGCTTCCAGCAGAGGTTCGCGGCATCGCGGACACCCGCCGACATCCCCTGGCCGATCCACGGGGGCATGGCGTGGGCGGCGTCGCCCGCGAGAAAGACTCGGCCGGCTCGCCACCGGTCCGCGAAACGGACGTGGTGGCTGTACACCACGGCACGCAGGATCTTCACCTCGTCGGAGGAGATCCCCTGATTCTGCAACACTCGCCAGATCGCCGCATCGGTGACCAGTTGCTTCTCGTCTTCGCCCTCGCGGACGGGGAACTCCCAGCGGTGGTGGCCGAGTGGGGTGGGGCAGTCGACCGTCGGCCGGCCGGGATCGCAATGGAACCGCAGCCGGTCGTGGCCGTCCCATTCGTTGATCACCTCGGTGTCGATGACGACCCAGCGCTCGGCATAGGTTCTGCCCTCGTAGCCGATGCCCAGTTGGGTCCGGGTGGGGCTGGACCCGCCGTCGGCTGCGATGACGTAGGAGGCGCGGATTCGCTTGAACACATCCTGCCGCAGGTCGGCGAGCATGAGTTCGACATCGGTGCCGCTCTGCAGCACTCGCAGACATTCATGTTCGAGCAGCACCTCGACATTGGGGTAGCGGCCCATCCCGTCGCGGAGAACTTCTTCCACAGCCGGCTGGTAGAGGAACTGCTGCGGCGGGTGCCCCGACCCGCGGGAGACCGGCTTGATATCTATGAAGGAGCGACCTCCCGCGTCGACGAAGGCAACCGGCCTGCCGGCGAGCATGTCTGCCGACAGGCGATCCGCCAAGCCGGCCTGCTGCCAGATCCGCAGCACCTCCTCGTCGGTGGAGATCGCCCGCGCTCGCGCATAGATATCCGAATCGCGTTCGATGACTGCTACTTTCAGGCCCATCCGGCCGAGGAGATTGGCTGCGGTCACGCCGGTGGGTCCGTAGCCGATCACGGCGACGTCATAAGTCGGGTACTCGGTCACATCGAGACCTTTCGTGATGCGTGGGGGCTCTCGACTGACAACGACCGTCGGGCCGGAGTCGAAAGTGGGGGTTGTTCCCGTAGTGATCACTACAGTAAAGTTGGTCGAGGTGAGAGTCAACAGTCGATTCCGCAACCCGAGGAGGAGCAGTGGCCGACCCGAAGCCCCGCAAGCGCCGAGCCAACGGTGAGGAATCGCGCCGCAAGATCCTCGACGCGGCTGTGGAAGTTGCCAGCGAACGCGGCTACGACGGCACCAGCATCGCGCTGGTCAGCAAAAAGTGCGGACTGCCGGCGAGTTCGATCTACTGGCACTTCAAGGACAAGGACGACCTGATCGCGGCAGTCATCGAGCGCAGCTTCGGCACTTGGCTGACGGCATGGGTGATGCCGGACGGGGACACCGCCCGCGAACGGCTCGCGGCCATGTCGATGCAGGTCGCGAAGGCGTTGCTCGACTCACCGGACTTCATCCGCCTCGGCCTGATGCTCGCACTCGAACGCAGACCCACCGAGGCCAAGGCGCGCACCGTCTTCCTCGGAGTCCGCGACGAGGCGCAGCGGCGTATCGCGGACGTGATCCACGAATACCTCCCGAACCTGGCGGACGAGGAGGTCGGGCTGCTGACCACGTACACGATGGCGGCGGCGGACGGATTGTTCGTCGCCAAGGAGATCGGCGGCGACAGCGTCGACCTCATCCGATTGTTCGAACTGCACGCGCATCTCGTATATGACGCGGCAATTCGCCTGAGCACGCCCGGAGGAACACCTTGACCATCCGCGAAACCCGGATCACCGAAGCCGCAGCACTTCTCGATGAATACCGCCGGGAGGTCCAGGCATGAACGAGGAGCGCATCGACGTCCACCAGCACGTCCTGCCGCCCGAGTACGCGGCCTGGCTGACGAAGAAGGGGATCGGTGTCGCCGGCGGTATCGACCTCCCCGAGTGGAGCGCCGACGCCGCGCTCGAGGTGATGCGTGATTTCGGAATCTCTCGGGCGATCCTGTCGGTCTCGACCCCCGGGGTGCATCTCGGCGACGACGCCGAGGCACGCATCATGGCCCGAGTGGTCAACGACTACACCGCGCAGGTCGTCCGGGATCGCCCGGACCGGTTCGGTTTCTTCGCCACCCTCACGCTCCCCGACGTCGACGGGGCGATCGCCGAGGCCGAACACGCCCTGACCACGCTCGGCGCCGACGGGGTGGTGCTGATCGCCAACTCCCGGGGCCGGTACCTCGGGGATCCGGCCTTCGATCCGCTCATGGCCGACCTCGACCGGCACCGCGCCGTGGTCTTCGTCCACCCCGGCGAACTCCCCGGACCCGACGTCGACGGCATCCCCTCGTTCGCGATGGACTTTCTGCTCGACACAACCCGCGCCGCGTTCAACCTCGTCAAAAACGATGTGCCACGACGCTTTCCGAACATCTCGTTCATCCTGGCCCACGCCGGCGGGTTCCTGCCGTACGCGTCACACCGGATCTCGCTGGCGATGGTCGCAACCGGCGCGCGCGATCCCTTCGAGGCGTTGCAGGACTTCGCGGGCTTCTACTACGACACCGCACTGTCCGCCAGCCCCGCGGCCCTTCCGAGCCTGCTAAATTTCGCTGCCCCCGGCCATGTTCTCTACGGCAGCGACTGGCCGTTCGCACCCGCCGCCGCGGGCGCATACTTCAACAGCCACCTGGACAGCACCGCCACCCTCGACGACGCCACCCGGGCAGAAATCAACCACCTCAACGCCGACACGCTGTTCCCTCGACTCGGCGCCGAAGTGGATGCGGGCAAACCCGGGTGAGCTGGTCGATCGTCGATTCTCAGCCGGCCAGCCGCTCGAGGATCGCACCCATGGCCGCGTCGGCGTTTTCGCCGTCGAAGATGTTCTGCCCGTGGTCGGAGCCGGGCAGGAGGATCACGTCGTTGTTCTGGCCCGGTGAGTTGTCGGCTAATTGCTGCGACACGTCGGCGACGGGTTCGTCCTCACTGGCGATGAACAGCTTGGGCTCGTCGCCGAGGCCGTCGACGACCTTGTTGGGGGAGAGCAACACCAACTGGTGGGGGAGGCCGGGCTGCTGCGACGCCAGTTGCAGGATCGCGTCGGCGCCCGCGCTGCCGCCCATCAGCGCGACGTCCGCATGACCGTCGTCGTGGAGTTTCGCGACGGCGGCCGCGATCGACTCCGGCGAGATGTTCTCCACGGCGATGACAGTGGCGCCCTGATCGGCGATCGCCGTGGCCTGATCCTCCCAACTGGCGGCGTCGAAGACGGCACCGTGGGCCAGCACCACCCCGTAGTGGCCGTCGCCCCACTGCAGCGCGTCGTCGCCGCCGACCTCGATCCTGGTGCCGGTGGCGTCACCACCCGTCGACGGCGGGTCGTCATTGCCGGAGCAACCCGCGACGACCATCGCGAGCAGCGCCGACATCAGGACGAGTAGGGCCCTCATTCCTCAACCTTATCGAAGTGCGCCGCAGGTCACTTTCGCCAGAACAGGTGGTGGGTG
Source organism: Rhodococcus sp. USK10 (assembly GCF_019378875.1). Taxonomy (NCBI): domain Bacteria; kingdom Bacillati; phylum Actinomycetota; class Actinomycetes; order Mycobacteriales; family Nocardiaceae; genus Rhodococcus; species Rhodococcus sp. USK10. The sequence continues at coordinate 4,312,876 of NZ_CP076048.1, forward strand.
ACGCCGCTCGGGCTGGGCACGACGTCGCAGTGGAACCGGTCGAGCAGCTCGTCCGGAGATTCCCACAGTCGCGCCCCGGATCCGAGTTCGATCGGCGAAACCACCACGTGCAGGGTGTCGACGAGGTCGGCGTCGAGGAACTCACGGATGGTGGTGGCCCCGCCGCCGAGCCGGACGTCCTTACCCTGCGCCGCCTCCCGCGCCTGCTCGAGGACCGTGGCCGGATCGGTGTCGACGAAGTGGAACGTGGTGTCGGAGAGCGTGAACGACGGGCGGACGTGGTGGGTCAGCACGAATACCGGGGTGTGGAACGGGGGTTCGTCGCCCCACCAGCCGCGCCACTCGTGATCCTTCCAGGGCCCGCGTTGCGGACTGAACTTGTTACGGCCCATGATCTCGGCACCGATATTGCAGTCATAGTCGCGGATCAAGTAGTCGTCGAGGCCGCGGCTCCCGCCGGGGCCGGTGCGCATGTGCCAACTCGCCGTGGCACCCGCCCACGCGAACAGGACACCAGGGTCGGCGTGACCGAACGGCCTCTCGAAGCTCTGGCCGTCACCCGCACCGAACCCGTCTCGCGACACGTTGAAGTTCTGGACTCTCAGCAGCTGACTCACTCGGTTCCTCCTGCGCTCTCGACGATGGTAACGAGGAAGGGACTCCGGGGCGGGACAATCTCGTCAGCGCGAGGGCTGGGCCCTGGTTCAGTTGACGTCGTCGGGGTGGGGCCCCGTTCTCTCGTTCCGGTCCAGTGCGGAGATCTGCGCGACCTCGTCTGCATCGAGCGCGAAATCGAACACGTCGATGTTCGCGCGCATCCGTTCCGGCGAAGACGATTTCGGCAGGGGCACGGTGCCGCGTTGCAGATGCCACCGCAGCACGAGCTGAGCGAGGGACACGTCGTGCCGGCGTGCGAGTTCGGTGAGTACCGGATTCTCCTGCAACCGGCCACGGGCGAGCGGCGCCCACGCCTGGGTGTGGATGCCCAGACTCCGATGCAGTTCCACCATCGACTGCTGGGGAAGGAGTGGATGTATTTCGATCTGGTTCACCATCGGACGCACGGCGGCGACCTCGAGCAGCCGGTCCAGGTGATCGGCCTGGAAGTTCGAGACTCCGATCGCCCGGACCAGGCCGGCAGCGTGGAGCTGTTCGAGTGCCCGCCACGTGTCCAGGTACGTGCCACGAGCGGGGGCCGGCCAGTGGATCAGGCACAGGTCCACGTAATCCAGACCGAGGCGGGCGACGCTCTTCTCGACGGCGTCCAGGGTCGACTGGTAACCCTGGTCTTCGTTGGAGACCTTGGTGGTCACGAACAGTTCCTCGCGGGGCACACCGGAATCGGTCAGGGCGCGGCCGAGGGAGCGCTCGTTGCCGTACATCGGAGCGGTGTCGAAGGCCCGGTACCCGGCCGCCAGTGCGTGCCGGACGGTCGCGTCCGTGGCGTCGTCGGGGATCTGAAACACCCCGAATCCGATGGCGGGCATCACGACCCCGTTGCTCAGGGTGACCGACGGAATCGTCGTTGCCTCGGTCATGTGATCGAGTACCCGCCGTCGACGGGCAGCACGACGCCGGTGACGTAGCGGGCGGCGTCGGAGACGAGGAAGAGTACGACGTCGGCGACGTCGTCACCGTCGGCGAACCGCTGCAATGGAATCCGGCTCAGCTTCTGGGCGCGGAACTCCTCCTGGCCGAGAACTTCGGCGGTCATCGGGGTTTCGATGTAGCCCGGCGCGATCGTGTTCACGCGCACGCCCTGCGGCCCCAGTTCGACGGCCAGTCCCTTGCCGAGTTGAGTGAGCGCCGCCTTGGTCGCACCGTAGGGCACGATGCCTGGCACCGCGCGGTCGGCGGACAGTGAGGCGATGTTGACGACACTGCCGCCCGACGCGATCAGCGATTTCATCGCCTGCCGGGTCAACCGGTACACGGCCGACAGGTTCACGTCGACCAGCCGCTGCCAGCCGTCCTCCTCCACGTCGATCGCGGGCGTCCGCAGCTGGATGCCTGCCGCGTTGATCAGAATGTCGAGACTCCCGGCCACCTGCTGAGCGAGGTCGACGGCGGACGCACTGAAGGCCGGATCGGTGAGATCCCCGCACAGCCCGTGCCCGCCGATCCCGTCCATGACCTCGGTGATCTTCGGGTCGGCGTCGACGCCCACCACCACGACGCCCTGCGCCGCGAGCGCCCTGGCGATGGCGGATCCGATTCCTCCGGCCGCGCCGGTGACGATGGCGGCCTTGCCGCTCAGCGTCGTCACCCCCGGGACCTGTGTTGTTGCGCCCACGTCGTGGCTCCCTTCCGATGCCGCGCGGCGAGGTGACCATGGGGCCCTGCAACGCGTTAGAAAATGCTTTCATTCCGAAATCTGGTCCATATTTAACCTGGACCTCGATGTTCATCAGCGTATATGGTGGGTTTCAGTTCGGCAAGAAAACGATTTCAGGAGTTTGTATGGCCTCGATCGCCCTTCCCACCTCCGACGGTTCCACCCGCACACTCGCGTTCGGCGAGCCCGCCCGGCTGAACACTCGGTCCACGGCGCCGACCAGCAGGGCGGTGTACGCGGCCTCGCACGTGGTCGCCGATCAGCTACGCGCGTCCGCCGAGAACTCCGCGGACCAGATCGACTGGGACGCCACCCTGCAACTGCGCCACGACCTGTGGTCGCTGGGACTCGGGGTGGCCGAGTCGATGGACACCGCGCAGCGCGGTATGGGGCTCGACTGGGCCGGCGCGCGCGAACTCGCGGTCCGCACCCTCAACGACGCGAAGTCGGTCGGCGGCCGGGTCGTCGTCGGTGTCGCCACCGATCAACTGAAGACGGATTCGCCCACGCTGGAGGAGATCCGCGACGCCTACCTCGAGCAGATCGAGGCGATCGAATCCGCCGGCGGCGAGGTGGTGCTGATGGCCAGCAGGCACCTCGCCCGGGCGGCGAGCGGCCCCGACGACTACCTCTCCGTCTACGACGCGGTGCTGTCGGCCGCCACCCGGCCGGTCGTATTGCATTGGCTGGGTTCGGTATTCGATCCTGCACTCGACGGCTACTGGGGATTCTCCGATCCCACCGCGGCGATGGACACCGTCCTGCAGATCATCACCGCTCACCGCGAACGGGTGCGCGGCATCAAGGTGTCGCTGCTCGACCCGGCGCTCGAGATCGCCCTACGGCCTCGGATGCCCGACGGTGTGCGGGTGTTCACCGGCGACGACTACAACTACGTCGACCTGATCGCCGGCGACGGCACCCACACCAGCGACGCGCTCCTCGGGGCGTTCGCCGCGCTCGGCCCGTTCGCGTCCGCCGCGTTCGCCCGCCTCGACGACGGCGACGAGCAGGGCTTCCGGAACATCCTCGGCCCCACCGAAACCCTGAGCCGGCTACTGTTCGCCGCACCGACGCAGTACTACAAGGTCGGCGTGGCGTGGCTGGCGTACCTGGGCGGCAAGCAGGACCATTTCCGGATGATCGGCGGCTTCGAAACCGGCCGCAGCCTGACGCACCTCGCCGAACTGGTCCGCGCCGCCGACGCGATCGGCCTGTTCACCGATCCCGATTTCACCGCTGCACGCGCCTCGGCGTACTTCGCGGTGCACGGGATCCGCTGACATGGACCTCTCGCGGTGCAGCCTCAACTCCGTCACGATCAAGGGATCGGGATTCACGGAAGTCGCCGACCTCGCCGAGAAGTGGGGGTTCGGCGGCGTCGGCCTGTGGCGGGACGTGCTCGAGGACCTGGACCTGACCGCGGCGGCCACCCGGCTGCGGCAGTCGGGTCTGCGGGTCAGCAGCGTCTGCCGCGGCGGGATGTTCCCTCAACCGACCGAGCTGCTGCGACGAAAGACCATGGACGACAATCGGCTTGCCGTGGATCAAGCGCACGCCCTGAACGCGGACTGCCTCTACCTCGTGTGTGGCGCCGCATACGGTGACCTCGCCGACGCCCGCAGACAGGTCCGCGACGGCATCGCCGAACTCGAGCCCTACGCGCGAGCGGCCGGGGTGCGGCTCGCCGTCGAACCGATGCACCCGATGATGGCGTCGAGCCGATCCGTCATCACGTCGCTGCAGGAGGCGAACGACCTGGTCCAGTCCATCGACTCCGACCTGGTGGGGATCGGGATCGACTCGTACCACGTGTGGTGGGACGCGGCGCTGCCAGACCAGATCGCCCGGGCCGGCGACAAGCTGTTCTCCGTCCAGCTCGCCGACTGGGTGACCCCGATCCACGGTGAGTTGAGCAGCCGCGGCATGCCCGGCGAGGGCTGCATCGACATGACCGAATTCGTCGCCGAGTGCGAGCGCGCCGGCTATCGGGGACTCGTGGAGGTCGAAGTCCTCAGCGACCGGTGGTGGGCCGAGACCGCCCTCGTAGCCACCGAGGCCGCGGCCGAAGGCCTCGCGCGCATCTGAAGGGCCGAGCGTCGGTGTCGACGTCAGTTGATCGGAGCCGCGGAGGATTCGGAGGTCGACCCACTGGCGGCGGCATCGTCGAGGCAGATATAGCCACCATTTCGGGAGACGCCGGCCAGGACCAGCACCGCCTCGAGTAGGTATCTGAGCATCAGTCAGGACTATTTCAATACAGCGGGTCGTGGTGAATGTCGCGAGAATCGATGCCCGCGGCCATCAACCGGTACTTGGTGGTGCGGATCATGGACGGTGCGCCGACGACTTGGATGTCGTGGTCGGCCCAGTCCGCGTACTCGGCGACGACGCGTCCGATTTGGCCGGTGACTCGGTCGTGCATCCCCGCCGGAACCGTGGATATTCCCGGAAACCACCACGGATTGTCACGGTTCTCTGCGACGGGGACGACGGTGAGCCACGGACTCGTCCGAGACAGTGCCCACAGCACGTCAAGATCGTAGTGGTCGTAGGGGTAGGTACCACCCGACGAACAGATGAGTTCGTGGATTGTCACCGAGACGGGCCATATCCAACAGTTGTGCTCGCAATGGCGCTATCCCGGTTCCCTCGGCGACCATCAGTCGACTCCGCTCGGGGTTCTGCGACACGCCCAGGCCACCGAGCGGGGCGCCGAGCAACCAGGTGTCGCCGACGCGGGTTTCTCCGATGATCGCCGGGCTCACCCAGCCGCCGGATACTCGTCGCACATGGAACTCGACGATTCGGTCCGAGTTGGGTGGTGTCGCAAATGAGAAATAGCGCCACATCTTCGGGCGGCTGTGTATCTGTACGCTGACGTATTGGCCTGGAGCATAAGGCATCGGCTGGTCGAGTTGAAGTCGTACGATCGCCAGGTCATCGAGGACGCGGCGATGGTTGAGCACCGTGCCCACCCACGTCGGCGGTCCAGGCTCGCCGTGCGCGGCTTCCGTCATCGTGGTGACGATCAGTTCGACCGCACTACGCCAGGCGCGTTCGGTCTCATCGGTCCACAGTTCAGGACCGGCCAAGCCGGCCAGTGCGGTGACCAGTGCTTCGCCCACGACTTCGTAATGGTCATCGGAGATGTCGTACTTGCGGTGGTCACGTCCGAGCTGCGCGAGCAACGGCAGTACGGTCTCCGGTGAGTCGAGCCGCTCGACGACGTACCCGACAGCGCGCATCAGGCGGTCGCGTTGCGTGTCCATGGCCGCCGGAAAGTACTGGCGGATCTCGGGGCGGGCGGCGAACAGAATGGCATAGAAGGATTGCGCGAATGCGTTTTCGCCCCCGGGAGTCGCACCAATGGATTTGAAGCTCGATTTGACCAGTGAAGTCGTCAGAGGATCCACGATAATCGTTTCCTTAGTCTTTGTTGGATGCTGAACTCGTGCATCCCGCGACCCGTTGGTCGCGGATGTAGCGTCTCGGATCTTTTCGAGGATCTTGTTCGCCGTCTGGTGATTCTCGAAGGCCTTCCATCCGATGATCGGCATCGCGACGGTGACGAGTACGCCGAAGACGTATGCGGGCAGCAGTCCGATGGTCGAGAAGATGTTCTGCTTCCCGTGCTTGTTCGGGCCGAAGCTCAGCGACCGGTTCTCGGTGAAGTTCGAGGCGAAGTAGAACAGCACGTTTGCCCAACCGTCGGCGACGACGATCCATCCGAGACTTCTCGCAGTCTTGGCGGGCAAACCGGTGTGCGGCATGACCGATGCGGCCGCGATGACCATCATGCCGATCCTCCGAGGAGTTTCGCCCACAGAACGAGCCCGCGATCAGTGTGGAGAAGATCTTGACGTCCTCTCGGCCGTGAACGACCGAGATTCCCCTCAAGACTCACGTCCCGAGGTTCCTGTTTCACCGACAGCTGCCGTCCCGCACGTTAGGTGCGGGGCGGTCTCACACCGTCTCCGCAGGCTGCCACCGCCAGTCCGACGGCCAAAATATTCCTCGCCGCATTCACATCCCGATCATGAACCGCGCCGCACCGGCACGCCCACTCCCGCACATCCAGCGGCATCGCCCCGGCGATCTCCCCGCACACCGAGCAGGTCTTCGACGACGGAAAGAACCGATCGACCGCCACCACCCGCCGCCCGTACCAGTCGGCCTTGTACTCGAGCATCGACCGGAACTCGGACCAACTCGCATCCGAGATCGCCCGAGACAACGACCGATTCTTCACCATGTTCCGCACACTCAGATCCTCGATGGCGATCACTTGATTTTCGCGCACCAATCGAGTGGAGAGTGTGTGCAGATAGTCGCGCCGCCGATCGGCGATCCGGCCATGAATCTTCGCGACCTTCAGTCGGGCCTTGGCCCGGTTCCGGGACCCCTTCTGCTTCCTGGCCAGCGTCCGCTGCGCCTTCGCCAACCGCTCACGGTCCCTGCCCTCGTGGCGCGGGTTAGTGATCTTCTCCCCCGTCGAAAGCGTATAGAGGCTGGTGATCCCGGCATCGAGCCCGACCACCCGCTCGACCGGCTCGAGCTCGGGAATCGTGTCCTCGACGAGGATCGAGATGTGGTACTGACCACGCGCATTGCGCGACACCGTCACCTGCGACGGTGTCACCCCCTCCGGCAACGGCCTCGACCACCGAATATCCAGGGGTTCGGACTGCTTGGCCAACCGGATCTGCCCGCCCCGGTAGGTGAAGCAGTTCGAGAAGTAGGTCGCCGAATCCCTCGACCGACCCTTCTTCTTGAACTGCGGGTAGCGGGACTGCCCGCGCCAGAACTTCTCGAACGCACCCTGCAACTGCCGCAGCGACTCCTGCAACGGCCCCTTCGACGGCTCCGCCAACCACTCCGTCTCCGCGTCCCGCTTCCATCCGGTGAGCATCTTCGAGGTATCCGCATAGGTCACCCTTCGCTGCTCCTGCGACCAGGCCCGCGACCGCTCGGCCAACGCCCGGTTGTAGACATACCGGGTGCACCCGAACGTCCGAGCAAGCTGTTCCGCCTGCACCGCAGACGGATAGAAGCGGTACTTGAACGCCCGCTTCACCACCCTCCCCGCCATGACCCAGACACTAGCCACACGGTCCGACAGAACCAGATCGGCTATCCCGGACCTGAAGGACCGGGTTTGCGCCGAAAGACTCACGGATCAAGATGCCGTGCCCAGCCATCTTCCTCTGCAGGGTTTCCATTACTTCCACCTCCATTTTCTTGGTTTCCGGGTGAGAGATTGCGGGCACCGATCTCGGTGTTGACGTACCAGACGACCGGGGCCGGGAAGGGCGGGTGGCTGCCCCGCGGTCAGAGTCCGAACGGGTGGGTCCTGCGGCGGCGAGCGGAACTGGTGACCTTCTCGGAGCAGTACGCCCGGAGGTACTGCTTGGCGGGGAACTCGAGTTCGCTGCGGCTGTCGACCACGGTGAGGACACGACGGTAGAACATCTCGGGAGTGAGACCGAACTCGGGAAAAATGTGCTCGTCGCCGCCCCCGTAGTTGCACCACCTCAGGGTGTGCTCGAGCAGGGCCTGGTCGTAGGGGTCCATGTCGTTCTCCGTCGTACTTCGGATGGTTGATACATGAGGTGCTCCGCACGAGGTGCGGTCTCGCTCGTGCTCCTCCGACGAGCACGAGCGAGATTCCGTCGCTACCGCCCCGGTTACTCCCCGATGACAGGAAGGATCAGCGCGATCCGCAGCTTCGAGTCGATTTCCTGCCCGAGAGCGAGGGACTGATCCAGCAGCGGACTCAGAGTCTGTACCTTGCCGTCGGCGTCGGCCAGGGTCTGCACGATCTGTTCTGCCGGAACGGCGGCAGCATTGGCCTGGTCCGTCGCAGCGGCGCCGGCGTCGATGATGCCGACCAGGGGAGCGTCGGCGGCCGACAGGGCGTCACCGAGGGAGGCCAGCTGGGTGCCGAGATCGCCCAGTGTGTGGTCGGCGCGGGTCAGGGAATCGAGGACTCCCACCACCTCCGGCAGGCCCTGGTTGATGGCGGCGTTGGCGGGGGGAAGTTCCTTCGCTCCCGCCAGTGCGTCGTTGGTGGTCTTGTCCACCGTTTGCGCTTGTACCACGCCGTCTTTGAAGATGTCGTTGGTGATGGCGAGGTCGCGTGTGACGATCAAGATGCCACACAGGAGCGCGATGGTGAAGGCTGCGGCAATTGCCCAGGAGAGCCGAAACATCGTCTGTGTTCTGCCTTTCACTCGTGTGCGGCCGGGTGGCCGCGGCGAGCGTTACGGGGTGGGAGTGGTTGCGACACCGAGTGCTGGAAGGTTGAGGGAGTTGACCGGAGGCCCGACTACCGCGAGCACGGGACCCAACTCCTGGACGTGGCGTGCTTCTTCCTCCACGTTCGCCAGTGTCGCGGCGATGGCGCTGGCCTTCGGGCCGAGCGTGCTCAGAGTGCCTCCGACCACGGTCAAACTGTCGTTGACGGCCTCGAGTTGGGTGGTCACCGACCCGACTGCGGTCGACAGTCCAGCGACAGTGGGGGCGGCCTGATTGGCCCGACCGGTCACATTCGCGACGAGCTCCGGAAGCGGACCGGCGATCGTACTGACATCACCGGTGGAGGAATTGAGAGTTTTCGCCTGCCCGGTGAGTTCACCGGCCTTGTCGGTGAGACCCTCGAGGTCGTCGGCCAACGGGCCCAGGGTCTGGATGTCTCCGGAGAGCTGGGCGTGCTTGGGAACGAGGATGCCGGTGAGGGTGTCGAACTGGCCGGCGGAGTCGATGACCTCGAGACTGAGCTGAGATGGCCGACCAAGAGGGTCGACGACGTCGTCGAGACCGGGAAGGAACCCGTTGACGGCGCACAGCAACACCGCGGGTGCCACGCCGAGACCGAGGACAACCCCGAGCCATGCCTTCTTGGTGATCATTCAGTTGCCTCCCGGTGCAGGAATGATGGCGTCTTGGGCGGGAATGAGCGCCAGCTTGTTGGTCGTGCGGGTGAGTTCACCGTTGAGTTGGTTGACCAGGTCGATGGCCGTGGTGAGTTCGTTGTTGACAGCGGAGACCGTGGTGTTGGCGTCCCCGGAGATCTCGTGCAAGGACGCCGCCGATCCCTGCAGAGTGGTGGCGACACCCTCGAGCTGCCCGGCGATCGCGGTGTCACCCTGCCCCGCAGCAAGCAATGCCCGCGCGTCCGGCAGCAGCGCCGCGAGATGGTCGACATCGGTAGCGGTGGCGGTGTTGAGATCCGCGAGTACCCCCGCGAGTTCGTCGAGCTGCTTGCGGGCGGTTGCCGGCGCAGTCAAGTCGGCGCGGTCGGCGAAGTAGCCGTTTGTCGTCCGGAAGTTGTCCACGATGGTGCGGGCACTGTCCTGAACGAGCTGGCCTTTGTGGATGGCTATGAGGACCAAGGCGAACAGGATCAGCGCCAGGACCGCGGCCAACCGGCCCATCCATTCGGTGGCCACAGTGAATCCGTTCGAGGCCGTGGCGGCGGTCACAGGTACATCCGAGCGTTGCGGTAGAACGCCCTTGCGGTACGGCAGCGCTGATGCGGGAACATCGAAACGCTGGAATCGGGCCAGGCCGCGGCGTGGATATGCCTCGTCCGGCAGGTCGGTGCCCATCTTCATGTCACGTCCAGTCGTCGATCGGTTGTCGGTTCACAGGGGAGGGGAAGGTCGATCAGCCCGGCAGCGGCAGCATCTGGTTGATTGTCTGCGCCGCAGCGACCGATCCCTGCAGGTCACTGACGAGTCCCTGCACGACCGCCAACAGCTGCTGTCCCTGATCACCGAAGGCGCGGGCGGATTCCACCAGTGGCAACACGGTGTTCTGAACCTCGCCGAGGATGCCCTGAATGTTCGTCAACTGCTCATTGGTCAGCTGCGCCCCCTCGGTGTTACTGGCCAGCATCTGCGCGGCCGGGGAGATCGCCTCGTCCAGCTTGACCAGCAACGGGCCGAGCGCCGCCGTGGAGTCGAGCGCGGTCTGCGCGGTGTGGGTGAGCTCGGTCAGCTGCTGCAGCTGATTGGTCAGCCGGTCGTTCACATCGACAATCGCCGAGGAGGCGGTGATACTCGTTTCGTTGGCCCGTTGCTGGTTGTCGAGTCGGGTGTTGAGGTTGAACACCACGAACGAGAGCAGGCCGAGCACGCCTACCGCGACGACCGACAGCACCAATCGAGCCGGACCGCCACGGCGTCCGAAGAAAATCACGGGTACATCTCCTACTTTCCGGACAAATCGTTGGCGGATTCTTCCGCGGACAGACGGGCGCTGTGGACCTTCTCGGCGGTCGAGCGGGCGTCGGCGAGGATCGCATCCAAGGTGGCCCGGTTACCGGTAACGGCCGCAGTGGCACCATCGGCCGCGGGTTGCAGCGAATTGATGTGCGCGGTCAAGGTGTCGAGGGAAGCGACCAGGTCGGTCACGTTCGCCCCAGCCTGATTCAGAGTCGCCTGGACATCGCCGCTGATCTGCCCGGTCAAGGTATTCAGTTCCGCGGTCACCGCCGTGTCGGTGCTCAGCACACTCGCCAGCGAGGCCTTCATCTTTTCGAGCGAATCGAACGCGGCGAGAGTGACCTTCTCGTGCTCGACGATCTGGTCCAGGGCCGGGTTGTAATTGCCCGCCGAGACCACCGCCTGATCGAGCCGGTACGGCGTCGCGGTCAGGTCGTAGATCCGTGGATACAGGTAGAACGCGCCGATCGGGATCAACGCGAGCACGAGCAGCCCGCGGGCGACGTTCATCTTCGCCGACGCCCGCGGCGGTTCCGGTTCGAATGACTCGGGGTCACCGACGTACGGCAATTCGAAGACGTCGGTGCGGTCGTCGAGGGCGTGGCTTGACGGGCGCCCTCGGCCCGAGAGCGCGGTCATGCGTCGACGACCGAGACCAACGCGATCGTGCGCAGCGCTGTCACGGTATGGGTCAGCAGCCCCTTGACGACGAGCTTGTGTTTCAGGATTTCCCCGAGAACGGACATGCCCCGGCCGGTGAAGAATCCGACCGGCACCAGGCCACCGGCCTTCATCGGCAGCTGGGAGACATCGAGGATCTGATCGACGGACGCCATGACCGTGACGGCCGGCTTCCCGACGATGTCGTTGTAGACGACGGCCTCGTCACTGCCGAAGATGATGGTGCAGGCCGTCTCGGTGTCGGTGCTGTAGATCGCCACCGGCCGGGAGATGCGGCGCGCGAACTTCACGCGGGACGGGAAGTTCTCGAGATTCTGCCCGAGCAGCATCCCGACGATACCGGCGACGCCGTTGGCGTCTTGGCCGTCGTACATCGTGACGGCGTAGCCCTTCTCGACGGTTGTCATGGGTCAAGGCCTTTCCAAGCATGGTGTTCGATGACGGTTCGGACCCGCGCGGGACTCGTTCCAGCAGGGACATGAGTCCCGCGCGAGGGGCTAACTGGTGTGAGCGAATTGACGGCGGTCGATTACACGTCCCAGTCGGTGGGGATCTGTCCCCAGGTACGCAGGAACGCGTTGAGGGCGCCGGCATTCTCGATCGCCGCGGACATCGGCCCCTTGGCGAACTTGATCAGACCTTTCATGAGGAGCTTTCCGCCCTCTTCCTCGCCGGCGGCCGCGGTCTGCCAGGTTTCGAAGCTGCCGTTGATGACCAGCCACAGCTCGCTCTGGTCGAAGACGCGCGGCGACCAGGAGACGACCTTGCCCTCCTTGAATTCGAGGTGGCTCGCGACGTCGTCGCGGCTGATCACGCCGAATTCCATCTTGTTGGTGAACGACGACGCGTCCTTGAACCCGGCGAGAACGTCGGGGTTGGCGTTGACAGCCTCGCGTGCGGCGTCACACCACTCCTGCGAGAAGAACTTCAGCTTGTCGGTCATGTATCTCATCTCCTTATCTGTTCGCCGGCTCGTGTATCGAACCGGTCGCGGTGTAGCAAGGGGTGGAGTCCGACGGGATTCGGCGATCTCCGAATGCATTGCGGTGCATCCACGGAAAATTTGTCCGAGGTGTCCGAAGATCGAGCGGTACCGGTGCCGTGCCGAGGTGCAGGACACACACGTTCCGCTTTGTGACTGCACTCACATCCTGTGCCATCCGACGTAGTCACGTCTTGTCATTCTGCGCTCGGATTGTGCGACGATTCCGAACACTCCTGTGGACCTCGGATCGCATCTCTCCCAGATGAACGGGTCGCGGTAAGGCTCGGTCGAACACGAGAAGGTCAGGAAAAGGAAAACGTCCGTCGCGCCAATGCTGTTGCAGCAGAGGCCCACACCGCCAGAACGATGAGGCCCGACAGCGCGAGCCTGCCGTCGTTCGCCTGGTGGAGCGCGTCGGCGAGGGCGCCGGCGGGAGTGAGCTCGACCAGGTTCTGCACCGTGGAAGAGGTGCCGGGTAGCGTCGACATCGAGCACAATCCCAGCTGCACGAACCAAAGGATGTTCGCCAGCGCCAGAACGATTTCGGCACGTAGGCTGCCTCCGAGCAGCAGCCCGAGCGCTGCGAAAGCAGCGGTGCCGACGATGATCACCGCAGCAGTGAGGAGTAGCTCCAGTGGGTTCGGTCGCCAGCCGAGGACTGCCGCGATGCTGCCGAGTAGCAACGTTTGCAGGCCGACTACGATCACGACCGCGGCGCTCTTGCCGGCAATCATTGTCCATTTGGGGATGGCGTTGGCGCCGAGCCGCTTCAGGGCACCGTAGCGGCGGTCGAAGCCGATGGCGATGGCTTGGCCGGTGAACCCGGTGGACATGATCGCCACCGCGAGAACGACAGGGAAAACAGTGTCGACACGTGGGTCCTGCAGAGTTCCGATCGGCAGGACCGTCAGCCCGATCAGGAAGGTGACCGGCAGCATCATCGTCAACAGCTGTTGTTCGCCGTTGCGGAGCAGCAGTGTTGTTTCGAGTCGGGTCAGTGCGGCGAGCATGGCCGGGGCGGTGTTTCTTCGCGGTGCAGGGGCGAAGGTGCCGGCGGTGAACATCATGCCGGGGGTGTGGGTGCTCATCGGTAGCTCAACTCCCGCCCGGTCAGGTCGAGGAAGTAGTCTTCGAGACTGCGCTGCTCGACCTGCAATTCGGTCATGAGCACGTTCATCCCAGTGCACCAGGTGGAGATGGTCGTCAACAACTGCGGGCTCACATGGCCTTCGACCAGGTAGGAGCCGGGGCTGGTTTCGTCGACCCGGTGGGTGCCCGCGAGAGTCGCCCGCAGCGTGGAAAGCTCCAGGCCCGGTAGTGCGGTGAAGCGCACCTGCTGTTCGACTCCGCGCCGGACCAATTCGCCCGGGGATCCGGCGGCGACGATTCGCCCGTGGTCGAGGATGACGACCTCGTCGGCGAGAGCTTCCGCTTCGTCCATCAGGTGGGTGGTGAGTACGACGGTGACACCGTCACGGCGCAAGCTGTCGATCAGCTCCCACACCACGTGGCGCGCTTGCGGATCGAGTCCCGCGGTCGGCTCGTCGAGAAACACGAGTTCGGGGCGGCCGACGAGCGCGCAGGCGAGCGATAGGCGTTGCTGCTGGCCGCCGGACAGACGTTTGTAGGGGGTGCGGACGGCGTCGGTCAGGCCCAGCGTGCGTAACAACCAGTCAGGATCGAGGGGAGTCGCCGCGCACTTGGCGACGGTCCGCAGAATCTCCCCGGTGCGGGCCCCGGGGTAGCCACCGCCACCTTGCAGCATGACCCCGATGCGGGGGCGGAGGGCATCGGCGTCGGTGCACGGGTTCGATCCGAGTACGGAGATCTCCCCCTCGTCCGGCGCACTGAACCCTTCGCACATCTCGATGGTGGTGGTCTTGCCCGCACCGTTGGGTCCGAGCAGGGCCAGCACCCGCCCGGTGGCCAGTTGCAAGTCCACCCCGCCCACCGCGGTGGTGTCGCCGAACCGTTTGACCACGCCTTTCAGTTGTAGACACGGCTGGTCGGTTCGGGCGTGGTAGGTGTTCATTGCTACTCCGAAGGGGCAGAGGGGATTTCGGGATTCGGCTGGTTGACCGCTGCAGGGCAGGGGTCAACCAGCCGATCGGACTAGAGGACGATCGTGACGACCTTCTCCTCGGTGTTCGCGAGGATGCCGGCGTAGCCGAGTTCCCGGCCGATGCCGGAGGTCTTCATGCCGCCCCAGGGCAGTGCCGGGTCGATGGCGGCCCAGCCGTTGACCCACACCGCACCGGCACGCACCTGGCGGGCCAGGGTGTGTGCCCGGGACACGTCCTGCGTCCAGATGCTGGCTGCGAGACCGTACTGGGTGTCGTTGGCCAGGCGGATCGCCTCTTCCGGATCGTCGAAGGCGATGACGGTGCCGACGGGACCGAAGATCTCTTCCCGCGCGATGGTCATGTCGTTGTTGGCGTCGGCGAAGATCGTCGGCCGCACGAAGTACCCGGAGTGATCGGGCCGGGAACCTCCGGCCGCGACCCGAGCACCTTCCTTCTTGCCTTGCTCGATGTAGGACAGGACGGTGTCCCGCTGCTTGGCGCTGACCAGCGCACCGAGAGTGGTGGACGGATCGAACGGATCGCCGAGAACCTGTGCGTCAGCCGCTCCACTGAGGGCTTCGACAACGTCGTTGTAGAGCGAACGGTGTACGAAGACCCGGGTGCCGGCCGCACAGACCTCGCCCTGGTTGAAGAAAAGGCCCATCGCGGTGCCCTGCACTGCAGCCTCGACATTGGCATCGTCGAGGATGATCTGCGGCGACTTGCCGCCGAGCTCGAGGGTGACGCGCTTGAACGTGGCCGACGCCCGCTGCTGGATCAGCCGGCCGACCGCAGGCGATCCGGTGAAGCTGATCTTGTCGACATCGGGGTGCTCGACGAGCGCGTTGCCGGTGACGGCACCGCTGCCGGGCACGATGCTGACCACACCCGCGGGCAGTCCTGCTTCCTCGAGCAGCTTGCCCAGGTGCAGGATTGACAGCGGTGCTTCCTCCGGCGGCTTCACCACGACGGTGTTACCGCAGGCAAGTGCCGGAGCCAGCTTCCATGCGGCGATCATCAGCGGGGTGTTCCACGGGACGATGGCCCCGATCACGCCGACCGGTTCCCGGACGGTGAACGAATGGGTGGGCTTGCCGAAGTACCCGGCGGTCGGGATGACGCTGCCGGTGACCTTGTCGGCCCAGCCGGCGAAGTGCCGGAACGTGGCGGCTGCGTTGGGGACGTCGAGCATCTTCGGCTGGCCGACGGGCTTGCCGACGTCGAGTGCCTCGAGCGTGGCGAGGATCTCGATGTCGCGCTCGATCAGATCCGCGATCTTGTTCAGGATCTGTCCGCGCACGACGCCGGGGGTCGCGCCCCACTGGCCGCCGAGCTGGGCCCGGGCCGCGCGGACAGCAGCGTCGATGTCGTCCGGGGTGCCGGCCGACACCTCGGCGAGGACCTGTTCTGTAGCGGGGTTGATGTTGGTGAAGACGCCGCCGTCGGAGGCCGGCTGCCAGTTACCGTTGAGGAACAGCTGGGTCGGAGTCCCGGCCGGCAGCGGTGTGCCGACGCCGGGCAGGGTGTCTGCAGTGGTCATCGCGAGTTCTTTCTGGGTAGGTCGAGGGGCGGTGAAGCGGGACCCGAGCTTTCGGATCCGCTCGGTGAAGGTGATCTCAGGCATTTGCCGATTCGATGGCACGATCCTCGGCGTCGGTCTGCCGCAGGGCCTTGAACCCGATGATCGCCAGTGCACCGATCGCCAGGACACCGAAGACGTAGGCCGGTGCCAGAGCGAGGACGCCGAAGATGTTGGTCTCACCGAGGCGGTTCGAGCCGAAGCTCAGGCCGCGGCTGGGGGCGAAGTTGCTGAAGAAGTAGAAGCACACGTTGCCCCAGCCATCCAGCACGATGATGTACCCGAGCTTCTTGGCGGTCTTGAGTGGGAACGCCAGCTTCGGCAGGACCAGGCCGATGGCGATCACCATCATGCCGTTGAGTGCCGGCCCGACGTGGGCCTTCGCCCAGCCTTCCGCGGTTCCGGGGATGTTGAAGTTGATGATGTACCCCGGAACGATCTCGAAGCCGCCGACGAGGTTCATCCACAGGAACAACCCGAAGATCAGCGTGCTGAGGATCATCAGCACTCCGTGTCCGTAAATCTTCCGTTCGAGCGTTTTCATGGTTTCTCCGTGTATCTCAGGTGTTTGTGGGTAAATCGCGTCAGCGGCCGCCCGGGACTACTGACGTCAGCTCTCGCCCAGAACCGGCTGGTGGTAGGTACTGGCGAAGAACATCAGCGGTGATCCGTCTTCGGATTCGCACCGGGCCACCCGCGCAAGGAACAGGGTGTGGTCGTTGACGGTGATCGTGTCGATGACCTTGCATTCGAAGCGCGCGAGGCTGCCGAACAGGGTGGGAACGTTCTCGCCGGTGACGAACTGGGGATGCCAGTCGTTGTCACGGCTGCCGGCGAAGTAGCGAGAGTGCTCCTGCTGGCTCTTGCTGAGCACGCTCACCCCGTACCAGCCGCTCTTGCTGATCAGCTCGTGCGCGTATCCGGGCTTGAGTGAAATCATCACCGTCGGCGGATCGAGGCTGATCGAGGTGAAGCTGTTGATGGTGGCACCGTGGACGTTGCCGTCGCCATCCTGCATGGTCACTACCGCGATACCGGTAGCGAACAGGGCAACGGAGCTGCGGAACTGCTTCGCGTCAGCAGCGACTTCTACGGGTGCGGGGACAACCTCGGGCGCGGGGGGAGCGTCGGCCGCGCTGGTCATGACTGCGCTCCCGTCTGTGCGAAAGGGCGCTCGGACTCCTCTGCACCGGTCTCGTTCGCCTCGATCCAGGCGACCATGTTCTCCGGGCTCGAGAAGATGTCCCACTGCTTTTCGGGGTAGTTGAAGTTGTCTGTGAACCGGTCCGCGAGCTGGCGGTCCATCATCACGCGGCCGAGGAACTCGACGAAGTGGTTCGGCAATTCCTTGAGGTTGCTGAGCATGAAGTTGGTCCAGCGAGTGGCGCCGAGGACTCGGCCGGCGCGGCGGGCGTCGACGCGCTCGCAGAACAGCTCGTCGTACACCTCGTTGCCGGCGATCTCCTCGCCGAGCACGTGTGCGGCGTACGAAGCCATGTTGCCGCCCTGGCCGAGGACCGGGTCGACGGTCGCGTGCGCGTCGCCGAGCAGAACGGCGAGCTTGCCGTTGTCCAGCTTGACGTGACCGTGGCGGACCGTGGGAGTGACACCGCCCTGGAGGATGTCGAGGTGGCTGTTCGCCACGTCGAACTCCTCCTTGTCGAGGCGCTCGGCGGTGATCGGGTAGTGCTGCTCGAGCTTCTCGATCACCAGGTCGAGGAATGCCCGCGGGTCGTCCTCGTAGCGGGTGTGGGCGAGGACCTCGAGGTCGCTGCCGATGTGGTTCTCGAACACCAGGGCGGTGGCGTCGCCACTGAAGGTGACGGTGGGGATCTCGATCATCTCGCCGGCTCCGGGGGAGATGCAGAAGGTCACGGCCCGGGTCTCGGCGGGCGCGATGCCCTTGAAGAGACCCACACACAGCTGACGCTGCGGCTCGCTGAACGGCGAGCTCTGCTCGTCGCGGGCGAACAGGGTGCCGAGCCCGCCCTTGCCGGTACCGATGACGACCAAGTCGTACTCGTCCGACAGGCCGGTGAGGTCTTCGACACCGATCGGCCGGTATTCGATCTTGCCGCCTCGTTCTTCGAAGTCGCGCATCAGCTGCGGCTGCAGGATTCGGTAGTCCACCGCGCGGCTGGGCTTGGCCAGGTCCCCGTAGGAACGAATCGGCATGCCGGGGATCCCGACGTAGTAGTAGTGACCGAAGTAGCCGTCGTTCGGCCAGTGGTCGATCCCGAGCGCGTCCTCACGGTCGATGGTCACCGAATGGTGCGCCACCGTGTTGAGCAGCCGGATGTTCGCGTACTCCTCGGGGCGACGATCCGTGAAAATCGTTGCATCGATGCCCTTCTCGTTCAGGTACAGACCGAGGTGCAGGCCGGCGGTGCCGGCTCCGACGATGGCGATTCGCTTGCTCATGGAAGGTCTCCTCCTGCTGACGCGTCGGACGCGTCGGTGTGTGTGACACGGGATTTCTGGGTGAGTCGATTGCGCTTGTTTCATGCGCTCGAGGGTGTCTGCACCCGATTACTGTGGTCAGTTGTGACCCGCATCACGAGTATGTACACGCCCGCGCCACCCCGTCATGCAATAGAGCGCACGGATAGTTGGAGAAATCCGCACACCGACTTGATCACGCACGCAGCTCTCCGTGAATGGGCCCGCGCGCGTCCGTTTTGTTCGGTCTCCACAGCTACGTGGTCGGTATCGTGCCTCGACGGTGGTCTCACCTGCCAAGATCTGGTGTGGACCCGACGGATTCGGCGTCCGGACGAGACGAGCGGGCGGGCGCGTAGCCTGGGGGATTGGAGGCGAAGGGACGATGCAGGAGTCGCCGAGCGCGGCGGGTGAGGCAGCTGGTGCGCCGGAGGAGCGTGAGGTCCGCGCGTTCGAGGCCACGGATCCCGACCATGCGCAGGCAGCCCTTGGAGGCACCTACTTTCCGCACCGGTTGAACCAGCTCAGCCGGGGTGGGCACATGGACATGTCGCTGCATCTGGTCGAACTCGGACCGCTGACGGTCGGGCGCCTGAGCTACGGCGTGGAGGTCAGCCTCGATCTCGGCGAACTCGGCAACGCCTACAACGTCGCCATCCCACTCGCCGGACGTCACGAGACGGAATCCGCCGGTCAGAGTATGATTTTCGCCCCCGGTCAAGCCTGCATCTACCTCCCGCACCGGCCCACCCGAATCTCGCACTGGAGCGCGGACGGCGTCCAGTACGGCATCAAATTCGACCGCGACTATCTCGAGGCGGAACTGCAGGGAATTCTCGGGCGGCCCACACGGGGGCCAGTGACGTTCGACCCGGTGCTCGACCTATCGAACCCGCAGGTCAGCAGCTGGCTGGCGTTGGTGAAAACCCTCGTCGCGGACCTGGACAAAGACCACAGCATGCTCTACTCGCCGCTGGTCTCGCGCCCCCTCGTCGAGGCTCTGACCAGCGGTTTGTTGCTCGCGTCGAACCATGACTACCGGGAGTTGCTCGAGACCCGGGGGCCGGGAGCCCGGCCGAGAACGGTCAAGGCGGCCCTCGACGCGATGCACGCTCATCCCGAGGAATCCTGGACCGTACGAGCCCTCGCCGACCTGGTCGGCGTCAGTGTGCGGACCTTGCAGGACGGATTCGCCCGGTACATCGGCTCTTCACCGATGACGTACTTGCGCGGAATCCGCCTCGAGCGCGCGCACGAAGACCTGATCACGGCCGATCCGCGCTACGACTCGGTCTCGGATATCGCCTATCGCTGGGGCTTTCGGCACCTCGGGCGGTTCTCGGTCGAGTACCGCAAGCGATACGGCCACCCCCCCTCCTCTACCTTGACCAAGTCTTGACAGCCCTCGAGACGGCCCGAACGACAAAGTCTTTGCGCAATATGGATAGTCTCTGCGCTCGGTGGACAAAGCCCCGTCACCGATGCGTCTATCGTTCCGTCAGAGGGCCCCACCGGATGTGATTTTCAAAAATGTTGTTCCGGAACAGGTATGGAGTCCTCGACGATGCCACGAGCGGAGCTTCCCGCCGCGTGGGTGACGAGCTACACCAGCCGCCGCGGAACCTGTCAGCGCTGCGCGGCCAGGCTGCGGAATGAGGACTGATCCGTGACTTCCATATATTCGTTCAACGACCTTCCCGCACAGGAGCAATTCGACGCCTGGCGAGAGACGGTGTCCAACGCTTTCGTGCCCTTGGACGCCAAGTCGCACACCCCGACCGCCTTCACCGGAAACTTGCTGTCCGAAGCCATCGGGTCACTGCAGGTCTCCGAGGTGACCGGGGGAGCGGTGGAGGTTCGCCGGACCCCCGAGGCGATCCGCCGGTCCGATCCCGGGTATCTGAAACTGGGCATGCAGATCCGCGGCTACTGCGTTCTGAGCCAGGATGACCGCGAAGCCGCACTGACCCCGGGAGACTTCAGCATTTACGACACCCGCCGCCCCTACCAGGTCTCGTTCGAACGGGACTTCGCACAGTTGGTGGTGATGTTCCCGCGCGAGCTGATCCACCTGCGTCCGGATGCGATGAAAGACATGACCGCCCGCCGAGTCTCCGGCCGCCGAGGCGTCGGCGGACTGGTGTCACAGTTCCTGGTCGGTATTGCCGAACAACTTCGCGGTGTCGAAGAACTCGCCGCCAATCAGCAGTTGTCGAACGGGGTCCTCAACCTGCTCGCCGCGGCACTGTCCGAACAACTCGGCTGTGAGTCGAATGTGCCCCCGGAGACACACCGGGCCGCCCTGGTGCTGCAGATCAAGTCGTTCATCGACGCGCGGCTCTACGATTCCGAGCTGAGTTCGGCGATGATCGCCCGCGCACACAATATCTCGGCTCGCTATCTGCAGAAGATTTTCGAGGGCGAAGGGACCACCGCCACCGAATGGATCCGACGCCGCCGCCTCGAACACTGCCGCCGCGACCTCGCTGAACCCCGGAACAGCAGCACACCGATCGCGACCATCGCCGCCCAGTGGGGATTGCTCGATTCCTCGTACTTCTCCAAACTGTTCAAAACCACGTACGGCATTTCCCCCCGCGAATACCGGGCACAGGCCGCCCACCCCGGTGCGGAAGGCGAACAGGCCGGCGGGCAGAACTGCGCGAGTTCGCCTGCAGACAGGCCGCTACGCGCATACTGACAGTAGGTCGAGCCAGGACGGCCGCTGGGTCGTTGTGGTGCGCCCATACATCCGTTCGTGCACAGCGATGGTCGAGGAGAGATGCGCCCCCATCCACGGCGACGTCGGACGGGTGAGATATCTTCCCACCCAGCCGATCCGGAGCCGACCCAGGCCGATGCGGGCCCGACGCTCGAGGACGAGTTCGCCGAGGCCGGGTTCGTGGACGCCCGCGAGGTGGGTCGCGGCGGTTTCGGAATCGTCTACCGCTGCCGGCAACCAGCGCTGCACCGGACCGTGGCGATCAAGGTGCTCTTCACCGAGGACACAGACCAGGCCCAGCACGCTCGGTTCCTGCGCGAGCAGCAGGCCATGGGCGCGCTGTCCGGGCACCCGAACATCGTCGACGTCCTGCAAACCGGGATGACTTCCCATGGCCGCCCCTACATAGTCATGCCCTATCACCCCGGTGCCTCTCTCGACACCCGCATCAGCGAGCATGGTCCACTGCCGGTGTCCGACGTCCTCACGGTCGGAATCAAGCTCGCCGGCGCCCTGCACCTCGCGCACCGCGCGGGCATCGTGCACCGCGACGTCAAACCCGCCAACATCCTGGTCACCGCGTATGGGGAGCCGCAGCTGACCGACTTCGGCATTTCCCGGGTCACCGGTGGCTTCGAGACCACCGCCGGCACCGTGGCCGGATCCCCGGCCTACACCGCCCCCGAGGTCCTCTCCGGCCAACCGCCCACGGTCGCGTCGGACGTATACAGCCTCGCAGTCACCCTCTATTGCCTGCTCACCGGCCACTCCCCGTTCGAACGGCGGGCCGGTGAACGCGTCGTCGCCCAGTTCCTGCGCATCACCGGTGAACCGATCCCCGACCTTCGGCCCTGCGGCGTCCCGGAGACGGTCTGTACCGCGCTCGAACAGGCGATGTCCCGCGAACCGGCCGGGCGTCCCGCCACCGTCGCCGACTTCGCTGACCTGCTACGTGACGCCCAACGCCACCTCGGACTTCCCCTCGACGAGATGGCACTGCCCGATGACCTCACCGGATCGCGCGAACCCTTCCAATCCCAGGCTCCGGTCGCCTCCTCGCCGTTGCCGTCACCGTCGCCGGCGGCCGTCGTGCCACCGAGCGCCTCGACGAAGTTCCGGCCTCCCACCCCGACCCGTGCCCTCGTCGCCAGGGCGCGCCTACTGGACCGGCTGCGGGCCGGGCAGCGCCGACGCCTGGTCCTCATCCACGCACCCGCCGGTTTCGGTAAGAGCACCCTCGCTGCCCAATGGCGTGAGGACCTGACCGCCGGCGGCGTCCCGGTGCCGTGGCTGAGTATCGACTCCGACGACAACAACGCCGTCTGGTTTCTCGCCCACCTGATCGAGGCCATTCGCACCGTGCGCCCCGCTCTGGCCCACGAACTGGGGCAAGCCCTCGAAGAACACGGTGACGACGCCGAACGGTATGTGCTTACCTCACTGATCAACGACATCCACGAGAGCGGGGAACTGCTCGTGGTGATCATCGACGACTGGCACCGCATCACCGATCCGACCACCCTGGGTGCCCTCGATTTCCTGCTGTCCAACAGCTGCCATCACCTGCAGGTCGTGGTGACCAGCCGCAGCCAATCCGGGTTGCCGCTCAGTCGGCTGCGCGTCCTCGACGAACTGGTCGAAATCGATGCCACCGACCTCCGCTTCGACGACGAGGAAGCACGGTCCTTCCTCGTCGACCTGGCAGGTCTCACCCTGGCCACGGACGACGTCGCCCGCCTGCGCACCTTCACCGACGGATGGGTGGCGGCCCTGCAACTGGCGTCGCTGTCGTTGCGTGGCCGCGACGACCCCACCGAGCTGATCGCGCACCTGTCGGGCCGGCACCGCGCGATCGGTGACTATCTCGTCGAGAACGTCCTCAACACCCTCGAACCCGACATCCTCGACTTCCTCCTGCGGACCTCGATCACTGAACGACTTTGCGGCCCACTGGCCGCCCGGCTGGCCGACATTCCCCGCGGCCAGGCGATGCTCGAACACATCGAAGGGCGCGATCTGTTTCTCCGCAGACTCGACGACGACGGGGAATGGTTCCGGTATCACCACCTGTTTGCAGACTTCCTCCGTCGCAGGCTCGAACGCGACCACCCCGACCTGGTCGCCGACCTGCATTCGGCAGCCTCGCGGTGGTTCGCCGAGCACACCATGCTCAGCGAGGCGGTCGACCACGCCCTCGCCGCCGGCGACCCCGACACCGCCGCCGACCTGGTCCAGGCCAAAGGGATGCTGCTGATCGAACACTCCCAGATGGCCACCCTGCTGGGCCTGACCGCGAAACTCGCCCCCGAGCAGGTGCACGCCCGCCCACGCCTGCAGATCGCGGTGGCCTGGGCGCATGTCCTGCTGCACCACCCGCCGCGGCCGATCCAGGATGCCCTCCGCAGCGCCGAATCGACTCTCGAGCACGGTCGCACCACCGACGGGGACACGGCCGATCTGCTTGCGGAGGTCTCTCTCGTCCAGGGCGTCAGTGAGTTGTTCGCCGACCATGTCGACGGCCTGGACACACGTATCGCCGAATGCCTCGCCAGGCCCGAGGCGCTGGGTCCGTTCGTCGTCTCCGCGGCCGCGAACGTCGCCGCATTCCAGGCCATCTACACCTTCGACTTCGCTGCGGCGCGCCGCTGGCAGGAGTGGGCTGCCCCGTATCACGAACGCACCACCGGACCCTTCAGCGTGATGTACGGGGCGTGCTTCACCGGGATCGCAGCGATGGAGCAACTCGACACCACCGCCGCGCACGAGGCCTTCCGCACCGCGCAACGACTCGCTCGTCAGATCGGCGGCCGCTCCTCGCACGCCCTGCGGCTGGCCGGAGCGATCCTGGCAGACCTGCTGTACGAGCAAGGCCACTTCGACGACGCCGAACAACTCCTCGACGAGAGTCACAAACTCGGAGCCGAGGGCGGTGTCGTGGACTTCATGCTCGCCACCTACGGCACCGGGGCCCGGATCAAGGCCCTGCGCGGCGACCGGGCCGCGGCTGAACAGCGACTGCACGAAGGCGCTGAGATCGCCGCCCATTTGTCTCTGCCGCGGCTGGCGGCCCGGATCGAGAACGAACGCATCCGCGCCGGTCTGATCACCGAACACCGTCCCGGTGGGCGCCCACCCGCCGGGACGGCCTCCGGTGGCATCGCGACGATCACCGCCGAACTCGACACCGACTCGACGATCAGGCTGCTGCTCGCCGACACAGACCCGGACCATACCGATCGGGCCATCACGCTGGCACACGAACTGCTCACCCTCACACAGCAAACCGCCCGGCCACGTGCGGAACTGCGTGCGCGTCTGCTTCTCACCTGCGCACTGCACGCCGCGGGACGATCGGACGACGCCGTCACCGAACTCGCACCCGCCGTCGCCACGTGCGCCGAGCACGGCCTCATCCGCCCTCTGCTGGACGGGGGACCGAACATCGACGAGGTCCTCGCCATCTGCGAAAACTATGTGCACACACGGCCGTTGCCGCCCGGCTGGTCGGATGCTGCCGCCGCCTACCTCGCCGGCCTGCGACGCTCGCCTCGGTGATCGACTTCGCCGCCACCGACCGCCCGCGTGGATTTGAGCATCGGCCGGGCACCCCCTGCGACAGGGCAGGAGCCCGGCCGAAGCCCTTCACGCGGTGACGACCGACTGCTCTTCCTGGGTGTACATCGTCACCCCTCCGGTGGCGAAGTTCGGTACGTCCGCTGCTGCTGCCGCCATTTCCTCGGAAGTCAGGGCGGTGTGCAGCGCCTTCGCGTCGGCAAAGCGCAGGCTCGCGACGCCGTAGTAGGGCGGCTCATCCCCTTCCAACGAACTGCACTTGCCCCAGGTGAAGTCCACCAGGCCGGGAATGGTGCGTGCCAGCGGCATGTGGGTGTCGCGGTAGTAGGCGTCGAATGCATCGGGGTCGTCGGGTCGCCCGTAACAGACCACAACTTTCAGGCTCATGAGATAGTCCCTTCTCGGTGGTACCGCCGCGAGCGACGGTCCATTCGGTCTCGCGCGTGGCGACGAGTGTGCTCAGGACGCGATATTTACCGTCCATTCGGTCAGTAATGACAATCGCCCGATTCATCACCCGTTGTCAAGATCCGATCTCGAGACTTGATCCGGGGACCTCCGGAAGTTGGTGCGAAACAACACATATGAACACATCCATTACATCAGACAGCTCGGCACCAGCGACCGTCGGCTGATACCCCTGTGCGCACCAGTCCAAACAACTGTTCGCACATCTCCTTGTATAATAACCGAAGATTCGGTTATCAATGGAGCGACACAGTCGAGGAGATGGAGCGCGGCCCGCAACCGAACCACCGCGATTGAAGCCTCGACGACTGATCGACAACCGAATTGATTCGTGAGGAGATACCTGTGCTTCCGGCTGATTGCGTCGAGGCCGAATGCGAGCCCATCCCATTCGATCATTGGCAACATGCCGTCTCCGAGGCATTCGTTCCCCTCGAAGTCCGCTCAACCGCACCAAAGGGAGCGGACCCGTTACCCGGCAGACTCCGCAGCACATCGCTTGGCGCACTCCACCTCAGCGAGGTGACCGGACAGCAGATCGAGGTCCGTCGAACGCCTGCCACGATCGAAAGATCCGATCCCGGCATGATCAAGGTGGGCGTTCAACTTGCCGGGGAAGGAAGGCTCGTTCAGCACGGCCGGGAGGCACACCTGACTCCTGGTGACTTCGCGATCTACGACACCAGCAGTCCGTACGAACTGCACTTCACCCGGCACTTCAGCATGTTCGTCCTCATGTTTCCCCGGGGTCTGCTCCGCATCGCATCCCAGGATCTGCACGCGCTGTCCGCATGCCGTATCCACGGCGGCGCCGGGATGGGCGCACTGGTCTCGACATTCTTGACGAACCTGCACGACGCCGTGGATGTCGACACCGTGTCGACATCATCACGCGTCCTCGAAGACGCCATCGTCGACCTGCTCATCGCCGCACTCCACGCGGAGGTTCCGCCCTCCGGCGCACAGGAACCCGCCCTGCTGCGCAGCGCAATGTCCTTCATCGAAGACAATCTCGACGACACGACACTCGACACTGCCCTTGTCGCCTCCCGACACCATGTCTCCACCCGCTACCTGCAGAAGACCTTCGAGGCAGCCGGACACACCGTTGCCGGATGGATTCGCAACAGACGACTCGAGAAGTGCCGTCACGACCTCCGCGACATCCATCTCAGCGGGGAAAGCATCGGCGCGATCTGTGCACGCTACGGACTCGTCAACTCCTCCCACTTCTCCAAGCTCTTCAAGGAGACCTACGGAATGCCACCACGTGCATACCGTGAACAGACGGCCCAGCCTTGTTGATCGCCGTCACCTCGCTGAATGCGCGAGCGGTGGCTTTCAGCCGTCCGCGTCGTCGCTGGGGCTGTTCGGCGTGCTCTCGAGTAGTCGTTCGAGGTAGTTGAGGTCCTGCCGGAGCAGTGCGATTGCCCGTGCGGGTCCTTCGAGTCCGGTCGGGGTGGACTCCTCGTGAACGACGGCGCGCAGTGCCATGTCCGCGAGTTGAGCGGCGACGGCGCGGTCGTCGTCCTCTTTCCCCGGCTGGTGCCACCAGGCGATCCAGTTGAGCATGCCGATGATGCCGAGTGCCGATGTCCGCGGATCGGCCGGGCGCATCTCGCCGGCTTTGATGCCGTCTTCGATGACGGTGATGAATTCCTTCAGCACGTGCCGTCGGCTCTGCTGGTATCTGCGCGCGATGTCTTCCGGAAGTTCCGCTTCGGACCGGATGATCAGCCTGAATCGGTCGGGGTTCTCGCCCTGGTGCATGGCGATGGCGACCGCCATTTCGCGCAGTTTCTCGGTGGGGCCGAGTTCGGTGCGCTCGTTGATCTCGTGCAGCAGGGCGGCGGGAGTCTCGGTGCTCTCGCTGACCAGCCGCGAGAGGAGTTCGTCCTTGTTGGCCACGTAGTGGTAGAGGGCGGGCCGGGTCAGACCGGTGGCGTCGGCGATGTCCTGCAGGGTGGTGCTGGCGAATCCCCGCTCGGCGAACAGGCGCGTGGCCTGCTCCATGATCTGTTTCTCGACCAGCTCGCGGCGGGGGTTGCGGCCGGTGGCGCTGTCCTCGGTGGGCTGCGGTGCCGGGCCGGCCGTTGCCTTGCCGCGGCCTCGCCGGCTGGGCGTGGCCTGCTCACGTGTCATGCCCGAAGGATAGTGCGAGCCGGATGCGGTCCGCGCAGTCATGCCGGTGCCGGGGTGCCGGACATGACCGGCTCGGGTTCGAGGGCCGCCGGTTCGGTGAAGAACGCGAGGTGCGCTCGTGCGCTCGCGAGGCCCGCCGCCACATCGGCCCGGTAGGTCGCGGGGGCCTCGACGACGACAGTCGCCGACCTGGCCCGGAGCAGCCGTTCGGCGAGGTCGAGCCGGTTGAGGACGGCGGTGCGGGAGTCCGGTCCGGTGAGCCACAGCGTCTCCGCCTGCGGTGCGTTCTCGACGACGGCGTCGGCCGCCGCGTCCCAGGCGGTAGCACACTCGACGGCGACAGCTGCCGTCGTGGATGCTCCGCGCAAGTCTGCGGGCGCGATCCGGGTGGCGAAGTCCGCACCGTGGTGGGCAAGTGGTTGCGCGAGGATCCAGTCCGTGATGTCGGCGGGGGATACGGTGTCGGCGGGCCGGCTCGCGTAACTCGCGAGACCCTGGGACACGACCGCCGGCGCGGACTCGGCGAACCGGTCCAGCCCGACCTTGCCCGCCCGGGTCATGTACGCGATCATCAGCTGGTCGACGGGCAGATCCATGCGCTGCGGGAACGATTCCCACCAGAGTTCGCTGCGGTGCGCGATCTGCTGAAGGTGTTCGACGGCGGGGCGGCGGACCCGCTCGTATTCGCTCAGGGCATCGTCGAGGTTCGCCGCACTCGTCAGAGCGTGGTCGAGCGCAATGGCGTCCTCCATCGCGAGTTTGGTGCCGGATCCGATCGAGTAGTGCGCGGTATGGGCGGCGTCGCCGAGGAGCACGACGTTGCCGCTGTGCCAGCGTCTGCAGCCGACGGTGCGGAACCGCATCCACTTCGTGCGGTTTCCGATGAGCCGATGATGCTGCAGGGTTTCCGCGAACGCGTCCTGGAGGTACTGCAGTGAGACCTCGTCGCTGTCCTGGGGTGCGGTGCGATCGGTGGACGCGTCGAATCCGGCTCGCCGCCAAGTGGCTTCATCGGTTTCGATGAGGAAGGTGCTGCGGTCCGGCGCGTACGGGTAGGCGTGGGCGACGAACGTGCCGTGTTCGGTGGTGACCGGGACGAAGATGGCGCTGGGGAGAGCGAAGTCGGTTCCGCACCACAGATACAGTCCGGCGCCGGTGTCGATTCGCGGTTCGAACTCGTCGGTGAGCTGCGTGCGGGTCGCGCTGTTGATTCCGTCCGCCGCGATGACGAGGTCCGCGTCGAGGTCCGCGGCCTCGCGCCGTTCGCCGAAGCGCAGGTGCACGCCGGCGTCCTGGGCGTGCTGTTGCAGCACCGCGAGCAGCGTCGTGCGCGCGATCGCGAGGAGATCACCGTGCGCGAGCCGGGCGACCTCGCTGCCGACCTGCATCGACATCTCGTGCGGGTGAGCGGCGGCCACGATCGCGTCCAGCGACGCGGCGTCCGCGTCGCGGAGGTTGCGCTGCGTTCGGGAGGCCATACCGACACCGAATCCGAATGTCGTGTCCGGGGAACTCTGTTCGTAGACGGTCACTTCGGCGTCCGGGTGGCTGCGCTTGAGCAGTCTTGCGGCGTAGAGACCGCCGGGGCCGCCGCCGATCACTGCGACTCGCTCGAGGTTCATGGGCTGACTCCAGTCTGTGTGACGTTTGTGTTGATTATTCTACGCATATGTCGGTTGGTCAATCCGGCACCAAAGAAACGGGGTGAACGACTTTCGGGGCACGCCTGTGCAGCCATGCCCCGAAAGTGTTGATCCGCAGTCGATTCGCACTGCGGGCCCTACACGACCGCGCGGGGCGCGTCCGCCTCGGCGCGGAGTTTCGCCGCGATCTCGGCACGCAACCGCTTCTTGTCGATCTTGTTCACGTTCGTGTGGGGCAGAGAGGGTACCCACTCGAGTCGTTCCGGCCACTTGAACTTGGCGACGCCGAGTTTCGCGAGGTGCTCTTGAATCTCGGTGAGCGGCAGATCTTCCCCGCCCCTCGCGATCAGATACGCACACGTCTTCTCCCCGAGGCGGGGATCGGGCATGGCGACGACCGCGACATCCGCGATGCCGGAATGCTCGAGGAGGAGTAGTTCGACTTCCTCGGCGTTGACCTTCTCACCGCCCCGGTTGATGAGGTCCTTGATGCGGCCCTCGATCGACAGATAGCGCCCGCCGTCGACGACTGTGATCGCGGCGAGGTCGCCGGTGCGGTAGAAACCGTCGGGAGTGAAGGCGGCCGCGTTGTGGTCGGCCGCGTCGAAATAACCGGGGATGGTGTATGGCCCACGGCAACACAATTCACCCACCTCACCGTCGGCGAGTTCCCTCTCGCCGCCGGGTTCGAGGATGCGAATTTCGTCGTCGGAGGCGATCGGTGTGCCCACCGTGGTCAGGCGGGCCCGCGCGGGGGAGTCGAGTGGGGTCACCGTGAACAGTCCCTCGGACATCCCGAACAACTGGCCCGCCCAATGATCGGCCCCGTCGTCGACGCGGTCGAACAATTCGGCGGGGACCTTGGCACCGGACAGGACGACGCGACGCAGCGTTTCCCGCGCCTTGTCGAAGTCCGGGCCCAGCACCGCCTGGTAGTGGCCGTGTCCGATGAGGACTTCGGTCGCCTGCGCCTCCGCCATCAACTCGAAGGCAGTCGGCGCATCGGCGGTCGCCAGCACCAGGCAGGCACCGACCGAGTGCGCCGCGTGCAGCCCACACGAGATTCCGGCGTTGTGGATGATGGGAATCAGGTGCGCCACCCGGCTGTCCTGGTCCCACCCGAGGCGCTGCGCGTACATCCGGGCGTTGTTCCAGTACTCGGCGTGGATCCGCGGAATGACCTTGGGGACACCGGTGGTGCCGCCGGACAGCTGGAACGCAGCGACGTCGAGCGGATCGGTGTGCGCCTCGATCTCCTCGACGGCGGCCCGGGCCGCACCGGGATCGGCGCCGGCCCCGAGATACTCGAGTCGAATCACGTCCGGCTCCCCGGTGCCCGCCCCGTCTCCGACGGTGATGACGTGCCGGATGCTGGGGTGGCCGTCGGCGTGCTCGCGGGCGAAGTCGACGAGGTCGAACGTGGGCAGTCCGGCCTCGACGAGGTGGGCGACGGCGCCGACCGTGCGGCTGACGTGCCCGATCTCGTGCATGCGGTGCGCCGCCAGCGTCGCGACGGGGACCAGCCCGGCCTTGATGCATCCGTACCACGCGAGGACCGTCTCGAGCCGATTGGTCAGCTGGAAGATCACCGGATCGAGTCGGCGGAGTCCGAGCCCGATCAGTCCGGCCGCGATCTCGTCGGTGCGCCTGTCCAGCTCGGCGAAGCTCATCGAGCCTTCCGCGCTGATCACCGCCGGCCGATCCGGGAACCGGATGGCGACCTGATGCAACCGTCGCCCGGTGGGGTCGTCGCTCCACGCCCCGCTGTCGCGATAGCGGGCAGCCCGGTCGTCGGGGAACGTGACGAGGCGTCCGCCCCAGTCCGAGAATGTCACCGCTGTCCTCCTTCCCTCCATTGTGCGATTACCCGGAGAGTCACCGCTCCGCCACCGCGGGCAGGAGCCGGGCCACCTCGAGGGCGTGATCGGGGTGATCGGCGGGCACGATGCCGGAGTAGACGGCCGTCCAGCACCCGGGGCAGCACAACTGCCGGAAGACGACGGGGGCGTCGACGTACTCTGACGGATCGGACGTGACCTGCGGACCGGCCGTCGACGACGGGCCCTCGAACCGCGCCAGATCGAGGGAGGTGCTGTTCTTCTCGTCGCCGAGGAGGCGTCCGCACTGGGCGCATGCGATCACCCGGGTGTCTCCGACGGTGACCTCGGCCAGGTTGTCGTCGAGCCTGCGCGCCCCGGCGAGGTCGACCACGGGGGCGTCCGGCAGGGTTCCTCCGGAGCGATCCCGGCGCTCCGTGCGCATCGCGTCCCGCCGATCCGAGGTCCGGATCTCATCGGCGTCACCGCCGGCGAGGACGACCCCGTAGACGGTCGCGGCACCGTGTTCGGTGACCTTGCCCTCGCGGACGTCGGCGGCCACCGCTGCCGGATCGCGCAGCAGGGGGTCACCGTATCCGCCGCCGCCCTGCCAGTGCATGTAGAGCACTTCGCCTGGGGCGACATAGCTTTCGGCGTAGCAGGCGCCGAATTCGCGACCGCCGCCGAGGTCGTCCAGCGAGCCCGGGATGCGGCCGGCAGCGAATTGCTCGACCACGCCCGTGTCGCGGGCGAGGACTTCCACCCCGGTGTTGCCGGGGTAACCGCCTGCGAGTCCGTTGTTCTGGGCGACGGCCTTGCCCGCGGACGCCAGGACCAATCCCATCGGGAGACTGGTGCCGTACGGGGTGACGGCGATCGAGGCGCTGACGCCGCCGCGCTGGCGTCCCGGTCCGCCGGAGTCGGGTTCCTCCCGGCGCCACAGCGTCAGCAGCGGGTAGAGGAATTCGGTCATCTCGGTGTCCGGGATCCGGCCCATCGGGATGCAGAACAGGCCACCGGTGTCCATGCCGTCGGCGGTCGGGCGGGCGCCGCACCCACCGGACATGGGTTCCATCATGATGTTCAGGAACGGCACCGACTGCTCGGGCCGCTCGTCGAGACCGGCGATCACCGCGGTGTCCCACGTGCCGCAGCACGCGGCCTGAACGCTCTTGCCGAGATCGACGGAGCGGTCGAGCATCTGGGACAGGCACTCGGCGATCAGCGTCCCGGTCAGCCAGGCCGGACCGATCGGACCGCGGCTGACCGCGGCGGGGAACGTGGCGTTGTTGATCGTGCCCTCTTCCGAGACCAGATCGAAGCAGCGCATCAGCCC
This sequence comes from Rhodococcus sp. USK10, assembly GCF_019378875.1. Lineage (NCBI taxonomy): Bacteria > Bacillati > Actinomycetota > Actinomycetes > Mycobacteriales > Nocardiaceae > Rhodococcus > Rhodococcus sp. USK10. The sequence continues at coordinate 4,344,887 of NZ_CP076048.1, forward strand.
GCCGGCGGACCACGGGATGTCACCCGCGAGGATCGGCAGGAGGGCGAGCATCACGCCGCCCCGCATGCCGGCGTACGTGCAGTTGATGACACCGGTCTGCGGATCGGTGCCGGTGAAGTCGAAGGTGAGATGGTCCGCGGTCTTCGTCATCGCCACGGTGATCTTGTGAATTCCGCGGTCACCGGTATGGGACTGGTCCTGGTAGCCGGTGGCCTTCCACGTGCCGTCCGGCAACGAGTCGAGTTTGCCGCGCAGACGCCCCTCGGCGTCCGCCATCATCCGCTTCATCACGGCCTTGACGGTGTCGGCGCCGTACTGCTCGATCACCGCGAGCAGACGGTTGCGACCGACGGTGTTGGCGCCGATCTTCGCGCGCAGGTCGAGGCCGACGAGCATCGGCACCCGCGACCGCCGCACCCAGGCGTCGGCGACGTCGCGCTGCAGTTCGTAGTCGCGGACCACCTTGATCGGCGGGGTGGGCAACGACTCGGAGAAGACGTCCTTCGCCGACGGGTCGAACGAACCGAGCCCGGACCCGCCGAGGTCGGGTTCGTGGCAGATGGCGCTGGTCCACCCGAACAGCTTGCCGTCGTAGAAGACCGGCTGGTAGACGATCACGTCGCTCTGGTGCAGGCCGCCCCCGACCCACGGGTCGTTGCACAGGAACATGTCGCCCTCGGTGATGCCCGGGTTGGTGGCGCGGTGCCGGAGGGTCCAGTAGATGGCGAGGTCGACGGCGCCGACGAGCATCGTGTTGTACAGGCCGACCTGGACTTCCTGGCCGATCTCGTCGCTGATCGCGAAGTCGAAGTCGTTCGCGTCGGTGACGATGGGGGAGCCGGACATCCGCTTGAGGGCCTCGCCCATCTCGTCGGTGACCGACCACAGCCGGTGCCGGATGACCTCGTAGGTCAGCGGGTCGAGTTCGTCGATCTGTTCCTGGGTGACGCTGTGGACGGGCAGCGACGGCGGCAGTGAGCGTGAGAGTTCGTCGGGGTCGATCGGTCGGCTCGAGAAAATTTCGGCGCCGGGGATTTGCATGGTCATCTTCGGGTGCTCCTACTGGGCGACGATGTTGAGGTTGCCGAGGCGGTCGACGGTGCCGGTGGTCTCGTGCGGGACGACGACCGTCGTGGTGGGGACCTCGACGATCGCGGGGCCCTGGAGGACCTGTCCGGCGAGCAGTGTGCTGTAGTCGTAGACGTCGGTGTCGGTGTAGCCGATCCGCCCGTCCAGGCACACCTTGCGGGTGCCGATCTTTGCGGCGGACGCGTCGGCCGAGTCCGCGGATTTCAGTTCGGGCAGGGTGGGGGAGAAGGGCAGGACGCCGGTGACGCGCACCCGGTAGGTGATCGCCTGGATCCCGGCCTCCCGGAATCCGCTGTCCTGTCCGTAGAGTTCGGCGTAGCGCTGCTCGAACAGGTCCGACGCCCGGGCGACTCCCTCGGCGTCGAGGCTTCCGGCCGGCACCGGTGTCGCCACTTCCGCCAGCTGCATGGTGTAGCGCATGTCGATTTCCCGTTCGACCTCCACGCCGGTGAACTTCAGCCCCTGCCGGTCGAGCGCTGCCCGGACCTGGTGCTCGAGCTGGTCGAAGTTGCGTTCGGCCCGGACGGGATCGAGTGGCATCGCGGCCGGGTCCGACAGCTCGGCGGCGAGCACGATGTTCGACGACGCCAGACCGTAGGCGGAGAACGCGGAGGCCACCTGGCCGAGCGGGACGACGACCTCGCGGACCCCGACCTCGCGGGCGTAGGCGGCGCAGTGCGCTGGGCCGGCACCGCCGAATGCGTAGAGCACGAAGTCGCGAGGATCGTGTCCGGCCTCGACCACGGTCTTGCGGAGCAGGTCACCGGTCTGGGCGTTCTGCACCGCGTAGATCGCGGCGGCGGCGTCCTCGATCGACAGGCCCAGGGGTTCGGCGATCCTGGTGCGGATCGCTTCCCGTGCGAGTTCTTTGTCGAGTGGTTTGCGGCCACCGAGAAGGCCGCGTTCGGGCAGGATCCCGAGCACCAGGTTCGCGTCGGCGTTGGTGGGTTCGGTGCCGCCCTGCCCGTAGCAGGCAGGCCCGGGCACGGCCTGCGCGCTGTGCGGGCCGATCTGCAGGTTGCCGCCCTGGTCGACCCAGGCGATCGCGCCGCCGCCGGATCCGATGGCGTGCACCTCGAGGGTGGGGACGTTGATCGGGTGATGGTTGATGATCGTGCTGGACGCGCGCACGGGCTCACCGTCGACGACGAGTCCGACGAGGAAGGTGGTGCCGCCGACGTCGGTGGCGATGATGTTGCGGTGCCCGAGCTGGGTGCCGAGCGACAACGCTCCGACGACGCCGCCGGTGAGCACCGATCCGACGGTGCTGATCGCGTTCTTCGGCGCCTCGGCGGCGGCGACGGCGCCGCCGTTGCTCTGCATCACCAGCAGCGGTCCGGCGAGCTTCCGGTCACGCAGCTTCGTCTCCAGTTCGCCGAGGTAGTCCCGCAGCCCGGGGCCGATCTGGGTGCTCATGATGGTGGTCGCGTTGCGGGCGAACTCGCGGATACGCGGGCTCACCTCACTCGACAGGGACACGAACATCGTCGGGTCGATCTCGTGGACGAGTTCGCGGATCCGCTGCTCGTGCGCCGGGTTGCGGAACGACCAGAGCAGCGAGACCGCGATGCCCGACACTCCGTCGTCGACGAGGGCGTGAATCGCCTCGCGGGCGGAATCCTCGTCCAGTGCCACGACGATGTTGCCGTCGCGGTCCAGGCGCTCCGTCACCTCGAGGGCATGCTTCTTCGGTACCAGGCCGTGAGACTTGCTCTGCCCCATCACGTTCTGCAGCTGCTCCGGGGAGCTGCCCAGATACCGCCCCTCGACGTTCATGATGTAGATCGAGTCGCGGTGACCCTTGGTGGTGAGGAACCCCACCGGCGGCACGTTCCCCATGACCAGGGCATTGAGCGAGGACGTGGTCCCGTGCGCGATGTGGTGTGTGTTCGCCAGCATCTCCTCGACCGGACACCCCAGTTGCTCGGCGAGCACGTCGAGGACGTCGATCACGCCCTGCGAATAGTCCGGCGGGGTCGAGGGAGCCTTCGCGGCGAGAACTGTGCCGGCATTGTCGTCCAATACCGCATCCGTGAACGTGCCACCGACGTCCACTCCGATCACATATGCCATTACCTCTGCGCTCCTTCGAAATGAGGTGGAAGTTCCCGACCGGTGCGAGGTCGTCCTCCAACACCGTCTTACGTCAATGTCGAGTATTCGACGTGTCTGATGACATGTCAAGAGCAGGCTGTGAGAGCAGTCACGTCCCGGGCGCTGCCTACGGGCCCGGACGTGGGGGCTTGACGAATTGTCGCGAACGTCGAATACTCGGCATGAGCGTAAATCACCGCGCGCCGGGGTGCTCACTCCCCCGCTTCGCGACAAATCGACATCAGAAGGGCACACCATGGGCATTCATCGCATCGGACTCGTCGTCCCGAGTTCCAATGTGACCGTCGAGACGGAGATGCCGGCGCTGCTCGGTCAGCACGCCGACGCACAGTTCTCGTTCCACTCCAGCCGGATGCGCATGCAGGCCGTCTCGCCCGAGCAACTGCGGGCGATGAATGCCCAGCGTGAGCGGTGCATTCTCGAACTCGGCGACGCCGGAGTCGACGCCGTCCTCTACGCCTGCCTGGTCGCGCTGATGTCGGTCGGACCGGGTGAGCATCAGCGCGTCGAAGGGCTGGTCGCCGAACAACTCGCCACCGGCGGCTCCGAGGCGGCGGTCCGCTCGAGTGCCGGTGCGCTGATCGAAGCGCTCCGGGCGATCGGGGCCCGGCGCATCGTCCTCGTCACCCCGTACCTGCGCCCCCTCGCCGAGCAGGTCGTCGCGTACATCGAGGCCGAAGGCATCCAGGTCCACGACTGGCGCGCACTCGAGGTCGCCGACAACGCCGAGGTCGGATGCATCCCCGGGGAACGGGTGATGGACGCCGCCCGATCCCTGGACCTGCAGGGCGTGGACGCACTCGTGATCTCCGCCTGCGTGCAGATGCCGTCGCTTCCCCTGGTGCAGGCCGCCGAGGACGAGTTCGGATTGCCCGTCCTCTCGGCCGCCACCGCCGGCGCCTACAGCCTGCTGCGCGCCCTCGACCTCCCCGTCGACATCCCCGGCGCCGGCAGTCTGCTCCGCGCCGACGCACCGGCCGCCGCCCGTCAGTAACCCCGAACCCCTTGGAGTTCACCATGTCCGAACTGCAGCACACCGTCAAAGGCGTCGATCACGTCGCCTATCCGACCTTCGATCCGGCCGGCACCGTCACGTTTTACCGCGACGTGCTCGGGTTCCCGGTCGTCCACTCGATCTGCGCGGCCGGGTGGGGACCGGAGAAACACCCCGACTTCATCCACTTCTTCTTCGACATCGGCAACGACGACCGGCTGGCCTTCTTCTACTACTTCGGTCTCGAACCCTTCGACGGCGGACCGCAGGGTGACTCGTACTCCCGCTTCGCCGAGGACGTCCCGATCTTCTTCATCCGCTCCCGGCACCTCGCCATCCACGTCGACAGCGAGGACGACCTGATGGAATACCGCCGCCGCCTCGACGGCAGCGCGTGGCCGGTGGAGATGCAGATCCAGCACGAGACGATCGAGTCGATCTACACCCACGACCCCAACGGCTACATGATCGAGATCACCCGGGCGCTGCGCCCGGTCACCCCGCAGGAAGACCTCGACGCCAACCTCACCATCGACGCCCTCGTCGACGTGGTGACCGGGCCCGACCCCAGCATGGACGCCCTGCTGACCCGCAAGGCCGAACTGATCACCGAACGCGCCGCCGCCTGGCAGCAGCAACAGGAATCGAAGGAGATGGCGACCCGATGACCACCCTGTTCGTCCTCGACGTCCCCGAGAACACCGCGGTCGCGGAGGTCGCCGGACGTGATCCGGCGGTCACCGTCGACCACGTCGGACCCTACTTCCGCATCGTGTCCGACTCCGACATCGTCATCGACCGGCGGGCCACCGGTTGCCGTCACGCCGTCTGGTACAGCAGCGTCGCCGGACTGGCGCAGTCCCGGATCACCCAGTGGGACAAGGACGCCATGCGGATCGAGCCGCGATGAGCACGGACACCCGGCGGCTCGGCGCCGGCCGGTACATCGACGCCGCGCAGGCACCGGACAGCACCGTCACGTCCGTGCACGAACTCGCGACCGGCGACGGGGCGAAGGTCACCGGTGTGCTGCGGGTCGTCCCCGGCGCCCGCACCGTCGTCGCACTCATGCACCCCCGCCAGGACCTGACGCACCACGTGCTGGTGCCCGAACTGCTCGCCCGCGGTTACGCGGTGTGGACGCAGGGCACCCGCTCGGTCAACAACGACGTCGCCCTGGTGCACGAGCAGGCCCTGCTCGATGCGGCGGCCGGTCAGGTCTTCTTGCGCGAGAAGAGTTTCGAGCACGTCATCACCCTGGGGCACTCGGGCGGCGGCACCCTGTTCGCGTTCTATCACCAGCAGGCCGGTCTGCCCGGGGCGGAGCGGTTGACCCACACTCCCGCCGGACGACCCATCGATCTGGCCGGGGCGCAGATGCCGCTGCCCGACGGTGCGGTGTTCATGGCCCCGCACCCCGGGCAGGGCGCCCTGCTGCTCCGGTTGATCGACCCGTCCGTCGTCGACGAATCCGATCCGTTGACCGCCGACCCCGCATTGAATCCGTTCGATCCGGCCAACGGATTCGCCGAACCCCCGCACAGTTCGGCGTATGCATCCGAGTTCGTCACCCGCTACCGGGCAGCGCAACACGATCGCGTCGCCCGCCTCGACGAGATCGCCCGGCAGCGTGTCGAGGAGGCCGCCGACGCGCGCCGCCGATACAAGCGCACCGGCGAACCCGCCGACCGCCGCGCCGCCCTCGTGCCCCGCGTCCTCACCGTCTACCGCACCGACGCGGACCTGCGGTTCACCGACCTGTCGCTGAGCCCCAACGAGCGCCCGTACGGGTCGCTGTTCGGCCGGCGGCCGGATCTGACCAACTACGGACTCGTCGGCTTCGGCCGCTTCGCCACCCCCGATGCCTGGCTGTCGACCTGGTCCGGGCTCAGCACCAACGCCGACTTCCTGCGCTGCGCGCCCGCCGTGACCGCCCCCTCCCTGTTCGTCGAACTCACCGGCGACCAGGCCTGCTTCCCCGACGACGCCAAAACCATGTGCGATGCCCTCGGGTCGACGGACAAGACCCACGTCCGGGTCGCCGGCACCCACTTCGGCGGACCCATCGCCGAGGGCGCACCCACCGGGGCCGCCCTCGCCGCGGCCGACATCGGCGCCTGGCTGTCCGACCGATTCTCCTGACCCCCTTTACATCCGGGCACCCGATACCGCGCCGCGGTCGTCGGGCGCCCGGTCGAGCGGAGTACACATGACTGCCCGCCCCACCACCGCCCCCGTCATCGGGCTCTGCCTGATGGCACTGGTCCTCGAAGGGTACGACCTGCTGATGTACGGCACCGTCGTTCCCTCCCTCCTCGCCTACGCGCCCTGGCAACTCGACGCCACCGACGTCGGCATGCTCGGCTCCCTCACCGGCGTGGGAATGCTGATCGGCGCGCTGGTCGCCGCCGGCGTCGCCGACCGCTGGGGCCGCCGCCGCACCCTCCTCGCTGCGGTCCTGGTGTTCTCCGCCGCGATGGGTATCTGCGCACTCGCACCCACCCCCGCGGTATTCGGGGTCGGCCGGATGGCGGTGGGCATCGGTGCCGGCGTCCTCATGCCGACCGCCGCCGCCACCCTGATCGAATTCTCCCACACTCGAACCCGGGCACGGTCGGTCGCAACAGGATTCGTCGGCACCAGCATCGGCGGAATTCTGGCCGGTGTGCTGTCCCTGTGGCTCGTGCCCACGTTCGGTTTCCGGGCGATGTTCGTGGCCGGGCTGGTTCCGGCACTGCTGTTCCTGCCCCTGATGCTCCGGTATCTCCCCGAATCGCCCGCTTACCTGACCGCCCGCGGCCGCACCACCGCGGCCACGGCGATCGCCGCACGGTACGGGCTCGAACCCGAGCCCGCCACCTCGACCGGTGCGAACCCCGAACGCCGACTGCGTGCGCTGTTCGGCAGCGAGCGGACGACCGCGACACTGCTGTTCTGGGGCATGACCCTGGTGTGTCTGCTGGTGCTCTTCGGTGTCGCGACGTGGCTGCCCGCCCTGATGAAGTCGGCCGGATACCCGCTCGGGGCCGCGCTCTCCTTCCTGCTGACCCTGAACGTCGGCGGCGCAGTCGGAGCCCTCGGCGGCGCCGCACTCGCCGACCGGTACGGAATCAAACCCGTCACCGCACTCGGATTCCTCTGCGCCGCAGTCTCACTGATCCTCATCGCCACCGGCCCGCCCACCGCCGTCGTCTACCTGCTGGTGCTGCTCGCCGGCGTCGGCACCACCGGAACCCAGATCCTGCTCAACACGTTCATCGGCGGTCACTACCCCGCCGCATGCCGGACCACCGGCAACGGAATGGCACTCGGAATCGGACGCATCGGGGCCATCATCGGACCGACGTACGGCGGCTTCTTCGTCACCATCGGCGCGGGCAGCACCTGGCAGTTACTGGCCTTCGCCGCCCCGGCCGTCGTCGGCGCGGCACTGACCGCTCTCGTACCGCGGCGAAGAGACGACACGAACACGACACCGGCCGTTTCGGCCACCGACCCCAGCGACCGGGAAGCTGTGCGATGACCCTCGACGTCACCGGGCAGGGCGCCGTCGTCCTCGGGATCAAAATCCGCGACCGGGATTGAGCAGCAGGGCCGGGTCGAGGGCCCGTTTGATGCGGGCCTGCACGTCGAGTGAGATGTCGTCGAGTTGGTGGGTGAGCCATTCCCGTTTGAGTTCCCCGACTCCGTGCTCGCCGGTGATGGTTCCCCCCAGTGCAATGGCTGCGGCGCAGATGCGGTCGGCGGTCTCCATCGCCCGGCGGCGGGCGTCCTCACCGAGGTCGGGCAACAGCAGCATCGGGTGCAGGTTGCCGTCGCCGGCGTGCCCGACTGTCGCGATGCGGACTCCGGTGTCGCGGGAGATCTCCGCGATGGTCGTGACGAGTTCGGCGAGCCGGGTGCGTGGCACACCGACATCCTCGACGACGGTGGGGAACTGCTCCATGGTGGCCCACCCGGCAAGCCGGCGCGCTTGCAGGAACATGTCAGACTCGGCGGGATCGGCTGTGGCAACAGACAGTTCGGCGCCCGCCTCGTCGCAACATGCAGCCATCCGTTCGACCTGGGCGAGGGCGTCGGTTCCGTCGGCCTGGCCGATCAGGAGCAGCGCCGCCTCGCGGTCGAGGTCCATCCGCCGGTAGTCCTCGACCGCGTTGATCGTGGCGTTGTCCATCAATTCGATCATGCTCGGGGTGACACCACTGGCGAAGATCGCGTTCAACGCCCGACCCCCGGTCTCGAGGGTGGGGAAGGTCGCCACGAACGTCGCCGTGGCGGCGGGAGTGGGGCGGAGCCGCAACGTCGCGGAGGTGATGATGCCCAGCGCACCTTCGGATCCGATGAACAGCTGGGTCAGGTCGAGGCCCGCGACGTTCTTGACCGTCTGGCCGCCGGTGCGCAGTACGCGGCCGTCGGCGAGGACGACAGCCCCCTGGTGGCGCCGTTCGTGATTCGTTCGGCACGGCAGATCGGGGAGCGGCTTCTCGAGGAATCGCGTCAGGCGGAACAACGGATCTTCCGCAGCTTTCAGGGCGCGACGGCCCGTGCCCGCACCCGCCCCGTGATCGCCATCGGCGACGACATCCTGCTCGCGAACACCGCGGCGGTGCAGATCCTCGAACCGGCGGATCACGCGCTGCTGCGTGCCTTGGCGGTCGAGGCGCCGATGGGTCGTGAGGCGAACTGCAACATCCGTCTGTCGACGGGACAGTGCTTGTCGGCATCGGTGCTCCGGATCGCGGGAAGCGGCGTCGCTCTGTTCACGTTCGACGAGGAGCTCACGAGGCGATCGATGGTGCTGCCGCCCGGCCCCGCTGCGGCGACCGGGTCCGTCCTGGTCACCGGTGAGGCGGGTACCGGCCGCACGACGGCGAGCCGAGCACCTGGTTCGACGCCGCCGAGGTCGTCGAGACGGGCGAACGGACGTGGGCGGAACAGGTGTGGCGCGGCCTCGCCGAACCTGGTTGTGTCGTAATCGAAGCCGTGGATCTGCTCCCGGCCGCCCTGGCCCGGCGCACAGCCGACGACCTCCGCACGGCGCGCGCCCGGGTCATCCTCACCGGTGCACCGGTCGAGAATCTGCGACCGGAGCACGCGACGCTGGTCGCGCATTGCACCGAGCGAATCGAACTCGCGGCGCTGCGGCACCGTCGCCCCGACATCCCGGCGTTGGTGAACAGGATGCTCGACGACCTCGGCGCGGCCTCCCGGGTGCGGTTCACCCCGGCCGCACTCGAAGCGCTCGCCGGTCAGCAATGGCCCGGAAACCTCCGCGAACTGCACACCGCAGTGAAGACTGCCAGCGACACCCGCAGTGCGGGCGACATCACGGTCGGCGACCTCCCCGAGCAGTGGCGCGGCCGGATGACCCGCCAGCTCACCGCATTTGAGCAGGCCGAGCGCGACACCATCGTCAAGGCGCTCGAGGACTCCGGCGGAAACAAGAAGGCCGCCGCTCAACAGCTGGAAATCAGCCGCACCACCCTCTACCGCGCCATCCGGACCTACGGAATCGCCGTCACGCCAACGGGACGCGATCAGGTGCTCTCGTAGTTCTCCACCGCCCGCTCGAGGTGTCTGCGCATCTCACCCTGCGCACGATCGAGGTCGGCGGATCGTAACTCGTCCAGGAGTTTTCGATGCTCCGTCGCGAGATCTCGGGGATTCGGGTACGACTTCTGGATCTGCGCCAGGCACAACTGCATTTCGTCTTGCAGTGTCGAATAGATTCGACTCAGGCGGTTGCTGCCGACGGCGTCGATGATGGCGACGTGGAATGCCGAGTGGACTTCGACTCGGTCCGCCCAACTGGCGTCGGCCGGCATCTGTTCCATCTTCTCGAGCTGCCGCTCCGCCTCGCCGAGGGGGATGCCGTTCTCGACGATGACCCGGACGCTTTCGAGCTCGAGTGGAATCCGCACGAAATACAGATCGCGGACGTCCTCGTGATCGAGAACCGGAACGATCAGCGACCGACCCTGGGACTGCTGGGCGAGGTGACGGCTCGTCAGCACCTGCAGCGCCGACCGCACCGTGGGGCGCGCGACGTCGAACATGGCGGCAAGGCCCGTCTCGGTGAGCGGGGTCCCGGGCGCGAGGGCACCCCCGAGGATCTGGGCACGGATCTCCGCCACCAGCGCGTCGCGGGTGGTCTGGGTTTGCAGCACTGGACTCATAGCGCCCTCCTCCGCCACGCAGTATATCTGCTATACCGTCTACCCTCCCGCAGTCCTTGTTGTACTGTATAACAGTAATACTGCGTTAGTCGCCTGGTCAGGGCACTGCGACGACACCTCGAGGAGAACACCATGAATCTGGCCGATTACGACGCCCTGAGCTTCGACTGCTACGGCACCCTGATCGACTGGGAAGCCGGCATCGCCGCGGTTCTCGCGCCCTGGGCGAAGGAAGTCGGGCTTTCGTTGACCGACGAGGAGCTGCTCCTCGCGTACGCGGACAACGAGGCCCGGGCCGAACGCGACACCCCCGACGCGCTGTACTCGGCGATCCTCGCCGACGCCTTCCGCCGCACGGGGGAGACGCTCGGCAAGAACGTCAGCGACGAATGGGCAGCCAGGCTCGGCGCATCGGTCCCTGACTGGCCGGCGTTTCCCGACTCCGCCGAAGCGCTTGCCTCCCTGGCGATGGACTACAAGCTGATCATCCTGTCCAACGTCCACCGTGCGGGCTTCGCCGGCAGCAACGCCCGTCTGGGAGTCGAGTTCGACAAGATCATCACCGCGGAGGACGTCAAGGCCTACAAGCCTGCGCCGAACCACTTCGAGGCTCTCGACGGCGCGCTCGAGGAACTCGCGGTTCCCCGCGAGCGTCTTCTGCATGTGGCGCAGAGCCTCTTTCACGACCACGTGCCCGCCAAGCGCCACGGTCTGCCCTCGGTGTGGATCAACCGCCGCCACGACCGACCGGGCTGGGGCGCGACTCCCGAACCCTCCGACGAGTACACCTACGCTCTCGAATTCCCCACCATGGCGGAGTTCGCTACCGCCGCACGCGCCGCGAAGGAGGCACGGCGGGCCGAATAACTCCGCAGGGGCGTCAGAGGACGATGTTGACCATCTTCCCGGGCACGACGATGACCTTGCGCGGATCCTTGCCGTCGAGCAGTGCGACGATCTTGTCGTCGGCGAGCGCGATCTTCTCGATCTCCTCACGCGGCGCGTCGGCGGCTACGGTCACGCGGCTGCGGACCTTGCCGTTGACCTGGATCGGGTACTCGACGGTGTCTTCGACGAGCCACTTCTCCTCGGCGACCGGGAAGGGTCCGTGCGCCAGCGACTTCTCGTGGCCGAGCCGCGACCACAGTTCCTCCGCGAGGTGCGGGGCCAGCGGTGCGAGCATGAGCACCAGCGGTTCCACCGCCGAGCGGGGGGCACCGGCCGGGTACGCCTTGGTGAGGTGGTTGGTGTACTCGATCAGCTTGGCCGCGGCCGTGTTGTCGCGCAGTGCGGTGTAGTCCTCGCTGACACCGGCGATCGCCTTGTTCAGCGCGCGCAGGGTGTCCTCGGTGGGGGCGTCGCCGGTGACGCGCACGGCGCCGGACTCCTCGTCGACCACCACACGCCAGGCACGCTGCAGGAAACGCTGCGCACCGACGACGTCCTTGGTCGCCCACGGGCGGGACGTGTCCAGCGGCCCCATCGACATCTCGTACACGCGCAGCGTGTCGGCGCCGTACTCCTCGCAGATGTCGTCCGGCGACACGGAGTTCTTGAGGCTCTTGCCCATCTTTCCGTATTCGCGGTTGACCTCGGTGCCCTGGTGGAAGAACTTGCCGTCCTTCTCCTCCACCTCGTCGGCGGGCACGTACACGCCGCGCGCATCGGTGTACGCGTAGGCCTGGATGTAACCCTGGTTGTACAGGCGGCGGTACGGCTCGCTCGAGCTGACGTACCCGAGGTCGAACAGCACCTTGTGCCAGAACCGCGAGTACAGCAGGTGTAGCACCGCGTGCTCGACACCACCGACGTACAGGTCGACGCCGCCGGGGTCGTTGGGCCCGTGGATCTCCGGCCGCGGACCCGTCCAGTACCGCTCGTTCTCCTTGTCGCAGAACACGTCCGGGTTGGTGGGGTCGATGTAGCGCAGCTGGTACCACGAGCTGCCCGCCCACTGCGGCATCACGTTGGTGTCGCGGCGGTACGTCTGCAGTCCGTCGCCGAGGTCGAGTTCGACGTTGACCCAGTCGACGGCCTTCGCCAGCGGGGGAGAGGGCTCCGAGGACGCGTCGTCGGGATCGAACGACACGGGTGCGTAGTCCTCGACCTCCGGGAGCTCCACGGGCAGAGCCGAGTCCGGCAGGGCGTGCGCGTTTCCTTCGGCGTCGTACACGATCGGGAACGGCTCGCCCCAGTACCGCTGCCGCGCGAACAGCCAGTCGCGCAGCTTGTACTGGATGGTGCCCTTGCCGGTGCCGTCTGCCTCGAGCCGTTCGGTGATGGCCTTCTTCGCGTCGGCGACGGACATGCCGTTCAGGAAGTCGGAGTTCACGATCGTGCCGTCGCCGGTGTACGCGTCCTTGGAGAGGTCGCCGCCGGAGATCACCTCGACGATGTCGAGACCGAACTCGGTGGCGAACTCGTAGTCGCGGTGGTCGTGACCCGGGACGGCCATGATGGCGCCCGTGCCGTAGCCGGTGAGGACGTAGTCGGCGATGAACACCGGCAGCTTGTGCCCATTCACGGGGTTCACCGCGTACGTGCCGAGGAAGACGCCCGTCTTCTCCTTGTATTCCTGCCGCTCGAGGTCCGACTTGGCCGCGATCGACTTCCGGTACGCCGCAACCGCTTCGGCGGGCGTTGCCGCACCGCCGGTCCAGCGCGAATCCACACCCTCGGGCCACGCGGCCGCGACGATCTCGTCGACCAGTTCGTGCTCCGGCGCCAACGTCACGTACGTCGCACCGAACAGCGTGTCGGGGCGGGTCGTGAACACCTCGACGTCGTGGGCAGTGGATCCACCCTCGCTCCGCTCGACCGTCACGGCGAACTTCACCTGCGCACCGTGCGAGCGCCCGATCCAGTTGCGCTGCATGGTCTTGACCTTCTCCGGCCAGTCCAGGTACTCCAAGTCGTCCACCAGACGGTCCGAGTACGCGGTGATGCGCATCATCCACTGCTGCAGGTGCTTACGGAACACGGGGAAGTTGCCGCGGTCGCTGCGGCCGTCGGCGGTGACCTCCTCGTTGGCCAGCACCGTGCCCAGACCGGGGCACCAGTTGACCATCGAATCGGAGTGGTACACGAGGCGGTAGGAGTCGAGGACCGCTTCCTTCTCGGTCACGGGCAGCGACGCCCAGTCCCGTCCGTCTTCCAGGGCGCGCGCACCCGACACGAACTCGGCCTCGAGCTCGGAGATGCGGCGGGCCTTGCCGGCCTCCTTGTCGAACCACGCGTCGTGGATCTGCAGGAAGATCCACTGCGTCCAGTGGTAGAAGTCGACGTCCGTGGTGGCGAACGTGCGGCGCTCGTCGTGGCCGAGCCCGAGGCGGCGCAGCTGACGCTTCATGTTGCCGATGTTGGCCTCGGTGGTGGTCCTCGGGTGCGTGCCCGTCTGCACCGCGTACTGCTCGGCAGGCAGACCGAACGCGTCGTAGCCGAGGGTGTGCAGCACGTTGTGGCCCTGCATGCGGTGATAGCGGGCGAACACGTCGGTGGCGATGTAGCCGAGCGGGTGGCCCACGTGGAGACCCGTCCCCGACGGGTACGGGAACATGTCCTGCACGAACAACTTGTCCGCGGGCACGTCGCCGGCGAGGGGGCCGACCGGGTTGGGCGCGTCGAACGTGCCCTCCTCGCTCCACCGGTCCTGCCAGCGCTGCTCGATCTGGCCGGCGAGCTCCGCGGTGTAGCGGTGCTGCGGGGTCGCGTCGGTCGGGTTGGCGGGCTGCACGTGCTCGGTCACTGTGGTCGCTATCTACTTGGCTGACATTCTGGATCAGGGGTTACCGACAACCAGGGTAGAGCCTCACCCCACCCGGGCTCACCTGCGCATCCGGGTCCGCCGTATCCTGGTCACGTGTTGATTGCCTCCGTCGTGCTGTTCGTGCTCGCCGTCGCCGTCTCCGGTGTCGCCGTTGCAGGCCTCGCCGAGCGCCTCCCGCGCAACCGGTGGGCGGGTGTCCGCACCCCCGAGACGATGCGCGACGATCAGACGTTTGCGCTGGCCAACAAGGTCGCAGGGCCCACCCTGCTCGCCGCGGCCGGGCTCCTCGTCATCGGCGGAATCGCCGGAATCCTGATCGGCGGAGTCTTCGGAATCGGCGCCGTCCTCGTCAGCGTCGTGGCTGCCGCTCTCACCGCGGCGACGGGCGGATCGCTCGGTGCCCGCGCCGCCGCGGCGGTGCCCGCCGCCGACACCGGTGGATGCGGCAGTTCCTGCGGTGCGTGCTCCCTGAAGGGCGCCTGCCAGCCGTCCTGATCGGCAGGCGACGGCCCGTCCGGTGAAGTCCTCGCGCGTCGTCGACCCCGCAGGCGCAGTCTTCGGTCTACTGCTCCCGGTGATCGCGGCGCTGTCCGGGGTGATCCTCACGAAGGTCTGGGAACCGCGGCTCCCGGCGCAGATCGCGACGCACTGGACAACCACCTCGCCGGACGGCTTCTCCAGCCCAATGTCCAGCGCCTGGACGTTCGCCCTGGTGACGGTCCTGTTCGGTGGCGGATGCGCCGCGATCGCCGCCCTCGCCCAGGCGATGCTGATGATGCGCCGCACCATGCTCGTCGTCGGACTGTCCGTGGTCGGCCTGATCCTCACGGTGCAGGTGGTGCTGCTCTACGTCCAACTCGACGTCACCGACCCCGCGGACACCGAACTCCCGCTGTGGTCGCTCGGCCTCGGGGTCGTGATCGGCGCCGTCGTCGGTCTGATCGGCGCCGCCCTGCTCCGCGACTACCGGCCCCGAGTCGCCGCGACCGATCCTCCCGACCCGCGGTTGCCCCGCGCCGACGACCCTGCGACCGTCGCGGACACGGTCGGGTTCGGCACGGTCGGGTCGCTGGTGTTGCTCCTGATTCTCGGGGTCGCGCCCGCGGTCGCGGTCTGCCTGCTCGTCGGCGGATGGTGGCCGCTCGCGGTGTTCGTTCCGGTGGGGCTGCTGATCGTGAGCCTGCTCCGGTTCCGGGTGGTCGTCGACCGGTCCGGCATCCGGGTGGTGAACATGGGCATGACCGCGCTGCAGTACGGGATCGAGGAGATCGAGGGCGCCCGCGTCGACGTGATCAAGCCGTTCGACGACTTCGGCGGCTGGGGACTCAAGGTGAAGGGCAGGCGCAACTACGGCGTCGTGACGAGGACCGGCCCCGCCGTGATCGTCACGACCGCGTGCGGCGACCGCCTGACCGTCACCAGCGCACGGGCCGAGGAGATGGCCGGTGCACTCAACGCGTACGCCGAGCTGCGGCTTCGCCGCCCGTGAGTGGTTAACGAGTGCAGGGACTCGCTAACCGCTCACGGGCGGGAGGCCTGGTGCACCGCGTCGAGCACGCGGTCGAGGTAGCCGAGTGCGGCTCGGACGGCGGCGTCCTCGTCGCGGGCGGCGATCGCGTCGACGACGGCGTGGTGGTCGTCGGTGGTCAGCGACGGCGGATGGACGCCCTCGGTGAAGTCGTAGGTGGCGCGGGTGGGTTCGAGGATCCCGGCGAACAGGTCGGACAGCACCGGATTGTGCGCGGCCTCCACCACCCCGAGGTGGAAGGCGAGGTCGGCTTCCGCGAATCGGGACGCCTCGTCGGCCGTGCGCTGCCGTTCGTCGAGTAGCGCGGACAGCGACCGCAGATCGTCGTCGGTGCGGCGCTTGCACGCCAGCCGGACGGCCTCCGTCTCGAGAGCTCGCCGGACCTCGAAGACGTTCAGCATCTTCGCGACTGCGACCTGCCGCCCGAGCAGCCCGCCGATGTCGGTGCGCGCCCGAACGAACGTCCCCGACCCCCGCCGGATCTCGAGGATGCCCGTGGACGTCAGGGTCTTGATGGCCTCGCGCACGGTGTTGCGCCCGACTCCGAGCAGCGTCATCAGCTCGGGTTCGGTGGGGATGCGCTCGCCCACCGTCCAGTCGCCCTCGGCGATCCTGCCGCGCATCCAGTCCAGGGACTGCTGATACGCGGACTCGCGCCGAACCACCGTCATGTACTCATCCTCACACCTCGCCGGCTCGCTCGTCCCGACCGGCCCGTCTAAACTACGTAGGACGTCCCATGTATTTGTACAGCTTCACGCATCCGGACAGCCCGAGGAGGCGACCCCACACGTCCCGTCAACCGCTCCCGCCGACGCCCTCCCGACCGCCACCGCCCGCCCCACCGGCCGCCACTTCCATGGCCTGAACTATCTCCTCGTCGTCCTGCTCCTCGGCTCCAACATGCCCACGGCGCTGTACTCGCTCTACCGCCACGAATTCGGCTTCACCCCGCTGGTCCAGACGCTGATCTTCGCCGTCTACGTCGCCGGTCTGCTTCCGTCGCTGCTGTTCTTCGGCCCGCTGTCGGACGCGCTCGGACGCCGCTTCGTGTTGCTGGCCGCGATCTTCTTCAGCCTTTTGGGCGCCGTCCTTCTCGCCTTCGCCGACTCGACCCTGTGGCTGTTCCTCGGCCGGATCTCCCAGGGGATCGCCGTCGGCGCCTGCTCGGCCGCCGGGTCCGCCGCCCTGATCGAGCACGAACCCGCCCGGAACCTCCGCCGCGCCGGTCTCGCCGCCACCCTCACCACCGCCCTCGGCGCGGCGCTCGGCCCGCTCTTCGGCGGCGCCGTCGCGCAGTACCTTCCACACGCCCTGGTCTTGCCGTACGTGCTGTTCGCGCTGGCGCTCCTGCCCGCGCTGATCATGGTGCTGCTGCTCCCCGCACTCACCGGCGGTACGTCACGCCCCACCCAGTTGTTCCAGGTGCCGAACGTCCCCGCACCCCTGCGCCGGGTGTTCTGGCTGTCCTCCCTCGGAGTCGCGCTGGCGTGGGGCGCCGTCGGCCTGTTCCAGTCGGTGGTCCCGACGTGGATCATCGACCTGCTCGACGTGAACAACCTGGTGGTCGCCGGCGGTGCCGCCGCGCTGGTCATGGTGTGCTCGGTGTCCGCGCAACTCGTCGCCAACCGACTCGGAACCGTGCTCTGCCGAACCCTGGGCATCGGCGCCGTGGGCGTCGGCATGGTCGGATTGCTCGTCGTCGACTTCGCGCCGTCCCTCGCCCTTCTGGGCGCCGTCACCGTCGTCGTCGGTGTGGGACACGGACTCTCGTTCGCCGGTGCGATGCGCGCGGTGGGCGCCGCGGCCGCCGAGCACGCCCCCGACGCCCAGGGCGGGACACTCGCCGCGTTCTTCACCGTCGGCTACGTCGGTCTCGCGGTGCCGTCCATCTGCGCGGGCATCGCCATCACCGTCCAGGGCATGCACGTGGCCGTCCTCGAACTCGCGATCATCGGCGCCGTCCTGTGCGGCGTCGTCGCCGTGCTGGGCGTCCGCACGAAGGGTGGGGACCGGGCAGAGGAGACCAGTACTGTGGCCTGAGGACGTGAAACGCCGATGCCCGAACCGCTTCGCCACTGCGAGTTCCGCTTCTACGAGGAGCTGAACGACTTTCTGCCGCCGATGCAGCGCAAGCGCACCTTCGAGCACCGATTCGACGGCACCCCGTCGGTGAAGGACCGCATCGAAGCGCTGGGCGTCCCGCACACCGAGGTGGATCTGATCCTCGTCGACGAGGTGTCCGTCGATTTCGCGCACCTGCTGCGCGGCGGCGAACGCGTCGCGGTGTACCCCGTGTTCGAGCGTTTCGACCTGACCGGGGTGACGACACTGCGCCCGCGACCGTTGCGGGACCCGACATTCGTGCTCGACGTGCACCTCGGCCGCCTCGCCCGCTACCTCCGCCTGCTCGGCTTCGACACCCGCTACCGCAACGACTTCGACGACACCGAACTGGTGGACATCTCCCTCGCCGAGCACCGCATCGTCCTCACCCGGGACACGGGACTGCTCAAACGGTCGGCGGTCACCCACGGCGCGTTCCTGCACGAAACCGACCCACGCCGGCAGCTGCGGGAAGTGTTGGACCGCTTCGACCTTCGGTCGCGGATCACGCCGTTCACGCGGTGCGCGCGATGTAACGGGCTACTCGCGCCGATTGCCCGCGACGACGCGCTCGCCGAGGCGCCGCCGGGGGTCGCGCGCAACGAACAGTTCAGCCGATGCCGGGACTGTGCGCAGCTGTACTGGCCGGGCAGTCATCTCCCGAAGCTGAGCCGGCGACTGTCGGAGGTAGGAGTGTCGCTCGAGGTGGATTCTCAGGAGGCGTGACGCAGCTCTTCGGCGAACACCGCCGAGCACGCGCAGTCACCGAATTCGTCGCAGTCGATGATCAGTGCGTGCCGGACCTCGGACAACTCGACGCACGACTCGTCGGTGCATTCGGCTCCGTAGAGCGTGTGCACGATCAATGTTCCGTGACAGGTGTCGATCACGTGTGCTGTCCTCCTTACTTCTCGTTCCCCACCTCTGTTGATACCACCCGTCCCCGACAGCCCAGGGACGTGCGCGGGGTGTGTCGGCTCAGTTGCGCTCGACGTCGATCGGGTGGGTCGCGAGCAGGGCGAGGGGGAGCGGCTGCCTGCGCAGCACCTGCGCCCACACGTCGACACGGGCCGGGGCGACGACGTCCGATGCGAGCGCCGAGATGACGATCCAGTCGTCGCGCTGGAGTTCGGAGTCGAGCTGACCGTACGTCCAGCCCGAGTAGCCGGCGAAGATCCGGATGCCCTCCACCAGCGGGGCGACGACCTCGGGGTCGGAGTCGAGATCGACCATCACGACGCGGCCGTGGACCCGGCGCAGGCCGGGGACGCCGTCGGCCTGCGCGCCGGTACGCAGCGTCGCCAGGCACAGTGCGGCGTCACGTTTGACGGGACCGCCGACGTACAGCGCGGACGGGCGCGCGGTGAGCGGCGCCCACTGTGGCAGCACGTCGTGGACGGCGGTTTCGCTGGGACGGTTGATGACCACACCGAGACTTCCGGCCTCGTTGTGCTCGATCACATAGATCACGGTGCGACGGAAAGCGGGTTCGACGAGATCTGTGGACGAGACCAACAGGCTGCCGGGCCGGACCACCGGTTCCGTCGACGCCGTTCGATCTTCGGGTTCTTCTGCGTGCGCCACCTGAACATCATCCCACCGCGGCGAACGCGATGTGACGGAGGACGCGACCTGCGTCCGGTTCGCCGCTTTACGCCGCGGGCAGCCCCGCCGTCTCGGCAAGAACGGCGAGGTGGTGCTCGAACAGTGCGCCCGGTGCGGTGAACGTGTCGGCGCCGTACTGCCCGAACACCTCGAAGTTCACGGCCCCGAACAGTGCCGACCACACCAGCACGCCGCGGGCGAGCAGATGGTCGGGTGTGGTGAGGCCGAGTTCGGCGCGGACGCGTTCGAGGTCGGCGGCGAGGCGCTCGTCGATGGGCGCCGCCGCGTCTGCCTCGAGCTTGCCCGCCCGGAATGCGTTGTCGAAGATCCCGACGAGGGCGTTGATCACCCGAGTTCCCGGAGTGGTGGTCTGCTCCCCGGGCGCGTGATAGCCGGGAACCGGGCTGCCGAACAGCAATCCGTAGCGGGCAGGCTCGCGTAGCGCCCACTCCCGCACCGCACGTCCGAGCGCCAGGAACTGCTCCCGCGGTCCAGCCGCCGACACCACGGCCGCCTCCACGGCGTCGCCGAGTTCGTTGTATCCGTCGACGACGAGCAGCGTCAGCAGTTCGTCGCGGCTCTTGACGTACCGGTAGACGGCGGACGACACCACGCCGAGGTCCCTCGCGACGGCCCGCAGCGACAGGGCCGCACCCCCGACCGAGGCCAACTGTTCGCGACCGATCCTCGTGATGTCCTGCAACGTCTGCTCGCGGGCGCGCTCGCGTGGTGTTCCTGACATGGGGTCCAGCGTCGCAATTTCAGAGAGCAGTGTCAACAAACGAGAGCACTGCTCTTGACATTGCAGGCCGGAGGGAGCATTCTCGAATAGAAGAGAGCAGTGCTCTCGAATCACCGAAATCGACTCACTCAGCGGGAGCAGAAATGTCGAACCTCGAGATCGTCACCGGAGCAGGACCCGTCGGCTGGACCGTCGCCCGGCAGCTCGCCGAACAGGGCCGACGGGTGCGGGTCCTCACCCGCTCGGGCAGCGGCCCGGACCATCCCCTGATCGAGCGGCGGAAGGTCGACGTCTCCGACGCCGCCGCGCTGCAGGAGGCATTCGACGGAGCGACCGCCGTCTACCACTGCATCCACGCCGCCTACAACGCCGACGCCTGGGAGCGCGAACTCCCCGCCGCCGAGCAGACGGTCCTCGAGGCCGCCGGACGCGTCGGCGCGGTCGTCGTTTTCCCCGAGAGCCTCTACTCCTACGACGCGTCTCGGCAGCCGATGACCGAGCACACGCCGCGGTCGGCCGACTCCGGTAAGCGCGGCATCCGGACCCGGTTGCTGAAGGCCCGGGCCGAGTCCTCGACGCCCACCGTGAGCGTCGTCGCGTCCGACTTCTTCGGACCGCGGGTGCTGAACGCGCACGCCGGCGAGCGCATGGTGCCCGTCGTCCTCGCGGGCAAGACGATGCGCGTCCTCGGTTCCGCCGACCTGCCCCACTCGTTCACGTACATCGACGACTTCGCGGCCGCGATGATCGCCGCGGCCCACGACCCGGCGCTGTGGAACTCGGTGCTGCACGCACCGACCGCACCTGCCGTCACCCAGCGGCAGATGGTCGAGGCCTACGCGAAGGCCGCCGGGGTTCCCGCCCCGAAGGTGGGCACGCTGCCCGGCTGGGTGATCCGCGGCGGCGGGCTCGTCCACCAGGGGACCCGCGAGCTCGCGGAGATGCTGTACCAGTTCGAGGAGCCGTTCGTGATGGACTCGTCCGAGAGCGAGGCCCGCCTCGGACTGACCCCGACGCCACTCGACCGGGCCGCCGTGGAGACCGTCCGGTGGTGGCAGGACAGGTCGGTCGCGGCCGCCGGATAGGGTCCTGTGAATGGCGAAACAGCTCGGGGACCGGCGCGAGGCGTGGCGCAGAACGGCGTACACGCTCCGGCGGTCGCCCGGACTGGCCCGTCTCGCCACCGTGCGATTCGCCAGCCAACTCGGCGACGGCATGTTCCAGGCCGCACTCGGTGGCGCGATTCTGTTCAACCCCGAGCGGGAGACGGATCCCGTCGCGATCGCCGCCGGCTTCGCGGTGCTGCTGCTGCCGTACTCGGTGATCGGACCGTATGCGGGCGCACTCCTGGATCGCTGGGACCGCCGCAGCGTGCTGCTGTGGGCGAATGTGCTGCGCGGACTGCTGATTCTGGTGACCGCCGCGCTGCTGGAGACCGGGACCGGCGAATCCGCGCTCCTCGTGCTCGCCCTCGCCGCCATCGGTGTGAGCCGGTTCGTTCTCGCGGGAGTCTCGGCGGCGTTGCCGCGCGTGGTGCACCGGTCCTGGCTCGTGGCCACCAATTCGGTGCTCGCCACCACCGGTTCCGTCGTCGCCGCGCTGGGGGCCGCGACGTCCGTCGCCATCATCTCGTTCGTGGGCGCCGGTGACCGCGGCTCCGGAATCGCAGTGGCGGCCGCCGCCTGCGGTTCCGCGGTGGCCGCGTTCGCGGCGTCGCGCTTCCACCATCGACTCCTCGGTCCGCACGCCGACGAGAAACCCGAATACGGGGCGGTCCGCGCCGTATTCGCCGGACTACGCAACGGGGCGCTCGCCGTGTGGCATTCGCCGGGCGTCACGACCGCCATGATCGGGATCGGCACGCACCGGATCGTGTTCGGCGTCAACACGTTGATCATGGTTCTGGTGCTGCGCGACACCGCCACCGTCAGCGCCCTGCCAGGCGGCCTCGCCGGTTTCGGTGTCGCGCTCGGCGCCACCGCCACGGGCATGCTGCTGGCCGCGATCTCGACACCGTTCCTCATTCCGCGCATCGGACGGTCCCGCACCATCGTCGGCGGCCTGATCCTCGCGCTCGTCGTGCAGTGCACGTTCGTGGCGACCCTCACGCAGGCGTCGCTGCTGTGCGGTGCGCTGCTGCTCGGATTCGCCGGGCAGTCCATCAAACTCAGCGGCGACGCGGCGATGCAGATCGAGATCGAGGACGACCGCAGGGGGCAGGTGTTCGCACTTCAGGACACCGTGTTCAACGTGGCGTTCATCGGGTCGATCGCCGCCGCGTCCCTCGTGATCGCCCCCGACGGCCGATCACTCGCACTGGTGCTGGCGGGTGGGGCGGTCTACGGCCTCGGACTGGTCGGCGTGCTGTTCAACACCCGGCGCGAACCTGCCTGAGAACCGGGCTATTCCGACCCTGGCATCGGCACGTTCTGCAGGCGGACCTGACCGCGAGCCACCTCCTTGCCGGTGTCGGATGCCGTGATCACCACCGACCACAACTGCTGCACGCGGCCCTGCTGAATGGGCACCGCGACCACGTCGACCCGTCCCTCGGTGCGGGCCCGCAGGAAGTCGGTGCCGTTGTGCACGCCCACCGCGAACTGACCGCGGTCGGCGACGGCCGTGCTCGCGCCGATGCTCGCGGCCGATTCGACCGCCGTCGTGTAGACGCCGCCGTGCACGACTCCCCACGGTGTGTGGTGGTCGGCGGACAGGTCGATGTGGCCGACCACCTTCGTTCCCGACACTTCGTCGAGTTCCAGTCCGGCTGCGACGACGAAGGCGCTCGCCGCCTCGCGGGTCAGATCGGTCATCGTGTGTTCTCCTCGTCGAACCCTCGGTAAGTTTGATTTCCCAACCCACCTTGCCCGGCTTCAGTGCCGGCGTCAATGGTCCCGGCGGTACCGACCACCGGATCGGGGCGCCACGTGTGCACCGCCGCGATCACCGGTGGCTCGCGCGGAATCTCGGCGTTCCACGTCCCGCCGCCGGAAGGATCGGTGAAGTAGCGGGCCTCGTCCTCGGCGTCGTAGTCGAGCACCGAACGATCGGCCACCCCGTCGCCGTCCGAATCCCACATCGCGTCGTCGAGAAGTCCGTCGCCGTCGAAGTCCAGGCGCACCGCGTCGACACCGCCGGACGGTCCGAGGTCGAGATCGGCGGGCGACGTCCACGCCACCGGGGCATCGGCACCGGTTCCGAACGAGTACTCGAGAGGATCCATATGAAGGTTGGACGCAGCGCGACCGCATCCGGTTCCACCGAACATCCGCGAATTCCGCTGCGACGGTGAAACCGCACCGTGACCGGACCGCAACCGGACGGGCCGGGCGCGTGCGCCGCGGATGCCGTTCCCCGGTGTTATCTTCGACCCCGCGCGTGCAGGTCGGTCCACCATCACTCCGACCACCGATGTGGAGGGGTCCCGTGGTCGACAAGTCCTGGTCTGTGTCCGGAGTGCCCCTGTGCGTGGCCGCCGTCGTCGCCGCGACGATCGGTTTCACCGCCGCCCCGGCGGCAGCCGAGACCCTGCCGTGGCTCCCGGTGAACGCCTGCGGCGAGACCGGATTCAACCCGGCGAAGGAGCCGCCGAGCCCTGGCGGGCCACTGCTGCCCCCGATCCCGCCGACCGTGAGCATCCCGATCCCGTACCCCGACTTCGTGCCCGTCCCCGTCCCCGGACCGCGCGTCGACCAGACCCGCGTCGCCCAGGACCTACCCGCCGATCCGTGCGCGGACCCGTGCCCCGACCTCACCGACGAAGCCGAAAAACCGGAAACCGTTCCGGGTTCTTCGGGTTCGGCAGGGTCGTCGGGCTCGTCCGGGTCTTCGGGCTCGTCCGGCTCGAGTGCGCTGACCATCCCGAAGATCTCGATCGATCCGCGGCCCGAGACCATCCCGATTCCCGTTCCCGGCGGTCCGGGGCCCGAACCGCAGCCGGCGCCGCCGGTCGAGATCAACCCGGCCGTACGCGGTTCCCTCACCGCGGCGATGGCGAAGCCGGGCGTCGGCGACGTACGGCTGGTGTCGCAGCTGACGGGACAGGGTTCCGAGAACCGGACCGACAAACGCTGGCAGGTGGACGGCACCGACCTCGGAATCACGTGGGAGACGAAGCCCGGCGAGGTGGCGGTCGCGTTCGGTGACACGTTCGGCAAGGACTGGGCCCCGCCGGGTGCGTTCGGCGAGGACTGGCGGAGCAACGTTCTCGGCCACAGCACCGACACCGACCTGTCCGACGGCATGACCATCGACAGCATGGTCCAGGACAGCCGGTGCCACGCCGCCGAGATCATCGACAGCAGGCACATCAACAACTTCGAGACCACCACCATCCCCACGTCGGGGTTCGCGATCGGCGACCGTCAGTACCTCAGCTACATGTCGGTGAAGCGCTGGAGCATGGTCCCCGGCATGTGGTACACCAACTACGGCGGCATCGCCTACTCCGACGACAACGGGCAGACCTGGACCAAGGACCAGCACGCCAAGTGGGACAACATCTTCGGTGCCCGGTTCCAGGTGTCCGCGATGGTGCCGCACGGCGACTACGTGTACATGTTCGGTACCCCCAACGGGCGGATCGGCACCATCGGCCTGGCCCGGGTGCCCGTCGACCAGGTGCTCAACACCACGTCGTACCAGTACTGGTCGGACGGTACGTGGACGCCGGTGTCCCAGCACCTGGCGACCCCCATCGTCGGCGGGGTCGCCAGCGAGTTGTCGGTGCGCTACGACGCGGCCTCGGACAAGTGGCAGATGAGCTACCTCGAACCGGTCGGCGGTTCGATCATCCTGCGGCAGTCGTCGAGCCCGCAGGGTGCATGGTCGGACGCGGCGACGCTCGTCGACACGGCCGACTACCCGAAGGCGTACGGCGGCTTCATCCACCCGTGGTCGACGGACGAGGACCTGTATTTCACGATCTCGGAGTGGGACAGCTACAACGTCTACCTGATGCATGCGTCCCTGCACCCGTGAGTACTTGTCAACCGCCCGACGTTAACAAGTACGCACGGTATGGAGCGCAACTTCGGTGGCCTTGACCACGAAGTACACGTCCAGACCCGGCACCAGATCGAGTTCCGCGACGGACGCCGCCGTCACGTCGGCGCTCAGTTCGAGCCGGCCTCCCGCTTCGGCGGCGCGCACCCGGACCGTCGGTCCGCGCACCTCGATCTCCGAGATGGTCACCTGGAAGACGTTGCGCGGACTGCCTTCCGGGGACCGCCTGTGCACAGCCACCGAATGCGGTGCGAACACCGCGACGGCCGGCGCGCCCCCGACGAAGTCGGCGTCGAGCAGACCCTGCATCCGAACACCGGTCTCCGTCTCGAACCCGTCCTGCGCCGCGAACACGGGAACGAGGTTGAGTCCGGCGATCCGCGCGGCGAACGCACTGCGCGGGCGCGTCAACACGTCCCGCACCGAACCGGATTCGACGACCTGCCCGCCCTCGACGACGATCACCCGGTCGGCCAGTGCCAGCGCGTCGAGGACGTCGTGGGTGACCACGACCGCGGTCCGGTCGCCCTCCCGCAGCACCCGCCGGAGCAGCACCCGCAGGGCGGGGGCCGCCGCCACGTCGAGGGCGGACATGGGTTCGTCGAGCAGCAGCGCCTGCGGTTCCGCGGCGAGCGCCCGGGCGACCGCGACCCGCTGCGCCTGCCCCCCGGACAACTCGTGCGGACGGCGGTCGGCGAACTGGGTCGCATCGACCGCGTCCAGCCACTTCTCGGCGACCGCCCGCGACTCCCGGCGGCCGCGGCCCGAACTGCGCGGCGCGAACGCCACATTCGCAGCCACAGTCAGGTGCGGAAACAGCAGTGCCTGCTGCGCGAGCAGAGCGATACCGCGGCGGTGCGGCGGCACCGCGATGCCGCGCTCGGTGTCGGTGAGCACCCGGCCGTTCAGTTCGACCCGTCCGGCGTCCGGGCGGACCAGGCCGGCGACCACCGACAGCGCCGTCGACTTGCCTGCGCCGTTGGGTCCGAGGACGGCCAGCACCTCACCCTCGGCGAGGTCGAATCGCACCTCGACGCCGCGTGCCGCGACCCTCGCCTCGACGCTCAGGCCGGTCACAGCGCCGCCCTCGACGCCCAGCCCCGCGAACCCACCACGATGACGACCGCCACCACGACGAGCACCAGCGACAACGCCACGGCCGCATCCGCGTCCGTCTCGCGCTGCAGGTAGATCTCGAGCGGCAGGGTCCGTGTGACGCCCTGCAAACTGCCCGCGAACGTCAACGTCGCCCCGAATTCGCCGAGCGCCCGCGCGAACGCCAGCACCGAACCGGACACGAGTCCGGGCAGCACCAGGGGGAGCGTCACCCGCCGGAAGACCGTGGTGGGACTCGCACCGAGCGTGGCGGCGGCGTGCTCGTACCGCCTGCCCGCCGTCCGCAGCGACCCTTCCAGGCTCACCACCAGAAACGGCAGCGCGACGAAGGTCTGTGCGAGCACCACGGCCGTGGTGGTGAACGCGATGTGGATGCCCGCCACCTCGAGGTGCTGCCCGATCAGACCCTTCCGGCCGAACGTGTAAAGCAGGGCGATACCCCCGACCACCGGTGGGAGCACCAGGGGCAGCAGCACCAGCGACCGCAGCACGTTCAGCCCTCGAAAGCTGCTGCGGGACAGCACCGCCGCCATCGGGATGCCCAGCAGGATGCACAGGGCAGTACTTGCGGCGGCGGTGCGCAGACTCAGTTCCAGCGCCGCGAGTGAGGATTCCGACGTGACCAGTTCGAAGAAGCGCGTCCAGTCGACACTCGCCAGCATCGCGAACAGCGGCAGGACGACGAACAGGCCGCCCACCGCTGCGGGCACGAAGATCCAGCCCGGAAGCCCGGACGGAACCTTCACGCGCGGTGCTCGGATCACGGCTGGGCGAATCCGGCCTTCGCCAGCACCGCCTGGCCCTCGGGTCCGGTGACGAGGTCGAGGAAGCCCTGCGCCGCCTCCGGCTGCTTCGAAGCGGACAGCGCGGCAATCGGATAGGTGTTCACGGCCTGCGCGGCCTCCGGGAAGGGCACGGCGGTCACCTTGTCGCCCGCGCCTGCCGCGTCGGTGACGTACACGAGTCCGGCGTCCGCCTGACCGGCCGTCACCTTGTTCAGCACGTCGGTGACCGACGACTCCTCGCTGACGGGGGTGAGGTCGACACCCGAGGCCGTCTCGACCTTCTGTGTTGCAGCACCGCACGGCACCTGCGGGGCACACGTGACCACCAGCGTGCCCTCACGGTTCAGATCCGCGAAGGACGTGATGCCCTTGGGGTTTCCGGGTGCCGTCACGATGGTCAGCGTGTTGGTCGCGAAGTTGACCGGGGTTCCCTGGACGAGTCCGGCGTCGACGACCTTCGTCATGTTGTTGGTGTCGGCGGACGCGAACACGTCGGCGGTGGCGCCCTGGTCGAGTTGCGCGGCGAGGTCGGAGGAACCCGCGAAGCTGAACTCCACGTGGGATCCGGGGTTCGCGGTCTCGAACATCTCGCCGAGTTCGGTGAACGTGCTTTTCAGCGACGCCGCGGCGAACACCGTGATGTCGCCGCCCGATGCGGCCGCGGACGTCGACTCGGCCGAACCCGAGGTGCCGCTGTCGTCGTTCGAACCGCAACCGGTGAGAAGGCCCAGACCGAGTGCGGCCGCAGCAGCCCCCGTCGTGACCCGGCGCCAGGACATCTTCATGAAATTCCTCCAGGAGTTTCGACGATCACCGTGGTCGACTTGACGACGGCTACCGCGACCTTGCCGGGCTCGAGCCCGAGGTCGCGGACGGCTTCACTGCTCATCAGGGAAACGACACGGAAAGGCCCGCACTGCATCTCGACCTGGGCCATCACCTTGTCCATCACGACCGCGGTGACGATGCCGGTGAATCGGTTGCGCGCCGAGGATTCCGATCCGAGCAGGTCGGGCGATTTCGACGCGTTGGCGCGCGCGAACTCGGCGAGAGCGGGACCGTCGATCACCTTGCGGCCCGACTCGTCCTTGTCCGCCGCGAGACTGCCGTTGTCGATCCACCGCCGGACCGTGTCGTCGCTGACGCCGAGTAGTTCCGCGGCCTGTCGTATCCGGATACCCGTCATCCGGAGATCGTCCGCGCATGCGTCATAACGGACATGCTATGTCGGCATATGCGGATCCACCAAGCGGAAACTGCCGAGAATGCGGCTTCCCTCGCGTCGGGCTGCGGCCGCGGCGCGCGAGTTGACTCGGGGCTTCAGTTAGACGTTACCGGCTGGTATACATAATCGGCCCTGTCGAAGTGTTACCTGGATCACGTGAGGCGGTACCCGTGTCGGTATGGAGAAAGCTGTCGTGCGCGGCGAGTGCGACGGTGCTGGTCGGGGTCGGTGCGGTGGGCTTCGCGGCACCGTCGACTGCGCAACCCGACCCACCGTCGGCGCCGGTGCAGTGGTTGTGCAGCCCGCACATCGGCGCCGATCCGTGCGATCTCCCCTCGGACACCACGGACCTGGGCACCGGGGAGGTCACGGGTTCCCCCGAACCGGGCGACGAGGCGGACAAGCCGGTCGACTGCTTCTACGTCTACCCGACCGTCAGTGACCAGCTCGCCCTCAACGCCGACCTGACGGCGCAGCCCGAGGTGCAGTCCATCGCCAGCTATCAGGCCGCGAGATTCGCGGGCCGGTGCCGGATCTTCGCCCCGATCTACCGGCAGATGACGTTCGTTCCGGGCATCGCCGCCGGGCTCGCCGGCGCACCCCTGGCCCAGACCGGCTACGGCGACGTCCTCGCCGCCTGGAACGACTACCTCGCCCACGACAACAACGGGCGCGGCGTCATCCTCATCGGCCACTCGCAGGGCACGATGATGCTGCGCAAACTCATCCACGACCAGATCGACCCGAACCCCGCTCTCCGCCGGCAGCTCGTGGGGGCATTCCTGATGGGCGGCAACGTCCTCACCGCCCGTGGCAGCACTGTCGGCGGCGACTTCCAGAACATTCCCGTGTGCACTCGGCAGGGTGAATCCGGCTGTGTCGTCGCGTATTCCACCGCGGTGGCAGATCCCACCGTGTCCTTGTTCGGCAACAGTTCCGTCGACGCCCTCTCACCGGCGTTGGGTTTGCCCAGCGGGCCCGGCTATCAGGTCGCCTGCACCGACCCCGCCGTGCTGAGCGGAGACCCCGACCCCGTGGGCATCACCATCCCCAGTGCCCCGTACGCGTTCGGGATCATCTCGGTGCTGCTGGGATACACCTCGTTCCCGCAGGGTGCACCCACGTCGCCGTCGACATGGACCACCAGCGCCGAACGCGCCGTCGGCCGGTGCACCGAGGTGAACGGCTACCACGACTACCAGTTCCGCGTCACCGACCCCTCAGCCCAGCAGGTGAACGAATTACCCTTGTTCAACAGCCATCTCGTCGACATCAACCTCGGATGCGACCGGCTCGTCTCCATCGCCGAGCAGCAGACCAACAGCTGGCTCGCGTCCTCGTAGCCTTCCGGGGACGAGCGATCAGTACACGTCCCGCACGTAGCGCTTGTCGCTGGACAGCTGCTTCATGTACAGCTCGGTGTCCTCCTCGTCGAGGCGACCGTGGGTGCGGACGACTTCGCGGACCGTCTCGTCGACGTCCTTCGCCATCCGGCTGGCGTCGCCGCACACGTACAGGGAGGCACCCTCCTGCATCCAGCCCCACAGTTTGGCGCCGTGTTCGCGGATGCGGTCCTGCACGTAGATCTTCTGCCGCTGGTCCCGGGAGAACGCCGCATCGAGGTGGGTGAGAAATCCGTCGCGGTGCATAGCTTCCATCTCCTCGCGGTAGTAGAAGTCGGTAGCCTCGTGCTGCTCACCGAAGAACATCCAGTTCTTGCCCGTGTGACCCAATTCCCTGCGTTCGTGCAGAAATCCGCGGAACGGTGCGATCCCGGTGCCGGGACCGACCATGATCATCGGCGCATCGGCGGCCGACGGGGGACGGAAGTGCGCCGACTTCTGCACGAAGATCGGCACGTCGACGTCGTCGCAGTGATCGGCGAGGAACGTCGAGCACACCCCGGAGCGGTTCTTGCCCTCGTGGTTGTAGCGCACCGCGGAGACGGTCAGCTGCACCTCACCCGGGTCCACCTTGGGGCTCGACGAGATCGAGTACAGCCGCGGCTGGAGGCGCTTGAGGACGCCCAGCCACTCCTCCGCGTCGGCGTCGACTTCGTACTGCGCCAGCACGTCCATCGACTGCCGTCCCCACAACCACTGCTGGAGCGCGATCTTGTTGTGCGGGCGCAGCAGTCGCGCCAACTCGGTGTCCTGCGTGCGACTCTGCACGAACCGCAGCAGTTCGGGGGTCACCTTGGTGATCTCGAGTTTCGTGCGCAACGCCTCGCGCAGCGTCATCTCCGGCAGGTCCGGCAGCGTGACGGGAGTGTCCGGGATCGACCGGGTGACCTTCAGCCACTCGTCGACGACGCCATCGCTGTTGGTGGGCCACACACCGAGCGCGTCGCCCGCCTCGTAGGAGAATTCCGGATCGTTCACCTCGAAGCCGAACTGCCGCACGTCCTTCGACGAACCGGCCGCGCTGAGCGGGATGTTCCTCGTCAACCGGGTGACGAGGGGAGACTTCCGGGTGAACGTCGCCGCCTTCTTCGCCGCGGGCCTGGCAGGCGCTGGGGCGGCCTGGGCAGCACCGCCGGCCGCGCGCTCACGGACCAGGTTCTGCACCTGGGTCAGCCACTGGTGCGCCTGGTCCTCGTAGTCGGGTTCGCAGTCGACGCGCTCGGTCAGCCGCTTCGCCTCGAGTTGCTCCAACCGGGCGTCGATCCGCTTGCCGTGCCCGCAGAAGTCGTCGTAGTTCGAGTCTCCGAAAGCCAGTACGGCGTAGCGGGTCTGCGCCAGCCTCGGTGCCTCGTCGCTGCTGAGCGCGGACCAGAAGCTGCTGCCGTTGTCGGGAGCGTCGCCGTCCCCGAACGTGCTGGTGATGATCAGGAGATCGCGGACGTCGGCAAGGCCCGCGACGTCGTAGTCGTCCATGCTGGTCAGGTGCGTGCCGTGGCCGGCTTCCTCGAGCTGGCGGGCGCATTCGGCGGCGAACTCCTCCGCGTTGCCGGTCTGCGACGCCCACACCACGACCACGGGGTGCTGGACCGATTCAGCGGTCGCGGGAGTCGCGTCCGGCGCCGCGGAGCCGTCCGGTACGGCGGAGCGGGAGAACAGCCCCGCCATCAGACCGTCCAGCCACACCCTCTTCGACCCGGAGATCGGCGCGGTGCGCGGAAG
Organism: Rhodococcus sp. USK10; assembly: GCF_019378875.1. Lineage (NCBI taxonomy): Bacteria > Bacillati > Actinomycetota > Actinomycetes > Mycobacteriales > Nocardiaceae > Rhodococcus > Rhodococcus sp. USK10. Next base: position 4,376,260 of record NZ_CP076048.1, read on the forward strand.
GACCGGAACGCCCTGCAGTTCGGTGGACTGCAGACCCGCCAGCAGTCCCGCGAGGTACGTGCGCTCGTGTTCGTCGAAGCTGGGGGAAGCCGAATCGTCCAGTCCGAGAATGCGGCTCATCTCCGCGGCGGGCGAGCCGCTCGCGAGGGTGAGCGCCCCGGCCGGTTCCGCAACCTCGGGCTCGGACACCGGCGCCACCCGGGTCAGGGAGACTGCACACACCTTGAACTCCGGCTGGAAGGACGTGGGGTCGACGGCGTCGTTGGTGACGGCGTTGATGCTGAGGTATTCACCGAACGAGTCGTTCCAGTGGAACGGGGCGAAACAGCCTCCTGGCAGCACGCGGTCGCTGACGACGGCGGGCAGTACCGCGCGGCCGCGCCGGGACGCGACCTCCACCTTGTCGCCTTCGGCGATCGACAGCCTCTGCGCATCGGCCGGGTTGATCTCGACGAACGGGCCGGAGTTCAACTTGTTGAGCTTGGCGACCTTGCCGGTCTTCGTCATGGTGTGCCATTGATGCTGCAGGCGCCCGGTGTTGAGGACCATCGGGTAGTCGTCGTCGGGCATCTCCGCGGGCAGCATGTGCGGGCGCGGGAAGAAGGCGGCCTTGCCGCTCGCGGTGGCGAACGCGAGGCGGGGGAGTGAACCGTCGGGAGCGGACAGCAGGTTCTGGCTGACGCCGTCGTTGACGTAGCGGATCGGGTTGCGGTCGGTGCGGTTGCCGGGTGGACTCGGCCACTGCACCGGCGTCTCCCGCAGGCGGTCGTAGCTGACGCCGCGAAGGTCGTAGCCGGTCTTGGGATTCCAGGTGCGCTTGATCTCCTCGAACACGTCCTCCGAGGATTCGTACGTGAACGCGTCCGCATACCCCATCTCGCAGGCGACGCGGGCGATGATCTGCCAGTCGGGCAGCGCCTGACCGACCGGGTCGACGGCCTGCTGCAGCAGGGTGAGGTTGCGCTCGGAGTTGATCATCACCGAATCCGACTCCGCCCACAGCGCGCCGGGAAGCAGGATGTCGGCGTACCCGTTGGTCTCCGTGTCGAGGAAGACGTCCTGGGTGATCACGAGATCGGCGGCCTCGAGACCCTCGATCACGGTCCGCCGGTTGGCCACGGTGGCAACGGGATTGGTGCAGATGATCCAGCAGGCCTTGATGTCGCCGGCCACCATGCGCTCGAACATGTCGACGGTGCCGGTGCCGACCTCGGTGCGGATGCTGCCTTCGGGCAGCTCCCACAGGTCCTCGATGAACGCCCGGTCGTCGGCGGCGAGCACCGACCGCTGGCCCGGCAGACCGGGACCCATGTACCCCATCTCGCGGCCGCCCATGGCGTTCGGCTGACCGGTGAGGGAGAACGGGCCGCTGCCCGGGCGGCAGATCGCGCCGGTGGCCAGGTGCAGGTTGCAGATCGCGTTGGTGTTCCAGGTGCCGTGGGTGCTCTGGTTGAGGCCCATCGTCCAGCAGCTCATCCAGTTCTCGGCCTCACCGATCCACTGGGCGGCCTGCCGGATGTCGGATTCGGGGATGCCGGTGATCTCCGCGACCTTCTCGGGGGTGTACTCCTCGAGGAATTCCGGCATCACCTCCCAGCCCTCGGTGAACTCGGCGATGAACTCGGGATCGGTGTGCCCGTTGCGCACGAGCAGGTGCAGCAGGCCGTTGAGCAGTGCGAGGTCGGTGCCGGGCGCGATCTGCATGAACAGGCCGGCCTTGTCGGCGGTCGCGTTGCGTCGGGGGTCGACGACGATCAGTTTCGCGCCGGCCTTGATCCGGTCCATCATCCGCAGGAACAGGATGGGGTGACAGTCGGCCATGTTGGCGCCGATCACGAAGAACACGTCGGCCTTGTCGAAGTCTTGGTACGAACCGGGCGGGCCGTCGGCGCCGAGGGACTGCTTGTAGCCGGTGCCGGCGCTGGCCATGCACAGCCGCGAGTTCGACTCGATCTGGTTGGTCCCGACGAAACCCTTCGCCAGTTTGGTGATCAGGTACTGCGCCTCGATGGACATCTGGCCGGACACATAGAAGGACAGGGCGTCGGGACCGTGCTCGTCGAGTTGTTCCTTCAGCCGACGAGCGGTCTCGCTGATGGCGGCGCCGACATCCACCGCGGCGGGCGCCTCCCCGCGCTCGTCCCGCACGTACCCGGTTTCCATGCGGCCACCGGCCACGAGCATCTCCGCGCTCGTCGCACCCTTGGTGCAGAGCCGCCCGAAGTTGGTGGGATGGTCCTTGTCGCCGGACGCCTTGAGCACCCGGCGCGCATTCGTCTCGGGATCGATCCCGATCTCGAGAACCATGCCGCAGCCGACACCGCAGTACGAGCAGGCGGTCTTCACTGTGGAAGTCCCGGCTTTCTGCTGCTGCATCGACTCGCTCCTCACCTGCACGGTCGCCGCGTGTCCACCTGGCTCACGACCTGTATCTATGGTGCCGAGCGGCGTGTTTCGTCGGGATTAACCCCGGTGAGCGTTCGATGACGTCTCTCGCACCCGGCCGCGGGTGCGGTGGTGATATCGGCACAACGGCAACGACAAGTTCTGTGACCGTCGTCACTCGATTCAGGTGTGCAGGGTGGCCGAGCAGGGGGAGGAGTGCTTGAAGCGACCGGCGGAACGGTCAGGCCTGCTGCTCGGCCCACCACGACAGGAGTTCGGCCTCCGCCTCGTCCCGGCTGAGGGGACCCCGGTCGAGCCGGAGTTCCTTGAGGTACTTCCAGGCCTTCCCGACCTCCGGCCCCGCGGGAATGCCGAGCAGTTCCATGATCGCGTTGCCGTCGAGGTCCGGGCGCACCCGGGCGAGGTCTTCCTGCTCGGCGATCCGGGCGATCCGCTCCTCGATGTCGTCGTACGTCGCCTGCAGCGCGGCCGCCCGCCGCTTGTTGCGGGTGGTGCAATCGGCGCGGACCAGCTTGTGGAGACGCGGCAGCAGCGGACCGGCGTCCGTCACGTACCGGCGCACCGCGGAATCGGTCCACTGCCCCTTGCCGTAGCCGTGGAACCGCAGGTGGAGGAACACGAGCTGCGAGACGTCGTCGACCATCTGCTTCGAGTACTTCAGGGCCCGCATCCGCTTGCGGACCATCTTCGCGCCGACCACCTCGTGGTGGTGGAAGCTCACCCCGCCACCCGGCTCGTTGCGTTTCGTGTCCGGTTTGCCGATGTCGTGGAGCAGCGCCGCCCAGCGCAGCACCAGGTCGGGGTCGCCGTCCTCGAGGTCGACGGCCTGCTTCAGCACCGTCAGCGAATGCCAGTACACGTCCTTGTGCTGGTGGTGCTCGTCGATCTCGAGCTTCATCTGCGGGACCTCGGGCAGCACGAAATCGGCCAGACCCGTCTCGCACATCACGTTCATGCCGTCGATGGGGAACTCGCCGAGGATCAGCTTGTCCAGTTCGGCCCGCACGCGTTCGGCGGTGATCCGCTCGATCTGCGGGGCCATGTCGGCGATGGCCCGGTGCACGCGCTCGTGCAGGGTGAACCCGAGCTGGGACACGAAGCGGGCGGCCCGCAGCATGCGCAGCGGGTCGTCGTTGAAGGAGTTCTCCGGCGCCGACGGCGTGTCCATCACCCCGGCCAGCAGCGCGTTCATGCCGTTCAGCGGGTCGACGAAGTCCTGCGAGCCGTCCGCACCGATCCGGACGGCCATCGCGTTGACCGTGAAATCGCGGCGCACCAGGTCGTCCTCGAGCTTGGTCCCGAACTGGACGACGGGATTGCGCGACACCCGGTCGTACGCGTCGGCCCGGTACGTCGTGATCTCGATCTGCTGACCCGCCTTGGCGGCGCTGATCGTCCCGAACTCGATCCCCGTGTCCCACTGGTTGTCGACCCAGCCGGACAGCAGTTTCTGCACCTGCTCCGGGCGGGCGTCGGTGGTGAAGTCGAGGTCGGTGCCGAGACGACCCAGGATCGCGTCCCGGACACTGCCCCCCACCAGGTACAACTCGTGACCGGCGGAAGCGAACTTCTCACCGAGCGGCGTCAGGACTTCGGACAGCTCGCGCAGCGTCACCGCGGCGCCGGCAAGCAGTCGCGTACGGCGCTCGTCGTCGAGAGAAGGGGCAGTCACGTCCAGGAAGCTTACCGAGGTGCGCAAATAGCGAGATACGCATACACGCTGTCACCTCGCAGTTCGGTTCGCCACAGGTGTGTCACGAAGCGTCTCGGTTCGGGTGCGGCGTTCCGGTGGAAACGGCAAAGCCAACTACTATCGATGGGGTGTCTGCTGCCGAACGTGCGAACAGGAGTCGCCGCAACTCGCGGCGGCGCGGCGCCGTCGGCAAACCCGCGAAACCCCACATGAGGACGGTGCGGGAAACCTCGGCGGGTGGGCTCGTCGTCAACGGTCTCGGCGGACCGCGGGAGAATCTGTGCGCCGCGCTGATCGGGCGGACCGACCGTCGTGGGCGGCTGCTGTGGTCGCTCCCCAAGGGGCATATCGAGCAGGGCGAGACCGCCGAACAGACCGCGATGCGTGAGGTCGAGGAAGAGACCGGCATCCAGGGCACCGTCCTCGCGTCGCTCGGCAGCATCGACTACTGGTTCGTCACCGAGGGCCGCCGGGTCCACAAGACCGTCCACCACTATCTGCTGAGATTCCTCGGCGGGGAACTGTCGGACGAAGACGTGGAAGTCACCGAGGTAGCGTGGGTGCCGCTCGCCGAGCTGGGATCACGCCTGGCCTACGCAGACGAACGGAAACTCGCAGAAATCGCCGGTGACTTGATCTCCAAGATGACTACCACTCCGCCCACTTCCGACCTGAAGCTCCAGAAGGGGCCAGACGCCGGATGAGGATGGCTTTGCGTCGGGTCGGTGCCGTGACGTTGACCGCACTCGCGGTCGTTCTGGCCCCCACCAGCACCGTGGTGGCGTCGGCCCAGGACCCGGTGCCGCCGGAGAGCGCCGGGACCCAGCTCGTCGACGAGGACCCCGAGTTCCTCGAACTGCACATCGACAACGTCACGCCGTCCACGGTCACCACCACCAGCGACCCGATCGTCACCGTCACCGGCTCGGTGAAGAACATCGGCGACCGCACGGTCCGCGACGTCAGCGTGCGACTGCAACGCGCTCCCGCCGTCGCGAGCAGCGAGGGCCTCCGCACGTCACTCACACTCGATCAGTCCCGCTACGACACGGTCGGCATGTTCGACACGGTCGCGGGCCGCCTCGACGAGGGCCAGAGCAAGCAGTTCACGCTGTCGCTGCCGCTGCGTTCCGATTCCGACCTCTCCCTCGACATCACCGAGCCCGGCGTGTACCCGCTGATGGTGAACGTGAACGGCACCCCCGAGTACGGCGGCGCCGCGCGCCTCGACGACGCCCGCTTCCTGCTGCCCGTGTTCGGGGTCCCCGGCAGTCCGGCGGTGCCCCCGGACATCTCCAGTCCCGTCGCCGTCACGATGATGTGGCCCCTCGCCGACCGCCCGCGGCTGGCGGCGGGCGTCGCCGGTTCGGTCACCGAACCGGTGCGTCTCGTCGACGACGACCTCGCGACCTCCCTGGACGACGGCGGCCGGCTCGACGAGCTGCTGGGGGCCGCGGAATTCGCCACCCGGGACAGCGTCGACCGGGACCACACGCTGCGGGACAGTCTGTGCCTGGCGGTGGACCCCGACCTGCTGATCACCGTCGAGAACATGACCCGCGGCTATCTGGTGGTGGACGACCCGTCCGATCCCACCGGTTCCGCGCACGAGGGTGCGGGCAAGGATGCCGCGTCGGCGTGGCTCGAGCGCGCCCGGACGCTGGCCGCGTCCATGTGCACCACGTCGGTGCCGTTCGCGCAGGCCGACCTGTCCGCGATCGGTGAGGTCGGGAACGCCGACCTCACCGCGACCGCCGTCGACGCCCCCGCCGACATCGTCGACAACGTGCTCGGTGTCACGTCGCTGCGCAATTTCGTGTGGAGCGACGCCGGCGTGCTCGACGACGCGACGGCGCAGATGCTCCGCGGCGACGACGCGACCACTGCACTCGTGGCCGCGAACTCCGTCGACACGACCGCGCCCCGGGAAAGCGCCCACGTCATCGAGGCGACACCGCCGCCCGCAGCCCCCGTCCCGGCGAACGGGGAGACCACCACGCCGGCGGCCACCGAGACACCGACGGCCACCGGAAGCGTCGACGCGCTGCTGTTCGATCCGTCCGTCGGCACGGCGCTCGCCGCGATGGGGACGACTCCGCAGACTCCGTCCTATACCCCCCAGCGCGCCCGGTACGACCTCTCGGACGATTCCCAGACGGCCCGGCTGCAGGACGCGCTCGGTGCGGTGTCGTGGTCTGCCCTCGAACCGGAGGCCGCCCGGGCCGCCGGCGTCCCCCGATCGCTGATGGTGGTGCCGCCGCAACTGTGGACCGCCGGCGCCGACGACGCGAAGACGCTGCTGTCGACGGTGTCGTCGCTGATGCGCTCCGGTCTCGCGACACCCCGGCCGCTGCCGTCGTTGCTGGGCCGTCAGCCCGGATCACCCGAGATCGCGAGCCTGGACTACCCGGATCAGGCCGCGGAGGACGGCGTTCCCGCCCATATTCGCGACGCCGCCGCCACGCAGATGCCCCGGATCGAGGCGCTGAACGCGGCGCTGGTCGACGACCCGCAGGCCCCGCTCACCCCGGAGCGGTTCACCGCACCGCTCCGCGAGGACCTGGTGCGGTCGATGAGCCTCGCGCATCGCCGCGACGACGAGCGCCGGTCCGCGGAGGAAGCGTCGGACACGCGCGCCGACGAGGTCGCCGAAACGATGGACGACATGTTCGGGGCCGTGACCGTCGTGTCGCCGGGCGGTGTCTACACGCTGGCGTCGGAACAGAGCCCACTGCTGCTGGTCGCCAGAAACGACCTCCCGGTCGGGATCACCGTCCGCCTGCAGGTGGACGCGCCGTCCGGGATGACCATCACCGACATCGGCCCCACCACGCTGCCGCCGCGGGGCAGTCGCACGCTCACCGTTCCCACCGAGGCAAACGACTCCCGCAAGCTCGTCGTCCAATTCTCTCTGACCACGGCCGATGGACAGCAACTGGGAGAGCCGACCAGCGTGACGGTACGGTCCAACGCGTACGGGCAGGCGTTGGCGATACTGACAGCATGCGCGGGTGCTCTGCTGCTGTTCCTCGCCGGCCGCCGGCTGTGGCATCGATTCCGCGGCCAGCCGGATCCAGCTGACGAAGGGTACGAACGTTCATGACCGGGAACTTGCCCAGTAGGGGCCAGAGGCTTCCCGATCGCTCCCATCCCCGGGTCGCACCGTGGGAGCGGGACCACTGGGCTCGGGAGATCCGGCCGGACGAGGCACCGACGGTGCAGTTCGCGGCCATCCGGGTCGACCCCCCGCCGCCGCCTCCGGTCCAGGACTCCGGGCCGTCGACGGCGCCGCAGAAGCAGAGCAACTCCCGTCTGCTGGCGTCCACCGGGTCGATCGCGGTGGCGACGCTCGTCAGCCGCATCACCGGATTCGCCAAGCAACTGCTCGTCCTGACGCTGCTGGGTGGGTCGGTGGCCAGCTCGTTCACCGTCGCCAGCCAGATCCCGAACATGATCTCCGAACTGGTGCTGGGCGCGGTGCTCACCGCGATCGTGGTGCCCGTCCTGGTGCGCGCCGAACGCGAGGACCCGGACCAGGGTGCCGCGTTCGTGCGTCGCCTGTTCACCGCCACGTGTGTGCTGCTCGGAACGGCGGCGCTGCTGGCGACCGCCGCGGCGCCCGTGCTCACCACACACGTCTTCCTGTCGGCCGACGGCAAGGTGAACACGTCTCTCACCACAGCCCTGTCCTATCTACTGCTGCCCGCGATCCTGTTCTACGGACTGTCTGCGCTGCTCACGGCCATCCTCAACACCCGGCAGGTGTTCAAACCCGGTGCCTGGGCTCCGGTGCTGAACAACGTCGTGATGCTGACGGTGCTGGTGATCTACTACGCCACCCCGGGGGAGATCACCCTCGATCCGGTCCGGATGAGCGACCCGAAACTGCTGGTCCTCGGTGTGGGCGTCACGCTCGGTGTCGTCGTGCAGGCGATGAGTCTGGTGCCTGCGATCCGGCGCGAGGGCATCTCGCTGAAACCGCTGTGGGGTCTCGACGACCGGCTCAAACAGTTCGGCGGCATGGCCGTCGCCATCATCCTGTACGTGCTGATCAGCCAGGCCGGCATGATCGTCGCCACCCGCATCTCGTCCCACGCGGACGCGTCGGGTCCCGCGATCTACAACAACGCGTGGCTACTGCTGCAGCTGCCGTACGGCGTGCTCGGCGTGACGGTGCTGACGGCGATCATGCCGCGGCTCAGCCGCAACGCCGCCACCGACGACACCCCCGCCGTGGTCGACGACCTGTCCGTCGCCACCCGGCTGACGATGATCTCCCTGATCCCGATCATCACGTTCCTCACGTTCGCCGGACCGGAGATCGGTCAGGCGCTGTACGGGTACGGCAACTTCGGGTCCGGGGACGCCGAACGTCTCGGCGAGGCCGTCAGCTGGTCCGCGTTCACGCTCATCCCGTACTCGCTCGTCCTGATCCAGCTCCGCGTGTTCTACGCCCGCGAGCAGGCGTGGACTCCCACGTGGATCGTCCTCGGCATCACCGCGGTGAAGATCGCGCTGTCCGCGCTCACCCCGATGATCGCCTCGAGCGACGACCAGGTGGTGATCCTGCTCGGCGTGGCCAACGGCCTCGGCTACATCACCGGCGCCCTCGTCGGCGGGTACCTGCTGCACCGCAGCCTCGGCAATCTCCAGATGGCGAACGTCGGCAAGACCGTGTGGGTGGTCGTCCTCGCGTCCCTCGCGGGCGCCCTCGCGATGCTCGGCGCGGACCGGCTGCTGCAACTCGACCGGCTCAGCGAACTGTTCGGCGGACCGGGTTCGATGGTCCGCGTCGCCATCAGCGGCGTGCTGATGCTCGTCGTCACGTTCGCGATCCTCTGGTTCGCGAAGATCCCCGAAATCGTGTCCATCACCGTCGCCGTCGCCCGCAAGGTCCGCGCGCTGCGCGGTCGCGGCGCCGCACCGGAACCGGAAGTCGACCCGCTCGCGGACGCCGAAACAGAACTGATTCCCGTGGTCCGTGCCACACCGCGCGACGTCGAAGGACAGCCGCGTGGTATCGAACGACCCGGTGGACTCCCGTACCCTGGACACGAGCGGGTCGGATCGCCGCCCGGTAACGGTCGGAGTTGGGCATTCGAAAATGAAGGAGTGAGGGTGAGCGACGACGACGTGGCCGGCAGCAAGAGAGCCGGAAGTTCTACGGTGCAAGCGTCCGAACGCGATTCGGCCGCCGCACCCAACGGCGTCGACGCCCCGACCACCCGGATCTCGTCCGAGTCGGCCTCCACCGGCTCTGCGAAGTCCGACAAGAAGGCCGCCGACGCACCGCAGAAGAAGGACGCGGGCGCCTCGCAACAGAAGCCGGCCGACGCGTCCGCGGGCTCTGCCGACACTCCGAAACCTGCGCAGAGCAAGGAGACCGGGGCCGACGTCGCGAAGAAGGCTGCGCCGAAGACCCCCGCCGAAGACTCCGGCGAGTCTCCCGCCGACGAGCGTCGAGACACACGTCACATGGGATCCGCACCCGCACGGGATCTCAGCTACGACACCGGCGTGATCCCGATCACACCCGCACCCGGTCGTGAGCCCGGAGCGGGCCCGCGTCGTACTCCCCGTGGCCCCAAGCTCATTCCCGGCGCCTCCGTCGCCGGTGGCCGCTACCGCCTGCTGACCCCGCACGGTGGTTCGCGGGGACTGCAGTTCTGGCAGGCGCTGGACGTCAAGCTCGACCGAGAGGTGGCGCTGACGTTCGTCGATGCCGAGCAGCGCTCCACCTCGGCCGGTCCCGAAGGCCCGCAGGCAATCCTGTCGCGCACCCTGCGACTGGGCCGGATCAATTCGCCCGGTCTCGCCCGCGTCCTCGACGTGGTCCGGGGAAGCTCCGGCGGCATCGTCGTCGCCGAGTGGACTCCGGGCCGTTCGCTGCGGGAGATGGCCGACACCAAGCCGTCTCCGATCGGCGCCGCCAGCGCCATCCGCGCACTCGCCGCTGCCGCCGAAACCGCGCACCGGGCCGGTGGGGCACTGTCCATCGACCATCCCGACCGCGTCCGGATCAGTATCAACGGCGATGCCGTGCTGGCGTTCCCGGCCACGCTCGCCGACTCCGACTCGAGTTCCGACGTGCGCGGACTGGGCGCCATGCTCTACGCCCTCATCACCGCCCGCTGGCCGCTCGGCGACCCGTCCGCTCCCGCGGGTGATCCGTCGGGTTCGCAGCGCCCGGGCAGCGTCGGCGGCATGCGACTGGCCGACCGCGACTCCAGCGGGCAGCCCATCGGACCGCGGGTGATCCGGCCGGAGGTCCCGTTCGAGATCTCCGCGGTGGCCCTGCGCTCGCTCGAGCCGAACGGTGGAATCCGCACGGCGGCCACCGTGCAGCACATCCTCGATCAGGCGTCCGTCGTCAACGAGAAGACCGAGTTCATCCCCGTACTGCGGCTCGGGCAGCGGGCCCCCGGCCCGTCCGGTCACGCTCTCGCCGACCCGGAAGCGCTGGAGGCGGAGAAGAAGAAGTCCAACCGGATGATCGCCGCGCTCGTCGGCCTGGCGGTCGTCACGATCATCGTGCTGGCGCTGCTGGGCTTCTGGCTCGCCACGTTCCTCACGGGCAGCAGTTCCGACGCGCCGCTCACCGAACAGGACTTCGGACTCACCACGTCGGCGGAGGCCCCACCGAACCCGGAGTCGACCGCAGCCGCGCCCGCCCCTGCGGCGAACGTCGCACCGATCAAGCCCTCGGGCGCGACGGTGTTCTCGCCGCAGGGCACGCCCGACTCCGCCGCCAACGCCCGGCTGGCCATCGACGGCAACACGTCCACCGTGTGGAGCACCGACTCGTACTTCCAGCCGTTCCCCGCGCTGAAGAACGGTGTGGGCCTGATGGTCACGCTGGACGAGCCGGCGACGCTGTCGAGCGTGTGGATCAACTCGCCGACCCCGGGCACCAACGTCGAGATCCGCAGCGCCCCGTCCGAGAACCCGACCCTCGACCAGACGCAGGTGCTCGGTTCGAAGGTCCTCGGCAACGGTGTCACCGAGATCCCGGTCAAGTCGGAGGGACCCACCAAGAACGTCCTGGTGTGGATCACCGGCCTGAGCAATTCCCGCGGCACGAACCAATCGTCCATCGCCGACATCGGTTTCAACGCCTCCACGTAGTCGGCACCCGATGCTCGCGGACCGGCGAACTGAGCTAACATCCGCCGGTGCGAATCTTCCGGGGGGATTCCGAGGGTGAGCCCTCGGACGTCGACCTGTTGGCTGCGCACGTCGCCGGCGATCGGCACGCCTTCGAGACCCTGCTCGGACGGCATTACGACCACCTGTGGCACGTCGCCAAACGCACCAGCTACACCACCGAGGACGCGGCGGACGCCCTGCAGGAGGCGCTGCTGTCGGCGCATCGCAACGCGGGCTCGTTCCGCCGGGACGCCGCGGTCCGCAGTTGGCTGCACACGATCGTCGTCAACGCCTGCCTCGACCGCATCCGCCGCAACAAGGCCCGTCCGGCGGTGTCCCTGTCCGCCGACGAGGACGACGAACCGCGCGACGCCCGCGATTACGTTTCCGAGGTGGAGCTCAGCCTGGTGGTCGAGCGCGCTCTGGCGCAGCTCCCGCCGGATCAGCGGACCGCGATCGTGGCCGTGGACCTCGAGGGCCGATCGACCAGCGAGGCCGCGGCGCTTCTCGGGGTTCCGGAGGGCACCGTGAAGAGCCGTTGCGCCCGCGGCCGGAAGAAGCTGGCCGCCTCTCTCGAATATTTTCGGGTGGAGGGGAACCGATCATGACTCCGCAGCGTCAAAACGTAATAGGAGCGGGGACGCGTCCTGACGTCCCGGACCATGTCCCGGACCACGATGACTCGGTGAGGAGGTGCCATGGCCGACCGTGAATCCGAGCCGTCCGATACCGCGCTGCCCGAACCTCCCTACTCCGAGGACCTACTCGCGGATCTGCATGCCGGGGTGCTTCCGGAGTCGGTCAGCGATCGCCTGTGGCCACTCGTCCGCAGCGACCCGCAGGCGATGGCCGTCATCGACGCCCTCGACCGGGTGACGGATCAGCTCGGTGCGCTCGGCCGCGACCATTCCGTCTCGACCCCGATCCCCGCCGACATCGCCGACCGCATCAACCGCGCCCTCGCCGCGGAACGCGACACCCCCGCCGAGGCGACGGTGGTGCCGCTCGCCCGGCGCCGGAAGTGGGCTGCCGCTGCCGCGGGAACGTTTGCGGCGGCGGCAGCGGTCGTGGTGGCCGTCGCGGTCGTCGTACCGGACGGCCGGGAATCCGAGCCGCCGCCCGTTGCCCTGCCCGGTTCCGAGACCTCGCAGGCACCGGCGGTCCTCGACCTGGGCTCTGACCTCGACTCCGGACGCCTCCTCACCGTGATCGGTTCGCGGCAGCTCGGACCGCTCGAGGATCCTGATCGGCTCGCAGATTGCCTGCGCGTCAACGGCATCGAGCCGGACCGTGCCCTTCTCGGGTCCGGTGAGGTCCGCGTCGACGGTGTTCCCGGGGTACTGCTCCTGGTGGCCGCGCCGCGTCCGCCGCAGATCACCGCCCTGGTGGTGGGCCGCGAGTGCGGCGCGGGCGATCCGGCCACGATCGCCGTCACCGACATCGGTTGACCCTCAGTCTCTTTCGGATTCCGAGCGGGCGACCGGCATGAGCAACTCGAGGATCTTCGCCCGCAGTTCCGGAGTGTCGTCTTCGACGGCGATCAGGCTCGTGAACAGGGCCGCGCCTGCGGCGAGCACCAGCACGGCCGTCGCGGTGCTCGACTCCCCGGAGTCCGCGCTCCCGAACAGTTGAGTACTCGGCCCGCTGAATCCCCGCCAGAGCGCGGTCCGGAGATCGTCGTGGTCCCGTATCGCGGCCAGCAGTCCCGGCGTGGCCGCCCGCACCTCCGGCCGTGAGAACAGTTCGGCACTGCCGGTCACCACCCAGCGGATCCAGCCCTCGCGGTCGGTGCCCTCGAACGGCGTCAGGTCGGGTGTCGCGCCGAGGATCGCGTCGAGAACCAGGTGCGCCTTCGACGGCCACCGTCTGGTGATGGACGCCCTGCTCACCCCGGACCGCGTCGCGATGGCGCGCATGCTCAGTTGTTCCCAGCCCGACTCCACGAGCATCGCGCGGGTGACCGCGAGGACGTCGGTGTCGATCCGTGGGTCGCGGGGGCGGCCGGTTCCGGTTGCATTCATTGGTTCGAATTGTGGGACAGAAGTGCCGTCCGCGCTATATCGTACCCATTACGAGTCCAGTGGCACCGTAATTCGAACGAGGCAGATACATGAAGATCGCGGTCACCGGTGGCACCGGCTACGTCGGCGCCCACACCACGCTGGCGCTGCTCGCCGACGGCCACACGGTTCGGCTGCTGGTCCTCCCCACCGAATCTCCCGACGCCCTGCTCGCCGCGGCCGGGGCCGACGCCGCACGGATCGAACCGGTGGTCGGCGACATCCGCGACGCCGAAACGGTGTCGCGCCTGCTCGACGGCTGCGACGCACTCCTCCACGCCGCCGGGGTGGTGGGCACCGACGACCGCCGCGAACAGTTGATGTGGGAGATCAACACACAGGCCACCGCCGCGATCCTCACCCGCGCGGCCTTCCTCGGGCTCGATCCGATCGTCCACGTCGCAAGTTTCAGCGCCCTGTTTCCGTCGCCCGACGCCGTCATCGGCCCGGACAGTCCGACGGCGTCGGGCCGTAGCGCCTACGGCCGCACCAAGGCCGCCGCCGACCGCATCGCCCGCGCGCTCCAGGACGCGGGCGCCCCGGTGGTCATCACCTACCCGACCAGCGTCGTCGGCCCCGGTCTCGGACACACGAAGGGTGTCACCGAACAGGGCTGGGGCGCGATCGTCGGCGGCAGGGTGGCGCCCCGATTCGACGGCGGCATGCAGATGATCGACGTGCGGGACGTGGCCGCCGTCCATGCCGCCGCGATGCACCCCGGCCGTGGTCCACGCCGGTACGTCTGCGGCGGCGAACTCGTCGAGTTCAATCAGCTCGTCGACGTCCTCGAACACTCGTCGGGTCGTCGTATCCGGCGCATCCCGCTGTCGGGCGGCGCCTTTCGCACCATCGGGCGGATCGCCGACGTGATCGGCAGGCTCACACCCCTCAGCCCGGGGCTCGGTTACGAGGCGGCCTGGCTCCTCACCTCGGCCACCCCGACGGACGACTCGCGAACCCGCGACGAACTCGGACTCACCTGGCGACCGGCCCGCGCGGCGCTGGCCGCGACGTTCGCCTGAGCACCCATCACTTCCCCCCGAAGGCAGACCACCATGACCGTTCCACCACCGCAGCCCGATATCTGGGAGCCGGCCCGCCTGGGCCCCCTGACGCTGCGCAACCGCATCGTGAAGGCCGCCACGTTCGAGGGCGTCATGCCCCGCGGCCGGGTCACCGACCGGCTCGTCGACTTCCACGCCGAGGTCGCTCGCGGCGGCGCCGCCCTGACGACCGTCGCGTACTGCGCCGTCTCACCCGGCGGACGCGTCCACGCGAACACCCTGGTACTCGACCGCGCCCACGTCCCCGACCTGCGCCGGCTCACCGACGCCGTCCACGCCGAAGGGGGATTGGCCGCCGCCCAGATCGGTCATGCCGGTCTGGTCGCGAACACGCTGTCCAACCGCACCAAGACCCTCGCGCCGTCCACTCGCCTCAGCCCGCCCGCGATGGGCCTCGTGCGGGGTGCCACCCGGGACGAACTCGACGAGGTCACCCGCGACTTCGAGAACACGGCACGCAACGCCGTCGACGCCGGATTCGACGCGATCGAGGTCCACCTCGGCCACAACTATCTGCTCAGCTCGTTCATGAGCCCCAATCTCAACCGGCGCACGGACGAGTACGGGGGCAGCCTGGAGCGGCGGGCGGCGTTCCCGCGCCGGGTGCTCGAGCGGGTGCGCCACGCCGTCGGCGACTCGGTGGCCGTCACCGCCAAATTCAACATGACCGACGGTGTCCCGAAAGGGCTGTGGCTCGACGACAGTCTCCGCATCGCCCAGATCCTCGAAGCCGACGGGCACCTCGACGCGATGCAGCTCACCGGCGGCAGCTCGCTGCTCAACGGGATGTACTTCTTCCGCGGCGAAGTCCCGATGGCGGAATTCGTTGCCTCACAGCCGAAGCTGGTGGGCTGGGGACTGAAGATGTACGGGCCGCGCATCTTTCCGACCTACCCGTTCGAGGAGGCCTTCTTCCTGCCGATGGCCCGGCAGTTCCGCGACGCCCTGTCGATGCCGCTGATCCTCCTCGGCGGAATCAACCGGCTCGACACCATCGAGAACGCGCTCGGCGAAGGATTCGAGTTCGTCGCAATGGCCCGCGCCCTGCTCCGCGACCCGGACCTCGTGAACAAGTTCCGCGACCGGCACGTCGCCGAGGGACTGTGCATCCACTGCAACAAGTGCATGCCCACGATCTACACGGGCACGCACTGCGTCATCCGGGAGACACTGCGCTGATCACGTGGCCTGCGAGGGGAGCGACCGGTATCACCTGCAGTCCGGGAACAACACCCTTTAGTCTTGTGTTGATCCATACGACTGAGCACCCCTCACTACTGGAAGGCCCGCATGACCACTCCATCGACGGTTCATGAACTCATCATCGTTGGTTCGGGACCTGCCGGATACACCGCCGCCGTCTACGCGGCGCGCGCGGAACTCGAACCGCTGCAGTTCGAGGGGACCCAGTTCGGTGGCGCCCTCATGACCACCACCGAGGTCGAGAACTTCCCCGGATTCCGCGAGGGAATCATGGGACCCGACCTGATGGACCAGATGCGCGAGCAGGCCAAGCGCTTCGGCACCGACATCCGCACCGAGGACGTCGAGGAACTCGACCTCACCGGGCCGATCAAGAAGGTCGTCGTGAACGGCGAGACCTACCAGGCGCACGCGGTCGTGCTGGCGATGGGTGCCGCAGCCCGCTACCTGGGGATTCCCGGGGAAGAGAAGTTGCTCGGCCGCGGCGTCAGCGCCTGCGCCACGTGCGACGGATTCTTCTTCAAGGATCAGGACATCGTCGTGGTCGGCGGCGGCGACTCCGCCATGGAGGAGGCCACCTTCCTCACCCGCTTCGCGCGCAGCGTCACCGTGGTGCACCGCCGCGAGGAATTCCGCGCGTCCCGCATCATGCTCGAGCGCGCCAAGGCGAACGCGAAGATCCGGTTCGTGACCAACGCGGCACCCGTCGAGGTGCTGGGGGAGAACAGCGTCACCGGCCTCGTGATCCGCGACACCGTCACCGGTGAGACGTCCACGCTGGACGTCACCGGCATGTTCGTCGCCATCGGCCACGATCCGCGCAGCGAACTGGTCAAGGGTCAGGTCGACCTCGACGAGGCCGGCTACGTGATCGTCCAGAACCCGTCCACGGCCACCTCCGTGGACGGCGTCTTCGCCGCAGGTGACCTCGTCGATCACATCTACCAGCAGGCGATCACCGCTGCCGGCACCGGATGTTCCGCGGCGATGGATGCCGAGCGCTGGCTGGCCGAGCGCGGCGACATCACCGCCAACACCGTCGCCGCCGCCGGCTCACCGGTCGACGCCTGAGCCGGCCACACACACCCACCCATCTCGAGTAAGGGAAATCCCCGTGTCGAATACCGTCACCATCACCGATGATTCGTTCCAGCAGGACGTCATTTCCAGCGACAAGCCCGTCCTCGTCGACTTCTGGGCCACCTGGTGCGGCCCGTGCAAGATGATCGCCCCCGTCCTGGAGGAGATCGCCGGTGAGCACAGCGACAAGCTGACCATCGCGAAGCTCGACATCGACGCCAACCCGGGCGCTGCCCGCGACTTCCAGGTCATGTCGATCCCCACGCTGATCCTGTTCAAGGACGGCAAGCCGATCAACACGATCGTCGGTACCAAGGGCAAGGCTGCGCTGCTGAAAGAGCTCGCCGACGTTCTCTGATCGACACCCGAACACCCAGCGCGATTCCCGATTTTGTGGGAATCTCTGAGACAATCGATCGATGTGCTCCAGTCGCATCAGCTAGACCGACCGGGCACATCGATCGTTTTGTTTGTACCGAGATTCGTATTTCTCGTTGATTCGGACTGAGAGGCCCTGAAACATGCACCGACTCCGTCACGGCGACCATGGTCCGGCCGTCGCTGAGATTCGGGGCACTCTGGCCGGTCTCGGTTTCCTGCACAACGGTGTGCCCGGCACCCGGCGTGAGGGCATCAACGGATCTCACTGGATCGCCCCCGACGCCGTGTTCGATCATCACCTGGACAGCGCCGTACGGGCCTTCCAGCAGCAGCGTGGGCTCCTCGTCGACGGAATCGTGGGCCCGGCCACCTACCGGTCCATGAAAGAGGCGTCGTACCGCCTGGGCGCGCGCACGCTGATCTACCAGCTGTCCGCACCGCTCTACGGCGACGACGTCGCCACCCTGCAGACCCGCCTGCAGGACCTCGGTTTCTACGTCGGCCGCGTCGACGGCTTCTTCGGCCCGCAGACCCACGACTCCCTGTCCTCGTTCCAGCGGGAGATCGGGATCGTCGCCGACGGCATCTGTGGTCCCGCCACCCTGCGGTCGCTCGAATTACTCGGCACCCGCGTCACCGGTGGGTCACCGCACGCGATGAGCGAAGAAGAAATGGTCCGTAGCTCCGGACCGCAGCTGAGCGGCAAGCGGATCGTCATCGATCCGGGCCTCGGCGGCAACACCTACGGCACCATCGTCCGTTCCCCCTACGGCACCATCTCGGAGTCCGACATCCTGTGGGATCTCGCCAGCCGACTCGAAGGTCGCATGGCCGCCACGGGGATGGAGACGTTCCTGTCCCGCCCGCACCACGAGAACCCCACCGACGTCGAACGCGCATCCACGTCGAACGCGTTCGATGCCGACCTGATGATCTCGCTGCGCTGCGACGGGAACACCAGCCCGTCCGCGAACGGTGTCGCCAGCTTCCACTTCGGCAACTCGCACGGTTCGACGTCGATGATCGGTCAGGTACTCACCGGATTCATCCAGCGGGAGATCGTGGCGCGGACGCCCTTGCAGGACTGCCGCACCCACGGCCGCACCTGGGATCTGTTGCGCCTGACGAACATGCCGACCGTGCAGATCGACCTCGGGTACCTCACCAACGAATTGGACGCCACGGTTCTCTCCAACCCGCGGGCGCGCGACGCCATCGCCGAGGCGATCCTGATTTCCGTGAAGCGTCTGTACCTGCTCGGTCAGGACGATCAGCCGACCGGAACGTTCACTTTCGCGGAGTTGCTCGCCGAAGAGCTGTCTTCCTCCGAACGCTTCTAATCTCCCGCCCGAGCGCTCAGTGCGCTCCGACGGGTGTCCGCTCACCGATGTCGACCAGGCTCACGGATGCGGTGTGGATGAGACGCTCCAGCGCGGCCTCCACGTCTTCCTTCCATCCGTGGTCGCGGTTCAGTTCGAGCCGCAGTCGCGGGAACCGGTGATGGGGCGCGACGATTTCGAAGCCGTTGTCCTCGAGGAAGTCCGCCGGGATCATGCACTCCTCGGGGGAGCACTCACGGGCCGCGGTAGCCGAGGCCAATCCCGTTGTGTCGATCGGCCCGGTTTCCTCGGTACTGCGGATCCCGAACGCCTCGAGCGCGCGAACACCGCGGCGCACCAGATCGGCCACGACGGCCTGGATCAACGTGGTCCCGAGGTTCTGTTCTTCGCCGGCCGGTTCGAGCCGGAGGCTCGTGAGAAGTACTGCGTCGGCACCGACCGGAGCGGTCGGGAGTAGCTGCGCGCGGGGCACGGTCCGTGGGGGAGCGTAGAGGGCGCTGCCGACCGGCTTCCCGTCCATGACGGCGACCTGGCCGCACGACCCCCATTCCAGCATGACCATGGACAGCCACGCTTCCTTCTCGAATTCCTGGTCGCAGAATCCGCGCGAACTGTGGATCGCCGCCGGATCCATCTCCCAGAAGACACAGCGACGGGCATGGGCGGAGAGTTTGTCCAAGCCGTCGAGAGTGAGCGATGTGACGTGAGTCGACACTGGCTAGCTCAGCCTCCATATGTCACTACCGCAGATCATTCGACATCCTCTGGTATTCAATGTGTTTCGCCCCCGATAGTTCTGCCGGATTCGGTCCGCCGGCGGCCGCTGTCACAGTGACGGATCATCCGCGGGTACTTCCACCTCTCTCAGGCGCTCACGAATCGGCCTTCTGTGCCTCCATCATCCCAACGATCCTCTGAAGATCGTCCACCGAACCGAACTCGACCACAATCTTGCCCTTGCGCTTGCCGAGGCTGACCGTGACCCTCGTGTCGAACGAATCGGACAACCGCTCGGCGACGTCCTGCAGTCCCGGCATCTGGATCGGCTTGCGGCGCTGGGCGGGCTGCGCCTGGTCGTCGTTGCGGTTGGCGAGCGTCACTGCCTCCTCCGTCGCGCGAACCGACATGCCCTCCGCGACGATACGTGCCGCCATCACTTCCTGCGCGTCAGCGCCGGCCTCCAGGGACAGCAGCGCGCGAGCGTGACCGGCGGACAGCACACCCGCCGCGACGCGTCGTTGCACGGGAATCGGCAACTTCAGCAGTCGGATCATGTTCGTCACGACGGGACGCGAGCGGCCGATCTTCGCCGCCAGTTCCTCGTGGGTCACCTCGAACTCTTCGAGCAACTGCTGGTACGCCGCAGCCTCTTCGAGGGGGTTCAGCTGGACGCGGTGGATGTTCTCCAGCAGTGCGTCGCGGAGCATGGCGTCGTCGCCGGTCTCACGGACGATGGCCGGAATCGTCTCCAACTCGGCTTCCTGGCTGGCACGCCACCGACGCTCGCCCATGACGAGTTGGAACTTGCCGTCATCGAGCGGGCGCACCACGATCGGCTGCATCAGCCCGAACTCGCGGATCGAGTGGACGAGTTCGGCGAGAGCGTCGTCGTCGAACACCTGACGCGGCTGCTTCGGGTTCCGCACGATCAGGTCGGGAGCGATTTCCCGGTACACCGCTCCGGTGGGGGAGGGGAGGGGTTGGGCGCCATTGCCGGATGCGCCGTCGGCCTCGTTGCTCGCTCCGTTGTTTCCCTTGGACTTGTTTCCCTTGGACGCGGGAGCGGTCTTCTCGTCGGTCGCAGAGTCCGACGAGTCCGGGGCGGGTGCGGTCAGCACGTTGCGCCGGTCCGCCCCGATCACGACGTCGGCGGCGGCGTTACCCAACCCCGGGCCGGTCGTGGTCGGTCCGGTAGGAATGAGCGCAGCCAGTCCACGGCCAAGTCCACCCTTACGCGTCTGACTCATCGCTGCTCCTGCTTCGTGATGTGCGCGGTGCGTGCTGCGAGTTCACGTCCCGCATCGAGGTAACTCATGGCTCCCCGTGAACCGGGGTCGTAATCGAGCACGGTCATCCCGTATCCGGGAGCTTCGGACACCTTGACGCTGCGCGGAATGACAGCGCGGAGGACCGCGTCCCCGAAGTGATTGCGAACCTCCTCGGCCACCTGGTCGGCCAACTTGGTGCGGCCGTCGTACATCGTGAGAAGGACCGTCGACACGTGAAGGTCGGGGTTGAGATGCGCCTGCACCAGTTCGATGTTCCGCAGCAGCTGTCCCACACCCTCGAGTGCGTAGTACTCGCACTGGATCGGGATCAGCACCTCCTTGGCGGCGACCATGGCGTTCACCGTGAGCAGTCCGAGCGACGGCGGGCAGTCGATCAGGATGAAGTCGGCATCCACCTCGCCGAGTGCCTTCTCGGACAGTGCACCCTTCAGCCGGCCCTCGCGGGCGACCATGGAGACCAGTTCGATCTCTGCGCCGGCAAGGTCGATCGTGGCGGGAATGCAGAACAGCCGGTCGTTGTGCGGGCTCTTCTGGATCGCTTCCGCGGCCGTCACCTCACCGAGGAGGAGCTCGTAGCTGGACGGCACACCAGAGTGGTGGGCGACGCCCAATGCGGTGCTGGCGTTGCCCTGAGGGTCGAGGTCGATCACCAGAACGGTCAGTCCCTGAACCGCCAGAGCGGACGCGAGGTTGACGGCACTCGTCGTCTTACCGACGCCGCCCTTCTGATTCGCAATGGTGAGGATTCGCCGTTCGGGCGGCTTCGGAAGGGATACCGAGTGCGGGTGCAGCACCTGACTCGCGCGGTGCGCGGCGGCTCCTATCGGAGTCTCCTCGACGGAGATTCCGTTGTAGGGGGCAGTGAATCCGTCGTCTCCGTTCCCGGAGCTCGTCGCCTGGTCGGATTGATGGTCGGTTTCACGTGACACTGTTTCACGTGAAACGGCGGATTCAGGCCCACCCGACATTGACTACTCCTTCAATTGGGAATCGCTCGTTACTCGACATACTCACTCCCTGGTCCACCGTGCTCATCGTCATCGACGCTGACGGCGTTTCGGTAAACGTTCTGCCCGAACGACAACGGTGGGGACAGGAAGCAGGCCCACCCCGCATTCCACGATATCCAGCTTGCCAGCACCCAACCGAGTCAGGGAAGCGCGATCACGGGAAATCTCTTCGGCGGCGCTCGAACCTTTCAATGCGAGCATTCTCCCATGCTCGTGGATCAGCGGCAGCGACCACTTGGCCAACTTCTCCAACGGCGCCACCGCCCGGGAAGTGACGACGTCCGCGCCGCCGGCTTCCTTCACAACACCGGACTCCTCGGCACGGCCACGGACGACGAGCACGTCCAGCCCGTTCGATTCGACGAACTCCGCGAGATACACCGACCGGCGCAGCAGGGGCTCGACCAACGTGATGCGGAGATCGGGCCGTGCGATCGCCAAGGGGATACCGGGCAGTCCAGCCCCGCTTCCGACGTCGACGACCGACTCGCCCTCAGCGATCAACTCGCCGACGACGGCACAGTTGAGAAGGTGACGTTCCCAGAGTCGCGGAACCTCCCGCGGTCCGATCAACCCCCGCTCGACACCGTCGGTCGCCAACGACTTGTAGTAGCGCTCCGCAATATCGAATCGTTCACCGAACACCTGGCGTGCCGCCGCTTGTTCGTCCCATTCGGCCGGCTCTCCAGCATTCGGTTCCACGTGAAACATCCTCCCGCGAATAACGCGAAATCAACAAACACAGCCTCTCCATTATCCGCCCTCGCCCGCGACTATGTCCCTCAACTCGAACGCGCAACGCCGGACAGTGTCGAGCCGCACCCCTTCCGGTGGGGGGAGGGGAGTGGTTGGGCGTTCCGCTGGCGGTCCGGGACGGGCCCCGCGGGGCAGGCAGGCGTCAGGACCGGCGTCGTCATCATCATCACGGTCGACGGCAAGGACATGCCCGCGTTCGCCGGTGCGAAATCGGGCTCGTCCAGTGCCGTCGACTTCACGATGGAGTGGGACGGCGAGGATCAGACGATCGTCGTCCAGCACTCGGTCCCGTCCGCGGTTCCCGCGTCGTTCGACTTCACCGGCAACATGTTCGCGATCACCGCCGACCGGATGGCGCATTGCCGCGGGCGGGAGGCGGTTGTCTCATTGCGACATGCCGTCTCGATCCGGGGAGGGTGAACTCTCGCCACGGAAGCGACGGCGCTCGGGGCACACGCTCGGGCACATCAGCCGTTGACGAACGGGGCACCGCGGACCCCGCATCGCCATCGCCCACGGGATGTTTCACGTGGAACCGCCGGACGAGCACGCGGCCGCCGGGAAGACTGTGCCCCTCGCACTGTCGCCCCGACGGAGATGACATCCGGATAGCGGACGAGCCAATCGATCCTGTCGCGGCGAGGTCGCGGTGCCCCACCCGCGACGTGGCACCTCGTTCCTGCCCGTCCCGCCTCGCGTAGCCTTCGACGACAAGAGTTCACCGCGCCGGTTGTGTGCCGAGCAGTTTCACGTGGAACATCGGGGCGGTGTTTCACGTGGAACAGACTTCGTGCGAATGCCTGTTTCCGACTGCCGCCCGCGCTTCCATCGGACTCGCCCTGTCGCACCGGTGATTCCCAGTTTCGTAATCATCACAGTGACGAAACTCCCGGGTGTGGTCGGGTGGGTGAAACTACAACCTAAGTTCGCCCGAAATGTCCCGAAAATATGACCATCGCCGACCCACATCGACCGCCCGTCAGACACTGGTGTCGGGGAAGGACTGATGTTCGTGAGCGATGAGCCAACGACCAACTTCCTTCCGCAACCCGACAGTAAGCCGAAGACGGTTCTCCGGATTGTCGGCGAGCTCCGCTTCCGTTCCGCACCGGAGGAGCGCGTGGGCGAATGCAACATCCTCGCCCGCGGTCACATCCAATGACACCAACTCGAACCTCGCACCACTCGACTGCCATTCGAAGAATGGTGGCCATGTCTCGCGATACTCATCAATCCCGCGAGCACCTACGTAGGGTGGTGGCACGTCGAACATCACGATGTCGTCGGAGTGGTCCGCGAGGACCCCAGCCATGTCGCCACCGTGCACGGCCTCGGCCCAGCGGTCGATCAGATCCCGGATCTGTTGTTCGTCCTCGCTCATCAGTCATTCCATTCAGTCGACGGCACTTGGTCGGTCTCTTAGATGATGTGGACTTCCGACAGCGTCCAAACTCATCGCCAGGCTCGGTGACTGTGAGGTTCGGTGTCACGTGAGTGGCTGTCCAGGACTCGAGGACTGTGCGCGACTGCTCGGCTCGGTGCACCCGTCGGGTAGGCACCCGGCGCAGAGCCTGTCCGCCCGCGCGACGTCGGCCCGTTTTTCACTTTGAGAAGTTCCAATCGGCGGCGCGCTTGATCTCGAGTGCGACTCGAGCACCACCTACCAGGTCTGCTCGACTTCCGGACCGCGAAAGGCAATGCGGTCCGTAGGCGGACAGGTCGGCGGTGACTCGGGTCCGCCGGTGCCCAGTCTCGGCCCGACCTTCCACCGACGACATCCCGCATGCCACACGACGTTCAGTTCTTACGTGCCGCCGCGTCTACATCCGCTGCGCGACGGAGGTCGGGCACGGATCTCTCGGTGGGGGAGGGGAGGGGTCTGTGTTTCACGTGAAACGAAACGAAACCAAAGTGACTAACCGGCACATCGACTCCCGCGACTACGCGTAGAAAAAGGCGGGACTCCCGGAGGTGAATCCGGGAGCCCCGTCTTGGTGGTGCGTGTGTGGATCAGTCCTTGATGACGACCACGCGACGTGACGGCTCGGCGCCTTCACTCTCGCTCGATACGCCGTCGACCTTCGCGACTGCGTCGTGAACGATCTTGCGCTCGAACGGTGTCATCGGAGCGAGCTCCTCACGTTCACCGCTCTCGAGTACGCGACGTGCTGCCGAGGAACCCAGCTCGGTCAGTTCGGCGCGACGGCCGGCACGCCATCCGGCGATGTCCAGCATCAGTCGACTGCGTTCGCCCGTCGCCTGCTGCACGGCGAGGCGAGTCAGCTCCTGAAGTGCGTCCAGCACCTCACCCTTGCGCCCGACCAACTTGGTGAGATCGTCTCCACCGTCGATGCTGACAACAGCGCGGTCGCCCTCGACGTCCAGGTCGATGTCGCCGTCGAAGTCGAGTACGTCGAGCAGCTGCTCCAGGTAGTCGCCGGCGATTTCCCCTTCCTCGATCAGGTAGTCGTCAGAATCGGAATCCACCTCGGTGTCCGGGTTCTGCGTCGGTGCAGTCACGTCTGTCTCATCTCCGTCCACTGCGATGTCAGGCTCACTAGCCATGCTCGTTCTCTTTTCTGAATCAGCGCCGCTTGCGCTTGGGGGACTTTCCGCGGTTGGACTGGGGGCGGGCACCGGGCTTCGGCTTGGACGCCGAACCGTCGCCACTCGGCTGATCGGAGACGTCGCCTTCGATGACGCCCTCGACGATCTCCGGTTCGCTGTCGGGGGGAGAACCGTCCGTTGCGGTCGCGGACTTCTTCTTCTTCTTGGTGAGATCGGGCCGTGCGCCGGGCTTCGGAGCATTGTCCGCGCGGCGTGCGATGGCGGCCTGCTTCTTCTCTTCCTCTTCCGCGTCGATGCGACGGAAGACGATGTGCTGCTGCCCGTACGTCCAGATGTTGTTACTCACCCAGTACAGGAGGATCGCGATGGGGAGGAACGGACCGCCGACGAGAACACCCAGAGGGAAGACCCACAGTGCGAGCTTGTTCATGATCGCAGACTGGGGGTTCGCGGCAGCCTCGGGGCTCTGACGCCCGACGGAGGCACGCGAGTTGAAGTGCGTTGCGATGCTGGCGATGACCATCAGCGGGACCGCGACAACCGCGATGTTCAACACGGTGGGAATGGGACCGTATGCGGCGAATGCGTCGAGCTGCGCCTTCGGCATCGTGATCCACGCCGAGATGGGGGCACCGAACAGGCGGGCACTCAGGAAGGACTGCACGTCCTCGACGCTGAAAAAGTAGTTCGGGGTGTTGGCGTTGGCCTCGACCGACATGCCGAGCTGACCGATACCGGTGCCGGTGCGGTTGAACGAGCGAAGCACGTGAAACAGGCCGATGAAGACCGGCGCCTGCGCGAGAACCGGGAGGCAGCCCATGATCGGGTTGAACCCGTGCTCCTTCTGGAGCTTCTGCATCTCGGTGGCCTGGCGCTGGCGGTCACCCGAGTACTTCTTCTGCAGAGCCTTGATCTGCGGCTGAAGTTCCTGCATCTGGCGCGTCGTGCGGACCTGCTTGACGAACGGCTTGTACAGCACGGCACGCAGCGTGAACACGAGGAACACCACGGAGAGCGCCCACGTGATGCCGCTGTCCGGACCCAGGAAGGGAATGGCACCGAAAACCTTGTGCCAGACCCACAGGATCCCGGACACCGGATAGTAAATGAAGTCGAGCACGGCTCTATGTACTCCTCTGTTCGTCCACGTTCGCCGGACAGCAACGACGGCTACCCGCATGACGGTCGTGACGGGCAGGGACCGGGTCCCACCCTCCAGGGTGCCAGGGGGCACACTTCGCCAACCGAACCACCGTCAAAAGAAGGCCTTTGATCGCCCCGTGGGTACGCAGGGATTCCACCGCGTACTCGCTACAGGTCGGCATGAACCGGCAGGTCGGCAACCGCAGGGGCGACACATACGTCCGGTAGAGCTCGATGAAGAAAATGAGAGTGCGCGCCGGTAACGCACGGACCGACTTCCACGCCGAAGAGGCCGAGGACGTGCCCTCGGCCGTGTCGGCGCGCGACTCGTGGAGTGCGCTTTTCATGTGGAGTTACTCACGGGCGCAAGAAGGTCCAATCGAAGGAGACCTGCACGGAGTTGCTTCTCCAGGTCCCGGCTACTTGCAGTCGCAGCTCCCGGAAGAGCGCGAATCACCACATCGGTTCCCCGTGGAACCACGTCCACGAGGTCGATGCAGATATGACGAAGCCGGCGTGCGACTCGATGTCGAATCACCGCCGGCCCGACAGCCTTACTCACAACCAGTCCGAATCGCGGACCGCCGCTACTCACCAGCTCATCTGCCTGTACACGATCGAAAGCGTGTACAACCAGGTCGCGTCTTCCCATCCGACGACCACGTCGCACAGTCAACGAAAAATCTGAATGACGACGCAATCGGTGCGGCTCAGGCAACACCCCGAGCTCCCGAACCCAGTGTCGGGATCAGGCGGTGAGGGATTCGCGGCCCTTACGGCGACGCGCCGAAACGATTGCACGACCCGCACGGGTCCGCATACGAAGACGGAAGCCGTGAACGCGCGCGCGGCGTCGGTTGTTCGGCTGGAACGTCCGCTTGCCCTTGGCCACGGTCAACACTCCTCGAAGTTCATCGACGCCTCCCGGCGTCATGGATCTAACATTGGCGAAAACTCAGGTGTTCATCCACAGGTGGGGATGAAACGACTTCGAAACTGGACTCAAGCCAGCACGAAACCGCCACCTCACCACAGGGTGACTGTTCGAGAGTACTTACCACTCCCGGTCAGGTCAAACTCGCTCACCTGCGATTCCCCCGCGAATCGGCTGACCGACACGCCGAGGATCGACAAATGCTTGCACCCCAACTTCCAATGTGCCAAACCGCTGTGAGCTTGCCGACACTGTTGCTAGCGTCTATGCATGGTCTCGCCGATGAACCCTGATCGAGTGCCCAGCTCTCGACTTCACCGTTCTCATCTGCACATTCACCACAATTCATCCACAGGGCACAGATGGTGTCCCGCTTCGGATCATCACGAGGGTTCCTGACGCCCTTCACTTCTCGGGTCCCCGAACCCGCTCATCCAGGTTTCGTATGCATAAGCGCAGGTCAGCGCGCTCAATCTGGACTCCTCGCCACGCCACAACGCCCAAACAAACGGCGTCTGCGGTTTGTCCACATCTGTGGATAATTGTGTGGAAACACAGTTCAGATGGCATATTCGTAGGTCCGTACGGGGTCCATCCTCAGGTCGGGGAAGCTCCCATTTCCGCCTCGACGACGGCACCGACACTGGACTCGGCACCGCACGCGCCGAGTCCGCGAACACACTGGGGAGGAACCACGTGAACGACGATCCGAATGCGCTCGCACGGATCTGGATCGACGTCGTCGCCGACCTCACATCCGATTCGCCCGGCGGCGATCTGCCGCCGTTGACGAGGGGACAGAAGGCGTGGTTGGCGCTCGTCAAACCGCTGACACTCGCACAGGGCTTCGCGCTCCTGTCCGTTCCGTCACCCTTCGCGCAGGAAGCGATCGAACGGGATCTGCGGGAGCCGATCCTCCACGCGCTCGGCCGCCATCTCGGTGAGCAGGTCGAGGGTCTCGGTGTGCGCATCGCCGCACCGGTCGACGACGAACCCGAATCCGAGGCCCCGGGCCGGGAGCGCAGGCCCGACCCGGAACCTGTGGTCCACACCCCTCGCCACCTCGAACCTTCCGTCACCAGCTCCGGCACGTTCCGCAGGCGCCGCTTCGGCTCCGGCGAAGACCAGCCCTACTCGGACACCACTGACTTCGAGGAGGTGGACGACGACAGCGAGGCCCTCGCCAGCGTCCACGAATCCTGGCCGTCGTACTTCACGAAGCCGCCCGCGGGCCCCGCACCTGCGGCGACGGGCGGAAACAGCCTCAACGCGAAGTACACCTTCGACACGTTCGTGATCGGCTCGTCCAACCGGTTCGCCCACGCCGCGGCGGTCGCCATCGCCGAGGCCCCGGCGCGCGCGTACAACCCGTTGTTCATCTGGGGTGCGTCCGGCCTCGGCAAGACGCACCTGTTGCACGCCGCCGGCCACTACGCCCAGCGGCTGTTCCCGGGGATGCGCGTGAAGTACGTCTCCACCGAGGAATTCACCAACGACTTCATCAACAGCCTCCGTGACGACCGCAAGGTGGCGTTCAAGCGTCGCTACCGCGAGACCGACGTGCTGCTGGTGGATGACATCCAGTTCATCGAGGGCAAGGAAGGTATCCAGGAGGAGTTCTTCCACACCTTCAACACCCTGCACAACGCGAACAAGCAGATCGTCGTCTCCTCCGACCGGCCGCCGAAGCAGCTGGCGACACTCGAGGAACGCCTGCGTACCCGGTTCGAATGGGGCCTGATCACCGACGTTCAGCCCCCCGAGCTCGAGACCCGCATCGCCATCCTCAGCAAGAAGGCCCGAATGGACCGGCTCGAGGTGCCCGACGACGTCCTCGAGTTGATCGCATCCCGGATCGAACGCAACATCCGGGAACTCGAGGGTGCCCTCATCCGTGTGACGGCGTTCGCGTCCCTGAACAGGCAACCCCTGGACCTCACGCTCGCCGAGGTGGTGCTGCGTGACCTGATGCCGGACTCGTCGAGTCTCGAGATCAATGCGGCGACGATCATGGCGGTCACCGCGGAGTACTTCAACATGTCGATCGACGACCTGTGCGGGCCCGGCAAGGCGCGTCCGCTGGCTTCGGCCCGCCAGATCTCCATGTACCTGTGCCGTGAGCTGACCGATCTGTCGCTGCCAAAGATCGGGCAGACGTTCGGCCGCGACCACACCACCGTCATGTACGCGGACAAGAAGATTCGCAAGGAGATGACGGAGCGGCGGAAGGTCTACGACCAGGTCCAGGAGCTCACCGCCCGGATCAAGCAGCGTTCCAAGAGGTAGTCGCCCGCCCCCATCTCTCCTGTGCCCCTGGTAGCTCGGTTACCGGGGGCACAGGTCGTTTCACGGGGGTTGTGGCCCGACTCCGCCGCCGCGAGCAACTCGAGGGGCTCCTCGAGCCGGTCCTCGAGGGTGGGCTCGAGCGGGTCCTCGAGGTACCGCTCGAGGGTCTACTCGAGGCCCGCACGAACCCCCGCCGGCGCGACACACCGGGACAACACGCCGACGCCTGGACCTGGGATAAAGCATGCACACCTGTGGATAAGTGTGGGGATGAGGTGGAATCTCTGTGGACAGAACGTGCAGAACTTTGAACAACCTCGAGTAGTCCACACGGGTGGCAAATCGGTCCTCGAGTTTGTCCTCGAGAATTCCCCATACGGGTAGGCGGAGGGACCAGCGTCTACAGCTGTTCGTCCACAGATTCCACAGGACCTAATAGTACTTCTCATTAATTCTTATAAAAAACTCTTTGAAAACAGGGTTGGGGATCGCGTCCGTTCACAGGCCTCCGCCTGAGACTCGAGGACGGAAGCGTTCCGCTTTCAAGTTCGTCCTCGAGGGCATACGGTTATGCATCGCCGCTCTGTGAAAGACTGCAGTGCTGTGGTCACGGCCCGACCGTGGCGAACAACCGTGCCTACCGAGAGGAACAACCCGGCGATGGAGCTTGGAAGCCTGAAGTTTCGTGTCTCCCGGGAAGAATTCGCTGATTCAGTGGCATGGGTCGCTCGCAGTCTGCCGTCGCGGCCTCCTGTCCCCGTCCTCGGCGGAGTTCTCCTGGACGCGACCGAGCAAGGGTTGACGGTTTCCGGATTCGACTACGAGGTGTCGGCCCAGGTCAGGGTCGGGGCCGAGGTCGGTAGCGTCGGTCAGGTCCTGGTCTCGGGCAAGCTTCTCGCCGACATCACGAAGTCGCTCCCCAACAAGCCCGTCGACGTGACACTCGAGGGCACCCGCGTGCTGATCACCTGCGGAAGCGCCAAGTTCTCCCTGCCCACCATGCCGGTCGAGGACTATCCCCAGCTTCCGCAGCTTCCGCAGCAGACCGGCTCGATTCCCGCGGACCTGTTCTCCGAGGCGATCAGTCAGGTGGCTGTCGCGGCGGGCAAGGACGACACCCTGCCGATGCTCACCGGTATCCGGGTCGAGATCGAACGCAACGCGATCGTGCTCGCGGCCACCGACCGGTTCCGTCTCGCGGTCCGCGAACTCGAGTGGTCGCCGGCGAACCCGGACACCACCGCGGCCGTGCTCATCCCGGCGAAGACGCTCTCCGAATCGGCGAAAACGCTTGCGGGAGATGCCACTTCGCCGGTCGAGCTGGCTCTCGGTTCGGGTTCCGCGGTCGGAAACGACGGCCTTCTCGGCATCGTCAACGACGGCCGTCGCACCACCACCCGACTGCTGGACGCCGAGTTCCCGAAGTTCCGGCAGCTGCTGCCGTCCGAGCACACCGCGCTGGCCACCGTGGAGATCGCTCCGCTCGTCGAGGCCATCAAGCGTGTCGCCCTCGTCGCCGAGCGCGGTGCACAGGTCCGCCTGCAGTTCTCCACCGAGGGCCTGCTGCTCTCCGCCGGTGGCGACGATGCCGGTCGCGCCGAGGAAGGCTTGAACGCGATGTTCCAGGGCGAGCCGCTCACCATCGCCTTCAACCCCGGCTACCTGATCGACGGGCTGTCCTCGCTGCACAGCGAGCAGGTGCTGTTCGGCTTCACGACCCCCAGCCGCCCCGCGGTGCTGCGTCCGGCCACCGAAGACGAGATCGAGCCCGACGATTCCGGAAACTTCGCGGCACCCGAGAGCGCGTACACGTACCTGCTGATGCCGGTGCGTCTGCCGGGCTGACGGTTCGCGGAAGCGAAATCAGTACTGCCGTAAGAAATCTCACGAGTGGACGGAGATCACGATGCAGATCGGGTTGGTCGGGCTCGGAAAAATGGGATTCAACATGCGCGAGCGGTTGCGCGCGCACGGGCACGAGGTGGTCGGCTACGACCCCCGCCCCGAGGTCACGGATGTGGCGTCGCTGGCGGAACTCGCGCAGCGACTCGAGTCTCCGCGCGTGGTGTGGGTGATGGTTCCGGCGGGGAAGATCACCCAGGACACGGTGACCGGACTGACGTCGGTGCTCGAGAGCGGCGACCTGGTGATCGACGGCGGCAACTCGAGATACACCGACGACAAGATTCACGGTGAGCTGCTCGGTTCCCACGGCATCGGCTACCTCGACTGCGGTGTGTCCGGCGGGGTCTGGGGACTCGAGAACGGCTACGGGTTGATGGTCGGCGGGTCGGCCGCGGACGTCGAGCGGGCGCTGCCGATCTTCGACGCACTGCGCCCCGAGGGTGAGCGTGCGGACGGATTCGTCCATGCGGGCCCGGTCGGCGCAGGCCACTACGCGAAGATGATCCACAACGGCATCGAGTACGGACTGATGCAGGCGTACGCGGAGGGCTACGAACTGCTCGAGGCCGAAGACCTCGTCACCGACGTCCACGGTGTGCTGCGCGCGTGGACCAACGGCACCGTCGTCCGATCGTGGCTGCTGGAACTGCTCGTCAAGGCGCTGGGTGAGGATCCCGATTTCGCCGAGATCTCCGGTTACACAGACGATTCCGGTGAGGGCCGCTGGACCGTGCTGGAGGCGATCGACCACGCCGTGCCCGCGCCGGTGATCTCGGCCGCACTGTTCGCGCGGTTCGCGTCCCGTCAGGACGATTCCCCCGCGATGAAGGCCGTCTCGGCGCTGCGCAACCAGTTCGGTGGTCACGCAGTGAAGAAGGCGGCAGGCGAGGCAGAAGCCGGTTCTGGAACGTAGGTGTTCGTTCGCGCACTCTCGCTCAGAGACTTCCGTTCCTGGGACGCCCTCGGTCTGAACCTGCGTCCGGGCTGCACCGTCTTCGTCGGACCCAACGGGCAGGGCAAGACGAATGTGCTCGAGGCGCTCGGTTACCTGTCGACGCTCTCGTCGCATCGGGTCAGCTCGGACGCCCCGCTGATCCGGACGGGTACGGCTCAGGCGTTCGCGGGGGCCACCGTCGTCAACACCGGACGGGAACTGACCGTCGATCTCGAGTTGAACGACGGCAAGTCCAACCGGGCCCGGATCAACCAGTCGCCCACCCGGCGGCCGCGGGAGATTCTCGGGATTCTGCAGACGGTGCTGTTCGCGCCGGAGGATCTGTCGCTGGTCCGCGGGGATCCGGGGGATCGACGCCGCTACCTCGACGAACTCCTCACGTCCCGGATCCCCCGGATGGCGGCGGTCCGTGCCGATTACGACCGGGTGCTGCGGCAGCGGTCGGCCTTGCTCAAGACCGCGGGCGGAGCGTTGCGACGGTCTTCGCGGGGCAGCGGTCAGCCGAGCGAGGACGGCGTGAGTGCTCTTGCCACACTGGAGGTCTGGGACGGACATCTCGCCGCACACGGCGCCGAGCTGCTCGCCGGGCGATTGGATCTCGTCCACGATCTGGCGCCGCACCTGGCCGAGTCGTACCAGTCGCTGGCGCCCGAGTCGAGGCCCGCGAGCATCCGCTACCGATCCAGTCTGGGGTCCTCGCTACCGCCGGAGTTCACCGAGCCGGCGCGAGCGCCCGAGTCCAGCGACATCGCGTTCCTCGAGGAGCGGTTCCTCCAGGAGCTGTCAGTGATGCGCTCGAAGGAGATCGAGCGGGGTGTGTGCCTCGTCGGACCGCATCGTGACGATCTCGAACTACAACTCGGCGACACCCCGGCCAAGGGATTCGCGAGTCACGGCGAGTCGTGGTCGTTCGCGCTGTCGCTGCGGCTCGCGGGATTCGCCCTGCTGCGCTCGGACGGCAGCGATCCGGTCCTCATGCTCGACGACGTGTTCGCCGAACTCGACCGCAAGCGTCGCAGTGCCCTAGCCAAGGTGGCGTTGGACGCCGAACAGGTGCTGATCACGGCCGCGGTGGCGGAAGATGTACCGGAAGAACTCGACGCCGTCCGATTCGGCGTGGAGGCCCGCGACACCGATCGAGGACGAATTTCACACATCCTGGAAGAGACGGAGGACCGCCGTGACGGATGATGCCGAACCCACCGCGCCCGCGGCGGCCCCCGAACCGGAGGTGAAGGGAATCGATCTCGCCCGGCGTGCCCTCGAGGAGGCGCGGGCCGCGGCGAAGGCGAGTGGAAAATCCGTCGGGCAGGGCCGCCGGTCCGGAACCGGTGTGCGTGCCCTGCGCGCCCGGCGCCGGCGAGGCTGGTCCGGTCCGGGGCCCGACGACCGCGATCCTCAGCCGTTCGGTGCGCTCACCAGCGCGCTCGCGAAACAACGCGGCTGGTCGCCCAAGGTATCCGAGGGAACCGTCCTCGGGCGGTGGGTGCAGGTGGTCGGCGAGGACATCGCCGCGCACGCCGAGCCGACCGGGCTGCGGGACGGGATTCTGAGTGTCTCCGCGGAGTCGACGGCCTGGGCGACCCAGCTCCGGATGATGCAGTCGCAGATTCTCGCGAAGATCGCCGCGGCCGTCGGTGACGGCGTCGTGAAGTCACTGCGGATCACCGGTCCGACCGCGCCGAGCTGGCGAAAAGGCGAACGGCACATCCGGGGGCGCGGCCCCCGCGATACCTACGGATAGGCCGGAGCGGGCGTTCGGTCCCTAGTTTTGTCTATTACCCGATGTTACAGTTACTCCAAGTCATCGAGTGAACTGTGCCACAAGCCTTCGTCGTGGCGCAGCCGCCGGCACGAAGGAGTAGTGAGATGTCCGCCCCGACTGCACCCCGGAACGCGATCCCCGAACCGGACCACATCCTCCTGCAGGCCAGGAATGTGGAGTTCGACTGGTCGAACCTCCCGATGCACTGGATCCCGGGCGATCCGTTCACCACGCACGTCCTCAACGTTCTGCACCTTCTCCTGCCCGCGGGCGAGGAGTGGTTCGTCGAGACGTTCAAAGAGGCACTGCCGCTGATCGAGGACGAACAGCTCCGCGACGACGTCGTCGGGTTCATCGGCCAGGAGGCGATGCATGCCAATGCGCACACCGGCGTGCTGGTGCACCTCGAGGAGAAGGGTCTCGATCCGACACCCTTCACCGAGCAGATGGAATGGACGTTCTCCAAGATCCTCGGACCGCGACCGCTGACCGGTCTGCGTGAGAAGAACTACCTGATCGAGCGACTGGCGGTCATCGCCGCCATCGAGCACATCACCGCGTTTCTCGGCGACTGGGTGCTCAACGCCGAGGGCCTCGACCGCGCGGGGCTGCATCCGACGATGCTCGACCTGCTGCGCTGGCACGGCGCCGAGGAGGTCGAGCACCGGTCGGTGGCGTACGACGTCATGCGGTACTTCGACAAGCGGGAGTCACGGCGGATCCGCACCCAGCTGATCGTGACCCCGGTCATCGTGTGGCTGTGGGTGCGCGGAACCCGATTCCTCATGCGGAACGATCCGGAGCTCGCGCAGTGGTCGGCGCACCGCCGCAAGCCGCACCTGACCGATTTCTTCGCGGCGGGCAAGCGCGGCACCCTCCCCACGGCCCGGGAACTCGGCAAGCGGATGTCGACGTATTTCACGCGTGCGTACCACCCGAGCAACGAGGGTTCGACGGCGCAGGCCGTGCAATATCTGGCGTCCTCGCCGGCGGCACAGGCGGCCGAGCGATGAGGCTGTCCCAGGTTCGGGAGGTGCTCACCGGGCAGGGGCTGCCCCGCTACGACGCGCCACCGGACATCAAGGGCCGCCCGCGTCCCGACCGCGCCATGCGCCTCACCGAGGCGGTGGCCGCCAAGTATCTCCGCGTTCTCACCGCGTACGAGTACGACCCCGGCGTCGCCGGGCACAACTCCGACGTGGCGATGAAAATGGTTGTCTCCCAGCGGGACGTCGTCGCGTTGGACGACAACGTGGTGCAGTTGCGGTTCGAGGCCGAGGGCGGCGCGGAACTTCCTGCGTGGCAGCCGGGTTCGCACCTCGACTTCCACCTGCCGTCCGGGCTGCGACGCCAGTACTCGCTGTGCGGCGACCCGTCCGATCGCACGGGCTACAGCATTGCCGTCCGCCGGATCCATGACGGCGGCGGTGGATCCCTCGAGATGCACGCCCTCGAGCCGGGGGCGTCGGTGACGGTTCGCGGTCCGCGCAACGGATTTCCGTTCGTGGGCGAGGGGAGTGCCCTCTTCGTCGCCGGTGGTATCGGCATCACGCCGATCCTGGCGATGGTGCGCGCCGCGCGCGATCTCGGGATGGACTGGCAGTTCGTGTACTCGGGCCGGTCGCGGGAGTCGATGCCGTTTCTCGACGAGATCGAAACATTCGATCGGTCACGGGTTTTCATCCGTCCCGACGACGAGTTCGGACTTCCCACCGCCGAGGAGTTGCTGGAGCGTGCCGCGGCCGGCGGCGCCGTGTACTGCTGCGGGCCGACGCCGATGCTCGAGTCGGTGCGCCGCGCCTTTCCCGGAAGCCCGGCCACCGCCTTGCATTTCGAGCGGTTCGGGGCGCCGCCGGTGCTCGACGGAAGCGAATTCGAGGTGCAGCTCGTCAGTACCGGTGAGGTGCTCACCGTGCCCGCCGACGAATCCGCGCTCACGGTGATCAAGAAGACGATGCCCGGAGTCGGGTATTCGTGCCAGCAGGGATTCTGTGGGACGTGCAGGGTCAAGGTGCTGTCCGGCACCCCGGACCACCGGGAGACCCGGCTCACCGACGCCGAGCAGGAGAACGAGATGCTGATCTGCGTGTCCCGCGCCGACAGTGGCCGCCTCGTCCTCGACCTGTAACCCGCAGATTCCCGCATCCGAACGACGACCAGAGGACACCCATGACTTCATCCACGTCCGGTACAGCACGGCGGATCACCAACGGTTCCGTCGACCTCGCCGTGTTCGAGGACGGCAATCCCGCCGGCGAGACGATGGTGCTCGTCCACGGCTGGCCCGACACCCACGAACTGTGGAGCCGGGTGGTGCCGTTCCTGACGGAACGGTTCCGGGTGGTCAGTTACGACAGCCGCGGCGCCGGTGAGAGCACCGTGCCCACCCGGGTCGAGGACTACCGGCTGCCGGCCCTGGCGAGCGACCTGTTCGCGGTGATCGACGCCGTGAGCCCGGGCAGGCCGGTGCACGTGCTCGCGCACGATTGGGGATCGGTCGAGGCGTGGGAGGCGGTCTGCGAACCGGGCGCCCGCACACGGATCGCGTCGTTCACGTCCGTCTCCGGGCCGAACCTCGACCACCTCGGCAAGTGGATGCGCCGCCGCATCTCGGACCGCCGGTTCGGTGGGCCGCTCGCGCAGGCCGTCGCGTCCGGCTACACCGTCCTGTTCCAGATTCCGGGCCTGGCGACGCTGCCGCTGCGGCTGTGGTTCTCCCGGCACTGGCCGGCGTTCCTGAAGTTCTTCGACCGTCTCGACCCCGCTCTGGTCCGTCCGGCGCCGACGCTGGCGGACGACATGGTCAACGGTCTCAAGCTGTACCGGGCGAACATCCGGACCGGCCTGTTCAAGCCACGTGAGCGGTACACCGACGTTCCCGTCCAGCTGATCCTGAACGAGAACGACAAGGCGGTGCGGCCCGTCGGGTACGAGGACACCGAGAAGTGGGCACCCGACCTGCGTCGTCGAGGGGTCGACGCCGGTCACTGGTCGCCGATCTCCCACGCCGAGGACATCGCGCAACTCGCCGCGGAGTTCGTGCTGGACGTCGAGGACCGGCAGTGGGGAAATGCCACGGGCGGTCCGTCCGAGAGCGCGTCGGCCTAGGTTTTCACTCCCGAAGCGCCCTGAAAATTCGCCTACGGGGCGCTCAGGGGTGTCATAGCCCGCTCCTGGGCCAGACGTACCAGTAAGATGGCCGAGGTAACTAGCGGCAAGATTCCCGATTCTCGTCTCCCGCGTGCCCGACCAGGGCGGTGGGCGCCTGCGTCGGGCATTGGACGGAGAAGGAGAGCTACCCACCCGTGGCTGCCCAGAAGTCAGACAAAAGCACCTCCAGCAAGGACTACGGCGCTTCTTCCATCACCGTCCTCGAGGGACTCGAAGCCGTCCGTAAGCGACCGGGTATGTACATCGGTTCCACCGGTGAACGCGGTCTCCACCACCTGATCTGGGAAGTCGTCGACAACTCCGTCGACGAGGCCATGGCCGGCTATGCCAGCAAGGTCGAGATCACCCTTCTCGAAGACGGTGGCGTCCAGGTCGTCGACGACGGCCGAGGCATCCCCGTCGGGATGCACGCCTCCGGTGTCCCCACCGTCGAGGTCGTCCTCACCCAGCTGCACGCCGGCGGCAAGTTCGACTCCGACTCCTACGCGGTGTCCGGCGGTCTGCACGGTGTCGGTATCTCCGTCGTCAACGCGCTGTCCACCCGCCTCGACGTCGACATCAAGCGTGACGGCTTCCGCTGGAACCAGACGTACACCGACTCCAAGCCGGGTGAACTCGTCAAGGGCGAGGCCACCAAGGAGACGGGCACCACGGTCACGTTCTGGGCCGACCCGAATATCTTCGAGACCACGGTCTACAGCTTCGAGACGGTCGCGCGCCGCCTCCAGGAGATGGCCTTCCTCAACAAGGGCCTGACGATTACCCTCACCGACGAACGCGTCAGCGACGCCGAGGTCACCGAAGAGGTCGTCAGCCAGGTTGCGGACGCACCCAAGACCGCCGAGGACGAGTCCGCCGAAGCCGGCGCGCCCGCCGTCCACAAGGTCAAGACCCGCGTCTACCACTACCCGGGCGGACTCGAGGACTACGTGCGGCACATCAACCGCACGAAGCAGCCGATCCACAACTCCGTCGTCGGGTTCACCGCGAAGGGCACCGGCCACGAACTCGAGATCGCGATGCAGTGGAACTCGGGCTACTCGGAGTCGGTCCACACGTTCGCGAACACCATCAACACCCACGAGGGCGGCACCCACGAAGAGGGGTTCCGGTCGGCTCTGACGGCGACGGTCAACAAGTACGCGCTCGACAAGAAGCTCCTCAAGGAGAAGGACCCGAAACTCACCGGTGACGACATCCGTGAGGGCCTCGCCGCGATCATCTCCGTCAAGGTAGGTGAACCGCAGTTCGAGGGTCAGACGAAGACGAAGCTCGGCAACACCGAGGTCCGGTCGTTCGTGCAGAAGGCGAGCAACGAGCACCTGTCGCACTGGTTCGAGGCGAACCCGGCCGACGCGAAGACCATCGTGAACAAGGCGGTGTCGTCGGCGCAGGCCCGCGTCGCCGCCCGCAAGGCCCGCGAACTGGTCCGCCGCAAGAGCGCGACCGACCTCGGCGGCCTGCCGGGCAAGCTCGCCGACTGCCGGTCCAACGATCCGAGCAAGTCCGAGATCTACATCGTGGAGGGCGACTCCGCAGGCGGCTCGGCCAAGTCCGGCCGTGACTCGATGTACCAGGCGATCCTGCCGCTGCGAGGCAAGATCATCAACGTCGAGAAGGCGCGCATCGACCGGGTGCTGAAGAACACCGAAGTCCAGTCGATCATCACCGCGTTCGGCACCGGCATCCACGACGAGTTCGACATCGCGAAGCTGCGGTACCACAAGATCGTGCTGATGGCCGACGCCGACGTGGACGGCCAGCACATCGCAACGCTACTGCTCACGCTGCTGTTCCGCTTCATGCGGCCGCTCGTCGAGCACGGCCACGTGTACCTGGCGCAGCCCCCGCTGTACAAGCTCAAGTGGCAGCGCGCCGACCCGGAGTTCGCGTACTCCGACCGCGAGCGCGACGCCCTGGTCAAGGCCGGCCTCGAGTCGGGCAAGAAGATCAACAAGGACGACGGCATCCAGCGCTACAAAGGTCTCGGCGAGATGAACGCCAAGGAACTGTGGGAGACCACGATGGATCCGGCGGTGCGCGTCCTGCGTCTCGTGACGCTCGACGACGCGGCCGCAGCCGACGAGTTGTTCAGCGTCCTCATGGGTGAGGACGTCGAGGCCCGGCGAAGCTTCATCACCCGTAACGCCAAGGACGTCCGCTTCCTCGACGTCTAGGTATCCGGCACAAGAGAATACGGATCTGGTGCAGCCACCGGTGGTCGGAAGACCCCGGTGGCTGCATCTGTCTGGGCCGGTTGCGGGTCCGGGCGGCGCGGAAATCCGTCCTCGACTGTGAACGGCGATTCTGTGTAGCCTGGTCGGCTGATCCACCCCGTGACGGCAATGTCTGGGATCAGTGGTGCGCATGTTACTTGGAAGTAAGGATCGGGGAATTTCTGTGGTAAGAACGTTCCCCATGGGGATGTGATGAACTCGTTACATTCGGAAATCGGTGCGTCGGGCAGCGCTGCGCACAGCGCAACTGATCGATCACTTTCCTCTGTCGACGCGTGTCGTCCGATCCGGTACGGCTGCCCTCTCGCGGGCGGGGTCACGAGCACAGAGCGACAAGCTATGAGTGGTTGGAAAGGAAGCGTGGGATGAGCGACGATTCGCCGCCCCGGGCAAAGTTCTGGGATATCGAGGGCTGGGGTCTGCGGTGGAAGGTCACTGCGGTTCTCGCAGTTCCCGTCACCGTCGCCATGGTGCTCGGCGGGCTCCGCGTGCAGGGCGAGCTGAGCAACGCCGTCCACTTCACCGAGGCCGCCGACCAGATCGTCGTCGTCCCGGACATCGTGGCCCTCGAGGCCTCGATGGGTACCGTGACCAGTGGTTACGCCTCGGGCACGCTCACCAAGGACGACCGGGCGGCCGCGGAATCCCTGATGAACGACGTGTCCGAACAGGCCCGGAACCCCGAACTGGATCCCGCTGTCGCGAGTTCCATCAACCAGACCGTCTCCGACGGCCGGGCCCTCCTGAATCTGATGGATTCCCCGGGTGTCGCCACCGATCTGCTCGCGGAACGCCAGCGCGCGTTCGCCGCGGACTTCATCCGGGAAGTCGACGACATCGTCCGTCCCATCGAGGACAGCGAGGTCGTCGACAAGGGCTACCAGCTGACCAACGCCTGGCAGGCGCAGCGTCGCCTGTTCGAACAGGCCATGGGCCTCGTCATCGTGAAGGACGCGTACGCCGGTCCCGACGGACGGGAGAAGGCCCGCACGGGCAACATTCCCACCTCGGCCGTCGTCGCGGCCGCCGGCGCCGAATCGAGCCTCCTCGACGTCCTCGACCGGTACTACCCGAAGGGCGACGAGCGCCTCCAGACGCTGCGGAACAACATCAACGACCGCAACGCGCTCATCGACACTGGCCTGGCCGACGCGGCGCGCGGCGGGGTGCTGCCCATCCTGCAGCTGCGTTCCTCCCTCATCGCGAGCCGCGACGTCTACCAGGAGCTGACCAGCGAGGCGGCGAAGGACATCGCGTCCACCGTGCAGATCCGCGCGGCCGAGACCCGGTCCGCCGCGCTGCGTGACACGGCGATCGTCCTCGGAACGCTGCTCGCCGCGCTCGTCCTCGCGCTCCTCGTGTCGCGATCGCTGATCGGCCCGATCCGCCGACTGCGCTACGGCGCCCTGAAGGCCGCCCGCCGCGACCTTCCGGACGCGATCGAGCAGATCAAGGCCAGCGACGATCCGAGGGCACTGTCGTTCGAGCCGGTGGCCGTGCACTCCTCCGAGGAGATCGGCCAGCTCGCCCGCGCCGTGGACGACATCCACGGACAGGCACTCAAGCTCGCCGGTGAGCAGGCCCAACTGCGCCTGCAGATCAACGACATGTTCGAAACGCTCGCCCGCCGAAGCAAGTCGCTCGTCGACCAGCAGCTCGGCCTGATCGAGAACCTCGAGTTCGAGGAGAAGGATCCGAAGCGGCTCGAGAGCCTGTTCCGCCTCGACCACCTGGCCGCGCGTATGCGCCGGAACGGTGAGAACCTGCTGATTCTGGCCGGCACCCGCGTGCGTCGGTCGCAGGCGGCGCCGATCCCGCTCGGCGACGTGCTGCGTGCCGCGATCTCCGAGGTCGAGGACTACCAGCGCGTCCAGATGGGTGCGACCCCCGAAGGCGCACTCAGCGGCACCGTCGTCACCGACGTCGTGCACCTGCTCGCCGAACTCGTCGACAACTCGCTGCGCGCCTCGCCGCCAGACACGTCGGTGACGTTCAGCTTCGCTCGCGCCGTGGACGGCGGAGTGCTGCTCGAGATCGCGGACCGCGGCATCGGTATCCCCGCCGACGACATGCGTGCCGTCAACGAACGCCTGGCGTCGGGTGGCGAGGTCGGTCCCGAGACCGCCCGTCACATGGGCCTGTTCGTCGTCAGCCGGCTCGCGAAGCGACACGGTCTGACCGTGCGCCTGCGGTCGACGTTCGACACCGCCCGCA
Organism: Rhodococcus sp. USK10; assembly: GCF_019378875.1. Lineage (NCBI taxonomy): Bacteria > Bacillati > Actinomycetota > Actinomycetes > Mycobacteriales > Nocardiaceae > Rhodococcus > Rhodococcus sp. USK10. The sequence goes on from NZ_CP076048.1 coordinate 4,417,586, forward strand.
ACCCGGGTGTGACCGTCAGCATCCACATCCCGAATGCGCTGATCGTGTCGCAGGCCGCGCGGCAGGACACCGGATCGCAGCGGAAGATTCCCGCGGCACCGGTCCGGACCGCCATCCCGGCGCCCGCGGCCCCCGCACCGCGCAAGGACGGCCCGCAGCTGCCGGCGACCCGCAACGGACTGCCGACCCGCACCCCGTCCACGCCTCCGCCTGCGCCGAGCCCGGCTTCTGCGGGTGCCGTGGCGACGGCGTCGGGCACGAGCCTGCCCCGGCGGCAGCCCGGTGCCAGTGGCATCGCGGCCGGCGCGGGATCGTCGGTCGCTGCCCCGGCCGCGCAGTCCCGGGACACCGTCAACGTCCGCGGATCCGGAGCGATGCCGAAGCTGCCCGTGCGGCGGCCGCAGGCGGCGACCTCGGCGGCCGCGGCCCCGGAGACGCCAACCCCGGAATCGCAGCCGCAGCACGCGCCGCACGCGCCACGCAGCGAGAACCGTATCGAGGTGCCCCCGTCGTCGAACGGCGACGATCAGAGCCCCGTCCGGCACCGCTACCGCACCAACTCGGCGAAGACCGCGTCGTTCTTCCAGTCGCGGATCGACCCGCCCCCGGCCGAGGCGGCCCCGCGGCCCGGCGGCGGCACCCCGATCTTCTCCGACATGGTGTCCGACTGGCTGACCGATCCGACCGGCACCGAGGGCGCACCCGGCGTCTGGCACTCCGCCGGCGACGCCGGATGGTCCGCCGCGGAACGGATCAGCGAGACCCCCGTCGAGGTCGACCCGGAGATCGGACTGCCGAAGCGGCGTCCCGGCGACCGGCTGGTTCCCGGCACGGTCGAGGGCGCGCACAATACGGGGACCCTGCGCCGGGTGCGCGACCCTGAGACAATTCGCGCCAATCTCAGTCGTCACCAGCAGGGCGTCCGAAACGGCAGGGCCACGAGGCTCGCGGAACGTAACAGCATTGAAGGAGACCGATGAACACCGCTCATGGATCCGACGTCACGCGACCTCTCGACTGGTTGGTGTCGAACTTCGCCAGTGACGTGCCCGGTGTCTCGCATGCCGTGCTGGTGTCCGCGGACGGTCTTCTGATGGCGGCCAGCGCCCACCTCCCCATCGACCGGGCCGAGCAGCTGGCCGCGGTCACGTCGGGGCTCGCGAGCCTGTCGGCCGGTGTGTCCCGGCTGTTCGAAGGCGGCGGCGTGCTGCAGTCGGTGGTCGAGATGCAGCACGGGTACCTGCTGCTCATGAGCGTCGGCGACGGTTCGCACCTCGCGACGCTGACGGACGCCGAGTGCGACATCGGCCAGGTCGGCTACGAGATGGCGATCCTGGTCGACCGCGTCGGCGCATCGGTGCAGGCCACGGCCCGCACCCCGCAGGGTCTCTGACCAGCCCATGCCTATGAACGACCACCACTCGGAGCAGCCGGGCCCGAACATCGTGCGCCCGTACTCGCTGACGTCGGGCCGGACCCGGCCCGCGGTCGAGCTCGCGCTCGAAGCGTTGATTCAGGCACTGCCGCAGTCGGTGGACCGGCAGTGGGAACTCGACGACGTCAACGCGGCCATCGTCGCGTTGTGTCAGCAGTCGCCTTCGGTCGCCGAGATCGCCGCCCGGGTGGGTGTGCCCCTCGGAGTGGCACGCGTCCTGGTCGCCGACCTGGTCGAGGCCGGTCATCTTCAGATCCTGGCCACCCTGAAGGAAGACTCGACCGACTTTGAACGTCGTGAACTCATCGAAAGGGTCCTCAGTGGACTTCGCGAAATCTGATCCCCGCAATCGGGTGACCTCGACCAAGATCGTGATCGCCGGCGGGTTCGGCGTCGGCAAGACCACGCTGGTGGGGGCTGTCTCCGAGATCGTCCCGCTGCGCACCGAGGCGCTCGTGACCAACGCCAGCGACGGCGTCGACAACCTGGCTGCGACGCCGCAGAAGGCCACGACCACCGTCGCCATGGACTTCGGTCGCATCAGCCTGGCCGACGACCTGGTGCTGTATCTGTTCGGCACGCCCGGTCAGCACCGGTTCTGGTTCATGTGGGACGACCTGATCCGCGGTGCGATCGGGGCGATCGTCCTGATCGACACGCGCCGGCTGGACGAGAGTTTCGCGGCGGTCGACTTCTTCGAGGCCCGGCAGCTGCCGTTCCTCGTCGCGATCAACGAGTTCGACGACGCCCCGCGTTACCCCATCGAGGACATTCGGGCTGCCCTCGCGATCTCCGAGGACGTGCCGATCATCCCGATCGACGCGCGTGACCGGGAATCGGCGAAACGCGCCCTGGTCGCGATCACCGAATACGCACTGACCAAGCTCCACACGGCCGCGTACTGAGGATTCGAAACATGTCGGACGAGTTGCAGCACTTCTCCATGGGCACCTGGATCGTCGCCCTCGCGGCGGTCACGTCGTTCATCGGCGTCTTCGTCGGTATCGCCAGCGCCCGCAAGGCGATGACCGCGCCGAACCCGAGGCAGCGGTACCTGTGGCTGGCGTGGGGTGCGCTGTCCATCGGCGGTTTCGGCGCCTGGCTGCCGCACTACATCGCGATGGTCGGGTTCGAGGTCTACGGCAGCGTGGTGCGCTACGACGTCGTGTGGATCGCGATCTCGTTCGTGGTGCCCGTCGCGGCCGCCGCGGTGGCTTTGCTGATCATCAGCCCGCCGCCGACGAAACATCGGCGGCCGAGCACGTCGGTGGAGATCAGTCGCCTCGCAGGCGGTGCGGTGCTCCTCGGCATCGGATTCACCGGAATGGACCTCGCGATCGTCGCCTCCCTCGAAATCCAGGGTGCGGTGAACTCCGACATCGTGCTGACCACGGCTTCCGCCGCGATCGGCTTCGTCGTCGGCGCCGGAATCATGTGGTCCGTCTCGGCCCTCGAGTCGCGCACGCTGCGACTCGTGGCGTCGGTGGTCGTGGCGGTCGGACTGGTGGCCATGCACTACACCGGCGTGTTCGGGCTGAGTGCCGCCGTCGACCAATCCGTGGCGCGCCCGGACGGTCTCGAGGTGTTCTCGATCCTGTTCCCCGTCTTCGTGCTGGGCATGCTGGTGGTCACGATCCCGATCACCGCCCTGTTGATGGCGCCCGACCGTGTCGCCGCCGAGCTCGAACTCGAGGCCGACATGCTCGCCGCCGAATCCCTCGCCGCCGAAACGCAGGGCAGGGAGCTCGAACTCCAGTAGTTGAGGCGGCTCCTGCGGCAACGATTCCCGGGCGCACCCGAGTCCTTCACCCTCATAGCTGACCTGCACCTATAGACTCGGGTGGTTGCGCGACGTCGTGCTGGACCGCGAGTCCGCGAGGAGACGTCAAGCCGAGTAGAAGAAGGAGCTCATGACCGACACAACGTTGCCGCCGGAGGGACCGGGGCACGACCGCATCGAGCCCGTCGACATTCAGCAGGAGATGCAGAGCAGCTACATCGATTACGCGATGAGCGTGATCGTGGGTCGTGCACTGCCCGACGTGCGGGACGGCCTCAAGCCGGTGCACCGCCGCGTTCTGTACGCGATGTACGACAACGGTTACCGGCCCGATCGCGGTTATGTGAAGTCTGCGCGACCGGTCGCCGAGACGATGGGTAACTACCACCCCCACGGCGACTCCTCGATCTACGACACGCTCGTCCGCATGGCCCAGCCGTGGTCGCTGCGGTACCCGCTCGTCGACGGACAGGGCAACTTCGGTTCCCGCGGCAACGACGGCGCCGCCGCGATGCGGTACACCGAGTGCCGGCTGACTCCGCTGGCCATGGAAATGCTCCGGGAGATCGACCACGAGACGGTCGACTTCACCCCGAACTACGACGGTCGTACACAGGAACCGTCAGTTCTCCCCAGCCGTATCCCCAACCTGTTGATCAATGGTTCCGGCGGCATCGCCGTCGGTATGGCCACCAACATCCCGCCGCACAACCTGCGCGAGGTCGCCGAGGCCATCTACTGGGCCCTGGAGAACTGGGAAGCCGACGAGGAGTCCACGCTCACCGCGGTCATGGAACGCGTGAAGGGCCCCGACTTCCCGACGCACGGCCTGATCGTCGGCGGCCAGGGCATCCACGACGCTTACACCACCGGCCGCGGCTCGGTCCGCATGCGCGGTGTGGTGGAGATCGAGGAGGACGCCAAGGGGCGCACCACGATCGTCATCACCGAACTGCCGTACCAGGTGAACCCGGACAACCTGATCACGTCGATCGCCGAGCAGGTGCGCGACGCGAAGATCGCAGGCATCTCCGACATCCACGACGAGTCCTCGGACCGTGCGGGTATGCGCATCGTCGTCACCGTCAAGCGTGACGCGGTCGCGAAGGTCGTGCTCAACAACCTGTACAAGCACACCCAGCTGCAGACCAGCTTCGGCTGCAACATGCTGTCCATCGTCGACGGCGTGCCGCGCACCCTGCGCCTCGACCAGATGATCCGGCTGTACGTCGCCCACCAGGTCGAGGTCATCCGCAGGCGCACCGAGTACCTGCTCCGCAAGGCCGAGGAACGCGCTCACATCCTGCGCGGACTGGTGAAGGCCCTCGACGCCCTCGACGAGGTCATCGCGCTGATCCGTGCGTCGCAGACCGTGGACATCGCGCGGGCAGGCCTGATCGAGCTGCTCACCGTCGACGAGATCCAGGCCGACGCGATCCTCGCGATGCAGCTGCGTCGCCTCGCCGCCCTCGAGCGTCAGAAGATCATCGACGAACTCGCCGAGATCGAGCGGGAGATCGCGGACCTCAAGGACATCCTCGAGAAGCCCGAGCGTCAGCGCCGCATCGTCCGGGACGAGCTGAAGGAGATCGTCGACAAGCACGGCGACGACCGCCGCACCCGCATCATCGCGGCCGACGGCGACGTGGCCGACGAGGATCTGATCGCCCGCGAGGACGTCGTCGTCACGATCACCGAGACCGGCTACGCCAAGCGCACCAAGACCGACCTGTACCGCTCGCAGAAACGCGGCGGCAAGGGCGTGCAGGGCGCCGGGCTGAAGCAGGACGACATCGTCTCGCACTTCTTCGTCAGCTCCACCCACGACTGGCTGCTGTTCTTCACCACGAAGGGCCGCGTGTACCGGGCCAAGGCGTACGAGCTGCCGGAGGCGAGCCGCACGGCCCGCGGACAGCACGTGGCCAACCTGCTCGCGTTCCAGCCCGACGAGCGCATCCAGAGCGTCATCCAGATCAAGACGTACGAGGACGCGCCCTACCTGGTTCTCGCCACCCGCAACGGTCTGGTCAAGAAGTCCAAGCTGACCGACTTCGACTCGAACCGCAGCGGCGGCATCGTCGCGATCAACCTGCGCGGCGAGGACGAACTGGTCGGCGCGGTCCTCTGCTCCTCCGACGACGACCTGCTGCTCGTCTCCGCGCAGGGACAGTCGATCCGCTTCTCCGCCACCGACGAGGCACTGCGCCCGATGGGACGCGCCACGTCCGGCGTCCAGGGAATGCGGTTCAACGGCGACGACGAACTGCTGTCGCTCAACGTGGTGCGGGAGGGGACCTACCTGCTGGTGGCGACGTCGGGCGGCTACTCGAAGCGCACCGGCATGGAGGACTACCCGGTCCAGGGACGCGGCGGAAAGGGTGTACTCACGATTCAATACGACAAGAAACGTGGCACCCTGGTCGGAGCGCTCATCGTGAACGACGACGACGAGCTCTACGCGATCACGTCGGGCGGTGGCGTCATCCGCACCGCCGCCAAGCAGGTCCGCAAGGCGGGTCGGCAGACCAAGGGTGTTCGTTTGATGAACCTCGGGGAAGGCGACACCCTGCTCGCGATCGCGCGCAATGCCGACGAACCCGACGAGACCGACGACAACGCCGAGAGCAGCGGCAAAGGAGCTAAGGAGTCCTAGTGAGCACTCCCAACCAGCCAGGCAGTGACCGGCAGAACCCGGGTTCCGCCAATCAGGCGCGATCCGAGCAGCAGGCCTCCCGCGCGCCCGAGAACGGGTCGGCGCGACCGAACCCGCAGCAGGGTTCCGCGCCGCAGGGGCCGCAGGCGTCCGCCGGTCGTGGTCCCGCTCAGGCGGGGCCGGCTGCCCGGCCGGGCGGTGCTCCCGACGCGAGACCGGATCGGCAGGCTCCGGCCGATCCGGCCCGGTCTCCGTCGACGCCCCAGCATCAGGGTCCGCGCACGCAGACCCCGCAGGGCCGGTCCGTGCCGCCGCAGCAGGGTCAGGCTCCGAACCAGCAGGCTCCCGGGCATCAGGCCCCGCCGCAGCAGGCTCCCGGCAACCGGGCGCCTGCGGGGGGTGCGCCCACCGAGTCGATTCGGGGAAATCAGGCGCCGCCGTGGCAGCGGGGAATGCAGCGTGAGCCGCAGACCAACCTGAAGCGGCCCCTGCAGGGCGGGGCGGGAGCCAAGCAGGCCTCGCGCCCGGAGGGGCAGAACCCGGCCGCCAGTGCGGGAACAGCGGCTGCGGGTGCCGCGGCAGCGAAGGCTGCGGGCGGTTCGCAGACCACCTCGCCGCAGAAGTCGCAGCCCGAGGGTGCGCCCCAGGCGCAGCGACCGCAGGGCGGACAGAACCCGGGTGCCCCCACACAGGCGGTGCCCACGCAGGCCGTGTCCACGCAGAAGTCGCCTGCAGCGAACTCGTCGGCGCCGGCCAACGGTCAGCCCGCACAGAAGCAAGAGACCAATCGCACAGCCTCCCCGACGGCCGCCACCGCGGCGGTCGGTGCGGTGTCCGGTGCAGCCGCGGCCGGGGCCGTGACCCAGCGGGAGTCCGCGAAGGCGAAGGCGTCCGCGATCGACGGACCCACCCGGCACATCAACCGGGACGTGCTCCCCAAGGACATGCCGGACCTGTCCGAGGCCAAGCACCCCCTGCCGGGGGCGGCGGCCACCGGTCAGCAGCCGAAGATCGCCGTGGCCCCGCAACGGGTCGAGGAGGGTGAGGCTCTCCGCGCGACGGTGCAGGTCCGCAAGATCGACCCGTGGTCGACGCTGAAGATCTCGTCCGTCATCTCGGTGTCGCTGTTCTTCGTGTGGATGGTGGCCGTCGGGCTGCTGTACGTCGTCCTGGACGGGATGGGCGTGTGGGACCGGCTGAACAACGCGTTCACCGATATCGTCGCCGAGTCGAGCTCTGACGGGCTCGTGACGGCCGGGCAGGTCTTCGGATACGCCGCCGTCATCGGCCTCGCCAACATGGTGCTGTTCACCGCACTGGCGACGATCGGCGCGTTCATCTACAACCTGTGTTCGGACCTCGTCGGGGGCGTCGAAGTGACGCTCGCGGACCGGGACTGAACGCGAAAATCGACAGGGACTGAGCTGGGAAAAGAGCGTCTCGCCGGACCGGTTTTGGTAGTTGCCGGTCCGGTGGGGTAATCTTCCGACTCGGTTCAGGGAACTGTGCGAGATGAGTTTCCGGACTTCAGGGGCCTATAGCTCAGGCGGTTAGAGCGCTTCGCTGATAACGAAGAGGTCGGAGGTTCAAGTCCTCCTAGGCCCACTCCTGGTGCCGGTGAAAGGTCAGTCGCATGAAGGTCCTCCTGTTCGTGGGAGCCGGAGTGCTGGTGGCAATCGGACTGACCAAGTTGCTCCGCGGCAACGAGGTGTGGCACGAGGTAACGGGGCCTTAGCTCAGTTGGTAGAGCGCTGCCTTTGCAAGGCAGATGTCAGGAGTTCGAATCTCCTAGGCTCCACAGGAAAATAGAAGTAACAGTGTGCCCCGGATTCGGAAGAGTCCGGGGCACACTGCTGTGCGGGCCCGGAACTGGTGAGGTTACCCTTACTTTCATGACCGCACTCGATCCCGGAGCCCGTGACCGTCTCGACCCGCGTAGCCGCGTGGCGTCCCACCACCGGACGGGAGAGGGAGCCGCGCGCATCGGTTACCCGATCGGAGTCCGCACGGTCACGGTCCGCGCGCGCGAGTACGTCACACCCCGCATGGTGCGCCTGACGATCGGGGGTCCCGGACTCGACGGTTTCCACACCTATCAGGCCGACGACCACGTCAAGATCGTGTTCCCCGACGCGGACGGCACCCGCCGCATCCCGGTGGTGAACGACGCCATGATGCTCGACTGGCCGCGACCGCTCCCGACCAGCCGGAAGTACACCGTTCGGCGCTACGACGCCGACGCCCGTGAACTCGACCTGGACTTCGTGCTGCACGAGGGCGGGCTGGCGTCGTCCTGGGCGACGTCGGTCGAGATCGGCGACGACGTGACCATCGCCGGACCGCCCGGTGCCAAGGCGTTCGCCCACAACTTCGACCATTACGTCTTCGCGGTCGACGCCACCGCGCTTCCCGCGGTCGCACGGTGGCTCGACGAATCGCCGGCCGACGTGTCGGCGCACGTCGTGATCGAGACCGACGACGCCGTCGAGCACGGCTACCCGCTGGCCGCGCGCGCCAACGTGGACGTGACGTGGCTCGTTCGCGACGGCGGCGAGTCCGTCCTGGCGTCGACGGTGCAGGCGCTCGCGCTGCCCGACCGCCGCACCTTCCTGTTCGCGGCCGGCGAGGCGAACGACATCAAGCCGCTGCGCGCGTGGAGCAAGGACCGGATGGAGTCGCTGTTCACGGGCTACTGGAAACGCGGAGTCGCCGGTCTGGACGACTGACCGGCCCTACACTCGCACCATGACGACGGTCCGGCCCGCACTCGCCCGCCGAGCGGTCGTCGCCGCGGCGATGCTCGGAATGCTGACGGCGGCCGGTACCGCGCCCGCGAGTGCGCAGACCCGCCCGCTGCAACCGATCGCCCTGGCGGTGTCGCTGCGCCTCGCCACGGCGGACACGGTGGCGTCCGCCAAGTGGGGCACGCCGTCGCCGATCGACGATCCCGCGCGCGAGGCGCAGGTCCTCGGCGCGGTCGCCACCCAGGCCGCCGACGAGGGCCTCAGCGCGGCGCGGGTGCAGCAGATCTTCCGGGATCAGATCGAGGCCAACAAGGCGGTGCAACGCGCGCTGTTCTCCTGGTGGAGTGTCGCGCCCGGTGCGGCGCCCACGGTCAGGCCCGACCTGACGCAGGTTCGCCCGGTCATCGACCGCCAGAACACGGACATCCTCCTGCAGTTGCGTGAACAGGAGGACGTGCTCGCGGGTCCGGGTTGCGTGCCCGCTCTCGTCGACGCCGCGGTCGCGGTGGCGTCCGAACAGCACCTCGACGCACTGCATCAGGCGACGCTGGCCCGCGCGCTCGTGTCGATCTGCGGCGCCGTCCGCGAATGACTGGCCGTTTCGACATGGTCCGGCAAGATTTCGCCAACTAGACTCGGGGCATGATCTCCAAGGTCGCGACACTCCTCCTCGACCGGGTGTCGATGTTCGAGTTCGGTGTGGTGTGCGAGGTGTTCGGAATCGACCGCATCGAATACGGCGTGCCGGCATTCGATTTCCGGATCTGCGGAATCCGCCCCGGCGAACCACTCACATCGGTCACCCCGGGACTGACGCTCTCCGCGGGATACGGGCTGGACGCGCTGCGCGACGCGGACCTCGTCGTGGTCCCGCCGCCGGGGGCGCAGTCCGGCTTCCCGGAGGAGGCGCTCGACGCCGTGCGGGCGGCCGCGGAGGCCGGTGCCACGGTGCTCAGCCTGTGCTCCGGTGCGTTCCTGCTCGGCGAGGCGGGACTGCTCGACGGGCGCAAGTGCACCACCCACTGGGGGTACGTCCAGGAACTCGCCGACCGGTTCCCGACCGCGGTGGTCGATCCCGACGTCCTGTTCGTCGACGAGGGCAACCTCGTCACCAGTGCCGGAACCGCGGCCGGCATCGACGCGTGCCTGCACGTGGTCCGCCGGGAACTCGGTTCCGCGGTGGCCAACACGATCGCCCGCCGGATGGTCGTGCCGCCGCAACGCGACGGCGGGCAGCGGCAGTTCATCGAGCAGCCGGTGGTCGCGTGTACGTCGGACAGCCTGAGCGTGACGATGGCGTGGATGAGCGAAAACCTCGACTTGCCGCACACGGTCGACGAGCTCGCGGCGCGCTCGTCGATGTCGACGCGGACGTTCGCGCGCAAGTTCGCGGCCGAGACGGGCACCACTCCGGTGAAGTGGCTGACGACGCAGCGGGTCCTCTACGCCCGGCAGCTACTCGAGGGCACCGACCTCGGTCTCGAGGCGATCTCGAGGCGCACCGGATTCGGATCCGGTGCGCTACTCCGCCACCACTTCAACCGGGTGGTCGGCGTCGCGCCCGGCGACTACCGGCGCCGGTTCGGCTGCCACACGGCCGAACTCACGCAATGAATGTTCCGATGGCCGGGTTCGCCTGGCAGATCGGGCTGCTGCCGAAGTTGATCGACCCGAACGCCGTGGCCACCACGTTGCCGACGCCGGTGTTCACAGTCGCGGACAGGAATGGGTAGACGCCGCCGAGGTTCACGATCCCCGAGCGTCCGCTGTCGGTGTTGACCCAGGCGACGGTGACCTGCGCGGCTGCCGGGATCGGTGGCGCGGCGGGGTGTGACTCGAAGCGGATGTCGCCGTCGGCGATCGGCGGGACCGCCTCCGGCCCGGACTGCCCGGTGAGCGCCGTCAACGACATCAGACTGCCCTGATTCGGGCATCCGATGGTGAGGGCCGGTCCGCCGAAGGGATGGGGTGGGTCGGCGCCGGCGGGCCCGGCCGTCAGGAGGGCCGCGGTGGCGGCGAGCGGAAACGCGACAACGGCGATGCGGTGGGCGATACGTGTGGCGGTCATGTCTGCTCCTCGGAACGGATCCTCGCGCTGGTGCGCATCTGCCAGCGGGATACCCGTGGTACAAGCCGTGAAACGAAGACAGGACCGTACGCCCGGCGACACCGCGCGCGTGCGCGCCGCGCCGGCCGGGAGTGACGGATCAGTTGGCGGCGAGGGGCTTCGTCGCCGTCGGCGGCGTGGCGTCCTGCACGTCTGCGCTGTCGAGGTCGCGCAGGTTCGGGGGAGCGGACGCCACCCGCGGCTGCTCCCGGCGGCGGCTCTTGAAGAACACCGCGCCCCCGGCGACAGCGGCACCGATCAGCACGACGATCGCGATGCGACGGCCCTTCCGCGACTTCTTCTCCTCGACCGGCGCGACAGCCGAGGTCAGGGGACGAATGACGTCCTCAGCGACCTCTTTCACCGGTACGGTCCGGGCGCGTTCGTAGCCCTTCTTCGCCAGCGACGCCCCCTGCTTGCCGAGGAACACACTGACCTGTCCGGCGCCGCGGGCCGCGGCGAGCGCAGCCGAACGCGCGCAGCGCAGGGCCTGATCGACAGCCTCGGATTCCTTGACCCGAACAGCCGAATCCTCGACGTGGGCCAGCGCGGTCTCGACTCGTTCGGACACCTGCTCCTGCAGGTGCTCGGCGCGTTCGGTCGGAAGCAGATTCGTGAGGGACTCCGTCGCTCGTGTCATGACCCCACTTTGTCACAAGAACCGGCAGCACGAACCGATCCCAAGTACTCGAGTCACGGCGGCGGAACCACGCGGAACCGCACAATGGCAACATGGTGGTGTGACTTCACCTCATCAGACCGCAACCGCAACGCTGCACACCAACCGCGGCGACATCAAGATCGCGCTGTTCGGCAACCACGCGCCCAAGACCGTCGAGAACTTCGTCGGCCTGGCCGACGGTTCGAAGGACTACAGCACCGCCAACGCTGGTGGCACCAACTCCGGACCGTTCTACGACGGCGCCGTCTTCCACCGCGTCATCGACGGATTCATGATCCAGGGCGGCGACCCCACCGGCACCGGCGCCGGCGGCCCGGGATACAAGTTCGGCGACGAGTTCCACCCGGAACTGCAGTTCGACCGCGCCTACATCCTGGCCATGGCCAACGCCGGCCCGGGAACCAACGGTTCGCAGTTCTTCATCACCACCGGCCCGACGCCGCACCTCAACCGTCGCCACACCATCTTCGGTGAGGTCGTCGACGAGGAGTCGAAGAAGGTCGTCGACGCCATCTCGACCACGGCCACCGATCGCGCGGACCGTCCGCTCGAGCCGGTCGTGATCAACAGCGTCACCATCGCGTAGGGATCCGCAGCACATGACCAACCCCGGCTGGGGCGGTGCCGCGAACGAGGGCACTCCGCCCCAGCCGCGGTGCGTCCGCCACCCCGATCGCCCCACTGCACTGTCGTGCAATCGGTGCGGTCGTCCCGCGTGCCCCGAATGCCTGCGCGAGGCCGCAGTCGGCTACCAGTGCGTCGACTGTGTCGCCGCCGGGCAGCGTGACGTCCGTGCGGTCCGCAACGTCGCGGGCGCCGTGACGACGCAGCGTGCGGTGCCGCTGGTGACGTACATCCTGATGGCCGCGAACGTCGGCATCTTCCTGATCACCGCGGCGCAGTCCCGCAGCATCATGCAGAACCAGGCGGGATCGACGCTCTTCGCGGACTGGGCGCTGTTCCCACCCGCTGTCGTGGACGGTCAACTCGTCCGCGTGATCGGCAGCGGATTCCTCCACTTCGGTCTCATCCACCTGGCCGTCAACATGTTCGCGCTGTGGATCATCGGCCGCGACACCGAACTGGTCCTCGGCCGCGCCCGCTACGCGTTCGTGTACTTCGCGTCGATCCTCGGCGGTTCCGCCGCGGTGATGCTGTTCCAGCTGCACGCGGTCACCGCCGGCGCGTCGGGCGCCGTCTTCGGACTGATGGGAGCGCAGGCCGTCATCCTCCTGAGGTTGCGGCGCAGCCCGGCGCCGGTGATCTCGGTGATCGCCATCAACGTGATCATCAGCATCACCATCCCCGGCATCTCACTGTGGGGGCATCTCGGCGGCCTGGTCGCCGGAGCCGCGGCCACCGCGGCCATCCTCTACGGGCCCCAGCTGCTGGGCGCCGGGAACAACCGGGAAAAGGCCGTCACCGTCGGCTGGATCTGCCTCGGCGTCGTGGTGCTGGTGCCGCTGGCCGTCATCGCGGCCCGCACCCTGCAGCTGCGTGCGAGCTTCGGCTACTGACCCCGGCCCACCAGACGGTGCACCGTGAGGGCATCGAACACGTCCTCCGGAGTGGTGCCGAGATCCCAGCGGCCGAAGATCAGGAGGCGTTCGGTGCCGTCCTCGGTGCGGACGTCGATCTCGAGCATCGGCACCCGGCGGCCCAGCCGCGGGTACCGGACCAGCCGCGCCCGGTCGATCTGTGAGCGGGAGTACTCGTGGCGGCCCGTCAGCCGGTGCACCACGATCCCGCCGCCTTCTTTGTCGACGGCCAGGCGCGGGCGCTGCCGGAGTGCGGACGCGGCGGTCAGCAGCAGCCCGAGGGCGGCGACACACACGAGGACACGGCCCGCAGGCTCGATCGACACGGAAAGTCCCGCGGCCCCCAACGCGAGCCCGCCCACGGCGAGAGCGATCACCGCACCGAGCGGCGTCGACCACTCCAGCGGTGCCTCGTCAGCAGACATCGGCACTCGACCTGCGGCTATCCACAGGGGTTGTCCACATTGGGGATGAATGACATGCGTGTAATTGTGATGGTCAACGCCAGCGCATCGTCATGATCAGCCCGACCACCATGAAGCCGAACCCGATGAGGAAGTTGTAGGCACCGAGGTTGTTCATCCACTCGAGCTGGTCGGCGGCCAGGTAGTAGACGAGCAGCCACACCAGGCCGACCAGCATGAACCCGAGCATCACCGAGACGTACAGGGTGCTCGAGGGGCCGGCCTTCACCTTCACCGGGGTGCGGCTCGCAGGGTTGATCGTGTAATCGGTCTTCTTTCGGACCTTCGACTTCGGCATGACGTCCTCGTTCGTGCGGCTCTACGGGAATGTGGGCAGGTAGATTCGGAAATACCTGCGTGTGTACACGCTAACGTAGCCGCGATTCGCGCGGCGAGGACGAGGGGACGGAAACACCGGTGACCAGGTCGATCTTCTGGCGGATCGCGGTGCTGGTGGTGTGTCTCGTGGCCGGTCTGCTGGTGGCCACCACCCGCCAGGTGTCGCACGGCAACGAGATTCGTGCCGGTGATTCCACCCGGTTGTCCGACCTCGTGCGGAACGCGCAGTCCGAGACCGACCAGGTGGCCGAGGCCCGCGACGATCTGGCGGCCCAGGTGGAGTCGCTGCAGCAGGACGCGGCGGCGTCCGACAGCGGTGTCGCGCAGGCCCTCGCCGACAGCAAGGCACTCGCCACGGACGCCGGGCTCACACCGATGACCGGTCCGGGCGTCACCGTCACCCTCACCGACGCCCCCCGTGACGCGGACGGCAAGTACCCCGTCGACGCGTCACCGGACGATCTCGTCGTCCACCAGCAGGACGTCCAGAGTGTGCTGAACGCGCTGTGGGTGGGCGGCGCCGAGGCCGTCGGCATGCAGGACCAGCGGATCGTCAACACGTCCGCGCCGCGCTGCATCGGCAACACCCTGCTGCTGCACGGCCGCACGTACAGCCCGCCCTATGTGATGTCGGCGATCGGGGATCCGGCGCGACTGGAGGCGGCACTCGCCAACGAACCCGGAATCCGGGTGTTCAAGCAGTACGCGACGCGGTTCGGCCTCGGCTATTCGGAGGCCGCGTCCGGCCAACTGTCCGTGCCCGGGTACGCGGGCCACTGATCCGAACCGACGCTGAACCGTCCCCGGCCGTGCGAGGGTCGGGGCGGGCAGAATACCCTGCTCCCATGAGGATTCTCGTCGTCGACAACTACGACAGCTTCGTGTTCAACCTGGTCCAGTACCTCGGACAGCTGGGAACCCGGGCCGTGGTCTGGCGCAACGACGATCCGAACCTCACCGGGCCCGATGCGATCGCGGCTGCGGCGGCCGAGTTCGACGGCATCCTCCTCAGCCCCGGCCCCGGCACACCGCAGCGCGCAGGGGCGACGATGGACCTGGTCACGGCTTGCGCCGCGGCGGGCACGCCGCTCCTCGGCGTATGCCTCGGACACCAGGCGATCGGCGCCGCATTCGGCGCGACCGTCGACCGGGCCCCCGAACTCCTGCACGGCAAGACCAGCGTCGTCCACCACACCGGCAAGGGCGTTCTCGCGGGTCTGCCCGACCCGTTCACCGCCACGCGCTACCACTCGCTGACCGTCCTGGAAGACACCATCCCGGACGAACTCGAGGTCACCGCGCACACCGACAGCGGCATCGTCATGGCGATGCGGCACCGCGAACTGCCGATCCACGGCGTCCAGTTCCATCCGGAGTCCGTACTCACCGAGGGCGGGCACCGCATGCTCGCCAACTGGCTCACCGTCTGCGGCGACGCCCCCAAGGAATCCCTCGTCGCCACCCTCGAAGCCGAGGTCGCGCAGGCATTAGGGGCGTAACCCCCGTGAGTGGTTGACGAGTCCAGAGACTCCTCAACCACTCACGGGCGGCGGAGCCGCCTACCGCGGGATGCCGAGCGCGCCGACACCGACCGAGACGACACCGTTCTTGGTGATCTCCGATCCCGGCGGCTGTTCCTGGCTGATGATCTTGCCGACCATCTCCGGGTCCAGTGTGGACGTCTGCGTCTGATTCACCGATGCCGACGACCCACTCCAGCCGGCGCTGCGCAGCGCCGCGAGTGCCTGCGACACCGTCTTCCCAGTCAGGTCGGGCATCTCGATGTTGTTGCCGTTCGACACCCGGATCTGGATGGTGTCGCCCTTGGCGGCAGTGGAACCGCCGACGGGATCGGTGGAGACGACCTCGCCCTTCGGCGCACCGGAGTCGATGTTCTGGATCTGCGCCTTGAAACCGGCGCCCTCGATGTTCGCCTGCGCGACCTCGACCTTCTGGCCGGTGACGTCGGGGATGCGGACCTGCTCAGGTCCGGTACCCAGCGTGACGGCGACCTCGGAGTCGAGGGAGATGCTCGCCCCGGAAGACGGGTCCTGCTGGATCACCTTGTCGACGTCGGAAGGGTCGGACGGGGCGCGGGCGACGGCGGTGTCGAGCCGCAGACCGACCGCATTCAGTTCCTGCTGCGCTTCCTGCTGGGTCAGGCCCGCGAGCCGCGGGACCTTCACCTGTTCGGGGCCCGACGACACCTCGAGGGTGATCGTGCTGCCCTCGTCCACCTGCACGCCGCCGACGGGCCGGGTGGTGATGACGTTGCCGGTCGCCACGACGGCGTCGGGTTTCTGCTGCCGGGAGACACGGAAGCCGAGGTTCTGCAGCGTCGTCTCGGCGTCGTCCGCGGCCTGGTTCGTGACGTCCGGCATGGTCACCTGATCGGCCTTCGAACCCGGGCCCACGGACCACAGGAACGCGCCGACGATGCCGACGACGACGAGGGCGCCCAGCGCCATCAGCGCCAGCCGCATCGGGTTCTTCTTCTTGTCGGGTTCGCCGCCGTCCGTCTTCGACGCCGTCGCCTGGGTGGTGGTCTGCGGGCGCCGGTAGTGTCCGGCGCCGGAGTCGACGGCACCGAGGATCGTGGTGCGGTCCTCGTCGCTCATGACCATCGGCGCGCTGGGGCGCTGCCCGCCGAGAACCCGGACCAGGTCGCTGCGCATGTCCGCGGCGGTCTGGTAGCGGTTGGCGGGGTTCTTGCTCATCGCCTTGAGGATCACCGAGTCGAGCTCACGCGGAATGTCCGGGTTGACCACGGACGGCGTCTGCGGGTCCTCCCGCACGTGCTGGTACGCGACCGCGACCGGGGAGTCACCCTTGAACGGGGGTTCGCCGGTGAGGATCTCGAACAGCACACACCCGAGCGAGTACACGTCGGACCGGGCGTCGACCTGCTCGCCGCGGGCCTGCTCGGGCGACAGGTACTGGGCAGTGCCGATGACGGCGGCCGTCTGCGTCATGGGGCTGGACGCGTCGGAGATCGCCCGCGCGATGCCGAAGTCCATCACCTTCACCGCACCCGCACGGTTGATCATCACGTTGGCGGGCTTCACGTCGCGGTGCACAATGCCGTTGCGGTGGCTGAAGTCGAGCGCCGCGCACACGTCCGAGATGACTTCCATCGCGCGGCGCGGCGCCATCGGGCCCTCGCCGCGCACGATGTCGCGCAACGTGTCGCCGTCGACGTACTCCATCACGATGTACGGCAGCGGTCCCGCTTCGGTTTCCGCCTCGCCGGTGTCGTAGACGGCCACGATCGCCGGATGGTTCAGCGCCGCCGCGTTCTGCGCCTCGCGGCGGAACCGCAGGTAGAACGTGGGGTCGCGGGCCAGGTCGGCACGCAGGACCTTGATCGCGACATCGCGGCTGAGCCGGACGTCCCGGGCGAGGTGGACCTCGGACATGCCACCGAAGCCGAGAATCTCACCCAGCTCGTAGCGTGAGGAGAGGTTGCGCGGTGTCGTCATGGCTGTCCTTGTGGGGTCGGAGTAGTTGACTCCTCCGACGTGGTCGTCGTGGTCGTCGTCGTGGGTGCGGTGGTGGTCGTGGTGGTAGTCGTCGTCGGCTCTGTCGTCGTCGTGGTCGGCGGCTGGGTGGTGGTCGTCGTGGTCGGCGGCGGCGGGGTGGTCGTCGTCGTGTACGTCGGCTCGGTGGTGTACGTCTCTTCCTCGGTCGTCGTCGTGGTCGTCGGCCGCGGTGTCGTCGTGATCGTCCGCAGCGAGGATGTGATCGCAGGCGACGTCGGTTCCTTCGTGTCACCACCGTCGAACAGGACGAGCGCGAGCGCGATGATCGCCGCCAGCAGGATCAAACCACCTGCACCCCAGGCAATGGCCTTCTGGCCGCTGGTCAACCCGCCCTTCTTGCCGTTACCGTTCGGGTCGTCCGGCGGCACCTGCCCGGTGACCGGACCCGCGTACGCGGTCTGCGAGGGGGGCATCATCTGGGTTGCACCGGTCATCGGCGGGGGCAGCACCCGCCCCGCCCCGGTACCCGACACGCCCGGCGGCGGCGGCCGTCTGCCCGCCCGGACCGCCGCGACTGCGTCGGCGAACTCTCCGCCGCTGGCATAGCGGGTGCTCGGATCCTTCGCGATCGTGATGTCGATGAGCTCGCGGATGTTCGGCGGCAGGTCGTTCGGCAACGGTGCCGGCGCCTCCTGCACGTGCTTCATCGCCACCGTGATGGCCCCGTCGCCGATGAACGGGCGCCGCCCCGACAGCGCCTCGTAGCCGACGATGCCGAGAGAGTACACGTCGCTGGCCGCGGTCGCGTCCTGGCCGAGCGCCTGCTCGGGCGCGATGTACTGGGCGGTGCCCATCACCATGCCGGTACGCGTGACCGGCGAGTTCTCCACGGCCTTGGCGATGCCGAAGTCGGTGATCTTCACCTGACCGGTGGGGGTGATCAGGATGTTGCCCGGCTTCACGTCGCGGTGCACGACTCCGGCGTCGTGCGCCACCTGCAGCGCCCGCCCGGTCTGCTCGAGCATGTCCAGTGCGTGCGGCACCGCGAGACGGCCCACCCGCGCGAGGACGGCGTTCAGCGGCTCACCGTTGACGAGTTCCATCACCAGGTAGGCGGTGGAGTCGCCGGTGGCGTCGCGGACCTCGCCGTAGTCGTAGATCCCGGCGATGCCGGAATGGTTCAGCTGTGCGGTGGTGCGCGCCTCGAAGCGGAACCGTTCGACGAACTCCGGGTCGGACGAGAACTCGGACTTCAGCACCTTCACCGCGACACGACGGTTGAGCCGGTTGTCGGTCGCTTCCCAGACCTGTCCCATTCCGCCCGTGGCGATGAGCCGGATCAGGCGGTATCGATTGGCGATCAGCGCGCCGTTGTTCAGTGCCACAATCAGCCCCCTTGTAGTCCGGCTGCGATGACGGCACGGCCGATAGGTGCAGCCACCGAGCCGCCGGTTGCGGCCAGTGCACGATCTCCGCCGTCCTCGACGATGACCGCGATGGCCACGGTCGGGTTCTGGGCGGGTGCGAATCCGATGTACCAGGCGTGGGGCGGGGTGTTCCGTGGGTCGGTTCCGTGCTCGGCGGTGCCCGTCTTGGACGCGATCTGCACGCCCGGGATCTTGCCCTCGCCGCTGGTGTTGTTCTCGGAACCGATCATCAGATCGGTCAGGGTAGCCGCCACCTGAGACGACATCGCCTGGCCTTCGGACACCGGGTTGGTGGTCGCGAGGTTGGACAGGTCCGGGCTCTGCAGTTCCGACACCAGCTGGGGTTGCATGCGCACTCCACCGTTGGCGACGGTAGCCGCGATCATCGCGTTCTGCAGCGGGGTCAGCGCCACGTCACGCTGGCCGATGCTGCTCTGGCCGAGCGCGGCGTCGTCGGGGATCGACCCGATGGTGCTGTCGGCGACGGGGAACGGGACGCCGGGCATCTGCCCGCCGATGCCGAGTGCACTGGCCTGGTCGCCGACGGCGTCGGCTCCGGTCTTGACGCCGAGTTCGACGAACGCCGTGTTGCAGGACCGCGCGAACGCCTCCCGCAGCGACGCAGTGGGTGCACCGCCGCACGTGGAACCGTTGTAGTTCTCGAGCGTCGTCGACGTGCCGGGAAGGGTGATCTGCGGGGCCGCGGTCAGCTGGGTGTCGGGGGTGGTTCCGGCGGCGAGCGCGGCGGCGGTGACCACCACCTTGAACGTGGAACCGGGCGGGTACGTCTGCGACACCGCGCGGTTGATCAGCGGCTTCTCCGGGTCGGCGTTCAGGGCCTCCCACGCCTGCGTGGTCTCGGTGCCGTCGTGGCTGGCGAGCGAGTTGGGGTCGTAGCTCGGGGTGCTCACCATTGTGAGGATGCGTCCGGTGCTCGGCTCGATCGCCACGACCGAACCGGTGTAGCCCTTCGCCGTCAACTGGTCGTACGCCACCTGCTGCATCACCGGGTTGATGGTGCTCACCACGTTGCCGCCGCGCGGGTCGCGTCCGGACACGAGGTCGAAGAAGCGACGCCCGAACAGCCGGTTGTCGGAACCGTTGAGGACCGGGTCCTCGGACCGCTCAAGTCCGGTGCTGCCGTACTGCATGGAGTAGAAACCGGTGACCGGTGCGTTGGCCAGCGGGCTCGACGGCGCCGCCGGGTTCGGCGGGTAGGTGCGCAGGTACTTGTAGCGGTCGTCGGTCGGCACGGATGCCGCGAGCACCTGCCCGGCGGCCGAGATCTGGCCGCGCTGACGCGAGTACTCGTCGAGCAGCACGCGCGAGTTCCGCGGATCGGCCCGCAGGTTGTCCGCCTTGATGACCTGGACGTAGGTGGCGTTGGCGAGGAGCGCGACCACCATCACCATGACGGCGATCGCGACACGACGCAGAGGTGTGTTCATGAGCGCGGCACCATCTCCGTCGGGGCATCGGCGATGGGTGCGGGCCCCTTCTTCTTCGGGACGGCCGGCTCACGGGCGGCGTCGGAGATCTTGATGAGGATCGCGAGGAGGAGATAGTTCGCGAGCAGGGACGACCCACCGTACGACATGAACGGCGTGGTCAGACCGGTGAGGGGGATCAGTTTGGTGACGCCGCCGACCACCACGAACACCTGCACTGCGATCGTGAACGACAGACCGGCGGCGAGCAGCTTGCCGAAGCTGTCGCGGACGGCGAGCGCGGTGCGCAGGCCGCGGATGACGAGGATCAGGAACAGCATCAGGACGGCGGCGAGACCGATGAGTCCGAGTTCCTCGCCGATCGTCGCGACGATGAAGTCGGTCTTAGCGAACGGCACCTGGGCGGGTCTGCCGCTGCCGAGCCCCGTCCCCGCGACGCCGCCGGTCGCGAGTCCGAACAGCGACTGCGAGATCTGGTAGCCGGTGTTGTTGTAGTCGCCCAGCGGGTCGAGCCAGGTGCTGACCCGGACCCGGACGTGGCCGAACAGCTGGTACGCGAAGAAGAAACCGATGCCGAGCAGCCCGACGCCGATCAGCAGCCATCCGACGCGTTCGGTGGCGATGTAGAGCATCACGAGCACGGTGCTGAACAGCAGCAGCGACGTGCCGAGGTCCTTCTCCAGCACCAGCACGCCCACCGACACCATCCACGCGACGAGGATGGGCCCGAGGTCGCGGGCGCGGGGAAGGTCGATGCCGAACACGTGCTTGCCGGCGGTGGTGAACAGGTCGCGCTTCGCGACGAGGACGGACGCGAAGAAAATGATCAGGAGGATCTTCGCGAACTCGCCGGGCTGAATGCTGAAGCCGGGGAGGCGGATCCAGATCTTCGCGCCGTTCACCTCGGAGAAGCTCGACGGCAGGATCGCCGGGACGGCGAGGAATACCAGTCCCGCGAGTCCGAGGGTGTAGCTGTAGCGGGCGAGCAGGCGGTAGTCCTTGAGCAGCACCAGCACGGCCACGAAACCGGCGATGGCCAGCGTCGTCCACAGCACCTGCTGGTTGGCGTCCGGCGACGGGACGGGCAGCCCGAAGTAAGCGGCGGACTGTGCGTCGGCGAGGTCGAGCCGGTGGATCAGCACCAGGCCGAGGCCGTTGAGCAGCGCGACGATCGGCAGGATCAGGGGGTCGGCGTACGGCGCGAACCGGCGCACCGCGAGATGGGCGATCAGGAACAGCGCCGAGTAGGCGGCGGCGTACTTGGCGAGGTCCCAGGTGATGCTCTGTTCCTGGCTGGCCTCTACCAGCACCAGCGAGATCGTCGTGATCAGGATCGCGAAACCGATCAGGATCAGCTCGGTGCCCCGGCGCGTCGACTGGAC
The DNA here is from genome assembly GCF_019378875.1 of Rhodococcus sp. USK10. Classification (NCBI taxonomy): domain Bacteria; kingdom Bacillati; phylum Actinomycetota; class Actinomycetes; order Mycobacteriales; family Nocardiaceae; genus Rhodococcus; species Rhodococcus sp. USK10. The sequence continues at coordinate 4,439,064 of NZ_CP076048.1, forward strand.
GGGGGCTGGCGCGAACCCGCCGGGTGGACTGGGAAACTGCGCCCCCGGTGATGCACTTGCGACCGACATCAGCTAGCCGTCCTGCAGTTCTGACCGGGAACCTGGGTCACGGTCGGCGCCGGGGTGGCGGTCGGGGTCTGGGGTGCAGGCGTCTCCGGTGCCGGCAACGCTGCCGGGGAGCGGGTGCGGGAGCGGGCGGCGGCGTGGTCTCCGGGACGGGCGCGGGTGCCGGCGTCGGAGCGGGACTCGGCGCCGGGGTGGTCGTCGTGGTGGTAGCCGTCTCCGACTCGCACACCGGAAGCAGATCGTTCTGCGCGAGCCGCGTCATCTGGTTGCGGACGTCGTCGAGCTTGCCCGAGGGCAGCCCGGCACGCACCTGCTCACGGGCGGACGGCTGGAGGTCGTCGACCTCGAGGATGGTGCACCCGTTCGGCGATTCGGTAGGCGACATCAACGTCAGGTCGCCGGAATCGCTGACACAGCCGACGAGATTCGCCTCCTGCAGCGAGTAACCCAGCACCGAACCGGGAACTCCACGCAGCACGGTGACGCGTTCGCCGTCGGCGCCGACGTAGTAGTTGTTGCGGACCAGAGCCCGCCCCACGAAGGCAGCGACGGCGACCACGACGATCAGACCGAGCGCGAGTGCAGCCCACCACATGCGGTGACGCTTCTTCTTCGTCGGCGGTTCCTCGGCCTGCGGGACCACCCGCTTCGGGGTGGCGCGCGGCGGGCGCATCGCCGCGGCACGTCCCGCAGCCGTGTTGGGCGGCGGCGTGTCCTCTTCGTCGTCGGCGGACGCGGCACCGGCCACGATGGGATGACTCTGCCCGTAATCGAGGTCGATGACGTCGGCGACGACGACCGTCACGTTGTCCGGGCCGCCGCTGCGCAGCGCCAGTTCGATGAGCCGGTCGGCGCACTCGTCCTGGGAGCCTTCCCGCATCGTGTTCTCGATGGTTTCGTCGCTGACCACGTCCGACAGTCCGTCGGAGCACAGCAGATAACGGTCGCCGGCGCGGGCCTCGCGGACCGTCAGCGTCGGTTCGATCTCGTTTCCGGTGAGGGCGCGCATGATGAGCGAGCGCTGCGGGTGGGTGTGCGCCTGCTCGGCGGTGATCCGGCCCTCGTCGACCAGCGACTGCACGAACGTGTCGTCGCGGGTGATCTGTGCGAGGGAGTCGTCGCGGAGCAGGTAGGCGCGGGAGTCACCGATGTGGACCAGCCCGAGCTTGTTGCCGGAGAACAGGATTGCGGTGAGCGTGGTGCCCATGCCGTCGAGTTCCGGGTCTTCCTCGACGTGATCGGCGATGGTGTCGTTGCCCTCGCGGGTGGCGGCCTCCAGCTTGCCGAGCAGGTCCTCGCCGGGCTCGTCGTCGTCGAGATGCGCGAGGGCCGCGATCATCAACTGCGACGCGACCTCACCGGCCGCGTGACCGCCCATGCCGTCCGCGAGCGCCAGCAGGCGGGCCCCGGCGTACACCGAATCTTCATTGTTGGAACGGACGAGGCCACGATCGCTGCGGGCGGCATAGCGGAGTACGAGGGTCACGGGCGCAACTCGATTACCGTTTTGCCGACCCGTACGGGGGTACCGAGCGGCACGCGGACAGATGTGGTGACCTTGGCGCGGTCCAGATACGTGCCGTTGGTCGAGCCGAGGTCTTCGACGTACCAGTCGGCGCCCCGCGGGGAGAGCCGAGCGTGGCGGGTGGACGCGTAGTCGTCGGTGAGGACGAGCGTGGAGTCGTCGGCCCGGCCGATGAGCACGGGCTGGGTGCTGAGCGTGATGCGCGTGCCGGCGAGGCCGCCCTGCGTCACCACCAGATACTTGGCCGTCTTCGTCTTGCCCAGCGACGGCAGAACATTGCCGCTGCGCGAATATCGGGGCGGCACACGGACGCCGGAGCCGGCGTAGATGTCGCCTCGCAACGCCCGCAGGACGGTCCAGACGAACAGCCACAGCAGAAGCAGGAAACCTGCTCGTGTGAGTTGCAGAATCAAACCTTGCACGGCAGTCCACCTCCTTCTGTGGCCGGAACAGTCGAGATTCCGGCGTCTTTTTCTCGCAGCATCATAGGGGCAACCCGCACCCTGCGATCAGGATACGGACAGCCCACAACGATACGGAGTCCCCACCGTGTTACGTCCGACACGGGCTCCGACGCGATGTCGGTCCAGTATCGAAGCCGTCTCGGTTGTGTCTCGGCGAGGGAGTTCGGGTTCGGGTATCGGCGATGTGTCCTCGGGGTCCCAACTCGGTGGGGCCTCAGAGGATTCGGACCAGGATCTCCGAATGACCGGCCCGGATGATGTCTCCGTCGGCCAGCTGCCAGTCCTGCACCGGCGCACCGTTGACGGTGGTGCCGTTGGTGGAACCCAGGTCGGACAGCATCGCGACCTGACCGTCCCAGCGAATGTCGATGTGGCGGCGCGACACACCGGTGTCGGGCAGGCGGAACTGTGCCTCCTGGCCGCGGCCGATGATGTTGTTGCCCTCGCGCAGCTGGAAGTGGCGTCCGCTGCCGTCCTCGAGCTGCAGCGTCGCCGTGAACGTGTGCCCGTCCGGTGCGTATGCCTGCTGGCCGTAGCCGCCCTGGTCGTAGTCGGCGTAGCCCTGCTGGTCGTACTGCTGCTGGTCGTAGCCGCCCTGCTGGTAGCCGCCGCGGTCGTAACCCTGGTCGTAGCCCTGCGGCTGCTGGTAGCCGGCGTCGGCGTAGGAACCGTCCGGGTAGCGCGCGGGAGCCTGCTGGTCGTAGCCGCCCTGGTAGTCCTGCTGGTAGCCGCCCTGCTGGTAGTCGTAGCCGGCGTCCGCGGGCTGCTCGTAGCCGGGAGCCTGCGCGCCCTGGTCGTACGCCTGACCGTAGGCCTGATCCTGGGGGTACGCGCCGCGCTGGTCGTCGGGGTACTGCTGCTGGTCGTAGCCGCCCTGCTGGTAGCCGCCGCGGTCGTAACCGTTCTGGTAGCCCTGCGGGTACCGCTGGTCCTGACCTGCATGGGCATGACCGTTGCGCGCGTACTGCGGGTCGGGATTGCGGTTGCCCGCTGGTTCGCGGCTGGGGTCGTAGCCTGAGTTCTGCGTCATGGGGCCAGCTCCTGGATTCGACGTGACGGGTACAAACGGTGCCTGTGGTCGCGGTGCGGGACCGCGTGGCGGTTCGGGTCGCCCCGGCGTGGCCGCACCCTGGCGGCCTGCGTCCGGATCCACCGAACCCCGGGTGCGGAACTGCCCGGTGTGCAGTGAAGGCGACGGTTCGAACGCGACATGAATGGGACCATACGTCTGCCAGCCCTGGTCGCGAATGAAGTCTTCGAGGTGTCGGGCGAAGGCCTTGACCGTCAACTCGCGGTCGGCGGCAAGTTCTTCGTGGTCCGAGTTGTTGATGGCGATGACATAGCTGTTCGGCGCGAGCAGATGCCCACCGTCCAGTTGCTGGATCCGGTCGGAGGCTTCCTGCTGAAGCGCGGCCTCCACCTCCTGCGGCACCACACCACCGCCGAAGACCCGGGCGAACGCGTCGCCAACGGCTCCCTGGAGCTTCCGCTCGAAACGTTGAACTATCCCCATCGGAACCTCCTCACGGTGCCTGTCGGTCGGGCCTTCTGTCCTCGTGCGCGGTGGCTGTGACGAGACACGTCCGTGTCGCGCCGCTGCCGTACGCGTATCCCACGGTACTGTCATTGCCTCGAGCCAAGACACGGGTCCACGCCCTTGCATGATATCGGTCTTTGCCTGGACGGGTGTTTTTGTCGCCGTTTCGGGGCCTGACCTGTACGAATCGTGATTTTTGGCGACCTCGTGTTAATGTTTCCGGGTCGCTCGGGCGAGTGGCGGAATGGCAGACGCGCTGGCTTCAGGTGCCAGTGTCCTTCGGGACGTGGGGGTTCAAGTCCCCCTTCGCCCACCACAAGCGATTCTTCGGAATCGCGACAACGAGGCCACGAACTTCACGGAGTTCGTGGCCTCGTTTCGTTGGCGGTCCCAGCGTCTACTGGGGGCGGATCGGATTGCAGCCGACGCTGACGTACGTGACGATCCCCTCCTGCAGTCCGCAGGTCGTGTACGCACCCGTCGAGACGCCGACCTCGCACCACGTGCTTCTTCGGGTCTGGGTGATGTCATCCCCACCCCAGGGTGCCTACCTCGGCAGCCCGCGCGGCCCGACGATGAAGTGGAAGCCTCGTCGCGAACCTCCGGCCCTTCCGGACCGGAACCCGTCCCCTCGGCGGTTCGTGACGAATGACTCGAGTGTGAACCTGCCGTCCGGCTTCTTCCGCTCGGTTACTGCGAACGTCGAGAGTGGGTTGTAGATGAGCATCAGCCAGGTCCGGGCCACCAGCTCGGCGAATGTCGGTGAGTACGTCGGTTCCGTCGCGACGATGGTGGACGCCCTGTCGGTCGACTGGTGGTTCACCCCGGCGTTCGACGTGGTCGTGACCCTTTCCAGCGAGATCCCCTACTACCGTGGCCGGAAGGCCGTCCTGGCCTGGAACCGCCACTTCGGGTGGTCGCTCGGAGTCCACGGACTCTCGCAGGGAAACGTTCTGGTGGTCGAGGCACTCGGGTTGGGACCGGCCCCGGATCCCGCACGGTGTTCGGATCGGGTCGCCGAGATGCTCACCGAACTCGCCGGCTGGGCCCCTCAGCGGGCGACCGGGAAGCCTGCCCCGCGAATCGTGCACGGCCCCGGCGCTCCTCGCGGGTGACCCAGTTCGCGGGAACCCGTGCGGCCCCGGCGTCGACCGGCTTGGATAGCGAATATGGACGGCAGGAGAGCCCCCGATCCGCTGCGCCTCGCGGCCGGCGCCGCCACGACCGCAGCCGGTGCGTTGCAGCGCGTGATCGGATTCGGGATCGACACGGCGCGACGCCTGCCGGGAGTCGACCCGGTGCTGGTCACCCTCGAGGAACGTGGCACCGAGACACTTCGCGGCGCCGACGAACTTGCGGATCGGGTGCTGCATGCGGTGCTGCGGAAGGTCGTGCAGGTCGCTCTTCAGGAGGTGGATCTCACCGCGATCGTGCGTGATCACGTCGATCTCGACGTCGTCGCCGAGGGCATCGACATCCAGCGGATCATCGACCGGGTGGACGTGGACGCGATCGCCGCCCGGGTCGATATTCCGCTGATCCTCGATCGCGTGGACATCGACGCCGTCGCTGCGCGGGTCGACGTGGATGCGATCGTCGACCGCGTCGACGTGGATTCCGTCATCGGACGGGTCGACCTGGTGGTGCTCGCCGACACCGTGATCGAGGGCGTCGACCTCCCGCGCATCATCCGTGAATCGACCGACTCGATGTCCAACGAGGCGGTCCGCGGGGTGCGTACCCAGGGCATGCAGGCCGACGACGCCGTCGCCGGGTTCGTGGGCAAGTTGTTCGGGCGCGGGCACGAACCGGACGATGCATGAGCGCGCCGGCGCATCGTGCCGCCGGGATCGTCACCCGCGGTCTGGCCTGCGGCATCGATCTGGCGATCGTCATGGCCGTGATGGGCGGCATCTACGTGGGTGCACTATTCGTGCGGTTGCTGTTCTCCCCGCAGGAGTTCACGTTTCCCGATGCCAGCGCCCTGCTCTCCGTCAGCATGTTCATCGGCGTGGCCGTGCTGTACCTGACCGCGTGCTGGGCGGTGAGCGGCCGCACCGTCGGCGCCGTGATCATGGGGCTGCGGGTGGTCAGCCGCAACGGTGAACTGATCGGCTGGCTCCGCGCCCTTCTCCGGGCGCTGCTGTGCGTGATGTTCGGGTTCGGGTTGCTGTGGGCGGCGGTCGACGGCAGGCGCCGGTCCCTGCAGGACATCCTGCTGCGCACCGCCGTCGTCTACGACTGGGAGCCGGATCTGCACGTCGGCGAGCCGAAAACCTGACCTCGCATCCCTGCAGAGTGTCGTAGTGGCTGCCTAGCATGGGGTCATGTACACGGAGCGGCGGTCGGTGTTCCCCGGCGCCGTCGTGTGGCAGAAGACGGCGGCCGGCGGTGAAGCCGCGATCCTGCCCGACGGCTGCATGGACCTCATCTGGATGAACGGCGACGTCGTCGTGGCCGGTCCCGATTCCCGCCCGTATCTCACTCGCAGCCGGGAGGGCGCCCGCTACGTCGGATTGCGTTGTTCCCCGGGCACTCTGCCGGATCTGCTCGGAACCCCGGCCGAGGAGTTGATCAATCAGCGGGTGCCGCTCGCGGACGTGCTGAGCGACCGCGTCACCGCAGAATTCCTCGGCAGGATCGCCGACACCGCCGACCCCGGCCGGGCGCTCGAGGAGTTCGCGCGGTCACGCAGGCTCCTCGGGCCGCCGCCGGACGGCAGGATCCCCGCGGTCGTGCGACTTCTGGAGCAGCAGGCGTCCGTCCGCGACGTCGCGGACGGGATCGGTGTCGGCGAGCGCCAACTGCACCGTTTGTGCCGCCGGCAGTTCGGTTACGGGCCGAAGATGCTGGCCCGGATCCTGCGGTTGCAGTCGGCGGTCGGGCTGGCAGGGTCGGCCGTTCCCGCTGCGCAGGCGGCCGGCATGGCCGGGTTCGCCGACCAGGCCCACCTGATCCGGGAGGCCCAGGAGTTGACGGGCCGCACGTTCGGTCAGCTGGTCACGGCGTGAGCGCGGCGAAGAGGTCGACGGAGTTGCCGTCGGGGTCGTCGACGGTGGCGTAGCGCTGCCCCCACGGTGCGTCCCACGGCTTTTTCTTGCCGTTGTAGCCGGCCCCGGTGATCTCGTCGAAGAGGCTGTCGACGCCGGTGGCGGTTCCGCAGTCGAAGGCGAGCGCGATGCGATGCCCGCCGGCGGGTTCGGTCCAGTCGGGAGTGAACGAGCGGATGGTCTCGATCGTGTCCCACAGCAGGCGAACCCCACCCGGAAGTTCGAATTCGACGTGCGGCGCCTGATCGGCGTCGGCCGGAATGTCGAGTCCGAGCCGCCGGTAGAACGCGAGCGACGTGGGCAGGTCGCGGACGACCAGTTCGATGGCACTGAATGTTGCGGTCATGTCCAGAACGCTAACGATCTGGGACGGACCCGCATTGAAGGTTTCGGACATCGAGCGCATGCGGGTCCGATTTCTTCAATCACCCGGGCCGTACAGCGGGGATGCTGGGAGTCATGACCACCGAATCAACCCATGTCAGTGTGTTCATCGCCCGGACCGCCGCCGACGTCTACGCCTACGCGAGCGACCCCGCCAACCTCCCCGCCTGGGCTGCCGGCCTCAGCAGCACCATCACCCGCGACGGCGACCGCTGGCTCGCCGACTCCCCGATGGGTCAGGTAGCGGTGACCTTCGCACCCGCCAACGACTACGGCATCCTCGACCACGACGTCACCCTCCCCAGCGGCGACACCGTCTACAACCCCGTGCGCGTCATCCCCGACGGCGACCACAGCGAAGTCCTCTTCACCATCCGCCGACGCGACGGCGTGAGCGCCGAAGAATTCGCGCAGGACGCCGCAGCCGTCACCGCCGACCTCCAGAAGCTGAAGGGGTTGCTCGAGGCGTGAGGCGTCCGTTCGTTGGCGCCGTTGTGCGTGCCTCGGGCACATCCGCGCACCGATTGGTCAGAAGCTCACGCAATTGCGTGCGCAAGTGGCAAATCCGTGCGCGGATATCGGGCCTCCGCTCAGTCGCCGCGATTGTAACTCGGCCATTCGGGCAAATCCGTCCACTGGGTAGTCAATGCGCACGCAATTGTGTGCGCAGGTGGCGACAGCGTGCCGATGTCGTCCTGTAGCCGCGGCCATCGCCGCTCGCCTACTCCCGGTCAATGTTGTGATGCGCGGATATTTTGTAGATGCTTATCCAACGGGCAGTCATTGACAAGTTAGGTAGCTCTCCGCAAGAAATCTCGTATCCACCGTCAGGGATCTCGGAGATTTTCAATGATATCGGCAAGTCGTTACCCCACCCATTAAGGGTTAGATTGCCGACGTCGGAGAATTGCAACTCCAATTGAACTGTGTTCGCATTCTGCGCGATCCACTTTTTCGGAGGAGAGGTTGGATACTCGCCTAGATCGAATCTCAAGAAGACCGAAGTGCCACGCCTGTCCAATCTTACTTCGTGGAGATCGAGGTCGGATAGGGGCGGAAGATGTTCACCATATATGGACCGAATTGATTGGCTGTCTAGAAGGAAATTCACCCAAGTCATTCGTCAACTCCTAAAGGGATAATGTTCTAATGTTCCGGGAACGTTGCCACTTCGGGTGTCCCCATCCGGTCTTACGTTGAAGTGCGGGCCCTGATCACCGATACCGCCTTCTCCAAACATGTGTCCAGCCCCGTGATCCTGAATAATGATGACACGCCCGTCGGGGAGCTGGTAACTGCACTCTCGCGTCATAATCGGTAATCCATTGTCTCCGAGGATGTTTCTGTCAAATCTGTCGGTCATCGGAATTCGATTCACTTCGAATGGGTGTTGTGATCGAGGAATTCCGGCATCTTGCTTGGCCTGATTGAGTGCAGAATTTCGACTTACCCCATCACGCGCCGCCGGCACCAAGCCGAGTGGGTCGGTCCATCCGGTGGGGTTGTGGGGGTAGGTGTTCGGGTTGGGTGACGGGGCGAGTCCGAGGGGGTCTTGGGTGAGGTATCGGGCGGTGTGGGGGTTGTAGTACCGGTGGAGGTTTGCCGGAACGCGTCCATTTCGGTGAGCAGCGCGCTGCAGTCCCCGACAGTGTCCCCCAAGACAGCCCCCTGTTGTCGAATGTCCTCCCGGCCCGGAAGGGTACTGGACGTGCCGTGCTCAGACCCGTTCCGCACGACCTTCGGCCACGGCCGATGCTGCCGCGGAGACGCGTTGGTACGCCGCCCGGGTTTCCGGGGCGAGCTTGGCGTGCTCGATGACGATTCCCATGCCGAGGTGTTCGTCGTAGGGGATGGTCTCGACGCCCCATACCTGTCCGCCCAGGTATTCGCGGAGGAGGTCGAGATCCACCTGCCAGCCGGTGGCGTCCTGGTTGGACACGGTGACGACGGTGCGGGCGAGTCCGGGTTCGCCGAGCGTGTCACCGATCGACTGCAGTGCGGACCGGAGGCGGTTGAACGCGTCGGCCCGGCACGGGACGACGAGGACGATGGGGGTCGGCGTGGCCAGTAGCGGCGCGAGGTACGCGGCACGCAACCGGTGACCGAGGTCGTGGACGTCACTCACCCTGCGAGCACGCAGTGCCACTGTGAGAGTGTGGAATTCACGGTCAGCCGCGGTCTGGTTGCCGATGCGGTTCAGGATGCGGGTCCCGGCGCTCGTGCGGGAGCAGTACTCGTCGAACACGTCGTCCGCGACGGGGCCGGCCCCGTCGTCCGCGACGGGGCCGGCGGCCACCAGCTGCTCCAGGCCACTCACCGACAGCACGGCGTCGGCGCCGCGTTCGGCCACATCGCCGCCTGCGGGGGTCGCGTCCACGGCGACGACGGCACCGCCGCGGGCCGCCTCGGTGTTGGCGAGCCCGAGCGCCGTCGTGGTGGCACCTGCTCCTCCGCACGCCCCGAGAACCAGGGTCGACGCCGGAAGTGCTTGCTGCAGTTGGTCGGTCACTTCGCGTCTCCAATGGATGTGATGTACGTGCGACCGTCGCGGTCCGCGGTGGTCACGACCTGCTCGTACCGTTTCGTCGACCCGTCCGGTCGCAGTTCCGACAGCGTCACCGCGTAGTGGCCGGGTTCGGTTTCGGTGATGGCGAGGCAGTGCTCGGTGCCTTCGGGCAGCAGCGAGTCGATGCCGCCCTGGATGGTCTCGGCGGACCCGAGCGGCGCGTCGGGGGCGACCACCTCGCGGGCCTTCGCGCCGCTTCGTTCGACGTAGTAGGCGTGATCGAAGGCCAGGATCGCGGCGACGCCGTCGGTGGTCCCGCCGGGACCGTTGCCGACGACCGTCGCACCGTCGCGGGATGCGGCGCACCAACCCGCGGCGACCGGGTTTCCGCTCGCGTCACCGGAAGTCGAGGTGAACACGGCGACCACACCGACGACGACGGCGACCACCGCGGCGGCGGCTCCGGCGACCGCGAGTTTCCGCTTGCCGCGACCGTCCCGGACGGGCGGGGTGGGGTCGGGTTCGTCGCCCGGCGTCAGCCATGTCGGCGCGGGGGAGGGGGCAGCTGTTCGGGTTCGGGCTCCACGACGGGAACCGTCGGTGCCGCGGCCGACGGGAAGGGCGGGTACCAGTGCGAGAAGCGGTCGAGGGGTGCCCTGTTCGGCGGTTCTGTCACAGTTGAATCCTCCACACCTCATTCCCCCGCGCGGAGCCCACCCCTGACGGGCTCCGCGTGGGGGAATCGGATCACACGTGCAGCGTCGCCTGGCTGCGCACGTTCACGCCGCCGATGGTGGTGGTCGCCGGACCGCTGTCGGTCGACTGCAGCTGCGGGAGCTGCGGTGCGGGCAGGGACGCGATCGTCTGTACCAGCTGCCCGAACGCCGGGTACCGGTCGGCGGCGTCGGCGATCGCGGCGGCGACGGGTGTGACGTCGACGGGTGCCGACCAGTTCGTCGGGTGCTCGGCGTTGGAGTCGGCCGAGAACGCGGAGACGGTGGCGGCGGTCGGCGAGGACGGGTCGACGGCGATGCCCGCGGTTCCGGTGGCGTCACCGACGCGCCAGCCGATGGTGCCGACGTACCCCTCGGGGTTGCCGTACTGGCGGCCGTTGACGGCCACCGGCACCGCGCCGACCAGCGTGTCGGCGGCCGCGTTCACCTCGACCACCGGCTTCGGCACGGGCAGGGCGGGGGCGACGGGTGCCTGGTGCGACTTCGGCATGTCGTCGGGGTCGATCCACACGGTCGCGGGCTGGGTGGCCTGCTCGGCGGGCACGGACTGCGCCGCGGGTGCCGGTTCCGCCGGAGCCTCGTCCTTCGCCGGATCGGGCGCGGCGGGTGCGGCCGTCTCGGCGCCCGGGACGGCCAGCGGCGCCTGCGGGGGAGCGGGCGTCGTCGTGGTCGGGGCCGCCGGGTCGGTGACACCCGGCTGGGATGTGCTCGGCGGCGTGGACGGGACCGTCACGCCGGGTTGCGACGTGGTGGGCGCCGCCGAGGGGTCGGTGACGCCGGGCTGCGACGTCGAGGGCGGGGTGGTGGCCGGAGCGGCGTGTGCGGCCGCGGTCCCGAGCAGTGCGGCGGCGCACACCGAGATCGCTGCGGCCAGAGCGTGCATGCGGATTCTCAAGTCTTTGACTCCTGAAGTCGAACGGACATGGTTGATCGAACGGACTGGTGCTGACGAAGCAAACGCAGGAGAGATGCAGATCAGAGGCACCGAAAGAGGGAAGCGAGCACAGCAGAATGCCTCCACCGACACGGTGGATGTGTTGTTTCCCCGATGAGATCCGTCCGTGCTGCCGGCGCACTGCCGCAGCCGTCGTTCATCGCCCCCATGACCGCCCCCGGTTCTTTCTCTTCCCCCTACCGCGGCAAAGTACCAGACGGGCAACCGTTCCCGCGCCCCCGGATTCCGGTCAGGCCAGGCCCGCGGCCAGCTTCACCGTCAGATCGCGCAGCGGGCGGAGACGGCCGGTCATCGCGACGGCGGACATGGCGCGCGATCCGCGCACCAGCCGCCGGGTGGCGGGCCGCCGCGTGCGGTCGTAGCGGCGCAGCGCGGTGTGAATGTCGGTGTCGGCGGTGAGGAATCGGCCGAGCGTGACGGCGTCGACGAGGGCCTCGCACGCGCCGCGGCCGAGGTTCGGCGCCATCGCGTGGGCGGCGTCGCCGAGCAGCGCCGTGGTGCCCGACACGTACGACGGGAGGGCCGGCGACTCGTACAGGTCGTGGTGCAGCATCGCGTCGGGGGTGGCTGCCTCCAGGACCGCCCGGACGTCGGCGTGCCAGCCCCCGAACCGGGACCGGAGGAAGTCGAGGCCGCCGGGGTGCCCGGCGTCGGTACGGATGCACGCGAACCAGTTGACGAGATCGCAGTCGCGCGGGGTGATGCCGAAAAGTGCGTCTGCGTCCCAGGTTTCGCTGACGGTGTCGCGATGTCCGGGCACCCAGCCGCGCCAGGCGGTGGCTCCTACATACCGTGGCTCGAATTTGTCGCCGAACAGATGCGTGCGGGTCGGGCTGCGCAGACCGTCCGCGCCGATCACGACGTCGCGGTCCGTCAGCGCGTCGAGGACGGGAGCGGGGGTGCCGAACGAGATCATGCTGTCGGGCAGCGTCTCGGCGAGCGTCGCCAGCAGCGCGGGCCGCGACAGCAGATAGGCGGTGCGGTCGCGGTTGTCGATGGTGCCGATCACGGATCCGTCGGGGCGCAGGAGCGAGCCGCGGTGCTGGGGTGATCCCAGGGTGCGGACCCGGTCGCCCGCGCCGATCGCGTCCAGCGCGTCGAGGGCTTGCGGCCACATGTCGAGCGCGGTGCCCGACGTGGGCAGGGCGTCGGCACGCTCGAAGACGTCGACGTGCCAGCCGGCGCGGTGCAGGTAGCGGGCGACGGCGAGTCCGCCGATGCCACCGCCGATGCCACCGCCGAGGACTGCTGCGGAGTGCGTCATTACCACCACGCTACTACGGGTGTAGTGAATTTACTACCGATGTAGTGTCGGTGTTATGGCAGACAAACGGGAGCAGGTGCTCGACGCCGCCATCGCGCTTCTCGGCACGAAGGGGGTCCGGGCCCTCACGCACCGCGGCGTCGACGAGCTGGCCGGAATGCCGCAGGGGTCCACGTCCAACTACTTCCGCAGCCGGGGCACGCTGCTCGAGGGGATCGTCACACGGCTCGTCGAACGTGACCGGGAGGACTGGGAGAAGTTCGCGCACCTCCGACCCGAAAGCGCGGACGCGCTGATCGCTGCGCTGGTCGCCTTTGTGAGATTTTCCACCGGTCCGGACCGGGTCCGCACGAGCGCGCGCTACTCGCTGTTCGTCGAGGCCTCCGTCACGCCGGGGCTCGACGCGAAGATCGGATCGGCCCGGCGCGCCCTCGTGGAATGGGGTGCGGACATGCTGGAACGTGTGGGTTCGAAGAATCCCGCCTCGGACGCCGCCGTGATCACCGACTACCTGGACGGTCTGATCCTTCATCAACTGACCGTCCCGGATCTCGATTTCGATCCGACTGCGGGAATTACAGCGGTCGTCCGCGCGCTCACTTAACATGTACTCAGTGCAGTCGGACGAGGTCCGCCCTCGACAATGCCCAGTTCAGAGGGTTAATAGGCCAACCTAAGTTGTGTTTCGTCAGGGGTTCTGAATTATCGTTTTCGTTACACGTTGGACCCACGAAAGTCCGACCCGACCGAAAAGCCACGTCGCCTGGTGCGAGGACCACACCCAGCGTGCTGCAAAAGGGCGATAGCCGATCGGTGGTGCCGAGCACGTCGTGACGGCACCTGCATTGCAAGTTGATGGCCATCAGCGCTGCTGGTCGTCGGTGCATCTTTTGGCATACGAAGGCTAGGTATGAAGCAACTTCCAGGCCCCCAGGGGCTGTATCACCCGTCGAACGAGCACGATTCCTGTGGTGTCGCGTTCGTCGTGGACATGAAGGGCCGCCGCAGCAGGGACATCGTCGAAAAGGCGATCACCGCGCTGGTGAACCTCGAGCACCGTGGTGCCGCGGGCTCCGAACCCAACACGGGTGACGGCGCCGGCATCCTCCTCCAGGTCCCGGACAAGTTCTTCCGCGCCGTGGTCGACTTTCCGCTGCCCGCGGAAGGCACGTATGCCACCGGCATCGCCTTCCTGCCGCAGAGCAAGGCCGACGCGCAGCGCGCCGCCGACGCCGTCGAGAAGATCGTCGAGAGCGAGGGCCTGAAGGTCCTCGGCTGGCGTGAGGTCGCGACCGACGACTCGTCGCTCGGCGCCCTGGCCCGCGACGCCATGCCGACGTTCCGGCAGATCTTCATCGGCAGCGAGAACGACGCCCTCACCGGACTCGACCTCGAGCGCCGCGCCTACGTCGTCCGAAAGCGCACCGAGCACGAACTGGGCAGCGAAGGCGCAGGCAAGGACGGTCCCGGTCGCGAGACCGTGTACTTCCCGAGCCTGTCGAGCCAGACGTTCGTCTACAAGGGCATGCTCACCACGCCGCAGCTGAAGGGTTTCTACCTGGACCTGCAGGACGAGCGCGTCGAGTCGGCCCTCGGCCTGGTGCACTCGCGCTTCTCCACCAACACGTTCCCGTCGTGGCCGCTTGCCCACCCGTTCCGGCGCGTGGCGCACAACGGTGAGATCAACACCGTCACCGGCAACGAGAACTGGATGCGTGCCCGTGAGGCGCTCATCGACAGCGACATCTTCGGCGGTCGCGAGCAGTTGGAGAAGATCTTCCCGGTCTGCACGAACGGCGCCAGCGACACCGCGCGCTTCGACGAGGTGCTGGAGATGCTGCACCTCGGTGGCCGCAGCCTGCCGCACGCCGTGCTGATGATGATCCCGGAAGCCTGGGAACGCCACGAGAGCATGGACCCCGCGCGCCGGGCGTTCTACCAGTACCACTCGTCGCTCATGGAGCCGTGGGACGGACCGGCGTCGGTGTGCTTCACCGACGGCACCGTCATCGGCGCCGTCCTGGACCGCAATGGCCTGCGCCCCTCCCGCCTCTGGGTGACCGACGACGACCTCGTCGTCATGGCCTCCGAGGTCGGCGTCCTGCCGATCGACCCGGCCACCGTCGTGAAGAAGATCCGGCTGCAGCCCGGCCGCATGTTCCTCGTCGACACCGCCGAGGGTCGCATCATCAGCGACGACGAGATCAAGTCGGAACTGGCCGCCGAGCACCCCTACCAGGAGTGGCTCGACCAGGGTCTGACCCATATGAACGACCTGCCGGACCGCCCGTACACCTACATGTCGCACGAGCGTGTGGTTCTGCGTCAGCAGATGTTCGGGTACACCAACGAAGAGGTCAACCTCCTCGTCAAGCCGATGGCGATCTCCGGTGCCGAGGCTCTCGGCTCCATGGGTACCGACACCCCGATCGCCGTGCTGTCTTCGCGGTCGCGGATGCTGTTCGACTACTTCTCGCAGCTGTTCGCGCAGGTCACGAACCCGCCGCTCGACGCCATCCGCGAGGAGGTTGTCACCAGCCTCGGCGGCACCATCGGCCCCGAGCACGACCTGCTGCACCCCACCGCGGAGTCCTGCCGGCAGATCTTCCTGCCGCAGCCGATCCTGCACAACGACGACCTGTCGAAGCTCATTCACGTCAACGACGACGGCGAATTCCCGAACTTCCGCAGCGTCATCGTCCGCGGTCTGTACCCGGTGGCCGAAGGCGGAGCGGGTCTGCGCAAGGCCCTCGACGACGTCCGCTACCAGGTGTCGGAGGCCATCGCCGGCGGTGCGCGCCTCGTCGTCCTGTCCGACCGTGAGTCGAACGAGACGTACGCGCCCATCCCGTCGCTGCTGCTGACGTCGGCCGTACACCACCACCTGGTGCGCGAGAAGACGCGCACCAAGGTCGGTCTCATCGTCGAGGCCGGCGACGCCCGCGAGGTGCACCACATGGCGCTTCTCATCGGCTTCGGTGCGGCCGCGGTCAACCCGTACATGGCGTTCGAAACCGTCGACGAGGCGGTGCAGAACAACGAACTGCAGGGTGTCACGCTCGACAAGGCCATCCAGAACTACATCAAGGCCGCGGGCAAGGGTGTGCTCAAGGTGATGTCCAAGATGGGCATCTCCACCCTGGCGTCCTACACCGGCGCCCAGCTGTTCCAGGTCATCGGCCTGTCGCAGGACCTGGTCGACGAGTACTTCACCGGGCTCAATTCGAGCCTCGGCGGCATCGGCCTCGACCAGATCGCCGCCGATGTCGCGGTCCGCCACGCCAACGCGTACCTGGACCGTCCCGAGGAGCGCGCGCACCGCGAGCTCGAGGTGGGCGGCGAGTACCAGTGGCGTCGTGAGGGCGAGTACCACCTGTTCAACCCGGACACGGTGTTCAAGCTGCAGCACTCCACGCGCACCGGGCAGTACGAGGTGTTCAAGGAGTACACGAAGCTCGTCGACGACCAGTCCGAGCGCCTCGCAGCGTTGCGCGGCCTGTTCGAGTTCAAGAAGGGTGTGCGCGAGCCCGTCCCGCTGGACGAGGTCGAGCCCGCCACCGAGATCGTCAAGCGCTTCTCGACCGGTGCGATGAGCTACGGCTCCATCTCCGCCGAGGCACATGAGACGCTCGCGATCGCCATGAACCGCCTCGGCGGTCGTTCCAACTCCGGTGAGGGCGGCGAGAACCCGGCCCGCTTCACGCCGGACGAGAACGGTGACTGGCGCCGGTCCGCGATCAAGCAGGTCGCGTCGGGACGCTTCGGTGTCACGTCGCACTACCTGACCAACTGCACCGACATCCAGATCAAGATGGCGCAGGGAGCCAAGCCCGGTGAGGGCGGCCAGCTGCCGGCGCACAAGGTGTACCCGTGGGTGGCAGAGGTCCGGCACTCCACGCCCGGCGTCGGGCTGATCTCGCCGCCGCCGCACCACGACATCTACTCGATCGAGGATCTCGCGCAGCTGATCCACGACCTGAAGAACGCCAACCCGCAGGCCCGGATCCACGTGAAACTGGTGTCCGAGGTCGGTGTCGGCACCGTCGCCGCGGGTGTGTCCAAGGCACACGCGGACGTCGTGCTGATCTCCGGTCACGACGGTGGCACCGGTGCCACCCCGCTGACGTCGATGAAGCACGCGGGCGCCCCGTGGGAGCTCGGCCTCGCCGAGACCCAGCAGACGCTGCTGCTCAACGGTCTGCGCGACCGCATCGTCGTGCAGGTCGACGGCCAGCTGAAGACGGGCCGCGACGTCATGGTCGCCGCGCTGCTCGGTGGCGAGGAGTTCGGTTTCGCGACCGCCCCGCTGGTGGTGTCGGGTTGCATCATGATGCGGGTCTGCCACCTCGACACCTGCCCCGTGGGTGTCGCGACGCAGAACCCGGTGCTGCGCAAGCGGTTCAACGGCAAGCCGGAGTTCGTGGAGAACTTCTTCCTCTTCATCGCCGAAGAGGTGCGCGAGCTTCTCGCGGAGCTCGGCTTCCGCACCCTCGACGAGGCCGTCGGCCAGGTCGACGCCCTCGACACCACGAAGGCGCTCGAGCACTGGAAGGGCAGCAAGGCCGGCAACCTCGACCTGTCGCCGATCCTGCACGAGACCGAGTCGGCGTTCATGGACCAGGACCTGTACTGCACGGGCACCCAGGACCACGGCCTCGACAAGGCGCTCGACCAGCAGCTGATCGTCCAGAGCCGTAACGCTCTCGACAAGGGCGAGAAGGTCACGTTCGAGTCGCCGATCACCAACGTCAACCGCACGGTCGGCACCATGCTCGGCCACGAGGTGACGAAGGCGTACGGCGGCGACGGACTGCCGGACAACACGATCGACATCACGTTCACCGGTTCGGCCGGTAACAGCTTCGGTGCGTTCGTCCCCAAGGGCATGACCCTGCGCCTGCACGGCGATGCCAACGACTTCGTCGGCAAGGGCCTGTCCGGTGGACGCCTCGTGGTGCGCCCGCCGCTGGAGACCGCGCCCGGGTTCGTCGCCGAGGACAACATCATCGGCGGCAACGTGATCCTGTTCGGTGCCACGAGCGGTGAGGCTCTGCTCCGCGGTGTCGTGGGCGAGCGGTTCGCGGTCCGCAACTCCGGTGCCACCGCTGTCGTCGAAGGTGTCGGCGACCACGGTTGCGAGTACATGACCGGCGGAAAGGTCGTCATCCTCGGTGCGACGGGACGCAACTTCGGTGCCGGCATGTCCGGTGGCGTCGCGTACGTCTACAACCCGGACAAGGTGTTCGAGGACAACCTCAACACGGAACTGGTGGATCTCGAGGACCTGACGGGCGACGACTTCACTTGGCTCAAGTCCGCGATCGAGCGTCACCGCGACGAGACGGGCTCCGAGGTTGCCGCGCGCATCCTCTCCGACTGGTCGCAGCAGGTCAATCATTTCGCGAAGGTCATGCCCCGCGATTACAAGAAGGTGCTCTTGGCCATCGAGGCCGCGAAGAAGGATGGAAAGAACGTGGACGAGGCAGTGATGGAGGCAGCTCGTGGGTGATCCAAGCGGCTTCCTGAAGCACACGTCACGCGAGCTTCCGGTTCGCAGGCCGGTGCCGTTGCGTCTGCTCGACTGGAACGAGGTTTACGAGGAGTTCTCGTCGGACACCCTGAAGACTCAGGCCAGCCGGTGCATGGACTGCGGTATCCCGTTCTGCCACAACGGTTGTCCGCTGGGGAACCTGATTCCCGAGTGGAACGACCTGGTGTACAAGGACCGGTGGCACGACGGCATCGAGCGCCTGCACGCGACCAACAACTTCCCGGAGTTCACCGGGCGGCTGTGCCCCGCACCCTGTGAGGCGTCGTGCGTCCTGGGCATCAACCAGGACCCCGTCACCATCAAGCAGGTCGAGGTCGAGCTCATCGACCGCGCCTTCGACGAGGGCTGGGTCAAGCCGGTGCACCCGACGCGTTCGACGGGCAAGAAGGTCGCCGTCGTCGGTTCCGGACCCGCGGGTCTCGCTGCAGCGCAGCAGCTGACCCGCGCCGGGCACATGGTCACCGTGTTCGAGCGGGCCGACCGCATCGGCGGGCTCCTCCGGTACGGCATCCCCGAGTTCAAGATGGAGAAGCGGCACATCGACCGCCGTCTCGACCAGATGAACTCCGAGGGCACCGTCTTCAAGACGGGTGTCAACGTGGGTGTCGACATCACGGCGGACGCACTGCGCGAGCAGTTCGACGCCGTGGTCCTGGCCGGCGGTGCCACCGAGGCCCGCGACCTGCCGATCCCCGGCCGCGAGCTGGACGGCATCCACCAGGCGATGGAGTTCCTGCCGATCGCCAACCGCGTGCAGCTCGGCGATCTGGAGCAGCCGACCATCACCGCGGAGGGCAAGAAGGTCGTCATCATCGGTGGCGGCGACACCGGCGCGGACTGCCTGGGCACCTCGCACCGTCAGGGTGCCGAGAGCGTTTACCAGTTCGAGATCATGCCGAGACCGCCCGAGACCCGCGCCGAGCACACCCCGTGGCCGACGTACCCGTTGATGTACCGCGTCGCGTCCGCTCACGAGGAAGGCGGCGAACGTCTCTTCTCCGTGAACACCGAACGGTTCGTCGGTGCCGACGGCAAGGTGACCGCGCTGAAGGCCCACGAGGTCGAGATGAAGTCGGGTCGCTTCGAGAAGGTCGAGGGCTCGGACTTCGAGCTCGAGGCCGACCTCGTCCTGCTGGCGATGGGCTTCACCGGACCCGAGAAGCCGGGCCTGCTCACCGATCTCGGCGTCGACCTCAACGAGCGCGGCAACGTCGCCCGCTCCGCGAAGTGGGCCACCAACGTCGACGGCGTCTTCGTGGCAGGCGACATGGGACGCGGACAGTCGCTGATCGTGTGGGCCATCGCCGAGGGTCGCTCCGCGGCCGCAGCGGTCGATGCGTACCTCGAGGGCAAGACGTCGCTGCCGTCTCCGATCGAGACCACCACCGCCCCGCAGCGGTAGCTGTAACCGCCAGTTCAATCCGCACCCCGGTAGGTTTTCCTACCGGGGTGTCGGTTTATCGTGCGGAGGTCACGTTCGGTCGGTAACGTTCATTTACCGATCGTGCATCTTTAGGTCACGTCGTCCTGGCAGCATCCCGTCTGCTGGACGGCGAAGGGGAGAACAGGTTGATGCCATGGCAATGAGACGGGTTATCGCATTCTTGACCGCAGTGGCCGCTGCCGCGGCCATCCCGGTGGCGTCGGGGGTGATGGGTACGAGCGCAGTAGCCAACGCGGACCCCTGCCCGAGCCTGTACGTGGTCGCGATTCCGGGGACGTGGGAAACGTCCACCAAGGACAACGTCCGGCCCACGCCGGGTCTGCTGTCCGCGGTGACGAACGGTCTGCCGTCGTCGATCCGCACCGACTACGTCACGTACGCCGCCACGGCCTTCCCATGGGAGTCCGAGGTGTACGGGCGCTCGAAGGCGCAGGCGGTCACCAATGCCAAGGGCATGCTGTCGTCGATGTCGCAGCAGTGCCCCGACACCAAGCTGTCGATCATCGGCTACAGCCAGGGCGCCGACGCCGCGGGTGATCTCGCCGCCGAGATCGGCACCGGCCTCGGTGTCGTCCCCGCCGACAAGATCGCGGCCGTCGGACTCGTCTCCGATCCGCGGCGGTCGCCGACCGACGCCCTCGTCGGCCCCGCCGTCGCCGGCAGCGGCGCCGGTGGTCCCCGCATCGGCGGGTTCGGCTGGGTCAGCCAGAACACGCGCACCTTCTGCGCGTACGGCGACCTGTACTGCTCCACGCCGAAGGAAGACTTCGTGACGCGGCTCGCCGGGTTCCTCGCGCAGACGTCGGATCCGACGCCGAACCTGTTCGGCCGCTACCAGCAGGAAGCGCTGGCGATCTGGAACGACATCCTCGCGGTCGGTGGTGTGCCCGCGCTGATGGCTCAGCTGGACGAGCAGCACAACGAGAAGAGGATCGACGAGCTGGAGCAGTTCTACAAGTCGCAGGCCCACCAGGACTACACCAGCTACGCGGTCGACGGTTCGGGTACGCCGGCCACCACGTGGCTGAGGAACTGGTTGCGCGACATCGCGTGAGTTCCACCGACGGCGGCAGGGGATGATGTCCATCGTGACCGACTCCCCTGCCGCCGTCGTCGGCTACGACGCCTTCGTGACCGTCCGGTGGTCCGACATGGACGCCTTTCAGCACATCAACCATGCGCGGATGGTGACGTTGCTCGAAGAGGCCCGGATCGACTGGCTGCTCAGCGAGGGCAGCGAGAACTCGTCGCTCATCACGAGCGCGTTCATCGCCGACATCCACGTGAAGTACCGGGGACAGTTGCGGCATTCCGACAGCCCGCTCCGGGTCACGATGTGGATCGCGAAGCACCGGGCCGTCGACTTCACCATCGGCTACGAGGTCCGGGGCGCGCGTACCCCGATCACCGACCCGCCCGCCGTCACCGCGACCACTCAGATGGCCGTCGCGGATGTCGACGCCCAGCGGCTACGCCGCATCACGCCCACCGAGCGCGAGTACCTGGCCCGCTGGTCTCGTACGTGAGCGGCAAAGTGTGTTCCGGGACGCTTTCCCACTCACGTGTGGAGGTCGCCGGGGGCCGGCCGGGTACAGGCGCCCACCTCCTGACGTCTCGGATCAGCCGAGGTCGAGGCGGGCGCCGAGCCGCATGCTGCCCGGGGTGAGGCGGCTCAGCGCGCGCCCGAACTTGGCTTCGGGCGTGACGGGGACGACGGCCTTGTTGGATTTGACGGCCTTCACGATCTGCGTCGCCACCCGGTCCGGGGTGAAACCGCGTTTGCGGTAGAGCTTGTCGGTCCGGTCCCGCATCTTCGTCTGCTCCTCCGGGGTGGCGCCGGCGAAGTCGGTGGCCTGGATGATGTTGGTGTGGACGAGTCCGGGGCAGATGGCGCTGACGCCGATGCCGTGATTCACCAATTCCGCTCGGAGACAGTCCGACAGCATGAACACCGCGGCCTTGCTCGTCGCGTACGCGGTGAGTCGCTTCTGCGGCGTGAACGCCGCGGCGGACGACAGGTTCACGATGTGCCCGCCGGTACCGCGTTCGATCATCTGCTCGGCGAACGCGCGGGAACCGTAGACGACTCCCCAGAAATTCACGTCCATCACCCGCTCGAAGTCCTTCTGCGGGGTCTGCGTGAACGTGCCCGAATATCCGATTCCGGCGTTGTTGATCACGACGTCGGGGGTGCCGTGCTCGGCCTGCACCTTCTCCGCGAAGCGCTGCACCTCGTCCTCCACCGCGACGTCCACTTGATAGGCGTGGGAGCCGCCCCCGAAGATGGCGACGGCGCCGCCGCCCTTCATCTGGGCGGAATTGATGAGATCGGAGGTCTGCTGCGCGGATTCGAGATCGCGATCGGCGACCACCACCACGGCACCCTCGGACGCGAACGCCAGCGCGGTCTCGCGCCCGATCCCGCTGCCGCCACCGGTGACGACGACGAGAGTGCCGTCGAGATCCCGCAGCCGGTGATGCTTCCGTGCACCGCTGCGCCAGCCCCTGACTTCGCCGAGAAGACTCATGTGACCATCTTGTCCGAGTACGGTCGGTTGTGTGCTGATCTGGTACGTCAGCTATGGATCGAACATGGCTGCGACGCGTCTGACCTGCTACCTGCGCGGTGGTCGCCCGGCCGGGGGCAACCTCGTGCACACGGGCGCCCGCGATGCGCGCGCCCCACGCGCGTCGATGCCGGTGGTGATACCCGGCACGGTGTTCTTCGCGGGAGAGTCGCGGATCTGGGGCGGCGGCCGCGCGTTCTACGACCCCGACGCGCCCGGCACCGTCGCGGCCCGCGCCTTCCTGGTGACGCGGGAACAGTTCGAGGACATTCACGCGCAGGAACCCGCCTGCTACGACCGCCTGGTCGCACTCGGATCCCGCAACGGCGTCCCCATGCGCACGTTCACCACCCGTGCCCGCGGCGACGTCGTGGCCAGGAACGCGCCGGCGCCCGCCTATCTCGCGACCATCGCGGACGGCCTCCGCGAGGCGCACGGCTGGGACGAACCGAAGGTCGCCGATTATTTGACGCGACTTCGGGTTTCCTAGCCGACCCAACTGTGCTTACGTGAGACGGGCCACACGAGGTGGCGTTCACGAAAGGGAGTCGATGTCCGATCTGCATGTCGTAGCGACCATTCCTGCCAAGCCCGGCTCCGAGGACATTGTCGGTGGCGGACTGTCCGCGCTGGCCGCGGAGAGCCGCAAGGAAGAGGGCTGCATCTCGTACGAGGTGTTCGAATCAGCCGCGGTCGCGGGAACCTTCGTCACCGTGGAGGTGTGGACCGGCCAGGAGGCGCTCGACGCGCACATGCAGTCGCCGCACTTCCAGGCCGCGCTCGGGAAGTTCGGTGAGCACCTCGCCGGGGCACCGGGGATCCACCCGCTGAAGCCGGTTTCCTAGAGTCGTAGTTCGTGACCACACCACTCACCGTCATCGCCCCCGAAGGTCCGGCCCGCGGCGGCGTCGTCGTCATCCAGGAGGCGTTCGGCGTCACCGACCACATCGTCGACGTCTGCCGCCGTTTCGCCTCGGCCGGGTATCACGCCGTCGCCCCGCACCTGTTTCACCGCAGCGGCGATCCGGTGCTGAACTACGACGACCTTCAGGCGGCGATGTCGCTGATCGGTGAGCTCACGGCGGAGCACATCGACGAGGACGTCGACGGGGCCGTCGCGGCTCTGTCGGCGGCCTCGATCGAACCCCGGAACACGGCGATCGTCGGATTCTGCATGGGCGGGACCGTCGCGTTCCACACGGCGACCCGCCTCGACCTGGGCGCGGCGGCGAGTTTCTACGGCGGCGGCATCGCGAAGGCGCGGTTCGGGTATCCGACGCAACTCGACGCCGCCGGCCTGCTGCGAACGCCGTGGCTGGGCCTGTTCGGTGACCGCGACAAGGGGATCCCGGCCGAGGAGGTCGAGGAGTTGCGCACCGCCGTCGCGCACGCCCCGGTGGACACCGAGATCGTCCGCTACCCCGAGGCCGAGCACGGCTTCCACTGCGACGACCGGCCCGCCGTGTACAACGAGGCCGCCGCCCGGGACGGATGGGCGCGAACGCTGCAGTGGTTCGGCACCCACGTCGACGGCACACGCGCAGCCGGAACCGACTGATCGCGGCCGAATCCCCTCGGGTGGACGGAAACGCGACATTCGTCCACGAACGAGACAGGGCACGGCGTGTTGCGTTCGCCGCGTTTCTTGTGCCGCGTTTCCGCAGGTTTCGACGTCGACGGCTCGCCGTTAATACGATGTGCGTCACAGGAGTACGTCGAAAACCCGTCTGACGTGGCGTCCGGTCTCCTTCATGCGCGAGACCCGTAATCGAACCGTTATAGTCGGCGGCATGACTTCAGTTCTCGGTGTATCCGTCGGCGCCAGCGCGGTGCGCTTCGCGTGCCACGACGCCGTGAGCCTCGAAACCCCGACCTTCCAATCACGGTCGGTGACCGCAACACTCGAATTGCCGGCGGAACTGGCCGCCGAATCCATCGGGACGGTGCTCGCCGAACGGGACGAGACCGACGAGGTGGAGGCCATCGGCGTCGCGTACCAGGACGACGCGCAGGCCGGTGCCATGCAGGCCGCGATGGCGCGGCTGCAGATCGCCAACTTCCAACTGGTCCCCGAAGTCACCGCCGCGCTGCAGATGCTCGAGATGTCCGGCGAACTCGGCGACCACTCGACGCTCGTGTTCTACGACCTCGGCAGTTCGGGTCTCACGGTCACCGTCCTCGACCGCGACTCCGGCATGGTGCTGAGCCGTGCCCGCTCGGATCAGATCAGCGGCGACCTAGTCGACCGGCTGATCTGCGACAACCAACTCGAACTGAACCGCTTCGCGCACCCCGCCGACGCTGCGGCCGCCTTCGCGCTCGCCGCGCGGTGCCGCGACGCGAAAGAGCAGCTGTCCAGTAGCGGAGCGGTGTGCATGCCGGGCGAGGGCGGTCTGCTGCTTCTGTCGCAGGACACCTTCGATTCGCTCATCGTGGGCCCCGTCGAGACCTCGGCGCGCCTCACCCGCGAGGTCATCCGCCGCTCGGGACGCGCCCCCGACGCCGCGGTGCTGATCGGCGGCGGCGCCCACATTCCGTTGGTCGCGTCGGTGATCGAGTCCTGGCTCGATCTTCCCGTGATCGTCCCCGCGCAGCCCGAATTGGTGGCGGCGGAGGGTGCGGCCCTGTTGGCGCTCCCGACATTCGACGAGTTCGTGGCACCGCTGCCCCAGCCGGTGCCGGAGCACGAACCCGAACCGGAATTGGAACCCGAGACGCAGGCCCTGTGGCACTCGTCCTCGCACTCGTACTCGGACGAGGCGATCGCACCGGCCCGGAAGCGTCGTGGCCTCGTCCTCGCAGGCGTTGCCCTGGTCGCCGCGGTCGGTCTCGGACTCGGTTTCGGCACCGACCTTCTGCAGGGTACGGAGGAGGAGACGCAGCCGGCCGCCACGCAGGCGACGACGGAAGCGCCCGCCGCGCAAGAGGCAGCGCCGTCGCAGCCCACCACGACCGCGGAAGTGCACACGCCCGTGGAGGCGGCTCCGTCGGACGTCGACGAGCAGCCGGTGATCCCACCGCAGACCGAGGTGCGCAGCACGTACCAGCCGCAGACACGGGCACAGAGTCCGACGCAGGTGCCGGTCGTCCCCGAAACGCAGAGCGTCGCGCCGTCCGACACGTCGGCTCCGCCGACGACGACGGAACCCGCTCCGCTGATCCCGGGTCTGCCGCAGTTCCAGATGCCGACGATTCCGCCGCCCGCACCGCTGGAATTGCCGCGGATTCCCGGGCTCTGAGCCGAAATAACGACGGCGGATGTCGCGAGGCCCCGACACGCCTTCCGTGACCAAACCGTTATAGTATTTCCATGGTTTCAGTTCTCGGTGTATCGGTCGGTGCCAGCGCGGTGCGCGTGGCGTACCCGGACGACGAGGGGGCCGTATTCCGGTCATTTCCCGTGGATTCGGCCCACACTCAACCGGAATTGCTGGTTGCCGACTCCATCGAAACGGTGATGGCCGAGCGCTCCGCCGCCGACGACGTGCAGGTCTTCGGTGTCGCGTATCGGGACGAGGCGCAGGCCGCTGCCGTGGAGGCCGCGATCGACTGCCATCTGGTCCCGGAAGTGACTGCGGCGCTCTGGATGCTCGAGGCGTCGGGACAGCTCGGCGACCATTCGACGCTCGTGTTCTACGACCTCGGCAGCTCCGGCCTCACCGTCACCGTGGTCGACCGATTCACCGGCGCGGTGCTCTCGTCGGCGCGTACCGACGAGATCAGCGGCGACGGCATCGATCGCTTGATCCGCGACCACCAGCTCGAGCAGGAACGCATTGCCCACCCGGTCGACGAGGCCGCGGAGTGGGCGCTCACCGAACGCTGCCGGCGGGCCAAGGAGGAACTGTCGACCAACACCGCGGTCTGCGTACCCGGCGACGGCGGTCTGCTGCTGCTCTCGCAGGACAATCTCGATTCGCTCATCGTCCGCCCGGTGGAGGCGTCGGCGCGTCTGGCGCGTGAGGTGATCGAATCGTCCGGGCGTGGTGCCGACGCGGTGGTTCTGATCGGGGGCGGTGCGCATATCCCGCTGGTGGCGTCGCTGATGGAGTCGTGGCTCGCGCTCCCGGTGATCGTGCCGGTGCAGCCCGAACTGGTGGCCGCGGAAGGCGCTGCGCTGCTGGCACAGGACCGCGCGGACTCTTCGGACCGCGGCGGCGCCGAGAGGTTCGCCAAACCCGTGATCCGCGGTGGTGCGCTGGCCGGTGGTGCGCTGGCCGTCGTCGCCGTGATCGGTCTCGGTCTCGGCTTCGGTGGTAGCCAGAGCTCCGACGGTGACGCACGTCCGGTCGCCACGCAGCCGAGCGCCGAGGAGGCGGCTCCGTCGCCCGCGCCGTCACCGGCGGCGCCACCGCCGGCCGCGGTGTCGATTCCGGAGCCGGCCCAGGAGGAGGCGAGCATGCCGGATCCCGCGCCCGCGCCTGCCCCCGCCCCGCGGCCCCTCATTCCCGGTCTGCCGCAGATTCAGCTGCCGACGCTCCCGCCGCCCCCGCCGTTGCCTCCGCTGCCCCGGATTCCGGGCCTCTAGCGGCTCGGAGCGGGCTCTACCGACGCAGCATGTCCCGGACGTGGCCGGTCTCGTTGACTGACGCCACCCGTCGCTCACCGCTGCGGGAGACGAGCACCCGCGTCACGGACACGTACTCGATCGGGAACACGAGGGGGCGGTCGAGGCCGAGAAGCTCCTGCAGGAACACGTTGATGACGCCGCCGTGGGCGAACACCGCGACGGTGTCCTCGTGGCCGGACTCGTCGACGATGCGGCCGAGGGAGTCGAACACCCTGGTGCGGAACGCGTCGGCGTCGACGGACTTCGGGAACTCGCCTGCCCGGATGCGGGCGTAGGCCTCCGGCGCGCGAGCTTCCGCCTCGTGGAACGGGATGTAGTGGTCGAGGTCGTAGTCGTATTCCGCGAGCCCGACGTACTCGGTGACGGGAAGGTTGAGCGCCTCGGCGACCGGCGCCGCCGTCTCGAGTGCGCGGCGTTGCGGGCTGCTCACGATCCGGGCGATGCGGTACGGGGCCAGAGCGGCGGGCAGCCGCTTGGCCTGCGCGTGACCTTCCTCGGTCAGTGCAGGGTCCGCGCGCCCGCTGGATGTGGTGACGAGCTCGGGCAGCGCGTGGCGGATCAATAGCAGTTGCACGCACCTCAGCTTGCCAGCTGCCGCACCAGCGCCGCGATCTGGCCGGGCTGATCGATCATCGCGTGGTGGTGCGCGGGGCGCACGACGCGGAACCTGGCACCCAGGAAGTGTGCGAACTGCTTCTGCGTGCGGATCCACGCCGACCCCCAGGGCGTCGGGCGGCCGGTGTGGGCGGCGGCCACGACGACCGGTGCCGTGATCGTCGTGGTGTCGCGCAGCGCGGCCAGTTCCTGGGCCAGCGCCGGGTACGACGCGTTCTCGACGATCGACGATTCGAGGTAGGTGGGCTCGCGGTAGATCCGTTCGACCCACCGGCGGGTGTCCGGGGCGAGCCCGTCGGGCGGGGTCGAATGGTTCAGGATCCGGCGGACCGTGGGGCCGAGAAGTTTCTGCAGTCCGGCCGCGCTGGCCGCCCGGGCCACCCGCCGGCCCGCCGTGACGCGCCACCGGGTCGGGATCACGCGGTGCGGACGGATGGTGACGGTGGCGTCCAGCAGAATCACGCCGCCGGTTCGCTCGGGGTGCAGCCGCGCGAACGCCTCGACGTAGATGCCGCCGAGCGAGTGGCCGACGAGCACCGCCGGGGTGGTCACCCGTAGCGCGTCGAGGACGTCGGCGATTCGGTCGGCCTCGCCACGAGCGGACGGCCGCTCGCCGGACGGGGGACTGAGTCCGTACCCGGGACGATCGATCCGCACGACGAGGCAGGTCCCGGACAGCAGTTCCACCACGTCGTCCCAGTCGAACCAGTTCCCGCCGAGGCCGCCGTAGAGGACGACGGGGGGGCCGTCGCCGTCGACCACCACGTGCACTCCCACGACCATTTCCCCAGGACGTTTCACGTGGAACCATCCCTTTCGGGGGTGACGTGAATCACGCTGAGTGCCACGAAGATCAGCCACCCGCAGAATGCGAGCAGTTGAACGCGCTGGCCGAGCCCGAGCCAGGCGTCCTGTTCCCCGCGTAGTCCGGCGGCCGTCAGCGTCCACACCGTGCCCCCGATGAACACGATCGCCACGGCCACGCCGGTCACTTTCAGCCAGGCCGGCCAGCCGTACCGGAACGCGGCCAACAGGAACGCGAGGTTCGACACGACGGCGCCCGTCGACGCGGACGCGCTGGTCACGGCGTGCAGATCGTGGGTGAGGGGCAGGTGCCCGGCGGACTCGCGCGCGGCGCACACGGCGTCGGTGGTGGCCGCGCAACTCATCGGCAGGCGCGAATCGGCGATGGTCGCGACAGCGAACACGATCAGCCCGATCCATCCGACCGCCGTCACCCAGCCCTGCGAGTACCGCGACAGTCCGAGCACCCCGGCCACGGCGACGATGCATCCGGTCACCAGGTCGCTGGTGCGGAACACGAATCCGTACGGCTGATCCGCGGCGGCGAGTTCGCTCGCGAACCCCCGCAGCGGGTCGATGCCGGTGTCGAGGACGAATTCGAGCAGCCACGACGCGTAGCCGACGGCGCCGAGGATCAGCAGCGCCGCGACGGCCACCCGGCCACGGGCGGTCATTGCCTCGGCTTGGCCAGGGGGAAGGCGAGGGTTTCGCGGATGCTGCCGCCGGTGATGAGCATGACCACCCGGTCGACGCCCATGCCGAGCCCACCGGTCGGCGGCATGGCGTGTTCGAGGGCCTGCAGGAAGTCCTCGTCGAGTTCCATCGCCTCCTCGTCGCCGCCTGCCGCGAGCATCGACTGCTCGGTGAGGCGGTTCCGCTGATCGACCGGGTCGGTGAGTTCGCTGTAGGCGGTGCCGAGTTCGACGCCCCACGCGACGAGGTCCCATTTGGCCGCGACTCCCGGAATCGTGGGGTGCGGACGCGTCAGCGGCGACATCGACGTGGGGAAGTTGGTGTAGAACGTGGGGAATTCGGTGTAGTCCTCCACCAGGTGCTCGTACATTTCCTGCGCCACGGCGCCGGCGTCCCACGCCGACTGGTACGGGATCTCGTGCTCGTCGCAGAGCCGTTGCAATTCCGCGAGCGGCGTCTCGGGGGAGACATCGACGCCGAGTTTCTCGGCGACCGCCTGGTGCATCGTCTTGACGGGCCATTCGCCGGAGATGTCGACCTCCACCAGCGTGCCGTCGGGGCCCGGCCGCATGATGATCTCGCGCCCATAGGCCGCGACCGCCGCGGTCTGGATCAACTCGCGGCACAGGACCATCATCTTCTCGTAGTCGCTGTGCGCCTCGTACGCCTCGAGGATCGTGAATTCCGGGTTGTGCTTGAAATCGACGCCCTCGTTGCGGAAGACACGGCCGATCTCGAACACCTTCTCCATGCCGGCGACGCACAGTCGCTTGAGATACAGCTCCGGCGCGATTCGCAGATACAGGTCCAGGTTGTAGGCGTTGATATGGGTGAGGAACGGGGCCGCGTTCGCGCCGCCGTGCACCTGCTGCAGGATCGGGGTCTCCACCTCGAGGAAACCACGTCCGCCGAGCGAATCGCGGAGCGACTTCACGACGGCGCTGCGGGCCTCCAGCAGCCGGCGGGCGTCGGAGTTGATGGCGAGGTCGACGTACCGCTGGCGGACGCGGGTCTCCGGGTCGGACAGGCCCTTCCACTTGTCGGGCAGGGGGTGCAGGCACTTGCCGGTCATGCGCCACTCGTTCGCAAGCAGCGACAGCGCACCGCGACGGCTGTATCCGATGACGCCGGCGACCTCGACCAGGTCGCCGAGGTCGAATTCGGCAGCGAACGCCCGGATTCGGTCGGTACCCACCCGGGCCTCGTCGACGAGGATCTGGATGTCGCCGGACCAGTCCCGGACCACCGCGAACACCACGCCGCCGTAGTCGCGGATCCGGAGCAGGCGGCCGGCGATGCGGACCGTCGTTCCCTCCGGCGACTCCACGGCCTCAGTCACCGTGTGGGAGGGCGGATACGCGACCGGGTAGGGGTCGATGCCCTGTTCCGCGAGGCCGGCCAACTTGTCGAGCCGGACGCGAACCTGCTCGGGACGTTTCGGTCCGTTCGCGGCCGGTGCCAGGCCTTCGCCGGGTGCGCTGCCGTCGGAGTGCAGTCCCTCGGCGGCGACGAGCGCGGCGGGGACCGCGGCGTGGTGGCCGGTGTGCGCGATGGCGTCGTGGGTGCCGGAACGTCCGAACCGGGGCAGGGTCACGAATCCTTCCGCGACGGCCGACGCGAATCCGACGCGCAGCAGTTCCCGGTTGTCCTCGAAGCAGAGGAACCGCGGCACCCACTCCGGTTGGTACTTCACGTTGGACCGGTAGAGCGCCTCGAGCTGCCACCAGCGGGAGAAGAACACGAGGATCGAGCGCCAGATCCGCAGGATCGGTCCGGCCCCGATGCGGGAGCCCTCCTCGAAGACCGAACGGAACACCGCGAAGTTCAGCGACACCTTGGTGATGCCGAATTGGTCGGAGGTGGTGGCCAGTTCGGACACCATCAGCTCGACCACCCCGTTGGGGGAGGTCGGCCTGCGGCGCATCAGGTCGAGGGAGACGCCCGTGGGTCCCCACGGAACCAGCGACAGGATGCCGTCGATCTCGCCGTCCTCGGCGATGGCCTCCACCAGCAGGCAGTCGCCGTCGAGGCGGTCGCCGAGCCGGCCGAGGGCCATCGAGAAGCCGCGCTCGGTCTCGGTGTCCCGCCACGAGTCCGCGAGCCGGATGGCCTCGGCCATCTCCTCGGCGGGAACGTCGCGGTGCCTGCGGATCCGGACGGTGATGCCCTGGCGGCGGACGCGGGTCACGGCCTGGCGGACCTGCCGCATGTCGCGTCCGCTGAGGTTGAACTCGCGGGTGCGGAGGATCGCTTCGTCGCCGAGTTGGAGGACGGTGAGACCGGCCTTGTTGTAGGCGGTGGCCCCGGTTTCGCTGGCACCCATCACGGCGGTGGCCCAACCGTATTGGGACGCGAGCGCCTGCCACGCCTCGATCGCGTGCGGCCACGCCTCCGGGTCGCCGATCGGATCGCCGCTGGCCAGGCACACACCCAGTTCGACGCGGTAGGTGATGGCCGCTTTCCCGCTGGGCGCGAACACGACGGCCTTGTCGCGGCGGGTGGCGAAGTAGCCGAGGGAGTCGTCGGCGCCGTACTGCAACAGCAGTCCGCGCAACGCCGATTCGTCGTTACCGGTGAGCGCGTTGTGGGAGCGCTGGGCGCGGAACAGCGTGATGACGGCGGCGAGGAGGGCGATCGCGCCGAACAGGCCGAGGAGGGTGTTGACGAATCCGTGCGGTCGACCGCTGAACTGTTCGTTGTCGGCGGCGGCGAGCGCGGTCACGCGGTTGAGCGCCCACAGGAAACGCTCGCCCTGCGGCAGGGTGCCGGGGAACAGTTCGACGAGTCCCCACCCGACGAGCGTGCCGATGGCGAGACCGACGATGAGGACGCCCAGCGCTTTCCAGCCTGCGCCGCGCCGGACCCGGGTGTAGAACTCGGGCCGGGCCGCGATGAGGATGCCGATCAGCACCACCTGGACCACGGCGGCGACCATCGCGTTCACGTTCCGGTCGGTGATGCTCACGATCACGTTGGTGATCAGGATGAGAGTCAGGTAGATCGTCAGCAGCCACCACGCGATCCGCTTGCGGCTCGCCAGCGCCGCCGCGAGCAGCGCGACCACCAGCGCCCACGACAGGCTGGTGTCGGGAGCGTCGAAGTAGTAGGTGTCGATGTACTCCCGCGGCACGTGCACGTAGTAGCGCAGTACCGGCGAGATGCTCCACAGGAATACGAGCACCGAGAAGACGCCCAGGATCAGTCCCGCGATGTGGGGAACCTGGTGCAGGCGCCCGTTCTTCGAGCCGAGTGCGGGCCGGGGCCGTGGTGCGGTGAGGTCGGCCTCGGACGCGTGGTGTGTCTCGGTGCTAGCTGACATCGAGCGTTTCCTTCCCGGCAAGAGATACGTACCGATCACGGGAGACAGATGTTCCAGTGTTCAGTGTGAGCCGTCGGGCCGCGATTTGGGTGAAGAGGGAAGATAGAGGCATGTCCGACATTCACGACGCCGTGCCGATCCGCGACGAATCCATCCGTCTCGGCCAATTCCTGAAGCTCGCCAACCTCATCGAGTCGGGGGCCGAGGCGAAGGAAGTGATCGCCGACGGACTCGTGTCGGTGAACGGTGAGGTCGAGGTGCGGCGGGGCCGTCAGTTGCGGGACGGGGACGTCGTGGAGATCGGTGGGATGACGGCTCGGGTGAGTTCTCAGTCCTGACGGGCGGCGGTCGCGAACCGCTGCAGGAACAGTGCCTCGGCGACGGCGAGGTTCTCGATTTCGCTGGGATCCACACTCTCGTTGGGCGCGTGGATGAGGCAGCGCGGTTCCTCCACGCCGATCAGGGCGATCTCCGCCGCCGGGATCATGGCCGAGAAGACGTTGCACAGCGGGATGGATCCGCCCTGCCCGGCGGTTCCGAGGTCATTCCCGAACGCCTCCTCCATCGCCGCGCCGAGGGCCGCGTACCCGGGGCCGTCCGTGGTCGCGCGGAACGGTGAGCCCACCGCTTCGCGTTCCACCGTCACCCGCGCATTCCACGGTGCGGCGTTCTGGAGGTGCGCGGCGAGCGCGTCCTGCGCCCTCTGCGGGTCCATGCCGGGTGGTACCCGCAGGTTGAGGCGGGCCGCGGCGCGCGGCGCGATGGCGGCGGCGGAGCCGACCACGGGCGGGCAGTCGATGCCGAGGATCGTCAGGGCAGGCCGAGCCCACACGGCGTCGGCGACGGAACCGGAACCAGCGAGACCGACACCGTCGAGCACCCCGGCGTCCGTGCGGAACTGGGCCTCGGGGTAGTCGACGCCCGACCACGTCTGGTCCGATTCGAGGCCGTCGACGACGGTGTTGCCGTCCGCGTCACGCAGCGTGGCGAGCATCCGGACGAGCGCGGCGAGCGCGTCGGGGGCCGGTCCGCCGTACATGCCCGAATGCACCTCCCCGGCCAGGGTCTCGACGTGCACCACCACGTTCGCGATGCCGCGCAGCGTGGTGGTGACGGTGGGTCTGCCCACGGCGGCGTTCCCGGTGTCGACGACGAGGATCATGTCGGCGTCGAACAGTTCGGGCCTGGCCTCGACGAGGTTCTCGAGCCCGCCGGTGCCCATTTCCTCGGACCCTTCGGCGACCATTCGGATGCCGACGGGGAACGGGGTGCCGAGTGCGCGCAGCGCCAGCAGGTGCATCACGATGTTGCCCTTGCAGTCGGCCGCGCCGCGCCCGTACCAGCGCCCGTCCCGCTCGGTGAGGGTGAACGGGTCGGTGTGCCAGAGTTTCTCGTCGCCGGGCGGTTGAACGTCGTAGTGGCAGTACAGCAGCACCGTCGGGGCGCCGTCCGGCGCGGGTTGATGTCCGACGACGGCGTGTGAACCGTCGGACGTCTCGATCAGTTCGACCTGTCCGATTCCGGCCCCGACGAACGCGTCCTTGACCCATTCGGCGGCGCGAACGCACTCCTCCGGCGGGAACTGCCGCGGATCGGCCACCGACCGCATGGCCACCAGTTCGGCGAGTTCGTCACGCGCCGTGGGCATCAGTGCAGCGACCTTGGAACGGATCTCGTCGGACATCAACGCCTCCTCGATTACACAGCGAAGAACATGCCGGATCCCGCGAGGGCGTTCGTCCCAGTCGCGACGGCGGTGACCGGTCCGATTCCCGACCGGACCACGGCAGGTTCGGCGTGTGTCACCGTCGCGACACCCGAAGCGCCGGTGGCAAGGTTGTGCCAATGTACCCAATAAGGGCCGGTGGAAATTGCCTGCTCACCCGAGACGGTGAAGATCGTGACTCCAGGTTCGGTCCCCGTCGTGGCGATGAAAGTTTCGATGCACGGCACCGTTGAGCATGGCCCCGCAAACACCACAGCACCTTGTATGAGCGGTATCTGAAAGGGGGTGGCGGTGATCGGTGCCGCCGCGGCAATTCCATGCGAGCAGACGAAGGAGGTGAACGCGGCGAAGCCCACGGCGAGCGCTCGGGCGGCACCTGTGCCCACAGCACGCATGGAAGTCCTTTCAGTGCATTCCCCCGGCCGGGAAAATTCGGCCCGGGGGAACGAGACCCGACCACGCACAACGATAGACGTTCGGATCCGCACCGAGGTCGTAACGTGCAGAGCGCGCACTCAGCGGACGACGACGCCGTCCTGATCGCTGTAGACGGTCTCGCCGGGGTTGAACGTCACGCCGCCGATCTCGATCGGGACGTTCTTCTCACCGGAGCCGGTCTGGGTGCTCTTGCGGGGGTTGGTGCCGAGTGCCTTGACGCCGATGTCCAGGGTCTTCAGGATCGCCGAGTCGCGGACCGCGCCGTTGACGATCACGCCGGCCCAGCCGTTGTCGACGCCGCGACCGGCGATGATGTCGCCGACCAGCGCGGTGTGGATGCTGGCGTCGCCGTCGACCACGAGGACGCCGCCGTTGCCGGGCTCGCCGAGGGTCTGCTTGACCAGCAGGTTGTCCTGGAAGCACTTGATGGTGGTGATGGGGCCGGAGAACACTTCACGGCCGCCGAACTGGATGAACTGCGTGTCGCAGCTCCGGATGTCGGGTCCGATCTCGTCTGCCAGGTCAGCGGTTGCCACGGGTTCAGTCATACGCGCCAGGATAGAGGTCCGGCGCTGGGAGAATGCGAGCCATGACCATTGCAGTGACTGGAGCCACCGGGTCCGTCGGCGGCAAGGTGCTCGAGAGGCTCGGCGGCGGCGCGGGTGTGCGGCTGATCGGGCGGAACGCGCAGCGGCTCGAGCCGCTGGCCGAGCATTTCGACTCCGCGTTCGCCGTGGCCACGTACGCCGACGGTCCGGCGATGACGGCCGCGCTGGACGGTGTCCGGTTGCTGTTCCTCGTCTCGGGTCACGAGAGCGCGACCCGGCGCGAGGAGCACCGCACCGCTGTGGACGCGGCCCGTGCCGCCGGGGTGGAGCGGATCGTCTACCTGTCGTTTCTGGGTGCGGCGCCGGAGTGCACGTTCACGTTCGGCCGCGACCACTACTTCACGGAGCAGCACATCCGGGAGAGCGGCCTGAAGTTCACGTTCCTGCAGGACGGCTGGTATCAGTCGATGATTCCGCTGATGGCCGACGATCAGGGCGTCATCCGGGGACCTGCCGGGGACGGCCGGGTGAGCGCGGTAGCACCCGGCGACGTCGCCGATGCCGTGACGGCCGTCCTCACTACCGGTAACGGCGACCACGACGGCGTCACCTACCGGCTGACCGGACCCGACGCGTTCACCCTCACCGAGGCCGCGGAGACGATCACGAGGGTGACCGGACGTTCGGTGCGTTTCGAGAACGAGACCCTGGAGGAGGCGTACGCGTCCCGGGCCCACTACGGGGCGCCGGAATTCGAGGTCGCAGGGTGGGTGACCTCGTACGCAGCGATCGCGGCCGGCGAGTTGGCGGTGGTGACGGGCGACGTCGAGGCGCTCACCGGGCGCCCGCCGCAGACCTTCGCCGACTACCTTTACAGCTACACTTGACCCGTCCTGGCATAGCGAGCGGTAGATAGGTCTTTGATGGTCAGCTCATCCAAGGGTGCGACGCCGCCCATCGAGGTCGGCAACGCGGCAGACTGGCGCCGCCTCGAACCCACGAAGTTGACGCCGATCCTCAGCGCCTCCCTCGACGCGTTCTACGAACACGGCTTCCACGGCACCTCGGTGCGCGACATCGCCCGCCGAGTCGGTGTCACGGTACCCGCTCTCTACTACCACCACGAGAACAAGGAAGCCGTTCTCCTCGCGCTTCTCGAACTCTCCACCAGCGACGTCCTCGAGCGGGCCCACGCCGCGAGCGCCGACGGCGGCGACGATCCGGTGCAACGACTCGCCAACGTGATCGAGGCGATCGTGCTGCGGATGACCATGCGGTCCCGCCTGGCGGCGCTCGAGAGCGAGGTGCGCTACCTGAGCCCGGAGAACCGGCAGCGGTACCGCATCGTCCGCAAGGGCGTGGAGGAACTGGTCCTCGAGATCGTCAAGGAAGGCAAGAAGCGGGAACTGTTCGACGTGGCAGACGCCGCGGAGACCACGCGGGCGCTTCTCGGCATGTGCCAGTCGATTCCGCGCTGGTACCACGCCGAGGGCAAGCTGACCCCGGACGCCGTGGCCCGCAAGTACGTCGAGATCGCCATGAAGACGGTCGGCTCCACCGAGCTTCCCGTCAAGCCGAAGAAGAGGCGCACCGCCGACGTCTGACCGGCGATGCGCCCCGGCAGGGTGCGGGTTTCAGCTCCCCAGACCCGATGACGCGACGACGTCGAACTGCGCCGTCGCCTCGGCGGGGGTGCCGTTCGGCGGGGCGAACGTGAACACGACGGAGTAGCGGCCGGCCTCGTGGGTCCGGATCGCGGCCGTCCCGGCACCGAGGGTGAGGGGGATCGACTGCGCGGTCACGTCGCCGGAGGGGTCGCTGAGTTCCAGCTCGACCGGGGTGGACCCGTCCGTGCCGGTCGGGGTGGGAGTGACCAGCGTCCCGAGCGTCACCAGATTGTTGGCGCGGACGGTGCCGATCGGCGGAATGACGGTGATCTGGTAGGTGGTGGCGGCGGTTGCCGTGGGCGCCAGAGCAAGTGTGGCCGCTCCGGCCAGTGCGGCAATGGTCAGGGTCCCTCGCGTGAAGTTCACACAATCCCTTCCTGTCGACGGTCGCTACGCGCAGCCACGTTACGGCAGAACCGGGAGTTGCCCACCCTCATTCGCCGTGTGTCCGAGAATAGTTCGAACACACGGCTTTACGTCGATCAGGCGTCCAAAGCTGTTCGGGATGCGGTGTTTTCCGGCGGGACCGTACCGTTGGTGTGCTGCACGGGACAGGTTCGGGGGAAGGTGCCCAGTTTCTCCACTTCGTACCCGGTCGGGTAGCTGCGAATGTTGGGGAGGTCGCGGGCGAACTTGGGCACGGTGCGCACGGGATAGAACCGGACGAGGCGGGCGCGGGCCTTCAACGCGCCCCGGGACAGTGTCCGCACGAGGCGGGACGGCCTGCAGTAGGCGAACGCGTCGAGAAGGGGATCGTCCATGAGCGCCCAGGAGAACCGCTTGATCAGGGCGGCGGGAGCGAGATTGTTCGGTGGGAACGTGCAGAGGAGGTCGAGCGTGGAGTCGGCGACGGCGCGGCCGCCCAGGTCGAAGAGGAAGTGTTCCCGCTCGTAGTCGTCCAGGAACTTCTCGAACGCCTCGAAGGTCTCGGGAATCTCCTTGATGCCCATGTACTTGCCGAGCGCACGGTAGTAGTTGGTGGAACCGACGATCTCGTTGTGGGTGAGTTTCCGCCAGCCGAAGTCTTCGATCCAGCGCGCCGGGATCACCACGAACGTCGACAGCACGTACCGCATGTCGTCGTTGGAGATGTCGTAGGAGCCGTGCATCTGGTTCATCCGGCGAATGCCGGCGCGACCGGGCTCGCTGGTGAGGCCGTGTTCGAGGACCGCGTCGAGGATCAGGCCGGTGTCGTCGTAGCGTTTCTGCACGCGCTCGGTGAATTCGCCGGTCTCGAACAGCAGCCTGCCGATGGTGGGCACCGCGTACGTCCGGAACAGCGCGAAGCTGAGGGCCTGGTTGATGTCCCAGGGAAACTCCTGCGTGGCGAGAATCCGGGCGATCTCTTCGTACTGCGTCTCGGGGTCGAGGCGGTCGGTCCGGCGACGTAGGTCGAAGCGTTTCATGAGTTTCACTTCCTGCAGCGGCTGTGACAGATGGCCAGGCAATTTAGCGATCGTTCAGATGGCTCGACTGTATCCCCTGTCACAGTGCGACGCCAGAGTGGCATTATGCAAACACATGGCACGAAATTCCCCGCAGACCGACCGCATCGTGATGTTGACGGAACTCCTCGCCGACGAGCCGGAGACGCCCCGGAGCCTCGCCGACATCGCCCGGCACCTCGGCGTCGCGAAGGCGACCTGCTACCCGATGGTCGTCGCACTGACCGAAGCCGGCTGGCTCATCCGGCACCCCACCCGCAAGACGTACCGTCTCGGTCCCGCACTGATCCCGGTCGGGCGTGCCGCGGAGACCGCCACGGACGTCGTCGACCTCGCGCGGTCGGTGATGCACGAACTGGCCGACGCGTCCGATATGGCGTCCATCGCGTTCGTGCAATCGGGAAGCGACGTGGTGGTCGCGGAGGTGGTGCAACCGGTCGGCGGGCGCCGGGGAACCCTCGGGTTGCGTCTCGGCGACAAGGTGCTGCTGGTGCCGCCCATCGGTTCGGGAATCGCGGCCTGGTATCCGCAGGAGCAGCGCGACGAGTGGTACGCCCTCGGCGGGCAGAGCCTGGGTGTCGACGTGGACGTGCTGCGCGCGACGTACGAGCCGGCCCTCGCGCTCGTCCGCGAGCGCGGATATGCGATGGAATGCATGCAGCAGCAACAGCATTCGCTGGCGGATGCGGTGTCGGAACTCCGCGGTCGCGGAGTGGGCGGGCACCGCTCGACCGTCGCGCTGCGGGAGGCGCGCAAACTGCTGTCGGCGGATGCGGTGGTCGGCGACATCGACCCGGAGGGCAGCTACCAGCCGCTGTCGATCAACGCGGCGGCGTTCGACCGCGACGGTGAACCGGCTGTCGTGCTGTGCGTCGCCGATGCGTCCCGGCCGATGTCGGGGGTGCGCACGGCGGAAATCGGAGAATTGGTCCGCGACGCCGCGGCCCGGGTGACGACCGCCATGCACGGCCGCCACCCGTGAGTACTTGTTAACCGCGGGCGGTTAACAAGTACTCACAGCTACTTCAGCTCTGCGAGGACGGTGCCCTGGGTGATGGCGGAGCCGGGTTCGACGGCGAGGCCGGTGACGGTGCCGGCCTTGTGGGCGTTGACGGGGTTTTCCATTTTCATGGCCTCGAGGACGGCGATGAGGTCGCCCTCGGCGACTTGCTGGCCTTCTTCGACGGCGACCTTGACGACGGTGCCCTGCATGGGGGCGGTGACGGCGTCACCGGACGCGGCGCCGCCGGCGGCGCCGCCGCGGGTGCGGGCCTTGGGCTTCTTGCGGGCCGGGCCGGCGGGGGCGCCGCCGGTGCCGAGGGTGAACTGGCCGGGCAGCGACACCTCGACGCGGCGGCCGCCGACCTCGACGACGACGTTCTGCCGGGGCAGGTTCTCCTCGTCGTCGAGCGGGGCGCCGCCGGTGAACGGTTCGACCTGGTTGTCCCATTCGGTTTCGATCCACTTGGTGTAGACGTCGAAGCCGGTGCCGTCGCCGATGAAGGCGGGGTCGGAGACGATGGCCCGGTGGAACGGGATGACCGTGGCCAGGCCTTCGACCTGGAATTCGGCGAGGGCGCGGCGGGCCCGGGCGAGGGCCTCGTCGCGGGTGGCGCCGGTGACGATCAGCTTGGCGAGCATGGAGTCGAACTGGCCGCCGATGACGGATCCGGTTTCGACGCCGGAGTCCATTCGCACGCCGGGGCCGGTGGGGGGCACGAACTTGGTGACCGGTCCGGGGGCGGGCAGGAAGCCGCGGCCGGCGTCCTCGCCGTTGATGCGGAACTCGAAGGCGTGCCCGCGGGGGTGGGGTCCTCGGTGAGGTCGAGGTGTTCGCCGTTGGCGATCTTGAACTGCTGCAGCACCAGGTCGATGCCGGCGGTTTCCTCGGTGACGGGGTGTTCGACCTGCAGGCGGGTGTTGACCTCGAGGAAGGAGACGGTGTCGCCCTGGACGAGGTATTCGACGGTGCCGGCGCCGTAGTATCCGGCCTCCTTGCAGATGGCCTTCGCGGAGGAGTGGATCCGGGCGCGCTGGTCGTCGGTGAGGAACGGGGCGGGGGCCTCCTCGACGAGTTTCTGGAAGCGGCGCTGCAGGGAGCAGTCGCGGGTGCCGGCGACGATGACGTTGCCGTGCTGGTCGGCGATGACCTGCGCTTCGACGTGCCGGGCCTTGTCCAGATACTGTTCGACGAAGCATTCGCCGCGGCCGAACGCGGCGACGGCCTCGCGGGTGGCGGAGTCGAACAGTTCGGGGATTTCCTCGATGGTGTGGGCGACCTTCATGCCGCGCCCGCCGCCGCCGAAGGCGGCCTTGATGGCGACGGGGACGCCGTATTCCTTGGCGAAGGCGACGACCTCGTCGGCGTTCTTGACGGGGTCCTTGGTGCCGGCGGCCATCGGGGCCTTCGCCTTTTCGGCGATGTGGCGGGCGGTGACCTTGTCGCCGAGGTCGCGGATCGACTGCGGGGACGGGCCGATCCAGATCAGGCCGGCGTCGAGCACGGCCTGGGCGAAGTCGGCGTTCTCGGAGAGGAAGCCGTAGCCGGGGTGGATGGCGTCGGCACCGGATTTGGCGGCGGCGTCCAAAATTTTGTCGAACACTAGGTAGGACTCGGCGGAGGTCTGTCCGCCGAGGGCGAAGGCTTCGTCGGCCAGGCGCACGAACGGGGCGTCGGCGTCGGGTTCGGCGTAGACGGCGACGCTGGCCAGGCCGGCGTCGGCGGCGGCCCGGATCACCCGCACTGCGATCTCACCGCGGTTCGCGACGAGCACCTTGGAAATACGTGCACTACTCATCGAAATGTCTTCCCTTTTCTACAGTTTCAGTAGCCTGCGTTGACCAGGACGGCAGCGGCGGCTACTTGCCGACGCAGAATGAGGGCGGGGGTGCCCCACGAATCGTCATCGGACGCGGGCGTTTCCGCCGCGGAACCGGACGAGGCGATCGCAGCGAACACTGCGAGCACCGCGGCGATGTCCGTGTCGCTCGGGTTGCCCGAGAACGTCACGGCCGGCGCCGCCGGCGACTCTTCGGCGATGCCGGAGCCCAGCGCGATCTCGTCGAGCACCTCGTCGACGACCAACTCCGCGGTCACAGCGGGATGTTCCCATGCTTCTTGGGCGGGAGGGTGACCATTTTGCGTTCGAGCAGGCGCAGGGCGGCCACGATCTGTCCGCGGGTGTGGGACGGGGGGATGACGGCGTCGACGTAGCCGCGTTCGGCGGCGACGTACGGGTTGACGAGGGTGTCCTCGTATTCCTGCTGCAGTTGCAAACGCAGGGCGTCGACGTCGTCGCCGTTTTTGGCGGCCTCGAGCAGGCGTTTGCGGTAGACGAACCCGACGGCGCCGGAGGCGCCCATCACGGCGATCTGGGCGGTGGGCCAGGCCAGGTTGACGTCGGCGCCCATGTGCTTGGAGCCCATCACGTCGTAGGCGCCGCCGTAGGCCTTGCGGGTGATGACGGTGATCTTGCCGACGGTGGCCTCACCGTAGGCGTAGAGCAGTTTCGCGCCGCGGCGGATGATGCCGTTGTATTCCTGGTCGGTGCCGGGCAGGAACCCCGGGACGTCGACGAGGGTGATGATCGGGACGTTGAACGCGTCGCAGGTGCGCACGAAGCGGGCGGCTTTTTCGGAGGCGTCGATGTCGAGGCAGCCGGCGAAGACGGTGGGCTGGTTCGCGACGATCCCGACGGAGCGGCCGTCGACGCGGCCGAAGCCGACGACGATGTTGCCGGCGCGTTCGGCCTGGACCTCGAGGAATTCGTCGTCGTCGAGGATGCGGCGGATGACCTCGTGCATGTCGTAGGGCTGGTTCGCCGAGTCCGGGATCAGGGTGTCGAGTTCGAGGTCCTCGGCGGTGAGGGAGTCCTCGATGGCGCCGGTGATCGGGTCGGTGGGCAGCATCCGGGGGGCGGCGGCCTGATTGTTGCTGGGCAGGTAGGAGAGGAGGTCCTTGACGTAGTCGAGGGCGTCCTGTTCGCCGGAGGCGACGTAGTGGGCGACGCCGGATTTGACCATGTGGGTGTGCGCGCCACCCAGGTCTTCCATGGTGACGTCTTCGCCGGTGACGGTCTTGATGACGTCGGGGCCGGTGACGAACATCTGGGAGGTCTGGTCGACCATGACGACGAAGTCGGTCAGGGCGGGGGAGTAGACGTGGCCGCCGGCGGCGGGGCCCATGATCAGCGAGATCTGGGGGATGACGCCGGAGGCCTGGACGTTGCGGTGGAAGATTTCGCCGTAGAGGCCGAGGGAGACGACGCCTTCCTGGATGCGGGCGCCGGCGCCTTCGTTGATGCCGATCAGGGGGCGCCCGGTTTTGAGGGCGAGGTCCATGACCTTGACGATTTTTTCGCCGTAGATTTCGCCGAGGGAGCCGCCGAAGACGGTGGCGTCCTGCGAGAAGACGCAGACGTCGCGGCCGTCGACGGTGCCGTAGCCGGTGACGACGCCGTCGCCGACGGGGCGGTTGTCGGCGAGGCCGAAGTTCACGCTGCGGTGGCGGGCGAGGGCGTCGAGTTCGACGAAGGAGCCCTCGTCCAACAACGCGGTGATGCGTTCGCGGGCGGTGAGCTTGCCCTTGGCGTGGACCTTGTCGACCGCGGCTTCACCGCTCGGGTGCTGCGCCTCGGCCTGACGATTACGCAGGTCGGCGAGCTTTCCCGCCGTCGTGTGAATATCGGGCGTGACCGCCGAATCTGTGACTGTCATCTATGACTGCTCTTCCCGTCGAGGCTGTCGGAACCTGCGCTGCACCCTGTGGGGTACGCGGTTCGTGGGAGTACCCACTCGGACGTTCGCCACTTTAACGCATTACTTATCGATCGTTCACGTGCGCTGCATCACTCCCGGAGGGGCGGTGTGATGCGTCACCCTGCAGTTACCGGTCCTCGGTGCGGCCGTGGCGGCGTTCATAGTCCTCGCGGGTGCGGTCGGCGCGGCGCTGCGCTTTCTCACCGACGAGGTCCGGATCGAGGCCGTGGCTGAGCAGACGGTGGCGACGGTAGATGTTCATCAGCGCGACCGCAAAGTAGAGCAACGGGAGCAGCAGCAGGGCCATCATCGCCAGCGGAATCCAGATCGGACCGGGGATGAGGAGGAACAACGCCAGCACCGCGGCGACGGGAAGCATGAAACGGAGCACGTACCGCACCGACGCGCCCGGCCCGACGAGGTCGTTGCGGACCCAGTCCTGCATCGAATCCGGCAGCGTCCGACC
This sequence comes from Rhodococcus sp. USK10, assembly GCF_019378875.1. NCBI lineage: Bacteria > Bacillati > Actinomycetota > Actinomycetes > Mycobacteriales > Nocardiaceae > Rhodococcus > Rhodococcus sp. USK10. Next base: position 4,482,160 of record NZ_CP076048.1, read on the forward strand.
GAACAGATACCCGACGTACTGACTGGGGCTGGGACGCTGCGGATCGGACATGCGTTTCAGGATAGTGCTACTGCTTCTCCGCATTCGCGACGATGACGTCCCGCACGTACTGCGCCAGGCCGGGGGCGACGTCGTCGTAGTGCCTGCGGAAGCGATTGTCGGCGAGGTACATCTCGGCGAGGTTCACCTGCATCGCGTGATCGCAGTCGTAAAACCGTTCGATGCCGGCGCGGTGCTGCTCGGCAAGTGCGTCGGCGCGATCGGATCCGGGTGCGACGCCGTCGGTCATCGCCTGTGCGAGTGCGGCTTCGACCGCGTCGCCCTCGGCCTTGATGCGCTTCCAGTCGTCCTTGCTCATCTTCGCGGTGCGCTGCTGGGACTGCTTCCACGCGTCGGTGTCGCCCCACCGCTCCTCGGCCTCGGCCGCGTACTCCTCGCCGGGCCAGTTGTCGCCGAAGATTTCGTTCTGCTCTTCGGGGGTGAGTTGAATGCCCATGCTTTTCGCCTCCATCATCTTCTCCACGGCTGCAGCCATCTCGTGCAGGCGATCGATCCGTTCGCTCAGCAACGCGTGCTGTCGCCGAAGATGCGCGAGGGCATCGACGTCCGGGTCGTCGAGGAGGGCTGCGATCTCCTCGAGGGGGAATCCCAGTTCGCGGTACGTCAGTACGCGGTGCAGACGTTCCACGTCGGCGCCCGAATAGCTGCGGTACCCACCGGGGGTGCGGTCGGACGGGGTCACCAGACCGATCTCGTCGTAGTGGTGCAGGGTGCGCACACTCACTCCGACCAGTCTGGCGACCACGCCGACCGTGTGTTTCTCGCTCACGACTCCTACCGTGCAGCCTTACGTCGCGTGAGGGTCAACTCAGGTGTAGAGATTTTCCAGTTCGCCCGAGAAGTTGGTCATCACGACCTTGCGCTTGAGTTTCATGCTCGGGGTGATCTCGCCGTTCTCGACGGTGAGTTCCCGTTCGAGGATGCGGAACTTCTTGATCTGTTCCCACCGGTTCAGTCCGGCGTTGAGTTCCTCGACGTAACCTCCGATCAGGTTGCGGGTCTCCTGGGCGTTGGCGATCTCGGCGAGAGATTTGCCGCCCAGGTTGTTGTTCTTCGCCCATTCTTCGATCGATTCGGCGTCGAGGGAGATCAGGGCGACGCAGTACGACTTCCCTTCGCCGTCGACGATGAGTTCACCGACGTAGGGGCAGATGCCCTTGAACGTGGCCGCCAGCGCGGACGGTGCGACGTATTTGCCGTTGGACGTCTTGAACATGTCCTTCTTGCGGTCGGTGATCCGCAGATAGCCCTTGTCGTCGAGTTCGCCGATGTCGCCGGTGCGGAACCAGCCTTCGTCGGTGAGCGCTTCGGCTGTGGCCTCGGGGTTCTCGTGGTAGCCGCTCATGACGCCCGGACCCTTGATGAGGATTTCGCCGTCGTCGGCGATCCGGGTCTCGGTGCCCGGGATGGGCCAGCCGACGGTGCCGAACTGGTATGCCGACGGGCGGTTGACGAACGAGGCGGCACTGGTCTCGGACAGTCCGTACCCTTCGAGGACGACGATGCCGACGGCGTCGAACCATTGCGCGACATCACGATTGAGCGCCGCGGACCCGGAGATGAAGAACTTCAGGCGGCCGCCGAAGCGTTCGCGAATCGTGCTGTACACCAGCCGATCCGCGACGGCGTGCTGTAGCGAGTCGAGCAGCGACGGACTCTTGCCGGCCTGCTTGGCCTTCGACACCCGCAGCCCGACGCCGATGGCCCAGTCGAAGATCTTCTCCTTCGGCCCGCCCTCGTCGCGGACGGTGGAGACGATCCGCGCGTACGCCTTCTCGAAGATGCGGGGGGCGGCGCCCATGAACGTGGGCTGGACGACCGCGAGGTTCTCGACGATCTTGTCGACGCGGCCGTCGACCGCCGTCGCGAAACCGATCTGCAGCGGCAGCGTGAGCAGGACCTTCCCGAACACGTGGGACAGCGGGAGCCAGAGGTATTGCAGGTCGTCGGCGTCGAGGATGCCGGTGGCGTCGATCGCCGCGGCCTCGTACGTCCACGCCGAGTGTGACAGTCGCACACCCTTCGGCTTGCCGGTGGTGCCGGACGTGTAGATCAGGGTGGCGAGGTCGTCGGGGTCGATGGCCTCGATCCGGTCGTGCACGGCGTCGGGTGTCTCGGCCAGCAGTTCTTCGCCGAGGTCGTGTAGCTGGTCGAACGTGATGACCCAGTCGTCGTCGCCGGGGCTGCCGTCGATGAGGACGACCTTCTCGACGTCGCCGAGTTCGCTGCGGTTCTCGCGCAGCTTGGCGAGTTGCTTGTCGTCCTCTGCGAAGACGACGCGGCTGCCGGAGTTCGCGACGATGTAGGCGACGTCGGCGGCCGTGGTGGTGGGGTACACGGTGGTGGTGGCCGCGCCCGCGCACATCACGGCGAGGTCGGCGAGCACCCATTCGTAGCGGGTGGCGGACGCCAGCGCCACCCGTTGCTCGGCCTGCACGCCGAGGACGATGAGACCGGCCGCGAGGTTGCGCACCCGGTCGCCCGCCTCGGACCACGTGACGCTCGCCCACATCGTCGGGTCGTCCGGGTCGACGTATCGGAACGCTTCGCGACCGGGTGAGTGCGCCACCCGGTCCACGAACAGTGCGGCTACCGACGGAGCCCGATTCTCGATCTTGGAGCGGTCAATGACTTCGTCCGATGCGCGCTGAGCTGCCATGTACCGATCTTAGGAACCGGGGGCGCTCCGGGGAGTGGTTTCGGCGCGGGTCAAGCGACCCCGGACGCCACCCTGCGGGGTTTCGCGACGATGGCCAGAGACATCACGGCCGCGATCGCGCACAGCCCGCCCGCGACGTAGAACGCGGCGTCGTAGCCGCCGAACTGGTCGCGCACCAGTCCCGCGAGGAACGCCACGAGGCCGGCGCCGATCTGGTGGGACGCCAGCACCCAGCCGAACACGATGGGGGCGTCGCTGCCGAAGTGTTTGCGGCACAGCGCGACGGTCGGGGGGACGGTCGCCACCCAGTCGAGGCCGTAGAAGATGACGAACGCGATCATCGGCGGGTGCACGGTGTTCGCGAACAGGATCGGCAGCAGCATCAGCGAGATCCCGCGCAGCACGTAGTAGATGCCGAGGAGCTTGCGTGAGTCGAACCGGTCGGTGAACCAGCCCGACGCGATGGTGCCGATCACGTCGAAGATCCCGATCACCGCCAGCAGGGTCGCCGCCGCCGTCACCGGCATGCCGTGGTCGTGCGCGGCCGGGACGAAATGGGTGCCGACGAGTCCGTTGGTGCTCGCCCCGCAGATGGCGAACGTGCCGGCCAGCAACCAGAACACGCGGGTCCGAGCCGCCGACAGCAGTACCGTCACGGCCCGGCCCGCGGCGCCGCCGCGACCGGTCGGGGCGGGTGGTTCCGCGACGTAGCCGGGCCCGGCGCCGTACGGGACCGTCCCGACGTCCGACGGCCGGTTGCGCAGGAACACGAGCACCAGCGGGACGACGGCGAGGGCGGCGAACGACACCGTCAGCGCCACGGTCTGCCAGTTGTAGCGTTCGGCGACCATCGCGAGGATCGGCAGGAACACCAGCTGTCCGGCGGCGCTGCCTGCGGTGAGGATGCCGGTGACGAGGCCGCGGCGGGCGACGAACCAGCGGTCGACGACGGTGGCGACGAAGGCGAGTGCCATCGAGCCGGTGCCGAGCCCGACGAGCACGCCCCACAGCAGTACGAGTTGCCAGGTGGCGGTCATGAAGACGGTCAGTCCGCTGCCGGCGGACACCAGGACCAGCGCGGCGGTGACCACCCGGCGCATGCCGAAGCGTTCCATGAGCGCCGCCGCGAACGGCGACGTCAGCCCGTAGAGCACCAGGTTGATCGACACGGCGGACGAGATGCTCGCCCGCGACCAGCCGAAGTCCTGGTGCAGGGGGTCGATCAGGATCGAGGGCGCCGCCCGGAAGCTGGCGGCTCCCACGAGGGCGAGGAACGCGACAGCCGCGACGAGCCAGGCGTAGTGCAGGCGCGGCGGGGCCGTCTGGGCGGGAGATGCCGGGGGCGCGATGTCGGACGTCACGACGGTAAGTCTGCGGGACGGCGCCGCGCCGGAACAGTTGCCGGAATGACAACATGTGAAAGAATCTGGCCATGGTTGTGCCTCATCGGGTGGTCGTGCTCGCCCTGAACGGTGTGATCCCGTTCGAACTCGGAATCCCGTCGCGGGTCTTCGGACGGGCGCACGACACCGACGGGAATCTGCTGTACGACGTGCAGACGTGCACGGCCGACGGACGGCCGGTGCGCTCGGACGCCGACTTCTCGGTGTCCGTCGACCACGGCCCGGAGTTGCTGACCGAGGCCGACACGGTCGTGATCCCCGCGTCCTACGAACTCGGCCCGGCGTACGACGAAGGCCATCTGCCCGCCGACCTCGAGCGGGCCCTCGCATTCGTCCGGCCCGGCACGCGGTACGTCTCGATCTGCACGGGTTCGTACGTCCTCGCCGCGGCGGGGTTGCTCGACGGCCTGCGCGCCACCACCCACTGGCGCAACACCGAGCACTTCCAGCGCACCTATCCGCAGGTCCGGGTCGACCCCGACGTGCTGTTCGTCGACGAGGGCCACATCCTCACCTCGGCGGGCGTCGCCGCCGGACTGGACCTCTGCCTGCACATCGTGCGCCGCGACCACGGGTCGGACGTCGCCAACCGGGTGGCGCGCCGATGCGTCGTCCCACCGTGGCGCGACGGCGGGCAGGCCCAGTACATCGAGCGGCCGATCCCGGAGACCACGTCGGAGTCGACCGCGGCGACCCGCGAGTGGGCGCTGGAGCGCCTCGGCGAACCGCTGGCGCTGAACCGGTTGGCGGCGCACGCGAACATGAGCGTCCGCACGTTCACCCGGCGCTTCGGCGAGGAGGTCGGCACCACCCCGAACCGCTGGCTGACCACCCGACGGGTCGACCGTGCGCGCCAGCTCCTCGAGACCACCGACCTGTCCGTCGACGTCATCGCCCGTGAGGTCGGGTTCGGCACCGGCACCTCCCTGCGGCAGCACATGGGTGCGGTGCTGGGGGTTCCGCCGTCGGCGTATCGCAGGACCTTTCGCGGCCAGGCCGTCTGAGCGAATCAGTCTTCGGCCGGATCCCCGGCGCTTCCGGCCCGGTCGCGGAATGCCGCCACCGCGGAGTCGATGGTCGGGTAGAAGTGCGTGGCGTCGAACCTGTCGCCCACCCCGAACCGGATGAGCCGATCCTTGATCGGGCCCTTCATCTCCGCGAACGCCAGCTGGATTCCCTTGCCCTCGAGGTAGGTGTCGAGGTCGACGAGTTCGTCGACGGCGGTGGTGTCGAGTCCGGTGATCGGCTCGGCGGCGATCACGACCCACTCGACCGGGGTCGGCGCCTCCGCGACCACCGAACGCACGTACTCGTCGAAGATCTCACCGTTCGCGAAGAACAGGGGAGCGTCGAAGCGCACCAGCACCAGTCCGGGGATGCGGTCCCCGCCGGGGTGGCGTTCGACGTCGTGGAAGCCCGGCCGGTCCGCCGTCCGGACGAGTTCGGTGCGGTACGGCTGCCAGGCCTGCGCGACCACGGCGACGAAGGACAGCCCGATCGCGACGAGGATGCCCTGCAGCACACCCACCAGGGCGACCCCGAGGAACGCGGCGACGGCGAGCCCGAACTCCACGCTGCTCATCCGCCACATGCGGACCATGCCGTTCACGTCGACCAGCGCCGTGGCCGCGACGATCACCACGGCGCCCAGCGTGGCGTCGGGGAGGTATGCGGTGACACCGGGGGCGACGAGGACGAAGACCAGCACCGCGACGGCGCCGACGACACACGCCAATTGCGTGCGGGCGCCACTCTGTTCGGCCACCGGCGTGCGGGACCCGCTGGCCGAGATCGGGAAGCCGCCGAACAGCCCGCCCGCGATGTTGGCGACGCCGACCGCCTTCATCTCGGTGCTGCCGTTGACATCTTCGCCGCGCCGGGCGGCGAACGTGCGCGAGAGCACCCCCGTGTCGGCGAACGCGATCAGGGCGATTCCGGCGGCTGGTCCGACGAGTTGTCCCACGTCGCCCCAGTCGACGCCGCCGAACGACGGCAGCGGCAGGCCCGCGGGGAGGGCGCCGACCATCCCGATGTCGTCGGTCAGCCCGAGCGCCGCCGACAGGATCATCGCCCCGACCACCGCCACCAGAACGCCCGGGACGCGGGGAATCCAGATGCGGAACGCCACGATGACGGCGAGGGAGCCGAGACCCACCGCGGCGGCGACGGGGTCGATGTCGCCCCCGAACACGGCCTTTCCGATCCCGCCGATCTCCCCGATGAGTCCGGACGCATCGACGTCGAACCCGAGCAGTTTGGGTAACTGGCCGACGACGACGATCAACGCGATCGCATTCAGGTACCCGAGCCGGATGGGCTTCGACAGCAATTCGGTCACGAAGCCGAGATGCAGGAACCCGCCGACCAGGAGGATGAGGCCCATCAGGACGCCCAGGATGCCTGCGAGGGCCAGGGCGCTCTCCGGATCGTCGGTGACGGCGAGGGGCAGGACCGCCGCGGCGATGAGCGGCGCGAGCGACGAATCCGGTCCGAGAACCAGGATTTTCGACGGACCCACCACCGCGTACGCGAGCAGAGGGACGATCGTGGCGTACAGCCCGGCGTAGGCGGGCAACCCGGCAGCCTCCGCGTACCCCATCCCCGCGGGGATGAGCAGTGCGGTGAGGACGAGTCCGGCGGTGATGTCGGGCCGCAGCCACTCGCGGCGGTACACCCGTGCCGTCGCGATCCCGGGCAACTGCGCGAGACTTCCTGTCCAGGACATGATGCCGGTTTCAGCGCGCGCGTTGAGGATCGACTGCGGCTGCGGCGGAGATCGGTGCGATCGGCCGCGCGTGCCGCCGGCGGCGGAGAGCTTTCTCCGCCTCCACGACCACCGGAATGATCAGCGACCAGCCGAGGCAGGCGAGCCACTGGCCGCCCGTCAGCGAGGTCGTCATGAGAAGGTCCTGGAGGAACCCGAGTTCCACCGCGCACACGGTGACGACGAGCGGGATCGACAGGATCTTCAGTGCGCCGAGGATGGGTGCGGTGAGGCCGGATTCCGGATCGCGGCGCATGACGAGTCCGGCGAGAATCGATCCGATCGACAACACCACGAACGCCATGGTCATCGGGACGTTCGCCTCGGTCGTGCTCATGTCACCGGGGGCGAGGAGCATCGCAGCGAGGGTGACGGCGAACTGCAGGACACCGTAGGCGAACCACTGCACGAACGCCTTCCGATTGGCGATCGGCATCCCGGGGTCACGGGGTGGCTGGTTCATCAGGTTCGGCGGCGCCGGGTCGAGCATGATGACGGCGACGGGGAACAGCGTGATGAAGAAGTGCTGGAACAACACCATGAGCGGGGTCAGCGCGACCCCGTCGTTGATGTCGAAGATGCTCGCGACGAGGAACAGCAGCACCAGCGAGAACAGCTTCGACATCTGGTAGCGGATGTACGACACGATCTTGTCGTAAATGCTGCGGCCCAGCTGGATTGCCGTGATCAGGGTTCCGAAGTTGTCGTCGGTGAGCACCATCTTGCCCGCCTGTTTCGTGACTTCGCTGCCCGATCCCATCGCCACGCCGATGTCGGCCTTCTTCAGTGCGGCGGCGTCGTTGACGGCGTCGCCGGTCATCGCGACGATCGCGCCGCCCTTCTGCATGAGGTCGGCCAGGCGCAGCTTGTCCTGGGGGGTGACGCGTCCGAACACGTGCAGGTTCGGCAGCGCCGCCGCGAGTTCGTCGTCGCTCATGGCTGCGAGCTCGGTTCCACCGATCGCCCCCGGTCCGAGCCCGAGTTCGGCGCCGATCGCGGATGCGGTGACGGCGTGGTCGCCGGTGATCATGCGGACGTCGATGCCGGCCTCGTGGGCCGTGCGCACGGCGTCGATCGCTTCCGGCCGAAGGGGGTCGATGATGCCGACCATGCCGACGAATGTGAGGTCCTCGACGAACGACATCGGGTCGGCGGTCGCGGCATCCTCCTGCCCGTCCAGCCGGCGAACCGCGAACGCCAGCACGCGAAGTCCCTTCTCGGACAGGGCTTGGTTCGCTGCCGTCAGTTCGTCCCGGACTTCGTCGACGGGCACCGCCTGGCGGCCGGGCCGGTACGCGGTCGTACACCGCGCCAAAACCACGTCGGGCCCGCCCTTGACGAGCTCGACGAACCGGGTGGTGCCGTCGATCTGCAGGTGGTGGAACGTCGCCATGAATTTGTAGGCGGAGTCGAACGGCACCTCGGCGACGCGCGGATATGTTCGCCGGGTGAGCGGCGCGTCGACGCCGATCTTCGCGGCGAGGACCACCAGTGCGGCCTCCGTCGGATCGCCGACGACCTCCCCGCTGTCGGAGACGGTGGCGTCGCTGTCGAGGCACAACCCGTAAGCGAGCAGGGTGAAGTCCGGAACCGATTCTCCCGCAACCTGCGTGATCTTCCCCGACTTGCTGTAGCCCTCGCCCTCCACCGTGTACCAGCGGCAGTGGAAGTACAGCGACCGCACGGTCATCTGGTTCATCGTCAGCGTGCCGGTCTTGTCGGAGTTGATCGCGCTCGTGGCGCCGAGCGTCTCGACGTCGGTGAGGTTCTTCACGACGGCCTTGGCGTCGGCGAGCTGGCGTGCACCGAACGCCAGCATCGCCTGGACGAACGTCGGCAGGCCCGTCGGGATGGCGGAGACGCCCATCGAGATGCCCAGCAGCAGGAGCGTCGTGACGCTGTCCCCGCGCAGCACGCCGATGATCACGATGATCGCGACCGCCGTCCACGCGATGATGCCGAGCACCTTGGTGAGCGAGTCCAGTTCACGCTGCAGTGGAGATTTGCTCGGCGCGACCGCGGAGAGCATCGACGCGATCCGGCCCATCTCCGTGTGCATGCCCGTCTCCGTGACGACCATGGTGGCGGTGCCGCGGGTGACGGAGGTGTTCTGGAACACCATGTCGCTGCGGTCACCGAGGGAGACGTCGGCGCCGGCGAGAGTCTGCGGGTCCTTCGCGATGGGCGCGCTCTCCCCCGTAAGCGCCGCCTCCTGGGTTTCGAGAGTGGCCGACGTGAGCAAACGGCCGTCGGCGGGAACGATGTCGCCCGCCTCGAGTGCGACGACGTCCCCGGGCACGAGGTCGGTCGCGTCGAGCTGGACCAGCGTGCCACCGCGAATCACGCGTGCCTGCGGCGTCTGCATCCGCGCCAGCGCGTCCACGCTGGCGCGCGCCTTCAGTTCCTGCCGCGTGCCCAGCACGACGTTGAGCACGACGAGTGCCGCGACGATGATCGCCGTCGGAACCTCGCCGATGACCACGCTGACGATCGCCACCGCGACGAGCATCAGGTTCATCGGATCCTTCAGCTGCAGCAGCGCGATCGACCATGCCGACGGCGCAGGCTCGGCCGCGATCGAGTTGGGGCCGTACCGGCGGCGTCGTTCGTCGGCCTCGCCGTCGAGCAGACCCGACTGCCGGTCGGTGGCGAGTGTGGACACGACGACCGCGGCGTCCTGGGCGTGCCAGGCCGTCCGCGACTCTGCGGTGATAGGTGTGTGCGCCGGGGCGGGTTCTCTGGTGACCATGACCACTCGTCCTTCGCGTGTCTCGGACTCTCAGAAAGGAGTGGGAATCCAGTGCAGGGGTTGCGCCGGTTCCTGATAGCCCTCCGCTTTCTGCCGCTTCGGCAGGGTGAGGTCGGGGCGGTCCAGCGGCTCGTACGGGACCTGGCTCAGCAAGTGGCTGATGACGTTGAGCCGTCCGCGTTTCTTGTCGTCGTTGTTCGCGACGTACCAGGGTGCCCAGCCGGTGTCGGTGAAGTGGAACATCTCGTCCCGCGCGCGGGAGTAGTCGTACCAGCGGCTGTACGACTTCAGGTCGAGCTCCGACAGCTTCCAGTACTTTCGGGGGTCGTCCATCCGGCTCTGCAGGCGCATCGTCTGCTGTTCCTCGCTCACTTCCAGCCAGTACTTGAGCAGGATGACTCCCGAGTCGACCATCGAGCGTTCGACCGTCGGGATCAGTTGGAGGAAGTGCTCGGCTTCTTCCTCGGTGCAGAAGCCGAGCACCCGTTCGACCCCTGCACGGTTGTACCAACTGCGGTCGAAGATGACGACCTCTCCGCCGGCGGGCAGGTGCGGCAGGTACCGCTGCACATACATCTGCGACTTCTCGCGCTCGGTGGGGGCGGGCAGCGCGACCACCCGGAACACCCGCGGGCTCACCCGTTCGGTGATCGCCTTGATGACGCCGCCCTTGCCCGCGGTGTCACGACCCTCGAAGACGACGCACACCTTCGCGCCGGATGACTTCACCCACTCCTGCAGCGCGACGAGTTCGGCATGGAGGGGTTTCAGGAGTCGCCGGTACTCCTTGTTCTTCATCGGTGCGGTCGGCTCGGCGGCGTCGGGCCGGGACAGTTCGCCTCCGGCCCTGCGCTTGCTCTTCTTTCCCACGGTCTCTCCCGCTCTGCCGGGTGTCAGACCCGATCCGGCTTCCAGGTCGACACGGCCCAGATGACGACGACGTCGAGTGCGATGATGAGCAGCGACCACCACGGGTAGTACGGCAGCCACAGGAAGTTGGCGAGAATCGACACGGCCGCGACCACGATCGCCGATACCCGCGCCCAGCCCGCTCCGGTGAACAACGCGAGTCCGACCCCCAGGACCACGATGCCCAGCACGATGTGGATCCAGCCCCACGTCGTCAGGTCCAGCTTGTAGACGTATTCGATACCGACGACGAAGACTTCGTTCTCGGCGACCGCGGCGACCCCTTGGAAGAACTGGATGATGCCGACCGTGACGAGGATGATGGCTGCCCCGATCGAGGTGCCTGCCGCGACGCCCTGTTTGACCGATGATGTCTCGGACATGACAGTCCCTTTCTCTACCGCGAGTTCTCTACCGCGAGCCGGCGGCCCGGTACCCCCCATTGTCCGCCGTTCCACCCCCGCCGCAGTCGTGAAACGATATTTCCGGACGCCGTTGGATACTGGATTCATTCCAGGATCCCGCACATACGTCGAGCGGAACCGAACCGTGTTGTTCGAGAGTTCATTTCGTGTCTTGACGGTAGCCGCCCGCCGGGATGACGATTGATCGATGACCGGGGACGACGAACTGCTTCAAGTCGAAAAGGTCATCGAGCGCCTGATCACTCGATATCCGTCGGTTTCGTCGGTCGACATCGAGCACATCGTGCGCACTGTCCACAAACGCCTGGCGGAGAGCCGCGTTCGCGACTTCATCCCCCTTCTCGTCGAGAAGGCGGCTCGGCGCGACCTCGCCGCCCGTGCGACGGAATCGGTCGGGTGACTTTGTGCTCTAGCGGTGCCGCACTCGCTCATGGATACTGGGCGAAGGCCCGTGTGGCTGCCGCTGCTGTCTTCAGAAGAGAGGTCCTGCGGTGAACGACAACGATCTGGATGTACTCGGGCCCATCGACTATCTCGTCGTGGAGTTCCCCGCAGACCGGAAACCCGACGGTTCTGCACTACCACTGCTGATCGATCTCGTCGATCGGAACATCATCCGGGTACTCGACCTGATCTTCGTCCGTAAGGAACCCGACGGAGCGCTGTCGGGTATCGCGATCGAGGACCTCGGGTTCGAGGGCGGTGTGGACGTGACGCTCTTTGCCGAAGCGGCATCGGGCCTGATCGACCGCACCGATCTCGAGGAAGCCGCGGCGGTGCTCGAACCGGGGTGTTCCGGGGCGATTCTCGTCTACGAGAATTGTTGGGCCGCACCGTTCGCCTCCGCCCTGCGGCGCGAGGGGGCCCAGCTCGTGGCATCCGGGCGCATCCCCGTACAAGGCATTCTGGCGGCGCTCGACGCGCTCGACTCTGCCAGCTGAAGGCCGCCGAATCGAGAGCTGAGGAGCACATCATGCCAGGACTCCTGCGCGGCGTCGCCCGAACCGCCGTGGTGGCGGGCACAGCGACCGCCGTCTCGAACCGGGTTTCGCGACGTCAAGGGCAGCGGTGGGCTGCGAACCAACCTGCTCCGCAGCAGCAGGCCCCGCCCCCACCGCCCCCACCGCCGGCGCAGCCCGCACCGCCGGCCGGCGGCACGGATCGTATTGCCGCCCTGAAACAACTCGGTGAACTCCGCACTCAGGGGGTTCTGACCGAGGAAGAATTCGCCAGCGAGAAGGCCAGAATCCTGGCCTCCTGACCGCAACACCGAGTGGACGGAGCGCCGAAAATGGAAGGCTTCTGGGAGTTTTTCTGGTTCATCTTCGTCTGTTTCGCCTTCGTGGCGTACCTGACGGTGCTGTTTTCGATCATCACCGATCTGTTCAGGGACCGCGACACTTCGGGTTGGGTGAAGGCGATCTGGATCTTCTTCCTGTTCTTCGTTCCGTTCCTGTCGGCGCTGATCTACCTGATCGTCAACAGCGACGGCATGGCGAAGCGGTCGATGGCTGCCGCCCAGCAAGTGAAGCAGGCGCAGGACACCTACATTCGGGACGTGGCAGGACAGTCTCCGGCTCAGCAGATCTCGGATGCCAAGGCGCTCCTCGATTCCGGGGCGATCACCGAGGCGGAGTTCCAGTCGATCAAGGCGAAGACGCTGGCATAGGGTTTGTCGTCGCCGCGGCTGCCCGAAGCCGCGGCGGCTGCGCTGCGCGTTCACCAGTGTCCTGTGGGCGCGGCGACGCAAGACCGCTGCAAGTGTGGCGGTACGGTCGCGCATTAGCCTTGCTGCTGCCGATGGTGGATCGAATACCGAAGTGGCGCAGAGTCTGGGGTTGAACCGAGGCACGGTGCGGCGGTGGCGAGACAGACTGGTCCACACGCTCGGTGGCCGAGCATCTCGATATCTCGCAATCGACGGTTTCGAGGGTGTGGCGCGCGTTCGGTTTGGCCGCGTTCGCCGAGTGCCCACGTCACCCAGACGATCAAGGCGAAGACGCTGGCATAGCGTCTGTCGCCGCGGCGGACGTGCGGGCCGGACGGATGAGCAACTCGATCGCCACGAGCGCCAACAGGCCGATGATGACGATCCACAGTACGACCAGTCCGGTGGGGTAGCGCCAGAACATCAGCAGTACCGCGGCGATACCGATCACCGCGCAGCGCAACGGAATGCGGAGCTGGTAGGCCCATCGCTCCACCTCGTTCGGTGGCCGGCCGCTGCCGGACCGCCGAACGAAGTCGAGTGCCTGCCCGTAGCCGCGGCGCACGGCGGTCGCAGAGGACGAGCCACCGATGAGGTAGGCGCCGAGTGCGATCACCAGGCCCAGGACCGCCACCGCGCGCAGGCTCGTCCGCAGCGGGACGAGGACCGTGTCGATAACGGCCGTCGCCGCTTCGGGCGACAGGACGTCGGGTGGGACGCTGTCGAGGTAGATGGCCCGTCCGACGAGAATCCCGATGGCGAGAGCGAGCATTCCGAGAGCGATCGCAAGTCCCACGAGCGCGAGGGCGCGGAGCCTCCGGCCGGTGGGTGCGACGGCCACGGCGGCGGCGGCGCAGGCGATGCCCAGCCACGGCAGGATCGCGGAGGCCTTGTCGAGTGCGCGGACGGCGCGCTGCGCCTTCACGAGTTCGGGAGATTGGAAGAGCACGAATTGCTTGTCCACCGAAGGGATCTTGTCGGCGAATGCGAACCCTCGCCCGGCGAGCTCCGATTTCACGCGGTCGATGACGGTGCCGAGGGAGATGCTGACGGTGCCGCTCTGGTCGACCTCTACGGAGCTGAGGCCGTAGTTTCCCGTCATCACTGCCACGAGTGCGTTGTGTGCGGCCCGGTTCGCCTGGATCCACAGGTCTTCGAACTGCTGGGATCGGACGAGCGAGCTGACGGTGTCGTGGACGAAGTTCTTGGCCTGGCTGGTGAGCACCGGTGCGAGGCCGACGACCGCCTTGTCGAGGCGCGGCGCGTTCGCGGCGAGATTCGTCACGTCGGTCAGTGCGGTGAGGGCTTCGGTGGTGAGACCCTCGACGTCGACTCGCGCGAAAATCTCGTCGGTGATCTGGTTGGTGATGTCCGTCTGCAGTGCGGGATTCGAGCCCAGCGGCGCGACCGTGCTCACGTAGCGGTCGGTGTCGAGGATCTGGCTGCGGGTGAAGCGGGCGGTGACCGACGCGACCGCGAGGACGGCGACCAGCACGAGCAGGATCGTCACCGCGGTCCAGCGCAGCCCGTTGTGGGGTGGGCGGGAAACCGGTTCGGCGGGAACACCGGCAGCTTCACCTGCCGCCTGGGCTCGCAGGGTGGTGACTTCGTCGCGCAACCGGAGTAGTTCGGCGCGTTCGTCCTTGCCGAGTGCGTCCGCGCTCGAGGCCTCGTTCATGGTCGGTCACGCCTCGTCTGGGTTCCAGGTGGCAACCGCCCAGATCACTACCGCATTCAACGCGATGATCGTGATCGCCCACAGGGGGTAGTACGGCAGCCACAGGAAATTGACGAAGATCGAGACGGCGCAGAGCACCATGGCGCCGACCCGGGCCCAGGTCGCTCCGGTGAACAGTGCGGCGCCGACAGCGGCGATGATCACACCGAAGACGAGATGGAACCATCCCCACGCGGTGACGTCGAATTTGTAGGTGTACTCGACCCCGACGACGATGACGTCGTCCTTGGCGATCGCCGAGATTCCCTGGAAGAACTCGAGCAAGCCGACGGTGACGAGGAGCACCGCCCCGCCCATCGAGGTTCCCTTTGCCACACCTTGTTTGACCAGCGATTCATCGGACATGACCGTTCCTCTTTCGTCAACATACGAAATGAACTGGCGAATGTAAGTATCCTCCGTGGGATCGCCTGCTGTCAGCGAGATGCCCGCTCCGGCAGATGTTGACCTTGCGCGACGCGGCGGCAGACAATGTCTGCATCCCACCACATATCCGGGGAAGGGGATCGTCATGTCCGATCAATCGTTGGCCAAGCAGGGGGTCGCCGCCGCCACGTCCATGGTGGCAGCGATAGTTTTGCTCACTATCGGAATACTGCACGTGCTCTCGGGTATCTCGGCGCTGATGAAGGACGACCTGGTCGTGGCCGGGCCGGAATACGTCTACCAGTTCGACACGACGGCGTGGGGGTGGATCCACGTCGTACTCGGCGTGATCGTCGCGCTCGTCGGCGTCATGCTGTTCACCGGTGCGACGTGGGCCCGTGTCGGCGCAATGGTGATCTGCGCGTTGTCGATACTCGCGAATTTCCTGTGGCTGCCCCACTACCCGTTGTGGTCGATCGTCATCATTCTGCTCGACGTGTTCGTCATCTGGGCCGTGGCGACGTGGCATCCGGGCTACGAGGAGAGCGTCTAGGGCGTTGCTCGAACTGCGGCACGAGGAATCGTCGCGTCCGCCCCGTCACCGAGAGGTTGAGATGACCGACGATTCCGGATCGCCACGACCGCCCGCGCGCCACCGCCGCTGGCTGCCGGACCGGTATGCGTTCGGGGGCTTGGTCGTCGCAGTCCTGTTCGTATGGCTGTCGCTGACACCGACGCTGCTGCCGCGGGGTCCGTTCTTCCAGGGATTGGTCACCGGCGTCTCGGCGGCGGTCGGCTACGCCCTCGGATTTCTGGGTTCCGTTCTGGTTCGTCATCTCGTGCGGCGGGAGCCGTCGGACCGTGTGAAGACCTGGGTTCGGCGGGGGGCATTGGTGATCGGGATCATGGGGACCGCGGCGATGCTGGTGTGGTTCGCCAATTGGCAGGATGAGCTCCGGGCGCTGATGAGCGCCGCGTCGTTCCCGTGGACGGGCTACGTCGTGACGGTGATCGTGGCGGTGCTGATCTTCGTCCTGTTGGTTGCGATCTCCCGGCTGCTGTTGCGGGCGGTGCGGTCGGTCGAACGCGAGATCAGCCGGGTGGTGCCCCGGCGGATCTCGGCGACGGTGATCGGCGTACTCACGGTGGCCCTGCTGTTCGCACTCCTCAACGGGGTGGCGGTGCGCGTGATCATGACCGGGCTGAACAATTCGTTCGCCGCGGTCAACCAGGAGACCAAGGCCGGTGACGAACCGCCCACGACGCCGCTGCGTTCGGGCGGACCGGAATCGCTGGTCACGTGGGATTCGCTGGGAAGGCAGGGCCGGTCGTTCATCTCGCGTGGCCCGACCGTCGAGGAACTGTCCGCCTTCAACGGTGGACGGCCCGCACTGGAGCCGATCCGGACCTACGCCGGGCTCGCCAGCGGTGGCGATTCGATCCGGGAGAGCGCCCAACTGGCAGCGGACGAACTCGAACGGGCCGGCGGGTTCGATCGCGCGGTGATCGGCGTGGCGACCACCACCGGCACCGGATGGATCAACGAGAGCCTCGCCTCCTCACTCGAGTACATGTACAACGGCGACACCGCGATCGTCGGGTTGCAGTACTCGTATCTCCCCAGCTGGCTGTCGTTCCTCGTGGACAAGGAGCGGGCCCGCCAGGCGGGGGAGGCGCAATTCGACGCGGTGTACGACAAGTGGAAGCAGTTGCCACCGGAGACCCGTCCGAAACTCGTCGTGATGGGGGAGAGCCTGGGCTCCTTCGGCGGCGAGAGCGCGTTCGGCAGCGTCGATGACGTCGAGGCGCGTTCCGACGGCGTTCTGTTCACCGGACCGCCGAACGCGAACGAGATCTGGACCGACGTGACGACCAACCGGGATCCCGGCTCACCCGAATGGCTTCCGATCTACGAGCAGGGCGAGACCGTGCGCTTCGGTGCGCGGGCGCCGGAGGATCTGCCCCGCCCCGACACCCCGTGGGGGAAGCCACGGATGGTGTACCTGCAGCACGCGTCCGACCCGATCGTCTGGTGGTCGCCGGAGCTGCTGGTGAGCGAGCCCGACTGGCTGAAGGAGGAGCGCGGGTACGACGTCCTGGACAGCACGCAATGGTTCCCGTTCGTGACGTTCCTCCAAGTTGCGGCGGACATGGCGGTGTCGACGGGCGTCCCCGACGGGCACGGGCATACCTACGTCGTCGACATCGCGGATGCGTGGAGCGCGATCCTGGCGCCGGACGGCTGGACCCCGGCGGACAACGAGCGATTGCGCACCGTGCTCGCCGAGATGGGAGCCGACGGCTGACCCGTCGTCACGGTTGCGGCGGCGCGGGGTCCTGTTCTCGTCTCATGCGGAACGAGTTGAGCAGTCCGGCGAGACCGGCGAGGAGGGGTACGAGCAGCGCCACCTGCAGGGCGAGTGGCCGTGCGTCGGTGTTGATTCGGACCACCTCGTCTCGTATCTCGGGTGGCTGGCCGACGAGGAGTTGTTCGAGTTGGGTGTTGCTCATGACCTCGGCGTCGTCCTCGAGTACCTGCGCCACGTGCTGCTGGTCGGCTGGCGGGAGGACGGTGCTCGATTGCGCCATGGCGGTGAACGTGATGGACAGTGTCGCCAGCATGATGGCGCCGGCAAACGCCAGTCCGAACGACAGCCCGAACGATCCCGCTGCGGAGTTCGCGCCTGCCGCCTCGCTGACGTGCTCCTCCGAGATCGGGGCGAGCGTGTAGTTGTTGAGTTGGGATACCAGCAATCCCAGCCCCGAGCCCGCGATTGCCAGCGGGAGCAGCAATGCCCAACCGAACTCGGCCCTCGGCACGATCGGGATCAGTATTGCGACGCCGATCGTGACGAGGACGAATCCCCAGCGGACGATGCTGCTCGGACTGCGATCTCCCGCCTTCTTGCCCGCCAGCAGCGCCACGCCGAACATGCTGAGCGAGAGGGGGGCGAGCGATAGTCCCGCCTGCATCGCGTTGTACTCGAGCACCATCTGGAGGTAGATCGGAAGGGCGATCATCGTGCCGCCCAACGCTATCTGCTGGAGCATCTGCTGTGAGATTCCGAGTCGGAACACTGTGGAGCGGAACAGATCGGGGTCCAGCAGCGGCGGTTCCCCGCGACGCTTCCGGCGGACGAGCCAGTACCCCAGTCCGGCCAGCGCCAGCGCACCCACGACCAGCAGGGCGGCCACCGCTTCGCCGCCTTCCTGCCACACGAGGATTCCCAGCACGATGCCGCCCATCCCGAGGACGGAGAGGCCCGCACCCACCGGGTCGATTCCCCGGGGCCCGGTGTACGGCACGTCGCGGACGAGTCGGATCCCGGACAGCACGATCGCGATGATGACGACCTCGAGCACGAATGCGACGCGCCACGACAGGAAGGTGGTGATGAAACCTCCGAGGAGCGGTCCGACTGCGGCGGCGATCGCCGCCGCCGCGCCGACCAGCGCGTAGACCTTCTTCTGCGCAGCACCTTCGAAGTTGCCGTGGATCAGGGACTGCATGGCGGGCAACAGCAGTGACGCACCGATTCCGCCGAGGATCGCCCAGAACACGATGATCGCGGTCAGGCTCTGCGCGAGCGCCATCGCGGATGCGCCCACGGCATACCCGAGCAGACCTATCACGTACGCCCGTTTGCGTCCGATCAGGTCGCCGACCTTGCCGCCGATCAGGATGAACGCGGCCGACACCAGTGCCTCGAGTGCGATCGCCGCCTGGACGCCGCTGACGGTCGTGCCGAGGTCGCGGACCACGGCTGAGATCGACACGTTCATCAGTGAGGTGTCGACGACGAGCACGAACATCGCCATCGCCAGCAGCAGGGCGAGCAGCCGCTGCGACCCCTCCAGGTTGGTACCCGAGCTGTTGATTCGGTCTTCGGACACGGGCACCTCCTGAGCTGACCGGCCACTGCGGTGTCGCGCCGAGCGGTGATTCCCAGACCCGAGTCTCCCACGTGCAGGGGGCGTCCTACGTGGATTCACCTGTTTCCGGGTGTGCGAGGAACCCGGCGACGACCGGTGCGAGTCCGGATGCGTCGGTGACGATGTCGATGTGCCCGCCGGCGTGGATGTGCAACGTCGCGTGTGGCAGCAGTGCGTTCATGATGCGCGCGTTGAGAACGGGAATGATCGGGTCGTCGGTGCCCGCCACGACGAGCGTGGGCTGCCGGATCAGCGGCAGGACGGGGAGGCTCGTCCACAGGGCGCCCGCGAGGAGTTGGTCGAGATAGCCGACCCGGGAGCCGGCCTGCCGCTGCTTCCCGAAGATCCGCGCCACGTCACCGTCGCCGCCGGCGCGGCGGGCGGCGCCGCCGTACAGGTCGCCGGCGACGGCCGACGCGTAGGCGGGATCGGTGAACCGCTTCGGGGTCAGCATCTTCGAGAGCACGCGCGGATGACCCGGAATCATGAGGGCTCCGGTGCCGGTGGCGACGAGGACGAGACGGCGGCACCGCCGCGGGTGCTGCAGGGCGAACTGCTGGGCCAGCGCTCCGCCCCACGACAACCCGAGGACGTCGACGGTGCCGACCCCGATCTCGTCGAGCAACCGGCTCAGACCGCAGGCGAGGGCCGGGATTGCGTACGGAACCGGGGAGGCAGGCGAACCTCCGGTGCCCGGGACGTCGAAGCTGATGATCGTCGCGGCCGGATCCAGGGCGGCGACCAGCGGTTCGAGCACTTCCAGACCGGCCCCGATGCCGTTGCACAGCACCAGGGGCACCCCGGTGCCGGTGCGGATCCGCACCCGGATCCGCAGCCCGCACACCGGAACGACCCGGTCCTCGAACCGGTCGCGGCTGCCGAACAGTTCGGTCACCGTCACGTGTAGAGCACCACGACGTCGGCGACGCACACCGGACGGGTGCCGCCGTCGATCTCGTAGGTCAGCCGGAACACTGCTTCGACGCCGGCCGGTTTCTGTTCGGCTGCGGTGAGAGCCACGGTGGCGCGCAGGACGGATCCGACCGGAAGCGGCGCCGGGAACCGGACCTTGTTCAGTCCGTAGTTGAGGGCGGCGTCGACGCCGTCGACTGTGAGTGCCTCCGCGAGGATGCTCGGCGCCAGCGACAGCGTCAGGTAGCCGTGTGCGACGGTGCCGCCGAAGGGTCCGTCGGCGGCGCGATCCGGATCGGTGTGAATCCACTGGAAGTCGCCGGTCGCCTCCGCGAACAGGTTCACCTGCTCTTGCAGGACCTTGTACGGGCCTGTGGTTCCGATGGTCCGGCCGACCACCTCGACGAGTTCGGCGGGATGGGTGAGATGCAGGGTCATGGTGTTCCTCTGTCGGTGACGAGCGGGTCAGGAGTGGTGCACATAGGTGCCGGGGGCGGGCGCCAGCGGCGGGTACTGCCGGGCACCGAGGCTGTGCGGTGCATCGATGTCGGGTCCGCTGCGTTCGGCGAGCCAGTGCGCGTAATCGGTCCACCACGAGTCCGTCGCAGTCTCCGCGGTGGTGAGCCACGCGTCCGGCGTCTCGGAGACGGGTTCGCCGAACCGGTAGGACGCCCGCGGGTTGCCCGGCGGGTTCACGAGTGAGGCGATGTGTCCGTTCGACGACAGCACGAACCGCGCGTCCTTGCTGCCGAGGAGGCGAGCACTGCGGTACGTCGACTGCCACGGGCAGAGGTGGTCGGCGGACCCGCCGACGACGTACGAATCCGCGGTCACCGTGCCGAGGTCGACGGGCGTGCCGAGCATGGTGGCGGCACCGGGGATCGTCAGCGCGTTGCGCAGGCCGAGCAGCACGAGGTCGCGGTGCAGCGCGGCCGCCATGCGGGTGGTGTCCGAGTTCCAGAACAGCACGTCGAACGCGGCCGGAGACCGGCCCTGCACGTAGTTGTTGACCCAGTACCGCCAGACCAGATCGGTGGGACGCAGCCACGCGAACATCTCCGCGAGCGTGCGACCGTCGAGGAATCCTTTGGCGGCCGAGTCCCGGATCGCCGCGGCAGCGGCACGCTCGCTCATCATGGCCGACGCCGTTCCGGCGCGGGTCTGATCGAGAACGGTCACGGCCAGGGTGAGGCCGGCGATACGGTCGCCCTCTCCGATCTCGGTGAGGTGTGCGGCGACCATGGCGGCGAGAATGCCGCCCGAGCAGGTGCCGAGGACGTGCGCGCTCGTGGTTCCGGCGATGCACTGCACCGCGTCGAGAGCTTCCAGGATCGCGGCACCGTACGTGTCGGCACCCCAGTCCCGGTGCCGGGCGTGGGGGTTGCGCCAGGAGATCGCGAAGACCTGCTGCCCCTGCTGCACGAGGTGCTCGATCAGGCTGCGGCCCGGTGCGATATCGAGAATGTAGTACTTGTTGATGACGGGCGGGACGATCAGCAGCGGTGTGGCGTGGACCGTCTCCGTCTGCGGCGCATAGTGGATCAGCTCGAATGTGCGGGTCTGGAAGACCACGGCACCCTTCGTCGCCGCCACGTGCTCCCCGACCTCGAACGCGTCGGGTTCGACCATGGCTGGCACCCGCGGACTCGACTGCATGTCGCGGAGGAAGGCCCGGACGCCGCGTACCGCACTGAGTCCGCCGGTGTCCACCATCGCCTTCCACCCGAGCGGGCTGAGGAACGGATTGTTGGTCGGCGACAGACCTTCGACCAGGTTGTCGAAGACGAACCGCATCCGTTCGTGATCGCGCCAGTCCAGGTCGGCGTCCTCGAGCAGGGCAGTGGCGGTGTGGGAGGTGGCGAGATACGCCTGCATGGCCCGCCGCAGGGCGGGATTCTGCTGCCACGCGGCATCGCCGAAACGCTTGTCCGCCTTGGCGGGAGCCCGGTCGGACGTGCCGGCGACGATCGCACCGAGTTCACGGACGAGGGCGCCGCCGCGCAGGGCGACCGTGCGGGGCCTGCCGGCGAGGCTGATGCCGAACCGGCTCCAGGAGCTGTCGGGGAGCATGCGGGCGGCGACGCCGCGGGTTCCGCGGGTGAGGAGGAGGTCGAGGGGAGCGGTCAGCTCGTCGGGGGTCGTCTGGGCAAGTGTCGTGGTCATGCGGCGGGGCTCCTGCCGAGTTCGCGTTTGAGGATCTTGCCGGTGGCGGTCATCGGCAGGGAGTCGACGAATTCGACGGTGCGCGGGTACTTGTAGCTCGCCATCTGCTGCTTGGACCACGCGATCAGCTCGCCTGTGGTGATCTGTGCGCCCGGCTCGAGGATGATGTATGCCTTGACCTCCTCGCCGTGGCTGTCGTCGGGGACACCGACGACGGCGGCGAGGGAGACGGCGTCGTGCCCGATGAGGACGTCCTCGATCTCGCGGGGGTAGACGTTGAAACCGCCGCGCACGATGAGGTCCTTGGCGCGGTCGACGATGTAGTAGAAGCCGTCCTCGTCGACGCGTGCGAGGTCGCCGGTGCGAAACCAGCCGTCGCGCAGCACTTCCGCGGTGGCGTCGGGCCGGTTGTAGTAGCCCTTCATGATGTTGTGACCGCGCAGCGCGATCTCGCCGATCTGATCGGTGCCGGTGACGGTGTTCCACTCCTTGTCGACGAGGCGCGCCTGGATGCCCCAGACGGGAACGCCGATCGATCCGGGCCGGGGTTCGAGAGCGGGATCGCTGAACGTCGCGAGCGGCGACGTCTCGGACAGCCCGTAGCCCTCGAGGATCTGCACGCCGAACCGGTCGGCGAACCGGGTGAGGATCTCCACCGGAAGGGCGGCGCCGCCGGAGATGGCACGGCGCATGTTCCGGGCGATGCGGTCGATGTCGACGGGATGTTCGTCGAGGGCGCCGAGCAGACCCCAGTACATGGTGGGCACACCCGCGAAGACGGTGATGTCCTCTCGCTCGATGAGGTCGAGTGCGGCCCGGGCCTCGAACCGGGGCAGCAGCACGAGGGTCGCGCCCACGGAGATGCCTGCGTTGAGGGTGACGGTCTGGCCGAAGGAGTGGAACAGCGGCAGCGTCACCAGATACCGATCGTGGGTCGCCGGTGTGCTGTCGAACAGCCGGTTGGCGGTCAGCGCGTTCAGCGCCATGTTGGCGTGAGTGAGTTCGGCGCCCTTGGGTTTTCCGGTGGTGCCGCTCGTGTACAGGATGACGGCGGTGTCCCCGGGTTCGCGGACCACGGCGTCGAAGTTGCTGTCGTGCCGCGCGAGGGCGTCGGCGAGCGTCCCGACGCCGTCGATCATGGCGGGGGCGGCCGGGTCGGTGGTGATGCGGAACAGGGCGCGGCAGCGTGGACTCTGCGCGAAGCCGGACAGTCCGTACTCGCCCATTGGCAGTTCGGGGGTGCCCTCGTAGCAGAAGTATGCCTTGGCATCGGAATCGTCGAGGTGATACGCGATCTCACGATCCTTGAGCAGAACGTTGAGCGGTACGACCACCGCTCCCGCCTTGAGGATGCCGTAGTAGACGACGGGGAACTGCGGAATGTTGGGGCACGACAGCGCGATCGTGTCGCCGGGCTCGATGCCGGCCGACACCAGCAGGTTCGCGACCCGGTTCGACTGGGCGTCGAGGTCGGCGTAGGTCATCCGCTGGTCACCGAGCACCAGGGCGACGCGGTCGGGGAATCGGCGGGCCGAGTCTTCGAGGAGTACGGAGAGGTTGAGCACGGTGAACTTTCTCGTCGGGGGAACAGTGTCGTAGCGCTAGGCGATCGATGCGGCAGTGCCGTCGCGCTACGCGAACGACGCGGCGGTGGCGGCGGTCGAGTTGATCAGCTCGCGGAGCAGCTCTTCGGCGTACGGCCAGTACCCGTAGCCGGCGGCCGGGTTGAGGTGACCGACGGCGCCGAGGTCGACGAGCTTGCTGCCCCACGATTCGGCCATCCCGGCGACCCGGCGGAACCGGGCCAGCGGGTCGTCGGTGCTCGCCGCTACGATGCTGGGGAACGGGAGCCGGCGCCGGGGGACGGGGTTCCAGCCGTTCGCGTCGAGGTCCCCGCGTGTGGGGTAGCCCGCGGGCAGTGGCTCCTCGAAGTCCGGTGGGGTGGCCAGCAGGGCGCCCTGAACGGGACGGGACGCCTGCTGGGCCCAGTGCACCGTGATCGCCACGCCCGCGCTGTGCGCGACGAGTACCACCGCACCGTCGATGTCGGTGAGAACGGTGTCGAGGGCGGCGATCCGCGCGGCGAGACTGAGCTTGTCCCGCTCGAGCGGCGGCACCGTCCGCACGTTGTCGAGTCGCTCGGCGAGCAACGTCTGCCAGTGGTCGGCGACGTGATCGCGCAGTCCGGGCACGATCACCACGGTCGGTTCGGTGGAGGTGGTCATGGTCGGCTCCAGTTTCCTAAGAGATGGCGGTAAGGGCGGCGAGCTTGCGGCGTCCGGCCGGGTAGGCGCGTTTGCCGAGAATCAGGGCGACGATCGCGACGACGTAGATCAGGGGCGCGATCTGCAGCGCGGTGACGAGGCCGAAGCGGTCGGCGAGCAGTCCGACGACGAACGGGCCGAGTGCCAGTCCGAGAAGGTTGTTGGCGAGTGTGAGGGTGCCGAAGGCCGAGGCGCGCACCGAGGAGTGGGTGAGGTTCGCGACCATCGCGGCGATCGGACCGGACGAGCCGGCGGAGAAGAAGGCGCCGATGCCGATCAGGATCAGCTGGGTGGCACCGGACGGCATCTGGAAACCGGCTCCGAGGAACACGAGCGAGAGCACGCCGTACACGACGGCCGTGGTCCATTTCTTGGTGGGATCGTCCCTGCTGACCCGGTCGGTGATGATGCCGCACACCACCATTCCGCTGCCGACGGCGAGGACGAAGATCGACGCCATCGCACCGGCCTTGTCGGGGGCGAGGTCGTACGACCGGTTGAAGAAGCTCGGCAGCCACGCCAGCAGGACACCCGCGGTGAACATCTGCAGACCACCACCGACGTACGCGAACAGGACGGCGGGCGTGGTGAAGAGGCTCGAGAGCGGGGCCCGGAAACCGGTGGGTGTGTCGGCGGGGTCGTCGACGACGGCGGCGTCCGTCAGTTTCTTCTCGGATACCAGTGCGCGGAACAGGGCGACGAGGATGAGGCCGAAGACGGCCATCGCGGCGAACGACCAGCGCCAGCCGAGGTTGACGGCGATGACGCCGCCGAGGGCGACACCGATCACGGAACCGAACGATCCGCCGCCCATGAAGGCGCCGCTGAGCGCGGAGTGCACGCGCGGGGCGAACACGCTGAGCACCACCGCGATGCCGACACTGCCGTAGGCGGCTTCGCCGACACCGACGAGGAATCGGGCGCCGAGCATCTGCTCGTAGTTGGTGGCAAGCGCACAGAGCAGCGTTGCGACGCTCCACAGGACGGCCATGAGAAGCAGGCTCTTGACCCGGCCCCATCGGTCGGCCAGCAGCGACAGCGGGAGAGTCAGCAGGCCGACCATCAGTGCGACGACGCTGCTGAGCGACGCCAGCTGTGAATCGGACAGCGCCCATTCGGTTTTGAGGAGCGGGAAGACGGCACTGAGAACCTGGCGGGACATGTAGTCCGAGAGCAGCAGTCCGAAGGTGAGCGCGAAGACGATCCAGGGATACATCCGGGACCGTCGGGCGGGCGCAGTGGTCTCGACGACCGCGTCCGCGGTGGTGGTGGGCAGTCCCATGAGGGCCTCCTATGGCCGACAGGAGTGATAAAAGGGTGCGGGGAGGGAGCAGGGTGTGCTCACCTGGAGCATCCGGCGCCCTCCCCGGTCGTGACCGAAATCCCCCCGGGCGGGAAATCAGGCGTGCTGGGTGAAGCCGACCTGGCCGGGACGGCGGTTCGGGGCGTACCCGAGCTGGGCGAGGGTCTCGTCGGCATCGGCGTAGGTCTGACCGATCCGGTAGATGTCGCGGGCCTCCTTCCCGGTGGCCACCTCCCGGCCCAGCTCCCCGGCCACCCGGACCAGCTGCTCGACCTGCGCGACCGACGTCATCTTCTCGCCCTTACGACCCCAGATCGTGTCCTCGTTCCCGCAGCGCGGGTGCAGGCCCATCGCGATGGCCATCGCGTTCACCGGCAGCACACTGCGCATCAACGTCTCGAGGGTCAGGCACGCACCGTCCGGCACCCGCTGCACGAAGTTCATGATGTTGTACGGGTTCGGGCCGTCGAAGCCGCCGCCGATGCCCACCCAGGTCAGGTTCAGCGGACCGGTGTACACGCCGCGGCGGATGAGCCGCTCCACCGTCTCGAGCTGCGGGATGCTCGACAGCTGGAAATGCGGCTGGATCCCCGCCGCCTGCAGCCGCCGCAGGTGCTCCTCCACCCACGCCGGACCGGCCGGGACCGTCATCTCCCGGTACGCCTCGGCGAGTTCGGGGCGCTGCATCGAGGTGCCGGCGATGTCGTCGGCGGTCATCAGCTCCATGATGTTCATCTGCGAGGTGTTGATCGCGATCGTCACCTGATCCGGCGCCGGATCGAGGTCGGCGAGCATGTGCCGGGTGTCGTCGGAGAGCCACTTCGCGTCCGCACCCTCACCCTCGGGGGCGAACGAGATGGAACCGCCGACCTGCAGGATCATGTCCGGCACGGCCTGGCGCAGTCCGGCGAGCAGTTCGTTGAACTTCGACAGCCGCTTGGAGCCCTTGCCGTCGAGTTCGCGGACGTGGATGTGCAGCACGGTGGCGCCGGCCTCGTAGCAGTCGACCGCCTTCTGGACGTGCTCGTCCATCGTCAGCGGCAGGTCCTCGCGGAAGTCGTCCGGCTCCCACTCCGGGCCGTACGGGGCACACGTGATGACCAGCTTCTCCTGGGTTTCGGGGAAGAGGGCGTCGTCGTGGAAATGCATGGGTGTTCTCCGTTTCGAAATCGGAACTGATGACTAGGGGAAGTGAGAAATTCAGAAGGGCCGGTCGCCGACGATTCCGGCGCGTTCCATCTTGCGGACGGCGGGCCAGTAGTCCTGGACGGCGTAATGCTGTGTGGACCGGTTGTCCCAGATCGCAACGCTGTTCGGGGTCCACCGCCACCGCACCTGGTATTCGGGGATCGCGGCCTGGCTGATCAGGTAGTTGAGCAGGTTGCTGCTGCCGGGCGCGTAGTCGATGCCGTACCGGATGTTGTCCGGGGTGTGGTAATTGACGAAGTGTGTTGCGAAAGAATTGACGAACAGGATCTTTTCGCCCGTTTCCGGGTGCGTGCGCACCACGGGGTGCTCGGCGTCGGGGAAACGGTCGTGCAGGGCGTGCCGCTGCTCCAGCGTCTGGGCCGCGCCGAACGAGGCTTCGATGCTGTGCCGGGCGCGCAGTCCGCCGATCTGCTCCTTGACCCGGTCGGGGAGTTTCTCGTAGGCCAGGGCCATGTTCACCCAGATGGTGTCGCCACCGACCGGGGGCGTCTCGACGGCCCGGAGCACGCACCCCATGGGCGGGTTGTCACGCCAGGTGGCGTCGCAGTGGAAGGCGTTCTCGTAGTGCTCGGCCGGGCTGTCGAGGTCCTTGTAGATTCGCACGAGTCCGGGATGCTCGGGGTCGCTGCCGGCGACGGGATGATCCTCGAGTGGCCCGAAGCGCTCGGCGAGCGTCACGTGCTCGGCCCGGCTCATGTCCTGGTCGCGGAAGAACAGAACCTTGTACTCGAGCAGCAGTTCCCGGAGTTCGGCGAACAGTGCGTCGTCGCGAGAGACGTCACCGAGGTTCACGTCGAACAACTCGGCGCCGAGAGAGCAGGTCATCGGCGTCAGCCGGAACGAACCGGAGGGGGAGAGGATCGCGTCCCGCTCGGGCGAATACGTCAGTTGTGCGGTGTCGTTCATGTTGGTGTCTCCGTCCTGGTGGGAGGTGGCGCGGCTCAGAGCCGGAACACCGAGGAGCCGATGCTGGTGCCGGATTCGAGGTCGCGGTGCGCCTGGACGGCGTCCTCGAGTCCGTAGCTCTGGTTGATCTCGATGCGGATCCGTCCCGCCTCGACGTGGCCGAAGAGTTCATCGGCGAGTTCGGCGCGTTCCGCCGGGTCGGCGATGTAGTCGGCGAGCGCGGGCCGGGTGACGAACAGCGAACCCTTGACGGCCAACTGCATCGCGTTGATCGGCGGAATCGGTCCCGACGCCGTGCCGAAGCACACGAGCAGTCCCCGCCGCGAGAGGCAGTCGAGCGAGGTCTCGAAGGTGGACTGGCCGATGCTGTCGTAGACGACGGGAACGCCGGCGCCGCCGGTGATCTCGCGGACCCGTTCGGCGACGTTCTCGCGGGTGTAGACGATCACGTGCTCGCAGCCGTGGGCGCGGGCGATCGCGGCCTTCTCGTCGGTGGAGACCGTGCCGATCACGTTGACGCCCAGCAGCTTCGCCCACTGGGTGAAGATGAGTCCGACGCCACCGGCGGCCGCGTGGAGCAGCACGGTGTCGCCGGCCTTCAGCGGGGCGATGCGGCGCAGCAGGTAGGCCGACGTGAGCCCGCGCATCGTCATCGCGGCGGCCGTGTCGAAGCCGATCGCGGACGGCAGCGCAATGAGCGGGGCGGCAGGCATCACGCGTTCGGTGCTGTAGGCGCCGAGCGGACTGCCCGTGTAGGTGACGCGGTCGCCGACCTGCACGTGGGTCACTCCGGTGCCGACCGCCTCGACCACACCGGCGCCCTCGACGCCCATGCCCGCGGGCAGTTCGGCCGGGTAGAGGCCGGTGCGGAAGTAGGTGTCGGCGAAGTTCAGGCCGACCGCCTCGTGGCGGATCCGGACCCCGTGCGGGCCGGGTTCTCCGACCTCGACGGACTCCCACTGCATGACCTCGGGTGCGCCGTGCTCGTAGAACCGAACAGCCTGTGCCACAGTATTTCTCCTCTTCGACGTGATGATCGGCGCGGTACCGCTGCGGAACTGCTCGCGGGGGCGGGCCGGGGTGATCCGGTGCCGTGGGGTAGCTCTCCGCGCCGTCTCTCTGTGATGCACCTAACAGTAGGGCCGCGTCCGGTCGTATGCTTATCTTGACGGGACAGGACGCCTATCATTTCGGGACACGGTCAGGTGTCGGGAGAGGGCAGGGACGGGATATGAAACCTCTCGCGCGTTACGCGTCACTGAACGGGTACGTGGAACTGTGCCGGTCGCTCGGACTCGAGCCGGCACCTCTGCTGCGTGCCGCCGGCCTCGACCCGTCCGGGCTCGGCCTGCAGGACCGCTGGATACCCGCCGCAGCGATCGCACGACTGCTCGAGCAGTCGGCGGACAGATCCGGATACGCGGATTTTGGGGTTCGCCTCGCCGAACGCAGGCAGTTCTCCAACCTCGGACCGCTCAGCCTCGTCGTCCGCGAGGAACCCGATGTCCGGAGCGCCCTGCGCGTCCTCACCCGATACGACCACACGTACAACGAGGCGCTGCGCACCCGGATGTCGGAGCGTGGCGGGCTGGTGACCCTGCGAATCGAACTCGACGTCGGGGAGGCCACCGACATCCGGCAGTCGGTGGAACTGGCGGTCGGGGTGCTGCACCGGCTGCTGCGGGGCTTCCTCGGCGGCGGCTGGAAACCGCTCGCCGTCTGCTTCCCGCACCCGGCCCCGGCCGACGCCGCGACGCACCGCCGGTTGTTCGGGCCTGCGATGAAGTTCGACCACGAGTTCGCAGGAATCGTCCTCGAAGCCGGCGACCTGAACGCGCCGAACAAGATGTCCGATCCGCTGCTCCGCCCGTACACCCAGCAACTGCTGGAGTCGTGGGAGCCGTCGGACGACGTGACGATCGTGAGCCGGGTCCGCGAGTTGATCGAACTGCTGCTTCCCACCGGCCGCTGCTCCGTCGAGCAGGTGGCCCGCAGCCTGGGGGTCGACCGGAGAACAGTGCACCGCCGTCTCGCCGAGAGCGGGGAGTCGTTCTCCACCGTCCTCGACGGCACCCGCACCGAACTCGCCGAACGGATGGTCGCGAATCCGCGGCTGAACCTCACCGAGATCGCGGACATGCTGGCGTTCTCGGCGCCGAGCAACTTCTCACGGTGGTTCCGCGGCCGGTTCGGGGTCAGCCCGAGCCGATGGCGAGCCGAGCACGCGGACGTCAGACCCTAGTGGGATGCCAGGACGCCACAGCCCAGATCACGACCGCGTCGAGCGCGATGAGGGTGATCGCCCACATCGGGTAGTACGGCAGCCACAGGAAGTTGACGACGATCGACAGACCGCAGATCACGAAGGCGGCGCCGCGGGCCCACGCCACCCCGGCGAGCAGAGCGACACCCGCCGCGGCGACCAGCGCCCCGAGCACGATGTGGGTCCACCCCCACGAGGTGACGTCGAATTCGTACGTGTATCCGGCCTCGACGACGAGCACCTCGTCCTTGGACACGGCGGAGAGGCCCTGCAGGATCTCGAGCACACCGACGGTGACCAGGAGGACCGCTGCGCCCAGTTGCGGTGAGGTGCGGGCCGGACCCGCTGCGGACGTCATGAGCGGATACTCGCGTAGTTCTGCAGGAACCGGGCTTCGACCAGCGACATCGCCGCGATCTCCGAGGGGTCGACACTTTCGTTGGGGGCATGGATCAGTGCCCGGGGTTCCTCGACGCCCATCAAGATGATCTCCGCGTCCGGGTACGTGTCGGCGAGCACGTTGCACAGCGGAATGGAGCCGCCCTGTCCCAGCATGACCATGGGCCGGCCGTAGGCCTCCTCCATGGCCGCACCGAGAGCCCGGTAGGCAGGTCCGTCGGTGCGGGTCCGGTACGGCGCCCCCGAGGCCTCGACCTCGACGTCGACGGCCACCCCCCACGGTGCCGCGGAGTGCAGATGGTCGATCAGCGCTCGCTGTGCCTGCGCGGGTTCGAGCCCGGGCGGTATCCGCAGGTTCAGCCGTGCGCGTGCCCGCGGTGCGATCGCGGCCGCCGATCCGACCACCGGCGGGCAGTCGATGCCGAGGACGGTCAGCGCCGGACGCGCCCAGAGCATGTCGGAGACGGTGCCGTCGCCGAGAAACGATTCGGTGTCGAGCATGCCGGCGTCGGTGCGGAACTGTTCCGGTGGGTAGAGTTCTCCGGTCCAGGTCTGGGTGTTGTCCACACCGTTGACGGTGGTGTTGCCCTTGGCGTCTCGCAGCGTTGCCAGCATCGCGATCAACGCGGCGAGGGCGTCCGGGGCGGCGCCACCGAACATGCCGGAGTGCAGATCGGAGGTGAGTGCTTCGACGGTGACGACGACGTTGACCAGTCCCCGCAGGCTGACGGTGGCGGCCGGCACGCCCACATCGGCGTTACCGGTGTCGCACACGAGAATCGCGTCGGCACGCAGGAGATCGGCATTTTCGAGGACGAAGCCTTCCAGACCGCCGGTGCCCTGCTCCTCCGACCCCTCGACGACGAGTTTCAGGTGCACGGGAAGTTCGGCTCCGAGGGCTCGCAGCGCCGTCAGGTGGACGAGGATGTTGCCTTTGCAGTCGGCGGTGCCGCGCCCGTACCAGCGTCCGTTCCGCTCGGTGAGCTGGAATGGTGGTGTTTCCCAGGCGGTGTCGTCGAGCGGAGGCTGGACGTCGTAGTGGGCGTAGAGCAGCACGGTGGGGGCGTGCGGGTTCGGGGAGGGGCGTGACCCGACCACGGCGTGGCTGCCGTCGGACGTTTCTTCCAGACGGGCGTCGGTGAAGCCGTGCTGCGCGAATTTCGCTCGCACCCATTCCGCCGCACGGTGGCATTCTTCGGGAGGGTACCGGCGGGGGTCGGCCACCGACTGCATGGCGACGAGTTCGGTCAGTTCTTCGCGCGCCTGCGGCATCAGGTCGCTGATGCGTTCTCTCAGGTTCATCGCTCACTCACCTGCTACGTCGCTGGTTGCGAGGTCGTCGACGAACTGCTGGAATTCGGGAAGCTTGTCGGGGCAGTAGATCTGGATGATCAACAGTTCCCCCTTCACCACCCGTTCGTCCACGACGACGGGCCGGGTTCCCGGTCCGCCGGATCCGTTGACCATCTGGGACAGCAGCGTGGCCCGGGCCAGGGGAGCGTTGGGGTTGGCGCAGATCGCGCCGCCGTCGTCCCCGAGCACCCCGACGATCTGGTCGTGCGACGGTGTCCGGGCACCGGCCTGGTCGAGGGCCGCGATGAGCTGATCCGCCTTGTCGTCGGCTTCCCGGTTCGACGAGACGTAGGGGAAGAGGAGCAGGGCGATGATCGTGAGGGTCACGATGATGAAGGTGACGAGACCGTAGATGATCATGCGGTCGCGTCGGCTCGAGGCTTCCTTCGCGGTGGTCATGACTCGCTCTCCTCGGGTTGCTTCCACGAGGGCTTCCGGGCCCTGTAGAACAGGTAGGGCACGAGCAGGCCGAGGCCGAGTGCTCCCGCGGCGACGATCAGGACGTACACGCCGGCATTGCCGGAACTGAACTGCGACGGCGGGATGAAGCCGATGAGGAGAGCGGCGAGTGAGGCGGCGAACCCGACCCCGCACAATCCGACCAGCATCGGTGCCCGGTATCCGCGCGGGTGGTCGGGGGCCTTGCGGCGCAGCTGAACCGCGGCGACGAACATCAGCAGGTACATGATCAGGTACACCTGCGTGGTGATCACCGAGAAAATCCAGTACGCGCTCGACACGTCGGGGATGAACGCGTAGAGCAGGGCGATCACTGTGGTGACCAGGCCCTGCGTGACCAGAATGTTCTGCTGCACGCCGTGCTTGTTGACCCGCTGCAGGAACGGCGGCAGATAGCCTTCCTGCCGGGAGATGAGCACCAAGCCCTTGGACGGGCCGGCGAGCCAGGTCAACATGCCGCCGAGCGACGCCGCCACCAGCATGATTCCGATCACCGGCGTGAGCCATTGCCAGCCGAACTCCGCGAAGACCGCGTCGAATGCCTGCATCACCCCGGCGGTCAGGGACAGCTGCTCGGCCGGTACCACCCAGCTGATCGCCAGCGCGGGCAGGATGAAGATCGCCAGGACCAGGCCCATGGACAGGAACATCGCACGAGGGAATTCCTTGCCCGGGTTCCGCAGGGACGACACGTGCACCGCATTCATCTCCATGCCGGAGTAGGAGAGGAAGTTGTTGACGATCAACACGAGGCTTGCCAGGCCGGCCCACGCCGGCAGCAGGTGGTCGGCGGTCATCGGTGCGGCGGAGGCATTGCCCTGGCCGAGGAAGACCGTTCCCAGAATCACCAGCAGTGCACCGGGCACCAGGGTGCCGATGATCAGGCCGGCGCTGGAAAGACCGGCCACACCTTTCGTTCCGCGCGAGGAGATGTAGACCCCGGACCAGTAGGTCACCATGATGACTATCGCGGTCCACACTCCGTTGCTCGCGAGGGCCGGGTTGATGACGTAGGCGAGCGTGCTTGCGACGTACCCGAGCAGACTCGGATAGTAGAAGATCGTCATGGCGAACTGGCACCACACCGCAAGGAATCCCATCGGCTTGGAGATCCCGCGGGAGACCCAGTTGTAGACGCCGCCTTCCCATCCCGAAGCCAGCTCGGCCGACACCAGCGATGTCGGTAGCAGGAACACCAGCGCGGGGATGAGGTACAGGAACACGCACGCCAGGCCGTACACGGCCATCGTCGGCGACGGACGCAGGCTCGCCACCGAACTGGTGGTCATCAACGCCAGGGCGAGCCAGGAAATCCACGACCCCGCCGGACCGCGGGTGCGGGCCTCGGCCTCGGCGGGCGGCTGGTCGGCGGGTATGTCCGGTGCACTCATGACATCCACCTGTCCCGGAACCGGCGATCGGCGTTCCCGGGCTCGCTGCTGCGTGTCATCCCACTGCCCTCCTAGTCGACAACCCGCAGGTCGTGGCTGGTGTTGTTCAGGCGGCGTCCGCCGTCTTCGGTGACGGTGACGATGTCTTCGATGCGGATCCCGAACCTGCCCGCGAGGTAGATGCCCGGTTCGATCGAAAAACACATGCCGGGGAGGAGGAGCTGTTCCTCGCCCTCGACGATGTACGGCGGCTCATGGGTGGTGACCCCGATCCCGTGTCCGGTGCGGTGAATGAACTGCTCGCCGTAGCCGGCGTCGCTGATCACCGACCGCGCCACCCGATCGATCTGCTGACAGCTGATCCCGGGGCGGACGGCCTCGACGGCCGCTTGCTGCGCCCGCCGGACGATGTCGTGCACCTGTTGCACTTCGGGTGCCGGCTCGCCCACCGCGACCGTGCGGGAGGTGTCCGAGCCGTAGCCGAACATCAGGCCGCCGAAGTCCAGGACGACGGTGTCACCGCGTTCGATCATCCGGTCACCGGCCTCGTGATGAGGATTCGCGCCGTTGGGTCCGGACCCGACGACGGTGAAATCGACCTGCTCGTGCCCGAATCGGCGCAACAATCCGGCAAGTTCTGCTGCGACCTCGTTTTCTCGCCGACCGGCGAAACGTGTCTGCACGATCTGCTCGTACACTGCATCGGCGGCGGCGCCGGCCGCGGACAGCCGAGCCAGCTCGGCGGGGTCCTTGACGGCACGCAACATCGGCATCCCGTCGGTCAGTGCCACATACGACGAGCGCGGCAGCTGTCGCTGCAGGCCCAGCAGGTGCATCGCCCAGGCGGAGTCGGAGACGCCGTATCTACCCGAGGGGTCGAGCAGAGCGCCGGCCACCTGGTACGGATCGGTGCCGTCGGTCCACTCGACGAGCGACACCGCAGCCGTCCCGTCCGCACCTTCGGCGTCGGGTCGTTCGAGCGCGGGCACCACCATGGTCGGCTGCCGATCCGGGCGCAGCACCAGAATCGTGAGCCGTTCGGTGATCGCGGTCGGCCGATACGCCGTCAGCCACACCAGGTCTGGTCCCGGCGTGACGAGCAGACCGTCCAAGCCCGCGGCGACGGCGTCGTGAACGACTCGTGCCATTCGGGTGGCGTAGTCTTCGCCGGTGAACGGCGTGGGCGTCGGATGCGCGATCGATGTCATCGAGCCCTCCGGTGAGTGTGGAGATCTTCGACTGCCACCCGAAATTCGAGACAAAGAAACCGAATTCGCATTGCGAACTCGCCACGTCCATGACCGCATGACGACGGATGCTCAGGGCACTCCGCTCGATCGGCAACGCATCGCCACGGTCCACCTCCCACGGGCGCATAAAGGCCCGCCAAATCGAATTGTGCGCTTGCCCGGACCGAAACCGCAGCAGAATTCCGGTAAAATTCAATTGCCATCTTGGTAACGGGGACGAGGCCGGCGCAGTTCTCCAGTTGGATGAGTTCTCCAGTTGGACACCGGACTGATGCGACCGATCTCGGCCCATCGCAGACGTGGCGGTTGCACCATGAAGGACATGGACGACATGGCCCGTGAACCCCTCGACGGACGTGACTCCGGCGAGGGTGCCCCCGCGGGCGCTCAGGCCATGACCGTGCGCGGCGCCGCGTTCCTCGGCGTCGGCTCGATGGTCGGTGCCGGCATCTTCGCCCTCCTCGGGGAGGCCGGGGCCGTGGCCGGCTCCGCGGTGTGGCTGTCGTTCCTCCTTGCCGGCGTGGTTGCCACCTTGCAGGGCTATGCCGTTGCGAAGTTGGGGGCGCGCTACCCGTCCTCGGGCGGCATCGTGACATTCCTGCTCCAGGGGTACGGCCGCGGGCACATCACCGCAATCACGTCGTGGCTGCTCTACTTCGCGGCGCTCATCGTCACCGCCATGGTGGCCGTCTCGTTCGGGAGTTACGGCGCCGCACTGTTCTTCGACGATTCGGGTGCGTGGAGTCGCATACTCACCTCCGGCGTGGTCGTGCTCGTGGCGGCGATCAACATCGCGGGCACCAAGTTCATCGACCGGGTCCAGACCGCGATCGTGGTGATCCTGCTCGCGGTGTTCGCCGTCTTCGTCGTCGTCACACTCGCTCAGCTCGACCCGAGCCTGCTGGCACCGTCCACGTACCCGCCGACACTGGATATCGTCGGCAGCGTGGCGCTGACCTTCTTCGCCTATCTGGGCTTCACCGTCATCAGTTTCACCGGCGGCGACCTTCCCGACCCCCGTCGCAACCTGCCTCGTGCGATGTACCTGGCCCTGGGCATCACGATCCTCCTGTACGTGCTGATCGCCCTCGGAGTCTTCGGAACCCTGACCGTGCAGGAGGTAATCGACAACGGCGATACGGCCCTCGCCGTTGCGGCTCAACCCGCTCTCGGCGACGCCGGTTTCGCGATCATGGCTCTCGCGGCGCTGCTGGCCACCTCCTCCTCGGTCAACGCCAACGTCTACGCCGCGGCAGGCTCCACCGCCAAACTCGCCGAATCGGGGACCTTTCCACCGGTGTTCGGTAGTCGAGCCTGGGTCGGGGGCACACGCGGGTTGACCATCTCGGTCGCGCTGATCCTGCTCCTGGCGAATCTGGTGGATCTCACCGCCATCGCCTCCCTCGGCAGCGCCGTGGCCCTCGCGATCTTTCTCGTGACGTCGATCGCGGCCTACCGGCTCCGCCACGAAACGGATTCCCGCGCAGGCATCCTCGTCGCCGGAATCGTACTGACCGTCGTCGTTCTCGTCGTCTTCGCCGTGCAGACGCTGCTGACCGCCCCGCAGACGTTCGTGGCGATGATCGGGATCGTTTTGCTGGCGGTTGTGCTCGAGTTGTTCTGGAGCGCGATGCGCGCTCGCCGGGCGTCCCGCACGCAGTGAGGGGAGTGGGGCGCGGGCTCAGCGGACGGGTGGGACGGGCAGAAACGGCCGGATCTCGTCGTCGCCGGGGCGGATGACCCCGGCATGGGACTCGGGCACCTCCTGCCACGCGCCCTCGAGGTCGCGCAGCGGTTCGGACACCACGAACCGGGTTTCGTCGCCCAGTTCGTGCAGTACCTCCACCTCGGGGTGCAGGGCGCGGACCTTGTCCATCGCGGTGGAGAAGAACAGCGAGCGCGTCTGCTGTTCCGTCGAGTACCGGAACACCCAGACGGAGACGCCGTCGGTGGTGGCGATCGTCGCCTGCACCGGGTTCTCGACCCCGTGCCGGGCGCCGACGTCCTCGACGAACCCGACGGCGCGGGCGACGGCGGTGAACGGGTCGTCGGTGAGTCCGAACGTCAGCGCGAGGAAGAACAGCGTCTCGGAGTCGGTGGATCCGTCGATCTGCGGGTAGAGACTCGGGTCGACGGCCAGGGCCAGTTCGCGCTTCATCTCGGTGAATCCGCGCAGGGCGCCGTTGTGCATCCACAGCCAGTTGCCGTGCCGGAAGGGGTGACAGTTGCTGCGCTGCACAGGAGTTCCTGTCGACGCGCGCACGTGCGCGAAGAGCATCGGCGTCCGGATCTGGCGGGAGATCTCCTGCAGGTTGCGTTCGTTCCAGGCGGGTTCGATGCATTTGAAAAGGGCCGGGGTGGGGCCGTCCCCATACCAGCCGATGCCGAACCCGTCACCGTTCGTGGTGGTCGCACCCATGCGGGAGTGCAAGCTCTGGTCGATCAGGGAATGGACCGGCTTGAAGAGGAGGTCCTCGACGAGGATCGGATCGCCGGAGTATGCCATCCACCTGCACATCTTCTCATTCAAGCAGGTCGAGCCTGCTGACGTAGTGGCTTCCGTCGTCTACCGGGTTGTCGGGTGGGAGATAGCCCTCGCCGACGCGTCGGAAGCCGGCCTTCTCCAGCGCCCGCCACGACGCCCGGTTGGGGACGACCACGGGGACGACGATCGCGGTGGCGTCCGGCAGGTCGGCGCGGCACTTGTCGACGAACGCCCGGATCATCGCCGTTCCCAGACCCTGGCCGATCCGCCCGGGGTCGCCGACGAAGTAGTCGATGGAGATGCTGCCCGGTGGGATCTCGACGAGGGCCGTGAGGAGTGCGAGGTCCTCGGGATAGTCGGCGATCCGGTACCGCTGGATGAAGCCGAACGGCACGCCGCCCCGCAGCACGAGGAAGTCCTCGCAGGGTTCGGTGCCGTCGATGCTTCCGCCGAAATCGCGCTCGATGTCCGCGTCCGCGGTGTCGTGGTTCCAGAACCGCGCGACGTGCGGTTCGCGGAGCCATCGTTGCAGTTGAGGGAAGGATTCGCGGCTAGTGTGGACGAACTCGAAGGAGACTGCGTCGGCGCTCACGGTAGGGAAATTAGCACCACCCGAGTCGATTCAACTTCGGTATCGAAAACGAGATTTTTTGACTTGGACATGTATCGACCGTCCCTCTAGCGTGATTCCTATGACTCAGGTCACGCTTCCGGATCGGGGCGTGATCAGAGTCCCCCAACTTCGTCACCCACCCGAATCCAGAGAGAGGAGTCACCGATGACCCTCCCCCTCGCCGTCTCGCCGGCAGTCGACAGCGCGGTCTCCAAGATCTTCCGCCGTGTCGTGCCGCTGTTCATCGTGATGTTGATCTGCAACCAGCTCAACCGATCGAATATCGGCTACGCGCAGACCCACCTCGAAGCGGATGTGGGCATCGGCGCCGCGGCGTACGGATTCGGCGCGGGTGTCTTCTTCATCGCCTACGCGATCTTCGAACTGCCGTCGAACGTGCTCATGGAGAAGTTCGGCGCCAAGGTGTGGCTCACCCGCATCATGATCTCGTGGGGCCTGGTGTCCGCGGCCATGGCGTTCGTCAACGGCCCCGAGATGTTCTACGCGCTGCGGTTCCTGCTCGGTGTCGCCGAGGCCGGCTTCTTCCCGGCCATCATCTTCTACTTCACCCGCTGGCTGCCGAACAATCACCGCAGCCGCGCCACCGCCCTGTTCATCGCCGGTTCCTCGATCGCGGCCGCCATCTCGGGACCGATGTCCGGACCGCTGCTGTCCCTCGACGGGCTCGGCGGGCACCACGGCTGGCAGTGGATGTTCGCCCTGGAGGGCCTGCTGTCCGTGGTCGTCGGGTGCGTCGCCTACCGCCTGCTCGACTCGAAGATCGACGACGCGAAATGGCTCACCGCCCCGGAGAAGCACGACCTGCAGGCCGTCATCGCCGAGGAGGACGTGCTGCGCAGCGAGGCGTCCGCGAAGCGCGGCGAGTCGGGTTCGCGCTGGAAGCTGCTCCTGCAGCCGCGGATCCTGGTGTGCTGCGGCATCTTCTTCGCGATCACGATGGCGATCTACGCCAACACGTTCTGGCTGCCGTCGATCATCCGCCGCATCCCGGGCACCACCGACGTCACCGTCGGACTGCTGTCTTCGCTCCCGTGGATCTGCGCGATCTTCGCGATGTACTTCTCCAACCGCTCCGCCGACCGCACCGGACGGCACAAGCCGTACCTCGTGGCCGCGCTGCTCATCGGCGGTATCGGCACGATGGCCGCCGCGTTCGTCACGCCCTGGCTGGCCCTGCCGCTGTTGTGCCTCGCGACGATGGGCTTCAAGAGTGCGAGCCCGCTCTTCTGGTCCATTCCGCAGCGCACGCTCCACCCGATGGTGCTGGCACCGGCGATCGCGATCATCAATTCGCTCGGCAACCTGGGTGGCTTCGTGGCCCCGTTCGGCTTCGGTGTCATCAAGGAGCAGACCGGCACGGTGACGATGGGCCTGATCGTGCTGTCGCTCTTCGCCCTGGCCGCCGCCGCGGCGGTGACGTACTTCCGGCGCGACAAGGAAGACATCGACGAAGTCGCGAACGTCGCCGAGGCGGCGTCCGACGACACCCTGGCCACCACATGACCCGTCACCGGACCATACGAAACGCAGACGAGAATTCGAGGATCGCATCATGACAGCAACGGTGAACCGGACCGACGTGACCGGACAGATGATCATCGCGGGCAACCCCGTCCAGGGTTCCGGCACGACCATCCACGGCATCGACCCCGCCACCGGCCACCAGCTCGAGCCCGGCTTCGCGCACGGTGACGACCGGGACGTCGACGCCGCCTGCGCCGCCGCCGCCGAGGCGTTCGCGCCGTACCGCGCCACGACGTCCGAGGAGCGCGCCCGGTTCCTCGAGGCGATCGCCGACAACATCGAGGCGCTCGGCGAGACGCTGATCGCCCGGGTGTGCGCCGAGTCCGGACTCCCCCAGGGCCGCGTCACCGGCGAGGTGGGCCGCACCTCCGGACAGCTGCGGCTGTTCGCCGGCGTCCTGCGCGACGGCGGCTGGAACGGTGCCCGCATCGATCCCGCGCTGCCCGACCGCACCCCGTTGCCGCGTGCCGACATCCGCCAGCGGAAGGTCCCGCTCGGACCGGTCGCGGTGTTCGGTGCCAGCAACTTCCCCCTCGCGTTCTCCGTCGCCGGCGGCGACACCGCTTCGGCACTGGCGGCGGGCTGCCCCGTCGTCGTGAAGGCCCACGACGCGCACCCCGGCACGTCCGAACTCGTCGGGCGCGCCATCGCCGACGCCGTCGCGAGCACCGGCATGCCTGCGGGGACGTTCTCCCTGCTGTTCGGCTCGGGCCGCGGGCTCGGCACCGCGCTGGTCACGGATCCGCGCATCAAGGCCGTCGGCTTCACCGGATCCCGTTCCGGCGGAACCGCTCTGGTCGCAGCCGCCGCGGGACGCCCGGAACCGATCCCGGTGTACGCGGAGATGAGTTCGATCAACCCGGTGTTCCTCCTCGAGAACGCGCTCACCACCCGCGGCGCCGAACTCGGTCGCGCCTTCGTCGGGTCGCTGACCCTCGGTTCCGGACAGTTCTGCACCAACCCCGGTCTCGTCATCGCGGTCGACGGTCCCGGCCTCACCTCGTTCCTCGAGTCCGCGCGCGCCGCGGTCGCCGAGAGCACGCCCACCCCGATGCTCACCCCGAACATCGCCGGCTGCTACGCCGACGGCGTCACCGCGCTCAGCGGAGCTGCGACCGTGGAGGCCCGCGGCACCGAAACCGACGCACCCAACACGGGCCGGGCAGCGCTGTTCAGCGCCGCCGCCGACACGTTCCTGGGCTCGGAGGTGTTGCAGCAGGAGGTGTTCGGCTCGTCCAGCCTGATCGTCCGCTGCCGCGACGCCGAGCAGGTGCGCGCCGTGGCAGCGAAGCTGGAAGGCCAGCTGACCGCGACCGTCCACGTCGACGACGCCGATCTCGACGAGGCAGGCCGCCTGCTGCCCGTCCTCGAGCTCAAGGCCGGGCGAATCCTGTTCAACGGCTGGCCCACCGGGGTCGAGGTCGGTCACGCGATGGTGCACGGTGGCCCGCACCCCGCGACGTCCGACTCGCGCACCACGTCCGTGGGTTCGCTGGCCATCGAACGGTTCCTGCGACCCGTTGCCTACCAGGATGTTCCGAGCTCGCTACTCCCCGCCGCCATCGCCGACGGCAACCCCGACCAGTTGTGGCGTCGCATCGACGGCCGACTCACCCAAGCCTGATTTTTCCCTCGTGAAGGAGTTCCCCATGCTCGACGGCGTCCTGTTCTTCCCCGTCACCCCGTTCACAGCATCCGGCGACGTCGACTACGACCGGCTCGCCGAGCACGTCGCCAAGGGTGTCGACGCAGGCCCCGGAGGCGTCTTCATCGCCTGCGGCACAGGCGAATTCCATGCCCTCGGGCTGGAGGAGTTCGGCAGGATCGTCGCCAGGGCCACCGAGGTCGTCGCCGGACGGGTCCCCGTCTTCGCCGGCGCAGGCGGGTCCGTGCAGCAGGCCAAGGAGTTCGCCGCCAGCGCGAAGGCCAACGGAGCCGACGGCATCCTGCTGCTCCCGCCGTACCTGGTGACGATGCCGCAGGCCGGGCTGGTGGAGTACACCCGCGCGGTCGCCGAGACCACCGACCTGCCGCTCGTCGTCTACAACCGCGGCAACGCCCGCTTCGACGAGGCGGCAGCCGTGGAGGTCGCGCAGTTCCCGACCGTCGTCGGGTTCAAGGACGGCACCGGTGACCTCGACAAGGTGGGCCGTATCGTCCGTGCGGTGAAGGACGCGCTCGCCCCGTCCGGCAAGCCGTTCCTGTTCTTCAACGGCATGCCCACCGCCGAGGTGACCCAGCAGGCGTACCGCGCGATCGGTGTCACGCTGTACTCGTCCGCCACGTTCGCCTTCGCGCCGGAACTCGCACTCGGCTTCTACGACGCACTCGAATCCGGCAACCAGGAACTCGCCGACGCACTGCTCCGCGACTTCTTCCACCCCCTGGTGCGCCTGCGCGACCAGGTGCCCGGATATGCGGTGTCGCTGATCAAGTCGGGTGTCGCGATGGAAGGTATCGACGCCGGGCCCGTGCGGCCGCCGCTCGTCCCCACGAGCGACGTGCACCTACGTGATCTCATTCGGATCACCGCGGCAGGCCGCGCCGTTCTCGCCGACGCTCTCGCAGTGCAGGCGGCGGTCTGATGACTGCCGCACCGATCCGGATCACCGGCGCACGGATCACGCCCGTCGCGTTCGTCGATCCGCCGCTCCTCAACACCGTCGGCGTGCACCAGCCCTACGCGCTGCGCGCGATCATCCAGCTCGACACGGACGGCGGTCTCGTCGGACTCGGTGAAACCTACGCCGACACGGCCCACCTGCTCCGGCTCGAGGCGGCCGCCGAGGCGATCGTCGGGCTGGACGTGTTCGCGCTCAACGCGATCCGCGCGGCGATCGACACGAAGATCGCCACGCTGACGGTCACGGGCGGTGACGGTGTCGCGGGCATGATCACCACGGCCAGCACCACCGACCGCGTGTTCTCCCCGTTCGAGGTGGCGTGCCTCGACGTGCAGGGCAAGGTGCTCGGCCGGCCGGTATCCGATCTTCTCGGCGGCAAGGTGCGCGACGCAGTTCCGTTCAGCGCCTACCTGTTCTACAAGTGGGCCGGGCACCCCGGTGCCGAGCCCGACGAATGGGGCGAGGCGATCGACCCCGACGGTCTGGTCCGCCAGGCGCAGAAGATGATCGGCGAGTACGGCTTCGAGGCCATCAAGGTCAAGGGCGGCGTGTTCTCCCCGGACGAGGAGATCGCCGGCATCAAAGCGCTGCGCGCCGCGTTCCCCGACCTGCCGCTGCGCCTCGACCCCAATGCCGCGTGGACCGTCGACACGTCCATCCGGGTGGCGTCGGAACTCGACGGCATCGTCGAATACCTCGAGGACCCCACACCCGGTCTCGACGGCATGGCCGAGGTGGCGCGTGAGGCGAAGATGCCGCTGGCCACGAACATGTGCGTCGTCGCGTTCGATCAGCTCGAGGCTGCGGTGCTGAAGGATTCGGTGCAGGTCGTGCTGTCGGATCACCACTACTGGGGCGGACTGCAGCGGTCGCGGCTGCTCGCCGG
Source organism: Rhodococcus sp. USK10 (assembly GCF_019378875.1). Classification (NCBI taxonomy): domain Bacteria; kingdom Bacillati; phylum Actinomycetota; class Actinomycetes; order Mycobacteriales; family Nocardiaceae; genus Rhodococcus; species Rhodococcus sp. USK10. The sequence continues at coordinate 4,524,899 of NZ_CP076048.1, forward strand.
GATCTGCGACAACTTCGGCCTGGGCCTGTCGATGCACTCGAATTCGCATCTGGGGATCAGCCTGGCCGCGATGGTGCACCTCGCCGGCGCCACCCCGAACCTCACGTACGCGTGTGACACCCACTGGCCGTGGAAGACCGAGGACGTCGTCGAGCCGGGTGTGCTGAAGCTCGTCGACGGTGCGGTCGCGGTGCCGACGACGCCGGGTCTCGGTGTCGAGATCGACGAGGACGCCCTCGCCGCCCTGCACCAGCAGTACCTCGACTGCGGGGTGCGCGACCGCGACGACACGGGGTACATGAAGTCGGTCGATCCCACGTTCGAGAACACCTGCCCTCGCTGGTAGCAGTAGCACCGGAAGGCGCCGACCGCCCACGCGGTCGGCGCCTTCACCGTGGGCTAGATTGAGTTCCACCTCGAGGCAAAGGAGTGGATCGAATGTTCTCCCTCGCACGGCTGTCGTGTTTCATCGCCGTCGCGGAGGAACTGCATTTCGGTCGCGCCGCGGAGCGCCTGCACATGACGCAGCCGCCGCTGAGCCGTCAGATCCAGCAGCTCGAAAGCGAACTCGGGGTGCAGCTGATCGACCGCACCAGCCGGTCCGTCACCCTCACCGCCGCCGGGGCGGCGTTCCTGCCCGACGCCCGGCGCATTCTGAGTTTGTCGGAGAGTGCCGCCCTGACGGTGCGGCGGGTGCCTGCCGGTGATCTCGGCACCGTCGTCGTCGGGTTCACCGGCGCGTCCGCGCACGCGGTGCTGCCGAGGTTGCTCGAGGCCGCACGCGACCGGCTGCCGGACGTGAAAATCGTTCTGCGGGAGATGGTCACGTCGGTGCAGATCGAATCGCTGATCAGCGGTGAACTGGACCTCGGGCTGATCCGCCCCATCCTCACCCGCCCCGGCATCGACACCCGCCCCATCCACCACGAACGGCTCGTCGCCGCGTTGCCCGCGGGTCATCCCCTCGCCGACGCCGAGCGGTTGGCGGTGGAGGATTTCGACGACCAACCCGTTGTCATGTACTCGCCTGTCGACGCGCGGTATTTCCACGAACTGCTCATCAGCACGTTCACGATCGTCGGGGCCTCCCCGCGCTACGTCCAGTACGTCACGCAGGTGCACACCATGCTGGTGCTCGTCCGGTCCGGGCTCGGCATGGCCCTCGTCCCGGAATCCGCGCAGACGATGCACCCGGAGGGGGTCGTGTTCCGGCCCGTTTCCGCGATCCGCGACCGGCCCGTCCAGATGAATGCGGCCTGGCGCTCGGACAGCCGGAACCCCGCGCTGCGCAGGCTCATGGAGGATGTCCTGCCGCAGCGGGAATGGGAATGAGGACGCGCGCTCAGAGTGTGAGCTTGCACGTCTGACCGATGTCGAGCACCCGCAGCACCCGGCCCGTCCCCAGCCACAACGCGCACGACAAAGCCAGATCGGTCAGGATCTCGTCGGTGAAATGCTCATGACACCGCGCCCAGAAGTCCTCGTCCTCGCGCAACGCCGTGTGATCGGTGGCGAACCGGTGCGCGAACTCCGCCGCCGTCCGCTCCTCCGCGCTGTACCCGGGCCACGACTCCCACTCGAGGACGTGATCGTAGAAGTGCTCGTCGATGCCCGCGTCGGCTCCACTGCTGTCGCGGGTGCCGAGGCATACGGCGCACTCGTTGGCCTCCGCGACCGCCATCCGCGCGATCTCCCGCACCCGTAACGGTAACCGGTTCCGGTTGTATACCGCGTCCGTGAAGGCGCCGAGCGCACCACCCAGTTCGGGTGAGATCGACAGCCAACCTGCCACGTCATCGTCACTGTAGCTACCTACTCGACTCATCACCGAATGCTACAGCGAGAGCCGTCTCGGGCGATAGATCTGACACGTGTTCTATGTGTGCGAAGACGATGCGGCGAGTTCGGCCAGGTGCTGGAGCGAGTTCGTGAGATGCTCGGGACCGAACGGCGGGAAGTGGAGGTACTCCCGGATGCGCTGCGGCACCGGCGACCAATCGTAGGTGAGCGTGATCTCGGTTTCGGACGGGCCGAGCGGCACGAGGTCATAGCGCCAGCTCCAGCCGCCGAACTCCAGGTGGCCGTCGTCCTTCTCCTCCCCGGTGCGCCAGCCGATGGCGCGCGGTGGGTCGAGGACCTGGATCTGGTTGGCCACCCGGTAGTTCCCGTTCGGATGGTCGGGGTGGTACATGTCCATCCGGAAGATCTGCCCCACCTCGGTCAGCGGCGCCCGGTCGGCGGCTTCCTGCACCCAGCCGGTGCCGTCGATCGCCGAATGGGTTCTCGGGTCGGTCAGCACCGCGAACACCGTGGCGGCGGGCACGGCGACGGTCAGGGTGGCGCTCACATTCTCCTGGTCCACGATGGGCACGCTCCTCGACGCCTCAGGCCTCCCGCGGATACGGAAGGGCCGTTCACTCCATGTCGACTACCCGGCGGCGCGGAATTCATCGGTCCGCATCCATTTCGCAGTCAAAGTGCCTGTAGGCGTGAGTAACACCTGCATCCGAATTGCGCTGCTCGGGTCGCCCCGGCGGCCTTAGGTGCATATGCTCCTGAGCAGGTTCGCCGAACGAAGAGGTGCACGATGGGCGACACAAGCGATGACAGGTCGGAGCCCGGTCCCGAGCTGACCGTCGGCACGCGGGTGCTGGTCCGCAGGAAGGCCGAGGCCGACGCGACCGGTGAGGTCGTCGAGGACTACGCGGCACTCACCGAGCCGGGTGGCGCCGGGCACGAATGGGCGCCGGCGCACCGGTGGGCGATCGCACTCGACGACGGGCGCCTCGTCTTCGCCGACACGGACGAGGTGACCGTCGATCCCAGCCCTCGATCCGGTCGGCGCGGGACGCACCGCCGTGAGAGTTCCGACGAGTAGTCAGACCCAGGACAGGGTGTCGGCCGGGTCGAGGCGGGGGAGCCGATCGAACCACGGGTTTTCCCCGGGGTGCCCGATGTTGACGACGAGAATGGAACGGAAGCGGCCGTCAGGGAAGAACTCGGCGTCGATTCCGGCGGCGTCGAAGCCGGCCATCGGGCCCGCGGCCAGGCCGAGGGATCGGACGGCGAGGATGAAGTAGCCGGCCTGCAGGGCGCCGTTGAAATCGCCCGTTCGCTCGCGCATCGTCGCGTCGCCTGCGAAGACGTCGCGCAACTCCGGCCGGAACGGCAGCAACGCCGGGATGTGGTCGTGGAACTGGGTGTCGACGGCCAGGATGGCGACCGCGGGCGCCGACTCGGTCTTCGCCTTGTTGCCCTCGCTCATGTGCGGCAGCAGTCGCGCGCGACCCTCGTCGGTCCGGGCGAACACGATCCGCAGGGGCTGGGTGTTCGCCGCGGTCGGAGCCCACTTCGCGAGGTCCCAGATCTGGGCGAGTTCCTCGTCGGTCACCGGGGTGGGCGCGAAACTGTTGGCCGTGCGTGCCTCGCTGAACAGCAGTGCGCGACCCGCCTCGTCCAGCTCCGGTCGCGTCTGTACGTCTGAGCTCATGGTTTTCCCTCTCATCGACTAGCAACAAAAGTGTTACTAGTAAAAAACTAGTTGACAGTTGGATGCTAGCACCTTGCTAAGGTCGAGGTATGAGCTCAGGCGTCGAACACCACGATCCGCGCGCGTGCGACGGCGCGCTCGCGAAGGCGTTCACGTTCCTGGGCAAGCGCTGGAACGGCGTCATCCTGGCGACGCTGATGTCGGGCCCCGCGACGTTCTCCGGGCTGCGACGAGCGGTCGGAAGCATCAGCGATTCGGTGCTCTCCGACCGTCTCGTCGAACTGGCCGGGGCGGGTCTCGTGACGCGGGAAGTCTGCGAGGGACCCCCCGTGTCGGTCACGTATCAGCTGACCGAGGCCGGCCAGTCACTGATGCCGGTCCTCGACGAACTGGCGGACTGGGCGAGGACGCACCTCACGCTGCAGTGACCGGCGCGTCGTGTCAGGGTGCGAGCGTGGAGTCGTCGAGGACGGGTCGGGTCCATGTCTGGTGCGAGCTCGCACCTTTCGCTACGAGGCCGAGTTCGCGCAACTTGGCGATCGTCATCATCGTGTTGAACATGGGGTTCGGATTCGCACCCGACACGCCCAGCTCCTGGGATCGCGCGATGAAGGCGTGGACGAACGCCGGTAGGTCGTCGATGCGATCGGTGAGCAGTGCCTGTGCGGCGCCGTCGAGCGCCGAAGCCTGATCGAGCAATGTCGAAAGACGCTCGGCTGCGGCCCGGCGATCGAACGCCTCGAACGCGTGGCCCTCGGTGACGACGTCGACAGCACCGGTCTCGACCAGCGTCAGCGCCAGGGCGGCCGCGGCGAAGATATTCATCTGGTTGGCGTCGTGCATCGCGCCGCACGGCCCGTTCGGTTCGTCGGACAGGTGCAGCAATCGTGCCCCGGGAAGGTGGACGACGACCTGGCCTGCGCAGTGGCCGTGGGTACGGACGACCTGAACGGCACCGTCGCCGAACGACCAGCCCGACACGTGTTGAGAGCCGATGACGAGGTGCTCGAGCGGGAGTTCCTCGTAGGTCCGGGTGATATCGGTGACGGGAACGTAGGGCCGGTACATGGCGAGGAGCCGACGTGCTGCGTCAGCGGGATCCTCGAACCCCGGCACCAGGCCGGACACACGCTCGAGACTCGTGATCCAGTAGGGAAGGCCGTCATCGCGGTACTGGCTCGCGTCGTGCGCGCTGACGAAATGCTGCACGTCCGAGCGGTCGAGTCCGTCGCCGAGGTCGTCGACGATGTCGTTGTTCCCGACATGGTCGGGGTGACCGTGGGTGGTGACCAGCAGGATCTTCGACCACGGAGCGAGGTCGTCGGCGGCGGATCGGATCGCGTCGCGGAAAGCGGTGGTCACCCCGGTGTCGACGAGCACCAGGAGATCGTCGGCTCGGTGAACGATCGCGTTGCCCACGTCCGGTTGGTGCGCGGCCATGTCGAGGGGCTGACCCACGATCATGCGCGTCCGAGCGTCGATCTCGATCTGTTCGCCGAGTGCCACTCATTCGTTCTAACACGCCACCCGACTCGTCGGCGACGGTTCACCGAAGTAAACCGCCTCCTCGGCCGGGGGCGGCCGCCCATACTGGAAACAGAATTCCGCGCAAGATTCGAGCAGGTCGAGGTTCGAGACGGCGATGGGAGTGCGGCGTGGCACGGACATTCTCGGGGCGGCGACTGGCCGCCGTGCTGGCGGTCCTGACGACGGGACTGGTGGGATGCGGTGAGTCGGACGACGCACCGGTTCTGCCCGATGCACAGCTCACCGACACGATTCCGACGGCGATGGAGCGCGCCGCGATTCCCGGGGCGATCGTCGGTGTCTGGCAGGACGGCGCCGCACCCTACGTGCAGGCGTTCGGGGTACGCGACACCGCCACCGGCGACCCGATGACGCCGGACCTGTTCATGCGCGTCGGCAGTCTCACCAAGACGTTCACCACCACCGCCGTGCTGCAACTGGTCGACGAGGGGAAGGTCGGTCTCGACGATCCGATCGACAGGTATGTACCCGACGTTCCCAACGGCGAGGCGATCACCCTCCGGCAGCTGGCCGCCATGCGCAGTGGGCTTTTCGACTACTCCGAGGTGGTGATTCCGGCGCTCCCGAGTCAGCCGGAGCGCCAATGGACACCCCAGGAACTGCTCGCGATCAGTTTCAGCCGTCCACCCCTCTTCGCGCCGGGAACCTCGTTCGACTACTCCAACACCAACACCCTCCTCCTGGGTCTCGTGGTCGAGAAGGCATCCGGCCTGCCGCTGAACACCTACATCGCCGAGCGCATCACGGAACCCGAGAATCTCGGCGACACCTCGGTCCCCACCACTGCGGCCCTCCCGTCACCGCACGCCCAGGGCTACTCCAAAACCCCCGACGGCGCGACGGTGGACGCGACCGACTGGAACCCGTCGTGGGGATTCGGCGCGGGCAACATGATTTCCACGCTCGACGATCTGGGCGTGTGGGTGCGCGACCTGGCAGAAGGAACGTTGCTCTCGCCGGCCACCCAGCACGAACGGGAGCAGTTCCAGCCGGCGCCGTCGGAAGGAACGGGTTCGCTGTACGGACTCGGCGTGGAGTTCCAGAACGGCTGGATCGGCCACAACGGAAACATCGCGGGCTACCAGACCTACGCCTATTACCTTCCCCCCGAGGGCAAGACCGTGGTGATGCTGGTCAATTCGAACGCCGACCCGCTGGGCGTGTGGAACTTCTTCACGGAGATCGTGAAGATCATCAGCCCCGACCACCCGTGGCCGGCGCCGCCGCCGTAGAGATCCGACGAAACCACGGGTGGCTGGGAGCCGCAGGCGGCCGCTAGGAGTTGTCCGCAGTCCGCGCGGTGTGGTTGCGGGCTTCGACGGCCGCGACGGTCTTGTCGAACGCCTTGCCCAGGACGCGTGTGCCGAAGACGCCGAGCACGGCCCCGAGTGCTCGTCCTCTGAGATTCTTGCCGTCCCGGACCACGACGGCGTCGATGTCGGTGGTCCCGTCGGGTCGCGCGGTGAGGGTGTACGTGTGGCCCGACGCGCCGCCCCACAGGTTGGAGTCGGTGGTCGTCATGACGACGCGGTGGGGATCGGTCCAGTCGTAGTGCAGGCGTTCCCAGGCCCCGCCCGAGCCTTCGGTGACGTCGGCATGATCGGTGCCGAGTTCGTGTACCTGCAGGTACGCGTCGGCGCTGTTGCCGAAGAGCGCCTCGCGGCCGGGCCCGAAGTCGGTGAGTGCGTCGAGGAATTGTTGCGGGGTTGCGGTGGTGGTCTGGTGGAGACGGATCGTGGACATGGTGTCCTCCTGGGTTTGGGTGTGAACGGTGAGGGGTTGACCGGTGGACGGTGCAGAAGGCGGCTAGACGGGCAACTCCGTCCCGGCCTGCTCGGCGACCATGTAGGCGGCGTACCAGTGGGGCCAGTTCGGATCCTCTGCGCCGATGCGCTTCTCGTGTTCGCCGTGTGCGATCGCTGCGCGGATCAGCGCACCGGTCAGGTCGGTGCTGCTGCTGAAAGTTGTTGCGGCGGAGTGGGTGATCTGGCGAAGCCGTGTGGTGCTCATGGTATTTCCCGATCCGGAGTGCCGCGGACCCAGCGTCTGCGGCTGATCGAACGGTGTCCGAGAGGGCCGGGAACGTTACGCCGACCGGGCTCGGTGTGACGCGCGTCACTTCGGAAGGGGTTCGGCGGAGTGGCGCGGCCGCACCCACCCTGGGTGGCGGGGCGGTCACCCGCGGGTGACTACGGACAGCACTCGGGGTGCTTATTTCCCGATCCCGCGCGATGGACAGTAGACCCTGTCACTGCACGGAGGAGGGAGGTCGTCATGTCGATCGAGAGCACCACCCCCACCCTGGTCCGGCGCAGGACCACGGTCTCGGCTGACGACGGTGTTTCGCTCGCGGTTCGCGAGTACGGCCCCACCGACGCCCCCGTGACGATCGTCCTTCTGCACGGTCATTGCCTGAGTTCCGAATCGTGGAGCTTGGTGCGGGAGGAGCTGACGCGACTGCACACCGACGCCAGGATCGTCAGCTACGACCATCGCGGACACGGCGATTCCGATGTGGCGCCCGCTTCGACCTACACCCTCGAGCAGTTGGGCCGCGACCTCCACGCGGTGCTCGACGCCGTCGCCCCCACCGGTCCGGTCATTCTGGTCGGACACTCCATGGGTGGCATGACCGCACTGACGTTCGCCCGCCAACATCCGCACGAGATCGGCACCCGCATCGTCGGGATCGGCTTGATCGCGACCGCCGCGAGTGGGCTGGCCGACGCGGGATTCGGCCGACTGCTGCGCGCCCCGGTCCTGTCCTGGGTCCAGGAGGCCGTGCGCCGAGCACCGACCTCCATGGAGCAGGTGAAGCGACTCGGGTGCAAGGTATTCGCACCGGTCATCCGCGGGGCCGAATTCGGCGACCGGAAGGTCAGCCCACACGCCGCCGAGCTCGCCATCGCGATGCACGACCAGACCCCGATCGTGACGATGACCAGCTTCCTGAACTCGTTCGCGACCTACGACGAGTCCGGGACACTGCCGGCCCTCTCGGCGATTCCCACGCTCGTGCTGTGCGGTTCCGCGGATCTGATGACGCCGCCCACCCATTCGGTGTCAATCGCCGCGCAGGTCGGCGGCGCCGACTTCGTCTGCATCGACGGCGCCGGCCACTCGGTGATCCTCGAACAACCGACAGCGGTTGCCGACGCGATCGATCGCCTCGTCACCCGGATCGGCGGCTCCGAGACCGCAGAAGACGCGAACCTGGTACTTACCGCCTAGCCCTGCGTGAGCCGCGCTACCAGGTCGACGTAGCCCTGCTTGGCGTCGGCGCTGCTCGTGCCCGCCAACTTGGCCCAGGCGTCGTACTTGGCGCGTTTGACCATGTCCAGCCGACCGGGCCGCTTGCCCTCGACATCACCCTTCGACCCCTGCTTGAACAGCGCGTACAGCTGCAGCAGCTGATCGTTGTCCGGCCGCGAAGTGAGCTTGTTGACGTTCTCCTGTGCATCGGCAAACGCCTGATCCAACTGCGGCATGGCACCCCTGGCTCTCGGACGGACGATTCGACGCAATCGTAACCGCCGGAGCCGATGACGGCTTGTTCACCGCGCATACCCTCCCAACGGTGCGTGAAAGGCAGGTCAGCAAAACGGGCCGCCGATTATTCGAATACCAGTAGCGGTTTGCCCCCATGCGCGGGAGCTTCGGCCAAATAGACGGCTTCGCCGAACTTTTCGACGGGGATCGTCTGGCCCTCCGGCACGCGCAGCACGTCGCTGTCGGCGAGCTGAAGCGTCCGGTCGATCGTTGCGGCCATCCGATCCCTCGGGGTCTCGGTCAGCCAGCGGAACAGCCAGAACCCCCGAACGGTCTTGGTTTCGTATATGAGCGAGCGCGCGAAGATGGGGATGGTGAGTTTGTCGGGATCGGTTTGGCGGTGCGTGGACAGCGCACCGTAGACGATCAGCTCACCGTGCGGTGCCAGCGCACGCGAGATGTCCGCACCCAGCTGACCGGAGACGCAGTCGATCGCCTTGGACACGCCGTCGCGGCCCGCTATGTCGGCGATCCGTTCGCGTACGTCCTCATCCTCCGTGCAGATCACCGCGGTGCCCCCCAGCGCGAGGATGTCGTCGACAGCGGATCGACGGCGGACCACGTTGAGGGTCTTGAAGCCGAAGTGCGCTCCGAGTTGGATGACCGACTGGCCCACGGTCGAACCGGCCGCCGTCTGCAGGAGCCATTCGCCCGGTCGAACATCGAGTTCGTCACCGGTCAAGATCACGGCGGTGAGCGGATTGGCGAGAATCTGGGCAGCAGTGGAATTGCTCATTCCGACGGGAACGGGCAACACCTGCTCGGCTTCGGCAACGACATACTCCTGCCACGTGCCCGTGACTCCGATCGTGATGACGCGTTGCCCGACGGTCAGACCGTCTGCACCGCTCCCGAGTTCGTCGATCACGCCGACGGATTCGATTCCGGGCACGGTGGGGAACTCCGGGGTGAATCCGTATCGGCCGCGGATCGTGTGGAGATCGCTGGCATGGACAGGTACCGCTGCCATCCTGATCCGGACCTCTCCGGGACCCGGCTCCGGAATCGGGCGGGTCTGCAGGTGCAGAACCTCGGACGGTTCGCCCAGCGTGTCGGCAACGACCGATCGCATGGTTCTCATCTCTCGGCGCTCCTTCGGTCGGATAGCGCTACAAGCTCCAATGCTGCCACCGCGGCCGGACAAACGGTGCGGGGATCAGGCCAGGATTCGGTGAGGATCGTCAGTCGAGGTGGCCGAGTTGTCCGACCATGTAGGTCACGGCGTTGTCGATCTTCCGGCGCCAGAGCCGCGTCACCTCGTCGGGATCCTGGGCCTCGAGAGCGTGGAGTATCGCGGTGTCGTCGGCGACGATCTCGTCGACCGCGTACGCGTATTCGAGACCGAGAATCGAGACGAACATCCGTAACTGCAGCGACAGGCGGACGAACATCTTCTCGATCCTCGGCATGTCGGCCGCGGCGGCGAGGGTGTCCTGCCACCGGATGTCGGCGTCGCCGGTGCCGGGAACGTCGTGCATTTCCGCGTGCCGGACGAGGTCGTCGAGCGCGTCTTTCGCCGCGGTCAGACGGGATGATCCGTTCGTGGCGACGCGGCGGAGTAGCAGGGCTCCGAGGGGGCCGCGGGCGGTGTAGGTGTCGTAGACGTCGCGCTGGGTGGGGAGGGGCACGTACGCCCCGCGGTGCGGCTCGAGTTCGATCAGTCCGTCCTCGGCGAGGATCTTCAGGGCGTCCCGGATCGGTCCGCGCGAGACCCCGAGCCGGGTGGCGAGAGGCTGTTCGGCGATGCGCTGCCCCGGCCGGAACGCGCCGGTGGCGAGGGACTCGCGTAACGCGTCGACCACTGCCGACGCCAATCTCGTCGAGGGGGAACGCGGCTGGTCGTCGTCGGTTGCGGATCGGCGAGAAGCGCGGGTGGGTGAGGCGCGGACCCAGAAGAATGGTGTGGTCGGTTGCTCCGCCCACCGCCGCACCTCGTGTGCGAGTTCGAGCAGTCCGGGCGATTGCCGAGGGTCGAGGACTGCGGTGATCGAGTTCAGTTGCGCAAGCCACGAGTCGGGGCCGACTTCATACACACCGAAGCGGGGATGCCTTTCAAGCCAACCGTGCACCCGAGGCGGTGACGGACGATCGACGAGCACGGTGATCGGCCGATCCGGCGGCACCGTGGCGTCGACCTCACCCAACGCGGTCAACAGCGTGGGGGAGATGTCGTTCCCGGTGGCCGGGGTGTCGCGAGGGAAGGCGAACTGAGCCGACAGGAGGACGCGGACGGATTCGGTGAGCGCACTCGACTGTCTGCTGCGCGGTCGCGCGGCGGGCGTCGCCGGCGGGTGGAAGACGAGAACCCGCACACGGGGATCGATGAGGACGGCCGCGAGCACCATCGAGTTCGACGAGTCCAGGACCGCACGTGAGATGAGGTCGGGCCGATCTGCGAACCACTGGTGCCGAACCCGGCTCACCGCCGCCTGATTGGTGCCGAGTGCGTCGGCGATCGTGCGTGTCGTCCACCCCCGGTCCGGTGGTCGCTGCAGCGGCATACGCAGGATCGCACGGTGCACGTCGTCCCCTGCGGCGATCGGACGACCCGGCCGCGGCAGGTCCGCGAGCCCCGGGAGGCCGTCCGTGTCGAATCGGGTCCGCCATTTCAGCACCGTGTTGCGCGAGACCCCAAGGGAGCGAGCAATAGTGGAAATCGACTCCTCGGAACTCGCGAGAACGATGCGGGCGCGCAGGGCCAACGCCTGAGGCGTGGTCGGCGCCGACACCAGGCGCTCGAGGGCCCGTCGTTCCGCCTCGGACAGTGACACGTGTGCACCCCCTTCGCCGCGATCGACTCACAAATAATAGAGCAGATCTCCGTGCGGGTGAGCTGGCATATTGTGCTGTGCGCCTGCTCAGGTATTTATGATTCAAATCTCTTCGAGGTGACCGTTTCGACCCGAGTCGAATGGTCAACAAACGGGCGGCGAATGCATACTCACCGCAATCAGCTCAGGAGAACCGATGGACCAGCCACCTCACGCCCGGACAGCGTCTTTCCTCGTCGACGACGCCCCGTTGCTGCCCTTCCACAAACGGCTCGCGCTCCACGCCGGCGGGGGACCCTTCCTCGACGGGTACGTGCTGAGCATCATCGGCATCGCCACGGTGCAGATCACGCCGCAGTGGGGTCTGAGTTCGGCGCAGCAGGGCCTCATTGCCGCCTCGGCGACGATCGGCATCTTCCTCGGATCGCTCCTCGGCGGTCGGCTCACCGACCGCTTCGGCCGCCGTCGTCTCTACGCGTTCGACCTGACCGTCGTCGCCGTCTTCTCGGTCGCGCAGTTCTGGGTCGAGGGCTTCTGGTGGTTGTTCCTGCTCCGGGTTCTGATCGGCGTGGCGATCGGGGCGGACTACCCCGTGGCCGCCTCACTACTGACCGAGTTCACCCCGAAGAAATATCGTGGCCCCTTCATCGGTTCCCTCACCGTGATGTGGTTCCTCGGTGCCACGTCCGCCTATCTGGTCGGGGACCTCGTCAGCGGACTCGGTGATCAGGGGTGGCGGTGGGTGCTGGCCAGCGCCGCGGTACCCGCAGCCCTGGCCGTGCTCGCCCGCGCCGGAACACCGGAGTCACCGCGCTGGCTCGCCGGCAAGGGACGCGTCGCCGAAGCCGAGGCGATCGTCACGAAAGTCTTCGGCCCCCACGCCGCACTCGAGATCGAGTCCGGGCGCTCCGCCGGGGCAATCGGCCCGCTCCGGAAGTCGGGCTACCTCGGACGGATCGCCTTCGTCACCACCTTCTGGACGGCGTCGGTGGTGCCGCTGTTCGCGGTGTACGCCTTCGGGCCGAGGATCCTCGCCGGCCTCGGCCTCGACGGGCGGGTCGCGAACATGGGGTCGGCCGCCATCACGATCCTGCTGCTGGTCAGCTGCGTCATCGCGCTCACCGCCATCAACAAGCTGGGCCGCCGCACCCTGCTGATCCACAGCTTCGCGTGGTCCGGGCTGACGCTGCTGCTGTTGGGATTGTTCCCGGGCAGTCCGGTACCCGTCATCCTGTGCCTGTTCGCGACGTACGCGATCTTCACCGGAGGCGCCCAGGTTCTTCAGCTCGTGTACCCCAACGAACTCTTCCCCACCGAAATCAGGGGCAGTGCCGTGGGATTGGCGTCGTCACTGAGCCGGGTCGGTGGGGCGATCGGTACCTACATGGTCCCGATCGCCCTGGACCGCTGGGGCATCGGCCCGACCATGCTCGGCGCCGCCGCGATCGCCGTGATCGGCCTCGCGGTCAGTGCCGCCTGGGCGCCCGAGACCCGCGGTAAGTCCCTCGCCGACTCCACGCGACTCTGACGGCAGCGGCGGCCCGTCGCCAACCTCAGCCGACGTTCTTGTTCCAGAACTGATGGGTGAGTCCGCTGGGGGAGGCGACGGTCTCGATGGTGAAGCGGTCTTCGATGCCGTCCAAGCCTTCCCAGAGGGATACGCCACGCCCGAGGGTGATGGGCACGATCACGAGGTGCATGAAGTCGATCAGGTCGGCTGCCAGAAACTGCCGCACGATCGAGGGGCCTCCGCCTATCCGGACGTCCTGACCGCCGGCAGTGTCCTGAGCCAGGCGCAGCACCTCGTGGGGTGGCGCATCGACGAAGTGGAAGCTGGTTCCGTTGGGAAAGTCGATGCTGGGGTGTGGGTGGTGGCTCAGGACGAACACCGGTGTGCGAAATGGCGGTTCGTCGCCCCACCAGCCTCGCCACCCGTCGTCGGGCCACTCGCCGGTCTGGGGCCCGAACTTGCGACGGCCCATGATCTCCGCGCCGATTCCCTGACCCCACAGGCTGGTCACGGCGCGGTCCAGGGTGATCGGGTCGTCAACCCGATCGACGCCGTGGATGACGCGTCCGTCGAACGAGCCGAACAGCCGCTCGGCACCGCCGATCGGAGCGTCGAACGTCACGTGCTCGCCTGCAGCGTAGCCGTCGAGAGAGATGTTCATGTTGTGGATGCGGGTGCGGGGCACGGGCGACTCCTTCAGCGATCGGATGGACCGGGATACGAATAGACAGACCGGACGAGCCGGCCGAACTCATCGCGGAACGACGAAAATCGTGTTCCGTCGGTCCGCGCGGGTACGTCCGATCCGTCAGCCAGCACGGATGCCCTGGCTGGCGAGGAACTCGCGGGCACGACCCAGTTGGCGGTCGGTCGAGAAGGTGAACCACTGTTGGACGACGCTCTCCTGGTGGATGAGGTCGCGAAACCGGTGAAATGCGCCCTTGCCCTCGATCGCCCGCAACAGCCGATCCCGCAATGCCGCATCGTGATGCCGCTCGGCGAAGGCCGCCATGTCGCGCCAGCCGTCCCGGGAGCCGGGCTGCATCTGCTGTCGCGATGGCTCCGCGCAACTCGGACAGGTCGAGCGGAGCGATCTGTTCGAGTCCGGGCCACGCGTGCGACATCATCGGATGCGGATGGGCGGGTCTGCTCGGCGCCCGGCTCTGCCCGTCGTCGTCGGCCCACCGGCGCCCGTACTGATCGGGGATGCTTCCCCAGCCCCAGTAAGGCAGGGGCTTCTTCGGTGCGATTCCCAGAACTTCGATGGGGTCGACCTTGTCGTCGCCGACCACACAACGGTGGGTCCAGTCATCGCCCAGGTCGAACGTGAACTGGAACTCCGCTCCGGGCACCTGGAGCCGAGCGACCTTGGCCGTCTCGATATCCACCGGCTCCATGATGGCCCTCCGCGCGACCCGGCCATCTCGGCCCGCGTCTCCGCGTCGGTGACCACTCGTCCATCGGCGAGGGTGAACATCGACAGATGAGACCTGTCCCAGCGGGCGAAGGCGTCGTTGACGGCATTCGCGAGATCCATGAAGGTGTGCGACGGCCCGACCGCGAAAACCCGGCCGGGCCACGGCCACAGTTCCTCGCCACGCCCGCCGAGCAGTTCCACCGTCACCGACAACCACGTTCGTGCCATCCCCCGAGGATGGCACGCAAACCGTGGCGCGTCCGGTCATTGCCGCAGACGCGCGCGCTTCGGTGCTGTCAGACGCAGTCCCGGCAGATGAGCTGCTCGCCCGGGGCGAGCCGGCTGCGGTGATGCACCAGGAAGCAACTGGTGCAGGTGAATTCGTCGGACTGCTTCGGGATGACGCGGACGGTGAATTCCTCACCGGACAGGTCGGCGCCGGGCAGCTCGAACGATTCGGCGGGGTCGGTGTCGTCGATGTCCACCGCGGGTGATTGGGAGTCTTTCCTGCTGGCGGTCAACTGTTCGAGCGACGTGTCCGTCGACTCGTCGGAATCGGTGACTCTGGGGGCGTCGTAATCGGTGGCCATAACTGTTCAACCTCGTGATCTGCGTGTTCTGACCGCGCCAGGGTAGAGCCCCGTGCGGCACGGGGTGCGCCCGGGGGGTGTGACGGCCCTCGCAAAGGGCCAGGTCAGGGTCGCCGGCCGCGAGGTGTCGGGATTGGATATCCCCGGTGGTGGGTCCTATTCCGTTGGGGGCGACGCGCGGTCGCAGGTTCGGTCACGATCACGGCCGGATCTGTCACGATTCTTTCGTAAATGATCTTGCTGTGATCGATGCCCGGTCGGATGGGACCGCATCGGAATCGTCTTTCGAGGGGGAAGGGTTCATCATGCATCGCTATCGCCAGCTGTTCCTTGTTCTCGGGTTCGTGTTGTCGGTTCTGTTCGCCGAAGGGGCAGTCGCCGGTGCGGCGCCGGGGTCGTCGGCCGGTTCCAGTGATCTTCTCGGCGGGCAGGGCTGTTCGACGGAGTTGTTCGACGGTGACCGGAGGCTCGGGCCGCAGACGCTGTCGGATCTGTTCCCGGTTGCGGAGCAGCTCGCCGGATACCAGCGCACCGGCGAGCTCACGGCCGATCAGTTTCTGAGCAAGTATTGGGATCCGGCCGTGGTTCCGGCGGGTTCCTTCAAGTACCCGCCGAAGAGCGGTTACGTCCTCGACGGCAGTGGCAATCCTCAGCGGGTGCAGGGGCAGTTGGATGTCGGCACGCTGATCGACCGGTACGGCAGCGAAGGCGGCAACTTCCTGGCCCCGGCCGGCGCGAGTTACACCTCCCGCGCGCTTCCGCCGGTGAACCTGGTGTCCGATCCCGCGGACTTCTGCAACTACCACGTCTACGTCGTGACGAAGCCCCTTCCCCTGTACACCGGTCCTATCGCACCGTGGTTCGAGCAGCAGGGGTTGGGAACGCAGTTCGAGGTGGTGCCCGAGTTGCTGCCGCAGGTCGCCGAATGCGGGACGAAGGTCGATGTCAGCTGGTTGCGGTGCGCCGGGTATGTGCGCAGCGTGTACCCGCTGCAGTGACGTGCACGTGGTTGATCCGTTGAACGGCGATCTGCTCGATCACGACATGCGCCGGCGGATCCTGGAGGTGACGGAGCGGATGGGTGCGCGCCCGGAGGACCTGCCGGCGCTCGGGCAGGCGCACGAGGACGCGCGTCCGTTCTGCTGGACCGCTCCCGAGGGCGGGTGGCATCTGACCGTCCGGGAACGCGATCGGTTGCTGTCGGACCGGCACACCACCGATCCGGACGAGTTCGTGTCCTGGGTCGCGGAGTCGGTGTCCGAGCGCATCGCTCTGCGTCTGCATCCACCGGAACAGTCAGGTTTCCGGGCCGCGTCCTGGCGCGCCCAGTACCAGTTGCTGCGCGGCATCGAACCGGCGTGGGCCGATGCGTGGCTCACCGCGACCCGGTCGGCGTTGACGGCCGCCGGCGCCGACCGGGCCGTCCTCGACATGCTGCCGGCACCGTCGTAGGTCGTCAGTTGCCGGTCGCCGTCGTGGTCACGCTCAGGTCGAGTGTCCAGTTCTGGCCGACGAGGTCGTGGCCGAAGCTGTGGTGCGGTTCTTCGTCGGTGAGGACGAACCCGGCGCCCTCGTAGATTCTGCGGGCCGACGCCAGCACGTCGTTGGTCCACAGTGTGATCTGCCGGTAGCCGGCGTCGCGGGCGAAGGTGACGCATCGCTCGACCAGCCGGGACCCGACGCCGAGACCGCGAGCGGTCGGGGCGACCAGCAGGATCCGTAGTTTGGCGACCGCGGGTTCGTCGCCGGCGACGCAGAGGACGCAACCCACGCGTTCGCCGTCGACCTCGGCGATCCAGGCGCCTTCCCGGGCCGGGTCGTGGTCGGTGGCGTAGTCGGCGACGATCTGTGCGACCAGTGCCTCGAAGCTTGCGTCCCATCCGAACTGCCGGTGGTAGATCTCGCCGTGGGCCATCACGGTCCAGCCCGGATCGCCGGGGCGGTCGGCCTGGCGCACCACGACTTCCGGTCGCTGGGGTGGTTGCGAAGTCATGGGTTTCCTTCCCGGAGCGCGGCCATGATCGGCGCTCACTGACACGACTGTTTCAGTGGAGGTAGGCTACCGCTGTGACCAGGGAAACGACAACCCCGTCCGCGCGGCAGACCGAGTTGCTCGACGCCGCCTACCGCTACGCACTCGAGCACGGGTTGGCTGATCTGTCGTTGCGTCCGTTGGCGGCGGCGATCGGCTCGAGCCCGCGGGTGCTGATGTTCCTGTTCGGAAACAAGGACGGCTTGGTGCGCGCACTGCTGGCGAAGGCCCGCAGCGACGAACTGGCGATGCTGGACCGACTCGGGCAGGCCGCGGGCGCGGAGCCGATCGGGCTGCCCGCGGCGGTCGAGCGGGTGTGGGAGTGGCTGGCCGCCGAGGAGCATCGACCGTTGCTGCGGTTGTGGACGGAGGCGTACGCCCGCTCACTCGTCGAACCCGACGGTGCGTGGGCCGGGTTCGCCCGTTCGACGGTCGACGACTGGCTCGCCGTCCTCGCCGCGTGCCAACCTCAGCCGGAGAAGGACAGCGAGGCCGGTGCGGTCCGTCGCACCGCGGCGTTGGCAGTGCTGCGGGGCGCTCTGCTCGATCTCCTCGCCACCGACGACCGGCAGCGCGTCACCGCCGCGGTCCGGCACCAGCTCGCCTCGCTGTCCGCGGATGCGGAGCAGTGACACGCGACAGGCGCGGAACTCGTTGATCCGTCGAATAATTCAGGCGCGCTCGTCCCAGTCCTCGGGCACACCGAAGGTATCGTGCAGGCCGTGGCGTCCGGCGTCGGTCAGATGCACGACCCGTCGTTGGTCGGTGCGGCGTAGCCATCCCAGGTCGAACATGCGGTCGGTGAGCGCGGCGCCGAGCGGTCCGGCAAGGTGATGACGCTGTTCGGACCAGTCCACGCAGTAACGGATCGCCCGCCGTTCCCGGCCCGGCGCGGGCAGGTCCACGCCGAAGGTGGTCAACCGGCTGCGGCCGTGGGAGGTCAGCCGGTAACTGACGTCGCCGCCGGGAGCGGACAGGCGGTCGACGGCGGCACCGTCACGGTGGTGGCGCCCGTCCCCACCGATGAGCAGCCCCTGGTCGAGTAGCGCGGCCATGACGGTGACCCCCGCCTCGGAGGCGAGCACGCCGGCGGGCAGTGCGCGCCCGTCGGCGAGCGCCATCAGGACCCGGGCTCGGGTCCGATCGCCGATCAAGGCGGCGACCCGGGCGACGTCGGCGTCACCGGCGACCCCGTCGGCAGACGAGTGGCGGACCATGGCACCAGAATAGGTCCGGGACGTTTCGGGCTGCACCGAAACAATCCGGCAGCACACTGGTTTCATGGACACGACACGAGACGGCAATGCTGCGGTGCACTCGGAGATCGAGGCCGTGACGGTGGCCTGGGAGTCGGCGATGACGAGCTGTAGGGGCTGGGGATTCAGGGTTCGTAGGCCACGGCCTCACCGAGGACGCGGATGCCGACGCGATCACCGGGGGCGAGCGGTGTGGCGCCGAAGCGGCGGACGGTGACTCGCTCGGGGAGGACCCCGTCGGGTGTGTCGAGTCGGATGCCGAGCAGCATCTCGGAGCCGAGGTATTCGACATCGACAACTGTCCCCGACACTCCGGCACCGTCGCTCGTGACCTCGATTTGCTCCGGGCGCAACATGACTCGGGCATCGCCGCGCACCCCGTTGGCGGTCACGGCGATGTTGCCGAGTGCGCAGCGGGCACGCCCGCTTTCGACGTGCGCTCCCAGCACGACGGCATCCCCGATGAATTCCGCGGTGGGGACGTCGATGGGGGCGGAATAGATTTCGCGGGGCGTGCCGATCTGGGCCAGCCGGCCCGAACTCATCACCGCAACCCGGTCGGCGAACGACAGGGCCTCGGGCTGGTCGTGCGTCACGAGGATGGTGGTGATGCCCGCCTTCGCCAGGACGTCGGCGACGATCCTGCGGGTGTTGGCCCGCAGTCCGGCGTCGAGAGCGGAGAACGGTTCGTCCAGCAGCATCAGTTCGGGTTCCCGCGCCAGCGCTCGTGCGAGTGCCACACGCTGCTGCTGCCCACCCGACAGCTGATCGGGACGCCGGGTGGCGTACGCCGAATCCAGGGACACCATCTCGAGCAGTTCGGCGATCTTCGAGTGGGTGCGGGCCCGACGGGGGAGTCCGAAGCCGACATTCGCGCCGACCGTGGCGTGCGGGAACAACGCACCGTCCTGCGCGACATAGCCCACCGACCGCCGGTGCGCCGGTGTCCATCCGCCGCCGGCGACGACACGGCCACCGAGCGCGATGGTGCCGGCGTCCGGCTTGTCGAACCCCGCGACGAGGCGGAGCAGCGTGGTCTTTCCGCATCCGGAGGGTCCCAGGATGGCGGTCGTCGATCCGGCTTCGACGGTGAGGGCGACGTCGCGAAGCACCGCCGCGGCACCGAACGACTTGTCGAGCCCTTCCACCTCGAGTGCGTATGTCATAGTCCTGCTACCTTTTTCGACTGGGAAAAGAGAACGTAGGTCATGGGCAGCGACAGCACGATCATGATCAACGCGTACGGCGCCGCACCTGCGTAGTCGATCTCACTGCTCAGCGACCAGAACTGCATGGACAACGTGCGTGTACCGGTCGGCGCGAGGAGCAGCGTGGCGGTCAGTTCGTTGACGATCCCGAGGAAGACCAGCGCTCCGCCGGCCGCCGTCGCCGGGGCAGCCAGCCGCAGGGTCACCCGGAAGAACGCCGCCCACGGCGACACCCCCAGAGACTGGGCCGCTTCCTCGAGTCCGACGGGAGCCTGAGCGAGACCGGCCCGCAGATTGACCAGGGCGCGGGGGAGAAACAGCAGCGCGTACGCCGCAATCACCACTGAGACGGTCTGGTAGAGCGGATGCACGTAGCGGATGGTGACCGTGACGAATGCGAGCGCCACCACGATGCCGGGCAGGGCACTGGAGATGTAGGTAGTGCCTTCGAGGAAACGGCTGAAGTGGCCACGATGGCGGATGGAGATCCAGGCGATCGGGAACGCGAGCACGCACGTCACCACCGCACCGACGATCCCGAAGACGAGTGTCTGCGCGACCGCGGCCCACACGGAGTCCCACTTCCACACCGCGCTGCCACCGATGACGAGCCACCGCAGGACACTGATGACGGGAACCCCGACCGACAGCGCGATCAGGCCGGCGAGGAACACCAGAACGGGCGGCGAGTACCGCCAGCCGAGTTCGACGGGGACGGCCCGCCGCGCGGCCCCCGAACCGATCCGGGCATAGCGGGCACTGCCCCGGACCACCGACTCGATCACCAGCAGGGTGAGACACAGCAGCACGAGGACGCCGGCCAGCATGGTGGCCGCGGTGCCGTTGAACGTCGACTGGTACTGCTCGAAAATCGCGGTCGTGAAGGTGTCGAACCGAATGAAGACGAAGGCGCCGTACTCGGCGAGCAGGTGCAGCGACACCAGCAAGGCGCCGCCGGCGATGGCCAGGCGCAGTTGCGGCACCACGACACGGAAGAACACCGCCCAGGAGCCGGCGCCGAGGGCTCGGGCGGACTCTTCGACGGCGGGGTCGAGGCGGCGCAGGGTCGCGAAGGTCGGGATGTAGACGAGCGGGAAGTACGAGAGCGTCGAGATGAGGACGCCACCGAACAGTCCGCCGAGCGACGGTATCGCGGTCACCCACGAATAGCTGTTCACGAACGCCGGAACGGCCAGCGGCGCCGCGAGGAGCACAGCCCACACCTTGGCGCCGACGACGCCGGTACGTCCCACGAACCACGCTGCGGCAACCCCGACGACGAGACAGATCGGTACCGTGACCACGACGAGCAGCACGGTGTTCCCGAGCAGTTCGCGCACCCGCGGCCGAAACAACAGCGCCGACGCGGTGTCCCAGCCCGTGTCGATGCTCTGCACGATCACGTATCCGAGCGGAAGCAACGACGCGGCCACCACGGCGAGCGCCGCGGCGGCCAGCGGGAGCGGCATGCTCGACCGGGCGGTTCGGCGGCGCGGGGTGTCCGCGTCCGCCGACCGTCCGCGGCCGATCAGTGTGAGATTCAGAGCAAACCAGCTTCGGTCATGAGCTCGGTGACCTGCGGGCTGTTGAGCTTCGCGGGGTCGACCTGCGGGGCCTGCAGGTCGGCGAGGGGAACCAGCTTCGGGTTGGCGGGCACACCGCTGCCGACGGTGTACTCGAACGATGTCCCGGTCTGCAGGACCTCCTGGCCCTTCTGTCCGGTGACGAACTTCAGGAACTGCTGCGCCGCATCCTGCTTGGTGCTCGATTTCAGGACGCCACCTCCCGACACGCTGACGAATGCGCCCGGGTCCTCGTTCTTGAAGTAGTGCAGCGCGACGTTGTTGCTGTTCTCGCCGGTCTTGTCCTGGTCGCCGAACCAGTAGTAGTGATAGATCACGCCGCCGGGGATTTCACCGGCGTTGACGGCCTTCATCACGGTGCCGTTGCCCTTGTAGGTGCGGACGTTGTCCTTCATCCCGGCCAGCCACTGCCGGGTGGCGTCTTCGCCCTTCAGTTCGAGCAGGGCGCTGACGATGGCCTGGAAGTCGGCTCCCGAGGGGGACGCCGCCCAGCGGTCCTTCCATGCGGGGTCCTGCAGGTCGAGGAGCGACTTCGGTAGCTGGTCCTCGGGCAGCATGTCCTTGTTGTAGGCGAAGACGGTGGAACGAGCCGCGATGCCGGTCCACTTGCCACTCGATGGGCGGTACTGGGCCGGGACCTGGTCGAGGACGTCCTGGTTCACGTCGGTGAAGAGCCCGGCGTTCTCCACCAGCGTCATCGCGGGGGAGTTCTCGGTGAGGAACACGTCGGCCGGTGATTTGTCGCCCTCGGCGACCAACTGGTTGCCGAGCTCGGTGTCGCTGCCGTTGCGCACTTCCACCTGGATACCTGTTTCCGCGGTGAAGGCGTCGACCCATTCCTGGGTCAGCGATTCGTGTTGTGCGTTGTAGACCGTGATCGTGTTGGCGTCGCCGGAATCAGCTCCGCTGTCCGAACTGGAATTCGAGCACCCTGACACCATCATTACCGCCGCGGTCGCGAGTGCCACTCCCGACGTCAATCCGATCCGAATCCTCATCGTCCGTCCTCCTCCACGCGGAACTTTTCCCGCTGTCTCCAGGGAAATGATGCCACTTGCAGGATTGGCAAACCTAAACTCGGGCGCCGGGTGGACCGACGCGTCGATGTGAGACGAGAACCGACGCCCTCGAGGGTAGGGACGATCCCGGCTGCGCGGTGCCAGGCAGGCGAAAGCGGAGTCGGCGCCGGAGCCGGAGTACGACGGTCACTGCCTGCCAGTAGAGGACACCGACCAGAATCGACAGCGCCAGCGCGAGCCACGGATGATCGTCGCGCAGAGGCAGATACACCTGGAAGTGGGTGAGGTAGATGTAGAGCGAAGCGCTCGCCAGCACACCGGCGACCCGGCTCACCAGAGTGGGGCAGGGGACGGACCTGACCCACACCAGCAGGCAGAGTCCCCCGATGACGATGACTTCCCGCCGTGTCTCGCCGAAGAAGAATCCGGGAACCGTGGCCACGATCACCGCAGTGACGCAGAGTCGGTGCCACACCGTCGTCGACTGGGCGGCGGCCCAGCCGAGGGCGAACAGCCAGAAGACCACCGACGCGGTGAGGATGCGGTTGCGGCCGTCGTCGACGTCGACCAGGCCATACCGGGTCAGCAGGCCGAGCGCCACGAACCCCATCGCGAACCAGAACGGATTCCTGCGCTCGATGCGGTCGGCGAACGGAATGCAGAGCACGGCCGCGACGACGAGAACGATGTACACGATCGCCTCGACGAACCAGTATCTCCACTCGACGGACCACCCGTCCGGACCCAGGACGCCGTTGAGTAACAACGCGCTGGTGATGCGGTACTCCCCGGTGAGGGCGATGACGGCGCCGATCCACACCATGCTCGGAACGGCGATTCGGGCGACGCTCGCGAGCGTGTGGCGGAGTCGTTCGGTCCGTTCGGCGGCACCGCGGTGGAACCGGGCGAAGTTGTAGCCGGCGACGCCGAGGAGCACGTGGGCCCCGCCGAGCAGCGTGAACAGATGAATGTGCGAGCCCGCGATCAGAACGATCGCCACCGCGCGCAGCACGACGTTCGTTTCCACCGTCCGCCATCGACGGCGCTGTCTCGGCTCACGGGCGAGGTCCCGGATCGGGGTCGTATGCCAGTTCACGGGCAGGTAGCCGAGCAACTTCTCGAGCCGCAGGGACATCTGCACGTGGGACAGCGAGTCGCCGCCCAGGCTCACGAAGGTGCTGTCGTCGGTGACCTGCGTGCAGTGCAGGATGTCGGCATACAGTGCCCGCACGGCCGCGGTGTCAGCTGCCGTCGTGGGTTCCGCGGCCGACGCGGACTGATCCGCGCGTGCGAGCTCGGCGACCGCCCGGAAATCGGGTTTGCCGGTGGAGGTGCGGGGAAGTTGGTCGACGAGGAACACCCGAACGGCGGAGACCGGAAGACCGGAGGCCCGTGCCGCCGACTGCCGGACACCGGCCGCGTCGTGGCTGTCCTGGACGGCGACGATCAGCTCATCGGTACCGCCCGCACAGCAGGCCGTCAGGCCGTGCCCGGTCAGCGCCGACTCGACGTGCGGTAGGTCGATTCGCAGCCCGAAGACTTTCGCGAACCGGCTGCGGCGCCCCACCACCTCGTACAATCCGTCGTCGCTGCGTCGGGCGAGATCACCGGTGTGCAGCTCGCCGCGGAGGGTGTCGCCGATACCGAGGTCCTCGGGGGTGTGCGCATAACCGAGCATCACATTGGGTCCCGCGTAGATCAGCTCGCCGGTGCCTACCGGGGCGTCGGAGACCGGCTCGAGCCGGAACGATCCGCCGGGAATCGGCCGGCCGATCGTGTGGGCGTGAGTGGCAGTGAGTTCCGGGGGCAGGTAGGCCATCCGGGCCGTCGCCTCCGTCTGCCCGTACATGACGACCAGATCCCAGCCTCGGCGTCGACCCAATTCCGCGTAGGCTCGCACCTTCTCCGGCGCGAGCCGGCCACCGGCCTGCGTGATGTACCGCAGGTGGGGTAGATCCAGCTGGTCGAACCCGATCCGGTCGAGGAGATCGAAGGTGTAGGGCACACCCGCGAAGCTGGTGCCGTGGTGCCTCCGGAAGAGGTCCCAGAAATCCGGGTCGGTGACCGAGTCGGTCGTGAGGACCAGGGCGGCGCCGCGCAGCAGGTGGCTGTGGATGACCGACAACCCGTAGCAGTAGTGCATGGGAAGTGTCGTCACCGCGCGGTCGGTGCCTCGGATGTCGAGGTATTCCGCGATCGACTCGGCATTGGACTGCACGTTGCGGTGCGACAGACGGACGAGCTTCGGCGATCCGGTGGATCCGGAGGTGGTCAACAGAAGGGCCAGGTCGGGGTGCAGTCGGTGCGCGGATCCCGTACATCGTTCCTCGATCACCGTGCTCCCGTTCACGCTGCGGATCACGATGTCGGGCCCGTATGCGGCGATCAAGCCGTCGAGGCTGTCGGGACTGTCGCCCGGTGCCAGTAGCACCGGGTGACCGGCGAACAGGGCCGCGAGGTAGGTGACGATCACATCGACGTCATTGGTGCCGCAGATCAGCACCAGGCGTCGGCCTGCGCCGAGCTGCGGGACCTTCCGCGCGATTCGTTCGGCCAGTTCGCGGTAGTTGACCGTCTCGTCCGTCGTGATCAGTGCCGGGGCGTCGCCGAAACCGCCCAACTCGTGCACGAAAGGCACACCGGGGCGCTCTACCTGGACGGATGGGCAACTCTGCACCGCCGTGAGTCTATAAGGCATACCTTGGAACGTGATCAGCCGCTGGCCCCGACCAGTGGGCCCGCACGACCACCTGGCGACAGCAGCCGTCGGCGTGTCCTCTTCAGCGCCGGAATGCCCTCCAGCGCCGCGCATCGGCGAAATGGATGGAGATCGGGTCGGGTGCTATCAGGAGATCCCCTCGAACTGCCTTTGGCGGCGTCGGCGGTGGAACCGATCGCGCTGCTCGTCGAGGAGGATCAGGCCGTGATGGTCGCGCCGGCTGTTTGCGCGCGTAATCGCCTCCCGCACAGCGACGGTATGCCGGTGCAGGTCGTTCGCGCGCCTGTCCGCGTTCTGATCACCGAGCAGTTGGGCGGCGGCGCGATCACATTCGATCAGTGCCTCTTCGTAGGCGAGCCGGATCGGCGCCTGTTCGTCGAATCGGGTCATCACGGCTTCGATGAACCGCAACGGGATACGCGACAGCCGGTAGTTGATTCGCAGCAGGCTCATCGTCGTACCGCGCAGGGTGACCCCGATCGGCTCTGCGGGGGCGGTTGGTGAATGCGTCGGAGCTCCATTCGTCAGAGGATTTCGGTCAACAGGCCCGAGTATGTACGCGGCGCGCTGTGAGGACGCTGAGAAGCGTTGTCCCTCTGGTGGTGCCGACTGACGCAGGTTGTGCTCTCAGCGCCCCCACAGCGGCCGGCGTCCATACTGCGAACGTGAAACAGGCACCACCAATTCTCTCGCTTCCGAAAGCATCCGCGTATGGACACCACGACAATCTGATCGGACGAGCCCACGACGCCGCCGCCGACGTGCACCAAAGCACCGGCGCCACCCTTGCAGTCTCGCTGCTGGTGGCTGGAGCGGCTGTGCTCCTGGCCGCAACCACTTGGCGGGCCGTGGCGGGCAGGAACCCGCGTTCGGCGACACCACCGCTGATCGGCCTGCAGATCCTCGGGCTGGCCTTGGCGTTGATCGCGTTGGCCTACGAGGTCAGGGTCGGCGCCTGGGTCACCACCGCGGACCCCGTTGTGCTGGGCTGGTTCGCCGATCACAGGTCGGAGTGGGTGACCGGCCCGGCGATCGCGATCACCGACGCCGGTGGCCCCGTCGGGACCGTCCTCATCGCAGTGGTGCTGGGGGCGCTGTTGTCCCGGCGGGCACGATCACTCGTCCCGGGACTGATTCTCGTCGGGACCGTCGGGGCTGCCGCGCTCGCGTCGACTGTCACCAAATCCATTGTCGGGCGGTCGCGCCCGCCGATCGTGTCCCAGGTACTCCTCGAGACCGACCACTCGTTCCCGTCCGGGCACGCGACGGGAGCGATGGTGTTGTTCACCATGGTCGCGGTCATCCTCGGACACGGGTTGCCGGCCGCCCGGCGCGGGCTGCTCCTTGCCGGGGCGTTCACGGTGACCGTGGTGGTCGCGGTCACCCGCCTCTACCTCGGCGAGCACTGGCTCACCGATGTGATCGGCGGAATTCTTCTCGGCGGCCTCGCAGCCCTGATCGGTTCCGCGCTCTACGGCATCTGGACGCGGCGAGCCTCTGATCGCGTGCACAGTGCCTCACTGGTTGATCCCTCACACGCGGTCGGCCCCACCGGCGCGACGACGACGGGACGGGCAGCATGAGGTCCTGGCGCGCCGTTCCGGTTTCTCGCCCGCGGGTGGCCGGTGGCGGAGGATGGCCCCATGAACAGCGCACCTGTGTGGCTCACCCCGTCGCGGTGGGGGCTCGCCCTGCGTTCGGCCCTGAGCGCCGGCGCGGTGGTTGCGGTGGCATTGGTGCTCGGCGCCGCAGCCCTGTTGTTCGTCCTGGACCGGACCCTGTTGTCGGCCCTCGACGACGCCGCGACCGGCCGCGCCGCCGACCTCACCGTCGGACTGCGCACCGATCCACCGGCCGACCTCGACAGTGAACTCTTCGACACCGACCAACGCATCGCCCTGGTGCAGGTCGTCGACACCGCCGGCGCGGTGGTGCGGTCCTCACAGGATGATCTCGGGCTCCCGGTCACCGGGGTGAATCCACCGATGGGCGGTGCGCCTGTCCGCGGTCTGGTCTCGCACGAGACGGGCGGCGCAGATCTGCGGACCACCGTGCAAGGGGCGCGCGGGGTCGGCGGCGATTACACCGTGATCGTGGCCGCGAGTGAGGAGTCGGTGGAAGCAACCCTGGCCACGGTCGGCGGGCTCGTCGCCGCGGGAGCACCGGTCATCGCCCTCGTCGCGGCGGGAGTGACCTACAAACTGGTGCGCCGATCGCTGGGGTCGGTCGAACGCATCCGCACCCAGGTCGCCGCGATCTCGACCACCGACCTCGGTGAACGGGTCCCGGTACCGCGGCCACGCGACGAGATCGCCGCGCTCGCCCGCACGATGAACGACATGCTCGGCCGCATCCAGGCCGGGCACGCGGCCCAGCGGCGGTTCATCGCCGACGCCTCCCACGAGCTGCGCAGCCCGCTTGCCACGCTGACCACCGCCCTCGACGTGGCCGATGCGCGGCCCGAAGTCCTGAACCGCGACCTGGTCCGCGGAACCCTGCGTCCCGAGACCACCCGCATGCAGCTACTCGTCGACGACCTGGTGCTGCTCGCCCGGGCCGACGAACTCGGATTGCCGCTGCGGGTCGCCGACGTCGATCTCGACGACATCGTCGACACCGAAGTCCGTCGCTCCCGCGCCGACACCACCGTCACGGTGACCGCCGTGCTCACCCCGGTCCGCATCCGCGGTGACGCCGCCCAGCTGTCCCGCGCGGTGCGCAACCTCGTCGACAACGCCGTCCGATTCGCCGCCACCACCGTGTCCATCGAGGTGTCCCGATCCGGCCGCCAGGCGCGCGTCACCGTCGACGACGACGGACCCGGCATTCCCGAGTCCGATCGGGCGCGGGTGTTCGAGCGGTTCGTGCGACTCGACAGCGCCCGCTCCCGCGCCCACGGGGGCTCCGGACTCGGACTGGCGATCGTCGCAGAAATCGTGTCGGCGCATCGGGGTTCGGTGCTCATCGACACGGCCGAGCACGGTGGGACGCGAGTGGTGGTCACGCTTCCGGTGGAGGAGGGCTGTCCGGAGAGCCGGTCGTGAGTCGGTACCCGACTCCGCGCACCGTGTCGATCGTGCGGGTACCGAACGGGGTGTCGATCTTGCGACGGAGATACCCCACATACACCTCGACGACGTTTTCGTCCCCCGCGTAGTTCGCGTCCCACACGTTCTGCAGAATCTCGCTCTTGGTGAGCGCGGTGTCCGGGTTCCGCATCAGGTATTCGAGCAGTCCGAACTCGCGGCGGGTCAACTGCAACTCCTCGGTCCCGCGGGTGACCCGGCGGCGGCCGGGATCGAGGCTCAGGTCGCCGGCGGTGAGTACCACCGGCCGCGTGGGTGCGCCGCGCCGGACCAGCGCCCGCAGCCGCGCGACCAGCACGACATAGGAGAAGGGCTTCGTGAGATAGTCGTCGGCGCCGAGATCGAATGCGTCGGCCTCGTCGTACTCGCCGTCCTTGGCGGTCAGTATCAGGATCGGCGTCCAATTCTGCCTCGCCCGGATCTCTCGGACGACCTGATACCCGCTGATCCCCGGCAGCATGATGTCGAGCACGATCACATCGAACGATTCCTCGGTGGCGTGCCAGAGCCCGTCGGGTCCGGTGGCGGCGGTGACGACCACGAATCCTTCCAGCTCGAGGCCGCGACGGACCATCTGCGCCAGCCGGGGTTCATCCTCGACGACCAGCACCCTCATTGCACAGACCTGTGATCGACCACGTGACCACCGTATCCTGACCACGCCCCGAGGTGACGGAGAGTCTTGACGTCCCGTGGGAAAGCAGCGCTGTCTCGCGAGCTGTGTTGCGCCGAAACTGTTCGGAGAGAAGGCATTATCTGCTCGCGGTGTGGTGGGACGGTTCCGATGTGCGTCTGTCGTACCCCCTTGGCCGGTTGGGTCCTTCTGTCAACTGGTGAGTATGCACGCGACATCCTGTGGGAACGCTGAGAGGCGCCGGGACGCGGGCGTGTCTGTGACCCCGCTGAGAATCGGTATTGGAGAGTTCGCGGACAGCGTTGCGGTGGAATAGCATTCGGTCGCTGATGATGATCGATGCAACCGATACGTCAGTGCACCGGGCTCTCATTCCGAGGCGAGAGAAGAGCTCCGGTTCGTCGGCTCCCGCCGGCCGCGACCCCAGAGGTCGGCGGGAGCCGTCGGCGTGCGCGCAGAGGGGTAATCGCGCTGGTGGGGAGTTATTTTCGGTTTTCTCCGTATCCCGAGCAGCAGGTCGAACCGCCGGTTACCCTCAGCTCCTACGTATTTCGTAGAGAATTCCGAACGAATGGGGTCGGTATGACGAACATCAGCAAATCTCGCTCGAAGTACACCGGTCTTACCCGCGCCCTCGCAGTCGCAGGTGTTGCGACGCTTGCGATGGTGCTGGGCAATGGGACCGCGTCTGCGGGCGTGGATAATTCGAGCTCCGTCGTCGATGCGAGGGGCAATCGCATCGAGGTCCTACAGGGTGACACCCAGTTTCAGGTCGTTCCGCCGTTGGACGGCGTGCCCACGTCCGTCGAGTTCTTTCACAACGGTTACGCCGGGGTGAATATCACCGGCCCGAATGCCGCGGAGTTCACGGGCACCAAACTCACGATCGGCTACCAGATCGGCTATCCGATCGCTCTGTCCGGCGCCACCGTGGTGCTCAACTCGCCGGGCCTCGGATTTGTGATCGGCGCAAGTAACGGAATCGACCTCGGCCTCGTCCCGACACCCTCGCTGAGCCTGAACGCATCGAACCACGCCGACCTTGCGGGTGACATCATTCCGTCTCAGGAACTGGACATCGACCTGGCGCCGGGCGGCATCACCACAGTTCCGCTCCTGGAGAACCAGTCGTTCGACGGTCCGGCGGCATCGGTGCGGTTGCAGGGCATACACGGTTCCATCTCGGGTGCGCTCGGGGCTGTCACCATCCGGCCGTACGCGACAGCTGTGACGGCCAAGGGCGATACCGTCACGACCTACGGTGTGCCACAGAAGCTCAACTAGCTCACGCTTCGTTGCAGACGTTTCGGCCCGCTGCCCGGCACCGATCGCGGATCGGTGCCGGGCAGCGGTGTCCGTGATGACGCCGCCTACGGGTCGCCGTGAGCTCGGCGCAGCCGTCGGACCGTGTCGGCGGGCGACCAGGTGCCGGTGCGGGCACGGGTCAGCGGGTAGCAGCACAGGCCGATGAGGACGGCGGCGAAATGTCCGATCGCGGTGAAGGTCAGGTGCACGAACAGCGGTACCGCGAAGAAGGCCAGCGAGCCGGCGAGATAGAGGTAGCGCCAGGGCGCCGCGATCCGGTAGGTGAGGATCGCGACCACCCCGGCCAGTCCGTAGCTGACGCCGATGTCGAGGGTGTCGACCGCCGAGGCGGGGGCGCGGCCGTGACGGATCGCCGCATACAGTGCACCTTCGCTGATGTAGGTGGCGCCAACGTGGGCGATCACGACCACGCACAACCACCGAAGCGTCCCCAGCCACCGCTCCGCCGGCACGTGGAAGATGTTGTAGACGATGAAGTACGTGATCCACCCGCCGCCGGCGAGCCAGAAGGCGCTCGCGATCAGGACTCGAACGGGATCCTCGGCGAGGTGGTGCAGGTTGGTCGAGCGGTTACCCAAGACCGCGTGGAGCACATCCGGTGACAGGTGCCTCGCCACCACCGTTGTCACCAGCAGTATCGCCAGCCAGACGTAGGTGCCGGGTGCCCGCCGGATGTACGTCCAGGCTGCCCGCGGAAACGATCGAAGGTGCGACGAGATAGCGGCGTCCACCGGGGTAATTATGCGCCGGGAGGTGGTATCGGCGCAGGCAAGCCGCTCGGCCTCGTCCCGCATCGCGACCCTCCTCATCGTTGTCGTGGTGGTGCTCGTCGTTCGTGGGGGGAGACCATCCCCGCGGACCTCGCGTTCGGGGCCGGGTAACGCCGCGAGGGGTCCGGGGTGCCGGGAGGTCTTGTCGGCCGCGGCGGTGCGGTCGATCATCGAGACGTTGCCGGGCCGAACTCGACAGCACCACAGCTGATTCCGCCGCACCGGCGGTGTGTTCGACGGCGCTGCGCGCATTTCCGCACCGTCAGCCACCACAGCAGCCATCGGACCTCCCCTCACTTTCGTGTTCCACTTACCAGGCGTCAGCTGGACCCGAACAACCCTGCGAAGGGATTGGTCGCGAGCAGTCCGGCGAAGGGGTTGGTGGTCGGGGCGGGGGTCTGATTGTCGGTCTGTGGGGACCAGGAGCCGGTGTCCTGCCAGTTCTCGCGCTGGTTGTCGTGGTGGGTCCCGTCGTGCCAGCCTCGGTCCACCTGTACTTGCGCTGGTGTAGTGGTGGCAGCGAATGCCGGCGCGGTGACCGCGGCCAGCGGAACGGCTGCGAGTGCCGCTGTGACGGCGATTCTCGACAGACGTCGCCGTGTTCCTGTCGCCAGGGAGTGTGTGATCATCATCGATCCTTTCACCGGCAAACCCACCGGAGAGGTGGGCTGGTGCACCCTCTGGTCGGGGTGTGCACCACCCCAGTGCAGGCCCGCATCCTGGTGGTCGCCTGTCATGAACCTGTGAATCTCCTGGCAGCAATTCAGAATTCCCGAAAAGTACAGTGGTGCAGTTGATTTACGACGATGACGCGCGGACTGTTTCCCGGCCCTGAGACGCCTGCGCGTGGGTCAGTGATTCACTGCCATTTCTGAGTGTTCGCTGAGGATCTGAAATGAACGGTCTTGCGTCGGAGTATGTTCGATATGTGCCCCGCTTCGCCCAAGGCTGGGAGCACCCCTAGTCCACGCCTTGCGTGCATCCGTGGTGTGCGTTCTCGGCGCTCTCGTCACATCCGGTGCGGTAGGCGGAAGTCCCACGTGTGGATGGCGCGCCACGCCGAGGTGATGTGGGACAGCGACAGCAACCTCGAGAGGTCGTCATGAACGTCGTCAAGAATGTCATCGTGGTCGGATCCGTTGCGGCGGGCTTCGCCCTGGTCGGTCCGGGAATGTCGCTCGCGGCGGCGGCGATGCCCGCGCAGACGGTCGTCAATCAGCCGTCGGCGCCGTCCTCCACGCCGCCCAAGGAACCTACCTGTGGTCCGTTCCAGGACGCCCCGCACTGGGATTTCGACGCGCCGAGCAATCCCCTCGGGGACTGGTGCACGCAGTGGCAAGGGCAGCCGCGGGACACCACCAAGGATGGTGGCGGGGGCACCGTCTTCATGAAATGACCTTTCACCCGGCATGGGTGATGGCCGGGCGGACGCCGCGGGGCCACGGTGTTCGGATGGGAACTTCGTTCGACGACGTCGCCAGAGCGTTC
This sequence comes from Rhodococcus sp. USK10, assembly GCF_019378875.1. Lineage (NCBI taxonomy): Bacteria > Bacillati > Actinomycetota > Actinomycetes > Mycobacteriales > Nocardiaceae > Rhodococcus > Rhodococcus sp. USK10. Next base: position 4,556,895 of record NZ_CP076048.1, read on the forward strand.
ACGCCCGCGCACGCCGGGCTGGCCCGGTCCGCGGGGGTTCCTGCCGCACTGGCGGGCGAAAGCTATGTGAAGGCGCTCGCCAGTGTCGTCTATTACTGGGGATACCCGGCAGTGGACACGTTCGGCCGCACGTCCATGTGGGCCCTCGTGGACGGCAAGGCAGGCCTGCACTCGGGATCCTGCCGGGCGCACCGAAGAACCGCACCGGAGCGCTGGCTGATTACATGAGTCCTGCGCAACGGTGGGTGGTCTCACCGAACAACGACACGATCTACGGCGTCGGGTTCGCCGATCTGACGCGGAACGCCGTGGTCGTACAGACCCCCACCGACGTTCCGGCCGGCCACTACTGGACCGTCCGGATCGTCGACGTTCTCACCGACGTCGTGCACCAACTGGGCTCGGCCGCAGGCACACCCGGCGGCAAGTTCCTGCTCGTCGGACCCACCTGGGAGGGGAACGAGCCCGCCGGGTTCGTCGGCGTCCTGCGGATGCCGACCAATGTGGCCGGGGTGATTCCGCGCAGCTTCCCCCGGATGAGTGACTCCGACACCCCGATGGCCGATCAAGCGCGCACACTGGTCGCGTTGCACCGCTCCGGGGAGTCGTACCGCGCGCTCCTCGACCTGCCGCCGGTCGATCGAAGCCGTGGCGGGCTCTGGTCGTTGACCATGTACGACAAGGACGCGTTTATGCTCGCCGGCGCCCCCCGGTGGTCGTGTCAACCTCGGTACCGTCGACCTCGACGCCGGCGACCTCGTGTTCCACGACGGGACACTCACCCTGCACCTGGCGCACCAGGAGCCGAGTGACCTTGCTGCACAGGCGAATTGGCTACCCGAACCCGACGGCGAGTTCTACCTGATCATCCGCGCGTACGTCCCCGACCGGACGATCCTCGACGACTCCTACCGGTTCCCGGATGTCATCCGCAAACAGTAGGTGGGTTCGGGTTCACCCGTGTCGGGTGAGGTGTGCGGGCGCACGAGTGTCGAGGCTGGCACCAGGAGTGTAGGCGAGGAGAGGCGCATCATGGTCAAGCCATTTCACGGTGTGGTCAACGTCGATATTCGGGATTCGGTCCCGGATTGGACGCCGTTCGAGCCCCCTCGAGCCCCTGACGGAGCGCCGAATGTGCTCTACATCGTGCTCGACGACGTCGGATTTTCGGCAATGGGTTGTTACGGCGGGCCGATCGAGACGCCGAACATCGATCGGATCGCTGCGAAGGGGGTTCGGTACACGCAGTGGCACACCACGGCGCTGTGCTCGCCCACGCGGTCCTGTTTGCTGACCGGGCGAAACCACACGCGTAACAGCATGGCCTGCATCACGGAGGCGTCGATCGGATTCCCCAATGCGAGTGGCACGATCCCGCCGGAGAACGGCATGCTCTCGGAGATCCTCGGTGAGCGGGGTTGGAACACATACATGGTGGGCAAATGGCACCTGTGCCCGACGGACGAGATGAACCTGGCGGCGACCCGACGAAACTGGCCGACCGGGCGTGGTTTCGAGCGCTGGTACGGGTTCCTCGGCGCGGAGACCAACCAGTGGTATCCGGATCTGGTCTACGACAACCACCCCGTCGACCAGCCCAGCTCGCCGGAGGACGGTTACCACCTCACCGACGACATCACCGACAAAGCCCTCGAGTTCATCAAGGACGCCAAGGTCATCGCGCCGGAGAAGCCGTTCTTCCTCTACTACGCGCCCGGTGCGTGTCACGCTCCGCATCACGCCCCGGAGGAGTGGATCGCGAAGTTCGAGGGCAAGTTCGACATGGGCTACGACGCGGTCCGTGAGCAGACCCTTGCCCGGCAGAAGGAGATGGGCATCGTCGCGGCGGACACCGAGCTGCCGCCGATCAATCCGATCGGCACCCCCGACACCCGGTCGGGACCCGCGGGGCAGCCGTTCCCGGAACTCGACTACACCCGCCCGTGGGACACGCTGGGCGACGACGAGAAGCGGCTGTTCGCGCGGATGGCCGAGGTCTACGCGGGTTTCCTGGCCCACGCCGATCATCACATCGGGCGGGTGCTCGACTATCTCGAGCAGAACGACGAGTTGGAGAACACCGTGATCGTGGTCGTCTCCGACAACGGCGCGAGTGGTGAGGGCGGCCCGAACGGCTCCGTCAACGAGATGAAGTTCGCCAACGGCATCCCGGACGACCTCGCGGAGAACCTCTCGAAGCTCGACGATCTCGGCGGACCCAAGACGTACAACCACTACCCGAACGGTTGGGCGATGGCGTTCAACACCCCGTTCAAGATGTGGAAGCGTTACGAGTTCAACGGCGGCACCGCGGACCCGTGCATCATCTCGTGGCCTGCCGGAACGAAGGCGCGTGACGAGATCCGTGACCAGTACCATCACGCGATCGATATCGTGCCGACGCTCCTGGACCTGATCGGCGTCGAACCACCCGAGACGATCAAGGGCCACACCCAGGCCCAGTTCGACGGCGTCAGCATGCGGGGCACGTTCGAGGACAAGTCCGCGCCCTCGGCGCGCCGGACCCAGTTCTACTCGATGCTCGGCTCGCGATCGATCTGGCACGAGGGTTGGAAGGCCGTCACGACGCACCCGACCATCGCCGGGTGGGGCCACTTCAACGAAGACGAGTGGGAGCTCTACCACACCGATGTCGACCGGGCAGAGGTGAACAACCTGGCGTCGGAGCACCCGGACAAGCTGCGGGAATTGGTGAACATCTGGTTCGCCGAGGCCGGCGCGAACCTGGCGTTTCCACTCGACGATCGATCGGGTGTCGAAATCATGGGCACGCCCCGCCCCCAACTGGCCGCTGCCCGCGACCGGTACGTGTACTACCCGGACGTGGCCGCGGTGTCCGAATGGCAGGCGGTCAACACCCGCGGGCGGTCCTTCGTGATCGGGGCGCTCGTCGACATCCCCGAGCCGGGCGCCGAGGGCGTGCTCTTCGCGATCGGATCCCGCTTCGGCGGGCACGCACTGTACGTGAAGGACAACCGACTGCACTACGTCAACAACTTCGTGGGCAGCGACGAACAAATGATCGTCGGCTCCGAGGACGTCCCCACCGGCACCGACCTGATTCTGTCCGCGTCCTTCGACAAGGACGAGCAGGAACCTGCCGCCACCTTGGGAACACTGTCCCTCTTCCATGGGGATCGGAAGGTCGGCGAGGGCCGGATCAGAACCCAGATGGGGGCGTTCGCGATCGCCGGTGCGGGGCTGTACGTCGGCAGGCACCCGGGCGAGCCGATCACCGAGGACTACCCCGGCGAATCACCCCATCGTTTCACCGGCGGCACGATCAACCGGGTCGCGATCGATGTCAGCGGTGAACCGTACCTCGACCTCGAGCGGGAAGCCGCCCTGATGCTGATGCGGGAATAGAGGACTTGACCGCATTCATGCGAATTGCAGCACGATGCGGCCGTCGACCGTGCCCTGGCGCAACTCGTCGAAGACGTCGTTGATCTCGTCGAGTCTGCGGGTGTGCACGGTCGGATGAATCTTCCCGCGCGTATAGAAGTCGAGTGCCTCGCGCATGTCCTGCCGAGTGCCGACGATCGACCCCCGAATGGTCAGCCCCTTGAGGACGGTGTCGAAGATCGGAGCGGGAAAATCCCCGGGTGGCAGACCAATGAAAGTGATCGTCCCACCCCGCCGGGCCATTGCGATGGCCTGCCCGAACGCGGCAGGATGCACAGCCGTGACCAGCACGCCGTCGGTTCCGCCGGTTGCCGCTTGAATTCGAGCGGCCGGATCCTCCTCGGTCGCATTCACGAGGACTTCCGCGCCGAGGTTCCGGGCGAGTTCGAGCTTCGAATCCGACACGTCGACGGCGGCCACCCTGAACCCCATCGCCACCGCGTACTGGACCGCGACGTGACCGAGGCCTCCGATTCCCGAGATCGTCACCCACTGACCCGGCTCGAGGTCGGTGACCTTCAGTGCCTTGTACACCGTCACACCGGCGCAGAGTATCGGCGCCACCTCCACCGGGTCGGAACCGTCCGGAATACGCGCCGCGAAGCGCGAGTCCACCAGCATGTACTCGGCGAAAGATCCGTTGACCGAGTATCCGCCATTGATCTGCTTCTCACACAAGGTTTCCCAACCCGTGCGGCAGTACCGGCAGTCCAGACAGGCGGACCACAGCCAGGCATTCCCGACCCGCTCGCCGATCTCGAGGTCGTCCACGCCCTCGCCCAGTTCAACGACCGTCCCGTAGCCCTCGTGGCCGGGGACGAACGGTGGGGCGGGCTTGACCGGCCAGTCTCCGTCCGCGGCGTGGAGGTCGGTGTGGCAAACACCGGTCGTCTCGACCTTCACCAGCGCTTGATGGCGGCCCGGCGTCGGAATCGGCACCTCTTCTATGGTCAGCGGCCGTCCGAATTCTTTGACGACCGCGGCCTTCATCGTGCTGGTCATGGGGCCTCCTTGCGTCTGTGGTGCACACTACGAGCGGGGGTGCCACTACGGTGGGTCGGCTGCGCCGGATGCCACGCGCAATACGCGGTTCAGGCGCCGGATCTCAGGATTTGGACGCCTCGTCGATCTCCTTGCCGACCCGCTCCGTGTCCGCCTCGAGCTGCTTCTTTGTCACCTTGGATGCGCGTTCGAGCGCCTTCTCGACCCGCGCCTCGAGGTCCGTCGCCGCAACGACGATCAGTCCGCTGTCCCCGTCGTCGAGTAGCTCACCCACGTCCTTGAGGTCGGAGCGGCTCATCCCGGCGGCGACGTGCCCGCCGAGTGCCCCGAGACCGGCGCCGCCGGCACCGCCCAGCAACAACCCGGCACCGAGCCCGACGGCCGGGAACAGGGCAACCAGTGCACCTCCAACCAGGCCGATGCCGAGCCCACCCCACGCTCCCTGCCGGGTCGGCTGCTCATGTTTCTTGACGATCTTGACCTTGCCAGTTTCGGTCCGGGTGATGACGGCCGCATCGTATGTATCGATCAGGTCCGCCTCGACGTAGAGATCGTGCACGGCGTCGTAGTCGGCGATCGCTGCGTCTTGCGAGTCATAGACCGCCGCGAGCAGGGCGAATGTATCGAGGGCCATGATTTCCTCCGATGGGTTGGTTGACGGTGAACCCGCTTCCAGCCTCGGCACTCGCGGTCCCGCTCGCATCGCCCAAAACGGGTGATCACCAGCGTGTCGTCGTCGCGCAGCGAGCGCTCACGATGTCTCCGGCGCGCAAACGTCACCGCTGTTGCCCGTCGTCGGCGATATCCTGGGGAGGCGTCCTCGAGAGGTAAGTGGTGCTGAACCGGCGACATGGCTCGGATGAATCGACCTAGCAGTGGCCGATGACGATCCGTTCGAGACCCGACGCGATGTGGACCCGACGGCCACCGCGCAGTTGACTGCGGACGGATTCGACGACGCCCAGGAGATCGGGCGCGGAGGCTTCGGCGTCGTCTACCGGTGCACGCAGGCCACGCTCGACCGGACCGTCGCCGTCAAGGTTCTGACCACGGATCTCGCGGAGGAGAGTCGGGAACGATTCTTCCGGGAACAGCGCGCGATGGGTCGTCTGACCGGCCATCCGAACATCGTGACCGTGCTCGAAGTCGGCATCACGGGAAGCGGCGATCCGTTTCTCGTGATGCCCTACCACCCGCAGGGCTCCCTGGACACTCGGATCCGACGGCACGGCCCGCTGTCGGCGGACGAGGTGCTGCACCTCGGGGTCAAGCTCGCTGGTGCGCTCGAGACCGCACACCGGCAGGGCATCGTCCACCGTGACGTGAAACCCGCAAACGTCCTCCTCACCGAATACGGCGAGCCGGCTCTCACGGACTTCGGGATCGCCCACATGTCCGGGGGCTTCGAAACGGCGACGGGCATCGTCACGGGTTCGCCCGCGTTCACCGCACCCGAGGTCTTCGGCGGCGCGTCCGCGAGTCCGGCGTCGGATATCTACGGGCTGGGTGCGACCCTGTTCTGTGCGATCACCGGGCATGCAGCGTTCGAGCGGCGCAGCGGAGAACAGCTGGTGGCCCAGTTCGTCCGTATCACTACCGAACCGACACCGGATCTTCGGGAGCAGGGGATCGCGGACGACATCACCGTCGTGATCGAGGAGGCAATGGCCCGCCGACCCGAGGACCGGCCACCCTCTGCCGCCGCATTCGGTGAGAAGCTGCGCGACGTCCAGCTCCGCCGCGGCTTGCCCGCCGACGTCATGGCACTGAACGCGTCACCGGACACCCCCACACCGGAGCCGCTGCCACGTTCTCCGTCGCGCACGTCCCTCGGTTCCGCCGCCCACCGGACGGGCAACCTACCTCTGGAATTGACCAGCTTCGTCGGACGCAGGCACGAACTCACCGAGGCGAAGAATCTACTGGCAGCATCGCGGCTGCTGACGTTGACCGGAATAGGCGGGGTCGGGAAGACCCGTCTGGCGATACGCGTCGCCACGGCAATGCAGCGCGAATTCGCCGACGGGGCATGGCTCGTCGAACTCGGGGAGGTTCGCGACCCGTCTCTGGTGATCGACGTCGTCGCCACCACCCTCGGATTGCGTGACCAGACGGCTCGGTCTCTTCGTGAAGTCCTGCTGGACTTCCTCTCTTCGCGAGAACTTCTGCTGATACTGGACAATTGCGAACAAGTGGTCGACGCCGTGGCTGACCTCGCGACGGCACTGCTGCAACAGAGCCCCCGCCTGCGTGTTCTCGCGACCAGCCGGGAACCCCTGACAATCGGCGGTGAAGCGACCTTGCGCGTTCCACCGCTGACGGTCCCCGACCCGGATCGCGAGCCGTCACTCCAGGGTCTTCCCCGCTACGACGCCGTGTCGCTGTTCACCGAACGCGCCACCGCCGCGCTACCGGCCTTTGCGCTGACCGAGACCAACAAGACCGCGGTGACCCGAATCTGCCGTCGATTGGACGGGTTGCCGCTACCGATCGAACTGGCGGCGGCGCGGTTGCGGGCGATGTCACCCGAGCAGATCCTGCAACGCCTGAGCGACCGCTACGCGTTGCTGACGCGCGGAAGCCGCGGGGGCGCCCTCGCGCCAACAGACGCTGAGGTTGTGTCTCGATTGGAGCTACGAACTCTGCACCGAGCGAGAGCAATGCGCATGGGAACAACTGTCGGTATTCGCGGGTAGCTTCGAACTGGATGCGGCAGAACAAGTATGCGGTGCAGACAGCGACGCACCGGACCTCCTGGACGCGGTGGCATCGCTCGTCGACAAGTCGATCCTGAACCGGGAGGACCAGGGCGTCACGGTGCGATACCGGCTGCTCGAGACTCTCCGCGACTACGGCCGGGAAAAGGCTCAGCAGACCGGCGACTATTCGAACCTGCGTCGACGGCACCGGGATTGGTACCGTCAGTTGGCCCGGACCGCTCAAGCTGAGTTCATCGGCCCGCGGCAGATCGAATGGCTCGCCCGCTTCAACCGCGAACAGCCGAACTTGCGGGATGCCATGGAGTTCTGCCTGGCCGAGGGCGACGTCGAGGAAGGCTTGCAGATCGCGACTGCGGTGTCCCTGCTCTGGAGTACCCGCGGTCTGCTCAGCGAGACACGGCGATGGCTCGACCGATTCCTCTTGTCACCGAATCTGCCGCCGACGATCGTGACGGTCAAAGCGCTCTACGCCAACTGCCTGATGGCCGAACAGCAACGGGACCATCAGCGAGCTGCTGCCCTCGTCGAGCAGGCGCATGCCCTGGCCGACCATGTGCCCGATCCCGTCGCGCACGCCGTCGTCGATCACGCGGACGGCGTCTTCGGGATCTTCAACGGTGATCTCGTGCGCGCGTGTACCGGTTTCGAGGGGGCCCTCACTGTGCTTCGAGAAGCGGAGCGCGAGTTGGTCATACACGTCGAGACGCTCACGTTGCTCGGTCTGACCTACGAGCTGCTCGACGACGATCCTCGCCGGGCGGTCGACTGCTACGAAGAAGCCCTCTCGATCACTGATCGTCACGGCGAATCCGTGTACCGGGCCTACGTCCTGTGGGTCATGGCGGTTGCGCAGTGGCGACAGGGCGAACGGCGTCGTGCAACCGAATTGCTCGAGGAGGGGCTGCGGCTCAGCCGTCTCGTCGACGATCCGGTCAATTGCGCCAACAGCCTCGAAGCTCTCGCGTGGATCGCCGGCGGCACCGATCCCAAGCGCGCCTGCATTTTGATGGGAGCCGCCGAAGCCATCGGTCACGCAGTGGGAAGCACTTCGGTTTTCGTCCCCGACCTGCTCGTTCATCACGACGAGTGCGAACGGTCAGTCCGCCGAATGCTCACCGAAAAGGACTACCAGGACGCACAGCATCAAGGCCGGAAGATGGATCTCGATTCGGCCGTTTCATACGCACTCGGCGAACGGCTCCAGAAAGATTCCGGACCCTCCGGATCGGTGAAACTGACGAAACGTGAACGACAGGTCGCCGAGCTGATCGCCGAAGGGCTGACCAACAAGGCCATCGCCGCCCGGCTCGTGATTTCGGTACGCACCGCGCAGGGACATGTCGAACACATACTCACCAAACTCGGATTCAACTCGCGAGCCCAGGTCGCGGCCTGGGTCGTGGAGGAGCGGCAATCGACGTAACTCCTCCTCAGGAGGCGGCGAGGACGGACACGACCGTCGCCACTGTCACGGTGTTGAAGACGAACGCGATCACTGCGTTCACCGCAACCGTCCGGCGCATGGCATCGGAGGTCACGTCGACGTCGGTCGTCCCGAAGGTCGTCATCACGGACACGGCGAAGTAGACGTAGCCGGCCCACCTTGGCGACCCGCCGGGAAAACCCAGAGCGTGGCCCTGCTCGACGACGTTGTCCGCGTAGAAGGTGACCGCGAACGACACCAGCACACAGGTCCAGGACACGACGACCAGGACGACGGCGATGCCGATCCGGAGTGGGTCGGGCAGTGCGCCGCCGCCACGGCCGGGCAGCCACACCACCGCGACCGCGAGTGCGATCGCCGCCATGAAGAGGGACACCCCCGGCCCGGGAGCGGTGCCCAGGACATAGCGTTGCAGTACGGTCCCGCGGCTCTCGCGTTCGGCCCACTGCTGAACGACCGCATCCGGCGCCAGGGAGAACGCCGCGACCGTGGCCACGAGATATGTCACGAGGTAGACCAAGAGCACGATCACGCTCGCGTCGGCGAAACCGATCGACGACATTCCGACGGGGCCCAGGAGCATCGCCGCGACGGCAGCCACGAGCACGCTGACGCCGGAGCGGAGGCGCTCGGAGAGCCATCTTCCAACGGATGCGGGCAAGGCGTGGGCCCTCCGTTCGTCGTATCTGGTGGTGGATCCCAGTCTTCTGGATTGCCCGGTACGTCCGCGACGAATTCGGCCTGTCGACGCACTTGCTCGCGTCCGGTGGCGGTCAGCGGTGGTCCACCAGCCGAATGGCTTCTGCGACTTCGCGAGCGGCTCGCTCGCCTGATTCGATGGCCCCCTCGATGTAACCGGCGTGCTCGCTCGCCGTCTCGGTCCCGGCCCAGTGAATGTCGTCGATCGGATCCGAAGGCAATGGGAACGTTCCCACCGTGCTGCCTGCGGACGGTAGCGCCAGATATCCCCCGCCGGCGTGTTCGTCGAGGTGCCACGACTTTTCGTGCCAGCTTGCCGGCTGCAGGATGTCGGATGACCCGACCGCAGCGGCGAGGGGTCCCAGGATCGCCTGCCTGCGGCCGGCTTCGTCGAGTCGATCGAGTTCGCGAGCTTTCCGACCGCCCACCAGCACACACAGGTGGCCCGGACCGCCGGGTGGGGAGGTATCGAAGACCGCGAACCCGGGGCCGTCGAGAAACAGGAATTCGGCATCAGTGGTAGCGAGCCAGAAAGGACGCTCGTAGACCGCGACCGCTTTGAACACCGATCCCATGTACATGTCTTGCTCGAGGCGCCGCCGACCTGCCGGAAGGGGAGGGTCGAAGGCGATCGCGGCCGACACCGGTGGCGGCGTCGACACGATCGCCTTGGACGCTCGGATGAGAGCCGAGTGGGTACGGAGGACGACGCCTGTGTCGTCTCGGCTGATGGATGTCACTCGACTGCTCGTGAGGACCCGTGGTCCGAGTTCGGCGGCAATTTTGTCGGTCAGGGTTCCTGCACCCTCGACGATCAGACTCTCCTGTGCGCCGCCGTTCGTCGACAACATCGTGGAGAGTCCGCCCTGGTAGTGAATCATTTTGGCCAACGCATCCATCGAGAGGCGGTCGAGGTCTGCCGTCGTCGACACCTCGACGACCACTTCGAGGAGTCGACGGGCTTTGACCGTCGGCACCGTGCGGAGCCACTCCTGCACGGTCGTCGAGTTCCATCGCTTCGGCGCTCCCCGCTTCGCCCGGAATTCCCAGGACAGCAGAACGGCAGCGGCCGTCAGCATCGACGGACTCACGGCCGAGATGGTGCGGGCGTCGCCGACGACGGTCGGCCGTTTCGGTGTGCGCATGGGGAACACGGTGGCCCCGAGTTCGGCGGCCAGCGCCGAGAACCGGTGGTGTCCGTGGCCGACCCACTGCCCACCCAGATCGAGCCGCGAGCCCAAAGCCGAGGTTTCAGCCATCATCCGGCCTCCCGGTCGGTCCGCAGACTCGAGAACGAGCACGTCGATCCCCTGTCGATGCAGCGCTCTGGCCGCAATCAGACCCGACATTCCGGCGCCGACCACGGCGACGCTGGTGTCGATAGTGGCTGCTTGCTTGTCGTTCGGGCTGTGCGCCATCGGTCTCACTCCGGGGTTGTCGATGATCCAGTGCCGCGGCCGCGACCGTAATTTCTAAGTCGGACAGCCGTACGAATCAAAGTAGAGCGAGGTCCACCCGAACGCAATAGCGTCCCGGATCCGAACCTCAGGCGGTGTCGGCCTTCAGTGGCTTCGTGCGCGCGACCGGCTGCGGGTCGGCGTAGAGAACGAGCATGTTCAGCGCGTGGTCGAGGTCGCGTCGAGCGCGGTCGGGATCCGGCTTCGCGATGTATTGCAGGATCAACCCGTCGACCTGGGCCAGCGCCATGCGGCCGAGGGTGTCGAAGCCGATGGCGCAGCGTTCCCCTGCCGCTTGCGCGGCCCGCTCGCAGAACTCGGTGACGAGCGCGCCGTAGCGCTCGTACTGCAGCTGGGCCAGCCCCCCGGCGGAATCGCTCCGGAGTGAATAGGTGATGAGTTCGTACTGCATGATCTGCAGCCCGACCCTGGTCGTGACCAGTTTGTTCCAGAAGTTGCCCACCCCGTGGCGCAGTGCGTGTTCCACGCCCCTGTCTGCATCGAGTTCGGCGCGGAGCGTCTCGGAGATTTCGGCGATGACGGTCGTGATGACTGCACGAAGCAGCTGGTCCTTGCTGGAGAAGACGTAGTGCAGCGTGCCGAGGGGGATGCCGGCCCGCCCGGCGACAGCGCGAAGGGTCGTTCCGGGCACGCCCCTCTCGCTGAACTCCCTGATCGCCGCCGCGATGATCTGTGCCTCGCGCTCTGCCGCCTTGACGTAGGCCACCGCTCTCCTCCTCGATGTCACCCGCCGTTTCGACACCACTCTTGCACACCGGAATGCTGTGACCTAGATTACGGTCGGACAACCGACCGACTTTTGGAGGGATTGGGATGACGGATTGTGATGTTGTCGTAGTCGGCGCAGGGCTTGCCGGACTCACGGCGGCGAGGGCCCTGGCCGCTGCCAGACGCAGTGTGACGGTACTGGAAGCACGCGATCGGGTGGCCGGGCGCAACCTCGGCGGACACCTGGCAGGCGGCGTCCCGGTGGAGATGGGTGGTCAGTGGATCGGCCGGACCCAGACCGAGGTGTTGAAGTTGATCGGCGAACTCGGACTCGAGACGTTCCCGACCTACGACGACGGCGACGCGGTCACCCTCTACAAGGGGAAGGTCACCAGGTACTCCGACGCGACGTTCGGTCTCTCCGATGGCGCGGCGGTGGAGGTCGGCCGGCTCCAGCAGGAACTCGAGGGGCTGGCCGGCACGGTGTCGCTGTCGTCGCCGTGGGCATCACCCGCCGCCTCCGAACTGGACCGCCAGACTCTGGACGAATGGCTGCGCACCCACACCGACGACCCCGAGGCGCTGGCATTCTGGGCGGCGGTCGTGCCCGCCCCGTTCTCCGCCCAACCGGCCGAGATGTCATTGCTGCACTTTCTTTTCTATATCAAGTCCGGCGGCATGATCGACGTTCTCGTCGGCACCACGGGTGGTGCCCAGGAGCTGCGTGTCGTCGGTGGCACACATCAGATTTCCGAGCGGCTCGCCGCGGAGCTCGGGGACGAGGTGATCCGGCTGAACAGTCCGGTTCACACGATCACCCACGACGACAGTGGGGTCCGCGTCGAGTTCGACGGCGGAACCGTTACCGCTGCACAGGCAATCGTGGCTATCCCCCCGACATTGGCCGGCCGCCTCCGGTACCGGCCCGCGCTTCCCGGTTCGCGTGACGGCCTCACCCAGCAGATCCCGATGGGATCGGTGATCAAGGTTCAGATTGCCTACCCGACGCCGTTCTGGCGGGAGGCGGGACTCAACGGGTTCGCCTTCAACTTGGACGACGAGCTGAGTATCACCCTGGACAATTCACCCGCCGACGGCTCGTGCGGTGTCCTCGTCGGATTCTTCGAGGGCGCCCACGCCCGCACCGCTGCGCTCCGGACTCCCGCCGAGCGCCGAGCCTCGGCCGTGGCGACGCTGACGAAGCTGTTCGGCCCTGCCGCCGGTGAACCTGTGGACTACCTCGAACAAGACTGGATGGCAGAGGAGTACACCCGCGGCTGCTACGGCGGCCGACTCGGTGCCGGCGTGTGGACGCAGTACGGCGCCGCCCTTTCCGATCCCATCGGGCGTCTGCACTGGGCGGGCGCGGAAACCTCCGACACCTGGAACGGCTATATGGACGGGGCGATTCGGTCCGGCCACCGAGCCGCGGCAGAAGTGCTGGCGCAACTGAACTCGTGAGACCGGGCCGGGATCGCCGGGATATCGTCTTCGACACGGTGATCGATGCGATCCTCGCGGCGGCCGAACGTGAGAGCCTTGAATCAGGTCGGTGAAGAAGAGCGCGATGAAGGAGTCGACGCGATGACGAAGTACCTGATCTCGTTCCCGAGTGACGCCATGGTCGTTCCCGACGGGGATCTGCAGGCAGTGTCCGATGCGTCGCACGCGGTGGTCCAGGCGGCGAAGGACGCCGGCGTCTGGGTGTTCGGCGGCGGCATCGACGGAAGTGTTCCGCCCGTCATGGTCGATGGGGACGGGACCGTGACCGAGGGCACCTACCCGCAGACGACGCAGCTCGAAGGCGGCTACGCGGTACTGGAACTGCCGTCCCGTGAGGCGGCACTGGAATGGGCCGCGAAACTCGCGGTTGCCTGCCGGTGCGCGCAGGAGGTGCGCGAGTTCGGGTACGACCCCGCCAGCTGACAGGCCCCGACCTAGAATTCGATCTTCAGCGTGGGACTGGTCGGCTTCGCCTGGCAGCCGAGGATGTAGCCGTCGGCGACGTCGTCGGGGTCGAGGGCGTCGGTGACCCCGGGATCGACGGTCCCCTCCATGAGCGTGCAGGCGCAGGATCCGCATTCGCCTTCGCGGCAGGAGTAGGGGGCGTCGATCCCGGCGCCCACCATGACGTCGATCAGGGTGGCGTCGGCCGGCCACGACAGCGTGTGGGTGTCGCCGTCCAGGGTGACGTCCACGGTCGACGTTTGGGCGTCGTCGTCGGCGGTGACCTGCCTGATCGGCGCGAAGGGGTCGCCGTCGAGGGAGCGGAATTCCTCGATGTGAATCCGGTGCCGGTCGTACCCGATGCTGGTCAGTGTCTCCTTGACCATGGCCATGAAGGGTGCGGGTCCGCAGACGAAGACGGTGCCGGCCTGGCCGCCGTCTGCGAATTGGGTGAGATTGTCCGGGGTCGGTAACCCGGCCTCGCTCTCCAGTCGGTGCTCGACGGTGAGCCGGTCCGCGTGCTTCTTGGCGAGGTCGGCGAGTTCGGCGTCGAAGATGATCGATTCCCGATCCCGGTTGGCGTAGTACAGGGACACGGTTCCGGTCGCGGACGCCAGCACGGTCTTGAGGATCGACATCACCGGGGTGACGCCGCTGCCGGCGGCGAAGAGCTGGAAGTCGCCGTCGAGACTGTGCGGGGTGAACGTGCCCGACGGCGGCAGCACATGCACGTCGTCGCCTGCGGTGATGTTGTCGCACAGCCAGTTCGAGCCGTATCCGTCGGCGGTGCGCTTGACCGTCACCTTGATGCGGTCGTCCGTGCTGGGGGAGCTGGCGATGGAGTAACAGCGCGCCACCGAACCGGTGCGTTCGCTGGGGATCCGGACGGTGAGGAATTGCCCGGGCCGATACGCGAATTGGTGGGCGATCTCCTGCGGGACGTCGATGACGAGGGAGGAGGCGTCGGGTGTCTCGGCGATGACATCGGCGACACGGACGGTGTAGCCGAGAGAATCGGGTGCGACGGAGGTCATGGGTGCATCTTTCGTTGCAGCTCAAAGGGAAGGCGACACGGATCGGCCAGTCGCGGCCGAAGGAAACCGAATGCGGTCAGTGCTCGGAGGGCGACGCGGCCGGGGGCAGTGCCCGGAACCAGACCTCACCGAGGGCGCGGCCGAGTTCGTCGATGCGTTCGCGTTTGGGGGTCGAGGCGGGGAGACCGACGTGCACGTAGGCCATCTGCTCGGTCATGCAGCCGAGCGACTCGGCGAGCAGATCGAGGTTGGTGTCCCCGATCTCCCCGCGGTCGTGCAGCTTCTCCAGCCAGCGGCGGGTGCGTGCGATGAAGTCGTCACGCAGTTGCAGCCACAACTGCTGAAAACCCTCGTTGGCGCTGGCGGCGGCAGCTTCACGCAGCAGTCGCAGGATGTGCCGGTGCCGGGAGTAGGCGTGCAGATAGGTGATGTTGACCTCGATCAGCGCTTCGAGTTCGCCGCTGGTCGTGGTCTTGCGGCTGGTGGCCTCGGACAACTCCTGGAGCCCGGTGTGCATGGCGGCGAGGAACACGTCGTCCAGGTCGGTGAAGTGCCGGTAGAAGTTCCCCTGCGCGGTCTTCGCGCGGTGGGTGATGTCCGAGACCCGGGTGCGGGTGTACCCGTATTCGCTGAAGCATTCGATCGCGGCCTGCACGATGCGTTCCCGGGTGAGCTCCCCGCGGCGGTTGGGTCGTTTGGGGGTGGCCGCACCGGGTTCGACGAGGCCGACGTGGGTGTAGACGTCGTCGAGCGTGCGCGGTGGGACCTGGCGCTGTGTGGTCATCTCCGCCCCCTCTCCGTCGCCCGAGTTTGCGAACAAGATATCACTGATAGCAGGTGTCGCATCGTTCTGACCTTGCGTTATGCCCGTTCCAGGTGCGCAGAGCGCAACTGGGCGAGCGGATGATCCACCGGGACGGTGTCGGGCAGGTAGCCGAGGAGTTCGGTGAGGTACTCGTCGACGTCGCTCTCGTCCGGGGTGTGCAGGGCGTCGCCCTCGTAGACCGAGCCGGTGGCGCCGTCGACGGTCACCGTGAGCCCGGTCAGCTTCGCGACGGTGCCGACTCCGGCGCCGACGACGCACGGCAGCCCGATCTCCCGGCACACCAGCGCCGCGTGGGAGGTGCTGCCGCCGAGTTCGGTGACGACGGCGACCGATTCGAACATCGCGGGCACGTCGTCCGGGGCGGTGGAGGGCCGCACCAGGACGACCGGTGTGCCGGCCGCGGCGAGGTCGAGGGCCTGGTCGAGGTCGCTGACGGCCTGCCCGACGGCGACACCGGGGCCGGCGCCGAGGCCGCCGGCCAGGACCGTCCGGTCGGCGTGCACCGCGTGCGTTGTCGCCAGGCTCGCGGCCTGCTCGGCCGAGACGCGGGAGACCGCCTCGTCGGCCGTGATGAGGCCTTCGCGGACGAGGTCGACGGCGATCCGGACCGCGGCGCGCGGCGCACGCTTCCCGGCCCGGCATTGCAGGACGAACAACCGGCCGCTTTCGACGGTGAACTCGATGTCGACCAGATCGCGGTGCTCACGTTCGAGGACCTCGGCGATGCGCTCGAGTTCCGGGTACACGTCGGGCAGGATCTCGCCGACGGTGACGAGCGGGTTCGGGGTCTTCTCCCCGGACACGACATCCTCGCCCTGTGCCTTCGCCAGCCATTCGCCGTAGAGGGTGTTCTCGCCGGTCGCGGGATCCCGGCTGAACAGCACCCCGGTCCCGGACCGTTCGTCGCGGTTGCCGAACACCATGGCCTGCACGGTGACTGCGGTTCCGGCGCCGGCGCCGAGGTTGTGCCGGGCGCGGTACGCCTTGACGCGCTCGTTGGTCCAGGAGTCGAAGACGGCGCCGATCGCCGATCGCAATTGCTCGAGCGGATCGCTTGGCGGCGCGGCATTCGGGTCCCCGGCGACGATGTCGGCGTAACTGTGACAGAACCGCTCCCAGGTGTCGGTCGCCCACCGCTGATCGCCGGTCTCGGCGGCGAGCGCCTCACACAGTTCGGGGGTCAGGCCGAGGTTGAGGACGGTGTCCATCATGCCCGGCATGGACTGCGCGGCGCCGGACCGAACGGAGACCAGCAGCGGGGACGGACCGGCGCCGAACCGGCGGCCGGTCTCCGCCTCGAGCCGTCGCAGGTGTTCGAGGACCTGCTGCCAGATCTCGTCCGGCAGGGATCGGCCGTTGTCGTGGTAGACCGCGCACACACCGGTGGGCAGCGCGAACGCCGGGGGGACCGGCAGTCCCATCGCCCGCATCTTGTTGACGCTGTACGCCTTGCCGCCGAGTACCTCGCGGGTGCTGGGATGGGTGCCGTCGAGGGTGATGACGTGCTCGGCCGGGCTACTGGAGGAGGTCATAGCGAGAGTCCTTCGAAAACGGGGGATTTGGCGGCCGCACGGGTGGCGAACAGGCCACCTTCGACCGGGATGTCGATGCCGTTGAGCCAGGACGCGGCGGGAGAGAGGGCGAACGCGACGACCGCGCCGATCTCGTGGGGGTAGCCGTGCCTGCCGACCGCGTCGTGGGATCGTGCCATCGCGTCGGCGCCCATGCTGGCTTCGAAGTCGGCGAGGATCGGTGTCTCGACCGGTCCGGGACTGACCGACAGCGCCCGGATGCCGCGTGCCGTCAGCTTCGCCGACAGCAGTTGCGTCCAGTCGACGAGGGCGCGTTTGGAGGTGTCGTAGGCGGCGGGCCCCTTCACGGGGTGGTCACGCAGCCAGGCGTGCAGGCCCGCGCGGTCACGGACCCGCAGCAGTGCATCGATCGACTCCGGGGATTCGGTGTTGCGGTACGCGGCGACGGAGGCGACGTTGACGATCGCCGCTCCCTCGGCCATTCGGGGGAGCACGAGTTCGGTGAGCAGGCGCGGCCCGAGGAGGTTGACCGCCAGCACCGTCTGCGCGGCAGCGGTGCCCGGAACACCGGCCACATTGGCCAGCCCGGTGACCTCGCCGGGGAGGGCCGCGACGGCGTCGCTGATCGATCCGGAATCGGAGAGGTCGCACAGCAGGGTCCGCACCGACCCGATCGGGCAGTCGCGCCGGTCGAGGGCGTAGACCGTGGCGCCGGCCGCACTCAATTGGTCGGCGAGCGCGAGACCGATCCCCGAGGCCGCCCCGGTGACGACGATGTTTCCGCTGAAAGTGTTGCCGGTCATGACATTACCGCCGTCACGTCGGTGAACTCCTCGATGCCGAGGTGGCCGAGTTCGCGGCCGTAGCCGGAATTCTTGACGCCACCGAAGGGAACTGTGGGCCGATTGCGGGTGCGGACGCCGTTGATCTTGACCTGACCGACGTCGAGCCGTCCGGCCACGGCGCGGGCGCGTTCGACGTCGCCGGACCACACCTCCGCGGACAATCCGTACGCGCAGTCGTTGGCGATCCGGATCGCGTCGTCGACGTCGGTGTAGGTCTGCACCGCGAGGACGGGGCCGAAGATTTCCTCGCGGATCGCCCGGGCGTCCTCCGGCAGTCCGGTGACGATGGTGGGGTCGACGAAGAATCCGGTCGGGGACACCTCGGACGGCTTGCCGGTGCCGGTGAGCAGATGCCCGCCCGCGGCGACGGCGTCGGCGATGTAGTCGAGGACCCGGTCCCGTTGACGGGCCGAGACGAGCGGGCCCTGCCGGGTCTGCGGGTCGGCGGGGTCACCGAGGGTGTGCCGGGCGACCGCCGCGGTGAGCACGTCGGCGGCATCGGCGGCGAGCGCCTCGGGGAGCAGCAGCCGGGTGGTGGCGTTGCACGCCTGACCGGAGTTGACCAGACCGGAGGCGACGACCCCGGTGAGCGCGGTCTCGAGGTCCGCGTCCGGCAGCACCACTGCTGGTGACTTGCCGCCGAGTTCGAGTGTGCAGCGGGTCAACGTCTGCGCCGCCAGGGAGGCAACCGTGCGGCCGGCCACGACGCTGCCGGTGAACGAGACGTGCGCGAGGCCCGGGTGCGCGGCCAGCGCGGCCCCGGTGACCGCACCGATCCCGGTCACGACGTTGAACACCCCGGCCGGAAGTCCCGCCTCGAGGAAGAGCGCGGCGAGCGCGTCCGCGTCGTACGGGGTCATCTCCGACGCCTTGAGCACCACGGTCGATCCGGCAGCCAGCGCGGCCGAGACCTTGGCGATGATCTGGTGGACCGGCATGTTCCACGGCGTGATCGCGCCGACGACCCCGCTGCCGCGTCGGACCAGCGTGGCCCCGTCGATGTCCTGCGACCACGGGAAGTCGCGGGCGGTGCGGGCGGTGGCCCGCAAGACGTCGGCAGGGAGCTGGGCCTGGGTGACCTCCGCGAGCGAGATCGGCATTCCCATTTCGCGGCTGACCAGTGCCGCGATCGCCGCGCCGTCACGGGTGAGCAGATCCGCGGTCCGGTCGAGCAGTGCGGCGCGTTCGGAGACGGCGGTGTCCCGCCACGCCGCATGAGCGGCCGCCGCCGAGCGGACGGCGTCGTCGACGATCCGTTCCCCGGCATCGACGACTTCGCCGATCACGGTCTCGGTGTAGGGGTCGATCACGTCGATCGCCGGCCCGCCCGGGACGAACCATGCGCCGTCGATCAGGCAGCCGGCCCGGTCGAAGGTGTCAGCCATTGCGCGGCTCCAATCGCACGGGGAGGGTCTTGATGCCGCGGAAGAAGTTGCTCTGCAAACGCTTCGGGGAATCGACCACGTCGATGCCGATGCCGCGTTCGACGAGCTTGGTGAAGAACAGTTTCGCCTCGAGGCGGGCGAGGTTGGCGCCGAGGCAGGCGTGATCGCCCCACCCGAAACCCAGGTGTTCGTTCGGGAATCGGTCGGCCCGGAACGTGTTCGGGTCCTCGAAGACCCGCTCGTCCCGGTTCGCCGAGCAGAACCACATGACGACCTTGTCGCCGGCCTTCACGGTCTTGCCGTGCATCTCGACGTCCCGGGTGGCGGTGCGCCGCATCGACAGCACCGGCGACACCCAGCGCACCATCTCCTCGACCGCGGAGCGGATCTTGCCTGGATTCTCGCGCAGAAGGTCCCACCATTGCGGGTTCTCGTGCAGGGCGAGCACACCGCCGGACAGCAGGTTCCGGGTGGTTTCGTTTCCGGCGACCATCAGGATCAGGTAGTAGGCGTCGAGGTAGCCGCGGCTGAGCGGGACGCCGTCGAGTTCGGCGGCGGTCAGCACGCTGACCAGGTCGTCGGCCGGGCAGGCGCGACGCTCGGTCTCGAGGGCCCGGAAGTAGGCGAACACCTCGTCGCGGGCACGCACGGCGGTCTCTGGGCCCGCGGAGTAGTCGGGGTCCTCCGACGCCATCTGGTTCGTCCACCGCAGCAGGTTCGGGCAGTCCTCGAGCGGGGCGCCGAGCAGTCGGCCGATCATCACCAGGGGCAGTTGGGCGGAGATGTTCGCGACCAGGTCGATCGGCCCCGCGCCCACGGCCTTGTCCAACAGTTCGTCGATCACCGCCTCGATGTCCGGGACGAGGGCCTTCACCTTGGCCGGGCGCACGTGCGGGGTGACGATCTTGCGCAGCGGACCGTGCTCCGGTGGGTCGACGTGATGAATGCTGCGGGCGCCTTCACCTTCGGCGCGCCTGCTCGCGATCTGCGTCCCCTGTGTGACGGTGAACGTGTCGTGGTCCGCGGCAACGGCTTTGACGTCGGCGTATCGAGTCACCGACCAGAATCCCGGGCCATTCGGTTCGTCGTTCCAGTGCAGAGGGTCCTCGTTGCGCAACTGCGCGAAGATCTCGTCCGCGTATCCGGAGGCGAATGCCCGCAGGTCCATCAGGTCGATACCACTGCTGGTGGTCATTTGGATGTCTCCCGTCACGGTCACGTTCGTTTGTGACTTTGGTGTCACTAAATCACAAATCGCCCGATTTGCAAATACCCCTTGTATGAAGACTCGAGTCGCTTGTAGCCTGACCTAGATAGTGACGAACAATTCACAAAAAGAGGTCTCGTGTACCCACCCTCAATCGCCGCCGAGCATCCCGATTCGCTCGCGTTCGTGATGGCCGCCTCCGGTTCTTCGCTCACCTACCGGCAGCTCGACGAGCAGTCCAACCAGCTCGCCCATCTCCTGCGCAGCAGAGGCGTGACAGCAGGCGATTCCATCGTCCTGGTGATGGAGAACCGGATCGAATGGCCCGTGGTGGTCGCGGCCGGAATGCGCGCGGGCCTGTATGTCACACCGGTGAACTGGCACCTCGGCGCCGCCGAACTCGCCGCGCTCCTCGCCGAAGCGGCACCGGCCGCGGTGGTCACCAGCGGCTCGCTCGCCGGCGCGGTCGCCGACGCCCTTCCCGGCGGGCACACCGCGCTGACCCTGTGCGCCGATCCCTCTCCCGGAGTCGAGCACCTCGCCGCCGCGATCGCGAACCACCCGAGGACTCCCATCGCAGACGAGCGCTTCGGCGCCCGCGTCCTCTACAGCGGCGGCACCACCGGCCGGCCCAAGGCGTTCCGGCAGAAACTGCTCGACATCCACCCCTCCGAGGCTCCGACCCGGCACGCGGGTCTGGTCGAGAAACTGGGCATCGATTCGGACACGGTGCTGCTCTCGCCCGCCCCGAACTACCACGCGGCGCCGTTCACCTTCCAGCTGATGACGATGGCCGCCGGCGGCACGGTCGTATGTATGGAACGGTTCGACGCGTCCGCGGCCATGACGGCGATCGCCGCCCACGGGGTCACCCACTCGCAGTGGGTGCCGACGATGCTGCTGCGCATCCTCGCCCTGCCCGACAGGGGCGCCATCGCGCTGTCGCCGACGCACACCACCGCCGTCACGTCCGGCGCGCCCTGCCCGGTGGAGGTCAAGGAGCAGATCAACGCGTGGTGGGGGCCGGTCCTGCACGAGTACTACGGCGCCTCCGAGGGCTACGGGCACACCTACATCTCCGCGGCCGAATCGGCCGACCACCCCGGGTCGGTCGGGCGACCCTTCGGCGACACCCGCGTGCATGTCACCGACGACGCGGGGACCCCGGTGCCGACGGGTGAGATCGGCAAGGTCTGGTTCGAACCGCCGGCCGCGACGGCCTACGTCAACGCGGGAGACACCGCGACGAGTGCCGGCTGGAAGAGCATGGGCGACCGCGGCTACCTCGACGAGGACGGATTTCTCTACCTCGCCGGGCGGGAAAGTTTCATGATCATCTCCGGCGGGGTCAACATCTACCCCGAGGAGATCGAGGCCGCCCTGGTGCGTCATCCCGATGTCGTCGACGCCGCGGTCTTCGGCATCCCCGACCCCGAATTCGGGGAACAGGTCAAGGCGATGGTGGAATTGCGCGAGGGTGTATCGGGTGACGCCACCACCGCCGCCGGCCTCATCGACTACTGCCGCGGCTGCCTGGCGACCTTCAAAGCGCCCCGCTCGATCGACTTCGTCGACCGCCTGCCGCGGCTGCCCACCGGGAAACTCAACAAGAAGGCCCTGCGCTCGCACTATTTCGCGACTTCCTGACGAAGACACATCTGACCACCGATCACCCGAACAGGAGCCAGACATGGTTCACGCCCAGCAAGATCAACACACCTTCGACGTCCTTCATTCGCTCCGCGTGAAGGGACTGGCCAACGACAACGTGCTCAGCGCGCTGTCGGGCGTGCCGGTCGAGGACCTGCCGGCAGCCCTGGATCCGCTCGTCGAGCAGGGCCTGGTGGTGCGCCGGGAGGGCCGGATGCCGGGAGCGATGCTGACCCCCGCGGGCAAGGCCGAGCATCTGCGGCTACTCGCGCAGGATCCGGCCACCACGGGCGCGGCCACCGCGCTGACAGCCTTCTACGACCGATTCCTGCCGATCAACTCCGACTTCAAGATGGTGTGTCAGCGCTGGCAGATGCGCAGCGACGACACCCCCAACGATCACGGCGACCCGACCTACGACGGCGAGGTCGTCGGCGCGCTGGCGCAGATCGACGAGCAACTGCGGGCGTCGCTCCCGGAACTGGTCGGTGCGCTGCCGCGGTTCGGTCGCTACCTGCCCCGCCTCTCCGCGGCGCTCGACCGCATCCGCGGCGGCGACAACGCCTCGTTCGCGCGGCCGATGTACGACAGCTACCACGACATCTGGATGGAACTGCACGAAGACCTCATCCTCAGCGCCGGGCGGACCCGGGGCGCCGCCGACGAAGGCTGAACGAGCGCACAACACGGAAGGGGCGGGCCGGTCGATGACCGGCCCGCCCCTTCCCGTGCCCGACCCACGTTGCAGCGCAGGAGAATCCTGCGCCTAGGACTCGGAGGCCGCCGGGAACGGCAGGCACGCCTCGACGTGCGCCGCGACGCCCGAGCCCTCGGAGTTGGCCGCCACGGCCGAGATGGCGCTGATCGACACATAGCCGTCACGCACGAGAGCGGAGTCGGTTCCGGTACCGAGACGTTCGGTATTGGCGAATCGCAACAGCCGCACCGTGTCCGGGGTCTTGTCGAAGGTCAAGCCGAGCAGTCCGCGCGGTGCCAGCGGTGCCATCCGCACACCCTTGACCTCACTGATGTCGAGATCGGGCACATTGACGTTCAGCACGGCACGGTGGGCGCTGTGGGCGAGCATCCACTGTGCCGCCGACACTGCGATCCGGCCGGCGGTATCGAAACGGTGCTCCGGCGGAAACCCGCAGCTGACGGCGAGACCGCGGACGCCGAGGGTCGACGCGGTCAGTGCGGCCGCCACCGTGCTCGAATTCAGAATCATACGGCCGGTGTTCGGGCCTGGATTGATGCCGCTGACGACCAGGTCCGGTGGAGCACCGAACACCCCCGCACACGCCGCGAACACCGCAAATGCAGGCGGGGCGTCGAAGCTGAGCGCCTGCACTCCAGGCAGATGCCCGAAGCGGCGCTCCGTGTACGCGATCTCGGCTCCGTGCTCGAGGGTGCCCAGTGACGAGCCGCTGCCGCTGCACTCGCCGCGCGGCGCGGCGATGGTGATCTCGTACCCCTCGGTTGCCAGAGCTGTCGCCACCGCATGCAGTCCGGGTGCGTCGATGCCGTCGTCGTTGGTGACCAAAATGCGCATGTGAGCGCTCTCCTTCTCCGCCGACCTCCACAAACCAGACGCCAGCTCAGACCTCGTATCCAAGGATTGTGACGCAGTATTCACACTTTTGTCTACCGGTGAGCGCGGAAAGTTGTGACATGCGTGGTCGGTCAAGGACCGGGAGCCTTGACAGAGTGACGGCACTCACATAAGAATGTGAATTCACAGTCGCTAACACGACAGGCGGCGTGCATCGTTCCGGAATGAAACCGGCACTCCAAAACATTTGTCTGAAAGAAGGCATCGCATGGCTGAGTGGCCCATCAACGACACTGTGTCGAAGGTGTTTCCCCTGTACTCCCGCGCGAACGTCGGGGAGATCTTTCCCGACCCGATCAGTCCGTTGAACGCCTCCGCCGGCTTCCAGCACAATCTCGAACCGGGCTGGCGGGACGCCTTCGTCGCATGCAAGGTCTGGGATCACGACCTCTACGACGCCACGGTCGACTACAACATCCTCCCGGCCTTCGGCAGCTACCTGTACATCAACATGTCGCTGATGCGGCTGTTCGGCGTCCGCGTGCCGGGGATGTCGCCGGAAGCCGTCGACCTGCAGTACTTCGGTGACATGCCCGGGATTCCCAGCTACGAGAGCGAGAAGCGGGACTTCGACGAGAACCCGGAGTTCGCGGAGCGCGCCGGCGCCTGGCTGGTCGAGGAGGTCATCGGGGCCACCGGACTGCCCGAGTACGATGCCGACCGTCAGGACGTGGTGCGCATCCGCGCCGATCGGCCCGACATGACCACGTTGACCGATCAGCAGTTGCGCGAGCGCATCACCTCCTTCGACTACATCCTGCGGCCGCTGTTCAAGCACCACATCGAGGCCAGTCTCAAATCGGGCGTGGGGCTGGGGGCCGTCGCGCAGATCGCCGCCGCGGTCGGCAGGCCCGAGCTTGCCCTCACCCTGGTCGGCGGCATCGGCGACGTCGACTCCACCGGACCCTCCAAGCGGATGTGGACCCTCAGCCGCACCGCCCAGGATCCGGCTGTGACCGCCGTGTTCGACGAGGGCGTCCCCGGCCTCTACGATCGGCTGGCGGCGAGCACCGACCCGGCGGTCACCGCGTTCCGCGCCGATCTCGACGCCTTCCTGTCGGACTGGGACTTCCGCGGGCCGGCGGAATGGGAGATCCGCGCCCAGACGTGGGGTGTCAAACCGGAACTGGCGCTGGCCACCGTCGACCGCATGCGGCAGGTCGGCGACGACGAGGCACCGGAAGGCAAGGGCGCCATCCGAAGTGAGGAACGCGAGGCCGCCGCTTCCGTGGTCCGCCAGCTCCTCGCGGAAGATCCCGAGACCTCCGCCCAGTTCGAGGCCACCCTCGCCGCCGCCGCTCTCTGGCTCCGCGGTCGCGAACGCGCCCGTACCACGGCAGCCATGGTGATTCACGAAATCCGGCTTCCGGCACGGGAGCTCGGCCGCCGCGGCGTCGAGGCGGGAGCGCTCGACAGCGTCGAGCAGATCTTCATGCTCTTCGCCGACGAACTCGACGCCTACCTGTCCGATCCCTCTGCGTTCACCGACATCGTGCGCGAGCGGGAAAAGAGCTACCGCGCACTCTTCGACGTCAAACCGCCGTTCGTCGTCTCCGGGGAAGTGCCGCCGCTCGAGGACTGGCCGCTGCGTGCGGGCGCCGCCGGCGCTGCGCTGGCCGCGGGCGAGACTCTGGTCGGCGTGTCCGGCTGCACCGGCACCGCCCGGGGCATCGCCCGGGTCCTGACCACCCCGACGACCCCTCCGCCCTCGAGCCCGGGGAGATCCTCATCGCCCCGATCACCGACCCGTCCTGGACGCCGCTGTTCGTCGCCGCCTCCGCGGTGGTCGTCGACGTCGGAGCCCCGTTCTCACACGCCGCGATCGTCAGCCGGGAAATCGGTATCCCGTGCATCGTCTCGGCCACCGACGCGACCAAGCGCATCCCGAACGGCGCACTCGTCGAGGTCGACGGCACGACCGGCGCCGTGACGGTGCTCGAGATCTGAGCCGGCCCCCGACAAGGAGAAGACATTGCACGCAGCTGATATTTGCGGGGGCTGGCTGGACCGAGTGTTGCACGACAGGGGGATACTCGCCCTCGGCAACCGGGTAACCGGCACCGCAATCGAACCGATCGGCACCGGCCTGGTCGCCGACAGTTATCAGATCACGATCTCGTACTCCGACGGTGGCGGCGGCCCCGAGTCGCTCGTCGCGAAACTGACTTCCGACAGCGAGCAGAGTCGCGCGGCCGGACGCAGCGAGCTCAACTACGCCCGTGAGGTCGGCTTCTACACCGAGATCGCGCCGCACCTCCAGGTCCGCGTCCCGGCCTGCCTCCACGCCGAAATTGATTCGAACAATACGGAATTCGTCCTCCTCCTGGAGGATCTCACTCCCGCACGTCCCGGAAACCAGCTGACCGGCTGCACGGTGGCCGAAACGCGACTCGCAGTCGAGCAGGCAGCGCGGATCCACGCACCCTACTGGGGTTCGGAAGAACTCAGAGGCAACCCGTGGATGGACATCTCGTCGAGCTACTGGCAGCGATTCGCCGAGATGATGCCCGAATGGTACGACGGATTCCGTCAGCGCTACGCCGGCCGGCTCAGCGAGGCCGACATTGCACTGGGGCAGGAATTCGTCGACAACATCGCCGGCTACTACCAGGCACTGGAGGGGATGCCCTACACCGTCCAGCACGGCGACTACCGGCCCGACAACGTGCTGTTCGACGCGCGCGGCGGGGAAGTGCCGCTCGTCGTATTGGACTGGCAAACAGTGGTGTACGCACCGGGAGTGGTCGATGTCGCCTACTTCATCGGTGGTGCACTGGACGCCACGACGCGTCGAGCGAACGAGGACGAACTACTCCGCCACTATCACTCGGAACTCGTCGACCTCGGGGTCGACGGCTATCCGTTCGAACGTCTCGTCCAGGACTATGCGTGCGCGACCTTCCACAACTTCATCATCGGGGTTGCGGCTGCGATGCTGGTGGAACGGACCGAGCGTGGTGACGAGTTGTTTCTGTCCATGGTCACCAACTCCCTGACACATGCACGGGACCGTGACGGCGCCCGCCACATCGGGATCCACCCACTCGCAGCGGTGAACCGTGGGTAGGTCCGCGCCCGACTGCAATTCTGACGAAAGGCGCATTCGGTGAACGATTCGATGCCTGAACTGGGCTTCTACGCACTCGGCGGACACGTCGAGTCGCCCCGAGAGATGTACGGCGAACTGGCACTGGCCGAGCGTCTCGGCCTGGGCACCGCGTTCTTCTCCGAACGATTCAACGTCAAGGAACTCGGGTCGCTGACGGGCGCGGCCGGCGCGGTGACCGAGCGCCTGAACATCGCCACTGCTGCGACCAACCACAACACCCGCCACCCGATGGTGACAGCAGCCTGGGCGACGACGATGCACCGGCTGACGAACGGCCGCTTCGTCCTCGGGCTCGGTCGTGGTCTGGCACCGCAACTGAAGGCGTTCGGCCTCCCGCCCGTCACCACCGCGCAACTAGAGGATTTCATCGGTCTGATGCGCCGATTGTGGAAGGGCGAGACCGTCGAGGGTCACAGCGGCCCGGCCGGAAACTATCCGACACTGCGCCTCGACTCGACATTCGACGAGAACATTCCGATCGGGCTGACCGCGTTCGGGCCCGCGACCCTAGCCTTGGCGGGTCGAGCCGCGGACGTCGTCGTTCTGCACACGTACTTCTCGGACGACACCGTCGTGCGGTGTGTGAACGCGGTCCGCAGCGCCGCGGAGAAGGCCGGTCGCGATCCCACAGCGGTCAAGGTGTGGTCGTGCTACGCAACGGTTCCCGATCACCTTCCCATCGAACTGCAGCTGAAGAAGACCGTGGCCAGACTTGCCACCTATCTGCAGGTGTACGGGGATCTGATGGTGAAGACGAACAACTGGGACCCCGACGCGCTCCAGCGGTTTCGAGAAGATCCGGTGGTCGCCGGATTGAACGGCTGGTGCGACGCGGTGGCAACCCAGTCCGAGATCGAACACATCGGCACAGTGCTGCCCGCCGAGTGGCTCGACGCAGCCGCCACAGGATCGGCCGAGGCCTGCGCGAAAAAGGTCTCTGCCCAACTCGATCTGGGAGTCGACGGCGTGATCATGCACTGCTCGACGCCGGCGGAACTCGAACCGGTCGTCGAGGCGTACAGGAGGCTGCGATGAGAACCCCCGTCGAACTCGTCGAACAATATGTGTTCGAGATCTACAACAAGCAACGAGTCGAACTCGTCCACGAAATATGCGGCGACCCGGTCATTCGACACGAAGCGGGTAACACCGTCGCGCTCAGCCGGAATCAGCAAGTCGAGCGCATTCGCGCCGACCTGGCGTCGAACCAACCGACCTTCGAGGTGGCCAACCTCTCCGGCAACGAGGAGTTCGCGACGCTGACGTGGAACGCGATCCGCCTGTCCACCGGAGAGCGGCTCTGCGGAATCGAGGTCTTCAAGGCGACCGCGGGACTCATCACGGATGTGTGGAACTCCAACTACTTCGAAGGGTCCTGGTCATGAATCACCCGACTCCGAGAGTGCTCGATGTCGCCACCGAGATCGACACCGCATGGGTGCAGTCCGTGCTGCGGCACGCAGGCCACACCGGGGTCGAGGTCGCGTCGATCTCGGCGCAGCCGATCGGCGCAGGCAACGTGAGCGACACCGTACGAATCGGCATCGAGTATGCCCGCGCCGAATCCGTTTCCCCGGCCGCGGTCGTGGTGAAGTTCCGTCCGAGCGCGCCGGGTGCGCACGAGCACGGACTGCGGAGCGGCGCATACCACCGCGAGATCGGCGCCTACCGGGAAGTCGGCGGCCGACAGGCTTGCCGGATTCCGCAGTGCTACTGGGTGGCCGGCGACGAGACGAACATCAACCTCGTCCTGGAAGACTTGACGGCAACGACGACGCCCGGCAATCAGGCCGCCGGTTGTGGCGTGGCCGAGGCGGAATCCCTTGTCGCGGAACTCGCTCGCCTGCACTCCAGCTTCTTTCCGCTGACCGATGAGGCAGCGCCCGCGTGGTTGGTGCGCATGTCCGAGGTCTCGGACTACTGGTGCGATGCGGCGGAACGCGGGGCCGGGGCCGCGCTGACACGCTTCGCCACGGACCTTCCGCCGGAATTCCTGGCCGCCATTCGCGATGCGGTCGCCCTGGTTCGCACCTGGTACGGGCTGCCGCAGCAGCACCTGACACTGACCCACGGCGACCCTCGGGTCGACAATGTTCTCTTCGAGAGGTCGGGCGCGGGAGTGTCGGCCGTGCTCCTGGATTGGCAGTTCACCGGCTTGCGCAATCCGATGTACGACTTCGCGTACTTCATGTCGGGCAGTGTCGACATCGCCGAACGCCGACTGCACGAAACACGATTGCTGAAGACGTACATCGACGTGTTCGCGGAGAAATCCTCCGGATACGACGAGGATCAGGCGACGGCCGACTACAGGGTCCAACTACTCAGCGGACTCTACGTCACCCTCGCCGCGGTCGCGGTACTCCCCGACAACGATGTGGTGAACCAGCTGATTCTTGCGCTGCTGCGGCGCAACTGCGCAGCCGCGGTCGATTGGAAATCCGTCGAAGCGCTCGGCGATCTGGCCTGATCTCGCAGATGACGAACAGGTCCGGAACCCACAGCTTCCGCCGTAGGTTCCGGACCTGTCTGTCGTGCAGATCTACTCGAGTCCGTCAGAGGACGTAGAGCATCTCCTGGTACGTGGGCAGCGGCCAGAGGTCGTCGGCCACGATGTCCTCGAGGCTGTCTGCTGCTGAGCGAACGGCAGCCATCGCGGGCAGGAGGGCGTCCTTCGCGTGCGTGGCCTCCGCCAATGCCTCCGATTCACCCTGAGCGGCGAGCGCGGACTTCAACTCGGCGAGCGCGGTCCTGAGGTTCGTCAGGGGTGCGGACACGGTCTCGAGTGCGGACAGGTCCGCGTCCACGCCAGCGGCCTTCAGCGCCGCAACGTTCTGCGCCAACTCGGTCTGGTAGCGAATCGCGGCGGGGAGGATCGACGTCTGTCCCAATTCCAGGGTCAGCCGTGCTTCCACACCGATCGTCAGCGCGTACTGTTCGAGGCCGATCTCGTAGCGGGAGTGCATTTCCCGGTGGTTGAACACCTGGTACTTGCCGAACAGTTCGACCGCCGATTCGGTGATCAGTTCGGGCAACGCGTCGAGGGTGGTGCGCAGGTTCGGCAGTCCACGCGCGGCCGCCTCGTTCTGCCAGTTCTCCGAGTACCCGTCCCCGTTGAACACGACGTCACCGTGGTTGGTGATGATCTCGGTGAGCAGGTTCTGCACCGCGGTGTCGAAGTCGGTGCCGTTCGCGACCGCGGTCTCGAGTTCGGTCGCGATGTAGTCGAGCGACTCGGCCATGATCGTGTTGATCGTGACGATGGGTCCGCTGACGGTCTGCATCGAACCCGGCGCCCGGAACTCGAACCGGTTGCCGGTGAAGGCGAACGGGCTCGTGCGGTTGCGGTCGCCCGGATCGGTCGGGAGCACGGGCAGGGTGTCGACACCGATCTTCATGGTGCCCTTCCCCTTCGACGAGGTGGCCGCACCCTTCGCGATCTGCTCGAACACGCCGGCGAGCTGATCTCCGAGGAAGACGGAGATGATGGCCGGGGGAGCCTCGTTCGCGCCGAGTCGGTGATCGTTGGTCGCCGACGCGACGGAGGCGCGGAGCAGGCCGCCGTACTTGTGCACACCGCGGATGACGGCAGCACAGAACACGAGGAACTGGGCGTTGTCGTGCGGGTTGTCACCGGGGACGAGGAGGCTGCCGAGGTCGGAATTGCCGAGCGAGAAGTTGACGTGCTTGCCGGAGCCGTTGACACCGTCGAACGGCTTCTCGTGGAACAGGCAGGCCATGCCGTGCTTCTTGGCGATCGTCTTGAGCGTCGTCATCAGCAGCTGCTGGTGGTCGGCGGCGATGTTGCCGCGTTCGAACATCGGTGCGATCTCGAACTGGCCGGGGGCGACCTCGTTGTGCCGGGTCTTCGCCGGAATTCCGAGCTTGAACAGCTCACGTTCGGTGTCCATCATGAAGCCGAGAACGCGCTCGGGGATGGCGCCGAAGTAGTGGTCGTCGAACTCCTGGCCCTTGGGCGGCTTCGCGCCGAACAGGGTGCGGCCGGAGTTGAGCAGGTCGGGCCGGGCGAGGAAGAAGTGCCGGTCGACGAGGAAGTATTCCTGTTCCGGTCCGCAGAACGAGACGATGTTCTCGACGTTTTCGTGGCCGAAGAGCGTCAGGATGCGTTCCGCGTGGACACCCATCGCCTGCTGCGACCGCAGCAGCGGTGTCTTGTGGTCGAGCGCGTCCCCGGTCATCGACACGAACACCGTCGGAATGCACAGGGTGTTGCCGTTCGGGTTCTCCAGCACGTACGCCGGGCTGGTGACGTCCCACCCGGTGTAGCCGCGTGCCTCGAACGTGTTGCGGAGGCCGCCGTTGGGGAAGCTCGACGCGTCGGGCTCGCCCTGGACGAGCGTCTTACCTGCGAATTCGGCGAGCGCCGAGCCGTCGCCGACCGGGTCGAAGAAGCTGTCGTGCTTCTCGGCGGTCAGGCCCGTCAGGGGGTAGAAGACGTGCGCGTAGTGCGTGGCGCCCTTCTCCAGTGCCCAGTCCTTCATCGCGGACGCGACCGCGTCGGCGACCATCGGGTCGAGCGGCTTGCCCTTCTCGATCGTGGCGATGACGGACTTGTAGACCGACTTCGGCAGACGCTTCTGCATCACGGCCTTGCTGAACACGTTCTGACCGAAGATCTCGCCCGGCTTCTCGTCGTCCACGAAACTGACGGCCGGGGGCACATACGCCTCGACGTCCTTGATCGCCTGCAGACGGACGGCATTCCCACTCATGTGTTTCTCCTCGCGTGTACCCCGCGGATGAGGTGGGGGTGCGTCGGGGCAACACTGTACGAACGGAACGTAACGTGAATGTTTCGTGCAGATTTCTCGGCCGTGTCAGACCGCCGTGACGGTGCTCACGCAGAGTCCCCTGAGGATAAGACCCACAGCAAAACTACACCGTTCGGATTCGGTCCGTCGGTTGAGGCTGCCGCCGGCGGGCAGCGGCGGGAACGTCGAGCCGCCGGCCCGCCCAACCGAGGGATCGCGCTGTGTGGCGATGTCCCGCACCGGGCATTCTCGAAGTATGGGATCGAACGCGGGCAGCCCCACCAGTTCGTCGGCCGCGGCAGTCGGCGGCCGGCTGATGCAACTCGTCGGTGACCGCGACGTCGTCCGGTTCTCGGGCGAGATATCCCGGGTGTGCGCCGAACCGCCGGCTGTCGGAGAGCAACCGGAGTACGGCGACGTGCTCGCCTGGGTCGTCGATGCCATCGTCGGCGTGGTCACCGCGCGTTTGGGCGCCGCGCGACCGGCGGAGAGGTTCATCCTCGACCTGCGCTTCACGGACGGCGGGTTCGTCGACGTAGACGCCCTCTCGGCGTCGGAGCGTTGGGTGCTGCGGACGGTGTCGGCGTTCCTCGCCGAGGATCTCGCCGAAGCGCAGCGGTCGCTGACCGCTGCCGAGCAATTCGACGTGACCATGCGGGCGGAGACGCTCGCCGACGCCCTGATCTGGCTCGACTTCGTTCTCGACGTCGACCTTCCCGACCCGCCCGACGTCACCACCGCATAGCGGGGCGTTACCGGGCCGGACGATCAGTCCGTTGTCCTCACCTGTGGGTTGGTGCGCTCGTGTGCGGTCAGGAGCAGGTGGTCGAATCGGGCGCGGAACGGGACGGGGAGGATCGCCTCCGCGGCCAGGGCGTCGACGAAGCGTTCGGCGAGGGTGCGGAGTTTGGTGTTGGTCTCCTGTGAGCGCCAGGTGAGGATGCCGAAGGCGCGTTCGGAGGAGATGCCGTAGACGAGCATGAGGGCACCTTTGGCCTGCTCGATCACCGCCCGTGATTTGGTGAGTTCGGCGACGGCCTCGGTGAGCGCCTGGTTGTATTCGCGCGGGTCGGTCTCCAACGATTCGGTGACGTCGATGTAGTACCCGGACGTGCCGATGACCCGGTCGTTCTCGTCGAGCATGCGGTCGCCGACCACGATCACGTGGTGGATGCGACCGTCGGTGTCGATGATGCGGTGTTTGCTGCTGAACGGCTCACCGGCATGGATCATCTTGTCGAACAGTGCCGCGACCTGTGGTTGGTCGTCGGGATGTTTGTGGGACAGAAGGAGTTCGGTGGTGGGGGTGACCTCACCCGGTTGGTAGCCGTGCATCCGGGCGACGGGGTCGGACCACTGCCAGCGTTCGCCGTCGAGGTAGAATCGGAAACTTCCGCCCTGTGGGGGTGCACTCGAGCCGAGAAGCTCACCACTGTCCACGGCGTCACCCGCTGCCCTCTGCACTCGACCCGGCCTCATCTCGGATGTCCTTGTCATAGTAAGCCGAGCAGGCGCATCGGTAGTGCACACCGACGGTCAGCCTGGAAGGTCAGTGCCGACCAGGGGTTCGAGGCTCCTGCGCTACTGGCCGGCGCGAATCTCACAGCGTCCCCGGAACCGGACTCTGGGGTGTTCCGCTTTGGAACACCCGCGTCGTGGGGCGGTGGTCGATCCTGGAGTCACCATGCCGGGTAGCCGGCACCGAACGCTCCGTCTGCGGCGTGCGGTCCATCATCAGGAGAATTTCACGTGACCTCAATTGTGACTTCGACGGCGCGCCGGGACCTTCCTCTCGACGGGATCACCGTGGTCAGCTTCGAGCAGGCGGTGGCCGCCCCGATCGCCACCCGGCACCTGGCCGATCTCGGAGCCCGCGTGATCAAGATCGAACGTGTCGGGGAGGGCGATTTCGCCCGCAACTACGACACCGCCGTGCACGGCCTCGCCTCCCATTTCGTGTGGCTCAACCGGGGCAAGGAGTCGGTCTGCGTCGACATGAAGTCAGCGGAGGGGCTCGAGGTGACACGTCGGCTCCTCGACCGGGCCGACGTCGTCGTCCAGAACTTTGCTCCCGGCGCGATGGAACGTCTCGGTCTCGGCGCCGACGCCTTGCGCCGCGACCGCCCCGAACTGATCGTGGTGAACATGACCGGCTACGGCACCGCAGGCCCACTGCAGGCACGTAAGGCGTACGACATGCTGGTGCAGGCAGAGACCGGTTTGTGCTCGATCACCGGCACCCCCGAGACGGCAACCAAGACGGGAATTCCAGCCGCCGACATCGCCGCCGGCATGTATGCGCTGACTGCGGTGCAGGCAGCACTGTTTCGGCGCGAACGCACCGGTGTGGGGGCCGCGGTGGATGTGTCCATGTTCGACGCGACCGTCGAATGGCTCGGGCACCCCATGTACCTGCAGATGTACCAGGACACTCAAGTCGAGCGGATGGGTCTGAGTCACGCCTCGATCGCACCGTACGACGCGTACCCGACCGTTGATGGGCAGATCCTGATCGGGGTGCAGAACGACCGCGGCTGGCGGGCGCTGGTCACCGAGGTGTTCGGCAGATCCGATCTTGCGGAGCATCCGAAGTTCGCGACCAACATCCTGCGGGTGGAGCACCGACCCGAAACCGACCAGGTCGTCGCCGAGCACACCCGCCGTTTCGACACCGAGGAACTGGACAAACGACTCGCCGCGGCAGGCGTGCCCGCCGCCCGCCTGAACGGAATGAGAGACCTCATCGACCATCCTCAACTGTCCGAGCGTGCCCGGTGGCGGGAGGTCGACACCGCCGCCGGGCCAGTGCGAGCGGTACTGCCGCCGATGACGTTCACCGATGTCGAACTGCCCATGGGACCTGTTCCCGCCCTCGGTGAGCACACCGACGCCGTGCTCAGCGAACTCGGCCTCACCGACACCGCGATCGCCGGACTTCGCACCGGAGGCGCCGTCGGTTAGCGCGTAAGTTCGGTGACCGATGACACAAGCGTGTCGATGTCCGATGAGTGATGGGCGAAAGACGTCACGAACCGGACGACTCCCGGCTCCCAGCGGTCGCCGTAGAAGGCGTACCCCTGAGCCCTGAGATCGGCCGACAGGTGATCGGGGAAGTGGCAGAACAGAATGTTGGCGCCGCTCTTGCTCAGGATCTTCACGCCGGGGAGGCCTGCGAGGCCGTCGCGCAGTCGTGTCGCCATGTCGTTCGCGTGGCGCGCATTGTTCAGCCAGAGGTCGTCGTCGAGGTAGGCGCCGAGTTGCGCTGTCTGGAAGCGCATTTTGGAAGTGAGTTGACCTGCACGCTTGTGGCGGAACTGCAGTTCCGTAGCCAGCCGGCCGTCGAACGAGATCACGGCGTCCGCGGTCATCGCGCCGTTCTTCGTGGCACCGAACGACAGGATGTCCACTCCTGCCTTCCAACTCATTTCGGCCGGGGTCGCCCCGATCGCGATCAAGGCGTTGGCGAAACGAGCACCGTCCATATGGACACGAAGACCCGCCTCGTGCGCGATCGACGACAGTTCCGCGAGTTCGTCCAGACTGTATGCGCTGCCGGACTCGGTTGCCTGCGTGAGGCTGACGACGGAGGGCTGCACGCTATGGACATCTCCTCTCCTCCGGCCCACTGCTGCGCGGAACAAGTCCGCGTCGATCTTGGAATCCGGGCCGTCCACCAGGATTGATCTCGCACCATTCGTGAAGAACTCCGGTGCGCCTGCCTCGTCGTTGTTGATGTGAGCATTCGGGTGCGACAGGACTGCGCCCCACGGAGGCGTCAGAGCGGCCAACGCGAGTCCGTTCGCCGCCGAACCGGTGCCGACCGGGAAGACGTCGACGTGATGGTCGAAAACGTCGGCGAACTTCGCCCGCACCGACTGCGAAAGCTCGTCATTGCCGTACGGCGCGGCCGGGCCCTCGGCTGCTGCCGTCATCGCGGCGAGGATCTGGGGGGACGCGCCTGCAGCGTTGTCACTGAGGTATCCCTGCAGGGGCGTGGCGGTCGAGGTCATGGATGACCTTTCAATTCGATATTGGGACAATGAATGTCACGGTCAAGTCAACTGGCTCGTTCGACGTGACGTACACGTGCGGCGCGTCGCCGGCAAAGGCGAGTAGGTCGCCCGGTCCCAGCGCGGTGGGGTTGTCCACGGGTCCTGCACGAAGGTGCCCAGACGAGACATAGAGCTGCTCGACTGTGCCGCCTGCGTGAGGGAGGCCTGTGCTGGAGTGGTTCGCCGGTAGTCGCATCCGCCATATTTCGACCGAATGCCCGCCGCTGATCCTGCGGAGAAGTTCACGCTTCACCTCGCCCGACTCGACGCCGGTTCCTCGCAGATGGAGTGGTCCAGGATCTCGATCGCCGGTAATGAGGTCCGTGAGCGGAATTCTGAGTGCCACCGCAAGCGAATCCAAGGTAGTGATCGTCGGGTTCCCCGTACCTGATTCGAGTCCGGACAAGGTCGCTTTGCTGATCCCTGCGCGGCGCGCGAGCTCTGCTGCGGTCATTCCCCGCCGGGTTCGGCGCATCACGATCTGTTCACCGATGGCGGCGCACCTGTCGTTGCCCGATTGCCCCTCGGCTTCGGGCATACTCACACCTCGATCTGGCAACCGTCACTGGGACTCGGCCCATCATTGCGTTCGATAAAGTGAACTGTTCGTTCAGTGTAATGATCATCCCGCTGGTGGGCAACCCGTCGCTGAGCTGCATTGCGTGGCGTTCCCGGAGCGGATGAGGGGCCGCTGACACCGGGGAAGGTGCCGGCGGCCCTCATTTTGCCCACCGGATGGTTCCGCTGTTGCTAGCCGCCGTCGTCCACTCGAGGACGGACATCGCCCAGCCTCTCCCCAGACGCTTCGATGTGGAGGGTCTCCGGCCGGGGATGCCCCCGGAACCAGGCCGCGTAACGATCGGCGAGCGGCGCGGCGGTGAGTCCGTGGGCGAGGACCGAGGCGCCGATGGTGACCAGCGCGGTCGTCAGCAGCAGATTTTCGTGCGGGAGTTCGCCCGACTCCTCGACGATCAGGACCACGAAGACGATGGTGGCGAGCCCGCGCGGGCCGAACCAGCCGAGAAAGGCGATGGTCGGCCCCCGTGCGTGCAGGCCGACGAGAGAGAGCGCCACCGGCACCATCCGCACGACGGTGAGGCTGAGCGCCGCGTAGACGAGCACCTGCCACGACAGGTGACCGAGCGCGGGGCCGAGCAGCACCGCACCGAAGACGATGAAGGTCACCGCGTTGAAGAGATCGCCGGACTCCTCGATCATGTGCGAGAGCTCGCCCCCCGCCCGCCGCCGAATGGCACCGAAGGCGAGGCCACCGACGAACGCCGCGATGAAACCCGACCCGCCGAGCGGAACGGCGATCGTGTACGCGAGCACGGCGGCGGCGACCGGAACGATCTGGATCCACAGCGGGTCGATCGCATCGCGCCCGCCGGCGACGACCACGATTGCTGCCGCGACCGCCCCAGCGCCCAAGCCGGCGAGGATGCCGTAGCCGATCTGCTCGGCGACCAGGATCGCGGCGGAGCCACCACCGATCGCCCCCGATTCGGCGCGGGCGATCGCGAGGACGATCAGGAACAGTGGCACGCAGATGCCGTCGTTGAGTCCGCTCTCGACGTTGAGGCCTTGCCGCACCCGCGTCGGTAGAGAGGGCAGCGTCACGACCGCCTGTCCGAGCGCCGCGTCGGTCGGCGCCAGGATCACCGCCAGCAGCAACGCCTCCGGCCAGCCGAAATCGTCGAACACGAGCACCGCGGCGCCGAAGCCCGCGGCGATCGTCAGCGGTAGTCCGAATCCGAGAAGTCGTGCCGGGAGCGCAATCTCGGGACGGAGCGCGGTCAGGTCGACGTTCGACGCGTCGGTGAAGAGCACGAGTGCGAGCGTCACCTCGGCGAGCAATTTGATGATCTCGCCCGTGACGTCCACCTCGATCAGGCCCACCCCTTCCGCTCCCAGCGCGAGTCCACCCACCGTGAAGGCGATCGGCGCGGTGAGCGGGGTACCCGCAACTTTCCGGGAGATCGCGGCGAAGGCGAGCAGCATCGCGGCGATCGCCGGTATCGCCCAGGTCATCGCGTCGCTACCCCGGCACGGCGGGGCGGCGAGGCCACCGCGGCGGATCCCACCTCGTCGAGCGCGGGTTCGCCAGTGAACGGCTCGGTCATGGCCTTGGCTCCTCATCGGGTCGCGTGCATCCAGCCAAGCACGACGAACCTCGCGGTCACCATGGTTTGACCGGATCGCTGCGCTGGTCCAGCCGTGAGGGCCAGAGGACTACCTCGCGGCCGGAGCGCGGGCCATGTACGAACACGATCTCCTGCGGCGACGTGAGAGCCGTCCTGCCCCCCTTCAGCCTCGTCGGCATCGCGTCCGCACCGACCGCCGCGTCCGGCGCGAGATCCGCGTAGTCGACTACTCGGTCCAACCGGCGCAGGTCGCCGTACGGTCGGTCCTGTATCGCATTCGCGAATCGACGAAAGGACACCGAAATGGCTTGGTCGACAACGCCGCAGGGGCTTTTTCTCGCCGCTGGTCAGGCGAATCAGTTCTCCTTCTCGTTCGGGGACATCTGGAAGGGGCCGCAGTTGGCGACGCCGAAACTCGATGCCAGCCAGGGTGGTGGCGGCACGAAGGTCCTGGTGACTCAGTGGCAGGGCACCGCCAATCAGCCGGTATTCGGCGGTCCCAGCAAGCAGTGGTACGTGCTCGGTATTCACAACAGCTCGAATTCGGGCATCTGGTTCCATCTCGAAGGAGGCGTACTCGCATGACGACACAGGAATCACCGAAGGTGTCCCACGTGCAGGTCCTGGCGGACGACAGCGGCAGCATTCTGGCCGCCGTCATGCGGACCGCGGGGACGGACTCGATCCCGGACTCGGGTGAGGACGTTGCACCCCAGGTCTCGCTTCTCGCCTCGGAAGGGCAAGTGTTGCATGATGTCTCCGTTTCCATGGGTTCGGCGGAGGAGATGTTCGAGTCGCTCGATCAGTGTGTGATTCGGGTCGATGCCGGCGTCCCGACGCTGGTGCGACGCGCGGACGCATAGCCGTCGAGGAAGGCGAGGGGAACGCTGGTCCGGGGGCCGGCGTTCCCCGCCCTGCGCCGAGCGAAACCCATCAAATTCCCCTCGAGAGCTACTTTGTCCGCACAAACGGTTGACTTCGCTGCCGGCGCACAGCACTGTCGTAGAGACACCCGCCGCACCGAGTAGTTCCGGAGTCGACCTTGACCAACGCCCACCCCACCGAGATCGCAGTTGCAGTGGCCGGATTCGGCTGGATGGGCCGAGTGCACACCAACGCGTATCTGCGGCAGCGCCACCACTTCCCGGAAGCCCCGACGATCCGGCTGGGCGCCGTCGCCGACGAGGTACCCGGTCGCGCCGAGGAAGCCGCCGCCCAGTTCGGGTTCGGCGCAGCGTTGACGGATTGGCGCGACATCGCCGCCGACGAGAACATCGACGCGGTCAGCATCACCGCACCCAACTTCCTGCACCGCGAGATCGGCGTCGCGATGGCCGAGGCGGGCAAACATATCTGGATCGAGAAGCCGGTCGGGCTGTCGTCGGAGGACGCGAAGGCTGTTGCCGCCGCCGTCGAGAAGGCCGGCGTCCAGTCGACCGTCGGGTTCAACTACCGGCACGCACCTGCCGTCGCGATGGCACACGATCTCATCGCCTCGGGCGAACTGGGCACCATCACACATTCACGGTTCCGCTTCCTCAGCGACTACGCCGCACATCCGGACGGCGCGCTGAGCTGGCGTTACGAGAACGCGCGCGGTGGGTCGGGCGTGCTGGGCGATCTCGCCTCGCACGGCGTCGACCTGGTCCGGTACCTGCTCGGGGACATCGACGCCGTGGTGGCCGACACCGCCGTCTTCATCCCGCAGCGCGCCGTCCCGACGGGGGCCACCAGCGGGCATGCGCGCGCCACCGGCGGCAAGTTGGGGGCGGTGGAGAACGACGACTTCGTCAGCGCGCTGGTCCGTTTGGCATCGGGCGGACGGGTGACGCTGGACGCCAGCCGTGTGGCCGTCGGCGAGCAGAACAACTACGGGTTCGAGATCCACGGCACGAAAGGTGCGGTGTACTGGGACTTCCGCCGGATGAACGAACTCGGCACTAGTCTCGGCAGCAGGTACCAGGACCAGCCGGTCACGACGGTCTGGGTGGGGCCCGACGCCGGGGCATACGCCCGCTTCCAGCCGGGGTCCGCGTCCTCGATGAGCTACGACGACCTCAAGGTCATCGAGGGAAACAACTTCATCACGTCGATCATCGACGGAAAGCCCCAGGGCGCAACGATCGCCGACGCCGTCGCCGCGGCCGAAACCCTCGACGCCATCACGGCATCGGTCGCATCGGGTGCGTGGGTCGGGGTGCACTGATCCGATCCGCGCCGTGTGGTCGCGGGGTTACGCTTGATCGGTTGGCGGGTCGTTCCCGTACGCGCCCTTCTCCGCGGAGGTTGGTATGAATGCCAAACCGTTCGGCACAGGCATTGCGATTCTCGCGTTGACGATTTCGGTGGCTTCGTGTTCGTCGGATACTTCCTCCGACAGCGAGGACAGTTGCGTCCGCGCGAGTGACAGTGAGCTGGATGCGCTTTTCACGAGTTGGAACGATGCACTGGTCTCCGGCGACGCGAGTCGGGTGGCCGCGCTGTACCGGCCGGACGCGATACTGCTGCCGACTCTGTCGGTGCCCATCGCCGACACCCCGGAGGAGATAACGGAGTATTTCGTCAATCTGATCAAGGCCGATCCCACGGCCCGGATGGAAGAAAGCTACAAGTATTCGGACTGCAACCTCGCCTACAACGTGGGCCGCTGGGTCATCAACGCCAACGGCCAGGATGTGGCGGCGAGGGTCACGTGGGTGTACCGGTACGAAGACGGAAAGTGGCTGATCGCAAACCATCATTCGTCGGTGAACCCCAGCTGAGGCAACGCGGTGGTGGCCGACCCGCGAGGCCGGCCACCACTGTCGGTTCAGGTCGACTTGGCGCGTTTGCCCGCGACGTACACCTCGGTGATGGACGTCTCGCGGATCCCCATCAGCAGCGCGAACAGGGTCTGATCGCGGGCGAGATCGGGATCGGGGGATCGAAAGGCGTTGCGCAGCAACCCGTCGAGTGCGGGTGTGCCCGACGGGTCGACGACGACGAAGTCGGCCTCCTTCCCGAGGTCGAAGTTGCCGAACCGGTTCTCCATGTCCAGTGCCCGGGCGCCGCCGAGGGTGCCGACGAACAGCATCTCGGCGGGATGCATCGACACCCCGTCGTCACCGGGCTCGGTGATGTGCACCTTGAACGCGTCGCCGAGCACCCGCGGAATCAGCCATTCGTCGCCGCCGCCGAAATCGGTTCCCACGGAGATCGTGACACCCGACGCGACCGTGCGCTTCCACGGCATCGTTCCGGATCCCAGGAACAGCTGCGAGATCGGACAGTGTGAGACCGACGTACCGGTCTCGGCCATCCGCTCGAGCTCGACGTCCTGGCAGTGCACGCAGTGCGCGAGGATCGTGCGCCGGCCGAGCAGGCTCTTTCCGCCGACCGCCGAGCCGGGCAGGAACTTCCCGTCGTAGGTGTCCAGGTACGAGTTCACCTGGTACGTCTCCTTGGTCGAGTCGACCTCGCCGGTGCCGGGACGGTTGTTCTCGTTGAGATGCGAGTGCACATACACCCCGCGGTCGCGCACCTCGTCGTAGAGTTCGCCGAGATTTTTCAAGGTCTCCGGCGTCACCGACAGCGAGAACCGCGGGATGATCGCCACATGCAGCAGCGCGGTGTCGACGTCGCCGGTGTCGGCGCCGTGCCACTTGTCGATCTCCTCGCGGGTGAGCCGGATGGCGTCCTCTTCGGACGTCATCAGCGGCTGAGCGGTTTCGTCACCGACGGTTTGAATTCCGCGGCCACTGACGATGCGCAGGCCGGCCTTCTGCGTCTCGGTGAACAACGCGTCCTGTGCGTGCGGAAACGCCGAACCGAACACCATGGCGGCGGTGGTGCCCGCCGAGATGCGCCGGTTGGTGAACTCGACGGCCGCCTGCTGGGCGAACTCCGGGTCGGCGAATTTCGCCTCCGATGGGAACATACACAGGGTCAGCCACTCCAGAAGTTGCCCGCCGCCGTAGGAGTCGCCGGCGTAGGTCTGAGGGAAATGGACGTGGGTGTCGACGAACCCGGGCAGCAGAAACCCGGGCCGGTGGTCGTACACGGTGCCGGACTCGTATTCGAACGGGAGCTCGGCGCGCTCACCGCAGAACACGATTCGCCCATCGTCGTCCAGCACCAGGGCGCCGTCGGGTATCGAAACCAGGGCGGCCGCGGCTTCGGTCACTTTCGGCGCGCCTGCGATGTGGAAGATGTGTCCGAGGTGGAGGTGCGTGGCCATGCGATGAACTCCCGTCGAGTGGTAACGGATCATGCGATGAGATAACAGCCCACACCTACAATGCCACCGATCAGACCCGGATCGCGCCCGAACAGACCAAGCCGTCTGCGTCGGATTCTGCGCGCCCAGCGGTCAGCGGGCCTCGACGAATCGGCGGACGACCTTGTCCCATCCCAGCGACTCGAGGAGTTCCGCGGCGGCCGCCCGCGAGGTGAGTGGCCGAAGAGCGTCGATGTCGAGGTCGCCGCTGGTGCCCAGGACGTCGTCGAGGCGCAGGCAGTCGACGTATCCGTAGTCGGACCAGGGTTCCACGTGCCCGTCCCAGTCCGCGACGTCGGCGTACGGGCCGCCGAGGCGTAGCTTCCCGCTGCGGTGGATCATCACGTACCGGGGCACCACCTGCATCGTCTCGTCGGCGGTGGCGAGGGTCGTTGCGGGGTCGGCCGCAGGATCCGCGCCTGCGAGCCGACGGTCGTAGGAGGCCGTCTTGACGGTTGCGACCTCGACCAGTGCCCGCACGTAGATCCACCGTGCTCGTTCGACCGAGCCTGCCCACGCCGATTCCTCGTCGGCGCAGGAGAACACGTTCTCGGCGGGGGTCCGGATCAGCAGCCGCGTCCCCACCCGCTCGTGGTCGACGACCAGGTCGCCGTCGACGAGCAACTCGCCGTCGTACTCGCGCACCCCGGCGATCGTCGCGACCGCAAGCACCTCGTCGTCGGGGGCGGTGACGAACAGTTCGCGTTCGGAGAAGACGCTCTCGGCGTCGCCGCAAAAAGGGCCCCGACCTCTGGTGAAGGCCTCCTGCTGGGTCAAGCCGGCCCGGAACCCTGCTTCGGTCGTCCCCAACGGATGATCGCGCATCTCTCGCAAGTCGCCGAGTCGAACCCTCAACGTCACAGGTCGTCCTCCCGGTTCATCTCCGGCGCACCGTGGGCCGACTCTATGATCATAGCCGTTGACCTGCGGTGATTCCTCACCTGCGCAACCGCTGCCCGCCCAGTAGGGTCGCAGTGACTGTTCGACCGACCGAGGGGGACCGGTGACGGGTTCTGCGTCCGAAAGCATCATCTCGCCTGCCGCACGCGTGTTCTGGGACCGCAGCTTCGCGGATCGTCGCGCCCTGTTCGAGGGGCTCCGTCAGCGGTCCCCGATCGAGTTCCACACCGAAACGGACGGTCCGGGCTTCTGGTCGGTCGTCGGCTACGACGACGTGGTGGCGGTGAGCCGGAATCCGGAGGTCTTCTCCTCGGCCAAGGGCTTCACCATCGACGACGTCCCCGTCGAGATCCTCGAGTTCGCCATGTCGATGATCGCGATGGACAACCCCCGGCACCAGCATCTGCGGGGGATCGTGCAATCGGCGTTCACTGCCGCGTCGGTGCGGGGCATCGCCGAGCGGGTGCGCGGTTACGCCGCGCAGATCGCCGCCGACCTGCCCCGAGATACGGTGTTCGACTTCGTCCCCGAGGTCGCGACCCGGTTGCCGGTGCAGGTGATCTGCGAGCTGCTCGGGATCCCGGAGAGCGACCGGCCGATGATCCTGGCGGCGGCCGCCGACGTCATTTCCGGAGGTGGGGATCAGGAGTTCGTCACCGCCCCCGGCGGTGCGGCGGGCCTCGGTCAGATCTACGGGTACGCCCTCGAACTGGGCGAGAAACGTAAGGCGGACCCCGGTGACGACCTGACGTCCCGCCTGGTGTCGACGATGGTCGACGGCGAGACCCTCACGCCGACGGAGTTCGGGTCGTTCGTCATCCTGCTGATCACGGCGGGTTACGAGACCACGCGGCAAGCGCTGGCGTGGGCGCTGCACCTGCTCAGCGAGCACCCCGGCCAGAAGGAACTGCTGCTCGCCGACTTCTCCGGCCACATCGACAACACGATCGACGAGGTGATCCGGTTCGCGTCCCCGGTGCCCTACATGCGGCGCACCGCGACCGTCGACACCGAGATCGGCGGGGCCCACATCGCAGCCGGGGACAAGGTCGTCATGTGGTACCTGTCCGCGAACCACGACGAGCGCGTCTTCGACGATCCGGACCGGTTCGACATCACCCGCCCGAACGCGGGCAAGCAGCTCGGTTTCGGTGCGAAAGACATCCACCACTGCCTGGGCGTGAACCTCGCGAAGTTCGAGTTGCGGGTCATGCTCGAGGAACTGTTCACCGCCCACCCCGGACTCCACACGGTGGGCGAGCCGGAGCTGCTGCTCTCCGCATTCGTCAACGGCATCGCGTCACTGCCGGCCCGGGCAGGCGACCGACCGTGACGTTTACGCAGGCCGGCGACCGGAAATCATGACGAGCGGCATGTCGGTGATGCGCGCTACGGTCGCGTCGTCGAGCTCGATCCGGTCCGCGAGGTCACGCGCCTCGTCGAGACTGATCGAGCGCCCGGCGATCCAGGTGTGGAAGATCGCGAGGTTGACCGGACCGAGAATGCGCGGCGCCTTGTAGTCCTCGACGAACTTCTCGGCGTCCTCGAACCTCGTGCTGCGGTCCGCATCCGTGATCAGCAGCGGTCCGCCCGGCTTCAGGACGCGCACGCACTCGGCGAGCCCGGCCTCGCGCGACGACCAGTGCTTGATGGAGCCATAGCTGATCACGCCGTCGAACGTCTGATCGGCGAACTCCAGTTTCGTGGCGTCGCCCACGTCGAAGCGCACCCGGTCGCCGTAGCTGCGCATGCGTTTGGTGGCGCGCTTGATCTGCGCCTGGGACAGATCAAGACCCAGAATGTGCACGTCGGGGCGCTGGTCGGCGATGTACTTGGTGAACAGCGCCCCACCCGATCCGACGTCCAGAATGCGGGCGTTCGGGGGGAGATGCGGCAGGAAGTACTCGTCGATGACGCGGCGTGAGCGGTAGACGGCCGGTGCCACGATGGTCTCGTACATCCAGGCGTGCGCCGG
The DNA here is from genome assembly GCF_019378875.1 of Rhodococcus sp. USK10. Lineage (NCBI taxonomy): Bacteria > Bacillati > Actinomycetota > Actinomycetes > Mycobacteriales > Nocardiaceae > Rhodococcus > Rhodococcus sp. USK10. The sequence goes on from NZ_CP076048.1 coordinate 4,601,617, forward strand.
CGTGTAGATCGCGGTGATGGGGTCGAACGGTGCCAGCGGCATGGTCGCGCTCCTAGTAGTACTTTGTTAGCTCGGCGTGTCGGCTCGAGTTTTCGTGGTTTTCTCGAGAGCATGCGGGCATGGATACAGCCGCTCTCGCCCGGGTCGGGGAACAGTTGGATACGTTTGTCGGTGAGGTGTTCTCGTCGCTGGCACGGAAGGATCAGCGGGCGAAGGCCGGGCTGTATGCGCGCGGGTTGATGCTCGACGGGCGTCGGAAGTCGATGCAGCCGATGGCGGAGCGGTTGCAGGTCGACCATCAACAGTTGCAGCAGTTCGTGACGACCTCGCCGTGGGACGTGGTTCCGGTACGGAAAACCCTCTCCCGCAAAGCGTGCGGTCTGATCGCCCCGGATGCGTGGGTCGTCGACGACACCGGGTTCGTCAAGGACGGCGACCGCTCGCCGGGTGTGGCCCGTCAGTACTCGGGCACCCTCGGCAAGGTCGGCAACTGCCAGATCGCGGTCAGCGTGCACGCCGCCACCGATGACGCGTCGGCCCCGTTGGACTGGCGACTGTTCCTGCCGCAGAGCTGGGACGATCGGTCCACCACCGATCCCGATGCGGTCGCGGCGATCACCGCCCGCAGGCGCCGGTCCGCGATCCCCGACGCGGAGCATCACCGCACAAAGTGGGAAATGGCGATCGAGATGATCGACGAGCTGATCGAGTGGGGCCGGATCCCGCCGGTCGTGGTCGCGGACGCCGGCTACGGCGACACCACCGCCTTCCGGGAATCGCTGACCGAGCGGGGCATCGACTACGTCGTCGCCGTCAAGGGGTCCACCAGCGCCTTTCCCGGCGACGCAGTCCCCGAGACACCTCCCTACAGCGGGCGCGGACGGCAACCGGCCCCGCGCTACCCGGGACCGGCCGCCAGCTGCAAGGACCTGGTCCTGGCCGCCGGACGGAAGGCCCTGCGGACGGTGACCTGGCGCCGCGGCAGCAAGGCCGACCTGACCAATCCGACCGCGGCGATGCGCTCGCGGTTCGCCGCGCTGCGCATCCGCCCGGCGAACCGCGACATTCCCCGCGCCGACGACGGCACCCTGCCCGGCTCTGGTTGCTCGCCGAGTGGCCCGCCGGCGCCGACGAGCCGACCGACTACTGGCTCTCCACCCTGCCCGCCGAGACCCCACTGAAAGAACTCGTGCGCCTGGCGAAACTCCGCTGGCGCGTCGAGCACGATTACCGGGAGCTGAAAACCGGTCTCGGGCTGGATCATTTCGAGGGTCGTTCCTGGCTGGGCTGGCATCACCACGCCACCCTGGTCACCGCCGCTCACCTATTCCTCACCACCCTCCGGCTCACCGACCCAAAAGCAGCTGGGCAGGACTGAGCCTCTACGCCGTTCTCCGCGAACTCCAACGCGCACTTGCCCGTTGGATCGGTACCTGCCCACTCTGTGACCACACCTTCCCCACCTAACAAAGTACTACTAGGTGTCCCGGTTTCCCACGGCGCCCGAACATGTGCGGGTTCACTTTCCGCGCCGTTGTCGCTCATAGAGTAAGGGTTACCTGGCGAACACGCGGTCCGTCTATACGGTGTCCACCTACACGCGGGCCGGTGTCCAATCGGGGGTTTCGGTGAGCACCACCTGGTTCAGCAGTGCGGCCGCCCGGCCGACGCCCTCGATCGAACTGACGAGCGCGTCCTCGTGCTCGATGTTGAGCGTGCCGTCGTAGCCGACGGACCGGAGGTTGTAGACGAAGTCGGCCCAGAACTGCTGCCCGTCCGGATGTCCCAGGCCGAGGGTGACGTAGTTCCATGCGCGGTCGTGCGGGGTGGTGATCGGAACGGTGTCGAGCAGACCGTCGTTCTCGGCGTTCCACCGGTTGATCCGGATGTCCTTGGCGTGGACGTGGAAGATGGACTCGCCGAGGGACCGGATGACGGCGGGGATGTCCGCGCCCATCCACATGAGGTGCGAGGGGTCGAGATTGGCGCCGACGACGTCCGCCCCGGCGCTGTCGATCAGCCGGTGCAGAGTCGACACGTTGTGGACGAGTTGGGCGCCACAGGCTTCGACGGCAAGACGCACGTTGGCGTCGCGCGCGAAGGCGGCGAGTTCCTTCCAATAGGGAATTGCCACCTCCTGCCACTGGTAGGCGAGGATGTCCAAGTTCTCCGGCGGCCAGGACGTGGTGATCCAGTTGGGCGACGAGTCACCTTCGGCGCCCGGCAATCCCGACATGAGGACCACTGTCGGGACTCCGAGTGCACTGGCCGCCGTGATGGTGTCGCGGACGACCGTTGCCTGCCGGTCCCCGGTGACCGGGTGGAGTTGGTTGCCGTTGGCGGTGAGCGCGCTGAGGGTCAGCCCGCGGGACGTGATCTTGCCGAGGAACTCCTCCCGCGCCCCGTCGGACGACACGAGGGCGGGCAGATCCGCGTGCGGACTCTCCGACCAGTTTCCCGTGGCGACCTCGACGGACGACAGTCCGTGGGTGCGCGCCAGGTCCAGTGCAGCGTCGAAGGGCAGATGGCTGACCGAGTCGGTGAGTAGTCCGATTTTCATCGCTGTGCACTTCCTGTCGGGAGACGTCGTACACAACTAGTACGTTCTAGTGTCACTCTTTGTCAAGACATATGCACGGCGGCGACGGTGAGCCGGGCACGCTCGCCGCCGCGTCCGCCGCTGCCGTTCACGCCGCTCAGGACGAGAAGCTGACGCCCCGGGTCAGGGTGCCTATCTCCTTCAGCACGCGCTCGCCCTCGCTGCGTTCGCGCTGCCAGATGTTGCGGCCGACGATGATTCAGCGGGCGCCGGCGCGCAGGGTCTGCCCGACGGCGTCGACGGGCTCGTTGACATCTTCGGACTCTCTTACGCTTGATCCTGCCGAACTAGATTGTACTTATCGTACGTACAATCCTATTCGGCAGGATGTGGGTCGCAAATGGGCAAGGGGCAAGGTCGTGGACAACGCCTGGCCGTTTCAACACCTACGATCGAGACATCAGAGAGCCGAAAGGAGCCGCTCCGTGACTACGAGTACCGAGGGTTCGATCGATCGGCAGTCGGTTGTGCCGTACTACCAGCAGCTGGCGTCCGTGCTGGAGGGTCGGATCTCGTCGGGGGCCATCGCCCGCGGAGCCAAGCTGCCCAGCGAGAACGAGCTTTCCGTCCAGTTCGAACTGTCGCGGGCCACCGTCCGTCAGGCCCTGCAGTTCCTGGAATCTCGCGGGGTCGCGCAGCGAATCCCGAACCGCGGAGTGTTCGCCAGCGCCCCCAAGGACGGCACCGGTTGGGTCATCCAGGGCAAGGAGGGCTTCCTCGAGAATGCGATCGGCCACCAGAACCGGTCGGTCAGCACCCGGGTGCTGCGCTCGAGAACTGCCACGTTCCCCGACCACATCTGCCAGGCGCTGAATCTGCCAAGCGCGACAGTGGGTTTCGAATTGGTGCGGGTTCGCTCCCTCGACGGCACGCCCGCGCTGTTCAGTACCAACTACAGCCCGCCGATCCTGACTCCGGTCCTGGCATCCGCCAGCGAGGTGCTCGCCGGCGAGGCGTCGCTGACGACACTGCTGAGGAACGCCGGATTCAGCCTGGGCGGCGCCAACCGCATCATCCGCGCCGCCAGGCCGACGCCGGAGATCGCCGAGGCGCTGGCGATCGACGAGAACGAACCCATGTTGTGCATCCGCTCCACGTCCTGGACGCCCGAAGGTCTCCGGTACGACGTCTACGAAACGTGGGTGCGCAGCGACATCATCCCGCTGGAGGTCGATGTGAGCACGGTCGACCTCGGCAACGTGGCCCGCTGATCCGGGATCGGACGTCAGACGCCCGCGGGTGCCCGAACGATGTCGAAACGCGCTCGCACCCAGGAACGGTCGCCGCGGCTGCGGCCGTCCGGGGTGGGTGTGCCCGGCGGTTGCTCCGCGAATTCCTTGCTCCGCGAATTCCTTGATCCGTGACGCCTTGACCCCGAAGACGCTGTCGCCGATGTCGATCTGCGGATCGCCGTCGACGAAGATGTGCGTGACCAGGGGGCGCAGACCGGCCCGCCACCTGCGTTTCTTCGGCGAGAGGCGCACTCCGCGACGCTAGCGCGGGCGCGTCTGGGTAAGGAAGGACTCCGGGATGGACGGCCATTCGGGCCGCCAGCGACCGTGGCGTTGATCGTCGGCGATCCCGGTGAGGAGTGCGGTGACGGCTTCGCCGCCGTCGGCCACCAGGCGGGGCAGGCCGTGTTCGGCGCAGTCGGCGGCAACGGGAATGAGGACCTGTTTCGCGTCCGTGACCCTTCCCGCGGCGGTTAGGCACCGGGCGAGCAGCATCCTCGCCTCGAGGAGGGCTCGCGGTCGCCGCGCTGTTTCGAGTGTCCGGACCACCGCCTCCACCCGGGCACAAGCTTGGTCGTAGGCGTGGGCGGCCAGGAGCAGCCGGATCTGGGAGTCTTCGTCGATCTCGGTCGTTCGTATGCTGAGGTCGGCAGGTCGGTGTTCTGACGTCGATCGCTCTGTCCGAGAGTGAAATTCGGTGCCCGGTTCCCATCCGCAGCGAATCCGCTCGTTGTCGATCCGCGCGGCGAGCCGCGGCAGTGACAACTTCCGGGCGGTGTCGGCGCCCTCGTCCAACCGCTGCGCGGCCGCGGGCAGGTCACCGCGCAGGGCCTTGATCCGGGCTCCGGTGCCGTAACTGGCGAGCATGAAATCGACGACGCCGCCCTCGGCGCCGAGGCGGTAACTGGCATCCAGCAGGCGCTCGGCCTCTTCGATCGTGCCCTGCTGATACAGCAGGTCACCGAGCAGGGCCCCGGACAGCTGTGCCGCATACGAGTGGACGCCGACGGTGGAAACGGCGAGGTCCCAGGCGGCCCGGAAGTGATCCTCGGCGGCGGTGATGTCGAGGAGTTCGTTGGCGGCGATACCGGCGAAACAGTACCCGATCATCCCGAAGTGCGGGCCGTGGGTCTGCTGGTGGTAGGGCCGTGCCCAGGCCTGCCGGCGGCGGGCGGCGTCGAAGTCGAAGGTGCAGATGTCGGCGAAGGAGGTGACGTCGGCTGCCGCGGCGACGACGAAGGGCGGCAGGGTGTCTGGTCGCTCGAGGCATTCGCGGACTTGATCGCCGGCCTCGTCGATGACGTCGGCGTGGCACCGACCGACATCGGCGATGACTGCCGCCTCCACCCGCAGATCGATTACCTGCGCCTCGGGCAGGGTGTGCTCGTCGAGGGCGGCCTCGACCCGTGCCAGGGCGGCCTGCATCGGCTCGAGGCGATGCAGCAGGACATTGGCCCATGCCACGATCAGCTGGAGCCGGGCCCGGTTCTGTGCGAGCAGTGCGGGCAGTTTCGCGACCAGAGCGAGGACCGTCCCCATCTTCGAGCTTTCGATCAGGCTCATCGCGTGCGACTCGACCAGGTCCACGGCACGGTCGTCATCGCCGGCGGCCAGGGCATGATCGACCGCCTCGCCGAGCGCGTGGTGGTCGGCGAACCAGTCCGACGCTTTCCGGTGCAACTGTGCGAGTTGCTCGGGTGCGTCGCGCTCGAGCCGGCGTCGGAGAAACTCGGCAAACAGATGGTGATAGCGAAACCAGTCCCGGTCGTCGTCGAGGCTGCGCAGGAACAGATCCCGCTCTTCGACCTCCTCGAGCAGCACCTGCCCGCGGGTCGTGTCGGCAAGGACCCCCGCGAGGTCGCCGCAGATTCGTTCCGGAATCGAGGTGGCCATCAGGAAGTCGAGAAGTTCGGGTTCGAGTGCGCTCAGCACATTCTCGGCCAGGAACTCACCGATGGCGTGATGTCGCCCGGACAGGTGCGCGATCAATTCGCCTGCATCGGATCGGCCGCGGAGCGACAGGGACGCGAGCTGCAGAGCGGCCACCCACCCGTCGGTGGAACGGGTCAGCGCGGCGAGCTCGGAATCGGCGAGCGCGAGTCCGTTCACGTCGACGAGAAACCGGGTGGATTCGTCCAGGTCGAACCGCAGGTCGGCGGCGGTGACCTCGACCAGTTCGTCGCGAACCTTCATTCGGCCCAGCGGCAGTCCGGACCGGGTCCGGCTGGTGACGATGAGCTGAAGGTGGTGGCAGCCGTTGTCGAGCAGGTAGCCCAGGGCGGCGAGGGTCGCGGAATCGGTGACCCGGTGCCAATCGTCGATCATCACCGCCACCGGCAGCCCTCGGTCGTGCACCTCGTCGACCAGTGAGGTCAGCACGTAGCGGTCGGCGTCGGCCCCGCGGTCCTCCAGTACCTGACCGAGATCGTGACCCAGGGTGGGCTGCACACGCCGGATCGCCTCGATCAGGTGCGCGAGAAACCACACGAGGTTGTTGTCGTCGTTGTCGACGGAGAGCCACGCCACCGCAGTGCCTCCGGCGACGAGCACCTCGCGCCACTGGGCGGCGAGGGTGGACTTGCCGTACCCGGCGGGCGCATGGATGAGTACCAGTCGGCGCCGCCTCGCGGCCCGCAGAGCCTCGAGCAGCCGTGCCCGGCGGACCAGGGCCTTCGGTGCGGTGGGTGGCCGGAACTTCGTCGCCGGAGTCGGCGGCGCACGCCGCACACGTTGCGTGCCGGCGGGTGTCTCGGTCGGCACGGGCACCGATTCCGGCGCGACCGCGGGCGCGTCGGCGAGCGCTCCGGCCCGGGCCTGAGTGTCGCGCAACTCGTCCCCGAACTCCGCAGCCGTGTGTGGGCGAGCCGTCGGTTCGGCGGCCATGGCGTGCCCGATCACCGCCGTCACCGCACCGGGAATGGCCGGATCCCGCAGATCCGGCACCGGCTCGGTGGTGATCCGCACGAACTGGGCGACGAGCTGTTCGCCGCTGCGGCGTTCGAACGCTGCGTGCCCGGTCAGTGCGCAGAACAAGCTCGCGCCCAGGCTGTAGATGTCGGACGCCGGGGTGGGGCTCTGCCCGGCGAGGACCTCGGGGGCGGTGAACGCGGGCGAACCAGTGATCACACCGGTACCGGTCTCGAAGCCCCCGGGAATTCGGGCGATCCCGAAATCGGCCAACTGCGCGTCGCCGTACTCGGTCAGCAAGATGTTCGCCGGTTTGACGTCGCGGTGCACGACCCCGGCCCGGTGGGCAGCCTCGAGCGCCCCGGCCAACGCGATCCCCAGATTCAGCGTATCGGCCCAGTTCAGGGGGCCGGTGCGGCGGATCGTGGCGTCGAGCGAGCCGTACCGGTGATACGGCATCACGAGGTAAGGCCGGCCTGCCGCGGTGGTGCCCACCTGCAGAACGGTGACGATGTGGGGGTGCCCGGACAGCCGGCCCATCGCCCGCTGCTCGCGCAGGAACCGCTCCAGATCCTCTGGCGCCGGGTCCGCGGCGAGTACCTTGACCGCGACCGTGCGGTCCAAATGCGGCTGACGGCATCGGTAGACGACGCCGAACCCTCCGCGGCCGATTTCTTCGAGGTCGGTGAATCCGGCAGCGTCCAGCTCTGCCGTGATGTCCCCGGCGTTGTCACGCTGGGTGGCAAACGGATCGAATTCGGCCATCGCACACCCCATCCCGGTCGGCGTCACCACACCGGTGCCAGGCTCGAGTCATCCCGTCGTCGGCAGGCGGGTGATCCCAGAGTATCCCCGCGACCGGTACCAGGGGGCAGCGACCGGGGACGCCGATCGGCGGCCTTCGAATATCGACCTGGTAGGGCAGAGGTGTTTCACATCGGAACACAGGTGGGTTGGAACATGCTCTTACGTTTGATCCACACGCCGTGGCGACCGTCACAAGGTCGCCCCGCCGATGCCAAGGATCACAAACATCCTCGGCCCCCGCCCTGCTACCACTGAGCCTGCTTCAGGAGAAACACATGACAAGCACGACCTCGTCGCCGCCCGCGATGACTCCCCGTCGCGCGGCGACGGCCGCGCTCCTCGGCAGCGCACTGGAGTACTACGACTTCTTCGTATACGGCGCCGCAGCCGCCTTGGTCTTCAACGTGCTGTTCTTCCCCTCCGGCGATCCCACCGTCGCGCTCATCGCATCGTTCGCCACCTTCGCCGTGGGGTATGTCGCCCGCCCGGTCGGCGCTGTGGTGATGGGTCACTTCGGCGACCGGCTCGGCCGCAAACGCGTCATGCTGGCCACCGTCGTGATGATGGGTGTCGCGTCCTTTGCCATCGGGTGCCTTCCGACGTATGACCAGCTGGGCCTGGTCGCCCCGGTGCTGCTGGTCGCCCTCCGCGTCGTGCAAGGATTCTCCGCGGGTGCCGAATCGGCGGGTGCGTCGACGCTGACCGTCGAGCATTCCCCGGTCGGGCGCCGGGGATTCTTCACCAGTTTCGTCATGGTCGGCTACGCCGTCGGCTGCTCACTGGCCACCGTCGTGTTCCTCCCGATCGCGATGCTGCCCCACGACGCGCTCTACACCTGGGGCTGGCGAATTCCCTTCTGGCTCAGTGCCGTAGTCGTCGTCATCACCTACTACGTGCGAAGCCATCTCGACGAAACTCCGGCCTTCACCGAAGCGCGACAGGAAGATCAGGTCCGGAAGCGACCGCTGAACGACGTGCTCACACACCATTGGCGCGACGTGATCCGGGTCGCTGGAGCATCACTGATGGCGTCGATGCAAACCCTGTTCGCCGTGTTCAGCCTCTCGTACGCCACCTCGGTCGGGGTGGATCGAGGCACGATGCTCGCCATCATTTCCGGGTCGATAGCCCTGTCGATCATCGGCATCCCGACAGCCGGCTACCTCTCCGACGTCATCGGCCGGAAGCGAACGATGCTGATCGGCGCTGTCGGCGGTGCGCTCAGCATCTTCCCCTACCTGTGGGCGATTTCGACGGCGAATGCCATGCTGATCGCGATCTTCGCGTTCGTCAACATGTCGCTGTTCTTCAGCTGCTACAACGGCGTGTGGACGTCGTTCTTCGCCGAGCAGTTCCCGGCACCGGTGCGATTCACCGGCATGGCTGTGAGCAACCAGCTCGGGAACCTTCTTGCAGGATTCGCTCCATTGATCGCCGCCGTGCTCCTCGGCGCGGGCCCGTCGGGCTGGCTTCCGGTCGCATTCTTCGGTGCGATCGCCACCGGAATCGGTGCGATCGCGGTTATCGGAATGCGCGAGACGTCGAAGACCCCGGCAGAATTCCTCGGCGGCCCGAGAGCTGAAGAGCTGATCGGTCAACTGAGCTCGCCCCAACCTGCCACTCCTGCAGCACGCCCTGCAGACGCAACGATGAGCTAGCCCACCGAGAACTCCTGAATGAACAGATCCCCGACGATCCACTGTCCGGGGGTCTGTTCATTCGGCCCGGGATCTTCGCGGCACGGGCCTTGTTTCCGGATACTTCCCACAGCGCGCCCTCGATTCTCTCGCGCCCGATCGCGCGCAGTAGTTTCCACAAGGTGTTTCACATTGGAACGCGGTTGTGCTGGACCTTGCTTTTATCCTTGATCCAAACGCGGTGGCGGCTATCACATTACGACTGCCCACATTACGACTGCCCCGGCGGGTAGGGCACAGAACGCGGAAAAGAAATCGACCGCCTGACCCAGCAATCGTGCAGTGCCGCTCCGCCCCAACTTCTTTCACCCTTTTCTTCTCTGCATCGGAACGACACAGGAGTTCGTCATGTCTGCACAGACCACACCCCGGATCGTTGACGCCGTGGTCATCGGCGCCGGATTCGGCGGTATCTACGCCGTCCACAAGTTGCACAACGAACTCGGCCTGACCACGGTGGGTTTCGACAAGGCCGACGGCCCGGGCGGTACCTGGTATTGGAACCGGTACCCGGGCGCTCTGTCCGACACCGAGAGTCATGTCTACCGGTTTTCTTTCGACGAGGATCTGCTGCAGGACGGCACCTGGGAGCACACGTACATCACCCAGCCCGAGATCCTCGACTACCTCGAGGGTGTGGTCGACCGGTTCGATCTGCGCCGCCACTTCCGTTTCGGCACCGAGGTCACCTCCGCGGTCTACCTCGAGGACGAGGCCTTGTGGGAGGTGACCACCGATACCGGTGAGGTGTTGCGGGCCACGTACGTGATCAACGCCGTCGGACTGCTCTCGGCCATCAACTTCCCGGACCTGCCCGGTCTGGACACGTTCGAGGGTGAGACCATCCACACCGCCGCGTGGCCCGAGGGCAAGAGCCTCGCGGGCCGCCGGGTCGGGGTGATCGGTACCGGTTCCACCGGCCAGCAGGTCGTCACGGCGCTGGCGCCGGAGGTCGAGCACCTGACGGTGTTCGTCCGGACGCCGCAGTATTCCGTGCCGGTCGGCAAGCGTCCCGTCACCACTGAGCAGATCGACGCGGTCAAGGCCGATTACGACCGGATCTGGTCGCAGGTCAAGGGGTCGTCCGTGGCGTTCGGTTTCGAGGAGTCCACGGTGCCGGCGATGAGCGTCTCGGAGGAGGAACGCCGGCGTGTCTTCGAGGAGGCGTGGCAGCACGGCGGCGGTTTCCGTTTCATGTTCGCGACCTTCGGTGACATCGCCACCGACGAGGAAGCCAACGAGGCGGCGGCGTCGTTCATCCGCGCCAAGATCGCCGAGGTCATCGAGGACCCGGAGACGGCGCGCACATTGACCCCGACGGGCCTGTTCGCCCGGCGTCCGCTGTGCGATGACGGCTATCACCGGGTTTTCAACCGGGCGAACGTGGAGGCCGTCGGCATCAAGGAGAACCCGATCCGGGAGGTCACCGCCCACGGTGTGGTGACCGAGGACGGTGTTCTGCACGAGTTGGATGTGCTGGTTTTCGCGACCGGGTTCGATGCCGTGGACGGTAATTACCGGCGGATGCAGATCCGGGGCCGGGATGGTGTGAACATCAACGATCACTGGGGCGGGCAGCCGACCAGTTATCTGGGGATTTCCACGGCGAATTTCCCGAACTGGTTCATGGTGCTGGGCCCCAACGGTCCGTTCACGAATCTGCCGCCGAGCATCGAGACGCAGGTCGAGTGGATCAGCGAGACGATCGCGTATGCCGAGCGCAGTGGGTTGCGGGCGATCGAGCCGACGCCGGAGGCGGAGGCGGAATGGACCGACACCTGCACCGAGATCGCGAACATGACGGTGTTCACAAAGGTCGATTCGTGGATTTTCGGCGCGAACATTCCGGGTAAGAAGCCCAGTGTCCTGTTCTATCTGGGTGGTCTGGGCAATTATCGCGGCGTCCTCGCCGACGTCACCGCCGACGACTACCGCGGCTTCGAACTGACCTCCGCCGACACGGTCGCGGCCTGACACCCCTCACCACCACAGGAGAACGCCCATGGGTGTGTACACCACCATCGACCCGGTCACCGGGGACCGGAACGCGCAATACCCGGAGATCACGGACGCCGAGTTGGATGATCTCGTGGGACGGAGCACCACGGCCTATCGCTCCTGGCGGACCGCTCCGCTGGAGCGGCGCCGCGCCGTCCTCACCCGGGCCGCCGTGATCCACCGGGAACAGGCCGACGAGCTGGCCAAGCTCCTCACCCTGGAAATGGGCAAGCCGATCGCGCAGGCCAGAGGCGAGGTGGAGCTGGTGGCCTCGATCTACCAGTACTACGCCGACCATGTGGACGACTTCATGGCGGACGAGCCCCTCGACATCACGGGATCCGGCACGGCCGTCGTCCGCACCGAGCCGATCGGCCCGCTCGTCGGGATCATGCCGTGGAACTACCCCTACTACCAGGTGGCACGCCTCGCTGCCCCGAACATCGCTCTCGGCAACACGATCATCGTCAAGCACGCCCGGAACTGCCCCCAGTCCGCCCTCGCCATCGAACGGGTCCTGACCGAGGCCGGTCTGCCCGCGGGCGTCTACCTCAACGCCTTCATCTCTTCGGCGCAGGTTGCCGACGCCGTTGCGGATCCCCGCGTCCAGGGCGTGTCGCTGACCGGATCCGAGAAGGCCGGGTCCGCCGTCGGCGAGATCGCCGGCAGGCACATGAAGAAGTGCGTGCTGGAACTCGGCGGCTCGGACCCGTTCATCGTGCTCGCCGACGCCGATGTCGACGCCGCGGCGGCCGCCGCCGTCGTCGGCCGCCTCGGCAACGGCGGGCAGGCCTGCACCGCGTCGAAACGGTTCCTCGTGGAGGAACGTGTGTACGACGAGTTCGTGCGGAAATTCGTCGACGGGATGTCCGGCTGGCAGCCCGGCGACCCGACCAGCCCCGAGACCAAGCTCGGACCGATGGCGTCGAACTCGGGAGCCGAGGAGCTGGACGAGCTTGTCCAGGAAGCGATCTCACACGGAGCTGAAGTTCTGTTGGGTGGTGGGCGGCCGGAGGGGGCCTACTACCCGCCCACCGTCCTGACCGGCGTCACACGCGAGATGCGCGCCTTCGACGAAGAACTGTTCGGTCCGGTGGCGGTAGTCCACCGCATCGGCTCCCTGGAGGAGGCGATCGAACTGGCCAACGACTCCCCGTTCGGGCTTTCGTCGAGCGTGTTCACCTCGAGTCCGGAGAAGGCCGACCGCGTCGCCGCGGAACTCGAGACCGGCATGGTGTGGATCAACAGCACCAGCAAGAGTTCGCCCGACCTCCCGTTCGGCGGCGTCAAGGGGTCCGGCGTCGGTCGCGAGCTGGCCCGGTACGGTTTCAACGAGTTCGCCAACAAGAAGCTCGTGCGAAACCCACAGGGACAGAAGTAATTCAGTCGTGGATGGGAGGCGCTCCGATCATGCCGGGGCGCTTCCCCCCGGGGTTGCGAACGAGGGGAGCAGCGTGGCGACGAGCCGCTTTCCGAATCCGTCGTCCATGGGCGAGCCGCTCAGGAAGAACCGGTAGTAGATGGGGCCGAGCACGAGATCCGTGACCATTTCGGGGTCGAGGTCAGCCCTCAACTCTCCTCTGGCGATACCGCGTTCCACCAGCGCGCTCACGTCCGCCAATCGGTGGCTCACCACCTGCTCCCGGTAGACACGTGCGAGCTCGGGGTCCGCGGCGACCTCCGAGACCAGGCCCTTCATGACCAGGCCCATCAGCGAGGTGCACATGAGTTCGACGGTCCGGTCGACGAGCGCCGTCAGCTCGGTGGCGGTATCCGCGCGATACGGTTGCGTGCTCACCTCGTCGACCATGTCCAGCAGGACGGCCAGGGCCAGATCGTTCTTGGACCGGTACCTGCGGTAGATCGTGGTCTTCGCCACTCCCGACCGTGCCGCTACGCCCTCGACGGTCAGGCTTCCGAATCCGTTATCCGCCAGTAGTTCCCGTGTGGCGTCGAGGACCACCCGCTCCGTCCGGGCGCGCCGCTTCTCGTGACCGGATCCTGCGGTCCGGGGCGTTCTACCATCGCTCGCACTCGAGTCCTTCATGTCGACAGCCTTTCCGTAGCTCACCATCGAGTGCTATTATCGCTACGCGACGTATCGTTTTGCAAATTACTCACTTCTTCAGAACCGCTCACGAGGAATACTCATGGCTACAGATCGCTACCAGCGCGGCCTCGACCGCATGATGGAGCTCGTCTCCACCGACCACGTCAACACGTTCGACCACGTCAAGCTCGTGGAGTCCTACAAGAGCCTGGACGCGGACCTGTCCGACTACATCGTCTCCTTCGCCTTCGGCGACATCTACTCCCGCGATGGCCTCACCCAGCAGGAGCAGACGATGGTGACGATCTCCACGCTCGTCGCCCTGGGTACCGAACCCCAGTTGAAGCTGCACATCAACACCGGCTTCAACGTCGGGCTGACCAAGGAGAAGATCGTCGGTGCCCTGATCCACTGCATCCCCTATATCGGGTTCCCGCGCGTGCTCAACGGCCTGACTCTTGTCAAGCAGGTCATGGCGGAGCGCGGCCTCACCGAGGGCTGAGAGGTTGCCGCCCGGCGCTTCCCATATACATCTCACACTCGAGGAACGTTCATGCACTTGATAATTGGGCTCGGACCCATCGGTGGAAACATCGGAGCACATCTCGCCCAACTCGGGCGGGAGGTGTACGGCTACGACTTCGACGCGGAGCGCGTCCGCGAGTGGTCGGAGGAGACCCGGTCGCCGGCCGGCAGCGACCTGGCAGCTCTGGACTGGCCGTCCGTGGACAGCGTTCACGTCGCCGTGCGGCTGGCGGACCAGGTGTCGTCCGTCTTCGCGGCGCTCCGGGAGCGCACCACGCGGCCGCTGACCGTTTTCGTCCACACCACGCTGGCGCCGGAAGACGCCCGGAAGATCATGCCCTCGGCCCCGGACGACTGGCGCGTCTTCGAAGCCCCCGTGTCGGGCGGCCCCCAGGGTGCGCGCCGAGGCTCGATGACCATCTTCCTCGCCGGACCCGACGCCACCCCCGCCGAGGACCGACTGCTGGGCGACATCTCCGGTCGCGTGTTCCGCATGGAATCCTACGGTCAGCCGGCCCTGGTGAAACTCCTCAACAATGCGCTGGCCACCTACAACCTGGCCGCCACCGCACGGATGCTCGATCTCGCGGAGAATCTCGGCACACCTGCCGCGGGCCTCCTCGAGGTGATCGGGGTATCGACCGGCCAGAGCTGGATGAGCGACAATCTCGTCGACGTCCAATACGACTTGCTGCTCAAGGACGTCGAGCTGCTCCGCGGCGAAATCGGTTCGCTCCCATCGGCAGATCTCGACGACAACGTCGAACAGGCGATCCTGCGGGCGCGTGCCCTGCTGGGCGCCCGCTAGGTTCGTCTCCCACCGAATCCGGCGCTGCCGACGTCGGTGTGAAAGTCCGCCGTCATCGTGAGGTGAGCCGGATGACCGGGTACACCCGATCGGATTTGCTCTGATACTTCGCGATGCGGGGCTGGGCGGCGGCGATGCGCTGCCAGGCCTGCTCACGGTCGGCGCCCTCGAGTTGCTGCGGGACCACGGGGGTGGCGTCGGTGCCGGGCAGTTCGATCGACACCTCGCCGGGGTGCGCCATCAGGTTGGCGTGCCAGTCGGGATTCTGGCTCCCCCCGCCCGACGCGACGACCAGCCGGGCGTCGTCACCGTCCGGGAACCAGGCCAGGGGTGACTGCCGTGGCTGACCGCTCCGGCGGCCCACCGTGTTGAGGATCAGCACGTCCATGCCCATGAACTGGCCGTGGCCGCGTCGGATCTTGCGGTTCATGCGTGCGTTCATCTTCCGCTGCATCCACCGCGAAAATGCACTCGGCGTACCCGGCTTGCGCTCGCCTGCTCGGTTGTTCGTGGTCATGTGCTCTCTCCCATCGGTCCAGCGATCGTGTTCTGATGATGACGCTACGGGCGGTCCGGTGAGCGGCGCTTCTCGATTCCTGATCGATCCGAGGCGGGCACTCGGACGAGTGCCCGCCTCGCCGTCTACCGCAGCGGCGGTGCGATCACGCCGTCGACGAGCGGCGAATCGTAGGGCTGCTTGGTGGTCCGTTCGAGGAACTCCTCCTTCGCGAGCTTCAGCAGTGACGCGTCGGTGAGGAGATTCATCGCCGATCCGGCCATGATCTTGGCGGCGTGGACCATGCCCTTGTGTGCGGCGGGGAGCTTCCCCTGCGCGACCAGTTGCCACGAGTGCGCGGGCGTGCCGCGGCTGACACACGCGGTGGTGCACTGCACGGTGGGAGTGACCCAGCTGACGTCGCCGACGTCCGTCGACCCCGTGAGCACTCGCCGGGGCGCGCCGGCGTCGAACGTGATCACGCCGTCGTGCAGTGGGCTGTCACCCTCTTCGATTCGGGTGCCGAACATGTCGAGCGGCTTGTCGGTCAGAAACTGTCGCGCCGTGGTGAGGTCCTGCTCGTCGAACGGCACCGGTCCGAGTTCGAGGAGCGTGTCCTGCATCGACGTTTCCAGCACCGTGTTGCCGAGGAGGTTCGAGGAGCCCCCGTCGACTTCGATCTCCACCGTGGTTTCGGTCATCAGGGCGGCGCCCTCGGCGATCTTGCGAACCCGCTCGAACAACGCACGCATCTCCCGGACATTCGGTGCCCGCACGACGTAGTACGCCTCGGCGTACGGTTGGACGACATTCGCCGAGCGGCCGCCGCCATCGAGGATCGCGTAGTGGATGCGGCAGTCGGAGAGCATGTGCTCGCGCAGGAAATTGACGCCCACGTTCATCAGTTCGAGTGCGTCGAGCGCGCTGCGGCCGAGTTCCGGTGACGCCCCGGCATGGGAGGCGAGGCCCGTGAAACGCACGTACGACTGCATGTACGCGAGACTGTGGTCGCGCTGCACGAGGGTGCTGTCGCCCGGGTGCCAGCAGATCGACGCGTCGACGTCGTCGAAGGCGCCTGCCGCGACCATGAAGGTCTTCCCGGCTGCGGCTTCCTCGGCCGGGCATCCGTAGTAGCGGACGGTTCCGGGCAGTCCGTTCTCCTCCAGGTAGCGCTTGACGGCGGTGGCGGCGAGGAGGGAACCGGCGCCGAGGAGGTGGTGACCGCAGCCCTGACCGTTGCCCGAGGTGTTGGCCGGGTCCGGGGTGCGTTCCGGATTGCCGGACTCCTGGCTGAGGCCGGCGAGCGCGTCGTATTCGCCGAGGACGGCGATGACGGGTTCACCGGAACCGGCTTCCGCGCTGAACGCGGTCGGCACACCGCCGATCGCCGGGGTGATGCGGAATCCTTCCGCGCGTGCCAGCTCGATGTGCCGTTCTGCTGATGCTGTTTCTTCCCAACGTAGTTCGGGGTCGTCCCAGATGGCATCGCTGAGTGCGGTGTAGCGGGGTGCGAGTTCGTCGATCAGTCGGGCGAGGTCGTGTGTGGTGCTCATGTCCGTCCTATCAGTCGAAGCGAGAGATCGATGGGTGATCAGTCGAGGGAATTCCACTGCGGTGTCGCCTCGGGACCGCGGTGTGCCTCGTACCACGCGGCGACCTGAAGAACGGTCAGGTCCTGCCGTCGATCGGCGGCGATCTGCAGGCCGATCGGCCGCCCGTCCTTCGAGAAGCCGCAGTTGATCGACGCGGCGGGGGTGCCCGCGGCGTTGAACGCGGACGTGAAGTTCGCCGGGCCGGCGAACTCGGTCATCATTCGGCTCTCCGCGGGTCCGGCGAGGATGCCGGGGGTGGGCGACAGCACGGCGTCGTAGCGTCCGAGCATGTTCACGGTCTCCTGTACGAACGGCCCGATCGAGTCGTACGCCTGGATGAGTTCGAGGGAGGACAGCGAGTCGATGCTCGAAACCGCAGCGACCATCTCCTGATCAGCCCGGCCCAGATCGTCGACGATGTTCTTGTCGTTCATCTGAGCCCACAGATGCGCGGTGAAGAACGGGATGAATCCGGTGCTCAGGTAGTCGCGGGACAGATACGGCTCGACGGTCTCCACCTGTGCGCCCGCTGCCTCGAACACGGCGACGGCCCGGCGTATCGCGGCGACGATCTCGGGGTCGGCGGTCTTGCCCTCCACCGGGCCGAAATTGACGCCGAGGCGGAGCCCGCGGATGTCGACGTCCAGGTCGGTCCAGCCGATCGATTCGTCGGGGAGCGAGGTGTGGTCGCGGGAATCGGGGCGGGCGATGAGCGCCATCGTGTGGGCTGCGTCGCGAACGGTGCGGGTGATCGGGCCCGCGCAGCGACCGAGATAGGTGTCGTTGATCGGGACGCGCCCGTAGGACGGTTTGAAACCGAACGCGGCGTTCATCGCCGCGGGTATGCGGATCGACCCGCCGATGTCGGTGCCGATGTTGACCGGCGCGTAGCCGAGTGCGGCGGCGACGGCCGCACCGGAGGACGAGCCGCCCGTGTTCCAGGCCGGATTCCAGGCGTTGCGCGCGATGCCGTGCCGGGACGACACCCCGGAGCCGAGCCCGCTGAAATCGGGCATGCTGGTGCTGGCGACCACCACCGCGCCTGCCTCCTGCAGGCGATCGACGACGGGCGAGTTCTCCGTAGCGATCACCGGTTCCCGCGCGGCGGTTCCGTACGACTGCGGCAGACCGGCTTTCGCGGTGTTCTCCTTGATCGTCACCGGGATTCCGTCCAGTGGGCCCAGTGCGGCGCCGCTGCGCCACCGCTCACCGCTGCGCCTGGCGGATTCGCGGGCCTCGTCGGCGTCGATCACATAGACCGCGCGGTGCGTGTCGTCCCTGGCGGCGATGCGCGCGATGGTCGACTCCAGTGCGTCGAGCGGTGTCAACGATCCGCCGGCGAAGGCGTCGTTCAGTTCGGCGACGCTGCGTCCGGCGATTGTCTGGTCGGGCATGGGTATTTCCTCTCGTTCGGATGACGTGACGTGATCAGGCGGGTGCCGGCTCGGTCTCGCCGGCAGGCGGTGCGGGGGTCTCGGAGGCGGCCCGCGGGCGGCGCGAATCGAGGAACGGGGACAGGACGGCGATGACGATGCAGAGGGCGGCGCAGATCGCCCAGACGGTGGCGTACGAGGTGAACGACGAGATCGAACTCGTCTTCTCACCGACGGTCACCGACGTGACCAGTGATGACATCAGCAGGGCGAACATCGCGCCTGCAATCGATCCCGCACCCGTTCGGGAGCTGTTGTAGATGCCGGAGGCGATTCCGACCGAGTCTTCGGGAGCGCGGCTGACGATGATCGCAGGTACGACACCTGTGAGGGTTCCGACGCCGAATCCCAACAGGAACAACCAGATCGAGAAGGCGAGCACGCCGTCGTGGGAGACGATCATCGCCACATACGCGGCGGCGCTGACGAGGGCGCCGAATGCGACCGCGTAACGGGGTGTCAGTGCGCCAGCGATCCGGTCGCTGATCGTCGAGGCGATGAAGGCGCCGGTGGCGGTGATCGACAGCAGGAGACCCGCGATCGTGGCCGACACGCCCAGGCCGTATCCGTACGCATTCGGGTCGGCCCTCGAGAACAGCGAGATGGGCGCCTGGGAACCGAACGACTGGGCTCCGAGCAGTGCGGCGATGAGCATCGGGAGAACCAGCCGGCCCTTCGTCAGGACACGAAAGTCGATGAGGGGATTGATTGTTCGATTCTCGACGACAGCGAACGCGGCCAGGGTGGCCGCACCCCCGGCGACGAGGACGACGATCAGTGGGCTTTCCCACCCGATGGCGTTGCCGTTGGACACCCCTCCCAGGACCATGAGCAGACCGGCGGACAGCAGTGCCGCCCCGGCCCAGTCGATCCGCCCCGCACTGCGAACGGTCGTCTCCCGCACCAGGAAATGGGCGACGGGAACGCAGAGCGCCAGCATGATTCCGGGAACCAGCAGCACCACCGTCAGGTTGTCGATTCGGGTCATGAACCAGCCGGCGACGAAACCGCCGACGATCACACCGCCGGTGAGTGCCCCGATCAGGTGGCCGATGTTGCGTCCCGCCCGATCGGGAGCGCGGTGCCGGACGATGGCGAATTCCAAAGGCAGGAAAGCGATCAGCGGGGCCTGCAGGGCGCGGCCCGCGAGAAGCACGGCGAACGAGGGAGCGAACGCGACGACGAAGGATCCCACGGCCACCGCCGCAGCGGACGCCACGAGCATCCTGCGGTGGCCGTACATGTCACCGAGCTTGGCGATGATCGGAACGCAGGCCACCGATGCGAGCAGGAAGATCGCATTCACCCAGTTCAGCGCTGCCGCCGAGGTCCCGTGTTCTTGTCCGATGCTCGTGAGGAGCGGGGGATACCACCCCTGCAGCAGACCGCTGCCGAACTCCATGACGATCAGAAAACCGACGGCCGCGGACGTTCCGGTGGTCCGCCTCGTGCCGGTGTGTGGCGCAGTGCTCATATGTTCCTCCAGCAGAAACCGTGTGGTGGCCGTATCCTCAGCTGGATTGAAATCCGATAGGTAAAATGTCAGGAATCGATGCAAAGTGACTTCACCAAATCAGGATTCTCTGCGGAGAGACGCCGATCTACGGCTGATTCACGCACTGCAACTCGAGCCGCGGGCGTCGTGGACCGAACTGGGCAGGGCTCTCGCGACCGATCCGGTCGCGCTCGCCCGGCGCTGGGCCAGGATCACCGAAGAGGGGCTCGCGTGGATCAGCGGGCAGCGTCGTCACTTTCCCGCCGTGGCCGTCGTCGAGATCGAATGCGTGCAGGGAAAGGCCGCCGAGACCGCATTTCTGCTCGCCGACGAAGAAATCGTGCGCACCATCGATCACACGTCCGGTGGGCGCGATCTCGTCGCCGTGGTCGCGGGACCGGACCTGGAGTCCTTGTCGGCGTTCGTCATCGACCGGCTGGGGGATCAGCGCCTGATCACCCACGCCCGCACGCACCTCGTCACCGAGATCCTCGTGGAGGGCAGTATCTGGAGGTTGAACGCACTCTCCGACGAAGAAGCGCGGCGGGTCCCCGCGGCCAAAGCACCGCGGCCGCGTGCCGCCCGGCAGGTTCCCGCCGACCTTCAGGAGGTCGTCATCCGCGCGTTGTACCGCGACGGCCGGACCCCGGCCGGTGACATCGCCGCGAAGGCCGGCGTCAGCACCCAGCGAGTTGCCGACGCCATCGCCACAATGCGCCACTCGGGTGACCTCGTCCTCCGGACGGACGTCGCGCGCAGCTACACCGGGTGGCCGATCAACGCCTGGTACTTCGTGCAGGTGCCTGCGTCGTCCATCGACCGGCTCCGGTCGACGCTGTCCCGGCTCGCGGAAGTCCGGCTCGCGGTGACCACCGCGAGCCGGTACAACCTCCTCATGACGCTGTGGGTGCGAGACCTGGCCGACGTCAACCGTTTCGAAGCCCTACTCGAGAAGGTCCTCGCCGGCGCCCGCATCGCCGACCGCGCCGTCGTCATCCGCCCCGCGGTGCACTCGGGGCGCCTCTTGGATGCCCGGGGATTCGTCACCGGGCTGTCCACACTGCACGACGACCCGGCCTAGAAATTCGCCCGACCTTGCACGCCGTTCGCAGCAGTCGCACCCGCGACTGCTGCGAAACTAGTTGTCCGGCAACGGCTGAACGTCAGGTGAGCGGGATGGTCCAGATGATCGCGGGCATGTCCTCGGCCCTGCGCTCCTGCCGCTGTTCACGCTGACGGTCGCGGGTCCGGTCGTCGTTGCCGCCGGGGATGTCGCGGCCGGTGTCGGGGGCGGCCACTGCTACGACCGTGTGGTCGGCGACCGGGGTGATCGCACCCGCGGCGCCGATGGGAAGGACGCCGAGAGCAGCCGCGGCCACCACCACGGTGACGATCCGCTTCCGCAGCGAACCGCGGTGGGTGCGTCGGGCGTCCTGGTGCGAATGTGTGGCGTTCATGGTCTGAATTCCTGTCCGAGTGCCGCAAACCCAGCGTTCACGGCTACTCGAACGGTGTCCGCGAGGGCGCGAAACGTTACGCTCCGCCGGACATTATTTTTTGCGGGAACTCTCCCGCCGCTAGCGCCACTCCCGGAACGCGTCGAGCAGACGGTCGCGCAGCGCCGGATCGAGCTCCTCCGGGGGCAGCGTGCCGAGGGTGTGCACCGTCTGCTCGATCTGCTCCAGATAAGTGGCGCAACCCGAGCACTCGCCGAGATGGGTCTCGAATCGGGCCCGGGCGTCGGGATCCATGTCGTCCTCGAGGTACGCCGTGACCAGTTCGACGAGGTCCTGGCAGTCCATTTCTCACGCTCCCGTTCCGAGATAGTCCTCGAGGGCCTGACGCACGTGTGCGCGACCCCGGTGCAGCAGCACCCGCTGATTCGCCGCGGTGATCGACAGCATCGCGGACACTTCCGCGGCGTCGTAGCCGAGGACGTCGCGCAGGACGACCACGATGCGCTGGCGGTCGGGGAGGTGTTCGAGTTCGCGGCTCGCGACGTCGAGGACCTCCGCCCCGAGGACCGAACCCTCGGGAGACTCCGGCCAGCTGGTCGGGGGAGTCGCCCAGTGGTGTGGATCCTCCGGTGCCGTCCTCGGCAGGAACCGGCCCGGGTCCACGGTGGGGCTGCCCGTGAAGGCGGCCAGTTCGGCGTCGGAATCGTGCCGGTCCCGGACACCCCGCTTCTTGGCGATGTTGACGAGGATCCGGAACAGCCAGGTTCGGAGCGTCGAGCGGCCCTCGAATCGGTCGATGCCCTGCAGCACGGCGATCCAGGTTTCCTGGACGACGTCCTCCGCGACCTCGGCGCTGGCCACATAACCCCGCGCCACACGCAGCATCATCGGCGTGTGCCGGTCGACCAGTTCGGCGAAAGCCGACTCGTCGCGCGCCCGCAACGAATCGACGAGGCGCTGCTCGTGCGAGGTGTCGATCTCCGTCATCCGCTCCTCCTCGGTGATCGAGGTGCTCCGGAAGCGTGGCCGCGTGAGACGGCCGGATGACATACAACCTTACTGACCTCGGCCGCAGCCGTCGATCGGTCCGCGCCCGATCCTGTGGTGGCTAGGGCCGAACGGCCCTGTCTTGACCGCACGGTGCGGGGAAGACTCGATTCGGAGGGGTGGTGGCGGTCCGCGGCGATCGGCAACGGTCGCCGCGGCCCGGGTCCCCAGGGACCACCCGACCCGGCAATCCCGAAAGGGCGGCGCATGAACGTTCGGCGAACTCCGCAGGCGCGTTCGGAAAGCTACTGGGAGGAACTCGGTTCGACGGAGGCCCGTCACGTCGGCGGCGCCGAGCGGGACCGGCTCCCGGCGGCGCACGAACACGTCTCGCTCGTCGACCACTGCCGAGTCGACCCGCGAGGGTAGGCAACTGTCGCTCGGCGTGGCACGATTTCGTAGGTGTCCAGCAGCCCTGCCCCGGCGCACTACCTGCGCGACCTCGCGCGCCTGCGCCGCGTCCGCGATCGGATCGACCGGGAGTACGCACAACCGCTGGACGTGGACGCGCTCGCCCGCGGCGTGAACATGTCGTCCGGGCACCTCAGCCGCCAGTTCCGGCTCGCCTACGGGGAGTCCCCGTACTCGTACCTGATGACGCGGCGCATCGAGCGTGCGATGGCGCTGCTGCGCCGCGGCGACCTCAGCGTCACCGAGGTCTGTTTCGCGGTCGGCTGCGCGTCGCTGGGCACGTTCAGCACGCGCTTCACCGAGTTGGTCGGCGTGCCGCCCAGCACCTACAAGCGCGACGCGGAGCAGGCGACGGCGGGCATACCGTCGTGCGTCGCCAAACAGGTCACCAGACCGATCAGGAATAGAGAAGCGCCGGTCGCCGAGCCGCACTTATCGTGATGGTCATGGACATCACCATTCACCAGACCTACCTCCCGCAGGACGATCCGGACGCCGCGCTGGGCTTCTATCGCGACATCCTCGGATTCGAGGTCCGCAACGACGTCGGATACAACGGACTGCGGTGGATCACCGTCGGCCCCGTCGGCCAGCCCGGCACCTCCATCGTCCTGCACCCGCCTGCCGCCGACCCCGGGGTCACCGACGAGGAACGCCGGACCATCGTCGAGATGATGGCGAAGGGCACCTACGCCGCCATCAACCTGGCGACCAAGGACCTCGACAGCACCTTCGAGAAGCTGCAAGCCGGCGACGTCGAAGTGGTGCAGGAGCCGACCGACCAGCCGTACGGGGTTCGCGACTGCGCATTCCGCGACCCCGCGGGCAACATGGTCCGCATCCAAGAGTTGCGCTGAGTTCGAGCAAGTCG
This sequence comes from Rhodococcus sp. USK10, assembly GCF_019378875.1. Classification (NCBI taxonomy): domain Bacteria; kingdom Bacillati; phylum Actinomycetota; class Actinomycetes; order Mycobacteriales; family Nocardiaceae; genus Rhodococcus; species Rhodococcus sp. USK10. The sequence continues at coordinate 4,625,042 of NZ_CP076048.1, forward strand.
ACCCGACGGAGACCGTGAACGCGGCTCCGCCCGAACAGATGGAGAGACGATGAGCATGGCCACGAAATCGGAGTCGGGGCGAGCGAAGCGACGGGAAATGTCGGAGTCGCCTGAGCTGCATCTTGCCGACAGTCACGACCTGATTCGCGTGCACGGTGCGCGCGAGAACAACCTCAAGGACATCAGCGTCGAGTTGCCGAAGCGCCGGTTGACGGTGTTCACCGGTGTGTCCGGGTCGGGCAAGAGTTCGCTGGTGTTCGCCACGATCGCCGCGGAGTCGCAGCGGATGATCAACGAAACTTACAGCGCGTTCGTGCAGGGGTTCATGCCGACGCTGGCGCGACCCGACGTCGACGTGCTCGACGGGCTGACGACGGCGATCATCGTCGACCAGGAGCGGATGGGCTCGAACCCCCGCTCGACCGTCGGCACCGCCACCGACGCCAACGCGATGCTGCGGATCCTCTTCAGCCGCCTCGGGAAGCCGCACATCGGTTCGCCTCAGGCGTTCTCCTTCAACGTCGCGTCGATCTCCGGCGCGGGCGCGGTCACCATCGAGCGCGGGGGCCAGCAGACGAAGGAGCGGCGGAGTTTCAGCATCACCGGCGGCATGTGTCCGCGGTGTGAGGGCCGGGGATCGGTCACCGATTTCGACCTGACCGCGCTGTACGACGACAGCAAGTCGCTGAACGAGGGCGCGCTGACGATTCCCGGCTACAGCATGGAGGGCTGGTACGGCCGCATCTACCGCGGCTGCGGCTTCTTCGACCCGGACAAGCCGATCGCGAAGTTCACCAAGAAGCAGTTGCAGGACCTGCTGTACAAGGAGCCGACCAAGATCAAGGTCGAGGGCGTCAACATCACGTTCGAGGGCCTGATCCCGAAGATCCAGAAGTCGTTCCTGGCCAAGGACGTCGACGCGATGCAGCCGCACATCCGCGCGTTCGTGGAGCGGGCGATCACGTTCGCGATCTGCCCCGACTGCGACGGCACCCGGCTCAGCGAGGGCGCGCGATCGTCGAAGATCAAGGGTAAGAACATCGCCGACGTCTGCTCGATGCAGATCAGCGACCTCGCCGACTGGGTGCGGGGCCTGAAGGAACCGTCGGTGGCGCCGCTGCTCACCGGGCTGCAGCACCTCCTCGACTCGTTCACGGAAATCGGCCTGGGCTACCTGTCGCTCGACCGGCCGTCCGGCACGCTGTCCGGCGGAGAGGCACAGCGCACGAAGATGATCCGTCATCTCGGCTCTTCGCTCACCGATGTCACGTACGTCTTCGACGAGCCGACCATCGGCCTGCACCCGCACGACATCCAGCGGATGAACGGCCTGCTGCTGCAGTTGCGCGACAAGGGCAACACGGTGCTGGTCGTGGAGCACAAGCCGGAGGCGATCGTGATCGCCGACCACGTCGTCGATCTCGGCCCGCGCGCAGGAACCGAGGGCGGCGAGGTGGTGTTCGAGGGCACCGTCGAGGGTCTGCGGGCCAGTGACACGATCACCGGACGGCACCTGGACGACCGCGCCACGCTGAAATCGTCCGTCCGCGAATCGTCGGGGGCGCTGGAGGTGCGCGGCGCAGAGACCCATAACCTGTGCGGCGTCGACGTCGACATCCCGCTCGGCATGCTGGTGGTCGTGACCGGGGTGGCGGGCTCGGGCAAGAGTTCGCTGATCCACGGTTCGGTGTCCGACCGGGACGGCGTGGTCGCGATCGATCAGGGCGCGATCAAGGGTTCCCGGCGCAGCAACCCCGCCACCTACACCGGACTGCTCGAACCGATCCGCAAGGCATTCGCGAAGGCCAACGGTGTGAAGCCGGCGCTCTTCAGCTCCAACTCCGAGGGCGCCTGCCCCACCTGCAACGGCGCCGGCGTCATCTACACCGACCTCGGCGTGATGGCCACCGTCGAATCCCCCTGCGAGGAGTGCGAGGGGAAGCGGTTCCAGGCCGAGGTGCTGGAGTACAAACTCGGCGGCCGGAACATCGCCGAAGTGCTCGCGATGCCGGTGGCCGAGGCCGAGGAATTCTTCGGCGCCGGCGAGGCACGGATCCCGGCGGCGCACAAGATTCTGCAGCGACTCGCCGACGTCGGACTCGGCTACCTCAGCCTCGGGCAGCCGCTCACCACGCTGTCCGGCGGCGAACGGCAGCGGCTCAAGCTGGCCACCGCCATGGCCGACAAGGGCGAGATCTACGTCCTCGACGAGCCGACCACCGGCCTCCACCTCGCCGACGTCGAACAGTTGCTCGGGCTGCTCGACCGGCTCGTCGACTCCGGCAAGTCGGTCATCGTCATCGAGCACCACCAGGCGGTCATGGCGCACGCCGACTGGATCATCGACCTCGGCCCCGGCGCCGGCCACGACGGCGGCCGGATCGTCTTCGAGGGCAGGCCGGAAGATCTGGTGGCCGCAGGCTCCACCCTCACCGGCGAGCACCTCGCGGCGTACGTCGGCTCCTGACCACGGCGGCGGCCCCCGGTGTGCCCACGGCAGCCGGGGGCCTTTCCGTGTGCCGGTCGCGCCGCGACTGTGACGCCCGCCACCGGATAGTGCCGAACCGAGACGTGCCCTGCCGAACAGAGACGTCATTACCCTCCGGCCGGTCCTAGCGTCACTTTCCGCCAGTGACCACAGACACGACAGGAGAGTGGAATGTCCGATCTCGATGCCGCGCTCGGCAAGGTTCTCGACGACGTCACCGCGGACGATGCGCCACGGGTACCCGGAGTGGTCGCGATGCTGACCGACCGCGACCGGACGGTGTTCGAGGGTGCGGCCGGCGTGCGGTCCGTCGCCGACGGCGAACCGATGACCACCGACACCATCTTCGCGATCTTCTCCACCACCAAGGCGATCACCGGGACCACGGTGCTGCAGTGCGCCGAAGAGGGGCTGCTCGACCTCGACGCGCCCGCCCGCGAGTACGTTCCCGAACTCGGCGACATCCAGGTCATCGAGGGTTTCGACGACCACGGCGACCCGGTGCTGCGGGCCCCGAAACGCGACATCACCACCCGGATGCTGTTGCTGCACACCGCCGGGTTCGGATACGACTTCTTCGACGAGACCTACAACCGGCTGGGGGTGGAACACGACCAGCCCAGCGTGATCACGGCAAGCAGGGCGTCGCTGAAGACGCCGTTGCTGTTCGATCCGGGCACCAAGTGGCAGTACGGGACGAACATCGACTGGGCCGGTCAGGTGGTCGAGGCGATCCGCGGCAAGCGACTCGGTGAGGTGATGGCCGAGCGGGTCTTCGCGCCACTCGGCATGCGCGACACGTCGTTCACCCTGACCGGGTCGATGGCGGCCCGGCGCGCGACGATCCACCAGCGGGAGGAGGACGGCCGGCTGACCCCACTGGATCTGGTGCTCCCGCAGGATCCGGAAATTCACATGGGCGGGCACGGCCTGTACTCGACGGTCGGCGACTACCTGAAGTTCCTGCGGATGTGGCTGAACGACGGCGACGCGCCCGGTGGACGAGTACTGCGGGCCGACACCGTGCAGGCGGCCGTGTGCAACGGTCTGGAGGGTCAGGAGGTCGGGATGCTGCCGGCCGTGATTCCGTCCCTCACGAACGACGCCGAATTCTTTCCCGGACAGCGTAAGTCGTGGGCGTACACGTTCATGGTGAACGAGGAGGACGCACCGACCGGCCGTCCCCGGGGGTCGCTCGGGTGGGCGGGGCTCGCCAACTCGTACTACTGGATCGATCGTCGCACCGGAATCGCCGGGTACTGGGCGACGCAGATCCTGCCGTTCGCCGACCCCGTCTCGTTCGGCGGATACCTGGACTTCGAGACGGCGGCCTACCGGCACGCCCCGCTCGCGTCACCCGTCCAGGTCGGATAGTTTCCGTTCGAGCACGGTCCGCTCGCGCTCGTTGCCGCACAGCGTCACAGCGAGCTCGAGTTCGGTCCGCGCCTCACCGGTGCGTCCCAGGCGGGTGAGCAGTTCGCCGCGAACGCTCGGCAGCAGGTGCGAGTTCGACAGCGCCTTCGCGGCCACCAACTCGTCCACGATCGGCAGCGCCGCGGCCGGTCCCTGGGCCATGGACACCGCCACCGCCCGGTTGAGGTCGACCACCGGTGACGGCGCGAGCCGGCCGAGTGCCTCGTAGACGAGGACGATCCGCTCCCAGTTCGTCGCGTCGACCGACGGCGCGACGGCATGGCATTCGGCGATCACCGCCTGCAGGCCGTAAGCGCCCAGGCCCCGGCCGACCTGTTCGGCGCGGGCGAGGGCGGCTCGTCCCCGCCGGATCGCGGAACGGTCCCATCGGCGGCGGTCCTGCTGCTCGAGCAGCACCGGTTCACCGTCCGGCCCGGTGCGGGCCGGGAACCGTGCCGCGGTCAGCTCGAGCAGCGCGAGCAGGCCGTGGACCTCGGGCTCGTCGGGTACGAGCCGGGTCAGCACCCGGGCGAGGCGCTGCGCCTCGCCCGCCAGGTCGAGGCGGATCAGGTCACCGCCGGAGCTGGCCGACGACCCTTCCGTGAAGATCAGGTAGACGACGCTCAGCACCGAGCCGAGCCGTTCGGCCCGCTCCCCGGCGGGCGGCACCTCGAACGGCACCCGGGCCGCGCCGAGCGTCTTCTTCGCCCGGGTGATCCGGGCCTGCACCGTCGCGGTCGGGACGAGGAACGCTTTCGCGATCTCGTCGCTCGTCAGACCGCCGACCACCCGCAGCGTGAGCGCCACCCTCGCCTCCCGCGACAACACGGGGTGGCAGGAGATGAACATCAACGCGAGGATGTCGTCGTCGATCTGGTCCGGATCCCACAGCACGTCGCCGGTGCCGCGGGCCGGATCGGCGGGCGCGGGACCCGAGACGGCGCCGCCCTCGCCCAGTTCGTGGGCGAGGACGGCGTACCGCTCGTCGAGGGCGGCGCGCCGACGGAACGTGTCGATCGCGCGGCGGCGGCCGACGGTGAGCAACCATCCCGCCGGGTTGTGGGGAATGCCGTCGCGTGGCCAGCTCACCAGTGCCTCCGCCAGCGCCTCCTGGCCGAGGTCCTCGGCCAATGCGAAATCGCCCGTGTACCGGGCGAGCGCGCCGACGATCCGCGCCGACTCGATCCGCCAGACGGCGGCGACGGCCTCACGCCCGGTGTGGCCGCCGCCCGCCGACCCGCTCAGAGCTGGCCGGTCTCTTCGCGCCACGCCCGCTCCTTCTGAATCCACTCGTTGTCCTGCGGGAACTCGTCGATCGTGGTGACCCGGCGGATCTCCGCCTTCGAACCGGGACCGGCCATCGGGGCACGCTTCGCCCACTCCACGGCCTCCTCCTTCGACGCCACGTTGAGCATCCAGAAGCCGCCGAACAACTCCTTCGTCTCACCGTAGGGGCCGTCGGTCACGACCGGAGTCTCGGAGGAGTAGTCGACCACGACACCCGATTCGGGGTCGGGGTCCAGGCCCTCGGCGGCGAGCAGCACGCCCGCCCGGATCATCTCGTCGTTGAACTTGCCCATCGCGTCCATGATCTCGCCGAAGTCGGCGTCCTGGAATGCCGCGAAGGTCTCGTCCGTGGCGCGCATGATCAGCATGTACTTCATGGTTCGTCTCCTTGGATGTCGGGGCCCTCTTGGACCTTCTCATCCTCAGGTCGAACGGGGGGTGGCATGGATCGACACGCCTGGAAAATAAATCTTCACGTGAGTGGCAAAGAGTGTTCCGGCACGCTTTGCCACTCACGTGCCCGGGTCACGCGGTGGCGGGGGCGGGCGCGGTGGTTGCGTCGAGGGTCGTCCACGACCGTCGGCGGGCGTCGATCGGCGTCCCGCCGAGGATGCGGGCACGCCGGTGCTCGGGTTCGAGCAGCACCGTCGACAGGGTGGCCCAGCGCTGACCGAAGACCGCGTCCGGGGCGGGGACGCAGCACAGCAGGGGCTGCTCCGGATCGGAGTACAGGTACTCGACCAGGTGATCGGCGACGGCGGGCGCCGGGTACCGCTGCTGCCGGGAGGCGATCAGCCCGAAGCGGTCCTGGGAGTCGGGCTCGTACAGGCCGGCCTTCTCACGGGCGGCGTTTGCCGGGTCGAGAAAGTGGTTGGTGTGCGTCAGGAATCCGTCTGTCGGGTGCAGGGTGGCGACACCGACGGGGCTGACCTCGGCGCACGCGACGGTGTCGGGGTCGATCAGCGTCAGCGCGCCCGAGGTTGCGATCGGTGCCGAGCGCAGCAGATCGAGGGCCTCGCCGACGGTTCCGGCTTCACCGAGGACCGCCGCCGACAGGATGTGCACGGGCACCCCGGCCGGTGCGTCGTCGCGGTGGCCGAGGATGTTGAAGAACACGCCGAGGCCTGCGCTGTTCATCCCGATCTTGCCGAGGATGCCGTGCTCGGTCAGCCCGACGTAGGCGTGGCGGGTTCCGCGCACCTGATGGGTGTGCCAGTACGGGTCGAGTTCCTGATGCCAGTCCCAGGTTTGAATCCCGAACGGCGCCGACGCGCGATCCGCGGGTGCGTAGGCGATGGTGGAGCACTCGCCGGGGCGGGCCGCGGTGGCCTGGGACAGGATCTCCGTGCGACCGTTCAGTGCCATGACGTGCCAGGGTTCGAGCCCGGCGCCGGCAGCGATGCCCTCGATCTCCTCGAGATACCGGGGACCCCACGCCCCCAGGACATCCGCGAGTCGGTGCGCGCTGTCGCGGGTGCGGTTCTCGCTCACGCCGACCGTATCGAACAGGCGCAGATACAGTTCCACGGACGCGGGCAGGTCGGTGCGCAGCTGCGTGCCGCGGGCGACACCGCGTTCGCGCGGCCGGGTGTCGTCGACGCAGACGTGAGGGCGGGCAGTGGTGGATTCGGTCATGATCGTCCTCGTTATCCAGATGGTGTGAATAAAGCTGTGGAGCAATTGATCACAGAGGGTCAGCGGGTTCGGTACGAGCGCATCAGCACGACGTACAGCGCCGCGGACACGAGCAAACCGACCGGCAACGACAGGTCGACGCCGCCGACCGCGTTCGCGACGGGTCCGGTGTAGACCGGGGCGGCGACGCAGAGCGCGGCCGCGGCGATGCCGGTGAAGACGGCGACCGTTCCCGCCCAGTTGATCCCACCGGTGTACCAGTAGGGGCTGCTGCTGGTTTCGTCGCCGAGCCCGAGGCCGTCGTAGCGGTTGCGGCGCCACAGGACGTCGGCGACGTAGACGGCCATCACGGGACCCATCACGGTCACGACGAGCTGCATCATGTTGCTGACGGTGTCGAGGAAGTTGGAGACGAGCAGGGCGAACAGCGTCATGGCGACACCCATCGAGCCGTCGAGGAGGACGCTGCGCGAGCGTCGCAGGCGCAGCCCGACCGACTGCAGTGCGAGCCCGGAACTGTAGGCGGTCATCGCGTTGTTGGCGATGGTGCCAACGATGACGGCGAGTAGGAAGATCGGCGTGAACCAGGACGGGAGGACGGCCTCGAGCGCGCTCTGCGGGTCGGCCATGTCGAGCCCGGTGCCGGCGAGTGCGCCGAGCGCGGTGAACAACACGCTGGGGACGAACGCGCCGAGCGCCGTCCAGACGGTGACCGACACCGGCGACGTGGTCGCCGGCAGGTACCGGGCGAAGTCCGCGCTGTTGGTGTACGACAGCGGAGCCGACGCCACGATGGACACACCCGCGGCCACCGTCGCCCACAGTCCGATCCCGTGGAGCGCCTCCGCCGGCTGGTAACCCCAGTCGGCATTTCCGACGACGTAGCCGGCCATCACCGCGAAGATCAGGATCAGCACGACGGCCAGCGGCTGGTAGAGCCGCACGATCGTCGCGTGCCCGTACACACCGATTGCCAGCGTGGCGGCGGCGATCGCCAGGATGACGACGACCTTCACCGGGGTGGTCGATTGGATGCCGAACCGTTCGAGGAGCCGGAACGCCGTGTACGACGCGGCCGCCCAGTTCAGCGCCAGGTAGCAGACGCTGATGAACCAGCTGGTCACGAGGATGTTCACCCGGTTGCCGCGGATGCCGAAGATCGCCCGGGTGATCACTTCGCTGGGTGTGCCCGACGCCGGTCCGCTGGCGGCGACGATCCCGGTGAGGATCGAGAACAGGTTGCCGACGATGATCACCGCGAGCGCCTGCCAGAACGACAGGCCCATCAGGATCAGGGCGCCGCCGACGACGAGGGCCAGGTAGCTCACGTTGGGCGCCGCCCACACCGCGAACAGGTCCCGAGCGCGGCCGTGTCGCTCACTGTCCGGGATGAAGTCGATGCCGTGCGTCTCCACCTGCCCGGCACGGTCGGCCGGCGGCGTCGTGCCGGGTTTCACCACGCGGGAGTCTGCTCGAGTCGATGCCATGGGGTCCTCCGGGTAGACGAGCACGGATGTGCGGCTGGTGGCGCAATCGCCGATCTGGCGTGACCCGGGTCACCGTACGGAACCAAATCGATTTGGGCAAGAGCGTGAGAAGGCGGTTTACAAATCGATTTGGTGCAGGTCGGACAATTGGTAGCCTGATCCGGTGACGGAGAAACGATCGCGGCCCACCATCGCCGACGTGGCACGGCACGCGGGGGTGTCGACCACCACGGTGTCGCACACGTTCAGCGGCAAAGGGGTCGTCGCCGCCGCGACGCGGGAGCGGGTCCGCGCGACCGCGAAGTCCCTGGGCTACCGGCCCGACGTCGTGGCGAGGGGCCTGCGCAGCAACCGTCTCGGCATCCTCGCCCTCGTGCTCCGGCCCCTCGAGACGCTGGATTCTTCGCTCCCCGAGGGCGTCGACTACTTCCTGCGGTTCGCGGGTTCGGCGGCGCTGGCCGCGATGGACTTCGGTTACGGGCTCATGCTGGTGTCGGACCCGACGCGCGAAGAGTCACCGGCCGCCGCCCTCGCCTGCGACGGGTTCCTGATCACCGAACCCGTCACCGACGATCCCCTCATCGAGATGCTCCTCGGCGAAGGCGTGCCGTTCCTGTCCGTCGGCAAGGATCCGGCGCGGGCCGCGTACGACAACTGGATCGACACCGACACCGAACTTATGACCGACCTCGTGCTGCAGCACCTCGACGACGCGGGCGCCACGCGAGTGGCCCTCGTTGCCGGGACCGACCCCAACTCGTGGAACCTCGGCGCCGAGGCCGCCTACCGCGCCTGGGCGGAGGCGCGCGATCAGGACCCGCTGGTGGCTCACCGGCCCGAGACCACCGGGGAGTCGGGCGGCCGCGACGCCGCCGACGAACTGTTCGACCGCGACGACCCGCCCGACGCGGTGTACTGCCTCACCGGCAGGCACGCGGCCGGAGTGCTCGCACGAGTCCGGGAACGCGGACTCGACGTTCCCGGCGACGTCCAGATCGTCGGCGGCTCCGACTCGGAGCACACCCGATCCGCGACGCCCCCCATTACCTGCGTGGACCTGCAGCCCGAACTCCTTGCCCGCGTTGCCGTCACACAACTCGTCAACCGCCTCGACAACCTCGACCGGTCCGTGCCGCCGGGGAAACTCCACGGACGCCTCATCGTGCGGAACTCCACCCGGACGTCATGATTCGAGCGATGGCAGCGATATCCTTGTGGGCACGCCATCGAGAGGTGAGTCCACGGTTGTATCTGTGCGCTGGTCGTGCCGTCGGAACCAGCGCGCGGCGGCACGAGCCGACGGGGTGAGTGGTCCGTCCGATGGGTGAAGGTGATCCGCTCGACACGCAGCGGTACGTCGTCCCCGTGGTGGCGTCGGAGCTGAGTACGGCCGGTTTCGACGACGCCGAGGAGATCGGGCGCGGCGGCTTCGGGGTGGTCTACCGCTGCACCGAGGCGGACCTGGAGCGGACGGTGGCGGTGAAGGTGCTCACCGTCGATCTCGACGAGGAGAACCGGGCCCGGTTCTTCCGGGAGCAGCGAGCGATGGGCCGGCTGACCGGTCACCCGAACATCGTCGGCGTCCTGCAGGTCGGGGCCACCGACAGCGGAGTTCCGTACATCGTGATGCCGTACCACCCGCACGGGTCGCTGGAGGCCCGGGTCCGCAAGGACGGTCCCCTCGAACTGGACGAGGTGCTGCGGCTGGGGGTGAAGGTCGCCGGCGCGGTGGAGACGGCGCATCGGCTCGGGATCCTGCACCGGGATATCAAACCCGCGAACATCCTGCTCACCGATTACGGCGAACCGGAGTTGACCGATTTCGGCATCGCCCACATCAGCGGCGGTTTCGAGACCGCGACCGGCACAGTCACCGGGTCGCCGGCCTATACGGCGCCGGAGGTCCTCCAGGGTGACCCGCCGAGCCCGGCCGCGGACGTCTACGGTCTCGGGGCCACGCTGTTCAGTGCCCTGACCGGTCATGCCGCGTTCGAACGCCGCAGCGGGGAGCAGGTGGTCGCGCAGTTCCTGCGGATCACTACCCAGCCGGTGCCGGATCTGCGGGAGCACGGGATCCCCGGCGACGTGGCCGACGTGATCGCCCGGGCGATGTCCCGTACTCCCGGTGAACGTCCGGCGACGGCCGCCGACTTCGGGGAGGAACTGCGGCAGATCCAACTCGATCGCGGTCTTTCCGTCGACGATATGGCCCTCCGCACGGAACCCGACGCCCAGGTTCACGACCGAGGGCACGGACCGCGCGGCACCGCACCAGCGAGCGGTGTGGCGGGACACCTCCCGTTGGAGCTGACGAGTTTCGTCGGCCGCCGGCACGAGCTCACCGAGGCGAGGAACCTGCTCGCCGGGTCGCGGCTGGTGACGCTGACCGGAATCGGCGGAGTCGGCAAGACCCGGCTGGCGATGCGCGTCGCCGCGGCGGTGCAACGCGACTACGACGACGGTGCGCGGCTGGTCGAGTTGGGTGAACTACGCGACGGGTCTTCGCTGGTGGACGCGGTGGCCGCGGCAGTGGGGGTGCGGGACCATTCGGCGCGGCCGCTGCGCGAGGTGCTGATCGAGTTCCTCGCCTCCAGGGAACTGCTGCTGGTCCTCGACAATTGCGAGCACCTGGTGGGCGCGGTGGCGGAGCTGACCGAGACGCTGTTGCGGGTGTGCCCGGCGCTGCGGATTCTGGCGACCAGCCGCGAATCCCTCGGCATCGGCGGGGAAGCGGTGCTGCAGGTGCCGCCGCTGGCCGTGCCGGATCCCGATCGCAGGCCGTCGTTGCGGGGATTACCGAAATACGATGCGGTGCACCTGTTCGCCGAACGCGCCGCCGCCGCGGTTCCCGGTTTCGCGCTCACCGAGGACAACGCGGCGGCGGTGGCGGGGATCTGCCACCGCCTCGACGGATTGCCGTTGCCGATCGAACTGGCCGCCGCCCGATTGCGGGCGATGTCGCCCGAGCAGATCCTGGGGCGTCTGACCGACCGCTACACCCTGCTGACCCGCGGCAGCCGCGGTGCGCCGACGCGGCAGCAGACCCTGCGGTTGTCCATCGACTGGAGTTTCGAACTGTGCACCGCCGGTGAGCAACTGATGTGGGGACGGTTGGCGGTCTTCGCCGGCAGCGTCGAACTCGATGCCGCCGAGCAGGTCTGCGGCGACGGACTGGGCCCGGACGAATTGCTCGACACACTGACCTCCCTGGTGGAGAAGTCGATCCTGATCCGGGAGGGGCGCGGGTCGGTGGTGCGGTTCCGGATGCTCGAGACCCTCCGCGCGTACGGCTACGAGAAACTCGAGCAGACCGGCGAGACCGTGACTTTGCGTCGCCGGCACCGGGATTGGTACGAGGCGCTGGCACTCACCGCGGAGGCCGAGTGGATCAGCGCACGGCAACTGGACTGGATCGCCCGCCTCAAGCGGGAGCAACCGAACCTCCGTGAGGCACTGGAGTTCTGCGTCGACGACGATCCCACCGCCGGCCTGCGCACCGCCGCCGCACTCCGCTGGTTCTGGACCTCCCAGGGGCTGTACAGCGAGGGGCGGCGCTGGTTCTCCGACCTGCTGGCCCGCTACCCCGGAGAACCGACGGTCGACCGGATCAGGGCGCTCTACTGCGCCAGCGTGATGGCCAACGTGCAGAGCGATCTCGAGGCGGGGGCCGGACTCGTGGCGGAGGCGCGGAACCTCACCGGGCACACGAGCGATCCCATGATGCGCGCGTTCGTCTCCTTCGCCGACGGAACGCTGGCCCTCTACAGCGGGGACCTTTCAGATGCATGCACGCACCTCGAAACTGCACTCGCGGAGTTCAGCACGCGCGGGGATCGCACACTCGAGACGAACGTGCTCTATCTTCTCGGGTTGGCCTACGGACTGTCCGGCCAGACCGAGCGAGCCGTCGAATATCACGAGCGGGTCCTCGCGATCACGGAAAAGTACGGCGAGAAGATGTACCGATCGCATTCGCTGTGGGCCTTGGGAATTGCGGTGTGGCGACAGGGCTCTGCCGATCGCGCAGTGCGATATCTGGAGGAATCGCTGGAGCTGTCGCGGCAGGTGCACAGCCCCCGCTTCGCCGCCGCGGCCGTCGAAGCGCTGGCCTGGATCGCGTGCGAGAGACGAGACCCGACTCGGGGCGCAGTGCTGATGGGAGCCGCGCAATGGCTGGCGAGGTCGGTGGGCAGTGCCGCGGTCATCCATTCCAATCTGATCGTCTACCAGACGGAATTCGCCGCGAAGGCCCGGCAGGAACTCGGGGGCACAGCATTCGCGGCGGCCCAGCGCAAAGGTGAAGGGTTCGGCTTCGACGCGGCCATCGCCTACGCCCTCCACGAAGCGCAGCCCGGCACCTCCACACCGGCCACCGATGCACCGACGCGACTGACCAAGAGGGAACGCCAGGTCGCCGACCTCATCGCCGAAGGCCTGACCAATCAGGCCATCGCCGACCGCCTCGTGATCTCACCACGCACCGCCCAGGGCCACGTGGAGCACATCCTGGCCAAGCTGGGATTCACGTCCCGCACCCAGGTCGCGGCCTGGGTCGTGGAGCAGGCGCACGGCTAGGTCGGTGGCCGAGTTCGGTCTCTCGGACGCAGTGCGCCGATTGCCGCGGCGATCAGGCAGGCGACGGCCCCGAGAAGCAGTCCTGCGCGTCCGCCCCACTGCTCACACACCCATCCGGTGATGGGCCCGCCGACCGCGGTGGATCCGATGAATGCCATGCCGAACAGGGCCATGACCCGTCCGCGTTTGTCCGGTGCGGCGGCGAGTTGCAGTGTGCTGTTCGTCGTCGAGTTGAACGCGACACTGCATGCTCCGACGCAGACCATGACGACCAGCATGACCCACAGAGTGGGGGCGACGGCGGCGAGGAGGAGAACGGCTCCGAACGCCGTCGCGGTGATGACGAGCGGCCCGGTTCCGGTACGGCCCCAGGTTGCGACAGCGAGCCCGCTCACGACCGATCCCGCTCCCATCGCGGCGGTGAGGAGGCCGTAGGCGCCCGGCCCGGCGTCGAGGGTCTGGTCGGCGATCACCGGCAGGACGACGGGGAATTCGAGGGCGAAACAGCCGACCAGCGCCATCATGGTCAGCGGTACGGTCAGTTCCGAGGACTGCCGGACGTACGCAAGCCCTTCGCGGAGCTGACCGCGAGCCCGGACCGTCGGTGGTGACGGATTGAGCTGCGAGACATCGAGAGTGAGCAGGGAGATCACGACCGCGACGAAACTTGCGGCGTTGAGAAGGAAACACAGACCGACACCGCCGGCGGCGATGACGATCCCGGCGACGCCAGGGCCGACCATCCGGGCCGTGGAGGTGAGCACCGATTGCAGGCTGACGGCGTTGCGAAGTTGGTCGGCCCCGACCATCTCGAGGAGAAACGATTGGCGCGTCGGAGTTTCGAAGCACTGGTGCAGGCCGAGCGCGAGTGCGAGGACGTAGACGTGCCAGAGGTGGACTGTCCCGATGACGGTGAGTATTCCGAGGACCAGTGCCTGCACCCCCATCAGGGTTTGCAGGGCGATCATCAGGCGCCGCTTGTCGACCCGATCGGCAACGACCCCGCCATACGGGGCGACGAGGAGCATCGGCACGGTCTGCAACGCCATCACCGCACCGATTGCGGTGGCGGCGCCGGAAAGTTCGAGGACGAGCCATGATTGGGCGATGGTCTGCATCCACTTGCCGGCCTGCGAGATCGTCTGTCCGGTGATGTACCGGCGGAAGTTGTTGGTGCGCAGCGACGCGAAGGTCTGCCCGCGGAGGCCGGAGAGGACGGTCATCGGCGTCGTGTGCTCCCTTCCATTGGCGATCCTGAACAGGCCGGGTGTTCGGCTCGAAGGAACCGAACACCCGGCGAGACCCGCGGTTTCTCGCGAGTAGTACCTATCCGGCCAGGCCGGGGTACAGCCGTCGCGCCGTGCCCGCGAAGATCTCGCGGCGTTCGGGCTCGGGCACGTCGGCCAGCACCTCCTGCGCGAGGGCGACGAGTTCGGGCAGCGACTGTTCCGCGGCGGGAAGGTTGGAGCCCCACGCGATCCGGTTCGCTCCGAAGCTTTCGAGCACCGGATCCAGGAAACCTGCAGCCTTCGTGCCGGCGTCGTGCAGGCGTTCGAGGTTGCGGTGGGTCAGCTTGAAGTGCAGGGCGGGGTGAACAGCCAACTCCGCCACCGTCTCACCGGCATCGGTGGGTGAGGCGGCAATGTCGGGGTACCCCATGTGGTCGAGCAGCACGCGGACCTTCGGGAACCGGCGCAGCAGAAGATGCAGTTGTTCGGTTGCCGGTCCGAGCCGCATCTGCAGGCAGACGGTGACTCCGAGTTCGGTGGCCTTGTCCCAGAAGGGATACGTCTCCGGCGCGGCGAACCACTCGCCCTGGGTGGGTACCGTGCTGCCGCTGGTGAACAGCCGGACTCCGGCGAGGCCGGTTTCGCCGACCGCCGCCTCCAGGTTGTCGGCGGCGTCCGGCCGCAATGGATCCACGGTGCCGACCACGATGAACCGGTCCGGCCGCTGCGCGCGGCTGTCGAGGACGTAGGAGTTGTCGTAGCCGTAGGCGGTTGTCGCCTGTACCAGTACGGCCTGCCCGATCCCGGCCTCGTCCATGCGCTCGACCATGTCGTCGGCGGTGACGGGGCGGGTGGTCGCCCAACCGGACTGGGTTCCGCCGATCGGGGCCCGGGGGTAGCGGGTCACGTCGTCGGAGATGATGTGGCAGTGGGTGTCGACGATGTCCAAGGTCTACACCTTTCTCGTTCGGTGGGCTGGCTCAGGCGTCCGGGTACTCGCCCTTGGCGAACACCTGGTGGGGATCGGTGGAGAAGTCCGGGTCGAGGAGACCCTGGTCCCGGGAGTACTTCACGAGCGCGCGCACACTCGCGTCGTTGGCGTCGAGACCGTAGGGGATCGGATCGCCCTGGATCTGCTTGGCCTGCTTGCCCAGTCGCGGCAGCGCCGACCACTGCGGATCAGCCTCGATCTGACGGCGCTTGCTCTCGGCGAATGCGGCATACAGGGCGGTGGGCAACGCCGGGTCGCGGTCGACGAGTTCGCTGCGGATCGCGATCACCGAGTGCAGCGGATAGATCCCGGTGCGCAGGTACCAGTCGGTGGCGAGCACCTCGTGGTCGGGGAACAGCGGGTACGGCCCGTCCTCGACCGCGGGTTGCTCGGCCGCCGCCGACCACCCGGCCCGCGGTGCCCCCGCACGTCCGGTGCCGGCGTTGCCGCTGAATGCGGCGTCGATCTCGCCGGCCCGCAGCAACTCGCCGAGCGAGCGGCCGTCGGTGACGCGCTCGACGTTCGAGGGAGCACGGCCTTCGATGTGGTCGTCGTCGTCCACGACCCACTTCACGGTGTCGATGTCGAGGCCGTACTCGTCGCGCAGGATGCCGCGCATCCACACCCCGGTGGTCACCGTGTACGCGCGGACACCGATCCGCTTGCCTTGGAGGTCGGCGGGGAAGCGGATTCCCGACGCCGAACCGCACTGCACGTCGGCGTGGTGGAAGCGGCGGTTGAGGAAGACCGGGATACCGGTGAGCGGAACGCCGGCCTGCAATGCCATCAGGTAGGAGGTCGGCGCGAGTTCGCACACGTCGAACTCGAGATCGCGGATCATCCGGCGGTATGCGCCGATGATCGGGCTGACCTCGACCGGTTTCACGTCGTAGCCGTTCACCGTGACGTCGCCGCCCAGCAGGGCCTGCACGTGCTGGTAGTCGCCGAGTGCGACCGAGAGCGTGTTCATGTTCAGCCTTTCGTATTCCAGAAGGAGCGAGTGGTTCAGCCGCCGAGCCGGGACGCGGTCACCCCGAGCGCGGCGCAGGTGCGATCGACCAGTTCGTCGAATTCGACGCGGCGCGGCAGCACCCCCTGCTCGTAGGCGTAGCGGGCCGCGTCGGTGACAGGCCCGCGCAGACCGTCGAACCCGACGGGGCTCAGGTTCACCGGACCCGCCGCGGGAGCGGTAGTCGCGGCGGCCTCGGCCGGCGCGTCGTACACCGCGAGTACGGCCTTCGGGTCCTCGTCGGCGGCCGCCGCGCTGAACCCCACCACGTGGTTGATCGGAGCGAAACCCTTGCGTGCAGCCCATTCGGCGGCGACCGCGAGCGCGTGGGGAATGGCGGTGCGGATCCGGTCGTCGGAGGGCAGTTCGTTGCCCATGATCCCGTAGTCGAGCCGGCCTTCGAGGAAGTCGGCCTGCAGTCTGGCGCCCTCGGGGGCGCGCGTGACCCACGCCGGGTCGGTGGCCCCGTCGACGTGCCCGCCCTCGTACGTGTGCCAGTCCACTTCGGACAGATCGAGGCCGTACTGCTCGCTGAGGAACCCGCGCAGCCACACCCCGGTGGTCTGGCTCCACGAGCGCACGCCGACGCTCCGGCCCCGCACACCGTCGACGCCCATTTCGCCCAGAGTCACCAGGGTCTGATGCTGGTACCGGCCGAGCATGGTGATCGGCAGCAGCGCCACCGGCTTGTCGTACGCGGCCGCCTGCAGCAGCGTCACCACGGCCAGCTCACACACGTCCGCCGACGCATCGTTCACGAAACCGCGCGATGCCTTGTGCACGGGCCGGATGTCGAGACGCTCGGGCGTGGCACCGGCGGCCGCGGCCCCCTCGACGGCCACGGCAGCGAGATCGTCTCTGCCCAATACGATTTTCATTGACGAGTCCTCGTTTCGTTGGTCGTGAACAGTCCCCGCGCGGTCATACGTCCTCGCCGTACTGCATGCGCCGGTAGGGCACGCTGAGCACGTCGCGGGTGATGCGCACGTCGATCACGGTGGGCCGGGGGTTCCGGACGTACTCGGCCAGCGCGGCGCGCAGTTCGTCGGTCGTGCGGACGGTGGCGCCGCCGCCGCCGAGTGCCTTCCCGACCGTGCCCAGTTCTGGGGTGGGGATGACGGCGAGCTCGGGGTCGAGACCCTTCGCCTTCGCCTTGTGGTACTCCGCGCCGAGGCCTTCGTCGTTCATGACGACCACGAGCACCGGAAGCCCGTAGCGGCACGCGGTCTCGAACTCCGACAGGTGCATCAGGAAGCTCGCGTCGCCTTCGACCACGAACGTCGGCTTGCCGCCGTTCGCGACGACGGTGCCGATGGTCAACAGCGGGGCCTGGCCGATGGCGCCGAACATGCCGTAGTTCGAGGTGATCTCGCGGGACCGCTGGAAGAGCATGGTGCCGAAATCAGTCTGGTGTCCGCTGCCGAGCACCAGCCCGATCTCGCCGGGAAGTTCGGCGTCGAGCACCGAGATCGCCTCGCGCGGGTCGAGCAGGCCCGGCTGACTGCGGAACTCGGCGGGGTCGATCAGCGGGGCCGTGAGCCGGCCGTGCACCTCGGGGGTGTGGAAGCCCTCCATCTCGATACCGCGAACACCCAGCGCGCCCGACAGAGCATCGAGGGCGGTGACCGCGTCGGCCTGCATGTAGCAGTCGGCGACCTGACCGTTTCCCATCACCAGGTGCGGCGCCGTGTCGATCTGGATGAACCGGGCTTCGGGGAAAAGGTATCCGCTCTCGATGGTGTAGTGGTTGAGGCTCGCGCCCACCGACACCACGCAGTCGGCCTCCTGCAGCAGCTCCATCGCGAGCCTGCTCCCGAACAGTCCCGCGATCCCCACGTGATACTCGGTATCGCCGCTGAGCCAGTTCTTGGCCTGCAGCGTGGTGGCGAGCAGGGCGCCGGTTCGACGCTGAAGCGCGAGGATCTGCTCGCCTGCGTCCGCGTTGCGGGCGCCCCGGCCGGCGACGATCACCACTCGTTTGCTCGCCCCGATGATTTCGCACGCCTGCTGGATCCGGTCCGGGTGTGGGAGCAGCTTCGGGGCCCGGAGCAACTCGGTGGACGGGACGTACGGCATGTCGTCCTCGAACTCCTGCAGCTGCACGTCGAACGGGGCGCTGATCATCACCGGACGGGACTGGGTGCGGGCCAGGTAGAAGGCTCGCTGCACCACTTCTGCGGCCGACTCGGCCTTGGTCACCTGAAGGAACTCGCACTCGATCGCGGCGGCGAACCGGCGCTGGTCGAGGTACTGCACGGCGCCCTCGTCACCCAGCGGCGTCTCCCCGCAGAACGCGACCAGTGGGATGCGCGCACGGCTCGCCACGATCATCGACGTGGCCAGCTGCGCGGTACCGGGCCCGCTCGTCGTCGTCACGACACCGGGCCGGCCGGATGCGCGGGCGTACCCGTGCGCCATGCTCAGACCCGCACCCTCGTGACGCACCTCGTACAGGCGCGTCCCGCGGGTGGCCAGGGCATTCATCCAGTGCATGTTGGCGTCGCCCATCATCCCGAACACATCCGTGGTGCCCTCGGCGGCGAACGCTGCTGCGAGCGCTTCGTAGACCTTCACTGCGCAACCTCTTCTTGCTTGTGGTGGTTCCGGACGTGACTCGCGAGGCGCGGGAACACCTTCAGCGCGTTGCCGCCGTAGATCGCGTGCCGGTCGGCGTCGCTGATGGAGTCGATGGAGTCCAGCAGCGCCTTGGTGTCGTCGAAGCGGCGCCCGGTCTCCGGGTCGACGCTGCGAACGGCGCCGATCATCTCGGAGGCGAAGAGCACGTTCTCGGCGGGGATGATGTCCGTGAGCAGTTCGAGGCCCCGCTTGTGGTAGACGCAGGTGTCGAAGAAGACGTTGCGCAGCAACGATTCCTCCAGAGGGGGCCTGCCCTGGTCCTGCATCATCCCGCGGTAGCGGCCCCAGTGGTAGGGCACCGCGCCGCCGCCGTGCGGCAGGATCAGCCGCAGCGTCGGGAAGTCGGTGAACAGGTCCGACTGGCACAGCTGCATGAAGGCGGCGGTGTCGCCGTTGAGGTAGTGCGCGCAGGTGCCCTGGATCGCGGGGTTACGCGACATCGCGACGTGAATCATCGCGGGCACGTCCAGTTCCACCATCTTCTCGTAGAGCGGGTAGTAGATCCGGTCGGTCAGCGGCGGCGCCTGCCAGTACCCGTCGGAGGGGTCCGGGTTGAGGAGGCAGCCGACGAATCCGAGTTCTTCGACGCAGCGCTCGAGTTCCGCGGCAGAGTTCCGGATGGACGAGGCCAGCGCGTCGCCGGGCGACTGCGGGAGCTGGCACACCGCGGCGAAACGATCGGGGAACAGGCCGCACACCCGGGCGATGAGGTCGTTGCTGACCTGCGACCAGACCAGGCTGGTCTGCTCGTCGCCGTAGTGGTGGGCCATCTTTCCCGCGCCGGGGGAGAAGACCGTGAGGTCGGTGCCGCGTTCGATCTGGAGCTTCAGCTGCCCCTGTTCGATTGCGGTCTTGATCTCGTCGTCGCTGATGTGCAGCGTCTCGGGTGAGACGCGCGCGCCCGAATCCTCGAACGCCTTGATCTGGCGCTCGCGCCACTGTCCGAGCGCCGGTGGCGCGGTGGTGAAGTGGCCGTGACAGTCGATGATCATGAAGGTTTTTCTCCAGGTGAGTGTTCGGGGTCAGGAGCGACCGGTGAGTTTGCGGCCCAGTTCCAGGCCGGGATAGCTGCGCACCGGCGCGGACATGAGGAAGCGGTAGCCCTCGTCGAGCACCTGCTCGACGTTGCTCGTCGTCACGTGCGGGTGGCCGACCACGACTTCGTGTTCGTGACAGATCTTCACGATCCGGCTCCTGGCCTCGACCATCAGCGGGTGGTCGAGTTGACGGGGCACGCCCAGTTCCTGGCTGAGATCGCCTTCACCGATGAGGATGAGACCGATTCCGGGCACCTGTTCGAGAATGGCCGGGAGGTTCTCGATGCCGAGTTGGTCCTCGATCTGGATCACGACGAGGATCTCGCCTTCCGGGGCGAGCGGCCACACGTCGGCCTTCGCGTAGTACTCGTCGTTCGACAGGCCCCAGTACCGTGCGGCGGCCGCAGGCGCGTCGCCGCGCAGGCCCGGCGGGTCGTACCGCCCCTCGCCCGGCAGACGGGGGTACCGGCACGCCGCGACCGCATTGCGCGCTTCCTCGACCCGGCTGATGTGCGGCCACACGATTCCGTACGCCCCGAGGTCCAGAGCCTGCTTCGCGTGCCACTGGCCCTGTTCGGCACCGTTGACGGGAACCCGGATCAGCGGAGTGGGCGACGGGGCGAGCGTGCCCGATTCGAATATCCGTCGCCGGTTGAGCAGATACTGCAGGCTGTCCCGCAACGTCGTTGCGTCCCAAGGTTTGTGCTCGGCCTCGAACACCAGACCGTCGTAGTCGCTGGTCGCGAAGTCGAGCGCTGCCGCCGGCTCGGGAGCAGCGAACGCCGCGAAGGCGTGCTGCCCCGATTCCAGCGCACCGATCACACTATTGAGTCTTGCCACTTGCCACTCCGCTCTGCTCGCTCTGTCGCTTGTGAATGGTCCTGAGCCACCAGGCGCGCACGCGGGCCCACACGGTCGGCCGGCTCGGCGCCGGCACGACCGCGGTGTCCCCGGCGCACCGGCGCACCAGTTCGTCCGTGAAGTCGTTGGTCATCCGGGACACCACGGCGCCGGCGCCAGCTTCGATCACCGACGCGAGCTTGCCCGCGAGGGCCACCTCGCCGGTCACCTGCACCCGTGCGCCGCCCGCGTGGTCCTCGGTGATCCGGAAGTTCGCGTGCGCGGTGAACCGCGTCGCGCCCTGCCCGTCCCGTCCACGCGCCGAAAGTCTTCCCTCCCAGGCGGGCTCGTCCAGCTCCAGCGACATCCGGGCGCCGAATCGCACCCGTATCGCGCTGAATTTCACGACCAGCGTGCCGTCGAACGAGCCGTCGTCGTGGAATTGTCCGAGTTCGGCACCGTTGATGCACGACACCACCTCGGTGGGGTCGGAAATGACTTCCCACACCCGCCCCGGTGGTGCGGGTACGGCGATTGCTTCGTCGATCTTTATCACAACTGTGTCCTCGCTTGGCGATCGTGAACAGCCACCACAGACCACTGTGGCGCTTCGGGGAAACTCGCGAGACTCGATCAGCGAGCTGGTGTCGGAGGGCGTGCCCTCGCCGGCAGCGAGCAGGCCGGTCACCAGATGGCTCTGGCGGCATCCGAGTCTCCCCGGTCGGCTCTCAGATTGTTTAACAACTTTCTGTCGCCAGACTAGCAGCGGATCACAGCGAACAGCAAGAACTTGTTTTGCCGACACCGGATTGCCCATCAATCCCAGCTCGATCGGATTCATCTTGTAGAACAATCGTGAGCCGAGGGTGGATCTTCCCAGCGTGATCGCGCCGCCGGACGCGAACCCGGTGCCTTCGTCGCCCACTTCGACCCGGCTTCCGCAAAATTGTTAGACGATCTGAGCCTCAAAGGCTTGTAATGGGCGTCACTCCCGCGTAAATTGAGCGAAACCGTAAGACAAAACCGATGATCACCCATCGGTCGAATGACGGCATCGGCGCACTGTCACCAGTGCACTCCCCGGGTTCGGAGGCACACCACATGCACTCCCCGGGTTCGGACGCAACAGAGGAGTTGTATTCATGTCCACAACCTTGTCCATCGCGGCGAAGTCCTACCCGCACACGGCGTTCCTCGCGGAACCCGGCTTCAGCGTCGAGGGGCATCCCGTCGAGCTCGCGGCAGCGGATCCGATCTACAAGGCGTTCGCTCCCATGGTGCGTGAGCTCCGGTACGACTTCAGCGAATTGGCCATCGCCACCTATCTGCAGGCCCGCGAGGCCGGCGCCCCGATCGCGCTTCTGCCGGTGGTACTCAGCGGCGACTTCCACCACCACTCCCTGACCCGCTGGCCCGGTTCGGCCGAGATCAGCCCGGCGGATCTGGCAGGCCGGCGGGTCGCGGTCCGGGCCTACAGCCAGACGACCGGCCTGTGGGTGCGCGGCATCCTGCACGAGGAGTTCGGCGTCGACGCCAAGGAGGTCACCTGGGTGACCACCGAGGAGCCGCACGTCGCCAGCTACGTCGAGCCGCCGAACGTCGAGCGCACGACGGGCAAGGTGCTCGACGTGCTGGGGCGCGGCGACGTCGTGGCCGCGGTCCTCGGTCCGCCGGCGCTCGACGGGGCGCAGGGGCCGCTGGTGCCGATCATCCCGAACTGGCGGGAGGCAGAGGAGGCATGGGGCGCCCGGCACAAGACGGTGCCGATCAACCACGTGCTCACCGTCCGGCGGGACCTCCTCGAGGCCGAACCTCGTACGGTAGCGGCGCTCTACCAGGCTTTCGGAGACCGGATCGAGGCGCGCAAGGCCGCCGAAACCGAGCCCGGTCCCCGCGTGCGCGCCCTCCGCTTCGGAGTGACCGACGAGCTCGTCGCAGGTCTGCAGATCGCGATCGACTACGCGTTGCAGCAGAACGTCATCCGCACACCCGTGACGGTGGCCGAACTCCTCGACGACTTCACCCGGCACCTCGGCGACCTCGTCTGAGCGCGCTCGCTCGCCACTTTCCGCCCGCTACCACCAACCAGTCGTGAGGTACTGATGTTCACAGTCGACACACACACCCACATCATTTCGCCCGACACCGATGCCTACCCCGCAGACCCGCTCGGCGGCCACCGGTCCACCTGGTCGCAGGAACGGCCCACCGACATCGACGGTCTGCTTCGCGCCGCCGACGCCGCCGACGTCGACCACCTGGTCGTCGTCCAGGCCTCCACGGTGTATGGATTCGACAACAGTTACGTAGCCGACCAGCTCACACGGCACCCCGACCGCCTCAGCGGGGTGTGCTCGGTGGATTTCCTCTCCCCGAAGGTGGTCGACGACCTCCACCACTGGATCGACGAGCGCGGCTTCTCGGGGGTCCGCATCCGGGCCGCGGATGGGACGACCGCCGTCCCGACACCCGGCCGCGGACTCGACGACGAGCGCATGGCGCCGGTCTGGCAGTTCCTGTCCGACCGCCGGGTGCCGGTCTGCATCCAGATGCACGCCCAGCACGCTCCGATCCTCGCCGGGCTCCTCCAGCAGTACCCGGGACTCATCGCGATCCTCGACCACGCGGGCCGACCGCAACTGGACTCCGCGCCGTACCCGAGCGCGGACGGAGTTCCCCAGCTCAGCGAGACGGGCCGCGTGTTCATCAAGATCACGCCGCCGGCCGTACTCCGCGCGCAGCGCGAGAGCGGATCCGCGGCACCGCTGGTCCGCACGCTGATCGAGGAGTTCGGCGCGGCCCACGTCATGTGGGGTTCGAACTTCCCCGCCTCGGCCGGATCGCTGGCGGAGCTGGCCGACCTCATCAGGGAGCAGCTGCCGTCACTCGACACATCCGACCTGGAGTTGATCGCGGGCGGCACCGCCGGCCGGCTGTACGGGCTCTCCCAGGGCAGCTCCGTCACCACCGCCGCGAAGGAATGTTGATCGCTATGAAGCGCTTTCGGCGCAGGCTCTGCATGGCCTCGGTCATGGCAGTCGCCGTCGTCCTGACCGCCTGCGGCGGTCCGCCGCCCGTTCCGGACACCAAGAACCTCGACGAGCTGTACCAGGCGGCCAAGGCCGAAGGGGAGGTCGTCTGGTTCGCGCCGAAGCCGGAGGCTCAGATGAAGCCGGCGATCGACGCGTTCGAGAAGAAATACCCGGGGATCGAGGTCCGGTACACACAAGAAGGCACCGGATCTGGTCACCCAGCTCAACGTGGAGCAGGCCGCCGACCGGGTGACGTTCGACGTGTCCAACGCAGGTGGACTCACGGTCCTGCCGTCGCAGTCCATGGCGGCGAAGGTCGACTGGGCATCCTACGAGGTGCCCAGCGACCAGATCTTCGCCGACGACTTCGTCTACGTGTGGGCGGTACCGAAGGTCTGGGCCTACAACACCGACGCCCTGGCCCCGAACGATGTGCCCGCGAGCTGGGACGACCTGCTCGACCCGCGATGGAACGGCGGAAAACTCAGCGTCGAGTCGCGCGGGTCCTTCATGACCGTGTGGGCCCAGGACCCGGCCCTCGGTGCCGACGCCGGTCTCGACTACGCGTCCCGGCTGGCTGAGCTGAATCCCCATTACACCGAAAACACGACGCAGGCCCACACACTCGTCGTGTCCGGTCAGACACCGGTCGGCACCGACCTCATCAACCTCGTGCTCGAGGACGAGTCGAAGGGCGCGCCGGTCGCCGTCGCACCGGTGGGCCCCACGAACGCCAACAAGTCCTACCTGTTCGTGGCCGACGGCGCACCGCACCCGGCGGCGGGTCGCCTGCTCACCGCCTTCCTCGCCTCCGAAGAGGGCCAGTCCGCACTGGTCGACACGTACAACTCGGTCATTCCCACCAACACGGACTGCACCGACGCCGCCACGAACCGTGTCATCGGCGCCCTGTGTGACGCCGGCGTCGAATGGTTCAGCGAAACCGACATCGCGCAGTACGAACAGTTCTCAGATTTCTTCCCCGAGGTCGAAGAGGCCTTGGGCACCAACGTCAACTGACGGCTCCCACCGCCGCACCGCTGCCCGTGACGGGCGGCAAACTCTATCCCCTCACCCTTGGAGACTTCAGCGATGCAGTCCGGCACCCAGCTCTCCACCGGCGTACGCCCTCGACCCGACGACGTACGCCCTCAGCCCGACGACGTACACCACCCCAAGCGCCGGGACCGCGTCCTGGTCGGCGTCAACATCGCCATCGGCGCGATCGTCGCCTATCTCATGCTCTTCCCCCTGGGCATGCTGTTGTTCAGCAGCCTCAAGGACAGCGAGACCAAGCTGCCCTTCCAGGTTTCCGGGTTCACGCTCGCCAACTTCGCCGCGGTCTTCTCCTCGAAGCGCCTGGTCGACGTTGCGCTCAATTCGTTCGTCTTCGTGGTCGGCACCGTGTCACTGGCACTGGTCGTCAGCGTCAGCCTGGCCTACCTGTTCGAGCGGACCGACATCCCCGGTCGCCGTTTCCTCGCACCGAGCACGCTGGCCCCCATGGCCGTGCCTGCCACGGTCATGGCGGTGGCCTGGGTCTTGGCCGCCAACCCCACCAACGGCCCGATCGCCATCGTCATCGAGCGAGTTTTCGGGCTCTCGATCGACATCTACTCGCTGCCGGGCATGATCCTGGTGGCCGGCATCTTCGGTGTCCCGGGCATGTACATCATGCTCGCGCCGACGTTCGCCCGGCTCAACCTCGAATTCGAGGAGGCCGCGGCCACGTCGGGTGCCGGCTGGTGGACGCGAACCCGCAAAGTGGTTCTGCCGCTGACGATGCCGGGGATTTCCGCGGCCAGCATGCTGCTCGTCGTCATCGCGCTCGAGGAGTTCGCGATCCCGGCCATCCTCGGAATGCCGGACCAGATCTTCGTGTTCAGCAGTCTCATCCAGGCGTCCCTGCAGCCGCCGTCGGGTCTGGCCAACTACGGCCAGGCCAGTGCCTACGGCATCATGCTCGTCCTGCTGTCCCTCGTGATGATCGCCGTCTACCGGCGTCAGACCCGCGAGTCCCACCGATTCCAGGTGGTGGGCGGCAAGGGGTACCGGTCCACACCGGTGCGGTTGGGGCCGTGGCGCATCCCGGTCGCCGGCATCGTCTCGTTCTACGTTCTCGTCGCGATCATCGTGCCCATCCTGACCCTGGTGTGGACGAGCCTGACCCCGTACCTGCAGCCGATCAACTTCGACAACCTTGGTGCGCTCAGCCTCGCCAACTACGGCGCGATCTTCACCAACCCGAATCTGACGCACGCGGTCGTCAACACCCTGGTGATCAGCCTGATCACGGCGACGCTGACGGCCGGGTTCGCCCTGTGGCTGGCGCTGGCCTCGACCCGCGCCGGGCGCCTCGGCAGGGGCCTGTTCGATCTGTCCTTCCTGGTCTTCGCCATCCCCAGCGTCGTGCTCGGCATGGCGGTGCTGTTCCTCTACCTGTACCTGCCCATCCCGATCTACGGCACGATCTGGATCATCATCATCGCGTTCACCACCCGCTACATCCCGCGCGGATCACGCATGATTCAGACGGCACTGTTGCAGCTCGACAAGGGACTCGAAGAGGTGGGCCGCGTGAGCGGTGCGTCCAACACCGTCGTGCTGCGCCGGGTGGTCTTCCCGCTCGTCGCTCCCGCGGTGTCGAGCACGTGGCTGTGGGTGTTCGCCAACTCGCTGGGCGAACTTCCGATCGCGCTGCTGCTGTCCAGTTCCGACAACCGCACCGTCGTGGTGCTGCTGTGGGACATGATCGGTGAAAGCGCGAACTATCCCGAGGCCAGTGCCCTCGCGGTCCTCCTGCTCGCCCTGTCCGCCGTCTCCGTCTGGTGGGTCAACCGCCGTGGCTTCCAACAACACATCTGAGGTGCCGTGAACATGAAAACCCTCGTTGGTTCCGACCATTCCGTGCAGATCTCCGGCCTGCAGAAGCATTTCACCCGCCCACACAGCGGCGAGGTGACCCGCGTCATCGACGATGTCAGCTTCTCCGTGCCGCAGAACAGCTTCTTCACCCTGCTGGGGCCCAGTGGGTGCGGCAAGACGACCACCCTCCGCTGCCTCGCCGGGCTGGAGACCGCCGACAGCGGCGAGATCTGGATGAACGGTCAGGCCGTCTTCTCCGCAGCGGCGGGGCGCGACGTTTCTCCCGACGTCCGGCCGATCGCGATGGTGCCGCAGTCCTACGGAATCTGGCCGCACATGAAGGTGTTCGACAACGCCGCGTTTCCCCTGCAATACGGCCGGAAGACGTACCCTCGCGCCGAGCGGGAGCGTCGCGTCCGAACCATGCTCGAACAGGTGGGCCTGTCGGAGTACGCCGACCGATGGTCCACCCAGCTCAGCGGCGGTCAGCAGCAGCGGTTGGCACTGGCCCGTGCGCTGCTGTGCGAGCCGGAGGTGCTGCTGCTGGACGAGCCGCTGTCCAACCTGGACGCCAAGCTGCGCTCACAGTTGCGCGCCGAGTTGCGCTCGTTCCAGCAGAAGTTCGGCGTCACCACCATCTATGTCACGCACGACCAGGGTGAGGCCCTGGCCATGTCCGACACGATCGTGGTCATGAACCGTGGCCGGGTCGAACAGATCGGGTCACCGAGCGAGATCTACGACTCGCCGGCGACGCGGTTCGTGGCCGACTTCGTCGGCAGCGCCAACCTCATCCCCGGCGTGCTCGACCGGCCGGCGGGCTCCGGCGACCGCGTCGTCGACGCCAAGACGACCGTCGGGGTGGTGCGGTGTGAGCGTTTCACCACGCCACCCACCCCGCCGACACCCGGCCAGGAAATCTTCGTGTGCATCCGGCCCGAAAACATCCGCATCATCCCCGAGGGTGGGGAAACCCACGGCCCCAATCGGTTCCCGGGACGCATCGTGACCACGGAGTATCTCGGCGACCGCCAGGAGATGGTCGTCACCGTCGGGGATGTGTCGCTCCGTGCTCACGCCGACGCGCATCTCCGTGCTCACCCGGGCGACGACGTGACCGTCGTCCTGGACCCGGCATGGACGGTCGCGCTGTGGTCGTAACCGGCGCGTGGGAACGTGCGGCCGGCGTGTTGTCCTGAGTCGGCCGAGGACCTCCTCACGAATCGAGGAGGTCCTCACCGCCAGTGTTCAGCCGACGGGAGCGCCGAACCACCGCGACAGTTGCGTGTCGAGTCCCGCCTGGTCGTCGCCGGCCCAGGCCACGTGGCCGTCCGGTCGGAGTAACACGGCCGGCGCGCCCAACTCGGCGTCGGCATCGTCGACGGAGTCGACCCGATCCGCCCAGCCGCCGACCGAGAGCCCACCGGTCCGGTCGAGCAGAAGTCCGCGGCCGCGGTGCATCTGCTCGTACAGGCGCCCGCTCCCGAGACCGACGTCCCGGAGCCGTTTGCCGAGCAGTTCGTGACCGTCGCCGAAGTCGTAGCGGATCCCGATGGCGGTGACCTTTTCCATCAGGTACCGGCTCACGACCTCGAAGTCCATCAGCTCCGTCACCAGACGGCGCACGGCCTGGGAGCCCGGCTCGGTGGACATGAGCTCGCTCTGCGCGCGCGTGTTGTTCAGTACGTCGGCGCCCACCGGGTGCCGTTCGGAGTGGTAGCTGTCCAGCAGATCGACCGGTGCCCAGCCGTTGATCTCGGCAGCCAGTTTCCACCCGAGGTTGAAGGCGTCCTGGATCCCGAGGTTGAGGCCCTGACCTCCCAGCGGCGGGTGCACGTGCGCGGCGTCGCCTGCCAGGAACACTCGTCCGACCCGGTAGCGCTCGGCCTGACGGGTGGCGTCGCCGAAGCGGGAGAGCCAGCGTGGTGAGTGGACACCGAAGTCGGTGCCGGCGAACGCGCGCAGCTGCCGCTTCACCTCGTCGAGCGTCGGGGGGACCGTACTGTCCTCGGTGACCTTCTCGGCGGGGACGACGACCCCGTACAGGCCGTTCCCGGCGGGACCGACGCCGAACCCCTTGTGGGTCTTGCGGACCTCGGCCACGATGGCGGCCAGTTCCTCCGGCGGAGTGGTCACCTCCATCTCACCCCGTAGCCACTCGACCTTTGCGGGTTCGCCGGGGAATCCGTCGCCGAGCAGCTTGCGGACCGTGCTGCGGCCGCCGTCGCAGCCGACGAGATAGCGCGCACGCACCTGCTTGCCGAGCGACCCTGTCTTCGACCCGGCTTCGGCCAGGTCGACGGTCACCCCGTCGGCGTCCTGGCTCAGGCCGACCAGTTCGCTGCCGCGCCGGATGTCGGCTCCGAGTTCGGCGGCGTGCTCGGCCAGCAGCCGGTCGGTGACCGGCTGGGGGATGCCGAGAATGTAGGCGTGCGCGGTGTCCAGATGTTCGGGCCACGGTGTGTCGATGCCGGCGAAGCGACCGCCACCCGGGTACTGCTTGCCGTACTCGAGGAACCGTTCGAGCAGCCCGCGCTGGTCGAGGATCTCGATGCTCCGCACGTGCAGACCGAGCGAACGGACCTGTTCGTTCGGCTGGGTCTCCTTCTCCAGCACCAGCACGTCCACACCGTGCAACCGCAATTCGGCGGCCAGCATCATGCCGGTCGGTCCGCCGCCGGCGATGATCACATCAGTCATGAAACCCCGTTCATCCTTTCCGCAGCTGGTCGTCCGACGTCGGGAAGTTCAGCTGAAGTGCTCGCCGGGCCGACGACAGGTGATGCCGCATCGCCGCGGCGGCGGACTCCGGGTTGTGCGTGACGATCGCCGCGAGGATGGCCTCGTGCTCCCTGACGGAGTCGGTGCGCGGGTTCGCGCGGCGGTCCGCGTCGCGGTACTGCTGCACGACGAGCGGATAGAGCAGGCTGTCGACGAACCTGGTGAGCGTGGCCTGCCGTGCCGCCTGCTTGACCTGTTCGTGAAACTTGCGGTTGAGATTCCAGTATTCCTCGCGCCCACCGGGTACCTGCAAGTCCCACATGCGCTTACAGGTCTCGGTCATCGCGGCGATGTCCGCCTCGGTGGCGCGTTCGGCCGCCTTCGCCGCCAGCGCCGACTCCAGGACAGCGCGGGTCTCGAGAATTTCGATCGCCTCGTCCACCGAGAACGACCGGGTGCGCGCGCTCCGGTTCGCCTCGGTGGTGACATAGCCTTCCTGTGCGAGGCGCGCCAGCACCGAGCGAATCGTCCCGCGCGAGACCTGGAGTTGGGTGGTGAGTCCCGACTCGGTGAGGCGGGAGTCCGGTTCGTAGTGACCGGAGAGGATCAGGGCGCGCAGATCGTGATACGCCTGCAACGTCCGGTTGGCGCCCGCATCGGGGCCGCCCTCGTTGTCCGGGTCTGCGCCCGCAGCTAGCACCATCGTGTGTCACCTGACTCGCCGGGAGGAGTGAGCATCGTCATCATCGGAGCCTCACCCGTCATGTTGTACAACAACATCGAATGTATCGTGTCGAGCGCTCGTTGCGAACGCGGTTCGGGGGCATGAAAATCTTCCCTTCCTGAGGTGATCAGGTCCGTACTGACGTGCACTATTGTTGCACAATTTCAACCCCCGTCCGATGTCTGCATGGTTGCATCAACCGACCACAAGGGACTTCCGGTGATCGCCTGCAGACGCCTCAGGTGGCGGTGCTCGATGAGGCGCAAAACTGTGCTGCGCAAGCAGCTGACGGAAGCGCTCGGGCCCAAGTGCGGGCACGACACGCGCCGACAATGGCCACCAATGGACTTCCGTAGGTGATGATCGCTAGATGGATCCGCTGCGACTCCTCGCGCATCTACTCGAGCAAGCAGCCTTGATAGACATCATGGCGGTCGTCGTAGTCACCGGTGGAGTTGTAGCGGCCATCTGGATGGTCTGGACACGCTTATTCCCACGAGCTAGCGCTCTCGCGGTATACACCGAGGTGCCTCCCACCGAGGATTACATTGACCCTGGAAGCTACCCCTCGCTCGAGCTTATCGAGGGATACATTGAAAGAACGGTCGATTCACAGGAACGACGTGTCACGAGCATGGACCAACGAGGAGGGGTGCTACTCGGTTTTGCCGGTGTCATTGTCGGGCTTGTATTCCGGGACATCGACCATCTGCATGGCTGGGGGATTGTCGGGGGCGTTCTCGCTGTCCTGGCCGGCGCATTGGCCGGGGCTGTTATTTTTCCTGGCACAGCCAACACGCTCTCCCCGGTCGAACTGCTCGAGGGGTATGCGTTGGAGGACCCGGCGGTGACCAGATTCAACACACTGTCCACTTTGGCGGATCTGTTCAAAGAGGAGGAAGGTCGAGTTCGACGGAAGGGCCAGCTGTTGCAGGGCGCTACCCTCTTGCTTCCTCTTGCGGTATTGGTCCTCTTCATCGGGGCTATTCTGAATTACTAGATCGACGCGTAGCCGAGGAGGCGCAATGAGTGAATCAACCCACGTTGAACGCGCGCCTAAGGCTGCACCGAGGGTGCGGCTGAGGTCGGACCCAAATCTGGTCGGCAATCTCGACGGTGACCAAGGCTCGGTCGCGCGGGCTAAGCGGTACATCGAGCAGAAGGAGACTGAGCGCCGTGGCGAAGAATCAAAGTGAAGCGTCACCGGGAGGGGCAGAGCCAGCCCAGCCCACCGCCACTGATCCGCAGCCGAAGGCCAGGGCACCCCGGGTGAAAGCATCGTCGGATCCTCGCCTGAAGCAAGAAACCATGCAAAACAAGGTCGACAAGGCGACCGAGGCTCGCGACCTCTAAGAGCGCATCTGAAAACTCGGGGTGATCGGCGTGTGACTGGTGAGGAATGGGTGAACTCCTGGTAGGTCAGTAGGTGCTTACGCCACGACCCGACCAGGAGTTCACTTGCCATCATCGCTCATCGCACTGTGTCCGTCATGCCCTACCCCGGATTCTGGGATCGGGCATCGGTGCGCGGTGTACTCGTCATCGTCGGTGACCGACGCTCAATGGGCGATTCTTGAACCACTGCTGCCTCCACCCGGCAACACCACGGGCAGTGGTGGTCGTCCCGAAAAGCACTGCCGCCGTCTGGTACTTGATGCGATCTTCTATGTCGTTCGAGGTGGGATCGCCTGGCGGCAGTTGCCGACGGAGTTCCCGCCCGCGACCACGGTGTACGCGATCTTCGTCCGCTGGGTCCGGGCAGGAGTGTGGCAGCGGATTCACGACGCGCTACGCGATCGGGTGCGGGTCCAGGGCGGCCGCCACCCGCTGCCGTCCGCGGCGATCGTCGACTCCCAATCGGTGCAGGGTTCCGACACCGTGCCCGGGTCGAGTCGTGGATACGATGCGGGCAAGAAAACGAATGGGCGCAAACGGCACATCGCTGTGGATTCGAGCGGGCTGTTGTTGGCGGTCGTGGTGACGATGGCCGGGATCCAGGACCGGGACGGCGCGGTCCGGCTGCTGGCTGCGATGCGCGCCCAGTGCTCGACGATTTCTTTGGTCTGGGCCGACGGCGGCTATGCGGGCAGGCTAATCGATTGGGCGAAACATGTTCTGTCCCTCACGGTTCAGGTTGTCAAACGCACCGACGATGTCAAAGGATTCAAGGTTCTGCCCCGGCGGTGGGTGGTCGAGCGGACCTTCGCCTGGATCTGCAAACATCGCCGATGCGTCCGCGACTACGAGACCAGACTCGACCACCACGAAGCCATCGTCTACATCGCCATGATCGCGACCATGTCACGCCGACTCGCCCGCACTGCGTGACACGAACCAGAGTTCTCAGACGCGCTCTAAGAGCGCATCTGAAAACTCGGGGTGATCGGCGTGTGACTGGTGAGGAATGGGTGAACTCCTGGTAGGTCAGTAGGTGCTTACGCCACGACCCGACCAGGAGTTCACTTGCCATCATCGCTCATCGCACTGTGTCCGTCATGCCCTACCCCGGATTCTGGGATCGGGCATCGGTGCGCGGTGTACTCGTCATCGTCGGTGACCGACGCTCAATGGGCGATTCTTGAACCACTGCTGCCTCCACCCGGCAACACCACGGGCAGTGGTGGTCGTCCCGAAAAGCACTGCCGCCGTCTGGTACTTGATGCGATCTTCTATGTCGTTCGAGGTGGGATCGCCTGGCGGCAGTTGCCGACGGAGTTCCCGCCCGCGACCACGGTGTACGCGATCTTCGTCCGCTGGGTCCGGGCAGGAGTGTGGCAGCGGATTCACGACGCGCTACGCGATCGGGTGCGGGTCCAGGGCGGCCGCCACCCGCTGCCGTCCGCGGCGATCGTCGACTCCCAATCGGTGCAGGGTTCCGACACCGTGCCCGGGTCGAGTCGTGGATACGATGCGGGCAAGAAAACGAATGGGCGCAAACGGCACATCGCTGTGGATTCGAGCGGGCTGTTGTTGGCGGTCGTGGTGACGATGGCCGGGATCCAGGACCGGGACGGCGCGGTCCGGCTGCTGGCTGCGATGCGCGCCCAGTGCTCGACGATTTCTTTGGTCTGGGCCGACGGCGGCTATGCGGGCAGGCTAATCGATTGGGCGAAACATGTTCTGTCCCTCACGGTTCAGGTTGTCAAACGCACCGACGATGTCAAAGGATTCAAGGTTCTGCCCCGGCGGTGGGTGGTCGAGCGGACCTTCGCCTGGATCTGCAAACATCGCCGATGCGTCCGCGACTACGAGACCAGACTCGACCACCACGAAGCCATCGTCTACATCGCCATGATCGCGACCATGTCACGCCGACTCGCCCGCACTGCGTGACACGAACCAGAGTTCTCAGACGCGCTCTAAGAATGCTGCACTAAGGGCTCGCCAACGCAGGTGGAGAGCCCTTTTAGCGTGCCCGCTGCGCGGCCGGCCCCGGGTATGTGCAGGTCGAGGGGTGGAAGCGATTGCCATCCGCCTACCAACCTCAGCTCAGGTACCTACGCCACGTCGGTAGGGCGCACCCACTTCATGTCGACGAACTGCTTGAACTTGGCGATGAGATCCTCATCGTTCTCGTGCGCGCGCCGAGTGACGTTGAGGTTGGTGACACGACCACGACCGAGACCCGGTTCGTTCATCAGCTGATCCTTCGGGGTCTTGACCAGCTTTCCAGTGCTTGACCGCACTGCCCGTTCGAGCTGGGCGTAGCCAAGCACCTTGGTCTCGTAGTACCTACCCGCCGACATCAGCAGCGTCGACCCCGCCCAGCCGCTCGGGACAAGGAGCAGCGGGCTACCGTCGGCGACCGGAAGTTCGAACGACTTGATCACCCACGCACGTGACGTAACGTCCCAAGCCTGCAGTTTGAACGTGTCGACCCGATGACTGCCCGACGTGAACTGCGGGTAGATCGCGACCATGGACGCGGTGGAGTCCGCCAACGCCTCGACGATGATGCGGGTAGTGATGTCAGACGTGCGTCCCAAATCCAGGTGTCGACCTCTTTCGCGCCGCCATGGCCATTGAACCCGGCCTTGGCGAGCCCGCGACGAGTCTCACTGTCCTCTCGGGCGTTGACGTCGGCCTCGAGTTCAGTGAGGTCGTAGCGGGCGCGGGAGGTCTCGCCTCGGGTGAAGTCGCCGTCAGGGTGGGCGGTCAGATTGTCGCGGCGGGTGACGGTGATACCGCCGGTCTCGACCATCGTGATTGGCTGGTTGCAGAACACCGTCGGAACACACCGCCGACGTGGACGCCGAACCCGCGGTCCCGGCCGAGGCGCCGAGCAGTCGCGACCGGGCCGATCGGAATCGTGCTCGATAATGGGCGCATGCGGTCGCGGAGGAAGATATTGGACGCCACGCTCGGATTGATCGCGAGCGACGGCTTCGACGGGGTCACCATCGCGGCGGCGGCCGGCGGTGCCGGCGTCACGCGCCAGACCGTGTACTCCAACTTCGGCTCACGCGAGGAACTGGTCTCGCAGGCGATCTCCGGTCTCGCCGTCGAGGTGCTGGGCGGGATCCGCTCCCGGCTGGACGCCACCGACACCACCTGCGAGTACGTCGTCGAACTCATCGTCGCGGGCCGGGAAGCGGTGCGCACGCATCCGGTGCTGGCCGCCCTGCTCCAGGCGGAACGGGGCAACCCGGTGTTCGACACGGGCATGATGTCTCGCGCGAAACCCGTGGCGCGCGAACTGCTCGCGCCGCTCGCCGAGCGCGACCCCGGTGTGGAGTCGAGTCTGGACGACATCGTGGAGATCGCGCTGCGGCTGGCGTTGTCGGTGGTCCTCTTCGACGACGACGCCGTCCACGCCGACGACGACCTGCGCCGGTTTCTCACCCGCTGGCTGCTGCCCGCGATGCCGGCGTAACCGCAGACCCAGTATTTCTTGACACATCTGGCTTGAGGTGTCTAGTTTGAGCACGCCCAAGTGAAGTGCTCCACGCTGATCGATCGACATCTCGCCGAGTGAGTCCGTCTGTGATCTGGGGGAAATCTGTGCCTGCACTCAACCGCCGTTCCTTTCTCGCCGGGGCTGCCGCCGCGGGCCTCGCGCTGGCTAGTCCGACTGTCGCGGGGGCCGGGGCCGGCCGCCGCACGACCGTTCCGCTCACGCGCGAAGACCACCGGGTCATCGTCGTCGGGTCGGGATTCGGTGGCGGCGTCGCCGCGCTTCGGCTCGCGGAGGCGGGCGTGCCCGTTCTGGTACTCGAACGCGGAATGCGCTGGCCGACAGGGCCGGACGCGGAGACCTTCCCCCGTGCGACCGCCCCGGACAAGCGGATCCTCTGGTACCGGTCCAGTCCGCAACTGTTCGGCAGGCCGGTGGCGCTGGAGCCGTACACCGGCCTTCTCGAGGCGGTGCCCGGCGACAACATGACCGCACTGTGCGCCGCGGGCGTCGGCGGCGGTTCCCTTGTCTACCAGGGGATGACGTTGCAACCGGCCGAGGCCGTCTTTGACACGCATCTGCCCGAGGCGCTCGACTGGGCCACGATGGACCGGGTGCACTACCCGCGGGTCGCGCGCATGTTGCAGCTCAGCGTCGCCCCCGACGAGTTGATCGACAGCCCGAATTATCAGGCGGCGAGGGTGTTTGCGCAGAACGCGCAGCGCGCGGGGCTTCCGGTGTCGAAGATCCCGGTGCCGATCGACTGGAACTTCGCGCTCGACGAACTCCGCGGCCGGATGAAGCCCTCGTACACCAACGGCGACGGTGCGCTCGGGGTCAACAACGGCGGCAAGCACTCGGTCGACGTCACGTACATCGCCGCCGCGGAGGCAACCGGCCGCGTGACGGTGGAAACCCTGCACCAGGTCACCGACGTCGAGCGGGCCGCGGACGGCCGCTGGACGGTGTACGTCGACCGGATCGACACGTCCGGCACCGTGCTCGAGAACAAGATCCTCACCACGAATGCCTTGGTGATGGCCGCAGGCAGCCTGAACACCACCAAACTGCTGGTGCGCGCGGCGGCGACGGGCCGGATTCCGGACCTGCCCGACGGACTCGGGTCCGGCTGGGGCACCAACGCCGACCGGATCTACGTCTGGACGAGCCTTGAACAACAATTCGGTGCTCCGCAGGGCGGTCCGGTGGTCTACGGCAGTCTGAACTGGGACGACCCCGCCTCCGCGGCCACGGTCATCCAGGCGTCGATACCCCCGCTGTCCTTCGACGCACGCAGCACCATGCTGGTCGGCTACGGCGTCAGCGACGGGCGCGGGAGTTTCGCGTACGACCCGGCCACCGACGACGCGGTGCTGCGCTGGCCCAAGGAGGGCGACGCCGTCATCCAGAACGGCACCATCGATCCGATGGTGCGGCAGATCGCCGGTCCGGCAGGCATCCTCACGGACACCAACGCGCTCTTCCCTTCCACCTGGCACCCGCTCGGCGGGGCGTCGATGGGCTCGGTCTGCGATCTGGAAGGCCGGGTGCTCGGCCAGCGCGGGCTGTACGTGCTCGACGGCGCCCTGATGCCCGGCAACACCGCCGCGTGCAACCCGTCGATGACCATCGCCGCGGTGGCCGAACGCGCGATGGACCATCTGGTCGCCCGGGACGTCGGAACGGTTTTCTGATCGACGATTTCGATCCGTAACGAATCGTCCCCGGAATCGGACATATCAGCGGAATCCGAACCAGGGGAGGGATCGACGTGGGTCGAGTAGTGCGACGGTTGATGATCGGGGTGCTCGCGGTGAGCGCATGGATCGGGGGCGCGGGGCCGGCGTTCGCCGAGCCGCCACAGTTCGACGGCGTGACCACCCTCCAAGTTCCCGGAACGGTGGTCGGCTGGCCGTTGACCCGCGGCGGCGCGTTCTACAACATCGTCGTCCACCACGGGCACGGGCAGATCTATCCGACCCCGGACGGCTACGGATACGAATTCCAGTGGATCAACCTGTCGACCGGGGCCTCCGGGGTCATTACCGACCTGGCCCCCGGCCGGGACGCTGTCACCACCGGACCCGGCCAGATCCTCGTCACCGTGACCGCTCATCTCCCGGGCCTCTACGACGTGTACGGCACACCGAGCGTCGGCACGTTCTACGTGACACCGTAGAAGGCGTGGGCCGACTCGAGGAACTCGTCGCGCGCGCCCGCGCGCTCGCGGCGCCGGGCACGCGCCGCGTTCTCGGCATCGCGGGACCGCCGGGCTCGGGGAAGAGCACGGTGGCCGCGGCGGTGCTGGCGGGGTTGGGGTCGTCTGCGGTGGTCGTGCCGATGGACGGATTCCACCTGGCGGGTGCGGAACTGGCCCGCCTCGGCCGGTCCGGACGCAAGGGCGCACCGGACACCTTCGACGCCGCCGGGTACGTGGCGCTGCTGCGCAGGCTGCGGGACCCCGGCGGCGAGACGGTGTACGCCCCGCAGTTCCACCGTGAGGTCGAGGAGTCGTACGCCGGGTCGATCGCCGTCCCGCCGGACGTTCCGCTGGTGATCACCGAGGGCAATTACCTCCTCCTCGACGAGGGACCGTGGTCGGCGGTGCGTGGCCTGCTCGACGAGGCGTGGTTCCTCGCCCCGGACGGGGACGAACGCGTCGCCCGACTCGTCGAGCGGCACGTCCGGTTCGGCAAGTCACCCGATGAGGCGCGAGAGTGGGTGCGGCGCAGCGACGAACGCAACACCGCGCTGGTCGCGCCCGGCCGCGCCCGGGCCGACGTCGTCGTCCTCGGAGACCCGGTGTGACCCGGTGTGACCCGGTGTGACCCGGTTCAGGCCGGGTACTCGATCGACTCCATGCGACCGCTGGTGAGCGAGCGGGTCGCGGCCTCGGCGATCGCCTGCGCCTTCAACGCCTCCGACAGCGTGGGTCCGATGGGGGCGCCGTTCTCCAGCGCGTCGACGAAATGGTCGAGCGCGGTGCGGTAGCTGGCCCGGATCCTCTCGAACCATCCCGCGTGCATCCCGTCGTCGACGACGCGGCCCGCGCTGTACCGGGAGACGGATCCGGCGCGCTGACGCCGCGCCTCGACCATGCCCGTGGAACCGAGCACCTCGATGCGTTCGTCGTAGCCGTAGCCGATCCGCCGGGTGCAGTCGATCTGGACGAGTGCGCCGCCGGGCAGACGCAGCGTCACCGCCGACGTGTCGACGTCGCCGTACTCGGCGAGTCGCGGTTCGGCCAGCGTGGAACCGGTCGCGAACACCGACTCGGGGTCGAGCCCGGAGATCCACCGCGCCAAGTCGAAGAAGTGGACGGTCTGGTCGCGCATCTGCCCGCCCGAGACGGCGATGTAGTCGAGGGGCGGCATCGCCGGGCCGCGGCTGGTCATCTGGATCAGCTCGACCGAGCCGATCTCGCCGGACGCGACCACCCGCTGCAGTTCGGCGTAGTCGCGGTCGAAGCGGCGGTTGAAATCGACCATCGCCCGCAGTTCCCGGGAGTCGGCGAAGCGCACGACGTCGACGGCGTGCGCGAGGTCGAGATCGATGGGCTTCTCACACAGGGCCGGGATTCCCGCCGTCGCCGCGGTGCGGAGGTGCTCGGCGTGGGTGTCGGTGGACGACGCGATGAAGACGGCGTCGATCGTCGTGGGATCGAAGACTTCCGCGAGATCGGTGGTCGCGCGGCTGCCGTGCCGCTTGGCGAGGTCCGTCGCGCGCGCGAGATCGATGTCGAAGACCAGGGCCAGGTCGACGTCGGGGTGCGCGGCGAGGTTGGCGCCGTGGACTCCGCCGATGAACCCGGCTCCGATGAGGGCGAAACGCTGCATGTCAGATACCGACCTTTTCGTGTGCGAAAGCGGGGACGACCCAGGCCGAGTCGGCGGCGTCGGACGTGGCCGTCGCCTCGACGAACTGGACGCCGATCAGCCCGTCGCGTCCGGTGGGGAAGGAGAGATCGCGGACGGTGGTGGGCTCGCCGTCGCGGCGGGCGCGGAGTTCGTCCGCGAGGTCGCGGTAGAAGTTCGCGAACGCCTCGAGGAATCCCTCGGGGTGTCCCAGACCGGGGCGGGTGAGCCGGGCGGCGTCCTCGGACAGTGTGCGCATTCCCTGCGCGAGGATCGTGGTGGCGCCGTCGAGGTCGCGGACCGTCAGGTGGTGCGGATCCTCGTGCCGCCATTCGATGCTCGCGGTGTCGCCGAAGACCCGGATGCGCAGGCCGTGCTCGTTGCCGGTGGCGGCCATGCTCGCCCACAGCGTCGCGGGTGCCCCGTTGGACAGGGTGAGGCGCACGGTGGCGTTGTCGAACACCCGCCGTCCGGGGACGAGGGTGTCCAGTTCAGCCGACACCCGGGTCGCCTCGAGACCGGTGACGAAACGCAACAGCTGGAAGGCGTGGGTGCCGAGATCGCCGACGACGCTCGGGAATCCCGCGACGTCGGGGTCGGTGCGCCACCGCGCCTGCCGGTGTTCGCCGAGTTCCAGGGGTGTCGCCGCCCACCCGGACGCGTGTTCCACTGCCACGAACCGGATGCGTCCGAGGTCTCCGTCGCGCACCATCCGGGCCGCGTGCCGCACCATGGCGTACGCCGAATAGCAGTGCGGAACGGCCAGGATGGCGCCGGACGACTCGGCGATCGCGACGAGTTCCGCGGCCGACTCCGAGTCGCGGGTGAGGGGCTTCTCGCACACCACCGAGATGCCGGCCTCCAGGAACGCGCGCGCGACGTCGAAGTGGCTGTCGTTCGGGGTTGTCACGGCCACCACGTCGACGCCGTCCTCGCGGGCGGATTCCCGTTCGGCCATCTCCCGGTAGTCGCGGTAGGTGCGCTCGGCCGGTACACCGAGGCTCTCTGCGATCTGCGCCGACGACGCGGCGTCCCGCCCGAAGACCCCAGCCTGCAGGTCGTATCGGTCGTCCAGGCGCATGGCGTAGCGGTGGGTCTTGCCGATGTCGGCACCCTGCCCGCCGCCGACCATACCCGCGGACAACCGCAGGCTTCCGTGCTTGCTCAACTCGGCTCCTACTGAGGGGTTTTGACGGCGAGAACCGGGATCGGGGATTGCAGGATGAGGCGCTGGCTCACGCTGCCGAGGAGCGCCTTGCCGACCGCGCTGCGGCGCTTGACGCCGATCACGAGGCGTTCGATGTCGGGCCGGTCGTCGATCAGATCGAGCACGGCGGTCGCGGGATCGCGGTCGCCGCGGCCGATCCGGTCGAGGACGGTCACTCCGTCGTCCGCGAGGGTGTGCACCTCTTCGGGTTCGGTGAGGGAGAGGTTCACCACCAGCAGATCGGTGTCCAGCATCGCGGCTTCCTTCTTGCCGGCGAGGAGGGCGTGTGATCCTTCGGAGGTATCGGTCACTGCTACGAGCACTGTCATGGGATCAACCTTTCAGGAGACTCGGTGCGTCGCCGGTCACGAATACTCGCGCCGGAACTGCTCTTCGAGTTCCTCGAGGGAGCGGCCGCGGGTTTCCGGGACCTGGGTGGTGATGAAGACGAGAGCCAGCACGCCGAGGCCCGCGAAGATGAAGAAGGTGGCCGCGATTCCCAGTGCCGCCACGAGCGGCGGGAAGACGAGCGCGACAATCGCATTCGCGATCCACAGCATGAAGATGCAGACGCCGATGGCGAAGCTGCGGATCTTCAGCGGGAAGATCTCCGACAGCATCAGCCACACCAGGGGGCCGATCGTGCCCTGCATCGAGAAGACGAACAGAACCACGAACACGAGGATGAAGTAGGCCTTCGCGGTGCCGTCGGGCAGCAGGAAAGCCGACAGGCCGACGAGGAGGTGGAACGTGGTGGTGAGCACGAACCCGCCGATGAGCATCTTGCGACGGTCGATCCGGTTGATCAGGGCGATGCCGGTGAGGACGCCGAGCACGCTGAACAGTCCGTTGAGGGTGTTCGCGACAATGGCTGCGTTGGAGGAGAATCCGGCGTCGCCGAGCAGCTGGGTGCCGTAGTACATCACCGAGTTGATGCCGGTGGCCTGCTGGAACACGCCGAGTCCGACGCCGATGAAGATGAGGCGGCGGATCCATTTCACCGACAGGTCCGCGGGCCCGCCGGTCTGCGCGAGTTTCTCTTCCTCCGCGAGCGCCTGGACTTCCTCCAGTTCGGCGCGTGCCCGCTCCGGGGACCGGACCTGGAGAAGCACGGCAAGTGCTTCGTCGTGCCGATCCTGCGACATCAGCCAGCGCGGACTCTCCGGCATCCTCAGCATTCCGGCGAACAGGACGATGGCCGGAGCGACGGCGATCAGGAGCATGAAGCGCCAGACGCTCTCGTGCTCACCCCAGATGTTGAAGATGACGGCGTTGATCACGAATGCGGCGAACTGCCCGCACACGATCATGACTTCGTTGCGGGAGACCACGCTGCCGCGCCGTTCGGCGGGGGAGATCTCGGCGAGGTAGACGGGCACCGTCGCGGATGCGCCGCCGACGGCGAGGCCGAGGACGAAGCGGAACAGTGCGAGTATCTCCCACGTCGGGGACAGCACGCAGCCGATGGTGCCGATCATGAAGATGATGGCGAGCACCAGGATGTTGTGCCGGCGTCCGTACCGGTCGGACATCCGGCCGCCGATGAGGGCGCCGATCGCGGCGCCGAAGATCAGGATGCTCACCACCAGGCCCTCGGTGAACGAGGTGAGCTGGAGGTCTTCCTTGAGCGGTGCGAGTGCGCCGTTGATGACTCCGGTGTCGTATCCGAAGAGCAGGCCGCCGAAGGTGGCGACGACGGCGATGACGCCGAGCCTGTGCGAGTGCCGTCCAGGCGCGTCGGCGGGCAGGTGCTGGGCGGTAGTTCGGGTGAGATCGCTGGCCATGAACATCTCCTCGACGTATTCCATGTGCAGAACACGTAATGTGTTTATGTCCGGACAAAGCTAACCCATTGTGACTCGGGGCACAACGGCTGGCCGATCGTCGGGTGGCTCTCACGGCACGATCGACCACTACCTACCGACGAGTAATAGAACGAATGATCTGTTATCGTTCGCCGTATGCCCAGGCCACGCGTCCACGACCTCGACGCCGCGCTCGATACCGCCGAACGGCTGGCCGTCGACGGCGGACCGAGTGCGGTGACACTGCGGGCAGTCGCCGCCGCCACGGAAATGTCCAACGGCGCCATCTATCACGCATTCGGCTCCCGCGGAGGGCTCGTCGGACGCGCATGGTTGCGGGCGGCGCACCGCTTTCTCGACCTGCAACAGGAATCGGTCGAGCACGCGCTGGAGCGGGGTCCCGTGGACGCCGTCGTCGCGGCCGCCGACACCCCGGCCGTCTTCGCCGAGAAGTTCCCGCAGTCGTCGCGGCTCCTGCTCACCGTGCGGCGCGACGAACTGCTCGGATCCGACGTCCCCGAGG
Organism: Rhodococcus sp. USK10; assembly: GCF_019378875.1. Taxonomy (NCBI): domain Bacteria; kingdom Bacillati; phylum Actinomycetota; class Actinomycetes; order Mycobacteriales; family Nocardiaceae; genus Rhodococcus; species Rhodococcus sp. USK10. Next base: position 4,667,295 of record NZ_CP076048.1, read on the forward strand.
ACGTTGCGGACGAGCTGGCGCGCCTCGACTCCGTGCTCGTCGAACTGTTCGTCCGGTTGGCACAGGCGTTGTGGGGGCGCAGGGACGGTCGCGCGGTCGAGGTGATCGAAGCGTGCGTCGTCGGACTCCCTACCGGACTGCTGCTCCGTGCCCGGCGGAAACCGGACGACGCCATGCGCCGACGCCTGGAGGCGGCGGTCCGGGCCGTCCTCGCTCTCGACCCCCCGTCCCCGGGGAAACGTCACGACAGCACCACGAAAGGTTCCTGATGACCGCCACTCTGACCTACCGCGACAAGATTGCCGTCCTCGACCTCGGCGAAGACGAGAACCGTTTCTCCCCCGAGTGGCTCGACACCGTCGACGGTCTCCTCGACGACGTGCTCGAGCAGGGCGCGCAGGCCCTGGTCACCACGGCCACCGGAAAGTTCTACTCCAACGGCCTCGATCTGGACTGGCTGCTGGCCAACGGCGACCGCGCCGACTGGTACGTCGGGCGCGTGCAGGCCCTGTTCAGCCGAATTCTGACGCTGCCGCTGCCGACGGTGGCCGCCGTCAACGGGCACGCGTTCGGCGCCGGCGCCATGCTGGGGATCGCCCACGACTACCGGGTGATGCGGTCGGACCGTGGGTTCTACTGCTTCCCCGAGGTCGACATCCACATTCCGTTCACGCCGGGCATGGCGGCGCTGATCCAGGCCAAGCTGACGCCGCAGACCGCGATCACCGCCATGACCACCGGCCACCGGTACGGCGGCACCGAGGCGCACACCAGCGGGCTGGTCGACGGGACCGCGCCCGAAGGCGCGGTCCTGGGTGCCGCTGTCGACCTGATCTCGCCGCTCGCGGGGAAGGACGCCGGCACGCTCGGTGCGATCAAGTCGACCATGTTCGCGACGGCCGTCGCCGCGCTCGCCTCGGGGCGGTCGTGACCGACGCGAAACCTACTGGGCGAGAGTAGGGGTCATTCTCCGGGCACGTGGAGGATCAGGGCGTCGCCCTGTCCGCCGCCGCCGCACAGTGCGGCGGCGCCGGTTCCACCGCCGCGTCGCTTCAGCTCGAGCGCGAGGTGCAGCACGACCCGCGCACCCGACGCGCCGAGCGGATGTCCGATGGCGATGGCGCCGCCGTTCACGTTGACCTTCGACGGGTCGATTCCGAGTTGCCGGGTCGACTCGATGCCGACGGCGGCGAAGGCCTCGTTGATCTCGACGAGATCGAGGGCGGCGGCGTCGAGTCCCTCTCGGGCGCAGGCCTTGTCGATGGCGTTGGCGGGCTGCTGCTGGAGCGTCGAATCCGGACCGGCGACGACGCCGTGGGCGCCGATCTCGGCGATCCATTCGAGTCCCAGTTCCTCGGCCCTGGCCTTGCTCATCACCACGACGGCCGCGGCGCCGTCGGAGATCTGCGACGCGGACCCTGCGGTGACGGTGCCGTCCTTGCTGAACGCGGGACGCAGCTTCGACAAAGACTCCGCCGTGGTGTCGGCGCGGACGCCCTCGTCCTCGGTGACGACGACCGGCTCACCCCTGCGCTGCGGGATGGTGACGGGAACGACCTCGTCGTCGAAGAGGCCGTTCTTCCACGCTGCCGCGGCGCGCTGATGCGAGGCGGCGGCGAAAGCGTCCTGCTCCTCGCGGCCGATCTTGTCGGTGTTCACGTTCCGGGTCTCGGTGAGTGCGCCCATCGCCTGGTCGGTGAAGATGTCGTAGAGGCCGTCGTACGCGAGGTGGTCGACGAGGGTGGTGTCGCCGTACTTGAAACCGCCCCGTGAACCCGGGAGCAGGTGCGGCGCCTGGGACATCGACTCCTGCCCGCCGGCGACGACGACGTCGAACTCGCCGGCGCGGATCAGCTGATCGGCGAGCGCGATGGCGTCGAGACCGGACAGGCACACCTTGTTGACGGTCACGGCGGGCACCGACATCGGGATGCCCGCCGCGACCGCGGCCTGCCGAGCCGGGATCTGACCGGCGCCGGCAGTGAGGACCTGCCCCATGATCACGTACTCCACCAGTTCCGGTGCCACCCCGGCCTTGTCGAGGGCGCCCTTGATGGCGATGCCGCCGAGGTCGGATCCGGAGAGGGTCGCGAGCGAACCCGTCAGCCGGCCGACGGGGGTCCGGGCCCCGGCGACGATGACGGACCTGGTGCGTGCAGTCATGGGTATGTCCTTGGTTTCGTGTCGGATGTCGGTCAGACGAGCGCGGATTCGCGGATTTCGAGCGGGGTTCCGGTGGCGGCGACGACGTCGTCGACGGTGACACCTGGCGCGACCTCACGCAGGGCGAGGGTGCCGTCGCCGACCACGTCGATGACGGCGAGGTTGGTGATGATGCGGTTGACGACGCCCTGGCCGGTCAGCGGCAGGGTGCAGGTGTCGATGATCTTGGGGTTGCCGTCCCGGTCGGTGTGCTCCATGAGGACGATGACGCGGCTCGCCCCGTGCACGAGGTCCATCGCGCCGCCCATGCCCTTGACCATCTTGCCGGGGACCATCCAGTTGGCGAGGTCGCCGGTGCGGGAAACCTGCATGCCACCGAGGACGGCGGTGTCGATGTGGCCGCCGCGGATCATGCCGAACGACAGCGCCGAATCGAAGAACGCGGCGCCGGCGTTGACGGTGACCGTCTCCTTGCCCGCGTTGATCAGGTCGGCGTCGACGTTCTCGTCGGTGGGGTACGGGCCGGTGCCGAGGATCCCGTTCTCCGAGTGCAGGGTGACGGTGACGTCGGTGCCGAGGTATCCGGGGATGAGCGTCGGCAGTCCGATGCCGAGGTTGACGTATTCGCCGTCGACCATCTCCGCGGCCGCGCGGGCGGCCATCTGGTCACGTGTCCATCCGTTGGTGCCGGTCATCGAGTGGCTCCTTCCGTGCTGCTGACTGTCCGCTTCTCGATCCGCTTGTTCTGGGGGCCGGTCTCGACGATGCGCTGTACGAAGACTCCGGGCAGGTGCACCTGGGCGGGATCGATGGTGCCCGCGGGGACGAGTTCCTCGACCTGCGCGATGGTCACCTTCCCGGCCATGGCCGCGAGGGGGTTGAAGTTCAGGGCCGTCTTGTCGAAGACCAGGTTGCCGGCGGTGTCGCCGCGCAGCGCGTGGACCAGGGCGAAGTCGGCGGTGATGCCGAGTTCGAGGACGTAGCGCTTGTCGCCGAACTGCCGGGTTTCCTTCGCGGGTGACGCGAGCGCGACGGAACCGTCGGCGGCGTAGCGCCACGGCAGGCCGCCGTCGGCGACCGGGCTGCCGACACCGGCAGGGGTGAAGAACGCGGGGATGCCCGCACCGCCGGCCCGGAGGCGTTCGGCGAGCGTGCCCTGCGGGGTGAGTTCCACCTCGAGCTCGCCGGAGAGGTACTGGCGGGCGAATTCCTTGTTCTCGCCGACGTAGGACGCGGTGACACGGCGAATCTGGCGACTGCCCAGCAGGATCCCGAGCCCGTGGTCGTCCACACCGCAGTTGTTGGAGAAGACCTCGAGGTTCCCGACACCCGAGTCGGCGAGCGCGCGGATCAGCGCGTCGGGGATTCCGCACAGGCCGAATCCGCCCACGGCGATCGTCGCGCCGTCGGACACGTCCGCGACAGCTTCTTCCGGGGTGTCGAACACTCTCGATCCCATGTGCATCCTTTCTTCTGGCCGCCGAACCCGGCGATACCGCCTTCCCGCGACATTTTCGTCCATCCAGTGGACGGCCTCTGCGACGGGCTTTGCTCCACTAAAAGGGCTCGCTTCATGCATTTCAAGGAGTTCGGACATGTTGTTCGCGGTCTGGACGTCGTGGACTAGAGCGTTCACTGAGTGGACGTATACTCCGGTCATGAACGAGGCGCAGCGGCCACAGGTCATCCACCGGGTGGGATCGATCCTGCGGGCCGTCGCGGCGCTCGAATCGTCGGGAGCCTCGACGTCCGCCCTGGCGCGTGAGACAGGCCTCGCCCGCCCCACCGTGCATCGCCTCCTCGTCTCGCTGGCCGAGGAGGGGCTGGTCGACCGCGACCTGAAGTCGGGCAAATGGTCGCTCGGACCCGAGCTGTACCTGCTCGGCTCGCTCGCCGCCAGCAGGTACGACATCACGGACCGCTCCCGCGACATCCTCCGCGATCTCGCCCGCGAGACCGGCGAAAGCGTGTTCCTGTCCGCTCGCCGCGGCGACGAGACGGTCTGCATTGCGAGCGAGGAGGGCAGCTTCCCGCTGCGCTCGCACGTGCTGCACATCGGAATCCGATTTCCGCTCGGGGTGGCGACGGCGGGGATGGTCATCCTGTCGCACCTGCCGGACCGCGAGATCGACGAGTACCTGGCGCGCGCGGACGTCACCGGCGAATGGGGGCCGCAGCACAGCCGGGAGAAGATTGCCGAGCGCATCGCGGAGACCCGCCTCAACGGCTACACCGTCAACCCCGGGCTGCTCGTCGAGGGCAGTTGGGGGATGGGCGCCGCCGTCTTCGACACCCAGGGATCACCGGCCTGGGCGCTGAGTATCACCGGGGTGGAGAGCCGGTTCCGTGAGGAACGACGCCGCGAACTGGGAGAATTCCTCCTCCGCGAGGCGCACCGGCTCACCCAGCTACTTGCCGACCGGCCGCGGAGCCGCGGCTGAACCAGCGGTCGGGCCCCGCCTACGCGGCCTTCCGACGACGTCCCGGCCGCCCGTGGCGGGTGTCGATGGTCCACACGTGCGTGCAGTCGGGGCACTGCAGGTGCACGGTGGTTCCCTGATTGCTCAGCAGGTACTGCCAGTGCCGGTGGCAGTTGCGGCCGGACCCGCAGTCGCCGCAGGACGAGCCGTGGTCGCAGCCCGGGCAGGGCAACCAGGCACGACGGGAGAAGTCCGCGGTGGGATCAATCGGCAACACGGCCCACCGTCCGATCCGGGAGCACACCTGCCTGCACCAGTTCGTCGTAGATGCGCTGCTGCTCGGGGTCGAGCCCGGAATACAGCATGTCGTAGGCCCGCTCTTCCTCCGCCAGCACGGCTACGGGATCCCAGTCTTCGCCGATCGCTTCGAGGACAGCGGTGCGCCGACGCGCTTCGTCCAGCGTGAGGTCGAGAGCGAACGAGAGTTCGGAGTCGCTACCCATGTGGTCACCTTCGTTTCGCAGTCGCCGACATCGAACGGGCTCCGACGTCGAAGGGGCCAGGGTCACTCGAGCCTGCCCAAGATCACAATGACCTGGATCACGTCGATCGAAAGTGTTGCGTCGTGTTCACAACGACGCGCCCCGTCGTCCGGGTGGACGACGGGGCGCGGGTGTTCCGGTGGTGCGGGTGGGTCAGGCCTGAAGGCCGGCCTCGATCTCGAGGGTGATGGTGATCTTGTCGCCGACGACGGCGCCGCCGCCTTCGAGGGGCATGTCGATGGTGATGCCGAAGTCCTTGCGGTTGAGGACGGTGGTGGCTTCGAAGCCGGCGACCGGTCCGTTGCCCATGCCGGGGTTGACGCCGTTGAACTCGAGGGCCAGCTCGACCTGCCGGGTGACGCCGTGGAGGGTGAAATCGCCCTCGATGACGTAGTCGTCGCCCTTGGTGCGGACGGCGGTGGAGGTGAAGGTGGCGGTGGGGTACTGCTCGGCGTCGAAGAAGTCGGCGGACTTGATGTGGGCGTCGCGGTCGGTGTTCTTGGTGTCGATGGAGGCGACCTGGATTTCGGCGGTGACGGCGGTGGTGCCGTCCTCGGCGACGGTGATCGCGCCGGCGAAGTCGTTGAACGTGCCGCGGACCTTGCTGACCACGAGGTGGCGGACGGAGAAGCCGACGGTGGAGTGGACGGTGTCGATGGTCCAGGTTCCGGCGGTGAGGTTGGGGAGGGTGGCGGTGGCGGTGGTCATGAAAACTCCTTGACGGTGAACGGCACTCGAATCGAGGTAATTGAATCTGCAACTACTAAGTTAGAGAGAAGTCGTTGCAATGTCAACTAAAATCTGGGAAAGGTGGGTGAAGTGCGGTTACGGCTTCGGGTGGACCGGGTGGCGGCTGACGATGGAGATCCGGTTGAAGGCGTTCATCGTGACGGCGATCCAGCTCACCGTGGAGATCTCCTGCTCGGACAGATACCGCCGCGCGAAGGCGTAGTCGGCGTCCTGACTGTGTGCGTCCGGGAGGGTGGTGATCGACTCGGCCAGGGTGAGAGCCGCGACCTCGCGTTCGGAGAACAGTGCCGTCTCCCGCCAGGCAGGCAGGACCGCGAGGCGCTGCTGGGTCTCGCCCGCCGCGAGCGCTGCGGCGACGTGTACGTCCAGGCAGTACGCGCAGCGGTTGATCTGGGAGACGCGCACGTTGATCAACTCGACGAACCGACGCTCCATGCCGGCCTCGATGGTCGCGTGACGGATGGCCTTGGCGACGCCGATCTGCGCCTGATAGACGGCTGGGCTCTGCTTGTCGATGTGGACGTAGTCGTTCTGCGCTGAGGTGCTGCTCATGACCAGCCTTTCCGGTGGGTGGATCAGGGGTTTTCCAGCAGGTGGGCGCGCATTTCGCCGAAGTCGTGCCCGAGGATGGCGACGTCCCGGGGGCTGAGCAGGTCGAACATGTCGCGGCGCACCTCCGCCACGTGTCCGGGGCTGGCGGCGGCGAGCTTCTCGGCGCCGGCGTCGGTCAGTTCGGCCAGCATTCCCCGCTTGTCGTCCTTGCACTCCAGCCGCCGCACCCAGCCTGCCTCGACCAGCCGGCTGATCGCCCGGGTCACGCCACTGCGGGTGGTGGTGACCGCGTCGGCGAGTTCGCGCATCCGCAGTTGCCGCTGCGGCGCCTCCGACAGCACGACGAGAAGTTCGAAATCCGTGAACGAGATGCCGGAGTCGCGGGTGAGCTGCCGATCGAGCGCCTGCAGGAGTAGTCGGGTGGCGTCCAGGTAGGCGCGCCACGTGTTCTGTTCTTCGGCGCTGAGCCATCTGGTCGGTTCCACGGGACCAGCATATCTCAAGTAGTTGACAGCGCAACTACTTGGTGTACGGTGGTGATAGTTGAAAGCGCAATCATCGGCGTTTCGCGGAGAGGGGTTTGGGCAATGAGCACCACAGACGAGCAGGAGCGCTCCCAGAGGTTCGCGGCGCAACGCGACCGGATCCGCGCCGAGCACCTGAAGCCCGTGTCGTCGCGGCCGGCCTCCTCGGCCCGCGGGCTTCACCACACCGCGCTGATCAGCAGCGACGTCGAGCGCACCGTCCGGTTCTATCAGGATCTCCTCGAGTTCCCGCTGACCGAACTGATCGAGAATCGCGACTACCCCGGGTCTTCGCACTTCTTCTTCGACATCGGCAACAGCAACCTGCTCGCCTTCTTCGACTTCCCGGGCCTCGACATCGGGCCGTACCAGGAAGTGCTCGGCGGACTCCATCACATCGCGATCAGCGTCGAACCCGACCGGTGGAATCACCTGCGCACGAAACTGGTCGACGCCGGCGTCGAACTCATCGAACACAGCGAGGTGTCGCTGTACTTCCGCGACCCCGACGGTGCCCGCCTCGAACTCATCGCCGACCCGCTCGGCGAAATGTACGGCTCACACGTTCTGTGAAAACCCTGCTGTGAAAACTCTGGAAAGGATTCACTCATGACTGCCGCCCTGACCCCGCCGCGCCTCGACGTCCGCCGCGCCGACGACCGCTTCAAGACGAACGCGGGCTGGCTCGATTCCAAGCATTCCTTCTCGTTCAGCAACCACTACGACCCGGCCAACACCCACCACGGGGTGCTGATGGTCAACAACGACGACATCGTCGTCCCCGGACAGGGTTTCGACACCCACCCGCACCAGGACATGGAGATCGTCACCTGGGTGCTCCAGGGTTCGCTCGTGCACCAGGATTCGATGGGCCACTCCGGCGTCATCTACCCCGGACTCGCCCAGCGCATGAGCGCGGGAACCGGAATCCTGCACTCGGAGAAGAACGACTCGTGGCGACTGCAGGGGGACGCCGACGAGCACAGCGATCCGGTCCACTTCATCCAGATGTGGGTCGTCCCCGACGAAGCCGGGATCACACCGGGCTACGAGCAACTCGAGATCGACCACGAGTTGCTCACCGGCGGACTGGTTCCCGTCGCGTCCGGCATGCCGGACCATGCCGATCACTCGGCGATCCGCATCAAGAACAAGTACGCCGCGATGCACGTCGCACGGCTGCAGCCCGGCCAGGCGCCCATCACCCTGCCCGACTCCCCGTTCCTCCACGTCTTCGTCGCGCGCGGCGAAGCCTCGCTGGAGGGTGTCGGCATCCTGGCCGAAGGGGACGCCGTCCGGCTGAGCGGTGGCGGTGGACAGCAGATGAGCACCGACACCGGCGCCGAGATCATCGTGTGGGAAATGCACGCGCAGATCGCCGGGTAGCGCCGCCGCGGCTGCTTCCGTTGGGGTTGCGGAAGCTGCTACAGTGCCCGGCAGCAGTGATCTAAGGAAGGGCCTTACAACCGCGCGAGCGGCGACCCAGGCCCGGGTCCTGCATCCGAAGGAGTTCAGTCCCTTGGACACGGCTTCGACCGTCGTCCGCCGATCCACCGTCGAGTACGCCCCCGATCTGCTACTCGATCTCGTACGCCCCGCCGAGGCAGCGCATCCATTGCCTGCGATCGTGTGGCTTCACGGTGGAGGTTGGCGGCTTCAAGACCGCACTGCATGCCCGGATCTGGTGCAGCACTTCGCAAGACATGGCTACGTCATGGTCGGCATCGACTACCGGCTTGCGCCCGGCACGTGCCACCCCGGCCAGCTCTTCGACGTCCGGCGGGCGGTGCGCTGGCTGCGCGCCAACGCCGCCGGCCACGGCATCGACCCCGACCGGATCGGTGTGTGGGGCTCTTCGGCCGGCGGGCACCTCGCCGCGCTGGCCGGAGTGCACTCGGCCACAACACGATTGCCCGGGGAAGATCCCGTGACCGTCGACAGTGCGGTACAGGCCGTCGTCGACGGCTACGGACCCACCGACCTGCCCGGTCTCGTCGACCACTCCGCCCAGCGGGCACCGGCCGAGGACCAGTCCCCGGAGGCGTCGCTACTCGGCGGCGCGATCCGCGACCGCTTGAACGCGGCGCGATCCGCCAGCCCCGCACTGCAGGTGACGCCCGGAGCGCCGCCGTTTCTGATCATGCACGGACTCGGCGACAATCTGGTGCCGTCCACGCAGAGCGTGGCGTTGTACGACGCGCTCGTCGCCCACGGCAACGACGCCGTCCTCTACCTGATCGAGGGATTCGGGCACGGGTTCTTCAATCCCGGCCACGTCCTCGAACTGGGTCCCGACCAGACCCTCGACCAAGGGCATCTCGAGCGAGATCCGCACGCGTCGGCCTCGACCCACGCAGTGAGCGACTTCGGGCGTGCCTTCACCGAGCGGTACCCCACCGCGTCGTTCGCGGCGGTCGAGGCGTTCTTTTCGCACACTCTGAAATCAGGTACACACGCATGACCATCTTCGACATCCCCGCTCTGGACGACGTCCACACCGCCGCTCCGCAACTCGACACCCTCCCCGGGCGGTGCGTGCCCTACGCCATGGCCGCCGGTGAAGGCGAGCGCCACGAACTCGGCGGGCAACTGATCACCGTCATCGCCCGTCCGGAAGATACAGGAGGACAGTTCGGCGCCGCATATGTGTACGGCGGCAAGGGAACCGAGACCCCGTTCCTCGCCCACGATCGCGAGCACCGCTTCCTGTACGTCACCGACGGACGGCTGCAGGTGTGGTTGCCGGGCGAATCGCACCTGCTCGTGCCGGGCGACTCGGTCACCGTCCCGGCCGGGACGCCGTACGCGTACCGCATGCTCGCGCACCGGACCCGGTTCCTGAGCTGGCTCACCGTCGGCGACGCACACCGGTGGTCGCAGGCCACCGGTCACGCCACCCAGTCGCACGTCTTCGACGCCGCGGCGGCGCCGATGTCGGACGCACGACAGTCCGAACTCGCAGACCGGTTCGGCGTCCGGTTCCACGATCTCGAGAAGAAGGACCTGCCCGCGGTGACGGCCGCGACGCTGCCGGCAGGGGAGACGCCGTATGTGCTGGAGGCCGGCGAAGGCGACCGCTGGGCGAGCCTCGACCAGCTGAACACGTACCTAGCACGGCCCCGGAACACCGGCGGAACGTATTTCGCGATGCACACGATGGGCGGCAAGAGTGCGTACATTCCCCGGCACTTCCATCGCGAGCACACCGAGAACTTCGTCTGCATCGAGGGACGGATCCTCCTGCACGCCAACGGCCGGGAGATCATGTTGACCAAGGGCGACTTCCTGCACGCTCCGGCCGGGACCATCCACAGTTTCGCGTTCGACAGCCACGACACGCAGATGCTCGGCCTGCTGACCACCGGGGTGTTCGAGAAGTTCTTCGAGTACATGAACACCCCGACGAACGCGCACGTGCACACCGAGGGCGGCGACATGCAGTTCCCGGCCGAGGGGTTCGCGCGGGCGCGCGCCGAGCTGGACCTCGAGGTCGTCGGACCGCCACCGGCCCGCGGCGGCGGCAGGTGAGTGTCTGCGTCGGCTGCACACCGTGCTGCCGAACATCGACGACGATTCAGGGGCCGAATCCGGCCCGTGCGGGCTGCGCACGCCTCTGACCTCGGAGTGTGAGACTCGTCAAGTTTGCCCTTTTCGGTTTCCTTGTTGCCTTATCAGTGGCGACACTGGTGAAGCAGGCAATTTACGTGGACGAAACAATGAGGTGAATCGTGTTGGGGCGCTCGAAGGCAACCGTGGTGTACTCGGTGTCGGGTCGACCGTCCAACCCGTTCGCACGACCGGTCGATCGCTACGCGGCCACCCTGAGATCCGTCATCGCCGCACTCGCGGGTATCGCGATCGTGCTCGCCGCCGTGATGGGCACCTGGCAATGGAACCAGGAGAGTGCAAAGGCCGCGCAGCAGCGCGCCACCACCACCCTCGTCACGGCCGTCACCAGCACCGACGCCCCCATCACCATGTCGCCCCGCGGCTCGGTCCGGACCACTCCGATGGTCGAGGCGACGTGGTCCTGGACCGCCGAGTCGCGCACTCAGCGCATCGAGGTCCCCTCGGGGACGCCTGCGGGCACCGAGAAGACCATCGCCGTCGACGCGGACGGCAACTGGGCAGGCCCGAGGGTCACCACCTCGGACGTCGTCAGCGGCGCGGTCGCGGCCGTGCTCCTCACCCTCGCGGCCAGTGCGCTGCTCCTCGGCATGGTGTGGGCGATGTGCGCACGCGCCGTCGAACGCCGCCGCCAGCAGTACTGGGACGAGAGCATCCGCAGGCTGTTCGCCACCTACAGTCGCTGATCCTTCCCTCGAAGGTCACCTCCTGATTGCGCCGTCCCCACGGCGGTTTCGGTGCCCTCGCTCCGGGCTATTCAGGTGATGCCGAGGAAAGGTGGAGCCATGTCCGACAGGGATGCTTCCATATTCGAGAGCGAGCGGGAACTCGACGAGGATTCCGTCCGGAACGCTCAGCGGACCGTCGCCCACCACTCGATCGACGCCGACGACTGCCGGATGCTGCTCGCTGCGCTCGGCATCCCCCTCGTCCGGGGTACCGGCAACGAGACGCTCTCCGGCACGGCCGGTGCCGAAGCGTTGTGACCTGCTCACAGTGACTTCGTTGTGCTGCTCACAGTGACTTCACGGCGAATCTCCAGAGTGCCCGCACCGGGGGCCGTTTGTATGGGTCCCAATCCCCTAACAGCCCTTGGAGGTCCCCATGACGAACCGCCCGCGTCACCACCACGCCGAAGAAGTGCACGAGCACGACCGCGGTCTCAGCCACGACCTGAAGTCGATGTTCTCGCGTCGCCGCGCCCTGTTCGTGTTCGGCGCCGCGGGAGCGACCGCGCTCGCCGCCTGCTCGACGGCCGGCGGCGAGCGGGCGGCGAGCTCGTCCTCGACGACGGACGCGGCAGCGACCACGGCGGACACGGCGACCGACGGCACGTGCGTCGCGGCGGCGCCGCAGGAAACGGCCGGACCCTATCCCGGTGACGGGTCCAACGGCCCGAACGTCCTGGTCGAATCGGGGATCGTGCGCCAGGACATCCGCAGCAGCTTCGGTGCGTACTCCGGGACGGCGGAGGGTGTCGCGACCACCATCGAACTCGACCTGCAGGACCTGACGAAGGACTGTGCGGCGGGCGCCGGAATGGCCGTCTACCTGTGGCACTGCGACCGGGACGGCGAGTACTCGCTCTACGGCAAGGGCATCACCGAGCAGAACTACCTGCGCGGTGTCCAGGTGGCGGATTCGGCGGGCAAGGTGTCGTTCACGTCGATCTTCCCGGCCTGTTACTCCGGGCGCTGGCCGCACATCCACTTCGAGGTGTTCGACACGCTCGAATCTGCGGTGGCCGGGGAGGACGCCCGCCTGACGTCGCAGATCGCGGTCCCGCAGGACGCGTGCGCCACGGTCTTCGCCTACGACACCGGCTACGCGAACAGCGTCTCCAACCTGTCGAAGGTCTCGCTCGATTCGGACAATGTGTTCGGCGACGGCTGGGATGCGGAACTGGCCACCGTGACCGGCGAACCCGCCACGGGTATGACCATCGCGATCACGATCGGCGTCGCCGAGAAGTCGGCGAACACGCAGTCCGCTCCGGCCGGTCCGGGTGGGGGCGGCGGACAGCCGCCGGCAGGAGCGCCCGGCCGGTAGCGCCGGTCCGTCAGCTGACGTGCCACCCCGGAGGCCGGTCGAGCTCGTTCCATTCGCGGGTCAACCGGGCCTGCTGGCGGCGGGACGCAATCCAGTGGACGATCAGGAACAGGACGCAGTAGCCGCCGGTCGACGCCACCCAGATCCCGCACGCGACGCTCACCGCCGTGGCGGCGTTCTGCGAACCGGTCTCCGGTGCGGCGACGAGGTCGCCGTTCGGGCCGAGCCAGACGATGACGGTCTGGCCGGCCTTCGCGCCCGCCGCGGTGGGAACGTCGGCGGTGTGCATCTGCCCGTTCGCCGACCACTGCACCTTCGCGTGGGATTGGTATTGGGGTGACGCGGCTAGGGCCCCCTCGCCGGCGCTCCCTGCGCGGGAGTCCTCCATGAGCGTCGCGGGGGTCGAGTGGTGGGTGGCGAGTTCGACCTGGGTCTGATTGTCCAGCCGAGAGTACGTCTCGGTTCCAACGGCCGCGGCCAGTGGAATCATCAGGAGCACGAACACCACCCCGACGAGGACCAGCGCGGATTGCAGTCGGTCGCAACCCCGCATGAGTGGGTTTCGGCTCCACGGACCCAGACGCCACAGGCGTATCGGCGCTGCACACGTTTCGCTCATCGCGCACCTCCGGGTGGTTGCCCACCACCATTGTGCAACCGAAACGCCTGCGCGTGTAGGGCCTTCTGTCAGGTCTTCCTGCCTGGCGTCCATTCACGCCCCGCCCGCCGAGTCAGACCTTTTGCACGAGGTCCGGCCACGGAGGACGGCGGAGCATGGCGAGGGTGGCGATCACGGCGGCCGCCAGTCCGATGAATTCGCCGAAGAGCGCTACCCGGCTGCCGTCGACGGCGGGCTCCCACGACACAGTGCCGCCGTGGACGACGAAGACGCCGACCGGCGCGGGGCCCAGGATGCCGCGATATCTGGTCACGGTGAGGATGGTGGCTCCGTCGGTCGTCTCGTAGGGCTCGCCGTAGATCCGCGCAGCGGTGGCGTTCGCCTCCGACTGGTTCACCACGTCCCGAATTTTCACCGCGACCCCTCTCACCGTTCGGCCGAAGACCGTTCTCATGATGGCACTCGGGCCTGCCCCCGACGCGGCATTCCGGGATCGCGCGTCAGGCACCGATGCCGGCGAAGGCCTCGGTCAACGCCTCGATGCCCGCGCGGACCGTGGGCCTGTCGTTGTCGGCGCGGCGGAGTGCGTATATCTCCCGCTCGAGTGTGGGACGTACCGGGACGATCGCGATGGTGTCCGGCACCCAGACTCGGGCCAGGCGCGGCACGAGGGCGGCAGCGAGGCCGTGTGCGACGAATTCGAGTTGCGCCGCGAATTCCGGTACTTCGTATCGGATGTCCGGTTCGACGCCGCGGCTGCGGAGTGTCTGCACCAGCCAGGTATGGAACACCGCCCCCTTCTTCCACGTCGTCCACGGCATGTCCGCGATCTCGTCGAGGTCGACGTGGTCGCGGGAGGCGAGGGGATGGTCCCGGGACAGTGCGACATCGGCCGAGTCCCGGTGCACCAGGGTGTGCACGGCGTCCTCGGGCAGGTGCAGGGGCATCGTGACCCAGCTGTCGACGACGGCGAGGTCGAGTTCACGGCGGACGATCGCCGGTATGAGTTCCTCGGTCTCGCCGGCGGAGAAGCTGACCGTGAGTTGCGGGTGCCGCCTGCGCAGCGTGGCCACCGCGGTCGGCACGACGACCCTGCCTGCGGAGGAGAACGATCCGATGCGCAGTTCTCCGACCACGTCGCGATCGAGGGAGACGACCTCGGATTCGGCCTGCGCCAGCAGCGATATCGCTTCCTGTCCCCGGCGGGCCAGGAGCCGGCCGGCGTCGGTGAGCTGAACGCCGCGGCCGGCGGGCACCAGGAGTGTGACGCCGACCTCGCGTTCGAACTTGCCGAGTTGCTGCGACACCCCGGACGGTGTGACGTGCAGGGCACGCGCTGCGGCACCGATCGAACCGTGTTCGGCGACGGCGCACAGCGCGCGGAGGCGCTCCAGACTCAACATGGTAGTGATGCTACTGCTTTCATGACACGACTATTCACTTGTTGTAATGGTTGGGGGCTCGGAGAATTCTCGATGTGACTACTGCCCTCCGTGTGCGTCCCCGTGCCCTCGTCAGCCCCTCGTTCAGCATCGCGTCCGTGGATCCGCGACTGCTCGTTCTGGCGGGTGCGGTGGCAACTTCGCTGACCGGCAGTCTCATCAAATTGTCCGGGGTGGAACCGGCCACGTCGACGTTCTTCCGGTGTGCGCTGGCGCTGCCGATCCTCGGTTTCCTCGCCCTCCAGGAGTTTCGGCGGCACGGCGGCATTCCCCTCCGGGTGATCGCCGCCCAGGTGCTCGGCGGGATGATGCTCGGAGTCGACTTCGCGCTGTGGGCGCGATCGATCCAGATGATCGGCGCCGGGATCTCGACGGTCGTCGTCAACGTCCAGGTCATCGTCGTGCCACTGCTGGCGTGGATCGTCTTCCGTGCGCGGGTGCCGCTCCGGTTCGTGGTGGCGGTGCCGTTCCTGTTCGCGGGAGTCGCCCTCGCCGGTGGAATCCTCGGCGGCAGCGGTGACGGCGACCAGTTGTTCCTCGGAACCCTGCTGTCGCTGGCCGCGGGCGTGGCCTACGGGATCTACATCTTCGTCATCGGCCGGGCGGGATCCGCGCACCGGGCGTCGTCGCAGGTGTTCGTGTCGACGATCGCGGCGGGCGTCGTCGGGACCGCGGTGGGATCGCTCTGGGGAACGGTGGACCTCACGCCGGGCTGGCCCGCGCTGGGATGGTTGGCGGCGCTGTCGCTGAGCAGCCAGGTGCTCGGCTGGGTCCTCATCGGATTCGCCCTGCCGAGGCTCGCCGCCGAGGTCGGTGCCACGTTGCTGCTGCTCCAGCCGGTCCTGGCGATGATGTTCTCCATCGTGATCGTGCACGAGCGTCCGAGCATCGGGCAGTTCGCCGGTTGCGCACTGGTCGTCGCGGCGGTGTGGATGGTCACCCGGGTGCGGCCGGCGGGCCGTCGTTCGGTGACCGCAGGAATCGCCGAAGCACCCGCCGCACGACCCGTGGTCAGGCGTTCCACCCGGTCCGCAGTGTCGGTTCGTCGGCCGGCGGCTCGGGCGGGTGGTGTCGCTGCTTCGCGGTGTACAGCTCACGGTCGGCCCGTCGATACAGCGCGGTGAGCGGGTCGGACTCTCCAGTGCACGACGCGACGCCGAAGCTGAACGAGGTGGGGCTCCGCCGCGCGAGTCGCGCCATCACCTCGGGCAGCTCGGCGTGGTGTTCGCCGACCATGCAGGTGACGAACTCGTCGCCGCCGACCCGGGCGAGCAGGGCGCCGCGCGGCAGGTGCGCGGCGAGGTAGTTCGCCAGATCGACGAGAACCGCGTCCCCCGCGGCGTGGCCGTAGTGGTCGTTGGTCGACTTGAATTGGTCGACGTCGATGAGCGCCAATGTGACGGCGGCCTGCTCCGTGCCCGCGCCCTCGCGCGCGTCCCGGAACGCGAGTTCGAACCCGGCGCGGTTGAGCAGGGCGGTCAGTGCGTCGGTGCTGGCCGATTCGATCAGGGTGCGGGTCAGTGATCCGAACATCTCGGCCGCACCGAGCACACAGGTGACCGCCACGACGAGAACGGCGGCCTTCACGGTCGCGGTGCCCACGTCGACGGGTACCAGTGTGAAGGCGGTGGGGGCGAGAACGACCCCGACCGCCATGAATCCGGTGAGGCAACCAACGAGGAGCCTCGCCTGCAGTTTCGGGTAGAACACGACAAAATACATCGCCAGGAACATCGCCGCGATCGCGCAGAGCAATTGGGCGGCGGCAAGAATGAGACCCGACATCACGATCGGTGTGGCGAGCAGTGCCGCCGCGGTGCTGACCTGGTAGGCCCGCCGTCCCGGCCTGCGTCCGCCTCGGTACAGCACCACGAGTGCGATCAGTCCCAGAAGGATGCCTGCCGAGCGCGCGGCGACGGTCTCCGGCCGGATCGGCAACCCGACCATCGGAGGCAGGACGAACCCGGCCAGGTGCAGCGCCGTCGTGATCCACAGGTAGCGGCGCAGGATGCGCGGCTGATAGTCCTGAAGGACCGTGTCGACGGACGAAGCAGCGAGGGGCCTCACTCTGGTAATTATCCAGGACCGGTCCCGGGAAAGGCGGGTCCTTTGGTCACCGCCCCTCCCGGGGAAACGTGTCAGCGGGTCGTGGCCGCCGGGATCGGCGCGGCGTCGTCGTGCCACGGCGGTGCCTGGATTCCGGCGCCCTCGTACATCGGGAGTCGAATGTCGCTGCCGTACCGGGCGATCTGGTGCCAGGGGCGGTTGAGACCGAACGTGCCGTAGGTGCGGACCCGGGTCACGACGTCGAGGTCGAGGGTGTCGACGAGGATCTCCTCGCCCGAGCCCGCCTGCTGGCGGATGATGCCCTCGGGGTCGACCACCACGCTCGCACCGACGCCGGCCGGGTCGGCGCCGTTGACGTTGACGACGTAGACCTGGTTGGTCCAGGCGTTGGCCCGCGAACAGACGAGTTCCATCTCGCGGTCGCGGGTGGTGGTGAGGGTGGGTTGGATGATCACTTCGGCGCCGAGCCACGCGAGTTGGCGTGCGGTTTCGGGGAAGGAACCGTCGTAGCAGATCGCCAGCCCGATCCGGCCGGTGCCGGGGATGTCGAAGACGACGAATTCGCTGCCGGGTGCGGTGTGCTCGTAGGGCTGCCAGGGGAAGATCTTGCGGTAGCGGGCCACGACCTCGCCGAGCGGCGACACGGCGACGGCGGTGTTGTAGATCCTGTTGTCGTCGCGTTCGTAGAGGCTTCCCGGCACCAGCCACAGGCCGGTCTCCTCGGAGAGCGCGCAGATCCGGTCGAGGTAGGGGCCGTCGAGCGGCAGGGCCACCCGGTCCATCCAGTCGGAGCGGGACTCGAGGAGGGGCGCCTCGGCGGCCAGCAGGAGTTCGGGGACCACGACGAGTTCGACGTGCGGGAAGGTGTCGCGCACGGCGCGGATCTGGTCGGCGAACCGCTGCCAGGTGGCCTCCACGTCGAAGGGGATCGGGGCGGTCTGGATGGCGGCGATGGTCAGTGTGCGCATGGTTCAGTCCTCTGTGACGGTCAGTCGGGTGACGGCGGTGCGGCCGTCTCGGAAGAAGCGGCGGAAGCGGGTGCGGACGAGCACCATCGCGACGGCACCGACCGCGATCGAACCGACACCGAGCAGGAACACCCCGCCGATGCCGTGGAACGAGGTCGCCCCGTAGTCGGGGGCGAGCATGTCGTGGGCGCTGCGCGCGAAGGCGGCGAGCATGATCGCAGCGCCCAGTGCGGGCAGGATGCCTCGGAGGAACAGGTCGCGCGGGGAGTCGTTCAGGCGGTGCCGGAAGTGCCAGACGCAGGCGAGACCGGTGACGCCGTAGTAGAACGCGATGAGCAGGCCGATCGACAGGATGGCGTCGCCGAGGAAGTTACCCGAGACGAGCGTGAGGGCGGTGAGCAGGACCGCGGCGGTCGCCCCGAAGAACACGGTGCCGAACGCGGGGGTGCGGTAGGTGGGGTGAATTCGGGTGAAGGCGCGGGGCAGTGCGCCGTGAGCGCCCATGGAAAGGGTGGCGCGTGAACTCCCGATGACACAGGTGAGCAGCGCCGAGATCGCCGACACGCAGATGGCGAGTTCGACCACCTTCGACAGGCCCGCGCCGAGAACCGGTGGCCCGAGCGTGGCGAGTACGTCGCCCGCATTGTCGGGATTGCCCAGGCCCAGACCGTCGGTGCCGATGCCGGCGAAGCTGATCGCGGCGAATCCGGTGAAGAGGTACGTGCCCAGCAGGACGAGGGTGGAGATCACCGCGGCCTGACCCGGGATGCGGTCGCTGTCGCGGGTTTCCTCGTTGACGGTGATCAGCGCGTCCCACCCCCAGTAGATGAACAGGCACAGCAGCACCGCCTCCGCGAAGGTGCCGAAGCCGCCGAACGCGAACGGGTTCAGCCAGGACAGGCTCGGCGCGGACGCACCGTCACGCGCGAACGCGGCCGCTCCGAAGCCGAACAGGGCGACCAGTTGCAGCCCCAGCAGCACGTATTGCACGGACGCGGCGAGTTGCAGACCGCGGTAGGCGATCGTGGTGACCGCGGCGACGAGCAGGACGGCCGTGACGATCACCGCGACATCGTCGGTCGCCAACGAGTCCAGGCCGAGCAGCGTCAAGAGGTACCCGGCTCCGACCCGGGCGAGTGCCGTCATCGCGATGAGCGTCGCGATCTGCACCACCCAGCCGCCGGACAGCCATCCCGCGTGCGGGCCGAACGCGCGGGTGGTCCAGACGAACGTGGTGCCGCAGTCCGGCATTTCCCGGTTCAGCTCGCGAAAAGCGAACGCGGTCAGAAGGATCGGCACGAAGCCGAGGAGCAGGGCGGCGGGGGCGAGGTTGCCGACGACCATCGTCACGAAACCGAGGGTGACGGCGATGCTGTAGGCCGGCGCGACTGACGACAGGCCGAGTGCGACGGCGGCGAGCAGGCCGACGGAACCGCCCTGCAGGCCCTTCCCGGTGGGTGCCTGCGGTGGGTCGAGGCTTGTCTCGGCGTCGGTGGGGTTGGTCGGCACGGTGACTCCTGAGCTCGAATGGATTCTTTAAACAGAAATTTAAGAACAGTGTGATCTACCTGTCAACAGCTGGGCAGGTATTGTCTAAATTTCTGTATAAGAACTCGGTGAGAATGGGGCGAAGGCAGTGGCGCGGAAGAAGGACCAGGGAGCACGCCGGGCCGAACTCGGCGATGCCGTCCAGCGGGCGGTGCTCGCGCGCGGACTGGAGGGGGTGCGTCTGCGCGACATCGCGGAGCAGGCCGGGGTCACACCCGCGGCGGTGCTCTACTACGGCGACCTCGATGCGCTGATCTACGAGACGTACCAGCGTGCCATCGAGCGCTTCAGTCAGGAGCGCGAGCGCGTCGCCGAACAGTTTTCCGACGCGCGTGACCGCCTCCGCGCCTGCATCGACCACGGCGTCGCCAGCGGGCCGGACGACGAACTGGTCCGGCTGCTGTTCGAGTGCTGGCCGCGATCGCTGCGCGACGCCAAGGCCGCGGCCCTGGACAGTTCCTTGACCGAGCGTCAAATTGCCGTCTACTACGGCATTCTCGTCATCGGGCAGACGCAGGGGCACTTCGCGCTCACCGACCCGCCGCGCATGCTCGCCGCCAATTTCGTCGCGATGGAGGACGGCTACCAGATGGAGGTGCTGGCCGGGCGGCGCAGCCGCGGCGAAGTGATCGCCAGCCTTCACTCCTACGCGCGCGCGGCGACGGGCCACGATCTGAGCTAGGCGAAGTACGGGATACTGGGAGTAACGGATAGGTTGGACGCCCGTCACCGCCCCGGGGCCCGCCCTCGACGACCTGTCCGAATTACTCGACGCCGCGAAGCAGATCGCGGAGACCGCGGAAGGGCTCGCCGTCAGCGCGAAGGGCATCGATCAGAGCGCCGAGATCATTGCCCGTGACGCGGAGAAGATCGCGCACGCCTTGCCCGCGGTGGAGCGGCTGGGACGGCTCGCGGACCGTCTACCCGGGTGAGGGAGACGGTCCGCGGCCGGCCGGTGACGAACGCCGGTCGGGGCTACTGCGCGAGATCGAGCGTGCCCGGTGGGGTGGGGTGCTGGTCGCCGGATCCGGCACCGAGGTCGTCGGCGACCCCGGCGATCGGCATCACGGCGAGGGCATGGTCGAACGCGTCGACGAGCCATTCCCCGGTCACTTCCACCAATTGCACGTCGTCGGCGTCGGGTTGCCGCTGGAAGAACCGCACGACCCACGGGTTCTGTGCGTCCGGATCGGAACTGAGATCCCCCGGCGCGTTGGTGGCGAGCAGATGGATGCCGCGCTCGAAATCGACCCGGACCGCGTAGCCGGCGCCGGTGTTGACCACGGTCGCCGGGCGATGTGCGGCCAGGGCCAGCGTCGTCAGTGCGTCGGCATAACGGGTGGTGTGCTCCACGGTGAGTGGCATGAGCACCTTTCGACTGTTGTGACCGTCGCGCCGCCCGCGGTCTTCGTCATGCAGGCACCCCGCAGATCAATGGGCCGGAAGAACAGACTTCCGGCAGATCACGAGAAGATCGAGGAAGGAGCGTCCTCGCGCACTGTGCGCGATCGCTACGCCAGAACGGAGTACGGACACGTCGGACGTCCCGCGAACTCGGTAGCTGTGTACTCAACTTCGACCAACCGTACGGTGCGTGGCCCGGATGCGCGACACGGGGTCGCCCGCGGGTGGTCTTCTACCCGAGATCGCTCGCGAGGACGCGGCTCTGTTTGAGGGTTTCCAGGATCAGCGAGCTCTCCAGCCGGTCGACGTGCTCGAGCCACTCGGCTTCGAGCATCAACTCGCGCAGGGCTTCCTTCGACGGCAGCCGGAAGTCCGCGACGATCTGGTAATCACCCATGATGATCGCCGCGTACCGGAGAAACGGCTGACCGGCGAGCGCCTCGGCGACCGTCGACACCCGCGACGGCCGGGCCCGGATCCACAGCAGCGCGGCGACGGGTAGGCCGATCAGCGCCGGGTCGAACACCGCGCGAAACGTGAGCAGCCCGGACTGCCGCATCTTGTCGAGGCGTCGTTTGACGGTCTGTTCGGAGATGCCCACGAGCCGGGACAGTTCCTCGAAACTCGCCCGGCCGTTCTCGACGACCAACCGCACCAGTGCCTTGTCCTCCCGGTCGAGGACGACCGGGTCGGTGAATTGCGGCCAGCGGGTCTTCGGGATCCGGCGGATCTGGGCGGTCTGTGTTTCGGTCAGGATCCCCGGTTCCCAGTCGTGAAGCGTACGTATGTATTCGAGCACCGGCGAGATGTCGTCAATCCGTTCTGGATGATGCCGATCCTCGGCATCTTGGGCCTGCGCGCCCGGCACCTCGTCGGGTTCACCGCGGTGCAGCTCGTCTTCCACCTGCCCATCGTGCTCGGACTGTTGTGGTTCCTCGGTAACACGCTCACCTACGACCCGCCCGTGCAACCCTGAGCGGCGCTACAGGTTGTGGTCTAGTTCGAGGAGGGCGTCGAGCCACAGCAGTGCTTCGACGAGGGCCTGCATGCGAACGAGTGCGGTGTCGGCAGGCGCGGGCGGCGGGGGATCGGATCCCTCCCGATGCCTGCTCTGCAGGTGCCTCACGACGGCGGTGAACAGCCACTCGGCGGGCGCGGGCAATTCCTCGTTCAGCTCAGCGGTGTCGTGCACGACGGGTACGACACCGCTGATGAAGCTGTCGACGGCGTCGGTGACACTGGCGGTCGGGTCCGCGACGAGGTCGGCGATGGTGGCGACCATCCACGTCACGACCGCGGTGAACGCCGAGGCGTCGCTCCCGGTGCCGCACGTGATCCGGGAGATCTCGCGGGCGAGCGCGTGGAAGTCGCGGTCGCCGACCAAGGTCAGGAGGCGACCGCCGAGCCGTGCGCCTTCGTCAGCCCCGTCGATCCGCATTCCCACGGCAGGTATTCGGCGCCGTCCCGGTTGAGGATGGGGCCGGGCCGGCGATTGTAGGGTCTCGCGACCTGTTTGCCGATTGGAATATCTCGCAGGGTTCGCTGCATCCGACTGGCAACGCCGCCCTTGAATCTGCTGGACTGAGACGACCTGTTCAATGCCAGGAGTTCCACCAGAGAACGATGGGCACCAACCAGGGCGTCCACACCGTCCAGCTGCCGCCCAACCCGTATGGCGGGACCGGAATCGTCTCTGTTCTTCCCTTGGGTCAGGTGAACGGAAGCGACTGCCACCACCGCACTGCGTTCCCCAGTGCCATGATGGCGGCGGTGATCTCAGGGAAAGCGGCGAAAAACCCCAGGTCCAACATGACGAACTCCTTGGTCGGAAGATGGCTCGGGCAACCTGTGTATCGGGTCTGGACTACGGTGTCGGTTCATTGCTGCGTGTACGACCAGAAATAACAGGAACGGGACCCAGAAGTCACGGTCCAAAGCAATTACCTCCTGCGCTGTGTATCGCCCAACGGAGGCGGATCGGTACAGCTCCGCAATCGGGGCACCCAGAACGATCGGGATCACGCTGTCGACCATCGCGGAACCATGGGGACACCACTTGTCCGCCTACCAGGTCGGGGCGCTTAGTGCAGCAAACTATCGGTGACATTCGTGCTGGCGGCGAGGAAGATCGAATAGAGAAATCAGCTGGTCGCATCTGAGACGAGGCGGAGCCTGACATCACCACAGTCCAGCCTCGCTGGTAAAGAGGACTTCTCCCCAGGAGGCTGCGGTGACAGATGAGGCCGCGTCAGCCGAGACGCCCGTTCGGGTAGAGCGCTGCGACGTCTGCATCGTCGGAGCGGGCATCACCGGACTCAATGCCCTCTTCGTCGCCAGTCAATACTTGTCTCGCTCGCAGAAGGTCATCCTGGTCGATCGCCGCGATCGTTCCGGCGGCATGTGGGTCGACACCTATGCGTATGTGCGACTGCATCAACCGCATGGCCTGTTCACCGCTGGCAACATCAAGTGGACCCTCGGCCAGGATCGTTCCTACCTGGCAACAAAGGACGAGGTGCTCGCTCACTTCGAGCACTGCCTCGACGTGGTCAAGCAACGAGTGCAGGTGGACGAGTACTTCGGCTGGGCGCTCGAGTCACATGACGAGTCCGACGGGATCGTCCGCGTCACCTGCACATCGTCGGACGGCCAACTCATGGTTGTGGAGGCGAAGCGACTGATCAAAGCCAGCGGATTCGGGGTGGTGCCCAACGACCCGATCGAGATCTCCAGTACACGTGTGGTGTCGGTGTCACCTGACTTCTGCGACATGCGGGGCGGCGAGATGCGGGCGAGCGACACCCCTGTGTGGGTCGTGGGGGGTGGAAAGACCGCGATGGACACCGCTCACACGCTGATCACGGAATACCCTGGTCGGGAAGTGAACCTCGTGGCAGGCTCGGGCACGTTCTTTTCGAGCCGCGACCGGTTGTTCCCTGCCGGCGGCCGACGATGGTGGGGTGGCATCTTGGTGACCGGGATTTTCCGGGAATTGGGTCGGCGCTTCGACGGGACCAACGAGACCGAGGTCGCGACCTGGTTGCGCGATACCTACGGCACATGGTTGACCCCCACTACCGGGAACTACCTGCTCGGTTTGCTGTCCGAGTCGGAGAACAGGGCTATTGCCGCCGGCCTGAATGAGGTGATCATGGATCACGTCGTCGATGCCGTGGACCGCAACGGTGAGACCGACTTGGTGTTCCGCAGCGGCTCAGCCAAGACGATTCAACCGGGCAGTTGGATAGTGAACTGCACCGGATACATGCTGCGCGGCGACCACCCCTACGAGCCGTACGTCTCCGACAGTGGTGCGGTCGTCTCGCTGCAGCCACGCTCGGCCACAATGCATTTGACATCGTACATGGGGTATTTCGTGCCCCACCTACTGTTCTTGGACAAGGTCCGGGACGTCCCGCTGTACGAGCTCGACGCGCCGGATCTACGGAAGAAGTCGAATGCGGTATTTCCGTACACGCTCGGATCGCTCGCCATGCACAATCTCAGCCTGATCGTCGACAGCGTCCCGAACAAGGTGTTCCTCGATTGCGGACTCGATCTCGATCGCTGGTATCCGCTGCCACGCCGCATGATCGGAACGGTGCGGTTCATGCTCACCCATCGCCGTGGACGCGAACACCTCCGGCGGACCCTGGACACTGTGCGTGAACGTTTCGATGTTCGCTGCGGCCCACTGAGCGATGCGTAATCATCAGTTCCTGACGCCTCATGACGTCGCAGACCCGCGACGGCGCAGCTTGATCCCGTAGGCGAATCGTCATCCGGTTCTCCGGTAGGCGTTGGTACTCAGCGAGTACGCTGACCTGCAGCAGGGTCGGGACAGTGTTCACGTTGGAGGGGCGCGACATGCGCTGTTCTGCGATTTCTCGGTCGTCCGTCGCCTGGGCCGTGTGGGCCATGGCTATTCTCGCGCTTCCCCTCGGGTCGACCGCCGCCGCGAGGGCGAACCCGCCTCCAAGCGCGGCGACGTCGACGGTGTTCCAGGTCCCGGTGCGGTTCGTCGTGGGATGTCTGGGCAGTACGTTCCCGTGCTGGAACCTGCCGCCGCTCATGACCATGTCGCCGTCGGCAACGGCGGGTGTGCCCGGCGTGGTGACCTTCGCGACGGAGCGTGCGGCGGACTGGACCTACTGCGTTGATGTGACGGTGAATTGGTGGAACCTGAGCACCGGTGCCGCCGGCACCACCGCGCTCCGGATCGCGGAGCGGGACTACACGCGGCCCATCGCACCGGAGGATTGGTGCCGGTACGCCCCCGCAACGGCGGTCACGGGCAGCGGTACGGTCGTCGCGATCGCCGACGTCGAGACGGTCGTTCCTTACGGCTTGTGGGGGTACAAGATGCTGGTCAGCCCGGGGCTCGGCACCTTTCAGGTGCCGTAGTGCCGGACGGGGGCGGCATCTCTACGGCGAGACCTAGCTGCCGAACGGGATGCACAGAGAGCCCGTGCACGCTGTGGTGGCTGCGACGGAGAACGGCTGGTCGAGTCCGGCGGCCAGAACGGTGGGGGTGCCGCCGGTGGCGGGCAGGGAGACCACGGAGCCGTTACTCGAGCCTGCAATGCCCGCGGCCGCGACGTACACCGTGCCCGCCGAGACGGTGAGACCGAACGGGCGGACGAGTCCGGTCGTCAGGACGGTGGGGGTGCCGCCGGTGGCCGGCAGGGAAACCACGGATCCGTCCCCGGCGACCGCGACGTGGAGGGTGCCGCCGGTGACGTCGATTCCCGCCGGGAGATTCAGGCCGGCGGCCAGCACGGTGGGGGTGCCGCCGGTGACGGGCACGGCGATGACGGAACCGGTGCCGGGCGTCCCCGCGCCTGCGAGGGTGACGTAGAGGGTGCTGCCTGCGACGGCGACCCCGACCGGTTGCTGGAGACCGGTGACGACCGGGCTGGGTGTGCCACCGCCTGCGGGCAGGGCGACGACGTTGCCGGAATCGAACTCGGTGACGTAGAGCGTCCCGCCGGACACCGCCACGTCGAATGCGTTACCCAGGCCGGTGGCGAGGGTGGTGGGGCTGCCGCCCGCGGCGGGCACCGACACGACCGAGGCGCCGGCGGTGACGAACAGCGTGTCACCGGACACCGCTATCCCACCCGGCCCGGCGATCCCGGTGGCCACGGTGCTCGGGGTGCCGCCGGTGGCGGGCAGGGACAGCACGGAACCGGTGCCGTTCTCGGTCACGTAGAGCGTGGTCGCGGCCGGCACCGCCGAGGTGGCGGGTGCGGCGGCCACCGCGGTGGCGAGGATCAGCGCGCCGGTGGCGACGGCCGCCCGACGGCCGAGTCGGGTGAACGGTGATCGGCGCATCGGCAGTCCTCTCGTCGCCCGTGCCCGGA
Source organism: Rhodococcus sp. USK10 (assembly GCF_019378875.1). Taxonomy (NCBI): domain Bacteria; kingdom Bacillati; phylum Actinomycetota; class Actinomycetes; order Mycobacteriales; family Nocardiaceae; genus Rhodococcus; species Rhodococcus sp. USK10. Next base: position 4,693,333 of record NZ_CP076048.1, read on the forward strand.
AGAATACCGCCGACGCAGCGCGATCCACTGCGATTCGGCGGCTCAGACCTCCGCGGCGACGGGAGGCTTGACCCCGACGACCGGGCACTGCGCCTCGAGGAGCACCCGCTGCGCGACGCTGCCCATGAGGAGTTTGCCGACGGGGGAGCGGCGCCGCATGCCGAGGACGAGGAGTTCGGCGGCGGAGTCGTAGGACGCGTCGATGAGGTTGTCGGCGTGGGAGCGGCCGGGTTCGTTCCGCGCGATGCGGTAGTCGACGCCGGCCGCGTCCGCTTCCTCCCTGGCGGAGTGCAGTTCGGCCTCGAACCCGGGCTCCGAGGCGCTGTCGCCGTCGGCGATCACCACGAGATCTGTTGCGCGCATGCGTGCTTCGGTGAACCCGAAGGTGAGGGCGCCACGACCTTCGACGGTCGGGACGTAACTGAGAACGACGCTCATCGTGACCTCGGCTCGAGAACGGGGGTGGTCAGGGTGCCCTGGGCGAGGTACTCGTCGAGGTTCTGCAGGGTCAGAGCCTCCATCGCGGCGCGGGTCTCGGTCGTGCCGCTCCCGACGTGGGGGAGGAGGACGACGGTGTCGAGTGCGAGGAGTGCTTCGGGAACGTGGGGTTCCCGGGTGAACACGTCCAGTCCGGCGCCGGCGAGTTTGCGTTCGGTGAGCAGTTCGACGAGCGCGTCCTCGTCGACGACGCTTCCGCGTGCCACGTTGATCAGGTAGCCGTCGGGCCCGAGTGCTTCGAGAACCTCTCGGTCCACGAGCTTTTGGGTTCCCTTGCCGCCGGCCGCGGCGACGATCAGCACGTCGACCCCGGCGGCGAGGGCGGCGGCCGAATCGACGTATGCGAACGGCGAACCGGGGATCTCCCGCCGATTGTGGTACGAGATCGTGCAGCCGAAGCCGGTGAGGCGGGCGGCGATGGCGGAGCCGATGCGGCCGAGTCCGACGATGCCGACCCGCGTGCCGCTCACCTTCCGGGTGAGGGGGAAATTGCCCTCGGCGGGCCAGCGGCCGGCGCGCACGAAACGGTCGGAGGCGGAGAATCCGCGGAGTGTGTCGATCAGCAGTCCGACGGCGGTGTCGGCGACGCAGTCGGTGAGAACGTCGGGGGTGTTGCTGACGCCGATTCCGAGTTCTTCGGCGCGCTCGACATCCGTTGTGTCGTAACCGACTCCGAAGTGCACGATGGCCCCGAGGTTCGGTAGTTCGGTCATCAGCGCGGCGTCGACTCCGGTGCGACCGGACGTCACGACGGCGGTGACGGTTTCGCCGTGCTCGGCGAGAAAGCCGCTGCGGACTTCTCCGAGCGGGAGGGTGAGGGCGTCGTACTTCTCGGAGAGCGTTGCGGTGAGCGACGGCTTCAGCGTCCCGACCTGCAGGACCCGGCCTCCCGAAACAGTCTGTACGGCAGCTTCTTTCACGGACGCCTCTGCGGTCACCATCGTGCCTCCTGACGAGTGGCGACGCGGCTGTCCGCGCCGCCGGTTATCCGTAAGTTAAGCGGCCCTCGGAATACCTGTCCAACACGTAAATAACATGGATCGATACTGAAACGGCATTGGTCGGCGGCGCGCTGACGTGCGCAGATGCCGAATCGTCCTGTATGTGCCGGTCAGGGGCCCGCCGGGGTGATCGCAGTCTCCTCGATATCGCGCCTGTGATGGCCCTCACGAGCCGTTTTGTGCCGTCACCCCCTGTTGACGCCCCTCCGGGCCGCTCATAGCGTGTGTCTACCGTCACAGGCGGGCCCTCTTCACTCGCGTCGAGTACGCGACACATCCCTACGGAGGACACCATGAGCCCTGCACGTTCGCTGCAGCAGGGAACCCGATACCGCGTCGTCGTCGTGGCCACCGCCGCACTGACGGTGCCGGCTCTGGCGGCAGGTTGCTCGGTCGCCAATTCGAGCCACAGCGACGCTGCCAGCCCCGACACGTTGCGGATCGTGCTCCCGCAGGAGCCGCCCACGCTCGAGCCCTGCGACGCGTCACTCACCTCGACCGGAGTCGTCGTCCGCTCCAACATCACCGAGCCCCTGGTGGAACGCAACGCCGACACCGGCGACCTCGAGCCGAAGCTCGCCGACTCGTGGGAGCAGACCTCGGACACGGTCTGGACGTTCCGGATCCGTCCCGGTGTCACGTTCAGCGACGGCAGCGCGTTCGACGCCGAGGACGCCGCGTTCTCGATCGACCGCACCGTCAACTCGACCATCGGCTGCGACGTCGACGGGTACGTCTTCGGCGACGACGCGCTCGTCGTGAACGCGGTCGACTCGTCGACCGTGACGGTCCAGACGCCCGCCGCCGACCCGATCCTGCCGCTGCGGATCTCGTTCGTGGAGATGGTGCCGTCCACCACCGACACCAAGGACAAGGTGCGCGATCCCATCGGCACCGGCCCCTACAAGATCGACTACTGGGATCACGGCCAGCGGCTGGCCCTGGTCCGCAACGACACGTACTGGGGCACGGCCCCCGAGTACGCGCGGGCGATCTACCAGTGGCGCGCCGAGGGCAGTGTGCGGGCGGCGATGGTGGTGAACGACGAGGCCGAACTCGCCACTTCGCTCGGCCCGGAGGACGGCGCCGGCGATCTCGGTGCCGCCTACCCCAACAACGAAACCACCGCGCTGCGCATCGACGGCAGCCAGGCGCCGCTCGACGACTACCGCGTCCGCGAGGCCATCGACCTCTCCGTCAACCGCGCGGGAATCGTCAAGGCGCTGTTCCAGGGCCTCGGCGAGCCGGCCGGGCAACTCGTCGGCAGCAGCATCGTCGGGTTCGACCCGGACCTGCAGCCGACCCCCTACGACCCCGACCGTGCCGCGCAACTGGTGGCGGAGGCCAAGGCCGACGGCGTTCCCGTCGACAAGCAGATCCGGCTGATCGGGCGCACGGGACAGTTCCCCAAGATCAACGAGACCGTCGAGGTGATCCAGAACTCGCTGAGCAAGGCCGGCCTGAACGTGAAGATCGAGATGATGGACACGGCTGCTCAGTTGGAGTACCAGGTCCGGCCGTACCCGCAGAGCGGGCCGGTGATGCTGGTGATCCAGCACGGCAACCAGGCGGGTGACGCCCAGTTCACCGTCGACCAGTACATGCGCAGCGACGGTTACCAGAGTTACTTCGGCACAGCAGGTTACGACGCACAGATCGACGCCGCCGAGAAGCTCGTCGGCGATGCCCGCCAGGACGCGTTCGCATCGGTACTGGCGAACGAGCCGGAGGAGATCCGGCAGTTCGCGTACATCGCCCACATGAACGGGGTGCTCGCCAAGGCCCCGACCGTGCAGTACACGCCCAACTCCGCGACCGGCGACGAGATGCGCCTGAGCGAGATGACCCACGCGGACACATCCGCAAACGGCTAAGCCCTCTTCCCAGCCCCCGGAGGAATTGTGATGTCCCAACCGAACCCGATCCGAAGGCGGTGAGTCATGTTCGCCTTCCTGCGCCGACGCGTCTACACCAGCCTCGTTCCTCTCCTCGTCGTCCTCTTCGGTGTGTTCCTGCTTGCCCGCCTCACCGGCGACCCGACCAACCTCTACCTCCCGGTCTCCGCGACCCCCGACCAGCGCACCGAGTTCGCGGCCGAGAACGGCCTCGACAAGCCGGTGCTGAGCCAGATGGCCGACTACCTGTCCGGGGTCGCCCACCTGGACTTCGGGGAGTCGCTGCGCACCGGTGAATCCGCCGCGGCCATGGCGCTTCGGGCGTTCCCCGCCACGTTGCAGCTGGCGTTCTTCACGATGCTGCTCGCGATCATCGGTGCCGTCGTGATCGGTTGCTGGGCGGCGTACCGGCCGAACTCGCTCGCCGACCGGATCTCCAGCCTGCTGTCGATGACGGCGGCCAGCATCCCCGACTTCTGGTTCGCCATCACCGGCGTGTGGATCTTCGCGGTGGTGCTGGGGGTGCTGCCCACGTCGGGCACCGGAAGCGCACTGGCGTGGATCCTGCCGATCGCGACCCTGCTGATCCGCCCGCTCGGCGTGCTCACCCAGGTGGTGCGCGGCGCGATGGTGTCGGCGCTGTCCGCACCATACGTACGTCTTGCCCGCAGCAAGGGCGCAGGCGACCTGCGCGTCGTGAGCCATCACGCGCTCCGCAACGCCGCTGCCCCGGCGCTGACGGTGGCGGGCGACCTCACCGTCGGCCTGGTCAACGGCGCCGTCGTCGTCGAGGCGATCTTCGGGTGGCCCGGCATCGGCAAGCTGATGATCGACGCGATCCTGCAGCGCGATTTCGCGGTCCTGCAGGCGGCGGTGCTCCTGACCGCGGTCAGCATCTTCGTCCTCAACATCCTGATCGACGCGGGCTACGCACTGCTCGACGCGCGTGTCCGCGAGAAGACCAAGGTCTAGGAGGCCGCCGACATGTCCATAGACAACGCTCCCCGCCTCGACGGAGCCGGCGGCGTCCACCAGGACCCCGACGAGACGTTCCCGACCCTCGCCGCCCCCGGCGGAGAAGCCGCTCCGGCACCCAAGCCCGCACGGAACAAGACACCGTTGTGGAAACTGCTCCTGCGGGACCGGATGGCCACGGTCGCGGCGGCGATCCTGGTGTTCGTATTCCTCGTCGCCGTCTTCGGCCCGTGGCTGGTCGGCGACGCCGCAACCGATCAGAACCTCGACCAATCCAACCTCGCCCCGTTCCACGTGGCGAACGGGTGGATGAACATCCTCGGCACCGACCCGCTCGGGCGCAGCATGCTGGCCCGGTTGATCGTCGCGTGCCGCACCACCCTGCTGGTGGCGCTGCCCGCGGTCGCGCTGTCCTGCATCGTCGGGTCGCTCATCGGCATGTGGGCGGGTTACCACCGCGGCTGGCGGGAGACGACGGCGATGCGCGTCGCCGACGTCATCATGAGCTTCCCGTCGCTGCTGATGGCCGTCGTCGTCCTGTACGTGTTCTCGCCCAGCGCGGCGAACATCGTCCTGGTCCTGGCGATCACCCGCATCCCGATCTACCTCCGCACCGCCCGCGCGGAGTCGGCGGAACTGCAGAGCCGGTTGTTCGTGGACGCCGCACGCACGTTCGGCGCCGGCAGCGGGGCCGTCATCCGCAGGCACGTGTTCCCCATCCTGTTGCCGACTCTGCTCACCGTCGCCACCCTCGACTTCTGCTACGTGATGCTCGCCGAGTCGTCGCTGAGCTTCCTCGGCATCGGCATCCAGCCGCCCGACATCAGCTGGGGCCTGATGGTGTCCCAGGGCCGGACATACCTGCAGACGGCGTGGTGGCTGTCCTTCTTCCCCGGGCTCGCCATCGTCGTCACCACCGTGTCGGCGACCGTGCTCGCCGCGTGGGCCCGGATCGCCACCGACCCCGCCCAGCGCTGGCGCCTGACCGTCCCGCGGTCGCGTCGCTCCCGGCTGTTCCCCACCCGAAAGGTCGTCTCATGAGTGCACCTGCACCGGCTGTCGAATCACCCGACTTCGCAGACACCGACCGCGTCGCACTCGAGGTCGCGGATCTCACCGTCGACCTGCGCACCCCCTCGGGCACGGTCCGGGCCGTCGACCACGTGTCGTTCACCGCGCGACGCGGGGAGACCCTCGCGTTGCTCGGTGAGTCGGGGTGCGGCAAGTCGATGACCGCGCAGGCGCTCGTCGGCCTGCTCGAGCCGATCGCCGACGTCACCGACGGCTCGGTCCGCCTCGGCGACGTCGACCTGGTGACGGCGAAGGCGAAGACCCGCCGCGCCCTCGCCGCCACCGAACTCGCCATCGTGTTCCAGGACGCGCTGACCGCGCTCAACCCCGTCTACACCGTCGGCAAGCAGTTGGCCGAACCGTTCCGGATCCACCGCGGACTGTCCGCGAAAGAGGCGCGGCGCGAAGCGATCTCGCTGATGCAGAGGGTCGGGATTCCCGAACCCGAATCGCGCGTCGACTCCTACCCGCACCAGTTCTCCGGCGGCATGCGGCAGCGCCTGCTGATCGCGATGGCCGTCGCACTCAGCCCGACGGTCCTGCTCGCCGACGAGCCGACCACCGCACTCGACGTCACCGTTCAGGCGCAGATCATGTCGCTGCTGCGGGACCTGCGTACCGAGCACGACATGGCCGTCATCCTCATCACCCACGACCTCGCGCTGGTGGCGGAGGAGGCCGACCGCGTCGCGATCATGTACGCGGGCAACGTCGTCGAGACCGGACCGGTCGCCGAGGTCTTCTCCTCGCCACAGCACCCGTACACCAAGGGCCTGCTCGATTCGGTCCCCGTGCACGCGGTCCGCGGCGAGGACCTGAAGTCGATCGGCGGCACCCCGCCCGACCTGCACTCCATTCCGTCCGGCTGCGTCTACCAGGCGCGCTGCCCGCTCGCCCGCGACCTGTGCCGCACCACCCGCCCGTCGCTCGCCGGCGTCGCGGCCGGCCGCCGCTCGGCGTGCCATTTCCCCGAGGAGGTCTGACATGTCCGAGTCGATTCTGAAGGTGCGGGGCCTCACCAAGACGTTCAAGGTGCCTGCCAACGCGGCGGGCAAGAACCAGTTGCGTGCGCTCGACGGCATCGACCTCGACCTCGCCCGCGGCGAAACGCTCGGGCTCGTCGGCGAATCGGGCTGCGGCAAGTCCACCCTCGCCCGGACGCTGATGATGCTCGAGCGTCCCGACTCCGGTTCGGTGACGTGGGACGGCGTCGACCCGTTCTCGCTCAAGGGCAAGGATCTGCTGGCGCTGCGCCGCCGGGTGCAGATGGTGTTCCAGGACCCGTACGCGTCGCTGAACTCCCGGATGTCGGCGGCCGACATCATCGCCGAGCCGTGGCGCACCCACAAGACGATGTACAAGACCAGCCGCGACCGGGCGGCGCGGGTGCGCGAACTGCTGCACCTCGTGGGACTGCGGCCGAGCGACGAGCACCGCTACCCGCAGGAGTTCTCCGGCGGTCAGCGTCAGCGTCTCGGGATCGCCCGGGCCCTGGCGCTGAACCCGAGCGTCGTCATCTGCGACGAACCCGTGTCGGCCCTCGACCTGTCGGTGCAGGCTCAGGTGCTCAATCTGCTGAACGACCTGCAGAAACAGCTCGGCATCTCGTACGTGTTCATTTCGCACGACCTGTCCGTGGTCCGGCACGTCGCCGACCGCGTCGCCGTGATGTACCTCGGCCGGATCGTGGAGACGGGTGCGACGGACGCCGTCTTCGACCGTCCCGCCCACCCGTACACCGAGGCTCTGATGTCGGCGGCACCGAAGCTGGACGCCGGATCCCGCGGCAAGAGGATCATCCTCGAGGGTGAGGTCCCGTCGCCGCTGAACCCGCCGTCGGGCTGCCGGTTCCGCACCCGCTGCGCGCACGCCACCGACATCTGCGCGAGCACGGTGCCGCCCGCCGCCGTCGACGCGCGCGAAAGCGGCCACGTCGCCGAGTGCCACCATCCTCGCCGTCCGGTCGCGCTCGGCGTGCCGGTCGCGGTCGGGTGAGCGGGGCCGAGTTCGCGGTCATCGCGCTCGCCGTCTTTCTCGCCTCGTGCATGCAGGCGTCGATCGGATTCGGGATGGGCATGCTCGCGGCACCGGTCGTGGCGCTCGTCGATCCGAGCCTGCTGCCCGGGACGCTGATCATGACGGCAACGGTCGTGACGGTGATGGTGGTGTGGCGGGAACGGGAAGCCCTGGACCTGACCGGCACGGGGTGGGCTCTGGCCGGCCGGGTGCCGGGCACCATCGCGGGCGCGGTACTGCTGGCGGTGCTGCCGGAACGGGGGTTGTCGCTGCTGCTCGCGGGCGTGGTGCTGTCCGGGGTCGTCTGCGCGACCCTGGGCTGGGCGCCGCCGCCGCGACGCCGGAACCTCGCCGTCGCCGGGGCCGCGTCGGGTCTTCTCGGCACGGCCACGTCGATCGGCGGGCCACCGATGGCGCTGGTGATGCAGGGGTCGAAGGGGGCGCAGCTGCGCGGCAACATGAGCGCGTTCTTCCTGGTGGGCTCCACGCTGTCGGTCGCCGTTCTCGCCGCGACGGGTTCGGTGCATCGCGAGTCGGCGGTGATGTTCGCGTTGCTCGTCCCGGTGACGGTGCTCGGATACGTGGCGTCGCGTTTCGTGAACCGCCACCTGGACGCGTCTCGCCTGCGCCGGACGTCGATCGCGGTGTCCTGTGTGGGCGCGCTGATGCTGATCGCGCAGCAGCTTCTCTGATGCAGTGTCTGCATCGTTCGATGCTCAACAAGTCTTGGACATGTATCGATCGGGCCACTTAGAGTTTTCGTTGTGAGGCGCCTCACGGGCGGCGCTGCGCTGTGAAGGAAGGTTTCGGAAGATGAGTACAACGAGCACCCCGGTCGTCACCGACATGCGAGTGGTCCCGATCGCGGGACACGACAGCATGCTCCTGAACCTGTCCGGCGCGCATGCCCCGTACTTCACCCGGAACCTGGTGATCCTCACCGATTCCGACGGCAACACCGGTGTCGGCGAGGTCCCCGGCGGTGAGCCGATCCGGCGTACCCTCGAGGACGCCCGCGCCATCGTGACCGGGCGCAGCATCGGCGAGTACAACGGCGTGCTCGCCGACCTGCGGCGCACGTTCGCCGACCGCGACTCCGCAGGCCGCGGCAACCAGACGTTCGACCTCCGCGTCGCGATCCACGCCGTCACCGCCGTCGAGTCGGCGCTCCTCGACGTTCTCGGGCAGCACCTCGGTGTCCCCGTCGCGGCACTGCTCGGCGACGGTCAGCAGCGGGAGAAGGTGCAGGCGCTCGGCTACCTCTTCTTCGTCGGCGACCGCAACAAGACCGACCTGGATTATCAGTCGGGTGCGGGCGAGTCCGACGACTGGCTGCGCCTGCGGCACGAGGAGGCGCTGACACCGGACGCTGTCGTGCGGCTCGCCGAGGCCGCCCAGGCGCGGTACGGGTTCGCCGACTTCAAGCTCAAGGGCGGCGTCCTCGCGCCCCGCGAGGAGGCGGCGGCCGTCACGGCGCTGGCCGAGCGGTTCCCCGACGCCCGGGTCACCCTCGACCCCAACGGTGGGTGGCTGCTGTCGGAGGCCATCGAGACCTGCCGTGGACTGAAGGACGTGCTCGCGTACGCCGAGGACCCGGTCGGCCCCGAGGGCAGCTTCTCCGGCCGCGAGGTGATGAGCGAGTTCAAGCGCGCCACCGGACTGCCGACCGCCACCAACATGATCGCCACCGACTGGCGCGAGATGGGGCACACCATTCGCTCCGGCGCCGTCGACATCCCCCTCGCCGACCCGCATTTCTGGACGATGGCCGGATCGGTCCGAGTCGCCCAGCTCTGCGATGCGTGGGGCCTGACGTGGGGATCGCATTCCAACAACCACTTCGACGTGTCGCTCGCCATGTTCACCCACGTGGCCGCCGCGGCCCCGGGCGACATCACCGCCATCGACACCCACTGGATCTGGCAGGACGGTCAGCGGATCACCAGAGACCCGTACGAGATCGAGGGCGGCTACCTGACCGTGCCGTCGACGCCGGGCCTCGGGGTGGAGCTCGACATGGACCGGGTCGAGGCCGCACACGAGCTGTACCTCCAGAAGGGTCTCGGCGCACGCGACGACTCGGTCGGCATGCAGTTCCTGGTGCCCGGCTGGTCGTTCGACAGCAAGCGCCCGGCCCTGGTCCGCGCCTGATGAAGATCGTCGTCGGCGACCGGAATCTGCTGCCGCATCGCGAACTGTTCGAGTCGGGGTTGCCGTCCGGCGCCGTGGTGTCCTGGCATCGGAAGTTCGACGAGTCGGCGATCGTCCCCGACCTCGCCGACGCCGACGTGTACGTGGGCGGCCGGTTCACCGCCGCGATGGCGGCCGCCGCACCGAAGCTGCGGCTGCTGCACGTCGCCGGCGCGGGCACCGACAACGTGGCCTTCGACGCCCTTCCCCCCGACACCCTGGTCGCCAACACCTTCCACCACGAGGACTCGATCGCGGAGTACATCGTGTCGTCGGCGCTGATGCTGCGCCGCGGATTCCTCGGTCACGACCGCGCCCTCCGCGGCGACGTATGGGCGACGTCGGTCTACGACGACGCGATCGCGCAGTCCCGGTCCATGCGTGGTGCGCGGATCGGATTCGTCGGCTTCGGTCACATCGGCGGGAGGTCGTGGAGCCTGCTCCGTGCGTTCGGCGCAGAAGGCCGCGCGGTCACCGGGCGGGGAAATCTCGATGCCGAGGCGGAAGGCCTGGACTGGGCGGGCGACAACACGTCGCTGCTCCGCCTCATGACCGAGTCCGACGTCGTGGTCGTGTCCGCGCCTTTGAACGATCACACCCGCGGAATGATCGGCGGGCCGGAACTCGAGGCGCTCGGGCCCGACGGAGTCCTGATCAACGTCGGGCGCGGCCCCCTCGTTCGGGAACAGCCGCTGTACGACGCACTGGCGTCGCACCGGATCGCGGCCGCGGCCATCGACGTCTGGTACTCCTATCCCGATGCCGGCGGTCACGGCGCGCCGAGCGCACTGCCATTCCGCGACCTGCCGAACGTCCTGATGACCCCGCACTCGTCGGGCGTCACCGACCACACGTTCCTCGGCCGCGTCCGCGACATCACCGACAACATCCGCCGGCTGGACACGGGGCAGACGGTCCTGCGCACCTGTGGCTGAGGAAGACACAGTCTTGCGACCTTCTATATAGGACTCCTTATATAGAGGGAGTCGGTGTCGGCGAGAGTGACAGAACCTGAAGGATCGACGGCCGGAATCGCTGCGACCAGGCGATTTGGAAAACGGCGCACGGTTCGCGTAACTTATTCCAAGTCAGAGCGACACGGACACCGACCTTCACCGCAAGGTGAATGCCACGAGGTTGTACGAAGTGCCTGGCCAATCCGAAGTTCACCATCGTGTATGGTTGTGCTTCAACCCCGGAATGTCTTCAGCGGGTGCCGGTTTGCGCCGGTCAGCCCAATGAGATAAGCTGGAAAAGTTGCCCCGGAGCGGCTGGCGAGTGAGCCAGAAGTGATGGTGTGCGCGTGTTCTTTGAGAACTCAACAGTGTGTCGATGAATGTCAGTGCCAAATGTTTTTGGTACTCCACATCACGAATTGCTTTCGGGGCCTTCGGGTTTCGGGGTGTTGTGGTGTGGGTATTTGCTGGCTCTCTTCCTTCTTCCGTCGGTGGGGGGTCAGTGTTTGATTGAAGCTAGTTTGAGTTTTTTTGCTAGTGATTTGACTCGATGTCTATGACTGATTGCCGGTTCTGCCGGCCATCTTGAGTCTTCAACGGAGAGTTTGATCCTGGCTCAGGACGAACGCTGGCGGCGTGCTTAACACATGCAAGTCGAGCGGTAAGGCCCTTCGGGGTACACGAGCGGCGAACGGGTGAGTAACACGTGGGTGATCTGCCCTGCACTTCGGGATAAGCCTGGGAAACTGGGTCTAATACCGGATATGACCGATGGCTGCATGGCTGTTGGTGGAAAGGTTTACTGGTGCAGGATGGGCCCGCGGCCTATCAGCTTGTTGGTGGGGTAATGGCCTACCAAGGCGACGACGGGTAGCCGACCTGAGAGGGTGACCGGCCACACTGGGACTGAGACACGGCCCAGACTCCTACGGGAGGCAGCAGTGGGGAATATTGCACAATGGGCGAAAGCCTGATGCAGCGACGCCGCGTGAGGGATGACGGCCTTCGGGTTGTAAACCTCTTTCAGCAGGGACGAAGCGAAAGTGACGGTACCTGCAGAAGAAGCACCGGCCAACTACGTGCCAGCAGCCGCGGTAATACGTAGGGTGCAAGCGTTGTCCGGAATTACTGGGCGTAAAGAGCTCGTAGGCGGTTTGTCGCGTCGTCTGTGAAAACTCGAGGCTCAACCTCGAGCTTGCAGGCGATACGGGCAGACTTGAGTACTGCAGGGGAGACTGGAATTCCTGGTGTAGCGGTGAAATGCGCAGATATCAGGAGGAACACCGGTGGCGAAGGCGGGTCTCTGGGCAGTAACTGACGCTGAGGAGCGAAAGCGTGGGTAGCGAACAGGATTAGATACCCTGGTAGTCCACGCCGTAAACGGTGGGCGCTAGGTGTGGGTTTCCTTCCACGGGATCCGTGCCGTAGCTAACGCATTAAGCGCCCCGCCTGGGGAGTACGGCCGCAAGGCTAAAACTCAAAGGAATTGACGGGGGCCCGCACAAGCGGCGGAGCATGTGGATTAATTCGATGCAACGCGAAGAACCTTACCTGGGTTTGACATATACCGGAAAGCCGTAGAGATACGGCCCCCCTTGTGGTCGGTATACAGGTGGTGCATGGCTGTCGTCAGCTCGTGTCGTGAGATGTTGGGTTAAGTCCCGCAACGAGCGCAACCCTTGTCTTATGTTGCCAGCACGTAATGGTGGGGACTCGTAAGAGACTGCCGGGGTCAACTCGGAGGAAGGTGGGGACGACGTCAAGTCATCATGCCCCTTATGTCCAGGGCTTCACACATGCTACAATGGCCGGTACAGAGGGCTGCGATACCGTGAGGTGGAGCGAATCCCTTAAAGCCGGTCTCAGTTCGGATCGGGGTCTGCAACTCGACCCCGTGAAGTCGGAGTCGCTAGTAATCGCAGATCAGCAACGCTGCGGTGAATACGTTCCCGGGCCTTGTACACACCGCCCGTCACGTCATGAAAGTCGGTAACACCCGAAGCCGGTGGCCTAACCCCTCGTGGGAGGGAGCCGTCGAAGGTGGGATCGGCGATTGGGACGAAGTCGTAACAAGGTAGCCGTACCGGAAGGTGCGGCTGGATCACCTCCTTTCTAAGGAGCACATCTCCAATGCTGGTGTCACACAGGTGACAACGGGTTGGCAGAGACCGTTGAGTCCTCATCAGTAGGACTGCGGACGCTCATGGGTGGAACACTGACAAGCATTCTTCTCGATGACTGCCGGCCCGAGTGCCGGCGGCGGGAAGAGTTATATCGATGCACTGTTGGGTCCTGAGAGAACACGCAATGTGTTTCCTCTACAGGAAAGTAACGACAAGCAAGCACTGCAGGTCAAACCGCGGGCGTTGTGGAGGGTTTCGGCTCTTCTCGGTGTCTGGTCTGGTGTCTGCGCGAGGTGGTTGGTTGTGTGTTGTTTGAGAACTGCACAGTGGACGCGAGCATCTTTGTTGTAAGTAATGAAGAGCGTACGGTGGATGCCTTGGCACCAGGAGCCGATGAAGGACGTAGGAGGCTGCGATAAGCCTCGGGGAGCTGTCAACCGAGCTGAGATCCGAGGATGTCCGAATGGGGAAACCCAGCACGAGTGATGTCGTGTTACCCGCACCTGAATATATAGGGTGTGTGGAGGGAACGTGGGGAAGTGAAACATCTCAGTACCCACAGGAAGAGAAAACAATAGTGATTCCGTGAGTAGTGGCGAGCGAAAGCGGAAGAGGCTAAACCATGGATGTGTGATAGCCGGCAGGTGTTGCATTCGTGGGGTTGTGGGGTTCATCTTGTCAATGCTGCCGTGTTGGCCGACAGTAAGAAATCATTGTGTTAGTGGAAGTGGTCTGGAACGGCCTGTCGTAGAGGGTGAGAATCCCGTACACGAAAACATGATGACTGTCGTGATGGAAACCCAAGTAGCACCGGGCCCGTGAAATCTGGTGTGAATCTGTCGGGACCACCCGATAAGCCTGAATACTCCCTGGTGACCGATAGCGGACTAGTACCGTGAGGGAAAGGTGAAAAGTACCCCGGGAGGGGAGTGAAATAGTACCTGAAACCGTGCGCTTACAATCCGTCAAAGCCTTCGAGCCACTTGTGGCTGGGGGTGATGGCGTGCCTTTTGAAGAATGAGCCTGCGAGTTAGTGGCATGTCGCGAGGTTAACCCGTGTGGGGTAGCCGTAGCGAAAGCGAGTCCGAATAGGGCGTCCGTAGTGGCATGTTCTAGACCCGAAGCGGAGTGATCTACCCATGGCCAGGTTGAAGCGACGGTAAGACGTCGTGGAGGACCGAACCCACTTAGGTTGAAAACTGAGGGGATGAGCTGTGGGTAGGGGTGAAAGGCCAATCAAACTCCGTGATAGCTGGTTCTCCCCGAAATGCATTTAGGTGCAGCGTCGCGTGTTTCTCACCGGAGGTAGAGCTACTGGATGGTCTAGGGGGCCCACAAGCTTACCGAAATCAGCCAAACTCCGAATGCCGGTGAGTGAGAGCGCGGCAGTGAGACTGCGGGCGATAAGGTTCGTAGTCGAGAGGGAAACAGCCCAGATCGCCAGCTAAGGTCCCTAAGCGTGTACTAAGTGGAAAAGGATGTGGGGTCGCGAAGACAACCAGGAGGTTGGCTTAGAAGCAGCCACCCTTGAAAGAGTGCGTAATAGCTCACTGGTCAAGTGATCCTGCGCCGACAATGTAGCGGGGCTCAAGTACACCACCGAAGCTGCGGCACTCACACAATGCACCCCTTGATTCTGCGGAGTCTTGGGCAGTGGTGTGGGTGGGTAGGGGAGCGTCGTGTGGCCATGGAAGCGGCGGGGTGACCCAGCCGTGGAGGCCACACGAGTGAGAATGCAGGCATGAGTAGCGAAAGACGAGTGAGAAACTCGTCCGCCGAATGACCAAGGGTTCCTGGGCCAGGTTAATCCGCCCAGGGTGAGTCGGGACCTAAGACGAGGCCGACAGGCGTAGCCGATGGACAACGGGTTGATATTCCCGTACCCGTGTGAACGCGCCCCTGGTGAATCAGTGATACTAACCATCCTGAAGCGTCCTTACGTCCCTTCGGGGGCCCTGGATGTGGATGCATGGGACCTGATCTGGTAGTAGCCAAGCGATGGGGTGACGCAGGAAGGTAGCTGAGCCAGTCAGTGGTAATACTGGTGTAAGCCTGTAGGGCGAACGGTAGGCAAATCCGCCGTTCACACAGCCTGAGAGGTGACGCATAGCCGAATGAGGCGAATTCAGTGATCCTATGCTGCCGAGAAAAGCCTCTAGCGAGCTTTCACACGGCCCGTACCCCAAACCGACACAGGTGGTCAGGTAGAGAATACTAAGGCGATCGAGATAACTATGGTTAAGGAACTCGGCAAAATGCCCCCGTAACTTCGGGAGAAGGGGGGCCTCGTCCGGTGATGGAACTTGCTTCCTGAGCTGGGTGGGGCCGCAGAGACCAGTGAGAAGCGACTGTTTACTAAAAACACAGGTCCGTGCGAAGTCGTAAGACGATGTATACGGACTGACGCCTGCCCGGTGCTGGAAGGTTAAGAGGACCGGTTAGCCACTTGTGGCGAAGCTGAGAATTTAAGCCCCAGTAAACGGCGGTGGTAACTATAACCATCCTAAGGTAGCGAAATTCCTTGTCGGGTAAGTTCCGACCTGCACGAATGGCGTAACGACTTCTCAGCTGTCTCAACCATAGACTCGGCGAAATTGCATTACGAGTAAAGATGCTCGTTACGCGCGGCAGGACGAAAAGACCCCGGGACCTTCACTACAGCTTGGTATTGGTGTTCGGTTCGGTTTGTGTAGGATAGGTGGGAGACTGTGAAGCGCTCACGCCAGTGAGTGTGGAGTCGTTGTTGAAATACCACTCTGATCGTATTGGACCTCTAACCTCGGACCATGATCTGGTTCAGGGACAGTGCCTGGTGGGTAGTTTAACTGGGGCGGTTGCCTCCCAAAATGTAACGGAGGCGCCCAAAGGTTCCCTCAGCCTGGTTGGCAATCAGGTGTCGAGTGCAAGTGCACAAGGGAGCTTGACTGTGAGACTGACAGGTCGAGCAGGGACGAAAGTCGGGACTAGTGATCCGGCACCGGCAAGTGGAAGCGGTGTCGCTCAACGGATAAAAGGTACCCCGGGGATAACAGGCTGATCTTCCCCAAGAGTCCATATCGACGGGATGGTTTGGCACCTCGATGTCGGCTCGTCGCATCCTGGGGCTGGAGTAGGTCCCAAGGGTTGGGCTGTTCGCCCATTAAAGCGGCACGCGAGCTGGGTTTAGAACGTCGTGAGACAGTTCGGTCTCTATCCGCCGCGCGCGTTAGAAACTTGAGGAAGGCTGTCCCTAGTACGAGAGGACCGGGACGGACGAACCTCTGGTGTGCCAGTTGTTCCACCAGGAGCACCGCTGGTTAGCTACGTTCGGAAGGGATAACCGCTGAAAGCATCTAAGCGGGAAGCCTGTTCCAAGATGAGGTTTCTCACCCCCTCGAGGGGGTAAGGCCCCCGGCAGACCACCGGGTTGATAGGCCAGAACTGGAAGCCCGGTAACGGGTGCAGGTGACTGGTACTAATAGGCCGAGGACTTACCACAAAGAAGCTACGCGTCCACTGTGCAGTATCTGAAACAACACACACGTTTCGGAACTGAAGAAGAAGAACCACCACCACCATCGGTCCAACGATGTGTGGGTTGTGTCTTCGCTGATGTTCCGTGTGACAGTTTCATAGAGTTACGGCGGCCATAGCGGAGGGGAAACGCCCGGTCCCATTCCGAACCCGGAAGCTAAGCCCTCCAGCGCCGATGGTACTGCACCCGACAGGGTGTGGGAGAGTAGGACACCGCCGAACATCCGTTACCGAAAGGGGACCCAATATACTGGGTCCCCTTTCGTGGTTTGTGTGAAAGGGCCGAACATCCGTTACCGAAAGCCCCCCAACATTGTTGGGGGGCTTTCGGCATTTCCAGAACACTTTCACGATGGCGCAGCGAAAACTGTTGCGGCACGATCCTTGTCGACCGTGCCCGGCGTCCGTCAGTAGTTGCCGCAGGTGTCGGCGATCGTCAGCGCCTTCGCGCGCCACTCGACAGCCGGACCCTCGGTCGGGACGGTCTCCAGCCGGGTCTTCAGCTGCGGGTGCGAATCGAGGACGGCCTGACGATCGGCAGGGGACTTCGAGAAGAAGTCGGCCAGCTGAGCCTTGCGCTCGGGTGCCTGATCCAGACGCGCGGCGAGCCGCGGGGTCACGTCGTGCATCGCCGCATCGATCTGGGCGAAGCTGCAGGTGCTGTTCACGAGGCGGGCGGAGTCGGTGTCGGCCGGATCCGCCGAAGCGATCCCCGGTACCAGCGCGGCGGCGGCGAGGGCGCCGGCTGCTGCGATGCCGAGGTGCAGACGTGCTCGTGAAACGTTCATGACGAGTCCTCCAATGTCGGTGGGTATGCCGGGGACACGTTAGGGGTACGAGTTGTGATTCTTCTGAGGACCGTCTGAGAATTGGACCCACGGTTACGTCGGGGCGGGCGAGATCATGGACACCACCGGACCCGTTGCGCGTCCGCGGTCGTCCAGGATGTGCCCGAGGTGTTTGCCGATCTGCATGACCACCGAGCGGTCCGCCACCCGCGACCCGGGCAGCAGCTTCTCCAGAAGAAGTTCGAACCGGTGGACGTCGTTGAGGGTGCGCAACCAGACGGCCATGATCAGGTTGTATTCGCTGGCCACGAGCACCGCCAACCGCACTTCCTCGATCTTGCCCAGCGAGGTCCTCAGGCGCTCGACGAGGGGCGCGGGAACCTGCATGAAGTACCAGGCGTAGATCGGCCATTCCGAGTAGCTCCGGGCGATGTCGGTGCGCAGTCGGAGGGAGCCGTCCCGCCGCATCGTCGCGATCGCGTCGGTGATGCGCTGGTTGCTGACGCCTGCGCGTTCCGCGATCGCCGTGGTCGGTGCGCGGCCGTCGATGCCCAGTTCGTGATGGATCAGTCGCTTGAGTACGGGCGCGACCGTCCGCGCTGCGCGGGGCCGCGGCGGACGGGCCGCGGGAACCATGGCGACTTGCTCCGCCGTCAGCGTCCGGAGCCGCCAGTTCCCGGCCTCGAAGAGGACCTCCGTGATGAGGTGCGTCCGGGCTCGCCGGATCGCCGGATACTCCCCGAGGCGGTGGAGCAGGAATCGTGACGTGTCCACAGAATCCTCTGCCATCAGGGTGAGCAGCAGGTCGCGTCCGCCCGCCGTGAAATCGATGCTCGCGACCATCGGATCTTCGGAGATGGCCTCCGCGGTGGAGACGGATTGTCCGGGTGCGCATTCGATTTCGATCAGTGCGCCGCGCCCGGGCGTCCCGGGGTCGTATCCGGTGATCCAGATCAGGCCGGCGTTGAGGAGCCGTTGGTATCGCCTCGACAACGTGACGGGGTCGACGGCCAGTGCGGGCGCGAGCGCCTTCCACGATGCCCGCGGCTCGATTTGCAGTGCATGGATGAGTGCGAAGTCGACGTCATCTGGTTCGTAATCCTGCATAGTTTGCCCTTCGATGCCGAGAATGCTGCAAATTTACACGACGGAATTCACGCGGCGGCACTCTTCGATGAGTCACTTTCCACTCGTCCTCTTGGAGTCGACATGAGTTCTTCGCCCCACATCCGGGGAGGCGACGCTGCCACTGCAGCGGTCGGGTTCCTCGTGGTCATGGAGTTCGCGAGCGGGTTGCTGCAGGGGTGGTTCTCCCCGCTGCTGCCCGCCATCGGCGAGCGCTTCGACGCGTCGTCCGCCGCATTGAACTGGGTGAGCGCCATGTACCTGCTGGGAACGGCCGCCTGCGTGCCGCTGATCGCCAAACTCGGGGACCTCTTCGGGCACAAACGCCTTCTCGTTCTCGCCACCACCTCCGTCGCGCTCGGTTCGTACCTCGTCGCGTTCGCGCCGTCCTACGAACTGCTGCTCGTCGGCCGTGCGCTGCAGGCACCGCTCGCGGCGTTCCTGCCGCTCGAATTCGCGATCGTGCGGGACCGCAACGCGGCCACGGCCGGCCGGAGCATCGGCCGCCTCGTCGGGTCGCTGACGCTGGGCGCCGCCGTCGGCGGCCTGCTCTCGGGATTCCTCCTCGACTCCGTCGTCGACAACGTCGGGCTGGTCCTGCTCGTCCCCGCCGTGCTCATGACGATCTGCCTGCCCGTCGTCTACTTCCTCGTCCCGGAGACGACGGTACGGAAGGAAGGAACAGTCGACTGGGCCGGTGCGGTCCTGCTCACGGTCGGACTGCTCGGCGTGCTCGGCGGTGTGTCCAACGCGAGCACCTGGGGTTGGACGAGCGCGCTGACGTGGTCGTCCATCGGCGTCGGGGCCGCGGTTCTCGTCGTGTGGGTGTTCGTGGAACGACGCGTCCAGCACCCCCTCGTGGACCTCGACGTCATCGGACGAGGGATGCGGGTACCGATGCTGATGGCGTTGCTGTTCGGCGCCCAGTTGTTCGGTGTCCAGACCCCCTGCGCCCTCTTCCTGCGTGCCGTGCCGGAGACGAACGGCTACGGGATGGGTGTCACCGCGTCCGTGACCGGCCTGATCCTGGCGCTGTTCGCGCTCGCGATGTTCGTCGGCGCGTCCGTCAGCGACCGGCTCGCCCGATCCGCCCTCACCGTCCCCGGATCCCTCGCGCTGGGTGCGCTGCTCTCGGCGGCGGCCTACGGACTGATGATCGTCGTCCCGGGGAGCGCACCACTGTTCGCCCTGTGGCTCGTCGTCGCGGGCCTCGGCGGCGGAGTGGTGGTCGGGGTGCTGCCCACCGTAATCGTGCAGCAGGCGCCGCCGGATTCGGTCGGCATCGCGTCCGGCCTCTACAACACGTCCCGCACCGCGGCGGGCGCCGTGTCCGGCGCCGTGTTCGCGCTCGTGATGTCGTCGATGGTCACCCCGGCACTCACCGCCGGCGGCAAGCAGATTCCCTCCGCGAGCGCCTATCACGTGGTCTGGGCGGTCTGCGCGGCACTGTGCGTCGTCACGGCCATCCTGGCGCGCAAACTCCGGTCTCCCGCGACGACCACCGAGAACGACAAGCCCACACTCGCCGACGGCGAGCAAGTACACGCCTGACAACCCGTGACACCGAACGAAAGGACATCGAAGTGTCTGTCGATCCACAACTCCTCGGCACCATCGACGAGCTCGGCCCGCAGTACGCCGCGTTGAGCGATGCCATCTGGGACAACCCCGAATTGCGTTGGGAGGAGCGCGCGTCCGTCGATGCGCAGATCGCTGCCGCCGAGGCGGAGGGCTTCACCGTCGCCCGGTCGGTGGCGGGAATCCCGACCGCATTCAGCGCGGAAGCGGGCAGTGGTCAACCGGTGATCGCGATCGTCGGTGAGTACGACGCCCTCGCCGGGCTGAGTCAGAAGTCGGGAAGTGCTGTGCCGGAGCCGGAACCCGGCAACGAGTCCGGTAACGGGCAGGGCTGCGGCCACCACCTGCTCGGCGGCGGTTCACTCCTCGCCGCGACCGCCGTCAAGCGTTACCTCGACGCGAACGGCCTGCCCGGAACCGTCCGCTACTACGGCTGTCCCGCGGAGGAAGCAGCCGCCGGAAAGACGTTCATGGTCAAGGAAGGTGCCTTCGACGATGTCGCCGCCGCCGTGTCCTGGCATCCCGGCGACACCACCACCGTGCAACGGATCCGGACCCTCGCCTACGTCCAGGCGTACGTCCGGTTCACCGGCATCGCCGCGCACGCCGGAGTGTCCCCCGAACGTGGCCGCAGTGCACTCGACGCCCTCGAATTGATGAACGTGGGCACGAACTTCCTGCGTGAGCACATGCCGTCGGACTGCCGGATCCACTACGCCATCCTCGACACCGGAGGCCGCTCGCCGAATGTCGTGCAGGCGTCCGCCGAGGCCTACTACCTGGTGCGCTCGCCCGACGTGGCCGGCATGCGCGAGCTGTTCGCCCGCGTGACGAAGATCGCCGAAGGCGCCGCCCTGATGACGGAGACGACGGTCGAGATCGAGATCGACGGCGGCTGCTCGGACATCCTGCCCAACGTCGTCCTCGAGGATTCGATGCAGGAGCGGCTCCGCGAGCTCGGGCCGGTGCCCTTCGACGACTTCGATCTCGCGTCCGCGGAGGCGTTCGTCACCAAGACAGCGTCGGGACGCACGGCGAGCACGCTCGGCGGTGAATTCGACGGCGACGGAAACGCTCTGCACACCGGGATCGTCACGTTCGACGCGCGCTCGCTGCGCCCGACGATGACCGGCTCCAGCGACCTCGGCGACGTCAGCTGGGTGACGCCGCTCGTGCAGTGCGCCACGGCGTGCGTCGGTGTCGGCACGGCCGCCCACTCGTGGCAGATGGTCGCGCAGGGCAAACTGCCCGCCGCGCACAAGGGGATGATCCACGCCGCGAAGATCATGGCCTCGACCGCCGTGGACCTCCTGACGGATGCCGAGCTGCTGGCGTCGGCGCGCAAGGAATTCAGTACCCGCACGACGCAAACTCCCTACGACTCACCGCTTCCCGACGGGGTCGTCGCGCCGCCCCTGCGTGACGTCGTCGTCACGCAGTGACCGTCGTTCACATTTACCAGGAAGGCACCCGCCCATGACTCTCGCCACCTCCGCAGGCGACACCACCGACGCGCGCGCGGTCGCGCTGAAGGATGCTGCGGCGCAGATTATCCGGAACAACGAGCAAAAGCTGCTCGAACTCAGCCATCGTATTCACGACACCCCCGAGATCGCGTTCGAGGAGCACCGCGCGGCCGCGCTCGTCGGGGACACGCTCCGGAACGCCGGCTTCGATACCACCGTCGGCGTCTACGGACTCGACACGGCCGTCGAGGCGACCTACGGAAGCGGCGACCTCACCGTCGCGATCTGCGCCGAGTACGACGCACTGCCCGAGGTCGGACACGCTTGCGGGCACAACATGATCGCGGCCGCCGGGGTCGGCACCGCACTCGCGCTCGCGGCCGTCGCCGACGAGGCCGGACTCCGGATCAAACTGCTGGGCACACCCGCCGAGGAGCACGGCGGCGGCAAGATTCCCATGCTCGAGGCCGGCGCGTGGGAGGACGCGGCGCTGTCGCTGATGGTCCACGGCACGTCGGGGACGGACATGCCCTGCGCCTCGCTGTGGATGCAGGCGGTCGACCGGTTCGAGGTCACGTTCACCGGCCGCGCCGCACACGCCGCCGGCGCACCCGAGCACGGGATCAACGCCGGAGCCGCCGCGACGATCGCATTGAACGCCATCGGGCTGGTCCGTCAGCAGTTCCGGGCGAAGACGCGCGTCAACGCGTTTGTCTCACACGGCGGCGACGTCACCAACATCATCCCGGCCCGGACGGTCGTGCAGGTCGAGGTGCGGGCACCGGAGATCGACGAGTGGCGCGAGGTGAAGGAGCGGGTGCTCGCCTGCTTCGAGGCGGGTGCGATCGCGACCGGATGCGAGTGGGCGTACGAGGCGACGGAACCGCCGTACGCGCCGATGCTGAACAACCCGGTGCTGGCGGACCTCTGGGACCGGAACGTGCAGGCCACCGGCCGCGAACTGACCTCCGCGGAGCTCGGCGGCGGGTCCAGCGACATGGGCAACGTGTCCCAGGTCGTGCCGTCGATCCACCCGGGGATCGCCATCCTCGGGAGCACCGCGATCCCGCACAACGCCGACTTCGCCGACGCCGCAGCGACTCCCGCCGCCGACACGGCGATCATCGACGGTGCGACGGCGCTGGCATGGACGGTCCTCGACGCCGCACTGGACGCCGACGTCCGCGGCGAGCTGCTCCGGCTGCAGGCGGAACGCCCGGAGGGATACACCCGGACCGCGAACTGGGCCTGAAAGCGTACGACGATGCCCACCGCCGAGATCGGGCGGTGGGCATCGCCGTGAAACGTCGTGCCGGCTAGTAGAACTGGGCGCCGGGTACGGCAGCCGGATCGTTGCGGACCTCGGCGGTGTTGGTCTCGCGGAGCTTCCACGCGCACAGGAACGTGACCAGCCCCATCAGCGCGACGAACACCGCCACGAACGTGGTGGTCCCGGTCTTGGCGATCAGCGCGGTCATGATGAACGGCGTGCCGCCGCTCACCGTGATCGCGGCCAGCTGATA
Source organism: Rhodococcus sp. USK10 (assembly GCF_019378875.1). NCBI lineage: Bacteria > Bacillati > Actinomycetota > Actinomycetes > Mycobacteriales > Nocardiaceae > Rhodococcus > Rhodococcus sp. USK10. The sequence goes on from NZ_CP076048.1 coordinate 4,716,051, forward strand.
CGCCAGCGAGGCGGCGGAGTACCGGACGTTGGGAGCGAACAACTCACCCATGTAGGCGGCGATCGGCCCGTACGTCATGGACTGGAAGACGCTGCCGACCGTGACGGCGACGAAGAACAGCACCAGGTTCCGGGTGTTGATCAGCCAGAAGTACGGGAACGCCCACACGATGATCATCGCCGCACCGATCAGGATCATCGGCCTGCGCCCGATCTTGTCGGACATGTGCCCGGACCACAGCACCACCCCGACCGTCAGTGCCGCGCTGAGCAGTGAGATCGCGAGCAGGTCGTTGCGCTTCATGCCCAGTTCCGCGGTGCCGTAACTGAGCACCCCGGCGATGGAGATGTAGAACAGCGAGTTGGTGGCCGCGAGCAGTCCGCAGCCGAGCAGGATCTTGCGCCAGTGGTCCCGGATCGCCTGGGTCAGCGGTGCGCGGACAACGGTCTCGTTCTTCTTCTGCGCCTGGTCCTGCAGGTCCCGGAACTCGGGGGTGTCCTCGACCTTGGTCTGGATGTAGAGCACCACCGGGAACAGCAGTGCGCTGGCGAAGAACGGGATCCGCCAGCCCCAGCTCAGGAACGCCTCGTTCGAGATCGCGGCGGTGGCGCCGAGGAACACGAGGTTGCCGAGCAGGACACCGAACGAGACACCCATCTGCCCGAACGTGCCGGAGAATCCGCGGCGCTTGGGACTGGCCGATTCGGTCAGCAGCAGGACGATCCCACCCCACTGACCGCCGCACGCGAGGCCCTGGACGAACCGCAGGACCACCAGCAGGATCGGAGCCGCGATCCCGATGGTCGCGGCGCCGGGCAGACAGCCGATCAGGAACGTCGCCAGTCCCATGAACAGCAGGCAGGTCACGACCGCCGGTTTGCGGCCGTACTTGTCGCCGAAGTGACCGGCGACGAGGCCCCCGAGCGGGCGGGCGACGAAGCCGGCCCAGAACGTGCTGAACGAGAGCAGGGTGCCCACCAACGCCGACGCGCCGGGAAAGAAGACGTGGGGAAAGACCAGTGCCGCAGCGGTTCCGTACAGGAAGAAGTCGTACCACTCGATCGAGCTGCCGACCAGTCCCGCCGCCAGCAGTTTCCGATGTGCACGCGTGCGTGAGACAGCCGTGTCGCCGGCCGCGTCCTTACCCGGCTGCACCGCGGATGAAGTCATCCGATCACTCCTCGAGGTAGGTCTCCGCTGGACTAGAACATGACGCCAACTTCAAGTTGCCGCGTGCCGGTCAGTCTCTTCGATCGGTGATGTGATGTCAATCACTTACCGATGATCGGCTGGTTGCCGCCACTCCGGCAGATCGGCCGAAACGGGCATATCGGATGTGGCGGCTGAGCCTAGACTCCGAAGATGGAACGCAGTGCGAAGGCTGCACGCGAGCAGCGCACCGATCAACGGTCGACGTTCGACAAGTTCGTCGAGCAGATCGAACTTCGGGTCAGCCAGGCGCCGTTCTTCGGGATCTGCGCCGGCGTCGTGGTCCTGTGGGTCGTCAGCATTCCGCTGTGGAAGGACCTCCACGAGTGGCAGATCGCGATCCACACCGTCGGCGCCGTGTTCACGCTGCTGCTGGTGGTCCTGCTCGAGAATGCGAGCAGGCGTTCGTCGGAGGCGCTGCAGGAGAAACTCAACGTCATCGCCGAGGCCCTCGCCGACCTGCTCGACTCCTCCGCCCAGGACGACCCCGAACTGAAGAAGGCGGAGGTGAAGCTGCGGGAGGCGGTCGGGCTCGAGGAGCGGCACTGATCCGTCCGCCCCTGTGACACGGGCCACCGAACGGGTAAGTTATGTGTAACCGCGAAAACTACTAACCAGTAGGGGTACGAAATGCCTGTTCCGACCGCCGCCACGTTCGCGCGGCTCGCCGACCTCATCGCCATCCCGGACGCCGCGGATCGCCCGACGCGGTCTGTCGTCGAGGCGTTCACGGGCAAGGAACTGGCCACAGTCCCTGTCGGCACCGCCCAGGACGCCGAGGGCGCGATCGCGCGGGCCCGGCTGGCGCAGAAGCAATGGGCGGCCCGCCCGGTCACCGAACGCGCCGCGATCTTCCACCGCTACCGCGACTTGGTGCTCGCGAACCGCGACGCCCTGATGGACATGGCGCAGGCCGAGACGGGCAAGTCCCGCGCCGCCGCGCAGGAGGAGGTCCTCGACATCTCGATGACCGCCCGCCACTACGCGCGCGTCGCCCCCAAGCTGCTGCGTCCGCGGCGCATCTCCGGCATGCTGCCCGGCCTCACCAAGACGGTGGTGCGGTACCAGCCGAAGGGCGTCGTCGGCGTCATCTCGCCGTGGAACTACCCGATGACGCTCGCGGTGTCGGACGCCGTCGCCGCGCTCCTCGCCGGCAACGCCGTCGTTCTCAAGCCCGACAGCCAGACCCCGTACTGCGCTCTGGCCTGCGTCGACCTGCTGTACCAGGCCGGGCTGCCACGCGATCTGTTCGCCGTCGTCCCCGGACCGGGTTCGGTGGTCGGCACCGCCCTCGTCGAGAACACCGAGTACCTGATGTTCACCGGGTCCTCGGCGACGGGTCAGCTCCTCGCCGAGCAGGCCGGTCGCCGTCTCATCGGCTTCTCCGCCGAACTCGGCGGCAAGAACCCGATGATCGTCACCGCAGGCGCGAATCTCCGTGAGGTCACCGACGCCGCCGTGCGTGCCTGCTACTCCAACTCCGGGCAGCTGTGCATCTCCATCGAGCGCATCTACGTCGAGGAGTCCATCGCACCCGAATTCACCCGGATGTTCGGCGAACGCGTCCGCAACATGAAGCTCGGCGCCGGCTACGACTTCGGCATCGAAATGGGCAGCCTCGTGTCCGAGGACCAGGTCAAGGCCGTGTCCAGCCACGTCGACGACGCCGTCGTCAAGGGCGCCACCGTGGTCGCGGGCGGCAAGGCGCGCCCGGACCTCGGACCGCTGTTCTACGAGCCGACCGTCCTGACCGGTGTCCCGGAAGACGCCGAGTGCTACCGCGACGAGACGTTCGGGCCACTGGTCTCGATCTACCCCGTCGCCGACGTCGACGAGGCGATCGAACGCGCCAACGACACCGAGTACGGCCTGAACGCCAGCGTGTGGGCGGGAACCAAAGCGGAGGGCGAGGCCATCGCCGCACGGATCCACGCCGGAACCGTCAACGTCGACGAGGGCTACGCACCGGCGTGGGGCAGCACCGGAGCGCCGATGGGCGGGATGGGGGTGTCCGGTGTCGGGCGCCGCCACGGCGAGGACGGGCTCCTCAAGTACACCGAGCCGCAGACCATCGCCACCACCCGCGTCCTCAACCTCGGTGGCCCGCGGGGACTGTCGCCGAAGGTGTGGGCCAAGATCATGCCGCCCTTCGTGAAGGCGCTGCAGTGGATTCCGGGCCGCTAGACGTGGACAGCGCGAAAATCCTGATCGACGTTCCGCCCACCCAAGTGTGGGGTGTGGTGACCGACGTCGAGGGCATGGGCCGGTTCAGTCCCGAGAACACCGGCGCGCGCTGGACGTCGGGCACCCCGGCGACGGTGGGGTCGCGGTTCGTCGGCGCCAACCGGCATGGACCGGTGCGCTGGAAGACGCACTGCACCGTCGTGGATGTCGTTCCGGACCAGAGGTTCTCGTTCGAGGCGGACGAACCGAAGGCCCGCTGGACGTACCACCTCGAGCCCTCCGGCTCCGGCACTCTCGTCACCGAGACCCGGGAGATCTACGCGACGCCCGTATGGTGGGTGCGACTGGTGCAGAAATCGAAGGTGCTGGGCAGCAACCGCGACCGGTTGATGCAGGACGGGATGCGGCAGACTCTCGAGCGCATGAAAGTGGCCCTCGAGCGCTGATCTTCCACCCTGGGGTGCGGATTCGTCACCCTAGGGTGCCTGTCGCAGGTCTCCGGAGGGCCCGACACTGAACGGTGTCCACACCTCTCGGAGGCGCCTCCATGAATCCTCGGCCGACACCCGTCGAAGCTGGTCGGTCGTGCCCTGACGTCCGCCGCGAGGACGTCTCGTTCACCTCGCGAGGGCAGCGCTGCGCCGCCTGGCTGTACCGTCGCCGCGCCGAAACACTCACGCCGGCACCCTGTGTGGTGCTCGCGCACGGCTGGAGCGGGGTGCGCGAGCAGCGACTCGACGCCTTCGCGGCGCGGTTCGCGGCCGCGGGAATCGCGGCGCTGGTGTTCGACTACCGCCACTTCGGTGCCAGCGAGGGCGAACCCCGGCAACTGCTCGACATCGACAGCCAGCTCGACGACTGGGACAGCGCCGTCGCATACGTGTGCACTCGCCCGGACATCGACCCCGGCCGGGTCGCGCTCTGGGGGACGTCACTGTCCGGCGGGCTCGTCCTGACCACGGCAGCGCGGGACCGTCGCGTGGCCGCGGTCGTGTCGCAGGTTCCGTACGTCGACGGACTGACCAACCTCCCGCGACTCGGGCCGGCCGGGCTCGGCCGCATGGCCGTCGCCTACCTGCGCGACCGGTACGCCCAACTGCGACACCGTCCGCCGCACATGTTCCCCGTCGTCGGACCGCCGGGCTCGTTCGCGGCCATGACGTCACCCGACGCGGAGGCGGGGTATCACGCGATGGATCCGCCCGGTTCGACGTGGCGTAACGAGACCCCGGGCCGGGTGGCGTTGCAGGCGGCGCTGTACCGGCCGACGAGGACCGTCGCGAAGATCGCCTGCCCCGTCTTCTTCGCCATCGCAGACCACGATGTCGTCACGTTCACCCGTAGTGCGCAGAAGGCCGCGGCCAGGACCCCCGACGCCGAGGTGCACGTGTACCCGGGCGGGCACTTCGACCCGTACTTCGATGCATTGTTCGAGCAGGTGGTCGCGGACGAGACCGACTTCCTGGTCCGCCACCTCCTGCCGCCGGCCGGCTAACTGCTCACGGCGCCGAACTGTTCGCGCAGAACGCCTTTGACGACCTTGCCGCTGGCGTTGCGGGGCAATTGGGGTAGGACCTCGACGAACCGGGGCCGCTTGTACCGGGCGACCCGGCCGTCGAGCCAGTCCGCGAGGGCGTCGACCCCCGGCGCGGCCCCGGCCCGCGGGACCACGACCGCGACGGGAACCTCGCCCCACCGCTCGTCGGCCCGCCCGATCACCGCGACGTCGAGAATGTCCGGGTGAGCGGCGAGGGCATTCTCGACCTCGGCGCAGTAGATGTTCTCCCCGCCCGAGATGATCATGTCCTTCTTGCGGTCCACCACGTACACGAATCCCTCGGAGTCCACGCGCACCAGATCGCCGGAGTGGAACCAGCCGCCGGCGAACGCGTCCGCGGTGGCCTCGGGGTTGCGCCAGTATCCCTCCATGAGTCCCGGTCCGCGGTAGACAATCTCACCGATCTCACCCTGCGGCACGTCGTTCATCGCCGCGTCGACCACGCGCATCGCGATCGTGTCGATCGGCTTCCCGACCGAGCCGATCTTGCGCACGGCATCCTTGCCGTCGAGCATGCACGTCACCGGCGACATCTCGGTCTGCCCGAAGAAGGCCACGATCGCGGCGTCGGGGAATGCGGCGTTCAGCCGGTCGAGGAGTGTCGGGGTGGCAGGCGCGGCGCCCCATCCCAGCACCCGCAGGGCCAGATCCCGGACCTCGGGGCCGGCGTCGTCGAGGATGGCCTGCCACTGGGTCGGTACCATGAACACACTGGTCACCCGCTCGCGCTCGAGCGCGTCGAGTAGTTCGGTCGCGTCGAACGCACCGGTCGGATGGATCACGACGGTCGCGCCGATCAGCAGGAACGGCCCGACGCTGCCGAGGGCGGCGATGTGGAACAGCGGCGACGAGACCAGGTTGACCTCGGACTCGGTGTCGAACAGTCGCCATCCCCGGATGAGGGTCAGCGCCTGCGCCTGCAGATTCAGGTGCGACAGCACCGCGCCCTTCGGACGCCCGGTGGTGCCGGACGTGTACATGATGGCGGCAGGCGAATCCTCCGGTACGTCCGCGATCGGAACGTCGGGATCTGCGGCGCGCAACTGCTTCTCGAGCGAGACGTCGTCGGGGGCGTCGCCGACCACGAGCACCGGCACGGCGTCGTCGACCTCGGCGGCGAGATCGGCGAGTGAATCCTCGACGACCACGACGGCGGCGTCGCTGTCGGCGACGATGAATTTCACCTCGCCGGGACTCAGCCGGAAATTGACGGGGACGGCGATCGCACCCAGGCGGTTCGCGGCGAGCATCACCTCGAGGAACTCGGGGCGGTTGGTGAGCAGCAGCACGACGCGGTCGCCGCGAGCGACACCGCGGGCGGCGAGCACCGCCGCGGTCCGCGCGCTGCGGTCGTCGAGTTCACGCCAGGTGGTCGAGGCGCCCCGGAACCGGAGCGCCACCGCATCGGGTTTCGCGAAAGCATGCCGGGCAACATGATTGGCCCAGTGCGCCCGCCGGGATGCGGACGGCTGCGCGTGCGACGCTGTCACGGGGGCGTCCGCTGTCATGGTGACGTTCCTCAGGCCCGGCCGAACACGGCGGGACGCTTTTCCCGGAACGCCGCGACACCCTCGTGGAAATCGGCGGCGGCGAGAAGGTCGATCTGGCCCGAACGCTCGCGGGCGAACGCGTTGTCGAGTTCGACGAGCGTCGCGTCGTTGACGGCGTCCTTGGTGAAGTGGAAGGCCTCCGACGGTCCGTCGGCGAGACGTCGCGCGAGGGCGTCGACGGTCGCGGCGAACTCGTCGTCGGGGTATACGTCGGCGATCAACCCAGCCGCGAGAGCCTCACGCGCGGGCAGTCGTTCGGCCAGGAGTGCCATCTTCAGGGCGCGGGCCCGGCCGATCGACGCGGCGACCAGCGCGGTGGCGCCGCCGTCGGGCATCAGACCGACCTTCGTGAAGGCGAGCAGGAAATAGCTGGACTCGGTGGCGATCGTGAGGTCGCAGGCCAGGGCGAGCGAGACCCCGACACCCGCCGCGGGACCGTTGACCGCACCGATCACGGGCCGCGGGAACGCGCGGATCGCGGCCGCCGCGCGGTTCGCGGCGTCGATCGTCGCGGACGACGGTGGCCCGGAGATGTCGAGGCCACCCAGGTCGGCACCCGTGCAGAAGGCGCGGCCGGCGCCGGTGAGGATCGCGACCCGCACCTCCGCGTCACCGGCGTGCTTGTCGAAGGCGTCGGCGATGGCGTCGAGGGACTCGGTGGTGACGGCGTTCATGCGGGACGGGCGGTCGAGGGTGACGCGGAGGACGCCGTTGTCGACGGTCGTGTGCACGCCGGGAATGTCGGAGGTCATGAGGATCCTTAGTCAGGAAGGGCGGACGGAGAGGGCGATCTTGCCGGTGGCGGAACGGGTTTCGAGTGTCCGCAGTGCGTCGCCGGCGTGTTCGAACGAGTAGACGGTGGGTTCGGTGATCCGGAGCGCGCCGGATTCGAGGAGCGGGCTCAGGGCCGCCCACTGCCGGCCCGTGTAGCCGGGGTGGGTGCGCACGTATTCGCCCCATCCCGCGCCGAGAACCGAGATGTTGCGCAGCAGAAGCCGATTGACCTTGACGGTGGGGATCTCGCCGCCGGTGAAACCGAGGACCACGAGCCGCCCGTTGGGTGCGAGGCTGCGCAGGCTGTCGGTGAAGCGGTCGCCGCCCACCGGGTCGAGGATGATGTCGACGCCGCGGCCCTCGGTGAGGTCGTGGACCCGGTCCTTCCACCCGTCCACGAGGACGACGTGATCGGCGCGGTTGGCCTTCGCGATCCCGGCCTTCTCCTCCGTGCTGACCACGGCGATCGTCTCGAGTCCCAGCGCGGCCGCGACCTGCAGCGCGGCCACCCCGACACCGCCGGCGGCGCCGTGCACCAGCACGGTCTCGCCTGCGCGGTAGCGGGCACGCTCGTCGAGGGCGAAGTGCACGGTGAGGTAGTTCAGCAGGAAGCCGGCGCCCGCCTCGAGCGACACCGAGTCGGGGAGCGGGAACACCGAGTCGGGTTCCACCGCGACGGTCTGCTGCCACGCACCGTCCGTCGCGAGGACGGCCACCCGCTGTCCTGCCCGGATGCCGCTGTCCGCGGGGGCGCTGCGGACGACGCCCGCGCCCTCGAGTCCCAGCACGAAGGGCAAGTCGCGGACGATCTGATAGCTGCCGGTGGTCTGCAGCAGGTCGGGAAAGGCCACGCCCGCGGCGTGCAGATCGACGACGACACGTCCGGTTCCGTCGGGTTCGTCGATCTCGGCGAGCTGTACTCCGGCGGGGCCGGAAGCGCTGGTCAGTTGCTGGGCATACACGTGGTGATCTCCTCCGTCGGTCCCTGACTATCCATACCAGACGCTACTGAACGGGCGCTAGATAAAGTCGGCCATTGACCGTGCGCTCGGCGGCGTGGTACTAACTTTAACGAGCGATCAGTAATCAGGCCGAGTCGGAGGATGAGACGTGCCAGAACAGACCGAGACGGTGGAGGCAGCCGCACTGTGGGAGCGGCGCGGAGGCATCGGCATCATCACGCTGAACCGCCCCAAAGCGCTGAATGCGGTGAACGGCGCGTTGTCGACCGCCGTGGGCAATCTGCTCGAGCAGGCCGAGAACGACCCCGACGTACGGGTGGTCGTGGTGACCGGGTCCGGCCGCGCGTTCTGCGCAGGCGCCGACCTCAAGGCCCTCTCCACGGGTGGGAACATCGCCGCGGAGGGGCACCCCGAATGGGGATTCGCCGGATACGCGCAACACTGGATCAGCAAGCCGACCATCGCCGCGGTCAACGGCTTCGCCCTCGGCGGCGGCACCGAATTGGTGCTGGCCAGCGACCTCGCGGTCGTCGACGAGGAAGCGAAACTCGGGCTTCCCGAGGTCAAGCGCGGACTGTTCGCCGCTGCGGGTGGGGTGATCCGCCTGCAGCAGCAGATCCCCAAGAAGGTCGCGCTGGAGATCGCGCTGACCGGCGAACCGATCACCGCGGCGCAGGGCAAGGAACTGGGCCTGGTCAACCGGGTCGCCCCGGCGGGCACCGCCCTCGACGTCGCACTCGAACTCGCCGAGCAGATCGCCGCCAACGCACCCCTGTCGGTGCGCGAATCGAAGGCCATGATCCACCGCACCGCAACCGAACCCGACTGGGGCGACGGGGCATGGGAGGCGAACACCGCCGCCATCGCCACCATCTTCACCAGCGCGGACGCCAAGGAAGGTCCCACCGCGTTCGCCGAGAAGCGCCAGCCGGTCTGGCAGGGCCGCTGACCCGTGAGTACTTGTTAACCGCGGGCGGTTAACAAGTACTCACGGGTGGGCTCGCACACAATCGAAAGGGAACATCATGACCAACGCTGTCATCGTGGACGTCGTCCGCCTCGCCTCCGGCAAGGGCAAACCCGGCGGTGCGCTGTCGGGTACGCACCCGGTGGAACTGCTCGCGCACGTGCTGCGCACCATCGTCGAACGGAACGGCATCGACCCCGTGCTGGTCGACGACGTCATCGGCGGCTGTGTCGGCCAGGCCGGTGAGCAGGCCCTCAACATCACCCGGACCGCGGTTCTGTCGGCCGGGTTCCCGGATTCGGTTCCGGCGACCACCGTCGACCGCCAGTGCGGCTCGAGCCAGCAGGCGGCGCACTTCGCGGCGCAGGGCGTGATCGCCGGCGCCTACGACATCGTGATCGCCGCGGGTGTCGAGTCGATGTCGCGGGTTCCGATGGGTACGACCACCATCGGGCAGGACGCGTCCGGCCCGGGCATCGCCGCCCGCTACCCGGAAGGCCTTGTCAACCAGGGCATCTCCGCGGAACTGATCGCCGCCAAGTGGAAGTTCGACCGCGACACCCTCGACAGTTTCTCCGCGCAGTCGCATCAGCGTGCCGCCGACGCCGCGTCGAAGGGGTTGTTCGCCAAGGAGATCGTCCCGATCGACGTGACCAACGCCGCCGGTGAGACGGTCACGCACACCGTCGACGAGACGGTGCGCGCCACGACCACCGCCGAGGGCCTGTCCGGGCTGAAGTCGTCGTTCTACTCGGAGAAGTACGCGGCCCGGTTCCCCGAGGCGCAGTGGCACATCACCCCGGGCAACTCGTCGCCGCTGACCGACGGTGCGTCCGCCGCGCTGATCATGAGCGAAGAGATGGCGTCGAAGCTGGGTCTGACCCCGCGGGCACGGTTCCACTCGTTCGCCGTCGCCGGTGACGACCCGGTGTTCATGCTCACCGCGCCGATCCCGGCGACGAAGAAGATCCTCGCCAAGTCGGGGCTGAGCATCGACGACATCGACGCCTACGAGGTCAACGAGGCGTTCGCGCCGGTGCCGCTGGCATGGGCGCACGAGTTCGGTGCCGACCCGGCCAAGCTCAACCCGTGGGGCGGCGCCATCTCGCTCGGGCACGCGCTCGGGTCGTCGGGCACCCGCCTGCTGAGCACCCTCGTCAACAACCTCGAGGCGACCGGCGGACGCTACGGCCTGCAGACCATGTGCGAGGGCGCGGGCATGGCCAACGCCACCATCATCGAACGCATCTGACCCACACCCCCCGAAAACCCTGCTTCCGAAAGGTAAGACATGATCGTCAACGACAGCGTCGCACTCGTCACCGGCGGTGCCTCCGGCCTCGGCCTGGCCACCACCAAGGCACTGCTCGCCGACGGCGCCAGCGTCGTCATCATCGACCTGCCCTCCTCCGACGGTGAGACCGTCGCCAAGGAACTCGGCGACCGCGTGCGCTTCGCCGCGGGCGACGTCACCAGCGAGGTCGACGTGTCCGCCGCACTCGACGTCGCGGAGTCGCTCGGACCGCTGCGTGTCGCCGTGAACTGCGCCGGCATCGGCAACGCCATCAAGACCGTGAGCAAGAACGGCGCGTTCCCGCTCGCCGACTTCACCAAGATCGTCACCGTCAACCTGATCGGCACGTTCAACGTGATCCGTCTTGCCGCCGAGCGCATCTCGAAGAACGAGCCGATCGAGGGCGAGCGCGGCGTCATCATCAACACCGCGTCCGTCGCCGCGTACGAGGGTCAGATCGGTCAGGCCGCGTACTCCGCGTCCAAGGGCGGCGTCGTCGGCATGACCCTGCCGATCGCCCGCGACCTCGCCTCGCTGCTGATCCGCGTCAACACGATCGCTCCCGGCCTGTTCAAGACGCCGCTGCTCGGATCCCTGCCGGAGGCCGCGCAGCAGTCGCTCGGTGGCCAGGTGCCGCACCCCTCGCGTCTCGGCGACCCGTCGGAGTACGGCGCCCTCGCCGCACACATCGTGTCGAACCCGATGCTCAACGGTGAGACCATCCGTCTCGACGGCGCCATCCGCATGGCACCGCGCTGATCGGCGACCTGTGACTCTGCGCGAGGACGGGCCCGCCACCACCGAGACGGTGTACGCCGACTGGCGGGCCTTCGAGGCCCTGACGATGACGCCCATCCTCGAGCAGGCACTGGAGCTGTTCAACGAGAACGGTTACCACGGCACGACGGTGCGGCAGATCGCCCGTCGTGTCGGGGTGACCGTCCCCGCCCTGTACTACCACCACGAGAGCAAGGAAGCCGTTCTCGTGGCCCTGTTCGAACTGCAGATGCGCGAACTGAACGAACGCGCCGAGGCAGCCGCCCGCGAGGCCGGCGACGACGTGGTGGCGCAATTCGCCAACGTCGTCGAGGCCATCGTCCTGTACATGACGTACCGGGTGCGGCACGTCTCCCTCGACACCGAGCTGCGGCACGTCTCCGCCGACAGCCGCAGTCGCTACGCAGCAACCCGCAAGCGGCTCGAACTGATGATGGTCGACCTCGTCGCCGACGGCGTCGCCCGCGACGTGTTCCACAGCGGCGACGTCCCCGAGACCGTACGCGCTCTCCTCGGGATGTTCCAGTCGATTCCGCGGTGGTATCAGCTCGGCGGAGCACTGACTCCCGAGCAGGTCGCCGGCCGCTACGTCGACATCGCTCTCCACACCGTCGGGTATCTACCCGCTCACTGACCGTTTCCCAGAGGAGCCGTGCCATGCTGTCCACCGCATTCACCAAGACCTTCGGCGTCCGCCACCCGATCGTGCAGGGCGGTATGCAGTGGGTCGGTCGCGCCGAACTCGTCGCCGCCGTCGCCAACGCCGGAGCGCTGGGTCTGCTGACCGCACTGACCCAGCCGACCCCGGACGACCTCGCCAAGGAGATCGCCCGCACCCGCGAACTCACCGACCAGCCCTTCGGCGTGAACCTGACGATCCTGCCGGCGATCACGCCGCCGCCGTACGAGGAGTACCGGCAGGTCATCATCGACTCCGGCATCAAGATCGTCGAGACGGCCGGCTCCAACCCCGCCCCGCACCTGCCCGACTTCCACGCCGCAGGCGTGAAGGTGCTGCACAAGTGCACCAGCGTGCGGCACGCGATCAAGGCCCAGGACAGCGGTGTCGACGGCATCAGCATCGACGGCTTCGAATGCGCCGGCCACCCCGGCGAGGACGACATCCCCGGGCTGGTGCTCATCGCCGCCGCCGCCGAACAGATCACCATCCCGATGGTCGCGTCGGGCGGATTCGCGGACGGGCGTGGGCTGGTCGCCGCCCTCGCGCTCGGCGCCGACGGGATCAACATGGGCACCCGCTTCATGTGCACCGCCGAATCGCCGATCCACCAGAACATCAAGGAAGCGATCGTCGCCGCCAAGGAGACCGACACAGAGTTGATCTTCCGGCCGCTGCGGAACACCGCCCGCGTCGCGAGCAACACCGTGAGCCGGGAGGTCGTCGAGATCCTGGACCGCGGAGGCAAATTCGAGGACGTCCGGGAACTCGTCGCCGGCGCCCGTGGGCGCACCGTGTTCGAGAACGGCGACCCCGAGGCGGGCATCTGGACCGCAGGCACCGTCCAGGGCATCATCCACGACATCCCGACCGCCGGTGAACTCGTCGAACGCATCGTCGACGAGGCGGAGGCGCTGATCGCGGAGCGCCTCGCCGGCCTGTCGGTTCCCGTCAGCGCCTGATTCATCTGTAGGAGAGAAGTCATGCAGCGCACCATCTTCGAGAAGGATCACGAAGCGTACCGGGAAACGGTGCGCGAGTTCCTCGCCCGCGAGATCGAACCGCACTACGAACGGTGGGAAGCCGACCGGCTGATCGACCGCTCGGCGTGGCTGGCCGCCGGGAAGTCGGGGATCGTCGGACTCGCCGTGCCGGAGGAGTTCGGCGGCTCCGGTGTCACCGACTTCCGGTTCCGGTACATCGTCGCCGAGGAGATCGCCCGCACCGCGACGACGTCGTTCGGTTCGGGACTGGCGCTCCAGGACGACATCGCCATCCCGTACATCGCGAATCTCGGCACGCACGAACAGAAGCAGCGGTGGCTGCCCGGCATGGCCGCGGGCGAACTGATCGGTGCGATCGCGATGACCGAACCGGGCACCGGAAGCGACCTGCAGGGCATCAAGACCACCGCGGTGCGAGACGGCGACGACTGGGTGATCAACGGTCAGAAGACGTTCATCACCAACGGTATTCACTCCGACGTCGTCATCGTCGTGGCCCGCACCGACCCGAACGCCGGCTCCAAGGGCTTCTCACTCCTGGTCGTGGAGCGGGGCATGCCCGGCTTCAGCCGGGGCCGCAAACTGCACAAGGTCGGCCTGGCCGGACAGGACACCGCCGAACTCGTGTTCGAGGACGTGCGGGTGCCCGCGGCCAACCTGCTCGGCACCGAGGGGCGCGGCTTCGTCCACCTCATGGAAAACCTGCCCCTCGAACGTATCTCGATCGCCGTCAACGCGATCACCGTCGCGAAGGCCGCCTATCGGTGGACCCGGGACTACGTGTTCGAGCGCAAGGCGTTCGGCAAGCCGATCGGGGATCTGCAGAACACCCGGTTCGCGCTGGCGGAGATGCTCACCGAGATCGAGGTGACCGAATCGCACATCGACCGGTGCGTCCTCGCCTTGAACGCCGGCGAACTCACCGCCGTCGACGCGGCGAAGGGCAAGTGGTGGGCCAGTGAACTGCAGAAGCGCGTCGTCGACCGCTGCGTCCAGTTGCACGGCGGCTACGGCTACATGATGGAGTACCCCATCGGCCGCGCGTACGTCGACAGCCGGATCCAGACGATCTACGGCGGAACCACCGAGATCATGAAGGAAATCATCGGTCGCGACATCGCGGCCGGGTAGGCGGCTCCGCCGCCCGTGCGTGGTTGACGAGTCTCTGGACTCCTTAACCGCGCACGGGCGCGAAGCGCCTATCCCAGGCGGGCCCTCGCGTCGGCGTACTCACGGCCGAGGCGTTCGACGATCTGCGCCGCCGGGACGACGGCGTCCACGGCGCCGATGCCCTGCCCGGCGCCCCAGATGTCGCGCCACGGCTTGGCTTCGGACTTCGTGGCGGTGTCCGCGTCCTCACCGACGCCGAAGTCCATGGCGGACGGGTCGGAGACGGCGAGGTTGTTCGGGTCGAGTCCGGCGGCCTCGATGCTGCCGCGCAGGTAGTTGCCGTGCACGCCGGTGAACAGGTTGGAGTAGACGATGTCGGAGGCGGTGGAGTCGACGATCATCTGCTTGTAGCCCTGATCGGCGTTGGCCTCTTCGGTGGCGATGAACGCGGAGCCGACGTAGGCGAGGTCGGCGCCGGCGGCCTGCGCGGCGAGGACCGAGCGGCCGTGGGCGATGGACCCCGACAGCAGGAGCGGTCCGTCGAACCATTCGCGGATCTCCTGGATCAGCGCGAACGGCGACAAGGTTCCCGCGTGTCCGCCCGCGCCGGCGGCGACAGCGATGAGGCCGTCGGCGCCCTTCTCCACGGCCTTCTTCGCGAACTTGTTGTTGATGACGTCGTGGAGGACGATGCCGCCGTAGCTGTGGATGGCGTCGTTGACGTCGGCGCGGGCACCGAGGGAGGTGATGACGATCGGGACCTCGAATTCGACGATGGTGGCGAGGTCTTCGTCGAGGCGGTCGTTGCTCTTGTGGACGATGAGGTTGACCGCGTAGGGGGCGGACGGTGTTTCGGGGTTGTTGGCGTCGTGTTTGGCGAGTGCTTCGGTGATGCGGGTGAGCCATTCACGCAGCACGGGCTGCGGGCGGGCGTTGAGGGAGGGGAAGGATCCGACGACGCCGGAGGTGGATTGGGCGATCACCAGGTCGGGACCCGAGACGATGAACATCGGCGACGCCACCACGGGCAGGCGGAGCCGGTCTTGCAGGATCGGGGGCAGGCTCATGAATTTCTCCTTCATGCAGTGATGAGTGATGCAGTGGTGCAGGGTTTTACGACTGGGACAGCTGGGCGGCCATCAGTGGGATGAGCGCCTGCAGGCCCTTGACGGGCCGAACCATCACCTTGAACGACGTGATCCGGTCGCGGTCGTTCCAATGGATCAGGTCGATGCCGTTGACATGGATGCCGTCGAGTTCGGTCGCGAATTCCAGGACCGCCGAACGGTCGCCGTACCACTCCTCGACGTACCGGAATCCGGTGCCGTCGAAGACGGTCAGGGCGGCGCCGAGGTAGGCCAGGACCTTCGGCTTCCCTTCCTGCGGAGTGAAGACCGCGGGGGAGGAGAACACGGCGTCGTCCGCGATCAGGGCGTCGAGTGCGGCGAGGTCGCGGTGGTCGACGACGTGGTGCCAGCGGTCGACGACGGCGGGCCGGGCCGGCTGTGCGGCGGTCATCCGCGGAACGCCGGGGTCGGAAGGTCTTCGCCGAACACGTCCGGCAGGTCGTCACGGACGCTGTCGGGGAACACGGCGGGCCGCTTCTCGAGGAACGCGGAGATGCCCTCCCGGGCGTCCGGCCCGATGCCGCGGATGTTGATGCCGCGGGTTTCGACGCGGTGCGCGATCATCGGATGCTCGGCGCCGAGCGCCCGCCACATCATCTGGCGGGACAGCGCCACGGACACCGGGGCGGAGTGCTCGGTGAGGCTCCGGGCCAGCGCGTAGGCCTCGTCGAGCAGGGACTCGCGCGGATACAGCTTGTACACGAGGCCGGCGTCGTGGGCTTCCGTCGCGGGGAACACCCGGCCGGAGTACACCCAGTCGAGGGCCGTCTGCAGCGGGACGAGGCGCGGGAGGAACCACGTCGAGCAGGATTCGGGCACGATGCCGCGGCGGTTGAACACGAATCCGATGCGGGCGTCGTCGGCGGCGAGGCGGAAGTCGGCGGCGAGGGTCATCGTGATGCCCACGCCCACGGCGGGCCCGTTGATCGCGGCGATGATCGGCTTGCGGGATTCGAACATCCGGAGCACCACCCGGCCGCCGCCGTCGCGACGGGCGTCGGCACCCTCGTCCTCGTCCTGCCATTGGTCGAACGTGGCGGTACCGGCCGACAGGTCGGCGCCCGCGCAGAACGCTCGTCCGGCTCCGGTGAGCACGATCGCCCGGACCGTGTCGTCCGCGTCGAGTTGGTCGTATGCGGCGATCAGCTCGTTCTCCATCGTGGTGGTGAATGCGTTGAGCTGGTCGGGCCGGTTGAGGGTGATCGTCGCGATGCCGTCGGCGACGGCGAGTCCGATGTGATCCATCGCACCAGCATGACATCGCTACCGAACGATCGCTAGAGCGGAATCTGTGACGGGACCCACTACTCTGGTGTGGTCGTGTGACGATCGGAGCGGGGACGGAGTAACCAGGGATGTGCGCTGCAAAGGTGGCCGCCACGAGCACGGGTACCGGGCGGCAGGTGATCCTCGACTCCGCGGTCGCCAACATGAACGAACGCGGCTATCACGGCACGTCCATGCGCGACATCGCGCGCGGCGCCGACATCACCGTCGCGTCGATCTACCACCACTTCGCGTCGAAGCAGGAGATCCTGCAGGACATCATGGTGCGCGCACTGCACGACGCCATCGCGATGACCCGGGGCGCGCTGCTGCGTTCGGGCGGCGCCCCCGCCGACCAGTTGCAGGCGCTGATGCGGGCGTGGGTCATGTTCCACACCACCCGGCAGCGGGACGCGATGGTCGGTGCCACCGAGATCCGCAGCCTCGACGATCCGGGCCGCCGGCTCGTCGTCGCCCTCCGTGATGAACAGGAGCACCTCTTCCGCGACGTCATCGAGCGTGGCGTCGAGGAGGGCGACTTCGCGACCGAATACCCACGGGACGCGGTTCGCGGCATCATCAACATGGGTCAGTCGGTGTGCACGTGGTGGCACGCCGACGGTCCCCTGAAACCCGAAGAACTCGCCGAGCGCTACGCCGACCTCGCCCTCGCGATGGTGAAACCGGCCGTCTGATCGCATGAAATTCGCCCGAAGACTCGACGCTCTCCAGCAGCGATATCCGGCGATGGGTTTCCCGATCGCCGTCGCGTACAAGTTCCTCGACGATCAGGGCGTGTATCTCGCGGCGTTGATCGCCTACTACGGGTTCATCTCGCTCTTTCCCCTCCTGCTGCTGCTGTCCACGGTGCTCGGGTTCGTGCTGTCCGGGCATCCCGAACTGCAGCAGGACATCATCGACTCGGCGCTCAGCCAGTTCCCCGTCATCGGAGCCGACCTGGCCGACCCGCACCGGATCGGCGGCGGAGTGACCGGCCTGGTGATCGGCCTGGTCGGAGCCCTCTACGGCGGCCTCGGTGTGGCGCTGGCCTGCCAGAACGCCATGAACACGGCCTGGTCTGTTCCGCGCAACATGCGCCCCGACCCGATCCGCGGACGGCTGCGGGGTCTGCTGCTGCTCGGCACCATCGGGCTCGCGATCCTGGGGACGGCCGCGGTCGCCGGGATCGGCGCCGCGACGCACCTGTCCGGTTCGTTCACGGTGCTGCTGATGCTCGCCGCGATCGCGATCAACTCGGCGATCTTCGTCCTCGCGTTCCGGCTCGCCACCGCCCGTCCGCTGTCCGTCGCCGACGTGGCGCCCGGTGCCGTCGCGGCGGCCGTGCTGTGGCAGGTGCTGCAGTCGT
The DNA here is from genome assembly GCF_019378875.1 of Rhodococcus sp. USK10. Classification (NCBI taxonomy): domain Bacteria; kingdom Bacillati; phylum Actinomycetota; class Actinomycetes; order Mycobacteriales; family Nocardiaceae; genus Rhodococcus; species Rhodococcus sp. USK10. Next base: position 4,733,878 of record NZ_CP076048.1, read on the forward strand.
TCGGTGCGTACTACGTCAGCAAAGTGGTGAGCACGGCGTCCGTGACGAACGGGGTGTTCGCCGTCGTGCTGGGACTGCTGGCGTTCCTCTTCCTCGCCGCCGCGGCCGTCGTCGTGTGTGTGGAGATCAACGTCGTCCGCGTCGACAGGCTGCATCCGCGGGCGCTGCTCGTGCCGTTCACCGACAAGGCGGAACTCGTGGACGGCGACAAGCGGACGTTCACCGACCAGGCGAAGGCGCAACGCGCGGTCCCGCGCCAGGGAATCCACGTCACCTTCGACGAACTTTCTGAGATCATGGACGAGTCTGCACCGACGGACGAGTCTGCACCGACGTCGAAGGAGGAGCCGTGACCGAACCGATCTTCGACAAGTCGGAACAGCTGAAACAGGTCCAGCAGGGGATTCTCCCTGGCGAGACGATCATCGCCGTGTACGACTGCATCGGCGCGGGCACCGGCTTCCTCGCGATCACGAACCTGCGCGTCGTGATCCAGGACAAGAGCTTCGTCGGCAAGCGCACCGCGATCACGTCGATCCCGTACAAGAACATCCGGTCCGTCTCGTTCCTCAGCAACAAGTCGTGGGCCGGCCAGTTCTTCTCGTCCAGCAGCATCGCCGTCGACGTCGCCCAGACCACGTACGAGGCCGATTTCCGCGGCATGGACAAGGCCCACCACGTCCACACGGTGATCCTGCAGCACATCACGTGACGTAGGTCGCTCCGGTCCGGTGCGCCGGGCCCACATCTCACCTGCGGGCCCGGTGAGTGGAATCACGCCCGCGCGGATTGTTAATTCACTTGCGGCCTCACCCATACTGGGACGAGCCGGATTGCCACCATCTCGGCCCGGTTCATCCTCAGGCGAGTCCATTGGACGTGCTCGCCGATCCTACGATCAGCCCGACGGGAGTCTTGCTGCCATGACGCCGCCTGCAGTTCACCTCACCGAACCTGCGGTCACCGCTCGTCCGTCTCTGCGTCCGCGGATTCCGTCACCGAGTCGGCGGGGCGCGATGCTCGCGCTTGCCCTCGGCGGGTTCGGTATCGGCACAACGGAATTCGCGTCCATGGGCCTGTTACCGGCGATGGCTTCCGCGACGGGGGTGTCGGAGCCGGTGGCCGGGCACTTCGTGTCCGCGTACGCGCTCGGTGTCGTCGTCGGGGCGCCCGTCATCGCGGCACTGGCCGCCCGCGTGGAGCGGCGCACGCTGCTCATCGCGTTGATGGGCACGTTCGTGATCGGCAATCTCGCGACCGCGCTCGCCCCCGGATACGAAACGCTGCTCGCCGCCCGATTCCTCGCCGGGTTGCCGCACGGCGCGTACTTCGGCGTCGCGGCGCTCGTCGCCGCGCACCTCGCGGAACCGGGCAAGCGTGCCAAGGCGGTCGCGACCGTGATGATGGGTCTGTCCGTCGCCAACGTGATCGGGGTGCCCGCGACGGCGTTCTTCGGCCAGATCCTCGGCTGGCGGTCCGCGTTCGCGTTCGTGGTGCTCATCGGAATCGTGACGCTGGTGGCACTGGCGCGTCTCGTCCCGCCGCTGGCCGGGGTGCACGTGAGCAACCCGGTGGCCGAACTCGGGGCGCTGCGCCGGGGACAGGTGTGGATGACGCTGATTTTCGCGACGGTCGGGTTCGGTGGCTCGTTCGCGGTGTACACGTACATCAGTTCGACGCTCACCGACGTGTCCGGGCTGCCGCACTCGATGGTGCCGGTGGCGTTGATGCTGTTCGGTTCGGGGATGATCCTCGGCAACGTCGTGGGTGGGCGCATCGCCGACAACGCGGTGGTCCCCGGGCTGTTCGGGTGCATGATCGCCCTGATCTGCGTCCTCGCCCTGTTCGTCGTCGCCGCACACAACCCGGTGACGGCGCTGATCGTGCTGTTCTTCATCGGCATGGCGGTGACGTCGATCTTCCCGGCCGTCCAATCGCGGCTGATGGACGCGGCGGGTGACGCGAAGACGCTCGCGTCGACGCTGATCCACAGCGCGTTCAACCTCGCCAATGCGGGTGGTGCGTGGATCGGTGGCGTCGTGATCGCCGCCGGATACGGCTACACCGCCCCGGCCGCCGTCGGCGCCCTGCTCGGCGTCGCCGGACTGATCGTCCTCACGATCGCCGTCCTTCTCGACCGCCGGCGCCGGCCGGAACCGGTCGCCGGCTGACGGTTCAGGCGTGCACCCCGGCGGCGTAGCGATCTCGTAGCGTGCCCTTGACGAGCTTCCCCGTGGGGGTGCGGGGGAGGTCGTCGCTGAAGACGACGGTCCGGGGCACCTTGAACCGGGCGAGCCGTCCCCGCACGTGGTCGAGGAGTGCGCCGGCCAGCGCGTCGTCCCCGGTCTCTCCCGGAACGGTCTGGACGACGGCCAGCACCGATTCGCCCATCTCCTCGTCCGGGATCCCGATCACCGCGACGTCGAGGACGGCGGGATGTTCGGTGAGGGTGTTCTCGATCTCCTGCGGATAGATGTTGACGCCGCCGGAGATGATCATGAACGACTTCCGGTCGGTGAGGAACAGATACCCGTCCTCGTCGAGGTAGCCGACGTCGCCGGTGGTGGTCCACGTCGGGTGCTGCGGGTGCTGGGCGTCGCGCGTCTTCTCGGGGGCGTTGTGATATTCGAACGGCAGGGTGTCCCGCTCGAAGTAGAGGGTGCCCACCTCACAAGGTGCGAGGTCGGCACCGTCGTCGCCGCAGATGTGGGCGACGCCGAGCGCGGCGCGGCCGACCGTGCCGGGCCTGCAGAGCCATTCCTCCGAATTCACCAGGGTCATGCCGTTGAGTTCGGTGGACGAGTAGTACTCCGACAGGATCGGACCCCACCAGTCGATCATCTGCCGTTTCACGTCCACCGGGCACGGGGCGGCGGCGTGCACGGCGACGCGCAGGCTGGAGACGTCGTACTTCTCCCGGGTCTCCGCGGGGAGTTTCAGCATGCGGACGAACATCGTGGGCACCCACTGGCTGTACGTGACGCGGTACTGCTCGATGTACGCGAGCGCCTTCTCGGCGTCGAAGCGGTCCATCACGACGACGGTGCCGCCGAGGGCCTGCACCGACGCGCAGGTGCGCAGCGGTGCGGCGTGGTACAGCGGGGCGGGTGACAGGTAGACGGTGTCGGGTGTGACTCCCCACACCGTCGCGTTCATCCCGGTCATGGTGTCGCCCGGGTCCTGGATCTGCCGTGCCGGCAACTCCGGTTTGATGCCCTTCGGGCGGCCGGTGGTGCCGGAGGAGTACAGCATGTCCGCACCGCGCGGCTGGTCGGGCAGCGGAACGTCGGACTCCGCGGCCGCGGCGGCGTCGAGGGAGGCGTAGCCGGGAATCGTTCCCCCGAACGCCAGTCGGTGCTCGACACCGGGGGTGAGGGCGGGAAGTTCACCGGTGACCGCGTCGAGTGCGGCGTCGACGATCAGCGCCCTGGCACCGCAATCGTCGACGACGTACGCGATCTCCGGCGGCGTGAGATGCCAGTTCACCATGGTGAGGTAGAGCCCGGAACGCATGGCGGCCCAGTAGATGTCGAAGATGGCGGGGGTGTTCGTGGCCAGAACCGCGACGTGATCCCCGCGGCGCAGGCCGAGGGTGTGCAGGTGGCGGGCGATGCGGACCGAGCGGGACTCGAGTTCGGCGAAGGTGACCGTCTGCCCGGTGCCTGCCATGATGACGGCCGGCTTGTCGGGTGTGGTGGCAGCATGAGCGCCGGGATACATGGTTACTCCCATTCGTGGTGGATCTCGAGTGGTGAAATCGTCTCGGCGTCAGCCGAGTTGCTCCTGCGCGACCTTGGACCGCCGTGCCACGCCGGCCACCGAGACCAGTCCGATCACCGCCGCCACGATCACGAAGACGGCGGGAGAGAGGATGTTTCCGGTCTTCGCCACGAGCCAGACGGCGACGAAGGGGGCGGTGCCGCCGGCGATGACGACACCGAGGTTCCAGCCCATCGCGACACCGGTGAAGCGGACGTCCTTGTCGAACAGCAGCGGCATGAGCGTGTACGAGCCGACCTGGGCTCCGATGGTGTTGACCATGATCAGCAGATAGGCGATCGCGGCGATCCACAGGCTGTGGTGCATGACGGCCATGGCGGGGTAGGTGACGATCGCGAATCCGGCGAAGCTGATCACGGTGAACCGCAACCGTCCGATGCGGTCGGCGAGGACGCCGCCGAGCGGCATCGCGAGTGCGACGACGCCGATGACGGCGGTCGCGATCCAGTACACCGGGGTGCGTTCGTAGCCGAGGCTCTTCATCAGATGGATGCTCATGTAGGTGAGGCCGATGTATGCGGTTCCGTTGCACGCCACACTGATTCCGACCGACTGCAGGAGAGCGAGCGGCTGACGCCGGAAGACGGCGACGACGGGCGCCTGGGCAGGCCCGGAATCGGCGTCCTCACCGTGGGTTTCCTCGACCCGGGTGCGGGCCCACAGGCAGAGCAGCGTCAGCGGCAGCGCGAGCAGGAACGGGACCCGCCATCCCCAGCTCTCGAGTTGCACGTCGGTGGTGAACGCCGACACCGTGCCCGCGACCGCGGCGGCCATCGCGAACCCCATCGTGGAGCCGAGCGGGGTGAACGCGCCGTAGGTGGCCTTGAGATGCCGCGGCGCCGATTCGGAGATGAACGTGGCCGAGCCGCCGACCTCGCCGCCGGCCGAGAATCCCTGGACCATCCGGACGACGACGAGCAGCACCGTGGCCCAGATCCCGGCCTGCGCGTGGGTGGGCAGGAATCCCATCGCCATGCTGCCGAGGCCCATGCAGACGAGCGTCGCGAGGAGGGCCTTCTTCCGCCCGAACCGGTCGCCGATGTGCCCGAACACGATGCCGCCGAGCGGGCGCATGAGGTAGGCGGTGCCGAACACGGCGAGCGCCGACAGCAGCGCGGTGGCCGGGTCGCTGCTGGGGAAGAACAGCGGCGCCATCACGATCGCGAGATAGCCGTACAGGCTGAAGTCGTAGTACTCGATGAGGGTGCCCACTCCGCCTGCGATCGCGGCGCGACGTGCTCGGACGCGGTCTTCGGCACGCCATTCGGTGGTGGCAGCAGACCCGGTCAACTGGTCCGTCATAGGTGTCCTGACCTTTCGAGGCGGATGAGACGTGCATCACTTCCCGTGGATCATGCCAACTGAACGATCGCTTGGCAAGCGATCCGATCTTCTGGACTCTCGGCTGTTAATCGCAGAGTATAAGGATATTGACTTCCGGCGCTCGTTCGGCTGATGATGGGAACTGGCCGAACGAGCGTTTGGCTGAACATCGAAGGACTGGAAAGGACGCAGCGGATGACGACGTCCCACGCCGAAGCGGACACCCACGAGGGCCGGGAGGATTCGGCAGGCGTCGATCTCACCGCCCTCGCCCACTACCTCGACGGCGCACTCGACGGCGGCGTGAGCGGCGACCTCACCCTCTCGCTCATCAGCGGCGGCCGTTCCAACCCCACCTACCGGGTCGCCGACGCCGACCGGACGTGGGTGCTGCGGCGTCCCCCGTACGGGCACGTCCTGCCGAGCGCCCACGACATGAAACGCGAGTTCACCGTGATCCGGGGGCTGGCCGGAACCGCCGTCCCGGTGCCCGAAGCGGTGCTGCTGTGCGAGGACGCGGACGTGCTCGGCGCGTCGTTCTACCTCATGGAACTGGTGGACGGCATGCCCGTCGGGACGGTCGAGCAGGCGTCCGCACTCACCCCCGGTGAGCGCCGCCGGCTCGGACTGGATCTGGCCGACACCCTGGCCGCGCTCCACGACGTCGACCCGGACGCGGTCGGGCTCGGCTCGTTCGGACGCCCCGACGGCTACCTGGAACGCCAACTCGACCGCTGGTCCCGGCAATGGGAGGCCTCGCGCGCCGCCGATCGACCCGAGGTGGCCGTGCTGCTCGACAAGCTGCGCCGCGCGCTGCCCACCTCACACTTCCCGGGCATCGTCCACGGCGACGTCAAACTCGACAACGTGCTCGCGTCCCGCGGCGACGCCGGGAAGATCGTCGCCGTCCTGGACTGGGAAATGGCCACCCTCGGCGACACCCTCGCCGACGTCGGGATCATGCTGAGCTTCTGGGACCAGCCCGGAGCGGTCGACAACCCGGTGACCAAGGGCCTCGCCCGCCTGGACGGTTTCCCCACCCGCACCGAACTTCTCGACCGCTACGCCACACAGCGCGGCATCGAAATTCCCGACATCGACTGGTACACGGTGTTCGCCGACTTCAAGATCGCCGTCATCCTCGAGGGCATCAACGCCCGGCACGCGCAGGGCGACACCGTCGGTGGGGGTTTCGACGACGTCGGCGACATGGTCGGCCCGCTGTTGCAGCGCGCGCTCGACCTCGCCGCGGCGTCGCCCGTGTCCGAGCTTCGCCGCTGACCGCGGCATCACCGAAACAGATTGGAGCCACGGAAGTGGAATTCGAGTACAGCCCGAAAGTCGTGGAACTGCAGGCGAAGCTGACGAAGTTCATGCAGGAGCGGGTGCTGCCCGCCGAGGCGATCGCCGAGGAACAGCTCGCGTCCAAACCGGACCACTGGGGTGCGCCGCCGATCGTCGCCGACCTGAAGGCCGCCGCCAAACGCGAGGGCCTGTGGAACCTCTTCCTCCCCGCCCGCGAGGGCGCAGGCCTGACCAACCTCGAGTACGCGCCGCTCGCCGAACTCACCGGCTGGAGCCCGCTGATCGCCCCCGAGGCGTTCAACTGCAATCCGCCGGACACCGGCAACATGGAACTGCTGCACCTCTACGGCACCGCCGAGCAGAAGCAGGAATGGCTCGCCCCGCTGCTCGACGGCGAATTCCGCTCGTGCTTCTCGATGACCGAACCGGACGTCGCGAGTTCGGACGCCAACAACGTCCGCCTCGAGATCGCCGAGGACGGCGACGACTGGGTGCTGACCGGGCGCAAGTGGTGGTCCACCGCGGCGCTGCGCGACGACTGCCGGGTGGCCATGGTCATGGGCGTCACCGACCCCGACGCCCCGGTCGGCAACCGGCACAGCATCGTTCTCGTCCCGATGGACACGCCCGGACTGACGATTGTCCGGTCCACCACCGTGCTCGGCTTCACCGACCGCCACGAGGGCGGCCACGGCGAGGTCGTCTTCGACAAGGTCCGCGTCCCCAAGGCGAACCTCCTCGGTCCGCGCGGCAAGGGCTTCGCCGTCGCGCAGGCCCGGCTCGGTCCGGGGCGCATCCACCACTGCATGCGACTGATCGGGATGGCCGAACGGGCCATCGCGCTGATGACCGAACGCGCCCGCACCCGCGTCGCGTTCGGCAAACCGCTCGCGGACGAGGGCGTCGTGCAGGCGACCGTCGCGGACGCCCGGATCCACCTCGACGCCGCCCGGTTGCTGGTGCTGCGGGCCGCCTGGCGGATGGACGTCGAGGGCACCAAGGCGGCCCGCCACGACATCGCCGCCGCCAAGGTGATGGTCCCGCTGACCGTCAAGCGGATCGTCGACGACGCGATGCAGATCTTCGGTGGCGCCGGACTGTCGCAGGACACGATCCTGCCGGTCCTGTACGCGCAGGCCCGGTTCCTGCAGATCGCCGACGGCCCCGACCAGGTGCACCGCCGCTCGCTCGCCCGCGCCGAGTTCGCCGCCACGCCGGTCCTGAAAGAAGTCCGCGGGTGACCGAGGACAGGACGCGCGCCCGGCAGCAGAGCATCGGCGACATTCCACGTCGGTCCGCGGCGCGTTTCCCGCACAAGCTCGCCGTGGTGCACCGCGACGTCCGGCTCACGTTCGCCGAATTCGACGCCGTGATCGACCGGGTCGCGGCGGCCCTGCACGCCGAGGGCCTGACACGGGGCGACCGGCTGGCGTTGCTGTCGCACAACTGCTGGCAGTACCCGGTGCTGAACTTCGCGACCGCCCGGCTCGGGGTCGTCCTCGTCCCCGTCAACTTCATGCTGACCGGCGGGGAGATCGGGTACATCCTCGACGACTGCGCCGCCGACGCGTTCGTCGTCGAGGACGCGCTGGTGCCCGTCGCCGAGACGGCGCTCGCGGAGTCGAAGGGAAGCGTCCGGGTGCGGGCGGCGATCCCACTGGCCGGGGCGGGGGTTCCGGACGGGTGGGTCTCGGTGGCCGGCTGGACGCACGGTGCGGTCGCATCGCCACCCGAGGTGTTCGTGGAGGACGACGACGTCGTCCGCATCATGTACACGTCGGGCACCGAATCGCGGCCGAAAGGGGCGATGCTCACCAGCCGGTCGCTGATGTGGCAGTACATCAGTTGCATCGTCACCGGCGGCATGAGCAGCGAAGACGTGGAGGTGCACGCACTGCCGCTGTACCACTGCGCCCAGCTCGACAACTTCCTCAGCACCGACATCTATCTCGGCGCGACGAGCATCATCGTCGACGGACCCGACCCCCGGGTGCTGCTGCGCACCATCGAGATCGAGCGGGTGACCAACCTGTTCTGCCCGCCGACGGTGTGGATCTCGCTGCTGCAGTCGCCGGAGTTCGAGCACACCGACCTGCGGTCGCTGCGCAAGGGCTACTACGGGGCGTCGCCGTTGCCGGTGGAGATCCTGCGGGAGATGAACCGCCGGTTGCCGGGCATCCGGTTGTGGAACTTTTACGGGCAGACCGAGATGGCGTCGCTCGCCACGGCCCTCGGACCGGAAGATCAAGAGACGCGCGGCGGTTCGGCGGGCAAACCCGCCCTCAACGTGGAGACGCGGATCGTGGACGACCGCAACCTGCCGCTGCCCGCGGGGGAGGTCGGCGAGATCGTGCACCGCAGCCCCCACGCCACCGTCGGCTATCTCGGGCAACCCGAGAAGACCGCGGAAGCGTTCGCGGGCGGCTGGTTCCACTCCGGTGACCTCGGCTACCTCGACGAGGACGGGTACCTGTGGGTGGTCGACCGCAAGAAGGACATGATCAAGACCGGCGGCGAGAACGTCGCCACCCGCGAGGTCGAGGAAACACTGTACGAACTCGACGGCGTCGGTGAGGCCGCCGTCTTCGCGGTGCCGCACCCCCGGTGGATCGAAGCGGTCGCCGCCGTCGTGGTTCCGTCCGCCGGCGTCGAACTCGACGAGAAAGACGTCGTCGAGCACTGCCGCGCCCGGCTCGCCGGCTACAAGGTGCCCAAATACGTGATCGTCGCCGACTCCCTACCGAAGAACCCGAGCGGCAAGATCCTCAAGCGCGTCCTCCGAGACACGTTCGGTTCCATTGCCCAAGACTGAGCAGGAGACCCCCATGCCCACCGCCTCGCATGCGGTCCCGCCGAAGCCGCGCGCGGCCCGCGCGTCCTTCGCCGCCGCCATCTCGACGTCGCTCGAGTGGTACGACTTCTTCATCTACGCCACCGCGGCCGCGCTCGTCTTCAACACCACGTTTTTCGCGACCGACAGTCAGGTCGTCGCCGCACTCAACTCGTTCGCGACCGTGGCGGTCGGGTTCATCGCCCGGCCCATCGGCGGTGTGCTCGCCGGCCACTTCGGCGACAAGGTCGGCCGCAAACCCGTTCTCGTGGCCGCCATCGTGATGATGGCCGTCGCCACCTCACTGATCGGTCTCGTGCCCAACACCCAGCTCGTGTGGCTCGCACCCACGATTCTCGTGACCCTGCGGATCTGCCAGGGTCTCGCGGTCGGGGCGCAGTGGGGCGGCGCCGTCCTCCTCGCCACCGAGAACGCGCCCGCCGGACGTCGCGGGTTCTACGGCAGCTTCGCGCAGCTCGGTGTGCCCATCGGCGTCGTCCTCGGAAACGTCGTCTTCCTCGTCATCACAGCGATGTTCGACTCCGAGTCGTTTCTCGCCTGGGCGTGGCGCATCCCGTTCTGGATCAGTCTCGTGATGCTCCCGGTCGCGTTCCTCATCCACCGCTACCTGGAGGAGACCCCCGAGTTCCAGGAGCTGTCGAAGAAGCTGGCCGAGGCGCCGGTGGCACGGAAGTCGCCGATCCTGCAGGTGCTGCGCAAGAACCCCGGCACCGTCCTCACCGCCGCCGGAGCGAACGCCATCGGCGTCATCTTCTTCTACACGATGATCACCGGCTCCGTGCAGTTCGCCACCACCTATCTGGGGATCGAACGATCCACCGTCCTCGGGTTCATCCTCGCCGCCTGCGTCCTGATGATTCCGCTGGTCCCGTTGGCCGGATACCTCTCCGACCTCTACGGCCGGAAGCTGATCTTCGGCATCGGCACCGCCGGGATGCTGCTGTGGGGAATTCCGATGTGGCTGATGATCGGACACTCGAGCCAGGGCGCACTGTGGCCGTTCGCGCTGGCCGTCTTCGGCGCGGTGATCGTCATGTCGTTCCAGACCGGAACGCAGGGAACGCTGTTCGCGGAACTGTTCCCACCCGAGATCCGGTTCTCCGGAGCGTCCCTCGGCTACCAGATCTCCGCCATCATCGGCGGCTTCTCCCCGATGGTCATGGTGCTGCTCATCAACGGCGACGCCGCCAACGCCTGGCGGGTCGGGGCCTTCCTCGCCGGCGCCGGAACCGTCGGGCTGCTGTGCCTCGTCGCGATCGTCCGGAAGTACTCGTCTCCGGACGTCCAGCAGTCGGCTGCCCGCCGGTCCACCGTCGCAGCCTGAGGTGACGTGAGTGGCAAAGTGTGGTCGGGCACGCTTTGCCACTCACCTGGGGATCGGAGGCGAACATGGGTACCGGATCCTGGAGGGACGTGCTGTCCCGCTCGCAGATGGACGGCATCCTCGAGGTCCTCGAATCGTGCTGCGACGTCGACGACCCCGCCGACTACAAGCGGACCGTCGTGGAATCCATTGCGACGGTGTTCCGGGTCCGCGACGTCACGTTCTTCTTCGGACCGACATTTGCCGACATCTTCGCCGACCCCGCTCCGCTGCTGACGGGTGCCGCCTCCCCGCTGCTGCACGAGTATCACGCCTGCTGGCGCGACAAGGACATCTTCGCGCTCCCCGAGGCGCGCCGCTCGCTGACCGATACCGGGTTCATTTCCCTGGACCACCTGCATGCGCTGCCCGCGCCGCAACGCTCCTACGTCGAGGACTACCTGCACCCGCACGGAATGGGAACGGCGTCGGCGCTGCACCTCCGGCTCGCCGACGGCGAAGCTCTGGTCGGCATGTTCGATCGTGAACGGAGCTGGGATGCGAGTGAGACTCTGGCAGTGCAGTGTCTCGCTCGCCAACTCCGCGCCCAGAGCAGGTCGTTACGGCTGGCGGGGGACGACGGCCCCGTCGATCCGCTGGGCAGCCTGACCCCGCGCCAGATGCAGGTGGCCGAGTTGGTGAGCGACGGCCTCAGCAACAACGAGATCGCCGAGGTGCTCTCGCTGTCCGAATTCACCGTGAAGAAGTATGTGAGCCGAATCTTCGAGGCCACGGGTTTGAAGAACCGGGCGTCGCTGGCCGCGTGCGTGCTCCGGCGCGGCCGGCGACCTACGGTGTGAGCGGCGAATAGGCGATGACGGTCAGCCCGTGGGGTGATCGAAGCACCACCCGGCATTCGTGATCGCCGACGGCCGGTTCGCCCACATCCCATCCCGCGTCGCGTGCGAGCGTCGCGGCCGCGGCGACGTCGTGCGTCTTCCCCAGCAGGCACCAGGGCGGCACGTCCGTCTCGTCGGACAGGCACAGGGTCGTGAACTTCGCCCACGCACTCCCGTCGCTGAACCCGGCGGGGCCGAGGGCCTCGGTGAGGTCGTCGAATGTCTCCGCCCAGCGCGCGGTCGAGTGCATCACCGACATCTTCTCGAATACGTGACTCAGTGGGGTGCGTTCCATGGTTTCTCCTGACGTGTCAGTGGCGGGTGACGAGATGTGCGTGGGTGAGGTTGTGGCCGAGCCGATCCCGCTTCGTTGCCAGGTACCGGGCGTTGTGATCGTTCGCCGCGATCTCGAGCGGCGTGGTGCCCGCGACGGTGACGCCGGCCGCGGCAAGCCCGGCGGCCTTGGCCGGATTGTTGCTGAGCAGATCGATCCGGTCGACGCGCAGGTCGCGGAGGATGGCCGCGGCGTCGGCGTAGTCGCGGGCGTCGACGGGCAACCCGAGTCGCAGGTTCGCGTCGACGGTGTCGAGGCCCAACCAGTCCTGGAGTTGGTAGGCGGCGATCTTCGCGGCCAGCCCGATGCCGCGGCCCTCGTGCCCCCGCAGGTACAGCAGCACCCCGGCGCCGGCGTCGGCGATGCGCTCCAGCGCGGCGGACAGTTGCGGGCCGCAGTCGCAGCGCCGCGACCCGAGGACGTCGCCGGTGAGGCATTCGCTGTGGACGCGGGTCAGGGCGGTGCCGACGGTCGGGTCGCCGAACACCATGGCCAGGTGCTCGATCCCGGTGGCCGAGCGGTAGGCGATCGCGGTGAACGCGCCGTGATCGGTGGGGACGACGGCGTCGGCGCAGCGGACGACGCAGGGAACCGGCTCGACCGCAGTCATGCCGGGCCCGCGGGGGTGAGCTGGTGGAACGTGGACGTGTAGAACAGCAGCGGGTCGGGGGTGTCGGTGGCGCCGAGTTCGACGACACGGCCGACGACGAGGTCGTGGTCGCCGACAGCTTGGACGAGGTCGATGTGGCAGTCGACCCAGGCGTGGGCGCCGGCGAGGCGCGGTGATCCCGTGGTGGCGGGGGTCCAGTCGATTCCGCGGAACTTGTCCGCGCCGCTGCGGGCGAACGTGCGGCCCAGTTCGTGCTGGTCGGCGGCGAGGATGTTGGCGCAGAACCGGCCGGAGGCGGCCACGTTGGGGAAGGTCGTCGAACCCCGGCCGACGAAGAACGCGACGAGGGCGGGGTCGAGGGAGACGGAGCTGAAGGAGCCGACGGTCAGTCCGACGGGGTTGCCGGTGTCGTCGACTGCCGTGACGGCGACGACGCCGGTGCAGAATTTTCCGAGGACGGTGCGGTAGGCATCCCGGATGTGTTCGGGGGTGGTGGCGGTGATGTGCGGTGAGGTGGGGGTTCGCATCGGTACCTCCTTCGGTGCTGAATGTTCGGAGTCCGCCGGACGGAAGCGGACTCCGAACAAGGTCTATCCGCGGACGGACGAATTCGAGACGAGGATCGACAACTCGTCGAGCGCAGCGCGATAGATCGATTCGATCGCCGTCGTCAGCTCCGACTCGACCTCCGCCGAGTCCGCGGCGAACGTCGCGGCCCAATCCACAGTGCAGGACTCGGCGGACGTGCCGAGCACGGAGATGGTGGACCGGTAGTGCGTCAACGGCAATGGGCCGTCGATGTACTCGTAGGTGTACCGGCGTTCGCTGTCACTGTGCTCGGCGATCCGCTCACGGGCGGGCTGACCGTCGGCGAAGACGATGTGGCGGATCCCCTGCTCCATCCGGGCGGCCGCCACCGACGGAATCCATTCGGCGACCGATCCCGGGTCGCCGACGCGGGCCCAGATCGTGTCGGCGCCGACGGGGAACTGCTTCTGAATGCTGATCTCGGCCATCGCCCTACACCCGTCCCAGCTCGGCTTCGTACTTCTTCGTCATGTGCGCGACGGCCTTCCGGTGCTCGTCCGCCTGCCCCTCCCGCACGCGGCGGGCCCGCTCGTCCGCGTCGAGCAGTGGCTGCGCCTGACCCTGGAAGAACGGCATGACGTCCTGGGCGAACAGCTCGTACGACCGCGCGGTGGCCTGCGGGTTGGCCCAATCATGGCCCTGCAGAAGCAGAGTGCCGAAACCGCCCGACTGATCGACGAGACGCTGGACCTGTGCGCGGGCCTCCTCGGCGGTGCCGATGACGCCGATTCCCGAATTGTTGATGAAATCGATCATCTCGCGCTTGTTCTCACCCTCGACCGCCATCTGCGGGAACGCGGCGACGTGCTGCAGGTACTTGAACCAGTGTTCGATGCCGTGCTCGACGTCGCGGTAGGCCTGCTCCCGCGTTTCGGCGATGTGGAAGGGTCCCACCAGCCGCCACTTGGAGCGATCGACGTCCTCGCTCCGGCCCGCGAGCGTCGCGAATTCCTCGAGCATTCCCCAATGATGTTGCAGAGCACTGAATCCGTCCGCGGTCAGCGTCGCGGCGATCGACAGCAGGCCGATACCGTGATGGCCGGCCAGTCGCGCTCCCGTCGGGGAGGCGATCGCGGCGACGACGACGTCGAACAGGGGAGAGGAGTACGGCGCCATCTGAATGCACGCATCGACGAGCGTGTGGGTCCGCGTCTTCGCGCTCACCGTCTCACCCCGCAGCAGACGCATGATGATGTCGGTGTTCTCCGCGAGCAGTTCGCGGGTGTCGATCTGCGACAGGCCGAGCATCGCCGCATCGGTCGGCAGGGACCCGGGACCGAGGCCGAACAGGACGCGACCGTGGGTCAGGTGGTCGAGCATCACCATCCGCTCCGCCGCCCACAGGGGGTTGTGGTACGACACCGACGTCACGCCCGTCCCCAGCTTGATGCGGCTGGTCCGTTCGCCGGCGGCGGCGATCATGATTTCCGGGGACGCGTAGATTTCGGAGCCCGCCGAATGGTGCTCGCCGAACCAGGCCTCGTCGTAGCCCAGCCTCTCGAGTAACTGAACCAACTCCAGGTCGCGCTGCAACAACAGCGTCGGGTTCTGACCCGGTGTGTGGATCGGCGCCAGAAACGTTCCGAACTTCAGCCTGCTCATGATCACTCCTGTGTGACGGGGGCAACAGTGAGTGAAACGCTATGGCCGCGAGCACATCGCGTGTAGTCCTCGAAAGGAGACACTTCGCCGCATCAGCGGGACAGCTTGCGCTGCCTCGCATAGGCCACGCCGACGAGCGCGCGCAGTGCCTGCGGTGCCCGCTTCGCGGTCCGCAGGACGGCCTGGTCGATCATGCTCAGCTTCGGTGCGAGTCGCGGGACGGTCCGGGGCGCGTGGTCGGCGTCGGTGAGGGAGTACAAGGGCCACCGGCCCGGCACGCCCTTGAGTTCGCGTTCGCCCACGTCGGCGAAGCGCAGTCCCGACCCCACCACGAGGTCGCGCACGGTCCGCGACACCAGTACCTCCCCGGCCCCGGCCGCGGAACCGATGCGCGCGCCGACGTGGACGGTCATCCCGCTGACGTCGGGTCCATTCCGCTCGACCTGTCCGGTGTGCACGCCGGCCCGCACCTCGAGGCCGAGGGTGCACGCGTCGTCGACGACAGTCCGCGCGCACCGGACCGCCGCGGCGGGGCCGTCGAAGATGCTGAACGTGCCGTCGCCCGCCACGTTGAGGAGACGTCCGCCCGCGTTTTCCACCGCGTCGCGGACCTGCCGTTCGTGGGTGGCGCGGAGTTCGCGGTAGGCGGCGTCGCCGATCCGGGCGAGCATCTCCGTCGACCCGACGACGTCGGTGAACAGCACGGACGCGACGAACTGTCCAGCGTCCGGTGTCGGATGCCCGCCGGTGGCGACTTGCTCGACGTGATCGATGATCGGCTTCCACGCCTCGCCGAGCGACGCGCCGGGCGGCGCAGGCGGCAGCAGGTGGAAGGTGCCGCGGGGAATATGGGTGGCGACGTACCGGGAGGCCGTCGCGGGGACGGGACTACCGGAGACGAGCACAACCCGGGCCGGGCACTGGATCGACGGCAGAATGTCCGAGTAGTCGAGGCGGAAAATCCACTCCATGTGGGCGCGCGCGACGGCCGGTGCCGCGGAGTTCCGCTCGAGCATCGCCATCAGCCGCCGGTTGAACGGGGAATCCTCGAGGGGATCCCACAGCGGCACGGTCGCGCCCGACCCCCACGACTCCGTGGCCGCGCGCCATGCGGCGACGAACTGGTCCCGCTCGGTGGCCGTCCAGCCGTCCGGTACGTGGTCGCCGCCGATCAGCCGCTCGGCGAACGGCTGGATCAGCACCACCCCGGTGACCCGTTCCGGCGACCGCGCCGCCACGAGCGCCACGGCGCCGCTCGCGCTGGCCACACCCACCAGCATTGCCTCACGCATCCCGATCGCGTCCATCACCGCGACGATGTCGTCGGCCTGCTCCTCGAGCGTCGGCAAGTGGTCGACCGGTTCGGACAGTCCCAGCCCCCGCTGCTGGAAATACGCGGTGCGGGCGAACGTGCTGCCGCGTTCCATCAGGTAATGGATCTGCGGGTCGGTCCACATGAGGTCGAGGTGCATGTTGATCTCGAACAGCCACACGACGTCCAGCGCGCCGCCGCCCACCACCTGATACGCCAGCGCGTGTCCGTCACGCTGGACGTACTGGACGACCGGTGGGTCCATTTTCCCAGCGTAAACGCATGTGAGCGGCAAAGTGTGCGTCCGGACGCTTTGCCGCTCACCTGGGGAGGGTGCCGAGCTCGCGGGCGCGGGCGATTGCGGAGGTCCGAGACTTGACGCCGAGTTTGCCGAAGATGTGAACGAGATGGGACTTCACGGTCGTCTCGGAGAGAAACAGTTCCTTCCCGATCTCCCGATTGGATCGCCCCGCGGCCACCAACGTCAGCACCTGGATCTCCCGCGGGCTGAGGCTGGTGGCCGGCCGGCGGACGCGTGTCATCAGTTTCGACGCCACGGCCGGGGAGAGCACGCTGTCGCCGGCCGACGCGGCCCGGACGGCGGCGAGGAGTTCGGGCGGGGGAGTGTCCTTCAGCAGGTACCCGGCGGCGCCGGCGGCGATCGCGTCGAGGATGTCCGCATCCGTGTCGTAGTTCGTGACGACCAGCACGTGCGGCGGATTCGGCAGGGACCGCAGGTTCCGGGTGGCGTCCACCCCCGACGTGCCGGCGCCGAACCGGAGGTCCATGAGCACGAGGTCGACCGGGGTCGTCGCGCACAACGCCACGGCGGCGTCGGCGGTGGCCGCCTCGCCGACCACCTCGATGTCGCCCTCGTGCTCGAGCAGGGCGCGCAGGCCCGCGCGCACGATCGCGTGGTCGTCGGCGAGCAGCAGTCGGATCATGCGCCGGCCTCGAGCGGGAACGACACCGCGACCGCGGTCAGTCCCGGTTCCGACTCCACCGACATCGACCCGTCGAGCAGCTCGACGCGACGGCGAATCGAATTCAGCCCGAACGCTTTCGACGGCTCACGGTCCAGCAGTGCGACATCGAAGCCGATGCCGTCGTCGACGACGTCCAACCGGACCGCATCCTCGTAGTAGGTGAGAGTGACCGCCATCCGGGACGACTGCGCGTGCCGGACCACGTTCGACACCGCGCCCTGCGCGATCCGCACCAACGCCGCCTCGACGGGCATCGGCAACCGCACCGGATCCCCCACGACGACGGCAATCGTGTCGAAGGTGTCGCTCCGCGCCTGCGTGCAGATCCGCGCGAGCGCGTCCGCGAGCGACTGCCCGTCGAGGACGGCGGGTGTGAGATCGCCGATGAGCTGCCGGGTTTCGGCGAGGCTGTCGGCGGCGGTCTCCCGCGCCAACCGGATACGGTCCCGCGCGGGATGGTCCGGGTCCGCGCGTTCCGCGGCGTGGAGCAGCATCTGGATGCTCGACAGATCCTGCGCGACGGTGTCGTGGATCTCGCGTGCGAGCCGCTCACGCTCGGCCAGGGAACCGGCGGCACGTTCCTGCTCGGCGAGTTCGGCTCGGGTCCGGGTCAATTCGTCGATGAGGCGATCGCGTTCGACGGCCTCCCGGTACAACGCCCGGTAGCCGAGGCCGATCGCCACCGCGACGCACGCACCGATCACCGGACCGACGACACCCGCGACGCTCCAGCCGCGGTGCATTCCGGTGCCTGCCACCGCCACGACGGTCGCGGCTGCGACCGCCAGGACTCCCCATCGTCGCGGCAGCAGATGCAGGTACAGGAAGAACAGTCCGAACGCAAGATAGGCGGCGTCGGGGGCGAGGACCATCAGCGCCACCCACAGTGCCGTCAGCGCTGCGAGCCACCAACCCCCGCGCAGACGTCGCGTCGCCCCCGCCGCGTACACCGCGAGAAACGCCACCGACAGCACCACGATCGCCGGCGCGTTCGGCGCGTCCAGGAGGACGGCACGCAAGATCACGACTGCAGTGAGCGCCGCGGTCAGCGCATGCAGTCCGAGCTGGAGTCCCGCGAACACGGGAGTGAGAGGGGAGCGGTGCACCCCGTCCAGCTTATCGACGTGAGCGCACCCGGCATCCATCGAAAGTCGGAACCCGCACCCGACCTTCGACCGCCGAGAATTCCATCCCACGTGCGATGGAACCGTGCCGTGCCGGGGGCACGGTGAGTTCGGAGGCCGTGAGCGCCGCCCCGGCCCGCATCGACTGCGGCGCCGGTCGTGATCCGGAGAGGACCATCTGTGTTCGTCGCATCGAGAGACCTGCGTGCCGCGCGGGGTCGCTTCGCGCTGATATCCGTCGTCGTGGTGCTGATTGCGCTGCTCGTCACGTTTCTCAGCGGTCTCACCGCCGGATTGCGCCACCAGAACGTGTCCGTCGTGGAACGTATCGACGCCGAGTCGGTGGTCTTCGCGGCCTCCGACGACGGTCCGTCGTTCGACGAGTCCGCGCTGACGTCCGAGCAGGTGGCCGTCTGGCGGCGGAGCGCCGACTCGGTGCACCCGATCGGGGTGGGACGAGGCTCGGCGTCCGCAGCAGGAGGTGCGACGAAGGGGGTGGCGCTCGTCGGCGCGGACGGCGGTGTGGGCGACCGCGCACCGTCCGTGCCGGGAACCGTGATCGTCGGGGACGGCGCGGCGCGGTCGCTCGGGGTATCCGCCGGCGACACGGTGACGATCGCCGGCCGGGCGTTCACCGTCGCCGCGGTCCGCGGCGACGACTGGTACGGCCACAGCCCGGCCGTGTGGATGACGCTCGCCGACTGGCAACACGCGAACCCGCGCGGGGGCGCGGCGACGGTGCTCGCGGTGTCGGGCGGGGACGACGCCACGAACTCCCTCGCGGCGACGACCTCCCGAACCGTGGCCGACTCCTTCTCCGCCATCGGCTCCTACACCTCCGAGAACGGGTCACTGACGTTGATGACGGTGATGCTGTTCGCGATCTCCGCGCTGGTCATCGGCGCGTTCTTCACGGTCTGGACACTCCAGCGCACCCCCGACGTCGCGACGCTGAAGGCGCTCGGAGCGTCCACCGGCTCGCTCGTGCGGGATGCGCTCGGGCAGGCGCTCGTCGTTCTGCTCGCCGGCGTGGGTGCCGGTGTCGCGACGGCGGCCGTGGCCGGGTCGATGATCGGCGACGCGGTGCCGTTCGTGCTCGACATCTCCACCACGCTCCTGCCCGCCACCGCACTCGTCGGGCTCGGCCTCTTCGGCGCCGCCTTCGCGCTCCGCTTCCTCTTCACCACCGACCCCCTCACCGCACTCGGGAGCACACGATGACCACACCCGCCCTCACGCTCGACGACGTCACCCTCACCTACCCGGACGGCGCCGGACGCGTCACTGCCCTCGACTCCGTGTCGCTGACCCTCGGCCGGGGTGAGATCGCCGCGATCACCGGTCCGTCCGGTTCCGGAAAGTCGACGCTTCTCGCGGTGGCGTCGACACTGATCCGGCCCGACTCGGGCTCCGTCCGGTTGGGCGACACCGAACTCACCACTCTCAGCCGGCGCGAGGCGTCCACACTGCGCCGCGACAGGATCGGCATCGTGTTCCAGCAGTCCAACCTGGTGTCGTCGCTGACGGCCCTCGAGCAACTCGAGGCGATGGCGCATCTCGGGCAGCGGTGGTTCGTGCCGCGGCGGGCGGGGCGCGCGAAGGCTCGCGACCTGCTCGACGCCGTCGGCCTCGCAGATCACGCCGGAAAGCGGCCGGCGCAGTTGTCGGGTGGGCAGCGACAGCGGGTCAACCTCGCCCGGGCGCTGATGAACGATCCGTCGCTGCTGGTCGTCGACGAGCCGACCAGCGCGCTCGACCAGGAACGAGGCGCCGCGATCATGGATCTGATCCTCGGTGTCGTGCGAGAACGCGAGGTCGCGACGCTGCTGGTGACACACGACAGCACGCATCTGTGCAGAATGGATGCAGTCCACCGCGTGGTCGACGGCTCACTCACCCGTGAGTACTTGTTAACCACGGGCGGTTAACAAGTACTCACAGGTGTGAACAATATGTTTCTTCCAAAGTCAAGGGTTGACGTTTCTCATGTGCGTGAGATTACATCTTAGCGGTAAGCCTTTGAGGGCTTAAGTAAATGCCTCGACCCGACCCTGAGGATGCTCATGACGACGGTATCGCCCGCCATGGCTGCCACAGCTGAGATGATCAGCGCCCGACTCGAACGCCTGCCGATGAGCAGGTGGCACATCAAGGCCCGCGTCATCGTCGGCGCCGTCACGTTCTTCGACGGCTTCGACCAGTTGATGATCGCGTACTCGCTCCCCGTCCTCATTCCCAAGTGGGGCCTGACCCCCGGCGACATCGCCTGGGTGATCGCCATCGGCGGCATCGGCATGCTTGTCGGCGCGCTCGCCGGCGGCTGGTTCGCCGACCGCGTCGGCCGGCTCAACGTCATCATCTTCTCGCTCGCGCTCTATGCGGTGATGAGCCTGGGCATGGCGTTCACCGACTCCCTGGAGCTCTTCCTCGTCTTCCGATTCGTGCAAGGCATCGGCCTCGGCGCCGAGGTCCCGGTGGCGGCGAGCTACATCGGCGAGATCACCAAAGCCCACAAACGCGGACGATTCGTGCTGCTCTACGAGGTGATCTTCCCCGTCGGGCTCGTGATGTCGGCGATCGTGTCGGCGTGGGTGGTCCCGAACTACGGCTACAAGATCCTGTTCGCGCTCGGTGCGCTGCCCGTCCTGCTGCTGCCGATGTTGTGGAAGCTTCCCGAGTCGCCGCGCTGGCTCGCGTCCCGCGGCCGCCACGAAGACGCGCACAACGCCATGACCCGCATCGAGAACGAGATCACCGAGAAGTACGGCAAGACGCTCCCGGCTCCGCAGCCGTTGCCGTCCGTCACCGTCGACGTGCGCCGCGGAACCTTCGCTGAGGCATTCCGGGGCGTCTACCTGCGCCGCACGCTGATGCTCGCCGCGATCTGGGGCTGCGCCTACTTCGTCAACTACGGCATCGCGTCCTGGCTGCCGACGCTCTACCGGTCCGCATTCGATGTCAGCGTCGACACCGCCCTGCACTACAGCATCGTCACCAGCGTCGCCGGCCTGCTCGGCTGCATCCTCGTCGCGTTCCTCATCGACAACCTCGGACGCCGCATCTGCATCACCGCGTCGATGGTCCTGTGCTCGTCGCTGCTCTTCCTGCTCGCCGCCACCGGCGCCGACACCGCGACGAAGGTCCTGTTCTGGTCGGCCGGATCCGCCCTGTTCGTCTTCGCCGTCAACATGGCGCTCTACGTCTACACCGCGGAGCTGTACCCCACCCGGATGCGCGCCATCGGCTGCGCGATCGGCGGAGCGAGCGGACGCCTCGGCATCATCGTCGGGCCACTCGCCGTCGGCGCCATCCTCGACGGCGGCGGCACGCTCACCGTCGTCTTCGGAATGTTCTCTGCGGTCGCCCTGATCGGTGCCCTGGTGGTCGGCTTCTTCGCCGTCGAAACCCGCGAAAAGACCCTCGAGGAGATCTCCCAGTGACCATTCTCGACACCGCACCACAGACACTGCCGTTCGTCCCGGTCGCCGACCGGATCCTCGTCGCCGGGCAGTGGCGGCAGGCGAGCGGCCCCGCCTTCGCGGTCACGGACCCATCGAATGGCGAGACCCTCCAGGTGATCCACCAGGCCACCGCCGACGACGCCGACGAGGCGGTCCGGAAGGGCCGCGCCGCCGCCGACGACCCGGCGTGGCGCGCGCTGCTCCCGCACCAGCGGGCGAAGTACCTGCACCGCATCGCCGACGCCATCGAGGCGAACACGTCCCGGCTCGCACTGCTGCAGAGCTACAACACCGGCAAGACGGTCGCCGAGACCACCGCACTCGTCGGCAGCGCGGCTGGCACGTTCCGCTACTTCGCCGCCGTCCTCGAAACCGCCGACGACGACCTCACCACCCCGCGCGGCAACTTCCTCACGATGAGCGTTCTCGAACCCATCGGCGTGGTCGGAGCCATCGCGCCGTGGAACTCGCCGGTGGCCAGCGACGCGCAGAAGATCGCCCCCGCCCTGGCGGCCGGCAACGCCGTCGTCCTCAAACCCGCCGAGTGGACGCCGCTGGTGTCCCTTGAACTGGCGCGGCTGATCGACCAAACACAACTGCCTGCCGGGCTGCTGTCGGTACTGCCGGGCAAGGGCTCGGTGGTCGGCGACGCCATCGTCACCCACCCCGGCGTCGGAAAGGTGACGTTCACCGGCGGCACCAACACCGGACGCTCCATCGCCCACGCGGCAGCCGACAAGCTGATGCCCGTGTCGCTGGAACTCGGCGGAAAGTCGCCGACCATCGTCCTCGACGACGCCGACCTCGACGCCGCCGTCAACGGCGTGATGTACGGGGTCTTCTCGTCCACCGGACAGAGCTGCATCGCCGGATCCCGCCTGTTCGTCGACCGCCGCGTCTACGACAAGTTCGTCGAGAAGCTGGTGGCCAAGACGCAGCGACTGCGACTCGGACCCGGCCGTGACCCCGACACCCAGGTCGGGCCGATGGTCCACCGCAGGCACCGCGACAGCGTCGCCGCGTACGTCGACCTCGCGCGCGAAGAAGGCGGCCGAGTGCTGTGCGGCGGGGCGATCCCCGACGACGAGCGACTGCGCGACGGCGCGTACTACCTGCCGACCATCATCGACGGACTGCCCAACAGCTCACGCACGTGCCAGGAGGAGATCTTCGGACCCGTCCTGGTGGTGCTGCCGTTCGACGGCGAAGCGGACCTCGTTGCGCAGGCGAATGATTCGGTGTTCGGGCTGGCATCGGGAATCTGGACCGGCGACTACCGCCGCGCCTGGAAACTCGCCCGCCGACTCCAGGCCGGCACCGTGTGGATCAACACGTACAAGCAGTTCAGCATCTCCACGCCGTTCGGCGGCGTCAAGGAGAGCGGACTCGGGGTGGAGAAGGGCCGCAGCGGCATCGCCGCCTACTCGCGGCAGAAGAGCATCTACTGGGGCCTCGACGAGGAACCCAACCCCTGGGCGGACTGATGTAAATAGGTCGTCCGGAAAGAAATTCGCGTCACCTCTGTACGACCTATTACTTTAGCGCTAAGATATTGAGACCTAAGCAACTGGAGGCTTGCGATGAACCAACCCATAGCCCGGCTGCGGTGCCTGCGCTCCGTCGAACTGCGCACACAGGCCAGCCTCGAATCCACCGATTTCTACTCGGAGGTGTGGGGACTGCGCGTGGTCGAGCAGGGCACGGACGGTGCCTGGCTGCGGGGGACCGGCGAGCACCACCACGCGCTGCAACTCACCCAGGCCGAACGGAACGGACTCGGCCGCATCACGTTCGCCGTCGCCACACCCGCCGAGGTCGACGAGGCCGCCCGCAGGCTCGAACTGCGCGGCGTCCCGATCGTCAGCGGCCCGGGGCCGGTCGACGACCTCGGTGGCGGCTACGGCGTGAGCCTGGTCGACCCCGAGGGTCGTGTCGTCGAACTGCTTGCCGACGCGCTCGCGGTCCCGAAGCTCGGCCGCGACGACGCCGTCCCTGTGGGCGTCACGCACGTCGTGCTCAACACCGTCGACATCGATGCCGCGGTGACGTTCTACTGCGACATCCTGGGGATGCGGGTCTCCGACTGGTCCGAGCACCAGATGGCGTTCTTGCGCTGCAACACCGACCATCACAGTATCGCGTTCAACCAGGCCGAGTGGACGTCGGTGAACCACGTCGCCTACGAGATGCCCACCGTGGATCACTTCATGCGCGGCATCGGCCGGTTGCGTCACCACGGCACCGTGCCGCTGTGGGGCCCGGGCAAGCACGGTCCCGGCGACAACACGTTCTCCTACTTCGCCGACCCGGCGGGGCTGGTGTGCGAGTACACGTCCGGCATCGCGCAGGTCGACGAGGACCGGTGGCTGTGCAAGGTGTGGCGCCGGGTTCCGGAACTCTCCGACCTGTGGGGCACCGCGGGCCCGCCGTCCAAGCAGGTCCGCGACCACATGGCCGGCGTCCCCGACCCCGGGGCGTTCGAGCGGTTCGACCTCGGGCGGGCGTCGTGACGCACGTCGTCGAATCCGGCTCCGGTCCCGCGCTGCTGATGCTGCACGGAATCGGCGGCAGCGCAGACAGTTTCGCGCCGCAGTTCGACGAACTCGCGGAATCGTTGCGACTGCTGGCCTGGGACGCTCCCGGCTACGGTCGCAGCGAGGATCCGGGACGTCCGTTCGACCTCGACGATTACGCCGACGCCGCCGCCGACGTGATCCGCGACCGCTGCGGCGACGCGGGGGCGCACGTCCTCGGAATGTCGTGGGGCGGCGTGATCGCCACCCGGCTGGCGTTGCGTCACCCCGGCCTCGTGCGGAGTCTGCTGCTCGGCAGTTCCACCGTCGGCTCGGGAGCAGACGGCGAGGCTGCCGACCGGATGCGTGCCCGGGCCGCGACCCTGGAAAAGGAGGGCGCGGAAGCCTTTGCCGCCGAACGTGCCCCGCGACTGCTGTCCGGAACCGCCGATGACGAACTGACGGCGAACGCGACGGCGATCATGGCGTCGTCGATCCGGCTGCCCGGCTACGGGTACGCCGCCGAGTCGATGGCCGCCACCGACCACACCGCCGATCTGCCGAAGATCGACGTCCCCACCCTCGTCCTCGGCGGGGATGAGGACGGGGTGACCGGGGTTCCCGCGAGTCAGGTTCTCGCGGGCGGAATTCCGGGCGCCGTGTTCGTCACCATCCGCGGTGCCGGACACCTCGCGAACCAGGAGCGACCGGACGCGTTCGACGCCTGGGTCGAGTCCTTCATCCACATCACCGAACGCCTGCGCAACCACCTCTAGAGAAGGAGCACGACATGACACTCGAATACGGCACCGCCGATCTGAAGGAATTCACCGACTCGCTGATCCTCACCCGTGGTTCCCGCCACGAGGACTGGGACACCCTGGGCTTCCAGGCCAAGGCAGGCGACCAGTTCAAGCGCGCGCAGATCCGCTACGTGGGCTCCGGCGCGACCGGCAACCACGAGAATGACAACCGCACCATCGGCTCGCGCGGATTCACGTTCTCCAACATGCTGCTTCCCCCCGGCGCCGAGGGCCCGGAGCACACCCACCACGACGCGGAAGAGGCCTTCTTCGTCCTCGAGGGTGAGGTGGAGGTCGGCGTCCACCGCGACGGCCAGGTGGAGAAGCGCACCCTCGGCTACCGCGACATGATCGTCGTCCCGGCGGGGGTGCCCCGCAGCCTGAAGAACAACGGCGACAAGGACGCCCTGTTCTGCGTCATCATCGGCGCCCAGAAGCCGCAGATCCCGACGTACCCCGAGACGTCGGCCATGCACGGCGTCACCCGGGACTGACCGTGAGTCTCGACGGACGCAGCGTCCTCGTCACCGGGGCGGGGCGGGGTCTCGGCCTCGCCCTGGCCCGCCGCCTCGGCGAGGACGGCGCCACCCTGTGGCTCGCCGACATCCGCGAGGACTGGGGCGAGGCCGCGGCGGAATGCCTGCGCGCGGACGGCGTGAAGGCGCAGTTCGTGCGGGTCGATCTCCGCGATGCGGAGTCCGTCGACGCGATGGCGGCCACCGTCACCTCGGGTGGCCCGCTGTACGGCCTCGTCAACAACGCGGCCCTCGCGGACGGCGTGGGCGGCAAACCGATTCACGAACTCGACATCGACGAGTGGGACCGTGTGCTGGGCGTCAACCTGCGCGGCACGTTCCTCGTGAGCAGGGCGATCGTTCCCTCCATCATCGGGAACGGAGGCGGACGAGTCGTCACCATCGGCTCCGACGCCGCCCTGTACGGTTCGCCGCGACTCGCCCACTACATCGCATCCAAGGGCGGGGTGGCCGCGCTGACCCGCGCCATGTCCCGCGACCTCGGCCCGCACGGCATCACCGTGAACACCGTCTCGCCCGGTCTGACCGAAAGCGAATCGGCGCAGAAGGTTCCGGAGCACCGGCACGAGCTGTACCGCCTCAATCGCGCGCTCGAACGGCCGCAGCAGCCGTCGGATCTCGTCGGCGCCGTCGCGTTCCTGATGGGACCGGAAGCCTCGTACATCACCGGCCAGCAACTCGTCGTCAACGGCGGATTCGTCCTGCACTAGAGAAGGGGACCACGTCGTGGACCTGCAACTGAAAGACCGCACCCACCTGGTGACCGGCGGAAGCTCGGGAGTCGGGCTCGCCACCGTCGCAATGCTGCTCGAGGAGGGTGCCAACGTCGTCACCTGCGCGCGCGACCGCGACCGGCTCGACTCCGTGATCGCGCCGCTGCCCGGCAGCGACCGCGTCCTGACCGCGTCCTGCGACGTCCGGGACCCGGCCGCGATCGCCGCGCTCGTCGACGCCGGGGTCGCCCGGTTCGGCGGCCTCGACGGTCTGGTCAACAACGCAGGCAAGTCCCGCATGGTCCCGCGCAGTGAGGCGACGCTCGACGACTGGCGCGACGAACTCGACCTCAAGTTCTCCAGCGTCCTCAACACCGTCGACGCGGCGTTGCCGGCGCTGCGCAAGTCCGACGCCGCGTCCATCGTCAACATCTCGGCGGTCCTCGCGCGCCAGCCCGAGCCGCGGCTGGTCACCACCAGCGCCGCCCGGGCCGGGCTGCTGAACCTCAGCAAGTCGCTGTCGCTGGAACTCGCGGCCGACGGCATCCGCGTCAACTCGGTGTCGCTCGGCCTGGTCGACACCGGTCAGTGGCGCCGCCGCTACGAGGAATCCGGCACCGACGCCACCTTCGCCGAATGGGAGGCGGAGATCGCCCAGGACCGCGGCATCGGCCTCGGCCGGTTCGGCCGCGCCGACGAGGTGGCCGCCATGATCGTGACCCTGCTGTCCCCCCGCTCGTCCTACGTGACGGGCACCAGCCTCGACGTCTGCGGAGGCGTCGCGCGCTATGTCTGAGAGGAACACCATGTCGGTAGGAAACGGGGGCGACCTGCTCGTCCAGGTGCTGCGCGAAGCCGGTGTCGACACCGTCTTCGGCATCGTGAGCGTGCACAACCAGCCCCTCGTGCAGGCGGTCGCCAAGCACCTGCGGTTCGTGCCGGTCCGGCACGAGGCCACCGCGGTCAGCGCCGCCGACGGATACGCCCGGGCGACCGGGGGACTGGGCTGTGCGATCACGAGCACCGGGACGGGCGCCGGTAACGCGGCCGGGTCGCTGATCGAATCGCTCAGCGCCGGAACGTCGGTGCTGCACGTGACGGGCAACGTCGAGAGCCGGTACCTGGGATCGGGTCGCGGGTTCATCCACGAGACCAAGGATCAGCTGGGGATGTTGACGGCGACGTCGAAGCACGCCGCCACCATCCTCGACACGGACAGCGCCGGAAAGGTGTTGCGGGAAGGTATCGCCGCCGCACTCGCCGCGCCCGGCGGGCCGTCGAGCATCGAATGGCCCATCGACCTGCAGTACGCGGAGCACGTCATCGACGTGGTCGAGCCGGTCGTCGAACCGCTGCGCACCCCGGACGCCGACGACTTGGCCGTCGCCTTCGCGCTGCTGCGGTCGGCGGAACGCCCGGTGATCTGGGCGGGCGGCGGCGTCGCCACGGCCGGTGCCGAGCTGACCGAACTGGTGGAGCAGTGGGGAGTCCCGTTGCTCACCAGCAACTCCGGGCGCGGCGCCGTGCCGGAGGACCACCCGCTGTGCATCGGCAACTACGGCAACACCCCAGCCGGGCGCGAACTCCTCGCCGACGCCGACCTGCTGCTGTCGCTGGGCACCCACTTCCGGTCCAACGAGACCGGCGACTACTCCATGCCCGTCCCCGCCGCGCACGTACAGGTCGACCTCGACGCCGCCGCGATCGGACGCGTGTACCCGGCGCAGGCCGGGGTGACCGCCGACGTCGCGACGTTCCTGCGCTCGCTGTCCGAACTGGCCCCGGTCGACGCGTCGTGGACCGAACGCGCGCGGGCGACAAGGGAACTGGTCCGCACCCGGCAGCGCGCCGGACTCGGCGACCACGCCGTGCTGTGCGACGCCGTCCGCGCCGCGTTCCCGAAGGACTCCGTGATCGCCCGCGACGTCACCATCGCGTCCAGTTCCTGGGGCAACCGGCTGCTGCCGATGTTCGACCCCAGGTCCAACGTCTTCCCCCGCGGCGGCGGCATCGGGCAGGGCCTGGGCATGGCTATCGGTTCCGCACTGGCCGACGAGACCCGCCCCACCCTGGCCCTCGTCGGCGACGGCGGCTTGGCCGTCCACTTCGGCGAGATCCTCACCATGGCGCAGGAGAAGCCGTGGCTGGTGCTGCTCGTGTTCAACGACGGCGGCTACGGCGTGCTGCGCAACATGCAGCAGGGCGGCGGCGAAGACACGTACGCCGTCGACCTCGTCACCCCCGACTTCCCGTTGCTGGCACAGTCGATCGGCGTGCCCTACCTGCGAATCGGCGGCGCGGCCGAGGCGCACAGCGTGCTCGCCGACGCCGTGTCCCGGCAGGCCCCCGTGATCGTCGAGGTCGACCTCGACGCCTACGGCGACATGCCGGCACCGTTCACGCCGCCCGTCACGGTGCCCGGAAAGGGTGCACAGTGACCACGGTCGCCGTCTGCGGCGGCGGCATCGGCGGACTGGCGACGGCGATCGCCCTCCGCAAGTTCGGTCTCGACGTCACGGTCTACGAGCAGACGCGGCAGTTCGCCCGCGTCGGCGCCGACATCAACCTCACCCCGAACGCGGTCCGGGCGCTCGACGGACTCGGCGTCGGACCGGCGATCCGCGACTCCGCCGCCCGGCCGCAGTTCCGGATCAGCCGCACGTGGGACACCGGAGCCGAGACGTCCCGGCTGCCGATGGGCGACAGCGCGGAACAGCAGTACGGTGCACCGCAGTTGACCATGCACCGGGGCGACCTCATGTCCGCGCTCGAGAACCGGTTGCCGTCGGGTGTCGTCGAAATGGGTCGCCGCGTCAGCGGCGTCGCGGACGGCCGCATCGAGTTCACCGACGGCAGTGCCGTTTCCGCGGACGTGATCGTCGGTGCCGACGGCATCCACTCGGCGGTCCGGACCTCGCTGCTCGGGCGCGAACAGCCGACGTTCACAGGGGTCGTGGCGTTCCGCGCCGTCGTCCCCACCGAACGCGTCGGCAACCTGCCGAACCTCGACTGCTTCACCAAGTGGTGGGGCCCCGACAGTGCGACGCAGATCGTGACGTTCCCCCTCAACCAGGGCAAGGACATCTTCGTCTTCGCCACCTGCGGCCAGGAGGAGTGGACCGAGGAATCGTGGACCACACCCGGTTCCGTCACCGAACTGCGCGAGCTGTACCGCGACTTCCACCCCGAGGCACGAGCCTTGCTCGACGCGTGCGACGACGTCCTGAAATCGGCTCTCTACGTTCGCGACCCGCTGGCGTCGTGGACCGACGGGCGCGCCGTGCTTCTCGGCGACGCGGCACATCCGATGATGCCGTTCATGGCGCAGGGCGCCGGTATGGCCATCGAAGACGCCGTCGTCCTGTCCCGCTGCCTGAGCCTGTTCGACGACCCCGCAGTCGCCCTGCAGACCTACCAGGAGACCCGGCTGCAGCGGACCTCCCGCATCCAGCGGGGCTCCCGGTCCAACGAGTGGCTGAAGGTCGCGGGCAACGGCGACTGGGTCTACGAATACGACGCCTGGCAGGTGCCGTTGGAATTGGCCGCGGCCTGAACGGACGTGTGAATGGAACCGGTTAGGAGACAGTCGCTGACGGCAGGACATTTGTAGTCGGCACTATCGCCCATTCTTTCCGTCGGTTCAGAGTTGGCCTTGGCTTACTTTCCCCATCCTGCTGTGTATTCGAGGCAGTAGGCTTCGATGCTTGCTCCCATCAGTGTGGCTGCGACCTGTTCGGTTGTGTCGCCGCCACCGCTGTCGCTGCACTCTGAGGCGAGGGTTACTGCTGCGAGTGCGCCGAATGTATTGACGCACAGTCCTTTCCGTCCATGTTTCTACCAGTTTTTGTATGGGAGAAACGGCGATCGACCCCCGACGATGATGCAACCCGGGGAGTCGATCATGGAGGGCGCTCCTATACGCCGACGTTCAGGCCGAACATGACGTGCAGCCAGTGCAGGAATGCTTGGAACGCCAGATTGAAATCAATTCCAGCGGAACCCATTACGATCACCTTCTTCGTGTCGGTTGGTTCCCCGACTGTCTTCGTGGTCGACCTCTCGCTTCCTGGAGGGGTCGACCACTATATGTATCGGTGGAGGGAGCGCTGGCGTTAGCCCTCGCACATCTCCGCGTACCGGGAGCTGTTTGTTCAGGCCGGGTCGGTGCCCCTGGGGCGTCTGCGGCGGCGTTCAACGAACCGTGCGCGCTGCTCGGCGAGCAGGATCACGGTCTCGTGAGCGGCGCGCCGCTGCTGGCGGGCAATGATCACTCCGACGGCGGTGGTGTGCCGTCTCAGGTCGGCGGCGCGCCTTGCCGCGTTCTCGTCGTTGAGGAGGTAGGCGGCGGCGCGGTCGCAGTCGATGAGGAACTGTTCGAAGGCCAGCCGCGAGGGTGCCTGTTCGTCCAGGTGCGAGACGGCGACGTCCTCGACCAGTTGCAGCGGCAACCGCGCCAGCCGGTATTCGAGCCGGAGGAGGGCCATCGCGAGGGCGAATGTCACCGGCGGATCGTAGCGCGATCGCAGTGCGCTGTGGACAGAACTGTAGATGACAGCTGACGAACGGGAGCCTGGCTCTCAGGCGATCCTGGGGCCGTGGGCTGAGGATCGACGAATCAAGCGATCGGCGCAGGTAGTCATCGGGCGCGCCAGAGCGTCCAGGTTGTCAGGTACGCCGTGGATTGACGGGGCGAATTGAACGAAACGTGGGCCGACCTCGAGCATCTCCACCTGGACGGCAGGGGCTGGACAGCCAGCGGTATGCACGCCGAGGTGGTTGGGCAGGGAGTCGCTATTCAGGCACCGGTCGCCAGAGCGTTCGTGGGTCGTGACGGCTCCGTCACTCGCGCGGAGAGTACGGGCGGGTCGACCCGGTACTCGTGGGCGGTCGGTCTCGACGGCACCGATCGGGATGCCCTCCGAATTGGCCGCGGAAGCTGTGGCGGAGTGGGACTCTTGGCCGTCGCAGCAGACCGCGCGATACCGCGAAGCCGAATAGCCGACCCGGAAATTTCCCCTCGACTGTGGCGCAGAATACATCTTAGTGCTAAATTATTGAGCACTAAGGAACTATGCCTTCGGGTCGAGCTTGGGAGTGAGCGATGACAACAGACGCAGACACCGTCCCCATGATGGTGCGTCAGATGCGGGTCGAGTCCTCGGGCGTCGTCTCGCTCCGCCTCGAACGGCAGGACGGCGGCACGGTCGACCGGTGGACGCCGGGCGCCCACCTGGACCTGCACCTGAACCGCGGGACGATCCGTCAGTACTCCCTCTGCGGAGACCCCGACGACAAGACCGGGTACCGCGTCGCGATCCTCCACGAGGTGACCG
Source organism: Rhodococcus sp. USK10 (assembly GCF_019378875.1). NCBI lineage: Bacteria > Bacillati > Actinomycetota > Actinomycetes > Mycobacteriales > Nocardiaceae > Rhodococcus > Rhodococcus sp. USK10. The sequence goes on from NZ_CP076048.1 coordinate 4,765,254, forward strand.
GCCGCGGCGGTTCGCGGCACGTCCACGAGACGCTGCGGCCCGGCGACAGTCTGTCGGTGAGCGTACCCCGCAACAACTTCGAACTCCTGCCGTCGCCGCGCTACGTGTTCATCGCCGGCGGCATCGGCATCACGCCGATCCTCGCGATGATCGGCGAGGCCGAACGCATGGGCGCCGAATGGGAACTGCACTACGGCGGCCGCGCCCGCTCGTCGATGGCGTTCCTCGACGAGCTGTCCCCGTACGGCGACCGCGTCCACGTCGTCACCGAGGAGGCCGACGGCATCCTCGACCTGGCCGGCATCCTCGGCACCGCCCGCGCGGAGACGCTCGTCTACGCCTGCGGCCCCGAGGGACTGCTCGGCGCGGTCGAGGGGTACGCCGGCTCCTGGCCGGACGGCGCGATCCGGCTCGAGCGGTTCAAGGCCAAGGAGATCCCCGCCGACACCCTCGCCGGCGACCGTCCCGTCCGCGTGATCTGCGAACGATCCGGTATCTCCGCCACCGTCGCACCCGACCGGACCATCCTCGAAACCCTCGAGGAATCCGGCGTCGACGTCCCCAACTCCTGCCGCGAAGGCATCTGCGGGACCTGCGAAACCCGCGTCCTCGCCGGCACCCCCGACCACCGCGATTCCCTGCTCTCCAGCTCCGAGCAGGAGTCCGGCACCACCATCATGATCTGCGTTTCCCGCGCCCGCTCCGACGAGCTCGTGCTGGATCTCTAGAAGGGAAGAACCATGAGCCTGTATCTGCAACCACGCCAGTCCGGCGCGGCGCCCACCCCGTACGAACGGAAACTGGCCGGGGCGATCGAAGAGGTCTTCGGCACCGGGGTGCACCACCTCGAAGGCCTGGTGAAGGGCCTGAACGCCCTCGGCATCCACAGTCCCGGCGGCGACGCCTGGACCACCGACACTTTCACGGACGAGATCCGACGGATGGGGGCCTGACATGGTGAACCGACTGCACAAGGCGGCACTGACCGGCGACGAGATCTTCGCGACCGGGATGCGCGACCAGTGGCACGCGGTGTGCCCGTCCGACTTCGTCGCGCGCGGCGACATGAAGAAGATCCGCCGCCTCGGCGAGGACTGGCTGCTGTTCCGCCAGTCCGACGGCACCCTCCGCATGCTCGCCGACCGCTGCCCGCACCGCGGCGCCCCGCTGTCGCAGGGGCAGCACCTCGGCGACCGCGTCGCCTGCCAGTACCACGGTGTGCAGGTCGACGGCGGCGGCACCGTCGTCTCCGTCCCCGGGATGCCCGGCTGCAACCTCGAAGGCAAGCGGCTGGTGACCAGCCTCCCCGTGCAGGAAGTGGCCGGCGCCGTGCTCGCCTGGTTCGGCACCGACCCCGACGCCGAACCCGCACCCCTCGAACTGCCCGAGCGCCTCACCGACGACGGCATCTCGCACTTCCTCTGCTACGCGGAGTGGAAGGCGCCGTGGCGGTTCACGCTGGAGAATTTGCTCGACCCGATGCACGGGGCGTTCCTGCACCGGGAATCGCATTCGATGTTCGGCGGGGAGACGTCCGCGAAGTTCCGGATCCGCGAAACCGACCGCGGGTTCTTCTTCGAGAAGACCGACCAGCGGGGCGTGAACTTCGACTGGGTCGAATTCTGCCGGACCGGCATCGACTGGGTGGACCTCGAGATCCCGTACCCGCCGACCGCGGGCCCGGGCGGGTCGTTCGGCATCGTCGGCATGGGAACGCCGATCGACGCCGAGACCACCGCGGTGTTCTTCTGGCGGTACCGCCGCGTCGAGGGCTGGGAGCGCGACGTCTGGCGGTTCCTGTACCGGACGAAGCTCGAGGAACGGCACTGGGTGGTGCTCGAGCAGGACCGCACCATGCTCGAGGCGATGGCATTCGACGCGGACCAGGCGGAGAACCTGTACCAGCACGACCTCGGCGTCATCCGGCTCCGCAGGCTGTACCGGGCGCAGGCCGAGGCCCAGGCGAAGGCGCTCCAGGAGGCGTAAGGTCGCGCGGGTTGACTCGAGTGAAATGTCAACTAAGAATGTGTGACGGCCGACACGTCGGGCGCCGGCCGGGTGCGAGGAGGCGCGAGCGGTGCTTACGAACGGTGACGATCGGGGTCGGCTTGCGCTGATCGAAGCGGCGGGCCGGTGCTTCGCCGAACTGGGATACGAGCGCACCACCGAGGCGGTCATCGCCGCTGCGGCCGGAGTGTCCGAGGCCGAGTTCCGCGCCCGGTTCGCGTCCCGCGACGATGCCTTCCGTGCCGTCGCGGCGGAAGTGTTCGACACGTTCGTCGAGGCCCAGCGCATCCCGGTCCCGCCGGACGCGGACCCGCGCAGCGTCCTGCGCGCCGCCACCGCCGCGTTCATCGAGACCGTCTACAGCAGCGGCCGCCTGTTCACGATGATCGAGGACCGCGCGGCCGTCGACCCCGTGATCGGCGAACAACTCGAGGCGGCACACAACCGGATCCTCGGCCGGTACATCCGGTTCATCGAACGACTCAACCAGGCCGGCATCGCGACGCCGTGCGCCGAACCCGCCCAACTCGCCCGCAAACTGGCCGAGGCGCAGTGGACGGGTGCGGCGCGCCTGATCGGTGCGTCGCCCGACGAACAGCGACGCTTCATCGTGGAGATGACGGCCGCATCCGAACGATTCATCGGATTCGGTGAGGTCGCCGATCTGACCGCCCGCGCGGCCAGCTGAGTTTTCCGCTCAGGCGGTGGGGGCCTGGTTCTCGACGATCGAGTGCTCGAGCTTGCGGAGCAATTCGGCCAGCGCCGCCTGATCGTCCTTCGACATCCCGCTGAGGATCTGGGACTCGTTGGCGAAGTGGGCCTCCGCGACCTTCTCGATCACCCGCAGACCCTCGTCGGTGAGTTGCGCGTGCACGATGCGGCGGTCCTCGGCGTCGCGCTCCCGCTGCACGAGTCCCGCCTTCTCGAGACGGTCGACGCGCAGTGTCACACCCCCGGTGGTGACGAGGGCGGACTCCGCCAACTGTCCGGACGTCATCCGATACGGCGGACCCGAACGTCGGAGGGCGGCCATGACGTCGAACGACGCCATGTTGATGCCGTGCTCCTCGAACACCGCGGCGAGGGACGACTGGTACCGCAGATACGAACGGTGCAGGCGCCCCAGCACTTTCAGCGGACTCACATCCAGGTCCGGCCACTGGTGGGCCCACTGGTCGACGATGTCGTCGACGGCATCGCGATCTGGAACGGGGCGTTGCGTCACCGGGCGCACCTCCTGGATTCTCGAGGGTCTCATCTGTTTAGTACCAAGATATCGAAACGAGCATAAGTGACGGCGACGCCGCGGGTCCCCGTCGATTGCTCGAACGGGGACCCGCGGCGCGGCCGGACGCCGGTGCCGTCAGTGGGCCGCGACCGCCGCGACGGCGTCGATCTCGGCGATGGCGCCGTAGGGGAGGCTGCTCACCTCGAGGAACGTGCGCGCGGGACGCGGCTCGTCGAAGATGCGCTCGAACTGGCGGTTCGCCTCCTCGCGCAGCGACAGGTCGGTGACGTAGTAGGTGAGCTTGACGACGTCCTGCAGCTGCCCGCCGACGGTGGCGAGACGATCGACCATGCGGTCGACGGCGGCGTCGAGCGCCTCGGTGCGGCCCGGGACGGCGGTGCCCTCGGCGTCGACGGACAGTGCGCCGGAGACGAACGCCAGTCCGCCCGCGACCACGGCCGGGCTGTAGGGGTGGTGGGCGGTGACTTCGGTGAGGGACATGGAGGCTCGCTTTCTCGGTGGGCTGCTCCGACCACTATATCTTAGCGCTAAACTAATTGACAGGGTCTGGGAAGCGAAGTCCGGCCGAACTCCTGGCGCGACGGACCGCCGAGGACGAGATTGAGGGCATGACGAATTCGAACCAGACCATGAAGGCAGTCTCCTACTCGTCCTACGGCGGTCCCGAGGTGCTCGAGATCCACGACGTTCCGGTACCCGAGCCCACCGGAAACCAGGTGCGCCTCCTCATCAGGGCCGCAGGCGTCAACCCGATCGATTGGAAGCTGCGGTCGGGATCGATGGCCGAGGTGATGTCCGTGCAGTTCCCGAAGATCCCCGGCAGCGAGGTCGCCGGCGTCGTCGACGCGGTCGGGCCGGACGCGACCGGTGTGCTGGTGGGCGACGACGTGTTCGGCTGGTCCGACACCGGCGGCTACGCCGAATACGCGCTCGCCTCGATAGTCGTGCCGAAACCGAAAGGGCTGAGCTGGACGGACGCGGCCACCATCCCCGTGGCGGGCGAGGCCGCGGATCGCGGGCTGCGGCTCCTGCGGCTGAAGTCCGGTGAGACGCTGCTGGTGAACGGCGCCTCGGGTGCGGTGGGAACCATTGCGGCGCAACTGGCGCTGGACGCGGGAGTCACTGTGATCGGCACCGCGAGCGAGAAACACCACGACACGCTGCGGGAGCTGGGCGTGACCCCCACGACGTACGGCGAGGGACTGGCGGACCGGGTCCGCGAACTCGCCCCGAACGGCGTGGACGCCGTCCTCGACCTCGGCTTCGGCGGGCTCGACGCGGCGATGGACCTGCGCGGGGGCACCGACCGGATCGTGACACTGTCGGACGGTGCCGCGTTCGGGCTGGGAATCACCTTCTCGTCCGGCAACGCCGGCGACCGGAGCGCGGAGACACTGCGCAGGCTGGGCGCCCTCGTCGTGGACGGGAAGCTGGCCCTCCCGCCGGCCCGCACGTTCCCTCTGGCCGAAGCGACCGACGCGCAGCGCGCCGGCGAGAAGGGCGGCAGCCGCGGGAAGCTCCTGCTGCGCCCGTGAGTACTTGTTAACCGCCCGTGGTTAACAAGTACTCACGGGTTAGGCGGTGGTGGCCAAAGCGGCGGCGAGACCGAACGGAACGGCCATCACCACCACCTCGACGATCGCGCGCCGCAGGGACCCTTCCGCGGTGATCCGGTGCGCGGCGGCCTGGACGACCCACGTTCGCCGCCACCACCAGCCGAGCCCGAGCAGCGCCGCCAACGCCACCGCCTTGGCGAGCACGATGCGGCCGTAGCCGGTGTCGAACAGGGGCGTCACCCCACCCAGCCGGACGGCCGCGTCGATCACACCGGTCGCGGTCAGCAGCCACACGCACCGCCACGCGACGACGGAGTACCGCGGCAGCCACGACGACCAGTCCCCACGCGACCGGAGCATCAGGGCGAGCGCGGCGAGGAGCCCGAACCACACGGCGGCGGACAGCGCGTGGACGACGTCGAGGACCGAGCCGAGAACCTGCTGCGACATGTGGCCGGTGATCGGCCGGGCCACCAGGGCCAGTGCCGCGAGCACCACCACCGGGACGGGGAGCCGGGCATCGCTGCGGCGGAACGCGACCGCTGACCACACGGTGGCCGTGGCCGTGCACACGAGAACGGCGAGGTCGACGCGTCCCGCACTGATCTCGGTCACGTACGCGCCGAACCGTCCGACCGACAACTGCGAAAACTCCAGGGCGTCGGCCTCCGCCGCCGTCATCGACAGCAGCACGGCCTCGGCGAGCATCCACGCGCCGGCGATCGCGGTCGACAACCGCCACAGCCGTTGGTCCCGCACGAGGGGACGGCTGTCCGCACGACTCCACCAGCCCAGCGCAGCGAGCCCGAGGACCGCCGAACCGAGCACCAGGCACAGCGCCCGGACCGCGCTCGACGGTGACGGGTCTTCCGGTTGCGCCAGCGCCCAACCGCAGGCGACCCCGACGAGCGACGTGGGTACGGCGAACAGCAGCCACGACTGTCGCGCCGTACCCACCGCGCTCAGTTCTCGCCGCGCGGCTTGCGGAGGGCGAACCACAGTCCGCCGCCGAACACGACCACCCCGGCAACGATGAACGGCCACAGCGGAACTCCGCCGCTGCCGGATTCACCGGAGCTGTCGGCGGCGGCGCCGGGTGTGCCCGACCCCTCCTTGGTGAGGGTGAACGTGCGGGTGCCGCTCACCGGATGCCCGTCGGCGGAGGTGACGCGAAACGCGACGGTGTACACGCCTGCCGGTCCCAGCTCGCCGAGTTCGGCACTGACCGTGGGCCCTTCGACGACGGGGTCGCCCTTGGTCCACAGGTTCCCGTCGGGTCCCACCACGGTCAGCGACGCGAACGATTCCTGCAGCGCCTCGTTGAACGTGACGCTGACCCGTTCCGGACCGGACGCGATCTCCGCGCCGTTCTCGGGGGTGGAGCTGATCACGACGGAATGGGCGAGAGCGGTGCCGGCGCCGAGCATGCTCGCGAGCATCGTCAGCAGTCCGACCGCGATCACCTTCACCGACGTGACAGTGGTGTGCCTTCTCATTTTCGACGGCTCCGGACCATTGCGCCGAGACCGAGTGCCGCACCGAGCGCGCCCAGGATCAGACCGATGCCGCCGAGCCAGCGGGCCGTGTCGTCGGTGCCGGACGCCGTCGTCTCGGTCTCCTCGGACGTCGTGGCGCCGCCGGCGTCGTGGCTGTGGTCTTCACCGCTCGCCGCGGCGAGGGTGAGGGTGGGGGCCGGCTTGTCGGGCTCCGCGCCGTCGGGGCCTTCCGCCTGATCCCAGTTGACGACCTCCCCGTCGCTGTACGTCTGGGTGGCCGGGAACGACACGTCTTCCTGCTCCGGCAGCGGTCCGGCGGACAGCTCGAACTGCTGGAACTGTCCGGGCGCGACACCGACACCGGGGTCGGCGGTCCACGTCACGGACTTCGCGACCTGGGACGCCGGGTCCTTCTCGACGACGGACGTCCACCCCGGCATCGGTGTGGTGCGGGCCGACTTCAGGTCGGGGAGCGTGACGGTCAGCTTGGTGGTGGACGCCGTCTCGGACTCGGTGGGAACGCGGAACGTCAGGACGGAGTAGCCGCCCTGCGCGGCGCCGGGGGCGACGACGGTCACGTGGGCAGCGGCCACACCGGCCGCGAGCAGCATGGCGCCACCGGCCGCACCGGCCGTGAAAAGGGCACGGGAAACGAGGGAATTCATCAAAGGTCCTTTGAAAGGTCTGAAGGGAGAAAAGATGAGAATCAGACCAGGACCGGTGGGCCGCGACGCGAAATGCTCGCGCGCAGGAGGGCGTCCACGGGATTCGCGGGACGCGCGGGGAGGTGCGCCGTTTTTGCTGCCGAGACGGGTTGCGGTTCACCGCGCAGAACCACCCGCCAGACGTGGACGAGGGGACCGTACAGCCGCTCGGCGTTGGCGATCAGCAGCGCGCAGACGACGGTGGCGGCCGCGTGCGCGGCGACCATCGGCACGGCGGGGACCGCCGAGTGCATGTGCGAGGTGAGCGTGAGCGCGAAGTGCGCGGCAACCTGGCCGGCGCCGAGGGCCGCCACGAGTGCGAGCGGTCCGTGGAAGCGGGCGGGCAGTTGTGCGGTGACCGCGCCGACACCGCTGCACGTGACGAGCAGCAGGGTCAGGGCCGCGGATTCGTGAAGGCCGCCCCCGCCGATGCCGTGCGCCGCGACCGCGAGACCGGCGACGAGCGCACCGACCGCCGACCCACGAAGGGTGGCGGTCGCGGCGGGGCGGGCGGGGACATCGAGTGGTCGGGTCGTTCAGCGCACGCCGAGGCGGGCGAGGAGATCGGCTTCGACTCCGTCGAGTTCGGACGAGATGGCGTGATGGGCGGCCTTGCGGCGGGCCTGCGGCATCTGCTCGGCCGCGCGGACGGCGGTGTTGAGATCACTGAGGCGGTCGCGGATGGCGGCGGCGAACTTCTGCGTCTCCGCGTCGTCCGGCTTCTGCGCGAGGATCTCCGTGGTGGTGCTTTCGGCACCGGCGATGCGGGCGCTGAGCTTGGCGCCGTGCCCGGTGAAGTTGGCGAGCTGGTCGACGTCGATGCCCATCCGGTCGGCACGCCGGGCGTCGATCTGCCCGCGCACGACGGTGGCGGCGCGGTAGGCGATCGGCAGCAGCACCGGCGTCAGCAGTCGAGCGACGCCGAGGTACTTGCGGACGGAGGCAACGGTGAAACCCTTCTGGGCGGCGGCCTTCTCCTCGGCCTTCAACGCAGCGATCTGAGCCTTCTCGACCTTCTTCAGCGACTTCAGCTCGGCGGCCTCGAGCTTGCGCCCGGCCTTCGCGGCCTGCTTGTCGCGTTTCCGTTCGTTCCTCGCGCTCAGCTTCGCCTCCACCCCAGCCTTGTGCCGGAGTGCCTTGGCTTCCGCCTTGCGGGTGGCTCGGGACTTACGTTTCTTCAACAACCCCATCGAAAAGACCCCTTTTCCTGGTGTTTCAGCGGAGCCCACGCTACCAACTGCATCCGGTGCTTCGGGATCAGCCTAGGGGAGCACATAATCTTCGTCATCGTGTGTTCCCATATCGGTCAGCAATCAGAACCCGACGCCTCTCCCGGAAAGGTGTCGGGGACGGTGATCGATGCCAGCGCCCTGACGCGGTGCCGCCACCGGGTGCACCTCGACGCGGCGTTCCCCGAACAACTCGCGGCCGCGCCGGAGGACCCGGGCGTCCGCCAACGGCAGGATGCCGCGGCCGCCAAACGCGAAGACGTCCGCCGGACCCTCACCGAGCACGCACCGGAACGGTGGGTGCAGATCGACACCGAGCAGAGCCTGCGCCGGCGCGCCGAGGACACGCTCGCCGCATGCGAGGCGGGCGCGGACCGCATCTGGGGAGCCGTGCTCCCTCTCGACCGCGACGCCGGCCGGAGGGCCCGCTGCGAGATCCTGCTCCGCGACGAGGACCACGGTGGGTACATCCCGGTGATCGTCGTCAACCACAAGGTCACCGATCCCGGCCGCGGCGCGGTGACATCGGGAATGTTCGAATGGAAACCGCAGGAGGACTCGACGCGGAAGCCCCGCAGCCAGGTCCGCGACCAGATGCGCGTCGCTCAGGTTTACCGAATGCTCGAGCGGCACGGGCTGGCGAGCCCCGCCCTGGTGGCCGGCGCCATCGGTTACGGCTCCGACGTCATCTACGTGCACGACCTCACCACCATCCTCGACGACTACGACGAACGCTTCGCCGACCGGCTCGCCGTCGCCCGCGGCGAATCGGCGACCGTGCCGTCCCGGGTCGGCGAATGCCGTTCGTGCCCGTGGTGGCCCGGATGCGAGGAACAGCTCACACAGACCCACGACGTCAGCCTGGTGGCCACCGGTTCCCGGGCCGACATGCTGCGCGACGCGGGATGCCACACCATCGACGACCTCGCGGCGTGGGACCGCGAACCCCTCGAGGACTGGCCGCACGGCGCGTTCGAGGACGCCGTCGTCACCGCCAAGGCCTGGCTCGCGGGGGCGCCGCTGGTGCGACGCTTCCCCGAGATCCGGGTGACACGCGCCGACGTCGAGGTCGACGTCGACATGGAGAGCTACCAAGAACACGGCGCCTACCTGTGGGGGACGCTGCTCAACGTGGACGGCGTGTCCGCGTACCGGCCGTTCGTCAGCTGGGATCCGGTGCCGACCCAGGACGAGGCGCGGTCGTTCGCGGAATTCTGGACGTGGCTGATGGCGGAGCGGGAAGCGGCGGCGCTGAGCGGCAGAACCTTCGCCGCCTACTGCTATTCACGGTCCGCCGAGGACAAATGGTTGCTGGACTCCGCCCGCCGGTTCGCCGGGGCACCCGGAATCCCCACCGAAGCCGAGATCCGCGAATTCATCGACAGCCCACAATGGGTCGACATCTACCAGGCCGTCAGCGACCAGTTCATCTGCCCCGGCGGCAAGGGCCTCAAGAAGATCGCCCCCGTCGCCGGATTCCGGTGGCGCGACGCCGACGCCGGCGGCGAAGCATCGATGAGCTGGTACCGCGAAGCCGTCGGCTACGACGGCGAACCCGACCTCACACAGCGCGAACGACTCCTGCAATACAACGAGGACGACGTCATCGCCACGAAAGTACTGCGCGAATGGATGTCGGATCGGGCCGAGAACGAGATCCCGCTCGCCTCCGACCTCTAGGCTGCAAGCAGACCCGCGACGGTAGGGGTGGTCAGGTGGACTTGCCGAAGACATCCACGACGCTGCGGTTCGCGCTGCTCCTCACCGCCGCGGGTGGCTTCCTCGACGCCTACACCTACGTCAGCCGTGGCGGCGTCTTCGCGAACGCCCAGACCGGCAACGTCATCCTCATGGCCATCGACCTGTCCGAGCGACACTTCCACGCCGCACGCGCACACCTGTGGCCGATCCTTGCGTTCATCGTCGGCGTCGCATTCGCGCACCTGCTCAAGGGCGAACTCGCCCACAGCGTCTTCGACCACCCGATCCGGATCGCGATGGTCGCGCAGATCGTCGTCCTCGTCGCGGTCGCGTTCGTCCCCCCGGACGTCCCCAACGCGCTCGTCACCGTTCCCATCGCGTTCGTCGCGGCCATGCAATTCGGCCTGTTCCGCACCATCGGATCGCTGTCGTACATCGCCGTCGCCACCACCGGCAACCTCATGCGCTTCACCGAAGCGGCGTACGCCGGATTCATCGAGAAGGTCCCCGAATCACGGCAGCACACCCGGGTGTACGCCGCGATCATCAGCAGCTTCGCCGGCGGTGCCGTTCTCGGCGCGTACGCCACCCGCTACTTCGGCGGATCCGCCGCCTGGATCCCCGCCGCCCTCCTCACCGTCGCCCTCATCCTGTTCTACGTCGACGACGTGCGGCGCCGCCGCCCGTGAGTGGTTGACGAGTCCAGGGACTCCTTTCGCACGCACGGGTGGCGAAGCCGCCTATTGGTGAACGTCCCTGCGGCGTACCACGAGCGGAAACCCGTCTTTGCCCTCGGTGGGTGTGTTCTGGAACAGAAATGCCACGAATCCCAGGACCCAGCACCACACCAGAGCGCCGAAGGTGGGCCATCGACCGTCCGCTGGTCGGATGACGCACAAACCGAGAAGCCACTTGCCCAAAGTGACGTGATAGATCGATTGAACAACGGTGCGGTGCACGAAGGACAACAGCATCCACGTGCCAACGGCGACAGCAAGCGCCACCATGGAGTCCTCGGGTGGAAGTACAGCGCCCCCGACGCTATCGGCGAGAACGGCGGCGCCGAGATGGAGGCCGGCATCGATCACGAATGCCAACGTGCGACGGAGTCGGCGAGGCGACGGGTATCGCTCAGGGCCTACCGGAACCGGCCCCCGCGCGTGAAGTGTCCAGGTTTCGCTCACGATCGTGTGTCCCCATCCGGCTGCCCGCTGAGGTCGGCGATCGCATCGTCGAGCCCTGTTCGCGAAAGTGCCTCATCCACGACAAATCCGGGTGCCCGGTTGACTCCGACCGTCGCATTCTGCGCCTCGGCGCCGACGTATCCCGTGACGACACCGCGAGGGTCGTATATCTTCTCGATGCCGACGACACCGTTGAGCGCACCTTCGACGGTCCCGCTGACTACACCCTTCGCGCCGGCCTCGGCGATGTTACCGAGGTCGTATCCGTCGCGTCGTCCTTCCTTGTTCTCGTACACCTGGACGGCAGTCTCCAGAATTGCTTGAAGGCCGGCACCCTGTGCCGCGCCCTTCAGAGCGCCGACGGCGGCGCGTCTGAGGATCGAGGTGATCAGCTGCCGCATGATCATCCGTACGGTGACCTGCGTGGCGGCCTCCGCCGCGAACGCGGCCGGACTTGCCGCACCGAACGTCATCGCGCTGGCCACGGCCACCGCGACGAGTTCGGCCGCCAGCACCACCAGCGCCGCGATGATCGACAGCTTCGCGACCCGGACGTCGTCGGCCGACCAGTCCAGGGTGTCCCCGAGTTCGTGGAACAACTCCGACAACTCGCGCAACGCACCGTCCGCACCGATCCGCGCCCACTCCTGCGCCATCGCCGTCTCGACGTCACCACTGACACCGGACAACGCCGACCGGATCGCGGCATCGGCCTCGTCGATGATCTCGTCGAGCGAGGTGCCGGCGTCCTTCCACCCCTGCCCGAGCCGTTCCATCGCCGTCTCGTCCGCATCGGGCCAGTCCGCCCCGACCACCTTCTCCGCCAACCAGCGGACCCCGCCCGGAACCTCGATGCCCATCAGAACAGCCCGGCGAGGCTGGACGCGGTGCCGCGGTCGGTGTCGTCGAACGAGTCGGCGGTACTCCGGAGCTTCGACCCGACCGCCGCCAAGGCGGCGACGGCGAATCCCAGTGAGTGTTCGGCCGCGTCCGCGGACGGCAGATACCCGCTCGCGAACGCCGTCCCGGTCTCGTCGGCGCCCCAGCACTCACCCTCACCGTCGAGGGTCGCGGTCAAGGTGGCGGCGACCTCGGTCATCCGCTGCGACAGGGCGGCGAATCGGGGTGCGACGCCGCGCAGATGCGCAGGGTCCACCCACAGCTGCGCGCTCACTGCCACCCGTCCCGCAGCAGCGGCCGACTCCACGACCCGTCGCCGTCATCGTCCCGGGCCGGTTCCGGATCCACCGGGGTACCACCGCCCTCGGGGACCAGCGGCGGGAGGAAGTCCCGCACGCTCGGCGCGCCGGGAACGAGGTCCGGCAGATCCGGCAGGGTCTCGGTCGCGGACACGATCGATCCCATGATGCGCATCGACTCCGCGTGCGCGGCCACGCCGGCGCGGCGGGCGGCGTCGGTCATCGCCCGTCCCAGCGATTCGGGGCTCGAGCGCCGGAACGCGTCCGGTGCCAGGTGCACCTCGATCACTCCGCCGACCGAGTTCACCACCACCTGCACCAGCCCGTCAGCGGACTCACCCGTGACGCGTAGCTGTGTCACCTGTTGCTGAGCGGCATGCAGATCCTGCGTCTGCCGGTCGAGTGTGGCCAGCATCGAATCGATCTGACCCTGCAGCTCTTGCTCACGCACCCGCAGGCCTTCACGGTCGAACATGAATCCCCCCTTGACATCTCGCGCCACACCCTGCCGCAGCACGGTGTGACTGCACGACCCCCACAGTCGCGTCGCGGGCGAACACTACCCCTCACGCCGGCGATGCCGCCACCGAGGCGGGTTCCGTGAGTGGTTGACGGGTCCAGGGACTCCTTTCGCACGCACGGGCGGCGAAGCCGCCTACTCCGAATTCGCGGGCCCGATCCACTCCGGATACTGGACGGCGACAGGCATCGTCGGGGGCTCGAAACCGGGAGGCGGAACGAGGTTGCCGGACGCATTCGCCGCGAATGCCGGGAACTGCTGCTGCCACCAGTCCGTGCACCCCTGGGGAATCACATCACCGTCCAGCCGGCGTAGGTAGTGGAGCTTGGTGATCTTCCAGCCCTCGAACACATTCCACGTCGGCACCCGATTCGCACGAGGATCCTGCCGGGCGGGGTCGGTGTCGGGAATTCCCGGCTGCCCCGCGTCGTCGGCGGTTCGCTCGAGCTCGACACGGAAGGCCGCGTTCAATGGATTCAGGGTGATGTTTGCGTGCGGCTCGGAAAAGATCTCGTAACTACATACCGTGGCTGCCACGCTTGAATCCGTGGTTGCAAAGTCAGCGATGTGTGCGAAGTTCGTTCCCGCAGCCTGGCGAGTGTCCTCGGGTTCTCGCCAGGTGAGGAACTCCTCCTTGTCGCGATTACTGTGTCTCGCGGGCCCGCCGACAGCGCTTTCATATCCGGGATACGAGTTGCTCAGGCCTACATAGGACGTGAGTTCTCCCGCCTCGTAGGCCGCGCGTATGAGTTCGGCGCCACGGTTGGACAGATCGACACCGGGCCCGCCGGACCAGACGTTGGAGTACAAGACCGTTGTCTCTGCCGGAGGAGGTGGATCCGATTCAGGGGCGTTTTCCTCGGCGCAGCTGGTCGACAGAAGAACCACGGTTCCCAAGGTGAGAGCGAAACTCGCGCGATCAACCATCGTTGCGTACCACGTCGTCGTAGCCGTTTCGGATACGTTCCCCATTCCCGTCGGCGGGATCGCCGAGGTTGCTGAACATGGTTTGGAGAGGGTCTTTTCCGTAACCTTTCAGCTCGGCATTCGAACGGAGGTCCTCCCAGGACAGGAGGCCGCCAGACGAATCGAATGCCCAGGGGTAATCCGCTCGGAAGCTCGCGGGAAGCTCCGGCGTCGCTTGGAGAATGTTGTAGTAGTCGCGGTAGAAGTCCGGAGCTTCCAGGGCGACGGAGGGTGCCGGCCCCGGCGCCTTGCCGATGACGGCGTCCTGCAGGGGGTCGCCGCCCGCGCCGATCATGGTGTTGATGAATTCCCCGCCGGGAAGGCGGTCCAGGCCTACGGACCCGATGCTGGTGAGAGCGCCGTAGGCCGCAGCTTTGCGGTCGTAGATGGCCTGCGCCTGCTCGGCCTTGTCGCTGTAGCTGTCCTCGGTCGAGAGGAGTAGTCCCCTGTCCATGAGTCCGTGGATTCGGCCTGCGGTGGAGAGGTCGCCACCGGCCAGGGGCGCCGCGGGGTCGTGTGCGTACCGGCCCTCGGCGGCAAGGATTTCCTGCATCGAGTACTGGGTGAAGTGCGTTCCGGCCTCGGGATCGGTGTTCATCACCGCGAATACGTTCGACGAGCCGCCGAAGTGGTTGTTGTCGGCGGGGTCTGCCCAGGTGCCGATGTCGAAGCCGGGGTTCTCCGGTCGGCCTGCGCCCGCGAGGTCGCTGATGTACGGACTCATGCTGTGCGACATGGTCCGAAGGAGGTCCGGGTTGACTTGCCCGACGGTTTGCCCGTCGGTGCCGGGGATCCCTCGGAGCGTGTCCCAGTCGGTGCTCATGTTCTCGGCGACGGCTGACATGATCTGCCCGCTGCGTGTCGCGGCTTCGACGTCGGCCGGGTTGCCGGGGTCCTCGACAGTGGCCTCTGCGTCGTCGAACCGGAACATCGAGGCTGCCGCTTGCCCGTTGTCTGACCAGTTGTGAGTGAGGACGTCGCGAACCAGACTCTGGCCGGTGTCGGGCTGGGTGACCGCATGCTGGACGGCGATCTTGTCGTCGCCGACGGCGGTGAAGATGCCTTCGGTGATCGCCGTGTTCTCCGTTCCCCGCCCGTCGACCGTGAAGTACTCGAATTTGTGGTTCGGGTTCTGTTCGTGCGCGACCTGGGCGTCGAGGTACTGGCGTCCGACGTCCAGCAGGTGCTGGTCGAGGCTGCTGCCGTTCTTGTACTGCGCATCGCCTGCCTGAACGATTTCGGCGATCGCCTGGTTGTCGGCGACTCCGTGCAGTTCGACGCTGGATGCACCGGTTGCCCCGACCATTTTGAAATCTCGGGTCACGAGATCGTCCCGGGTCAGCGATTCGACCATCTTGTCGGGTAGCAGGTTCAGGCCGCCGGTTGTCGGCACCTGCGAGTCGCCCTTGACGGTGGCGGTGATCTTGTCGTTCGACACGATCTGAAGCGAGTTCGCGAGGGCGCGCGCAGAGTCCGGAGGCAGTTTGTCCATGATCTGCTGGATCTCCTGTGGACTCTTTCCGTCCAGTGACCGGCTGACCTGATTCAGGTACTCCATCTGTGACGCAGGTATCGTCGCGGCGTTGCCGGAGTTCACGGCGTCGAGTTGTTCGGGGGTCAGTTCCCCGGCCTCGGTCAGCCTCTGGATCTGTTCGGGATTCAATCCGGCGGGGTCGGAGACGAGTTGCGTCCCGTCGGACGCACCCTGATCGGAGCCCAGCGCCGCGGCGGAGGTGAACGTTGCCCGCAGCCCGTCGCGAGCGGAAGCGAATGCGTCCCTGACGGTTGCGTCGGCAGTCTCCGTTGCCGACGCGGCGTCGGCGATGTCGCGTTGCCACCCAATCATGTCGTTCACGCGATCGTTGTCGGGATCGGGGGTCCCGGGATCGGTGACCGTCAGGTCGTCGGCTACGCGGAAACCCGCAGACTCGGCGGCCACGATCGCCATCCGCGCCCGCTGCAGTGGTGCGTCGACGTCGTGGAAACCCTGCTTCGCACGGTTGGCGAGTGCTTCCAGTTGATCCACCACGACAAGTGCCGTCTTCTTGTCGGCGTTCGCCCGGTTCTGGGCGGCTTCGGCGGTCTTACCCTCCCAGTAGGCGTCGTTGACCCTGGTTACGCCGTCGACGTATCGGGTGAAGAGGTCTTCGACCTTCGTGCCGAGAGCGATCCATGCGTCACCGATCTCGGTCAGAGTCGCGGGATTCCAGGACTCGATCTGGGTGCGAGTGAGGCTCATGCTTCACCGCTCCACTCGCCGGTGGCGTTCGTGTACGCGGCGACGAACCGGTCGGCCGACGATTCGTCCTGGTTCCGGTACTCCTGCGCGACATGGATCATCACGTCCCCGGTCTCGCCGAGTCGTTCCTTGATCGCCGGGACGAGCGCTGCATCCACGAGATCCGCGGAAATGCTCGACGCCTCGATGACCGAGGCCATCACGCCGCCTGCGGACGACGAATAGGGGCCCGCCGCCGGGCCGGTTCTCAGACCGCCCGCCTCGTCGGCCAGCCCGTGCAAGGTTCCCCCCAGCCGTTCGAGCTCTTCCAGATCAGCTTTCAACATTCCCACGAAGCCCCCCTCGTCTGTTCACGAATCGACAGCAGCCTAGCGCCCCGTGAGTGGTTGACGAGCCCCCGGACTCCTCAGGCGCGCACGGGCGGCGAAGCCGCGATCCCGAGTGAGTAGGCGCCGACGATTTTCGGTGTGGCTGTCTCGTAGAAGCGGTCGAGGTCCTGGATGTCGAAACCGGCGTTCGTGACCAGGGCGGGGATGTCGCGGGTGAGGTGGCAACCGCCGGCGACGGTTTTCTGGATCGGTTCGAGCCGGCGCTGCCAGCGCTGGACGTTCTCTTCCGGCGCGAGACCGTGCTCGACGAAGTGCAGTGTGCCGCCGGGTTTCAGGACCCGCCGGACCTCTCGGAGCGCGGCGTCGGCGTCGGGGATGGTGCACATCGTCCAGGTGGACAGTGCGGTATCGAAACTGTTGTCGGGGAGGGGGAGTGACTGACCGTCGAGGCCGGACCTTTCGACCGGCGTCGTCGACGCCGCCAGACGCTTGCCTGCCAGCTTCCAGCCGAGATCGGCGGGTTCGACGGCGCTCACCGACTCGACGGCGGTCGGATAGAACGGGACGTTGAGGCCCGATCCGAATCCGATCTCCACCACGCGCCCGTGCAGCCCGGCGCAGACGCGCCGCCGCGTCGGTTCCGTGAACTTCATCCCGCAACTGATGTCGACGAGCCGCGGAACGATCCGGTCCGAGTAGAACCCCATTTCAGCCCTCCTAGGGCGCTTCGCGCCCGTGCGCGGTTGAAGAGTCCAGAGACTCGTTAACCACGCACGGGCGGCGGAGCCGCCTACCGCGGCGCCATGCGCAGGGCGCCGTCCATACGAATGGTCTCACCGTTGAGGTAGTCGTGTTCGACGATCATCTGGACCAGTTGTGCGTACTCGGCGGGCTGTCCGAGGCGGGACGGGAACGGCACGCCGGCTTCGAGGCCCTTGCGGTACTCGTCGGTGACACCGGCGAGCATGGGGGTGTCGATGATGCCGGGGGCGATGGTGTTGACGCGGATGCCGAACTGGGCGAGGTCGCGGGCGGCGGGGACGGTCATGCCGTGCACCCCGCCCTTGGACGCGGAGTAGGCGATCTGGCCGATCTGCCCCTCGAATGCGGCGACGGACGCGGTGTTGACGACGACGCCGCGCTGCCCGGACTCGTCGACGGTGTCGGTCTTGGAGATGGCGTCGGCGGCGAGGCGCATCACGTTGAACGTGCCGAGCAGGTTGACGGTGATGACGGTGCGGAACAGTTCGAGGTCGTGCGGGCCCTTCTTCGACAGAATGCGGCCGGCCCAGCCGACGCCGGCGCAGTTGACGACGATGCGCAGCGGCAGACCCGACTCGACGATCTTCTCGATCGCGGCCTGGACCTCGTCGCCGCTGGTGACGTCGGTGGCGATCAGGGTGACGCCGTCGGGGACGGTGTCGCCTGCCCGTTCGATGGACTGCTGCAGGTCCAGTCCGAACACGGTGGCTCCGGCGTCGGCGAGACGCTTGGCGGTGGCGGCACCGAGGCCCGAGGCCGCTCCGGTGACCAGTGCGGCGGTTCCCTGAATTTCCACAGTGCGCATCCTTCGTTTCCGGCGACCTCCGTTGGCCGACCCTGGTGACCTGCACCATAACGGTCGCTCGGTGTGACGGCAGAGGCGAGGGAAGCATTGCCGGCGGGGGAGCGGGTAGTTTCTCTCGCGGGTGGAGCGACGACCGTAGGGGGACGGATGACTGACGATTGGCTCGAAGTGGATCGGGACGCGTTGGTGCGATGCATCGCCGCGTGCGAGGTGCTGGCGGCGGACATGCGGGATCTGCAGGAGCGGGCGCACCGCGAGCTCGCGCCGGAGAACTTCGGCCTCGGCGAAACCCATCTGCGGTCGGCGGCGGAACTGGCCGCGCGGTTCCGGGCGACGGCGATCGGCGGCCCGGGCGTCGCGGAAGAGAATTCGGCGGTCGGGACGTTCGCCGCGCACGAGCGTTACGCCCTGGACCTGAAGGCGAAGTTCGAAGCGGCGCTGGCCCGGTACGACGAGCAGGACGCGGAGACTGCACGGCGTTTCGCGCAACTCTGAGTCAGTGAACGTGCGCCTGCCAGTCCGACGGAACCCGGGGGCCGGGACCGGGGACGGTCTGGTCGATCGGATGATGTTGCGGCGGGGACAGTTCGGGACCTTCGAACGCCGTCTCGGTGGCGTAGTTCCAGAACCAGGCCTCGCCCGGTTCGAAGCTCCGCACGACGGGGTGCCCGGTGTCGGCGGCGTGTTTGGTGGCGTGCTGTTCCGGGGAGGAGTCGCAGCAACCGATGTGACCGCACTGCGCGCAGCGGCGCAGGTGCACCCACCACCCGCCGGCGCTGTCGCATTCGACGCAGCCTTCCCCGCTCGGCGGCACGCTCGGGTCGATTCCGTCCAGCTCACCCATCGGTGACTCCTTCTGCTGCTGCGACTTCGGGTTCGATCGGAATGCGGACCTGGAACCGGGTGTCGCCCGGTTCGGATTCCACACGCAGGTCGCCGCGGTGCTTCTTCACGACGATGCGCCAGGAGATGTCGAGGCCGAGCCCGGTTCCCTCGCCCACGGGTTTCGTGGTGAAGAACGGTTCGAAGATGCGTGACCGGATCTCTTCGGGCACACCCGGTCCGGTGTCGCCGATCTCGATGAGCGCCATGTCGCCGTCGCGCCGGGTCCGGACGGTGAGGGTGCCGTGGCCGTCCATGGCGGCGACCGCGTTGTCGATGAGGTTCGTCCACACCTGATTGAGTTCGGCGGCGTAGGCGGGGATCTGCGGCAGCGTGGGATCGTATTCCTTGACCACCGCGACCGAGTCGCCGATCTTGCGGCCGAGCATCACCAGCGAGCTGTCGAGCAGTTCCCGCAGGTCGATTCGCTGGTAGGGGGCACGGTCCATCTGCGAGTACTGCTTCGCGGCGTTCACGAGCGTGGAGACCCGGGCGGTGGAGTCGGCGATCTCGTTCATCAGCAGTTCGGTCTCGATGGTGTAGTTGAGCCAGCGGATCGCGCTCTCGACCATCGCTGCGTCGTCGACACTGGCGACGATCCGTTCCAGCCACGGCACGTCGAGACCCGCCTGCACGAACGTGGGCGCCAGATCCCAGCCCCCGGAGACGCCGTGGTCGTCGAACCAGTCGCCGAGTTCGTCCTCGCGGTCGGACGCCTCGAGCGGGGTGAGCGTCGGCGCCTTCGCCACCAGTTCGGCGGTCTCCTCCTGCAACCGGATCAACGTGGCCAGCGCCTGCCGGTCGTACACCCCCGACGCGATGACACCGAGTTTCTGCCGCATGTGCGATACCCGGTCGCGTAGCGACGCCGTCGCCCGGACCGCGGCGGCCGCCGGGTTGTTCAGCTCGTGCGTGAGCCCCGCCGACAGTGACCCCAGCGCGAGGAGGCGCTCCCGCTGATCGACGACCTGCTTCGCGTTCTGGTTGCCGAAGAACAGTCCCTCCAGCAGGTGCACGGCCATCGGGAACCATTCGCGCATCAGCTGCCCGAACCGGTCGGCGTCGAGGACGAAGAACCTCGACGGCGCGGTGACGCGCATCGACGCGGTGTACGTCTGGGGTGCGCGGTCGCCGAGGTACGACTGCCAGGCCCCGGAGTACACGCCCCGCTGCGACGTCCGGTTGAACTCGATGTCCTCGCCGCCCGACAGCTTGCTCAGCACGAGTTCGCCCTCGATCAGCACGTAGAAGCACGTCGCGACCTCACCCTCCGCGAACACCGGCCCGGGTTCGATCAGCTCGACGTGCCCCTTCTCGCAGAGCTGCTCGAGCTGGTGGTCGGTGAGCTTCTCGAAGAGGAACAGCGTCCTCAGCTCGGGGGGATCGCACGGAAGTCGGCTCATGGTCTGCCCCTGGTCATGGTCTGCCCCTGGTCATGGTTGGCCGATGTAGCGGTGGACGAGCATCACGGCCATGGCGCCTTCGCCGACCGCCGACGCCACCCGCTTCGCCGACTCCGAGCGCACGTCCCCGGCGGCGAAGATGCCCGGAACACTCGTCTCGAGGTGGTGCGGGAGGCGGTCGAGGGGCCAGCCGCGCGGCGGCTTGCCGTCGACGACGAGATCGGGGCCGGACACGACGAACCCGTTCTCGTCCCGCGCGACGACGCCGTCGAGCCAGTCGGTCCGCGGGGCGGCGCCGATGAACAGGAACAGGAACCCGGCGTCGACGGTCTGCTCGTCCCCGGTCGCGTTGTTGCGCAGCCGGATCTTCTCGAGGTGCGCGTCGCCCTCGACGCCGATCACCTCGGTGCACGGCCGCACGCGGATGCGCGGGTTCCGTTCGATCTGCTGGACGAGGTAGTACGACATCGAATCCTCGAGCGACTGCGCCCGCACGACGATGGTGACCGTCCGGGCGCCCCGTGACAGGTAGACGGCGGCCTGTCCGGCGGAGTTGGCCCCGCCGACGATGTATACGTCCTGGTCGGTGCAGCGGGCCGCCTCGGTGACTGCGGAACCGTAGTAGACGCCGCGGCCGGTGAGGTCGTCGACACCGGGCGCGGGATGTCGCCGGTACGAGACGCCGGTCGCCAGGATGATCGTGTGCGCGTCGACGGTGTCGCCGTCCGCGAACCGGACCGTCCGCGCCGAGCCGTTGACCTCGAGCGCCACGACGTCGCGGGTGGTGATCAGTTCGGCCCCGAACCGGGTGGCCTGCCTGCGGGCCCGTTCGGCGAGTTGCGCGCCGGACACGCCGTCGGGGAACCCGAGGTAGTTCTCGATGCGCGAACTCTGCCCCGCCTGCCCACCGGTGGCCGTCCGCTCGATCAGCGCGGTGCGCAGCCCCTCCGAGGCGCCGTACACGGCGGCGCCGAGACCGGCCGGGCCTCCGCCGACGACGACGAGGTCGTAGAAGTTCTCCGACGGGTCGGTCCGCAGTCCGAGATGCCGGCCCAGTTCGGTGTCCGACGGTTCCACCAGGCATTCGCCGTCGGCGCAGATCACGACCGGCAGGCGCCGGCCGTCCTCGCCGGCGGCGCTGAGCAACCGCCCGCCCTCCGGCTCGTCCGACATGTACCAGCGGTAGGACAGCTGGTTGCGGGCCAGGAACTCGCGCACCTCCGAGGACCGCGGCGCCCAGCGATGCCCCACGACCTTCGTTTCCTCGGCGGGGTGGTGATCGGACGACGCCCACGCCTCGAGCAGGGCGTCGACCACCGGGTACAGCTTCTCTTCGGGCGGATCCCACGGTTTGAGCAGGTAGTGGTCGAGGTCGATGACGTTGATCGCCTCGATGGCCGCGTCCGTGTCGGCGTACGCGGTGAGCAGCACCCGGCGCGCGACCGGGTACAGGTCCATGGCCTTCTCGAGGAACTCGATCCCGCTCATCGCCGGCATGCGGTAGTCCGCGAGGATGGCCGCGACGGGATCGCCGCGCAGCTTCATCTGCTTCATCGCGTCGAGCGCGGACTCGCCGGATTCGGCGCGGATGATGCGGTACTTCTCACCGTATCGGCGCCGCAGATCGCGGGCGACGGCGCGCGACACCCCGGGGTCGTCGTCGACGGTGAGAATCGCAGGCTTGCCGCTCGCTACGGGATGGTTCACACACGCCCTCTCGTCCGTGAGAACTGCGAGGTACTCCAAGGACTCCGAGTATTGCCCCGGGGCGCGTCTTTGTCGACCGGGTTCAGTCCTGGTGCTGCATCTGTTCGGGCTCTGCCGCGGCAGCGCGACGACGCCGCGACCACGCGGTGCGTCCGGCCGCACCGGCCAGCGCCAGAACGACGACGGCGGCCCCGGCGATCGGACCGGCAATGTTGCCGGGGAACAGGCCCTCGAGCAGCAGCCAGACGCCGAACGCGAAGAACAGTACGGCCGCGCCGATGCGGATGACGCTCTCGGGCAGATGCTTGCCCAGGACGGCGCCGACGACGATGGCCAGGGCATCGGCCGCCACCATGCCGACGGTCGAGCCGATCCACACGCCGATCGTGTCGTGGTCGGTGGCGAGGGTGATGGTGGCGAGCATGGTCTTGTCGCCGAGTTCGGCGAGGAAGAAGGCGGACGTGACGGCGAGGAACGCGGAGCGGGTGGCGCGGCGGGCCTTGAGTTGCTCGTCTTCGCTGAGGTTGTCGCCGCGCAGCGTCCAGGCGCCGAAGATGAGGAAGGCGATCCCGCCGACGATGCTGATCGCCGCGGTCGGCAGCGCGACGCCGAGGTAGTGGCCGACGGCCACGGACACCAGGTGGACCACGGTGGTCGCGACGGTGATGCCGGCGATCACGACCCACCAGCGGTAGCGCAGAGCGAACGTCATCGCCATCAGCTGGGACTTGTCGCCGAGTTCGGCGACGAAGATCACGCCGAAACTCAGCAGCGCGGCGGTCAGCACGGCACATCCTCCTCCAGTAGTGGGTCGGAGGATGGAATGGATTCCTCCGGCCTGGCAGACGCGGCGATGCGTCTGTCGGCCGAAGGTCTCGCCCACCGGTGTCGGAACCGGTCCGCCAGGCCGGGCCCGGAACCTCACAGTGCGAGATTGCCGCGCCAGTATGTCGACACAGGCGATTGGGGGCTACTCCCCTTCGTTGCGACCCACGTTAGCGAGGGTCGAACGAAAAGGCAAAAGCGACAAGAAGTTTGGGCTCCCGGGGGCTCAAACTTCGGGTACCCTCACGAGGCCAGCAGCATAGCCAAAACGGCGGTGTCGGGATCGCTGATCGGGTCGATGCCGACCCGGCTGACCATGGACGTCACCGTCCCGTCCGCCTCTGCCTCCACCCACGCCGCCCGGTGTTCGAGCCCGAGATGGGGCAGGCCCGGCAGCAGGACGCAACCCGAGGCGGCGCCCGCGCACTCGGGGAGCGACGGGGTGGTCTCCGACGGCGGGTGCAGCATCATCAGCGCCGGCGGCTGATGATCCGCGAAGCGGCCGGGGGCGAGCGCGAACTCCCCGAGGACGGTGCCCTCCGCCACCACGAGACCGACCGTCTCGGGTTCGGGCTCCTCGGGCAGATCCTCGTGCGCGCCGAAGACCGTGGTGGTGTGGAGCAGCCCCGGAACGCACGCCACCCGTACGGCGAGCGCCAGAAGCTGCGCCCATTCCTTGGTGGTGTCGGGCCAGCGCCCCGAAATGACGAATCCCCGCAAAGTACCCGCGGCCTGGAAGGGCGAGATGCCGATGTAGCCGTCCCTGTTCATCTCTGCCTCCTCGGTGTGATGACACGCTGCGAACATGATTCGTTCTGCACACCTCGTTGGGTACTTGAAGAATGCGCCCGACAGTGCCTGGCACACAAGAGCATGTGAGTGCTAATTGTCCCCAGTGAACGCGAATCCACTCACGGGTGAACGGCATCTGACGGCCCGGCGTACAGAAAACTGCCAGCTTTACTGCAGGTTTACTCGAGGCGCGGCGGTTGAGGTGGGAGAGCCCACCGACGAAAGGCCGAAAAAGTATGGGATCGTCCGCGCCCGAACCGGAAGCGTCCGGATACCTGAAGACCGCCAGCGCGCTGCACGCGTTCAACCGCTACGAGATCAAGTACCTCGCCCAGGAGTCGGACGTTCCCCGCCTCCGCGAGGCGCTCGCCGCGCACATGGCGTCCGACGAATTCTCGCCGGTGGGCGGCTACCCCGTGACGAGCCTCTACTACGACACCCAGAATCTGCGCTTCTACTGGGAGAAGATCGAGGGCCTGAAGTTCCGCCGCAAACTGCGGGTCCGGCTGTACGGGCCGCCAGCGGAGGCTACCGCCGAGACCCCCGTCTACGTGGAGATCAAGCAGCGGGTCAACCGGGTCACGCAGAAGCGCCGGATCCGGCTGCCGTACTCGGATGCGATGCGGCTGTGCAACGCCCGCCGGCCGATCGACCACGACCCCTCGGCCCGGCCCTTCGTGAACGAGGTGACGATGCTCGTCGGCAACCTCGACCTGTGCCCGACCGTCACCACCGGGTACCTCCGGGAAGCGTTCGTGGGCACGGACGCCGATCTGGGGCTGCGCGTCACGATCGACCACCGGGTGCACGGCCGCGACCGCGACTTCCACTTCGCGGCACCGGCCGAGAACCGTTTCATCATCCCGCCG
Source organism: Rhodococcus sp. USK10 (assembly GCF_019378875.1). Classification (NCBI taxonomy): domain Bacteria; kingdom Bacillati; phylum Actinomycetota; class Actinomycetes; order Mycobacteriales; family Nocardiaceae; genus Rhodococcus; species Rhodococcus sp. USK10. The sequence goes on from NZ_CP076048.1 coordinate 4,789,678, forward strand.
CACCTGTGCATCGTCGAGATCAAGGCCAACGAGCGGGTGCCCTACTGGGTCACCGATCTCACCGCGCGACTGGACATGTCGGTGGTCCGGGTGTCGAAGTACTGCCAGAGCGTGGAGGCGTTCGGGCTTGCACCCCGATCCCGCACGCACGTGCCTGACGAACTCTTCCCGTCCCCGGCCAGCCACGGTCGCACCCTCGCGAAAACCGGAACCCCGTCATGAATTTCGATCTCCAGGATCTCAGTGGAACGTTCTCGACGTTCGACATCGTCGTCTCGCTCGCGTTGTCGTTCGTGTTGTCGGCGATCATCGGGTACGTCTATCGCCTGACGCACAAGAACGTCTCCTACAGCCAGTCCTACGTCCAGACCCTCGTGATGGTCGGCATGGTGATCACCCTGATCATGCTGGTGGTCGGTTCCAACATCGCCCGCGCGTTCGCGCTCGTCGGCGCGCTGTCGGTGGTGCGATTCCGCAACGCGATCAAGGAAACCCGCGACGTCGGATTCATCTTCCTGGTGATGGCCATCGGCATGACGACGGGCACCCGGTTCTACGTGCTCGCCATCGCCGCCACCGTCGCGATCTGCCTCGTGCTCGTCCTGATGAGCCGGTTCGACATGTTCAAGCTGGACGTGCAGCGGCAGGTGGTGAAGGTGCAGGTGCCGCCGGAGGCGGGGTACGCCGCCCTCGTGGAGGACGTGCTGATCGAGTACACCAAGGAGTTCGAATTGGTGAGCACCGAGTCGGTGCGGTCGGGCGCCCTCACCGAGCTGTATTACACGGCGCGGTTGAAGCCGGGCAGGAAACCGGCGGAACTCATCTCGGCGCTCAGCGGGGTCAACACGGGTCAGCGGGTCACCGTCCTCACCGGTTACGACCAAACCGACATCTGATGCGCCGCAGACTCGTCCACCGGCTGCCGACGCCGCTCCGTCAGCACTGGAAGATCCTCGCCGCCTTCCTCACGTTCGTGGCGGTGGCGGTCGGCGTGTTCGGTCAGGCGCGGGTGCGGCCGTACATCACCGGCGACGCGACGGTCATCGCCTCCGACATCACCGAGAACGTCGCCGGCTCGGTCGATTTCTTCGACACGGGGAGCTCGCACGACGTGAGCATCGAGTACTCGCAATCCGATTACGACGACATGATCGCCGCCTACCGGGACGAGGGCGAGAAGGAGTGGATCACCGCCGACATCACGATCGACGGGACCCTCGTCACCGACGTCGGGGTGCGGCTGAAGGGCAACTCCACGCTGATGGGACTCCGCGGGACCGGCGGCGGCCTCGGTGGTGGTCCGGGCGGCGGGCAACCCAGGACGTCGGAGGGGCGGGAACCTCCCGCGGGAATGGCGATGCCGGAGGGCGGAGGCGCCGGCGGCGGCATGGTCGCGCTGTCGGCCGACGACCCCGCGTCGCTGCCACTGCTGATCAGCTTCGACAAGTACGTGTCGGGGCGGGCATACCAGGGGATGACGCAACTGTCGGTCCGGCCGGGCTCGCCCGTGCTGAACGAGGCGGTGGCGCTGTCGCTGACCGCCGAATCCGGTCAGCCCACCCAGCGGTACGCCTACACCACGTATTCGGTGAACGGGTCGCCGGCGCAGACCCGGCTCGTGCTCGAGCACCCGGACGAGGGGTACGCGAACTCGCTGTTCGACAGCGACGGCGTCCTCTACAAGGCTGACGCCAACTCGAGTTTCACGTATCAGGGCGACGACCAGACCACCTACACCGATCAGTTCGTCCAGGTCAACGCCGAAGGCTCGCAGGACCTGCAGCCGATCATCACGTTCCTGAAGTGGCTTGACGGTGCGTCCGATGAGCAGTTCGACGCCGAACTCGCCGACCGGGTGGACGTCGACTCCTTCGCCCGGTACGTCGCCACCCAGAATCTGCTGGTCAACAGCGACGACATGGCGGGTTCGGGCAAGAACTACTACCTCTGGTACGACCTGGGGACGAAGAAGATCTCCGTCGTGTCCTGGGATCTCAACCTCGCGCTGAGCGGCAACTCCGATGCGGGCCCGCACGACTCGATCGGAATGGGCGGCGGGGGCCGCTCGGGCGGCGGAGCCACGCCGGAAGGTGCCCTCGGCGGTGGAATGCCCGGTGGTGAGATGCCCGGCGGCGGCATGCCCGGTGGCGGGAACGCGCTGAAGGAGCGGTTTCTGGCTTCGGCGGCGTTCACGGGCGTGTACGACGACGCGTACCGCGACCTCTACGCGCAGTTGTTCGGCAGCGGCCGGGCCGTCGAGATCCTCGACGAGATCGCGCAGACCGTACCGGTATCCGACGGGTTGAGCGCCGAGAAGCTTGCGTCGGACGCCCTGACCCTGCGTGCGCGGCTGCAGACCCGCACCGACGCGCTGGCCGCGAACGAGGTGATCGTCGCCGGGTAGAAATCTCAGCCGGAAAAAGATGTCTCAGAGAATCCTCAGACTCGTCACAATCTGCCGCTACGAAAGCCACCTACCCTCACCGGAATGACCTCTGAGCGCACACGGAATTCCGCGAATCACGCCCGAGCCGAGTCGACGCGAAAGGTCCTCACACCGCGGCGGGTCGCCGCGGCCGCCATGGCAGGTCTGGTCCTGGCATCCGCAGGCGGGCTCGGATATGTGTTCCTCGGCGACGGCTCGGCCGACAGCCGGACCGTGGCGATCGTCAACACCGACGCCGGCGCGACCGTGGACGGAAAACCGGTGCGGGCGAGCGACACCCTGATCGAGAAGCTCGAGGCGAACGAGGCCTTCGACTGGCAGGTGGTCGACGCGAGTGCGGCGGCGGACGGCGACTGGTTCGCCACGGTGACCGTGCCCGAGGACTTCAGCGAGGCCGTCTCCTCGGTGTGGGGTGCGAAGCCGCGGCAGGCGACCCTCGACGTCGACGTCGCGGGTTCCGACTCCGCCGCGTCCGAGGAACTGTCCGGGGTGGTGTCCTCCCAGATCGGCGCGGACGGCATCACGGATCTGCTGGCGGACATGTCCTCGTCGCGGACGCGGTTCCAGCAGGCGGGAATGACGGCGGGGTTCCTCGCGGCCGGGACGGCCGCGGCGGACGATGCGGCGCAACAACTCACCGAGGGCGCCGACACCCTGCTCCCGTATCTCGAGACCGCGCGAGCCGGCTCGGTGCAACTGCTGGATGTGGCGGATCAGGTGGCGGGCGTGGTCGGCGAGACATCGGGAACGGCCAATAATCTCGCGGACCGGTTGAGCGCGCTCGGGCTGACCCTGGGCGAGGCGAACGACAGCGCGTCCCAGATGCGCACCAGGATCGACGACGCGTTCCGCGTCCTCGACGGCACTCCCGTAGCACCGGATGTGGTCCCGTCGCTCCGGCAGGTCGGTGCCGACCTCGACCTGCTCTCCTCCCAGCTGGGTTCGGTGCCGGGTCTGCTCGGCGGGCAGGTCGGCCCCGACACCGACCTCGGCGAACTCGTGCGGGTGGCGATGGGTCAACTCACCGACGCCAGCGATCAGCTGAGCAGCGGGGCACGGCAACTGAACGACGGCATCGTCCCGATCGCCGATCAGGCGCCTGCGATGCTCGAAGGCGCCACCTCGCAGATCGTCGACGGGTTCGCGAAGCTGAAGACGCTGTCCGGGCAGCTGTCCACCGACCTCAACAACGGGGTCGCGGCGATGCCGGTGCGGACGGCGGCCCAGCAGAATCAGTTGGCGACGGTGCTCGCCGAACCGGTCGCGGTGACGCGCACCCTGTCCGCACCGGCGCCGATCCTCACCGCCGAGCACCTCGCCGTCGCCTTCGGGATCACCACCGTGCTGCTCGCCGGTGCCGTCGTGTGGATGGGTCTGCGGCGCAGGGCCTGACCGTCAGCCGGCGTCCTGGATCCGACGCCACGGGGCGGCCTGCTCGAGTTCGAACGCCAACTCGAGCAGGGTCCGCTCGTCGCCGTGGTCGGCGGAGAAGTGCGACGCCAGCGGCAGACCGCGGGACGTCTCGTGTATCGGCAGCGAGATGGCGGGCCCGCCCGACGCGTTGTTCAGCGGCGTGAACGCGGTGTAGGCGATCAGCTTGTCGAACAGTTCCTCGAAACTCTGCGTCGGCGAGAGGTATCCGAGCTCCGGAGTGGTGTGGGCCAGGGTCGGGGACAGGATCACGTCGTATTTCTGGAAGATCTGCGCGTACTCGCGGTACGTGCGCCGCAACCGGTACAGCACCCGCGGCGTCTTCGCGATGTTCTTGCGGTACATCGCGGCGAGTCCACGCGTCAGGTTGTCGGTGGCGTCGCGGTCGAAGTCCGGTCCGAGCATCCGCTTGCCGTTGCTGGAGATGACGAACGACAGGAACCCCCAGTAGATGCAGAAGTCCTCGACGAACGACGTGCCCACCGGCATCGGGCACTCCTCGACGTGGTGGCCGAGGTCCGCGAGCAGATCGGCGGTCGCGTGGACCGACTTGCGGGTCTCGTCGTCCGTGCGGGACGCGGTGACCGAATCGACCACCACCCCGACCTTCAGTCGGGTGCTGCTCGGCCCCTCGACCAACCGGATGGGCGGCAGCGTGGGATTGCGGTAGTGGCGTTCGGCGGCCGCCATCCACCGCGCGGTGTCCCGAACCGAGCGGGTGACGGCGCCCTGCGCGATGATCCGGATCGGCAGCGTCTTGTCCATGGCGTCGGGGACCGTCCGCCCGCGGGACGGTTTCAGGCCGACGAGCCCACAGGCGGCGGCGGGGATGCGGATGGATCCGCCACCGTCGTTGGCGTGCGCGATGGGCACCACCCCCGACGCGACGAGCGCCGCCGAACCACCCGAGGACGCACCCGGCGAGAACGCGGGATTCCACGGATTGTGCACGGCCTCGGCGTCCATGAACTCGGTGGACGCACTGAACCCGAACTCGGGCAGCCTGCTCTTGCCCAGCGAGAGCACACCCGTGGACAGGTACTGCGTGACGAAGTCGCTGTCCACCCGGGCGGGTTTCGCGGCGAACGCGACGCTGCCGTGCTGGGTGGGCACTCCGGCGACGTCCACGTTGTCCTTGACGACGGTCGGCACTCCGGCGAAGACGCCTTCGTGCGGGCGGTCCGCCTCCGCCAGCGCTCGGTCGAAGTCGGCGAACGCCAGGGCGTTCAGGGCCGGCCCGACCGACTCGGCGCGCGCGATCGCCGCCTCCGTCACCTCGCGGACCGACACCTCCCCGGCGGCGATCCGGGCCGCGAGGGCGGTGGCGTCGAGGTCGCCGAGCGCGTCGTCGCGGAAGGCGTGGACGACGGTGTCGTCCCTGGCGGGGGTGCTGAACTCGGTCACTCGAAAAGCCTATTGGACGCTCGGCCTGCTCGGACGGGATTTCGCGCCCGTGGCCGTGACAAGCGAGAACTAGACGATCAGGCCCGCGGTCTGGGTGCGTGCCTTCTCGAAGCGAGCGGCGACGTCCGCCCAGTTCACGATGTTCCAGAAGGCCTTGACGTAGTCGCCCTTGACGTTCTGGTAGTCGAGGTAGAAGGCGTGCTCCCACATGTCGAGGAGCAGCAGCGGCGTGAGGCCGATCGGGATGTTGCCCTGCTGGTCGTACAGCTGGACGATGAGCAGGCGCTGGCCGATGGAATCCCAGGCCAGGATGGACCAGCCGGAGCCCTGGATGGCGTTGGCGTTGGCCGAGAAGTGGTTGCGGAATGCGTCGAAGCCGCCGAACTGGTCGTCGATCGCGGCCGCGAGCTCACCGGTCGGCTTGTCGCCGCCGTCCGGGGAGAGGTTGTTCCAGAAGACGGTGTGGTTCGTGTGGCCGCCCAGGTGGAAGGCGAGGTTCTTCTCGTGCAGGTTGACCACGGCGGGCAGGGTGTCCGACTCGCGGAGCTCGGCCAGCTTGTCGAGCGCCGTGTTGGCACCGGTCACGTACGCGGCGTGATGCTTGTCGTGGTGCAGTTCCATGATCTTGCCGGAGATGTGCGGCTCGAGAGCTGCATAGTCGTACGGGAGTTCCGGCAGCGTGTAAACAGACACGAGGGTCCCTTCATCAACGGGCTGTGAGCCCTGGTGTTTTCCGGGTGTCGACGACACGTGGACACGCGTCTGACACCCGCCTTTGGCGAATCGTTCTCGGGTATATACCCAATCTCATTGGTACACCCTGCGCAACAGTTGGGGTCACGGAGCGATTCCCGGAACGGAAAGTTCGGGCACCCGAAAAAAGGCTGGCGCGGCGACACTGAATGTCGTGAGAATTCGTCCGAGCGGTGAACGGAACCTTAAGCTGACGCGATGCCTTCGCTGATACCCGTTGCAGATTCGCATGCGGCCGCGCCGCGTGTGGAACTCACGGGCGCGAATCTGCTCCGCTTTCTCGCAGTTCTGGCCGTGATTTACTCGCACATCTCGTTCTATCTGATCGACGACCTCGGAACCGGATGGTGGTTCATCGACGTGGTCTATCAGATCTTCATCGAGCGGGGCGGACTCAACCAGCATCTGTCGTTCCTCGGGGTCGCCGTCTTCATGATGCTGACCGGTTTGCTGATCACCCGTTCGGCCATTCGCCACGAACCCGGGCACTTCCTGTTCAATCGGCTCGGCCGCATCCTTCCCGCATTCTGGGTGGCCGTCCTCGCCGCGATCGTCTTGGTCCGCCTCGGCATCAACGGCATGTTCAGCGGCCAGGAGGGTGTGTCGAACATCGAAGCCGCGCTGAGTTTCGTGCTCGGCGGGTTCTTCCTCAAACCGGAGGTCGCGGTGCTCGGGGTCACGTGGACCCTCGCCGTGCAGATCCTGTTCTACTTCGCCTGCGTCGCCGCGCGACCCGTGCTGCGCACCCTGCCCATCGCGATGCCGATGGCCGGTGCCTCGATCTGCGCCCTGATCCTGCTCTACAACCTGTACGCGCCGCAGCCGTACACTGTCCCGATGCTGTCGAAGATCGCCGCGACGCTTCCTGCCGTGTTCCTCGGGCAGATCATCTACCTCGGCTGGGCGCGGCTCGCGGACTGCCGGTGGATCGTCGTCGCCGGGCTGGCCCAGGTCGAGGTGATCCGCCTCGCCACCGACTTCCGGGTGTATTGGGCGGGCGATCACTACCTCTGGACGTTCGCCGTCGTCACCGCGTGCGTCGTGCTGGTGGGCCGGTACGACGGACCTGCGGCGCACTGGGGCGTCGTGCGGTGGACCGCGACCCGCAGTTACGCGATCTACCTCGTCCACACCCTGATCCTCTATCGGGTGTACGAGCACACGGTCGGCTCGTTCGGCGAGACCGGGGCCGTCATCGCGTTTCTGGTGGTGACGGCGCTGGTATCGGAGGCGCTCTACCGGTGGGTGGAGGTGCCCGCGACGGGCTGGGTCACCGCCCGCGCCGAACGGATGCGCATGCGGTCGGCGCTCGCCCGGGAGACCACTCCGGCACCGCGCGTAGCATCGAACCATGTCTTGGTACGACGAGCTTCTGGGTCGAGCAGCCGCTAAGTCCGTGATGGTCACCGCCGAGGACGCCCTCCCCGGACGAAGTCAGCCGATCCCGGTTCCGGCGACGCACTACGTCAACGGTCACCCCCTGAAACCCCCGTTCCCCGAGGGCATGCAGACCGCGGTGCTGGGCATGGGATGTTTCTGGGGCGCCGAGAAGGAGTTCTGGCAACTCGACGGTGTCTACACCACCGCGGTGGGGTATGCCGGCGGCTACACGCCGAACCCCACCTACGAGGAAACCTGCTCGGGACGCACCGGGCACACCGAGGTGGTGCTCGTGGTCTTCGACCCGAAGGTGATCTCGTACGCCGAGATCCTCAAGGAGTTCTGGGAGAACCACGATCCCACGCAGGGCATGCGGCAGGGCAACGACCAGGGAACGCAGTACCGTTCGGCCATCTACACCATCGACGAGCAGCAGGTGGAGATCGCCGAGGCCACCGGTGAGGCGTTCGAGAAGCGGCTCGCCGAGGCCGGGTACGGCGCGATCACCACGGAGATCGCCCCACTCACGCAGTTCTACTACGCCGAGGACTACCACCAGCAGTACCTCGCGAAGAACCCCGGCGGATACTGCCCCGTGCACGCCACCGGCGTCAGCTGCCCCGTCGGCCTGTTGAAGCAGGACGAGGTCCCGGCGCAGACCGACATCCTGCCGCCCTCGTAGATCCCGGACTATCGACCACGAGTCGCGGACCACGTGAGCACCGCGGACGCCGCGATGGCGCTGACGGTGCGCACGTGGTTCCACCCCGTCCAACCCGACACGTAGTCGCGCCAGTAGTCCGCCGAGCCCGCCGCAGTGGGGTCGATCGCGTCCAGCGCGTTGTTGTGCGGCACGTGGTAGACGATGGTCAGGACGATCCCCACGAGATACAGCGCGCACGCGATCACCGCGTAGACGGCGGATCCGTCGTGCCGCACTACGCTGACGATCGCGAGCGCGATCGACGTCAGCGCGGTGCCGAACAGCGCCGTCATGAACCAGAAGTTCGGCGCCTCGCGGTTGATCGCCTGCATCGCCGAGATGCCCTGAGCCGGATCCAGACGTCCGAGCCCGGTCATGATGAACGTGGAGAACGCGAACATCACGCCGCCCACCACACCGGCACCGACCGCCGTGACGATCGTCAGATAACGCTCCATGATCAGACCCTCCAGACCCCGGCCGCTGCCGCGGCGCGGACGTAGTCGGTAAAGTCGCGGGGCGCGCGCCCCAGTGTGCGTTCCACCCCGTCGGTGAGTGAGGCGTTGCGTCCGTCCAGCACCTCGTCGAACAGGTAGGTGAGCAGGCCGATCGCGTCGGACGGTACCCCCTGGCCTGCCAAATCCGTCGAACACTCCTCCGAAGTGACTGGTGTGTAACGGATTTCGCGGCCGGCCGCCTCCGCGATCTCCTCGACGACCTCCGCCGCTCCCGGCGCCGCGAGGTCCGGGTAGTAGGCGATGTAGACCGACGTGATGCCGTCCAGTGCCGGGCGCCAGGTGTCCCGGTTGAGGGCGCGGCTGCCGACCTTGCCGGTGGCGGTGAGGACGAGGGTGTGCGGAGTCGTTGTCATGTGTTCAGTCAAGACGGCGGCATCGAGACTTTCCATGGTTGAAAAGCGCCATTCCATACGCGAGCGTCTACGCTGGACGTGTGGATCCCCTCGCCGGTCTCATCAGTGGTCCCCGCGCCACCGGAGCGTTCGTGCTCCGATCGATCATGGAACCGCCGTGGTCGCTGCAGATCGACGACCACGCGCCCCTCAGCCTCGTCGCGATGGGACGCGGCGAAGCCTGGATTCTCCCGCACACCGGCGAACCGGTGCAGCTCAGCGAAGGCGACGTCGCGATCATCCGCGGCCCCGAGCGGTACGTCGTCGCCGACCACCCGGACACCCCTCCGCACGTGATCATCAACCCCGACCAGAGTTGCACGACACTCCGCGGCGAACCGCTCGCCGAGGCGATGCACCTCGGGGTGCGCACCTGGGGCAACAGTGCGAACGGCCGCACCGTCATGCTGACCGGCACGTATCAGACCCCCGGCGAGATCAGCAGGCGGCTGCTGTCCGCGCTCCCCGAACTCGTCGTGCAGCGCCGCGCCGACTGGGACTCCCGGCTCGTCACGCTGATGCACGACGAAGTGGTGCGCGACGAGCCCGGCCAGGAAGCGGTCCTCGACCGCCTCCTCGACCTGCTGCTGATCGCAGTGCTGCGCGCCTGGTTCGCGAGGCCGGCGGCCGAAGCGCCGTCCTGGGTGCGGGCGCAGGGCGACCCGGTGGTCGGCAAGGCGATGCGCATCCTCCAGAACAACCCCTCACACCAGTGGACGGTAGAGTCGCTCGCCGCGGAAACCGGACTGTCGCGGGCGGCCCTCGCACGCCGGTTCACGGACCTCGTCGGCGAACCGCCTATGACCTTCCTCGCAGGCTGGCGGCTGTCACTCGCCGCGGATCTGCTCCGCGAACCCGACGCCACGGTCGCGTCGGTGGCGCAGAGGGTGGGGTACGGAAGCGCATTCGCGCTGAGTGCTGCGTTCAAACGCGTCCGCGGAATGAGCCCCAAGGAGCATCGTGAGATGGCGGGAAGCAGATGAGTGTATTACGGCACAGTGCCCAATAACACACCGGATCGACTTGATCTTGTTTGCCTTGCGTACGACTCTGGATGGTAGGGAATTGTCGGCGAGAGGACCGGATCCGGAATGTGGTACAACTCTCAAGCGCGGGGGCTGCGCAAGCGGTCGGCTCGTCAGCGGCACAACCCGCTTCTCCGGCGCTCGGACCGGATCGAGAACATGCTCACCCTCGCGGTCGTGGTGCTCGCCTTCGCGATGCTGCCCCTCGCCATCCTCGTCGGCGCCCGGACCATCGACAGTCAGCTGACGCTGGCGGAGAAGCAGGTCGCGGACTACCGCACCGTCACCGCCACCACGGTCGCCGACTCCACCGGCGTGTCCGTCACCTCCGACGTCGCACCGTCGGGCGTCGACACCGCCCCCGCCAAGTGGACCTGGGGTAACGAAACCCGGCACGCCGACATCACCGTCGACCCCGCCACCCCCTCGGGAACCAGGCAGGACATCTGGGTCAACGCCGACGGTAACCTCACCACCGAACCGATGTCGTCGTCCGCCGCCCGCGTGGCCGGCGTGATCGCCGGACTGTTCACCTGGTTCGCGGTGATGATGATCGCGCTGTCCGGCTTCCTCATCTGCCGCGCCTCCCTGAACCGCTCCCGCGACGCGCAGTGGGACCGCGACCTCCGACAGTTCCTGGATTCGACCACCCGGCACTGAGCCGGGATCAGCTGATCGCACCCCGGAACTCGACCGCGTGCTGCGCGGCCTGCGTGGTGACGGCGATGTCGGCGACCGGGTAGACGTGGAACTCGAAGAAGGGCCCGAACTTCGTCGGACCGTCCAGGATGTCGTTCGGATCGTCCGCCTCGACGAACGCGAATCCGCCGGTGCCGTCCAGGCGGCCGAGGAACTGATGGAAGTTCGCCCCTTCGGCCGGCGTCCATCTTGCGAACACTTCGAGGCTCCGCCGTGCGGCCTCCTCGTTCTCGGCGGCGGAACCGCCCTCACGCACCGTCCACGTAATCACGTACTTCATCGCACCTGTTCATCTCCTCGTGGAGTCGACGCACGGTCGTTCCGGACGCGTGCTTCGAGCATTCCACCGCGGGGGAAGGAACGGAACGTTGCTGAGCCCGCCGAACGAACCTGCCGGTCTCGAACGGGCGGTTCCGCCTCCCCTTAGCTCAGCTGCGGGACGACCTCACTGGCGACCAGTTCCAGGTGGTCGAGGTCGGCGAGGTCGAGGGTCTGCAGGTAGATCCGCTGCGACCCGGCCTCCGCGTACCGGCCGATCTTGTCGACGAGTTCGGCGGGCGACCCGGCGAGTCCGTTCTCCCGCAGTTCGCTGACCTCGCGTCCGATGTTCAGGGCGCGCTTCGCGATCTCCTCCTCCGTCCGCCCACAGCACAGGACGAGCGCGTTGGAATACACCAGTTCCTCGGGGTCGCGGTCGATCGTCTTGCATGCGAGCCGGACCCGGTCGAACACGTCCCGCGTCTCGTCGACCGACTGGAACGGGACGTTGAACTCGTTCGCGTACTTCGCGGCCAGCGCGGGGGTCTTCTTCTTACCGGTGCCGCCGATCAGGACGGGCGGACCCTGCGGCTGCCGCGGCTTCGGGAGTGCCGGCGAATTCTTGACCGTCAGATGCGTCCCGTCGTAGGAGAACGTCTCCCCGAGCGGGGTGCGCCACAGTCCCGTGATCACGGCGAGGGACTCCTCGAGCCGCTCGAACCGCTCCTTCAGCGGCGGGAACGGGATGCCGTACGCCTGGTGCTCCTCCTCGTACCAGCCGGCGCCGATGCCGAGGTCGACGCGACCGCCGCTCATCTGATCGACCTGCGCCACCGACACCGCCAGCGGCCCCGGGTACCGGAACGTCGCGGAGGTGACGAGGGTGCCGAGGCGGATCGTGGACGTCTCGCGGGCGATGCCCGCCAGCGTGATCCACGCATCCGTCGGTCCGGGCAGGCCTTCGGTGTTCATCGCGAGGTAGTGATCCGAGCGGAAGAACGCGCCGTACCCGAAACGTTCGGCGGCCTGCGCCACCGCCAGAAGTTCGTCGTAGGTGGCACCCTGCTGGGGTTCGGTAAAGATTCGCAACTCCATGTGAACCACTCTGCCCGATCCGTGATCGGTACGCTGATTTCATGGCGAAGATCCCACTGAACCTGCCGAAACCGCTGGCCGACAAGCTGCCCGACGCGTTCGGGGGCTCCGCCGCCGGGGTGGTCCCGGTCGTGCGGCTGCAGGGGATGATCGCGTCCGGCGGAGCGGGTTTCGGGCGGGTGCTGAGCGCGGAATCCGTCGAGGAACCGTTGCGGCGCGCGTTCACCACGCACGGCGCGAAGGCGGTGGCGCTGCTGATCAACAGTCCCGGCGGATCCCCGACGCAGAGCGAATACATCGCCGCCCGTATCCGTCAGCTCGCCACCGAACACGAACTGCCCGTGCTCGCGTTCTGTGAGGACGTCGTCGCGTCCGGCGGCTACTGGCTGGCCTGCGCGGCCGACGAGATCTACGCGACCGCCACGTCGGTCGTCGGCTCCGTCGGCGTCATCTCCGCGGGCTTCGGGTTCTCCGAACTGATCGACCGCCTGGGCATCGAACGACGGCTGCATTCGGCGGGCGAGGCGAAGGCCCGCCTCGACCCGTTCTTCGCGGAGAAGTCCGAGGACGTGCAGTGGCTCGAACAGATCCAGGAAGGCATCCACGACGAGTTCCGCGACTGGGTGGTCGGCCGCCGCGGGGACAAGCTGAAGGCGGCCGAGGCGGAACTGTTCGACGGCGACGTCTGGCTGGGGCGCCGTGCCGTCGAACTCGGCATCGTCGACGGGATCGGCACCCTGCGCGAGGTGGTGGAGAAGCGATTCCCCGACGCCACGATCGAGATGACCGGGCCGCGCCGCTCCCTCTTCGCGAAACTCGGGCTGCCCGCCGCGAGCTGGGACGACGTGGCCGCCGCGATCGTCGGTGCGGCGAACACCCGCGTCGCCTGGTCGCGCTACGGGCGGTAACTACTTCGGCACGACCACCCCGACCGGGCCCACCCCGATGCACACGGACAGGTCCGGGGTCAGGGTGCTCACGCGCAGGCCATGACCGCCACCGGTGAGCCGCACGAACACCGAATTCGGGCCGCGGCGCACGGGCACCCGCACCGGGCTGCCCTCCTCCATCGCGACGGCGATCTCACCGTCCGCCGTGGCCAGGTAGTTGAGCTGCGCCGTCCACTCCCAGCCGGTCAGCGGCCCGTCGAGGGGAATCGTGTCGAAGCTGCGCCGGTCCACCAGGTGCCCGCAGTCCGGGACGGGGCCGGGCTCGATCGCGCGCACCCACGTCACCTGGGCGTCGACCACCGAACCGGCGTCGTCGATCATCCGGAGGTCGGGGGTGCTGTCGGAGAACGCGGGGCGGTCGCGGAGCGGGGCGAAGACCCGGCTCACCAGGTTGTTCGGGTACGCCACCGGCAACAGCACCCAGATGGACGTGGGTTGCTGGAGGATCGGCGCGTCGTTCCGGTCGGCGAGCGACGCACGCGCGGTCGCGAGGTAGTCGGTGGTCGGGTTCTCCTCCCAGCTGCGGGTGAACGTGTAGGTCGACCACAGGCTGCTCGCGACGAACGCGACCACGGCACAGGCCGCCACCAGGGGTCGCAACCGGACCGGTTCGGCGCGGCGACGGGGTGCGCGGGCGATCACGGCGACGGCGATCGCGAGGATCACTGCGGTGTCGGTGAAGTAGCGCAGGGTCTGCGCGAGCTCGTACGTGGTGTCGGCGCCCCACCGGGTGACGACCATCGCCGTCACCGACAGCAGGAAGTACGCCGCCGTGAGGATCCACACCCAGCCGATCCGGCGCTTCAGCCGGACCGTCGCGGCGACCGCCACGACGAGGGCGACCCAGCCGATCACCTCCAGCGCCGTCGACGGCGAGGCCCACGGGGGGCTCGGAATCCACCGCTCCCACGTCCACGGCCCACCCACGAACGTGGGCAGCAGTCCGAGCGACGTGCCGTGGTGGAGCAGTTCCAACGCGCGCGACGCCCCCGCCCACTCCCACTGCGACGCGACGGTGGAGAAGTAGAACGCGGCCCACACCGCGAGCACCGCCGCCGACGGGATCCACAGGGCCGCGCCCCGCCGCACCGTCGACCGCAGCGGCCGCTCCCGCTCGGCGACGTGGGCGAGCAGGGCGACGGTCGCGAACGCGGCGAACGGGACGACGACGGACTTCTCGAAGAACAGCAGCGACGCGATCAGCACGAGCGTGCCGGACACCGCGTACCGCCGCCGTCCGGTGCGGCACAGTTCGAGCGCGTCGCCTGCCACCCACGCCAGCGCGATCTGCAGAGGCAGCGCGTTGAGCGCCGCCGCCCACCACGCGAACGCCGGCACGGTCAGCGGCGAGAACAGATAGAGCGCCAGCGGAACCAGTAGCACGGGCCGCGGACCGAGGATCTTCCGAAGTAAGCGGAACACCGCGTACGACGCCATCGCCTGCAGCGCGACCATCGTCAGCATCGGCAGGAGCCACTGATACGGCGCGATCCGCGTCGCGATACCCGCCACCAGGAAGGCCCCCGGCATGAGGTGACCGTCGTGGTCGTAGAGCAGGAGGTCGCCCGAGAGCAGGGGGAGGCTGCCGCCGCGCCCGGCGAGGATCAGGTCGTCCCAGTAGAAGTCGCTGTTCGCGGCCACCCACGTCCGCACGAGAAGTTGCGCCACGATCAGGGCGGCGGCCACCCGGAGGACACGGGCGGGCCCGAGGTGCCACCGCGATCCGGCGTCTTCCGTCATCGGTTTCCGAGATTACAGATTGGGTGGAACCAAACCGCGCCGGGCTGCGTCAGATCAAGTGTCGGGATATTTTCGCCCGGCACAGGTGGGGGAGACGACGGCCGGTCCGGAGTTCTCGGGTCGCTTCGCGGGCGATCCGAACTGGAGGGGTAATTCCGGGCCGAGCCGTCGGTCACCCGAAACCGGTTGTTCACCGAGCTGCGATGTCAAGTTCATCCACCGCTGTGGACCGTTCACCCGAAGCTGTCAACAACGCCGGATTCACATGCGCTCTGACCTGTGTATAAGCACTACTCACACTGTCCATAACTGTGCATGAACCTGTGGAAACTGTGGATAACTCGGCATTTCTGGTGCTGCAGCTCACACATTCTCCCCAAAAAGGACGATTCGGTCGTGGGCTGCCCGTATTCGCGGGCCGTGACAGAATCGGCAATGTGAAGTGGGTGCGGAGGGCATGAGCGTCGTCGTTCAGGTGTGCGCGCGGTGCGCGGCCCGGTGGCCGGTCCTCGGCGCCCCGGCGCAGTGGTGCCCGCGCTGCCACGGTGTGCTGCTCGCCCCCGTCCGGACCGACCACAACCAGCCGCCCGCAAGCCGCGGATTCCGCTGGATCGCGCGACCTCCGCTGCAGCGCAGCGGTCTCGCCGACGAGCCGTCGACACCGAGCCCCACCCCGCACTACACCGAGATCCCCCGCTGGGGACTCCACGATCACGTCGACGCGCCCTCCACCCGCCGCGACTGGCCGGAACTGCTCGCCGGCAAGGCCGCGCGCTTCCTCGCAATCACCACGGGCCTGTACGCATTCGGAGTGCTCGCCGAACTGGGCCGGTACGCCGTTCTCCTCCGCAACCGGACCCGGCTGATCGACCCCACCGTGCTCGCCGTGTCCGACATCGCGGTGTTCCTCGGCCAGGCCGGCGGGATGCTCTTCGCGCTGCTGTCGGGCATCGCCGGAGTGTGCTGGCTGCTGCGCATGCGTCGCCGCACGTTCGCCCGGGCGAAGAAATCCGACCCCCGCACGCCTACCGACGTCGTCGTCGGGTGCGCGGTGCCGGGCCTGAACCTGGTCATGCCCGGTGTGTTCCTGCTCGAGGTGATCCGCCGCGACCCCCGCGCAGTCCTGCTGGTCCGCGCCTGGTGGAGTCTGTGGGTCTTCGGCGCCGTACTCGTCGTCTTCAACTGGTTCTGGCGGTCCAGGCCGGGCCTGCAGGCCATGGCGGACGGCGTCCTGCTGGCCGCGTTCACGGCGCTGGTCGCGTCGGCGACCGCGCTCCTCACGCTGATGGTGCTCCGGCGGCTCGAGGGCCGGACGTTGAAGGGCGCGAAAGAACCCGTCACGCGCTGGGTGATCGCCACCGATCCGCTGCCGCAGACCGATGCGGACAAGCTCGCCGGGAAGTCGGCGGAGAAGACCGAGAAGTCGTCCGGGAACGCCGACCGGGAAGCCGTCGCGTCGTGAGCCCCGACCGGCGCGGGCCCCTGGTGGTGGCCCACCGAGGCGCATCCGCGGCCATGCCGGAACACACGCTCGCCGCCTACGAACTGGCACTGGAAGAAGGCGCGGACGGACTCGAGTGCGACGTGCGGCTCACCCGGGACGGCCACCTTGTGTGCGTCCACGACCGCACCGTCGACCGGACGTCCACCGGCACCGGCGTCGTCAGCGAGATGACGCTCGAGGAACTGACGGAGTTCAACTACGGAACCGAGGAGGAGCCCGCCGAACTGCTCGAGCTGAGCGCGCTGATCGCGCTCACCCTGGACTGGACGGCGCGCCCGGTGAAACTCTTCATCGAAACCAAGCACCCGGTGCGCTTCGGCGGCCTGGTCGAAAGCAAGGTCCTCGCCGAACTGCAACGTTTCGGCATCGCGGCACCCCCGTCTGCCGACCACTCCCGCGCCGTCGTGATGTCGTTCTCCGCCGGAGCGGTCTGGCGGATCCGGCGGTCGGCGCCGATGCTCCCGACCGTCCTGCTCGGCGAATCCGCCCGGTACCTCGGCGGGGGAGCCGCGACCACCGTCGGCGCCACCGCGGTCGGTCCGTCGGTGAAAACGCTGCACGAACACCCGGACATCGTCGACAAGGCCGCCGCCGCGGGACGGGCCACGTACTGCTGGACCGTCGACAACCGCAGCGACGTCGAACTGTGCCGCGAACTCGGGGTCAGCTGGGTAGCCACCAACCACCCCGGGCGCACCAAGAAGTGGCTGGCCTCCTGACCGGACCGGCGTCGGCGTGTAGGTTTTGGCCTCGTGGCAAAGAAGAGCAAGAGAAACAGTGGTCCGAAGCCCGACAGTGGCCGCGCCGAGAAGCTCGCGCAGCGGCAGGCGGAACGGGAGAGCGCTGCGGCGGCCGTGACCCGGCCGTTCGAAGGCCTCACCGCCGAATGCGATCTGGTGGCGCTGCGCGAGTTCGTCCCGTCGGCGACTGCCCCGCTTCCCGTCAAGGATTCGTCCCGTCCGGTGACGCTCGCGACGGTGCTGCCCGGAGCCGTCGCGGCGCTGGTCCGCGACGAGGGGGACAGTGCCACCGGGTTCGTCGGTGTGCAGGTCCAGGCGCATTCCGCCGACCTCGGCGCCGACCTGGCCGCGTCCGTCGCCTGGGTCCGTGACGCCGCCGCCGGCGAATCGCTGGCCTCCGCCAACCCCGGATCCGACACCCCGGCACTGGCCGACGTGATCGACGCGGACACCCCGCTCGACATCACCGTGCACCAGGATTTCAACTGGTGGATCCCCGAAGGCGTGGAGCCGGCCCCCGAGGTCGCGACCACCGTGCAGCACGCGAACGCGGCGATCATGCCGTCCGCGCGCGTCGAGGCCGAGGGTGTCGTCGCCGCGTGGTGGGTCGACGCGGGCGAGAAGGCGCACATCCGCTGGGTGCGCCCGGAGAACGAGGACGATCTGATGCTGGCCCTGGCACGCGTGCACGCGACCGGTGGCCTGCACCTCGGTGAGGGTTCGCGCTACGCCGGGTCGTTCCGGACGCACGGTCTGCTGGTCCCGGTGTTCGACCTGGACCGTGAGAAGCACGCGAACGAATGGGCCGCCGCCACCGTCGAACTCGGTCAGCGACTGGCCGAGGCCCTGGCCGTCGACGCGCCCCTCACCACCGAGGAGCGACGCGCCCGCGACGGACTGCGGGGCCGGCAGGTCACCCTGCGGTAGGCGCTTCGCGCCTGTGAGTGGTTAACGAGTCTCTGCACTCGTCAACCACTCACAGGCGGCGGAGCCGCCTAGATGGAACCGCCCGCCGCGTGCGGGGCGCCGGACGTGTCTGCCGGGCCGCTCATCTCGCGTGCGACGAACTCCTCGAGGTCGAACAGGTTGCTGCCCGCGCGGTCGGCGATGGTCAGCAGCGTCGTCATGCTCGCGACCTCCTCGACCTGCTCCTTGAGGAACCACTGCATGAACTGCTCGCCGAGGTAGTCACCCTCCTCGCGGGCGGTGCTCGCCAGCTGCACGATCTGCTCGGTGACCGTCTTCTCCTGCGTCAGAGCGAGTGCGATCGGCTCGCGTGCGTTCTCGAACTGGCCCTTCGCCGCGTCGACACCCGACAGTTCCACCGAGATGTCGCGGTCGAGGAAGTACTGGACGATCATCATGGCGTGGTTGCGCTCTTCGACGGCCTGCTTGTAGAAGTGCTTGGCCAGCTGCGGCAGGTCGGAGTTGTCGAAATAGACGGCAGTCGCGATGTACTGGTGTGACGCGTTGAATTCGTTGCGAATCTGGTCGTGAAGCAGAGCGTGGAATTTCGTCTTGTGCGCGTCGGTCGAAGTCATGAAATGGATAATATCGCTGGTCAGAGCACGTGTCATCCAAGTTCGACCTAATATTGGCAAGCGTTCCCAAACTAAAGTCAACCTAATTCCGGGACCATTCTGATTTCATTTTCCTAACGTGAACTGGTGACGAACGGTGGGACGGAACGGCGCAATCCGCGTCGCCGGGCGCCGGCCCTTGTATAAAATTCACACCGTTCTGACGGCGCGGCCCGGAGGGGCAGGCAATTGTTGAGACGATCCAGTGCGTGGATAGCGTTGATTCTCGGTGTCCTTTTCCTGGGCGTGACGATTCCGGTTCCCGCGCAAGCCGACCCGTTGTATCCCTGGCCGGACCCCGACCCCTTCTATTCGGCCCCCGCCGACCTCGGTGTCCTGAATCCCGGCGACGTCGTGCGGACACGGCGGATCGACACCTGGATGTATGCGAACTCCGACGGGTGGCAGATCGCGTTCCGGTCGACGAACTCGGCGGGACATCCGATCGTCGCCGTCACCACCGTGCTGCTTCCCCGCGGTGTCGCGAACCCTCCGCTCGTGTCGTATCAGGCGATCGTGAATTCACTGGGCACCAAATGCGCCCCGTCGCACTCGTTGTTCAATCTGGAACTGCAGGAGTCGCCGGGCCTGTATCTGGGTCTGCAGCGCGGCTGGGCGGTGTCGGTGCCCGATCATCTCGGCCCGACGGGCGCGTACGGCGCCGCAAAGCTCGGCGGCATGATCACCCTCGACAGCGTGCGGGCGGTGCAGCGGGTCGCCGAACTGGGGTTGACGCACAGCCCGGTGGCGCTGGCCGGCTATTCCGGGGGCGGCATGGCCAGCGCGTGGGCGGCGGCACTGGCCCCGACGTATGCGCCGGAATTGAAACTCGACGCGGTGGTGGCGGGTGGGATTCCCGCGGACCTCGAGCAGATGGCCCTGGGTCTGGGGTTCAATCCGCATCCGGGGTTCGGGCTCGCGTTCGCCGCCGCGATCGGTTTGGAACGCGAATACCCGGAGCAGCTGCCTATCTCGTCGCAGCTGAACGAGACCGGGTTGTGGTTGCGCGAGTGGATGTCGAACGAATGCCGCCGGTTCCTGCTGTTCCACGGCGCCTTCCGCAGCGCCGGACAGCTGGCCGCGTCCACCAGCCTCATGGCGAGTTCGGGTGCGCACCAGGTGTTGCGCGAGAACAGCCTGCGCTACTTCGAGGGCGTCCCGACCGCGCCCCTCTACCTGTGGCACGGCACCCTCGACGGGCTGACGCCGTTCGATTCGATCGCGGAGACCGCGCACCGCTATTGCGCTGCCGGCGCCCGGCTGACGTTCGTCCCGTACGAGATATCCGAGCACATGACGACGGCAGTGGTGGGCTTTCCGGACGCCTACGAATACGTGGCCGCGCGATTCCGCGGCGAACCGGCGCCCACCCGCTGCTGACCCGTCAGGTCAGACGCCGCCGCCCGCTCTCTTCGGCGCACCCGGCCGGACCGGCGCGTTGCCGCTCATCTCGCGGGCGATGAAATCCTCGATGTCGAACAGGTTGTCGCCGGCACGCTCGACGATCGTCAGGAGCGTGTGCATGTCCGAGACCTCCTCGACCTGTTCCTCGAGGAACCACTGGATGAACCGCTCGCCGAGGTAGTCGCCGCTCTCGCGGGCCGTGCGGGCGAGCTTGGTGATCTGTTCCGTGACGGCGCGTTCGCGCTCCACCGCGAGTGCGACGGGGGCGCGCACCGAGTCGAAATCGGTGACCACGTCGTCGATGCCGGTGACTTTCACCTCGAGGTTGTTGTCGATCAGGTACTGGATCATCATCATCGCGTGGCCGCGCTCCTCGGCGGCCTGCGAATAGAAGCGGCGAGCCAGTTGCGGGAGAGCGTGCGAGTCGAAATAGACGGCCACCGCGATGTACTGCTGGGATGCGGTGAATTCGTTGCGGATCTGCTGCTGCAGGAGGGCATGGAACTCGCTGGGTGCTTTCGCCGCCGGTTGCGTCATGGATGTCAGTTTACGGCCGGGCGTCACGGACCGGTGGTGACAAGTTCGGCCGGAACCTGACGGTCGTTGGCCAGCGCGTCGAAGAACCGCGACGCCCGGTCGTGATCCCAGAGCAACACGTTCCCGGAGCCGTCGACGTCCTCGAAACCGCCGACCGGGACGGTCGTCGTGACCATGTCGCCCTTGACCGCCCAGGCGAGTGCGGCGAGATTCCAGATGTGGTCGCTCTCGTCGACGCGCAACGATGCGGCGGTGTCGGTGACGAGCGGCCAGACACGGAACGGGTTGAGCCACGTCGCCGGACTGGTGGCCTTCGACATCAACGCCGCCATGAACATCCGCTGATGGTTCATCCGGTCGATGTCGGCGAGCGCGGTCGCGCGGCTGCGGACGAAGCCGAGCGCCTCCGCTCCCGCCAGTTCCTGGCAGCCGGGCGCGAGGTTGATCCCCGCGAGCGGGTCGTCGATGGCGGTGTCCAGGCACATCTCGACGCCGCCGATCGCGTCGACGATGCCGGCGAAACCACCGAACCCGATTTCCGCGTAGTGGTCGATGTGCAGACCGGACGCTTCCTCGACCGTCTGGGTCAGCAGTTGCGGACCACCGAATGCGAACGACGCGTTGATCTTGTCCTCGCCGTAGCCGGGAATCGACACGTACGAGTCGCGCGGAATGCTCACCATCGTCGCCGGGCCGCCGCCGCTGGGGACGTGCACCACGATGATGGTGTCGGTTCGGTCGGGACCGCTGTTGCCGCCGGTCGACAGCTGCTGTTCCTGCTCGGGGGTCAGCCCGGTGCGGCTGTCCGAACCGACCAGCAGCCAGTTCGTGCCGGGGGTGTCGCCGATCCTGCCGGGGTAGTCGGCCAGTGCGTCGATTCGGTTCAGCGAACTGTCGAGGTAGTAGGTCATGCCCGCGAGCGCCAGGACCAGCACCAGGAACAGGATGCCGATGCGACGCCCCCAGTGCCGTGGCCGCCGGGGCCTGCGCTGCTGCGGCGGCTCCGGGGTCCGCGACGGTGCGGGCGGCGGGGGTGGTGGTGGCGTGCGCGGGGGACGCCGGTCGGGCACCCGTTGCGGCGGCGGTGGTGGTGGCGCGTCGCGGTACGGCTGCGGCGTCTGGGTGGGTGCGTAGCCGCGCGGACCCTGCGGCGGGGCCGAGCGGGACAGCTGCGGTTCCGGGGCCTGCGACCACGCCTGCTGGGGCGGCGGCGGGGCGCCACGGCCGTCGCGGCGGATCACCTGGGTGCCCTCCTGCGGCGGCGGGGGCCCTGACGGGGTGCGGGGTGTCGCGGGCGGGGCGCAGGAGGCCCCTGTTGCGGCGGTCCCTGCGGCGGCACTCGCCGCGTCTGCGGAGGGACTCGCTGGTCAGGGGGCGGAATTCGGCGGTTCTGGGGTGGCGGCACCTGCTGCCCGCCCGGCGTCCGCCGAGGCGGACGGGGCGGCAGCGGAGGATAGGGGGCGTCGCCGGTCACCCGCACGACTTTACTGGTCCGGCCGGATTACGGAATCCAGCCGACGTGCCCTCGCAGCGCGGCGTAGCCGACGAACGCGACCGAATCGATGGTGGCGTGCGCGATCACGAGAGGCCACAACCGTCCGGTCTTCTGCCAGTACCGGCCGAACACCAGACCCATCGCGACGTTGCCCAGCCCGCCGCCGAAGCCCTGGTAGAGGTGGTACGTCCCCCGCAGCAGCGCCGACGCCAGCAGTGACGAATTCTCGCTCCACCGGAGTTGCCGCAGCCGGGTGATCAGATACGCGACGACGAGCACTTCCTCGGCGCCGGAGTTCGCGATCGCCCACAGGATCAGGGCGGGCAGTCGCCACCAGTGGTCCCCGATCGTGCTGGGGACGACGGTGAGGTTGGCGCCGATCGCCCGGGCCAGCAGGTAGAAGCCGAGCCCGGGCAGACCGATGAGCGCGGCCAGCCCGACACCGTGCGTCGCGTCGGGGCGCCAGCGGAATCGGCCGAGCCCGACGTCGCGCGGGCGGACACCGCTCCGCCACAGGAGATACAGCCCCAGGGCGGCCCACGAGAGGAGTTTCACGATGCCGAGCAGTTGCCGGGCGACGTCGATGATCTGGTTCTCGGCGCGGGCGACGTTGAGTGCGACGGCCTGGTCGGCGAGGTTGCCCGGTGTCAGCAGCGATTCGGTCAGCGACAGCAGTCCCGACAGCCCGCTCGTCCCGAACGTGACGAGCAGGACGATCGTGATCTCGATCCACAGGGCGCGGCGCTCGGTGCCGGTGGCCACCGGGGCGGCCGGTTCGGGTGCGGCCGGCTGCAGCCAGGAGGTGAGCGTTGCGCGCGAGATCACGCCGCACACGCTAGCGTGCGGCGTGCCGGAAGGCCGGTCAGCCGCGCGCGCGGAGTCCGTTCACGAACGGGCATCCCACCAGCAGCCGGATCGCCCTGCTCAGGGCAACGGTGTCGTCGACCGGAGCGGAAAACGGCATCCAGATGTCGCGGTCGCCGTGTTCGTTCTCGACGCGCAGCCGCAGTCCGTACCGGTCGAGGCCCAGGGGGCGGACGCGTCCGCGCCGCATGTGCGGTGGAAGTTTGCGGGACAGCATGTCGATGAGGTCGCGGTGGTCTTCGTCGAGGTGCTGGAGCCAGGAGGTCTCCATCTCCCAGAACGGGTCGGGCCGGGCGGCGAGCAGATCGCCCAGGGCGACGGGTTCGGCGCCACTCGAATCGGCGACCACCGCCGATTCGAGGCGCAGTTGCAGCAGCGTCGCATCGTGCCCGACGTCGAGAAGTCCGGGGTGCGGGTATTCGGAGGCCACTTCGTCGGCGACGGTGCGGGTGTGCGCCTCGCACAGCGCGTGGAGGGTGCCGCGCAGCCAGACGAGCGACCGCACGGGCTCACGCAGCGCGAGCGGTGAGTTGTCGGTCAGTTCGAGCACGGCCGGGATGCCGCCGCCGCCGGCGAGCCAGGACAGCGTGGCGGCCGCCGACTCGGTGGGCACCGCGACGACGACGTCGCCGCTGGACCGCAGGTGGTGGACCGACGTGACGGTCGGTGCGCTGCCTTCGACGGCGAGTACCGCGTCCTGGGTCCGTGCGCACGAGCTACGCACACGCTCGGCGGTGGACGGACCGGTGGTCGTGACGGGCATGGAGCCTCCTTCAGGGTTCCGCGATACTGAGGTAACCCTAACCTAATGTGACGGAGTCGGCGAGGCAAGACCCCGAAAAGATTCCGGTCCACGAGACGGGCATACGGTGGGGCGGTGGCCATACCTCTCTCCCTCGGTGTCCCGCGCTCCCGCGGACCGCAGTCGCTGCTCGCGGATCTGCTCAGCGGTGCCGGGGACACGAGCCCGGGCGCCGGCGGCGCATTCGGGCCGCGGGTGGTCGCGGCGTCCGCGCTGCTCGACGCCGTCGGCACCGACGCCGGCCGTGTGATCGTGGGGCTCGACGTCGATCCGGCCGTTCTCCGCACCAGTGAGCAGGCCTCCTACGAGGCCGTCCGCTTCCACCTCGACTGCCCGGCGGCCCAGCTCGGCGACGCGGTCGCGCTGCGGCTGCCGTCACCGCTCGCCGTGTTCGTCACCGCGGACGGAAGCGACGACGCAGGCCTGGCCGAGATGGCGCAGCACCTCGCGGACGCCGGCCGCATCCCGGGACTCGCGAGCGGGCACTCCATCGGCGAGGTCGCCGACTTCCTCGCCGTCCTCGCGCACGCCGACGTCGGATACGTGGCGCGGGCACGTGACACCGCCGAGGTGCTCGCGCTGCTGTCTGGGACGGTCGCGTCGCTCCGCGGCGACGACGTGCGGGCGGCGCTCGCGACCCCGGATCCCACCAGGCTCACCTCGCTGATCCCCGAGGCCGCGGAGGCCGTCCGCGAGGTGCTGCTCGGGGTCGAGGTCGACGACCCGGTGCTCGTCGCCCGTGAGCTGGCGGACGCAGGTCTGCGGTAAACATTCACCGTCAATGCGCCGGACCGTCAACGCTCGGTGCGTAATCTCGTAGGCGTGCCAAAGATCGCGTATTTCGGACCATCGGGAACCTTCACGGAGATGGCGCTCGCCCAGCTCGAGGCCGCGGGTGCCTTCGACGGGCCCGTCGAACGGGTGGCCGCGACGAGCCCGCCCGCCACCCTGGCCATGGTGCGTGACGGCGTCGTCGACGGCGCCGTCGTTCCCATCGAGAGCTCCGTCGAAGGGGCCGTGGTGCCCACCCTGGACACGCTCGCGCTGGGCGACCGCCTGCAGATCGTGGCCGAGACCGAACTCGACGTGGCGTTCACGATCCTCGGCGGGGCGGGCGTCGAACGGCTCGACCAGGTGCGCACCGTGCGGGCTTACCCGGTGGCGGCCGGTCAGGTGCGAATCTGGCTGGAGGAGAACTGCCCCGGAGCCCAACTCCAGACGGCGTCCTCCAACTCCGGTGCCGCCGAGGACGTGGCGAACGGCCTCGCCGACGCCGCCGTGTCCACCGCACTCGCCGGCGAACGGCTCGGGCTGCGCAGCCTCGCCGACGGGGTCGCCGACGAGAAGAGCGCCCGCACCCGATTCGTTCTGGTCACCGCGCCCACCCGGGTGCCCGCCCGCACCGGCGGAGACCGCACCTCCGCCGTCCTCGAACCGCACAACATCCCCGGCTCCCTCGTCGGTGTGCTCTCCGAGTTCGCGACGCGCGGAATCGATCTCATCCGCATCGAATCACGCCCGGTGCGCACCACCCCCGGCCGTTACCGCTTCTTCGTCGACTGCATCGGGCACATCGACGACCCGCTCGTCGCCGAGGCGTTCCGTGCGCTGCACCGGAAGTCGCACGTGCGGTTCCTCGGGTCCTGGCCCGCCGCCAACCCGAGCGGCCCGCCCCCGCCGTCCGACGGAGACGCGGCGGACTGGATCGAACGAATCCGTCAGGGAGAGAGGGAATCGTGAGCGGCAAGCTGATCCTGGTTCGGCACGGGCAGACCGAGGCGAACGTCGAGCGCAGGCTCGACACGAGGCTGCCCGGCGCCCGGCTGACACCCGAAGGACTCTCCCAGGCGGAGCGGCTCGGTAACGACCTCGCCGCGCAGGCGACGACGGCCGCCCTCGTGTCCTCGGAGGCACTGCGCGCCCGGCAGACGGCGCGGTTCGTGGAACTGGCATCGGGCATCGCCGTCCAGGTGCGGGAAGGACTGCACGAGGCGCAGGCCGGCGAACTCGAGGACCGCAGCGACGAGGAGTCGCACAAGCTGTTCATGAAGACGTTCCACCTGTGGCACACCGGCGAACTGGACGCCCGGGTTCCCGGCGGGGAATCCGCCAACGACATCCTCGACCGGTACGTCCCGGTCGTGGACTCCCTGCGCGAGCAGTACCTCGACGACCCGGCGGCCTCGGGCGACGTCGTGCTGGTCAGCCACGGCGCCGCCATCCGGCTCGTGGCAGCACAACTCGCCGGGGTGCCCGGCCTGTTCGCCGCCAACAACCACCTGGCCAACACCCAGACGGTGGAGTTGACCCCGCTCGCGGGCGGCGGCTGGGCGTGCGTGCGCTGGGGAACCGTGGAGCCGCCGTTCGAGCACCGGGTGATCCCCGGCGCCGACGACCCGATGGGGTGACAACAGCGACCTGATCGCCGCCGGTCGGCGTCGTTGCGCGCAACCCGGGGTTGCGCGACGATGGAGGAAACCGTCCTCGAGGAGTGACGGCGGTGGATTGGTTCGTTGGCGAAAACTATTCGCTCGGTCGGCTGCTCGTCACCGAGGGGCTCGCCGCGATCTACCTCGTCGCGTTCCTGGCCGCGCGAAACCAGTTCCGGCCGCTCGTCGGCAGCACCGGGATGCTGCCCATCCCGAGGTTTCTCCGCGTCGTCCCGTTCACGCGTTCGCCGAGCATCTTCCACCTGCACTACTCGGACCGGTTCTTCGAGGGGATCTGCTGGACCGGCGCCGGACTGTCCCTCGCCGCGCTGCTCGGTCTGACGCAGGTCGTCCCGCTCGCCGTGTGCATGCTGGTGTGGTTCGCCCTGTGGGTGCTCTATCTGTCGATCGTCAACGTCTCCCAGCTCTGGTACAGCTTCGGCTGGGAGTCGCTGCTGCTCGAAGCGGGTTTCCTGGCGATCTTCCTGGGCAACGCGTCGGTCGGGCCGCCGATCCTGGTGCTGCTCATGCTGAGGTGGTTGCTGTTCCGCCTCGAATTCGGAGCCGGGCTGATCAAGATGCGCGGCGACCGATGCTGGAAGAACCTCACCTGCCTGTACTACCACCACGAAACCCAGCCCATGCCCGGACCGTTCAGCTGGTACTTCCACCGGCTGCCGAAGCCGCTGCACCGCGTGGAGGTACTCGGCAACCACTTCGCTCAGTTGGTGGTGCCGTTCGGGCTGTTCGCGCCGCAACCGGTCGCCGCCGTCGCCGCGACGATCATGATCGTCACCCAGCTGTGGCTGGTGGCGAGTGGTAACTTCTCGTGGCTGAACTGGACGACCATCGTGCTCGGCCTGTCCGTCGTCCCCGACAGCGTGTACGAGGCGGTGCTGCCCCTCGACGTCCCGGCGGGCAGCGACTCGGCGCCCGTCCCGTTCGCCGCGCTGGTGATCGCGGTGACCACGCTCGTCGTCGTGTTGAGTTACTGGCCGATTCGCAACTTGATCTCCCACGGGCAGCGGATGAATGCGTCGTTCAACAAATGGCACTTCGTCAACACGTACGGAGCGTTCGGCAGCATCACCCGGGTGCGGTACGAGGTGATCGTGGAGGGTACGTCCGACGCCCACCTCGGCGTGCATTCCGAGTGGAAGGAGTACGGCTTCAAGGGGAAACCGGGCGACGTCAACCGGCGACCGCGCCAGTTCGCGCCGTATCACCTACGGCTCGACTGGCTGCTCTGGTTCACGGCGATCTCGCCCGGCTACGCCGAACCGTGGTTCCGGGGATTCGTCGAGCGGCTGCTACGCAACGACCCGGATACCCTGAAGTTGTTGCAGTACAACCCGTTCCCTGATCGGCCGCCGAAACACGTGCGTGCCCGTATGTACCGGTACGAGTTCACCACCTGGAAAGAGCGCCGCGAGACCGGTGCGTGGTGGAAGCGGCAACCGGTATGAGTCAGCGGAGCCGGTCGGCCAGCGACTCCAGCGCCTGCCGCAGGCGTTGCGGGGTGCCGGGGCTGAGCGACGACCACGCCACCCCGTGCGCGGACACACTGGACGTGCCGACGATGCGCCCGGCCCCTGTGTCGAACACCGTGACGGGGCCGCCAACCGGATCGTATTGCCCGTCGCCGTAGACGATTCCGACGATCTCGGCGTAGGTGGTGCAGCCGGCCATCGCGTTGCCCAGTACGGTCGCGTCGACCGCGGGCACACCGAGCGCGGCGAGCGCGGCCGCGAGCGACTTGCCGTCCCCGCCCTGATCGAAGGCCTCGCCGAGCGAGGCCGTGGGTGCGTTGACGACGCCGACGTTCATCGGTTCCACCGCCCCCAGCGCGCCGATCACCGGCGCGAAGATGTCGGTGCCCGCATCCTGGACGACGTACGTGTCGCCGGCCCGCAGCGCCAGCACCGACAGTGCCTCACCCTGGGAGACGCACAGTCTCGAGATGCTGCCGTCGACGTACCAGCGCAGGGCGATCTCCCACAACGGCCGGGCCAGAACCCGCAGTCGGTCGGCGAGTTCGGGGTGGACCCCACCGCCCGGGAGCAGATCCCGGGCGGCGAGGGTGCCTGCGGCGCCGCGGAACGCGGCGTCCCTGGCGTCGTACGTGTCGTACCGCGGGGTGGCGTCGAGCACCACCGGCAGCACGTCGAGCGCGAGCGTGTCGACGAGATAATCCATTTCGTCGAGGCTCAGGGTCACCGCCGGCAGGGTCGGTACGCCCGGCTGGGTGCCCAGGTCGATCACCGTCCGGACTCCCGGTGGTCGGGGTTCGCGCCGATGACCGAGGGGATGACCGTGCGTCCGTCCGAGAAGTGCTCGAAGTTCTTCAGGTAGTCGGGGGTCTCCCGCTCGTCGTCGTCCTGTGAACCGGCCGCGCCCGCCCCGCGACCGACCGACATCGGTCCGTTGCCGGTGCCGCCGCGCGCCGCCGCGGCCGGGTTCACGTCGGCGCGAACGTCTCCGATCACCCCGCCGGGTGCGGCCGCCGGTGCGCCGGGCCGTGCGCCCTGGCCGCTGCCGTCGGCCCGGCCCCAGCCCTCGGGCAGCGTCGCCCCGCCTGCCGCGCCGGCCGCGATGCCACCGACAGAGGTGCGGGCCGCCGCGGCACTGGTCGCCGCGGAACCGCCGCCGTACGAGCCACCGGACAGCATCGGCGCACCGACCGTCATCGGGGCGCCGCCACCGGTGACCGCGGACAACGCCGCGCCACCGATGTTGCTCGCCGCCGACGTGGCGGTGGAGACGGTGGTGCCCGCGATGCTGCCGACCTGCGACGCGGCCGTGGTGACGGCCGGATTCTGGCCCACGGCCATCACAGCGGCCGCGGCAGCGCGCGTCGGATCGAATTCACCGTCGGACGGGATTTCGTCGAAACTCCCGACCTCCTTCGAATCGGCCTTGGTGACGATCCGAGGGGGCTGCCGATAGGTGCGTTTCAGCGCCAGGATGTTCGACGCGGCCTCGTAACCCTCCATCACGAGCCCCGCGCGGATGTCCATCGCACGGTCGGCGGCCTCCGCGGCCGCGGCGGTGCCGTTGAGCGCGCCACCCGTCGTGTACGCGGTGGCCTTCGCGGTCTTCACGGCGACGATCTCGGGAATGCTCGGCATGATCAGCGCGGCGGTGGTGTACGCGCCCGCTTCGAGGCCTGCCTTCGCGGCCGTGTCCGCGGCGAGTTCCGCGCATTCGGCCGTCCACACCGTGAACGGCGTGATCTTCGCGAGTGCCGCGACCGCGGACACACCCTGCCAGCCGGCCGCGAGTTCGGCCATCACGCGGACCAGCGTGAGGTTGGCATCGACGAAGCTGGTGGACAGCGCCGTCCACGCCGCGCTCGCCACGCTCAGCGGCACCGGTCCCGCGCCCGCGATGAGAGTGGTCGAGTTGACGGTTGCCCCGCGGGGCAACCAGATGACACCTGTCAGTCCCATGGTCATGTCTGATCTCCTGGTGGTTTCGAGGCGCCGGCCGTCACATGCCCGCAGCGAGGGTCGCGCCGAGCGCGACGTCCTCGGCGACATACAACGCGGCCTGGGTGCGGAGCGTGTTCGCGGTCTCGCGCATCTCGAGGATGCCCTGCGCGACAGCGGGGGTGAACGTGCTTGCGACGGTGTTGAAGTAACCGGCCGCGTGCAGGGACACCTCTTCGCTCCCGGAGGGGAGCACGCGGATGGCCGCGGAGCTGAGAGCGACCGCTGTCTCGAGACGCGCCGCGAGCGCGTCGAGTTCCACGGCGGCGGCGACGAGTGCTTCAGGTGCGACGTGCAGATCTGGCATGTGCGTCGAACTCCTTCTGACCTAGGCAGGCGGAAGGCAGTTGCCCCCCGGCAAACGAACTGCATGTGCAGCTGTCCCTACACACTTGGACGCCGCACCGCGCTCTTCGGTTCCCCCCGATCCCGAGAAATTTCTTCTCGGGAAAACCGTTCATCCCCAGCCGAGCTCGTGCAAGCGATCTTCTTCTATCCCGAAGTAGTGCGCAACCTCGTGTATGACGGTTACGGCTACCTCGTGGACGACTTCCTCCTCCGAACTGCAGATTTCGAGGAGGGCCTCGCGATAGACGGTAATCGTATCGGGCAGCGATCCGCCGTAATGACTGTCCCGTTCCGTCAGCGCGATTCCGTGGTAGAGGCCCAGCAGATACGGGTCCTCGTCGTTGCGGTCGTCGACCAGGACGACGACGTTGTCGATCGCGGCCGCGAGCTGGGGTGGGATCAGATCGAGTGCGTCGCCCACCAATTCCTCGAATCGGTCGGGCGTCATGCTCACCGCCACATCAGTTCCCGGGGGGCGGGGCCGCGCCGGGGAGCGGCGTCGGCATCGACCTGCCCTCCGGGACCGGCGGCGGAGGCACGGGTGCGGCGCCGTTGATGAGGATCTCACCCTTCGCCGAACCGGTGATGGTCGAGAAGCCGCCCGCGTCGGTCTCCTTGCCGACCGAGCAGTTCACCCGCCGGCTGCCCGCGAGCCAGCTGTCGAGTTCCAGGTTGTCCCAGAACAGCGTGAGCGTCTTGTTCCGCAGCGCGTCGGCGGAGCCGAGGTATTCGTTGGCGGCCTGCGTGCACACGCCCTCGAGGTACTTGTCCTGATCCTCGACGGACGGCATCGACGACGGGAACTGAGTGGCCAGGTCGACGACGGAGATCACTTCGAAGGCATGGGGTTGCGCGCAGTCGACGGGATCGGTCGGCACGTTCTGGTTGATGCCGATGCACGTGCCCGGGTCCCAGATGTTGGATTGGTCCTGCTCGGCCACCTTCCCGGTGAACGGCAGCAACGTTCCTGCCGTGCTGGAGAATTGGAGGCCGCACCGCAGGGTGCGTTCGCCCGCCGCCCAGCCGGACTCGCTGGGGAACATCAGACCCACACTGAACTTGCCGTACGGATCGAACTTCGCGCCGAGGTAGGAGTCGACGGCGGGCACGCAGTGCTCGTCCCGCAGCGCGGCGAACCGCAGCGCACCCGGGTAACGCGAACCGGGACCGAACTCGGCCCCCGGGTACACGCTGAGATCCAGCGGTGCCGCCACCTCGAAGCGGTGCTCGTCCGCGCAGTCGACCTTCGCGACGTCCTTCCGGTCTTCCTGGGGGTCGGTCGACGGCGTCCAGTCGAGGCAGTCGCCTGCCGTCGCCGAAGAGAACGCGTCGCCCTCCGCCGAACCCGTCGCCTGCGGTCCGGCATCGGTCGAGTGCGTGGGGAGGTTCTCGCTCCGGTTGAAACCGCCGGCGATCGCGACCGTGGCGATCGCCGCCACCACGGCACCTGCCGCGACGGCCGCGAGCGCGCGACGCGTCGTGGTCGCGGACATGCTGCGGGGAGCCTTCTCCGGTTGCCCGGCATTCTGCGGCTGGGGGTCGGCGCCGTTCGACTGATCTGAGGACATCGATTTCCATAATGCCCGTTCCGATCGAGGAAGCAGAACAACTCCCGCAATCGGCTCGAACCCGGGGTAACTTCGATCACCATGAGTGACGACCCTCAACGCTCCGCCGAACCGGTGGATCCCGAACTGCAGGAGCTCGCCGGGCGCGTGTTCGATACGGCACGATCCGGCGACGCCGTGTCCCTCGCCACGTACCTCGACGCGGGCGTCCCGGTGAACCTCGCCAATCAGAACGGCGACACGCTGGTGATGCTGGCCGCCTACCACGGTCACGCCGAGGCCGTTCAGGTTCTGATCGACCGCGGGGCCGACGTCGACCGGCTCAACGACAAGGGGCAGTCTCCGCTGGCAGGGGCGCTGTTCAAGGGCGAGGACGCCGTGGTGCGAGCGCTCGTCGCCGGTGGTGCCGACGCCACCGCGGGCCATCCGACCGCCGTCGACGCCGCCCGGATGTTCGGCCGCGAGGACCTCCTGACCCTGCTGGAACCGAAACCGGAGTGAGCCGCTCGGCGGCGCCCGGTAGGGTTTGAAGCCGTGATTGACCTGAAGTTCCTCCGCGAGAACCCCGACGCCGTCCGCGAGTCGCAGCGCACCCGTGGCGAAGATCCCGCCCTGGTCGACGCGCTGCTCGAGGCCGACGCGTCCCGTCGCGCCGCCGTTCTCGCCGGCGACAACCTGCGTGCCGAGCAGAAGGCGTTCGGGAAGAAGGTCGGTCAGGCGTCCCCGGAGGAGCGTCCGGCGCTGCTCGAGGGATCCAAGGAACTCGCGGCCAAGGTGAAGCAGGCCGAGGCCGAGCAGCACGAGGCGCAGGCCGCGCTCGACGCCGCGCACCGGGCGATCTCCAACGTCGTCCAGGACGGCGCCCCCGCCGGCGGTGAGGACGACTTCGTCACACTCGAGACGGTCGGGGAGATTCCGGCGTTCGACTTCGAACCCAAGGACCACCTCGAGCTGGGTGAGTCGCTGGGCCTGATCGACATGGAGCGCGGGGCCAAGGTCTCGGGCGCCCGCTTCTACTTCCTCACCGGCTTCGGCGCCATGCTGCAGCTGGGAATGCTGCAGCTGGCCGCGCAGAAGGCGATGGCCAACGGCTTCCAGATGATGATCCCGCCGGTGCTGGTGCGGCCGGAGATCATGGCGGGAACCGGGTTCCTTGGCGCCCACGCGGACGAGATCTACCACCTCGCCGACGACGACCTCTACCTCGTCGGCACGTCCGAGGTCCCGCTGGCCGGGTACCACTCGGGGGAGATCCTCGACCTCGCCGACGGCCCCAAGCGGTACGCCGGCTGGTCGACGTGCTTCCGCCGCGAGGCAGGCACTTACGGCAAGGACACCCGCGGCATCATCCGGGTGCATCAGTTCGACAAGGTGGAGATGTTCACCTACTGCAAGCCCGAGGACGCCGACGCCGAGCACCAGCGCCTGCTCGCGTGGGAGCGCGACATGCTCGCCGCCATCGACGTGCCGTACCGCGTGATCGACGTGGCCGGCGGCGACCTGGGGTCGTCGGCGGCTCGCAAGTTCGACTGCGAGGCCTGGGTGCCGACGCAGCAGGCGTACCGCGAGCTCACGTCGACGTCCAACTGCACGACGTTCCAGGCTCGTCGCCTCGGCGTGCGGTACCGCGACGAGAACGGGAAGCCGCAGACGGCCGCAACCCTCAACGGCACCCTCGCCACCACCCGGTGGATCGTCGCCATCCTGGAGAACCACCAGCAGTCCGACGGCACCGTGCGGGTGCCGGAGGCGCTCGTGCCGTTCGTCGGGACGGATGTTCTGAAACCGTGATGCGCTTTCCTGAGATTTTGGGAAGGCTACCCTTGCGCGAACGGCAGAATGATGTAACCCTTACCTAATCTCGTTGGTAAGGAGCTCCACATGTTCGTGTGCATCTGCAGGGCCGTGACGGAAGACGAAGTGCATGAGCACTGTGCCGCCGGGGCCGACAGCGCGGATGCGATCGGCGAGCGTTGCGGCGCCGGCTGGGGATGTGGAACCTGCGTAGATCGGTTGAAGGAGATTCTGGGCGAGCGGACGGTCGTCGGCAGCACGGCCGCGTGACGTAACTGCCTCACAACTGAATCCCGTGATTCGCCTCACAGGCGTATAGCCAGTGGTACGTTCGCCTCAACCGGGGCGAACGGAGAAGTCATGCGTGGCGACGACGAGATCATTGCTCTTCTCAACGAACAGTTGACCAGTGAGCTGACCGCGATCAACCAGTACTTCCTGCACTCGAAGATGCAAGCCAATTGGGGCTTCACGAAACTCGCGGACAAGACTCGCGCAGAGTCCATCGAAGAGATGACTCACGCCGAGATCCTCACCGACCGGATCCTGTTTCTCGAAGCGCTTCCGAACTATCAGAAGCTGCTGCCGCTGCGCATCGGGCAGGACCTGCGCGAGCAGTTCCACTCCGACCTCTCCATCGAAGTCGAGGTCGTCGAACGCTTGCGTCCGGGCATCCAGATGTGCCGCGAGAAGGGCGACGCCACGTCGGCGAAGCTGCTCGAGGGGATCCTCAAGGAAGAAGAGGATCACATCGACTACCTCGAGACGCAGATCGAGCTGATGGACAAGATGGGCGACCAGCTCTACATGGCCCAGCTCGTCGATCAACCGCCGACCGTCGGCTAGACCGGGCGACACCCGCCGCCGCCGGGTGAACGTACCTTTCGACGCCTCGGGCGCGCCGAAGGATACGTTCGCCCGCCGCGGTCAGAGCTTGGTGGACCGCAGTTCGTGCCCCTTGGACGTCTTGCAGCGCCCCGACTCGAGGTCCCACTGCCAGCCGTGCAGGTTGCAGGTGAGGTTGGTGCCGTCGACGACGCCGAACTTCGACAGGTCGGCCTTCAGGTGCGGGCAGCGGCGCTGGATCTCGTAACCACCGAGTTCGATCGACGCGGAGTCGTCGTGGGCCTCGGCGAACCAGCCGTCGGCGTACGCGATGCGCTCGTCGGTGAGGCACTTGAAGAACGTGTAGAGGAACTCGTTGTACCCGCCGACACGCCACGCCTCGAAGCGGGTGGACAGGAAGATGGTGTTCACCCAGTCGGGCTCGTCGTCGCGCAGCACCGTGCGCACCAGTTCGGGGGCGATGCGGAAGCCGTACCGGTACTTGCCGTCCTTCTCGCCGCGCGGGCGGACGGTGCGCGCCGGGAAGTCGAGGACGACGGTCTCGTCGCCCATCACCAGGCCGACGGGGTAGCCGATGCCGTCGCAGATCAGGTCGGACTGCTTCATGATCGGCTCGAACTTCGCCTTCAGCGCCTCGAGCAGCGGTTCCCCCTCGGCGGGTGCCCAGGTGGCCTTCTCGGCGGCGAGGACCGGCGCCATCCGCTGCGCCATGCTCTCGATGTACGCGGCCTTCTCGGAGAAGATCTTGTCGACCTCGGCGTCCGGGATCGGGTGCGTGAGCGTCAGCTCGCCGCCCTTCAGGTCCGCGGTGGACCCCGGGATCATGAGGATGCCGCCGTCGTTGCCGTGGATCCGCATCTGCTCGAGGAACGTGATCTGGTCGGGGAAGATGTTGCCCTCGTCGCCCCGGTCGTCGTTGAGGTAGCGCAGGGCGTCGTCGAGGAACACCGGCGGTCCGGCGGACGGCACCACCCACGTGGCCGCGACCTGCTCGATGTAGCTGCGGCAGCGGTCCATGCCGCGCTGACGCTTCTGCTTGCCGAAGTTGGCCTTCGTCTTGGTCGGAATGTCGTACACCATCGGGTACCAGATGGCCCCCGAGTACTGCAGCAGGTGGATGTCGATCTGGCCGAACTCGTCGTGCAGGACGTCCATGTCGACGGGCCGGGCGTCGTTCATGTTGAAACAGGTGGTCTCGCCGTCGGACACCACGAGACCCGAGTCGCCGATCGGACCGTCGGCGGGCGCACGCAGCGCGATGATCATGATGTCCAGGTCACCCTTGGGGCCGGTGACCGTGTGTTTGACGGAGTCCTCGGTCTCGAAGAACTTGTGGAAGCCCAGCGCCTCGAGCTCACGCCTGAGGTCCGGCACCGGATAGTCGGGGAGCAGCACCGTCGCGTCCTTGTCGACGTGCTTGGCCAGGTTCTCCGGGTCGAAGTGGTCCTTGTGCAGGTGCGAGACGTACAGGTAGTCGCAGTTGCCGAGGGTGTCCCAGTCGAGCTGGGTGTTGTCCGGGAACGGGAACCAGGACCCGAAGTACGCGGGGTTCACCCAGGGGTCGCACAGGATCGAGCCTGCCTCGGTCTGGATGTGGAATCCGGCGTGTCCGACGCTGGTGACCTGCACTGGTATGCCTCCTGGGAGCTGAGCGACTGTTCCAGGGTAGGCGTTCCCCCCAGGTGAGTGACAATGCGCGCTCCAGCACACCGTGCCACTCACGTGGGGTCAGGTCACTTCGCCCAGGCAATAACCGTCGGGTCCGATGGACAGCGTGATCTGCTTGGTGACGGTCACACCGGACACGTCGGTGACCGGAACGGACACGTCCAGGTAGTCGCCGCGGACGGGTGTGGCGGTCATCGCGTCGGCGGCGAACGCGGTGGTCCCGGCCAGGACGTCGGGGTCGAGCCGGAGCGGCGGCCGGCCACCCGCGCCCGTGCCCGCCGGATCCCACGGGCTCAGGCCGGGGCAGATCAGCGGGTAGGCGGTCTCGGTGTCCGCCCGGTTCACCGGCGCCCCGGACTCCCGCGACAGGAACCGGGTGACGGCGTATTCGGCGTCGGCGGGGGTGTAGAAGTCGACGGTCCCGGCGGGGTGGACGTGCGGGCAGGCGTAGCCGGACGCGATCTCGCTGCGTTTGACGGACACCGTGGTGCCGCCGCCCGTCCACGACACCGCGAACTGCCCGTCGACGCCGGGTTGCGCGAGCGCCCCGAGGATCGCGGCCGTGTCGGCGTACTGGTCGGCGGCCTGCGCGGCCGGCAGCGTCCAGCATTTCGCGGGGACGGCGGCGGGGCGGGTGACCAGGTCGGTGGCCCAGGCGCGGACGGCGTCCACCGCTGCGGGGTTGCCGGGCACCTCGCCGACGACCACCTGCGGCACGGGGGCCGGCGGCGCCGTGGTCGTGGGCTCGGCCGCGGAGGTGGGCGCGGACACGGTGTCGGCCGGGGGCTCCTCCGTCGGGATGCCGGACTGCGAATCGCACGCCACTCCCGCCCCGAGGATCACCGCGACGACCGGCGCGATGAGCGCCCTCCTACCCCTGACACCCATCTCCAGCGCGCCCTTTCTCTCGACTCCCCACCCAATGTCCGTCCCCGACGGCGGGCCAGATCGCGGATACCCGGCTACGCTAGCCGATTGTGGAACCCGTCTACCGAACCGTCATCGGCATCGCCCGCACCGTATTCACCCTCGAGGGGCTGAAGTTCACGGTCAAGGGTGATCAGCACATTCCGGCGACGGGTGGGGCGGTGATCGCGATCAATCACACCGGCTACATGGACTTCACCTACGCCGGACTTCCGGTCCGCAGCGTGAAGCGCTACGTGCGCTTCATGGCGAAGAAGGAAGTGTTCGACAACAAGATCTCGGGCCCGATCATGCGCGCGCTCAAGCACATTCCCGTCGACCGGTCGGCGGGTTCGGATTCGTACAAGGCGGCCGTCGACTTCCTGCGTCGCGGCGAGCTGGTGGGCGTCTACCCGGAGGCCACCATCAGCCGGAGCTTCGAGATCAAGGAATTCAAGTCGGGTGCCGCCCGCATGGCGATCGAGGCGAACGTGCCGATCGTCCCGATGGTCATCTGGGGTGCGCAGCGGGTGTGGACCAAGGGGTTCCCGAAGCGGCTGGGCCGCACGAACACTCCCATCTCGATCGCCGTCGGTGAGCCGATCCAGCCGTTCGAGCCCGCATCCGAGCTGACCGAGAAGCTGCACGCCACGATGACGGCGATGCTCGCCGACCTCCAGCAGGGGTACGAGCACCCGGCAGGCGAGTACTGGGTGCCTGCGCGTCTCGGCGGCAGCGCACCGACGCTCGACGAGGCGAACAAGATGGACGCCGCCGACGCCGAGGCGAAGGCGCAGTCCCGTCGGGCCAGGGAGACCGGTAGCTAGACGGTGGCGGTGGAGCCTGTCTATACGGCCGTCGAGTCGGCGGCCAAGGCGTTGTCCCTGTTCCAGGGGCTGAGGATGACCCGGGTCGGCCTGGACAACATCCCAGCCGAGGGCGGTGCGGTGCTCGCGGTCAATCACACCGGGTACCTGGATTTCGTCCAGTTGGCGCTGGCCGTCGGCGCGGTGGACCGCAAACTGCGGCTCATGGCCAAGGCCGAACTGGCGAACAACAAGGTGATGGCGTTCCTGATGCGCGGATGCGGCGTCATCCCCGTCGACCGGACCGCGGGAGCGGGCGCCTACCTCGCCGCGGTGGAGCGACTGCGCGAGGGCGAACTGGTGGGCGTGTACCCGGAGGCGACCATCAGCCGGAGCTTCGAGATCAAGGAACTGAAGTCGGGTGCGGCGCGCATGGCCCTCGACGCCGGGGTGCCGATCGTGCCCGTCATCGTGTGGGGTGCCCAGCGGATCGCCACGAAGGGCAGGCCGAAAAATCTTGGGCGGCATCGGTTCCCCGTGACCGTCGAGGTGGGACGGCCGATCGAGCCGCGCGAACCGGCGGACGCCCTCACCGAGACCCTGCACGCGGAGATGGACGCGATCCTGCGCCGGGTGCAGGACGGATTCGACCACCCGGCGGGCGCGGACTGGGTGCCCCGGCGCCTCGGCGGCAGCGCGCCCACCATCGAGGAGGCCGCCGAGATGGACCGCCGCGAGGCGGAGGAACGCCGGTCCCGGTAACGGCCGCCCGGCGGCGTCGCCGGCCCGGCAGGCAGAATGGCTGGGTGAGCCCAGACCGACCGAGCCTTGTAGCGTCCGATGTCGACGGCACCCTGATCGGGGAGGACGAGCGCATCAGCGCCCGCACCCGGGACGCCGTCGCGTCGGTCGTCGCGTCGGGGACACCCTTCGTGCTGGCCACCGGCAGGCCGCCGCGCTGGATCCATCCCGTGGTCGAGGGCCTCGGCTACGCGCCGCTCGCCGTCTGCGCGAACGGCGCCGTCATCTACGACAGTGACAGCGACCGCGTGCTCAGTGCCGCGACCCTCGACGTGGACACCCTCACCTGGTTGTCGGCGATCGCGCTCGACGTGCTGCCCGGTGCCGGGCTCGCGGCCGAGCGGGTCGGGGTCAGCGCCCACGACGCCGCGACACCGCAGTTCGTCAGTTCCCCCGGCTACCAGCACGCCTGGCTCAACCCCGACAACACCGAGATGTCCGAGAACGAGGTCGTCGCGGCCCCCGCGGTGAAGTTGCTGATCCGGGTGCCGGAAATGTCCAGTCAGGCGATGGTCGACGCGCTGGCGCCGCACATCGGGCGCCGCGCCGACGTCACGTTCTCCACCGACAACGGGCTGATCGAACTGTCGGCGGCGGGCATCACGAAGGCGTCCGGTCTCGCGCTGGTCGCGGAACGGCTCGGCGTGACGGCGTCGCAGATCGTGGCGTTCGGTGACATGCCCAACGACATTCCGATGCTGAACCTCGCGGGCCGCGGTGTCGCCGTCGAGAACGCCCACCCCGACGCCAAGGCCGCCGCCGACGAGGTGACGGCCACCAACTGGGACGACGGGGTCGCGAAAGTACTCGAGCGCTGGTGGTCCTGAGACCACCAGCGCCCGAGAGGGGGTAAATCCGGTCAGCCGGCCGGAACCGGTGCCGGCTCGACGGGAGAGGGCGCGGGAGCCGGTTCGGGCGCAGGCGCCGGTTCAGGAGCCGGCGCCGGTGCGGGCTCGGCGGGAGCCGGCGGAGTCTGTGCCGGGTCCGCGGGCGGTGCGACGGGGGCCGCGGCGTCGACCCGGGCGCCGTTCTTGTAGGCCTCCGCGTAGGTGTCGTTGTACGTCTTCAACACCTTGGTGACGATGCCGGTGAGCTCGTTGAAGATCAGCGAGCCGTTCTCGAAGTCGGTGCGCAGACCGCCCGGGATCGTGTACTCGTCACTGGTCGGCAGGCCCAGTTCGCCGTTGTCGGCCCCGAGGTTCTGCCACGTCTTGAAGATCTGGCCGAGGACCGCCCACACGCCGCCGTTGGGCGAGGTGAAGATGGCGCCGTTGGCGAACTCTGCGCCGGAGTTCCCGGCCTTGGCCTGCAGTAGTCCCGTGATGGCCTGGCCGAGCCTGCCGGTGTCGCCGCCTTCCGCGACCCACTTCTGGGCGACCGGCGATGGATCGGTGAGCCGCAGCAATTCGGTGACCAGGGCGGGGATCCCGGCGCCGAGGCTGCCGCTGGCATCCGTGCCCG
The DNA here is from genome assembly GCF_019378875.1 of Rhodococcus sp. USK10. NCBI lineage: Bacteria > Bacillati > Actinomycetota > Actinomycetes > Mycobacteriales > Nocardiaceae > Rhodococcus > Rhodococcus sp. USK10. The sequence goes on from NZ_CP076048.1 coordinate 4,829,513, forward strand.
GACCGCCGGACGGCGCCGGAGCCTCACCCGCAGGTGCATCCGAGGCCAGCGAGGCGTTGCCGCCGCCGCTCAGGTTGGCGGCCGCGATCTGCCGGATCTCGTCCATGTGCGAGTACGCCGCGTCGCCCGGGCAGGACGTGTTGCCGACGTCGCGGTGCGCGAAGATCACCGGGAGGTCGACGGCCTCACCCTCCGCGTACGGAGTGAACTCGGTGCCCTCGGAGTACATCGTCGTCTCACCGAGCGGGTCGAGCCCGGCCTTGCCGAGCTTCCAGCCGAGAAACTTGCCGACGGCGTCGAGCGTGGCCTGCGGCGGATCCTCGGACGAGAAGTCGCCCATCATCGCGACACCGGTGGTGTTCTCGTTGAACCCGCCCGCGTGTGCGCCCTGGACGGGACGGTCGAGACCGCCTGCGCGGCCCTCGAAGATCTGGCCGTATTTGTCGACCAGCGCGTTGTAGCCGATGTCGCACCAGCCGAGCGTCTGCGCGTGGTACGCGTAGATCGCCCGGACGATCTCGGCCGATTCGGCCTTCGAGTAGTCGTTGGCGCCCGCGGTGTGGTGCACGGTGGCACCGCCGATGAAGTCGTCGTAGTCGGGGTCCTGGCAGCGGATCGACTCGTCCGCGCCCCACTGCTGGCGGCTGATGACCTTCGGGCCGCCGCTGTCGAGCGGGCTCGCGATGTCGCTGAGTGTGGAGTCGCCGGGGCTGCTGCCCGGTTCGATCAGTACGGCGGTGACGTCGTCGGCGCCCGCGCGGGCAGGCTGCTGTCGCAGCGGCGTGTTGACGGCGGCGGGGGTGTACCCGAGCGGCGCGGCCCCGTCGGCGGCGGGCGCCGGTGCGGGAGCGGGGGCTTCGGGTGCCGGGGCGGGAGCGGGGACCGCGTCCGGTGCCGGTGTTCCTGCCTGCGCGGGTGCGGAGGTGGGGGTCAGGATCTGGATCGCCTTCGTCAGCCCGACGTAGACGGGTTCGGTGGCGACCTTGCCGTCCGACGCGGTCTTGTCGGTGCGGCGGGTGTCGATCATGTCGGGGGAGACCCACTGTCCCCACGTTCCGTCGGCCTGCAGCGCACGGACCTTCGACTCCGCGGACGCGAGGGTTTCGGACGTGAGCGCCACCATGCTGAACGGGGTGTCGCGGGACAGTTCCTTGACGATCGCGCCGGGCTGCTGATCGGCCGGGGGCAGGATCGCGGGGTCGGAGACGTCGCCCGGGGCGGGGATTTTCAGCGGGATCTGCAGGCTGGGGATCTGGATTCCGCCGGGGAGTTGCACGTTGCTGGGGATGTGGAGGTACGGCGGGATCTTCAGGTTCCGGAGGTCGCCGATGTTCACGTCCGGCAGGTTCAGCCCGGTCAGTTCCTTCAGCGGAATCACGATGTCCGGGATCTGCGACAGCACTACCTGCGCGATCTCGGTGGACACAACGGAGTTGGAGGTTTCGTTCGTGGATCGGACGTCCGAGGGTGCGCTACTGATGCCGTAGACCGCAACGGGACTTGCGACAGCCAGCGCGGCGACAGCCCCGAGGACGATCGAGGGCTTCGGTCGACGGTGCGGCAAGGGGGACTCTCCTCAGTTGTAGTTTCCTGCGAGCGACCTCGCGTGTCTGCAACTCGTGATGCTTGTGTGACGGAAGAGACTGTTGTTGCTAACTCCAATCACTCTTGCCACACTAGTCACACAGGTCCATAACGCTCAACCTTACATTGAGACTTTATCCCGAATTTCTCGGACCCGCTGAGACGAGGTGCACGCCCCGTCTCAGCGCTCGTTGTTCAGCGATGAGGAGTGCAGTGATGGCGAAGACCGAATTCGGGGTTCGTGCAGGTAGACCTGCCTGGACTCGCAGGAGGCGGTACATCGCGGGCCCTCCCGCCCGGCGCGGGTTCAGGGCCACACTTCTGCGCGCGTCGGCGCTCGGCATCGCACCCGTCCTCGTCGTCGGCGCCGTCACCGGCGTGGTCCTGCAGGTGCGCTCCTCCGGTCAGGACGTCCGGGAAACCGTCGCGTCCGACACGCCGTTCACGCTGTCCGGGCACGGCAACGGCCACGGCCGCGGGATGGGCCAGTGGGGCGCCTACGGATACGCGAAGGATCAGGGGTGGGCGGCCGAGCGCATCCTCGGCCACTACTACGGCGGCACCACGCTCGGCACCCTCGCCGACGCACAGATCAGCGTCCGGCTGCAGGCGCGCGACGACCAGCCGCTCGACGTCTACTCCGACGCCGGCGCGGTCGTCGCCGGCAAGCCCGTCGGACCGGGCGAGGCCGTCCACCTGACCCCGACCGCGGACGGCGGCGCCAACGTCGTCGTCACCCGCGGATGTGCAGGCGACGTCCTGTGGCAGGACGCCACCGACCACCCGTGGGTCGACCCGATCGACCTCGCCCCGGACCGTCCCGCGAACGAGCACCTCAAGCTGTGCGCCGGTGACACCCCCTACCGCGGTGCCCTCGGGGTCGCGCTCGACGGCGCCGCCGTGCGCACCGTCAACGTCGTCGACATGGACGACTACCTGCTGGGTGTGGTGCCTGCCGAGGCGAAGGCCGGCTGGGCCGACACCGGTGGGGCCGAGGCGCTTCGGGCGCAGGCCGTCGCGGCCCGCTCCTACGCCGCCGCCGAGAATCGGGAAGAGTACGCGAAGACCTGCGACACCCAGAGCTGCCAGGTCTACGGCGGTTCCTCGAAGGAGGACCCGCGGACCACGGATGCCGTCCGTTCCACCAAGGGCATGATCCTGACGAAGGACAACAAGCCCGTCGCTGCCGAATTCTCCTCGTCCACAGGCGGATACACCGCGGGTGGCGAGTTCCCGGCCGTCGAGGACCAGGGCGACACGGTGTCGCCGAACCACGACTGGGTGGTGACCCTCACCGCGGGCGACATCGCGTCCGCGTTCAACGTCGGCGAACTCGAATCGTTCGAGGTGGTCACGCGCAACAACTTCGGGGTCGACGGCGGACGCGTCACCGGTGTGAAGGTGGTCGGAACGTCGGGGACCGCCGAGGCGACCGGCGCCGAGGCGAGGGCGAAGCTGAAGCTCAAGTCCGACTGGTTCACGCTCGGTGACGGACTCGCGGTGCCGGCGCCGCCTGCCGTCCCCGGCGAACCCGATCCGTCCATCCTCGCTTCCGCGGGCGAGGACGAGGACACCGTCGGCACCACCGAGGGTTCGCCGATCGCCGAGAAGTACAAGGAACTCGGCGGCGTCAACAGCACACTCGGCGCGCCGATCGGTCCCGAGATGATGCTGCCGTCGGAGGCGGGCAAGTTCCGGATGTTCACCAATGGAACCATCATCTGGACGAAGAAACTGGGAGCGCAGGTGATCGACGCCAGCGTGCTCCGCGAGTGGCTCCCGACCGGCGGCAGCTAGGCCGAACACGCTAGACCGAAGACAGAGGAGCGGACCCCTCGAGCACGGCGAGCATCCCGTCGACGGACTCGGCCCAGCCGAAGTCCTCGGCCCGCCGCCGGGCCGACGCCCGGCGGGTGCGCGAGGGGATCTCGAGGATGCCGCTCACCGCTTCGGCGAACGCCGGACCCCGGTCCCGGGCCAGGGCGCCGCACCCGGGTGTGATGATCTCGGCGAGAGCCGACGACTGTGACGCGACCACCGGGGTGCCCGCCGCCAGCGACTCGAGCGCCGACAGGCAGAACGTCTCGTGCGGTCCGGGCGCCAGCGACACGTCCGCCGACGCGAACAGCGACGCCAGGCGGTCCTTGTCGCTGATGAACCCGGCGAAGTGCACGGGGAGCCCCCGGGCCCGGTACTGCAGCGCGTCGCGCCGGGGGCCGTCGCCCGCGATGACGAGCCGGGCGTCGTGCCCCTGCCGCCGCAACAACCGGACGGCGTCGATGCTCCGTTCCACCTGCTTCTCCACCGACAACCGGCCGCAGTGCAGAAGGAAGCGCTGCGCCGGATCGGCGAAGGAGTCTCGCATCACCTGGTCGTGTTTGCCGGGGTGGAACATCGCGAGGTCGACACCGAGCGGAACTCGGTGCAGGTTGGGGGCCCCGATCCGGGTGAACTCCTCGCTCGCGAAGTCCGTCGTGCAGACGACGGCGTCGTAGTTGCGCGCCATCCGGCGGTTCGCGACGTCGGCCCAGCCGCGGGCCACGCGCCGGGGAGCGAACTGGCCGAGCAGCCGGTCGAGGCGCTCGTGTGACACGACGACGCTGCGCACTCCGCGGGCGCGGGCCCAGCCCCCGAAACCGCGCAGCGTCAGCCGGTCGGATACCTCCAGGACGTCCGGTCCGAGACCGGTGACGACGTCGGCCACCCGGCGCGGATCGACGACGCGATAACCCCCGGTCCACGGGATGGTCGGGGCGGACCGGGTGATCCGCAGGACTCCGCTCGGCAACAGCTCCTCACAGTCGCGCTGACCTGGGACGACGAGGATCACCTCGTGTCCGCGTTCGACGTACCCGTGACCCCAGTTGTGGAGGGCGGTGCGGAGCCCACCCGACCGCGGTCCGTAGAAGTTCGCCAGCTGGACGATGCGCACCCGCTCATGAAGCGCGATCGCCGCGTCGGCGGGAACAACGAGGTCTGCAGAACCGGTGAATACAGGGAGAACTCCTCGTGCGTGCCGAAGGGGTCCCTGCACCCCTTGGCCGCGCACAGGTCGCGGAGTCGCTTACCCTGGTTCATCGTGACCGCTGCAACCCCAGAGACAACCGCCCCTGGCCGGTACGACCTCATCGTCGTCGGCTCCGGATTTTTCGGACTGACCGTCGCCGAGCGTGCAGCAACACAGCTGGGTAAGCGTGTGCTGGTGCTCGACCGCCGTCATCACCTGGGCGGAAACGCCTATTCGGAGGCCGAGCCCGAGACCGGCATCGAGATCCACAAGTACGGAGCGCACCTGTTCCACACCTCGAACAAGAGGGTGTGGGACTACGTCACCCAGTTCACCGAATTCACCAACTACCAGCACCGGGTGTTCGCGCTGCACAAGGGCCAGGCGTACCAGTTCCCGATGGGGCTGGGTCTGGTGTCGCAGTTCTTCGGGCGCTACTTCACCCCGGACGAGGCGCGGAAGCTGATCGCCGAACAGTCCTCCGAGATCGACTCCAAGGAGGCGTCGAACCTGGAGGAGAAGGCGATCTCCCTGATCGGCCGGCCGCTGTACGAGGCGTTCGTGCGCGACTACACCGCCAAGCAGTGGCAGACGGATCCGAAGAATCTGCCCGCGGGCAACATCACCCGCCTGCCGGTGCGGTACACGTTCGACAACCGGTACTTCAACGACACGTACGAGGGCCTGCCCGTCGACGGCTACACCGCGTGGCTCGAGAACATGGCGAAGGACCCGAAGATCGAGGTCCGGCTCGAGACCGACTGGTTCGACGTCCGCGACGACCTGCGCGCGGAGAGCCCCGGCGCCCCCGTCGTCTACACGGGCCCCCTCGACCGCTACTTCGACTACTCCGAGGGCGAGCTGGGCTGGCGCACCCTCGACTTCGAGACCGAGGTTCTCGAGACCGGTGACTTCCAGGGAACGCCGGTCATGAACTACAACGACGCCGACGTGCCCTTCACCCGGATCCACGAGTTCCGCCACTTCCACCCTGAGCGGGACTACCCCAAGGACAAGACGGTCATCATGCGGGAGTTCTCCCGGTTCGCGGAGAGCAAGGACGAGCCGTACTACCCGATCAACACCCCGGACGACCGCGCCATGCTCGCCGCCTACCGCGACCGCGCCAAGGAGGAGATGGCCGCGAACAAGGTCCTGTTCGGCGGCCGTCTCGGCACCTACCAGTACCTGGACATGCACATGGCGATCGCCAGCGCGCTGTCGATGTTCGACAACTCGCTGCGTCCGCATTTCGAATCCGGTGCGGACCTCGTGGGGGAGGCCGAATGAGCGCCCGGCATCTGCTCGAATCGGAGAAGGTCACCGAGGACGCGCCGCTTCTCGGCAAGTCGCTGCTGCAGCGGGTGATCCTGCCGCGCGCCGGTGAACCGCTGGACGTGCGCACCCTCTACCTGGAGGAAGCGAAGACCAACAGCCGCCGCGCGCATTCGCTGTCGCGGACGTCGCTGTCGGTCGGCGCCGAGTCGGAGGCGTCGTTCTGCACCTACTTCAACGCGTTCCCGGCCAGCTACTGGCGCCGGTGGAGCACGCTGAACTCCGTGGTGCTGCGGCTCGAACTGTCGGGACACTGCCGCATCGACGTGTACCGGTCGAAGGCCGACTCGTCGCGCATCCACGTCGAGGGCCGCGAGTTCCAGGACGGCGACGCCGCCCTGGAGTTCGAGATCGAGTTGGCGCCGTTCGAGGACGGCGGCTGGATCTGGTTCGACATCACCAGCGACACCGAGGTCGTGCTGGAGAGCGCAGGCTGGTATGCGCCGGTCGACGCCCCCGGTGAGGCCACCGTCGCCGTCGGCATCCCCACGTTCAACCGGCCCACCGACTGCGTCAAGGCGCTGACGGCGCTCGCGTCCGACGAACTCGTCATGGACGTCGTCAAGGCCGTCATCATCCCGGACCAGGGCACCCGCAAGGTCAAGGACGAGCCCGGCTTCACGGAGGCCGCGGAGGCACTCGGCGACCGGCTGGCCATGCACGACCAGGCGAACCTCGGCGGGTCCGGCGGCTACAGCCGCATCATGTACGAGGCGCTGAAGACCACCGACTGCCAGCACATCCTGTTCATGGACGACGACATCGAGATCGAGCCCGACTCGATCCTCCGCGCGTTGGCCATGTCCCGGTTCGCGAAGTCGCCGATGCTCGTCGGCGGGCAGATGCTGAACCTCCAGGAGCGCAGCCACCTGCACTCGATGGGCGAGGTCGTCGACCGCAGCATCTTCATGTGGACGGCCGCCCCGAACGTCGAGTACGACCACGACTTCTCCCGCTACCCGCTGAGCGACCGCGAGAACTCCCGCCTGCTGCACCGCCGCATCGACGTCGACTACAACGGCTGGTGGATGTGCATGATCCCGCGGCAGGCCGCCGAGGAACTCGGTCAGCCGCTGCCGCTGTTCATCAAATGGGACGACGCCGAATACGGCCTGCGCGCCCGCGCCGCCGGCTACCCGACCGTCACCATGCCCGGTGCCGCGATCTGGCACATGGCGTGGAGCGACAAGGACGACGCCATCGACTGGCAGGCGTACTTCCACCTGCGGAACCGTCTCGTCGTCGCGTCCCTGCACATGCCCGGCAACGGCCGCGGCCTCGTGATCAACACGGTCAAGGCCACGATCAAGCACCTGCTGTGCCTCGAATACTCGACGGTCGCGATCCAGAACCAGGCGATCGCCGACTTCCTGCAGGGCCCCGAGCACATCTTCGAACTGCTCCCCACCGCGCTCGGCAACGTCCACGCGATGCGCAAGGAGTACCCGGACGCCGTGGTCGTGCCGTCGTCGACGGACCTGCCGCTGCCCTCGGGCGCCGAGGTCGGCGCCGTCGGTGAGCCCCGCAACCCGCTCGCGAAGATCGTGCGACTCGGCAAGGGCCTCGTCCACAACGTCAAGCCGGCCCACGAGGAACACCACGAGCGTCCCCAGCTCAACGTGCCCACCCTCGACGCGCGGTGGTTCCTGCTGTCCCAGGTGGACGGTGTCACCGTCACGACCGCGGACGGCCGTGGAGTCGTCTACCGCAAGCGCAACCCCAAGCTCGCGCTCGCGCTGCTGAAGGAAGCGATCCGGCTGCGCCGCGAACTGGCCCAGCGATTCCCCGAACTCAAGCGCGAGTACCAGGACGCCGTTCCTGCCCTGACCAGCAAGGAGAGGTGGGAACGTGTCTTCGGCATCCAGTGAGATCCAGATCCTGCAGACCGTCCAGTCGACGATCGCGAGCCGTCCCGGGGTCGTCTCGACCGCACGGGGCATGTCCCACTTCGGTGAGCACGCCCTCGGATGGGTGGCCGTCGCCGGCATCGGCGCGGCACTCGACAAGCCCCGCCGCCGGCAGTGGGCGGGCGTCGCCGTCGGTGCCGTCGGCGCCCACGCGGCCTCGATCGTGATCAAACGCATCGTCCGCCGCCCGCGGCCGAACGACCCGTCGATCCAGGTCAACGTGTCGACGCCCAGCAAATTGAGCTTCCCGTCCTCGCATGCGACATCCACCACAGCGGCTGCCGTGCTGCTCGGCCGACTCACCGGGCTACCCTTGCCTGCGTTGTTGGTACCGCCGATGCTGCTTTCCCGGCTCGTTCTGGGAGTGCACTACCCGACCGATGTGCTCGCCGGATCTGCCCTGGGGGCCGCCTCCGCGGTCGCGGTGCTGAAGGCCGAGCAGAAGTTTGGAGAAAAATGAGCGAGGAACCGGCTGTCGTCACCGGACCCCCGACATCCCTGGCGGCTGGCATCGTCAAGGCCGTCCGCCCGCGTCAGTGGGTCAAGAACGTCCTGGTCCTCGCAGCTCCCGTCGCCGCGGGCACGGCGACGGAATCCGCCGTCCTGCTTCCCGTCGCGCTCGCCTTCGTGGTGTTCTGCATGGCAGCGTCCGGCATCTACCTCGTCAACGACGCGATGGACGTCGAAGCGGATCGTGCGCACCCCACCAAGCGATTCCGCCCCATCGCGGCCGGTGTGCTGCCCGTCAACCTGGCGTTCGCGATGGCCGTCGTGCTGCTCGGCGGCTCGATCGCCCTGTCGTTCCTCGCGAACTGGCAGCTGGCGGTCGTGATGGCCGTCTACATCGGCATCCAGCTGGCGTACTGCTTCGGCCTCAAACACCAGGCCGTCCTCGACATCTGCATCGTCTCGTCCGGGTTCCTGCTGCGCGCCATCGCCGGCGGTGTGGCCGCCGAGATCGCGCTGTCGCAGTGGTTCCTGCTCGTCATGGCATTCGGTTCGCTGTTCATGGCGGCCGGTAAGCGGTACGCCGAACTGCAGCTCGCCGAGCGCACCGGCGCGAAGATCCGCAAGTCCCTCGAGAACTACACCACCACGTACCTGCGGTTCGTCTGGACGCTGAGCGCCACCGCGGTCGTGCTCTGCTACGGGCTGTGGGCGTTTCAGCAGGACGACCTGAAGGGCACCAACTGGTACGCCATCTCCATGGTGCCGTTCACGATCGCGATCCTGCGGTACGCCGTGGACGTCGACGGCGGCGAGGCGGGGGAGCCCGAGGAGATCGCGCTGGGCGACCGCGTGCTCCAACTTCTCGCGATTGCCTGGATCGGAGTGGTGGGTGTCGCTGTCTACCTCGTCTGACTTGGTAGGCGACGCCGAGGAATCGGGCGCCGCCGCGGAGCGGACCACCGAACGCCACCGGAAGGCCATCCTCTCGAGGGTGGTCTTCCTGGGGGGTGTGGCCATCTCAGCTCTCCTGATGTTCTGGGGTGCGTGGGAACGGCGATGGATTGCCGACGACGGTCTGATCGTGCTGCGCACGGTCCGGAACCTGCTCGCGGGCAACGGTCCGGTCTTCAACTCGGGCGAGCGGGTCGAGGCCAACACCAGCACCGCGTGGACGTACATCGTCTACGCGTTCAGCTGGCTGTCCCAGGCCCGGCTCGAATACGTGGTTCTGACGATCGCGCTGATCCTGTCCACGGCGGCCATCGTGCTCGCCATGTTCGGCACCGCGCGGCTGTACCGCGGTGGATCCTTCGCCGGCGGCGGCACGCTGCTCCTGATGCCCGCCGGTGTGCTCGTCTACATCGCGGTGCCCCCGGCCCGCGACTTCGCGACGTCGGGCCTCGAAAGCTGCCTCGTCATCTTCTGGATCGCGCTGCTGTGGCTGCTGCTGGTCCGGTGGAGCCAGGCGGCCACCCCGTCCACGACGTCGGTGCTGACGCTCGCGTTCATCGCAGGCATGGGCCCGCTGGTGCGCCCCGAACTGGCGATCCTGGGTGTGCTGTCGCTGGCCATGATCTTCCTGGCGCCCGGCCTCTCGTGGGTGGTGCGGGTCGCGATGGTGTTCGTCGCCGGCATCGTCCCGGTGGGCTACCAGATCTGGCGCATGGGCTACTACGCCCTCCCGTACCCCAACACCGCGGTGTCGAAGGACGCAGGCGGCGCGAAGTGGTCGCAGGGTTTCGCCTACCTGTGGAACCTGCTCGGCCCGTACCTGCTGTGGCTGCCGCTGGTCTTCCTGTTCGCCGGCGTCGTGATCGCCTGGCGCGGCCGGGACAAGGACATCGAGCATGGTGTTCGTCACACCGAGGGGAGTCGGCTGACGCGCCTGCGCGGATGGCTGCGCACGCAGAATGCCGTCGTCGTCTTCGTCCTCGCGAGCGGCCTGATCCTCGGTCTGTACTCGTTGCGCGTCGGTGGCGACTTCATGCACGGCCGCGTTCTTCTTCCCGTTCTGTTCTGTTTCATCGTCCCCGTCGCGGTAATTCCGGTGCGAATTCCGGACCGCGCATCATGGGGTCGTAACAGGGAATCGTCGATTTTCCTGGCAATGGCTTTCCTGTGGGCCGGCACGGTCGTGTGGGCGTTTTTCGCCTCGAACACGACGGGAATGCCGGAAGGTGTCGTAATCGGACGTTCCGGAATTGTCGACGAACGCGCGTTCTACGTTCTCAACACCGGTCATGCGCACCCGATTCGTGCGGACGACTACCTCGACTACCCGCGGATGCGCGCCATGGTCCAGACCATCGCGGACACCCCCGACGGCGGCCTGTTGATCCCGTCCGCCGACTACACGTACTGGTTCGTCGTCCCACCGCCCCTTCCGATCCCGGAGGACGGCGCAGGCCACACCGTGTACTTCCTGAACCTCGGCATGACGAGCATGAACGTCGGTCTCGACGTGCGGGTGCTGGACCAGATGGGTCTGGCGTACCCGCTTGCGGCGCACACCGAGCGGCTGGACGACGGCCGTATCGGGCACGACAAAGCCCTCTACCCCGACTGGGTCGTGGTGGACACCGGAATGATCGACAAGCACCCCTGGATGCCCGGATTCCTCGACGAGGAATGGGTGACCGAGGCGCGGGTCGCGCTCACCTGTCCGGAGACGCAGGACCTGCTGACGTCGTACCGTTCGGAACTGACGTGGCCGCGTTTCAAACAGAATTTCAAGGATGCGCTGCATTTCGCGAGTTATCGATTCGAGCGCGTTCCCGCATATGAAATTCAGCGGTGCAATCTCGAGCCGCCGTTCCCGGAACCGGCCAAATAGGGCGTACCGGGCGGAGTCTGTGTCACCGGGGCGTCCCGGGCAGATCTCGATGTCGGAACATCAGATCTCGTTTGTGTAACGCTGGAACTGTCGGCGACGATGTACGTCGATGATGAGTCATCGTGACGGTGGTCTGGAAGTTCCCCGAAAAGCGCTCCGCGAGCGTTTGTCAGGGAAGTTCGTGTGACATACAGTCCACCAAGCGCAGTGTGACTTGGAAGAGGTCCGCTGCCGACCCGGCCTCGTGCCGCGGTCGGCAGGTCGCCTGTTCCCCGACGGAATCCGCCGGAGCCGCCCAGTTGGCGGAGTCCGCAGACGAAGAGAGTGAGCAGTATTCATGCGTTTTGCCAGACCGAGGTTGTCTCAGCGCCTCAAGCAGCGTGCGATGGCCATCGGTGCCGTCGCACTGGTACTGCCTGTAGGCGCAGGAATCGCTGGTGGAGCCGTTGCTGCAGCAGCACCGACGCATGCGGGGCCCGCCAAGACCGCGCCGGCCGGTGGCTACGAGGAACTGTGGGTTCCCTCTTCCATGGGACCGATCAAGGTCCAGGTCCAGTGGGCGGCCCGCGGCGGTAGCTCCGCGCTGTACCTGCTCGACGGACTCCGGGCCCGCAACGACCGCAACGCATGGAGTTTCGAGACCAACGCGTTCGACCAGTACCGCAACGACAACGTGACGCTCGTCATGCCTGTCGGCGGCGAGTCCAGCTTCTACTCGGACTGGTACTCGGCGAGTAACTTCAACGGTCAGCCCGTCACGTACAAGTGGGAGACGTTCCTGACCCAGGAACTGCCCGACTTCCTCGCCAATTACGGTGTCTCGCGCACCAACAACGCCGTCCTCGGCCTGTCGATGGGTGGCAGCGCCGCTCTGACGCTCGCCGCGTACCACCGCGACCAGTTCAAGTTCGCCGGTTCGCTGTCCGGCTACCTGAATATCTCGGCGCCCGGCATGCGTGAGGCGATCCGCGTCGCGATGCTCGACGCCGGCCGCTTCAACGTCGACTCGATGTGGGGCCCGCCGTGGAACCCGGCGTGGCTGCGCAACGACCCGTTCGTCTTCGCCCCACGGCTGCAGGGCCTGTCGATGTTCATCTCGGCCGCCAGCGGTCTGCCCGGTGAATTCGACCACCCGCGTGCGCCGATCGACTATTACAACACCGCGAACGGCATGGGCCTCGAGGCCCTCGCCCTGGCCAACACCCGCGCCTTCCAGGTGCGTCTGGCCAGCCTCGGTGTGCCGGCCACGTTCGACTTCCCCGCCAACGGCACGCACTCGTGGCCGTACTGGGGTTCGGAGCTGTGGAAGGCTCGCGGCCAGATCCTGGACACGCTCGGCGCCTGGTGATCTAGACGCCACCACGTTCGTGGCGAATGCCGCCCCGCCTCACCGGCGGGGCGGCGCTCGTGCGTTCTGAAGTGCACGGTCCCGGATCGGGCGGTGAGAGGAAAACCTCGGAATCCGTTGCCCCCGGGAGTGCACAACGGGTCCTTTTGTCAGTAAGGTGATCCCGTCGAGACGCCACCCGCGCAGCGAGCGCTGCGCGGGTGGCGTCTGTACGTGAGATTTTCACGAGAGTTATCAAGAGGTTGCCGCGGCCGCGGCGCGAGACGCATCAAGCGGAGGGAAGACGAGTTCATGCGAGTTGGGGGTTCGACGAGAACAAGCGGATGGGCCAGGCGTACCGCCGCCGCAATTGCTCTGGCGGTCGCACTGCCACTGGGCGTGACCATGGTGGGCGGCGGCGCAACCGCATCCGCAGCCTTCGACCCCGCAGCGCAGGACTTCTGGGTCGACTCCTCCATGGGTCCGATCAAGAGCCGCATCTGGCGGGCCGCTGACGGCAACACCAACCGTGTCGTCTACCTGCTCGACGGTCTGCGCGCGCAGGACGACCTGAGCGGCTGGGAAGTCAACACCGACGCGGGCCCGTTCCTCGCCTCGCAGAACATCAACGTCGTCCAGCCGGTCGGCGGGCAGTCCAGCTTCTACTCCGACTGGTTGTCGAACTCGAACCTCAACGGGCAGAAGACCCCGTACAAGTGGGAGACGTTCCTCACCGAGGAACTGCGTGACGCACTGGCGAACCGCCTCGGTTTCCAGTCCACCCGCAACGGCGTCATCGGCCTGTCGATGGGTGGCAGCGCCGCCCTGACGCTCGCCGCCTACCACCCGGAGCAGTTCAACTACGCGGGCTCGCTGTCCGGGTACCTGAACATCTCGGCGCCCGGCATGCGTGAGGCGATCCGCATCGCGATGCTCGACGCCGGCCGCTACAACGTCGACGCCATGTGGGGCCCGCCGTGGAACCCGGCGTGGCTGCGCAACGACCCGTTCGTCTTCGCGAACAAGCTTCGCGACAACAACACCCGCCTGTGGGTGTCGGCCGCCAACGGCATCCCCGCCCCCGGCGGAGCCGCACCGACCGGACCCATGGACGTGTTCAACGCGACCACCGGTGCGAGCCTCGAGGCGCTGTCGCTGGCGAACACCCGTGCCTTCCAGGTCAAGATGGCGACCCTCGGCGCGCAGAACGTCACCTACAGCTTCCCGCCGCGTGGCATCCACACGTGGCGCTACTGGCAGCAGCAGATCCACGATCTGGCAGGCGACCTCGGCAACACGATCGGGTAGCTCGGAAGTAACAATTGCACCAGCTGTAACAGCGCGGCACTCCCACTCGTCTGTCGTTTGCGTGTAGAAAGAACCGGAACGCGAGGCCGTGCTCCGTGTTGGCCTCGACGCGCAGAGAGAGAGTGAACGTCATGCGAGTAGGCCTGTTCAGGGCAGAACGTCAGCGTTCGTCGACCGGAAACGTTCGAAGGCGCGCGCTCGCCTCGCTTGCCGCTGTGCTCGTGGTGCCGGTGGCGGTCGGGTTCACCCAGACCGCCACCGTCTCGGCTGCGCCCGTCGCCGCGCAGGCTCCGGTGGCCACCCAGGCCCCGGGCGGCGCGACCATCCATCACGTCGACTGGCTCACCGACCGTCGCGTGGCGATCTGGATCAACTCTCCGTCGATGGGTGTGCCGATCCAGGTGCAGATGCTGCTGGCGCGGGACTGGAACTCGAAGCCGACGGAGAAGTTCCCGTCCGTCTACATGCTCGACGGACTCCGCGCGCAGGACAACGAAAACGGCTGGACACTCGAGACCGACGCCGAATCATTCTTCGCGGACAAGAACATCAACGTCGTCCTCCCGGTCGGCGGCCAGTCCAGCTTCTACTCCGACTGGGTGGCCCAGGACAACGGCCAGAACTACCAGTGGGAGACGTTCCTCACGAAGGAACTGCCCCCGATCCTCGAAAGCGACTGGCGCACCACGCAGACACGCGGCGTCGTCGGACTGTCGATGGGCGGCACGTCCGCGATGTTCCTCGCGGCCCGCAACCAGGGATTCTTCAAGTTCGCCGCGTCGCTGTCGGGCATGCTCACCACCACGGCGCTCGGCATGCCGCAGGCCGTCGCATACGCGATGAGCGACGCCGGCGGTTTCGACGCGGACGCGATGTGGGGTCCGCCGACCAGTTCAGCGTGGGAGGAACACGATCCGTACCTGCTGGCCGACAAGCTCAAGGGCGTCAGCCTGTACATCTCCAGCGGCAGCGGCACGACGGGCCCGTACGACCAGCCGTCCGGAATCCCCGGCGTCAGCACCAATTACGCGGGCATGGGGCTCGAGATCCTCTCGCGACTGACGTCCCAGACGTTCGCGACCAAACTCAACAAGCTGGGCATCCCCGCCCAGGTCAACTACCGGCCGTCCGGCACGCACTCGTGGCCGTACTGGCAATTCGAACTGCACCAGCTGTGGCCGCAGCTCGCGAGCGCCGTCGATGTCGAACCCGAGAAGCCGGTGTGCACCACCGGTGGGTCCATCGCCGGTGTCGCAGGCGCGAACCCGTGGATCGGCGACTGCCTGACCCCCGAGTACAGCCTCGCGGGCGGAACGGTCCAGGACTTCCGCAACGGCCGGATCTTCGCCAAGTCCGACACCGGCGCACAACCGGTGGCCGGCGCCATCGGCGGCGTCTACCAGGCGACCGGTGGTCCCGGCGGGCCGCTCGGCTACCCGACGACGCCCGAACTGGCCACCCCCGACGGGCGCGGCCGCTTCACCCACTTCGAGCACGGGTCCGTCTACTGGTCGCCGCAGACCGGGGCGCATGCCGTCCGCGGCGCGATTCGTGACGAGTGGGCACGTCAGGGCTGGGAGAGTGGGCCGCTCGGATACCCGGTGGCCGAGGAAGTTCCCACGCCCGGCAAGGACGGCGCGGTGCAGGGCTTCGAGATCGGCGCCATGTACTTCAGTCCCGCCAACGGAACCCACCGCGTGCAGGGAATGATCATGGGCAAGTACGCCGAACTCGGTTACGAGGGCGGCTGGCTCGGATTCCCGAAGACCAGCGAGATCCCCGTCAAGGACGGTGGCCGGTTCAACCAGTTCGAGGGCGGCAACATCTACTGGAGTCCGCTGTCGGGCGCCTGGGCCGTCGAGAACGGGCCGATCTTCGACGCCTGGAAGAGCGCAGGCTACGAGGGTGGCCGTCTCGGCTTCCCGATCAGCGACAAATTCGCCATTCCCGGTGGCGTCCAGCAGAACTTCCAGACCGGATTCGTCACAGTGATCGACAACAAGGCCGAGATTCACTGATGGCCGGACCGTACTAGAAATCTCACACGCAGCGGGCGGGGCCGGGTCCGGCGGACCAGGTTTCCGCCCGAACTGCGTCTGTACCCTGTCGAGAGACAACGACTTGGAAAGCAAGGACGGAAATAGATGCCGCAGCACTCACGTATCAGCACCACCTTCCGACGGTCGATCGCGGTAGGCGCGCTCGCCGTCGCAGCGAGCGGATTGTTGGTCGGGTGCGGTAGCGACGACTCCACGGCAACGTCCAACCCGTCCACCAGCGCGCCCACGACGTCCGCGGCCGCGTCCAGTTCCGCCGAGAGTTCGGCGTCCGCCGCGCCCAGCGCGAGCGCGTCCGCTTCGGCCTCCGCGCCGGTGACGAGCCCCGGCGAAGCTGCCACCGCACCGCCCGCGCAGCCCGAGGAAGTTCCGGGCGACTTCCCCGGCCCCAGCGAGGTTCCGGTCAGCGCCGACGGCCAGAAGTTCCTCGACGCGCTGAAGGCCAAGGGCATCGAGCCCGCCGCCGACGGCACCATGGCCGTCAGTACCGCCGACTTCATCTGCCAGGCCAAGGCCGAAGGAAAGAGCGACCCCGAGACGATGGTGTTCGTCACAGCGATGGTCGGCACCGAGGCGTCCGCTGCGGGGAAGGAACTGACCCAGGAGCAGGCGACGGCCAACGCCACGACCTACATGGACGTCGCCCACGCGACCTACTGCAAGTAGACGCCGATGTCGGTGACCGGGCGCGGAACGCGGAAGAAGAAGAGCAGCCTCCTGCGCAAACTGCTGGTGCTGGTCGTGGTCCTGCTGGTGATTCTCGTCGCAGTGATCGCGCTCTGGTATCTGCTCGCCGGGCGGCTGCCCAAACCGATCCCGACCCCGCCCGGTCCCGAGCGTCCCAACGCCCAGCCGGCGAGTTGCCCCGACGTCCAGGTGGTCGTCGTCCCGGGCACGTGGGAGTCCAGCGCCACCGACGACCCGTACAACCCGACGGCCAACCCCGCGTCGCTGATGCTCAACGTGTCGCGGCCGCTGCAGCAGCAGTTCGAGTCTTCGCGCGCCGACGTGTACACGGTTCCGTACGTCGCGCAGTTCTCGAACCCGGTCGCCTTCCCGCCGGACGGGCAGCAGTCGTACAACAACAGCCGCGGCGCGGGCACCGCCGCCACCAACGACATCCTGATCCGCCGGCACGCCGAGTGCCCGCTGACCAGTTTCCTGCTCACCGGCTTCTCCCAGGGCGCCGTCATCGCCGGCGACGTCGCGTCGAGCATCGGTGCAGGTGACGGTCCTGTTCCGGCGGATCTGGTGCTGGGTGTCGGGCTCATCGCGGACGGTCGACGCGACCCGGCCGCGGCGACGAACGTCGGGCAGCCGGTCGCCGGTGTCGGAGCCGAACTGTCTCTGGCCGGTCTGCAGATCCCGGGAATCACGATGACCGGTCAGCGGCCCGGCGGATTCGGTGAACTCGCCGACCGGGCGGTCGAGATCTGCGCCCCCACGGACGGGATCTGTGACGCGCCGGCGCAGGCGCTGAAGCCGAGCAACTGGATCGGCAGCGGGTTGCGTCTTCTCGAGTACAACAACAACCCGGTCCACGCGATGTACAACTCGTACGTCGTCGACGACTCCGGCACGACGGCCACGCAGTGGATCGCCGGATGGGCAGCCGAGAAGATAGAGGCCGCCCCGACCCCGGCCCACAGTTGATTTTGTGGCGGGTGGGTTCACCGTGGTCGGTGAGCCGTGAATCGTCCCGAACAGATAGGCACGACGCGTACTCGCCGGTAGTGTGCGTTTCCCGGCACCGGTAGAGTGCTGCACTGTTGCTGCACCACCCGTGCCCGACCCACCGATGTTCACGTCCTGAACGGGGGCGTTTCACCACAGGAGAAGCTATTCATGAGTTCCGACGCCAGCTCGTTGCGTAAGTTCCGATTCGCCGCAGGCGGAGAGGGCAACGCGGACGAGGGCGGCGCGCGTCGGTTCGTCAAGCTTGCGCAGAAGGCCGAGGAACTCGGGTTCGACAGCTTCATGATCCCCGACCACCTGGGTAACCAGGTCGGACCGATCGCCGCGCTGGGCGCGCTCGCGATCGCGACGGACAAGATCCGCCTCGGCACCGCCGTCCTCGCCAACGGCTTCCGGCACCCGGCGATCCTTGCCAAGGACGCCGCCACCATCGACGTGCTGTCGGGTGGCCGCCTCGAACTCGGCATCGGCGCGGGCTGGATGAAGGAAGAGTTCGACAAGGGCGGCATCGACTACGAGCGCCCGGGCGTCCGGATCGCCAAGCTCGAGGAGACTCTGCAGATTCTCGATGTGCTGCTGCGCGGTCAGGAGTGCAACTTCGACGGCAAGTACTACCAGATCAAGGGGCTGACGGGCAGCCCGCGGCCGCGGCAGGGTCCGCGTCCGCCGATCGCCGTCGGCGGCGGCGGCCCCAAGATGCTGGCGCTCGCCGCCAAGTACGCCGACATCATCTCCGTGGCGACGCCGACCAGCAAGGAAGGCAAGCTCCTCCTGTCGGGTGTCACGCTCGAGAAGACGATGGAGCGCGTCGACCGGATCCGGGAAGCTGCCGGTGACCGGTTCGACGACATCGAACTGAACTGGACGATCACCACCATCGTCATCACCGACGACCGTGAGCAGACCGCCGAGATGGCGCTCGCCGCCATCGACCAGGGCTTCCCGCCCAACATCGAGGCCGACGTGAAGCTGTCCGTCGAAGACATCCTGAGCTCGCCGTATCTGGCGATCGGAAGCTTCGAGGAGATCGCCGATCAGATCCGTATGGTGCGAGAAAAGACGACAATGTCCTACGTCGGTGTGTTCCCCACACAGATGGATGCGTTCGCGCCGATCATCTCGCAACTGAAGGGCGAGTAGACGCAGCGGACCGAGGGCGGCGATGCCAATCTGTAACATATCGATGGTTTGGAATCGATGAACTTATTCAGGTGAGTGGCGTGTTACGTCGTTTCCCACGAGTTTTACAAGATCCGATTCGGCGAAGGAAGTCTGGGGCGCAGTCATGCCGGTGGCATGCCTGTGTGATCGCTTCGGAGGAGATGGAATGAACGCGAAGTTCGATGATTTTATCGACGAGAAGGGCCACATCAGGCTCGACTCGGGAAGCACGCTGGTCGACTACGTCCAGCGGCACACCCGGGAGAACTCGGACGAGCTGGCATACCGCTACATCGACTATTCGCGGGACAGAGACGGCGAAGCGCAGGAGCTGACCTGGGAACAGTTCGGCCACCGGCTGCGCGCCGTCGCGGCTCGCCTCCAGCAGGTCACCAAACCCGGCGACCGTGTCGCGGTCCTGGCGCCGCAGGGTCTCGACTACGTCATCTCCTTCTTCGCCGCCATCCACGCCGGAGCGATTTCGGTGCCGCTGTTCGACCCCGACGAACCCGGCCACACCGACCGTCTGCACGCCGTCCTCGGTGACTGCAAGCCTGCCGCCATCCTCACGGCCACCTCCTCCGCCGCGGGTGTTCGACAGTTCTTCCGGTCTCTCCCCGCCGCCGAGCGACCCCGGATCATCGCCGTCGACGCCATCCCAGACAGCGTCGGCGAGTCCTGGGTGCGCCCCGAGATCGATCTCGACGACATCGCGTACCTGCAGTACACGTCCGGCTCGACGCGGGTGCCCGCCGGTGTGGAGATCACGCACCGCGCCGTCGGCACCAACGCGCTGCAGATGGTCGACTCCATCGAACTCAACGAGAACTCGCGCGGCGTCACCTGGCTGCCGCTGTTCCACGACATGGGCCTGCTGACCGTCATCCTGCCCGCCCTCGGCGGCAAGTACATCACCATCATGAGTCCGCGCGCGTTCGTGCAGCGGCCGTACCGGTGGATCAAGGAACTGGCCGCGGTGTCGGACGGTGCGGGCACGTTCGCGGCCGCACCCAACTTCGCGTTCGAGCACGCGGCCGCCCGCGGCCTGCCGAAGAGCGGCGAGAGCCTCGACCTGAGCAACGTGATCGGCCTCATCAACGGCAGCGAGCCGGTCACCACGTCGTCGATGCGCAAGTTCAACGAGGCGTTCGCGCCGTACGGCCTGCCGAAGACGGCGATCAAGCCCTCGTACGGCATGGCCGAGGCCACGCTGTTCGTGTCCTCCACCCGGCACTCGGACGAGGCCCGCGTCATCTACGTCGATCGCGACGAGCTCAACGCCGGTCGCGTCGTGAAGGTGGACCAGGACGCCGAGAACGCCATCCCGCAGGTGTCCTGCGGCTACGTCGCGCGCAGCCAGTGGGCGGCCATCGTCGACCCCGAGTCGCGCATCGAGCAGCCCGACGACCGCGTCGGTGAGATCTGGCTGCACGGCGAGAACATCGGCATCGGCTACTGGGGACGCACCGACGAGACCGCAGAGACGTTCCACAACAAGCTCACCAACCGGCTCGCCGAGGGCAGCCACGCGGAGGGTACGTCCGAGGACGCCAACTGGATGCGCACCGGCGACTACGGCGTGTACATCGACGGCGAGCTGTTCATCACGGGCCGCGTCAAGGACCTCGTGATCGTCGACGGCCGCAACCACTACCCGCAGGACCTCGAGTTCTCGGCGCAGGAGGCCAGCACCGCGCTGCGCCCCGGCTTCGTGGCCGCGTTCGCCGTCCCGGCCAACCAGCTGCCCGCCGTCGTGTTCGAGAACACGCACTCGGGTCTGAACTACGACGCGGACGACTCCTCGGAGCAGTTGGTGATCGTCGCCGAGCGCGCACCGGGTGCCGGCAAGGCCGACCCGCAGCCCGTCGCCGACACGGTGCGGGCCGCGCTGTCGACCAGGCACGGGGTCACCGCGCGCGACATCCTGCTGGTGCCCGCGGGCTCGATTCCTCGAACGTCGAGCGGCAAGATCGCCCGCCGCGCGTGCAAGGCGAGCTACATCGAGGGGACCCTGCGCGGCGGATACACGCAGACGGCCTTCCCCGACAGCGTTTCCGAATAGTCCACTTCCTGACGGGTAGCTTGGTGAGTTGATGGCTGAAAAAGATGATGACCGGGTCGGGGCGAGCGAAGCGACGGGGAATGTGGTCGGGGCGAGCGAAGCGACGGGGAATGTCACCAGCAGCACGGGTGACATGACGGTCGCGCAGCTGCGCGACTGGCTGCGCAACTGGATTGCCGACGCAACCGGGCAACCGGTCGGTCAGATCACCGACGACCGCCCGATGGAAGAGTTCGGTCTGTCGTCCCGCGACGCCGTCGCACTCAGCGGCGAGATCGAGGAACTGGTCGGAGTCACGCTCACCGCGACGGTCGCCTACCAGCACCCCACCATCGCGTCGCTGGCCACCCGCATCATCGAGGGCGAACCCGAGCAGCCCGACGACTCGGCCGACGCCGCGTACTACGCGTCGGCGCCGACGTCGGACGCGCACGACATCGCGATCGTGGGCCTGGCCTCACGCTTCCCGGGCGCGGGCACGACTCCCGCCGAGATGTGGCAGATGCTCGCGGAGGGCCGTGACGGCATCTCCGACCTGCCCGCGGGCCGCTGGGAGGAGTTCACCTCCGACCCGCAGATCAAGGCCGCCGTGGAGAAGGCCAACACGCAGGGCGGCTACCTCGACGACGTGAAGACGTTCGACGCGGAGTTCTTCGCGATGTCCCCGCTGGAGGTCGCGAACGTCGACCCGCAGCAGCGTCTCGCGATGGAACTGACGTGGGAGGCGCTCGAGCACGCCCGCATCCCGGCCAGCGACCTCAAGGGGGAGCAGGTCGGTGTGTTCATCGGCAGCTCGGCCAACGACTACCAGTTGCTCGCCGTCAGCGACCCCGTCCACGCGCACCCGTACGCGCTGACCGGCACGTCGACGTCCATCGTCGCCAACCGTGTCTCGTACTTCTACGACTTCCGCGGACCGTCCATCGCGCTCGACACGGCGTGCTCTTCCTCGCTCGTCGCGGTGCACCAGGCGGTGCGCTCACTGCGGTCCGGTGAGTCGGATCTCGCGCTCGCCGGCGGCGTCAACATGCTCGTCGCGCCGCCCGCCACGCTGGGCTTCGACCAACTGGGTGTGATGGCCCCCAACGGCCGCATCAAGGCGTTCTCCGCCGACGCCGACGGCATGATCCGTGCGGAGGGCGGCGGTCTCGTCGTCCTCAAGCGTCTCGAGGACGCCGAGCGCGACGGCGACGAGATCTTCGCCGTCATCGCCGGCAGCGCCGTCAACCAGGACGGCCGCTCCAACGGGCTGGCCGCCCCGAACCCCGACGCGCAGGCCGACGTCCTGCGGCACGCCTACCGGGACGCGGGCATCAACCCGGCCGGAGTCGACTACATCGAGGCGCACGGCACCGGCACCATCCTCGGCGATCCCATCGAGGCGGACGCGCTCGGACGCGTCGTCGGTCGTGGACGCGCCGACGACAAGCCCGCGCTGCTCGGTTCGGCCAAGACCAACTTCGGTCACCTCGAGGCCGCCGCGGGCGCCGCGGGTCTGATCAAGGTCGTGCTGTCGATGCGGGAGGACACGCTTCCCCCGACGCTGAACTTCGCCGGACCCAACCCGTACATCGCGTTCGACAAGGCGCACCTGCAGGTCATTCCCGAGGGTGCGGCGTGGCCGCGCTACACGGGCGCGGCCGTCGCCGGTGTGTCCGGATTCGGGTTCGGTGGCACCAACGCCCACGTCGTGGTGCGCGAATACACCGGGCCTGCCGTCGACGACACCGCCGAGCCCGCCGACACGGTCGCCCCCGCCGAGGTGGCGGTGGCCGAGACCGAGCCGACGGTCGTTCTCGCGGTGTCCGGTGCGCTGCCGTCGCGTCGCCGCCGGGCCGCCGCGGATCTGGCCGACTGGCTGGAAACGGAAGAGGGCAGCACCACCCCGCTCGCCGACGTCGCTCGAGCCCTCGCGCGCCGCAACCACGGTCGCTCGCGTGCCGTCGTCCTGGCGAAGACCACGTCCGAGGCCGTCACCGGTCTGCGCGCCGTCGCCGCAGGCAAGCCCGGGCAGGGTGTGTTCACCGCGGATTCGCCGTCGTCGAAGGGCGCCGTCTGGGTTCTGTCGGGCTTCGGTTCGCAGCACCGCAAGATGGCCAAGCAGCTGTACCTGGAGAACCCGGTGTTCGCCGCGGCCATCGACGAGGTCGACGCGCTGATCGAGGACGAGGCCGGCTACTCCATGAAGGAGAAGTTCCTCGACGACGCGATCGACTACGACGTCGAGACCTCGCAGGTCGGCATCTTCACCATCCAGATCGGTCTGGCGGCGCTGCTGCGTCACCACGGCGCCGAGCCCGAGGCCGTCGTCGGCCACTCCATGGGCGAGGCTGCCGCCGCGTACATCTCGGGTGGTCTGCCGCTCGAGGACGCGGTCCGGGTGATCTGCGCCCGGTCCCGCCTCATGGGTGAGGCCGAGGCCACGCTCGAGGGCGACGACATCCGCCTGATGGCGCTCGTCGAGTACAGCGCCTCCGAGATCGAGACCGTGCTCACCGATTTCCCGCACCTCGAGGTCTGCGTGTACGCGGCCCCGACGCACACCGTCATCGGCGGCCCCGAGCCCGAGGTCAACGCCATCGTCGCGCGGGCCGAGGGCGAGGAGAAGATGGCCCGCGTCCTCAAGACGAAGGGCGCCAGCCACACCTCGCAGGTCGACCCGCTGCTGGGCGAACTGGCCGCGGAACTGGCGGGCATCGAGCCGACCAAGTTGAAGCTGGGCGTGTACTCGTCCGTCGACCAGGACACCTACTACCGCGCAGGCCACGAGCCGATCCACCGCGAGGAGTACTGGACCAAGGGTCTGCGCCACAGCGTGTACTTCACCAACGCCGTCCGCCTCGCCGTCGGCAGCGGACACACCACGTTCGTGGAGCTGGCACCCAACCCGGTGGCCCTGATGTCCGTGGCCGCCACCGCGTTCGACGCCGGCCTGCACGACATGCAGCTCATCCAGACGCTCAAGCGCAAGGAGGACGAGCCGCTCGGTGTCCTCGCCGCGCTCGCGCAGCTGTACGTCCACGGGCATGCCGTCGACCTGTCCTCGTTGCTGCCCGAGGGCGACTTCGCGGCCGTTCCGCGCACCGCGTGGATCCGCAAGCCGTACTGGGTGGAGACCCGGATCGACGGGGGCGGCAACACCCGGGTCCCGGGTGCGCACGTGTCGCTGCCCGACGGCCGCCACGTGTGGGAGGTCCAGGCCGGCGCGGTCACCGACCTGCCCGCACTGGTCACCGCCGCCGCGGCGCAGGTGCTGTCGGACGTGACGCTCGCCGCGTCCGTCCTGCACGCGCACGCGCCCGCCGAGGGAACGCTCACCACCACGCTCAACCCGCATCCGGGTGGCGCGTCGCTGCAGGTGCACGCGAAGACCGGTGCGAACTTCACGCTGCTGTTCGACGCCGCCGTCACGTCCGGGGACGCACTTCCCGAGCCCGTAGTCGCGGCGCCGGTGCAGGCGGCGTCGCCGGTGGAGGAGCTGCCCGAGGTCGTCGAGGACATCGGCGAGAAGTGGGACCCGAACGGTTCGCAGACGCTCGAAGACCGTCTCGCGCTGATCGTCGCCGAGTCGATGGGTTACGCCCCCGAGGACCTGCCCGCCGAGATCCCGCTGATCGAGCTGGGCCTCGATTCGCTGATGGCCGTCCGCATCAAGAACCGCGTCGAGTACGAGTTCGACATCCCGCAGTTGCAGCTGCAGGCGGTCCGCGACGCGAACCTGATGGAGGTCGGCAAGTACCTGCGCTACGCGGTCGAGAACCGCGAAGAGGTGCAGGCGCTCGCGGACAAGCAGAAGGCCGAGAAGGAAGCGGAGGAAGCTGCAGAAGCTTCGGAGGCCGGGGCTCCGCTCGACGCCGAGGACACGTCCGTGGAGGCGGAGGCCGAGGCGATCATCGCGGCCACCCCGGTGCCGCAGCCGGAGGCTGCTCCCGATGTCCCGCAGGCTGCGCCCGAGGAAGCCGCCGTGGAAAGCAAGGAAGCGTTCGCCGAGGCGACCGGCACGGACGTTCCGCCGCGTGACGCCGCCGAGCGCCTGACGTTCGCCACGTGGGCGGTCGTCACCGGCGAGTCCGCCAAGGGCATCTTCAACACGCTGCCGATCCTGAACGACGACACGGCGGAGAAGCTGGCGGCCCGGTTGTCGGAGCGCGCGAACGGGGAGATCACGTTCGACGACGTTCTCGATTCCACCACCATCGAGGAACTGGCCAATGTGGTGCGCGGCTTCCTCGAGGATTCCGGCAAGATCGACGGGCTGGTCCGCGCGCTTCGGGCTCGCCCGGAGGGATCCGACGCCGTCCCCGTGTTCGTGTTCCACCCGGCCGGTGGGTCGACGGTCGCGTACGAGCCGCTGCTGAAGCGTCTGCCCGAGGGCACGCCGATGTACGGGTTCGAGCGCACCGAGGGTTCGATCGACGTGCGGGCGGCGGAGTACCTGCCGTTGATCCGCGAGATCCAGGGCGACGGACCGTACGTGCTGTACGGCTGGTCGCTGGGCGGTGTGCTGGCGTACGCGGTGGCGAAGCTGCTGCGCGAGTCGGGCGCGGACGTCCGGATCGTCGGCCTGATCGACACGGTCATGGCCGGGGAGAAGGTCGAGGACACTCCCGACGAGATCCGTAAGCGGTGGCAGCGGTACGCGGCGTTCGCGAAGAAGACGTACAACGTGGACTACCCGCTGCCGTACGACAAGCTCGCGGCGGCGGAGAGCGACGAAGAGCAGATCAAGATCCTGACGGAACTGCTCAAGCTGAGTGGCACCAAGATTCCGGGCGGAATCATCGAGCACCAGCGCACGTCGTGGCTCGACAACCGGGCCATCCAGACCGCCGAACTCGAGCAGTACGACGGCGACGTCGTCCTGTACATGGCCGACCGCTACCACGACGACGTGATGAATCTGGAGCCCGCGTTCAAGACCCGGAAGCCGGACGGCGGCTGGGGCGACGCGGTGAAGAACCTGGAGATCATCCACGTGGGCGGCGATCACATCCAGATCGTCGACGAGCCGTACATCGCGAAGGTCGGTGCCGACCTCACCAAGAAGCTGGCGGCGATCCAGGCCGCCGGAACCGGAGCGCATCAGTGACCACCACGACCGCAGAGAAGCTTGCCGAACTGCGCGAAAAGCTGGAAACGGCGAAGGAACCCGCGGGCGAGCAGGCTATTGCCAAACGCGCGAAGAAGGGCATTCCGAGCGCGCGTGAACGCATCGACATGCTGCTCGACCCGGGAAGTTTCATCGAGGTCGGCGGTCTGATGCGCCAGCCCGGTGACCCGAACGCGCTGTACAGCGACGGCGTCGTCACCGGCCACGGGACCGTCGAGGGACGCCCAGTCGCGGTGTTCTCGCACGATCAGACCGTGTTCGGTGGTTCGGTCGGCGAGATGTTCGGCCGCAAGGTCGCCGCGATCATGGAGTTCGCCGCGAAGATCGGCTGCCCCTGCGTCGGCATCAACGACTCCGGTGGAGCCCGCGTGCAGGACGCGGTGACGTCGCTCGCCTGGTACGCGGAGCTGGGCCGTCGGCAGGAACCGCTGTCGGGCATGTGCCCGCAGATCTCGATGATTCTCGGCAAGTGCGCGGGCGGTGCGGTGTACGCGCCGATCAACACCGACGTGCTGGTGGCCACCGAGGAGTCGTACATGTTCGTCACCGGGCCCGAGGTGGTCCGGAAGATCACCGGCGAGGACGTCAGCCTCGACGAACTCGGTGGTGCCCGGAACCAGGCCCAGTACGGCAACCTGCATCATGTGGCGCCCGACGAGAAGGCCGCGTTCGAGTGGGTGCGCAAGTACCTCAGCTTCCTGCCGTCGAGTTGCATGGAGAAGCCGCCGGTCGTCAATCCGGGTCTCGAGCCGGAGATCACGGACTCCGACCGTGATCTGGACACGTTCATCCCGGACGCCGACAACGCCGGCTACGACATGCACGACATCCTGCTGCGGATCTTCGACGACGGCGAGTTCCACGAGATCGGCGGGCAGGTGGCGCTGAACATCATCACCGGCTTCGCCCGCGT
The DNA here is from genome assembly GCF_019378875.1 of Rhodococcus sp. USK10. Classification (NCBI taxonomy): domain Bacteria; kingdom Bacillati; phylum Actinomycetota; class Actinomycetes; order Mycobacteriales; family Nocardiaceae; genus Rhodococcus; species Rhodococcus sp. USK10. The sequence goes on from NZ_CP076048.1 coordinate 4,856,262, forward strand.
CGACGGCCGTACGGTCGGCGTGATCGCGAACCAGCCGCTGGTGGCGGCGGGTGCGCTGGACGCGCAGTCGTCGGACAAGGCCGCGCATTTCATCCGCATCTGTGACGCCTTCGACATCCCGCTGGTGTTCGCGGTCGATACCCCGGGATTCCTTCCGGGACTCGAGCAGGAGCGGATCGGTGTCATCAAGCGCGGTGGCCGGTTCATCTTCGCGTTCGTGACGGCCACGGTGCCGAAGGTGACCGTCGTGATCCGCAAGGCCTACGGCGGCGCCTACGCCGTCATGGGCTCGAAGCAGTTGGGCGCCGACATCAACTTCGCGTGGCCGACGGCCCGCATCGCGGTGATGGGCGCCGAGGGAGCTGTCGATCTCATCGGTCGCAGGCAGATCGAGGCCGCGGGCGAGAACGCGCCCGCCGTCCGCCGGCAGTTGATCAACTTCTACAACGAGAACATCGCGACGCCGTACATCGCCGCGGAGCGCGGATACATCGACGCCGTCATCGAGCCCGCCACCACCCGGCTCGAGATCCGCAAGGCGCTGACGATGCTGCGCGACAAGACGGTGCAGCGCAACCCGCGCAAGCACGACCTGATGCCGCTGTAGTTCGTTTCCGCACCTGCGGTCGGCGGTCATGCCGACCGCAGGTGCATTTCGGTGTGCACGAATACCGGCGGCCGGGGACGCGACGCGGCCAGCGTGTGCGCGGCGCGCAGGTCGGCGAGCACGGTCGACGGGTCGGCCCGGATCTGCTCCGGCAGGTGCGTCACGACGACGATTCCCTCACGCTGCATCCGTGCCCGCCGCGTCCTCGTCGCCTCGTGTAGTTCGGGCGAGAAGTGGTACTTCGGCGAGTCGATCTCCCAGGCGACAGCGACGTCGTCGAGCCAGCCGTCGGGTCGGGCGACCCACAGCCCGGCGGCGGACAGCACGTCGACGTCGTGCCGCATCGGCGGAAGCCCGCTCGTCGCATACAGATTCTGCGCGTGGACCCGGGCGACGGAATGCGCGTCTTCGGTCAGTTCACGCAGGACGGCCCGGGGCAGGTTGTTTCCGCGGTCGCTGCCGTGTGCGAGTTCGCGGGCAAGTTCGTCGATCGTCACGTCGCCGCGCCGGATTCCCTCGGTCAGGAGCGCGTGACAGGCCTCAGCCGTGAGCGTGCGACGTCCGGCGTCCAGAAGGCAGCGCGGCGGCGGAGCGAGGCGCAGGAGCCCCCGGTGGACGGGTGCGGGCAGGTGCCGCGTCCGCTCGACCTTCACATACGACCAGTCCCGGCGATGCCGGGTGGACGGGATGAGCAGCAGCACGTCGTTCCGGGGCGGTGACGTCGGGTAGCCGAGCGCGGCCAGTGCGGCGTGCCCCGACAGGAGCGCGTCCGGGCCGCCGTATTCGAGCGCCGCCAGGTTGCGCTGCAGCGTCGTCGGTGGCCCGTCGTGCAGGAGGACGATGCCGGGGAGGATCCGCTGCCAGGGACCACCGTCACGGCAGCGCGCGGCGATGGTGGCCCTCGAGACGCCCAGCCGCTCCAGGGCAGCAACGCGGACCACTCCGTCGCGGCCGGCAGCGGCTGTCCCGGGGAGGTCTTCGGCCCAGCTTTCGGTTCGCATGGGTCCGAGCCTGCCCTGGGCGCAGCGGTCCGCGGCCGAAAAGCCCAGGTCGGAAATTGGCCTGTGGATGGACGGAAAGTTGTGGACAACTCCGCCTCCCCGAGACCGCTACGGGGTGGGGTACACCCGCAGGGTGCCCGGCTTCCACAGCCCGGACCGGGTGGCGGTCTCGGTGTCGACGGTGGCCGCGGTGGCGTCCGGGTAGTACCGGTCGAAGCGCTCCAGGGAGCCCCAGTCGCGTCCCCAGTCGTCCCGCATGTACGTGGGGATGGCGGTGGCGCTGGCGAGCAGTTCGGTGAAGCCGAGCGGGCCACCGTTCTCCGCGGACTGCCAGGTGTCGGTGGAGCTGACGGCCAGCGGGCGGTCGGGGAGGATGCGGTAGTTCGGCATCTCCGCGACGCCGTACTGGTGGTCGAACGGGCGCTGGCACGGGAACTGCAGTCCGACGGCCCAGTCCAGCAGCACGGGCTGCGAACTGCCGATCGTCGAGTTGAGGGTCTCGAGCTTCGGAACCCGCGGCGGGGTGAACGCCAGCCACTGGTCGCCGGTGAGGTTGGGGTCGTTGGCGACGATCCGCACGGAGTCGGCGTCGGGGGACAGTTCACTGATCGGCACGCGCAGGTTGCGCCACGACGGTGCGGGCCCGATGTCCTTGGGCAGGTAGGTGCCCTGGGCCTGGACGGTGCCGTCGGGCTGACGCTTGCCGTATTCGAGCAGCAGCGACTGACCGTAGGTGAGGGCGCCGGTCGCGTCGACCGACCAGATGCGGCCCGCGGCGGACATGACGATCAGCGGGGTGTCGTCGCTGCGTTCGGGGAGGGCGTACCAGCTGGACGACAGCGTCGCCGGTTCCTGCACGCCTTCCTGGTAGCTGCCCATGACGGGTGTCGTGGCCGGGTTGAGCCCGAACGGCAGCTTGGCGGTGCTGCCGTTGACGCCGACATTTCCGGTGCCGCCGGAGGTTCCGGCGCTCGATCCGGTCTCGAAGCTGGGGCCGACGCTCTGATTGTCGGTGTTGCCCATGCCCTGCTTGACCTCGACGTAGTCGGCGGTCAGGTCGGACGGGACCCCGTTGGGGGAGAAGCCGACGGGGTTCGCTCCACCGAGCGGGTCGGCGGGGTTCGCGAGCGGCTGCGCGGGATCGTTGATGGGCGTGAGGTTTCCGGCGTTGGTGTCGCCTTCGACGAGGACGTCCTCGGCGAGCCCGCACGTCTGCCCGGTGAGGGAGTCGAAGTTGGAGCGGGCCAGCGAGTACGCCGGGTACTGGGAGACGGCGCCCTTGAGGAGGGAGAGGACCTCGAACAGCACCATGATGCCGGCGACGACCGTGAGCGGGGCGGCCGCGAATTTCCTGATCCGCCTGCCCTTCTCGGTGTTCGCGCGGACGGGTGGTGCGGCGAATCCCTCACGCAGGTACTGCCAGGCGGCCAGGGCGACGGCCAGCACGAACAGGATGAGGAAGAACGTGTTGGACTGGCGGCCGCCGATGGAGACGGTCTTGTCGAACCACGGCACGCCGTAGCTCGAGACGTACCAGTAGCCGTTGATGCCCGCGAACGTCAACGCCAGCATGAGCAGCAGTCCGGCCAGGAAGATCGTCCGGTTGCGCCGCGAGCGCAGCGCGGACGCCGACACCGCGACGGCGGTGAGCGCGGCCAGCGAACCGGCGATGCCCGCGTACGCCCCGAAGTGGTGGGTCCACTTGGTGGGGTTGAACATCATGAAGAAGATCGTGCCGAACACGACACCGAGCAGGCGCCACGACGGTCCGGTGGCGGCACCGGGAATCCGCTTGCGGCGCAACAGGATGAACAGTGTCGTCAGCAGGCACAGGATCATCGTCAGGAACGCGAAGCGGCGGGCCACGGAACCGTCGACGGTCGGGACGAACAGGTAGTAGTAGCGCAGGAAGTCCTTGTACCACTCGAGGTTCGGGCCGATCAGGGTGCGGACCCGGGTGGCCTCCATCACCGCGGCGACGGTCTGGTCGGCGAACACGACCACGAGGACGATCGTGCCCGCCGCCGCGATCGGCGCGAGGAGCGGCAGAGTCCCCACCTGGCGGTGACGTTTGACGATGATCCGGACGAGCGGACGGGCGCCGGCGAGCAGGGCGGCCACACACATCAGGCCGGTCGGAGCGGCCGCGAGAGTGAACGCGCCGATCAGGACGGCGACGGCCGCGGGGAGGAGACGTCCGGTCGCGATGGAACGCTCGATGGAGCACCACGTGAGCAGGGCGCCGAGCGCCACGATGGGCTCGGGCCGCAGACCGTTGTTGTAGGGCAGCCAGAACGCGAGGAACACGAGTCCGCCGGTCCACAGCGCCACCTTGTTGCGCCGGACCGACCGGCCGAGGCGCGGAGCGACCTCCCGGCTGATCACCATCCAGCACAGGACGCCGGCGATGAGGGCGGGCAGTCGCATGAACGGGCTGGCCGTCGAGATCTTGGCCATCGCGGCGAGGACGTCGTAATACCAGCCGAACGGCGCCTCGGGGACACCGAACCAGCGGAAGTAGTTGGCCATGTAGCCGGCGTGGTCGGAGACCCGGGCCATGGTGAGCAGGTAGCCGTCGTCGGACGTGTTCGCGCCGATGAAGTGCCATAGCACCAGCGTGCCCACGACGATCGTGTCGAGGCCGGTGAACTTCCACCAGTGCGACGGCAGGAAGTTGCGGTGCCCGCGCCCGTCCGTGCCGTCGAGGCGGCCGAGGGCGACCAGGGCGATCGCCGTTGCGAGGAGGGCCACGATCATCGCGACGAGCTTGATCAGCGTGGGGCTCGACGAGAACCGGGAGTCCACGTTCATCGTGAACGACAGACCGGCAGGCGCCGCCCCGTCGCGGAGGTCGCTGAACACGCCCACCACCTGCGGGCGGAGGTCGCCGGTGAGGGAACCGGCGATCGGGTCGCCGGTCGGGGTCGTCAGGCCCACGAACTCGGCGGACGTCGCGTCGATGTTCGATGTGATGCGGATCTCGCTGCAGGCGCCCGACTGCACCTGCGCGCGCGGCGCCGTCGCGATGGTGACGTTGCGGTCGAGCACGTCCACGGACTTGTCCGACACCCGCACGAACATCGCGTTCAGCGCCGCACCCTCGCCCTGCGCTGGCGCTGTGGCCAGCAGGATCCCGCCCTGCGCGGGCAGCCCGGCCACCGCCGAACACGGGATCGTCGCCGCCAGGTCGATCGGGACCTGCGACACCAGCGGTGCCTCGAGGTCGCCGACGACGCCGTTCTCCGGCCAGTTCACCGCTGCGGTCGTCTGCTGCACCGGCATGAACGGCGTGGCCACTGCCAGCACGAACCCGATGAGGCCGGTGACGATGGCGATCAGACGAGCGGTCCGGTACTCACTCCGCCGGTCCTGGCGAGCAGGCGGCGAAGAGGCTTCGGGATCGGAGACGGAAGTTGTCAGAGCATCGGGCACGGTTGTCGATGGTATGTCAGGAACCTGAGGAGGCATATTGCCGCCTACCAGAGGGTAGGGGCGCTTCTAGTAGTAGCGCACCGGTCCGGCCGACCAGGTACCCGACCTGGTCACCTGTTTGGATTCGACCTGGGCCGGCGTCGCCGACTCGTCCAGCGGTGTGTACCGCTCGAGCGAACCCCAGTCGCGGTCCCAGTCGTTCGACAGGTAGGTCGCCAGTGTGCTCGCCGACAGCAACTGGTCGGTCCAGCCGAGCGGTCCGCCGCCGAACTTGTCCTGCCAGGCATTCGTGGACTCCGCGCCGATGCGGTCGGGCAGGACCCGCCACTGCGGGACCTCGGCGACCCCGTACCGGTGGTCGAACGGGCGCTGGCAGGGGAACGCGAGCCCGACGGCCCAGTCGAGGAGCACGGGGTCGCTGGACCCGACGACGGTCTGCAGGGTCTGCATCTTCGGCACCCGGGGCGGGGTGACCGCCAGCCACTGGCCGGGGTCGGTGTCCGGGTCGTCCGCGACGAGCCTCACGGTGTTCGCCTCGGCGGGGAGCTGATCGAGCGGCACCCGGAGGTTGCGCCACGACGGCGACGGTCCGATGTCGATCGGGTCGACGGTGCCGAGCGCGGTGACGGACCCGTCGGGACCGGCCACCCCGTACTCGACCTTCAGACTCTGACCGGGAGTGACGACGCCGTCCGCGTCGACCGAGCGGATGCGTCCGGCCGCCGAGATCGTGAGGATCGGTGCGTCGTCGCTGCGGTCGGGCAACCCGTACCAGCCGGTGGTGAGGGCGGCGGGTTTCTGCTCCCCGCCCTGCTGGTAGCTGCCGAGGACCGGGGTTCGGGCGGGGTCGAGACCGAACGGCAGCGTCACGGTGCTGCCGTTGACTCCGGCGGTGGCCTCGGTGCCGCCGCCGGTGCCGGAACTGGTGCCGGTGGTCGTCTCGTCGGTCTCGGTGTCGACGGTGTTGGCGCCGCCGGTGGCGATCTTCTCGGAGTCGGCGGTGAGGTCGTCGGCGATGCCGTTGGGGGTGAAGCCCTCCGCGGACGTCGCGCCGAACGCGCCCGCACCGCTCTGGTCGGTGACCGGGGTGAGCGGCTGCAGCAGCGCGGCGGTCGGGTCGGTTTCGACGAGGACCTCGTCGGCGAGCGCACACGTGCCGCCGGTGACCGACTCGATGTTGGCCTTCGCGATGGAGTACCCGGGGTACTGCGCGACCGCGCCCTTCAGCAGCGACAGCACCTCGAACAGGACGACGGCACCGGCCGCGACGGTCAGCGGCGACGGCGCGAGCATCCGGGCGCGCTTCCCGTTGGGCTTCTTGCCCGCCTCGTACGGCTCGCGGACGTGGTACCAGGCGGCGAGGAGCAGTGTCAGGACCGTGAGTCCGAGGAACAGCGTGGAGAAGCCCTTGCCCGCGATCATCGGCGGCTTGTCCCACCACGGAACGCCGTAGCTGGAGACATACCACCAGCCGTTGGAACTGGTGAACGCGACGGCGAGGATGAACAGGACACCCGCGGCGAACAGCGTGCGGTTGCGTTTCGAGCGGATACTCGCCGCCCCCACCCCGACCGCGGCGAGCACCGCGACCGAACCCGCGAGCCCCGCGTACACCCCGAAGTGGTGGGTCCATTTGGTGGGCGTGAACATCATCAGAAGCAGCGACGCGAACACGATGCCGAGGATGCGGCGCGACGGTCCGATCGCGGTCCCGGGCACCTTCCCCTTGCGCAGGATCAGCATCACGCAGACCACGACGCACAGCAGCATCACGAACACACCGAAACGGCGGGCCAGCGAGCCGTCCGGGGAGATCCCCATCAGGGAATCCCAGCGCAACCGCTCGTCGAACCAGGCCACGTTGGGGCCGAGTGCGGTGCGGACGCGCGTCGACTCGAGCACCGTCGCAAGTGTCTGATCCGCGAAGACGGCCACCATCACGACCGTTCCCGCGGCGAGGATCGGCAGGATCTGAGACGCGAATCCCACCCGATGGCCACGCGCGATGATGATCTGCAGGATCGGCCGCGCACCCGCGATCAGGGCCGCGATACAGATCAGCCCGGACGGTCCGGCGGCGAGCGAGAACGCGGCGATCAGCACGGCGACGGCACCGGGAAGCAGTCGTCCGGTGGCGATGGCCCGCTCGATCGAACACCACGTGAGGAGGGCACCGAGCGCGATGACCGGTTCGGGACGCAACCCGTTGTCGTACGGCAACCAGAACGCCAGGAAGACCAGGCCACCGGTCCACAGGGCAGTCCTGTTGCGGCGCACCGCCACACCGAGGCGGGGAATGACCTCCCGGCTGATCACCATCCAGCAGAGCAGCGCCGCGAGCAGCGTCGGCAGTCGCATCCACATGCTCGCCGTGCTCACCTTCGCCAGCGCCGCGAGCAGTTCGTACGACCAGCCGAACGGCGCCTCGGGGACGCCGAACCAGCGGAAGTAGTTGGCCATGTATCCGGAATGCTCCGACACCCGCGCCATGCCCAGGAGATAGCCGTCGTCGGACGTGTTTGCGCCGACCACGTGCCACAGCAGCAGCGTCCCGATCACGACGGCGTCGACGCCGGTGAACTTCCACCAGTGCGCAGGCAGGAAACGTCGGGCGCGCCTGCCGTCGATGCCGTCCACCCGGTGCAACGCGTACAGCGACGTCAGCGTCGCGAGAACGCACACGATCATCGCCAGCAGTTTGAGCAGCGTCGGGCTGGACGAGAACCGGGAGTCGAGGTCGACGTGCACGGTCAGGTCGGCGGGCGCCGCCCCCTGCAGGTCGGTGAAAAGGCCGACCATCTGCGGTCGCTGGTCGCCGTCGACGGAACCGGCGAGCGGTTCGGCGGTGCCCGTGATCTCGGCCGACGTTCGCTGATGGTCGGACGTGACGGTGAGTCCGGTGCAGCCCTGCAGGTCCGCCGTTCCCGCCGAGATCAGGGACCTGCCGCGCAGGATGACGTCGACCGTGCCGTCGGCGCCCGCCTTCACGACGAGGCCGTTCTTCTCGAAATCGGGCGCCCGGTTCGGGAGGGTCGAGACGACGGTGCCGCCGTCGGATCCGAGTTGCGTGAACACCGAGCAGGGCACGTTCACCTGCATGGCCAGCGGCGTGTACGAGACGAGTGGCGCCTCGACACTGGCGACGGTGCCGCCCTGCGGCCAGTCGATCGTTGCGGCGTCCTGCTTCACCGGCAGGAACGGGGTGGCCAGCGCGAGAACGAAACCGATCAGGCCGGTGACGATCGCGATGAGCCGGGAAGTGCGGATGCTCCGAACGTCGGGCAGCGGCGGTTGTGGCACAGCACGATGTTAGTCACCCGTGAGTACTTATTAACGTCCGGCGGTTAATAAGTACTCACGGGGCCGAAGGCCACTCCCGGACGTCCCACACCCACACGCCGTCGACCGGCTTCGCGGGCACCCCGACGAGTTGCCGGACCGTCTCGCGCAGGACGCGATCGTTCTGGGTGTGCGGCAGGACCAGGACGTCGGCGTTCCAGAACTTCAGGTCGGTCAGCGCCTGAGCCCTTTTCGCGTCGTCGATGGCCGGCACCTGGCCGGACGACTGCGCGGACGCGAGCAGCAACGCGGTCGGGCGGTCGTCGGGCCCGTACTTGCCCCGCTGCTCGCTGCCGGCCGGCCCGACGAAATATCCACCGGCAATGGGGAATGCGAGATCCTGCTCGGTCTGCCAGCGCAGCATCCGGGCGTTCTCCGGGGAGGGCAGCGGCACCGTGACGACGGAACCGTCGGTGACGTACTCCCGCCACGTGCCGTCGGCGAAGAAGTTCGGCGCGGTGTCACGCTGCACGACTGCCAGTGGTGTCGGCGTCAGCGGAAGAAGTGCCACCGCGAGCCATCCGACCCACAGCAGGGTGGTGGTCCGCTGGCCCTCGCGGGCGGACGCCAGGGCGCGGTCGGTGCCCAGTGCGAGCAGCAGGGCGGCGGCAGGCAGGCAGCCCATCGCGAAGCGCGATTCGAGGACGGACTCGAGGAGCGGCAGGTGTGAGATCAGCTTCCACGGCAAGGGAATTCCGGTGTCCCAGCCGCCGATCGTCAGCGACGTCCCGAGCGACAGGACGCCCATCACGGCGACCGTCGCGGCCGCGGCGCGCGCGAGCGGCATCCGCCACAGCCACAGGGCGGACAGGCCGAGGAGAATCAGCAGGGGCCAGCCGAAATACGCGTTCTCCTCGGTCGCGTTCATGCTGAACTCGGCGGACCCCGGCTCGCCGGCCAGGGAGGACGTCGGGAAACTGGTGAACGATTCGGTGTCGTTGCCGACCGGGCCGTGCTCGATCGCCCGGTAGCTGTCGGGTCCGAAGAACTGCCACCACAGGGGAACGGCGGCGATGGCCAGCGCGACGCCGCCCGCGATCGCAAAACCCTTGATGCTGTGCCGGACTGCGGCGTATGCGGTGCGCGGGCGGGAAGCCGCGTAGGCGACTCCGAAGACCGTGAACGCCAGCGCGTAGATCAGCAGCGGTTCCTCGCCGAGGAAGATCTGGTATGCGATCAGCAGGCCCAGCACGATGCCGTCGCGCACGGGTCGCGCGCCGCTGCCCAGCCTGATCACGGCCAGCGCGATGAAGGGCAGCAGGAACAGGGCGACGAAGTTGGGATGACCGTTGGTGTGCGAGATCAGGGCGGGTGCGAAACCGCACAGGCCGCCGCCGACGGCCGCTGCGAGTCGCGAGGAGACGACGTGCCGTGAGAAGACCCAATACCAGGCAATTGCCGTGCCCGACAGGCCAAGTGTGAGTGCCAAAGTGAAGGTGACGTTCGGTCCGAACAACAGCGTGACGGGCGCCAGCGGAATGCTGATGCCGAACATCGCCGTGTTGCCCATGAGGTTGACGCCCAGCGGGTAGTTCTGCAGGTCGCTGGACAGCGGGTTCTCCAGATGGACCAGCGAACGTGCGGCGACCGCGAAGAACCACTCCCACATGGTCTGGTCCTGGCCGCTGCGCACCAGATAGCCGCTGCCGAGGTGTTTCCACTGGCGGGCCAACACGAATGCGGCCAGGCCGACGTAGAAGGCGACCACTGCGACATCGGCCGGGTGCGGCCGGAAACGCGAGCGGACGGGGCGAGCGGTGGTGCTGGTGCTCTCGGCGGGCCGAGTCGTCTCGACCGGGGTGAGTATCTCAGTCACGCAGCAGCGCCTCCGGTTCTCGGGTCGATGTCAATCGGTCGAGGGTACCGGAGGTCGCTGAGAGCTTCCTGGGTTGCGATCGGGTAATTGTTGCGTGTATCACATCAAGTTGATTTGTGAACTTCTGATCAATACAGGGATATTCTTCTGCCCCACTGGTTACGCTCAGCATGCTTTTCCGTATCGGTTGCAGTGCATTCTGAATGGGGTCGGCATGACGGACATCAGCACATCTCGATTTGGGTACAAACGCTTCACACGGACGGTTGCAGTCGCAGGCATCGCAGCGCTTGCCATGGTAATAGGCAACGGCTCGGCGTCGGCCGGCGTGGACAATTCCAGCTCCGTGATCGATTCACGAGGAAATCGCATCGAAGTCGTCCAGGGCGACACGCAGTATCAGACCGTACCGCCGCTCGATGGCGTACCTACCAGCGTGGAGTTCTTCCACAACGGTTACGCGGGGGTCGCCATCACCGGCCCGAACTCGGAGGAGTTCAAGGGAACGCAGCTCACCGTCGGCTATCAGATCGGTTACCCGGTCTCGTTGGCAGGCGCGACGATCGTGTTGAACACGCCCGGGCTCGGGTTCGCGATCGGGTCGAGTAATGGAATCAACCTGGGACTCGTCCCCGACTTCACGCTGGACCTGAACGCAGGGACCAACGCGGAACTCGCCGGTGACATCATTCCGTCGCAGGAACTCGACATCGACCTGGAGCCGGGTGGAATCACCACGGTTCCGATCCTGGAGGGTCAGGAGTTCGACGGATCGGCGGCTGTGGTCAGGATGCAGGGAGTTCACGGCTCCATCTCCGGTGCTATCGGGCCGGTCACCATCCGTCCGTACGCCATGGCGGTGACGGAGAACGGTGACACCGTGATGACTTACGGTGTGCCGCAGAAGCTCAACTAGGCAGCCCGCCCGACAGGGTGCCTGACACGGGTCGCCGGACCGAGGTCCGGCGACCTTTGTCGGCTCATGTGGACGACGACGTCGCCGGCGACGAACACGGCGGCGCCGAGCAGTGCGATCACGAAAAGCGCCCAGTGCCCGACGTAGACACCGATGATCGCTCCGATCGTCGCGGCTAGTCCGGCATGCACGATCACCTCACCGGGAGCGGTGCCGAGAAGGTAGTCTTCGGCACCGCTACCGGCGCGTCGAGGCTCCACTGCATCCGGCATGACCGCTCCTCGCGACGACCCGACATTTCCCCTCAGGGCGCGGAAAATACCCGCTTCCCTGATTGGCTGCGGTGTTCCCGCGTCGCGGCGAGATAAACGCGAACAGACCGATCAGTTTCTTGTGACCACGACGAACGGCCCGGTCTCCGACACCGTGAATCGCGGGTCGTCGAACAGTTCCTTCGGGAACGTGACGGTGTAGCGGCGCACGTTGGGGTCGTTGGGATACACGTCCTCGGCGAGCCGCAGCGTGTAGCCGTCGGGGCCCTGCCGGAACACGAACGCGTCGGGCGCCCGCCACGGCGCCGCGGCGAGTGCGGCCACCAGCTGGTCGGGCGTCTCGAGCTCGCTCCACTCCGCGATGGTCCGCGCGCGTCCGGCGAAGTCCGCCAAAGGATTCGAGTAGTGCGACGTCAGCGCCTGGAACCCGAGGTAGGGGTAGAAGCTGAGGAAGCTGGTGTCGGCGGTGAGGACCACCGTGTCGTCGCGGTCGCGGGGAACCTGCGCCCGGATCAGCTCGTCGACTGCCGCGTAGTGGGCGGCGGCACCGGGCGGACGCTGGTCGGCGCGTTCGCCGTTGCCGTCGGTGTCGGTGTAGGCGACGGCGATGTCGGAGTCGAGGAACTTCGGGATGTTCTGGACGAACGACAGCGCACCCAGCACGCCGATCACCAGGACCGCCCCCTTGACCCGCGGGTTGTCGCTGGTCGCGAGCACGAGCCACCCCGCGAATTCGACGAAGCCGAAGACGCCTGCGGCGCCGAGCAGGACGATCAGCACGGGCTCGAGCCGGAACGAGAGCAGGGTGCTGCCGAGCACCGTGAACGCCATCGACAGCAGCGACCACAGATAGACGGCCACCACTCCGACGCCGAGGGCCTGCGCGCGCCGTGACGTCGACGCGCGGGCGACGAGCCAGACGGTGCCGAGCAGGCACAGCGCCCCGGTGAGGGAGAAGTGGATCATCGGCAGCGGCAGTTGTGCGCCCGCCTCGGGCAGGTAGTGCAGCGCGGTTCCCGACGCGGCGGGCGAACCGCCCACGACCTTCAGCAGATACGGCAGCCACACGGTCAGTGCGAGGAGCCCGGACACGGCGGCGATCACGATCAGCCGGACCATCGGGTCGATCGCCGCCCGCCAGGACTTCCGGTCGCGCACGCGCAGCGCCGCCGCCAGCAGTGCGAGCAGGGTGATCGCGAAGGCGGCGAGTCCGAGGTACAGCGTGTAGAACGTGGCGGCGAGGCCGAGGAACAGGCCTGTGCCGATCACGGCGCCCCAGCCGCCGCGGCCGTCGACACGATTCAGCCCGCCCCAGGCGAGGACGAGCGCGGGACCGATCAGCAGCGTGATGACGGCGCCGTACGGCTCGGGCGAACCGTAGGCCAGGACGAGGGCCGTGGTCGCGAGGGACACGACAATGGCGAGGTCGTGGCGGATCAGGTTGCTCCACAACACCAGTGCCACGACGGCGGCGACGGCGAGGGACCCGATGGCGTACGGCTTGAACGCCTCCCAGCCGTCCATGCCGAGGAGGTTGGCGACGCGCCCACCCGCCCAGAACCAGCCGGCCGGGTAGTACGGCGGCAGGTCCGCGTACGTCATGTCGCGCAGCGCGGCCGAGTCGGTCAGCCGCGTGAGGTATTCGGTGCGGAACTCCTGGTCGACGGAAACGCCGTGCAGGTACAGCTTGGTCGCGGCGAGCGGCAGACCGAGCGTGACGGTGACGAACCCGGACAGGCTCGCCCACGACAGCAGTCGGGCGAACCGCGCGGCCCGGTGCATCCGGACCAGCAGCACCGACACCGCGATCCCCGCGATGGCCACGACCTGGCCGACCGTCGTGACGGCCTGGGTCACGTTGGACGAGTTGAACGCCGGCCACTGCACCCGCCCGAACGCGAACAGTCCGACCGCTGCCACCACCGCGGCCACGACGGCCCCCAGCAGCATTTCGACAGCTGTCGACAGGGACCGTCGGGCCGGTGCTACGTCTGCTTCCGTCACGAGGGCGAAGCTTAGATGGGCAGCTTCTTGAAGATCGGTCGCGGGATGTGCCGCAGGATCATCATCACGTACCGGAATGCGCCGGGCGCCCAGACGAGATCCTTGCCCTTCTCCGCCGACGTGACGGCGAGCTTGGCCACGTCTTCCTTGTTCACCGTCAGCGGGGCTTCCTTCACGTCCGCGGACATCCGGGTGCGGACCTGGCCGGGACGGATGACGAGGACGCGCGGACCGAATTCGCGCAGGGCCTCACCGAGTCCGAGGTAGAAGCCGTCGAGTCCGGCTTTGGTGGAGCCGTAGACGAAGTTGGAGCGGCGCACGCGCTCGCCCGCGGCGGACGACATGGCGATGATCTGGCCGAAGCCCTGTGCCTTCATCTTCTCGCCGACGAGGACGCCGACGGACACGGCCGCGGTGTAGTTGACCTCGGCGATCTGGACGGCCTTGCGCTGGTTCTGCCACAGTTCCTCGGCGTCGCCGAGCAGGCCGAACGCGACGATGGCAACGTCGACGTCGCCCTTCGCCCAGGCGTCGTCGATGACCTTCGGGTGGGTCTCGGTGTCGACGGCGTCGAAGTCGATGACGTCAACGGCGTTGGCGCCTGCCGCCTTCAGCTGGGCCACCGCGCCGTCGCGCCCGGGGTCGCCCGGCAGTGCGGCGAGGATCACTCGCATCGGCGCCTTCTTCAGGTACTCCTCGCAGATCGCGAGACCGATCTCGGAGGTGCCACCGAGCAGCAGCAGGGTCTGGGGGTTCCCGACAGCGTTGATCACTACAGTTCCAACCTTCTGGACATATCGGAGGCGAAGACATTGGTGGGGTCGTACTTGCGGCGGGTGGCGATCCACTCGTCGATCCGCGGGTACATGGCGTGGAACGTCTCGGCGGTGGTCCGCGAGTCCTTGGCCGTGTAGAGACGGCCGCCGAACTTCAGGACCCGCTTGTCGAGTTCGGTGACGAACTCGTTCAGGCCGGGCTTGATGCGGAAGTCGACGCAGATGTTCCAGCCCGGGATCGGGAAGCTCAGCGGCGCCTGGTTGCCCTCGCCGAACAGCTTGAACACGTTGAGGAACGAGTAGTGTCCCGACGTCTGGATGTCGCGGATGATGGCCTTGAACTCCTCGACCGCGGTGGTCGGCACCACGAACTGGTACTGCAGGAATCCGTTCGACCCGTAGGCGCGGTTCCACTCACCGAACATGTCGAGCGGGTGGTAGAACTGCGTCAAGTTCTGAACCTTGTCGCGGTAGGTGCCGGACTTCCGGAACCACAGCTCGCCGATCATCGAGAAGTTGAACTTGTTGGCGAGGCCGTTCGGGAACACGTCCGGGAATGTCAGCAACTGCGGCGCGTCGAACGCGAGCGGGTTCTTCTGCAGCTTCGCGGGCAACTGGTCGAGCTTCGCCAGAGAGCCACGGGAGATCGCGGCCCGGCCCAGCTTCGGCGGCGCGGCGATGGCGTCGAACCATGCGCTCGAGTACTCGTAGTTGGCCTCGCTGCCGTCGCTGTGCAGCGCGATCGTCTCGTCGAGCGTCTGGGTGACGTCGCCGTCGGCGATGAAATACGCCGTCTCGGTCGGCGTCATCTTGATGGTGGCCTTGAGGATGATGCCCGTGAGGCCCATGCCGCCGATCGTCGCCCAGAACAGTGCGCCCTTGGGGTCGTTGCGGCCGCCCTTCGGCGTCAGCGTCCGCACCTTGCCGTCGGCTGTGAGCAGGTCCAGCGACACCACATGGTTGCCGAAGCTGCCGGCGCTGTGATGGTTCTTGCCGTGGATGTCGGAGCCGATGGCCCCGCCGACGGTGACCTGGCGGGTGCCCGGCAGCACCGGAACCCACAGGCCGAACGGCAGCGCCGCCTTCATCAGCTGATCCAGGTTCACACCGGCGTCGACCTCCACGAGGTGGGTGTCGCGGTCGATGCGATGGATCCGGTTCAGCGCATTCATGTCGATGACCAGGCCACCGGCGTTCTGCGCCGGGTCGCCGTACGAGCGGCCGAGGCCACGGGCGATCACCCCACGCTGCAGGTGAGCGGGCTTCGACTCGTTCTGCTCCGCGACCTGGGCGACCGCTTGCGCGATCACCTCCACGTCGGGAGTGGACAGCACCTGCGCGGTGGTGGGCGCGGTGCGTCCCCAGCCGGTGAGGGTGCGGGTCTGTGTGGGGAGCGCCTGGGTGGGCGTCTCTTCTGCTGTCGTGGACATCGGCATAGAGGCTACCGCCTGTGAGTACTTGTTAACCGCGGGCGGTTAAGAAGTACTCACGGGGCGCTAGCCTCGTGATCGTGTCTGATACCCCCTCGCGTTCCCAGCAGGAACCGCACGTGCCGTTGCCGGTGGAGATCCCCGTCACCGAGAACATCGCCGACGACGCACTGGACCTGAAGACGCAGATCGTCCGTTTCGTCCTGACTGGTGGACTGTCGGCGGTCGTCGACTTCGGCCTGTACTTCCTGCTGTTCGAGGTGGTCGGGCTGCCCGTCAACGTGGCGAAGTCGATCAGCTTCATCGCGGGCACCACCACCGCGTACCTGATCAACCGCCGGTGGACGTTCAAGGCCGAGCCGAGTCGCGCTCGCTTCGTCGCCGTCGTGATCCTGTACGCCGTCACGTTCGCGGTGCAGGTGGGCCTCAACTGGGTGATGTACCACGCATTCCCCGACGAATGGTGGCGTCTGCCGCTCGCGTTCGTCATCGCGCAGGGCACGGCGACGGTCATCAACTTCGTGGTGCAGCGCGCGGTGATCTTCAGGATCCACTGAGGCGGCCCGGCAACTGGTCGGCAATGCCCCGGCGGGTGCTGCGATACCGACTGGTCTGGTGTTTCGGTAACGACTCAGCAACTTCCCTGGCGTTGCCGACGCGTTCGGTGAGAATCGATCAATGCTGATTGTTCTCGATACCTCGGCCGTCACGCGAGACGCGCGCTTCGAGACGTTCGTCCGCGACGCACTCGACCGGGGCAGCCGTGTGCTCGTCCCCCGACTCGTCCTCGTCGAGGTCGCCCACCGGTACCAGCGGGAGTCGGTCGCGATGATCGAGGCCCTCACCGTGCAGGCGCGGATGTACGACCGGCTCGGGCTCCGCGACGACCTGTCGGCGTTCGTGGACGCCGCGCGTGCCAAGGCCGACGGCTACGTCGACTCGCTCGCCCGGCAGCTGGAGGCGATGGGCTGCGACGTGATCGAGCCGGCGTACACCTCGCACCTCGAGGTTGCCGCCCGTGAACTGCAGCGCCGCCGCCCGTATGTGGACCGGAAGCGGCGCGGCTACACGGCCACGGTGAACTGGCTGACGGTCCTGGACATCGCGGACCGCCGTCCGTCCGAGGACGTGGTGTGGGTCAGCGTGAACTCCCGGGGGTTCGGAAGCGGCGAGCCCGGGGCGTGGCACGACGAGATCTGGGCCGAGCTGCAGGACCGCGGTCTCGACCACCGGCTGCGGTGGGTGACCGGGCTCGACGACGTGGATCTGCGGGACACCGGCCTGCCCCGCCGCGAACAGGTCTCCGTGCGGGTCGCCGCCCCGCCGGTCACAGCCGCGCCGATCGCACCGCCGCCGGCCCCGGTCCCGGTCCCCGCCAAGCCTGCCGCCGCCCCGCCCGCCGCGGCACCACGGCCCGTGGTCGCGGCACCGCCGCCCCGTGCGCCCCTCGTCGTGTCCGACCCCGTGTTGCCTCCGGTCGCGCAGGCGCCGCGCCCCCGGGTGGCGCCGCAGCGGATCCTGCCCTCCGGCAACGCGGACACCGGCGGCCGCCGCGGCATCGGCCGGATGAGGGGTGGCCGCAAACGCAAGGTCACCGTGGTGGAGGAGCTGGACGACCTCGATTTCGGCTGAGCCGACCCGCCGGTAACGATTCGGGCACCGGGCATAACGACTTGGGGCCGAAGCCGCCATCAGCGACACACGAGCGTGGCGGTTACTCCAAGGTTGAACTTACGTATCCGTCAACGACGACGGGTATCGGCGACCAGGGGAGAAGGCATGAAATCTGTGCCGAACGACCGCAAGCCGTCTGCGCAGCAGCGGAACGGGACACCGACCGTCCAATACCGTTCGGGGGCGCGGCTGGCGGGTCCGAGTATTGAATCCCAGGTTCTCTACCAGGCATGCAGATGGTTTCTCCGGCCCGTGGTGCGGATGGCGCCGATCAACGAGTCGGCGATCCGCAGGGCCGCGCTGCTGGACCTCGCGGCGGGGATCCGCCCCGCTTCCGGTATCCGCCGCCAGAAGGTGCGGCTGCCCGGGTTCGATGCGGAGATCGTGCGCGCCCCGGGCGTCTCACCCGAGCTGAGCGACGGCGTCGTCCTCTATCTCCACGGCGGCGGGTTCCTGTGCTGCGGGCTGAACACGCACCGGCCGGTGGTCGCGACGATCGCGAAGCTGACCGGACTGCCGGTGATGCATGTCGGCTACCGGCAACTGCCCGACACGAACATCAGCGGTTCCGTCGACGACTGTCTGACGGCGTACAAGTGGTTGCTGGAGAACGGAGCCCGCGCGGACGGGACGGTGTTCGCCGGTGATTCGGCGGGTGGGTTCCTCGTGTTCGCGACGGTGTTGAAGGCCCGCGAGGAGGGCGTCGATCTGCCTGCCGGACTGGTCGGGCTGTCGCCGCTGCTGGACCTGGACTGCGCCGACAAGTTGGTGCACGCCAACGCCGCCCGCGACGTGTTCGCCCCCGTGGAGGCGCTCGTCACCATCGGCAAGCTGGGCGGCGAGGTGGACGGCGTGCTCGACCCTGCGCTGTCACCCGTGAACGGCGCGCTCGAGGGCTTGCCGCCGTCGTTGCTGTTCGCCGCGGAAGGCGAGGTGCTACGGTCGGATTCGGAGCTGATGGCGCATCGGCTGAGCGTTGCGGGTGTGCCGACGACGCTGCAGATCTGGGACGGTCAGGTGCATGCGTTTCCGGCGTTGTGGCCCGGTCTGCCGGAAAGCCGTGTGGTGCTTCGGCGTATCGCGCGGTTCGTCGCGACGCGGGTGCGGCCGGACGACGGTGTCGCCCGGGACAAGACCGCCTGACTACCGCGGCGGGCCCTTCTCCAGGACGATTTTCGTCGACCGCGCACGTCCGGCCTCGTCGAGCCAGCGCACTTCGACCGCGTCGCCGGGGTGCCGCGCGATCATGAGTCCGCTGAGGTCGTCCGAGGAGCGGATGGGAATTCCGTCGAATTCGGTGACGACATCCCCGATCTCGATGCCCGCGTCGTCGGCGGGGGTGCCGATGCTGACCCAGAGGACCTCGGCGCCGCGGGCGTTGTCGGTGACGCTGATCCCGAGGAGGGGAGTGTCGCCGATGTGCACGGTGGCGGATGCCGTCCCGGCGCGGACCTGATCGACGATCGTCATCGCGGTGTCGATGGGCACCGCATACGACCTCGGCTGGGCGGGAGCGGGTTTCGTGGGATCGGAGTCGGCGTTGCCCGCGGTGTTCACGCCGATGACGGCGGCGGTGGTGTTCACGAGCGGGCCACCGGAGTCGCCGGGCCGGACCGCCGCGTCGATCTGGATCAACCCGTTCAGCCGGTTCCGGGAACCGTCGGTGGAACTGCGGGCGGTGATCGCCTGCCCGAGATCGGTGACGAAACCCCGCGCCGCCACCGGGACTCCGCCCCCTTCGGCGTTGCCCACCGCGGTGACCGGGTCGCCGATGCCGACGGCGGTGTCCTTCGCGAGGGTCGCGGCGGGGAGGTCGCCCGCGCCCTGAAGCCGGAGGACCGCGATGTCGCGCGAACTGTCGTAACCGAGCACGTCCGCGACGTACTCCGCACCGTTACCGAGGCTCACCGCGCTGATGTCGAGCGCGCCGTCGATCACGTGATGATTGGTGAGGACGACGCCGTCCGGGGTGAGCACGATCCCCGTCCCCGCGGTTTCGACGAGCCCCGAGTCGGCGACGAGGGTGACGATCGCCGGGATCACCCTGGCCTCGACCTCCTCCGGGGGCAGGACGGCCGGCGGCGGTGGCGGAGGCGCGGCGGGCTGGGCGGGCTGCGCCACCGTCGCCGCGGGCGGCCCCGATTCGCGGACCGTCGGTGCGCTCAGCAGCAGGCTGCCGATCACCGCCGTGGCCACGGCGAGGACCGTTGCGGCGCGGGGCGTCGTCATGCCCGGGTGTCGTCGTCGCGGACTCGGTCAGGACTGTTTCAACGACCCCCAGCCGTGCCAGGTGTCGATCTCGATCCACGCGCTGACCCGCTTCCGGTCGCGGACGGGGTACCGCTTGCCGCTGTAATGCGTCGCGAGGCGGTCGATGTCGGCGAGGTCTTCGTCGTCGACGAACTCCGCCACCCGGCCCTGGACGCTGACGTGGGTGATCCAGTCGCCGGGATCCATCGCGGTGAGGCTGACCCGGGGATCGCCCCGCAGGTAGTCGAGGCGCTTGCGCTCGGCGTCCATGTTGACCAGCACCCTGCCGTCCTCGTACAGATACCAGGTGGCCACGGACACGGGCTGCCCGTCGGGCCGGACGCAGGCGATGGTGGCGTAATTGGGCCGGGCGAACATCTCGGCGGCCTTCGGTGTCAGAGGTGGCTTCGACATGTCCGAAAGATACTCCCTAGCGTCGGTCCCGGAACTGCGGTTCGCGCTGTCCTTCCGCGCGGCGGTGGCCTCCTCGAAGTTGTCGGTCAGCAGTCGCACCAGCAGCTGGCCGAGACCCTCCTGGTGGATGTGGGCTTCGAGTGAGGCGGCGTCGAGTCCCGACCATGCGTTTCGTCAGCTCCAGGCCCGGGCGGGAGAAGCGCGACATGCGTTCGGCGAGGTCGAAGCATTCGTCCAGGAGGTCCTCGCCGGGCACGCACCGCGACACGAGTCCGATCCGCTCCGCCTCCGCGGCGTGCACGTCCCGCCCGGACAGCATGATCTCGAAGGCCCGGGACGAACCGATCGCGCGGGGCAGCAGGTAGCTCAGCCCCAGTTCGCTGGCCGTCAGTCCGTTGTTGATGCCGGCCGCGCGGAAGTACGCGTCCTCCGCTGCGATCCGGATGTCGGAGGCGAGCGCCAGGCACAGCCCACCGCCGATGGCGGCGCCGTTGACGGCGCTGATCGCCGGCTGATGCATTCGGCGGAGCGAGAGCACCACGTTGTCGAGCATCTCCATGGCCCGCAGCGCCACGGTCGGCGGGGTGAGACCGTCGACGTGGGGGAGCGGGCCCGCGGATCTCTGGTCGGCGCCGGAGCAGAAGCCGCGGCCCGCGCCGGTGACGACCACCGCGCGGACCGAGTTGTCGTTGCTGATCTCCTCCAGCGCGTCGCGGAACGGGATCATCACGTCGAACGCCATCGCGTTCATGCGTTCCGGGCGGTTGAGCGTGACCAGGGCGATACCCGGCCGGGGGTGGTCGACGACGACGAAGGTCACCCCCATGTGAGTGTTTTCGTGTACCCGGGCACACGAAAACACTCACATGGGGGGTAGTAGCCCGGCGTCGATCGCCTGCTTCAGCGACGGCGCCGCCGAATCCTTCTCGGACAGCTGGAACGTCAGCGGGCT
This sequence comes from Rhodococcus sp. USK10, assembly GCF_019378875.1. NCBI lineage: Bacteria > Bacillati > Actinomycetota > Actinomycetes > Mycobacteriales > Nocardiaceae > Rhodococcus > Rhodococcus sp. USK10. The sequence goes on from NZ_CP076048.1 coordinate 4,877,145, forward strand.
GCCGTCCCGGCCCGTCGTGGGCCAGTCGATGCCCAGGTCGGGGTCGAGCGGGTGCAGGTCGTGGTCGAGGGCCGGGGTGTACTCGATCGAGCACAGGTACATCACCGTGGACGCGTCCTCGAGGGACAGGATCGCGTGGCCGACGCCGGCCGGGAGGTAGACGGCGCGGCGGTCGACGTCGTCGATGAGCACCGAATCCCACTGCCCGAACATCGGCGACCCCACCCGGAGATCGACGATGACGTCGAGGAACGCGCCATTGACGCAGGTGACGTATTTCGCCTGCCCGGGCGGATTGTCGGTGTAGTGGATACCGCGCAGGACACCGGCGGCGGACACCGAGCAGTTGGCCTGAGCGAGTTCGAGAGGATGCCCGACGGCGGCCTCGAACTCCGAGCCCTTGAACCATTCGAGGAACACGCCGCGGTCGTCGCCGAACTGCCGTGGGGTGATCTCCCAGGCGCCGGGGACCTTCAGTTCCCGATACTCCACGTCACCAGTCCTTGCCGCGTTCGAGAAGTTCGAGAAGATAGTCGCCGTACCCCGATTTGCCGAGAGTCTCCGCACGCGAACACAGTTCGGCGTCGGTGATGAACCCGCGGCGCCACGCGACCTCTTCCGGGACGCCGATCTTCAGCCCCTGCCGGTGTTCGAGCGTGCGCACGAAGTTCGCCGCCTCGAGCAGCGAGTCGACGGTGCCGGTGTCGAGCCATGCCGTTCCTCGGGGAAGCACCTCGACCTGCAACCGTCCGGCCTGCAGGTAGGCCTGGTTGACGTCGGTGATCTCGTATTCGCCGCGGTCCGACGGTTTCAGGTCGCGGGCGATGGAGACGACGTCGTTGTCGTAGAAGTACAGCCCGGGGATCGAGAAGTTCGACTTCGGGGTGGCGGGCTTCTCCTCGATCGACATGGCGCGGCCGGTGTCGTCGAACTCGACCACACCGTACGAGCTGGGATCGGACACCCAGTAGGCGAACACGGCGCCGCCGTCGATGTTCTCGAAGCGGTTCAGCCGCGAACCGAGACCGGGGCCGTAGAAGATGTTGTCGCCGAGCACGAGGGACACGGATTCGCCGCCGATGTGGTCGGCGCCGAGGACGAACGCCTGCGCCAGGCCGTTCGGCTCCTCCTGCACCTTGTACGTGAGGTTCACCCCGAACTGGGAGCCGTCGCCGAGGAGCCGGCGGAACTGCTCGGCGTCGTGCGGGGTGGTGATGACGAGGATGTCCCGGATGTTGGCCAGCATCAGGGTGGAGAGCGGGTAGTAGATCATCGGCTTGTCGTAGACCGGGACCAGTTGCTTGCTCACTCCGAGAGTGATCGGGTGCAACCGGGACCCGGTGCCGCCTGCCAGGATGATTCCGCGCATGTGCGCAGTGTTCCAGTGTTCGCGCCGGATAGAAACTCGGGCTCGCCACTAGGGTGGGTGCACATGAGGCTTCTCGTGACCGGCGGCGCCGGGTTCATCGGTGCGAATTTCGTGCACCTGACGGTCGCCGAGCGGCCGGACGTGCAGGTGACGGTGCTCGACGCTTTGACGTACGCCGGCAACCGGCGCTCGCTCGACGCGGTGGCCGACCGCATCGCATTCGTGCACGGTGATGTGGCGGATTTCGCGCTGGTGGATCGCCTGGTCGCGGAGGCGGACGCGGTGGTGCACTTCGCCGCGGAATCGCACAACGACAATTCGCTGGCCGATCCGACGCCGTTCGTGCAGACGAATGTGATGGGCACGTTCTCGCTGTTGCAGGCCGTCCGCGCCCACGACGTCCGGTATCACCACATCTCCACCGACGAGGTGTACGGCGACCTCGAGCTGGACGACCCCGAGCGCTTCACCGAGTCGACCCCGTACAACCCGTCGAGCCCGTATTCGGCCACCAAGGCGTCGAGCGACCTGCTGGTGCGGGCGTGGGCCCGGTCGTTCGGGGTGCGGGCCACCCTGTCGAATTGTTCCAACAACTACGGCCCGTTCCAGCACGTCGAGAAGTTCATTCCGCGCCAGATCACCAACCTGATCGACGGGGTGCGGCCCCGCCTGTACGGCAGCGGGAAGAACGTGCGCGACTGGATTCACGTCGACGACCACAACGCGGCCGTCTGGACCATTCTGGAGAAGGGCAGTCTCGGCCAGACGTACCTGATCGGCGCGGACGGCGAGGTCGACAACCGGACCGTCGTCGGGACGCTGCTCGAACTGTTCGGCCGCGACACGAACGACCTCGACTTCGTCACCGACCGCCCCGGCCACGACCTGCGTTACGCGATCGACTCGACGCGCCTGCGCACCGAATTGGGCTGGACGCCGAAGTACGAGGATTTCCGCAGCGGGCTGGAGGCCACCGTGCGGTGGTACCGCGACAACGAGTCGTGGTGGCGGGCGCAGAAGGAATCCGCGGAGAAGGCCTACGCGGCTACGGAATCCGTCATCGGCTGACGGTTCCGCGAAAGGCCCACACCCGCGCCGTCAGTGCGATGCGCCCGGCGTCGTCGCGCGGTAAGCGGGTATCGAGCAGGTCGCGCAGCGCGGTTCGACGCCCGGCGGGCAGCGAGATGCAGTAGCCGGGCGCGGGGCCCTGACCGCCCAGGAACGGCCGCCAGAAGTCGTCGAAGCCGGCGAACACGGTGGGAACGTCGAGCGGGTGCACGGCCACCTCGGTGAACCCGGCGGTGGCCAGCGCGTCGCGGAGCGGCTGCGGCCGGCAGAGCGGGAAGCGGACCCCCTCGTCGAGGGTCGCGGCCGCCTCGTCGAGTTCGCGCGCGGCATCCCAGAAGACGCGAATCATCTGCATGCCCTCGGCGTAGTCCCACACGTACCCGGCGACCGTCCCGCCCGCCCGGGTGACGCGGCGCATCTCGGCGAGCCCCGCGACCGGATGCGGCACGAAGTTGAGGACCAGCCCGGACACCACGCGGTCGAACTCGCCGTCCGCGGCGGGGATCGCTTCGGCGGTGCCCGGCCGCACGTCGAAGCGGGGATCGTCCGCGCCCGCCCGCGCCGCCGCGGCGAACGGCTCCGAAGGCTCGACCCCGACCACCCCGGCGGGATCGAAGAGGCGGAGAACGGTGTGGGCGAGGGCGCCGGTCCCGCATCCCACGTCGCACCAGACGTCGCCCGGACCCGCGGTGAGACACCGCAGGAACTGCGGCGCGACCAGCCTGCTCCAGCGACCGATGTAGTTCTCGTACGCGGGATCGACCTCCCAGGCGTCCGTCATCGCGGTCTCCTCACGACGGCTGCGGCACCCGGGAATCCTCGTGCACGAGGGCGTTGCGCAGTGAACGCGAACCGGCAACCGCGGCGACGAAGCCGGCGAGCACCTCGCACAGCGTGAACACCAGGCGGGACGCGAGGGCCAGCCCGAGCGCCACCCCGCTGTCCATGAACGGGGACAGCGCCGCGACGACGACGGCCTCGCGGACCCCGATGCCGGACGGCGCGACGACGACCAGCACGCCGGCGCACATGCCGAGGGCGATCGCGCCGATGCACTGCACCAGGGTGCCCACAGCGAATCCCGACGTGCTCGACGCGAGGAACCAGAGATGCACGCCGTACAGCACCCAGCTGACGGCGCACCAGCCGAGGGCCCGCCCGATCTTGTGCATCGTCAACTGCCGGTGCAGCGGGGCGCGCCGCAGGATCCGCAGGGCCAGGTTCACCAGCCGGGTGAGGATCGGGGGATAGCAGCAGACGAGGGCGATGGGGACGAGGATTATCACGGCGACCGCCGCGACGCTGCTGATGTGGAACAGGGCCGGCAGCGCCAGCAGCCCGACGACCAGCGCGGACGTGATGCTCAGCCCGACGGTGACGAGGACGGCGACGAATCCGTTGGCACGCGACACCCCGGCCCGGCGGACGAGTTCGGTCTGCAGCACGAACGCCCACACGCTGCCCGGTAGGTACTTGCCGAGCTGGCCGACCAGGTAGCAGCGGGCGGCGTCGAAGGCGGGAATCGGGTGTTCGAGGGCGCCGAGCGCGTGCTGCCACGCGCGCACCGCCGCGCCCATGCCGAGGAACACGAAGACCGCGGAGACGGCGAGCGCCCACCAGTCCAGCTGGGTGATCGTGTCCCGGACCTCGGCCCACTGCGATTTCACGGCGAACACGACGGCGACGACGATCGCGAGAGTGACGAGGATCCGCAGCGTGTTCATCAGGACGGTGCGGCCGCCGCGGTCGGGGACGATCTCGGGATCGGTGTCCACGAGAACCACCCCCTCACCGGCAGTGCGCTGCAGCAGTGCAGCGTTCGGTTCCGACGATAGCAATCGGCGGGCGCAGGATCAGGAAACGAGCGGTTTCACCGCCAACTCCCGCCACCACGCGAACGCGTCGGCGAGCGATGGCGGGAGTTCCGCGTCCGCCTCGAGCCGCCCCGAGGCGAACAGGTTCTCCACCGCCTCGATGTCCCGGTCGGCGATCCCGGACCGGCTCATCCCCACCCGGTTGGCGCCGCGCAGGGCGGCGGGGTTGCCGAACACCGTGGCGAACGGCGGAATGTCCTTGGCGACGACCGATCCCATTCCGACCATCGCGCGGGCCCCGATCACCCGCCGCTGATGCACCACCGCGCTCATGCCGAGATTGACGCCGTCGCCGAGGGTCACGTGGCCGCCGAGGGTGCTCGACGGTGACAGGACGCAGTCTTCGCCGATCCGGACGTCGTGCTCGACGGACGTGTGGTTCATGACGAATCCGCCGCGCCCGATGGTCGTCGGCCGCTCGGCACCCTGCTGGACGGCGCTCATCTCCCGGATCACGGTGCCCGCACCGATCACCACACCCCGGTGCGGGCTCACCTCCGTCCACGTGCGCGGATGCGTCTTCCCGATCCACTCCGGCGGCGCCCCCAGCGTCGCGTGGGCGCCGATCCAGCAGTCGTCGCCGATGTCGAGGGGGCCGGTGAGGACGGCATACGGTCCGATGCTTACCCGGTCCCCGACGGTGACGCCGTGGCCTATCACGACGGTCGGGTGGATCTCGCAGTTTTCACCGATGGTCATGAAAGTTTCGGATTCCTTCCAGGAGCCGTGCAGACCGTGGGAACCTTCAAGGGGTTGCAATCTGTGAAGACGGTGTGAACTGCACGTCAATCTATCGGAGGAACCGTGATCGCGATCTCGAGTATTTCCTTCGGAGAGGATGTCGAGCGCGAGGTCCTCGACACCCTGCGATCCGGGATGGTCGCGCAGGGACCGAAGGTCGCGAGGTTCGAGGAGGGGTTCGCCGAACTCGTCGGCACCCGGCACGCGGTGGCCGTCAACAGCGGGACCACCGCGCTGATCGCGGCACTGCGGGTGCTGGACCTCCAGCCCGGGGACGAGGTGCTCACCACCCCGTTCACGTTCGTGGCCACGCTCAACGCGATCCTCGACGCCGGCGCGACGGCACGGTTCGCCGACATCGGGGAGGCCGACTTCGCGATCGACCCCGACGTCGCGGAGCAGTGCGTGAACGAACGCACCCGGGTGCTGATGCCGGTGCACCTGTACGGGCAGACCGCGGACATGGGTGCGCTGATGCCGCTGGCCGAGTCCCGGGGACTGGCCGTCGTCGAGGACGCCGCGCAGGCGCACGGCGCCACGTTCGACGGCAGGGGCGCGGGCAGTTTCGGGCTCGGCTGCTTCTCGTTCTACGCCACGAAGAATCTCACCACCGCCGAGGGCGGGATGGTCACGACGGACGACGACGCGGTGGCCGACCGGTTGCGGGTGCTGCGGAATCAGGGCATGCGCAGGCGCTACGAGTACGAGATGGCGGGCCAGAACTTCCGGATGACGGATCTGCAGGCCAGTCTCGGGTTGCCGCAACTGGGTTCGTATCTGCAGCAGGTGGAGTCGCGCCGGCGCAACGCGGAGGCGCTGCGGACCGGGCTGAAGGACGTCGAAGGTCTGGTTCTGCCTTCGGAACTCGCGGGCCGCGGGCACGTGTGGCACCAGTTCACCGTCGTCCTCGCGCCGGACGCACCGGTCGACCGCGACACCCTCGCCCGGCGTCTGGGCGATCGCGGTGTGGGCAGCGGCGTCTACTACCCGAGAACCGTCGACGACTACGACTGCTACCGCGAGCATCCCCGGGTGATCGTCTCGCCGACCCCGATCGCGACGTCGGTGGCCCGCCGGTGCCTCAGCATCCCCGTTCACGCCGCGCTCTCCACCGACGACGTCGACCGGATCGTCGCGGCGGTCCGCGAGGCGATGGAGGCGTGATGACGTCCACGCGACCGCGGATCGCGCTCGTCGGATCCGGGAAGATGGGTTCGCTGCACGCCCGCGTTCTCGCGCAGTCGCCGCTGTGCGACCTGGCGCTGCTCGTGGAACCGCGGGAAGAACACGGACGGGACGTCGCCGCACGGTTCGGCGCCGCGTGGGCCGCGGATTTCGACGACCTGGACGGCATCGACGCCGTCGTCGTCGCGGCGGCGACCCCCGCACACTACGAGGTGGCGGGCCGCGTCCTGGATCTCGGGAAGCCGCTGCTCGTCGAAAAGCCGCTCGCCGCAACGTACGAGGAGAGCACCGATCTGGTGAAACGCGCCGCTGCGACGGGCGTCCCGCTGATGTGCGGTCTGCTCGAGCGATTCAACCCGGCGGTCCGGACGGCCCGCGAGTTCGCGGGTGACGTGTGGCAGGTCAACGGAATCCGGCACTCGCCGTTCGTCTCCCGCATCCCCACCGGCGTCGCGACGGACCTGCTGATCCACGACGTCGACCTCGCGATCGGGTTCGTCGGATCACCGCCCGTCGGGGTGAAAGCCGAATTCGGGTACTTCCACGACAGTTCGCGGCGCAACGAGGCCGAGGACTGCGCGGAGGCCGTGCTGCGTTTCGAATCCGGTGCGGTGGCCACCATCTCGGCCAGCCGGGTGAGTCAGCGGAAGGTCCGGCAGTTGTCGCTGCTGGAGCCGGACCGTCTGATCGAGATCGACCTCCTTCGCCGCGACATCACCATCTACCGGCACATCGACGACGACCTGCCCGCCGACGGGTACAAGCAGCAGACCGTGATCGAGATCCCCACCATCCGCTACAGCGACGAACCCCTCGCCGCCCAGCTCGCGCATTACGTCGGGCTGGTCGGCGGCGAGGGGGACGCCGACGCGGAGCGCGAGTCGATCCTGCCCGCGCACCGCGTGGTCCACGAGGCGACCGTGTCGGCTACCGGCTGAGCGCTCCGGCGACGGCCAGGCGGGTGTCTTCCGCGATGAGGTCGGCGTTGAGGGTGGCGGCGGCGGTCAGTCCGGCTCCGGCGGCGACGATCACCTGCGCCTTCGGGTCCGCGACGTTGCCGGCCACCCACACCCCGGGAACCGCGGTGGCGCCGGTCGCGTCGGCGGCGACGGCGGTGCCGATCACGTGCCCGGCCATCTCCATCTCGGTGGTGCCGAGGCCGAGGGTCGTGAGGAAGTCGGCGCGGGCCCGGAACAGCGGCGGGACCACCACGGCGGCGAGGGGGAAGACCCGGCCCGTGCGCAGTCGGACACCGGTCAGCCGGTCGCCGCGCACCTCGAGTCCGGCCACCGCGCCGTCGATCACGGCGACACCGCGGGCGGCGAGTTGCTCGTACTCCTCGCCGGTGGGCTCGTTCGCGTCGTTCAGGAACAACGTCACCCGATCGGTCCACTGGCTCCACATCAGCGCCTGGTGCACCGCCAGAGGACTGCCGGCCAGGACGCCCACCGGCTGGTCGCGGATCTCCCACCCGTGGCAGTACGGACAGTGCAGTACGTCGCGTCCCCACCGTTCGGCCACCCCGGGGACGTCGGGGAGAACGTCGACGAGACCGGTGGTCACGAGCAGCCGCCGCGCCCCGACGGTCCGGCCGTCGGCGAGCGTCACCCGGAACTCCCCGTCCCGGATCTTCTCGGCGGACGTGACGGTGCCGGTCACGATCTCCCCACCGTATCCGGCGACCTCCTCGCGTCCGATCGCCAGGAGTTCACCGGGAGGGGTGCCCTCTCGGCCCAGATAGTTGTGAATGTGCCCGGCCGGTGCGTTGCGGGGTTCGCCCGCGTCGATCACGAGGACGGATCGGCGGGCCCGCGACAGGGTCAGCGCCCCGCTGAGTCCGGCCGCGCCACCGCCGATGACCACCACGTCGTAACTGTCTTCCATCGCGTTCTCCTTCGTTCGTCGACCTCGTGACGTCCACTGTCCGGAGATATCGCGATCCTGGCAAGAATGTTTGCCGGTGTGGCAACATGGGTGGTGTGAACGACGACCTACCCGATCTGGACGGCGTCCTCGACGCCGTGGGACCGCGGCTCAAAGCACTGCGGCAGCAGCGCGGCGCAACCCTCGCCCAGCTCTCCGAGTCCACCGGGATCTCGGTGAGCACCCTGTCGCGGCTGGAGGCCGGCCAGCGCAAACCCACCCTCGAACTGATGCTCCTGCTGGCCCGCGCCCACCAGCTGCCCCTCGACGAACTGGTCGACGCGCCCGCCACCGGCGACCCGCGCGTTCACCTGCGGCCCCTCGACCGCAACGGCACGACGATCATCCCGCTCACCCGCAGACCCGGCGGGATCCAGGCGTTCAAGCACGTGATCCCGCCGGGCGACCCGGCCGCAATACCGAACCTGCAGGTCCACGAGGGCTACGAATGGCTGTACGTCCTGTCCGGCCGGCTACGACTGCTGCTCGGCGAACACGACGTGATCCTGACGCCGGGGGAGGTCGCGGAATTCGACACCCACGTGCCGCACTGGTTCGGCAATCCCGGACCGCAGCCGGTGGAGATCCTCAGCCTGTTCGGTCCCCAGGGCGAGCGGGCGCACGTGCGGACCGTTCCGCGGGGAACGGCGTAGGGCACCGACCGTCGGTAGAATTCGTGCGGACCGGTGACGAGCGCTACCTCCGAGGCGCAGGACGTGATGGGGAGGCCCCGTGCGACGCTGGATTCTCGGTGTTCCCGTAGCGGTACTGATTCCGCTCCTCGCCGGCTGTTCCACGTCGACGACACCGCCGGTGGCGCAGCCGCAACCGCAGCCACAGCCGGAGTCGCCCGCGGTCGCGACCCTCGTGGGCCTGGGCGATTCGATCCCGGCCGGCGACGGATGCCCCGGATGCACGCCGTTCGTGGAGCTGTTCGGCGATCAGCTGTCGGACGGAAACGCCGTGCCCGTCCAGGTGGCGAACCTGGGTGTCGGGGGCTGGACCAGCACCGACCTGCTCGATTCCCTCGAACCCGGCGCATACGACGCCGACGCCGTGAGTGCCGCCGATCTCGTCACCGTCACGATCGGCGCCAACGACTTCTACACCGAACTCGACGACTACCTGGACGGCGACTGCGGCGGCGACGACGGGCTCGGCTGCTTTGCGCCGGTGCTGCCGGAGTTGCAGACCACGTTGACGTCCGTGCTCGGCCGCATCGCCGAACTGCGGGCCGGTCAGCCGACCGCGGTGCTGGTCACCGGGTACTGGGACGTCTTCCCGGACGGCGACGTGGCCCGCGACTTGTACGGCCCGCAATTCCTCCGGGACAGTGCCGCGCTGACGTTGCGCGCCAACGACGTCATCTCGGGGGTCGCGGGCGCGGAGGGCGCCACGTACGTCGACCTGTTCAGCACGTTCAAGGGGACGTGGGGCGACGGCGACCCCACCGGACTGCTGGCCGACGACGGCGACCACCCGAACCAGATCGGCCACCAGCTGATCGCCGACGCGTTGTCGTCCGCGGCGGCCGCGGGATCCGGCTCCACCGACGTATCGGCGTTCACGTCGTCCGGGTGGTCGCCCCGCTGAGCTTCCGGCGGCGCACCACCGGGTCGACGACGGACAGGATCAGCACCACGACCGTCGCGGCGCCGAACGCCGCGGCGGACAGGTTCTGCCGCGGCGGCCGGAACGTCACCACCAGTTCGTGGTCACCCGGCGGCACCGACACCTCGAGCAGACCGTGCCAGCCCGCGGTCGCGTCCACGGGCTCGCCGTCCACGGTGGCCGAGTAGCCGGGCCACGCGAGGCGGGCGAACGAGACGGTGCCGCCGCTGCCCGTCACCCGCACGGTCTCCGTCGCCGCGTCGGTGTTGGAGACGAGCACCCGGACGCCGTCGGACGCGAACGACACCCGCCCGGGCAGGGGCAGCGGCCGGTCACGCTGCAGTACCGTCCGGGAGTCGTTGCGTTCGGTGACGTGCCAGCCGGGTGGGGGCGGTGCCGTCTCCACCTCGGGCACGAGGCGGTGCTCCACCACCAGCGTCGACACCCGCAGGTAGTCGATCAGCGGAATCGGAATGTCCGCGTTCACCGGCTGCCACAGCGCCCCGTACACACCGGGGCAGACGGCGCCCCGGTAGTCCATGCACAGCGCCTCCTGGAACTCGGTGAACCCGATGCCGGTGTACGCGTTGATGCTGCCCTCCGCGGACGACGCCATGATCTCGTTGCCGAACAGGATCCGGCCCGCGGTGACGTCGTCGGGGGAGGTGTCGGCCAGGTCGGCGAGTTGCAGGACGGTGCCCTGGTAGCGGTCGGTCTGCGTGGACAGCAGCGACGTGCTGGACGGGTCGACGCGGCTGTCGCGGTCGACGTCGTGGGTGAGGGACCAGACCTGCGCGGCGGTCACCGCCACCGTTCCCACGACGAGTGCGGCGACGAGACCGCTCGGGCCCAGGGTGCGCCAGGCCAAGTACGCGATCGCGCACAGCGCCGCGACGAGCAACGTGAACAGCGCGTGCCTGCCGGTCAGGGCCGGGGAGGACGCGAACGCCAGGTAGAAGCCCAGCGCGATCAGCACCGCCGACGCCGTCACCCGCTGGCGCACCCGGTCGCGGGACAGTCCCAGCGACAGCGCGAGAGATAGCCCGATCACCACGCACAGGTACAGGTATTCGACCAGGCGGATCGGCCACCGGAACATCCCGACGTTCGACGGTCCGAACGTGAAGAGGAAGTAGACGACCGTGATGACCGCCAGGCTGACGAGCGGTCGCCCGTGCGCGCGGCGGAACCCCGGGGACGCGAACAGTGCGCGGATCCGTCCCCACGGCAACCACGGCAGCAGCGGCAGCACGAACCACGCGAGGTACAGCGACGGGATCACCTCGACGGGACCCCCGAACGTCATGATCACGGGCAGATACGACGGGCTGCTCATTCCCGCGGGGCCGCCGATCTGCGGCTGCAGGAACGTGTCGTTGAAGATGCCGGTGCTGCCGGCGCGGGTGGTGACGTCGACGCTGAGGAACAGCGGCAGGTACGTCACCAGCGCGGCGGTGCCCGCGCACGCGCCGGTGATCACCAGCACGAGCAACCGGAAGAAGTCCCGCTGGATCAGCAGTCCGATCCCGAGGCCGAGGAGGATCACCACGGCGCCGAGCGCGGCGTACGGGTTGCCCATGCTCACCGTCAGCGCGCCGATCAGGAACGTGATCAGCGGATTCGTGCGACCGCGGGAGAGGCGGAGCGCCGACCACCAGAACAGCGTCACCCACGCGACGGCCATCATCCCGGACGGCCAGCCCGCCGCCTCGTAGAACAGGGTGAAACCGCTGAACGGAATCGTCAGCCCGCCGAGGACCGCGGGACCGCGGCGGGCGCCGTATTCGCGGCACAGCAGGTACGTCCCGAGGGCGAACAGCGCGAGGAACTCGGCCATGATCACGAACGACGCGACCGACAGGTCCTCGAACTTCGCGGCCAGCATGTAGTTGGCGAGGTTGACGGGGTTGTAGAGACCGTAGGCGGCCTCGCCCGCATAGTTGCCGCCGATCCAGGCGTCGGGATTGACGGCGAGCCACCGCCCGGCGAGCAGTTCCCCGCCGATCCGGTGCCAGGACGGCACGAACGATTCGAGCATGTCGCCGCCGTAGTAGAAGCGGTCGTACACGATCCGGGGAATCGTGGCGACGGCAGCGGCAGCCAAAGCGACCGCGAGTGCCACCGCCCATTCGGGGACGCCGCGTATCGATCGGGTGAACGTCGAGGACACGGACGCGGAGGGTGCCACGGACTCCGAGCCTACGAGTTAGGCTGCGCCCGTGCGCCTTTTCGGTTGTTCCCACGACCAGAAAGGCGCACGTGCGCCGAAGGCGCTCTCCGTGGTCGTGCCCGCCTACAATTCCGCCGCCGTCATCGAGCAGACGGTCCGCCGGGTGGCCGAACGACTGGCCGGTCACGACGTCGAGATCATCGTCGTGGAGAACGGCTCCACCGACGGCACCGTGGACATCTGCACCCGCCTCGCCGCGGACTGGGCGCCCGGGCCCGTGACGCTCACCGTCCTGCGGAGCGAGAAAGGCATGGGCAACGCGTTGCGGGCGGGCGCCGAGGCGAGTCGCGGCGCGCACGTCCTGCTGACCGCCGACGACCTGCCGTTCGGATTCGACGACCTCGACGGCGCGGAGAAGTTCGCCGACGGCCACGACGGCCGGCTGCCCGAAGTGCTGATCGGGTCCAAGGCCCACCCCGACTCGCAGGTGCGGCGCGGCGCGCTTCGGGGAACCCTGACGTGGGGTTTCGCGGCGCTGCGGCGGGTGGTCCTCGGGATGCGCACCGGCGACCCCCAGGGCACCGTCCTGATGGACGGAGACCTGATTCGCGGCCTGGTCCCCGACCTCGTCGAGCCCGGGTTCCTGTTCACCACCGAACTCGTCTACCTCGCGGAGCGCGCGGGCCTCGTCCCGGTCGAGGTGCCGGTGCGTCTGAGCGCCGACCACGACAGCCACGAAACCCGCATATCCAGGGCCGATGTGCTCGCGATGGGGGTGGGACTGTTCCGGCTGCGGGCCCGTCACCGGGACGGAGGTCGCCTCGCATGGTCGGGGAGCGCTTCGCGAGGTTGATACCCTGCGAACCGAGAAGAGGATCGTGCCGTCGCGTTGGTGCGGTCCAGCCCACCTCTCGCGGGGAACAGTAGGAGCACTATGAACGAGTCTGCGTCGGTAGCACCTGTGGACGGGAGCACGGCCGCGGTCCGGAGTGCTCTCACCGAGCATCGCGCACCCGACCGCCTGGTGGTGGCGCGAGGTCTGTTCACGGGACCGACCACCCGGGTGAAGGACGACCTGTACGCCAGGATCGTCAAGGGGCGCGCCCACCGCGAGCGGCACGTCGTGCACCTCGAGAAGGGTGCGACGGTCGACACCGACACCTACTTCGGCCGGTTCGCGGCCAGCTACTACCAGCGCTGGACCACGGTCACCGACGTGACCGTCGGTTTCCGCCACGAGGCCGACGGCCGCGCCGTGGTGGCGCTGCGCGGCTCCGATTCGGGCGGCAACTCCCGCATCCTGTCGACGACGGAGATCGACGGCACGGGCACGGCGACTCTGTCCGCGAAGCTCGACGCCTACCTCGACGGCGGCTCCCTGTGGGTGGAGTTCACCGCCGTCGACGGCGCCCTCGCCGTGAGTGAACTGGAGTGGACCGTCGCCGCGCCGTCGGTGATCCGTCCCGCCGCGATCGCGATCTGCACGTTCAACCGCGCCGACGACTGCGCCGAGACCGTCGCCGCCATCGCGAACGACCCGACGATGGCGTCCGGCATCGACGCCGTGTACGTCGTCGACCAGGGCAGCGACCACGTGTCGGACCGGGAGAAGTTCACCGAGGTCGCCGAGATCCTGGGCGACAAGCTCGTCTACCTGCGGCAGCCGAACCTCGGCGGGGCCGGCGGCTTCACCCGCGGCATGTACGAGGTGTCGGGCATCAACGAGCACGCCAACCTGATCCTGATGGACGACGACATCTTGTGCGAGCCGGAGTCGATCCTGCGGATGAACGCGTTCGCCAACGTCACCACCGAGCCGACGCTCGTCGGCGCGCAGATGCTGTACCTGATGAACCCGGAGCACTTGCACGTCAGCGCGGAGGAAGCGGACCTGTCGAAGCTGAAGGCGGGCCGCTGGGCGGCCGGGTCGCGGCACGACATCAACTTGCTGAAGAAGAAGCAGCACAAGCGCGTCGACGCCGGCTACAACGCGTGGTGGTCGTGCCTGATCCCCGCCGAGGTGGTCGCGCAGATCGGGCTCCCGCTGCCGATGTTCTTCCAGTGGGACGACATCGAGTACGGTATCCGCGCCCGCGCGGCCGGATTCGTCACGGTCACGCTGCCCAATGCCGGTGTGTGGCACGCGGACTTCCACTGGAAGGACCGCGACGACTGGGCCAAATACTTCAGCATCCGCAACTCGCTGATCGCCGCCGCGCTGCACAGCGACTTCGACGCCAAGTCGCTGAGCAAGATGATGACGCGGGAGATCACCCAGTACCTCGTGTCGATGCAGTACGGGTTGGCGTACACCATGATTCGCGGCATCGAGGACTTCCTCGAGGGTCCGAAGGTCCTCGAGGACGGCGGTCAGGCCGTGCTGGCGGCGATCCGGGAGGAGCGCAAGCGGTTCCCTGAGACCGTCAAGCATCCCGCGACGAACATTCCCGGTGTCCGCAACTCCGACCTCGTCACCCGGTACGCCGGTTTCGAGCCGGACAAGAGCAAGATCGACCTCGTCCTCGCCAAGCGTGCGGCGTACCAGTGGCTCGGCCGCACCCAGCACGGTGTCGCGAGTATCCCTGTGGCCGAGGCGCACTGGTGGCACGTGTCGCTGTTCGACACCGCCGTCATCACCGACGCCTCCCAGTCCGGGGTGCGGGTGCGCCGCCGCGACAAGGAGACCGCGCGTGAACTCACGGCCCGGACCGCGAAGCTGATGAAACGGTTCCGCGAGGATGCGGCGTCGACGCAGCGTCAGTACCGGGACGCGTTGCCGCAGCTCACCAGCCGGGAGAACTGGGCTCGCCTGTACGGTCAGTGACGTTGCCCGGACCGTCGCCGGCCCGCGATGTGCGTGGGCTGTCGCGGGATTCGCTGCTCGTCTTCGCTGTCGGTGTGCTGCTCGGTGCGGCGTGGAGTTGGCGTCCGTCGTTCTGGTACGACGAGGTCGCGACGCTGTATTCGAGTCAGCGATCCCGGGCGGACCTGTCGAACCTGCTCGGCCACATCGACGCCGTGCACGGCCTGTACTACGTCGCGATGCGGTACTGGTTCGCGGTGTTCGGGGCTTCGGAGTTCTCGGCGCGGTTCCCGAGCGCCCTGGCCGTGGGCGCCGCGGGCGCGGGTGTGGTGGTGCTCGGTGCGCTGATCTCGACCCGGCGGGTGGCGGTGCTGTCGGGGCTCCTGTTCGTGATCCTGCCCAGCGTCACGTGGGCGGCCGCGGAGGCCCGCGGGTACGCGGCCACGGCGGCGGCCGCGGTCTGGCTGACCGTGATTCTCCTTGCCGCACTGAGACTCCGGCGGTGGTGGCTGTGGGCGCTGTACGCCGCGGGCCTGGCCGTGTCGATCGTGTTGTTCGTCTACCTCCTCACGCTGGTGCCCGCGCACCTGCTGACGCTCCTGCTGCTGCGCGCGGCCCGGCGGTCCTGGCTCGGATGGGCGTCGGCTGTGGCGGTGGGGATGGCGGTCGCGGCGCCGTTCGTGGCGCTGGTGCGCCGAGAAGCGGTCCAGGTCGCGTGGATCCCGCCGCTCGACGGCCACCTGCCGCGGGCCGTGGCCGAGTACCAGTGGTTCGTCGGCGCGCCGTGGTTCGCGGTGCTGTTCGCCGTGCTGGTGGCGGCCGGGGCGGCGGCCCTGGTGCGCGGTCGCCGGCTGCCCCCGGTGCTGTCCGTCGCGCTGCCGTGGGTCGCGGTGCCGATGGCGCTGCTGCTCGCCTATTCGCTGCTGCGCAGCCCGGTGTACCTCCCGCGGTACTTCACGTTCACGACGCCGGCGGTGGCGCTGATCGGCGGACTCTGCCTGGCCGCGCTGACCCGGAGATGGTGGCAGGCCGCCGCGGTGCTGGCCGTGTTCGCGGTCGCCGCGTCGCCGGGGTACGTCGCCCAGCGCGAGCAGTGGGCGAAACCCAGCGGCATGGACTTCAGCACCGTCAACGTCTTCGCCGGGCAGCACCTCCGGCCCGGTGACTGCGTGCTGTTCGACAAACCGGCGTGGAACCCCACGTCGCTGCGGCTCGTCAAGGACGTGCGGCCGGAGGCGTTCGACGGGACCCGCGACATCGGGCTCGGGACCACCGCCGCGAGCCGGGGGTCGCTGTGGGACGACGAACTCGCCGTCCCGGACCTCGCCGGCGCGCTCGACTCCTGCTCCGTGGTCTGGTTCTTCACCGACTACGAACGCGACAGCGAGCGCATCATCCGGCACACGTCCAACGAGGTGTGGAGGCTGCCGCCGTACCACTTCGAGGACACCGAGGCGTTCGCCGCGCTCACTAGGTCCGGATTGCGGATCGACGACCGCGCGACGTTCAACGTCACCCAGGCGGTGAAGCTGGTGCGGTGATCCGCACGACCACCTGCTCGTGGTTGGCGGTGTAGCTGAGGTACTCGAATCCGACGTCGGTGCGGTCGACGAACTCCGTCCACGCCCGGTACTCGTGCGCCTGCCAGCCGGGGAAGTTGAAGAACTCGTCGAACACGATCACCGTGCCCGCGACGAGCCGTTGTTCGAGCCGGTCGAGCACCGACTTCGTCGACGAGTACAGGTCGGCGTCGAGATGCACGAACGACACCGGTCCGGGGTGCTTCTCGAGGAAGCCCGACAGCGTGTCCTCGAACAGTCCGGGCACCAACTCCGCACCCCGCACCTTGGGCAGTTTCTCCTGCGCGAACTCCCCGGCCGGGAACCCGGTGCGCCACGTCTGCGGCAACCCGGAGAACACGTCGAACCCGAACACCTCGTGCTCGGCGTCCTTCAACTCTTCGACGATGATCCGGAGCGTCGTGCCCGACGCCACCCCGAATTCGAGGGCCAGTCCCTCGACCTCCACCTGCGACAGTCCGTAGCGCAACGTGTCCTGCGGGTTCCAGAACACGGGCGCCTTCGGCATGTGCTCGAGCACGAACTCCGCGGCCTCCTTCGTGGCCCGCACGTCCAGCGCCTGGGTGATGTCGCGGCGGGCCTGCTGCTCGAGCTCGCCGAGCCGCTGCTGGACGTCGGAGATCTCCATGCGGGCATCGGACAGCTCGGACAGCACCCTGGCCAGTTCCTGGTTGGTCGCGCTCAGCTCGGCGAGGGTCTGGTCGTGCTGGTTCTCGGTGAGCTCGCGGGACCGCCGGTCGGACTCGGCGACAACCTCGGACATGGCACGTTGAAACTTGAGACGGGCCTTTCTCCGAAGGTCGAACATATCTCCATGTTGCCACCCGCATCCCGGCTCAGGGAGTGAACCGGGATGCGGGGCGGACGCTCGGTCAGTGACCGCGACTGCGGTACATCTGGCGTTGCCAACGGGCGATGGTCTTCCACTCGCGCTCCCGCTCGGCCCGCAGCCGTGCGTCGGTGCGGGACGCGATCCACCCGTTCTCGCGAATCAGCTTGCGGTAGCTGGTGAGTCTGCGTTCGGGTAGTTCGCCGCCCGCCACCGCGCCCTGGACCGCGCACCCGGGTTCGGCTTCGTGCGAGCAGTCCGCGAACCGGCACTGCGCCGCGAGTTCCTCGATCTCGGGGAACGTCTTGTCGATGCCGTCGGCCGCGTCCCACATGCCGACGCCCCGCAGGCCCGGCGTGTCGATCAGGGCGCCGCCGGACGGCAGCGGCAGAAGTTCCCGGTGTGCCGTCGTGTGCCGTCCCTTGTTGTCGCCCTCGCGGACGCGTCCGGTGGCGAGCACGTCCTCGCCGAGCAGCGCGTTCGCGAGCGTCGACTTGCCCGCGCCCGACGGTCCGATGAGGGCGACGGTCCCGTCGATCACTGCGGTGAGGATGTCGATGCCGTCGCCGGTATCGGCGCTCACCGCGACCACGGTCGCGCCCGGAGCCACCGCCGCCACTTCGGCGGTCGCGAGGGAAACGTCGTGCACGGTATCGGATTTGGTGAGGGCGACCACCGGCTGCGCGCCGCTCTCCCACGACAGTGCGAGCAGTCGTTCGATGCGCCCGAGATCGAGGGCGGTGTCCAGTGCGGCGGCGATCACCACCGTGTCGACGTTGGCCGCGAGGAGTTGCCCCTCGGACCGGCCGGACGCCGACGACCGGACGATCGCGCTGCGCCGGGGGAACAGGTCGGCGACGGCGATGTCGTCGCCGTGCCGGTGGAGTGTCACCCAGTCGCCGGTGCACAGGGTGTGCTCACCGGCGAGGGCGCGGACGACGCCGGCGGGCGCGGCGACGTCGCAGCGACCGCGGTCCACGCGGATCACCCGGCCGGGCTCGCGGCCGTCGTCGGGGTAACTGTCGAAGGTGTCGGAAAGAGTGTCGTTCCAGCCGTAGGGCAGGAGGTGTCCAGAATCGAACATGGTGGGTGTGATCCTCGGGTCGATGAGCGCCGACCGGACCACTGCGCGGGTTCGGTCAGGCGAGGGGGAAGGGGGAGTGGACGCACGCGGCGTCGACCGACGAGACAGTCATCGGACACTCACTCCTTCGCAGCACATCAGAATCTTTCGACCGGAACCCCACGATGCTCCCACCCGGCGGAACCCGGGCGCAACCGAATTCACGGCCGCTCGAACCGCTCCTGACGGCCCAGCTTGCGCAGCCGCATCCACTCCCGCAGACCCTGCGGATCACGCCGCGTGACGAGGAAGTACCACCCGAACCGCACCCATTCCTGCGGCAGCAGCTTCCGCATGCCCGGCTGGGACAGCAGATAGCCGCGGTTGCGGTAGGTGAAGAAGCGTTTCGTCTCGTTGTCCGGGTACTGGGTGTGCATCCGGCCGCCGAGGATCGGTTTGAACTCCTCCGCGCCGTTCGGGTGCACGTACGCCGTCTGCAGGCACGTGCCGAACGGCAGCCCCGACCGCACCAGCCGCCGGTGCACCTCCACCTCGTCGCCGCGGACGAACAGACGCAGGTCGGGGACGCCGACCGTGTCGATCGCCGACGCCCGGAACAGGGCGCCGTTGAACAGCGACGCGATGCCCGGCAGCAGGTCGGCCGAGTCGTCGCCGTCGGTGAACAGTTCGGACCGCAGCCGACGCCACTCGACGCCGCGGCGCAGCGGGAACGCGAGACGGTCGGGGTCGTCGATGTCGCAGACCACGGGGGAGACTTCGGCGAGCCCGTGCCGCTGGGCGCAGTCGAGCAGCGTCTCCAGGACTTTCGGCCCCTCGGGCCTGCCGTCGTCGTCGGCGAGCCACACCCAGTCGGCGCCGAGCGAGAGGGCGTACAGAATCCCCAGGGCGAAGCCGCCCGCCCCGCCCAGATTGTGCTGCGACCCGAGGTAGCTGGTGGGGATCCCGGCCGATTCGACGAGTGCGCGCACGTCGTCCTCGGCGGCGTTGTCCACGACCACCAGATGGTCCAGCGGACGCGTCTGCGAGCCGAGGACCTTCAGCGACTCCGCCAGCAGTTCACGGCGTTTGTGGGTGACGACGACGCCGACGATCCGCTCGGCAGCAGCGCTCACGCGGACTCCGCCTCGGCTTCCGCGGCCGTGCGAACGGGACGCTCGTTCGATCCGACGCTACGGGCGTCCCGTTCGGCCGCGCGGGTCAGCCCGGACTTCTCCCGGTCCATCTCGTAGATCACGTGGCGGACGTGGTCGGCGGCGTCGTCGCCCTCGTACGCGCGGACGACGTCCTCGATGCCGCCCTCCTGCCGGATCTGACCGTGGTCGATCCACATGGCCCGGTCGCACAGCTGGGCGAGGAACTCGTTGGAGTGGCTGGCGAACACCAGGATTCCGGACCGCTCCACCAGCGCCTGCAGCCGCACGCGCGCCTTCTTCATGAACTCCGCGTCGACGGCGCCGATGCCCTCGTCGAGCAGCAGGATCTCCGGGTCGATGCTGGTGACCACGCCCATCGCGACACGCACCCGCATGCCGGTGGAATACGTGCGCAGCGGCATCGACAGGTACTCGCCCAGCTCGGTGAAGTCGGCGATCTCGTCCATCTTCGCGAGCATCTGCTTACGGGTCTGCCCGAGGAACAGCCCGCGGATGATGATGTTCTCGTAGCCCGAGATCTCGGGGTCCATGCCCACACCGAGGTCGAAGACCGGGGCCACGCGGCCGCGGATGCTCGCGCTGCCGCGGGTGGGCTCGTAGATGCCGGACAGCAACCGCAGCAGCGTCGACTTGCCGGCACCGTTGTGGCCGACCAGACCGATCCGGTCGCCTTCCTTCAGCGACAGGTTGATGTCGCGCAGGGCCTCGACCACCACGACGTCCGAGTTGTTGCGACCGATGGATCCGCCGGCCTTGCCGAGGAACGCCTTCTTCAGCGACCGCGACTTGGCGTCGAAGATCGGAAAGTCGACACAAGCGTCCCGCGTCTCGATACTCACATGTTCTGTCATGTCTTCAGACCCCTAAACCCAGTAGGGCACTCGGGCCCGGTACTTGCGAAGCGCGAGGATGGCGGCGGTCCACCCGACGACGGTGATGGCCAGCACGATGTACCAGTGGTACGCCTGCTGGTCCTGCCCGATCATCGGCGCGCGCACGATGTCGAGGTAGTGGAACAGCGGGTTCAGCTCGGCGAGCTTGACGCGCTCGGCGGCCTGACCGCCCTGCGCCTCGAGGCTCTGTGTGGTCCACATGATCGGTGTCAGCACGAACAGCAGCAGCGTCATGCTGCCGAGGATCGGCGCGATGTCCCGGTAGCGGGTGGAGAAGATGCCGAACATGATCGACACCCACGCCGCGTTGACGACGATCAGCGCGATCGCCGGGATCGCGGCCAGCGACGTCCAGGTCAGGTGCCGCCACACCCCGAACGCGAACAGCATGATCACGTAGATGACGAGGTTGTGCGCGAACAGCAGCAGTTGCCGCCACACCAGCCGGTACACGTGGACGCTCAGCGCCGACGGCAGCTGCTTGATCAGTCCCTCGTTGGCGATGAACACCTCGGACCCCTCGAGGATGCTCGCGCTGATCAGGTTCCAGACGATCAGACCCACAGTGACGTACGGCAGGAACTCGTCCAGCGGGATGTCCAGCAGGGCCGAGTAGAGGATGCCCATCGCCGCGGCCTGCACGCCGGTGGCGATGGTGATCCAGAACGGGCCGATCACCGACCGGCGGTAGCGCTGCTTGATGTCCTGCCAGCCGAGGCTCAGCCACAGCTCGCGCTGAGCGAAGCCGTCCCTGAGGTCCTTGAACGCGCGACGGAAGGTCTGCGAATCGGACGCCGGGAGCGGGCCGCCTGCGGCCTCGGTTTCGATAGCGGATGCTGACACGGGCACCGAGCCTACCGGGAGTCGAGTTCCATGCTGTTTCGCCCGTTGCTACAGGTACTGGCCGGTACCGCTCGACTGCGACCCCGGATCGTTGTTGTGCGGCCCGTGCGGGTTGCCCATGCTGATGCCCGGAGGCAGGGCTCCCTGACGCATCTGCTCCAGCTGGGAGCGGGCCGCCATCTGCTGGGCGAACAGGGCCGTCTGGATGCCGTGGAACAGTCCTTCCAGCCACCCCACCAGCTGTGCCTGCGCGATGCGGAGTTCGGCGTCGGTGGGGACGGTGTCGTCGGTGAAGGGCAGCGTGAGGCGTTCGAGTTCGTCGCGCAGTTCGGGGGCCAGGCCCTGCTCGAGTTCGCGGATCGACGACTTGTGGATCTCCTTCAACCGGTTGCGGCTGGCGTCGTCGAGCGGTGCTGCGCGCACCTCTTCGAGGAGCTGCTTGATCATCGTTCCGATGCGCATGACCTTGGCCGGCTGCTCCACCATGTCGGCGATCGACTCGGTGCCGTTCCCGTTCTCGGCTGCGGCGGCTCCCGCGGCGTCGGAGCCCTCGGGCTTGCTCGCCGCCTCGGCGACGGGAATCGCCATGGGCTGACCGTCGGGGCCGATCACGACTACGTGTTCATTCTCCGAGTTCGTCATGCCTCCATCTTGGCTGTTCCTGCGCGGCAGTGCGAAAGTGCGTCCGATTTGGCCCTTTCCATCTTTGTTGCATCTGGCAACAATCGATGGCTGGCTTCGACCGTATTGACTTGGGGTCTTAGAGTGTCGGGCATGGCTTACGACGTTGCCCGCGTTCGGGGACTCATCCCCTCACTCGGCGACGGTTGGATCCATCTCGATCCGCAGGCCGGCATGCAGATTCCGGACGCGGTGTCGCGCACTGTCTCCACGGCCTTCCGGGCTTCTGCCTCTTCGTCGACCGGACGACACGTGTCCAGCCGGCGCAGTGCGGCGGTTCTCGATGCGGCCCGAGCAGCCGTCGCCGACCTGGTCGGAGGCGATCCCGCCGGGGTCGTACTCGGACCCGACCGATCCGTTCTCCTGGCCTGGCTGGCGGAGTCGCTGAGCACGCGACTCGGTCTCGGAACCGGGCTCGTGCTCTCTCGCCTCGACGAGGAAGCGAACGTGGCCCCCTGGTTGCGCGTCGCCAGCCGCTACGGCGCCCAGGTGCGGTGGGCGGAGGTCGAGATCGAAACCTGCGAACTCCCCAGCTGGCAGTTCCAGGACCTCATCACCACCACGACGCGCCTGGTCGCACTCACCGCCGCCTCCCCGATCGTCGGCTCGGCGCCCGACGTCCGCGTCGCATCGGACCGCGTCCACGAAGTCGGCGGACTGATGGTCGTCGACGCGATCGGCGCCGCCCCCTACGCGCACGTCGACATCAACGAACTCGGAGCGGACGTCGTCGCCGTCGGTGCCACCTCCTGGGGCGGACCGCAGGTCGGGGCACTCGTCTTCCGCGACCCGTCGCTCCTCGACCGCATCCCGGCCGTGTCGCTCAACCCGTATGCGCGGGGTGTCGAACGTCTCGAGGTCGGGGTGCACCAGTTCGCGCTCCTCGCAGGCCTCACCACGTCGATCGACTTCCTCGCGAACCTCGACGAGTCGGCCACCGGTTCCCGGCGCGAGAAGCTCGAGGCATCCATCAGCTCGCTGCAGAACTACCAGGACACCCTGTTCGACCACCTCATGTCCTCGCTGAAGCGGCTACCGCAGGTCATGGTCATCGGCCGGTCGCCGAGCCGGGTCCCGACGCTCAGCTTCACCGTCGCCGGAGTCTCGGCCGACAAGGTCGCGTCGCACCTCGCCGACAAGCGCATCGCCACCGTCAGCGGCGTCCACGGCGGCTCCCGGCTGCTCGACGCCCTGGGTGTCAACGACGAGGGCGGCGCCGTCACCATCGGTCTCGCGCCGTACACCACCCGCTATGAGATCGACCAGCTCGTCAACGAGCTCGCCACCCTCGGCTGAACACAGCCGACAGGCCCGGTGTGACATTCGTTGCACCGGAGGGGGACGGCGAATGTCACACCGGGCGAAGCGTCAGTTCCGCGGGATCGTCAGGATCACCTTGCCGACGGTGTCGGCGGAGTCGAGCAGCTCGTGTCCGCGCGGCGCCTCGGTGATCGGCAGTTCCGCCGAGACGATGGGATGCACCGCGCCCTCCGCGATCAGCGGCCACAGCCGCTTGCGGACGTCGGCGACGATGTCGGCCTTGCCCTCGCGACCCGACTCGGGGCGCCCCCGCAGTCCGGCGGCCGTCACGTGGGCGCGTTTGGCCAGCACCTTGCCCAGGTCCAGTTCGCCCTTGCGGCCGCCCTGCATGCCGATGACGACGAGCCGGCCGTCGGCGGCGAGCGCGTCGACATTGCGGTCCAGGTAGGCGCCGCCCATGTTGTCGAGGATCACGTCGGCGCCGTGTCCGTCCGTCGCCTTGCGGATCTCGTCGACGAAATCGGCTTCCCGATAGTTGACGAGGATGTCGGCGCCGAGTTCGCGGCAGCGCGCCAGTTTCTCCTCGGATCCGGCGGTGACGGCCACGCGGGCTCCCAGCGCGACGCCCACCTGGATGGCGTGGGTGCCGATGCCGCCGCCACCGCCGTGCACCAGCAGCACGTCGCCGCGGGACAGTCCGGCGCCCATCACGACGTTCGCCCACACCGTGCACGCGACCTCCGGCAGCGACGCCGCGACGAGCAGATCGACGCCCTCGGGCAGCGGCAGAAGCTGCGACGCGGGGACGGCCACCTTCTCCGCGTAGCCGCCGCCGGCCAGCAGCGCACACACCTGGTCACCGACGGACCAGCCGGACACTCCCTCGCCGAGTTCGGCGATCGTGCCGGAGCATTCGAGCCCGAGGATGTCGCTGGCCCCGGGCGGCGGTGGATAGAACCCCTGACGCTGCAACAGGTCGGCGCGGTTGACGGCCGTCGCGGCGACGTCGAGGAGAACGTGACCGGGGGGAAGTTGCGGGTCCGGCTGCTCGGCCCACGTCATGACTTCGGGGCCGCCCGGCTTATCGATCGTGATCGCATACATGGGAACGACGCTAGCGAAACGCACCCGCGTCCGGTGCCCGCGACCGGTCCAAGCGACCGCTCGGACTCTTCCGCCACCGCACGCTACTGGAAAGTAATGTCGGACTACTAGAATGTGAACCTGTGACAGCAGAAACTTCCGACGCCGAAGCCGCGACCAACTGGTTGACGGCGGCCGAGATGCGCGCCTGGCGCGGATACATGGACGGCAACCAGCGGCTGATGGACGTCCTCAACCGGGATCTGCAGGAGAAACACGACCTCTCCCTCGCGGACTACCGGATTCTGGTGCTGCTGTCCGAGTCGCCGGACGGTTCGCTGCGCATGAGCGACCTCGCGGACGGCGTCCTCTCCTCCCGCAGCCGCCTCACCCACCAGATCCGGCGGATGGAAGCGCAGGGCATGGTCACCCGCGACACCTGCCTCGAGGACGGCCGCGGGGTGCTCGCCGTCATCACCGACGAAGGTCGCGCCCGGCTCGCCGACGCGGCCCCCACCCATGTGGCCGGGGTGCGCAGCAACCTCGTCGATCTGCTCACCAAGTCTCAGCTCAAGGTTCTCGCCGAGGTGTTCGAACGCGTCGACAAGGCCATCGGCGACCGCTGACCGGTTGCCCGATGCCGCCTCCGTACCGATAAGATCGCCCACGGAAGCGTGGCAGAGCGGCCGAATGCACTCGCCTTGAAAGCGAGCGTGGCGTTAAACCCACCGGGGGTTCAAATCCCTCCGCTTCCGCAGAGTGAAAAGGCTCTGATCTGGTGATGGATGCCAGGTCGGAGCCTTTTTCGTTGCGGTGACCGGTGAGGGTCAGCCGGCCCGTGCCCACGTTTTGCCCACACGTGCCGCGGATCGAGCCTGATCGAACATTGAACGGGACTGGAGCAACGAGCCCTATCGCGTTGACGTGGTTGTCGGATCTGAGCACACTTGGGTTGACGCAGTTGACCCGATGGGAGGGCCCATATGGACACCCTGGTCGAGCAGGAACGCAAGCTCATGGCCCTTCTCACCCGCCGCGTCCACGAGACTTTCACCAACGCGCGCGCGGCCGGCGTCCCCGCCGAGGTCTTCGACGACGTCGAATCGATCGCCGCGTCGATGGCCGCGGCACTGCCCACCACCCACGTCTACGACCTGCTGGTGGGCCCGTTCTACGACACCGGCGGCCTGACCCGGTGGTGGGGCATCAGCCGCCAGGCGGTCAACAAGGCTGTCGCCGCAGGCACCGTGATCGCCTGCCGGCTCGACGACGGCCAGTGGGTCTACCCGACGTGGCAGTTCACGGACGCGAGAACGGTGCATCCGCACCTGATCGCCCTGTGGAAGGCTCTGCGCACAGCCGCCGACCCGTGGACCTGCGCGGTCTGGCTGCGCAGCCCGCAGCCCGAACTCGGCGACCGCACTGCGGTCGACTGGGTCACCACCGGCCGCTCTGTCGAGGAGCCGCTAGCGCTGGCCCGGGCCGACGCGGAGCGGTGGGCCGCGTGATACGAGACTCCGTTGCCCTCCGCCCTCCGGCCCGTCCGCTGCAGCATTTCCCCGGTTGCGAGCTCACCGCGGCGCAGGCGCTGCACCGCGGACACAACAAGGGGAACGGTCCGTGGTGGTTCTCCTCCTCCTCCGGCGGCGGCCGGTTCGATCTGACACCGCCACGGGGCACCTGCTACCTCGCGCTCGACGAGCTCACCGCGATCCGGGAGACCGTCGGGGCGGCGCTGGCGACGACGGGGATCATCAGCGAGGACTTCGCCGCAGTACGCCAGCTGTCGACCCTGGTCGTGCCTCACGCACACCGCATGGCCGACACCTGCGCGGACGCGGCCGCGGATCTCGGTTTGACCCGAGAATTGTCGTCCATGACCCCCTACTCGGTGCCGCAGGAATGGGCCGCCGCGTTCGAGGCCGTCAGCTTCACCGGCCTGCGGTACCAGACCCGCTTCACCACCGGCCCGAGCGCCAACGCAGTGGCGCTGTTCGGGGAGGCGGGTGAGGCGGACTGGCCGACCGACCCGAGTCCCGAGCCGCTCGCGGTGGCCGCTCGCCGGCACGGCCTCACCGTCGCCCGCCCGCCGCGGTCGGTGCGCATTATCTCGCCGCCGACGAGCTGATCCGGCTCCACGGCCACACCACCAGGGCTGCTGTCGTTTCCTACTTCTTCCGCGGTTTCGGTTGCTTCGGCGGCAGTTCGGCGATCTCGGCGAGCGCGCGTTCGATCCACGGCGTGGCGAGGTCCGGGGTGTCCCGCCACCGGTCGGGGATGGCCAGGTATTCGCGCATCGGCTTCTCACCCGGTCCGAATCCGCCGACGCCGTCGGTGGACGCCAGTTCAGCTTTCGCCTGCTCGTTCAGGAGCCGCACCCCGACGCTCGGTCCGAGCAGCCCGGCGAACATGTTGCCGTTCACGAACGCGCCCAGGTTGCCGAACATCGGTTTCACCTCGACGCCGGGGGTGTCGGGGATCAGCGAGCGGAAGAACTGCTTGTCCTCCTCGGAGGGTTTGGGCATCTTCACGGTTACTGATCCTGACGTTCCTCGGGCGTCATGATGCTGAACGTCGCGCCCTGCGGGTCGGCGACACCCGCCATGCGGCCGACGGTGGGAATGTCCATCGCTTCTTCGACGATCGTGCCGCCGAGTTCGACGACCTTGGCGGCGCTCGCGTCGACGTTCTCGACGGCGAAGTACACCCGCCAGTGATTGGGGGTGCCGGGCGTCATCGGCTGACCGCAGCCCCCGACCTGATCCTCGCCCACCTCCAGCAGGTGGTACGTGTATTCCGGTCCCATCGACATCGTCGACGACGTGATCCCGAAGACGGTGTTGTAGAACGCGAGCGCCTTGTCGACGTCGGCGGTGTTCAGTTCGTTCCACAGGCACGCGCCCGGGTCGCCGACGAGCGAGGCCCCGATGTGCCTGTTCGCCTGCCACAATCCGACGGCCGCTCCGGTGGGGTCGGTGACGAAGGACATGCGGCCTGCGTCCGAGATGTCGAACGCCGGCATCAGCACCTGGCCGCCGGCGCCGGGTACCTTCGCGACCGTCGCGTCGACGTCGTCGACCGCGATGTAGGTGTTCCAGTTCGCAGGCGCCCCCGCCTTCGCGGCGTCGGGCGGCAGTGGCGCGATGGCGGCGACGTTCTCGCCGCGCACCGTGGCCATCGAGTAGACGGGGCCCTCGGGCATCGGCCGGTCGTCGTATTCCCAGCCGAGCAGTTCCGAATAGAACTTCTTGGCGGCGTCCTGATCGCTGGTTTGGAGGTCTACCCAGCTCGGTGTTCCCTGGGCGTATTCCGACTTGTTGGGCATGACTGGACCTTTCCGTGTGAGGTGTCAGGCCGCCGGGACGGGGTGGCGGCCGGTGTAGGCGATGAGCCGGGTCACCGCGTCGCTGGTGTGCGGGGTGGGTACGGGGTCGTCGAACCCGACTGTTTTCCTGCCTTCGGGCGAGATGATCTTGTGTGCCAACGCCAGCACGTATTCGGCGAGCGGCTCCGATACTGCCACGTCGCCGCCGGTCGCTGCCGCGAAATCCCAGGCGTGAACCAGGAATTCGATCGACAGGATCCCCGCCGCGAGGGTTGCGGGGAAACTGTTCGTCCCGAGCGTCACGGTGCCGTCGACGCCGCGATTGCGCCACGCCTCCAGCGCGGGCTGGGCGAGGTCGGCGATTCTGGCCTCGACGGGTTTGCCGGGGTCGTCGTCGAACGTCGCGCCCGCCGCGCCGCCGAGGGAGGTGATCGAACCGGCCAGATGATCGGCGAGCTGCGAGACGGTGAACTCGGTGCACGGCGTCTGCCGGGACATGTCGTCGGCCGTGACGCCGCGCAAGACGTGCTGCACGACGGCCAATGTCGCCTCGGCGCTGGACAGTTCGTCGAGTGGATCCGGTGCGGCCGCCCAGTCGTCGGGCCCCGCGTCGCTCGTCTGCGCGGCGGCGACGAGCCGGTCGAGGTAATGGTTCCAGCCTTCCGCGTGGCGGGCGGCCTGTTCGGCGGTCAGCCCGTCGTGCACGAGGCGCACCTCGGTGCCGCCGGCGGTCGGGGTGAGAGTGACCGTCACGGTGGACGATCCGGGTGGGAGTTCTTCGTCGCCTTCCCAGCCCCACCCGAACACCACCCGCTGTCCGGGCACGACCTCCCGGAAGGTGCCCGCCGCCGAGTGTCCGGGAACCACGGTCCACCGGTATTCGCCGCCGGCCTGCAGATCGACGCGGGCCGCGACGGTCTGCCACCGCCGCAATCGGTCCGGTCTGGTGACGAGATCGAACGTGGCGTCCGGGTCCAGCGGGACGACGACGGTCTTGTCGAATGGCATCAGCTGTCTCCTTTGGATCCTGCTTCGTCGGTGGCATCCGCTACGAGGCGGTCGAGTTCGTCGATCCAGAAGGAGTCGAACAACGTGCGGAGCTGTGCGAGTCCCTGAGGGTCGAGCCGGTAATACCTGAAGCGTCCGTCCTTGCGCGCGGTGACCAGCCCGGCCTCGGTGAGCACCCGGAGATGTTGCGAGATCGCAGACCGGCTCGCGGGGAAGTGTGCGGCGAGGTTGTTGACGGTCTGTTCACCTGCTGTCAGCAGTTGCATGAGGCGTCTCCGGGTGGGCTCAGCTGCGACTTCCAACTGATCGAGCACAACCAATACGTTAGTCGTGACTAACGCGTTGTGCAATGGGTCTCGCCGCCGACGCCGCGAGGTGGGAGAATTCTTGGTGACGAGGGAGTGAAAAATGACAACGTCAAGCCCCTGGCCCACGATTCACCAAGAACGCCGCGCCCTGGTGGACGACCTCGAACCGCTGACCGACACTCAGTGGTCGACGCCGTCGCTCTGCGAGCGGTGGACAGTGCGGGACGTGTTCGCGCACATGACGGCGACGGAGAAGATGACGCCGCCGAAATTCGTCGGAAAGCTCGTCGGGTCGGGATTTCGGATCAACACCATGTTCGAGAAGGACATCGCACACGAAGAGGAAGGAACACCGGCGGAGGCGCTCGACGAGTTCCGGGCGCACATGGCCGACTCCACCCACCCACCGGGCCCGATCGACGCCATGCTGGGTGAGATGATCGTCCACGGCGAGGACATCCGCCGGCCCCTCGGCATCACCCACGAGTACCCGATGGACGCCGTCGTCCGGGTCGCCGACTTCTACAAGAATTCGAACCTGCTGATCGGGTCGAAGTCGCGGGTCACCGGCCTGACGCTGCGTGCCACCGACACCGACTGGACCACCGGCTCGGGACCCGAGGTCTCCGGCCCGATGCTGGCGCTCGTGCTGGCGATGACGGGTCGCAGCGCCTCGCTCGACGAACTCGGCGGAGACGGCTTGGACAAGCTGAAGTCGGCGCTGTCCAAGTAGCGGTCCTCCGAGCGAACCGTGGTGACTACAACGTGATCACGGTGGAGCACACAGCTGTCACAAACCCTCTAAGCTCTTGTTGACCGGACGCATTTTGTACTGTGCAATCGGGGTCCACACAGTCCGGGGAAGAGGGTTCACTTTATGCGTCGCGAAGCAATGGCTGCTGTCGGTCTGGCAGTGTCACTGACCCTCCTGGGGCCGGCGTTCACTGCTGTGGCCGATCCGGTGCCTGCTCCGGTCGCGCCCCAGGGCCACGGCGTCGCGAGCGTCGACAAGATCGTCCCGCTCACCGACACCCGAAGCGCCGTCTTCATCAATTCCCCCGCCATGGGCCGCGTCGTGCAGGTCCAGGTCCTGCATCCCGCCGGTGGCGGCTCGCGGCCGTCGCTGTATCTGCTCGACGGCGTCAGCGCCGGCGCCGAGTCGGACTTCCGGGAAAGCACGTGGACGCAGAAGACGGACGTCGTCCAGTTCTTCGCCGACAAGAACGTCAACGTGGTGCTCCCGGTGGGGGGCACGGCCAGCTACTACACCGACTGGCTTCAGCCCGACCCCACGCTCGGAATCAACAAGTGGGAGACGTTCCTGGCCGACGAACTCCCGCCGATCATCGACAAGAACTTCAGCGGCAACGGCGTCAACGCCGTCGCGGGTGTGTCGATGGGCGCGATGGGCGCCGCCAACCTCGTCACCAGGCACCCGCAGCTCTACCGCGGACTCGCGGCCTACAGCGGTTGCCTCGACAACTCGAACCCCAGCTCGCGTGACTCGGTCCGCGGCACGGTCGCGTTCAAGGGCGGGAACCCGGCCAACATGTGGGGCCCCGACACCGATCCCGCCTGGACCGCGCACGATCCGTCGGTGAACGCCGAGGCGCTGCGCGGCAAGCAGATCTACATCTCCACCGGCAACGGGCTTCCCGGACCGTACGAGATCACCGGCGACATCGCGTCGACCATCGCGGTCGGCGGCCCGCTCGAGGCGGCGGCGAACCTCTGCACGCAGACGTTCCAGCAGCGCCTGACCCAGCTCGCGATCCCGGCGACGTTCACCTACCGCAACTTCGGCACGCATTCGTGGCCGTACTGGCAGGACGAACTGCGCACGTCGTGGCCGGTCCTGAAGAGCGCGCTCGGCGTCTGACCAGCGTTCCTAACCGACCACGGTGATCCGGTCGATGTTCGGCGCCGCGACCGGTGAATTCGCTCCCAGATACGTCGTGAGGGCGTCGAGGTCGCAGCCCGAGTGCACCGCCTCGGTGCGGGTGCGGAACGCGTCGAAGCCGTCGCCGCCGTCGGCGAGGAACTTGTTGACCGCCACCCGGTAGGGGCGCGCGGGGTCGACGGGTTCGCCGTTCACCTGGAGGTCCGAGATGCGTTCGCCGACGATCGCCGAGCGGTTCAGGGCATACGTCAGCGAACGCGACGGCGCCAGGATCCGTTCCGTGACCGTGCCGTCGCCGCGGGGCTGGAACTGCTGCTCCAGGGCGGCCTTCAGCACCGCGCCGGTGACGGTCAGGACCTCGAGGGTGTTGCCGAACGGCTGAGCGGCGTACGTCTGCCCGTAGGTGACGGCCCCGTCGACGCCCCGCAGCAGGTCTTCGCGGAGTCCGCCGGGGTTGGTGAGCGCCACCTGGGCGCCGTACCCGGACCCGGCGGCGAGCTGGGCGTCGGCGACGACGTTTCCGAGGGTCGATTCACCGCTGGAGGCCTCGTCGCGGGTGAGATCGCCGGACAGCGACGCCACCCGCGCCGCACCGATGCGGGACGCCTGGGCGGTGGCGCTGTCGGCGAGCGCCTGGACGTCGGGGTCGGGCGGGATGTCGTGGGTGACCACCTGATTGAACGCGGACGCGCGGTCGCGCAGGACGTCCCGGGTGGTGCGGTCGATCGAGACGTCGACCACGGAGACGATGCGGCCGTGGGACGCGCCCTGCATCATCACGCGCGGATTCCCCATCGGGTCGGGAAACGAGCAGTTGTACTGCTGGTGGCTGTCGGCCGTGAAGATGACGTCGACCTTCGGGGACGCCCGCAGCGCGAGGTCGCGTGCCGGTCCCGACGTCACCTCGCACGAGTTCGGGCCGTTGTCGGCGACGGGTTCGGCTCCCTTGTGCAGCAGCAGCACGATGGCCCGCACGCCGAAGAAGTCGAGGAGGTCCGCGGTCCGGTCGACGGCCGTGAGCTCGTCCGTGAAACGCAGGCCGCCCACGCCCTCCGGTGTCACCATCGTGGCGGTGTCGGCGGGCATGGTCGCGATGACCCCGACCGGGATGCCCTCCACGTAGTCGACGGTGAACGGCAGTGTCGCGGGCGCGCCGTCGTCGAACTCCATGTTCGCGGCGAGGAGCGGGAAGTTCGCGCCCGCGAACGTGTTTCCGAACCGGCAGCCGTCGACGGGATGGCAGCCGCCGGTCTGCATCCGCCGGAACTCCGTGTATCCCTCGTCGAGTTCGTGGTTGCCGATCGCGGACGCGTCGACGCCCATCCGGTTGAGCAGTTGCACGGTCGGTTCGTCGTGGAACATCGCGGATTCGAGCGCCGACGACCCCCAGTTGTCACCCACCGAATACAGCAGTGAATGAGTGGCCTGCCCGCGCAGCTGGGCGACGTAGGCGGCCAGGTAGGCGGCGCCGCCGGCCGGGACCAGCGAACCGTCGGCGTGCTCGACCTGGCTGCGGACGCCGGGTGGCGGTTCGAGGCTGCCGTGGAGGTCGTTGAAGGCGAGGAGCCGGACGGAGACCGCCGAATCCTGGGCCTGCGCCGACAGCCCCGACGTCACCGAGATCGCCAGCGTCGTCGCCAGTCCGGCCGCCAGCACGGCAGTGCGGAGCGCGGGGCGGCGACGCATGTGCGGTCTCCCTTCGGCAAAACCTCACTGAGTCTGCCAACAAGGAGTCACGGGCGTTGTACCCGTGGGTAACGTTTACATCTCGAGCGTTACGCCCGGACTGCGACGTTCGCGATCGAGCGCGCCTCGGTGCTCGTCGCGAACGCGAGGAACGCGTCGTTCTCCGCGGGATCGCCGATCGTGATCCGCACCCCGTCGTCGCCGTACGGGCGCAGCACGACACCGGCCTCCGCGCTGGCCGCACCGAACGCTCCGGAGCGGGTGCCCAGCGGGAGGTAGACGAAGTTGGCGGCCGATTCGGGCACCTCGTATCCGGCGGCGAGAAGGGCGTCGCGCACCCGGCCCCGCTCGGCGACGACGCCGTCCGTGCGTGCCAGCAGTTCACCGGACGCGGCCAGCGACGCGATGGCGGCGGCCTGCGCGACGGCATTGACCGTGAACGCGATGTGGACCTTGCTCAGCGCGGTGACGACCGCGGGATCGGCGATCGCGTACCCCACGCGGAGACCCGCCAGGCCGTAGGCCTTGGAGAACGTGCGCAGCACCACCACGTTCGGGTGGCGGCGGAACAGGTCGAGACCGTCGGCACCCGAACGGTTGTACTCGAAGTAGGCCTCGTCGAGGGCGACGACCACGCGGTCGGGCACGGCGTCGAGGAACCGCTCGAGCTCATCCGCGCTCAGGGCGGGCCCGGTCGGATTGTTGGGTGTGCAGACGAAGATCAGTCGCGTGCGGTCGGTGACGGCGGCCGCCATCGCATCGAGGTCGTGCCGGTAGTCGGGGGTGAGGGGCACCGTGACCGGGACCGCGCCCGCCACGCTGGTGACCACGGGGTACGCCTCGAACGAGCGCCACGCGAACATGACTTCGTCGCCGTCGTTGCAGGTGGCGTGGACGAGTTCCTGGCACAGGCTCACGGATCCGGCCCCGACGGCGATGTTCGCAGCGGTTACCCCGAAGTGGTCGGCGAGGGCCGCGATCAGGGCGACGTGACCGTTGTCCGGGTACCGGTTCGCGTTGGCGGCGGCGTCCGCGATGGCGTCCCGCACGCTCGGCAGCGGTCCCAGCGTGGTCTCGTTGCTGGCCAGCTTGATCGCTCCGGGATAGCTCTTGCCGGGAACGTATGCCGTGATCGAGTCGAGGTCTGCCCTGGTTCGCGGAGTCACCAGGCGATTATGCGCCTCCCGATCCACTGCGCCGACGCCCCCTTCGTGCCAAGGTAGGGACATGTCGGGATTCTTCAGGGACAGTGCAGCCCTGCGGACGTCCGGAGACGCGCCCGTAGACCCGCAGAGGCGCGTTCCGCTCACCGCGGTGGAACCGGACGGTCCGGCGCGGGGCGGGATCGTGATCCTGCACGAATCGCGCACGTTCAGCGACGCTCTCCTCGATCTGATGCGTTCGCTCGCGATGGAGGGGTGGGTGACGGTCGCGCCGCACCTCTTCCACCGGGAACCGGCGACCAGCGACGCGGAGGTGTTCGGCGACGCCCTGTTCGCCGACTTCGACGCCACCTTCGACTGGCTGATCGCGCGCGGGATCTACGCCGACTGCGTGGGGGTGCTCGGTTTCGACGACGCCGGGACCGCCGCCCTGCTCGTCGCGACGACCCGTCCCGTCGGTGCCGCCGTGAGTGTCGCCGCCCCCGGGATCGTCGAACCACTGTCGGAGGATGCGCCCGCGCTCGTGCACGCGGCGCCCGGGCTGAAGGCGCCGTGGCTCGGTCTGTACGGGGAGGACGATCCGTCCACACCGCCCGATCAGGTCGAGATGCTGCGCGACGCCACCGCCAAGTCCGACGTCGCGGGACTCGTCGTGAGTTACGCCGGGCTCGCGCACCGGGCCGACGAACCGCCCCAGGTGCCCGACGGCCGGGACGACGACCCGGGCGCGCAGGCCATCGTCGACGCGCAGCGGCGGATCTTCGACTGGTTCGACAGCAACCTGCGTTAGACCGGCCATTCCTGCGCGCTGACCAGCCGTTTTGCCTTTGTGGTGGAAAGGTGTGTAATCTTTCGCACCGGCGGTCCGAAGGGATCGGAACCACCCCAGGGAGGCGTGCCAGAGCGGCCGAATGGGACTCACTGCTAATGAGTTGTCCCTTTTACGAGGGACCGGAGGTTCAAATCCTCTCGCCTCCGCCACACCGGGCCTAGACGGCCGGTGAGAGTTAGACAAGTTCGACAACTGAAGAACATGCGCCCGTAGCTCAACGGATAGAGCACTTGACTACGGATCAAGAGGTTAGGGGTTCGAATCCCTTCGGGCGCACAAAGAAGCCCCGCCGACTGCAGTGATGCAGGTGGCGGGGCTTCTCTTTGTCGCCGGTCCGTAGGGCCGGGCGGTCACGACGTTCGCGTGCTCGATTCGAGGCCGATGGTGGTGGTCGTCGAACCGAGGCCGATGCGCGGCCAGCCGGCGGTGACCGAGATGAAGCCCGACGCGGGGATCGCGTCGAGCCAGTAGTGCGGCTCGGTCCGGTACTCGGGCGGCCCGCTCCCGCACGGCTTCGACGCCGCCGCCGGATGGTACGGGTCGGCCTCGCCCTCGATGTCGTCGACGCGTGCCCGCACCGACAGGTAGGACCACCGCGTCGAGGGATCGTCGGGGTCGGACAGCGAACGGGTCTCGTACTGCGCCAGCTCCGCGGGCCTGCCCGTCGCGGTCAGGGCCATCCGGAGCTGGAGGCCGTCCGGGAACGCCACGATCTCGAACAGCTCGAGCGTGAGGTGGTCTTCGGCGCTGAGGAGCAGGGGGCCGTGGACCCGGTGTCCTCCGGTGGTGGGTGGTGCTACTGCCGGCCAACGCGGTCTGCGCATGACCTCTATGATCCCACCGATCCGAATGCAGATGCAATGGTGGACAACGAAGTTCATGCCGTGTAGGGGCCGGTTCAGCTGGTGGGCGGGACGAATTCCGGCTGGTCGAGGAGCCGGAGCCAGCTTCCGTCCGGCTGCCTGCGGACGACCTGCGCCCGCGCGCCGGATCCGTCCTTCGGCGGGGTGGACGTGAGCGCGATGTCGTCACTGATCAGGGTGGGGAGCGGCGTCTCGGGTTCGAAGTGCGGCGCGTTCGCGAGCACCGACTCCCACAGCTTCCGGATGGCGGCCCGGCCGACGGTCCGGCTGCCGGGCGGGTACGCCATCACGGCGTTCTCCTCGTACAGGGCGGCGACTCCGGCCGCGTCGCCTGCGTTGCTGCGCTCGACGAACAGTCGGGTGAGGTCTTCGGGGTGCTGGGCCTTCTCGTAGTCGGTCACCGGGAATCCTTTCGTGGGTGAACTGCTGTCCCTTTCCATGGTGGTGCCGCCCCAACCGGAAGTCCAACAGATAGTTCTGCTGAATACTAGAATCATTGCTTATGGAACTGAGGCAGCTGGAGTATTTCGTCGCGGTCGCCGAGGAAGCGAACTTCACCCGCGCCGCGGAACGCGTCCACATCAGCCAGTCGGGAATCAGCGCGCAGATCCGGCAACTCGAGCACGACCTCGGCGCCACGCTGATCGACCGGTCGAGCCGGACGGCGACGCTCACGTCGGCGGGGGAGGCGGCGCTGCTGCACGCCCGCGCGGCACTCGCCTCGGCCGACGCGATGCGGCAGGCCGTCGACGACGTGAACCAGCTGATCCGGGGCAGGCTCGTCGTCGGGATGGTCACCGCGTGCACGATCAAGCCGCTGTTCGACGCGCTGTCCGTGTTCCACGTCGCGCACCCCGGGATCGAGATCACGCTGACGGAGGACAGCTCCGACCGCCTCGTCGAACGCGTCCGCGCCGGTGCGATCGATCTCGCTCTCGTCGCCACCTCGACCGCCCCGCCGGAAGGGCTGGACGCCTTCCCGATTATCAGTGAGGGGCTGGTCGCCGCCGTGTCGCCGGATCACCCGCTCGCAGGGCAGTCGCGAGTCACGCTGGCCGAACTCGGCGACCATCCGATCGTATGTATGCCGACCGGAACGGGCATCCGGACGGTGTTCGACGAGGCGTGTGCGGCCGCCGGCCTGCGTCCCGACATCGCCCTGCAGGCGAGTGCGCCCGACGCCGTCGCCGACCTCGCGATCCGCGGGCTGGGGGTGGCGATCCTCAGCGAGTCGATGGCCACGGATTACCGGGGCCGGCTGACCGCGGTCGCCCTCGACGGCGTCGACATCCCGGCCGTGCTCGCGCTGGTCTGGAAGAGCCTCGGGGGTCCCGCGCTCCGCGAACTCGTCCGGCACACCCGCCGATCCTTCGGGGACGTGCAGACCGCGTCCGCGGCCGGGTGACTCGTCACACCACCGACGTCATCCCGCCGTCGACGAAGATCACCTGACCGTTGACGTACCGGGACGCGTCCGACGCCAGCCACACCGCCGGACCCACGAGGTCGTCCGGGGTGCCCCACCGGCCTGCCGGCGCGCGGCTGCGGAGCCAGGCGTCGAACTCGGCGTCGTCGACGAGGGCCTGCGTCATCTCGGTGTGGATGTAGCCGGGGGCGAGGCCGTTGATCTGCAGCCCGGAGCGTGCCCACTCCGCCGTCATCGCGCGGGTCAGATTCCGCAGCCCGCCCTTCGCGGCGGTGTACGGCGCGATGGTGGGCCGGGCCAGGTCGCTCTGCACCGAGCAGACGTTGACGATCTTCCCGCTGCCACGGCCGATCTGGAACCGTGCGACCGCACGCCCGACGAGGAAGGCGCTGGTGAGGTCGGTCGTAAGCACCCTGTTCCAGTCCTCGAGGGTGACATCGAGCAGGGGCTGGCGGTGCTGCAACGCAGCGTTGTTCACCAGGATCTCGATCGGCCCGACCTCCGACTCGATCCGGGCGACGGATTCGGTCACGCGCTCGGGATCGGTGACGTCGAACGCGTACGCGTGGACACGGGTGTCGCCGAATTCCTCGCCGAGGCGCTCACGTGCCTGTGCGAGGCGCTCGGCCGACACCCCGTTGAGGACGATCGTGGCGCCCGCCCCGGCCAGGCCCCGCGCGAGGGCGTAGCCGATTCCCCGGCTCGAACCGGTGACCAGGGCGATGCGCCCGGACAGATCGAAGAGGTTCATAGAGCACGCACTGGATTGCTCAGTGTGCCGATTTCGTCGAGCGTGATCTCGGCACGGTCGCCCGGTTCGATCGGGCCCGACGTGAACGGGCAACCCGTGAGCACGACGTCTCCCGGCCCCAGCGTCAGATACCGGGTGAGATGGACCAGTTGCTCGGACACGTTCCACGCCAGCTGCTCCGTGGACGCCTCCGCCACGGTGACCCCGTTGACGCGCACGGCGATCGGCACGTCGCCGGGGTCGAGGTCCGTCTCGATCCACGGACCCAGCGGGGTGAAGCCGTCGCCGTGTTTCGCCTGGGTGAGCTTGTCGTCCAGCGCGATCTGCTCGACGGCGGTGACGTCGTTGCCGATCGTGTAGCCGAGGATCGCGGAAGGCACGTCCTCGGGGCGCAGCCTGCGGCACGTGCGCCGGATGACGACGGCCAGTTCGCCCTCCGCGACGACCTTCCCCAGCTCCTCGTCGACGACGATCGGGTCGTCGGGGCCGATCACCGTGCGCGCCGACTTCATGAACGCCTGCAACGGGAGGTCGCGATCTCCGGGTGCGCCGTTGTGCGCCATCCCGAGCAGGACCCGCGGTTCGGCAGGCGCGAGCAGGCGCGCCCCGTCGACGTCGTGTGCGGGTCCGGTGAACGTCAACGTGTCCGCGAACGGATCGGCCACCTCGTGCCAGCGACCGTCGCGCAGGCACACCGGCCGCGGTCCCGAATCGGTCGCGATGCGGGCCAGTCTCATGCGTCGACCCGATCCTTCGACGGGGCGACGGCATCCGGTCCGTGGACCGGGTCGGCCATCGCATCCCACGCGAGCCCGAGGTCGCGGCCACGGGTTTCGGGGGTCACGAACGTCGTGGCGAACGAGATGACGCTGAGGACCAGAACGTAGATCGCGAGCGGCACCCAGGAGTTGTTCATCAGCGACAGCAGCAGCGCGCCGACGAAGGGGGCGATGCCGCCGGCGAGGATTGCGCTCGTCTCCCGGGCGACCGCGACGCCGATGTAGCGGTGACGGTTTCCGAACAGCTCGGGCAGGGCCGCGCACTGCGCGCCGAGCATCACGTTGACGCCGATCCCGTAGCTGACCGCGAGGGTCGCGACCACGAGGTAGGGGTTGCCGAGCGAGAGCAGCCACCACGACGGGACGGCGAGGACGAGTTGCAGCGCCGCACCGAACCGGTACACCCGCATCCGGCCGAAGCGGTCCGACAGCGCGCCCGAGAACGGGATGACGAGCATGCCGATGGCGGCGCCGCACGCGATCGCGAGCGGTCCGATCGACTTGCTGACACCCACCACCGTCGTCACGTAGCTGATGCCGAGGGTCTGGAAGATGTACGAGCCGCCGTTCTCGGCCATCCGCAGGCCGATGCCGCGGAGCACGCTGGGCATCGAATTGCCGATCAGTTCCCGGAACGGGCTCTCGCTGATCTGGTCCTGCTTCTCCAACTTGATGAACGTCGGGCTCTCCTGCATGCGGAGCCGGATGAACACGGCGACCGCGATGAGGAAGATGGAGGCCAGGAACGGCACCCGCCACACCCAGGCGAGGAGCAGTTCACGATCGATCTGACCGAGGATCGCGAAGACCCCCGACGCCATCAGGGTGCCCACCATGATCCCGACGAACGGGAGTGCGGAGAAGAAGCCGCGTCGCTGGGTCGGTGAGTACTCCGCCATCAGCGTGGTGGCACCGGCCTGCTCGGCGCCGGCGCCGAAGCCCTGCAGCAGTCGCAGCGCGACCAGCAGGATCGGCGCCCAGATGCCGACCTGGGCTCCAGTGGGCAGCACGCCGATCAGAGTGCTCGCACCGCCCATGATCGCGATCGTGATCATCAGGACGGCCTTGCGCCCCATGCGGTCGCCGAGGGCGCCGAAGAACAGACCGCCGACGGGGCGGGCCAGGAATCCGACGGCGTACGTGCCGAAACTGGCCATCAGCGCGGCCGACGCGCCCATCGCGGGGAAGAACAGCTCACCGAAGATCAGCGCCGACGCCAGGCCGTACAGGGCGAAGTCGTAGTACTCGAGTGCGCTGCCGATGGAACTGGCGAGCGTCGCGCGTTTGAGGTTCGCGGCGTAGTCCGGGTCGCCCGAGGCGCGCACCTGTCGGGTGGATCCACTGCCTTCCGGCATTTTCGATTCTGGCGACATCTTCTGCTCCGTTGCGGGACGGGACCACGTTCAGCGCGGTCACAAACAGGTCGGTGCAGTGACCCAGGTCACTGGCATGGCGAGGACCCTACCGCGCAACGAGCTATTTGTCATACGTAATTGGAAATGTTGACTGAATCACATGATTAGTGCAGAGTTTTTATTCTGAACATATGGCCAGAGTTGGTCCTGTACCGAAGGAATCCGCAGTGAGTGCACACGACCCGAAGCCGCACGAGCGGCGACTCCGCGTAGTCGCCGCGACCCCCGTGAGCGAGGAACTCATCGACCTCGTCACGCGCGCGGAACCGCGCATCGACTTCATCCGCGAGCAGGATCTGCTGCCGCCCTCCCGATTCCCGGGTGATCACTCCGGCGACCCGTCGTTCACCCGGACCGCGGAGCAGCAGAAGGCCTTCGACGACCTGGTCGATTCGGCGCAGGCCCTGTACGGCATACCCGACGAGACGCCCGCTGCACTGACCAGAACGGCGCGCGTCAACCCCGGCCTCCGCTGGGTGCACACGATGCCGGCCGGCGGCGGCGCCCAGGTGAAGGCGGCCGGACTCACCGACGAGCAACTCCACCGCATCGCATTCAGCACGTCCGCCGGCGTGCACGCGGAACCGCTCGCCGAGTTCGCCGTCTTCGGACTGCTGGCCGGCGCCAAGACCCTCCCGCGGCTACTCGCCCAGCAGCGCGACAAGGCGTGGAGCGGCCGGTGGGCCATGGGCACCGTGTCCGGGCAGCGCATCGTCATCGTCGGGCTGGGCAGCATCGGCCGGGCGACGGCGCTGAAGCTGAAGGCGCTCGGCGCGACGGTCGTGGGAACGAGCAGGCGCGACACCGCGGTCGAGGGCGTCGACGAGATCGTGCACCCCGACCGGCTGGCCGACGTGGTCGGCGACGCGGACGGCATCGTCGTGACGCTTCCCGGAACCAGTGCCACCGAAGGTCTCGTCAGCGCAAAGGTATTCGGCGCCGTCAAGCCCGGAGTGACGGTGGTGAGCGTCGGCCGCGGCAGCGTCGTCGACGAGGCCGCCATGACCGCGGCGATCGAGGACGGGCGGGTCGGCTTCGCCGCGCTCGACGTGTTCGCGTCCGAGCCGCTGGCATCGGACAGCCCGGTGTGGGTTCATCCGAACGTGCTGGTCAGCCCGCACACCGCGGCGCTGAATCCCGCGGAGGATCGCCTGATCGCGGAACTGTTCGCGCGCAACGCCACCCGGTTCCTCGACGGCGAGGAACTGATCAACCGCGTGGACACCGTCGAGTTCTACTGACTCCGGCTACGACGGCGCGTCCGGTGGGCGTGTCGTCGTGGTCTGTTCAGGACCCGAGCAGTTTCGCCTTCGCCGCCGCGAATTCCTCGTCCGTGAGCACGCCGGCCTCCTTCAGGCCGGCGAGTTCCTGGAGGCGGGACACCAGGTCGCCTCCGGCCGGCGCTGGCGGCGGCGGAGGTGCCTGCTGTTGCGCTGCTTGCTGTTCCGCGTACTGCTGCTGCGCCGCCTCGTCGATCCGAGCCTGCTGCTCCGCGTCCTTGCTGGCGGCGCGCCGGTTCATCGCGTTCGACGTCGCCCGCGCAGTGCCGGTGATGACCGCCGTCCGAGCCACCGTGCCGAGCAGCCCGGGACGTCCCATGCGGCGTGGACCCCTGAAAACCATGTCGTTGCTCCGTTTCCGTTCGTGACCGTCAGACCGCGGCGGCGATGGCCGCCTCGACCACCTCGCGCGGGATGTGCAGGTGCAGAGCCACTTCGCCGCCGGCGTGGCGGGATGCGGCCGCGAGCTTGCGCGCCCACGTCTGCTCGTACACGAGCGCCACCGCCGACGTGCCCGGCTCCAGTGATTCGCGTACCACCTCGAGGTCTTCGTCGCTGATCAGTGCCTTGGCTTCGAGGGACAGGGCGGCGAGTCCGATGCTGTCGAGGTCCTCGTCCACCTCCACCTGGCTCAGTGTGCCGTCCGCCCCCTTGGAGACGAACACGAGATCGAGGATGGTGATCACGCCCTGGGCGACCACCTCGCGGAACGTGTCGATCACCGCGGGATCGGCCCGTTCACCCGGAAAGGTGAGGAACAGGAACGCGACCGGACCGACATCTTCAGCTGAAATCGACATCTTCTCTCCCTGCGCTGGGTGCCCTGGTGTCGATGATCGCGACCGGCCCGGGGGTGCGCATCATCCACGACGGGTGATTCCGCTCGCCGCCGTTCATCCCCTACGGATGATGCCGCGGGGTCCGGGTTCTGTGAGGCTCGAGCGCAGTGCCGTTGCCGGGTGGTTCGAGAGACGGGTGATGCATGCCTTCCGTGGGAGCCTCGCTTTTCTGGATCGTGGCCTGCGCCGTGATCGCCCCGCTGCTCGCCGGGCTGTTCCCCCGCAAGCTGGTGCCCGAGGTCGTGCTCCTCCTCGCCGCCGGGATCGTCATCGGCCCGCACGTCTTCGACCTCGCGGTCGCGGGCAGCGAGATCGACCTGCTGCGGGAACTGGGGCTGGGACTGCTGTTCCTGCTGGCCGGCTACGAGATCGACACGGCCGAGATCACCGGTCGCGGCGGCAGGCGGGCGCTACTGACGTGGCTGATCTCGCTGGCGCTGGCGTTCACGGTGGTGTCGCTGCTGAGCCTGGCTCAAGGGGTCGACGCGGGAACGGCGGTGGCCATCGCGATGACGTCGACCGCGCTCGGCACGCTCCTGCCGATCCTCCGGGACGCGGGCGGACTCGACACCCGGCTGGGCCGGACGATCCTCAATCACGGCGCGTTCGGCGAACTCGGACCCGTCGTCGCGATGGCGGTGCTGCTCGGGTCCCGGGGTTCGGTGGCGTCCATCGTGGTCCTCGGACTGTTCACGGCCGCGGCGGTGCTGGTCGCGTTCATCCCCGCCCGTGTGCGGCGCGAGGGCTCCCGGATCACCGCGATCATCCGGTCGGGGTCGGAGACGACGTCGCAGACGACGGTCCGGCTGACGATGCTGCTCCTCGTCGCACTCACCGTGCTCGCGGCGGAGTTCGGCCTCGACACCATCCTCGGAGCATTCGCGGCGGGATTCATCCTGCGGCGCGCCACTCCCGAGGGCGACGAAACACTCGAAACCAAACTGGACGGCCTGGCGTTCGGTTTCCTGATCCCGATCTTCTTCGTGACGTCGGGTATGGCCATCGACGTCGCCGCGGTGGCGTCCGAACCCGGCGTCCTGATCGCGTTCGTCCTGCTGATCCTGCTGGTGCGGTCGGGACCGGTCTACTTCGCCGGGAGATTCGACCGCGGCGCCGACGGCACGGACCCGCCCTTCACCGTCCGCGAGCGCACCCAGCTGGCGCTGTACGCGGGAACCGGTCTGCCGCTGATCGTCGCCGTCACGGGAGTGGCCGTCGACTCGGGTGACATGACGTCCGCCAATGCGTCCGTGCTCGTCGCGGCGGGTGCGATCACCGTCCTCCTCTTCCCGCTCGCGGCATCGTTGCTCGCGTCGATGCCCGAACCGGTGGCCGACCCGACCGGCCCGGGCGCACGAGGAGACAAGAACCCCGGGAGCAGACCGTGACTCGAACCGAATCGACGCAGGCGCCGGCCCGGGCGACGCTGACCCTCGCGACCCTCATCCTCGTCGCCGCCGTCGCCAACCTGAACCTGTCCGTCGCGAACGTCGCGCTCCCCGACATCGGCCGCGCGTTCGACGCGAGTCAGACGCAGCTGAACCTCATCGCCGTGGCCTACTCCCTCGGGCTGGCCGCGTCGGTCCTCTACCTCGGGGCGCTCGGTGACCGCTACGGGCGCAAGCAGATGCTGGTGCTCGGCATGGCGCTGTCGCTGCCGGCGTCGGCGATCGCGGGGTTCGCCGGGAACTTCGAAATACTGTTCCTCGCACGAGTTCTCGGCGGTGTCTCCGCCGGGCTCGCGTTCCCCACCACGCTCGCGATCATCACCGCGCTGTGGTCGGGACTGCCGCGCACCAAGGCGATCGCACTGTGGTCGGCGCTCGGTGGCGCGATCTCCTCGCTCGGACCGATCGTGTCGGGGGCGCTCCTCGAGCAGTTCCATTGGGGCTCGGTGTTCCTCGTGACCCTTCCGCTCGCCGGTCTCGCCCTCGTCAGCGCCATCCTGTGGGTGCCCGCCCACGTCAACGAAACGACCGATCCCGTCGACAATCTCGGCGGCATCATCTCCGTCGTCTTCATCGCCGCCCTCATCCTCGCGATCAATTTCGCGCCCGTGGACGGCTCCGGGGCACTCGCCGTCGGTCTCGGCCTGATCGCTCTCGCCGCGGGTGCCGCGTTCTTCCTGCAGCAACGTCGGGCGGCGCACCCACTGTTCGATCTCCACGTCGCCGCCCGCCCGACGTTCTGGGTGGCCGCCGTCGGCGGGGTGATCGTGTTCGGCGCCTTGATGGGAGCGATGTTCATCGGGCAGCAGTTCCTCCAGAACGTGCTCGGGTACTCCACGCTCGCCGCCGGATCCGCGATCATCCCGGCCGCCGTCGCGATGGTCGTCGTCGCACCCCGCTCCGCGAAACTCATCGAATCGCACGGCTCCCGGTTCACCCTGCTCCTGGGTTACCTGTTCGTCGTCCTCGGACTGGTCGTCGCGCTGGTGTGGTGGGACGAGAACGCGACGTACTGGTGGGTGGCACTGGCCTACGCGTTCGTCGGCATCGGGGTCGGGTTCGCGGGAACCCCGGCGTCGCGGTCGCTGACCGGGTCGGTGCCGGTGTCGCGGGCGGGCATGGCGTCGGGCACGTCCGACCTGCAACGCGACCTCGGTGGCGCGATCATGCAGTCGATCCTCGGCGCGGTCCTCACCGCCGGTTACGCGAAGTCGCTGTCCGCCACGATCGCCTCGTCGCCGGACGCCGGCCAGATCAACGCGGAAACCCAAGCGGCGCTGACGAAGTCGTACTCCAGCGCCGAGGTGCTCGCGGAACGCTATCCGCAGTACGCCGAGCAGATCATCGCGGCCGCCCGCAACGCCTTCCTGGACGGCGACGACCGCGCGTACCTCGCCGCGATCCTCGTGGTGTGCGCCGGGGCCGTGGTGGTGTTCTTCTTCTACCCGCGCCGCGACAAGGAGAAGCGGCTGCTGGCCGAATACGCGACCGAGAGTGCGCAGTAGGGCGAACGTACCGTCGGTCGCTTCGGAAGCGCCGAAAGGTACATTCGCCCGGCGGTCGCGGGGTAAATTCCCGAGAGGGGCACCTCGACGACGGGACCGCACGATGACAGCTCAGGTCGTGACCAAGACGAATCGG
Organism: Rhodococcus sp. USK10; assembly: GCF_019378875.1. NCBI lineage: Bacteria > Bacillati > Actinomycetota > Actinomycetes > Mycobacteriales > Nocardiaceae > Rhodococcus > Rhodococcus sp. USK10. The sequence goes on from NZ_CP076048.1 coordinate 4,921,960, forward strand.
CGACGCGGTCTCGCGGCGGTCGCGGCAGCATTGCTGCTGGTGGTGACGGCGGCGTGCTCCGACGACTCCTCGTCCACGGGCACCTCCGCGACCTCGACGACGACGCAGGCGGGATCGGCAGGTGCCGAAGCGGGCGCCGCGCAGATCGACCCCGGTGTCGCGGACCGACTGAACGAGGCGATCGAGAAGACGATGTCGATGGCGGCGATTCCCGGCGCGATCGTCGGCGTGTGGGGGCCCGACGGTGACTACGTGAAGGCGTTCGGTGTCGCCGACAAGTCGACGGGCGCGCCGATGGAGACCGACTTCTATCACCGGATCGGCAGTGTGACAAAGACGTTCACGGTCACAGGTCTGCTGCAACTGGTCGACGAAGACAAGGTGGCCCTCGACGACCCGATCTCGAAGTACGTGGAGGGCGTGCCCGCGGGTGACCAGATCACGCTGCGCCAGCTCGCCCGGATGCAGAGCGGGCTGCCCAACTACACGGCCAACAAGGACTTCCAGCAGGCGTTGCTCTCCGACCCGATGCGGGAATTCACGCCGCCAGAGCTGCTGGGTTACGCGTTCACGCAGCCCGCGTCCTTCCCGCCCGGTCAGGGATTCGAGTATTCGAACACGAACACCGTCCTGCTGGGGCTCGCCGTCGAGAAGGTCAGCGGAATACCGCTCCCGGAGTACGTCTCGCAGAAGATTTTGCAGCCGTTGAAGATGGCGGACACCAGTTTCCCGACCACCAACGCGTTCCCCGAACCGCACGCGCAGGGCTACACCGAGCAGACCCTGGACGAGAAGGAAGCCGTCGCCACCGACTGGAATCCGTCCTGGGGATGGGCGGCGGGCGCCATGATCTCCACCCTCGACGACCTGCGCATCTGGGCGCCCGCGCTGGCCACCGGAACCCTGCTGCAGCCGGCCACGCAGGCGCAACGGCTCGAGACGGTGACCGCGCCGGGTCTGGCGTCCGACGTCGGCTACGGGCTGGGCATCTTCGACATCGCGGGCTGGATCGGGCACAACGGCAGCCTCCCCGGCTACCAGACGGTGTGCATGTACCTGCCCGAGACGGAGACCACGGTCGCGATCATGCTCAACACCGACATCCCCTACGAAGACAGCGAACCGAGCACGGCGCTGGCGGGAGCCGTCACCGAAGTCATCTCGCCCGAACACATCTACCGGCTCCGGCCGGAGGTGCAGAACCCGGACGCGTCGTCCCCCGCCACACCGACGCCGTCGGAGACCCCGGCGCAGGCGCCGTCCACGACCCCCGCCCCGCCGACCAGCTGACCCCCAGGTGAGTGGCAAAGCGTGCCCGGGCACACTTTGCCACTCACGTGCCCGGGCGCGGTAGTAGCGTGCAGCCATGACGATTCTCGTGACGGGGGCAACCGGGAACATCGGCCGAATGCTCGTCGACCACCTGCTCGCGCGGGGTGCGACGGACGTCCGGGCCCTCACGAATCATCCTGACAGGGCGCAACTTCCGGACTCGGTCACCGTCGCCGAGGGATACCTCCGCAGACTCGACAGCCTGCCCGCGGCGTTCGACGGCGTCGATTCCCTCTACCTCGCACCGACTCCCGACACCGCACCGGACGCACTGCGCCTGGCGAAGCAGGCCGGAGTCCGGCACGTCGTCGACCTCTCCGGCCCCCACGACGGCCATTGGGGTGACGTCGCACGCGCCGTCGAGGCGTCCGGCATCGAATGGACACACCTGTGGCCCGGCGAGTTCATGGAGAACGCGGGAATCCTGGCACCGCAGATCGCCGCGGGCGACACCGTGCGTGAGCCCTACCCGACGGCGGCGAACGCGCCGATCGCCATGGACGACATCGCCGAGGTCGCGGCCGTCGCCCTCCTCGACGACGGGCACGTCGGCAAATCGTACGAACTGACCGGTCCCGCGACGATCACCCGCGCCGACCTCGTGCGGGAACTGGGCGCCGCCCTCGGCCGGAACATCGAGTACCGGCAGGTGCCGCTGGACGAGGCGGTGGACGTCCTGACACCGGCGATGGGGGAGTACGCCCGCTGGTACCTGGACGGGATGGCGAGTCTCGTCGACCACCCGCAGCAGGCGAACCGCCTCGTCGAGCAACTCACCGGCCGCCCGGCGACCACGTTCGCGCAATGGGCGTCGGCGCACGCCGACGAGTTCAGCGGTTCGGGGTCAGCGCGATGACGGGAATCGGGCGGTCCGTCTTCTTCTGGTAGTCGCGGTACCGGCCGTGGTTGATCTCGTTCATCTTCGCCCACATCCGGTCGTAATCCGGTTCGCCCGGAAGCACTTTCCGCGCCGCCACGGTGATGTGTTCGCGGCCCACCTGGATCTCGCAGGTCGGGGCGGCCAGCACGTTGTGCATCCACGCCGGCGACGTGGGCGCGCCGCCCTTCGACGCGACGACCAGATAGCTCGCGCCGTCGCGGCCGTAGGTCAACGCGGACGTGCGCGGCTGACCGGACTTCCGGCCGACGCTGCGCAGCAACAGCGTCGGCATCCCGAACAACAACCGATGCCCCACCCAGCCGTGGCTGTGTTCGTAGACGAACTGGTGCAGCTGAAGGGTTTTCACGAACAGATCGGCCACGGCGTCCTCGTCTCGGCACTCGGAAGAGATCGTGCCCCACAGGGTAGTCCGTCGTCAGGCCCGGCGAACCGCGTGCAGGACGGTGTCGTGGATCGTGACGGGCCGGCCGTCGGGGTCGCGCGCCTCGCGGGACGGGACCGCCGACACGAAAATCTCCCACTCCGCGCGGTCCAGCACGGCCGCGACCTGTTCCGGGGTGAACAGCATGTCGGGAACATTGGGCCGCCCCACGGACGTCTCCAGATCGGACGGATGATGTCCGACGATCAGCAGTCGTCCGCCGGGCCGGACGGCTCCCGCCAGACGACGGTGCAGGGCCTCGCGGGCAGGTCCGGGCAGATGCATGAAATGCGCCGATACCAGGTCGAATCGGCGGGCAGGCGGCTCCCACGACAGGATGTCGGCCTGCTCCCACGTCGTCCGGTCCGCGACATCCGCACCGGCCTCGGCGGCCCGTGCGGCGGCGCGGTCCAACGCGACCGTGGACACGTCGACTCCGGTGACGTTCCACCCGCGGGTAGCGAGCCAGATCGCGTCGGCACCCTCTCCGCTGCCAATGTCGAGGGCGCTGCCGGGGGTGACGTCCGCGATCTGCTCGACGAGGCGCGGGTTGGGGTTGCCGCTCCACACCGCGGTGGCCGAACGGTAGCGCTCGTCCCAGAACTCCTGGCTGAGGAAATCGGTCGTGTCCGGTGTGTGCTCGTGAGTCATGCCCCCACTGTGCCGCGCGGAGCCGTCCAACCGGGAATTCCGTTGCCGGAACGGCAAGCGATTACGGGCTGGAGAACGTGTAGATCCGGCAACCGCTCATGTTCGCGGCCGACACGACGCCGTCGGCACGCGCGTAATCGCCCTTGGCGGCGAGATTGTTGGCGAGGGCGGCCTGGTCCTCGCAGAAGCCCTGATCCGCAGGGTTGGCCGGGGGATTGCTGATGTACGTGTCGCCGGGGGCAGCCACCGCGTAGGCCCCCGGACCGACGAGTGGGACGGCCGCTGCTGCAATCGCAATGGAGGCCGCCGCGACGATACGGCGGATCATCATGCGCCTCCGAATTTGGTTCGAACGGTTGCTGATGACACCATCCTGCACCGATCCGGCGTCGGCGACCAGACCCCCAAGGGGTGGGAAGTGCAACACCGTCACAGTCAGCGACGCAGCGCGGCCTGAACCCGATCCGCGGCGGCCACCGGATTCTCGTGCTCCCAGATCCGCACCACCGTCCACCCCGCGTCGGTGAGCGTCGAGTCGGTGTCCCGGTCGCGGGTGACGTTCCCGGCGAGTTTCTCGGCCCACCACTGCGCGTTGTTCTTCGGGAACGTGGCGTGCTGCGGGCAGCTGTGCCAGAAACACCCGTCCACATATACGGCCACCTTGCGTCGCGGAAACACCAGGTCGGCGCGCCGCCGAACCCCCTTCATCGGCGCCCGGTCCACGAAGTACCGGGCCCCGCGCCGGTGCAGTTCGCGGCGCAACGCGAGTTCGGGTGCCGTGTCGCGCCGCCGCTGCGCCCGCATCCGGGCGCTGGTCGCGGGGTCGGTGGCCGGCATCGCAGGTCCGTCCGGCTACGCGGCGGCCTCGGGGAAGCCGCCCATGCGGTCGAGGTGGCTCTCGACGTCGTCGATGAACCCGGGCACGAAACGCAGATTGCCCATCCGGGCCCGTTTCAGGAACCCGGCGGTCGCGCGCGCCGACAGCAGCCGGGTGTCCTCGAGGAAGCCGCTGAGATCCTCGTACGGCTCCTGCACCGGCCACGTCGACGTGTGCACGCGGAAGGCCTGACGGTTGCTGCCCCACGCCGCGACCGGCCACGCGTCGCCGGGCTTCATCGGTGTCTCGATGCCCCGCTCGTACTCGGCCGGCTCGAGCAGCCGCCGACCGACCCACGACGCCATCCGCACACTCACCGCGTTGCCGACGAGCTTCCACCGATGACTGTTCCGCAGACCGGGAACCAGCGCGGCGGGCGCCGTCCAGTCGGGGTCGAAGCCCTGCAGGCGTTCGGCGTCCACGAGGCCGGGGGTGACGATCTCGCCCGACGGCAGTCGCACGGCGGGCGGGCTTGCGATCCCGACGGACGAACCGCCCTTGAGCGTGGGCACCGCGTTGACCGCCCACCCCAGGCCGCGGGTGCCCTCCGTCCAGTAGAAACCGCACGGGAAGTCGGTGGGGTCGTCGACGGGGCGTTCCCCGGCGTCCTCACCGAACAGGACCGCGCGGGGATCCTCGGTGCGGGAGGCGAGCATCAGGACCCGCTGCCGGCGCTGGGGGAGTCCGAAGGCGCGTGCATCGACGACCCGGTACGCCCACGTGTAGCCGAGGTCCTCGAGGGCGTCCGTGATGTGCCTCATAGCCGCCCCGCGACCCAGTTGCAACATGAACGGAACGTTCTCGATCAGGAGCCAGCGCGGGCCCTTCTTCCGCTTCACCAACCGGAACACCTCGTCGACGAGACCGGAGCGCGCACCGGTGATGCCTGCGGTCCGGCCGGCCTGGGACAGGTCCTGGCAGGGGAATCCGGCGGCGACGAGTTCGATGTCCTGGGGGAGGGAACGCAGCTTGGTGACGTCGGAATGCACTAAGACGTCCGTGAATCGGGTACGCAGAACCGCCTGGGCGCCCGGGTCGATCTCACAGAGCAGTTCGGTGTTCCAGCCGTGCTCTCTCAGACCCAACTCGAGCCCGCCGATACCGGCGAACAGGCCCACCATGCTCCCGGTTGACGTCACGGCACCCTTCCTCACGAACCAGTCACCCGAGAACGTTACTCGAGATCTGTGGCCGCTTTGACCAACGACCCGTGAGTACTTATTAACCTCGGGCGGTTAAGAAGTACTCACGGGTGGCGCAGCCACACATGATACGAGCACCCTGGCCGGTGCTGCTCACGCTCGTCACCGCGTTCGTACCCGGCATTCCGCACGTCGAACTCGAACCCGAACCGATCCTGCCGCTGTTCCTGCCGCCGCTGCTGTGGGCGCTGGTGCCCGGCATCACCCTGGCGGCGGCCATCGCGATCGCCGCGATGACGGCCCCACCCGACCCGGTGGCGGTCGAGGCCGTCGCCGAACCGGTCGGGATTCCGCGCCGACTCGTCGGCGTCCTCAGACGGAGAGCCTGTTCAACGACGCCGCCGCGCTGGTCGCGTTCCAGGCGGCGCTCGCCGCGACCGTCGCCGGCGAGGACCTGCACTTCGGGTTCGAGGTGCTGCACTTCCTGTACACCGCGGTCGCCGCGGTGCTGATCGGTCTGGCGTCCGGCTGGGCGGGGTCGTGGCTGGTGGTGCGGATCGTTGACGTCCCCGGTCGCAGCGGACTGACCCTGGTCATCCCGTTCGTCGTGTACCTGCCGGCCGAGGAGATCCACGCGTCCGGCGTCATCGCCGTGGTGGTCGCCGCGGTGCAGATGAGCGCCGCCGACTCCGAGGTGGACGCCGAGGACCGCCTGGCCAGTGCCTCCTTCTGGCACGTCGCCGAACTGCTGGTCACCGGCATCGCGTTCGGTCTGATGGGTCTCGAATTCCGCCAGATCGTCGACGACGCCGGCAGCGACCTGTGGACGATGGTGTGGCACGGCGTCGTGATCGGGGTGGTGCAGGTGGTGGTCCGCGCGCTGTGGATGGGCGTGACCTGGCTGTACATCCGCGGCTGGGAGGACAACGCGTCGTCCGCACCCCGCACGCCCGCCGAAGCCGTGATCATGACGTGGTGCGGGATGCGCGGACTCGTCACCCTGGCGTTGGCGCTGAGCCTGCCGGTCGACGACTTCCCGTGGCGGTCCGAAGCCGTCGTCATCGCGGCCGTCGTGCTGGTGATGAGCATGGTCATTCCGGGATTCACGCTGCCGTGGCTGGTGAAGGCGCTCGGCGTCGCCGGGGTCGCGGACGCGGAGGACGCCGAGGAACGGGCACTGGTCGAGCGGGCCCGGCGCGCGGCTCTCGAGGTCGTGACCTCCGCGCCCACCACGCTGCCGCCCGAATCGGTGGCCCGGCTCGAGGCCCTCTACGACCGCCTCGAGGAGGACTCCGCACCCGGCGCCCACTCGCCCGAATACTCGCAGCGCATCGAACAACTCGAGACCTGCCGCGACGAATTGCGGGCGCTGCAGCGCGGGGCGCTGCAGCGCGCGGCGCAGGCCGAAGTGCTGCGGGCCCGCAACGAAAAGGGGCAGGACCCGCACGTCGTCGACCGTGTACTCGAGCGTCTCGACCGCCTGTCCTCGGCGAGCAACACGCAGACTTTCCACCACTGAGAGTCCTAGACTTCCTGTAGGTGGGAACACAGGGAGGCGGCATGATCTCGGGTTTCCGGAACCGGTCGCACCTCGTGCGTGACGCCCAGGGCAGCGGCCTCGTCGAGGCGTTCGTCATCATCGGGATCTGCACGATTCTGTTCACCCGCGCCTACCTCCACCTCACCGGTTATCCGCAGGTCGGGGGGTCGTCGCTGCACATCGCGCACGTCCTGTGGGGCGGGCTCGGCATGGTCGTGGCGCTCGTGACCGTGTTCTCGTTCCTCGGGATGAAACCGCGGGTCCTGGGTGTCGTGATCGGCGGCATCGGGTTCGGGTTGTTCCTCGACGAGATCGGCAAGTTCGTCACCAAGACCAACGACTACTTCTACCGGCCGTCCGTCGCGATCATGTACGTGGTGATCGTCGTGTTGCTTCTGGTCAATCGGTCGCTGCACGACGTGCGGCCGCCGACCCCGACGGAGGACGTCGCCAACGCCGCCGCCATCGCGCTCGGCGGCCTGGACCGCGGCCTGGACCGCGCGCGCCGCGTGCAGGCGCTGGCGCAGCTGCGCCGGGCGGCCGCGGCCGGGGCGGACGAGGCGACGCTGACGTCGGTGCGGGATCTGCTCGACCACTGTCCGGACCGGACCGGCCGGACCGTGCCCACGGCCCGGGAGCTGGCCCGCCGCGCGACGCCCGCGTTCGCGAAGGGCCCCGGCATGCTGTGGACGGCGGCCGTGCTGCTCACCCTGTTCTCCACCCTGGGACTGCTCAGCGCCGTGATCACGCTCGACGACGACCTCCGCGGCGACGAGGGAACCGACATCACGACGGTCGGTCAGCTCACCGGTTCTGCGATCGCGTTCGTGCTGTGCTGGTCGGCCGTCCTGCGACTGCGGAACGGCAAACTGTGGCCGCTGCAGTTTTTGAGGGCGGCAGCGCTGGTCACGGTGCTCCTCACCGAGGTGTTCGATTTCGTCGCACAGGAATTCGGGGCACTGCTGAACGTCGCGGTCGGACTCGGCGCCCTCGTCGTCTTCTCGTCGCGCATCGCGGTCACGGAACGAGCCCGGGCGCTGACTCTCGACAACTCTGCTGCAACGAAACTCGGCCCGTTGCCACCCCGGGAGCCGTCGTCGCTTACCGTAGACAGGTGAGCATCCAAGCCTCCGGTGCCTCGACCTGGCCCGCAGTACTGACGTGGCGGGCGGACAACGCACCCCGAATGGAATCGGTGCGCGTCCAGCTGAGCGGCGACCGCATCAAGGCCGCAGGCCGGATCATCGGCGGCGAGTGCCCCGAGCATCCCGCGTTCAGCGCGTCCTACGACCTCGTCACCGACGAGAGCGGCATCACCCGCCGGCTGTCGCTGCGAACGTCCGTCGCGGCCGGTGAGCGGCAAATGTCGATCAGCCGGGACGAAGAGGGCACGTGGATGGTGGAGCACGGCGCCAACCACCAGCGGTCCACGTTCGAGGGCGCCCTCGACGTCGACATGGTGCTCAGCCCCTTCTTCAACGCCCTGCCCATCCGGCGGTACGGACTGCACCTCGGGTCCGAGGACGTCGAGGTTCCCGTCGTCTACGTGAACCTCCTGGACCTGCGGGTCGAGGGCGCGATCCTCACGTACAGCAGCGGTCCGGACGGCATCCACGTGCTGTCGCCGGTGTCGAGTTCCTCGGTGACGGTCGACCGGGACGGGTTCATCATCGACTACCCGGGGCTGGCGGAGCGGATCTAGGCGCTTCGCGCTCGTGCGTGGTTAAGGAGTCCCTGCACTCGCCGGGCACTCACAGGCGGCGGAGCCGCCCCCCGCGCCTGCCGGCGTCGCGCATTTCCTCGATCCAGCCGTCGTGGCCGGGAACGATGCCAGTGATTTCCCAGGTTTCCTGGTTGTCGTACGTCAGGCGCGCTCCGTGACCGTCTTCGACGAGTGACGCCGCGGACGACTCCTCCGCCAGTTCGGTCCGCGCGTCCTGCAGCAGCGTCAACGCCTCGTCCAGTGCGATCAGCAGGGCGTCCCGGTTGCCTTCGCACATGGCCCGGACGAGTCCGGGTGCGCTGCCCGCCACCCGGGTGCCGTCGCGGAACGAGCCGGCTGCCAGACCCAGCGCCAGCGGTCCGCCGCGGGCGCCGGTGATCGCCAGGGTCTCGGCCAGCAGGTGCGGCAGGTGCGAGATCCGCGCGACCGCCCGGTCGTGTTCGGCGGACTCGGCGGGCACGACGACGGAACCACAGTCCAACGCGAGTTGCGCGACCTGCGTCCAGATGCCGGGGTCGACGCCGTCGTCGGTGCCGACCACCCACACGGCCTCGCGGAACAGGTCGGCGCTGCCGACGCTCCACCCGGACGCCGACGTTCCCGCCATTGGGTGCCCGCCCACGTAGCGGTCGGCGAGTCCCTGCCGGGCCGCGGCCGCCGCGACCTCGGCCTTGACGCTGACGACGTCGGTGATCGGGCAGTTCGGCGCGTACAGGGCGATCGCGGTGAGGGTGGCGGCGACGGCGGGCACCGGGACCGCGATCACGATCAGCGCCGATGCGGCGGACGCACGCTGGAGGACCGCGACGAGATCGGTGTCGGCGTCGAACCCGTCCGCGCGGGCGGCGTCGACGGACGGCGCGGACCGGTTGTGGCCCCACGCTTCGCGGCCCGCGCGCACTGCCGCACGCAGCAGCGAACCGCCGATCAATCCCAGGCCGAGCACGCACACCGGAGGTGTGGAAGGGGTATCAGACACCCGAACAGGTTGGCACATTCGACGGCGGACTTCATTTACCGGCACCCAGCGGGCTACCGTTGCGCTCATGGGTGCACAGCGCGCGGAAAACAACAGCGCCTCCACGGATCGGGCAGAGGATCTGGAGGGCTTCGGTGTCGCAGTAGTACACGAGGACGGCCGGTGGAAGGTGAAGGCCCTCACGTCGGCTGCTCTGACCAGTCTGAGCGTCGCGGAGGAGGAGCTTCGGGCCCTCCGTAGCGCGGGCGCGTTCTTCGGTCTGCTGGACGTGGACGACGAGTTCTTCATCGTGCTCCGTCCGGCGCCGTCGGGAACGCGGCTGCTGCTGTCCGACGCCACCGCCGCCATCGACTACGACATCGCCGCCGACGTCCTCGAGGCGCTCAACGTCGAGGTCCCGGACATCGATCCGGACGACCTCGACGACGTCGAGCCGTGGGAGGAGGGCGACCTGTCGCTGCTCGCCGACCTCGGTCTGCCTGAACCCGTGCTGGCGGTCATCACGTCCGAGACGGATCTGTACCCCGACGAGCAGCTCGGGATGATCGCGCAGCGGCTCGGGTTCACCACGGAGCTGACCGGGGTTCTCGACAAGCTGCCCCGGTAGTCCCGCACGCCGTGACTCTTCAGGACGACGAGCGGATGATCCGCGCGGCGATCGAGGCGGCCCGGGCCGCCACCGACGCCGACGTGCCCGTCGGTGCGGTGGTGTTCGACGCGGACGGCGTCGAGGTGTCGCGGGCCGTGAACTCGCGGGAGGCGATGTCGGATCCGACGGCCCACGCGGAGATCATCGCGCTGCGGGCCGCGGCGCGGGTGTACGGCGACGGGTGGCGCCTCGAGGGGGCGACGCTCGCGGTGACGCTGGAGCCGTGCACGATGTGCGCGGGCGCGCTCGTGCTGGCCCGGATCTCCCGGGTCGTGTTCGGGGCGTGGGAGCCGAAGACCGGTGCCGTCGGCTCGTTGTGGGATGTGGTCCGCGATCGGCGTCTCACACACCGACCGCAGGTCAGGGGCGGTGTCCTCGAGGACGAGTGCGCCGGCATCCTCGAAGACTTCTTCCGTGAGCGGCGCTGACCGGTTTTAAACGCTTTCGTGGGGTACTCGACACATTGTGGCCGGGTCGCCGTGACCCGTGCTTCTCTGGAGAGAGGCGCTGACGAGGCGCCGCCGGACCCGTCACCGGGTTCGAAATCGGATTCACGGAGGTATCTCGTGGGAATCGCAGACAAAGCTTCGAACAAGGCGGAAGACCTCAAGGGCCAGACGAAGGAAGCGGCGGGCAAAGCGACCGGCAACCCGGACCTGCGCGACGAGGGCAAGGCCGACCAGGCTTCCTCGGCGGTGAAGGATGCCGGCGAGAAGATCAAGGACGCCGGGAAGAACCTCAAGGACAAGCTCACGTAAGGCGGTTTCACCTGGCGATTTCGGGCTCGGGCGCCACATCCGGTAAAGTCACCGGCGGTGGCGTGTCCGAGCGGCCTAAGGAGCACGCCTCGAAAGCGTGTGACGGGTAACCCCCGTCCGAGGGTTCAAATCCCTCCGCCACCGCCAAAGCTCCCCACCTGCGCATGCAGGTGGGGAGCTTTTTTGTGCCGAATAGAAGGGGTGTAGGACGACTGGCGGACAGTTTTCGGACAGTCAACTCAACGAAACGCCGAACACGTGCGGCCCCGGCGGGCATCTAGCGGCTGGGTTTCAGCGGCGGTGACACCGGTTGCGGCAGAACCGCATGGCGTAAATGCGCCCGCGTGGTCCGAGATTGTCTTCCATTGGCCGTGTTTCGGGACCATCTCATCGGATCCCGCGAACAGTGACTTACCATTTCTGAGATCCAGAACGGATGATGGGTGCGCGGAGAACGGATTGGCATGACTGTGCTCGGCTTCGAAGACGAGACCCTCGACGAGGAGTTCTCTCGCCTAAGAGAAGATGTCGAGCAGTACGAAGAGTCCTGGTGGATCCATGATGAATGGGCAAAGAAGATCTGGTCGAATGAATCGGCGCTGCTCAAGACTCTGAAGTCGTTGGCCCTTGACGGGCACGTCGTTCAAACGACACATGTTCACCGAGCGGGATCCGCGTGGCGTCAGCCTCGGCCTTCACTTCACGAACGAGTGGTGGCGGGCCTGCTGAGCACGTACACGCCGGCAGTCGAACAGGATCGTCCACCGGCATTCCTGCTATATGGGGGACCCGGGAGCGGGAAGACCAGTTCGCTTCGTCCGCTCATCCAACAGCCCGGTATGGATGTTGCATTGCCTCTGGATGCCGACGAGGTTCGGATCGAACTCCCGGAGTATGCTGGGGGCCTCGGAAGTGAAGTCGTGCAGGAGGAATGTTCCCACATCACCTACGGCGAACTTCGCAGTCGGTGCCTGTCGGGCGAGCCGAATCAGCGTGGAATCTGCATTGACGCTGTAGGAGATCCGGAGTTTTCCCTGCGGGACTTTCACCAACTCGACCAGGCTGGCTACCGCGTATACGTACTCGTTGCGCAGTGTCCGATCGATCAAGCGATCCGCAGAATCAAGAAACGCGCGATCGACACAGGACGATTTGTCGACGTGGGGTATGTGGAAAGTGTCGGCGGGCGACCGAAACGAGCGCTTGACGCGATCCTTGCCGCACAGGCTCAGGGGGAAGTCCAGCTCGCTGGGTGGGGGATCTTCGACACTTCAGATGGGCACTCAGGTATTGCCCCGCTCGTCCTCGATGGAGACGGAACTTTCGGTTCTGCTGGTGCCGCCGCTGTCCGACCGGCATTATAGATGTATTCTCGGACACAACTTGAGACTGTCGTGGATCGGAAGGATGTGGACCGGATGCCCGGCGTGCAGAGCGCTAATGGCAAGTCCCCTGCCGTCCTTCTAGGGGAGGCGCGTGAAGCACTTCAGCGTGCATTGCTGTTCGGGGACGCTGAAGAGATCGAGGCTGCGCAGCACCGCATTGACAGCGCATTGGACCGGCAGGCGGCCCAGAGGCGAGTGCGTCGAGCCGACTCGATTCGAGCTGCACTCGCACAGCTCCCAGACACCGAGAACGAGTCGTCATCGCCCGTCGATCGAGCAGCGCGGGGAGAGATTCTCGCTTCGGAGCTTTACGACCAGTGGAACCGCGACCCCGACAGCTTGCAGCTGAAGCCCCACGAGAAGCAATTCGTTAAGGGCGATATTCGTAGGTTGCGCGTGTTGGTAGATGCCGCCCGCACGGGGGATACCTTCAATGCGGTTTTCACGAAAGTTCGTGACGTGGAAAGTTCACAGCGCTCCTATGCGCTGGCTGCACGCGCTGACGATCCGCGTGAGCTTTCGGCTGTCCAGGGGTGGTTGGCCGATTATATCGGCCAACAAAAGGGGTAGCGTAAGTTGACTGCCTCCGCCACTTCGGTAAATGGCTTCGAAAGTGCCGAAGCTGCAGCAAGCCGGTTGGTCGATCTCCACAATCTAGAATTCGGTGCCGACATTGAGAAGCTCTGCGAAGCATACGCAGACTTGGATATCCAGAATATCCCCGCCGACGTCGACGCCATCTCGCTTGGGTTGATCGGCCCACCCGCGCTACCGCGGCCTCGCATTGTTCTGAACGCTCGGAAACTGCCAAGAAAAGGTTCGCCGGATTACCTCTGGCGGCGATACCGCTTCACCTTGGCCCACGAGCTCGGGCATGTCCAGCTTCCTTGGCACACTGGAATCAACGTTTGCCACAGTGAGGGCGATGTCGAATTTGATTCCTCATCGATCTCGACATCAGAACAAGAGGCACACCTCTTCGCTCAACGGATCCTTGTGCCTCCGCGTGTGTTGTCTCGGGCGTTAGACACACACTCGGGATCTGACGTGCTCAGAATGCTCGATACCACTGGTGTGCATTTTTCAGTTCCGTTGCGGTCGCTCGTCGAACTGCTTCCGCCAGGAAACATTGTTTCCGCCGTGCGAAATGGACTCATTGAGCGGTCGTATCGAAGTGAACACACTGGTCCGCGACCTCCTGCGCCGGGCGCAGCAATCGGTGATGCTGCCCTCGATCCGCTCGCAAGCGAGCGGATCGAGGGCAGCATAAGTGGGCGTCAGATCGTGTGGTGGACGTTCCCGAATACCATGGAATTCGAATCAGAATTGAGTGAAATCAAAGTCAAGGAACTGTGGCGTCAGCTGCTGGATTCGCTCGATCTGGGAGAGCGGCGAGATTCGCTCCGCGGCTCAGTCGACGGCAAGTTCTCAACCACGCTTCAGCTCGCCCGCAAGGGCGCCATCCCGATTCGGGCCGAAACGATCGCTACTCATGTTCTTCAAAATGTGGGATCAGAGCCGCGACTGAAGGACATCTACAACCATCCCGACTTCCGCCGATACGCATATGCGCGCGCCAGGATTTTTGAAGCCGAGGCTGGGTAGGCGCTGCATGCCCGCAGTCGCCAGAGCGCACTAACGCGGTGACTGGCCCTGTCCCTTCAGGCCGACGTGACACCACGCCGCGCGCGATCCAGTGCGTCAGCGACCGAGTCCAGATCGTCGTCGAACAGGTCGGCGTACACGTCGAGTGTCAGGGCGGCGGACTCGTGTCCAAGCATTCGCTGAACGGCCTTCACGTTCGCGCCGGCAGAAACTGCCAGACTCGCCGCGGTGTGCCGAAGGTCGTGTGGGGTTAGCGCTTCGGCGTCGGCCTTGCGGGCTGCCGAACGAAACCAGCCGCGCTCAGAGTTCGGCCGCCGGAGATAGTCGCCGTCCGGCCCAGGGAAGACCAGGCCGTCGCGTGCTTTGCCGACGCACTGAGCCGCCAGCTCTTCAACGAGGAACGCGGGAATGGGGATCGACCGTGGCTTGTCTGACTTAGGGGTGCCGACTTCGATGCGCGCTCCGACCTGCACGGCGTTGCGGACGACATTGACGCGGCGGCGCAGCATATCGAGGTCTGCCACCCGGAGCCCCACCGCCTCGCCCCAGCGTAGACCGCAGTAGGCGAGAAGCAGGACGAGCGTTGACCAGCCGCCAGCCGCCTCCGCCATGGTCGCGACCTGCTGGTGGGTGAGGTAGATCTTTCGCTTGGCCGTCTTCTTGGGGAGGTTGTCGATCTCGCGCGCTTTGTTCGACGCGAGTTTGCGGTCGCGTACCGCTCTGTCGAGGATTCCCGCGAGCACTGAGTGGGCACGAATGACGGTCGTTGCCGACGAAGGCTTCCGGATCACCTTCGCGGGATCGCGGGGATCTCGGACCTCGGTAACGAGGTCGGTGATCCATTCCTCCACGTCGACAATTTCGATCTTGGCCAGCTGCCAGTGGCCCCATTCCGGCTGCACGTGTATGCGCCAGGAGGACTCGAGGGGTTGGTATGCGGATGGCTTCAGTTTGGCCTTCTTGGTTGCCAGCCAGGGACCCGCGAGCAAATCGACAGTTATGCGTCCGTGCCGGGGATCCACGAACTCGCCGTCGACCTTCCGGACTTCGACTCTAGAAGCCCAGTCCTTGGCGGCCTCCTGGGTCATGAAGCCGCTCTTGCTGCCCTGGCTTCCGTCCGGCTTCATGTAGCGGACTTTGTATCTGAGGCCAGCCTTCGTTCGATAGGACTTAAAGGTCGCCATGTCTTATACCTCACTAACGAACTTACGAGTCTGTTTGTGTGCGAACATATGTTCGAGTGACGTTCGTAACGTCGAACGAACCATCGAGCAAAGGTGGAGTAATGGATCTAGCGGGCGAGCTGTACCGCGCCGTTGTAGTAACCGGATCGGTCACTGTGGATCAGGTGGCACGCATGACTAAGCAGACGGTTAAGCATGTCCAGGAGCAGATTTGCGGCGAGCGCAACTTCACCGTTGCCGAGTTAGTCGTAATCGCCCAAGCGCTTGAAATCGACTGGCGCTTACTCTTCCGTGGTGCGCGCGATCGCGCGACCAAGTAGGTCCGTGATCTCCACGCCGAACACCTCGCAGAGTGCCTGCATCTGAGTCACATCAGCCGGCCGCTCGCCGTTCTCAAGTCGCTGGATCGTCTTCGCACTGATTCCCGACTTCGCGGCGAGCGCCTCGCGACTCAGATTCACTCGGGCGCGCGCGGCCCGTATCTCGTCGCCGATCATCCGGTTCAGTTTGTCTATATCCATGAGTCGCATTAGACCACAATCCGGTCCGGACTGACACGAGACAAGACCGAACGGTCCTAATTTGGCCTACGCATGCCTTGACACTTGGTCCGTATGGTCCATATGGTGGCCCGCATGGTCTTGATAAACGAACTCACAGCGAGGCGGGTACGCAGCGCCCGCAAGAACGCGAACCTCACCATCAAATCCCTCTCTCAATCGAGCGGGATCACATACTCGACCCTCAAGCGGCTCGAGGGGGGCCTCGCCGCTTTCAAGCTGCACGACATCGTGCGGCTCGCCGAACCTCTCGGAGTCGGGCACGACGACCTGATTCCAAAGTCGTCCGAACTGAGCGCCGATCCCGACGGCGGTGCCAAATGACTGCCGCAGCCTCCGAGATCCCCCAGACGGTCGAGCAGATTGCCCGCCTTCTTGGCTGGCAGGGCTCGGGCACACGGACAAGTCCCAGCTACGACACGGTCCTGAAGGCGTGCCAGCGAGGAGAGCTGCCTGCATTTCAGCGAGCCGGCCGCAAAGGCGCGTGGATGATCCTGCCGTCACATGCCATCGCCTGGCGGACGGGAAAGCGGCCGAGCAGAACACGAGGTCGCCGCACATGACGAAGCCCCCAGGTGCTCGAACACCTGAGGGCCCAATCGATCCCACCCTTGGAAGGAAGACCATGGACGATGCTACGGCACAAGCGAGCGATTCACCGATTGGCACCGATTCAACGTCGATTGACGTCCGGGCTGACACAGCCCTCCGGCAAGTCGCCATCCGATTCGCCTACGACGGTGTGTTCGACGAGTTCTACCTCGACCGCGTCGCGGTGCAGTCTCTGATCGTCCAGCTCGAGCGTGCACAGCTCGAACTGGAGGCGCCGGTGCCGACACCCGTCCTCGGTGGTGTTCGCGATCTCGCGGTCGACCTGTTCGAAACGGCATCGTTCGCGGCGAACATGGGATTGGCGTTCGCGATCAAGTTCGTGACGTCGGCGATCAAATGACCGTCGAGCTGTTCCGAACCGGCGACTGGCGACTCCGGACGGTCGTCCTCGCCACCGCCGAACCAGGATTCGTCCTCGCTGATGCGTGCAAGATCCTCGGTCTCAGCAACCCGACGATGGCCGCGCGTTCGCTGGATCCGGCTGACCTCAGTACTGCTGAGGTCAGCTCGTATTCCGGGCAGCGGCGGACGGTGAACATCGTCAACGAGTCCGGCCTGTACGAGCTGGTCTTCCAGAGTCGCAAGCCGGAGGCGAAGAAGTTCCGCCGCTGGGTCACCGCCGAAGTACTGCCCGCGATCCGCAAGACCGGCACCTACAGCGCGCAGGCGCAGATCCCGAAGTCGCTGCCGGAGGCATTGCGTGCGTACGCCACCGAAGTGGAGGCGCACGAGGCGACGCGGGCCGAACTGGAGCAGGCCGCGCCGGCGGCGGCCGCGTGGGATGCGCTCGCCGACGCCGACGGGGACTACTCGCTCCGTGACGCCGCGCAGATCCTCTCCCGCGACCCAGCCATCACGACCGGACAGAACCGGCTGATGGTCGCGATCCGGCAGATGCGGATGGTCGACAACACCGGGCAGCCGTACCAGAAGAACATCGACCACCTCCGGCTCCGCGTCACCAGCTACGAGCACCCGCACAGCGGTGAGCCCGTGCTGTCGAAGCAAGTTCGCATCACGGTCCACGGACTGAAATACCTGCACAAACGCCTCGGCGGCACCCAGCCGCTCCGGCTCAACACGACCATTGACCCCACGCCGCTTCCGCCGGCGTTGAACAGGAACTGACCGTGCGTCCCGTCAACACCGAGTGGATGCGGCGGCCGGGGCCGCCGCCGATGCTCGCGATCTGGCTGATCGTGGCGGGCGAACTGTTCGACGCCGACACCCAAGCTGCCCACGCTGCCGCCACTACTCCGGCTGGCGCGGGGCCGAAGGGGACGGGCGCCGGTCTCGCTACCGCCGCGCCCGTCTCCACCTAACTCCGGTGTCCGGCAGGTGACACCCCCTGACCCTGCTGGGCACCGGACCCCACATCCTCACCGACTGAAACGAGACATCGATGACCATGCGACTCGACCACACTCGCCTCACCGGCCTGTCCCTGGACAAGGTGCGGGAGGAGGGCGAGCGGCTCGCGAACGAGCCGACCCCCCTCCACGACGAGGTCCGACGATTCCGCGTCACTCGCTTGCAGAACTGCCCCTCCCGGTCGCCGTACGTCGACTACACCGAGATCGATGCGGCTCTGCGGTCGAAGGTGCCGACTCGTGCTCGGGGTGTCGAGTGCAACCGGTGGCACTACACCGACGCAGACCTCGAAGACCAGGACTCGGACGACGACGCCACCCCGACCGACGTGCTCCTGCCGTCGCTGGCCCGGCTCACGCGGGAGAGCTTGGCGATGGACGCGTACGTCGACCACGCGCGGGAAGAGCACGACGCCGAGCGGCGCCGCGCCCGCGCGCTCGTCCGTCTCCGCCGGATTCTCGTCGCCGCCCTGGCCCTCGCGATCGTCCTGATCACCGGCATCGCCCACGCCCTCACCGGGGCAGGTGTCCTGTGAGCGCCCCGGTCGAGGTGTACCGCACCGACGACCCCGACGTGCTGGCCGCGATCGAAACTCAGAAGGCCGCATATGACGAGTGGCGTTCCCGCATCCACCAGTTCGCGGAGTCGATCACCGGGACGTCGGACATCTGGGTCGGCAGGTTCCTCGACCTCGAGTTCTGCACCGGCTTGCAGATCGCAGCCGCCGCCCCGGTCCCGGAGGGCTGGCGCCGGAAAACCAAGGAATCGGAGTCGCTGGTTCCGGATCGTCGCACCAAGCTCGGAAATGAGTTCGACCGTCAGTTTGCGAAGCTCCGCAACGCACCCTCCCTGCGGCGGATGTCCGGAATGCCCACCGAAGTCGACGGACTGTACAACCCCAAGACCGGCGCCGGAACGACTCACACCTTCGGGATCGACTACCCCGGCGAATCCGGCTACGTCGAGGTGACCTGGGGGATCGAGGTCCCGCCCGAGAAGGTCGGCCCGCAGTGGCAGAAGGTCCCACTCTCGCAGTGGCACGCCGAACGCGAAGCGGCAGAAACGAAATTCGTGACCGACACCGAGACCGATGAGAGGGAAGCGACCCGATGACGATGATCCTGTTCGACGACACGTGCATAGAGAAGGTGCGGGTGAGGCAGGGGAGTAGGCCCGGCAGGGTGGTCATCGCCTATGGCGAAAGCCTGAACCTGCACCTGACCGGGACCGAGGCCCGCGAGCTGATCACCGGGCTCGCCGCGCAACTGGAAGTCCCGTCACCGGCCACCGAACCGGCTGGCGACGAGAACGTCTGGCGCAAGGCCACATCGGCGGAGTACGAACGCGCCCGCCGCGACGGCACCCCGACGTTCCGCACCGAACGCACCACCGACGACGACTACGAGCAGGTGCTCTGGGTCTCGGACCCAGCCCGGGCGGGGGAGAAGCGGTGAACGGGCGCATCGACAACGACGGCAACCCCATCGACGACGGGTACTGCCCGGTCCATCCGTGGAATCTGCGGCCCTGCCACGAACGGAGCTGCGGTGAGTAAGCGCAGACGTCGGTGCCCCGGCAGCCGCTGTGGCCGGCCGATCCACAAGACGCAGTTCTCCTGCGCCGACTGCTGGGCGCGCCTCCCGCATCACCTGCGGCTGCCGGTCCTCGCGACCAACGGCAAACCGACCTCCCCGAGCAAGAACACCGCTTGGACCAACGCTGCCGAATTCCTGGGAAGGAGCACCTGATGGCCGACAACGTCACCGATGACGACATGCGCGCACTGTCGAACGTCCTCGGCGCCCAGTACGCCGTCGTCCACATGCCCCAGCTCAGCGGCGGCGGGTGGTGCTCCGACGACGAGCTCGCCGCCGTCCGCGTCGACGACACCGGCATCTACGTCCACACCACCGGACCGCTGCCCGCCGACACCGCCGCCGACCTCGCCGCCGCACTGACCGCGGTCGCCGTCGACGCGTTCACGGCAAGGCGGTAACACCGATGGCGACGTGCTGGCACTGCCACCAGAACATCGTGTTCATGTGGTCGATGACCAACGAGGGCAGGGCGATCCCGTTCGACCCCTCACCGGACTCCTCGACCGGCACAGCACGCCGCCACACCACCGAAGGTCCGGACGGCCGAACCAAGGTGTACGCCGAATTCCTCACCGCCGACGCCCTCCACACCGCACTCGCGGACGGAGACCTGCTCTGGACCCCACACCGCACCACCTGCAACGCATTCCGACCCCATAACCCCAAACCCCCAGGACTCGAAATCAACCTCCCCACCGGGCGAACGGGCAGGCGAAGGAAGTACCGGGCATGAACACCTCCGCCCAGGCCGCCGACGAATGGTGGCACACCCTCCCACCCGAACGCCGCGCCCAAATCCACCGCTGGGTCGACCGACCCCACACCCACCACGAAACACCCGGACAGATCGAGATCCCGATCCCCACCACCCAGAAAGAGGTGACCTAGCAGTGGCATCCATCCTCGTCGGCACCAACGACCTCCGCGCCGGCCTGATCTCGGTCAAGGTCCACGCCAGCACCGATCAGGAACTGCCCGCACTGTGCCGGATCCGCCTCGACGTCGGACCCGAGAACGTCACCGTCACCGCCACCGACCGTTTCACCGCCGGAATGTCACTGGTCTCCGTCGTCGCCCACCTCAACCCCGACGACCTCGAAGAAACCAAACTCGCCTGGGTCGAGATCATCGACCTGTCCGTCGATGACGTCGACAAGATCCTCAGTATCTTCAAATGCGGCAAGGACAAAGGCGATGAGCCGCAATACATCCTGCGCATCGAGTCCGACGACACCCACGTCACCGTCACCGACAGCTCCGGCATGATCGACGGCCGCGCCCTCAGACTCCCGCGACTCGCGTCGGACGACGGCTTCCCCGACCTGACAAACCTGTTCGCGAAGGTCCACCACGGCCGACCCACCCTCCTCGATGAGATGGCAGTCGGCGGCGAGTTCCTCGCCCGATTCAAGGCTGCATCGTCGTGCTACCAGAAGGCGACCTGCATCGAAGCCACCACCGGCTCCCGCGCCCTCACCATCCGCTGCGGCGAATCGTTCCTCGGAATCCTCATGCCGATCGCCATCGATGACGAAACCCGCGAAAAGCACAAACTCTGGCGCGACGCCTGGGACGAACGCCTACCGCAGCCCTCGCATCTCGCCGAGAGCCGCGAACTGTGAGCACCACCGATCTGTTCCCCGACTGCGTGCTCCCCGGCTGCGACCATCCCGTCGCGCACGTCGGGGACGGCTGCGAAACCTGCAAGAACGCGTTCGGGTGGATGCTCACCGGCACCCCCACCCGATTGACCGCCCAGGAAATCGCCGAACGCGACCGCGCCGTCACCGCCACCTACGCCGCACGGAGGCCATAACCATGTCCCTCGGAATCGAGAAGGCCCGCGAACACCGCGGCAACGGCACCCACACCGAGCAGTGCGACCGCGCCGTCGCCCAGGCCGTCCACGAGAACAACGAACTACGCGCAGAGAACGAACGCCTCCGCGGACACCTGAAGTTCGCCGTCGACGCCGTGCACTCCGAGGCGCGCTACCAGTGGGAGATGGACCGCCGCGGTGCGCCCGGCGCGCAGATCGTCGCGCAACGCATGGGTGTCGTCGAGACTGTCATCCGCAACGCGGTCGGCGGTGACCTGTGACAGCCCTGCAGTTCACCGAAGGCCAACGTCTGCTCCTCGGCGAGCTGGCACCGTGGCAGATCCTCGCCCTGGCCGACGCTCCTGAGTACTGGTGCAAGTGGATCCGCGACAGCAAGGGCGGCGGCACCGTCCACTATCCCGAGTGGCACGCCGCCGGGGTGTGGCGCGCCACGTACTCATGGGGCCTCGCAATCACCGCGCTCGGCGACTACATGAACGAGCGGAAGCGGGACGACCCAGCGCACGTCGTCACGCTCACATGGGCCGAGATCACCCGGTGGTTCGAATCGCTGCCCGCCGAGCTACGTGCCGAAGCCCGCCGCCAGCGCAAGCTTGGCATCGCCCTCGTTTCGCGTGTCGTCGACCAGATCCTCGCAGCAGGCATCACCGAACCGGAGCCGACGCTGTGGTGAACGAGCGCGAGCCCGGCGAGTGGCGCATGGACGCAGCCTGCGTCGACGCCGATCCCGAACTGTTCTTCCCGGTCGAGAACACCACGGCCAAGCGCCGCGCCCGCGTCCGTGAGGCGTGGGAGTACTGCGGCACCTGCCCCGTGCGCGCCGAGTGCTACCAGGACGCCGTCCGAAGCGGCGAGGACACCGGAATCCGCGCCGGAATCGACATGCAGGACCCGAAGGTGCGCAGGCGAATTCGTGACGTCAGAGCAGCGGGTCGGGCGTCATGAGCGAGTCCTCGACCAGCTCAGTCCCCGTCGCGGCCGCCATCAAACGCGTCACACACCCCGCACCCGTCCCGGACCGAAACTGCTCCGTCTGCGGGCAGCACCTCCCGGCCGGATGGGTCCGCCACATCGAATGCAGAACCACCAACACAGAAGCGGACATCGCATGACACCTCGGAAGAACGGCCAGAAGTTGCTGGTGTGGGCGTCGCAGATCGACCAGAACACCCTCACCCAGGCCGAACAGACAGCCTCGCTGCCGTTCGTCCACCCGCACGTCGCGCTGATGCCCGACGCCCACTCCGGCAAGGGCTCCGCCGTCGGCACCGTCATCCCCACCCGCGGCGCGGTGATCCCCGCCGCGGTGGGCGTCGACATCGGCTGCGGCATGATCGCGGTGCGCACCCAGTTCACAAAGGCCGACGTCGACGGCAACAGCCGCAAGCTCCCCGAGCTGCGTGAGGCGATCGAAGAGGCCATCCCGTTGTCGCCGGGCAACTACAACAGCACCGACGAGCTGAACCACTACTTCGCCCGCGACAAGATCACCGAACTCGAAGTGCGTGCCGAGAAGGACGGCGTCGACCTGTCGCATTCGCCGCAGTGGCGCGAACAGCTCGGGTCGCTCGGCGGAGGCAACCACTTCATCGAGCTGTGCCTCGACGAGGAAGACCGTGTGTGGCTGTTCCTGCACTCCGGGTCGCGTGGTGTCGGGAACAAGATCGCGCAGAAGCACATCAAGGTTGCCCAGCAGCTCTGCAAGACCTGGCACATCGATCTCCCGAACCAGGACCTCGCCTACCTACCGCAGGGTATCCCCGAGTTCTGGGAGTACATCCGCGAGCTGCGATGGGCCCAGCGGTTCGCGCACCTGAACCGGGCGGAGATGATGGACCGCTTCGTCAACGTCTTCCGGCGGTGGATCGGTCCTCCGGTGCTCGAGGAAGAGCGGATCAACTGCCACCACAACTACACCGAGCAGGAGCAGCACTTCGGCTCCGACGTGTGGCTCACCCGCAAGGGCGCCGTGAATGCCCACCCGGGTGTGAAGGCTGTGATCCCGGGCAGCATGGGCACCCGCTCGTACGTGGTGGTGGGGAGGGGCAGCAGGCCTGGTCTGTGCTCGGCACCGCACGGCGCCGGCCGACGCTTCTCCCGCACCGACGCCCGCAAGCGATTCACCGAGCAAGACCTCGCCGACCGAATGCAGGGCATCGAGTACCGGCACGGCCCCGAGTGGATCGACGAAATCCCAGACGCCTACAAGGACATCGACGTCGTCATGGACGACGCCGCCGACCTCGTCCAGATCACCCACGAACTGCGGCAGATCCTGAATGTGAAGGGAACCTAAAGATGAGCAACGAACCGAAAGAGACGCCAGCCGTGCGCAAGCTGTGGACGTACGGAGACGCGGACAAGTACGAGATCACCGTCGACGTTCCGGCCGACGTCTCGACACCGCCGGTGACGATGACCCTCCCGCCGACGATCTGCTCCGACGAAGACGATGCCGAGATCGACCTCACATGGGTACAGGCGATGCAGCTCCGCTCGTCACTCAACGACCTCTTCCGCTGGATCCATGGCGAGGGGCTCGACGGATGAGCGACGCACTCGACGTCATCACTGTCGCGATCGAACGATCACCGTGGCTGCCGCCCCGGCAGATCGCCGAGGTAGTCGAGAACGACCTCGTCAATGCCCGACTCCTCCCGGACACGGACGGCGGCGACCCCGCCGACGAGATGATGATCCGCGAGATGTCCGTCAAGGACGGCATCGCGAACCTGACGATGACGTCCGGCGGGCCTGAGTCCGAGGCTGTCCTCGTCGCGATGGCCGACGCGATGGGTTCCATGCTCGACGAGCACGACGCCACCAACTACGTCGAATTCGACCTCCGCAAGCGCGGAATGCCCGCCTACTCCGTGTGCGTCCGCCGCTACAACCGGCCGACACCACACGATCTCCGGAAGGAAGCCGATGCTCGTGCCGAGGCGGCGGAAGGCACTCTTGCGGAACTGATGGGCGATCTCAGTAGGACGCTCGACAGTCTCCGTGAACAGGCGGACTCGATCGGAACACGCGACGACGGCCACGAGTGGCTCTGCTACGCCGAGAAGCTGGTGCAGCAGGCATACGCGAAGGCGGTGCAGCCGTGAGCAACACGCTTACCAACCTCGTTCCGAGCGACTTCGAACTCGTCAAGTACGGAGTCGCCGTCACAGCGATCAACGAGGACCACGACTTCGTCATCCTTGGTCACCATCCCGTCCGCCGTGTCCTTGCCGCGGTCAACGCGTACTACCGAGAGATCGCCAACGACACCTGCGCCGGTACGAACCTCGGAGACTTCACCGACACCATTGAGCAGCGCTGGGCTCGCTTCTACGAGGGCTCCGAAGCCGACGACTATGCGTGGCGGTTCGAGTACTGCGACAAGGGCGACGACTACGCCTTCGCGATCACCCGGTGGCGCCCGTGAGCACCGAGTCGATCGACCACAACCGGACGAGGTCAGCTTCCCGCTGCCGACAGCAGTCAAAGCTCGAATGGTGCAGCTACGGCTCATGCGACAAGGCTGCCGGACACGACGGTGTGCACCGCTGCCGCTGCGGCAGGCAATGCGATACACCGGCGAACGGATGCGCGTGGCATTCGACCGGCCGTTCGTGGCTGGAAGACCTCGCCAAGATGTCCATTCGGGCCGCTGGGATCAACCTCCCCCGCTGGCACGTCTACAAGTGGGACGGCTGGTGGAGGGCGGCTCGCATCGACAACTCATTGCACCCGGATGAGTTTCCCACTTGGGAAGAGGCATACAGCTTCGCGCTCAGAGGCGGTCAGTGATGGCTGATCACGATCACGGCCCCGAGTCCCGCTGTGGTCTGCGCTGCCCTGCGATCGAGCCTCCGATCGACCTCGATTGGCTGGAGACTCACGTCAAGGCTGCGGTGGAGGGGAGGCTCGTCGGCCGCCAGGTCGCCTGGACGTCCTCGCCCGAGTTGGTGCTCGCACTCGTCACGGAGTTGCGCGTCTACCGCCAACGTGACCGTGAGGACGAGGAGTGGAACCGGCGCGTCGATGAAGACAACGTGCGGTGCCTCGACTGCGATCTTCGGCACGGCGAACGCGAGCAGTACCGGTGCACCAAGGCGAGCGGTGCCCACACCTACGTATTCAGCGAAGACGAGCTGCTCGCCGCACGTGAAGGCGGCAAGTGATGGTCTTCGAAATCCTGAAGGTGGTCATCATGCTCCTCGCCACATGCACCGCCACCGCCGGCGCGATGGCCGCGATCGGCTGCTACATCGTGTGGGCCTACAACCGCGGCATCGACGAGCGCGACCCCGAAGGTGGTGAGTGATGGCGCAACGGGTTCAGCGCAAGCGCACGAAGGGCTGGCGCATGCCGGAGGGTGCCGTGTTTGTGGGACGACCGACGAAGTGGGGCAACCCGTTCCGCGTTGGCTCGATGACGTACCTGACGGGGAAGAAGGCGGGACAGAAGATCGACGCCGAGGGTGTGGTCGCCATGTACAGGCATCAGCTGACTCGGGAATGCAACGAGGAAGCGCGGGAGTTGATCCGCGCCGAGCTCGCGGGCCGCGACCTCGCCTGCTGGTGCAGCCTGTCTGACCCCTGCCATGCCGACGTCCTGCTCGAGATCGCGAACGGAGCCACCAAGTGATCACTGTCCTCCGTTGCCGCGGTATCGGCGAACCCCAGGGCGACGACAGCATGCTCGCCAACGTCACCAAGCACCTCGACACCACACGGTTCCGTGCGCGCGAGGTTCCGTGGGAGGCAACGTACGGACCGGTCGGCGGCGGAATCGGCGGATCCAGCTTCGGCCGCGCACTTGCTGGTGGGCGCAAGCTGCTGATCGACACGATCCGCGCCGACCCATACCCGGTCATTCTCCTCGGCTACTCGGGCGGCGCAGCACTCGCCGGCAACATCGCCAACGAGATCGGACTCGGCAACTGGAAGGAACTCGACGTCCGCGGCGTCGGACTGATCTCCGACCCCCTCCGTCTCCCCGCCGTGTCTGGCTCGCCCGTGTGGGGCATCGCCGGGGGACGAAGAATCCAGTCGGAGTTCCCCGTGTGGCAACTCGCCGATCCCGCCGACGTCATCACCTGCTGCCCGGCCGACAGCCCACTTCGCACCATCGCCGATCAGTCCGCCGCGTTCGCGCTCGGCGACCTGCGCTCGTGGGGCTGGGACATCGTCAAGCGTCTGCAAACCGGGCGCTGGCAGTCCACGATCCGCGACTGGCGAAACGGTCCCGCAGTCTGGAACGCCTACTCGCATGCCATCGTCGGAGCCCGCGGGTACCTCACCGGCGATCACACCAGCTACCACCTGCGGCGAGGTCCCGGTGTCGCGCCCCGAACCTACTGCGAATTCCTCGCCGCCCAGATCAACGACATCAAGGAGTGACCATGCCTGCTCAGAAGTTCCGCAAGAAGCCCGTCGAGATCGAAGCCATGCAGTGGGACGGCGATGTCCGGCCCCGCCACCCGCTTACCGCGTGGATACGCGAGAACGGCGGCGAATACACGTGGACCGCTGGCGATCCGCAGCGGCTCGCGATCGTGACCCTAGAGGGAGAGATGGTCGCAATGCCTGACGACTGGATTATCCGCGGAGTCAAAGGCGAGTTCTACCCGTGCAAGCCGGACATCTTCGCCGCAACCTACGAGGCAGTGGAGGCATAGAGATGGTCCACTTTCACCGGTTCTCGATCAACGAAGCAGCACGGCACCCTAAGAAGGGCCTGCTGATCCACTGGCGCGAGTTCCTCACGATCCGCCGATTCGAAGACGGACCCAAACTCTTCGGCGGCCACCTCGAGACGATCGTGCGCTCGCCGAAACCGGAGTTCAGTGCGCGTCTGAGCGTTGGCACGGCCTCGTCGGAGACACCGTTCGACGGGCACCTCACCATCCTCGGTTCCGGCCTGTACTGGGGCATCGAGAGCGGCGGAAAGCTCGCCGACCTCCTCACCCGCCGCGACAAGCACAAGTACGAGGGACGCGAGCTCAATCTGTACCTGTTCCACGGCACCGTGTACTGGCATGTCTGGACGCACGCCAACAGCTGGGAGAAGGGCGAGTTCGCCGCCTGGCGAACCGGGTCGCAAGACGTCCGACCGCTGGATCTGCTGTTCGGTCGCCGCCGCTACTGGTACGAGGACGTCGACACTGCCGAACTCGCGATCCAGATGCCGGAGGGTGCCTATCCCGTGAAGGCCACGCTGCAGCGGCAGCTCTTCGGGCGTCCGAAGAGCAAGCGTCGCCAGGTGTCGTGGACTGTCGATGTCGAAGCGCCGAAGGGGATTCCAAACCGATACGACACATCAGGCGGTTGGAAGGGCGACCGGGTATACGGCTTCGGCGTCAAGTTGGCCGAGAGGCGACCGAACTGGATTGTCGACGCGAAGGCCGCGATCGAGGCACGGATTCTGAAGGACCGAGCTGACACCGGATTCCGTGAACCGCAACCGGTGGAGGAATGACGCCCTCGGATCCCACGGTGTGGGTGATCTGCACATGCCGGGACTGCCGCGACCGCCGGTTTCGGGAGGCGATCGCCGCGATCCGGGTCCACCCCTGGGAGACGGTGATGTTTTTCCCGCCTCTCCCGTTCCCCTGGCCGACCAAACAGAAAGCGATCTGCTCATGATCCCCGCCTCGAACGCACAAGCCGCTCCGTTGGTCTTCGTCGACACCGAAACCACAGGCCTGCACCCCGACACCCGCCGTCCCTGGGAGATCGCCCTCATCCGCCGCGACGACCAGGGCGACACCGAGTACCTCTTCCAGGTCACCGACGTCGACCTCTCGCATGCCGATCCGAAATCCCTCGAGATCGGGCGGTTCCACGACCGTCACGTCCGCGACGTGCGCCCGCACTTCCACAAGGTTGTCGACGCGGCAACCGCTCTGGCACAGGCCGGGCTGCCCAACCGCGTGATCGTGGGCGGCCCCAGTCCAGACGATCCGACGAACCCCCTCCCAGAGAGCGCCGTCGCTGCTCGTGTCGACGAGATCACCGCCGGCGCCCACATCGTCGCCGTCAACCCGGCGTTCGACGCCGCCGTCCTCGACGCGATGCTCCGCCGCAACAGGCTGATCCCGCGGTGGGACTACCACCTGATCGATGCCCGCGCGATGGCCATCGGCTGGTTGCACGCCAAGATCGGATCCGTAGTCCTCCGGAAGACTCAGAAGCCGCTGTACCAGTGGCGCAGCGACGACCTGAGCTACGCGTGCAACGTCCACACCCCGGACGAGAACGAACGGCACACCGCACTCGGTGATGCTCGTTGGGCGATGCGCTGGTACGACCACCTCGCCGCCGGGGTCCGCACACCCGATCCGGTCGAGTCATGACAGCCAAGTCCTGGGAACCGGTCGCGGATGCCCCGTGCCCGGTGTGCTGGCGACCGGTGTGGGTGTCCGCGCGAGGCCGCGTCGAACACCACACCGACAAGGCGTCGCGCCCGTGCCCGATGGGCGGCGGGTACCTCCACGCCAACAACGAGACCGCAGAGGACGTACCCAGATGACCGAGAAGTCATTCCCGGCGTGGGTCGAGTTCGGTGAGGAACCTGCGCCTCGCAGGGTGGAGTGGGGGACCCGGCGGCCCGTGCAGTGGAGCATTCAGGTCGGCGAGTCGCCTGATCGAAACAAGCACGTCCGGCCACCGGTCCCGTCGCCGTCCCATACTCCGCCGCCGTGGGCCCAGGACCCGGCCCGCACCCGGCGAACCGGGAACCGGTCGACCGATGCCCGTACACCACGGGTCTGACACCCCCCGAACTAAAGGAACAGTCACATGACCTGGATGAAGCTCTCCGCCACCTCCGCAATGCACTGGCGCGTCATCGGCGTTCGCAACCATGAGGACGACACCCGAATCGTCAACGAGGTATACGGATTCGTCACCCGCTGCGCCGCGCAGGCCGTGCTCTACAACACCGACGACGAGGTGTCACTGGCGATGGCATCGGCCGTTGCGGGACCGTCCCGTGTTCACGTTCTGCTCGACGTCGCGGTCGAGGCGGGCCTGATGACTGAGTTCCCCCTATGCGGGCAGCGAAAATTCGCAATCAACCGGTACATCCTGGGTCCCCTGGCCGGGCCGCTGTGATCGTCGGCGCCCTCCCCGCGACCTATCCCACCGAGCATTGACAGGCGACCTGCATGTGGTTTCAGATCGACGACCAGTTCACCAACAACCGCAAGGCGCGGGCGTTGGCCGAACAGGCGTTGGAAGGACGGCTCCACGGCCTGGCCGCGATTGGGCTGTGGACGCTGTCCGGGTCCCAGTGCCAGGCGTCGAAGACCGATGGTGTGGTCTCCCGCGCCGACCTCGTCCGCCTCACCCTCAACGCCGGTATGGCCGACGAACTCTCGGCGCTCCTCGTCGACGTCGGACTCTGGCACGCCCCCGGCCACCGCTGCGAGCGGTGCCCCGCGGTCGCTGACGGAACATACCTATTTCACGATTGGTTCGATCTCGGGTACAACACCCGGGAACAGGTCAGCATCACCGAACGCAAACGGAAGGAACTCAAAGACGCACGAATCCACGCCCAGGTCTGGGCCCGCGACTGCATCGACCCCGCCAACCCCACGGTCGGACGGTGCCGCTACTGCGCCGTCGAGGTGAAGAAGAAAGACACCCGCTCACCCGACCGCCGACCGAACCTCGACCACGTCGACCCGAACCGGGCTGACGGCGTCCGCAACATCGTCCTCTCGTGCAGCGGTTGCAACAAGCACAAAGGCAACCGCACCCCCGCCGAAGCAGGGATGACCCTGCTCCCGGCACCCCGCGAACACACCACCCCCGAAGTCTCGCCGCAGCGCGCCGCCGCTGGGAACGTCTCGCCGGTCACCACCGACGCAGAGACCGCCTCGCAGGCCGCCACCGACGCAGAGACCCACGCCGGGACCGTGTCCGCCCCCACACCGTCGCCGACCACCGCGCCCGCTGGGACACCCAATGTCCCGCCGCACCAGGTGGCCGCTGACACCGTGGCCACGACGACGGACCAGACGCCGACCAACACCCGACCAGACACCGACCACATGAATCGAGGTGTCCCCGCGCGTGGGATGCGCGCGGGCGCGGGCCAGGCAGGGTCAGGGCAGGGTGAGGGTTTGGGTAGGGGTCAGGGGAAGGGTTTGGCAGGGTCACCGCCACCAGCTCCCGAACCTTCCTCCCGTCGTAAACGTCGTCGAGGCAAGGGCCGCGGGAAACCACAACCTCCCGTAACCCGAACTCCTGAACCCACACCCACAACTCCTCCCACCACCGAACCTGTCCCACCACGGTGGGACGCCGGTGAAGCACCTGATGTCCAAGTCCCCGGCACCCTCGGATCCCCGTGGCACGGATGGACCGGACCGCCCTCGACCGTCATCGACGAATCCACCTGCCCCGCCCACGGACTGCCCGACCCGTGCCGCAAGTGCATCCACACCCCAGGAGGTTCCTGTGGATAACTCACCCGCCGCGGTGAATCCTCACCTGTGCCGCACCGGCCCGTACTGCCGGGACGCCACCCACGGACCGCACACCACGAAGGACGGATGGCTCCCCGCCGTCACCACCCTGCCGAACACGCTGTGCCCGAAGTGCATGCGCGACGTCGCCGCCGCAGTCGGCGGGCTGTGGGACGACTACCTCGGACTGCACGGACTGATCCGGCACCCCTCCGCCGGACTCGGAAGCGAGATCCGGGCCAGCTCACCCACCCCACAAGTTCCGATCAACGTCCACGCCGACGCACTGATGGTTGAACTCGAAGAGGTGGCCGGCCGATGCGCCATCGCAATCACCATCGCCATCGGGCAAGACCCACCGAAGGGAACGTTCGCGATCGCCGCCAGCCTGGCGGTCATCGAACAGAACATCGACGTCCTGCTCGACGTGCCCAGCCACAAGGCGTGGGTGTGGAACCGGGCGGGCGACGGACGCGAGTGCATCGAACTCGACGGCATCGGATTGGCGCGGGCCCTGGTCGTCGTGCACCGCAAGGCACGGGAAGCCATCGGCGTCGACCGGCCCCGTGACCGGATGCCGGTGCCTTGCCCGAGATGCGAATCCCGCCAGCTCGTTCGCTTCCACGGAACCACCGACGTCACCTGCCAGTCCTGCCGGTCGACGTTCCCGGACACCCAGTACCAGCAACTGACCATGATCGGCGCGCAAGTGCTGAGTAAGGAATCGGCCCGATGACATTGCCGTGGCCATGGCCCGCAGACACCCAGCTCGACATCGCCCGACGACTGCTGCAGTCGTACCGCGAACAGCTCAAGTCGGTTGCCCCCGAGACCTGCACCCTGCTCGACAGCCAGGCCACCGAGTTCGGGCAGGGCTGGGTCGTCCCGAAGATCCAGACCGTCGACAGCGACGACCTTCTCACCGCAATCGAGGCGGCCGAGCTGATCGGCATGACTGCGCAAGCGATCTACCAGTGGGCATACCGGGGATACATACCCCGGAGGGAGGGGCCGGACGGGCGCACCCGGTACCGGGCAGGTGACGTCCTCGACCACGTCGAGACGGCGCGCCGCGCCCGCGCCGAGCGTCGAACTGGACAACCCCGCGACTAAACCGTTAGAGTTCTGCCACTGGCCGACGTGACTTCAGATCACGTTGGCCTTCGTGGTTTCCAGGGGAAATGCTGGAGGTGTCGATGGCCAGGACACCTGAGCAAGTCGCAGCGGACGAAGCGCTGACCGCAGCCATCCAGTCCGCGCTCACCGCCTACCACGGTGACGACTCCGCACTGCTGACCGAGTACGTCGTGGTCGGCGCGATGCGCGACTGGGATGACGATGGTGATCCGGTCACCAAGAGCTACACCGTCCCTCGTGACGGCCATGTCCCCATGCATCAGCTGCTCGGTCTGTCCGAGTATGCGTCGACTCGCTTCCGCAAGATCATCGCCGAGGACTGACGACTGCACCTCGACCGAGCACGTCGGCCCAATGCCTTGTTCGAGGGGAGGTCGAGATGAGCTACCGATCGGGCGGGCACAGCCGGACTGGTACGACGGCCCACCGGAGGTGGAGGCGGGCGGTGCTCCACCGGGACGGGTACCGGTGTCGGCAGTGCGGATACCAAGGCAGCCCACACGCGAAGCCCGCCGACGTCGAGGCCGACCACATCGTCAACGTCGCGGACGGCGGCGCCGAGTTCGACCTCGCCAACGGCCAGGCGCTGTGCGTGCCACACCACAAACGGAAGTCGGCAGCCGAGGCCGCGAAGGCGCGCACCGCCCGGAGTCGGCTCCGACCCATCCGCCGGCACCCCGGCCGGATCGACCCGCCGTCGAAGGGTGGGGGGACCCCCCTCCCCCCGGGTCCGAATGCCCACTAAGGGCATAGAGTCCCCCTGTATGTACGGGTTTTGATGTTTTTCCTGGTCAGAAATGGTTTCCGGAAAAAATGGCCCGGAAATATACCAGGACGCCCGAACGTCGATTTCGAGGGGTTTGCGGACCCTCCGAGAGCGGCCCGCCAGAACCGAGATCAGAGCCGTGCCTGTGAATAGTATTGCGCGACAGGCATATTCAAATGTTCGCGCATCCGGCGTCAGGGCCGTCGTGCAAAACGTGCACAAGTTGCGGAGGTGAACGCGATGGGCACACGGGGACCAGTCGGCAAGCGTGAGTCCGCGCGCACGCGCCGCAACAAGACCGACGACAACGGTGTCGAGACCAAGAAGGCGCCGGCCGCGGCGAAGGTACGAGTCCCGGCCGAGGACCGCGCGTGGCACTCGGTCGTCAAAGGCTGGTGGCGATCGCTGAAGGACTCCGGGCAGTCGGCATTCTTCGAACCGTCTGATTGGCAAGCTGCACGGATGACGGCGTCGTTCGCGTCGAAGGTGTTCAAGAAGCTCGACAACGCCGACGTGGACGATCTGAAGCGTCTGCGGCCGTCTGTGGCACAGGTGTGGACGATGATGGCCGATCTCGGCACGACGGAGGTTGCCCGCCGGCGTGTGCGAATCGAATTGATCCGCGCCGGAGAGGGCGACGAGCTCGACGCGGAGGTGGTTGACATTGCCGACTACCAGACGGATTACGGCGGCTGAGGCAACCACAGAGGATCTGCCACCGGGGTACTACATCGGGCCGTCAGAGCGCGATCACGGGGCTTGGCTGACGTTGCCTTGGCCCGGTGACCCGACACTGACCTGGGCACACCCAGAGCGCCTGGAGCTGTTGCCGCCATCGCTTGGCCCGGGCTTGGTTCGGTGGGCGCAGAAGTGGCTGGTGCACCCCCTCTCTGGTGCGCCGTGGCGGTACACGGTCGGGCAGAAGCGGTTCATGCATCTGTGGTACGCGTTCGACCCGGTCACGGGCCGGTGGCTGTACCGCTCGGGAGTAAAACGCGGCGCGAAGGGGACCGGTAAGGACCCCTTCGCCGCGTCGCTGTCGATGTGCGAGCTGTGTGGGCCGGTGAAGCTGCACGACTTCGACGGGAAGCGGGTTGTCGGCCGCCGGCATCGGATGTCGCTCGTGCAGATCGGAGCGAACTCCGAGGCGCAGGCGAAGAAGGTCCTCGGTGTCGCGAACGCGATGATCTCGCCACGGATGAAGCTCGCCTACGCGATCGATGACGGCATCACTCGGACGATGCTCGCGAACGGCTCCAAGATCGAGCTGCTCAAGGCGTCGGTGAAGTCGACCGAGGGTGACCCGCCCACGGCGTTGTTCTTGAACGAGTCGCATCATATGCTCGAGTCCAACGGTGGCCACGACATCGCAGCTGTCGCGCGCCGGAACATCGGCAAGTCGCCGAGAGACATTCAGGCGCGGCTGCTGGAGTTGACCAACGCCCACCACCAGGGCGCCGAGTCCGTTGCCGAGCTGTCCCACGATGCCTGGCAATCGCAGCTGACCGACCCGAACCAGAAAGTGGACATTCTCTACGACAGTCGTGAGGCACCGCCTCATCTGGCGGTGTGGGACGCCGAGCAATGCATGCAAGCGCTGCAGGCGTCCTACTCGGATGCCGAGTGGGCGGACCTCGAGCGGCTGCGGTCCGAGGCGCAGGACTCCCGAACGCAGGAGTCCGACGCAATTCGCTTCTACTACAACGGACTTGCCGCCGCCGAGGACTCGTGGATATCGCCGAAGAACTTCGCGGCGTTGACACGGGCCGGGACGAAGGTCGAACCGGGGGAGCAGATTGCGATGTTCCTGGACTGCTCGAAGTCGGGCGATGCCACGACGCTGTCCGGGTGCCGATTGAGTGACGGGCACGTGATGTCGCTGGGTCATTGGGCGCCCAAGCGGGGCGAGAACCCCGAGGGGTGGCTCGCACCGCGGGAGAAGGTCGATGCCGCGGCCCGGGAGGCGCTCGAGTCGTACAAGGTCGTGTGGTTCGGGATCGACCCATCCCCTGCGAAGGACGACGACACCGAGACGCTGTACTGGATGCCGACAATCGACGGCATCCACCGCGACTACCGCCGCAAGATCACCCTGTGGGCCACTCCTGGCGCCACGGGGCACTCGGTGCTGTTCGATATGCGCCTGTCCACACCCGGCTCGCGTGAACGTAACCGGGCCTTCACCCAGATGGCCATGCAGACCGCGCTCGACATCGACGGTCCTGCAGATGGTGAGCCGCCGGAGGTGCCTGTGTTCACTCACGACGGGGATCCGTTCCTGATGCGGCACGTCTACAACGCGAAGCTCCGGCCCAACCAGTGGGGTGTGTCGATCGGCAAGGTCAACCGGTCCTCGCGCAAGCTCGTCGACTACGCGGTCACGATGGTCGGCGCCCGGATGGGTGCGCGGATCGCTCTCAACAGCCCGAAGGTACGTCTGCCCTCCGGGCAGACGAGGAAGGCGGTGACACTGTGACCGTTGCACTGTCCCTCCGAGCACTGAAGTTGAGCGACGACGAAACCCGGCTGATGGGGAAGCTGCGGTCGGACCTCGCCTACTACGCCCGCAAGAACGAGAAGCGGTACGCGATGTACGAGGGGGAGTTTGTCGCCGATCAAATCGGTATCGCGGTGCCGCCGATGCTCAAGGACTGGCCGGTCAAGATCGGCTGGGGCACAACGATCATCGACGTCATCGCCGAGCGGATGAACTGGATCGCCTTCGAGTCGGCGGGCACGGATCTGCTCGGGCTCGACGAGATCGCGACGCAGAATCGGCTGGAGACGAAGGCGGACCGGGTCACCGAGAGCACGCTGGTCGCGGGGACCAGTTTCGTCGTCGTCGGCAAGGACAAGAACGGTGTCGCGATCGAGCCGAAGTCGCCCTCGGTGATGGCGGTTCAGCGCGACTACGTCACCGACCAGATCATCGCCGCCCTTCTGCAGGTGCGGACCCCGACCGGGGCCGTGCTGGCGGAGACGCTGTACCTGCCGGATCAGACCATCACCACGCAGGTCGGTCGTCACAATCGGATGACGGTGACCGGGCGGGACAAGCACAAACGCGGCGAGTGCCCGGTCGAGCAGTTCCGCAACCAGCCGAACGACTCGCACCCCGAGGGCCGGTCGCTGATCACCGCGCCGATCGAGTACACGATCTCCGCGGCGGCCCGCACCCTGCTGGGGATGGAGGTGCACCGGGAGTTCTTCGCCGCCCCGCAGCGCGCCGCGCTGGGTGCGGAACCGGAGGTCTTCGGCTTCGAGGAGTCGATGTCGCCGGAGGAGAAGTACGCCCTCGGGTGGGCGATCACCATGGGCCGGATGAATATCGTCCCGCCGATCGACGACGGGAACGGCAACGTCAGTGTGCCGACGATGCACGAGTTCAAGCCGTCGTCGCCCTCGGTGTACATCGACATCCTCAAGTACCTGTCGACGATGATCGCCTCCGACTCCGGTCTTCCGGCGTCGTACTTCGGGATCCTGACCGACAACCCGACCTCGGCGGATGCGAACAAGGCCCTCGAATCGCGGATCGAGCGCCGCTCCGGCGCGCGGAACAAGGAGAGCGGCTGGCATTGGATGAATGTCGCGCGCAAGGCGCTGCTGTGGCGTGACGGCCGGGTCGACGAGTCGGCGCTGGCGAAGATCCGGGTCAAGTGGGCGTCGCCGTCGACACCGACCCCCTCGGCGGCCGCGGACTCGGGGATGAAGCTCGTCTCCGCGAACATCCTGCCGGCGGACTCGAAGGTCACCTACGACCGCATCGGGCTGACCGATATGGAACAGGCCCAGCTCGCCGAGGAGAAGCGGCGGGCCACCGCCGCTGGTCTCGTCGAACGCGTCCGGGAAGCGGCGAATCAGGTCACCGATCCGGAGGTGACCTCGCTCGCCAGTAGACGTGTCCCGGTCGAGGACGCCTGATGGCGTCGCTCAGTGACCAGCGGGAGACCCTGGGCCACCTGAGCCTGCTCGCGGTCCAGGACATCACCGATCTGTGGCGTGATGCGTCGATGCTGGATCTGGACTCGCGGTCGTTCCGCGGGGTGATCCGGCAGGGTGTCCCGGAGCTGATCGACCCGTACGCGGCGACGGCCGGGGACCTCGCCGCGGCGTGGTACAACGAGGCCGCCCCGGAGCTGGCATACCGGGCGACACCCGCCGCGCTGCCGCCCAAGGAGCAGCTGACGGTGTCCTCGGCGTGGGCGCTGTACTCGGACGGCAAGGCGGCGTTGGCGCGGCTGTCGGGGCTCGCGCAGCGCACGATCTTCAACGCGCAGCGCGAGACCATCGTCGGGAACGTCCGGATGGAGACGGGGGCGCGGTGGGCGCGGCACGCGTCGGCGAACGCGTGCCCGTTCTGCAAGATGATGGCCACCCGGGGTGCGGTGTACAGCACCGAGGGCGCCGCCACGACCGTGGGCTCCGAGCGGTGGGAGCCGAAGCGGAATTCCAAGGGCCAGAGGGTCGGCGGTGACGTCGGCCGGCGGGCCCGCAGCCGCGGCAGCCAGGACCCGGGGGACCGGTACCACGATCACTGCCGGTGCATGGCCGTCGAGGTGCGCCCCGGTCGGTCCTACGAGCCCCCTCCGTACGTGGAGGAGTGGGAGCAGCAATACATCGACGCGGTCCGCGCCACCCCCGGAGTGGGCGAGTACGGCGCGATCGACGTCAAGGCCGTCCTCGCCCATATGGCGAAGAACGGATAACACAGACCCCCAGCGCCGCACGGTGCTGATTGATCCCGCACGGGAGTGAGAATCACATGAACAAGCACACGCTGTCTCTGCTCGTCGGCGCCGGTCTCGGTGTCGGTATCGCTGATCCGTTCAGCCCGGTCCGGTGGTGCGCCGCACGGCAGCACCCCCGGCGTGACCCTGAGGGGCACCCCAACGGCGGTGGTGGAAACGGTGGAGACGGCGGCGGTGCGGCCGGCGGCACCGGTACTGGTGGCGGTGAGCCGAACGGCGGCGGCCAGAAGAACGAGCCCGGGAAGAGCGGCGGCGGCTCCGCCCCTGATCCTGCACAGGATTGGGCGAAGCTGTTCGAGGGCCTGACACCTGCACAGGTGAAGGAAAAGCTCGACAACTCCCGCAAGTGGGAGGACCGCAGCAAGGAGAACTTCCCGAAGGCTCAGAAGTACGACGAGCTGGTGCAGGCGCTCACCGGTGATGGTGGCGGCGACCAGGAGCCCGACCCAGCCAAGCTCGCCTCCGATCTCAGTGCGTCGCAAAAGGTGACACGCGAAACGAAGGTCGAGAATGCGGTCCTGCGCACGGCCGGCGTTGCTGGGCCCGCTCTGGTGGACTCGCGTTCGTTCATGGCGAAGGTCAAGGATTTCGATCCGGCCGCCGCCGACTTCGAACAGCAGATCAAGGCCGCGATCGACACGCACCAGAAGGACAACCCCGACGCGGGCGGGTATGGGGCACAGATTGATCCGTACCTGCGGCACCCCGGATCCCTCAAGACCTCGACCCGAGAGTTGGGATCTTCCGAAGCCGACCGCCGGTTCGGCCCGAAAACCTAACCACCTCTGAAGGGGGTACTCATGAACAACAGCATCACGGTCAAGCGGACCGAGCACCAGGTGGAGAACCGCTCCTGGCTCGCCTCGGAACACGGCACCGACTACAAGCCGTCCGTCACCCTGGACGTGTCGAAGTTCACCGCGAACCTGCACTACCCGAAGGGTTTCATCCCCTCCGGTCTGGTGGTGGGCAAGGTGACCGCGACCAAGCGGTACGG
The DNA here is from genome assembly GCF_019378875.1 of Rhodococcus sp. USK10. Lineage (NCBI taxonomy): Bacteria > Bacillati > Actinomycetota > Actinomycetes > Mycobacteriales > Nocardiaceae > Rhodococcus > Rhodococcus sp. USK10. The sequence continues at coordinate 4,960,205 of NZ_CP076048.1, forward strand.
GCCGTACGACCCGGCCGCCACCGATGGTCGCGAGATCGCTGCCGGGCACCTGTTCAACTCGGTGAACGTGATCGGTGAGACGAAGGTCAACAACGCCCTGCTGGTGCACGGGTTCGTCACCGAGTCCCGGCTGCCGGCCAACCACGGCCTCGACAACGCCGCGAAGGGACAGCTGCGGCTGGTCGGATACGAGACCCCGTACGTCCCGCCCGCCGAGGGCTGACCGCACCCCGGGCACATCTACCTTCCCTGACAGGAGTCCCACATCATGGCCATCTTTTTCGACGCTCCGGTTTCCCCGGATGCGCTGATCACCTTCGTCCGGCGCGTGCCGACACCGAGCGACAACGCTCTGTCCCGGCTGTTCCCGACCATCACCTCCGACAAGAACACGGTCGACTTCGCCGAGATCGTGCAGAAGAACCGCACCGCGAAGTACCGGTCGCCGGACGGCGCGATCCACGTCTCCGAGCGGGACGTCGGGTCCGAGATCCGGGTGCCGCTCGCGACGCTGTCGGACTCGCTCGGTCTCGGTGAGTACGAGCGCCTGCAGATGGAGTTCGCCCGTACCGGTGGCACGTTCAAGGAACGTCTGGTCGAGGCGGTCTACGACGACGCGGAGAACCTCACCCGGTATGTCCTCAACCGTGTCGAACTCGCCTGGGGTGATGTCCTCGCCGATGGCAAGCTGACCATCAACGAGGGCAATGGTTTCGAGGGCGAGGCCGACTACGGAATGCCCGAGAACCACGCGGTCGCCCCGGCCGGTGCCGCCTGGACGAACACCACGACCGCGGTTCCGCTGACCGACCTGCTCGCCTGGTCGGATGTCTGGAACGCCACCAACGGTTCCCGGCCGGCGAAGTTCCTGACCGGACTGAAGAACCTGCGTCTGCTGCAGAAGAACAAGGAGATCATCGACGCCGTCCACGGCGCGACTCAGGGCCGCACGCGCGTCACCCTGACGGAGCTGACCGATCTCCTCGCCTCCGAAGGTCTGCCGACGCCGTTGGCGCCGTACGACACGCAGCTGTCGGTCGACAACGTCAACACCCGTGTGTACCCCGAGAGCAAGGTGTCCTTCCTGCCCGAGAACCTCGAGGACCTCGGGCACATGCGGTACGGGCTCACGGCGACGGCCCTCGAGCTGCTCGAAGCGCAGAAGACCGAGTACTCCTTCTCGGAGGCCCCGGGCATCGTGGGTGTGGTCGTCAAGGGTGGTGAACCGGCGTTCCGGAAGCACACCTACGTCGACGCGGTCGGGCAGCCGGTCCTCACCGACGCCAAGAAGCTCATGGTCGCGGTGGTGTCCTGATGGCGGGCACACTGCGCAGATACGTCACCGTCGAGGACCAGGACGGCAACCCGGTTCAGTTCGGGCCCGCCGACCAGGTCCCGGACTGGGCGGCCGCGAAGATCACCAACCCCGCCGCCTGGGCCGAGGTCGACCCACCCGAGGACATCGACGGCGACCAGAACCGTCCCGCCGCGCCGAAGCGGCGCGGCCGCGCCCCAAAGGCGGTCGACGATGGTCCTGGCGACGAGAACTGACCTCCGAAACCGGTTGGGCCGGGACTTGACTACTGACGAGGACGCCCGCGTCGAGGGTCTCCTAGAGGAGGCATCCGGGTTGGTGGAGGGCTACTGTAAACGGCTCTTCACCGACCCGGTGCCCCGCACGGTGGCCGTGCGCACGTCCCGGATGGTCGCCCGGGTGTTTGGTGTCGACGACGAGGACGTCGAACCCGCCCTCGAATCGGAGCAGGCGTCGGCCGGGTCGTTCCAGCTCACCCGCAAGTTCGGGTCGGACGCCCTGTCCGGCGGCCCGTGGCTGTCCGGGTCCGACAAGGTCGCCCTGCGCCCGTACCGGCGGCAAGGTGTGGTCAGCGTGGCGACATGGTGAGGCGAGTCTTCGCCTGCAAGATCCCGATCCAGTACGAGGAGTTCACGGAGACCGGCGGCGAGGACGAGAACGGCAACGCCGTCTCCGCCCTGCTGCCGGCAGTGGAACGGAAGATCTTCGGCGCCGAACCGCCCACCTCGAACGAACCGCAACTGGTCGGCCACGACCGGGTGATCGTGCAGATCAAGATGTACGCCGACGCCGACGACGACTACCACCCCCGGGACGTCGTCACCCTGCCGCGGTTCGGACGCCTCGAGGTCATCGGATTCCCGGAGGACCCGAATCTCAACCGGTGGTGGCAGCCGGGACTGATCACCGTCAATCTCCGAAGGGTGGTGGGGTAATGGCCAAGCAGCTCAGGGTCGTTCACGGTCTCAGCAAGACGGACGACACCTTCTCCGCTGATTCAGGGTTCGACGTCGACGACACCGGGGTGCTCGTCATCAAGTCAGCGACCGGCCAGCACGTCAAGGTCTACAACCGCGATGCGTGGGCGGCTGCCTCTTACGAGGACGTCGAGCGATGAGGTTCAGACCCAACCCGAACGCGCTGTACGAGGTGCGGCGACTCCCCGCCACACAGGCATGGGTGCGCGAGACCTGCCAGCGGATCGCCGACGCGTGCGGCGACGGCTACTCGTGGTCCGATCAGCAGGGCCGCCGCAACCCCTCGGGCCGGTGGCGTGGCGTGGTCGCCGCGCACTCATACCAGGCCCGGCTGGACAACGCCCGCAACAACACCCTGGTGCGTGCGCTAGCCCGGGGACGCCGATGACCGTCGACTACTGGGGTGAGGCCCCGGCCGCGCAGCCGGTGATCGTCGCCGCGCTCAAGGCGGGTCTCACCGCCGTCGGCGACCCGGCCCACGTCGGGTCGAAGGCACCACGCAACACCTCGGACCCGTCCGCGCCCCGGATCCGCATCCAGCGAATCGGCGGCGGCGAAGAGAGTTTCGCCATCGATGCGCCACTGCTGCTGATCGAGTGCTGGGACCCGAGCGAGGCGGAAGCCGAACGGCGAGCGAACCGCGTCATCCGGATCCTGAAGGAATCAGCGGGCCGGCGGTTCGCCGGCGGCTACATCCACCGATGGCAACTCATCTCGGGACCGGTGAACAACCTGGACCCCGACACCAGCAGCGAGCGGTTCCAACTCACCGGTGTCCTCGCCCTCGCCATCGAATAACCACACCGCACCACCAGGTTCTTGGCCCGGTGCATCAATGCCTGAGAGGGGCAAAACAATGGCTGTGAATGTTCAGAACGCGTTCGTCGGTCGCCCGCCGATCGACGGCGGCGTCTACCACCGCGCACCACTCGGCACGCCGAGGCCGACCGATGCGCTCTCCGCGCTCGATCCCGCATACCTCGATCACGGCGCGGTTGGCGAGGACGGGGTCGCGGTCAACCAGACCCGTGACACCACCGACGTCAAGATGATGGGTGGCGAGACGTTCGTCAACGTCCAGACCAACTACGACGAGCAGGTCGTCATCACGATGATGGAGACCGACCGTCCCGCGGTGCTGGCCACGACGTTCGGTGACCAGAACGTGGAGATCGTCCCGGCGACCGCGCAGCACGGTCTGCAGAAGACGATCTACCACACCTCCGAACCGCTGCCGATCTCGCACCACGTCATCGACACGGTCTACGGGATCAAGACCAAGCGGTACTACATCGACCTCGGTCAGGTGATCAACCTCGCGGAGGTCAAGGACCTGCACTCCGACGCCACCAAGTACACGCTCACGATCAAGACGTACAAGCCTCTCGCGGTGGAACTCAAGGGCGGAAACGTCGTCGAGTACCGCGACGACGGCGCCGTACCCGCCGTTCCGGTCCTGAGCACCCTGTCCCCGGCGAGCGTCGGGACCGCCGGCGGCGACCTGGTGACCATCACCGGCTCCGGATTCCTGGGCACCACGCTCGCCAAGGTCGGAACCGACACCGTCGAGCACGCTGTCGTCAACGACTCGACCCTGGTGATCGTGGTACCGGCGCACGCCGCCGGTACGGCGAACGTCGTGGTCACCAACGCGACGGGCGCGTCGGCGCCGAAGGCTCTGACCTTCGCGTAAGGACTCACCCGGCGGGGGTGCTTCACACCCCACTGCACCGGGCCCACCTCCGCCGGGTGGGACCCCTGGGCCCGGTCGCAACCCCTTTCCCTGACATCACGAGAGGCCTGGTGCACACATGGCTACCCACCGCATTACCTCCGCGCACGCGGAGAAGAGCAAGGTTCAGATCGAGTTCGAGACCGAGGACGGCGCAGTTCACACCCTCAATGTCCCGAAGTGGCATTACCGCCCGAAAGCTGTTGTCCTCGAAAGCAAGAAGTGGATCAAAGAACAGAAGGAACTGTTCAAGGAGGGCGAGCGCGACGACGAGGCCACCGAGATCGAGTTGATGCTGTTCACGCTCAGCCTGATCGACCCCGAGAACTACCTCCTCGTCGATGACCTGACCATCGGCGAGCAGTACGAGATCTGGCAGGTCTGGTCCGGTGACATCCCGGTGACCGAGGGGGAATCGACTGCCTCCTCCGACTCCTAGAAGACAGGAGCACGGAGGGGGCTTTGCAGTCCGATCTCCTCGACCGTGGCCGGTCACTCGAGGATCTCGGAGACACGCTCTCGTGGTGGGACCTGTGGTGCATCGTCGAGCATCTTCCGGCCACGTCGGCGTACCGGCGTCTGGTCGACCCAGACGGCATCTATCGCACCGAGGAAATGCTTCTGGCGATCCTCACCGCGGACGGCGCCCGGGGCGGAAACGCGCTGTGGCAAACGCTGATCGCCGCACCACTCGCGTCCCAGAGCGCGGCCGGTGACGCGGAGGACAAACCCGCGAAAGTGACCGACATCCGCGCCGAACTGGCGCGACGGCAAGCCGACTTCGCTGCGCAGGAGGCAACGAAATCGGTTTCGTGACAACAACATAGTGGAGGTGCCCCGTGCCCGGTGGTGTGGAACTCGGAACCGGCTATCTGAGCATCGTCGCCGACACCCGGCAGATGCCCGGACAGATCACCGCCGGTCTGGCGAATGCTCAGGTCAGCGCGGACAAGTCCGGGCGTGGAATGGGCAGCAAGCTCGCCACCGGTCTCGGGGCCACACTGAAGGTCGGTGCCGCGGCCGCCGGCGCCGGTGTCGCCGCAGTGCTCGGCACCGCCCTGACCCATGGCATGTCCCGCGTCGTCGCGATCGATGATGCGAAGGGAAAGCTCGCCGGTCTCGGGCACACCGCCGAGGGCGTGCAGACCATCATGGATTCCGCGCTCGCGTCGGTGAAGGGCACCGCGTACGGTCTCGGCGACGCGGCCGGTATCGCGGCGTCCGCGGTGGCCGCCGGTATCAAGCCCGGTGAGGACCTGACGAGGTACCTCAAGCTGACCGGGGACGCGGCCACCATCGCGGGATCCTCCCTCGGGGAGATGGGCTCGATCTTCAACAAGGTCCAGACCTCGGGCAAGGCCTACACCGACAACCTGAACCAGCTGGCTGACCGGGGCATCCCGATCTTCCAGTGGCTCCAGGACGAATACGGTGTCACCGCCGAAAGCCTGTCGGACATGGTCAAGGAAGGCAAGGTCGACGCCGAGACCTTCAACAAGGTCATCCAGGACAACATCGGTGGTGCCGCACTCGAATCCGGCAAAACCCTGCGCGGCTCCTTCGCGAACATGAAGGCCGCCCTCGGGCGCGCCGGGGCCGCGGTGATCGAACCGTTCCTGCCCATGATGAAGGCCGGGCTCGGAAAGGTCATGGAGTTCACCGACAAGGTGACCCCACATCTGAAGGCCGGCGCCGAGAAAGCCGCGGCCGGTCTGACCGAGATGGGTCAGGCGTTCATGACCTCGGGTGCCTCGATCGACGGACCCGCCACCAAAATGGAGAAGTTCGGCGTCAAGGCCCGCGAGGTCGTCGACGGACTGCGCGGAGTCTGGTCGATCCTCGCCAACGGCGAGTTCCAGGGCTCCGAGATGACATTCGGGCTCGCAGAGGACTCGAAGGTCGTCGACATCCTGTTCCGGATCCGCGAAGGGGCGCAGGCGCTCTGGGAGGTCGTCAAGTCCCCGTCCGGTGAGAAGTTCACCGAGTTCCTCGACACCGTTCGCGGTGCCGGTGACGGCGCATCGGAGACGATAGGCAAGGTCGAGTCGGGCGCGAACACCCTCACCGATGTCCTGAAGTCGGTCGGCTCGGTGGCAGCGGAAGGCGGGCTCGCGCTCGCCTCCCTCGGTGGCGACACCGCAGCCGTCGCGGTGACCGGGATCAAGGCGCTCGGCAACGTGATGGGGTTCTTCGCCGACCACACCGGCCTGGCGACCACAGCCCTCGCGGGATTGGCCGCCGGATTCGCGATCGCCCAGGTCGCCGAGACCGGATTCCACATGGCGAGGGTCGCGACAGCGATCATGATGCCGGCGGACATCGCCTCACGTATGGCGATGACTGCCGCGATCAAGGCGCAGACCGCCGTCATGCGTGCCCACATCGTCGCCCTCGGCGGCGAGGCACCGATCCAGCAGCTCACAACCCGCCAGCGCATCGCGGCCACCATCGCACGGCAGCGGGAAGCAGCGGCCACCGCAGCGTCGACCACCGCGCTGATGGCGTACGCGAACGCTCAGAGGGCCGCAGCGGTCAACTCCGGGATGTTCGTCGGCGGCATGCAGCGCGGTGCTGCGGGTGTCGCGACCCTCGGCGCGAAGGCTCAGGGCGCCGCGTCCTCGGGGCTGGCGAGCCTGCGGTCGGGCCTGTCGTCGATGGCCAGTGTCGTCGGCGGCCCCGTGGTCCTCGGCCTCGCGGCCGCCGCGATCGGTATCGGCGCGTTCGTGTCGGCGTCGGGCAACCTGAACCGGAAGCTTGAGGAAAACCAGGGCGCGGCAGGCAAGTACGCGAAGTCGATCGTCGAGTTCCGGTCCAATCTGGCCGATGCCTTCGGACAGTCCGAGGGCCGCATCGACAGCGGTGTGAAGTCGGCGGTGTCCGGCCAGCTGCAGGTGATCGAACAGGACCTCGACGACGCGGCGAAGCGGATGCCGAGCAAGTGGGAGGGCGTCACCGCATTCTTCAAGGAATCGTTCAGCTTCGGCCAGGGCAACCAGATCGGCGACGCTCTCGGCCTGAAGGACGCCGGCGAGGACGCGATCAAGGCGCAAGCCGCGCTCGAGCACCTCGACCTGAGTCAACGTGACCTCGCGACCGCGGTCACGGGAAGCTCGACTCAGTGGGAAGCCTTCCGCGCGACACTGCTCAAGTCGGGCGAGGGCGGCCAGATCCTCGTCGACAAGTACTCGCAGGTGCGGGCCGAGATCATCGAATCGCAGTCGTCCGCCGGCCGGTTCAAGACCTCGCTCGACGACATCAACACCGGCGCCGTGTCCGCGGCCACCGGAGTCGACAGTCTGACGGCGTCGATGGGCCGACTGCGCGGCGACCAGATGACCGCCGAGGACGCCCAGCAGCGGGTGAACGACGCGCTGCGCGGCTTCTCCGACGCCGCCGCGACCGCAGGGTCCGGTGTGGTCGACGCGAGCGGAAAGATCAACACCGCCACGTCCGCCGGTTCGCAGCTGTACAACCAGATGAAACAGGTGCAGTCCGCGTTCGACCAGGCGGGCGCGACCGCGTACCAGTCCGCGATCCAGCAGGGGCAGTCGCAGCAGCAAGCTGCGGCGGTCGCCGAGCAGGCCGGGCTCCGCGTCCGGGACGAGTTCATTCGTCAGCGCGTGGAATCTGGCATGGCGCTCGACAAGGCCATCGCTCTCGCCAACCAGTACGGGCTGTTCCCCGAGACGATCCCGACGCACATCGCGCTCACGGGCGCCGATGAGGCCGCGACGAAGCTCGGCTACATCGGCACCTTGCTGGACAACCTGACCAAGCCCCGCACGGTACCGACACCGACTCCGCAGGTGACGGTTCCCTCCGCGGGGGAAGGGCTGGGCGGGCCGAGCCTGAACTTCAACGTCCCGCAGAACGCGGACGGTGGCACGATCACCGGGCCCGGTGGCCCGCGTCAGGACAAGGTCCTCGGTCTCGACAAGGCCACGAGGATCCCGACGTCGTGGGTCTCACCAGGCGAGGAAGTGACGAACGCGAAGTCGGCGAGCAAGTGGCGCTGGCTCCTCAAAGCCGTCAATTGGGACGATCCGTGGCTGGACAAGGCCCTGCCGAAGCACGCAGACGGTGGCACCGTCGGCGAAGCCCTGGACGCCGTCCGCAGCGTCGACGGCAACCAGTACCTCCTCGGTGGTGTCGGCCCGGAGCGGTTCGACTGCTCGGGTCTGATCGGCTGGGTGCAGCAGATCCTGATGGGTCTGGGCAAGACGACTAAGCGGATCTACACCACATACTCGATCACCGACGGGCAGACCGCGGGGTTGGTGCGCGGGTTGTCGTCGACGTCGCCGTTCAACGTCGGTGTCTCGCAGGAGCACATGGCCGCCACCTTGGCTGGTCACGCGGTCGAGTCCGGTGGTGCTCATGGCAGCTCGGGTCTCGACGGTGGCCGAGCGAAGGCGGAGGACGCGCAGTTCCCGTTCAAGTACCACCTGCCGGTCGAGATGATCGCCGGCGGATTCGACGAGAGCGGGGCCGCGGGGTCCTATGACGGACTGTCCTCGTCGCGGACCTCGTCCGCGACACGGTGGACCAAGAAGGACCAGCTCGCGCTCGAGTCCGCCAAGGTCGCGGTCACACAGGCGGAGGAGGCTCGCGACAAGGTCAACGCGAACGAGAAGAAGTCCGACGCCGACCGTCAGCAGGCTCAGCTGCGGGTGGAAAAGGCGGTGGAGAAGGTCGAGCGTCTCGAGGCCAAGCGCAACGAGGCGAACCAGACCGGAACCTACGAACCGGCACCGGATCTCGCCGGGGAGATGGACGAGGACTCGATCACGTTGCGGCGCGCGGAGATGGCCATCACCGAGGCGGAATTGCAGCGGGACGACACCTACAACGACCCCGATGCCACACAGGACGACAAGGAGAAGGCAGACCTCGACGTCTTCGACGCCCGGAACCGCTTGAAGGAGACGCAGAAGCGGATCCTCGAGGAGGGCAACAAGAAGTCGGATAAGTCGGACAACGCCCGGGTCAAATCGGTGAAGGAGATCGGTCAGGACCTGACCGGCATCCTGATCGACGGCGTGTTCGACGAGCTGGGCCTCAGTGGATCGGTGTTCGCCGACCCCAGCAGGCTCACCGAACCGGACACCGGTGACACCGGTGGATACACCACGCGGGAGCTCGCGAAGCCGCTCAAGTCCGGTGGTGACGGTGCGGCGTCGCCGAGTTTGGACAAGATCAACGAGCTGAAGGCGATTCCGGCGCCGATGACTATCGGCAACAAGGACGCGCTGACGCAGCTGCCGTTCACTCCGGGGTTCCAGACTGCGGAGGAGACGATGCGTCTGTTCTCCGGTGCCTACGACGGCACCGGGTTCGATACGGAGATTCCGTGGATGAACCAGACCATCGCGGCCGCGGCTGACGCGAAGTTGATCAATGACCTGATGCAGAAGGCCAATCCGTTCGACCGCGGGGGTCGGGCGTCCGGTGTCGGTCTGTTGCAGAAGGACATCATCGCGCCCGAGCGGGTCCTCGAACCGCGGACCACCGTGAACTTCGAGCGGCTCACCAACGTCCTCGACCGCGGCCAGGTCCTCGACCAACTCGACCCGTCAACGCCCCCGTTCGGTGGCGGCGGAGGCGGTAATACCTTCGCTCCGCAGTTCCACGGCACCGACAACGCGGAGATGTTCCGAATGTTCGAGAAGTGGTTCCGGGACATCCAACGCGGTGGCGGACAGCCGACCCGCGCGCGCACATCTAGGAGGCGTTGATGGGCCACGACCTCGCATATCGCGGTGTGGACGAAGCACAGTCGCTGTGGCATCTCTACGGAACGAAAGCGGCTGCGGAGAATGTGGGTTTGCTCGACCACGCCAAGGGCCTGTATCTGCCCCCCGGCAAGCTGATCATGTCGAAGGGCGCGTATCAGGTCGGTGCGACACCACGCAAGACCGTGGAGGACGAGCGCGTCGTCGAGATGCTCATCGGCACACGCGGTGCCACCAGTCGGATCCACGATCGTGTGGAGTCCGACTGGTGGGGCTCGTGGTCAATGCTCGAACCGGGACGCCTCGAGGCGGACGGCGGTGAGCGGTGGCTCGACGTTCGGATACTCGAATGGCCGGACGACCCCTGGACGATCCACCCCGAGGTGAACCACTTCATGTCTCACGACATGCGGATCGTCGCGTGCAACCCGGCGTGGCAGGGCGGCATGCGCCCCAGTATCGAGGTCACCGGTACCGGGGTGCTCACCATCCCCGGGATCACCAACCTGACCGACCGCGACATGTGGCTCAACGTCGTCGGCACCGGCGGCGGGACCGTAAAGATCCAAGACGGACTCTCGTCGCGGATCATCACAATCCCGCAGCCATTGACCGAGGGGTGGAAGGTCTACACCGACCCACAGCAACGCACCCTCGAAGTCGACAGCGGGCTGCCGCTGTGGCCGGACATCATGCGGGGCATCACATTCCGATCGCCGATCCCGCCGGGAACCGAAAACGCGTCGATCACCGTGCAGGTGTCGAGCACGGCGACGGTGCGCGCGGAAATGATCGACCAGTACTCGCGTCCGTGGGGGTGATGAATGAGCATTCTCAGCACCCTGTCGGAGAAGATCGACAATCGGCGCGCGGAGCAGGAGCGGGTTCGGTTCCACGAGCGGGACCGGATCGTTGTCTGTGACAAGGAGTGGGGGTATATCGCCGACGTTGTCGGGGAAGAGTCCGTCGACTGCGGTGAGGTCGTCAACGACACCGAGGAGGGCCGCTTCACACTCCCCGGTGATCACCCCCTGGTCGACTGGCTGGTCTACCAGAACGACGTCGACGAGGACATCCACTTCTACATCGAGACCGCCGAAGGCGGGCCCGAGGACCGCATGGGTTACAAGGTCCTCGACATCGAGGTCGAGTTCGACGCCGACGACGGATACGAACGCATCACCGTCATCGGCCTGCACGACTTTGAGCACGTCAAGCACCTTCTCGCGAAACCGAACACGGCGGCTCCACTGGAGGCACAGGCCCCGAAGTCCGATGTGCAGGCGGGCAGATCCCGCGGCGTCGTCGCCTCGTACCTGCAACGTAACTACGGTTCCGAGTATCAGCCGCTGGTGATCTGGGGATTCGACATGTGGTCCCCGGCGGTGTGGTCGCAGATCGACCCGTCTCGATGGAAGGTGATCGTTGCCCCACCCGAGGGGCCGGACACCTCGGAGTTCACGTTCCTCTCGGCGCGCATGGACAACATGTGGGACCTAGTGAAAGCAACTCTGGACGACGGCGGTCTGCAGATCGTCCCGCAGAGGTGGCTGCCCGGTGACCCGCAGCCGTTCCCCGACCATGTCATCCTGACCCACCCGATCCTGATCCTGCGGGTGGTCGAGCGGTCGTTCCTGTCCGGCACCGGATCCGGGATCCTCGACATCGTCAACGACGTCGTACGGATCATCGACCCGGACGGCACGTCGGAGACGATCACGATCGCCGACCCCAACAGCGGCGTCCAGCCGCCCGCGGGTGTCAATGCGCCGGTAGTTATTTGGCGGAAGTCACAACATCAGGGGCTGGTCAATTCGAAGATGACCATCCACAAAGCGACCGGTCACACAGTGATCATCGGCGGGAAAAGTCCTCAGTGGGTGAATAATTCGATCAAGCTCCTCCTGAACAGCGCGTTGGCATACGTGGGCCTTCTCATCGGTCTTCCTGCCCTGGGTTTGGGGATCTTCGACAAAGCCGTCGAGGACGTCATCCTGGCCTGGCAGCGGTTCACCAACCGGTTCCGCAAAGCCAAGATGGGTTCGCACGCCTACGTGCACACCTTCCAGCAGGGCGATGCGTGGTCGCTGTCTGGTCTGCAATCCGGCCGTGTGGGTTTGCACGATCAACGCGGGTTCGTCGCGTTCATCGCCCAAGTGATCGACAACGCACCGTACGTCATGGGCCGCGACTACAAACTCGGCTGGCGGTGCGGATTCGAGATCGCGAACCGGATCTGGCTCTCGCACGTCGTCAAGCGTCGCCGGCACTGGGACCGTGAAACCCCGCCGACGTGGGACCTGTCGATCGGCGACTCTCGCGAGGACGAACTACCCGGCACCACCGCGCTGCGCCACCTCGAAACCATGCGCGGGGAAGTCACCCGCTACACCTCACTGATCTAGGAGCACCAGAGATGGGTATCCCGCATCCCGCGTTTCCACACGACTGGCCCGAAGACATGCACCCGATGGGCTGGATATTCCTGCACCCACCCTCGGACGTCAACGGATCGCCGGGCATCGGGTTCGAGAAGGATCAGATCAACGGACTCGCGAAGTTCGTCTTCGACGATCTCGGTGCGAAGCTGCATGTCGTCGAGCCTCGCACCTATCAGCTCGCGATCAGCGTCGGCATCACCGGCGACGATCACCCGATCGGCCAACTGTACGAGCACATCGTCGACGGCGCCGACCGCACCGCGGTGAAGATCGCTTCCGGATCATTGCCGCCCGGGGTGAAGCTGGTGGGAGACCGCATCGTCGGGACCCCGATGCAGTCCGGAATCTGGTTGGTGGACATCCATGTCGGGCCGCTCGTGCACTATCAGCCGCCGCTCAACGGTGGTCCGCTGGGCACCTACAACCGCGGCCGGTGGGTCAGCATCAACACCGAACTCGAGTACCCGGATCCCGAACTGACGAAGGAGATGCGGGACGCGCTGCGGGCGAAGCTCGACGAGCTCGACGCCCGCGAGAGCGAGGAGGGAGAAACCCCATGACGAACCCGGGCGGGCACACTCCGTCGATACCGGGGTCGGGCAACGCGGACACCGAGGATCTCGCCGGCAAGCTCGCCGAGCAGATGAAGAACCCGGCCGGTTTGATCCTCGCCCAGGTCTTCGCACGCATCACCAGCGTGCTGTCGGGGTTCCTCAACCTGGACGACTTGCTCGGCAAGTTCGGGCAGGCGTTCTTCGGATCGTCGTCCAGCGGGCTCGGCGGGTTTCTGGCTGACCTGTTCGGGTGGCGTAATCAGACCGAATCGGCGATCAGCTATGTCACACAGGATCTGCTCGACGCGAAAGACATCATGGTGACCGAGATCATCACGCCGATGTCCGATTCGTTGGGCGGGCAGGACATTCCGTCGTTCTCCCGGCAGCTGCTGGTCCCGCGGCCGACCAGTACGGCCAGCGCTGACGGCGGTGACGGGGACGGGACATTCTCGGGCATACATTCCCACGACATCAAGTATGAGCCGGTGTCGTCGTTGGAGATTCCAACGTACAAGCCGGCCAACCGGACCCTCGATCTGACGTTCATTCGGGTCGATCGGAAGATGACGATCAACCGGATGAAGATGATCACCGGCCGGTACTCGTCGGGGTGGTTGGGTGGTCTCGCGGCCTGGTACGTGGGCGTCTACATCTGGGACCCGCAACTGCAGAAGATCCGCCTGATGTGGGGCTCGGGTGACGTGAAGGACACCATCTCCGGCGCCGAGCAGGAGTACCGGCTGATCTCCCCGACAACCGAGGAAGTATTGCCCGGGCACCTGGTTGCCGTCGCGCAGCTTCAGCGCACCACCACCCTCGGATCCACTCGCACGATCGCCGCGATCCCGCAAGCCGGAGTCGCGCAGTCCGGCAGCGAATTCCCTGCCGGGCAGTGCGCCTATGTCAACAACCTCGACACGCTGCCCACCGAGATCCTGCCCAGCGCATTGAACTACAACCACCGCATCCTGCCCTGGGTTGCGGTGTCACGAGCATAGAAAGGCGACCATCCATGGCATGGACTGGTGACCCCGTTTGGCTCGCAGACGTCTTGCGCGCCGAAGGGCTGAACGTTATCGAGCATGATGGTTGGCGCAACCGCGGACACGGGGACTTCCTCGACATTCGCGGCGTCATCTGCCACCACACCGCTGGCGGCGGCAGCAACGACTGGCGCATCGTCCAGAACGGACGCCCCGACCTCGAAGGCCCGCTGGCGCAGCTGGTACTCGAGCGGGACGGCACCTGGCGAGTCATCGCTGTGGGTGTCTGCTGGCACGCCGGGCGCGGTTCGTGGCCGGGCTGGCCGACGAACAACGCCAACTTCCACACGATCGGCATCGAAGCCGTCTCCCGCGGCGACGGATCTGACTGGACCCCCGTGCAACTCGATTCCTACAAACGTGGCTGCGCCGCGATCATGCGCAAGCTCGGACGGAGGGCCGACTGATGGGCGACGTCGTGGGCCACAAGGAATACAGCAGCGAAGGAAAGATCGACCCCGCCGGCATCGATATGCCGGTATTCCGGCGGGAAGTCCAACACATCATCGACAACCCGCCCGGTGAGGGTGCACTGCCTGCAGGAGGCAACGTGACCGACCAGCAGATCGCCGAGATCCACAACCAGATCGGAGTCGTTCACCCGGTCCGTCAGGTGTTCCAGAAGGTGTTCTACAACGTCAAGGACGGCAAGTTCTGGCTCCGCGCCGGAGTCGCCGACATCTGGAACGAGGTCGTGTGGGACGGGTACGTCAATCCAGTCGACCTGCTCGACGGCAAGGACGACCCGGACCTCAAGCCGGACAGCCCGAACAAGGCGCGCCGCGGATCGCTGATCTCGTACGTCCTCGGCACCTACCGCGAGGCGAGTCTCGCCCGCCGCAACACCGACAAGATCCTCGAACTCCTCACCGACAAGGCAGGTAAGTGACCATGGCTGAATCTCCGAACTCCGTTCCCGTCACCGTGGAGGCAACCGTCGAGCTGCACAGCCTCGACTCCCGAGCATTCTGGCTCGACGCCCTCGACCGCGCCGGCCGATCGTTCCTGCAGAACGTGCTGGTGTTCTTCGGCGCCGGAGTCACGATCGTCTCGGTGTCGTGGACCAGCCTCCTCGGCGCCGCGGCCTTGGCCGCGCTGGTGTCGCTGATCCTCGCGGTGAGCACCGCAACGGCCGTGACATCGGGCAACTTCCTGGTCGACCTCGCCGACCGGGCCGTGCGCACCGGCGCCGGATCGCTGGCCGCGGCGATCCCGGTCACCGGCAGCATCACGAATATCGATTGGCCCGCGTCGCTGACGATCGCCGGAACCGCCGCCCTGCTCTCCGTGGTGACATCGCTGCTGACCGAGAACCGTGGAGCGGCAAAGGGCCTGCCCAGCCTGGCCCCGGTCGACCCCGTCACGGTGCCGGACGTGATCAACCCGACCGGGAGCGTCACCGAACTCCGCGGCGAGTGATGCTGGGCACGCGGTTGGTCGCGGCCTCGTTGGGTGCCGGGCAGGTCGCGGTCGGGCTGCTGTATCTGGGCCCGTCGCAACTTGTCCGGCGCCCGTTGCCACCGGACCAGCTCAGTCTCGTCGTGTACGTCGAAAACGCCGGACCCTACTGGGTTCTCGGCTTCGTCCTCTCCGGACTCGTCCTGCTGACCGCGTCGGCCCGGAGCCGCGGCTTCGTCGTCGCCCACGGTCTCGGCGTGTTCATCTGGTCGTTCTACGGCCTCGCAGTCCTCCTCGGAGCACTGTTCTCGGTCCCGCCCACGCCGGTCCTCACCGGCACCATCGCGATGGTCGTCGCGTCAGTCAATGCTGGCCTCGCCTACGGGTGTGCTGAAAGGGGGCACCGGTGATTCATGCCGCGACAGCCATCGCCGCCGAGCCGGTATTCACCGTCGAGAACATCGGCGTCCTCACCGCGTTGATCCTGGCGGTCGCGGGTGCCATCGCCACCATCATCGGTGCGTTCTCGAAGGCGAAGCTCGACGACAAGGCCGAACTGGAGAAGGACCTGACGAAGGCCAGGGACGCTCTCGCCGAGGCGGAGGAGCAGCACGCGAGGGACATTGCCCGGTACGAGGCCAGAGTCGCGGACCTCGAGGGCCGCCTCGATGCCCGTGATCGCACGATCAACAAACTCGACCGGCTCGTTCTGGCGTTGCGTGGGTACATCGCGCGGTTGTCGCGGCACATCGTGGACCGCGGTGACGAAGTGCCTCCGCGGCCTGTCGAGATCGACTTGTAAACGGAAGGATTAGTGATGCTGCAGCCATGGGGCAAGGAGCCGGCCGAGAAGGACATGGTGCTCAATGCGGCCGAGCCGTTCGTTCAGCAGGTCGACATCCTCGACCCGGAAACGAAGGAGCCGTTCGTCCCGCCTGACGGATCGGAGGTGTACTTCCTGCTCGGGCCGAAGCCGTACACCCGCTGGGACGGTGTCCTCACCGGTGCGGTCGGCCGGTTCAAGATCCCGGCCGCGCAGACCGAGGTGATTACGAAGAACACCGTGGTGCGGTTCTACATCAGCCACCCGGACGGCGGCGATCAGCTGCCGTACATGCTCACGCGGGGAAAGGTGATCCGCAATGACTGACCTGCCATTCGGTGTCGCCCCGTCCGTGTCGGTTCTCCACACCACTGCTGCACAGGTTGTGGATGGACCGACAATGCCGGAGGCGATCGTGGTGCCGCTGCCTGGCCGTGACGGAGATTCGATGCGGTTCGACGGCTTCGCCGCCACCTACGCTGCGTTGCCTGCCACCGGTGTCGAGCACGGAGACATGTACTTGGTGCTCGCCGACAAACTCGGCTACGTGTGGGACGGCGCGTGGCCCCCGGAGGGCGAGGGGATTGAGATCCTCGGTGTGCCCGGCGACCCCGGCCGCGGATACACCTCAGTCGTGATCGTCGGAAACAACTTGGTGTTCACTCGCACGGACGGTGCCACCGAAACGGTTCCGGTTCCTGCCCTCGCCGCCGCGACGGGTGCGGCCGGTGCCGCGGCGGGGTCGGCCGAGGCGGCATCGGGGTTCGCAGGTGTCGCGCAGGGGCACGCCCAGGCCGCCGCCGAATCGGCGGGCGAGGCCGCGTCCTACGTCGGGCAGCCCGTCGACGGATCGGTCACCACTGCGAAGATCGTCGACGGCGCAGTCACCGCAGGAAAACTTGATCCGGCTCTCCTCGCCGTGCTCAAGCCGGCAGACGGGCCGCTCGCGCAGGCGTCAGTGGCCTACAAGAGCGCCGCGCAGTCCGCCGGCACCACGCGACTGCGGTTGCTCACTATCGCCGACTCCACTGGCGACGGTTACGGAAAGCCGGGCGGTCCCGACGACTGGACGAAGACGTGGCCGCTCAAGACCGCAGAGCTGCTCCGCCAGAGGCTCGGCGTATCGGGCGGCGGCCGGGGCTGGGTCGGTGCCTCGACCCCACTCGAACCCGGCAACTACGAATGGTTACCGGCCACGCTCACTCCGGCCGGGCTCGCACTCGACGACCTCACCACGCAGATCGGCATCCCCGGCTCGCTGTGGCTGCAGCGCGGCGACGGAGCGCGCGTTGACGAGGTCACCTGGACACTGTCGCCGGGCACGACCGCCGTCGACGTCGTCACCACCGGCTACGGCGGAAACATGATCATCACGCCGGCCGCCGGGTCGCCGATCACGAAGGACACCGCCGGTGATCGTGTCGTCACTCGCGTGACTAACCCTGGCGCGACCGTGAACATTCACGGTGCGGAGGGGGTGGGTTTCGCGATCCTCGGCATCGTCGAGTACGTCGGCGACGACGTGCGCGGCGTCACGCAATGGAATCTCTCCCGGGGCGCAATGGCGGCCCACGAGTGTGCGGCTTGGTTGGACGAGGAGGACATGTCGCTGAGTCCGATGATCGGCGCGTACAGCCCGCACGTCGCGCTGGTGTGTCTGGGTGCGAACGACTACGACCGCGGACGCACACCGGCACAATTGCAGACCGCCCTGGCCGCGATCCACGCGACGATCACGACGGCCAGTCCCGGCACCGAGGTCGTGTTCATCATCCGATCGCTCGACGACGACCCCGGGCAGGGCACGACCTGGACCGCGTACGTCGACGCGATCGCAGGGGTTGCCACCGAAACCGGTGGGCACGTCCTGGACCTACGGCCCACCGTGCCCAATGACGCGCCTGAGCTGTACCTCGGCGACGGCGTCCACTACACCGAGGCCGGGAACATCGTGATTGCGCAGACTGTGGCCGAATTCCTGTCGGTGGTCGTGGCGGTGGAACTCGCCGACGTCGCCGGCCTGCCGCAGGAACTCTCCCGCAAGGCGGATCTGGACAACAACGGGAAGGTCCTCGCAGCGCAGATTCCTGCCGAGGCACTGACCGAATTCCTGACGCCGGTTCCCGCCTCGCAGGCCGCGATGCTCGCTCTCGACGGGCAGCGCGGCGACTGGACGCTGCGCTCCGATCTCGGCACCGAATGGGTGCTGATCGGCGAGCCGTCGTCGGTGCTCGCGAACTGGCGGGAACGGACAACACCGGCGTCGCCGGTCTCGTCCGTGAACGGTCGCACCGGCGCGGTGGACACCTCCTCGGCGGACATCACTGACTCCGGGGCCGCGGGACGCGCGCTGATGAAGGCGGCGACATCGGCGGACGCCCGAATGGCAATCGGCGCCGGAACGTCGAACCTTGCGGTGGGCGCTGGTGCGGGCGATGCGATGGCGGGCAATAGAACTGCGGGTGGGATCGGGGGAGTCGCGCACGTGAGCGGGCAGGCGGGGCTTACGGCGGGGATCTACACCGAAGCCCAGTACGCGGCGCTGTCGGCGGCCGTGAAGAACGCGTGGGGATTCATCGCGGTTGTGGTCCCGTGAGCGGCGTCCGAGTCGGACTCGGTTCGGCGTTCGCCGACGCGTCGCGAATCATGGTCGGTGTCGGCGGGACGGCGGTCGCGGCCACTCGCCTCATGGTCGGCGTCGGCGGTGCTGCGGTGCGGGCGTGGCCACCGCCGGTCGAGTTGTTCGACGACTTCAACCGCAGCAACGGCTACCTGACGTCGCCGTGGGTGTCGTACGGGTCGAGTCCCTACCTGCCCTACATCGACAGCAATGCCGCGCTGGTGTTCGGCAACACCACCGACGGAACCCGCTACGCGCACGCCAGGCATTCGATCCCGATGAACACCGACGACGTCTACGTGCGTGGTCAGATCTCGACCACCAACAACACCTGGCCGACGTGGGTGTTCCTTGGCTCGAACACCTCCACCGACGACCGCATGAACCTGCGGTGGACGAATGGAACCCTCGACATCGTGCGCCGACTCTCGGGCGTCGAGACTGTGGTGGCGAGCGGATCCTCGTCGCAGGCCGCCGGCCGGACGTTCGAACTCCGTCGATCGGGGAACGTGTACACCGGACTCGTCAACGGAGGCCCGGTGTCCGGGCTGTCCTGGACGGACACCGCCGACACCTACCCCCGCGACACCTCACATCGCTCCACCGGCTGGGGCGGAACATCGCGCCGCTCGCTCGGCTTCAGCTCTTGGTCGCCGTTCGTCGACAACTGGTGGGCCGGCGACATCGCAGCGTAAACGAATTGCCCCTGTCCTCATGCGAGGGCAGGGGCAATTCGCGCTGGTGGGCGGGTAGGGATGCAAATTGTGGCAACTGTCACTAGGCCGTCTCACGCATGCTCTCGCTCAAGGACTTCCCTCGGCGTCGTCTTATCGCGTGTCCTTGCGCGATGTTCACGAATGGCTGATTTGCGTGATGCGGAACGGAAGTCCTGATCGCTGGCCCCTCGGTGCCGTGGCACTGCTGTGAAGTGCCTAGTCACGGCCCCATGTATCGGACGATGGGAATCTTGTTAACAATGATCACGCTTCCCGCAGACGCGCACGCGCGCGCGACGCTCTCCGTGGCCCTGTTGAAGTCTTCGGCCTGCGACTTGCTCAGGAGAAGCTCGGTCGTCTTGGTGGGTGCAGACTCGACGAGGTCCGTGATTCGGTCCTTGATGTCCGGATTGCTGGTCGAAAGGCCGGCAGCGTCCATGGAGTCGACTGCGGCAGACCGCTTTGCCTCGACCTCGTGGATATTGAGGTCCAGCCTTCCGTCGCGGAGACTATTCGTTAGTTCACGCTGCGATCTGGCGAAGTCTTCGCATGCTTGGGCGCTGTTGTCGCCAGATTCGTCGTCGGAACATCCCGTCATCAGCAATAGGCCTAATGCCGCCACCGCAGTGATCGTCTTTCTCATGCGCGTATCCAACCAGACGAACCGGACACGCCGTTTAGATCACATCAAGCAGGTTGCACATCCATGAGCTGCTTGGCCCAGCTCTCGCTGACTCGTTGCATCGGAGCCAGTCGGTCTGGGTATTCATGGTGCCGTTCTAGATTAGATGTGGTGTGGTAGCGGAAGACCCACTCACGTGTCGGCGGATAGATGCACGCTGCGACCACGTCGAACTGGTCGGCTCGGTAGTAGCGGCTCGAGGGGTCGTTCTTAGAGGCCCGTGTTTTCTGCACTTCGACCTTCAGATCGCCGTTCGCGTACGCCTTCGGGCTCGCATTCTTGCATTCGACTCGAAGCATGCGACCGTCCTTGAGGGTCACATCGAAATCGTGCTCACCGTCTTGGTCCAGGCGTGCAACATCGACGACGGAAGGATCGTCACGCAGGACTCGTTCGAGGTGGTGCTCGGCGACACCGCCTCGAACGGCGACCTCGAGGCGGTTTCGAGTGGAGATGATATGCAGAATCTCCTGGCTGCTGAGCTGGAACTCGGATTCCAATTTGTGCAGATTGCTGGTGGTGTCGTTGTTGGTCGTCGCAATCTGGGCGGCACTAAACCGTAGGGCGTGATCGAGCGCGAGGTCGGTCGCGTTGCGTTCGAATCGCGCGTAGTCCAGCAATCGGTTTGGGGTGAAGCCAACAAAAGTTTCAAGTCCTGTAGGCCCACGAGGGGTGCTGCGTTTAGTTCCGGGCTGGTTCTCCTTTTCCCAGACATGCCACCCCGTGGCGGCAGCAATTTGCATCTCGGAGACTTTGGCGTAGAAGGAAATCCCCATCGGGAGCGGGTCATAGAGCGATGGTTGTAGTCCGACGAACAGACCGGCCTCGACATCGACTCCAAGCATGAGGGTGACGTCGACTCCTGCGAGGTCACGGCCAACGAAATGATCTTCCAACCATGATTTTTCGCCGCCGTAGCGGATTTGACCCCGTACTTCGTCGTCGGGACGGTTCCGGGTTGCTCGTTGCGTCATCCGGAACGGGTAGATCAACAGGCCGATGCGCTCGTCACGATCGCCCTGAACACCGAGATAGACCGGTGCCCGGTTCGGAGGACTCGCATACAGGAGCCGGCCTCCGGATGCCTCGACGGCCTGCAAGATCATGTGGTGGATATCACCCCGCTTGATGACGTCGTAGACCCGCGCGTATGAACGGCCCGCGAGGTCGCTGGAGGGGCTCGGTGAAACCACTGTCGTTCTCCTTCATGTGCGGGTCGTCCAGCAACGCACTCTAAGGTGCTGCGACATCCCAGAGCGACCGCGGCTATCGACACGCCGCGGCCATCGACACGCGGGGCTGACGCAGAGTGTCAGTGCGACATGGGATGCTTTCGGGCATGGCAAGTACTCACGGCGTCGCGATTTCCCTGTTCTCTGGAGCTGGTGGCCTCGATCTGGGCGCCGAACAGGCAGGTTTCGACGTGCGGGCAGCGGTTGAACGTGACCGCGACGCGTCGCTGACAATGGAGAAGAACTTCCCCAAGTTGGCTTCACCTGTCATTCAGAAGGACATTCTTGACACCTCGACAGCCGAGATCTGTCGGGCCGCGGGCTTGCGGCGCGGCCAACGCCCCGATCTATTGATCGGAGGCCCCCCATGCACCCCATTCTCGAAGAGCGGGTTCTGGCTCGAGTGGAAGCGTTCGGGCCTCGATCCCGATGCTTCCTTGTTGCAGGAATACACTCGAGTTCTCCGTGAATCCCAGCCTCGTGCTTTCGTTCTGGAAAACGTGTACGCCTTGACCTACAACAACAAGGCAAGCCGTCCTGCGTTGACCCGGCTACTCAAGGAGATCGACGAGGCGGGATACGCGTACGCGCTTAAGGTTTTGAACGCCGCAGACTACGGCGTGCCGCAGTCGCGGCCACGGCTCTTTGTGATTGGCACACCCAAAGGATCACCTCTGCCTGAGCATCCCGAGCCCACACATGGTGGCCAATGGGAACGGCGCGCAAGTGGCAACGCTGCGCGTGCGCACGTTACGACCGGAGAGGCTCTTGAGGGCCTGGTCACAGACCCAGAGCGTGAGGAAGTAGTTGGCGGACAGTATGGACCGCTGCTGACGGACATCCCCCCAGGAAGTAACTACCTCCATTACACGAAGGAGAAGGGCCACCCGAATCCTCTCTTCGAATGGCGGAGCCGTTACTGGTCTTTCCTGCTTAAACTCGATCCCGAGAAGCCCTCACCAACGATCCAGGCGCAGCCGGGGCCGAATGTCGGTCCGTTCCACTGGGAGAACCGTCGTCTGCGCACGAATGAGGTGAAGCGTCTCTTCACCTATCCCGATGAGTTCGAGCTGGTTGGAACGCGAAACAGCATCCAAGCCCAGCTCGGAAACTCTGTTCCTCCGCTCCTTGCCCGGAAGGTGCTCGAACAGGTTCGGCTCGCCATCCGGCGGTGACAGTTCGTCGGTTCGTTGGTCGCATCAACAACTGGCGACAGAGTTCACCGTCGTGATCCGCTGTCGGACAAGCGGAAGGCCCGGCACCATATGGTGCCGGGCCCGTCTTCTTCTGAAGTATCACACGGTGGTGCGGGCGCGCGTCCGAGCGTTCCGGCGCTTGAGTGCGCGACGCTCGTCTTCGCTCATGCCACCCCACACGCCGGCGTCCTGGCCCGACTCGAGTGCCCAAGAAAGGCAATCGGCGGTCACCGGGCAGCGGTTGCAGACAACCTTGGCATCAGCAATCTGCGCGAGAGCCGGACCGCTGTTGCCCACAGGGAAGAACAACTCGGGGTCTTCGTCGCGACAGATTGCCTTGTGGCGCCAGTCCATCCTTCTGCTCCTTAACAGGGTGCATCCGCACCAATTCGTAGTCTTTGGAAGTTCAATCAATGCTCATGGTTTGTTTCCGCATTGTTGCTTGTGAATACTTTCACGAACCGACGGTATGTCAAGAGACCTGGGTCATACCGTGGCTTAACTCACTCCATTAGGGTTACCTAACGGTAGGTTACTCATAGGTAGCCGATTCCGCAGTGCGGTATCCCGCTCGTCGGTCATGACGGATGCTCGTATTCTCGCTGAACTGCAGAGCAGGCGGTGCCAGGGCGGTGAGTGTCGCGTTCAGCCACATTGCTCATGATCTCGTTCGCGGGTTGGTCGCGGAGCCGCACTTCGGGCCAGCGGATTGCCACTCCCAAGTTGTTTACGGGCGACCGTTCGGCAGCGTCTTCGGCCGATGGTGAATGTGCGGACCGGTGGGCCGGCGCTCGAATACCAACCGGCCCCAGTCCTAGACGGCCTGCGCCATCACCCACCTGCGCACTGAGTTTCCCGACGCTCCTCCAATCCTGCGACCCGCCTCGCGCTGCGAGACCCCAGCTGCGACGAGGCGCAACGCTTCGGCCTTCTGCTCATCGGTCCAGTCCGCCTTGCGGCGCGCTGACTTGCGACGCGGCGGCTCTGCGCCGATCTGCGACATGAGGCGCAACGGTTCGTCGTGCTCCGACGGCTCCGTCGTAGGTGTGACGTCCTGGACCTCGTCGACTGCGACGGGTGCAATGTCGATATGCGATGTCGCCAGATCCGGCGTGTGGTGCGGCGTCGCTCTGTTGAGGTGTGACGCCTGCAGCTTGCGGGCGAGTTCGTATGCGAAAGGCAGGCACAGGGCGGGCACGATCCAAACCGCGGCCTTTGCGGGGTCGGGGAGGGGACCAGGTCGGACCGTCGCATTGAGGATCGCAGCAAGGATTGAGATCGCAGTGCCGGCCAGGAGCAGACCGCGGGCGTACCACTGCGGCGCACCGGTGAGTCGCAGGATTCCGCGAGCTGCCATCACTGCGAGGCCGTCGACAATGAGTGGCCAGGCGTATGCCATGAGGCCGTACTCGGCGCGCAGTGCGAGGTCGACCAGTTTGGAGTAGCTGAGTGCGAAGGCGAGGAACGCGATCGCGTATGCGGCGTTGGCGTCGAGGGTGCGCTTCACTGGTCTGCCTTCTTCGCTCGGTCGAGGTTCTTGGTCGCCTGCTCGATGGCGGCTAGGAGGATATCGGGGTTGTCGATCGCCAAGACGGTGAGGAGTTTGTGGTCCTCGCCGCCAGCACGGAAGAAGGTGTCGAGAGCTTTCATGGCGTCAGCTCGTTCCTTGTTGCGGATGAAGAAGTCTGCGGTGGGCGATGACTTTCTGGACATCAGGAGACCTTCCTGGGGGCGATGTAGCGCTCGTACTCGTGCTGGTCGGCGTAGGTGAATGTGCCGTTCTCGATGAGCAGGGTGATAAGGCCGTCGGCTGCGGCGCGCGCGGGGGTGTGGGGCGGGAACTGGTTGAGGTAGTCGAGGGCGCTTTGCAGGTGCGTCATCGTGTCGCCATCGCATGACCGAGACGGCATTCGCAGCGGATCATCCGGCCGTGCTCGTCCTCGCCGATCCACCCAAACTCGTCGCACCTACCGCACTTGGGGCGCGCAGCATCGACGGATTCGCGGTTCGCGACCGGCAGGGCGAGCCAGCCGGGAATCCAGGCCGAGACGAAACGCGCCGGGTTGTCGGCTCGGTGCTGAGATCGGGCGTGGGCGATCAGCGCTTCGACGGAGTGGACTTTGAGGAGCGACTCAAGGGTTACGGACTCGACCTCGTTGATCCGATCGAAGCGGGCGGACAGCCCTGCATACCGCGCCGCTGATTCGAGTTGGGCGATTCGGCCGCTGCGGGCCGCTGGCGGTTCGTGAGGGTTGAGTGATGGTTCGGGTGTCACGGGTGCAAGGGGTCCCCTGTCGTGAGTGCCAGGGGTGGCGGTCGGATTGACCGGGGTCCCGCCGATACCCCAATCAGATTGAAGGGGTGTCAGGTTGGCGTTGTGGATAACTGCACTCTGCGCTGCTGCGGCCTCGGCGATCCCTGTCGGATTGGAAGGGGTGTCATTCTGACCGGGGTTCATGACGATCTTGTAGCGGTTGGTGCCGCGCCCGTTGGTCGTCTCCTGCCTGATCACGAGTCCTGCATCTTCGAGTTTCCGGATCGCTCGTCGGGCGGTGGACCCGGAGCACCGAGCGCGTGCCGCGATCCGAGCGAGCGAAGGCCAGCACACGCCCGAGTCGTCGTTGGCGTAGTCGGCCAGGCAGAGCAGGACGAACGCTTGGGTGGAGTCAGTGACGGGGGCCGAATCCAGAACCCACGTCATGATGCGGATGCTCACTGCGCACTCCTTGAGGCGGTTGAAAGTGAGTGACCAAACGTCACTAATGTGACCAACTATGAACCATTTCAGACCAAATGTCTAGTTTGTGACCAATGGTCTCATCGTCGCCAGATGGTGCTCTCTGTGCGATGATGTGAGGACAGCTCGCGACCACACGAAGAGGTGAGAACGATCGATACCGAAGCGGGCGCCGCCGCATCCGATGCGATTCCCGAATTCGATCTGACTGACCGCATGCGCAAATCGCTCCGTCACGCCGGAATCAACGCGGGTGAAATGGCGGACTTTCTCGGGGTCGCTCGCGAGTCGGTGGGCCGCTGGCTCAATGGATCCAGAAATCCCTCGGTGCAGACGCTCAGGTTGTGGGCCGCGCAAACCGGGGTCTCATACGACTGGCTGAAGGACGGATAGGCCAGACGGATCCGGACAGAATTCGGACAGTTCGACTGTCGGATGCGACCGGATGAAGTCGGACGTAGTCGGACGAAACAGCAGCTTATTGAGCATGTTTGACGTCCTACCTGCCGTTATGCATGAGTTCTGGCAGGGTTCAAATCCCTCCGCCACCGCCAAAGCTCCCCACCTGCACATGCAGG
Organism: Rhodococcus sp. USK10; assembly: GCF_019378875.1. NCBI lineage: Bacteria > Bacillati > Actinomycetota > Actinomycetes > Mycobacteriales > Nocardiaceae > Rhodococcus > Rhodococcus sp. USK10. The sequence continues at coordinate 4,985,984 of NZ_CP076048.1, forward strand.
TGGGGAGCTTTTTTGTGTGTCGGTCCCATGACGCTCGTTCACAGCACTTTCGCAGGTCGTTTCGGATGACACCTCTTGAAGCTGCAACTAGCCTGAGCTTCATGAAAAAGCTGTGGTGGTTGGTCGGCGCAGTGGTCGTTGTCGTACTCGCGGTGCTGGTGGGACCGTGGTTCTACGGCCAATTCATCGCAGAGGACGACGCACCGGCGGCGTCGGTGTCGACCGAGGGCGCGGAAGCGGCCACGGGTTCGGTCGACGGGCAGTGGACCGTCACACCCGGGCAGGGCTCCAACGAGACGGCGGCCGGGTACACCGTCCACGAGATCCTCAACGGCGCCAGTGTCACCGTGGTCGGGTCGACCGGCGATGTGACCGGCAACGCGACCGTCGAGGGCGAGAAACTCACCGCCAGCGACGTGACCGTGCAGGTGGCGACGATCGCGACCGATCAGTCCCGGCGCGACGGCCAGTTCCGCGGCAACGTGATGGACACCGCGACGTTTCCGACGGCCACGTTCACGCTCGACTCCCCGGTCGATCTGTCCGGGCTGCCCGCGGACGGTTCCGTGGGTACGGTGTCCGCGCAGGGCACGCTGACGCTGAAGGGGCAGTCGCGTCCGGTGACCGTCGACGTCGACGTGCTGCGTTCCGGCGACGACCTCATCGCGTCGGGCAGCATCCCGGTCACCTGGACGGACTTCGGTGTGACGCCGCCGTCACTGGGTTTCGTGACTGTGGACGGCAACGGCACGGTCGACTTCCTGGTCAGCTTCGCGCGTTCCTGACGGTGTCCAGCCGGGCGGGCCGAATACGTAGCCGAGCTTGTCGCGCCACGACGACGCCCGCCGCCAGTCCCGGCCGATGGCGGCGTATTCGTGGGTCTGCAGTGTCCAGATGTTGTAGGTGCCCACCGGTTTGGTGAGTCCGTAGGTGGGGCGGTGGGTTTCGGGTTGGAACGTGCCGAACATCCGGTCCCAGACGATGAGGATGCCTGCGTAGTTGCGGTCGAGGTATTCGGGGTCGCAGCCGTGGTGGACGCGGTGATGTGACGGTGTGTTGAACACGAACTCGACGGGCCGGGGCAGCTTGTCGATGCGCTCGGTGTGGACCCAGAATTGGTAGACGAGGTTCACGGAGAATCCGATGAACACCATCCACGGTGGAATGCCGATCAGCGGCAAGGGAATCCACATCAGGATTTCGGCGCTGTTGTTCCACTTCTGGCGGAGTGCGGTGGAGAAGTTGAAGTACTCGCTCGAATGGTGCGCCTGGTGGGTGGCCCAGATCAGGCGGATGCGGTGCGACATCCGGTGATACGTGTAGAACAGCAGGTCGACGCCGAGGATGAGGATCACCCACGTGTACCAGGCGTCGGCGGGCAGGTGCCACGGCGCGAGGTACACCCAGATCGCGGAGTACCCGATCAGGGCCAGCACCTTCCAGAACGTCGTCGTCAGGATGGACACGGCACCCATCGAGATGCTCGCCCGGGCGTCGCGGCGCTCGTAGCCGCCGCGCACCGGGCGGGACCGTCCGTCGGGATCGACGGCCGCGTCCTCGAGGTGCCGGGCAGCGAACCATTCGAGGGCGAGGAACAGCACGAATGCGGGGATGGCCAGCGTCACCGGCTCGTGCAGAGGCATCAGCAGTGCCGAATTCCATGCCGACGTCACGGTCTCCCACATGCGGCTTCCTCCATACAAGACGATCGTCCAGTTCAATGTACCTCGGAGTGACGCGCATCACTAAGTGTGAGTTGCCGGTTTTCATACTCGGATGGTAGGAATTCGGTGTGCACATCACCGCAAAGGTGGACTACGCCGTGCGGACGCTGATCGAACTCGCCGCGGCCGGGCCGTCCCCGTCCAAGGCCGAGTTCCTCGCACAGTCGCAGACGATTCCGCACAAGTTCCTCGAGGCCGTGCTCGCCGACCTCCGCCGCGGCGGACTGGTCAACAGTCGGCGCGGACCCGACGGCGGCTACTGGCTGGCCCGTCCCGCCGAGGACATCACGATCGCCGACGTGATCCGGACCGTCGAGGGTCCGCTGGCGTCGGTGCGCGGTGAACGCCCGGAGGACGTCGACTACGGCGGACCGGCCGCCAAACTGCAGGACGTGTGGATTGCGGTGCGGGTGAACCTGCGCGCCGTGCTCGAGAACGTGAGCCTCGCGGACGTGGCGAACGGGCAACTGCCCGGTTTTCTCACCACGTTGACGTCCGACCCGGGCGCCTGGGAGCGCCGCACCCGGCCGGCTACGTCGGTTGACGAGGGCGCAGCGCGCGGCTGATCGTCCGGCCTGCCGCGCGCACGAGCGGGACCAGCGCGTTGACCGACGCGCCCTCCGCCGACACCACCAGCGACACGGCCGCGACCGCCGTTCCGGGACGTTCGAAGATCGGGGCCGCGACGGAGACGGCGTCCATGGTCACCTGACGGTCACTGATCGCGACCTCGGACCGGCGGATCTCGGCGAGCGTCCGCCGCAGCACGACGGGGTCGGTGACGGTCCGTTCGGTGAACTTCTCGATCGGCCCGGCCAGCACCTGCTCCTGCACGTCGGTGGGCATGTACGCGAGCAGGGCCAGCCCGATGCCCGACGCCGTCAGCGGGAACCTGCCGCCGACGCGGGTCTGGACGGGCACCGCCTTCTGCCCGGCGATGCGTTCGACGAACACGACCTCGGTGCCCTCCGCGATGCCGAGTTGCACGTTCTCCCGCGTGATCTGCGACAGGTCTTCCATCACCGGCATCGCCAGTTCGCGGAGCATCGTGCCGCGCGGCGCGAGCGACGCGATCTCCCACAGCTTCAGCCCGACGGTGAAGCGACCGCTGCTGTCACGCTCGAGGGCGCCCCATTCGATGAGGTCGCTGGTCAGCCGGTGCACGGTGCTCAGCGGATACCCGGACTTGCGCGACAGGTCGCTGAGGGTCAGTCGCGGCGACGCCGGGGTGAACAGCTCGAGGAGCCGCAACGAGCGAATGGTCACCGAACCGGTGATCGCCATTGCTCGGTCTCCGTCTCACAGTTCGAGCGTCAGGCGTGGACAGCTCGCACGCGAGACGCAGATCATCATGGTGTCATTGGCTGCCTGCTCGTCCGCTGTGAGCAGGGAATCCCGGTGATCGACAGTACCGCCGAGCACGGGCGTCTCGCAGGTTCCGCACGTCCCCTCCTCGCAGGACGACAGCACCCGGACGCCTGCGGCGGTGACGGCCTGCAGGATCGACTGCTCGGGCGGCACGGTGACGGTCTTGCCGCTCAGCGTCAGCTCCACCTCGAACCCCTCGGCCCGGACCGGCTCCTCGAGGTCCTTGGCCGCGAACCGCTCGACGTGCAGCGCGCCCGACGGCCAGCTGTCGCAGTGACCGGTGACCGCGTCGAGCAGCGGCGCGGGCCCGCAGCAGTAGACGAGAGTGTCCTCCCGGACGTCGCCGAGCAGCCCCGGCAGGTCGATGAGCCCGTGCTCGTCCTGGGGGTGGATCACCACCCGGTCGCCGAACCGCTCGGCGAGCACGTCGGCGAACGCCATCGAACTGCGGCTGCGTCCGCCGTAGACGAGGGTCCAGTCGGCGCCCGCGTTGTCCGCGGCGTGCGCCATGGTGAGGATCGGGGTGATCCCGATGCCGCCGGCGACGAACACGTACCGCGGTGACGGCTCGAGTTCGAAGTGGTTGCGCGGACCCCGGATCGTGACGCGGTCGCCCTCGCTCAGCTTGTCGTGCACGAACTGCGAACCGCCGCGGCCCATCGCCTCCCGCAGCACGGCGACGCGCCAGGTGCCGGTGTCGGCCGGGTCGCCGCACAGCGAGTACTGGCGGGTGAGCTCGGGTGTCAGGACCAGGTCGACGTGCGCACCCGGCGTCCACGCGGGCAGGTCGGCTCCGGATGGGTCGCGGAATTCCAGCACGACGACGCCGTCGGCGCCGAGGGTCCGGGTGGTCAGCTCCAGTTCGAGCACGGGTTCGGGCGGGGTAGGCATGGCGATCTCTTCCGGGAGGTCAGACGGGAACGGGAGCGGAGTCCGGCGCGGCGTGCAGTGGCACGGCGGGAACCGGCGGGGCGACGGGGTGGTGGCCGTCGGGGCAGGCGAGCAACCACTCCCACAGGGCGGCGGGTTCCTCGGCCACGTGGCGGGCGCCGCAGTGGCACTCGCCCTCGAGCAGGTCCGAACCCGGCAGCCACACGATGCGCATCACGCGGGTGCCGCGGAGCATCCTCGTCGGTTCCATCGGTCAGCCCGCCGCGGCGACGGCCTGCGACGCGCCGGCCAGCTTCTTCAGGAGGCGGCGGGCGCCGAGTCCGCCGGCGTCGATGTTGATCGACAACTCCTGGTAGCCGTCCTTCTCGGTGTCGAGGGCCTGCTGCAGGATGTTCAGCGCCACGACGTCCTGCATGACGACGGTGCGGTTGTTCTCGGCCAGGAACCTGGTGACGGCGTCGTCGCCGAGCGCGAAGTCGCGGGCCACGGCCCAGAAGTCGAGGGTGGAGTTCTCGGTCGACGGGGTGATCGCGTAGACGATCTCGCTGTGGAACGCGTGCGGGTCGGAGCCGTCGTCGCCGGGCAGTGGTGCGCCGACCGGGGCGATGCGGCTGTGCAGCAGGTACAGGCACGGCGGGGTGTACTCGATGTCCTGCCAGCGGGTGATGCGTCCCTCGATGCCGGTGGACGTGGAGTAGAACGGCGGGCACTCGGCGTCGTCCATGTGCCGGGACACGTAGATGACGTTGCGGTCTTCGTCGATCTCGGTGGTGATCGGGGTTTCCGCCACCTCGGGGGTGCCGATGTAGCCGCCGTGCAGGTACGTCTCGTGGGAGAGGTCCATCAGGTTGTCGACGAGCAGACCGTAGTTGCAGTCGATCGGTTCCATGCCGGACACGACGGTGTAGTCGGGGGAGTCCATCCACGGCGCGCGCGGGATGCGGGTGGGATCACCCTGCTCGGGGTTCTGCGGGTCGGCGATCCACACCCACACGAACGAGTCCTGCTCGACCACCTGGTACGAGCGCAGCCGGGCGGTGCGGGGAACGCGGGCCTGGCCGGGCACGAATACGCAGCCGCCGTCGCTGCCGTAGGTGAATCCGTGATAGCCGCAGACCACGGAGTCGCCGTCGAGCCGGCTCGGCGCCTCGGACAGCGGGTAGCGGCGGTGCACGCAGCGGTCGCTCATCGCGACGGCCTCGCCGGCCTCGGTGCGCCAGAACAGGATCGGCTCCTCGCAGATGGTGCGTGAGAACAGTTCGCGTCCGACCTCACGGCCGTAGGCTGCGACGTACCACTGGTTGCGAGCGATCGTGGACATGAGTGCCTCCGGAAGATGCTGGGCTGCTGAGTAATTCGTGACGCCGGACTCGAAGAGGCGGCAGCGTCGTCCCCACCACTGTGCGGCACCGGAGGTGATCCACCACACTCGGTTTCCGAATGCCGGAAGGGTGAATTTTCTCAGGGCTTGCGGACGAGATAGGCGAACATCGTCACCGACATGTGGAAGTCGCCGCTGCGGGCGGCGGCAGTCAGCTGGTCCAGCAGGGTTTCGCGCTGCGCGTCGGTGATCGCCCCCTCGGCGACGGCGGCGGCGGTCATCATCTGGACGAGGGGGCCGGTCACGTCCGCCGGATCCTGGATCAACGCCTCCGAGCCGACGTCCTCGACGACGAGTCCGGCGGCGGTGAGCTGACCCGGGAGCAGCCGCCCGGAGTGCGGGTTGGCGGTGTGCGCCAGCATCACGTCCATGATCTTCTGCAGAACCAGGGGATCGCCGGGGTGCATGATCGCCGTGCCCCAGTCGCTGTCGACGATCACGCCGCGCCCACCGGGCCGCAGCACGCGGACCACTTCCGCCACCGCGCGGTCCGGTTCGCTCAGGTGCTGGAAGACCCGCTCGCTGCGCACGACGTCGAGACGGTTGTCGGGGAACGGCAGCGAATACGCGTCGCCGACCACGAACTGCGCGGTCGAGCCGTCCTCCTCGGTCCGCTCCCGGGCGAGCAGGGCCATGCCGGGATTGGGATCGAGTCCGATCGCCCGGCCCGACGCGGTGACCGCGGCCGCGAGTGCCCGGGTTTCCGATCCGGTGCCCGAGCCGATGTCGAGGGCGCTCTCACCCGGCTGCACGTGCAGCGCGGCGGACGACCACTCGCGCAGTCGCCGGATTCCCGGGCGCGCGGCCTGCACGTCGAGAACGGACGCGAGTTGGTCCAGGGCGGCGCGGTCGATCTCGTCCGCCCGGAACGACAGCGGTGCCGTCGGATCGGACATGGATCCACCGTAGCGCCGCGGTGACCCCCGACACAGTACTGCGCGGACTGTGGCCAAGAACATCAAAATTGCGCTCTCGCGCAAATTTGCAGAGCTCTGCAAGTTCTGTACCCTCGGAGTAGTGATTTCGGAAATCGGACTGCGGGACCGCAAGAAGGCCGCCACCCGCGCAGCCCTCAGCGGCGCCGCCGCACGCCTGGCCCGCGCGCTGGGCATCGAATGCGTCACCGCCGACGCCATCGCGTCCGAGGCGGGGGTCTCCACCCGGACGTTCCACAACTACTTCTCCAGCAAGGAAGAGGCGGTCCTCGCGCACTTCGAGCAGTCCGTCCACGACTGGGTGAACCTGCTCCGCGCCCGTCCCGAGGACGAGCCGATCTGGGATTCCCTCGAGCACGTGGTGGTCCAGATCGTCACCGATCCCGCGAAGCCCCTCGAGGAGACCGCGGTGATGATGGAACTCGTCGAGACCAGCCCCGCGCTGCTCGCGAAGAAACTCGAAGTGCACCTGCGCGTCACCCGGCTCATCGGTGAGGTGATCGCCGAACGCACGGGCACCAACATCGACACCGACCTCTATCCCAACCTGCTGCACCTGGCGGTCGGATCGGCGTGCAAGGCGTCGCTCGACCTGTGGATGAGCGGCAAGTCGGGCGCCGACGGGCCCGAAGAACTGGTCCGTGACGCCATGCGTCAACTCCGTCAGGGAATCCCGCAGCCGTAGCCGGCTGCCCAGAACCACTTTTCGTTCCACCGACTCAGAAGGAGCCTGTCGTGGCCACCTACCTCTATCGGATCGGCAGATTCGCCTACCGGCGAAAAGGCGCGGTCCTCAGCGTCTGGTTGGTGATCCTGGTCCTCATGGGTGTCGGGGCGGCAACGCTGTCCGGGCCCACCAAGGACTCGTTCTCCATCCCGGGCACCCCCGCCCAGCAGGCGCAGGACCTGATGGCCGAGCGCTTCCCCGAGGCCGCGGGCGCCGATCCCATGAACGCCGTCAGCGCGCGGTACGTGTTCGCCGCACCCGAGGGGCAGACGCTCGAGAGCGAGCAGAGTCAGCAGGCGATGGACGCGGTGCTCGCCAAGGTGCGCGGCATCGAACAGGTCCAGGACGCCGCCAAGGTCGATCCCGCCACCGCCTCGGGCTCCGGCGCCGCGAAGGCGCTGGTCAACCCCGTCACGGCGAACGAACAGCTCGTCGAGATGGCGAAGTCGACCGCGGCCGACAAGGGAATCAGCGAAGCGGACCCCGTCGCGAATGCGCAGGCGCTGTCCCCGCTCAACGCGGACAAGACCGTCGGCTACGTCACGGTGCCGTTCAAGGGCGGCATGGGCGACGTCGACCAGGCGCTGCGTGACCAGATCGACTCCGCCGCCGACCCAGGCCGCAACGCCGGCCTGACCGTCGAGATCAGTGGTTCCGCCGCCAACGAAGCCGAGCCGCCGGGAGGCGCCACCGAACTCGTCGGCATCGGCGTGGCCGCGGTCGTGCTCGCGCTGACGTTCGGTTCGCTGGTCGCCGCGGGTCTGCCGTTGATCACCGCGATCATCGGCATCATGATCGGCAGCCTCGGAATCACCGTCGCCACCGGATTCACCGACCTCAGCTCGATGACGCCCACGCTGGCCATCATGATCGGCCTCGCCGTCGCCATCGACTACTCGCTGTTCATCGTGTCCCGGTTCCGGCACGAACTCACGCTCACCGACGACCGCTCCGAAGCCGCCGGACGTGCCGTCGGCACCGCCGGTTCCGCCGTGGTGTTCGCCGGTCTCACCGTCATCATCGCGCTGATCGCGCTGCGCGTCGTCGGGATCCCGTTCCTCTCCGACATGGGTGCCGCGGCCGCGTTCACGGTGTTCATCGCCGTCTCGATCGCACTGACCCTGCTGCCCGCGATCCTCGGGCTGTTCGGGAAGAAGGCGTTCGCAGGCAAGATCCCGTTCCTCAGCAGCCGCGACCTCGAGGACGACGAGGGCAAGCCGAGCCTCGCCCTGCGCTTCATCAGCGCCGTGGTCCGCAGGCCCGCGATCCCGCTCGTCGCCGGCGTCGTGGTGCTCGGTGCGCTCGCCATTCCCGCGACCGGCCTGAGCCTGGCCCTGCCCAGCGAGGGCACCGGCGACCCGGCCACCAGCTCACGGCAGGCCTACGACCTCGTCAGCGAGGGTTTCGGCCCCGGCAAGAACGGCCCGCTGCTCGTTGTCGTCGACGCCAAGGACGTCACCACCGGCACGCCGTCGGAGGCGTTCGGTGAGGTCGTGAAGACCATCAGCGCGCAGGACGACGTGTCGAACGCGCAGGTCGTCGGTGTGAACAGGGCCGGCGACACCGCGCAGATACTGGTCACGCCGAGCAGCGCCCCCAGCGATCCCGCCACGATGGATCTGGTGAACAACATCCGCGGCGCGGAGGCCGACCTGCACGACTCGATCGGCGTCAACTACGGCGTCACCGGGCAGACCGCGCTCGAAGGCGACGTGTCCGAGACGCTGCAGGACGCGCTGATCCCGTACCTCGCGGTGGTCGTGGGCCTGGCCTTCCTCCTGCTCCTGCTGGTGTTCCGGTCGCTGCTCGTGCCGCTGACCGCCACCCTCGGCTTCCTCCTCAGCGTCGCGGCCACGTTCGGTGCCACGGTCGCGGTGTTCCAGGAAGGCTGGGGCGGCATCATCTCCAACCCGCAGCCGATCGTCAGCTTCATGCCGATCTTCCTGATCGGTGTCGTGTTCGGACTCGCGATGGACTACCAGGTGTTCCTGGTGACCCGGATGCGGGAGGAATACGTGCACGGCGCGACCGCGAAGCAGGCCGTCACCGTCGGCTTCAACCACGGCGCCCGGGTCGTCAGCGCCGCCGCGGTCATCATGATCTCGGTGTTCGCGGCCTTCATCGCCGAGCCGAACTCGTTCATCAAGTCGATCGGCTTCGCCCTCGCGGCCGCTGTGTTCTTCGACGCCTTCATCGTGCGCATGGTGATCATCCCGTCGGTGATGGCACTGCTCGGCGACAAGGCATGGTGGCTGCCGAAGTGGCTGGACAAGATCCTGCCCAACGTCGACATCGAAGGCGAGAAGCTGAAGAAGGTGCTGCACGACGCGGACAGGCGCTTCGCGCCCGTGAGTGGTTGAGGAGTTTCTGGACTCGTCAACCACTCACAAGGCCGCAGGCCCTTCTGTTGGTAACCTTCGGACATAATGATGACCCGCCAGGATCGCTGCTGCCCATGTTGAATGCCCTGCTCACCACGTACCTCCGCCCGTACAAGCGGGAGCTCACGGCGGTCGTCCTGTTCCAGCTGGTCGCGACCGCGGCCGCGCTCTACCTTCCCAGTCTGAACGCCGATCTCATCGACAACGGCGTCACCAAGGGCGACACGGCGTACATCCTGTCCACGGGTGTCATGATGCTGCTCGTCACCGTCGTGCAGATCATCTGCTCGATCGGTTCGGTGTTCTTCGGTGCCCGTGCCGCAATGGGTTTCGGGCGCGATGTGCGCCGCGCCGTCATGCATCAGGTCGGGAGTTTCTCGTCCCGGGAGTTCGGCCGTTTCGGCGCGCCGTCGCTGATCACCCGCAACACGAACGACGTGCAGCAGGTGCAGATGCTCGTCGTGATGAGCTGCACGATCCTCGTGATGGCGCCGATCATGTGCGTCGGCGGCGTCGTGATGTCGATCCGGGAGGACGCCGGACTGGCCTGGATCCTGGCGGTCACGGTGCCGGTGCTCGCGCTGTCCATGGGTTTCGTGATCTCGCGGATGGTGCCCGCGTTCCGGGAGATGCAGACCCGCATCGACGGGGTCAACCGGGTGCTGCGTGAGCAGATCACCGGTATCCGGGTGGTGCGGGCGTTCGTCCGCGAGCGCTCCGAGATGAAACGGTTCGGCGACGCCAACGAGCAACTCACCCAGACCGCGCTGCGCGTCGGCAGGCTGACGGCGGTGATGTTCCCGCTCGTGATGGTGATCGCGAACGTCACCAGCGTCGCCGTCATCTGGTTCGGCGGTCACGAGATCGACAGCGGCACCATGCAGGTCGGCTCGCTGACCGCGATGCTCAGCTACATCATGCAGATCCTGATGTCGGTGATGATGGCGTCGTTCATCGCGATGATGGCCCCCCGCGCGACCGTCTGCGCCGAACGCATCGGCGAGGTGCTCGCCACGGATTCCACCGTCGTGCCGCCCGTCGATCCGGTCACCGTGCTGCAGCACCCCGGGGTGGTGGAACTGCGCGACGCCCAGTTCAAGTTCCCCGGCGCCGACGAACCCGTCCTGCGCGACATCAGTTTCCGCGCCGAACCGGGCAAGACCACCGCGATCATCGGCGGCACCGGCTCCGGCAAGACGACGCTGCTGTCGCTGATCCCGCGGCTCATCGACGCCACGTCGGGCGCGGTCACCGTGTCCGACACGGATGTGCGCCGCATCGACCTGGACGTCCTGCGGGCCGGCATCGGACTCGTCCCGCAGCGGCCCTACCTGTTCTCGGGCACCGTCGCCACCAACCTGCGGTACGGCAAACCCGACGCCACCGACGAGGAACTGTGGCGGGCGCTGGAGATCGCGCAGGCCGCCGATTTCGTGCGCGCCATGCCGGAGGGCCTCGACACCCCGGTCGCGCAGGGCGGCACCACCGTCTCCGGCGGTCAGCGGCAGCGGCTCGCCATCGCGCGGGCGCTGGTGCGTCGTCCGTCGATCTACCTGTTCGACGACTCGTTCTCCGCCCTCGACCTCACCACCGACGCCCGGCTGCGCGCCGCACTCAAACCCGAGACCTCGGACGCATGCGTCATCGTCGTCGCCCAGCGGGTCTCGACGATCGTGGAGGCCGAGCAGATCGTGGTCCTCGAGGACGGCGCGGTGGTCGGCATCGGAACCCACGACGAACTGCTCGAGACGTGTCCGTGTTACGTCGAGATCGTCGAATCCCAACGATCGGTCCAGGAAGCACTATGAGCGATCGCGCAACCACCACCACCGCCGAAAGGCCCGCCGGCCCACGCATTCCGGGACCGGTCGCTCCGGGAGCACCGGGGTCCAAGCCGCACGATCTGTGGCCGTCCACCAAGCGGCTGCTGCGGCGGCTGCGTCCCCACCGCATCGCCGTCGGCACCGTTTTCCTCGTCGCCGCCGTGTCGGTGGTGCTCACCTCGATCGCGCCGCGCATGCTCGGTCAGGGCACGAACCTGATCTTCGACGGCATCATCGGCGCGCAGTTGCCGGCCGGAATGTCGAAGGATCAGGCCGTCGCCGCGCTGCGGGCCGACGGTCAGAACACGTTCGCCGACATGGTGTCCGGCATGGCCGTCGTCCCCGGAGTCGGTATCGACTTCAGCGCCCTCGGCCGGGTGCTGGCGATCGTGCTGGCCCTGTACCTGGGGTCGTCGGTGTTCATGTGGCTGTCGGGTTTCCTGCTGAACATCATCGTGCAGGGTGTCGTGAAGAACCTGCGCGCCGAGGTCGAACGGAAGATCCACCGACTTCCGCTGCGGTACTTCGACTCCCACTCCCGCGGCGACCTGCTCAGCCGGGTCACGAACGACATCGACAACGTCTCGCAGTCGTTGCAGCAGACGATGAGCCAGCTGATCGTGTCGGCGATGACGGTGGTCGGCATCCTCGTGATGATGATCGTCATCTCGCCGCTCCTCGCGCTGATCGCCGTGCTGACGGTGCCGCTGTCGATCCTGGTGACGGCGCAGATCGCGAAACGGTCCAAGACCCACTTCGTGTCGCAGTGGAAGTCGACCGGCGAACTCAACTCGCACGTGGAAGAGGCGTACACCGGCCACGAACTGGTCACCGTGTTCGGCCGCGGCCGCGAGGTGGAGGCACGGTTCGAGGAACAGAACGAGGCGCTCTACCAGGCCAGCTACCGGGCCCAGTTCATCTCGGGCCTGATCATGCCCGCGATCATGTTCCTCGGAAACCTCAACTTCGTGGCCATCGCCGTCCTCGGCGGCATGCGGGTGGCGTCCGGCACCATGAGCCTCGGCGACGTGCAGGCCTTCATCCAGTACTCGCGCCAGTTCACCCAGCCCCTCACCCAGATCGGGGCCATGGTCAACCTCATGCAGTCGGGTGTGGCGTCCGCGGAGCGGGTGTTCGCCATCCTCGACGAGGACGAGGAAGACCCGGACCCGGCCGACGCACCCAACCCGGCCGAGGTCGCGGGCCGGGTCGAGTTCTCGGACGTCTCGTTCGGCTACTCACCCGACAAGCCGCTGATCGAGAACCTGTCGCTGGTCGCCGAACCCGGCCAGATGGTCGCCATCGTCGGACCCACCGGCGCAGGCAAGACCACCCTCGTCAACCTGATCCTGCGGTTCTACGAACTCGACGGGGGCAGCATCCTCCTCGACGGCGTCGACATCGCCGCGATGACGCGCGACGACCTGCGGTCCCGCATCGGGATGGTGCTGCAGGACGCGTGGCTGTTCGGCGGCACCATCCGCGACAACATCGCGTACGGACGTCCCGACGCCACCGAGGAAGAGATCCAGGCGGCCGCGCGGATCAGCTACGTCGACCGGTTCGTCCACTCGCTGCCCGACGGTTACGACACCGTCATCGACGAAGAAGGCAGCAACATCAGCGCCGGCGAAAAGCAGCTGATCACCATCGCCCGCGCCTTCATCTCGCAACCGTCGATCCTGATCCTCGACGAGGCAACCAGTTCCGTCGACACCCGTACCGAACTGCTCGTCCAGCACGCGACGGCAGTCCTGCGCAGCGATCGCACGAGTTTCGTGATCGCACACCGGCTGTCGACCATCCGCGACGCCGACCTCATCGTCGTCATGGAAGAAGGTCGCATCGTCGAGCAGGGCAGTCACGAAGACCTGCTCCTCACCCGCGGCGCGTATTACCGGCTGTACAACAGCCAGTTCGTCAGTGCGTAAACGCCTGTGAGTACTTATTAACCCCGGGCGGTTGACAAGTACTCACAGGCACGCAGTGCTTCCTCCGGCCTCGAAGGTGGCGGTGTCGCAGTAGGCGGAGCGCGGGTAGTACGGACCCATCGTGGTGGCGGGGTCGGTGTGATTGTTCTGCGACGCCTGCACCGACTGTGGGTAGAAGGCGTCGGACGGCAGCATGTACCGCAGGAAGAGCACCTTCTTCGCGACGTCGGTGGAGCCCCAAGGGATGACGGTGACGGTCGGGTCGGATGCGGCGCGGGCGGGGACGTCCTGCGGTGCGGCGACGACGTACGTGTAGTTGCCGTCGCCGTCGGTTCGGGTCTGGAAGTCGGCGGCGCATGCGACGACCGGGTACGGCGTCAGCTGATCGTTCTGGCACATCGACCAGTACCGCACCTGGCGGTCGGGTGTCGTGACGGGTTGTCCCGCACGGGTGTCGGGGAACGTGGGCGCCCGGCCCTGTACGACGACGATGCGCCCGGGCTGATAGGTCAGCCCCGCTCCGACGTATTTGTTGTCGCCGTTGGGGAACAGGCCCGACGTGCTGGCGGGGTTCACGAACGTCGCCTCGGGCACGTTGCCGGGGAACGCGCCGGACGCGGCGCCGGCGATGATCTGATCGAATCCGGCCTCCGCGACCTGTCCGAGCGGGCCGTTGTCGTAGGCGGACGGGTCGAATTCGGATCCGCACGTCGGCACCGGCGACGTTCGACCGCCGGACGTCAGCGTCACATCGGGCAGTGGGACGCCACCGGTCGGCGATGCCGGGTCGTCGGGCACGTACACCCGGATGATGAGGAAGCCGACGGGAACCGACTGCGCGCCGGCCCCGGTGGGCAGGGCCTGAATCTGGTTGCGCGCGTGATCGGCCGGACCGGTCACGACCGTCGCGTGCCAGCGCTTCTGCGCGGGAGGCAGGGACCCTGCTGAGGCGTCGGTGAACGGGTTGCCGCTGCCCGGGTCGGGCCCGATCTGGTTGTCGCGCAACGTGTCGACGGTGTCGAAGTTGGTGCCGTACGTGTTGAGCGAGAAATAGCGGGCGGCCGGATAGGTGCCGCTCAGTTCGATGGTGTCGCCGGACGCCAACGCGTAGGGCAGAACCCAGTACGTCGCGTTGGCGTCGGGGAACGCGACATTCAGCACCGTCGAGTTGGACATGAACTGCCACGCGCACTGCGCCGTCGGCGGCGGGACCGCGGACGCGAGGGAGGCCCCACCGGACCACAGCAGGAGAACCAGCACGGCGGCAACGATTTTCCCGGCCACGGCGGTCAGAACACCTCCCCGAACGCGGTCAACTTGTCGATGCCCTCGCGGTCGATCTGGCCGGGAGTGTACCGGTTGATCACCTGGATGTAGGTGAGGTACCGGGCCATCGCGTCCGCGCTCTGCTGAGCGAACGCCGGGGGCAGCGGCGCGGCGAGCTGAGTCGGCAGATACTGGGTCATCAGCTGGGCGGCCATCGCGGGGCCGCGCGGGTCGTGATCGAAGGTGTTGTCGAGCTCCGCCCGACCGCGGTCGGTGGCGTAGTCGTAGAACTCGTACTGGAACGAGGCGGGATCGACGTAGGCGGTGGGGCCCAGCCACTTCGAGTACACCGCGACCTTCGCCTCCGGAGTGCGCAGCACGTAGATGTGGGTGGGGGAGTTGTTCCAGTTGATCCCCTGCGGTGCATGCTCGTTGGTGGCGAGCACGACGTGGTCGCGACCGGCCGCGGCGTTGCTCCGCAGCAACGGCATCAGGTCGGCGCGTTCGGCATAGGTGGCGAACAGATCCCCGGACATCCAGTTCCGGTCGCCGTGGCCGAGCGTCGCGAGCAGCGGCACCACGTCGACGCTCGACGTGAGCTGCCCGCGTGGGGTGTCGGTGTCACCGGTGAACCGCCCGGTGGGGTCGGCGACGATCAGCGGGATGTGGAACGCCTCGTCGTAGGCGGTGGACAGTTTGCCCGCGACGAAGCCGTGCGCCCCCGCGTATTCGCCGTGATCGGACGTCATCACGAAGACGGTGTTCGCCGCGACGTCTTCCGGCAGCGAGTCGATCACCGTGCCGATGTGGTGATCGACCATCGACAGCACATTGGTGTAACTGTCCAGTGCCCGTTCCCAGTACGTGTACGGCGCGAACGCGATGTGCCGGTCGGGATCGGTGCCCTGACCGTACGGCTGCAGGTAGTAGTTCGACAGGTTCTGGACGTCGTCGGTGACGCCGCCCCACACCAGCGCCTGGAACTCCCGCGCGAACACCTGGGTGCTCGGTTTCGACTGCAGTGCCTTCTCCGGTTCCCAGTTCGGCGGCACGGACGGGTAGCCCAGCCGCGGCGGGTCGCTCTCACCGGTGGTCACCGACCACGACCGGGCCGGGCTGAGCGGGGGAACGTTGTTCGCGTACAGCGACTGGTAGCGTTCGGCTTCCGTTCCGGCCCAGAAGAACTGCTGGTCGTGAGGGTTGACGAAGCTCGCCGTCAGGCAGAACGGGCCGTCGGAGGGTTTGCGCGTCGACAACCACGCCGCGGCCTGGTCGGCGATGTGCCCGTCGAATTCGAAGCCCTCACCGTTCAATCCGATGATGTCGGGCATGGTCAGTCCGTCGAACCCGTACTCCTCGAGGTAGCCGGGGGCGAGCCCCGAATCCTCGTCGGGGGACGGCGACAGGTGCCACTTCCCGACGTACGGCGTGACGTACCCCGCCTGCCGCAGCAGCTTGCCGTACGTCGGGAACTCCCGCCCCATCGCCGGGGACGGGACGGGCGACGCCCGATTACCTGTCCGGGTCTGCAGCATCCAGTTCTGCAGCGGGTACAGCCCGGTGACGAAACACGCGCGGCCGGGGCTGCACGCCACGCCGGCCGTGTAGTGCTGCGTGAACTTCACCCCCGGCGCCCACAACTTGTAGAGGTTGGGCATGAACCGCTGCAGGAACTGATCCGGAGTGGTGATCCCGGCCGGAAAGACCTGGGGAAACCGCATCTCGTCGACGACGATGAACACGATGTTGGGCTGCACGTAATTGCCGCGCTGACGGCTCAGCGGCTTCTGCGACGCGTCCGCCCGACGGTCGAACAGACCCGACATCACGGTCACCCCGCCCGCGACCGCGGCACCCGAGAGAAACGTTCGCCTGTCGATCCGATGGCCGGTCTTCTCGTCGCTCATGGCGGTTCCTCCGGTCGAGGGGGTGGGATCGTCTCACTCTCTGTACCCACTTTCGAACGAAGTAGTGATGTGTCGCCGGAAATGTCGCGCGTGATTGGATACACCCGTGAATGCCGTAGTCCCGACCCCGCCCGATCCGTTCTTCACCGTCGGCACCCGACTCGACGGACAGCTCGGCCGCACCGGAACCATTCACACCCCGCACGGCGACATCGCGACGCCGTCGTTCGTGGCAGTCGGCACCAAGGCCACCGTCAAGGCGGTGCTGCCGGAGAGCATGAAGGAACTCGGCGCGCAGTCGGTGCTCGCCAACGCGTACCACCTGTACCTGCAGCCGGGCCCGGACATCGTGGACGAGGCCGGCGGGCTGGGCAAGTTCATGAACTGGGACGGCCCGACGTTCACCGACAGCGGCGGATTCCAGGTGATGTCGCTGGGCGTCGGATTCAAGAAGGTCCTCGCGATGGAAGCGGTCGGGGTGCGCTCCGACGACGTCATCGCCAAGGGCAAGGAACGCCTCGCGACCGTCGACGACGACGGCGTCACGTTCAAATCGCACCTCGACGGGTCGCGGCACCGGTTCACCCCGGAGGTGTCGATGCAGATCCAGCATCAGCTGGGCGCCGACATCATGTTCGCGTTCGACGAGCTCACGACGCTGCTGAACACCCGCGGCTACCAGGAGCAGTCGGTGGAGCGGACGCAGGCGTGGGCGGTGCGGTGCATCGCCGAGCACGAGAAGCTCACCGCCGAGCGGTCACACCGCCCGTACCAGGCGCTGTTCGGGGTGGTCCAGGGCGCGCAGTACGAGGACCTGCGGCGGCAGGCGTGCCGGGGGCTCGAGTCGATCACGGGGGAGAGCGGCCGCGGTTTCGACGGGTACGGCATCGGCGGGGCGCTCGAGAAGCAGAACCTGGGCACCATCGTCCGCTGGTGCAACGAGGAGCTACCCGAGCACAAGCCGCGGCACATGCTCGGCATCAGCGAGCCGGACGACTTCTTCGTGGCCATCGAGAACGGCGCCGACACGTTCGACTGCGTGAACCCGTCGCGGGTCGCGCGCAACGCCGCGATCTACCACCCGGACGGCCGGTTCAACATCAACACCAGCCGCTTCCGGCGTGATTTCACCCCGATCGACGAGAACTGCGACTGCTACACGTGCGCGAACTACACCCGCGCCTACATCCACCACCTGTTCAAGGCGAAGGAAATGCTGGCGTCCACGTTGTGCACGATTCACAACGAACGCTTCACGGTGCGGTTGGTCGATCAGATCCGCGCCGGCATCGAGGGCGGCTACTTCGAGGAGTTCAAGGCCGAGACGCTGGGCCGCTTCTACCGCACGTGAGTGGGAAAGCGTCCTCGGGGACGCTTTCCCACTCACGTGGGGGTCAGAGCTGGTAGGTGGGTTCGCGCTTCTTCACGTACGCGATGACGCGGTACGTGATCGGCATGACCAGCACCTCCACCAGGGTCTTCCACAGGAACCCGACGATCACGTAGTTGACGAAATCGCTCCATGTGCTGATGCCGATCGCGCCGGCGGCGATGGAGCAGAAGATCAGGGTGTCGGCGAACTCACCGACGATGGTGGATCCGATGAGCCGCGCCCACAGGTGCTTCTCCTTGGTCCGCTCCTTGATCAGGACCAGCGTCACCGAGTTCAGCATCTGCCCGACGAAGTAGCCGGCCAGCCCGGCGAGCAGCAGCCGCGGGTAGACGCCGACGACGGACCGCAGCGCTTCCTGGTTCTCGTAGAAGTCGGCGGACGGCAGTTCGATGAGCAGCCAGAAGCAGAACGCGGCCAGGATCAGGGCACCGAAGCCCAGGTAGATCGCGCGACGCGTCGACTTGAACCCGTACACCTCGCTGAGCACGTCGCCGAGGATGTAGGCCAGCGGAAACAGGAAGAAGCCGCCGTCGGTGATGACCGGCAGGATCTGCAGCGGGCCGACGGTGAGCGACGAGTCGGCGAAGAATGCGACGCCTTTCGTCGCGCAGATATTCGAGATCAGCAGCGTCGCGGTGAAGAGGGCAACGAACGTGGGGTAGTACCCCCGGCTGACGTGCGCGAACGTCGCGTGGTCGTCTGGCTTGGTCTGCTGATCTGAGGCTGTCACGCCGCAATCCAAGCACTTGCACGTGGAGAGGCGCGAATCAGGAACGGGTGAACGTACCTTTTGTCCGATCTGAGGCGACGAAAGGTACGTTCACCCGCGGGATGGGTCGTGCGCGCGTCGGGCCGTGCTCGGGCTAACCCTGGACGACGCGCGTGCCGCCCGCCAGTTCGTCGTGCTTGCCCTGCTTGGTGGGGCTGCCGTTGATCGTCACGGCGATGATGATCGCCGCGACGAAACCGAGCAGTCCGAACAGGAACCCGAGGAACGGAAACCCGCCGAGCGCGGCGACGACGTAGAAGCCGTTCCTGGTCAGCGACTGCTGCTGGGTGGGCAGTCCGCCGTTCGGGCCCTCGACGCGCAGACCCAGAATCTGCTTGCCGACGGTCTGGCCTCGCGTCGTCTCGAGGAACACGAAGTAGCCCACGGCGGCCGCCGCGGTGAGGATCGCGCCCAGGACACTGCCCAGGAAGGTGCCCAGCACCAGCGAGATGACGATGGTGACCACGCCCGTCGGAATGCCGACGATCAGGCCGTCGATCACCCGCGCGCCCAGGCGGGGAAGGAGTTCGCCCGGCCGGGACGGGTTGAACCCGAAGTCGGGCTGCGCGAACGGCTGGGTGCCGAACTGTGCAGAGTCGAACTGCTGCGCCGAATCGAACTGCGGCGGCGCGCCGAACTGCTGCTGCCCCGCCCCGTTGTAGTGCGGTTGCCCGCCGAACTGCTGCTGCCCCGCCCCGTTGTAGTGCGGTTGCCCGCCGAACTGCTGCTGCCCCTGGTTGGGATCGAATCCGCCAGTAGTCATGTGTTCCCCCTCGAATCGTCTCGGATGACGCCTGAGCACCTTACGCAAGGGGTGGGAGTGACTCGAGTGACGGGAGTAGCAAAACGGGTGAGCGTGCTTCCGGCCCGAGGGGCGGGAGCACGCTCACCCGTGGGGAGCGAACGGTCAGGCCGCGACGTAACGGCCGGTGAGCACGCGGTACGCGTAGGTCGACGCGATGATCGTGATCGGGATCGAGACGAGAAGTCCGACGCCGCAGAGGATTGCACCGACGATGTTGATGCCGACGAGGGCCAGGGCCAGCAGCAGTACCGGTCCGACGTTCTGCGAGATCGTGCGGAAACTCGACTTGATGCCGGTGATCGCGTCCTCGTTCTGATCGATGACGAACTGCAGCGTCCACCAGGTCAGGAAGATAACGATCAGACCCGGGATGATGAGCAGGACGAAACCGATGGTGGTGGCGACACCGATGATGACGCTGGCGATGATGATCGCCCCGACGTTGGTGAACTGGAAGAACGAACCGAACGCCGGCTTGTTGCCGTCCACCTCGTGCAGTGCCCCGCGCACGAGCGCCGCGTTGATCAGGTAGCCGACGATGGTGGTGACGATCGTGCCGATGATGCGCCACACCGAGAACGCCGCACTCATGTCGGACGACGTGCTGAAGCCGCCGAAGACGAGGTTCAGCACCACCTGGATGACGGCGGCGATCAGCAGGATGCCGATCCAGATGAGCGCGTTGTCCTTGAACTTGTTCCAGCCGTAGCCGATCGCGTCACCCACGGAGAACTGTCCCGGCGTCTGCCCGGGGGCGCCGTAATCCGACATCGGCGGGGGCGGCGGATATCCGCCGGGCGGCGGACCCTGCGGAGGGGGCGGGTAATTTCCCTGCGGCGGCGGGTAATTACCGCCGGGCGGGGGCCCTTGCGGAGGCGGCGGGTAATTACCGGGGGCGGCGGATAGTTTCCACCGGGCGGAGGGGGATAGTTTCCGCCGGGAGGCGGTGGCGGATATCCGCCGGGCGGCGGTCCCTGCGGCGGCGGCGGGTAATTCCCCGGGGTGGCGGATATCCGCCGGGCGGCGGTGGAGGATTGCCCCGCGGAGGGTATCCGCCCTGGTCACCACCTTCGGGTTTGTCGTTAGGGTCGTATCCACCAGTCGTCATGTGATCCCCTCAGCAAGAGTTGAATGCTCGCGCGTGACAGTGCGAATAAACACTACGTGGACAATCCTTTACCCGCCTCCCTTTGGTCTGCTTCTTCTCCTGCGGTTTTGATGCTTTACGCTGGTTATCGTGACTAATTCTGGGGGATCGGACGATTCGAATCCGTACAACGGGCAGACACCACCGACTTACGGCGAGGTTCCGCCGTTGCCGCGCGACGGATACGGGGTCGACGAATCCGGTTATCCCACGTATTCGGCGCCCACCGAGAAGTACCCCGACTATCAGCAGCCGGGCGCGTACGGGACTTCTCCGAATCCGTATGCCGCGCCGAATCAGTACGGCGGCGACCAGTACGGGGCTCCCAGCCAGCAGCAGTACGGGGTGCCCAACCCGTATGCCGCCCCGAACCAGTACGGCACCCCGAACCAGTACGGCGGCGCACCCAATCAGTACGGGGCGGGCCAATACGGTGGCCCCGCCCCGCAGTACGGCGCCCCAAACCCGTACGGCGCGACCTACCCGCAGTCGCGGGGGACGAACGGTCTCGCGATCGCGTCGCTGATCACGTCGATCGTCGGCGGTTGCTTCTACGGTGTCGGCTCGATCGTCGGCATCATCCTCGGCATCGTGGCGCTGGGCCAGATCAAGCAGTCCGGTCAGGAAGGCCGCGGGCTCGCGATCGCCGGGATCGCCATCGGCGGCGCCTACGTCGTCGGATGGATCCTGTTCTTCGTGATCATGCTGATCGCGGCGGCGTCGGGGGCCTGACGACCCACGGTTCGCGGTGCAGGCGGGCCGGGTCGAACCGGGCGAGGAGGGTCGCGAGATCCACGACCTCGCCCGGTTCCGCGAGTCCGAGTGACGCTGCCAGCACTCCGAGGACGTCGCTCGGTGTGCGTCCCAACGCTTTCTGGTCGGTGAGGGTGACGGCGCCGTCGCGTTTCGCGAGCCGTTTGCCGTCCTCGTTGAGTGCGAGCGCCACGTGTGCGTAGGTGGGGGCGGTGAGCCCGAGCAGTCCCGCGAGGTATGCCTGGCGAGGCGCGGACGAGAGCAGGTCGTCGCCGCGCACCACCTGGTCGATCCCCTGGGCGGCGTCGTCGACGACCACCGCCAGGTTGTAGGCGGGTGTTCCGTCGCCGCGGCGCAGCACGAGGTCGTCCACCATTCCTGAGTAGCTTCCGTGCAGGACGTCGTCGATGGTGAACGACGGGACGGCGGCGCGCAGACGCAGGGCCGGTGGTCGCCCGCCGGCGAGACGGTCGGCGCGCTCGTCCGGTGTCAGGTTGCGGCAGGTCCCCGGGTAGGCGCCCTGGGGTGCGTGCGGGGCAGACGCCGCCTTCAGGATTTCTCTTCTCGTGCAGAAGCACTCGTACGTGAGTCCGGCGGCGTGGAGTTCGGCGATGGCGGCGTCATACCGCGGCAGCCGGTGCGACTGCGACACGACGTCACCGTCCCAGTCGAGACCGAGTTCCGCGAGGTCGGCCAGTTGCCGGCCCCGGGCGCCGTCGCGGACGCGGTCGAGGTCCTCGACGCGCAGGAGGAAGCGACGGCCGGTGGACCGGGCGAACAGCCACGCCAGCACGGCCGTCCGCAGGTTGCCGAGGTGCAGGTCGCCGGACGGGCTGGGCGCGAACCGTCCCGCACCCTCCGCGTGACGGGGCAGCGGTTCACTCTGACCGGACGGATGAGACATCGGGACGAGGGGTCAGCTGGCCAGTTCGATCGACGGCGTCGGCGCGACGTCGGCGCCCTGCAGAATCATGCCGATCTGGACTTCCAGGGCGTGCTCGAGGTATTCGGACGGGTACAGATCCGGACTGCCGATCGCCTCGAGGGCGAGGCCGTCGACGGTGGCGAGGAGAAGCGCCGCACGGGTTTCCGCTTCCGGGGTGCCGATCCCGATGAGCACCGCGGACAGTCCGGTGCGGATGGTGAACAGGGTGGTGCGGCGGATCTCGGCGAGCGACGGGGAGGTGGCCGCCCGGACGGCGAATGCCGCCCTGACGTGCGCCTCCCGCGACCGTGACTCGTCGAGGGGGAGCAACTGCGACATCGCGGCGAACAGGTCCTGGGCGGGGTCGCCGTCGCGGTCGATCTCCGCCAGCCGGGTGAGCAGTTTGTCGACGAGGGTGCGCAGCGCGAACGCGAACATCTCGTCCTTCGTGGAGAAGTGGTGCTGCACGGCTCCGATGGACACACCCGCCCTCTTGGCGACCTCGCGCACGCTGGCGCCCTCGAGGCCCGACTCGGCTGCGACGTCGAACAGGGCCGCAGCCAGGTGTTCGGGGCTGGTGGACGAGTACCGGCGTTCGCGCATGCCTCGAACATTACTTGCGTATTGAATCAATACATGCGTCAGGCGCCCGTGTCGCCGCAAGTGGTGGGTGTGACTGTCGGCTATCGGCGGACGTACGTCAGGAAGATCATCCCGCTCTCGAACGCGCGGGTCGAGGTCAGCCGGAACCGCTGGGGGTCGAATTCGCCGTCGAACAGCGGAATGCCGGTGCCGATCGCGACGGGGTTGAGCTTGATCCGGAGTTCGTCGACCTCGGGTTGCACCGCGGCGGCCAGCTTCCCGCCGCCGCACAGCCAGATGTCCTTGCCGTCCTCCTTCTTGAGTTCGCGCACCTTCTCGATCGGATCGCCCGAGACGATCTCGACGTCCGGGTCGGGCGACTCGGTGATCGTCGTCGAGAACACGTATTGCCGCAGATGCGCGTACGGGCTGGTCGCGCCGAGGTCGAGGCCGGGCTGGTAGCTGGCGCGGCCCATGAGCACGGTGTCGAAATGCCGGTTGGGGGCATCGATTCCCATCGCTGACCGAACGTGGGTGGGGACCGTCTCCGGGTACTCCGCGATCATCGCGGGCATGTGATCGCCCTCGAGTTCGAAGACCGTGCCGGTGGGGTCCGCGCCGTCGGCGCCGGCGATGAATCCGTCGATGGTGGTGGCGACGTAGTAGACGAGTTTTCGCATGTGAGTCCTCCCGCAGTCGGTAACTACTCCGTTTGTAGTACTATGGCTGCAGTGGTTGCAAGTTCTTTTTTCGAGGAGCGTCGATGGCACAGAATCCGGAACGCCGTGCAGCTCTCGTGACCGCGGCGATCGAAGTGCTCGCGCGAGAGGGTGCGCGCGGCCTCACCTTCCGTGCCGTCGACGTCGAGGCGAGCGTTCCCAAAGGGACGGCCTCCAACTACTTCGCCAGCCGCGACGACCTGTTCGACCAGGTCGGCAAACGGATCCACGAGCGGATGGGTCCCGACCCCTCGGTGATCGAGGAAAGCGCCCGCAAGCCGCAGGATCTCGACCTCGCGATCGAGTACATGCAGGGATTGTTCGGCCGGATCACCCGCGACCGGACGGGTTACCTCGCGTTGCAGGAGTTGCGGCTCGAAGCGGTCCGCCGTCCCGAACTGCGCACCACCCTGACCCGCACCATCTCAGGCAACCTGGAGCGGGACATCGGGTTTCATCTGGGCTCGGGACTGCCCGGCGACCGCAGCACCGTGCTGATGCTCTACCTCGCGATGAATGCGCTCATCGTCGAGCACCTGACGCTGCCCGGGGTGCTCGAGGGCGTCGACACCGAGCGCCTCATCGCCGATCTGGTGACGCGCGCCGTCGCTACGCCGGACGCCTGAGCGCGTAGTCGTCCACGTACTCCTGGCCCGACAGCGTCATGAGGACGTGCATCAGTTCGTCCGTCGCGGCCCGGACGACGTGCCGGTTGTCGCGTAGCTCGGCGAATCGGGAGAAGTCGAGCGGCTCACCGACGGTCACCGTCACCTTGCCGAACCGCCACATTCTCGATCCGACGGGGTTGACCCGCCGGGTGCCGTGCATGGCGATCGGCACGACCGGGGCGCCCGTGGCGAGCGCGACCCGGGCGATGCCGGTCTTGCCCTTGTGCAGTCGGCCGTCGGGCGACCGGGTGCCCTCGGGGTAGATGCCCCAGACCTTGCCGTCGTCCAGGATCTTCCGCGCGGTGTTCAGGGCGGATTCCGCGGCGGAGGCCCCGGAGCGGTCGATCGGCACCTGGCCGGCCGCGGTGAAGAACCAGCGCTTCGCCCTGCCCTTCGCGCCGCCCTCGGTGAAGTACTCGTTCTTGGCCACGAATGTGATCCGCCTGCGCACCGTCAGGACGAGGAAGAACGGGTCGACGACGGTGAGGTGATTGCTCGCCAGGATCACCGGCCCCGACGCCGGGATGTGGTGGGCGCCGCGGATCGCGGGCCGCCCGAAGATCCGCAGCACCGGTCCGATCAGCACAAACTTGAAGATCCAGTACCACACGGTGAACTCCTGCCTCGCGCGCCGAAGGTCGTAGACAGTGTCTACTCACGCCATGTTAGACACTGTCTACATGAGTGGTGAAGTGCAACCCCTGCGCGTGCGGCTGATCGACTGCGGCCGTGAACTCTTGGACGAGGGCGGCATCGACGCCGTCGGGTTGCGCTCCGTCGCCCGGCACGCGGGGGTCTCGCACGGTGCGCCGCGGCGGTACTTCCCGACGCACAAGGCGCTGCTCGCCGCGATCGCGGCATCGGGGTTCGCCGAGCTGTCCGCAGAACTCCGAACAGCGATCGCGTCCGAGACGGATCCGGTCGCGCGACTGCGGCAGATCGCATACCGGTACCTCTCCTTCGCGCGCACCCATCGCACCCTGTTCGAATTGATGTTCCGTCACGACCTGCTCGAGGGTTCGGGCGAGGACCTGCGGCAGCACTCGAAACCCCTGTTCGAGACGGTCGCCGCGCTCGCCGCAGACGCCGGCGCCGCGGACCCGCACGTGGTCGCGTTGAACCTGTGGACCCAGCTGCACGGGGTGGCGACCCTCCGCGCCACCCGCAGCATCGAGGTGATCGCCGGCGACATCGACGCGGACGGTTTCGTCGCGCAGCTGATCGACCTACATCTCAGGGCGCGGGGATGACGGCGCGCGGCAGGTCGGCCCGCAATTCCACGTCGGTGACGAAGTCGCCGTCACCGGGCACGTAACGGCGCTGCGGATCGAAGTCCTCCACCCGGAAGCTGTCCAGGGTGGGGGAGTGCGTCGTGACGGCGAGGGTTCCGCCGTCGACGTCGAACTGCAGCAGTCGCTGGAACCCGGTCTCGCGGAGGCCGTTCACCGTGAAGTACTGGTAGTCGGCCAGCAGCTCCACGACCTTCCGGTCGGTGTCGCCCACCTTCCGGTCGGTGACCGTCGTCTGCCCGTCGACGTGCCCCGCGAGGACGAGGAACACCGTGTCGAACGGGACGACGAGGCGGTTCCAGATCTGCTGTCCCGCACTGGTGCCGATGTCGCCGAACCCGCTCATCCGCAGCGAGCCGTCCTCGTCCAGGTAGTAGTGGCTGCCGATCACCACGTTGCGGTCCGGGTGGGCGGCGAGTACGTTCTCCGCCCACTGCAGGACGTGCTCGGGCGGGTTGTAGCCGATGTAGAGCATCAGGAATTTCGCGCCGGCGATGTCGAGCAGGTCGTAGTGCGCCGAATTGTCCGTGTCCGTGACGGATTCACCCCAGTACGGCTGGTCGCGGAACCGCCACGGCCCGAAGAACTCGTTGTAGAGGGCGTGGTTCTTCTCGTGCTCGCCGGGAATCAGCCGTCCGCCGACGTTCCACAGGTTGTCGTGGTTGCCGGGCAGGACGCCGTACGGGATTCCGGCGTCCTCGAGCGTCGCCATCGCCTTATCCGCCACCTCGAACTCGGGACGCGCGCGGGACTCGGGCGCCCCGGGACGTATCCAGCTCTGGACGAGGTCGCCGGTGTGCATCGAATACGCGATCTTGCGGTCGGCGGCGTTGTCGGCGGTCCAGCGGGTCATGTCGAAATACACTTCGGGGCGGTCCCGGGACACGTACTGGGTGTCGGAGATGTGCTGCAGCGCGAAGTCGTACGTGTCCGGGTCGGCGAACTGCTGATCGGCGATCGCGTTCGCCTCGCGGAAACCGCGGTCCCGGCGCGGGCTGTCGATGACGAGGATCTGGGCGGCGTCCTCGCCCTCGATCCGGGTGGTCAGGGTGACCGGGCCGCCCGGCTCGGCCGGCTGCGCCGTCGCGACCGGCTCACCCCAACTCTTCGCCTCCTCGTCCCACACGTGCATCGCGAGGTCGTCGAGATTCACCGAACGTCCGTGCCACGTCACGTCCGAGCCCGCGGTGTCCGGACCGAACCGGACCTCGTACCGCATGTACGGGTACTCGCCGAAGCGGTGACCGGTGGCCGACATCCCGTCCGACTCCGCACCCGGAACCCGCTGCGACGGTGTGGCCTCACCGGAGGCCCCCGCGAACATCAGCGCCGACGTGAGCGGCGCCGACGTGACCAGGCCGCGGGCGGGCAGTCCGGACGCACCCCGGGGTTCGGGATCGGCCACCGCGACCACGTCACCGCCGAGCAGCGCCGCGGCCAGTGACACCGCCGTCAGCACGGCAATCCTGCCCGGCACGCTCATGAGTCGAGGTTACAAGCGCGGCCGGGCAGGGGTGAGGTGGAAGGACCGTCAGGCCTTGCGGCCGAGGAAGGCCAGGACCCGGGTCTGCTCGTCGGAGTCCGCGGGGACGTCCACGGCCGGGCCGCACACTCCGGCCGTGCGGATGTTGTCGCCCAGCTGCTCCGCGACGCCACCCACCCAGGTCAGGTCGTCGGCAGGGATGGTCTCGTCGAGGCCGGTGGCCCGCGCGAGGTCCCAGCCGTGCACCACCAGGTCGAAGCAGTAGAAGCTGTCGACGGTCTTGCCGAGTTCGGTGCGGCCGAAATGCCCGTCGTACTCGCGGCCCGCCTTGGCCGGATCGTCCAGGATCTCCTGCATGCCGTCGCGCGTCGCCGCCCACGCGGCAACCGGATCGTCGTCGACGGACGGCGGCTCCGGCAGTTCCAGATCGACGACGGTGACGATGTAGCGCTGCGTGTCGATCACGTGCCGCACGACGTCGCGGGCCGTCCAGCCGTCGCACGGAGACGCGTCGTCCCAGCGTGCGGCGGGCACGGATTCGACGCGCTTGGTGAACTTCGCGGCGAGGTCGCGGTAGTGGGCTGCGGGGGTTTCGGTTGTCGAGGTCATGCTGCCGATTCTTCCCCCGTCCGGCGCCCGACGGCTTGAACATTTCCGACATCGACGACGGATTCGTTTCCGTGCCAGTCGGGGGCCTCGCTGGCGAGGAGCTCGGACGGGGTGAGCGAGGAGATCCGCCGGCATTCCCGCGACAGGTGCGCCTGGTCGCTGTAGCCGGCGGTGGCGGCGAGTGCGGCGAGACCCGTCCGGGTCCCCGACTGCGCGAGCGCCATGAACCGTTGCAGCCGCAGGATTCCGCGGAGCGTCGCGGGACCGTATCCGAACGCGTCGTTGCATCGCCGCTGCAGTTGCCGCTCCGTGACGGAGGCGGCGTCGGCGAGCGCGCCCACGTTCCACGACTGCCGGGCCAGGGCCCGCCGCACGGTGCCGATCAGCGGGTCGGCCTCCGGCCCGCGGCTCCGCCACGCGCGCACGGCGTTCTCGAACAGGGCGATTCGTTCCGCGTGGCCGGACGCGTTGTCGAGCCGGTCGGTCAGTGTCCGTTCCCACGTGGACCCGAGTACGTCGCCGAGGCCGACCCGGATGTTGCGGACCTCGGCCGCCGACGTCCGCAGCAGATGCGAGCCGGCGCCGGGACGGAAACGGACGCCGACGGATTCGGTGCCCGGCGGCAGCGTGAACGACCAGGCCGTGGTCTCGGGACCGCACACCCGGATCCCCACATCCTGGATCCACAGGATGTCCATGCACGCGTCCGGCACCAGCAGATGCTCGCCCTGCGTGCGCGCGGACCACCCGCACACGAGCGTGCCGGCGAGGTCGGGTGCCGGCGAGGTCGGCGTGTACCAGCCCATGCACAGGAGCCTAATCACGGATACCGACACGTGCGGGCCCGTCACATCGCCCGAAGTGCCCGCACCGGCACGCAACTCGAGGTGAACTGTATGTACGGGTCCGCAGAGGTTCCCCAGGAGGCCCGCCACTTCGCCGTCACAGAGAACGAGGACTCCATGAGACGAACATGGGCGCTGGCAGCGATCGTCGCCGTCAGCCTGACCTTCTCGAGTTGCGCCTACGACCGCACGGATTCCGGTGACACGGGCGGCAACGCCCCGGTGTCCCCGACGCCGACGTCCCCACCGGCCTTGCCCGGAACACCCGTCCTGAAGATGGGACCGACGACGCTCGGCGAGGTGATGGTCGACGAAGGCGGGATGACGGTCTACGTGTACGACAAGGACGAGGTCGGCTCCGGTGCCAGTTCGTGCCGCGACACGTGCCTGCAGTCGTGGCCGCCGGTCACCGCCGTCACCGAGAACCCGACGGTGCAGGGGCTGAAGGAAGTCGTCATCGACACCATCCCCGCCGCGGACGGCACCCATCAGCTCACCGTGAACGGGCGACCCGTGTACCGGTACAAGGATGACAACGAACCCGGTGACGCATACGGGCAGGCGGTCGGCAGCGTGTGGTGGACCCTCGACTCCGCAGGCAACCCGGTCACGACAACTGCGGGCGGCGAGTAGCGCGGTCGATCCGCAGATGGACGGTGACGGTCAGCGCCGCCGACAGTCCGGCGGCGAACCACAGGGCGTCCAACCCGATCCAGTGGTGAGAGAGAGCGCCCGTCACCGCTCCTGCCACCAGGCCCGCCCACAGCGCGAAATGTCGTAGCCACGCCCACCGCGGCCCGCCGAACAGCGCCGCGGCAAGCCGGTGGCCCATCTTCACGAGGGCGCCCGTCATGTAGGTGAGGCCGATGGTGACCTCGCCGTCCTTCTGGAAGAAGGAGTTCTCCGCGCCCATGGCGAGCAGCATCGCGCCGACGGCCACGGTGCTCGCCCCGACGGTCGCGGCGACGGCGCCTGCGATGAGAAGTCCGGACACGACGACGAGCACCGTCGTCCGGACGGGCAGCCGCCTGCGATCGGACAGGTGCACGACCACGGCGCCCAGGGCGCAGCCGAGGACGAACGTGCCGATCACCGCGGCGGCCGTCAGCGCATGCGACCACGCCCCGTCCGCGAACCCGACGCTGAACCGGGTGAGATTGCCGCTCATGAACGCGACGAAGAACCCGCCGAGCGTGATGAATCCGAGCGCGTCGACGTAGCCGGCCAGCGCGGACAGCACCACCGCCAGCACGAGCATCTGCCTGCTGTCGTCGATCGGCACATCACACATCAAACACCGCGGTGAACGACAGCGGCCCCCGATCCGGAGATCGGGGGCCGCTGTGGCGGAGTTCAGGCGATCGGAACGCCTCGACTAGGACGTGCCGAGGGCGGGCGCGAGCGTGCTGGCCCAGGACTCGTGCAGGCGGTCCTGCCAGTAGTTCCACGTGTGCAGGCCCTCGTCGGCGATGTGCGTCTGCAAGTTGGCGCCTGCTGCCTTCGCCGCGGGGACGAAGGACCTGCTGCTCAGACCCGAGGCGGTCTCGAGGGGAACCGTCTGCGAGAACTTCACCGGGTCGAACGACTTGCTGTCCGGGTCGACCGTGGGATCGCCGGCAGCCGAACCGGCACCGGACGAGATGTAGACGGACTTGCCGCGCAGCGCGCCGACGTTGAGCAGCGGGTCGTTGCGGAGCCACGTCGCCGACGGCCAGAAGCCCCACATGTTCAGCGCGTTGCCGCCCATCTGGGCGACAGAAACCTGAATGCCCTGCGCGAAGCCGGGCGAGCTGGCCGTCGGGTACCCGCTGTAGGACGCGACGGCCTTGTAGAAGTCGGGGTGGTGAGTGGCGAGGTTCAACGCGGAGGTGCCGCTCATCGACAGACCGGCGACCGCGTTGTTCACGCCGTCACTGCCGAACTGCGAAGCCATCACCGGGGGCAGCTCCTTGGTCAGGAAGGTCTCCCACTTGACGCGGCCCAGCTTCGGGTCGTCACGCAGCCAGTCGGAGTAGAAGGTGCCGCCGCCGCCGAACGGGATGACCACGTTGACGTGCTTGCCGGCGAAGAAATTCTCCACGTCGGTCTCGATCAGCCAGCCGTTGTTGTCGTCCGGCGCGCGCAGGCCGTCGAGCAGGTACAGCGTCGGCGCGGGACCGCCGCCGGCAGCCTTGAGCACCTTGACGGGAATGTCCTTGTCCATCGACGGTGAGTACACCGAGATCAGGGCCGAGTCGGCATGCGCGATGCCGGTTCCGGCCAGTACGGACACGAGGCCCGATGCCAACACTGCGACCAGGCCCACGATCAGCGCGCGGGTGCGACGTATCGCCATCCGAATGTCCTTTTATCTCGTAACAGACACTGCACAGCGAACGCTGCACCGGAGACGATAACAGGGAGATAACGGGTTGTGCCTGTCGTGGCCTGGGATTCCCGGTGCGGACGGGTCCGCAGGCGGTGCTCCGAGGGCGGCGCCGCCTGGTTTGCCCGGAGATGCAAGAAACCCCTGCGAACCACTTTTCAGCGGTTCACAGGGGTTCCTGTGGCGGAGGATAGGGGATTTGAACCCCTGAGGGCGTTAACCCAACCCGCGTTCCAGGCGAGCGCCATAGGCCACTAGGCGAATCCTCCGTGGAGGAGCATACCCAACGACGACGGCTCACCGTTAAACGACCAGGTGGCCGCCGGTTCTACGCCCACTTCAGCTGGCCGAGGGCGTGCTCGGCGAGCGGCACGGAACGGTCGCAGGACGTGTCCGGGTTCGCGGTCGCGTCCAGACCGAATTTCGTCTCGATCGACAGGGTGCCCGCGTCGGTGGTGACCTCGAGGATGCACTGGTACTTGCTCTCGGCGAGCGCCCGGCCCTCGAGTCCGCCGACGTCGATCGTGCGCAGCGGGTCGACCGGTTCCGGCGCGCTCGTGGTGGTGACGGTCACAGTGTTCAGCGACTCGGGTTTGCCCCACGTGCACGCGCGACGTTCCGGACTGTCGGTGGCGGTGCCCTCGCCGGCGCCTGCCGTCAGGAGGGGTGCGAGCGTCGCATCGTCCGCGAGTGAGCACGGCTCGGCCGCGTCCCAGCTGACCGCGTCGGACGTGGCCGCGTCTTCGCTGCTCCCGCCGCACGCCGAGAGTGCTGCGACGGCGACGGCGAGGGCCGCCACGTGTGCTGTCCTTCTGAGTTTCATCCCGATCCTTTGCCGACGGTGGCCGAATGCGGGGGCGACCGTAGCACTGGCGGTGGTCTGACGTGCAGCGTCGGGCGCGGGCCGGGGTGGATCCCGGTAGCGGCTCGGGGCCGTCTACACTCTGTGGTGGATCCCGCGCGGCGCGCATCCTGTGAACTCCCCCAGGGCCGGAAGGCAGCAAGGGTCAACGGGCTCTGCCGGGTGCGCGGGGTCCCCTATCTTTCGCATACCCGACCCACGATGTCGGTGAGAGGCCGCTCCTGATGACCAACCAGACCCAGATCGGGTTGATGAGCCATGAGGAACTACTTTCGGAGCATGAGCGCCAGACTGCGAGCTACGCGCAGCTGAAGACGGAGAAGCTCACGCTCGACCTCACCCGCGGTAAGCCCTCGCCCGAGCAGCTGGATCTGTCGGCGGCGCTGCTGACGCTGCCCGGTGACGGCGACTTCCGCGACGGCAACGGCACCGACACCCGCAACTACGGCGGGCTCACCGGCCTGCCGGAGCTGCGCGCGATCTTCGGTGAACTGCTCGGCATCCCCGTCGAGAACCTGCTCGCCGGCAACAACGCCAGCCTCGAGATCATGCACGACAACGTCGTGTTCGCTCTGCTGCACGGCACCCCCGACTCCCCGCGCCCCTGGGCGCAGGAGGAGAAGGTCAAGTTCCTGTGCCCGGCGCCCGGCTACGACCGGCACTTCGGGATCACCGAGACCTACGGCATCGAGATGATCCCGGTGCCGATGCGCCCGGACGGCCCCGACGTCGGCGTCATCGCCGAACTCGTCGCGAACGATCCGCAGATCAAGGGTCTGTGGGCCGTTCCCAACTACTCCAACCCCACGGGCGCGGTGTACTCGGAAGAGGTCACGCGGGCGCTCGCGTCGATGCCGGCCGCCGCCCCCGACTTTCGGCTGTTCTGGGACAACGCCTACGCGGTGCATCCGCTGGTCGGCGAGACGGCGCCGTCGCTGGACATCCTCGGGATGGCCGCGGAGGCGGGTCACCCCAACCGGCCGCTCGTGTTCGCGTCGACGTCGAAGATCACGTTCGCCGGTGCGGGCGTCAGCTTCTTCGGTTCCTCGGCCGCGAACCTGGCCTGGTACCAGAAGTTCCTCGGCAAGAAGAGCATCGGACCGGACAAGCTGAACCAGCTGCGTCACCTGCGGTTCTTCGGTGACGCCGACGGGGTTCGCGCCCACATGGAGAAGCACCGCGAGATCCTGGCGCCGAAGTTCGCGCTCGTCCTGAAGATCCTCGAGGACCGTCTCGGGGCGTCGAAGGTGGCGTCGTGGACGGAGCCGAAGGGCGGATACTTCATCAGCCTGGACGTGGTCGAGGGCACCGCGAAGCGCGTCATCGCCCTGGCGAAGGACGCGGGGATCGCGCTCACCGCCGCCGGATCGGCGTTCCCGTACGGAATCGACCCGGAGGACAAGAACATCCGGCTCGCGCCGAGCTTCCCGTCGATGGACGACCTGGACAAGTCGATGAACGGTGTCGCGACGTGCGTGCTGCTCGCGGCCACCGAATCGCGCCTGGGCCTGCCGAAGTCTTAGAAGTAGACGTCCGGCCGCTCACCTGTGTCAGGTGAGCGGCCGGACGTGTCTCTACATCCTGGCGTAGCGCGCCATCACGAAGCTGTACAGCCCGTACGCGGCGATACCCAGTGCGGCGAGGATCAGCAGGAACTGCCCGAACGGCGCCGAGCCGAGGGTTTTCACTGCGCCGTCGATGCCCGTCGCCTTGGACGGGTCGGAGTTGAGGACCGCGACGATCACCAGCACACCCGCGCCGGCGATGACGAGGCCCTTGGCCACGTAGCCGACGACCCCGAGCGGTTCGACGAATTTCGACGGGGTGCCCTTCAGGTCGTCCAGGAAGTTCTTCGCCGCTCCCTTGTAGATGTGGTAGCCGCCGATCGCGACGGCGACGAGGCCCACGATCACGAGGAGGGTCTTGCCTGCCCCGGACTCCATGAGGCGTGCACTCATTCCGGCGTTCTGCTGGCCGCTCGACTTCCCACCGCCGCTCGCGAACTGGTAGGACGAGAAGGCGAACGCGAAGTAGACGACTGCCAGGCCGAAGGCCTTCGCGCGGTCCAGCAGCGACGTGTCGTCGTTGTCGCCGGACTTCTCGGTGGCGTGGGGGCCGAGGACCGTTTCGGCGAGCCGCCACAGCGCCATGGCGATGAACGCGATCGTCGCCACCCACAATGCGATCCGGCCGCCGGGTTTGGAGGCCAGCGTGCCCAGCGCCCCGGACTGGTCGGCGTTGCCACCGCTCCCGAACGCCAGCTGAACGATGATGTACGCGATCAGCAGGTGCACGAAGCCGCTCATCACGTGCCCCGCCCGCGCCACCCGTTCGAAAGTGGTGCTGTCGGTTGCCTTGTCCACGGCACGGCTCATCCCACCGGCTTTGTTCGTTTCGTGCTGTGCCATCGGGTGTCCTTACGGCTCGTGCGCTTGGACCGGAGTCCCTTGACCGTAGGGGTACCCGGTATCCACCGCGCCGACACGGGCCGGGCGCTATCGCACAGCGTTCGTGACTCGGTCGATCAGGTTGGAGGCGCTGTAGTAGTCGAGGCGGAAGCTGTCCTTGCCGAGCCCGATCACCTGCTTCTTCTCGACGGACGGCGTCTGCTGCAACGTCGGATCCGCGAGGAACCGTTCGGCGTCCGCCGCGTCACCGATCACGATGAACGTGGTGTTGCCGGGTACGGCCCGCGGCAGGTTCTCCTGCCCGACCGGTACGACGTCCTTGCGGCCGGTCATGACGCCCTTGTCGGCTCCGCTGATGTCGGCGGGCAGGTCGGCGAGCGAGAATCCGAGGCGTTCCAGCAGAATGCCCTGGGCCGATTCGGCGGTGAACATCCGCGACTCCTCGGGCGAGTTGTAGGCGGGCACGTTCACCGGGTTCGCCGCGGCGACCTTGTCGCCGAGCGCCGACTTGGCGTCGTCGAGTTGCCGGTCGAACTTCGCGACGAGGGCCTCGGCCTGCTCCTCGGCCCCGATCGCCGCCGCGAT
Organism: Rhodococcus sp. USK10; assembly: GCF_019378875.1. Taxonomy (NCBI): domain Bacteria; kingdom Bacillati; phylum Actinomycetota; class Actinomycetes; order Mycobacteriales; family Nocardiaceae; genus Rhodococcus; species Rhodococcus sp. USK10. Next base: position 5,020,525 of record NZ_CP076048.1, read on the forward strand.
CCGACCGCTGAGGTCCTGCCACGACTTGTCGTCGTACCGCAGCACCACGACGGGCGCGATCTGCCTCAGCGTGTCCACCTGCTCGACCGCCGAGTCGCCGCCCGTGGCGGACACGAAGATGAGGTCCGGATCGGCGGCGGTGATCTTCTCGACGTTGGGCTCGCCCTGGTAGAGCGTCTCGACGCCGCGCTCGGCGGCGATGTCCGCCCACTGTGTGAACAGGCCGTTCTCGTCGGTCACGTCGCTCGGTCGCTGCGCGCCGGTGCCGATCAGGGGTGCGTCGAGGGCGAGCAGCGAGCCGGTGAGTGTGACGCTGGTCGACACGATCCGCTCGGGCTTGTGTTCGATCGTGACGCTGCCCGTCTCGTCGGTGACGGTGCGCGGCCAGCCCTGGCCGGACGCTGCGGGGTTGCCGGTGGTCGCGGATTCGGTGGCGGGATCGGACGAGCACGCGGCCGCGCCGATCCCGACGGCGAGGACAGCGAGGGCTGCCAGTGGGCGACGAAGTTTCACGGTGGGACTCCCTTTCGCGCGGGTAAGGAACTAATTTAGGCTAGCGTTACCTACATTCGAATGGGGAAGTGGATGCTGAAACGGGTACCCGGACCGGAGCGCCGCGTCGTACGCACACGCGCGATCGACGACCTGGCACAGGGCGCCGTCCCCGCGTTCTGGGACCGCCTCGCCGCCGCGCACAGCCCGACCCGTTCAACCCGCTGCCCACCCGAGCGGCGCAGGCCGGCGACTGCTCCGAGGCGGTGATGCCCGCGGCGCCCGCGCAGCGCTGGTGGACGGACCGGCCCGGCCGCGGCGAACTCCACGAGACGACGTTCACGCTGTCGGGCACACCACGGTCGGTGTGGGTATACGAACCGCCCGGACTCGCCGCCGGATCTCGTCCGGTGGTAGTGCTGCTCGACGGCCGGACGTGGGCGGTCGACCTGCCGATCGCGGGTGCCGTCGACGCACTCGGACCTGCCGGTCACCGGGTTCCGCTCGTCGTGATGGTCGACAGCGTCGGACCCGAACTGCGATCCGAGGAACTCGGCTGTAGTCCCGCGTTCGCCGCGGGTCTCACCGGCGAACTGCTCCCGTGGCTGCGGCAGGACCGGGCCGTCACCGACGACCCGGCGTCGACGATCGTGGCCGGCTGCAGCCTGGGCGGATTGACGGCCTGCCACCTCGCGCTGACGGCGCCGCACGTGTTCGGGTGCGCCGTCAGCCTGTCCGGATCGTTCTGGTGGCCCGGATCCGGGCCGGGGGTCCCGTTCCAGGACCGGGTTCGCGCCGCCGCCCCGTCGCACAGCCGGTTCGGCATCGAGGTCGGGACCCTCGAATGGATGCTCGTCGAACCCAACCGCGAAGTCCGCGACCTGCTGGCCGGCACCGGCCACGACGTGCGCTACCGCGAGTTCTGCGGTGGTCACGACGCGCTGCACTGGCGCGACGGACTGATCGCCGGCGTGGCCTCGATGCTGGGTTACGCACCGGTAATGCAGTGATGTGGATAACTCTGTGAATAAACCGCGCGTCGCCGTGAAGGGCGCACCCGCCCCATCGTGGGATGGCAGGATCGAAGCATGGCACGCACGCTGAACCTGGTAGGGGATCCGGACGCCGACGCACTCCTCGCGAGTGATCCGTTGGCGTTGCTCATCGGGATGCTGCTCGATCAGCAGGTTCCGATGGAGACGGCGTTCGCGGGCCCCAAGAAACTCGACGACCGGATCGGCGGTCTCGAGGTGCACCGCATCGCGGAGATGGATCCGGAAGAGTTCGCGGCCGTCTGCTCACAGACCCCCGCGGTCCACCGGTTTCCCGGATCGATGGCCACCCGCATCCAGTCGTTGTGTGCGTTCCTCGTCGAGAACTACGACGGCAGCGTCGAGGCGCTGTGGACGAGCGGTGACCCCGACGGCAAAGAAGTGTTGAAGCGGTTGAAGGCGCTGCCGGGGTACGGCGACCAGAAGGCTCGCATCTTCCTGGCGCTGCTCGGCAAGCAGATCGGGGTGGAGCCGAAGGGCTGGCGCGAAGCGGCAGGCGACTACGGCACCGAGGGGTCCCGGCGTTCGATCGCGGACGTCGTGGACGACAAGAGCCTCCACGAGGTCCGCGAGTTCAAGAAGGCCGCGAAGGCCGACGCGAAGAAGGCGGCGGCAGCGAAGAAGAAGTAGCCGCCGCTACTCCGTGTCGTCGAGAAGTAGCCGCCGCTACTCCGTGTCGTCCGGTTCCTGCTTGCGTTCTGCGTCGAGTTGCCGCCTGCGTTCCGCCTCGTGCATCCACGGGAAGACGCTGTTGCCCTGGCCGCCGCCGATCGGTCCGTGCCCGAGCACACCGTGTTCGTACGCCGACTCGGCGTGCAATGCGAGGTCGATGCCGGAGGACTCGTCCTCGGCGCTCACCCGGAACCCGAAGATCCGGTCGATCAGCTTGCCCAGCCCGAACGTCACGCCGAACGCGTACAGGGCGACGACGACCACGGCCAGCACCTGCTTGCCGAGTTGCGCGAACCCGCCCCCGTACAGCAGGCCTTCGGCTCCGCCCGTCATCACCTCGGTGGCGAGCAGGCCGATCAGGATCGTGCCGACGATGCCGCCCATCAGGTGGACACCGACGACGTCGAGCGAGTCGTCGTATCCGAGGCGGAACTTCCAGCCGACGGCGAACGAGCAGACCACACCGGCGACCGCGCCGACGATCACCGCGCCGACCATGCTCACGGTGCCGCAGGACGGGGTGATCGCGACCAGCCCGGCGACGACGCCGGACGCCGCACCGAACGTCGTGGGGTGACCGTCGCGCTTCTGCTCGACGAGGAGCCAGCCGAGCAGGCCGGTGCACCCGGCGACGAGCGTGTTCAGGAAGATCGCGGCGGCGGTGCCGTCGGCGGCGAGCGCGGAGCCCGCGTTGAAACCGAACCAGCCGAACCAGAGCAGGCCGACACCGAGCAGCACCAGCGGAAGGTTGTGGGGGCGCATCGACTCGGACTTGAATCCGAGCCGCGGACCCAGGACCAGGGCCAAAGCCAGGCCCGACGCGCCGGACACGATCTCGACGACCAGTCCGCCCGCGTAGTCGAGGGCGCCGAACTGCGCGATCCAGCCCTGCGGGTTCCACACCCAGTGCGCGACGGGTGCGTAGACGACGAGGGCCCACACGGGCACGAAGATCATCCAGGCCGAGAACTTGGCCCGGTCGGCGATCGCACCGCTGATCAGCGCGGCGGTGATGATCGCGAACGTCAGCTGGAACGTGGCGAACAGGATCTCGGGGACCTGCCCGTGGACGGTGGTCGGGTCGATGCCCGCCATCCCCACGTGCTCGAGCCCGCCGATCAGTCCGCCGCCGATGTCGTCGCCGAAGATGAGGGAGTACCCGGCCACCAGCCAGGCGACCGTGACGAGCGCGATCGACACGAAGCTCATCATGATCATGTTCAGTACGCCGGTGGAGCGGACCATCCCGCCGTAGAACAGGGCGAGCCCCGGGGTCATCAGCAGGACCAGTGCGGTACTGATCAGAAGCCAGGCGGTTGCTCCGGCGTCGATTGCAGGCACGACATTCTCCTCACACACCCGGACGAAACCCGGTGCGGAAATTCACGATGGCTGCGGGCCGTTTCAACTGTGATGCCGACGCGTTGCGAACGTGTTACGCAATCCGGTCAGGTCCGGATTTCTACCTGTGAGTAGCACCCGAGCGGGGTGCCGAGCAGGCGCTTCGACCACCCGGACCGGACTGTCGGGGCCCGCCGGTAGTCTTTCCGCGTGGCCCTGTACCGGAAGTACCGACCCGCATCCTTCGCCGAGGTGGTGGGGCAGGAGCACGTCACCGAACCACTGAGCACCGCTCTCGACGCCGGACGGATCAACCACGCGTATCTGTTCTCCGGTCCCCGCGGCTGTGGCAAGACGTCGTCTGCCCGCATCCTGGCCCGATCGCTGAACTGCGTGGAGGGCCCGACCTCGACGCCGTGCGGCCAGTGCCCCTCGTGCGTGGCGCTCGGCCCCGGCGGGTCGGGCAACCTCGACGTCACCGAACTCGACGCGGCCAGCCACGGTGGCGTCGACGACACCCGTGAGCTGCGCGACCGCGCGTTCTACGCGCCCGCCGAGTCCCGGTACCGGGTGTTCATCGTGGACGAGGCCCACATGGTCACCACGGCGGGTTTCAACGCCCTCCTCAAGATCGTGGAGGAGCCGCCGGAGCACCTCATCTTCATCTTCGCGACCACCGAACCCGAGAAGGTGCTGCCGACCATCCGTTCGCGCACCCATCACTATCCGTTCCGGCTGCTCGCGCCGACGACGATGCGCGGGCTGCTGGAGAAGATCTGCCAGCAGGAGAGCGTGCCGGTCGCCGACCCGGTGTATCCGCTGGTCATCCGCGCCGGGGGTGGGTCCCCGCGTGACTCGCTGAGCATCCTCGACCAGCTCCTCGCCGGCGCAGGCGACGAGGGCGTCACCTACCCGCGCGCGCTCGCGCTGCTCGGCGTCACCGACGTCGCGCTGATCGACGACGCCGTGGACGCGCTGGCCACCGGCGACGGCGCCGCGCTGTTCGGGACGGTCGATCGCGTCATGGACGCCGGGCACGATCCCCGCCGGTTCGCCGTCGACCTGCTCGAGCGCCTGCGCGACCTGATCCTGATGCAGGCGGTCCCCGACGCCGCCGAGCGTGGCCTCGTCGACGCTCCCGGCGACGTGCTCGAGAACATGCGCGCCCAGGTCCAGCGGATCGGTCCCGCCACGCTCACCCGGTACGCCGAGGTGATCCACGCCGGTCTCGGCGAGATGCGCGGCGCCACCGCCCCCCGACTGCTGCTCGAGGTGATGTGCGCCCGGATGCTGCTGCCGTCGGCGTCCGATGCGGAGTCGGCCGTGCTGCAGCGGCTCGAACGCGTCGAGCGCGGACTTCCGCCCGCAGGCTCCGCACCGGTCGCCGCCGCAGCCGCAGCCGAGCGGCCTGCCGCGGCACCGGAGCGCGCGCCGCAACCGCCCGCCGAGCCGAAACCGGAGCCGAAGTTCCAGCGACCGTCGATGCGCCAAGCCGCGGCGGCCACCGTGCCGCCGCCGCCCGAGCCGGAACCCGAACCGATGCCGCGGCCCGTTCCGGAGCCCGCGCCTGCCCCCGTTCCCGAACCGGAGCCGACGCCGCAGCCTGAACCGACACCCGTTCCGGAGCCGACGCCGGCACCCGAGCCGACGCCGCAGCCCGTGCCCGAGCCCGCTCCCGTTCCGGTCCCGGAACCCGAGCCGACTCCTGCGCCTGAGCCGGCGCCGGTTCCGGAGCCCCAGCCGACTCCCGAACCCGAACCTGAGCCGCTCGCACCCGAGGTGGAGGCGGCACCCGCAGCGTCGGCGGGCCCGGATGTTGCGACCCTGCGCGAGGCCTGGAATTCGCTGCGCGAGAAGGTGAGTCAGCGGAACAAAATTCTTCCCGCGATGTTGTCGGCCGCCACGGTGCACGACGTGCAGGGCAACCGCCTGATCCTGGCGCACCCGGTCCCCAACCTGGGTGCCCGGATCGCGTCGCCGCACAACGCTCAGGTGATCACCGAGGTGCTGTCCGAGATGTTCGGCGGCACCTGGGAAGTGGAGTATCAGGCCGGTGCTCCGACGGCGCCGCCCCCACCGGTCGCGAAGGCCGCTGCGGCGCCGACGAAGCCGGCGGGTGCACCCCGGTTCTCCCGGCCCAGCCAGGAGCGGGCTGCGCAGCGCCCGCAGCAGCAGCAGTCCGACGGCCAGCGCACCGATGCGGGTTCGGGTGCGGCGCAGGCACGTCCGTTGTCCGAACCGGACGACGACATTCCGCCGCCGGAGGCACCCGACTACCCGGACGATCCGGGGCCGATCGACTACGAGGCTTCGGCGTCGACGCCGCCCGTCTCCACACCCGAGGACGAGGAAGAGATGTTCAAGGAGGCGGCGGAACCCGCCGACCCCGCGACTCGCCGCGACCCGGAGGACGTGGCGTTCGAACTGCTCAAGGACATGCTCGGAGCCAAGAAGCTCGAGGGCTGAGCGCACGGCGGTCCCGCCACATCGGGACATCCGCCCCTGGTGCCCGGGACGCCGGGTGCCCGATCGTCGTCTCATGAGCACAGTGAATGTTCCAGACGGCGTGCGGAACGAGGTCCCGGCGACCGCGCGACCGCGAAGCGGCCGGTGGTGGGCGTACGCCGGGGTCCTCGCCGGCGTGGCCGGAATCGTCGGCATCCAGGCGAGCATGTCGGTCGACGCGGTGTACGTGGAGGCGTCGGCCGGCGACGCGGTCGCCATCATGAACGGTCTCGCGGGACAGCGCACCGGAATCCTGGTGATGCACGTGTCGATCATGACCGCGGCGCTGCTGATCCTCGTCTTCGCCGCCGGGCTGTCCCAGCGCCTGCGGGCGGCACTGCCAACCGACAGCATCCTGCCGTCGGTCGCGGCGTTCGGGCTGGTCCTGACGTCGGCGGCGTGTCTGCTGGGGACCGGGCTGACCACCGAGTTGGTGTTCGGCCTCGGTGACACGAGCCGGCTGGTGCCGGCGTTCGCGGTGGTCGGCGGCCACTGGATGGGCACCATTCCGTGGCTGTGGGCGGGTGCGGGCGTCAGCGCGCTGGCGGTGGCCGCCGCGCTGCTCCGGGGACACGCGGGCCCACGCTGGATCGGCTGGGTCAGCCTGGTCCTGGGACTGGTGACCGCCGTCATCGGCGTCTCACCGCTGCAGTACCTCGCGGGGTTCACCGGGCCGCTGTGGGTGCTGGTCAGCGCGATCGGGTTCGCTTTCGCCGACACCGCGCGCGAGTAGGGGAGATACTCGTTCGCACCATGGCGAAGCAGAAGGACACTCCGATGACCGAGGGGTCGGCAGGTGCGGGCGGTGCGCCCGTACCCGCTGCCGTCATGGCGGTGTCCGCGTGGATCCTGGTCGTGCTGTCGGTGGTGGCGTTCGTCCGCGCCGATCCGGGCATCGATTCGAATCAGCTGTTCTTCCTGGTCGACGTCGTCGGGGCGGCGGTCTACGGGACGGTGGCCGGGGTCGTCCTGGCACGGCGGGTGCACCCGGTGCCGATCATCATGGGGCTCACCGCGATCGGCGTGGGTCTCGCCGCACTCGGCTACAGCTACTCGCAACTCGCGGCCGTGCGTCCGGGGCTGCCGTGGCTCGACGTGCTGTCGCCGCTGCAGAACACGGCGTGGATTCCCGGGACGCTCAGCCTGTTCCTGATCGTGCCGTGGCTGATCCGCGACCATCCGCTCGGCGTCGGCGCGAAACTCGGCGTCCTCGCCGGTGTCGCCGCGACGGCCTGGTACTTCTGGTCGCGCACATTCACGCAGACCCCCGCGGTCTGGCAGATCGTGCCCGTCCTCGTGGTCGGTTTCGCGGCGGCCGCGGACTGCGGGTGGCGGTGGCGTCACGGTCCACCCGGCGAGCGGGTGGGTCTCGGGTGGATGTGCCTGGGGACGGCGCTGATGACGGCCGCGTACATTCCGCTGGCGCTGCCCGCGTCGCTGCCGGGACTGTGGGTGCTCAACCCGTTGGTGCACTTGGCTGTTCAGGCGTTCTACCCGGTCGCGATCCTGGTGTGCATCCTGCGTCAGCGCATGTGGGGGCTGAACCTGGTCGTCAGCCGCGCGACGGTGGCGGGCACCCTCACCGTCGCGCTGCTGGTGCTGTACGTGGTGGTGGCCACGGCGCTGACGGCGCTGCTTCCCGACGGCGATTCGGTGGGGGCGCAGGTGGTCGCGGCGGGTGTCGTCGCCGTCGCAGTGCAACCGGTGCGGTTGTGGCTGCAGCGGAGGGTGCACCGCCTGGTGTACGGCGAGGGCGAGGATCCGGCGCGGGCCGTCCGCACCCTCGGCAGGCAGTTCGGCAGCGCCGAGACCCCGGAACAACTCCTCGAGGGTCTCGCCGCCGGCGTCGGCGTCGCGTTGCGGCTCGAATCCGTGTCCGTACGGCGCGCCGGCGGGGTTGCCGCGGTGTGGGGTTCGGCGACGGGACCTGCCGAGTCGGTGGAGTTGGTGCACCGCGGCGCGGTGCTGGGGACGATGGTCGTGACGGCGCCGCCGGGGGAGTCGCTGGGGGCGCGCACCCGCCGGTCGCTCACCGAACTGTCGGCGGTCGTGACGGCCGGTCTCGTCGTGCTGCAGTCGGCGGAGAACCTGCAGGAGGCGCGGCGCCGGCTGGCGTCCGTGCGGCTCGAGGAGCGGCAGATGATTCGCCGCGAACTGCACGACGGCCTGGGTCCGTCGCTCGCGGGCATCCGGCTCGGTCTGCAGGGCGCCCGGAACCTGCTCGGCTCGGATCCGGCCGCCGCCGCCGAACTCATCGACGCGCTGCAGCAGCAACTCGACCATCAGGTGGAAGGCGTCCGGCAGTTGTCGCGCAGCATGTTCCCGCCGGTGCTCGACGAACTCGGGCTGGTCCCGGCGCTGCACGAACTGGCGGCCACCCAGTCGCGCAGCGGGTTCCAGCTGCGGGTGCAGGCCGATCCGCCGCCGAGGCTGGGCGCGGAGATCAGCGCCGCGGCGTACGGGATCGTCGTCGAGGCCGTCACCAACGCGCGCAGGCACAGCGGCGCCGACGGCTGCCGGGTCGACGCCACGTTCGCTCCGGAGGTGCTGACGGTCGTCATCCACGACGACGGCTGCGGGTTCGATCCGGCCGGCGGAGGCGGCGTCGGCACCCGGTCGATGCGCGAGCGGGCCCACGAACTCGGCGGCACGCTGCACATCGAATCCGGCCGTCCGACAGGCACGGTGGTCACCGCCCGGTTACCGTTGACCGCATCATGAGCGCGGGCACGACGAACTCCACCACCTCGTCCATCCGGGTCGCCGTCGTCGACGACCACCCGGTGTTCCGGCTGGGCATGGTCGCGTTGCTGTCGACGCTGGACGGCATGGAGGTGGCCGCGCAGGCCAGTTCCGTCGCCGAGGCGCTCGACGTCGTGGATGGGGACGTCGACGTGGTGCTGATGGACCTCGAACTCGGCGACGGCTCGGGGGTGGACGCCACCCGGCGGCTCGTCGAGCGGCACCCCGCACTGCGGGTGCTCGTGGTCACCATGCACGAGGACGACGAATCGCTGGTCGCGTCGGTGCGCGCCGGGGCGCGCGGCTACCTGGTGAAGGGCGCCGATCCGGGGGAGGTCGAACGGGCGGTCCGGGCGGTCGCCAACGGGGAGGTGATCCTCGGCGCCGCGGTCGCGGCCCGCGCGATGAGCTTCATGGCCGCCTCGCGCCGGATGGAGCCCACCGTGTTTCCGGAACTCACCGACCGCGAACGGGAGGTTCTCGACCTCGTCGCCTGCGGCTACGACAACGCGAGCATCTCGCGCAGACTCGTGCTGAGCCCGAAGACGGTGCGCAACCACGTGTCGAATGTGCTCACCAAGCTGGGTGTGCCCGACCGTCCCGCCGCCATCGTGCGGGCACGGGACGCGGGCCTCGGCCTCGACGCCTGAGGCGCCGGCCTCACCGCGCGGCAGTCCAGGTCGCCGGGTCGTGATCGCCTGGGTCACGATCCAGGATCGCTTCGGTCCTTCCTACTGTTTTGGAACACGTTCTAAGGTAAATGTGCCGGGGTATGCCCCGTGCAGAGCGCCGTGTGCACGGTCGGCGTCGACGCAGATAAGGAAGGAACACTCCACAGTGACCACAGAGGCATTCATTTATGAAGCCATCCGCACCCCGCGCGGCCGCGGAAAGAAGACCGGTTCGCTGCACTCGGTCAAGCCGATCTCGCTGGTCACCGGCCTGATCGACGAGCTCCGCGCCCGCTTCCCCGACCTGGACGAGGATCGCATCTCGGACCTGGTCCTCGGCGTCGTCACCCCCGTCGGCGACCAGGGTATGGACATCGCCCGCGTCGCGGTCAACGACGCCGGACTGCCCGACACCGTCGGCGGCGTCCAGCTGAACCGGTTCTGCGCGTCCGGCCTCGAGGCCGTCAACACCGCCGCGCAGAAGGTGCGGTCCGGCTGGGACGAACTGGTCATCGCCGGTGGCGTCGAATCGATGTCCCGCGTGCCGATGGGCTCCGACGGCGGACCGTGGGCGCTCGACCCGGCCACCAACTACGACAACTACTTCGTCCCCCAGGGTGTGGGCGCCGACCTGATCGCCACCATCGAGGGCTTCTCCCGCGAGGACGTCGACGCGTACGCCGTCCGCTCGCAGGACCTCGCCGCGAAGGCGTGGACCGGCGGCTACTTCGCCAAGTCCGTCGTCCCGGTCAAGGACATCAACGGCCTCGTCGTCCTCGACCAGGACGAGCACATGCGTCCCGGCACCACCCTCGAGAATCTCGCGGGCCTCAACCCGTCCTTCGCCGGTGTCGGCGAGATGGGCGGCTTCGACGCGGTGTCGCTGCAGAAGTACCACTGGGTCGAGAAGATCAACCACGTCCACCACGGCGGCAACAGCTCCGGCATCGTCGACGGGGCCGCACTGGTCCTCGTCGGATCCGAGCAGGCCGGCAAGGACATGAGCCTGACCCCGCGCGCCCGCGTCGTCGCGACGGCCACCAGCGGTGCCGACTCCACGATCATGCTCACCGGCCCGACTCCCGCCTCGAAGAAGGTGCTCGCCGCCGCCGGTCTGACCGTCGACGACATCGACCTGTTCGAGATCAACGAGGCGTTCGCGTCCGTGGTGCTCAAGTTCCAGAAGGACCTGAACATCCCCGACGAGAAGCTCAACGTCAACGGCGGTGCCATCGCCATGGGTCACCCGCTCGGAGCCACCGGCGCCATGATCACCGGCACCATGATCGACGAGCTCGAGCGCCGCAACGCCCGGTACGCCCTCATCACCCTGTGCATCGGCGGCGGTATGGGCGTCGCCACCATCATCGAGCGCGTCTGACCGCCCGGACCATCAGGAGACTTGAAGCAGTGAGCGAGCAGAACATCATCAACTGGGAGCAGGACGCCGACGGCATCGTCGTGCTCACCATCGACGATCCCAACCAGGGCGCGAACACCATGAACGACGCCTACATCTCCTCGATGAAGGCGACCGTCGACCGCCTCGTCGACGAGAAGGACTCCATCACCGGTGTCGTGATCACGTCCGGCAAGAAGACGTTCTTCGCCGGCGGCGACCTGAAGAACATGATCAAGGTCGGCCCGGAGAACGCCGACGAGATTTACAGCCACAGCGTCGCGATCAAGTCGGACCTGCGCCGCCTCGAGACCCTCGGCAAGCCCGTCGTCGCCGCCATCAACGGTGCCGCACTCGGTGGCGGACTCGAGATCGCCCTGGCCACGCATCACCGTGTCGCCGCGGACGTGAAGGGAGTCAAGATCGGCCTGCCCGAGGTCACTCTCGGTCTGCTGCCCGGCGGCGGTGGCGTCGTGCGCACCGTCCGCATGCTCGGTCTGCAGAACGCCCTCATGCAGGTGCTGCTCCAGGGCCAGCAGCGTGGACCGGTGCAGGCCAAGGAGGTCGGACTCGTCGACGAGGTCGTCGCCTCCGTCGACGAACTGGTGCCCGCCGCGAAGGCGTGGATCAAGGCCAACCCCGAGGGCGGCGTCCAGCCGTGGGACAAGAAGGGCTACCGGATCCCCGGCGGCACCCCGTCCACCCCGGCATTCGCCGCGAACCTGCCCGCGTTCCCCGCGAACCTGCGCAAGCAGCTCAAGGGCGCACCCATGCCGGCACCGCGCGCCATCATGGCCGCCGCCGTCGAGGGATCGCAGGTCGACATCGACAACGCGCTCCTCATCGAGGCCCGGTACTTCACGTCGCTGGTCACCGGTCAGGTCGCGAAGAACATGATCCAGGCGTTCTTCTTCGACCTGCAGGCGATCAACTCCGGCGCGTCCCGCCCCGAGGGCATCGAGAAGACCCCGATCACCAAGGTCGGTGTGCTCGGCGCCGGAATGATGGGCGCCGGAATCGCCTACGTCTCCGCGAAAGCCGGCTTCGACGTCGTCCTCAAGGACGTCACGATCGAGGCCGCCACCAAGGGCAAGGCGTACTCCGAGGGCATCGAGGCCAAGGCGCTGTCGCGGGGCAAGACCACCGAGGAGAAGTCGAAGACGCTCCTCGACCGCATCACGCCGACCGCCGACCCCGCCGACTTCGCCGGTGTCGACTTCGTCATCGAGGCCGTGTTCGAGTCGCAGGACCTCAAGCACAAGGTGTTCCAGGAGATCGAGGACATCGTCGACCCGAAGGCGCTGCTCGGCTCGAACACGTCGACGCTGCCGATCACCGGCCTCGCGACCGGCGTGAAGCGCCAAGAGGACTTCATCGGAATCCACTTCTTCTCACCCGTCGACAAGATGCCGCTCGTCGAGATCATCCGCGGCGAGAAGACATCCGACGAGGCCCTCGCCCGCGTCTTCGACTACGTGCAGGCCATCCGCAAGACGCCGATCGTCGTCAACGATTCGCGCGGCTTCTTCACCTCCCGCGTCATCGGCACGTTCATCAACGAGGCCATCGCCATGCTGGCGGAGGGCATCGAGCCCGCCACCATCGAACAGGCAGGCATGCAGGCCGGCTACCCGGCGGCACCGCTGCAGCTGTCCGACGAGCTGAACCTGACGCTGATGCAGAAGATCCGCAAGGAAACCGCGGAAGCCGCGAAGGCCGAAGGCAAGGACCTGCCCGCCGACCCGGCAGGCGACGTCATCAACACGATGGTCGACAAGTTCGACCGCAAGGGCAAACTCGGCGGCGCAGGCTTCTACGACTACGCCGACGGCAAGCGCACCGGCCTGTGGTCCGGGCTGCGGGAGAACTTCGGTTCCAAGGAACTCGAAGTCCCGTTCCAGGACCTCATCGAGCGCATGCTGTTCATCGAGGCCATCGAAACGCAGAAATGCTTCGACGAGGGCGTGCTCCTCACCACCGCCGACGCCAACATCGGCTCCATCATGGGTATCGGCTTCCCCGCCTGGACCGGCGGTGTGTCGCAGTACATCCAGGGCTACGAAGGCGGCCAGACCGGCTTCGTCAAGCGCGCCGAAGAACTCGCCGCCAAGTACGGCGAGCGCTTCACCCCGCCGGCGTCGCTGAAGGCGTAGGCGGCTCCGCCGCCCGTGCGTGGTTAAGGAGTCTCTGGACTCGTTAACCACGCACGGGCGGAGTTATCCCCAACCTGTCGGCTATCCACAGGGCAATTTCTTTTCCCAGGTACGACACCGGGACCGGTCGGGGGTCTCGGTGACCGTGCCGGTATGACCTCTACGCAATTCGCCGCTCTGAAAGACGTCGTCGACGCTCAGTTCGGCCTCATCACCCATACCCAACTCCGTGCCCTCGGGTTTCCCCACAGCAGGGTCCGGCACCGTGTCGAATCCGGACTGTGGCAAGCGGTGCTGCACGGGGTGTACGCGGTGAGCAGCGGACCGATCAGTCGTGAAATGGCGCTGGAAGCCGCACTTCTGTTCGGAGGCGGAGCGGCCGTCCTCAGCCACCACACCGCTGCCGAGGAATGGGGCATGATTCGTGCCGAACCGGCACGCCCCGTGCACATCACCGTTCCCTACGGAAGATCGGCTGTCACGCAGCCGCCGACCGTCGGTGTGGGTCTCGCGTCGACCAGCCTGTGCCACCGGGAAGGTACGGTTTTGCATCCCGGTGTCGTCGTGCACCGGTCGAGGGCGCACGAATACATTGCCGTCGACACGGACCAGCCTCGGACGTCGAGGGCGGACACCGCGTTGGATGTGGCGATCGCCGAACCGACGGCGCGGGACGCGTTCACCCGCCTCATCGCCCTCGTGACCAATGCCCGGATCCCTCTGCGGGACATTCGACGACGCATGGAGGAGCGGCGTCCGCGCCGATATCGCAAGTCGCTCCTGGACGCGGTACGACTACTCGCAGACGGAGTGCAGTCGGTGCTCGAATACCGCTACGCCACCGACGTCGAGGACGCGCACGGGCTTCCGCGGGCGCGAAGGCAGTCACCCGTGGTGGTGGACGGGCGCACCCTCTTCGAGGACTGCGACTACTCCGATCACGGTGTGCCGCTCATCGTGCGACTTGACGGTCGCCGCGCACACGCCATGGCGGAGGTGGCGTTCCGGGACCGCCGACGCGACAACGCGGCGGAACTGCAGGGGCGGCCGCGACTCGTCTACGGGTTCGACGAGGTGACGAAGAATCCGTGCGTCGTGGCCCAGGAGGTGGAGACCGTGCTGGTGCGGGAGGGGTGGAGCAGGCCCGGCGAAATCCCCTGCCGGGCCTGTGAGTGGTCAAGGAGTGCGCAGACTCCTTAACCACTCACGGGCGGCGGAGCCGCCTACTTCCACCACGGCCGGAGCGGGACGTGCGCCTCGCCCTTCGGCCCGAGCTTGACGGCGAGGACCTGATGCAGCTGAACGACGTTGCGTTCGAAGCCGAGTCGCGACCCGGCCATGTAGAGGCCCCACACGCGGGCGGTGCCTTCCCCGACCTCTGCGACGCAGGCGTCCCAGTTGTCGACCAGGTTCTGGCACCATCCGGCGAGGGTGAGTGCGTAGTGCTCGCGCAGATTCTCCTCGTGCCGCACCTCGAGTCCGACGTTCTGGATCTCGGAGATGATGCGTCCGGAGCCGGTGAGTTCGCCGTCGGGGAACACGTACCGGTCGATGAACCCGCCTGCGCGGGCCTGACTCTGGTTGTCGGGCCGGGTGATGCAGTGGTTCAGCAGCCGGCCGCCTTCGCGGAGCTTGCTCTGCAGCAGTCCGAAGTACGACGGGTAGTTGCCGACGCCGATGTGCTCGGTCAGTCCGATGGAGGAGATGGCGTCGAATCCGGTCTCAGGCACGTCGCGGTAGTCGGAGAACCGGACCTCGGCGAGGTCGGACAGCCCCTCTTCGGCGATGGCCTTCTGCGCCCATTCGGCCTGTTCGCGGGACAGGGTGACGCCGATGACCTTGACGCCGCGGCGTGCGGCGAACCGGACCATCGAGCCCCAGCCGCAACCGATGTCGAGCAGGCGGTCTCCGGGCTGGAGGCCGAGCTTCTCGAAGACGAGGCGGTACTTGTTTTCCTGTGCCTCTTCGAGGGTTTGCTCGGCGTTCTCGTAACACGCGCACGTGTACGTCATGGACGGCCCGAGGACGTACTCGTAGAAGGTATTCGAGACGTCGTAGTGGTGGTGGATGACCTCGGCGTCGCGGGACTTGGAGTGCCGCAAGCCTTCCGCGACCCGGCGCCACCGCGGGAGGTGTTCCTGCGGGGGAGGGGCGATGGGGCGCAGCAGATCCCAGCCGAGCGAGCGGGTGATGGCGGCGAGTGTGAGCGCGGACGGACGGCGGAAGTGCAGTTCGTCGCCCATGACGCGGAGGATCTCGTACGGGTCGCCGGGGTGGACGCCGCGGGCCTCGAGGTCGCCGGACACGTAGGCCCGGGCCATGCCGAGGTCGCCGGGGGCGGTCGCGAGGTAGGTGGTGCCCCTCGTCGTCTTGAGGTGGAGCCCGTACGGGGCGTCCTCGGGGCCTGCGGCGCTGCCGTCGTAGGCGGAGAACCGCAGGGGGAGCATGCCGTCGGACAGAGTTTCGAGAATCTCTGCGATGGTCAGCTTGTGGTCTTGCGAGCGTGAAGCTTTCAGGGTTGTCATCGACGTTGCACCGCCTTGGAGAAAAGGTCCAGTAATCGTGTTTTGGGGTCGTAGCGTTTTTTCAGTTCCGTGTATCGATCGCCGCCGTAGTAGAGGCGTTCGAAGTCTTCTCGTGAATAGTACGAATCCGAGTAGAGGGACTTGTGTCCGTCGAAGTCGCTGACCTTGTCTTCGATCAGTCGATTCGCCGCCCCCTCGGGCCTGCCCGGAACGATGGGTACCGAGGACCAGAAGCCGATGTTCACGTACGTGCGTTTCGGTTCGAGGGGGTACAGGGGCCAGGGGCGTTGCGAGGACGCTCCTGCGGGGGCGGGTTCCCGCAACCGCAACGGGCACAGCCACAGCGGCTCGATGGGGATCTCGTCGAGGAACCAGCGGACGAAGTCCGCGGTGCGGTCGATGGGCACTTCGACGTCCTGCACGACGCGTTCCCGCGGCGGGTTGCCCTTGCGCTTCTCGAGTCGGTCGCCGATGTCGTACTTGTGGTCGAGGGCGATGAGCTTCCAGTAGAAGCTGCTGCGGAGGAGCCGCTTCGGCCACAGCCTGCGGACGGTGGGGTTCTGGGCGCCGAACGCGCGCGAGCACCAGAACCAGTCGGTGTCCCAGCGCCACAGATAGTCTCGGATGGTGAGTTTGTCCGTTTTGGGATGGTTCACCGAACTGTGCTGGATGGACCGGTAGAAGATGTTCTGCCCGGTGTAGTCGCTGACGGGTCCGCCCTCGTCCGTCTGGTGGCCCAGCGTCAGGTAACTTTCGGACTCGGTGAAGACGACGCCGTCCAGGTAGTCGACGGGGATGCCGTCGTGGACGCGGTCGGTGACGATGCGATCCATCGCCGACTGCAACTCGTCCAGCGAGTCGAAACGCAGATGGCGCAGTGCCACATACCGTTTGACGGGCTCGAGCTGGATGCGCAGACGCGTCGAGTAGCCGAGTGTTCCGTAGGAGTTGGGGAACCCCCAGAACAGGTCGGAGTTCTCGCCTTCCGGTGTCGCGGTGACGATGTCGCCGC
This sequence comes from Rhodococcus sp. USK10, assembly GCF_019378875.1. Classification (NCBI taxonomy): domain Bacteria; kingdom Bacillati; phylum Actinomycetota; class Actinomycetes; order Mycobacteriales; family Nocardiaceae; genus Rhodococcus; species Rhodococcus sp. USK10. The sequence goes on from NZ_CP076048.1 coordinate 5,037,089, forward strand.
TGCCGGTCAGGACGTCGATCTCGAGGACCGATTCGTGGGGGAGCCCGCTGCGGAACGACGTCGACTCGATGCCGAGGCCGGTGACCGCGCCGCCGAGCGTGATGGTCTTGAGCTGCGGAACCACCAGCGGCGCCAGCCCATACGGCAGGGTGGCGTCCACCAGGTCCTCGTAGGTGCACATTCCGGCGACATCTGCGGTCCGGGCCTGCGGGTCGACGGAGATGACTCCGCCGAGGCCGGAGACGTCGAGGCCGGGTGCGCTGGTCTGCGCCCGGGCCCGGAACAGGTTGGACGTCTTCTTCGCGAGCCGCACGGTGGCGTCCGTGGGAATCGCACGGTAGGACGCGAGGAGTCGTCGGACGCCGGCGCGGTGAGCGTCGATCCCCGTGACGGGCAGAGTGCGATGCGCACGGAAGGGGCGTCCACCCTCCCGCATGCTTTTCAGTAGTTCAACCGAAGAGGCAGCCACACCTTGACGCTATCCCTCTCCGAGGGTTCAAGCCACGCATATCGGCGCGCGCGACCGAAGATTCACACAAATGTCTCATCAATGTGCGGGTCGCGACCATGCCGAAGTGAGCTACCTCACAATAGATTGCCACGTCATCGCCCGGACTCGCGGCCGGAAGGCAGGATGGGAGGAGGAAGCAGTTTCGTACAAATCGTACAAGAGGAGTCAGAACAGTGGGTCAGGTCAGCGCGAGCAGTTCGATCACCGTCGCAGCCACACCGGAGAAGGCGCTCGCGGCTTTGACGGACTACGAGACGGTGCGTCCGCGCATCCTCTCGGAGCAGTACCTGGACTACCGCGTCCTCGAGGGCGGGCAGGGCGGCGGCACCGTCGCGCAGTGGACGCTGAAGGCCACCGAGAAGCGGTCCCGCGACATCAAGGCGACGGTCACGGTGGCGGGCAACACGATCACCGAGACGGACGCGAACTCGTCGCTCGTCACCACCTGGGTCGTCGCGCCGAGCGGCAGCGGGTCGACGGTCACCACGACCACCGAGTGGAAGGGTGCGGGCGGCATCGGCGGCTTCTTCGAGAAGACGTTCGCCCCGCTGGGTCTGAAGAAGATCCAGGGGCAGGTGCTGGCGAACCTCGAGCGCGAACTCGGCTGACCCGGTCCTGTTCGCTCCGGCGTCGTCGACGGGATTCCCGCGACGGCGTCGGCGGCGGACCGCGCTGACGGTCACGGTCTACGCTGGCAGGGGAAACAGCAGAAAGGACCACGTCAGTGCAACCAGGTGGACAACCCGACATGTCGCAGCTCCTCGCGCAGGCGCAGCAGATGCAGCAGCAGCTGATGGCCGCGCAGCAGGAGATGGCCGAGGCCGAGGTCACCGGGCAGGCCGGTGACGGACTCGTGACCGCGACGGTCAAGGGGACAGGTGAAGTGGTCGGTCTGAAGATCGATCCGAAGGTCGTCGATCCCGACGACGTGGAAACTCTGCAGGACCTCGTGATCGGTGCGATCGAGGACGCGTCGAGCAAGGCGCAGGAGATCGCGGCGCAGAAGCTCGGTCCGCTCGCGGGTGGATTCGGTGGGGGAGGCCTGCCAGGCCTCCCCGGTTTCTAGAGGCGCGGCGTGTACGAAGGTCCGGTTCAGGATCTGATCGACGAGCTGGGCAAGCTGCCCGGCGTCGGGCCGAAGAGCGCGCAGCGCATCGCGTTCCACCTGCTCAGTGTCGAGCCGCCGGAGATCGACCGGCTCAAGAACGCCCTGCAGCGGGTGCGTGACGGCGTCCAGTTCTGCGTGGTGTGCGGCACGGTGTCCGACAAGGAGCACTGCCGCATCTGCGCCGATCCGCGCCGCGACCGCACGGTGATCTGTGTGGTCGAGGAGCCGAAGGACGTCCAGGCCGTGGAGCGCACCCGCGAGTTCAAGGGCCGCTATCACGTTCTGGGCGGCGCGCTGGATCCGCTGTCCGGGGTGGGCCCCGACCAGCTGCGGATCCGGGAGTTGCTCGCGCGCATCGGCAATCAGGAGGACGGCGTCGACGTCTCCGAGGTGATCATCGCGACCGACCCCAACACCGAGGGGGAGGCCACCGCGACGTATCTGGTGCGGATGCTGCGGGACTTCCCGGGGCTGACGGTCAGCCGGCTTGCGTCGGGTCTGCCGATGGGCGGCGACCTCGAGTTCGCCGACGAGCTCACCCTGGGCCGGGCGTTGTCGGGGAGACGCACGCTGTGACGTCGGATCCGGGCACGGCGGCGCCCGTGAAGCGGACGGCCGAGCAGTCGCGGTCGCTGATCGTCGACGCTGCGGGGCGGGCGTTCGCGACGCGTCCGTACCGGGAGATCACGCTCAAGGACATCGCCGAGGACGCGGGGGTCAGCGCACCGCTGATCATCAAGTACTTCGGGTCGAAGGAGCAGCTGTTCGACGCGCTCGTCGATTTCCGTGCCGCCGCGGAGCTGCTGTTCAGCGGTCCGCTGGACGGTCTCGGTGAGCGGATGGTGTCGATGTTCGCGCGGCCGCTCGAACCGTACAAGCCGTTGTCGCTGAGCATCCTGTTCATGAGCGGGCCGAGTGAGGAGGCCAGCCGGAAGCTGCGGGCCAACTACTCGACGCAGATGATCGACACGCTGGCCGAACGACTGCCCGGGCCCGGCGGCCGGCTGCGTGCGGAACTGGTGATGTCGATGCTGACGGGTCTCGCTGTCATGCGCCGCAAGATGATGCAGGAGCATGCGACGGGCACCCCGGACGAGGTCGTGGCGCAGTACGCCCCGCTGGTGCAGGAGTTGCTCGACGGCTGAGGGCGGATTGTCCGGCTTGCGGGGTAAATGGTTGTTCACCTAATGTGGTGAACAACCATTTACCAGCGGCGCGAGGGGTGACATTTGACGATCTCGTTGCCGCGCCCGCTCTCGGCGCCCGCGGATCACCCGGGCGCGCAACCCGCGTCGGCCAACGGATCGCGTTACCTCTTTCCGATTCTCGCGTTCGCGGGGGTGTTCCAGGCCGTCCTGCAGACGGTCATGGTGCCCCTCCTGCCCAGCATGCCGACGTTCACCGGCGCGAGTCAGACGTCGGTGTCCTGGCTGATCACCACCACCTTGCTTGTCGGCGCGGTCGTCACCCCGATCTTCGGCAGGCTCGCCGACATGTTCGGCAAGAAGCGCATGCTCCTCGTCGCGTTCGTCTTCATGACGATCGGCGCGTTGATCTGCGCCGTGACGTCCGACATCGCGTTCCTCATCTTCGCGCGGGGACTGCAGGGGGCAGGCGCCGCCGTCATCCCGGTCGGAATCTCGATACTCCGCGACGAACTGCCGCGCGAGAAGGTCCACGGCGCCATCGCCATGATGAGTTCGACCCTCGGCATCGGCACCGCGCTCGGACTGCCGTTCGCAGCATCCGTTGCCGAGTACTCCAACTGGCACGTCCTCTTCTGGGTCATCGCCGGCATCGGGCTCGCGGTCACCCTGGCCGCGGCGCTGTTCATCCGCGAGTCGGAGGTGCGGTCGGGCGGGCGGTTCGACGGGACCGGTGCCGTCGGCCTGACCGCCGCGCTCGTCTGCCTGCTCGTCCCGATCACCCAGGGCAGCTCGTGGGGCTGGGGAAGTCCCGCGGTGCTCGGCATGTTCGGGTCGTCGGTGTTCCTGTTCGCGCTGTGGGGGTATCAGCAGCTACGGAACCGGAATCCGCTCGTGGACCTGCGGGTGTCGGCGCGACGGTCGGTGCTGCTGCCCCACGTCACGGCGCTGCTCGTCGGTTTCGCGTTCTACGGAAATGCCCTCATCACCACCCAGCTTCTTCAGGCGCCCCGCGGCGACGCCGGCTACGGCCTGACAATCCTGCAGGCCGCGGTGTGCCAGCTCCCGACGAGCCTGTCGATGATCGTGTTCGCGCAGGTCGGCGCCCGGGTGTCAGAGCGCTACGGGTCCAAGGTGACGATTTTGTCGGGCGCGATCTGCCTCGTCCTCGGCTACGCACTGCACACCGTGCCGAACAAGGAGCTGTGGCTGGTGATCGCGGCGCTCGGGGTCGCGGCCATCGGCACGGCGCTGGTGTACAGCACGCTGCCGATGCTGATCGTCCGGGCCGTGCCGTCCACGCAGATGGCCGCGGCCAACGGCGTCAACGTGTTGCTGCGGACGATGGGCACGACCATGTGCAGTGCGGTCGTCGCGACGGTCCTGGCGGCGAGCATGGTGGGCGGCGTCGCGTCGGCCGCGGGATTCTCGATCGCCTACGGGGTGTGCGCCGTGCTGGCGGTCCTGGTGTTCGCGGTGTCCCTCGCCCTGCCCGGGCACGATCGAGCGAAGAAAAGTCCAATGGAACCTCTTGTGACGTAGATCACTCGCGTGTATCGTCAGTGATGCGGATCGAGGAAATGTACCTGTGAGCAGAGAAAACTCGAGAAGCAGAGATCCGGCCGAGAATGCAGAAGCATTCCCGGCCGAACCCCTGTCTGGGGTCTTTACTCCTCCATCGATTCCGCGATCTCTTTGATGGCCGCCAAGCGGCGGTCCCACTCGGCCCCGATTCGCTCCAGCGTCCGCGCCGTCTTGTTCAGTTCGGCGCCCAGCGCCCGGTAGCGGATCTCGCGGCCCACTTTCACCGACTCCACCAGCCCGCAGGCCTGCAGCGCGGTCAGATGTTTCGCGATGGCCTGCCGTGACACCGGAAGTCGGGTGGCCAGCGACGACGCCGACTGGTCGGACCGCCCGAGTTCGGTCAGGATCTCCCAGCGAGTCTCGTCGGACAGCGCCGCGAACACCGAGGCCAGTTCGGCATACGTGCCCACTGTCATGCCTTCACGCCGTGCAGGTACGCGACCAGTTCGTCGAGTTCGGCGTGCCAGCCCTGGACGTTGGCCTCGCGGGCCTGCTTCTGGTCGGCAACGTCGCGGTCGAGGGTGTCGAATCCCGTCTCGACGACGGTCAGTTCGGTGCCGGCGGCGTGCTCGGACAGCGTGAACCGCACCAGGGTCGAGTTGCCGATCACCGGGTCAGCGTCGATGTCCGCGGCCCAGCGGAAGCCGAACGCGTTCGGTTCGTCGAGCTCCGTGACGACGGCGCGGGCCGTGCCGTGCTCGTCCCACGTGAAGGCGGCCTCGCCGCCGACGCTGAGGTCGAGCGACGTGCGCTGCCCGAACCACTGGCTGATCTTGTCGGGATCCGTGATCGCCGCCCATACCGCCGATCTCGGGGCGTTCACGACAACGGTCCGGGTGATGCTGCTCGATGCGTCCATGACGGTCACCTTCCTCGTGGGATGATCTGCAACTCCATGGTTGCACACGTCTGATGTTTTCTGCAACTTTCCGGTTGCATTGGCACGTGAGTGGCAAAGCGTCGCCGGGGACGCATTGCCACTCACCTAGGTTATGCACAGCCTGTGGATAACTGGTCCTGTGGGGCCGTTTCGTGTCGGGGCCGGCCGACACCGTTTCCGGCATGGAACACGACTTATGGCAAGCGCTTCTCGACGCCCAGGACGGCGTCGTCACCACGGCACAGCTACGGGCGCACGGCGTCAGTGCCACCGCACTCCGGCACCGGGTGGTCACCGGCCAATGGTTGAGGGTGCTTCCCCGGGTCATCGCGGTGACCAACGGCCCGCTCACGCGCCTGATGGCCCTCTCCGCCGCGCTTCTCTACGGCGGCGGTCGCGCGATCCTCAGCCACCGGACCGCGGCCGAGGAGTGGGGGATGATTCGCGTCGACGACCCGTCGGCTCCCGTCCACATCACCGTGCCCTACAAGTGCTCGGCGGTGAACCAGGGGCCGACGGTACGGACACCGGGCGGTCCACGCCCGACCTCCGCCGGCAACGCCCTCGTGCACGGCGGCGTCGTGGTCCATCGGTCCCGGGCATTCGGGCACATCGCCGTCCCGTTTCGCCAACCCCGAACATCGAAGGCCGACACTGTGTTCGACCTCGCGGTGTCCGAAGAAACCCCGAAGGAAGCGGCCGCGCGATTGATCGAAGCGGCCACCAACGGAAAGGTCCATGTCGACGCCCTCCGCCGGAAACTCGAGCTCCGGCGTCCGTACCGGCACGCGACGGACATCGCCGACGCCGTGACACTGCTCGGCGACGGCGTCCAATCCGTCCTCGAACACCGGTACGCGCTCGACGTCGAGAGGTCGCACGGACTGCCGGCCGGAAAGCGTCAGATGCCGCACGTCGTGGACGGCCGGATTCTGTACGAGGATGTCGACTACAGCCCGACGGGAGTCCCGCTGATCGTCCGGCTCGACGGGCAGCAGTACCACAGCGGGCAGCAGTCCCGCTTCCGCGACCGCCGGCGCGACAATGCCGCGGAACTCGCCGACCGTCCGCGGTTGGTCTACGGGTGGGACGAGACCACCAGCGACCCGTGCGGGGGGTTCGAAGAGGTGCGGCGGGTGCTGGTCCGCGAGGGCTGGACCGACACGACGCACCGCTGTCCCGCCTGCCCACGTGAGTGAAAAAACGTGTCCGGGGACTCTTTCCCACTCACCTGCCCAGGTGAGTGGGAAAGCGTGCGGGACCACACATTGCCACTCACGTGCCTAGACGCGCAGACGCTCCCGGCGCAGTTGCTCGACCTCGGGCAGGTCGAGGGGGGCGAGTTCGTCGACGCCCAGTGCCCGCTTCAGCAGCAGGTCGGCGAGTTCGGGGTTGCGGGCGAGCGCCGGTCCGTGCATGTACGTGCCGATCACGGAACCCTGCACGACGCCTTCGAGGCCGTCCCCGACGCCGTTGCCGACGCCGTGCGTGACCTTTGCCAGGCCGCGGGCTCCGGAGCCGAGTGTGGTTCCGCCGCGGTGGTTTTCGAACCCCGTCAGCGGCTGCGTCAATCCGTCGATCTGCGGGGTCGTGATCACCTCGCCGATGGACCGCGTCGCCTGCGGGGACGTGGTGACGTCGAGCATCGACACACCGTCGACGCGTTCGCCGCTCGACGTCTCGTACCAGTTGCCGAGCACCTGGATGGCGGCGCAGATCGCCAGGACGGGGGCGCCGCGTTCGGCGGCCTTCTGCAGTCCGGGGTATTTGGCGAGGTGCCGGGTGGCGAGGCGCTGCGCCGAGTCCTCGGCGCCGCCGAGCGTGTACACGTCGAGGGACTCCGGGACCGGGTCGTTCAGCGTGATTTCGACGATCTCCGCGTCGTAGCCGCGCATCCGCAGCCGTTGCCGGAGGATGAGGGCGTTGCCGCCGTCGCCGTAGGTGCCCATCACGTCGGGCAGCACCAGGCCGATGCGGACGGTCGAGTCAGGCATTGCGCGCCTCCTTCGCGATGGCGGTGTTGAGGTCGCGGAACGCGGTGTAATTGGCGAGCACCTCGACGCGTCCGGGCGGGCAGGACGCGATGGCCCGCAACGGGTTCGGGTCGAGGGTGTGCTCGACTCCGGCGTACGTGAGGCGGACGGCCAGGTCGGTGCCGCGTTCGCCGGCCGCCACCACCTTGACGCCCTCGAAGTGCTCGAACCGCACATCCCACAGCCAGGACAGGTCCTCGCCGTCGGGGACCTGTCCGTTGACGGCGATCACGAGTCCGTCGACGGTGGGGTCGATCATCGACAGCGCTTCCTGCCAGCCGGCGGGGTTCTTGGCGAGCAGCATGTGCACGGAGTGCGATCCGACCTCGACGGTGCTGTAGCGGCCCGCGACCTCCTGCACGGTGGCCGCGGCGGCGACCGCGTCCTCCGCCTTCGCGCCCATCGCGACGGCCGCCGCGACGGCCTGCGCGGCGTTGCCGCGGTTGGCGCGCCCGGGCAGGGCGAGGGTCATCGGGATCTTCAGACCGTCGGGCCCGTACAGGTTTTCGTCGTCCAGCCACCAGTCGGGGGTCGGGCGCGCGAAGTCGGAGCCGGTGCTGCGCCAGTGCGAGCCCTCCCAGACGATGGGTTCGCCGGTGCGTGGACAGCTGGCGGCGTCGCTGGCCCAGCCGCCGCCCGCGGCGACCCAGATGACGTTCTTCGCGTCGTAGGCGACGGAGGTGACGAGGACGTCGTCGCAGTTGGCGATGACGACGGATTCCGGGTGCGCGGCGACGCAGGCGCGGAGTTTGCGTTCGATCATGTTGATCTCGCCGACGCGGTCGAGTTGGTCGCGGCTGAGGTTGAGCAGAACGAGGGCTTCGGGGTTGACGGCGTCGCTGACGTGCGGGACGTGTAGTTCGTCGACCTCGAGGGCGGCGAGGGGCGCGTGGACGCGGGTGCTGAGCGCGGCGACGATGCCGGCGTCCATGTTGGCGCCGTCCGCCTGCGTCGCGACCTCACCGAGCGTGGAGAGCGCCGCCGCGGTCATCCGGGTGGTGGTGGACTTGCCGTTGGTGCCGGTGATCACCGCGGTGCGCCGGTGGGCGCCGAGCTGTTCCATCAGGGTCGGGTCGATCTTGAGGGCGATCAGGCCGCCGATCATCGAGCCCTTGCCGCGCCCGGCCTTCTGCGACGCCCAGGAGGCCGCGGCCGCTGCGCGCAGGGCGACCTTGCCGCGCGTGGTGATCCCAGTTCCAGTACTCACTCCGCGAGTTTTGCACAGGGTCCGGTCAGACGCCGACTCGCGCGGGGGCAGGTGAGTGCGAAAGTGTGCCCGGACGCACTTTGGCGCTCACCTGGGTGGCGGCGGCACCGGCGATGACGACCGCCCCGCCGACCAGCGACAGGACGCTCGGCTCCTCGTGCAGCACCAGCCAGGACGCCCCGATCCCGACGATCGGGACCAGGAGCGAGAACGGCGCGACCATCCCGGCGGGGTAGCGGCTGAGCAGCGCCGTCCACAGACCGGAGCCCGCGACCGTGCCGAGGATCACGATGTAGGCGAGGCCCGCGAGCGCCAGCGGGCCGGTGCCGTGCAGCGAGGACGTCAGGGAGTCCCAGCCGGCCGACGGGCCCTCCACCCCGAGCGACAGCGCCAGCATCGGCAGCGGCGGAATGACGCACATCCACAGCATCAGTCGCATCGGCTGGTCGGACGCGGCCTTGCGGTTGCCGATGTTGCCCAGCGCCCACGACAGTCCCGCGAGCAGGGTCAGGGCCACCGGCAGCAGCGCGGCGTGCTGGGCGCGGTCCCAGCCGATGACGGTCATCCCGGCCATCGCGACGAGCAGTCCGCCCACCTGCGCCGGCCGCAGCCGCTCCCGCAGCGCGGCCGCGCCGAGGACCACCGTGAACGGCGCCGACGACTGCAGCACCAGCGACGCGAGCCCGGTCGGCATCCCGACGTGCATAGCCCAGAACAGGAACGCGAACTGGCCGACGCCGAACCCGAGGCCGTACACGAGCAGCCATTTCAGCGGGACCTGCGGACGGGGAACGAACAGGACCACTGGGATCGCGATGACGAAGAAGCGCAGCGCCGCGAAGAAGAACGGCGGGAAGTGGTCGAGGCCGGCGCGGATGGCGAGGAAGTTGAGCCCCCAGAGGACGACGACGGTGAGTCCGAGCAGCCGGTCGCGGGAGGTCATGCATTCCATCGTGAGGGCCGGAAATAATCAGGACAAGCGCATTAAAGTGCACCATCGATGTAGTTTTGCTACATGGATGCGACCCGGTTGCGTGTGCTCCGCGAGCTCGCGGACCGCGGGACGGTGGCGGCGACCGCACAGGCGTTGTCGATGACGCCGTCGGCGGTGTCGCAGCAGCTCAAGATCCTCGCGCGGGAGGCGGGGGTGACGCTGCTCGAACCAGCAGGCCGCCGGTTGCGGCTCACCGATGCCGGTCAGGCCCTCGTCGTCCGCGCCGACGACGTCGTGGCCGCCTTGGACCGCGCGGCGGCGGAGATGAGCGCCTACCGCGGTTCGCCGCGCGGCCGGGTGCGGGTGGCGCTGTTTCCGTCCGGTGCCGCGCTGCTGCTGCCCGGACTGCTGGACGCGCTCGCGGGCAGCGGGGTGGACCTGCGGGCGCGTGACGAGGACCTGCCGGCGGCCGCGGTGCCCGCCCTGCTCGCCGATTACGACGTGGTGCTGACCCATCGCGACGAGCGGGCCCCGGACACGTCTTCGCCGCGGGTGACGGCCGAGCCGTTGATGCGCGAGCCCATCGACCTCATCCTGCCGCCCGGCCATCCGCTCGCCGGACAGGACGCGGTCCGGCCGGACCAGCTGGCGGACGAGCGGTGGATCAGTGTGCGCGGCGGCTTTCCTGTCGACGACGTGCTGATGTCGGTGGCCGCCGCGACCGGTGTGCAGCCGCACGTGGCGATGCGCATCAACGACTTCCGGGTCATCGAGGAACTCGTCGCAGGCGGTCACGGCGTGGCCCTGCTGGCTCGGCACGCGGTGACCAGCCGCTCGGTGGTCCAGCTTCCCCTCGCGGGGGTCCGTGCGGCCCGCATCTACGAACTGGCGCGCAGACCCGCCGCCGACGACGTTCCCGCCGTCGCCACCGTGCTGCAGGCGTTCCGGGACGTCGCGGCCCGGATCGGGGAGTGAAGGAGCGGATTGCGGTGTGAAGGGGCCGGACACGGAAGAAGGCCCGCCGGGCAGGCGGGCCTTCGTCGCGGCGGGCGCTCAGCTGCTCAGTGCTCAGCTGCTCAGCGCCTTGGCCTTCAGCGTGTCGTATTCCGCCTGCGTGATGGTGCCGGCGTCGAGGAGGGCCTTCGCGTCCGCGATCTGCTCGGCCGAGGACTTGCCCGCGACGGAACGGATGTAGCTGTCCTGCGCCTGCTTCGCCTCCTGCGCGGCCGCCATCGACCGTTCGGCCATGCTCTTGCTGCGGGTGATGAGGTACACGAGCGCGGTCAGCAGCGGGACGAAGAACAAGAAGACGATCCAGATCGCCTTCACCCAGCCCGACGTCTTATGGTCGCGGAACAGGTCGGTGATGATGGAGAACAACAGGATCAGGTAGGCCACGAAGCCGAAGGTGACGATGATCACCCAGAGAAAGTCCCAGAAAGAGTCCATAGCAGCGCTCCATTCACAGTCGAATTCACTCTGCGCTGACTATCGCACCGGGTCGGGGCGCCCGCGTCATCCGAAACAGGTGAAATGCGGCGTGCAGAGCCCAGGCCCCGTGAAACGCCGAACGGCCACGACACCAGGTAGGTGCCGCGGCCGTTCGGGTGGGGACTACTTGCCTGCTTCGACCGCCCGGCGCATGCCGCGCTCGACCGCACCGATGATGTACGGACGCAGCTCCACGGCGGGGATGACGGCGTCGACGGAGCCGACCCGCTGTGCCCGCTGGATGTTGTGCACGGCCTCGAACTCGGCCGCGACCTCACCGAGCTTCTCGTTGCGCACCGCAGCCTGCTGGGCCGCCAGTTCCACCCGCAGGTGAGCCTGCTGGGCGTCGTTCTGGGCGCCCGCCAGGTTGGCCTCGAGCTCCCGGATCGACGGGTCCGCCGCCACCCGCGAGTTGACCTCACGGGTGAACACGACGGCCGCGGCAGGGGCGCCACCGAGGACCGAGGCGAACGAGCCTTCGACCGCCAGCACCTCCATGTTGTCGTTCAGTGCTCCGGAGAACACCACGAACGCGCCACCGTGGTAGCGGGAGACGACGCAGAACACGATCGGGCCGTCGAAATTGACGATGGCGCGGCCGATCTCGGCGCCGTACTCGAGCTGGATGTGCCGCAGCGAGTCCGGGGAACCGTCGAATCCGGACAGGTTGGCCAGCACCACGAGCGGCCGGCTGCCGCTGGCGGCGTTGATCGCGCGGGCTGTCTTCTTCGACGACTGCGGGAACAGCGTGCCCGCGGTCCACTGGTCGGGACCGTTGGCCGGGGACCATCCCTTACGGGCGATGGCCCGCGACTCGATGCCGATGACGCTCACCGGGTAACCGCCGAGGTGCGCGTCGAACACGACGGACGTGTCGGCGTCGGCCATGTCGGCCCACCGCTCCAGCACCGTGTGGTCCTGGTCGACGAGTGAACGCATCACCGTGCGAATGTCGAACGGCTTCTTGCGTTCCGGGTTCGTCTCCGCGGAGAAGATGTCGCCGACCGTGGTGAAGTCGCTGGACGGGTGGATGTGCGGGAAGGACCGCACGTCGCGCCCGATCGGGTCGCTGGTCTGCGCCCGGCGCGGGAAGCGTTCTCCGGCAACGACGTACGCGTGGTCGTAGTGCGCGAACAGGATCTCGCACGCGGCGGGCAGGTTCGGCGCCCAGTACTGCGCCTCACCGTTGGGGCCCATCACGCGGTCGTAACCACCGATGCCGAAGTTGTCCTCGGCCGAGACGCCACCCGAGTAGTCGAGCGAGTTCTTGCCGGTGAGCACCATCGCGCTGTCGGGCGTCATGACGAGGATGCCCTTGGTGTGCATCAGCATCGTGGCTTCGGCGTTCCAGTACGGCTGCGCACCGACGTTGATGCCGGCCACGATCACGTTGACCTCGCCACCGTCCTGCGTGAACGTGATGAGGCGACGCAGACCGCGCGACACCCAGTCCATGTTCTCGGTACCGCTGTCCATGGAGATCGTCGCGCCGGACGACAGCGCGAACCACTCGACGGGAACACCCAGCTTCTCGGCCAGGTCGACACCGGCGACGAGGCGGGCGCACTCGGCTTCCGCGACCGTGCCCAGTGCCTTCGTCGGGTCACCGAACAGCGCGACGCGGGTCATGCCCTCGGGGTGCCGGTCGGTGCGGGCCGTGACCAGACCGACGACGAGGCCGGCCTTGTTCTGGCCGTACGGACGCTCGACGGGCACCAACTGGCCCGACTCGTCCAGGTCGTGCTCGACGAAGCTGCCGTCGCGGCCGGTGAGCAGCGGGATCAGCTCGTACGGGTAGACGGTGCCGCGGGCACGGGAGCTGCGGACCTTCTGCGTGTACGCGTCGAGCGGCTGCAGCGGCTCGGTCGGCGGTTCGGTGACCTTGACGACCACACCGGCGCCGGTGCGGTAGGAGAAGCGCAGAGCCTTCTCCCGCGACTCCGTGCCGGGCTCGCCCTGGAGACGGGCGATGACGGTGATCTCCTCGAGGCCGGCGCCCGCGGTGAGCGGTGCCGCGACCCGGGCGAACGCCTCGAGATCCTCGGCGGGGGCGTCGATCTTCGGCCACACGTACAGCACGACGCGGTTGGCGTCGAGCTTGCGTTTGCTGCCGCGCGTGGCCTGCGCCCGGCGGATGCCGTCGAGGCACGACTGCAGCACGCGTTCCGCGGCGGGAACACCGATGACCTGGCCGTCCTCGTTGCGGACCGGCGTGATGTCGCGGACCTCGGCGAGCGCGATGAGGCGTTCGTCGGTGGGGTTGTCGCGCGAGACCAGGTTGAACAGGAACGTCTCGGCGGCCGCGGGGAGGCGGGTGCCGTCGAAGTTCTTCAGGCGCCACAGGTCGAGTCGCTGACCGGTGAGCGGGTGCATGTCCCGGATCAGCTTCTCCTCCGCGAGGACGCCTGCGTCCGGGCGGTAGGTGAACTTGCGGACGTCGACGTCGGTTCCGCCGAAGACGGACACCGTGACGCGGCGGCAGGTCGCGGCCAGCGGCAGCGCCGTCAGTGCCTTCCGCAGGTCCTCGGACATCGTGTCCGGGTCGGCGGGCGGCGCGGTCCACGACAGGTAGAGGTCGAGGACGAGGTTCTCGGGGTTCTCCGAGGCGACGGCACCGATCTCGTCGAGCGCGCCGGGGAGTTCGGCGTACTCGGCGACGGCGGAGACCAGGTTCAGGCGCTCGCCGAGCAGGTCGAAGTTGCCGGTGACGAAACGGCGTCCGTTGCGTTCGAAGGCGGTGACGTCCTCGAGCGTGCGGATGTCGTAGTAGCGCCGGGTGACGACCTCGAGCAGCGGGCCGACGGTGGTGCTCTTGCGCGCGATCCGCTGTCCGAGGAGTTCGGTCAGCGACTGCGGGGTGGCGACCAGGGCCTCGAGGCGTTCCTGGTAGTCGCCGGCGCCGGGGTTCTCGGCGAGGTACTCGAGGCTGCCGCGGACACCGTCGTACACCTGCTCGCGGGCCTTGCGGATCTGCGGCTCGTCGAAGAAGCGGAACCGCACGTTGCGGGCGACGTTGCCGATGACAGGGTAACGGACCTGGGTGGCGGTGATGAGCCGGTCCAGGACCTCGCCGAGTCCGCTGGGTGCGCGGCCGGGAGCGTTGCCCTCGTTCAGCCACCGGTCGAGCAGGGCGGCGATGACGGGAACCTGGTTGTCCATGCGCTGCTGCGCGAGGAACAGGCGGTAGACCGCCTCCTCCAGCTCGCCGGTGCGCTCGAGGTCGGTGACGTCGTAGTGACGCAGCGCCCGCGACAGCCGGGTCGTGAACGACTCCGGCAGGCCTTCGAGTTCGACGTCGAGCGTGTGGAGGTAGGTGTGGAAGTGCTCGCGCGGGCTGTGGACCCGCTCGTCGGCGTCCTCCTCGGCTGCGGTGGGACGGTTACGCCCGATCTCGCAGATGTCCGCGAACGTGTTCAGCAGGGCGAGTTCCGCCTGCACCAGATCCGCGTCGCCGGCGATTTCGGAGCGCAGCTTCTCGTAGTCGGCGAGCAGGACGCCTGCCCGCTTCGCGCTGACGTCGTACCCGGTGAGCAGCGCGGCGAGCGCGTCGATCTGCTCGAGGGCGTCGGTGCGGACGTCGCCCTTCGAGGCGGGGACGGCGACCTCGAATTCGACGCGCGGCGACTTCGGGGCGGTGGACTCCTCCGCGGTCTCCTCGACGCGCAGCAGTGCGGTGCCGGCGTCGACCTGGGAGTTGACCATCGCGAGGACCTCGCGGACCCGGCCTGCGACGGGCGCACGGACGGCGGTCTCCATCTTCATGCTCTCGAGGACGACCAGCGTGTCGCCTACCTCGACCTCGTCGCCGACGGACACGGGCACCGCGACCACGACAGCGGGAGCGGGTGCGCGGACGACACCGGCCTCGTCCTGGCTGATCTGGTGGCTGATGCCGTCGACCTCGACGAGGTACTGGGCGCGGCCGGCGACCGAGACGACGTGGTGCCGGCGGGTGCCGACGACGAGGCGGCTCTCGAATTCGCTGAGCCGGTCGACCTCGACCTCGACGTCGGGGCTGTCGCCGTCGACGCGGTAGCTGTGGGCGCCGACCTGCGTGACGGTGAGGCCGTAGGCCTGACCCTGGTAGCTGAGCTCCACCTTGCGGCCGATGGCGTGACCGGCGCGGGGGCGTCCACCGCGAGCGGAGGACAGGAACGCCTCCCGCTCGAGCTTCTCCTCGGCGTCGTAGACGTCGATGGCGGCGGCGATCAGTGCGACATCGGCCACCTTGGTGGGCGTCGTGACGCTACCGACGCCGGTGCGGTCCAGCCAGCCGGTGTCCGCGGACGCGGAGATGACCTCTTCGCGGTCGAGCAGTTCGAGGAGGAACGACTTCGTGGTGGTGCCGCCCTGCAGGACGACGGTGGTCTCGCGCAGTGCGGTGCGCAGACGCGCGAGGGCCTCGGAGCGGTCGCGGCCCCAGGCGATGACCTTGGCGACCATCGAGTCGTAGTCGGGCGGGATGACGTCGCCCTGGGCGATGCCGGTGTCGACACGGAGACCGCTGCCGAGCGGGAACTTGAGCAGCTGCACGGCGCCGGGTGCGGGAGCGAAGCCGTTGGCGGCGTCCTCCGCGTTGAGGCGGGCCTCGACGGCGTGACCGAACTCGGGCGGGCAGTCGCCGACGAGCGGCTCGCCGCTGGCGACGAGGATCTGCAGCTTCACCAGGTCGATGCCCGTGGTGGCCTCGGTGATGGGGTGCTCCACCTGCAGGCGGGTGTTGACCTCGAGGAACGTGAACGTCTTCTGCTCGGGCTGGTACAGGTACTCGACCGTGCCGGCGCCGCGGTAGCCGGCGGCGCGCACGAGCTCGGCGGAGACGGTGCGCAGGTGGTTCGACTGCTCGTCGGTGAGGAGCGGGGAGCTGGACTCCTCGATGACCTTCTGGTTCTTGCGCTGGATGGAGCAGTCGCGCACACCGGGAGCCCAGACGTTGCCGAAGTTGTCGGCGATGACCTGTACCTCTACGTGGCGTGCGTCGGTGACCAGCCGTTCGATGAACACGACGGGGTCGCCGAAGGACCGCTGGGCCTCACCCTGGGTGCGTTCGAGCGCGAGTTCGAGCTCGTCTTCCGACCACACCTTGCGGATACCGCGGCCACCGCCACCGGAGCGGGCCTTGATGATGAGCGGGTAGCCGATGGCCTGGGCGTGACGGCGGGCGTCGGCGCGGGTGGCGACGGGGCCACCGCTCCACGGCGCGACCGGGACCTCTACCTTCTCGGCGAGGAGCTTGGCCTCGACCTTGTCGCCCAGCAGGCGCATCGCTTCGGCGGGCGGGCCGATGAACGTGATGCCGAGCTGCTCGCAGACCTCGACGAACGCGGGATCCTCGGCGACGAAGCCCCAGCCGACCCACACGGCGTCGGCCTTGCTCTCGCGCAGCGCGCGGGCCAGCTCGGCGTGATCGAGGTAGGCGGTGCCGGTCTTGACTGTGCGCAAGCACACACCTTCGTCGGCCTGCCGGACGAACATCGCGCGACGCTCAGCCTCGGTGTGCAGGGCGATCGTGCGGATGCCGTAGTTGTGCTCGGCGTTCAGTTCGCGCACCGCACGAATCAGGCGGACGGCCGCCTCGCCGCGGTTCACTATCGCTATTCGCTTGAACATCTGTTATCGCTCCGTTTCCGTAAAACTCATTGATCCGCAGAGTGTTTCGATGGCCAAGGCCATGTCCGCCGAGGACTGGGTGCCGCCTTCGCGGACACGTGCACCCCTGCACAACCCGCTTGACTACCTCCAGGGGCGCCCCGAACGCGATCGTCGGACCTGCGTCGTTGCAGGTTCGATGCTCGGGGAATGCGAGCATAACGTCGAAAATATGTACCCGCGCGTAACTTCTGCGAGGCCGGGATCGGCTTGTCAAGTCTTCAAGGACTTGCGTGTCGACCCTACGAGAGAGTAAGAAGGCCGGAATTCCGTCGAACTGGGCGTCCTTCGGCAAACTATCTGCAACCCGTTGTCACGGAGTCGGTTTCGTCCGGTTTTTCGAGATGTTCTCGCAGACGGGAACTTTCACACGGAAGTTACTGAGGGTTCACCGTCGGTTCGACGGCGGCCGGTTCGGTCGCGTGCGCCACCGCGCCCCGCAGGCCCACGTGCGCCTCGCGGTGCATCCGGTCGACCATGTGCGGATAGTGCAGTTCGAACGCCGGCCGCTCGGAGCGGATGCGCGGCAACTCGGTGAAGTTGTGCCGCGGCGGCGGGCAGCTGGTCGCCCACTCGAGGGAGTTGCCGAAACCCCACGGATCGTCCACCGTCACCACCTCGCCGTAGCGGTAGCTCTTGAAGACGTTCCAGACGAACGGCACCGTCGACGCGCCGAGGACGAACGCGAACACCGTGGACACCGAGTTGAGGACGGTGAAACCGTCCGAGGGCAGGTAGTCCGCGTAGCGGCGAGGCATCCCCTCCGCCCCGAGCCAGTGCTGGACGAGGAACGTGCCGTGGAACCCGGTGAACGTCGTCCAGAAGTGCCACTTGCCGAGGCGTTCGTCGAGCATGCGCCCGGTCATCTTCGGGAACCAGAAGTAGATGCCGGCGTACGTGGCGAACACGATCGTCCCGAACAGCACGTAGTGGAAGTGGGCGATCACGAAGTAGCTGTCCGTGACGTGGAAGTCCAGTGGCGGGCTCGCGAGGATCACGCCGGTGAGGCCGCCGAAGATGAACGTGATGAGGAAGCCGAGCGAGAACAGCATGGGGGTCTCGAACGTCAGCTGACCCTTCCACATGGTGCCGACCCAGTTGAAGATCTTCACCCCGGTGGGCACCGCGATCAGGAACGTCATGAACGAGAAGAACGGCAGCAGCACCGCGCCGGTCGCGTACATGTGGTGCGCCCACACGGCGATCGACAGGGCCGCGATGGCGATCGTCGCGTAGACGAGCCCGTTGTACCCGAACACCGGTTTGCGGCTGAACACCGGGAAGACCTCCGTGACGATGCCGAAGAACGGCAGCGCCACGATGTACACCTCCGGGTGGCCGAAGAACCAGAACAGGTGCTGCCACAGCAGCACGCCGCCGGTCGCCGGGTCGTACAGGTTCCCGCCCAGGTGCCGGTCGACGAACAGGCCCATCAGTGCGGCGGTGAGGATCGGGAACGCGACCAGGATCAGAATGCTGGTGACGAAGATGTTCCACGTGAAGATCGGCATCCGGAACATCGTCATGCCCGGCGCCCGCAGGCAGATGACGGTGGTGATCATGTTGACGCCGCCGAGGATGGTGCCGAGACCGGACAGCGCCAGCCCCATGATCCACAGATCGGCGCCGACCCCCGGCGAGTGCAGCGTGCTCGTCAGCGGCGAGTACGCCGTCCAGCCGAAGTCCGCGGCGCCGCCCGGCGTGACGAACCCCGCGATCGCGATGGTCCCGCCGAACAGGAACGCCCAGTAACTGAACGCGTTGAGACGGGGGAACGCGACATCGGGGGCGCCGATCTGCAGAGGCAGGATGTAGTTGGCGAACCCGAACACGATCGGCGTCGCGTACAGCAGCAGCATGATCGTGCCGTGCATCGTGAACAACTGGTTGTACTGCTCGTTCGACAGGAACTGCAGACCCGGGACGGCCAGTTCGCCGCGGATCAGCAGCGCCATCAGACCGCCGGCCATGAAGAACGCGAACGACGTGATCAGGTACAGAATCCCCAGGTCCTTGGGATCCGTCGTCGTGATCATCTTGTAGAAGAAGGCGCCCTTGGGGCGACGCCGGGCCGGATACGGACGGACCGGCCGATGCTGTTGAAATGCCAGATTCACGACGCCCCCCGAAGGGTCCGAGGCGGTTCGGGTCCGGTGTGGACTCCGTTACCAGGGTAGTCACCCGGTGCCCGGAGAGCGCCACTTTCGCGCCCCGAAACAAGGCCCGGAAACGACGCTGCCGCAGGTGCGCGTGATGCGCGCCTGCGGCAGCGGTGGTGCGGAAGTGGTCAGTGCGCCCGGTTGACCGCCGAGACGACGGCGCGCAGCGACGCGGTGGTGATCGACGTCGCGATGCCGACACCCCAGACCACGGTGTTCCGTCCGTCGGGAGCGGTCACGGCGCACTCGACGTAGGCGGCCGCCTGGGCGTCGTCGCCCGCCGACATGGCGTGCTCCGAGTAGTCGAGGACGCGTACGTCGAAGTCGATCGTGGCGAGCGCGTCGACGAACGCCGCGAGCGGGCCGTTGCCCGAACCCGAGATCTCGTGCTCCTTGCCGTCGACCTTCACCGTCGCGGTGATGGAGTCGGTGCCGCCGTCCTCCTCGGCCGCGGTGACCTTCTGCTTCATCCGCTCGAGCGGCGTGATCGGAGCCAGGTACTCCTCGTGGAAGACGTCCCACATCTCCTTGGGCGACACCTCGCCGCCCTCGCCGTCGGTGATCCGCTGGACGGCCTGCGAGAACTCGATCTGCAGGCGACGCGGCAGCACCAGCCCGTGATCGGCCTTCATGATGTACGCGACGCCGCCCTTGCCGGACTGTGAGTTCACGCGGATCACGGCCTCGTACGTGCGGCCCACGTCCTTCGGGTCGATCGGCAGGTAGGGGACCGCCCACAGGATGTCGTCGACGTCCGCGTCCTGCGAATCGGCGTCGACCTTCATCGCGTCGAGGCCCTTGTTGATCGCGTCCTGGTGGCTGCCGGAGAACGCGGTGTACACGAGGTCGCCGCCGTACGGGTGGCGCTCGTGGACGGGCAGCTGGTTGCAGTACTCGACGGTGCGGCGGATCTCGTCGATGTTCGAGAAGTCGATCTGCGGGTCGACGCCGCGGGTGAACATGTTGAGCCCGAGCGTGACCAGGCAGACGTTGCCGGTGCGCTCGCCGTTACCGAACAGGCAGCCCTCGATGCGGTCGGCCCCGGCCTGGTAGCCCAGCTCGGCGGCGGCCACACCCGTGCCGCGGTCGTTGTGGGGGTGCAGCGACAGGATGACCGAGTCGCGGCGGGCCAGGTTGCGGTGCATCCACTCGATGGAGTCGGCGTACACGTTCGGCGTCGCCATCTCGACGGTGGCGGGCAGGTTCAGGATCACCGGGTTCTGCGGCGTCGGCTGCAGCACCTCGGTGACGGCGTCGCACACCTCCTTGGCGTACTCGAGCTCCGTGCCGGTGTACGACTCGGGGGAGTACTCCCAGCGCCACTGCGTGTCCGGGTACTTTTTCGCCTCTTCGAGGGCCAGCGTCGCCGCGTCGGTCGCGATCTTCTTGATCACCTCGCGGTCGGCCTTGAACACCACCCGGCGCTGCAGCACGGACGTCGAGTTGTAGAAGTGGACGATCACCTTGTTCGCGCCCTCACAGGCCTCGAACGTGCGCTTGATCAGTTCCGGCCGGGACTGCGTGAGCACCTGGATGGTGACGTCGTCCGGGATCGCGCCGTCCTCGATGATCTCGCGGACGAAGTCGAAGTCCGTCTGGCTCGCCGACGGGAAGCCGACCTCGATCTCCTTGTACCCCATCCGCACCAGCAGTTCGAACATGCGGCGCTTGCGGGCGGGGCTCATCGGGTCGATCAGTGCCTGGTTGCCGTCACGGAGGTCGACGGCGCACCACTGCGGGGCGCGGTCGATGATCTTGTCGGGCCACGTGCGGTCCGGCAGCGACACCGGCTCCACTTCCTCGGAGAAGGAGCGGTAGCGGAACGTCGGCATCGACGAATTCTTCTGCGTGTTCCATTCCGGCTGATCGGAGGGAGCAGGCTTGGAAGGCGGCGTGATGGTGCGCGTTCCGGAGGTAAAGGCGTCAGCGGGGGACATGGGATTGATCTCCAGGTTCGATGTGGACTGTCGGGAGTCCAACGGCTGTGTCGACCGGCGCACGAAAAACCCCGCGACGGGAAGCCAGTCTGGATCAGACCCCGTCGCGGCAACCAAGGAGGAGTGCGCGCTGCATACTCAGCACTGTACTCCGGGCATCGTCGTTCGCGTGCCGGGGTTCGAAGTCCGAGTGAGGAGACCGCGGTGAACCGCAGCGCGACGGTGGTATCACCGCTGGTCGCCGCCGTTTTTACGGTGCTGCTCGTGTCGTGTTCCGGCGTCGTCGCGGGGGTGCCGAGCGTCGCCGGGGACGGCGAGCCGATCTACGGCCTGCCGGTCAGCGAGCACACCCGCGCGGAGTTGGCCGTCGCCGCCGCGGCGCGTGACCTCGCGCCGTGCGGACTGCTCGACCGGGACCTGGTCGCGTCGTTCGGGCAGGTCACCGCGTACGGACCCGTCGGCGACCTGTCGACCTGCCACGCCGAACTGGTGCCTGCCCGCGGCACCCCCGCCAACCCCGTCTGGGTCGAGGTGACGGTCGGTGAGCGCGAACCCACGGAACGCACCGGTGCTGGGGAGGCGACGTCGGGAATCGAGGTGCGTCCCACGGCCGGCGCACTCCCGGGGACGTGCACCCTGTACTTCTCGCTGCCGCCGGTCCCGGACGCCGCCGCCCCCGGGCGCTGGGGGCACGTGTCGTACCTCGACGGGGCAGGCGGCACGGGCGACTCCGCGGCCGGCGACGACTGCGCGGAAGCGCGGACGGTACTGGGATCGGTCGTGGGCAGGCTGGCGGCGCCGGCATCTGCGCCTTCGGATATTCCTCTTGCGCAACAGGATCCGTGCCGGGTGGTCGAGAAGCTGTCCGTCGAGACGTTCACCCCCGGCAGCCGCCCCTACGAATGCCTCCTGACACTCCGCGGCGGCGCCGAGGCGTCCGTGCAACTGGCGCTGTCGCCGGAACCGTCGCAGGCCGGCGGCCCCGAAACGGTCGAACTCGACGGCACGCCGTTCACCTACTTCCGTGATGCGATCGAATGCCACTACTACTTCTATCCGGGGACGGTGTTCGACACGAACCTGCCGTCGAGTCCGGTGAGCGAACGGGACAAAATCGGCAACCGGCTGACGGCGTCCGTCGCGGCGTCCGCACCTAGCTGCGACGACGCGGAAACGCTGGTGCTCGCCGCGACCGAAGTGTTCGACTACTGAGATGAACACACAGGTCGATGTCGCCCGGGCCTACCTGGACGCGTTGCTCAGCCACGACGGCAACTCGGTGCCCATCGAACCCCGGGCCGTGCGGTACGAGATGGGGCTGAAGACGGCATTCTCCGGAAATCACCTGCGCCGAAGCCTGTCCGGCGGCCCCCAGTACCGGGTGATCCGGTCGATCCGCGACTGCGTGTGGACCGTCGACGGCGAAAACGTCACCGTCGACTATCTCCTCGACGCCGGACTTCTCGGCCGCACCCTCGCGACGGTCCGGGTGGTCGAGACGTTCCGGATCCCGCCGCACGACCTGCGCATCCACCGCATCGACGCGAAGATCCGGCGCCCCTGAGCGGTTGCTTCTGATCCGGCTGTCGCGCTGGGGCTTCCGGCACGTGAGTGGCAAAGTGTGCTCGCGCACGCTTTGCCACTCACGTACCCGTCAGGCGAGCGTTTCGTGCGCTGCGGGAACGGAGCCCAGGCGGCCGGCCTGGAAGTCCTCGAACGCCTGCAGCACCTCGGCCTTGGTGTTCATGACGAACGGTCCGGCCATCGCGACGGGCTCGCGGATCGGCTTGCCGCCGAGGACGAACACCTCGAACGACTCGGTCCGCGAATCCTGCGTGTCCGCCGCGGCGATCGTCAGGGTGTCACCGCGCCCGAAGACGGCCGTCTGACCCATGTGGATCGGCCGGCGTTCGGAGCCGACGAGTCCGTCGCCCGCGAGGACGTAGGCGAGCGCGTTGAACTCGGGGTTCCACGGCAGCGTCAGGCTCGCACCCGGCGCGACCGTCGCGTGCACGAGGCTGATCGGCGTGTAGGTGGACCCGGGACCGTGGTGACCGTCCACGTCGCCGGCGATGACGCGAACGAGAGCGCCGCCGTCGGACGAGGACAGCAGGGCGACCTTTGCGCCGGTGATGTCCTGGTAGCGGGGTGCGGCCATCTTGTTGTCGCGCGGCAGGTTCACCCACAGTTGGACGCCGTGGAACAGGCCGCCGCTCGTCACCAGGTGCTCGGGCGGGGTCTCGATGTGCAGGATGCCGCCACCCGCGGTCATCCACTGAGTGTCGCCGCCGCCGATGGTTCCGCCGCCACCGTTGGAATCCTGGTGCTCCATGATGCCGTCGATCATGTAGGTGACGGTCTCGAAGCCGCGGTGCGGATGCCACGGTGTGCCCTTGGGTTCGCCGGGTGCGTAGTCGACCTCGCCCATCTGGTCCATGTGGATGAACGGGTCGAGGGCCGGCAGATCGATGCCGGCGAACGCGCGGCGCACCGGGAAGCCTTCGCCCTCGTACCCGACGGGTGCGGTGGTGAGCGAACGGACCGGGCGGTCGACGGCGCCGGGAGCAGGTGCGTCGATACGCGGCAGGGCAAGGATGTTGTCGACCGTCACGGCTGGCATGGGGTGTCTCCTCGTACTCAGGTAATTGATTGTTCAACTACTTCATGCTGTGTAACACCCGCGGCGTCCAGGTATTCCCACAGGGCGGCTCCGCCGCCCGTGCGTGGCCGGCGAGTGCAGAGACTCGTTAACCACTCACGGGCGCGGAGCGCCTAGTTGAGGACGTTCTCGTGGTCCGGGCAGTACCGCGTGATCGCGCCGATGACGTACGGGTAGACGCCGTCGTTGGTGAGCATCGGCGTCCACTCCTCACGCACCTGGTCGAGCGGCTTGCCCGCGTCGAGGGCGGTGCAGATCTCGCCGGCCTGATGGACCGCCAGGTCGTCGTCGGTGACGGTCTGGTTGTTCGCGCGCAGGTAGGCCAGGTAGTCGGCGGCCGTCTGCGGGTCGTCGGCGACCGAGAACACTCGGCTGCCGGGGGCGGTGGCGGCGGTCGTCCGCGCCGCCACGGACGCCGAGGCGGACGTGGTCTCGGATGCTGCGGTGTCGGTGTCGCCGCCACCGCAGGCGCTGAGGAGTGCCGCGGAGCAGACGGTGAGGGCGGTCAGAGCAAGGGTGCGGCGCATGGGGCGTGTGATTCCTTTCGAGGCCTGTGACGGCGACGATCGTATCGCCTGCGGGGCCGGTGTTCCCGGCGGCGATCACCCACGCTGTTCCCGGTCAGAGACCGCGATCGATCAGGTCCAGGATTTCCTCACTCGTCGCGGCATGAATCTTGTCGACCGCGGCGGCATGCGCGTCGTCGGACGTTCCGACCTCGGCCAGGAGGCTTCCGAGGCGTTGCGCGATGGCCGACCGCGCCTCGGCGTCGTCGCCGAGTTCGGCGATGGTGGCGCGAAGCCGGTCGACGTCGGCGAGCGCCACCGACATCGGATCCGGAACGAGTTCCGAGCGCAGGAACTCGGCGACGGCCCGCGGGCTGGGGTGGTCGAACACCATGGTCGGCGGCAACCGCAGCCCTGTGGCGGCGCCGAGATGGTTGCGGAGCGCGACGGCCGCGAGTGAATCGAAGCCGAGTTCCTTGAACGCCTGGTCGGGGTCCACGGAGTCCGACGCGTCGTAGCCGAGCACGGTGGCGGCCCCGCCCCGCACCAGGTCGAGCATCAGGTGCCGCTGTTCGGGGATCGACAGGTCGGCGAGTCGCTGCGACCAGTCCGACGGCCCCGACCCGTTCGGCCCGGTCACGACGGAGTCCGATCCCGCGGCGTGCGGGCGCGACTCCCGGATCAGGCCCCGCAGCGGTGGGGGAACGTACGGTGCGGCCGAACCGGAGTGGTCGAACCGCGCGGCCGCGACGGTGGGGGCACCGGCGGCCAGCGCGCTGTCGAACAGCGCCAGACCGTCGGCTGCGGGCATCGGCACCATCCCGCTGAGACGGGCGCGGGCGAGGTCGATGGCACCGAGGTTGTCGGTCATGGCGCTCGGTGTCGCCCACATGCCCCACGCGATGGAGAGTCCGGGCAGCCCGAGGGCGTGGCGGTGGTGGGCGAGGGCGTCGAGGAACATGTTCGCGGCCGCGTAGTTCGCCTGCCCGGGGGCGCCGAGGACGCCGGCGAGCGAGGAGAACACGACGAACGCCCGCACGTCGCTGTCCGCGGTCAGCCGGTGCAGGTTCCAGGCCGCGTCGACCTTCGGCCGCAGGACCGTGTCGAGTCGCTCGGGTGTCAGCGACGCCAGGGTGCCGTCGTCGATCACTCCTGCCGCATGGACCACCGCTGTCAGGGGATGCTCGGACGGTATCCCCGCCAGCAACCCGGCGACCGCCGACTCGTCCGCGGTGTCACAGGCGACGATGCTCACCTCGGCGCCCAGATCGCTCAGTTCGCGGCGCAACCGGTCGCTGCCCTCGGCGCCGGGTCCGCGCCTGCTGGTCAGCAACAGGTGCCGGGCCCCGTGCTCGGTCACCAGGTGGTGGGCGACCAGGGACCCGACCGTCCCGGTGCCGCCGGTGACGAGGACGGTGCCGGCGGGATCGAACGTCGTCGGTTCGTCGACGGCGGGCATCCGCCGCAACCGCGGTGCGCACAGCGTGCCGTTCCGGGCTGCCACCTGCGGTTCCCCGCTCGCCAGTGCCGACGTGATCGCGGCCTCGGCGTCCGACGCGTCGTCGAGGTCGATCAGCACGAACCGGTCCGGGTTCTCGTTCTGCGCGGAGCCCACCAGACCCCACACCGCCGCGGCCGCGAGGTCGGGAGGAGCGTCGTGGTCCTGCCCGTCGTCGGTGACCATGGCGTTGCGCGTCACGATCACGAGCGGGTTGTCGGCGAACGTCTCGTCGTCCTGCCAGTCCTGCAGCAGTCGCAGCACCCGCGCGCACAGTTCGTGGGTCGCGTCCGGACCGTGGTCGCCGTCGGTCGCGCACCCGACCAGCACCGTCCACGGACGCCGGTCTTCTTCGTCCGGCCCGGATTCCATCGCGGTCCGCAACGACTCCAGGTCGGGACACCCCGGGAACGTCGAACCGATGCCAGGATCGCCGAACCCGTCGGCGCCGAGGACGACCACCGGTCCGCGAGGCCCGGACGGCGCGGCCTCCACCCGGATCCAGGCGGTCCGGTGCAGTCGCAGCGGCGCCGGACGGCCCCCGTCGACTGTCCTCTGCACCACGCGCAGCGCCTCGACGGTCAGCACCGGCTCACCGGCGGGGTCGACGGCGGTGATGCGATGCCGTCCGTCGTCGCCGGGGGTGAACCGGGCGGTCACGGCGTCCGCACCGACGGTGTGCAGCCGGATCCCCGACCAGGTCTGCGGCCAGCCGTCCCATCCGAGGAGGGGTTCGATCGCGGCCTGCAGCAGCACCGGGTGGATGCCGAACCCGCTCGTGTCGACGCCGTCCCCGAGCCGCACCTCGGTTTCGGTGTCGCCCGGATCCTGTTGCGGCACTGCGGCGGACGAGCCGACGACGTCGTCGATCTTCGCCGACGCGTTCCGAACCCAGCTGTCCGGGCTGTCGGTGTCGCCCGACTTCGACGACACGGTGACGGTGCGTGCCCCGGTGGTGTCCGGCGGCGACACGAGGACGCGGATCGAGGCCAGCCCGGACGTCGAGAGGACGAGCGGATTGTGCAGAGTCAGTTCGTCGATGTGGTCGAGGCCGACGTGGTGGGCCGCGTGCAACGCGAGTTCGACTGGCACCGCGGGCAGCACCGTCTGAGCGTCGCTCGCCGACGGGGAGTCGCCGTCGTCGACCGACGGTGACACGAGCCAGGGGTCCCGGTGCAGCGACAGCTGTCCCGTGAACAGGGTCGCGTCGTCGTCGAGACTCACCGCGGCACCGAGTAGCGGATGATCGGACGGGGTCAGCCCCAGTTCGGTCGGGTCGCCCGTGTTCCGGACGGCCGCCGTCGGCCAGTAGGAACGGCGCTGGAATGCGTACGTGGGCAGGGCAACCCGGCGGCGGCCGGGTAGCACCTGATCCCAGTCGACGGTTGCGCCCTGCACGTAGGCGGCGGCGACCGCCTCGATGATTCCGTGCGCCTCGTTCTCGCGCCCGGGCAGCGTGGCGATCGTATTCGGGACGACCTCGGCGGCGAGTGCCGTCAGTGTTGCGCCGGGACCGACCTCGACGAGGCGGGTGACGCCGAGTTCGTCGAGGGCGCGCACGCCGTCGTGGAACCGCACCGTGTGCCGGATGTGCCGGGTCCAGTAGTCCGGCGACACGAGTTCGTCGGCGGTGGCGACGCGTCCGGTGACGTTGGAGACGACCGGGATCTTCGGTTGCTGCGCCGTCAGTTTCGACAGGACGGCGGTGAACTGGTCGAGGATCGGATCCATCAGGGTCGAGTGGAAGGCCCGCTCGACCCGCAGGCTCGTGGTCTTCAGTCCGGCGGCGGACAGTTCGGCGGCGACGGCGTGCACGTCCCGTTCGCTGCCCGCGAGGACGACGGATTCGGCGCCGTTGACGGCCGCGAGGTCGACGCGGCCGTCGATCCGCGGCAGGATGTCCTCCTCGCGTGCCCGGACGGCGATCATCCGACCCGGTTTGGTGGACTGCATCAACCGTCCCCGGTCACCGACCAGGGCGGCCGCATCGGGCAGGCTGAACACGCCCGCGACGTGGGCCGCGGTGATCTCGCCGATCGAATGGCCGATCAGGTAGTCGGGGGTGATGCCCCACTCCCGCAGCAGCCGGTACAGCGCGACCTCGATCGCGAACAGGGCCGGCTGGGTGTATTCGGTGCTGTCGAGCTTCGCGCCGCCGTTCTCGTCCCAGATCACCTGCCGCACCGGGGTTTCCACATGCTCGTCGAGGGCGGAGCAGACCTCGTCCAGTGCCGTCGCGAACACGGGGTAGGCGTCGTAGAGGCCGCGGCCCATCCCGATGCGCTGAGCGCCCTGGCCGGTGAACATGAACGCCGTCTTGCCGCGGGCGCTCGTCCCGGTGACGACGTTGCCGCCGGGACGCTCCGTGACGATGCGGGCGAGGCCGTCGCGCAGGTCGTCCAGCGTTTGCCCGATCACCGCGGCGCGGTGCGTGAAACCGGA
The DNA here is from genome assembly GCF_019378875.1 of Rhodococcus sp. USK10. Classification (NCBI taxonomy): domain Bacteria; kingdom Bacillati; phylum Actinomycetota; class Actinomycetes; order Mycobacteriales; family Nocardiaceae; genus Rhodococcus; species Rhodococcus sp. USK10. Next base: position 5,064,832 of record NZ_CP076048.1, read on the forward strand.
TCGGGTGGTGGCCAGCGAGTAGGCGAGGTCGGCCGGGTCCGGGAGTTCGGTCTCGCTCGTGTCGAGGAATTCCGCCAACCGGGTGGCCTGCGCGCGCAGTGCGTCGCCGGTCTTCCCGGAGAGCACCCACACCAGTGGCGACGCCGACGGCGGCGAGGCCTCCGGCACCACGTCCTCGGGTGGCTGTTCGAGGATCATGTGCGAATTGGTGCCGCTGATCCCGAAGGACGACACGGCCGCCCGCCGGGGCCGCCCGGTTTCCGGCCACGCAACCGATTCGCCGAGCAGCGACACCTCGCCCGCGGTCCAGTCGACGTGCCGGGTGGGGACGTCGCCGTGCAGGCTCGGGGGCAGCACCCCGTGCCGCATCGCCATCACCATCTTGATCACGCCGGCGACGCCCGCCGCCGCCTGGGAATGGCCGATGTTCGACTTGACGGAACCGAGCCAGAGCGGCCTGCCCTCCCGGCCCTGCCCGTACGCGGCGAGCAGCGCCTGCGCCTCGATCGGGTCGCCGAGCGTCGTGCCGGTGCCGTGCGCCTCCACGGCGTCGATGTCGGTGGGGCCGAGCGCGGCGTCGGCCAGAGCCTGGCGGATGACGCGTTCCTGGGACGGCCCGTTCGGGGCGGTCAAACCGTTCGACGCCCCGTCCTGGTTGACCGCGGATCCGCGGACGATCGCCAGCACCCGGTGCCCGTTGCGCCGGGCGTCGCTGAGCCGTTCCAGCACCACCATTCCCGCGCCTTCGCTGAGTCCGGTGCCGTCGGCCCGGTCGGAGAACGGCTTGCAGCGTCCGTCCGAGGCGAGCCCGCGCTGGCGGCTGAACTCGACCAGCACACCGGGTGTGGCCATCACCGTCGCCCCGCCGGCCAGCGCAAGCGTGCATTCACCGTCGCGCAGTGCGCGCGCCGCGAGATGCATCGCCACCAGCGACGACGAGCACGCCGTATCCACCGTGACCGCGGGGCCGGTGAAGCCGAGCGTGTAGGAGATCCGGCCGGACGCCACGCTGTTGCTGGTCCCGGTCATCAGATAGCCCTCGGCGTCGACGTTGCGCTGCGTCATCAGGTGGAAGCCGTAGTCGCCGCCCATCAGCCCGACGAACACACCGGTGTCGGTGAGGCCGGGCGCGGTCGGCTGGATCCCGGCCTGTTCCAACGCTTCCCACGCGCTTTCGAGGAGCAGCCGGTGCTGCGGGTCCATCGCGATCGCCTCGCGCGGGCTGATGCCGAAGAACGCGGCGTCGAATTCGTCTGCGTCGTAGAGGAACCCACCCTCCTTCATGTACGTGGTGCCGGGCCGGTTCGGGTCGGGGTCGTACACCTCGTCGAGATTCCAGCCCCGGTTGTGCGGATATTCGCCCACCGCGTTGTGGCCGTCGCGGACGAGCCGCCACAGGTCCTCCGGGCTGTACACCTTGCCCGGGTAGCGGCACGCCATCCCGACGATCACGATCGGGTCGTCGTCCCGCCGGGCCCGCGCCGGACCTGCCGCCTGCGGAGCCGCCTCGTCCCCGAGCAGGCGGGACACCAGTTCCTGGGTGAGCGCGTCCGCGGTCGGATGGTCGAACACCACCGTCGCGGCCAGACGCACACCGGTGGCGGTCGTCAGCTGATTGCGCAGTTGCACCGCGGTCAGCGAGTCGAAACCGAGTTGCTTGAAGGCACGTTCCGGGTCGATCGCCTCCTTGCCTTCGTGACCCAGCACGGCCGCCACGTGGGTGGTGACGATGTCGAGCACCCGGCTGTGCCGCTCCCCAGGGTCCAGCGCCCGCAACTCCTCGGCGAGGCCGGTCGGGGAATCGGCGGCGGCGGCGCGGCGACGACGGACCCCGAGCACCCGGCGCAGGATCGGCGGCAGCGACTCGCCCTCGGACCGGGAGGCGCGCGTCGACAGCCGGACCGGCACGATCAACGGCCGGTTCACGGCGAGCGCGGCGTCGAACAGCGCCAGCCCCGCCTCCGGGCTGATGGTGTCGATGCCGTTGCGCTGCAACCGGTCCAGGTCGGCCGCGTTCAGATGGGACGTCATCCCGCTGGGCCGGTCCCACAGTCCCCACGCCATGGACGTCGCGGGCAGCCCGCGGGCACGGCGGTGCTGGGCGAGCGCGTCGAGGAAGACGTTCGCCGCCGCATAGTTCGCCTGTCCCGCGCCGCCGAGCACGCCCGCCGCCGAGGAGAACAGCACGAACGCCGACAGGTCGCGGTCCCGCGTGAGGTCGTGCAGATTCCAGGCGCCGTCCACCTTCGGTCGGAGAACCGCGTGCAACTGCTCCGCGCTCAGGGTGGCGGCGGTGGCGTCCTCGAGCACGCCGGCGGCGTGGATCACGCCGGACAGGTCGGGAATGCCGGCGAGCAGCGCGGCCACCGCGTCGCGGTCGGCCACGTCGCACGAGACAGCGTCGACTTCCGTTCCCGACTCGGCGAACTCGGCCCGCAGTTCGTCCGCCGCCTCGGCGTCGAGTACGCGCCGGCCGGTCAGCACCAGCCGCCGCACCCCGTGCTGCGCGACGAGATGCCGCGCGATCAGCCTGCCGATGGTGCCGGTGCCGCCGGTGATCAGGACGGTGCCGTCCGGGCCGAACGTCGCGGGGCCCTCGTCGGGCGCGGCCGTCGCGGGCGTCACCGCGGCGAGCATCGGCGCCAGCAGCACCCCGTCCCGGACCGCCAGCTGAGGTTCGTTGCAGGCCAGCGCCATGGACAGCAGCGCGGGATCGGACCGTTCACCAGCCGCCGCGTCCAGGTCGACGAGGGTGATGCGGTCCGGGTGCTCGTTCTGCACCGCGCCGATCAGCCCCCACGCGGGTGCCGCGGACACGTCGTCGACCGGGTCGTCGTCCCGGACCGCCACCGCGAGCCGCGTCGTCACCAGCAGCCGGGTCTCGGCCAGGCGGTCGTCGCCGAGCCAGGACCGGACCGCCCGCAGCGTCGCTTCCGCCGCGGCGTGCGACCGGGCCGGCACGTCCGCCTCGTCGCCCGGTGCGCGGTCGAGCCACAGCACGCGACGGTCCGGGTCACCGCCGGCCAGCGCCTCGTCGAGCGGCAGCAGGTCCGCCGGAGAAGTACTGGACGCACCCACCGGCATCCACTCCACCCGGTACAGGCTGTCGCGGACCCGGGCGGCGGGCACACCCGCGTCGCCGAGCGGCCGCAGTGCCAGCGAGTCGGCGGTCAACACGGGTCTGCCCGCCGCGTCGTACGCGGAGACGCGGTACCGCTCGGGCCCGGTCGTTCCGACGTGCACGCGCAGGGCGGTGGCGCCCACAGCGTGCAGTTGCACCCTGTCCCAGGCGAACGGCAACCGGATGCCGGTGTCCGCGGCCCCGAGCGCAATCAGGTGCAGCGCCGCGTCGAGCACCGCCGGATGGATCCCGTACCCCGCGACCGCGGCGGCGGGGTCCTCCCCGCTCAGCCGCACCTCGCCGTACAGGTCGTCGCCGCGGCGCCACGCCGCCTTCAGACCGCGGAACGCCGGGCCGTATTCGTAGCCGGCGTCGTCGAGCACGTCGTACAGGCCGCGCACGTCGATCGGCGTGGCCTCCGCGGGCGGCCACTGCTGCTCGAGGGAGTCGGCGGTGTCCACGGCCACCGTGAGCGTGCCGGTGGCGTGCCGGGTCCACGGCGTGTCCGGCGCGGCATCCGCGGGCCGGGAGTGCACCGACACCGTGGAGCGGCCCGCCTCGCCGTCGGCGAGCACGCTCACCTGCAACGCCACCTCGCCCTCGGCGGGAATCACCAGGGGCGCCTCGATGGCGAGTTCCTCGAGCCGGCCGCACCCGACGCGGTTCCCGGCGTGCAGGGCGAGTTCCACGAAAGCCGTGCCCGGCAGGATGACCGTGCCGTCGACGCCATGGTCGCTCAGCCAGGGAAGGCGTTGCGGCGACAGGAGACCCGTGAACACCGCGCCCCGGCCGTCGCCGAGTTCGACCGATGCGGCGAGCATCGGGTGCCCGCCCGACTCCATGCCCGTGGACGCGAAGTCGCCCTGCGGAACCGGGCTCTCCAGCCAGTAGCGGCGATGCTGGAAGGCGTACGTGGGGAGGTCCACCCACTGCTGCCGGTCGTCGTGCCGGGCCCAGCTCACCCGGTCCCACTCGACGTGCAGTCCGTGGACCTGCGCCTCGGCGAGTGCGGTGGTGAACTGCCGCAGCCCCGCGCGGTCGCGGCGGATGGTGCCGACGGCGCGGCCGGCGACACCCGCCGCGTCGAGGGTTTCCTGCAACGCCACCGTGAGGACGGGGTGGCTGCACGACTCGACGAATAACCGGTACCCGTCCGCGGCCAGCGATCTCGTCGCCTGCTCGAACCGGACGGTCCGGCGCAGATTGCGGTACCAGTAGTCGGCGTCCAGCGCGGTGCCGTCCAGCACGCCACCGGTCACCGACGAGTAGAACGGAATCCGCGACCGGCGGGGGCTGATCGACGCGAGGACGTCGAGAATCGGCTCCCGCAGCACCGACACGTCCGCGCAGTGCGACGCGTATTCCACCGCGATCCGCCTGGCCTGGACGCCGTCGCCCTGCAACTGCCCGATCAGCAGGTCGAGGGCGTCGACGGGGCCGGAGATCACCGTCGCGGACGGACCGTTGATCGCCGCGACCTCGACGGCCCCGGCCCACGGCTGGATCCTCTCCCGCACGAGGTCCGCGGGCAGCGTCACCGACGCCATCCCGCCGCCCCGCTTGGCCGACGCGCCGATCACCCGGCTGCGGGCCGCCACGACGAGCGCCGCGTCGGACAGGCTCAGCGCCCCCGAGACATACGCGGCCGCGATCTCGCCCTGGGAATGCCCGACGACCGCCGCGGGTTCGACGCCGTGGGAACGCCACAGCCCGGTGAGCCCGACCATCATCGCGAACAGCGCCGGTTGCACCACGTCGACGCGGTCGAGCGCGGCGGGATCGCGGTAGCGCAGCACGTCCAGCAGCGAGAAATTCGTGTACGGGGCCAGCGCTTCGGCGCACTCCCGCACGGTGTCGGCGAACACCGGTGACGTGTCCAGCAGTTCGGTGGCCATGCCCACCCACTGCGAACCCTGGCCGGGGAAGACGAACACTGGCCGGTCGCCGGCCTCCAGCGCCACACCGGTGACCACGTCGGCGCCGGGCGCGCCGCGGCTGAGCGCGTCGAGACCGTTCAGCAGGGCGTGGGGCTGTGCGCCGATCACGGCGGCGCGGTGGTCGAACGCGGCGCGGGAACCCAGCAGGGCGCCGGCCACCGCGGCGGGCGTCAGGTCGGGGTGGCCGCTGACGTATTCACGGAGCCGCTCGGCCTGCGCGCGGAGTGCGGGTTCGGTGTGTCCCGACACGAACCAGGCGACGACTTCGTCTGACGGGCGGGGCGGTTCGGCGTCCGACGGTTCGATGGGCGGCGCCTCTTCCAGCACGACGTGGGCGTTGGTGCCGCTGATGCCGAACGACGAGACCGCGGCCCGGCGCGGACGGTCGGATTCCGGCCACTCCCGGTTCTCGGTGAGCAGCGACACCGCACCGGCCGACCAGTCGACGTGCGGGGTCGGCCGGTCGACGTGCAGGGTCTTCGGCAGGACGCCGTTCCGCATCGCCATGATCATCTTGATCACCCCGGCGACGCCCGCGGCCGCCTGGGTGTGCCCGAGATTCGACTTCACCGAGCCGAGCCACAGCGGCCGGTCGGCGGGGCGGTCGCGGCCGTAGCCGGCCAGGAGGGCGGACGCCTCGATCGGGTCGCCCAGTTTCGTGCCCGTGCCGTGCGCCTCGACCACGTCGACGTCGCCGGGTCCGAGTCCCGCATTCGCCAGCGCCTGCGCGATCACCCGCTCCTGCGCCTGCCGGTTCGGCGCGGTCAGCCCGTTGCTGGCGCCGTCCTGGTTCACCGCGCTGCCCCGGATGACGGCCAGGATCCGGCGACCCTTGCGTTCCGCGTCGGACAGCCGTTCCAACGCGACCATCCCCGCGCCCTCACCCCACGCCGTGCCGTCCGCCGCGGCGGAGAACGCCTTGCACCGCCCGTCGCGGGCCAGTCCGCGCTGACGGCTGAACTCCACGAACACCGCGGGAGTCGCCATGACCGTCGCTCCGCCCGCCAGCGCCAGTTCGCATTCGCCGCTGCGCAGCGCCTGCATGGCGAGGTGGATGGACACCAACGACGACGAGCACGCGGTGTCCACCGTGATCGCGGGTCCGTTGAGGCCGAAGCTGTACGCCACCCGGCCGGACGCGACGCTCATCGCGTTGCCGGTGATGAAATACCCCTCCAGATCCTCAGGCGGCATGCCGCCCGCCCGCGCCGCGTAATCGATGCCGGACAGCCCGGTGAAGACGCCGACCTGCCTGCCGTGCACCGACCGCGGGTCGATACCGGCGTGCTCGAACGTCTCCCAGCTCGTCTCCAGGAGAAGCCGCTGCTGCGGGTCCATCGCCAGCGCCTCGCGCGGCGAGATGCCGAAGACCTCGGGGTCGAACCCGGCGGGGTCGTCGAGGAAACTGCCCTGCACCGTGTACGTCTTACCGGCCTGCTCGGCCTTCGGGTCGTAGAGGTCCGCCAGGCCCCAGCCGCGGTCCTCGGGGAACCCGGCGACGGTGTCCGAACCCGACTCGACCAGCCGCCACAGGTCCCGCGGCGACCGCACACCGCCGGGGAACCGGCAACCCATGCCGATGACGGCGATCGGTTCGCGGCTCACGCCCTCGACCTCACGGAGCTTCTCCCGCGCCTGATAAAGGTCCGCGGTGACTCGTTTCAGATAGTCGAGGAGCTTCGCCTGATCGGCCATACGAGGTCCTATCCGAGATCCGCCGTACGTAGCGCGGAAACCTCGATTGTATCCGCCGTCACGACGCGGATGGAGCGGTCTGAGCTTCGCACCGACGACCGATCTACCTGGTCAGCTCGGCACGCCAAGGGGATACCCACCGGCGCTCCGGTGTATGCCGATTCCGGCTGTTCGGCTTCCCGGCGACCACCGCTGTCGGTAGTGTTGCGACTCCGAGCAGGATCCGTATCGAGGAGGTGAGAACCGTGTCCGTTCGTTCAGGTCGGGTGCTCTCACTTCGCGACCGCGCGGTCGTACCGACATAAGGTGACCGGGAGAGCGCCCATCGGCATTCCGAAAGGCTCTCCCATGCCAGTGTCCCTCTCCCCGTCCCTCGAATTCGTCCTCGTCACGAGGCTGCGCGCCGCCGGTTGTGTGTTCGCCGAGGACGAGGCGCGCCTGATCGTCTCCGCCGCCCGGACGTCGGACGAACTCGCCTCGATGCTGGACCGCCGCGTCGCCGGCGTCCCCCTCGAGCACGTCCTCGGCTGGGCCGAATTCTGCGGGCTCCGGATCGAGGTCGATCCGCGGGTATTCGTGCCGCGGCGTCGCACCGCGTTCCTCGTCGAGCAGGCCGCCGCCCTCGCGTGCCCGCACGCGGTCGTCGTCGACCTGTGCTGCGGTTCGGGGGCCGTGGGCGCCGCGCTCGCCGACACACTCGACGGCATCGAGTTGTACGCGGTCGACATCGACCTCGCCGCGGTCCGGTGCGCGCGGCGCAACCTCGCCGAACCGGCCCGGGTGTTCGAGGGCGACCTGTACGCACCGTTGCCGACCGCGCTGAGGGGACGCATCGACGTGCTGGTGGCCAACGCCCCCTACGTGCCGACCGATGCGATCAGGTTGATGCCGCCGGAGGCCCGGTTCCACGAACCGCGGGTCTCACTCGACGGCGGCGCCGACGGCCTCGACATCCAGCGGCGCGTCACCGCCGGGGCTCGCGACTGGCTCGCGCCGGGCGGTCACCTGCTGATCGAGACCAGCGCGAGTCAGGCCCCGCTCACCGCCGAAGCGTTCGCGGAGGCCGGGCTCACCACCCGGATCGAGACGTCCGAAGACGTGGGCGCCACGGTCGTCGTCGGCACGAACCCGGGCTGAGCGACTCTCCCCGGTGAGCGACCAATCCCACGTGGGCGACCCCCCAGGTGAGTGGCAAAGCGTCCCGGGGGACACTTTGTCACTCACGTGGGGGGTCGATCCGGACGCAGCAGTACCCCTCGGCCGGGGCCAGTGTCGCGAGGCGGTTGCCGCAACCCGCGCCGTCGAGCAGTCCCGACAACAGTGCGAGGTTCATCCCGCACACCATGTCGGTGTGCTGCCGGGCGAGCGCGTGGAACGGGCAGTTGACCAGCACGATGGTCCCGTCGCTGCTGCGCGGTTCGTAACCGCACGCCGCGAGCGCCGCGACCAGGTCGTCGTCCGAGCAGCCGACGTCGGCGCCGAGGCCGCGACCGAAGTCGCGGGCCCGCGCGGACAGGGCGTCGCGCGGTGAGGCACCGGTCGCGTCGGCGTCTTCGATCGCCCGCGCGAACAGCTCGCCGGCGAGCGCGTACGCACGTTCGGGGAGGTGCACCGAGAACTCGCGGTCGGACCGCCGGTAGAGCTTGGCGGGTCGTCCCGCGCCCGGTCCCGAGCGCCCGCCGCGGCGCGCGAACTCGACCGCCAGCAGTCCCTCGTCGGCCAGCTTCTCGAGATGGAACGCGGACGTCGAGCGGGCGAGTCCCAGCGCCTCGGCGACGTCGTCGCGGCTGACCGGGGACGGCTGCGTGCGCACGTGGTCGTACACCTGCCTGCGAACCGGTTCGCCGAGGGCGGAGACGGCCGACACGTCCGAGCGTGGTGTGGCATCCATGAACCCCATTGTAAAACCCAGAATCGTTGACTAAATTGCGCGCCGAATTCTATAGTCAAAGAACATAGTTTTTAGAAGGAGTCATCATGGCTACCAACACACCCCACCAGGTCAGCCACGGTTCGCACACCCTGTCCGACCCGGGCTACCAGGCCTTCCTCGTGCTGCGCACGGTCTTCACGGTGGCACCGATCCTGTTCGGGCTCGACAAGTTCACGAACTGGCTCACCGACTGGCCCCAGTATCTGGCGCCGTGGATCGACGACATCCTGCCGGGAACCGCTCAGCAGGGCATGTACGTCGTCGGCGTGATCGAAGTGATCGCCGGAATCCTCGTCGCCGTGGCACCGCGGATCGGCGCCTGGGTCGTCGTCGCCTGGTTGGCCGGGATCATCGTCAACCTGCTCACGCTGTCCGGCTACTACGACGTCGCGCTGCGCGACTTCGGGTTGCTCGCCGGCGCCGCCGCCCTCGGCCTGCTCGCCGCCGAGTACGGGCGCCCGCTCCACCGCCCACACAGCTGATCGGAGCCGCACACCGCACGTGAGATGCACCTCATCGACTGTTTCGAGTGACGCGACCGCTCGTAGGGTGAGTGGTCGTGTCGGTAGGTGCGCAGGATCAGGGAACCGGATCGCGGGATCACGGTGTGCCGATCCCTGCGCCGGCCCCGGCACGATTGTTGCTTCTGGGCGTGCCCAAGCTGGGCCGACGCTGGCCGGGCGTGGTCCGTGCCGGCGTCGCCGTGGGTCTGCCCGCGCTGGCGGGGGTCGCCCTCGGACATTCGGCTGTCGCGGCGACCGCCACCTTGGGTGCGTTCGCCGTCGTCTACGGCGAGGGCCGGGCGTACCGGGTGCGGTGGCGGGTGGTGTCGATCGCCGCCGCCGTGATGGTGCTCCTGGCCGGGGTGGGCGCGGCGGTCGGCGGGCTCGTGCACGACGCGACCGCGGCGGGCGGGTCCGCGCTGTGGGGGATGGCGCTCGTCCTCGCGATGACCGTGGTCGTCGCCGTCTGCGCCTTCGTCGTCGACGGACTGCGACTCGGCGCTCCGGGCGCCTTCCTTCCGCTGCTCACCGTGGAGATCTCGTCAGCGCTGCCCGCGCTCGGTGTCTCCGTGGCGGAGGTGATGGCCTGGGCGGCGGCCGGGGCGGTGTCGGCGTTGCTCGTGTCGATGTCGGGGCGGATCGTTCGTCCCCGCACCCCCGAGCGTGCCGCGGTCGCGACCGCGGTCGCCGCAGTCGACACCGCACTCTCCGACCCGTCGTCGCCCGGTTCTCGCCGGGACGCGGTGCGGTCGCTGCACGCCGCCTGGCAATGCCTCCACGACGCCGCCCTCGTCGGCCGTGACCACCCGCTGACCCGCACGTTGCGTGCGGCGCACCTGCGGTGCGCGGCGACGGTGGACGGTGTCGACGCGGACCACGCGTCGGACGACGACGACCTGCGGCCGCAGGTCCCGCTGCCGCGGCCGTCGATCCGCTACCGGCTCCGCCGGGCGTCGCATCTCCGCGGCCGGTCGTGGACGATCGTCGCGCGACTGCTGGTCGCGTGCCCCGCGGCCGGTCTCCTGGCGCTGGGGTTCGGCGTCGGCAGGCCCGACTGGGCGGTGATCACCGCGGCGATGATCCTGCACCAGGGACCGGACCGGGTGCTGGGGACGTACCGCGGGATGCACCGGTTCTTCGGAACGGTGCTCGGACTGGTCGTGCTCGCCGTGCTGTCGTCGTTCGACCTGCCTGCGGCGGTGCTGGTGCTCGTGGTGGCGGGTCTGATGGCGGGGATCGAGGCGTTCCTCGTCCGCAATTACGGGCTGGCGATGGTGTTCATCACGCCGCTCGCCCTGGTGCTCGGCAGCCGCGGCACGCACGTGGACCTGATGACGGTGTCCCGCGACCGGCTCGTCGAGACCGTGCTCGGCGTCGCGGTGGCGCTGGTGGTGCTGTGGATCGTGCTCCCCGGTTCGTACCGGCGGATCCTGAGCGACGCGGACGGCCAGGTGGCCGCGACGATCGGGCGGCTCGGCGACGCCCGGGAACCGGGTGCCGTCGCCGAACTCCGCCGGGACCTCGAGTTCGATCTGCACGCCTCCACGACCGCCGCGATCACCGCCGCCCACACCGATCCGGCGTGGACCCGCGACCGCTGGCCCGAGCACCACCACCTTCACGAACTCGGCTACCGAATCCTCACCCGGCACTTCGGACCTCGCCTTTAGCCGGTTGTCGCGGGATTCCCGCTGTTAGGGTTCGTTGATGGGTCCTGTGACGGGAATCGGAACAGTATTTCGGGCCTCGTTGGCCGCGGCTCTCTGCGTCGGGGTGCTGGCCGCGTGCTCGTCGGACGAGGAACCGCAGAGCGATCCGGCGGCCACGTGCGCGGACGTTCCGAACGGCACCCCGGTTTCCAAGGCGCCGCCGCCTCCCGGCCCGGCGCCGACCACCCAGAACCTCGCGACCAACCCCGAGATCGCCACCGTGTACCGATCCGGGATGACACCCGTGACCACGGCGTCGTATGCGGTCTCCACCGCCAATCCGGTGTCGACGCAGGCCGCGTGCGAGGTGCTGCGGGACGGCGGGACGGCCGCCGACGCGCTGATCGTTGCCCAGACCGTTCTCGGTCTCGTCGAACCGCAGTCCTCCGGAATCGGCGGCGGCGCGTTCCTGCTCTATTACGACGCCGGGCAGAACAGTGTCGAGGCGTACGACGGGCGGGAGGTCGCGCCGATGGCCGCGACGGAGAACTACCTCCGCTGGATCAGCGACACCGACCGCACCGAACCAAAGCCCGACGCCCGCGCGAGCGGACGGTCCATCGGCGTCCCCGGTGTCCTGCGGATGCTCGAGATGGCGCACCGCGACCACGGGCGGGACGCGTGGCGGGAACTGTTCGACCCGGCCATCTCCCTCGCAGACCAGGGGCTCGAGATCAGCCCGCGGATGGCCGGGCAGATCGCCGAGTCCGCGCCCGACCTGGCCGTCGACGAGCCGTCGAAGGCGTATTTCCTGAACCCCGACGGCAGCCCGAAACCGGCCGGGACGAAGCTGACGAACCCGGCCATGGCGAAGACGCTCGGCGCGATCGCCGCGGGCGGCGCCGACGCCTTCTACACCGGGGCCATCGCCCAGGGCATCGTCGACGCGACGGCGACCGCGTCGGGCGGCCGCACCCCCGGCCAGATGACCCTCGACGATCTCGCCAACTACCAGGCGAAGAAGCGGACACCGGTGTGCACGCCGTACCGGGACCACGAGATCTGCGGCATGCCGAACCCGTCCTCCGGCGGCACCGCGGTCGCGGCGACGCTCGGCATCCTGGAGAACTTCGACCTGTCGCAGTACGGGCCGACGAACCTCGACGACAACGGCGGAAAGCCGACGGCGGAGGCCGTGCACCTCATTTCCGAGGCCGAGCGACTGGCGTACGCCGACCGGGACAAGTACGTCGCGGACTCCGATTTCGTTCCGCTGCCCGGCAATTCCCTCGACACACTGCTGAACGAGGACTACCTGAAGCAGCGGGCCGGCCTCATCGACCCGGGCAAGAGCATGGGCACCGCGCAACCCGGCAACTTCGGGCCCGTTCCGCTCGGTGTGCAACCGCAGGACAAGGAACACGGCACCAGTCACATCTCGATCGCCGACAAGTACGGCAACGTCGCATCGATGACGACGACGGTGGAATCGGCGTTCGGCTCGTTCCACATGACGGACGGCTTCGTGCTCAACAATCAGCTCACCGACTTCTCGGCTCAGCCGGTCGGCCCCGACGGGGCGCCCCTCGCCAACCGCGTCGAACCAGGTAAGCGGCCGCGGAGTTCGATGGCGCCGACGCTCGTCTTCGACCGCGGCAGCGACGGCTCACGCGGCGACGTCCAGTTCGCGACCGGGTCGCCGGGCGGTTCGGTGATCATCCAATTCGTCGTGAAAACGCTCGTGGGAATGCTGGATTGGGGCCTGAACCCGCAACAGGCCGTGTCGGCGGTCGACTTCGGGGCGGCCAACACCCCGGTCACCGGCGTCGGCGGAGAGCATCCGAACATCGACGCGGTCGACGACGGTGCTGCGGACCCCTTGATCGTGCAGTTGCGGGCGATGGGTCATCAGGTGTCGGTCGCGCCGCAGTCCAGTGGGCTCAGTGCGCTGCAGCGTCAGGACTCGGGGTGGGTCGGCGGTGCGGACCCGCGGCGCGAGGGCGCGGTGATGGGTGACGGGACGGGATAATCGATCCGATGGTTCAGACCCCGACGGGCGGGGAACCCATCGACCATGGCGAACAACGATGTGAACGATCCCCCGGACGGCGCCTGGGCGTTCTTCGACCATTCCGAGGGTGCCACAGGGAAATAGAGGCCCATCGTGCTCGTCAGCGACCCACGGAAAGTGGGGGTCGAGGAGGAATTCCATCTCATCGATCGCAAGACCCGGCGCCTGACCACCCGTGCGCCGGAATTGCTGGCACGACTTCCCGACGACGTGTACGTCGACGAACTCCAGCAGTGTGTCGTCGAGGTCAACAGTGGTGTGTACGCCGACCTCGACGGCCTGCGCAGCGATCTGGAGCGGCACCGGACGGTGCTGATCGACGCGGCCGAGGGACTCGGGATCGGGGTGGCGGCCGCCGGTTCGATGCCGCTGGCGCTGCCCGCCGAGATGCACGTAACGGGGACGCAGCGCTACCGGCGCATGCTCGCCGACTACCAGATGCTCGCCCGCGAGCAGCTGATCTGCGGCACCCAGGTTCACGTCGACCTCCCCGACCGTGACGAGGCCGTGCAGGTCGCGCACCGCGTCGCCCCGCACATGCCCGTCCTGCTGGCGCTCAGCGCGAGTTCACCGTTCCGGTCCGACGGTGCGGACACCGGTTATGCCAGCGCACGGACGCTTCTGTGGTTGCGCTGGCCGAGCACCGGTCCGGCCGCGCCCGTCTCCTCGGCCGCCGAATACGGCGCACTGATCGACGACCTGGTCGCGAGCGGGGTGATCAGCGACCCCGGTATGGCGTATTTCGACGTCCGGCCGTCGGTGAAGCTTCCGACCCTGGAGTTGCGGGTGTGCGACAGCTGCCCACGGCTGGACACGGTCGTGCTCGTCGCGGCCCTGTTCCGGGCGCTCGTCGAACGCGAGGTGGAGGGTCTGCGCGCCGGGACGAAGGGCGTCGAGGTGGTTCCGACCCTGACGCGGGCGGCGTTGTGGCGGGCGGCGCGGTCGGGGTTGGAGGGGGATCTCGTCGACGTGCGGTTTCCGCAGGCGCGTCCCGCGGCGGACCTCGTCGGCGACTTCGTGAATTCGCTGCGACCGCAGCTCGAGCAGACCGGCGACTGGGACACCGTGCTGGAGTTATCCGCCGAGGCGTCCGCCCACGGGAGTTCCGCGGCGCGGCAGCGGCACGCGCTCGCTCGCCGAGGCCGGCTCACCGACGTCGTCGACCTGCTACTCGCGGAGACGGCGGGCCGCACCGAGCACCTCCCCGAGGTGGAGGCCCCTCCCGCGCCGCCGCAGACGGGCCCGACCTCGATCGGTGGTCGCCGGACCCGGCGGTACTGGAGCGCCAGGCTGTGGGATCGCGGCGACACCGCCGACATGACATGGACGGAGTCGACGGAGCTCGACGAGAAGAAGCTGATCGAGTGGCGCCGGGATCTGCACGCGCATCCGGAGTTGTCGTTCGAGGAACGCCGGACCACCGGAATCGTGCGCAACCACCTCATGGCTCTCGGACTCGAACCCGTCGTGCTGCCCGGCGGCACCGGCCTGTGGTGCGATCTCGGCCCGGAGACCGGCGACTGCGTCGCACTGCGCGCCGACCTCGACGCACTGCCGGTCGCCGAGACGACCGGACTCCCGTTCGAGTCGACGGTCCCCGGGGTGTCGCACGCGTGCGGTCACGACGCGCACACCACGATGCTGATGGGGGCGGCGTCGGTCCTCGTGAAGTACCCGCCGCCGACCCGGGTGCGGCTCATCTTCCAGCCCGCGGAGGAGACGACACCCGGCGGCTCCGTCGACACGATCGCCGCAGGCGCACTCGACGGGGTGTCGAAGATCTTCGCCCTGCACTGCGACCCGCACCTCGAAGTCGGCAAGCTCGCCACCCGGACCGGGCCGATCACGTCGTCCAACGACGCCGTCACGGTGCGGTTGTGGTCGTCGGGCGGGCACACCGCGCGACCGCACCTGACCGGCGATCTGATCCACGCCGCCGCCGTCCTGGTGACGGGACTCGCGTCCGTGCTCGACCGCCGCATCGACGCCCGCACCGCGACCGTCCTCACCTGGGGCAAGGTGGCCGCCGGGCAGGTCGCGAACTCCGTGCCCGAGTCGGGTGAACTGGTGGGCACCCTGCGCAGCGCGTCCCGCGAGACGTGGGCCTCGCTCGAACCGCTGGTCACGGACGCGATCTGCCACCTGCTCGCCCCGTACAACGTGCGGTACGAGCTCTCCTACCGGCAGGGTGTCCCGCCCGTCGTCAACGATCCCGACTGCACCGCCGACCTGCGGGAGGCGATCGAATCGGTCGTCGGCTTCGACCACCTGGGCGAGGCCCACCAGTCCAGCGGCGGCGAGGACTTCGCCTGGTACCTCGAGAAGGTCCCGGGCGCGATGGCCAGGCTCGGCGTGTGGGACGGCATCGGCACACCCCAGGAGCTGCATCAACCGGGGTTCAACCTGGACGAACGCGCGATGGTGCACGGGGTCCGGACGCTGGTCGCGCTCACCCGCCTCGAAGACGAGTCGGACTGAGCCGTCAGGCCGGTTCGGCGGCGGCCTCCGCCAGTTTCGGCACGAGGGCGCCGACGGCGTAGGGGAGGCTGAGGACGGTGCCCCAGGTGAGAGCGCCGGAGACGGTGGGGTCGTCGACGAACGCGGCCCGTCCGGCCTTCG
This sequence comes from Rhodococcus sp. USK10, assembly GCF_019378875.1. Classification (NCBI taxonomy): domain Bacteria; kingdom Bacillati; phylum Actinomycetota; class Actinomycetes; order Mycobacteriales; family Nocardiaceae; genus Rhodococcus; species Rhodococcus sp. USK10. The sequence goes on from NZ_CP076048.1 coordinate 5,080,360, forward strand.
CCACCGGCAGCGACTGATAGACGGGGTCCGCGGTGATCTGCGCTTCGGCGCCGGGACTGCTGCCCACGTTCCAGACGAGGACGTCGACGTCGAGGATGTTCAGCTGTTCCTTACTGATGGTGAACGCGTCCTGGTCGCCCGCGAGCTGCGTGATCTGCTCCGGGACGACGAACCCCAGCGACGTCATCAGGCGTGAGCGCGGATCGTTCGGGGAGCGAACGTAGAATGACCCGGCGTCGCCCAGTTCTGCCACCGCGACCGTCTTGCCCTCGAATTCGGGGTGGGCGGCGCGCTGCTGCGCCACCAGGTCGTCGACGTCGGCGACGAGTTCATCCGCCTTCCGGTCCTCGCCGAGGGTGGTGCCGACCATGCGGACGGCGTCCTGCCACGGCATGCCGAAATCGGGGTAGTCCGGCGACGTCGTCACGGTGGGCGCGATGGCCGAGAGTCGCTGATACGCGTCGTCGTCGACGTCGATGTACAGCGCGAGGATCAGGTCGGGGCCGAGTTTCGCGATCTCCTCGTACGCGAAGTTCGCCTCACCGGTGAACTGTCCGCGGTTGAGGGTCGCCCGGGACTTCGGTCGTTCCCTTCTTGTGCGTCACCGTCCGGGTGTCGCCTTCGGCGCCGGCTTCGGTGCCGGACGAGCACGCTGCGGCGACGGCGGCCATACCGATCCCGGCGCTCACGGTCAGGAACCTGCGACGGTTGAGCGTTCGCATCCACTACCTCCCTGTAGGTAAGGCTAACCTACAGGGATTTGTCAGCGGCTGTGCATTTGTGGCGGAAACGGGGGAGTCGGCTCGGGAATCGGCGGCCCCGGGGGCGGCGTCGGCCCCGGCGGACCCGGCTGCGGTCCCGGCTCGGGCGGTGCGGGTTCCGGACCCGGCTCCGGCGGAAACGGATGCGGCGGTGTCGGCGTCGGCGGCACGGGAGGAGGGCCCGGTGACGGCGGCACCGGCTCCGGGTCGGGCACGGGATTGCCGTGCTCGTCGCGCGCACTCGTCATCGACAGACCACCTTCCGATCGGCTGATTGAGTGGTACCCGGAACGGGCATCCCGCAATCACAGAGCTAGCTGTGGCCGCCCGGGAACAAAATGCGGGATCGGTGCGTTGTCTAGCAACCGTGCCCCGCAAGTGTGGAATTTCACCACACGGGGAACATGAGCCAAAGGGAGGAAGTCATGGCAACCGACTACGACGCACCACGGGTTACCGTCGACGACGAACTCGCCGCGGACTCGCTCGAAGAACTGAAGACACGGAGGAACGACTCGCAGTCGTCCGTCGTCGACGTCGAGGAGACCGACACGGCGGAGTCCTTCGAACTGCCCGGCGCCGACCTGTCCGGTGAGGAACTCACCGTCCGCGTCATTCCGAAGAGGGCAGACGAATTCACCTGCAGCAGTTGCTTCCTGGTCCATCATCGTTCGCGTCTCGCGTCCGAAGAGGGCGGGCAGCTGATCTGCCGCGACTGCGCATAGGAGGCCCGCGTGGCCGACGTCAGCAGAACGTTCACCGTCGCCTCACCGCTCGGGGAAGTCGTCGCATACCTGCGTGACTTCGCGAACACCACGGCCTGGGATCCCGGGACCGAGAAGTGCGAGCAGACCACGCCCGGTCCGGTGGCGGTGGGCACCGAATGGCACAACGTGTCGTCGTTCTTCGGGCGCACCACCGAACTCACCTACCGCATGACCCGCGACGACCCCGATCACGTCGTCTTCGCGGGTCGCAACGGAGCCGCGATCACGTCGGACGACCTGTCGTTCGAGAAGGTGGACGACGCCTCGACGTCGATCACCTACCGCGCGCACCTCGAATTCACCGGTCTCGCGCGCTTCGCCGACCCCGCCGCCCGCCTCGCGTTCGAGGTGCTCGCGGCCAAGACCGTCAAACAGATGACCGGAGTCCTCGAGGCGAGGTAACGATCCGCCGCACAACGCGTTTGGCCGTGCATAATTCTTGGACGCACACCGTTGCGGGCGCCCCGCACGATGCGAGGCGCCCGCGGTATGTCGGGACCGATCAGCTGAGGTGATGCACCTCCTGCAGCCCGTAGACGGGTGTCGGGATCTCCTCGTGCCGTGCCTTGAGTTGCAGGGCGAGGTACAGCGAGTAGTGCCGCGACTGGTGCAGGTTGCCGCCGTGGAACCACAGCGCTTCCTGCTGGGTGGGCTTCCACATGTTGCGCTGTTCGCCCTCCCACGGCCCGGGGTCCTTGGTGGTGTCGGAGCCGAGACCCCAGCACTTTCCGACCTTGTCGGCCACGTCCTGGCCCATGAGGTCGGCGGCCCAGCCGTTCATCGACCCGTAGCCGGTGGCGTAGACGACGAGGTCGGCGGGCAATTCGGTGCCGTCGGTGAGGACCACGGCATCCTCGCTGAGGTGGTCGACCTGCCCGGACACGAGGTGGATGCTGCCGTCCGCGACGAGTTCGGACGCGCCGACGTCGATGTAGTAGCCGGATCCGCGGCGCAGGTACTTCATGAACAGACCGGACCCGTCGTCACCGAAATCGAGCTTGAAACCGGCCTTTTCGAGTCGCGCGTAGAAGTCTTTGTCCCGTTCGGCGATCTTCTGATACACCGGGATCTGGAACTCGTGCATGATCTTGTACGGCAGCGACGCGAACGTGAGGTCGGCCTTCTCCGTCGTCATGCCCGCCGCGAGCGCGCGCTCCGAGTAGAGGTCGCCGAGGCCGAGGTCCATCAGCGAATCCGACTTCACGATGTGCGTGGACGACCGCTGCAGCATCGTCACGTCGGCGCCGGTCTCGAAGAGCGCCTTGCAGATGTCGTGCGCCGAGTTGTTGGCTCCGACGACGACGACGCGCTTCCCGACGTAGGCGTCCGGGCCGGGGTGCCGGCTCGAATGGTGCTGCTCGCCGCGGAAGACGTCCTGGCCAGGGAACGTCGGAACGTTCGGTTTGCCCGACATGCCGGTGGCGAGCACCAACTGCTTCGGGTGCAGCACTACCTCTTCGCCATCGCGGTCGAGGACGACGGTCCACTCCTTCGTCTCTTCGTCGAACGTCGCGGACGTGCAGGTGGTGGACGCCCAGTACGGAATCTCCATCACCTTCGTGTACATCTCGAGCCAGTCGCCGATCTTGTCCTTCGGCGCGAACACCGGCCAGTTGTCCGGGAACGGCATGTACGGCAGGTGGTCGTACCAGACCGGGTCGTGCAGGCACAGCGACTTGTACCGGTTGCGCCACTGGTCGCCGGGGCGTTCGTTCTTGTCGACGACGATGGCCGGGACCCCGAGTTGGCGCAGCCGCGCGCCGAGCGCGATGCCGCCCTGGCCGCCGCCGATCACGAGAACGTACGGCTGCCGGGTGTAGCCGAGTTCCCGCTCCTCGATCTCCCGCTTCTCCGCCCAGCTCTGGGTGTCGCCACCGGAACCGTGGACGGCGCCCTTGACGCGGTTCCGTCCGCGGCGTTCCTCGTGGCCCTTCAATTCCTGCATGGTGGTGAGGAACGTCCACGCCTCGTCGTCCTTCAGGCGCAGGTGCCCCTTGCCGCGGCCCGTCGCGGTCTCGAATTCGATCCACGCAGACGTGACGCCGTCGGCCTCGTCCGGTGTCTCGGTGGTGCGGAAGTTCGTCGGGTCGGTGTCGTCGAGGCGTGCGTGCAGCATCGCGGCGACGGCGTCGCGTCCCTCCACCGTCTTGAGGTTCCAGGTGAACGCCACCAGGTCCCGCCAGAAGCTGTCGACGGCGAACATGCCCGCGGCACGATCGACGTCGCGAGCGGCGAGAGCGGACTCGAAGCTCGCCAACCACAGGTCGACGCGCTCCTGGGGGGTCAGGGTCGTCTGCGCCTCAGTCGGCTGGACCGTCTGTGTCATGTACCTCTCCTTCGCTCGGTATGTGACATACAGCACACGCTGGTCGGAGCTGAGCGGCAAGCGTTGCATCGTGTTGCAATCGCCCCCGTGAGTACTTGTTAACCGCCGGCGGTTAACAAGTACTCACGGCTGATGTCATGGTGATGATCGAGGGTGCCGGAGCCGACGAAGACAAGATCGCCCCGACGGAGGCGATGCTCGCCGCGATGAGCGCGTACAACGAGGACCTGGTGAACGCCGGGATCATGCTCGACGGGCAGGGTCTGAAGCCGACCAGCGCCGGGGCGCGGGTGGTGTTCGAGGGCGGGACGACGTCGGTGGTCGACGGCCCGTTCACGGAGTCGAAGGAGATCGTCGCGGGCTTCTGGATCTGGGAGGTGCGGTCCCTCGAGGAGGCGATCGAGTGGGTGAAGAAGTGCCCCGCCGACCCCGGCACCGGAATGCGTCAGCTGATCGAGGTGCGGCCGATCTTCGAGTCGGACGACTTCGGGGACGAGTTCACGCCGGAATTGCGGGAGCGGGAAGAAGCGCTCGCGGCGCGGATCCGCGAGCAGCACCCCGACCGCTGACATGGACGCGCGGCGCACGGTCGAGGCGGTGTGGCGGATGGAGTCGCCGCGGCTCATCGCGTCCCTCACCCGTCTCGTCCGTGATGTCGGCACTGCCGAGGAGATCGCGCAGGACGCGTTCGTGCTGGCGCTGGAGCAGTGGCCGCGGGACGGCGTCCCGGACAATCCGGGTGCGTGGCTGACGGCGACGGCGAAGCACAAGGCGATCGATCGGATTCGCCGGGAGCGGTCGCAGCAGTCGAAGTACACGCAGATCGCCGTCGACCCGTCGGCGCAGCAGCCGAGCGCGATGCCCGCACCGGACGCGGTCGAGGGTGTGGAGGACGACCTGCTGGCGCTGGTGTTCGTGGCGTGTCATCCGGTGCTTCCCCGGGAGTCGCGGGTGGCGTTGACACTCCGGCTGGTGGGCGGGCTCCGGACGGACGAGATCGCCCGGGCGTTCCTGGTGCCGTCGGCGACGATGGGGCAGCGGATCAGCAGGGCCAAGCGGACGCTGTCGGAGGCGAAGGTGCCGTTCGAGGTGCCGTCGCGCGAGGAACTTCCGCCGCGACTGTCGGCGGTGCTCGAGGTGGTCTATCTGGTGTTCAACGAGGGCTACTCGGCCACGTCGGGTGAAGACTGGATACGACGTGACCTGGCCGCCGAGGCGATGCGGCTCGCCCGGGTCCTCGCCGGACTGTTGCCGGACGAGCCCGAAGTGCACGGACTGGTGGCGCTGACCGAGTTGCAGGCGTCGCGGTTCGCCGCCCGGCTGGGCCCGGGCGGTGAGCCGATCCTGTTGCAGGATCAGGACCGGTCACGGTGGGACCGCATCCTGCTGAGGCACGGGAACGCCGCGCTGGAGCGGGCCGTCGCGCTGGGCCGCCCGCTCGGCCCCTACTCGCTGCAGGCCGCGATCGCCGGATGTCATGCCCGGGCGTCTCGGTTCGAGGACACCGACTGGGAGGCGATCGTCGCACTGTACGACGCGTTGGCGCAGGTGGCGCCGTCGCCGGTGGTGGAGCTCAATCGCGCGGTGGCGCTGCTGCATTCGGACGGTCCGGACGCGGCGTTGGCCGCCCTCGACGCGGTGCGGGACGATCCCCGGCTGGCCCGCCTCCATCTGTACGGCGCGGTGCGGGGCGAAGTTCTCGAGCGCCTCGGCCGCTACGAGGAGGCGGCCCGGACCCTCGAGGACGCCGCGGCCACCGCACCCACGCGGCATGAACGCAACCTGCTCATGGCACGGGCCGCCGCCGCGTCCGCGCGCACCGAACCGTAAGGCGTATCGCGGATCAGGATCCCGGCCGCGACTGCTTGTGGTCGCCGAACGGCTCGTCGCGTTCGCGGACAGCCTCCCGGAATCCGGCGGTGGCCGAACGTAGTTGGAACGCGTACCCCTCGCGGGTGTGCCGGGACATCCCGTCGAAGACGGTGCTCACCATCGTCGAGTTGGCGACGCCCTGCGCGAGCAGTGTGCTGTTCAGCGCGAGTTTGACCATCATCAGCTGGTTGATCGGCATCTGCGCGATCCGCTCGACGAGGTCCTCGGTGCGGCGGTCGAGTTCCTCCGCCGGCGCCGACTCCACGGCGAGCCCCCAGTCGGCGGCCTGCCGTCCGGTGATGCAGTCGCCGGTGAGGAGTAGTCGTTTCGCCCGCTGGTCGCCGAGGCGGTGCGCCCACATGCCGGCGGCCGGCACACCCCACACCCGGGTCGGGGGGTAGCCGATCTTCGTGTCGTCCGCTGCGACGATCTGGTCGCAGTACAGCGCGATGTCGGTGCCGCCTGCCACGCAAAATCCGTGGATCTTCGCGACGGTCGGCTTGTTCGCGTGCAGCAGGCTCGCGAAGCCGCGGTTGAACCGGCTCATCATGGCGTAGTCGGCCATCGGATCCCAGTTGGCGAACGGATTGTGGTTGCGCGCCTGCACGATCGGATCGAGGACGGTGCCCGTCGCAGCACCCGATTCCTCTCCGGTGCCGCCGCCGTTCTCGGCGAAGACGCCCAGGTCGTATCCGCCGCAGAACCCCTTCCCCCGACCCGACAGCAGGATCACGTGGACGCGGGGGTCGAGGTCGGCGCGTTCGACGGTCGCGGCGAGTTCGAGGGGGGTGTCGGCGGTGATCGCGTTGCCGTGCTCCGGCCGGTCGAACGTGATCCGGGCGATGCGGCCGGTCACCTCGTAGGTGAGGGTCCGGTACTCCGGCTCGTCGGCCCGATCCTGTTCACGACCCGTGAACAGGGAGTCCGCGCCCTCGTCCCAGCCGTCGCGCCAGGCGGCCGGACGGGTGCCGGCGTGGTCGGTCATGACCCCACCTTGGGAGTGGCACGGTCGACGATGACGGCGGTGTCGACGCCGGTCGGCAGCGTCCCGAACACGGTGCCCCAGTCGCCGGACAGCCGGCTGACGCAGAACGCGTCGGCGACCGCGGGATGCCCGTGGCGGACGAGCAGCGAACCCTGCAGGGCGAGTGCCATGTCGCCGACGACGCGCCGGGCCCGGTGCTCGAGCGTGTCGACGTCGCCGAAACTGGACTTCAGCTTTGTGACGGCGGCGTCGAGTCGAGCGTCGGCGCCCGCGGTCGCATCGAGTTCGTCGAAGAACACCTGAAGCGTCTCCGGCTGTTTGGCCATCGCGCGCAGGGTGTCCAGGGCGGCGACGTTGCCGGAGCCCTCCCACACCGACAGCAGGGGCGCCTCCCGGTACAGCCGCGGCATCCGGGAATCCTCCACGTACCCGTTGCCGCCCAGGCATTCCAGGGCTTCGGCGGCGTGGATCGGCCCGCGCTTGCAGACGAAATACTTGCTGACCGACAGCGAGATGCGGCGGAGCGTGTTCGCGTGCTCGTCGCCCGCGGTCGCCCGGTCGGTGAGCGCGGCCAGCCACAGCGCGACGGTCGTGGCGGCCTCCGACTCGACGGCGAGGTCGGCGAGCACGTTGCGCATCAGCGGCTGATCCACCAGGTGGGCGCCGAACGCGCTGCGATGCACGGCGTGGTGCGCGGCCTGCGCCGTGCCGACCCGCATGCCGGTGGCCGTGCCGATCGTGCAGTCGAGGCGGGTCATGTTGACCATCTCGATGATCGTCGGAACCCCGCGACCTTCCTCGCCGACCAGCCAGGCGACCGCCTCGTCGTACTCGACCTCGCTACTGGCATTGGAGTGGTTGCCGAGCTTGTCCTTGAGGCGCTGCAGGTGCATTCGGTTGCGGGTGCCGTCCGGCAGGACCCTGGGCAGGAAGAAACAGGACAGCCCGCCGGGTGCCTGGGCCAGCACCAGGAACACGTCGGACATCGGCGCCGACGTGAACCACTTGTGCCCGGTCAGCAGGTAGCTGCCGTCGGACTGCGGCACGGCGCGGGTGGTGCCCGCGCGGACGTCGGAGCCGCCCTGTTTCTCCGTCATCGACATCCCGGCGATCAGTCCGGCTTTCGTCAGCGGAGGGTGCAGGGCGGGATCGTAGACCCGTGCGGTGAGCAAAGGTTCGTACTGTTCCGCGAGCGCACGATTGTGCCGCAGGGCGGGGACGACGGCGTATGTCATGGAGATCGGGCAGCCGTGGCCGGCGTCGACCTGACCCCACACCGCCATCTTCGCGGCCCGGACCAGGTGGGCGCGCGGGTGCGGGTCGGCCCACGGTGCGCCGTGCAGGCCCATCTCGACGGCGGTGGTCATCAGCTGGTGGTAGGCGGGGTCGTACTCGACCTCGTCGATGCGGTTGCCGTAGCGGTCGTGGGTGCGCAGAACGGGAGGGTGCGCCTCGGCGAGGTCGCCCCAGCGCTGCGCCTCCTCGCTTCCGGCGAGGCGTCCGACGTCGTGTAATTCCTCGAGCGCGTCGTGGGCGCCTTCGCGTTGCAGCGCTTCGAGAATCGGTGCGTAGTCGGCGGCGTCGAAGTTGATCAGCGGCGGTACCTGGTTGACGACCTCGTGTGTGGCACTCATGTCGGGCTCCCGAGGGATCGAAGGGTGAACGTGAGCAGGGCGGGGATGATCGCGGCGTCGGCGGCGCCGCGGGCGAGGGGCAGAATCAGTGCTTCGCCGATGGCACCGACGATGCAGGCGGCCGTGACCGACGCGTCCTGGTCCGGGATCTCCCCGGCCTCGACGGCGCCGGCGATCGCCACCGCGAGGGCGTCGCGGAACGACTCGCGGAACAGCAGGCGTTCCGTGTCGACCTGCGGGTCGACGGGTTCCACGAGCAGTGCGTACGCCAGGACCGGTGCGCGCAGGGCGCGTTCGGCGAACGTTCCGACGGACGCGGACACCGCGGCGACGCAGCGGCCCTCGGCGGCCCGGGCCGTGTTGCCGGATTCGACGGCGGCGCTCACCTCCCGGCTGCAGACGATGCGGAAGACCTCCGCGAACAATTCGCCCTTGTTGGAGAAGTGCCGGTACACGGTGCCGGTGCCGACCCCGGCCTGCGACGCGACCGCGGAGATCGAGCACCCGGCGTAGCCGTGACGGGCGATGAGCCCGATCGCGGAGTCGATGAGGGTGGTGCGGAGAGCGTCCAGGCGTTCCTGGACCGCGGGGGTGCGCCGATAAGCCATAGCCAAGAAGTGAACACCGGTTCCGTTCTTCCGTCAAGAGTGCTAGCGTCGGCTACACCGGCGAGGAAAGGCGCACTCGATGACTTCCGACGTGGTACTCGTCCGCAAGGACGGCCCGGTCACGACGATCAGCCTGAACCGGCCCGAAGTCCGCAACGCCGTCGACCGGCCCACCGCCGAGGCGCTCGCCGACGCCTTCCGCGCCTTCGACGCGGACGAGGACGCGTCCGTCGCCGTGCTGCACGGCGAGGGCGGAACATTCTGCGCGGGAGCCGATCTCAAGGCCATCAGTTCCGGCGCCGGGAATCGGGTGGCGCCCGACGGCGACGCACCCATGGGCATTTCCCGGATGCGGTTGTCGAAACCGGTGATCGCCGCGATCGACGGGCACGCGGTGGCGGGCGGACTCGAACTCGCGTTGTGGGCCGACCTGCGGGTCGCGGGCGCGGACGCTGTCCTCGGTGTGTTCTGCCGCCGCTGGGGCGTGCCGCTCATCGACGGCGGAACCGTCCGCCTGCCGCGGCTCATCGGGGAGAGTCGCGCGATGGACCTCGTCCTCACCGGGCGAGCCGTCGACGCCGACGAAGCGCTGAGCATGGGGCTGATCAACCGGAAGGTCGCGGCGGGGGAGGCGCTCACCGCGGCCCGGCAATTGGCCGCCGAGATCGCCGGCCTGCCCCAGGTGTGCCTGCGGCAGGACCGATTGTCGCTGCTCGAGCAGTCCGGGCTCACCGAGGATCAGGCGCTGCTGAACGAATTCCGGCACGGCGCAATCTCTCTGGCCAACGGAACGATCGAGGGTGCCGCACGCTTCGCCGCCGGGGCCGGCAGGCACGGTGATGCCGCCCCCGTGAGTACTTCTTAACCGCCCGTGGTTAACAAGTACTCACGGGCGGTGTGGGTCGCATACCTGCTCGCGCTGGCCGTCACGATCGTCACGCTGGGGCTGCCCACCGACCGCCTCTACCAGGCGACGTGGATCGTCGCCGGCCTGATCGCGTTCACGATCGACCGGCCGTGGCGGGACCATGTGCGGGTCGTGTGGGATTGGTTGCCGCTCATCGCCGCTCTTGTGGTCTACGACCTGAGCCGGGGTGTCGCCCACCACCTCGGGATGCCGGTGCGGGCTCAGGAACTGGTGTCGGTGGAGGGCTGGCTCTTCGGCGGCACCATCCCCACCGTGTGGTTGCAGCAGCACCTGCTGCCGCCGACGGGTGCGCTGCCGTGGTGGACGCTGCTCACCGGAATCGTCTACACCAGTCACTTCCTCGTGCCGTGGGTGGTCGCGGCCGTCTTCTACGCGTACTCGCGCGACGTGTGGTCGGGGTACATGCGGCGGGTGCTGCTGCTGTCGTATCTCGGCCTGGTCACGTACATTCTGCTGCCGTCGGTCCCGCCGTGGCTGGCCGCCGAGGGGGATGTGATCTCCGGCAGCGTGGGCCGCGTCGCGGGGTTCGGATTCGGTGTCGTCCCCATGGATGTCGGCACGCGGTGGCTGGAGGCGCAGAGCAATCCGGTCGCCGCGCTGCCGTCACTGCACGCGGCGTTCGCGATGCTGGTGGCCGTCGCGCTGTGGCCGTTCGCGAGGAATTTGTGGTCGCGCGCGCTGCTGGTCGCGTACCCGGTCGCCATGGCGTTCGTGCTGGTCTACGGCGGCGAGCACTACGTCGTCGACGTGCTTGCGGGATGGGCGTACCTGGGACTGGCGATCCTCCTGGCGCGGGCATGGGAGTCCCGCACGGCGCCGACGCCCGGCCGGGATCTCACCGCCGGCCACCCGCCGCGTCGCTGGTGACCGACACCTCGTCGAGCGTGGTGCGGAGGAACGGCAGGATGCGCTTGACGATCGCCTCGTTGTACGCGACCGGTTGCTGATTCGGGTTCGCGTGGCCGGTGCCGTCGAGCTTGGCCACCAGCAGTGCGCCGTCGGTCCCGCCGGACTGTTCGACGAGAATCTTCTGCGTGTAGTCGACGTCGACCACACCATCCATCCAGCCAGCGCGCGGACGCACGAAGACGATCCCCGGTCGCGGTTTGTCGTCCGACTCCACCGCCAGCGACTTCAGGTTGTCGATGGCACCGGACGCGACGATGGTCTTGAACTGCGATTCGATCAGCCCGTTGCTCGCGACGTCCTCCGACAGGACCTTCTCGGTGAGGACCTCGTCGAGGACGTCGCGGAACTCGTCGACGTCGACGTGCGGATACCAATCGGACTTCGTGTCGAGGAACCTGCTCTGCCGGGCCGCGGTCTCCACCAGCACGCGCATCGTCCGGCTCTCCCGCGCGCCGGGGAGCCAGCCGATCCACCGCAGCATGTCCTCGCCGCTGTCCCGACTTCCGGCCCGGACGGCGTGCAGGTCCACCGGGGTGCAGTCGAGCACGACGCCGATGAGGTTGGCGTCGGTGTCCTCGTAGATGTGCTGCGCCACCTCCAGCGCGACGACGCCGCCCATGCTGTGCCCGGACAGGACGACGTTGTCGATCCCCTCCTCGGCGGCGCGGGCGGCGATCAGTTCACTGATCACCTTGGTGTCGATGCCGCCGTTGTCGTACTGGACCGCCCAGACCCGCCCGATGCCGTCGTACGAGGACAGCGTCCTGGCCGTGTCGGTGGCGTCCTTGTTGCCGAGGCCGACGAGGTCGACGACGGCGGTGTCGTGGTCGGCGGGCGACTGCGCGTCGTACACCTCGTGGATCTGCGGCTGGGTCAGTGCGAGCCGCTGGCGTTCGGGCTGGACGTCGTGAACCCAGTACTGGCCGCCGGCGAGGAGCAGGGGAACGATCCCGAGCGCGACGGCGGCGAGGAAGCGCCTGGTGCGACCGAATTTCTGCCACCGGTGACCGAGCCGTGTCGCGTGCAGTAGCGCCTTGCGGCGGTCGTTGCTCCAGTCGGCCACGGTGGACGGATGGCGTGTAACTCTCTCCGGCATCTACTCCGATGGTACGCGCGGCGGCTTCGCCGCCCGTGAGTACTTGTTAACCGCCGGACGTTGACAAGTACTCACGGCGGAAGCGGCTGGAATCCGGGCACAGGGCGGCGACCGGGGCGACGTCGGCCGCGTAATCGACGTCGCGGAGCGTCGGCAGCGACAGTACCTCGGCGCCGGCGGCGAGCAGCGCGGCCCGGGTGAGGCGCCCGGTGTCCGGACTCGATGTGGGAACCGGGAGTATCGCCCGCGCCGAAACCGCATCGGGCACACCGAGGATCCACCATCCGCCGTCCTCCGCGAGCCCGAGGGCGCATCGGCCTCGCCGCTCGGTGAGGAGGTCCGCGGAGTCGGCGAGCAGCCCCGCCGTCACTTGTGGTGTGTCCATTCCGATCTGGAGAATCGGCAGCCCGAAACGGCCGAACGTGTCGGCGTGGGCGTTCACCAACCGCTCCGCGAAACTCTCACCCCGCTGCGGCACCACCGTGAATCTGCTCAGCGTCGTGGCGATGTCGCCGCCCCGGACCGCGCGGCCGAGGTCGCCGGTCATCGCCACCACCCGCTGCGCCACCCCGGCACCGGCGACGGCGTCGAGCGTGTCCAGCAGGGAGGCGGCGGCGAGGGCTGCCGCCCGGGTGTCGCCGACGTCCCTTGCGAGCCGGGTCTTCGCGAAGCCGGGCACCGGCGCCTTCGCGACCACGAGGACGGCGACGTCGAGGGTCACCCGATCACCTTCCAGAAGTCGTGGACGGCGACGACGGTGCCCTTCAGTGAACCCGACACCTTCGACGTGCCCGCGGTGCGCGGGCGATACGTGATGTCCTGCTCCACGACCCGCCAGTGGGCGCGGCCCGCGAGCACGAGAAGCTGCAGCGGGTAGCCGGACCTGCGGTCGTCGACACCCAGGTCGAGAAGGTCCTGCCTGCGTACGGCCCTCATCGCCCCGAGGTCGTGGATCGGCAGCCCGTACCGGCGCCGGAGCCGGGCGGCGAGGACGGCGTTGCCGATCCTGCTGTGCAGCGGCCAGGTTCCCCGTCGCCGTCCCACCGCGAGGTCGGCGCCCGAGTTCAGGGCGGCGACCAGCCGGGGGAGTTCACCGGGGTCCATCGAGCCGTCGCCGTCCAGCACGCAGACTGCCCGGGTCTGCGCCGCGACCACCCCGGCGTGCACGGCGGAACCGTATCCCGGGACGGGCTCGCGCACCACCGACGCTCCGTGGGCGGCCGCGACCGCGGCGGTGTCGTCGGTGGAGTTGTTGTCCACCACCATCATCCGGTAGTCACGGGGCACCGCGGCGAGCACGCCGGGCAGGGAACCGGCCTCGTTCAGGCACGGGATCACGACAGTGACGTCCCGCGCCGAGATCGGCGCACGCTCAGACACGGGGAGGTCCTGCCGGCGCCGCGTCCCGCAGGGGCGCGTGCGCGAATGCCGCAATCCCCTCGGTGGGCAGGATCTTCGCCCGGAACCCGAGCCGCTCCCGGGCCCGCCGGGGGTCGGCGACGATGTGCCGGACGTCGCCGGGCCGGTACTCGCCGGTGACGACGGGTTCGGGCCCGCCGTAGGACCGGGCAAGCGTCGCCGCCACCTCGCCGATCGTGATCGGTTGTCCCGAGCACACGTTGAAGGCTGTGAATCCCGGCAGCGCTGTCTCGAGCGCGGTCAGGTTCGCCGCCGCGACGTCGTGGACGTGCACGAAATCCCGTGTCTGCCTGCCATCCTCGAACACGCGCGGTGGTTCGCCGGCCTCGAGGGCGGACCGGAACATCGCCGCCACCCCCGAGTACGGGGTATCGCGCGGCATGCGGTCGCCGTACACGTTGTGGTAGCGCAGCGCCGTCACGGAACCGCCGGTGGCCAGTGCCCAGGCGAGAGCGTAGTGCTCCTGGGCTACCTTGCTCGCGGCGTAGAGACTCCGCGGCCGCAGCGGCGAATTCTCCTCCACGAGTGCCCACTCCAGGGGCTCACCCGTGCGGGGGTCCGTCTCCTCGAAGTTCCCCGCCGCCAGGTCCTCGGCCCGCCGGGCGGACGGCTCCACGAACTCGCCCCGACCGTTGCGGTACCGGCCCGCCCCGTAGACGACCATCGACGACGCGAGTATCAGCCGGTGGCAACCGGACTCGTGCATCGCGGCGAGCAGCGTCGCCGTGCCGAGGTCGTTGTGGCTCGCATAGGCCGGGGCGTCGCTCAAATCCACCCCGGCGCCGACGACGGCGGCCTGATGGCACACCACGTCCACACCCCAGAGTAATTCGGTCAGGGCAGGTAGGTCGCGCACGTCCGCACGCCGCACACCGTCCGGGGGGTCGGCGCAGTTCCCGTGCGCGGACGGAAGCAGCGTGTCGACGGCGACGACGTCGTGGCCGGCCTCCGTCAGCGCGGTGCGGACGTGGCTGCCGATGAATCCGGCGGCGCCCGAGAGCAGTACGCGGGTTCCGGTCACGGCAACTCGATCGGCAGGGTCACGCCCTCGTGGACCCGGCAGGCGTCGCACGGACCCTCGGGGGCGGCGGCGATCGCGGACCGCACCAGCGTCTTCAATGACCCGAGGTTGCGCTGGAACTCGGCGAACACGTCCACGGCACGCACCCCGTCGCCGGCTTCGATTCCCGCATCGAGATCGGTGACCAAAGCGATGGTGGCGTAGCACATCTCGAGCTCTCGGGCGAGGACCGCCTCGGGATGACCCGTCATGTTGACGAGTGTCCAGCCCTGCCGGGCGAACCACAGGCTCTCGGCCCGGGTCGAGAACCGCGGTCCCTCGACCACCACCAGCACACCGCCCTCGACGGTGCCCGGCCGGGCGGCGGCCTTGCGCAGGTCGGCGCAGTACGGGTCGGCGAACTGGACGTGCACGCCGCCGCCGTCGAAGTACGTCTGCGCGCGGCCGCTGGTGCGGTCGACCAACTGGTCCGGCACGACCATCGTGCCCGGACCCAGGTCCGGGGTGAGGCTGCCGGCGGCGCAGGGCGCGAACACCCGCTGCACGCCCAGCGTGCGCAGCGCCCACAGGTTCGCGCGGTACGGGATGGTGTGGGGAGCGAATTCGTGCCGGACGCCGTGGCGAGGGAGGAACGCCACCGTCCTGCCCTCCACGTCGCCGACCGTGATCGGAGCGCTGGGTCTGCCGTACGGCGTGTCGATCGTGACTTCCGCGGCTTCCTCGTCGAAGAACGAGTAGAAGCCGCTCCCTCCGATCACGGCGACGTCCGCGCGGACCGGGTCGGGTGAACTCGTTGCGGTCATACGCTCCATCCTCCGTCGTTATGCTGGGCGCGAGTGCGACTTTCGTCGAAGGAGATGACGTCATCGGATCCCCGCAGAGCACCGGCGAGCGGAATTTCCTCTACCGCGACTTCGTCGGCGCCGGACTCGCCCTGGTCCTCGTGGTGGTCGCATTCGTCGTCCCGTATCTGGGAAACGAGACGATCACCCCCATCGTCAACCGCACCGCGAAGAGCGTCCGGGATTTCGCGGACGCCGCGCCGCTGTTCGGGTTCCGCGACGTGCATGTCGGGTGGGGCAGCCCGGTCGCCGTCGTCATCGCGGCGGCGGTCGTCGTGTGGGGTCCCGGGCTGGCGCAGACGCTGTCGTGGCGGCGCCTGACGGTCGGGGTGTGGCTCGGGTCCGCCCTGTGGGCGATGGCGCTGGCGCTGGTCGACGGCTGGCGGCGCGGATTCGTCGACCGCCTGACCTCCACCGACGAGTACCTGCACGAGGTCCCCGGTGTCACGGACATCCCGGCGACGCTGCGGGGTTTCGCCGGCCGGATCCTGGACCTGCAGCCCGACTCGTGGACCACCCATGTGTCCGGGCACCCGCCCGGTGCGCTGCTGACCTTCGTCTGGCTCGACCGGATCGGACTCGACGGCGGTGCGTGGGCGTCCGCGCTGTGCGTCGCGGTCGGGTCGAGTGCCGGCGCCGCCGTGATCGTCGCCGTCCGGGCGCTCGGTGACGAGGCGACGGCCCGTCGCGCGGCCCCGTTCCTGGTGCTCGCACCCGCCGCGATCTGGGTGGCGGTGTCGGCGGACGCGCTGTTCGCCGGCGTGGTTGCGTGGGGAATCGCCCTGCTGGCGCTGTCGGCGACCCGTGCCGTTCCGGTCCCCGCGCTCGTCGCCGTGGCCGCGGGAGTGCTGCTCGGATTCGGCGTCTACCTCAGCTACGGGCTCACGCTGATGGCGATTCCCGCGGTCGCCGTCCTGGTGATCGCGCGCACGGCCCGGCCGCTGGCGTTCGCACTGGTCGGCGCGCTCGCGGTGGCCGCCGTGTTCACGCTGTGCGGATTCTGGTGGTTCGACGGCTACCAGTTGGTGCAGGAACGGTACTACCAGGGCATCGCGTCGGACCGCCCCTTCGCCTACTGGGGCTGGGCCAACGTCGCGTCGCTGGTCTGCGCGGTCGGGTTGGCGGTGCCCGCCGCGCTGCCCCGGACGTTCGCCTGGTCGCGGGTGCGGGAGCTGTCGCCGGTCCCCCTTCTGGTGCTCGCCGCGCTGCTCGCGGTGGTGATCGCCGACCTGAGCGCGCTGAGCAAGGCGGAGACCGAGCGGATCTGGTTGCCGTTCGAATGGTGGCTCCTCGCCGCCCCCGCAGTGCTGCCGCGCGGAAGCCATCGGTTCTGGCTCGCCGTGCAGGCCGCCGGTGCGCTGGCCGTCAACCATCTGCTGTTCACCAACTGGTGACGGCCGGCGCATCCGGGGTGCCGTTCGAGGGCCTACGGTCACTTGGTCGCGATCGTGATGGTGGCGATCCCGACCAGCAGACCCGGCGTGACGGCGTCGGTCTTGAACGTCTGGTTCAGCAGGCCTGCAGCGTCCGCCGAGACCTTGACCTCGGTGCCCTGCAGGATCGCCGTGTCGTTCGGTCCGGTCTGCAGCGGCTTCAGCGTGCGGCCGTTGAGATCGAACAACACAGCGTCGGTCGCCGCGGGTGAACCGTTGACACTCACGTCGCCGGTGAGGAGCGACGTGCCCGGATCGATCGTGAAATCGGTGAGTTCGACGACGGTGCCCGGTGCGGCCAGCGACAATCCGCTGCCGTCGTGCATGATCTCGCCCTGGACGTAGGGGTCGACCGTGCCGGGCTCCCAGTACTTCACGTTGCCGCCGGTGATCGGGAAGCTGACCGATCCGTCGGCGAGCGTTGCCGAGCCCACCACTCCGGGTGTGAGGCCGAGCGTCGTCAGCGCCCCGGTGAAGCCGGGATCGAGTGCGACGGCGGTACTCACCCCGGTCAGGTTGTCGACTTGGGCGACGGGTGCGGGTTGGGAGGATGCTGCTGCGCTCATATCCGAGGATGCACTCGAATCATTGCTCGAGCACGCCGCGAGCGGGGTCAGTGCCAGGGCGCCGATGGCCGCCGCTACGAGTGCTTTTCGATAGTTCGACATGATGATCAAACAACCTTTCCGGAGGAAGGGGTGGTGGGTGGATGTTCACTAGGTATTCGACGCGGCTTCCCCGGCGGATGGGAGCTCTTACGCCCATTCCATTCGCACGAAGTGCCGATTCGCATGCTGCAGAACATCGATCACCCGAAGCCCCGCCGCGCGGGCGACCTCGGACGCGGCGGCCACGCCCACACTGGCCCAGGCGAACCAGTCTCCGGCGAGATGCTCCGTCTCCCAGCGCAGGAGTTCGCGGCGAACCCCCGCAGTGGTCGGCGGATCCACCTCGGCGATCACAATTCCGTATGGTTGCAACAGTTCTCGCGCGCGGCTGAGCACGCGCACGGGTTCGCCGCCGATGCCGATGTTGCCGTCGGCGAGCAGCACTCGGTCCCAGTTCCCCGACCGCGGCAGCGGCGCGAAGATGTCGCTGTGCAACGCAACACCGCCACGGCGGATCGTGAGTTGCACTGCCGTGACCGATGAATCGACGCCCAGGGCGTTGACACCGGCGGACACGAGTGCCGCGGTGAGCCGGCCCGGCCCGCACCCGAGATCGACGGTCGCGCCGTGACACCCGGCGAGCATCACGCGGTCGGCGATCCGATCGGCGAGCGAGGCCGACGCGCCGCCCATCCACCGGTCGAGCGGCAGGGCGCGGCGCGTTCCCGTCGCATCACGCACCCAGCACGGGAGCCCCGCCGACGCCCGCCGCAGCAGGAGGTCGGTGGACATCCCGGTCTTCCTCATGGCCGGCTCACCGCGCCGCCGTCTTTGCGGGACAGTGCGAGTCGGGTGGCGTAGGCGAGAGCGGAGACCGCGAAGAACGCGGCGCTGAGCAGCAGCCAGCGGTCGAGATACGGTTCCTGCGTCAACCCCGTCGCCGCAAGATACGCGTCGGCGCCCTGCTCGATGATCCCCGGCAGGAACAGCAGCAGCGTCAGCCCGGATGCGAGCGCCGGTATACGAATGTAGTTCAGCGCCGGGACGGTCCGGGACCGTGGGCGCCTCCGCCCCCGCATCGCGTCCAGCCCCGACGTCAGAGACCGGTCGGCGAGTGCGTACAGCGGGAACAGCACGAGGTCGTGGGCGATCACCGCACCGAGGAACCACACGGCGATCGACTTCCACCACACATCCGGATTCCACAGATTCTGCACACCCACCACCGACACCGCGTACCCGGCGAGTGCGAACGTGAACAGCACCGCCAGCAGATGCAGCGGATCGGCTCCATAGACGCGGGCGAATCGGCGCATCTCACGCCTCCCGGAATTCGATGGACTGCACCCATTTGGTGTTGTGGACACCGGGCAGGGCGGGAACGATGATCCGCGCGGGATAGCCGTGGTCGAGGGAGATTTCCGCGCCGTTCACCTCGAGGGCGAGCAGGGCGTCGGAGTCGCGCACCTGATCGGCCGTGAGCACCGCCTGATTGAACGCCCCGGACCGCTCCAGCGACGTCACCTTCGCCGAGCCGAACGCCGTCACCCCCGCTACGTCCGCGAGGTCACGCAGTCGCACGCCGGTCCACGTCTCGACGGTGGACCACCCCTCGACGCACGCGATCGGGAGGGACGCGGTGTGCGACGGCATCGCGCGCAGCTGACTTCGGCTCAGCTGCACCGGTTCCGCGCCACCCGTCACCGACAGCCGCCAGGTGTCGTCCGTCTGCTCCGGGGTGATCTGCGCGGCCGCGGCCGTCCGGTTGATCTGAAAGTCGTTGGGGCCGTCGCCGTACGAGCGTCCGCGCGGCAGCAGCAGCGCGGCGCCCCGCAGGAACCCGCCGGTAGTCTGCCCGACCGACAGCACCGCGACGAGCGCGGCGCCGCCACCGACGAGGGCGAGGGCGCCGCGCCGGCTGATCGTGGCCGGGGTGGGGTCCTCGGCGACGAGGCCGTTCTCGTCCGCCGGTTCGGGCCGCGTGTCGGCGCGGGACGTGCGCAGCACTTCCCGGAACGACCGGGACCGCAGCGACCGCACCATGGGCGGCACCTTCAGGATCGTGTGCGTCACGAACCCGGCGATGAAGACCCACGCGCCCCAGTAATGCGCCGTGTAGAAGTCGAAACCGAAGATGTAGTCGTACTGGATGTTCAGGACCCCGGTGATGATCTCGAACAGCGCACCGCCGACCAGGGCGATCAGCGACAGCCGTTCGAGGGCCTGCGCCGGCGACCGCACCGGCGGGAACACGAACAGTTTCGGGATCACCGACCACAGCTTGGCGAGCACGATCGGCACCAGGATCAGTCCGAGCCCGACGTGCAGGCCCTGCGTGAGCCGGTACAGCCACGACGGCCCAGTGGGCCACGCGAAATACGGAAGGTGCAGCCAGCCGACGTCGCCGGGTCGGGCCTGCCCGAACTGGGGCCCGTACGCGATGTAGGAGAGCAGCCCCGTGACGATGACGACGGGCAGTCCGATCAGCAGTACGAGGCCGAATACCGAGGTCAGCCATGGTCCGCGCAGTGGACTGCGGAGCCGTGGGCCGCGTGAATGGTCGGTCATCGTGATCAATCCCTCCGGCTCGATCGTCTCGAGCCTCAGAGGTGATTCGGTACCGCCGCCGGGCAGGACGGGTATGCCCTTCGGGCCCGTGAGTACTTGTTAACCGCCCGACGTTAACAAGTACTCACGGGTGGCCGTGCCGGATCTCGTCCCGCGGCCGGTCGTAGCGAACCATCTCGTATCCGATCATCGCGAGCAGGACCGCGGTCAGCACGCCGAGCGTGGCGAGCGCGGGGATGTGCCAGACGACGGGGAGCAGTGCGATCAGCACGACCGCCGTCACGACGCGCGGCACGGTCACCGACCTCGTCGCGTACGCCTTGAAGGCGACCAGTGCGAGGAGGTACAGCGCCGCGCCACCGAACAGTGCCACCAACGGCCAGCCGTACAGCGGATCCACCAGCCGGTGATGGTTGCCGTCGCCGACGTACGACAGGATCTTCTTCAGACCCAGCGACAGCATCACGATCCCGATCACCATCGGCAGGTGGATGAAGCTGTAGCAGTTGCGGGCGATCTTGATCTGACGCGCACCGGTTGCCTCCTCGAACGCGTGCTCCACGGCCAGGGATGTGACGTCGAAGTACGACCACCACAGCAGTCCCGACACCGCGAGCCCCAGCAGGGACGCGACGATGATCGGCCACGAGATCGGCAGGCTCGCGACGCCGATGCCGATCGACACGATCGACTCGCCCAGCGCGACGATGATGATCAGCCCGTGCCGCTCCGCGAAGTGGCTGACCGACCGCAACCGCCAGTCGGTTCCGCCGACCAGCGTCCCGAGATAGTCGCCGGCGAGCGCGAGGATCCACATGACGGTTTGCGCGGTGCCGGTGAGCTGCGACGCGACGAGCAGGAACACGGTACCGGTCACCATGCTGGGTGCGAACCGCATCACCTGGCCGCGCAGTTGCGGGTCCTCGCGGCTGACCACCCAGAACATCACCAGGTGCAGGAGCCGGACGACGAAGTAGCCGAGGGCGAAGATGACGGGACCGTCGAGTCCGCCGGGGAGGTCGTCGAAGGCCTCGGGGATGGTCAACGCGGTGACGAACATGGCGCCCATCGCCGCGAATATCACGACCCGCACGATGCCCTCGTCGGCGCGCACGAGGTTGCAGAGCCACGCGTACCCCACCCAGCTCCACCACAGCACGGCCATCACCAGGGCGCCGCGCAGCAGATTGACGCCGGTGGGGTCCTCGGCCATCAGGTCGGTGACACGGGTGAGCGCGAAGACGAAGACGAGGTCGAAGAACAGCTCGAGCGGCGATACCGACGCTCGCTCTTCGACGAGACGGGGACGCAGACGATGGGCAAAGGTCACGGGAAGAATGCTGCCACCGGAAGGCGGCCCGGCAAAACCCCCCGTGAGTACTTGTTAACCGCCGGTGGTTAACAAGTACTCACGGGTGCTCTACTTGACGCCGCCGGCAGTGAGGCCCGACACGATGCGGCGCTGCAGGAGCAGCACGATGATGACGAGCGGGATGGTCACGACCGTTCCCGCGGCCATCACGGACGTGAACGGCTCCTCGTGCGGTTTGCTTCCCGCGAATTGTGCGATGGCGACGGTGGCCGGCTGGGTGATGTCGTTGGACAGCTGACTCGAGATCAGGTATTCGTTCCACGACGCGATGAAGGCGAGGATCGCGGTGGTGAACAGTCCCGGTGCGGCCAAGGGCAGCAGCACCATTCGGAACGCCTGCCGCCTGCTGGCCCCGTCGATCCGGGCGGCCTCCTCGAGTTCCCACGGCAGTTCCTTGAAGAATGCGGTGAGGGTGTAGATGGTGAGGGGCAGCACGAACGAGATGTTCGGGATGATCAGCGCCTGATACGTGCCGAACCAGCCCATCGACGTGAACAGCTGGAACAGCGGTGTCAGGACGGCGACCCCTGGGAACATCGACGCGGCCAGGATGATCCCGAGGACCGCGTGTTTGCCCCGGAACTGCAACCGCGCCAGCGCGTACGCGGTGCCGACCCCGACGATCAGGCCGATCGCGGTGGTGACGGCGCCGATGATCGTGCTGTTGACGAGCGCCCGGGCGAAGTGGTTGCCCGCGTCCGTGGAGAACACGTTCGCGAAGTTGTCCAGCGTGACGTGGGTGGGCCACGGGGTGGTGTCGAACGTGTAGTCGGAGTCACGGAAGGCGGTGACCACCATCCAGTAGACGGGGGCCAGACCCCAGACGACGATCACCGCGAGGCCCGCGTACGTGCGGAGCGACGCGAGCGACGGTCCCCGGCGCCTGCGTGCCACCGTGGGCCGGGGTGTTCCCGGCGTGACGACTGCTGTGGACATGGGTCAGGCCTTTCGCTGCTGCTCTTGGGTGTCGATCACGTTGACGCCCATCACCTTCACGAGCACGTAGGCGACGGCGAAGATGAACAGGAACGTGATCGTGGAGAGGGCGGACGCGCTGTTGAATCCCTGGCGCATCTGGTCGATCACGAGGATCGACAGTGTGGTGGTGGCGGTGCCGTCGCCGCCACCACCGCCGGTGAGGATCGCCGGGAGGTCGTAGATCCGCAGGACGTCGAGGACGCGGAAGAGGACCGCCACCAGGATGGCCGGCTTGATGAGGGGCAACGTGATCGACCGGAACCGCTGCCACGCGCCGGCGCCGTCCATCCGCGCCGCCTCGTACACCTCGGCGGGCACCATCTGCAGTCCGGCGAGGATCAGCAATGCCACGAACGGCGTGGTCTTCCAGGCGTCGGCGATCACGACGGCGAACCGGGCGGGCCACGTGTCACCCGTCCACAGGATGTCCGTGCCGAGCAGTTTGTTGGCGATGCCGTCGTAGGCGAAGACGAAGTACCACAGTTTCGCGGTGACGGCGGTCGGGATGGCCCATGCGACGAGGATGCTGGTGCGCAGCAGTGCCCGGCCGCGGAACGCCCGGTTCATGATGGTGGCGAACCAGAGTCCCAGCGCGACCTCGATGGTGACGGTGACGACCGTGAAGAACACGGTGACCCACATCGACTGCCAGAACAGCGATCCCAGTGTGCCGCCGGGGCAGGACACGGAGGCCCCGGTCGTGTCGGTGCACCGCTGGAACAGCCAGTGCGTGTAGTTCGACAGTCCCGCGAAGCCCTGGTCGACGAATTTGCCGGTGGCGGGGTCGATGGTCGGGTCCTTGAACAGCGACATCACCATCGCGCTGACCACCGGGTACAGGACGACGATGCCCAGCAGGATCATGGTCGGCAGAACGAGGAGCATCGCTGCCCTGCTGCGTCCCTTCCGGGGCCGTGGCGGCGCTGCGGACGAATCCGGTTGCGGGACGACCTCGGTCGTCGGTTCCGAGAGTTCGTGAACGGTCATCGGCTTGTCTCCTCTAGGACCCGGCCGCGGCGATCGCGGACTGGATGTCGGCGGCGGCCTGGTCCACCGTCTTCTCGCCCTTGATCGCGGCGTACGCGTTGTTCTGCACGGCCCGGGTGACCGCGGGATAGAACGGGGTCACCGGCCGGGTCACGGCGTTCTCGATCGACGTCTTCAGTGTGGGGATGTACGGGTACTGCTCGATCAGTTCCGGGTCGTCGTAGACGTCGGCGCGGACGGGGGCGAGCGATCCCTGCGACAGGAAGAACGCCTGCGACTTCTTCTCCAGGAAGAACTTCAGGAAGTCGGACGCGGTGGCCTTGTGCTCCGAGTACACGTTGATCGCGGCGCTGTGCCCGCCGAGTGTGGAGTGACCGGGCCCGTTCTTCCCGGGCAGCGGCGCCACCGCGAACTTGCCGGACACCGCGGAACTGCCCTGGCCGTTCATCAGGCTGTACGCATAAGGCCAGTTGCGCATGAACAGCAGGTCGCCGCTCTGGAACGCCTGCCGGGCCTGCTCTTCCTGGAACGTGACGGACTCGCGGGGGATCGCACCCGAACGGTACGCGTCGACGAGCGACTGCAGCCCCGCCTTGGCTTCCGGGGTGGTCATCGTCGGGGTCACGCCGTCCGGTGCGAGGATCGACCCTCCTGCCGTGTTGATGGCCTCGGACGCGTTGACGGTCAGGCCCTCGTACTTGGCGTACTGGCCTGCGTAGCAGCCGATTCCGGCCTGCTGCGCCGTCCCGCACGCGCCGACCAGTTCGTCCCACGTGGCGGGCGGGTGATCCAGCAGGTCGGTGCGGTAGTAGAGCAGGGCGCCGTCACTTGTCTGCGGTGCCGCGTACAGGACGCCCCCGTACGTGGCCCCCGCGACGGTGGCGGGGAGCAGACCGGACGTGTCGATCGCCATCGGGCCCTCGAGCGGTTGCAGCCATCCGCGGGCCGCGAATTCGGCGGTCCACACGACGTCGACGACGGCGACGTCGTAGCCGGGGTCACGGGACTGGAAATGCTGCACCAGGTCCTCGTGCTGCTGGTCGGCCTGGTCGGACTGCTCCTTGAACGTCACCTCCTCACCGGGGTGGGTGGCGTTCCACTCGTCGATCAGCGGCCGGACGACGTTGGAGTTGTCCTTGCCCTGCACGTAGGTGATGGGTCCGCGGCCGTCGAGGTTCAGCTTCTCCGCCTGCGCGGCGGCGTCGATGCCCTGATCGGCGCACGACGTCGCCGCGAACAGGACCCCGACGGCCACCGCGGCGGCGGCGACGCGCTTCATCGTGATTCACCCGAGCCCGGTTCCGACAGCCACACCGCGGCGTCGGACGGGAGCAGTCCGCCGGTGATGCCGGCGATCGAACCCAGCACCACGGTCGAGCCCTCGGGAAGGGCGGCCGGTTCGGTGCCGGTGTTCACCCAGCACTGCACTCCGCCGCGTGCGAACGCGAGGACGCCGGGCGGGGTGTCGAGCCACTCGACGCCGTGCGGGGTGTCGAAGTAGTCGGGTCGCAGTTCCAGTGCCCGGCGGTACAGCGTGAGGACCGACTCGGGGTGGCCTGCCTGCGCTTCCGCGGTGTGCGGGGCCCAGTGCCCGGGCTGCGGAAGCCACGTGTCCTCTTCCGCGTCGAACGGGGAGAAGCCGTACGGCACTGCGTCGTTCGACCACGGGATCGGCACCCGGCAGCCGTCGCGACCGCAGTCGGTGAAGCCGGTCTGGAACCACGTCGGATCCTGGCGGACGTCGTCGGGAAGGTCCTCGACCTCTTCCAGTCCGAGTTCCTCGCCCTGGTAGATGTACGCGGTGCCGGGCAACGCCAACTGCAGCAGCGCGGCGGCGCGGGCACGGCGCCTGCCCAGGTCGTGGTTGGGTTCCTCGAGCGCCCAGCGGGCGCGCTCCCAATCGGTTTCGACGAGGTGGTCGGGCTGCGAGCGGGAGTAGCGGGTGACGGTGCGGGGCACGTCGTGGTTGGAGAGCACCCAGGTGGCGGGTGCGCCGACGGTGGCCGCCTGCTCGAGCGCGTCGTCGATCACGGCGCGAATGCTGTCCGAACGCCACGGGGCGCGCAGGAAGTCGAACTGGAACGCGGTGTGGAGTTCGTCGGGGCGCAGGTACCGGGCCAGCCGGTCGTTGCCGGGAACCCAGGCCTCGGCGACGAAGACGCGGTCGTCGTAGGCGTCGGCGACGGCCCGCCAGCCCCGGTACACCTCGTGAACGGCATCCTGGTCCCAGGCGGGGTGGGGGTCGGTGTGCTGCGAACCGGGAAGGCGCTCACCGGCATCGGGCAGTGCGGGATCCTTGGCCAGGCCGTGGGCGACGTCGATCCGAAAGCCGTCGACGCCCTTGTCGAACCAGAAGCGCAGGATGTCCTCGAACTCCGCACGGACCTCGGGGTGCTCCCAGTTGAGGTCGGGCTGCGCGGGGGCGAACAGGTGCAGGTACCACTCGCCGGTGTCCAGGCGGCTCCACGCGGGACCGCCGAATGCGCTCTGCCAGTCGTTGGGCGGCTCGTCGCCCGCCGGGCCGCGGCCGGGCCGGAAGATGTAGCGCTCGCGTGCCCCGGGCTCGTCGCGGAGTGCCGCCTCGAACCAGCGGTGCTCGCTGGAGGTGTGGTTGGGCACGATGTCGAGGATCACCCGGATCCCCAGCTCGTGGGCCTCGGCGATGAACGCCTCACCCTCGGCGAGCGTGCCGTACGACGGCTCGATGTCGCGGAAGTCGGCGACGTCGTAGCCGGCGTCGGCCATCGGCGACGGGTACCAGGGGTTGATCCACACGGCGTCGATGCCGAGGTCGGCTAGGTAGGGCAGCTTGGAACGCAACCCGGTGAGGTCGCCGATACCGTCGCCGTTCCCGTCGGCGAAGCTGCGGATGTAGACCTGGTAGACGACGGCCGTCTTCCACCAGGCTTCGGGGTGCCGGCTCGCGACGGTGGTTGCGGTCGACTCCACGGACTGGGTCATCGAATCTCCTCGGTGCGGGGATGGGATGGGTGAATGTGATGCGTAAACGTTTGCGTAATGAGCGTGAGGCACGTCACAGGGTGCTGTCAACTCGAACAGGGTGATTTCTTTTTCGCACTACAACGCCTTGCGTCGCGTGAGGAATTTACGCAAATATTTGCGTTGCTCGCTTACTGTGGGGAATGTGATCCCTAAGCAGTCCGTGAACATGGCCGACGTCGCGCGCCGCACCGGCGTCTCGATCGCCACCGTCTCCCGTGCGCTGCGCGGCGAGAAGGGGGTCTCCGAAGCGACACGGCTGCGGATACAGCGGATCGCCGACGAGTTGGCGTACGTCATCTCGCCCGAGGCGTCGAAGCTGTCGGGCGGTGCGACGGGCCGGGTGGCCGTCGTCGTGCCGTGGATCGACGCCTGGTTCTACTCGCGGATTCTCGCCGGCATCGAACACGAACTCCGCGCCGCCGACCTCGACGTCATGCTGTACTGCCTCGAGGAGTCGTCCCAGCGCGAATCGTTCTTCGAGCGGCTTCCGTTGCGCCGCAAGGTCGATGCGGTCATCGCCGTGGCGTTTCCGCTGACCGGGCCGGAGCGGGCGCGGCTCGAGGAGATGGACGTGACCGTGGTGGTCATCGGTGCGCACGCCGGTGACTTCCCATCCGTCCGGATCGACGACGAACTGGCCGCGCGCCAGGCCGTCGGGCATCTGATCAGGATCGGCCACACGCGGATCGGCATGATCCGCACGGTCGACCCGGAGGGGCGGTCCTGGGAGGGCGACATCGCCCGGGTCGCGGGTTTCCACGGTGCGCTCGCCGACGCCGGACTCGACGACGACTGCATCGCGACCGTGCCCTGGGGCATCGAGGGCGGCGAGCGCGGCATGGAACTGCTGCTCAGCCGCGCCGACGTGCCCACCGCGGTGTTCTGTCATTCCGACGAGGTCGCCGTGGGAGCGCTACGCACGCTGCGGCGAGCGGGGATACCCGTCCCGGCCGGGATGTCGGTGATCGGCATCGACGATCACCCGACGGCCGAACTGGCCGACCTGACCACGGTCCGGCAACCGGTGGCAGAGCAGGGAGTGGAGGCGGGCCGGGTGGTCGTGGACCTGCTGAGCGGCCGGGAACCGGAGGAACGGGCGGTCGTGCTCCCGACCCACCTGGTGGTCAGGGGCTCGACCGCCCGTCCCGCGGAACACTGAGGTCAGCGCACCAGGCGCTCACCCGCCGCGTCCGTGGCGAAGAGGTGTGCGTGTGCCTCGTCGACGCGGACGTGCACGACCTGGCCCTTCTCGGGCGGGTTGCGCCAGTCGACGCGCGCGACCAGGTTCTCGGTACGTCCGTGAACGGTGGTGCGGCCGAACACGAATGCCTCGGAGCCGAGCTCCTCGACGACGTCGATCTCGAGTTTCAGTCCGCCGGAATCGGCGATCTCGACGTGCTCGGGACGGATCCCGAAGATCACCTCGCGGCCCGCCGCCGCGAGCGCGTCGCGGGGGACGGGCACCAGCTGGTCGCCGATCAGCACGCCGCCGTCGGTGACGGGCACGGTGAACAGATTCATCGACGGTGAGCCCATGAACCCGGCGACGAACACGTTCGCGGGCCTGCGGTAGAGCTCGCGGGGGGAGGCGCACTGCTGCAGCACGCCGCCCTTGAGGACGGCGACGCGGTCGCCCATCGTCATGGCCTCGACCTGGTCGTGGGTGACGTAGACGGTGGTGGTGCCGAGGCGGCGCTGCAGCTGGGCGATCTGGGTACGGGTCTGCACGCGCAGTTTCGCGTCGAGGTTCGACAGCGGCTCGTCCATCAGGAACACCTGCGGTTGCCGGACGATGGCGCGGCCCATGGCGACTCGCTGCCGCTGGCCGCCGGAGAGGGCCTTGGGCTTGCGGTCGAGGTAGGCGCCGAGGTCGAGCATGTCGGCGGCCTCCGCGACGCGGGTGCGGATCTCGGACTTGTCGGTGCCTGCGAGTTTGAGGGCGAAGCCCATGTTCTCGGCGACGGTCATGTGCGGGTAGAGCGCGTAGTTCTGGAAGACCATCGCGATGTCGCGGTCCTTGGGTTCGGCGTGCGTGACGTCGCGGCCGCCGATCAGGATCTGACCGCCGTCGACGTCCTCGAGTCCGGCGAGCATCCGCAGCGACGTGGATTTTCCGCAGCCGGACGGGCCGACGAGGACGAGGAATTCACCGTCCTCGATGTGCAGGTCGAGTTGATCGACGGCGGGGACGTCGGACCCGGGAAAGAGCCTGGTCGCGCGGTCGTACGTGATTGTTGCCATGAGAAATGAATCCCTCCACCGGCAGGAACGTGCCGGACGATCCGAGTGTCAGGGGCGTGTCGGCAGACGCCGACGGAGAAGAACTATGGCCTAGATCACAGGCCGTGTCCAGTCGAGGATGAACGGCCTTTGTTCTTAAAAAGACTGAAGTATGTATTGATGAAAATCCAAAGGTCCTCTACTGTCAGCGTGACACCCCTCACTCGCAGATTTGAAGAGGACACGAGACATGGCTCTGACAATTGGCATCGACGTGGGTGGCACGAAGATCGCTGCCGGCGTGGTCGGCAACGACGGAGTCATCCACCGGATGGTGCGTCGTGACACCCCGTCCCACGATGCGCGCGGCGTCGAGAACGTCATCGCCGAACTCGTCCGGGATCTGGCCGATACCCATCCGGTCCAGGCCGTCGGCATCGGCGCGGCAGGCTTCGTGGCCGCCGACCTCAGCACCGTGCTGTTCGCCCCGAACCTCGCCTGGCGCAACGAACCGCTGGGTGCGGTGGTCGAAGCGGCGTGCGGATTGCCGACGGTGGTGGAGAACGACGCCAACGCCGCGGCCTGGGGCGAGGCGCGCTTCGGGGCCGGGCGGACGGGACAGACCGTTGTCGTGCTCACCGTGGGAACCGGAATCGGCGGCGGCATCGTCGTCGACGGCGTTCTCCACCGCGGCAAGTTCGGTGTGGCCGCGGAGTTCGGGCACCTCAACGTCGAACCGCACGGCCGCCGGTGCGGTTGCGGCAACCACGGCTGCTGGGAGCGTTACGCCAGCGGGCGGGCACTCGTCCGGGAAGCGCAGGACCTCGCGAACGTGTCGCCCGGTTTCGCCGCCGACCTGCTTGCCCGGGCCGGCGGCAGGGCAGACGCCATCACCGGCCTGCACATCACCGCCGCAGCCCAGGACGGCGACCCCGCGGCGCTCGAATGTTTCCGGGTGATCGGTTCCTGGCTGGGACACGGCATGGCGGATATCGCCGCGTTCTTCGACCCCGACCTGTTCATCATCGGCGGGGGAGTGTGCGAGGCCGGTGAACTGCTGCGCGGTCCCGCCGCCGCCGCGTTCGAGAACCGTCTCACCGGACGCGCACATCGACCGGTCGCCGAGGTGCGACTGGCGGAACTCGGCGCGAACGTCGGCATCGTCGGCGCCGCCGATCTGGCCCGGGAACGCGTTCTCGGGCTTGCACACAACGGCTCACGAGTATCTGGAGGAGTGCAATGTCCAATCGGTTGAGTCTTCCCATTCCGGTCGCCGAGGTGTGGGACTGGCAGAGGGACGCCGCGTGCCGCGGCTACGAGTCGTCCACCTTCTTCCACCCCGACCGCGAACGTGGCCGGGCACGCGAGATGCGGGACTTCCGCGCCAAGATGATCTGCCGCGGCTGCCCGGTGCTGGTGCAGTGCCGGGAGCACGCACTCAGTGTCGGTGAACCGTACGGCATCTGGGGCGGTCTCTCCGCGAACGAACGCGAAGAACTGCTGGCCAATCACCACGGCCGGGTGGACGAGGCCGTCGCCGAATCGTTCGGGTTCGACCTGGCGCGCCAGGCCTGAGCGGTCAGCTGCCCGCGGGCAGCATGACCACCCGGCTGTTGTCGGTGTCCGCGACGTATACATCGCCCCGGCTCGACACGGCGATCCCTTCCGGCTGGTCCAGGCCCGTGAACGGGAGGACCTCCTGCTCGTCCGAACCGGCGGGCAGCCGCAGAATCCGGTTGTGGTTCTGGTCGATCGCGTACACGGTTCCCTCGTCGTCGACCGCGACACCACCGACGCTCTGGAGGTCGGTGAACGGCAGGAAGCTCTGGGCGCGGGTGGCGGCGTTCCACGCGAGCACCTTATTGGGCGTGCCGACGTAGAGGTCGCCCTGCTCGCCGACGGCGACGGCGAACGGGCCGATCACCGACAGCGGTACCGCGACGGGGGCGGCGGTGACGTCGCGCAGGGCCAGCACCCGGTTGTTCAGCGTGTCCGCCACGTACAGCGTCCCGTCCGGTCCGAGCGCGATTCCGAACGGCTGGTTCAGCCCGCCGAACGGCATCGGTACCTGGGTGCTGCCGTGCAGCATCGTCACGGTGTTGGTCACGAGGTCGGAGACGTACACGTCGCCGGACGTGCTGACCGCAACTCCCTGCGGAACCTCGAGTCCGGTGAAGGGAAGGACCGTCTGCTCGTAGGACCCGGCGCGTACCTCCAGAACCTGCTTGGCCGCGCTGTCCGCGATGTACAGGTTCCCGCTGCCCGACACCGCGAGCCCGGCCGGGCCCTGCAGGCCGGTCAGCGGGAGCACCACCTGACTGTCCGGCGACTCCTCGCCCGGCCAGACGACGTAGGCGACAGCGGCGGCGACGAGGACACCCGCCAGGAGGGCGGCGAGCAACCAGCGTTTCCGCCGCCACCGGCCCCCGACCGTGGTCGGTGCCGTCGGGTCCGCACCCGGCTCGGCGTCGGGCCGGGTCACGGCGGGACGGCTCGTCCGGGTGGTCGCGGCGGAGTCGGCGAGAGCGGCAGGACGGGTGACGCTGCCCGGCCCGTCCCACTCGATCGCGTGGACGGCGTCGCTGAACTCACGACACGTCGAGTAGCGCTCCTCGCGGTCCTTGGCCATGGCGCGCGCGACCACCGCGTCGACCCCGGCGGGCAGCCCGGGGCGCACCACGCTCGGCTTGGGAATCGGCCCGTTCAGATGGCCGTGCATCACCGAGGACGCGGTGGTCCCGGGATACGGCGGTTCGTTGGTGAGCAGATGGAAGAAGGTGCAGCCCAACGCGTAGATGTCGACGCGGTGGTCGAGCTTCTGGCCCTCGATCTGCTCGGGCGCCGCGTAGTGCAGCGTCGCCACCAGCATCCCGGTGCGGGTCAGCTGATGCGTTTCGTCGAGGGCCTTGGCGGTGCCGAAATCGGTGAGCAGCACCCGTTCGGGGTCGCCCGGCGCGAGCAGGATGTTCGCCGGCTTCACGTCGCGATGCAGAATCCCGGCCTCGTGCGCGTGGTCGAGCGCCCTCCCGGTCTCGCTGACGATGTGCACGGCGCGCTCGACGTCCAGTGCCCCGGAGCTGAGCGCTCTCCTGGCGTCGACGCCGGGCACGTACTGCATCGCGATCCACAACCTGCCGCCCTCGCGGCCGCGGTCGTGGACGGTGACGATGTTGGGATGGTCGAGATGGGCGGCGTGGTCCGCTTCCGACTCGAAACGCGACCGGACGTAGTCGTCGCTCGTCCACGACGTGTCGAGCAGTTTGAGAGCGACCTTGCGCGGCAGGTTGGGATGCTGGGCGAGGTAGACGGTGCCCATCCCGCCTCGTCCCAGAACCCGTTCGATCACGTAGCCGGCAAACACCGTGCCCGGTTCGAACTCGCCGCTCACTCGGCTCACCGCCTCCCGGGACCCTTCACCATTGAACCCCGCAGCCCGGTCAGTCCGGTAGCCGGCGCATCTCGATGACGGTCAGTCCCAGCGCGTCGAAGCGGGCCAGCATGCCGCGGAGATCCGTCGGGCCGTCGACCGGGCCGTAGAGCGTCGTGTCACCGGTCGTGACGTCCGAGACGTCCAACTCGGGAAAGGCCGCCAGCACCCGATCGGACAGAGCGCCGCTGATCAGGAAGGCGTACCTGACCTTGCCCGGCCAGTTCGATTCAGGACGCACCACGGCGGGCTCCTTCATTCACATCGTCGTTCCAGAACTCGGTCAGCCGTAGATTTCAGGGTGACCGACGGAAGAGCGACGCGCCTCACCCGCAAGTGGTGAACCGTCTCAGAGCAGACCGTGGTGTTGCGCGGCGGCGATCGCGTCGCGGCGGGACGTGACGCCGAGTTTGCGGTAGATCCCCCGCAGGTGAGTCTTCACCGTGTTCACCGACACGCACAGGTCGGCCGCGATCTGCTCGGCGGTGCGCCACGACGGAAGCTCCACGAGCAGTTCCAGTTCACGGGGAGTGAGCATGTCGGACGCCGTGCTCTCCGACCGCGGGAACGACGCGCGGAGCCGCTCCGCGAACGGTTCGAGCACCCCGAACCGGCCGGTGCTCCGCACGAGAAGATCCCGGATCTGTGGTCCGCAGTCGTGGAACGGACGCAGCACCGACTGCGGCTCCGCGAGACGCAACGCCTCGGTGAGCGCGCTGTGGGCGCGCGAATCATGTTTGCGGGCAAGCGCGATCGACGCATCCACGAGCCACGCCGCGATCAGGTTGGTGCCCGCCGCGCAGTCCAGTTCACCGTCCAGGACCGGCTGGATCGTCCGGCGGGCCAGGCCGAGGCGGTGCAGGTGCAGGTGGATGATCGCCTCGACGAGGGGTGTGTCGCCGGTGGACCCGAGGAAGCCCTGTGCCTCGGTGGCCAACTCGTGCGCCCACCCGATCTCACCGGCGGACAGATACGCGTACTGGATGGCGGGCAGCAGCACCGCCCGGATTCCCGGCGGCATCGGCAGTGTGGACGACACCGGGCTGTCCGCATGCACCATCGTCACCGAACCGTGCCGGTGTTCGGACTCGTCGAGACCGAACAGGGCCGCGGCGCCGTCGGCGAGACCCGCGGTTCCGGTGCTCGCGCGACGCAACGCCTCGGCGGATTCGGCGGCGACGCGGGCGGCGTCGGGGTCCATCCGCATGTAGCGGCACCACGAGTCGACGAGCTTCGTCAACTGGAACGTCGGATCGCCCGTCGCCGACTGCGTCCGGCCGATCGTCAGGGCCTCGTCCACCAGTTCGGACGCCACCGCCACGTCGCCCCGCGACATCGAGACGGCGGCGAGAGTTCCCAGGCAGTACATGACGCTCAACGGTGCGTCGCCGAGTCGCGCGTGCGCGAGCGACCTCCCGAGCACGGCCTCCGCGTCGTCGTCCCGTCCGAGGAAGAGCAGCGCACGCCCTTCCTGGAGCAGGACGAACGCGTCGAGATCGGGGTCGCCGCTCGATCCGCCGCCCACGCTCTGAAGCCGCTTCAGCGCGGTCTCGATGTCGCCGGTGCCGATCGCGGTCTGCACCCGCAGCGATTCGCGGAGCAGCAGGTGCACCCGGGATTCGGTGGCCCCGTCCACCAGCAGTCCCGACTTCCTGCGGTCGAGGAGTTCGAGGGTGGACGTGGCCACCGGGATGTTTCCCGAGGCGAGCGCGGCGGCGGCGCGGAGCAGCCGCGCCGACGGGTGGTCCTGCGACGCCCGGGGCGCCCGCGTGAGAATCCGGTCGACGGCCTCGCCGTGGCCCCCGATGATCAGGGGTAGCGACGTCCGGGCCAGCAGAGCCACGATCTCGTCGTGATCACCGGAGTTCACCGCGTGCTCGAGTGCGAGCAGCGCATCCCCGAATTCGTCGTGCCAGTGGGCCGCCGTCAATTCGAGATGCTCGACTTCGACGTGGCCGATCCGGCTGATCTCCGCGCGCAGATAACTGCGCAGCAGCGGGTGGTAGCGGTAGTGCGTGGGGTTCTCGGCGATCCGGCCGATCAGAAAATTGTGGTGCTCGAGCCAATCGATGTTGCCGTGCGCGTCCGTGCAGCCCGTGAGTTTCTCGGCGAGTTCGACCGTGAACGAGACGGGGACGGACGTGCGCAGGAGGAACTCGCGCATCTCGTCGGTCTGGCCGGCGAGGACCTCCTCGATGAGATAGTCGGCGACGGCCCGGCGGTCGCCCGAGAACTCGGCGATCAACCGGCTCGGATCCGGATGCCCTTCCAAAGACATTCCCGCCAGCCGGATTCCGGCAGCCCAGCCCTCCGTGCGAACCATGAGGGCGTCGAGATCGTCCGGCGGCAGCACCACGCCGTGCTCGTCGAGCATCTCGGCCGACTCGTCGGACGTGAACGCGAGATCCGCTGCCGTGAGCGTGAACAGTTTGCCGTCCAGGCGAAGTCGCTGCAGCGCGAGCGGCGGCTCGAACCGTCCGACGATGACCGTCCGCAGCATCGGCGGTTGCCAGCGCATGAACGACTCGAGGTCGGTGAGGACGTCGGTGTCGCGGAGGAGGTGGGCGTCGTCGATGATCATCCAGATGTTCTCGCCGAGTTCGTGCAACGCAGCCGACAAGGTGGCGCCGAGGTCCGGTGACTCGGAAACGAGCCCGGCGCACGCCGCCTGCAGGCGAGGATTTCCGGCGTCGGTGAGTGCGCGGAGGATCGCCCGGTGGACGACGTCGAGGTCGTTGTGCCGCTCCTCGATGGTGAGCCAGGCAATGGTCGGAGCGTCGTCGGCGGCCAGCAACTCCCGCGCCCAGTCGGCCACGGCCCGTGTCTTGCCCGACCCGGCCGGCGCGCAGACCAGCGCAACCGGATAGGGATGGGCCTCGTCGGTGAGCGCGTCGGTGAGCATGGTGTGCAGGCGGGTCCGGGTGACCGTTCGACCCCCAGCACTCGACGGTATTCGAGTACTCAGACGAAACTCCCCGAGCGGTGCTGCCGTCACGCCGACCCCCAATTCTCGCTGCACCGAGAAACGATCTTCGACAAACGCCAATCCCCGACGCAGTAAGCCGGTGCGACGATTTTAGCGAGTACCAGTTGTTCTGTGTGGGTGAACGTGTTTTCCGCAAACCGGCAGCAACCTGAAATTCACACTCGACGGGTGAATCCGTGGCGGGCGAACCGGCCGACGATGGCCACGTCGAAGGGCGCAGGGCCGCGGCGAAGTGCCTGAACGGAGTGACCATGAAGTTGGCAGTTGCCGGGCTGATGATGTCGATCGCACTCGTCGCGGCGGGGTGCTCGAGCAGCGACGACGCGCCGGAGACGAGTGCGTCGCCGACGACGGAAGGCGGGACGGGGGCGGTCACCGTGCCCGACGCCTACACGGGACTGATCCTCACCCCGATCGGTGATCCGACCTTCCCGTTCCCGGGCACCGACGGCAAGTACCACGTCGCCTACGACCTCCAGCTGACGAACGCGACACCCGTCCCGGCGACCCTCGACAAACTGGACGTCGTCGACGGGACCGACCCGTCGAAGGTGATCGCGTCGTTCTCCGGTGCGGCGCTCGTCGAGCCGAATTGTCCGTACGGCGACTGCAACCGGCTGCGAATGCTGACCGCGCCGGCAGCCACCTCCACGGCGATTCCGCCGCAGGAGACTCGTATCCTGTTCGTCGACTACACGTTCGACTCGCTCGATCAGGCCCCGAAGGCGGTGCTCCACCACCTGTACGGCAGCGCCGCGGCTGCGCCGTCGTCGCGGGAACCGTCCCCCGTCGACTATCTGATCACCGCCCTCGACATCGACGCCGGGACCCCACGCGTCATCTCGCCACCGCTGAAGGGCGACAACTGGATTGCCCTCAACGGCTGCTGCCTGCCGGGATTCCCGCACCGCACGTCGCCGCTCCCGGTCGACGGCAAGATCAACAACAGTCAACGATTCGCGATCGACTGGAAACGCACCAACGACCAGGGCGAGTTCTACACCGGCGACCGGACGAAGAACGAGAGCTACGTCGACTACGGGTCCGACGTGTACGCCGTCGCCGACGGAACGGTCGTGGCCACATTGGACAACGTGCCCGCCAACGCCCCGGGCACACTGCCCGCCGAGGTGCCGGAACTCGCCGCGAAACTCACCGTCGAGAACGTCGACGGCAACCACGTCGTCCTCGACCTCGGGGGCGGCGTCTACGCGATGTACGCGCACTTCATCGAGGGTTCGCTGCTCGTCAAGCCCGGCGACAAGGTGTCGAAGGGCGACACGCTCGCGAAACTCGGGAACACCGGCAACGCCAACGCGTCGCACCTGCACTTCCAGTTGATGAACGGCCCGAGCCTGCTCTACGCCGATTCCCTGCCGTACGTCTTCGACAGCTTCGAATACGAGGGGCAGGTGGCGCCGCAGCAGATCCTCGACGCGGACGACTACCTGTCGGGGCAGTTCCTGCAGGGAAAACTGCCCACCGGTGAGCCGCGGACGGATGAGCTTCCGAGCAATCTCGCGATCGTCGACTTCGGGTAGGCGGCTCCGCCGCCCGTGAGTGGTCAAGGAGTCCAGAGACTCTCTAACCACTCACGGGCGCGAAGCGCCTACGGCGTGACGATGGGGAACACGTTGTCGGGCGGGTCGAGCAATTCGGTGAGGGCGAGCAGCTTCGACGGATCACCCGTCACCTCGATGCCCTCCAGGCCCCGGCCGGCGAACAGGGCGAGCAACTGCATCTTCGTCAGGGTCAGCGTGACGTCGGGTTGCGCCGCGGTCCTCGGCGCGACCGTCTGGATGAGCGCGCCGTTGGACAGCGTCGTCCGGTAGTGCGCTTCGGGTTCGGTGAAGTGCCATTCCGCGACGAGGGTGGCGTCCCAGGCGCGCGGGCCGTTGATGCGGAGGGCGACGGAGTCGAAGATCTGGTCGATCGTCAGGGCGCTCAGCATGTCCGCGCCGAGGTCGCTGAGCGGCGGGGTGGTGATGCCGCCCCGCAGTTCGAGTGCCCCGGTGAGGTAGAAGTTGCGCCACGTCGCGTTCTCCGCGCCGAACCCGAGTTGCTCGTACGTGCGGGCCAGCAGGTCCTTGGCCGCATCGTCGGAGGGGTCGGCGAACACGGCGTGCTTGAGCAGTTCGGCGGCGAACCGCAGATCTCCGCGCTCGAGGTACTGCGCCGCCTTCGACCGGACCTCATCCTGGCCGCCCATGCACTCGACGTAGCGGGTGGCGGCGCTTTCGGGCGGATGCTGCCACAGCGACGTCGGGTTGCCGTCGAACCAGCCCATGTACCGCTGGTAGATCGCCTTCACGTTGTGGCTGACCGACCCGTAGTACCCGCGCGCGTGCCAGGCGGATTCGAGGGCCGGTGGCAGCGGGAAGTCTTCGGCGATCTCGATCCCGGTCAGCCCCGCGTTGAGCATCCGCAGGGTCTGGTCGTGCAGGTACTGGTACAGGTCGCGCTGCTCCGACAGGAATTTCACCACCCGGTCGCGGCCCCACGTCGGCCAGTGGTGGGAGGCGAACGCGACGTCGTAGCCGCCGTCGAACATCTCGATCGCCTGGTCGAGATACCGCGACCAGGCGCGGGGATCGCGGACCAGTGCGCCCCGCAGTGTGAGGAGATTGTGCAGGTTGTGGGTGGCGTTCTCGGCCATGCACAGTGCCCGGTGGTCAGGGAACAGGAAGTTCATCTCGGCGGGCGCCTCCGTTCCCGGCGTCACCTGGAAGAGGATGCGGATGCCGTCGACGGTCTCCTCCTGACCGGTGTGGGTGATGTCGACGGTCGGCGGGATCAGCCCCGGCCTGCCGGTCGACGTGTTCGTTCCGAGCCCCGCACCGAGGTGCCCGCGCGGACCCTTGGGCAGCAGCGGTCCGTACATGTAGGTGGCGCGCCTGCCCATTGCCGTTCCGGCGTAGATGTTCTCGGACACCGCGTGCTCGAGGAACCCTTCGGGCGCGAAGATCGGGACGTCGCCGCGACCGTCGGGGAGTACACCGACGACGCCGCCGAAGTGATCGATGTGGGAGTGGGTATAGAGGACTCCGGTGACGGGCCGGTCGCCCCGGTTCTTCCGGTACAGCGCGAGCGCGGCGGCCGCCGTCTCCTGCGAGATGAGCGGGTCGATCACCAGGACGCCCGTCTCGCCTTCGACGATCGTCATGTTGGACAGGTCGATTCCGCGTAGCTGGTAGATGCCCTCGGTGACCTCGTACAGCCCGTCTTTCGCGCACAGTTGCGACTGCCGCCACAGACTCGGGTCGGCGGTCTCCGGGCAGTCGCCGGACAGGAACGCGTACTCCTGCATGTCCCACACCGTGCGACCGTCGGCGTCCGTGACGGTGCAGGGGTCGAGACGGTCGACGAAACCGCGGTCGGCGTCCTCGAAATCGGTGGTGTCGGAGAAGTCGGGTGTCATGGTTCTTCCTTCTCGTGTCGTGGTGCGGTGGGGGTGGTGGCCGGTGCCGTGGGTGTGGGCGTGGGGGAGTCGCTGAGAATCGTGTTCACCCACCTCGTGGACGGGTCGATGTCGATCAGCAGTGCCTTCGCCATCAGGGTCAGCGGGATGGCGAGGATCGCGCCGAGGGGTCCGAGGATCCACGTCCAGAACACCAGCGACAGGAACGTGAACGTCACGGACAGGCCGACCGCGTCCCCGACGAACTTCGGCTGGATCACGGACTGGATGATGACGTTGATGACGCTGTACACGACGATGACGGTCAGCATCAGTCCCGGACCGCCCTGGAGCAGCGCCAGCAGGGCCGGCGGGACGAGTCCGAGAACGAAGCCGACGTTCGGGATGTAGTTGGTGATGAACGACAGCAGACCCCACAGGATCGGCAGCGGAATCCCCAGCGCCCACAGTGCCCCGGTGTCGATGACGGCGACGATCAATCCGAAGACCGTGGTCACGACCAGGTACTTGCGGGTGCCGAGGGAGAAGGCGGACAGGGCGGTGGCGATGTCGGGGCGCATCCGCGTGACGATGCTCATCCGCGAACCGTAGGAGCTTCCGTCGACCGCCATGAACAGCAGGAGGGCGGCGAGGAACAGCAGGTTCGAGAAGATTCCCAGCATCGCCTGCAGGATGCCGTCCACGAAACCGAACGCCTTGGTGTAATCCACCTGGGAGAGCATGGTCTGGGCGCTGGAGGAGTTCACGCCGTGGCTGTTCAGGAAGCTCTGGGCGCTGTCGATGAGGGACGTGAAGTCGTCCGCGTACTGCGGGAGCAGCGTGGCGAGCTGCGCGACCGACAGCGCCAGCGACAGCACGAGTACGACGAGGATGCCGTTGACGACCACGATCGCGGCGATCGTCGCGAGCCACGCAGGCACGCCCTTCCTGTGCAGCCATACGGGGAGCGGATGGACCGCGACGGTGAGCATGAGGGCGAGGAAGACCGGGGCGAGGATCGATGCCGCCACCTCGATCCCGGCCACCGTGACGACGAGCGCGGCCAGTCCGAGGATCACGATCAGCCCCCGCGGCATCGACCACCGAGAGTCCGGCTCCGCGCCGGGTACGTCCTGCGGATCGATCATTGCGTGTCCCTTCGCAACGGCCGGCCTTCCGGGATGCCCCGGTTCGACTCTTGCACCGCGACGTCGGCGTCACATCATCCGTTGCAGATGAGGATCACCCGGCGCGGATGATGCCTCCCATTGCCGGGAGCCGGACGATTCGACTGTTCGCAAACACACTTTCGAGAAGGGCATGGACATGACGACTACCCCGGAGTCCAGGACGGACAGCCCTGTGAAACAGGGTTTTGCAGCAGGAACTTCACTGGCAGCGGCGATATTGCTGCTGACTGTCGGCGTGATCTCCTTCTTCCAGGGCATCGCCGCGGTCGCGTCCGACGACCTGCTGGTCATCGGCGTCCAGTACACCTACCAGTTCGACACCACCACGTGGGGCTGGATCCACATCGTGCTGGGCGTCGTCCTGGCGATCAGCGCGATCGGACTGATGACGGGCGCCACGTGGGCTCGCGTCGTCGCGGTCTGCATCGCCGCGCTGTCGATCCTCGCCAACTTCCTGTGGCTGCCCTACTACCCGCTGTGGTCGATCCTGATCATCGCACTCGACGTCGTCGTGATCTGGGCGGTCACCACCTGGGACACCGCCAGGGACTAGGACGATGCCGACGTGGTGAGTACCGTGACCGGCACCTGGCCGGTGTTCGGCTCGCTGCGGGACTACCAACGGGGGTGGGTCAGGCCCGATGTGATCGCGGGCCTGACCGTGTGGGCGGTGCTGGTCCCGGAGGCACTGGCCTACGCGACCATCGCGGGGGTGCCACCGGTCGTCGGCCTCTACGCGGCGGTCCCGGCACTGATCCTGTATGCGGCGGCGGGCAGTTCGCGTCATCTCGTGGTGGGTCCGATGTCGGCGACCGCCGCCCTGTCGGCGGCCATCGTCGCGCCGCTGGCCGGTGCGGACGGCGGAAAGTATGCGGCGCTGTCCGCCGTCCTCGCGATCGCCACCGGGATCGCGGGGCTGCTGGCCGGTCTGCTGCGCCTCGGATTCATCGCCTCGTTCATCTCCGAGCCGGTGCTGAAGGGCTTCATCGTCGGTCTCGCCCTCACCATCATCGTCGGACAGGTGCCCGCGCTGTTCGGAGTGGAGAAGGAGGAGGGCAACTTCTTCGAACAGGCCTGGGGGGTGCTCACCCATCTCGGGGACACGCACTGGGTGACGCTCGTCGTCGGCGGTCTCAGCCTGGTGGTGGTGCTCGGGTTCACACGCTGGCTGCCGCTGGTCCCGGGATCCCTGCTCGCCGTGCTCCTCGGGATCGCGGCGGTGTCGCTGTTCGGGCTGGACGACCGGGGCGTCGGCATCGTCGGTCACATCGATCCGGGTCTGCCCTCGCTCGGTTTGCCGGCCGGAGTCGGGTTCGACGACTACGTGGACCTGCTGGGTCCGGCGGTCGGCGTGCTGCTGATCGGCTTCGCGGAAGGTCTCGGCGCCGCGAAGACGTACGCGGCGAAGGAAGGCTACGAGATCGACCCGAACCGGGAACTTCTCGGCCTCGGCACCGCAAACCTCGGTTCCGGGTTGTGCTCGGGAATGGTGGTCAACGGCAGCCTCTCCAAGACGGCGGTGAACGGCGGGGCGGGCGCGAAATCTCAGGTCAGCGGTCTCGTCGTCGCCGCGCTGACCGTGGTCACGCTGCTGTTCCTCACCGGCCTTTTCGAGAACCTGCCCGAAGCGACCCTGGCCGCGGTGGTGATCGCCGCCGTCGTCGAACTCGTCGACATCGATGCGCTCCGGAGGCTGTACGGGGTGTGGACGAGGCGGCTGGGCAGCATCTACGGCCACGCCGCGCGCGCCGACTTCGCGGCGGCTCTCGCGGCGATGGTGGGCGTCCTGCTCTTCGACACCCTGCCCGGGCTGGTCATCGGCATCGGCGTGTCCATGCTCCTGCTGCTCTACCGGGCCTCCCGCCCGCACGTCGCGGCGCTCGTGAAAGAGGGATCGCTGTGGGTGGACGCCGAACGTCACCCCGAACTGCCCACCACCCCGCAGGTGGTGGTCGTGCGGGTCGAGTCCGGATTGTTCTTCGCCAACGCCGATCACGTGAAGGACCGCATCGAAGAACTGTGCATCGAAGACACCAGGACGATCGTGCTCGACGCGGAGACGTCCCCGTTCATCGACGTCAGTGCGGCGCAGATGCTCGGGCAACTGCGGGATGCCCTCAAACGCAAGGACGTCGACCTCCGGGTGGCCCGCGACATCGGACAGTTCCGCGACACGATGCGCCGGGCGGGCTCCGAAACTTCACCCGTCGGCCTGTATCCGACCGTGCGGGAAGCACTTGCCGATGTGAGCAGGGAACGGCCAGAGGAGGATTCGTGATCGTCAGCGCAGAATTGCAGGAACTCGCCGAGAAGGCGTGGGTGTACGGTTTCCCGCTGGTGTTCGACCTCGACCAGGTGAACCGTTTCGTCGCGGACGGGATGGGAAGCCTCGAGCCCGCACCGTTCAACACGTTCAGTCACGCCGGCACCCTCGCCGGGCCGCGGGACACCTTCGTCTCGGTCAACAACGACACCGTCTACTCGATCGCGCAGATCGACCTCGGTCACGGCCCGCAACTGCTGCGGGTGCCCGACAGCGGTGGCGCGTACTACGTTCTGCAGTTCGTCGATGCGTGGACCGACAATTTCGCGTACGTCGGCAAACGCGCGACGGGAACGGCGGCCGGCCGTTATCTACTGACCGGCCCTGGATGGTCCGGCGAGGTCCCCGCCGGCGCGACGCGGATCGCGTTCCCCACGTCGGTGGGCACCATCGTCGGCCGCTGGGCCTGCGACGGAGAGGCCGACCTGGAGCGGGTGAAGGCACTGCAGTCGGCCCTGACGTTGGAACCCGTCGGCGACCAGGCGAAGGCGGTCGGTCTGCCCGCACCCGACCCGAACGTCCCCGAGGACCTTCGGTTCTGGGAGAAGCTGCGGGTGTATTCGCAGGCGTACCCGCCCGCCGCGCAGGACCTGATCGCCGAGCAGATGTTCGCCCCGCTCGGGTTGCTCGAGACCGGGGCGTCGCCGTACCTCGAGGCGCCGCCGGATCTCGCGTCCGTCCTGACGGCGGGAGCCGAGGCGGGGCACCGATCGCTCGTCGCCGCACTGAAATCGGGTGCCGGTGCGGCGGTCGTCAACGGCTGGCAGTTGATGTACCACGCCTTCGACTACAACGACGACTTCTTCGAGGTCGGCACCGTGAACTCACCCGAGTGGCGGATCGAGGACCGCTCGAAGGCGCTGGGCCTGCGGGCCGGGGCCGCGATGGCGGGACTGTGGGGCAACCACGGCTACGAGGCCGCGTACGCGCCGATCTACCACGACAGCGAAGGCAACGAACTCTCCGGCGAACACACCTACACCCTCACGTTCGCGCCGACCCCGCCCGTCGACGCGTTCTGGTCGATCACCATGTACGACCTGCCGGAGTTCTTTCTCGTCGACAATCCCCTCGACCGCTACTCGATCGGCGACCGCACCCCGGGACTGGTGTTCGCCGACGACGGTTCGCTGACCATCACGCTCGGCGCGACCGCCCCGGCCGACCCGGTCGCCCGCGCCAACTGGCTGCCCACACCGGACGCGGGATTCCGGCCGATGCTGCGGATGTACAGCCCCCGGGCCGAGGTGTTCGACGGGACGTTCGAGATCCCGCCGATCGTGAAGACCACGTGATCCGGGAGACGTGAATCGGCGGTAGTGTTCGGGCCGATTCGAGGGGGGATCGGGTGAAGAAGGTCGCTGCGGCGCTGCTGTGCGCCGCGATCACGTCCGGGTGCGCGCACAGCGTGTCCGGGACCGCGGGTGCGTCCCCGCTGCAGGAACTGAGTTCGGACCAGCAACGCCACGTCCACGTCGAGGACGCGCTCCGCGGCGCCGATCCGTGCGGTCTGCTCGACGAGGCGGTGGTGCGGCGCGCCGGGACGGTCCAGCAGTACGGGTCGGCCGTGCAACTGCCGGTGTGCTCGGCGCTGATGGCGCGGCCCGACGGCGCGAGCACGTATGTGGAGGTGTCGCTGCTGCCGTCGATGCTGTCCGAACAGTCGCTGACGCGGCCGGAGACGGTGGACGGGGTGACGGTCTACCGCGGCGCGGGCGCCGACCTGACCCGCGG
The DNA here is from genome assembly GCF_019378875.1 of Rhodococcus sp. USK10. Taxonomy (NCBI): domain Bacteria; kingdom Bacillati; phylum Actinomycetota; class Actinomycetes; order Mycobacteriales; family Nocardiaceae; genus Rhodococcus; species Rhodococcus sp. USK10. The sequence goes on from NZ_CP076048.1 coordinate 5,123,754, forward strand.
GACGTGCGAGCGCGTCTTCCGGCTACCCCTCGGAACCGAGGCCCAAGATTTCGGACTGCCGCTTGCGACCGTCCGCGCTGGAACCGTCGCGGGCCAGGACGTCTGCCCGCTGGCCGACGCGGTGCTGGACTCGGCGCTCGACAGGATGCGGTCGGGGCTGCCCGCCCGCGACGCCGGCTCCTCGGATCAGGTGGCGCTCGCCGTCCACGACCCCTGCGAAGTCCTCGACGTGCTGGGGACCACGGCGGGCGGACGCGTCGTCGATCCGGAGTCGCCGCCTGCCCCGTTCGACTGCGTCCTGTTCCCGAACCCGAATCGGGTGCCCGGGAGCGAGGTGACCGTGTCGTTCACGATGTCGCCGGTGAAGGAAAACAGACCACCCGTTCCCGCCGTGCCGGAGACGGTCGGTGACCGGTGCCGGTGGACGAGCCCGATGGGCGAGCCGATCGACATCACACGGCCCGGGGCGGGTGTCGACGAGTTCACCCGCAGGCTCGGCCACGCGGGTGCAGTCGTCACTGTTCACGGCCCGAACTGCGCCGCCGTGACGAGGGTCGCAGACGCCGCGAACACGGCGTTCGGATAGGCCGCCCAACGGACTCACCCGGGATCAGATTGGACTCCGCCGGTAAGCTCGACAGCTGGACCAGTACAGATTCATCGACCTGGAGGTAGAAACGCGTGGCTCTCGTCGTCCAGAAGTACGGCGGATCCTCGGTGGCAACCGCCGAGAGAATCCGACGAGTGGCTGAACGGATCGTCGAGACCAAGAAGGCCGGCAACGATGTCGTCGTCGTGGTTTCAGCGATGGGGGACACCACTGATGAGCTGCTCGATCTGGCTCAGCAGGTGTGCCCAGCCCCACCCGCCCGCGAAATGGACATGCTGCTGACCTCCGGTGAGCGCATCTCCAATTCTCTCGTCGCAATGGCAATTCATTCGCTCGGTGCGGAGGCCCGTTCGTTCACGGGCTCGCAGGCGGGCGTCATCACCACCGGTGCTCACGGCAACGCCAAGATCATCGACGTCACACCGGGCCGCGTCCGGGATGCGCTCGACGAGGGCTCGATCGTCCTCGTCGCCGGATTCCAGGGCGTCAGCCAGGACAGCAAGGACGTGACGACCCTCGGGCGCGGCGGTTCGGACACCACCGCGGTGGCCCTCGCGGCAGCCCTCGAGGCCGACGTCTGCGAGATCTACACCGACGTCGACGGCATCTTCACCGCTGACCCGCGCATCGTTCCCGACGCGCAGCGGCTCGAGACGGTGTCGTTCGAGGAGATGCTCGAGCTCGCGGCGTGCGGCGCGAAGGTGCTCATGCTCCGCTGCGTCGAGTACGCCCGCCGATACAACGTGCCTGTGCACGTCCGTTCGTCATACACGACCAAGCCGGGCACCATCGTGTCCGGATCGATGGAGGACATCCCCGTGGAAGAGGCAATCATCACCGGAGTCGCGCACGATCGCGGCGAGTCCAAGATCACCGTCGTCGGCCTGCCCGACACCCCTGGTTACGCCGCGCAGGTCTTCCGCGCGGTCGCCGAGGCGGAGATCAACATCGACATGGTGCTGCAGAACATCTCGAAGGTCGAGACCGGCAAGACGGACATCACGTTCACCCTGCCGACGGCCGACGGCCCGCGGGCGGTCGAGAAGCTGACGAAGCTGCAGGGCGACATCGGCTTCACACAGGTGCTGTTCGACGACCACATCGGCAAGGTGTCGCTGGTCGGCGCGGGCATGAAGAGCCACCCCGGCGTCACCGCGACGTTCTGTGAGGCGCTCGCGAAGGCCGGCGTCAACATCGACCTCATCTCCACGTCGGAGATCCGCATCTCGGTGCTCGTCAAGGACGTGGAGCTGGACAAGGCCGTCAAGGCGATCCACGATGCATTCGAGCTCGGCGGCGACGAAGAAGCCGTCGTGCACGCAGGAACGGGACGGTAGATCATGACCACCATCGCTGTCGTCGGCGCCACCGGACAGGTCGGCATCGTCATGCGCACCCTCCTCGAGGAACGCAATTTCCCCGCGGACAAGGTGCGGTTCTTCGCCTCCGCGCGGTCGGCGGGCAAGAAGCTGCCGTTCCGCGGCGAGGAGATCGTCGTCGAGGACGCGTCCGCGACGTCCGACGAGGACCTGAAGGGCATCGACATCGCCCTGTTCTCGGCCGGTGCCACGCTGTCCCGTGAGCAGGCCCCGCGCTTCGCGGCGGCCGGTGCCACCGTCGTCGACAACTCTTCGGCGTTCCGCAAGGACCCCGACGTTCCGCTGGTCGTCAGCGAGGTGAACCCGGAGCAGGCGAAGAATCCGCCGAAGGGCATCATCGCCAACCCCAACTGCACCACGATGGCCGCGATGCCGGTGCTGAAGGTCCTGCACGACGAGGCCGGACTGCAGCGTCTCATCGTGTCGAGCTACCAGGCCGTCTCCGGCAGCGGCATCGCCGGTGTCGAGGAGTTGGTGGGCCAGGCCCGCGCCGTCATCGGCGACGCGGAGAAGCTGGTCCACGACGGCAGCGCCGTCGACTTCCCGGCCCCGAACAAGTACGTCGCACCGATCGCGTTCAACGTGCTGCCGCTGGCCGGCTCCATCGTCGACGACGGCAGCGGTGAGACGGACGAGGACCAGAAGCTCCGCAACGAGAGCCGCAAGATCCTCGGCCTGCCCGACCTGCTGGTGTCGGGCACGTGCGTCCGCGTCCCCGTGATCACCGGTCACTCGTTGTCGATCAACGCCGAGTTCGAGCGTCCGCTGTCGGTGGAACGCGCGCAGGAGATCCTGTCGAAGGCTCCCGGTGTGCAGCTCGTGGACGTCCCCACCCCGCTGCAGGCCGCGGGCAGCGACCCGTCGCTGGTCGGGCGGATCCGTCAGGATCCGGGTGTTCCGGAGGGTCGTGGGCTCGCGCTGTTCGTGTCCGGCGACAACCTGCGTAAGGGTGCCGCCCTCAACACCATTCAGATCGCCGAACTGCTCGTCTAGCTCTCCCCCCACGTGAGTGGCAAAGTGTGCTCCCGCACGCTTTGCCACTCACGTGTCGGTTGCGGGTGGATACTGGGCCGATGAGAGTGGTCGGGGCTGCGGTGGCGGCGGTTCTGCTGCTGCTCACCGGCGCGACCGAGGTCTCCGCGCAGCCACCCGGGATCCTGCTGTCGCAGGAGCACCTGCCCCCAGGTACGGTCCCCGCCCAGGCGGGAGACAGCGTCCGGGTGCGGTACTCCACCCTCCGTACCTCGACCGCGACTGGTGAATCGACCGGATCGGTCCTCCTTCCCCGTGGCGACCCGCCCGACGGCGGCTGGCCGGTGGTCTCCTACGCCCACGGCACCGTCGGTGTCGCCGACCAGTGCGCACCGTCCGTCGCCGGGTTCAACTACGTCGAACTGCCCGCGGTCGAGCAGTGGCTCGCCGCCGGGTATGCCGTCGCCGCAACGGATTACGCGGGACTCGGCACACCGGGCGTCAACGCCTATCTGGACGGTCCGGCGGCCGCCGCGAACGCCGTCGACGTCGTCCTGGCCGCACACGAGGTCTACGGCGACGTGCTCGCCGACCGGTGGATCGTCACAGGACTGTCGCAGGGCGGGCAGGCGACCTACTTCGCCGCCCGCGAGGCCACCACCCGGGCGCCCGCGCTCGACTTCCGGGGCGCCGTCGCCGTGGCCGCGCCGACCCACCTCGAGCAGCTCTTCCCGGCCGCGGGTCCCGCAGTTCCGGCTCTGCCGACAACCGGAATCGTGAACTACGCGTTGTTGGCCCTCGCCGGTATCGACGACCAGCGTCCCGAGGTCGACATCCGGCGCTACCTGTCGCCGACGGGACTCGACCTGATGGAGTTCGCGAAGGTGACGTGCAGCCGCGAACTCGGCCGGTACCTGCTCGCCCACCCCACGTCGGTCGGGGACCTGTTCGCGGCGCCGCTGTGGAACGACCAGTTCCGGGAGCTGTTCCGGGAGATGCAGCAGGTGCCCGTCGACGGCTTCGACCGTCCGCTGCGGGTGGTGCACAGCCTGTCCGACGCGTCGGTGCCGATTCCGTTGACGTGGGCGCAGCTCGCCGAGATGCGGCAGCACGGGGTGAACTTCGAATTCCAGCAACTCGTCGGTGAGGACCATCGCGGGTCGCTGATGGCCTCCATGCCGGCGTCCCTCGCGTTCGCCGCGCGTGTGCTGTCCCCCACGTGAGTGGCAAAGCGTCCCCGAGCACGCTTTGCCACTCACCTCACCCGGGACGTGCGAGGCGGACGCGGGCGCGCGACCCTACGGTTCGGACATGGGCTCAGTCATCGGAGAACTGTTACCGCTCGCCGTGGGTGTCGCGATCTCGCCGATCCCGATCATCGCCGTCATCCTGATGCTGCTGTCGAAGCGTGCGGGCGGGGCGAGCGCGGGCTTCGGTGTCGGCTGGATTCTGGGTATCGTCGTCGCGACAGGCATCTTCGTGCTCCTCGCCGGCAGCGTCGACACGTCCGACTCCGATGGTCCCTCGGCGACGGCGTCGTGGGTGAAGGTCGTTCTGGGTGTGCTGCTGCTCCTGCTCGCGGGGCGGCAGTGGCGCAGTCGCAACGCCGACGCGGAACCCCCGAAGTGGATGCAGGCGATCGACGACCTGAACTTCGTGAAGTCCACGGGACTCGGATTCGCGCTGGCGGCGATCAATCCCAAGAACCTGCTGCTCTGTGTGTCCGCGGGCGTCGGGATCGGCACGGCGGGGGTGAGCGGCGCAGAGCAGGTGGTGGCCCTGGCCGTGTACACCGTGCTGGCCGGGTCGACCGTCCTCGTCCCGGTGGTCGCGTACGCCGTGGCCGCCGACAGGATGCGCGGGACCCTCGACAGCCTCAAGGTCTGGTTGCAGGCCAATAACGCCGCCGTGATGAGCGTGCTGCTACTCGTGATGGGCGCCGTCGTTCTCGGGAAGGGATTCGGTGGATTGTTCTGAGCCGTTGACGGGCCCTCGCAGATAGCGGCCGATGTAGGTCTCGTCGAGCGCGACTGCCTTGGTGATCACCGCCGCCGCCACGATGACCACCGACATCACGAACAGCCAGCTGATCGCGGTGAACACGAGGCCTATCGCACCGAACTGGTGTTGGGCGGTTTCGGTGATGCGGGGAAGGACGAGACGTCCCCCGGCGTGGATGGTCGTGAGCCCCGCGGAGGTCAGCGCGCCGCTGGCCCAGAGGACGCGTCCCTTGAGGGTTCCCATCGTCAGCAGGTACGGGCAGAGCGTCCACACCGCCCACCAGATCGCGAGTTCGGCGACGAGCGCGAGGGTGAGTCCGAAGTACCTCAGGTTGGTGAGTTCGTTGGCGGCGGCGATCGCGGACGCCGACAGCGCGACCGCGAAGAGCACGACCAGCCAGCGCCAGGCGTCGCGCAGGGAGATCGAGGGGACGTTCCAGATCTTCGCGTAGATCCGTGCCAGCGCCCGCGCGAACGACGTGCCGCTGACGGCGACCATCAACAGGCCGAACACGCCGAACGCGGCGAACGTCGGGGTGGTCGGATCCACGGTGCCTACCGCGGACGACAATACGGACGGATCGAAGCCGAACTGGTCTTCGAGACTTCTGGCCGTCACGTTCCATTCGCTGACAGTCGACACCGCGATCATCACGGGCAGCACCGACGTGAAGATTTTCGCGGCGAGTGTCATGGACCGGTCGAAGAGTTCGATCCCCACGAGGCCGTCGATGATGCGCCGGACCGTGCGCCCGGGAGGGGTTCCCTGGAGCCAGCCGTTAGCCGTTTCGGTGCGCGCGGCCAGAGCCTCCCTGGCCAGCGCCACAGATAGTTTCGTCGACCGCACTCTTCGAGCGAACACCGATTCGGCCGGGTTGTCATCATCCGCGTCAGGTGAGAACGCGGGGTCCGGTCACGGGCGGACGATGCACCGGAACCCGATGTGGCAGGTCGACGTCTCCTCGGTGTCACCCTGCCGGGCCGAGGGCCGGTAGCGGAGGCAGTAGTTGGGTGCGCAGAGATGCGAGCCGCCCTTGATCACGCGGCGCGCGTACGGTTCGTGCGGGTCCGCGGCGACAGCGGTGTCGATGCGGGGGTTCGCCGGAATGCAGCAGGAACTCGCGGGTGCCACGTTCTTGCCGCCCGCGGAGTGGTCGGCGGTGAAGTAGTCGGTGGTCCATTCCCACACGTTGCCGGCCATGTCGCCGAGTCCGTAACCGTTGGGCCGGAAATGGCCCACCGGCGACGTCCCGGCGAAACCGTCCTCGAGGAGGTTCTCCCACGGGAACTGTCCCTGCCACACGTTGCCGCCGGGCCTGCCACCCGGTTCGTGTTCGTCGCCCCACACGAACGGCTTCCGGTCCAGGCCGCCGCGGGCGGCGAACTCCCATTCGGCCTCGGTCGGCAGGTCCTTGCCCGCCCACTCCGCGTAGGCGCGGGCGTCGAACCACGACACGTGCGTCACGGGATGGCGTTCGCGTCCGCCGACGTTGCTGCCCGGACCTTCCGGGTGCCGCCAGTCGGCGCCCGGCGTGAACGACCACCAGCGGGTGAAGTCGTCGAGGGGCACCGGACCGGAGGTCGGGGTGAACACCAGCGAACCGGGCACCAGCAGAGCCGGATCCGCACCCGGGTACTGGGCGGGGTCGGGGGCGATCTCGGCGGTCGTGACGTGACCGGTGTCCTTCACGAATCGCCGGAACTCGGCGACGGTGACCTGGTGCGAGTCCATCCAGAACCCGTCGACCGTCACCTGGTGGACGGGGCGTTCCTCGGGGTAGAAGTCCTCCGAACCCATCCAGAACGTTCCCCCGGGGATCCACGCCATGTTCTTCGGAACTGCACGAGTCATGGGGTCAGACTGGCACGACGGCGGCCGCCGTGCGACGTGCGCCCGTGAGTACTTGTTAACCGCCCGACGTTAATAAGTACTCACAGCAACTTAAAATCAGTCTGGACTGTTTTCTTTCTTCCGCCTACAGTGCTGGGTGTGACCCCTGACACGGCAGTAGTCAAACCGACCCGCACGCAGGCCGAGCGGACTGCGGCGATGCGCACGAAGCTGCTCGACGCGGCCGTCGACTCCCTGGTCGAGCTCGGATACGCCCGCACCACGACGCAGGGCATCGCGCGGCGGGCGGGGGTGTCGCGCGGCGCCCAGTTGCACCATTTCCCGACCAAGGAGTCGCTGGTGGTGGCCGCGGTGGAACATCTCGTCGACAAGCGGATGGAGGAGATCCTCGCCGCCGAAGTGGACGCCGGCCGCGGCATCGAGGTGCTCGCCGACGCCTTCTCCGGCCCGCTGTTCTACGCGGCCCTCGAACTGTGGGTGGCCGCCCGCACCGACCCGGCCCTGTTCGAGGCGACGGTCCCGCTGGAGCGGAAGGTCACCGACGCGCTCCGGCGCGGGTCGGCGGAGGTGTTCGGCGATCGGTTCGACTCCGACGCCATCGAGCTCAGTATCGAATTGGTTCGCGGTCTGGCGGTGTCGGCACTGTTCCGCACCCCCGAGGCCGAACAGTCACTACGCGCGCGGCTGTTGCCCGTGTGGGAATCGAAGGTGGAGAAGTCGTGAATCTTCCGCAGCACGTACACACCCTGATCGTGGGGGCGGGTTTCGCGGGCATGGGCCTGGCGGCGCGCATCCTGCAGACGCAGCCACAGGCCGACGTCCTGATCATCGAGCGCGGCGACGACGTCGGCGGCACGTGGCGCGACAACACCTACCCCGGGTGCGCGTGCGACGTCCCGACGTCGCTGTACTCGTACTCGTTCGCGCCCAGTGCCGACTGGAGTCACACGTTCGCCCGGCAACCCGAGATCCATCGCTACCTGAAGAAGGTCGCGGCCGACACCGGTGTCCGGTCCCGGGTGGTCACCGATTGCGAACTGCAGGAAGCGCACTGGGACGACGACGACGCCGTCTGGAACGTCCGGACCAGCCGCGGCACGCTGACGGCCGACGTCGTGGTGGCCGCGACCGGTGCGCTGTCGACACCCAGCGTCCCGGACATGCCCGGGCTGGACACCTTCGGCGGCACCACGTTCCATTCGGCGACGTGGAATCACGACCACGACCTCACCGGTGAACGCGTGGCCGTCATCGGCACCGGCGCGTCGGCGGTGCAGTTCGTGCCCGAGATCGCGCCGGTCGCCGGGCACCTCACCGTGTTCCAGCGCACGCCCGCCTGGGTGATCCCGCGACTCGACCGCGAACTGCCGGACGCCGAGAAGACCCTCTACCGTCGACTTCCGTTGGTGCAGAAGGCTGTCCGCGGGTCGGTGTACAGCTTCCGGGAAGCCCTGGGCGGGGTGCTCGCGCACGCCACCGGACTGCTGCCGGTGTTCGAGGCGGTGGCCAGGGTGCACCTCCGCCGGCAGGTGCGCGATGCCGAACTGCGGCGGAAGCTCACGCCGAACTTCACGATCGGCTGCAAGCGGATGCTGCTGTCGAACGACTGGCTCCGGACCCTCGACCGCCCCGACGTCACGCTCGTCGACGCCGGACTCGCCGGGGTGACAGCGGACGGCGTCGTCGACGCGGTCGGCAACGAGCACAAGGTCGACACCATCATCTTCGCGACCGGGTTCACGCCGACGGAACCGCCGGTGGCGCACGCGTTGCGCGGTGCGAACGGCCGCACCCTCGCCGAGCACTGGGCGGGGAGCCCGAGTGCGTACAAGGGGACTACCGTCGCCGGATTCCCCAATCTGTTCCTGATGTACGGGCCCAACACCAATCTCGGCCACAGCTCCATCGTCTACATGCTCGAATCGCAGTCCGCGTACATCGCCGACGCGTTGACGACGATGCGCCACAGCGGAATCGCCGTGTTCGAGGTCACCGAGGAGGCGCAGCGCCGGTACAACACGCGCATCCAGTCCGAACTGCAGACCACCGTCTGGAACAAGGGCGGCTGCTCGAGTTGGTACTACGACTCGGAGGGCCGGAATTCCGTCCAGTGGCCGACGTTCACCTTCAAGTTCCGCTCGCAGTTGCAGCGCTTCGACCGGGAGAACTACGTATCCCGGCGCAGGACGGCGAAGGAGACCGTCGCGTGACGCACTACGACGTGGCCGTGGTCGGCTCCGGGTTCGGCGGCAGCGTCGCGGCGCTCCGGCTCACTGAGAAGGGGTACCGAGTCGGTGTTCTCGAGGCGGGCAGGCGCTTCGCCGACGACGAACTGCCCGAGACGAGCTGGCGGTTGCGACGCTACCTGTGGGCGCCCCGGCTGGGCTGCTACGGCGTGCAACGGATCCACCTCCTCCCCGACGTCCTGGTCATGGCCGGCGCCGGGGTCGGCGGTGGTTCGCTGAACTACGCGAACACGCTGTACCAGCCGCCGCGCCGCTTCTTCGAGGACCGGCAGTGGGCGCACATCACCGACTGGCAGTCGGAGCTGGCGCCGTACTACGAGCAGGCGAAGCGGATGCTGGGGGTGACGACCAATCCGACGTTCACCCCCGCCGACGCCGTCATGCGCGAGGTAGCCGAGGAGATGGGCGCCGGTGCGACGTTCACGTCCACACCGGTGGGTGTCTTCTTCGGCGAACCGGGGTCGCGGGTGGCCGACCCGTTCTTCGGCGGCGAGGGACCCGACCGCACGGGGTGCACCGAGTGCGGCAGTTGCATGACGGGTTGCCGTGTGGGAGCGAAGAACACGCTCGTCAAGAATTACCTCCACCTCGCGGAGAAGGCGGGCGCCCGGGTCCATCCGCTGACGACGGTGACGGAGTTGCGCCCCCGATCGGGTGGCGGCTACGAACTGCGGACCCGCCGCACCGACGGAATCCGCAGGCGCGAGCACACGTTCACCGCCGACCAGGTGGTAATCGCCGCGGGCACGTACGGCACCGCCCGGCTGTTGCTGGCGATGAAGGAATCCGGTGCGCTGCCGCGGTTGTCGCCGAGGCTGGGGTCGGTCGTGCGCACCAACTCGGAGGCGGTGCTCGCGGCCACGGCCCGCAACCGCGACACCGACTTCACGAAGGGCGTCGCCATCACGTCCTCGTTCCACCCGGACGACCACACCCACATCGAACCGGTGCGGTACGGCAAGGGCAGCAACGCGATCGGACTGCTGCAGACCGTCCTCAGCGACGGCGGCGGCCGGACGCCGCGGCTGCTGAAAACGGTGGGTGTCGCGCTGCGCCGGCCCGGGGCGTTCGCCCGCAGCCTGTCGGTGCGGCACTGGTCGGAGCGCACCGTGATCGCGCTCGTGATGCAGACGGACGACAATTCGCTCGAGCTCGCCACGGGGAAGGGCCGACTCGGTCGCGCGGTCACCAGCCGTCCGGGGCCCGGCGATCCGCCACCCGAATGGATCCCGCAGGGCCACACAGCGATCAGGAAGGTGGCCGCGCGGATCGGGGGTGACCCCGGCGGCTCCGTCGCCGACGTCGTGAACATTCCGATGACCGCGCATTTCCTCGGGGGATGCGCCATCGGGGACTCGCCGGATACCGGGGTCGTCGACCCCTACCTGCGTGCGTACGGACACGACGGGCTGCACGTGGCCGACGGGTCGGTGGTGAGCGCGAACCTCGGCGTCAACCCGTCGCTCACCATCACTGCCCAGGCCGAGCGCGCGTTCGCGCTGTGGCCCAACAAGGGTGAGTCCGACACCCGGCCCGAACCGGGCAAGCCATACGTACGTATCGCACCGTCGCCGCCCCGGAATCCGGTGGTGCCCGCCGACGCGCCGGGCGCATTGCGGCTTCCGCTGACGGTCGTGAACCGAAGGGAGACGGTCGATGTGGAGCGTGCCTGAATCGACCACCGACCGCACCGACTGGCCCGAGAGTTCACCGCCCCCGTGGCCGGCGGCCGTCCGTGCGACGCTGTGGTGGCACCGCAGCACCGCGGCCGCCCGCGCCCTCGGACCCGGCGGCGCCACCGTCCCGATGACCCTCGCGATGATGGTCGACTATCTCGACTCGCCCGTCGGCCCCTACCGGGAAATCCTCGCCAGCCCGGTGCTCCGTGCGCCGGGACGTCGCATCGGCGTCCTGCCGCGCATGGCGGTCCCGTTCATCGCCGTGGATTCGGAACCCTCCGTGCACGGTGGACGCGCACACTGGAGCCTGCCCAAGGTGCCGGCCGAATTCGGCGGCGACGTGCACGACGACTTCGCGGCGTCGTCCGGGGAATGGCGCGTCACCACGAGCACCCGGCCGCGCGGACCCCGGCTACCGATCGCCGGAGCGTTGGGGTTCGCGCAACCGGCCGAGGACGGTCACGGGCTCGTGACGGCGTCCGCGCGGCTCCGGGGCCACTTCCGGTACGCCCGCGTGGACGTGGCGGCCGACGGACCCACGCTCGCCGACTGGCTGACGCCGGGAACCCATCACGGCATCGTGATCACGGACGGCCGGATGACCACCGGGCCCGCGCGGCAGCGCTGACTGCCTGGCGCTATGCGATCTCCGCGGCGACGTCGGCGAGGCGCGGCAGCACGGTGTCGCGCCAGCCTGGACCCATCCGCTCGAACGCGTCGCGGCTGCGCTTGTCGTCGAGGTCGAAGCCCGAGTGGTCGAGGAACAGGCGGGTGCCCGCGCCCTCGGGAACGAGGCGCCACACCAGCGTCCAGTTCTCGGTGAACGTGTAGACGAAGCGCCGTTCGGGCTCGACCTCGACCACTTCGCAGGGAACGGTGCCCCAGCCGGGCATGTCGAGGTGGAACCGGTGCCCGACCGTCGCGGCGACGTCGCCCGCGGCCCACCAGCGGGCCAGCAGGTCCGGCTCGGTGAGGGCGCGCCACACCTTGGCGGGCGGCGCGGCGATGAACTGGTCGACGGAGATCTGGGTGGTGGTGCGGTCGGTCACGAGTCCTCCTCGAGGAAGTCGGCGAGTGTGCGCAAGCGGTGACGCCAGAACCGCTCGAACGGGTGCAGCCAGTCGCCGACGTCGGCGAGCGGCTCGGCGGTCAGGTGGTAGTGCCGCTGCCGTCCGGACGGTTCGTCGCGGACGAGCCCGGCCCGGCGCAGCACCTGCAGATGCTCCGCCACCGCGGGGCGGCTGAGGTCGAACCGGCCCGCGAGGTCGCCGGCGGTGAGTGGTCCGTCCACCAGGATTTCCAGCAGACGCCGTCGCACCGGGTTGGCGAGGGCGAGGAAGACGTCGTCGTCGGGCACGGGGCGAGCTTATGTCGGAGATTTCCGACATGTCAATAATCTCCGACACATCCTTTTCTTGACTAATTCCAAAAAGGCGCGATACTGGAACACATGCAACACGACACGGATCCCAAAGCGCAGCTGCGCGGCGTGGGCCTCCGTGTCACTGCACCACGTGTTGCAGTGTTGAATGCGGTTGCCGTACGGCCGCATTCCGACGTCGACGACATTGCAGCCGTAGTTCGTGAAGAGCTGGGATCGGTCTCCACCCAGGCGGTGTACGACGTCCTCAAGGCATGCACCGCCGCCGGTCTGCTCAGACGTATCGAACCCGCGGGATCGCCCGCACGATTCGAAACCCGTACCGGAGACAACCACCACCACCTCGTGTGCCGCAGCTGCGGGACCGTCGTGGACGTGGACTGCGCCGTTGGCGAGGCACCGTGCCTCGACCCCTCGCAGGCCCACGGATTCGAGATCGACGAGGCCGAGGTCGTCTTCTGGGGGCTCTGCTCTCAGTGCCAGGCCGACGCGCAGAGCGAAACCGGGTCGGCAGCAGCCCTGTCCTGACGCCGGTTCGTCCCACGCCGATACACCCTCACCCGATTGCAACCTGGAGGCTCTCAACTGGGTGGGGGTCTAGGGGGCCGCGTCGTAGGCCCCTCGGCGTACAGGTTTCCGGTCAGCCAGTTTTCGACCGGGAGGATCGCGACGTCAACCTGGATGGACCTGCACCGGAGAGTGTTCGGGCCGACGGGGCGGAAGCAGTTGTATTGCTGGGTGTCCGGCTCGACTGGCCAGGACCCCTCACCCGCCGATCAGGATGTGACGTTGCGTGGGCGTGCCAACGGCACCTGGTGCAGGGCCTACCAGGATCGTGGTTCCGGTCCACGGGAGAGACTCGAGCGGGTGTGAATCGGGTGGGTGACGACGCGGCCACCGGCCGGTTCGCGGTGGTGCGGGTGGTGGCGGGATCGGTCGGCGTGGGTTTCGGGGTGGCGTGGATCGAGCGTGACGTGTCGGTGGTCGGCGTTAGGGTCGAGGCCGTCGGTGAGGATGGGGACGCAGTCTAGCGGAAGTTTCCTAGATAGCTGTGGCTTCGGTGCGATTAGTGCTGGTGGGAGCTGGTTTTGGTGTGGTCGGGGTGTATTACCTAAGTCGGTGGTGGCCGGTCATCGGGTGGGTGCGTAGCGGTCGATGCCGAACAGCCGGGCCAGTTGTTCGGCGGTGTCGCTGTGGTCGGTGAGCATTCGTTGGGCGCGGGGGCGACCTTTGGTGCCGTCGTGGTAGAGCAGCACTGTTTCCTCGATGCCAGCCAGCTCGGCGAGCAACTCACGCACCGACAGATGCAGTCCGGCATCGGCGGCCTCGCGGCGCATCAGGTGGGCGACGGTCAGGGCCAGGACGCTGTAGAAGACATGAACGCGGATCTTCTGGTCGGTCCAGTGGTGCATCGGGGAGAACGAAATCACCTGGGGGTCTTTGAGTTGCCGGAACCCGGACTCGATGTCGGACTGGGATCGGTAGGCGGCGATCACGCGGGCGACCGGCCAGTCGGTGCGGTTGGTGAACAGGATCCGCTTGCCGAACATCCGGTCCTCGAGTTGTCGGCGGGCGTGGCGGTCGGTGCGGTACCGCAACCGCAGCTCCGCCGCGGTGGTGCCGGTGAGAGTGACGGTGAGCACCTCGGCGACCCACCGCGGCGCGCAGATCTGCTCGATCTCGCGCTCCACGGCCGCCCGGTCGCGGCGGGTGCGCCCGCGGGCCAGGCGCACCTGCAGGGCGCCGAGCCGGTCGCGGGCCTTGTCGAGGGTCTGGTCGAATCCGCGGGACTGGGCGGCGTGCAGCGACGCCGAGTGGGTCACAATCGCCCGCCGCCGGACCCCGAGGGCGTCGACCTCGGTGTCGTAGGCGCGCATCCCGGGCAGTCGGGGATCGTCGACCCGGTGGTAGGCGTCAGCGGGCACGGTCAGCAGGGCCGGGTGATCCGAGGGCGGCAGGGAGCCGACGAACCCGATCCGCGCCGCCTCGATGTGGGCGTGGTTCGCGGCCGAGTTCTGCCCGGCGTCGTAGACGATCGTGGCCCCCTCGATGCCGGCGGCGACGCTGCGGTAGCGGTCGACGAGATCGTCGATCACCCCGGGGAACTGGGTCACGTCGGGGCGATCGCCGGGGTAAGGGTGCGAGAGCAGCGGGATACCGCCGTCGGAGGTGATCACCAACGCCAACCCGACCAGGCGCAGGTCGACGCGTTTTTGTTTCGCCTTGCCCGCTGCGCGATCGGGGCGGCCTCGTTACCGGAGTCGATGTAGGTGGCGAAATTCGTCATGTCCAGCACCAACGCGGTCAGGTCGAGACCGAACTCGGTGACCATCCGCGCCGACAACGCTCCCTCGATCCGCGCCAGATCGTCGCCGTCGAGACGGTCCATCGCCGACCAGAACTTGCGGTGATCGAGGGACCCGGCCGGCAGTGGGCACCACCGCGGTGCGGCGGTGGAATCCCACCAGGACGCGAACGCCGCCTTCGAGCACGGGGCGACGATCCGGTTCAGCGTGGCCAGCGCAATATAGGTGCCCACCGATACCGCCGCATCCGAGCGGCGCGGAGCCACCCCATCGATCGCCTCGGCCACGCCGAGACGTTCAAGCACCGACCACACCGCGGCGACATCCCCGAACTTCTTGTGTGCACTGCGCACCGGCGCACCCGCTTGCGCGCCGGCGAGTTTCGCCGTCACCTCCTCCGCGCTGCCCAGGTACTGTTGCGAGACGATGCGCGGTTTACCCTCGACCCGGGCGGACTCGACCAGGTAGTAGTACGTCTTCCCTCCCTGCCGTTTCCCCACGATCGAAGCCATATATAGGTAATACACTCTCCGGTCGCGTTTGCCCAGCTCAACACGCACGACGCGACACGAAAACTCGGCTACCTAGGAAACTCACGCTAGGGTGGGGGAGCTGATGGGAGACGATCATGGCGTTGAGGTGGGCCAGCTGATGGCCGATGCCGGATTGCCTGCGCTGCGGCAGTTCTCGTTCACCACCCGCCCGTACCTGGCGGTCGATGACATCACCGGTGAGCCGATCGGACTCGACGATGTCGACACCCGGGTGGGGTGGCTGCTCGACCTGATCTCGGGCGCCGAAGCGCGGCTGCTGTCGCGGCTGTGGCGACCGGCCACCTTCGATGTCCTCGCCGCCGGCGTGGACCGCCAGGGCCGCAAGCTCCCGACGCAGGGCCATGTCGCTGCTGCGCGTCTGGGCTGGACCCCGCACTACCCGGACGATGTCTACATTCCGTCACGTGTCACCCGGGTGGTCACCGCACAGGCGATGGCGACGCTGCGGACCCTGACATACCGAGACACCGCGATTACTGCACTGTCGGCCCGGTTCGACCCGGCCACTGGCACTCTGGCGCCGCCGACCGAACCGGGTGACTGGGTGCCATTGGGTTTCGCCCGGGGCGTGGTGCGGCAGCTCACCGCGCGCGCCTGCCGCACCGACGGCGCGGTGCAGGCGCGGCTGCGGATCACCGACATGCAGGCACCACCGAAGACCTCGGCGATGGCTCGGCTGTCCGCAGCGGATCGACAACTCGCACACATCACCGTCACCGACGCCGTCATGACGTTGACCGTCAAACTGCCCACCACCGTCGCCCCGACAGGACATGCGCAGTGGCGACGAGTCCGGTTGACCGCCGCGATCCCACCGCACCTGCACGACCGGCCGATCACCGACTGGCATCTCCCCACCCTCGTCCTCGACCGGAAAGGCCTGTTGTGGCGGTGCGCGGCCACCGAGACGGTCCCCGCCGCTGATCTGACATCGGGAACTTCCGCGGTGGGCGTGGACTGGTGCCCGTCCACGCTCGGTGCCGCCGCCACCGCAGCAGAGGGCCCGGAGGGGCTGGTCTCCGATTACCGGGGCGTCACCTACGACGACCGCGGCCTCGGGACCAAACTCGCCCGCCTGCAGGCCGAGGGGCAGATGCTGCACCGCAAGGCGGCCCGGCTGACGCGACTGGCCGCCACCGCCCCACCCGAGGTCCGCGCCCGGCTGGAGGCGAAGATCGCCGTCCTCGACGCCCACCGCGAGGCGGTGGGTATCAAGCGGGGAAAGATCAACCGAGAACTGGCCTTCCACTTCGCCCGGCAGGTCACCGACTACGCCACCTCGGCGGGCGCACGGGTGATCGCGGTGGAAGACCTGACCACCCTCGAGGCCCGCGGGCATGGCCGGGTCAACAACAATCGGGCCGCGCAGTCCGCCCGCCGTAAAGCGACCGCCGCTCTCGCCCACACCGCCGCCGGTGTCGGTATCGTGGTGGTCTCGGTGCCCGCCCGAGGATCCTCGGCACAGTGTCCGGGCTGCGACGAACCCCTCGCCCGCCCCGGCGGCTATCACACCGCGTGGTGCCCGGGCTGCCGGGTCGGCGGCAACCGGGACCACGTCGCGGGGGTGAACCTCGCCAAACGCGCGCTCCTCGGCAAAAACAAGGCCACCCGGCGGCGTGGGCAGCTGCCGGCGATTCGGGTCGCCGAGCACGCACCGGTGCGCCGGTCCCGGGACAAGACCAGTCCGACCCCGCGTCGGCCGCGGCATCGCCGGGTCCGCCGCAGCCTGCCCACCGTGACACCGCGGGTGGGGGTGACTCCGAAACAGCATGTTCCTGCACCACAAGCGTCGGTGTGGGACACGGTCAAACCCGCACCACCTCACGGTGATGCGGGTAGCCGTGACACACGTCCATCTCCCACGCCGCCACGCAAGTGGCAGACAGTATGAGATCTACGTAGACGCTTTGCCATGCCTGAAACACAGCGCGCGACCACCACCAACGCCGGAATTCCCGTCGCCAGCGACAACGAGTCGCTCACCGCCGGGGCGCAGGGTCCCATCCTGTTGCACGACCACTACCTCGTCGAGAAGCTCGCGCAGTTCAACCGCGAGCGCGTCCCGGAGCGCGTCGTTCACGCCAAGGGCGCCGGCGCGTTCGGCGAACTGGTCGTCACCCACGACGTGAGCCGCTACACGAAGGCCAAGCTGTTCCAGCCCGGCGCGAAGACCGAATCGCTGGTGCGCTTCTCCACCGTCGCAGGCGAGCAGGGCAGCCCCGACACCTGGCGCGACCCGCGCGGATTCGCCGTGAAGTTCTACACCGAGGACGGCAACTACGACCTCGTCGGCAACAACACGCCCGTCTTCTTCATCAAGGACCCGATCAAGTTCCCCGACTTCATCCACTCGCAGAAGCGCCTGCCCGGATCCGGTCTGCGCGACCACAACATGCAGTGGGACTTCTGGACGCTGCGGCCCGAGTCCGCGCACCAGGTGACGTGGCTGATGGGTGACCGCGGCATCCCGAAGACGTGGCGGCACATGGACGGTTTCGGCTCGCACACGTACCAGTGGGTGAACGCCGACGGTGAACGGTTCTGGGTGAAGTACCACTTCAAGACCGACCAGGGCATCGAGTTCCTCACCCAGGGCGAGGCCGATACGCTCGCGGGCACCGACCCCGACCATCACCGCGCCGACCTGTACGACACGATCGCCCGCGGCGAGTTCCCCAGCTGGACGCTGAAGGTCCAGATCATGCCCGTCGACGAGGCCGAGGGCTACCGGTTCAACCCGTTCGACCTCACCAAGGTGTGGTCGCAGAAGGACTACCCGCTGATCGAGGTCGGCAAGTGGACCCTCAACCGTAACCCCGACAACTTCTTCGCCCAGATCGAGCAGGCGTCGTTCGAACCGTCGAATGTCGTTCCGGGAATCGGCTTCTCACCCGACAAGATGCTGCTCGGCCGGGTCTTCTCCTACGCGGACGCGCACCGGTACCGCATCGGCGCCAACTACGCGCAACTGCCGGTCAACGCCCCGAAGAACCAGGTGAACTCGTACTCGCAGGACGGCGCGATGCGGTACGCCACCAATTCGCCCGAGACCCCGGTGTACGCGCCCAACTCGTACGGCGGCCCGCACGCTGACGCATCGCTCGCGGGCGACGAAGGCCTTTGGGCGTTCGACGGCAGGTCGGTGCGCGCCGGCTACGTCGAGCACGCCGAGGACGGCGACTTCACGCAGGCTGGCACCCTCGTCCGCGAGGTCCTGAGCGACGATGAACGCGACCGCCTGGTCGGCAACATCGTCGGTCACGCACTCGGCGGTGTCAGCGAAACGGTTCTGCTTCGGGTGTTCGACTACTGGAAGAGCGTCGACCCCGACCTGGGCAAGCGAGTGGAAATCGGTGTCCGGGAAGGGCAGAGCCGGAACTGAGTTCGTTGGTGGGGCAGGCTCAGTGCAGGCCCCACCAATAGATCAGGCAAGCGAGAATAAATACCACCACAGTTTCCACGACGGCCCTCCTTCGCCCGACTGGACGTAGTGCACCATTCCATCATCCCCCATGTGCTTCGCACCCGTGAGTACTTGTTAACCGCCGGCGGTTAACAAGTACTCACGGGGGTGTGACGGGTGTGTCGGATGTTGTTGCTAGGTTGAGCGGTGTCAGGACACCGGCTCGGATGACCGTGTCCCGAGTCGGGGTCGAAAGGTGCTGTCTTCCATGGTGATGGGTCCCACCCACGCAATGTCCGGTGCGGCCGTCGGTCTGGCGGTGGCAGATCTGCTGCCGCTCGACTGGGGTGGGCCCACGTCCACCGCCGAGACCCTCACGTTCGCGGCGGTGTGCGCCGGGGCGGCGCTGCTCCCGGACCTCGACACGAGCCAGTCCACGGTGTCGCGCTCGTTCGGTCCGGTCAGCAACGTCGTCGCGAAGGGCGTCGACGCGGTGTCGCTGGGGTTCTACACGATCACCAAGGGCAAACGCGACGGCAAGCGGCGCGGTGGACACCGCACGCTCACCCACACCGCTCTGTTCGCGGCAGGCATCGGGGCCGGGGTGTCCGCGCTCGTCGTCCAGTTCGGCAAGCCTGCCATCATCGCGACGCTGTTCGTCTGCCTCGGCCTTGCCCTGCGCGGGCTGGCCGGTGAGCTGGCCAAAGAAAAAGGCTGGCTGGCGGTTTCGGCGGTCGCCGCGGTGCTGTCCGCGCTCACCTGGCAGTCGTATCCTACCGAGGCCGGTTCCACCGGGCTCGGCGTCGCGGTGGCCCTCGGCTGCGTCACCCACTGCCTCGGGGACGCCATCACCAAGGAGGGCGTTCCCTTCCTCGCGCCGTTCCTCACGCTCGGCAAGGAACGGTGGTGGGAGTTCCGGCTCCCGTCGTTCCTGTCCATCCGGGCGGGCGGGCCCTTCGAGAAGGTCGTGCTCGGGCCCGCCCTGACGGTGGCCGTCGGACTGATGGTCATCTGGGCCATCGACGGTGCGCCCCAGGCAATCTACGACGCATTCGTGCCTGCGCCGAAGTGACTCAGGCGCCGAAATGACTCGGGTGACTCAGGCCGCGAGCATCTTCTCGAGGTCGTCGAGGACGAGCATCGCCCCGGTGGGTCCGAGCGCGAGGAACCACGTCTCGTCGCTGACGTGCACGGACTTGCCGTCCTTCACCGCCTGCATCTGATTCCACAGCGGGCCGCCGACCACGGACGACTCGTCGGTGGTCTCGGGCGCGCCGTAGCTGGAGTAGAAGATCCGGTCGGCGTCCGCCTCGCCGATCGTCTCCTGGCTCACCTCGACGGCGAGTTCGTCGATGTTCTGCACCGTCGGGCGCGGCAGCCCGACGTCCTGCAGGATGACGCCGATGAACGACAGGTTGCCGTAGAGGCGGATCTTGCCGGACATGAACCGGACCAGCGAGATCGTCGGTTCGTCCGTGATGGACTCCCGGACCTCGTCCGCGCGGGTCTGGTAGGCGTTGAGCACGTCCTCCGCCTTGGTCTCCTCGCCGAGGGCGTCCGCAACGAGCAGGAAGTTCTCCTTCCACGGGAATCCGGGGCGGATGCCGAAGACTGTCGGTGCGATCGACGACAGCTGCGGGTACAGCTTGTCGGCGCGCAGCTTGCTGCCCAGGATCAGATCGGGATGCAGCGCGGAGATCGCCTCGAGGTTCAGGTTGTTGGTGGTCCCGACGTCCGGCACTCCGGCGAGCTTGTCGGCGAGGTAGGACGGCTGTCCGGCGGCGCTCTCGGGGCTGGCCAGTCCGACGGGTGTGATTCCCAGGGAGAGCACGTCGTCGAGTTCGCCGCCGTCGAGGACGATCACCCGTTCGGGCTTCTTCTCGATGACGGTTTCGCCGAGCGCGTGGGTGATGGTCCGGGGGAAGACGCCGGGTGCGGCGTCGGTGCCGAGTTTGGCGGTCTCGGCGTCCGCCGTGGCGAACAGTCTGCCGCCGGTGGCGACGTCGGTGTTGCCGGCGGTCGAACCGGTGTCGGTGGTGCCGCAGGCGGCGAGAAAGACGCTGGCCAGGGCGACCAGCCCGGCGCGTACGTAGACCCTCGATGACATGAGGTGAGGCTAGCCTGAGGTACTGAAGGGGTAGTGGCGGGGTCCGGTAACCGGAAAACACGTCCACCACGCAGAAGAGGCCTCGACCGGCGAACCGGTCGAGGCCTCTTCTCGGTGTCTCACACTGTCGGGGTGGCGGGATTTGAACCCACGACCTCTTCGTCCCGAACGAAGCGCGCTACCAAGCTGCGCCACACCCCGTGTTGAACCTCGGCTAGCTTACATTACCCAGCCAGTCACCATTAAATCCCCTGGTCAGTTGCGTAAAACAGTGCTCTCCGACGACTCGGCGCGAGCCCGCGCGGTGTCGGCGTCCGGGCCGCCGCGCTGTGCCGGGACCAACGTCAGGAGCGTCGCCTCGGGGCGGCAGCAGAAGCGGGCCGGCGCCCACGGCGACGTTCCGATCCCTGCGGACACGTGCAGCTGGGTGTGCGCCCCCCACTTGGACGGCCCCTTCACCCGCGAGCGGTCGATGTCGCAGTTGGTGACGAGCGCGCCGTAGAACGGCAGACACAGCTGACCGCCGTGCGTGTGGCCGGCCAGCACCAGGTCGTACCCGTCGTCCGCGAACCGATCGAGAACCCGCGGCTCCGGCGAGTGGGTGATGCCCAGCCGGAGATCGGCCAGCGGATTGGGCGGGCCGGCGATGGTGTCGTACCGGTCGCGCTGGAGGTGCGGATCGTCGACGCCGGCCGACGCGATCCGGACACCCGACACCTCGAGGTCGCGGCGCACGTGCGTGACGTCGAACCAGCCGCGTTCGGTGAACGCGGCCCGCAGATCGCCCCACGGCAGCGGCTCGCCGAGGATGCGCTTGCGGTCCTTGCGGAAGTACTCGAACGGGTTCTTCGGTTTCGGCGCGAAGTAGTCGTTGCTGCCGAACACGAACAGTCCGGGGCGGGCGAGCAGATTCCCCAGCGCCTGGACCACGGCGGGCACCGCCCGCTGGTGCGACAGGTTGTCGCCGGTGTTCACGACGAGGTCGGGGTCGAGGTTGTCGAGTTCCCGCAGCCAGTTCTGTTTCAGCCGCTGTCCGGGCATCATGTGCAGGTCGCTGATGTGCAGCACGCGGAGCGTCGATGACCCCGGTTCGAGCACCGGCATCGTGACCTCACGCAGCGCGAACGCATTGCGCTCGATGAGCGAGGCGTAGCCGATGCCGAGGGCGGCGGCACCCGCCGTACCCAGGGCGGCGCGGGTCAGGTTCGTGCGGAACTCGTCAGACACTCTTCCAGGATACTGATGAGCGCAATCGAGATGCAGTGGACGAATCGGGGCGCGTAGCGTTTCGCCCATGCCAGATTCACTGAAAGCAAGACTGCGCTCCGACATGACGGCCGCCATGAAGGCCAAGGATTCGCTGCGCACCGCCACGATCCGCATGCTGATGGCCGCCGTGCAGACCGAAGAGGTTTCCGGCAAGGAAGCCCGCGAACTCACCGACGACGAGGTGCTGAAGGTCCTCGCGAAGGAGTCGAAGAAGCGCGGCGAGTCCGCCGAGATCTACACCGAGAACGGTCGGGGTGAGCTGGCAGCGCAGGAGCGGGCCGAGGCGCAGATCATCGACGAGTACCTGCCGACACCGCTGACGGACGCCGAACTCGTCGACGTCGTGGACACCGCCATCGCCCAGGTGGCCGAGGAGATCGGTGAGCGTCCCGGCATGCGTCAGATGGGTCAGGTCATGAAGGCCGCAGGCGCGCTCGCGGGCGGCAAGGCGGACGGCTCGCGGCTCTCGCACGCGGTGAAGTCCCGCCTCTGACCCCCACGTGAGTGGGAAAGCGTGCTCCTGCACACTTTCCCACTCACCTGTGGTTACCGGGGTATGGGCGGCAGCTGGATCGGCGGCAGGCCGGGCAGCTGGATGGGCGGAACGGGGATTCCCTGAGCCGGGGCCTGCGGGGGAGCGGCCTTCACCGATCCGTCGCTGACGTAGATCGTGATCGTCGACCCCGGAATCGCGGAACCGGACGGCGCCGAGCTCGTGACCGTCCCCTTGGCGACCTGCGACGCCGTGGTGATCGCGTTCACGGTGAATCCGGCTCCCTGCAGGCGGGACGTCGCGGCCGACTGGCTCAGCCCGGTGACGTCCGGAACCTGACCGTTCTGCGAACCCCGCGCGTACTTCTGGTCGACCGGCGGCAGCGTCGTCGGCCCGAAGTTGTTGGCGACGGGATTCATCGCGGCGAACCACGTCTGGGCGGGCTCGTTACCGCCGTAGAGATTTCCGTCACCACAGGGCCGCAGCGGGCCCGAGCAGATCTCGCCCGGGGTCGGCGAGTCGCCGAACACGTAGACGGCGGCGGCGAAGTTGTTGGTGAACCCGAGGAAGCCCGACGACATGTGGGACTCGGTGGTTCCGGTCTTACCCGACATCGGGAGCGTCCAGCCGGCGCTGCCCGCGGCCCCGGCCGACGTGCCGCCGGCCTTGTCGTCCTTGCTCATGGCGTTGGCGAGCGTGTCCGCGAGGCCGGGCTCGACCACCTGCTCGCAGGCCTGCTGGGTGACCGAGACGGGCTTGCCTTCACGGTCGAAGACCGAATCGATGGGGGTGGGCGGGCACCACTTGCCGTGCGACGCGAGCGTCGCCGCGACGTTCGACAGTTCCAGCGGGTTGACCCAGGTGGGCCCGAGGGTGAACGAACCCAGGTTCTGATCCTTCTGGAAGTCCGCCATGCTGCGGTCGTCGAATCCGGAGGTGCCGGGGTCGGCGTACGACCGCAGGCCCAGCCGCACCGCCATGTCGACGGTGGGGGCGACGCCGGTGGCCTGGATGAGCTTGACGAACGCCGTGTTGGGCGACTGCGCGAGCGCGTCCGTCACCGACAGCGACGCCGGGTACTTGCCCGCGTTCTCGACGCAGTACGTGGCCGCCGGGCATCCGCGGGCACCACCGCTACCCATGCCCCGGGCCTCGAACCGTCCGGGGACGTCCAGGACGGCGTTGGTGCCGAGGCCCTTCTCCATCGCGGCGGCGGTCGTGAAGATCTTGAAGATCGACCCGGCGCCGTGACCGGCCAGCGAGTACGGCTGGGCCTGCACGGTTTCGTTGGCGTTCGCGTCGAGGCCGTACGTGCGGCTACTGCCCATCGCGAGGATGCGGTGTGAATCCTGGCCGGGCTGGACCACGTTCATGACGTTGGCGATGCCGTCGAGTCCGGGGCTGGCCTTCGCGGTGAGCGCCGCCTTGGTCGACGCCTGCACCGCGGGGTCGAGCGTCGTCTTGATCAGGTAGCCGCCCTTGTCGATCTGCTCCCGGCTGATGCCGGCGTTCGCCAGGTACTGCAGGGCGTAGTCGCAGAAGAAGCCGCGGTCACCGGCGGCGATGCACCCGCGGGGCAGCCGGTTGGGTTCGGGCAGCACGCCGAGGGGCGTCTCCTTGAGCTCCCGCAGTTCGGCGGCGCGTTCGGGGATGTTCGAGATCATCGTGTCGAGGACCACGTTGCGGCGTTCGAGGACGCCCTCGGGGTTCGTGTACGGGTTCAGCGCCGAACTGGACTGCACCATGCCCGCGAGCATCGCGGACTGCTGGGTGTTCAGTTCGGACGCGTCGATGCCGAAGTACGTCTGGGCGGCGTCCTGGATGCCGAACGAGGCGTTGCCGAACGGCACCAGGTTGAGGTAGCGGGTGAGGATCTCGTCCTTGGTGAGTTCCTTGTCGAGCGTCAGCGCCATCCGGATCTCGCGGATCTTGCGGGCGGGTGTCGTCTCGATCGCGGCCCGGCGTTCGGCGTCGGTCTTCGCGACGACGAGCAGTTGGTAGTTCTTCACGTACTGCTGGTCGAGTGTCGACGCGCCCTGCTGCACCTCGCCGCTCGTGGTGTTGGTCAGGAAGGCGCGCATCGTGCCCTGCCAGTCGACGCCCTTGTGCTCCGGGAACCGGCGGTCCTCGACGGAGACGATGGCGAGCTTCATCTCGTTGGAGATCTTGTCGCTGGGGACTTCGAAGCGGCGCTGGTCGTACAGCCACGCGATGGGATTGCCCGCGGAGTCGACCATCGTCGAGACCGCGGGGACCGTTCCTTCGACCAGTTCGGCGGAGACGTTGTCGACGGTGTCAGCCGCCCGGTTGGAGGCGTAACCGAAGCCTCCGGCGAGCGGAAACATCACGCCGGCGAGGAGCACTCCTGCCAAGGCGGAGGATCCTGCGAGCTTCCCCACTGTTTTTGCAATCGACACGATCTACAGACTACGTGGGGTCTGAGGGTGCGCTGGTTGGGCGCAGAATTCGGCCGGGAAAATGCCCTGAGCACGGGGTATGGACGGGCGTACCAAAAAAGCGTGTTCTTCGTCTTGCGCGTGGCGGTTTCTTTACCTAAATTGTTGGAACAGTGTGATGGAGATAACACCCCATCGCTTATGTGGTGCAGCCTCGGCGTGCTACGCGGGGTTGTGCAGACTCGAAGAGGGGAAACGAATGCACATGACCACCCCAACCAGCCGTCTGGACGTCGAGCAAGCAGAAGCGCGAATCGCCTGGGTCACCCAGGCCCGTTGCCGGGAAGTCGATCCCGATCAACTCTTTGTACGCGGTGCAGCACAGCGCAAGGCCGCAACCATTTGCCGGCATTGCCCGGTATTGATGCAGTGCGGAGCCGATGCACTCGACAACCGTGTCGAGTTCGGCGTGTGGGGTGGCATGACGGAACGTCAACGCCGGGCGTTGCTCAAGCAGCACCCCGAGGTGGACTCGTGGTCCGATTTCTTCGAAGCTCAGCGGCAGCACCAGTCCGCTGTCTGAGATTCGGGATCGGATTCGCAGTCAGGAAGAACACAGGCGGGTGACCGGTTCTCCGATAGCGAGCTGATCAGCTCGTCCGGGTGAGCTGGTCGCCTACCGCTCTCAAGGCCTCGAGGTCCGACACCTCGAATGGCAGCGAGGGCACGCCGACGATCGGCACCCGAGGGTGGGCGGCCGTGAACCGGCTCAGCAGTTGGACCTCACGCTTGGCGATCACTGCCCGATGGGCGTGGATTCGCAGCACAGCGGCGGTGAGGGGGTCTTGGTCCCCGAGTTGGTCGGCGGCAGTGACCGCGTGATCGGCCGACAGGGAACTGAGAGTGGGGTGCGTCCGATTCAGGACGAGGCCCGCGAGCGGCATCTCGTCGCCTGCGAGCCGGTCGACGAAGAATGCCGCCTCGCGCAGCGCATCCGGTTCCGCTGCGGCGATCACCAGAAACTTGGTGCCCGGCTGCCGGAGCAATTCGTAAGTGCGCGTTGCTCTTTCCCGGAATCCGCCGAACATCGAGTCCAGTGACTGCACGAAACTCGAGGCGTCGGAAAGCATCTGACTGCCGACGATGGTGGACAC
Organism: Rhodococcus sp. USK10; assembly: GCF_019378875.1. Classification (NCBI taxonomy): domain Bacteria; kingdom Bacillati; phylum Actinomycetota; class Actinomycetes; order Mycobacteriales; family Nocardiaceae; genus Rhodococcus; species Rhodococcus sp. USK10. Next base: position 5,149,555 of record NZ_CP076048.1, read on the forward strand.
GCCGCGCAGCGCCAGGCCCATCGCGCCGGTGACGAGCCGGGTGAGGCCGCGGCCGGGCGCGGTGAGCAACCGGATCATGCGGCCGTCGAGGAAGGCGCCCAGACGCTGGGGTGCGTCGAGGAAGTCCAGGGCGTTGCGTGACGGTGGCGTGTCGACGACCACCAGATCCCATTCGTCGCTGGAGGCGAGTTGCCCCAGCTTCTCCATCGCCATGTACTCCTGCGTTCCCGAGAACGAGCTGGCGACGGTCTGATAGAAGGGGTTCGCGAGAATCTGCTCCGCCTTCTCCGGCGTGGAGTGCTCGATCACCATCTCGTCGAACGTGCGGCGCATGTTGAGCATCATGGCGTGCAGTTCGCCCGTCGCGTCCGGTCCGAGCTGCACCGGCTGCGGCGTGTTGTCGAGTTCCGCGACGCCGAGAGCCTGCGCGAGTCGGCGTGCCGGGTCGATGGTCAGCACGACCACCTTGCGTCCCTGCTCCGCCGCGCGCAGTGCCAGCGACGCGGCCGTGGTCGTCTTGCCGACGCCGCCGGCCCCGCAACAGACGACGATCCGCGTGGCCCTGTTCTCCAGAATCCCCGCGACGTCGAGTGCGGAGGCGGTGCGGCGACGCTCGTGTTCAGTTGTCTGGGTCATCGGACACCCTGTTCCGTCAGATATTCCGCGAGCTCGTACAGCCCGCCCAGGTCCACACCGTCGGCGAGGGACGGCAGATGCAGCCGAGCCCCGTCCACTTCGCTGAGCGCTCCGGCGCTCTCCTCCTGCGCTTCGAGGACGGACGCGTGTTCGATCGTCTCGGTGAGCAGCCCGGCGAAATTCTCCTCGTCCAGGGTGATCCCGGTCTTCTGCAGTCCGGCCCGGACGGCCTCGGCGTCGATGCGGCCCTTCGCGACGTCGGCGAGGGTGTCGGCGGGCAGGAACTGCGGGCTGGTGCGGTTGACGACGACGGTGCCCAGCCGCAGGTCGGCGCGGGCCAGTTCCTCTGCGGCGTCGGTGGTCTCCTGCACCGGCAGCGCCTCGAGCAGCGTCACGAGGTGGACGACGGTCTCGTCGGAATGCAGCAGGCGCACCACGCCCTCGCTCTGCGAGCGCACCGGACCGCCCTTCGCGAGGTCGGCCATCGCCTTCGTCACGTCGAGAAAGTTGCCGATCCGCCCGGTCGGCGGGGCGTCGACGACGACCGCGTCGTACACCCGTTTACCCGACTTGTCGGAGCGCACCACACATTCCTTGATCTTGCCGGTCAGCAGCACGTCCCGGAGACCCGGTGCGATGGTGGTGGCGAACTCGATGGCGCCGAACTTGCGCATCGCGCGGCCCGCGAACCCGAGGTTGTAGAACATCTCGAGGTATTCGAGGAACGCGGTCTCGATGTCGATGGCCAGCGCCATGACCTCCCCGCCACCCTCGGCGGCCGCGACCTTCGTCTCCTGCGGCGGCAGCGGGGGCACGTCGAAGAGCTGAGCGATCCCCTGCCTGCCCTCGACTTCCACCAGTAGCACGCGGCGCCCACCCTCGGCCAGGGCGAGCGCCAACGCGGCGGCCACCGTGGACTTTCCGGTGCCGCCCTTTCCGGAGACGAAGTGCAGCCGGGCCCGCGCGGCCTTGTCGGGCCACGTCGGGGTGAGCTGGTCTGGGGATGCAACCACGGGGTCGAGCCTATAAGTCTGGGAGCCGGGATGTGCGGGGGATAGGCTCACCGGCATGAGTGAATTGACTTCCTGGGAGTACGCCACCGTTCCGCTGCTCACACATGCGACCAAGCAGATCCTCGACCAGTGGGGCACCGACGGCTGGGAACTGGTGACGGTGCTGCCCGGACCCACCGGTGAGCAGCACGTCGCGTACCTGAAGCGTCCGAAGGGCTGAGGGCAGTGGCAGAGACTCGGAACTGGTCGGCCCGCCTGACCGAACTAGGCATCACGCTGCCGTCCGTCGTTCCGCCGGTGGCCGCCTACGTGCCCGCCGTGCGCACCGGCAACTACGTCTATACGTCCGGGCAGCTGCCGATCGTCGAGGGCAAGCTGACGATCGCGGGCAAGCTCGGCGCCGGCGTGTCGGACGAGGACGCCAAGGCCGCGGCCCGCGCGTGCGCACTGAACGCGCTCGCGGCGGTCGACGCCCTCGTCGGCATCGACTCGGTGGTGCGGATCGTCAAGGTCGTCGGATTCGTCGCCTCCGCCGAGGGCTTCACCGGACAGCCCGGCGTCGTGAACGGTGCCTCCGAGTTCCTCGGCGAGGTGTTCGGGGACGCGGGCGCGCACGCCCGGTCGGCGGTCGGTGTCGCGGAACTGCCGCTCGGCGCCCCCGTCGAGGTGGAACTCATCGCCGAAGTGCAACCGGAGTCGTAGTGCCATGACGCTTGCCCATCCGGCCTACGCCCAGGTGCGGGAGGTCACCCCGATCGTCTCGGTGATGCTCGAGGACAATCCCGGCATGATGACGCTCGACGGCACCAACACGTGGATTCTGCGTGCGCCGGGCCGGGCCGAGTGTGTGGTGGTCGACCCGGGTGACGCCGACGAGGAGCACCTCGCCCGCGTCGCGGCACTCGGACCGGTCGCCCTGACGCTGATCACCCACCGTCACTTCGACCACACCGGGGGCGTGCAGCGGTTCTTCGAACTCACCGGCGCACCCGTGCGTTCGGTGGACCCCGAGTTCCTCCGCGGCGGCGGCGAACCCCTCGTGGACGGCGAGACCATCGACGTCGCGGGGCTCACCCTCACGGTGATCGCCACGCCCGGGCACACGAAGGACTCCGTGTCCTTCACCGTGGAAGGTGAGGACACCGTCCTCACCGGCGACACGATCCTCGGCCGCGGCACCACGGTGCTCGACGACTCGGACGGCGACCTCGGCGACTACCTGTCGTCGCTGCGCCGGCTGCTGGATCTCGGTACCGGACACCGGGTGATGCCCGGCCACGGACCCGAACTGCCCGAACTGAACGTCGTGGCGCAGCAGTACCTCGATCACCGCGAGGAGCGACTCGACCAGGTGCGGGCCGCGCTCGGTGCGCTCGGCGGCACCCCCACGGTCCGCGAGGTGGTCGAGCACGTCTACTCCGACGTCGACCCGAAGTTGTGGCCGGTGGCGGAGAAGTCCGTCAACGTGCAGCTGGCGTACCTGCGCAGCCTCGACTGACCGCACAACGACTTCGGCCACCCCCTCGCTGTGAGGGGGTGGCCGAAGTCGTGGATGCGGGGACTACCGGGCGCGACGTGCCAGGCGCTCGGAGTCGGAGATCAGCACGCTCTTGCCTTCGAGGCGCAGCCATCCGCGGTGCGCGAAGTCGGCGAGCGCCTTGTTGACGGTCTCGCGGGAAGCGCCGACGAGCTGGGCGATCTCTTCCTGCGTGAGGTCGTGGGTGACGCGCAGCGAGCCCGCCTCCTGGGTGCCGAACCGCTGTGCGAGCTGCAGCAGCGCCTTGGCGACACGACCGGGGACGTCCGTGAAGATCAGGTCGGCCAGGTTGTTGTTGGTACGACGCAGACGGCGCGCGAGAACCCGCAGCAGCTGCTCGGCGATCTCGGGGCGGTGGTCGATCCACGCCTTGAGCGCTTCACGGTCCATGCTGACCGCGCGGACCTCGGTGACCGTGGTCGCGGTGGACGTACGCGGACCCGGGTCGAAGATGGACAGCTCACCGAACATGTCGGACGGGCCCATGATCGTCAGCAGGTTCTCACGGCCGTCCGGCGAGCGGCGGCCGATCTTCACCTTGCCGGAAACGATGATGTACAGGCGGTCACCGGGCTCACCTTCGTTGAAGATGACATGTCCGCGGGGGAAGTCGACAGGCTGCAGCTGCTTGGTCAGCGCCGCTACCGCTGAGGGCTCGACTCCTTGGAAGATGCCGGCTCTTGCCAGGACGTCGTCCACGTGCGCTCCTTGGGAATATTGTTCGTCTGTATGCATATTGTGCGCGATTTGCTGCATGTCGACGATGCCCCGGTGATCCGCGGCGTGTCGCTGTGCAACAGGTACGGCTCTGAAGTCTACGTTGAGACGGCTCGGTCTGAGTGACCGATACCACGGAAGTCGCAAAAGTTAACCGGATGATGCGTCCGGTGGTGCGTCTTTCCGGGGGTTGTCCAGGGGTCAGCTGGCGCGCCGCGAGCCCACTTCGGTGACGTCGGCGTCGTCGGATTCGAAGCCCGACCGCCCCTTGCGACGTCGATGGAAGCGTGCCAATGCGTGGGGGAAACCTTCGTGGGCCAGGGTGGCCACTTCGTCGTGACTTGCCTGGTCGAGGAACTCTTCCACCTCTTGCTGACGAACCGTGAGCCGGCGGAGTCTGAACTCCACCCGCTCCATTGCCAGCGCAAACAGCATCAGCAGCACTGGGAAGAGGACCACAGCGAGACCTTGCATACCGGGAAGTAAACACTGCAAAGGTCTCAGAAGCGACACAGCAGCAATTCGGATCGGCCGGGTATCCGTAGAGTTGATCCCGTGCATGCGACCCCCAGCGACGGCTCCGAAGTGCGTGGACGCACCCGTTCGCGGGCCGCGAAACAGGAAGAAACCCGGCTCGGACTCGTCCGGCGTGCCCGGCGGATGAACCGTAGGCTCGCCGAGGCCTTCCCCCACGTCTACTGCGAACTCGACTTCACCACCCCCCTGGACCTCGCCGTCGCGACGATCCTGTCCGCGCAGTGCACTGACGTGCGGGTCAACATGGTGACGCCGGCGCTGTTCGCCCGCTATCCCGACGCGAAGGCGTACGCGGAGGCCGAACGGACCGAACTCGAGGAGTACATCCGGTCCACGGGTTTCTACCGGAACAAGACGAATTCTCTGATCGGGCTCGGGCAGGCCCTGCTCGAGCGTTTCGACGGCGAGGTCCCCGGCAATCTGAAGGATCTCGTGACGCTGCCCGGGATCGGCCGGAAGACGGCCAACGTGATCCTCGGCAACGCGTTCGATGTGCCCGGAATCACGGTCGACACCCACTTCGGGCGGCTCGTGCGGCGGTGGAAATGGACCGAGGAGGAAGACCCGGTCAAGGTCGAGCACGCCATCGGTGCCCTGATCGAGCGCAAGGAGTGGACGCTGCTCTCGCACCGGGTGATCTTCCACGGCAGACGCGTCTGCCACGCCCGCAAGCCCGCCTGCGGTGTGTGCGTGCTCGCAGGCGACTGTCCGTCGTACGGGCTCGGCCCGATCGACCCCGACGTCGCCGCCGGACTGGTTCGTGGACCGGAGACGGAGCATCTGCTGCGTCTGGCCGGCAGGTGAGGGTAGATACGAGTGTCTAGCGCAGCGCGGTGGAGTCTGGCCGCCCTCGTGGTCGTGGTGGCCCTCGTCGTCGCGATCTGGCCGCGGGGCGACGACGCGGAGACGCCGTCGTACGAGGACCGGTTCGGTGCGGGTGGCACCGCCCCGACGTCGGTGAGCGCCGATCCCGACGCACTCGCGGCCCTGAGGACGCAGGCCGGCCTGGCCCCGTGCCCCGCGGCCGCGTCCGGGCCTTCGGCGGATCCGGTGCTGTCCGGCATCACACTGGAATGTGTGGGCGACGGCAGTCAGGTGGATCTGGCGGCCGCGCTCGGTGGTAAGCCGGCGCTGCTGAACCTGTGGGCGTACTGGTGTGGTCCCTGCGCCGAGGAGTTGCCCTATATGCAGCAGTTTTCGGATCGTGCGGGTGACGCGGTTACCGTGCTTACGGTGCACACCGATCCCAACGAGTCCAGCGCGCTGTCGCGGCTCATCGACTACTCCGTCACCCTGCCCGGTGTGCAGGACGGCGACGGTCGCGTCCGCGTCGCGGTCGGGGCCCCGCCCGTCCTCCCGGTCTCGGTGCTGATCCGGCCCGACGGCACGGTGGCGAAGGTCCTGCCGCAGCCGTTCCGCAGCGTCGACGAGATCGCGGACGCCGTCGAACAGAACCTGGGGGTGACGGCATGACGTCTTCCGTGGACGGCGTCGCCGTTCCGCCCTGGCTGCGACGGGTCGTGCACCGCACGCCCGCCGACCCGCACCGGATCAACCCCGTCCTCGATCGGCGCGCACCCACCGGGACCACCACCCGGGAGGCGGCGGTGCTCGTGCTGTTCGGCGGGCCCGTCGAGGCGGACCCGCTGATGTCGGGCGGCCTGCCCGCGGGCGCCGACGTCCTGCTCACCCAGCGTGCGTCGACGATGCGGCAGCACAGCGGTCAGGTGGCCTTCCCCGGCGGTGCCAGCGACCCCGGCGACGAGGGACCCATCGCCACCGCGTTGCGGGAGGCCCAGGAGGAGACGGGACTCGACCCGTCCGGTGTCCGCCCGCTGGCCGTGCTCGAGGAGATCTTCATCCCGCCGTCCGGGTTCGACGTCACCCCCGTCCTCGCGTACTGGGAGAAGCCCAGCGAGGTCGGCGTGGTCGATCCCGCGGAGGCGGAACGCGTCGCCCGGGTTCCCGTGCATACCCTGATCGATCCGCGGAACCGGTTCCAGGTGCGCCACCCGGCCGGTTACCAGGGCCCCGCGTTCGCCGCCGACGGCATGCTCGTGTGGGGTTTCACCGCCGGCATCCTCGCCGCCCTGTTCGCCGTCTCCGGCTGGGAACAGGAGTGGGACCGCCGTGACATCCGCGACCTCGACACCGTCCTCGCCGAACTCGACAACGACCTCGACGACGACCACTTGACCCACGGTCACGGCCGCCCGGCGGCCGAGCGATGACCGGGTCGCGCTGGATCGACCTCGCCATCGTCCTGATCGCCTTCGTCGCCGCGACGTCGGGCTGGCGCCAGGGCGCCGTGGCGTCGGTACTCGCGTTCATCGGCGTGGTGCTGGGCGCGGTCGCGGGCATCCTGATCGCCCCGCACGTGCTGGTGCACGTGGACGAGGGCCGCGGTCGCGTGCTGGTCGGCATCGCCCTGATCGTGGTGCTGGTGATCGTCGGCGAGGTCGCGGGCATGGTCCTCGGCCGGGCCGCGCGGGGCAGCATGCACAGTCCGGTCGCGCGTTCCGTCGACAGCGTGATCGGCGCGTGCGTGCAGGCCGTCGCGGTGTTCATCGCGGCGTGGCTGCTGGCGATCCCGCTCACGTCCTCGTCCCAGCCCCAGCTGGCGGCGGCGGTGCGCGGGTCCAGCGTCCTCGAAACGGTCGACAACATCGCGCCCGCGTGGATGCGGCAACTGCCCACCGAGTTCACCGCCCTGCTCGACACGTCCGGGCTTCCCGACGTCATCGGGCCGTTTGGTCGCACCCCCATCACGACCGTCGACCCGCCGGACGCCAGTGTTCTGGAGAGCCCCGTCGCGTCGTCACTGCAGTCGAGTGTGCTGAGGATCCGGGGTGTGGCCCCGAGTTGCCAGCGGGCGCTGGAGGGGTCCGGGTTCGTCGTGGCACCCGACCGGGTGATGACCAACGCGCACGTGGTCGCGGGAACGGCGGGGATCGTCGTCGACACCGCGAACGGGCCGATGGACGCCGAGGTCGTGCTGTTCGACCCGTCCGCCGACGTCGCGATCCTCGAGGTGCCCGGTCTGGACGCGCCCGTCCTGAACTTCGCGCCGGAGCCCGCGCAGACCGGCGACAACGCGCTGGTGCTCGGCTACCCGGGCGGCGGCCCGTACACGGCCAGCGCGGCGCGGGTCCGGGAGATCCTGGACCTCAGCGGTCCCGACATCTACCGGGCGGGCACCGTCCAGCGCGAGGTGTACACGGTCCGCGGTTCCATCCGGCAGGGCAACTCGGGCGGACCGCTCGTCGACAGCGACGGCCGGGTGCTCGGAGTGGTGTTCGGAGCCGCCGTCGACAACAGCGACACCGGGTTCGTGCTCACCGCCGCCGAGGTGTCGCGTCAGTTGCAGGCGGCGTCCGGGGCGTCGGTCGCCGTGGACACCGGGGCGTGCATCCTCTGACGGTCAGACCGTGCGGGGCGCGACGAGGTCGAGCAGGGCGGCGTTGACGCGTTCCGGGGCTTCCCAGTGCGCGTAGTGGCCGACTCCGGCGACGGTCTGCATCTGCTGGGTGGGTGCGAAGCGGTGGCTGCGGCGCACGGTGTCCGCGAGCACGTACGGGTCGAGGTCGCCGTGCAGGTGCAGGACGGGGATCCGCAGAATTTGATCCATCGACGCCATGAACCGGCTGCCGTCCGGGCGGAACTGGCTGCGGAACGCCCACCGCTGGTACTCCAGGGTGCAGTGCGCGGTGCCGGGAATCTGGATCGCCGACCGCATCCGTGACACCACGACGTCGAATTCCGGGTTCTCCGTCCAGCCGGGTCCGGAGCGTTCGCGGATCAACCGCTCGACCTCCGACCCGTTGTCCCGGGTGAGGCGACGTTCGGGACGCCACGGCACCTGGCAGGAGACGAACGAGGGCAGCAGGGCCTTGCGCTGGTAGCGGTCGTGGAGGACGGCCTGCTTGAGCGCGAGGGGATGCGGCGAGCTGACCAGTGCGATCGACCGGACGAGACGAGCGTGCAGGACTGCCGTGGCCCAGCAGACCAGGCCGCCGTCGGCGTGCCCGACGAGTGTGGCCTCGCCGTAGCCCATCGCCCGGATCAGGCCGGCGATGTCGCCGGCCAGCGTCCACCCGTCGTAGCCGCGCGGCGGTTTGTCGGAATCGCCGTAGCCGCGGAGGTCGACGGCGACGGCCCGGTACCCCTCCGCGGACAGCGCCGTCAGCTGGTGCCGCCACGACCACCAGAAGTCCGCGAACCCGTGCAGCAGGACGACGAGCGGCGCATCCGGTGCGGATGCGCCGACCTCGACGGTGTGGAATCGGATTCCGTTGGCATGGATGTCGCGATGAATCCAGGGGCCGTCGAAACGGACGGTGGACGGATCGGGTGGTGCCACAGGAGCGAGTTACCGCGCGTGACGTCCGGTGGGCGATGCGAGATGGGCTTCCGCATCCGAGTACGACGTGGGCAGGACCGTCTTGGCCTGCCTCAGGGAGTCGATGGTCTTCTCGGGTGCGCGGAGTTTGCGTACCCGCAGATAACCGAGCAGGGCCAGTATCGCCGTCACCACGAGCATGATCAGGAAGACGATCAGGAACGCCAGCCAGCGGGCGATCCACACGTCGAGGAGTTCGGCGAGGAAGAAGAAGAAGAAGAACGAGCTGAACAGCAGCACGGTGAACGCGAGGATGAAGAACAGGCTGCCCTGCAGGCCCTTCTTGACCTCACCGGTGACCTCGGCCTTCGCGAGCTCGACCTCGGCGCGGACCAGGGTGGACACCTGCGCGGTCGCATGCTTGACCAGCGTGCCGAGGCTCGCCTCGCCGGGTGTCTGAGCGTCCACGTCCGTGAGCGGGATCGACGACACCGTGTTCGGCACCCCGTCTCCCGTATAACGCGGGCTGTCTCCCTTGCCGTGAGTGTTGCTCACTTGTCGACCCCTCCAGGTAGCTCTTGCACGTCCGAGTCATCCTGCCGGGCCGCATGGGCCCGACCGCGTCGCCACAGTAACGCTGATCCGATCAGCGACGCTGTCAACGATGTCACGAGCACCGCGACCTTAGCTATTTCGGCCTCGCTGCCGTCACCGATTCCCGCAAGCGCGAGATCCGCTACGAGAAGGCTAACGGTGAACCCGATCGCACCGAGCACTGAGAGGGCAAACATGTCCCGGAACCCCAGTGCTCGCGGTTTCTTCGCGATACCCAGGCGGATCGCGAGCCAGGAGATGCCGAAGATGCCGACGGTCTTGCCGACGAGGAGCCCGGCGATCACGGATTGTGAGATGGGGTTGGTGAACAGCTGCCCGAGGAGTTCGCTGCTGAGGGCGACCCCGGACGCGAACAGGGCGAACACCGGGACGCAGAAGCCCGCCGACAGCGGCTGGATGCGGTGCTCGAGGCGGGACGCCGGGGATTCGCGTTCTCCAGGGTCGCGCCGCACCCGGGTGAGGAGACCGAGAGCGACGCCGGCCAGGGTGGCGTGGATACCGGCTTGGTGCATGCAATACCAGGTGAACAGTGCGAGCGGAACGTAGAGCAGTGGGGCGGTGATGCGCCGGTGCTGGGCGAAGGCGTAGACGGCCAGGCACACGGCGGCGCCCAGCAGCCACAGCAGGGCGATCGAACTGGTGAACAGGACGGCGATGAGCACGATCGCGAGGAGGTCGTCGACTACGGCCAGGCTGAGCAGGAACACGCGGGCGCTCGCCGGGATGCGGGACCCGGTCAGCGCCAGCACCCCCAGTGCGAACGCGATGTCGGTGGCGACAGGGATGGCCCAGCCGCGGTCCATGCCGGGTGTTCCGGCGCCGATCGTCGCGGCGATGATCGCGGGCACCACCACGCCGCCGCAGGCCGCGATGATCGGGAGCAGCGCACGTTTGCGGTCGGCGAGTTCGCCGACCACCAGTTCCCGTTTCAGTTCCAGGCCGGCGACGAAGAAGAACACCGCCAGCAGCCCGTCCTGCGCCCACGTCTCGAGTGTCAGGTTCAGGTGGAGCGTCTCCGGGCCGATCGTCCAGTCGCGCAGCGCGAAGTAGGAATCCGAGACGGGGGAGTTCGCCCACAGGAGGGCGACCGCGGCGGCGGCGAGCAGGATCGAACCGCCGACCGTCTCGGTGCGGAGGTAGCGGGAGAGTTCGGAGCGGAGGGGCTGGGTCACCGGGGGCGCTCGCTTTCGATGTGGTCCGGGTACGGCAAATGCTCTGCCGACCAGACTTCCCGGCGCACCGAGAAGAGCTTATCCAATTTGCCAAGCGAAAGACACGAGGTGTTCAATTCCTAAGGAATGGACTCTCGTCCCAATAGTTGAAATAGCATCGTGCAGGAGTAAGTCGAGTGAGCAGTGCCGTCGATACGTCGAAGCCAGATCCGGACGGCGGGGCCACCGTCGCCGGCGTACCCAGAAGCCGGATCGTCGTCGCGAGCATGGTGGGAACGTCCATCGAGTTCTACGACTTCTACATCTATGCGACCGCGGCCGTGTCCGTGTTCCCGCATCTGTTCTTCCCCAAGGGAAACGGCACCACCGCCCTGCTGGCGTCACTTGCCACGTTCGGTCTCGCCTTCGTCGCGCGGCCGCTCGGTTCGATCCTGTTCGGCCACTTCGGCGACCGCATCGGACGCAAGACGACGCTCGTCGGCTCCCTCCTCACCATGGGCATCGCCACGTTCGTGATCGGTCTGCTGCCGACCTACCACCAGATCGGCATCGTCGCGCCCGCTCTGCTGGCGTTGATGCGCTTCTGCCAGGGGCTGGGACTGGGCGGTGAGTGGAGTGGCGCAGCGCTGCTCGCGACCGAGACCGCCCAGAAGGGCAAGCGGGCCTGGGCGGCCATGTGGCCGCAGCTGGGTGCGCCGATCGGCTTTTTCCTCGCCAACGGTCTGTTCCTGATCATCACGCTGTTCATGGACCACGACAACAGCAGCCCCGACCTGGACGGCGCATTCCTCACCTGGGGTTGGCGTATCCCGTTCCTGCTCAGCGCGATCATGGTGATGATCGGCCTGTACGTGCGGCTCAAGCTGGAGGAGACACCCGTGTTCGCCCGCGCCGTCGCGCGCGGCGAGAAGGTGAGGACCCCGATCGCCGAGGTGTTCAAGTCCAGCTGGCGTCAGCTGATCATCGGCACGTTCGTCATGCTCGCCACCTACACGCTCTTCTACATCATGACCACCTGGGTGCTGAGCTACGGCACTGGCAAGACCCCCGCCCAGGGCGGTACGGGAGCCGGGTTCCACTACACCGACTTCCTGGTCCTGCAGCTGATCGCGGTCCTGTTCTTCGCCGCCGCGGTCCCCGTGTCGGGGTGGCTGGCCGACCGCTACGGTCGCCGCATCACGCTGCTCACGATCACCGGGTTCATCATGCTGTTCGGACTCACGTTCGGTGTCATGCTGAACCAGGACGGCATGGGCAACGCCCGCATGCTCGTGTTCCTGGCAATCGGAATGTTGTTGATGGGCATGACGTTCGGGCCGATGAGCGCCGTACTGCCCGAGCTGTTCCCGACCAACGTGCGCTACACGGGTTCGGGGATCGCCTACAACACCGCCAGCATCCTCGGCGCCGCCGTCGCACCGTTCATCGCCACCTGGCTCGCCACGTCGTACGGCGTCGGCTGGGTGGGCATCTACCTGCTGATCGCCGCCGCGCTCACGTTCATCGCGTTGCTGGTGATGAAGGAGACGAAGAACGAGTCCCTCGACGACGTAGGCGCGTAGCGCCTGTGAGTGGTTGACGAGTCCAGGGACTCGTCAACCACTCACAAGCCGCGGAGCGGCCTATAGTTCTTGCATGGCGAAAGCCGTGCTGCTGTCCAGGACGGCCCGGATCCGGCTGCCGAAGCAGGATCTGTGGTCGTTCCTCGCCGATACCGATCGGCTCAATCGCAACATAGACCTGTCTCCGGTGCACTTCGCTCCGATGCTGGACCGGCGCCGCAAGGGGCACTATTCGGCGGAGACCCGTTCGTACGGGCGGCGGGTGCGGTACGAGGAGTTCCCGTTCGAATGGGTCGAGGGCCGGTTCTATCGGGTCCTTCGCCGTTTCGCCCGCGGTCCGCTCGCGGAGGTGTCCACGGGTGTCCGGCTCTACCCGGCCGCCGACGGGACCGAGGTCGAGGTGTTCGCCCGGATCGTCCCGCGTACCCGGTTCGGCGCGATCGCCGCGCGAACGCTGCTGGCGCGCAAGGGCATACGGAAGACGGTGGTGCTCGCGCACGCGCTGGAACGACACGTCCGCGACCCGCAGACGCATGCCGTCCCCGCCCTGCCGCCGCCGGAGCAACTCGACGCAGGCCGGCTGGAATTCCGCACGGCGCAGCTGTCGCGCTCGCACGACGCCCCGAACCTGATCGGGCGCTTGGAGTCCCACTTGCGGACCGCGTCCGACCTGGAGGTGACGGGCATGCGCCCGTTCGAGCTTGCGGACCGCTGGGGTACCGACCGGATACAGCTGCTGTACGTCTTCCTCCACGCCGCGGACTGCGGTCTGCTGGACCTGAACTGGAGCGTGCTGTGCCCGGTCTGCCGGACGGCCCGCGAGGACGCCGCCCACATTCGACAGTTGCCGAGCCGCGTCCACTGCGACACCTGCGACATCGCGTTCGACACCGACCTCGCGCGGTCGGTGGAGATCCGTTTCGACGTCAACCCGGCCGTCCGCCGGGCGGAGCGGGCCCGGTACTGCATCGGTGGTCCGGCGAATTCGCCGTCGGCGGTGGCGCAGTTGCGGCTCGAACCGGGGGAGCGGCGCTGCGAGCGACTCGAACTCGACCCCGGGTGGCTGCGTATCCGGTGCTACCAGGTGGGTACCCCGGTGGCCTGCGAGGTCGGTCCGGCCGGTGGCACGCTTCGGGTCGACTGCGGCCCCGGGGAACTCCGGGTGCGTGATGCGCCCGGCACCGACGGTGCCTGCCTGCTGGAGGTCGCGAACCGGCTTCCCGGTGAGGCGCTGGTGGTGGTCGAGCGGGAGCGGTGGAAGGACGCCGCGGCGACCGGCGCGCTCGTGACGTCGCTCGACGGTTTCCAGGACCTGTTCCCGGATCAGGGGGTGGCGCCGGGCGACGAGATCGGGATCGCGAACCTGGCGGTGCTGTTCACGGATCTGAGCGGTTCGACCGCCCTGTACGAGCGGATCGGGGACGTTCGGGCGTTCGCGTTCGTGCAAAGCCATTTCCACTACCTGCGTGACGCGGTGGTGAGCGAGAACGGCAGCGTCGTGAAGCAGATGGGTGACGCGGTCATGGCGACGTTCGCGGACGCGCGGGAGGCCTGGTCGGCTGCGGCGTCGATGCAGGCGGGCTGGGACGAGTTTCGTCGCAGGCACCTCGGCGACGACGACTCGGTGTCGTTGAAAGTCGGGTTGCACCAGGGGCCTGCCGTGATGATCGACAACGATGGCCGGACCGACTACTTCGGTGCGACGGTCAACCTGGCGGCGCGGGTGCAGGGCTGTGCTGCGGGCGGCGACATCGTTCTGTCCCGGGCCGTTCACGACGACCCGGAGGTGGCGCCGCTGCTCGCGACGTCCGGCTACCGGTGCGACGTCTTCACCACCGGGCTGAAGGGGATCGGCGAGGAGCAGACGCTGTGGCGGCTTCGCCGCCCGTGAGTGGTTGAGGAGTGCAGGGACTCGTCAACCACTCACGGGGCGCGGAGCGCCCTACTTGCCGCGGATGGCGTCGAAGACCTTGGGGTCGACGAGGGTGGAGGTGTCGCCGAGGTCGCGGCCCTCGGCGATGTCCTTGAGCAGGCGCCGCATGATCTTGCCCGAGCGGGTCTTGGGGAGTTCGGGGACGATGGTGATCTGGCGGGGCTTGGCGATCGGGCTGATCTCCCGGGACACCTCGGCCTTGAGTTCGGCGATGAGGGTGTCGCCGGTGTTCTCGACACCTTCGCGGAGGATGACGAACGCGACGATGCCCTGGCCGGTGGTGTCGTCGGCGGCGCCGACGACGGCGGCCTCGGCGACACCGTGGTGGCCGACGAGGGCGGATTCGACCTCGGAGGTGGAGATGCGGTGGCCGGAGACGTTCATGACGTCGTCGACGCGGCCGAGGACCCACAGGGCGCCGTCGTCGTCGTACTTGGCGCCGTCACCGGCGAAGTACCAGCCCTGCTCGGGGTAGCGGGACCAGTAGGTTTCGCGGTAGCGGTCCATGTCGCCCCAGATGCCGCGGAGCATCGCCGGCCACGGCTTGTCGAGGACGAGGTAGCCGGAGCCGCCGGCACCGAGTTCGTGTCCGTCGTCGTCGACGATCTTCGCGGAGATGCCGGGCAGCGGCGCCATCGCGGAGCCGGGTTTGGTGGCGGTGATCCCGGGCAGCGGGGAGATCATGATGGCGCCGGTCTCGGTCTGCCACCAGGTGTCGACGATGGGGGCCTGGTTTCCGCCGATCACCTCGCGGAACCACTTCCACGCCTCGGGGTTGATCGGTTCGCCGACCGAGCCGAGGAGCCGGATGCTGGACAGGTCGTGGGCGTCGGGAATGTCGCGGCCCCACTTCATGAACGTGCGCACCAGGGTGGGGGCGGTGTAGTAGATGCTGACGCCGTATTTTTCGATGATCTGGAAGTGGCGGTGCTCGTCGGGGGAGTTCGGGGTGCCCTCGTAGACCACCTGGGTGACACCGTTGGACAGCGGCCCGTAGACGATGTAGCTGTGGCCGGTGACCCAGCCGATGTCGGCGGTGCACCAGTACACGTCCTGCCCGGCCTTGTGGTCGAAGACGTTGTGGTGGGTGTACGACGCCTGGGTGAGGTAGCCGCCGGAGGTGTGGATGATGCCCTTGGGCTTTCCGGTGGTGCCGGAGGTGTAGAGGATGAACAGCGGGTGCTCGGCGTCGAACGGCTGCGCGTCGTGGGTGCCGGACGCCTTGTCGACGGTCTCGTGCCACCACAGGTCCCGGCCGTCGGCGACCTCCACGTCGATGCCGGTGCGCTTGACGACGAGAACGTGCTCGACGGACGCGGCCCCGTCGACGGCCTCGTCGACGGCGGCCTTGAGGGGTGCGGCCTGGCCGCGGCGCCACTGCCCGTCGACGGTGACGACGAGTTTGGCTTCGGCGTCGTCGATGCGCGAGCGCAGGGCGCTGGCGGAGAAGCCGGCGAAGACCACGGAGTGGGTCAGGCCCAGGCGGGCGCAGGCGAGCATGGTGACGATGGCCTCGGGGATCATCGGCATGTAGATCGCGACGCGGTCGCCGGCGACGAGTCCGAGGTCGGTGAAGGTGTTGGCGGCCTTGCTGACTTCGGTGAGCAGGTCGTTGTAGGTCAGGTCGCGGGTGTCGCCCGGTTCGCCTTCGAAGTGGATGGCGACGCGGTCGCCGTTGCCGGCGAGGACGTGGCGGTCGACGCAGTTGTAGGCGACGTTGAGTTGTCCGCCGACGAACCATTTCGCGACGGGTGCGTCGGACCAGTCGAGTACCTCGGAGAACGGTGTGTGCCAGTGCAGGCGCTCGGCCTGCGTGGCCCAGAATGCGAGTCGGTCCTCGTCCGCGGCAGCCTGGAGTTCGGGTCCGGCGTTCGCAGTGGCGGTGAACTCGGGGCTCGGCGGATACACCTGCGGGGCGGCATCGGAATGGTCCGCCTTCTCCGTCGCCCCCGTCGCCCCCGTCGCTCCGCTCGCCTGTGCTGCACTGGTCATTGTGGGCCGGCCTTCTTTCCAGTCTCGACTTCGGCACTTCTAGCACGTGTGAGGGTAGTCACAAGGGCTCCCGAGCGCACCGTTGCACAGGGTTGCATGCCCATATTCTGCGACGATCGGTCGAATGGGCGCGACGGACGGCAAGCGCGGACGACGAGTGGCGACCCCCGCGCCGGCGATGTTTCGATCGGATGCCGATTCCACGAGTTTCACCCGTCGTGGCCACACAAATTGAAACGTTGACTTATCGTCATCCCATCGTTCGGGCTGCGCCCGGCACCGCTGCCCGGAACCATGCAGATCTGGGAGGAACGTCTTGCGCATCACACGTGTGGCAACCGCCGTTCTGGCGGTCGGCCTGGCAGCAGGGATGCTGTCCGCCTGCTCGTCCGGTGACTCGTCGGGCGGAGGTGGTAGCGGCATCGTCAACGCCTGGGCGGGTGAACCGCAGAATCCGTTGATTCCCACCAATACCAGCGAGAACCAGGGTGGCCGCGTCGTCGATGCGCTGTTCGCGGGACTCGTGTCCTACGACTCCGACGGTGGCGTGAACAACGAGGTCGCCGAGTCCATCGAGACGACCGACGGCAAGAACTTCACCGTGAAACTGAAGGACGGCTGGACGTTCACGGACGGCACACCCGTCACCGCGGCCTCGTTCGTCGACGCCTGGAACTACGGCGCGCTGTCGACGAACGCGCAGCTCCAGGCGTCCTTCTTCGACCCGATCCAGGGCTACGACGAGGTGGCTGCCGAGAACCCCACGGCGCAGACCATGTCGGGACTGAAGGTGGTCGACGACTCGACGTTCACGATCGAACTGAAGCAACCCGAGTCCGCCTTCCCGGACCGTCTCGGGTTCGCCGCGTACTACCCGCTGCCGGCGGTGGCGTACCAGGACATGGCCGCGTTCGGGGAGAATCCCGTCGGCAACGGTCCGTACATGATGTCGGGACCCGGGGCGTGGCAGCACAACGTGCGGATCGACACCGTCGTGAACCCCGACTACAACGGCAACCGCAAGCCGAAGAACGCCGGCGTCGACTTCGTCATGTACAACAGCCTCGACACGGCGTACACGGATCTGCTCGCGGGCAACGTCGACGTGCTCGACCAGGTGCCGCCGAGCGCGGTCACCACGTTCGAGACCGACCTGCCGGGCCGGACCGTGAATCAGCCGTCCGCGACGATCGAGACGTTCACGATCCCGGGCCGCCTGCCGCACTTCAGCGGTGAGGAGGGCACGCTGCGCCGGCAGGCCATCTCGATGGCGATCAACCGCGACCAGATCACCCAGCAGATCTACAACAACACCCGCACCCCCGCGCTCGACTTCACCAGCCCCGCCATCGAGGGCTGGTCGGATTCGCTCGTCGGCAACGGCAACCTGAAGTACGACCCGGAGGCGGCGAAGAAGCTGTGGGCCCAGGCCGACGCCATCGCCCCGTGGTCGGGCAGTTTCGAGATCGCGTACAACGGCGACGGCGGCCACAAGGAGTGGGTCGACGCCACCGCCAACAACATCCGCAACACGCTCGGTATCGACGCGAAGGGCAAGGAGTACCCGACGTTCGCGCAGATCCGCACGGAGGCCACCAACCGGACCATCCCCAGCGCGTTCCGTTCGGGGTGGCAGGGCGACTACCCGCAGCAGTACGGATTCCTCGCGCAGAACTACCAGACCGGCGGCAGCTCCAACGACGGCGACTACTCGAACCCCGAGTTCGACCGGCTGCTGCGCGCCTCCGCGGGTGAGGTCGATCCCGACAAGGCCCAGGACCTGCTGAACCAGGCGCAGGAGGTTCTCCTGCACGACCTGCCCGCGGTCCCGACGTGGTACCGCAACGCGGCGAGCGGCTGGTCCGAGAACGTGTCGAACGTGGTCATCGACTGGAAGGGCATCCCGATGTATTCGGACATCGAGAAGAACTGACGCACGGGAGTTTTCTCCGACGGGTGGGGCCGCGAGCTGTCAGTTCGAGGCCCCGTTCGGGAGTACGGGCCGAGGCTCCGGATTCCTGACGTCACGGCCCCCGACGAATAGGAGGTGATCCGATGCTCTGGTACGTCGGTCGCCGTTTGCTCCAGATGATTCCCGTGTTCATCGGGGCCACGTTCCTGATCTACGCGATGGTGTTCCTGCTGCCCGGGGACCCGATCGCAGCGTTGGCGGGGGACAAGGCCCTCAGCCCCGCGGTGGCGGCGCAGCTGCGTGCCCGGTACCACCTCGACCAGCCGTTCCTGATGCAGTACTTCCTGTATCTGAAGGGCATCTTCACGCTCGACTTCGGTACGTCCTTCTCCGGTCGCCCTGTCAGTGAGGTTCTGGCGCAGGCCTTTCCCATCACCATCAAGTTGTCTCTGATGGCGCTCGCGATCGAGGGGATCTTCGGGATCGGTTTCGGCCTGTTCGCCGGGCTCCGCAAGGGCGGCATCTTCGACAGTTCCGTCCTCCTCGTCAGCCTGGTGATCATCGCGATCCCGATATTCGTCATCGGTTTCCTCGCCCAGTTCTTCATCGGCGTGAAGTGGGGGCTGGTGCCGCCGACGGTCGGGGGCAATACCAGTTTCAAGAATCTGCTGCTGCCCGCCTTCGTCCTCGGGTCGGTGTCGTTCGCGTACGTGCTCCGTCTCACGCGGACGTCGGTCGCCGAGAACCTCACCGCCGACTACGTGAGAACCGCGACGGCCAAGGGTCTTTCGCGACGCCGGGTGGTGCAGGTGCACGTGCTGCGGAACTCGCTGATCCCGGTCGTCACCTTCCTCGGCGCCGATCTCGCCACCCTGATGGGCGGCGCGATCGTCACGGAGGGCATCTTCAATATCAACGGTGTCGGCGGCACGATCTATCAGGCGGTCACCCGCGGTGAGGCGCCCACGGTGGTGTCCTTCGTGACGGTGCTGATCGTCATCTATCTGCTCGCCAACCTGATCGTCGATCTCCTGTACGCCGCGCTCGACCCGAGGATTCGCTATGTCTGAGAAAGTGGAGAACGCGTCCGCCGGAACGGGCGACCGGAAGACCCGGCAGGCGCATTTCGTGGCACCCGAGGAAGTGGCGGCGCCGGGGGAGACCGACGCCGTCCACATCGACCAGCCACCGACGAGCATGTGGTCGGATGCGTGGCGCGATCTGCGTAAGCGTCCGCTGTTCCTCGTTGCGTCGGTGATCATCGTCGTGGTGGTCGCCGTGGCGGCGTTTCCGGACCTGTTCACCAGCACCGATCCCCGGTTCTGCGATCTTGCGTTCAGCATGCAGGGACCGTCGGCGGGCCACTGGTTCGGATTCGACAAGCAGGGCTGCGACATCTACTCCCGCACGATCCACGGGGCGCGGGCGTCGGTGCTGGTGGGTGTCGGTGTCACATCGATCGTGCTCGTGGTGGGCGTGGTGTTCGGTTCGGTCGCCGGGTTCTACGGCGGCGCGGTGGACTCGCTGCTGTCCCGGGTCGCCGACATCTTCTTCGGCATCCCGCTCATCCTCGCCGCGATCGTCCTGATGCAGCTGTTCACCAACCGCACCATCTGGACGCTGATCGTCGTCCTTGCTCTGTTCGGGTGGCCGCAGATGGCGAGAATCGCTCGTGGCGCGGTGATCTCGGCGAAGAGCAACGATTACGTGATGGCGTCGCGGGCGCTCGGCGTCTCGAACGTGCGCACCCTCGTCCGGCACGTGCTGCCGAACTCCCTGGCCCCGATCATCGTGATCGCGACCATCTCCCTCGGCATCTACATCGTGGCCGAGGCGACGCTGTCGTTCCTCGGTATCGGGCTGCCGTCCACCGAGATCTCGTGGGGCGGAGACATCAGCACCGCCCAGGTCACGCTGCGTCAGGGTTCGCCGATCCTGTTCTATCCGGCGACCGCGCTGGCGATCACGGTACTCGGTTTCATCATGATGGGGGACGCTCTCCGGGACGCGCTCGATCCCAAGGCCCGGAAGAGGTGAGCGCGATGACCGCGAACGATCCGGCGGGACCGCAGGATTCGGCCGACGAGGTGCCGCTGCTCGAGATCCGGGACCTGGAGGTGTCGTTCCAGTCCCATTCCGGGCTCGTGCCCGCGGTGCGCGGTGTCAGTCTCACGGTGTATCCGGGGCAGACGGTGGCGATCGTCGGGGAATCCGGTTCGGGTAAGTCGACCACCGCCCACGCGATCATCAACCTGCTACCCGGGACGGGACAGGTGACGGGCGGTCAGATCCTGTTCGAGGGTCAGGACCTGGCGGAGGCGTCCGAGCGCGAGTTCGTCGCGCTGCGCGGCAAGAAGATCGGCCTCGTCCCGCAGGACCCGATGTCCAACCTCAACCCGGTGTGGAAGGTCGGGTTCCAGATCGAGGAGGCGTTGGAGGCCAACGGGATCGCGAAGGGAAAGGCCGCGAAGGCGCGGGCCGCCGAACTCCTCAAGGAGGCCGGCCTCGCCGACGCCGAGAACCGGCTGGGCCAGTATCCGCACGAATTCTCCGGGGGCATGCGCCAGCGCGCGCTCATCGCCATCGGGCTGTCGGCCCGCCCGCAACTGCTGATCGCGGACGAGCCCACGTCCGCCCTCGACGTCACGGTCCAACGTCAGATCCTCGACCACCTCGACGGTCTCACCGACGAACTCGGCACCGCGGTCCTGCTCATCACCCACGACCTCGGTCTGGCCGCCGAGCGGGCCGAGCACCTGATCGTGATGAGCAAGGGACGGGTGGTCGAGGCGGGGCCCGCGCTGGAGATCCTGCAGCGGCCGCGTCACCCGTACACCCGGAAACTGGTGGCCGCGGCGCCGTCGCTGGCGTCGCAACGCCGGAGTTCTTCGCTGGCCCGGGCGGACATCCGGGAACACGCTCTCGAGGTGGTGGGTGAGGCCGAACAGCACGGGCAGATCGGCGTCGAATTCGGCAAGGCCACCGACGACGTGGTCGTGGCCACCGGACTGACCAAGGTGTTCAAGATCCGCCACGGGCTGCGGAAGTCCACCGACTTCACCGCCGTCGACGACGTGTCGTTCGCGGTCCGGCGCGGCACGACCACGGCCATCGTCGGCGAGTCCGGGTCGGGCAAGTCGACGGTCGCGCAGATGGTGCTCGGACTGCTCGCTCCGACGGCGGGGAACGTGGTGTTCGACGGCAAGGACGTCGCGACGCTGGACCGCAGGGAGACGCTCGCGTTCCGCCGCCGGGTGCAGCCGATCTTCCAGAATCCGTACGGCACGCTCGACCCGATGTACTCGATCTTCCGCACCGTCGAGGAGCCCCTGCGCACCCACAAGGTGGGGACGAAGGCGGAACGGGAAGCGCGGGTACGCGACCTGCTGGACAAGGTGGCGTTGCCTGCTTCGGTGATGCGGCGGTTCCCGAACGAGCTGTCCGGTGGCCAGCGGCAGCGGGTGGCGATCGCCCGGGCGCTGGCGCTGCAGCCCGAGATGGTGGTGTGCGACGAGGCGGTGTCGGCGCTCGACGTGCTGGTCCAGGATCAGATCCTCACGCTGCTGAACGACCTGCAGGCGGAGCTGGGTCTGACATATCTGTTCATCACCCACGACCTGGCGGTGGTGCGGCAGATCGCCGATGACGTACTCGTCATGTCCGCAGGCGCGATCGTGGAGAAAGCCACCACCGACGAGGTCTTCACGTCCCCGAAGGAGGAGTACACGCGGAAGCTGCTGGACGCGATTCCCGGCGGATCGATCCGGCTCGGCGCCTGACCCGCGGCGGCGCCGGGTAGCGTTCCGGTACGTGAGCGACCCGTTGCAGCCCCTCGTCGACCTACCCGGTGTGCGCGAAGCCGCGAACCGTGCGCGCGACGCGCTCGGCGCGGTTCACCGCCACAAGACCAACCGGCGCGGCTGGCCGACCACGGCGGCCGAGGCGGCCGTCCGGGCGGCCCGCGCCTCGGCGTCGCTGGACGGGGGCAGCACCGAACTGCCCGCCCCCGGCGAGGCCGGCGACCCCATCCTGTCGGGTGCCCTGCGCGTCGGGCAGGCTCTCGACGGTGACGCCCTGACGCTTCTGCAGTCCACGTGGCAGCGCGCGCCACTGCAGGCCCTCGCGCGGCTGCACCTGCTCGCTGCGGCCGACCTCGTGGAGGATCAGGAACTGCTCGGCAGGCCACGAGCCGGGTCCGGTGTCGCGGAGCGGCTGGACGGTCTGGCTCAGCTGGTGACGGGGGGAACGGCCGCACCCGCGCCGGTTCTGGCGGCGGTGGTGCACGGGGAATTGTTGACGCTGAGGCCGTTCGGGGTGGGCGACGGCATCGTCGCGCGCGCCGCGTCCCGTCTGGTCTCGGTGTCGAGCGGGCTCGATCCCCACAATCTCGGGGTTCCGGAGGTCAGCTGGCTGCGCCGGCAGCAGGCGTACCGCAACGGGGCCGCGGCCTTCGCCTCGGGCGAGCCGGAGGGGGTCGGGAGCTGGGTCGTCCTCTGCTGCGGTGCGCTGGAGGCCGGAGCCCGCGAGGCCACGTCGATCGCGGAAGCAGCGGCGAGTTAAATCGAAGCCGTTGCACTGCAACACGTTCCCGAACATGTGAAACGGGCGGCGCTGCCGACTGGTGTCGACTTCGCCGCCCGTTAGCACGGACAACCGGTTACCAAGCGTGCAATGGTGGGTTGTGTAGGTGGCCTCGGCGAGAGTCCGAATATCGTCGGGTCGTCCTTGCAACCTGTGCAGGGTCCTTGCCGGTGAAGACTCGAGTCTCGCAGGCCCACAACGCTTTTGCCCTTATAGTGGCTTATGCTTCGCGTGGGTACCTAGTGCCCGTGCTGGGAATCCTGGTCGGGAGATCGATCCTTCTCTTCTGGGTCGACCTTGGCCTTCCGTTCTTCCGTAACTCCTTTGTACCCCGTGACCCCCCTCACAGCAAGTATCAAATCAGGTTTGTGACCGTGTCGCGGGTTGCGGCGGTCAGCGCTTGCGGCGCAACACTCCATAGGTGAATGCGCCCGCGACGAGGGCCCCGATGCTCACCGCGGCGGTGGCCGCCACGGTGGTGGCGGACGGCGCCTGGAGTCGCGCCCTGAGGGAGACCGGATTCGAGAAAGTCAATATGGGCCAACCGTTTCCGGCCGCGGACTTCCGGAGCGCCCGGTCCGGGTTGACGGCCGTCGGGTGGCCGACCGCGGACAGCATGGGCAGGTCGGTCACGGAGTCGGAGTAGGCGTAGCATGCCGACAGGTCGTAGTGGTATTCGTCGGCCAGTTGCCGCATCGCCTCGACCTTGCCGTCGCCGTAGCAGTAGAACTCCACCTCGCCCGTGTAGAGCCCGTCCGCGACCGCCATGCGGGTGGCCATGCTGCGGGTCGCCCCGAGTGCTTCGGCGATCGGCGTCACCACCTCCTCGCCCGACGCCGAGACGACGATGACGTCGTGACCCCGCAGCTTGTGGTCCGCGATGAGGTCGGCGGCCTCCGCGAACACCAGGGGGTCCACGATGTCGTGGAGGGTCTCGGCGACGACGGACCGGACCTGCTCGACGTTCCAGCCCGCGCACATGCTCGTGAGGTAGGCGCGCATCCGTTCCATCTGATCGTGGTCCGCGCCGGACAGCAGGAACAGGAACTGCGCGTAGCTGCTCTTGAGGACGGACCGTCGATTGATCAGGCCCTGGTCGAAGAACGGTCTGCTGAACGCGAGGGTGCTGGATTTCGCGATGATCGTCTTGTCGAGGTCGAAGAATGCGGCAACCCGACCCGTCTCGGTGTGTCGACCTGTCTTGGCACTTCTCTGTGGCTTCGCGGTCACAATTTCCAAGGATATGCGGACTTCGGCCCTGGATGCGTGTTCCGTGTGACCGCCCGGAACAGGGGCGTTCGGTATCTCCGACACCGTAAAACATTTGAACAGTTGAACTTGCAAATACTGATCTGGTGAGGTGTAGTATTGCTGATGTCCGGATTTGATCCGGACGATGTTCAGCCCGACCCCCCGGGGCTGAACACTGACGACCCTCGCCTCCTCCCCCCCTGGCGAGGGTCGTCCTCTGTCTGCGGCCGGTCCGCCGCCCTGTGCTTTCTGCTCTTCAAAAATTGGTGCGGTGGTACCAGTTTTTATCCCCAGCCCCGAAGTTGTCCACAATTCGAAAAGAGCACCTTTCCGCGGTCCCGGGCAACGGGCACGCTCGCTGCATGGACGCACGAGACGGTGGCGAAGTGCTGGTTCTGGTCGACGATCCGGTGCTGCTGCACAGCATCAGGCGCGTGGCGGCAGCGGCCGACCGGACGCTGAACGAGGCCGAGGTCGCCGACGCCCGGCACGTCTGGGGCAGCGCGCCGATCGTCGTGCTCGACGCACGCGCTGCCGCCGCGTGCCGCAACCGGCTCCCACGCCGGCGCCGGGTCGTCCTGCTGTGCGACGGGCCGCCGGGCATCGACGAGTGGCGGATCGCGACCGCGGTCGGTGCCGAACACGTGCTGGCCGTGCCCGACGACGAGTCGGCCCTGGTCGCCGTTCTCGGCGAGCAACCCCAGCGGCCCGACGCGGACGGAACCGTCGTCGCCGTGGTCGGCGGGTGCGGCGGGGCCGGCGCGTCCACCCTGGCGGCCGCGACAGCCCTCACTGCGGCGACGCGGTCGCAGCCCACCTTGCTGCTCGACACCGACTCGTGGGGATCCGGGCTCGATGTGCTGCTGGGCATCGAGGACGTGCCCGGACTGCGGTGGTCGGGTCTGTCGATCGAAGGCGGCCGGATCTCTTCGGGCGCGCTCCGGGACGCGCTGCCCGCGCGCGGCGAGCACCTGCGGGTCCTCGCCTGCAGCAGGACAGGGGCCGGTGCGGGACCGACGGCGGCCGCGGTCCGCGCTGTCACCGACGCCGGGCGACAGGCCGGTGACCTGGTCGTGTGCGACGTGTCGCGGTTCCCGGGCCCGGTCAGCGAAGTCGTCCTCGAACTCGCCGACCTCGTGGTCCTCGTCGTGCCCGCGACAGTCCGAGCCTGCATCGCCGCGGGGAAGGTGGCGCAGTGGATCACCGAACGGAATCCCAACCAGGGACTCGTGGTCCGTGGCCCGGCACCGGGCGGGCTTCGCGGCGCCGACGTGGCGGAGGTCCTCGACCTGCCGCTGATCGCGTCGATGCGCGCCGAGCGCGCGCTCACCGGAATGCTCGAACACGGCGGTCTGCGGCCGGGGCGGCGCTCCCCGCTGGGCGCCGCGTCCGAGGCGGTCCTCGACACCGTCGGCAGCAGGCCGCGGACACGGGAGTGGGCGGCATGAGTTCCCTCGTCACCCCCGACCTACTCGACCGGGTGCGTGAACGGCTCGCGCACACGTCCGGCGAGCCGACACCGGCGACGGTCGCCGCGGCCATCCGGACCGAGTCCGGCGGTGTGCTCGGCGACACCGACCTGCTCGGTGCGTTGCGGGTGCTCATGACCGAACTCACCGGCGCAGGCCCGCTCGAGTCGCTGCTGACCGAACCCGGTGTCGCGGACGTGCTCGTCACGGCGCCGGACCGGGTGTGGGTCGACCGCGGCCGCGGACTCGAACGCGCAGCGGTCCGGTTCACAGACGAGGCAGCGGTGCGCCGACTCGCACAGCGGCTCGCGCTGTCCGCCGGCCGCCGCCTCGACGACGCTCAGCCGTGGGTCGACGGAAGGCTGCGGGACGTCGGGAACGGCTCGTTCGGTGTGCGGCTGCATGCCGTCCTCGCCCCCGTGGCGCAGGGCGGCACCTGCCTGTCGCTGCGGGTGCTGCGCCCGGCCACCCAGGGGCTGGGCGCGCTCGTCGCGGGCGGCGCCGTGACCGGGGCGGCCCACGATCTGCTGGTGAAGATCGTGCACGCACGCCTCGCCTTCCTGGTCACCGGCGGCACCGGGGCGGGGAAGACCACGCTGCTGGCCGCGCTGCTGGGGGCCGTGGATCCGGCCGAACGGATCGTGTGTGTGGAGGACGCCGCAGAGTTGGCGCCGACGCACCCGCACGTCGTCCGGCTGGTGGCCCGGGCACCCAACGTCGAGGGCGTGGGCGAGGTGACCGTCCGGGACCTGGTCCGGCAGTCCCTCCGTATGCGACCCGACCGGATCGTGGTGGGCGAGGTGCGCGGCGCCGAAGTAGTCGATTTGCTCACGGCGCTCAACACGGGGCACGACGGCGGGGCCGGAACGGTGCACGCCAACTCGCCCGAGGAGGTGCCCGCCCGGCTCGAAGCGCTTGCGGCACTGGGCGGAATGGACCGCGCGGCGCTGCACAGTCAGCTGGCCGCGGCCGTGCAGGTGATCCTGCACGTCCACCGGTCGTCGAGCGGGGTGCGCCAGTTGACGCAGATCGGTGTCGTCACCCGCGACGAGCACGGACGCGTCACGATCGTTCCCGCCTGGAGCCACGACACGGGGGAGGGGCCGGCGGTGGACCGGCTCCGCCACTGGTGTTCTCGGCGGGAACCGGCGGCTTCTCCTCGGGAGGCGTCGTGATCGCAGGTCTGGTGGTGCTGGCGTGCGCGGTACTGGCCGTGCCGTCCGCGCGGTCGCGTCCGCGCTTGCTCGCGGTGACCGGACGGGAAGGCTCCCGGCGGCGGATGCGTCTGCCCTGGGCGGTTCCGGTAGCGCTCGTCTGCGCTCCGGTCGTGTACGAACTGGGTGGGATCTGCGCGGTTCTGGCCGCGGTGATCGTCTGTGCAACAGTGCGGTTCAGGTTGAGTCGACGTCGGTTGGCGAAAGCGAAGAACGCCGATCTGCGCGTCGTGCTGGCGGGCCTCGAGGTGGTGACGGCGGAACTCCGGGTGGGCGCGCATCCCGCTTCGGCATGTCAGACGGCGGCCGACGAATCGGTGGGCAGTGTGTCGGCGGCGTTCCGGGCCGCTTCGGCGCGCTCGCGGCTCGGGGGATCCGCCGCCGACGGGTTCCGGATCGCGGACTCCCGTGTCGGCACCGAGTTGGGGCGGATCGCCGACATCTGGGCGGTGGCCGACGCGCACGGTCTCGCGCTGGCGGAACTGCTCGAGGCGGCGCGGACGGACCTCCTGGGGCGCAGTCGCTTCCGTCAGCGAACCGAGGCGTCGCTCGCCGGGGCGAGGGCGACGGCGACCGTACTGGCCGGGCTGCCGCTCCTGGGTGTCGGCCTCGGTCAGATGATGGGGGCATCCCCGCTGACGGTGCTGTTCGGCGGAGGGTTGGGCGGCATCCTGCTGCTGCTCGGTGCGGGGCTGGTGTGCGCGGGACTGCTGTGGACCGACCGGATCACCGGACGGGTGACGGGATGATCTGGGGCGCGGTACTTCTCCTCGCGTGCGCCGTGCTGGTTCTTCCCGCACCCAGATCGCCGGTGCAGCGACTGCGCGGCGACGCCGGCGGCGCGGGTGACCCGGCGGCCCCGGCGGACGACCCCACGCGCCGCGAGGATCCGCTCGCGACCGCCGCCGCCTTCGACCTGCTGGCAGCGTGCCTGCGCGCAGGGTTGCCGGTCGCAACCGCGGCGCAGGCCGTGTCGCGGTCGGCGCCGGCGCCGCTGTCGGAATCGCTCCGCCGCGCCGCAGACCTGCTCGCGCTGGGGGCCGACGCGGCGACCGCATGGGAGGCGGCGGCGTCGGACCCGGCCACCGAATCGCTCGCCCGGATGGCGCGACGGTCTGCGGCTTCGGGTTCGTCGCTTGCCGGTTCGATGACGGAACTCGCCGCCGACGGCCGCACCCAGGTCGAGCACCTGGCCGCGGCATCGGCCGAACGAGCGGGCGTACTCATCAGCGGTCCGCTCGGGTTGTGCTTCCTGCCGGCGTTCATCTGCCTCGGGATCATCCCGGTCGTCGTCGGGCTGGCCTCGCGGGTGCTGGACGGCGGATTGCTGTGACACGCAGATACTTCCGGCGCAGAACCGCTGCGCCGGACACTCTGAAGGGGGAACATCATGAAACACGGAATCCGGTCTCTGGCGGCAGTGCGGGCACTGACGGCGCACTTCGCTCTGCTCGCGGCGGACGAGGACGGCATGTCGACGGCCGAGTACGCGATCGGCACGATCGCGGCCGCGGCGTTCGGGGCCGTCCTGTATTCGGTCGTCACCGGCGACAGCATCGTCACGGCGTTGACGAACATCATCGACAAAGCGCTGAACACCGCGGTGTGATGAGGTCCGCCGAGAACCTGCGCCGGTCGGAGGCAGGCGGCGTCACGGTGGAGGCGGCGATTGCGATCGCGTCGATCGTCGCGGTGGTCGTGCTGTGTGTCGGCGCGATCACCGCGGTGACGCTGCACGTCCGGTGTGTCGATTCGGCCCGTGAGGCCGCCCGGCTCGCCGCCCGCGGAGATCACGAGTCGGCGATCTCCGCGGCGCAGAGAGTGGCCCCGGACGGCGCCGACGTATCGGTCCGGACCGAGGGGGAATTCGTCGTCGCGACCGTGCGGGCACACAGCCCACTTCTTCCGCTCGTGAACATCTCCGCGGAGGCGGTGGCTGCCCTCGAACCCACGGTGCCGGGGTGGAGCGGGGGCGGCCGGTGAGTTCGGGGATCTCCGACGACCGCGGTGCCGCCACGGTGCTGGCATGTTGCGCGCTCGCGGCCCTGGTGGTGGTCACGGCGATGCTCGTGCACGTCGGCTCGGCGGTCGCGGTGCGGCACCGCGCGCAGTCGGCGGCGGATCTGTCCGCTCTCGCCGCGGCCGTCGGTCTGGACCGCGGCACCGATGCGGCGTGCGATGCGGCGCGGGAGGTCGCGGGGCGGATGCGCACCGAGGTCGTGTCCTGTGAGGTCGATGACTGGGACGTGGAGGTCGCGGTCACCGCGCCGGTGATCCTGTCCGTGCCGGGTGTCCGGGACGCGCGGGCGGTGGCGCGGGCGGGCCCGGCGGAGTGACATCGGGCCCCGCGGAGTGACGTCGACGGCAGGACGGTGCCGGCGATGTCCATCGCTCCAGCGTGCGCAGGGTTTCCCACATTATGACCAGATCGGTAATAATCCCCGGCTGGAGAAGTATTGGACGGCATGGATCCTGTGATGCGAGTCTCACTGCAGCGAGCTGGTTTTCATCCACTCCCCTTGGCGAGAGAGGGCACTACATGACCACGGCACCACCGAAGCGGACCGAGGCCGAGACGAAAGCACGGAGGGCGGGCATCGCCTCGTTCATCGGCACCACGATCGAGTGGTACGACTTCTACATCTACGGCACCGCGTCCGCGCTGGTCTTCGGGCAGGTGTTCTTCTCCGACACCCTGCCTGCGGGCATGGGCACCCTGCTGGCGTTCGTCACGCTGTGGGCCGGGTTCCTCGCCCGCCCGATCGGCGGCATCGTCTTCGGGCACCTCGGCGACAAGATCGGCCGGAAGACCACCCTGGTCATCACGCTCGTGATGATGGGGACCGCCACGGTCGGGATCGGACTCCTGCCCTCCTACGCGCAGATCGGGGTGTGGGCGCCCGTCGCGCTGGTCTTCCTCCGCGTCGTTCAAGGCGTGGCCGTGGGTGGCGAGTGGGGCGGGGCCGTCCTGATCGCCAGTGAAAACGCACCCAAGGGGAAGGGGATTCTGTACTCGGCGTTCGCGCAGCAGGGGTCGCCCGCCGGGAACCTCCTGGCCACGATGGCGTTCTTCCTGCTCTCCGCGATGCCCACCCCGGAATTCGTGCTGTACGGCTGGCGTATCCCGTTCCTGATCTCCGCGGTCCTGGTGATCGTCGGCATGATCATCCGCCTCAAACTCGAAGAGTCGGACGCCATGAAGACCGTGCTGAAGCGGAAGAAGACCGTCGCACTGCCGATCGGTGAGGTGCTGCGCAAGCATTGGGTCCTCGTCCTGCTCGGTGCGGGTGCGCTGCCCCTGGCGCAGGTGACGTATTTCAAGAACACCTTCGCGTTGTCCTGGGCCACCAGCGAACTCGGCTACGACCGTGGCACGTTCCTCGGCGCCATCGCGATCGCCCTCGTGGTGCAGTTCATCGTGCAGCCGTTCGGCGCCGTCCTGGTGTCGCGGATCGACATGCGGAAAGCCATGTGCATCATGGTGATTCCCGAGTTCGTCCTGATGCCGGCGATGTTCTTCGCGATCCGGACCGAGAACTTCGCCATCGCTGTGGTCATGATGTGCCTCGCGACCATTCCACACTCGATGTTCTACGGCGCCATCGCCGGAGTGCTCGCGCGTGCCTTCCCCGCCAACATTCGCTACACCGGCCTGTCCGCGGCCTACCAGCTGTGTTCGCTGATCGTCGGCGGCGGCACCCCGGTGCTGGCGCAGTGGATGCTCAACTCGTCCGGCAACATCGTCGGTGTCGCCTTCGTGTCGGCCGGCTACGCCGCCGTGTCGCTGGTCTGCACGCTGCTGCTCCTGAACCGGACCGGATTCGACGCGCGCCGGTTGTCGACGGCGGAGCAGTCCGACGCCGACGAACTGCAACTCGACGTCGAGGAAGACGGCGCGGTCGACGGCACTCCGAGCGCAGGGCAGGCACGTGCGACAGCCCACTCCTGATCGTGAGGTGTCATTCCGGAGTGGGCAGCGCCTCCTCGGACAGCCTGAGAACTTCCCGCAACGCGGCGCTGTCGTCGTCCGCACGCCACGCGATCCGCAACTGCAGGGTGCTGGGACCTCCGACCAGCGGGAGGAACACGACATCCGGGTTGTTGACGTTCTCGACGACGGAGGAGACGGTCAACGCACAGCCGACCTCCGCGGACACCAATGCCATCAACGACATCGAGTCCGGCGCACTCTGCACGATCCGGGGCGTGAAACCGGCGTCGTGGGCCGCCCTCAGCAGGGAGTCGCGCAGCGCGGATCCGGGATCGGCGGGCAGCGCCACCCAGGGCTCGGTCGCCAACTCCTCGATCCGGACGCCGTCCCTGCCCGCGAGCGGGTGGTCGGCAGTCACGGCCACCACGAAGTCCTCGTTGAGAATGACGCGGGACGCGATGCCCGGTGGGGTGAAGATCCACCGGCCCAAGCCGATGTCGAGGGTTCCGTCGAGGAGCTTGTTCAGTGCCTCGCTCGCGAAAGCGGAACTGTTCAAAACGAATTCGATGCCCGGATGAGTGTGCCGGACGAGTTTCGCCCACCGTCCGATGAGCAGATGGGACGAGACGCCGGAGAAACCGATGCGCACCCGGCCGACCTGGCCGCGCCCGGCAGCGGCGACGGCGATCTCCGCGAGCCGGCAGGCGTCCAGGATCTCGCGCGCCGGACCGAGCAGTGCCTCGCCGGCGGAGGTCAGGCGGACGTTCCGGGTGTTCCGGTCGAACAGGGTCGCCCCGAGTTGCTTCTCCAGTTGCCGAATGGTTCGGCTCAGCGGGGGCTGAGCCGAGTGCAGGCGCTGTGCGGCCCGGCCGAAGTGCAACTCCTCGGCGACCGCGAGAAAGGCAGTGATCTGAGAAATCTCCACGACAGAACTATTGCAGTTCGAGCAAGAAATCTGTCAACACTATTGAGCGCGACGGCGGTAATCCGGTGGGAAGGGTTCCCAAGCGGCTCCCGGCGGTTCCGGAGAAGGGCATGGCAATGAGCAAAGTGGTCAGCATGGCGGAAGCCATCGAGACGTACGTCGACGACGGCATGACCGTGTGTCTCGAGGGTTTCTCGCACCTCATCTCGTTCGCGGCCGCGCACGAGATCATCCGCCAGGAGCGCCGGAACCTCACGCTGTGCCGGATGACGCCGGACATCGTGTCGGATCAACTCGTGGCCGCCGGCTGCGTCACCAAGCTGGTGGCGTCGTTCTTCGCGAGCGGCTCGGCCGGGTCTCTGCACGAGTTGCGACGCCGCATCGAGCGCCACGATCCGGCACCGCTCGAGGTCGAGGAGTACAGCCATTACGCAATGGTCTGCCGCTATCAGGCGGGCGCCGCCGGTCTGCCGTTCTTTCCGCTGCGGTCCTACGCCGGAAGCGACCTTCCGCGGCTCAATCCCCGAATTCGACTGGTCGACGACCCTTACGGGGAGGGCACCGTCTACGTCGTGCCCCCGCTGAATCCGGACGTCACCATCGTTCACGCGCAGCGCGCCGACCGTCACGGCAATGTGCAGATCTGGGGGATCTCCGGGGTCCAGCAGGAGGCGGTCTACGCCGCGGGGAAGGCGATCGTGGTCGTCGAGGAGATCGTCGACGACGACGTCGTCCGCTCCGACCCCAACCGCACGTTGATCCCGTCCCACGCCGTCGATGCCGTCGTCGTCTGTCCGCGCGGGGCGCACCCCTCCTACGTGCAGGGCTACTACGACCGGGACTGCGCGTTCTACCGGCGCTGGACCGCGATCAGCAAGGACTCGGGACTCCTGCAGGCGTGGCTGAAGGAATGGGTCCACGGCACCGCGAATCACGAGGAGTACCTGGACAAACTCGGCGGCGACTACTGGGACGACCTCGCCGTCGCGCCTCGATTGTCCGAACCGGTCGACTACGGGAGCAGAAAATGACCACAGCACGAGTCGAAGGGATCTCGGCGACCGAGGTCATCGTGTCCGTCGCCGCCCGCGAACTCGCCGGGAAAAGGCGTGTCTTCGCCGGCGTCGGCCTGCCGACGCTCGCCGTCGACCTGGCCAAACGAACCAGCAACCCGGACGTCGAACTGATCTACGAATCGGGTGTGTGCGGCGCCCATCCCAGCGCGATGGCCGAGGGCATCGCAGACTCGGTGGTCGTGTCGGGCGCCGAGTCGGTGGTGTCGATGCAGGCGTTGTTCGGGTACGTGCTGCAGGGCGGCAACGTCGACGTCGGGTTTCTCGGCGCGGCCCAGATCGACAGGTACGGCAGTCTCAACACCAGCATCATCGGCGACTGGGACAAGCCGACGGTCCGGTTGCCCGGAGCCGGTGGTGCCGCGGAAATCATGCCCAACGCCGGCGAGATCTTCGTGGTGATGCGGCGCCACGATCCGAGCGCCTTCCCCGCGGAACTCGACTTCTGCACGTCGCCGAGCCCGGTCCGGGCCCGGGCGGCGGGCGACGGGATCGCTCCTCGCGGACGCGGGGTGACGAAGGTGTTCACGAACCTCGGCGTGCTGTCGCGGCAGGGGCCGTTCGACGAACTCGAGTTGGTCAGCGTGCACGAGGGGGTCACCGTCGACGACGTGCGGGCGCAGACCGGCTGGGAATTGACGGTCGCGGACGATGTCACGGTCACCGCGCCGCCGACCGGCGAGGAGATTCACCTGCTCCGCGACGTGATCGACACGGTGCGGCTGTATCTGCGCTGATCGGAAAGCCGGTATCTCAGCCGAGCGAGTCCAGCACCGCGGTGAGGACCCGGATCGCCCCGTCCTTGTCCAGGGGATCGTTGCCGTTTCCGCATTTCGGCGAGTACACGCAGGACGGGCACCCGGACGTGCATTCGCACGACCGGATCGCTTCGCGGGTCGCGCCGAGCCAGCGGGTGAGTTCGGCGTGCCCCCGGTCGGCGAATCCGGCGCCACCGGCGTGA
Source organism: Rhodococcus sp. USK10 (assembly GCF_019378875.1). Classification (NCBI taxonomy): domain Bacteria; kingdom Bacillati; phylum Actinomycetota; class Actinomycetes; order Mycobacteriales; family Nocardiaceae; genus Rhodococcus; species Rhodococcus sp. USK10. The sequence continues at coordinate 5,182,925 of NZ_CP076048.1, forward strand.
CCGTCGTAGACGAACACGGTGGGAAGCCCGGTGTCGGCGTGCAACGCCGTCGAGACGCCGCCGATGTCGCCTCGATCGCACACCGCGACGAGGGGCAGGAGCCCGATCGCCGCGTGTTCCGCGGCGTGGAGTGCCCCCGGCACGCGTTCCGCCGGAACACCGGACTGCAGCAGAAGTTCCGGGGCGATCGTGTACATCACCGCGCGGGTGGGGAGGGTGTGCTTCGGCATGTCCAGTTCGATGGCGTCGAGGATCTCGCCGGACGACAGACGCCGCAGGTACCCGATCACCTGATGGGTCACCTCGACCTCGACGAGCGCGACCTCGACGTCGCCGAACTGCTTCTGCTCGAGCACCGAGGTGACGGTGATCTCGGTGGTTTCGCGGGCCGACGTCGTCCAGTCGGGGTCCTCCGCGTGCACCAGGGCGAGGCCCTGGTCGAGGTCGAGTTCGTCGACGACGTACGACTCACCCTGATGGATGTGCACGGCGCCGGGGTGCGCCGTGGCCGGAGCGCGGCCGGTGTCGACCGTCCCGAGCATGCGTCCGGATTCCGACACGACAATCGCCACCTGAGTTCCGATTCCACCCCGGATATCCACTGCGCCATGAGGATTTGTGCCGGCAGTGACGAACCAGCCGTGTGCGCGCCGGCGGATCAGGCCCTGTTCCGACAGCTTCGCGAGCACGTCGAGTGCCCCGAACGCTTCGGCCTCCGCGTCGGACAGTGGTAGTTCCATTGCCGCGCAGAGCAACTGAGGGCCGAGGACGTACGGATTGCTCGGGTCGGTGACGGTGGCCTCGACGGGTTTGTCGAGCAGAGCGGACGGATGATGGACGAGGTACGTGTCGAGGGGGTCGTCCCGCGCGACCAGCACCACGAGCGAACCTTCGCCGCGCCTGCCGGACCGGCCGCCCTGCTGCCAGAACGACGCCACCGTGCCGGGGAACCCGGCGACGACGACGGCGTCGAGGCCGGCGATGTCGACGCCCAGTTCCAGCGCATTCGTCGTCGCCGCCCCCAGCAGGGTGCCGTCGGCGAGGGCCGTCTCGAGTTCACGCCGGTCCTCGGCGAGGTAACCGGCCCGGTACGACGCGACGCGCGATGCGAGTTCGGGATCGATCTCCCCGAGTAGGCGTTTGGTCGCCATCGCGGTCAGTTCGGCGCCCCGGCGGGAGCGCACGAAGGTCAGCGTGCGGGCGCCTTCGACCATCAGATCGGCCATGATGCGTGCGGCCTCGGACCCGGCGGGCCGCCGGACGGGGCTTCCGTTCTCCCCGGTGACCTCCCGCATGAGCGGGGGTTCCCACAGCGCGACGGTCCGGGGACCGTGCGGCGAACCGTCTTCCACGATCTCGGCGCAGGGTGCCCCGATCAGCCTCGACGCCGCTGCCCCGGGGTCCGCGGTGGTGGCGGACGCGAGGACGAAGACGGGGTCGGCGCCGTACCGCGCAGCGATGCGCCGCAGCCGTCGCAGCACGAGCGCGACATTCGAGCCGAAGACGCCACGGTAGGAGTGGCATTCGTCGATCACCACGTAGGCCAGATTGCGGAAGAAGTGCGCCCATCGCTGATGGGTCCGCAGGAGCGCGATGTGCAGCATGTCGGGGTTCGTGAAGAGCCACCGCGAGTTCTCCCGGGCCCAGTGCCGCACCTCGAGTGGGGTGTCGCCGTCGAACACACACGGGCACGCGCTCCGCAGGTCGTCCCCGGCGTCCAGGACCTCGGAGTCGATGAGTGCCGTCACCGCCCGGAGCTGGTCCGCTCCCAGCGCCTTGGTCGGCGAGAGGTAGAGGGCGGTCGCCCGCGGATCCGTTGCCAGAGTGGTGAGTACCGGAAGCTGGTAGGCGAGGGATTTGCCCGAGGCGGTGCCGGTGGACACCACGACGTTCGTCCCGTGATGCGCCAGGTCGGCGGCGGCGGCCTGATGAGTCCAGGGACGGGCGATCCCGTTCTCCTGCATGGCCCGGACGACGCTGGGGTGCGCCCACGCGGGCCATTCCGACAGCTGGGAAGTCCGCGCAGGCATTTCTGCTGCGAAAGTGAGCGGGTTTTCGTCCCGGGGAACGCCCTCGAGGACTCGGTTCAGCAGTGTTCGGCCGTATGTTTCGCCCGTATTTCCACTGTCGTCACGGGGTGAAAACGGTGTGCTCACTGAACTCTCCGGGCTGTCGTAGGGACGGGCGAGTAGCTTCCACACCGCCACGACCTGCGCATTTGATGATAACGAGTGCCTCGGACGGCCTGTCGCCCGGGGTGTCGCGAGGCCGTCGCTAATGCCCAGTTCGGGGCCTGTTCGCTACAAGATCAACTTTTTGTGTGAATTGTTCGGATTTCGACTGTTGCGTTCCCGGAGTTCATGGTTGACTACAACTGGTCGCAGCTTCTGTGTTCGTAGGCTTGAAAGAGTGAACGTTCGCAGGATCGATGTTGCGAACGCGGTGCTCTGCTTTTCCTGAGGGGGAAATCTAGAAGTACAGCGGTCGGAACCGGCCCGGCGGACTGTATGTGCTGTCCGCCGAATCCGGTGGTTAGAAAGAGAAGGAAAAGCATGGCACAGGGCACTGTGAAGTGGTTCAACGCGGAAAAGGGCTTCGGCTTCATCGCACCCGAAGACGGCTCCGCTGACGTCTTCGTTCACTACTCCGAGATCCAGGGCAGCGGCTTCCGCACCCTCGAGGAGAACCAGCGCGTGGAGTTCGAGGTCGGCCAGGGCACCAAGGGGCCCCAGGCAACCGGCGTTCGCGCAGTCTGATTCTGCCGTTCACGTTCGTGAACACGTAAATCAGATAGGCGGGGTCCTCGTGACCGCGTCTGATTCGTCCCCCATCGCCTGAGGCGGTGGGGGACGAGTCGTTTTCACGGCAACGGTGCCGTGGCAAAAGGGGGTACTTCAGTGAGCCAGCTCTCCTTCTTCTCCGCGGAGGCGATGCCGCCGGCGATCACCGATCTGTGTGGTCTTCTCGCGGCGACGGGCCAGGTGGTCACGTCCGGCGGGCGGGCGCGCATCTCGATCGTGGTCGACGCCCAGTGGCGGGCGGAGGCGATCGCCGAGCTGATCGGGCAGGCCGGACTCGAGGTCGAGATCACGCGCAGCGACGAGGGCAGCCCCCTGGTCCGCACCGCGTCCGTCGTCGACCTGCGGCCTCTCGCGGACCAGTGGACGAGGGGAGCGGTCAAGGCGGTGCCCTCCGGCTGGGTGCCGTCGGGGCGTCAGCTGAGGGTGTGGGCGCTGGCGTCGGGCAGGGGTGAAGCGGAAGGTGAACGGTTCGTCCTCGGACTCGATCCGCACGCCCCGGATACCCACGCGCCGTTGGCCCAGGCCTTGATGAGGGCGGGCATCGCGCCGACGCTGATCGGCACCCGTGGGTCCGGTCCGGGGCTCCGGATCTCGGGTCGGCGTAGGCTCGGCAGACTCGTCGAGAGCATCGGCGAGGCTCCCGGAAATGTGGACGACCGTACCGGTTGGCCCCACGTATAGGGCCGTGTAGACGGTACTGATCTGCGAGGATGGGTTCCGGGTATGTCACTCTAGTAATAGGCGAACCGGGTATAAAAGGGTTTGTCTGCACAACTGTCGAGTGGCAGCGATCGACTTCAGGAAGGCTCGGGCTTCAGGTGGCTAAAGGGGACAACGGCAGTGCACAGGGTGCGGCGGGAGCGTCCGGCCAGCCTCGCCGCCTCGTGATCGTCGAGTCGCCGACCAAGGCCCGCAAGATCGCCCCGTACCTCGGGAAGAACTATGTCGTCGAGGCGTCGGTCGGCCACATCCGCGACCTTCCGCGAGGAGCAGCTGACGTCCCGGCCAAGTACAAGGGCGAGTCGTGGGCGCGGCTCGGCGTCAACGTCGACCAGGACTTCGAACCGCTCTACGTGGTCAGTCCGGAGAAGAAGTCCAAGGTCACGGAGCTGAAGAGCCTCCTCAAGGACGCCGACGAACTCTTCCTCGCCACCGACCCCGACCGCGAGGGCGAGGCGATCGCCTGGCACCTCCTCGAGACGCTCAAGCCGAAGATCCCGGTTCGCCGGATGGTCTTCCACGAGATCACCGAGCCGGCCATCCGCGCCGCGGCCGAGGACACCCGCGAGCTCGACAACGACCTGGTCGACGCGCAGGAGACCCGCCGCATCCTCGACCGTCTGTACGGCTACGAGGTCAGCCCCGTGCTGTGGAAGAAGGTCATGCCGAGGCTGTCGGCAGGCCGCGTGCAGTCCGTCGCGACCCGCGTCATCGTGCAGCGGGAACGCGAGCGGATGGCGTTCCGCTCGGCCTCCTACTGGGACATCTCCGCCACCCTCGACGCCGGCGCGGAAGCCAGCCCCCGCAGTTTCGGGGCGCGTCTGGTGACCGTCGACGGGTCCCGCGTGGCCTCCGGCCGCGACTTCGGCTCGGACGGACAGCTGAAGACGAGCACCGTCACGGTTCTGGACGAGGCACGGGCGCAGCGTCTGGCCGAGTCCCTCGCGGGTGTCGATCTCACGGTCTCCTCCGCGGAGAGCAAGCCGTACACCCGCAAGCCCTACGCACCGTTCATGACGTCGACGCTGCAGCAGGAAGCGGGCCGCAAGCTGCGGTTCACGTCCGAGCGGACCATGCGCATCGCGCAGCGCCTGTACGAGAACGGTTACATCACCTACATGCGTACCGACTCGACGACGCTGTCGTCGTCGGCGATCGCTGCCGCCCGCGCGCAGGCCACCGAGCTGTACGGGGCCGAGTACGTGCACGACACTCCGCGGCAGTACACCCGCAAGGTCAAGAACGCGCAGGAGGCGCACGAGGCGATCCGCCCCGCAGGCGACGTGTTCCAGACCCCCGGTCAGCTGCATTCGCGTCTCGACACCGACGAGTTCCGTCTGTACGAGCTGATCTGGCAGCGCACCGTCGCATCGCAGATGGCCGATGCGCGGGGCACCACGCTGACCCTACGGATCACCGGAACCGCGGGCACCGGCGAGGAGTGCACCTTCTCGTCGTCGGGCCGCACCATCACGTTCGCCGGTTTCCTGAAGGCCTACGTGGAGAGCGTCGACGAGGAGGCAGGCGGCCAGTCCGACGACGCCGAGTCCCGTCTGCCGGTGCTCGTCGAGGGTCAGGCGGTCACCGCCACCAAACTCGACCCCGACGGCCACACCACCAACCCGCCCGCCCGGTACACCGAGGCGAGCCTGATCAAGACCCTCGAAGAGCTGGGCATCGGCCGCCCGTCCACGTATTCGTCGATCATCAAGACCATCCTCGATCGCGGATACGTCTACAAGCGCGGTAGCGCGCTGGTCCCGTCCTGGGTGGCGTTCGCCGTCATCGGCCTTCTCGAGATGCACTTCGGACGGTTGGTCGACTTCGACTTCACCGCCGGCATGGAAGACGACCTCGACGCGATCGCCGGTGGTCGCGAACAGCGCGGCAACTGGCTCAGCAGTTTCTACTTCGGCGGCGATCACGGAGCCGAAGGTTCGGTGGCCCGTGAAGGCGGCCTGAAGAAGATGGTCGGCGTCAACCTCGAGGAGATCGACGCCCGCGAGGTCAACTCGATCAGGCTCTTCGACGACGCCGAGGGACGGGAAGTGCACGTCCGCGTCGGACGGTTCGGTCCCTATCTCGAACGGATGGTCCAGAACCCGGACGACCCCGAGGGCGACCTCATCTCCCAGCGTGCCAACCTGCCCGACGACCTTCCGCCGGACGAGCTGACACCGGAGTACGCGGAGAAGCTGTTCTCCACGCCGCAGGAGGGTCGCAAGCTGGGCGTCGACCCGCTGACCGGGCACGAGATAGTCGCGAAGGAGGGCCGCTTCGGCCCGTACGTCACCGAGATCCTGCCCGAGCCGGAACCGGAGCCCGAGCCGGCCGTGGTGCCGGTGACCGACGAATCGGGCGACGGGACGACCAAGACGAAGACGGCTGCCGCCAAGAAGGCGCCCGCGAAGAAGGCGGCGAAGAAGGCCACCGGCCCGAAGCCGCGGACAGGCTCGCTGCTCAAGTCCATGGACCTGGCGACGGTCACCCTCGACGACGCCCTCAAGCTGCTGTCGCTGCCGCGTGTAGTGGGTGTCGATCCGGAGTCGAAGGAAGAGATCACCGCGCAGAACGGCCGCTACGGCCCGTACCTGAAGAAGGGCACGGACTCGCGGTCCCTCGCCAACGAGGACCAGATGTTCACGGTGACCCTCGACGAGGCGCTGAAGATCTACGCCGAGCCCAAACGTCGCGGACGTCAGGCGGCTGCCACCCCGCCGCTGCGGGAGCTGGGTGTCGACTCGGTCAGCGAGAAGCCGATGGTGATCAAGGACGGCCGCTTCGGGCCGTACGTCACGGACGGTGAAACCAACGCCAGCCTCCGCAAGGGCGATGAGGTGGAATCCATCACCGACGCCCGCGCTTCGGAACTGCTCGCGGATCGGCGTGCCCGCGGCCCCGTCAAGAAGAAGGCTGCGGCGAAGAAGGCACCTGCCAAGAAGGCGGCCAAGAAGACTGCCGCCAAGAAGGCGCCGGCCAAGAAGGCTGCCTCGAAGAAGGCCGCGGACAAGAAGGCGTGAGCCGGTACCTCGGGTCGGTAGGGGTGTCGCACGTGCCGGTTAGGCTGGCGCGGTGACGGTATTCGACCGGTTGGTGGGCCAGGAGGACGTCGAGTCCGAGCTGACGGCCGCGGCGACTGCCGCCCGTCGGGGAGTCGGCGAGATGGGCTCCTCGATGACGCACTCGTGGCTGTTCACCGGCCCGCCCGGCTCGGGTAGGTCAGTGGCCGCGCAGTGTTTCGCCGCCGCCCTGCAGTGCACGAGCGACGGCATACCCGGCTGCGGCGTCTGTCACGCCTGCACCACCGCGATGGCCGGAACCCATGGCGACGTCCGGCAGGTCGTCCCCGAGGGCCTGAGCATCAGCGTCAAGGAGATGCGAGCCATCGTGCAGACCGCCGCCCGCCGGCCGAGTACCGGGCGCTGGCAGATCGTGGTCGTCGAGGACGCGGACCGGCTCACCGAGGGTGCCGCCAACGCGCTCCTGAAAGTGGTGGAGGAGCCACCGGACCGCACCGTGTTCCTGCTGTGCGCGCCGTCCGTCGACCCACAGGACATCTCCGTGACGCTGCGGTCGCGCTGCCGGCACATCCATCTCGTGACGCCGTCGGCCGACTCCATCGCCAAGGTCCTGCGCGAGCGGGACGGCCTGGACCCCGCAGACGCGCAACTGGCGGCCTCGATCAGCGGCGGCCACGTCGGGCGCGCGCGGCGTCTCGCGACGGATCTGAACGCCAAGGTGCGTCGGAGGGACGCGCTGGACCTGGCGGTCGCGGCGTTGCGGCCCGCCACCGCGTTCGCCGCTGCGGAAGAACTGGTGCGTTCCGCCGACGCGGAGGCGAAGGAGATGAGTGCCGCTCGGGACGAGCAGGAGACCGAAGAGTTGCGCACCGCTCTTGGCGCGGGCGGTACCGGTAAGGGTGCGGCCGGAGCGCTCCGCGGCTCGGCTGGGGTGCTGAAGGATCTCGAGAAGCGGCAGAAGTCCCGGGCTACCCGCACGGGTCGCGACGCACTCGACCGCGCACTGATCGATCTGGCCGGTCTCTACCGCGACGCGCTCGCCGTCGCGTGGAAGTCGAACGCCGCCGCGAACCACCCGGACATGGCCGATCGGGCTGCCGACCTCGCGTCGCGAACAACCCCGGAAGGCCTTCTGAAGTGCATCGAAGCCGTCCTCGAGTGCCGCGAGGCGATCACCGTCAACGTCAAACCGCAGTGGGCTGTCGACGCCATGGTGGCCAGTCTCGGCGACGCGTTCAGGGAGCCGTTTTCGCATACTCGGGGTTGAGGCGCTAGACTCGCCACCGCCGAAAGGCACCGCTGCCTTAGCTCAGTCGGTAGAGCATTTCACTCGTAATGAAAAGGTCGAGAGTTCGATTCTCTCAGGCAGCTCAGCGGTCCTCTGGCCCTTCCCGATCAGTCGGGAAGGGCCAGAGTCGTCTCCGGGGCCGGACGCGTCTGCCGTGTCGGATATGTACAAGAAGTTCGGGGTCTTCTCCGGCGACATCGAGGGCAGGGCGGTCACCAGATTCGTCGGGGGCCTCACCGAGGACCAGAGTGCGGGAGCCTACGCGGCGTGGGAGAGCTTCGAACGTTCTGTCGACGGCGTCCGCGGTGCCTTCGCCTTCGTGCACATGCAGGTGCTCTCGGACAGTAAGGTCGAGGCGATGGTGCTGCACATCGTGCCGAGTAGTGGTACCGGAGGCCTGGCGGGACTCACTGGTGTGGGTGGGATTCGCGTCGACGAAGACGGCACCCATCGTCTGTGGCTGGACTACGCACTTCCCGACTGACACCGCGATCGGTTCACCGGGGACGGGAAGAATCGGGAAGACTGGACGGGTGGACACCCAGAGTGAAACTCCGGCGACGCGGGCGGGCGGGCTGCGCGCACTCGGAGCACCCGCGGCTGTCGCTGCCGGCGCCGTGGTCGCGACCGCGATCCTCCACTTCCGGGATCCGCATCAGCCGGGTTCGTACGGCTTCTGTCCCGTCTACGCGCTGACCGGGTGGTGGTGCCCGGCCTGTGGCGGGCTGCGGGCGGTGCACGACCTGACCAACCTCGACTTCGGCGCGGCCGTCGCCGGCAACGTTCTGATCGTCCCGTTCATCGCGGTGATGATTTTCGCCTGGATCCGATGGGCGCGTCAGCGCTGGCACGGACGAAGCGAGCCCATCTTCGTGGTGGGACCGCGAGTGACAGTGGGTGTGCTCATTTTCCTTGCGGCGTTTACCGTCACCAGGAACACATCTTGGGGAAGCTGGCTCGCGCCGGCCTGACACCTGGTCGCCGCGGGCACGAAACAGAGAGTCGGTTCACAGATGGCAATGCAGGTCTTTTCGTTGATCGCGATCCTGGGCGCGCTGATCGTCCTCATTCCGACCGCGTTGCGAGTCTTCGGCAAGAGCGACAACGTGAAGGCGCCGGACGAGACCGACGAGTGAGCGCGTTGCACTCTCGACAACCCATCGCCGCACGACCATGATTTCGATATGAGCGATTCGCTGAAGGACCGGGTGCGCGAGAAGCTGTTGCGTCAGCTGGCCGAGGACGGGGGGCACCCGGTCCAGGAGGCGGAGGGGGACGATCCACGATTGGTTTCCATCGACTCCGACCTCGCGGCGTTGGAACAGGCATCGGAGGGCGATCTGGTGATCGAGCAGCTGGCAGCCAAGTACTGGGTGCCCTGAATCGGGGGTTTAGCGGCGTTGACCTGGCGATTTGGTGTTCTCGTTTCCCTTCGCGTAACTTATTCCAGGTCAGAGCGACACGGACACCGACCCCGGCCGGAAGGCGGGGGACACGAGGTTGGACGAAGGCGCCTGGTAAATCGGAAGTTCACTGCCGTGTATGGTGGTGCTTCAATCCCGGTTTGATCTTGATCAGCGTCGCGGCTTGCGGCGGTGAGGCTGGTAGGATAAGATGGAACGGTTGCCCCGGAGCGGCCGAAGTTGATACTTCGGTGGTGATGGTGTGCGCGTGTTCTTTGAGAACTCAACAGTGTGTCGATGAATGTCAGTGCCAAATGTTTTTGGTACTCCACATCACGAATGTTCAACCGCCTCTTGGGGTTTGGTTGGCGAGTGTGGTGTGGGTATTTGCTGGCCCTCTTCCTTCTTCCGTCGGTGGGGGGTCAGTGTTTGATAATGCTAGTTTGAGTTTTTGATCGCTAGTGATTTGACTCGATGTCTATGACTGATTGCCGGTTCTGCCGGTCATCTTGAGTCTTCAACGGAGAGTTTGATCCTGGCTCAGGACGAACGCTGGCGGCGTGCTTAACACATGCAAGTCGAGCGGTAAGGCCCTTCGGGGTACACGAGCGGCGAACGGGTGAGTAACACGTGGGTGATCTGCCCTGCACTTCGGGATAAGCCTGGGAAACTGGGTCTAATACCGGATATGACCTTCGGCTGCATGGCTGAGGGTGGAAAGGTTTACTGGTGCAGGATGGGCCCGCGGCCTATCAGCTTGTTGGTGGGGTAATGGCCTACCAAGGCGACGACGGGTAGCCGACCTGAGAGGGTGACCGGCCACACTGGGACTGAGACACGGCCCAGACTCCTACGGGAGGCAGCAGTGGGGAATATTGCACAATGGGCGAAAGCCTGATGCAGCGACGCCGCGTGAGGGATGACGGCCTTCGGGTTGTAAACCTCTTTCAGCAGGGACGAAGCGAGAGTGACGGTACCTGCAGAAGAAGCACCGGCCAACTACGTGCCAGCAGCCGCGGTAATACGTAGGGTGCAAGCGTTGTCCGGAATTACTGGGCGTAAAGAACTCGTAGGCGGTTTGTCGCGTCGTCTGTGAAAACTCGAGGCTCAACCTCGAGCTTGCAGGCGATACGGGCAGACTTGAGTACTGCAGGGGAGACTGGAATTCCTGGTGTAGCGGTGAAATGCGCAGATATCAGGAGGAACACCGGTGGCGAAGGCGGGTCTCTGGGCAGTAACTGACGCTGAGGAGCGAAAGCGTGGGTAGCGAACAGGATTAGATACCCTGGTAGTCCACGCCGTAAACGGTGGGCGCTAGGTGTGGGTTTCCTTCCACGGGATCCGTGCCGTAGCTAACGCATTAAGCGCCCCGCCTGGGGAGTACGGCCGCAAGGCTAAAACTCAAAGGAATTGACGGGGGCCCGCACAAGCGGCGGAGCATGTGGATTAATTCGATGCAACGCGAAGAACCTTACCTGGGTTTGACATATACCGGAAAGCCGTAGAGATACGGCCCCCCTTGTGGTCGGTATACAGGTGGTGCATGGCTGTCGTCAGCTCGTGTCGTGAGATGTTGGGTTAAGTCCCGCAACGAGCGCAACCCTTGTCTTATGTTGCCAGCACGTAATGGTGGGGACTCGTAAGAGACTGCCGGGGTCAACTCGGAGGAAGGTGGGGACGACGTCAAGTCATCATGCCCCTTATGTCCAGGGCTTCACACATGCTACAATGGCCGGTACAGAGGGCTGCGATACCGTGAGGTGGAGCGAATCCCTTAAAGCCGGTCTCAGTTCGGATCGGGGTCTGCAACTCGACCCCGTGAAGTCGGAGTCGCTAGTAATCGCAGATCAGCAACGCTGCGGTGAATACGTTCCCGGGCCTTGTACACACCGCCCGTCACGTCATGAAAGTCGGTAACACCCGAAGCCGGTGGCCTAACCCCTTGTGGGAGGGAGCCGTCGAAGGTGGGATCGGCGATTGGGACGAAGTCGTAACAAGGTAGCCGTACCGGAAGGTGCGGCTGGATCACCTCCTTTCTAAGGAGCACATCTCCAGACGTGCACCACTGAACAGTCAGTGGATGATGTTCTGGCAGAGACTGTTTCGTTCCCGCATGTGGAACGGCAGACGCTCATGGGTGGAACACTGACAAACTTTCCCGCGTATCGGCTCGATCAGATGGTCGGCCGGCGGGTGATATATCGATGCACTGTTGGGTCCTGAGAGAACACGCAAGTGTTTCCTCTACAGGAAAGTGACGATCCGGTTCGAATGTCAGGCAGACCGCACCATTTCGGTGGTGGGCATGGTGCTGGCGGGAGTTCGAGCGGGGTGTGTTGTTTGAGAACTGCACAGTGGACGCGAGCATCTTTGTTGTAAGTAATGAAGAGCGTACGGTGGATGCCTTGGCACCAGGAGCCGATGAAGGACGTAGGAGGCTGCGATAAGCCTCGGGGAGCTGTCAACCGAGCTGAGATCCGAGGATGTCCGAATGGGGAAACCCAGCACGAGTGATGTCGTGTTACCCGCACCTGAATATATAGGGTGTGTGGAGGGAACGTGGGGAAGTGAAACATCTCAGTACCCACAGGAAGAGAAAACAATAGTGATTCCGTGAGTAGTGGCGAGCGAAAGCGGAAGAGGCTAAACCATGGATGTGTGATAGCCGGCAGGTGTTGCATTCGTGGGGTTGTGGGGTTCATCTTGTCAATGCTGCCGTGTTGGCCGACAGTAAGAAATCATTGTGTTAGTGGAAGTGGTCTGGAACGGCCTGTCGTAGAGGGTGAGAATCCCGTACACGAAAACATGATGACTGTCGTGATGGAAACCCAAGTAGCACCGGGCCCGTGAAATCTGGTGTGAATCTGTCGGGACCACCCGATAAGCCTGAATACTCCCTGGTGACCGATAGCGGACTAGTACCGTGAGGGAAAGGTGAAAAGTACCCCGGGAGGGGAGTGAAATAGTACCTGAAACCGTGCGCTTACAATCCGTCAAAGCCTTTGCACACTTCGGTGTGGGGGGTGATGGCGTGCCTTTTGAAGAATGAGCCTGCGAGTTAGTGGCATGTCGCGAGGTTAACCCGTGTGGGGTAGCCGTAGCGAAAGCGAGTCCGAATAGGGCGTCCGTAGTGGCATGTTCTAGACCCGAAGCGGAGTGATCTACCCATGGCCAGGTTGAAGCGACGGTAAGACGTCGTGGAGGACCGAACCCACTTAGGTTGAAAACTGAGGGGATGAGCTGTGGGTAGGGGTGAAAGGCCAATCAAACTCCGTGATAGCTGGTTCTCCCCGAAATGCATTTAGGTGCAGCGTCGCGTGTTTCTCACCGGAGGTAGAGCTACTGGATGGTCTAGGGGGCCCACAAGCTTACCGAAATCAGCCAAACTCCGAATGCCGGTGAGTGAGAGCGCGGCAGTGAGACTGCGGGCGATAAGGTTCGTAGTCGAGAGGGAAACAGCCCAGATCGCCAGCTAAGGTCCCTAAGCGTGTACTAAGTGGAAAAGGATGTGGGGTCGCGAAGACAACCAGGAGGTTGGCTTAGAAGCAGCCACCCTTGAAAGAGTGCGTAATAGCTCACTGGTCAAGTGATCCTGCGCCGACAATGTAGCGGGGCTCAAGTACACCACCGAAGCTGCGGCACTCACACAATGCACCCCCTTGATTCTGCGGAGTCTTGGGCAGTGGTGTGGGTGGGTAGGGGAGCGTCGTGTGGCCATGGAAGCGGCGGGGTGACCCAGCCGTGGAGGCCACACGAGTGAGAATGCAGGCATGAGTAGCGAAAGACGAGTGAGAAACTCGTCCGCCGAATGACCAAGGGTTCCTGGGCCAGGTTAATCCGCCCAGGGTGAGTCGGGACCTAAGACGAGGCCGACAGGCGTAGCCGATGGACAACGGGTTGATATTCCCGTACCCGTGTGAACGCGCCCCTGGTGAATCAGTGATACTAACCATCCTGAAGCGTCCTTACGTCCCTTCGGGGGCCCTGGATGTGGATGCATGGGACCTGATCTGGTAGTAGCCAAGCGATGGGGTGACGCAGGAAGGTAGCTGAGCCAGTCAGTGGTAATACTGGTGTAAGCCTGTAGGGCGAACGGTAGGCAAATCCGCCGTTCACACAGCCTGAGAGGTGACGCATAGCCGAATGAGGCGAATTCAGTGATCCTATGCTGCCGAGAAAAGCCTCTAGCGAGCTTTCACACGGCCCGTACCCCAAACCGACACAGGTGGTCAGGTAGAGAATACTAAGGCGATCGAGATAACTATGGTTAAGGAACTCGGCAAAATGCCCCCGTAACTTCGGGAGAAGGGGGGCCTCGTCCGGTGATGGAACTTGCTTCCTGAGCTGGGTGGGGCCGCAGAGACCAGTGAGAAGCGACTGTTTACTAAAAACACAGGTCCGTGCGAAGTCGTAAGACGATGTATACGGACTGACGCCTGCCCGGTGCTGGAAGGTTAAGAGGACCGGTTAGCCACTTGTGGCGAAGCTGAGAATTTAAGCCCCAGTAAACGGCGGTGGTAACTATAACCATCCTAAGGTAGCGAAATTCCTTGTCGGGTAAGTTCCGACCTGCACGAATGGCGTAACGACTTCTCAGCTGTCTCAACCATAGACTCGGCGAAATTGCATTACGAGTAAAGATGCTCGTTACGCGCGGCAGGACGAAAAGACCCCGGGACCTTCACTACAGCTTGGTATTGGTGTTCGGTTCGGTTTGTGTAGGATAGGTGGGAGACTGTGAAGCGCTCACGCCAGTGAGTGTGGAGTCGTTGTTGAAATACCACTCTGATCGTATTGGACCTCTAACCTCGGACCATGATCTGGTTCAGGGACAGTGCCTGGTGGGTAGTTTAACTGGGGCGGTTGCCTCCCAAAATGTAACGGAGGCGCCCAAAGGTTCCCTCAGCCTGGTTGGCAATCAGGTGTCGAGTGCAAGTGCACAAGGGAGCTTGACTGTGAGACTGACAGGTCGAGCAGGGACGAAAGTCGGGACTAGTGATCCGGCACCGGCAAGTGGAAGCGGTGTCGCTCAACGGATAAAAGGTACCCCGGGGATAACAGGCTGATCTTCCCCAAGAGTCCATATCGACGGGATGGTTTGGCACCTCGATGTCGGCTCGTCGCATCCTGGGGCTGGAGTAGGTCCCAAGGGTTGGGCTGTTCGCCCATTAAAGCGGCACGCGAGCTGGGTTTAGAACGTCGTGAGACAGTTCGGTCTCTATCCGCCGCGCGCGTTAGAAACTTGAGGAAGGCTGTCCCTAGTACGAGAGGACCGGGACGGACGAACCTCTGGTGTGCCAGTTGTTCCACCAGGAGCACCGCTGGTTAGCTACGTTCGGAAGGGATAACCGCTGAAAGCATCTAAGCGGGAAGCCTGTTCCAAGATGAGGTTTCTCACCCCCTCGAGGGGGTAAGGCCCCCGGCAGACCACCGGGTTGATAGGCCAGAACTGGAAGCCCGGTAACGGGTGCAGGTGACTGGTACTAATAGGCCGAGGACTTACCACAAAGAAGCTACGCGTCCACTGTGCAGTATCTGAAACAACACACACGTTCCCTGCGGGAATTGGTGGAGTGAACACAGACCCTCTTTGAAAGAAAAGGGGTCTGTGAAATCAACACTCCACCGAAGACCGTGGTGGAGTGTTGATTTCACAGAGTTACGGCGGCCATAGCGGAGGGGAAACGCCCGGTCCCATTCCGAACCCGGAAGCTAAGCCCTCCAGCGCCGATGGTACTGCACCCGACAGGGTGTGGGAGAGTAGGACACCGCCGAACATCCGTTACCGAAAGCCCCCCAACCTCGTTGGGGGGCTTTCGGCATTTCCAGAACACTTTCACCCACCGCAACTTGATAACGCTGCGGTAACGTCCCCTCGGTTCCCCGTTGGCAAGTCCTTCGCCTGCGTAACGTGGCCCGGGCAGATCCGTTGGGATCGTGCCGTGCGGTGCGCGTCCTCCCGGATCACCCGAGGTGACGAAGGGGAATCTGTGGTGACGAGCACGATGTCGAAACAACGTCCGGCTGTCAGAGCGGCCGTCGCCCTCGCAGGCTTGATAGTGGCCGCCGGCTCCGTCGCGGGGTGCACGAAAACCGACACGGCCAGCGGCGGATCGCTCCTCCAGCAACTGCAGGACAGCGGAACTGTGACCGTCGGTTTCGCCGGCGAGGCGCCGTACAGCTTCGAGCAGGACGGCCAGCTGACCGGCGCCACCGTGGCGTTGCACCGGGAAATCTTCAAGAACCTCGGCATCGACAACGTCGAGGGTGTGAGCACCGACTTCGGAGCCCTCATTCCCGGACTGCAGGCGCGCCGCTTCGACGTCGTCAGTGCCGGCATGTCGATCCTGCCGCAGCGCTGCGAGCAGGCAGCGTTCAGTGAGCCGGAATTCAACTACACGACCGCGCTGATGGTGCCGAAGGGCAATCCCGCGAACCTCACCGACATGCAGTCGGTGCAGCAGAGCGGTGTGCGGATGGCAGCGATGACCGGGGCGATCGAATCGGACTACGCGCAGCAACTCGGGATCGACGCGATGCAGGTGGCGTCGCCGCAGGACGGAATGGACGCCGTCGCCAACGGGCGAGCCGATGTCTTTGCGCTCACCGGGATCTCACTGAACTGGCTGGCACAGAACAACCCACAGGTCCCGGTGGAGGTGACCAACTCGTTCGTCGCCGTGATCGACGGGGTACCTCAGGTCGGAGCCGGCGGCACGGTCTTCCGCAAGGAGGACACCGAGTTGCGCGACGCCTACAACGCCGAACTCGCCAAGATCACTTCCGACAAGGAGAAGTACCTGTCGATCGTCGGACCGTTCGGATTCACCGCAGAGGAACTGCCCGATCCGAACCTGACCACCGCCAAACTCTGCGGCGAGACCGGCTGATCGACGCCGGGGTCTGCTGCCTGTGAAGGAGAACATCGACGCGCTGCTGGATGCGTGGCCGAGCATCCAGGAAGGCATCGTCGTCACGCTCCAACTGACGGCGGGAGGCGCGCTCCTGGCGTTCGTGCTCGCGTTGACTCTCGGGTTGGCTGCCCGTGCCCACAACATCGTGATCCGGGGATCGGCTCGCGCGTTCATCGAATTCTTCCGGGGCACTTCGCTGTTGGTGCAGCTGTTCTGGTTGTTCTACGTGGTTCCGCTGTTCGGATATCTCATCGACCCGGTGCTGTGCGGGATCCTCGCGCTCGGGCTGAACTACGGCGCGTACGGAGCCGAGGTGGTCCGCGGTGCGATCAACTCGGTGCCGCAATCGCAGTGGGAGGCGGCGACGGCACTGGACTTCAGTCACTGGCAGCGGCTGCGCCGGGTGGTGTTCCCGCAGGCCTGGGCCGAGATGATTCCGCCGCTGACGAATCTGCTGATCCAGCTGCTCAAGGGCACCGCCCTCGCGAGTTACATCCTCTTGCAGGACTTGACGTTCGAGATCGACCAGCTTCGGCAGACGACCGGGAACACGCTGTTCGCATTCGGCGTGGGGCTTATCATCTACTTCGTTATCGGCTACGTGCTGACGCTGTTGATGAACGCGCTCGAGGTGCGGGCGAAGAATCGCCTCGGCACGGGGCCGTCTCTGCGTGAGATCTTCAGTCTCGCACCGTCCGATCCGCGGGGATTGGAGGCGGCGAAACAATGAGCGCCCACTGGAGTTGGGATCGCGCATTCGAGGCTCTGCCCGTGCTGCTCGAGGGTTTCAAGATCACCCTGATCGCCACCGTGCTCGGATTCCTCATCTCCGTCGTTCTCGGACTCGTCATCGCGTTGATCCGGCAGGCCGCACCGCGCTGGGTGAGTGTGCCGGTCCGCGCGGTCAGCGAATTCATCCGTTTGACCCCGCTCGTCGTGCAACTGCTGTTCGTGTACTACACGTTCACGGGATTGTCGCCGCTGCAGATCGGTGTGGCAGTACTCGGAATCCACTATTCGACGTATATGGCCGAGGTGTACCGGGCGGGGATCGAGGCGGTACCCGTCGGCCAGTGGGAGGCGGCACGGGCGTTGTCCATCGCGCCGACCCGGACGTGGCGGGCGATCATCCTGCCGCAGGCCATCCGCCGCGTCGTCCCGGCGCTGGGCAACTACGCGGTGTCGATGTTCAAGGACACCCCGTTCCTGTTCGCCATCACGGTGGTGGAGATGGTGACGGCCGCGCAGCAGTTCGGTGCCCGGCACTTTCAATACCTCGAACCGTTGACGCTGGCGGGTGTGATCTTCCTGCTCGCCAGCTACCCGACGTCCCTGCTCATACGGCGATTGGAGAGACGTCTTGCCCGATGACGCGAGCGCAGCAACCCCGATGATCCGATTCGACGACGTCGTGAAGCAGTTCGGCGACCACGTCGTGCTCGATCACCTGGACTTTCAGGTCGACCGCGGCGACCGCGTGACCCTCATCGGCCCGAGCGGATCGGGGAAGACGACGATCCTGCGGCTGCTCATGACCCTCGAGAAGGTGAACGACGGCGTCATCTGGGTGGATGGGGCGCCGCTGACGCACGAGGAGAAGGGCGGCAAACTCGTTCCGGCGTCGGAGAAGTACACCCGCCGGATACGACGCCGGATCGGCATGGTCTTCCAGCAGTTCAACCTGTTCCCCAACATGAACGTGATCGAGAACATCACCGAAGCGCCGATCCACGTGCTCGGCCTGGACAAGGCCGCGGCCGCGAAGCGGGCACGCGAGTTGCTCGAGACGGTCGGTCTGTCGGACAAGGAGACCGCGCACCCGACGCAGCTGTCCGGTGGCCAGCAGCAGCGGGTCGCGATCGCGAGGGCCCTGGCGATGGACCCCGACATTCTGCTGCTCGACGAGGTGACGTCGGCGCTGGACCCGGAGTTGGTGGCGGACGTGCTCGACGTGCTCAGGGATGTCGCGCTCACCACCGACATCACGATGCTGATCGTCACGCACGAGATGCAGTTCGCGCGGGACGTGTCGAACCGGGTGATGATGTTCGACGCGGGCCGCATCGTGGAGGAAGGCGATCCGGCCACGATCTTCACCGCACCGAAGCACGAGCGCACCAAGACGTTCCTCAAGGCCGTGCTGGCCGACTGATTCCCGGGCTAGCGCGAGGTGGTCGCGAGTTCCGTCTCGTCGGCGGGAGCGCGCCGTGCCAGCCGGCCCGCCATCCACGCGCACACCAGCAATTGCAGTTGGTGGAACAGCATGAGCGGCAGCACGATCAGGCCGATCGGCTGACTGGCGAACAGGACCGTGGCCATCGGAAGACCGGTGGCCAGGCTCTTCTTCGACCCGCAGAACGTGATCGTGATCTGATCGGCCCGGTCGAACCCGAGTCGCTTCGACCCGAACCAGGTGAGGGACAGGACGATCGCGAGCAGCACCGCGCACACCGCGAGCAGGCCGAGGAGCCGGCCGGCGGACAGGGTGCCCCAGATTCCCTCGTTCATTCCTTCGCTGAATGCGACGTAGACGACCAGAAGGATGGATCCGCGGTCGACGAGCTTGAGCGGTGCGCCGTGCTTCTTCACCCACGGACCGATCCACCGTCGCACGGACTGGCCGGCGATGAACGGGAGCAGCAGCATGACGAGGATGCCGATCGCGGACGACGCGTCGAAGCCCGTCCCCTCGCTCGTCATCAGCAACGCCACGAGCAGCGGAGTGACGACGATGCCGAGGATGTTGGAGAACGACGCGCTGACGATCGCCCCGGGCACGTTGCCGCGGGCGATCGACACGAACGCGATCGACGACTGGACGGTCGACGGCAGGAGGCAGACGTACAGAAGGCCCAGATACAGCGGCTGGGTCAGGATCGTCGGGACCAGCACGCGGGCGGCGATTCCGAGGAGCGGGAAGATGACGAACGTCGCCGCGAGGATGGTGAGGTGCAGACGCCAGTGACGCAGGCCCTGCAGCGCTTCCTGCGTGGAGAGCCGGGCGCCGTAGAGGAAGAACAGAATTCCCACGGCCACCTTCGTGGCCCAGGTGAACGCCGTCAGGGCAGTGCCGTCGGCGGGGACCAGGCTGGCGATCCCGACGGTGATCAGGATGCCGATGATGAACGGATCGAGTTTTCCGAGCAGCGGGATCTTCGTCAGCATGGTTCGACCGTAAGGAATGCGCGGATATTTCGAAAGGCGATGGTGGCGTTTACTGTAATGCCGAACCGTGATAACAATGAGCCATGTTCGATCCGGTTCACCTGCGGAGCTTCCTGGCGGTCGCGCGCACCAAGAGCTTCACCGCCGCCGCCCGGCGCCTGGACCTGCGGCAATCGACGGTCAGCCAGCACGTCGGAAAGCTCGAGAACGCGGCGGGTCGCCGCCTGTTTCTGCGGGACACGCATTCGGTCGAGCTGACTGCGGACGGCTCCGTGATGGTGGGGTTCGCGACGTCGATACTCGAGCGGCACTCGGACGCCGAACGCTACTTCACACAGTCCGGGGTGCGCGGACGCGTCCGCTTCGGGGCGTCCGAGGATCTGGTTCTGCACGAACTCCCCCGGATTCTGGGCGAGTTCCGGCGCAGCCATCCGCTCGTGGATCTCGAACTCACGGTGGCGTTGAGCGAAGTGCTGTTCCGGAAACTGCACGAGGGCCGGCTGGACCTGGTCTTCGGGAAGCGTCGCCGAGGAGACCAGCACGGGGAACTCGTATGGACGGACCGGTTGGCGTTCTTCGCCGCACCCGACTTCGTGCCGGACGCCGAGGGTCCGGTGCCGCTGGTGACGTACCCGCCGCCGTCGATCACGCGGGCAGCGGCGCTGGACGCCCTGGAGAAATCCGGCCGCGGCGCGCGGGTGGCCTGTGTGACGGACAGCCTGAACGGATTGCGGGCCGCCTGCCTCGCCGGACTCGGCGTCGTGTTCCATGCGGAGACCCTGCCACCCGCGGGACTGGTTCCGGTGCGGATGCGTTCGCGCGACGACTGGGGGCCCGCGGTCGACGTCGAATTCGTGCTGGAGGCCCGCCGCAGTGTTCTCAGCGAACCGGAACAGGCTTTGCGCGCCGCCATCCTCGAGAACGCGGATCGACTGCGCGCGTGACCTCGGTGGGAGGGCTGCCCCACCGAGGTCGTCGAGCTGTCAGAAGATGAGGACGGACAGCGCGGTGGACAGCACCAGGCCGGACACCACCGGCACGAAACACTTCCGGGCGAGTTCGAGGACGGGCACCCGGGCAAAACCGGCCACCGCGATCAGCGACGACCACGCGACGAGCGTTCCGCCGCCGGACCAGATGTTGCCCATCTGACCGATCGCCGCCAGGGTCGCGGGATCCATCCCGACCGCGGGTCCGAGTGCGCCTGCGAGCGAACCGGTCAGTGGCAGGCCGGTGAAGCCGGAGCCCTCGAGGCCCGCGATCATGCCGATGGCGAGAATGCCGAACGACGTGACGAACGCGTTCTGCGGCAGGTGGGACTGTGCGGCGTTGACCAGGTCGAACAGCAACGTCGGGCCGGTCGCGTCGGCGGGAAGTCCGAGAATGGCGGCGGAGAAGTCGCCGTTGCCGATGAAGAAGAAGCCGGCGATCGGAATCACGATGCCCATCGCCTTGAATGCGAAGACCAGGCCGTCGATCAGGTGCTCGGACGTCGTTTCGAGGAAGCCCTTCTTGTCGTTGGTCGCGGCGGCCGCGAACAGGATGAGCGCCGCGATGCCGCCGACCATCGCCGCCGCGTCGCCGCCCTTGAGGTCGGGCACGAGGTCCGTGAACTTGCCGACCATGAGGTAGACGATGAACGCCAGATACGCGGTGGGTACGAGCACCGCGAAAGTCTTTGCGGCGCGGATACTCTTGAACGTGTCGTCGATGACCTGCCGCGCCGAGGCCGTGACGGGTTCGGCGAGGACCGTCGTCGACGCCTGCGGAGCGGCAGTCGTCGCCGTTTGGGCCGGTGCGCGACCGGTCGTCCCGTCGCCGGTGGGAGCCGCACCGCCGTCGGGGGCGTCGCCGCCGGGCTTGCCGAAGTCGCTCTCCGCGCGGGACTCCCAGTCGGTGAGCAGTTCCGGTGCGGGGCGGCGCATGTGCCTGCGCTGCGTGAAGTAGGCGATGAGGAGCGCGGTGAGGCCGACGATCAGGGACATCACCAGGGCGCGGTCCGCGACGACGTCCGGATCGACGCCCGCCGACTTCGCCGACAGGCCGGGCGCCACCTTGATGATGTAGTCCGAGGACAGCGCCATGCCCTGCCCGCAGATGGCGATCGCCATGCCGACGGCCATCGGGGGAAGGCCGGCGCGGATGGCGACGGGGATGAGGACGGCGCCGATCAACGGCACCGCGGGGGTGGGCCAGAAGAACAGCGAGATCGTGTAGGTGACGACGGCCAGAACGACGAAGCTGCTGGTGCCGCCGCGCATGACGCGCCGGAACGGGGCGACCATCAGCCGGTCGGCCCCCATCTGCCGGAGCGCGCCGAGCATGGCGGTCACCAACGAGATGATGAGGAAGATGTTGAACAACTCGCGGGCGGCGACGAGGCTCGCGTTGAAGATCGACGCGAGACCGGTGACGAGGCTGTCGGAGAACACGAAGGCTGTCAGGAAGGTGCCGATGACGGCGGGGACGACGATGTTCTTCCGCATGAGCATCGTCCCGAGGATGACAACGATTCCTCCGAGATACACCCAATGTGCGGCGGTGAGACTTACATCCACAGTGCGCCCCTTCGAAATAGGTACAGACTAGTGGCACTAGTCACAGTGCAGTGATACTGCGCGGGGCGTTTTCCAGGGTCAACGTCCAGAGTGCACATCGACAACCAGCGTATTTGGGCATTGTGCCCGACATTTTTCGCCGGGATTGCTTGTTGTCACGCGCAAGTAAAGGAATGCTCGGCAGAAGCCGTTTCACGGAATCCTGTGTTCATAATTAGGCTTGCCTAACCTAATGTGCTGGGTGGGTGCGGCAGGGGTTTCCGGTGAAAACCGGCATCGCCGGAGCGCGAATTCTCGGATGAAAGTGGACTCTATGATGACGGCGATCGGTCAGGACCGGAGTGCAACCGCGAGTGACGAACGAGGACCGGGCACGACGCCCGCGTTGGCGGCGCTGCTCGCCGGAACGTTCGTCGGCACGGTCAGCAACAACATCGTCAACGTCCCGCTGAACGCGATCCTCACGGACTTCGACGCAGGACTCGGTGGCGGCATCTTCGTGGTCGTCGGATTCCTCCTCACCTTCGCGACGACGATGCCGCTGGCCGGGTGGATCGGGGACCGGTTCGGTCGCAGGCGTGTGTACTGCGCCGCCCTGCTGGGGACCGCGGTCTGTTCCCTCGGCGCGGCGCTCGCGCCGTCGCTGCCCCTGCTCGTGATGTGGCGGTCGCTCGGGGGGATCGCGGCGGCCGCGTTCGCGCCCGCGGTCATGGGACTGATCGCGTGGCTGTTCGGGCCCGCGCGGCGGGCGAGCGCCGTCGGCGCGTGGGCGGCGGTGAACGGCATCGGTCAGGCGGTGGGCCCGTCCATGGGCGGAATCGTCAGCGACTGGTGGGGCTGGCGGTGGGCCTTCGTGCCACTGGTGCCGGTCGCCCTGATCGGGTTCGCCGCGACCCTCCGCTACATCCCGAGATACCCCGGCAAGAAGATGCGGCTCGACGTGATCGGGGCGTTCACCGTCACGCTCGGAGCGGCCCTGCTGATCCTCGGCCTCACGACCGTCTCGCAGGAGCAGGTGCCCGCCTGGGTCAGCATCGCGACCATCGTCGGCGGGGTCGTCGTCATCGCCGTGTTCGTGATCCACTGCCGGCGGGCGGCGAACCCGTTCGTGCCCATCGACCTGGTGATCGAATCACGTTTCCTGCGTAGCGCTCTCGCCGCGTTCACCCAGATGTTCGCGCTGGGGGCGGTGTTGCTCGCGTTTCCGCTCTACCTGACGGGGTCGGGTAGTTCGACCACACAGGCCGGGCTGATGCTCTTCGTGCTGCCGGTCGTCATGACATGCGTGGCACCCGTAGTCGGACGTCTCGTCGACAGGATCGGCGCCCGGGTGGTGATGCGATCCGGCCTGGCGGTGTTGATCGGTAGCCAAGTGGCACTGGCGATCACGTTATCGGCTGACGTCCGGAACCCGATCGCGCTCGGCGCCGTACTCGTCGCCGCCGGTCTGGGAATCGGCATGGTCCAGACGCCCGCCGCGGCCGGCTCGACCCGATCGCCCGCGGGGGCCGTGGGAACGGGTCTGGGACTGTTCAACCTCATCCGCTTCGGCGGCTCCGCAGTCGGCGCCGCCTGGGTGGGCGTGGCCGCGCATCTGGCGGCCGATCCGTACGGGCTGCTGTTCGTCGTGGCCGCCCTCGTCGTGATCGCAGGCTTGGCCGGAACTTTCATCGGCGAGGACCCGGTGGCCGTCTGAGGGTCAGCGGGTCACGATCTCGTGGTTGACGGTGTCCTGGACCTGGGAGAGCAGATCGAGGCGCAGCGCCAGCCACAGGGTGAACTGATTCTCCGGTTCCCGGATGTCCATGCCGATGAGCCGTGACGTGCGATCGAGCTTGGCGATCATCGTGTTCCGGTGGATCCGGAGGCGCCGCGCGGCGGCGTTGACGTTGCCGCCTTCTTCGAGGTAGGCGAACAGCAACTCCTCGGCGTCGGCGTGTGAACTCGATGCCCGGAGGGGTCCGAGGACGTCGCGGATGAGCCGCCGGCTCTCGTCGGTGTCGGTGGCGCGGGCGAGCACACTGAACCCACGCAGGTCGTTGTAGGCCACCGAACCGGACAGCCCTAGCCGCTGCGCGATGCCCAGGGTGATGCGGGCCTCGCGGTAGCTCTCCCCGATGTCGCGGGCACCCGCCGCCGAGCGCCCGTGGGCCACGGGAATCCGCTGGCCCAAACGGGTTTCGAGATCGAGCGCCATGGCGTGCGCATACTCGCCGATCTCCGATTCGACGCCGGGGGCGTCGGCGGAGCTCAGGGAGCGGATCACCACGAGCACGTCGCCGATGACGGTGACGTGGGAACGTACGCCCGGACGGGGCAGCACGCCGGCGGCGTAGCGCGCCAACCGGACCATGCTCGCGCCGGGCCGTCCCGCCGCGCGGTCGACGAGACCGGGAGCGACGAAGACGATGTAGTGCAGGTCCAGATCGATCTCGTGCAGTGCGGCGCGGGTGCGCAGGTCGTGGTCGTTGGCGAAGTTGCCGTGCACCAGGGCCTGGACGAAGTCGCCCCGGGCGCGCTCCTCGGCCTCGTCGACGCTCCGCTGCCGCAGCATCTCGGTGCCGATGATCGTCCCGGCCTGCTCGACGACCACCCGGTGCTGCGCGATGTCGTGCCTGCGCGGGTTGGCGCCGGGCACGACGACCACCACCCAGCCCTCGTAGCGGCCCGCCAGTTGCATCGCTCCGGCGACCGCCGTGGTGGGCGCGAACAGTCCGTCCGGATGCTCCAGGCGGATCACGTGCACGTTGTGCATCCGTGCCGGTGGCGATTCCTCCAACCGCGGCAGGGCGTCGGCGAGCGCGTCGAGCAGGGCGACAGTACCCGCGTCCTCGGCGTCCGGAAGCCCGGCGTGCGCGAGAAGACGCCCCCGGACGTCCAGAGCGACGGCGACGTCCGAGGTCAGCGCCGCGACCTCGCGGATCAACATCGGCAGTCCCGCCCCGCGGTGCAGCAACCCCGCGAGCGACTGGTGCACGGTGAGCGCATAACGCATCACGTGCGCTTCCTGGGTGAGTGCGCGCTCGGCGAGGAGGCGGTTGAGCGCGGTGAACCCGACGGGAAATCCCAGTTCCACGACCGTCAGTCCGCGCGGCCAGGTGGTGCCGGCGGGCGCGGACCCGTCGACGAGGAGGACGCCGGCACCCCGCGCCACCAGCGACTCGAGTTCCCGTCCGGGTGCGGACAGCGTTTCGGGCCGGGTGTACACGGCGACCTCGGCGAGCGAGTCGGGCCTGCTCATCACCTCGCCCCACGGCAGGCACCACGTCACCGGGCCGCTCAGGGCGTCCGTGCCCGACAGCACCCGGGCCGACGCGAGCAGGGGCTCTTCGAGCAGGCCGCGTAACGACAGTCGCTCGTCGTCGCCGTTCGGCGTCGTGGTGTCGTCCACTACGGACCTCCTCGGCTGGCGGCGAAAGGTGCAGTATGGCGGAGCGCGCACCTGCACTGCCTATGCACTATGCCCTGATTTCGCCGAAATTGCCGGATAGTTTGACCATGGTTCTGCCGGTTGCCCCGGTGATAGAAATCGGTGCATCACTTCCTCCCGAATACGCAACGGAGAAGACCATGCATCAGGTTCACCGAATCACCCTCGACGACGCACTCCCGCTGCTCGCCGCGGGACGCGCGAAGGCCGAGGAAATCGGCGTCAAGCAGACCCTGTGCGTCTGCGACGACGGCGGCAACGTGCTGGCCCTGCACCGGCTGCCCGGAGCGCGCCTCACCGGCGTCGACATCGCGATCGCCAAGGCGTTTACCGCGGCAGGCCACGAGCGGGCCACGCACCTGTTCAACGAGGCACCCGACGGACCTGCGCTGCCCGGGAACGAGGCATTCGGTATCAGCCACATGCTGCCGGGCAAGTTCGCGGTGTTCGTCGGCGGATTCCCCCTCGCCTTCGACGGCCAGATCGTCGGCGGCATCGGCATCAGCGGCGGAAACGGCAAGCAGGACAAGGCTGTCGGAGCGGCGATGCTCGCCGAATTCGAATCACTCGTGGCAGTACGCAACTGACCACCTCCCGGTGTGCCGACAACATGCACATCGAAACCGTTCCGACGCAGTCACTTCGACCGTGGTCGCACTGATCGCGAATCGATACCGTCGAACCCACTCCAGTCGGAGCATCCCCCAACCATTCTCATACCAGAGGAAGACGAGGCACATCATGACCGAACTACTGGGCAGGGACGAATTCCGCACAGCTCTGGAGAACGCCATCAAGGGCCGCGAGGCGAAGAACGCGTCGTTCAGCAAGGCATGGGCCGAGGGCAAGCTCGAGAAGCACCACTTCGCACGGTGGGCCGAGAACCACTACCACTACGTCGGTCCGTTCGCCGACTACCTCGCGAACATCTACTCGAACACCCCCGACAACTTCACCAATGCAAAGGATTTCACCCTCCAGAACATGTACGAGGAGGAATTGGCCGACATCCGGCACACCGACCTCCTCATCAAGTTCGCAGAGGCGTGCGGCACCACGAAGGAGCGCGTCGAGGACCCGTCGAACATGAACGCGATCACCCGCGGACTGCAGTCCTGGTGCTACGCGGTGTCGCAGCGTGAACACTTCGTCGTGGCCACCGCCGCACTCGTCGTCGGACTCGAATCGCAGGTTCCGAGCATCTACAAGAAGCAGATCGTCCCGCTGCGTGAGGTGTACGGGTTCACCGAGGACGAGATCGAGTTCTTCGACCTGCACATCACGTCGGACGTCGTGCACGGTGAGCGCGGATACCAGATCGTGCTCGACCACGCGGACACCCCGCAGCTGCAGCAGCGTTGCCTGCAACTCGTGCAGTGGGGAGCCGAGATGCGCTTCTCGTACACGAAGGGTCTCTACGACACGTACGTGGCACCGGACCTCACGCTCGCGACCGCCTGACCGTGCGAAGGGAGGGGCCCGGACCGGGCCCCTCCGGACGCAGGCCGCCCGAGAAGGAGAGAACGATGGAGACGAACTGGACCCGGCTGGTCACCGTGCGCGAACTCGGCCGCCGCCGGAAGCTTCGAGTCGAGGCCGGGGACACCGCGATCGCCCTGTTCCAGACCGACGACCGGATCTACGCCTTCCGTGACCTGTGCGTCCATCAGGATCGGTCGCTGGCGAAAGGCACACTGCTGCACGGGCGCGTCATCTGCCCGGGCCACCAGTGGGCGTTCGACCTCGACACCGGCTACGAGGAAGACCAGGACCTGTGCCAGCCGACCTACGCGGTGAAGGTCGAGGGCGACGTCGTCTACGTGGATCTCACCCGCAGCCCTGATTACGCCGAGACCGCGACTTCGCCGGCCGAAGTCGACTGAGAGAGCGAGTGACACCATGACGCTGAACACCATCGTCACCATCGGCGCCGGCCAGACCGCTGCCGTCGCGGCGCGCACCCTGCGGCGCCGCGGGTTCGACGGCAGGATCCTCCTCGTCGGCGACGAGCCGCACGCGCCGTATCAGCGCCCACCGCTGTCCAAGGAATTCCTCGCCGGGCAGGAGGACCGCGAGTCGTTGATGCTCCTGCCCGAACCGTGGCGGGAAAAGCAGAACGTCGAACTTCTCACCGGCACGACGGTGACGCGGATCGACGCGAGCGGCGGATCGGTCGAACTGTCCGACGGCCGGAACATCGCGGCCGACGCCGTCCTCGTCGCGACCGGCGGCAGGCCGCGCACGATGCCGGTGACCGGCCCCGCGCCGGAACGGGTGCACTACCTGAGGACGATCGACGACGCCGAACGGCTCGCCGCCCAGCTTCGCCCCGGCACCGGGCTGGTGCTGATCGGTGGCGGCTTCGTCGGACTCGAAATTGCTGCCACCGCGCGAACTCTCGGGGCAGAGGTGACCGTCCTCGAAGCGGACGCGGTGCCTCTCGCCCGGATTGTCGGTCCCGAGATGGGCGGCGTCTGCACGCGGTTGCAGCGCGACAACGGCGTCACCGTCCGCGGTGGCGTCCGCGTCGCCGCCGTGACCACCCGGCCCGACGGCCTGCTCATCGCCCTCGACGACGGCGAGGTACTGCAGGCCGACGTCGTGGTGGTGGGGATCGGGATCGTCCCCAACGTCGAGGTCGCGCAGGCCTCCGGACTGGCAGTCGACGGCGGAATCCTGGTGGATGCGCAGGGCCGGACGTCGATTCCGCACGTGTACGCCGCCGGCGACGTGGCGGCCCGATTCTCCGACGCGGCAGGCAGACATGTACGCGTCGAACACTTCGACAACGCGAGCAAACAGGGGGCCGCGACGGCGAACCTGATGCTCGGACGCGTGGGAGTCGTGGACCCCGCGCACTGGTTCTGGTCCGATCAGTTCGGCAGGAACATCCAGTTCATCGGCGCCGCCACCTACACGGACCTGGTATTCCGCGGCGACGCCGACAGCGGCGAATTCACCGCCTTCTATCTGGACCGCGGCGTCGTGCGCGGCGCCTTCACACTCGACCGCGGCGAGGAGATCGGCGCGGCGAGAGAACTGATCGGCCGGGCGATCGCACCGGCCCGGTTGGCGGACGAGAGCGTCGACCTGTTCGACCTGATGGGCGAGGACGACGAGGAATTGGTGACGGTGTCATGATCGAGGGACTCAATTTCATCGACGGGCAATGGGTTCCGTCGTCCTCGGGCGAGGTGTTCGAGCGGCGCAACCCCGCCGACCATCACGACGTGATCGGCGTGTTCCCCGATTCCACCGAGGCGGACGTGGATGCCGCCGTCGGCGCGCTGGCCAAGGCGGCACCGCAGTGGGCCGCGACGCCCCCGGAGCGCCGCGCGGCCATCCTGGAAGGTGCGGCCGCGCACCTCGAGGCGCGGGCGGCCGAACTCGTCGCCGAACTCGTCCGGGAGGAGGGCAAGACTCGGGCGGAGGCGACCATGGAAGTCGGCCGCACTCCGATGAACCTGCGCTTCTACGCGGGTGAGGCGCTCCGGACCACCGGCAGTACCTATCCCGCCCCGGGCGAGGGGCTGGTCATCACCCTGCGTGAACCCGTAGGCATCGTCGGAGCGATCACGCCGTGGAACTTCCCGCTGAACATTCCGTCACGCAAGCTCGGACCCGCCCTCGCCGCGGGAAATGTCGTGGTGTTCAAACCGTCCGAGCTGACGCCGCTGATGGGACAGCGGCTGGTCGAGGCGCTGCTGGCCGGGGGACTTCCGGCCGGGGCCGTCGCGCTGGTCCAGGGCTCCGGCCGGGCCGGCGCCGCGATCGCGGCGGACGAGCGCGTCGACGCCGTGACGTTCACGGGCTCCACCGGGGTGGGCCGCGCGATCCACGCGGCGGTGGGTCCGTCGCGCCGGAGCCAACTCGAGATGGGCGGCAAGAATCCCGTCGTGGTCCTCGACGACGCCGACGTGGACAAAGCGGCAGCGCTGATCGTCAAGGGCGCCTTCGGGTTGTCCGGGCAGGCGTGCACGGGCACCAGCCGGGTGATCGCGGTGGACGCCGTCCACGACCGGTTGCTGGACCGCGTGGTGGAACTCGCCGGAGAGATCACCGTCGGCCCGGGCGCGGACCCGGGCGTGGGCATGGGTGCTCTCGCGAGCGCGGGACAGCTGACCAAATTCCTCGACTACGTCCGGATCGGCCGGGAGGAAGGCGCCGAACTGGTGTGCGGTGGAATGAGTCTCGACGAGGGCCGCGGATATTTCGCCGCCCCGACCGTGTTCGCCGGCGGCAGCCCGGACATGCGGGTGGTCACGGAAGAAGTGTTCGGGCCACTGCTGGTCTTCCTGCGGGCCGCCGGCTTCGACGAGGCGGTCGCACTCGCGAACGACACCGAATTCGGGCTCAGCGCCGGAATCGTCACCAACGACGTGACCAGGGCGCTCGCGTTCGCCGGCCGGTCCGAATCGGGTCTGGTGAAGATCAACCAGCCCACCACCGGCATGAGCATGAACGCGCCGTTCGGCGGGTACAAGGCGTCGAGCACGCAGACCCACAAGGAACAGGCGGGGGACTCGATGATGCAGTTCTACCAAGCCGAAAAGACCGTCTACCTCAGCCCTTCGGCCTGAGACCTAACCTGTCGACAGAGGGAGAAGACCATGGAATTCACTCGCGTTGCGCGCTCCGGACAGGTTTCCGAAGGCATCGTGCGCCGCTTCTTCGCCGGTGACCACGAGTTCGCCGTGGCCCGCCTGAACGGGAAGGCGTACGCCACGTCGAACTACTGCACGCACCTGGACTGCCTGCTCTCGTCCGGGAAACTCGTGGACGACGGTATCGGATGTTCCTGCCACGGCAGCGTATTCGACCTGGAGACCGGTGAACCCGTGTGCCCGCCGGCGACGGTGGCCATCAAGACGTACCCGGTCGAGGAACGCGACGGTGAGATCTTCGTCGGCATCGACCCCGAGGACACCAGTTCCATTCCACGCAGGCGGGCCGCGCGGGGGTGCATGAAGTGAACCCTCGACCGTCCACTCTCTCCACCGACGGCATGGTCTCGTCGAGTCACTCCGCGGCGAGCACGGTCGGTGCGCGCATACTGGCCGACGGCGGCAACGCGATCGACGCGACTCTGGCCATGGCCGCGATGACCTGGCTGACGTTGCCGGGACAGTGCGGGATCGGCGGCGACGCGTTCGCCGTCGTCCGCGAACCCGACGGAACGGTGTGGACGGTCGGGGGCAGCGGCTTCGGGCCCGACGGCGCCGACGTCGACTTCTACACCGAACGCGGGCTCCGGTCGATTCCCCTCGACGGGGCGCTGGCGGTGGCGGTTCCCGGAGCGCCTGCCGCCCTCGCCGCACTCCACGCGGGTGGTGCCACCCGCTCGCTCGCGGATCTCTGGGCGCCCGCGGTCCGCGCGGCCGAGAAGGGGCTGCCCTGCTCGGCCAAGACCCGCGACGACGTGCGGGAGGCGCAGGCCGCGATCGCCGCCGACCCCGGACTGCGTGCTGTGTATCTGCCGGACGGGCGATTGCCGCAGGTCGGGGAGCTGCTGCCGCAGCGCGATCTGGCCCGGTTCCTCCGGGAACTGGCGCGCGACGTACCCGGTTTCTACACCGGCTCGTTCGCTCGGCAGGCTGTCGACGCGCTCCGCGCCGGAGGGGCGCCGTTCAGCGGGGACGAGTGGGCGGCCGGCGCCGACGTGCGCCCGGAGTCCGCGATCAGCGGCCACTACGCCGGCGCGGTCGTGCACCAGACGCCGCTGCCCACACCCGGATGGATGGTGCTGCAGCAGGCGGCGCTGAACGACGGCGTCGTCGGCTTCTCCCCGTGGCTCACCGCTCCGGCCGTCGACCGCATGGCGCGAGCGGCGCGGCTGGCCTTCGAAGACCGGATGGCGACCTGCGGCGCCGGCAATGACGGGTGGAAAGCGGTCCTCGAGCCGGCCGCGATCGGGTCGGCGAGAGACCGGCTGGACGGCCACCGGGCGTCGTCGGGCGCCTTCAGTGTGAACGCGGGAGACACCACCTCGACCGTCGCGGTGGACGCCGACGGTCGCGCCGTCAGTTTCATCCACTCCCTGGCCTTCACGTTCGGCGCCAAGATGACGGTGCCCGGCACCGGGGTGGTGCTGAACAACCGATTCGGCCGCGGGGCCTACCTGATCCCGGGACATCCCAACGCCGCGGCACCGCGGCGCAAGCCGCTGCACACCCTCAACGCGTGGGTCGTCACCGACACGTCCGGGAATCTGCTGCACGTCGGCAACACCCCGGGCGGGGACGGGCAGGTGCAGTGGAACATGCAACTGATCTCGCACCTCCTCGATCACGGACTCGACCCGGCGGAGGCCGTCGCGGCACCCCGCTTCACGGTGTTCCCCGGCAGCGACGCCGACGTGGTCGGACGCCCGGCGGAACTGCGATGCGAGTCCCGCATCCCGGAGGACGTGCGTGCCGAGTTGGCGCGGCTGGGTCACGACGTCGCCGTGCAGGGGCCGTGGGCCGCGGGCGGCAGCGCTCAGATCATCTCCGTCGACACCGCACGCGGACTGCTGTCCGGTGCCGCCGACCCTCGTCAGGAAGGAATAGCGCTCGGTGTCTGAGCCGGAATCCGTGTCCACGGTCCCGCGGCCGCAGGGCCGCTACATCCCCGCCGTCGTGCACGACGGGATCGCGTACAGCGCGGGGATGACACCGCGCCGCGACGGGGTGCTGACCGTGGCCGGTGTCGTCGGACGAGACCTGGACATTCCGCGGGCCCGGGAGGCGGCCGGGTTGGCGGCGAGAAACGCGATCGCCGCCGTCGCCGCGGCCGTCGGTGGCACGGCCGCCATCTCCCGGTGCCTGCGGATGAGCGTCTTCGTCGCGTGTGCCCCGGACTTCCGCGAGCTGTCCGCGGTGGCCGACGGTGCGTCCGACGTGCTGGTCGAATGCCTGGGACCCGCCGCGCTGCCGGTGCGCAGCGCGATCGGCGTGTACGCCCTGCCGTCCGGCGCGCCCGTGGAGATAGAGCTCACAGTGGCCGTCTCGGCATAGACCCGGCACCGACCACCGGCGTATAAATACATCTTGTGTCTATGTTGTATTCCGCCGCGGAGCAGGCCTATCGCGAGGTCAAGGAGCTCATCCTGTCGGGCGGTCTGCCCGGCGGTGAGCTGATCAGCGAGGGCGAGATCGCCGGACGCATGGGGCTCAGCCGCACTCCGGTGCGCGAGGCCTTCCTCCGGCTCGAGGCCGAGGGCTGGATGCGTCTGTACCCGAAGCGGGGCGCGCTCGTCGTGCCCGTCGCGGACGGCGAGGCGGAACACGTGGTCGACGCCCGCCAACTCGTCGAGACACACAGCGTCCGGGTGCTCGCCGATCAGCCGCACGCCCGCCAACTCCTCGTCGCCCGCCTGCGCGAGAACCTCGCGGAGCAGCGCGAGATCGCCGCACGAGGCGACGTCGCCGCCTTCAGCGCCGCCGACGCCGACTTCCACCGGATGATCGTCGAGGCGGGCGAGAACCCGCTGCTCGCGACGTTCTACTCCAGCATCCGCGAGCGGCAGCGCCGCATGACGGCACACTCCATCACCCGCGACCCGGGACAGCTGCCCAGGATCATCGCCGACCACGAACAGCTGACCGAACTCGTCGAGGCCGGTAACGCCGCCGGCTTCGACGCAGCGGTGCTCGTCCACATGCGCCAGGTCCACGCCCTCAACCCGAGAGGAGTTGCGCGATGACCGCCGTCCGCGAATACCCGACGGAGATGCCGCAGGCCCTCGCGTCGCCGCGCACCTGGATGCTGGTGGCCGCGACCATGTTCGCCGTCGCCTGGGGCGGAAACGAGTTCACGCCGCTCCTCGGCATGTACCGCGCCGATCACGGATTCTCACCGGTCACGGTCGACCTGTTCCTGTTCGCCTACGTCGTCGGGATCGTGCCCGCGCTGCTCCTCGGCGGACCGCTTTCCGACCGGCTGGGGCGCCGGCCGATCCTGCTTCCGGCCCCATTCCTGACGGTCGCCGGCTCCGCGCTTCTGGCCCTCGGCGCCGACTCCGCGGCGATGCTCATCGTCGGCCGCGTCCTGTGCGGCGTCGCGCTCGGTCTCGGCATGGCCGTCGGCGGCAGTTGGGTGAAGGAGTTGTCGACCGCGCCGTGGGATCCCGCGGCCACGGACGGTTCGGGTGCGCGGCGGGCCGCGATGAGCCTGACCGGCGGGTTCGGCCTCGGCGCCGGTGTCGCCGGTGTTCTCGCGCAGTGGGCGCCGCTGCCGAGCGTCCTGTCCTACACCGTGCACAGTGCGATCGCCGTCGCCGCCGCTGTCGCACTGTGGCGGGCGCCCGAGACCCGCGCGGCCCAGCCCGCCTCCGAACGAGGCTCCCTCGCCCGCGACCTCGCGATCCCGTCCGCCGCGCACAAGCGGTTCCTGTTCGTGATCGTGCCGCTCGCGCCGTGGGTGTTCGGCACGGCGGCCGCCGCCTACGCGGTGCTCCCGTCGCTGATGTCCCGGAACACCGGTGGGCTGCCGCTCGCGTTCTCCGCGCTCATGTGCATGGTCGGCCTCGGGGCGGGTTTCGCCATCCAGGCGCTCGGCCGCAAGATCGACACTCCCCGCAACGCGCGCGCCGTCGTGGTCTCGCTGGTTGTCGTCGTCGCCGGAATGGGCATCGCCGTCGTCGCGGCGTCCGCGCTGACCATTCCGCTCGCGCTCGCCGCGGCCGTCGTGCTCGGCTGCGGATACGGCATGGCCATGGTGTCGGGCCTGCAGGAGATCCAGCGGATCGCAGGCCCCGACGACCTCGCCGGACTGACCGCGGTCTTCTACTCGCTGACGTACCTGGGATTCGGGACGCCCGCCGTGATGGCGTATCTGTCCGAGACGTTCCCGGCGGTGACGTATCCGAGAATGTTCGTGTTCGGGGCGATCGCGGCCGCCGGCTGCCTCGCGCTCGCACTCACGAAGTGGCGCGCGCACCTGCCGAATTCGGAAGCGACGTCAGATCACATCGACGGCAGCGTCTTCTCCCCGAGCCACGAATCCCACAGCAGGCGCAGCGATTCGTCGGTGTAGTGGGCGGCCAGGTCGGTGAACTGCTCGCTCGTGACGGTGGAGTGGCGATGGACGAGAGTCCACTCGCGCAGCAACGCGAAGAACTTGTCGTCGCCGAGCCGGCGCCGCAGGGCGTGGAGTGTGAGCGCGCCGCGCTTGTAGACGCGGTCGTCGAACATCAGCTGCGGTCCCGGATCGGCGATCACCAGATCCTGCGGTTTACGGGCCAGGCCCTGATGCGCCTGGAGGGCGAGCTGGTGCGCCGAATGTCCACCGGAGTTCTCCGACCAGATCCACTCGGCGTAACAGGCGAAGCCTTCGTGCAGCCAGATGTCCCGCCACTGGCCGAGCGTCAGGCTGTTGCCGAACCACTGGTGGGCCAGTTCGTGCGCCACCAGACGTTCGGCCCAGCGCCTGCCGGTGCAGTGGTTGGCGCCGAAGATGGACAGTCCCTGCGCCTCGAGCGGGATCTCCAACTCGTCGTCCGTCACGACCACCGTGTAGTCGGCGAACGGGTAGGGGCCGAACAGCC
The DNA here is from genome assembly GCF_019378875.1 of Rhodococcus sp. USK10. Lineage (NCBI taxonomy): Bacteria > Bacillati > Actinomycetota > Actinomycetes > Mycobacteriales > Nocardiaceae > Rhodococcus > Rhodococcus sp. USK10. Next base: position 5,217,750 of record NZ_CP076048.1, read on the forward strand.
GGGAGAACACGTCCATCATCTGGGGCTGCCTGCCGAAGTCCACGTCGAACGACGCCCGCAGCCGCGGCGGGTGGACGGCGAACATGGGAACACCGCCGGAACCGAAACTGCGGCGCTCGTACGGTCCGATCTGGATGGTGGCGAGGTAACTCGGCATCGGCTCGGTCTGCTCGTACACCCACGTCGTCTGACTGGCCCGGGTCTGCTTACTCACCAGCGCGCCGTTGGCCACCGTGTAGTACGGCGAATCGGTCGTGATCGCGATGCGGTAGCTGGCCTTCGAGCTGGGATGGTCGTCGCACGGGAACCAGGACGCCGCCCCGTTGGGCTGACTGGCGACGAGGGCGCCCTCGGACAATTCCTCCCACCCGACCTCACCCCACATGCTGCGGATCGGTTTCGGCGAACCCCCGTACTGGATGGTGAGCACGAGAGCGCCGCCCGCGGGGATCTTCTGCGCGGGCGTGACGATCAGCTTGCCGTTGCGGTGCAGCCACTTCGTGTTGCGGGAACCGTTGGCCGCGACCTTTGTGACGTGCATGCCGGCCGCCAGGTCCAGGGCGAACCGGGACCGTACCGCGGTCGTGACCGCGGTGATCGTGGCCTTGCCCGCCAGCCGGTTGCTGTGGACCTTGTAGGTGAGGTCGAGTTCGTACCGGGACACCCGGTATCCGCGGTTGCCGTTCTGGGGGAGGTACGGGTCGACCGGCTCGTCCATCCCCTTGTCGGACTTCACGTGGCCGCCCAGGGGGCGATCGGGTTCCCCTGCCAGCGCGTGGACGGCGGCACGGTGTCGCCGCGCATGACGAGGGAGGCCGGTCCGACCGTGCCGCCGTCACCGATCCGGGCGGCGGGCAGCGCGACACAGTGCGGACCGAGGGTGGCTCCGGCTCCGAGGATGACGGTGTCCATGGACATGATCCGATCATGGAACAGGTGAGTCTGCACCACGCACCCCCGTTCCACGGTCGCCCCGTCGCCCAGCGTCACGAGATCGGCCTCGGGGAGCCAGTACGTTTCACACCACACACCCTTTCCGATGGTGGCGCCGAGGCCCCGCAACCAGACGTTCAGGACGGCGGTGCCGGTGGCGGCCCGGGCGAACCAGGGTGCGGCGACGGTCTCGACGAATGCGTCCGACACCTCGTTCCGCCATACGAACGAACTCCACAGCGGATGCTCGATCTTCCCGATCCGACCCACCACCAGCCACTTCGCGATCACGGAGATCAGTCCCGCGGCCGCACCCGCGACAAGGAGGACGACCCCGCTGGCCAGCGCCGCGAGCCAGAAACCGACGCGGCCGGCCATCACCTCCAGCGCGAACAGCACGCCGAGCCCGATCCCGAACGTCACGATCACCGGAAGGAGACGGCACGTTTCGACGACGGCACGTGCGACCTTGAGCCGGAACGGCGGACGGAACGTGCGGGAGGCGTCGGTGTCGCCGGGCGCCCGGCGGAGGCGGACGGGGGGACTGCCCAGCCAGGAGGAACCGGATTTCGCCTTCGACGGCGTGGCCGAGAGCACCGCGACGAGACCGTTCTTGGGGACCCGGCGGCCCGGACCGGTCATCCCGGAGTTGCCGAGGAACGCGCGCTTGCCGACCTTCGCGTGTTCGATGTGCATCCAGCCGCCGCCGAGTTCGTAACTCGCGATCATCGTGTCGTCGGCGAGGAACGCGCCGTCCGCCACGGTCGTGAACTTCGGCAACATGAGGACGGTCGACGCTTCGACGTTCTTGCCGATCCGGGCGCCGAGCAACCGCAGCCATCCCGGGGTCAGCAGGCTCGCGTACAGCGGGAACAGGAACGTGCGGGCCGAGTCCATGAGCCGTTCGGTGGCCCACACCTGCCAGCCGATGCGACTGCGGACCGGGTGGTAGCCCTCGTTCAATCCGATCGACAGCAACCGGACGGACACCACCGTGAGAACGGCGAACACGATGAGGCTGACGAGCGTCGCGGCGGGAAGGATCACCAGCGACTGCAGTGCGGCCGCCCTGACCGTGGCCGCGTCGCGGATCCACCACCCGACGACCACGATGCCTGCGATCAGGGCGAAGATCGGCAGACCGGCGATGAGCATGGACGTCACGCCGAACGCGGGAACCCAGTAGGCCGCGCGGCGCGGGGTCTCCTCGGGCCACGGGTGGACCGCCTTGCCGACCTTGACCGCCGGTGAACCAGCCCAGTGCTGATTGGCCTTGACGCGTCCGAACACGGCCGAACCGGCCTCGACCTCGGCGTTACGGCCGATGGTGGCGCCGGGCAGCAGCGTCGATCGCGCGCCGACCGAGGCGCCGGGACCGATCTTGATCGCGCCGATGTGGACGACGTCGCCGTCCACCCAGTGCCCGGACAGGTCGACCTCCGGTTCGACCGAGCAGCCGTCGCCGAGTTCGAGCATGCCGGTGACCGGCGGCAGGGTGTGCAGGTCGACGCCCTTGCCGACGTCGGCGCCGAGCGCCCGCGCGTAGTAGAGCATCCACGGGGCCCCGGACAGGTTCGCGGCGCCGCTGGCCTCGGTGAGGCGCAGTGCCACCCACAGTCGCAGGTGTTCGCTGCCGCCGCGGGGATACGTTCCCGGTTCGAGTCCGCGCAACAGGATCCGTGAACCGAGCACCGAGATCGCCATCCGCCCGACCGGACTGATGAACGCGAAGAACGCGAGCAGAATCCACCACCACGACACCGTGGGCGCCCAGGACACGGTCGTGAACCAGGAGAAGACGTTGTTCGCGATGGCCAGCCACGTCACCCACTGCAGACCGGTGAGCGTGGTGAGCGGGACCGTCGCCGCGATCTGCGCGACCTGGCTTCGCCGCGGAGTGGGGGTGACGATGCGGGGTTCGACGGCGTCGATCGGCGCCAGTTCGTCGAGGTATTCGGCGAGCGAACCGAGCCGCGGATGGTCGTAGAGTTGCGCGACCGTCACCTCGGGGAACCGTTCGCGCAGCGCCGTGACCAGCTGGGCCGCAGAGAGGGAACCGCCGCCGAGTTCGAAGAAGTCGTCGTCGGTTCCGGTGATCTCGGCGCCGAGAATCGACGTCCACAACTCGGCGACCCACGCCGGAGTGCCCTCGAGGCCCAGCTTCTCCGCGGCGTCGTCGACGCCCGGTGGCGGCCAGGGAAGGGCGTTGCGGTCGACCTTCCCCGACGTGCGGGTGGGGAGTTCGTCGACCAGCACCAGCCGCGGGACCAGCGCAGCCGGGAGTTGCCCGGTGAGCACGGTGTGCGCGGCCTTGAGGTCGAAGTCGGGGTTGGTGCTGGCCAGGTAGCCGACGAGGATCTGGTGACCGGCACCGGTCCGGCGCACGGCTGCCGCGGCACCGCCGACGCCGGGGAGGTTCTGCAACGCGTTGTCGACCTCGCCCAGCTCGATCCGCCTGCCGCCGAGTTTCACCTGGTCGTCGGCGCGGCCCTGGAACAGGAGTCCGCGCGTGTCGAGGCGGACCAGGTCACCGCTCCGGTAGGCCCGGTCCCAGCCGAGCGTCGGCATCGGGGCGTACTTCTCCGCGTCTTTCGCCGGGTCGAGGTAGCGGGCCAGGCCCACACCGCCGATGACCAGTTCGCCGACCTCGCCCTCGGGCACGGGTTCGCCTGCTGCGTCGACGACGGCGAGATCCCAGCCGTCCAGCGGGAGGCCGATGCTGACGGGGCTGCGGCCGTCCATCAGGGCGCCGCAGGCCACGACGGTCGCCTCGGTGGGCCCGTACGTGTTCCACACCTCGCGACCGTCGACGGCGAGGCGTTCGGCCAGTTCGGGCGGGCAGGCCTCGCCGCCGAAGATCAGCAGGCGCACGGCCTCGAGGGCCTCGACGGGCCACAGCGATGCCAGGGTCGGCACCGTCGAGACGATGCTGACGTCGCGGGCTACGAGCCACGGGCCCAGGTCCATGCCGCTGCGCACCAGCGACCGGGGTGCGGGAACGAGGCAGGCGCCGTGCCGCCACGCCAGCCACATCTCCTCGCAGGACGCGTCGAACGCCACCGACAGCCCGGCGAGCACCCGGTCGCCGGGCCGGATCGGGTCTTCCTGCAGGAACATCCGGGCCTCGGCGTCCACGAACGCCGCCGCGTTGCGATGGTTCACCGCGACACCCTTGGGGGTGCCGGTGGAACCGGACGTGAAGATGATCCAGGCGTCGTCGTCGACGGTCGGCGGGCGGGCGGCCGGCGCTTCCGCCCTGACCGGTGCGGTGCCGGCGACGATCCCGGCACCGGTCACCACGCACCGCACCTGCGCCTCACCGAACACGAGTTCGGCGCGTTCCTCGGGGTCGTCCGCGTCGACCGGCACGTAGGCGGCGCCGACGGCGAGGGTCGACAGGATGGCGACGTAAAGCGAGCACGACCCGGACGGCATCCGGATTCCGACGCGATCGCCGGCCCCGACTCCCGATTCGGCGAGGACGTCGGCGGTCTGCCGGATCTCCTCGAGCAGTTCCTGGTACGTCAGCGACGTGGTGCCGTCGTCGATCGCGGGGGCTTCGGGGTTCGCCTCCGCTGTCGCGAACAGGATGTCGACGAGGGTGCGCGGCGCCGGTGCGAATTCACGGCGGAGGAATTCCCGGGGTATACGGAGCGACAGGTCCGAATCCGTCGGCGACTGGAGAGACAATCCAGGATTCCTTCTCTGAGCGGGTAGTGGTGCGTACGGCTCGTTATCTCACGATCAAGTGGACAGATGGTGAACAGTTGGTGTTCGGTAGGGCTCCTTCGACCATTCTTCACCTGCTGTTGGAGGTTTCTCGCCGCGGATGTAGAAGTTCGCTCCTTTTCTTCGTCGTCTGGTCAGAGGGAGCACCCGGGTTCCCTCGAATCGAGGAAGGATGACGTCATGTACTACCTGGCATTGCTGGCGGGCGAGAAGAACGCCACCGAATGGGGACCGGACAGTCCGGAGTTCGCTGTGGCGATGGGACGTCACCAGGCGTTCTGGGATGGGGCGGGCTCCGCGCTCGTCGGCGGTGGGGCGCTGTACCCCAGCGCGGAGGCGGCGACCATACGGAACGCGGACGGCCGTGCGCTGATCACGGACGGTCCGTTCGCGGAGACGGCGGAGGTGATCGGCGGCTTCTACGTCCTCGAGGGTTCGGACCTGGACGAGGTGCTCGAACACGCGCGCCGCATCCCGGAGGCCTCCGAGGGTTCCGTCGAACTGTGGCCGATGTTCGAGTGGATGGCCGTGACCGATCAGAAGGGCTGTTGGCTGGCGCTGCTTCGTGAACCGGTGGGGGCGGCCGTGTCGCCGGGCACACCCCAATGGGACGAGGGGATGGCCGAGCACGAGCAGTTCGGACGCGTCGCCGGGTCTGCGGTCCGCGGCGGCGGGGCCCTGTATCCGCCGGACTCCGCGACGACGATCCGCGTCCGGGACGGCGAACTTCTGCTCACCGACGGTCCGTTCGCCGAGACCGCGGAGGTCGCGAACGGTCTGTACGTGCTGGCTGCCGACGACCGGGAGAGCGCGATCGCGCTGGCGGCGAAGATCCCGGTGTCGCCGAAAGGCTGCATCGAACTCCGGCAGATCGTCGCCGACGCCGAGTGATGGACGGCGACACTCTGAGCCGCGTCTTCCGGGAGGAGTCCGGGCGGGCGCTGGCCACCGTGGCACGGATGGTCGGCGACCTGTCCCTCGCGGAAGACGCGGTGCAGGAGGCGTTCGCCGAGGCGATCCGCGCCTGGCCGGCTTCGGGTGTGCCGAACAACCCGGGCGCCTGGATCACGACCGTCGCCCGCAACCGGGCACTGGACCGGTTGCGCCGGGAGTCGCTGCGCGGCGACAAGGAGCACGATGCGGCGCGACTCGTTCCGCCTCCCGACGAGGAAGAGGTGTGGCCGGTGCGTGACGACCAGTTGCGGCTCATGTTCACGTGCTGCCATCCCGCGCTGTCCTCGGAGTCGCAGGTGGCGTTGACGCTCCGGCTGGTGGCCGGGTTGCGGCCGGCGGAGATCGCCCGGTTGTTCCTCGCCCCGGAACCGACCGTGTCCCAACGGCTCAGCCGCGCCAAGGCCAAGATCCGGACGGCAGGGATCCCGTTCCGGGTTCCGCCCGACCATCTGCTCCCCGAGCGCACCCCGCAGGTGCTCGCCTGCATCTACCTGGTATTCACCGAGGGCTATTCGGCCACGTCCGGTGACACCGCGATCCGCGACGAACTCTGCGACGAGGCGCTGCGGCTCGGCCGGCTGTTGTGTGAGCTGATGCCGGACGAGGGTGAGGCGTGGGCGTTGATGGCGCTCATGCTGTTCCACGACAGCAGGCGAGCCCAGCGCACCGACGCCGCCGGTGATCTCGTCCCCCTCGAATGCCAGGACCGCAGGCGGTGGGACCGGGCGAAGATCGAGGAAGGCGTCGTGTGCCTGCGGGCTGCCCGGCGCCGGGGCGGCGGTCCGTACAGCGCGCAGGCCACGATTGCCGCCGCCCACGCGACGGCGTCGAACTGGGAGGCCACCGACTGGGACACCGTCGTCGCCGGGTACGACGAGCTCGCCGCCTACGGTAACTCGCCCGCGGTTCGTCTCAATCACGCTGTGGCCGTGAGTTTCCGGGACGGTCCCGACGCCGGTCTCGGCGAGGTGGACGCGCTGGCCGGGGAGCCGAGGCTCGCCCGGACACACACCCTGCACGCCACCCGCGCCGACCTGCTGCGGAGAGCGGGCAGGCCGGCGGAGGCGGGCGTGGAGTACCGCGCCGCGATCGGACTGGCGGCGAACGAACCGACCCGCCGTTTCCTGACCCGGCGGCTCGCGGAAGTGGACAGCGAAACCGCTGCCCGTCAGATCCGCCCGCGAGGCTGATGCTGGGTGATGCAGTGGATGCCGCCGCCCCGCGCGAAGATCTGCCGGGCATCGACGGTGACGACGCGGCGACCCGGGTAGACGCTCGACAGGATGTCGCGGGCGAGGGCGTCGTGGGGGTCGTCGAAGCCACACGCGATGACGCCGCCGTTGACGACGAGATGGTTGATGTAGCTGTAGTCGACCCACCCCTCCTCGTCACGCAGGATGGTCGGCGCGGGCACCTCGACGATCCGCCACGGCGCACCGGACCGGTCACGGCTGTCGGACAGCACCTCCAGGATCTCGGCGGTCACCTCGTGGTCGGGATGGGACGGGTCGCGCTGGCAGTGCACCAGGACCACCCCGGGCGCGGGCAGGGCCGCGACGATGTCGACGTGCCCCTTGGTGCCGAACTTCTCGGAATCCCGGGTCAGACCGCGTGGCAACCAGACGACGTGCTCGGCGCCGATCGTGCGCGCGAGTTCCGCCTCGACGCCGGCCGCGTCCAGGCCGGGGTTGCGCAGCGGGTCGAGTTGCACCGTCTCGGTGACGAGCACGGTTCCGTGGCCGTCCACCTGAATTCCGCCGCCCTCGTTGACCATCGACGACGGGACCGGCCGGGCGCCGGACCACGCCGTGACCGCCGCGCCGATCGACCGGTCGTGGTCCCACGTGGCCCACTCCTGCTGTCCCCAGCCGTTGAACACCCAGTCGACGGCACCGAGACGGTACTCCTCGTCGAGGACGAATGTGGGACCGATGTCGCGCATCCAGGCGTCGTCGAGGGGCGCCTCGACCACGTCGATGTCCGGGGACAGGTACTGCCGGGCGACGTTCCGGTCTGCCGGATCGACGACCATGGTGACCGGTTCGAATTCGGCGATCGCGTGGGCGACGGCCGCCCACGCGGTCCGCGCCTCGTGGGCGTCGTCGGCCGTCGCGGTCATCGACGCCCCGAGGGGCGGGAACGCCATCCAGACCCGCTCCTGCGGTTCCGTCTCGCTGGGCATCCGCCAGGTCATGACCGGGTCTCCGCGGCGGCGACCGTCGACGGGAGACCGTAGGGGTGCTCGTGGTCGACGGCGTCCGTGAGCCGGGTGTACGTGTCCGGCCTGCGGGTGGTCAGGAACGGGAAGAGGTCGAGCCAGTCCTTGCGCTGATCGAGGTCGAGGTCGGCCACCAGGACCGCTTCCTCGTTCCGGGGAGCGGACACCAGCACCCGGCCGTACGGGTCGGAGATGAAGGAGGAACCGTAGAAGTCGATGCCGCCCTCGTTGCCGCACCGGTTCGGGACCACCATGAATGTGCCACTGGTGATGCCGTTTCCGACGATCACGTGCTGCCAGATCGGCTGCGTGTCGAACGCCGGGAAGCTCGGCTCGGACCCGATCGCGGTGGGGTAGACGAGGATCTCCGCGCCGCAGAGCGAGTACATCCGGGACACCTCGGGGAACCACTCGTCCCAGCACGTCGGCAGTCCGAGGGCGGCGCCGCCCAGTTCGGCCGGCCGGTAGACGGGGTAGGCGTCGTCGGCGGGGCCGCCGCGGAAGTAGGTGTCCTCGTAGTATCCCGCGCTGACGGGGATGTGCAGCTTGCGGGTCCGGGACAGCAGTTCACCGGACGGGGACACGAGGATCGCGGTGTTGAACCCGAGACCGTCCGGCCCGTCGGCCTTCTCGTACAGCGAGGCGTGGACGCAAACCTGGTGACGGGCAGCGGCGGCGGCCGCGAACGTAAACGTGGGACCGGTCGTGAGGTCCTCGGCGTCGCGCCCGGGTGTGCCGGTCGCGCGGGTGTCGGCGGGGTACTTCGACAGTGTGAGTTCCGGCAGGAACACCACTTCCGCGCCGAGGGTCGCCGCCTCGCCGATCGCGTCCGTCAACGCGGTGCGCAATGCGTCCGCGTCGGCGCGCCAGCGGTGCTGCACCAACCCGACCCGCAGCGGAGTGCGGTCGGTGGCCGTGGAACGTGCGGGGGAGGCGGGTGCGGGCAGCGCGGTGATCGTGCGGATGGTCATCGTTTTTCCTTCGTTCTGGTGGTGACGGGGTTGTCGGTGGTGCGGTCGGTGGGCTCGGACATCACGACGTCGATCGCGCCGAGCAGATGGGAGCGGGCGTCCTCGGTGGAGATCTCCTTGCAGAGCCACCGTCCGGACAGTCCTTCGACGAGGGCGGTCATCGTGACCGCGGTGCGCCGGGGGTCGAGGGAGGGGGAGATCTGGCCGGTGGCCTGCGCCTGCGTGATCGCGTCGGCGATCTCCGCGACCCACGCGGCGGTGGTCCGGGCGAGGGGCTCCCGCAGCGCCTCCTCGTACACGGCGGAGGCGCGTAACTCGTTCCAGGCCAGCGAGTTCTCCACGACCTCGGGGCGGTCCTGGATCTCGCCGAGGAGCGAGCGGGTGAGCCGGTCGCGTGCGGAGTCCGCGGACCCCTCGCCTTCGCTGCGGTAGTCGCGGGCACGGTCGTTGATGTAGTTCAGGGCGGCCTCGAGCAGGCCGATGCGATCCTTGAAGTGGTAGTACAGCAGTCCCGGCGAGACGCCCGCGACCTCCGCGACATCGTTGACGCGCAGCCCGCGGATACCTCGTTGGGCAATGGCCGTCGCGCTGGCCTTCAGAATCGCGTCGCGTCGCTCGCTCATCGGGGATCTCCTTCGGTTCGTGTCGCGCTAGGACGACGGCGCCTCGACCGGGGCCACGTGTTCGGGCCACAGTCGCAGCGCGACGAGGTAGCCGGCCACGGCGATGACCGACGATCCGATCAGACTGACATCGACACCGTGCGCGATGTCGGCAAGCGGCCCGGAGTACAGCGACGTGTCGACGGCGAGCAGGCCGAACAGTGATCCGGCCGCCCAGGGGATGACGGCGCGCAGGTTCCAGCCGCCGGTGAACCAGTACCGTCCACCCTTCCGGCCCAGGTTGAAGACCTGGAGGTCGACGGCGTCGTACTGCCCGCGCCGGGCGACCAGGAAGCCGGCGACGTTGATCGCCACCCACGGAGCAGCGAAACCGTTGAGCACCAACGTCATCGCCGTGATCGAATCGACGGCGTCGACGACGAAGACGCCGATGTAGAGCAGGGCCACCGCGAGCGCCGACGTGATCAGCGTCGTGTGGACGCGGCGCAACCGGGGGATCAGCGCCTCCAGGTCGAGTCCGCTGGCGTAGACGTTGAGGACGCCCTGGCCGAGTCCGCCCGCGAGGGCGACGAGCACGATCGGCAGCACGTACCAGCCGGGAGCCTCCGCTACCAGGTCGGCGACGTAGGAGTCGCTCAGCGTGGTGAACGTCGATGCGGTGAACGAACCGAACGCCGCGGTCAGGAACAATCCGAAGAAGATGCCGGCCATCGTGGCCGCGACGATCGAACGGTCGCTGAACCGCACCCGGGAGATCCGCCTGCTGTAGTCGCCGAGTGTCGGGGCGTAGGACAGCGGACCGCCGACGGCGAGGACCACGGCCAGAATCCAGGTCGGCCAGAATCCGCCGAGCAGGTAGTCGCCGCTGCCCGCTCCGCCGTCGAAGTGGCCACCGAATGCGAAGACCCCCAGCAGGAGCAGGGCCGCGACGACGGGCAGAACGAACTTCTGGAGCGCGACCACCGTGCCGTGGCCGAACAGTGCGACGGCCACGATCTCGGCGGCGATGATGCCGTAGCCGAGTGCGAGCATGCCGTTGTCGACCGGTGTGCCGAACAGGCGGTGGGCGGCGGCGACCAGTGCGTCGCCCGACGTCCAGACCGCGATCGCGGCGTACGCGAGGGCGAAGAGGAGGGTGAGCCCCGACCCGATCATCCGTCCGCTCACTCCGAAGTGCGCACCACTCGACACGGTGTTGTTCGTGCCGGTGCGCGGGCCCAGGAGCGACAGGGGAGCGATGAGGAGCGTCCCGAGCCCGATGCCGATCGCGCTGGCCGCCAGCGCGCTGCCGAAGCTGAGCCCGAATGTGATGGGGAGCCAGCCGAACACGATCACGGAGAACGCCAGATTGCCGCCGAAGAACACCGCGAGCATGTTGAGCGGTCGCGAGTCGCGTTCCGATTCGGGGATGTACTCCACGCCGATCGTCTCGACGTGTCCGAACCGGTCCTCCGGCGGGGAGGGGGCGGTGTCGTCGAGGGGCGTCGTCGGGTCGAGATTCGTGGACACTGCGGACCTCACATTCGGGGCGGAGGTGACCGGTATCACGTCCTGTTGGGTATCGAACATATTCCAAACTGAAAATTCAGTCAATACCCGGCGGTGACGTGCGCCACGGCTAGTGGCGCGGAGTTTGCGCTGCTCCGGCGACCGGACCAGATGTATGTGTGACAGTTAGTCTCACTTATTCATCAGTCATCGGAGTGCCTGTATCTGCCGCCACCGCCACCAGCCGTCTCGTGATCCGGTGGCAGCTGATCGGCTTCGTACTCGTCGCCGTCATGGGGCTCGTCTACGTGGGTGCCAACTACGTGCGCCTCGACAACCTCCTCGGCTTCGGCGAATACACTGTGAACCTCGAACTGGAGACGTCGGGCGGCATCTTCACCAACGCCGAAATCGCCTACCGCGGCGTGCCGGTCGGCCGCGTCGGGGACATGTCCCTTGCGGCGGACGGCGTCGTCGTCGAATCGAGGATCGACAAGAGCGCGCCCGACATTCCCGCGTCCGCGAAAGCCGTTGTGGCGAACCGGTCGACGCGCTCCCACCATCGTGACGGAACTCGGCGCGGCATTCGACGGAAAGGGTCGGGTACGAGGGCACCCAGGCGATCCTCCAGGAGATGAAGCGCCAGGATCCGAACTGCGACGACGCGCAGCAGGACTTCCCGCAGAACACCGCCGCCACCTGCGCGGCCCGGCAGGGCAGTCTCACCAGCGTCCGCAGCGCGAACCGGATCGTGTTCGGCGACCCCGCCCAAGAAGGACCCGAACAAGCTGGACCTCAACCCGATTGCGAATCAGCTCGCTCCGCCGCTCGGAGTCACCCCCAACTGACGAGAGCGCCGAGCCCGGATCCCGGACTCTCCCGGTGTCGGGTTGACAACTGCGCGCCGATCCTGCAATCTTCGAAACAGGTCACGAGTACCAGCGTCAAGCCCCGGCTAGCTGGTCGGCAACCCTCCACCGCGGCGGGGTGCTCCGGGTGACGACCAGGCTGAGGTTCATACCCGAACCCGGCAAGCGCGGACTCCGAGAGGGCACCGACCCTGCGACGAGTCCCTGACTACGAGGGATGTCGTGATGACTGCTGTATTGACCGCTGACGTGTGTGTTGCCCCCCTGGCTCAGGTTTCGGGTTCCGACCTGCGGGTTCCGCTCGTTCAGGGCGGCGACTGCACCTACGTGAACTTCGACTACGCGGCCAGTGCGCCGGCGTTGGCGCAGGTGACGGACCGTATCGGGGCCCTGCTTCCGACGTACTCCAGCGTGCACCGCGGTGCCGGTTACGCCTCGCGGGTGTCGACCGAGTGCTACGAGAAGGCCCGCGATTCGGTGGCCCGGTTCGTCGGAGCGTGCGACGACCAGGTGGTGGTGTTCACCCGCAACACCACCGACTCGCTGAACCTGCTCGCCAATTGCGTTCCCGGCAGCACCGTCGTCCTCGACATCGAACACCACGCGAACCTGCTGCCGTGGAAGGACTCTCGTGTCGTGCGGGCGGCGGACACGCTGGCCGAGACCGTCCGGCTGCTCGTCGCCGAACTGTGCTCCAAGCCCACCGCCCTGCTCGCGGTGACGGGTGCCTCCAACGTCACCGGTGAGGTGCTGCCGATCGCCGCCCTCGCCGAGGTGGCGCATCGTTGCGGCGCACGGATTCTCGTCGACGCCGCGCAGCTCGCGCCGCACCGCCGCATCGATGTCGAGGAGTGGGGTGTCGACTACCTCGCCTTCTCCGGGCACAAGCTGTACGCCCCGTTCGGCGCCGGCGTGCTCGTGGGCCGCCGGGATTGGCTCGACGCCGCCGAGCCCTACCTCGCGGGCGGCGGCGCGGTCCGGAACGTGACCGTCGAATCGACCCAGTGGGCGCCCGCCCCCGCCCGGCACGAGGCGGGAACCCCCAACGTGCTCGGCGCCGCGGCACTCGCCGCCGCGTGCGATGCGCTGTCCGAACTGGACTTCGGCACGGTGGCTGAACACGAGGCGGCACTCACCGGCAGGCTCCTCGACGGCCTCGGATCCGTCGACGGACTGGAGTTCCTACGGCTGTGGACGGACGCCCCCGACACCGTGGGAATCGTGACGTTCACGATCGACGGTTTCGAGCCGGGGGAGATCGCCGCCTACCTGTCCGCCGAACACGGAATCGGAGTTCGGGACGGACGTTTCTGCGCACACCCGCTGCTGGGCCGCCTCGGCAGGCCCGACGGCGCCGTGCGGGTGAGCGTTGGTCTCGGAAGCTGCTCCGAGGATGTGGATCGGCTGGTCGACGCCGTGCGCACCCTGGTGGCGGGAGGCCGGAACTGGGCCTACGCCAAGGAGAGCGGCCAGTGGAATCCGGTGCCCGAGACCCGTTTTTCGCGAGACGCGCTAGTATGACGGCATGGCATCGCAGGCTGGGAGCACAATGATTGCTCACTGGTGCCGTCGGCATGTGGATCTGTGCCGAACCGCCTCGGGTATGTGTTCGAGCTGACCGGTCTTCCCGTTCCGTTTCATTCACACGCACACGTCATTCCCGAGGAACCCCTATGTCTCGAGACAATGCCTTCGTTTCCCGTCCCCTTCGCGTCGCCGTCGAACTGACCGGATCGGGACACCACCCGGCCGCCGAGGGCGCCGCAGGCACGCGGCCGATCAACGGCGCCGACTACTGGGTGGACCTGACCGCCGACTCGACGGATCAACTCGACCTCACGTCGTTCCCGCCGAACGTCGTCCGGATCCGGGCCGCTGATCTGCGTGAGGCGCAGCAGGAGCGCGCTCGGATCCGTGCCGAGATCGTCGCCGATGGCCGCGACCCCGACAGCGTCACCGTCCTGGTGGACCTCGAGGTGCTCATCGCCGGAGAAGCCCGCGCCGCGCGCAAGGAACTGGCCCTCCTCGACAGTGCGCTGGACGCACCGCGCACACCGGTGTCGTTGCAGTACATCGGAACTCCGGTCGGCCTCGCCGGGCTCATCGCCGACATCCAGGCGGCCGGCGTCGCCGACGGCGTGACCCTGCTCCCGCTGTCGCTGCCCAGGGTTCTCGAGCAACTCGTCGACGGCACCCTCCCGTGGCTGGAGCAGCGCGGTCTCGTCACGTCCGCCGACGCGGTGGACGAGGCGCTGCGCCGCTTCGACCTCCCCCGCGTCGAACGGGTGCTGGCGTCCTGACCCAGGTCAGTTGCCGTTGTTCGCTGAACCCAGCGGAGTGGGCCGGTAGTACCGGCCCTCGTGATACAGCAGGGGAGCCGACGCGGAATCGTCGTCGGCCTCGGCGTGGACGCGGGTGACGAGGCCGATGACGAGCGTGTGGTCGCCGACCGGAATCAACTGGTCCACGACGACCCGCATCCAGCTGGGAGTTCCGTGCAGCACCGGTTCGCCGGTGTCGAGCCGCGCCCACAGCGACTCGTCCGAGAACCGCTGGTCCGCGCTCCGTGAGAAGCGCTGAGCCAGGTGCTGCTGGTGCTCCCCGAGCAGGTGGATCACCAGCGAGCCCGCCGAGTGGAGCGCATCGATGCTCGACGACGTGTTCGCGATGTTGAACGACACCAGCGGCGGGGCCAGCGAGACGGACGAAAACGAGGATGCGGTGAAGCCCACCGGGCCCGATCCCGAGTCGAGGGTCACGATGGTGACGCCCGCCGGGTGACGACGCAGGGCTGCGCGGTAATCCTCCGCGCAGATTCCGGGGGCGAGTTCGGGGTGTCGGGGGAGGTCCGAACCATCGACGGTATCGGCGTTCTCGGCTCTGTCGGACAAATCATTCTCCGGGTCGGCCCGTGTGGGCACTGTGTCATTCTCGAGCGCGGTCATTCTCGCGCGCGCCATTCTCGTTCACGAGATCTGACGTCAACTATAAGGGCGGGAACCGCCCGGGATTCAGTCGACGTCGATCGCCAGGCCCGCGGTGATCCGGACCAACTCCGAGAACGACGTGCGGAAGACGGTGTCCGGGTGACCGGCGGCCGCCCACAGTTCCGCGTACTCCGACAGGGCGTTGTCGACGTAGGTCGGAAGGTTCGTGGGATGTCCGAGCGGGGCGATACCGCCGATCGGCTGCCCGGTCGCGATCCGCACCATGTCGAGAGGCGCCTGGGTCAGATTTCCCTGCAGGCGTTTGCCCGTGTTCGCCAGATCCACCTCGTGCGCCCCCGACACGAGGAGCAGGATCGGGTCGTCGTCGAGGAGGAACACCAGCGACTTGGTGATGGCGCCGACATCGACCCCCAGGGACTCCGCCGCCTCGGCCGCGGTGTGGGTGGAGTCGGGCTGGGTCACGATCACCCCATGGTGCCCTCGCGCGATCAGAGTCTCGGCGACATGCGCGGCGTGGGGGTGCAGGGGCGTCGGCATGAACCAAGAGTAGGTCCATTCCCCTGGAACGACATCAAGAAGCGTCTTCCGACACGACATCGGAACGGGGCGTAGTCGATTCCAGCTTCCGGAGGCGCCGGGCGGTGAACCCGAACAGCAGTCCCAGCCCGACCGCGGAGTACAGCGCGAGGGCGAGCGCGGGCTGTCCCAGCCCCACGTCGTCGAAGTACACGATGCTGCGGATTCCCTCGGTACCCGCGCCGGGAGTGATCCAGCGTCCGATGGCCGCGTAGAACGTGGGGATGACGTTCGAACCGAATGCCCCGCCTGCACTGGGGTTACCCAGGATGACGAAGACGGCGATCGCGAGCGGCACCGCGAGGATGCCGACCGAGGCGCGCAGACCGAGCGTGAACACGGCCGTGCCGAAGACGACACCGGCCCCGAGGAGCCACAGCGGGAACCAGTGGCCCGCGAACGTGCCGAGCACGTGCGTCGTGATCAGGGCGCCGAGAGCGCCCGAGAGCAGGGCGTATCCGAACAGGACGGCCGTGTGCGCCGACGCCTGACGCAACGTCCGCGGGGCACCGATGAACAGGCCGATCGCCGCCGCGAGCAGGTAGCCGCCGACCACCCACCCGACCGCTAGATAGAAACCGGACAGGCCGCGGTTGTCGTGCGCGCCGACGGGAATCTCGTCGCGAACCGTGAACTCGCGACCCTGACTGTTCTCCACCTGGGTGAAGACCGATTCGAGCGCGCTGGCGATGGAACTGCCGCCCGCGCTCGCCGTGATCAGGGTGTCGGGGCCGACGGGATTCACGACGAACGCGCCCTGGATCTCACGGTCGTGGAGGAGGCGGCGGGCTTCCGCGGTGTCCGAGACGACGCGTGTGCGGAGCGGGCTGCCGTCGATCGCGTCGAGCCGGTCGGCGACCTGCTGGTCCGTCCCGGCAGGCAGCCCCGCCGCGGCGACGACACCGACCTCGATGTTGCGGGGCGTGGGCTGATGGAACGCGGCGACGTAGCTGAGGATGAAGCCGAGTTGGAGGAGGAGAACGCCGAAGACCAGCGCGGTCATCACCTTGGGCGCGCCGTTCTTCGACACCGGACTGTCGTGATGCGCGGGAGCCGGGGTGGTGGTTTCGCTGGCGGTGGTGGTCATCGGACGTCCTCGATCCTTGTCGATACCGTGGGTATTGAATACCCTAGGTATCGTGGCTGAAGAACGTCAACCGGACAGTCGTCACACCGAATTGGCGCCGACGACGCGTCCCGGTCGCGACGTCGTGCGACAGCGCCTCCTCGACGCGGCGGCGGAGGAATTCGCGGAACGCGGCTTCAGTGCGGCCCGGCTCGCCGAGGTCGCGCGCCGGGCCGGGTTCACCAAGGGCGCGGTCTACTCGAACTTCGAGTCGAAACAGGACATGTTCGCTGAACTCTTCGCGGCGCGCTCACTCGAACTGGCGGGACGGGTGCTCGCCGAGATCGCCGGCATGAACCCCACGGACGCCGCTGGCAAGGGCGGCGAGGCCGTCGCGTCGTGGATGGTGCGCGAGCCGGGCTGGTCGCTGCTCGTACTCGAATTCGGTGTGCTCGCCGCCCGCGACCCGCAGATCGCGCAGGCCTACCTGCGGGAACGGCGGCAACTGCGGGGACGGCTCGTCGAGTTGATCGGCGAGCGCGCGCGGGAGTGGGGAGTCGACGACACGTTCGACGTCCGCACCACGGCCATCTCGCTGATGGCCCTCATCTCCGGCCTCGTGCTCGAACACTCCGTCGACCCGGAGGAAGTGGACCAGCCGACGATGGGCGCCGCGGTCACCGCGTTGTTCGCCGGTGCCGTCGCCCGGGCCGGGCTCGTGTAACCGCGCGGGCCGGGCTGGTGTGATGTCAGGCGGTTTGTGCGACGACCCCGTCGAGGAAGCCGTCGATGTGTGCCCACGTGGAGTCCTTGGCCTTCGGGCCCGCGACGAGTCCCAGGTGGCTGCCCGGCGCGGACTCGAACCGCACCGACGGTGACCCGGTGAGCACGTCCGTCGCCGCCCGGACCGACGGGATCGGGGCGATGACATCCTCGGTGCCGCCGATCGCGAGGACCGGGACCGTCAGATCGGCGAGAGTGATCGCGCCGTTCCTGGTCTCGAAGCTCCCCTCGGCGAGCGCGTTCCCGAGGATCAGCTGAGTGCAGACCTGGCGGAAGAAGCGTGCGGGGTACCCGGGCATGTCGGCCATGAACCGGTCGATGGACTCCATGCGGGCCAGGGTCTCGGTGTCGTGCAGGTTCCGCGCGATGAACCAGGGCTTGGTGATCTCCCGCTGGAGTGCGGTGAAACGGTAGCTGGCCTGGACCAGCGGCGCGGGCAGTCCGCCCATCGCGCCCGTGGCGGTGGTGAGGGGACGGTCGCCGGTGAACCGGCCGACGGCCCGCAACGGCGCGATCATGGTCACCGACTCGTAGTCGATCGGCGTGCCGATCGCCGTCACCGAACCGATCGGCAGATCTCCCCGGCCTGCGGCCGTGAGTAGCGACATGGTTCCGCCGAGACTCCAGCCGATCAGGTCGACGGGTGCGCCGTCGTGGAGCCGGGACACGCGGTCGACGGCGGCCGGGATGAAGTCGTCCACCCAGTCCTCGAATCCGAGGCCGCGGTCGGCGTAGCCCATCGTTCCGTAGTCGACGAGATACGTGGCCTTGCCCGACCCGACCAGGTGCGCGGCCAGGCTCTGGCCCGGCCGGAGGTCGAAGCAGTGCGCGGGCGCGGCGAGCGGCGGCACGAGGAGAATGGGCCGGTCGTCGTCGGTGTCGGAACCGTCGAACCGGTACAGGTCCTGATGGGGTGCCTCCTGGATGAGGGTCGACGGGGTGCGCTGGACCGGCGCGATGCCGCCGCCGAAGGACAGTCGCCAAGCGTTGCGGGTCAGCGTGTTCAGCGTCGGGTTCCAGGCGATGTCGAGCACGGATTTCCTCTCGTGGCGGCGCAGAGCCTTCAGGTATCTGTGACGTCAACATACAGGTAATCCTGCGGTGGTCCGTCAGCGGGAGGCGAGCAGAACCCGCAGCACCGTCGCCGGTCGGAGCAGCGTCCCCGGACGGTCGAGGAGATGCGTCACCCGGAGGAAAGCGGCCCCGACGGCCGGGTCCACGGATGCGGCCCGGTCGAGTCGGGACGCATAGGCATTGGCGAACCGCACCCGCGCCGACCGTCGTCCCGGCACGGCCGGGATCCGGAGGTCGTTGTCGACGGTGAGATTCCACGCGGCATCGATGCACCGGTTCGCCCCGCGCAGGAACCGGCGAGCGAGATGCGTCCGACCCGACCGCAAGCAGTCCCGCAGGA
This sequence comes from Rhodococcus sp. USK10, assembly GCF_019378875.1. Lineage (NCBI taxonomy): Bacteria > Bacillati > Actinomycetota > Actinomycetes > Mycobacteriales > Nocardiaceae > Rhodococcus > Rhodococcus sp. USK10. The sequence goes on from NZ_CP076048.1 coordinate 5,236,322, forward strand.
TCGTCGCCTCCACTGCGGCGACGCTCATCCCCTGGCCGTAGATGGGATTGAACGAGCAGATGGCGTCCGCGAACGGCAGATAATTCGACGGCAGATCGTCCGCCGAATAGTGCCGCCGGACGGTCGTCGGGATCCGGTAGCGCACGCCGTCGTCCACCGGTTCGGCCGTGCGCAGTGCGTCGTACATGTCCGGAGCCGGGAACGACTTCACGAAGTCGAGGAACCCGCCCGGATCCAGCGGCGGCACGTCGTCGCCGTACCCGGCGAGCGTGACGATCCACGCGCCGTTCTCCTGCACGCCCATGAATCCGCTGCGCGGACTCGACGGTCCCGGCGCCATCCCGATGCCGGAATCGCCGTCCAGGTGCGGCGGGTCGAGCCGGAAGTGCCTCGTCGCGTAGCTGACGTCCACGGCCACCTGCGACTCGGACGGCGGCGAAAATCCCAGCGCGCCGAGCCGGGCGACACTCTGCGAACTGCGCCCCGACGAATCCACGAGGAGATCGGCCCCGACGACCTCCGGTGCGACGCCGCCCCGGTGCTGCACGGTCACGCCGGTCACTTCCCCGCCGTCCAGGACGAGACCCGTGACGTCGGAACGGTCCAGGATCCGCACGTTCGGCAGGGCCCGGACCCGCCGCCGCACCTGCCACTCGACCAGCGGCCTGCTCGCGAGAATGCCGGGAACCCCGCTGGTCGCGCGGGCCATCCGGTGCCCGTCGACGATCCACCGGATGTCGCCGAGCGCGTCGCCCGCGGTGGCTCCGAGGGCCAGGAGTTCGGGCACGAGACCCGGCAGGAGGTCCTCCATCGCGGCCTGCCCACCGGCGAGGAGGGCGTGCACGTGCCGGGCCTGCGGCACGCACCGGCGCGCCGTGGCCTCGTCGGGCAGGACGTCGCGGTCGAGGACGACGACGTTCCGGAACGTGCTGCCGAGCGCCGCCGCGGCCAGCAGACCGCCCATTCCGGCGCCGACGACCACGGCGTCGCCACCCGGGGCTGTCCGGTGCGTCATCGCGGCTGTCCGTTCGCAAGACGGTGCAGAGACCTCCAGGGTATTTCGCCGGACACCGGCGAGCGGAGGTTACTCTCGAGTAATGACCGAACAGAAGACCTGGAATGCGTTCACCGTCGAGCGCAAGGATCACGTCGCGCAGGTGACACTCACCGGACCCGGCAAGGGCAACGCGATGGGGCCGGATTTCTGGAGCGAACTCCCCGAGATCTTCGGTGAACTCGACTCCGATCCCGACGTGCGGGCCGTGGTGATCGCCGGCTCGGGCAAGAACTTCTCCTTCGGCCTCGACCTGCCCGCCATGAGCGGCAGCTTCGGTTCCGTCCTCGCGGACAAGGCGCAGGCAGGCCCGCGCACCGCGTTCCACGACATGATCAAGCGGATGCAGTCCGGCATCAACGCGGTCGCCGACTGCCGCAAGCCGGTGGTCGCGGCCATCCAGGGCTGGTGCATCGGCGGCGGCGTCGACCTCATCTCCGCGTGCGACATCCGGTACGCCAGCGAGGACGCCCAGTTCAGCATCCGTGAGGTGAAGGTCGCGATCGTCGCCGACATGGGCAGCTTCGCCCGGCTGCCCGCCATCATCGGCGACGGACATTTGCGGGAACTCGCACTCACCGGCAAGGACATCGGCGCGGGTCGCGCGGAGAAGATCGGTCTCGTCAACGGTGTCTACGCCGATGCCGACGCCGTCCTCGCGGCCGCGCACGCCACCGCGGGCGAGATCGCGGCGAACCCGCCGCTCGTCGTGCACGGCATCAAGGACGTCCTCGACCACTCCCGTGCGGCCGCCGTCGGCGACAGCCTGCGCTACGTCGCCGCGTGGAATGCCGCGTTCCTGCCGTCGCAGGACCTGACCGAGGCGATCACCGCCGTCTTCGAGAAGCGCACCCCCGAGTTCAAGGGCGAGTAATCCGTCCGCACTGTCGAGGCTGGACGCTTATCCGCAGGTAAAGCCCAGTTCATCAGTTGCCCGAATCCTCGATGCGCTCGCATACTTGCCGACTACAAGTAAACGACCAGCGCAGCGAGGAAACAGTGTCGAATTCGGTCGAAACGCCGGTGGCCTACACCCACCGGCAGATCCTGGCTGTACTCAGCGGATTGATGCTCGGCATGTTCCTCGCTGCGCTCGATCAGACGATCGTGGCGACGGCGATCCGCACCATCGCCGACGACCTCGACGGCTACTCGCTGCAGGCGTGGGCCACCACCGCCTACCTCGTCACCGCGACCCTGGCGACGCCGCTCTACGGCAAACTGTCCGACATCTACGGCCGCAAACCGTTCTTCATGTTCGCCATCACGGTGTTCGTCATCGGCTCGGTCCTGTGCACGTTCTCGACGTCGATGTACATGCTCGCGGCCTTCCGCGCGGTGCAGGGACTCGGTGCCGGCGGCCTGTTCTCGTTGGCGCTCACCATCATCGGCGACATCGTCTCCCCGCGTGAGCGCGCCAAATATCAGGGCTACTTCCTGGCCGTGTTCGGCACGTCCAGCGTGCTCGGGCCGGTCCTCGGCGGACTGTTCGCCGGGCAGGACTCGATTCTCGGAATCGACGGCTGGCGTTGGGTTTTCCTGGTCAACGTGCCCGTCGGTCTGGTCGCGCTCACCGTCGTCTCTCGCGTGCTGCACCTCCCTCGACGATCGGGCGGGAGCCGGCGGATCGACTGGTGGGGCGCGATCGCCCTCGCCGTGGGTGTCGTGCCGTTGCTCATCGTCGCCGAACAGGGGCACACCTGGGGATGGGACGACTCGAAGTCGTTGGCGTGCTACGTGATCGGCGTCCTCGGCGTGCTCGCCTTCGTGCTCGTGGAACTCGCGATGAAAGACGACGCGCTCATCCCGATGCGCTTCTTCCGCAACAGCACGTTCGCGCTCGGCGTCGTCATCAGCCTCGTCGTGGGCGCCGTCATGTTCGGCGGCATCAGCCTCCTGCCCCAGTACCTGCAGGTAGTGAAGGGCTCGAGCCCCACCCTCGCCGGATTCCAGATCCTGCCGATGGTCCTCGGCCTCATGGCCGGCTCGGTGGTCAGTGGTCAGATGATTTCGCGGACAGGGCGATACCGGTACTTCCCGATCCTGGGGACCGCCCTCATCGCGGTCGGCGCGTTCCTGCTGCACACGCTGGCAGCCGACACTCCGATGCCCGTCGTGATGGCCTTCATGCTGATCCTGGGACTCGGTCTGGGAAACCTGATGCAGCCGCTCACCCTCGCCATCCAGAACGCCCTGCCCCCGCAGGACATGGGAGTGTCGACCGGAGCGGCCACCTTCTTCCGGCAGATCGGCGGCACCGCAGGCGTCGCGATCTTCCTGTCGATCCTCTTCTCCCGCCTCACCCCGGCCATCGGCGAGCGGGTGACGGCCGCAGCGGGCACGTCCGACTTCCGGCGGGCAGTGGTCGCCGCCGCGCAGAGCAACGACCCCGCCGAGGCCGCCATGGGTCAGGGAATGCTCAGCCCCGACCACGCGGGCGTCAGCGGCGTCCTCACGGACAGTTCGGTGATCGGAAGACTCGACGACGTGCTCGCCCTGCCCTTCCGGGAAGGATTCGCCGACGCCATCGGATCCGTCTTCCTCACCGTGTCGATGCTCGCCGTCGTCGCCTTCGTCCTCACCGTGCTGTGGAAGGAGGTACCCCTCCGCAGCGAGTCCGGACTCCAGGCCGCGGCCCGGGGCGACGCGGGGGAGTGAGACGGCAACGGCGCCCAGCCCACCCGATAGCCGGGGAACTGGACGCCGCCTGAACGTCAGGCTCAGTGCCAGACGATCGCCGCCGGCTCAGTGCCCGCCGTTGTCCTTCAGACGCTTGATCGACGCCTCGACTTCGGCCTTCGCCTCGGCGAGCCCGACCCAGTCGGCGCCCTCGACGTGCTTGCCCGGCTCGAGGTCCTTGTAGTGGACGAAGAAGTGCTTGATGGCATCCAATTCGAACTGCGGGACGTCGCCGATGTCCTGGATGTGGTCCCAGCGCGGGTCGCCGGCAGGCACGCACAGCACCTTGTCGTCGCCGCCGGCCTCGTCGACCATCTTGAACATGCCCACGGGGCGTGCCTCGACGATGACGCCGGGGAACACCGACTCGGGGAGCAGGACCAGCGCGTCCAGCGGGTCGCCGTCCTCGCCGAGGGTGTTCTCGATGAAGCCGTAGTCGGCCGGGTAGCCGAACGCGGTGTACAGGTAGCGGTCCAGCTTCACGCGACCGGTCACGTGGTCGACCTCGTACTTGTTTCGCTGACCCTTGGGGATCTCGATGGTGACGTCGAACTCCACGCCGATTCCTCGCTGTCATGTCGATGATGATTCGGGGAGAGGATATCGGGTCGAGGATAAGGTTGGTTGTCTGACCACCCACGAATCACAGTGAAGACGGAGGCGCGTTGCCGGGCCAGGGAAAGAAGAAGATGGGCTCGTTGGCGGGACGCCACCGTCGGAACATGCGAATTCTGTTCGCGTCGGTCGTCGTCGTGGTGCTCGCGATGGCCGCCGTGCTGGTGGTCGCGGTGGGCGCGCACAACGCGTCGGCGGGGCGCGGCGAACTGACGATTGCCCCCGAACCGGCACCGATCATCGCGGCCCCGCAGGTCACGCCGGTCCCGGACGACGCGCCGATGCCGAGCGCGCAGGGGATCGCCGCGGCGGTCGGTCCGGCCGCCGCCAACCCGGACCTCGGCAAGTTCAGTGGAACGGTCGCCGACGCCGTGACCGGTCAGGTGCTGTGGAGCGTGAACCCGCAGACCCCGATGACGCCTGCCTCCACCACCAAGGTCCTCACCGCGGGATCCGCGCTGCTGTCGTTGCCGTCCGACCACCGCGTCACGACGAACGTGGTTCAGGGGGCGGCTCCCGGGGAGATCGTCCTCGTCGCCGGTGGTGATCCCACTCTCACCGCGAAGCCGGTCGGGGAGAACGGCTACTACCCGGGTGCGGCGCACGTCTCGCAACTGGTCGATCAGATCCGCAATGCGGGCATCCAGGTGACGCGCATCGTGGTCGACACGAGCATCTACTCGGGCGACACCATGGCGCAGGGGTGGTTCCCGACCGATGTCGGTGCCGGATTCATCACCCCCACCGAGCCGATCATGATCGACGGCGGACGCGCCGACCCGCTCGTGGACGAGTCGCCGCGCAGTTCGACGCCCGCGCTCGACGCCGGGCGGACGCTGGCCGGTGCGCTCGGCGTCGACCCGTCGGCGGTCGCGTCGGGGGTCGCGGCACCCGGCGCCGCTACCGTCGCGAGTGTGCAGTCCGCGCCGCTGCGCGACCGGTTGCGGCAGATGATGGAACACTCGGACAATGTGCTTGCCGAAGCGATCGGGCGGGAGGTTGCCATGAATGCCGGCGCGGAAGCATCGTTCGCGGGCGCCGTCGCGACCATCGGCCAGACCCTGACCGGCGCCGGATTCGATCTGTCGGGGCTCACACTGCACGACGCGAGCGGGCTGTCCGTCGACGACCGCATCGCACCGCACACCCTCGACCAGGTCCTGACGGCCGCCGCCGGGGAGGGGAATCCCGCCCTGCGGCCGATGCTCGACTACCTGCCGGTGGCCGGCGCCACGGGCAGCCTGTCGGACCGGTACGCGTCGGGTAACCGCACCGGCGCCGGATGGGTGCGCGCGAAGACCGGCACCCTGTCCACGGCCAGCGCCCTCGCCGGCTACGTGGTGGACCAGAACGGTCGCGTCCTCACGTTCGCGCTGATGTCCAACGACCGCCCACCGGAGGTCAGCCGTCCCGCCCTCGACGCACTGGCGGCCGCGCTCCGCACGTGCGGGTGCCAATGATGGCCGCCGAAGGAAACGCCTTCAGCGGTGCCGTCGACTGGAAACTCGCAGCCAGGACGGGGGTGAGGCTGGCGCGCAGCGGGCCCGCCACGTCGCGGTACACGGCCGAAACCGTGGTCGCGGAACTGGCCGACGCGTCGATGCGCGCGGAACTGCCCGTCCGGGAAGTCACCGGCCTCGCCGACGGACTGCCGGTGCCCACCGCCCAGATCCTCGACCGGGCGGGGTGGATCCACGCCGCCGCGCATTCGATGTCGCAACTCACCGGCGGCGACGCCGCCCCCGGCATGCTGCTCGGCAAGCCGGCGGGCATTCAGGCCGGGGCGATGCTCGCTTACCTGTCGTCGGCGATCCTCGGCCAGTACGACCCGTTCACCGGCGACAACGGAACCCTGCTGCTCGTCGCGCCCAACGTGGTGTCCGTCGAGCGCACACTGCGGGTGCAGCCCAGCGACTTCCGGCTCTGGGTGTGCCTGCACGAGGTGACGCACCGGGTGCAGTTCTCGTCGTCGCCGTGGCTGACCGGGTACATGCAGGAGTCGGTGGAGACCCTCGGATCCGCCGAGGACGAGTCGATCACCGACATGGTCGGCCGGCTGTCCTCCGCGCTGCGCGACCGTGGACGTACGGAACCCGACGAGTCGGGTGCACCGGGCGGCATCGTCGGACTCCTGCGCGCGACCCAGGCCGAGCCGCAGCGTGACGCGCTTGATCGCCTGCTGGTGCTCGGCACCCTCCTCGAGGGACACGCGGACCACGTGATGGACGCGGTCGGTCCCGCGGTCGTGCCGTCGGTGGCCGCCATCCGCGCGGCCTTCGACAGCCGGCGCCGCCGCAAGAGCAACCCGGTGCAGCGCCTCATCCGGGCGCTGCTCGGGATGGACGCGAAGATGGCGCAGTACGTGCGCGGCAAGGCGTTCGTCGACGCCGTCGTGGACAAGGTCGGGATGGACCGGTTCAACGTCGTGTGGACCGGCCCCGACACGTTGCCCCGGCTCGCGGAGATCGACGCACCGGACGCCTGGGTGTCCCGGGTGCTGGGCTGATTCGCGAAGGACTGAGCCGGTGACAGTGCTTCCCGAGGAGCCGGCGATCCTCGAGGTTCGTCACGCCGTGCGGCGCTGGATCGCGGCACACGCCCCGGACGGCGACGTCGCGGTCGGGCTGTCGGGCGGCGCCGATTCGCTGGCCCTGACCGCGGCGGCCGCCGCCGAGGCCCGTTCGGTTGTCGCCCTCGTCGTCGATCACCGACTGCAGCCGGGGTCGGCCGACGTCGCCGACGAGGCGGCAGCGCGCGCCCGGGATCTCGGCTGCGCGTCCGCCGAGGTGCTTCCCGTCGACGTCACCGGATCCGGCGGGCTGGAGGCCGCCGCCCGGCAGGCCCGCTACCGGGCCCTCGACTCGGCGCGCGGAACCCGCCCGGTGCTGCTGGGGCACACCCTCGACGATCAGGCCGAAACGGTGTTGCTGGGGCTGTCGCGCGGTTCGGGTGGTCGATCCATCTGGGGGATGAGCCCCTACGACAGCCCGTGGGGCAGGCCGCTGCTGGACGTGCGCCGCGCGATGACCCGGCAGACCTGCGCGGAACTGGGCCTGAGCCCGCACGAGGATCCGCACAACAGCTCACCCGACTTCGTGCGGGTGCGGCTGCGCACCGAGGTACTGCCGCTGCTGGAGGACGTCCTCGGCGGCGGCGTCGCCGGGGCCCTCGCCCGCACCGGGGAACACCTGCGCGAGGAGGGAGCTGTCCTCGACGCGGTGGCCGCCGACGCCGAAGCGAAAGTCGTGGTGGACGGCGAAATCGACGCGGCGCTCCTCGCCCTGTCGGCGCCGCCCGTCCGCAGGCGGGTCCTGCGCAGCTGGCTGCTCGCGGCCGGTGCACGCGGTCTCGGAGACACCCAGTTGCGGGCCGTGGACGACCTCGTCGCCCGATGGCGGGGGCAGGGACAGGTGGCGGTCGGGGGCGGAACACCGGACGCGAGGTTGGTGGTCCGACGGCGACGTGGCAGGCTGAACGTCGGATTGGACGACCGACGAAGGGTTTGATCGCGTGTACGAAGGCGATATCGCATCGGTACTGATCTCCGAGGACGAGATCCGTCGACGTACCGTCGAACTGGCCGAGGAGATCGCCAAGCGCTACCCGGAGGGCGCCCCGGAAGGGGATCTGCTCCTGGTGGGTGTCCTCAAGGGCGCCATCTTCTTCATGACCGACTTCGCGCGGGCCCTCCCCATCCCCACCCAGATGGAGTTCATGGCCGTCAGCTCCTACGGGTCGTCCACGTCGTCCTCGGGTGTCGTGCGCATCCTCAAGGACCTCGACAAGGACATCGCGGGCCGCCACGTGCTGATCGTCGAGGACATCATCGACTCCGGTCTCACGTTGTCCTGGCTGATGCGCAACCTCTCGACGCGGAACCCGGCGTCGCTCGAGGTTGTCACGCTGCTGCGCAAGCCCGACGCCATCAAGGTCGACATCAACGTCGCGAACGTCGGCTTCGACATTCCCAACGAGTTCGTCGTCGGCTACGGCCTCGACTACGCCGAGCGGTACCGCGACCTGCCGTACATCGGAACGCTCGAGCCCTCCGTCTACGGCGGCTGAATCCCGCCCGTCAGCGGGCGGTTTCGTGGGACACGGCGAGTTCCAGCGCCCGCAGATCCTGCTCCAGCTGCCGGAACAGCCAGTACACGCCGACGAACGCGAAGATACCGCCGACGCACAGGATGCGGACCGCGATGATCACCAGCGTGATCTCGTCGGGCGACAGGAACGTCACCCCGGCTACACCGGCCAGCGGAACCGACGCGGCCACCGCGAGATACAGCGTGCTGCGGCGGTCGAGTCCCCGCAGTTTGTGCGCGTCGGCGCTGCTCGCGATGTCCTGCGGTAGCAGGGTCGGGTAGATGCAGCGCACCGCGAAGAACGCCACCACGAAGAACGGGTACGCCACCGACACCGCACCACACACGATCAGCGACGCGATGAAGTGCACGTACGCGCCCGGCGGCACGTTCCCCGCCGCCAGTTGCAGGGAAATCGGATAGGCGATTCCCGCGATCACCCACAGCCCGAACACCACGAGCACCACGCGGTCGCCGAGCAGCAACGTGTCGGTGCGCGCCCGGGCCAGGGTGTGGCGGTCGTACGTCCGGCCCTTGCGCAGACCCCGCGGAACCAGCAGCGGGTAGCGGCACCAGTAGAGCAGCATGATCGCGCCCAACGGGAACGCGATCGAGTTGATCACCAACTGGATCCCCTCGAACGACTGCTGCGCCTCGGGAGTCAGATTGCTGATGATCAGCATCTTGTTGTGGTGGTAGTTGTACGCACCGGCAAGGGCATTCGGCACCGCGATACCGAAAACCAGAATCGGGAGCGCGAACCGGCGCAACCGCATGCGCCAGGAATGCGGCGGCGGATCGACGAGGTCACGGGCCCGGGGGTTCAAGCACAGGTCGAACTGCTGGGCCAGCTCGGCACCGGACGACCACCGGTCCTCCGGCTTCGGCGCCAGACAGGTCAGCAGTACCCGGCGCAGCGAGGGCGGGCAGTCGGCGGGTAACTGGTCCAGGAACTCCGGGTCGACGTCGCGGCTGCGACTGTCCAGCATCGCCTCGAGTGCGGCGAGCGACTCGCTCGACACGTCCTCGTCCTGGAACGGACGCCGCCCGCACATCAGCTCCCACAGCATCACCCCGAGCGCGAAGATGTCGCTGCGGGTGTCGAGGTCCGCCGCCGTTCCCGGCATTCCGCGGTGACACGCCTCGAGTTGCTCGGGGGACATATAGGCCAGCGACCCGCCGAAGTAGGCGAGCGGTGACGCCCCGGTGACGGAGTCGCTGAAACTGATGTTGAAATCGGCGAGCTTGGGCACACCCTCCGCCGTCAACAGGATGTTGGCGGGTTTGATGTCGCGGTGCAGGACGCCGCGTTTGCCTGCGTAGTCGAGGGCCTCGGCCAGTCGCCGTCCCAGCCACGCGATCGTCTCGGGCCAGGTGAGTGACGCGATCTCGTCCCGCACACTCGAATCGGTGGGCCTGAGTTCGCCCTTCTCCCGCATCTCCTCGTCGACGACGTCCAGCAGCAGGCTGCCGGTCCGCTCCTGCTCGGGCGTGACGCGCACACGCCGCAGGACCCGCAGCAGGGTGCCGCCCGGCAGGTACTGCATGTAGAGCAGACGCAGTTCGCGGTCCTCGAGCAGCCTCTGGTCGAACACGCGGACGATGTAGTCGTGGTCGAGTTGGGCGAGGGTCTGCGGCTCGTTGCCCTTGTCGTGGGAGATCTTCACCGCCACGAGACGCTGCATCGACCGCTGGCGTGCAAGGAACACCCGGCCGAACGCGCCGCTGCCCAGACTCATCAGTAGATCGAAGTCGTCGACCTGCTGCCCGACCTCCACGTCGTCGAGCGCCGCACTGCCGGGCGGCATGGTGATGAGCGTGTCCGGCTGCCGGGCGGTCACGGTCGGACCGGCCTCCGCCGTCTGTTCGGCCGCGGCAGTTTGCTCGGCGAGTGCGGTCTGCTCGGCGGTCATCGTCCGTGCGGACAGAGTTTGCTCAGCCGTCACCGTCGGCGGGCCGGCCGCAACCGTCGCTTCGCTGCTCTCGTGTTCGGAGTTCGTGACTCCGACGGTCCGTTCGGCAGAGTCCGATCCAGCGGCCGATCCGTCTCTGCCCGACCCGTTTCCTCTGGTCATTGCACATCGAGGGTTCTACTGGGCGGGTTCTCTGGGCACATCGAGGTTGTCTGGAGCGGTGTGAAGAGTCCCATCCAGGGACAAGCGAATGGTAACCCCGCAGACCTACCGTATCCAGCGCGAATACTCGAAATCGCTGCTGCGCTGCACCATATACTCGGGTGATGGGGGACTCCCCGTTCACCTCAGCCGTCGTCGTCGCCGAGCAGGTCCGCTCGGGCGTCTCGAGCCCGATGGAGCAGGTCGAGGCCGCGCTCGCGGCCATCGCAGAGCGTGAACCGAAGATCCAGGCGTTCGCCGCAGTCCTCGGCGACCAGGCCCGAGCCGAAGCGCTGGCCCTGTCCCGGCGACCGGATCTGGCCAGGCTTCCACTGGCCGGAGTGCCCGTCGCGATCAAGGACGTCATCCCCGTGGCCGGACTGCCGATGCGCGAGGGATCGGGCGCCACCAGCGCCGAACCGAGGGCCGCCGACCATCCGGTCGTCGCGCGACTGCGGGCGGCGGGAGCGGTGGTGGTGGGCCTGACCACCCTCCCCGAACTGGCGGTGTGGGGAACCACCGACGCGCCCGGCCACATCACCCGCAACCCGTGGAATCCGTCCCGGACCTGCGGCGGCTCGTCCGGGGGAGCGGCCGCCGCCGTCGCCGCGGGAATGGTGCCGCTGGCGCACGGAACCGACGGCCTGGGTTCGATCCGCATCCCCTCGGCGAACTGCGGAGTGTTCGGCATCAAACCGGGAAGGGGAGTCGTGCCGTCCGAACTCGGCGCCACGTCCTGGTTCGGCATGGCAGAGAACGGGCCGATCGCCACGACCGTCGACGACGCCGCCCTCATGCTGTCCGTGATCGCCGACCGTCCCGAACTCGCGCGGATCGGGCCGTCGGAGCCGCTGCGGATCGCGGTGGCGTCGGGGTCGCCGACGTTCCTGGCCAGGGTCGATCCGCAGTGGCGGGACGCGGCCGTGCGCGCGGGGACGGAACTGACCGGCTCGGGCCACGACGTGGAGCCCGCGACGCTGCCGTACCCGGTCAACCTGATTCCGGTTCTCGCGCGCTGGACTGCGGGAACGGCCGCCGACGCGAAGGGCCTCGACCCCAGGCGACTGCAGCCGCGGACCCGCAGGCACGTCGCGTTGGGCCGCGCGCTGGGCCGGTTCGTCCGCCCGGAGCAGGTGAACAGGCTGGAGGACTCGCTGCGCGCCTTCTTCGAGAACTACGACGTGGTGATCACCCCCGCGCTCGCGCAGCCGCCGCTCGCGGCGACGACGTGGAGCGAGCGGTCGTGGTTGTCGAACATCGTGGCCAACGTGCGGTACGCCCCGCTCAGTGCGCTGTGGAATCTCGTCGGCTGGCCGGCGGCGAGTGTCCCCGTCGGCACGCACTCGCATTCGGGCACCCCGCTGGCCGTGCAGATCGCGGCGCCGCCCGGTGGCGAGGCCAGGATTTTGGCCCTGGCCGCGCACATCGAGCGGGTCGGCGGCGGCTGGCCGAGGGTCGCGCCCACACGGTGAACTCCCGCACATCCGGACCCGGATCGAGGCGGAGGGAACCGATGGGCCGCCGCGTGCGTTGAACGAAATAGAGACCGCTCGCGACAGCGGTTGGCTGCTACCTGGAGTCGCCGGGGTGCCTTCGCGGTAACCTGGTTTGTCCGGTTGGCAGCCGGAAGGCGCACCCGGAAGACCCGCACTCTCGAAAGGACCGGCCATCTCGGCCGACCTGTATGAACCGTAAGACTGTGTTTCGAAACCTGGCGATAGTTGCCGGCATCCTGCTGGTGATCTACGCCTTCAGCTACTTCGGCAACGACACGCGCGGATTCAAGGGTGTCGACACCTCCGTGGCGATCGCGCAACTCGACGCGAACAACGTCGAGAAGGCGCAGATCGACGACCGGGAGCAGCAGGTGCGCCTGTGGCTGAAGGACGGCAACGACGCCACCGACGGCAAGACCGAGATCCTCGCAAAGTACCCGGCGTCGGCGTCCGAGCAGATCTTCAACGAGATCTCCGACAAGGGGCTGCAGAGCTACAACACCACGGTCACGCAGGAGAGCTGGCTCACGTCCATCCTGCTGTTCGTCCTGCCGATGGTCATCCTGCTCGGCATCTTCTTCTTCGTGATGAGCCGCATGCAGGGCGGCGGTCGCGGCGGCGTCATGGGCTTCGGCAAATCCAAGGCCAAGCAGCTCAACAAGGACATGCCGAAGACCACGTTCGCCGACGTCGCGGGTGCGGACGAGGCCGTCGAAGAGCTGTACGAGATCAAGGACTTCCTGCAGAATCCGGCGCGCTACCAGGCATTGGGCGCGAAGATTCCCAAGGGTGTCCTGCTTTACGGTCCTCCCGGAACCGGTAAGACCCTGCTCGCCCGCGCGGTGGCAGGCGAGGCCGGTGTCCCGTTCTTCACGATCTCCGGTTCGGATTTCGTCGAGATGTTCGTCGGTGTCGGTGCGTCCCGCGTGCGCGACATGTTCGACCAGGCCAAGCAGAACAGCCCCTGCATCATCTTCGTCGACGAGATCGACGCCGTCGGACGTCAGCGTGGCGCCGGTCTCGGTGGCGGTCACGACGAGCGTGAGCAGACCCTCAACCAGTTGCTCGTCGAGATGGACGGTTTCGGTGACCGCACCGGCGTCATCTTGATCGCCGCCACCAACCGCCCCGACATCCTGGACCCGGCGCTGCTGCGCCCGGGCCGCTTCGACCGGCAGATCCCGGTCGGCGCCCCCGACCTCGCCGGCCGACGCGCCATCCTCAAGGTGCACTCGCAGGGCAAGCCGATCGATCAGCACGCCGACCTCGAGGGCCTGGCCAAGCGCACCGTCGGAATGTCGGGCGCCGATCTGGCCAACGTCATCAACGAGGCCGCGCTGCTCACCGCCCGCGAGAACGGCACCGTCATCACGGAGGCCTCGCTCGAGGAGTCCGTGGACCGGGTCGTCGGCGGTCCCCGCCGCAAGAGCCGCATCATCAGCGAGCACGAGAAGAAGATCACCGCGTACCACGAGGGCGGGCACACGCTCGCCGCGTGGGCGATGCCCGATATCGAGCCGGTCTACAAGGTCACCATCCTCGCCCGCGGCCGCACCGGCGGTCACGCGATGACGGTGCCCGAGGACGACAAGGGCCTGATGACGCGGTCCGAGATGATCGCCCGGCTCGTCATGGCGATGGGTGGTCGCGCGGCCGAGGAACTCGTGTTCCACGAGCCCACCACCGGTGCGTCCTCCGACATCGACATGGCGACGAAGATCGCCCGGTCGATGGTCACCGAGTACGGCATGAGCGCCAGGCTGGGTGCCGTGCGGTACGGCCAGGAGGGCGGCGACCCGTTCCTGGGCCGGTCGATGGGGCAGCAGTCCGACTACTCCCACGAGGTCGCGCGCGAGATCGACGAAGAGGTCCGCAACCTCATCGAGGCCGCGCACACCGAGGCGTGGGCGATCCTCAACGAGTACCGCGACGTGCTGGACATCCTGGCCACCGAACTGCTCGAGCGGGAGACCCTCACCCGCAAGGATCTCGAGAAGATCTTCCACAGCGTCGAGAAGCGCCCCCGGATCACGGCGTTCAACGACTTCGGGCACCGGACCCCGTCCGACAAGCCGCCGGTCAAGACGCCGCGGGAACTCGCTACCGAGCGCGGCGAGCCGTGGCCGCAGCAGCCCGAACCGGTGTTCGCCCAGCAGCAATCGCAGCAGTCGCAGCAGACCCCGCCGCAGCAGCAGTACCCGCAGCCGGCGCCCGCCAACGGCTACTCGCAGCCTGCTCCGGCCCGGCCGCAAGGTGGCATGACGCAACCGCGTCCCGACTACGGCGCCCCCGCGGGCTGGTCGGCTCCGGGCTGGCCGCCCCGCGATCCGGGCAACCAGAATCCGGAGGGGCAGTACCCCGGAAACCAGGGCCCGGGGACCAACCAGGGTCCGGGGAACCAGTGGAATCCGCCGCATGAGCAGCGGGGCACCGGGGACGACGATGCGCAGACGAGGGCCTGGAAAGGACCGGACGGATCGAACTGATCCGCCCGACACTAGGCTGTTGCTTCGGGACGATCGGTCCCGGTACTGGAGGAGTTTCGGTTGTCGGTGAATCATCTCGGTAGTGAGCCCGTGGCACTCGAGACTGGCCGGGTGTTCGATCAGCCGCGTGCCGAGGCTGCGGTGCGGGAACTGCTGATCGCGATCGGTGAAGACCCGGATCGTCCCGGACTCCGCGATACGCCCGCCCGCGTGGCGCGGTCGTACCGCGAGGTCTTCGCGGGCCTGTACACCGACCCGGACACCGTGTTGAACACGACGTTCGACGAGGGGCACCAGGAGTTGGTGCTGGTCCGCGACATTCCGCTGTACTCCACGTGTGAGCACCATCTCGTGTCGTTCCACGGGGTCGCGCACGTCGGGTACATCCCGGGCCGGACGGGCAAGGTGACCGGTCTGTCGAAGCTGGCCCGCGTGGTCGACCTGTATGCCAAGCGCCCGCAGGTTCAGGAGCGTCTGACCAGTCAGATCGCCGACGCCGTCATGCGCAAGCTCGATCCGCGTGGTGCGATCGTGGTCATCGAGGCCGAGCACCTGTGCATGGCGATGCGGGGGATCCGCAAGCCTGGTGCGAGTACCACCACGTCCGCGGTGCGTGGTCTGCTCCAGTCCAGCGCGGCCTCACGTTCCGAGGCTCTGGACCTTATTCTGCGGAAGTGACCGTGATCGAGCTGCCCTCACCGGGCCGCACCGTGGTGATGGGGATTCTGAACGTCACCACCGATTCCTTCTCCGACGGCGGACGCTTCCTCGATCGTGACGCGGCGCTCGAACGCGGTCTCGCGTTGAAGCGTCTCGGCGTCGACATCGTCGACGTCGGCGGCGAGTCCACCCGGCCGGGCGCGGCGCGGGTCGATCCCGACGTCGAGGCCGGACGGGTCGCCCCCGTCATCGCTGACCTGGTCGCCGAGGGCATCTGCGTCAGCGTCGACACGATGCGGGCCTCCGTCGCGGAGGCCGCGATCGGGGCGGGTGCGTCGATCATCAACGACGTGGCCGGTGGCCGGGCCGATGCGGCGATGGCCTCGGTGGTCGCGGACGCCGGAGTTCCGTGGATCCTGATGCATTGGCGTTCGGCCGGCGACTACGTGCACCGCGGCACCGCCGACCACTACGACGACGTGGTCCGTGAGGTCCGGGACGAACTGATGACGCAGGTCGACCTGGCCGTGAAGGCCGGCGTGGATCCGGGCTCGCTGGTGCTGGATCCGGGTCTCGGTTTCGCGAAGAACTCCGATCACAACTGGGCGTTGCTGAAGGCGCTGCCCGAGTTCAACGAGCTGGGCTTCCCAGTCCTCGTCGGCGCCTCCCGCAAGCGGTTCCTGGGTTCGCTGCTCGCGGATGCGGACGGTGAACCCCGTCCCCCCGCCGGCCGGGAGACCGCGACCGCCGTCGTGTCGGCCCTCGCCGCGACCCATGGAGCGTGGGGAGTGCGCGTGCACGACGCGCAGGCCTCCCTCGACGCCATCGCGGTCGCCGAGGCCTGGACGAGGGGTGCAGCCGGACGTGAGTGATCGAATCGAGTTGCGCGGATTGAAGGTTCGCGGCAATCACGGTGTCTTCGACCACGAGAAGCGGGACGGTCAGGACTTCTACGTCGACATCACCGTCTGGATGGACCTCGCGCCCGCCGCGGCGTCGGACGATCTCGACGACACCCTGGACTACGGCGGCCTCGCCGAGCGTGCGGCGGCGATCATCGCGGGCCCCTCCCGGGACCTCATCGAGACCGTCGCCGCCGAGATCGCGGACGGGGTGATGACCGACCCCCGCGTCCGGAGCGCCGAGGTGGTGTTGCACAAGCCGTCCGCGCCGATCCCGCTGACCTTCGCGGACGTCGCGGTGGTGGCGCACAGGTCGAGACCATGAGTCGCGCGGTGCTGTCGATCGGGTCGAACGTCGGCGACAGCCTTGCCCACCTGCAGTCGGTCCTCGACGGTCTGGGTGACGCGGTCGTCGCGGTCTCCCCGGTGTATTCGACGGCGCCGTGGGGCGGGGTCGAGCAGCAGGACTTCCTCAACGCGGTCCTGGTCGCCGACGATCCCGCACTCGACGGCTACGGCTGGCTGCGGCGTGGGCAGGAACTCGAGGCGGCCGCCGACCGGGTGCGGGTCGAACGGTGGGGTCCGCGCACGCTCGACGTCGACGTCGTCACGTGCGATGACATCCGCAGCGACGACCCGGAACTGACGTTGCCGCACCCGCGAGCGCACGAACGCGCCTTCGTGCTGATTCCGTGGCTGGACGTCGAACCCGACGCCGTGCTGCCGGTCGACGGCACGGCGACCCGCGTGGACGCACTGCTGCCGCTGCTGGACGACGAAGAGCGGGCCGGTGTGCACCGGACGGACCTCGCCCTGGACCGGCGGTCGCGATGAAGCCGGAACCGACGGGCACGATGAAACCCACCCGCATCTGGGATCTGCTGTTCCTCGCCGCGCTCGCCCTCGCCGCCACCTGGATCCTGGTACGCGTGTTCTACGGGTCGTTCCCGCCCATCCCCGTGTATGCGGGGGCGTCGCTGTATCCGGTCGCGCTGATCGAGGTCGTGCTCGCGTTCATGGTGCGATCCCGGGTCAGCAACCATCAGGTGGGCGACGGGCCGCGTCAGCTGCACCCGATCACCGCCGCCCGGGTTGCCGCTCTGGCCAAGGCATCCGCACTCGTCGGCGCCGCGACGGCCGGGGTGTGGGGAGGCTTCCTGCTGTACCTGCTTCCGCAGCAGTCGGTGCTGCGCGCCGCCGGCTCGGACAGTCCCGGCGCGTGGGTCGGTCTCGTCGCGGCACTGGCGCTCGTCGGCGCCGCGCTGTGGCTGGAACACTGCTGCCGCACCCCCGACGACCCCTCGGACGAGCCCGCGCATTAGGGCACAGGGGATCGCCGCAGGTCGGATGGAATGCGCGGTGCACCCTTCGCGGCCAAGTACCCTTGGCACCATGACGAATCCTGGTCGCCTCAAGTCTGCGCGCCGCAACAGGCGCAGCGCGAGCCAGATGATCGTTGCGGGTTTGCTCGCCCTCGCGGTGATCGCGTCCCTCTTCCTGATCTTCAGCGACAGCGTCCAACTCCTGCGGGTGGGCCTGGTGGCCGCGCTCTGGGCCGCCACGGTCGGTGCCATCGCCATGACGAAGTACCGGCGCGAGTCGGCGCTCGACAAGGCGAAGGTCAGCGATCTGCAGACCGTCTACGAGTTGCAGCTCGAGCGGGAGATCTCGGCACGGCGCGAATACGAACTCACCGTCGAGAAGCGGGTGCGCAGCGAAGTGCGCGCCGATGCAGAGGAACTCGCCGCGTTGCGCGCCGAACTCTCGTCGCTCCGCAAGAATCTCGAGGCACTGTTCGACGGCGCGATGCCGACCGAACGGATCGCGCTGCGCGCGGATTCGACGCGGGTGCAGGAACTCGCGGGCCGCTCGTACAGCAGCTATCAGCCGGCCGCGTCGGGCCTGTACGTCCCGGGTGCGGGGCACGCCGCGGGCGCCGGGCATCAGAGCGGTTCCGCGCAGTCCTCGCATTTCGCGAATCCCGACGACGATCCGGTCACGGCCGAGACGTCCATCGTCGAGCCTGTCGGCGCCGGACAGACCGAACCCGAGATCGAGGTCGAACCGGAGCCGGAGCCCACACCGGAGCCGGTCGCCAAGACCGCGCCGGTCGCCGCGCCCGCACCTGTCGCGAAGGTCGCGCCCCAGCCGGTCGTCGAGCCGGAACCCGAGCCCACGGAGCCCGAGCCCACGGAGCCCGAGCCCACGGAGCCCGAGGCGGCCGAGCCGGAGGCCGAGGGACGGCGGGGCCGCAGGCGGGCGGCCGAGGAGGACGACTCTTCGGGTGCGCACTCGAACGGGCTGTCCGTCGCCGAGATCATGGCCAACATGCAGTCCGCGTCGGGGGCGTCCCAGAGCGCCGGAGGCAGGCGTCGCCGGGCCGAATAGGCCCGGACACGCCCGAGGATCAACCCGCACGGTGTGAGGCATATATCACTCCGCCTGCTCATGGCGGGGTGCGTTCGAGCCGGGCTATCCTCACCGTGGAACGTCTGGTACCCGCCGAGCGGGACTGGAACGAACGAGAGGACGAAGGTGACCTCTTTCGGGATCACTAATGGCCCTGCGCCCGCGAGATTGACGGTAGGAATCGTCTCCGCAGGCCGGGTCGGAACAGCAATCGGTGCCGCGTTGGAGCGGGCGGGTCACGTCGTCGTCGCCTGCTCGGCCGTCTCCGACGCGTCACGGCATCGGGCACGCACCCGGCTTCCCGAGACCGAGATTCTTCCGGTCGCGGAGGTCGTGGCCCGCTCCGAACTGCTCATTCTCGCCGTCCCCGACGCCGAACTGCCGTCGCTGATCGCGGGGCTGGCCTCCACCGGTGCCGTGCCGGGTCGCGCGATCGTGGCCCACACGTCCGGCGCGAACGGCATCGGGATCCTCGCCCCCCTCACCGAGCAGGGTGTCGTTCCGCTCGCGATTCACCCCGCGATGACGTTCACCGGCCACGACGAGGACACGGTTCGTCTCGCGTCCGCCTGTTTCGGTATCACCGCCGCCGACGACATCGGCTACGCGATCGCACAGTCGCTGGTTCTGGAGATCGGCGGCGAGCCGGTGCGGGTCCGCGAGGACATGCGGCCGCTGTACCACGCCGCTCTCGCTCACGGCAGCAATCACCTGGTCACGCTCGTCGTCGACGCCGTGGCCGCGCTGCGCGTCGCGCTCGAGGGCCAGGAACTGCTCGGCCAGGAGTTGATCGGCGACGATCCGAACGGCCTGGCCGAACGGGTTCTCCAGCCGCTGCTGTCCGCAGCGCTCGACAATGCTCTGCGCCGCGGGCCTGCGGCGCTCACCGGGCCCGTCGCCCGGGGTGACTCCGAGGCGGTGGCCACACATCTGCGCGTCCTCGAGGAAGTCGATCCGCGGATTGCGGCCGGCTATCGGGCCCTCTCACTGAGGTCGGCGCAGCGCGCCGGCGCGACATCTGAACTGCTGGACATCCTGGAAGACCGGAGGTGAGCCCCGTGAGCGATCTGCAGGGCGGATACAAGCGCGGCGAACTGACCGTGCACCACGACCCGAGTGTGCTGACGCGGGTCTCGAAGGCGCTGCGCGGCGTCGGCCGCCAGGTCGCGCTCGTGCCCACGATGGGAGCCCTCCACACGGGTCACCTGGAGTTGGTGCGGCAGGCCAAGCTCACCGGTGCGGTGGTGATCGTCTCGATCTTCGTCAACCCGTTGCAGTTCGGTGCCGGCGAAGACCTCGATGCCTACCCGCGCACCGTCGACGCCGATCTCGAACTGCTGCGTGAGGCCGGAGTCGAGCTGGCGTTCGTGCCGACGGCGGCCACCATGTATCCGGCCGGTCCGCGGACGACGATCCATCCCGGACCGCTGGGCGCGGAACTCGAGGGCGCGTCCAGGCCCACGCACTTCGCGGGCATGCTCACCGTCGTCGCCAAGCTGCTGCAGATCGCCGCACCCCACGTCGCGTACTTCGGCGAGAAGGACTACCAGCAGCTGACGCTGATCCGGCAGATGGTGACCGACCTGAACTTCGACGTCCGCATCTTCGGGGTGCCCACGGTGCGTGAACACGACGGACTCGCGCTGTCCTCGCGGAACCGCTACCTCGACGAGGATCAGCGGAACGCGGCGACGACGTTGTCCGCGGCCCTGATCGCCGGTGCCCACGCCGCGGCAGGTGGCGCCGAGGCGATCCTCGCCACCGCGCGCGAGGTGCTGGCGTCCACCCCCGAGGTGGAGGTCGACTACCTCGAGGTGCGGGGCGTCGACCTCGGCCCGGCTCCCGAACGAGGCGACGGTCGGCTGCTCGTCGCCGCCAAACTCGGAAACACCCGCTTGATCGACAACGTCGGTGTCGCCGTCGGCACCGGTTTCCTCGAACGTGACACCGAGGCGTCGGACGCGTCGGTGACAGACGAACTTCTTTCCCGCTAGAAGAGTAAGGACCGGAACATGTTTCGCACCATGATGAAGTCGAAGATCCATCGCGCCACCGTCACGCACGCCGACCTGCACTACGTGGGCTCGGTGACGGTCGACCAGGATCTGATGGATGCCGCCGACCTCCTCGAGGGCGAGCAGGTGTGCATCGTCGACATCGACAACGGCGCGCGGCTCGAAACGTATGTCATCGCCGGCGAGCGGGGAAGCGGTGTCATCGGGATCAACGGTGCGGCAGCGCATCTGGTCAAGCCCGGCGACCTCGTCATCCTCATCGCCTACGGTGTCATGAACGAGCAGGAGGTGCGCGACTACGAGCCGCGCGTCGTGTTCGTCGACGCCGCCAACTCGCCGGTCGAACTCGGTGCCGACCCGGCGCACGCGCCGGAGGGCTCCGGCCTGATCACCCCGCGCATGCTGTCGACGCTCGACGCCGAGCGCGAATCCAGTTTGGTGTAACCCGTGCTCCTCACCGTCGACGTCCGGAACACGAACATCGTTCTCGGACTGTTCACCGGTACCGGTGAACATTCGAAGTTGGTGCAGGACTGGCGGATGCGCACCGACGCGAGGATGACGGCCGACGAACTGGCGCTCATCTTCCGTGGGCTCCTCGGCGCGCACACCGATCAGATCACCGGTGTGTCCGCGCTGTCGACGGTGCCGTCGGTGCTGCGGGAGATCCGGGTGATGCTGACACGTTACTGGGGGCACGTCCCGCACGTGCTGGTGGAACCCGGGGTGCGAACCGGTGTTCCGCTGCTCGTCGACAACCCGAAGGAGGTCGGCGCCGACCGGATCGTGAACAGTCTTGCGGCGCATCACCTCTACGACGCGCCGTGCATCGTGGTCGACTTCGGGACGTCCACGTGCGTCGACGTCGTGTCTGCGAAGGGTGAGTTCCTCGGCGGCGCCATCGCGCCCGGTCTCGAGATCTCCTCGGACGCACTCGCGTCGCAGTCGGCGGCGCTGCGCAAGGTCGAATTGGTGCGGCCCCGCTCCGTCGTCGGCAAGAACACCGTCGAATGCATGCAGTCGGGCGCGGTGTTCGGTTTCGCCGGCCTCGTCGACGGACTGGTCCGCCGGGTGCGCAAGGAACTGCCCGCCTTCTCCGGTTCCGACGTGGTGGTCATCGCGACCGGTGACCGTGCGCCGCTGATCATGCCCGAGACGGAGACCGTCGACGAGCACGAACCGGATCTCACGCTCGAAGGGCTGCGCCTGGTGTACGAGCGGAATCAGGCCCGTAAGGGAGCGCGCCGCAGCCCGCTCGAGTGAAGGGTTCCCTCTTCGCGGAAGTTATGTCAGAATGGTCCCCGTGAATCTCTGCACGAGTGCTCAGGAGTGTTGTCGAGGCTGAACGCTGCCTTGACCAATTCACACTTCTGGGAGTCTCTCTCGTGCTCGCAACGTATTCTTCTGCATCTGTACCCACCCGTCTTCGCCCGGCTGACCTGCTGCGCATCACCGATCAGGGTGCTTCGGAGGTCCTCGACGGCCGCCACGACGTCCTGCTCCCAAAGAGCTGGCCGATCGACGAGCGCTGGTCGACCCGGCTCTACTCGGACGACGACGTCGATGTCTGGCTGATCAGCTGGGTTCCCGACCGGAACACCGAATTGCACGACCACGCAGGCTCTTTCGGTGCGCTCACCGTTCTCAGCGGCGCGCTGTCCGAGTTCCGTTGGGCCGGTGACCAACTGCGTCACCGCACCCTCGACGCCGGCGATCAGGCCTCGTTCCCGCTCGGCTGGGTCCACGACGTGGTGCGGGCGCCGGACGCCCCCGGGGCGGAGGTGGTGACGCCGACGCTGAGTGTGCACGCCTACTCGCCGCCACTGTCGGCCATGTCCTACTACGAGGTGACCGATCACGGCACGCTGCGCCGTACCCGTACCGAGCTCACCGATCTCCCCGAGGGCGGTTCGAAGTGAACATCGACCAGATGCTCGAAGAGGCCCGCACCAAGATCGACCGGATGTACGCGTTCGAGCTGCCCGAGGCAGTGGCGCGCGGCGCGATCGTCGTGGACATCCGCCCGCAGGCGCAGCGCGCGATCGAGGGGACGCTGCCCGGCGCGCTCGCCATCGAACGCAACGTCCTCGAGTGGCGCTGCGATCCCACCAGCTCGGCGCACCTGGCGCTGGCCGTGGACCACGACGTCGAGTGGATCATCGTCTGCTCCGAGGGCTACACGTCGAGCCTGGCCGCGGCGGCCCTGCAGGAGCTGGGTCTGCACAAGGCGACCGACCTCGTCGGCGGGTACAAGGCGATCAAGGCGGCGGGTCTGCTGGGGTCGCTCATCGCGACGCAGCACTGCGTGCGGGAGTTGGCTACCGTCTCGGCGCACTGAGGAACGCTGACCTCTGAATAGGGGCACGACCGGCTGTCGATTAGGCTGGTGACCCGTGAGTGAAGTAGCAGCCCAGCCAGTCGACGACACCCCCGAGCAGCTTCGGATCCGCCAGGAGAAGCGTGAGCGCATTCTGGCGGAGGGACGCGAGGCGTACCCGGTGTCGGTGGCGCGCACCCACTCGCTGGCGGAGATCCGCGCCAAGTATCCGGAACTCGAGCCCGACACCGCCACGGGTGACCAGGTCGGCGTCGTCGGCCGGGTGATCTTCGTGCGCAACACGGGCAAGTTGTGCTTCGCGACGCTGCAGGAAGGCGACGGCACCCAGCTGCAGGCGATGATCAGTCTCGCCGCGGTCGGTGAGGATGCGCTCGTGTCGTGGAAGGCCGATGTCGACCTCGGTGACTTCGTGTTCGTGCACGGTGAGGTGATCAGCTCCCGTCGCGGTGAGCTGAGCGTGATGGCCGATTCGTGGCAGATCGCGTCCAAGTCGCTCCGGCCCCTGCCCGTTGCGCACAAGGAGATGAACGAGGAGTCCCGGGTCCGGCAGCGGTATGCCGATCTGATCGTGCGCCCCGAGGCGCGGGACAATGCGCGTAAGCGTGTGGCCGTGGTTCGTGAACTCCGGAACGCGCTCGAGCGTCGCGGGTTCCTCGAGGTCGAGACGCCGATGCTGCAGACGGTCGCGGGCGGCGCGGCGGCCCGCCCCTTCATCACGCATTCCAATGCCCTCGACATCGACCTCTATCTCCGAATCGCCCCCGAACTGTTCCTGAAGCGGTGCGTCGTCGGCGGTATCGAGAAGGTTTTCGAGATCAACCGGAATTTCCGCAACGAGGGCGTCGACTCGACGCACTCGCCGGAATTCGCGATGCTCGAGACGTACGAGGCTTACGGCACATATGACGATTCGGCCGTCATGATCCGCGAACTCGTTCAGGACGTGGCGCAGGCCGCTTTCGGTTCGCAGGTCGTCACTCTTGCCGACGGCACCGAATACGACCTCAGCGGTGAATGGAAGACCCTCGAGATGTATCCGTCGCTGTCGCAGGCGATCGGTGTCGAGGTCACTCCGGATACCACGGTCGAGGAATTGCTGGCTCTCGCCGAGAAGGTGGGCCTCGAAGTCCCGAAGGACAAGGGTTACGGGCACGGGAAGCTGGTCGAGGAACTGTGGGAGCACCAGTGCGGCGACCAGTTGTTCGAGCCGACTTTCGTCCGCGATTTCCCGGTCGAGACGTCACCACTGACGCGTGACCACCGCAGCAAGGCCGGGGTGACCGAGAAGTGGGACCTCTACATCCGTGGGTTCGAGTTGGCCACGGGCTATTCGGAATTGGTCGATCCGGTCATCCAGCGTGAGCGGTTCGTCGATCAGGCGCGGCTCGCGTCGGCAGGCGACGACGAGGCGATGGCCCTCGACGAAGAATTCCTCGCCGCAATGGAGCAGGGAATGCCGCCGACCACCGGAACCGGAATGGGAATCGACCGTCTGCTCATGGCTTTGACGGGATTGGGAATCCGCGAAACAATCCTCTTTCCCATTGTTCGGCCTTCTTCTCGCTGATTCGCCGGGTGTGAATTCGCGCGGATAAATTCGATCCATTCCTCGTATTCCGAATCGGAAGAACAGGGGTATGGTTACCTCGGGTCGTAGCTCACGTTGACGATGAGACGTCGCTTCATTCGAGAGGAATTTCATCCCATGGCTAAGAAGGTCACTGTCACCCTGATCGACGATGTCGATCAAGAGGCGTCTGCCGACGAGACGGTCGAGTTCGGACTCGACGGTGTTCAGTACGAGATCGACCTTTCCTCGGAGAATGCGGCGAAATTGCGTGAGCAGCTCGACGTGTGGGTTTCCCACGCGCGCAAGGTGAGCTCGCGCAAGCGCGGCAAAGCGGTGGCGGCTCCGGCTGTCGCCAAGTCCCGAGTTTCGGTCGATCGGGAACAGAGCGCCGCTATCCGGGAATGGGCGCGCAAGAACAACAAAAAGGTTTCTGCGCGCGGCCGTATCTCCGCCGAAATTATCGAGGCCTACAACAAGGCGAACTGAACGTTAGCTGGGAACAGAATTCACTGATTCGCTCCGCAACGCGACCTGGACTGTTACCGTCCCGCTCTGATCCGACATTCGGGGAGTCTGGGGGTAGCTGTGCGCCGCTGCGTGTCCGTTTCAGGGATTCTGTTCCTGGCTTTCGTGATGTGGGCCGGGGTGGCGTCCGCAGCGCCTGCCTATCCGGTGCCGGATTCGTTCCTCGCGGGAGTGCCCCTCGAATTGGGACACCCGGACGGTTCGGCCCCGGGCTCGAACGACTGGTCCTGCCGGCCGAGTGACGCGCACCCCGAACCGGTGGTCCTCGTCCACGGGACGGGAGGCGCGCGCCAGACCAACTGGGCGGTGTACGCACCGCTGCTCGCCAACGAGGGCTACTGCGTGTACTCCCTCACCTACGGCAACTTCCCCGACCTGCCGTGGCCGCTCGACGCGATCGGCGGAATGACACCCATCGACACCGGCACCGCTCAGATCGCCGCGTTCGTCGATCGGGTGCTGGCGAGCACGGGCGCCGCGAAGGTCGACCTGGTGGGACATTCGCAGGGCACGGTGCAGGCGAACAACTACGTGAAGTTCTTCGGGGGTGCGGACAAGGTCGCGAAGATCGTCTCGCTCGCCCCGCCGTGGCAGGGCACGTACGGAAACGATCAGATCAGTGCCGGCCGGTTCCTGCGTTCGCTCGGCGTCGACGACTCGGTGGCGGCCGGTTTCCCCGTCTGCCAGGCGTGTCCCGAGATGCTTCAGGGGTCGAAGTTCATCGACCGCATGCGCGCGGGCGGGGTCTACGTCCCCGGGATCGAGTACACGAACATCGTCACCCGCTACGACGAACTGGTCGTCCCGTACACGAGCGGCCTCGAGCCCGGGCCGGACACCACCAACATCGTGGTGCAGGACGGCTGTGAGCAGGACTATTCCGACCACGTCGCCGTCGCCGGCTCGGCACGCGCCGCCGGTTTCGTACTGAACGCGCTGGACAGCGACCATCCGCGCGAGGTGCCGTGCCGTTTCGTCGCCCCCGTCGCGGGGTAGCGCCCCGCGAGATCCATCACGCCGCCAGTTATCGGGGGAAGCCTGGGCAACCCGCTGGGTAACGCTGCGGACACCGGCGGAAACGAATGGGTGGCGAACTCACAGCTCGTCGACATACCCTGTCCGGATACGCAGGTCTCGCCCCTTCGCGGAGTGGGCCGGCGGCCTCTGTCGACCGGATGCCCACCGGGCACCGCCGGACCTGTTCGCTCCAGGCGTACAGCGAAGGGGAAACGATTGCCGGAGCTGGGGCGTTAAATACGAATAAGCAGGCGTGCTCGCCCACCTAAAGGGGTGGAGGGGCAGCAGGTCGATCGGCAGCCAACTAGAGTAATAGCTGGGGTCGTGGAACCTACGTCGATTCGGGGCTTCTGCCCTCGGAGCAGGCGCTGGCGATCTGTTTGTAGTGCCGGAGCGAAACGCGGCGAACAGGGACGAGACACCCGGTCTCGTGACTGCACGTCGGAAAGTGTGAGGGAGAGCGATGTTCGAGAGGTTCACCGATCGCGCACGGCGCGTTGTTGTCCTGGCTCAAGAAGAAGCCAGGATGCTCAACCACAACTACATCGGTACGGAGCACATCCTGCTCGGCCTCATTCACGAGGGCGAAGGTGTCGCTGCCAAGTCGCTGGAGTCGTTGGGCATCTCCCTCGAAGGAGTGCGCAGCCAGGTCGAGGAGATCATCGGCCAGGGCCAGCAGGCCCCGTCCGGCCACATCCCCTTCACCCCGCGTGCCAAGAAAGTCCTGGAGCTCAGCCTGCGCGAGGCACTGCAGCTCGGACACAACTACATCGGTACGGAGCACATCCTGCTCGGCCTCATCCGCGAGGGTGAAGGCGTCGCAGCGCAGGTTCTGGTGAAGCTCGGCGCCGATCTCAACCGGGTCCGTCAGCAGGTCATCCAGCTGCTTTCCGGTTACCAGGGCAAGGAGCCTGCCGAGTCCGGCGGCACTCGTGGCGAGGCGGGCACCCCGTCCACGTCGCTGGTGCTCGACCAGTTCGGTCGCAACCTCACCCAGGCGGCCCTCGAAGGCAAGCTCGACCCCGTCATCGGCCGCTCGAAGGAAATCGAGCGCGTCATGCAGGTGCTGTCGCGGCGTACCAAGAACAACCCCGTGCTGATCGGTGAGCCCGGTGTCGGTAAGACCGCCGTCGTCGAAGGTCTCGCTCAGGCCATCGTCAACGGCGAGGTCCCGGAGACGCTCAAGGACAAGCAGCTGTACACGCTCGACCTCGGGTCGCTCGTGGCAGGCAGCCGTTACCGCGGTGACTTCGAAGAGCGCCTGAAGAAGGTCCTCAAGGAGATCAACACCCGCGGGGACATCATCCTGTTCATCGACGAGCTGCACACCCTGGTGGGTGCCGGCGCGGCCGAGGGCGCTATCGACGCGGCCTCGATCCTCAAGCCGAAGCTCGCCCGCGGTGAGCTGCAGACCATCGGTGCGACCACCCTCGACGAGTACCGCAAGTACATCGAGAAGGACGCCGCACTCGAGCGCCGCTTCCAGCCGGTGCAGGTCGGCGAGCCGACGGTGGAGCACACCATCGAGATCCTGAAGGGTCTGCGCGACCGTTACGAGGCGCACCACCGCGTGTCCATCACGGACGGTGCACTCGTCGCCGCGGCCACCCTGGCCGATCGCTACATCAACGACCGCTTCCTGCCGGACAAGGCCATCGACCTCATCGACGAGGCCGGAGCACGGATGCGCATCCGCCGGATGACCGCACCGCCGGACCTCCGCGAGTTCGACGACAAGATCGCCGACGCCCGCCGCGAGAAGGAGTCCGCGATCGACGCGCAGGACTTCGAGAAGGCCGCGAACCTGCGCGACAAGGAGAAGACCCTCGTCGCTCAGCGTGCGGAGCGGGAGAAGCAGTGGCGTTCCGGTGACCTGGACGTCATCGCCGAGGTCGACGACGAGCAGATCGCCGAGGTCCTGGGTAACTGGACCGGTATCCCCGTGTTCAAGCTCACCGAGGAGGAGACCACCCGTCTGCTCCGCATGGAGGAGGAGCTGCACAAGCGGATCATCGGTCAGGAAGACGCGGTCAAGGCCGTCGCCAAGGCCATCCGTCGTACCCGCGCAGGCCTGAAGGACCCGAAGCGTCCGTCCGGTTCGTTCATCTTCGCCGGCCCGTCCGGTGTCGGTAAGACCGAGCTGGCCAAGTCGCTCGCCAACTTCCTGTTCGGCGAGGACGACGCTCTCATCCAGATCGACATGGGTGAGTTCCACGACCGGTTCACCGCGTCGCGGCTGTTCGGTGCCCCTCCCGGCTACGTCGGTTACGAAGAGGGCGGCCAGCTCACCGAGAAGGTGCGCCGCAAGCCGTTCAGCGTGGTGCTGTTCGACGAGATCGAGAAGGCACACCAGGAGATCTACAACACCCTCCTGCAGGTGCTCGAAGACGGCCGTCTCACCGACGGTCAGGGCCGGACCGTGGACTTCAAGAACACGGTGCTCATCTTCACCTCGAACCTCGGCACGTCGGACATCTCCAAGGCCGTGGGTCTCGGCTTCACGTCCGGTAAGGGCGACGAGTCGAACTACGAGCGGATGAAGCTCAAGGTCCACGACGAGCTGAAGAAGCACTTCCGGCCCGAGTTCCTCAACCGCATCGACGACATCGTCGTGTTCCACCAGCTCACCACCGAGCAGATCGTTCAGATGGTGGACCTGATGGTTGCGCGCGTCGAGGTGGCCTTGAAGAACAAGGACATGACGATGGAGGTCACCGACAAGGCCAAGTCGCTGCTGGCCAAGCGTGGCTTCGATCCGGTCCTGGGTGCGCGGCCGCTGCGTCGCACCATCCAGCGCGAGATCGAGGACCAGCTGTCGGAGAAGATCCTCTTCGGCGAGGTCGGCCCCGGTCAGATCGTGTACGTCGACGTCGAGAACTGGGACGGCGAAGGCGCGGGCGAGGACGCGAAGTTCACGTTCCGTGGCGAGGCGAAGCCGGTCACGGTTCCCGACGAGGTTCCGGTCGACCTGGCCAAGTCGGGCGCAGCCGACTCGGAGTAGGCGCGCAGTAGTCGAACGAGAAGGGCCGCCGGTGGGTTTCCACCGGCGGCCCTTCTCGTGTGTGCGGGGTCAGATGCTCTTGCGTCCCGACCAGTTGGCGAGGCGTTCGGTGGGGCCTGCGGTGGGGAGCGGGTTGACGACGTCCGCGAACGGCACGTGCCCGCCGCGTGGCTCCGCCGGGATCGCGCGCTGTGCGACGGCGAGCATGGCTTCCGCGAGTTCGGGGCGGGTTTCGGAGGGCTGGCCGGTGGCGACCGCCAGGTCCCAGCCGTGCACGAGCGTCTCGTTGATGTAGCCCCAGATCGCGGCGCGTCCGGGGACGGTGCCCCACGGCGCGGTCACCGTAGCGTCGAGTCGGCTGTCGTCGGTCCAGACGGGCCACATGCGGTCGGCGGCGGACCGGTAGGCGTCCGCGTAGCCGTCGTCGTCGATGTCGGCGACGACGAGCGGAATGGTGCCCGGGTCGCCGCCCTCACCGATCACTCGGGCACGTTCCACGGTGGCGACGAGGTGGCCGAGCATGGTGCGGACGTCGAAGTCGGCGCACGGGGTGGATGCCGTCAACTGGTCGTCGCGGACGTTGTCGATGAGGCCGGTGGTCCAGGTGAGGGCTTCGCGGTACAGGGGCCGGGGGTCTGTCGTGTTTGTCATGAGGCAACTATCGCCGCAATACATGACATCTTCTGTCGTGTATTTCTGACAGACTTTCGGCATGCGCGCCGACCGTCTGCTCTCGCTCGTCCTCCTGCTCCGCAACCGTGGCCGCATGTCGGCTTCGGCGCTGGCCCACGAACTCGAGGTGTCGCCCCGCACGGTGTTGCGCGACATCGACAGTTTGTCGACGGCGGGGATCCCGGTGTACGCCGAACGCGGCCGGGACGGCGGTTTCGAGTTGCTCCCGGGATTCACCACCGACCTCACGGGCCTGACCGTCGACGAGGCGAAGGCGCTGCTGGCCACCGGTTCCGCAGTGACCTCGGAGTCGCTGGGCATGGCGCCGGCGTTCGCGTCGGCGATGCGCAAGGTGGTCGCGGCGATGCCGGACGCGCACCGGGCCGCGGCGACGAAGGTGGCGGAGCGGGTGTTCGTCACCCAGGGTTCGTGGCTGACCGATCCGGAACCGGCCGACGACCACCTCGGGCTGATCCAGCAGGCGGTGTTCGTGGGCAGGCGCCTGAGCATCCTCTACGCGTCGCAGGGCAACGAACCGGCGTGGCGGGTCATCGACCCGCAGGGTCTCATCCACGCGGGGGGACGGTGGTACCTGGTGGCGACGGACGCCGGCCGCGACCGGACGTACCGGCTCGAGCGGATCGAGGACGTCCGCGAACTCGACGAACCGGCGCAGCGACCGGCCGACATCGACCTCGCCGCGATCTGGGAGCGTCGCCGGTCGGCGTTCCGGTCGCGCGGCACCCCGGTGGTCGTCGACGTTCTCGTCCGCCGGGAGCGCCGCGACGTTCTGGCGGAGCGTGCGTTCGCCGTCCGCTCCGAGCAGCAGGCCGACGGCGACCGGGTGCGCATGGAAGTGGTGTTCGGCGACGACTCCCATGCGAGCGGGGTTCTGTGGTCGCTCGGGGAGGACGCGGAAGTGCTGGCGCCGGACGATCTGCGGGCCGCCCTGCGTTCCCGGGCGCTGCGGATGTGCGCCAGGTACGAGTAGGTTCGACACGTAAACCGAAGAACCACGAGAGGATGTGGCATGCCGACACGTACCGCACGGACCGCTTGGAACGGATCGCTCGAACAGGGAAGCGGCCAGGTGGAACTCACCAGTTCCGGCGTCGCGACCTTCGACGTCTCGTTCCCGAAGCGCGCGGCGGAGGAGGCGGGTGGAACCACCAGCCCGGAGGAACTGATCGCGGCGGCGCATTCCTCCTGCTACGCGATGCAGCTGTCCGCCCTCATCGCGGAGGCAGGCGGAACCCCGCAGAGCCTCGAGGTGAAGGCCGATGTCTCACTCGGGCCGGACAACCCGGGTTTCAAGCTGACCGGCATCAAGTTGACGGTCCGCGGTGAGGTGGACGGTCTCGACGCCGACGGCTTCGCCAAGGCCGCTCAGGCCGCGAAGGAGTCGTGCCCGGTGAGCAAGGCCCTCACCGGTGTCGAGATCACGTTGGACGCGGCACTCGAATCCTGAGTGCCGGCTAGCGACGGTTGAACCGTTCGCGCACTTCCTCCATCTTCGCCTGGAGTTCGTCCGGGCTGATGACGCCCTTGTCCATCAGCGCGTGCGCGGTGGCGACGACTGACCGGGAGCGGACGGGGAAGTCGCGGTAGATGGTTTCGCCCAGCTGGTCCTCGGTGTGGCGCCTGTCGAGATTGTCCCAGGCGCCACGCCAGGACAGGCATTCCGCGGTGGCCTGCATGCTCGACTCCCACGGGTCGGGCTTGCGGTCGAGGTCCGGCAGCGTCACGTCTTCGCGAGTTGTGTCCGGCGTCAACGTGTTCAGGATGACGTCGTAGCCCTTGTCCGCCATCATCGTGCGGCTCCTCCGTTGTCCGAGGGTGGTGTGGTCGCCGTCCAGTCGACCTGCGGGACGGCGACGCCGATCATGGTGTCGCGTGTGATGATCGATGCCAGCTGTTCCTCGCTCCACCCCTCGGTGCCCTCGGGACGCATCGGCATCACCATGAATCGCGATTTCTGATTCGAATCATGCACGCGCACTTCGACGTCCGACGGGAAGTGCAGCCCGAACTCCGCGATCACCTCGCGGGGCCAGCGCACCAGGCGCCGGCGATAGTTGGGTGTGCGGTACCAGTCCGGCGACATGCCGAGGACGGGCCGCGGGTAGCACGAACACAACGTACAGACGATGACGTTGTGCACTTTCGGGGTGTTCTCCAGCACGTAGAAGTACGTATAGTCGCTCGGCGTGCCCGACCCGGTGGGGTCGCGCCAGTCGATCCCCACTTCCTTGCAGGTCTCGGTGCCGTCGGCCAGCAGGCGCTTCTTGAATTCCGGATCCACCCACGCCTTCGCGACCAACCTCGAACCACCCGACGGCCCTACCGATTCGGCCCACTCCGAGAAGCGCCGGTGATCCTCACGGGAGAACAGGCCGTGTTCGATGGACAGTTCCCGGATGGCGGTTTCCAGGATCTCGAATTCGCTGACCTCCTCCGAGGCTTGGATCGGGGCGTGATCGTCGTGCGAATGCGTCATGTGTCGGCCTCTCCTGCCGGCTCGAGCCAGCGCTCGGAGCACTCGGTTTCCAAGGTGTCGATCGCGTATCCGGTGTAGCGGGGCCACAGGTCGGTCTGCTGGAAGCGGACGACGTAGAACGGCTCGGTCCGGCCGTCGTCGACGCGTCCCCACGCTTCGTCCTCGGGGATCACCCATTCCGGGCGGTGTTCGACGACGACGCCGGTGTGCCCGCGGATGAATGCCTGCGTGCGGGTGTGGAACATCGACGTCGCGTCCTTGACGGTGACGCGGTCGCCGATCTGGAACTTCGTCATGACCGGCCTCCGGTCGCTGTTCCGCCGGCGGTCCGGGCCCGCACTTCGTCGATCTTGGCGGAGAGTTCGTCCGGCGTGATCAGGCCCTTGTTGATGAGTGTCTTGGCCGCCACGGTGATCCACCGCGCGTAGTACGGCAATCCGAAGTACAGCGTGGCACCCAGATCGTTCTCGGCGCGGCGGCGTTCCTCCGAATTCCACACCCCGCGCCAGCCGAGGCATTCGCACGTGACGTACGTGCTCATCTCCCAGTCCTCTTCGACCTTCTCCTCGTACGCGACGGGGAGGGCGGGCTGGCCGCCGACGTCGTGCAGCACGTGCCGCAGCGCGTCGAACGCGGAATTGGTCAGGTAGTACGGCGAATCCATCTCTTCGTGATGGAGAGGGCCGTACCCCGCCACTCGGTTCGCCTGAGCTTCGAATTCTGCTGGAGAGTTCATCGCGTGCTCCGTAGGGGTGGAACTAATGACAGGGAACTCCCAGGAGATGGCGTCCGTCGTGCATCAATTCGTGCAGGTACATGCCACTTCGGGAGATCGCACCCTGGTCGAAGCCGACCAGGTAGAGGGTGAGCAGTGCGAGCAGGACGACTCCGACGGCGATCAGCACGATTCCGAGTGCTTCGACGGACTTGCTCGGTGACGAGACGTAAACCATGGCTACTCCTGGAGGAGTTCGGGTTCCGCAACCATCGGCCGTCGATTGTCCGGGCATCGCGACGAGCGCCCCTCGTTCAGCGGCACGATCGATACGACGTTACTCTCGCCGTGTCGACACCCTCACCGTACCGTTCGGTCGAATTCGGCGTGCGTAAATGCACCACGTCGAACCAAGACATCCTCTGCGCGGAACGAGCCGGAACAGAATCCGGCACCGATCTGTTCCACTGAACTGTGACGACACAGCAGAAGCACGACGGCGACATCGAGATCTGGTCCGACGTGGCCTGCCCCTGGTGCTACATCGGCAAGCGCCGTTTCCTGTCGGCCCTCGACGAGTTCGAGGGGCGCGACCGGGTCAACGTGACGTGGCGGTCGTACCAGCTGTCCCCGGACACCCCGGTCGGGGAGCGGCGCACCGAACTCGACGCCCTGGCGGAGAGCAAGGGGCTGTCGGTCGAGCAGGTCCGTCAGATGTTCGGGCACGTCGCGCAGACTGCGGCCGACGAGGGTCTGCAACTGGACTTCGACACGGTCGTCGCCGCCAACACCTTCGACGCGCATCGGTTGATCCACCTCGCGGGCGACAAGCGAGATGCCGTGGTGGAAGCGCTGTTCCGCGCCCACTTCGGTGAGGGCGCCGTGATCGACGACCGCGAGGTGCTCGTCGACATCGCGGCGCGGGCCGGGCTCGACGCCGACACCGTGCGCGCCGAACTCGATTCCGGTGCCGGTGCGGACGCCGTCCGGGCCGATATCGACACCGCTCGTGCGCTGCAGGTGTCGGGCGTGCCGTTCTTCGTCGCCAACCGCAGGATCGCCGTGTCCGGTGCGCAGCCGAAGGACGTGTTCCTGCAGCTTCTGACGCAGGCGAGCGCCGTGCCGGTCACCTAGCAACGGGCGAAGAACCGGTTGGCGTCAGACCGGAACATGAGTGCCAGTGCGGCGATCACCGCCACGAGGTGCGTGAGCCGCGCGATCGCGACCACCGCGACGTCGAGCGTCAGACCGGAGACGGCGGACATCGGGTCGTTGCCCGCCGTCATCCAGGCGATCGGCTCCACCACGAGCGAGGCGACGCCGAAGACGCCGAGGCCGATCGCGAGGACGCCCCGCGCCCACGCCCTGCCGCTGCGGAACCGGGTCATGACGAACAGAACGGCGGCGTAGACGAGAACACGAACCGCGAGTTGCCCGGCGAGTCCGGCGACGTCGGCGCCCGGGTGTTCGAGCGCGGTGGACGCCTGTGCGATCGCCTCCACCACCCCGGCGAAGAGGGCGAGCCCGAGCAGCCAGAATGCGCGCTCGACCGTCTGCGGGACCGAGGGTGCGGTGCGAGTGGTCATGTCCCCATGCTGGTGTCGGGAGCGTCGCGGCGCATCACCCCGGGGAGTGGCGGCCACCCCTACCCGGGTATCGGTGCGGCACCTTGCCATCACTCCGGACGGGGAGCACATTTGAAAGCACGTCGTCGGCAGGGAGGCACTGTGCGCGAGCAGACACGATCCGGAGATGCATGGCCGGCGTTGAAGGTGGACGACTGGACGTCGACGAGGGACACCCTGCACATGTGGACGCAGATCGTCGGGAAGATCCGCCTGGCCCACGCACCGCTGATCAACCACTGGTGGCAGGTGCCGCTGTACGTGAGTCCCCGCGGTCTCACCACGTCGACCGTCCCGTACGGCGCCGAGTGTTTCGACATCGAATTCGACTTCGTCGACCATCGGCTGGTGATCCGCACGAGCGCGGGCGGCGCCGGGACGGTTGCGCTCGAACCGAGGTCGGTGGCCGATTTCTATTCGGAGACGATGGACACGCTGGCCGAACTGGGCGTGACGACGACCATCCTGGCCAGGCCCAACGAGGTGGAGACGGCTGTCCCGTTCGCCGAGGACACGCAGCACTGTTCGTACGACGGTGAGTCGGTGCACCGGTTCTGGCGGCAGCTCGTGCAGGCGGATCGTGTGCTGCACGAGTTCCGTGCCCACTTCATCGGGAAGGTCAGTCCCGTGCACTTCTTCTGGGGTGCGCTCGACCTGGCCTGTACCCGGTTCTCCGGCCGAAGCGCGCCGACTCATCCTGGGGGAGCGCCGAACTGCGGCGACTGGGTGATGGTCGAGGGCTACTCACACGAGCTGAGTAGCTGCGGATTCTGGCCCGGCGGCGGCGTCGAGGGCGCGTTCTACGCGTACGCCTATCCGGAACCGGACGGCTTCGCCGACTACCCGGTCGGGCCGGACGGCGCGTTCTACAGCGCGGAGTTCCGGCAGTTCCTGCTTCCGTACGAGACCGTCCGCACCGCGGACGATCCCGATGCGGCTCTGCTGAAGTTCCTGCACAGCACGTACGACGCGGCCGCCGAGCGGGGTGGCTGGGACCGGGCCGCCCTGGAGACGGACCCGGCCCGTTGGGACGCCCACCCCATGTGAGTGGCATGGAGTGCTCCAGCACACCGTGCCACTCACATGGGTCAGGCGGCGTTCGCGCGCGCGGGCGCCGTGGCCCGGGTCGCACGCTCCGTGAGGAACGCGAACACGAGTCCGAGAACCAGCCACAGCGTGGCCTGCGTCGCGAGGGACGACAGCCGGAACTGCCACAGCAGCACTGCGGGGAAGTCGTCACCGACTTCGTTGATCGTGGGCAGCACGAGGTATCCGATGGTCGCCACTACGAGGAACGCGACTACCGGCGCCGCGATCCGCACCGACAGGAACTCCTGTGCGGCGACGGCCTTCGCCGCGAAGACGGACGCCACCACGGCGAGCAGGCCCAGCGCGACTGCGGCAAGCCACAGCCAGGTGCGCTGGTTGATCGTCTCGGGGTCTCCGACAGCGGGCGGGTTGGCGGGGTACTTGAAGAACGGCACCGCCTCGATTGCCAACCAGCCGAAGGCGGCCAGGCTCAGACCGAGCAACGGCCCCGACAGCGTCGTCACCCGACGTGCGTAATTCGCGACGACGGCGAAGATCGCTCCGAGAGCCAGTCCCGCGAGGGACGTCGCGAGGAACAGCCCGAAGCGCTGCCCGTCGCGGCTGACCAGCGCGTCTTCCTCGTCGTGCGAGTGCCCGGCAGGCTGGTCCGCCTCGGTGGCGTCGTGCGAGTGGTCTGCGGGTTCGGCCGCGCTGTGCGATTCCTCGATCGCGATGGCCGCGTCGATGTGCGACTCACCGAGAACGAACGCGACGCCGCCGGCCAGGATGCCTGCGATCAGGCCGGCCAGCAGACCGCGGATGAGGAGTTTCGTGAAGGAATCGGTCAGTGGCATGGCAGACCCAGGAGGTGGCGCCCGTCATGCATCAATTCATGCATGTACATGCCACTGCGCGAGATCGCGCCCTGGTCGAATCCCACGAGGTAGAGAGCGAGCATCGCGAACAGAACGATCGCGAAAGAGATGACGGCGAGGCGGGTCGTGTCGACCGACGAGCCGGGTGCGTATGCGAGTGCCATAGTTCCTCCTGGGATTTCGCGTCCCCTAGGTCCAGGCGATGGCCGCAGTATCTGGCTGTCGAGGTGGTTCCCGCTAGGGACTACTCCGATTTACAGTGGCGCGACCGCTCCGGGATTGCACCGGATTCCTGCCGAACCATCGCATTGTCCTGCGAACTTTTGCACCCGGCGGGCCGTCGTGTCAATCCTCGGCCCGCCTCCGCCGCTCAGCTCTTGTTCGCGGCCGCGACGTCGAGTACGACCTCGAACTCCAGCAGCGACGCCCCGGACGCCACCGGCTTCTTCCGCTCACCCGCGTGTGCTTCCCGGGCGGGACCGTCGCGCCACGCCGCGAATGCCTCTTCGCTCTCCCACTGCGTGACGACGAAGTAGCGGTTCTCGCCCTGCACCGGACGCAGGAGCTGGAAGCCGAGGAAGCCGGGAGAGTTCTCCACGGCGTGTGCGCGCGCCGCGAAGCGCTTCTCGAGTTCGGGGCCCGCACCCTCGGGGATTTCGATTGCGTTGATCTTCACCACTGCCATGCGGGCGAGGTTACTCCGCTAGCGTCGGAGTGGTGGCGGGTGAGAGTGCGTTGCACGACGAGGGTGGGACGGGACAGCCGATTCTGCTGCTGCACGGGCTGATGGGCAGTGCCCGGACATGGGGACGGCACGTGCCGTGGCTGCGCGAGCACGGCCACGTCTTCACGTTCGACGCCGCAGGCCACGGCAGACCCGCGCCGTCGCGGTTGACGACGGAGGCGTTCGTCGCAGATCTGTCCGCGGCTCTCGCGGCCTTCACCGAGCCGTGGGTGGTGATCGGCCATTCGATGGGCGCCCTGCACGCCTGGTGCCTGGCCGCCGAGCACCCGGACAAGGTGTCGGCGCTCGTCCTCGAAGACATGGCCCCCGACTTCCGCGGCCGCACCGCCGACGACTGGGCGGCGATGATCGCGAACTGGCCGCAGCCGTTCGCGACCCGGGAGGATCTGTTCGAGTTCTTCGGTCCGGTTGCCGGACAGTACTTCCTGGAGTCGTTCGAGAAGCGCGCCGACGGCTGGTACCTGCACGGCGACGTCGACACGTTCCGCGACATCTCGGCGGAGTGGGGCGACCGGCATTTCTGGGACCAATGGGCGTCGATCACGGTTCCGGCCCTGCTGATCGAGGGGGAGTTCACCATCACCCCCGACGGCCAGATGCGGACCATGGCGGAGCGGCATCCCGGCGCCGAGTACGTCCGCATCGCGCAGGCCGGGCACCTCGTCCACGACGACCAGCCGGAGCAGTACCGGAAAGTGGTCGAGGAATTCCTCGACGGGCTCGGCTGAGAGCCGCCTCGTCCGCTGCGCAGGACATTGTGTGTTCGTTTTTTTCGTTTTAGGGTTGAGGTATGGCCGCTCCGATGAACCACACGGTGTTGCCGCCGAGCCCCGACGATCGTGAACTCCTCACCGCCTTGAAGTATGTTCTCGCTGGTCAGGGAGATGTGACGATCTCGACCCCGGAGGGTTCGGCGCCGTTGCCGGACAGTGTCCGGGGGTTGCTCGTCGACGCGGTCACGGCTCTGGATCGGGGGCAGGCGGTGACGGTGGAGCCGCATCGGACGGTGTTGACGACGCAGGAGGCCGCGGAACTGCTGGGCATTACCCGGCCGACGTTGGTGCGGTTGCTGGAGGCCGGGAAGATTCCGTACTCGTCGCCGGGCCGGCATCGGCGGGTGGAGTTGGCGGACGTGCTCGCCTACAGACAACACGAGCGTGCGCGCCGCGGTCAGGTGTTCGAGGAGATGGCGCACGAGGAAACCCCGGACCCCGGCGACGCCGCTGACGGCTTCGTCTCGACCCGCTGATCGAGGGGCAGGGCAACCGATGGCTACCTTTCGGGTGGTTCTCGACGGGTGCGTCCTGCTTCCGCAGGTCCTCAACAACCTGCTGCTGACCCTGGCCGATGCCGAGTTGTTCCGCCCGGTGTGGACGCCGGATCTGCTCGACGAGGTGGAGCGCGACCTGGCCGGGGAGCGGTTCGGTAAGTCGCCGGAGCAGGCGGCGCGGCGGATCCAGCAGATGCGCAGAACGTTCCCGTTCGCGGAGGAGGAGTCACGCGGGTACCGCGAGTTGATTCCCGCGATGACGAACGATCCGAAGGACCGGCACGTCCTGGCCGCGGCGGTACGGTCCGGTGCGGCATTGATCGTGACCGCGAACCTGACGGACTTCCCGCCTGCGGCCCTCGACCCGTTCGACGTCGAGGCGATCCACCCCGACGAATTCCTCTGCGATCAGCTCGATCTGGATTCGGAAGCGGTGTTCGAGCGTATACACGTGCTGGTAGCCCGGAATGCGCTCCCGCCGCGCACGGTGGGGGAGCTGCTCGAGTTACTCGACCGGCTGACCCCACGGTTCGTCGACGCGGTCCGGGCGTTGCTTGACGACCGGGACGACGCCTCTGACCGCGGTGCGGTGCCTGCGGCGTCCGCCCTTCCGGAGTTGACCGACGAGCAGATCGACTCGCTGCCGCCCGAGGTGCGGCAGACGTACCGGCAGCTTCGTGCGATGGATCCGGCCGAACGGGTGCGGGTTCTCGGGCACACAGATCTGGTGAATGCGGCGTGGGCATTCCTGATGCCGGTGTGTGTGGACGGGGATCTGCTGTCGGTATGGCCGAATGTGGATCCCGACTTCCGGGCACTGCTCGCGCAGAAGTGGGTGCGCGACAACCACTATCAGATGACCGTTGACGGTTGGGATAGTGGGACGGTCGAGGCGGCCCTTGCGGCGCCGGTGCCGGATCATCCGCTGTGGGTGCATTTCGAGCGTGTGCATCTGCGGTCGTTCCGGGCGATGCTGCCGGATCCGGCGACGTGGGGAATCGGTTCAGCGACCAGGATGGTCGCCCCGGGGATCGAGGCACTCTACGTGCTCGACGCCGCGGCGCTGGAGGGCGGCCTGTGGCAGCCGAACGATCCCCGGTACGTGTGCCCGGTCCTCATGCATCTCGTCGACGGGCGTTGGCTGGTGCGGAATCTGGGGTCGGAGTCGGACCCCACGGGGTGAATGGTTGCCAACCCCGGGGTGCCTATCGCGCGGCGCGGCGAGGCCTCACGCTGGTGGAACGCCCGGGAGTCCGGGAGTTCCACGTATGGCTGTATTCCACGACCTATTCGAGGGCGCACAATGTATTTCGACTTCCGTGACAAGCCCGACCGTCTCTGTGTCAAAGAGATGGTTCATGGCTACAACATATCCAGCTGCTTGTTCGTAGCCGTCGAGCTGGAGCTCGCCGACCTGCTGGCGGCGGGCCCACTGGCGCTTGTCGATCTCGCCCGGCGAAGTGGAGCTGATCCCGATGCGCTGAAGCGGATCCTCCGCCTACTCATGAGTGCCGGGGTCTTCTCCGTGGACGAGCAGGACACGTGCGCGCTCACGCCACGAGCCGAGTTCTTGCGCAGGGATCATCCGGATTCGATCGCAAGCGAGGTGGAGCTCTTCGCCGGCGCAGAAACGTACCTGGCCTGGAGCGGACTGCTCCATTGCGCTCGCACGGGACAGACAGGATTCGGCCAGTACTTCGGCAAATCCCTCTTCGAGTACCTGGCCGAGCACCCCGACTCCGCCCAGCGCTTCCATCTGGGCTGGCACGAGATCTCGATCCGCGCCGGCCTCGAGACCGCGGAAGCGGTCGATTTCACGGACAATCGGCACGTCGTCGATGTCGGCGGTGGCTACGGCATCGTGACCGCCCAGCTGTTGCGCACATACGATCATCTGCGGGGCACGATCTACGACCTGGAGTTCTCGCTGGCCAGGGCCGGTCACACCTTGCGGGAATACGGCGTCGACGAGCGCTGTGGCATCGTGCCCGGCGACGGTTTCACAGAGGTGCCCGGCGGGGGCGACGTCCACCTGCTCAAGAGCGTTCTGCACACGATGAACGACGACGACTCGGTACGCGTCCTCACCAATTGCGCGAACGCCCTCGAGCCCGGCGGCAGGATCCTGGTCCTGGAGCGCGTGATCAGCGAGGACGGCGGATACGTCTGGGGAAATGTGGTGGACGTCGCCATGCTGGTCATGACGGGCGGCCGGGAGCGAACCATTCACGACTACGCGCGCCTGTACGAACGCGCAGGTCTCGGACTCACCGGCAGTACGCTCCTGCCCTGCGGTTTCAGCGTGATCGAGGGCCGCAAGTGAGAATCAGCGGACCTCGAGGAGCGGGGTCGGCATGGCTCATATCTTGATCGTCGGCGGACATGACGAGACTTTCCGCATGATCGAAGATCTACCGGTCGAGCTGTCTGTGTTTCAGAATTCCGAATCGGTCACCGCGCAGCAGGCCAGGCGCGCCCACCGGCTGTGCGTATTCGACTACCGCAACCAGACAGAGGCGCTCGGCAGGGCGCGGGCGCTGCACGAGTTCAAACGCATCGATGCCGTCGTGTCATTCACCGAGCACGGCCTCATGCCGGCCGCCGTGATCAAAGAGGCCCTGGGCATCAAGGGCAATGCGCGGGAAGCCGTCCGGTTGAC
Source organism: Rhodococcus sp. USK10 (assembly GCF_019378875.1). Taxonomy (NCBI): domain Bacteria; kingdom Bacillati; phylum Actinomycetota; class Actinomycetes; order Mycobacteriales; family Nocardiaceae; genus Rhodococcus; species Rhodococcus sp. USK10. The sequence goes on from NZ_CP076048.1 coordinate 5,277,375, forward strand.
CCGCGACAAGATTGCCATGCGCGAGCACCTGGCCGGCCGTGATCTCGGAGCTGTGCTGACCCGAAGCTGCCATTCGTCCTCCGAGGTACGGAGCTTTCTTCAGTCGGTGGGCGGCCCGGTCATCGTCAAGCCGGCTGAAGGCGCCGGCAGCTCCGGTGTTTTTCGCGTCTCCAGCCTCGACCAGGTCGAATCCGCATTCGCCCGCTCTCGCGGCGAGTACCCCGGGCCGACCCTCGTCGAGGAGTTCATCGACGGCCCCGAATACAGCGTCGAATCCTTCACCACGGATGGCCGGCACGACATCATCTCGGTGACCGCAAAAACCACCACCGGCGCGCCACGGTATATCGAAACCGGTCATCTGATGCCGGCCGTACTCGCGGCATCGGCCCTTGCCGAGCTCCGCGGACTCGTCACCGATTTCCTCGGTTCCATCGGTCATTCCTTCGGGCCGGCCCATACCGAAGTGCGTATCGGCCCGGCCGGGCCCCGGATCATCGAGGGCAATACCCGTCCCGGAGGCGATTTCATCTGGGAGCTGGTGCTCCGTGCGATGGGCCGCGATCTGGTCCGGGAATCGATCTGTCATCTTGCCGGGCTGCCGCCGCAATCGCGAACACCCGGGCGCGGGGCAGGCTGCGTCGCATTCTTCGGTTACGAGAATGTAGTGATCGAACGCGTGCAGGGCATCGAGGCCGCGCGTGAGGCCGAGGGGATCATCCGCCTGCAGTGTTCTCTCGAACCAGGGCAACGCCTCGGTCCGCTCCGGTCCTCTGCGGATCGTCAAGGTGTCATTGTCGCGGTCGGTGGTGATCTCGCGGACGCCGAGCGCCGGTTGGCTCAGGCGCAGGATCGGATTCGGGTGGAGACGAGTCCGCTTCCGCACTGACCGGGCAGATTCACGTTTAGCCCACGTTTAGCCCGGTCGGTCAGATGTGGGTCATTGCATGGGCTGCTCGATGGGCATAACCTGCACGGTCGTCAGGATTTCGCGGATGAGTGAGGTCACTTCAGAGCTCGTCCGGCCGGCGACGATGCCGCTGACGGGTAATTCGAAATCGAAATAGCTCACGGTCCCCGGAAGTGAAGCGCCCGCTTCCAGCTCCTTCCATCGAACAACGTCGGGGTGGGTCTGAAACCGTTCTCCACCCGATATCGCGCAGTACCGCGACGGAAGCAGGTGACCCGGGAACATGAAATCCCCGTAGACCTTGCTGCTCGAAGTCCTTTCGAACCACCGTTTCAGTGGATTGGTTTCGAGAGGTGACCAATCGAGGTTGCACGCCAAACCGGCCGCGACCAAGTCGATTCCCGTGGCAAGCCGAAATGTCTCCTTGATATGTCCGCCGCCGGGGCGGGCGCCGACCTCCAGGAAAACCATTCCCTCTGCGGCCTCGATCATTTCGAGATGAAACGGGCCATTCTCGATACCCACGGCCCGGAGGTACTCGACCGCTACCATGCAACGCCCACCGTCGTCGTCGACTTGAATCGATCCCTGCGGAACTCCCTGGGCGAACTCGAGGCACGTGCCCAAATATCTGCTGGCGACGATCGCCACCGGCGCACCGGCAAGCATCACGCCATCGAAGTGGAAGATCGGTCCCTCCACGTACTCTTCGAGCTGGAAGCGCTCAGGATCCCAGTCCTCCACACCTGTCGGGTGATCGAGAATCGCAGCGCCGGCGTCAGCGTAGGTGGCGAAAACGAAAACATCCTTGCTGGCGGTTCCATCGAGTGGCTTGAGCACCGTCTTCCCGGCCCACGGAGCGACATCGGCGGACGCAGCGGCGAGCGCCTCGTCGCAGCGAATAAATCTGGGCACGCGAAGTCCGCATCCTGCGACCGCGGCTTTCATCGCTACCTTGTCGTTCACGACATGGACCTGCCCCGGCAATACCCCTTCCACTCCGAGGCTCCGCCTTATCTGCGCGGCATCCATCATCTCGTATTGGGAAACGCTGATGACTCTGTCGAAGGAATCGTCGGGGGAGAACAGGGTGCGCACTTCCTCGGCAAGACCTGCTCGACCGGGCCGCTCAACCCTCGTGCAGGGAAGGTCGGGCGGCACGGTGGCAAGTTGCGCGCCTGTTCCCACGTAGACGACATCGTGAATTCCATGATCGATTACACGATGGTATTCGATGAAGGAATACGGAACGCGATGGAGGATGAGCAGTTTCATTCAGAAGACCCCGCTGGATGGAATGCCGATCGGCGAAGTGAACTTTCACCTTCCAGTACTATCCCGGGCCGACGAATGGGAATCCAGGAACCCTGGGGGGAAAGATCGTCCACCTTTCGTGGTCATTGTCGAATTGCGGACCTGCCGCTGGTCAAATGCCGATACTCGGTTGCAATCGCATCGACCACTGCGGACTTCGCATACCGGATCTCGTCGATGCCGGAAATCCCCATGATTTCAATCGCAGTGCCACACAGAAATGCGGCGTCGAACGATCCGATCTCGTCGTATGCGATGTCGCGTTCCGTTACCGAGAGCTTCAGTCGCGGACACAGCTCATCGATGATCACCCTTCGGGTAATCCCGTCGAGGGCTAATTCGGCAGTGGGCGTGAACAATGCGTCGCCCTCGACGAAGAACACGTTCGAGCCGCTCGACTCGCACACAGCGTCGGCTGTCGACAGAAAGAGCACATCATCGTAGCCGTCGGCCCGCCCGCGGTGGCTCAAGTAGCTCAACGCGTAGGTAGACGACGTTTTCGCCTGATACGGGTGGCACGAGGCTGGTGCACGCCGCCACGTCGCCGTCGAGAGCCGATACTGCTCCGCGGCCGAATTCGAAGGAAAGGGCAGGGCGAACAGGACCACCTTGCTGGAAGAGCCTTGCGCTTTGAAACTCACATCGGTGTCGTCGTAGAAGACCAAGCACTTGATGTACGCATCGGCCAGATCGTTGGCCCTCACCAATTCGCGGCACGCATCGGCCAAGTCCGCATTCGAATAGTGCACGGTGTGCCCGAACAACTCGGCGGACCGCCGCAACCTGGCTATGTGGTCGTCACATCTGAAGATGCGTCCACCGTACGTGCGGATACCGTCGAACACCGACGTGGCATACGACAACCCATGGGTGGCAGGTGACAGGCTCACCTCGTCGAATCGGACGCATCTTCCATCTGCCCAGGCTATTTCGCTGATCATCTCAATCCCCATGTCGAGATCTCGCGTACTCCTGCATCGCCTGTGTACGTCTCGTGTTGACCGGAATCAGCCAGTTGTCCAGTTCGACAATGTGAATTGCGCCCACCCGGACCTTCGCGTCGATGGCGCCTCGGCCGAGGCAGATGTCCGCGAAACCCAGCCGGTCCGCGAAACGATACATTTGATAGTAGTCGGCGATATACAGATTCAACCCACGCGGAATCCGGCCATGGTCCAGTCCCCGAACGAGTTTGGTAAATACGCCACGGTGATCGTCGGCGTAGCTCAGTGATCCGGCCCACGGAGTATTCGAAGATTTGTCGTAGTCCAGCTTCACGAAGTATTTCTCACCTTCGGACGAGCGTGCCAGCATGCGCAGCACATCGCTCGTATAGAGGTTCCTGGCGTGTCCGTATTTGGCCACGTTCAATGCCTGAAGGCCGGCGAAATCGCGCAGAACTCGATTGTCTTCCGCTACGTCCGAGAGACGGTGTATTTCGGTTGTGCACGCCGCCTCTGCCTTCCTCGTGAGCCTGACGATTGATTTGTATTGGCTGGCTCCTACTGCGGTTCGGAGGGCGAGGTCCACATTTCGCGAAGACCGGAAGAATGCCGCCTTCATGAAGGGAACTGCAATGACATCGGCACGCCGACGGCGATCGGATCTGCGGAGGGAGGGGACCAGCAACCAGTCGGCGGTGGATGCCAGGCTCGACAACTCCGCCAGTGTCCGTTCGTCGGGCTCGTCGCACACGGGCATGTAGAAATATCCGGGTGCGACGTACGCCCGCTCGTGATGCAGAGCGGCGTCGCCGCTCACTTTGCCCTGGAGCACTGCGTTCCAGTGCGCGATGTTCCTCAGCGGAAGTTGTGGCCGTGGAACGTTGTGGCTGTTACAGAACGCATCTCGTTGGGGCAGCCATTCCATGGTCTTCCTCCTTTCCATTCCAGTTCCGATCGGCTGTCGTGCGCGACTCGCCGGAAATCTCGAGGAGGCGTCGCTCACCGTTGAACTGGAAGACTCGATTGGCGAGTTCGGTCAGCTCGGGATTGTGCGTGATGATGAAGAAGAGCGTGTCCGGCAAGGCAGAGATCAAGGCCCGGAGTACGGAGAGTTCTGCTCCCGTACTCAACTCGGAAGTCGCCTCGTCGAGAATTGCGATCGCCGGGCGATTGATCAACAGATCGAGGAGCGCCAGCCGCTGCAGTTCCGTCTTGCTCAGATTCAACTGACCGGTGGCGGGGACGGGCTCGTCGAATCCGGACGGCAGTCGGCCGACAACGTCTGCCACGTCGAGATAATCGACGACGCGGACCAATTCGAGCGGCATCGGGCTGTTGAAATGTTCGATCAGTCTTCCTGGCTTGAAGATCGGACTCGACGTCAGGAGGAGGATGTCTTCGGCGTGGGAATTCGAGACGTATCCCGTCGTCCGGCCCAATGTCGAGAGGACGCCTGTTGTCGGCTGCAGACTGCCGACAACGAGTTTCGCGAATGTCGACTTTCCGACCCCGCTCGGGCCCATGATGACCACGACGTCTCGGCTGGCGAACGACTCTGAAAAGTCCTCCAGCAGCACCGCCCCGGTGTGCGGCGCGACGTACGTTACCTCCGACAACGACACGAGCGCTGCGTCGTCGAGGGCCGCATCGGTCCGGCACGGCGCAGGGCCGGTCGGAGGCGTGCGGAGACGATCCGCGCTGTCGAGAACCTGTCTGAGGTCCACCAGGCAACGGCCCACCCGGGCGAAAACCGCGATGAGGCTGTACGAGAGACTGAGTGCGAGAACACTGCCGAGGCCGGATCCGCCGCCGGCCTGGACAAACACGGTGGAACCGACGACGACCGACAGGAAGAGCACACCCATCAGATCGAGCTTGTAATTGAACCAGCGGCGCGCGCCCGCATTGTCCATCGAAGCGAAGGCGCGATTCATCAGACTTCTGTTCAGCCAATTGACGAGGGCCGAGTTGTCGCGTGCCAAGTCGAATCTCGCCGAGCTCCAGGTAATGGCCTCGACCCGCTCCAACACGGTCGACGTCGTACCGATCTCTCTGTCGTTGAAGCCCTGCAATCGCCTTCCCGATCGCTTCGAACTGTGCCAGTACGCGAGGCACATCCCGGCAAGGGGTACCAGGACGAGAATGTTCTTGCTCAAGACGAACGCGGTAGTCGTGAGCAGCAGAGTAAGCGCACCCAGGGTATTCAGAAGTACTTCTGGCAGAAGTTCGTCGATGCGTCGTTGATCCCATGTCAGTTTGCTCTGATAGTCCTGATCGACCTCGTCGAAGGCCGACCTGGAGGGCTTTGGACTCATAACGGTCGAGAAGTAATTCCGACATTTTCGGGATGCCGCCCTGATGCTGCGCTTGACTATGAACAGGGAGGTGAAAATCGACAGGAGTGCCCCGGCGGACAGTGCGGCGATGAGGGTTGTCGCTGCTGTCCGCGCATTCGTGGTCGAAATTCCGCTGGCCGCTGTGTAGTCACCGACGATCGTCAGAACGTCGCGGCACGCAAACAGGACGCATGCGACAACCGCGACCTTCGCGACGCCCAGGCTTATCAGACTGCGGCGTGACGAGGTCGAGAATTCCGGTCGGTCCATGCCTTGGGGACGGCGAGCGACTGACCGATCCTCGGGAGCGAGCGCCCTTTTGCGGTCTCGAACAGGATTCGCCGCACGTGGTGTGAGGTTTCGCATCACCTCCACGACCTCGCCTCCGGCCACTACCCATATCTCGTCTGCAGCATCCTTTTCATCGGGCTTGTCCGTTGCATAAATGACCGTGGTGTCGTGCCACGGCCCGCGCAGAAGGGCGGCCAGCAGCCCATTCGCCAGGTCGTCGTCCAGCCCTGCTGTGGGCTGATCCAGGTAGACGAACTTCGGTTCGGCCACTATTGCCCGTGCCAGTTCCAGCCGCTTCCCCTGCCCGCGGGACACGTTCCAGCCCTCGGTCCGGTCGCGTGACTTGCTCGAGAGGTAGTCGCCGTAGAAGGTTTCGGGAAGTCGGGACAGTGTCAAGGCTCGACGGGCCTCCTCGTCGGTGAATTCGCTTCGATAGAGGCACAAGTTCTCGTAGAGCCCGCCAGGGAATATCCACGGTTCATCCGGTACGAAGAACGTTTTGCTGTTCACCTGGCTGCTCTGGCGTGCACCGATTTTCAGAACGGAGGTCTTGCCACTGCCTGCGGCGCCCACGACGGCGATGTGTTTCGCGGTCGTTGCCGGTAGGCGTGTTGGCGTCGCATCGGTGTCCGGCGGATGGGGACTGGATAGGTACCTCGCGACGTTGGCGTGCCCGACGATGCCCTGGGACAGGCTCTGGACTATGAAAGGGATGTTGTTGGCGACGGATTTCAAGCCTCCGACCAGCGCCATTGTGGACAACAGGCCTGCTGGATCGACGTATCCAAGGTGGGCCAGCTGGGTGAACACCGCGGCAAGCATGGCAACGATCGGAGTGAGTGTCGATATGAGGTTGATCCGCGCGATGAGACGCGCCGCTTTCAGGAGCGCGCGCTCCTCGCCATCTCGCTTGTCGGCATAGCGCCGAAACAGTTCGTCGTTCCAGTTCTTGAGCCACGCGAGCAGGCGATTGTTCAGCGAGAACAGGCCGACTTCGATGCGATCTGCCGCCGTCGCCGACAGTGCGGCATGTGCGGCATTCAGTTGTCTGGCGTTCCCGTAGATCACCACGGAACTGATGAGGATCACGATCAGAGCCGCCAGCGCACTCAGCCCCAGTGCCACGAAGAAGTACGCGGAGGTGAAGGTGACGGTTACGAGTGCCAGGATGATGAAAATGAGTCCTGACCAAGCATTTTCGACGCGCGCTGCCTCCCGGTCCAGCAGGGTGACCAGGTCGGCCGGTTGGCCGGAAGGGGTAATGCTGCGTTTCTTGTGCAGCAGTCGTTGTTCGACGTATGTCCGGGCTCCGATTCCTACCACGTCGGCTTGCATGAAAGTGTGGTTCAACGCAAGCCACGCCACGTACGTCAGCACGATGCAGGTGATGCCGAGCGTGAGGTTCGTCGTGAGCGCGGAATCGCCGGCGACGAGGCGCTGGATCAGCGACTTCAGCGTGATCGCGGCACCGAAGGCGCATCCTGCGTTGATCGCGATGGCCACGAGCCCGAGCACGATGTCACGACGGAGCCCGCCGAAGACGGATCTGCCGAGTCGCTCGCCTCCGAGCGCGTTCATGCTGTCCCGCTGCGCCGCGTCACACCACCGCTGCCATCTGGCGAGGTGTGAGGGGTTGGGCACAGGGTCGAGTCGAGTTCGGGGTGTGGGAACCTCGAACCAGACTACTTTCCTGAGAACGCTCAACATGTGGAGTACGTGGGGACCGCCGTGTCGGCCAGGGCGATCGACGCGATTCTGTCGCACAATTGCGTGATCATCTTCCATCCCTCGGCAAGTGCTTCGCGGAGCTCTCGAATCTCGGCCGGCGTTGCTCGATCGAGCAGATCGATCCCCATACTCACGTGCTCGCCGTCGTCTTCTCCGTGTTCTTGGAAATGCGGAATTGCCGGGAACGCTCGCGCCGCTTCCCGGTGCCAGATTTCGCCACTACCTTCCAGCACCACATGCATCAGCAGAGTGCGCACCATGTCGCTCCGGTACAGCATCTGATGCCTGAACCACTCCATAGTCGATACGAACGTCTCATCGGTGACCGGCGCGTGCACTGACCCCCGTTGGTTGCGCAGGTTGTCGTTGTGGCCCAGTTCCTCGACCAGATGGTCGAGTGCCACCTGCTTGTGCGCCACATCGGAAGTCATCGCGACACGCAGGTGCAGCAGGTCCTGAAACACGTCCGACCAGGTTTGCTGGCAGTCGAGCAGCCGTTCCCGAACGTGTGGGTCGTCGAACGAGGGGTCGTCGATCAGCCGCAACAGGTTGCTGGCTCCGAATTGCTGCAGGTACTTCTCGTTGTCCGCCAGGAGCACAGCCGCCGGATTCGGTACCTCGCCTGCAAACACCGCGTTGGGCTTCTCCGCGTCCTCGTAGAGTGCCTTGCCGTTGAACTGGATCGAGAGCGCCCAGAAACCGTCCCGGGTTCCTTCGAAGCCGTGCCAGGAGTCGCCGGGGACGAGGATCATGTCTCCCGCACCGACCTCCTGCTCAGCACTGCCCATCGTTCGTCCGGAACCCTCGCAGATCAGGATCAGGCTGGGCTCCGGGTGCTTGTGCACCGCCAGCACCTCACCGCACTCCAACCTGACCCAGCTGATGGCCACATTGCTCGCAGCAGGAATGAATTGCGCCAACTGAGGATGCTGGCTGAATATCTTGACGACACCCAGGTTGTGGACGCTCCCGCCGACAACGGCTTCGTTGATCGTCTCGAGTGCGCTTCTGGCGATGATGTGCATAGATTTCTTCCTTCTGTGGGATCGACCTGCCTCGAGTTCTGAATCGCTCCCAATCCTGGGCACGTGCCTGCCGGCCGAACAGGCACCCCAGGGTTGGAAATGTCACCTCCCCAAACGGAAAGGGTGTCGAGAAGTCTCCCTAGGGTGTCTATCTGCATTCGCCGCGCGCCGCCGAAGATGGCTGAACACCGCAGTACGGATGAGAGGCGAGTCTCGCATTGATCTCCGAAACGTTGCTCGAAGCCGAGCAGAAATTTGTTCGTTCCGGCGTGATCGGCGTCGGGGGCACGTGCGTTCAGGCTGCTGAAGCGACGACCGATGAATTGTCTGGCCGCACTGTCGAGAATGCGCTCCGGCAATGGGAATCGGGGCACACGGAGTTTCCCCACGCGGCTGTCGCGGCCCATTATCAGACAGTCGGGCGTCACGGGGTCCGGCCCCATCTGGTCGCCATGCTGCGAAATTTCCATCTCGACAACCGTGCGCATCACGTACTCGGTGCCTGGCTACCGATGACGTTCGATGCGCAGAACGGCGACTATTTGTCCTACGTCGGGCTCGACTATTTCGACCAGGTCGTCCGGTTCGACGACGCGCAGCGAGTGGACGCATTCGTTGCTGCCGCGGGCATGGACCTCGCGTTGCTGGAGGCGCGCGCACTCGGGCGGTCGGCACACGCATCACAGGTGGTCCGGGCGCGTGCCGCGACACGGGTGGTGACCCAACTCGACAGGATCGCACCCGATTTCGCGCTCGATCCTGCCGTCGCTGCGGCCGGTCTTGCGGCGCTGGCTCAGCCGTGCGCCGACTACAGTTCGTTTGCTTCGGTCGCCGCGGAGGCGCTGAATGGCGTCCCTGACGAGATCGGAAGTGCAGTTCGGTTGACATTGTTGCCGACGACTCGCCTGCACGACGAGCAGATGTTCATCCGCTGCATTCAGATCTTCGAAGGTCTGTATCGGCAAGTCGCGACCGCGATTTCGACGGCGATCCGTGAGCTGCGCCGGGGTCTGACCGCAGCGGCAAAGGAACGTCTCGACCGGGCGTCGATCCGCCTCGAAGCGGTGCCTGCGCTCTTTCGGGTTCTCACGACGATGCCGGTCGACGCCTTCGCGATCATTCGCGGGTTCACCCATGGGCGGAGCGCAGTGCAGTCGCGCGCGTTTCGTGAGGTCGAGTTCGCCTGCGCTCCACTTGATCCGCGCGACTTCGAACACGCTGGGACAATCGATATCGGGGAGGATACGTTGCAGGACGTCTATCTTGCGATGCGGAAGACACATCCGGATGTACGTGTTGTCGAGGAGTCGATGCGGCGCCTGGACCGCGCGTGGGTTGCGATGAAGCGCGGCCACTGGGGCATCACCCTGAAAGTCATCGGAACGGTACCTGGTACCGGCGGGACGGCGGGCGCGTCGTATCTAAAACATGCTGCCACGATGTCACTCTTCCCGCGGCTGTCCGAGGTGGCCTGAACATGAGCGATATCAACCACCGAGTGAGAAAACAGATCATGGGATACATCGTGTCCCAATCTATTGCAGCCGTCTGCGAGCTGGGTGTGCCCGACCGATTGGCGGACGATGCGTGCCTACTCGGCGATCTCGCGGCGAGCGTGGGAGCCGACGCCGACGCACTCGGTCGATTCCTGCGGGTACTCGTCGCGGAAGGCTTGGTTGCGGATGATGGTGGAGGACGATTCTCGTTGACGGAGGCCGGTGCGCTTCTGCGGGCGGACACTCCGGGCTCGCTTCGTCATTTGGTCGGCTTGATGTCGAACGAGGCTTACCACGTGTGGGGGCACGCAGCGCATTCGATCCGAACGGGGAAGGAATCGTTCTCAGCGGCGTTCGGCAAGCCGTATTTCGAATGGTTGTCGGCGAATCCGTCGGCAGCCGACGAGTTCGCACGGGGTCAGGCAGGGCTGGTCGAGCTGCGTTTGCTGCCATTGCTCGACCACGATTGGTCCGACGTGGGAACGGTCGTCGACGTCGGAGGCGGGACCGGCGCGCTGATCACCCGGCTGCTCGATCGGCACGCGCATCTGCGCGGAATTCTGTTCGATCTGCCTCATGTGGTCGCGGAAGCGCCGTCGGAATTTCGTTCGGCCGGCATCGGTGAACGAGCGACTGTCGTGGGCGGAAGTTTCTTCGACGACGTCCCAGGCAATGGCGACGTGTACGTGCTGTCACAGATTCTCCACGACTGGGACGACGCGTCCGCCGGCAAAATCCTCGGCATTTGCCGGCAAGCGATCCCGCCGAGCGGACGATTGTTGATTGTCGAGCAGGTCCTGCCGGAAGCGGCGACAACCCACCCCATGGCTCTGCTGGATCTCCACATGCTGGTTCTCCTGGGAGGTCGCGAGCGCACGATCACCGAATGGCGCCGGCTGTTGACCGACCACGGCTTCACGCTGGATTCGGTCACGCAAGGTCCCCGGTCGTCCGTCATCGAAGCGGTTCCGGTGTGAGCTAGCTCCCCTCGCCGGCGAGGGCGAAGAGCCCGTCGTCGGTCTGCTCGACGAGCCCGTCGATCAGCAGGGAGTGGAGAGCGCGGTCGCGTTGCCCGGGGTCGTCGAGCCACACCTGGTCGAGCAGGACGCGTTCGACGGGCGCGGTGCTTTCGCGGAGTACGGCCATGAGCTTGCCGCGCACCTGACGGTCGGTGCCTGCGAATTTCTGGACTTTCCGTCGCTCACCGGTGTGAGCGGGGCGTCCGGCGTCGACCCAGGCGCAGTTCGGCAGCGGACAGCGGGTGCAGTCGGGCGTGCGAGCGGTGCAGACGGTGGCGCCGAGTTCCATGAGGGCCGCGGAGAAGGTGGCGGCGCGGGCGCGGGTCCGGGGGAGCAGCGCGGACACGTCGGCGAGGTCGCGGGTGGTCGACGGGTTGCCGGGCTCGGCGCTTCCGTGGACGGCCCTGGCGACCACTCGCCGAACGTTCGTGTCGACGACGGGGACCCGCTGTCCGTAGGCGAAGCAGGCGACGGCCCGCGCGGTGTAGGCGCCGATGCCGGGCAGGCCGAGGAGGGTGTCGACGTCGCTCGGCACCACGTCGCCGTGTTCGGCGGCGAGCACACCGGCGCATTCGTGGAGTCGGAGCGCGCGACGCGGGTAGCCGAGCTTGCCCCACGCGCGCAGGACGTCGGCCTGGCTGGAAGCCGCCATGCGGGAGGGGACGGGCCAGCGCTGCACCCATTCCTCCCAGATCGGGGCCACCCGGACGACCGGTGTCTGCTGCAGCATGATCTCGCTCATCAGGATGTGCCAGGCGGTGACGCCGTCGCGGCGCCACGGCAGATCCCGGGCCTGGACCTCGTACCAGTTGATCAGCGCGGAGGAGTCAACGGCCACTTCGTCCTCACAAGTCCCTTCGTTCACGGGTGAAGCAGAATTTCCGGGGTCGTCATAATCCCGTCGCGACGGTGCCACACGCCCGGTGCACAATGATCCCATGCCTAATTCGAACCCGGTGTCCGCGTGGAAGGCCCTGCGTCAGGGTAACGACAGATTCGTCAGCGGCACGTCGCTCCATCCCAGCCAGGGCGTCGCCGATCGGGCGAAGCTCGTCGGCGGCCAGCACCCCACGGCCGTCCTGTTCGGTTGCGGAGACTCCCGTGTCGCCGCCGAGATCATCTTCGATCAGGGTCTGGGCGACATGTTCGTCGTCCGCACCGCGGGTCACGTGATCGACGACGCCGTTCTCGGGTCCATCGAGTACGCCGTCGGTGTGTTGAACGTCCCGCTGATCGTCGTGCTCGGTCACGACAGCTGCGGTGCCGTGAAGGCGACGCTCGACGCCCTCGACGACGGCAACGTGCCGCCCGGCTTCATCCGCAGCATCGTGGAACGCGTCGCCCCGTCGATCCTCATGGGACGCCGAGAGGGCCTCACCACCGTCGACGAACTCGAAGGTCGCCACGTGGTGGAGACCGGTGCGCTGCTCATGCAGCGTTCGCGCATCATCGCGGAGAAGGTGGAGAGCGGTGCGTGCGCCATCGCGGGCGTCACGTACAAGCTGTCCGACGGCCGCACCCACCTGCAGGGCGCTGTCGGGGACATCGGTGAGCTCACGGACTGACCGCGACACGCCGCAGCCGCTGAGCCGTTGCCGCGCGACGCCGAACTACCGTTGACGTCGTGCTGGAACCGAATGGACCGTTGCCCCCCGAGATTTACTGGCGCCGCAGGGCGCTGGCGATCGGCGGCGCCGTGGTCGTGTTGCTGCTCGTGGTGTGGTTGATCAACTCGCTGCGTGGTGGCGGTGACTCCGAGACGGATCCGGCGGCAGCGAGTTCGTCGCTGACCACTCCTGTGTCGATTTCCCCGACAGCCTCGGGTTCGTCCACGTCCAGCGGTGGTTCGGGCGGGTCCGGTGGCGGCGGCGGTGGCGCCGCTGCCGCCGGCGGCGAGGCGTCGTCGGGCACGTCCGGTTCGTCGGGGGCGTCGAGCAGCGGCGCCTCCAGCAGCGCGGCCCCCAGCGGTCAGCCGGTCGCCGCGGGTCAGTGCCCGGACCAGTCGCTGGCCATCAAGGTGGCGGCAGACAAGCCGACGTACCTGCCGGGCGAGGAGCCGAGCTTCACGACGGTCGTCACCAACATCGGCACCACCCCGTGTGAACGCGATCTGGGCAGCAGCCTCCAGCAGGTCCTCGTCTACACGATCGACGGCGCCGTGCGGCTGTGGTCCAACATCGACTGCTTTCCGCAGTCCGCGGCCGACGTGCGCACCCTCGCCGCCGGCGAGCAGGCCCAGTTCACCGTGAAGTGGTCGGCCAAGACGTCCGCTCCCGACTGCCTGACGCAGCCGGAACCCCAGCGCGACCCGGTGGGGCCTGGTGCGTACACGGTGGTCGGGCAGCTCGGTCAGCTCCGCAGCGCGCCGGAGCCGTTCAACCTCAGCTGATCCTCGGTGCGGGGTCGACGCGTGAGCGTCGATCGAATTCCTTGTCGAGGTCGGTGAGGTCCGGGTCGGCGAGCAGCGCCGCGAGCAGAATGCGGGCCTGACCTGCCCTGAGGTCGGTGGAGAACAGTGCCCCCGCCGAGACGAGGTCGTGGCCGCCGCCCCCGCCGCCGTACGTCGCGGAGGTCGGGCCGTATGGCACCCGGGTGGTGACCACGACCGGGATTCCGGCGGTCGTGCAGTCCCCGACTGCTTCGACGATCGCGGGGTTCGCGTTCCCGGATCCGAGCCCGTCGAGCACCAGCCCCCGCGCCCCGGCGGCCAGGCACGCGTCGATCTGGATGCGGTCCGCCCCCGGATAGGCGGCCACGATGTCGACGCGGGTTCCGGAGATCGGATGCCACGGCAACGGATCGAGGCGTTGCCGCCGGAGATCGCCGGTGGGTTGGACAGAGTCGGGGTGGACGGATCGGAACGCGTCGAGGGACGTCGTGTCCGCCTTACGCGTCCCCGACGCCCGGTGCAGGGCACCTCCGAACGCGATGAGAACACCCGCTCCGCGCAGGGCGGGGTCCGTTCCCGCGGCGATCGCGTCGGCCAGGTTGACCGGGGCATCGGATTCCGGATGGTCGAAGGTGCGCTGCGCACCCGTGAAGACCACCGGCCGCGGGTCGGCGTGGTGGAGGTCGACCAGGAATGCGGTCTCCTCCATGGTGTCGGTTCCGTGTAGCACGACCACCACGTCGAGCTCGGGGTCGCTCAGCTCCGAGGTGACGGCGTCGCGGACCCGGTCCATGTCGGCGAACGTCATGCTCGAACTGTCCTTCGACATCACGTCGACTACGCGGAGTTCCGTCCCGGTCCGGGCACCGGCCAGCAGATCGGAGCCTGCGACCACCGGCCTGCTGACACCTTGCCCGTCCCGCCTGCTGGCGATGGTGCCTCCGGTGGTGACGACGGCGACTTTCGGCACTGTTGTCCTTTCTTGCTAGGCGTTGGGGCGGTCCGAGGCCAGGGTCCGGATGCGGTTCCTCGCGCCGTACCACCCGATCACCAGCAGCGGGGCGATGATCGCGATGGACCCGACGGTCCAGGTCCCGACGGGGTGATCGAATGCCATCAGTATGACGACGCATCCGAGGAAGACCAGTGTCAGGAGCCCGGTGTAGGGGGCGCCGAACATCCGGAAACCGGGGCGGGTGAGTGTGCCGTCCTTCGCGAGTTTCCACAGTTTCAGCTGGCACAGCACTATGACGGCCCAGGCGCTGATGATCCCGAGTGCGGCGAGGTTCAGAACGATCTCGAATGCCTGTGTGGGAACGACGGCGTTGAGTCCGACGCCGAGCAGGATGACGAATCCGGTGAGGGCGATGCCGCCGTACGGAACTCCGGCCTTGTTCATCCGGGCGGCGAACGACGGCGCCGACCCGGCCATGGCCATCGAATGCAGTATTCGCCCGGTGGAGTACAGGCCGGCGTTGAGCGAAGACAGCGCGGCTGTGAGCACCACGAGGTTCATGACCGCGTCGGCGCCCTGCACGTTGATGGAGCCGAAGAACGTGACGAACGGGCTTTCGCCTGCGTGGTACTCGGTGTACGGGAGCAGCAGCGACAGCAGCAGCACGGATCCGACGTAGAAGACGAGGATCCGGATGATGACCGTGTTGATCGCCTTCGGGATGACCTTCTGCGGGTTCTTCGTCTCGCCGGCGGTGGTGCCCACGAGTTCGATCGAGGCGTACGCGAAGACGACGCCCTGGATCACCACGACGGCGGGCAGCAGGCCGTTGGGGAA
Organism: Rhodococcus sp. USK10; assembly: GCF_019378875.1. Lineage (NCBI taxonomy): Bacteria > Bacillati > Actinomycetota > Actinomycetes > Mycobacteriales > Nocardiaceae > Rhodococcus > Rhodococcus sp. USK10. Next base: position 5,292,619 of record NZ_CP076048.1, read on the forward strand.
GAGTCCGCCGTTGTCGGCGATCATGCTGAAGCCCGAGGTGTGGCCTTCGATCGGCGTTCCGAACAGCACGAAGTAGATTCCGAAGCCGAGGAACGCTGCCAGGGCGACGACCTTGATGAGCGCGAACCAGAATTCCAGTTCGCCGAACACTCTGACTGACACGAGGTTCAGCCCGAGGACGAGGACGACGGCGGCCAGGGCGAAGACCCATTGGTCGACGTTCCCGAGCGGTGCCCAGTACTTCTTGAAGAAGTTCATGTACAGCGCGACGGCGGTGACGTCGACGACGGCCGTCATCGCCCAGTTCATCCAGTACAGCCAGCCCGCGGCGAAGGCCATCTTCTCGCCGAAGAATTCGCGGGAGTACGACACGAACGACCCGGAGGTGGGCCGGTGCATGACGAGTTCGCCGAGGGCCCGCAGGATCAGGAACGCGAAGAACCCGCAGAGCGCGTAGACGAGGACGAGTGCGGGCCCGGCCTGCTGGAGGCGTCCGCCCGCGCCCATGAACAGGCCGGTGCCGATCGCTCCGCCGATCGCGATCATCTGGATCTGCCTCGGGCCGAGCGCTTTCCGGTAGCCGAGGTCTTCCTCGACGAAGATGTCTCCCGAAGTGTCGTCCTTCTCGATCGTCACGAGACCACCTCCGCGGTCGCGGTGACGGGTGTCTGCCGTGGCGAACCGGATGCTCTCAGGTTGGCGAGATGCTCGGGGCTCAGGAGTCGGTCGAGTTCGTCCCGGTCGAGCAGTCCCGCCTCGATCACGAGGTCGGCGACCTTGCGGCCGGTGATCAGCGCCTCCTGCGCGATCCGGGTCGACGCGGTGTACCCGATGTACGGGTTGAGGGCGGTGACGAGCCCGATGGAGTCCTCGACGCGGGCGCGCAGCAGATCGGTGTTGGCCGTGATGCCGAGCACGCAGCGGTCGGCAAGGATCCGGCAGGCGGCGCCGAGGTGGCGCATCCCCTCGGACAGGGAGTGCACGATGATCGGCTCGAACGCGTTGAGTTGGAGCTGACCCGATTCGGCGGCCATCGTGATGGTGACGTCGTTGCCGATGACCTCGTAGGCCACCTGGTTGAGGACTTCCGGGATCACCGGATTGACCTTGCCGGGCATGATCGACGAACCGGCCTGTACCGGTGGGAGGTTGATCTCGTTCAGTCCTGCGCGCGGTCCCGACGACAGCAGGCGGAGGTCGTTGCACACCTTGGACAGCTTGACGGCGATCCGCTTGAGCACGCCGGAGAGGTGGACGAACTGACCGACGTCCTGGGTGGCCTCGACGAGGTCCGTGGCCAGGACGAGGGGGAGTCCGGTGAGGTCCCGCAGCGTGTCGCACGCGGCCTCCGCATAGCCCGCGGGTGCGTTCAGGCCCGTGCCGATCGCAGTGGCGCCGAGGTTGATCTCGTGGACGAGAAGCGCGGCCTCGCCGAGGCGGGCGCGGTCCTCGTCGATCATCACCGAGTAGGTGGCGAACTCCTGGCCGAGTGTCATCGGTACCGCGTCCTGGAGTTGGGTGCGCCCTAGCTTCACGGTGTCGGCGAACTCCACGGCCTTGGTCGCGAACGCGTCCTGCAGGACCCGCAGCGCGTCGAGGAGGTCGTCGATCGCGAAGATCGTCGCGATGTTGACCGCCGTGGGATAGACGTCGTTGGTCGACTGACTGAGGTTCACGTGCTCGTTGGGGTGGAGTTCCCCGTATTCCCCGCGTCCGTGGCCGAGAATCTCGAGCGCCCGGTTGGCGATCACCTCGTTGGCGTTCATGTTGGTCGACGTCCCGGCGCCACCCTGGATGACGTCGACGACGAACTGCTCGTGCCAGCGGCCGTCGACGATCTCCCGGCATGCCTGCCCGATCGCGTCGGCGCGGCGGTGGTCGAGGATCCCGAGTTTCTCGTTGGCGCTCGCCGCGGCCCATTTGACGTACGCGAGTCCGCGGATCAGGTAGGGGTTGGTGGAGATCGTGCGGCCGGTGATCGGGAAGTTCTCCACGGCCCGCAGCGTGTGGATTCCCCAGTAGGAATCCGCAGGTACTTGGCGGTCGCCGAGCAGATCGTGTTCTGTTCGCGTTTCGAGCACTTGATCAATTCCTCACAGGGATTCGCGCGCTGTTGCTCTGCACGGATGCGGTGGACGGAGTCTGCTGCTCGAAGAGCGTAGATTCTCGGTCGAGCCACCCGGCTATCCACCTGCCAGGCTGTCAGACAGGTGCAATTGTTACCTCGCTCACTCGCAGTCGTCAACCCGGGACCCGCGCCGTGTTGACGTCGCCGCCGAGGCGTGAGCAGAATATCCCCATGAACCTGTCGGACAGCTGGGCAGCCAGGCGCCCTGTCACGGCGCGGGTCAGTGCCGCCGAGGCCGTCCTCGCGGATCTTCGGGACGCGATCACCTCGGGTGAGCTGTCGGTCGGTGAACGACTTCCGTCCGAAGCGTCCCTCGCGGCGCGGCACGGCGTCAGCCGGTCGGTGATCCGGGAGGCCCTGCGGTCCTGCCACGCGCTCGGGCTCACGGAGACGAAGTCGGGCCTCGGGACGTTCGTCGTCAGCGATTCGATCGCCCGCGACCTCGACTTCGGGAACTACGCGGCCAACGAACTCGTCGAGGCGCGCCCCCACGTGGAGATTCCCGCCGCCGGATGGGCGGCGCAGCGGCACACCGCCGAAGATCTCGCCGCCCTGCGTGGCCTGGTGGACCAGATGCGGGACGAGGACGACCCGCTCGTGTGGGTGTCGCTGGATGCGCAGTTCCACGCGTACATCGCCCGGACGAGCCGGAACCGCGTATTCGAATCCGTGATCGTCGACATCCGCGAAGCCCTCACCCGCCAGTCCGAAACGCTGAATCTGGTTGCGGGACGGCAGCAGAAGTCGAACGACGAGCACGACCGGATCGTGGACGGCATCGCATCCGGAAGTTACGACCAGGCCGCCCGCGCCATGGCCGAACACCTGGACGCGGTGCGGGTCGCACTGAAATCCGTGGTCGGAGAAGGTAGCCCGGCCCACCGACGGTGAGCTGCGACCACCGACGACTAGTCGTACGGGCCGGAGATCGACGTCTCGGCGAGCCGGGACAGGCCCTCTCGGATGTGGCGCGCCCACAGCCCGCCGATCCCCTCCACCGACTGCAGGTCGGCCGCCGTCGCGGCCAGCAGCGACTGCAGAGTTCCGAACGAGCCGACGAGCCGGTGAATCTGGTTGAACTGCAACCGGGGAACGCGGGTGAGGACGCGGTAGCCGCGGGGGCTCATCGGGGCCTCGAGCGCCTCGATGGTGCCCGGGTAGCCGAACGCCCGCGCCAACGTCGTCAGGTCGAGAAGGTCTGCGTCCGTGATCCTGTCGAGCGCGGTGAGCGACTTCTCGACGTCCTCGGCGGGCGCCGGGCCGGAACCGGCCAGATAGTCGCGCACGATGAGTTCCCTCGCCACGTCGTTGTCGCCGACGAGTTCCTCGAGTTGCAGTGCGAGCTGGCGCCCGTCCGTCCCGAGTTCGAGCACGTCCTGCTCGATCTCGACGGACACGCGCCGCACCATCTCCAGGCGCTGCACCACGGTCAGGGCGTCGCGGAGCGTGACGAAATCCTCGATCTCCACCACCGACAGCTGGCGGGTCACCTCGTCGAGCCGTGCCTTGTACCGCTCGAGGGTGGCCACCGCCTGATTGGCGCGCGACAGGATCGTGGCGGACCCGTCGATGACGTGCCGGATGCCGCCGACGTACACGCTGACGATGCTCATCGACTGGCTGACCGACACCACCGGGTACCCGGTCTGCATGGCCGTCCGCTCGGCGGCGCGGTGACGGGTGCCGGACTCGACGGTCGGGATCTTGTGGTCGGGCACCAGCTGGACGTTGGCGCGCACGATGCGGGACCCGTCGGTGGACAGGACCACGGCGCCGTCCATCTTCGACAGCTCACGCAGACGGGTCGGGGCGAACTCCACGTCGAGCTCGAAGCCGCCGTCGCAGATCTCTTCCATCTGCTCGTCGTAGCCGAGGACGATCAATGCGCCCGTGCGGCCGCGCAGAATGCGTTCCAGACCGTCGCGAAGTGCAGTTCCGGGAGCCAGCCGGGCAATCGTTTCGCGCAGTGCAGACGACGACTCGGCATCGTTCATCGCGCAATACTCCCGCTGAGGTAGACGTCACTTGTCGGGGACCGCCGCGGAAACACGTCCGGACCCGCGTTTAGATTACCTATCCATGAGTGGTACCTGGACTTTGCCCGACGACCTGACCCTGCCCGGACTGGTCGACAGCTTTCCCGCCGCAGGTCAGCCGGTGCCGCACCACTGGTCGAGGTGCTTCGGGTGCGGAGACCAGTCGCCCGCCGGGATGTCGATGAGCTTCACCGCCGGGGACGGTCTCGACGTGTGGGGGCGCCTCGAGGTGGCACCCCGCTACCAGGGCGGTCCGGGGGTGATCCACGGCGGCATCCTCTCGACGGCGTTCGACGAGGCGCAGGGCATGGTGTGCCGGTCGATCGCAGACGGACCGGTGGTCACCGGGCATCTCGAGATCGACTTCGCCAGGCCCATCCCGCTGGGTTCCGTCCTCGAATTCCACGCGCGGGTCGACGGGTCGATCCGCCGCAAGGTGTATACGAGCGCCGAGGCGCGCATCGTCGAGGGGCCGACGGCGGACCCGGACGTGGTGGTGGCGACGTCGCGGGGTCTGTTCCTCACCGTCACGGCCGAACACTTCGAGAAGACGAAGGACTTCGTGGACGGTGTGCCGGAACGCCCGTTCGGCACGTCGTCCATCTGAGCAGTACTACCGCAGCGACGCGATCGCCGCTGCCAGGTTCCCCACCTCGGTGATCTTCATGCCCTTCGGCGCCGCCCCGGAGTCGAGGGGAACGATCGCGCGGGTGAACCCGAGGCGGTGCGCCTCGGCGAGCCTGCGCCCGACGCCGGGCACCCGGCGCACCTCGCCGGCCAGTCCCACTTCGCCGAGGATCACGAGCCCGTCCGGAACGGGACGGTCCCTCACCGCGGACGCGACGGCGAGGGCCAGCGCCAGGTCCGCGGACGGCTCGGTCATCCGAATCCCGCCGACGGTGGCGGCGTAGACGTCGTTCTTCGCGATCGGCACCCCGCACCGGCGGTCGAGCACGGCCAGGACCATGGCCACCCGGGCGCTGTCGAGTCCGCTCACGGCGCGGCGGGGTGCGGGCATGGACGTGGCGGCGACGAGGGCCTGCACCTCACCGAGGAGGGGCCGTTTGCCGTCCATCATGACGGTGACGGCGGTTCCGGGAACGGCCTCGGCGCGGTGGTGGAGGAACAGTCCGGACGGGTCGCTGATGCCGGCGATGCCGTCTTCGCGCAGTTCGAAGCAACCGACCTCGTCGGCGGCACCGAACCGGTTCTTGACGCCGCGCACCATCCGTAGCGTCGAATGCTTGTCGCCCTCGAAGTGCAGCACCACGTCGACGAGATGCTCGAGTGATCGCGGGCCGGCGACCGCACCGTCCTTGGTGACGTGGCCGATGAGGAGCACCGGCACCCCGCTGGCCTTCGCGAGGGAGGTGAGGGCGCTGGTGACGGCCTTCACCTGGGTGACACCGCCGACCACGCCGTCGACGTCGGCGGCCAGCATCGTCTGCACCGAGTCGACGATCAGCAGGGTGGGACGCACCTGCTCGACGTGACCGAGGATGGTCGCGAGATCGGATTCGGCGGCGAGATAGACCCGCTCGTGGACGGCGCCGGTGCGGTCGGCCCGCAGTCGCACCTGCCCGGCCGATTCCTCGCCGGTGACGTAGAGCGACCGGTCGTCCGGGCCGCGCCGGGCCCACTGGTGGACCACCTCGAGGAGCAGGGTCGACTTGCCGACGCCGGGTTCGCCTGCGAGGAGAACGACGGAACCGGGCACCACACCGCCGCCGAGAACACGGTCGAGTTCGTCGATGCCGGTGGGCTTGGCGCGGGTGGACGTGCTGTCGATCCGCGTGATCGGAGTGGCCGGGGTGGACGGAAGGACCGCTCCGGCTCCCGCTTTCGCGAGCGAGGCGCCGGGGCGGCTCGTGACGGACGCGACGATCGGGGCCTCGTCCATCGAGCCCCAGCTACCGCACTCGGGGCACCGCCCGACCCATTTGGGAACCGTGCACTGGCACGACGAGCAGCGGAAGCTGGATTTGAGTTTGGCCACCCGGCCAGCCTAGGTATCGGGTCCGACAGCGGACCCGATCCGGCTGCTAGTGTCCGCCGCCCTCGGCTTCGGTGCCGGGCGACTTGTCGGAGACGTGCCGCTCGGTCTCGTGGCCCGCGTCGACGGGAACGGACACGGTGATGTCTCCGGCCTTCTCGAACGCGAACGTGACGGGGAAGGTGAGGCCCGGGCGGACGCCTTCCTTCAGGCTGTTCAGCGTCACCAGTACGACGTCGGTCGGCGCGTCGGCGGTCTCGTCCGTCTCGGCGGCGGCGTCCGCGCTTGCTTCGGCGTCCCCGACCGGCAGACCGGCGACGAGCGCGCTCTGCGGCGGGATCTCGAGTCCGCCGGACTTCTCGCCGAGCGTGACGGACCCCGCGAAGTCGGTGCTGATGCGGGTCAGCTTGTCCGGGGTGTCCTCGTTGTTGTTGATCGCGGTGAACGCCAGGACGGCGTTGCTCCCCGGCTCGAGGCTGTACTCGGCGGAGTTGGGGTAGACCACGTGCACGTTGCGCAGGGCGATCGACCCGGACTCCGCGCTGTTGCCGTTGACCGCGGCGACCTGACTCGACGTCTGGGTGATCTGGCCCGCACTGCACGCGGACAGCGCGAGGGCTGCGCCGGCAGCGAGAGCGACGGCGGTAGCGACTCGGCGAGTCGACTTGTCGAGAGCAGTCACGAGTTGTCCTCCGGTGTCAGGTTCGCACTTCAACTAGGCAGAGTAGTAGTTCGCTCGCGTGGCCTGCTCGCTGGGTACTCACAATGGTTGTCTGCGTGCGGTTTCGGCGCCGGAGAACGGCCTCATCGGGGTGTCCGGAATGCACGTATCGGGACACCTGTCAACCCCTAGGGTCAGGCCATGATGCCCCTGACCTGCACCGTTGATGCGACCAGGATCCGGACACGTGTTAAACTCGAATGATCGAAAGGGGCACGGGACAGATGATTTTTAAGGTCGGAGACACCGTCGTATACCCCCATCACGGTGCGGCGCTGATCGAAGCTATTGAAACCCGCACCATCAAGGGTGAGCAGAAGGAATATCTCGTTCTCAAGGTTGCTCAGGGCGATCTCACCGTACGGGTTCCCGCAGACAACGCAGAGTACGTGGGCGTACGCGACGTCGTCGGCCAGGAAGGTCTCGACAAGGTCTTCCAGGTACTGCGGGCTCCGCACACCGAAGAACCCACCAACTGGTCACGCCGCTACAAGGCGAATCTCGAAAAGCTCGCGTCCGGTGACGTCAACAAGGTCGCCGAGGTCGTTCGTGACCTGTGGCGTCGTGAGCAGGACCGCGGCCTGTCCGCGGGAGAGAAGCGCATGCTCGCGAAGGCGCGGCAGATTCTCGTCGGCGAACTCGCGCTGGCCGAAGGCACCGACAGCGACAAGGCCGAGACCATCCTCGACGAGGTCCTCGCGGCCGCGTCCTAGACAGTCGCGATTCACACAGTGGCCGAGGCAACAGGTCCTGTAGTCGCGCTGGTTCCCGCCGCAGGTCAGGGAGTGCGTTTGGGTGAGAACAAGCCCAAGGCATTCGTTGATCTCGGTGGGACGACCATGCTGACACGCGCGGTCGACGGGCTCCTGCAGTCGGGGGCTGTCGACCGCGTCGTCGTGATCGTGCCGGAGGAACTCGTCGAGTCGACGCGCAGCCTCCTCCCCGGTGACGTCACCGTCGTCGCGGGTGGGAGTGAGCGGACCGATTCGGTTCGCGCCGGACTCGCCGTCGCGGACGACGCCGAATACGTCCTCGTGCACGACGCAGCCCGCGCTCTGACGCCGCCGTCGCTCATCGCGCGGGTGGTCGCGGAGCTGCGGTGCGGCCGCAGCGCAGTCATCCCCGTCCTCCCGGTGGCGGACACCATCAAGACCGTCGACGTTCTCGGCGCGGTCACCGGCACCCCCGAACGGTCCGAACTGCGGGCCGTGCAGACTCCGCAGGGTTTCACCGCGGAACTGCTCCGCCGCGCGTACGCCGCCGCCGACGGCATCGCCACGGACGACGCAGGCCTGGTGGAACGGCTCGGCGAGCGGGTCCGCAGCATCGTCGGAGAACCCACAGCATTCAAGATCACGACGCCGCTGGACCTCGTGCTGGCCCGCGCGCTGGTGGAAGATGGAGCGCACTAGTGCGAGTCGGAATCGGGACGGACGTCCACCCGATCGAGCAGGGACGGCCGTGCTGGATGGCGGGCCTGCTGTTCGAGGACGAGAGCGGCTGCGCGGGTCATTCCGACGGCGACGTCGCCGTCCATGCACTCTGCGACGCCCTGCTCTCCGCCGCCGGCCTCGGCGATCTCGGCTCCGTCTTCGGAACCGGCAGGCCCGAGTGGTCCGGGGTGAGCGGCGCCGCGATGCTCGCGGAGGTCCGCCGGCTCCTGGAAGAGGGCGACTTCGGTGTCGCCAACGCCGCGGTCCAGGTGATCGGGAACCGGCCGAAGATCGGACCGCGCCGGAACGAGGCACAGAAGGTGCTCAGCGACATTCTGGGAGCCCCGGTTTCGGTGTCCGCGACCACCACGGACGGGCTCGGTCTCACCGGCCGCGGCGAGGGGATCGCCGCGATGGCCACCGCATTGGTCATTCCCGATCGAAGCGCCAGGTAGGATCGCTGGTCGTGACCCTGCGCCTATTCGACACCGAGACGCGGGCCTTGCGTGACTTCGCTCCGCTGGCCCCTGGACACGCATCGGTGTACCTGTGTGGCGCCACGGTGCAGGGCGACCCCCACATCGGTCACGTACGCAGCGGCGTCGCCTTCGACGTGCTGCGACGCTGGCTGCTCGCCCACGACTACGACGTGGCGTTCGTCCGCAATGTCACGGACATCGAAGACAAGATCCTGAACAAGGCCGCCGAGGCGGGCAGGCCCTGGTGGGAGTGGGCCGCCACGTTCGAGCGGTCCTTCACGTGGGCCTACCAGCAACTGGGTGTGCTGCCGCCGTCCGTCGAGCCCCGTGCCACCGGGCACATCACGCAGATGGTCGAGATGATGCAGCGCCTCATCGACAACGGCCACGCGTACGCGGCGGGCGGCGACGTCTACTTCGACGTCCGCAGCTACCCGCAGTACGGCAGCCTGTCCGGGCACAAACTGGACGACGTGCACCAGGGCGAGAGCGCCGGTGAATGCAAGCGCGACCCCCGCGACTTCACGCTGTGGAAGGCGGAGAAGCCGGGCGAGCCGTCGTGGCCGACGCCGTGGGGCCGCGGCAGGCCGGGCTGGCACCTCGAGTGCTCCGCGATGGCCGAGTTCTATCTCGGGGCGGCGTTCGACATCCACTGCGGTGGCCTGGACCTGGTGTTCCCGCACCACGAGAACGAAATCGCGCAGGCCAAGTGCGCCGGCGACGACTTCGCGCAGTACTGGCTGCACAACGGCTGGGTCACCATGGGTGGCGAGAAGATGTCGAAGTCGCTCGGCAACGTTCTCTCCGTGCCGAACGTGCTGAAAAAGGTTCGGCCGCAAGAGCTTCGGTACTACCTGGGTAGCGCCCACTACCGGTCGATGCTCGAGTACTCCGACACCGCGCTCGACGAGGGCGCGGCCGCGTACCGCCGCATCGAATCGTTCGTCACGCGCACGCAGGAGCGCGCCGGTGAGGTCGAGGTCGGCCGGTGGACGGACGCGTTCGCTCGCGCTCTCGACGACGACCTCGCCGTCCCCGCCGCACTCGCCGAGGTGCACGGCAAGGTCCGCGAGGGCAACATCGCGCTCGACGGGGGAGATCTCGAGGGCGCGCGCGTGATCGCGTCGCAGGTCCGGGCCATGCTCGGAATCCTCGGCGTCGACCCGCTGGACGAGCACTGGACTCAGGAGACCGCGGACGCGTCCGCGGCAACCGATGCCCTGGACGTTCTGGTCCGGGCCGAACTCGAGCGCAGGCAGACTGCCCGCGCCGAGAAGAACTGGGCTGTGGCCGACGAGGTGCGTGACCGTCTCATCCGGGCGGGCATCGAGGTCACCGATACCCCCAACGGGCCCGAGTGGTCTCTCAAGGCAGGACAGTAGTAATGGCTGGAAATTCGAGTAGGCGCGGAGCCATCCGCAAGGCCGGCACCAAGAAGGGACAGGTCGCCGGTTCCGGTGGCCAGCGTCGCAAGGGGCTGGAAGGTCGTGGCGCCACGCCGCCCGCGGAGGCCCGCACCAAGCACCCCGCCGCCAAGCGGGCCGCCCGCGCCGCGCGGGACGCCGAGAAGCAGCCGGGCCGCGGTCGTCAGACCGCAGGTCGCAAGGTGCTCGACGGCCCCGAGAACGTGCTGGGCCGCAACCCCGTCGTCGAGTGCCTGCGTGCCGGTGTCCCCGCGACCGCACTGTACGTCGCGGTCGGGACCGAGAGCGACGACCGTCTGAAGGAATCCGTCCAGCGGGCGGCCGACGCGGGCATCTCCATCCTCGAGGTTCCCCGCACAGATCTCGACCGGCTCAGCGCCAACGGCATGCATCAGGGCATCGCGTTGCAGGTGCCGCCGTACCGCTACGCGCACCCCGACGACCTGATCGCGGAAGCCCGCAAGCACCAGGAGGCGCCGCTGCTGGTGGCCCTCGACAACATCACCGACCCCCGCAACCTCGGTGCCGTCGTCCGGTCGGTGGCTGCGTTCGGTGGTCACGGTGTGGTCATCCCCGAGCGGCGCAGTGCGTCGGTCACCGCGGTGGCGTGGCGCACGAGCGCCGGTGCCGCCGCGCGTCTGCCGATCGCCCGCGCCACCAATCTCACTCGCACGCTGAAGGATTGGGCGTCCAAGGGCGTCCAGGTGGTAGGGCTCGACGCGGGTGGCGACACCACGCTCGACGAGTTCGACGGCAGCGGCCCGGTGGTCGTCGTGGTCGGCTCCGAGGGCAAGGGACTGTCGCGTCTGGTGCGCGAGAACTGCGACGCCATCCTCAGTATCCCGATGGCAGGACCCGTCGAATCGCTCAACGCGTCTGTCGCCGCGGGTGTCGTGCTCGCCGACATCGCCCGGCGCCGCCGGAGTTAGATTTCTGCCCCGATCACTTCGGGATCGGCGACGTCACCACCCGGTGGAAGCGCACCCGGTGCCCGGGCCGTAGCTGCGCGGCCATCGGCAGATCGGCCTCGGCGACCACGGCGATCACCGGATAGCCGCCCGTCACCGGATGGTCGGCGAGGAACAGGATCGGCTGACCGTTCGGGGGCACCTGCAGGGCACCCGCCACCATGGCCTCGCTCGGCATCTCGTCCCGCACGGATCGATGCAGCGCTCCCGGGCCCTCGAGTCGCGCCCCCACCCGGTTGGTGTCGGAACTGACCGTCCACGTCTCGCGGAGAAGGGCGTCGACGGACGCGGGCGTGAACCAGTCGTCCCGCGGTCCGAGCCGGACACGCATCGTCAGCGGATTCTCGGGGGTGACGGGTGGCGGGATGATCTCGTCCGCGGGCCAGTCGCCGGCATCCGCACCCACGAGCAACCGGTCACCCTCGGCGACGGGACCGGGGCCGAGGCCCGACAGTGTGTCGGTGGACCGGCTCCCCATCACCGCGGGCACGTCGAAACCTCCCCGCACCGCGACGTAAGTGCGCAGCCCCTCCGGCGCGAACGCGATCTCCAGCAGGTCGCCGGTGTTCAGGTGCAGCATCGTGTAGTCGGGTCGGGGTTTGGAATTGACGGTGACGGGGTTGCGGGCGCCCGTGACGGCGACGGAGACGGTCCCGGTCGCCCGCACGGCGAGCCCACCGAGCGTGACCTCCAGGGTGGCTGCGTCGGAGTGGTTGCCCACCAACCTGTTTGCGCTGTCGTGCGCGTCGCGGTCGGCGGCACCCGACTCGCCGACACCGATGGACGCGTACCCGGGGCGGCCACGATCCTGCACGGTGGTGAACGGTCCGGTGCGCACGACCTCGAGCCAAGCCATCGTCCGATTGTCCCGCATCCCCGCGTCGTCTGGATACGCTCTCGACCATGTTGACCGCGACTCTGTACGGCCTCGGCACGGCCGTACCCCTGCTGATCGGTGCCGTCATCGGCCTGCGCTACGACCTGCCGCGGCCGGTTCTCGCGGCACTCATGGCGTTCGGTGCGGGAACGATGGTGGCCGCCGTGTCCACCGAATTGTTCCAGCCCGCGTTCGAGACCGAGGGGATCTGGACGGCAGGCGCGGCCCTGTTCACGGGAGCACTCGTCTACGTGGTCGCAGACCGGCTCATCGAGAAAAAGCTCGGTGCCGGCGCCCTCGGCTGGGCGTTGATGCTCGGCGCGCTGCTCGACGGCATCCCCGAGAACACCGCCCTCGGGGTGACGATCAGCAGCGCAGGCGGGGTGGTGCTGCTCGTCGCCGTCGCAGTCGGAAACGTGCCCGAGGCGGTCGCGGGCGCGGCGTCCATGCGGTCACAGCCGCACTTCAGCAGCGGCCGCGCCCTGTCGGTGTGGGTGGCCACCGCCGTTCTGCTGGTGCTGGTGGTGATCGGCGCCGACGCCGTGTCCGACACCATTTCCGGGGGCACCATCGCGACCATCCAGGCGTTCGCCGGTGGTGCGACCATCGCCGTGCTCGCGGACTCGCTGATGCCCGAGGCGTACCGGGAAGGAGGGTGGTGGGTCGGGTTGTCCACCGCGCTCGGGTTCCTCGTCGCGTTCGGACTCGGCGCCTAGCCTGTTTCAGGCGGGCAGTGTTGCGACCGGGTAGCCGTGTGCGGCAGCGACTTCGGTGGACAGCAGCTTGCCGTCGTGGGTGGACAGTCCCTCGGAGAGGCCGGGGACGGTCGCGGCGGCGTCCTGCCAGCCCTTGTCGGCGAGCGCGACGACGTACGGCAGGGTCGCGTTGGTGAGGGCGTAGGTGGAGGTGCGGGGGACGGCGCCGGGCATGTTGGCGACGCAGTAGAACACTGAGTCGTGGACCTGGTACGTGGGTTCGGCGTGAGTGGTGGGCCGCGAGTCCTTGAAGCAGCCGCCCTGGTCGATCGCGATGTCGACGAGCACCGAACCGGGCTTCATCCGCGAGACCACGTTGTTGGAGACGAGGGTGGGGGCCTTCGCGCCGGGCACGAGGACCGCGCCGATGACCAGGTCGGCGTCGAGGACGGCCTGCTCGAGTTCGAGGGTGTTGGAGACGATGGTCTTGACCTGGCCGTGGTACTGGGCGTCGATCTCGCGGAGGCGGGCGATGGACAGGTCGAGGACGGTGACGTCGGCGTGCATGCCGTGTGCGATGGCGATGGCGTTCTTGCCGGAGACGCCGGCGCCGATGACGACGACCTTGGCGGGGCGCACCCCGGGGACACCGCCCATCAGAACGCCGCGGCCGCCGCCCTGGCGCATCAGGTGGTAGGCGCCGGCCTGCGGAGCGAGGCGTCCGGCGACCTCGCTCATCGGGGCGAGCAGCGGCAGGGAGCCGTCGGCGCCGGTGACGGTTTCGTAGGCGATGGAGGTGGTCTTCGACGCCAGCAGGGCGTCGGTGCACTCCTTGGATGCGGCGAGGTGCAGGTAGGTGAACAGCACCTGGTCCTGGCGCAGGCGGGGGTATTCCTCGGCGATGGGTTCCTTGACCTTCAGCAAAAGGTCGGCGCTCTCCCAGACCTGGTCGGCGGCCTGGAGGATCTGGGCGCCTGCGGCTTTGAAGTCCGCGTCGGCGAAGGACGAGCCGACGCCGGCCCCGGTTTCGATGATCACCTCGTGGCCGCGGCCGACAAGTTCGTGGACACCGGCGGGGGTGATGGCCACGCGGTATTCGTGGTTCTTGATTTCACGGGGGATGCCGATCTTCATGAGAACTCCGTGCTGTTGGAAATTCGATTGGTAGGTGCCAATAGTGAAGAAAGCGATCATTCATGCCAACAGTTCTGAAGATAATTCTCAACATCGGGGTTCCGGCTCGCGACTATTCGGATGTCGGCACCCTGAGCCGGTTCTCGTCGAACGATGTTCGGCCAGTGGCTTCGCCCCGTGAGTACTTATTAACCGCCCTACGTTAATAAGTACTCACGGGCGGCGGAGCTGCAGGATCAGCATGGCCGTGTGCAGCGACGTCCGGGACTCGGCGTCGTCGAGGTCGACACCGAGCAGGCGCTCGATCGTGGCCAGCTTCGCGTAGAGCGTGGGGCGCGAGAGGTGGAGCCGCTTCGCGAGTTCCGTCTTGTTGCCGCCGAGTTCGAGGAAGCTCCGCAGGACGTCGACGCTGTCGCCGCCGTGCCGCGCCCGATGCTCCAGCAGGCCGCGTAGTTCGGTTTCGGCGAACGCCTGCACCCGCGGATCGGTCCGGATCAGGGCGAGGAGCCCGCGCAACCGGATGTCGGCTGCCCGGTGAAAGGCCTTGCCGTCCGGTGGCAACGACAGCGCGACGTCGGCGATGTGCGCGGATTCCGTGAGGCCGCCCGCGGCGTCGAGCAGCCGGGTCGATTCGGGGCCGACGCCGATCGTGCAGTGCAGGACGCCGTCGAGCCGGGTGAGTGCGGCGCGGATCGCCCGACACAGTTCGGTGAGCGCGCCGGGTGCGGACGCCGGCGGATGGGACAGGAGCAGGTCGATCTGCCCGGACCGGGTGTTCGCGGTCAGCGCCGTCTGCCGCGACGTCCGGACCGCGTGACGCACGGCGTCGAGCATGGCGACGCGGCGTCGTTGCGCGAGAACCTGGTCGGCGCTTGCGGTTTCGCTTACCCGGACCGTCATCGGTAGGTAGGTCAGTGCAGGCCGGAGACCGAGTGCGTGGGCGCGTGCGGTCGCCTCCGCCTCGTCCTGGATGCGTCCGCGGCGGAGTTCGTCGATGAGCCCGCTCTGGGCCTGCTGCTCGAGCGCGGTCCGGTCCTGTTCGACCATGCGATGCAGTGCGAGCGCCTGGGCCGCGCGTTCGAGGGTCATCCGCGCGCGACCTTCTGCGGCGACGGGGCGGGGGGCGACGAGTCGTCCCCATTCCTGCCGATGTGCGCCGACGGGCGTCGTCGTCCACGACTCGGGACCGTCGACCGCGGTCTGATGCGACACGGGCGTGAGCCGCGACCGGCGTTCCCACTCGGCGAGGAGGTCCGCCGTCGCGATGCCCTGTGCCGCGAATGCCAGCACCTGCCGGTTGAGATCTTCGAGCACGATCGGGGCACCGAGCATGCCGGCGGCGGCGTCGACGATCTCGCCGAGCGACGCCCGCTTCATGCTGAGGTCGGTGAAGACCTCGTGGGCGTGCCGTGCGAACGCGACCTCCTCGTACTGTTCCGCGACGATCGACCGGTGCACTTCCTCGGTGACCTCGACAAACTTGATCTGACGGTGCAGTGCGATCACGGGGAACGACAGTCTGTCGGCCGCGCGTGCCACACCTTCCGGGACCGTGTCGACGTGGACGCCCAGTTCCACGACGAGTCCCGCTGCGCCCGCCGCGGCCAGTCCTTCCAGGTATTCCACGCTCGACGAGTCGTCCGCGAGGGGGTGCCCGGTGGTGAGCACGAGTTCGCCGCCCTGGAGGAGGTTCGACAGGTCGGGTAGATCGCTGACGTGCACCCACCGCACCGGCCGGTCGAGTGGTCCGCCGCCGATCACCTCCGGCGTTCCGGCCTGGACGACCGGGAGCGCCAGGATGTCGACGATCGTGGGCAGCATTTACGCAGTGTAAATCAGAAGGCGGATTGCTATACAGATCGTCGGGGTCTGGGGGCTGGTTCACCGACCAGAGTGGAGGCATCACGCGATCCGTGCGGATCGCCCCGGTATCCGCTCTCTCGGTAAGGACACCCATTTCATGACACACAGCGACGGCGCCGCGCAGACCCGAACGATCTCGCACTCCGGCGAAGGCCGGATCATCTCGCACTGGTTCGACAACAAGAGCTTCGCGGGCACCAGCGGGAACACCGCCCCGGTCACGAACCCCGCGACCGGTGCCGTCACCGGTGAGGTCGCGTTGGCCAGTGTCGAGGACGCCCGCGCGGTCATCGACTCGGCCGCCGCCGCGTTCCCCGGGTGGCGCGACACCTCTCTCGCAAAGCGGACGCAGATCATCTTCAAGTTCCGGGAACTGCTCAACGAGCGCAAGGGTGAACTCGCCGAGATCATCACCTCCGAGCACGGCAAGGTCGTCTCCGACGCGTTGGGTGAGGTGTCCCGCGGCCAGGAGGTCGTCGAATTCGCCTGTGGCATTGCGCACCTGCTCAAGGGCGGCATGACCGAGAACGCGTCGACGAACGTGGACGTGCATTCGATCCGCCAGCCCGTCGGCCCGGTCGCGATCATCTCCCCGTTCAACTTCCCCGCGATGGTCCCGATGTGGTTCTTCCCCGTCGCGATCGCCGCCGGCAACACGGTGGTGTTGAAGCCGTCGGAGAAGGACCCGACCGCGGCGATCTGGATGGCCGAACTGTGGGCCGAAGCCGGACTCCCCGCCGGCGTCTTCAACGTCCTCCAAGGCGACAAGACCTCCGTCGACGAACTCCTCACCAACCCGGCCGTCAAGGCCATCTCCTTCGTCGGCTCCACCCCCATCGCCCAGTACGTCTACGCCACCGGCACCGCCCACGGCAAACGCGTCCAAGCCCTCGGTGGCGCGAAGAACCACGCCATCGTCCTCCCGGACGCCGACCTGGATCTCGCCGCCGACGCCATGGTCAACGCCGGTTTCGGATCCGCCGGTGAGCGGTGCATGGCCATCTCCGCGCTGGTTGCGGTCGGGGACATCGCCGACGAACTCGTCGCCAAAATCACCGAACGCACCGACACGTTGAAGATCGGCGACGGCACCAAAGACTCCGACATGGGCCCGCTGGTGACCAAGGTGCACCGCGACAAGGTCGCCTCCTACATCGACGCCGGCGAGGCCGCCGGGGCCACATCGTCGTCGACGGGCGCACCGTGCAGGCCGACGGCGGCGCCGACGGGTTCTGGCTCGGACCGACCCTGATCGACCACGTCACCAGCGACATGTCCGTGTACACCGACGAGATCTTCGGACCCGTGTTGTCGGTCATCCGCGTCGAGAGTTACGACGAGGCCCTGGAACTCATCAACTCCGGCCCGTTCGGCAACGGCACCGCGATCTTCACCAACGACGGCGGCGCGGCACGGCGGTTCCAGAACGAGGTCGAGGTCGGGATGGTCGGCATCAACGTCCCGATTCCGGTCCCGACCGCGTACTACTCCTTCGGGGGCTGGAAGAACTCCCTGTTCGGCGACACCCACGCCCACGGCGTCGAAGGCGTCCATTTCTTCACCCGCGGCAAGGTCGTCACCAGCCGTTGGCTCGACCCGAGTCACGGCGGCATCAACCTCGGCTTCCCCCAGAACAACTGAGCAGGAAAGGACCCACGGTCATGACGACGACAGTCTCCCAGGAACTCCTGCCCACCGGTCAGCCCCTCGACGCGGCCCGTGCCGAGGGCGAGCGCGCCTACGCGCTCGACCGCGCGCACGTGTTCCACTCGTGGTCCGCGCAGGAGCAGATCACACCGATGACGATCCTCGCGTCCGAGGGCTCGTACGTGTGGGACGGCGCCGGGAACCGCATGCTGGACTTCTCGTCCCAGCTGGTCAACACGAACATCGGGCACCAGCACCCCAAAGTCGTTGCTGCCATTCAGGACCAGGCCGCGAAGCTGTGCACCATCGCACCGCAGTACGCGAACGACGCCCGCTCCGAGGCCGCGCGGCTGATCGCCGAACGGACCCCGGGCGATCTGAACAAGGTGTTCTTCACCAACGGTGGCGCCGACGCCAACGAGCACGCCGTGCGGATGGCCCGCCTGCACACCGGCCGGTACAAGGTGCTCTCCCGCTACCGCTCGTACCACGGTGGCACGGACACCGCGATCAACCTCACCGGAGATCCGCGCCGGTGGCCCAACGACTACGGCAATAGTGGAGTCGTCCACTTCCACGGACCGTTCCTGTACCGCTCGCAGTTCCACTCGGAGAACGACCAGCAGGAAACCGAGCGCGCGCTCGAGCACCTCGATCAGTTGATCCGTCTCGAGGGGCCGAACTCGATCGCGGCGATCGTGCTCGAATCGGTTCCCGGGACCGCGGGGATCATGGTGCCCCCACCCGGCTACATGGCCGGCGTCCGCGAGATCTGTGACCGCTACGGCATCGTGTTCATCGCCGACGAGGTGATGTCGGGGTTCGGCCGGACCGGAAAGTGGTTCGCGATTGACCATTTCGGCGTCGTACCCGACCTGATCACGTTCGCGAAGGGCGTCAACTCCGGCTACGTTCCGCTCGGCGGTGTCGCGATCAGCGAGAAGATCGCGGCGACGTTCGCGAACCGGCCGTATCCGGGCGGACTCACCTACTCGGGACATCCGCTGGCCACCGCCGCCGCGGTCGCGACGATCACTGCGATGGAGGACGAGCGGATCGTCGAGAACGCGGCCCGGATCGGCAGCGAGCTCCTCGGTCCCGGACTGCGTGGCCTCGCCGACCGGCACCCGTCGATCGGTGAAGTCCGCGGGCTCGGCGTGTTCTGGGCGATCGAACTCGTCGCCGACCGTGCCACGAAGGAAGCGCTCGCCCCGTACGGCGCGTCCAGTCCGGCGATGAACGAGGTGATCGCGGCGTGCAAGGCAAGTGGACTGCTGCCCTTCGCCAACTTCAATCGCCTTCACGCGGTGCCGCCGTGCACCGTCACCGAGGCCGAGGTCCGTGAGGGTCTTGCGATCCTCGACTCGGTTCTCGCGATCGCGGACGCACACCGCAACTCCTGACACACCCCGTCCGACGACACACCCGTGTCCCGACACTCGATCCGTCCCGCGGTCAATGGCGCCCGCGGGGCGGATCTTTCTCATTTCCACGACAACCACTCGGCGCCCGGATCTCAACGGAGAGAATCTATGAGCTCGATTTCGTCCACGCTCGCCCCGTCCCTGCCGGAAGACTATGTCGAAGAACGGGATCGACCGCTCGTTCCCGACGTCGCCATCCTCGACCGATTGACCGCCGACGCCTTCGACCTGCACGTCGACGCCGCCGGAACCGGTGAGAATCCGCAGTTCCGGGTCACGCTCTACAGCGGCGGTTCGACCGTGTCGCTCGAGCGGGTGCTCCGCCTCCTCGGGAGTCTCGACCTCGAGGTCGACGACCAGCGGACGTCCGTATTCCGCCGGGCCGACGGACTGGTGTGCCGGCTCTACGACTTCCGGGTGTCCGCCGGACCGCTCGTCGCGTCCGCGATGGCCGCGGGATCCGTCGAACCCGAGGCCGTCGTCGAGACGTTCCGGGCGATGTGGTCGGGCCGGGCGGAGGCGGATCGGTTCAACGTGCTGGTACTCGCCGCCGGTCTGGACTGGCGGGAGGTCGTGCTCGTGCGCGCCTACGCACGCTTCCTGCGGCAGAGCGCTCTGCCCTACGACCAGGGCCGGATCGAGGCGGTGCTGCTGTCGCGTCCCGAGTTCGCGTCTGCGCTCGTGTGTCTGTTCCACGCGCACTTCGATCCGCGCGGGCATTCCACCGACGACGTCGAAACCCGCCGAGCCACGGTCGAATCACTGCTCGAGGAGGTCGAGGGCCTCGACGCCGACCGGATC
Organism: Rhodococcus sp. USK10; assembly: GCF_019378875.1. NCBI lineage: Bacteria > Bacillati > Actinomycetota > Actinomycetes > Mycobacteriales > Nocardiaceae > Rhodococcus > Rhodococcus sp. USK10. Next base: position 5,312,242 of record NZ_CP076048.1, read on the forward strand.
CTGCGTGCGTACGTGAATCTCGTCTCGGCGACGACCCGCACCAACTTCTATCGAGACGGAGCGCTCGGTCCGGCGCGGCCCCAGCTGTCGCTGAAATTCCGCTCCGGCGAGATCGACGAACTTCCGCGGCCGCGGCCGTTCTACGAGGTCTTCGTGTATTCACCGGACATGGAGGGTGTGCACCTGCGATACGGACCCGTCTCGCGCGGTGGCCTCCGTTGGTCCGACCGACCCGACGACTACCGCACCGAGATCCTCGGACTCGTCAAGGCGCAGGGGGTGAAGAACGCCGTGATCGTACCCGCGGGCGCCAAGGGCGGTTTCGTCGTGCGCAATCCGTCGTCCACCGGCCTGGACTGCTACCGGCAGTTCATCTCCGGCTTGCTCGACGTCACCGACAACCGTTCGGACACAGCTGAATCGGTGCACCCGGACGGCGTCGTCTGCCGCGACGGCGACGACCCCTACCTGGTGGTGGCGGCGGACAAGGGCACGGCCACGTTCTCCGACGCCGCCAACGAGGTGGCCCGGCAATACGACTTCTGGCTCGGGGACGCGTTCGCGTCCGGCGGTTCGGTCGGCTACGACCACAAGAAGATGGGCATCACCGCGAAGGGTGCCTGGGTGAGCGTCACCTGGCATCTGGCCGAACTCGGAATCGACGTCGACGGTGACCTGTTCACGGTGGCGGGGATCGGCGACATGAGTGGCGACGTGTTCGGCAACGCCATGCTGGCGACGTCGGGCATCGGGCTGGTCGCCGCGTTCGACCACCGGCACATCTTCGTCGATCCCACTCCCGGCCGCGAGCAGGCCTTCCAGGAACGCCGCCGGCTGTTCGAGCTGCCGAGGTCGTCGTGGGCCGACTACGACCGGACCCTCATCAGTGCGGGCGGGGGTGTGTGGTCGCGGGAGAGCAAGTCGATTCCGGTGAGCAGCCAGATGCGGGCGGCGCTCGGACTGGCGCCGTCGGTGACGACGTTGACGCCGCCGGAGATGATCCGCGCCATCCTTGCCGCCCCGGTGGATCTGCTGTTCAACGGCGGCGTCGGGACGTATGTCAAGGCCTCGTCGGAGTCACACACGGACGCGGGAGACAAGGCGAACGACTACGTCCGGATCGACGCCGGCCGGCTGCGTGCACGGGCCGTCGCCGAGGGCGGCAACTTGGGCCTGACCGCGCTCGCCCGCATCGAATTCGCCCGCACGGGTGGATGTGTCAACACGGACGCACTGGACAACTCGGCCGGCGTGGACTGCTCGGACCACGAGGTGAACATCAAGATCCTGCTCGACTCGCTGCCGGTCGACCGGCGGCTCGACCAGGCCCGGCGCTCGGACCTGCTCGGGACGCTCACCGACGACGTGTCGGAACTCGTCCTCGCGAACAATCGCGCACAGAACAGGGTTCTCGGCGACGCCCGGTCGAACGCCCACCGGATGGTGGACGTGCACGCACGGATGGTGGGCGACCTGGTCGACAAGCGCGGCCTGGACTGCGAACTGGAGGCGCTGCCGACCGCCGACGGCTTCACCGAACTGTCGGAGGCGGGGCTCGGGCTGACCTCACCGGAACTGGCGACCCTCCTCGCGCACGCCAAGCTGGATCTGAAAGCGGAACTGGAGGATTCGGACGTCTTCTCCGACGGGTACTTCTCCGGACGGCTTTGCGCATACTTCCCGGCTGCACTGCGCTCCGTCCTCCCCGTCGACGCGCACCCCCTCCGTCAGGAGATCCTCGCCACCGAGATCGTGAACGACATCTTCGCCCGCGGCGGGCTCACCTATGCGCATCGGTTGCGCGAAGAGACCGGGGTCGGGCCCGCGGATGTGGTGCGCGCGTTCGTCATCACGTCGGAAGTGTTCGGGCTCGCGGAACTCTGGTCCGACATCGCCGCGGCGAAACTGCCGCCGGCGACGGAGTACGAACTGGTCGTCGAGGCCCGCAGGTTGCTCGACCGGGCGTCGCGGTGGTTCCTCGCCAACCGACGTCAGCCGCTGTCGGTGGACGCCGAGATCGACGAGTTCCGGCGCGCCGTCCACACGCATTCCGGTGACGTCGGCGGATGGTTGCGCGGAGCCGAGGCGCTGGCGATGGAGGAATCGCGCCGCGTCTACCACGAGGCGGGCGTGGAGACGTTCATTGCCCGGCGCATCGCCGACGGCCTCTACCGGTTCAGTCTGCTCGACATCGTGGACGTCGCACGAGAAGTGGGACGCGACGTTGCCGAGGTGGCGTCGCTTTACTTCGCCCTCTCCGATCACCTCGGCGTGGATCGCTGGCTGATCAAGGTGTCGGCCCTTCCGCGCGGCGAACGGTGGCACACGCTCGCCCGGGTGGCGCTGCGGGACGATCTGTACCGTTCCGTCCGGCTCCTGACCCGGGACGTGTTGTCCTCGGGTGAGCCCGGTGATTCGGCGGACTCCCGGATTCTGCTGTGGGAGAAGACGAACAGCGCCCGGATCGAGCGAGCTCGACGGACGCTGGGGGAGATCGACACCGCGTCCACCCATGACCTCGCATCGCTGTCGGTCGCGGCGCGCCACGTGCGGTCCATGGCCTGATGCGCTTCGCGCCTGTGAGTACTTGTTAACCGCGGGCGGTTAACAAGTACTCACAGGTGGAGCTATACGGTGCGTGCCGGATCGGCGGTGGGGGCGTCGTCCTCGTCGTCGGGCACGAAATCGGCTTCGACGGCGGACGCCGGCTCCTTCCAGACCCACGGCTGACCGTCCTGCACGACGCGCCGGTAGGCGTACAGCACGATCGACAGGGACAGGACGAAGACCCCGACGATCAGTTCCTTCGTGCTGCCGTAGCCGGTGATGGAGGCGCTGAGAGCGCCGACGACGACCATGATCGTGTCGACGACCACGAGGATGCCGGCGATGTACACCCACTGCTTGCCGAGCTTGATGGGGCGATGGGCGTCCGGTTCGTCGCGGCGCAGGTTGAGGAAGCCGGTGAGCGACAGGATGTGGCAGATGAGGTAGCCGACGATGCCGGCGACGATGACGGCGAGGGCCTCGCCGACGAACAGGATCAGGACGACGTTGACGAGCAGATCCAGCGACATCGCGCGCCCCGGAACCTTGAAGCGGTTGAGCTCACCGAGTTGCTTGACGGTGAGCCCCTCCCGGGCGCTGCCGTGGAGCACGCGTCCGCCGTCGGCGGTGGTCATGACCATCAGGAGAACGAGGCCGGCGATGAGGCAGATCGCCATCACGATGTCGCCGCCGGGGAACAGGCTCTCGAACACGGTCAGGTAGAAGGAGACGGGGTTCTCGGCGACGTCCGCCTGATCGACGAGTCCGCCGACGCCGAACGGGACGAGGATGTAGACGGCGATGACGAAGAAACCGGCCAGTCGCAACGCAATTCGGCTGTCGCGGATGGTGTCGCGGAACTCCGGCACGAACGAGGCGACCGCCTCGATGCCGTAGACCGACCAGGCGAGAACGAACATCCAGGCGATCGCGGTGCGCCATCCCGCTTCGCCGCTGGCGGCGATGTCCCAGTGCAGGTTGCTCATCGACCAGCTGTCGGACAGGAGCGGAGCGGCCGCGAAGACGACGATGGGGACGAGGACGAGGGCGCCGGTCGCGTACATCAGCCACATCGCGGGACGCATCCCGAGGACGTTCAGTCCCCAGCCCATGAACAGCACGCCCAGCGCGATGACGTGGGGTAGTCCGATGGTGGCCAGGCCCGTGGAGAACGTCCACGTCTGTTCCGGGAACCACTCGGCCTGGACCAGTTTCCCGATTTGCAGGCCGTAGATGGCCAGCGAACTGGACCACGAGAACCAGTAGCCGTAGGTCGCGAGCGGACCGACGAGGGTCGAGCGGGTCCGCCAGCCCTGATGGGCGTACATGGAAATGCCGCCGACCTTGTCGACGAACATGCTGGCCATCTCGGAGTAGATGAAATTCTGCAGGCACGCCAGGACGGCGACGGCGCCGAGGAGGACGAGCGTCGTCCAGGCACCGATCAGGCCGATTGCGTAGCCCATGCCGACGAACAGTGCGGCCGGGATGGAGAGGCTGATGGTGAAGCCGTCCCACCACCGCAGGTTCTTCTCATAGGTGTGGTCGTCGGCGAAGGAATCGTGCAAGCTCACGGGATTCTCCAGTTCTGGGCCTTGTCGGCGCAGTGTGTGTATTCAGAATGCGGCCCTCGGCGACTCGAGTCGAGTGGGGTGGAGGCCGACAGGCCGGCGCAAGTATGTGATTCAAGACACTAACACCGCGCAATGCGTCGCACAAGATGAAATTGCCCTCGCAATGCGTCTTCAATCACGCTTAACATCCACGAAATGCAGCTATTCTTGCCCGCAACGCCACTGATCTCGTCGTTCTGGATAGAGTCGGTCCATGTCTCAGCACACTCTGGACGAACTGGACCGCGCGATCCTGCGGCAACTCGAGGACGACGGACGGCGAGCGTTCCGGGAAATCGCCCGCAACCTGGGCTCGTCCGAGGCGACGGTACGGGCCCGCGTGAAGCGTCTGCAGGACCTGAACATCCTGCGCATCGTCGCGTTCGCTGATCCCGAACGGCTCGGCGACTCCCAACTGGCTCTCGTGTTCCTGACCGTCGACCCAGCCAGGCACCAGGCCGTCGTGGACACGCTGACCGAGATGCCCGAGATCACGTACGTCTCGACACTGCTGGGGCGGAGCGACATCTGCGTCGAGGTCGGCACCGCCAACAACGCGGAACTGTGGGCCTTCCTGAATCAGTACGTCAGCACCATCGAGGGCGTGCGCACCACGGAGACCATCTCGATCCTGAAGGTGCACAAGCTGCGGTACGGCACGCCCTCGAAGGAGTAGTCCTACTGCGCCGCGCCGAACACCGTGCGGTGCCACGCTTTCCGCGACACTCCGGTGATGTCGCTCATGACGTGCTTGACGGTCAGGTACTCCTCGAACGAGTACGTGGACATGTCCTTGCCGAAGCCGGACGCGCCGACCCCGCCGTGCGGCATCTCGCTGATGATCGGGTTGTGATCGTTGATCCACACGCATCCCGCGTCGATCTCCCGTGATGCGCGCTGCGCGCGGTACAGGTTCGTCGTCCATGCCGACGCGGCGAGACCGTAGTCGGTGTCGTTGGCGCGGCGGATCGCGTCGTCGTCGCCCGAATGACGGCTCACGGTGAGCACCGGTCCGAACACCTCGTCGCGGTAGATCTCCGCATCCTCGGTGACATCGGCGATCAGGGTCGGGAGGTAGAACGCTCCGGGCAGGTCGGGGGCGGATCCGCCGGTCACGATCCGGAAACCGGCGGCGCGGGCGCGCTGCACCATGCCGTCGACCCGGTCGCGGTGCGCGAGTGTGATCAGCGATCCGAGGTCGGTGTCCGGGTCGTAGGGATCGCCCACCACGACCCGTTCCATCAGTGCGGCCACCCCGGCGACGAACTCGTCGTACAGCGAGTCCGCCACGATCGCGCGGGTCGCCGCGGTGCAGTCCTGGCCGCCGTTGATCAGCGACGCCGCCACCGCGCCGTGCACGGCCGCCTCGAGATCGGCGTCGTCGAACACGACGAACGGGGCCTTGCCGCCCAGTTCCAGCTGCACGCGGGTGCCGTTCGTCGATGCCTGCGCCATCACCGTGCGGCCCACGGCGGTCGACCCGGTGAAGGTCAGCACGTCGATTCCGCGGTGTCCGGCGAGCGCAGCGCCCACCTCGGCGCCGGTACCCGTCACCACGTTGAACACGCCGTCGGGCAGCCCGGATTCGGTGGCCAGCCGGGCGAGACGCAGCGTGGTGAGCGGAGTGAGCTCGCTCGGTTTGAGCACGACCGTGCATCCGGCGGCCAGCGCCGGGATCACCTTCCACACCGCCATCTGCAGCGGATAGTTCCACGGCGTGATCGACCCGACGACGCCGACGGCTTCACGCCGGATGCTCGACGTGTGGTCGGGGGAGTACTCCGCGGCGGCCTTGCCCTCGAGGTTGCGGGAGGCTCCGGCGAAGAAGTCGATGTTGTCGATGCTGCCCGGGACGTCGAACTCGCGAGCGAGCCGGATTGCCTTGCCGGTCTGCGCGACTTCTTCGCGGGCGAACAGTTCCGCGTCGCGCTCGAGTGCGCGGGCAAGGGTGGTGAGAACTGCTGCGCGCTCGGCCGGGGCGGCACCCGACCAGCCGGGGAAGGCGGCACGCGCCGACCGGACAGCGGCGTCGACGTCCCGGGCGGTCGCGAGGGTCAGTGCCGTGATGGGGGCGACCGTCGCCGGATCGACTATGCGGTGAACGGCGCCGGAGCCCTCGGCCGGGGATCCGGAGATCCAGCAGCCGGGCACGGTGGCCGGCAGGTCGAGCGAGGTGGACGGCGGAAAAGGGACCGACACGGTCATGAGATCACTCCAAGGCGGGGGCGAGAAAAAGATTCACCCACAGTAGAAGAGCGCACTCGTGTTGGCTACCTGTCGCCACGAATTAAGTCATAAAAACGCAACATCTACTGCGCATTGCGTCAAAAATTATCAACTTGCTACTTGAATTCGCGGGCAGAAGGCGTCACGATTGACGCATGCCGGATCGGACCTCTGCGTTCGACGGCCTGCCGAGGCGATCGGCCCGGATTCGACCTCTGACGCTGGACCAGTCCGAATTCGACTGAACCGAAACATAATTGAGGACTACGATGACTGCGGTCACCGAAAGAACCACGACCGGACTCGAAGCGTCCGCTCGCCGCCATCTGTGGGGGCATTTCTCCCGGCACGGGGAGAACGTCACCCCGCCGATCATCACCCGCGGCGACGGCGCCCGGATCTTCGACTCCACCGGCAAGAGTTACCTCGACGGGCTGTCCGGGCTGTTCGTCGTCCAGGCCGGGCACGGCCGCCTAGAGCTCGCCGAGGCCGCCGCCAAGCAGGCCGAACAACTCGCGTTCTTCCCGCTCTGGTCCTACGCCACCGAACCGGCCATCGAACTCGCCGAACGCCTCGCCGGCTACGCCCCCGGCGATCTGAACCGGGTGTTCTTCACCACCGGCGGCGGCGAGGCCGTCGAAAGCGCCTGGAAACTGGCCAAACAGTACTTCAAGAAGGTCGGCAAACCCGGCAAACACAAGGTCATCTCCCGCTCCATCGCCTACCACGGCACCCCCCAAGGCGCGCTGGCGATCACCGGCATCCCCGCACTCAAGGCCCCGTTCGAACCCTTGACTCCCGGCGCGTTCCGGGTCCCGAACACCAACATCTACCGCGCCCCCGACCCCCTCGGTAGTGATCCGAAGGCGTTCGGGATCTGGGCCGCCGACCGGATCGCCGAGGCCATCGAATTCGAGGGCCCCGACACCGTCGCCGCCGTCTTCCTCGAACCGGTGCAAAACGCCGGCGGCTGTTTCCCGCCCCCGCCCGGCTACTTCGAACGGGTCCGGCAGATCTGTGACGAGTACGACGTGCTGCTCGTCTCGGACGAGGTGATCTGCGCGTTCGGGAGGATCGGGTCGATGTTCGCGTGCGAGGACTTCGGGTACGTCCCCGACATCATCACCTGCGCCAAGGGCCTGACGTCGGGGTACTCGCCGATCGGGGCGATGATCGCCTCCGACCGGTTGTTTGAACCGTTCGCGGACGGGACGTCGATGTTCGCGCACGGCTACACCTTCGGCGGGCACCCGGTCTCCGCGGCGGTGGCGCTGGCGAACCTGGACCTCTTCGAACGCGAGGGCCTCAACGCGCACGTCGCCGAGCAGGCCCCGGCGTTCCGGGCCACCCTCGACAAACTCACGGACCTGCCGATGGTCGGGGACGTGCGCGGCGAGGGTTTCTTCTACGGCATCGAACTGGTCAAGGACAAGACCACGAAGGAATCCTTCAGCGACGAGGAGGCCGAACGGATCCTGCACGGATTCCTCTCCACCGCCCTGTTCGACGCCGGCCTGTACTGCCGGGCCGACGACCGCGGCGACCCGGTCATCCAACTCGCACCCCCGTTGATCTGCGGGCAAACCGAATTCGACGAGATCGAAAACATCCTGCGCAGCGTCCTCACCGAAGCCTGGACCCTGCTGTAACGCAACGGGTCCCATGCACGAAGGCGGCACCTCGACAACGGCGTCGAGGTGCCGCCTTCGTGTTGCCGGTGCGCCTCACACGCGCATCGCCCCTTCTCACGAGAACGGCAGAATCATGACTTCCCACTCCTCGCTGTCCGCGAACGGCGGTGCCGGCCCGGACGGCGCCGATCGCGGCGAGGGCATGCATCCCCTGAACCGCGGATTGGGCGTCGGCGCCATCGTCTTCATGGTGGTGGCCGCCGCCGCACCGCTCGCCGTCGTCGCCGCCCAGGTACCCATCGTCATCGCGTTCGGGGGCAGCATCGGTGCGCCGCTGTTCTTCCTGATCGCCGCCGTCATCCTCACCCTGTTCGCGGTCGGGTACACGCTGATGAGCAGGCACGTCCGCAACGCTGGGGCGTTCTACTCGTACGTGCAGGCCGGGCTCGGACGGATCAACGGGCTCGGTGCCGCGTTGCTGGCGCTCGTGTCGTACTCGATGCTCCTCATCGCCGTCTACTCCTATCAGGGGGTGGCGGCGAGCAACGCCACCGCGCAGTACCTGCATGTCGACGTCCCCTGGTGGGTGTTCTCGTTCGCCGCCTTCGCGATCGTCTCCGTGCTCGGGTACCGCGACATCGAGCTGAGTTCCAACGTTCTCGGAGTGCTCCTGGTCGCGGAGGTACTCATCGTCGTCGTGCTCGACGTCGCCATCCTGGTCAAGGGCGGCGCAGCAGGTCTGACAGGCGCCCCTCTGCTGCCGGCCACGGTGTTCGACGGCTCGCCCGGGCTGGGTCTGATGTTCGCGTTCTTCGCCTTCTTCGGGTTCGAGGCCACAGCCGTGTTCCGGAACGAGGCGCGCGACCCCGACCGCACCGTTCCGCGCGCAACGTACGTCGCGGTCGTGTCGATCGGGGCGTTCTACGCGCTGTCCGCGTGGGCGGTGGTCGTCGGAGCCGGTGTGACCGATGCGGTGGACACGGCGTCGGACGGTCCCGTGAACATGGTGTTCGACCTCGCCACCCGGTACGCCGGGCCGGTCGTGCACGACATCATGCAGCTTCTCGTGGTGACCAGCGTCTTCGCGTGCGTCCTGTCGTTCCACAACGTCATCACGCGATACCAGTTCACGCTCGGCGCGATGGGAGTGCTGCCGTCGGCGCTCGGCCGGGTCAGCCCGAAGTACGGGGCGCCATCGCGCTCGTCGATCGCCCTGACCGCGATCTCCGGAGTGCTGCTCGCGGTGGTCGCGGTCAGCGGCATCGATCCGATCACTCAGGCCTACACGTGGCTGTCCGGTGCGGCGACGCTCGGGATCGTTCTGCTCATGGCGCTCACCAACCTGGCGGTCATCGTGTTCTTCCGCACGCACGATCTCGACAAACGCCGGTGGCACACGGTCGCGGCACCGTCGCTCGCGATCCTCGGTCTGCTCGCGGTGGTCGCTCTCGTCGTGACCAACTTCGAACTCCTCATCGGAGATCGGCTGGGCGCGTTGATCATCGGAGGCCTGGTGCTCGCCGCGTACGGCGCCGGTGTGGCCGTCGCCCTGCGGATGCGACGGTCCCGCCCTGCGGCCTACGCGGCGCTGCGGGACGGCGAACCGCAGGCCGGCGACTGACGCTGCGCAATGCGCAGCAAGGCCGACGCAGTTCGACGCAAAGTTTCAGTTGCTCCGGGGTTGTGTGTCGGTTTGCGCGCTGTTAATGTGGTCTGCAACACGCAAAGCGTTGAATCAATCCCCATTGGACGCCGAAATGCGCAGCATCGGGTCCCATCCGCCGCCGAAGCGGCGCAATCAGAGGAGCGTGTCTTGACGATTCAGGACTTTCTCACCGCAGACTGGCCGGGCGGCAAGGCCGCCGCGGTGTCGTTGACCTTCGACGTCGACGCGGAGGCCGGCTGGCTCGGCGAGGGCGACGAGTATGCACGCCGTCTGACCATCCTGTCCGAGGGCCGCTACGGCGTCACGCGCGGAGTGCCGCGCATCCTCGATCTGCTCGGCCGCTACGACATCCCGGCCACGTTCTTCGTCCCCGGGCACACCGCGGAGCATCACCCCGCGATGGTGGAGAGCCTGCTCGACGCGGGGCACGAGATCGGCCACCACGGGCACCTGCACCTGCGCAGCGACAAGGTGAGCGAGCAGCAGCAGATCGACGAGATCGACAAGGGCCTCGAGACGCTCGAACGGCTCGGCGTCCCGCGGCCGCGGGGATACCGCTCCACGTCCTGGGAACTCACCCCCGAGACGTTCGCTCTGCTCGTCGAGCGCGGATTCCTGTACGACTCGAGCTGTATGGGCGACGACCGCCCGTACGTCGAGTCCTGGGACGGCCTCGAGATCCTCGAACTGCCCGTGCACTGGTCGCTCGACGACTGGCCGCGCTTCGGCTGGAACATCGACGGCGGCGGCAACGTCGCCGACCCCGAAGAACTGTGCCGTTGCTGGACAGCCGAATTCGAGTCCGCCCGCGCCGAACGTCGGCACACGAGTTTCACCATGCATCCCGAGGTCATCGGACGCCCCTACCGGCTCGCACAGTTCGAGCAGGTGGTGGCGCACATGGCCGAATCCGGCGACGTGTGGTTCGCCCGCCTCGACGAGGTCGCCGAGTTGGTGGCGCCGCGACTGCTGCAGGTGGCGTCGTGACCCGCCGGTTCCGCTCCACGCAGACCCGGCCGTGGGACCGCGGCTACGAGTTCGGCAGTGCCCACGCGGAACAGGTCGGCGCGTCGGTGGCCGCGTACCAGCGGCTGTTCGACCGTGCCGCCGGTTCGGCCGTCGACCTGGACCACTGGGGGACCCTCGCCCTCGAGCGGACCACGGTGGCCGCGCCCGCACTCGCCGACGAGATCGCCGGCATCGCGGACGGCGCCGGTCTGCCCGTGACCGCGGTCGCGGCGATCAATGCGCGTACCGAAGTGCTTGCGGCGGTGGGCTCGACCACGCCGAGTGAGTGCTCGACGGTCGTCAGGCTCCGGGACGGGGCGCCGCCGGTTTCCGTGCAGGCATGGGACTGGTTCGCCGAACTCGCCGACCTGTGGCTCGTCTGGGAGATTCCGCACGAGAACGGTCACGTGAGCACCACCGTCACCGAATACGGCATCGTCGGCAAGATCGGCGTCAACGACCGCGGCCTGGGCGTGCACTTCAACATCCTCCACCACACCGGGGACGGAAACGGGATCGGCGTCCCGGTGCACGTGCTCGCCCGTGCCGTGCTCGACGAGTCGCGCGACCTCAACCACGCGCTCGTCCGGCTCGCGCAGGCGGACGTCACGGCGTCGACGTCGCTGACGCTCGTTGCGAGCGCCGGTGGCGAATCGGCGGCCGTGAGCGTCGAACTCAACCCCGGTGGGATCGGATACGCGCTGCCGGACCACGACGGCCTGCTCGTCCACACCAACCATTTCCTCAGCAGCCCGGCGAACCTGCACGACACGGAACTCCGGAACGGACCGGACACCGTGATCCGGTTCGACCTGCTCCGCCGTCGACTGGCCGGCCGGCCGGACATCGACGCACCCGCGGTTGTCGAGGCGATGACGTCGCATCTGCTCGGCGGAGGGGCGACGTGCTGCCATGTCGACCCGGCCCTGCCGGCTTCGTCGCGTTTCGAAACCCTCGCGACCGTCTCGCTCGACGTCGAGAACGGAACCCTCACCGCCCATTCCGGTGGGCCCTGCACCATTCCTGCCGATTTCGCGGCACCGACCAAGGAGAACACCGTGCTGAAACTGAAGCGCATCGACAACATGGACATCCTCACGCGCGATGTCGACGCACTCGTGGCGTTCTACCACGGCGTCCTCGGGCTGCCCTTCCACCTCCCCTACGAGAAGGACGAGGAATGGGCGGCGATCGACATGGGCAACGTGACGCTCTATATCTTCAAATCCGAAGTGGGCGAACATGCTCCGCGCCGCACCGCGGTCAACCCCGACAACGCACCCGGCTACGACTCGATCGCGTTCGAGGTCGACAGCCTCGACGAGGCCGAGGCCGCGCTCGACGGGCGCGTCGAATGGGTCGACGAGCGGATCCAGTGGAAGCACCCCAGCGGCACCTGGTACCAGTACCGTCCGTTCTTCGACCCCGACGGCAACATGCTGTACGTCACCGAGCCGCACACAGTGGGGGCCGGAGCATGAATCTCACCGCGATTCCCGGTGTCCGGCTGGACGACCGCGTCGCACTGGTCACCGGTGCCTCACGTGGCATGGGAGCCGCACATGCCCGGACCCTCGCGGCCCGCGGCGCCGACCTGATCGTCGCCGACCTCGACGCCGCGGAGCTGTCGACGGTCGCCAAGGAGATCCGCGACAGCACCGGCCGCCGCGTCGAATGCCTCGAGCTGGACGTCACCGCACCGGACGCTGGCGAACGCGTCGTCGCCGTCGCGAACGACAACTTCGGTCGGCTCGACATCCTGGTCCACAACGCCGGCATCATGCACGACTGGAAGACCCTCGGCGACACACCCGTCGAGAACCTGCGGCCCTACCTGGATGTCAACGTCCTCGGGCCGTATGCCGTCACCCGCGCCGCCGCACCGCTCCTCGCCCGCAGCGAGGCCCCGCGCGTCATCTTCATCTCCTCGCAGTGGGGGCAGGTGCCGGACGGTCACTCCTACGGCTACATGGTGTCCAAGACCGCGCAACTCGGTCTGATGAAGGCGCTTGCCTCCGAACTCGTCTCGCAGAAGATCCTCGTCAACGCCGTCGCCCCGGGCGCGATCCACACCCGGATGGTCCCCGACGACGTCTACGCCGAAGAACTCGCCGCCGTCCCCCTCGGCCGTCTCGGCGACGCCCACGAAATCGCCGCGGCCGTCGCCTTCCTCGCCTCCGACGGAGCCGCCTTCATCACCGGTCAGACCCTCGCGGTCAACGGTGGAGCGCTCGTCGTCGGCGCCTGAACTCCCCGAAAGGACCCTCGTGACCACCTCGATCCCCACCCCGACCAAAAGCGAACTGGCCGAAGCGTCGATGCGCCGCTCCTGGTTCCCCGTCGCGCGCCTCTGCGACCTCGACAAGCCCCAGACGGCCACACTTCTCGGCGTCAACCTGGTGATCTACCGCGACGGCGAGGGGCGGATCTCGGTGCAGTCCCGCCGCTGCCCGCACCGCGGCGGCGACCTGTCCATGGGTGAAGTGCACCGGAATTCGATCGGCTGCCCGTACCACGGCTGGGAATTCTCCAGCACCGACGGCAACTGCAGCCGCATCCCGTCCCTGGCGGATCAGGGCAAGATCCCGCCGCGCGCCTCGATCGCCACCTACCCCGTGGTCGAACGGTTCGGCCACGTCTGGACGGTGCTCGAGGACCCGATCCGCGACATGTACGAGATCGAGGAGTGGCAGGGCCTCGACCTCGAATGGCTTGCCGCCGAACCCATCGACTCGTCGGTCGGGGTCGGCGTGACGATCGAGAACTTCCGCGATGTCGCGCATTTCCCGTTCGTCCACAAGGTGTCGATGGGCCCGACCCCGGAGGTCGTCGAACCGCTGAACGTCAACCGGGACGGCCTCGACGTCTGGATGGACCGGCCCCTCGACGCCGGCACCGGCGACTGGGCCAACGACGGAAACTGCATGATGCGGTACCGCTGCTCCGCACCGGGTCTCGCGTCCATCACGTATCACTACGAGAAGCTGGGACGCCGCGTCGTCGCCGGGTTCCCGTCGCCGATCGACTACGAGCACGTCAAGATCTTCTGGGGCGTCGCCAACGAGGTCGGCTACCGCGGCGCGGACCTCGAGGAGTGCCTGCGCGTCGAGGAGATGGTGTACCTCGAGGACATCCCGATCGTCGAATTCATTGAACCCCGTGAAATCCCGTGGGATTCGGAGTTCCAGGAATTCTCCGTGCCCGCCGATCTGTTCACCCTCAACTACCGGCGGTCGTTCATCGAGCTGATGAACCGCGTCGAGGACGGCAGTCATGTCAACGAGTTCGTCTGATACGCACACCCTTCGGTTGCGTGTCGTCGCCGCCCGCTGGGAGGCGGAGTCGATCACGTCGTACGAATTCGCCCGCCCCGACGGCGGCGAGCTGCCGGTCTGGGAACCGGGTGCGCATGTCGACGTGCACCTGCCGTCGGGCACGATCCGGCAGTACTCGCTGTGCGGCGACCCGGCGGACGCGTCCCGCTACCGCATCGCCGTCCTCGAACTGCCCGCAGGCCGGGGAGGGTCGGTGGAGGTCCATCGCGAGCTGCGTCCGGGCCGCCTCATCGAGATCGGCAGGCCACGCTCCAACTTCGCACTGGCAGAAGCGGACCGGTACGTCTTCGTCGCCGGCGGCATCGGCATCACCCCGATGCTGCCGATGATCCGCGAAGTGCAGCGCCGCGGTCGAACCTGGGAACTGGTGTACGGCGCACGCACCGCCGAGCACTTCGCATTCGTGGGCGAACTGGACCCGTCCGCGGTGCGGCTGGTGCCGCAGGACACGGACGGTCACCTCGATCTGGCGTCCGTCGTGGCGTCCTCGTCGGAGGCGGCGGTCTACTGCTGCGGGCCCACACCGCTCATGGACGCGCTGGTGGAACGGATGTCGCAGGCGGGTCGTGTCGGCGACCTCCACCTCGAACGGTTCGCCGCGGCCGCCCCCGCAGTCGAGTCGAGTGGTGAGTTCGAGGTCGGGCTGGCCCGCAGCGAGAAGGTCGTCCCGGTGCGCCCCGACCAGACGGTGCTCGAAGCGGTCCGCGACGCCGGCATCGACCATCCGTCGTCCTGCGAGATGGGCATCTGCGGGTCCTGCGAGGTGAAGGTCCTCAGCGGCGACGTCGACCACCGCGACGACCTCCTCACCGAAAGCGAACGCGCGCAATGCAACAGCATGATGATCTGCGTGTCCCGGGCGAGGGGTGATCGTCTGGTCCTGGACCTGTGACGGGGGCGGCTCCGCCACCCGTGAGTACTTATTAACCGCGGGCGGTTAATAAGTACTCACGGGCGCGAAGCGCACGACGACGCCGGGACGGAGCAGGGCAGGGGGAGTGCGCCCGGCATCCCAGATCGGTTCGTCCGTCGTCCCGATGAGTTGCCATCCGCCGGGCGAGGAGCGGGGATAGATTCCCGTGAACTCCCCTCCGAGCGCCACGGTCCCGGCGGGGACCGAGGTTCGGGGCGTCGCGCGGCGCGGCACATGCAATGCGGGTGCACCGCCGGTGAGATAACCGAAACCGGGGGCGAAGCCGCAGAACGCCACCGTCCACGGCGTTCCGGTGTGAGCTTCGACGACGCCGTCGACACCGAGCCCGGTCAGCTCGGCCACGTCCTCGAGGTCGGGCCCGTCGTAGCGCACCGCTATCCGGACCTCCTCCGGGGCGTCCTCGGCGACCGCTGCCGCCGGTTCCGTTCTCCGCACCCACTTGGCGACGCGGTCGCGGCTGGTCGCGCCATGGTCGAACCGCACCAGGATGGTGCGTGCCGCCGGGATCACCTCCCGGACCCCGGGCGGCCGGGAGTCGTCCAGAGCACGGAAGTGCGCGAGCACGGTGCCCTGATCCTCGAACTCGGCGAGGATCGCGCTTTCTCCGACGTCGAGGATGCGCATCATACGAACGGCTCCACCGTGACGCCCTCGGCGTCGAGCAACGACCGGATGGCGGTGGCCATCTCGACGGCGGCGGGCGTATCGCCGTGGACGCAGACGGATTCGGCGGTGACCGCGAGGACGGTGCCGTCGACCGCTTCGAGGGTGTGATCGACGACGAGTCTGCGGACCCGCTCCGCCACGACCGCCGGATCGTGCAGGACCGCGCCGTCCGTCGTGCGGGGCACCAGCGTTCCCTCGGGCGTGTACGCGCGGTCCGCGAATGCCTCGGTGACCGTCCGCAGTCCGGCCTTCTCGGCCTCCTCCAGGAACACCGAACCGGGTAGACCGAGAACCGGAAGCGTGTCGTCGTATGCGGTCACTGCCGCGACCACCGCGCGGGCCTGCTCGCGGTGGTGCACGATCGCGTTGTACAGCGCGCCGTGCGGTTTCACGTACGCCACCGCGGACCCGGAAACCTGGGCGAGACCGTCGAGGGCGCCGATCTGATAGACGACGTCGGCCGTCAGATCGCGCGGTGTGACGTCGATGAACCGGCGCCCGAACCCGGCGAGGTCGTGGTAGCCCACCTGCGCGCCGATCCGGACCGTCAATTCGGACGCCGCGGAACAACAGGCCAGCAGTGTTGCGGGGTCGCCCGCATGGAAACCGCAGGCCACGTTGGCGCTGGTCACGAGCTTCAGCATCGCGACGTCGTCGCCGAGGGTCCAGGCGCCGTAGCTTTCGCCGAGGTCGCTGTTCAGATCGATTGCCGGCACATATTCGATATTAGGGTTCCGAGGGCCGTCTTGTAGATTCTCTCGCGGGGGCGGGCGGAACCGGTGAGGGTCCTGCTGCGTCAGAACAATTGACCGTGTGTGGCGGACCGCGCCATCGGAGGGGGAAACGTGACCGACCCGGCATACATCAAGGATCCCGAGAACTTCCACTCGGACCAGTGGGACCACGCGAGGATCGCGAGTGCGGTCGCCGGCATGGACGTCGAGCACCTGAGCGGCGTCGCGCGAGCCTGGACCGAACTGGGGACGACGGCCCACGACGCGATCGTCGAGTTCAGCGACGCGATCCAGAAGACGATCAGCGAGAGCTGGCAGGGGGCGGCCGCGTCGGCGGCCTACGCCGAGACCGAGCGGTACTCGACGTCCGCGCCGGAGGCACAGGATCAACTTCACGGAGTGGCGGCGGCGCTGACCCCACTGGCGGAGACGGTCGCGTCGCTGCGGTCGCAGGTCCCCGAAACCATCGGCACCGGACTGTGGGACAAGCTGACGCCCTGGGACACGGACACCGAGGACGAGTACTACCGGCGCGAGGGCGAGGCGCGCGAGAAGATGGCCACGATCTACAACCCGGGGCTCGCGACTTCGGACGGCAACGTCCCGTCGTTCACGAGACCGGAGAGCAAGGTCGATGTTCCTTCGGGTCCGTCCGCGCCCGGCGTCGACTACTCGAGCGGCGCCCCCAGCTCGAGCGATCGCTTCGGGGGACCGAGCGCCGGCCAGCCGAATTCCGGAGCCGCACCCGACAGTGACGCATCCGCTGTGCCAGGTACTCCCGCAGCGGACGGCACGCAGCAGAATGCGGACACCGCGCCGTCGTCGGTCACCGCACCGGCGGCGACGGCTCCGGCCTCGGTAACGGGTGATCAGGCAGCCCAGAGCCGATCGGCCGTGCCGCCGGGCGCCGATTCGTCCTCGGGCGTCGGCTCACGATCCGCGGGTGCCGGTGCGGGCGGGGGCGCCGGAGCAGGCGGACTCGGCGTCGGCGGGCTCGGAAGCGCGAACGGAGTCGGCGCCGGTAGCCGGGCGGGGGCCGGAGCCCGGCCGGGCTCCATGCCGCCCGGGGTCACGGGCGCTGCAGCTGGTGGTCGCACCGGCGCCGGGATGCGTGGCACCGGCCCGGGCGGAATGATGGGCGGCGCCCCGGGGGCTGCCAAGGGCGGCGGCGAGGACAAGGAACACAAAACACCCGACTACCTGATCACCCTCGACAACGGCAACGAGCTGATCGGCAAGCTGCCCCTCGTCTCGCCGCCGGTGATCGGCGCGTGAGCATGCGCAATTGGCGGCTGCGTCCCGAACTGTTCGACGCACTGTGGGCCGGCACCGGACAGGACCGCGTCCCGTACCCGTTCCGGATCGTGAGCGCGCATCCCGGGCTCAACGCCTATGTGGCAGAGCAGAACCGGATACGAGAAGCGTTCGCGGGAGCCGAGCACGACGACGTGAAGTCGGCGTTGGGCGTGCTCGCCGAGCCCGACGTGTATGTCGAGGTCTCCGGTTCCACCGTCGACGAGACACCGATCCGCATCATCGGTGCCCAGCACCGGCAGTGGGTCGTGATCGCGTCACAACTTCCCGGCCGGGCACCACAAATCGGCGGCGACGTGGTGATCGGCGCCGGGCAGGCCGGAAAACTGGGCGCGCAACTGGTCGGCCTCATCCCGCAGAACGCCGCCGGCAGGCGCCGGTTCCAGCGGCGGGACGAAGAAGACGCCCACTTCTCCCAGGGAATCCTGCAGGAGGTCAACCGTGCGGCTCCTGTCCCGAGACTCGAATCCGCCGTGCAGAAGGGATACGCGGGCCGCGGCCAGATCCGAGTCTTCCGAGGCCCCCGCTACGGCACCGGCCGCGACGTCGGCGTCATGCAGTGGATCGACATCGCCGGCGACGGCCGCTACCTGATCGGCCCGCACGATCCCGCCGCCGCGCACCCGGCAGGTCCCGACCAGCTCGTATCCTCGCTCGACACCCTGATCAGGGTGGGTACGACGCCTCGGGCAGGCTCGGTCGGTGCCCGCGGTTGGTAGATTGCCACGCGCCGGCGATTGCACAGGTGGGGACACAGCTCGACACACGGAGGGGGCACGAACATGGCAGGGCCAGAGGCACCGGAGGCCGGTTGGAAGGCTTTCACCGATAACGTCGTCGGTGGCGGCCGGCTCGAACTCGACCCGGGCGGGATAGAGCAGTGCATCAAGCTGTGTCAGGACCATGCGGATCACATGGGTGATCTCGCCCGCCGGGCAAATGAGGAGCTACGCGCCACCGATCTCGGGATCGGAGAGAAGGACATTGCGTCTGCAGCCGAGCTCGCGCGAAAGTTCGACGAGAAGGCGATCAGCGGTAGGGACATCGAACTCGGCAACACTGCGCGTGGGCTCTTCACGGCTCATCAAACGTACGCGCGAGATATGAAATCGATGTTCGAGGCTGTGCTTGCCCGATACCAGGAGCAGGATGAACAGATCGCAGGAACCCTGTCCGCCGCGGGAACTGAACTGTGAACGGCAAGCGAGCCGCAGCAACTGCAATGTCGGCACTGGTTCTGGTTGGATTCGCTACTTCCTGCGAGCAGTCCTCCAACGGCGAAGCAACAGCCGAGCCCGCTCCTACTATCGGTTACCACCCGTGCGACGACCTGCCCATCGAGGCGATCAAGGAGGCGCGGATAGACGCACGCCCTCCTAGTCGCTCGGATCACGAGTCGACATCGAATTTCGCGTGCATGTTCACGTCGCACGATCCTTATTACGGGATCACGATCGCTGCTCGCGGCGACACCATCGAGGACATTAGGCAAGATGACCGCTTCGAGGTCGTCAACGAAACCGAGATCGGCGGACGCCACGCGGTAGTGGGGCTCTTCCTCGGTGGATCGTGCAGTGTCGCGGTCGACATTGCGCCGGGAGTGCTCGACTTCGAAATTCTCTACAGCGAGGGAAGCCCGGAATTCACCACAGCGAACGCGGCGTGTGATCAGGCCACGAGGGTGGCGACGGCGTTGGCGCCGTATTTCCCCGACCACCTGTAGGGGAGTTGTACTGAGCCTCCACTCTTCGGGGTTTGAGGGCCGGTTCGGCCATAGGTTCGCGGAAAGTGGCGGCTCAGTGCATGTGGGGGCGATGCGTCCTGCGTTCTCGCGTCTTGGGGAGCTCGGTCGGTGCTCGCGGTTGGTAGATTGCCACGCGCCGGAGATTGCACAGGTGGGGACACAGGGAGGGGGCAGAACCATGGCGGGGCCAGAAGCACCGGAAGCCGGTTGGAAGGCTTTCACCGAGAACGTCGTCAGGGGCGGCCGGCTCGAACTCGACCCGGCCGGCATCGAGCAGTGCATCAAGCTGTGCCAGGGGCATGCGGAGGACATGCGCGAATTGGCCAGGCGCGCACGAAACGACCTTCGAGCCCTGGATCTCGGTATCGGCGAAAACGACATCGAATCAGCGAAGGATCTTGCTCGGAAATTCGACGAGAAAGCAATTGGCGGCAGCGAGACCATCGATTCCGGCAACACCGCAGTGGGGTTGTTTCTTGCCCATGAAGCGTACGCACTCGATATGAAGTCGATGTTCGAGGCGACACTCACACGGTATCGGGAGCAGGACTCAGCGTTTGCCGGGAATTTGAATCAGTCAGGACAGCAGCTGTGAGCCAGCACCGTAAGCGCGTCGGGTCCGTGTTCATTCTCGCGGCAGTCTTTGCACTCAGCGCTTGCAATCAAGCAGTCGAGGGCCAGCCGGGCCAGCAACCGATGCCTGATATCACTTTCCATCCGTGCGATGAGCTTCCCCCCGACGCGATCCACGCCGTCGGTCTCGATGTGCGGCCGCCGGAACGCGATGACACCGACGTCCCACGCGCTCTCGGTTGTGGGTATTTGTCGAATGATCCGAATTACGGCATCACGATCGCAGCGCGTGCCGAGACGTTTGACGATATCGAGTCCAGCGACCGCTTCAACGTCCTGAGGGAGACCAAAATCGGTGGGCGGGATGTGCTGGTGTCGGATTTCCGCGGTGGTAGTGCGTGCACGGTGTCGGTGGCGATCGAGCCGGGGATTCTCGAGTTCATGATCGGGTACAGCGAGTTGGAGGATTTCACGACTGTCGACGAGGCGTGCGATCAGGCGACGAAGGTGGCGACGGCGCTGGCGCCGTATTTCCCCGACCACCTGTAGGCGGCTTGCATCGATCCGGCTCAGTGCGTGTGTGCGTGGGTGTGGGCGGTGCGTCCGGCGTTCTTGCGTCGTGAGGACCCGCTGAGTCGGCAGGCGAGGTAGATGACGAACGAGATCGTGGTGACGAAGCTGGACACGGGCACGCCGGGTGCGAGGGACAGCAGGATGCCGCCGACGGCGGCGAGTTCGGCGAACACGATCGACAGGATGGTCGCCTTGAGGGGGCTGGCGGTGACGTAGGCGGCGGCTGCGGCGGGGGTGATGAGCAGTGCCATGACGAGTAGTGCGCCGACGATCTGGACGCCGAGGGCGGCGGTGATGCCGACGAGGACGGCGAACACGATCGACAGGGCGCGCACGGGGACGCCGCGGGCTTCGGCGACGTCGGGGTCGGTGCTCGCGAAGAGGAGGGGACGGTAGATCAGGCCGAGGACTCCGATGACGAGCACGGCGCAGAGCAGCAGCAACTGCAGGCCGCTGTTTCCGGGTGCGACGATCTGGCCGATCAGCAGCGAGAAACTGGTGCCGGTGCGTCCTTGGTACGACCAGATGAACAGCACCGACAGTCCGAGCCCGAATGCCATGATCACGCCGATCACGGAGTCACGGTCGCGGGCCTTCGCGCCGAGGAGCCCGAATAGGACGGCCGCGACCACCGAACCGGCGATGGCGCCCGCCCCGACGCTGACGCCGATGAGCAGGGCAGCGGATGCGCCGGTCAGGGACAGCTCGCTCGTGCCGTGCACGGCGAACGACATCTGCCTGCTCACGATCAGTGGCCCGATGGCTCCCGCGAGAAGTCCGAGGATGGCGCCCGCGATCAGGGCCTGCTGCACGAAGTCGTATTGCAGGAGGTCGACGGTGGCGGAGACGTCGAACATGCGTGACATGGCGTCGGTGAACTTGTTGCTCATGCGTGTCCCTCGTCGGTGTGGTGCACACCCTCGCCGGGGCGGAGGCCGCCCGCGCTGCCGAGTGCGTCGATGGCGTCGCCGGTGCCGATCACGACGAGGCGGCCGCGCACGTGCAGCACCTCGACGTCGGTGCGGTACAGCTCGGACAGCACCTCCGACGTCATGACCTCTTCCGGTTTGCCGATGCGGAACTGGCCGTCGACGAGGTAGAGCACGCGGTCGACGAGGGGGAGGATCGGGTTGATCTCGTGGGTGACGAACAGGACCGCGGTGTCGTGGGTGCGGCGCCGCCGGTCGATGAGTCCGGACACGAGGTTCTGGTTGGCCAGGTCGAGGCTGAGCAGCGGCTCGTCGCACAGCAGCATCTGCGGGTTGCCGACGAGGGCCTGCGCGATCCGCAGTCGCTGCTGCTCACCGCCGGACATGGAACCGATCGGCGCGTCCGCGTAGTGCTGGGCGCCGACCTCGGCGATGGCCGCGTCGACGATGGCCCGGCGCCGGCCTCGCCGGAGGAGACCGGTTCCCCACTGGTGGCCGTCGACGCCGAGCCCGACGAGGTCGCGGCCGCGGAGCGGCAACCCGTCGTCGAGCGACTTCTGCTGGGGGATGTACCCGACGTGCGAATTGCCCTTCCGCGCCGGGGTTCCGGCGATGCGCGCGGTGCCGGAGCTGAGGGCGAGCTGACCGAGCAGCACCTTGAGCAGCGACGTCTTGCCCGACCCGTTGGGTCCGAGGACGGCGACGAATTCGCCGGGTTCCACGGTGAGGTCGAGGTCCTGCCAGAGTGTGCGTTCGCCGAAGGACAGTCGCGCCCCCGTCAATTCCAGTGCGGGGACGCGACCGTTGCCGGCGTTCTTCGAAGTGGGTTCTGTCACAAGCCGATCAGTTCTATTGCAGAGCCGCGGCAAGCGACTCGGCGGTGTTGGTCTGCCACTGAATGTAGTCCAGGCCTTCGGGCAGGGTTTCGGTCACCTCGACGACGGGGATGCCCGCCGACTCGGCCGTGGCGCGCACGTCCTGGGTGACCCGGTCCTGTGTCTGCACGTTGTAGACGAGGGCCTGCACCTGCTTGCCGGTGAGCAGCTGTCGTGTGGCGGCGATGGCGGCGGGAGCGGGGTCGTTGCCGTTCTCGATGGCGCTCGTGAAATCGGGCGGGGTGACATCCTTCAGTCCTGCGGACTGGAGCAGGTAGTAGGCGATCGGTTCGGTCTGCGCGACGGGTGCGTCCTTGTGCGCTGCCGCGATGCCGTCGGTGATCGCGGAGATCTGCTCGAGCCGGCCGTGGAAGGTGGCGGCGTTGGCCTTGTAAGCGTCGGCGTTGCCGGGGTCGAGTTGGCCGAGCTTGTCGGCGATGGACTGCGCGGTGGCATCGACGGTGTCGACGTCGAACCAGACGTGTTCGTTGACGTCGCCGTGGTCGTGACCCTCATGCGAGTCACCGCCGTCCGAGTCACCGCCGTCCGAGTGCTCGCCCGCGTGCGCGCCGCCCTCGAGCAGGTCGAACGCGTTGACCGTGAGCTGGTCGCTGTTGCCGGTGCCGATGATGTCGTCGACGAAGTGGTCGTACCCGCCGCCGTTGTAGACGATCAGCGACGCGTCGGTGAGCTTGGCGGCGTCGGTGGGGCTCGCCTCGAAGGAGTGCGGGTCGGACGACGGTTCGGTGATGATCGAGGTGACGTCCACCTTGTCGCCGGCGACGGCTTGGGCGACGCTGCCCCAGACGTTCGTCGACGCGACGACGGTCAGGGTGCCGTCGCCGGTCGTGTCGGAGCCGCACGCGGTGAGGGTGAGGGCCGCGGCGAACGACAGCCCGACGGCCGCCGTGGCCGCACGAAAACCTGAGGAAGCGCGCACAGAGAACTCCTGACAGAACGAATCGCTAAACGCTATTGGAAACCGTTACCGTTGCACTTTAGCGGATCGGTCCTGGTAGTGCACTTTCGGTGCAGCCCCGACGAGCCCGAACCCGAGCCAGGTACTAACGTCCCCCTATGCCCAGGTCTCGACAGCCACGTCGCCAAGCCACGCTGGCGTCGCTCGCGGCCGAGCTCAATATTTCGCGAACGACGGTGTCCAACGCCTACAACCGGCCGGATCAACTCTCCGCGGAACTCCGCGACCGGGTGCTGCAGGCGGCGAAGCGCCGCGGCTACCCGGGCCCCGACCCGGTGGCCCGGTCCCTGCGCACCCGCAAGGCCGGCGCCGTGGGACTGCTGCTCACCGAGGCCCTCAGCTACTCCTTCCGCGACCCCGCCGCGATGAGCTTCCTGTCCGGGCTGGCCGAGTCGTGCGAGGCCGCCGGGCAGGGTCTGCTCCTGATCCCGGCAGGCCCGGGTCGGGAGGAGGCGGACGCCGCGGCGGTCGTGCAGCAGGCGGGTGTCGACGGGTTCGTCGTGTACTCGGTGGCGGACGACGACCCGTACCTCGCGGCGGTGTGCGAGCGGCACCTGCCGATGGTCGTGTGCGATCAGCCCCGGGAGATCCCGGGGGCGTCGCTCATCGGCATCGACGACCGCGGTGCGATGCGCGGACTCGCCGACTATCTGATCGGCCTCGGCCACCGCGACATCGGCGTGCTGAGCATGCGGTTGGGGCGGGACCGTTCGGACGGGGTCGCCGACGCGGAGCGCCTGCGGTCGCCGAACTTCCACGTCCAGCGCGAACGCATCGAGGGAGTGCGCGACGCGATGGCCGACGCGGGCCTGGACCCGCAGACCCTCACCGTCGTCGAACGCTTCGAGCACACCGGGAAGGCGGGGCACGCCGCCGCCGCGCAGGCGCTCGGTGTGAATCCCCGGATCACCGCGCTCGTGTGCACCACCGACGTCCTCGCGCTCGGCGCGCTGGACTGGGCGCGCTGGCAGGGCATCGACGTGCCCGGTCAGCTGTCGGTCACCGGATTCGACGGCGTCGACGACGCACTGCGCGAGGGCCTGACCACCGTGCGGCAACCCCAGGAGGAGAAGGGTCGCCGGGCAGGCGCCCTGCTCATGTCCCCATCACACTCCGGGGTCGCGACCGTCGAGATGCTCGAGACTGAACTCCTGCGCGGTTCGACGGCCGGGCCCGCGAGACGCTGACCCGGCCTCCGGCTCAGGCCAGGAGCTGGGCGCAGCGCAACAGACCCAGGTGGCTGTACGCCTGGGGATGGTTGCCCAGCGACCGCTCGGCGACGGGGTCGTACTCCTCGCTGAGCAGTCCGGTCGGTCCGGCGGCGTCGACGAGTTGTGCGAACAGCGCCTCCGCCTGCGACCGCTGACCGATCAGCAGGTACGCCTCCACCAGCCAGGCGGCGCAGAGGTGGAACCCGCCCTCGGTGCCGGGCAGTCCGTCGTCGTGGTGGTACCGGTACACGGTCGAGCCGCTGCGCAATTCCGCCTCGGTGGCCGTGACGGTGGCCGCGAACTTCTCGTCCGACGGGTCGATCAGCCCGGACAGTCCGATGTACAGCGTGGCGGCGTCGAGGTCGGTGCCGTCGTAGGCGGCGGTGTACGAGCGGACCTCGTCCTTCCAGCCCTTCTCGCGCACCTCGTCCGCGATCTTGTCGCGCAACGGCGTCCACCCGGGCTCGATGTCTCGCCCGAAGTGCTCGGCCAGCGCCACCGCGCGGTCGATGGTGACCCACCCCATCACCTTGGAATACACGTGGTGACGGGGGTTGTCGCGGATCTCCCAGATGCCGTGGTCGGGTTCGAACCAGCGACGTTCGACGGCCTCGACCATGGCGCAGACCAGTTCCCAGTCGCGGTCGTTGAGCGCCACCGGGGCGCCCTGCTTCTCGCGGGCGTGGGAGAGGTCGTGGATGAGTTCGACGATGGGGCCGAACACGTCGAGTTGCACCTGCTGGTTGGCCGCGTTGCCGATGCGGACGGGACGCGAGCCCGCGTACCCGGGCAGCGAGTCGATGACGGCCTCGGGCGGCAGACCGCCACCGTGCAGCGTGTAGAGGGGGTGCAGGCGTTCGGGGCCGGGCAGCGTCTCGAGGACGTCGTGCACCCAGTCGAGGTAGCCCTCGGCCTCGCTGAGCGAACCGAGGCTGACGAGCGCGGACGCGGTGAGTGCGGCGTCGCGGAGCCAGCAGTAGCGGTAGTCCCAGTTGCGGACGCCGCCGATCTCCTCGGGCAGCGAGGTGGTGGCGGCCGCCATGATCGCGCCGGAGTCGACGTGCACCAGGCCGCGGAGGGTGAGCGCGGAGCGCTTCATCAGGTCGGGTTTGAGCGTGGGCAGGGTGAGGCTCTTCGCCCAGTCCGACCAGTACGATTCGGCCAGCGCGCGGCGTTCCGCCTCCGGGGTCTCGGACGGTCCGAGTTCCTCGGTGCCGCAACGCAATTCCAGGACGATGTCGCCACGGGACGGATCGACGACGGCATGCGCGGTCTGCTGGTTGCCGTCGGAGGTGACGTTCCACTGCACGCCGGGGGAGCGCAGCACGATCGGCTCGTTGGTGCCGTGCACCCGCAGTCCCTCGCTGACCGCCTCGAGGATGACCTGGCCCTGACCGAACTCGGGCCGCGGTGCGAACGTCACGACGGCGGCGGCCTGCCCGCTGATCACCCGGGTCAGGTCGGTGCGGCCCAGGCGTACGTCGTGCGGCAGGTAGTCGGTGACGGACAGGCTGGCCCACCGGGTCTGCACGGTCATCGTGCTGTCGATGTACCGCTGGCTCAGCGGCAGGGCGCTGCGGTGCGGGCCGACGCTGAAATGGCCGGCTTCCGGTCCACCGAGCAGGTGTGCGAACACGGACGCGGAGTCGGGCTCGGGATGACACAACCAGGTGAGGGTCGCGTCCGGGGTGACGAGGGCGACGGTCCGCGGGCTGGCGAGCATGGTGAGGCGCTCGATCGGCGGCGCGTGTGCCCCGGACAGCCAGGTGCGGCGCTCCTCGAGCAGGAACGCGAGGGCCGCGGCGACGTCCTCGGTGCTCGACACCCGGAATTCGGCGAGGCTGTCGCCGGGGCCGACCTTCACACCGAGGTCGGGGCCCTGGAGGCGTGCGAACGCCTTCTCGTCGGTGACGTCGTCGCCGACGAACACTGCCGCGGTCGCGCCGTCCTGGTGGCGGATCAGGTCGAGGGCATGGCCCTTGTCGGTGGCGACGACGGCCAGTTCGATGACGGACTTGCCCTCGGTGACCTGCACGCCCACCCGCTGCCCGGCGTCGGCGCGCACCGCGGCCAGTGCGCGGGCGCCTTCCTCGGCGTCGGCGTTGCGGACGTGCAGGGCGACGCTCGCCGGCTTCGCCTCCACCGACGTGCCGTCGTGCAGGGCGGAGATCCGCCTGAGTTCCTCGGTGATCTCTCCGAGAAGTTTCTTGGCGTCCGCGTCGATCGCATGGATGAACCCGATGTCGAATTCCGAGCCGTGGCTGCCGACGAGTTGAACCTCGGCGGGCAGCCGCGACAGCGCGGCGAGGTCTTTGAGCGCCCGGCCCGAGATCACGGCCGCCGTGGTTCCGGCGAGGCTGGCCAGGGCGCGGAGAGCGCGCACCGATTCGGCGTGGGGAAACGCCTTTTCGGGATCGGAGACGATGGGAGCCATCGTGCCGTCGTAATCGGACGCGACGAGCAGGCGAGGGGTCCGCGCGACCCGGGAGAGGGCACGACGAAGTTCGATGGGCAGATCATGGGCGCTCACACGTTCAAATCTAGGGGATGTGACGGATGTGGGCGCGTTCTCGGCCGGGGCTGTGCCCCGATCGCGTCCTATTCGGGTCTGCGGCTCCCGTCACCGAGCAGCAGTTCGACGGTGAGTTCGAGCCGATTCGCGACATCGGTCGCGGACGACCGCCGTGTGAGCCAGGCCACCAGGTTCGACAGCCACACGTCGGAGATGACGCGGGCGACGGCCAGCTGGTCCTCGGTGGGTTCGGTGTCCGTCATCGCGCGGGCGAACAGCCGGTCCATCAGCTTGCCCACCTGATCGACCTCGGCGGCGGCGGACGCGTCGGCGAACATGAACGCGCGCGTCATGGCCTCGGTCAGCAGCGGGTCGCGCTGCATGGCGCGGGTGATCTGGCTGAGGATCAGCTGCATCCGCTCGAGTGGGTTCCGGCCCGGCGGGTTCTTTCCGCGGGAGTCGATCCGCTCGAACTCGCGGGCGAGCGCCGACACCAGCAGGTGCACCTTGGACGGGAAGTACCGGTACAGCGTTCCCACGGCGACGTCGGCGCGTTCGGCGACGGCACGCATCTGCACGGCTTCGTATCCGCCCTTGGACGCCAGGGCCAGGGTCGCGTCGAGGATCCGCTTGCGCCGTTCCTTCTGCGCGTTGGAACTGAGATCGTCCTCGCCCAGCGTCGCCGCAGCGACCGTCGTGGACCGTGATCGGGAGCTGGTCGTCATTACCTGTTTTCCTTCGCGCCTTGACTCATGGCCAGGTGTCATATTAGAACACGTTCTAGACGAATGTGTCATTCAGGAGAGGCGGATACCCGTTGTGACTATCGCCACCACCGAGGAACAGAAGGCTGCAGCGGGTGCGATCCAGGCTTGGGCGCGGTCGACGGACCCGCTGGTCACAGTACGGCAAGGACCAGCAGATTCGTGGCACACGTCGTGGCCGGCCTTCTCTTCGCTCGGAATTTTCTCGGTTGCCGTACCCGAAGAGGTCGGTGGGTCGGGGGCGGAGATCGTCGATCTCGCCGCGATGCTCGAACAGGCCGCGACCGAACTCGTCCCGGGTCCTGTTCTCTCCACCGCGCTGGCCGCTCTCGTCGTCGGGCGCAGCTCCGGCGCCGCCGCGAAACGATGGTCCGAGGACCTCGCCGACGGCGCGATGCCGTGCGCGGTGGCTCTCGGCAACTCCCCGGTGAACGCGACCCTCAGCGCCGACGGCGGGTTGACGGTCACCGGCGACGCCGGCTTCGCGATCGGCGGCGACGCGGGAGTGACCGTGCTGTTACCGGCCGACACGGGCGAGCAGGTGGTGTGGTGCCTGGTCGACGGTGAGTCCGACGGCCTCGACATCACGATCGCCGACACGATCGACAAGAGCCGTCCTCTCGCGCGGGTGCGGTGCGACGGGGTGGCGGTGGCGGCCGACCGTGTGGTCACGGGGGTGCGGGAGGGGCTGGTGTCCGACCTCGCCGCGACCCTGGCCGCCGCGGAGGCGTCCGGCATCGCGGCGTGGTGTCTGCGAACGGCGGTGGAGTACGCCAAGATTCGCGAGCAGTTCGGCAAACCGATCGGATCGTTCCAGGCGATCAAACACCTGTGCGCGGAGATGCTGTGCCGCGTCGAACAGTCCGGGGCCGCGGCGTGGGACGCGGCCGTCGCGGCGGAGGACGCGTGGAATGCGGACGGTGGCGAGCTCCCGGTTGCGGCGGCGGTGGCGGCGACGATCACGCTCGACGCCGCCGTCGAGACCGCCAAGGACTGCATCCAGGTGCTCGGCGGAATCGGCTTCACGTGGGAGCACGACACCCACTTCTACCTGCGCCGGGCGACGTCGCTGCGCCAGCTGCTCGGCGGCTCCGCCCGCTGGCGGTCGCGGGTCACGGAACTGACCCGGGCGGGCGCTCGCAGGCACCTGTCGATCGACCTGACGGGCCTAAGTGAGGAGCGGGCGCGGATCCACGCCGACATCGCCGCGCTGGTGGCGCGGCCGGGGCCGGAGCGACGCGCGGCCCTGGCCGAGTCGGGTTACCTGGCCCCGCACTGGCCCGCTCCCTACGGGCGAGGTGCGCGCGCCGCGGAGCAGATCCTGATCGAGGAGGAACTGGCGGCCGCCGGGGTCGGCAGACCCGACCTGGTGATCGGCTGGTGGGCGGTGCCGACCATCCTCGAGCACGGCAGCGCCGAGCAGATCGAGCGTTTCGCCACCCCGACGCTGCGCGGCGAGATCATCTGGTGCCAGCTGTTCAGCGAACCTGGCGCCGGCTCCGAC
Organism: Rhodococcus sp. USK10; assembly: GCF_019378875.1. Taxonomy (NCBI): domain Bacteria; kingdom Bacillati; phylum Actinomycetota; class Actinomycetes; order Mycobacteriales; family Nocardiaceae; genus Rhodococcus; species Rhodococcus sp. USK10. The sequence goes on from NZ_CP076048.1 coordinate 5,341,580, forward strand.
CTGGCGGCGCTGCGGACGTCGGCGGAGAAGGTGGACGGCGGGTGGCGGCTGAACGGCCAGAAGGTGTGGACGTCGAGGGCGCAGGAGGCGGACTGGGCGATCTGCCTGGCGCGCACCGATCGGGAGGCGCCCAAACACAAGGGCATCAGCTACTTCCTCGTCGACATGACGAGTCCCGGCATCACCATCTCGCCGCTGCGCGAGATCACCGGCGACGCCCTGTTCAACGAGGTGTACCTCGAGGACGTATTCGTGCCGGACGACCTGGTTGTCGGGAATCTCGGCGACGGCTGGAAGCTGGCCCGCACCACGCTGGCGAACGAGCGGGTCGCGATGGGCGGGGGCTCCTCGCTCGGTGCGGCGACGGAGGAACTGCTGGCGCTCGCGGGCGACGGCGACCCGGTCACCGACGACACGCTCGGCCGGCTCATCGGCAACGCGCTCGTCGGCTCGCAACTGGAACTGCGCACCACCCTCCGGCAGCTGGACGGCCAGGACCCCGGGCCGGAATCGAGCGTCCGCAAGCTGGTGGGCGTCCGTCAGCGGCAGGCGGTCGCGGAATTCGCGATGGAACTCGGCGGCACGGACGGCTGGGTGGAGGGTCCGCTTGCACGCGAGTTCCTGAACACCCGCTGCCTGTCCATCGCGGGCGGAACGACGCAGATCCTGCTGACCGTGGCGGCCGAGCGGATTCTCGGGCTGCCGCGCGGCTGAGCCGACTCCCGCTCGGCCTTCCGCGGGGTCCGGGATGGTGATACAACTAGAACACGTTCTAAATCGAAAGTGGGATTGTCAGCGTGGACTTCACTCGAGACGAAACCCAGGAGGCCGTGGCCCAGGTCGCGGCCGGACTACTGGCCCGCGACCTCGACGGCGACGCCCTCTGGGCCGCCTTCGCCGACGCCGACCTGCTGACCCTCGCACTGCCGGAACGTCTCGGCGGTGAAGGGCTGTCGGTCACCGACGTCGGTGCGCTGCTCACCGAGGTCGGGCGGAAGGCGGCCCAGGTCCCGGCCCTCGCGACGCTCGGATTCGGGGTGCTGCCCATCGTCGCGCTGGGCGACGACGCGCAGCAGGACGCGCTGCTCACCGGCCTCGCGGGCGGTCGCACGTTCACCGCGGCGCTCGCCGAACCCGGGGCGCAGTTCCCGGCACGGCCGTCGGTGACGGCGGTCGCGGACGGCGACGGCCACTCCGTCACCGGGCGCGTGCTCGCGGTTCCGTACGCCGAGCAGGCGCACCGGATCCTGGTGCCGACGGACACCGGGGTGGTGCTGGTGGATCCAAGCGCGGACGGTGTCACGCTCGCGCCGACGCCCTCGGCGTCGGGCAGCCCCGAATTCGCGGTCACGTTCGACCGGGTGCGAGGCGAACTGCTCGCGGCCGGCGACAACGCGGTGCAGACGCTGTACCGGATCGCGCTCGCATCGATCGGGGCGGTGGCCGACGGACTGCTCTCCGGTGCAACGGTTCTGGCGGGTGAGCACCTGGCCACCCGGCACCAGTTCGGCAAGCCGCTCGCGACGTTCCAGGCCGTCTCGCAGCAGATCGCCGACGTCTACGTCACGTCCCGCACCCTCCACGTGTCGGCGCTCGCGGCGTCGTGGCGGGTGTCCGAGGGCCTGGACGCACAGGACGATCTGGACGTGATGGCCTACTGGATCGCCGCCGAGGTGCCCGCCGCCATGCAGGTGCTGCACCACCTGCACGGTGGCATCGGCGTCGACGTGACGTACCCACTGCACCGCTACTACTCGACCGCCAAAGACCTGGCCCGCCTCGTGGGCGGCGCCTCGTACCGACTCGACCTCGTGGGGGCCCGGTGTTCATCGATCTGACCGACGAGCAGCGGGAGCTGCAGGCGGAACTCCGGCGCTACTTCTCCGGGCTGATCTCCCCGGCCGAGGCGGAGGTGATGCGCACCGAGCGCCACGGCGCCACCTACCGCGAGGTCATCCGCCGGATGGGCAAGGACGGCTGGCTCGGGGTGGGCTGGCCGGTGGAGTTCGGCGGCCGCGGTTTCGGGGAGATCGAGCAGCAGATCTTCGTGAACGAGGCTGTGCGCGCCGATGTTCCGCTGCCGTCGGTGACGCTGCAGACGGTCGGGCCGACGCTGCAGACCTACGGGACCGAGGAGCAGAAGCGCAAGTTCCTGCCCGCGATCCTGGCGGGCGAGGTGCACTTCGCGATCGGCTACACCGAACCCGAGGCGGGTACCGACTTGGCGGCGCTGCGGACCACGGCCACCCGGGTGGGGGACGAGTACATCGTCAACGGCCAGAAGATCTTCACCACCGGCGGCCACGACGCCGACTACCTGTGGCTCGCCGTCCGCACCGGTTCGGCCGACTCGCGGCACCGCGGCATCTCCATCCTGATCATGGACACCAAGGACCCCGGCTACAGCTGGACACCGATCATCACGTGCGACGGCGCCCACCACGTCAACGCCACGTACTACTCCGACGTCCGGGTGCCCGCGAACATGCTGGTGGGCGAGGAGAATCAGGGCTGGCGCCTGATCACCACCCAGCTCAACCACGAACGGGTCATGCTCGGGCCCGCCGGCCGGGTCGGGGGACTCTACGACCGTATCCGCAACTGGGCGGCCGCGCACGACCTGCTCGGCGAACCGGACGTCCGGCGCGTGCTCGGCGAGATCCACGCGACGTACCGCCTCAACGAACTCCTCAACTGGCAGGTGGCGTCCAGTGAGTCGGACGCCGTCGACGTCGCCGACGCGTCCGCGACGAAAGTGTTCGCCACCGAACGTATTCAGCGCATCGGCAGGCTCGCGGAGGAGATCGTCGGACGCTACGGCGACCCGTCCGAGCCGGAGACCGCCGACCTCGTGACATGGCTCGACATGCAGGTGAAGCGCAACCTCGTCATCACGTTCGGCGGCGGGGTCAACGAGGTGATGCGCGAACTGATCGCGACAGCCGGCCTGAAACTTCCCCGAGTCCCGCGATAGGAGCGCCGCGCGAAATGAGTTCCGAACAGATTCTCGCTGCCGCAGAAGAGGTCCGGTCGGCGGGCCCGAGCGCTCCCCGGCCCGGACGGGACCCGATCAACCTGCCGATGATCCGCAACTGGGTGGAGGCGATCGGCGACAAGAATCCGATCTACGTCGACGAGGCGGCGGCGCGGGCCGCGGGACACGACGGCATCGTCGCCCCGCCCGCGATGGCGCAGGTGTGGACGATGCAGGGCCTGAACGCCGTTCGGCAAACCGACGACCCGCTCGGGCGCATGACGACCATCCTCGACGAGGCCGGGTTCACGTCCGTCGTCGCCACCAACTGCGATCAGGTCTACCACCGCTACCTGAAGGTCGGCGAGGAGGTCACCATCACCACGACCCTCGAGGACGTGGTCGGCCCGAAGAAGACGGGCCTCGGCGAGGGCTGGTTCTTCAACACCCGCAGTGTGTGGCGCGACGCCGCAGGCGAACCGGTGGCCGAGATGCTGTTCCGGATCCTGAAGTTCATGCCGAAGACCGATAGGCCGGGGTCGTCGGGGAACGGGCAGAGTGCGTCCTACGACGACCTGGACCCGTCGAGGATGATGCGGCCCAGCGCCTCGCAGGACACCCAATTCTTCTGGGACGGCGTGGCCGCGCACGAACTGCGGATCCAGCAGCGCGAGGACGGGACGCTGCAGCACCCGCCGGTGCCCGCGCTGTGGAAGGACAAGGCGGAGACGACGGATTACGTCGTCGCGTCGGGTCGCGGCACGGTGTTCAGTTACGTGATCCACCACGCGCCGAAGGTCCCGGGACGCTCGCTGCCGTTCGTGGTGGCGCTGGTCGAACTGGAGGAAGGCGTCCGCATGCTCGGCGAACTGCGCGGGGTCGCGCCCGCCGACGTGACGATCGGGATGCCGGTGGAGGCGATCTACCTCGACTTCCCGGGCGACGACGAGACGGGCGGCGCGCCGTGGACCCTGTACGCGTGGCAGCGCGGAGCGAAGGAGCAGTCATGACGTCCACTCTCGATGTCGTAGTGGGAACCACGCTTCCGGAGCTGTCCGTCACCGGCGACCCGACGTTCGTCGTCTCGGCCGCACTGGCGACGCGCGACTTCCAGGACGTCCACCACGACCGCGACCTGGCGCAGCAGCGCGGATCGAAGGACATCTTCGTCAACATCCTCACCGACACCGGTCTGGTGCAGCGGTTCGTCACCGACTGGGCGGGACCGACCGCGGTGATCAAGTCGATCGCGCTGCGCCTCGGGGTGCCGTGGTACGCCTACGACACGCTCACGCTGAGCGGCACGGTGGAGTCGGTGGACGACGGCGTCGTCACGCTCGACGTCGTCGGGAAGAACGATCTCGGCAACCACATCACGTCGAAGGTGACCCTCGTCCTGGACGGACGCACGAACGGAGCGGGTGCATGAGCGGGCTGTCGGGCAAGGCTGTCATCGCCGGGATCGGCGCCACCGACTTCTCGAAGGACTCGGGCCGCAGCGAATTACGGCTGGCGGCGGAGGCCGTCACGGCGGCACTCGAGGACGCCGGGCTGACACCCGCGGACGTCGACGGGCTCACGTCCTTCACGATGGACACCAACACCGAAGCAGCCGTGGCCCGTTCGGTCGGCATCCCGGACCTGAAGTTCTTCAGCCGCATCCACTACGGCGGCGGCGCGGCGTGCGCCACCGTGCAGCAGGCCGCGATGGCCGTGGCCACCGGCGTCGCCGACGTGGTGGTGGCGTACCGGGCGTTCAACGAGCGGTCGGGGATGCGGTTCGGGCAGGTGAACTCCGGTCTGGTGCAGCAGGTGAACTCGTCCGGCACCGACAACGCGTTCTCCTACCCGCACGGCCTGTCGACGCCTGCAGCGTTCGTCGCGATGGTCGCCCAGCGGTACATGCACGAATACGGCGCCACGAGTGAGGACTTCGGACGGGTCGCGGTCACCGACCGCAAGCACGCGGCCACCAATCCGAACGCCTTCTTCCACGGCAAGCCGATCACCCTCGAGGACCACCAGAATTCCCGGTTCATAGCCGAACCGCTGCACCTGCTCGACTGCTGTCAGGAGTCCGACGGCGGCATCGCGATCGTCGTCACGTCGCCGGAGCGGGCGAAGGACCTGAAGCAGAAGCCGGCCGTGATCGCGGCGGCAGCCCAGGGGAGCGGCAGCGACCAGTACATCATGACCAGCTACTACCGGCCCGAGCTCGCGGGACTGCCCGAGATGGAACTGGTCGGCAGGCAGCTGTGGGATCAGGCCGGACTCGGACCGCAGGACATGGATCTGGCAATCCTGTACGACCATTTCACTCCATACGTATTGATGCAGCTCGAAGAGCTCGGCTTCTGCGGTGGCGGCGAGGCCAAGGATTTCATCGCCGGCGGCACCATCGATCTCGACGGCAGCCTGCCGCTCAACACCCACGGAGGTCAGCTCGGGGAGGCCTACATCCACGGCATGAACGGCATCGCCGAGGGCGTGCGGCAGATCCGCGGCACGTCCGTCAACCAGGTCTCCGGTGCGCAGAACGTCCTCGTCACCGCAGGCACGGGGGTGCCTACGTCGGGGTTGGTGCTGACGGCCTGACACCGGCCCGCGACTGCCTGCGCGCAATGTGTTTCGCGACGTACCCGGCGTCGCGGCCCACGCCGCCGGTGAGCATCGACGCGAACGCCTGCAGGAAAGGCAGTCCCACGAAATACAGTCCCGGATGGTCGGGTGAGACTCCACGGGACTGATCGGGCCACCCGTCCGCACCGGTGACGGGGATCTGGATCCAGGTCGTGTCCTTGCGGAACCCGGTGCACCAGATCACGTTGCGGACGTCGAGTGCGGTGCCGTCGTCCAGGACCGGTCGGCCGTCGCGCACGTCGGTGACCTTCGCGGGGAAGTGGTCCACACCGGCCGCGGCCAGGTCGGCCCGCTTGACCCGCAGCAGTGGGCCGCCGCCCGAGCGGACGTGGGCGCGCATCTTTCGGCCGACGGGGGTGCGTTCCGTCAGAACGTGATTCGCCATGAACCACATGATCGGGATCGCGACGTGTGCGGCGCGTCCCTCGAGGTCGAACGGCACCTCGCCGCGGACGGGACCGCAGATCGTGGTGCGGTGCGAACGGGAGGCCTCCAGGGCGATGTCCGCGCCGGAGTGGCTGCACCCGACCACCAGCACCGGCCCGTCCTGCAGTTGGGAGGGATTGTGGTAGTCGCTGGAATGCAGTTGCCGGATGCGGGGGTCGAGGCGGTCGGCGAGGTCGGGGATGACCGGGGTCTGCCAGGTGCCGGACGCGACGACGACGTTGCCGGCCTCGTATCGGTCCGTTCCGGCGGTGACGACGTAGCGGTCGCCGAGGCGGGTCAGCCCGTCCACGGTGATGCCGGTCCGGACCGGCAGCGCGAACCGCTCCGCGTAGGCCTCGAAGTAGTCGGCGACCTCGTCCTTCCCGGGCCACGACCACGCGGGGGCGGGGATTCCCCAGCCGGGCAGCCCGTCGTACTGTGCGGGACTGTAGAGGCGGAGCGAGTCGAACCGTTCCCGCCACACGTCCCCGACGCGGTCGTGGGCGTCGAGGATCACGAACTGCTGCCCGCGTTGGGCGAGGTGGTAGCCGGTGGCGAGGCCGGCCTGCCCGGCACCGATCACGATCGTGTCGAAACGTTCCGTGGACATGGTGTGCCTTCTTCCCTCGGCGTTCGGTGGTTGTGCTCAACGTTATTGAGCGGACCGATCCGGGCGCGTCGGGAGAAAGGCGCAGATACGTACGACCGTATGGGTACTTTCATGTAGCCGGGCCGACGAGGTGATGCTCGTAGGCATAGGCGGTGGCCGCCGACCGCGACGAGATCCCCAGTTTGACGAAGATGTTGCTCAGGTGCCGCGCGACCGTCTTTTCGCTGAGGAACAGTTCCGTCGCGACAGCCCGGTTGCTCTTGCCCGCCGCGACGAGGCGGAGCACGCACACTTCACGCGGGGTCAGCGGAGTGGAGTCCGCGGAGTCGGGACTGAATTCCACCCGCAGTCGCTCGAGGTCGGGGAGCGCGCCCAGTTGCCGGTACGTGGCGGACGCGAGATCGTGCTCCATCTGCGCGGTGTCGTCGTCGCCGAGGTCGCGGCACACCAGCGCGACCGACTCCCGGACCCGCGCGCACTCGTAGGGCGCGCCGATCTCCTGCCAGCGCCGCCACGCGTCGCGCAGGACGGTCAGCGCGTCGCTGCCCCGGCCCTCTGCGTGCAGCACCGATCCCGAAGCCTGCGCGGCCAGGGCGCACAGATAGGGAATCGCGAACCGGGTTGCCGTCGAGTCGAGTTCGTCCGCAGCGGACGTCGCCGCCGGGACGTCGCCGGCGACGAGCAGGATCTCCACGCACGCGGGCAGCAGTCGGGCGCGTTCCACGTCGCCGGTGGCTTCGTCCACCGCGCAGCGGATCGACGCGGCCGCGCTGCCGACCCGACCCTGCGCCATCCGCAGCAGCGCGAGTCCGGGTTGCGGGCGCCTGCCCAAGCGGTTCGCCTCGAGGAACAACTTCTCGGCCTGCGCGACCTCGCCGCGCAGGCGGTGGAGGTCGGCCATCACGTAGGCGGCGGACCCGGCCGCGGGTTGCGCGCCGAGTCGTTCGTGCGCCCGCCGCGCCGAGTCCATCGCCGTCGGCCAGTCGCCCTGCAGTTGCAGGATCTCGGCACGGTGGACGAGGCACTGACCGCGGTAGGGGACGAGGCCGGGTTGCGAAGAGCACCACTCCTCCAGCGCCACAGTCCATTCCCTCGACCTCCGGAGGTCGCAGATGTTCTGGCACTGCTCGATCACGGCGCAGTACACGATCCCCGCGACCACCGGGGACACGTTGTCGGACGTCACCCCGACCATCGCCTCGTCGAACGCGGAGACCGCCTCCTCGACGTTCCCCAGCAGGACGAGCGAATGGCCGGTGCCCAGCACTCCGAGCGTCGTCAGATCGGGGTCGGCGAACCGGATGCCGACGTCCGTGATCGCGCGGAAGATGTCCCGGGCCGCGGTGCCGTCGCCGTCGTCGATCCGGCGCAGCCCCTGCGGCACCAGCAGGTAGCCACGCTCCGCGCAGTCCACACCCGCGGTGTCGAGCAGTCGCTGGGCCTTGCCCAGCCAACCGCCGCCGCGGGCGTGCTCGCCGCGCATGAGCAGGCCGAACGAGAGCCAGAACGCGCACCGCGCCGAGCGCACCGGTCGACCCGTGCGGGTCCACTCGTGCACCGCCCGCTCCCACCACTCGGTGCTGGCGTCGTCCTCACCGAGCAGGTAGGCGGCGGTGGCGAGCAGTTCGAGGTCGGCACCCGGCAGCGGGTCCTGCCGATCGGCGCTCGACAGGCGTGCGTACGTGTCGCGCCAGTCTCCCCGCTCGAAGGCCGCACGGCCCGTCCGGAGTTCCGACGCCGCATCCGACATCCTGGTCTCCTGCCGAAGATCTGCGCGCTGACCTGCTCGAATTTCAGACTACCGCCGCACAGGGCCTGCCCGGAACGGCGAATATTCCCCTGCACCTGTCGGTGCCTCGAGTCACACTGGGTCGACACGCCAACGGATGGGAACTTCTGATGGTCGATGCGATAACGGCAGAGGGTCTGGTCAAGAAGTACGGCAAGGTCACAGCGCTGGACGGGGTCGACCTCGCGGTCCCCTCTGGAACGGTCATGGCCCTGCTCGGCCCGAACGGCGCAGGCAAGACCACGGCGGTGCGGGTCTTCACCACCCTCCTCGTCCCGGACGCAGGCCGCGCGCAGGTCGCCGGTCTCGACGTCGTCCACGACGCGCGGGTGCTCCGGTCCCGGATCGGCGCGTCGGGGCAATACGCGGCCGTCGACGAGTACCTCACCGGTTTCGAGAACCTCGACATGGTCGGGCGGCTCTACCACCTCGGGGCCAAACGCAGTAAGGCGCGAGCCCGCGAACTGCTCGAACAGTTCGACCTGGTCGAGGCGGGCGATCGCCCCGTCAAGGGCTACTCGGGCGGCATGCGCCGCCGTCTGGACCTCGCCGGAGCGCTGGTGGCCGAGCCGGAAGTGCTGTTCCTGGACGAACCGACCACCGGACTCGACCCCCGCGCCCGGCTGGCGCTGTGGGACGTCATCGACAACCTCGTCGCCAGGGGCACCACCCTGCTGCTGACGACGCAGTACATGGAGGAAGCCGAGCGCCTCGCCGACCAGATCGCGGTGATCGACCACGGCTCCGTCATCGCGCGCGGAACCGCCGACGAACTGAAGGACCGCGTTGGTGGTGAACGCATCGAGCTGAGCGTGCGGGAGGGCGTCGACCTCTCCGTGGTGCGCGAAGAACTAGCTCCCCTCGCCGCCGGCGACATCCTGGTCGAAGAGAACGTCCGCCGGGTGACGGTGCCGGTGTCCGGCGGCGCCGATGCCCTCGTCGAGGCACTGGGCCGACTCTCGAATCGAGGAGTGAAGGTGTTCGACGTCGGTCTGCGCAGACCGACCCTGGACGACGTCTTCCTCACCCTGACCGGACACGAAGCCGAAGAGGAGCAAGTCTCATGAGCGCCCCACAGACGGCGTCCGTGCACACCGCGCTCGCGGACGGGCTCACGATCGCCAAACGCAACATGATCAAGATCAAGCGCGTCCCCGACCTCATCGTGTTCACCACGTTGTCGCCGATCATGTTCGTGCTGCTGTTCGCGTACGTCTTCGGTAGCGCGATCCAGGTTCCCGGAATGTCGTACCGCGAATTCCTGATCGCCGGAATCTTCACGCAGACAGTCATCTTCGGGGCCACGTGGACGGGCCTCGGGATGGTCGAGGATCTGCAGAAGGGGATCATCGACCGATTCCGGTCGCTGCCGATGGCCCCGTCCGCCGTCCTCCTCGGCCGAACGTCCACGGACGTCCTGATCAACATCGTCAGCCTCGTCGTGATGTCGCTGACCGGTCTGATCATCGGGTGGCGCATCCACTCGAGTCTCGGCGAAGCGCTCCTCGGCTACCTGCTCCTGCTGTTGTTCGCCTACGCCCTGTCCTGGGTGATGGCGGTGGTCGGGCTCTGGATCCGCACTCCGGAAGTGTTCAACAACGCCAGTTTCATCGTCATCTTCCCGCTCTCCTTCATCGCGAACACATTCGTCGAGACCACCAACCTGCCCGGCCCACTGAAGGTGATCGCCGAATGGAACCCGGTGTCCGCGGTGACACAGGCCGTCCGGGAACTGTTCGGAAACACCAACCCGGCCATGACCGTTCCCGACGCCTGGCCGTTGCAGCACCCGATCATCGCCTCACTTTTGTGGTCGGCAGTGCTGCTGGTGATCTTCGTGCCGTTTGCCATCCGGCGGTACAAGAAGGCCGTCAGCCGCTGACGGTGCGCCGGTCTAGCCGAGTTCGCGCGGCGAATCGACGTCGCGTCCCGTTCCCAGATCGGAGCAGTCGACCGTCTCGGCGCCGTGCGCGGCGAGGTACTTCCGTGCGCCGGAGTCCCCGGTGAGGCTGCGCCGCAACGGGAGCCAGTGGTCCCGGCCGATCAGTACCGGGTGGCCGGGGCGTCCGCCGTAGTGGGCCTGGCGCAGCGCCGACCGGGCGTCGCCGGCCGGGGTGTCGCCGGGCACCGCCGCCACCCGCCGGACGGCGTCGGCGCCGAGGTCGGGGAGATCGACGAGGGTGATGACGACGGCGTCGACGTCGTCGAACGTCGTCGCGACCTCCAGTCCGCGACGTAGGGACGCGGACAGCCCCGACTGCCAGTCGTCCGCGATTCCGACGGTGACGGGGACCCCGTCGGGCAGGAGGTGCTCGGCCTCGTCGGCGCGGGCACCGAGCACCACGATGGTGGGCTCGCATCCGGCCTCCATCAGGATTCGGACCCCGCGCGCGAGCCACGGTTCCCCGTCCGAGCCGACGACGAGTGCCTTCGGCTTGCCCATGCGCGAACCGGCCCCGGCCGCGAGCAGCACGCCCCCGATCGTCATCGAACTCTCCCCGTCCCGCGCTGCATGTGTCCCAACATTACGACGATGCTTCCGTAGACTGGCCGGTGGCCTCGGCAGGCCCAACAGACGGCACGCCCTATCGGAACGGACGGACGCATGGTGGATCCGAACAGAGTCGGCGAACCTGCCCAGCAGGAGTTCGCGCAGCGATGGGGTGGCGCGGGCAGCATCGTCGACCTCGACGGTCCCGTGCACTGGGTCGAATACGGCGAGGACACCGGGTTCCCTCCGGTGGTCATGGTCCACGGACTGGGCGGCTCGCACCTGAACTGGGTGCGGATCGCACCGGTGCTCGCGGAGCGCACCCGCGTGCTCACCGTCGATCTCCCCGGGTTCGGGCTCAGCCCGTCCGGGCGACGCCGGACGGGAGTCGGCGCCAACGCGAAGGTGCTGCACCGCTTCCTGCGCGAGGTCGTCGGTCGTCCCGTGATCCTCATGGGCAACTCGATGGGCGGCATGATCTCGCTGTTCGAGGCGGCGGCGCACCCGGAGATCGTCTCGGCCCTGATCCTGGTCGACCCCGCACTGCCTGTCGCACAACGGATCCCGAACCCACGGATCGCCGCACAGTTCGCGATGTACTTCACCCCGTTCGTGGGCGAGCGGTTCCTGCAGTACTCGAGCCGGAAGATGACGGACCGGCAGTTGGTCGAGCGCACGATCGACCTGTGCTTCGCCGATCCGAGCCGGGCGTCGGAGGATTCCCTGGACGCCGCAACGGCGCTCGTGGGTTATCGCCGCGCGCTGCCGTCCGAGGACGCGGCATTCCTTCAGGCCAGTCGTTCCCTGATGCGCGTGCTCGCGCGTCCGCGGCGGTATCTCGACGTCATGCAGTCGATCGCACAGCCCGTGCTGCTGCTCCACGGCGACCGCGACCGGCTGGTCCCGGTCGCGGCGGCACGCAAGGTGGCGACGGCAAATCCGCGGTGGGACAGCGTGATTCTCGCGGACGTGGGGCACACTCCGCAGCTCGAAGTTCCCGACGCGATGCTCGACCGCGTGCTGCCGTGGGTCGACAGGCACGGTCTGATCGACGTCTAGATTTCGGCCGTTCCGCCGGTCCCGGCGATCGACTGCGCGAGCGCACGGAACAGGTGGGTCAGTTCGGGTCGCGTCGCGGTTCCGCTCCGGACTACCCCGCACACCGGGATGCGCAGTCGGTCGTGCGCCTCGCGCAGGAAACTCAACCCCCGTCGGGGCGTCGCGTCGGCGGTGTCGGCGTACAGCACCGTCCACGACCGCGGGGTGGTGAGGACGTCGAGGGTGGCCGTGTGGTCGCTCGGGATCGACGGCCCGAGCATCACCCGCTGCCCGACCTGCCGGAACGCGTCCTCGACCACGTTGTGGATCAGGATCTGGCTGCTCCGTGGCGGCAGTAGGAGGGGGTACGGCGCCAGTTCGCTGAGGTCGACGGTCGAGACCCCGGCCAGTGGGTGTTTGCTCGACGTCACGATCACCAGGTCTTCGAGCCCGAATTCCACGGTTTCGAGGCCCGGCCGGTCGACGCCGCCGCGGATGAGTGCGAGGTCGGCGTCGCCCGACGCGACCGCGGTCATCCGGTCGGTGAAATCCTTGATGACGAATTCGATGTCGAGCTGCGGGAAGTCTTCGCGGACAAGCGATATCGCCTCCAGGCTCTGGGTCGCGAAGCTCATGCTCGCGCTGATCCGGAGACGGTTGCGCGGATCGAGTCCCACCGACAGCGCGCGCGCCTCGAGCCCCATCATCTCGGCGGCGATGGGCATCAGTCGTTCGCCCGCCGCGGTGAGCCGGGTGGCGCGCGTCGAGCGCTCCAGCAGGGTGGTGCCCAACTCGGTTTCGAGTTTGGCGATCTGATGGCTGATCGCCGACTGCGAGATGAAGCAGCGTTGTGCGGCGCGCGAGAAACTGCCCTCCTCGCCGACCGCGAGAAAGTAGCGAAGCTGTCGGAACTCCATGACCTGAGGTTACGTCCTTCGGGGAAGACTTATGAGCGATCGAGATAACACTATTTCGATTTCCCCAGCTTATTGGCAATTGACACCGGTCGATCCCTAATGTGGAGCTCATACGCGGAGCTAAGTAGACGCATTGAAGCAGTAGGAGGTTTTCGGTGGATCGCACACAGGTCGTCATCGTGGGATCGGGATTCGGCGCACTCGCGGCGGCGAAGAAGCTCGGCAAGGCCGGCACGCCGTTCGTGCTGATTTCCGAGACCACCGAGCATCTGTTCCAACCCCTTCTGTACCAGGTCGCGACCGGTGTCATCTCGCCCGGCGAGATCGCCCCGTCCATCCGCGCGATCCTCGCCAAGTACCCCAGCGGCGACGTCCGCCTGGGCCGGGTCGTCGACGTCGACCCGGACAAGAAAGAGGTCGTCTACGAGGCCGGCGGCGTGAGTCACACGATCGGCTACGACAGCCTCATCGCCGCCACGGGTGCCCGGCAGGCCTACTTCGGCCGCGACGAGTTCGCCGAGGTCACGTACGCGCTCAAGACCGTCGCCGACGCCGACCGGCTGCGCAGGCAGATCGTCCGCTGCTTCGAGGAGGCGCACACCACCTCCGACCCGGAACGCCGCCGCGACCTGCTGCACTTCATCGTGATCGGTGCCGGCCCGACCGGTGTCGAACTCGCAGGTCAGATCAAGGAACTGGCGGGCCGCTACTTCGAGAAGTCGCTCCGCGACGTCACGTCCGAAGACGTCACCGTCACCCTCGTCGAGGGTGCGGGGGAGGCGCTGCCGGTGTTCGGCGGCAAGCTCAGCAAATACACCCAGGATTCGCTCGAAAAGGCCGGTGTCGAGTTGGTGCTCGGCACGATGGTGACCGACATCGACGAGCACGGCGCCACCCTGTCGTCGCCGAGTACCGGATTCGAGAAGCGCCTCACGGCGGACACGATCATCTGGTCGGCAGGCATCCAGGCCAACGACTTCGCGGCGGTGCTCGCGGACCGCACCGGCTGCGAGACCGGGCGCGGCGGCCGTCTGCTCGTCGACGAGGACCTCACAGTGGGCCGCTACGACGACGTCTACGCGATCGGCGACATGGCGTCGCTGAACAACCTGCCCGCGCAGTCGCCGTTCGCGATGCAGGGTGGACGCCACGTCGCGGCCATCATCACCGGGAAACGCGCCCTCGGCACGCCGTTCACGTACCGCGACAAGGGCAGCATGGCGATCATCAACCGGTTCCGTGCCATCACCCGCGTCGGCAAGATCGAGCTGACCGGTGTGCTCGCCTGGTTCCTGTGGCTCGCCGTGCACCTCGTCTACCTGGTCGGATTCCGCAACCGGTACGTCGCGGTGATGTCGTGGTGCGGTTCGTTCCTCGGACACCGCCGCCCGCACTTCCACTACGCCCAGGAGATCGAAACGATCGAGTTGAGCGACCAGCGAGAGGACGCCGCGGCCTAACGTGGTCCCATGACCGTCACCAGCGCTGGAGTACTCCTGTATCGCACCGACGATGCGGGGGTGCTCCAGTTGTGGATCGTGCACATGGGTGGCCCGTTCTGGGCGCGCAAGGACGAGGCCGCGTGGTCGATCCCCAAGGGCGAATACGTCGACGGCGAGGATCCGTACGCGGCCGCGCTGCGGGAATACGAGGAAGAGATCGGCGCACCGCCGCCTGCGGTCGAGTACGAGTTACTCGGCGAATTCCGGCAGCCCTCACGCAAGGTGATCACCGTGTACGCGGCAGAGGTGAGCGAAGACGTCGCCTTCGTGGAGAGCAACACGTTCGACCTGGAATGGCCGCCGCGGTCGGGGAAGATTCAGCAGTTCCCCGAGGTCGACGACGCCCGCTGGTTCCCGGCGGACGTCGCCGAGAACAAGCTGGTCAAGGGGCAGCGGCCGATTGCGCGTCGCGCCCGTGAGTACTTCTTAACCGCCCGACGTTAATAAGTACTCACGGGCGGCGAAGCCGCACGCCAGACGGCGGCGGGGGTCATCGGGAGCCGCCGAAGCCGCGCGCCGGTGGCGTCCGCGATCGCGTTGGCCAGTGCCGGGGCGACCGGGTTGTACGGGGACTCGCTCATCGACTTGGCGCCGTGCGGGCCCAGTTCGTCGTAGGTGTCCGCGAAGTAGACCTCGGTGTCCGGCACGTCCACGAGCTGCGGGATGTGATAGTTCCGCAGCTGCGAGTTGAGGACGGTCCCGGCGCCGTCGAGCAGCATCTCCTCGTACAGCGCGCTGCCGATGGCCTGCGCCACGCCGCCCTCGACCTGCCCGCGGCACTGCTGCGGATTGAGGACCGTGCCGGCGTCCGCCGCCTGGATGGACTGCAGGATCTGGACCTCCCCGGTGACGGTGTCGACCGCGACCCGGAAGGCGTGCACGTTGAACACCACCGACCGCGGGGTGCCGTCGTGGTGGCCCTCGGCCCGGAGCGGTCCCTCGGGCACCAGCTTGTCGAGTTCGACGGTCCGCCCGGCGACCACGACCGCGTCGGGTGTGAGCGCGCAGTCGCTGTCCTCGGCGGCACCGGCGACGCGGCGGGCGACCTCGAACAGCTGCTCCCGCAGCCGGGTTCCCGCGAGATGCACCGCCTTCCCGGCGACGACCGTGCCTGCCGAACCGAACGCTCCGGTGTCGTGCCCGGCGACGTCGGTGTCGGATTGGATCACCGTGATCCGGTCGGCGGTGGTGCCGAGCGCGGACGCGGCGAGCTGCGCGTGCACGGTGGTGGTGCCGTTCCCGAACTCGGCCGTGCCCACCCGCAGTTCGTACCGGCTGCCCTCGACGAGGGTGCAGGACACGTCCGCGAAGTGCCCCCGCGGCGGAATGGTCGCGATCATGGACGCCGCCATGCCCTCGCCGACCCGCCACTGCGGCCCGTCCGGTGGAAGCGCGTCGTTGCCGCGGCGGAGGGCGGCCTCCGCCAGGTCGAGGCACTGGTCCAGTCCGTAACTGCCGTACGTGAGGTCGCCGTGTTCGACTTCGAAATCGACGAAGTCGTCACCAGGGACCACCACGTTGCGACGACGCAACTCGAACGGATCGATCCCCAACTCCGCGGCCAGTTGGTCGAGCGCGGACTCCACCGCGAAGATGATCTGCCCCAGCCCGTAGCCGCGGAACGCCCCGGACGGCAGGTTGTTGGTGTAGACGGCCTGGGCGTCCACCCGCTTGTTCGGCGACCGGTACAGCGCAACGGATTCGCTGCAACCGTGGAACATCACCCCCACCGAATGATTGCCGTACGCTCCGGCATCCGACAGCACGTCGACGGCGAGTGCCGTCAGCGTGCCGTCGCCGTCGGCACCGACCTTCACCGACACCCGCATGGGATGTCGGCACGGGGCGATCGTGAACTGGTCGGTCCGGGTGAACTCGTACTGCACCGGTCGGCCGGTGCGCAGCACGGCGAGGGCGACGAGGTCCTCCACCAGCATCTCCTGCTTCGCGCCGAAGCCGCCCCCGACACGGGCCGTGAACACCCGGACCTGTGCGCGGTCGAGCGAGAACAGGTGAGCGAGTTCGTCGCGGACGAGGAACGGCACCTGGGTGCTGCTGCGGAGGGTGAGGCGACCGTCGGAGTCGAGCCAGCCGATGGCCGAGTGGGTTTCGAGGTGCGTGTGCTGCACGCGCTGGGTCTGCCATGTGCCCTCCACCACCGCGCCCGTGCCCCGCGCCGCCGCCAGCCCGGCGGCGAGGTCGCCGGTCTCGCCGTGGACCTCGGCCACCAGATTCCGGGCCGGGTCCGCGATCCGGGACTCGGCGCCCTTGTCGCCGTGCAGCAGGGGGGCACCCGGGCGGCGCGCCAGGTCGGGGTCGAAGACCGGTTCGAGGACTTCGTATTCCGCCTCGATCAACTGCAGTGCGCGCCGGGCGATGTCGACGGAGTCCGCGACGACCGCGGCGACGCGCTGCCCGCGGAACCGGAGGATCGTGTCGAACACGTAGGTGTCGTCGGGGTCGTCGGTGCGGAACTCGTGACGCGCGGTGGAGAAGGCCACGCCCGGACTGTCGCGATGGGTGAGCACCGCGTGGACGCCGGGCAGTCGCTCGGCGGCGGACGTGTCGAGACGGGTGATGCGGGCGTGCGGATGCGGGCTGCCGAGGATCTGGATGTGGGTCAGCCCGTCGACGGCCAGGTCGAGCGTGTACGGTTCGGCGCCGCACACCACCCGGGTGGCCGCGGGTGCGGGTATCGAACGTCCGAACGACTCACCGGCACTGTCCGATTCGGTGGTGCACACGCCGCCGACGGCGTCGCGGACGGAGCGATAGCCGGTGCAGCGGCACAGATTCCCC
The DNA here is from genome assembly GCF_019378875.1 of Rhodococcus sp. USK10. Taxonomy (NCBI): domain Bacteria; kingdom Bacillati; phylum Actinomycetota; class Actinomycetes; order Mycobacteriales; family Nocardiaceae; genus Rhodococcus; species Rhodococcus sp. USK10. Next base: position 5,358,766 of record NZ_CP076048.1, read on the forward strand.
TTCAGTGCGCGCGGCAGGTCGGCGCGTTGCGCGGAGTCGAGCGCGGACGCGGTCACCACCATCCCGGGTGTGCAGAACCCGCACTGGAATCCCGCCGCGTCAACGAATTGCTGCTGCACGGGATGGAGTCGGTCGGGACTGCCGAGACCGGCGGCGGTGGTCACCTCGCGGTTCTCCGCGCGATGCGCCGGCACCACACAGGAGTGCACCGGGGCGCCGTCGAGCAGCACGGAACAGGCGCCGCAATCCCCGGCGTCGCAGCCCTTCTTGACCGCGAACCGCTGCTGTTCCCGCAGGAAGGTGCGCAGACACTGACCGGGCCGTGCGTCGGCGTCCACCGACTGACCGTCGACCGTCAACTTCATTCCAGCTCCCTCCGGATCTCCTCGGCGAGGACGCCCGTGACGTGACGACGCCAGTCCGCGGCGCCGTGCGCGTCCGTCAGGTAGTCGTCGGGGGAGATCCGTTCGGCCAGAGCAGCGCTCAACAGATCGGTGCCGGGAACGGCAGGGAAACGCAGGACGAAGGGGCGGACGGTCGACGCGGTGACGGTCAGCGTGAATCCGTCCGCGCCGACGCGTCCGGCGAGCAGGGCACCGGACCGTCCGAGCGGCGAGTACGCGATCTTCCGCAGCGACGTGCGGCCCCGCAACGCGGCGGCGGGGAGGTGGATGCTGCGGATCAGTTCACCGGCCCCCAGCGTCGTACGGCCCGCCCCGGTGACGAACCGGTCCACCGGAACCCGGCGTTCGCCGCCGTCGGGGGTCCAGATCAGGAGTTCGGCGTCCAGCGCGCAGCACAGCGTGATCATCGCGCCGGCAGGCAGCGCCAGCGCGAGGTTGCCGCCGACGGTCGCGGTGTGCCAGATCTTCCACGACGCGACCAGCGACTCGGCGCACGGCCGGAACAGGTTCTTCGCCGACCACTCGGCGGGAAGCGGTGCATTGCAGAGGTTCTCGATGGTGCACGTCGCGGCGAGTTCGAGTCCGTCGTCGTGGACGGTGATCGCAGGCCAGTCGAGGGTGGCCAGGTCGACCAGCCGGGTGACCGTCGGTTGCGGCTCCGAATACAGCCAGGTGCCGCCCGCCAGGTACGCCGTTCCGGGCTCCGGGGCGGGCAGGTCGTCCCGGCTGCGCGGCGCCGAGATCTCCGTCACGAACGACAGATCCATGGTCTCACCCCGCCTTGCGCACCAGGGCCCGGTGGGCCTGCTCGACCTCCGCGGCGACGTCGTCCTCGTTCACGGTGATCACTCTTCCACGCTCGACGACGGCGCGCCCGTTCACCAGAAGCAACTCCAGCGGTGCCGTGGCCCCGAGAACCAAAGCTGCCACCGGGTCGGTGATGCCGGAATGCGCGAGGGTATCGACCCGCCACAGCGCGAGGTCGGCCAGTTTGCCGGGTTCGAGGGAGCCGAGTTCGTCGTCCCGGCCGAGCACCCGGGCCCCGCCGATAGTGCCGAGTTCGAGCGCGGTGCGCACCGTCATCTCGCGCGGGCCGCCGCGGGCCCGGGCGAACAACACGGCGTGGCGGGCCTCCTCGAGCATGTTGCACGCCTCGTTGCTGGCGGCGCCGTCGACACCGAGCCCTAGCGGGACCCCGGCCGCGTAGAGGTCCCGGGCCCGGGCGATCCCGGCGCCGAGGCGGGCATTGGACGTGGGGCAGTGGGCGACACCGGTACGGGTGCCGGCCAGGGTGGTAATCGCGACGTCGTCGAGGTGGACGGCATGGGCGTACCAGACGTCGGGTCCCACCCATCCGAGTCGCTCCATGTACTGCACCGGGGTGCAGCCGAACCGGTCGAGGCAGAAGTCCTGCTCGTCAACGGTTTCCGCGAGGTGGGTGTGCAGTCGTACGCCGGCGGACCGGGCGAGGGCCGCGGCCTCGGTCAGCAGGTCGGCGGTGACGGAGAACGGGGAGCAGGGCGCCACCGCGACCCGCAGCATCGAGTCGGGCGCCGGGTCGTGCCAGCGGTCGACGACGTCCTGGGTGCCTGTGAGGACGTCGTCGAGACGCTCCACCACGGAGTCGGGTGGCAACCCGCCCTGGCTGTGGCCGAGGTCCATCGACCCCCGGCTGGGGTGGAACCGCAGCCCGACGGTCCGGGCGGCCTCGATCTCGGCCCCGAACACGTCGCCGCCGTCGCGGGGCACGACGTAATGGTGGTCGGTAGTGGTCGTGCACCCGTGTTTCGCCAGCCAGGCGAGACCGCCGGTAGCCGCGGTCCGGACGGCCTCGGCGTCGATGCCCGCCCAGATCGGGTAGAGGGTGGTCAGCCAGCCGAACAGGTTGTCGTCGGCGGCGAGCCCGCGAGTGATCCACTGGTACAGGTGGTGGTGGGTGTTCACCAGTCCGGGTATCAGAAGGCAGCCGCGTCCGTCGACGACCCGTGCGCCCTCGATCTCCGGCGCGCGGCCGGCACCGACGTCGACGATGCGGTTGCCCCGGACGACGACGTAGCCGTCCGGATGCTCGGTACCCGACGTGTCGACGGTGGCGACGTACGCACCGGCGACGACGACCGTGCCGGGGACGTCGGACATCAGCTGAGCCACCCCGCGTACGCGGACCACGCGGGCCCGGGGTCCGGGGCGTCGGAACGCTTCACCGTGGCCTGGATCAGGCCGTACGGGCGGTCGGCGGCGTGGAAGACCTCGTTGTCGTTCTCCACGCCGAAACGGGCGAGGTCGTGGGCGAAGTGGTGCTTGTTCGGGGCGGACAGCCGCACCTCCGCGAGCACGGGGTAGCGCTCCAGGATGGCCTTGCCGATCTCGTACAGGGTCTGCTGCAGGGCGAGGGAATGGACGGTCGCGAACGTCGCGACGATCTGCTCCTTGATGCCGGCGTAGACGCTGTTCCAGTCCACGTCGGTGGTGACGAACCGCCACTGCACGACCAGCGACGTCGCCATCACTCGGTCGTGGGTTTCCTCGAGGATCGTGTACTCGTCCTTCAGGAATCCGAAGAATTCGCTGCCCGTGGACTTGAGGATCACGAGATCCTTGAGCCCGCCGACCACCCACGTGCCGTCGGCGTCGACGGTGATCGCCGCGGTGCGCACCTCCTCGCCCTTGCGCACCCAGGTGTGGTCGTGTTCCGCTCCGTCGACCACGGCGCGCTGCCACGAGTATTCCTCGATCTCGATGCGAGCGCCTTCGACGGGGGCCACGTCGTCCACGAAGTGCCGTGCCAGCGTCAGCCCGTACTCCTCGATGGAGTCGAGTCCCTTCTCCTTCGCGTAGGAGTACGCCGTCTGCTTCTGGGTGTCGGTGGGCAGCACCGAACTCTGGTCGCCGGCGAGGTGCGCCGCCGAGAAGTCGCCGCGCAGGCACGTCGACACGCTCACGTCCCGGATTTCGTGTCGCGGGGTGTCGCGGTAGATCCGAACGATGCGGTTCTCGGCCTTGCCGTACTGGTGCTCGCCCAGGACGATGGCGCCGGTGAGGTCGGTCATTCTTCAGCTCCCGCGGTAGGTGGAATAGGCGAACGGGGACAACAGCAACGGGACGTGATACCCCCGCTGCGGGTCGTCGAGGACGAACGTGACGGTCACCTCCGGGTAGAACGTCTCCCGGCCGCGGGCGGCGAAGTAGTCGCCGGTGGCGAAGACCAGCGAATAGGTGGCTGCGGTCAAGCCGTCCGGCGCGATCTCGGCGATGCGGCCGTCCGAATCGGTCGTCGCGCTCGCGAGGACGTCGCCGGCCGAGGACACCAGCTGCACGTGCACCCCCGTCGCGGGTGCGCCGTCGGTGGCGTCCAGTACGTGGGTGCTCAGGATCTTGGACATCAGGGGACCGTGTCTCCGATCTCGCCGAGAAGGCGTTCCAGGCGCAGCCGGTTGATGGCGGCGAGTTCGGTCCGCAGGATCGTGCGTTCCGTCGCGGCGTCGTTGCCGAGACGCGCGTGCAGCACGTCGAGTAGTTCCTGCGCCGACCGACCGGACGCGCACACCAGGTAGACGTGCCCGAATTTCTGCTCGTACTCCTCGTTACCCGACCGCAGGCGCGCGCGGACGTCGTCGTCGGCGGACGCGACCGCCGACTGTTCGCGCGCCGACGACGGGTTGTCCGCGCGGTCGCCGATCCGCGGATGACCGGCCAGGGCCGCGTCGATCTCGGACTCGGTCAGGTCGGCCAGGACGTCGTCGGCGGCGGTGTGCAGCGCGTCGGCGGACGGGAACGGCCTGCCTGCGGCCATCCGCTGCGCCCACACCGTCGACGCGCAGCACTGCACCAGGAGGTCGGCGGCCCGCGCGTCGCTCAGCGCGTTGAACGCGATCAGGCCGGGCGGTTCGGTCATGACGGCTCCTCGCTCGTGCGCCTTTTCGGTACCTCTGGCTACCACTATGGCGCACAGACCGCAGCCATTCGGGGTCAGCGACCGAAACCCTCGAGCAGTCCGGTGTACTTCTTGGGCAGGGGAGCCGCGAACTCGCCGCGCGCGCCGGTCCGCAGACCGAGCGTGACGAGGGACTGCACCATGAGGGTCGCGGCCGCCACGCCGTCGACCACCGGCACGCCGAGTTCCGCCGAGATGGCCGCGCACAGGTCCGCCATGCCCGCGCAGCCCAGCACGATCGCGTCCGAACCGTCCCGGTCGAGGGCGACGCGGCAGGCCTCGGTGATCACCTTCACCGCATCCGGGTCGCGGTCGAGGTCGAGGACCGCGATCTCGCACGCGTGCACCCCGAGGCAGAAGCGTTGCATGCCATACCGTTCGGCGAGTTCCCACGCCCGCCCCCGGGTGCGTCCCAGTGTGGTGACGACACTGAACCCGCGGCCCAGGAAGCTCGCGGTGTGCATGGCCGCCTCGGCGATGCCGAGCACGGGGCCGGAGGCCAGTTCCCGGGCCGCGTCGAGGCCCGGATCGCCGAAGCAGGCGATCACGTACCCGTCCACGCCGGCCTCCTCGCCGCGCGCGATCTCCTCGAGAAGCCCGGGGACACTGAGTGCTTCGTCGTAGTGACTCTCGATGGAGGCGGGGCCCATCTGCGGGCTCACCGCCTCCACGAGCGTCCCGGGCCCGGCGACGGAGCGGGCGCAGTCGCCGATCTTGTCGGTCATCGCCCGGGTGGTGTTGGGATTGACGATCTTGATGTGCACGTTCCTCGACCTACACCTCGGCCGGGCCCGTGCGGTGCGCACGACGCGCGCCGGTGGACAGCGCGAAATAGCAGAGGAATCCGATGCCCATGCCCAGGAACCACGAGTACTGGGCGGCGCCGGCCATGCCCCACACGTCGAGTCCGAACGGCTGGGCCTTGAGGATCACGGGAACCATCGCGACGAGCGCGCCGACGACGGTGGAGATGATCGCGGCCGGGTTGTAACCCTTCTTGTACCAGTATGTTCCGTCGTGCGACATGGTGAACATGTCGTCGAGGACGATCCGCTGCCTGCGCACCAGGTAGTAGTCCGCGATGAGGATTCCGAACAGCGGCCCGATGAAGGCGCCGAGCGTCTCGAGCGTGTAGTGGATCACCTCCGGGTTGTTGTACAGGTTCCACGGGGTGATCAGGACGGATCCGACGGCGGCGATCATTCCGCCCGTGCGCCAGCTGATGCGCTGCGGGCTGACGTGCGAGAAGTCGAATGCCGGGGACACGAAGTTGGCGACGATGTTGATACCGATGGTGGCGACGATGAAGGTGAGCAGACCGAGGACGACGGCGAACAGGTTGTCCATCTGCGCGACCGTCTCGACCGGATCGGTGATCAGGCGGCCGTACACGGGCAGGGTCGCGGACGCGGTGACGACGGTGAGGATCGAGAAGAACAGGAAGTTCACCGGGAGGCCGAGGAAGTTGCCGCGCTTGACCGCGGCGAACGTCTTTCCGTACCGGGAGAAGTCGCCGAAGTTGAGCATCGGGCCCGAGAAGTACGACACGACAAGGGCGATCGCACCCAGCACCACGGGCACCGCCGACCAGCCGGTGTAGTTCACCTCGCCGAGGTTCAGGCTGATGTTCGACCAGCCGGCTTCGCTGATCAGGTAGATGGCGAGCATCAACATCACGACGTAGACGGCGGGGCCGCAGAAGTCGATGAACTTGCGGATGCTTTCCATGCCGCGCCAGAAGACCAGCGCCTGCAGCACCCACATCGTCATGAACCCGGCCCAGCCGAGCGCCGACAGTCCGAGGAATCCGTGCTCGTGCACGTCCGCCCAGGGCGCCAGGCCCGGCCAGATCTTCAGACCGAGGATCACGAACGCGTGCGACGCCAGGTAGGTCTGGATTCCGTACCAGGCCACCGCGATGAGGCCGCGGATGACGGCCGGGACGTTCGCGCCCAGGACGCCGAAGGCGCTGCGGCACATGACCGGGTAGGGGACACCGGTGACCTGGCTGGGTTTGGCCACCAGGTTCGCGAACACGTTGACGATCGCGATGCCGACCACCAGGGCGACGAGGACCTGCCAGCTGGTCAGCCCGAGCGCGAACAGGCTGCCCGCGGTGACGTATCCGCCGACGCTGTGCACGTCGGACATCCAGAACGCGAAGATGTTGTACGACGACCACGACTGGGTCTTCAGCGGCGCGAGGTCGTCGTTGGTCAGTCGCGGGTGGTAGCCGGGTTTGATCAGCCCGGCGCCGGCCAGGTGTGCACCGGGGACGGTTTCCCCTTCGGAGGAGGAGGGCGCTGTCTGAGTCATCGTTTTGCTCCCTGGTGCAGTCCGGAGACGACTGCTTCGACGTGAGGGTGCCTCGGTGAAAAGCACACCACCGAAGCGCTGGGAGCAAAAGTAGTTTTCGGATATTTCCTGACTGTGACGGCGAAGATATATTCTCGCGGGCGCCGATCGGGCCCAGAATATATCTTGCCGGACGGCCTACCCGGGCGTGTCCCGGAAGATTCCGGTGTCCGTGGGCAGGGCCGCGATCACCGTGTCGAGTTGTTCGTTGTGCCGATCGGTGGCCGCCTTCAGCGCGGCGGCGTCCCGGGCGAGGAACGCCGCGAGCATGTCGCGGTGCCCGAGGTGCAGCCGCAACCGCTCCGGGGTGTCGACCTGCGACATCGGCTGCACCGGCTCGGTGATGTTCCACGCCGCCTCGAACATGTGCAGCAGCCGCTGCATCCGGCACGGCGACGCCAGGGCGAGGTGGAAGTTGCGGCTCTCCCGGTGGTACGCCGTCAGGTCGTCCTCGAGAACCGAGCGGTCGAGCGCCGCGTACGTCTCCCGGGCCCTCGTGTCGTCGGCCTCGTCGGCGAGGGTGATGGCCACCGAGTGCGCCGCCGACTCGAGGACGCCCCGCACCAGGTAGAGCTCTTCGAGTTCGTCGACGGTCAGCCGGGCGACGGTGTACCCGGCGTTGGCCCGGTGATCGACGAGACCCTCGCCGATCAGCGTCTTCAGCGACTCCCGGATCGGGATGCGGCTGACACCGAAATGCTCGGCCACCTCGTCCACCGGAATCGGGGTGCCCGGCGGGGCGCCGCCGCTGAGGATCACCCGGCGCAGTTCCTCCAGGATCACGGTCTGCGAGCTGCCGGGATCCCGGTTGGCCAGGTTCGTGACCAGCAAGGACGGTCTTCGCGGGGGCATCGGGCCGTCCTCAGGCCGGGTGGACGGCGCGCCAGTGGCGGGCGATCTCGATGCGGCGGGCGACCCACACGTCGTCGTGGGACTGCACGTGGTCGAGGAAACGCTCCAGCGCCGCGGTGCGGGCGGGCCTGCCGACGATGCGGCAGTGCAGACCCACGGACAGCATCTTCGGCGCCCCGGCCGTGCCCTCCGCGTACAGAACGTCGAAGGCGTCCCGCAGGTGCGCGAAGAACTGCTCGCCGCTCGGGAAACCGCCAGGGGATGCGAACCGCATGTCGTTGGTGTCGAGGGTGTACGGCACCACCAGGTGGTCGACGAGGCCCTTCCCGGGGGCGTCGACCTTCACCCAGTAGGGCAGGTCGTCGGCGTACGAGTCGGAGTCGTACTCGAAGCCACCGTGCTCGACCACCAGCTTCCGGGTGACCGGGGAGTCGCGGCCGGTGTACCAGCCCAGCGGGGCCTCGCCGGTGAGGTCCCGCAGGATCTCCACCGCCTCCGCCAGGTCCCTGCGTTCGGCGTCCTCGTCGGACAGCTGGTACGACTTCCACCACAGGCCGTGGCAGGCAATCTCGTGACCGAGTTCGCGAAAGGCGCTGACGGCCTCCGGGTTCCGCTGCATGGCCTTGGCCACCGCGAAGATCGTGAGCGGCAGTCCGCGCCGCTCGAACGCCCGGAGCACCCGCCACAGTCCGGCGCGGGAACCGTATTCGTAGATCGATTCCATGCTCATGTGCCGGTTCGGGAACGGCTGCGCACCGACCATCTCGGACAGGAACGTCTCCGACGCGTCGTCGCCGTGGAGGACGTTGTTCTCGGCGCCCTCCTCGTAGTTGAGGACGAACTGGACGGCAATCTTCGCGCCGCCCGGCCACTGCGGATCGGGCGGGTGCGGCCCGTATCCGACCAGGTCACGTGGATAGCTGTCGTCGAAACCGTGGGTCATGCCGTCAACCCTGCCCGACCCGCCTCGGTCAGGGAACCCCACAACCGCAACCGCGCCATGCCGCCGTCCGGGAAGATGTCGAGCCGGGCCTCCGTGACGGGCCGGTCGCTGTCGATGACGAAGCGGTGCCTCGTGTCGGGCTGCAGGCGCGTCCGCGGCAGCAGTTCCGTCCACTCGCCGTCGTCGTCCCGGCCGAGGAGGCTCGCCTCGCCGGGGGCATTGCCGAGGAAGTAGGAGGTGTCGAGTTCGGCCAGCGACACCGTGCCCTGGGCGGCGAGCCGGATCTCGACCCAGTCGTTGCCGTCGTCGCGGCGGCGGGACGTCTCCCAGCCGTCGCCCATCACCCGGGCGAGACCGGGGAGCAGCATGTTCTGCGGCGAACCGTAGAACATGTTGGAACAGGACGTGACTCGGGCGCCGTTCTCGAGGGCCGCGAGATCGACGGGGCCCGCGTCGAGGAAACGGGGGTCGGGACGGCCCTCGCCGTGCACGCGGAGCCGGGCGACACCGCCGTCCGGGTGCATCGTGAGCTTCACGTGCGTCCACCGTGCGTCGGAGTCGACCGCGAACGGATTCTCGGTGTCACCCTGAACGGGGCTGCGCTCGACGATCGTGGTCCAGTCGGCGGCGACCAGTTCGTCGGCGGACGGGTAGCCGTCGACGGACGCGGCCTGCACGGAGATCTCGGGCGGGTAGTTGCCCTTGAACCAGGCGGTGTCGACCACGACGCCGCGCACCACACCGGGAACCCCGAGCCGGACGATCGCCTCGTCCGTGCCCGTCACGCGTCGCCGCCGGGTCTCCCAGCCGTCGTACACCTGACCCTTGTGCCCGAATGTCGCCGGCTGGTACTCGGCGGCCGTCGGGCGGATGAGGTTCTCCCGCTCGGCGAACAGCTCGTCGTTGGCCCACACGACGGCGCCGCCGAGTGTGCGTACGGCCAGGTCCGGCAGAATCCGGAAGCTGGGCGGGGTCAAAGCGTTCGGGGTCACGGGTGCTGCTACCTCCTGATCGGGCGTGGGCCAAGTGTAGGACCTCGGCGGGGGTGGTGCGGGTGGTCCTCGTGGCCGGGGAGGCGGTCAGATCTCCGGAACCACCGCCCGGGTGAGGAGGTCGCGGAGCGTGTCCACCGTGCATCCCGGGGCCTGCGCACGGACCGCGTCCTCGTCGAACGCGCCGCACGCCAGCCCCCGCAGCACCACCGTCGCGAGGGCCTGCGCGGTGGCCGGTTCGTCCATCACCCCGCCGCCCTGGCGGTCGAGGTAGGCCTGCAGGCGGGTGGCCGCGGCGGGCAGCGCGTCGCGGTAGAAGTCGAACGTCGCGAGCCAGCGAGTGATCAGATGTCCGGGATGCATGTCCCATCCCTGGTAGTACCCGCGTTCGAGCGACCGGGTGACGAGCCGGTAGTGCCGGGCCAGCGCCGCGCGGATCTCCTCGTCGCTGCCCTGCGGGACCACCTGGGTGGATCCGTCGCACACCCACACCCCGGTCTGGGCCGCCGCCACCAGCATGACGGACTTGGCGTGGTCGGCCACCGGGTGCTCGAGCGACTGGAACCGGGAGGCGATTCCGCAGGCCGCGCTGTAGTCGTAAGTGCCGTAGTGCAATCCGGTGCAGCGTCCCTCGGCGAGCTGGATCGCCTTCGCGACGGTCACGGTGCCGTCCGGCCCGAGGACGGCCTGCGGGCTCTCGATCTGCAACTCGAAGCGCAGCGACCCGTCGGGAAGCCCGTACGCGCTCTCCAGTTCCTCGCACAACGCGACGACGGCGGTGACCTGCTGGGCCGCACGCAGTTTCGGCACGGTGAACACGAAGCCGTCGGGAACCCCACCCGCGCCTTCGAGGACGAGTTCGAGCGTGCGGATGCCGCGGCGGCGCTCGTGCGGCGCCAGGCCCTTCGCGCGGATCCCCAGCGACCGCGGCCCGGACGGGTCGGACGAGAGTTGTCGCAGCGTGCGACCCGTCTCCAGTGCGGCCGCGTCCTCGACGTCGTCGCTCCGCCAGCCGTAGCCGTCCTCGAAGTCGATCCGCAGATCCTGGATCGGACTGCGCCCCAGCGTCGCGCGCACGTCGGGAAGTGCACCGGTCGTGCCGATTTCGGACAGCGCATCCGCGTACCTGTCCAGCAGTTCGACAGCCTGCTCACCCCACACCCTCGGGGTGTCCGGACCGGCGTCCGCCGCGCTCACGTAGACGGTGTGGATGGGCTGCGGTTGCTGCCGATCACCCGGAAACGCCGCCGCGAGGTCGTCGTCGACGGGCGCGAGGAGTGCGTCGACGCGATCGAAACCGCTGTCGGGGAGACGGCTGAGGTACTGGGGGTTCACGTCACGATCTTCCCAGAAATGCGGGATTCTCGTCGCCTGGTCTGCCGCGTTCGGGCCGTCGCGCCGCACAGTCTCCCTGCTCACATCTGCTTGTCGCCCGAGACTCTCCGTTCGTAGTGTCTCCTTCCGTGGATGTAGAGGTTCTGCTGGACGACGCGCAGCGCTCGGCCGCGGCCGTCCTGGACGAGACCGCCGACGGCCTGGCACAGGGGAGACCCGGGGTTCGCGGCGTGTACCTGTGGGGGCCCGTCGGACGGGGCAAGACGTGGCTGATGGATCGCTTCCACACGGCTTCCGACGTCCCGAAACGGCGGGTGCACTTTCACTCGTTCTTCCGAGGCCTCCACGCCGACGCGCACACGCTGGGGTCCATCGACCTCGCGATCGACGCGGCGCTGGGCGACGTCCGGTTGCTGTGCTTCGACGAGTTCCACCTCCACGACGTCGGGGACGCGATGCTGGTGGCGCGCCTGCTGAAGGCACTGTTCGCCCGCGGCATCACGCTGGTCGTGACGTCGAACTATCCACCGGACGGGCTGTTGCCGAATCCGCTGTTCCATCACCTGTTCGCGCCGTCGATCGCCGTGCTGGAACGGAATCTGACCGTCGTGAGGGTGGCCGGACCCGTCGACTACCGCACCGCGGGAGCGCCGGCTGCCGGATTCGCTGCGGGCCGGTTCGTCCCCGCGTCCGCAATCGAGGGTCCCGCGCCGTCCGAGCGGGTCGCCCTGACCGTCGGCACGCGCACCGTGACGGCAGCGGCGGTACGCGACCGGACGGTCTGGTTCGAGTTCGCGGCGCTGTGCGGCACCCCGACCGCGCCCGCCGACTACCTCGACCTGTCCGAGCGGTTCGGCTGCTGGGTGATCACCGGTGTGCCCCGACTGCGGGAGGCCGGCGCGGACACCGTGCGGCGGTTCGCGAACGTCGTCGACGTGCTGTACGACCGCGGCACCGCGCTGACCGTCGTGGCGGACGCGCCGTGGGAGGGCATGTTCAGCGGACTCACGGGGACCCTCGACGTCGACCGCCTGGTGAGCCGGTTGTCGACGCTGAGTCGGTGACCGCCGAGGCAGACCCGAAGATCTGCCCCGGCGGTGGATCGATCAGACGTACCGGCTGTAGGCGGGGAGGTCCAGCTGGCCGTTGCCGGACAGTCCGATGACCACGACCTCCGGTTCGGTGACCGTGCGGGCGTGCGCGATGGCCGCGGCCACACCGTGCGTGGATTCCGGCGCGGGGATGATGCCCTCGGCGCGGGCGAACAGCAGGCCCGCGGTGAGTGCGTCGTCCTGCTCGATCGCGGTCGCCTCCATCAGTCCGAGCGCGACGGCGTGCGAGACCATCGGCGACATGCCGTGGTACCGCAGACCGCCCGCGTGGATCGCAGGCGGAACGAAGTCGTTGCCGAGCGTATACATCTTCAACAGCGGCGTCAGCCCCGCGACGTCGCCGAAGTCGTAGCGGTACTCGCCCTGCGTCAGCGACGGGCAGGCCGCCGGCTCACACGCGACGAGGCGGGTGGTGGTGCCTTCGCGCAGGTTGCGGCCGAGGAACGGGAAGGTCAGGCCGGCAAGGTTGGAACCGCCCCCGGCGCAACCGAATACCGTGTGCGCGACAGGCTCGCCCGCCTCCTCCAGCTGGGCCATCGCCTCCTGGCCGATCACGGTCTGATGGAGCATGACGTGGTTCAGGACACTGCCCAGCGAGTAGTGCGCCTGCGGATCCTTGGCGGCCACCTCGACGGCCTCGCTGATCGCCATCCCCAGCGACCCCGTCGTGTCGGGGTGCTCGGCGAGAATCGCCCGGCCCGCGTCGGTGAGGTCGGACGGCGACGGATGACAGATGCCGCCATAGGCCTCCATCTGGAGTCGGCGGTACGGCTTCGCGTCGTAGGACGCGCGGACCTGCCACACCTCGACGTCGAGACCGAGTAGCGCACCGGCGAACGACAGCGACGCGCCCCACTGGCCGGCGCCGGTCTCGGTGGTGAGCTTGGTGGTGCCCTCGAGTGCGTTGTAGTAGGCCTGCGCGACAGCCGTATTCGGCTTGTGCGAGCCGACCGGGCTCACACCCTCGTACTTGTAGTAGATCCGTGCAGGCGTGCCGAGCACCCGTTCGAGCCGATGCGCCCGCACCAGCGGCGACGGGCGCCACATGCCGTAGATCTCCCGAACCGTCTCGGGAATCTCGATGTAACGGTCGGTCGCGACTTCCTGCTCGATCAGGCTCGCCGGAAACAGCGGTGCCAGGTCCTCCGGTCCCAGCGGCTCCCGTGTACCCGGATGTAGATGCGGTGGAACGGGTTCCGGAAGATCCGCCGCCAGGTTGTACCAATGCGTGGGAACGGCCGAGGGAACCGCCACCCCCAGGGGTTCCAATGAACGAGCCAGTTCGGCTCCGGTTACCGGGGACATGGTCAAGTAACTCTCCTTCGTCGATGGATGCGTCCCGAACATGCTGCGCCGTCCGCCGCCGTGAACGAGTGATTTTCACGGTCTCCGCGTGTCACGATGGAGGGGCAACTCGGGAGTGAGGATGCCGGACCGTCGGGTGATGAGCAGGGTCGTCCACACGGTCGCCCTGCTGGCGGCCGTCGTGACGGTCACCCTTGTGGTCAGGGCGGTCCCCGCACCCGACACCCCGGCCACGACTGCGGAGCCGGGTGCGGGGGCGACGCGGGCGCTGGTCGTCCTGTCCGCGATCGCCGTCGTCGTCGCGGCCGTGGCGCTCGCGTCGGCCGTCCGCGGTGGACGGCCCCGGGTCGCCCCCGACCCGCCGACGGTCGGGCCGACCGGGAACACCGGGTCCTCGGTCTCGCGCCGGCACGTGGTCGGGTGGGCGGTGTTCGCCTCCCTTCTCGTGGCTGCGGCGTTCCTCCTCGGATCCGTCCGCGGCGACGAACCCCCGGGCCGTCAGCAGTCGACATCGAGCCAGGCCACCGACGAGGGGGCCGACCGCACCGACCAGGTGGCGCCCGGCGAGACCGTCCCGCCGCCCGACACGGTCGCCGAGGCCCGCGAGGACCTCGCGGAATTATGGACCGCGGCAGCGATTGTCGGACCGATCCTGGTGACGGTGCTGATCCTCGGTGGCGTCGCGCGGCGTCCCCTCCGGTCCCGGGTCGGCGCCTGGACCGCGGCGAGTTCCCCCGACGCTCCGGCAGGCGCGCAGTCGTTGGCCCGGGCCGCGGAGGAAGGTCTCGCCGTGGTCGTGGCCACCGGTCTGCCGCCGCGCGAAGCCATCATCGCCAGTTACGCCGCGATGGAGGACGCTTTGCGGACGGCGCCGGGCGCCGAGCCGCGGGATTCGGACACGCCGTCCGAAGTGCTGTCTCGCGCAGTGCAACTCGGGGCGCTGCGCTTCGAGGCGGCGGCCCCGCTGGTCCGGCTGTTCTCGGAGGCGCGGTTCAGCCTGCATCCGATGGGCGAACACCACCGTGACGAGGCCGCGCACCTGCTCCGGCGCGTGCTCGACGACCTGGGGAGCGACGCATGCTCGCCGTCGCCGTAATCGGTGTCGCAGCGGTACTGGCCGTGGAGGTCCCACTGGTGGCCGCGGGCCGGTACGGCGCCGCCGTGCTGATCGCGGGAGCGGTGACCGCACTGGTGCTCTTCGAGATTCGGCGACGGATGGCACCGGCAGACGTCGACGACGAGACGTCGGGCCTGGAAGCGGAACGGGCCGAGGCGACGGCTCGTTGGATGGCGCGGACGGAATCGTTGATCAGCTGGGCGGACGGTACACGCGGCGACTGGGATCACCATCTGCGTCCGTTGCTGGCGCGCGAATTCCAGCAGTCCACCGGACAGCGGCAGGGACTCGACCCCGCCGACACCGCGGCGGCCGGTGAAGTGTTCTTCGGCGACCTGTGGCGGTGGGTCGATCCCGACGGCGTCCAGCGCGTCGACAGGACGGAGCCCGGTCCGGGCCGGGACGTCCTCGACCGGATCCTGCAACGACTGGAGCAGCTGTGACGATGCCCGCCGAGGTCACCACCGCGCGCGCCCACGCCGTGCTGGCGGAGGTCGAACGGGCGGTGGTCGGCAAGCACGACGAACTCACGTCGATTCTGCTCGCCGTGCTCGCGGGCGGACACGTGCTCATCGAGGATCTGCCCGGACTCGGAAAGACGTTGGTGGCCCGCTCTTTCGCCGCGGCTCTCGGGCTCGACTTCACACGCGTCCAGTTCACCCCCGACCTGCTGCCCGCCGACCTACTCGGCGCCACCATCTACGACATGCCGTCGGGACGGTTCGAGTTTCGTCCGGGCCCGATCTTCACCAACCTGCTGCTGGCCGACGAGATCAACCGCACCCCGCCCAAGACACAGGCCGCGCTGCTCGAGGCCATGGCCGAGGGGCAGGTCAGCGTCGACGGCACCACCCGGATCCTGCCGCGTCCCTTCGTCGTGCTCGCCACCGACAACCCCATCGAATACGAGGGCACCTACCCGCTGCCGGAGGCGCAGCTGGACCGGTTCACGCTCCGCCTGAGACTGGGGTACCTCACCGAGACCGACGAGCACGAGATGCTACGCCGCCGGCTGGACAGGGGATCCGCCGCCGTCGTCGTCGAGCAGGTGGTCGATGCCGCAGACCTCCTGGCGATGCGGGAGTCGCTCGAACAGGTCAGTGTTCATCACGACGTCCTCGGCTACGTCGTCGCACTCGCGAACGCCACCCGGCACCACCCGCAGGTCGAGGTCGGGGCCAGTCCCCGCGCCGAACTCGACCTCGTCCAACTGGCGCGGGCACGCGCCCTCCTCGCCGGCCGGGACTTCGTCATTCCCGAAGACATCAAGGCGCTGGCCGTTCCCGCCGTTGCGCATCGCATCAGCCTGCGGCCGGAGATGTGGGTGCGCCGTATCCGCAGCGACGACGTCCTCGCGGAACTGTTGCGCCGCCTCCCCGCGCCGAGGGCACGATGACGGAGCAGCCTCTGACGTGGCGGGCGTCGCCGGCGGCCCTCGCCCTGGCGACCTGCGCGGCCGTGGCACTGACCGTGGGCGTCGTGGGGCGGTGGTGGGAACTGACGGTGTTCGCCGCCCCGATGCTGGGCGCGCTCGGTGCGCTGACGTGGCTGCCGCGACCGGCCACCGGAGTGCGGGTCGCCAGTTCGGGCGGCACGCTGCGGTGCTTCGAATCCGAATCCGTGCGGTTCTCGGTGGACGTGACGGCGTGCGGCGGCGCGGCGGAACTGGCGGTGACACCGGCGCCGTCCGACAGCTATCGGGTCGAGCAGACCGGCGACGGCGAGTACCTGGTGTCGGCGGACCGGTGGGGCCGATACGAACCCGCCGTGATCGTCACGGCGCGCGCGGGCGGCGGCCTGCTGACCGCGACGGCGCGGGTGCCCGCCGCGGAACTGCGGATCTTTCCGCTCGCACCGCCGATGCCGACGCCACTCCCGCACGCCCCGCTTCCGGACCGCATCGGCGCACATCGCACTCGCCGATTCGGTTCGGGAGTCGAATTCGGCGACATCCGGCCGCACGCCCCGGGAGATCCGCTGCGCAGCGTCAACTGGCCCGTCAGTGCCCGGCGCGGCAGGCTCCACGTGACCGAACGGATCATGGACCGCGCCGCGGACGTCGTCGCCGTACTCGACACCACCCCGCAGGCGCCCGGCCCGGCGTCGGAGAGTCTGCACCGCACCGTCCGCGGGGCGACGCAGGTGGTGCAGACCGCCCTGCAACGCGGCGATCGGGCCGGGGTCGTCGCCCACGGTCTCCGGCTGCGGTGGCTCGGCGCCGACATCGGGCGCAGGCAGTTCTACCGGATCCTCGACACCGTCCTCGACTCCGACGAGGGCGCGGCTGAAGGCACGCTGGTCCCGCGGGTCGCGTTGCCGCCGCGAGCGGTGGTCATCGCGTTCTCCACCATGCTGGACACCGGGTTCGCGCTGTCGCTGCTGGAGTTGCGGCGGCGCGGTCACGTCGTCGTGGCCGTCGACGTCCTGCGCGGTCCGCCGTTCGAGCACGAACTCGATCCGATGACCGGCCGGATGTGGCGGCTCGAGCGGCGGAACATGTACCGGAACATGGGTGTCCTCGGGGTCCCGGTG
This sequence comes from Rhodococcus sp. USK10, assembly GCF_019378875.1. Classification (NCBI taxonomy): domain Bacteria; kingdom Bacillati; phylum Actinomycetota; class Actinomycetes; order Mycobacteriales; family Nocardiaceae; genus Rhodococcus; species Rhodococcus sp. USK10. The sequence continues at coordinate 5,375,647 of NZ_CP076048.1, forward strand.
GTGGCGTGGGACGACGATTCCGCACTGGATCTGGCGCTGGCCCTCGCGGACCGGGCCCGCAGGCCGTCGGGAGCGCACCGATGAGATGGGTTGCGGTGCTCGCGGTGCAGGGGGCGCTCATCGCGCTCGTCCTGGGGGACGCGTCCGCGCCCGCGGCGGCCGCTGCCGGGGTCGCGGCGACAGCACTGCTGCTCGTCGCCTACGTCGGCCCCGCCCGGGGCATCCCGACGCTACTGCTGGGGGCCGTCGCCGCCGGCACCGTGGCCGTGCTGGCGGCGGCACTGCCGGATGTGCCCGCGTGGGCGGCCCTGCTCGGACCGGTCGCGGTGGTGGTGCTGTTCGTCGTCGCGGTGTGGCCGTACGTCGGCGGCCGTCAGAACCGGCGGATGCTGTAGATGTGGAACTGCGACAGCGGCGCCAGACCCACCGGAACGCCGCGCCCGTACGCGTTGAAGACCTGACCGAAGCCCGCGTAGATACCGATGTGCGAGGCGTCGTCGTTGAGCACCACGATGTCGCCGGGAGCCAGCGCCCACAGCGGAATGGGGGCACCGACCTCGGCCTGCTCCCAGGTGGTGCGCGGCAGGTTCACCCCGGCCTGCCGGAATGCCCATTGCACCAGACCCGAGCAGTCCCACGCGTCCGGACCCGTCCCACCCCACAGATAGGGCTTGCCCGTCTGGGTCGTCGCGGCCGCGAGCGCGGCCAGCCCCGTCGGAGTGGGAATGGGCGTCGGGAGGACGGACGAACCCATCGAACTGCCGCCGGTGCTGCCGCTGTCGGAACTGCCCGCCACCGGTGCGGCATTCGCGGGAAGAGCGACGAGAGCGGTCGCACAGAACGCGAGAGCACCGGCAACGGCGGCACGGCGCACGGGACGGAGAGGACTGCGCTGGGACACGAGGTCCCCCCTTTGTTCGCTACTGCTCGTGAAGAGCCGTGGAACCGCCCCGACCATCGGTTGACACGTCTCGATGAGGTCACGGACAGCGTACAAAGTGTTGCGGCGTCGTGCCTGACAATTGCGAATATCCGCCCGAACTGGGCGAATTCGGTCAAATTTCGGTAACTGTCACCCCTCGGTCAGGGTCAGGACCACGTCGGCCAGGGCCGGGGCGTGACCGCGCTCGGGGACCGTCGCCGAGATGAGGAGTCTTCCCTGTTCCTTCCAGATCCGCGTGTGCAGGGTCTCGCCGGGGAACACGACGCCGGCGAACCGGACCCGGAATCCCGCGACCTGCGCTGCGTCCGAGTCGAGGACCGCGTCCACGGCCGCCTTGCACACCATTCCGTACGTGCATAGGCCGTGCAGGATCGGGGCGGGAAAACCTGCGGCGGAAGCGAACTTCGGGTCGGAATGCAGGGGGTTGCGGTCACCGCACATCCGATATAGCAGTGCCTGCTGCGGGAGGACGGGGGTGTCGACCTCGACGTCGGCGGGCCGGTCGGGCAACGTGACGGACCGGGACGGGCCGCGCTCACCGCCGAAACCGCCTTCGCCGCGGGCGAAGATGGACGACCGCCCGGTCCACAGGGGGGTGCCGTCGAGGTCGGTGGTCGCCGATTCCTGCACGATGACGGCGGCCTTGCCCTTGTCCCACACCTCGGCGATGCGGGTGGTGGTGCGGGCCTTGCCCTCCGGGGGAATCGGCCGGTGCACCGTCACTTCCTGGGTGCCGTGGACCACCTTGGCGAGGTCGATCTCGACTCCCGGGAACGACACGCTCGGCGCCTCGGTGGCGTGGAAATTCGCCGCGACCGTGGCGAACGTCGGAAGTACCTGCGGTGTCCCGTCGGTCAGGTAGCGCAACTCCCTCTCGTCGAGCGGGCGCGCTCCGGCGCCGAGGGCGAGGTGGTAGTGCTGGACGTCGGAACTCGTCCAGGAGAACTCCTGGGTGGGCAGTTCGGCCCCGAGGGCGATGTTCGGATCAATGGGCATTGGTGGCGTCTCCGGTCAGTGACGTCGGCGAATCGGACTGGGCGGACTTGTCGAGGATATCGAGGACCGCGAGGTAGCCGAACGTCATCGCCGGACCGATGGTCGCGCCGGGGCCGGCGTAGGTGTGGCCCATCACCGGACCGCTGGCATTGCCCACCGCGTAGAGGTTCTCGATGGTGCTGCCGTCCGCCCGGAGCACGCGGGCGTTGCGGTCGGTGCGGAGCCCGCCCTTGGTGCCGAGGTCGCCCGGAACCATCTTGACGGCGAAGAACGGCGCCTTCTCGAGCGCGCCGAGGCTCGGGTTCGGCTTGTTGCGGGGATCCCCGTAGTAATGGTCGTATCCGCTCTCGCCGCGGCCGAAGTCCTCGTCCTTGCCAATGCGGGCGAAAGTGTTGAAGCGCGAGACCGTTTCGGTGAGCGCGTCGACGGGCACGCCGATCTTCCCGGCCAGTTCGGCGACGGTGCCCGCCTTGACGATGACACCGGCCTTCAGCCAGCGACCGGGGAACGGAGACCGCGGGGTGACGCCGGCGAACGCGTACCGGTCGCGGTACCGCTGGTCGAGGACGAGCCAGCACGGGACGTTCTCACCCGGTCCGTCGCCCTGGCCGTACGTCCCGCCGTACATCGCGTGCGTCGCCTCGACGTACGGTGCCGATTCGTTGACGAAGCGCTTGCCGGATTCGTTGATCATGATGCAGCCGGGCAGGCTCCGCTCGGACAGCGCGAACCACGGCCCGCCGGTGAGCGGGATGGACGGCCCCCACCACGCATCCTCCATCAGATCGAGCGCGGCACCGAGCTTTTCGCCCGCCCAGATGCCGTCGCCCGTGTTGGCCTTCGCGCCGACGGTCCATTCGGTGCCGATCGGCGCCCGCTGGTACTTCTTGCGGGCCTCGTCGTTGTGCTCGAAGCCGCCCGACGCGATCACCACGCCGCGGCGCGCCCGGAACACCTGCGGCTGTCCGTCGACCGTGGCGTTGACGCCCTTGACCACACCGTCTTCCACGTACAGGTCGGTGAGCGGGGTGTCGAGCAGGATCGGGACGCCGGCGGCCTTCAGTCCGGCCTGCAATCCGGCGACGAGGGCCTGACCGCGGACGAGCAGGCGTTTGCCGGTGAGTTTGGCGCCGAGGAACCGGAGCCCGACCCGGGCGGCCCGCAGCGGACCGCGCGGGTTGCGCATCAGCAGGTTCAGCCAGCGGTAATCCGCCTGGGTGATCACGAAATTCGACGGGGCCTTGACGTAATCGGGTTCGAGCTTCGCGAGGTCGGCGCCGAGTTTCCGGCCGTCGAACGGGGTCGGCTCGACGGACCGCCCGCCGAGCCGACCGCCGGGCGCCTCCGGGTAGTAGTCGGAGTATTCGGGCACCCACTGCAGTTTCAGCGGGCTGTTCTTCAGCACGAACGACAGCATCTCGGGGCCGCGGTCGATGTAGGCGTCGATCCGGTCCTTCGGGACGACGTCGCCAATGATGCTGTGGAGGTAGGTCCGCGCGGCGTCGGTGGTGTCCTCGACGCCTGCGGCGATCAGCGCCTCGTTGTTCGGGATCCAGACGCCACCGCCGGAGCGTGCGGTGGAGCCACCGAAGTGCGCTGCCTTTTCGAGGATGACGACGCTGAGTCCCTTGTGGGCCGCGGTCAGGGCCGCGGTCATTCCACCGGCACCGCTACCGACGACCACGATGTCGTATTCGTGCTTGCTCATGTAGAACACGTTATAGAATGATGGGGTTGTCAGTCTATCCTTTCTGCCAGGAAGTATTACTGACGCCAACGAAGAAGAACGAAACACGTTGCAGTGAAAACCGGTGGGCGTGCGCACCTAAACGAACTTCAGGGAAGGCCTCAGACCATGCTCTCGACGCAACTACGCACCGAGTTGGCGGATCAGCTCGACGCCGCGGAGCGCGGCCGCGCTCCCATCGGCCCCCTGACCGCGGACCATCCCGACATCGACGTCGTCGACGCCTACGAGATCCAGCTCCTCAACATCCGCCGCCGGCTGCAGGACGGCGCGAAGGTCGTCGGGCACAAGGTCGGCCTGTCGTCGCTCGCCATGCAGCAGATGATGGGCGTCGACGAACCCGACTACGGGCACCTGCTCGCCGACATGGAGGTGTTCGAGGACCAGCCCGTCGACACCGCCCGGTTCTGCTTCCCCCGCGTCGAGGTGGAGGTCGCGTTCGTGCTGGGCGCCGACCTCCCCGGCGCAGGCTGCACCGAACAGGACGTCCTCGACGCCACCGTGGCATTCGCGCCGTCCATCGAACTGATCGACAGCCGGATCACCGACTGGAAGATCACGCTGCCGGACACGATCGCCGACAACGCGTCGTCCGCCGGCTTCGTGCTCGGCAAGAACCGGGTGCGGCCGGCGGACATCGACATCAAGGCCATCGACGCCGTCCTGACGAGCAACGGCGAGACCAAGGCCGAGGGCCGCAGCGACGCGGTACTCGGCAACCCGGTGACCGCCGTCGCCTGGCTCGCGCAGAAGGTCGAGAGCTTCGGCGTGCGGTTGAAGGCCGGCGACATCGTACTGCCCGGCTCCTGCACCCGCGCCATCGACGCGCACCCGGGCGATCACTTCCGCGCCGAGTTCAGTGGGCTCGGCACCGTATCCCTGCAGTTCAAGTAGGAGTCTGTTCATGACCAAGGCAAGTGTGGCGATCGTCGGCTCGGGCAACATCAGCACCGACCTGCTCTACAAGCTGCAGCGATCCGAGTGGCTCGAACCCCGCTGGATGATCGGGATCGACCCCGAGAGCGAGGGCCTGGCACGGGCCCGCACGATGGGGCTGGAGACGTCCGCGGACGGCGTCGACTGGTTGCTGAACCAGCCGGAGAAACCCGACCTCGTCTTCGAGGCCACGTCGGCGTACGTGCACCGGGAGGCCGCACCGCGGTACGAGGCCGCGGGCATCCGCGCCGTCGATCTCACCCCCGCCGCCGTCGGACCGGCCGTGGTCCCGCCCGCGAACCTGCGTGAACACCTCGGCGCCCCCAACGTCAACATGATCACGTGCGGCGGGCAGGCCACGATCCCGATCGTGTACGCCGTCTCCCGCGTCGTCGACGTGCCCTACGCCGAGATCGTCGCGTCGGTGGCGTCCGTCTCCGCGGGCCCGGGCACCCGCGCCAACATCGACGAGTTCACCAAGACCACCAGCCGCGGCATCGAGACCATCGGCGGAGCGCAGCGCGGCAAGGCCATCATCATCCTCAACCCCGCCGACCCGCCGATGATCATGCGCGACACGATCTTCTGCGCGATCCCCGAGGACGCCGACCGCGCCGCCATCACGGAGTCCATCCACCGCGTCGTGGCGGACATCCAGCAGTACGTCCCTGGCTACCGGCTACTGAACGAACCCCAGTTCGACGACCCGAGCGTCGTGTCGGGCGGGCAGGCGACGGTCACGACGTTCGTCGAGGTGGAGGGTGCAGGCGACTTCCTGCCGCCGTACGCGGGCAACCTCGACATCATGACCGCGGCGGCAACCAAGGTGGGCGAGGAGATCGCCCAGAAACTCCTGAGTGTGGAGGCATGAGCACTATGGTCCATTTCGAAGGGGCGAGCGGAGCGACGGGAAATATGAGCAGCAGCTGGGACATCCGCGTCACCGACACCTCCCTGCGGGACGGTTCGCACCACAAGCGGCACCAGTTCACCGGTGACGAGGTCCGGGCCATCGTCGGTGCCCTCGATGGCGCCGGGGTCCCCGTCATCGAGGTGACCCACGGCGACGGACTCGGTGGGTCCTCGTTCAACTACGGGTTCTCCAAGGTGCCGGAGCAGGAACTCATCTCGATCGCCGTCGACACGGCGAAGAACGCGAAGATCGCGTTCCTGATGCTGCCGGGCCTCGGCATCAAGGACGACATCATCGTCGCCCAGGACAACGGCGCGTCGATCTGCCGCATCGCCACCCACTGCACCGAGGCGGACGTGTCCGTCCAGCATTTCGGGCTGGCCCGCGACCGCGGCCTCGAGACCGTCGGCTTCCTGATGATGGCGCACTCCATCCCACCGGAGAAGCTCGCCGAGCAGGCCCGCATCATGGCCGACGCCGGCTGCCAGTGCGTGTACGTCGTCGACTCCGCGGGCGCCCTCGTGCTCGAGCAGGTGTCGGACCGCGTCGAGGCACTGGTGCAGGAACTCGGCTCCGACGCGCAGGTCGGCTTTCACGGTCACGAGAACCTCGGCCTCGGCGTGGCCAACTCGATCGCCGCGATCCGGGCGGGCGCCAAGCAGATCGACGGCAGCACAAGACGATTCGGTGCCGGTGCCGGAAACGCGCCGGTCGAGGCGATCGTCGGTGTCTGCGACAAGATCGGTGTCAAGACGGGCATCGACTTCTTCGCCATCGCCGACGCCGCCGAGGACGTGGTGCGGCCCGCGATGCCAGCCGAATGCCTCCTCGACCGGCAGGCCCTGATGATGGGGTACGCGGGCGTCTATTCGAGCTTCCTCAAGCACGCCGAACGCCAGGCCGAGCGGTACGGCGTCTCGTCCGCCGAACTCCTCGTCCGCGCGGGCAAACGCAAACTCGTCGGCGGCCAGGAAGACCAGCTCATCGACATTGCGCTCGAACTGCAGCGCGAGAATGCGGCTGCGCCGCCCGTGAGTACTTCTTAACGTCCGGCGGTTAACAAGTACTCACGGGTCAGCGGGCGGTCTCCCACAGCCCGACGACGTTGCCCTCGGAATCGGTGAAGTACGCGGCGAAACCCATGTTCCCGACGGGTGTTCTGCCGGTGACGGTCTTCCCGCCGAGGGATTCGATCCGTTCGAGGGCGGATTCGATGCTCTCGACGTCGACGGTGACCACGGGGGAGGTCACCTCCCCGCGCTGCATCATGCCGCCGTTGATGTAGCCGGGCTCGTCGGGCATGCCGCTCTCGCCGACGGGTCCGGTGGTGACCATGCTGTATTCCATGTCAGGGATCTCAGCGATGACCCACCCGAATGCGTCGCGATAGAACGCACGTGCGCGGTCACCGTCGTCGAAGGGGATCTCGAAGTGCACGATTCGGCCTGTCATGGCACGCCTCCGCGGTTCGGCTGACGCCGCCGCGTCCGACGGCACATTCCAGCGTAAGCGCCCGATGTGACATTCGTGCAGCTCCTGACTGCACGAATGTCACATCGGGCGATCTACCCGGGCGCGCGGGCACCGGCGACTATTCGACTCGATCTCGCACGTCGATGAACCCCTCCATCACCGCGTGATCGATGCTGTCCCACAGCCGCGGGCACCCTTCCCGGAGCGCGGTGGACTTTCCCTCGCCGACGGCGTCCCGGAAGATCGGGCACGTCTTCGCGGGGTCGTCCGTCCACTGGACGCTCGTGTGCTCGAGGCTGTTCTTGCGCACCAGCACACAGGTTCCGCACGTACGGCACTCGACTTCGTTCATGCCGTCGTCGAGGTAGGTGGCCTTGTCGGCCACCGTCTGCGCTCGAATGGCCTCGAGCCGAGCAGGCTGCCCGGCGAAGTCGGGAGCTTTGGCCCATTCGGTCGAGGCACTCATGATCAGACCTGCGCTTCCCTGCTGTCGGACCGCGCCGCGGTCGTCTTCTCGGACCCCTCGGCGGCCTCACGTTCGGCCTTCTGTCGGGCCAGGTTCTCGTCGACCTCGTGCTGCCAGGCCTCGTTGGCCTTGGTGGTGTCGACCTCGAACTCGAAGCGCTGCGTCATCTTGTCGGTGACGTCGGCGACGTCGACGTAGAACTGGTCGTACCAGCGTCGCAGCTGATAGACCGGACCGTCTTCGTCGCAGAGCAGGGGGTTGTCGATCTTGGTCTTGTTCTTCCAGATCTCGACATCCTGCAGGAAGCCTTCGGCGATGCCCTCGGTGAACTTCGCGGCCAGTTTGTCGGCCGTCACGTCGTCGATGCCGGTGGGTTTCTTGACGGTGACGCCGTACTGGAGCACGAACGAACTGTTCGTCACCGGATAGTGGCAGTTGATGAGAACGCTCTCGACCTCGTACCCGCCGTAACTGTTCCACAGCGGATTGATCATGTAGGACGGGCCGTAGTACGCGGCCTCGGAGCGCAGCAGCGATTCCATGCCGTACTGCGTCGCCATCCCGACGTCGGGGCGACCTTTCGTGTTGAGGTACTGCGTCGCGATGTGGCCTTCGAAGACGTTCTTGAAGTACGTCGGGAACGCGTAGTGGATGTAGAAGAAGTGGGCCATGTCGACCACGTTGTCGATGATCTCGCGGCAGTTGGAGCCCTCGATGAGCATCGAGTTCCAGGTCCAGTCGGTCCAGTCGTCGCTGTAGGCACCCTCGATGCGGGGGATGGTGACGTTCTCCGGCGGGGGGTTGCCCTCCGGGTCGTTCCAGACGAACAGCTGACCGTTCTGCTCGAGCGTGGTCCACGCCCGGGTGCGGGCGATCGGGGGTACCCGGCGTGCGTAGGGAATGCTGGTGCACTTGCCGTTGCCGCCCCAGCGCCAGTCGTGGAACGGGCAGGCCACGGAATCGCCCTTCACGGTGCCCTGCGACAAATCTCCGCCCATGTGCCGGCAGTACGCGTCCAGAACCTTCAGTTCGCCCTTGCTGTCGGCGAAGACGACGAGTTTGGTGCCGAATGCCTCGATCGAATGCGGTTTGCCGTCCGTGAACGTCTTGGTCAAACCGAGGCAGTGCCAACCACGCGCGAAGCGCGTCTGGACCGTGCCCACATCGATCTCGCGAATCTGCGCCATTGTGCCCTCACATCCCTTCATGCTGTTAGTAGAACACGTTATAGAACTTCGCCACGATCCGCCAGATTTTCGGGGGCTTTCTTCCAGACCCGGGCCGTCAAACAGCACCTTTGCCGGTATCTCGACATAAATGGGAACGTGTTCTAGTCTCAGAAGACAGGTGAACCATCGAACGAGACAGGAGCGTCCTGTGGGTGACCATGACAGTCACGAGGTGATGCAGCGGCTCGACGCACTACTGCCGACGCTGCGAGAGCGGGCACAGGAGACCGAGGATCTCCGTCGTATCCCCGACGATTCCATGAAGGCGCTCCAGGAGACCGGATTCTTCCGGTTGCTCCAGCCCGAACAGTGGGGTGGATATCAGGCGGATCCGGTGCTCTTCTACTCCGCGGTGCGGAAGATCGCGAGCGCGTGCGGTTCCACCGGGTGGGTCTCGTCGATCATCGGTGTCCACAACTGGCACCTCGCGCTGTTCTCTCGGCAGGCGCAGGAGGACGTGTGGGGCAACGACACCGACGTCCGCATCTCGTCGTCGTACGCGCCGATGGGCGCAGGGCAGGTCGTCGACGGCGGGTACACGGTCAACGGCGCGTGGGCCTGGTCGTCCGGCTGTGATCACGCCACCTGGGCGGTGCTCGGCGGCCCCGTCATCAAGGACGGCCGCCCCGTCGACTTCGTCAGCTTCCTGATCCCCCGCGAGGACTACCGGATCGACGACGTGTGGAACGTGGTCGGGCTCCGCGGAACCGGCAGCAACACCGTCGTGGTCGAGGACGTGTTCGTCCCGCGGCACCGCGTCCTCAGCTTCAAGGCGATGAGCACCCTCACCGCTCCCGGGCTCGAGCGCAACTCCGCGCCCGTCTACAAGATGCCCTGGGGAACAATCCATCCCACCACCATCTCCGCGCCGATCGTCGGAATGGCCTACGGCGCCTACGACGCCCACGTCGAGCACCAGGGCAAGCGGGTCCGCGCAGCGTTCGCCGGCGAGAAGGCGAAGGACGACCCGTTCGCGAAGGTCCGCATCGCCGAGGCCTCGAGCGACATCGACGCCGCGTGGCGGCAGTTGTCCGGCAACGTCGCCGACGAATACGCGCTGCTCGTCGACGGCCGCGAGGTCCCGTTCGAGCTGCGACTGCGGGCGCGCCGCGACCAGGTGCGCGCCACCGGCCGCGCCATTTCGTCCATCGACAAACTGTTCGAGAGTTCGGGGGCCACCGCGCTGGCCAACGGCACCCCGCTGCAGCGGTTCTGGCGGGATGCGCACGCCGGACGCGTCCACGCGGCCAACGATCCCGAGCGCGCCTACGTCATGTACGGCACAGGCGAATTCGGGCTGCCCATCACCGACACGATGGTCTAGGAGAACACGTGACGACGACCGAAGAAGCCCTCACGTTCGAGTCCACCTCGAAGTTCGCCCAGGTCCGGCCCGACCTGAAGTTGCACTACCATGAGGCCGGCGTCGGCAACGACACCACGATCGTGCTGCTGCACGGCGGCGGTCCCGGTGCGTCGTCGTGGTCGAACTTCGCCAGGAACATCCCGGTCCTCGCCGAGAAGTTCCACGTGCTCGCCGTCGACCAGCCGGGATACGGGTTGTCGGACAAGCCGACCGAGCACCCGCAGTACTTCGTGCACAGTGCGTCCGCGCTGAAGGATCTGCTCGACACCCTCGGCATCGGTGGACGCGTCCACCTGCTCGGCAATTCTCTCGGTGGCGGTGCCGCAGTGCGTTTCGCGCTGGACTACCCGGACCGCGCCGGCCGGCTGGTGTTGATGGGGCCGGGCGGGCTGAGCGTCAACCTGTTCGCTCCGGACCCGACCGAGGGTGTGAAGAACCTCGGCAGGTTCGGCTACCAGCCCACCCGCGAGAACCTCGAGGCGTTCCTGCGCATCATGGTGTTCGATCAGAAGCTGATCACCGACGACCTGATCGACGAACGGTTCGCCGCCGCGAGCACCCCCGAGTCGCTCGCCGCGGCGAAGGCGATGGGAAAGTCGTTCTCCTCGGCAGACTTCGAACTGGGCATGCTCTGGCGCGATGCCTACAAGCTGCGCCAGCGGGTGCTGCTGATCTGGGGTCGCGAAGACCGAGTCAACCCGCTCGACGGTGCACTGGTGGCGCTGAAGATGATCCCGCGGGCGCAGCTGCACGTCTTCGGCGGCTGCGGACACTGGGCGCAGCTGGAGAAGTTCGACGAGTTCAACCGTCTGGCAACCGATTTCCTCCTGGACGAGGGTAAGTGATGAGTATTCGTTCACTGGCATACATGCGCATCGAGGCCACCGACATGGCCGCGTGGCGCGAATACGGTCTCAAGGTGCTCGGCATGGTCGAGGGCAAGGGTTCCGACCCGGACGCCCTGTATCTGCGGATGGACGACTTCCCGGCTCGTCTCGTGATCTTCCCGGGGGAGCACGATCGGCTGTCGGTGTCGGGCTGGGAGACGGCGAATGCGGCGGAGCTGCAGGAGGTTCGCGACAACCTGTCCGCGGCCGGCGTCGCGTTCAAGGAGGGCACGGCAGAACAACTGCAGGACCGCAGGGTCGACGAGCTGATCACATTCGAAGACCCGTCCGGCAACACGCTCGAGGCGTTCCACGGCGCGGCCCTCGAGCATCGGCGGGTGGTCAGCCCGTACGGGCACAAGTTCGTCACCGGTGAGCAGGGGCTCGGGCACGTCGTCCTCTCGACGACGGACGACGAGGCGTCGCTGCACTTCTACCGCGACGTCCTCGGCTTCCGCCTGCGCGACTCGATGCGGCTGCGCCCGCAGATGGTCGGGCGGCCCGCCGACGGCAAACCGGCGTGGTTGCGGTTCTTCGGCTGCAATCCGCGGCACCACAGCCTCGCGTTCCTGCCGATGCCCACGCCCAGTGGCATCGTGCACCTCATGATCGAGGTCGAGAACTCCGACGACGTCGGGTTGTGCCTCGACCGGGCGCTCCGCAAGAAGGTCAAGATGTCGGCCACGCTCGGCCGTCACGTCAACGACCTGATGTTGTCCTTCTACATGAAGACGCCCGGCGGGTTCGACGTCGAATTCGGTTGCGAGGGACGTCAGGTGGAGGACGAGAGCTGGATTGCGAGGGAGAGCACGGCCGTCAGCCTGTGGGGTCACGACTTCAGCGTCGGGATGCAGCCGTGAGCGAGATGACCGGGGACGGGGCCGTCGCGGCCGAGGCGATCGACCCGCGACGGTTCCGGACGGTGCTCGGCCAGTTCTGCACCGGGGTCACCATCATCACGACCGTCGACGACGGCGAACCGGTGGGGTTCGCCTGCCAGTCGTTCGCCGCGCTGTCGCTGGAACCGCCGCTGGTGCTGTTCTGCCCGACGAAGACGTCGCGGTCGTGGGCGGCGATCGAGCGCAGCGGCGTGTTCTGCGTCAACGTGCTCGCGGAAGAGCAGCAGTCGACGTGCGCCCGGTTCGGATCCCGCGAACCGGACAAGTTCGCCGGAATCGACTGGACGGCGTCGCCGCTGGGTTCGCCGATCCTCACCGGGTCGCTCGCCCACATCGACTGCTCGCTCGAGAGCGTGCACGACGGCGGGGACCACTGGGTGGCGTTCGGCCGGGTCTCCTCCCTGAGCGAGATCAGGGAGGAGCGGCCGTTGCTGTTCTACCGCGGTCAGTACACCGGCATCGAACCGGACAAGACCGTGCCCGCGCCGTGGCGGGACGACCTCGAGGCGTTCCTCACCACGTCGTCGGAAGACACCTGGCTCTAGATATCTAGACGGCGACCCCGATGTATTTGGTCTCGAGGAACTCGTCGATACCGGTGGTCCCGCCCTCGCGTCCGAGACCGGATTCCTTCACACCGCCGAACGGTGCGGCCGGGTTCGACACGACACCCTGGTTGAGCCCGACCATGCCCGACTCCAGCGCCTCGCACACGCGGATGCCGCGCTTGAGGCTCTCGGTGTACACGTAGGCCACCAGCCCGTACGGAGTGTCGTTGGCGCGCTCGACGGCCTCGGCCTCGGTCTCGAACGTACTGATCGCGGCGACCGGGCCGAAGATCTCGTTGTGGCACATCTCGGCGTCGTCGGGCACGCCCGTCAGTACCGTCGCCGGGTAGAAGTTGCCCGGGCGGTCGAGTGCCTCGCCTCCGGTGAGTACGGTGGCGCCGCGGTCGATCGCGTCCGCGACGAGGCTGCTCACCTTGGCGACGGCGGCCTCGTCGATCAGCGGTCCGACGACGACGCCGTCCTCGGTGCCGCGCCCGACGGGCAGGGCCTCCATCCGCTGCGTGAGTTTGCGGGTGAATTCCTCGGCGACCGAACTGTGCACGAGGATGCGGTTGGCGGCCGTGCAGGCCTGGCCGATGTTGCGCATCTTCGCGGCCATCGCCCCGTCGACGGCGTCGTCGAGATTCGCGTCGTCGAACACGAGGAACGGCGCATTGCCGCCGAGTTCCATGGACGTGCGCATCACGGTGCGGGCGCACAGTTCCAGCAGATGCTTCCCGACCTTGGTCGAACCGGTGAACGACAGCTTGCGGGCCCGGCCGTCGAGGATGAGGGGCGTGATGACCTCGTCGGGGCTGGACGTGGTGACGACGTTGACGACGCCGTCCGGCAGCCCGGCCTCGGTGAGGATGTCGGCGAGCGCCAGGATCGACAGCGGCGTCTGGGCGGCCGGTTTGATGACGGACGTGCAGCCCGCGGCGATCGCGGGCCCGATCTTGCGGGTGCCCATCGCCATCGGGAAGTTCCACGGGGTGATGAGCAGGCTCGGCCCGACGGGCTGTTTGGTGACGAGGAATCGTGATCCGCCGCCCGGCGCCGTCGTGTAGCCGCCGTCGATGCGGACGGCTTCCTCGGCGAACCAGCGGAAGAACTCTGCGGCATAGGCGATTTCGCCACGCGCCTCGGCGAGAGGCTTGCCCATCTCGAGTGTCATGACCAGTGCGAGCCGGTCGACGTTCTCGAGCAGCAGACGGTGCGCGTTCATGAGGATGGTGCTGCGTTCGCGGGGCGTGGTGGCCGCCCACGACGGTTGCGCGGCCACCGCGGCGTCGAGCGCCTCGCGGGCCTCCGCGGCGTCGGCGTCGGCGACCGTGCACAGGAGTTGTCCGGTGGACGGGTCGTGGACCGGCATGGTGCGCGCACTGTCGCGCCACTTGCCGCCGATGAACAGGCCGGTCTGCACCGATCCGATTGCTGCGTCCTCGAGCATGATTTTTCCCCGTTCTCCGTTGCCGTAGGGACGCCCCCATGTTATACATATTGTCAACAATCTGACAATGCACTTTGCCGACATCCGACGGCATCTACGCGTGGGAGGGTTACCCGTGACTCGGCTATCTCCACTGCTCGCTCAGGCCACACCCGTGACGGTCGATCACGGTGAAGGTTGTTACCTCTACGGCACCGACGGCCGCCGCTATCTCGACTTCACCGCGGGCATCGGCGTCACCAGTACCGGGCACTGCCACCCGCACGTCGTCGAGGCCGCCCGCAGGCAGGTCGGCTCCCTGATCCACGGCCAATACACCACGGTCATGCACCAGCCGATGCTCGAACTCGTCGACCGCCTGGGGTCGGTGCTGCCCGAAGGGCTCGACTCGCTGTTCTTCGCGAACTCCGGCAGCGAGGCCGTGGAGGCGTCGCTGCGACTGTCGCGGCAGGCGACCGGCAGGCCCAACGTGATCGTCTTCCACGGCGGATTCCACGGACGCACCGTCGCGACGGCGACGATGACCACGTCCGGCACCCGGTTCTCGGCCGGCTTCAGCCCGCTGATGGGCGGGGTGCACGTGGCACCGTTCCCCAACGCGTACCGCTACGGCTGGTCCGAGGAGGAGGCCACCGCGTTCGCGCTCAAGGAACTCGACTACATCTTCGCGACGCTCACCGCGCCGAACGAGACGGCCGCGTTCGTCGTCGAACCGGTGCTCGGCGAGGGCGGGTACGTGCCCGGCAACACCGCGTTCTTCCAGGGACTCCGCGAACGCGCGGACCGGTACGGCATCCTGCTCGTCATCGACGAGATCCAGACCGGGTTCGGACGCACGGGCAAGTTCTTCGGGCATCAGCACTTCGACGTCCGCCCCGACATCATCACCATCGCCAAGGGTCTGGCCAGTGGCTTTCCGCTGTCGGGCATCGCGGCGTCCGAGGAGCTGATGTCCAAGGGCTGGCCGGGGTCGCAGGGCGGAACCTACGGCGGCAACGCCGTCTCCTGCGCGGCCGCGATCGCGACGCTCGACGTCATCGAGAAGGAAGACCTCGTCGCCAACGCCGCCGCCCGGGGCGCGCAGTTGCTCGACGGTGCCCGCCGGAAGGCCATCGACGGGATCGGCGACGTCCGCGGCCTCGGGCTGCTCGTGGGCAGCGAGTTCACCGCCGCCGACGGCACCGCGGACCGTGCGAAAGCGGCTGCGGCGCAGCAACTGGCAGCGAAGAAGGGGTTGCTGCTGTTGACCTGCGGCGCCCACATGAACGTGGTACGGATGATTCCACCGCTCATCGTGACGGCGGACCAGATCGAGGACGCCCTGAAGATCTGGTCCGAGGTACTCGACGAAGTGTGACCAGCACCCGTGAGTACTTGTTAACCGCGGGCGGTTAACAAGTACTCACGGGCTCCGAAGGAGGCATACATGGCTCGCTACATCACCATCACCCTGGACAAGCGCGGCGTGACGTGCCGCGCCCGGCTTCTCGACGAGGACGCGCCGCTCACGTGCGACGCCGTCTGGGACGTCCTTCCGCAGAGCGGCGACGCGTACCACGCCAAGTACGCGCGCAACGAGGTGTACACGCTGATCCCGCGGATCACGGCGGCACCGCGGCGGGAAAATCCCACCGTCACACCGATTCCCGGGGACGTGTGCCTGTTCGACTTCGAGCCGTGGGAGATCGGCAACTCCGCCTACGGGTACGAGCCCGGCTCCGAGGCGCACGCCGCGCAGGGGGCTACCGACCTCGCGATCTTCTACGGCCGCAACAACCTGCTGCTCAACGGCGACGTCGGCTGGGTGCCGGGCAACGTGTTCGCCGCCATCGAGGAGGGTCTGCCGGAACTGGCGGCCGCGTGCAACGACCTGTGGATGCGCGGCGTCGAAGGCGAGACGATGAGCTTCGCCCGGGCCTGACTCGTGTGACGGCTCGAGGTGTGACCGGTCCAGAGTGTGCGGGATGGCCCTCGACGACCGTAGGGGTATCCGCCACCATCGGACGTTATGAAGCTGGACATCCATCAGATCGACGCATTCGCCGCCGGACCGTTCGAGGGCAACCCGGCGGCGATCATGCCGCTGACCGACTGGCTGGACGATGCGGTTCTCCAGCAACTCGCCGAAGAGAACAATCTGTCCGAGACGGCGTTCTACACCGCGCGCCTTCCCGCGGATGCGACGCCTCACGACCCGGCGCATCCGGCGTATCACCTGCGGTGGTTCACGCCGGTGGTCGAGGTGGACCTGTGCGGTCATGCGACGCTCGCCGCCGCCGCGCAGATCCTCGAGGACGTCCACCCGGATGCCGACCGGATCCAGTTCTGGACGCGGAGCGGCTGGCTGACCGTCGACCGCGGACCGGATGCGACGCTGGTGATGGACTTCCCGGCCGAACCGCCGGTGCCGATCCCGGCCGATCCCCGGATCGTCGCAGCACTCGGCATCCCGGTGCGGGAGTGCCTGGAGGCCACCGATCTCGTGTTCGTCGCGGAATCCGAACACGACATCGCGTCGATGACCCCCGACTTCGCCGTGATCAGCCCGTTGAAGGTGCGCGGCGTCGTCGTGACCGCGGCATCGGACGCGGACGGGGTCGATTTCGTGTCGCGATGGTTCGGTGCCGCGGCCGGCGTGAAGGAGGACCCGGTGACCGGTTCCGCGCACTCGCAGATCGCGCCGTACTGGGCTGCCACGCTGGGGCGGGGCAGCCTCGTCGGACGGCAACTGTCGGCGCGCGGCGGAACCGTTCACTGCGACGTGCGCGGCGACCGCGTCTACCTGTCCGGGGCGTACCGGCGGTACCTCAGGGGAACCGTCGAGTTCTAGCGCTAGCTCCGGACGGCACCGCTGCCTCGTACTACAACCGCGCCTATTTTGATCTTGTCAGTGTGTCGGCACAAGTTCCGAGAGTCGCAGGATGCATCGTCCGTGTGTGCGCAGTATGTGTGCGTGGCTGAGGTGCGGAGGGGCCGGCGGAGATCGATTCCTTGATCGGGCATCGTTTCGCCAGGTCCGAGCCCCGCAAGCATGCGGTGGAATACTGCAGGGGCTGCTCTCGGGCGGGGAGCGGAATATTCGTGGACCCGTCCGAACACGCGGGTGATCGGTTGCCGGACGGATGCGGCGACTGCTTTCGACGGCGGACTGGGATCCCGACGCTGTCCGCTACGACGTACGCGATTACGCGGTCGAGCACCTCGCGAATCCGTCCGGTGTATTGATTCTCGACGAGACCGGGTTCCTGAAGAAGGGCACCCGCTCGGCCGGGGTTGCACGCCAGTACTCGGGGACCGCTGGCTGGCCCGAGAACTGCCGGATCGGGGTGTTCTCGACCTGTGCCACCCCGGCGGGTCGAACGCTGATCGACCGAGCCCTCGATGTCGGGGCGGTTGTTTGGTAATTCCAACGGCGACGAAACTTACGGCCACGTCGGCAAGATTCGACTGTGGTTCGAATTCCGCAGTGTGGCATACGTTCTCGCCGCTCGACAGGTTACAGATGGTGATCTCGATGGAGCCGCGGCAGTGCCGAGCCACACCGTGATCGCCGACCCTGACGAGATCGCCTACTACAACTGCTTCGGTCCCGCCGACCGAACCCGCCGGGTTGGGCTGGGTGGCCGGCAGTCGCTGGGCGATCGAGGAGTGCTTTCACACCACCAAGAACGAGACCGGAGTCGACCACTATCAGGTCCGCGGGTACCCGGCCTGGTACCGGCACATCACCTTGTCGATGGCCGCAGCCGCCCTTCTGACGAGCCTGCGTCGTGGACGGATGCCGAGGCTCTGCGGGCAAGTGAAGGACCTGCCCGGCAGATCTATTCAGGCCACAAGTCGCTGCACACTCTTGCGCTGCACGAGATTGAATATTATCATCCTTTTAGGCTTATCTGCATAATGATTATAATCAACTAAAATGGAGGTGAACCATGGCTTTGGTGCACGCGCGCACGCGGCGTAGGGCATTCGCTGGCGCACTCGCTGGTCACGTCATCGAGTGGTACGACTACGGGGTCTACGGCTTCCTGGCCGTGTATATCGCTGGCAACTTCTTCGTCTCGGAGAACCCTTCCGCCGCGTTGCTCAACAGCCTTGCGGTCTTTGCTCTTTCGTTCCTTGTTCGTCCTCTCGGCGGGCTCGTCTTCGGCCCGCTTGCCGACCGGATCGGACGAAAGGCCGTCCTGGTGTCCATTGTTGGACTCATGTCTGCGTCAACGTTCGCTGTCGGACTGCTTCCGACGTACGAACGGGTGGGCATTGTTGCACCCGCACTGCTGGTCGTGGTCCGATGTATTCAAGGATTGTCGGCGGGCGGCGAGATGGGAACCGCGACAAGCTTTATGGCAGAATACGCTGGCGCGGGCAGGCGCGGCTGGGGCACAAGCCTGGTTGTAATGGGGTCAGTCATTGGGCTTCTGTTCGGAAGTCTTTTCGCAAACGGTCTGGCGGTCCTTGTCGGGGCTAGTGCCATGAGTGAGTGGGGCTGGCGACTGCCGTTCCTGCTCACCGGGCCGCTTGGGGTCATCGCGCTCATCATCCGAGCCAAGATCGAGGAAACGCCGGAGTTTTTGGAACTGCAGCGAGATGGTAATTTGGCTGTGTCTCCCCTTCGAGAGATCAATTCCAATCTGCGTCCGATTGTCATAGTTTTCGCGATCGTCACGCTGATGAATTCCTATTTCTACTTGGTTCTGACCTTCACATCGACGTATTTCACGCAGTACCTCGAGTTCGGCACGGGAGCTAGATTCGGTCTCGTCACCGCAGCCACCGTTGTGGCTGCGATCATGATGCCACTCGGGGGCCGCTATACCGATAGCCACGACCGCCGAAAGTTCCTCATGGCTGCCGGAGTGCTTTCCATCCTCTCTATGCTGTGGTTCTTCTGGGTCTCCCCAACATCGACTCCGGGTCAGCTGATTCTTCCCCTGCTGGCGATGGCGGCCACCTTTGGTCTTTATGCCTCGTCGACATTTGCCCTCGTTACGGAAATCCTTCCAGTGCGGACCCGGTCGACGGGTATCGCCATTGGATACAACTTGCCTGTGGCGATCTTTGGAGGAAGTGCTCCGCTAGTCGCCGCGTGGCTTATCGAGCGAACTGGTGATCCCTCGTCGCCGATGTACTACTTTGTCGCGTTGGGCTGTGTTTCCCTCATAGGTTTGATGGTGATCCGTGACCGCGACTACATGGAGGCGGCCCCGCGTGGGAAGGCCGTGCTCTTGGACGCGTCGGGTGACGCCACGCCCTGATGGCGAAGATGGAACGCGGAAAACGTCAGCGGGAATTGTGAAGGTCTCTACGTGACGTGGAAGATCCCGAGATCACATCGGCTGGCACCCCGGAACGCCCTGCGATCCAGAACATCCGATACACCGCACCGCGATCGGTCTACACCGAAATCACGTGCGAAAGAAGTCGGAGTGTGCAAACTGGAGTGGATCCCTTTGGTGGGCACCTCGTGTAGGAGGTAGTTCATGTCGAATGGTGAAGTCCGGTCCGCCGTCGGAGGACGCGGTACACCCCGGAGTGCAGGGCCGGCACCGCCGCAATGTCCCCCGGTAACGTTCGCACGATCGTCGAGGTTCACAACTCCGTCAAGTGCCGCCAGCCGCCGATTGCGCTTGGCCACCCACCAGGCATGGCCTTGGCCGGCTCGATGCTGTGGTGGGGATCGCTATCTGGTCGATTGCCTAATATCTGAATGTCGCGACGTCGACGCCGCATGTGGGTGGTGGAAGGTGGTTCACCGCGACAGTGATGAACCATTCCGCACGACATTGCGGATCCCGCAGGCTCGAATAACCGGTCGAAGTTACGACAAATGTCCTCGCCGAGTCATTCTTCCAACGTTCGAGCGTTCTCGTACTTCAATCGGCGTTGCCGCCACTCCTCCTCGGAGATCTCACCCCAGCGGAGTTCGAACAACGATTGATCGCGTCGTCTGACGTCGTCGGTCGCCGCATGAAGTCCGGGTGTCCACTTCCAAGGGGCAACCTCGGTTCGAGGCTTCCGGGAGCGTGTTTGAATTCCTCGCCGTTCTCGGCACGCAAGCGCCCGCCAAGATGCGTTGTGGGGTTTTACATCACGGCCTTGCTCGACTCCGATGAGACCGTTGACACTTTCTGCACTGACTGTCATATTGATCATAAGAATTATGATTAAGTGAAGCCTGGATGAAGGTTGGTATGGCGATGACGACAATCGGTGGGATGCGCGAAACGTTGACGGCAGGACTGTGGATCGGAGGTGAACGCCGCACCGCCGGGTCGGGTGGGACGTACGAGCACGTGAACCCCTCGACAGGGCAAGTCCAGGGATTGGTCCCGCTCGCGGGAGCATCCGAGGTCGACGAAGCGGTTGAAGCCGCCCGATCGGCCTTCCATGAGTGGCGCCGATGGGATCCGGCCGATCGCCGTCGGATTCTGAACAAGCTCGCCGCACTGCTAGCTGATCATGCCGACGAACTGCTGACCATCGAGTCGTTGGAGACCGGTATTCCGGTGTCCACCGGTGGAATGCTTCCACTGCTCTTGGGTGGGCTCGAGTATGCGGCCAGTCTGGCGGACAAGCTAGCAGGCACCGTAGTGCCGACCAAGCCTGGCGCCGTCTTCGACTACACACTCGTTGAGCCGATTGGTGTTGTAGGAGTGATTATTCCATGGAATGGACCGGTCGGCCAGATCGGGCTGAGCGTCTCGTCTCCGTTGGCAGCTGGCTGCACTGTGATCCTCAAGCCCTCCGAACTGGCGCCCTTCAGTTCGGATGTCTTTGGCCGCCTGTGCATCGAGGCAGGCATTCCCGCCGGTGTAGTCAATGTTCTTCCGGGCACGGCCGAGGCTGGCGAAGCCTTGGTGCGTCACCCTGGTGTGGACAAGATCAGCTTCGTCGGAAGCGTTGGGACCTCGCGAAAAGTAGCCGCCGGGTGCGCAGCGACCGGGAAATCGGCGCTCCTCGAACTCGGTGGAAAGTCTGCTGATCTAGTGTTCGCCGACACCGACGTGCGTAAGGCCGCCGGAGATGCGATCGGCTGGCTCGTCTACAACGCCGGGCAGGCGTGCACGCTCGCGTCGCGATTCATCGTTCACGACTCGATCTACGACGACTATGTCGAGTTGGTCGTGCAGGGCCTCGACGCACTCCAGGTCGGTGACGCGTCAGATCCGAGAACGGATATGGGTCCGGTGATCAACAAGTCAGCACAGGACCGAGTTCTCAGCATGATCGAACGAGCCAAGCATGACAGCTCCGTTCGGTTACTCACCGGTGGCGGACGTATAGAGTCTCCCGGATTCCACGTTCAGCCGACCCTATTCGAGGCATCGAACTCCGCAGAGATCTCGCGAGAGGAAGTATTCGGTCCGGTGTTGTCGGTGATGCGCTTCCACGAGGACGACGAAGCAATCGCAATCGCCAACGACTCGTCATTCGGACTTGCCGGTTACGTTCACACGTCGGATCTTTCGCGCGCATTGCGAGTAGCCGCCGAGTTGGACACAGGAAACATCGGAATCAACGGAGGCATGGCGCCTGGTGTTACAGGCGCCCCGTTCGGCGGAGTAAAGGACAGCGGCTACGGCCGAGCGGGCGGCATCGCTGGTGTCACGGAATTCACGCGGCTCAAGAACGTGATGATTTCACTGTAGATCGTATGGGCGGCCGTCACACCAAATGCACGTTCGAAAGTTCGAAACAAGTGAAGAAGGAGATTTCGCAATGGGAACTGTCGAGGGAAAAGTTGCTTTCGTTACCGGGGCAGGACGAGGGCAGGGGCGGTCACACGCAATCAGGCTGGCAGAGGAAGGCGCGGACATCATTGCGGTCGACATCTGCGAAAACATCGATTCGGTGCCGTACTCGCTTTCGAGTCAGGAAGATCTCGATGAAACGGCTCGGCTTGTGGAGAAGCAGGGCAAGCGTGTGGTGGCGCTCAAGGCCGATGTGCGCGATCTGTCTGCTCTGACGGCTGCGGTGGACGCCGGATACAGAGAGTTCGGCAGGCTTGACATTGTCGCGGCCAATGCCGGTATCTGGAGCGCTAACACGTTGTGGGAGTTGACCGCCGAACAGTGGAAAGACATGATCGATGTCGCGCTCACCGGTGTGTGGCACGCAGTCAAAGCGTCCGTACCGCGAATGATCGAGGCCGGAAACGGTGGATCCGTGGTGATGACCAGTTCGACGGGTGGCGCTATGGGATTCGAAAATCTTGGGCACTACGTTGCCGCGAAACACGCTGTTGTGGGGCTGACTCGTACGCTGGCCAACGAAGTGGGCCGGCATGGTATTCGCGCCAACAATATTCAGCCGACGGCTGTGAACACAAACCTCCTGCACCATGATCAGATGCGGAAGCTGTTCAACCCGGATGCCGCCGATCCCGAAGCTGTGTTCGCGCCGGGTCTGCAGTCGCTCAACATCCTTCCGGTTCCCTGGGTGGAGCCAGTGGACATCTCAAATGCCCTCGTCTGGCTGAGCTCCGATCAGGCTCGCTACATCACGGGCGTGACGCTCCCTGTCGACGCCGGATTCCTTCAGAAAATCGGTGCGTACTGATTCCGGGCTTTCGACGAAAGTTCACTGTCGCGCGGACGCGGGACAGCCTCCTGTCCCGCGTGGCGGCACCTCCAATCGTGGCTTCTTTCCTGCGGTGCCATCAACACCGCGCCCGACGATGCCACTGTCGAGCCCGGGGACACCTGCCCTGAACGCGACTGTAGTACCTAGCCGAAGACCTCCGCGTACAGCGTCTCGATCTGCTCGGCGGTGGGCGCGACCGGGTTGTTGCCGGGTGATCCGGACGCCAGCGCCTGCTCTGCCATCAAGGGGACCAGGCCGTCCCAGGCGTCGCGATCGATCCCGTATTCGAGCGGGGTCGGCACCTTCAGATCGTGACAGAGCGTGCTCAGTGTCTCGACGAGGAACTGTGCGGCGACGGAGTCGCCTGCCGATTCCGACGCGGCGCCGAACGCCCGCGCGCAGTCGGCGTAGCGGCTCTCCGCGCCCTGTACGGAGAACGCTGTGATCGCGGGAAGCAGCATGGCATTCGAAAGCCCGTGTGCGACATGGAAATGCGCACCGATCGGCCGGCTCATCCCGTGGACCAGCGCCACGCTCGAGTTGGAGAACGCCATGCCGGCCTGGGTGGACGCGACCATCATCGCTTCCCGCGCGGTGCGATTCTCACCGTCCGCGTAGGCCGTGCGGATGTGCTTGCCGATGGTGCGGATCGCGGCGAGAGCGAGTCCGTCGGTGAACGGCTGGGCCTTCTTGCTGACATACGCCTCGATGGCATGGGTGAGGGCATCGATTCCGGTGTCGGCGGTCAGTCGCGGCGGCATCGACATCGTGAGTTCGAAATCCACGATCGCGGCGATCGGCAGGAACGACAGCCCGGGGCACAGCATCTTCTCGTCGGACGCGCTGTCGCTGATGACCGTGAACTGTGTCGCTTCGGAGCCGCTGCCTGCGGTGGTCGGGATCGCGATGATCGGCAGCGCCTTCCCGGTGTACACGTGCGGTGCCTTGTACGAGCGCATCTCGCCGCCGTTCGCGGACAGCACGGCCAGCGCCTTCGCGGTGTCCATCGGACTGCCGCCGCCGAATCCGATCACCGAATCCGCCCGGTGCTCGGCGACGATCCTCAGCCCGTCCGCCAGGGAATCGGTGGTGGGGTCGGGCACCGTGCCGTCGAACAGGGCCGGATCCTGGCCCACCGACCTCAGGAGGGCCATCACCCGGTCGGCCGCGCCGGTGCCGACGAGGTAGGAGTCGGTGACGAGAACCGGTCTCTGCAGACCCAATTGGTCGACGACCGAGCCGATCTCGTCGACTGCTCCGGCCCCGATCCGGGCGAACCGGGGGAGTGAGAGGTGTGCGCTCATGGGAGAGGTTCCTTATGCGTTCTGGGGGAAGCCGAGGTTGAGGCCGCCGTGGCTGGGGTCGAGCCAGCGGGTGGTGACGACCTTGCCGCGGGTGAAGAAGTGGACGCCTTCGGCGCCGTGGGCGTGGGTGTCGCCGAACAGGGAGTTCTTCCAGCCGCCGAAGGAGTAGTAGGCCATGGGGACGGGGATGGGGACGTTGATGCCGACCATGCCGACCTCGACCTCGTTCTGGAATCGGCGGGCGGCGCCGCCGTCGTTGGTGAAGATGGCGGTGCCGTTGCCGAACTGGCTGGAGTTGACCAGTTCGAGGGCTTCGTCGTAGCTCTCGACGCGGATGACGGAGAGGACGGGTCCGAAGATCTCGTCGGTGTAGACGGACATGTCGGTGGTGACGTGGTCGATGAGGGTCGGTCCGAGCCAGAATCCGTCCTTGCCGCCGTTGGCCTGCACCCGCCGGCCGTCGACGACGATGGTGGCCCCGGCGGCCTCGCCGGCGTCGATGTAGGAGGCGACCTTGTCGCGGTGCACCTTGGTCACCAGCGGGCCCATGTCGGAGTCTTTGGTGCCGTCGCCGATCTTCAACGTGTTGGTGCGTTCGGTGATTTTGGCGACCAACTCGTCGGCGATGTCCCCGACCGCAACCAAAGCACTGATGGCCATGCAGCGCTCGCCCGCGGATCCGAAGCCGGCGTTGACCATGGCGTCGGCGGCGAGGTCGAGGTCGGCGTCGGGCAGGACGATGGCGTGGTTCTTCGCGCCGCCGAGGGCCTGGACGCGTTTGCCGTGGGCAGTGCCGGTGGCGTAGACGTACTGGGCGATGGGGGTGGAGCCGACGAAGCTGATGGCCTTGATGGCGGGGTTGGTGAGGAGTTCGTCGACGGAGGTCTTGTCGCCCTGCAGCACGTTGAACACGCCTGCCGGGAGTCCGGCTTCGGCCCAGAGTTCGGCCATCCATATGGCGGCGGTGGGGTCCTTCTCGGACGGCTTCAACACCACCGTGTTGCCGGTGGCGATGGCGATGGGGAAGAACCACATCGGGACCATGGCGGGGAAGTTGAAGGGGGAGATGATGCCGACGGGGCCGACGGGTTGGCGGAGGGAGGAGACGTCGACGTTGGTGGAGGCGTTTTCGGTCATGCCGCCCTTGAGCAGGTGGGCGATGCCGCAGGCGAATTCGACGACCTCCTGGCCGCGGGAGACTTCGCCGAGGGCGTCGGAGACGACCTTGCCGTGTTCGGAGGTGATGATCTCGGCGAGTTCACCCTTGCGCTCGTTGAGCAGTTCCCGGAACTTGAAGATGATCTGGGTGCGCTTGGCCAGCGAAGTATCACGCCAGGCGGGGAACGCGGCGGCGGCCGAGTCGATGACGGCGCGGGCGTCTTCGACACTGGCCAACGCGACCTGACCGGTGACGGCGCCGGTGGCCGGGTTGGTGACGGGGGCGGTGTTGCCGCTGGTGCCGGGGAAGGTCTTGTTGTTGAGCCAATGGGAGATGACGGCCATGGGATGTACTCCTGGAAAGGTGGGGTGACCACGAGTCTGCTGGGCAACAATGCCTGCGTCAACGAGTAAAATGGCACTTCGGACTGCAGATTTGCACGAGGGTGAGGGCGATGTTTACCGCAGACAACATGCGTTACCTCCTGGAGTTGTCGAGAACCGGCCGCCTCGCCGACGCGGCGAAGCGACTCGGTGTCGATCACACGACCGTCTCGCGGAGAATCACCCGACTCGAGAAGGACACGGGCACCCGGCTTTTCGACCGCGGGGTGTCGGGATGGCAGCTCACCGAAGCGGGCAGGCGGCTGGTTCCCCACGCCGAAGCGGTGGAGACCGCGGTCCTCGCCGCTCTCGACGAGACGTCGTCGCGGGGCGGGCTGACCGGCACCGTCCGGATCATCACGCCCGACGGTTTCGGGTCGTTCGTGCTGGTGCCGGGTCTCGCGGCGGTGCGGTTCGAGCACCCCGATCTGTTCACCGAACTCGTCACGTCGACCACCCACGACCTGCTGACCGGGCGCGACTTCGATATCGCCGTCACCCTCGAACGACCCTCGCCGCGGTCCGTGGTGGTCCGCAAACTGGCGGAGTACGACCTCCGCCTGTACGCGTCACGGCACTACCTGAGCGAGCACGACCCCATCACGGCCCTCGAGGATCTGCGCCATCACACGCTGATCTGGTACGTGGACGCGTTCCTCGACGTCGAACCGCTGCGCATCCTCGACGCGCTGATTCCGGATTTCCAGGCGCAGATCCAGACCAACAACATCGCCGGTCACTACCAGGCGGTGAAGCACGGCGTCGGGATCGCGCCACTGCCGAGTTACATCGGGGCGCTCGACGAGGACCTCGTGCCGATCCTCACCGACGACTTCATCGCCCACCGCACCTACTGGCTGGTGGTGCCGCGGGAACTGACCCGCCTGGCCCGGGTCAAGGCGATCACCGAGGCGCTCTACTCCATCGTCGACGGAAATCCCGAACTACGCGGCGCAGCAGGTTAACTCACTGATCCGCGGGAGCCGGTCCGGCGCTCTCGCGGACGACGAGTTCGGTGGGCAGCGTGATTTCCCGTCCCGCGCCGCCGCCGATGATGTCGAGCAGCAGTTGCGCGGCCTCGCGGCCCTTACCGACGAGGGGTTGCCGAACCGTCGTGAGTCCCGCGGCTCGGGCCGCGGGAATGTCGTCGAAACCGACCACCGACAAATACTCGGGCACCCGGAGGCCGCGTTCCTGGGCGACGTCGATCGCGGCGAGGGCCAGCAGGTCGGAGGCTGCGACGACGGCGGTCACGGGTCCGGCGTCGAGCAGCGTCTCGACGGCGGTGCGGGACAACTCGTAGTCGAACCCGCCTGCTTCGACGACCACGGCGGTGGACCACGGGACCTTGAATTTGCGGCACGCGGACGCGTAGCCGGCGAGGCGTTCCTTCATCACGTGGTCGCGGGCTGCCCGGGTGCGGGCGGCGTCGACGCGCCCGCCCTTGCCGTCGGGCACGAGGCGGTCGACGAGAAACCCGACACGGCGGTGCCCGAGCGACAGCACGTGCTCCGCGATCTCCTTCGCGGCCTCCCGATCCCGGATTCCGACCCGCGGCAGCCCGCCCGGATTCGGCCCGTCGATCACGACGATTGGCAGCCGGCGGCTCATCGCCGTCTGCATACCGGGGTGGCCCTCCGGCATCGCGTACGCGAGGAAGCCGTCCACCGCGCCGCGCACCAGCACCCCGGAACCCTCGGCCACCCGGGTGGACTCGAGTGGGCAGGGCAGCAGCGTCAGCGCGACCTCGGCGAGTTCACCGACTTCCGAGATGCCCTTCAGCAACTGTGAGGTGGCCGGATCGTCGAAGGCGTAGCGCAACGAGTCGGTGATCATCAGCCCCAGCGCACCGACCTGCCCGGTGCGCAGGTTGCGCCCGGCGGGGTTGGGGCCGGCGTAGCCGAGTTCCGCGGCCACCTGGAAGATATGGGCGCGCCGGGCTGCGGACAGCTTGTGAGGCTGGTTGTACGCATACGAGACCGCCGCCTGGGACACGCCTGCCGCCCGGGCAACGTCGTGCATCGTGGTCACGAATGCCGATCCTCTCCGTCACGCGGTTACCCGGCCCAGCTTATCGGCCGGACCGCGCGCGTCTTCGGGGTGTCAGGTGTCGCGTGAGAAGACCCGTTCAGCCGGCGAGTTGGTCGCGCAATGTTCGGGTGATGATGTGTTGTGCGTCTGTGAGGATCGAGTCGACTACCTCCTCACAGCTGCCGATGTCGTGGATCAGGCCCTGGGCCTGGCTTGCCCACCAGAGGCCGCCTTCGACGTCGCCGTTGCCGTACACCTGCTCGCGACCGCGAGCGCCGCTGGCGAGATGGGCGATGTCGTCGAAGCTGGCACCCGGGCGACGGGACAGGTCGACGATCTCTTCGGAGACCGAGTTGCGGGCGACGCGTGCGGTGTTGTGGAACTCGCGGAACACAATTCGGGTGTCGCGTTCGGTGTTGTCGACGATCTGCTGTTTGACGTTGTGGTGGATGGGCGCTTCGGTGGTGGCCATGAATCGGGTGCCCATGTTGACGGCGGAGGCACCGAGTGCGAGGGCGGCGACGAGTCCGGCTCCGGTGGCGATTCCGCCGCTGGCGATGATCGGGATGGTCAGGGCCCGGGCGGCGGCGGGGATGAGCACGAGGCCGGGGACGTCGTCTTCGCCGGGGTGTCCGGCGCATTCGAAGCCGTCGATGCTGATCGCGTCGACGCCGAGGTGCTCGGCCTTGACGGCGTGCCGGACCGAGACCGCCTTGTGGATCACCTTGACACCCGCGGCCTTGAAGGTCGGCAGGTGCGGGGCCGGGTTGCCGCCGGCGGTTTCGACGATGGTGATGCCGCTGTCGACGATGGCGTCGCGGTAGTCGTCGTAGGGGACGGGTTGGATGGTGGGCAGGATGGTGAGGTTGACGCCGAACGGTTTGTCGGTGAGGTCGCGGCAGCGGGCGATCTCCTTGACCAGTGCCTCGGGGGTCGGTTGGGTCAGGGCGGTGAGGAATCCGAGTGCGCCGACGTTGGCCACCGCGCTGATCAG
This sequence comes from Rhodococcus sp. USK10, assembly GCF_019378875.1. Lineage (NCBI taxonomy): Bacteria > Bacillati > Actinomycetota > Actinomycetes > Mycobacteriales > Nocardiaceae > Rhodococcus > Rhodococcus sp. USK10. The sequence goes on from NZ_CP076048.1 coordinate 5,403,954, forward strand.
GTCGGCGGTGCCGACGGCGGTCATGCCGCCGCACACGATGGGGTGCTCGATCCCGAAGGTCTCGGTGAAGGTGTTGGTGAACATGTGCTTCCTCGGTTGTGATTTGTCGGTCAGGGTGGGAGTTGAAAGGCGCGAATCACGCTCTCGCGCAGGAATGGGTCGGAACTGAACAGCACCGTGCGCGGGCCGTGGCCGCGGAGGTAGTCGACGATCTCCGCCGGGTAGCGGGAGGTCTTCGTTGCTGCTGCCAGGTTCTCGAAGTTCCTCCTTCTCAGGCGGTTTCGGGAACGGGGTGGGACGCCCGACCGGCGGCGTCGGATTCGGTGTCCTCCATGTCGCGGTGCCGGGTTTCGGGCAGGGCGAGGGCGCAGGCGAAGCTGAGGAGGCCGAAGCCGGCGAGCATCCAACCGACCGCGGTGCTGCCGTATCGAGAGGTCAGTTCCGCGGCGAGCATGGGTGCGGTGCCGCCGCCGATGACGCCGGCGATCGCGTATGCCATACCGGCGCCGGTGTAGCGGTATTCGGTGTGGAACATCTCCGGGAGCAGTGCCCCCGCGGGACCGTAGGAGACGCCCATGATGACCAGCGCGAGGGCCAGGCCGGCGAGGAACGCGAGCGGGGAGCCGGTGTCGAGGAGGGGGGAGAGCACCAGTCCTCCGGGGATGGCCACGATGCAGGAGGCGAGCACCATCTTGCGGCGGCCGATTCGGTCGGAGTAGATGGCGGACAGGATGATTGCCGCGCAGAAGACGGTGGCGGCCAGGAGTCCGAGGGACAGAACTGTGGTGCGGCTCAAGCCGAGGGTGGCGGTGCCGTACGAGGTGAGGTATGCGGTGCCGATGTAGAAGAACGCGAACATCATCGCCAGGGATCCGGCGGCAACGAGCAGCTCACGGGGTTGGTTCTTGAAGACCCCGAGGAGCGGGCCCGCGCCGGTGTGGCGAGTCTGGGTGGCCTGACGGGCGAACATCGGTGTCTCCTCCACCTTCAACCGGACATAGAGGCCGATGAGCACGAGGAGTGCGCTGGCGATAAAGGGGATCCGCCAGCCGTAGTCGAGGAACGCCTGCGAGGTTTCGCCGACGAAGAGGTTGACCGCCAGGAAGGTGCCGTTGGACAGAGCGAAGGCCAGTGATGGTCCCAGCTGTGGGAATACCGCGTAGAGGCCCCGTTTGCCGGTGGGGGCGTATTCAGTGGCCAGCAGGGTTGCCCCGGCCCATTCACCGCCGACGGCGAGGCCCTGCGCAATCCGCAGCGCGATCAGCGCGATCGGTGCGGCCACACCGATGGTGGCGGCACCGGGGAGCAGTCCGATGAGGACGGTGCTGATCCCCATCAGCAGCAGCGTGCTGACCAGTGTCTTCTTGCGGCCGATCCGGTCACCGAAGTGGCCGAAGATCGCGGCGCCGAGAGGCCGGGCGACGAACGCGACGGCGAACGTGGCGAAGGAGGCGACGGTGCCGGCGGCGGTGCCGAGGGCGGGGAAGAAGACCTTCGGGAAGACCAGTGCTGCCGCGGTGCCGTAAATGAAGAAGTCGTAGAACTCGATGGTGGTGCCGTTGCAGCTGGCAATGGCGACACGGCGCATCGGTGTGGTCGGTGGGCTCGTTACCGGGTCGACGGTTCGGGACATCTGAGATCTCCTGCTCGGTGGGCCCATCCGCCCGCTGGCGGAGGAGCTGAGGTACGACGAGCAGTGTGAGCGCCGTTACATCGGGTCCTACACCCCCCAAAGTGGGTTGCCCTCCCGGACAGCTACTTTCGTGGGTACGGTTCGGGCGTGCCGAGTCCCGCGTTCGCACGGGTCAGCGGAGGAGACCGCGCTCACGGGCGGCGAGGATCGCCTGCACCCGGTTGGTCGCGTGCAGTTTGCGCATGGCGCTCTTGAGGTAGGACTTGACGGTGTTGGGCAGCAGACCGAGGGCCTCGGCGACCTCACGGTTGCTCAGCCCGCGTGCGACGTGTTCGAGCACGTCGACCTCGCGGGGCCGGAGCAGGGTGGGGGGTTCCTGCGATCTGGCAGACCCCAGCACAGGCGCAAACCGGTTCCCCACGGCCTCCACTTTGGCGCGCAGGGTCTCGTCCTCGATCTGGTCGGCCAGGTTCGTCAGTTCCTGAGCGATGTCGTACAGGTCGGCGCGACTGAGCGTCGCCCGGTCGGCCTCGGCGGTGGCGCGCATGAGGCTCAGTCGTCGCCGCACTTCGTCCTCGACCGCGATGTCGCGTTCGAGCCGCCGGACCAGCGGGGTGAAGCTGTCGAACCAGCGGTCACCCAGACGCACATGGGTGCGGGCCGCCAGGTAGATCAGGATCCGGGGTGTGCGGTCGACGATGATCGGAAGCGCGGCCAGGGTTTCGATGGCCTCCGGTCGCACGGCGTGGTCGTATACGTGGGTGATGCCTTGCGCCGAGAAGTAGTCGGCCACCGACACCGGGCGGGCGAGCATCAGCGCCTTGCCGCCGAGTCCCTCACCGTTGCGGACGACCAGGTTCACCGCCGAGCGCGTGCGGACCCCGGTCAGGTCGGTGATCTCCATCGCCGCTGCCCCGTGATGCACCGGCCCACCGAACACCATGTCCATACCGGCGTGCTTGCGGAGAGTCTCCAGCGAGCGCGCGAGGATGCGCCGTTCGATCGGCGTATCGGTTTCGAATGACATGGTCACGTCGGCCTCCAACTAAACATCTGATCCCGAGGCTAGTGAGTGCCGTCACACCGTGGCAACGTCGTACCCACGAAGGTGGGTACGACATCCCCGACCTACCTTCGGGGGTCCCGCTCCGTTCGTTTCACGGGTCACATACCTCCCAGAACGGAGGAACACACATGGACATCAGGCTGAGTCACACCGTCGGTCCGACCGAGCTGCCGCTGCTCGAGATGACGATCGGCGACAACTTCGACCGGACCGCCGCGAGATTTCCCGAGCGCGAGGCTTTGGTCGACGTTCCCACGGGCCGGCGGTGGACGTACGCCGGTCTCCGCGCCGACGTCGATGCGCTGGCTTCTGCCCTGCTCGAGGAGGGGATCGTCCCCGGGGACAGGGTTGCGATCTGGGCCCCGAACTGCCCTGAATGGGTGCTGGTGCAGTTCGCGGCGGCGAAGGTGGGTGCCATCCTGGTGAACCTCAATCCCGCATACCGCGCCCACGAACTCGAATACGTCCTCACCCAGGCGGGGATCCGGCTGATGTTCGCGGTCCCGTCGTTCAAGACCTCCGACTACGAGGCGATGGTCGCAGAGGTTTCGCCCCGGTGCCCGGGGCTCGATCGGGTGATAATTTTCGGCAGCGACGAGTGGGCGTCACTGTTGATCCGCGGAGATCAGGCCTCTTTCGAACGGCTCACCGAGGTGCAGGCCGTCCTGTCACCGGACGATCCGATCAACATCCAGTACACGTCGGGAACCACCGGGTCGCCGAAGGGCGTCACCCTCTCGCACCGCAACATCCTCAACAACGGGTTCTTCGTCGGCGAGCTGCTCGGCTACACCGAACTCGACCGGATCTGCGTGCCGGTGCCGTTCTACCACTGCTTCGGCATGGTCATGGGCAACCTCGGGGCCAACACGCACGGCGCGTGTGTCGTCATCCCGTCACCGTCGTTCGATCCCGTCGCCACGCTGACGGCGTGTGCGCAGGAGCAATGCACCTCGGTATACGGAGTGCCGACGATGTTCATCGGCATGCTCGACGTCCCCGACTTCAGCTCATACGACCTCTCGTCGATACGCACCGGAGCCATGGCAGGCTCACCGTGCCCGGTGGAAATCATGAAGCAGGTCACGGCGTGGGCACCGGAAGTGGCGATCGCGTATGGAATGACCGAGACATCCCCGGCCTCCACCCAGACCTGGGTGGACGACTCCCTGGACCGTCGGGTGTCCACTGTCGGTCGTGCCCACCCCCACGTAGAGGTCAAGGTCGTTGATCCTGCGACCGGCGAGACCGTGGCACGAGGACGGTCCGGTGAGCTGTGCGTCCGGGGTTACTCGGTGATGCTCGGCTACTGGAACGAACCCGACAAGACCGCCGAGACCGTCGACACCGACGGCTGGATCCACACCGGCGACCTCGCGGCCATGGACGAGGACGGGTTCGTCGCCATCACCGGGCGCATCAAGGACATGGTGATCCGCGGCGGGGAGAACATCTACCCGCGGGAGATCGAGGAGTTCCTCTATACCCATCCCGACATCCTCGACGCCCAGGTGATCGGAGTTCCCGACGACAAGTTCGGGGAAGAGCTGATGGTCTGGCTACGGCTCCGCGAGGGCGCCGAGAAGATCGACGCCGACAACCTCCGGGAATTCTGCACGGGTCGACTCACGCACTACAAGATCCCGCGCTACGTGCACTGCGTCGACGAGTTCCCCATGACCGTCAGCGGGAAGGTCCGCAAGGTCGACATGCGCGAACAAGCTCTCCAGATCCTCGGGTGTTAACCCGAACACGCTCGTACTCGAACAACATTCACGACAAGCCAAACGGAGGACATGATGAGCTGGACAATCGAACGACGCGGTCGCGTCGCCGTCGTCACGATGAACACCAACCTGGTCAACGCGCAGAACCGTGCCTTCTTCACGGACCTGCACGACGCATTCGACCGACTCGAGCGCGACCATCCGCAGTCGCCGGCGGTGTTGACCGGCACCGGCACCCGATTCTCCGCCGGTCTGGACCTGGCCGAGCACTTCCGGCTCTTCGCCGGCGACGAGGCAGCGGTCGCATCGTGGTTCCAGGACTACCGGGCAACGAACATGCGGCTGTTCACCTACCCGAGACCGACGGTGGCCGCGGTGAACGGGCACGCCTTCGCTGGAGGTCTCATCACCGCCGCCGTGTGCGATCGCACGGTCGCCGCCGCCGGCGAGGCTCGGTTCGGAATCAACGAGGTCAACATCGGGATCCCGATGCCCGCGGTGTATCTGCGGATGCTGGCGTACGCCTGGGGGCAGCCGGTGGCATCCCGGACCTGCCTGCAGGGGGAGATCTTCTCGGTGCACGAGGCGCACGAAATGGGGATTCTGCACGAGGTGGTGCCGGCCGAGGAACTGCTCGACCGGGCCGTCGCCATTGCCGAGTTGACCCCCGAGGACTGCATCGACAACTACGCGTACACCAAGCGAGCGCTGCAGTCCCCGACCCTGCGTGACATCGCGGACCTGTCCGACCCATTGGACCGGAAGGAACTGGCCGCCGGCATGACGAGCGAGCCGTCCCGGCGCGCCCACCGCCGGTACTGGGAACAGCTCAAGGGCCGCCCCGCCGACTGGTGACCGGAGTGGACACCAATGACACAGAGCGGTTGCCCGACTGGGTGATCTGGCAGCACAGACCGTTTCCCGACGCCAACCTGCTGCTGATCGACGGGCGGGAAGCGGCGCTCGTCGACAGCGGCTTCGTCGGGCACGCGCAGCAGACAGCCGACTGGGTGCGGGCACACAGCGACAATCTCACCCGAGTCGTGAACACGCACTGGCACGCCGACCACGTCGGCGGCAATGCGCTGCTCCAGGCGAGGGGCGCCGGCATCGCGGCCAGCGCCCCGGACGCCGACGCCGTCGCGCGTCGTGACCCGGGTTGCTGTCTCGCGGAGTACCTGGACCAGCCGGTCGCTCCCTACACCGTCGACGAGCCGCTCGACGACGGGCACGTGCTCCGGCTCGGAGACGCCGACTGGGAGGTGGTTCGCACCCCCGGCCACACCCCGGGCCACTTGGCGTTGTGGCAGCCTGAGGAACGGCTACTGGTTGTGGGAGATGCGTTGTCGGACTACGACGTCGGCTGGGTCAACAGTGCCCTCGACGGCCCCGACGCGGCACACGCGGCCCTGCAGTCGCTCCACCGGCTGACCGACCTGCGGCCGCGGGCGCTGCTGCCCGGGCACGGACCGATTCCCGCCGACCCCGGCGCGGCGTTGGCCAGTGCACGGCACCGGGCGCGACGCCTCGTCGACGACCCGGACGGCGCAGTATGGTACGGAATTCGGCGAATCTTCGCCTTCACATTGATGATTCGTGACGGAATCTCCGCCGACGAGGTCGAGCCCTACCTGCATGCGCGTGCGTGGCTGACCGACGCTGCACAGTTGCTGCGCTGTACTCCGGAGACACTGGCCGCCGAACTGGTCGAGACTATGGTGCGCGGTGGTGCCGTGGTCGTACGGAACATGCGGCTGTACGCGGCGGCCGAGCACACCCCGGTCACACGGGGAACGCTGCCGGTGCCCTTCCCCCGGGAATGGCAGTCCCCGGCACCCACAGGTCCAGCGCGGCCGTGATGAACGAGCCCTATCCGACCACCCGCTCGACCAGCAGCACGGCCCCGATTCCGATCATCGCGGCACCGGAAATCCAGGTCACCACCCGCGCTGCGGCGGGGCGGGTGCGCAGCACCACCCGCGCACCTGCCCCCACCCCGGTGTAGACGACGGCGCAGCTGGCCGTGTGTACCAAACCGAGCAGCACAATCTGGACCGCGAGCGGCCACCGCGCGCCCGCGTCGGTGAACTGCGGCAGCAGAGCCAGGAACAGCAGGAACACCTTCGGGTTCAGCCCGCTGATCCCCAGGCCCTTGACGGCCTGCCGTACCCACGATTCGGGTGCCTGCTCGGGACCGGCCTGCGGCGGCGCCGAAGGTCTTGCGAGCATCGTGATCCCCAGCCACACCAAGTACGCCGCCCCGACCCCGGTCAACGCGGTCAGCACCAAGGGCGAGCGGGAAACCAGCGTAGCGACGCCGGCCGCCACCACCGCGGTCATCACCAGGTGCCCCGACAACAGACCACCGACCGCCGGCACCACGGTGCGATGCCGCAACCCAGCCGCGATCGCGTACGCCCAATCCGCGCCAGGCGTCAGCACGAACAGAAAAGAAACCGCCCAGAACGCGGCAACGGTACCGATCGCCATAATCTCCCTAGTCCTTCACTCTCGCGGAACACCGGAACGCCCAGCGGTTCCGATAAGAAAGATTAGAAATAATGGAGGAGAAAGTGTTGCCAAAGATTCCCTGAACACCCCACTTTTGGGGAAGAATCTTCCGCATGGACAGCGTTGACAGGAAAATCCTTGCTGAACTCCAGCAAGATGGTCGACTCACCCTCACCGAACTCGCCGACCGGGTCCGCCTCAGCATCTCGCCCTGCCACCGGAGGCTGCGCGCACTGGAGAGCTCCGGCGCGATCACTGGTTACCGCGCGCAGCTCGACGCCCACGCGCTGGGACTCACATTCGAGGCGCTCGTCTTCGTCACCATGCGCGCCGCCGACCGCGACACCATCGAGGCATTCGAACAGGCCGTAGCTGCCATTCCCCATGTCCTGCAGGCTCAACGGCTGTTCGGCGACCCCGACTACCTTCTGCGGGTCATCACCCGCGACCTCCCCGGCTTCCAGACGCTCTACGACGAAAGCCTCGCCACCCTCCCCGGCGTCCAGAGCCTCAGCTCCACCCTCGTCATGAAGAGCGTGGCCGACAACCGGCCCCTGCCCCTGTGAGGGCTGGGAGAGTTCAGTGGGCGCGGGCGGGGGACTGGCTGGACTGCTCACGGCCGGCAGACGAAATCTGACGCTCGGCACGACCTCCTAGACGGTATGGGGGGTGGCTGGGGCCTCGCTCACATGTGAACGTGGGTTACCGACAGGAATGTGGTCCTGGCCGGTAGAGCCACAAGATGTGGGAGGCCCCAGTGATGAGTCAGCGTACGAGTGTCGGGTTGGACGTGCACGCGCGGTCGGTGGTCGCGTGTGGTCTCGATGGTGAGACCGGTGAGATGTTCGAGCGTCGGTTGACGCCGGATCATCATGAGATCCTCGTGTGGATCCGTTCGTTACCGGGGCGGGCGGCGGTGACTTACGAGGCGGGTCCGACAGGGTTTGGTCTGGCCAGGTTCCTGCTCGCGGCCGGGATCGTGTGTCTCGTGGCGGCGCCGTCGAAGTTGCAACGCCCGTCGGGCGATCGGGTCAAGACCGATACCCGCGATGCCCGGCACCTGGCCCGACTTTTGCATCTGAGTGAAATTGTGCCGGTGACGATTCCGAGCGTGGAGCAGGAAGCTGCCCGCGATCTGGTCCGGGCACGAGAGGATGTGCGCGGGGACTTGATGGCAGCCCGGCACCGCATCTCAAAACTGCTTCTCCGGCAAGGAATCGTCTACTCCGGCGGAAAAGCGTGGACGGGTAAACATCAGGTGTGGCTACGGACGCACACGTTCACCGTCCCGGGACTGCAACTGGCATACGACACCGCGTTCGACACCATGCTTGCCACCGTCGATCGCCGAGACCGCCTGGATGCGGCGATCGCCGAGATGGCCGCGGACAGCGCCTACACACCGGTGGTGACCCGGCTCGGATGCCTACGCGGAATCTCGACGTTGACCGCGTTCGGGCTGGCCGTCGAGATCGGAGACTGGCAACGACTCACCGGACGGTCGATCGGCGCCTACCTTGGCCTGGTGCCCACCGAGTCGTCCTCGGGCGCGTCACGCTCGCAGGGGTCGATTACCAAGACCGGCAACGCTCACGCCCGCCGACTGCTGATAGAGGCCGCCTGGCATCACCGCCAGCCCCTACCACCATCCCGGTGTGGATCTGCGGCGACGGTGGGACCGGGCCACCCCGTCGGCGCGGGCACGCGGACAGCAAGGCAACCGCCGCCTGTACGGTCGGTGGCAGAGCTTCGATCAGCGACGTAAGCGACCAGTGGTCGCCAACACCGCCATCGCCCGTGAGCTCGCCGGCTGGTGCTGGTCGCTGGCGATACTCGACGGCTGACCGCCGCCGTCCACAAGTGTCCGGATGACCCACCAGGGTGGTGACGGCCAGCGCCTGGGAGTGACCCGCGAACGCTCTATGAGCAATCCCTAACTCCACGTTGGGATCACGCTCGATCTCTAGACACGCGAACCACTCCAGCCGAACAGTCCCGTCCTGCGGTAACCAACCCGCGCATATCAGACTGACAAACGCGTCGATGCCGACACGCTCGCCACCACCCAGGGGCCTTTTCGGTCCAAAAGGAAGCGGCGTCCACGACGACGGTCGTGGACGCCGCTTCACTCTGCCCTCTTGACAAAACTGATTCCATATCAGAGCGTAAGTGGTGTAGCGCGACAACGTCCCCGCCGACGCGACTCGGGAGAACCCGCGTGGTGGTGTTCGGCGAACGTGGAATCGGCTGACCGATAAGCATTGTCATGCGCCGGCGAAAGATAAATCGTCTGCCGAATCGGCCACTGATCGTGCCATCCTCGAAGCAACTCGAGCTAACGAAAGTAGGACGCGTCGTGAAGGTTGCAATTGTCGGGTGTGGGGAAGTTGGGCGTGCGTATGCCCTGGCCGGTGCGGCCGCCGGCTACGAACTCGTGCTCGTGGACCCTCGTCCGTCGGCTGCCTACCGCAGTCGCCGATCAGACTCGGGCGGCGCTCCATCTCTCGTGTCGACGACCTTCGGCCCGATGCTTGCGAACGCGTTCTGATCCTTACCCTTCCCGGCATCTGTTGCGCGGGAGGTATTTCCACCGGAGACCTTCGTGTCGGTCGCTTTGTTACCGGACGTCGGAGTGGTCATGAGGAGCTCCTTCTCTTATGGGTCGTTAGCAAGTTGGCAGCCTCATTGCTAATTGTCTGTACGGCCCTGATGGGTGAACATCCCTCGCACCGGTCGAGGAGACGATTTTGCCCAGGACGTTGCGTGCCAACACTTGTTGATCGGTGACCGTCAGCTGTCCCCGCCACGAGCCGAGGAATGTCCACGTCCACGACATGAGCGTGGACAGACGGCTTCGGAACCCGACGACGTAGACGACGTGGACGGCCAGCCACAGGATCCACGCCAGGAATCCGGCGAGTTCGACGCCCCCGACCTTCACGACGGCGTTGAATCTCGAGATCGTCGCCATCGACCCCTTGTCCCGGTACCGGAAGGGAGCGCGGTCGGGTGACGAGTCACGCCCTCGGGCACGTGCTGCGATCTGCTGCGCCGCGTACGGGCCACCCTGGATCGCGACCTGCGCCACCCCGGGGAGGCGGTCGCGGGCCATCATGTCGCCGATCACGAACACCTCCCGGTGCCCCGGCACCGTCAGGTCCTCGCGGACGGCGATCCGCCCGGCGCGGACGAGTTCGGCCCCCGACTGCTCGGCAAGCTGCCGGGCCAGCGGGCTGGCTTCCACGCCCGCCGACCACACCTTGCACGCGGCTTCGATGCGGACGGTCTCGCCTCGCCCGTCCTTGATCGTCACCCCGTCCGCGTCGACGTCGGTGACGGCCGCCCCGAGCCGACAAGGGTCCGGTGCGCCAGTTCGGCTATCTGCCCGGCCATTTCCACTCCGGTGGGCCCTGCGCGGACCACCACGAACGTCATGAGGCGGGCGCGTTCCTCCGCGTCGGTGGACAGTTCGGCACGTTCGAACGCGCCCAGGATCCGGCCGCGGAGTTCGAGTGCGTCGTCGATGGTCTTCATGCCGGGGGCGTGCTCGGCGAAGTGGTCGTTGCCGAAGTACGACTGCCGGGCCCCGGCCGAGACGATCAGACTGTCGTACTCGGTGGTGGTCGTCCTGCCCTGATGGGTCGAGGTGATGCTGCGCCCCGCCAGGTCGATGTCGGTGACGTCCCCCAGCATCACCGAGGCGTTCGACTGCTTCTTCAACACCATCCGCGTCGCCGGCGTGATCTCGCCCTCGGACAGGATCCCGGTCGCCACCTGGTACAGCAGCGGCTGGAACAGGTGGTGGCTGGTCCGGTCGACGACGAGGACGTCGACGTCGGCCCGGCGCAACGCCTTCGCGGCGAACAGGCTGCCGAATCCGGAGCCGACGATCACCACCCGATGACGTGCCTCGGTGCGGGCAGGAGTATTCATGACAAGCTCTTCCCGGATCGCTCCTATCGCCATCCGCACTACTGGTAGGGGTGAAGCGTGCCGCCCGGCGCACGGGGTGTGTCGGGCGGCACGCTGTGGACACGACGCGCCGGAGACTCGAATGTCGGTTCAGGATCCAGCGTGTCGTGGGATCACCTGCGGGCCGGTGACGCCGTTGTCAGCCGGTCTGGATGCGGGTGATCAGATCGGTGAGATAGGTGTAGCTCCTCTTCGCGGCGTCGAGGCCACCGCATTCGACGGACAGGACGACGTCGTGGTCCGCCTCGTGGAGGGTTTTCACGATCCGTTCCCAGTCGATGACGCCGTCGCCGCAGGCGCAGCCGAGCATGCCGCGGACCCTGCCGCGCAGCCGTTTCGCATCGTCGACGCCGATGTCCTTGGCGTGCAGGTGGGTGACGTCCCCGATGATCTGCTCGAGCCACTCGTGCGAGTCGTTCTCGCTGAGGTAGCTGTTCCCGGTGTCGAGGTTGATCGTCAGCGCGGGGCTGTCGATCAGCGTCATGATCTTCTCGAGACGCTCCGGAGTCGCGGTGTACTCGCCGTGCGTCTCGATCGCGATCTTGATGCCGCGCGGCTCGGCCACCTTCGCCGCCTCCTGCAGGGTGTACCGCATCAGCATGTAGTTCTCCGCCTCGGTGGTCCACGTCGGCAGCGGGCCGTCGTCGACCATGATCATCGGGGACCCGACCTCGGCGGCGTAGCGGATCGACTGCTTGAGGTAGTCGACCGACACGTCCGGCTTGGCCAGCGGGGCGTGGCTGGACAGCGACGAGATGCTCAGCCCGCGGGATTCGGCGGCGTCCCGCATGATGAGCGGGTCGTCGAGCATCGACCGGGTGTGGAAGTACCCGGCGGTGCTCAGCAGTTCGCGGCCCCAGTAGACCATCGGTTCGACGAACTTGTAGCCGATCTCCGCGGCCTGGTCCATCGCCCAGTCGAAGGACCCGTTCTCGAACCGCGCGAACTCCAGGTTCAGACCGAGTTTGATCTCTCCCATGCCGGTCTCCGATCAGAATCCGCGGTGCGCGACATAATCGTCGCGGACCTCGCCGTGGTAGGCGGGGACGGTGATGTCCCACCAGCCGGTGGGGTGCATCTCGGTCCACGGCAGTTCGTGCGCGCTCATCGCCTCGATGATCACCGGGCCCGGTGTCGCGAACGCGCGCTCGATCGCGTCGGCCAGTTTCTCCGGGTCCTCGACGCGTTCGGCGCTGCAGCCGAGCGACTGGGCGAACCGGGTGATGTCGGCGAAATACGGTGTCCCGTCGAGGTTCTTCCACCCGGAGATGATTTCGCGCTCCTCACCGAACAGGCTGATCTGGAGGTCCTTGATCGCCTCCCAGCCGCCGTTGTTGAGCACGACGATCACCAGCGGCACTCCCAGCATGGCGGCGGTCGCGATTTCGGTGCCGGTCTGGAGGAAGCTGCCGTCGCCGACCATCGCCAGAACGGGGGTGTCGGGGGCGCCGATCTGCGCGCCGATGGCGGCGGGCACACCGAATCCGATGCCGGAGAACCCGCCGGCCACGATGTTGGTCTTCGGGTCGTAGATCGGGAACTCGTTGAACGCCTGGTTGGCGGGGTTGGACGAGTCGGTGACCAGAATTCCTTCGCGAGGAAGGGCTTTGCGGATCTCCACCATCGCCCGCGAGTTGGTCATGGGCAGGTAGTCGGTGGTCCGCATCGGCCGCAGGTGCTCGTCCCACTGCGCCTTGAGGTCCTGCAGTTCCGCGAAGTAGTCGGTGCTGCGGTAGTCGCGGCCGGGCCCGAGGTCGGTGAGGGCGTTCTGCAGGGACTGCAGGGAGGTTTTCGCGTCGCCGACGACACCCACCTCGACCGGGTAGTTGCGGCCGATCTCGAATCCGTCGATGTCGATCTGCACCAGTTTGGTGCTCGGGATGTCGAACGTGACGCCGGGGCGGTACGAGGAGGTGATGCGGTCGCTGAACCGGCAGCCGACGGCGAGGATCACGTCGGCGGTGCGGGTGACGCCGTTGCCCGGGATCGAACCCATGTCGCCGCACGGCCAGGCGTAGAGGTCGTGGTCGGCGGGGAAGGCGCCCTTGCCCTGGAACGAGTGCGTGACCGGTGCCCCGAGGTGCTCGGCGACGGCCATCAATTCGGCGGCGGCCTCGGCGTGGATGACGCCGCCGCCGGCGACGATGACGGGACGCTTCGCACCGGCGAGCAGGCGGGCGGCTTCGGCGATCACGGCCGGGTCACCGGTGGCGCGGGTGGCGGGCCTGCGGGTGCCGGTGTCGGGGGTGTAGTCGCCGTATTCGGCCTGCAGGTCCTGCGGAATGTCGACGAGCACGGGTCCGCGCCGGCCCTCGTGCATGGTGTTGAACGCCTGGGCGAGCGCCACCGGGAGCTGTTCGAGGCGGCTGGGCTGCCACCAGCGCTTGACGACCGGTTCGACCATGCGGGGGAAGTTGTTGCCGTGCGGGCGGTCGATCTCCTGCAGTACACCCCGGTTCTCCATGTAGGTGTGCACGGCGCCGGTGATCAGGAGCATCGGCATCGAGTCGGCGAACGCGGTCGCCAGCCCGGTGAGGGTGTTGGTGGCGCCGGGGCCGATGGAGGTACAGATCGCGGCGATCTTCCCGGAGGCCCGGTAGTAGCCGTCGGCCATGTGGGCGGCGCCCTGCTCGTGCATGGCCGGCACGAGTTCGATCTCGTCGGCCCGGTCGACGAACGCGTCGAGGAGTGCGGTGTTGCCGTGGCCGGGGATCGCGAAGACCTTCTCGACTCCCTCGCGGATGAGGAAGTCGACGACCATCTGCCCGCCGGTGAGTTGCTGTGTTGTCATGTCTGTGGTTCCTAGCTGTCGGTGACGGTGTCAGACGGACGTGGGCTCGGCCGGGGAAGTCCGGCCTGCGGTCGTGCGGTGCTGTGCGGTGATCGCCTCGGCGACGCGGAAGGCGTTGGCCGCGATGGACAGGGCGGGGTTCATCACGGGCAGGGACGGGAAGAAGGACGAGTCGACGACGTAGAGGTTGTGCACGTCGTGGGCGCGGCAGTCGGCGTCGAGCACGGAGGTCGTGGGGTCGGTTCCGGCGCGGACGGTGCCGGCCTGGTGGGAGTTGACCTCGATGCCGGTGCCCTCGCTGAAGACGAACGTGTACCCGATCTTGCGGAGGATCTTGCGCATCTCGCGGACCAGCACCTCGTGGGCGCGCGTGTTGTTGGGGGTCCACGCGATCTGGATGTTGCCGTCGGCGGTGAGGGTGACGCGGTTGTCCGGATCGGGCAGGTCCTCGGTGAACAGCCACCAGTCGATGCTGCGGGCCGTCGCCTGGCTCAGCGCCCACTTGGGGATCAGCGGACGTTGGCCCTTGATCATCTCGCCCTGTAGTTTCCCGATCAGCTGCACGTGCCCGAGCGGGTAGGGGTGCTCGGCGGTGCCGCGGGTGTAGAAGTCGTTGAGGTACAGCGTCTTCTGGAACTCGGCGGTGTTCTTCTTCAGCGGGTTGATGCCGACCATGATGGAGTTGTTGTGCACCATGTAGTTTCGTCCGACCATGCCGGAGGAGTTGGCGAGACCGCCCGGGTGCGCGGGGTTCGCCGACCGCAGCAGCAGCGCCGCGGAGTTGACGGCGCCGCAGGAGACCACGACGGTGGTTGCCTCGACGACGAGTTCGGTCCCGCGGTGCCGCAGCCGAACTCCGGTGGCCTGCGTGCCGGTGTCGTCGGTCAGGACCTGTTCGGCGTAGGCGTTGGTCAGCAGTTCCACCGTGCCGGAGGCCACGGCGGGACGCACACAGCGCACGTCCGCATCGGACTTGGCAAGCACGCGACAGGGGAACCCGTCGCAGGTCCGACATCGAATGCAACCGCCGCCCTCGCGCAGGTCGATGCCCAGCGGAATGTTCGACGGGGTGTATCCGAGGCGGCACAGGGCGTCGGCGGCCTCCTGCACCGGCGGTTCGTGTCCGATCGCGGGGTAGGGGAACGGTTCGTCGCGGGGCAGGGTCGGGTCGTCGGTGTGGTCACCGTGGACCCGGTACACCTGTTCTGCGCGTGCGTAATACGGCGCGAAGTCGTCGTACGAGAAGGGCCACTCGGGTGATTCGCCGGCCTCGTGCTGCGTCGACTGGAAGTCTTCCCGGCGGAACCGCACCAGCGAGGAACCGTAGAGTTTGGTGTTCCCGCCGACGTAGTAGTACGTGCCGGGGCTGAACGGTCTGCCCTCGGTGTCGTACCACTGCTCGGCGTTCGCGTACCGGTGTCCTTCGAAGACCTCCTGCGGGCTCCAGTTCTGCTTTTCCTGCGGCAGGAAGTCGCCACGCTCGATCAGAAGCACATCGACTCCCGACTCCGCGAGCGCGTAGGCGAGCGTCCCACCGCCCATTCCGCTGCCGACGATGACGACGTCGTAGCTGTGTTTGCTCGGGCCTGTGGGCTCCCCCACGGATGCGTCTCTCATGGGTCCTGCTCCTCGGTCGTAGAGAGTGGTGTGACGAGTTGGTTATACGTATAACTAAAGGTTAGCGACGACGTGGTGGATGTCAACCCCACACGAGCAGCTCATCCCGGCGGGGACGAGCTGCTCGCGGTCGTCAGGGCACGAGTGGTCGAGTGAGATTCTCCGGACGCAGCACGTCGTCGAGCTGCTCGCGACTGAGCAGACCCCGCTCGAGCACGAGCGCGGCCACGGTGCGACCGGTCGCCAGTGCATCGGCGGCAATCGCGGTGGCCGCGGTGTACCCGATGTGCGGGTTGAGGGCCGTGACCACGCCGATGGACGCGTCGACGGTGTTCTTCAAGTGCTCGATGTTCGCACCGATCCCCACGACACACCGCTCGCGGAGTACCGCGCATCCGCGGGTGAGCAGTTCGATCGTCTCGAACAGGCTGTGCGCGATGATCGGCTCGAACGCGTTGAGCTGCAGCTGCCCGCCCTCGGCGGCCATCGTGACGGTCAGGTCGTTCCCGATCACCCGGAAAGCGATCTGGTTGACCACTTCTGGGATCACCGGATTCACCTTGCCCGGCATGATCGACGAGCCGGCCTGCACGGGCGGCAGCGTGATCTCACCGAAACCGGCGCGCGGCCCCGACGACAGCAGCCGAAGGTCGTTGCAGATCTTCGACAGCTTCACCGCGGTGCGCTTGAGTACCCCGGACAGCTGGACGAACGCCCCGACGTCCTGGGTGGCTTCGATCAGGTCGGACGCCGTCGTCACCTCGATGCCGGTGATCGCGGCGAGATGCTCGCGCACCCGCCACGCGTACTCGTGGTGCGCGTTGAGACCGGTCCCGATCGCCGTTCCGCCGAGGTTGATCTCGGAGATGAGCGTCGCCGCCTCCCCGAGCCGCTGCGAGTCCTCGTCGATCATCAGCGCGAACGTCGCGATCTCCTGCCCCAGGGTCATCGGAACCGCATCCTGCAGTTGGGTGCGCCCGACCTTGAGGACGTCGGCGAACTCCGTCGACTTCACCGCGAACGCCGCCGCCAACTCGTGCATCGACGCCCGCAGCCTGGTCAGGGCGGTTTGCAGGCCGGCCTTGATCGCGGTGGGGTAGACGTCGTTGGTGCTCTGGCTCAGGTTCACGTGCTCGAGCGGATGGAGATGCTCGTAGCTGCCGCGGGCGTGGCCGAGCAGTTCCAGGGCCCGGTTGGCCACCACCTCGTTGGCGTTCATGTTGCTGGAGGTGCCGGCACCGCCCTGGATGACGTCCACGACGAACTGGTCCCGGAGGGCGCCTGCCCGTATCTCTTCGCACGCCTGAGCGATCGCCCCCGCCTCGCGCAAGGGGAGCAGGCCGAGGTTCGCATTGGCCTGTGCTGCTGCTTGTTTCACTGCGGCCAGCGCCGACACGAGGTCGGGATGGGCGGAAAGCGGAATGCCGGTGATGGGGAAGTTCTCGGTCGCCCGCAGGGTGTGGATGCCGTAGTAGGCGTCGGAGGGAACTTCCCGGTCGCCGAGGAGATCGTGCTCGAGACGGGTCATCGGTCCGAGGTCACCCGGGTCGGGACGTCGCCCCACGCCAGCGGGGCGTTGCCGAACTTGGCGGCCCGGAGGTCGCCGGAGCGGGCGTGGCCCTCGAACTTCTCGAGCCGCGAGACCCGTCCGCAGATCTCACCTAACTGGGCGCTGGTGTCGAGATTGCGGACCTCCTGGTAGGTGAGCGTCTTGAGGAACTTGCCCACCCAGAGGCCGCCGGTGTAGTTGGCGGCACCTAGGGTCGGGAGGACGTGGTTGGTGCCGATCAGCTTGTCGCCGTACGGAACACACGTGCCTTCGCCGAGGAACAGGGCACCGTAGTTGCGCATGGACGTCAGGGCCTGGCGCGGGTCCTCGGTGAGGATCTGGACGTGCTCGGACGCGAACTTGTCGGCGAGGGCGTAGGCCTCGGTGAGGGTGTCGACGATGTGGACCTGCCCGTGATCGCGCCACGCGGGACCGGCGATGGCGTTGGTCACCAGGCCCGGGAGCAGGGCCTCGATGTGGTCGAGGGTGGCCCGGCCGACCGCCTCGGACGTGCTGATCAGCACGCACGGGGAGTCGGGGCCGTGCTCGGCCTGCGACAGCAGGTCGACGGCGATGGTGAACGGGTCGGCGTGGTCGTCGGCGACGATGAGCGTCTCGGTCGGCCCGGCGAACAGGTCGATCCCGACCTCACCGAACAGTTGCCGCTTGGCCTCGGCCACAAAGGCGTTGCCGGGGCCGGTGAGGATCGAGACCGGGTCGATGGTGTCGGTGCCCAGTGCCAGCGCGGCGATCGCCTGGACGCCGCCGAGGACGAAGATCTCGTCGGCGCCGGCCAGGTGCATGGCGGCGACGCTGATCGGCGGTGCCTCGCCCGCGTTCGGCGGGGTCGTCGCGGCGACGCGTTCGACGCCGGCGACCTTCGCGGTGAGCACGGTCATGTGCGCGGAGGCGGTCAGCGGGTAGCGGCCGCCGGGCACGTACGCGGCCGCGGCGTCGATCGGGACGTTGCGGTGGCCGAGGAAGACTCCCGGCAGCGTCTCGACCTCGATGTCCTGGATCGAGTCCCGCTGCGCCTGAGCGAAGTTGCGGATCTGGCGCTGCGCGAACCGCAGGTCGTCGAGGACGGTCTCCGGCACGGACTTCACGATCTCCGCGACCTGGTCCTCGCTCAGCCGGAACGACTCGGGGGACCAGCCGTCGAATTTCTCGGAGTACTTCCGGACGGCGTCGTCGCCGTTCGCGCGGACGTCGGCGATGACGGCGGCGACGGTGTCGACCACGGCGGGGTTGCTCGCCCGCTGCGCTGGTTCACCGACGGCGGCCTTGAGAACGAATGACATGGGTGCTTCCTTCGGATGAGCGAGGGGCTGGATCTGTTGTCATTCAGCATTGCGATGCCACACCGTTTACGACAGTTGCATTGTGGGAACTATTTGCGTCGGTTCGTGCACGTTCTGTGTACCATTGTTCATGGTCTTCACCGTCGCCGATGCCCTCGAAATCGATCTCCTCAAGGACGCGGGAGCCCGTGTCCTGACCGGATCGGGCAGCCTCGACCGTGAGGTCCGCTGGGTGCATTCCTCCGAGATCTCGGATATCGCCCGCTTCCTCCGGGGTGGAGAATTACTCCTGACCGCCGGGCTCGGAATGGGCAACACGGGCGCCCTCCAGCAGGTGTTCGTGCGCGCAGCCGCTCATGCCGGGGCCGCCGCTCTCGTCATCGAGGAGTCGGGACGGATGTTCGACCGCGTACCGGATGCCGTAGTCGCCGAAGGGCAGGCATGCGACCTGCCGATCATCGCCCTCGCCCGCGAGGTGCCGTTCGCCGGGGTCTCGGCGCAGGTGCACGAGATCCTGACCGACAAGCGCCTGCAGGCGCTCACCTACGAGCGGGAAGTCGAGTCCACATTCTCGAACCTGCTGCTCGACGGCGCCGACTACCTGTCGATCGTGCAGACGCTCGCCGAACTCACCGACGGCACGGTGGTGCTCGAGAACATCGCGCACCGCGTGATGGCGTACGTCGGCGAGTTCGACGAGGAGGCCGGCATCGAGGACTGGGACAAGCACGCGCGGGGCCTCCACAGCGACGACGACGGATGCGTTCGCAGGCCGGTTCTGATGCGCGGTCAGCCGTGGGGTTGGATCCACGTCTTCACCGACCGGCCCGCGGCCGCACGCTCCACCGCCGCGTTCGCAGCGGAGCGCGCCGCCGCGTCCGTCGCGATCTCCCTGCTGACCGACCGGAGCCGGGAAGCACGGGACGACCAGCGGAGCACGGCACTGATCACGCGACTGCTGATCGGCGACCTCTCGGGAACGGAATTCGTCGACCAGGCAGGCCGGCTCGGATATCAGCTGGGGTCGGGACACATCGTCGTCGTCATCGCGAACAAGGACGGCCGCGACGAGTCGTCCGCTCCGCGCGGGGGCCGCCAGCTCGACACCGGGGCGATCCACGCCGACATGGGTGACTACGTCGTGGCGGTGGCGGCGGAATCCGGGCGAACACGCGCCGAACTCGCGGGCCTGCTCGGGAAGATGGAGCACGGGGGCGGCATGAGCCGCGCGGTGCCCGCCTCGATGCTGCAGGTCGCGGTCACGCAGGCGAAGAGTGCCGCCGCGGTGTCGCGCTCCCTGCCCGCCTCACCGATGCTGCATTTCGACGACCTCGGCGTCGAACGTCTGCTCGTGACGTTGGCGCAGGGTCCCGAACTCGCCACCTTCGTCGAGGACGAACTCGGTCCACTGCTCACGAAGGACGCGAAGTCCACGACGCCGCTGCTCCCCACGTTGCGGGCCTTCCTCGCCGTCGACGGCCGCAAGACCGAAGCGGCGGACAAACTCTTCATCCAGCGCCGGACGCTGTACAACCGGCTCGACCGCATCGCCGCGATCCTGGGTAAATCCCTGGACGACGCCGCCACCCGGCAGAGCCTGCTGCTCGCGGTGAAGGGGCTGGATCTGCTCGAGGGGTCGTCGGTCGCGGCGCGGCGGAGCGGGCGACCATGAGTGCGGAGCGGGCGACCATGAAACCGTCGGTAGGGGGTTCTCACTCTGTGCAGTCTGCGCGCGGGAGGTACACGGTCTGTACCTGTTGTGCGGCGCGTCACCTTCGTAGTGTTTTCACCAAGATTCCGGCCATCCAGTCGGTGTTGATCGAAAGTTCACGCACTCGCTACTCGCCGAACGGATGCCTACCCCCGAGGCGCCCGCGGCGGTCCGAGACCTACCGCAAGGACGAAATCATGGCAACACATGGAGCAGGCACCGCTCCCGTGCTCGACCATACACGCGTGCGAAAGGCGCGAATTGCAACATTTTTCGGCTTCTTCCAGTTGGGCGCCGTGATGTTGATGTGGTCGACGAGCACCACCTCGTTGCGTAGTCACCTCGGATGGGAAGGCGACGGCGGCGATTCGCAGTTCGGCCTCCTCGCGCTGTCGATCGGCATCGGCGCAGCCGTCGGTTGCTTCGCCATCGGCCCGTTCATCGATCGGTACGGCCCGCGAAACACGGCCATGCCCACGATGGTGATCTACCCGCTCTGTTACATCCCCCTCGCGTTCCTCGACGGACTGGTCGGAGCGATGGCGATCGGCGTGCTCATCGGGCTGCTGCGCGGCGCCTTCGACACGGCGTTCAACACCCATGGTGTGCAGGTCGAGCGGTACTACGGGCGACCCATCATGTCCGCGTTCCACGCCGCCTACCCGGCGGGTGGCTTCGTTCTCGGTCTCGTCGGCAGCGCGCTGGCCCGGCACTTTACCGACAGCCCGGCCCTCTCCTACATCTCGATCGGCGTGGTGTTGTCGGTCCTCGGTTTCGTCTTCGGCAAGTGGCTCCTCTCCCTCGACGAGTTGCTGCCCCCTGAGCAGGACGAGATTCCGGGCGCAGCCGACCCCGCTCACCCAGGGAAGCGGTCGGCCACCACCGCGACGCTGCTCGTGATGATCGGATTCGGTGTGCTCCTGCTCGGGTCGATGTTGAGCGAGGGCGCGGTCCTGGACTGGGGCCAGGAGTTCGTTCGCCGTGCGGTCGGCACCACGGCGGGGCTGGCGGCGACGGCAGTGACGCTCTACTCGGGTGCGCAGTTCGTCGGCCGGTTGTTCGGCGACAGGCTGGCCGAGTACTTCGGCGCCCGCCTCATCGTCGGCGCGAGCGGAGTCATCGGTGCCGCCGGTGCTCTTCTCGCGATGCTGGGCGGCTCGGCGCCGCTCGCACTCACCGGCTTCGTGCTGCTGGGTCTCGGCCTGGCCTGCATGGCGCCGCTCATGCTGTCGGCGGCCGGGCGACGCGATCCGGAGAATGCGGGACGGAACATCGGTCTCGTCAACGCGATCGGCTACGTGGGCATGCTCGTCGGGCCTGCGGCGATCACGGTCGTCGTCGACAACCTCGGTATCGAATGGATGCCACTGCTGCCGGCCATCCTCCTCGCGCTGATCGCGATCGGTGGTCCCGCGCTGATGCGCCTGGTGCCGCGCTACCACAAGCCGGTCGACGAGGCACACAACGAGCAACGACCCATCGCGGCCGGCTGACCCGGCCCGACCGAACCACTGATGCGGTTCAGCACTCGACAGGGTGCTGAACCGCATCAGCGTCGTGAAGAAGAGCAGATGCATCCGAGAACGACATCTCCGCTGCGAGACTCGGTGCGCATGGCGGACACCGCACGAGAAGCCGGAGTATCGATCGCGACCGTGTCGCCGTTGTCGTGCCCCGCATCGACTCAACCGTCGAGGCCGGCGCCTTTCTCGATACCTTGCCGCTGCGGCGAAAGGTGGATGGGCTCGGGACCGACGCTGCGCGTGCGCTCCTCGGCATCCTGGAGGAGGATCCCCGCAATGACGAGTGACAACGAAGGCACGGTCCTCGATTGGGTCGAGACGACTCCTGACGAACTGCTCGCCCGCCTCTGCGAAACACGACAGATGAACACGAACCGCCCGATCGTCATCGGAATCGATGGCCGGAGTGGGTCGGGAAAGTCCACCGTTGCCGCTCGACTCGCTGCAGCGACCGGTGACAGCGTCATCGTCCATACCGATGACATAGCCTGGCACCACTCCTTTTTCGGTTGGCACCATCTTCTTGCCGACGGCATCCTCTGCCCTCTCCGGCAGTGCGGGGCGCCTGTCTCGTTCCGTCCACCCGGGTGGGTGGCACGCGGACGGCCCGGTTCCATCGACATTCCGGATACCGCGAACGTCGTCTTCGTCGAAGGAGTAGGGGCAACCCACCGCGACCTAGCCGGATGGTTCGACGCCACGATCTGGGTCTCCACCGACCCGGTGGTCGCCTACCGCCGATGCGTCGAGCGTGGGATCGATCCGCCCGGGTTCATCGAGGAGTGGATGACGCGGGAGAATCCGTTCCTCGCCGAAGACCGACCGTGGGACAGGGCAACGGCCATCGTTTCCGGAGAGCGCGCGCCGGCCGGGACGTGAAACGGCCGAATCCCATGTGAGTGGGAAAGCGTGTCCCGGCACACTTTCCCACTCACATGGTCAGTGTCCGGTCGGCCAGTTGTCGGACAGTGTGTAGCCGGTGGGGAAGGGGTCGGCGGGGTCGAGGCCGACCTGGCTGAGTTCGGTGATGTACGCCTGCCCGGTGACGCGGGGTACGACCGCCTCGTAGTCGCCCACGCTGGTGAGCCGGTCGATGCGGCTGGTGAATCGGCTGCCGATCACGGATTCGTGGACGAAGGTCTCACCCACCTCGATCAGGCCTTTCGCTTTCAAAACCGCAAGACGTGCGGACGTGCCGGTGCCGCAGGGCGAGCGATCCAGCCGCCCCGGTGAGACCACGACCGCGTTACGCGCGGTCAGGACGCCCTCGTGGCGGGACAGCGGGCCGACGAATTCGGTCTGGGTGATGCCGGCGAACTCCGGGTTGGTGGGGTGCTGAGCCGGAATTTGCTCCGCTGCTGCGGTTTTCAGCTTCTGCCCGAGTTCGCACAGGTCGCGGGCCTCGTCGGGGACCAACTTCAGGCCGAGGGCCTCGGCGTCGGCGAGTACGTACGCCATGCCGCCCCAGGCGACGTCGACGGTGAGGGTGCCATATCCGTCGAGTTCGAGCGGTACCTCGACCGCATAGGCGAAGGCGGGCTGGTTTTCGAACTCGACGCCGGTGACCTTGCCGTTCTCGCAGGTGCACCGGATGCGGATGAGCCCGGCGGGTGCCTCGAGGACGATGTCGGTGACGGGTTCGACCATGGGGATCATCCCGGTCTCGAGCAGCGCCGTGGCCACACACATCGTGTTACTGCCCGACATCGCCGGATACTCGGTCGACTCGGCGATGACGTAGCCGAGCTGGGCTTCCGGGTCGGTGGCCGGAACGATGTAGTTGACGCAGTGGGTAACTGCGCCGCGCGGTTCGTGCAGCAGCAGCTGACGCAGTTCGTCCTGGTTGTCCCGGAAGTGCTTCATCTTCTCGAATACCGTGGCGCCCGGAACGTCACCGATGCCGCCGGTCACGACGTTGTTGATTTCGCCGCCCACGTGACACTTGACCACGTTGACGATTCGGCTCCATCGCATGTCTTCCTCCGATTCGATGCACTCCGATGTCACTCATCGAAGCAGCGTCAGTATTTGTTCTGCGCCGCGGCCAGCGGCCGTTTCCTCGACTGTCGCACGGCCGGGTACGTAGCCGCTGCTTCCTCGGCGAACATGGCCGGCACACCCCCGGTATGCAGGAACACGAGAGGGCCGGTTAGGCGGGGATCTTTCAGGGCGGCGACGGCCTTGGCGGTGTATACCGGGTCGGTGACGATGCCCTCGTCGCGGGCCAGTTCGGTCATCGCTTCCTGTGATCGGTTGGAGGCGAGGGCATACCCCGGGCCGAGGTAGTCGGTGAACACGGTGGGATCGACCGAGGGAATCTCGAATCCGAGATCGACCGCCGTGGCGGCGACCAGATCCCGGACGCGTCCGCCGAGGTCGGAGTGGATCTGCGCGACGTCGACGCCGACGATGTTCGCCGGGACGCCGAGCAGTGCGGCACCGAGCTCGAGACCGGCTTGGGTGCCGCCGGTCGAGGAGGCGACCACGATGGTGGCGTCGGCCTGTCCGGCGAGGTCGAGCTGGTGGTGGAGTTCGAGGAACGCGGCGGCATAGGACAAGACGCCCAAGCTGGTACTGCCGCCGGCAGGGACGAAGTATGGTCGCTTGTTGCGTTTCCCTTGATCCTGCAGCCGCGCGCACAACTGGTGGGCATGTTCAGTCATCGCGTCCCAGTCGAGAGAGTCCACGAAATGGGCTTCCGCGCCGAACAGGTTGTCGAGGAGCAGATTGCCGCTGGAATGCTCAGGGGCGCTGCCCCCGAGAACGAGGTGCGCGTCGATACCCGCTGCGGTCGCGGCGGCGGCGACCGTGCGGGCATGATTGGACTGCTGCGCCCCGACGGTGACCAGACTGGTCGCGCGGGCGTTCATCGCATCGGCGAGAATCAGCTCCAGCTTCCGGGACTTGTTGCCGCCGGCAGCGAACCCGGTCAGATCGTCCCGCTTGATCCAGACCTCACGGCCCAGGCGTTCGGAGAAGTTCGGCAGCAGATGCAGCGGTGTCGGGGTGGCGGTGAGTCTGATCCTGCACCGCCACCGCCGCGCGAGGATCTCTCGGGCGCGGGCGTCGGCGATGCAGGGCATCAGGTACGAGACGGGATCGGTGACGGAGACGTTCGCCACCGGCCTCTGCGCGCGTGTCATGGGAAGGGTCGCTCCTTTCGAAACGCGTGCGATTCGGGTCGGCGATGCCGGCCGCGGTGGGCCGGCATCGCCGACAGTCGGTGAGGGACCGGTCTACTTGCCGTAGTTCAGGCCGGTCTCGGCGATCAGCTTGGTGAGCTCTTCCTTCTTGTCCGCGGGCAGTTCGCCGTAGGGTGCGCGCGGCACACCGAGGTCGACACCCACGGCCTGTGCGGCGGCCTTGGTGGCCACGGCGTAGCCTTCCTTGCCCAGGAAGTCGAGGACGTTCCACAGGCGCTTGAAGATCTCGAGTGCCTCGGTGTACTTGCCGGCCTTGGCCAGCTCGTAGATCGCCACGGTCTCCTTGGGCGCGAAGTTCGGTGCACCCCAGATGGATCCGGCGGCACCGGCGGAGAAGGCGGGCAGCACGATGGTGTCCCAGCCGACGAACGTGTCGATGGCGTCACCGAGGTTGAAGATGAGGTCGAAGGCCTGCTCGATCGAGCCGGAGGTGTCCTTGATGTACTTCACGGAGTCGGTGCGCTCGAGCAGCTCACGGTAGAACGGGCGGTCGAGGTTCATTCCGGTGACACCGGGCAGGTTGTACGCGATGACCGGGATGTTCGCGGCCTCGCCGACGGTGGCGAAGTATTCGATGACCTCGTGGCGGGTGGGGGCCTCGTAGAACGGCTGGACCAGCAGGACTGCGTCCGCTCCGGCGTCGGCGGCGTGCTTGGACAGTTCGATCGCGTCCGCGGTGCGGGTCGAGCCGGTCTGCGGAGCGACGGGCACCCGGCCTGCGGCCTGGTCGATGACGACCTTGTTGACGAGCTTGCGCTCGTCGAGGGACAGTGCCGCGAACTCGCCGGTGCTGCCACCGGGAACGAGACCGTGCAGACCGTTGTCGATCAGAAAGTCGACGTGGTTGCGCAGTGCGCCTTCGTCGACGGAGCCGTCGGCGGCGAAGGGAGTGGATACGGCAGCGAGGATGCCACCCAGCTTCTTGGTCATGTTCGTGTCCTTGTGTCGTGGTTGGTCGGCTACTCGAGTGCCGTGGATTCTCCGAGTCGATGGCCCGGATCCCGCTCGTCTCCTCGACGTCGTAGATTGACGATTGTCGACAAGTGAACGATAGAAACTTAACTGTGGCGCGCGGTGCTTGTCAAGGGTTCGGGTGACGGGTTCTCATTCGCCGACCCGGAGCGGGTCGTACTTCGCCGGACGGGCGGCGATGACGGCGTCGGTCTTGCGTCCGGCGGTTTCGTGGAGGGTGGCGGCGGCGACGATCGCGGTGACCCCGGTGACGATCAGGATCACCGAGGGGGACATCGGGCTTCCGGTGGCAGAGATCAGCCAGGTCGCAACGTACGGTGCGGTGCCACCGAACAGCGCGACGGAGATGTTGAAGCCGATCGAGAAGCCGGCGTAGCGCACCCGCGAGGGGAAGATCTCCACCATCGCGGCGCCGGAGGCCGACATAAACATGGCCAGGCACACGCCCATGGCGGCGTGGGCGACCATGATGGCGGCGATGTTGCCGGTGGAGAACGCCACGAAGGCGGGGAAGACGATCAGTGTGCTCGACACCGCGCCGAGGATGATGACCGGCTTGCGGCCGAAGTGGTCCGAGAAGCGGGCGAAGACGAAGATCGACACCGCGGCCGACACCAGGCAGGTGACCGTCGACGCGGACGCCATGCCGAACGAGAATCCGACCTCGGCCTGCAGGTAGGTCTCCATGTAGACGAAGATGAAATAGAAGGCGGCGGCCTGGAAGGCGATGCAGCCGACGACTTGCACGATCTGGCGCCGGCTGGTGGCGAGGGCGTCCTTGATGGGAGACTCGCTCACCTCGCCGGAAGCCTGCAAGCGCTCGAACTCCGCTGTGTCGCTGAGCTTGAGCCGGATGTAGAGGCCCACCAGTCCGAGCGGACCGGCGATCAGGAACGGTATCCGCCAGCCCCAGGCGAACATCGCGTCGTCGCTCAGGGCCGCGTTCAAGCTCAGGACGAGGATCGAGGCGGCGGCGTTGGCGAGGTAGCTCGAGCAGTGCCAGAAGCTCACCGTGCGTGCCCGTCGTCCCCGTGCGGCGGACTCGACCAGGAACGTGGCGGCACCGCCGGGTTCGCCACCGGCGGCGAAGCCCTGCAGGATGCGCAGAGCCACCAGCAGGACGGGCGCGGCGATGCCGATGGAGGCGTAGCCGGGCAGCAGGCCGACCGCGAAGGTCGACATCGACATCAAGATGATGACGGTGGCCAGGATCTTCTTGCGGCCCACCTTGTCGCCGAGACGGCCGAAGACGAATCCGCCGATCGGATTCATCAGGAAGGCGACCCCGAATGCGGCGAAGGTCGCCAGCAGGCTGGTGGCGGGGTTTTCGGAGGGGAAGAAGATCTGCCCCAGGAGTACGGCGAGGAACCCGTAGGCCGCGAAGTCGAACCAGGTGATGAAGTTTCCGATGGCCGCCGCGGTGATGGCTCGACGCATCTCCGAGCCGTGCAGATGGCCCTGGTGTTCTGTCATGGACGCTTCCGATCGATTCGTGGGCACCCGCACAAGTTGTAGTGCGGTCTATTGTCGACAAGTGACTTCCTGATTGTTGTCCGGGTCACACGCAATGTCAACGTCGAGTAAAGCCACTTCGCGCGCGCCCGGTCACCTGCTTGCGGGGTGAAGGTGAGGGTCGCCAGGCGCGCTCCGGGCGCCCCGGGCGATCCGCGGTCGTATGCGCAATGGTCGGCGAAAGATGCTGACAGTAAACCGATCCAGTCGCCGTTGACAGTGAATGTGATCGGTGTCATAGTTTGCGCCATGTTGGTCGATTGTCGACCACCCTGTGGGGTGCGGTCTCGACCACGTTCCCTAATCACCGGAGGTAGTGATGTCACTTTCACGTGGGCTCAGGAGTTCGGCAGCCCTCTGCGTGGGTCTCGCCGTCGCGACAGCACTCGGAGCATGTGGATCAGGGTCAGCCGGATCCTCGACAGAAACGGATCTTCTCGGCGACATCAAGTCTGCTGGGGTGTTACGGGTCGGCGTGGCGGTGGCGCCGCCCATGACGATCCAACAAGCCGACGGGACCATGTCGGGACCAAATCTGATCCCCTTGCGGCATTTGGCCGAACAGCTCGGTGTAGACGGTACCGACCACATGGGGAAACATAGTGTCGGGCCTGGTATCGGACAAGTACGACTTCGCGGCGAACCTCGACAAGACCGAGGAGCGCGAAAGGGCAATTTCCTTTACCGATGCCGTGTACATGCCGCACGGGGTGTTCGTTGTCCTGGACAACTCGGCGGAACACACCGCTACGGATATTTTCGCCGCGGAGCTTCCGATCGCCACGAGTCAAGGTTCGGCGCACGAGGCGAAGATCGTCGAATTGGGTGGCAAGACATTACCGATCGACACCTATCCGAATGCGGTTCAGGCGGTCAAGGCGAAGCGGGCCGTTGCCGAGTTCACCGACCTCCCCACCGCCGAAGCGCAGGTGCAGGCAGATCCGTCGCTCAAGATCGTGGTGCCCGATCCGCTGATCTACCAAGCCACCGCCAATTACGGGGTGCGGAAGGACACCGATCAACGATCCCTCGAGGCGGTCAACGCCGCGATTGCCGAAACCGAGGCCGCCATGGTCGACGCACTCGCGGATGTCGGCTACATGGATATCGGCGAACTCGGCGCCATGCAGAAGGTTGCCAAATGAGCGCCTTCCAGTTCGACTGGACCGCGGCCCAGGGTGCGCTGCCGTTCATGCTCGACGGTCTGATCGCGACCATCGAGATCACCGTCTTGACAGTCTCCATCAGTATGGTCCTGGCGGTGCCGGTGGCGGTGGCCAGGATGTCCGAGGTGCGGCCGGTCAGGTGGATCGCTCAGGCCTACATCGAACTCTTCCGGTGCACCCCACTGCTGGTTCAGTTGTTCTGGATCTTCTACGGTCTCCCCATCCTGACCGGGGGCTCGTTCAGCGGCTTCACGTCGGCGCTGGTGGCACTGACGGCAAACCTGACGGCCTTCATGGCAGAGGCCTATCGAAGCGGATTTCAGAATGTCCCCGTCGAACAAATCGAGGCGGGGCGCATGCTCCAGCTGACATCCGTGCAGCGGCTCCGGCACATCATCGTTCCTCAGGCCCTGCGACAGCAGCTGCCGGTCATCCTCTCGCTGAACATCTCCACCTTCAAGGACACCGCGCTCGTGTCGACCATCGCCGTGGCCGACCTGATGTTCGTGGCCAACACCCAAGCCACCCTCACCTATCGGCCGGTCGAAATCCTGACGTTGGCTGCCGCGATGTACTTCACGATCGCGTTCCCGATCTCGCTGATAGCGAGCACCATCGAGCGAAAGATGAGGACCGTGGCACCACCGCGTCGCAGGAACATGCTCACCCTCGAGAGGAAGGGGACATTCGCGTGAACGAACGACACACCGACACCGTGACATTGGACGACTCGACCGGGCACGAAGGGCGGCAGGGAACCGCGATGGTATCGGCGCGTGGACTGCACAAGACCTTCCACAACCGGCGTGTCCTCGACAACGTCGACTTCGACCTCCATCGTGGCGACATCACCGTCATCATCGGGCGAAGCGGATCCGGAAAGAGCACTCTGCTCCGGGCCGTCGCCGGCCTGACCGAGCCGGACAGCGGTTCGATCGCTGTCGACGGAAAAGTGGTCTTCGACGACGGCAACCGGACAGCTGCATGGGCGTCGGCGCGAGCCGACATCGGCATGGTGTTCCAGAGCTACACGCTCTGGCCCAATATGAGTGTGAGTCGAGAATCTCGTGGTTGCGCCGAGTAAGGTGCGCGGCGGACACCGCCGGGATCTCAGGGCCGACGCTGCCCGTGCGCTCGGTGAAGTGGGCATGCAATCGCACATCGACGCGCGACCCGCGCAACTCTCCGGTGGTGAGCGGCAGCGGGTGGCAATCGCTCGGGCATTGATGATGAAGCCGAAACTACTACTGTGCGAAGAAATTACGAGTGCATTGGACCCGCCGGTGGCGGCAGAGGTGCTCGGCGTCCTCACACGGTTGAAGCAGGACGAGGGCATCTCGGTCGCCTTGGTCACCCACGACATGGCCTTCGCTGCGAAGGCGGCAGACCGGCTGGTGTACTTCTCGGAAGGCAAGATCGTGGTGGACGCGACACCTGAGGAAGCATTCACGCAGTGCCGCAACGAGGAGTTGCGGAAGTTCGTGGATGCGGTTCGGTTCTAGCACGGCATCGCGCTCGCGCGCGAAGCCGCCGCGGCAGGGCACGACGGATACGCGAACTCCAACGGAGAATCTCCGTTGGAGTTCGCGCTTGCGTGCCCAGCCGCGGCGCTCCCTCCCGTCCGAGCATTCCGACGACCGCCCGGCCGTCACCGGACTGCGAAAGCCGCCCTGCCGAATCAGGCACCGCAGGAGGATGACTGGTTCGGCAGGGCGGTCAGAAAGCGATCGTGGGTGCGGGCGTGTGTCAGGAGCAGCGGGCGGGGATGTACTGCCCGACTCCGTTGAGCGTGGGTGCGGTCCGGGTTGCGTTCGCCAGGCCGACCGTCACCGGCCCTCGGGACGGGTCGACGTCGCGCATGATCGACCACGGCACCCGGAACACGCGGCCGGGGGAGGCCGCCCAGGGCAGTGTCCGGGCGGTCACGACGCGGCCGTTCTGGGAGACGGTGACCTTGGGGAACCGGACGAGCGTGTCCGTCCACAACAGCAGGCGCTGCCGCGGCGGCGCCGGGTCGCCCGGGCGCAGCAGGCCGGGAGATACCCACCGGAACGGTTTTTCGGCGAGAATGCGCAGACCCTCCCCGGTGGGAGCGGGCGCATTTGCGTCGAGGTAGCCGGCCACCTGATCGGCGACGAAGGTGCCGTCGAGTGCGGCGATGTCGGCGGTGTCGACCGGGTGCAGGACGTTGCCGGCGGCGAAGACGCCGCGAGCGCTGGTGCGCAGCGCGGTGTCGACCAGTGGCCCCTTGGTGCCGGGATCGAGTTCGATGCCTGCGCTGCGGGCCAGTTCGTGGTCGGGGATCCAATCGCCGGTGAAGATGACGGTGTCGCAGTCGATCTTCGTCCGGACGCCGGTGTCGAGGTGTTCGATCTCGATCGCTTCGACGTTCTTGCGGCCGATGATACCGACGACGCGGGTGCGGGTGGCGATCGCGAACCGGAACAGCGCCTTGCCGGGGATGTTGAAGGCGGCGTACGACTCCGGTGAGGGGTATTGCGTGGTCATCAGTACGGTGTCGCAGCCGGCGTGGCGCAATGTCATTGCCGCGGACCAGCTCACGAGTTCGCCGCCGACGATGACGGCACGTTTGCCGACGCGACCGTGGTGCAGGTGCACGAGATTCTGCAACTGCCCGGTGGTGTACACGCCGGCGGGTCGATCACCCGGGATCAGGCGGGCCGGCCGGGCCCGCTCACGGGCACCGGTCGCGAGGACGAGTGCCTTCGCCTCCACCCGCAGCAGTCCGGCCGGGCTGGTGACATCGAGCGCGCCGTCGGGGTGGACGGCGGTGACCGTCGCATCGGTCCGGATGTCTGCCCCGGCGTCAGTCGCCGACCGGACCAGGCGCTCGGCGTACGCGGGACCTCCGATGAAGGTGTGGAGGTCGCGGATGCCGTACCCGGGGTGGTCGCAGTGCCTGGGGATTCCGCCGGCACGGCTCTCCCGGTCGAGGACGAGGGCGCGGCGGCCGTGGACCTTGCCGAGCCGGGTGGCAGCGGACAGGCCCGCCGGGCCGCCCCCGACGATCGCGATGTCGGTCGTGACCACGGTGCGTGGTGAGGTA
This sequence comes from Rhodococcus sp. USK10, assembly GCF_019378875.1. Lineage (NCBI taxonomy): Bacteria > Bacillati > Actinomycetota > Actinomycetes > Mycobacteriales > Nocardiaceae > Rhodococcus > Rhodococcus sp. USK10. The sequence goes on from NZ_CP076048.1 coordinate 5,435,275, forward strand.
GGGACGCTCATCGGTTTTCCTTCGGTGTCGTGGCGGCGGAGCGGCCGGCGCATCGGTAGCCCTCGGCGAGGGCGCCCACCTCTGCCCCGCAGAAGAAGCCCTGGCATCGGCCGTTCATGGCGCGGGTGCGCCGGCGCAGACCCTCGAGCCCGGCCGGGGGAATGAGCGAGGCGTAGGCATCGCGGATCTCACCGGCCGTGACCCGCTCGCAGAAGCAGACGACCTTGCCGTATTCGGCGTCCGCGGCGATGCGCGCACCGTCCTGGTACGGGCGGGTGAACGCCTCACCGATGTTCGGCATCGCCGGCGGGTCCGGTAGCTCGGCGCGGGGTTCGCCGAGAGCATCGGCCTTGGTGAGAAGTTCACCGACGTACTCGGCGACGGCCATTCCGGACGTCAGGCCGGTCGACCGGATGCCGCCGACCAGGACGTACCGCTGATCGGTGTCGACCTCGATGAGGTAGTCACCGTAGTCGGCTGCGGCCCGGAGCCCGGCATAGGTGGCGGTGACCTCTTCGTCGAGCAGCCGGGGCAGGAGCTTGGCGCCCTTGCCGAGCAGGAATTCGAACCCTTTCGCCGAGGTGCCCGTCGCCGACCGGTCGGTGAGGTCCTCTGCGGTCGGGCCGAGCATGACGTTGCCGTAGATGGTCGGCGAGACGAGCACACCCTTTCCCCGGGAGGTGGGAACGGGCAGCACGATCTTGTCGACCAGGGGGCGGGCCAGCTTGTCGTAGACGAGCAGTTCGCCGCGGCGCGGGGTGATGTGAAAGCGGTCGTAGCCGAAGGCCTGATCGAGGAAGTCCGCCCCGAGACCGGCCGCGTTGATCACCCAGCGGGCGGTGATGTCGCCCGCCGAGGTGTGCAGGGTGGTGCGGTCTGCCTCGACCGTCACCGAATCCGCACGAGTGTCGGTCCGCAGCGTCACCCCGCGGGCGACCGCGTCGGTGGCCAGCGCGAGGTTGGTCGTCCAGGTGCAGATGATGGACTCGTCCGGCACGGTCAGACCGCCGAGAACGCCCTCGCCGAGATCGGGCACCATCCCGTACACGGTGTCGGCGTCCACGATTTCGCACTCGGTGTAGCCGTTGGCGGCGGCCTTGTCCCGCAGACTCGGCAGAGCGTCGAACTCCTCGTCGTTCCAGGCGACGAGGATCGCCCCGGTGTGTTCGACGGGAATTCCGGTCTGCTCGGCGTATGCCGACAGCAGGGTGTAACCGCGGCTGACCATCCGTGATTCGAGCGTGCCGGGTTTCGCGTCGAATCCGGTGTGCAGGATCGCGGTATTCGCCTTGCTGGTGCCGTCACCGACGTCGTCACGGGCCTCGACGAGCGCGATGGTGAGGTCGTATCCGGCCAGTTCGCGGGCGATCGCCGAGCCGACGATGCCGGCACCGAGGACGACGAAGTCGTAGTCGGTGGGGGTGGGTGAGTCAGTCATCGTTTCTCCTGTGGAAGCGTCGCGTGTGCCGCCGACGTCCAGTGGTGTCGGAATTCTGCTGCGCGGTCGGGTGACCAGCGAGGTTCGTAGGTGGTGGCGGGAGTCCAGTCGGTGACCGCGTCGGCAAGGGACAGGCCGGGATTCATCGCCAGGCGCGCGCACGCGGCCGCGCCGAGAGCGGTCGCATGCGAGGAGGGATAGACGTCGATGGGGATCTGGGTCAGGTCCGCGGTCGCCTGCATCAACCGCCGAGACTGGGTGAGCCCCCCGTCGACGCGCAGCCGGGTGAGTGGGCCGCCCAGATCGACCTCCACGGCCGACACCAGCTCGGCGGTCTGCGCCGCCAGGCCTTCCAATACCGCGGCCACCAGCTGCGCCCGATCGGTGGACAGGGTCATTCCGGTGAACGAGGCGGTCGCGTCCGGTCGCCACCACGGTGCGGCCAGTCCTGCCAGCGCCGGGACGAAGTAGGTGCCTCCGGAGTCCTCGGCGGCGGTGCTGTCGAGGTCCCGCGCTGACGCGATCAGCCCGAGGTCCTGTATCCACCGGATCGCCGACGCGGCGGTGTACGCCTGCCCGTCCACGCAGTAGGACGTCTGCCCCCGCACGTTCCACGCCACGCAGGACGCGAGCTGGGAGGCCGAGCGCACCGGGCGCAGGCCGGTGTTGGCGAGCAGGAACACTCCGGTGCCGAAGGTGCACTTGGCGGTGCCGGGATCGAGGCACTGCTCCGCCAGCAGCGCCGCCTGCTGGTCGACGATCAGCCCGCCCACGGCGGCGCTCCCGCCGAAGGCATCGGTCTTGCCCACCAGGGCGTCGTTGCCGACGATCTCGGGCAACCGCTCCTCGGCGAGTTCGAACAGCTCCAGCAGTTCCCGATCCCACGCTCCGGTGTCGAGACCGGTCAGCAGCGAGCGGCTCGCGGTGGCGGTGTCGGTGACGAATTCGCCGGTCAGGTGATGCACGATCCAGGTGTCGGTGGTGGTGACCACGCCCTCGCGGGAGACGTTGCGGCGCAGCCACTGCATCTTGGGCGCCGAGAAGTACGGGTCCAGAATCAATCCGGTCCGCTGTTCGACCCAACTCCGGGCGCCCGCCTTGTCGCGACACAGCGTTTCCGACCGGCGGTCCTGCCAGACCACAGCCGGGCTCAGCGGTCGTCCGGTCTCCGGATCCCACACCAGGACGGTCTCGCCCTGGTTGGCGAGGGAGACGGCCGACACCGGCACTCCCGCCTGGGTGACCGCCTTTCGGCCGGCGCCCAGGACGGAGTGCAGCAGGTCCATCGGATCCTGCTCGACGCCGCCGTCTGCGAGATACGTTGGGCGTACGGTGTTCTCGGCGATGGCGAGGATGTCGCCGTCGTCGGAGACGACGACCGCCTTGGTCCCGGACGTGCCCTGGTCGATGGCAAGGACTGCCACGATCTCTTCCTTTCGAGAGTGTGAGCGCCGGATCAGAACAGCGCGGATGCGCCGGCGGACTCGATGGCGTCGCGGATCCGGTCGGGCGGACACTGGTCGGTGATCACTGCCTCGACGCGGTCGAATCCGCAGACCCGGTGTGGGGCAACGCGACCGAATTTCGTCGCGTCGGCCAGGACGTAGCTCTTGGCGGTGCCGGCGAGGATCGTCTTGCGGGTAGCGGCCTCGTCGATGTGGAAGTCTGTCAGCCCGGCATCGGCGTCGAGACCACCGGACCCGAGGAACGCGACGTCGGCACGAATGTTCGAAAAAAACTCGAGTGCTTGATGATTCGAGCACGCGAGATCGCCACCCCGCACCCGGCCGCCGGAGACGAGTACCTCGACGCCCGTCCGCCCGGCAAGTTCGGCAGCGACCAGCAACGAGCAGGTGGCGACGGTTCCGCGGAAGGAGTTCGGCAGGGCACGAGCGACCTCGAGGACGGTGGTGCCGACGTCGAAGATCAGTGTCTGTCCCGGGAACACCTGCTCCGCGGCCAACTTCCCGATCCGGCTCTTCGTCTCGTGCCGCTCCGCCGATCTCTCGGCGAACGGTGCCTCCTCGCCGACCGTGTCGGTGTCGATGGTGGCGCCGCCGTGTACGCGAACCAGGACGCCGGTGCGTTCGAGGGCCACGAGGTCGCGGCGGACGGTCTCCGGGGACACGCCCAGCAGTCGTGAGAATTCCTCGGTGCTGACGATCCGGCTCACTCGCAGTGCCTCGGTCATCCGGCGGTGACGTTCTGCTGCGAGCATGGCGACCCTCCTGATTCTGTGGATTATCGAGGACTGTTGACTGTAATTGTGGACTGTTGTGGGGCGTCGGTCAAGACGTTTCGCAACTCTTTGTGAAACGAAAAGTGCGCCACGCCAATGCTTTCGGCATGGCGCGGCGCACTTCGACAATCAGCGGGCGATCGCGAGGAGCGGATCAGGAGAGGCTGACGATGACCTGCTTGACTCGCGTGAACTCCTCGAGCCCCGCAGCGCCGCCTTCCTTGCCGTAGCCGGAGCCCTTGAAGCCGCCGAGCGGGCCTTCCGGTCCGACGGCCATGTGGTTGTTCACCCAGACCACCCCGGACTCGATGGCGTTGACGTTCCGCAGAGCGCGGCCGATGTCGCGGGTCCACACCGAGGCGGCCAGCCCCTGCTCGACTGCATTGGCCTTGGCGAGGGCATCGGCTTCGTCGGTGAACGTCTGCACCGTCGCGACCGGTCCGAAGATCTCCTCCTGGACCAGCTCGTCGTCCTGCTGCAGCCCGTCGATCAGGGTGGCCTCGTAGAAGTAACCCGGACCGTCGACGACCTTGCCGCCGGTGACGACGCGGGCGTGAGCGGGGAGCCGGTCGACCAGCTCGGCGACCCGGGCGCGCTGGCCTTCGGAGATCAGCGGTCCGAGGACGGTCGACGCGTCGGCCGCGTCCCCGATCTTGGTAGCGGCCAGGCTGGCCGCGAGCGCCTCGACGAACCGGTCGTGGATCTTCTCGCTCACCAGCAGACGGGTGGCGGACATGCACTCCTGGCCGGCGTTGAACAGGATGCCGTTGGTCAGGATCGGCAGCGCGGCCTCGAGGTCGATGTCGTCGTAGATCACGACCGGAGCGTTGCCGCCGAGTTCGAGCACGAGACGCTTGGGCGTCGCGCCCGCCGCCTCAGCGATGCGCTGACCGGCCGAGGTGGAGCCGGTGAAGGAGACCAGGTTGACCTCGTGGTGGCGCACCAGGTGATCACCGACGACGCTGCCCTTGCCGTGGACGACGTTGAGGACACCGGCGGGCAGCAGCTGCTGCGCGAGTTCGGCGAACCGGGTGGTGGCGATCGGGGTCAGCTCGGCCGGCTTGATCACGACCGTGTTGCCGGCGACCAGGGCGGGGGCCAGCTTCCAGACTGCTTGCCACAGAGGGAAGTTCCACGGGGTGATGCCGAGAACGACGCCGAGGGGTTCACGCCGGACGAAGCTGGTGTTGCCGGCGACGAATTCCCCGGCGGCCTGGGCGGCCAGTGTCCGGCCCGCCCCGGCGAAGTGCCGGAACGCCGCGACGATCCCGGGCAGTTCGTCACCGGTGGCCGCGGTGGTGGGCTTGCCGGCGTCGATCGTTTCCAGGTGGGCGAGTTCGTCGAGGTTGGCCTCGAGCAGATTCGCCAGTTCGTGCAGGATCTGCGAACGTTCGCCGGGGGTCTTGGCGGACCAGGCGGGGAAGGCGGCGCGGGCGGCGGCGACCGCCTGGTCGGCGTCCTCGATCGTGGACTCGGTCAGCTCGGCGACCACCTCACCGGTGGAGGGGTTGAGGACCGTGCGGATTGTGTCGGAGGATCCCGTCACCGCCTTGCCGTCGATGATGTTGGTGAGCTGGATGGAGGACGACATGTGAAACCTTTCCTCGGTTGCGAATTGTCGGCGGGTGGGGTTACAGGTGGCCTTGCAGGGTGTCGATGGACTTGCCGCGTCGGCTCTTGGGGATGGTCATGTACACGACTGCGCCGGAGAGGATCACCAGCAGCATGCCGATTCCGACGTGGGTGGGGTCGGAGTAGATCAGCAGCGCGCACAGCACCACCGACCAGGCGATGGCCAGGACGAAGATGAGCGGGCTCAGGAATCCGTAGTGCCACGGGTGCTTCGGCAGCTTGTGCTTGAGCAGACCCCAGAGGCCGACGGTGACCACGACGCCGTACGCCAGTCCCCAGGCCAGGGCGGTCATGGCGGCCAGTACCGACAGCAGCGACGACCACAGGGCGAAGATCACCGACAGGGCGAAGATGGTGAGGGTGGCGTTGATCGGGATGCGCTGCGCACTGACCTTGCGCAGCCAGTGTGCGGCAGGCACCTGACCGTCGCGGGCCTGCGACCACAGGACCCGGATTCCGGTGAGCTGCAACATCACCAGCGCCGCGAACAGGGCGATGATGGCGACGGCCTCGAAGACATTCGCGAACGCTGAGCCGACGGCGGTGTCGAGGATCAGCTTGACCGGGGTGTCGCTGTCCATCACCGCGGGCAGGTCCTGGATCGCGAGCATGATGAGGGCGACCATGAACACGCCGACCACGTAGGACGACACATTCGCCATCACCGACGCCATCGGGGCCTTGCGGGCAGCGTCCTTGGTCTCCTCGGACGCGTTGCCGGTGGCATCGAAGGACGAGATCGCATAGGCGGGCAGGATCATCGCGAACAAGAACGGGACGAACCAGTTCCCGCCGGAGGCGGTCCCGCCCGAGTCGCTCAGGAAGGACAGCGGCTGGGTGGGATGCTTGACGACCAGCAGGACGCCGACGAGTGCAACCACGCACAGCACCTCGGCGACGACGCCGATGTTGTTGAGCACCGCGGCGACCTTGACGCCTGCGATGTTGATGATCGTGCCGAGGACGATCAGGCCCAGCGCCCAGGGCAGGGTGTCGGCGGGGCCGTCGAACGTGACGCCGAACCATCCGGCGATGAACGGGGAAATACTGACCGCCACGGTGGTGACGGCGACGGTGTGGGCGATGAGCAGCCACCACCCGGTCTGCCAGGCGAGCCACGGCTTGCCGGTGATCCGGCCGGTGATCTGGTAGACGCCGCCGGCCAGCGGGTAGGCGGACACCAGCTGCGCCACTGCCAGGCCCACGGTGAACACCTGCAGGCCGCCGCCCACGAGGAAGGACCAGAACGAGGCGGGGCCGAAGAATCCGAATCCTACGATGAGGGTGGTGAAGATGCCGGAGGCGATCGCGATCGAGGTGAACTGCACCCCGAACGCGGAGAAGAGTCCGAGCGTGCGGTTGAGCTCTTGCTTGTACCCGAGCTTTTCCAGGTACGCGGCATCGGAGTCCGCGGGCGTCCCGGTGGGCGCGGACTCGAAGTCGGGTCCGGGCGCGGGTGGCTGAGTGGACACGGTCGGCTCTTCGGGTTTTGTGGCCATGCTGACCTCACTGGTCGGTGTCGAGAAAGCCTCGGCAGTGCGGCGAGGCTGGGGTCTGGGGTAGCCGCACAAGGGGAAGTCTATCCGCTCTTTGAGCAACTGTCGACAATCTACCATAGATCCGTGTGATCTCAATCACTGGTTGTTTCGGCCGGGTTACAGGCCGATCAGGGGGACAGCAGACCCCGGTCCCCGCAGGTCAGATCGACCAGGGATCGAGCGGTGTCGTATCCGCGGCCGCTCAGGCGGGAGGCCAGCACCAGAAAGACCTGCGCCGTGGTGACGGCGTCACCGAGTGCGTGGTGCGGATCGACGACGGGTAGTCCCAGCGCGGTGGCGAGCCATTCGAGAGCCGCGTCGCCGCGCTGACCCGCGGGCGCAGTGCCGCACGCGCGGGCCAGGGCCGCGGTGTCGATCAGCGGGGTCCGAAACCGGATGCCGGCGTCCCGGAACGCGCGGGTGAGGAAGGCCTGCTCGACCCACGCCGAGTGTGCGACGACCACCCGGTCGGTCATCAGGGCGGCGAGAGTGTGCACTGCGGCATCCGGCGGTGGGGCATCCGCGACGTCCGCCGGGCGCAGGGAGTGGACGGCGATCGCCTCCGGGGACATTGCCGACTGCGGGCGGACCAGGTCGTAGACGCTCTCGGCGGTGATGACCCGGCCGTCCCGGATGACGACGGCGCCGTAGGAGACGATGGTGTCCTTCTTCAGGTCCAGCCCGGTGGTCTCGAGGTCGACGACGAGATATTCGCCCTGCCGCCACGGTGTTCGCAGGGGGTCCTCGCGTCTTCGTCTCCAGAGCGGTGTCATGGCAGTCGCGCCACCCACTCGCTCTCGAGCCGATTCTGCACCTCCGCGACGGCGCGGAACGCCTCCCGCAGGTAACGACGGGTCAGGGAGTCGAGCTGATTCGGGGCCACCCAGGTGGTCGCGGCAGTGGAGGTTTTAATCGCGTCGATCTCCCGGCCGAGGATCAGCCCGTAGATGTACTCGAAGGCCTGCACGAGGACCTCGGTCTCGTCCGGTGTGAGCAGGTTCGACGCGCCGCCCCGCCGCAACCGGGTAATCGTCGAGCCGCGGTCGTCGCCGGTGACCACCGCGATCCACCGCCCCAGCGAGGCGATCGGGACCAGTCCGCGGGCCTTCAGGTCGAGGTGGCCCCGGTTGGCGCCGGACTGCTCGACCACGAAGTTGCGGACGAAACCCACCGGCGGGCGGCTCGAGACGGTGTAGCGCAGCAGCGCCGAGAGGTACTCGCGGCTCCGGGTGGTCGCCAGCATCGCATCCGACACCGAGCGGCCCAGCGACAGCCCGGTCACCGGGCGGCTGTCCGCGATCATCGACGACAGCAGCAGTGCGTTGTGCTGGGTGGGATTGCGGATCCACGACGTGGCGGTGGAGACGGCGTCGGCGCGGGAGCGGGCGAACTCCGGGTTGGTGGCATTGGCGCCGTCGACGCAGCGCTCCAGCCCGCACCGCTCCATGTTGTCGAGGACGCGCCCGGCCCAGCGCTGCAATTTCCGCGCCGGATTGCGTTCTCCGGGCAGGTCTTCCCAGACCAGGCTGGTGTCGACGTCCGAGCGGGGGAGCGGCTCCCGGCGTGCCACCGAGCCCAGCAGCAGCCAGGACGTCCGGTGGGGCACGCGGTCGTCACCGATGTCGGTGAGTTCGACCAGCCGCTGCAACAGGGCGTCCACGACCGCCGAGAGAAGTCCGGCGATGTGCATCGGTGCCACGCCCGTGTCGTACAGCTCGACCCAGGTGCCGGGCAGCAATGCGGCCGCGGCGGCGAGTTCGTCGATGGTGTGGGCGTCGTCCACGGCGCGGCGGATGACGAGTGGATTGCGTACCTCGGCGGAGGCGAGGTCGACCACCCGCAGCACGCCCACGGGCCGGTCGGCGGCGCCCCGGACCACGAGGTGGTGCAGTCCGCACTCGATCATGCGGAGGAAGGCGTCACCCACCAGGGCATCGGCACCGATGGATTCGGCAGGAAAGGAGGCGATGGTGGTCACGGGGGCGTGCGGATCGAACGACGCTGTCGCGAGGGCGCGCCGGAAGTCGCTGTCGGTGACGATCCCGATCTCCCCACCGCGGTCGAGCAGGGCGTAGGACTGGGCGGCGTCGGTGATCACCGCTGCGGCCTCGGACACGGTGGCCCCGACGGGGCACCATACTGCCGGTCGCATCTGGTGGCGGGCGGCGCGCAGTGCCTGATCCACCAGGCCGGACCGGGTGAGGCGTTCCCGGGTGACGAGGGTGTTGTAGTGCTGAAATTGCAGGCGTTCGGGGTGAGCGAGGATCGGTCTCGGGTCCGGGAACCGGTAGCAGAGGCTGTCCTCGGCGGCCCGCACGTCCAGGGGCGGCGGCAGCCCGGACAGGACCGAGATCTGCCCGAACGTCTCCCCGGACCCGAGCAGGTCGATCACCCGTCCCCGGTCGACGACCTCGACCTCCCCGGTGCGCACCACGTAGAAGTGCGACAACGGGGATTCGCCGGCCTCGATGATGCGGGTCCCGGCCGGGAAGAACTCGACCTCGACCAGGCGTGCCAGGGCGTCGAGGTCGGTGGAGTCGAGTTCGTCGTACGGCGGCTGACCGCCGAGGAAGTCGACGTACTCACGCATGCGTGGCGGAAGCGGCCTCGCGCGCGGTGTCGACGGCGTCCAGGGCGGATGCGGGACCGTGCACGTGACGATCGATCTCGCGGGTGATCGCGTCCATGTCGCCGGTGTCGATGATCGCCAGGAGCCGCTCGTGCTCGGCGACCACGTCGTGCAGGTCGGCGAAGGACTGGTGATCGGCGGACAGGAACAGCTGCAACTGCGATTCCCAGCTGCGCCACAGATCGAGCAGCAGTCCGTGCTCGGAGAGCTCGTAGAACACCCGGTGAAAACTCATGTGGGCGTCGATGGTTCGGGTCATGTCGCCGTCGTCGGCGCCGCGGGCCATGTCCTGCAACGCGCGGATGACCTTCGTGCGGCCACCGGCTGCCAGCCTCGGCATCGCCAGCTCGATCGCATACGGTTCCAGGCGCTTGCGCAGGCTGGCGATCTCCGCCATTCCCTGGGCGCTGACCTCGGCGACGAACGCACCCTTATAGGCGATCTTCACCACGAGACCTTCGTCGGCGAGAATGCCCAGAGCTTCGCGGAGGGGTGCCCGGCTCACTCCCAGATCGGCCGCGATGTGTGCCTCCCGCAGCTGGCTGCCGGGCGCCAGGGTGCCGTCGAGAATGGCGGTGCGCAGCACGTTGGCGACGGTGCCGGGCGTGGTGCGCTGTTGGATCCGTCCGAGGGAAATCTCCCCCTCGTCGCGGCCCACTGTCGACCCCGGACGATTCGGTGACAGAGTCATCCCGTTGTCCTTTCTTGCTTCGGCCTCGTGGTTGCTCACTCGACGAGGTGGTATCAGTCCTACTCGGGTTGCAGGTGTCTTGTCGACAGTAGATCAGCTGGTGACCGGCCTGGAGGCCTCACTCCCCGGTAGCGGAGACGTAGATGGATCCGCGTTCGATCACGGGGTCGAGAATGCCGGTCGACAACTCGTTGGCGGCGTCCTCGAATCCGGCCGCGTCCCGGTGCTGCCCGGGGTACCCGATCAGCGCCTTGACCTGCGGGGTCATGAAGTAGGCGCCGGCCACGATCGAGGAGAGCGGGTCGAAGGTGAACTTGTCCTCGGCCCACATGCGCTTCAACCGTGCATGGAGTTCGTCGCCGTGGAGGTCCGCGACATCGTTGATCGCCGTGACGACCGCGTCGAAGACGTCGGCGCGGGCGGCCAGCGCCAGATCGAGATACCGCAGATAGTCCTGCGCCTTGCTGGCGGCGGGATTCTCCCCGGATTCGGGGATAAGGCTGTCCGCGATCCGCAACAGGATGGTCAGCTCGTCCTCGGACAGCTGCCGGGGCGGGCGCAGCGTGCGAACCGGCACGGACAGTCGCTGCGGCGCCGACGTCTTCAGTTCGATGGGTGTGGTACTCATGCCTGGACCTTTCCTGCGGTGACGTCCTCGACGACCTTGCGGCCCACCCGCAGTGCCAGAGCGCTGATGGTGCAGGTCGGATTGGCCGAGCCCGAGGTGACGAAGATGCTGCCGTCGGCGATGTAGAGGTTGTCGACGTCGTGGCTGCGGCCGAAGGAATCGACGACCGAGCTGGCCGGGTCGTCGCCCATCCGGGCGGTGCCGAGCAGATGTCCGGGCTGATCGACCCACAGTTCCTGGGTGATGATCTGCTTGGCGCCTGCCGCTTTGTGCAATTCCACCATCCGCTCGACGGTGTACTTCAGGATCTTGCGGGTGTTCTCGCTGACCCGATATTCGACCTTCGGTGCGGGCAGCCCGTCCGAATCGAACTCCTCCGTGGAGAGGGTGACCCGGTTGTGTTCCTCGGGTAGATCCTCGACGTTGGCCGCCCACAGGATGCCGTTCGACGACGCGCGTGCCACGTCGTGGACGGCCGGTCCCCACAGCTCGTCGAAGTCGAGCTGGCGGTGGGTCTCGATGGTGTTCAGCGGTCCCGGGGTCGGCAGCGCGTGCAACTTCGCACCACGGACGAAACCGCGGGAGGTGTCGGTGTCGTAGAACTGCATCGAGTGGATCAGCTGCCCGGCCGGGCCGCGCCAACTCTCGAGGTTCTCCTCGTAGTAGCCGACCGCGGTGCAGTTCGGGTGCAGCATCAGGTTCTTGCCGACCAGCCCGGAGGAGTTGGCGAGCCCGTCCGGGTTGCGCTCGTCCGCTGACAGCAGCAATAGTCGGGGTGTGCCGATTCCGTTGGCGCACAGGACGACCGACTTCGCCGGTTGGAAGTGGACGGTGCCTTCGCGGTCGATCCACTCGGCACCGGTGGCTCGCCCGGTGTCGTCGGTTCGGATCCTGCGCACGCGCGCCCCGGTCTGCACCTGCGCCCCGGCCTGCTGCGCCTGCGGCATGTAGATCAGATCGAACGAGGCCTTCGCGCCCTGCGGACAACCCCATTCGCACACGCCCCAGCGGCCGCACTGCTCGAGGGTCTTGTTCTTCTGGCTCGGGATCGCGTTGGTGCCGGGCCACCAGTGCCAGCCCAGCTTGTTCGCCGCCTCGGCCGCCTTCATTCCCGGCTTGCCCAGTGGATGCGGCGGCAGCGGGTACTCGAGGCCGTCGGGGTAGGCGGTGTCACCGTCGACGCCGGACACGCCGATGAACGCGTCGACCTCGTCGTGGTACGGCTTGAGGTCGTCGTAGGCGATCGGCCAGTCGTCGGCGACGCCGTCGAGGGTCTTGACCCGAAAGTCCGAGGGCAGCAGTCGCGGCCACTCGGCGCCGTAGTAGATGGAGCTGCCCCCGACGGCGTTGAACATCACCGGCCACATGTCGGAGTCGCGGACATCCACCGGATAATCGGAGGGCAGTGCGCGCACGTTCGGGTCGTGCGCCCAGTCGTGCTGGATCAGCAATTCCCATTCCGGGTGGTTGGCGGGGAAATCGCTGGGGTTGACCCAGTCGCCCTGTTCGAGGCACAGGACGTTCAGGCCGGCAGTCGCGGCCGTATGGGTGACCACTGCGCCGGACGGACCCGCGCCGATCACGAGCACATCGACGGAATCGTGCTCGGTGACATCGTGGCTGGTGGAAGTCATCGGAGTCGACCTCATTTCGTCTAATTGTCGACATTTTGTCATAGTGGCGTGCGTCACGTCCGCTGTCAAATGGAAATGCGGTGGAGGCCCGAGGCTCTCCGGGCCTCCACCGCACGTCAAGGGGCGATCAGGCGCCGGCGAGGACACCGCCGTCGACCACGAACGCCGTGCCGGTGATGGCCGTGGAGTGATCCGAGAGCAGGAACGCGACCGAGTGGGCGATCTCGATGGGGAGGATGGCGCGCCCGATCGGCTGGAAGTCGGGGAGCCCGGCCTCGAGCTCGTCACGGCCACCGAGAGCGGTGTAGTGCGGGACGTTCAGCGGGGTGTCGACGAAGCCCGGGCACAGGGTGTTGGCCCGAATGCCCTGCGCGCCGAAGTCGAGGGCGACCGCCTTCGTCAGTGTCAGCACCGCACCCTTGCTCGCGGTGTAGGTGGTCAGCATCTTCTCCGCACCGATCGAGTTGATCGAGCCGAAGTTGACGATCGATCCGCCGCCGGCCTTCAGCAGCTCGGGGATGGCGTACTTCGTCCCGAGGAACACTCCCTTGACGTTCACGTCGAACGTCTTCTGGAAGTCCTCGACGCTGGCGTCGAGGATCGTCCCGGGCTTGAGGATGCCGGCGTTGTTGACGATGCCGTCGAGCTTTCCGAAGGTCTGCACGGTGAAGTCGATAACGCTCTTGACCTGCTCTTCGTCGGTCACGTCCACGACCTTGCCGATCAGGCGGTCGTCGTCCACCTTCAACTGCGGCAAGCTCGCCTCGGAGTGGACGGTGGCGACCACCTGGGCGCCCTCGTCGTGCAGATGCAGAGCGGTGGCCAGGCCGATCCCGCCTCCGGCACCGGTGATGATTACTGTCTTGCCTTCGAGCAGCTGGCCCATAGTTCGCTCCTTCAGGGTGGTTTTCGCGGAAACGGGTCGCGCCGCGCAGGGGATTGATCCTTTGTCGACAATCGACCGACATGTTTAGTGTGCGTGCTTCGGGCGGCCGGGTCAAGCCTCGATTTGCCGGGCCGAACACCTCTTGACGGATGCCGTCGCCCGGCTTACGTTTTTAGTCGATTGTCGACTAGAGCACATTCGGCGTTCGACGGGCCGAGGTCGATCGGTCGTTCCGGCCGCGGATCGCGGCGATTCCACCACGAGGAGAGGACACATCCATGGCACCGAAGGTCCGTCTGTTGCACGAGCGGTTGGCGGCAGTGGTGAGCCAGCTACGCCACGGCGAGATGGTCTACATCGCCGATGCCGGCAGCGGCACCTCGGCGGCCAGTTTGGTGCCGCTGTCACCGCAGGTCGAGACGATCGATCTGGGCATCGCTCCCGGTCTGCCCTCGGTCGGTGACCTGCTCTCCGTGCTGTGCGAGGCCGGAGATTTCGAGGCGGCAATCGTCACCGAGGACATGATCCGGGCCAACCCGGAGGGTCGGAAATTCGTCTCCGAACTGGTGGGGGAGGAGAACGTGCACGAACTGCGCTATCTGCCCGAGTTCTACCAACTGCGCGACCGGGTCAAGGTTTTCGTCCAGACCGGGGACTACTCGGTGCACGCGAACACCATCCTCGTCGCCGGCTACCCGAGCCCCCCGATCCCGTTGAAGTGGCTGACGTCGCCGACCTGGTTCCACGACCTGTCCGACGGGCAGGCCCCCGACTCGACCGCACCGGAGGCGTGACGTGCCCTTCTTCGACGGCGTACGCAACAAGGTCTACTACCGGCACTGGGCTGCCCGGTCCCCCCACGCCCAGGTGCTGCTTCTGCACGGCTTCGGGGAGCACACCGGGCACTACCACCGGCTGGCCGGGCAACTGACCGATGCGGGCATCGAGGTGTGGGGCCCAGATCATCTCGGACACGGCCACACCGGCGGCCGCGCGGGAATGTTCCCTTCCGTCGACGAACTCGCGTCCAACGCCGGCATCCTGCTCGATCTCATGACGAGCACTCACCCGGACCTGCCCGTCGTCATCGTCGGGCACTCGCTGGGCGCGTTGACCGGGGCGCTGCTGGCGATGCGCACCGCGACCGGCCGCACCGGCCTGGTGATGACCGGTGCACCGCTGTGGGGGCTGCCGCCCGAGGCGGAGGGACGCACCGATCTGATCATGGCGAAGGACGAGGCATACCTCGACGCGCTCGCGAACGATCCGCTCGGATTCGACACCGCCCCAGCCGAACCGAACCTGTGGAGCGCGCTCGCCGTCGCCGGATGCAAGGTCCGCACGGGGCTTCCCGCCCTCATCATGCCGATCCTGTTGATCAACGGCGAGCACGACGCATTCGCCGCACCCGGTAAGGCAGCGGAGTTCGCTGGCGAACTCCACCAGTGCCGCGCCGTCGCGATCCCCGGTGGCTACCACGACATTCCCAACGACCTCGCGCACCGCGAGGTCGCAGGATTGATCATCGAAGCGACCACCCAGTGGTGCAGCGCGGTGCGTCCCGTCTTGTCGGCGAGTTCGCGGTGACCACCGCGGTCGAGGCGTTTCGCCCGGCACCCCGGCCGTTGCGGGAACGAATCCGGGTGGTGATCGACCACTGGCTCGACCGTGACCCCGCGGCGCTGTGCACAGAGTCGGCGGCGGCCCGCACCCCGTTCCGTACCCGTGACGGACGGAGAAGCCTCGAGGTGGGTGTCAGCGCACTCGTCGACCACTGACTTCGACTGCACACCGCTGACCGGACACTGGCCAGGCGCCTCGGTTCCGGTCGGCCCTCACAATGTCTTCGTCCCGTGGGCAGGTCCGAAACCGGACCTCCCGCATCGGGGCGGGAAAGCTGACGATGACCACGATTCGGGCGTTGATTCTTCCCAAACCGATTACTCCGGAATGGGATTGGCAGATCCATGCGCAGTGCCGGCAGATGGACACAGAGCTGTTCTACTCGCATGACGGGGAAGGGCGAGCTGCTCGTGCCCGCCGAGAGCGAGCGGCCAAGGAAATCTGCATGGGCTGCCCCGTCCGGCGAGCATGCGCAGACCACGCCGTCACGGCAGGTGAGACGTACGGCGTGTGGGGTGGAACCACCGAGCGCGACCGGCAGACGATGATCCCGCGCGCGAGACGGGACGAGACACGCCGGCGCCGCGCCCTGCGTGTGCTTCCTCGCTCACGCCCACCGGGTACCCAGATGCAGTGGGAGTCCCAGCCTTCGGCCTGACGTGTACACGGACGGTGATGCCCGTCGGTGGACGGCGGCCGGTGACCGACCGCCGTCCGTGATGGGACGAACCGAGGCACTGGCTCAGGCGGAGGCGGTCTCCGTGACGAACTCGTCCGACGCCTGCGACCACAGGCTGACGCGACGGCCGCGGCTTTCGAAGAAAGCGATCTCACGCTTGATTCCCGAACTCCGATCCCACCCGTCCAAGTCGAGAATGATCAACTCCTCCATCGATTCCATGAAGTGGGCGTCGACGGGTGCCCACAACTTGCCGACCTCGCTCGGGTCGATTGTCTTGAAGGCCAGATTGATCGGGTGCGACATCGACACCTGACTGAAGACGACGTTGCCTGACTCGACGATCGTCGCGGCGACCTCGTTGCAGGCGAGGAATCGCTCGTGGACGACACGCTCGTCCGCGTGGCTGTACGGGCAGGCCAGAAA
The DNA here is from genome assembly GCF_019378875.1 of Rhodococcus sp. USK10. Taxonomy (NCBI): domain Bacteria; kingdom Bacillati; phylum Actinomycetota; class Actinomycetes; order Mycobacteriales; family Nocardiaceae; genus Rhodococcus; species Rhodococcus sp. USK10. Next base: position 5,451,318 of record NZ_CP076048.1, read on the forward strand.
TATCTTTCGCATGGGGAACCTATCCATTCGGCGGGATCGACTGTCCCGCAGGGTGTGAGAACATCGCCCCCGGCAAATCAGCGGGCGCTTCACGAGGCGCAAATCCGCTGCGATGAACGATCTGTCGACAATAAACTAGAGGCCGCAATGTTGTCGAATGCCTCCGGTGCTCGCTCCGGTAGCTCGGCATGGCCCGTCGCGAGGGTTCTGTGTTCGGGCCCTTCGTCGCCCAGCTCTCGGTTTCGGGCTGATGTAACCTGGGCCATACTTGTCGACAATCGACAGGAATATCCAAGGATCGACGGTTCTGGAGGGCATGTGCGCAACGCAACGGACGACTCGATCGGGAATCTCGGCACGGTGAGGAATGCGCGGTTGGCTACATTCGCCTCGTTCTTCCTCGGCGGGTACACCGTCGCAATGTGGGTGTCGAACGTTCCGCTGATCCAGGGCCACAACGACGTCAGCGACGGCCAGTACGCGATCGTTGCCCTCTACATCGGTATCGGGGCCACAGTCGGATGCATCGCGGCGGGCCGCGTCGTCGACCGTTGGGGGCCGAAGCGGACGCTGCGACTGTCGGCGGCGTTGTACGCCGTATCGCTGCTGCCTGTCGGATTCGCAACAGGAGCAGCATCTCTGGGGGCGGCCGCGTTGGCGATGGGATTTCTGCGCGGCGCGACGGACACGAGCGTGAATGCTCATGGTGTAGCAGTCGAGCGTCGTCTCGGGCGGTCGACGATGCTCGCATTCCACGCGGCCTGGCCCGCTGGTGGCTTGGTCGGTGGCCTCGTGAGTGCCCAATTTTCGAGGCTGGCGCCCGACGATCCGGTGCTGTGCCTGACCGTCAACGGGATCGCCGTCGCCGTTGCGGTGATCGTCCTGAGCCGGTGGTACCTCCCGGAGGCTGCAGAAGGCCACGGTGGCACGGCGATCGACAACCGCGCATCCGCTGGTGGATCGGCCGCCGCATCGAGCCCGGCACGGCCGGCGAGCACGCTCTTGGCCGTCGTTCTCGGATGCACCGGTCTGTGCGCCATGCTCGGCGAGGCGTCATCGGATTGGACCGGGAAGTACCTGCACGAACAACTCGCAACCACCACGGCAGTCGCTGCGCTCGCCTTCGCGTTCTTCTCAGCCGGCCAACTGGCCGGCCGTCTCGGTGGCGACGCTCTCACACGGAGATGGGGAGCGACGGCAGTGACCGCGACCTCGGGACTTCTGGCCGCTCTCGGTCTTGCGTTCACCCTCGCGCTACCCCATCCGTACACCGCGCTGGTTGGGCTCTTCGTCTTCGGTCTCGGGCTCGCTCCCATCGTCCCGCTGGTGCTGGCCACAGCCGGTCGCATCGACCCGGCCCGAAGCGGCACCAACATCGGAATCGTCAACATGCTGGGGTACGGCGGGCTGCTTGTCGGACCGGTCCTCATCGGCACTGTCGTAGTCCACGCCGGATTGACTCTCGCGCTGGTGATCCCAGCAGTACTGGCGCTCGTGATCGCGGTCATCGGGCCACCGGTGATGCGACAGGCGCGCCTCGGTGCGAGTCATTCCCTTGTCGCGACAGTTCCGAACGAGAAGGAATCGGTCGGACGATAGCGGGCCCGGAATAGATCAGGCGCCATGGCCGCTACAGACACTGGAATGTCTTCAACACCTAGGAGTTCACCAATGAAGGTCCTCGTCGTCGGAGGTACCGGCCGCATCGGCACGGCTGTCGTGGACGCCCTGACCCCGGGCAACGAGGTCGTCGTGGCGTCCCGGTCGTCCACGGTCGGCGTCGACATCGGCGATGCGCAGTCGATCACGGCCCTGTTCGAACGGACCGGCACGGTCGACGCGGTCGTCTCTACTGCTGGGGCCACCCCGTTCCCCGTGTTCGCCGACACCACCACCGATCATTTCCGGGAGGGCTTCGACAGCAAACTGCTCGGACAGATCGACCTCGTCCTCCGCGGAATCCCGCACGTGCGTGACGGCGGCTCGTTCACCCTGATCAGCGGTGTCCTCGGCCGCGAGCCGGTCGCGTCCGGCGTCGTCGCCTCCACGATCAACGGTGCACTGGAATCGTTCGTCACCGCCGCGGCCACCGAGCTGCCGCGGGGACTGCGCATCAACGCCGTCAGTCCCTCCGTCGTGACCGAATCCCTGGATGTGTACGGCGACTACTTCCCGGGGTTCACGCCCGTTCCCGTCGCCGACGTTGCCCGCGCCTTCGTCAAGTCCGTGCACGGCATCCAGACCGGGCAGGTGTACGAGCTCGGATAGCCGGTGATAACAGCGTCGATCCGCGGACCCTTCCTCGGTGTCGCACCCACCCAGCGGGGTGCGACGCGATCGGAAGGGCCGCGGATCGACGTTATTCTGCGGCGGACGCGATGTGGGGTGCGACCCGCAGCGCGTTGGCTGCGATGGTCAGTGCGGGGTTGAGCGCCGCCGACGACGGGAAGAACGACCCGTCCACGACCCACAGATTGTCGACGTCGTGACTGCGGCAGTTCGGGTCGAGGACACTCGCCGCCGGATCGGTCCCCGCGACCGCGGTTCCGCACATGTGCGAGTTCGTCGCGATCCCCATCCGTTCGGTGAGGATGATCGGATACCCTGCCCTGCGGACCGCCGCGGAGACCCGGCGAACCAGTTCACGGTGCGGCGCAGTGTTGTTGGGCGTCCAGTCGACGATGATCCGATCGCCGTCGACCCGGACCCGGTTGCTGCGCGCCGGCAGGTCCTCGGTGGTGAGGTAGATGTCGAGACTGCGATCCACCACTGCCTTCAGCGCCCACATCGGCGCCCAGGGTCGTGCGCCCTTCACGTGCGAGGCCTGCAGTTTGCCGAGCATCTGCAGATTGCCGAGCGGGAATTCGTTGTCCGGGCCTGCGACGTACCAGTCGTTGATGCCCAGCGTCTTCTGCCACGCGGTCGTGTTGGTCCGGAAGGGGTTGACGCCCATGAAGAACGTGCTGTTGTGCACCATGTAGTTCCGGCCCAGCAGTCCCGACGAGTTGCCGAGGCCATCGGGGTTCCGCTCGTCGGCCGAGCGGAGCAGCAGCGCCGCGGTGTTGACCGCGCCCGCCGAGACGACGAACTGGTTGGCGGTGATCCGGATCGTGCGGCCACGGAACTCGGCCTCCGCGGCGACGATTCGCGTGCCCTTCGCGTCGGTGAGCAGACGTGTCACCTTGGCCTCGGTGAGCAGGCGCACGCGCTCCGATTCGAGGGCGGGGCGAAGTGCGCGGTTCTCCGCTTCGCTCTTGTGATCGGTCTGCGACGGGGTGCCGTCCGACGCCGTCGACTGCCGGCGATGCTCCTGCGTGGTCAGGTTCATGCCGTTCGGTGTGTGGAACGGGTGCAGACCCTGTTTGCGCAGCGAGGACGCGAAACGCTCGATCGTGGGCTCGTGCGGCAGCGGCGGCAACGGGTACGGAGACGACCGCGGCGGTTCCGTCGGATCCTCGCCGTCGCTGCCGTGCACCTGGTAGAGGCGCTCCGCTTCGGCGTAGAACGGTTCGAGTTCGGCGTAGCGGAACGGCCACTTCGGTGAGATGCCGTCGTAGTGCTGCGTCTCCTCGAAATCCGTGACGCGGAAGCGTGGGAGGCTGCCGCCGTAGAACTTCGTGTTGCCGCCCACCCAGTAGTACACCCCGGGCTGGAACGGCTCACCGTTGCTGCCGTCGAACCACGGTTCGGCGGTCTTGTACCGGCCCTCGAGGAACATCTCCGCGGCCTGCGAATTCTCCACCTCGCGGGGGAGGAACCGGCCGCGCTCGACGACCAGGACGTCGACGTCCCGATCCCGGAGCGCCCACGCCAGGGTCGAACCACCCATCCCGGACCCGACGACCACGACATCGGCCGTGACGGTGTCGGAGTCGCCCACCTCGACCACCGCGCCCTCGCGCAGCGGTGAATACGCGTCGATCTGATCGTGGCCCGAGGTTCTCACAGGTGCTGTTCCTTGGCTCGGGTCGCCCAGTACTCGTCCTGACGTTCGTCGGCGATGTACGCGGGGACGGGGAAGTCCCACCACCCGGGAACCCACGGTCCGGCGGCGTCACGATCCGTCGGGATCTCGATCAGGGCAGGCGCTTTCGAGTCGAAGGCCTTCCGGTATGTGCTCTCGAGGTCGGCTGGGTCGTCCACCCGGAACGATTCGAGGCCGAACGACTGGCCGAGCGCCTTGAAATCGGGGCTGTACGGGGTGCCGTCGGGGCGGTTGAATTCGGTGCCGATGTGCCGGCTGGTCTGCTTGCGCTGGCCGCCCCGGATGGACATGAAGCCGGCGTTGTCCTGGACCACGAACACGACCGGAATGTCGTGCTGCACGCAGACACCGATTTCCTGCGACGTCATGAGGAAGTCGCCGTCACCGAGCACACACGCGACCTGACGGTCGGGGGCGGCGAGCTTGGCGCCGATCGCGGCGGGCACGGCCCAGCCCATCGACGAGAATCCGCCGGAGGTGAGATGCGTGCGCGGGTGATACACCGGGAACGTCTGCTTCACGGCGCCCTGGGTGTTGCCGGAGCCGGCGACGATGATGCCGTCCCGTTCCATCACCGACCGCAGGCCGCCGAGGGGGCGTTGCGAGGTGAACGGGAACCGGTCGGAATCGCGTCGGCCCGCGAGCTTGGCCTCCCACTCCGCCTTCAACTGCTCGAGTTCGGCGAGGTATTCGGAGCGGTCGGCGCCGCTGCGGGGGAGGGAGGAGACGATCGCGGCGACGGTCGGCTTGGCGTCGGCGACGATGCCGACCTCGGCCGGGTAGTTCTTGCCGATCTCGTGCGGGTCGATGTCGATGTGGATGAGCTTGGCGGGCGGAATCGAGAACGTCACTCCCTGTGCGTAACTCGAGGACGACCAGTCGGTGAACCGGCATCCGATGGAGATCACCACGTCGGCGCGGGAGGCGACGGCATTGCCCACGATCGTGCCGGTCTGGCCGACGCTGCCGGCGAACAGCGCGTGGTCCTCGGGGAACGCGCCCTTGCCGTTCCACGTGGTGACCACGGGGATCTGCCACGCCTCGGCGAGGGCGAGCACTTCGTCGGCCGAGTCGGACGTGATGGCGCCGCCGCCGACGACGATCACCGGCCGACGCGAGTCACGGAGCACGTCGACGGCCTTGTCGATCGCCAGTGGGTCGGGCTGCTGGAGGCCGACCGGCAGCCGTCGCGCGAGGTCGTGCAGCGACACGTCGGCGGCCTCGGCCTGCACGTCCATCGGCACCTCGATATGCGCGGGTCCCGGGCGGCCGGTCAGCATGGTGCTGAACGCGCGGTGCATGATGAACGGCAGTTCCTCCACGCGGGTGGCGACCCAGCTGCGCTTCGACACCGCGTCGGTGACCTGCGGAAATCCGTTGTCGGTGTGGCGCTCGAGTTCCTGGAGCAGACCGCGTCCGCGCATGTGGGTGGGCGGCCCGCCGGTGATACACAGCAGGCTCGTCGAGTCGCTGTACGCGGTCGCGAGACCGAGCACGGTGTTCGCGGCGCCCGCCCCGATCGACGCCACCGCGGCCATCGGCTTGCCGGACACCCGGTAGTAGCCGTCCGCGAGGTGTGTGGCGCTCTGCTCGTGGTAGACCTGGATGAACGGGATCTCGGATCCCTTCTCCAGGAACGCGTCGGTGAGCGACCAGATGCCGTGGCCGGGAATGCCGGTGACGTATTCGACGCCGTACTGTTTCAGGACCTGGGCGACTACCTGCCCGCCGGTCAATTTCGCCATGATCGTTTCTCCTCGTGTCGTGATGGGTCGTGTCAGTGCGCTACGCGGGCGGCGTAGCGCAGCCCCTGCTTGGTCAGCCGGCGGACGTTCGGCTCCGACAGGTCGGCCGGGGTGTGGCCGATCGAGTGGTAGAAGACGCGGCCGGCGCCCCACTGCCGCACCCACGCCACCGGGCTGCGCAGTCCCTCCAGCCAGGGCAGGTGCTCGCCGCTGAACTCGGTTTCCGCGAGGACCCGGTTGTTCGGGTCGACGTGCATGTAGTACTGCTCGGACGCGACGGCGAAGTCCTCGACCCCGGCGGTCACCTCGTGCTCGCGGTCGGTGATGCTCACCTTGTACGGCTGCGGGAAGGCTTCTCCCGCAGGGTGTTCGACGAAGTCGCCGCCGAGGAGGAAGTGGTACTTCAGGCTCGCCCGGAACGCGGCGGCGGCGCCGTGCCACGCCGCGACCCCGGTTCCGGCGGCGACGGCGTCGAGCAGGTTCTTCTCCTGCGAATCGCTGAGGTCTTCGGTGGTGAGCGCGTTGTTCCAGCCGAGCACGATCAGGTCGTATCCGGTCAGGTCGCGGTCGAGGGTGAAGATGTCCTGCGACTCCTCGACCTGGTAGTTCAGCTCGGAGAACAGTTCGCGTGCCCACGCGGCGATGTCGTATGGATGGTGGCCGGGCCAGCCGCCGTAGAGGTAGAGGACCTTGGTCATGAGTGCTCCCATGGATGGTGGAACCGGAATGGTGAAACTGGATGGTGAAACGATTAACTTATGATGGTGAATCGTATCACCGGCTGGAGCGCTGTCAATGGGTGATGTCGAGGGGAGCGCCGGGGAGCGCTCGACCGCGGACTAGGATCGGGCTTCGCCACCTGGTGCGCTTCGGTGTGCAACGGCCGGTCGTGGCCGATGAACGCCGACGAGGGAGTACCACGTGGTCACGATGAAAGACGTCGCGAAGGCGGCCGGAGTGTCGGTCGCCACCGTCTCCTACGCCTTCAGCAAATCGTCGAAGGTCTCTGCGACACAACGGGAACGCATCTACTCCGTGGCCGCGGACCTCGGCTACGCCGGGCCGAACATCGCCGGGAGCAGCCTGCGGTCGGGACGGATCGGCGCGGTCGGAGTGATCGTGCCCGACTCCCCGGTGCAAGCGCTGGAGGATCCGTCCGTGACCCTGCTGATGAAGGGCATCGCGGAGATCGGGAACTCCGCCGACATCGCCCTCACCCTGTTCCCGGCCTCGCGCGGTGGCGCCGCGGACTCGCCCCCGAACTCGCTGGTCCTGCGTGGACTCGTGGACGGTGTGGTCATCCACAACGTCCCGGACGGGCATCCGCTGGTCGAGGCGATCATCGCGCGGGGTATCCCGGCCGTCGTCGTCGATTCGCCCAGAAGCGCGGGACTGCCGTTCGTGGCCATCGACGACCGGAACGGCGCCTATCTCCAGATGGACCACATTCTGAAACTGGGCCACCGGCGCATCGGGATCATCGTCGACAAACTCGGTCAGGACTCCGACTGCCGGATGGTCACGGCGGCCGACGTCGGTGCGGCGACCGAGCGCAACGCACGCGAACGCCTCGCCGGCTATTTCGACGCCGCCCGCGACCACCACCTTCCGGTGGAGGAACTGTCCATCGTGGTGGCGGGCGACATCGACAGCGACTCCGGTGCCGAGGCCACCCGGATCCTGCTCGACGCCGCACAGCCCACCGCGCTCGTGGCGACGTCCGACGTGCACGCGGTGGCGGCGTGGCAGGTGCTGCGCGAGCGCGGACTGTCGGTGCCGGACGACATGTCCGTCATCGGTTTCGACGACGCGCCCGTCGCGGAACTTCTCGGTCTCAGCACGATTCATCAGCCGATCGTCGAGAAGGGGCGGGCGGCCGCGACGATCCTGCTCGATCGGTTGGGCGGCGGCACCCGTACGCGGTCGTTGATGAAGACATCACTGGTCGTGCGCGCCAGCACCGCCCGCCCGCGCGAATCGTGACCCCCACGTGAGTGGGAAAGAGTGCCCGAGCACACTTTCCCACTCACGTGGGGGTCACGCGTGGAAACAATCAACAACGTGCCGGGCGGTCGTTTCCGTGGGACGGTGGACGGGCAGCCGACCGGTGCGGCGGAGTCGACGAGATGACGACGGAGGACCATGAACCCCGAGATCCATCACGAGCCCAGCGAGATCAGCTACGACGAGCAGTTCTACCCGGCGCGCCCGCGGCCGTTGAAACCGTCGGTGCGCCGCGCGGCCAGGGTGGATGCGCAGTCGGGTGACCCGGTGCCGGACAACCCGAAGTACGTGGAGTGGCTGATCAACCAGTCGATCCTGCACGACGCGAAGTTGATCGCGGAGCAGTTGTCCGGCAAGGGCAGCATGTGGCAGAACCCGTATGCCGATCCCAATCCGCGGGCCGCGGTGGAGCGGGGTTCGGTGTGGTTCACGGCGTACCCGATCTCGATCATCACGGCGCCCGGCGCGAGTTTCCTGAGTTCGCTCGGCGACGAGTCGCTGTGGCAGGCGTTCTCCGAGATCGGAGTGACGGCGGTGCACACGGGGCCGGTGAAGCAGGCCGGCGGGATCGACGGGTGGCGGGCCACGCCCTCGGTGGACGGCCACTTCGACCGCATCAGCATGCAGATCGACTCGGCGTTCGGGACCGAGGAGGAGTTCCGCAAGCTCTGCGTCGTCGCCGCAGCGTACGACGGCATCGTCATCGACGACATCGTCCCCGGTCACACGGGGAAGGGCGCCGACTTCCGGCTCGCCGAGATGGCGCACGCCGACTATCCCGGCATCTATCACATGGTGGAGATCGAACAGCAGGACTGGCATTTGCTTCCCCGCGTGCCGGAAGGCCGCGACGCGGTGAACATCGACGCCGACACCGAGGCGCAACTCGCCCGCGCCGGGTACATCATCGGGCAACTCCAGCGCGTCATCTTCTACGAGCTCGGGGTGAAGGAGACCAACTGGAGCGTCACACCCGCGGTGATGGGGGTGGACGGCGTCGAGCGCAGGTGGGTGTATCTGCACTATTTCAAGGCGGGGCAGCCGTCGATCAACTGGCTCGATCCGTCGTTCGCGGGCATGCGCCTCGTCATCGGCGACGCATGCCATTCCATCGCGGACCTCGGCGCAGGGGCGCTCCGTTTGGACGCCAACGGTTTCCTCGGGGTGGAACGCCGCACCGAGGGACTTCCCGGCTGGTCGGAGGGGCACCCGCTGTCGGAGGCGGCGAATCACCTCATCGCCAGCATCGTGCGGAAGATGGGCGGATTCACGTTCCAGGAGTTGAATCTCACCATCGACGACATCAAGGCGATGGGCACGACCGGCGCCGACCTGTCGTACGACTTCATCAATCGCCCCGCCTACCACCATGCGCTGGTCATGGGGAACACCGAATTCCTCCGGTTGACGATGAACCTCGCCCGCGATCACGGCGTCGACGCGGCTTCGCTCGTCCACGCTCTGCAGAACCACGACGAGCTGACGTTCGAGCTGGTCCATTTCGCGACGCTGCACAAGGACGACGAGTTCGACTACGGAGGGGAGTCCGTCACCGGGTCGGACCTCGGTGACCGCATCCGCAAGGACCTGTGCGAGCGGCTCACCGGGCGGTGGGCGCCGTACAACCGCACGTTCACGACGAATGGGATCGCCTGCACGACAGCCAGTGTCATCACCGCCGCGCTGGGCATCCGCGACCTCGACCGGATGGACGCCGCCGACATCGACACCGTCAAGCAGGCCCACCTGCTGCTGGCGATGTTCAACGCACTCCAGCCGGGAGTCTTCGCACTGTCGGGCTGGGACCTGTGCGGTTTGCTTCCCGTGCCGTCCGAGGACGTCGCCGATCTCCTCGCCGAGGGGGACACCCGCTGGATCAACCGGGGTGCGCACGACCTGATGGGCGTCAACCCGGACGCCGAGCGGTCGGAGTCGGGCATTCCCCGCGGGCACAGTCTGTACGGGAGTCTGCCTGTGCAACTGCAGGATCCGACCTCCTTCGCTCGCCGGCTGGCCCGCATCATCGACGTCCGGAACCGATTCGGCATCGCCACCGCCGTCCAGCTCGACGTGCCGACCGTGTCGCACAAGGGGCTGCTCGTGATGGTCCACGAACTGGCAGACGCCAGTTTGGAGGTCACGGTCCTCAACTTCACGTCCGAGGAGATCGCCGCGACCGTCCAGTCGCAATTCCTGCCGGCGGGCTCGCCTGCGGTCAACCTGTTCACCGACGAACAGATCGGCGCCGTGGACGAGCTGCACAGTTTCCCGATCACCCTCGCGCCGTACGAGGGCGTCCCCGTCGTGGTGCGGCCGGAATCGGCGTGATGCGGGTCTTGACTCGGACAACGCTTGTCGGAGTAAACTCGGATACGACTTATCCGAGTAAAGGAGAGAAGACGTGAAGATCGTCATTTTCGGGAACGGACTGATCGGACGGCAGGTCGCGGCCACGCTCGGCGAGACCGGGCACGACGTCGTGGCACTCGGCCGCGCAGACGGAATCGACACGACCACCGGCAAGGGCGTCGCGGAGGCCGTCGCGGGCGCCGACGCGGTGGTGGACCTGACCAACTCGCCGTCGTGGGCGGACGACGACGTCCTGGCATTCTTCCGGGACTCGACGAAGCACATGCTCGCCGCCGAGGAGGCCGCCGGCGTCGGGCACCACGTGGTCCTGTCGATCGTCGGCGCCGACCGGCTTCCCGACTCCGGATACATGCGGGCCAAGGTTGCGCAGGAAGACGTGGTCAAGGCCGGTCCGGTGCCGTACTCGATCGTGCGATCGACCCAGTTCTTCGAGTTCATCGCGGGCATCGCCGACGCCGGGACCGTCGGCGACACGGTGCACGCGACGCCGGCGCACCTGCAGCCCATCGCCTCACGCGACGTCGTGTCGCGGGTGGCGGAGGTCGCCGCCGGCTCCCCGTTGAACGGTACCGTCGAGATCGCCGGTCCCGAGCCGCTGGGCATCGACGAACTGGTGCGCCGGCTGTTCGCGTCGACCGGAGACAAGCGGTCCGTGACCACCGACCCCGCCGCCGGCTACTTCGGTGCGCAACTCGACGACGCGGCCATCACGCCGACACCCGGCGCCGGCGCCTGGATCGCCCCGACCACCCTGGACGAATGGTTGCGCAAATAGGGTCGTGAGCATGAAGATTTCCGGTGGTGTGGAGTGGTCGCTCCACTGCTGCGTCGTGCTCAGCCAGGCCGAGGGTCCGGTGCCGACCGCGCGGCTGGCAGACCTGCACGGGGTGTCGAAGTCCTATCTCGCCAAGCACCTGCAGTCGCTGGCACGAGCCGGCCTCGTCCACCCGACCGAGGGCCGCGACGGCGGGTACGTCCTCACCCGCGCCCCCGGCGACATCACGGTGCTCGACGTCGTGCAGGCGGTCGACGGCGATGCGCCGGCATTTCGGTGCACCGAGATCCGGCAGCAGGGGCTGCTCGCCGCGCCACAGGAACAGTGCACGACCCCCTGCGGCATCGCGAAGGTCATGGCCGGCGCCGAGCGTGCGTGGCGGGACACGCTGTCAGGTGTGACGATCGCCGATCTCGCGGCCACGCTGGACGTCACCGTCCTCAAGGCGACACTGGACGCTTCCGGGTAGCTGCTCGATCCGCGGTCCCTGTTGCCCCGGAGCGCGACCTCGGCGAAGACTGAACTCATGGCCGGCACACGGGGCGATGCCGAGTACCACCGGCTGCGGACCCCACGGGCCGCAGCCGTCGCCGGCGTCGTCTTCGGTGTCCTGTTCGCCTCCAGCATCGTCCTGCTGCGCAGCGCACTGCCGGGCGCCGCGGGCACCCCGTGGGTGAGCCACCAGACTCAGATCACGACGGCTCTGGTCCTCGCGCCCTTCGCGGGCATCGCGTTCCTGTGGTTCATCGGCGTCGTTCGCGACCGGCTCGGAGACCTCGAAGACCGATTCTTCTCGACCGTCTTCCTGGGCAGTGGGCTGTTGTTCCTCGCGACGACCTTCGTGTCGATGGCACTCGCCGGTGGAATGCTCGCCATATCCCGGCTGCCCAACGCTCCGCAGAATGACCTCGTCTACTTCGGTCGCGAGGTGATGTTGCACATGAACAACGTCTACGGAGTTCGCATGGCCGGGGTGTTCATGATCTCGCTGGGGACCATCTGGCTCCGCACCGGGCTGATGCCGCGATGGCTGGCCGTCGCCACCTACGTGCTGTCACTCACGCTCCTGGTGGTCGTCAGCTTCAGTCTCTGGGTGACGCTGGTGTTTCCGGCGTGGGTGATGGTGATCAGCGTGTACATCCTGACTGTGGACCGACCGGCGTCGGTGCCGCCGGACTGACGCCGGTCGGCGCCACGAGGTTCTCACCCGGTGCGGGTGATGTGGCCGGGACGTCCCGCGAGCATCGTCAGGATTGCGATTCCCCCGATGATGCGAGGAGAGACAGATGACGGACGCGAAACCCAACATTCTGGTCATCTGGGGCGACGACATCGGTATCACCAATCTCAGCTGCTACAGCGACGGGCTGATGGGCTACCGCACACCGAACATCGACCGCCTCGCCGACGAGGGGATGAGGTTCACCGATTCCTACGGGGAACAGAGCTGTACCGCGGGCCGGGCGTCGTTCATCACCGGGCAGAGCGTGTACCGCACCGGGATGAGCAAGGTGGGAATCCCGGGAGTCGACGTCGGATTGTCGCCGGAGGACCCCACCATCGCCGAACTGCTCAAGCCCCTCGGATACGCCACCGGGCAGTTCGGGAAGAACCATCTCGGCGACCTGAACAAATATCTGCCGACCGTGCACGGGTTCGACGAGTTCTTCGGCAACCTCTATCACCTCAACGCGGAGGAAGAACCCGAGCTCCCCGACTATCCCAGCGCGCAGGACTATCCCAAACTGCACGAGGTGATGATGCCGCGCGGCGTCCTCCATTGCTGGGCCACCGAGGAAGATGCCGGCGAGGTCGATCCGCGGTACGGGCCGTTCGGGAAGCAGCGCATCGAGGACACGGGGCCGCTGACCAAGAAGCGCATGGAGACCATCGACGACGAGACGGTCGCCGCGGCAATCGACTTCATCACGCGGCAGAAGGAGGCTGAAACCCCGTTCTTCGTGTGGATGAACACCACGCACATGCACCTGCGGACGCACACCAAACCGGAAAGTGTCGGGCAGGCCGGGCACTGGCAGTCGCCGTACCACGACACCATGGTCGATCACGACAAGCACGTCGGCCAGTTGCTCGACGCAGTCGACGAACTGGGTCTTGCCGAGAACACCATCGTCATCTACAGCACCGACAACGGCCCGCACGCGAACACGTGGCCGGACGGCGCGACCACCCCGTTCCGCAGTGAGAAGGACACCAACTGGGAGGGCGCGTTCCGCGTCCCGGAAGTGATCCGATGGCCGGGCAAGATTCCCGCCGGCGTGGTCTCCAACGAGATCGTTCAGCACCACGACTGGCTGCCCACCTTCCTCGCCGCCGCGGGTGCGCCCGAGGTCGTCGAGCAACTGAAGAGCGGTCACGACGCCGGCGGCAAGAGGTTCAAGGCGCACATCGACGGCTACAACCTGCTCCCGTATCTCACCGGTGAGGTCGAGAAGTCCCCGCGACGGGGAATGGTCTATTTCTCCGACGACTGCGACGTGCTGGGCATCCGTTTCGACAACTGGAAGATCGTGTTCATGGAGCAGCGGTCGCAGGGCACCCTCGGACTGTGGGCGGAGCCGTTCACTCCACTGCGGCTACCGAAACTGTTCAACCTGCGCACCGACCCGTTCGAGCGGGCCGACATCACGTCGAACACCTATTGGGACTGGTTCCTCGACCACGACTACATCGCGATCTACGGAACGGTCATCACGACTCAATTCCTCGAGACGTTCAAGGAATTTCCTCCGCGGCAGGAGCCGGCCAGCTTCACGATCGACCACGCGGTGGCGAAGCTGCACGCCTTCCTGTCGAAGGACTGACCGGGATGGGCGCCGGACTGGGTGGTTCCTGGGCGGACGGATCGACGCGGTCCGCGATCGAGGACTTCGTCGGACGGGTGACGGCGCGGGGGCCGGACTTCGTCGAGCCTGCGGACCGGGTGGCCGTCTTCGACAACGACGGCACACTGTGGTGTGAGAAGCCGATGCCGATCCAACTCGACTTCACCATCCGGCGCCTGGCGGAGATGGCCGCCGCCGATCCCGAACTGCAGCAGACGCAACCCTGGCAGGCCGCGCACGAGCACGACCTGACATGGCTGGGCGCCGCGATGGTCAAGCACTATCACGGCGACGACGCGGATCTGAAGCTGTTGATGGGTGCGATCACCCGGGCGTTCGACGAGGTCAGCGTCGAGGACTACGACGCCCGCGTCACCGCATTCTTCGACGGGGCGGACCATCCGACGCTCGGCCGGCCGTACCGGGGCTGCGGATACGCACCGATGGTCGAACTGCTGCGCTACCTGGAGGCGAACGAATTCACGACCTACCTCGCATCCGGCGGTGACCGGGACTTCATGCGCCCGATCGCCGGGCAGCTCTACGGGGTGCCGCCCGAACGGATCATCGGCAGCGCACTCGGCCTCACCTACCGCGCCGAGGAAGGCCGAACGGAACTGCTCTACAAGGCGGCGATGGACTTCTTCGACGACGGACCGGAGAAACCGGTCCGGATCTGGAGCAGGATCGGGCGGCGGCCGATCCTGTCCGTCGGCAACTCCAACGGCGACCTGCCGATGCTGGCGTTCTCCGGGCTACCCGACCGCCCGTCCCTGCGGGTGCTGATCCTGCACGACGACGCCGACCGCGAGTTCGACTACGTCGCCGGCGCCGAGCAGGCCCTCGAAGAGGCACGAGCGAACAACTGGACCGTGGTAAGCATGAAGAACGATTGGACGAGCGTGTTCTCGCCGGCCGTCACCTGAGCAGTCGGAAGGGGAGAATTCGTGGACACCGTGACCTTTTCCGACGTCCGTCTCATCCCCGCCCAGACGTTCACCATGGGCTCGGATCGGCACTATCCGGAGGAGGGTCCGGCGCATCGGGTGGCGGTCGACGCGTTCGCGATCGAGGCGTACCAGGTCACCAACGAACAGTTCACGACGTTCGTCCGGGACACCGGTTACGTCACGGTCGCCGAGCGTCCGCTGGACCCGGCTGACTTTCCCGGGGCTCCGGCGGAGAATCTGCAACCCGGGTCGATGGTGTTCACCCCCACCCGCGGGCCGGTCGATCTCCGTCACCTGAGCCAGTGGTGGACCTGGACCGTCGGCGCGTCCTGGCAGCACCCCACCGGGCCGGCGTCGACGATCGCCGGCTGCGAACGGCATCCCGTCGTCCACGTCGCCCACGAGGACGCGGCCGCGTACGCACAGTGGGCCGGACGGTCCCTCCCCACGGAGGCGCAGTGGGAGGCCGCGGCGCGCGGCGGTCTCGACCAGGCCGAATTCACCTGGGGCGACGCCCCGGACGCCGGATCCCCGCCGCCGGCGAACTACTGGCACGGGGACTTCCCGTGGCGCGCCGACCCCGGGTACGGCACCACGACCGCCGTCGGAAGCTATCGGCCCAACGGCTACGGACTGTTCGACATGGCGGGAAACGTGTGGGAGTGGACCGCCGACTGGTACGCCGATCGGCACGACGACACCGCGCAGTCGTGCTGTGCGCCACGCAATCCGCGTGGACCCGGCATGGCGGAGAGCTTCGACCCGCGTCAACCCCAGTTCCGGGTTCCGCGGCGGGTGATCAAGGGTGGATCGTTCCTCTGCGCCGACAGCTACTGCCGCCGGTACCGGCCCGCGGCGCGGCGGCCGCAGATGGTCGACACCGGGATGAGCCACATCGGATTCCGCTGCGTCGAGGCCGCGCCGGGGTCAGAGTAGAACCAGCACGGCGAGGAGCGCGAGCAGTGTGACGACGCTGGAGGTGACGACGGCGGCGAACGTCGCCGGCGCGAATACCCCGGATTCGATCTGCCTGCTGATGACCCGGTATCGGTAGGTGCCGTAGGCGGACACCAGCAGGCCCGCGCCGATCAGGATGAATCCGGCGGCAATGGCGTGGTCGCCGCGGTGCGGGGCGAACTTCGCCACCGCCACACCGAGTGCGGCGACACTGATGCCGGTGCGATGCCACGCGAGATAGGTGCGTTCGTTCGCGAGGTGGTCGCGCGCGGTGCTGCCCGTGTTCGGCTGCGTGGGGCCGAAGATGTCGCGACTCATGCGCCGCCGCCCAGGAACCCGATCTCCGACAGGCTCGACTGGAATCCGGAATCGACCGGGGACAGGCCCGAGATCCACACGAGGACGCGGGTGGTGGGTGCGGGGGTCCGGGCGGCGATCCGGGTGACTCCGGGCGCGAGCGTGGCGGCGCCGAGCAACTGGGTGTGGCCGATGTTGGCCCAGGCGGCGGGCGCGGTCCGGATCTCGACCCTGGTTCCCGGCGTCGGTGATTCGATCCAGACGGTCCGCAGATCGACGGGCTTGGGGAACGACACGATCAGGCCCACGCCGCCCTTCGTCGGCGGCAGTTGCTGCGGGTAGCGGTCGGTGGCCCAGAACGTTGCCGGGTTCGCGTCGACCGCGAGCGACGCCCTCGTCCCGTTGTCGGGGAAGTGCTGGGGGGAGTAGACGACCGCGGACGACGGGATCAGCGGCGTCGGGTCGGGTTCCGGCGCGGGCGCGATCTCGCTGAGCGTGCTGTCCGCGACGGCCGCGGGCGGTGCGTCCGACGCGGTGAACGCGGTGCTGATCGCCCACCCGGCGGCGCCGAGGGCGACGACCACGGCGAGCGCGGCGCTCATCGCGGGAAGCGGCGCCCGCGGTCGGGCCGTCCGGTCGTCGGGCCTCGGGCGGATCTTCTTCGGGGCGAACGCGGGTGCCGACCGTGCCCGCGCGTCCGCCAGCATTCGATCGAGGGCGTCGACCACCGCCTGCGCGGTGCCCATTCCGGGTTGGCGGGTGAGGGCGTTGACGGCCACGTCGGACAGACGGTGGGGAATCGTGGGCCGCACCCGATGCGGCGGAACGACGGAACCGTCACCCCGACGACCGGCCGGGGGAAGCCCGGCAGCGAGCGTGTCGCCGGACGACGGCAGCGGCCACGTGCCGAGCAACAGCGCGTACAGCAGCGCGCCGAGGCCGGCGACGTCGTCGGCCGTGCTGTCGTCGGCGAGGGTGGCGGGGAAGGCGAGGACCGCGAGTCCGTCCCGGGAGATCCGCACCCGGTTGGGATGATCGAGCGAGATCCGGGCGCCGAAATGGTGCGCGTCCGCGGTGGCGGCGGCGAGGTCGCGCACGATGCGCGCAGCGTCCAGCGGCCGCGGCACCGTACGCGCGATATCCGCGACACGCCATCCGGGCGTCCATTCCGCGACCACGGCGATCCGGTTGCCGACCGCCTCGATGTCGTAGACCTGCGCGATCCGCCCCTCGTGGCTGAAGCTGGTCCCGGTGGTGTTCCGGCAGAACCGCGCCACCGGATCCGGACGGGTATCGGTGTCGCGGAGGTGCGCCGAGTCGACGAGGCTGAGCGAGACGTCCCTGCACAGTTCGGTGTCGTGCGCGTGCCACCACTGCACCCAGTCGGGTGCGGCGAATCGTCCTAGGAGTGTGTATCGAGTGGCGACGACCATGCCCGGGGCGAACGGATCCCGGTCCTGCGGCGAATGCGGCGGGACCCCGGACACCGGCATTGCTGTCATCTACTCTCCCGGGCTCTCCCCGACCCCGAAAACTTCTGTCGGGCAACTGTCACCCGGCAGCAGAGCAGATGTTCGCAGCACCGGGCCCAGGTCTGATCATCCTCGGATACGGCGCGAATCGGGTGCTTTTCGGCCGACCTAGCCGAGGACGTGTTCCGCGTACCGCGCGACCGCGAGTACGAGGTCGTCCGAATGCCGGGGGCCGATGATCTGCAGGCCCACCGGAAGACCCGCCGACGTGCGGCCGACCGGGATGCTGATCGCCGGTTGCTGCGTCAGGTTGAACGGGTACGTGAACGGCGTCCACTGCGGCCAGCCGGTGAGATCGCTGCCCGGCGGCACGTCGTAGCCTGCCTCGAAAGCCGGAATGGGGACGGTGGGTGTGAGCAGGACGTTGTGCGTCAGATGGAATTTGCCCATCGTGATGCCGATGTCCGCGGCGACCGCGCGAGCGTCGAGATAGTCGACCGCGCTGAACTTCTCGCCCCGTTCCCAGACCTTGCCGAGGCCCGGGTCGACCTTGTCGCGTGCCCCGTCCGGGAAGTTCTTCAGCATGGCCGCGGCCCCGGCCGCCCACAACAGTTCGAACGCGTCGATCGGATCGCCGAACCCGGGGTCGGCGGCGGTGACCGGCAGACCCGCGGCGTCGATCGCCTGCACGGCCCGGTCGACGATCGCCCGGACCTCCGGATCGACGGTCACGTAGCCGAGCGTGGGGGAGTACGCGACGCCGAGTCCGACCACGTCGCGGCCGATCTCGCCGCGGAACGTGGTCGGGAACGGGGCGAGCGACGTCGGGTCGCGCGGGTCGGGCAGCGCCAGGATGTCCATCAGCAGTGCCGCGTCCTCGACGGTGCGGGTGATCGGGCCTGCGTGCGCCAGCGGCCCGAACGGGCTCGCCGGGAACAGCGGGATCCGGCCGTGGGTGGGCTTGAAACCGACGACGCCGCAGAACGACGCGGGGATCCGCACACTGCCGCCGCCGTCGGTGCCGACGGAGCAGGGGCCGAGACCCGCCGCGACCGCCGCGGCACTGCCGCCCGAGGAACCACCGGCCGTCTTCGTCGGGTCGGCCGGGTTGCGGGTGATCCCGCACAGGGCGCTGTCGGTGACGGCCTTCCAGGCGATCTCGGGGGTCGTCGTCTTGCCGAGGAACACCATCCCGTCCTCACGCAGCCTGGCGGCCACGGGACTGTCGACATCCCACGGCTGGTCCTCGTCGACGGCCTGCGATCCGCGGAGCGTCGGCCAGCCGTCGGTGAGGAAGATGTCCTTGATGGAGATCGGGACGCCGTCGAGCAGCCCCTTGGAGTACCCGGTGTTCCAGCGCTCCTCGGACTTCCGGGCCTGCGCGAGCGCCCGCTCCTCGTCGACGAGGCAGTAGGAGTTGATGGCGCGATCACGCTCGGTGATGGCGTCGAGCATCGCCTGCGTCGCCTCCACCGGCGAAAGTTCTCCGGACGAGTAGGCCGTGACCAGTTCGACGGCGGTCATGTCGGTGGGATTCATGAGAACTCCTTCAGCCTGGACGTTCGGGCCCTGTCATCATCGGCTCGGTACGTACCCGAGGTGCTTGTCAACTACGTTCTCGAGCGGGTACCCCGTCACCCAGCGTTCGAAATTGTCGGTGAACACGGTGACGAGGTCGTTGCGCCAGCCGGCGAAGTCGCCCGAATTGTGGGGCGTGATCGACACGTTCGGCATGTCCCAGAGCGGATGGTCCGCGGGGAGCGGTTCCGTGTCGAACACGTCGAGCGCGGCGCCCGCGATCGTTCCCGCCCGCAGCGCGGCGACGAGGTCGTCGGTGCGCACAAGCTCACCCCGTCCGACGTTGACGAAGCGGGCGCCCGGCTTCATCGCGGCGAACGTCGTATCGCGGAACAGGTGGCGGGTCTGCTCGGTGAGCGGGGCCACCGCGATCACGTAATCGGCGTCGGCGAGTTGCTGCGGCAGATCTTCGGTGTCGGTGACCGTCCCGAAGTCGGGATCGGCACCCCGGGCGGTGCGACCCGATCCGCTGACCTTCATCCCCGCGGCGCGGAGAAGCCGGGCGATCGCGCGGCCGATGGGTCCGGTGCCGACGATCAGGGCGGTGCGGCCCGCGATCCGCTCGGATTCGCGGTGCTGCCACGTGTGGGACTGCTGGAGTCGCAGCGAACCCGGCAGATCCTTCGCGAACGAGAGGATCTGGGCGAGCACGTACTCGGCGATCGCGCCGTCGAACACGCCCCGGGAGTTGGTGATGGTGACGTCGCTGTCGCGGGCCTCGGGGAACATGACGGGATCGACGCCGGCCGCGGCGATGTGCAGCCACTGCAGGGAACCGGCGGCATGCCACGCTCCGGGCACCGCATCGGTGAGGAAGTCGTAGAGAAACAGCACGTCCGCGCCGTCGAGGGCGTCGCTCAGCCCCGCCTTGCCGGTGTAGCGAACTTCGGCACGGGACGCGACCGGTGCCATGAGTTCGTCGCTCGGCAGAACGTGGGCATGTAGCACCGCGACGATCGGGTTCCGACTCACGTTGACACCGTAAGAGTAACTCGTATGATTGTCAACAATCTGATAATGCTCGGGCGCGGCCGAATCGAAGGTGAGGCCTGGTGTTGGAACTGAACATTCCCGAATTCGAAGGGCCGATCGCGCAACGGGGAATAGGCATCATCGCCCCGTTCGACTTGGCGCTCGAACGTGAACTCTGGCGGTGGGCTCCCCTCGAGGTGAGCCTGCATCTGGCGCGCACGCCGTACGAACCCGTGCCCGTCAGCCTGGAGATGGCCGAACTCGTGTCCGAGCGAAGACACCTCATGGCCGCGACGCGCGACGTCCTGCACGTCGAGCCTGAGGTCGTGGCGTATCTGTGCACGTCGGGAAGTTTCATCAAGGGCCTCGAATACGAGCGGACGCTGTGCGACGCGATCTGCGAGGCCGGCGCCCAGCACGCGGTCACCACGTCCGGGGCGCTGGTCGAGGCGATCGAACACCTCGAGCTGAGCAGGCTTTCGGTGATCACACCGTACGACGCCCCGCTGACCGAACGGTTGCACGCGTTCCTGAACGAGGCGGGCACCGAGGTGGTGCGTTCCGATCACCTCGGGCTCGGCGGCGGCATCTGGAAGGTCAACTACCGCACGATCGCCGAGCGGATCATCGCGGCGGACGACCCCCGGTCGGAGGCGATCTTCGTCAGCTGTACCAACCTGCCGACCTACGACGTCATCGCGCCGCTCGAACAGGAACTCGGCAAACCGGTGCTCACCGCCAACCAGCTCACGATCTGGGCCTGTCTCGGCCGGATGAAACTCCCCATGACAGGGCCCGGCAAGTGGCTCCGCAACGTCTTCTGACACACCCTCACTACACGGAACGAGGAGAACGCATGACGAGCACGCCGACCCCCACTGTGGGATTCATCTACCCGGACCACGCCGCCGAAGACGACTACCCCTTCGCCGCGGAGATGCTCGGAGTGGATCTGCCGGTCGTGCACATCTACGGCACCGACCTGCACGCCGTGCCCGAACTGCTCGACCTCGGAAGTCCCGAGAAGCTCGCCGGCGGGGCCGCGCTGCTTGCCGACGAGAAGCCGGACGCCGTCGTGTGGGCGTGCACGTCGGGCAGCTTCGTCTACGGCCCCGACGGCGCGAAGCAACAGGCCGAGACGCTCGCCGCGGCCACCGGTGTGCCCACGTCCAGCACCAGTTTCGCGTTCGTCAACGCCCTGCACGCCCTCGGGATCACCCGGGTCGCGGTGGCCGCGAGCTACCCGGAGGACGTCGCGAAGCTGTTCGTCGAATTCCTCGCCGCCGCCGGCATCGAGGTGCTGTCGATGTCGAGCGCGGGGATCGACACCGCCGCCGAGGTCGGTCAGCTCAGCCCCGAATCCGTGGTGGAACTCGCGGTGGAAAACGACCACCCGGACGCCGAAGCCCTGCTCATCCCCGACACGGCCATGAGGACGCTGGGTGCGCTGAGTACTCTCGAGCAGCGCCTCGGCAAGCCGGTCCTCACGGCAAACCAGGTGACCATCTGGGAAGGCCTGCGTCTTGCGGGCCACACGGCGGTGCAACCGTCGTTAGGAACCTTGTTCGAGAAAGGCCACAGTCATGGCTCTGACTGACCTGGAACCCGTCAGTCGTCAATCGACTGCCGAATTCATCGCGGACCGCCTGCGGGTCGCCATCATGAAGGGTGCCCTCGAACCGGGTGCACAGCTGGGCGAGGCGGAACTGGCCGCGCACTTCCAGGTCTCGCGCGGACCCCTGCGCGAAGCCATGCAGAGGCTCGTGTCCGAGGGCATACTGCACAGCATCCGTCACCGCGGGATCTTCGTGACGGAACTGACCCTCGACGACGTCGTCGACGTGTACCGCAGCCGGTCGGTCATCGAGCGCGGGGCCCTCGAGATGATTCTCGCCGACGGTCGCCGGGAAGCCACCTACCTGGCGCTCGAACCCACCGTCCTCGTGATGCAGGCCGCGGCCGAGCGCGGCGACGCCGCCGCCGTCTCGGACGCCGATCAGCAGTTCCACCAGATCCTGGTGGAGAGCGCGCAGAGCCCTCGGCTCATCCGCGCGGCGCGGACGCTGCTGATCGAGACCCGGATGTGCCTGGGTGCGTTGCAGACCACGTACGACGACATCCGCGAGCAGGCGCAGGAACACGCGACCCTGCGCGAGGCGATCCGGTCGGGCACGGCCGGCGAGGTGCAGAAACTGCTCGCCGAACACCTGGACGACGCCGTCCAGCGGCTCCGCGCCGATCAAAAGACTCTGTCGTCGTAGCGACAGTGAAGTAGAGGTAACTGCCGAGGAGGGGCAATGACTCAGGTAGCTGAGGTTCAGGGATTCACCAACAGTCACGATCGCTACCCCACTCGGATCGCCTCCGGTCCGTCGATGCTCCAACGGAACGAACCCGCAGTCTGGGGAAAACCCTCGGACGGACCTTTCGACGCGGCCGCCCTCGCCGGACACGAGGCACGCGGCTTCACCATCGTCGACAACGTCCTGGGCGCCGGCGAAGTGACGTCGTGCCGGGAGGAGCTCGACCGGCTGTCCCGGGATCCGTCGATGAGCGACAGTGGTCGCGTCATCACCGAACGCGGCACCGACGAGGTCCGGTCCGTCTTCGACGTCCACCGGCGCAGCGACATGGTGGCCGCGCTGATCCGCGACGGCCGGATTCTCGACCGCGCACGGCAACTCCTCGGCTCCGACGTCTACATCCACCAGAGCCGAATCAACTCCATGCCCGGTTTCAAGGGCACCGGTTTCTACTGGCACTCGGACTTCGAGACCTGGCACGCGGAGGACGGTCTTCCCGTGCCGCGGGCCGTCAGCTGTTCGATCACCCTCACCGAGAACTACCCGTTCAACGGGTCGCTGATGGTGATGCCCGGTTCGCACAAGCGGTTCGTCCAGTGCGTCGGCGCCACCCCCGAAAACAACTACACGTCCTCCCTCGTCGAGCAGGAGGTCGGGGTTCCGCGCCGGGAGGACGTGACCCGGATGGCCGCGGAATTCGGGATCGACCAGTTCACCGGTGCTGCCGGCACCGCGCTGTGGTTCGACTCCAACGTCATGCACGGGTCGGGCAACAACATCACGCCCTACCCGCGGTCGAATCTGTTCCTCGTGTTCAACAGTGTCGAGAACACGCTCGTCGTACCGTTTGCCGCACCGCGGCCACGGCCGGAGTACATCGCGTCGCGCGACTTCACGCCGCTGTCCTGAGGTGAGTGGCAAAGTGTGCTCCCGCACGCTTTGCCACTCACCTAGGCGGGGAGCTCGTGCAGGGCGCGGGCGAGGTGGGCGAGTTCGGGAACCTCGGCGGCCCGGTCCAGCGCCGACTCCAAGGTGGCGTCGTGGGTCGGACGCGCCTCGTCCAGCGCCGCCCGGCCCGCGGGCGTGAGTTCGGTGTAGATGCCGCGACGGTCGTCGTCGCACAGGATCCGCGTGAGCAGCCCGCGGTTCTCCAGCCGGTTCACCAGCCGGGTGGTGGCGCTGCTGCTCAGCGCGGCCGCGCGGGCGAGCTGAGCCATCCGCATGTGCCAGCCGTCCTGGCGGCTCAGTGCGTCGAGCACCGTGTACTCGACCACCGATAGGTCGTGGCCCCGCTGCAGGGCGCGTTCGAGTTCTGCCTCGAGTAGACCGTGCAGGGCCGCGAGCGTGCGCCATCCCTGCGACCGGATCTCGACGGCGTCGTCAGCGACTGCCATGGCCACCTCCTGTGGATACGAGTGCCAGGTCAGAATACCAGCTTGCGCACATATCAGGCGTGTGCAACTATTTATGACGCGCCTGCAACTAATGCAGACGCGGTATTCGAGCTAGCGCTCTTATCTCCCAGATCTGTATGAAAGGAGTGGCTGCGATGCCACTGGGTCTACTCGCTCTCGCAATGGGCGGCTTCGGGATCGGTCTCACCGAATTCGTCATCATGGGACTGCTGCCGGAAGTGGCGGCCGATTTTCAGGTGACCGAATCGGTGGCCGGCTACCTCATCTCCGGCTACGCCCTCTCCGTCGCCATCGGAGCCATCGTCATCACCGCGGCGGTCACCCGCTTCGACCGCAAAACAGTCCTTCAGTCGCTGATGGTGCTGTTCATCGGCGGCAACCTCCTGTCGGCGATCGCCCCGACGTACGAGGTCATGATGGGCGGACGCGTCCTCGCGGCCCTGTGCCACGGCGCGTTCTTCGGCATCGGATCGGTCCTCGCCGCCGACCTCGTGACCGCGAGCAAGCGGGCCGCAGCCATCGCGACGATGTTCGCCGGACTGACGATCGCCAACGTTCTCGGCGTCCCGTTCGGCACGTTCCTCGGCCAGCAGTTCGGCTGGCGCTCCACGTTCTGGGCCATCACCGTCATCGGCGTCGTGGCGTTGATCGGCATCACCGCGTTGGTGCCGTCCGTGTCCCGTGCGGCGGACGCACCGGAACCTGCGGGTCTGCGCAGCGAACTGCGGGCCTTCCGGAACCCGCAGGTGTGGTTCTCGATCGCCGTCACCATCCTCGGGTTCGGCGGCATGTTCGGTGCGTTCACCTACATCGCGTTCACCCTCACCGAGGTCGGCGGATTCGCGTCGACGAGCGTGCCGTGGCTCCTTGTGCTCTTCGGCGGCGGCTTGTTCGTCGGCAACGTCCTCGGCGGCCGCGCCGCCGACAAGGCGCTCACCCGCACGCTGACCACTGTCCTCGCCGTGCTCGCCGTCGTCCTCGTCGTGTTCGCCCTCACCGCAGGCAGCAAGCCGATGACGATCGTCGCTCTCTTCCTCATGGGACTCTTCGGATTCGCGACCGTCCCCGGACTGCAGATGCGCATCATGAACTACGCGGCGCAGGCGCCGACCATGGCATCCGGCGCCAACATCGCCGCCTTCAACGTGGGCAACGCACTCGGAGCCTGGCTCGGCGGCATCACCATCGCCGCAGGGCTCGGCTTCACCTCGCCGATCTGGATGGGAGCGGCACTCACCGTGGCCGCGCTCGCCGTCCTCCTCGTCGCCACCGCAGTCGACCGTCGGTCGAAAGTTGATTCGGTGGAGGACGATTCGGCGGTCCTGCCGGTCTAGCGGTCGAGCCGTCCGGGGCGGATGCGGAGTACGCAGCCGGATCCCGCCCTCAGTGCATTCACTTTTCGGTCGATGTGTTCAATAATGAGCACGATCGGCGTTCGAGTTGAGCGTCTGTGGATGATCGGACGTGCGAGCCCTCGCGTGCGTCGTCGCAGCGCCCGCCGTCCCGCACCGCCGTCCATTCTCACGTGTCAGGAAGTCATGCTTCGCGAACGACCCGTGCAGCTGCCCCGGCCGTTGATCTCGGAATGGGACTGGCAACGGAACGCCCGCTGCCGGTCGGTTGATGTCGACGTGTTCTACGACGGCGAGACGCTGTCGGAGGTGGCCGCCAAAGCTATCTGCGCCGACTGCCCGGTGATCGAGGAATGTCGCGACTACGCGATCACCGCGAATGAGCCGCACGGTATCTGGGGTGGACTTTCGCCGTCGGAACGCGTGCAGCACCGCTGGCGGCAGGGTGTGGTTGTCCGCGTTGGGCTGACTCGCCAGTGC
Organism: Rhodococcus sp. USK10; assembly: GCF_019378875.1. Classification (NCBI taxonomy): domain Bacteria; kingdom Bacillati; phylum Actinomycetota; class Actinomycetes; order Mycobacteriales; family Nocardiaceae; genus Rhodococcus; species Rhodococcus sp. USK10. The sequence goes on from NZ_CP076048.1 coordinate 5,476,819, forward strand.
ACCCTCTGAGGGGTTGCCTCTCGGAAGACCCTCGCGCGTCGACGGGGCCCGTGTGCCCAGTCGGCGCGCTTTCGTGTGCGCGGCGAGTCCCGCCTCGACGACGATGCCGCCCTCGGCTCGGTGGGGGAGTCGACCCCTGCTGTCTGCTCACGCGACCGGAGGGGCCGGACCCGGAGTGTCTGCCGGGCATGAACCCGAAATGCGGTATTGACGACCGCACATTCCACCTCTTACAGTGGTGTTCACCACATGAACTAAGTGTTCAAAAAGTGAACGGAGATAGACAATGGCGTCTCGACGCATGCGGCTGTTCGCCTTCGATTACCAGGGCCCGGCACACCTGTCGGCTGGTCTCTGGCGGCATCCGGACGATCAAGGCGCGAACTACAAGAACCTCGCCTACTGGACCGCCTACGCGAAGATGCTCGAAGAGGCCCGGTTCGACGGCATCTTTTTCGCCGACAACGTCGGCTACCACGACATCTACGAGGGCAGCGCCGACGCCGCGCTCGCCGACGCCGCGCAGATCCCCGCGCAGGATCCGTTCATGGTCGTCTCCGCGATGGCCGCGGTGACGAAGAACCTCGGGTTCGGGCTGACCGGGTCCACCTCCTACGAGCACCCGTACGCACTGGTGCGCAAGTTCAGCACCCTCGACCACCTCACCGACGGCCGCGTCGGCTGGAACCTGGTGACCTCCTACTCCGACAGCGCTGCCCGCAATCTCGGTACCGGACAGCAGGTTCCGCACGACGAGCGGTACGACATGGCTGCCGAGTACCTCGAGGTCTGCTACAAGCTGTGGGAGGGGTCCTGGCAGGACGACGCCGTCGTCCGCGACGCCGAGCGCGGCATGTACATCGACCCGAGTCGGGTGCACAACATCGAGCACAAGGGCAAGTACTTCGACGTGCCGGGATTTGCTCTGTGCGAGTCGTCCCCGCAACGCACCCCGGTGATCTTCCAGGCCGGCGGATCCTCGAAGGGCCGCGCCCTCGCCGCCGCGAGTGCCGAAGCGGTGTTCGTCAACGCCGTGTCCATTCCGGCGCTGAAGAAGCAGGTCGACGCCCTGCGCAGCCTCGCCGCCGAGTCCGGCCGTGACCCGCAGAACGTCAACGTCCTGCAGATGCTCAACGTCGTCGTCGCACCGACCGACGAAGAGGCCCACGCCAAGTACGAGTCGTACCGCAAGCTGGTCAGCTACACCGGCGCCATGGCCCGTTACAGCGGCTGGACCGGGCTGGACATGTCCCAGTTCGACCCGGACGTGCCGCTCGAGCACGTCAAGACCAACGCCGGGCAGACCATGGTCGACCTGTTCTCGAAGATGGACCCCGACAAGGAGTGGACCCCGCGCGACATCGCCGAATTCGTCGGCATCGGCGGCACGGGCCCCACCATCGTCGGCTCCCCCACCACCGTCGCCGACGAGCTGACCCGGTGGATGGATGAAACCGGTATCGCCGGCTACAACCTCGGACACGCCGTCAAGTACCAGGACATGGCGGACTTCATCGAACTCGTCGTCCCCGAACTGCAGCGCCGCGGCACCATGTGGACCGAATACGAAGGTTCGACGTTGCGCGAAAAGCTGTACGGCAAGGGAGCAGTCCGGCTCCGCGACGACCACCCTGGTCACCGATTCGGTGCGCGCACACCGGTCGCGGCCGCTGTCTGACCCCTCCACGAAGCGTCGGGACGGGGCGTCGGTCAACTCGCGTCCCGTCCCGGCGACCGACAATGCAAGGAGCACCATGCTGACCACCGAACTCCACGATGTCGCGGCCACCCTGCGCACCGCACGCGCTAACGGTGCACCGATCACCGCGCCGACCAAGACCTGGCCCGGCCTCGACGCGGACTCCGCTTTCGCCGTGCAACGCATCAACGTCGAACACGCTGTCGCAGAGGGTGATCGACTGGTCGGATACAAACTCGGCAACATCGCAAAGGTCATGCAGGAAGCCTTCGGCCTCGGCCAGCCCGACTACGGATTCCTGCTCGCCGGCATCTTCGCCTACGAGGGTGCCACCCTCGATCGCAGCGACTACATCGAACCGTTCGTCGAACTGGAACCCGCCTTCGTGCTGAAAAGCAGTCTGCGCGGACCCAACGTCACCGTCGCCGACGTCATCAACGCCATCGACTACGCACTGCCTGCCATCGAGATCATCGATTCCCGTGTTCAGAACTGGGCCATCGACCTTCCGGACACGCTGGCCGACAACGGTTCCACCGGCGCCGTCATCCTCGGTGGTACTCCCCGCCGTGTCACCGACCTGACCCTCCGGAACATGCGCGGCACCTTGCGCTTCAACGGCCACGAGGTCATCACCGGGAACACGCGCAACATCCTCGGCAATCCCCTCGCCGCGGTCGCCTGGCTCGTCAACCGCCTGGCCGCCTACGACGTCGAGTTCGAAGCCGGCCAGGTCATCCTCCCCGGCAGTTGCCTGCAGGCAGTCCCCATGAACCAGGCCGGACGCTGGGTCGGCGAGTTCGAGGGCTTCGGCGCCATCGAGTTCGACGTTTCCATCGCCACCAACTGACCCTCTGCCGGGTCACGAGAAAGACTCGCGGGGTGAGTATTCCCCCCGCGGCAGCACGTTTGTTCAGGAACCGAGAGCGCCTTTCTTGACTGAACGAACTACGCGGGTGCCTGACTTGCTGTGTCGGCGTCAGGCACCCGCCCTCCACGTGCACGCGAACCACCGCTCCCGGCCACACCTGATCGTCGGGCAGCGGTGGTTTCGTCGTATGAGCATCGATGCAGAAGCTACGTCGACCACGAGAAACCGAATGACCATCACCGAGCAACCATCCGACCGTCCGCCAGGCTGGGACTGGCGAAATGAGGGATCATGCCGCGGCACCGATACCGACATGTTCTTCTCGCCCGACGATCGCGAACAGAGAACCGCCCGCGCCCGCCGCGAACGACGTGCCAAGCAGATCTGCGCGGACTGCCCCGTGCTCTCCGAATGCCGCACCCACGCCCTGACCGCCGCTGAACACTACGGCATCTGGGGTGGCATGTCCGAGACCGAACGGGCTCGCCTCGGCAGGCGGCACATCCATCGCGGCACGACCTCTCGCTGACACGGCAAACACCCCGATCTGGAACCTGGGTGCGGGCTCCGGATCGGGGTGCTCGGATTGAGGTTCTCGCTAGTCGGTGACGCCTTCTGCACGAGCAGCGGCGGCGACTGCCTCCGCGACAGCGGGGGCGACGCGAGGATCGAGCGGGCTGGGAACGATCCTGTCCACAGCCAGCTCGTCACCGACGACCGAGAGGATCGCCTCGGCGGCGGCGAGCTTCATGCCCTCGGTGATCCGGCGGGCGCCGGCATCCAGGGCGCCCTTGAACACACCGGGGAAGGCGAGCACATTGTTGATCTGGTTCGGGAAATCGCTGCGTCCGGTGGCGACGATCGCCGCATGCCGACGGGCAATGTCCGGGTGGATCTCCGGGTCCGGGTTCGACAGTGCGAACACGATGGAGTTCTCCGCCATGGTCGCGATCAGCTCCTCCGGGACGGTGCCCGCGGACACGCCGAGGAACACATCCGCACCGTCGAGGGCCCGGGCGACACCGCCGCGGCGGGCGGCCGGGTTGGTGCGTCCGGCCAGGTCGACCTTCACCGCGTTCAAATCCCGACGATCCTCGGAGACGATGCCCTTCGAATCCAGTACCGTCACGTCCGCGATCCCGGCGGCGAGCAGGATGTTCGCGCACGCGACACCGGCGGCGCCGGCACCGGAAATCACGACCCGCAGGTCGTGGAGGTCGCGGTCCTGGACCTTCACCGCGCCCTTGAGCGCCGCGAGGACGACGATGGCGGTGCCGTGCTGGTCGTCGTGCATCACCGGGCAGTCCAGGGCCTCGATGACCCGCTTCTCGATCTCGAAGCAGCGGGGTGCGGAGATGTCCTCGAGGTTCACCGCGCCGAAGCTCGGGCGCAGCCGGATCAGGGTCTCCACGATCTCATCCGGGTCCTTGGTGCCCAGGACCAGCGGGATCGAGTTCAACCCGGCGAAGTTCTTGAACAGGGCCGACTTGCCCTCCATCACCGGAAGGGAGGCGCGGGGGCCGATGTCACCGAGGCCGAGCACCGCGGAACCGTCGGAGACGACTACCACCAGACGACTGGTCCACGTGTAGCGGTCGGCGAGGGTTTCGTCGGCGGCGATCGCGCGGGACACCTGCGCGACACCGGGCGTGTAAGCGATGGACAGGTCGCGCTGATTGTCCAGCGGGGTCGTCAACTCCACGGACAGCTTTCCCCCGACGTGGCCGGCGAAAATCTCCTCGTCGGTCAGCTCGACTGCCGGCGGTGTGGTGGGCTCGGTCGTCAACGTCACGATTGGTTACTCCTGCAGTTCGTCGGTGTCCGCGGATGCGGTGTCAGTGGCTCGGGACGGAGACCCTCATCCGTGTGGGGAAGATCAGTCCCGACCGGGTATCGGTGCTGCCGTCCACGAGTCCGAGGAGAGCGTCGTCGAAGTCGAGTGGGGCAGTGGTGTCTTCGTCGATCGGTTCGTTGTCGGGGACGATGCGCAGGACGGCTGTTCGGATCGAGTCGGCGAGGTCCCTGGCGGCGGCAACGGTGAACGCCTCCACGGCACCGTTGATCGCTGCTCGTGCGGGTGTCGGGGCGGGCTCCGTGCCCAATCCGATCAGAGTGATGATCGAACCGCCGCGGCGTCCTCACTCGGGACGCGCTTCTTTGTCGTTGCGAAAGCTTCTCCCGCCGAGTCGGTCCCGCTGCCTGAGGTGGCGGGACCGACTCGGGGGCTAGAAGGCTGCGGCAGCTTTCAGGCCGTCGAGTACGGCCTCTTCCACGGTGCGTGGGGCCAGGCAGTCGCCGACTCCGGTATACGAGATGCCGGAGGACTCGAGCTCGGCGAGCAGGGTGTCGTTCTGCTGATGCCCGAGGGCGAGGACGAGGCCGTCGATGCCGTCGAGAATGATCGGTTCGCCGGTCAGGGTGTTGACCAGATACACGGTGTCGTCGTCCGCCCCGAACAGGCGGGCGTGCGGGACGATGCGGACCTTCGCCTCGGTGGCCGCGCGCAGCATCGACACCCGCGTGAACTGCTGCAGGTTCTCGCCGGCCGCGTAGCCGTTGACGCACAGGGTCACCTTGCGCCCCTCGCGGGCAAGCATTTCCGCGACCCCGAGTCCGGTCCAGTCGCCACGCCAGTCAGCGACCACGATCTCACCCTTCGGGGTGTTGCCACCGTTCGAGGTGATCACGTCCCAGGCGTCGACGACGGGCATGTCCCCGTCCAGTTCGAGGTGCGGCCGGTACGGGGTGGCACCGGTCGCGATGATGACGTGGTCCGGGCGTTCCCCGGTGATCATCGCCGCATCGACCTCGACGCGGGTCTTCACTATGACCCCGTAGCGGTCGAGCTCGGACTGCAGATTGGTTGCGGCGCCGCCGAACTCGGACCGGCCGGGCAGCCGCTCGGCGAGCAGCACCTGCCCGCCGACCCGACCGCTCGCCTCGTACAGGGTGACCCGGTGACCGCGCTGGGCCGCGACCGAGGCGGCCTTCATCCCGGCGGGCCCGCCGCCGACGACCATGACGTCCTTCGGTTTCGGGGTGAGCACCAGGGTGCCGAACTCGCGTTCACGTCCGGTCTCCGGTCGCTGGATGCAGGAGATCGGGTAGCCGGCCTGGAAGTGACCGATGCACGCCTGGTTGCACCCGATGCAGGCCCGGATGTCGTCCGGTCGCTCGGCCTGCGCCTTGGCCGGCATGTCCGGGTCGCAGATCAGGGCCCGGGTCATCGCGCAGGCGTCGGCCTGCCCCTTGGCGACGACGATCTCGGCTTCCTGCGGTTGGTTGATACGCCCGGCCACGAGCACTGGAACCGACACCGCTGCCTTGACTTTCGCGGCAGCGGGTGCGGTGTAGGCGGCTTCCTCGCTCATCGGCGGGACGATGTGCAGGGACCCGGACCGGCTGGCGGACGTGCCCTCGGTGACGTTCAGGAAGTCCAGCAGCCCGTCCGCGTCCAGCCTGCGGCACACCTCCACGATGTCGGTGGGCTCGTCCTCCACGGAGGAGTGCTCGATCCCGGATACCCGGACGCCGACCGCGAACCCGGGGGCGACGGCCTCGCGGACGGCCGAGATGATCTCGCGCAGGAACCGCATCCGATTGTCGAGGTCGCCGCCGTACCTGTCGGTGCGCACGTTCAGTTCCGGGTTGAGGAACTGGGCGGGCAGGTAGCCGTGGCTGGCCACGATCTCGACACCGTCGAGTCCGGCCTGCTGGAGGCGGCGCGCTCCGGCCGCGTACCCGGCGACGACCTCGGCGATCATCGCTTGGGACATCGGCCGGGGCATCACCCGGAATCGTTCGTTCGGCACGGCCGACGGGGCGTACGCGACCGGGAGCGCACCGTCCTGGGATTCCATGATCTCCCGTCCCGGGTGGAACACCTGCCCGAACAGGGCGCACCCGTGCTCGTGCACGGCCTCGGCGACGCGCCGGTATCCCTCGATGCAGCTGTCGTCGGTGGCCATGAGCACGTGGTACGTGTACCGCGCGGTCTCGTGGATACCGGCGACCTGCATGATGATCAGCCCGGCACCGCCGGCCGCCCGCGCGCGGTGGTAGTCGACGAGCTGGTCGGTGACCGCGCCGTCGTGCACCATCACGGTGTCGTGCCCGGAGGAGAAGATGCGGTTCTTCAGGGTGACGTCGCCGACCTGCAGCGGGGAGAACAGCGTCGGAAAGAGGGTCTCAGACATGGAAATCCCAGTTCTGTACTGGTGGTGGAAAGGGTGGCTAGCTGGCGTCGGTGTCGGCGAGGACTCGCTGGGCACCGGCGACGGCGACGGCGTCCGCTTCGAAGAGCATGCCCTCGACGAGGAACGAGTTCTGCACTGCGGTCACCGCGGGATACGGGGCGGAGAAGAACTCGGCGCGAACCTTCTTGAACGTGTCGAAGTCGTCGCGGTTGCCCAGGTAGGCGGTCAGCTTGACCACCGACGACATCGAGGCGCCGTGCTGGGTCAGGATCTTGTCGATGTTGCGGAACACCTGGCGTGCCTGGGCTTCGAAGCCGCCGTCGACGAGGTTGCCGGCGTCGTCGTAGCCGGCCTGACCGGAGGTGAACACCAGCTCGCCGGCCTTGGCGCCCTGGCTGTACTGCGCGGACTGTGCCCAGGTGAAGGGTGCCGGGCGGGTTTCGACGATGTTCTCGGTGGTCGTCATGGTGATCCTTTCGGGTCGGGCCCCGGTGGGGGCCGTCGGTGATGCCACGCGGATGACGTGGCAGGGGTGCCGTTCCAGGGTGCTCAGCCGAGTCGCTGCAGCGTGTGGCCGAGGCGGTCGCGCTTGGCCACCAGGTACGGCAGGTTGTGGCGGGTGGGAAGGGATTCGTGGGCGAGTTGTTCGGTCACGGTGATGCCGTGCTCCCGGAGGGCCGCGACCTTGTCCGGGTTGTTGGTCATCAGCCGCACCCGGCGGACGCCGAGATCGTCGAGGATCTCGCAGGCGGCGCGGTAGTCGCGGCTGTCGACCGGCAGTCCGAGGCTGAGGTTGGCGTCGACGGTGTCGAGACCTTCGTGCTGCTGCAGCTCGTAGGCGCGGAGTTTGTGACCGAGGCCGATGCCGCGGCCCTCGTGTCCGCGCAGGTAGATCAGGACACCGGAGCCGGCGTCGGCGATCGCGCTGAGCGCGGACCGGAACTGGGTTCCGCAGTCGCAGCGCAGGGAACCGGCGAGGTCGCCGGTCAGGCACTCGCTGTGCAGGCGCACCAGCGGCGCGGCGTCGGCGGCGGGATCTCCCATCACCAGGGCCATGTGCTCGATGCCGTCGCTCGCCGATTCGAAGGCGAGGGCGTCGAACGTGCCGACCTCGGTGGGCAGGGTGCTCCGGCCGGTGCGGACCACGGTGCGGGCGGGCGGTGCGATGCGGTGTACGACCTGCTCGCTGCGGGCCGTGCGCCGGCGCCACGCCTGCAGGTCGGCGATGGACACCATCGGAATGCCGTGGGCGGCAGCGAACTCCTCGAGGTCTTTGCCGCGCATCATCTCTCGCCGGTCGGAGGTGACGATTTCGCAGAGCAGCGCCTCCCCGCTCAGCCCGGCCATGCGGCATAGATCGACTCCGGCCTCGGTGTGGCCGGGGCGTTCGAGTACGCCGCCGGGCTTGGCGAGGAGCGGCATCACGTGGCCGGGCCGGGCGAGGTCGGCGGGCGCGAGGCCGGGATCGGCGAGTGCCCGGACGGTCGCGGCCCGGTCGCCTGCGCTGATGCCGGTGGTCGTGCCGTGGGTGTAGTCGACGCTGACCAGGAATGCGGTGCGGTGGCGCTCGGTGTTGTCGGGCACCATCAGGTCGAGGCCGAGTGTGTCGGCGCGGGATTCGTCGATGGCGACGCACAGGAAGCCGGAGGTGTGTTCGAGGAAGAAGGCCACCGTGTCGGTGGTGGCGTGTTCGGCGGCCATGATCAGGTCGCCCTCGTTCTCCCGGTCTTCGTCGTCGACGACGAGAACGATGCCTTTGTTCGCCAGTGCGGTGACGGCGTCGGTGATGGTCGACATGATCGCTGGTTCCTTTCGTTTCACGGCCGCACTGTGGTGGCGAGTCGCTCGGGTGGGGTGCGGAGCGCCCGGGGTGACCGCGTTGTCGTTCCGGGCGCTCCGCTGCTGGGGGTTACGAACGGGGAGCTGAGGTTTCGCTGAGGTTGCGGCCCATGGTCTCCGGTGCGAGGACCTGGGAGACCGCCGCGCCGACGACGCAGATTCCTGCGGCGATCAGCATGGTGACACCGGCGCCGAGGTTGTGCATCGACCAGGGCAGCAGGAAGGTGCCCAGGCCGGCCCCGATCCGGCTGAACGCGGTGGCGAATCCGGTTCCCAGACCGCGGATCTCGGTGGGGAAGATCTCGCCGGGGTAGACGCCGGTCAGGGCGGTGCACATGGCGTTGGCGAACGCGAAGACCAGGAAGCAGATCAGTACCAACGCCGGTGGCGCCGAGGTCCACAAGCCGATGATGAGCAGGACCACCGCGCACACCCACTGCTGCGGGATGGTCAGCTTGCGGCGGCCGATGCGTTCGATCAGCAGAACCGACACCACGACTCCGACCAGGGCGAGTCCGTTGACGCCGATGGCGCCGATGAGCCCGTCACCGAGACCATAGTCGGACAGCACGCTCGCGGCAAACGTGGCGATCGCGAAGTACGGTGCCACGCAGCAGAACCAGAAGACGGAGACGAAAATGGTGGCGCGTCGGTAGGCCGGGGAGAACAGCATCGCGAACGTGCCCTTGCGGGTCTCCTCGTTCGTGATGTCGAGGACGTCGGTCGGGTCCTCGAGATAGGCGTGGGCGATCTCGGTCGCCTCCTTGGTACGGCCCTTGTTCATCAACCAGCGCGGCGACTCCGGCATCCCGAGTCGTGCGAGGAACAAGATCACCGCAGGGATGGTGCTGGTGCCGAGGATGATTCGCCAATCCACGGAGAAGGCGGTGGTCATGACGTAACCGACCACGAAGGCGAACATGAAGCCGACATACCAGGCGACCTCGCAGAAGGCCAGCAACTTGCCGCGCAGCCGCCGAGGGGAGAACTCGGAGAGCAGCGGCCAGCCGACGGAGTAGTCGGCGCCGATCGCGATGCCCATCAGCAGGCGGACGATGAACAGTTGCCACGCCGAGTCGACGAAGAACTGCAGTACCGAACCGAAGATGAAGATCGCCAGGTCGATCGCGAAGAGCGGCTTGCGACCGAGTCTGTCGGCGAGCCAGCCGCCGAGGGGGCCGCCGATGAAGATGCCGACGAGCGCGGATGCTCCGATCAGCCCTTCCCAGAACAACGACATGTCGAGATCGACGGTGATCGCGGCGATGACGGTGCCGACGACGCCGAGGATGTAGCCGTCGATGAACATGCCGCCGGCGATCACGCCGGTCAGTTTGGTGGTGAATCGCTGCTTGTCGATCGAACCCTGTTGGTTCCGACTGACGGATTCCTGATTGGTTGTCGTCACCAGGTCACTCCTTGCTGGCGAGCGCCGAGGTACCGGACGGCACGGTCGGCGGACGCGGGATGGCAGTAGTCGGTCGGGTGGGCGAATGAGCGAGAGGGGGGTGTTCGCACAGATGTCACGACCTTCGTGGGAGCTGCGCAGTGACGAGTTCATTACTCGCCGGCAGCTTGGCAAACCGGGGGATGGGCGTTTACGGGATACGCGAACAGTCCGTGATGTGTTCATAAACTGAACGCTGCGATCAAAAGTGTGACATGGACCTCAGCGTGCGTCAAGACTGGATTCGGATTCGGGATGTGAACGTCGGTGGCAGCAGGTGTGGGCTGAGTGCAGAGTGCGGGAAGCGTTGTCGCCGATAAGACATAGAAGCACGCGGTGCGCTCGCGACCGCCTGTTGTCCGGCCTCGGGATTCGGATCCCGTCCGGTAGCTGCGCATTGCCTCCGTGACCCGCCTCCCGTCTTGACAGATTGTGACCTGGGACGCATGATCAGTGTCACAAAAATTGAACGAAACGTTCATATATTGAACGTATATCTATCGAAGGGAGGGGCCATGGGGTCCGAAGTCAGCGAGAATACCGACGTCGTTGTCGTCGGTGCCGGTATCTCCGGCCTCGTTGCCGCCCGGGAACTCTCCCGGGCAGGTCTGCGGGTGATCGTGCTGGAGGCACGTCCCCGACTCGGTGGCCGAGTATGGACCGACCATCGGCTCGGCCGCGACCTGGAGATCGGCGGAACCTGGGTGCACTGGCTGCAGCCCCACGTGTGGGCCGAGATCACCCGCTACGGGCTGCCCATCACCCGCGGTCCCCGTCCCGAGCAGGTCTACTGGCTTGCCGGCGACCGGATACGCACCGGCAGCATCGACGACTATCTCGAGCTGATCGAACCGGGAATGCGCCGGCTGACCGCCGCGACGATGTCCTGGCTTCCCCGGCCCGCCGAAAATCCGAAGGCCCGGGCCGATCTTTCGGAGATCGACGGCTTCAGCGTTCAGGACAAGCTCGACGAACTCCGCCTCGGCGACGACGAGTATCACGCCAATGAGGCAGCCTGGATCGGCCATTTCAACGGACCTCTCGCCGACGGTGCCTTCACCAGCGCTTTGCGGTGGACCGCCGCCACGGCCGGATCGTGGCAGTTGATGCACGAGGCCTCGGCGGTGTTCCGGCTCAGCGGGGGAACCGCGGCACTGGTCGCGGCGCTCGCCGCGGACGGCCGCGCCGAGATCCGAACCCAGGCCGAGGTCTGCCGCATCGACCACCATCCCGAGGGCGCCGACGTGCAGACCAGCGACGGGCGCCGGATCTCGGCGCGACGTGTCGTGCTGACGCTGCCGCAGAACGTCCTCGGCGACCTCGACGTGCAACCACCGCTGAACGCGGAAAAACGCGCCGCGGCCCGCGAGAAGGTCGCGTCGCGCGGTGTGAAGGTCTGGATCCGGGTGCGCGGGCCGATCGCCCCGTTCGCCGCGTACTCGTCGGCCGACCATCCGCTCGCGGTGGTGCGCACCGAGTACGTCGGTGACAGCGATGCCGTGCTCGTGGGCTTCGGCGCGGACGCCACCCGCCTCCATCCCGAAGACATCGACGCGGTCACCCGGGCACTCACAGTCTGGCGCGACGACCTGGAAGTACTCGAGGTCACCGGACACGACTGGATGGCCGATCCCCACTCGCGGGAAACCTGGCTCATGCACCGACCGAACCAGCTCACTCGCTACCTGGACGGACAGCAGCGCACCGAGGGTGTACTGCACTTCGCCGGCAGCGACACCGCCAACCTGTGGCCCGGTTTCATCGACGGAGCCATCGAACGCGCCCTGCACACCTCCCGTGACATCACCGACACCCTGACCCCCCAACTCACCGGCAGCCCAGCCGGCGCATGACCCGACAAGGAGCCACCATGCTCAGCACCATCGACCAGACGCACTACCGCAGCGTGATGGGACACCTCCCGACCGGAGTAGTGGCCCTGTCCGGGATCACCCCCACCGCCGAATACCCCTGCGGCCTGGTGGTCGGCACCTTCCAGTCCCTGTCACTGGAGCCGCCGCTCGTCAGCTTCAGCGTGGCCCACACCTCCACCAGCTGGCCGAAGGTCCGCGCCGCCGGACGGCTGTGCGCGAGCGTCCTCGCCGACGGGCAGGAGTCGGTCTGCCGCGCGCTCTCGAGCAAACAGCCCAACAAGTTCGCCGACATCGACTGGTCGCTGTCCGAGGCCGGATCACCCCGGATCGCCGGAGCGCACGCCTGGATCGACTGCGAGGTCACCCACGAACTCGACGGCGGCGACCACGTCATCGTCATCGCCAGGGTCCTGCAGATGGACGCCGCGGGCGACAGCGAACCGCTGGTCTTCCACAAGGGCCGCCTCGGCGGATACCGCGAACCCGCCGTCGCCTGACCGCACGCCCACCACCTCCGCGATCTCCGACAGAAGGACGTCATGACCGACACCACGCACCTTGCCGACACCACCGACGAACAACTCGAAACCGTCCTCGCCGCCGCCACGAGCGCGGCCACGTACTGGGCGGACCGCGCACCGCACGAGCGGGCCACCATCCTCACCGCCGTCGCCGACGCCCTCGAAGGGCAGGCCTCGGCACTGGTCGGCGTCGCAGTCGAGGAGACCGGACTGCCCGAGGGCCGGTTGACCGGCGAAATGAAGCGCACCAGCGTCCAACTGCGCATGTTCGCCGAGGAACTGATCGACGGCACCTTCCTGGACGTGATCATCGACCGTGCCGACCCGGACTTCGTCCTCGGCCCCCGCCCCGATCTGCGCCGATACCAGATCCCGGTGGGTCCGGTCCTGGTCTTCGCCGCCAGCAATTTCCCGTTCGCGTTCTCCGTCGCAGGCACCGACACCGCCTCGGCACTGGCCGCCGGCTGCCCGGTCGTCCTCAAGGCACACCCCGGTCACCCCCGCACCTCCGCGGCCACCGCCGCGATCGTCCGCGACGCACTGGCCACCGCCGGTGCCCCCGAGGGCGTCTTCGCGCTGATCACCGGATTCGAGGCCGGCGTCCGCGCGCTGAAGGACCCGCGGATCACGGCAGCCGGGTTCACCGGATCCGTCGCCGGCGGCCGGGCCCTGTTCGACATCGCCGCCGCCCGCCCCATCCCGATCCCCTTCTTCGGTGAGCTCGGCAGCGTGAACCCGGCCGTCGTCACCGCCGGCGCCCTCGACGAGCGGGCCGAAGACATCGCCACCGGCTTCGTCGCCTCGTTCACCCTCGGCGCGGGACAGTTCTGCACCAAGCCCGGCATCCTGCTGGTCCCCACCGGCTCGCCGATCACCGACCGCATCACCGCCCTCACCCAGCAGGTTCCCGCGGCCCGGATGCTCACCGCCAAGATCGCCGAGGGCTACCACCACCGGATCGAGGACACCGCCGCCGTGCCCGGTGTCGAGGTCCTGGTCAAGGGCACCGCGTCGACCGGCGAGAGCGGCGTCCCCGAGGTCAGCCCCACCTTGCTGCGCACCACCGCCGAACACCTGGGAGCCCACGCCGACACGCTGCTCGAAGAGAGCTTCGGACCCGCCGCGATCATCGCCGAATACGGCACCGAGGACGAAGTCCACCGCGTCCTCGGCCGTGTCGACGGCACCCTCACCGTGACCGTCCACACCCGGACCGAGCCGACACCCGAGGAGCAGAACGAACTCCGCAGGATCACCCGGATCGCCGCGACCCGCGCCGGCCGACTCGTCTTCAACGGCTGGCCCACCGGCGTCGCAGTCACCCACGCCCAGCATCACGGTGGCCCGTACCCCGCAACCACCGCGGTCGCGCATACTTCGGTGGGCACCACCGCTATTCGACGCTTCCTCCGTCCGGTCACGTATCAGGACGCCCCCGAGGCCCTGATTCCGGCGCCCGTCCAGGACCGGAACCCCCTCCAGGTTCCGCAGGCGGTCAACGCCGCGGGCGAATCGGCCAACTGGGGGCGTTCGCACTCCTGATCTCCGACCCCCACCTCGACGTGATCGGGTCCACCGCACACCATGAGCGTTCACTTATTGAACACTTTGCATGTATGGTGGACGTGAGAACGCGTCACGTCGAGGCGGGGCGCACCGGAGAGCAAGGGGGTGCCATGACCGAGCCCGAGGCTACCGAATACGTCGAGGGAGAAGCCGCCGAGCCCGCGGAGATCGCCAACAAGTCGGTGACCAAAGCCGTCCGGCTGCTCCGGGAAATCGCGGCCCAGCCGAAAACCGGTGCGACGGTGACCACTTTGGCGAAAGCGGTCAAGATCTCCAGGCCCACCGCGTTCCGTCTGCTCTACAGCCTCGAGCGCACCGGCCTCGTGGACCGGGTCGACAACAACTACATCCTCGGATGGGAGATGGCCCGGCTGGGCCGGCACGCCGACCCGTACGCGGGTCTGGCTGCCCGCGCGCAGCCGCTGCTGCAGGAGTTGGCCGACAAGGTCAACGAATCGGTGACCATGTCGGTGCCCAATTCCAACGACGGTCTCGATCTGATCGCCGAGGCCTCCGGATCGCACGTCGTCGGCATCATGTCCCGGATGGCGAACGACATGGTCGGACGCCAATACCCGCTGCACGCCAGTTCGACCGGCAAGGTTCTGCTCGCGGAGTGGCCGCTGGAGAAGCTCGTCGCACTGCTGCCGGAGAAGCTCGAGGCCTTCACCGAGCACACCATCACCGACCGGAAAGTTCTGCTGAGGGAACTCGACCAGGTCCGTGAACAGGGTTTCGGTGTCATCGACAACGAGCTCGAGGAAGAACTGCTGTCCCTCTCGCGCCCGATTCGCGACCCCGCCGGAAACCTGGTCGCGATCTTGACCCTCAACGGTCCGCGGTACCGGTTCGGCCGCGACCGGATCCCCGAAGCCCTCCAGCAGATGCAGCAGATCGTCGACCGCCTCATCGACGTCTTCTGGCGAGACGCCGCCGACTAGACCCACGAACACCCCGCACCGGATGCTCGGTGCGGGGTGTTCGGGTCGGGCTGGGGGACTACCGGTGGGTGAACGTCGGTGACCGCTTTTCGACGAACGCGGCCATGCCTTCCTTCTGGTCCTCGGTGGCGAAGGTCGAGTGGAACACGCGTCGTTCGAAGCGGAGTCCTTCGGTGAGGGTGGTTTCGAAGGCGCGGTTGACCGCTTCCTTCGCCATCATCGCGACGGGCAGCGACATCTCGGCGACGGTGGTGGCCGTGTCCAGCGCCTCGTCGAACAGGTCGGCGGCCGGGATGATGCGGGCGACGAGTCCGGCTCGTTCGGCCTCCTCGGCGTCCATGTTCCGGCCCGTCAGGCACAGTTCCATCGCCTTGGCCTTGCCGACGGCGCGCGTGAGGCGCTGTGAGCCACCGATGCCGGGGATGACGCCGAGTTTGATCTCGGGCTGACCGAACTTGGCGGTGTCGGCGGCGAGCAGGATGTCGCACATCATTGCCAGTTCGCACCCGCCGCCGAGGGCGTATCCCGCCACTGCGGCAACGATGGGTTTACGGGCGGCGGCGATGCGGTCGCCGATGGAGAAGAAGTCGTCGAGGTAGACGTCCATGTACGACTTGGTCTGCATCTCCTTGATGTCGGCGCCGGCGGCGAACGCCCGGTCGGAGCCGGTGATGAGGATCGCGCCGATGTCGCTGTCGGTGTCGAGTTCCTCGACTGCCGTGACGAGTTCGCGCAGCAGTTGGGAGTTCAACGCGTTCAGCGCTTTCGGGCGGTTGAGGGTGATGATTCCGACCCGGCCCTTGCGGTCGAGGAGGATGGTGTCGTAGTCGGTCACTGCTGATCTCCGATTGTCGTAGGGGCCGTGAGGCCGAGTTCGAGGTCGCCGAGGGGTGCGAAGAATGTGGCGACGGCGGCGTCGGTCACCTCGTCGATCGTCGCGGGTGACCAGTGTGGGTTGCGGTCCTTGTCGACGACCTGCGCCCGGATCCCCTCGACCAGATCGGCCGAACCCAGGCACGCCACGGACACCCGGAACTCCTCGTTGAGGACCTCCTCGAGGCTGCCCGCGACCCGGGCCCGGCGCAGCGACCGTAGGGTGACCGCGCACGCGGTCGGCGACTTCGCCAACACCTGCCCGGCCGCCTTCGCCGCCTCCGGCACCCCACTGGCCTGCAGCCGGGCCACGATCTCCGCAACGGAGTCCGCCGAGTACGCGGCGTCGATCCAACCCTGCTGCGCCAGCAGATCCGACTCGGGGGCCGGTTCGGTGAACTCCGCCAACGCCTCCTCCACCGACGAAGTCGACAGCGCCTCGACGAACGCGTCGATTTTCCCGGACGGGATGAAGTGGTCGGCGAACCCGCACGCGATCGCATCCCCGGCACTCAGCCGTGCCGTGGTGAGCGCGATGTGGGTGCCCAGCTCCCCCGGGGTACGGGCCAGCAGGTAGGTGCCGCCGACGTCGGGGACGAACCCGATCCCGGTCTCGGGCATCCCGATCATCGACCGCTCGGTCACGATCCGCACACTGCCGTGCGCCGACACCCCGACCCCGCCGCCCATCACGATGCCGTCCATGATCGCCACATACGGCTTCGGGTAGTTCGCGATCGCGGCGTTGAGGATGTACTCGTCCCGCCAGAACTCCCGCGACCCGGTGCCCCCGTCCTTGGCGTCGTGGTAGATCGAGACGATGTCCCCGCCCGCGCACAGGCCGCGTTCCCCGGCGCCGGTGATCAGCACCGCCCGCACCGCGTCGTCCCCCGCCCACGACTCCAGTGCCGGGGCGATCCGCGCCACCATGGCGTGGTTGAGGGCGTTGATCGCCTTCGGCCGGTTCAACACGATCCGGCCCACACCACCGTGCTTGCCGATCAGAACCTCGTCCGTCGCTGTTGCCGCGTCTGTCATGCCGCTCCCTGCTTCCCGTGTCCCGCCACGACGCTGCGGGCGATGACCACCCGCATGATCTCGTTGCTGCCCTCGAGGATCTGATGCACCCGCAGGTCGCGGACGATCTTCTCGATCCCGTACTCGGCAAGATAGCCGTACCCGCCGTGCAGCTGCAGCGCCTTGTTCGCGACCTCGAAGCCGGTGTCGGTGGCGAACCGCTTCGCCATCGCACACAACTCCACCACGTCCGGGGCCCCCTCCTCCAGCGCGGCCGCCGCCCGCCACAACAGGGTCCGGGCCGCCTCGAGTTCGGTGCGCATGTCCGCCAGCTGGAACTGCAACGCCTGCGACTCGAGCAACGACGACCCGAACGCCTTGCGGTCCGCCAGATACGCGACGGCCCGCTCCAGCGCGGTCTGCGCGCCGCCGACCGAGCAGGCGGCGATGTTCAACCGGCCCCCGTTCAGGCCGGCCATCGCGATCCGGAACCCGCCGCCCTCGGTGCCGAGGAGGTTGCCCGCCGGCACCCGCACGTCCTCGAAGATCACCTGCCGGGTCGGTTGGGCGTTCCAGCCCATCTTCACCTCGTTCGGCCCGAACGACAGCCCCGCCGAATCCTTCGGGACGATGAACGCCGAAATCCCGCGCGGCCCGGTGTCGCCGGTGCGGGCCATCACCACATACACCTCCGACGTGCCGGCCCCGGAGATGAACTGCTTGACCCCATTCAAAACGTAGTCGTCGCCGTCGCGGACCGCCCTGGTGCTCAACGCCGCCGCATCCGAGCCCGCACCGGGTTCGGTGAGGCAGTAGCTGCCCAGCTGATCCATCGCACACAGTCCCGGCACCCAGGTGTGCCGCTGCTCGTCGGTGCCGAACTTGTCGATCATCCAGGTGACCATGTTGTGGATGGAGATGTAGGCGGCGATCGACGGGCAGCCCTTCGCGAGCTGCTCGAAGATGCGGGCCGCATCCACCCGGGTCAGCTCGGAGCCGCCCACGTCCTCGCGGATGTAGATCCCGCCCATCCCCAGCGAGGCCGCCTTCCGCAGCACATCGACCGGGAAATGCTTGGTCTGATCCCACTCCACAGCATGCGGCGCCAGATGCTCGGCCGCGAAATCACGGGCCGTGTCACTGATCGCCCGCTCGTCATCGGTCAAGGTGAACATACAAATCGACCCTTTCAGGTTCGGGTAGTTGGAAGTACTATAGTTGGATATCCATGTAAATTGCCAGTGGGATGTGACCCGAAAGTGGTCGTTCATTGGATGCCCGAGTACGAACCACGAGGAGGCTACCGGTGGCCACTACGCAACCACCACACCCGGCGCCGACCACGGCGCTGATCGCCGCCGTCCTGCAGACGCAGAAGCTGATCACCCATCACCTCAACTCCACGCTGCGCCCACTCGGCCTGTCCTTCGCCCGGTACGAGGTCCTGGCGATGATGGTCGCCGCGAATGGCCCCCTGCCGATGGTGCGGATCGTCCGTGCCCTGGACCGGCACCCGACCACCATCGGAACGCTCGTCGACGGCCTCGAAGAGGCAGGGCTGTGCGTGCGGACGATCAATCGCTCCGATCGTCGCTCGACCCTCGTCACGGTCACCGACAAGGGCCTCGAGGTGGGGGCCTCGGCGAGCCGAGCCCTCGACGGCGTCGCTCTCGCGGACCCGCAGGACATGCACCGTCTCCACGAGGGTCTGCAACAGTTACTCACCGCAACCCGGCGGGCATCGACCGCGGCCGCCGAAATGTCGGAGGGCCGGCCGTGATCGACGTACGCAACATTCGCTCGGATGATCTGCGGTACCTGCTCGCCGTGGCGCGCACCGGTCGTCGCCAATCCGCGGCGATGGACCTGGGCGTCGATCACACCACCGTCTCGAGGCGAGTGCGCGCGCTCGAGAAGGTCCTCGGCGTCCGACTGCTGCAGCGCAGTGCCGACGGGTGGGAGTTGACCGATGTCGGCCGATCGATCGCGGAGAAGGCGCAACAGATCGAGGAAGCCGTTCAGGAAGCTGCGGACGTGGTCCTCGGCATCAGTGAGAATCCACTCCGCGGAACGGTCCGGATCACCGCCCCGGACGGATTCGGCTCGTTGTTCGTCGCTCCGGCGCTGGCTAAGCTGAGAATGAATCATCCGCATCTCGTCGTCGAATTGGTCACCGATACAAGGCAACTCAACCTCTATCAATCGGGGTTCGACCTGGCCGTCGCGGTGGGGACACCGATCACCAGTCGGCTGGTCTCCGAACGCGTGTGCCAGTACTCGCTCGGGTTGTACGGCAGCGAAGAGTATTTCCGCGACTACGGTGAACCCGGCAGCATCGAGGAGCTGACGGCGCACCCGCTGGTCTTCTTCGTCGATTCCCTGCTGCAGGTCGGGGATCTCGACTTGAATCGGCATCTGCCCGGGGTCGCGGCAAAATTCATGTCCACCAACATCTTCGCTCACGTCGCGGCCACCCGGTGCGGCGGCGGTATCGGACTGCTGCCGGCGTTCATGGCCGACCAGCACGCCGATCTGCGCCGGATCCTGCCCGACACCGTCGACGTCCGCCTCGCCTTCTCCCTGGCCGCTCGCCGCGAAAGCCTGACCAATCCTGCGGTACAGGCTGTCCGGCAAGCGATCCAGGAAGAGGCGCTCAGTCGTCGAGACGAACTGGTCCCGACCCGGTAGTCCCCGGGGCGGCGTTGCAGGACGCAGACTCCCGCAACGCCGCTGACCGGTGTGCCAGGCGGACTCTTGCCGAATTCACGCCTGCGCGGGCACCTTGGTGTCGAGCGGATCGGCGGCGTCCACTGCGTCGAGCCAGTCGAGGATCTGTTCGGTGTGCTGCCCGAGCACCGGTGGTGCAGCGTGCTCGGCGCGCACCAGCGAGTCGCCGCGTGCCGATTCCATCCGCAAGGACGGACCGGGCAACTGCACGGGTCCCACCACCGGGTGCTCGACCTCGAGTAGCAGTCCCTGGCTGCGGGTCTGCTCCCACTCGTACACCTCGTCGATCGTCCGGATCGACCCCGCGGGAACACCCGCGGCCTCGAGCGCGGCGAGCACGTCGACCCGAGTGCGGCCGGCGAAGTCGGCCTCGATGGCGGCGATCAGTGCATCGCGGGCCGCGACCCGGTCACGGTTGACCGCGAACCGCGGGTCGTCGGCCGACAGGCCGGCCACCGGGGCGAACTTCGCCCAGATCGCCTCGCTGCCGACCGCGATCTGCACGTAGCCGTCCGCGCAGCGGAAACTGCCGTACGGGGCGATCTGCGGATGGTGGTTGCCGGACCGCTGCGCGACCTGGCCGCCGACGGTCCACTTCGTGCCCTGGAAGGTGTGCGCGCTGACCGCGGCGGCCAACAGGGACGTCCGGACCACCATGCCCTTGCCGGTCTTCTCCCGGGCCGCCAGCGCCGCCGACACTCCGGCGGTGCCGTGGACACCGGCGAGCACGTCCGCCATCGGCACACCGATGCGCGTGGGTTCCCCGTCGGGGTCTCCGGTCACCGACATGAGACCGGCCTCGCCTTGGGCGATCTGGTCGTAGCCCGCACGCGATCCTTCCGGCCCGTCGTGCCCGAACCCGGTGATCGACAACGTGATCAGCCGCGAGTTGAGCTCTTCGAGCACCTCCGGCGAAAACCCGAGGCGGTCGAAGGCGCCGGGCCTGAGGTTCTCGATCAGCACGTCCGCCTGCCGGATGAGGCGTCGTAGCGCGTCCTTGCCGTGCTCGGATTTCAGATCCAGCACGATCGATTCCTTGTTCCGGTTCGCCGACATGAAGTACGACGACTGCGGGTCGTCCTGCGGCCCGACGAACGGCGGTCCCCAGGTGCGGGAGTCGTCGCCGGTGCCCGGGGCTTCGACCTTGATCACGCGGGCGCCGAGGTCGCCGAGCATCATCGCGGCGATCGGTCCGGCCAGTGCCCGCGAAACGTCGAGCACGAGAATGTCGTTGAGAGGTCCGACAGTCATGATGCGTTCCCTCCTCAGAGTGTGCGCAGGCGCACGTTGACCTGCTTGGTCTGGGTGAAGCCGGCGATCATGCCCTCGAGGGACACCTCGCGGCCGAGGCCGCTCTGCTTGTATCCGCCGTAGGACTGGCCGACCATCTGGCCGCCACCCTGGTTGACCTGCACCCACCCGGTTTCGAGTGCGTGGGCCGTGGACAGGGCCAGGTCGAGGTTGTGCGTCCACACGTACGCGGCCAGACCGTAGTGCGAGTCGTTGGCCATCGAGATGACGTCGGCGTGGTCGTTCCACGGGATCGCGACCAGGGCGGGTCCGAAGATCTCTTCCCGCGACAGGCGCCAGGTGTTGTCGGCGCCGGAGAAGACGGTCGGTCCCATGTAGTAGCCGTCGGTGTTGCCGATCCGGTCGGGGGAGCCGTCGAGGACTGTGGAGACCTTCGTCGAGCTCAGGCCGTCCTCGAGGAATCCGTTCACCGACGCGAACTGCTTGTCGTTGATGATGGCGCCCATGTCCGTCGCCTCGTCCAGCGGGTTACCGACTTTCAGGCCGGCGAGGGTGGTGACGAGTCGGTCGAGGACCTGGTCGTAGATGTCCTGGTGCAGGAACAGGCGGGAGCCGGCGGTGCAGCTCTGGCCCTGCCGGTGCACGCGGGTGGAGAGCAGCAGTTGGTTGATGAAGTCGTCGTCGACGTCGACGTCGGGGAACACGATGGACGGGTTCTTGCCGCCGAGTTCGAGGGAGACGTGGGCCAGGCGGCCGCCGGCTTCGCGGGCCACGTGTCGGCCGACCTCGGTGGAACCGGTGAAGGAGACCTTGTGGACGTCCGGGTGCTGCACGAGCGCCTCACCGGCCACCCTGCCGGATCCGGTGAGGACGTTGAGGACACCGGCGGGCAGGTATTCGGCGCAGATCTCGGCGAGCAGCAGGACGCTGAGCGGTGCGGCTTCGGCGGCCTTGACGACGACGGTGTTGCCGGCGACGAGGGCCGCGGGGATCTTGAAGCCGGCGATCATCAGCGGGGAGTTCCAGGGCAGGATGGCGCCGATGACGCCGAGCGGCTCCTGCCGGGAGTACTGCAGCTGGTCGTCGCCTGCAGGCAGTACGGTGCCCTTGATCTCACCCGCGACGCCGGCGAAGTAGCGGAACAGGTTCGCCAGGGTGGCGACCTCGGGGCGGGCCTGGGTGCGCAGCGCGTTGCCGGTGTCGAGGGCGGTGAGCCGTGCGAGTTCCTCGGAGCGGGCGTCGATGGCGTCGGCGATCTTCGCCAGGATCCGGGCCCGTGCGGTGAAGTGCTGGGAACGCCACTGCGGGAACGCCTTGTTCGCCGCGCGGACCGCCCGATCGACATCCTCGGTGCTCGACGACGGGACGCGGCCGATCACGTGCTCACGCAGGACCGGGGTCGTCACGTCCGTCCATTCGCCGGAGCGGGCTTCGACCCAACCGCCGTCGACGAACATGGGGTAGTCGCGGGCTTCGGGAATCGCGAGATCAGCGAGTGTGGGCTGAGTGGAGGTCATGTCGGAATCTCCTTGATAAGGGATAGCTCTGCTGCGAGTGCAGCGAAGACGGAAGCAATGGGGGCAGTGCTAGGGAGTGGGCGCGACACTTCCGCGCTCGGACAGCGCGTCGATCGCGTGGGCGTAGACGTCGTCGACCTCCCCGTCCGCATCGACCGTCAGCAGCAGTGCCGAGTAGTAGTCGAGCAGCGGGCGGGTCTCGTCGTGATAGACCCGCAGACGTCGACGGATGACGTCCTCGGTGTCGTCGGCGCGTCCGCGGGCCAGCATCCGCCCGACGACCGCATCGTCCGCGATCGAAAAGTCGAGAACAGCGTTGATTTGGATCAGCTGCTCGGCCAGGACTTCGTCGAGGGCGATTGCCTGAGCCACGGTGCGGGGGAAGCCGTCCAGAATGAACCCGGCGGTCGTGTCGTCGTCGGCGAGTCGCCCCACCACCATCCCGATGGTGACGTCGTCCGGCACCAGGTCGCCTGCATCGAGGAACGACTTCGCTCGCAGGCCCAGTTCCGTGCCCTGCGCGATATGGCTGCGGAACAGATCGCCTGTCGAGATGTGCGGGATCTGCAGTTCCGACGAAAGCGACTGAGCCTGAGTTCCTTTACCCGCTCCGGGCGGTCCTGTCAGAATGATGCGCACGGGTCATGCCTTCGCGTCGAAGGCGCCGGAACGGATCGCCGTCACGATCGCGGAGAAGTCACGGCCCGGGCCGTCCTGAGCGACGAACTGTTCGTACAGTTCGGTCGCACGCCGTCCGAGCGAGGTGTCCACCCCGTTGTCGGTGGCGGCGGCTTGCGCGAGGCGAAGATCCTTGAGCATCAACGCACTCCCGAATCCGCCGGCGTAGTCGCGGTTGGCGGGGCTGGTCGGCACCGGCCCGGGGACCGGGCAGTTGGTCGTCAGTGCCCAGCACTGACCGGACGCGGTCGACGAGACGTCGAACAGTGCCTGGTCGGTCAGGCCCAGCTTGGCGCCCAGCGCGAAAGCTTCGCTGACGGCGATCATGGAGATTCCCAGGATCATGTTGTTGCAGATCTTCGCGGCCTGTCCGGCGCCGGCGTCGCCGCATCGGACGATGCGGGACCCCATGGCGTCGAGGAACGTGGCAGCCTGGTCCACCGCGTCGGCCGGGCCACCGACCATGAATGTGAGGGTTCCGCCGTCCGCACCGACGGTGCCGCCGGAGACGGGGGCGTCCACGGCGCTGTGACCGGCGGCGACGGCGAGTTCGGCGGCGGCCCGCGCATCGGCGACATCGATCGTCGAGCAGTCGAGGAACAGGGTTCCCGCCCGCGCAGCCGGGACCAGGTCGGCGTAGACGTCGAGCACGTGCTTGCCGCTGGGCAGCATCGTGATGATCACGTCGGAATCCTCGGAAGCGGCGACGGCACTGTCAGCGAAGGCGATTCCGTGTGCTTTCGCCTTCTCCGCGGCCGCCGGGGAGGGATCGAATCCGACGACCGTGTGGCCGGCTCGCGTCAGATTCGTGGCCATACCCAGGCCCATGTTTCCGAGCCCGAGGAAAGCGATCTTGCTCATCTGTACTCCTTGTGGTTGCCGACGTTCCACGCACGGGGCATCGATCCGAACAACAGGTCGTGGGTGAATCCCGGGAAGCGGGCCGCTGTGCGTCGCTCTCCGCCGGGAACGGTTTCGAGTGTGCCCGCGCGGGGACGATCGCGGAATCACCGAACCTGCACAGGGGATGTGCAAAATTGCATCGCCGCGGTCGCTCGGGCTTGCGATGCGTCACACTTGCCGGACCATCGCCCCCGGCAACTTCGGAGCAGGCGAAAACCGCGGGCGTCATCGACCTGGGGGTGCGCTGGATCCGACGGCTCGTCCTGATCGGGGCGGGTCTCGGCATTGCCCAGCAGTTCACTCCGGGACGCGGGCTATTCCGGACCGCTCTCGATCGAGAACGAGGACTACACCCTCGGCCAGTGCGAGTCCGTCGCCCTCGCCGTCGACACCCTCCAGCGTGCTCGCAGCGCAGCGACCGCCCGGACACCGACCGCGACGAGGTGTCCCACCGTCAACTGCTCGCGCTGTTACCGGCGTGAACCCGCCTCACTGGCGACCTGACGTCTCGACATACGACGCCAGGTTGGCAAGTGAGGACACGATGCCGGCCTCGTGGTCCGCTTGGCTGATGCCCGGTGGCACGTCCGTGGCGGTGACGGTCACCTCGGTCCCGCCACCGGTGGGGGTGAGTTGCCAGGTCATCGTCATGGTGCCCGCGAACGACGGGTCGTCGGCCTCGAACACCGCCTGCTGCACCACCCGCTCCGGCGGCACCAGGGCTGCAAACCCGACGTCGACGACATCCGTCGCCGCCGAACTCTTGCCGGGACTTTCGGCAGGGTCGAGGTAGGTCAGGATCATCCGGAACCCGCCACCGGGCCGGGGGTCCCAGTGCTCGATCCGACCCCGCATGCCCTCCGGCGGCAACCAGGCCTCGACGGATTCCCGATCGAGCAGGGCGTCGTACACGGTCGCCGGTGATGCCGCGATCACCCGGCTGGCGCGGTCGGTCCTTCCCATGGGCCGAGTCTAGGGCCGAGGGTGCTCGCGAGAGTCAGTTCGAATCAAAATCTGTCCATCTGGACAGCGAGCTGTCCGGCGTTTACACTTCTCGTGAAACTGGCCAAGTGGACAGCGAGGAGTTACCGCGATGACCGTCTCCGAAGAGGGCTCAGCCCGGCAGACGCCCCGCTACGGGGAGGGGCGCACCGCCCTCCTGGCCGCGGCGGTGCGTGTGGTTGCCGAGCAGGGCCTGCGGAAATTGACGTATCGGGCGGTGGCGCGTGAGGCCGGTGTCGCGCACGGGCTGGTGGCGCATCACTTCGGGTCCCGCGACGCGTTGCTCGAGGCGGCGCTGCAGTTCTCCGTAGACAACAGCGTGACCTCGATCAGCACCCGTCCGGGAAGTGGTGACCTCGACGCCGTCTTCGCCGGATTGGCGACGATGGTGGAAAGTAACCCCGACGACCTCGCCTTCCAATACGAGCTGATCCTCGAATCTCGGCGCCGGCCGGAGTTGCGCCCCTACGTCGAGGCGATCTACCGGGCGTACGTCGACCGGCTGCAGCTCGAACTCGAGTGCGCCGGGATGGACCCCGACCCGGCGTTGAGTCACCTCATCTATGTGGCCGCCGATGGCCTGGTGTTCCATCAGATCACCCTCGGTCCCCCCGAGCTGACCGAGAGGGCTCTCGCCCATCTTCGGGAACTGCTCCGGCAGAACAGTTCCGGACGAAGCGTGTCGCCCTCCTCGTCGGAACCGGCGACGCAGTTGTGCGCCGGCATCGAGGACCGAGTCAGCTATGGGTGAGATTGTCGAACGCCGGGATCGATCACTCGATCTCGACACGTTCCGGGAGTCGGTGACCGACAGTTTCGTCCCCTTGGAGACGTCGATCGCCCCCGATACCGATTTCGAGGGCTATATCCATGGCACCTCCCTCGGTCAGGTCCAGGTTGCCGAGGTTGTCGCCTCGGCGCACACGGTGCGCCGCACCCCGAGGACGATCCGCGCGAGCGATCCGGGTTTCTACAAGGTGGGTTTGCAGGTCCGCGGCTACTGCGTGCTGACGCAAGACGACCGCGAGGCGGCGTTGACCCCCGGTGACTTCGCGATCTACGACACGACCAGGCCCTATCAACTCTCGTTCGACGACCGGTTCCGGATGCTGGTCATGATGTTCCCGCGCGAGCTGCTGCGGATTCCGCCCGCCGGGATAGCGGAGCTCACGGCACGGCGGATCTCCGGTCGCCAAGGCATGGGCGCCCTGGTCGCGCCGTTCGTCAAGGATCTGGGCGAGCGGGTGTTCGATACCGAGCCCGCGGTGGCGGTGCATCTCAACGACGCGGTCCTCGACGTGCTCGCCGCGGCGTTCGCCGAGCAACTGCAGATCACCGACAGCCTGTCGCTCGAATCGCGGCACACGGCCCTCCGCGTCCGGGTCGGCACGTTCATCGAGGAGCATCTGACGGATCCGGGCCTCGATACGGCGATGGTCGCTGCCGCGCATCATATTTCGGTGCGGCATCTGCAGAAGATCTTCGAGGCGGACGGCACCCCCGTGGGCGGGTGGATCCGAGAACGCCGACTCGAGCAGTGCCGGCGAGATCTCCTCGACCCGCGACTTTGCCACCTCCCGGTGGCCGCAGTGGGAGCGCGTTGGGGGTTCTCCGACCCGGCGCATTTCTCGAGGTTGTTCAAGGCGCGTTTCGGAGTCACCGCCGGCCGCTATCGGTCGGCCGGCGGTGCTCTCGATCAGCCTGTCGACTGAGAGCCCTACTCGGCCATCTGCGGAACCGGGGTGGTGACGGCAGGCGCAGTGGTCCGCCGGGGCTGGGCAGCCATGATCAGTGCCAGCGACAGGACCAGTCCCGCGGCGCTGACCGCGATCAACGTTCCGTATCCGCCCGCGCTCTCGACGAGGCGGCCTCCCATGAACGGGCCGATCGCGAAGCCGCCGCCGATGGCGATGTTGGCGAGGTTCACCAGTCGTCCCGACCGGTCCAGTCCGGACAGGGTAGACATGATGTAGGGGAGGATGAACGTCCAGGTGAACTTGAAAAGCAGTGCTGCAATGGTGAATCGGAGCAGTCCCGGCATTCCGGCGAGCAGACCGACCGACAGGGTCATCGCCACATACCCGACGAGAAGGTTGGTTCTCGTGCTCGGCCGGGCGCCCAGGACGGTGGCCAGTGCCGAACCGGCGATACCCAGGACGGTGGCGATCGACAAGATCGCGCTCGAGGTTTCGGTGCCGATGGTGGATGCAGCGGCGACACCGCCGACGAACGTCCAGATTCCGCTGAGGCTCACGTAGAAGGCGAGCACCGCGACGAGCCCGAATGCGGCGCGCAGCACGTAGTTGCGTGTCGGTCCGGTCGCGTCTGTGCCGGCGTGGCCGGCCGTGACGTTACGCTCCGGCAGGAATCGTGCGAGCGGCAGAACGAGGATCATCAGCACGGCGAGGGTCCAGTACACGATGCCGATTCCGAAGTTGTCGAAGAAGTGCGGAAGTACCGCCAATCCGATTGCCCCGAAGGACAATTGCCCCATCACCCACAGTCCGTACACGCGGTTGCGGTCGTGGGTCTGTGCGGCGAGCGACATGCACAGGACCATCAGTGACCCGCCCGCGAGGGAGGTCAGGAAGCGTACGGCGAGCAGGGTGCCGTAGTCGTCGATGTACGCGGAGCTGATGTTGCCGGCGATGAAGATCACGCCGAAGATCGTGGACATCGTCCGGATGTTGAATTTCTTCATCCACCACAGTGCGGGGATCGAGGCGAAGCTCATCGAACCGAGTTCGGCCGAGAACAAGTCGCCCGTCTGTGAGGGATTCAGGCCCAGCTGAAGTTGGAGCTGACTTGCCACGGCGGGGGCCATCAGCAGGAGCATGCCGACAACGGAGGAGAAGAGAACGATCAGTGCCACGCGTCCCTTGGAGTTGGGATCGGTGCTGTCGAAGGGAGTGCGTCGATCGTCGAGAGTGTGGGGCATCGGGTGGTCCTTCGTGAGTGGAGGAAGTCCAGGCTCAGTGCAGTCCGAGCTGGGTGAGGACGGTGAGCTGATCCCAATACCGCCGGGTCGAAGCGATCCGGCCGTCCTCGACCCGGTGGATGTCGCAGAAGGGAACCGACAGTGTGCGACCGGTGGGGCGGATGTCCTCTCCGTCCGGGGTCGTGAGGGGGCCGGTGTGGGTGCCGACGGCAACGAACTCGGTGACGATCAGCCCGTCGCCCCCGGCGAAGGTGAGCTTCTCGCACGTTCCGTCGCGGAACGGCCCGTCCCAGCGCTGGTAGTTGTCCGCCATCCCGTCGTGACCGGCGTGGACCTCTCCGGTGGGCAGATTCGTCCAGGTTGCATCGGGGGTGAACGAATCGACCCAGGCCGCGATGTCTCGGGTGTTCCACGCCTCGTACAAGGCTGCGACGGTGTCGAAATCAGGGTTGGACACGGTGGATCCTCCAGGTTTGGTCAACAGTCGGAAGGGGTGTATTGCGCTCAGGGCCGATGCAGATCGGCGGGGGTCGATGCGTCGGTGTCGAAGACGATGCGCCCCTCGAAGAGGGTCCGCAGCACCTGCGTGGATCCGACCTGCTCGGGCGGGACCTCGAAGATGTTGCGGTCGAGCACGATCAGGTCGGCGGACTTCCCGGCGGTGATCGTGCCCTGCACGTGATCACGGCCGACGACCTGTGCGCCGCCGAGGGTCATCAGATGCACGGCGGTGGTGAGGTCGACGGTCTCGTCTCCGCGTTGCAGCATGCCCTGCAGGGCCGGGAACAGGTTCGGATTCGGGGTGATGATCCAGTCCGAGCCGACGGTCATCGTGGCACCCGAGTCGAGGATGGTGCGGAACTTGAACGCATCGTCGTGCCCGGGAATGTCGAGATGCCAGATTGCGGGCGACATCTCGGCGATCATGTCGAGTTGACCGAATCGCTTGTAGTCGTCGTCGTGGATGAACGGGCAGTGCGCGATCTCGTGGGCCGGGCCGCCCGTGCCGTTGGTCCGGCGGACGGTCTCGAAGGCGTCGAGTGCGGCCCGCACGGAACCCGCACCGGCGCAGTGGATTTTCACCGACAATCCGGCCGCGTCGAATCCGCGCAGCACCTCGGTGAGTTGATCTTCGTCGACGAGAATGTTGGTAGGGTCGACGGTGCCGTGTGCGTCGAGGTCCGCCTGGGTCATGTGCGGCGGCAGGGGCGACCCGTCGAGCCAGATCTTGATGCGTCCGGTGTCCAAGTGTTCACTGGCGAATGCCGCTCGTTCGGCGATGGTGCGGTCGAGTTCGGCGGTATCGGCCATCCCGAAACCCTCCTCCTTCCAGACCAGGTGTGCGGCAACGTGCAGGTTCAGTGCGCCGTCCCGGTCGAGGTCCCGGTAGGCCGCGAGCGCCTGCGGGGACGCGGAGGCTTCCTGCACGGACGTGATGCCGTATTGATGGCACACCGACGCGGCCCAGCCGACGGCGTCACGGTAGATGCCGGCACGATAATCGGACATGGCGCGCATCACGGGCCAGCGGGCCTGCTCGACGAGTTCCCCGGTCAGCTCGTTCGTCCCTTCCCGGCGGACCAGCCGGCCACCGGGCGGGTCCACCGAGTCGGCGGAGAGCCCGGCGAGGTCGAGTGCGGTGGTGTTGGCCAGGGCGTGGTGAATGGTGTAGTCGTACAGGAAGACCGGCTGATCGGGAAACGCCTCGTCGAGGAATTTGCGGTCCAGTTCTCCCGCGGCGAAGTCGGCGGGCACGAACTCGCCGCCGACGATCCAGGGCTGTACGTCCTCGTCGACGAGTTCGGCGCATCTGCAGTGGCTGAGGTCGTGCACGATCTCCTGCGGGGAGCCGCCCGGTGTCAGACGAGCCTCGTAGCGAAACTTCAACCCGCTGAACAGCAGATGGGTGTGGGCATCGTGCAGCCCGGGCATCGCCATGCGACCGTCGAGGTCGACGAACTCGGTTCCCTCCGGGGCTGCGTCACGGACGTCGTCGTCGGACCCGACGACCGTGAAGATGCCGTCGTCGATCAGAACGGCCTGCACCCAGGGCGTGGCCGGGTCGACGGTGTAGATGCGGCCATTGAGCAACGCGGTTGGCATCGGTTCTTCTTTCCATCGTGGGTAGGGCGTCGAGTGAGCAGTTCGTACTGTGCGGATGTGGTCCATCAGGACATGGAGACGGCGAGCGAGAATCGTGGGTCGAGGGCGACGGTGCCTACGTCGACCGCGCTGTGCCCGCCGTCCACTGGCAGCACCGCGGCGTTGACGTAGGAGGCGGCGCGGGAGAGCAGCCACGCGATGGTGGCAGCGACTTCGGCAGCGTGCGCGGGCCGCGGCAGCGGGACGAGTGCGGAGGCGAGACGATAGGCCTGCTCCGCGTCGAGGCCGCGTTCACCGCCGAGTTCGGCCATTTCCTCGTCGGCCATCTCGGTGCGGGTCCAACCGGGGCAGACGACGTTGGCGCGCACGCCCTGTGGCCCGTAGTCGACGGCGACCGACTGCAGCAGCATGTTCAGTCCCGCCTTGGTGGCGTTGTAGCCGGGGGTTCCGCCCGAGGCGCGCAGCCCGCTGACCGAGGACACCCCGACCACCGCCCCGCCGTTCCGGACCAGGTGCGGCAGGGCGGTGTGCAGCAGACGGTAGGGCGCGGTGAGGTTCGTCTCGACCATTGCCGCCCAATCGCTGTCGGACAATTCGCCGACCGGGCCGGGCCGGACGATTCCGGCGTTGAGGACCAGTCCGTCCATGCGCCCGAAGCGAGTGACGGTGCTCTCGACGAGGCGGGCTACGGCGGCCGCGTCGGTGGTGTCGGCGACGATCGGATGTGCCCCGGTGGCGTCGGCCACCCGCTCGAGCGCGTCCGCACGCCGTCCGCAGATCACCACCGACCAGCCGGCGGCAGTGAGCGCCTGCGCGGTGGCTGCACCGATCCCGCTCCCACCGCCGGTGACGATGGCGACTGCGCCGGACGCCTCCCGGTCAGCGAGCGTGGCCTGCGGTTCGTTGTCTGCTGTATTCGTCATGGTGGGGGTCCTTCTGCGTGCCGAGGGCAGTGGTGCGGCCGACCGGACCGCGAACGAACAGATGCAAAATATCCAGATGGATAGATGTGATCGGTGGCACAAATATGCCCCGTGCTGTAGAACTAGTCAAGTGGATAGATGAAAAGAATCCTGGAGGACACCGATGACCGCTGTTGCGTCCACACCGGGTCGGAGTTCGCCGATGTACGGCGAGGGTAGGCAGGCGTTGCTCGCCGCGGCCGTCCACGTCGTCGCCGCCCAGGGGCTGCGAAAACTGACCTACCGCGCCGTCGCTCGCGAGGCGAACGTCACGCACGGCCTGGTCGCCCACCACTTCGGCAGCCGGGACGCCCTGCTCGAGGCCGCCCTGCAGTACTCCGTCGAAAACAGCGTCACCTCGATCAGCACCCGGCCGGGCACCGGGGACCTCGACGCGCTCTTCGCCGGGCTGATCGGGATGGTCGTCGCCAACCCCGACGAGCAGGCCTTCCAGTACGAACTGATCCTCGAATCGCGGCGGCGTCCCGAACTGCGTCCGCACGTCGAGTCGCTGTACGGCACCTATCGGCAGGCCCTGCGCGAAGAGTTGGCGCACGGCGGAATCGACTGCGACGAGGCGATGGCCCAACTGTTCATCGCGGCCGCCGACGGACTGATCTTTCAGCAGATCACTCTCGATCGCCCCGAACTCAACGAGGCCGCGCTCGCGCATCTTCGCCGGTTTCTGCGCTCACTTGCCGAGTGAGGTGGGCGACGCGTGAAATCCCAAATATAGTTTGCTGAAACGGAATTCGACTTTCGTGGCGCGCGACTCGTCGGCCGCGACCGCTCTCGATTGACTCGGCGCCACCGAAGGTATGCGGGATTAGTCAATGTTTGTACGGTTTCGGGCAATGCGGTTCCGCGAATCCCGGAGCAGAGTGAGACTCACGTCACGTGGCCTGGTCACGAGTATTTCGAGGAGTTCTCACAATGGATGTGCGCGAGCAGTTGCTGATCGACGGCCGCTGGGTTCCGGCCCGGTCCGGTGCCGAGTTCAAGACCTACGACCCGGCGACGGGTGAGCCGCTGGGCACGGTCGCGGACGCCGGCACCGCCGATGTGGACGCCGCGGTCGCGGCGGCGCGGCAGGCACTGACCGATCCGGCCTGGAAGGCGCTGGTGCCGGCCGCTCGCGCACGGCTGCTGTGGAAGGTCGCCGACCTGATCGAGCAGCACGCCGACGAACTCGCCGAACTCGAAACCCGCGACCAGGGGCAGCCGCTCGGGGTCGCGAAGACGGTCAGCCTCACCATGGCCGCCGAGGTCTTCCGCTACTACGCCGGCTGGTGCACCAAGATCGAGGGCAAGAACTCGGCGGTGTCGATCCCCAACACGATGCACTACACCCGCCGTGAACCGGTCGGCGTGTGCGCGCTGATCACCCCATGGAACTTCCCGCTGATGATCGCCGCCTGGAAGCTGGCCCCGGCGCTGGCCTGCGGCAACACGGTGATTCTCAAGCCCGCCGAGCAGACGCCGCTGAGCACGGTGTTCCTGGCCAGGCTGTGCGTAGAGGCCGGGTTCCCGCCCGGAGTCGTGAACTGCCTGACCGGCGGTCCCGCGGCGGGCAAGGCCCTCACCGAGCACGCCGACGTCGACAAGGTGTCGTTCACCGGGTCCACCGCGGTCGGTAAGCAAATCGTCGTCGCCGCCTCGGGCAACCTCAAGCGGGTCACTCTCGAACTCGGCGGTAAGGCGCCGAGTGTCATTGCGCGGGATGCGGATATCGACGCCGCGGTCGCGGGGAACCTGCAGGGCGCCCTGCTCAACAGCGGTCAGGTCTGTGCCGCCTACACGCGGTTCTTCGTCGATTCGAAGAGGGTGGACGAGTTCACCGAGAAGATCGCCGCCGCGGCGAGCGCGCTGCCGATCGGTCCCGGCATGTCGCCTGAGACGGTGATCGGCCCGCTGGCCTCGCCCGAACACGCCGACCACGTCGAGCGCCTCGTCAACGCCGGAGTCGCCGAGGGCGCGCAGTTGGTGACCGGCGGCAGCCGCGTCGGCGGCGAGCTGTCCGGCGGGAACTTCTTCGCCCCCACCGTGTTCTCGGGTGTGCGCGACGACATGACCATCGCCCGGCAGGAGATCTTCGGGCCGGTGCTGTCGATCCTGTCCTACGACGACGCCGACGAGCTCGCCGCCCGCGCCAACGACACCGATTACGGTCTGGCCGCATGTATTTGGACCAAGGACCTCGAGCTGGCGCACAACCTCGCCGCGTCGATCCACGCCGGCAGCGTCTTCGTGAACATGCTGCCGTTCCTCGATCCCGCTGCCCCGTGGGGCGGATTCGGTTCCAGCGGATGGGGCCGGGAGATGAGCTCCAACGCCATCGACGAATTCACCGAGACCAAGGGCGTCTGGGTCAACCTCGGCTGACCCGGCCCCGAACGACCCATCAGAACCCACCACAGATTCAAGGACACCTGAAATCATGAGCACCTCCACTACCTCGGCCTTCAGCTGGAACAAGGACGACTGGGCCTCGCTGAGCGAGATGGCCGACGGCTTCGACGAATACCGGCCCGCCTACAGCCGCGCCCTCGACGGCCGGGAACTCACCCTGAACGCCCGATTCGTGGATTCGGGTGACGAGTTCACCCTCACCCACGCATTCTCCGAAGCAGAACTGAGCTGGCGCACCGGCGAGCAGGCCGGCACCGAGACCTACGAGCTGTTCGAGATGCAGCCCGGACTGTTCTACCTCCACTACCGGCGCAGCGGTGAGGACCACCCGGTGGTCGTCAGCGCCGCCCTCGATCTGACCACCGGTCAGGTCACCGGCGCGGTCGGCGAACTCGGCCTCGGCCCCAACCCCCACCTTGCCCGCCAGCGGTGGTTCCAGGGCCAGATCGCCGGCAGCGCCGCCACCTCAGCCGACGCCCACGAGCCGACCGACGAGCTGATCGGGCGCCGGGTGCGCTACGCCTACAGCCGCGACGACGTCTACGACCACGTCTACCTCAACGAGAACCTCTTCACCTGGCTGTGCATCGGCGGCGCCGAGCTCGGTGTGGGTGACACCGACAGCTGCACCTACTGGAAGCTGCGCGAGCACACATACCTGTTCTCCTGGCTGGAGAAGAACGTCGGCGTCGAGGGCATGGTCCTGGTCGACCTGAACGCCCTCCGCACCGTCGGCATCCAATTCGGCATCGACCAGCAGAGCGGTGACCTGGTCAACATCACCATGGGCTCGTACGCGCGCGAATTCGAACGCACGCCGTCCGTCGACGACGCCCGCCCCGGACCCACGGCCTGACGCGGATCCGTCCGCCAACTGTCACCCACGAACACGCCGCGACACCCACCCCGCACTACCCCGCGAATGTCTTTCTTCGGAGGCTCCCATGTCCACCCCTCCCCACCAGGCCGTCCCGCCGCAGAACACCGGTCACAACGAGCCACCCGGGGAGGGTCGGGCGGGGCTGCGGGCCGGCAGGCTCGGGGTCGCAGCGATCGTGTTCTTCGTCGTCGCCGCAGTCGCACCGATGGCCGCGATCGTCGGCGCCTCACCCGTCGTCTTCTCCGTCAACGGCGTTGCCGCCCCCGCGACGTATCTGCTGGCTGCCCTCCTGTTCGTGGTCTTCTCCGTGGGGTACGTGACGATGAGCCGGCACATCACCAACGCCGGCGGGTTCGTCGCGTACATCGCACAGGGATTCGGGCCGCGGCTGGCCACTGCCGCCGCCGGGCTGGCCATCCTGGCCTACACGGCGCTGCAGGCGGCCCTGTGGTCCCAGTACTCGGTGTTCGCGCAACAGTTGATCACCGACAAACTCGGTGTCGACGTGCCGGCGTGGGTGCTGCTGTTCGCCACCCTGGCCCTGGTCACCGCGCTCACCGTCCGCGGTGTCGACGTCAGCCTGAAGGTGCTGGGACTGCTCGTGTTGGCCGAGATCGCCGCCTTCGTCGTCCTGGACGTCGCGATCATTTTCGGGGGCGGTGTCTCGGGGAATTCGCTGGAGGCCTTCGATCCCTCCGCATTGGTCGGTCCGGGGCTCGGTGTGGCGTTCCTGTTCTGCATCACCTGCTTCACCGGTTTCGAGGCCACCGTCGTCTTCTCCGAGGAAGCGAAGGACCCGCACCGCACCATTCCCCGCGCCGTGTACACCTCGATCGCGTTCATCGGCGTCTTCTACGCCCTGACCACCTGGGCGCTGGGCAACTCCGTCGGCGCGGACACCGTCCAGGCCGCCGCAACCGACGACCCGGCCGGATTCGTGTTCGCCGTCGCCGAGGCCGAAGTCGGTCCCTGGTTGAGCACCGTGATGGAAATCCTGGTGGTCACGAGCTTCATCGCCATGCTCATCGGCTTCCAGAACATGTTCTCCCGCTACCTCTATGCGCTGGGGCGAGCGAAAGTGCTGCCGCACCGCCTCGGTGAAGCCAACGCCAAGACCGGCACCCCCGCTGCGGCTGCCCTGGTGGTCGGCATCTCGCTCGCGATCCTCCTCGCCGCCTTCGCCCTCGCCGGAGCGGACCCGATCACCGTGACGTTCAGCTGGTTGCTCTCGCTGGGTACCGTCTCGCTCATCGTGATCCTCGCCCTCACCTCGGCGTCGATCATCGCCTTCTTCGCCCGCACCCGTCTGGAGACGAGCATCTGGAAGACCAGGGTGGCACCGGCCGGTGCGCTCCTCGGGTTCGCGGTGGTCGTCTGGCTCGCCGTGCAGAACTACGGCGTCCTGCTCGGCGGGCAGGGCGGCGTCGCACGGTGGCTGCTCTTGCTGATCCCGCTCTGCGCGGCACTGGGATTCGGCTGGGCAGCACTACGTCCGAACATCGACTACCAGGCCGAACTCGTCTGACCGTGTTGCCGAATCACCCGCCGCAGTCCTCGACAGGCGGTGGGTGATTCGGCGTCGGCGAATCTGGTGGTCGGCCGCCGCTACCGGTCACGTCAGGCCGGTGTCGCGCCGTCCCGGCGGAGGTGGCGGGCGAAGAACCGGGCCGAGCTGTCGCGCTCGTATTCGGGCACCTGGGTGTACCCACCCGGGTGGGCGTGCAGTGTCTTCTCCCTCGAGCCGAAGGCGTCGAACAGTGCGAGGCCGGCTCGGCGGTCGATGTATTCGTCGTCCCACGGAATCCGGTACTCGATCGGAACGGTGATCTTGCGTGCCGTCTCGATCAGAGCGTCGTCGACGAAGACCGCACCGATGCTCAGGGCGGCGATCCGGGGTTCGACCGTCGCCAACATCAGCCCGGTCACGACACCCAGCGTCATGCCGCCGTAGCCGACGGGCGCATCGGCGCCGATCTCGGGGAGTGCCTGCAGGGCGTCGAGGGTGGCCTGCCATTCCGGCACCGCACGCTCCGCCAGCGACGCGTTGTAGTCGATGACGATCGGGGCGATCGGCTCGCCCGCCGCCCGGGCCCGGTGGATCGCGTCGCCCCACCGTCGATCCTGAGTGTTCCGCGGCCGGTCACCGTGTCCGGGCGCGTCGATGGCGGCGACGGTGTATCCGTACGTGGTCACGCAGTGGAGTGCGCCGGCCACCAGCCCCGGTGCCTTCTTGTGCATGCCGCCGCTGTGCCCCGACAGCAGCAGCGGCGCGCCGACGGTTCTGGATGCGGGTGACCAGAGCACGCCGGTGATCTCGCCCAGGGTGAAGTTGCGTTCGATGACACCGTTCGCCGATGTCTCAGAGGTGAAGTGCATGGTGTTGCCTTTCGGGATTGCCTTGTTGTCGAGGCGCTCCCGGCGACACCTACGTCGATCGCCCGGCCGTGAAGAGGGGGAGCACCCACCTGCGTACTGCGGTCATGGGTCTCACCTCCTCGCTCGAAGTCACGGTCTTCCGAACGCTAGCAGTGCGGGCGTCCTGCCCGCCAACCATTTTCCGGCCGTCGAGTCTCACGACCGTGTCCTCGCCCAAGTTTCGGCTCGCGTGAGGGCGGGGATTTCGATCTCGACATCACCGAGTTGCCGACACCGCGCCAAATCGAGGATGGTTTGCTCAGAGTGGTCAGCATTGCGGCCCCGAGTGGGTATCGACGAGTTCGGTGGGGCCGGTATGGCTGTGCTGCGCGCTGGTTACTGCTACCCCTCCGATGCGCATTTCGTAGGGTGTAGGCCTACGAAATGTTCCGATCGCTTGCACTTGCCTGCGAGAGGATGCTGCGTAATCTTGCCCCCCCGTTTGCCCGACTGGCTGTTCTTCGTGCGACTCGTGTGGTCCTTGGATCGTTAGGGTGTTGCCATGGAACGCCGGATCGACGAAGCCGTGGTCCATTGGGTCGAGCACGGCAGTGGGTTGCCGATTGTCGCCCTGCACGGTGCCGGCGTGGATCATCGTGAGATCGAGGCGGCCATCGAGGCCGTCGTTCCGGCCACCGGGTACCGGCGGATCTACCCGGACCTGCCGGGGATGGGCCTGTCGACAGCGGGTGGGCTGACCTGCAACGACGATGTGGTGACGTTGCTCGGCGACTTCATCGACGGCCTGGGGGCGGGCCCGGTGATGCTGGTCGGGCATTCGTACGGCGCCTATCTGGCTCGTGGTGTGGCCGCGCAGCGACCAGACGTGGTGCTCGGCCTGGCGTTGCTGTGCCCGGTCCCCGAGCGGTCGCGGAATGTGCCCGAGCACAGCGTGGTTCGTCAGGACGCCGATGCCTACGACGAGCTCGAGCGTGCGCTGTGGGCGGGGTTCGACGAGTACTTCGTCGTGCGCACCCGGGCCACCGCTCGCCGCTACCGCGACCATGTGGTGCCGGGGACGACGCTCGTCGACGAGGATGCGCTCGGACGCATCTTCGCCGGGTGGGCGGTCGACGTCGGATCGAGTGCGTTCGCGGGGCAGACGTTGATCGTGGCGGGCCGGCGCGATTCGGTCGCCGGGTACGCCGACGCGTGCGAATTGGCCGAGCGCTACCCGCACGCCACCCTGGCCGTCCTCGAGGACGCCGGCCATGCGCTCGTGCACGAGCGGCCCGAACTGCTCGCCGCGCTGCTCGGCGATTGGCTCGATCGCCTCGATCGGAAATAGTTCCGGGGGCGATGTCGAGAACCGGTGATCGGCTGCGTCCCTGGGGTGAATGTGGCCAGAATGGGTCGCATCCGTACCGAGGAGAACATGATGGCCAAGTACTTGCTGCTCAAGCATTACCGCGGCGCGCCGGAGGCGGTGAACGACGTGCCGATGGCGGAGTGGACGCCGGAGGAGATCTCGGCGCACGTGCAGTACATGCAGGATTTCGCGGCCAAGCTGGAGGGGACCGGTGAGTTCGTCGATGGTCAGGCGCTTGCTCCGGAGGGGACGTTCGTCCGTTACGACGGGGAGGGGCGGCCGCCGGTGACGGACGGCCCGTTCGCGGAGACGAAGGATCTGATCGCCGGGTGGATGGTGATCGACGTCGAGACCTATGAGCGGGCGCTCGAGCTGGCTGGGGACCTGTCCGCGGCGCCGGGTGCGGGTGGGAAGCCGATCCACGAATGGCTCGAGCTGCGCCCGTTCCTGACCGAGCCGCCCACGATCACGGACTGACACTCCGGATCAGGCTTCGAGACCGAGCGCGTTCCGGCCGGCGTCGAAGCTGCGGAGCGCCGCGCCGACCGCTGCCGCCGCGGTGATCTCGAAGATCTGATCCTCGGTGTCCCGCGGCGGTGAGCCGGGCAATGTCGGTGTCGGTGATCGTGTACGACGCGTCACGGACGGCGGTGACGTAGGACTGGCAGGGTTCGGGCAGTGGACCGCCCGCTGCGGCGGCGGCGCGCAGGGATGGGTCGGTGGTGGCAGGTGCGTCCAGCACCGCGTGGCGCAGATCGGCCGCGACGTCACCGTGGTCGGTGGGCTTCCCGTCGGCAAGCAGGAAACCCGGGAAGCGGCCGCGGAACCGGGCAGGTCGGCGACCCCGACGGCGTCGACGCGGTTCGGGGTCCGGGGTCCGGGTGAGTTGCTCGAGGAACTCGCGGACGGCGCGCAATGGGGGCCGTGCCGAGGCGGGATCGGCCGGGTCGATCTCGCCTCGGCCGGCGATGCGGGTGGCGCTTCGCGTCGTCACGTCATTGTCCTAGGGGAACGGATCGGCGTGCCCGCCGTTTCGGCGCGGCGCACGGGCTGATGTCGGTACCGCTCCCGTCCGGCCGATTCGGGCGTCGGCATCCGACGGGTAGGCGGTGCGGCTCAGTGTGCGAGCCGAAAGGAGCTGCAGCCGAATTCGTCCGGGATTCGAGGGTAGGACGAGTGCCGTCTTCGGACTCGAAGCTCGTTGTAGGGCAACACTGAACGAGGCACACACTGCCTCCCCGCCGGTCGCGTCGGGTGGCGGTCGCGAACCGCCAGACCGCGGCCCATCGGCAGAGGTACCGTGGTCAGCGGGGGTACGTGAGAAGGTGACGGTTCATGCCGCTCGGTGGCAGGGCGAACGTGGGGAATCTTCCCCATGAGCTGACGAGTTTCGTCGGCCGTCGCCGTGAGATCGTCGAGGTTCGCCGGCTGCTGTCGGTGTCGCGGCTCGTGACGTTGTCGGGTATCGGGGGCGTGGGAAAGACCAGGCTCGCGTTGCGGGTCGCCGCGGACTCCCTGCGCGCGTTCGACGACGGCGTGTGGTTGGTCGAGTTGGGGGAAGTGCAGGAGCCGGGCGCCGTCGTCGACGCGGTCCTGTCGGGGTTGGGGCTTCGCGAGGGCGGGGGCGCCGCACCCGAGGCATTGCTCGTCGAGTACCTCGTGGCACGGAAACCGCTGCTCGTACTGGACAACTGTGAGCATCTTGTCGAACCGGCCGCCGACCTCGCCGGTTCCCTTCTGCGCGCGTGCCCGGAACTTCGGATTCTCGCGACCAGCCGGGAACCGCTCGGAATCGGGGGAGAAGCGGTGTACCGGGTGCCGCCCCTGACCATGCCGGACCCGGACCGCCCGTCCCCGGCCGGCGGGGACATCGACCACCACGAGGCGATGAGCCTGTTCGCCGAACGCGCGGCGATGGTGGTCCCGGGCTTCGCCGTCACCGGGAACAATCAGGATGTCGTGGCGAGGATCTGTCGTCGACTGGACGGTCTGCCGCTCGCGATCGAGTTGGCGGCCGTGCGGCTGCGGGCAATGTCGGAGGATCAGATCCTGCAACGGCTGACAGATCGGTACGGGCTGCTGACCACGGGCGGTCGTGGTGCGCCGGTCCGGCAGCAGACTTTGGCATGGTGCATCGACTGGAGTCACGAGTTGTGTTCGCCGGCCGAGCGGGAGTTGTGGGGCCGGTTGGCGGTGTTCTCGGGCGGCTTCGCGCTCGACGCGGTCGAAGGCATCTGCGGCCATGTCAGGGGTGCGGATCAGGTGGTCGATGTGGTGGGGTCGTTGATCGACAAGTCGATCCTGATCCGGGAAGAGGCGGGCGGGGTGGTGCGGTATCGGCTGCTCGAGACGTTGCGTGATTACGGTACGGAACGGTTGCAGGAGACCGGGGAGTTCGCATCGCTGTTGCGTCGGCACCGGGATTGGTACGAACACCTGGTGTTGCGGGCGGAGTCGGAGTGGATCAGCTCGCGGCAGGTGGCCTGGCTCGCGCGTCTCGACGCCGAACTTCCGAACATCCGTGCTGCCCTTCAGTTCTGCCTGACGGGTCCGAGTGAGGCGGATGCCGGACTGCGGATGGCGGCGGCTCTGTACCCGTACTGGCGGGTGCGGGGCCGGCTGCGCGAGGGCATGCGGTGGCTCGCGCAGCTTCTGGCGGTTCAGGGCGGCACGCCCGGTGTGGAGCGGATCAAGGCGTTGTATGTGCTCAGTGCGCTGTCGGGGCTCAATGGCGACCCGGATGCGTCGGCGCTCTATGCCGAGCGGGGAGCGGCGATGGCGGCTCAGGTCGGTGATCGTCTCGGCGCGGCGCTGATGGCCGATGCAGCCGGTTGGCATGCGCTGTTCATCGGGGAGTCCGCGGCGGCGTGCGAGTACTTCGAATCCTCGCTTCCGGTGCTCCGGGAGGACGGCAACCTGCTGTATCTGATGTGGTCGCTGCTCGGTCTCGTGCTGGCCGGAGACGCGGCCGGAGACCGCACCCGGAGTGAGGAGTGTCAGCGGGAGATCCTGCAAGTCACCGAGTCACGCGGCGAATCCGTGTACCGCGGATGGTCTCTGTGGGGTGCTGCGATGGGCGCTTGGCGGCGCGGCGAGGGCCCCCGTGCGAAGGATCTGGTCACGCGAGGGCTGCAGCTCGCACGGCTGGTGGACGACCGCATCAGCGCTTTGGGATGTATGGAGCTCCTGTCGTGGATTGCGGTGGATCAGGAGGCGCCGAGGCGCGCGGCCAGATTGATGGGTGCCACCGAGGCCCTTGTTCACACGGTGGGGAGTCCGAGCACCATTTTCCCGAGCGCACACCTCGAACATGCCCGGTTCGAGCAACAGGCACGCCTGGCGATCGGTGACCGCGCGTTCGAGGCGGAATTCCGGCAGGGCCTCGAAATGCGATTCGACGACGCCGCAGCGTACGCCCTCGACGAGACGGGGCCTTCCGATACCGCAATCGAGCCGGGACCCACGAGCCTCACGCGGCGCGAACAACAAGTCGCAGAACTCGTCGCCGAGGGCCTGACGAACAAGGCGATCGCGGGCAGGCTCGTCATCTCGCAACGCACCGCGCAGGGCCATGTGGAACACATCCTGTCCAAACTGGGTTTCACCTCCCGCGCGCAGATCGCGGCGTGGAGCATCGCGCAGCGGCAGGGCGAGAATTTGTAATCGTGAGTCGGATCGGCCGGGTGTCTCGACGACGGGCTATCCGCGGTCGATGTTCCGAACGTGTCGGAGGAGGACGCGAACGGTCAGTGCGCTGCCGGTGAGGAGTGCTCCGACTGCGCACCACGGTGCGGCGAGGGGCCACCCGGTGGACGGCACGGCGTCGATCAGGGCGCCGAGGGCTACGGATCCGAGCAGGACGGCGGCTCCGCCGATAGAGGCGAACACGCCGTAGTACGTCCCGAGCCGGCGGCCGGAGGCCATGCGGGCAATCGCATCTCGTGCGATGGGCATGGCGATCATCTGGCCGAGCGCGAGCAGGAGCACGAAGGCGGCGGGCGGTATCAGTCCGGGTATCCCGCGGGGTCGGGCGGGGACGGCGAGGGCCATGACGGCGAAACCGCAGGCCATGACGGCGAGGCCGACGGGAAGGGCGGCGAGGGTGTGTGCCCGTCTCGTGATGGGCAGCTGGGCGGCGACGACGAATACCGAGGACAGGGCGAAGAACCAGCCGAGCGGGGACTGCGAGCCCCAGGCGCGCTCCACCTCCAGCGGCAGTAGCAGGTACAGCTGGTTGTACGCGACCAACTGCGTGCTCATCGCCGCGGCGAAGAGAAGGAACCGCGTGTTTCCGAGGACCTCCCGCCAGCCCTCGCGCCAGCTGTCGGTGGCGTGGGCGCCGGGCCCGGACGGCAGCCACCGCAGGTGCGCGACCAGGATCGCGACGAATACCCCGGCTGCGGCGAGGCACGCGGCCGAGAAGTCGGTGAGCAGCAGTACCGATCCGACGAGCGGCCCGGCGAACGACCCGATCTGCCCGCACACGTTGAACAGCGCGA
Organism: Rhodococcus sp. USK10; assembly: GCF_019378875.1. NCBI lineage: Bacteria > Bacillati > Actinomycetota > Actinomycetes > Mycobacteriales > Nocardiaceae > Rhodococcus > Rhodococcus sp. USK10. Next base: position 5,519,256 of record NZ_CP076048.1, read on the forward strand.
ACGCGTCCACCCGGGACCGTCCCCCGTCGTCGGTGCCGCCGGCGGCGGTGGCGAGCGCCGATTCGACAGCGGGCGAGAACATTGCGCCCGCGAACCCGGTCAGGACGGTCGCGACCACGATGCCGGGCACCGACGTGAACAGTGCCAACCCGGCGAAACCGAGGATGCGGCAGACGCATCCCGTGAGGACCACCGGTTTGACGCCCCAGCGGTCGGCGAGCGAGCCGCCGACGAAGAACAGCCCCTGCTGCGAGAAGGTGCGGAGACCGAGTACGGCGCCGACGAACGCCGCCCGCAGACCGAGATCGTCGAACAGGTACACCGACAGGTAGGGCAGCACCATGAAGAAGCCGACGTTGAACGCGAGTTGGGTGAGGACGAGCAGCCGGACCTCCGGGGTCGCCGCGGCCAGACTGCTCGGCAGCGACCATCGACCCACGAAGCGCCGACGGGTGTCCGCTTCCGTCACGAGTCGTCGTTCCTCAGTGGACGGGGACGGGGACGGGACCCGGCTCGAACAGGATGGACAACCGTCCCTTCGCCTCGTCGACGAGTACCTCGGCGCGGACGTTGTACACCTGGGCGATCAGGTCCGACGTCAGCACGTCGGCGGGGGTTCCGCCGGCGACGACGCGACCCTCCTTCAGGACGATGACGGTGTCGCAGAACATGGCGGCGAGGTTGAGGTCGTGCAGGGCGATCACACTGGTGACCGGCAACCGCGTGACGAGCGAGAGCAACTCCAGCTGGTGGTGGATGTCGAGGTGATTGGTCGGCTCGTCGAGGAGCAGCTCGCGCGGTTGTTGCGCCAGGGCACGGGCGATCTGTACTCGTTGCTTCTCGCCGCCGGACAGTCTGTGCCAGAGCCGATCCGCCTTCGCCGTGAGGCCGGTGTGTTCGAGAGCGGCGGCGACGGCGGCCTCGTCGGCAGCCGGGTTGCCGCCGAACGTTCCGCGGTGCGGGATGCGTCCGAGTCGCACGACGTCGCGCACACTGATGTCGACATCGGTGTCGGCGTGCTGGCTCACGACGGCGACGGCGCGCGCAATGTCTTTGCGACGCACGGTGGTGAGGTCGTTACCGTCGAGGGTCACGACACCCGAGGTGGGGCGGACGACGCCGTTCAGCAGGCGCAGGAGCGAGGACTTGCCGGATCCGTTGGGTCCGAGCAGGCCCACCGTCGCACCCTGTGCCGGTGTGACGGTGACGCCGTCGACGACCAGTGCGCCCCCGCGGTTCCAGGTGACGCCGTCTGCGTGGAGTGTCACAGGGCTCTCCTTCGCCGGGACAGGATGACGATGAACGCGGGGACGCCGACGAGGGCGGTGCCGACACCCACCGGCAGCGGGGTGGGTGCGAACGCGACCCGGGAGACGGCGTCCACCCACACCATGAAGACGGCGCCCATCACCGCGGTCGCTGGGATCAGCCGACTGTGTGTGGGGCCCACGAGGAATCGTGCGGCGTGCGGGAGTACCAGTCCGACGAAGCCGATCGCGCCGGCGACGCTGACGAGGGTCGCGGTGATGACCGCCGTGACCACCAGCAGCAGGAGGCGGACCTTGCCGACGGCGATGCCGAGGGACGCTGCGACCTCGTCGCCGAAGGAGAAGGCGTCGAGGACGTACGCGTAGCGCAGGCACAGGGCGGTGCCGGCGAACACGACGATCGCGCACAGGGTCACGTCGTCCCAGCGGACACCCTCCAGGGAGCCGAGCAGCCAGAACATCACGCCGCGGGTCTCGTCGGAATCGGCGAACGCGAAGATGACGAACGACGTGAGCGCCGAGAACAATTGGGTGCTCGCGACGCCCGCGAGGACGACCCGGTCGTTGTTGCCACCGGAGATGTGGGCGAGGAGCAACACCAGCCCGAACGCGACCAGTGCGCCGATGAATGCGCCTCCGGACAGTCCGAGCGCGGCGCCACCGACGCCGAGCACACCCACCACCACCGCGCCGGTCGACGCACCCGACGAGATCCCCAGGACGAACGGGTCGGCGAGGGGATTGCGCAGCAGTGACTGCATGATGACGCCGCAGAGGCCGAGTCCGGCGCCGCACGCGGCGGCGACCAGTGCGCGGGGCAGGCGCTCCTCCCATACGATCGCGTTCTTCGACAACCGCACCGGAATATCCGCGAGCCCCAGGTGATTGAGCAGCACGTCGCGGACGTTGACCAGTGACACGTCCGCCGGTCCGAGGGTGACCGCGACGAAAATCGACAGTCCGAGCAGGGCGATCCCGCCGGCTGCGATCAGCGTCCCGAACACCCACCCCCGCCGAACCGGTGCGGGGACACCGGTGTCGGTGTGGTCGAGGGTGGCGGTCAGGACGGGACCTTCTGATCGCGCAGGCCGGCAGCGACCTTCTCGAGGCCGTCGACGGCGCGGATGGACGGGTTCATCTCGGCGCCGTGCAGGGCGATGTACCGCTGGTTGCGCACCGCGTCGAGGTTCTGCGTCACCGGATCCGATTGGAGGAAGGCGATCTTGTCCGCCAGCAGGTCGCCGGGGAAGCGGTTGCGGAGCAGGTCGCCGAGGATCAGGACGTCCGGGTTCCGTTCCACCACGATCTCCCAGCCCACGGGCGACCAGTCGTCGGTGAGGTCGGAGAACACATTGGTGGCACCGACCGAGCGGGCGAGGAGGCTCGCGGACCCCAGACCGCCGGCCACGTACGGACTCTTGGTGTCGGCGAACCAGAATGCCGTCGACACGTTCGACTTCTCGATGGACGCCAGTGCCGCGGCTTCGCGTTCCTTCAATCCGTCGATCAGCTGTGTGCCTCGCTCGGTCACGTCGAACACCGCGGCGAGCTCACCGATCTCCTGGTACAGCGCGTCCATCGTCAGTGGGTTGGTGCGCTTGCCGCCACCGTTGATGCTGACCCCGTTGTCGCAGTCGGTGGGAGAGAGGTACGACTCGACTCCGGTCTCGGCGAACCGGGCGCGCTCCGCCACGCCGCCCTGCTTGAAATGCCGGCCGAACGACGCCGTCACGAAGTCGGGATCGGCGTCCAGGACCACCTCGTACGTCGGGGCGTTGTCCGCGAGCCGCGGCACTGACGCGTTGGCCTCCGCGAGGTTCTCGCGGATCGGGTCCGTCCACGACGCCGTGCCCACCAGCCGGTCGGCGAGGCCGAGCGACAGCAGGATTTCGGTTGAACCCTGGTCCAGCGACACCACCCGCTGCGGTGCGGCGTCGACGGTGACCTGCTGTCCGCAGTTGTCGAGGACGAGGGGATAGCTGGTGCTGCCCTCGCCGGCCCTTGCGGCGCCGGAGTCGTCGACGGTTTCGGATTGCCCACAGGCGGCCAGGGTGCTCGCCAGTACTGCAGTGATGGCCACGAGGCCGATTCGGCCCACCGATGTTCTCACGCTCGTCATGCTTTCTGTTCGTCCAGGATCAGCGCCCCACTCGGGCGTCGATCCCGGCTGTCGAACGAAAAGCGCGATCAGCACGTGCACGCGAGGAAGCGCGTGAACGTTATCACGAAGTAAACCTAACCTAATTTGTTGGTCTGGTTCGGCCTACTTCGTCGAGGTCAGAGAGCGCAGGAAGAACGCCAGGTTGGCGGGACGTTCGGCGAGGCGGCGCATGAAGTAGCCGTACCACTGCTCGCCGTAGGGGAGGTAGACCCGCAGGTGCTGCTGCTCGTCGATGAGCCGCAGTTGTTCGGTGTCCCGGATGCCGAAGAGCATCTGGAGTTCGAATTCGTCGACGTCGCGGCCGTTCGCCGCTGCGTACTGCAGTGCGGCGTTGATCATGGCGGGGTCGTGCGAGGCGACCATCGGGTAGCCCTGGCCATTCATCAGGATCTGCAGGCAGCGTAGATAGGCGTCATCGACTGCCGCCTTGCCCTGGTGGGCGACCGAGGCCGGTTCCTTGTAGGCGCCCTTGCACAGCCGGATCCGCGATCCGGGTCCCGACAGGTCCCGACAGTCGGCCTCGGTCCGCTTCAGGTACGCCTGCAGAACCGTGCCCAGAGACGGGAAGTCCTGCCGCAACTCGCGCACGATCGACAGCGTCGAGTCGGTGGTGGTGTGGTCCTCGGCGTCGACGGTGACCCACGCCCCGGCCTCCTCGGCGGCGCTACAGATCTTGTGCGCGTTTTCGAGCGCCACCTTGTGCCCGTCCCGGGGCAGGAACTGACCGAGCGCGGACAACTTGAGGGAGACCTCGATGCTGCGGGGCTCGCGGGTGTTCGCGGCGGCGGGTGCGAGTTGCGCCAGCGAGGACAGGAGGGTGAGGTAGTGCGAGACGGTGCCGTTCGCCTGCACGAGGTCGGTGGTGTCCTCGCCGAGGTAGTCGATGGTGATGAAGCGGCCGGTGTCGAGGATGCCGGTGGCCGCGGTGACGGCCCGGTCCTCGGTTTCGCCGGCGACGAACCGGTCGACGAGGTTGCGGGTCACCGGGATCTTGGTGACGGTGCGTTCCATGCGCGGGGAGCGGGCGGCGGCGAGCAGGGCGGGCCGGAGCAGGTCGGAGGCGGCCATCAGATGTCCTGGTGGGGGTAGCGGTGGTCGGTGGCGGGGACGAACGTTTCCTTGATGGTGCGGGCGGACGCCCAGCGGAGCAGGTTCTGCGGGGAGCCGGCCTTGTCGTTGGTGCCCGAGGCCCGGGCACCGCCGAAGGGTTGCTGTCCGACGACGGCACCGGTGGGCTTGTCGTTGATGTAGAAGTTGCCGGCCGCGAACCGCAGGTCCTCGGTCGCCTTGGCGACGGCGGTGCGGTCGTCGGCGATGATCGCACCGGTCAATGCGTACTTCGAGCCCTTGTCGACCAGGTCGAGCACGGTGTCGAAGGATCCGGCGGCCGAATCGTCGTAGACGTGCACCGCCAGGATCGGCCCGAAGTATTCGGTGCGGAACGCGTCGTCGGTGGGGTCGTCGCCGAGCAGCACGGTGGGGTCGACGAAGTAGCCGACGGAGTCGTCGACGTGGCCGCCGGCGGCGATGGTCAGGCTGGGGGTGGCCTTGGCGCGGGCGAGGGCGTCGGCGTTGCGGTCGAAGGCCCGCTTGTCGATGACGGCGCCGCCGAAGTTAGAGAAGTCGGTGACGTCGCCGTATTTCAGGGCGGACACCTTGTCGATGAAGTCGTTGCCCATCTTCGCCCACACCGACTTCGGGACGAACGCGCGGGAGGCGGCCGAGCACTTCTGGCCCTGGAAGTCGAAGGCGCCGCGGATCAGGGCGGTGGTGAGGGTGTCCGGGTCGGCGGAGCTGTGGGCGAGGACGAAGTCCTTGCCGCCGGTCTCGCCGACCAGGCGGGGGTAGGAGTCGTAGTTCGCGATGTTGGTGCCGACCTGACGCCACAGGTGCTGGAACGTCGCGGTGGAGCCGGTGAAGTGGATCCCGGCCAGCCGGCGGTCGGCGAGAACCACGTCGGAGACGGCGGCGCCGGGGCCGTTGACGAGGTTGATCACGCCGGGCGGCAGGCCGGCGGCCTCGAGCAGTTTCATCGTCCAGTACGCGGCCACGGCCTGCGTCTCGGAGGGCTTCCAGATCACCGTGTTGCCCATCAGTGCGGGGGCGGTGGGCAGGTTGCCGGCGATCGCGGTGAAGTTGAACGGGGTGATGGCGTAGACGAAGCCCTCGAGGGGGCGGTATTCGACCTTGTTCCACACGCCGGGGGAGGAGATCGGCTGGTCGGCGAGGATCTGCCGGGCGAAGTGGACGTTGAACCGCCAGAAGTCGATCAGCTCGCACGGGGTGTCGATCTCGGCCTGGTAGGCGGTCTTGGACTGACCGAGCATGGTTGCGGCGGCGAGGGTTTCGCGCCACGGTCCGGACAGTAGGTCGGCGGCGCGGAGGAACACCGCGGCGCGGTCCTCGAAAGACAGCGCCCGCCACGCCGGTGCCGCGGCAGCCGCGGCGGTGACGGCGTCCTGGATGTCCTGGGTGCCGGCGCTCGTGAAGGTGCCCAGCACCGCTGAATGCCGGTGCGGCTGCACCACGTCGATCGTGGGGCCGTTGCCGCGTCGGTGCTGCCCGCCGATCACGTGGTGGATCTCGGTGGGGTTCGATCCGAGTTCGGCGAGCTTGGACTGCAGCCGGGCCCGCTCGGGGGTGCCGGGTGCGAAACTGCCGACCGGCTCGTTGACCGGCTGCGGAGTGGTGATGGCGGCGTCCATGAAACCTCCTACGAGATGTGGCGGCGAGCACCGCCGCAACGAACTAGTCACAGTGAACACCCGAAAAGCCCACGATTGATGAGTCAGTCGAACAAATTGTGCCGCTCCGAGTTGTACGCTTGGCCAAACCGATTTTCGATATCCGAACTGGAGACATCCCCATGAGCCGCCGCGATCGACCCGTACCCCCGGTTCCCGAGAAGACGCCGGACAACGGCGAGATCATCACTCTGCGTGAGCTTCTCAGTGCGCTCGACACCGCGGTGGTCGAGCTGGTCGAGGCACCCGCCGGTGACGACGTCGTCCTCGCGTCGGTCGCGCTCGTCGACGGCACCGATCTGGCCGCCGAGATCGAATCGCAATCTCCCATGCCCGACCTGCTGCTGCACGTCGGGGTCGGCAAGGCCGAGGCGGTCCGCTGGTTCGACCGCGTCGCGCAGCGGCCACCCGGGCATCGACCGCGCGCAGTGATGTCAAAAACGGCAGTCGACCCGCGCGCACTTCGGACCGCGGCGCGCCGCGCCGGTGTCGCGCTGGTGGCCGTGCACCCGAGGGCCCGGTGGGACCACGTGTTCCCCTTGGTGCAGCGGATGCTGGACCGTTCCCGTCGGCTGCAGGCCGGTCTGGGAGACCAGGAGCTGCTGGCCACCGACACCGACTTGTTCGGACTCGCCCAGATCGTGGCCCAGAATTCGGGCGGCATGGTGTCGATCGAGGACGCGCAGTCGCGCGTGCTGGCGTATTCGTCGTCCGACGAATCGGCGGACGAGTTGCGGATGCTGTCGATCCTGGGCCGCGAGGGACCGCGGGACTATCTGCGGGTGCTGCAGAAATGGGGCGTGTTCGACCGCCTCCGCAAGAGCGACGAGGTCGTCGACGTCCCGGCACACCCGAAACTCGGTACCAAGAGGCGGTTGGTGGTCAGCATCCGGGAGACCACCGAAGGGGCGGGGGCGTCCCGGCTGCTCGGGTCGATCTGGGTGCAGCAGGGCGACACACCACTGACACCGGACGCGGCCGACGTGCTGCGGGGCGCGTCGGCGATTGCCGCCCGGATCATCTCGCGCACCCTCAACGCGCCGTCCACCGAGGCGTTGCTGATCCAACGACTGTTCGGTGCGCGCGGGGGCGGGGTGGACGTCCCGTCGGTGGCCGGTGCACTGAATCTGCCGGTGACCGGCCCGGCCGCCGTCGTCGGTTTCGCTCCGACCGCCACGGACACGGCAGCGCCGATCGGCGACTTCGCGGAATCGGGCAGCATGCTGCGCCTGCACGCAAGTTCCTTCAGCCGCGACTCGGTGGCCACCGTCATCGGCGATCGCGCGTATGTGCTGCTCCCACGCTACAAATCGGCGAACACCGTCGCCGCCTGGACCCGGCAACTCGTCGACCAGTTCGAAACGAAACGCTCCATCGTCCTGCGGGCGGCGATCGCCGTCCCGGTCACGGATCTCGGGCACGTGGCCGGCGCCCGGGCAGAGGTCGACCGGGTCCTCGACGGCACCGCCGCCACCTTCCCGGAGGGGCGGGTGACCACCCTCGCCGAATCGCGCACCGCGGTGCTGCTCGGCGAGATCCTCGATCTCGTCGAGCAGCACCCCGAACTTCACGATCCGCGATTGGATGCCCTGTTCGAGTACGACACCACCCACGCGTCGAACCTGAGCGAGAGCGCGGAGAGTTACCTCGCGCATTACGGCGATGTCCGCAGTGCCGCGGCGGCCGTGCAGGTGCATCCGAACACCCTGCGGTACCGGATCCGCCGCGTCGAGGAGATCGTCGGAGTGGACCTGCAGGATTCCTCCGATCGCCTTCTCCTCGAGCTGCAACTCGCCCTGCGTCGGCGCCGGAGGCGCTCCGCGCCTGTGCGTGGTTGACGAGTCCAGAGACTCGCTAACCACTCACGGGCCCGAAGGGCCTACTGGTCCGTGCCGTGTCGGCACCTGACCGCGCTCGTGGCGGCCGGGTGCGGCAGCGACGACGCGTCGACGGATGCCACCGTCGAGACACCTCCGGTTTCCGCCGAATCGACGACCAGCGCGGCGGTCCCGCTTCCGGGCACGACAGGCGACGGCTTCCAACTGCCCGTGGAGGGTGCGAGCGAGGACAACGCGTTCACCTACGACGAGGTGGCCGTCCCGGTGGGTTCCTCCGTCCATCTCGACTCCGAGGGACAGGACGGCCGCACGACGGTGACGTTCACCGCGACCGGGCTCGCGCCGAACCGCGATTTCGGCGTGCACGCGCACACGCGGCCGTGCGGACCGAAACCGTCGGATTCGGGACCGCACTATCAGAACAATGTGGATCCCGCGGCGTCCCCGGAATCACCGTCTTCGGATCCCGCATACGCGAACCCTCAGAACGAGATCTGGCTCGACGTCACCACCGACGCGAGCGGCAACGCGCAGTCGTCGACGACGGTCGACTGGGAGTTTCGCGAAGGGGAGGCCAATTCCGTGGTGCTCCACGCGCAGCACACCATGACCGGTCCCGGTCAGGCTGGGATGGCCGGTGATCGTCTGGCCTGCATCAACGAGGACTTCTGACGGCTCTGGCCGTCAGTGGCGACCGGCGGACTGCCTTCCGACGTGCGACGCGGAGGTCCGCGGCCCGCGTGGGCGCGGACCGGGGGAGACACCGAGCACGACGAGCGGGCGACGTTCTTCGTCCGGCAGGGCGTCGGCCCTCCACTTCTTCACCGCTCGATAGAGCCACTGGCCCACCTGTTCTCCGTCGGCGGTGACGTAGTTCGCGGGAACGAGTGCGTTGCCGTGCTCTTCGCGGTAGGCGGCGATGGCGGTGAGCATTCGTCGCCGCTTGCTGTCGGCCGCTGACACGGCGGGGAGCGGGACGGCGTCATCGCTCCACAGGAAGCCGATCGCGTCGAGTTGCTGGATGCGTTGCGGCGGCAGGGTGCCCAGCATCCGGGCCACGCGCTGGCGGTCCTGCCAGCGTCCGAGTCGGAAACCGTTGTCGGTGACGTAGTCGGAGGGCATCACGCTGCGGGGATGCTGATGCCGAAAGGCGCAGTAGAGTTGCAAGGCGGAGGCTGCGGACTGGTTATCTCGCATCGAGATCGCATCCTTGTGAGAGCCGTGAAACATTGTCCGGGTAGTCATTAGTTCAAGTATGTCAAACGGATTGACGATCTGTCACGGAAGTCGGCTCGTGTTGGGGTGCAATTGTGTGCGAATGACCGTCCCTGCGGGCCTTACACCGCCATCTCTCGTGCCTTCCGGGCCAATTCGCCGAGGCGGCGGGCCCGGGCGATCTCGGCCGGCGTGAACGGCTCGTCCGCCGATCGGACGAAGACGAGCTGTTCATCACCCGACGGAATCTCGACACTCGCCGCAGCAGTGGGAACGTCGCTTACGCGCGCATCGACGTACTGGGCCCCGAGGAGTTCCGCGATCGACAGCGGAAGTTCGGACGGATCGGCGACCACCCGCGACGCCAACGTCAAGGCCTTGGTCTGGCCGTCGATCAGGGCAAGCGCCGATGCCGGCCAGACGCCGACGCTGTGACCGCCGCCGGCGCGAACCGCTTTCGACAGCGCCTCGGGCGACGTGTCGCGGCACGCCCCGACGATCAATTCGTCGAGTGAACCGCCCTCCAGGTGATGAACGTGCACGGTCAGGATGTTGGCGCCTTGCTCCGCGAGGTGGCGGGCCAGCGATTCCAGCTGACCCGGGCGATCGCTCACTCGGACGCGGATGCGCCAGAGCGACTGTCCGGTCGCGAGGTGGCCGTGCTTACCGTCCGCGGGGCCGTGCAGCCACCCGCCGAGGAGCCGCATCGCCGACGGCTCGACCACCCAGATGACCAACACGGTGGTGGTGACGGTGAGAACCGCGACGGTGATCAGATAGGAGACGTGGAAATGAATGACCAAGGCGTGGAGCAACAGCTCGACGGGAAACACGGCGCACAGCTTCGCCAGCGCCAGCCGGACGCGGCGAGGATGCGGAAGCCGGCCGCACGCCTCGCACGCGTTGACGTGAACTCCGGGTTCTCTCACGGCATTGTTCATGCACCCACTGTCGTCCCGCCGTATTGCGAAGTGGTTTCCTCACACGGTCGGCGGTGTGACGGTCGATCGTGAAATGCGTTGGCGTGCAGGCTTGATGTGGTGCAGCAGACATGTGGTGCGGAAGGCATCACGCGGCAGGTGTGAGCGAGGACATGGAAGCGCCGCTGTTGCCGGGGACTGGCTCCCGGCAGCAGCGGCGTGTTCGGGGAGAGATCAGCGCAGCGACGCCGCGTCGCTCAGGTCCGTTCCCCGAGTCTCGGGGGCCATGAGGAAGCTGACGAGCGCGCCCACTCCGGCGATGCCCGCGGCGATGTACATCGTTGCGGAGAGTCCGAGATTGGACAGTGCCCACGGGGTGGCGAACGTGCCGATGGCCGCACCGATCCGGCTGATTCCCGTGCACAGGCCGACGGCGGTGGCCCGCACCTCGGTGGGGAACAGTTCGTTGGGGTAGATCCATTCGAGGATGGACGGTCCGCCGTTGAAGAGCGCATAGATCGCGAACGCGAATGCGATCACCCACAGGCCCGCGTCCGGCTTGATCGCGAGGAACAGCAGTCCGAGGCCGGAGAGCACGAAACCCCAGATCAGGATCGGCCGTCGCCCCAGTCGATCGACGAGGAGCAGTGCGACGACATTGCCGATCAGGAAGAACAGGTTGATGAGGCCGTATCCGATGTGGGCGAGATTGCCGGAACCGAGGTTGAAGAGTTCGAGGATCTGCGGGCCGAAAGCGTAGATGGCGAACAGCGTCACGATCGTGCACGTCCAGAAGATCGAGATGAACACGACGCGCTTCAGGTAACCGCCGCGCATCAATCCGCGGATGGACGTGCTTCCCTCTTCGTCGGGCAGATCGTCGAGCGTTGCATCCGTTCCGATCGTCTTTTGCAGCACGGTCAGTGCCTCGTCGGACCGTCCCTTGCTCAGCAGCCACCGGGGAGACTCGGGGATGCTCGTGCGTGCGACGACGATGAGGGTGGCGGGAACTGCGGAGGAGAGCAGCATCCACTTCCAGCCGTCGGGGTTGCTGAGCAGCAGGTATCCGACGAACGCGGCCGCTGTTGCGCCCACGAACCACATGGCGTTGAGGCCGCCGACGAGTTTGGCGCGCCACGCCTTCGGTGCGAATTCCGTCACCAGCGCGGTAGCGATCGGATAGTCGGCGCCGACCGCGATACCGATGATCAAGCGCAAGATGAACAACTGCATCTCGTCCGCTGCGAAGAACTGCAGCACCGAGCAGACGATGATCACGATCAGGTCGATGGTGTACATCAGCTTCCGGCCGATCCGATCGGTCACCGCACCGAACACGGCACCACCGAGGAAGACCCCGATGAGAGCGGAGGATCCGATGAGGCCGGCCCACAGTGCGCTCATGTCCCACTGTGCCTGGATCTGCACCATCGCGATGCCGATGATGCTGAGAATGTAGCCGTCGAGGAAGGGGCCGCCCGAGGAGAAGAGGGCGAGTTTGGCGTGAAAGCCGTTGAGCGTGGCGTTGTCCAGTGTGACGCCCGATCGGGCGGTGACGGGGGTGTCGAGGTTCATCTGAGGAATCCCATCGGGGGTGTGGGCTTTGAGGGTTTGTCCCCACGTGATGTGGTTGCTGCCACAGTAGGAAGAGAATCAGCGGCGCGGAATTACCAATCGCCTACCAATTCATGCTCAGTGCTTATCAATTCGCCGGGTCGACGGCCGCGATTCCGTCGATCTCGATTCGCTTGTCACCGCGGAATCGAGCCACCTCGACAGTCGTCCGCGGCGGCAGAGGAATGCCGTCCAGCCGGGACAGATATGCGGTGTTGTATTCGTCGAATTCCGACAGGTCGGCCAGGTACACCGTCGCCTTCAGGAGGGTGTGCAGACCACCGCCCGCAGCCTGGAGCGTGGCCTCCAGATTGTCGAGCGCGACCCGGACCTGGTCGCCGATCGCCGCCGGGGTCCGTCCGTCCGCGGTGGTGGGGATCTGCCCGCAGGCCCAGATGGTGCCGGCGAACACCGCCGCCCGCGCGTACGGCCGCTCGGTGCCGGCGGGATGAGAGACGAGTTCACGCTGATCGGTCACGAGTGTGCCTCCGGGACGAGGAATCGCCTGCCGAGTTCGTAGGCGCGCGACCACGTCGCGGCGTCGACGAACACGCCGTAGGAGACGGCGTGGCGGTAACGCGTCTCGCGTTCGGCGGCGGTGTGGACGGGACGGGACAGGGGTGCGGCGGGCGACGCGGCCTGGAGGAGCGTTCCCGCGCCGTACGGTACGTCGGTGGTGAGCGCCGCGACGGGGACGTCGCGGAACATGTCGCCCGCCCCGTTCACGACGGTCGCGTCGGCCGGTTGCCCGTCGTCGTCGAGCGTGACCAGGCGCAGCGCCGCACCGGGTGTGACGGCGTGCAGCGCGTACCAGGCGGCGGCGTCGTGATCGAGCATCCGAGGCAGGAGGACCGGACGAGACTGCGACAAGGCCAGATCGACGGCAAGCGGACCCGTGAGCAGAGCGCTCTGCGGCGACCGCTCGACGATGTCGACGTCGGGGCTTCTCGTCAGCGTGACGCCGGCGGGACCGTTCGGCGACTCGAGTTCGGCGATCGTCGTCAAAAGCGTGTCGATGCCGTTGCGGGCGTGGAGTTGCATGGCCGTGACGACGTCGGCCGCGCCACCGGCCTCGCCCGCGCTGACGCCCGCGGCGTACAGGGCGCGAAACGCCGTCTCGCGAACCTCCCGTACCGCCAGCCTGATTCGGTTTCCCGGCGGGAGAGCGGTGTCGTCTTCGAGGGTGTGGGTGAGCATGTCGGTCATCGGCGTTCCTGTGATTCGGGCAGTCCGGGGAAGACGTCGTCGAAGATCCGCAACCAGTTCTCGCCGAGGATCTTCGCGATGGTTCCGTCGTCGAGGCCGACCTTCTGCAGGCATTCGGTGAGAACCGGAAAGTCCGCTGGGCCCGAGAACCAGTTCGGCCACATCGGCCACTCGGGTTCGACCGGATTCTGGCTGGGCGGTCGCCAGCGACCGTTCCGCAACCACGCGACGTAGTCCTCCGACCAGTTGCGGGTGCAGTCACTGCCGATCGCGACGTGGTCGGGACCGATCTGGTCGACGAGCCGCGCGACCATGACCGCGAAATCAGCGCTGGACGTGGCTTCCCCTCCCAGGACGTTCGGGTAGAGGCAGCAGCCGATCACCCCGCCGCGCGCGGCCAGCGCGTCGATCACCTCGTCCGGTTTGTTGCGGGGACTGTCGACGAACCAGGTCGGGTTCGAATGCGTGATCGCGACGGGCGTGCGCGATGCGTCGATCGCGTCCAGGCAGGTGCGGTTCCCGACGTGGGAGAGGTCGACGAGCATGCCGACCCGATTCATCTCCGCGATCATGATGCGCCCGAACGCGGTGAGTCCCGAATCGTGCTCGTCGTAGCAGGCGCCGCCCGCCAGGTTCTGAATGTTGTAGGTGAGCTGGGCGACGCGCACTCCCAGTCGGTGGAAGATCTCCACCATGCGATAGTCGTCCCCGAACGGCGACGAATTCTGGAACCCGAGCAGCACGGCGATCCGGTTGTCCCGCTTCGCGTTGCGGATATCGTCGGAGGTTTCCGCGAGGGTGACGATGTCGTCGTTGTCGGCGGCGAGCTGATACCACTGTGCGACGGCGCCGAGCGTGTCGGCCGGACCGTCCCACACCGCGCAGGTAGCGTTCACCCCGGTGACCCCACCGGCGCGCAGTTCCTCGAGGACTTTCCGGTCCCAGTTGTTGATCTGGAGTCCGTCCACCACCAGCAGGTCGGAATGTGTGAGCGTGTGCACTAGGCGTCCTTTCGCGGCTTGCGGGTGAAGATCCAGTCGTCGTCCACCCCGGCGGTGACGTCTTCGGCCCGTGGGGCTCCCGAGTAGAGCGTCACCCGGAGCCAGTCGGTCGATTGCGGCATGTAGTTGTCCATCCCGTACATCGCCAGCTGGAAGCGCTGCAGATTCAGGGGCAGGAAGTTCCGGGCGAGCAGGTTGTCGCGGGCCTCCGCGTACGGGACGCCGGTGAGCGTCTGCACGCGGGCGACGATGCCGCGGTGCCGCGGATGTTCGACGAGAAACGCGGCGACGGTGGTCTCGTCGCGGGCGGATTCCAGATCGCGTTCCAGGGCGGTCACGGATCGGGCGACATCGATCGGATGCTCGACGTGCTCGCCCGGATCGACACCGCGGCGTCCCCGGCGCGGTTCCTCGTTGTTCTCGGACGAGAACCAGAAATGGGCCTGCTCGTCGGGATCGTCGAAATCGAAACGCTGCACCCACGCGTAACGGTCCCGGAGGACGGCGCGGAGTTGGGCGCAGGTCTGCGCCGGTTCGACGGCCAGCCGCTGATCGCAGCACAGCAATTCCTCGACCTCGGTGTCGAGTTCCGGATGGACCTCGACGATCACGGAGTCCATCACTCCGCGAGCCTCCGCGCCGATCGACGCGGCGCGGTCGTGCAGCGCCTGCCAGGCGTGGTCGGTCGGCCTGCCGTCGATGGTCCCGGAGCCGATGTACTCGGACAGCACGCCCCGGAGCACGTCGAGTTGGGAGGAGAGTTCGCCGCAGGTGACGAAGGGTGCCGTCGGCATCTCTGCGCGCTCGGCGAAGTAGAGCGTGGCGCGGTCGAGCAGGTCGCGGGCGAGGTGGACGTGCGGGTCGCCGGGTGCGGTCGTCTGCGCCAGCGCATGTGCGAGGGGCAGTTCGCGGGTGGCGCACCAGGCGTCGAGCACCTGCGGATGATTGACGACGTACGGCACCATGCCGAGACCGGTCGCATTGCCGAGCCCGAGGTAGCGTCGCCAGTCTCCGGACAGCCGCGCCGCCCGCGGGTTCCGGGCCCGGGCACAGTGTTCGACCAGGTCGTAGCTGAACTCACGCAGCAACCAGGCGGTCAGCATGTGTGCCCGGTAGGGCAGTCGCAGGGGATGGTCGGCACCGAGCCGATCGAAATCTGCGAGCCCGAACTTTCCGTTGCTGTAGAACGCGGTACTCCGCAAGATGTAGGCGGCGTCGCCCATCGTCGCGATGTCCGGTTGACCACCCGCGGACAACCGGTCGGCGACATAGTCGAAGAACCGTGCGCTGCGGTTCGCGCGGGTCCAGATGAGGGTGCCGTCGTCCGCCCGGCCTTCTTCCTGCCGTGGCACCTGCACTCGCAGTGCACTCGAACGACTCTCGGTCAGCGGCCCTTCTATCAGGGCCGCAGTGACGTCCCAGGCCTTGGCGATGACGCGGTCGGTGCGATCACTCTCGGCGAGGGTCGTCGAGAACACGACGAATCTCACCTCCCGCCCGCCGATCCCGACGCGGTACACGACCTCGCCGCGGCCGTCGGCGTCGACGTCCCACCGCTCGCGGTCGACCCGCCAGTTCTCGGCGGCCGCGGCTCTGAGGAAGGATCGGGCGAAGCTGTGCCGGGTGTAGCGGGCGGCGCCCATGTCGGCCGGGTCCAGAACCTGCTCGGGCGACCGGGCGGATGTCTGCGTCCGCCGCAGCAGTTCGGTCGGTCTCATGCCTCGCTCCTCGGTGTTCCGGTGCGGGAGTAAGCGATCTTGCTCCACGTGAAGAACTCGGCGCTCGTCGCCGCATTCTGCTCACGGGGCGCGGGGAACGACGAATCCTTGAGTCCGCCGAAGGGAGCGTGCAGTTCGGACCCGGTGTTGGGCGCGTTGACCTTGATCAGGCCGGCGTCGAGGTCCCGGATGCAGCGGCGGGCGGCCCGCTCGTCGCACGTGAAGACCGCGGCGGTGAGACCGAACGGCGTCGCGTTCGCGAGGTCGATTGCCTCGTCGAGGTCGCGAGCACGCAGGACGGTGGCGACCGGTCCGAACACCTCTTCCCGGCTGATGGTCAGTGCGGTGGTGCCGGCGAGCAGGGTCGGGGCCACGAAGGCCGCACCCGAAGTGGGGAGTGGTGCAGACCCCAGCAGTTCCGCGCCCTCGGACAGCGCCTGGTCGATCGCGGCCGTCACTTCCTTTGCCGCGCGGGCGGAGACGAGCGGGCCGATCTGCGACTCCGGGGCAAGCCCGTCGCCGACGACCAATTGCTCGACCCGTGCGACGAGTTCGGGCACGAGGTCGTCGTAGGCGTCGCCGACGGCGATGATCCTCCGTGTCGCCGTGCATTTCTGACCGCTGCTTCCCATGGCTCCGGCGATCAGGACCGCCGCCGCTTCCCGCGGGTCGACGTCGGGGAGCACGATCGCCGCGTTGTGCCCGCCGAGTTCCATCTGCACCTTCGCGCCGCGCGGAACGGCGGCGGCTTGGATCGACCTGCCCACCGGCACCGATCCGGTGAACGTGACACCCGAGATCTCGTGCCGCGCCACCAGTTCGGCCCCGATCGTTCCCGGGCCCAGGACGATGTTGAGGACTCCGGCCGGAACACCGGCTGCGGTAAGGACTTCGGCGAAGGCGGCGGCCACCGCCACCGTGTCGCTGGCCGGTTTCCAGACCACCGTGTTGCCCCACAGCAGTGCCGGCGCCAGCTTCCACGCCGGAATCTGCAGCGGGAAATTCCAGGGGGTGATCGCGGCGACCACACCGAGCGGTCGGCGGACCGTGCGGATCACCTCGTCGGGATGCGAGGAGGGGAAGGTGGCGCCGTCGGCGTTGCGCGCCTGCGCCGCGTGGTAGTGCAGGGTCTCGACGGTGGCTCCCACCTCGGCCCGCGATTCGGGGAGAGTCTTGCCCTGCTCCCGGGTCATGAGTTCCGCGACCGCGTCGGCACGGTCGCCGAGGATCTCGGCCGCCCGGCGGAGGACGAGTCCGCGTGCGATGATTCCGCGGTCGTCCCACTCGCGGCGTGCCGACACCGCGGCAGCCACCGCCGCGTCGAGGAGCCGGCTGTCGGCCGGATGATATTCCGCGACGACCGTCTCGTCGGCGGGGTTCGTCGTCGCTGCGACCGGACCGTCGCCGTCCACCCACTCGCCGCCGATCAGGTGGCGGAGACGGGTGTTCGTGTCTGGTGCGGTGAGGTGGTGCTCCACTGCTGACTCCTCGAAGGGCTGGTAATTCGGTGCCCTCAACGCTAGGCCTGGCGACCACCGTGCAGAAGTACCTATTGTCAACCGACTGATAAGTTGCAAGTATCAATCGGGTGGAACTGCGGCAGCTTCGATACTTCGTCACGGTGGCCGAGGAGATGAACTTCAGGCGCGCCGCCGAACGCCTGCACATCGCGCAGCCCGCGCTCAGTCAACAGATCAGCAAGTTCGAGAAAGAACTGCGCACCACCCTGTTCGAGCGGACGACGCGACGCGTCGAGCTCACCGACGCGGGACGGGTACTTCTGGACGAGGGCAGGCGTGTCCTCGCGGAAGCCGATCACGCGCTCGCCGCGGTAGAACAGGTGGCGCACGGGGAGGTGGGGCTGCTCCGCATCGGTTTCGTCAGTTCCGCGGCACTGCGGATCGTCCCCGCGACCATGCTCGCCCTGCAGAAGGAGTGGCCCGGAGTTCAGGTGCAACTGTCCGAGTCGACGACCGACCGCCAGCTGTCGGCGATCGCGGACGGCATCCTCGACATCGGGCTGGTCCGCGAAGTCGACCGCGCGGACGGCATCGTGGTCCGGCCGCTGACCCGCGAGCCTCTGCTGGTGGCGATGCACTCGTCGCATCCCTTCGCCGCCCGGGAGTCGGTGCGGCTCGTGGAATTGCGCGACGAACGGTTCCTCACGTTTCCGCGCGGTCAGGTGTCGCGGCTGTACGACCACATCGCCGCCCTGTGTCATCACGCCGGTTTCCGGCTGGAGGCCGCGCAGGAGGCCGTCCAGTTTCCCACCCTCCTCGGACTGGTCGCGGCCAACACCGGAGTCACCATCGTTCCCGCCAGCCTCCGAGCCCTGCACCTCCCGGACCTGCGGTACGTCGCACTCTCCGACGCCCATGCGGTGTCGACGGTGTCGGTCGCGTATCGCGCTGATCGGCAACAGATCCCGGCGGTCCGGCATTTCCTCGACGTGGCGACCGCGCTGGACCTGTCCTAGCGTCCAGGGCAGTCGGGGGTCCGGGGTAGTCGGAGCCGCTACTCGACGGCGAAGTCGTTCGACGTCCCGGTGAACGAGGTGACGATTCCCGCCGCGTCCCGGCTGTCGCCGTAGTGCTGCACCCGGTATCGCCCGGCGGGCGTTCCGGGCGGAACGTCCCACGTGATGCGCGCGACCGACCGGTGAGACTCGGTGCGAGTCCAGTGGTACCTGGTCGACCAGTCGCCGTCGTCGGCGTGCCGTATCCAGCGGTCGCCGCTCAGGCGCTGGATTTCGAAGAACGTTCCCCCGCGGCGTGGGTTGTTGCGCGGGTGTCCGGTGACGAACTCGACGGTGACCTGTTGGCCCGGAGCAGTTTTCGCTGACGGCTGGGTGAGGGTGTCGCCGAAGGCGTGGCCGGCGGGTGGCTCGTCGTGCTCGACACGAGGACCGAAATACGGCTGGAACTGCGACAGGTCGCGGGGTGCCGGGCCACGCGGGACGTCGCTGCCGGTGCGCAACGCATCGGCGAGCGCCGCGAATCCCTGCTGGTACGCGGGCAGCGTGTACCGGCCGAACAGGGTCGACCCGCCCTCGTACTGCTGTGCGTCGTACTCCTGCGGGGTGGTGCAGTAACTCGCATACGAATTCGCGTAACCCTGGAAGATCACGTTCTCCAGAGGGACACTGAGTCTTTCGGCGACGGTGCGGCGGATCCGCAACCCGGCCACGATCGTGAACTCCGCGGGACCGCCCACGACATACACCCCGCCGATGCGCAGGATCTGGATCTTCAGCACATGCGGAACCCAGCCGTCCGGTGGCAGCAGACCCACGGCCGCCAGCACGAGTTTCGGGGCCTGCGCGTCCTGCAGCCACTGCGGGATCGGGGCGTCCATCCCGCCGAGTGCGTCGACGAGCGGATTGGTGGTGCCCTCGGGGAAGATCGGGATGGCCGGACCGTCCTCGGTGCTGCCGGCGCTCATGGCGGCGCCGACGCAGGCGGACGACGTCCGATACGTGCGGCCGTCGGGCGTGAACTCGCCGCCGACTTCCTGATTCGCCATGTCGAGGTACATGATTCGACTGTCCACGCCGCCGGTGAGATTCGTCGACGCCGATGCCCACGCCGTGCGTGCGGCCCCGACCTGCCGCTGCCCGATGATCCGGGTGTTCTCGAACTCGTCGTCGGTGGGTCCGTGGCCGGGCCGGAGGTCGAGGTTGGGGGACATGTCGCCGGTGTTCGTCTGCGGGAACGCGGCGACGAACTGCGGTGTGCCGTCGAGGTAGCGGACGCCCGCGTGGTCGTGCTCCCAGAAGTAGGCGGCCGCGCCCTTGTTATCACCCGAGATGAGGTGATTCGTGTTGGTGAGCGACGCGCCGTGGGTCGGGAACCAGTTGATGGCGCCGACGTCCCTGCCGCCCTGCGTGATTCGCAGCACCCGCATCGACGTGTCGATGCCGAGCGGGTAGTAGTCCCTGTCCTCGGCGGGGTTGCGGTCGAACGCGATTCGCGAGCGGTTGACGCTGGCGTCGGTGAGTTCGCTGCGGCCGTACGACAGCGAACCGGGCGCGAGGGAATCGTGCGCAGCGGTGATCGCCTCGACGATGCCGCCGACCTCGGCGTCGAACACTTGGCGGTTGTGGCCGAGCACGGCGAGGTTGTACGCGTAGTCGTGGGACGCGCCGCCGCACGCCGCGTGGGAGTGGACGGCCGTGAGCATCACGTTGCGTTCGGTGTAGAGGTCGCCGTAGACCTGCGCGAGCCGGGCGAGCACGGCGTCGTGGACGGACTGGAAGATCATGCAGACGTCGGCGCAGACGTAGACCACGCGCTGCGCCCCGCCGGATTCGGCGAACACGAACGCCCGGGCGCGGGTTCGCTGGTGCAGGCCCTCCGCGCGTTGCTCGAAGCTGGAGTAGCCCATCATCCCGACCTCGACGACCGGCCCGGTGGCGTCGGAAATGCCGATGCCGACCAGGAATTCGCCGGCGCCGGGATCTGCGGCGGCCCGGCCGGAACCGAGCGTCGCGACCGCCGGAGTCAGGGCTGCCCCCACGAGCACGCTGCGTCGTCTCATCTGCACTACCGATCGTCCTTTCGGCGGCAGCCCCCCGAGGTCACCACGAATTGGTCAAGCGTCCAGAACCGGTATTGGACCCCAGTTCGGTGCTCGGCGCAACCCCAGGTGAGTGGCAAAGCGTGCCCGCGCACACTTCGCCACTCACCTGTCAGACGGGCTGCGCGTCCCCGAACGTCATCTTCAGTTCGGAAATCGACGACGTGAGGAGCGCCCGCTTCGGAAGTCCCAGCGACCGCAGTTCGTCGGCGATCGGATGGCTGCCCAGTTTCAGTTCCGCGCCTCCCGGCCGGGAGCGGACGCCGGTCGGGCTCATGTCCCAGGTGGTGAATCGGGTCAGTCCGTCGAGGTGCGAATAGGCGGTGAGCGACGTGCTCGCGCCCGATCCCGGCACCGGAATGCCCTGTTTGACACTCAACTGGGCGATCAGCCGACCGCCCTGACTCACCGACCCGCGTTTGATGGACCCGGAGTGGTCGACGTCGAAGTGGGCGAGGACCTTCGGGAACCCCCAGATGCCGCGGCCGGCGGCCAGGGTGAAGTCGCCGTCGACCGGCAGGTGGTGGATCAGCGCACCGGCCCGGCCCCGGGCCAGCGCCTTGAGGTCTTGCGGGACCGACGTCCCGGCGGCCCGGTGGTCGCGGACGAGGAACGACACCCCGAACTCGTTGTACGGCCCGAGGTCGCCGTCCACGTAGTCGACGAACACCAGCACGCACACACCGCGCCCCGGCCGGAACTGCATGATCTCCAGTCCGGTGTCGTCGATCAGCGACTGGGCGGCAGCGGTCGGCACCGAATACATCGCCGTGAAAGCGGACGCCGCCCGGATCTCCACGGGCATGGCGACCTGCTTGCCCAGAACTTGGTGCGACGTCACGGCGCGACCACCCCGCGCAGGCCGTCGGCGCCGAACATGGGCTCGAACATCGACCCGAAGTCGGGGCCGCGCCGCAGCATCTGCCCGCCGTCGACGTTGATGATCTGACCTGTGATCCAGGTGGAGTCGGGGCCGAGGAGGAACTTGGCGAGCGCGGCGATGTCGGTGACCTCGCCGACCCGCGAGATCGGCGTGTTGGCCAGGTAGTCGTCCAGGACGGGTCCGCCGTCGGTGATGAGCGCGACGAGGTCGGTGCGGGTGAGTCCGGGGCGAATGCAGTTGACGCGGACGTTGCTGGCCCCGAGTTCGTCGGCGGCGAGACGCGTCAGGTTGTCGACGCCCGCCTTCGACGGGCCGTATGCGCCGAACCAGCGGTGCGTGTTGCTGCTCGCGATCGAGGAGATGGTGACGATGGAACCGCCGCCCCCGGCGACCAGAGCCCGGGCGGCGTGCTTGATCGTCAGCATCGTGCCGGTGACGTTGAGGTCGACCGTTCTGCGCCAGGCGTCGACGTCGAGTTGAGTCACGGGCCCGACCGTTTCGTTGCCGCCCGCGCAGGTGACGGCGCCGTCGAGTTGCCCGGTGCGCTCGCGCGCCTTCGCGACCGCGCGGACGACGTCGTCCTCGTCGGTGACGTCGGCGGTCACCGTGTCGACCGTCCCCGAGGGGTTGTCAGCGCTGATCTGCTCCGCCGCGCGTGCCAGCTTCTCCTCGTTCCGACCGCAGATCGTGACGTGGACGCCCTCGGCGGCCAGCGCGGTGGCGATGCCCAGTCCGATGCCACTGCCCCCGCCGGTGACGAGCACGGACGTCTTCGCGAGCCCGCCGCTGCCGTCGTTGGTAACCACGCACACCTCCAGGTAATAGAACTCGTGTCAATTATCGAGCCGTGGATCTGTGAAAACTGTCGCCATACCACTGCGTCATAGTAGGAACACGTTCTATTATCGGGGCACGAACGGCGGGATTCAATGCGGAGGAGCGTCCTGATGACGGACAGGCCGGAATTCGATCTCATCGACGGACGGTTCTACTCGGGCGACCTCGGCGACCCGCGGCAGGCATACACCTGGATGCGCGCACACGAACCGGTGTACCGGGCCGAGGGTATTCTCGGCGCCGCGTCGTACGAGGCCGTCGTGGCCGCCGAACGCGATCCGGAGTTGTTCTCGAACGCGGGCGGAATCCGGCCCGGGGTGGGCCCGCTACCCCAGATGATCGACATGGACGACCCCCAGCACCTGCAGCATCGCCGCCTCGTCAACGCCGGCTTCACCCGCAAACAGGTCGAGGCGAAGTCCGGCCGGATCCGCGAGATCTGCGACCACCTCATCGACGCCGCGTGCGACAAGGACGAAGTGGACTTCGTGCGCGATCTGGCGGCGCCCCTGCCGATGGCCGTCATCGGCGACATGCTCGGCGTGCGCCCCCAGGAACGCGACCTGTTCCTGCAGTGGTCCGACGACCTGATGAACGCGCTCGGCAGCAACGCCACCCCGGAAAGACTGCAGGCGCAGGCCAACGCCTACCTGGCGTTCAACGAGTTCACCCTCCGCACCATCGAGGAACGGCGGCAGAACCCGACGGACGACCTCACCAGCATCCTCGTGCACAGCGAAATCGACGGGCACCGGCTGAACGATGCGGACATCGTCGGCGAAACCCTGCTGATCCTCATCGGCGGCGACGAGACCACCCGGCACGTCCTGAGCGGCGGCATGGAACAACTGCTGCGCCACCCCGAACAGCAGGCACGTCTCGTGAACGACCCCGACGGCATCCCCACAGCGGTCGAGGAGATGCTGCGCTGGTCGTCGCCCATCAAGAACATGTGCCGCACCGTCACCCGCGACGTCGACTTCTTCGGAACCGCCCTCCGCGAGGGCGAGAAGGTGATGCTGCTGTTCGAATCCGCCAACTTCGACGAGGTCGTGTTCGCGAACCCCGAGGTGTTCGACATCGGACGGTCCCCGAACCCGCACGTCGCGTTCGGTTTCGGCACCCACTTCTGCCTCGGCAACCAACTCGCCCGGCTCGAAGCGAAGATCATGTTCGAGCAACTGCTGTCGCGGCTGCCCGACATGATGCTCGTCGACGACACCCCGCTGCTGCGTCGTCCCGCCAACTTCGTGTCCGGGTTGGAGGAGATGCCGGTGAAGGTATAGGCCCTTCGGGCTCGTGAGTGCTTAATGAGTCTCTGGACTCGTTACCCACGCACGGGCGGCGAAGCCGCCTACTCCGGGGCGCCGATGTTCAACTCGTCCGGATGGGCTCCGACGCGGGCGCCGTCGTCCATCGTCTCGATCTCGCTGAGGTCCTGCTCGCTGAGTTCGAAATCGAACACGTCGATGTTCTCGCGGATCCGCGATTCGTGGACCGACTTGGGGATGACGATCAGCCCGCTCTGCAGATGCCAGCGGATCAGGACCTGGGCCGGGGACTTGCTGTGCCGGTCGCCGATGCGGGTGATGATCGGATCGGTGAGCAGGATGTTCGGCTTGGAGTCGTCGCCCCAACCCGAATTGCTGGTGCCGCCGAGCGGGCTCCACGATTCGACGGCGATGCCGTGCTCGACGGCGAACCCCCGGACCTCCTGCTGAGCCAGATGCGGATGCAACTCCACCTGATCGACCGCCGGGACGACGCCGCCCCGGTCGATCAGCAACTGCAGGTGGCGCGGTTCGAAATTGCACACGCCGATCGCCTTGGCGCGCCCGGACTCGGCGATCTTCTCGAGCGCATCCCAGGTGCGGAGGATGCGGTCGTCGTCCTGCAGCGGCCAATGGATCAGGTACAGGTCGACGTAGTCGACACCGAGGCGTCCGAGGCTGGCGTCGAACGCCTTCAGTGCCGGCTCGTAGCCCTGGTCCGAGTTCCACAACTTGGTGGTGAGGAAGATGTCCTCCCGCGGGACTCCCGAGTTCGCGATGCCGCGGCCGACCCCCTCCTCGTTGCCGTACGCGGCGGCCGTGTCGATGTGCCGGTAGCCCGCCTCGTCCAGGGCGAACCCGACGGCGTGTTCGGTCTCGTCGTTGTCGGCCTGCCAGACCCCCAGACCGAGTTGGGGGACGATGGTTCCGGAATTCAGCACGATGCTGGGTACTCGAGGACTCATGCTGTCCAGGCTATCGACTGGGTACATGCGCCGCCTGGCATCATGCGGAGGTGACCCGAATTCGGCTACTGGCGACGGACCTCGACGGCACCCTGCTGCGATCGGACCGCACGATCTCCCCGCGCACCGCGCGGGCCATGGAGGATGCGCGACGGTCGGGCGTCGAGGTGGTGTGGGCCACGGCCCGTGCCCGGCATTCGGTGCACGAACTCGCGCAGTCGTGCGGATTCCGGGGCAAGGCTATCTGCGCGAACGGTGCCGTCGTCCTCGACCTGGCCGACGGGACCCCGGTGATCACGGCGACGACGACCATCGCGATGGCGTCGGCCGCGGCGGCGATGGACCGGGTGCGGACGCTGATGCCCGGTGTCGTGTTCGCAAACATCGGCCCGACGCGCTTCGTCGCCGAACCGGCGTACGCGGCACTGTGCGAGTTCGCCGACCACCACCGGCATCCGCACGAGATGACGCTGTCGGAACTGCTGCCCGACATGGACGAGCCGATGGTAAAGATCGTCGCCCGGCATCCCGAGGTGCCCAGCGCCGATCTGTACCGCGCGGCGGTGGCCGCCGGCGTCGACGGCGTCGAACTGACACATTCCGGTGCGCCGTATGTCGAGATGGCGGCGTCCGGTGTGTCGAAGGCGAGCGCCCTCGCCGAACTGTGCGCCGTCGACGGGATCACGACGGACGAGGTCGCCGTCGCCGGGGACGCCATCAACGACGTCCCGATGCTGACATGGGCGGGCACGGCGCTGTGCCCGTCCAACGCGCTGCCCGAAGTCCTCGCCCTCGCCGACCACGTCCTGCCCAGCAACGACGAGGACGGGGTCGCCAGCTACCTGGAGGGGCTGCGCCCGTGAGTGGTTGACGAGTGCAGAGACTCGCTAACCACGCACGGGCGGCGAAGCCGCCTACAGTCCGGCGGCGGTAGCGAGCTCGGCGAGGTAGGCCCGCGGCTGCCCGAAGAGTTGCGCGCTCCCGTGCGCGCGCTTGAAGAACAACTGCGCGTCGTGCTCCCAGGTGATGGCGATGCCGCCGTGCAGTTGGATGGCCTCGGCCGCGACCTGTTGCAGCGCCTCCGAGCAGTACACCTTCGCGACGACGGCGTCGTCGTGCGTCCCCGACAGCGCCGCCGCGTACGACATCGACCGGGCCGTCTCGACGAGCGCGTACATGTCGGCCATGCGGTGCTTCAGCGCCTGGAACGATCCGATGGCGCGTCCGAACTGCTTGCGAGACTTCGCATACTCGACCGTCTGTTCAAGTGCCGCCGCCGCCGCACCGACCTGTTCCGCCGACAGCGCGACCAGCACGACGGTGCGCAACTGCTCGACGAGGTCGGTGGGGGAGACGAGCCTGCGTGCCGCGACGCCGTCGAACACGACCTCCGACAGCGTGCGCGTCGGGTCCATCGCCGGCACCCGACGCCGGGTGACGCCGTCGGCCGACGGGTCTACCTCGAACAGGCCGTCGGACGTGAGGACCAGCAGCACGTCCGCGACGTCACTGCCGAGCACGTACGACGCCGTCCCCGACAGCGTCTCGCCCGACGCCGTCACACCGAAGCCGCTCCACCCGTCCGGACCGGCCCAGCACAGCGCCGCCACCGAGCCCGCCGCGATACCGGGAAGCAGCCGGGCGCACGCGTCGTCGTCCCCCGACAACACCAGCGCCTGCGCAGCCAGCACCGCGCTGCCGAGCATCGGCGACGGCGTCAGCGTGCGACCCAGCTCTTCCTGCACCACATGAACTTCCAGCAGCGACGCGCCGACGCCGTCGTACTTCTCCGGAACGGCGAGCGCGGCGACGCCGATCTGCTCGCACAATCTGGACCACACGGACTCGTCGTAGCCGTGCCCGGTGATGATCGCCCGGCGGACGGCGGCGGAGTCGGAATACTTGCCGAGTAGGTCCCGCACCGACTCTCGCAGTGCGGCCCGTTCCTCGTTGTCGAAACTCACGACACACCCACCAGTGAATCGACGACGCGACCTCGGTGGAAGGCCGGTGTGCCCCAGGCGGACACGAGCGCGCGGACCTTGGTGAGCCATAGCGACAGATCGTGCTCCTGCGTGTACCCGATGGCGCCGTGCACCTGCAGCGCCACCCGCGCCGCCCGGTGGGCGGCATCTCCGCACGCCACCTTCGCGGCCGACACGTCCCGGGAACTGTCGGCGGACCCGTCCCGCACGGCCAGCGCCGCACCGTGCAGCAGCGGCCGCGACATCTCCAGCCCGACAGCCACTTCCGCCAGGTGATGCTTGATCGCCTGGAACTGTCCGATCGGCTTGCCGAACTGCTTGCGCTGCTTGGCGTAGTCGGTGGTGACGTCGAGCAAGGTCTGCCCCAGCCCCTGCAGTTGCGCCGCGGTCGCGAGGGCACCGAGGTCGAATGCGGGTGCGAAGTCGATGCCGCCCAGGGGATCCTTGGCGGTCAGCGGGAACAACCGCCGCGACTGATCGACCGAGTTCTGCACCGCCCCGGCCTGTCCGAGACGCAGGGTCGTGCCGTCGACGAGCAGGACAAGATCGGCCGAGTCCGCGTCCACCGCGAACGGTACATGCGGCGCCGCGGCAACCGTGGCGAGCAACCCGGAAGCCAACGCCGACAAACGGTCCGGATCCGCCTGCGCGAGCAGCGCCGGTGCGACGGCGACGGTCTCGGCTACCGGGCCCGGAACGGCGTGGCGTCCGAGTTGTTCGACGGCCACCACGAGGTCGACGGCGTCGGCGCCGAGTCCGTCGTGTTCCTCGGACACCAGCAGTCCGTTCACGCCCGTCTCGGCGAGGCGCTGCCACACCTTCAGGCCCGGGCCGGTGTCGCCGGTGTTCCACGACCGGATCACCGCCGGCATGTCGGCCTTCGACAGCAGCGCGTCGATGCTGGACGCGAAGTCCTGATGGGAGGAGTCGAGTGTGAATCTCATCGATCCGCCTTCGGTAGGCCGAGCAGGCGCTCGGCGATCACGTTCTTCTGAATCTCGTTGGTGCCGGCGTAGATCGGGCCGGACAGGGAGAACAGGTAGCCGTCCGTCCAGTTGTCCGCGAGCTCCGCCGAGGCGCCCTGCAGTTCGAGCGCGGTCTCGTGCGTGGCGATGTCCCACTCCGACCAGAACACCTTGTTGATCGACGACTCGGCGCCCAGTTGCCCGCCGTCCGCGAGCCTGGTGACGGTGCCGAACGTGTTCAGCTGGTAGGCGCGGGCACCGATCCAGGCGTCGGCGACCCGGTCGCGCAGCGCGGTGTCGTCGGTGCGGCCGGAGGTCTCGAACAGCGCGACCAGTCGGTCGACCGTGGCGAGGAACCGTCCGGGGCTGCGCAGCGACAGTCCGCGCTCGTTGGACGCGGTGCTCATCGCGACCCGCCAGCCCTCGTTCACGCCGCCGATCACGCCCGACTCGCCGGGGTTCGCCGGGTCGTCCGGCACGAAGACGTCCTCGAGGAAGATTTCCGCGAAACCGGGTTCGCCGTCCAGCTGATCGATCGGCCGGACGGTGACACCCTGCGACCGCAGGTCGAACATGAAGTACGTGATGCCCTTGTGGCGCTGCGCGTCCGGGTCGGACCGGAACAGCCCGAAACCCCAGTCCGCGAAACTCGCCCGGGAACTCCACGTCTTCTGCCCGTTCAGCACCCAGCCACCGTCGACGCGGCGGGCGGTGGAGCGGAGCGACGCGAGGTCGCTGCCCGACTCCGGCTCCGACCAGGCCTGCGCCCAGATGTCGTCGGCGCGGGCCATGCGCGGCATGATGCGGGCCAGCTGCTCGGCGTTCGCGTGCTCGAACAGCGTCGGGGCGAGCAGGAAGATGCCGTTCTGGCTGACGCGTCCGGGCGCACCCGAGCGGTAGTACTCCTCCTCGAACACCACCCATTCCAGCAGCGACGCGTCGCGTCCGCCCAGTTCCTCCGGCCACGACACGACCGACAGCCGGGCGTCGGCGAGGGTGCGTTCCCACGCGCGGTGCGCCTCGAAACCCTCCGCGGTGTCCATCGACGGCAGCGGCTCGGCGGGAACGTTGTCGCGCAGAAAGGTTCGCACCTCCTCACGGAAGGCGACGGTGGCGTCGTCGAACTCGAGATCCACTTACTTGGCTCCTTCGTTCGAGTTGCGGGCGCTGGCGGCCATCGACTTGGCGTCCATGCCGCCGAGCGGATCGGTGTCGATCTCCGCGTTGTGCGCGTGCGCGAAGTGGTGGAGTCCGAAGACGGAGTCCATGCCGTTCCGCATGCCCATCTGGTCTTCGCACTGGTTGACGGCCTTCTTGGTGAGCGCGAGTCCGAACCGGGGCATCGCGGCGATGCGGCCGGCGATCGCCAGGGTCTCCGCCTCGAGGTCCTCGCGCGGCACGACGCGGTTGACCATCCCCACCTCGTACGCGCGCTGCGCGGTGAACCGGTCACCGGTGTAGAGGATTTCCTTCGCGAACCGCGGTCCCAGCATCCACGGGTGCGCGAAGTACTCCACTCCGGGGATGCCCATACGTACGACCGGATCGGAGAAGAAGGCGTCGTCGGACGCGACGATCAGGTCGCACACCCACGCCAGCATCAGACCGCCGGCGATGCAGGCGCCCTGGATCATCGCGATCGTCGGCTTCGGGATCTCCCGCCACCGACGGCACATCCCGAGATACACCTCCATCTCGCGGGCGTAGCGCTGGTCGCCGCCGGGCTTGTCGACGTGGTCCCACCACATCACGGCCTTGTTGTCGTAATGGACGTGATGGTCGCGGCCCGGGGTCCCGATGTCGTGCCCGGCACTGAAGTGCTTGCCGTTGCCGGCGAGGACGATCACCTTCACGTCGTCGTCCTCGACGGCCCGCTCGAACGCTGCGTCGAGGGCATACGTCATCACCGAGTTCTGGGCGTTGCGGTAGTCGGGGCGGTTGAGCGTCACGAATGCGACACCGTCGCGCACGTCGTAGGTGACGACGTCACCCTCGTCCGGAACCGTCATTTCTTCTCCTCACGCAGAACGTTTTTCATGACCTTCCCGGAGGGGTTCCGGGGTAGGGAGTCGACGAAGCGCACCGACCGGGGCACCTTGAAGTTGGCGAGACGCTCCTTGCAGAACGCGATCACGTCGTCCTCGGCGAGCGCGGTACCCGCCTTCGCCACGACGAACGCGCGCCCGACCTCGCCCATCCGCTGGTCGGGAACACCGATGACGGCAGACTCCGCGACACCGTCGAGCCTGGCAAGGGCGTTCTCCACCTCAGCGGGATACACGTTGAACCCGCCGGAGATGTACATGTCCTTGAGACGGTCGGTGATGTCGACGTATCCGCGGTCGTCGAGCGTGCCGACGTCGCCGGTGTGCAGCCAGCCGTCGGCGTCGATGGTCTTGGCCGTCGACTCGGGGTCGTCGAGATAGCCGAGCATCACGTTCTCGCCGCGCACCAGGATCTCGCCGTGGTCGCCGATCCGGACCTCCATCCCGGGGATCGCGCGACCGGACGTGGTCGAGACGGTCACCGGGTCGTCGTCGGTCCGGCACATCGTGACCACCACGGCCTCGGTCTGGCCGTAGGCGGTGAGGACGGCGTCGAAGCTCAGTTCCGACTGCATCCGTTCCACCAGCGCGACGGGCACGGCGGCCGCACCGGTGATCGCGACCCGCAGGCTGGACAGGTCGTACTTCGGGCGGTCGGGGTGGTCGAGGATCGACTGGAAGATCGTGGGGGCGCCGGGCAGCACGGTGATCTGCTCGTCGTGCACGGTCGCCATCACCTTCGGCACGTCGAACACCGCCATCGGCACCACCGTCACCCCGTTCAGCAGGCACACCAGGAACCCGGCCTTGTAGCCGAAGGTGTGGAAGAACGGGTTGATGATGAGGTAGTTGTCGTCGGACGTCACCTCCGCGCACTCGCCCCACGCCCGGGCGATGCCCACCGACTGCCGGTGCGCGCTCATCACCCCCTTGCTCCGGCCCGTGGTGCCCGAGGTGAACATGACGTCGGAGACGTCGTCGGGGGAGACGGCGGCCGCGCGGGCGTCGGCCTCGGCGCGGGTGTCCTCGTCGGCGAGGGCGAGGAAGTCGTCGAAGTCGACGACACCGGGGGTCGGGGCGTCGCCGCCGTCGACGGGCACGCGGACGACCGTCGGCAGGTCGAGGGTGCTCGACTCGTCGCGCAGCGACGCGTACCGATCGGTGCCGAGGAAGTTGCCCGCGACGACGAGTGCGGTCGTCTTGGTGCGCTCGAGGATGTCGAGGGTTTCCGGCGCGGTGTACCGGGTGTTGATCGGGACGAGCGTCGCGCCGGCGTAGTGGATGCCGAGCGCCGCGACCACCCAGTGATACGTGTTGGGCGACCACACCGCGACGTGGTCGCCGGGCCGCACGCCCTGCGAGCAGAGTGCGGCGGCGAAATCGCGGACATGGTCGTGCAGTTGTGTGAAGGTCAGACGGACGTCGCCGTCGGACACCGCCGGAAGCTCGCCGTATGCACGCGCGGCGTGGATGACGGCGGACGGGATGGTTCTCGGATGTTCGGTCACTGGGCTCCCTACCTACCTAGCAAGTGCTTGGTAGGTTATCTTACAGACGTGGACCAGAGCGAGAGCCCGGACGGGCTGATCACCGACGACGACTTCGCCGAGAGCGTCAGAACGTGGCTGAAAAACAACCTGACCGGCGACTTCGCCCGGCTGAAGGGCAAGGGCGGCCCCGGGAGCGAGCACGAGTTCTTCGAGGAACGGCTCGCCTGGGACCGGCACCTGGCGGCCGCCGGATGGACGTGCCTCGGCTGGCCGAAGGAATACGGCGGGCGCGGAGCGACGCTGGCTCAGCAGGTCGTGTTCCACGAGGAATACGCGAAGGCAGGGGCACCGGCACGCGTCAGTCACGTCGGCGAGGAGTTGCTCGGGCCGACGCTCATCGCGTTCGGCACCGAGGAGCAGAAACGACGCTTCCTGCCGGGGATCAACACCGTCACCGAACTGTGGGCGCAGGGCTACTCCGAGCCCGGTGCCGGCTCCGACCTCGCCAACGTCGCGACCACCGCACGACTCGACGGCGACAAGTGGGTGATCAACGGACAGAAGGTGTGGACGTCGCTCGCGCACGTCGCGCAGTGGGCGTTCGTGCTGTGCCGCACGGAACCCGGGTCGAAGCGGCACCAGGGGCTGAGCTTCCTGCTCGTGCCTCTGGACCAGCCCGGCGTCACCGTCCGGCCCATCCAGCAACTCACCGGCACATCCGAGTTCAACGAGGTGTTCTTCGACGACGCCGTCACCGACGCCGATCTGGTGGTCGGGGAACCCGGCGACGGCTGGCGCGTCGCGATGGGGCTGCTCACCTTCGAACGCGGCGTGTCCACGCTCGGGCAGCAGATCGGATTCGCCCGCGAACTGCAGGGCGTCGTCGACCTCGCGCAAGCCACCGGCGCAGCATCCGACCCGAACATTCGCGAGAAGATCGCCCGCGCCTGGGTGGGGCTGCGCGTGATGCGCGCCCACGCCCTGCGGACCCTCGAGGCCGTCGATGCCGGAACGTCCGGGCCCGAGGCGTCCGTCGCGAAACTGCTGTGGGCCAACTGGCACCGCGACCTCGGGCAGCTGGCGATGGAGGTGCAGGGTGCGTCGTCGCTCCTCGCCCCCGTCGACCCGACGTCCGACATCACCGATCCCGAACATCTCGAACTCGGCGAATGGCAGCGGCTGTTCCTGTTCACCCGCGCCGACACCATCTACGGCGGATCCAACGAGATCCAGCGCAACATCATCTCCGAGC
Source organism: Rhodococcus sp. USK10 (assembly GCF_019378875.1). NCBI lineage: Bacteria > Bacillati > Actinomycetota > Actinomycetes > Mycobacteriales > Nocardiaceae > Rhodococcus > Rhodococcus sp. USK10. The sequence goes on from NZ_CP076048.1 coordinate 5,551,209, forward strand.
GCGTGCTCGGACTCCCCCGAGAGGCACGACCGTGACAAAACCCGCACCCCTCGCCACCGCACCCGTCGAGACGGCGGGCCACGACCTGCTGAAAGGCAAGAAGGTCGTCGTCACCGCCGCCGCGGGCACCGGCATCGGCTACGCGTCCGCGCGCCGTGCCCTGCTCGAAGGCGCCGACGTCCTCGTGTCGGACTGGCACGAACGCCGCCTCACCGAGACAAAGGAGAAACTGGCCGCGGAATTTCCCGGGCAGGCCGTCGAGGCGCTGACGTGCGACGTATCGAGCACCGAACAGGTGGACGCGCTGATTTCCGGGGCGGCCGACGCCCTGGGCCGGATCGACGTCCTCGTCAACAACGCCGGACTCGGCGGTGAGACGCCGCTCGTCGACATGACCGACGAGGAATGGGACCGCGTCCTCGACATCACGCTGAACGGCACGTTCCGCGCCACCCGCGCCGCGCTGCGCTACTTCAAGGGCGTCGAGCACACCGGCGTCCTCGTCAACAACGCGTCCGTCCTCGGCTGGCGGGCGCAGCACTCGCAGGCCCACTACGCGGCGGCGAAGGCCGGCGTCATGGCACTCACCCGGTGCAGCGCGATCGAGGCCGCCGAATACGGGGTCCGGATCAACGCCGTCGCCCCGTCCATCGCGCGGCACGCGTTCCTCGCCAAGGTCACCAGCGAGGAACTTCTCGACAAACTGGCATCCGACGAGGCCTTCGGCCGCGCCGCCGAGGTGTGGGAAATCGCCGCCACCATCGCCATGCTCGCCAGCGACTACACCACCTACCTCACCGGCGAGGTCGTGTCGATCTCGTCGCAGCGGGCGTAGGCGGCTTCGCCACCCGTGAGTGGTTAACGAGTGTCTGGACTCGCTAACCACTCACGGGGCCGGAGGCCCTAACAAGCGCTTGGTTGATAGGATGTGACGATGACTCCACCCCCCGAGGACACCACCGGCAAGTCCGGACGCAGGGCCGAACTCCTCGACATCGCGGCCACCCTCTTCGCCGAACGCGGCCTGCGGGCCACCACCGTGCGCGACATCGCCGACGCCGCGGGCATCCTGTCGGGCAGCCTGTACCACCACTTCGACTCCAAGGAGTCGATGGTCGACGAAATCCTACGGGGCTTCCTCGACGACCTGTTCGGCAAGTACCGCGAGATCGTCGCATCCGGACTCGACAGCCGCGCGACCCTCGAAGCGCTGGTCACCACGTCCTACGAGGCGATCGACGCGTCGCATTCGGCGGTCGCGATCTACCAGGACGAGGTGAAGCATCTCGTCGCCAACGAGCGCTTCACGTACCTGTCCGAACTGAACACCGAATTCCGCGACCTGTGGATGGGTGTGCTCGAGGCGGGGGTGAAGGACGGCAGCTTCCGGGCCGACATCGACGTCGAACTCGCCTTCCGCTTCCTCCGCGACACCGCCTGGGTCGCCGTCCGCTGGTACCGGCCCGGCGGTTCCGTCACGGTCGACACCGTGGCCAAGCAGTACCTCTCGATCGTCCTCGACGGACTTGCGAGTCCGTAACACTGACTAGGAGTTTCAACATGACCGAGGCCTACATCGTCGACGCCGTCCGCACCCCGATCGGCAAGAAGAACGGCGGCCTGTCCGGCGTGCATCCCGCCGACCTTGGTGCGCACGTCATCAAGGCCGTCGTCGAGCGCACGGGCATCGACCCGGCCGGTGTCGACGACGTCGTCTTCGGTTGCGTCGACGCGATCGGCGGGCAGGCGGGCAACATCGCCCGCACCGCGTGGCTCGCCGCCGGCTACCCGGAAGAGGTCCCGGGGGTCACGGTCGACCGGCAGTGCGGGTCGAGTCAGCAGGCTGTCCACTTCGGTGCGCAGGCGATCCTCGGCGGCACCGCCGACCTGATCGTCGCCGGCGGTGTGCAGAACATGAGCCAGATCCCGATCGCGTCTGCGATGGTGGTCGGGCAGCAGTACGGATTCGACACCCCGTTCGGCGGATCGACGGGCTGGGCCGAACGCTACGGCGACCAGGAGGTGTCGCAGTTCCACGGCGCCGAACTGATCGCGGACAAGTGGGACATCAGCCGCGAGGCACTCGAACGATGGGCGCTGCAGAGCCACGAGCGCGCGCGCACCGCCATCGCTGAGGGTCGCTTCGACCGCGAGATCGTGCCGGTGGGCGACTTCACCACCGACGAGGGTCCGCGCGAGACCAGCCTCGAGAAGATGGCGGCGCTGAAGACCCTCACCGACGGCGGACGGCTCACGGCCGCGGTCGCGAGCCAGATCTCCGACGGTGCGAGCGCGGTGCTGCTGGCCTCACCGGAAGCCGTCGAGCGGTACGGCCTGACGCCCCGCGCCCGCATCCACCACCTCAGTGCCCGCGGCGCAGACCCGATCTTCATGCTCAGCGCGCCGATTCCCGCGACCCGGTACGCGCTGGAGAAGACCGGCCTGAGCATCGACGACATCGACCTGGTCGAGATCAACGAGGCCTTCGCGCCGGTGGTCCTCGCGTGGCTCGCGGAGACCGGCGCCGACCCGGCGAAGGTCAACGTCAACGGCGGCGCGATCGCCCTCGGCCACCCGCTCGGTGCGACCGGCACGAAACTGATGGCGACGCTCCTCAACGAACTCGAACGCACCGGCGGCCGCTACGGCCTGCAGACCATCTGCGAAGGCGGCGGCACCGCGAATGCCACGATCATCGAACGCCTGTGAGTACTTCTTAACCGCCGGCGGTTAAGAAGTACTCACGGGTGCGAAGCGCTACGCTCGAACAGGATAGTGACGAGTCCTGAACGGGGCCGTGATGCACGAATTGGCAATCACCCAGAGCGTCGTCGACGCCGTCTGCGAGACCGCCGCGGGACGGACGGTCCACAGCGTGCGGGTGCAGGTGGGGGCGCTGACTGCGGTGGTCGCCGATTCGATGCAGTTCTGTTTCGAACTGGTCACCGAAGGGACCGTCGCGCACGGTGCCCGTCTCGACATCGACCACACGCCGGGCGGTGCGCACTGCCATGAATGCGGCGACGACTTCGTGCTCACGGACCTGGTGTTGCTGTGCCCGTGCGGAAGTGCGGACGTGGAGGTCACGTCGGGTCGGGAACTACGAATCCTCTCGATGGAAGTGAGCTGACGCAAATGTGTGCCACCTGTGGATGCGGAGACGAGACCGGGACCAGGATCACGGTGCCGCACGAGCACCCGCACGACCACGAGCACCCGCACGACCACGAGCACCCGCACGACCACGAGCACCCGCACGAGCACCCGCACACTCACGAGCACGCGACCGAGACGGTGACGCTCGAGCAGAAGGTGCTGGCGAAGAACGACCTCACGGCGGAGCGCAACCGGGGCTGGCTGGCGGGTCGCGGGGTGCTCGCCCTCAACGTGATGAGCTCGCCCGGGTCCGGGAAGACGACGCTGCTCGAGCGCACCATCGCCGACATCGGTGGGCAGCGCCGGGTCTCGGTGGTGGAGGGCGACCAGGAGACGATGCTCGACGCCAACCGCATCAAGGCGACGGGATGTGCTGTGGTACAAGTGAACACGGGCGCCGGGTGTCATCTCGACGCCGAGATGATGCGGGACGCGCTGACTGCCCTCGACCCCGAGCCGGACTCGCTGCTGTTCATCGAGAACGTGGGGAATCTGGTCTGTCCGGCACTGTTCGATCTCGGCGAGAAGAGCCGGGTGGTGATCATCTCGGTGACCGAGGGGACGGACAAGCCGCTCAAGTATCCGCACATGTTCGCGGCGGCGAACCTCGTGATCGTCAACAAGGCGGACCTGTTGCCGTACGTGGACTTCGACGTCGACCTGTGCACGAAGTACGCCCGGTCGGTGAACCCCGACCTGCAGATGATCACATTGTCGGCGACTACCGGTCAGGGCATCCAGCAGTGGTACGACTGGATCGCGAAGCAGTGACGCCTTTACACGACGGGGCCGGACACGGCGGTGCGACGCGCCGGGGACCGTTGACATCCGCTCGGCGGCGGAGCTAAATAAATATCAGCGCCACGCAGGTGGGCCGACGGTCGACTCCGGTGGCGACAGGAGTTGTGTTCACTCCGGAAAGCGACCTGATATGCCGACACAGGAAGCAATCAACGCCGAGGACACCCTGATTCACGTGCTGTGGATCAATGCGGGACTCAGTTGCGACGGCGATTCGGTGGCCCTGACGGCCGCGACGCAGCCCAGTGTCGAGGAGATTGCCCTGGGCGCCCTGCCGGGCCTGCCCAAAGTGGCTGTGCACTGGCCGCTGATCGACTTCGACAACGGGCCGGAGGGCGGCGCCAACGACTTCCTGGAGTGGTTCTGGAAGGCGGACCGCGGCGAACTCGAACCTTTCGTACTGGTGGTGGAGGGTTCCATCCCGAACGAGCAACTTCACGACGAGGGTTACTGGTGCGGCTTCGGCAACAATCCCGAGACCGGTCAGCCGGTGACGACGAGTGAGTGGCTCGACCGTCTGGCTCCGAAGGCGACGGCGATCGTCGCGGCGGGCACGTGCGCGACGTACGGCGGCATCCACGCGATGGCGGGCAATCCGACCGGTGCGATGGGTGTTCCCGATTATCTCGGCTGGGACTGGAAGTCGAAGGCGGGCATTCCGATCGTCTGCGTTCCCGGTTGCCCGATCCAGCCGGACAATCTGTCGGAGACGTTGACGTATCTCCTCTACATGGCGACCGAGCAGGCGCCCATGATTCCGCTCGACGACGCGCTGCGTCCGCAATGGCTGTTCGGCGCCACGGTCCACGAGGGCTGCGACCGCGCCGGCTACTACGAGCAGGGTGATTTCGCCACCGAGTACGGCTCACCGAAGTGCATCGTGAAGCTGGGCTGCTGGGGTCCTGTCGTCAAGTGCAACGTCCCGAAGCGGGGCTGGATCAACGGTGTGGGCGGGTGCCCGAATGTGGGCGGTATCTGCATCGGGTGCACGATGCCGGGCTTCCCGGACAAGTTCATGCCGTTCATGGACGAACCACCGGGCGGCAAACTCTCGACGACGGCGTCCGGGCTGTACGGCTCCGCTATTCGGAGTTTGCGCAAGATCACCAAGAACACGTTGGACAAAGAGCCGCACTGGCGCAGTCGCGGTACGAAACTGACCACGGGCGCGACACGCACCTGGTAGTCCCGCTCGGGGTCTCGGGCGGTGGTCCGCCGGCCTCGAACACTGAGAGGTACGTCGATGACAACGATCATTCCGGAACCTTCGCACAAGTCGGAATCCGACGGCCTGGTCGAGATGGCGTGGGATCCGATCACGCGCATCGTGGGTAGCCTGGGCATCTATACGAAGATCGACTTCAAGCAGAAGGAAGTCGTGGAGTGCCACAGCACTTCGTCGATCTTCCGCGGCTATTCGATTTTCATGAAGGGTAAGGACCCGCGTGACGCCCACTTCATTACGAGCCGTATCTGCGGCATCTGTGGTGACAACCATGCGACGTGTTCGTGCTACACCCAGAACATGGCCTACGGTGTGAAGCCCCCGAACATCGGTGAGTGGATCGTCAACCTCGGCGAGGCCGCGGAATACATGTTCGATCACAACATCTTTCAGGAGAACCTCGTCGGCGTGGACTTCTGCGAGAAGATGGTCTCCGAGACGAATCCGGGGGTGCTGGCGCAGGCCGAGAAGACCGAGGCGCCGCACGCCGGGGAGCACGGCTACAAGACCATCGCCGACATCATGCGGTCGCTGAACCCGTTCACCGGTGAGTTCTACCGGGAGGCGTTGCAGGTCAGCCGGTGGACCCGAGAGATGTTCTGTCTCATGGAGGGTCGGCACGTGCACCCGTCCACCCTGTACCCGGGTGGTGTGGGAACGGTCGCGACGATTCAGCTGATGACCGACTACACGACGCGTCTGATGCGCTACGTGGAGTTCATGAAGAAGGTCGTGCCCATGCACGACGACCTGTTCGACTTCTTCTACGAGGCGATGCCCGGTTACGAGAAGGTCGGCCTGCGCCGGACCCTGCTCGGCTGCTGGGGGTCGTTCCAGGATCCGGCGGTGTGCAACTTCTCCTACAAGGACATGGAGAAGTGGGGTCGGGCGATGTTCGTGACGCCCGGTGTCGTGGTGGACGGGAAACTGGTCACGACGTCCCTGGTCGACATCAACCTGGGAATCCGAATCCTGCTCGGCAGTTCGTATTACGACGACTGGACCGACCAGGAGATGTTCGTGAAGAACGATCCGCTGGGGAACCCGATCGACCGCAGGCATCCGTGGAACCAGCACACCAACCCGCACCCGCAGAAACGCGACATGGAGGACAAGTACAGCTGGGTGATGTCGCCGCGATGGTTCGACGGCACCGATCACCTCGCCCTCGACACCGGCGGCGGACCGCTGGCCCGGCTCTGGAGTACCGCCCTCGCGGGCCTCGTCGACATCGGGTACGTGCAGTCGACCGGTCACAGCGTGAAGATCAACCTGCCGAAGACCGCGCTGAAGGGCCCGGTCGAATTCGAATGGAAGATCCCGCAGTACGGCAGCAACACGATCGAGCGGGACCGGGCGCGGACCTACTTCCAGGCCTACGCGGCGGCGTGCGCGCTGCACTTCGCGGAGCAGGCGCTCGCCGAGATCCGCGCCGGGCATACGAAGACGTGGGAGAAGTTCGACGTCCCCGACGAGGGCATCGGCTGCGGCTTCACGGAGGCGGTGCGCGGAGTCCTGTCGCACCACATGGTGATTCGCGACGGCAAGATCGCGAACTACCACCCGTATCCGCCGACGCCGTGGAACGCCAACCCCCGCGACAGCTTCGGTACGCCGGGACCGTACGAGGACGCGGTGCAGGGCCAGCCGATCTTCGAGGAGAACGACCGGGAGCACTTCAAGGGCATCGACATCATGCGGACCGTCCGCAGTTTCGACCCCTGCCTGCCGTGCGGCGTGCACATGTATCTCGGTGAGGGAAAGACGCTGGAGAAGCTGCATTCGCCCACCCAGTCCGTGACCGGCGAGTGACGGGGTACGCATGGAGAGTGGCGGATCGGAGACGTGGGGGAGTGACGAAGTAGCAGACGACCCCGATCGGTGGCGGACAGCCGGCGAACGGATCGACAGCCTGTTGGACGCGAGTTCGACAGGTGGCTCGGTGGCCCGCGAGCGCGCCGAGCAACTGGTCCGGGAGGTGGTCGAACTCTACGGCGCCGGGCTGCAGCGTGTCCTCGACATTATCGGCGACCGCGACGACGACCTCGTCGAACGCCTCGCCGCCGACGAACTCGTGGCCAGCCTGCTCCTCGTGAACGGACTCCATCCGCACGACGTCGAGACGAGGGTCGCCTCCGCACTCGACAGCGTGCGCCCGTACCTGGGCTCGCACGGCGGTGACGTCGAACTGCTCGGTGTGGTCGACGGTGTGGTGCGATTGCGGCTCACCGGCAGCTGCCAGAGTTGCCCGTCCTCGGCCGTGACCCTCGAACTCGCCGTCAAGGACGCCGTGCTGGCCGCCGCGCCGGAGACCGTGGACATCGAGGTGGTGGGCGCCACCCCCGCCGCCGGGTCCGGGTTGATCGCCGCGGAATCGCTGTTCTCCCATGTTCATCCGAACGGATTGGACGGGTCGAGCGGCACGGGAACGTGGGTGTCGGTGCCCGAACTCGAGGAACTCACGCCCGGGGAGGTGGCCGGGTTCTCCGTCGCCGGACTCCCGATCCTGGTGTGCCGGATCGGGGAGCAGTTGTTCGCCTACCGGGACCGGTGCGCCGCCTGCACCAATTCGCTGGCCGGGGCCACGCTGCAACGGAAGGCGGGTGGGCAGGTGGGGGACGCGGTGCTGCGCTGCCCGTCGTGCCGGGCGCATTTCGACCCGCGTCGCGCGGGCCGGCGCCTGGACGGCGACGCGGACGCCGAAACGCTCTCGCCGCTCCCCGTCCTCGTGCGGGACGGCGTCGTCTCCGTGGCCGTGCCCGCCGCGGAGGTGGCGTGATGAGCCCGTCGGGGAACGGGCTGCGCATTCTGCAGCGCATCGCGTCCGAGCGGCCCAAACCGGTGGTCGGGGAGCGGTGCGACATGTGCGCCGTGCCGATCGCCGACGCCCACCAGCACGTCGTGAATGTCCAGGACCGGCAGCTGATGTGCGTGTGCCGCGGGTGCTACCTGCTGTTCACCGACGAGAGTGCCGAACTGCGCTTCCGGGCCGTCCCGGAACGCTACCTGTCGTTTCCGAACTTCGAACTCGCACCCGGACGCTGGGACGAACTGGAGATCCCCGTCGGACTCGCGTTCGTGTTCCGGAACTCGCTGCTGGCCAAGACCGTCGCGTTCTATCCCGGTCCGGCGGGCGCGACCGAGTCGGAACTGCCCCTCGATGCCTGGGACGGTGTGCTCGCGGTGAACCCGGCGCTCGGCCAGCTGGCCGCGGACACGGAAGCCTTGTTGCTGCGGGTCCCCGAGCACGGTGAGGGCGACCCCGAGTGCTACCTCGTTCCCATCGACGCCTGCTACCAGTTGGTGGGTCAGTTGCGGCAGGTGTGGCGGGGGTTCGACGGCGGCCAGGACGCGCGCCGGGTCATCGACACGTTCTTCGACGATGTGCGGGCGCGCAGTCGCGTCGCGAAGGAGCCGACGTGACCGAGTTGACGTTCCGCGTGGAAGACGTGTTCCCGGAACCGTTCGCGGTTGCGCCGAATCTGACTGCGCGGGTGGAGGTGACGGAGTCGAGCGGTGTCGTCGTGCACGCGATGGCCGTGCGGTGCCAGGTCCGCATCGACCCGCAGCGCCGCCGCTACACGGACGCCGAGGTGGAGGGCCTGCTCGATCTGTTCGGGCCCCGCGAGCGGTGGACGTCGACGCTCAAACCGTTCCAGTGGATGCAGACCAGCACCGTGGCCCAGGGGTTCACCGGGGCGAGCGTGGTGGAGTTGCCGCTGCCGTGCACGTACGACTTCGAGGTGACGGCCTCGAAGTACCTGCACGCCCTCGACGAGGCCGGGTCGACGGTGCCGCTGGTGTTCCTGTTCAGCGGAACGGTCTTCACGCGAGGCGTCGCCGGGTTCGGTGTGGAACGGATTCCGTGGGACCGGGAATCGACGTACGACCTGCCGGTGGCGGTGTGGCGCGAACTCGTCCAGGCGCACTACCCGAACACGGGCTGGGTGCGCCTCGACCACGACACACTGTCGGCACTGGCGAAATACAAGGCGGCGCACGGACTCCTCGGACTGGACGTCGCCATCGCAAACCTGCTGCAGGGAGCCGGGGAGGTGATCGCATGATCTCCCCGGCGTCCCTGCAGCGAGTCCGGGCCGTGGCCGACGCGGTCCTCTACGAGGGCTACCTGCTGTATCCGTATCGTGCGAGTTCGTCGAAGAACCGATCGCGGTGGCAGTTCGGCGTCCTCGGACCGCCGGGTGCGGCGGAATCGGGAGTCGGCGAGGAACCGCGCCTGTCCTGTCAGACGCTGATGCGCCCGTGTGCGGATCAGCGGTCCGGCGTCTCGGTGACCGTCCGCTTCCTGCAACTGCAGGTGCGTGAGGTCGAGAGGGCCGCGGGGTCCGGGTTCGAGCCGGTCGGGGAACTCACCGTCGCCGGCCGCAGCTGGCTGTCGTGGGACGAGGCGGTGGAACGCGAGATCGACCTGGGCGCGGTGTACCCGGCCGAGGAGCTCGAGGACTGCCGGCTCGACGTGGACGTCGACGGTGGAGTGGACGTCGAGGAGTTGCGCGAGGAGGACGGGACCCTCGCCGGGCGCGTGGTGCGGACCCGGTGGCCGTTGCGCGCCGTCGTCCGCGTCGGCAGCGACCGGCACGACGGACTGGACGTGCTGCGGGTGTCGATCGAGAACGTGAAGATCGACGCGATCGGCACGTGGTCGAAGGATTCGGCGATCAGGCACTCGCTGATCGGGGCGCACCTGATGCTGGCTGCCGAGGGCGCCGAGTTCGTCTCGCTACTCGAGCCGCCCGACGACGCCGCGGATCTCGCGTCGACCTGTCATCAGGAACGCTGCTACCCGGTGCTGGCCGGGCTGCCGGGGGAGACGGACCTCGTCCTGGTGTCGCCGATCATCCTGTACGACCACCCGGAGGTGGCCGAGCAGAGCGACGGCGCCCTGTTCGACGCCACGGAGATCGACGAGATCCTCACCCTGCGCGTCATGACGCTCACCGAGGAGGAGAAGCGTCAGGCCCGCGCCACCGACCCGCTCGCCGCCCAGATCATCGACCGCTGCGAGCAGATGTCGCCGGCGACACTCGCCCAGATGCACGGCGTCCTGCGGAACCCGCACTTCCCGAGCCCCGACATCCCGGAGCAGCGGGGCCTCCCCGACATGGGTCTGGTCCCGGAACTGACCGACGACGTGCCGTGGTGGGATCCGGACGCCGACACCGCCGTGCGACCCGACGTCGACGGCGTGATCGTGAACGGCGTCCGGGTGGCGAAGGGCAGCGTCGTGCGGATCCACCCGTCGCGCCGCGCCGACGCCCAGGACCTGTTCTTCGCGGGACAACTCGCTCGCGTGGTGACCGTGCACGCGGACGTCGACGGTGGCACCCACGTCGGCGTCGTGCTGATGGACGACCCCGCGTCCGAGTTGCACGAGTGGTACGGCAGGTATCTGTACTTCGCCCCGGACGAGGTGGAGCCCGTATCGGCAGACACCGGAAAGGAAGAACAGTCATGAAGATTCTCGGAGAGGCCACCACCGCCGCGCTGGCGTTGCTTGCGGTCGCCGGAGTTGCGGTCGCCGTTTTCTCGCTTCCCGACATCAAGCGGTACCTGCGTATGCGCAAGATGTGAGGCCCCGTGACGGACAGGCGGGTGCTGGTTGCCGGTGTGGGCAACATCTTCTTCGGCGACGACGGATTCGGGCCCGAGGTGCTGCGCGGTGTCGCGACGAGGCCGCTGCCGCCGGGCGTCCGGGCCGTCGATTTCGGCATCCGTGGAACACATCTGGCGTACGAACTGCTCGACGGGTGGGGTGCGTTGCTGCTGGTCGACGCGGTTCCCGATCGAGGTGAGCCCGGGGCGTTGAGGGCGTTCGAGGTGGGCCCCGATTCGGTGCCCGCGGCGCCACTCGACGCGCACAGCATGGATCCGGGGGCGGTGTTCGCCAGTCTCCGCGCGCTCGGCGGGACCCTGCCGCGCGCCGTGGTCCTGGGCTGCCAAGTGGACAACACCGAAGAGGGAATCGGGCTGTCACCGCGCGTCGCCGCCGCCGTCGCACCGGCCGTCGACGCCGTCTTCGAAATCGTGGACCAGCTGCTGGCGCCCGAAGCAGTAACGCTGCAACCCGAGAAGACGGAGGGCTGAATCGTGTGTCTCGGAATTCCCGGCCAGGTGGTGCGCATGCTCGAGGGCTACGGCAACCAACTCGCGCTCGTCGACGTCGTCGGCGAACAGCGCAAGGTGAACGTCGGCATGCTGCCCGAGGACGTCAGCCTGGAACCGGGCGACTGGATCGTCATCCACATGGGTTTCGCGATGGAGAAGGTGGACGAGGCAGGCGCCGAGAAGGCGATGGCGGGGCTGGAGATGATGGGACGCTCGCGGACGGCGGACGAAGACTAGCTCTGCGTTTCGGCGTGGCGGGGGTCCGGCGGTCCGGCGACGAAGTCGCGTGCCCGATTCCAGCGGGCGTGGTAACGCTCCCCGAAACGTGCCTGGGAGCGGGCCAGTCGGCGCGGCCGGGTGCTGTAGTGGCGCACAGCCCACCAGGAATCGGGCTTGGCCAGGCGGATCGCGCCGACGATCGCGACGGGCTGGAACACGATCCCCACGATCCCCGTCACGAATTTGCCCTTCAACAGGCAGATCAACGAGATACCGAGCGAGATGAGCAGATAACCGATCGACGTCCACCACTGGGCGGTACCGATCCGCCCGCTCACGAGTTCGGCGCCCCCGATCATCAGACCGGTGATCATGAGTGCGCAGAAGATCGCGTCCACCGACTTTCGTCCGGACGTGCTCCAGTACACATCGTCGAGGTGCACCCACAGCGCGAACTCGTCGAAGGTCAGTGCGAGACCGACCCCGAACAGCGCGGCGAAGACGTTGAGTGCCGTGCCCTCCGGGGTGGTCGCGATCAGTGCCAGCCCCGCCAGCGTCATGAACAGGATCCCGAAAACCTGGTGGTGCAGGTGCACCCCGCCGACCGTGATGTCGCCGATCAGACCGCCCCCCTGGTCGGCGTCGTCGTCGGCGGGCTCCGCTCCTCGCGAGCGGATGCGTCGGGTGATGAGCCGGGTGACCACGAACGTCACCAGAACCGCGATGAACAGCCACATCACGGGATACAGGACCACTATCCGGCTGTCGCCTTCGGTGTCCACGACGATCTCGGCGAGAATGGCCATCTCGACACTCCGTCAGGTGGGGGAAATCGATCTCTCTCCGGGTATACACCCCGACCGCGGACCGCAAACGACGTTCCGCCCACCGACTTCCTGCCGGACCTCGTCACGCCGGGAGGTTGTCGAGCGGACCGTGGCCGAACGTCGCGCCGGTGGCGGTCAGCAGGCGCGTGGGGTCGTACCAGTGGTCGCGGCCGATCAGGTCGAGGTGCCGTTCGGTGAGGCCGCGGCGGGTTCCGGCGGTGACGGCGTCGTCGAAGGTGAAAGAGTCGGCCTGCAGTCGCAGGCGGCCCGAGTCCACGAGCGCTCGGCCGAGTTCGCGGACGGTGACGGGGTCGGGATGGCAGGCGTGGAACACGTCGCCGGAATGTGCTGTGGCCTGCGCGGCGAGGGTCGCGAGTAGCCGGGCGAGGTCGGTCACCGCGATGACCGAGATCCGGGACCGCCCCTCGTTCACCCAGGCGCCCAGTGTCTCGAGGATCCGGATGAATCCGGGGACGAACCAGCGGTCGCCGGGGCCGTGGACGAAGCCGGGCCGGACGACGCAACCGCCCGATTCGAGGACGCGGTGTTCGGCGGTCAGCCTGCTCGCGCTCACCGCCGAAACGGGTGCGGGTGTGGCGTCGAACTCGCCGATTCCGCTGTGCGGTCCGTCGCCGTACACGCCGATGGTGCTGACGTAGAGCACCCGGCGGATGCCGTTACGGGCGGCGGCGGCCAGGAGGTTCTCGGTGCCGTCGACGTTCACGGCGGTGCAGTGCGCCGGGTCGCTGCCGGTGTACGACGCGGCGTGGATCACGACGTCGGCGCCGGTGAATGCCGCGCCGAGGCTCGCCGGATCGGTCAGATCCGCCTGCGCGAACACGACACCCGGAATGTCCTGGTCCGAGCGTGTGCGCGCGACCGCGGTGCACGCAATCCCGGCCGATGCCAGGGCCCGCACGGTGGCGGACCCGATGAAGCCCGTCGCTCCCACGACCGCGACACGTACCGGCGCGGAGGGTGTTCGACCGCGCTCGCTTTCGGTCGACGCTGGTACCGTCTCTCCGGGCAATGGGCGCGTGTTCCGTGCTTTCATCGTCATCGTTCTTCTCTCATGCGGCAGGGAAAGGTGTGAACGTGGTTCAGCAGGCGCGTGCTGCGGCGACTCGACAGCAGATCGTCCGCGGGGCGGCGGAGATGTTCGAGAAGTCGGGTTTCGAAGGAGCCAGACTCGGCAACATCGTCGAGAACGCCGGAATCACGAAGGGAGCCTTGTACTTCCATTTTCGTTCGAAAGAGGATCTGGCGCGTTTCATCATCGGGGAGCAGCACCGGATCTCCATTGCGTCGGTCGAGGCTATCGGCCGTGAGCAGGTGTCGGCGATCGAGCAGATCGTGATGCTGTGCCACGAAATGGCCCGGCAGATCGTGAACGACCCGATCGTGCGCGCCGGTATCCGGATCACCCTCGAACTCAGCGCCGACGACCAGGGCCCCGCGGATCCCTACCTCGACTGGATCAACAGTTGCGAGATGCTCGCCACCCGGGCCGTCGAGCAGGGGGACCTCCTCGCCGACATCGACCCGCCGCGGCTGGCGCGGTTCGTCATCGGCGCCTTCACCGGCGTCCAGACCGTCTCCCAGGTGTTGACGCAGCGCACGGACCTCGAACAGCGCGTCGACGACATGTGGGGGTTCCTGCTCCCCGGGATCATGCCCGCGAGCCGGCACCAGGGCATCGCCCGGATCCGGCGGGCCCGCTGGGTACCGGACGACGCCGACTAGCCGGGCGCACATGCGCTCACCGCGGTAGGTGCGAGCGCCGCGGTTCCGCGCACGACCGCCACACCGCCCTGCCGTATCGACCCGCTGATGGACAACGCGCCGTCGTCCGCCGCGTCCAGCCGGATAGTGGTCCGCTCGTCCAGTTCGGCGAATCGGTGAAACGTGGCTCCCAGGGACGCGAGGTGCGCGTCCGGCAGGCCGAGTCGGGCGGAGGCCGCCTGCCGCAGAGTCTCGAGCAGCAGCATCCCGGGTATGTGATCGCACGGATGGTCGAACAGCACGGGGTGCGTGTGGTCGATCCGCAACTCCCACTCGTTCTCGGAGCGTCGCGGACCGAGGACCACGTGCGCGTCGTCGACGTGACCGACCAGTGCAGCCGGGACGGGAGCGGAGCACCACGGCACACCGATCGCCCGCGGGCCACGCTCACCCCAGCGGGCGCGTGAGTACGCGGCCGGGGGGAAAACCACCGCGTGCCCCGTCGCGGTCCCGGCGTCCTGCTCACCCAGCCGGAACCGGAGGTTGACGCGGAATGCGGACAGCGCGCCGCCGCGGTACACGTGCTCGGACACGGTGACCTCGACGACCACCTCTGCGGCCGCCGCCCCCACCGCGAGCGCGCCGGGCACCGCGTGCACCTCGAGGTGCTGCATGACGAACCGGTTCGGGAGCGGGACGGAGAAGCGGGTGTGCCCCAGGTAGATGGCGGTCTGCCGGAGCGTTTCCGCCAGCAGCATGGAGTCGTAGTGCCCGTCTCGGGTGCGGTAGAAGCCGTGCAGGCGGGGCCACTGCGCGGCGACGACGAACCGGTCCGGCACCGGCAGCGAGACACAGTCGGTGAGGAAGACCTCGGCCACGGATTGGCGGTGCACGTACCTGCGGGGCACGGTCCGCTCGAACGACATCGGAGGAAGGGCAGCGGGCACCGGACGGGAAATTCGCGCCACAACCCCATCTCCCCACAGAACCGGCCGGCCCGATGCCGCGGACCGCCCGAACTATAGAACACAGACCGCGCGGTCTGTGATGTGGGGAGTGCGTTGCTACCGGCCCTTCAAGCTGCCGATTCGAAGCGATCCGGGGTTGTCGTCCTCGCCCCGGTCCTCTTCGATCTCGCGGACGTACTCCTTCGGGTCCTTGTCCGAGGTGTCCACCTCCGACAGGGTTCGGTTCACGAGGAAGTATTCGGCGAACCGCCGCCCGAGCGACTCGCGAAGATCCTCCGGGGCGGTCCGGAAGTCGGCCAGGCCCTCCCGTTCCTCCTCGGCCATGTGCTCGTCGTTGGCCCGCCGCGTCCGGCCGACTGCCGCCCACCATTCCGCCGAGAGGATGGGGTTTCCCGCCGCCTCGCGGACGCCGTCGCGGATGTCGTTGTGGTCCCCGATCGCGTCGAGGGTCTCGGCCTCGGCCTCACCGTCCTCACCGACGCGGAGAAGTTGGGGGTAGAAGATTTTCTCTTCCGCTGCAGCGTGCAGATCCAGGCGTTTCGCCAACGGCGTCCACACCGCCTCCACGGCAGTGATCTCCACCCGGCGCCGGGACTTCAATTCGTCCAGGGCGGCGAACTGACGCCGGAACCACTCGTGGTCGTCGAAAATCAACTCGATGATGTCAGGCATGATTCGATTCTCCTTTGCGGAGCGCCTCTCAGTCCCCGGTCGCGGCTTTGAGATGTGCGGCGGAGGCCGCCTTGAGGTGGGTGAGGTCGGACGCGACGGTCGCGAACGTGTAGCCCTCCGCGAGCCGGCGTGCCGCCACCGAACCGTCGGGGGTGTGGATGCCCGCCGCGATGCCTGCCGCTGCGGCGGCCTCACGGACCCGTTCCACGGCCGCCTCGAACTCGTCGTCGACGCTCGGATCGTTCGGGTGCGCACCACCGACGGCGAGGCGCAGGTCGGACGGCCCCACGTAGACCCCGTCGAGTCCGGGGACGGCGCAGATCTCTTCCACGTTCGCCAGCCCCTGCGGGGTTTCGATCATCACGACGACAACCGTGTCCCTGTTGGCCTCCGCCGGGGTGGGGCCGATCCGGAGTTGTGAACGCATCGGACCGTACGAACGCACTCCGGTAGGCGGGTACGTCGCGGACGCGACGGCCCGGGCGGCTTCGTCCGCAGTGTTCACCAGCGGGACGATCACGCCCGCCGCGCCGGCGTCGAGTGCCCGGCCGATCGGTGTCGGATCGTTCGACTCGACGCGGATCATGCCGACGGTGGAGCCGGAGGCGTCGATGGCGGTGAGTCCCGCGACCATGCCGGAATATCCGATCAAGCCGTGCTGGAGGTCGAGGGCGATGTAGTCCCAGCCGACGTGGGCGAGCCACTCCGTCGACACCGGGCTGTCGATCACGGACCAGTAGCCGACGATCCGTTCCCGGCCGCGCAGTCGGGCGGCGAATTCCTGGGCGCTCATGAGGGCGTTGTCTCCTAGCGGTTGTAGTTGGGCATGGGTCCGCGCAGGGCACTGCCCACTTCGTCGCACGCGTCGATCAGTTCGTCGTCGAGTCTGCCCTTCGCCACGGCGGCGATGTTCGACTGCAGGTGCGCGACCTTCGATCCGCCGAGGAGGATCGGCCCCGCGGCGGGCTTGGACACGAGCCAGCGGAGGGCGAGTTCGGTGAGGGGGATGCCGGCCTTGTCGGCGATCACGGACAGCTGCGTGATGGCGTCGAAGATCGCGGTGTTCCAGTACCGCTCCTTGTACATCTGCGCCAGCCGCGAATCGCCGAAGCGGCCGTCGGCGGGCGTCGTGTCGAACGAGTGCCGTCCGGTGAGCAGACCGCCGCCGAGCGGGTTGTAGACCATCGTGATCAGGCCGGTGACCGACGCGAATTCGGCGTATTCCTCCTCGATCCGGCGGGCGAGCAGGTTGTAGAGCTGCTGGGCGACGATCGGCCGGGGTGCGCCGAGGGCGTCGGCGGTGTGGTTCAGTTCCGCGATCTGCCAGGCCGCGAAGTTGGAGACACCGAGGGCGCGGATCTTGCCCTCCGACACGAGTTCCGCGACGGTGGACAGGGTGTCGGCGAGCGGGGTGGCGCGGTCGGGCTGGTGCAGATAGAACAGGTCGACGTGATCGGTGTCCAGTCGTTTCAGGCTCGCCTCGACGCTCGACCGGAGACCGGCAGGCGACAGCGGTGAGTGGTCGCCCGCGTCGGGGTGCGGCATCCCCGCCTTGGTGGCGAGGGTGACGCGGTCTCGCCGGGTGGTGAGCAGCCGGGCGAGGATCTTCTCGGACTCTCCGCCGGCGTAACCGTTGGCGGTGTCGATGTGCGTGATCCCGGCATCGAGCGCCGCGTCGACCATCGCTGCGGCGCCGTCGACGTCGACGGTGTCGCCGAAGGTCATCGTGCCGAGCACGAGTGAGGTCAGGTCGAGTTCGGGCATCAAGCTACTCCTCGGGATGGGGTGCGGGAAACGTCGGCCGCGCCGGGTGAACGCGAGACGAGGTGGCGGGGTTTGATCCCGACCATGGTGGTGGGGTCGAGTGCGGCGGCGCGCAGGGCCTGGGTGTACGGCTCGGCGGGACGTTCGAGAACGTCGGTGGTGGAACCGCTTTCGACCACCCGTCCGCGGGACATGACGATCACGGTGTCGCTGATCTCGCGGACCACGCCGAGGTTGTGGGAGATGAAGACGTAGGTCAGACCGGTGTCGTGCTGGATCTCGCGGAGCAGATCGAGGACCTGCGCCTGCACCGACACGTCGAGCGCACTGGTGGCCTCGTCGCACACGAGGAGTTCGGGCCCGCTGGCCAGCGCCCGGGCGATGCCGATGCGCTGCCGCTGACCGCCGGAGAACTCGGCGGGCCTGCGATGGAGTGCGGTGGCGGGCAGGCCGACGCGGTCGATCAGCTCCGCCGCCCTGCGCGCCCGCTCCGATTTGCTCCGGATGCCCTGCAGGCGTAATGGTTCGCCCACGATGTCGACGGCCGTCAGGTGCGGGTCCAGCGACCCGTACGGATCCTGGAACACCATCTGCACGCGAGAACGGAAGGGGCGCAGCGCCTTTTCCGACAGCTGTGCGATGTCGACCCCGTCCACCAGGATGAGGCCTGACGTCGGGGTGAGCAGCCGGACGATCGACTTCGCGATGGTCGACTTGCCACACCCGGATTCGCCGACGACGGCGAGCGTCGCCCCCTTGTCCACCGAGAAGCTGACGGTGTCGACGGCGCGGAACACCCCGTCGGGCACCGGGTCTTCGACGACGAGATCTTCGACGGACAGCAGAGGTGCACTCATGTCGACGCTCCTACGGTCGTGGTGTAGTCGCCGAGCCGCGGCACGGCGTCGAGCAGCTTCCTGGTGTAGGCGCTCCGAGGATGCAGGACGAGGTCTTCGGCGTCACCGTTCTCGACGAACCGGCCGTCCTTCATGACGTAGATGCGGTCCGACATCAGCCGGGCCACGCCGAGGTCGTGGGTGATGACGAGCATCCCGACGCCGGTGCGCTCCTGCAGTTCGAGGAGCAGGTCGAGGATGCTGGCCTGCACGGTCACGTCGAGGGCGCTGGTGGGTTCGTCGGCGACGATCAGTTCCGGGCTCGACGCGAGCGAGCAGGCGATCAGCACCCGCTGCAGCATCCCGCCGGAGAGTTGGTGCGGGTACTTCCCGAGTTGTCCTGCCGGGTTCTGTATCCGCACCTGTTCGAGCAGTTCCACGGCGCGCGCGGTTTCCTTTGCCTTGCCGGAGATGCCGCTGTGGCGCACCGCCTCCCGCAACTGGGATCCGATGGTGTGCACCGGGCTCAGCGCCGTCATCGGGTCCTGCGGGATCAGGGCGATGTGCCGGCCCCGGACCTTCGCGAGCGCCTTCGGCTTCCCGAGGATGTCGCAGTCCTTGAACCGGACCGCCCCGGACAGGACGGCGAGGTCGTCGGGGAGCAGACCGAGGAGGCCCATCGCGGTGGTCGATTTTCCCGACCCCGATTCGCCGATGATCGTCACCGTTTCGCCGGCGTCGATGCAGAAGGACACGCCGTCCACTGCGCGGATGACGCCCCTGGCGGTGATGAGTTCGATCTGCAGTTCGTCTACTCTGAGGAGGTTCCCCATGTCAGACCCCTTCCTTGCGCGGCGAGATCCGGTGGAGGAACCCGCGGCGCTTCTCGGGCGACCGCGGCGGGCGGTCCCGGAGTCCGTCGCCGAGCAGGTTCACCCCGATCACGAGCAGCACGATGACGAGACCGGGCAGGGTGACGAGCCACCACGAGGTGGTGATGTAGTCCTGGCCGTCGGAGATGATCCGGCCCCAGGTGGCGAACGGGCGTTGCGGTCCGGCGCCGAGGTAGCTCAGCGCGCTCTCGAGGAGCACGGCCTGCGCGAGAAGCAGCAGCACGACGAGCGAGGCCTGCTTGATGACGTTGGGGACGACGTGACGCAGCAGGATGGCGGTGCGTCCGAGCCCGAGCACCCGGGACGCTGCGATATAGGGCTTCTCGCGTTCGACGAGGACGAGGGATCGGGTCAGCCGGGCGATCTCCGGCCACTGGGCGATCGCGATGACGAACGTGATAACCGGTATGGACGGACCGAACAGGGCGACGACGAGCAGCAGCATCATGAGCAGAGGCAGCGACAACTGGGCCTCGAGCAGCCTGCTCACGACCGTGTCGGTCCAGCCGCCGAGGTAGCCGGCGAGCGCGCCGAGGCACAGGCCGATCAGACCGGAGACGACGACCGCGAGGATGCCGATCGTCAGCGACACCTGTCCGCCGTAGAGGACGCGGGAGAGGAGGTCGCGGCCGAGTTGGTCGGTGCCGAAGAGGTGACCGTCCGTGAGCGGCGGAAGCCGGCGCTGGGAGAGGTCGGTGGCGTCCGGTGAGGGCAGCGGAAGCAGCTGCGCCAGGGCGACGGGTGCGATGACGGCGAGGGCGCAGATGCTGCCCACCCAGATCTTCACGCGGCTGTCGCGGGCGCGGCGGGTGGCGCCGGCCCGGGCGATGTCCCGGGTGGTGACGGCGCTCGGCCGCTCCTGCGCCGGGGGATCGATGACGGTGGTCATTTGCTCGTTCCCTTTCCGAGTCGGACGCGCGGGTCGAGAAGCGGATAGCAGAGGTCGACGGCGAGTTGGACGAGGACGGCGAGCACCGCGGTCACGAGCACGGTGGCCTGGATGAGGGGGTAGTCCCTCGTCTCGAGGGCCCGCACGACCAGCGATCCGACGCCGGGCCAGGCGAAGACGACCTCGACCACGACGACGCCGTTGAGCATGGACGCGAACCGCGTGCCGAGCGCGGTGAGTACCGGGATCGCCGAGTTCCGCAGGGCGTACCGCCAGATGAGCTCCCGCTCCGGGACACCCCGCGAGCGGGCCACCGTCATGTACGGCGAGGAGAACGCCCCGACCATCTCGCGGCGCACCATGCGGGAGATGAGGGCGATCTGCAGCACGGCCACGGTCACGGTGGGCAGCACCAGGCTCGACCACGTCGTGAAGCCGGCGGCGGGAAATATCGGGATCAGGACCGCGAACAGGGTGATGAGCATGAGGCCGGTCCAGAAGTCGGGCATGGACTGACCGGCGATCGTGACGACGTTGGCACCGAGTTCGCGGCGGGTGTCGGCGCGGCGCGCCATCCACACGCCCAGCGGGATGGCCACCAGCGTGGTGAGCACGATCGCCGCGACGGACAGGGTGATCGTGTAGGGCAGCCGGGCGAGGACCACGTCGAGCGCGGGCGCCTGGAACGAGTACGAGGTGCCGAGATCGAGGTGGAGCAGCCCGCGCAGATACAGCAGGTACTGGGTGAACACGGATTGGTCGAGGCCCATGTCCGCCCGGATGCGGTCGAGATCCTCGGTGGTAGCCAACGGCCCGGCCATCGAGTACGCGGGGTCGCCGGGCGCCATCCGGATGAGGACGAACACGGTGGTGAGGGTCAGGAAGACGGCCAGCGCGCTCTGTCCGAGGCGTTTGGCGACGTAACGGGGCATGGCCGCCGTCAGCACTCTCGGGACGGCGGTGCGGGAGGTCCGGGTCGGGCGCGGAGCCGTGGATGCCGAGCTGGTGGGCTGGGCTGAAAGCGCCGTGTCGGCGGTGTGCTGCGTCATTCGGTCACCGGCCGTTCGGGGTCTGCGTGAGGGGTCATCGTCGACCTTTCGATAACGCCGGCGATGGAGGTGTCGACACCGCGGCGTGTCGGGTACAGCAGCTTCATTTGTAACTCAGCTCACAATCGCACTAATGCGCGTTGTGCGCAAGTCTTGCTCGCCATCTTGCGCATCTCAAGCAACTCTGAGTAGAGTTCGGATGTGCCGGCGATCACATCGCCTGGTGGGCAACCGCCTCGCGCCGTGCCTGATCGCTGCGCCCCACACCCATAGTCCCGAGAGGTCGACGATGACCAATTCTCTTTTCGAACAGCGTTTTTCGAGGAGGACGCTGCTCAGGTCGGGTCTCCTGCTCGGCGCCGGCCTCACGCTCGGATCCGCAGCGGGATGCGCGACACCGACCGGAACGCCCGGACCGAGGACCGTGAGCCTGGCCCTCAACCGTTCGCTCGTGAGCCTCGACAACAAGCTGAACCAGTTCGACGCCGCACTCACCGTCCAGCGCGGCGTCCGCCAGGCCCTCACCGAGATCGACCGGAACCTGCGGCCCCAGCTGGTGCTGGCCGACCGGTTCGAGCTCGTGTCGCCCACCCAGTGGTACGTGCACCTGCGGCCCGGCATCCGCTATTCGGACGGCACCCCGGTGCGGGTGCAGGACGTCGCGACCGCCCTGCAGATGTACAGCCAGGTCGACGGATCCTTCGTCGGCGGATTCTTCCCCGAGTGGCCCACGGTCGACCAGATCGACGACACCAGCTTCACGCTGAACACCGAACGGCCCGTCCCCGTGCTCGACTACCTCATGTCGAACATTCTCGTCACCCCGGCGGCCGCCAACCTTCCCGAGGAACTGCAGTCCGGTGTGGGAACCGGACCGTACGTCGTGACGGAGAGCGACCGCGGCACCGGCAACTACACACTGGAGCGCAACGAGAACTACTGGGGAGCTCCGGCGCAGATCGAATCGGTGCGCGTCCGCTTCGTGCCCGACGAGTCGAACCGCGTCGTGACGCTGCGCAGCGGCGAGGTCGACGTCATCGACTCCATCACCCCGGACGCGGCAGACCAGCTCGCCGGACTGTCGGGTGTCTCGATCGATCGGATCGACGGCGTCCGGTTGAATCAGCTCTTCTTCAATTTCCGGAAACCGCAGGGGCATCCGCTGGCCGATGCGCGGGTGCGCCGGGCACTGACCTACGCCATCGACGGACATGCGCTCGCCGACCAGGTGCTCCAGGGCTCGGCCACCCCCTCGCGCGGGGTCATTCCCCTCACCCTCGACGGCGCCGTCGAGACCGGCGAGTACACGTACGACCCGGCCCGGGCTCGCGGTGAACTCGACGCGCTCGGGGTCCGCGACCTCGAGCTGAAGATCATCTGGGAGACCGGCGAATTCGCGGCCGACACCGACATCATGGAGTCGGTGCTGCAGATGCTGTCCGCGGTCGGCGTCCGGACCACCCTGCAGCAGTTCGAACCCGGCGGCGACATCTCGCAGTGGCGCCAGGGCAAGGCAGGCGACTGGGACGTGCTGGGCAACGGCTTCCCGAGCCCGACAGGTTTGGCCCTCACCATCATGCAGGGTATGTACGCCGGCACCGCGGAGAAGGAAGCGACCCGGGACACCTACCACGGGTACATCTTTCCCGAGATCACCCGAATCATCACCCGCGCCTCCGAGGAGGCCGACGCCGCCCGGCGCGGCGAACTCCTCGCAGACGCGCAACGCCAGATCTGGGACACGTGCCCGTGCCTGTGGTCGTTCGTCCCGAAAGCCGTTCTCGCGCGGCGTTCACGGATCGACGGTGTCGGGCTGCGCCCCACCAACTCGTACGACCTGAGTGTCGCGGCGCTGCACGCGTAGACGCGACCCCGCACCGACACCCCACCCTCTCGACGCACTGGAGACGCAGATGACCACACCGAGTCCCACAACCGATACCCGATCCGCCGACGGCGTCGTCCGGCCCGCCGTGGAGACGGGCCGCCGCGACGCGCTGCTCCCCGCACCGCAGGTGCAGAATCACGCGGCCAATCTCACGGTCCTGCCGGACGGGTCCCTCGCCTGCGTGTGGTTCGCAGGCACCCAGGAGGGTGTGCCGGACATCAGCATCTGGCTCTCCCGGCTGGTCCCGGGAACGGATCTGTGGTCCGAGCCGGTGCAGCTGTCCGACGATCCGACGCGGTCGGAGCAGAATCCCGTTCTGCACGTGACGAAGACGGGTGCCGTGTGGTTGCTGTGGACGTCGCAGCACGCCGGTAACCAGGACACGGCGCGGGTCATGCGGCGCATCTCCGCCGACGGCGGCCGGACGTGGGGCGAGCAGCACACGCTGCTGCCGGAAACCGACGCCGGCGGCGTGTTCGTGCGGCAACCGGTGATCGCACTCCCCACCGGGCGGCTCCTGCTCCCCGTGTTCCACTGCGTCCGCATCGAGGGCCGCAAATGGGTGGGCGATCGCGACTACAGCAGCGTGATGATCTCCGACGATCATGGCGACTCCTGGCGGGAGGTGGTCGTCCCGGGCAGCGTCGGCTGTGTGCACATGAACATCGGCCGCCTCGCCGACGGCACCCTCGTGGCCCTGTACCGCAGCCGCTGGGCGGACTCGATCTACCGCAGCACCTCCACCGACGACGGCGACACCTGGACCGAGCCGGAGGCCACCGAACTGCCCAACAACAATTCGTCCATCCAGTTCGTCGTGCTGCCCGGCGACCGACTCGCCCTGGTGTTCAACGAGTCCAGCGCTGCGAACGCCACCGCGCGGCGGACGTCGCTGTACGACGAGATCGACGACGACGGACTCGCCGACGCACCGCCCGCGGCGACGGACGCGGAACCGGAACCCCTCGTCGACGGCGACAGCCGGAGCGCGTTCTGGGGTGCCCCCCGCGCGCCGATGACGCTGGCGATGTCCGAGGACGGCGGCCGGACGTGGCCGCATCGCCGGGACATCGAGACCGGCGACGGCTACTGCCTGTCCAACAACTCCCGCGACGGCCTGAACCGTGAGTACTCGTACCCCAGCATCACCGCCGGAAACGACGGTCACCTGCACGTGGCGTTCACCCGGTTCCGCCAGGCCATCGAATACGTCGAACTCGAGGCGGGCTGGATCGCCGACGGGGGCCGGTCGTGACGGGGGATGCGAAGCGGGCGGTCGTGACCGGAGTCAGCTCCGGCATCGGCGCCGCCACCGCCCGCCGGCTTCTGGACGACGGGTGGTCGGTCACCGGATTCAGTCGGCGGGATCCCGGTATAGCTCACGATCGGTTCACCCGGGTTGCCGTCGATCTCGGTGACCTCGACGCGTTGTCCGAGCAGGCGACGGCGGTCGGTGCGGTGGACGCCGTCGTCCATGCCGCTGGACTGCAGTCCTCGGCGCCCCTGGGGAAACTCCGGGTGGAGGACGGCCTGGACATGTGGCGTATCCATGTCGCGGCCGCCGAGGTCCTGGTCGACGCGCTCGTGCCGTCGATGCGCAACGGCGGCCGGGTGGTCCTGGTCGGCAGTCGCACGATGTCCGGAGCGGCGGGCAAGAGTCAGTACGCCGCCACCAAGTCGGCCCTCGTGGGGATGTCGCGGTCCTGGGCCGCCGAATTGGTGGACCGGGCGATCACGGTCAATGTGGTCGCGCCGGGGCCGACGGACACCGCGATGCTGAACGACCCGGCACGCACGTCGACGCCGCCGAAGCTTCCGCCGCTGGGCCGATTCATCGCGCCGGAGGAGGTGGCGGGGCTGATCGGCTTCCTCGTCGGGCCGCTCGGCGGGAGCATCACGGGTCAGGCGATCGTGCAGTGTGCGGGGGCCTCCCTGTGAACATGCTGCGCGTAACGCGCATAACTGCTAGCATTAGATGCACGGAACGCGCACGTAATCGGGCAAAGGCGGCATCATGAGACCGAACTCGATCGGACCGGATCCGACCGTCGCGGTCTTCGCCGACGACCTGTCCGGTGCGGCGGAAGTGGCGAGCGCCTTTCTCGACCGGAGTGCGCCCCTGTCGCTTCTTCTCGGCGCCGGCGAGGCGCACGAGGCGGGCGGCGTCGTCATCGCGGATCTCGACACCCGGTCGATGAGCGCCGAGGGTGCGGCCCGGACGATGCGCCGTGCCCTCGACGGCGTTCCGTCCGGCACGCTCGTGGTGAAGAAGATCGACTCACTTCTGCGCGGGAACATCGGGGCCGAGGTGGGAATTCTCGCCGACAGCGGTCCGGTGGTTTTCGCGGCGGGCCTGCCCGCACTCGACCGGACCGTGCGCGGCGGCGTCGTGCATCTCGGTTCGACGCCACTCCATGCCGCCGGCGTCTGGTCGGCGGAATCCGCGCCTCCGCCGGAGTCGGTGGCCGCACTCTTCCCGGACCGCGCCACGCGCTGCGTGCCCCGCGGTCCCGGCGTAGGGCAGGCGCTGGCCGGCGCGGCGTCCGACGGCGTCCTCGCGATCTGCGACGTCGAAACCGAGGCCGACCTCGACGCGATCGTCCTGGCCTGCCGCGCAATTCCCGGAGTGCGACTGGCCGGGACGTCCGCCCTCGCCGCGGCCGTGGCGCGCACCCTGCCCCGCCGCGACGTCACCGCCGCTCTCACGGTCACGTCCGCGGAATCCGTCCTGACCGTCGTCGGGACAGCGGAACCCGTTGCCGTGCAACAGGTTGCGTCACTCGTCTCCGACGGCGCCCGGCACGTCCCCGTCGATGCCCGCGCCCTGCTGCTCGGCGACGTCGACACCGCGCCCCTGCGCCGCGCACTCGACAGCGGTCAGGCAGTCCTGACGGTCACCGGCGAGGTCGACCCGTCGAATGCGCGGACGCTGTCGGCGGCGCTCGGCCGACTGGTCGCCGCCGTGCAGCACGGCCGCCGCTCCGATCTCGTGCTCACCGGCGGGGAGACGGCGCGGGCCGTCGTCGACGCACTGGGAATCACGTCACTCCGGCCGGTCCACGAGGTGCACCACGGCGCCGTCGCCTCCGTGGCGTCCGACGGACGGCGAGTCGTCACCAGACCCGGCAGCTTCGGCGACGCCACCAGCCTCTCCGCGATCGCGGCCTACCTGCGCGGCG
The DNA here is from genome assembly GCF_019378875.1 of Rhodococcus sp. USK10. Classification (NCBI taxonomy): domain Bacteria; kingdom Bacillati; phylum Actinomycetota; class Actinomycetes; order Mycobacteriales; family Nocardiaceae; genus Rhodococcus; species Rhodococcus sp. USK10. The sequence goes on from NZ_CP076048.1 coordinate 5,577,423, forward strand.
GTCAGCCGCCCACCCACACTCCCACACAGCGAGGACCCCACATGAGCGCGTCAACCGATACCGCCAACCTTCCCGCCGTCGCCGTCACCATGGGCGACGGTGCCGGAATCGGCCCCGAGGTGATCGTCCCCGCACTGCTGGACGAGGCCACCCGGTCCTGGTGCAACCCCGTCGTCGTCGGCGACGCCAAGCGGTTGCGTCTCGCGGCGAACGTCCTCGGTCTCGACGCCGACATCGTGACCGTCGAGTCGATCGCCGACGCACAGTCGGTGCCCGGACGCGTCAACGTCATCGATCTCGACCTTCTCCCCGAAGACCTGCCGTGGGGCGAACTGTCGTCGGTCGCCGGGCACGCCGCGTACGAGTACATCCGCGTTGCCAGCGAACTCGCGGTGCGCGGGGAGGTGCAGGCCATCTGCACGGCCCCGCTCAACAAGGAGGCCCTGCACGCCGCAGGGCACATCTTCCCGGGGCACACCGAACTCCTCGCGCATCTCACCGGCACCGAGGAAGTGTCCATGATGCTGTCGACGCCGAAGCTCAAGGTCATTCACGTGACCACCCACATCGGCCTGCTCGACGCCGTCGCGAAGATCGAACCCGGGCTCGTCGAGAGGACCATCCGGCGCGGACACGAGGCGCTGGTGCGCTCCGGAATCCCGGAACCGAAGATCGGGGTGTGCGGCATCAACCCGCACGCCGGCGAGCACGGGCTGTTCGGCTACGGGGAGGAAGAGCAGAAGATCATTCCCGCGGTCGAGGTGCTGACGGCGGACGGCATCGACGTCCACGGACCGTTGCCTGCGGACACGGCGTTCTTCCTCGCGGGACGCGGCGACTACGACCTCATCGTGGCGATGTACCACGACCAGGGGCACGGGCCGGTGAAGGTCCTCGGCATCGAGGCGGGCGTCAACATCACGGTGGGGCTGCCCGTCATCCGGACGTCCGTCGACCACGGCACCGCCTTCGACATCGCGGGCAAGGGTATTGCGGAGGCCGGTAGTATGGTCGAAGCTCTTCGTCAGGCTGCCGAATTGGCAACCAGCACAGCGGTTGTGAAGTAGGGGGACGGGACATGGCGGTTCGCGAGTCGGAAGCACGCCGATCCGAGATCGTGCGGCTGGCCCGGTCGAGCGGGTTGGCCAGCGTCGACGACCTGTCCGCGCAGTTCGGGGTCACCGCCTCCACCATCCGGCGGGACCTGAGCCAGCTCACGTCCCAGGGCCTGATCGCCCGCACCTACGGTGGCGCCATCGCGCTCGACCCCCAGCAGGAATCGTCACTCCGCCAGCGTGCTCTGGAGGGTTTCGACGCGAAGCGTGCGATCGCGGAATGGGCCGCGAGCCAGGTCCGGCCGGGCGAGACCATCCTGCTCGACGCCGGCACCACGGTGGGTGCGATGGGGGAGTTTCTGCGCGACATCGACGACATCACCGTCATCGCGGCCGGTCTGACCGCCCTCGAATCGCTCGCCGACGCCGACTCCGTGCGGGTCGAGTGCATCGGCGGAACACTCCGCCATCTCAGTCAGGGGTTCGTCGGACCGCTGGCGGAGGCCACCCTCCAACGTGTCACGTTCGACCGCGCGTTCCTGGGGGCGGATGCCGTCACCGCGGATCTCGGCATCTGCGAGGCCGAACTGGAGCAGACGCGCCTCAAGGAAATCATGATCGCCCGTGCGGACGAGGTGTACGTGCTGGCGCACGCGGCGAAACTCGGGCAGCGCCCGTTCCACGCGTGGGCGCCGATCCCACCCGGAACCACCATCGTCACCGACGACTCCGCCGACATCGGGGAGACGGCGTCCTTCGAGGCCGCAGGGATGCGGGTCGTGCGCGTCTGACGCCGGTTTACCGCTTGTCCTTCTTCGCTTGTTTTCGTGCGCCCGCGGCGATGGTGGAGGCTTCGTATTTCTTGCGGCCCGGTGATTCCCGGGTGGCGTCTACGCGGGCCTTGCCGGAGGAGCCGACCTTGCCGTCGCTGTCGCCGAGTTCGCTGAACGAGGGTGAGTCGCTGCGGGCGCGGGCGAGGCGTTGGTCTTTCAGTTCGCGGGCGCTGACCCGCGCCGCGGTCGCCAGTTGCCTGCTCACCCGGCTGAGTGCCGCTTCGAAGGCTTCCGCCTTGTCGGCGTTGCGGACGTTGGCCGCTTTACCGGCCCCACGCGCACCCTTGTCCGCGACCTTCGCCGCGCCTTCCTGGCGGTACAGCTTGACGTGCTTGTTGCGGGCCCGTCGAACTCGGGTGTGCAGCTTGATCAGCTTGTCTTCGTCGAGACCGGACATCTGCGATTTCTTCGTCTCGCGGATCAGCACGTACTCGTCCTCGGACAGGGAATTGAGAATCTTCTTCATGTCGGCTCCGATCCGGCCGCAGGCCGTGAGTTGTTGTCATGGTAACCGGGAAACGTTCGCGTCGGTCTGTTTCGGCAATGCGGTGGGCACCTCCCCGGCGAGACGCTGATTGGTCTGTGCAAGTTGCCATTCCGTCTGCAAGGCCAGCCGCTCGACCTGGTCCGGGTCGAGGCGGTCGCACACGAAATCCCAGTGCACCGCCACCCGGTCGCCCACGACGAGATCGTGCACGAAAGTTCCCTCGGGCACGCGGTAGTCGGCCGGGTCGTCCTGCTCGGGGCCCAGCGACAGCCGCGTCCCGTCCCACGACAGGCGACGGGACCGGACGAGTGCACGATCGACGTCGACGCCCACCACCTCGCCCCAGCGGATGCGGCAGGAGTCGAGAACCTGCACTGGCTGCGGCATTCCGGTGTCCAGCAGCCGAGACCACGGGTACACCCCGAACACGTGGAAGTTGTGGGTGGGCGCCGCCTCCTCGAGCAGGTCCGCGGTGAGGTGCTTCCAGTAGTGGCCGGCCTGCGACGCGAGGCGGGACAGCAGGGCGGAGCCGAACTCGGCCCGGTCGATGTGCTCGGACAGTTCGTCTGCGATCCAGTACCCCCGGACAACCCTCTCGTCCAAGGGGTCCGCGATTCCGGCGAGCCGGGCGATCACCTCCTGGTACGGCCACGCGCCGTTGAACTGCCTCGCCATCGCGACCACATCGGTGTCCGGCGCGCCGCCGCACGCGACGGCCTGCAGTCGCTCCGAGCCCGGAGGACCGCAGTAGCCCAGGGCATTCGGGGCGTGCGCGTACTGGGCGAACACGCGATGCCCGGACGGCATCGAGTGTTCGCGCGCCGTCACCGGTCAGCCTCGCTGACCCAGCAATTGCGCCGTCTCGCGGTGCAGCCTGCCGAAGTTGTAGTACGCGGCGCACGCACCCTCGGGGGAGACCATGCACGTGCCGATCGGAGTTTCCGGGGTGCACGCCGTCCCGAACACCTTGCATTCCCAGGGCTTGATGACGCCCTTGAGGACCTCCCCGCACTGGCAGGCCTTCGGATCAGCCACCCGCACACCCGGCATCGAGAACTTCTCCTCGGCGTCGAACTCGGCGTAGTTCCGGTGGACCTTGAGCGCGCTCTGCGAGATGAAACCGAGTCCGCGCCATTCGAAATGCGGGCGCAGTTCGAACGTCTCGGCCATCAGCTTCAGCGCCTGCACGTTGCCCTCCGCGCGCACCACCCGCTTGTACTGGTTCTCGATCTCGCAGCGGCCCTCGCGAATCTGCTGGAGCAGCATGTGCACCGACGCGAGGATGTCGAGAGGTTCGAAACCCGCGACCACCATCGGTTTCCCGTACACCTCGGACACGAACCGGTACGGCCGCAGCCCCACCACGGTGGACACGTGGCCCGGGCCGAGGAAACCCGACAATCGCAGGTCGGGGGATTCGAGGATCGCCTTGATCGGCGGAACGATCGTGACGTGGTTGCAGAACACGCTGAAGTTCGTCACGCCCAGCGCCCGCGCGCGCACCAGGGTCACCGCGGTGGACGGCGCGGTGGTCTCGAACCCGACGGCGAAGAACACCACCTGGTGGTCGGGGTTGTCGAGGGCCACCTTCAGCGCGTCCAGCGGCGAGTACACGAAGCGCACGTCCGCGCCGCGGGCTTTCGCCTCGATGAGGTTTCCCTTGGATCCGGGCACCCGCATCATGTCGCCGAACGTCGTGAAGATGACACCGGGTTGCTCGGCCAGCCACATGGCGTCGTCGACTCGGCCCATCGGGATGACGCACACCGGACATCCGGGGCCGTGCACCAACTCCACGGACTCCGGAAGCAGGTGTTCGATGCCGTGCCGGTAGATGGTGTGGGTGTGCCCGCCGCACACCTCCATGAACTTGAACTCGTCACCGCGGGCCAGTTCGGTGATGGATTTGACCAGGGCGCGCGCCGCCGCCGGGTCCCGGAATTCGTCGACGAACTTCATCCCTGTTACCTCGTTCTTGCTGTTGTCACGCGATTTCGGACGAGTTGAACGCGTCGATCTCGTTCACGTAGTCGGCGCCCATCTTCTGCACCTGATCCAACGTCAGCTGCGCCTCGATCTCGTCGATCTTCGCCATCGCGAAGCCGACGTGCACGAGCACCCAGTCACCGACGACGAGACCTTCTTCGGCGAGCAGTCGCACACTGATCGTTCTCTGGACGCCGTTCACGTCCACCTTGGCCAGATGCTGTTCGGCGTCGACGATGTCGACCACCTGACCGGGTATCCCCAGACACATCGTGGTTCTCCTTCTCGGGCTGTTCTTCAGCAGATTCGGGGGAGCGGGTCGCCGACGAGCATGTCGACGATCCGGCTGCCGCCGAACGAGGTGCGTAGTGCGACGATGCCCGGCGGTTCGGCCAGGATCTCGCCCACCGCGGTGGCGTCGGCTCCCCGCGGGTGGGCCCGCAGCGCCGCGACGGCCGCGTCCGCCTCGTCCGCCGCGACGATGGCGACGAACTTGCCCTCGTTCGCGACGTACAGCGGGTCGATGCCGAGCATGTCGCAGGCACCGAGAACCTGAGGCTCGATGGGCAGCGACTGCTCGTCGATGATCACGGCGAGTTGTGAGGCGTGGGCCAGTTCGTTGCACACGGTGCCGACGCCGCCGCGGGTGGCGTCCCGCATCCACCGCGTCGACGGGGCCGCCTCCAGCAGCGTCTCCACCAGGGAATTGACGGGCGCCGTGTCGGAGGCGATGTCGGCCTCGATGGCCAGGTCGCCGCGGGCGAGCATCACGGCCATCCCGTGTGCGCCGATGGTGCCCGACAGCAGCACCTTGTCGCCCGCGCGCACGAGGTCGGGCGACAGCCGCCTGCCCTTCGGGATGACACCGACACCGGCGGTGGAGATGTAGACGCCGTCGGCGGCGCCCTTGCCGACGACCTTGGTGTCGCCGGTGACGATCTGCACCCCGGACAGGACGGCCGCCTCGCTCATGTCGGCGACGATCTCCCGCAGTTCGGCGATCGGGAAACCCTCCTCGATGACGAACGCCGCCGACAACCACTTGGGGCGCGCACCGGACACGGCGAGATCGTTGACGGTCCCGTGCACCGCGAGATGCCCGATGGAACCGCCGGGAAACCGCAGCGGCTGAACCACGTACGAGTCGGTGGAGAACGCGAGGCGCTCACCCGAGGGCATGGTGAGCGCGGCGGCGTCACCGAGTTGCTCGAGTTCCTCGTTGCGGAACGCCTCCACGAACACCGCGTCGACGAGCGCGGCCGACGACTTTCCCCCGGCGCCGTGCGCGAGCGTCACCACCTCGTCCAGCAGTCGCGGGCGGCGCTGCCGGAACTTGTCGATCCGCTCCAGCACCCGGTCTTCGCGTTCCGCCGACGTGGCCGGTTCGGTCGTGCTCATGAAGCCTCCACAGAATTCGGAGCGGGCCGCGACATGTGTTCCTGGGCCACCGACCACAACCGGTACCCGAGCATCGCGTGGCTCTCCTGGATCCGGTGGATGCTCTGCGAATGGACGGTGTAGCAGAAGTCGAGTTCGCCTGCGGTCGCCATCGCCGCCATCCGGCCGCCCTCGTGCCCGGCGAACCCGATGGTCAGCAGCCCCCGCTGCTTCGCCTCGGTGAGCGCGGTCATCAGGTCGTCCGAGTTGCCCGACGTCGACAGCGCAATCGCGACGTCGCGGTCCCGGGCGTGGGCGATGATCTGCCGTTTGAAGATCAGGTCGAAGCCCACGTCGTTGCCGAGCGCCGTCACCACGGCCTGATCGGCGGCCAGCGACCAGGCCGCCACCGGCCGTCCTCGGGCAGGACGGCTGAACAGGGAGGCCAGCGTGGCGGCGTCGGTGGAACTGCCGCCGTTGCCGAACGTGTAGAGGCGACCGCCGCGGCGGAACCGGTCGGCCATGTCGATCCCGGCCGCCGTGAGGCCGTCCCCGTACTCGTCGAGGGACTCCTTCTGCAGGCGCGCGCTCTCGGCGGCCTTTCCGCGGGCGGAGGCGGCGAGGTCGTCGAGGAGACTCTGGGCGTCGGTTTCCTCCGAGTCGATGAACGGGTAGAGGAAGCTGGTGCTTTCCGAGTCGTGCGTGGTCATCGGTTCGCCTCCTGGCCCGTGTCGTCGAGCCGAGTGATCGCCGCACCCGCGTGCACGAGCACGAGGTCGTTCGGCTGGACGTCGCCGAGGACGCTGACGTCGACCCACTCCTCGCCGGCGGCCGTGCGGACCAGGGCAGGACCGAGGGGTTCGGCGGGCTCGATGATTACCTCACCGAGACGACCCTCGTCGCTGCATGTGACGCAGACCGTCTCGTCGCACTCCTCGGCGTCGGGCTTCAGCAGTCCAGAGTGCTCGAAGCAGACATGGGTGAGTTCCCACAGCAGGTGGTACATGAGGACGAACCGACCGGTGGCCGGCACCATCGGGTCGTCCGAGTCGACCCAGAGGATGTGGTTCGCCGCGCCTGCCGGTGGCCGCGGGCCCGCCCCGATCCACAGTGTCATCGCCCCCCACGCCGGTGCGCGGCGCATGGCGTCGACCACGGCGGGTTCGTTCGCCGACGCCACCGCCAGCAGGATGTCGCCGGGCCTGCTCGCCACCCGGGCCTGCGCCACCGGATCGGGTTCGACGAGGGCCACCGACGGCAGCGCCCGTTTGCCCATGATCACGGGATGGACGAATTCGACGGCGACGTGATGGGCGTGCGGTTCCCACTGCGGTGAGATCACCCAGAGCGTCGCCCCGTCATGGAATTTGCGGGCGAGCGACAACGCCGCGGCGGCGAGATCCGCGGACAGGTCCGTGTCGACGAGGTGCCCGCCCGCCTCTGCGGTGGTGGTCATTCACTAGCTCCCGTCCCGGGCCGTCCGGTCGGGGGCTGCCGACGTCACGGTCCGCGCATGGTTGCCGCGGCACCGATCACCGCCTGGCCGAGGGAGAGTCCTCCGTCGTTGGGAGGCACCCGGTGGTGGGTGAGGACTCGATAACCGCTGCTCTCCCAGTGTGCTCTCACCAGTGCGAGGAATAAACGGTTTTGAAAGACTCCTCCGGTCAGCCCGATCGTCGACGCACCGGTCGCGGTGGCAGCCCGGTCGACGAGGTGCGCCGTCGCGGCCGCGAGGGCATGGTGGAAGCCGAGCGCGAGCGCCGCGGGCGGGATTCCGTCGCGCAGACTTGTGACAATGCCGGACACCAGAAGAGGCAGAGTGAGCTGGTCGTTCTCCACCTGCATGGTGAGGGGCGCGGGGTGCGGGGCGGTCCGGGCGAGGGCCTCGAGTTCGATGGCCGCCTGCGCCTCGTACGTGACGCGGTGCCGAACCCCGAGCAGCGACGCGACGCCGTCGAACAGGCGGCCCGCGCTCGTCGTCCTGATGCATCCGACACCCGAGACGAGTTGCGATTCCACGGCCGCGCGTTCCGCGGCGGGGATCGCCGTCACGCAGGGCAGTCCGCCGACGTCGGTGATGCCGCACTCGTGCAGCAGCGCGAGTGCCACCCGCACCGGATTCCGGACGGCCGCGTCGCCACCCGGCAGTGAGAACGGCTGCACGTGTCCGACCCGCCGCGAGTCGAGGATGTCCGGGCCGACGAGGAGGAGTTCGCCGCCCCACACGGTGGTGTCGCAGCCGTACCCGGTCCCGTCGAACGCGACACCGAGCACCGTCGTGCCGACCAACCCGTGTTCGGCCATCAGCGACGCGACGTGCGCGTGGTGGTGCTGCACGGTGAGCAGCGGGACGCCGGTGCTGTCGCTGTAGCGCCGAGCCCAGTGGTGCGTCAAATAGCCGGGGTGCCGGTCGGCGACCACGGCCTCCGGGGTGATCCCGTGCAGCTGCGTCAACTGCCGCACCGATGTCTCGAAGGCGCGCTGACTCTCGAGGCTGCCCATGTCTCCGAGGTGCGCCGAACAGAACGCGTAGTCCTGCCGGGTCAGGCAGAAGGTGTTCTTGATCTCCGCGCCCACCGCCAGGATCTCCGGGCCGTGCGCGGGCAGCACCACCGGCAGCGGCGCGAACCCGCGCGAGCGCCGGATCGGCAGCACCGCCGCGTCCGCCACCGCCAGCACGGAATCCTCGCACGGCACCGCGATCCGGCGGTCGTGCATCAGGAACACGTCGGCGATGTCCCGCAGCCGGGTACGGGCGTCGTCGTTGTCGAAACACAGCGGTTCGCCGCTGAGGTTGCCGGACGTCATGACCAGCACCCGCGGTGGGTCGACGTCGCTGCCGGGGGTCCGGGTGAAGAGCAGGTGATGCAGGGGGGTGTACGGCAGCATCACGCCGAGGTCGTCGATCCCGGGCGCGATTCCGTCGGCAATCGTGGCAGTATTCCGCTTGTGCAGCAACAGGATCGGCCGGGCCGCGTGCCGCAGCAGCGCGCTCTCGGGTTCGGAGATCTCGCACAGTTCGGCGGCGATGGACAGGTCTGCCGTCATCACCGCGAACGGCTTGTCCGGGCGGTGCTTGCGTGCCCGGAGGGTCGCCACGGCGGACGCGTCGGCGGCGTCGCACACGAGGTGGAACCCGCCGAGGCCCTTGACCGCCACGATCCGGCCGCCCCGCAACGCCCCCTGCACCGCGGTGATCACGGCGTCGTCCCCGTCCACCCGGCGACCGTCGATCTCGGCGAACAGGTGCGGACCGCAGTCGGGGCAGCACACCGGTTGCGCGTGGAACCGGCGATCGGCAGGGTCGCGGTACTCGGCCAGGCACGCCGCGCACAGCGGGAACTCGGCCATCGTGGTGTTCGGCCGGTCGTAGGGCAGGTCGGTGATCACCGTGAACCGCGGCCCGCAGTTGGTGCAATTGACGAACGGGTGCCGATACCGGCGGTCGTGCGGATCGGCCAGTTCGCGAAGGCAATCCGCGCACGTCGCTACGTCCGGCGACACCAGCGTCCGTGCGCCGGGGACGTGCCTGCTGTCGATGATCCGGAACGACTCGTCCCCGCGCACCGGCACGGGCTGGACCGTCGCGTCCACGATCACGGCCATCGGCGGCGCGTCCGTGCGGAGCCGCCGCACGAACTCCGACACCGACGCGGACTTGCCCTCGATCTCGATGAACACGCTGACGTCGTCGTTGCCGCAGTGGCCGTGCAACCCCAGGTCACCGGCCAGTCGCGCGACGAACGGGCGGAAACCGACCCCCTGCACGACCCCGTGGACCGTGATGCGCGATCGTTCGACCGTCATCCTCGGATGATTCCCCCGCCGAGGTGCGGGGCGCAAGAGCCGCGCCCGCGGTCCGCCTGCCGGATCACTCGCCTTCGACGGTGCGCGCACCGGTGATCGTGTCGATCAGCCCGTAGTCGCGGGCCTCGTCGGCGGTGAGGATCCGGTGGTCCCGCATGTCTGCGATCACCGTGTCGACGGAACGCCGGCAGGAGTCGGCGATCCGCTGCTGGAGTCTGCGCAGCTGTTGCTCGTGCTGTTCCGCGGCGATGGCGACGTCCGACGCCGGGCCGGTGCAGGACGTCCGCGGTTCGAGGAGGTGGAACGTGGCGTGCGCCGCCGCCGTCCGGCGGTCGGCAGGCGCGAGGAGAGCGATCGCCGTTCCGCGGACGTCGCCGCGGCAGTGCACGTGCAGCCGGACGCCCATCAGGTCCAGGGTGTCGAGGAGCGTGGCGGCCGCGTCGACGTCGGCGTCGACGCCGTGCAGCCACAACTGGACCTCGTCGTCGCCGGACGCGTCGAGCAGCGCCAGCGACGCCGCCGCGCGGTTCGTGGCTTCCGCGTCGAGCCGGCCGGTGAGCGAGACGATCCGTTTGTCGAACAGGCGCTCGGCCAGCCAGTCGGGACCACCGGTAGCGCCGACGGACGTGACGGGCATCGGTGCCGACGGTAACCGGGGGTCCGGCTGCCAGGGCGTGTGAAAAGGCGGGACCGACGGTGGGGTGGGTGGTGGCCAGATCATGGTGACTCCCGGTGCGGTGAGATCGTCCAGTCGACCGTCCCGCCCACGGCCTCGGCATACCGTTCGAGTGTCGACAGGCGGGGATCGACGTCGCCGCGTTCGAGCCGTGCCACGGCCGACTGCGACGTGCCCATGTGGGCGGCGATCTCCGTCTGCGTCAGACCCCGCTCGCGGCGGGTGGTGACGAGTTCGTCCAGCAGCGCTCGACGCCGATCGGACAGGTTCCCCAGTCCGGGAAAAGACGTGCGTCGAGGGGTGGTCGACATACCATCGATGGTATCTCGAAAACGGTATACGGAGGGGTGCTCATGGCGAAGGTTCGTGCGGCCGTCATCGGCGGCGGCATCATCGGTCTGGCGGTCGCCCGGGAACTTCTGCACCGGATGGACGCCGTCGAGGTGACGCTGTTCGAGAAGGAAACGCGGGTCGCGGCCCACCAGACCGGGCACAACAGCGGCGTCGTCCACGCCGGTCTGTACTACCCGCCGGGCAGCCTCAAGGCGCGCCTGTGCCGCCGCGGCGTCACCCTCCTGCAGCAGTACGCGCAGGACAAGGGTGTGGCCTACGAGGAGTGCGGCAAAGTGGTGGTCGCCCACGACGCGTCCGAAGTGGGCCGGATGGACGCCATCTTCGACCGGGCGGTGGCCAACGGGGTTCCCGGTATCCGCAAGATCGCGGGGGCGGAGATCCCCGAGATCGAACCGCACGCCCGCGGGGTCGCCGCCGTGCACTCGCCGCACACCGCGATCATCGACTACGTGGCGATCGCGGAGGCCCTCGCCGCGGACATCGCCGCGGCGGGGGGACGCGTGCTGCTCGGCCGGGAGGTCGTGGGTCTGGACAGCCGGGCGTCGGAAACGGTGGTCACCACCGGGCACGGCAGTGAGGTCTTCGACCTGGTGGTCACGTGCGCCGGACTGCAGTCCGACCGGGTGGCGCTGCTGTCGGGTGAACCGCGAACCCCCCGGGTGGTGCCGTTCTTCGGCGACTACTTCCTGCTCGAGCCGGAGCGGTCCTCACTCGTGAAGGGGCTGATCTACCCGGTCCCGGATCCCCGGTACCCGTTCCTCGGTGTCCACCTCACCAAGCGGATCGACGGGCGAATCATGCTCGGGCCGAACGCTTTTCTCTCCCTCGGGCGGGAGGCGTACGACCGTCGGGGGTGGTCGGCATCGGACGTGGTGTCGGCAGTCGGGTTTCCCGGATTCTGGCGGTTCGCCGCGCATAACACCGCGGCGGCGGTCCGCGAGGCCCGCACCGTCCTTAGTACTGGCCAGTTCGTGAAGGAGGCGCAGAAGTATGTGCCCGACGTGCGCCGCTCCGACGTCACCCGCGGCCCCCGGGGCATTCGCGCCCAGGCGATGAACGCCGACGGCAGCCTCGAGGACGACTTCGTCATCACCGGGGGGCACCGCGTGATCCACGTCCGGAACGCGCCCTCCCCGGGTGCGACGTCGTCGCTCGCCATCGCCGAACACGTCGTGACGGAAGTTCTCGAACGCACGACCACGTGACGGTTTACGACGTGGTGTCCCGCCCGAGCGGCAGTCCGTCCTCGAGGAATTCCAGTGCGCGCAGGGCGAGCGGCAGATTCCCCGGCAGCAGATCGACCACACCGAGGACGACGCCGACGATGGCCCCGGCGAGCGCGCGGACCTCGAAGTCGTCGGCGGTGCGCCCGACCCTGCGCGCCGTGACGCCCGCGATCATGTCGATGCTGCGCACCATCTCCTGCATGATGGCCCCGCGCAGTTCCGGGACCGAATACATCAGTTCCTGACGCGTCCGCTCGAACTCCATGTCTGCCTCGGACAGACCGGCGAAAACGGACTCGGCCGCCTTCCGGAACGCGGTGATCAGCGGGACGTCCGGCGGCTGCGCCTCGATGGCCTCGATCATGGGCGGATCGAGATCGTCGGCGAGGACCAGCTGTTCCTTGGTGGGGAAGTACCGGAAGAACGTGCTCGGCGACACGTCCGCGGCCTCCGCGATCTGCTCGATCGTGGTGTCGGCGTAGCCCTGTTCGTGGAACAGCCGAAACGCCTCGGCGCGGATGGTCAGCCGGGTGCGCGCCTTCTTCCGCTCCCGGAGGCCTGGTCGGGCATCAGTGGACATGTACCGATTCTGACTCATCCTGCGCAGGGACCGGGGTATCGCGGGGCGTGAAACGCGCTGCGAGCACGACCGCGACGGCGCAGATTCCCGCGCAGATCCACAGCATGAGGCTCATCCCGGAGACGAAAGATGCCTGGACGTGCTCGAGCATCGACGGGTCGCCGGTTGCCTTGGCCACCGCGACGCCGGCGTTGACGCCGTCGCGGACCGGATTCACGTCCAGTTCGCCCAGTTCGGACCGGTACCGGGTGGCGAGGACGGTGCCGAGCACCGCGACCCCGATCGTGCCGCCCGCCTGTCGCAGCGCCTGGATCAGTGCCGAGCCGGAACCGGACCGTTCGGCCGACAACGCCCCGAGGGCGGCACCCATCGCCGCCGGCATCACGCAACCCATTCCCGCGCCGACGAGCGCGATCCATGTCGCAGTGAACCAGTACGCGGACTCGACGGACGTCAGGGCGCCGGTCGCGAGACCCGCGGTGAGGAGAGTGAACCCGATGACGATGACCGGCCGGGCGCCGGCCCGTCGAAGCAGTTGGTCGCAGAGTCGCGTGCCGACCAGCAGTCCGCCGATCAACGGCAGCAGACGGAGGCCGCTGCCCAGGGCGTCCACGCCGAGCACGGCCTGAAAGTACTGCGGCACCGTGAAGAACAGCCCGAACATCCCGAAGTTGACCAGGGTCGTGAAGATCGTGCCCCAGCGGAATCCGGGGCTGGCGAACAACGACGTGTCGATCAGCGGATGCCGCGACCGCCGTTCCCACATCGCGAACAGCCCGAGCACGACCACGGACGTCGCGATCGACGTCAAGGCCAGTGCGTCGCCCCAGCCGTCCTGGCCGGCCTTGATGAAACCGTAAGTGAGGCTGAGTAATCCGAACGAAGACAGCACGGCGCCGAGGTAGTCGGTGGTCGACCGCTCCTCGCTGCGCGATTCCGGTACCAGGGTCGCGACGGCGATCGCGCCGACGACGACGAGGGGCACGTTGATCAGGAACACCGATCCCCACCAGAAGTGCCCGAGCAGCCAGCCGCCGAGAATCGGGCCGAGGGGCAGGCCGATCGCGGTGGACGTCACCCAGATGGTCAGTGCCCGCGACCGTTCGTCCGCGTCGGGGAACAGGACGGGCAGCACGGCCATCGACAGCGGCATCATCACCGCGGCCCCCAGTCCGAGCAGGGCGCGTCCGGCGATCAGCTGACCCGACGTGCTCGCGTAGCTGCAGAGCAGCGACGCGGCACCGAACAGGACGAGGGCGCCGAGCAGTAGCTTCTTGCGGCCGTATCGGTCGCCGAGCGCCCCGGCGGGCAGCAGCGCCGCGGCGAGGACCAGGGTGTACGCCGAACTGAACCACTGCAGTTGCGAGTTGTCGGCACCGAGATCGACCGCAAGGGTCGGTAGTGCCACCGTCAGGACCGTGATGTCGAGTCCGATGGTCAGCATGGCCACGGACAGGGCGCCGAGCGCCCACCAGCGGCGCGGGGTGACTTCGATGACCGTCGTTTCACTCATGACAGCTCCACTCGAAAGGTAGTTACTATATTTTGATAGTAACTCTCACTTTGTGGCTGTCAAGGGGTCGATGGTGGTCAGCGCCGGCGTAACTGCAGCGTGAAGCCCTCCGGCATGAGGGTGAGCCGTTCGGCGACCTTCAGCCGGTAGTCGGGGTCGCCCACGATGTCGTATCGACGCAGGATCGTGCCGAGAACCAGGACGGCCTCGTGGAGGGCGAACTGTCGTCCGATGCAGGCCCGCTCGCCGGTCCCGAACGGCTTGTACACGTGCGCGGGACGGGACCGGATGCGCTCGGGCAGGAAATGGTCGGGGTCGAACGCCTCCGGGTTCTCACCCCACACGGGGTCGCGGTGCAGGGCGGGGATGAGGACGAGGACCCAGTCGCCGACCTTCATCGGGTACTTGCCGACGAGGGTCGTGTCGACGGTGGCCTCCCGGCCGTACGCGGGCGCCGTCGGCCACAGCCGCAACGATTCGTCCAGTACCCGGCGCACGTAGCGGAGTTTGGCAACCTGCTCGAACGCGGGTTCCTCGTCGCCCCACACCGCATCGACCTCGGCCTGCGCCTTCGCGAGGACGTCGGGATGCCGCGACAGGTAGTACAGGGCGAACGACAGTGCACCGGAGGTGGTTTCGTGCCCCGCAACCAGGAATGTCACCACCTGGTGGCGGATGTTCAACTCGTCGATCCGGTGGGGGTCGTTCTCCCGGGCCGCCCGCAGCATCAGTTCGAGCAGGTCCTCGGGGCCGGCCTCGGCGCTGTCGCGGCGGGCGCGGATCACCTCGTCGACGACCTCGGCCATGTGTTCCAGGTTGGCGACGTTGCGGCGATCCGACCGCCGCACCAGTAGCCGTCCGAGTGGTGTGGACTTCACGAACGTGGTGCGCTGCGAGTGGCTGAGCGCGCCGACCATTGCCTGCACGAACGGGTGCGGGCGCTCGCGTCGGAAGGAATCGAAGGAATAGCTGAACCCGGTCCGGCCGATGGTCTCGAGCGTCAACTTCGTCATGTCGGACGACACGTCGACGGGGGAGTCGCCCACGCGCTCGTCCCAGTGTTCCGTCAGTTCACCGGCAACGTCGAGCATCGTGCGGTGATACGAGCGCATCGCGGATTTCGTGAACGCCGGTGCGAGCAGGTTGTGTGCCTTGCTCCAGTTCGGCTCGTGGTTGTACGCGGTGAACAACCCGTCGCCGCCGACCTCACGCAGCGACGCGACGCCGGGCGCCAGGTGCTTCGCGAACCGGGATTCGTCGGAGAGTTCCGCGACCATGTCGGCGCCGGAGGCGAACACGAACCGGTTGCCGAGAATGTTGCGTTCGAAGATGGGCCCGAGTTTTCTGCCGATCTCCATCGAATTCTGCACGGGAGTGCGGATGCTGATCCCGAACACGTCGCCGAAGACGGGAAGCCGCCATCGGGGATGCGGAATCGTCGCCTCCGCTGTGCTGTGCAGTGATCCGACGCTCATTGTCGACCCCCGTGTCGATGTGGCCCGCGTTACTGAATTGATGTCTAGTACGCAAGGTACGCCTTACTGAACCGGTGTCAAGCAGTACGGTGGCTGGCATGACCAGCGCCCGCCGCCGACTCGCCCCCGAGCAGCGCCGCGCGCAGTTGCTCGACATCGGCGCGCGACTGTTCGCGGACCGCCCGTACGAGGATGTGTGGATCGAGGAGGTCGCCGAACTCGCCGAGGTGTCGCGCGGATTGATGTACCACTACTTCCCGACGAAGCGGGATTTCTTCGCCGCGATCGTCGAACGCGAATCCGAACGACTCCTCGACGTGACGGCCCCCGACGCCGCTCTCCCCGTCGAGGAACAGGTCGCGGCCGGACTCGACGCGTACTTCGAGCACGTCGCGAGCCACCGGCACGGAGTCCGGGCCATCAACCGCGGCGCGCTGTCGGCCGACGCCGACATCCGGGCCATCGTCGATCGGGAACTCGACGCGCAGCAGCGCCGCATCGTCGACGCGCTAGATCCCCCCGCCGGCGAACGGGAACTCGTCGGCGTCGCGGTGCGCGGCTGGATCGCCTTCGTCCGCGCAGTCTGCATGGACTGGCTCGACCACCCCTCGATCGCCGAGAGCGAGCTACGGGAACTCTGCCTCCGCTCGCTGCGAGGCATGCTGGGTGGGCGGCTCGACTGAGCCGGGCACCGGTTGTCTTGCGGCGGTGACGGGTGGCCAAACGCTGGCGTTTATATAAACCAGTTGATACATTTAAGCCGAAATCCGTTCCGCGATCAAGGAGATCCCGCATGAGTGCACCCACCGTCACGTCGCAGGGCAGGGCGACTCCGGCGAAGACCGAGACGGAACTGCGTCGTGAACTCGCGGCGGTGTACCGCCTGCTCGCGCATTTCAAGATGACCGACCTGATCTTCACGCACGTCTCGGTCCGGCTTCCCGGGCCCGAACATCATTTTCTCATCAACCCGTACGGGCTGCTGTTCGAGGAGATCACCGCCTCCAACCTGGTGAAAATCGGGCTCGACGGCGAACTCGTCGAACCGTCCGAATATCACGTCAACCCGGCGGGATTCGTGATCCACGGCGCGATCCACGAGGCCCGGACGGACGCGCAGTGCGTGCTGCACACTCACACGAAGGCCGGGTGCGCGGTGGCCGCACAGGAGCACGGACTGCTGCCGCTCAACCAGATCTCGATGGAGTTCTACAACCGGGTCGGCTACCACGACTACGAGGGCATCGCCCTCAACACGGCCGAGCGCGTCCGGTTGGTCGAGGATCTCGGCGATCACCCTGCGATGATTCTGCGCAACCACGGCCTGCTCACCGTGGGTGAGTCCGCTGCCGAGGCGTTTCTGCGAATGTTCTACCTGGAGAAGGCGTGTGACATCCAGATCGCCGCCCAGGCATCGGGCGACCTGCGTGTGCCGTCGGCCGAGATCGCCGAGCACACCGCGCGGCAATTTGCCGGCGAGGCCACCGACGACTTCGCCGACGACCAGGCCTACGAGATGGCGTGGGCGGCGCTGCTGCGGATGCTGGACCGGACCGCCCCCGACTACAAGAACTGAGAAGGGTGATCACATCCCCGGTGGGGCAACGACTCCCACCGGGGATGCGCCGGTCAGGACCGCGGCGACGTTGCGCGCAGACTGCTCCGCCAGGGTGCGAGCGACCTGCGGCGAGTACCACGCGGCGTGCGGGGTGATCACCAGGTTGGGGAACTGCAGGATCGGATCGTCCGGTGCCGGAGGTTCGTTCGGAAGAACGTCGACGGCCGCACCGGCCAGGTGCCCGCTGCGCAGTGCCGCTCCGAGCGCGCCGTGGTCGACGACTCCGCCGCGGGAAACGTTCACCAGATATCGGCCGGGCCGCATCGTCGCCAGCGCACGCTCGTCGATCAGCCCCCGCGTCTCGGGGGTCAGGGGAACGTGCAGGCTCAGCACGTCCGAGCGGCGCAGTAGTTCGCCGAACCCGACCACCTCGACGCCGTCGGCCGCGAGTTCCGCGGCGCGGTCGCTCAGCCCGCGGCCGCTGACGAGCACGGTCATGCCCACGGCCCGGGCCCGCACCGCGAGTGCGCCGGCGATCCGGCCGAAGCCGTAGAGGCCCAGCACGGTTCCCGCGATGCGCCGTGGCGGTGCGGCCGTGACGTCCCACCCGCCGGCGCGCACGGACCCGTCGAGGGTGTGGGTGGATCGGATCAGCCCGAGGGCGAGCGCGAACGCGTGGTCTGCGACCTCCTCGGTGCAGTAGTCCACTGCCCGCGTGACCCACAGACCGCGTTCGTGCGCCGCCGACACCGGCAGGTGGTCGTACCCGGCGGAGGTGGCCGACAGCAGTCGCAGGTCCGGGAGTTCCGACAGGTGACGCGGCTCGAGTCCGGTGTTTTCCGGACCCACCAGCAGCGCGACGACGCCGGGGCCGGAAGGGAACTCGGACTGATAAACTACGTCTGCGGAAATACCTTCGGCAGCAAGGGAATCGGACAGGATTTCGGCCGGAATGAAGTCGTCGAGGACGACGACACGGTCGGTCATGTGCCCACAGCTCCCGCTTCTTCGGTGGTCCGCCGCACGGCGGCGTCGACGCAGCGCGCGGCCGTGTCCCCGGTGCTGATCGCTTCCATGACAACGGGATCCAGAATGGCCTGCAGTGCAAGGCCATCGGTCAGCGCCACCAGTGCAACGGTGACGGCGTCCGCGTCGAGGTCGGCGGAGACGATGCCCTCCCGCTGAGCGGCGACGACTGTCTCGCGCACGACGCCGCGCCAGCGGGCGAGGAAGCCCGCGATCTCACCGCGGGCCGTGTCCTCGGCCGCCCCCTCCGCGTAGAAGAACAGGAAGACGCGGGTCATCGCGAGTCGGCGTTCGTCGAGCGGCAGGATGCTGGCGGTGATGTTGCGCAGCTTCTCGATCGGACCGGTGCCCTCCTCCTCGAGGATCGTCCGGTACAGGTCACCCTGGATGTCACCGGCCCGGCGAAGCGCCCCGAGGAGCAGTTCGTGCCGGGATCCGAAGTAGTGGTTCAGCACTCCGGTCGACCACCCGCTCTCCTCCGCCACCGCTCGCGTGGTGACGGCGGAGATTCCTTCCCTGGCGATCAACGCGAGCACGGCGTCGGCGAGCGTCTGTCTCCGCTCGTCGTGGTCGACGATCTTCGGCACGGTCATTCCTCCCGGTAGTACGCGCTGTCGCCAATCAGGCTATCGGTGCCGGGGCCCGCTCCGGTTCTTCCTCGTCCTCGGCCTTTCCCGACACTCGCGCGTTCCACACCGACATCACGTTCGCCGGGGTGGGTTCGGTGAACAGGCTGGTGGCCACGAATACCACCAGTGCGCTGACGAGCCCGACGTACACCGGTTCGTTCGCCATGACGTCTCCGACGACGAACATCGTGGCGATGGTCGCGACGGTGCCCACCGCCATGGCGGCCATCGCGGCCGTTCCCGTGGCGCGCTTCCAGACCAGCCCACCGAGGATGGGAACGAGGAGTCCGCCGACCAGGATGTCGTAGGCGATCGTCAGCGCGGAGACGATGTCGTTGATGAGCGCGGCGATCACGATGCTGACGAGGCCGATCACGATCACGTAGAGGCGGTTGCCGCGCACGTCGGCTTCCGGGTCGGACGTGTCGAGTTCCGGCCGGGTGCGGCCGAAGATCTGGGCCACCAGCGGCAGGACGTCCTGGCGGGCGACCGTGGCGGTGGCGATCAGCGCGCCGGACGCGGTCGACATCATCGCGGCCACCGCGGCGGCGAGGACGATGCCGCTGAGGCCGACGGGCAGGACGTGGACGGCGACGTCGGCGTACACGTCGTCGGACGAACCGATGTCCGGCATGAGGGCGGACGCGGCCAGGCCGATCAGTGCGCCCGCGACGCCGTACAGCAGGCAGTAGACGCCGGCGGTGACGCCGCCCCACCGCGCGACCTCCGGCGACTTCGCGGTGAACACGCGCTGCCAGATGTCCTGCCCGATGAGGATGCCGAGTGTGTAGACGACGAAGAACGTGACGATGGTGCCGGTGCCGATGGTGCCGAGCCCGAGTGCCTGTTCGCCGACGCGCTCCTTGATACCGGCGTACCCGCCGGCCTTGCTCCACGTGAACGGGAGGAGCAGGACGAAGACGCCGATGGTCTTGATGACGAACTGGACGACGTCGGTGAGCGTGATCGACCACATGCCGCCCATCGCGGAGTAGACCACGACGATGAGACCGCCGAGGACCACCGACAGGGTCCGGTCGAAGCCGAACAGCACGTTGAAGATGGTGGCGTAGGCAATCGTGGAGGTGACGGTGAGCATCAGGGTGTACGCCATCATCACGAGACCGGACGCGCCGGTGGCGTCGATGCCGTAGCGGAGTTTGAGCATCCCGGAGACGGTGTAGACCTTCAGGCGCTGGATCCGGGCAGCGAAGAGCAGGCTGAGCAGCAGCACGCCGGCGGCGATTGACACGACCAGCCACATTCCGGAGAGTCCGTACTTGTAGCCGAGGCCGACGCCGCCGACGGTGGAGGCGCCGCCGATCACGACGGCCGCCATCGTGCTGGTGTACAGGAATCCGCCGAGACGCCTGCCTGCGACGAGGTACTCGCTGGAGTTGCTCGCGCGGCGTTTGCCCCACCAGCCGAACGCGAGCATCGCGCCCAGGTAGATCAGGATGATGGTGATGTCCATGATGCGTCCTTCACGTGTCCTAGCGGATCGGTGATGACGGGCGCGGGTCCCGTCGGTGCCGGTCTCGTCAGACCGTTGCCCTAGACCGTAGAAGAACATTGACGTGAAATAAATCACTTGATACAAATAATCACTTCAGAAAATCGTGAAGTAATGGTGCGACCCAGCTCACAGCCTGTTTTCGACCCGCCGGAGGAACCCGATGCGCAGCTCGCTGCCCGATCTGAAGCTCCTCCAGATCTTCGCGGCCGTCGTCCGGCACCAGGGGTTCGCCCCCGCCCAGCAGGAACTCGGACTGTCGGCGTCGGCGATCAGCACCTACATGAGCCAGCTCGAACGCCACCTCGGCATCGTCCTGTGCCACCGCGGCCGCGGCGGATTCGGCCTCACCAGCAAGGGCGAGCTCTACCACAAGGAATGCCTCCGCATCCTGGGGGAGCTCGAGGGGTTCGAACGCTACGGCGCCGCGCTGCAGGGCGAACTGCGGGGCACCCTCACCATCGGGGTGCTCGATTCCACCGTCACCGACGCCACCCTGCCGCTCGCCGACGTGATCGGCGTGTTCAGCAAGGACCATCCCGCCGTCTACCTCGACCTGAAGATCCAGACCCCGCACGAGCTGCAGGTCGGAGTGCTCGACGACCGGATCGACGTCGCGGTCGGCGCGTTCGCGTCACCGATGAACGGCCTCGTCTCCCAGGCGCTGCACCGGGAGCAGCACTGGCTGTACTGCAGCGACAAACATCCGCTGTTCGGCAGGAAGCGGGTGCCGCCCGAGGTCATCACGCAACAGCGGATGGTGACCCGCGGCTACTGGTCGGAGCAGGAACTCGCCCGCCAGGGCTTCCCGCAACCGTCGGCGACGGTGGAGAACATGGAAGCGCAGCTCATCCTCGTGCTGTCCGGCGCCTACATCGGCTACCTGCCCGAGCACTACGCGGAGTACTGGGTCGACCGGAACCGGCTGCGCCCGATCCTGCCCGCGTCGTTCGGCTATCAGGCGCCGTTCTCGCTGATCTACCGGCGCGGCCGGGCCCGCGAACCGATGGTCCTCACGTTCCGCGAGTTCGTCCGGACCAGCATGGACAGCTGACCGTCGCTCACGCGGGCGGCCCGGATGTCGGCTGACACCGGCATCCGGGCCGTCTGCACGACCGGCTCGATCACCCCTCGATCGGCGAGAGTGAGCTGAACTCGTCGGGAATCGTCAGTTCCGCTGTGGTGGGATCAGGCGCACCGGGCCCGAAGTGGGCGTACTGCTCGACGTGCTGGTCGAGTGAAAGCGGACTCGGGGTGCCGTAGGTGAAGTACGTTTCCCACGGCAGTTGGGCGCCGCCGACGGCCAAACCGGTGTCGATGTCGGACATCTGCCAGGTCTTGGTTTCGGCGTCCGGGTCGAGATGCAGGTAGCCGGCCTCGCCGAACAGCTCGATGCGGTTTCCGCCCGGCTCGAACACGTACAGAAACTGGCCCTGGGTGATGCCGTGCTTGTCTGGCCCGGCTTCGATCCGAATGTCGTAGTCGCGGAACATCTCCACCGCGTCGAGGTTGTGCTGCCCGGTGCCGTAGTAGAACGCGAGGTGATGCAGCTTGCCGCGGCCGCCGGTCATGTCCCGCATGCAGGCGACCTCGTGGCCGAGGATGTTCGAGCTCATCCACGCGCCGATCTCGACGTTCCCGTCGACGACGCGCTCGGTGGTCCGGAAACCGAGATGTCGTTCGAACGAGTCCTTCACTGCGGTCACGTCGGACGCCATCAGGTTGAGGTGGTCGATCCGCTTGACCGGGATGCCCTGGAGTGGCTTCTTCGACGGACGGGAGAGGATCTTGCTCTGTAGCTCTGGTGGGGCGACGTACTTCTCCACCTCCCACAGCAGTTGCAGGTTGTGCCCGTCCGGGGACTGGAATTCGAAGGTCTTGCCGTAGCCGAATTCGTCCTCGCTCCAACGGCCCTCGACGTTGGAATCCTTCAGCGACTTCGCGCGCCGATCGAGGGCATCGGCGGAACTTGCACGCAGGGCAGCGTGCCCCATGCCTGCTTCGGGCGCCTCGGTGATCTTCAGGCTCCACTGGTACGGATCCTCGTACCCGCGTAGGTAAACCGATTGTCCTTCCCGGCGCGTCACGTACATCCCGAGGAACTTCGTGAAGAAGTCCAGCGTCTCCTGCGGCTTGGGGCTGAACAGTTCGGCCCGGGCGAGATGCGCGATATCGAAACGAGCGTCAGTCATGGCTTCTCCTGGATTTCCGACTTCCGGGCCTGTTGCACCGGTGGTGGTCGATGTCACGAGCGTGGTCGACGCCGGGGGACACGGTCAGCGCTTTTCGCGATAGCCGAAAACCGGTCGCGCAGAGCCTCCGGCTGTCCCGCACCTCCGAATCATCGGTTCGGCACCAGCACATTCTTCCTAGCCTCGGTTCATCACCTCGCCTGCCCAGGGAAGGACTGGAAGATGAGTCGTCAGAGCGCCGCGATCGTCGGATCCGGCAACATCGGTACGGATCTGATGTACAAGCTGCTGCGGTCCGAGCACGTCGAACCCCGCTTCATGGTGGGCATCGACCCCGCCAGCGAAGGCCTGGCCCGCGCCCGGCAGGAAGGCCTCGAAGCCTCCGCCGGCGGGGTGGACTGGCTGCTGTCCCAGCCCGAGCTGCCCGACATCGTCTTCGAGGCCACGTCCGCGAAGATCCACGCCGCCGCCGCACCGCGCTACGCCGAGGCCGGGATCACCGCCATCGACCTCACCCCGGCCTCGGTCGGCCCGTACGTGGTCCCCGCAGTCAACCTCGACGCGCACCTGAGCGCCCCCAACGTGAACATGGTCAGCTGCGCCGGCCAGGCCACCATCCCCATCCTCTACGCCATCAACGAGGTCGCCGACGCCTCCTACGGCGAGATCGTCGCCGCCATCGCCTCCCACAGCGCCGGGCCCGGCACCCGCCAGAACCTCAGCGAATTCAGCGAGAAGACCGGCAAGGCGCTGGCCCAGGTCGCCGGCGCCGACCGCGCCAAGGCGATCTCGGTGATCAACCCGGCCGAACCGCCGATGAACATGCGCGACACCGTCTACGCCAAGGTCCGCAACCCCGACCCGGCCGCCATCGAGCGCGCCGTGATCGACATGGTCGCCAAGGTGCAGCAGTACGTCCCCGGCTACTCGTTGCGCCTGGTCGACGTCGACGGCGACCTGGTCACCGTCATGCTCGAGGTCGTCGGCGCCGGCGACTTCCTGCCCACCTACGCCGGCAACCTCGACATCATCACCGCGGCCGCCGTCCAGGTCGCCGACGTCATGGCCCAGCAGAACCTCGTCCAGGGAGCAGCACAGTGAATACCCCCGCCCAGAAGAAGATCACGATCGTCGACACCACCCTGCGCGACGGCATGTCCTCGGTCTCGCACCAGTTCACCCCGCAGAACGTCGCGGACATCGCCCGCGGACTGGACAAGGCCGGTGTCGGCACCATCGAGGTCGCCCACGGCATCGGACTCGGCGCCTCGTCCATCCAGTACGGGTTCGCCGCCGCCACCGACCCGGACTACGTGCGCGCCGCCGTCGACGCCGTCGAGAACGCCGACATCGCCGCCCTGTACGTCCCCGGTATCGCGACCCTGGCCGAACTGCAGAAGGCCATCGACGCCGGCATCAAGACCGTCCGCGTCGCGGTGCACTGCACCGAGGCCGACTGCGGGCAGCAGCCGGTGGAGTGGGCCAAGGAGCAGGGCCTGACCGTGATGACGTTCCTGATGATGAGCCACAAACTCGCGCCCGAACCGCTCGCCGAGCAGGCCGCCAAACTCGACTCCTACGGCGCCGACGTCGTCTACGTCGTCGACTCCGCCGGCGCCATGGTGCCCCAGCACGCCGGTGACCGGGTCGCCGCCCTGCGGCAGGCGATCACCGCGGACATCGGATTCCACGCCCACAACAACCTCGGCGTCGGAATCGCCAACGCACTCACCGCCGCCGAGAACGGGGCCACCTACATCGACGGGTCCCTGCGCGGGCTCGGTGCCAGCGCCGGCAACGCGCAGACCGAGGTCCTCGCCGCCGCCTTCGAGCGGGCCGGCTGGGACACCGGGGTCGACCTGTTCCCGCTCATCGACACCGCCGAGCACGTCGTCGCGCCGCTGATGAAGGAACCGCAGATCGTCGACGAGACCGCCCTGATCCTCGGCTACGCCGGCGTGTACTCCACCTTCTTCCACCCCACCAAGCGGGCCGCGAAGAAGTTCGGCGTCCCCGCCCGCGACATCCTCATGGAGCTCGGTCGTCGCGGCGTCATCGGCGGCCAGGAAGACATGATCATCGACGTCGCCTCGGAACTGGCCGGCCGCACCTACGAGACCCCGGCCCCGGCCCCGGTCTGAGAACGGAGAACAGCACATGACCACCACGGAGCCGGCACCCGACGTGACCGAGATCCGCCACCTCATCGGCGGCGAATGGAAGTCGGCCTCGGACGGCGCAACCTTCGAATCCCGGGACCCGCACGACGGTTCGCTGCTCGCGACCGTGCCGCGCGGCACCGCTGACGACGGCGACGCCGCGATCACCGCCGCCCGCAGCGCCTTCGACGACGGTCCCTGGCCTCGGATGTCGCCGAAGGAGCGGGCAAAGATCCTCCATGCGGTCGCGGATGCGGTCGACGAACACCGGACGGAACTGGCGCTGATCGAGACCCGAGACGGCGGCAAGAGCATCAACCAGTCCCTGCACGCCGAAATCCCTCGGGTGGCCCACAATCTGCGGTTCTTCGCCGACTACGTGTCGATGGCGGCGAACGAGGCATACCCGGACGGGGACCTCCTCTCCTACGTGTTGTATCCGCCGGCGGGCGTGGTGTCGGCGATCAGCCCGTGGAACGCGCCGCTGATGCTCGCGACGTGGAAGATCGCCCCGGCGTTGGCCTTCGGCAACACCGCGGTCCTCAAACCGGCACCGCAGACCCCGATGACCGCGCACCGGTTCGCCGAACTGGCGCTGGCGGCGGGACTGCCCGAAGGGGTCCTCAACGTGGTGCACGGGTTCGGCGGTGAGGCCGTCGCCGGGCCGCTGACCGCCGACCCGCGAGTCGACCGGATCACGTTCACCGGATCGAGTGCGACGGGCGTGAAGATTCTCCAGTCCGCGGCGGTCAACCACACCCCGGTCTCCGCGGAGATGGGCGGCAAGTCCGCGAACATCGTCTTCGCCGACGCCGACCTCGATGTCGCCGTGCCGATGTCGATCCGCGCGATCTTCGGCGGAAACGGCCAGGTGTGCCTGTCGGGTTCCCGACTGCTGGTGCAGAACTCGATCATGGACGAAGTCCTCGAGCGGTTCGCCGACGAGGCGGACAAGCTCACCGTCGGCGACCCGAAGGACGCCTCGAACTTCCTCGGCCCGCTCATCGAACAGCGGCACCTCGAGAAAGTCCACGGTTACGTCGAACTCGCGCAGGAGGAGGGCGGCAAGATTCTCACTGGCGGCGCCCGGCTCACCGACGCTGCCCGGGCGAAAGGCTTCTACTACCCGCCGACCGTGATCACCGGGCTGACCAACGACTCCCGCACCGCCCGCGAGGAGATCTTCGGCCCCGTCGAGACCGTTCTCGGATTCGAGGACGAGGACGAGGCACTGCGCATCGCGAACGACTCGCCGTACGGCCTGGCCGGAATGTTGTTCACCCAGAACCTCGATCGCGCGCACCGCATGGCGGCACGCTGGAAGGCCGGAACCGTCTGGATCAACACGTTCTTCGAACGCGACCTCCGGTTGCCGTTCGGCGGTGAAGGCAGCAGCGGACTGGGCCGGGAGGGCGGCCAGTACTCACGCGACTTCTTCACCGAACCGCGGGCCGTCACGATCCGCCTGCGCAGCTGACCACACTTCGCCACGGACGGCCGCAGCGGTACCCACCGCTGCGGCCGTTCGCCGTTCACACCCCGAGGAGAACTTTGCTGTGACTGCACCCGACCTCTGCGTCGTCGTCGGCGCGACCGGCGCGATGGGCACCGAGATCACCCTCCGATTGGCCCGTCGTGGGCTCCGCGTTCTCGCCGTCGCCCGAAACCCCGACGACCTCGAGAAACTCGCCGCCGCGGACGAGCGGATCATTCCCTGCACCGCCGACATCGCCGACGACAGCGCCATCGACGCGATCTCCGGTCTGGTGGATTCGCCGGTGCGGATGGCCCTGTTCGCGGCGGGCCTCCCCGTTCGGGGATCTGCCGACACCATCGCACCAGGGGATTTCGCCGTGGGGGCGAACATCAAGGTCGGCGGACTCGTCCGCCTCCTGCACGCCGTCCGCGATCATCTCGTCGACGGTTCTCGCTTGGTCACGATCGCCGGCTCTCTCGGCCTCGAGCCCGGTCCGCTCGACGCCGCGCCCGGCACGGTGAACGCCGCGGTCTTCAACCTCATGCGCCAACTCAGCGCCCTGTACGGGCCGAGGGGAGTCACCACCCACACGATCGCGCCCGGGCCGGTGGACACCCCACGGCTGCGCGCATTCGTGGAGACGGAATCCGCGGAAACCGGACTGGACCCGGAACAGATCTGGGACCGATACCGGGCCAAGACCACTCTCGGCCGCTTGCCGACGCTTCACGAGATCGGCTGGATCGTCGAGACGCTGCTCGCCCCGGAAGCCGCGGCGCTGCACGGCTCCGTCATCAACGTCGACGCCGGAACCCGGCACGGAATCCACTGATCGCCTCCTCGAAAGGAACTGCCCCCCATGCCTGTCGCACACTTCCACCTCGTCGACGGCGCCTACACGGCCGAACAGCGCCACACGCTGCTGACCGAGGCGAGTCGCTGCTACTCCGAGGTACTCGACTCGCCGATCGACCGAGTCCGGGCGTTCATCGTGTGCTACGCCCCCGACGACGTCGCTGTGGCGGGAACCGTTGTCGCCGACGGTGCGCCGCCTGCGCCGTACTTCACCGCGATCGTGCTCGCCGGCCGGCCTGCCGAGCAACGCCTGGAACTCGCGTCACGACTCACCGACGTCGTGGTCGACGTGCTCGACACGCCGCGGTCGCTCGTGCGCGGCCAGGTCGTCGAGGTCGACCCCGCCAACTGGGCGATCGCCGGAACCGCAGCTGCCGCAATTCGTGCCGACGAGATCGCTTCCCGCGCGTCACACTGAGCCGGCCTTACGCGAGAAAGGGGCGGTCGCGACACTCGTCGCGACCGCCCTTCCCGTTGCGTCGTGCTCAGAATCCCCAGGGTTCGTCACGCCCGAGCAGCTCGAGCGACCGGAAGCTGCCGGTGTAGAAGACGAGCGGGTGACCATCGTCGTACGACAGCTGCTCGACCCTGCCCACGTGCAGGGTGTGATCGCCCGCGGGATACGAGGCGACGACCGTGCACGCCAGGTGCACAAGGGCGCCTTCGAGGAGCGGCACACCCCTGCGCCACACGAACCGCACTAGATCGGGTTGCTGTGCCGCACCGGCGAAGTGCAGCGACACAGGTTCCTGATCGCCCGCCAGGATGGAGACGCCGTACTTGCCGGTCTCCGCAATCCGATCGTTCATCTTCGCTCGGTTGGCGATCGACACGAGCACGAGCGGTGGGTCGAGCGACACAGAGGTGAAGGCGTTCGCGGTCATCCCGTGCACCGAGTCCTCGTCGTCGCATTCGGCGGTGGTCACGATGGTGACGCCGCTGGCAAATCGCCCCAACGCCTTCCGCATGTGCAGCGCCGTCACCTCGAGGTCGGATCCGCGGACCGTGTCGGTCATGGCTTGACTCCTCATCCGCCCTCTACTCAGCTCCGGACGATCTTCAGGTCGTCGTTGTTGATCAGGTCGGGTCGGGTCCACCCGTTTACGTCGTACTCCGACATGCACTGTTCGGCGAACCCCTTGAGCGCGAGATCCTGACCGCTGGCCTGGTAGGCGAACAGCGTCTGGAACCGGACGGCCTCATGGTCGCCGCCGTAGTTGCGTTCGTAGAGTTCGTGTCGACCGCCGAACTCGGTGCCGACGGCGTCCCAGAGCAGCTTGAGCAACTGAACGCGGTCGATGGCGGCGACCCCGTTGGAGCCGCGCACGTACTGGTCGAGATACGGCCGCATCGCCGGGTTGTTCCAGTCGCTCGCATGGGAGTTCAGGTAGATCAGTCCACTTCCGAGCACCTGCTGGATGATCTCCTTGATACGCGGGTAGCCCACACCCATGAACGTGCGATAGGCGAGACCGTAATTCAGGTTCGGCTGCACGGCACCGTTCACCCACGGCTCGGGTGACTTGGCCATCGAGTCGGACAGGCCCCAGAACATGTCGCGCCAGTTCAGGATCTCCCCGATCTGCATCTGCACACCGCGGAAGCCGGCGGAACCGGTCATCTCCACGCCCTTCATCACACACCCGGCGATGAAATCGAGCTTCACGGCCAGCCGGGCGCACCCGTGGAACATGAAGCGGGACAGAAATCCCGACCTCATCACGAAGTTGTTCGTCGTCTCGGTGTCGTAGGCGAAGACGTTCTCCCACGGAACCAGTACCCGGTCGAACACCATGATCGCGTCGTTCTCGTCGAACCGGCTCGACAGCGGGTAGTCGAACGGGCTTCCCATCACGGCGGCGTTCATCTCGTAGGACGTGCGGCAGAACAACTTCAGGCCGGGCGAATCCATCGGCACGGTGAAGATCAGGCCGTACTCCTTCTTGCGCAGCGGCAGGCCGTAGTGGGCGATGAAGTTCGCGTTCGTGATCGCCGACCCCGTCGCCACCACCTTCGCACCGGACACGATCAGGCCGGCGTCCGTCTCCTCCACCACGTGCACACACACGTCGGCGGTCTCGTCGGCCGGCTTGTCGCGGTCGATCGGCGGGTTGACGATGGCGTGGTTGAGGTACAGCACCCGTTCCTGCGCCTGCTTGTACCAGCGCAGCGCGTTCTCCTTGTAGGGGCCGTAGAAGTCGGCATTGGCGCCGAGGGTGCCGAGGAAGGAGGCCTTGTAGTCGGGGGAGCGGCCGAGCCAGCCGTACACCTCCCGCTGCCAGGCCACGATCGCCTCACGCGCCTGCAGCAGGTCGTCGGCGCTGTGGGCGGTCTTGAAGAACGGGTGCGTGAACCCGCCGTTGCCGGTGTCCGTCGGCACTGCCAGGACACCGCGTGACTCCGGCCGATGCAGTGCGTCGTACATCCGGGCCACGGACCGCGCCGAGTTGCGGAAGGCTGGATGCGTGGTGACGTCGTCGACGCGTTCCCCACGGAAATACACCTCCCGGCCGTCGCGAAGCGACTCGAGGTACTCCTCGCCCGTCATGGGCCGAACGCTGTTGGGTACTCCGATTGCATCGTCGACGAACGCTGATGTGGTCATGTCTTCACTCCTGGTGTCGAGGGGCAGGATTCGGCCCGGCGGCCGATTGCGCTGGCGCGCATCGGTAGCCGAAGTCCGGGGCTCGCGCGACCGGGAAAGTAGGTATATCGTTCCGGACGCCACGTTCCTGTGATCTGGAACACTAGAAGGCGGAGGTGCGATGGAACATGGCTGAGCGCGAACAATCGAATGGCTGCGAGCGCACCGACGGTCCTGCGATCGTCTCCCTGCGGACGCGGGAGTTGGACATGCGTGAAGGCCACGCCCAGTGGGCGAGCACGTTGGAGCAGCTGTACTGCGAGACGGATGTCGCATGGCCCGACCCGCGGCGTCACTTCGACGCAGAATGGGGTGGGCGGCCGTTCGGTGACCTCCACATCAGCACCATTCGCGCCGACGCGCACACCGTCGTCCGGTCGCCGGCGATGATCGAGTCCGATTCGGGAACAGGCTATCTGGTGTGTCTCGTGACCGACGGACAGGTCGAGGTCGAGCAGTCCGGCCGAGCCGCGGTCGTCGATCGGGGATCCTTCGTCCTTCTCGACTGCGCCGCCCCGTTCGTCTTCCATTCGCCGGCGCCGTTCCGGCAGGTCGTGGTGCGTTCGCCTCGTGAGGTCCTCACCTCACGCCTGCCCGGCCGGATCGTCGAGCACGGCACAGCGAGATCGATCACCGGGCACTCCGGGGCCGGCGGACTGGTCGGTCGGTTGTTTGTCGACATCGCCGATATGAACGGGCCGATGTCGGAGGGTGCCGCGGTCGCGTTCGCCTCCTCCGCGGTCGACATGCTGGCCACCGCGCTGACCGAGGGATCAGTGGTGACCAGCGCCGCAGACCGGCACCGCACCGAAGACCTCACGCGAGTACAGCGGGTAATCGAACAGAATCTTCACGACACCGACGTGACGTTGTCCGACATCGCGGCTGCAGCGGGGATGTCGCTGCGAACCGTCCACAAACTGTTCAGTGCCGAGGGCACGACGACGCGGGCCTGGCTTCACCAGGCCCGCCTCGAGCGTGCGCGAAAGTACCTGCTGACCACCGACCTCTCCGTCGCGGAGGTCAGCGAATGCGCCGGTTTCCGGGATGTCTCCCACTTCAGCCGGCTGTTCCGGGGCACGTACGGCACGAGCCCCGGGCAATATCGTAAAGAACGTGCGCACAGAGGTTCACAGTGATCTGAGCGCACGATCAGCCCGCGCGTGCGGTCAGGGAAGTACCGTGTCTTCGTTGCTGAACAGCATCGTGACCCCGCCGGTGGCGAAGTTCGCGAGGTCTTCGGCGGCGATCTTCCCAGCCGATGACGACAGTGCCTGCCCGGCATCATCTTTGGAGTCGAATAACAGTTCGGCGAGCGCGTATGCTGCCGGAGTGGTGCCGTCGAAGGTCTCGCACTTGCCCGTGGCAAGCCGGACGACGCCCGGTACGGCCTCGACCAAGGGAAGATGCTTCGTCGAGTAATATTCGTCGAACGCGGCCGGGTCGGTCGGCCTGTCGTAGATGATGCTCACGCGGTACATGGAACTCCTGTTCTCGATGTGTCCGATGGAACGGATCGCGGCGTTCAGACGGCCGCGGCTTGCGCACGCGGTGTGCTCGCGCTGAATTCCTCCTTGAAAATCAAACGCGGTGACATTCGACGACGTTTGAGCGCCTTGACGGCAGCGGCAACCATCGCCGGCGGCCCGCACAGGTAGGCGCTGTGGCCACGGCAACTCGCGAAGTCATTGAGCACGGCATCGGTCACCATCCCGGTCGCCCCGCTCCACCCTTCCTCGCTGAGCACGGGGTGGTAATGGAACCGAGGGTCTGCGGCCTCGATTGCCCGGAAGTGCTCGACGTCGTACAGGTCGGCTTCTCGGCGTCCGCCGTGGTAGAGGTGGATGGACGGTAACAGATCCGTGTCGAGTGCATGCCGGACAATGGATTTGAGGGGTGCGAGGCCCGTCCCGCCGCCGATGAGAATCGCGGGTTCGGGTTGCGGCTCGACGATGCCGAACTGGCCCAGCGGCCCGCGCAGTTCGATGCGGTCCTCGACCGCGAGCGTGTCGAAGATCCATCCCGACGTGGCGAGACCGCCTTCCGTCTGCCGGATGTGGAACTCGAGCAGTCGTTGCTCGGACGGCGGGTTCGCCATCGAATACTGCCGAGCGACACCGGATCCGGGAACGATCAGTTCGGTGTACTGCCCGGCGTCGAACTCCATCGGCTGGTCGAGTTCGACGACCAGCCTGCGGGTCTGACGGGCAATGTCCGACAACTCGCGCACGGTTCCCCGATAGTCGCGGAGGGGGTGCATCGGCCGGCCGGAGTCGGCGTCGTTCACCGGGTCGATGGTCAGGTCCCCGCGCGGTTTCGCCTGGCAGGCCAGGGCGAGTCCGGACGCGCGGTCGTCGGCGGTGAGGATCGTCTCGTCGGCTGCGCCGTGGTCCACCTCGCCGCAGAGTACGCGGATCTTGCACGTGCCGCAGGTTCCTTGCGAACACGCGTGCGGAAGCCAGTGGTTCGCACGCAGAGCGGCCTCGAGGACGGAATTGCCCGCTGCGACGGGAAACGCGTCGTCGTGTCCGGACACCGTCACGGTGCGGTCCATCGGTCACACCTCCCAGGTGACGTGCAGGCCCTGTGGTCCGCGGAACGTCCATCCCCAGAACCGTGGGGCGCGGTCAGGATCGGGCTCGATGTTCGGAATGGTCTCGAACAGCTCTTCGAGCGCGATCCGCACGATCGCCGTGCCGAGATACGTTCCTGCGCATGCATGATTTCCGGCGCCGAAGGCTAGGTGCGGCATGATCGGGCGGTCCACGTCGTAGGCCTCCGGGTTCTCCCAGGAGGATTCGTCGCGGTTGGCCGAACCGTACGCGAGCATGATCGGCGTTCCTGCGGGCAGGTCGACTCCCTGGAGGCTGACGTCGTGGTTTGCCACCTTGACCGCGGCGCTCCAGATCGGTGCCACCCAACGCGCCCCCTCGTTGACGGCGCGGGGAATGAGAGTGGGGTCGTCGACGACGCGTTCGAGCTGGTCGGGATGCTCGAGGAGCCCGGCCAGTGTGGTGGTCATGACATGACCCGGTTCCTGGAGCGCGCCGAGCAGGAACACGTAGATGTTCGGGTAGATCTCCGATCGGTCCCGCACCTGCCCCTCGGGCATGCCGTCGTGCAGCCAGTGTGAGATCAGTGTGTGGTCGGGATGCTCGGACCAGTGGTCGAGCAGCGGATCCACGGCGGCGATGATCTCGGTCTTCACCGCGTCGCCGGCCTCGAACGGGGCAGGATTGGCGAAGTTCCCGTCCTGGTCGACTTCCGCGTTCCCGTACGACTGTGCCAGGGTCTGGAACCAGCGGACCAGCGTTTTCGACGGAATGTCCGTCAGGCCCATCAGGTCACCGACCGAACGCACACTGATCGGCGCGAAGTAGGCATCCTGGATGTCCACGCTGCCGAGATCTTCGAATCCTTCGAGGATGCGGCGGGCATGCGGCCGGACGAGGGTGTCGATGTAGGAGTCGACTGCGCTGGGCCGTAACTGGGGGTCGATCCAGTCGCGCAGCTTCCGGTGCTCCGCACCGTTGGCGGCAAGTACGGTACCTTCACCGAATGTTCGTCCCCCGGATGGGGCGATCACTGTCGACCACGTGTCGGAGTCCTGGGTGGTCTGCAGGCACAGTTCTCGTGAGGCCACGACGTACATTCCCACGGCCGGCACGTACGCGACGGGCGCCTCGCGCCGCAGCTGGTCGTAGATCGGGTTCGGGTCCCGATCGAGTTCCTCCATCGTGATCGACTCGATCCACGTGGTGCTGGTGGTCATGGCGTTCTCCTCTGACATCGTTCGGAAGATTCGAAGTGACGCGGCCCGCGAACTTTTCGGGGATCGTCCGCGCGGAAAGTCCGTGTGATCTGGAACACTAGAAGGCGGAGGTGGGCTCGAACATGACCGACAGTGCACAGAAGGATGACCCCGTCTGCACCGAAGGCGCCGCTGCGATGGTGCTGAGTACACGTGAGCTGGAGTCGACCGAAGGACGCATGCGCTGGGCGGACACACTGGATTCCACATACTGCGAGATGGACGTCGACTGGCCGGACGAGAATGACCAGTTCGCGGCGGAACTGACGGTGCGGCCCTTCGGTGAACTGACAGTGAGTGTGGTGCACGCCGACCCACACACGGTGGTGCGTACGCCCGAGATGATTCGATCCGACCCCAACGACGACTTCCTCCTCTGTCTGATCACGCGGGGGTCCGCCACTCTTCAGCAGCACTCGCGGACCGCGCTCCTCGAACAGGGGGCGTTCGGCATTCTCGATTCGGCGGCACCGTTCGTCGTGGACGGCAGGACCGAATTCGAGCAGGTCGTGCTGCGTGCGCCACGCCAACTGCTGATCTCTCGACTCTCCGCGGAGGTCATGGACGAGGTCTCCGGGCTGGGAATTTCAGGGCAGAGCGGGATGGGCGGTCTCGTCTCTCGCTTCCTCGTCGACATCGCGTCCACCGATGCGCGTCTCTCGGTGGGGTCGTCCGCATCGGTCGCCGCGTCCGCGGTGGATCTGCTCACCGCGGCTCTCACCGAACAGGCACCCCCGCTGACCGCGACGAAACGGGTGCACCACGACGACCTCCGGTCGGTGCAGCAGGCGATGGCGCGGTATCTGCACGATCCAGACCACACGACAGCCGAGATCGGCGTGGAGCTCGGAATGTCTTTGCGCTACATACACAAACTCTTCAGCCTTGCTGGTGCCACCCCACGCACGTGGCTGTACCAACTGCGGTTGGACCGCGCACGCGAACAACTGCTGGACACCGACTCCACGGTCGCCGAGATCAGCGACCGCGTCGGTTTCCGCGATGTCTCCCACTTCAGTCGAGCGTTCCGCAAGCGTTTCGGGGCCAGTCCCGCACATTTCCGGGAACAGTACGGAAGCAGCCGCAGCACTCTGGTGAACCGGCGGCTCGCCAACGAAACGGAAACAGACCGGTAGGTTTCCGTTGCGTCTATCCGGTGTGCTCGCGCCCGAAGATCTGTCGCGCCAAGACCCACCGTTGAATCTCGTTGGCACCTTCGTATATTTCGCCGATCTAGCTGTCCCGGTAGATCGCCTCCACCGGCCCCTCGGTGTCGTCGGCGCCGAGCGAGCGGACAAAGCCCAGTCCACCGAACGCCTGCACGGCATCTCGGGCGATCCGCGCAGCCAGATCGGTACCTCGCAGCTTCGCCATTGCCGCCTCGGGCTCGGGGAATCGTTCACCCGCGTCGAGGCGTAGCGCCGCTTTGATGTACAGGCTGCGTGCCGCCTCCAGATCCGCTGCATAGTCCGCCATGACGAACTGCCAATGCTGCTTCGAGGCAAGCGATCCGCCGAAGGCGTGGCGTGACTTCAGATGGGTCACAGTCCGATCGAACGCGGCCTGCGCCATGCCGACGCCCGCCGCACCGATTCCGATGCGCCCGTATGTCAGAGTCTGCAAGGCGATGCGCAGGCCACCCCCGACCCGCCCGAGTACCGACTCCGCCCCGAGGCGAACGTCGTCGAGAATGACATCGGCAG
Source organism: Rhodococcus sp. USK10 (assembly GCF_019378875.1). Lineage (NCBI taxonomy): Bacteria > Bacillati > Actinomycetota > Actinomycetes > Mycobacteriales > Nocardiaceae > Rhodococcus > Rhodococcus sp. USK10. The sequence continues at coordinate 5,612,359 of NZ_CP076048.1, forward strand.
TGATCTGGCCACGGTTGCCGAGCTTGCGGTCGGGGGTGCCGGTCGTGACACCGGGTGCACTGGTGGGGACGATGAAAGTCGTCAGGCTGTCTCCCGTCCGGGCGAGCACCACCACCACCCCGGCGACGACGGAGTTGGTGATCCATCGTTTCCGTCCGCTGAGGATCCACCCGTCACCGTCCGGGGTCGCGACTGTGGATACGGCGGAGGGGGACAGGTCGCTCGAGGCGCCCGGTTCGCTGGTCGCGAAGGCGCCCACGATCTCGCCGTCGACGATCGGCCGCAGCCAGCGTTGACGTTGCTCGTCGGAGCCCTGGTCGAGCGCGGTGCCGGCGAGGATGCAGTGCACGTCGTAGATGGCTGCGACGCTGTTCGAGTAGTACGCCAGTTCTTCCACTGCGACCGCGGTGGCGGTGGCGGTGGCGGGTGCGCCAAGCCCTTCCCTCCGACGTCGGACGGGATCCGGAACAGCCCGTCCGCCGCCATGGCTTCGAACGCATCTTGCGGGAAGCCGTCCAGCCGCTCATCACCACCGGCGATCCGGTGCGCGACGGGCTCGATCGCGCGGGCGACGAAATCACGCACGCGAGCTCGCAGGCGGCGAACCTCGTCCGGGGACACGAGGTCGTGATACAACTCGTCGGCCATCCGCTCGGGGACGGGCGATGCCTGGGTCGGCTCCACGGCGAGGGTGACGGGACTGCTGGGGGTCATCGGATCTCATGGGGAAGAGCGGGTGGTACACCTCTGCGTAGCCCGGATCCGGTCTCGCCTCCCCATCCGATCGCAATGGTGGACTCGTCAGCCGCCGACGTCCGCGGTGGTTCCGGATATCCGGATCTTCGCGGCCGACACCTCCCGTTCGGCGAGCGTGACGTCACCGGCCGCGAAATGGGTCTTCGGTGTCTCCCGCAGGATCACCCGCACGTTCGCCACGGGCGTGCCGATCGCACGGTGGGCGGCGTGGGTGAGTTCGGAAATGAGCATTCGCAGCTCCTCGTCGCTACGACCCTCGGCGATGGTGACTTCGATGATCGGCATCAGTGACCTCCCGCCACCGTGACGGTGCCCAGATTCGTGAAGTGCACTGCGATCCGTGCGCCGGGCTTCACCGGAACCGCGTCGGTCATGCCTCCCGTGAGCACCACCCAGCCGGCTTCGATGGCGTGACCGCGTGCGGCAAGGGTATTCGCCGCGAACGCCAGTGCTTCGGCCGGATGTCCGTGCACTGCAGCGCCGGTGGCCGAGTCGACCACCTCGCCGTCCACTTCCAGCAGGCACCCTTCGAGCGCGAGATCGAGATCCTCCGGCCTGCGGCTGATCGGTCCGGTGGCATAGCGGCCGGACGAATTGTTGTCGGCGACGGCGTCCATCATCGAGAACTTGTAGCCCGAGAATCGGCTGTCGATGATCTCGATGGCACCCACCACATGGTCCACGGCGGCGAGCGCGGATGCGGCGCTGACCCCGGGGCCCTGCAGGCGGCGTCCCATCACGAAGGCGATCTCCGGTTCCGCCCGCGCGTGGATCAACGAGGCTCGGGGCACCGCCTCGCCGATCGGAAGGATCATTCGGTCGGTCAGCCAGGCGGTCGACGGGGAATCCACTCCCACCTGGCGTTGCTTCGCCTTCGACGTGACGCCCAGTTTCACCCCGGTGACCTTCTCACCGCGCGCCACCCGGATGTTGAGGGCGAGGTCCTGGGCGGCGTACGCCGTCGCGAGGTCGAGGCCGTCCCATTCCGCCCTGATCGACGTCAGGGCTGTGGCGGAGTCTTCTGCCTGCAACAACCGTTCGGCCACTCGGGCCGCGCTCCACGTGTTCGTGTCCGTCATTGTTCCTCCTTCGTGTCGAGCACGGCCGTCACACTGCCGAGCCCGGAGATCTGCGCGACGATCGAATCTCCCGGTCGTACCGGGAATGCCTTGGTCATCGAGCCGGGAAGTACCACATGACCGGGCTCGAGCGTCACGCCCATCGGCCCCACGGTGTTCGCCAGCCACACCAGTGCGTTGAGTGGCGAACCGAGGACGGCACCACCCGCGCCGGTCGCCACGAGTTCCCCACCGATGTGGAGAGTGCACCCAGCCAGTCGCAAGTCCACGTCGTTCAGCGCGACGGGGTGACTGCCGAGGATCACTCCACCGGAGGACGCATTATCGGCGATCGTGTCGAAGATGCCGATGTTCCAGTCACGGATCCGGGAGTCGACGATCTCGAGGGCGGGCAGGACGAAGTCAACGGCCCGGACCGCCTCGGCGACGGTGACCCCGGGCCCGGTGAGGGGACGGCCCAGCACGAACGCCACCTCGGGTTCGATCCGCGGCTGAAGGAACCGCTCCGCCGCGATGGGCTGGTGCTCCAGGTGGAACATGCTCGCGGTCAGATGCCCGAAGTCGGGTTGCTTCACCCCCATCTGCCGCTGGATGGCTCGCGATGCGAGCCCGACCTTGTGGCCCTTGACGACGTCGCCGCCCAGGGTCCACTCCTCGACCTGCAGTTGCTGGATGCGGTAGGCGAGTTCGATCGACGCGTCGGGGTGTTCCGGGGTGAGCGGGTCGATCGGCTCGCCGGTCCGGTACACCTCGAGCAATCGGTCGGCGGCCTTGCGTGCGTCGGTATCCATGGCACCTCTGATCGTTGTTCGGACGGGGAACTGACGGTCTGTGGCGGGGCCGGTCAGGAGGCGAGGGAGCGGCCTCGCGCCGGTTCCCGGTGGTCCCGGGTGAGTTGAGGCGTCGCGTGTGTCGACGCCGCGATTGCGTGCGTGACGTCCCGAGCTGCCGCAGTGAGGGCGCGGGTGAGCTCGGCTTTCCGGGGAACGAATCGGGTGACCGGGACGCTCATGCTCACCGCCGCCACGACCGAACCCATGTCGTCCCGCACCGGAGCGGCTACGCAATGTATCTCCGACACTGCCTCCCCGAGGTCGTAGGCGCAGCCGGACGATCGCACCACCGATAACGCGTCGAGCAGGGCGCCGGAATTGGTGATCGTCGACGGGGTATGCCTGCGAAGTGCGCGTCCGGCTAGATAGCGGCGTAGTTCGCCCTCTTCGAGGGCTGCCAGCAGCACCTTGCCGACGGCGGTGCAGTGAGCGTCGAGTCGGGCGCCGACACGAGCGCCCTGGACAGTGATGTTGTGTGTGCCGACGACCTTGTCGACGTACAGCACGTGCCACCGTTCCATCACGGCGAGATGGCTGGTCTCGCCATACCGCTCGACGAGATTCTCGATGACGGGTGCCGCACAGGAGCGCACGTCGACGGTTCCGCGCAGGGTTTCGCCGAGTTCGATCACCCGCCACCCGATTCGATAGCGCCCCCGTGTGCGGCACTGGAGGAGCCCGGTGTCCACCAGACTCGACAACAGCGCGTGTGCACTCGACCGGGGAACCTCGATGGCGGCGGCGACCTCCGAAACCCCCCACTCGGGACGCGTCGCGGTGAACAGGTCCAGAACCGGGCCGATCTTCTGGACCGTCTGCAGTGTCGCCACGGTATCCGTCCTTCCTCGTCACGGCTCTGCGGCGAAGCGGCGTACGCGACCCGAGAGCGTCTGTGATTCAGAACACTAGAAACCGGACGGTGGCGGGGCCATGACCCACAGCGCACGAATGGATGACTGCGGGCGCACCAGTGTTTTGCGGCGGGCGCCGTGATGCCGCCGACCTGGTCCGATCCTGTCGGCGTCGTCCATTTTCACGCGGCGATCACTCGGTGGGGGAGCCCAGTTCCGCCGACAGCGCACGGCAACGTTCGACCAGGACGAGACCGTGCTGCGCGCACAGTGCGTCGTCGAGACGGAACGTCGGACCGATGACGCTGAGGGCGCCCACGATCCGGCCCACCGCGTCGTAGATGGGGGCGGCCACACCCGTCGAGTGGTCCTCGAGGGTGTCGTGGGCGATCGCGTATCCCTCGCTCTGCAGGTCGCCCCGCAGTGCGGCGCCGACGGCCGTGCCCACGAGCGGCACCGTCTGACCCACCCAGCCCATGTGCCGGATCGCGTGGGTGCCCTCGATCTGCGCGAGGTAGAGGGCGGTGCCCTTCGGCCCGTGCGTCGACAGGTACGTGGATTCGCGGGTTTCCTCCGCGATCGCGACCATCGCGGGCCGGGCCCGGGACAGCAGTTGGTTGTCGCTGATCGCCCGGGCGCCGATCTGGAGAAGTCGCGGTCCGGCCCGGTACACGTTGTCGTCGCCGCGCACGAGGAACTCGCTCTGCTCCATGCTGCGGATCAGGCGCAGCGCGGTACTCGTGGCGAGGCCCGCGGCTTTCGCGGCGTCGCCGAGCGTCAGCCCGCCCCGCTCGGTGATCGCGCCGAGCAGTTCGAAGGTGCGGCTCGCGCTGCGGGTCACATCTCCGGGGGCCATGGGTTCTCTCCTGACGGTCGCGGGTGTCGGCGTGAATCTACCGTGACGAGATCTCGGACAGCAGGGGCTGCCGGTGTTCGTCGAGCAGCGGGCTGCGGCGGACCCCGGGGCGTGCGCTGTCGCCGAACACGACCGGCTGCCGGACGTAGTCGATGGTTCCCGCGACCGGATGCTCGAACGATTCGACGAGTCCCCGGTGCCTGCTCTGCTCGGACGACAACGCCTGTTCGACGTTCCAGATCTCGGAGCTCGCCAGTCCGGCCGCGCCGAGGATCGCGACCACCTCGGCGACCGTCTTGTCCTTCGCCCAGATCTCGATCTCGGTGCGCAGGGCAGGTTCGTGATCGGTGCGGGAGGTGTCGTCGGCGAACCGGTTGTCGCCGAGAAGATCTGCACGGTCCATGGTGTGCGCGAGCTTCTCGAACCCGGACTGGCTGGCGACAGCGAGGACGAACAGGCCGTCCGACGCCCGGTACGTGTCGAACGGGGTGGAGACGGGATGCCGATTGCCCACTCCTGCCGGCGCGACCCCGGAGGCCTGCAGCTGACTGTGCGCGGTGGGCAGCATCGCCAGCATGCTGTCGAACATGGCGACGTCGAGGTGTTGCCCCACACCCGATTCCCGGGTTCCGACCAGTGCGGAGCTGATGCCCCACGCCGCGAACAGTCCCGCGACGAGGTCGCCGAACGACTCTCCGAGCCTGGTCGGGCCGGATTCGGGGGAACCGGTGATGCTCATGACCCCCGACATCGCCTGCACGACGAGGTCGTAGGCGGCCGCGCCCGCGAGAGGCCCGTCCTGCCCGAAACCGGAGATGGACGCGTACACGAGCCGGGGGTTGCGGGCGTGGACGGTGTCGTAGTCGATGCCGAGCCGGGCGGTCACGCCGGGCCGGAAGTTCTCGACGAGGACGTCCGCCGTGTCGAGGAGATCGAGCAGGACGGCGCGATCCGCTTCGTCCTTGAGATTGAGTGCCAGTGAACGTTTTCCGCGGTTCAGCACGTTGAAGTAGATGCTCTCGCCGTCGCGGAACGGTCCCAGGTGCCGCGAGTCCTCGCCGGCGGCGGGCTCGATCTTGACGACGTCGGCGCCGGCATCCGCGAGCAGTGCCGTGCAGTACGGCCCGGCCAGAACACGGGAGAGATCGACGACGCGGATGCCGTCGAGGGGAGGGAGGGTAGGCATGACGAGCCCTTCTCAGAATTCGGTCGAGCGCGGCGACGGCGCGTTGGAGGCGATGGTGAGCAGCTGGATCTGCGAAGTGCCCTCGAAGATCCGGAGGATCCGGCAGTCGCGGTAGAGACGTTCGATCTCGGATTCGCGCATGAACCCGGCGCCGCCGTGAATCTGCACGGTCTGGTCGACGATCGAGAAGCAGGCCTCCGTGGCCACGTACTTCGACACCGAGGCGGCGCGGCGCAGGTCGGCGCCGGCATCCTTCACGTCCGCCGCCCAGTCCGCGGTGACCCGGGAGGCGACGAGTTGTGCGTCGCACGCACCCAGTAGCAACTGGATCGCCTGGAATTCGGCGATGGGGTGTCCGAACTGTTTGCGCTCGGCCGCGTAGGACCGGCCCAGTTCCCAAGCACGCAGCGCGATTCCGTTCGCCATCGCGGCCACGTCGATGCGGGCGCGGTTGAGGGCGGTCAGCGCGATGTTGCCGCCGCGACCCTCGGTGCCCACCACGGCGTCGTGGGGGAGGACGACGTCGTCGAGGTACACGGTGTAGGTGGGCGCCGATCGGATGCCCAGCTTGTCCTGCGGCTCCGAGTAACTCACGCCGGGCGTGCCCTGGGGGAGGACGAATGCGGTGATGCCGCGGAAGCCCGCGGACGGATCGGTCTTGGCGAAGAGGGCGACCAGGTCGGCCTCCTTGGCGTTGGAGATGTACGTCTTCGACCCCGACAGGTGCCACCCGTCGTCCTCGCGCCGCGCCGTCGTGCGCATCGACGCGATGTCGGAGCCGGCGTCCGGTTCGGTGAGGGCGAACCCGGCGAGCAGTTCACCGGACGCGAGGCGGGGCAGCCATCGGCGCTTCTGCTCCTCGGTACCGCCGACGAGGATCGGCTCGAGCCCCAGGTAGTGCGCGGTGTAGATCGAGGCGAGGGCGGCGTCGGTGCGGGCAACCTCCTCGATGGCGATCAGCTGCGTCTTGGTGGACATGCCCAGTCCGCCGAACTCCTCGGGCACCGAGATCCCCATCAGGTCCTGTTCGCCCAGTCGTTTCACCAGCTCCGCCGGGAACTCCCGCGTGTCGTCGCGGAACGCCGCGCCGGGGTGGATCTCACGGTTGGCGAAGGCGCGCACTGCGCCGCGGAACTCGGCGGCATCGAGCAGCTGATCGGTCACGGGAACTCCTGTCGGAAGATCGAGATTGCCATCTAGTGAAATAGCAATGCCACTTGGTGGCACATCGACTATGAAGGAGAACGCCGAATTTGTCCAGGTGTGCCGGTGTCCACGGCAGTGAAGGGGGTACTCGACCACGGATCGGCCACCGGTCGACGCGACCGGGCGGGCTATCGCTGCGGAGGGGGAATGATGCGCGCGATCACCCGAGGGATCGTCATCGCGGGAACCGCTATCGGTGCCGCGCTCGTCGGCGCGGGGGCGATGTGGCGGTACGTTCGCACGACGGGAAAGAAAACACCGTCATCGATTACGGCTCATCGGGTCTGGGGTTCCTGACCGACAGGATCTCCCCCAATGCCGACGGGAGCTACACCGGGGCCGTCTACGTGGGCGGCAGCCAGGTGGGAAGTTTCGGCCTCTCGAGATAGCTCTCCCGGGGCCTGCTACGACAACGAGGCCGCACCTCTCGGGTGCGACCTCGTCGTCACAGTGTTATCGGGTCGTCGCTCAGACGGCCCGCACGTTCTGGGCCTGCGGGCCCTTCTGGCCCTGTCCGACCTCGAACTCCACCCGCTGGTTCTCCTCCAGCGACTTGTAGCCGCTGCCCGAGATCTCGGAGTAGTGAACGAACACGTCCGCGCTACCGTCGTCCGGCGCGATGAATCCGAAGCCCTTCTCGCTGTTGAACCACTTCACAACACCCTGCGCCATACCGTTCACTCCCTGAGTTGCCGCCCGGGATCTCACATCGAGATCCCGTTCGCGTAAATCTCATCCTGTCATCTAGCCGCGCGTGCTTCCAGTGGTAGGCCCACGAATCCTCCGGATCCGGGGCTCCGGGGAGGTCATGGGCAAGAAATTTCCCCCACCGGACCGATGATTATCCCCGTCGGGGGCGGTCCTACCTGCGACCGATGATCACCTGCAACGAGGAGAACGCGATGAATTCCGCATCGACCGCCACCACCCACGCCCGGACTCTCGACGTTCCCGGTGCCAGGCTGTACTACGAGGTGAGAGGGTCGGGGCCCGTCGTGGTGCTCGTCGGCGCCCCGATGGACGCCGACTCCTTCGCGCCCGCCGCCGATCTGCTGGCCGCCGAATACACCGTGCTCACGACGGACCCGAGGGGCATTCGCCGCAGCCCGGTCGACGACCGCGACCGCGATTCGACGCCGGAGATGCGCGCCGACGACCTCGCCCGGCTGCTGACGCACCTCGACGCAGGCTCTGCCGTGGTGTTCGGTTCCAGCGGCGGCGCCGTCAGCGCGCTCGCGCTCGTGCAGGCGCATCCCGAACTGGTGCACACCGTGGTGGCTCACGAGCCGCCGCTGGACGAACTGCTCGACGACCGCGAGGAACTGCGCGTGAAGACCGACGAGATCATCGACGCCCACCTCGGCGGGGACGTCGTGGGGGCGTGGAGGAAGTTCCTGGATCTGGCGAACATCCACCTGCCCGAGGAGGTGTTCCAGCAGATGGTCGGGGGCGAGCGGGACGAGCAGACCGAGGCCGACGAGTACTTCCAGCACGCGCACATGCTGCGCCCGACCACCCGCTGGTGCCCGGACGTCGCCGCGTTGCGCTCGGCGTCCACCCGCGTCGTGGTCGGTATCGGCGAGGAGTCGGGAGGTCAACTCTGCGACCGGACGTCGCGGGCGCTCGCCGCCGAATTGGGGATCGAGCCCACGCTGTTCCCGGGTGATCACATCGGCTTCGCCCACGACCCGGCCGCGTTCGTCACCCGCCTGCGCGCAGTGCTGCGGGAGGGCTGAGCGCAGGCTCCCCGGGAGACCTCAGCCGACGATCGGAATGCGTTTCGTGGCGATCCGGTGGATGAACCGGGCGGCGGTGCGGGCGGTGCGGTTGTCGATGTCGAACGACGGATTGAGCTCGGCGACATCGACGACCGCGAGTTTTCCGCTGGCGGCGACCGCGTCGCACACGAATTGGATCGTCTCCGCGGGAACCCCGTACGCGGCGGGAGCGCTCACTCCCGGCGCGACCGCGGCGGGCAGGACGTCGAGGTCGATGGTGAGGTAGACGAGATCGACGTCCGACAGGAACTCGCTGACGAACACGGCCACCCGGTGCCGGTCGGACACCGAGCACTCGTCGTCCAGGAGGTACCGGACGTCGTATCCGCGTGCGGTGTCGAACAGTGCGGTGGTGTTGCTGGGCTGGCTGATGCCGAGCACGGAGTACTGCAGGGTGGTGCCTGCCGCGTGTTCCCGTTCGAGGATCTGCCGGAACGGTGTGCCCGAACTCGGCACCGGATCGGACCGCAGGTCGAAGTGGGCGTCCAGGTTCAGGATCCCGACCCGTTTGCGCGGGGTCCGGACCGCGGCCTGCGCCAGACCGAGGTACGTCCCGAACGCCACCTCGTGGCCGCCGCCGAGGACCACGGGGAACTGGCCGGCGTCGAGCGTCGCGGCAACCACGGCGCCCAGCGCCTCCTGCCCGGCTTCCAGACGATTGTCGGTGACCGCGACGGTGCCGGCGTCGTACGCGCGGAGCGGTTCGGCGAGCGCCATCGACGACAGCGCGCTGCGCAGCGCGTCCGGACCGCGGGACGCGCCGCGGCGCCCCTTGTTCCGTTCCACGCCCTCGTCGCTGGAGAATCCGATGAACACGCAGGCGCCCGGCTCGGCGCCGTCCCGTAGCGGGGTGACCGCCTGGTGCCAGCGGAGGTGGTGACTCGACGTGCCGTCCATCCTGCCGACCCAGGGGGGTGGCGGTATCAACAGGTTCTCCATCATCGCAATGCCCTCGCTTTCTCGTGACCGACGTGCGCGGACCAGGCGAGTTCGCCGCCCCGCCACACATCGCTGACCAGGGGGACGCCGGGCCGGTAGGCCAGGTGCAGGTACGACGGCGCGTCGAGGGCGAGGGCGTCGGCCCGCGCTCCGGGACGCAGGACCCCGACGTCGGCGCGTTGCAGCGCGCGGGCGCCGCCCGCCGTCGCCGCCCAGATCGCTTCGTCCGGGGTCATGTGCAGGTCCCGCACCGCGATCGCGATGCAGAACGGCAGGCTGGTGGTGTAGCTGGTGCCGGGGTTGCAGTCCGCACCGAGCGCGACCGTGACACCGGCGTCGAGCAGGGCCCGGGCATCGGGGTACTTGTTGCGGGTCGAGAAGTCCGCGCCGGGCAGGAGGGTCGCCACCGTCGAACTCTGCGCGAGCGCGTCGATGTCGGCCTGCGTGGTGTAGCAGACGTGGTCGACGGACGCGGCGCCGAGTTCGACGGCGAGCTGGACTCCGGGCCCCTCGCGGAGCTGGTTTCCGTGGACGCGGGGGATCAGCCCCTTCGCCATTCCTGCGGTGAGCACGGCGTGCGCCTGATCGCGGTCGAACGCGCCGGTCTCGCAGAACACGTCGATCCATTTCGCCTGCGGTGCACAGGCATCGATCATCTCCGAGCACACCATAGCGACGTAGTCGTCGGCACGGCCCGCGTATTCCGGCGGCGGAACGTGAGCGGCGAGCAGCGTCACCTCGTCGGTGAGGGACGCCGCGATCCGCGTGCTGCGCAATTCGTGCGCGACCGTCTGCCCGTAGCCGGTCTTGCATTCCACCGTGGTGCTGCCCGACCGCAGCGACTCGTCCAGTAGTCGCCGCGTGTTCGCCTGCAGTTCTTCGTCGGTGGCGTTCCGCGTCGCCTCGATCGTGTTGCGGATGCCACCCGCCGCGTACGGCTGCCCGGCCATGCGGGCGGCGAATTCCTCCGCGCGTTCCCCGCCGAACACCAGGTGCGAGTGGCTTTCGACGAAGCCCGGCAGCACCGCCCGGCCGTCGAGGTCGTGCCCGACGTCCGCGGCAGGCGCCGCGTCGGTGCTGCCGACCCAGGTCACCACGCCGCCGTCGAAGACGACGGCGGCGTCGCGGATCAGCCCGAGCGGACCTTCCCCCACTGTCGGGTCGTTGGTCACCAGGGTGCCGATGCCGGTCAGCGCTGTGGAGCGGGAGGTGTTCGCTGTCACTGCTGTTCCTTCCAGTGGTTCGAAGATACGGTCGCTCGGGCGGTTGGTCATCCCTCGGACATCGGCACGCGGACGCCGCGCTCGCGGGCGACGTCGGCGGCGTGGTCGTAGCCGGCGTCGACGTGCCGGATGACGCCCATGCCGGGGTCGTTGGTCAGGACCCGCTCCAACTTCTCCGCGGCCAGGTCGGTGCCGTCCGCGATGCACACCTGACCGGCGTGGATGGACCGGCCCATGCCGACCCCGCCGCCCTGGTGGATGGAAACCCACGACGCGCCCGACGCGGTGTTGACGAGCGCGTTGAGCAGCGGCCAGTCGGCGATCGCGTCGGAGCCGTCGAGCATCGACTCGGTCTCACGGTACGGCGACGCGACCGATCCGGAATCGAGGTGATCGCGACCGATGGCGACGGGCGCCGACAGCTCACCGGACGCCACCATCTCGTTGAACTTCTGGCCGGCCTTGTGCCGTTCGCCGTAGCCGAGCCAGCAGATCCGGGCCGGCAGACCCTCGAACGCCACCTTTTCGCCTGCCATCGTGATCCAGCGCTTCAGGTGCTCGTTCTCGGGGAACAGTTCGAGGATCGCCTTGTCGGTGGCCTCGATGTCCTTCGGGTCGCCCGACAGCGCGGCCCAGCGGAACGGGCCGAGGCCCTCCTCGAACAGCGGACGGATGTAGGCGGGCACGAATCCGGGGAAGTCGAATGCGCGGTTGTAGCCGGCCTTGCGGGCCTCGTCGCGGATGGAGTTGCCGTAGTCGAACACCTCGGCGCCCTTGTCGAGGAAGCCGACCATCGCGGCGACGTGGCGGGCCATCGACGCGCGGGAGTCCTCGGTGAACTTCACCGGGTCCTTGTCGGCCATCGCCTTCATGTCGGCGAAGTCGATGCCGAGCGGCAGGTACGACAGCGGGTCGTGTGCCGACGTCTGGTCGGTGACGATGTCGATGGGGGCGTTCATGGCGAGCAGTTCGGGGAAGATCTCCGCGGCGTTGCCCTCGAGGCCGATGGACAGCGGGCGCTTCGCGTCGCGGGCCTCGGTTGCCAGACGCAGGGCGTCGTGGATGTCGGTGGCCTTGGTGTCGAGGTACTTGTGCGCGATGCGGCGGTCGATGCGGGTGACGTCGCAGTCGACGCAGATCGCGACGCCGTCGTTCATCGTCACTGCGAGGGGCTGGGCGCCGCCCATGCCGCCGAGGCCCGCGGTCAGGGTGATGGTGCCGGCGAGCGAACCGCCGAAGCGCTTGCGGGCAACGGCGCCGAACGTCTCGTACGTGCCCTGCAGGATGCCCTGCGTGCCGATGTAGATCCAGGATCCGGCGGTCATCTGCCCGTACATGATCAGGCCGAGGGCGTCGAGCTTGCGGAATTCCTCCCAGTTGGCCCAGTCGCCCACCAGGTTCGAGTTCGCGAGCAGGACGCGGGGCGCCCACTCGCTGGTGCGGAACACACCGACCGGCTTGCCGGACTGCACCAGCATCGTCTCGTCCGACTTCAGGGTCTTCAGCGTGCGGACCATCGCGTCGAACGCCTCCCAGCTGCGCGCGGCCTTGCCGGTGCCGCCGTAGACGACGAGCGAGTCGGGGTGCTCGGCGACCTCGGGGTCGAGGTTGTTCATCAGCATGCGCAGGGCGCCTTCTTGCTGCCAGCCGAGGGTCGTCAGCTCGGTGCCGCGGGGCGCCGACACGGGGCGGGGTCCGGAAACCGGAGGCGTCGTGGTGGTCATGTCGTGTACTCCTTGATGGTCGAACGAGAGAGGTGGAAGAGTCTGGGGTTCAGCGTGATTCACTGTCGTGTATCAGCCATGGCGGTGTGTTCCGGGTAGATCATGGCCGGAGGCGGGTTGCTGCTGCGCTTCGCGAGCGGGTAGTAGATCGCGGCGGTGAAGACGATGCCGACGATCCACGAGATGTCCGCGCCGCCCAGCATGTCCGTCACCGGGCCGGTGTAGAGCTTCTGCGCGAGGAACGGGATCTGCGCGACGACGCCGATGGCGTAGCAGCTCATCGCGGTCGTGTTCCAGCGGCCGTAGCGGCCCGCCGGGTCGTACAGGGCCGGGATGTCCACGCGCTCCTTGGAGATGAGGTAGTAGTCGATCAGGTTGATGGCGCTCCACGGGGTGAAGACCATGAGCAGCACGAGGACGAAGTTCTTGAAGTTGTTGAGGAAGTCGGCGCTGGCGCCGATCGCGATCAGCATCGACACCGCGACGAACCCGATGATGTACAGGCTGCGGGCGCGGGTCGAGATGCGCGACTGCCCGTTGAACGCGGTCACTGTGGTGAGGATCGACATGAATCCGCCGTACGCGTTGAGGCAGTTGACGGTGAGTTTCCCGACCAGGATCACCAGGTAGATCATCAGGGCGATGACGGCGGGTCCGGCGAGTTCGCCGATGAAGCCGACCTGGTCGCTGAGGAACGCGTCGCCGGCGACGGCGGCGACGAGCGCGCCCAGCGTCATCGACCACTGCGAGCCGATCACGCTGCCCGCGAACGTCGACCAGAACGTCTTCCGCTCGCTCGTCGAGCGCGGCAGGTAGCGGGAGTAGTCGGCGACGTACGGTCCGAACGTCAACTGCCAGCCGGCTCCGAGCGAGATCGCGAGGAGGAACGTGACGATGTCGAAGCCCTTGATCCCGACGAACGCGGCCACGTCGTACTCGGCGAACAAGCGGATCAGCAGGTAGGTGAAGCCGATGATGCCGACGACGGTCGCGACCTTGCCGACCACGTGGATGAGCTTGTACCCGGTCACCGCCACGAACGCGGTCATCGCGCCGAAGATGAGGATGCCGACGGTGGCGTTGTCGATGTGGAGGATCTCGTTCACGGCCTGACCGGCGAGGACGCTGCCGGTCGCGGCGAAGCCGAGATACATCAGGACGACCAGGACGAGCGGGAGCACGGCGCCGAGGACGCCGAACTGGGCCCGGCTCGAGATCATCTGGGGCAGGCCGAGGCGCGGTCCCTGAGCGGAGTGCAACGCCATGACGGCACCGCCGAAGACGTTGCCGATCAGCAGGCCCACGATGGCCCACAGCGCATCGGCACCGAAGACGACTGCCAGGGCGCCGTCCACGATCGCGGTGATCTGCATGTTGGCGCCGAACCAGAGCGTGAACTGGCTGCGCGGAGATCCGTGGCGCTCGTCGTCCGGGACGACGTCGATGGTGCGACGCTCCGGCGCGAGGCTGATCTCGGGAGGTCCCTCGTGTGTCATTGGCCTGATGTCTCTCTGTGACGAGTCCGGCAGCTGGGGTCGGTCCCGGGTGCTCTGTCCCATGTCCTGATTCCAGTGTGCTCTGACTCACGTTTTTTATCGCGTTAGATGTATAGTCCTGTATAGACAACCCCCTGTCAAGCGTTCTCCAAGGACCCAGCCGAGAAGCGTGCCGGCCCGCCACTGCACCAGCCGGGAGTCCCGATGCTCCCGACGGAAGGTACTGACATGAGAGTAATTTCGACGTCCTCACATCCGCTCGAGCGCGATGAGCAGCTGTTTCCCGATCAGGAGGCGCGCGAGCGCTTCCTCGACCTCTACCTCCGCACCGCAGGTCACCCCGACGCCGACAACGCGGATCCCGAGGCGCGTGACCGGATCGCGAACACACATCTCGAGACGGGACGACACCGGATCCCCGGGACCGCGGTCGTGCGCGGCATCGACGCCACGGACCCCAGCGGGATCGGACCCGCCGTGCAGATCGTCACCGACGACATGGCGCTGCTCGTCGAATCGGTACTCCTCACCGCGGCAAGGGTCGGCGCCCCCATCGAGGAGGCACTGCACCCGGTCGTCGCCGCCCGCCGCACGGAGTCGGGCACCCTCACCGACGTGCGTCCGGCCACCGAACCGGGGACGGCGGAGTCCTGGATCCACGTGGGACTTCGCTCCGACACCGGCGAGACGGTCGTCGCCGCACTCGCCGAATCCCTGACCGCCGTCCTCTCCGACGTGCGCCGGGTCAACGCGGATCTGGCGCGCATGCGCGAACTCCAGATCCAGGTGTCCGGGCAACTCGACGCGCAGGCAGGCCAGGACGCGCTGTCCGAAGAACTCCGCGAGGCCGCCGACTTCCTGCGCTGGTGCGAGGCGGGCAACTTCACCGTCCTCGGTTACGCGCGGTACGACGCCGCCGGCGCACCCCGGGAGAGTCTCGGCGTCCTCCACGACCGGGAGGGCGACCGTGCACCCGCCACCGATGCCGGTCCGGTCCTCGCGATCGGGCAGGCGGCGCTCCCGGTATCCGTGCACCGTTCGTCGTATCCGTCCTTTGTCGGCGTCCGGGCCGCAGGGGAGGAACACCGCTTCGTCGGCGTATTCACGCCCGCGGGCAGGCACGAGAACGTCCTGGACATTCCGGGTGCGGGCCGCCGGGTGCGGGCCCTGCTCGACCGCGCCGGCTTCGACATCGATTCCTTCTCCGGGCAGGCCGTGCTGCAGGTCGTGCAGGCGCTGCCGCTGACCGAATTGTTCGCGGCGAGCCCGGACTCGCTGCATTCGGCCCTCACCGAGGTCGCCGGCATCACCGCGCGCGAACACATCCACCTCTTCCTGCGCACGGACGTCCCCGGCGACAGCATGTCGGCGCTGGTGTTCATCCCTCGCGACCGGTACAACACGCGGACGCGCCTCGCGGCCCAGCGGGTCCTCCTGGACGAGTTGAACGGCACCGCCGTCGAATACACCACCAACGTGTCCGAGTACCCGCTGGCGATGGTCCATTTCACGATGCGCGTCCCCGCGGACACCGCAGTGACGGACACGCGGCGACTGGACATTCAGCGCCGGATCGCCCGGGCCTGCCGGACCTGGGAAGACCGGTTCCGGGACGAAGGCGATACCGCCGAACGCGACCTCCTCGCGCACTATTCGGAGCACTTCCCCGCGGTGTACAAGCACGACTTCGACACCGAGCGCGCCCATGCCGACCTGGCGGTGTTCGAGGCACTGACGGACGGGGCGATCGAGACGCGACTCGACACGCAGGCCGCCGACTGGCGTTTCACCTTCTTCGTCGGCGGCGCCCCCGCCTCCCTCAGCGACGTGCTCCCGATCCTGCAGAGCATGGGCGTCGCGGTCCTCGACGAGCGCCCGTACACGGTCGCGAACAGTCGCGGAACCGTCTGCTGGATGTACGAATTCGGGATTCGCCACGCATCGGCCAGGCCGTCGGACGACGCACTGCCGCACCGCTTCACGGAAACGTTCGCCGCGGCCTGGGAATCGCGGGCGGAGACGGACAGTTTCAACGAACTCGTACTCCGGGCCGGCCTCGACTGGCGGGAGGTGGAGGTGCTGCGGGCCTACGCGCGCTACCTCCGGCAGGGCGGATTCCCGTACAGCCAGAACCACATCGCGACGGTCCTCGGGGATCACCCGGAGATCTCGCAGGCGCTGATCCAGCTGTTCGCCGCGAGGTTCGATCCGGACGCCGCGTCGGAGCCGGGCGAACTGACCGGCTCGCTGGAAACGGCGATCGGCGACGTACTCGGCCTCGACGCCGACCGCATCCTGCGCGCCTACCTCAACGTGGTGCTGGCGACCCTGCGCACCAACCGCTACGTCCGCGCGGGGCGGGAACGGGAGGTCCTGTCGTTCAAATTCGATCCGCAGCGGATCCCCGAACTGCCGCAGCCGCGGCCGCGTTTCGAGATCTACGTCTACTCGCCGTGGGTCGAGGGTGTGCACATGCGATTCGGCGCCGTCGCGCGGGGCGGCCTGCGGTGGTCCGACCGCAAGGAGGATTTCCGCACCGAGGTGCTCGGTCTGGTGAAGGCGCAGGCGGTCAAGAACTCGGTGATCGTGCCCGTCGGCGCGAAGGGCGGGTTCGTCGTCGCCCGTCCACCGGCCCCGACCGGAGACGCGGCGCGGGATCGGGACGCACACCGCGCCGAGGGTGTGCGCTGCTACCGCAGCTTCATCAGCGGACTGCTGGATGTCACCGACAACGTGGACCTCGCGAGCGGCGTCGTGATCCCGGCGCCGCGGGTGGTGCGGCACGACGGCGACGACACCTACCTCGTCGTCGCCGCGGACAAGGGCACCGCGACGTTCTCCGACATCGCGAACGACGTTGCGGCGCAGTACGGGTTCTGGCTCGGTGACGCATTCGCGTCCGGCGGATCCGTCGGTTACGACCACAAGGCGCTCGGCATCACTGCCCGCGGCGCGTGGGAGAGCGTGAAACGGCACTTCCGGGAAATGGGCGTCGACACCCAGTCGGAGGAGTTCACCGCCGTCGGGATCGGCGACATGAGCGGCGACGTGTTCGGCAACGGAATGCTGGCCAGCCCGCACATCCGGCTCGTCGCCGCGTTCGATCACCGGCACGTGTTCCTCGACCCGAACCCCGACGCGGCCACCTCCTTCGCGGAGCGGGAACGGCTGTTCGCGATGCCGCGGTCGTCGTGGGCCGACTACGCACCCGGTCTGATCAGCGCGGGCGGCGGTGTGTGGGAACGGTCGAGGAAGAGCGTTCCGGTCAGCGAGGAGGCGCGGCGCGCGCTCGGGCTGGCGCCCGGGACCACCGAACTGTCGCCACCAGACCTGGTTCGCGCGATCCTGCGGGCGCCGGTGGATCTGCTGTGGAACGGCGGGATCGGCACGTACGTGAAGGCGGGCACCGAAACCCACCTCGACGTGGGCGACAAGGGCAACGACGGAGTCCGGGTGGACGGCGCCGACGTCCGTGCGCGGGTGATCGGTGAGGGCGGCAACCTCGGCCTCACCCAGCTGGGACGCATCGAATTCTCCCGCAACGGCGGTCGAATCAACACGGACGCGCTCGACAACTCGGCGGGCGTGGACTGCTCCGACCACGAGGTCAACATCAAGGTCCTGCTCGACGCCCTGGTCAGCGGCGGCCGCCTCGCGGCGGAGGATCGCGCGGGTCTGCTGGCCGAGATGTCCGGGGAGGTGTCGCGTCTCGTGTTGTCCGACAACGTCGCCCAGAACGACGTGCTGGGCACGAGCCGGGCCGACGCCGCCGCGTCGCTCGCGGTGCACGGACGGCTCATCGGCCACCTGGAGGGCCGCTACGGTCTGGACCGCGTCATCGAGGTGCTGCCGTCCCGGAAGGAGATCGCCGCCCGGGAACGCGCGGAGGCGGGACTCACGTCGCCGGAACTCGCGACGCTCATGGCGCACGTCAAACTGGCGCTGAAATCGGATCTGCTCGCCGGCGACCTGCCCGACAGCCCGGCGTTCGCGGACGCCCTCGCCGGGTACTTCCCGCGCAGACTCCGGGAGTCGTTCGGCGACGCCATCGGCGAACATCCGCTGCGCCGGGAGATCGTCGCGACGGTCCTCACCAACGACGTCGTCGACAACGGCGGCATCACGTACGCCTTCCGGCTGGGGGAGGAGGCCGGTGCGAGCGGCGCCGACGCCGTGCGCGCGTTCGCGGTGGTCTCGGAGGTGTTCGACCTGCCGTCGCTGCGCCGCGACATCCGGGACGCCGGCCTCGACGCCGCGCTCTCGGACGAGTTGACGCTGTTCACCCGGCGGCTGCTCGACCGGGCGTCGCGGTGGATGCTCACCCGCAGGCCCCAGCCGCTCGCGGTCGGGGCGGAGATCAGCCGATTCCGTGACCGGGTCGCGGACCTGACACCGCACGTCGCGGGCTGGCTGTGCGGCGAGGACGCGGAAAGCCTCCGCAGCCGAACCGCCGCGCTGGTGGCCCGCGGTGTCCCCGCCGACCTGGCCGGGCGCGTCCAACTGCTGCTCGACCGGTTCGCGCTGCTCGACATCGTCGAGATCGCCGACATCACCCAACGCGACCCCCACGAGGTGGCCGAGGTGTATTACCGGCTCGGGGAGTGCCTCGGGCTGGTCCACCTGCTGGTGGGGGTCTCGCAGCTGGGACGGGGTACGCGGTGGAACGCGCTGGCCCGGTTGTCGTTGCGCGACGAGTTGTACGACACGGTGCGGGCCCTGTGCCTGGACGTGATCGCGGGCAGCGAGATCGCGGACACGGCGGAGCAGAAGATCGGGGAGTGGGAGGACCGCAACGCGGCCCGGCTGGCGCGGGCCCGCCACACCCTCGACGCCGTCACGGAATCGGGTGAGCACGACCTGGCCGCCCTGTCCGTCGCGACCAGGCAGCTCCGCAGCATGGTGAGGTGACTTCGGGCGCACCGCGCGATTGCGGCTTACCCGTGCAGTCGGCCGATAGACTGCAGACGGCCGACTGCACGGGAAGTTCGTCGGTGCCGCAGAGGAATGGGTGTCAGTGGTAGAGATCGCAGTAGTCGACGCGGAGCTTGCTGCGTTGTACAACGGACCGGGGACGGAGTCGGCCCCGGCGTACGAACGCGTCAAGCACCTGATCGTGTCGCAGATCAACGCCGGCCGCTGGCAGGAGGGCGATCAGCTGCCCTCGGAGAATCAGCTCGTCGGCGCTCTGGGGCTGTCCCGCATGACCATCAACCGTGCACTGCGCGAACTCAGCGCCGAGGGTCTCGTGGTGCGCCTGATGGGGGTGGGCACGTTCGTGGCGGCCACGAAGACGGCGTCGCCGCTGTTCGAGGTCAAGAACATCGCGGACGAGATCCAGCAACGCGGCCACCGCCACCGGACCGAAGTGGTGTACGTGCGTGAGGAAGACGCCGACCCGGCCAACGCCTTCATCCGGGATTCGATCCGCGGCAAGGTGTTCCACTCCCTGATGATCCACTACGAGGACGACACGCCGATCCAGCTCGAAGACCGGTTCGTCAACCCCGCCGAGGCGCCCGGGTATCTCGATCAGGACTTCACCCAGCAGACGCCCAATCACTATCTGAGCGTGGAAGCCCCGCTGACGAGGGGTGAGCACGTCGTCGAAGCGATCCTCGGATCACCGGACGAATGCCGCCTCCTCCACATCGAGCGTTCCGAACCCTGCCTGCTGATCCGGCGCCGCACCTGGTCGTCCCGAGGGCTCGTCAGCGCAGCGCGTCTCGTGCACCCCGGTTCACGGAACCGTCTCGAAGGGTCGTTCGGGACCGGCTGATCGGTTCGGCCACACGAGGCTCCCGTCGCGGATGCTCGCGATCGTCGACGCGATCCAGTCCAGCTCGGCCCGCGCGGCGTGGAGTGCGTAATCCGCCTCGACGACGAACAGGGCAGGTGCGCCGTCACCGAGCGCGCGGGTGAGCTTGGCCTGATCGGATTCTATTCTTGCGGTGAGCCGTTGGGCGCGTTCGGTGAGGGCATCGACGGCGCCCTCGCGTCCCAGTGCGCCGAGATAGCTGATCGCGGCGAAGAACGGTGAGAACTCCCGTGCGGCGCTGCGGATCTGGACGTCCAGTCGGCTCACCAGTTCCGTGCGCCCGGCATCGGTGAGGGCATAGACGGTGCGGGCGGGCCGACCCTCCCGTTGTGCACGTTCGTGTTCCTCGATCCAGCCCGCCGCCGCGAGGGCGGCGACCACATTGTTCAGCGAGCCGCGATTGAGCGGCCACTGCCCCTCCTCGCTGCGCTCGCGCAGCGTGACCTCCATCTGGTAGGGGTGCATCGGCGATTCGAGGAGCAGTCCGAGCACCGGCAGAACGAGCGGATTGTCGAGGGCGCGTCCGGGCATGATCGAAATATATCAGTCTAAATAAACTAGGACGAAGCGCGCGGTTCGGGCGCCACGACCTCGCCTTTGTCACGATTGGGTCACGGCCCGCTACGGTGGATCGTTGACCACGACGCCGATCATGAAAGAACAAATTCTTGTTACAGAGTGAATCGAAGTTCAGGGATTATCGTCTCCATGCCGTCGCGCTCCTCGTGGGCGTCCTCTCCGTGGGGGTGGTGGCCTACCGGGAGTTCGATGCGGCAACGGGCTACCTGATGGACCTCTCCGTGTTCCGCGACGCCGGCCACGCCTTCGTCAGCGGGCTGCCGCTCTACTCCGCGGACTTCCCGAGCAGTTCCGGGTTCAGGTTCATCTACGCACCCTTCGCGGCGATCCTGTTCGCGCCGATGGCGGAGATCGACCCCTCGGTCCTGCAGGCCCTGTGGTGCGCACTCAACCTCGGGCTCGTGTGGTGGATGGTCAAGGTGGCGCTGTCGAAACTCGACGTCGGCCGCCCCGAACTTCTCGCTCTGCTGTCGATGGGGCCGGTACTTCTCCTCGAGCCGATGCGCTCGAACTTCGACTTCGGTCAGATCAACATCATCCTGATGGCGCTCGTGGTCGCCGACTGCACCGGGGTGATCCCGAAGAGGTTCCGCGGAATCGCGATCGGCCTCGCCGCGGCAATCAAGATCACCCCGGCAGCCTTCCTGCTCGTCCTGCTCGTCCGCCGCGACTTCCGCTCGATCGGACGGTCGCTCGCCACGATCCTCGTCACCGTCGGACTCGGTTTCTGGCTGCTGCCGCAGTCGTCGGTGTGGTTCTGGACCACCGAATTCTTCGCCACCGGCCGTGCGGGCGCGCCCGACTTCTTCCGCAACCAGGCCGTCACCGGCGTCATCGCCCGGCTCGGGGCGGAAGGCAGGCTCGCCAGCATCCTCTGGGTGCTCAGCGCGGCCGTCATCGTCTCCGCCGCCGCATGGTCGGCGTACCGGTTCACGCGGTCGGGTGAACACCTGATCGCACTGTCGATCGTGGCCCTGGCTTCGCTGCTCGCCGCGCCGTTCGCCGTCACCCACCACTGGGCGTACAGCATCCTGCTGATTCCGATCCTGATCGCACCGCAGTACCGCAGCTGGCGGCCGCTGGTCGGCGCCGCGACGCTGATCTTCCTGATCGGCCCCAACTTCGTGCTGCAGTCGTCCTCGTCCGGCTGGGTGGAGGCCGCCGTCCGGGAGGTGATCGGCAGCTCGCAGTGCCTCGTCGCCCTGGTCCTGCTCGGCGCCGCCGTCGTGGCCGCGCGATCCCGAACCCCGCTCCCGGACGTCGAGACCGACGCCGCGCCTGCGGACGCCGATGCCGATGCTCTGGAGCCGGCCCGGGGCTGACCGCCCGTTTTCCCGCCGGGCGAATGTACCTTTCGGCGCCTCGGCAGCGCCGAGAGGTACATTCGCCCGGCGTCGACGGGCCGCGCGGACGACCGGGCGGCGCTATCGTCGAGTCATGTGCCGAAACATCACCGAGCTGCGCGGACTCGAACCGGCGGCCACCGCGGAGGAGATCGAGGCGGCGGCGCGTCAATACGTCCGGAAGGTCAGCGGAATCCAGAAGCTCTCCGACGCCAACCGTGAGCCGTTCGAGGAGGCGGTGGCCGTCGTCACCGCGGCCACCACGAAACTCCTCGCCGCACTGCCGGCGCGCAAGCAGCCCCCGCAGACCGTGCCCCCGCTGCGACGGCCGGAGGTCCGGGCGCGCATCGCGGCGAAGGCCGCGTCATCCAGCTGAGCGCGGCGAAGGCCGCCACCTCTTAGCCGGACGAACGGGACGCTCGTTGCGTCAGATCCAACGAGCGTCCCGTTTGTTGCGCTCAGGCGCGCAGGGCGCCGAGTGCGTCGATGCGTTTGATCGCGTCGGCGACGATGCCGTCGATGAGGTCCTTGCACGTGGGCAGGTCGTCGAGCAGCCCGACGACCTGACCGGAGGCGAGGACGCCGGCGTGGGTGTTGCCGTCGACTAGCCCGGCCTTGAGCAGCATCGGGGTGTTGGCGGCCATGATGATCTGCTGCCAGGTGCGGTCGCCGGACTTCTTCATGGCGAGGCCGTCCTTGACGAGCGTCGACCATTTCATCCCGGTCATGGCCTTGAATTTCGACGCGTTGCGGGCGGCGGCGACCAGTCCGCGGACGTTGCCGGAGTGTTCGAGGCTGTCGACGAGTTCGGTGTTGAGGACCCGGTGGGGCATGCCGTCGACCTTGCGGGAGACGGTGGTGTCCTGCAGTCCGCGGGCGAGGTATTCCTGTTTGACGGAGTCGGGGACCGTCGATTCCTGGGTGAGCAGGAAGCGGGTGCCCATCGCGACGCCGGCGGCTCCGTAGGCGAGGGCGGCGGCGAGCCCGCGGCCGTCGTAGAAGCCGCCCGCCGCGACGACGGGGATGTCGACGGCGTCGAGCACCGACGGCAGCAGCAGGGTGGTGGCCACCGGTCCGGTGTGCCCGCCGCCCTCGCCGCCCTGCACGATCACCGCGTCGGCGCCCCAGGACGCCACCTTCTTGGCGTGTTTCGCGGCGCCGATCGACGGAATGACCACCACCCCGGCGGCTTTCAGCTTCGCGATCAGTTCCTGCTTGGGGGCCAGCGCGAACGACGCGACGCGCACGTTCTCCCGGATGAGCAGGTCGATGCGTTGCGGGGCGTCGGTGGCGTCGGCGCGGATGTTCACCCCGAACGGCTTGTCGGTGAGGGTCTTCGTCTTCGTGATCGCCGCTTCGAGTTCGTCGTACGTCATCGTGGCCGACGCGAGGATGCCGAGACCGCCGGCGTTGGCGGTGCCGGCGACGAGACGCGGTCCGGCGACCCAGCCCATTCCGGTCTGCACGACCGGGTGCTGGACACCGACCAGGTCGGTCAGTGCGGTGCGGAGCGTGCTCATACCGACACCTCCCGGTCGCGCAGGCTGCGGGGGTCGAGGACCTCGCGGATCAGCCGCAGTTCTTCTTCGGTGGGTTCGCGGGTCACGCCGGCGTCGGCCAGCCCTGCCACCTCGAACGAGGTGTTCTCGACGATCTGTTCGGCGGTGACGCCGGGGTGCAGCGACAGCGCCCGGAACGTGTGTCCGGGTCCGCCGAAGTCGAACACCCCGAGGTTGGTCACCACGCGGTGCAGGTGGTGGAACCGGTAGGCCGGATTGTCGGGGTCGATCTGGTCGTAGCCGACGCCGGAGACGATGTCGACCTGGTCGCAGAACACCCGCGACGTGTGCTTGCCCACCCAGTAGCTGGTGGGGTGGTTGATGGTGTTGCCGGGCGCGCCGCGGACGCCGAACATCTGCCGGGTCGGCTGCTGCAGCGGGCCGAACGCCGACAGGTTCTGGTTGCCGTGCCGGTCGATCTGGTTGGCACCCATCACCACGTGGCGGCGACCGGACGCGACGACGTCGAACACCTTCCGGAACGGCATCCAGCCCTCGATCGGTGCCTTCGCTCCGACGGCGGGGGTGTCGGCGAAGATCAGTGCTTCGCCGTCGGTGATGAGCAGGTCGGGTTCGGTGGTCAGTCGCGCGAGGCGGGCGCCGATCAACGGCAGCGTCGCCATGGGGCTGGCCATGATCTCGCCTGCGCCGGAGAAGATCTCGGCGCACGCGATCGCGCAGTATTCGGCGCGGGTGACGTCGGTGGTGGTCTCGGTCATGCCTGGGACTCCTCTGCAAATCGCTTCACGGCCGCCTGGTAGTCGTCCTCGCTGCCGGACAGGTAGGTGTCGACGAACTGCTGCCATCCCTCGGGGGTCTTCGCCGATTCGGCGTAGTGGCGCTGGAACTTCTCGTCGCGGCCGTAGCTGTCGCCTGCGAGGGTGAAGTGGGCGCCGTTCGGTGCCTCGACGACGCCGTCGACCATCATGCGGTTGAGGATCAGGTTCTGCAGCGGAACGGTTTTCACCAGTTCCTCGGTCTCCACCACGCGTTCGACGGAGACGAATCGCTTCTCGGCGGCCGCGCAGTACAGGTCGTCGAAGTAGGGGTCGACCCCCGTGTAGGCGGCGTTGCCGTGCTTGTCGCCCAGGTTCAGATGCACCAGTGCCGCATCGAGATTCAGGGCCGGCATCGCGATCAGCGTCTCCGATCGGCCGGACGCGTCGGGGTAGGGGGAGGTGACGGTGCGCAGTTCGTCGCCCCAGAAGTTCCGGACGTCGGAGCCGAGTCCGGCGCGGATCGGCAGGAACGGCAGTCGGGCGGCGGCGGCCTCGAGTCCGCACTTCACCATGCCCTCGTCCATTTCGCGGACCTCGATCTCGCCGCCGGTGCGCGCCTTCGCGAACCACGGGTCGTAAAACGGGGCCGAATCGAGGGACACGAACCCGTAGTACGCCTTCTTCACCTTGCCCGCCGAGCAGAGCAGCCCCAGGTCGGGGCCGCCGTAGGTGACGACGGTGAGGTCGGTGACGTCCGAGCGCAGCAGCGCCCGGACCAGCGCCATCGGCTTACGGCGCGAACCCCAGCCGCCGAGGCCGATGGTCATTCCGCTGCGCAGTTCCCCGACCGCGTCGTCGAGCGACATCCTCTTGTCGCGCTTGCTCGCCATCGATGTCAGCCTTTCCTGTTGTTCGAGTTGGAGCGGGGCTTGCCGGTTTCGACGAACTCGTCGCGGTGCTCGTCAGCGACGCCCGCCAGGTTGAGTTCGAAGGTGTAGCCCTGCTCGAGGCGGTAACTGGTCTTCACGTCGACGGGGTCGATGCCGTTGATCGCCTCCTTGGCGCAGCGGATGACCCGGGTGTCCTTGGCCGCGATCTTGGCGGCGATGTCGCGGGCGGTGTCGTCGAGTTTCTCGCGCGGCACCACCTCGTACACCGACCCGAAGTGCTGGAGTTGCTGGGCGGTGACGTTCTGCGCCGTGTAGTACAGGGTGCGCATCATGTGCTGGGGGACGAGTCGGGCGAGGTGGGTGGCGGCGCCGAGTGCGCCGCGGTCGACCTCGGGCAGTCCGAAGACGGCGTCGTCCGATGCCACGATCACGTCGGCGTTGCCGACCAGTCCGATGCCGCCGCCGACGCAGAACCCGTTGACGGCTACCACCACGGGCACGGCGCAGTCGTAGACGGCGGCGAACGCGGCCGCGCAGCCCCGGTTGGCGTCGACCAGCGCGCCGTACCCCTCGGTGGCCTGCATTTCCTTGATGTCGACGCCGGCGTTGAACCCGCGTCCCTCGGCTCGCAGGATCACCACGTGGGTGTCCGGGTTCCGGCCCGCGTCGAGCACGGCGTCGGCCAACTCGAACCAGCCCCGGGAGGGGATGGCATTCACGGGCGGGTAGTCGACGGTGACCGTGGTGATGCCCCCCGGATCTGTCTCGCTCCGAATTCCCACTGTTTTCTCCTCGTCAGATCCGCACTTCACGCACCAAGCAATTGCTTGGTAGGGTAGCACGATGGAAACAGGTTCCAACATGACCGGAAGTGTCGTGCTCGTGACCGGCGGAGTTCGCGGGGTGGGCGCGGGTATCAGCCGCACCTTCCTGCGGGCGGGTGCGACGGTGGTCGCCTGCGCTCGCCGACCGGGCGACGACCCCGTGGAGGTGGACGGACGCGCCGCCGAATTCCTGCCGTGCGACATCCGCGACCCGGAGCAGGTGCAGGGTCTCGTCGACCGGATCGTCGAGCGTTACGGCCGCCTCGACGTCCTGGTCAACAATGCCGGCGGGGCGCCGTTCGCCCTCGCGGCGGACGCGAGCCCGAAGTTTCACTCGAAGATCGTCGAGCTGAACCTCCTTGCCCCGCTGCTCGTCTCGCAGGTCGCGAATGCTCAGATGCAGACGCAGGATTCGGGGGGCGCGATCGTCAACATCTCCAGCGTCAGCGGGTCGCGGCCCTCGCCCGGCACCGCGGCGTACGGGGCGGCGAAGGCCGGCGTCGACAGCCTGACCACCAGCCTGGCGGTCGAGTGGGCGCCGAAGGTGCGGGTCAACTCGGTGGTCGTCGGCCTGGTCCGCACCGAACTCGCGCACCTGCACTACGGGGACGAGGCGGGGATCGCGGCGGTCGGGAACACGGTCCCGCTGGGCCGGATGGCCTGCCCCGAGGACGTCGGCAACTGCGCGGTGTTCCTGGCTTCACCGTTGGCGGCGTACGTCAGCGGTTCGACACTGACCGTCCACGGCGGCGGGGAACGACCCGCCTTCCTGGCGGCAGCGACGGCATCGACATCAGTTACAGCATCTACAGAGGAGAAGGCATGAGTGGAGTGGTCGACGGTCGCGTCGTCATCGTGACGGGCGCCGGGCGCGGAATCGGACGCGCCCATGCGCTGGCGTTCGCCGCCGAGGGGGCGAAGGTCGTGGTCAACGACATCGGGGCCGGACTCGACGGTTCCGCGACCGGGGAGAGTCCCGCCGAGCAGGTAGTCGCGGAGATCGTGGCTGCGGGCGGCGAGGCCGTCGTCAACGGCGACGACGTCGCGGACTGGGCCGGGGCCGAGAACCTGATCCGGACGGCGATCGACACGTACGGGCGGCTCGATGTGCTGGTGAACAACGCCGGGTTCCTGCGCGACCGCATGCTCGTCGGGATGAGTGAGCAGGAGTGGGACGCCGTCGTACGCGTGCATCTCAAGGGTCATTTCGCGACGCTGCGGCACGCCGCCGCGTACTGGCGGGCCGAGGCGAAGGCGGGCAATCCGGTGGACGCCCGGATCGTCAACACGAGTTCCGGTGCCGGACTGCAGGGCTCGATCGGGCAGGGCAACTACGCCGCCGCGAAGGCGGGGATCGCGGAGCTGACCATCCAGGCGGCCGCGGAGTTGAAGAACTACGGCGTCACCGTCAACGCGATCGCGCCCGCCGCCCGCACCCGGATGACGGTCGGCGCCGGCGGTGCGATGGCCGAGGCGATGGCCGCACCCGAGGAGGGCTTCGACGCGATGGCGCCGGAGAACATCTCGCCGCTCGTCGTGTGGCTCGGGAGTGTGGACTCGAAGGACGTGAGCGGGCGCGTGTTCGAGGTCGAGGGAGGCAAGATCACCGTCGCCGAGGGCTGGCGGCACGGCCCGGCCCAGGACAAGGGCGCGCGCTGGGAGCCGAAGGAGATCGGGCCCGTCGTCGCGGACCTGCTCGCGAAGGCGGAGGACCCGGTCCCGGTCTACGGCGCCTGAGCAGGTGAGTGGCGATGTGTGCTGGGGGACGCATTGCCGCTCACCTGGGGGACGAGTGGGACGCCCGTTGCGTCAGATCCAACGAGCGTCCCGTTCGTCCGGCCGCCCCGAGAACTGGAGAGTTGTTTGGACACATTGATAAACAGGTGTCCAGAAGTTAGTGTGCATGAAGGAAAAGGCTCTCGGCCAAGGAGAATTCGTGAAATTCGGCATAACGTTGTTTACGAGTGACCGCGGGATCGAGCCGGCCTCGGCCGCGAGGGGTGCAGAGGCCAACGGGTTCGACTCGTTCTACGTTCCCGAGCACACGCACATTCCGGTGAAACGCGATGCGGCGCATCCTCAGACGGGGGACGCGTCGCTGCCCGACGACCGGTACATGCGCACCCTCGACCCGTGGGTGGCGCTCGCCACGGCGGCGGCGGTCACGGAGCGGATCGAACTGGGCACGTCGGTGGCGCTGCCCGTCGAGCACGATCCGATCACGCTGGCCAAGACGATCGCCTCGCTCGACCACCTCAGCGGCGGGCGGGTGATCCTCGGCGTCGGGTACGGGTGGAATCTGGACGAGCTCACCGACCACAACGTCCCGCCGGGGCGGCGGCGGACGATGCTGCGGGAGTACCTCGAGGCGATGCGTGCGCTGTGGACGCAGGACGAGGCGTCCTACGACGGCGAGTTCGTGAGCTTCGGTCCGAGCTGGGCGTGGCCCAAGCCGGTGCGGGTGCCGCCGGTGGTCGTCGGCGCCGCCGGCAACGACAAGAACTTCAAGTGGATCGTGAAGTCCGCCGACGGCTGGATGACCACTCCGATCGAGCAGGACATCGATGACCGCGTCGCCGCGCTGCGACGGATGTGGCGGGAGGCCGGCAGGGACGGCGAACCGCGGATCGTCGTGCTCGACGGCAAACCGGACGTCGACAAGTTGCGCCGATGGAAGGACCTCGGCGTCACCGAGGTCGTGTACGGAGTGCCCGACCGCAGCGAGGAGGAGGTCCTCGCCTACCTCGGACGCCTGGCGGGAAAACTCGAGGGATTGCGCGAGTCGACCGCGGTGGGGTGAGTGAGTGCGGTTGGATGGAACGAGGACACACCCCGAGTAAGAACGTGTTCTAGTATTGCTTGCCAGTTGCTCGAGGAGAGGCCGAAGTCCGTGCGCATCGCACTCTTGTCGTACCGAAGCAAGCCCCACTGTGGTGGGCAGGGTGTGTACGTCCGCCATCTCAGCCGTGAGCTGGTCGAACTCGGCCATCAGGTCGAGGTGTTCTCGGGCCAGCCGTACCCGGACGTCGACCCCCGGGTGACGCTGACGAAGGTCCCCAGCCTCGACCTGTACCGCGAGCCGGATCCGTTCAGAACGCCGCACCCGCGCGAGTTCCGCGACGCCGTCGACGTGCTCGAGGTCGCGACCATGTGGACGGCCGGCTTCCCGGAGCCGCTCACGTTCAGCCTCCGGGCGGCCCGGCTGCTGAAGGAGCGCGCCGACGAGTTCGACGTGGTGCACGACAACCAGTGCCTCGGCTACGGGCTGCTGCAACTCCAGCGGGCCGGGCTCCCCGTCGTCGCCACCATCCATCACCCGATCACCCGCGACCGCGAACTGGATCTCGCGTCGGCGAAGTGGTGGCGCAAGGTGACGGTCCGCCGCTGGTACGGCTTCCTGCGCATGCAGAAGCGGGTGGCGCGCGCCATCCCCGCACTGCTGACGGTGTCGCAGTCGTCCGCCGACGACATCAGCGCCGCGTTCGACGTTCCCGCCGCGAACCTGCGAACCGTTCCGCTTGGGGTGGACACCGAGATGTTCCGACCCCCGGCCGCCGAACGGGTTCCGGGCCGCGTCGTGTGCGTGGCCAGCGCCGACATGCCGCTGAAGGGGGTGTCGACGCTCCTCGAAGCGGTCGCGAAGGTGCACACCGAACGCGCCGTCGAACTGGTGCTGGTCACCAAGCTGGCACCCGGCGGCGTCACCGAGAAGCTCATCGAGGAATTGGCCATCGGCGACGTCGTCCGCACCGTGTCGGGCATCGACGACGCCGAACTGGCCGGGCTGCTCGCGTCGGCCGACGTCGCGTGCGTCCCGTCGCTGTACGAAGGTTTCTCGCTGCCTGCCGTCGAGGCGATGGCGTGCGGCACCCCGCTGGTCGCGAGCCGCGCGGGCGCCATTCCCGAGGTGGTGGGAACGGACGAGGAGGCGGGGGTGCTGGTGACGCCCGGCGACCCGCAGGCACTCGCGGACGTGCTGGGCGCGTTGCTCGACGACCCGCAGCGCCGCGCCCGGCTCGGCGACGGTGGCCGCCGACGCGTGCTCGAGCGCTACAGCTGGGCCGCAGTGGCCGCGACAACCGCGCAGACCTATGCCGAAGCGATAGCGCAGACCCGTCAAGGAGGCCAACCGTGCTGACCGTGGACTTCGACCGGCTGGGTGTGAAGCCCGGCGACAAGGTGATCGACATCGGGGCCGGTGCCGGACGGCACTCGTTCGAGCTGTATCGACGCGGCGCCGACGTCATCGCCTTCGACCAGAACGCCGACGAACTCGCGGACGTCGAGAAGATGTTCGTGGCGATGGCCGAGGTCGGTGAGGTCCCCGCAGGCGCCTCGGCGCGGGTGGAGGTCGGCGACGCGCTGAACCTGCCGTACGAGGATGCGACGTTCGACGTCGTCCTCATCTCCGAAGTCCTCGAACACGTTCCC
Source organism: Rhodococcus sp. USK10 (assembly GCF_019378875.1). Classification (NCBI taxonomy): domain Bacteria; kingdom Bacillati; phylum Actinomycetota; class Actinomycetes; order Mycobacteriales; family Nocardiaceae; genus Rhodococcus; species Rhodococcus sp. USK10. The sequence goes on from NZ_CP076048.1 coordinate 5,642,446, forward strand.
CGCGACGGCCGCGCGATCGCCGAGCTGACCCGCATCCTCAAGCCGGGTGGTGTTGCGGCGGTGACGGTTCCGCGGTGGCTGCCGGAGAAGATCTGCTGGGCGCTGTCCGACGCGTACCACGAGGTGGAGGGCGGCCACGTCCGCATCTACCGCGCCGACGAACTGGCGGAGAAGCTCACCGCCGCCGGGCTGGAGGTGCGGGGCCGCGACCACGCGCATGCCCTGCATTCCCCGTACTGGTGGCTCAAGTGCGCGGTGGGGGTGGAGAACAACGACAATCCCCTCGCGAAGGCGTACCACCAGGTTCTGGTGTGGGACATGATGAAAGCGCCCTGGCTGACGCGCACCGCGGAGAAGGTGCTCAACCCGGTGGTCGGCAAGAGTGTCGTGTTCTACCTCGAGAAGCCGAGGGAACCGAGCGTGGTGAAGGCGCCGCGGTGAGAGCCGCCGGCGTCCCGTCGGTGCCGAACGTGCTGTCGGAGAGCCAGGTCCGGCAGACGGCACGGTCGATCGCGGCAGCGCAGGAGTCGTCGGGGGCGCTGCCGTGGTTTGCCGGCGGGCACACAGACCCGTGGGATCACGTCGAATCCGCCATGGCGCTCACCGCAGCCGGACTGCGCGACGAGGCGGAGGGCGCGTACGAGTGGTCGCGGCGCACGCAGCGACCGGACGGTTCGTGGCCGATGAAGTTCCGCGACGGGACCGTCGAGAATCACGATTCCGACAGCAATTTCTGCGCCTACCTCGCGGTGGGGGTGTGGCACCACTACCTGATCACCGGTGACCGGAACTTTGTCGACAGACTGTGGCCGTCGGTGCAGGGCGGCCTCGACTTGGTCGTCGACATGCAGGCGCTCAGCGGCGAAATCTGGTGGGCCCGGGGCGAGAACGGCCAGGACTGCGCGGAGGCGCTGCTGACCGGGAACTCCAGCATCCACCACAGCCTGCACTGCGGTCTCCTGCTAGCCCGGTTGGTCGACGACCCGCAGCCGGAATGGGAATTCGCGAAATACACACTTGGGCACGCGATCAGGCAGCACCCGGAGTCGTTCGCGATCAAGGACGAATACTCGATGGACTGGTACTACCCGATCCTCGGGGGCGCCGTTCGCGGTGAGGCCGCGTCGGATCGCATCGATTCGCGGTGGGACGACTTCGTGGTCGAGGGACTCGGCATCCGCTGCGTGGACCACCGGCCGTGGGTGACCGGCGCCGAGACGTGTGAGCTGGTGCTGGCGCTCGACGCGATGGGGGAGCACGCCCGTGCGCTCGCCCAGTTCACCGCCATGCAGCACTTGCGGGATCCGGACGGCTCGTACTGGACCGGCCTCGTCTACAGCGACGGTAAGCGGTGGCCGGTCGAGCAGACCACGTGGACGGGCGGTGCGATGATCCTCGCCGCGGACGCGTTGTCCCGCACCACGCCCGGACACGGAATCTTCCGGGACGCGGCGCTGCCCGTGGGACTACCGATCGGTCTCGACCGGTGCGGCGACTACTGTCATGCCAGCGGTTCGCCGGTCTGACCGCCCACCCGCTCGAGAACCCGTAGCGACCCGGTGACGGACGTTTCCTTGAATTGTCCTGTCGCCAGTGCTCGCTCGTAGATCTCGAACGGCGGGCGCCCACCGTCGGCCGGGTCCGGGAACACGTCGTGGATCACCAGGGCGCCGCCCACGGTCACCCACGGCGCCCACCCCTCGAGATCCGCCGACGCCGCCTCCGACGTATGGCCGCCGTCGATGAACACGAAGTCCACGGGGGTGCGCCAGAACGTCGCCACCGTCGACGACCGGCCCAGCACCGCCACGACGTACTCCTCGAGCCCCGAATCCGCCATCGTGTGCCGGAACCGGCCGACCGTGTCGAGCAGACCGGTGTGCGGGTCGACGAACGCCGGTTCGTGATACTCCCAGCCCGGCTGGTGCTCCTCGGAACCGTGATGGTGATCGACGGTGACGACGCGCGCGCCGCGCGCCTTCGCCGCCGCCCCGAGGTAGATCGTGGAGCGGCCGCAGTACGTGCCGATCTCGACGCCCACCCCACCGGGAGTCAGGTACTGCATCGCGGCCTCGTGCAGGGCCGTCCCCTCGTCCTCCGGCATGAAGCCGGGCACGGAGTCGGCGAGTCGAAGTAGCTCTGGTGTCAGATGTTCGGTGCTCATGTGGCCTCTGCGTCCGGGGCGGCCGCTCTGGCCGCTTTCTTCCGCTTGTGTAGCACCCCGCCGATCATCGCGTCGAGTTTCGTCCCCAACGGCCAGCCCACGTAGTGGCACAGGAACAGGGCGATCTCGCGGAGTTGGTCCTCGTCCAGTTCCTCGTTGTGCAGGGCCGCGCCCACCTGGATCTCGGCGACGTCGACGAGTCCCTGCGCGGTGAGCGCCCCGAGCAGCAGAAGCCGTCGGTCGCGGATGCTCAGCCCCGGCCGCGACCAGATGTCGGCGAACAGGTGGTCGGCGGTGACGGCGAAATGCGCGCCGGGGCCGTCTTGCATCTCGAATCCGTAGACCTTCTCCATCATGGCCAGGCCGCGGGTGCGGGTGTCGTCGGTCATGGCTGCTCCTCCTTGTCCACGATCTTGTCCACGGTGCTGTCGACGCCGAGTCCCGGACCGAGACCCGAGAGCGCGAGCCGCGCGAGCGGCAGCGCGACGTCGAGTCGTTCGGCGAGCCCGATCGCCAGCGACAGATCCTTCTCCCCGAGGTCCCGGACGTGGGACATGATCGGGTACCAGTTGTCGTTCACGTCGAGCGCGTCGGTAGTGTCGCGGAGCATGATCGCGCCGGCACCACCGGTGATCGCGTCGGTGTGGCGGACCACTTTTCCGAGTTCGGTGATGTCGAGACCGGCGGACTCGGCGAGCCGCTGCGCCTCGGCGGCGGCGGTGAACGAGACGAAATGCAGCAGGTTCCGGGCCAGTTTCATCCGGGTGCCCGCGCCCACGTCGCCGGCGTGCACGACGAGTTCGGCCCAGTGCCCGAACGGCTCCCGGACCTTCTCGAACGCGTCTTCGCTCGCTCCGACCATCACCGCCAGCTTCCCCTGGTGTGCCCCGGGGGCGCCGCCGCTGACGGGTGCGTCGATCAGGTCGACGCCGTGCGCGCGGCAACGGTCGGCCAACTCGACGGCGGTGACGTCGCTGATGGTGGAGTGCACCGCCACGACGGTGCCCGGCCGCGCGGCCTCGAGGATCTGGGTGACCACTGCGCGCACCTGCTCGTCGTTCAGCACGGTCACGGAGATGACGTCCGCGTTCTCTGCCACCTCCCGCGGACTCGACGTCACCTTCGCGCCCGCCTTGTCGAACGGTTCCAGCGCCTCCGGCCGGGTGTCGCACACGATGAGTGTGCCCGGACGGTCGAGCAGCCGCTTCGCCATCGGCGCACCCATGTTGCCGAGGCCGATGTAGCCGACGGACACCTGCTGCGTCGTGGTCATCGGAAGATCTGCCCGCCGTCGACGTTGAAGATCTGCCCGGTGATCCAGCTCGCCTCGTCCGAGAGCAGGAACAGGCAGGCGCCGACGAGGTCGTCGGGGGTGCCCATCCTTTTGAGCGGCAACGTTTTCACCATGTCTGCCACCATATTTCCCGGTGTCACGGTGCGGGTGGCTTCGGTGTCGATCGGCCCGGGCGCGATGGCGTTGACCCGGATGTTCATGCCGCCCACCTCGTGGGCCAACTGCTGGGTGAGTCCGTTGATCCCGACTTTCGCGAGACCGTAGAAGCCGGAGTACAGCCACGCCGCCGTCGACGACTGATTGACGATGGAGCCGCCCCCGCGCTCGTTCATCGCCGGCCACACGGCGCGCGTCACGTTGAGGGCGCCGTCGAAATTCACGGCCATGAACTTCTTGTAGTAGTCCCACGGTACGGTGATGAGCAGGTCGAGTTTCATGCCGCCGTAGATCGCGGCGTTGTTCACCAGATGATCGATGCCGCCGAACTTCTCGACGGTGAACGCCGCGAGTTCCTGTGCCGAAGCCTCGTCGGCGACGTCGACGTCCTTGAACACCGCGGTCCCGCCGTCGGTACAGATCTGCTTGGCCACGGTCTCGCCGAGTTCCGCGTTGAGGTCGGCCACCACCACGTTGGCGCCCTCGCGGGCAAGAGCACGCGCGTACCCCTCGCCGATGCCCTGTGCGGCGCCGGTGACGATGGCAGTCTTACCGTCGAAACGTCCCATATCGATTGACTCCCTGTATTATCGGGCCGGCTCGCCGGCGTACTATTGGGCCGGTTCCGCGACCAGCTTGGTTTCCAGGTATTCCTCGAAACCGGCCACACCCATCTCGCGGCCGATTCCGGACTGCTTGTATCCGCCGAACGGGGCGTCGGCGGAATACCAGACGCCGCCGTTGACGCTGAGCGTCCCGGTGCGCACGCCGTCGACCACGCGCTGCACCCGTGCGGGATCCGTGCCCCACACCGATCCGGACAGCCCGTACGGCGAGTCGTTGGCGATGCTGATCGCGTCCTCGTCGCCGTCGTGCGGAATGATCACCAGCACCGGTCCGAAGATCTCTTCCCGCGCCACCCTCGCGGTGTTGTCGAGGCCGCTGATCAGGGTGGGTTCGACGAAGAATCCGCGGTCCCGATCGGCCGGGCGGCCGCCACCGACGACGATCGTGCCGCCCTCCTCCCGGGCGAGCCGCAGGTACTCCTCGACCCGGGCACGTTGCCGGGCGGATATGAGTGGCCCGCAGATGGTGCCGGGTTTCGCAGGATCGCCCGCGCTCAGTCCGCCGAGTGTGCGGGCCGTGGCCTCGACGGCCTCGTCGTACTTTTCGCGGGGCACCAGCAGCCGGGTGGTGATGGCGCAGCCCTGCCCCGCGTGGGTGGACACGGTGAACGCGGCGACCCCGCACGCCCCGGCGAGGTCGGCGTCGTCGAGCACGATGAACGCCGATTTGCCGCCGAGTTCGAGGAAGACCTTCTTCAACGTTTCGGACGCCGCCGCCATGACGGCCTTCCCCGTGGTGGTCGAACCGGTAAACGACACGAGGTCGACGCGGGGGTCGGTGGACAGATACGCGCCGAGGGCATGGTCGCTCGACGTGACGATGTTGACGACGCCCGCCGGGAGATCGGTCTCCTCCGCGATGAGGTGCCCGACGAGGGCGGCGCACCAGGGAGTGTCGGGTGCGGGTTTGAGCACCACTGTGTTGCCGGCCGCCAGCGCGGGGCCGATCTTGGCGAAGTTGATCTGGTGCGGGAAGTTCCACGGTGTGATGGCCCCGACCACCCCGACGGCCTCCTTGAGGACTCGTCGGCGGGTCCTGATGCCCATCGGTTCGGCGATGCCCAGATCCTGCTCCCAGGAGTAGCTTTCGGCGAGGTCTGCGAAATAGCCGAGGTCGGCCACCGGGCCCTCGAGTTGAGGTCCGTTGGTGAGGAAGGCGGGCGCGCCGACCTCCGCGATGGTGATGTCGCGCAGTTCCTCGATGTGGGATTGCAGTACGTCGCGCAGTTGTCGCAGGCAGCGGGCGCGGAAGGCGTGGTCGCGGGACCACGTGGTGTGGTCGAACGCGCGCCGGGCCGCGGCGATCGCGGCGTCCATATCGGAGTCGGTCGCGTCGGCGGCCCGTCCCAGCACTTCCTCCGTGGCCGGGTTGATCACCTCGAACGTGCCGCCGGAACCGGGAATCAGTTTGCCGTCGATCAGGAGAGCAGAGCCGTCGGTGGGGCGCAGAGTCATGGATTTTCGCTTCCGAGTCGGGTGAGTGTCACAGCGATCTCTGAAAACTGGACATGTGTCTGGACTATAGTTTGAACAACTGGATGCCGCAATGACGAGTTCCCGGAGGCGCGATGACGACAGGCGAGAAGAGACGACTGGACGGGCGAGGAGCCGTGGTCACCGGCTCGAGCAGGGGCATCGGGCGGGCCGTGGCGCACGCGCTCGCCGCGGAGGGTGCCGGCGTCGTCGTCAACGGCCGCGACCGGGACGCGGCGGAGACGGTGGCCGACGAGATCGTGCTCCGCGGCGGCCGCGCGATCGCGGTCGCGGGTTCGGCCGCCGCCGACGGCGTCGCGGAGGCTTTGGTCGACGCCGCGGAATGCGCGTTCGGTGACGTGGACGTCCTGATCAACTGCGCGGGCGTCGCGGAGCCTGCCGGGTCGTCCATTCTCACCGTCACCGACGAGCAGTGGCGGGAACTGATCGACGCGCATCTGACGGCGACGTTCCGTACGTGCCGGGCCGTGGCGCCGCTGATGGCCGAACGGGGCAGGGGAGCGATCGTGAACACGGGATCGTTCGCATTCCTGGGCGACTACGGCGGAACCGGATATCCCGCGGGCAAGGGTGCCGTCAACAGTCTGACCCTCGCCATCGCCGCCGAACTGGCCGAATCCGGCGTGCGCGCCAACGTCGTGTGCCCCGGCGCGAAAACGCGACTGTCCGAGGGGGCGGAATACGAACAGCACATCGACGAACTGCACCGACGGGGAATGCTCGACGACACAATGCGGTACGGCTCGCTGCATCCCGCGCCCGCCGACTACGTCGCCCAGCTGTACCTCTTCCTCGTCAGCGATCTCGCCGTCGGTATCACCGGGGCAATCTTCGCCGGATCAGGTTGCTTCGTCGGCAGATTCGACCGACCGACTCCGGCACTGCTGGCCTACCGCGACCACGCGACCGAGCCGCCCTGGTCACTCGACGAACTGGCGGAGCTGGTGGGTGAGGTATCACCTGGCTTGTGAGGGTGCTCGATACACGAACGATGTCTATAACTACGTTTGAGGTACTCAAAGTAAGTCAAGTCGCGCACCACAGGCCCGCGGTCGCCGATGCGCGGACGGACACCTCTTCCGCGACGGTGGCCGCAGCGTCGATCAGTGCTTGCCCGGGTCGGCGACTCGCGAGGTCGGGAAGCGCGGCGCGCAGGCGCTCGGCGTGTGCTGCGTTCGCCACTTCCCAGTCCAGACGGATCAGCTCGATGACGGCGCCGTCGTCGGCTCCCATGACGCGATCGACGTTCAAGGTCGCGGACACGGTGAGCACGGCGGAGTCGGCTATCGCGACCTCGCCGAGGAGTCGAAGCACCACGAGTGAGGCGGCCGCGATGCCGGCGAGCATGTGCTCCACCGGGTTTGCGCCGGCATCGTGTCCGCCGTACCGCGTGGTTTCGTCGATCGTCAACTCGTGCGTCCGCGCGGTGACCGTCGTGCCGTGGGTCCCGGGCAGTGCGTGCACGACCAGTTGCTCACGTCGAGAAGTAGTCACTGAACCGCCTCATAGAAGTCTGCGGCGGTGTTCCCGCCTGTATTCAACACGCCTGCAAGCCATTCGATCGCATCTGCACCAGCGGCGCGGATGTCCCGTGGATCGGGACCGTACTGAGGGGACAGGTAGTCCGACAGCAAGCGCTGCGCATCTGTCCCGCTGTCGTCGTGGAGCAACGACGCCACGGCGTCGAGTGCGACGGGATCTCTGCTCCTGATCTTGGCGATCGCCGCCGTCTGTGCGGCGACGACCTTTCGAACCGACGGATGGTCGATGCCGGTCTTGCCCACGTCGACTGCGACACCTGCGGTGGGGAACCTCAGGGCCACGCCGAAGAACAACGATTCGGCGAGCCCGAGCCGTGACAGCGTGCCGGGAGCGAAAGCGGAGCCCAGAACGGCGGCGTCGGCTTCTCCGGATCTCAGTGCCTCCAGTCGCTTCCGATCGCCTGCGCTTCCGGCGGGGAAGCGCAGCATCGACGGGGCGTCGCGGCCTGCCCAGCGATAACTCAGCATCCGCTGGGTGAAAGCGCACACGATCGATCCCTCCGGGTGGCCGGCCACGACGGCCGGCCCGGCTGATCGTGTGCTCCCGTTTCGTGTCCAGATCCAGAACAACGGGTGAAGCGTGTGGACGAGCGCAACTTTCCATCGGCGTTGCCCCCGAAGGGTTTCGACCAAGGAGCCGCCGAGCCCCGCAGACAGTGCTGCCTCCGGATGGTCCGTGCCGGACACCGCTTTCACGTCGATGCCCAGTCGGTCGTAGTAGCCCGCGCGTGCGGCGATCTCGTGGCACACCAATTCGTGGACGTTGTGATCGCGATACCCCAGCAGAATCATTCCCGTTCCTTACTCGGCGAGTTCGGTCAGCCACTGTGTTCATTATGCTGAAGCCGATACGATATTTGGAACACGCTGAACATAATGATCCGCGCCGGAATCTGTCAAGCATCCCTCATCGAATCTTCTGAGCGCTCTTGTAGGTCAACAGGATCGATTTCGTCGCGATCGTTACCACGAGGAGCGTCGCGGCGCCGAGCAGTCCGGCCGTGAGGGGCTGCCAGGCGCGGGGCTGTACGAGGTGGAGCCACGTGATGGTGAGGGCGACGACACTCGCCACCGGGAAGGTGAACGACCAGAAGCCGTGCGAGAACGACAGAGCGCGGTAGCGCGTCAGCAACGGCGCCTGGACCATGACCATGAACGCCGTGACGGCGGTGAGCGCCACGAACAGGGCGTCGGGTCGCCCGTTCGAGATGGTCAGCCATGCTGCCGAGCCGACTGCAGGCGGAGCGATCATGATCGCGAGTGTCGGGGTCAGGGGCGCGGGCATGGTGGGGCGCAGCGCGAGTCTGAGAAACAGGAACACGGAAATGATCACCCAGAAGAACAGGCCGACCGCGAAGCTTCCGACGGCGAGCCAGTCGAGGCCGATCTGGGCTGCGGCAAACGCCCCGACGAGGCCGGCTGCGCTGAGGGGAAGGTAGTAGCCGCCGTGCACGGATTCGAGCGCCATCTCTCCGCTCATCCAGAAGCTCAGCATCCATGCCCCGAACACCGCGCCGGCCGTGATGGCGAACAGGGTCAGGGCCGTGCCGGCGATCGGGAACGTGCGGTGCAGGTTTGCGCCGAGCAGCATCGCCGAGATCGGGAGTAGGGCCGCGAGTGGGCCGTGGACGAAGTGTGTGAGCTGTTGCGAAATCCCGTGGTCGGCGCGCCTGGCGCGATGCGTGTGTGCGGTGGCGGTCCAGATCCAGGCGAACGCTGCGATCAGCCAGAACGCCTGGGTCAGCGCAAACGGGGTGCCGAGCGCGGTCGTGGCGACCGACCAGGCCTGGGCCAGTCCGGCCAGGCCCAGGGGGATCGCGAACAGGTTCAGCGGTCGGTGGGTGCGGACGCGTGACTCACGGGCAGTGCTCGGGCGGTGATTGGACAAGGAAAATGCCTTCCTTTCTGAAGAGGCGTACCCCGTTATTGACCTAGGGGTCCAATATGGGCGAGAGTCACCGTATTGCTATTTGACCTTGAGGTCAAATAGCGATCGCGAGTAACCTACTTCGGTGGCTAGACCAAGGCTCTTCGAGGCGGATGCGGCGATCGACAAGGCGATGGACCTGTTCTGGCTTCAGGGGTACGCCGCGACGACGCCCCAGGAGCTCGCTGGTCAGATGGGGATCGGCAAAGGCAGCCTGTACAACACCTTCGGAAGCAAGCACGACTTGTTCCTGCAAGCGCTTCGGCGTTACACCGAGATGCGGCTCGCGTACCTCGACGATCTGTTCGCCGCGCCCGGCCCGGTGAGGCCCCGCCTCGAGACGGCGATGGCGGTGCTCGCCGGGGTCGGCGAGCACCGGCGAGGGTGCGTCATGGTCAATGCCGCGGCCGAGCTCGGCACCGTCGACGACGAGGTGAACCGCATAGCGGACGAGCTGTTCACTCGGATCGAAGGCATCTTCAGGGTCGCGATCGAGCAGGGGCAGCGGTCCGGGGAGTTCGGAGCGGACCGTCCTGCAGACATTTCGGCTCGTCAACTGCTCGCGTCGGTGATCGGGCTCAGCGTGCTCGTGAAATCAGGTGGCCGACCCGAGTCGTGTACCACCGTGGTCGAGGGGTGTGTCGGCGGACTGTGATCTGCGAAGGACCGGCGCATCCGAGGGCATTCACATGCTCCCGCGCGCAGGGTCTGCGGCTATATCCTGGAGTGCACGCTATCGAGAGGTGAGCCCACGATCGTTCTTGCGCTGGTCGTGCCGTCGGGACCAGTGTTCGGGACCATCAGCCGACGGGGTGAGTAGACCGTCCGATGGGTGAAACCGATCCGCTCGACACACAGCGGCAGGACGTTCCCGTGGTGGCGTCGGAGCTGAGTGCGGCGGGTTTCGACGACGCCCGGGAGATCGGGCGCGGCGGCTTCGGGGTGGTCTACCGATGCATTCAGGCGGACCTGGATCGCACGGTGGCGGTGAAGGTGCTCACCGTCGATCTCGACGAGGAGAACCGGGCCCGGTTCTTCCGGGAGCAGCGGGCGATGGGCCGGCTGACCGGTCACCCGAACATCGTGGGCGTATTGCAGGTCGGCGCCACCGACAGCGGCCTTCCCTACATCGTGATGCCGTATCACCCGCAGGACTCGCTGGAGGTCCGGGTTCGTCGGGACGGCCCTCTCGCACTGGACAGAGTATTGCGGCTGGGGGTGAAGATGGCCGGTGCGGTGGAGACGGCGCATCGGCTCGGGATCCTGCACCGTGACGTCAAACCCGCGAACATTCTGCTGACCGATTACGGCGAGCCGGCGTTGACCGATTTCGGCATCGCGCACATCTCCGGCGGTTTCGAGACCGCGACCGGTGTCGTCACCGGGTCGCCGGCCTATACGGCGCCGGAGGTGCTCGAGGGCGATCCGCCGAGCCCGGCCGCGGACGTCTACGGTCTCGGGGCCACGCTGTTCAGTGCCCTGACCGGGCATGCCGCGTTCGAACGCGGCAGTGGGGAGCAGGTGGTCGCGCAGTTCCTGCGGATCACTACCCAGCCGGTGCCCGACCTTCGTGAGCACGGGATCCCCGGCGGCGTGGCCGACGTGATCGCCCGGGCGATGTCCCGGAGTCCCGGTGAGCGTCCGGCGACGGCGGCCGACTTCGGGGAGGAACTGCGGCGGATCCAAGTCGATCGCGGTCTTCCGGTCGACGACATGGCCCTCCGTATGGAATCCGACGCGCAGGGGAACGACGGGCAGCCGGTGTCCGGCCGGTTTCGATCCACGGGCACTTCCGGTACGTCCGCGCGGAGTGGCGGGCGGAACCTTCCCCTGGAACTGACGAGTTTCGTCGGCCGCCGGCACGAGCTCACCGAGGCGAAAAATCTGCTCGCCGGGTCACGGCTGGTGACGCTGACCGGGATCGGCGGTGTCGGCAAGACCCGGCTGGCGATGCGCGTCGCGGCGGCGGTGCAACGCGACTACGGCGACGGTGCGCGGCTGGTCGAGTTGGGCGACGTGCGTGAGGAGTCTTCGCTGGTGGACGCGGTGGCCGCGGCGGTGGGGGTGCGGGACCATTCGGCGCGGCCGCTACGCGAGGTGTTGATCGAGTTCCTCACTTCCCGGGACCTGCTGCTGGTCCTCGACAACTGTGAGCACCTGGTGGACGCGGTGGCGGAGCTGGCCGAGACGCTGTTGCGGGTGTGCCCGGCGCTGCGGATTCTGGCGACCAGCCGCGAACCCCTGGTCATCGGTGGGGAAGCCGTGTTGCGGGTGCCGCCGCTGGCCGTGCCGGAGCTTGACCGGAAGCCGTCCCTGCGAAGCGTGCGCAGATACGATGCGGTGTCGTTGTTCGTCGAACGTGCCGCGGCCGCGGTTCCCGGGTTCGAGTTGACGGAGGACAACGCGGCGGCGGTGGCGGGGATCTGTCATCGCCTCGACGGGTTGCCGTTGCCGATCGAATTGGCCGCGGCCCGGTTGCGGGCGATGTCGCCCGAGCAGATCCTGCAGCGTCTGACCGACCGCTATTCCCTGCTGTCGCGCGGCAGCCGGGGTGCGCCGACGCGGCAGCAGACGCTGCGGTTGTCCATGGACTGGAGTTTCGAATTATGCACCGCCGGTGAGCAATTGGTGTGGGGAAGGCTGTCGGTCTTCGCGGGGAGCTTCGAACTCGATGCCGCCGAGCAGGTGTGCGGCGACGGCCTGGGTCCGGACGAATTGCTCGACACGCTGACCTCCCTGGTGGAGAAATCGATCCTGATCCGGGAGGGGCGCGGGTCGGTGGTGCGGTTCCGGATGCTCGAGACCCTCCGCGAGTACGGTTGCGAGAAGCTCGAGCAGACCGGCGAGACCGTGACTTTGCGTCGTCGTCACCGGGATTGGTACGAGGCGCTGGCGCTGGAGGCGGAGTCCGAGTGGATCAGCGCCCACCAGTTGGACTGGATCCGCAGGTTGAAGCGCGAGCAACCGAACCTACGGGAGGCCCTCGAATTCGGTGCCGACGACGATCCCGCCGCAGCGCTGCGCACCGCATCCGCACTGTTCCTGTTCTGGGGCTCCCAGGGTCTGTACGGCGAGGGGCGGCGCTGGTTCGCGGAGTTGCTCGCCCGGCAGAGCGGTCCGCCCACCGTCGAGTGGGTCAAGGCACTCCAGCGTGCCGGCATGATGGCCGATGTGCAGGGTGACCTGCAGGCGGGGGCGGCACTCGTGGCGGAGGCGCGGACTCTCTCCGCGCACACGAGCGACTCCATGATGCGCTCCCTCGTTGCCTATGCCGAGGGCATGCTGGCCCTCTACAGCGGTGAACTGGAATCCGCGTCCTCGCACCTGGAAACCGCTCTCGCGGAGTTCGCCGAACGCGGCGATCGCACGCTCGAAGTCGCCGTCATGTACCCGTTGGGACTGGCGTATGGGCTCCGCGACTTGACGGACCCGGCGATCGAATACCTCGAACGTGTTCTCGCGATCACGGAACTCCACGGCGAGAAGATGTATCGGTCGCATTCGCTGTGGGCCTTGGGGATTGCCGTGTGGCGACAGGGCGATGACGATCGCGCAGTCCGGGTGCTCGAGCAGTCGCTGGAGCTGACCCGGCAGGTGCGCGGCCCACGCGTCGCCGCCTCCGGTCTCGAGGCCCTCGCCTGGATCGCCTGCGGACTCCACGACGAACCGAGGGCCGCCGTGCTGCTCGGAGCCGCGGAGGGGCTGGCGCGATCGGTGGGAAGCGCAGTGGTGATCTATTCCGATTTGCTTGTCTACCATGAAGAATGCACTAAAAGCAGTCGGAAGAAGCTCGGGGACAAGGCATTCGACGCCGCCCACCGCAGAGGTGAGCAACTCGGCTTCGATGCGGCGATCGCCTACGCGCTCCGCGAACAGCCGGCAGGCACGTCCGCGCACGGCACCGGCCCGTCGACGCGTCTGACCAAGAGGGAACGTCAGGTCGCCGACCTCATCGCCGAAGGCCTGACCAATCAGGCCATCGCCGACCGCCTGGTGATCTCACCGCGCACCGCTCAGGGTCATGTGGAGCACATCCTGGCGAAACTGGGCTTCACCTCCCGTGCGCAGGTCGCGGCCTGGGTAGTGGAGCAGACCGGCGACTGAACGACCGCCTCTCGCGGCATCCGGGTTCTTCCCGTGGTGCCGTGGTGGGGCCGAGTCGCGCACTGTGCCCGCCGATCGGCGGCAAATCCCCTCTTGACAGCGGGTGGCGGTGCTCGTAACGTCCGTGGAGTTCCAAATAATGATGTGAGTTCAGGATAATGAACGGAGCTTGTGATGGGGTTCACCGGAAATAGCGGAGCGTTGTCGGGCATCAAGGTGATCGACGCCGCGACGATGGTGGCCGGCCCGTTGGGCGCGTCGCTGCTCGCCGACTTCGGCGCCGACGTCATCAAGGTCGAGCCGATCGGTGGTGACGAGTCGCGGACATTCGGACCGGGACGGGACGGCATGAGTGGTGTCTACTCGGGCGTCAACCGAAACAAGCGCGCCGTCGCGCTCGACCTTCGTACGGCCGGAGGTCTCGAGCTGTTCCACGAACTCTGCTCGACCGCGGACGTGCTCATCGAGAACATGCTGCCCGGGGTGCGCGAGCGATTCGGGCTGACCGCCGACGAGCTTCGCGAACGCCACCCGCACCTGATCTGCCTCAATGTCAGCGGGTACGGCGACAACGGACCCCTCGCGGGCCGTCCCGCCATGGACCCGGTCGCTCAGGCGCTCACCGGTCTCATGGAGGCCACCGGTGAACGTTCCGGGAAGCCGCTCAAGGCCGGGCCGCCCGTCGCCGACAGCGCCGCGGGCTACCTCGTCGCGATCGCCGCGCTCGTCGCACTCTTCGCGAAACAGCGCACGGGAGAGGGGCAAACGGGCTCGGTATCCCTGGTCGGGGCGTTGTTCCATCTGCAGACTCCGTGGCTGGGGCAGTACCTCCTCGCCGACTACATTCAGGGCAAGGTCGGCAACGGCAGCAATTTCTACGCGCCGTACAACGCCTATACGACCCGTGACGGCGGCGCCGTTCACCTGGTCGCTTTCAACGACCGCCACTTCGTCAAGCTGACCCGGGCGATGGGTGTCGAGGCTCTCGTCGACGATCCGCGCTTCGCGGACGCTGCGTCCCGTTTGGAGAACCGCGAGGCTCTCGACTCCGCCTTCGCGCCCTGGTTCGCCGCCCGCGATCGTGACGACGTGGTCGAGTTGCTCTCCGCCCACGACATCATCTGCGCCCCGGTCCTCGCGTACGACGAGGCCGTCACCCATCCCCAGATCCAGGCCCTGGACCTCGTTGTCGACATCGACCACGACGAACTCGGACCGATGCGGGTCCCGGGCCTCCCGGTCAAGCTCTCGGGCACCCCGGGCCACGTGCGTCGCCCACCGACTTCGCTGGGCGAGCACACCACCGAGATTCTCCGGGATCTCGGCTACCAGGACGACCGGATCGCGGCCCTCCGGGCCGAAATGGTCGTCCGATGACCACCGAACACGGCGAAAGGAAGCATCAATGAAGGTCGGAATCAGGATCCCGGGAGCGGGACCGTGGGCAGGGCCCGAGGCGATCACCGAGGTGTCGCGGTACGCGGAGAAGATCGGCTTCGACTCCCTCTGGATGACTGATCACGTCGCGCTGCCGACCCGAGTCGAGACGCCGTACCCGTACACCTCGGACGGCAAGTTCCTGTGGGATCCCGCCACGCCGTACCTCGACTGCCTCACGTCGTTGACGTGGGCGGCGGCGGCCACCGAGCGGATCGAGCTCGGCACGTCCTGTCTGATCCTGCCGTGGCGTCCCCTCGTCCAGACGGCGAAGACACTGGTGAGCATCGACGTGATGTCGCGCGGCCGGCTTTCGGTCGCCATCGGCGTGGGCTGGATGAAGGAGCAGTTCGAACTGCTGGGAGCGCCCTTCAAGGACCGCGGCAAGCGGACTACCGAGATGGTCAACGCGATGCGGCACATGTGGAAGGAAGACGAGGTCGACTTCGACGGCGATTTCTACCAGCTCCACGACTTCAAGATGTACCCGAAGCCGGTGCGTGGCACGATCCCCGTCTGGTTCGCGGGATACAGCACCGCCTCGCTGCGCCGCATCGCCGCGATCGGCGACGGCTGGCACCCCCTTGCGATCGCGCCCGACGAGTACGCCGGATACTTGGCCACCCTGCAGCAGTACGTGGAGGAGGCGGGCCGCGATATGAGTGAAATCACGCTCACCGCAAGGCCTTTGCGGACGGCGCCGTACAACGCCGAGACGATCGAAGCGTACGGCGACCTCGGTGTCACCCACTTCATCTGCGACACGTCGTTCGAACATGACACCCTCGAAGCAACCATGGAGGAGCTCGCGGAACTCGCTGACGCCGTCCTCCCCACCGCACACAACCTGGCCTGACGGCCCGGCGGAAGAAAGGACGAGAATCGTGCAGGCACTCACCTCGACGGTTCCCCTCGTCATCGGCGACCAACTGAGCCCGTCGTCGACCGGGGCGACCTTCGACTCGATCAACCCGGCCGACGGGTCGCACCTGGCCACCGTGGCCGAGGCGACGGTTCAGGACGTCGCGCGCGCCGTCGAGTCCGCGAAGGCCGCGGCCAAGGCGTGGCAGCGCATGCGTCCCGCACAGCGGACCCGGCTCATGTTCCGCTACGCCGCGCTGATCGAGGAACACAAGATCGAGCTCGCCCAGCTGCAGAGCCGGGACATGGGCAAGCCCATCCGAGAGTCGTTGGGCGTCGACCTTCCGATCATGATCGAGACCCTCGAGTACTTCGCGGGCCTCGTGACGAAGATCGAGGGTCGCACGACGCCGGCTCCCGGCCGGTTCCTCAACTACACCGTGCGTGAGCCGATCGGCGTGGTGGGTGCCATCACCCCGTGGAATTTCCCTGCAGTGCAGGCGGTCTGGAAGATCGCGCCGGCTCTCGCGATGGGCAACGCCATCGTGCTGAAGCCTGCGCAGCTCGCCCCGCTCGTCCCCGTGGCACTCGGCGAGCTGGCCCTCCAGGCCGGGTTGCCGCCCGGGTTGGTCAACGTCCTGCCCGGTCGTGGCTCGGTGGCGGGCAACGCATTGGTGCAGCACCCGCTGGTCGGCAAGGTGACGTTCACGGGCTCGACCGAGGTCGGCCAGCAGATCGGCCGGATGGCGGCCGACCGCCTCATCACGACGTCGCTCGAGCTCGGCGGCAAGTCGGCGCTCGTGGCGTTCGGCGACTCGTCCCCGAAGGCGGTCGCCGCCGTGGTCTTCCAGGCGATGTACGGCAACCAGGGAGAGACGTGCACGGCCGCAAGCCGGTTGCTCGTCGAGCGGCCCATCTACGACGAGGTGATCGAACTCGTCCAGAAACGGGTCGAGGCCGCACGGGTGGGCGACCCTCTCGACCCCGAAACGGAGATCGGCCCGTTGGTCAGTGCCGCGCAACGAGAGTCGGTCCATTCGTACGTCGTCGCCGGGATCGAAGAGGGCGCCAAGCTGATCAGCGGCGGCGGACAGTCGCCGAACGGACCTGCGGAGCAGGGCTTCTACTACCGTCCGACAATGTTCGCCGGCGTCACCGCAGACATGCGCATCGCTCGGGAGGAGATCTTCGGACCCGTGCTGTCGGTCCTGCCGTTCGAGGGCGAGGAGGAGGCGATCACCCTCGCCAACGACACCATCTACGGGCTGGCCGCGGGCGTCTTCACCCGCGACGTCGGCCGCGCACTGAGGTTCGCGCAGACCCTCGACGCCGGCAACGTGTGGATCAACACCTGGGGAGTGCTCAACCCCGCGTCGCCGTACCGCGGCTTCGGACAGAGCGGCTACGGCAGCGACCTCGGCCAGGCCGCGATCGAGAGCTTCACCAAGGAGAAGAGCATATGGGCACGCCTGGATTGACCTCCGGGCCGTCCCGGCCACAGATCGTGGGACGGTTGATCGACGCCCGCCACGTTCAGGACTGGGAGCCCGCGGCGGACTACACGATCACAGAGGACGCCCTCTTCTCCCGCGATCCCGACGCCGTTGCCGTGCTGCGCGAGGGGACCCACGCGCCCGAGAGGGTGACATTCGGTCAGGTGCAGCGCGCCGCCGTGCGCATCGCGGGTGTCCTCCGCGCCCGCGGGATCGAGCCCGGTGACCGTGTGGTCCTGTACCTCGATCCGTCGGTCGAGGCCGCCGAGGTCGTGTTCGGGGTGCTGGTCGCCGGGGCCGTGCTCGTGCCCGTCCCGCGACTGCTCACCGGTAACTCGGTGGCACACAGGCTCGCCGACTCGGGTGCGACTGTGCTGGTCACGGACGGTCCGGGCGTCGACCGGCTCGAGTCGACAGGGTGCTCGCTGCGCGACGTCGACGTGCTCACGGTCGACGGTGCGCGTGGTCCGAAGCTCGGGGACCTCGCCCGCCGGGTCGACCCGTTGGCCCCGGTGCCCGGCCGGCCCTCGGATCCGGCCCTGCTGATGTACACGTCGGGCACCAGCGGTCCACCGAAAGGCATCGTCCACGGACACCGCGCCCTGCTCGGGCACGCGGGCGTCGATTACGCCTTCGAGCTGTTCAGGCCCGGGGACGTGTATTTCGGCACCGCGGACTGGGGTTGGATCGGCGGCCTCATGCTCGGGCTGCTGGTCCCGTGGTCGTTCGGCGTTCCCGTCGTGGCACACCGGCCACAGCGATTCGACGCCGCGGCCACCCTGGACATGATGGCCCGCTTCGGCGTGACCACCGCCTTCCTGCCCGCGTCGGTGCTGCGGATGTTCGCCGAGCACGGGGAATCGGCACGGCAACGCCTCCGCGCGGTCGTGACCGGGGGAGAGCCCGCCGGTGCTGCGGAACTCGGCTGGGCCCGCAGCCACCTCAGCGACTGCGTCAACAAGGCCTACGGCCAGACCGAGGCAAACGCCCTGATCGGCGACTCCGCGGCTCTCGGATCGGTCGACGACGCAACCATGGGCGCCCCGTACCCCGGGCACCGCATCGCAATTCTGGACGAGGACGGCGTCCGCGTCGCACCCGGTGAGGTCGGTGAGATCGCGCTCGAACTGCCGGATCCGGTTGCACTCCTCGGCTATTGGGACTCGTCTTCGGCTCGGGCGGTACCCCCTCCCGGGGGTTGGCACCGGACGGGTGATCTGGCGCGGCTCGCGCACGGGCGCCGGCTGGAGTACCTGGGCCGCGCCGACGACGTGATCAAGAGCCGCGGCTACCGCATCGGCCCCGCCGAGATCGAAGAGGCCCTGAAGCGTCATCCGCAGGTCCTGGACGCGGCAGCGGTGGGGCTGCCCGACCGGGAGATGGGCCAGCAGGTCAAGGCGTTCGTGCACCTCGCCGGCGGAGAACTCACCGAGGAGATCGCGGCACAGCTCCGCGAACTCGTCACGGCGGCGGTGGGTCCGCACGCCCGGCCCCGTGAGATCGAGGCCGTCGCAACGTTGCCGCGCACGGAGACCGGAAAGGTCCGGCGCCGCGAGTTGGTGCGGCCCCCGGCGTGAAGCACTCGGCGAATCCCGCGAATCCGCGGAGCGCCATTCATCGACCCAGCTAGACGAACACGAAGGACGAAGCAATGCGAAAATTCTGGCACGTCGGCATAAACGTGACCGACATGGACAAGTCGATCGACTTCTACCGGCGAATCGGCTTCGAGGTAGCGCAGGACAAAGAGATCGACGACAGCAACCTCGCGCGGGCATTCATGGTCGAAGGGGCCAGCAAGCTCCGCTTCGCGCACATGCGGCTGAACAACTCCCCGGACGAGGCCATGCTCGACCTCATCCAGTGGCGGGACGCACGCTCCGAGGGGCGAGCGCAGAGCGACCTCGTACACCCCGGCCTGTGCCGATTCTCGATCCTCACCGACGACATCGACGCCGAATACGCACGGCTGGCGGACGACGGTGTCGAGTTCCTGCACTCGCCGCAGACCATCATGGGTCCGGACGGAGTCAACGGCTGGCGGCTGCTCTTCGCCCGCGATCCCGACGGCACGCTGTTCCATTTCGCCGAACTGCTGGGGCAGGCCGCTACGGTCGGCTGACAGCATTCGCACGACGAAGGTAGGAACCCTTGACCAAGGCAGAAGTCCCGGGAAGCGGCACGACCGACGAGCGGGGCGAGCAAACCGGCGAACAGTTGGTCCCCGCTGTCTCACGCGCCACCCGCGTGCTCGAGACGCTGGTCCAGCAGTCTGCCGGTGCCACGCTCACCGAGTTGGCCAAGCGCTGCGCCCTGGCGAAGAGCACGGCGTCGGTCCTGCTCCGGACCATGGTGGTCGAGGGTCTCGTCGTGTACGACCAGGAGACCCGCCGGTACAACCTCGGTCCGCTGCTCGTGGAATTCGGGGTCGCGGCGATCGCGCGGACGTCGGCAGTCGCCGCGTCGCGGACGTACATGGAGTGGTTGGCCGAGCGGACCGAGCTGGCCTGTCTGGCCATCCAGCCGATGCCGGACGGTCACTTCACGGCGATCGCGAAGATCGAGAGCCGCAAAGCGGTCAAGGTCACCATCGAGGTCGGTTCGCGCTTCGACCGCACTACCCCGTTGATCAGCCGATTGGCGGCAGCATGGCCGGGCCGGGGGCGCCCGGGGCCGGTCTCGTTCCCCGACTCCGAACTGGAGCAGCTCCGGGCGCAGGGCTACGGCGCGGTCTACGGCGAGTATCGCCCCGAACTCAATGTCCTGGGGGTCCCGGTGTTCGACCGGGACGGCGTGCCATGCCTGTTCATCGCCCTGCTCGGCATGGGTGACGACCTGACGGCCGAGGGCGTGGCCGACATCGCCGACTACCTCGTCACGGCGTCACGGGAGATCAGCTCGCGCATCGGCGGACACATCCCCGAGGACTACCCGACTCCCGCCGGGGCGCCGGACCTCGACGCCGGACGCGGCTGACCGACCCGCACTTTTTCTTTCCCGCGGCGACCCCACCCGGGGCCTGCCGCTCCGAGTCGACCCTCGATGGTCGGCTGCCCACCTCCGGGTGCCACGCGCCCGGGGTATCCCGTCCACTGTTCGTAGGAGACATAGATGACCAGCAACAAGATCGCCGTCGTCGGCGGCACCGGGCCCCAGGGTAAGGGGCTGGCGTACCGGTTCGCAGCGGCCGGCAGGCACGTCGTGATCGGATCGCGTTCGATCGAACGCGCCGAGGAAGCGGCCGCCGAGGTGCGCAGACGCGCCGGTGACGGCGCCCGGGTCAGCGCCGCCGACAACGCGTCGGCCGCCGCCGACTGTCCCATCGTCCTGTTGGCCGTCCCGTACAAGGGCCATCGTGAGCTGGTCTCCGGGTTGGCTCCCGTTTTCGCGGGCAAGCTCCTGGTCAGCTGTGTGAACCCGCTCGGCTTCGACAAGGCCGGGGCGTACGGTCTGGACGTCGAGGAGGGCAGCGCTGCCGAGCAGTTGCGGGACCTGGTGCCCGACGCCACCGTCGTGGCTGCGTTCCACCACCTGTCGGCGGTCACGCTCTGGGAGCACGAGGGCCTCGTCCAAGAGGATGTGCTCGTGTGCGGCGACGACCGGACCGCCAAAGACGAGGTGGCCCGGCTCGCAGTGGCGATCACTGGTCGGCCCGGCATCGACGGCGGGGTACTGCGGGTGGCGCGGCAGCTCGAACCGCTGACCGCGGTTCTCATCAACGTCAACAAGCGCTACAAGACGCACTCGGGTCTCGCTGTGAACGGGGTTGTTCATGATCCACGAGCTGCGTGAGTACATCGCTCTACCGGGCCGCGCCGACGACCTTCATCGCAGGTTCGCCGACGAGACCCTGGCCCTGTTCGCGGAATTCGGGCTGCAGGTCGACGGCTT
The DNA here is from genome assembly GCF_019378875.1 of Rhodococcus sp. USK10. Lineage (NCBI taxonomy): Bacteria > Bacillati > Actinomycetota > Actinomycetes > Mycobacteriales > Nocardiaceae > Rhodococcus > Rhodococcus sp. USK10. The sequence continues at coordinate 5,663,434 of NZ_CP076048.1, forward strand.
CTGGCACGAGGCGGGCAACCGCGGCCGGATCGTGTACCTGGTGGCCTTCCCCGACGCCGAGGCCGCGGACGCGCACTGGGCACGGTTCCAGACCGATCCTCGGTGGCTCGCGGTGAAGGCGCGCACGGAGAGCGACGGGCCGCTGATCTCGGAGATTCGAAGCACGTTCCTGGTCACTCCTGCGTACGCCCGGCCCTGAGCGGCGCCCGAAGAGGTTGGGCTCGACTCTTGACCGTCGCCGCATCCTGCCCCTAATCTGTTCCATATAGTGATTCGAGTTCAATATCATGAAGAGAAGTTCCATGATCAAAGGAATCCAGCTTCACGGCTGGGCTGACGGGCCACAGATGGTGGAAGTGGCAGAGATCGCTGCTCGGAGTTTCGAGACCGTCTGGCTCAGCGACCAACTCCAGTCCCGAGGCGTTGCGGTTCTCCTCGGCGCCATCGCTGCGCGCACCGGCGCGGGCGTCGGCACGGCGGTGACGTTCCCCTTCGGACGCAACCCGCTCGAGATGGCGTCCAGCATGGCCACCCTCGCGGAATTCATGCCCGAAGGACGCCGGGTCAGCATGGGAATCGGCACCGGCGGTGGGCTGGTGAGTGCGCTCATGTCGCTGCAGAATCCGATCGAGCGGGTGGCCGAGTTCATTGCGATGTGCCGACTTCTCTGGCAGGGCGACGCGATCCGAATGGGTGACTACCCCCAGATCTGCGCAGGCCTCGGATTGCGTGAGGATGCTCGGGCGTCGTTCTCCTGGACGAGCAAGCCCGACGTGCGCGTCGTGGTCGCCGGCGCCGGACCGAAAGTTCTGGAGATGGCCGGCGAGCTTGCCGACGGCGTCATCTGCGCCAGCAACTTCCCGGCGCACAGCCTCGCGGCCTTCCGCAGCGGCCAGTTCGACGCGGTGAGCAACCTCGACTCGCTCGACCGGGGACGACAGCGCAGCCAGCGGGGAGAGTTCACCCGGATCTATGGCGTGAACCTGTCCGTGTCGGCCGACCGGGACAGCGCCTGCGCGGCGGCGCGGCGACAGGCCACACTCATTGTGAGCCAACAGCCTCCGGAGAACCTGCACCGGGTGGGATTCGAGCCGTCCGACTACGCCGCCACCCGAGCGGCGCTCAAAGCCGGTGACGGCGTGGACGCCGCTGCCGACCTCCTCCCGCAGGAAGTCGCGGACCAGCTCGTCGTGTCCGGCACACCGGGCGACTGCATCGAGGCGCTGGCCGAGCTGCTCGAGTACGCGGAGGACGCCGGATTCACGGAGGCCTACATCGGTGCCCCGGTCGGCCCCGATCCCCGTGAGGCAGTCGAGCTGCTCACCTCCCAGGTCCTGCCGGAGCTCCGATGAGCGCGAATAGGGAAGTAGCCCTGGACTTGTGCCCGGCCGAGCACCACGACGGTCTGGTCGTCCTGACACTCAATCGTCCCGAGGCACGCAACGCCCTCGACGTCCCCCTGCTCGAGGCGTTCGTCTCCGCACTTGCCGAGGGAAAACGCGCGGCCGTCGATGTCCTTCTCGTGCGGGCGGAGGGACCCGCGTTCTGTGCAGGAGCCGACGTGCGTTCGGACGACGGCACCGCGACCGGCCGCCCGGGTCTCCGGCGCCGGCTGATCGAGGAAAGCCTCGACCTGATCGGCGACTACCCGGCCGCAGTGGTCGCGGTCCAGGGAGCCGCGGTCGGCGCCGGCTGGGCCATAGCCGCGGCCGCGGACATCACCCTGGCCTCACCTGCCGCTACGTTCCGATTCCCCGAGCTCCCACTCGGGTTCCCGCCACCCGACAGCACGGTGCGCCGACTCGAGGCCGCCGTCGGCCCGGCGCGGGCACTGCGGCTCCTGGCCCTGAACGAGCGCTTCGTCGCCGACGACCTCGCCGGGCTCGGTCTGGTGGACGTCGTTCCCGAGGATTCGCTCGACGTGACGGCGCGCGAGACGGCCGCCCGACTCGCGGTTCTTCCGCCCGAGCTGTTGCGCGATCTCAAAACAGGGCTCTCCGCCTGGAAGCGGACCTCTCTAACGAACACCCTCGAAAGGCAATCATGACCACCAGCATCCACATCCAGACCGACGAGCAGGCGCACCTGCGCACCACGGCCCGGGCGTTCCTGGCCCGGCACGCTCCCGCGCTCGACGTGCGAATCTGGGACGAGGCGGGGACGTACCCCGAGCACCTGTTCCGCGAGATCGCCCGCCTCGGGTGGTACGACGTGGTGGCCGGAGACGAGGACGTCGACGGTACGGCCGGTCTGCTGATCACGCTCTGCGAGGAGATCGGCAAGGCGAGCTCCGACCTCGTGGCCCTGTTCAACCTGAACCTCAGCGGACTGCGCGACATCCACCGCTGGGGCACGCCCGAACAGCAGGAGACGTACGGCGCGCCGGTGCTGGCCGGCGACGCGCGCCTGTCGATCGCGGTCAGCGAACCCGACGTGGGCTCCGACGCGGCCAGCGTGGCCACTCGCGCCGAGAAGGTCGGGGACTCGTGGGTCCTCAACGGCCAGAAGACCTACTGCGAAGGCGCGGGCCTGCCCGGCGCGGTGATGGAACTCGTCGCCCGGGTGGGCGGCGGTGGCCGCAAGCGCGACCAGCTCGGCGTATTCCTCGTTCCGGTCGACCATCCGGGTGTCGAGGTCCGCCGGATGCCGGCGCTGGGACGGAACATCAGCGGCATCTACGAGGTCTTCCTGCGCGACGTCACCCTCCCGGCGACGGCGGTGCTGGGTGAGCCCGGTGAAGGATGGCAGATCCTCAAGGAACGCCTGGTGCTCGAACGCATCATGATCAGCTCCGGCTTCCTGGGCAGCGTGGCCGCGGTGCTCGACCTGACGGTCCACTACGCCAACGAGCGCGAGCAGTTCGGCAAGGCACTGTCGACCTACCAGGGCGTGACCTTGCCCCTCGCCGAGATGTTCGTCAGGCTCGACGCGGCCCGATGCGCCGTGCGCCGTTCGGCCGACCTCTTCGACGCGGGCCTGCCGTGCGAGGTGGAGAGCACCATGGCGAAGTTCCTCTCCGGTCAGCTCTACGCGGAGGCCTCCGCGCTGGCGATGCAGATCCAGGGCGCCTACGGCTACGTGCGCGACCATGCCCTGCCGATGCACCACTCCGACGGGATCATCGCCCGTGTCGTCGCCGGGCCGCCCTCGGTGCAGCTCGACTTCATCGCCCGGTCGATGGGCTTGGGGACAGGAGCGAGCAGGTGACGGGTCTGAGGCGCGCACTCGCGCGGGCGAGCGCCGGCAAGACCATCGACGCCGGTGAAGCCGAGGCCCTCCTCGGTGCGCGCGGCGCCGACCTCGACCGACTGTGCGAGGTCGCCGCGGGCGTCCGGTCGGCGGGCCTGTTCGACGCCGGCCGCCCGGGGGTGGTGACCTACAGCCGGAAAGTGTTCATACCACTCACTCGCCTGTGCCGGGACCGCTGCCACTACTGCACCTTCGCGACGACGCCCGGACGGGTCGACGACCCCTTCCTCTCTCCGGACCAAGTCCTCGAGATCGCGCGCTCGGGTGCCCGGATGGGCTGCAAGGAAGCACTTTTCACGCTGGGCGATCGGCCCGAGGATCGGTGGGACGCCGCCCGCGACTGGCTCGAGTCGCGGGGCTACGCCGACACGCTGTCCTACGTGCGGGCCATGGCGGTGCTGGTACTCGAGGAGACCGGCCTGGTGCCCCATCTGAACCCCGGAGTCATGAGCTGGGCGGAACTTCAGCGCCTCAAGCCGGTGGCCGGTTCCATGGGACTGATGCTCGAGAGCACCGCCCGCTCGCTGTGGGCGGAGCCCGGCGGCTGCCACTACGGCTCCCCGGACAAGGATCCCGCCGTCCGCCTGGCCTGCATCGAGGACGCGTCCCGCACCAACATCCCCTTCACGACCGGGATCCTGGTGGGGATCGGCGAGTCGTACGCCGACCGGGTGGAGTCCATCCTCCAGATCCGCCGGATCGCAAAGCAGTACGGCTCCATCCAGGAAGTGATCATCCAGAACTTCCGCGCCAAGCCCGACACCGCGATGCGGTCCGCCGACGATGCAGACCACGAGGAGTACCTGGCCACGATCGCAGTGGCCCGCATCCTGCTCGGGCCTTCGATGCGTCTCCAGGCCCCACCCAACCTGTCGGAGCCCGGCGAGCTGCGCCGGCTGTTGGCCGCGGGCATCGACGACTGGGGCGGGGTGTCCCCGCTGACCCCCGACCACGTGAACCCCGAACGCCCCTGGCCGGAGATCGACAGACTCAGCGAACTGAGCGCTGCCGCCGGTTTCGAACTCCGGGAACGCCTCGCCGTCCAACCGCAGTACGTCCTCGCGGGAGATCCGTGGATAGACGCCCGGGTCCGGCCGCACCTGGTGGCGCTCGCCGACCCGGAGACCGGTCTGGCCGCGGACGTGCTGCCGGAGGGCCGGCCGTGGCAGGATGCTGCGCCCGTAGAGTCCAGTGGCCGAACCGATCTGCACCTCGAGATCGACGCGGAAGGGCGTCGTACCGATACCCGCAGTGACTTCGCGAACGCGTTCGGTGACTGGACGGTACTCGGTGAGGAGATGAACGCACGCGCGGCGGCCGGCGCGCATCCTCGCCTGGGCGGTGAGGTGCTCGCCGCCTTACGCACGGCCGAGCGTGACCCCGCGGGTCTCAGCGACGACGAGGCCCTGGCGCTCATCCACTGCGACGGCGCCGATCTGGATGCCCTGTGCGCCTTGGCGGATCAGGTCCGGCAGTCGACGGTGGGCGACGCGGTGACCTACGTCGTCAACCGGAACGTGAACTTCAGCAACGTCTGCTACACCGGCTGTCGTTTCTGCGCGTTCGCGCAGCGCGCAAGCGACGCCGATTCGTACCGGCTCTCCGTCTCCGAGGTGGGGGACCGGATCGCCCAGGCCTGGGACGTCGGCGCCACCGAGATCTGCATGCAGGGCGGGATCGATCCCGGTCTCCCCAGCACCATCCATCTGGATTTGGCCGCCGAGACGAAACGCCGGGCCCCGGAGATCCACCTCCACGCATTCTCACCGATGGAGATCGTGAGCGGGGCGTCGCGCATGGGCATCTCGGTGGCCGAGTGGCTGACCGAGGCGCGCAACGCCGGGCTCGATTCTGTGCCGGGCACCGCCGCCGAGATTCTCGACGACGAGATCCGGTGGGTACTCACCAAGGGCAAACTGCCTGCATCCGAGTGGATTCGGGTGGTCAAGACCGCACACGAACTGGGGATCCGCACCACCTCGACGATGATGTACGGCCACGTGGACGAGCCCCGGCACTGGGTCGGCCACCTCCGCGTCCTGCTGGACATCCAGCGGGAGACGGGCGGCTTCACGGAGTTCGTTCCGCTGCCGTTCGTGCACCAGAGCTCGCCCATCTACCTCGCCGGTCTGGCGAGGCCGGGCCCGACCCGACGGGACAACCGCGCGGTGCACGCGTTGGCTCGGTTGATGTTGCACGGTCAGATCGACAACATCCAGTGCTCGTGGGTCAAGCTCGGTCCGGACGAATGCGTGGAACTGCTTCGCGGCGGCGTCAACGACCTCGGTGGCACCCTGATGGAGGAAACCATCAGCAGGATGGCCGGTTCGACCAACGGATCGATGAAGACCATCGCCGACATCACGAACATGGCCGCGGCGGCAGGACGGCCGGCCCGGCAGCGCACCACCACATACGAAGCCGTCGACGCCGAGCGAACCGCGGCAGCCGAACGGTTCGACGACAAGGCACGGTCCGTGCTGCCGCTCGCCGTCGGGATGGTCGGCCAGTGAACGGTGGAACCCGCAGTCGAGGCCCGCGCGGGCCGTGGGTGGCAGTAATTCCCCAGCGGGACATCACGTCGGCGAAGTCGCGGCTCCTGCTCCGGCCGGAGGCGCGGCAGGCGGTGGTTCGCGCAATGTTCCGAGACACCGTGTCCGCGGTTCGGGCTGCCTCGCAGGTGGACACGGTGCTCGTTGTCGTCGACCGGATTCAGGACGCGGCCCACGTGCGGTCGCCGGGTGTCATCCCACTCGTGCTGCCGGGCACGCCGGGCATGAACGCCGCCCTGCGCGAAGGTGGGCGCCTGGCCCGCGAGCGGTGGCCGCGTTGCCGACTGGCGGGACTGCCCGCCGATCTTCCGAGCCTGCGCAGCGAGGACCTGGACGTCGCGCTGAAAGTGGCGGGACGGCACGAGCGCACATTCGTGGCGGACCGAAGACGCGAGGGAACGAGTCTTCTGACGGCGTCCGAGGGCGTCGACCTCGATCCGAGATTCGGGGAGCGCTCACGGCTGGCGCACCTGGGCTCCGGGGCGGCGGAGATGCTCGACCCGAACATCGAGTCCCTGCGGCGGGACGTCGACGATCTCGACGACCTACTGGACGCCGCACTGGGACATCCCGGTGCTGCGCTGGGCGTCGTGCTGCGCAGTCTGGGTCACCCGTTCGATCGAGTGTCGGCCCGGCAGCGGTTCGACTCTTCCTCGGTGGCGTCCTGATCTTCGTCCATGTCCAGCGGTGACCGTCGATTCGATTTACTTCCAACAGTATTCAGAGCGGCTCCCTTACTTTCTTCGAGGAGACACATGAACAATCGGCTCAGCTTTCCTGCATATGTGGGCGTCGCCGCCCTGGCGTTTCTCGCGATAGCCGCTGACGGCTACGACCTCGCCATCTTCGGTGCCGCGACGCCGAACTTGCTCCACTACGCAGATTGGGGTCTGACGACCGCGCAGGTCGGAGTGATCGCCAGTGCGGCGATCCTGGGGATGGGGATCGGATCCATCGCCGCCGGAGTGCTCGCCGACCGATACGGTGTGCGGCGGTTGTTCCTGCTCTGCGTCAGCTGGTTCTCCGTCGGCATGATGTTGTGCGCTGTCGCACCCACCGCCGAACTGCTCGGTGCCGCCCGGTTCTTCGCAGGGTTCGGCCTCGGCGGGGTCGTGCCCACCGCGGTCGCGGTGACGATGAGTGTCGCACCGGCAGACCGGAAGAATTTTCTCAACGGCGTGATCCTGGCCGGCATACCCATTGGTGGCGTCCTTGCCGCTCTCACCGCCCTGGCCTTCCTCGACGTGCTGGGCTGGCGCGGCGTCTTCTTCGTCGGGGGCGCATTTCCCCTGCTGACCGTGGTACCGATCGCCGCGGTGAAGCTGAAGCGGTGGGTGCCCACGCCGAGCGCGCTGCGTTCGGACGACGGGACCACCCGCCCCGCCTTGCGCGTCGTCTTCAAGAATCTCGGACCCACCGGATGGGGAGCGCTGGCAGTGTTCACCGCGCTGACCTTCTGCGGCCAGATCCAGTGGTACGGACTGCTCACCTGGTTGCCGCAGATCATGAAGGCCAGCGGTTACTCCCTCGGATCCGCCTTGGTCTTTCTGGTGATCTTCAGCCTCGGAGCCGCCACCGGTGCGTCCGGAGGCTCCTGGATTGCGGACAAGTTCGGAGAACGTCGCGCAGTTCTCGCCGCCTTCACGGTCGGCGCGGTCGCCGTCATGACCCTCGCGGTACACCTGCCGTCGCCCGTTCTCTACGTCTTCCTGTTCCTCGCCGGGGCGGGGACGGGCGGAACGCAACCGATCGTCTTCGGCTACGTGGCCACCTACTTCCCCGTTGATATCCGCACCAGCGTTCTCGGATTCGTTGGCGGGGTGGGCCGGATCGGTGGTGTCTGTGGACCGATCCTGGGCGGCCTTCTCGCCGGCCGGCCGCCGATCGTCATCTTCTCGGTTCTCTCGGGGATCGGGGTGTTCGCGGCACTGCTCTGCTGCGTCGCGTTGACGGCGAACAAGGCACCGAAAGACCACACCACCATTGCGGCAAGCACTCCCGCCGAGGTCTGAGTGAACGTCACTGTATTGGTTGGCGGGGTCGGTGGGGCCCGGTTCCTGCAAGGGGTGTGGCGGCTTCTCGGCGTTGATGCACCGGACAGCGGGGGTTCGGGTTCGTCGCATCGGATCGCGGCGGTGGTCAATGTCGGTGACGATGTGTGGATGCACGGGTTGCGGATCTGCCCGGACCTGGACACCTGCATGTACACCCTCGGCGACGGTATCGACCCGGTCCGGGGGTGGGGTCATGCCGGTGAAACCTGGAATGCGAAGGAGGAACTCGCCGCGTACGGGGCGAAGCCGGATTGGTTCGGGCTCGGCGACCGGGACATCGCGACCCACCTGATCCGCACCCAGATGCTGCGGACGGGGTATCCGTTGTCGGCGGTCACCGAGGCGCTCTGCAACCGCTGGCAGCCGGGTGTGACGCTGCTGCCGGTCACCGACGACCGTAGTGAAACTCACGTGGTGATCACCGACCCGGAGGACGGGGAGCAGCGGGCGATCCACTTCCAGGAGTGGTGGGTTCGGCACCGCGCGCAGGTCCCGACGCACAGTTTCGCGCACATCGGCGCCGAGCAGGCGACCCCCGCCCCGGGGGTGCTGGAGGCGATCGAGGGCGCCGACATCGTGTTGCTGGCGCCGTCGAATCCGGTGGTCAGCGTCGGCGCGATCCTGGCGGTGCCGGGGATCCGGGGGGCTTTGCGCACCACCACCGCGAAGGTGGTCGGGGTGTCCCCGATCATTGGCGGGAAACCGTTGCGCGGCATGGCCGACGAATGTTTGGACGTGATCGGGGTGGACACCTCGGCGGAGGCGATCGGGCGCTGGTACGGGGCGCGCAGCGGGACGGGGATCCTCGACGGGTGGCTGGTCCACGACACCGACACCGCCGACGTCCCCGGGGTGGCGGTGCGCAGCGTGCCGTTGCTCATGACCGACACCGGCACGACCGCAGACATGGTCAGCGCCGCACTCGAACTGATGGGGGCCTCGCTATGACAGAGTCGGCGCAACAGGCCGATCACGCGCCCGGCGGCGCGATCGAAATCCGCCCCGTCGCGGGTCTGCCCGAGTTCCGGCCCGGCGACGACCTTGCCGCCGCGATTGTGGCCGCCACACCGTGGCTCGAGGACGACGACGTCCTCGTCGTCACCAGTAAGGTAGTGTCCAAGGTGGAGGGCCGAATTGTAAACTCTCCCAACGATCCCGATGCCCGCGAAGGCGCTCGGCGCCGACTCGTCGAGCAGGAAGCCGTCCGGGTCGTAGCTCGCAGGGGCCATGTCGTCATCACCGAAAATCGGCTCGGCATCGTACAGGCCGCGTCCGGGATCGACGGATCGAACGTCGATGGCGCCGAACTTGCTCTGCTGCCGGAGGACCCGGATCGCAGCGCCCGAACCCTCCGCGACGCCGTAAAGGTCGCGCTGGGGGTCACGGTCGGGGTCGTCGTCACCGACACGATGGGGCGGGCGTGGCGCAAGGGCCAAATCGACGCCGCGATCGGCGCGGCCGGACTGTCCGTCCTGCACACCTACGCGGGTATGCGCGACGCGCAGGGCAATGAACTGTTCGTCACCGAGGTTGCGATGGCCGACGAGATCGCCGCGGCCGGTGACCTGGTCAAGGGCAAGCTCGGCAGCGTCCCGGTTGCCGTGATCCGAGGACTTCGGCCAAAGGACGACGGCTCGACCGCCAAGGACGTCCTCCGGCGCGGTGAGGAGGACCTGTTCTGGCTCGGTACCGCCGAATCGGTGGAGCGGGGGCGGGCGGAGGCGCTGCTGCTGCGCCGCTCGGTCCGCGACTTCGCCGACGATCCGGTCGATCCGGTCGCGGTGCGGGCGTCGATCGGAGAGGCGTTGACCGCCCCGGCGCCGCATCACACCCGGCCGGTGCGGTTCGTGTGGGTCCGCACCCGCACCGTCCGCGAGGAGCTGTTGTCGGCGATGCGGGAGCGGTGGCGGGCCGACCTGACCGCCGACGGCATGAACGTGGAGGCGGTGGCGGCGCGGGTGGCGCGGGGGAACATCCTGTTCGACGCGCCGGAGGTGATCGTCCCGTTCTGTGTGCCCGACGGTGCGCACTCCTATCCCGACCCGCGTCGGCGGGCGGCGGAGGCGACGATGTTCACCGTCGCGGTCGGTGCGGCGGTGCAGGGGCTGCTGGTGTCGTTGGCGACCAGGGGGATCGGCAGTTGCTGGATCGGTTCGACGATCTTCGCCGCCGACACGGTGCGCGGTGTCCTCGACCTGCCCGACGACTGGGAACCGCTCGGCGCGATCGCCGTCGGCTACCCCCTCGAACCACTCACACCCCGCAGGCCCGTCGACCCCGGCGACGCCCTCATCGAGAAATGACTCACGCGCCATGGGGCACCCGAACCGGGCACGAGCCCCGTGCGCCGCGCACGCACACGCTGATCGATTGCGACGACACGCTGACGTGGGTCGTCGATACCGAAAGGGAATGAGTAGAGAATGACCATTGTGTCCGAACCCACCGCATCGCAGAAGGTCGAGCTGACCGACGAGGAGATTTTCGCCGGCCACGTCGGGGGAAAGCTGTCCGTGGAGTTGACGACCCCGCTGGACAGCCAGCGGGATCTGTCCATCGCATACACCCCCGGTGTCGCGCAGGTCTCCCGCGCCATCGCCGCCGACGAAACCCTCGCCGACCGCTACACCTGGACCAGTCGTCTGGTGGTAGTCGTCTCCGACGGTTCCGCGGTGCTCGGCCTCGGTGACATCGGCCCCCGCGCCTCCCTTCCGGTGATGGAGGGCAAGTCCGCCCTGTTCAAGAACTTCGCCGGGTTGAACTCGATCCCGCTGGTCCTGGGCACCAAGGACCCGGATGAGATCGTGGAGACCCTGATCCGGCTGCGCCCGAGCTTCGGTGCCGTGAACCTCGAGGACATCTCCGCACCCCGCTGCTTCGAGATCGAAAAGCGGGTCATCGAGGCCCTGGACTGCCCGGTGATGCACGACGACCAGCACGGCACCGCCATCGTCGTCCTCGCCGCCCTCAAGGGCGCGGTGAAGGTCCAGGATCGGGACATCCGTGGGTTGCGCGTGGTGATCTCCGGTGCCGGCGCCGCCGGTGTCGCGTGCGCGAACATCCTGCTCGCCGCCGGGATCGCGGACGTGACGGTGCTGGATTCGAAGGGCATCGTCTCCGCCGACCGGAAGGACCTCAACGAGGTCAAGGTGGACCTGGCCGCCCGCACCAATCCGGCCGCCCGCCGTGGCGGCGTCGTCGAAGCCCTCGACGGGGCGGATGTGTTCCTCGGCGTGTCCGCGGGCACCGTCCCGGAGGAGCTGATCGCGACGATGGCGAAGGATTCGATTGTGTTCGCGCTGTCGAACCCGGACCCGGAGATCCACCCCGACGTCGCCCGTCGGCATGCGGCGATCGTCGCGACCGGGCGCTCGGATTTCCCGAACCAGATCAACAATGTGCTCGCCTTCCCCGGTGTGTTCAAGGGCGCCCTGGATGCCGGCGCCCGCCGGATCACCGAGGGCATGAAGCTCGCCGCCGCCGAGGCGATCCTCTCGGTCGTCGGTGACGAGCTGGCTGTGGACAGGATCGTTCCCAGCCCGCTCGATCCTCGCGTCGCCCCCGCTGTCGCGGAGGCAGTCGCCGCCGCTGCTCGTGCAGAAGGCGTCACCGACTAGCGAGAACTCACCCGAACACCCCGATCCGGAGCCCGCACCCACCGTTCCGGTGTCGGGGTGTCCGTGACGAACAGGCACGAACGCATCCGAGGATGCGAGTGACCCACCGCACACCGAGTATTTGACCGCTAGGTACAAAATAGTTCAATGCTGGGAAGCAGAGAGCATCCGGCAGGCCGTCGAAGTTCGAGCCGGAAGACGTGGCCGACGCGGGTCCAGATCGACCCAATTGCGTTCCGGCAGAAACGTATCGAAGCGAACAGGCGTAGGAGATCGGCTGTGTCAGTCACCGTGATCGGACCGAAGACCATGACCGAGGCGGAGGCTGAACCGATTGCAGGCAGCCGGCAACCGGCAGCCGCGATTCGCGGGATGGCCAGGTCTCTGGTCACCAACATGACCGCCAGCCTGGGTATTCCGACCGCTACGAGCGTCCGCACGATCCCCGCGAAGCTGATGATCGACAATCGCATCGTCATCAATAGCCACATGACCCGGGCGGGTGGGGGCAAGATCAGTTTCACGCACCTGATCGGCTGGGCGCTCGTACAGGCCCTGAAGGAATTTCCGAGCCAGAACGTGTCGTACGCCGAAGTGGACGGCAAGCCGTTCGCCGTGACACCCGAACACGTGAACCTCGGGATCGCCGTCGACGTCGCGAAACCCGATGGATCGAGATTCCTTGTCGTCCCGAACATCAAGCGCGCAGACGCCATGAGTTTCGGTGAATTCCTGGAGGCGTACGAGGCTCTCACCGTCAAGGCGCGAAGCAACGCGTTGACCGTCGAGGATTTTGCCGATACGACGCTGTCGTTGACCAACCCCGGCGGCATCGGGACGGAGCATTCGATCACCCGCCTGATGAAAGGCCAGGGTTGTGTCATCGGTGCGGGCGCCCTGGAGTATCCGGCGGAGTTCCACGGGGCCAGCGAACAGACCCTTGCCGATCTCGCCATCGGCAAAACGGTCACCCTGACGAGCACCTACGATCACCGCGTCATCCAGGGCGCGGCTTCCGGCGAATTCCTCGGGCGAGTCCATGAACTCCTCATCGGGCAGCATCGGTTCTACGAAGAGATCTTCGCGGCCTTGCGAATCCCCTATGAACCCATCCATTGGGCACCCGACATCAGGGTGGATCCGACGAGCGCGGTCGACAAGACAGCGCGTGTACAGCAACTCATCGATGCGTTCCGCACCCGTGGTCACCTGATGGCCGACGTCGACCCTCTCGAATACGTCCAGAGGTCACACCCCGATCTGGACGTGGAAAGTCATGGGCTCACGTTCTGGGACCTGGACCGGGAGTTCGTCACCGGTGACTTCGGCCGCGACCGGCGGCCGATGAAACTTCGCGACATCGTCGGTGTTCTGCGTGACGCTTATGCCGCACGGTCGGCATCGAGTACATGCACATCCAGGATCCGGAGCAACGCGCGTGGATCCAGAACCGGGTCGAGCGGCCCTATTCGAAGCCGACCCACGATCAGCAACTGCGGATTCTGGGCAAGCTCAATGAAGCGGAAGCCTTCGAGACCTTCCTCCAGACGAAGTACATCGGCCAGACGCGGTTCAGCCTCGAAGGCGGCGAATCGACGATCCCCTTGCTGGACGCGATCATGCATGCGGCGGCCGAGAGTGGTCTCGACGATGTGGCCATCGCGATGGCGCACCGCGGACGACTCAGCGTGCTCACGAACATCGCAGGCAAGACCTACGGTCAGGTATTCCACGAGTTCGAGGGCACCGATCTTTCGGACACGTTCGACGGCTCGGGGGACGTGAAATACCACCTGGGTACCGAGGGAATCTTCACCGGCACCGATGGCGAGACGATCCCTGTCTACGTCGGGGCGAATCCTTCCCATCTCGACGCGGTCGACGGTGTGCTGGAGGGCATCGTGCGGGCCCGGCAGGACCGGAGGCCGGCCGGAACGTTCCCGACCTTGCCGATCATCATCCACGGCGACGCGGCGATGGCCGGTCAGGGTGTCGTCGGCGAGACCATGCAGATGTCACAGTTGCGCGGCTACCGCACGGGCGGCACGATCCGCATCAACATCAACAACCAGGTGGGCTTCACGACCCTGCCAGGTGAGGCACGGAGTTCGGTCTACCCGACGGATGGTGGCGGAACTCGCGTTCGCCTACCGCCAGAAGTTCCATCGCGAGGTCGTCATCGACCTCGTCTGCTACCGCCGGCGCGGGCACAACGAAGCCGACGATCCGTCGATGACACAGCCGCACATGTCCGATCTCATCGCGACCAAGCGCAGCGTCCGGACCCTGTACACGGAGGCGCTGATCGGGCGGGGTGACATCACGATCGAGGAGTACGAGCAGGCCAACCGGGACTTCCGTGGTCGGCTCGAGAACGCCTTCGCCGAGACTCGGGCCGGACAGCACGACCTCGCGCCGGACTCCTCGACAACCCCGATCGACGCGCTGGAGAGCACGCTTGCTTTCGGACCCGACGCGGTGACCGGGCCCGACGGAACCGGGGTGAGTCCCGACGTGATCGCGCTCGTCGGAGATGCCTTCGGCAAACGGCCGCCGGGCTTCACCGTGCACCCGAAGTTGCAACAGCTGCTCGACAATCGAGTGGAGATGAGCCGCGAAGGGGACATCGATTGGGCCTTCGCCGAGCTCCTGGCATTCGGCTCACTGTTGGTGGAGGGGACACCGGTCCGGCTGACCGGTCAGGACAGTCGCCGCGGCACGTTCGTCCAACGCCACGCCGTGCTTCACGACCGCGACAATGGTCAGGAATGGTTCCCGCTCACCAACATTGCGGAGGGTCAGGGTCGGTTCTGGATCTACGACTCGCTGCTCAGTGAGTACGCCGTAATGGGATTCGAATACGGCTACTCGGTGGAACGGCCCGACGCGCTGGTTCTGTGGGAGGCGCAGTTCGGCGATTTCGCGAACGGTGCCCAGATTGTCATCGACGAGTTCATCAGCTCGGCCGACCAGAAGTGGGGACAGCAGTCCTCGCTGGTGCTGCTTCTGCCGCACGGCTACGAAGGCAGCGGACCGGATCACTCCTCGGCGCGCATCGAACGCTTCCTGCAGCTCTGCGCGGAGAACAACATGACGGTGGCGCAGCCGTCGACGCCCGCGTCGTACTTCCACCTCCTCCGCCGTCAGGCCTACGCTCACCCCCGAAAGCCGCTCGTCGTGTTCACCCCGAAGTCGATGTTGCGTATCCGTGCCGCGACCAGCGTTCTGACCGATTTCACCGGCGGCACGTTCGAACCCGTCGTCGACGATCAGCGGGCGATCGACAAGGCCGGCGTCCGCCGCGTGCTGTTGGTGACGGGGAAGCTGTATTACGAGCTGTACAACACGCTCGCCAAGTCTCCGGATCCGCAGATCGCCCTGGTGAGAATCGAACAGTTCTACCCGCTGCCCGAAGCGGAGCTGGCTGACGTCGTCGGCTCCTACCCCAACGCCGAACTGGTGTGGGTGCAGGAAGAGCCGAGAAACCAGGGTGCCTGGACGTTCCTCCTCAGCGAGCTCGGGACCATCGGTTCGCGTCGCATCGGCCTCGTGTCGCGCCCGGCCTCCGCCGCCCCGGCGACGGGATCGCGCAAACGCCACGCCCAGGAACAGAAGAAGCTCATCGACGAGGCGCTGGAGAAATAGGCCGCGAATCACGGCGTGAGAGCGTGCGTCGGTATAGGGGTTTGTTACTCGCGGGTAGCGGTGCTCGGACAAGTCGCCGGCGATGCCGCAACGTAACCTGATACTCGTCGCGATCCGATAACTGCACGCTGAACCTGTGAATTTAACCGAACTGACGCGGGAGAACAACAAACAAATGAGCGCCCATAAGCCGCCAACCATCATCTATACGTTGACCGACGAGGCGCCGCTGCTCGCGACGTACGCCTTCCTGCCGATCGTGCGGACCTTCGCCGGTGCCGCGGGCATCGAGATCGATTCCAGCGACATTTCCGTGGCGTCGCGAATCCTGGCAGAGTTCCCCGAGAACCTCACCGAAGAGCAGCGCGTCCCCGACAACCTCGCCGAGCTGGGTCGCCTGACGCAGCTGCCCGAGACGAACATCATCAAGCTGCCCAACATCAGCGCGTCCGTACCGCAGCTCCTGGCCGCCATCAAGGAACTGCAGGGCAAGGGCTACAAGATTCCCGACTTCCCGGACGACCCCAAGTCCGACGAGGAGCGCGAGATCCGTCAGCGCTACGGCAAGATCCTCGGCAGCGCCGTCAACCCGGTCCTGCGTGAGGGCAACTCCGACCGTCGTGCACCCCGGGCCGTCAAGCAGTACGCACGCAAGCACCCGCACAGCATGGACGAGTGGTCGATGGCTTCGCGCAGCCACGTCGCGCACATGCGGCACGGCGACTTCTACCACTCCGAGAAGTCGATGACGCTGGACCGGGCGCGCAAGGTCCGGATGGAGCTGGTCACGAAGGCCGGCGAGACGGTCGTCCTCAAGCCCGAGGTGGACCTGGGCGAGGGCGACATCATGGACAGCATGTTCATGAGCAAGAAGGCCTTGCTCGACTTCTACGAGGAGCAGATGGAGGACGCGCGCAAGACGGGCGTCATGTTCTCGCTCCACGTCAAGGCGACGATGATGAAGGTTTCGCACCCCATCGTCTTCGGCCACGCGGTGAAGACCTTCTACAAGGATGCCTTCGCCAAGCATCAGGCACTGTTCGACGAACTGGGTGTCAACGTCAACAACGGTCTCGGTGATCTCTACGACAAGATCGAGACGCTGCCCAGCACGCAGCGCGAGGAGATCATCCAGGACCTGCACGACTGCCACGAGCACCGCCCCGAGCTGGCCATGGTCGACTCCGCCCGCGGCATCTCGAACTTCCACTCGCCCAGCGACGTGATCGTGGACGCCTCGATGCCCGCGATGATCCGCTCCGGCGGCAAGATGTACGGCGCGGACGGACGCCCCAAGGACGCCAAGGCAGTGATGCCGGAATCCACGTTCGCGCGCATCTACCAGGAGATCATCAACTTCTGTAAGACCAACGGCGCATTCGACCCGACGACGATGGGCACCGTCCCCAACGTCGGGCTCATGGCGCAGAAGGCCGAGGAGTACGGCTCGCACGACAAGACCTTCGAGATCCCGGAGGAGGGCGACGCCAACTTCGTGGACGTCGAGACCGGTGAGGTGCTGCTCACCCAGCACGTCGAGGCCGGCGACATCTGGCGCATGTGCACCGTCAAGGACGCGCCGATCCGCGACTGGGTCAAGCTCGCGGTCACCCGGGCACGCAACTCCGGCATGCCGGTCCTGTTCTGGCTCGACCCGTACCGCCCGCACGAGAACGAGCTGATCAAGAAGGTCAACCTGTACCTGCAGGATCACGACACCGAGGGCCTCGACATCCAGATCATGTCGCAGGTGCGCTCGATGCGGTACACCCTGGAACGCCTGATCCGCGGTCTGGACACCATCGCTGCGACCGGCAACATCCTGCGCGACTACCTCACCGACCTGTTCCCGATCCTGGAACTCGGGACGAGCGCCAAGATGCTGTCGATCGTGCCGCTGATGGCCGGCGGCGGCATGTACGAGACGGGTGCCGGCGGCTCGGCGCCCAAGCACGTCAAGCAGCTGGTGGAGGAGAACCACCTGCGCTGGGATTCGCTCGGTGAGTTCCTGGCTTTGGCCGTCAGCCTCGAGGAGCTGGGTACCAAGACCGACAACGAGCGCGCGAAGATCCTGGCCAAGACGCTCGATGCGGCCACCGGCAAGCTGCTCGACGAGAACAAGAACCCGTCGCGCAAGACCGGCGAGCTCGACAACCGGGGCAGCCAGTTCTACCTCGCGAAGTTCTGGGCGCAGGAACTTGCCGCGCAGAGCGAGGACAAGGAGCTGGCGGAGCGCTTCGCCACGCTCACCCAGGCGCTGGACGAGAACGAAGACACCATCGTGCGCGAACTCATCGAGGTGCAGGGAAGCGCGGTCGACATCGGCGGCTACTACAAGCTGGACGGCGAGAAGACCGCCGCCGTGATGCGTCCGAGCGCGACGCTGAACAGCACGCTCGAGGCCGTGCGAGACTGAGCCTGAATTCACGACACCCCCGGGTCCGACCCGGGGGTGTCGTGGTTTTCGGAGTTGTTTGCGAACAAGGTAATTCAGCGATGGCGGCACCTATGCCGTGGCGGCGGGACAATGGCCGGCGCCTATTCGGGTTGTTCGAGGGCGTCGACGATGCGGTCGTGAAGCCAGGTCTCGAGGCGTTGTCCGGCGGCGCGGGCGGCGAGATCGGCGCGGGTGTGTTCGTCGTCGCTGAGTCGGATGGGGATCACGTGCGTGGGGCCGGTGGTCGGATGCTGTTCGAGTTCGCGGCGGAGGTGTTCGCGCATCTCGGTGATGCTGATCGGGGCGATCTCGGTGAGGATCCGTGACCCGGTGGAGGCGGGGTCGCCGAGGAGGGCGAGTAAAAGGTGGGCGGTGCCGATTTCCTCGTGCCCGAACAGTGCGGTCTGGCGCAGGCTGGATTCGATGACCTTCTTGGTCTTCGGGGTGAACGGGATGTGCCCGGTGGGGTCGAAGCCTTCGTGTGGGCTGACGTCGGTGAGCTTGCTCTCGACGGCGTGTGTGGTGACTTCCCAGGACGTGAGGGCGTCGCCGCCGGGTCCGCCGGCCTCGAGAATCCCGACGAGGACATGCTCGGTGCCGACGGCGGGTTGGTGGTGTGCGCGGGCGGTCTCGGCGGCGACGATGAAGACCCTGCGTGCGTGGTCGGAGAACCGTTCGAACATCCGCACCCTTCCTTGCCTGCGCCGCGGACGATCAGCCGTGTTTCGGTGACGAATGCGGTCAGCTGCCGAAGATCTTGCCCGGATCACTCGCATCGGGGATGGCGGCGGCGGGTGGCGCGGGGGCGACCCTCGGCACGGTGACGACCGAGGATGCTTGCTCCACGGTGTAGGCGGGCATCGGGAACTGGACCAGGAATTGCTCGATGCCGGGGTAGTCGGACACCCACAGGGCCGGGTCGTCGCCCTCCCGCCCGCAGGAGGCGAGTGCGACGTAGGAGCCGTCGGGGACGTCGAGCACCGACTGTGTGGTCGTTCCGGGTGGGATGTCGTCCTGCTGGTAGAGGGATTGCCCGGGGCCGACGACTTCGGCGATCGGTGGGAGCACGCCGTCGGGGGCGAGGGCGAGCGAGGTCGTGCAGCCGATGGTGGCACCGGTGTTGTTGGTGATCGTGTTGGTGACGGTCGATCCGTCGACGCCGAAGGCGTAGGTGATGTCGGTGGCCTCGGCGGCCGAGGCCGGGGCGGCGGCGATGGCCAGGGGGATGGCCGCAGCGGCGAGGAGGGTGGTGCGGGCGATCGTGCGCATCCTGGAGTCCTGTTCGTCGGGGCGTGAGTCGTCCTCTGTGAATGGTGCAGCAAAAAGCGACCGATCGGAATGGTTTCGGTGAATTGCCGTCGATCCGTCGCGATCAGCGCTGTCAGGACCGTGTGGGCGTGTGCTCCGGCCACCCGACGCTGGCGAGTGCGCCGCGCAGTACGGATTCGTAGATCGAGTCCAGGTCCAGTTCGTTGCCGAGGAAGTCGGTGTTCACCAGCATCACGAAGCCGTGCATGGCGGCGAAGACGCTGACGGCGGCGTCGAGGGTGTCCTCGGGTGGCAGTCCGCACGACGCCAGCATCGTGCGGAGTGCCGTGTTGGCGTCGAGTGCGGCGGAGATGAAGGCGTCGCGGTCGACGGGGCTGGTGGTGAGTGTCTGGTACCGGTGCGGATGCTGGGTGGCCCAGGCGCGGTGCGCGTCGACGAGGGCGCGGAGGCCGTCGGGACCGGTTCGGCCCATGGCGATTTCGCGCAGGTGCGCGCCGAGTTCCGTCATGGTGCGCACCTGTACGGCGCCGCGGATGTCGTCGAGGTTGCGCACGTGGTTGTACAGCGAGGCGGTGACGACGTTCAGCCGCGCCGAGAGGCTCGTCATCGACAGTTGCTCCCAGCCGAGTTCGTCGATGATCTCGATCGCGGCATCGACGACCTTGTCGCGGGTGAGGGTGCGACGTCGGATCGGTGCGTTCTGTCCTTTCGCCATGACCTCAGCATACGGTCTTCCATTCTAAATGAAAGTGTGTAGTTTAAGACGCATCACATTCGTTTATCGGATCGAGGAGCAGTGAATGACCGCATCTCGGATTGATCTGAAATCCCCCGACATCTACACCGAGGGGGTGCCCTACGCATTCTTCGACCACCTGCGGTCGAGTGAACCCGTCTACTGGCAACCCGAGGAGAACGGCACCGGATTCTGGGCGGTGACCAGGCACGCCGACGTCGTCGCCGTGTCCCGCGACAGCGCGACGTTCTCGTCGGCGGTGGGCACCACCCAGATCGACGACTTCGACGAGCAGACCCGCGCGAAGCAGGCCGCCATGCTCGTCAACCTCGATCCACCCGACCACACCCGGTTGCGGCAACTGGTCAGTCGCGGATTCACTCCGCGCACGGTCAAGGTGCTCGAGGGGCACATCCGCGACATCTGTACCCGGATCGTCGACCGACTCCTCGAGGCGCGTGACGTCGACTTCGTCCCCGAGGCGGCGGCGCCGCTACCGCTGGAGGTCATCGCGGCACTGCTGGGGGCGCCGCCCGGTGACGTCGACAGGCTGTACTACTGGTCCAATCGGATGATCGGCTTCGACGATCCCGAGTACGGCACCACCCAGGCCGACGGGGAGATGGCCGCCGCCGAGATCTTCCTGTATGCGAACGAGCTTGCCGCGCAACGCCGCATCGAGCCGCGGGACGACATCGTCACCAAGCTCGTGCAGCCGGACGTGAACGGCGACACGCTCACCGAGATGGAATTCAACATGTTCTTCGTCCTGCTCGTGGTGGCGGGGAACGAGACGACGCGTAACGCGACCGCCGGGGGGATGCAGGCGTTCATCGATCATCCCGATCAGTGGCGGCGACTGCAGTCGGAGCCCGAACTGGTCGCGAGCGCGGTGGAAGAGGTCCTGCGGTGGGTGACCCCGGTGATGGATTTCCGGCGCACCGCCACCCGGGACGCGTACATCGGCGACCAGTTGGTCCGGGCCGGCGACAAGGTGGTGATCTACTACCCGAGCGCGAACCGGGACGAGGCGGTGTTCGACGAACCGTACCGGTTCGACATCGGCCGGAGTCCCAACCCGCAGATCGCATTCGGCGGTAGCGGGGTGCACTTCTGCCTCGGCGCGCACCTGGCGCGGCTCGAACTGAGGATCCTGTTCGAGACCCTCGCCGCGCGAATCGACCGCGTGGAATCCACCGGGCCGGTGGCCCGGCTGCGGTCGAATTTCATCAGCGGCATCAAGACGATGCCCGTGCGGATTCACCCGCGCAGTCCGGTGTGAGGCCCCGATTTTCGTTGCCAGCGGCCGGTAACTGTAGTAGCGTCCAGACACGTGTCCAGTAGTATGAATTTCGAGTCCACCCGCCGCCGTCTGACCGAGAAGCAGGCCGACACCGTCGACCGCCTCACCAGGGCGGCCGTCGAAGTACTGCGTGAAGAGGGATTCGCCGGGCTCACCGTCCGTTCGGTGGCCGGGATCGCCGGTGTCGCGCCCGCGACGGCATACACGTACTTCTCGTCGAAGGAGCACCTCGTCGCCGAGGTCTTCTGGCGGCGTCTCGCCGGCTCACCGCAGCCGGCGGACGACGGACTCGATCGCACCGGACGCGTCGTCGCCGTGCTCCGCCACATCGCCCTGCTGGTGGCGGACGAACCCGAACTCGCCGGAGCCGTCACCAACGCGCTGCTCGGCCGCGACCCCGACGTGGAGCACCTCCGCGCCCGCATCGGGCTGGAGATCCGTGATCGCCTCGCCACCGCACTGGGCGAAGGCCATGATCCCGACGTCCTCGAGGCGCTCGAGCTGCTGTACGCCGGCGGCCTGGTCCGCGCGGGCATGGGATACGGGTCCTACGCCCAATTCGCCGATCGACTCGAAACTTCCGCCAAGCTGATTCTGGAGTAGATGCCATGACCGCAGCCTCGATGCCCGGGGTGTCACACAATCCGGTGACGTTCAATCCGTACGACTATGGCTTCCACGAAGATCCGTACGTCACGTATCGAAGACTGCGGGAAGAAGCGCCGGCCTACTACAACGAGGAACTCGACTTCTGGGCGTTGTCCCGGCACGAGGACGTCGTCGCGGCCTTCCGCGACAACCAGCGCCTGTCGAGCGCGAACGGGGTGTCGCTCGACCCGGCGGCCTACGGTCCGCACGCCCACAAGACGATGTCCTTTCTCGCACTGGATGATCCGCGGCACATGCGGATGCGTCAGTTGGTGTCCCGCGGGTTCACCCCGAGGCGGGTGAACGAACTCGAGGGCCGGATCCTGGACCTCACCCGGCAGTACCTCGACCCGGCACTCGAGGCGGGCGAGTTCGACTGGATCGCCGAGTTCGCGGGCAAACTGCCGATGGACGTGATCTCGGAACTGATGGGGGTACCGGAGACCGATCGCGTCGAACTCCGCCGCCTCGCCGACCTGGTGGTGCACCGCGAGGAGGGCGTCCTCGACGTGCCGCGTGCCGCGATGGAGGCGTCGCTCTACCTCGTCGGCTACTACGCCGACATGCTGGCGGAGCGACGCAGGAAGCCGACCGAGGATCTGACGTCCGCCCTGCTCGAGGCGGAGATCGACGGCGACCGGCTCACCGACGACGAGATCATCGCGTTCATGTTCCTGATGGTGGTGGCGGGCAACGAGACCACCACCAAACTTCTCGGCAACGCGCTGTACTGGGGGTTCCGCTACCCGGACGAGGCCAGGCACGTGTTCGACGACGTGCGCCGCGTGCCCGACTGGGTGGAGGAGACGCTGCGCTTCGACACATCCAGCCAGATGGTCGCGCGGACGGCGGCCGTCGACCTCGACTTCCACGACCGCACGATCCCCGCCGGCGACAAGGTGCTGATCCTCATCGGCTCTGCGAACCGCGACTCGGCGGTGTTCGAGGACGCCGACGAATATCGGATCGGCCGGGACACGTCCAACAAGCTGGCGAGCTTCGGCGGCGGCACCCACTTCTGCCTCGGCGCCCACATGGCGCGGCTCGAAGCGCGGATCGCTCTCACCGAACTCGTCTCCCGCATAGACGATTACGACGTCGACGAGGCCAACAGCGTGCGGGTCCACTCGACCAACGTCCGCGGTTTCGCCACCCTTCCCCTGAAAGTGCAGGTCCGCGATGCCTAGGTTCGAACCCAACCCGCAGCGCCGGCCGTCGATCGTCGCCGGGGCGTCGTCGGGCATCGGCACGGCGACGGCCTACGCGCTGGCCGAGGCCGGTCACCCTGTCGCGCTCGGCGCCCGCCGGGTCGCGGAGTGCGAGGAGATCGCGGAGAAGATCCGCAGCAACGGGGGAGAAGCGTTCGCGCACTTCCTCGACGTCACCGACACCGCGTCGGTCGACGCCTTCGTCACCGCGGCGGAGAGCGCTCTCGGCCCCACCGAGATCGCGCTGTCGGGAGCCGGCGACCTCGAGTTCTCCGTCGCACACGAGATGGACCCGGACCAGTTCCTGAACCAGGTCAACGTCCACCTCGTCGGGGCGCAGCGTCTCGCGCACCGCATCCTTCCCGGCATGATCGAACGCCGCCGCGGAGACTTCGTTCTCATCGGATCCGACTGCGCGGACACGCCCCGGCCCCGGATGGGCGCCTACAACGCCGGCAAGGCCGGTGTCGAAATGATGGGCAGGCAGATGCGGATGGAACTGGAGGGCACCGGTGTCCGGGCATCGGTCGTGCGCCCCGGGCCCACGCAGACGTCGATGGGAATGAACACCACCGAGGAGGTCATCGGACCCGTCCTCGAAGACTGGGCGAAATGGGGATTCGCCCGGCACTCGTACTTCCTGCGCGCCTCCGCGATCGCCGACGCCGTCGTCGCCACCGTCAGTGCGCCCCGCGGTGCACACCTGGTGCTGATCGAGGTGCAGCCCGAGGCGCCCCTGCGAAAGGATGGAGAATGAACCTGGTTACCCCGCAACGTGTGTCCGGCGGTGAGCACGAGCACGGACATCTCGACGAGCTGCGCACCGACCCGATCGCGCTGATGCGCCGCGTCCGGGAGGAGTGCGGAAACGTCGGCGTCTTCCAGCTCGCGGACAAGAAGGTGGTGTTGCTGTCCGGCGCCGAGGCCAACGAATTCTTCTTCCGCTCCACCGACGAGGATCTCGACCAGCAGGCCGCCTACCCGTTCATGAAGCCGATCTTCGG
The DNA here is from genome assembly GCF_019378875.1 of Rhodococcus sp. USK10. Lineage (NCBI taxonomy): Bacteria > Bacillati > Actinomycetota > Actinomycetes > Mycobacteriales > Nocardiaceae > Rhodococcus > Rhodococcus sp. USK10. Next base: position 5,687,156 of record NZ_CP076048.1, read on the forward strand.
CGAGGGAGTCGTGTTCGACGCGAGCCCCGAGCGCCGCAAGGAGATGCTGCACAACCAGGCGCTGCGCGGTGAGCAGATGAAGGGGCACGCCGCGACGATCGCCCACGAGGTCGACCGGATGGTGGCGCAGTGGGGCGACGAGGGGGAGATCGATCTCCTCGAATTCTTCGCGGAGCTGACCATTTACACGTCCTCGGCCTGCCTGATCGGCAAGAAGTTCCGCGAACAGCTCGACGGCCGGTTCGCGCACCTCTATCACGAGCTCGAGCAGGGCACCGATCCCATCGCCTACGTCGACGCGTACGCCGACATCGAGAGCTTCCGCCGGCGGGACGAGGCGCGGGTGAAGTTGGTCGCCCTCGTCCAGGACATCATGACCGGGCGCATCCAGAATCCTCCGCAGGGCAAGGAGGATCGGGACATGCTCGACGTGCTCGTCTCGATCAAGGACGAGAACGGCGACGAGCGCTTCAGCGCCGACGAGATCACCGGAATGTTCATCTCGATGATGTTCGCCGGGCATCACACCACGTCCGGCACCGCGGCCTGGACGCTGATCGAACTGCTGCGGCACCCGGACTACGCCAAGCAGGTGGTCGCGGAACTCGACGATCTCTATTCGGACGGCTCCGACATCAGTTTCGGGGCGCTCAGGCAGATCCCGAAACTCGAAGCGGTACTGAAGGAGACGCTGAGGCTGCATCCTCCGCTGATCATCCTGCTGCGTGTCGCGCGGGGCGAGTTCGAGGTCGGTGGCTACCGGATCGCCGAGAACGATCTCGTGGCGGCGACGCCGGCGATCTCCAACCGGATCGCGGAGGACTTCCCGAACCCGGACACGTTCGACCCGGAACGGTACATCGACCCCAACCAGGAAGACATCGTCAACCGCTGGACGTGGATCCCGTTCGGCGCAGGCAGGCACCGCTGCGTCGGGGCGGCGTTCGCGCTGATGCAGCTGAAGGCGATCTTCTCGATCCTCCTGCAGGACTGGGAGTTCGAGATGTCGCAACCGTCCGAGACGTACCGCAACGATCACAGCAAGATGGTGGTGCAACTGCAGCAGCCCTGCACGGTGAGGTACCGGAAGCGAAGCACGTGATGAAAGTCGAAGCCGACCTCGACCTGTGTCAGGGCCATGCCGTGTGCGAGATGGAGGCACCCGACGTCTTCGTCGTCCCCAAACACGGCAAGGTCGAGATCCTCGACGGCGACCCACCCGAGAACCTGCGCGCGGAGGTCGAGAGCGCCGTGCGTTTCTGCCCGACCCAGGCCCTGCGGATCCTCGCGGACACCGACTCAGAAGGAGATTCCTGATGGCCCCTTTCGACCGCGCCGAACTCGACGAGATGGTGCAGCGCTGGGTGGACGAGAACAAGCGGTGCGAGTCGCTCGGCGACTGGAAGCCGCTGGCCGAGATGTACACCGAGGACGCCACGTACGGATGGAACTACGGGCCGAAGGACGACTTCATGGCCGTCGGCCGGGACGAGATCCGCGACCTGGCGCTCGGGCAGGAGATGGACGGGCTCGAGGGCTGGCAGTACCCGTATCAGCAGTTCGTCATCGACGACCGCAGCGGCGACGTCATCGGATTCTGGAAGCAGGTGTCCGAACGCACCCGCGACGACGGCACGCACTATCAGGTCACCGGGATCGGTGGCAGCTGGTTCCGGTACGGCGGCAACTTCCAATGGTCCTGGCAGCGTGACTTCTTCGACTTCGGCAACGTCTCGAGCCTGTTCCTCGAGATGATCACGAACAACGCGATGTCCGACGGCATGAACGCGCGGATCCAGCGCGCGACGTCGGGTCGGCTGCCGGGGTGGTATCCGGTCGGTAAGGCCCCGGTCTCGCTGTGGTGAGCACGGTGAAGGTTCCGGCGTCGTTCGCGGATCTGTCCCGCGAGGATCTGGCGATCCTCGTGCCGGAACTGCTGCTGTGCGGTCACCTCATCGACCGCTCCGGGATGCCGCACCTGATCGGGGCGTTCGGCCGCGAGGGCATGACGCAGGTCGCGATCGAGGAGTGGATGGCGTCGAGCCCGATCTACGCGCGGCGGATGCAGCGCGCGCTGGGGTTCGAGGGCGACGGCGTCGTGACGATCTTCAAGGGCCTGCAACTCGACATCGGTGCGCCGCCCCAGTTCATGGACTTCCGGTACCGCGTCACCGATCACGACCACGGCGAGTTCTGGCTGGACCACTGCGGGGCGCTGATGGACGTCGAACCGATGGGCGACGAGTACGTCACGGCCATGTGCCACGACATCGAGGACCCGACGTTCGACGCCACCGCCCTGGCCACCAACCCGCACGCGCAGGTGCGTCCCGTGCACCGTCCGCCGCGACGGCCCGCGGACCGGACACCGCACTGCCTCTGGACGGTCACCATCGACGACGCACATGTGCCGCCGCCGGTCCCGGACGGGCTGGTGACGGTGGGGAAGTCGCGGGCGGCGACGGTCGGGCTGTCGCCGATCGACACCGTCGGTCCGGGACAGCACGACTACGCGGGCGCGCTCCTCGCCGATCTGCGGTTCCCGGACTTCTCCCATTCGGCGCTGACCCGGATCGCGGAGGAGGTGTGTGTGCAGCAGCACCTGCTGACGCTCGGTTTCCTGCTCGCGGTGCGGGCCCGCACGGACGGCGACGCCGCCCTCGACATCGCCCGCAAGCAACTCACCGGCATCGCCGGCCTCACGTCGGAGCGGATCCGGAACGCGCTGGGGCTGCCCGCCGACCTCGAGGGGCTGGCCGTCGTCCTCGCCGTGCATCCGGCGCTGAATCCCCGTCAGTACGTGGACGTCACGATCTCCCTCGACCACCGACTGCTGCTCACCCTCGGCCGCGAGTGCGGCGCGTCGGTCGACGGGGCGTGGCCGTCCATGATCGACGGCGAGCATCTCGCGCCGTTGACCGCCCTGGTGCGCGGAGTGTCGCCGAAGTTCGCCGTGCAGGTGGTCGAGGAGACGGACACGGCGCTGACGGTGGAGGTCGTGACCGGTGAACCGCCCGCGAAGGAGGCGCCCGAGGTCGCGCTCACCCGGTTCAGCACCGGGGCCGATTTCGCCTTCACCGATCGAGGGATTCCCCTTCCGCTCACCGTCGTCTGAGAGGACACACCCCGTGGCCTACAACCTGGCAGATCTGTTCGAGCACTCCGTCGACGTGATGCCCGAGCGGGTGGCGCTGATCTGTGGCGCTCGCCGCGTCACGTACCGGGAACTGGAGGACCGCGCCAACCGGCTGGCCCACCATTTCCTGGACGCGGGACTGACCGCCGGTTCGCACATCGGCGTGCACCTGCACAACTCCATCGAAACCATGGAGACGCTGCTGGCGGCGTACAAGATTCGCGCGGTCCCGGTGAACATCAACTACCGGTACACCAGCGACGAACTCGCCTACGTGTACGGCAACGCCGAACTCGACGCCGTCGTCCACCACCGCATCTACTCGCCGCGCATCGCGGAGGTGCTGCCGTCGCTGCCGAGGATCCGGCACACCGTCGTCGTCGAGGACGATCTCGGCGGCGCCGGTGTGCCCAGCGACTCCATCCCGTACGAGGAGGCGCTGTCCGGCAGCGGCGACCGCGACTTCGGTGGACGCAGTTCCGAAGACCTGTTCATCATGTACACCGGCGGCACCACCGGACGTCCGAAAGGTGTGGTGTGGACGCACGAGGCCATCTGGCGCGTCCTCGCCGGCGGTCTCGACTTCTACACCGGTGAGGCGATCGACGACGAGTACCAGCAGTCGCGGGTCGGGGCGCAGGGGGAGCCGACCCTGTGGTTCGCATTGCCGCCGCTGATCCACGCCGCCGCGATGATGCCGACGTTCACCGCGCTGTTCAGCGGGAACACGGTGCTGCTGGAATCGAAATTCGACGCCGACCGGACGTGGGAACTCGTCGAGCGGCACCGGGTGCAGATCCTCATCATCACCGGCGACGCGATGGGGCGGCCGCTGATCGAGTCCCTCGACCCGGCCCGGACCGACACGTCGAGTCTCGGCGTGGTCGCATCGGGAGCCGCGCTGTTCTCCCCGGTGATCAAGGACGCGTTCCTCGAGGCGTTCCCGGGTCTGCTGGTGTCCGATTCGATCGGCGCGTCCGAGACCGGTTTCGGGGGAATCGGTTTCGCGACGAAGGGGGAGACGCAGGTGGGTGGTCCCCGGGTCCCGGCGGGGCGGTACGCGCTGGTGATCGACGACGCCGGTCGTCCCGTCGAACCGGGCTCCGGGGTCGACGGCTGGTTCGCCAAGGGCGGATACGTTCCGCTGGGGTACTACAACGACCCGGAGAAGACCCGGGAAATCTTCCGTGAGGTCGACGGACGATCGGTGGTCGTCACGGGCGACCGCGCGCGGATCGAGGCCGACGGGTCGATCACCCTGCTCGGTCGCGGCAACATGGTGATCAACACCGGCGGCGAGAAGGTGTTCGCCGAAGAGGTGGAGAGCGCGGTGAAGGCGTACCGCGACGTGTACGACGCCATCGTCGTCGGCGTCCCCGACGAACGGTGGGGGCACCGGGTGTCCGCGGTCGTGCAGGCACGCGACGGCCGGGGCGTCGACTTCGCCGGCCTCGAGCAGCACGTGCGGCAGAGCCTGGCCGGCTACAAGATTCCGCGGCTGGTGTGGGTGGAAGACGCCGTCCATCGCACACCGAGCGGCAAACCCGACTACCGCTGGGCCCAGGGCGTCACCAAGCAGCGCGGCCCCGACCACCGCACGTGAGTGGCGAAGTGTGCTCCCGCACGCTTCGCCACTCACCTGGGGGTCAGGCGGGAGCGCGGACCACCAGGACGGTTCCCGGGAACTCGGCGGCGAGTTCCTGACGGCTGTGCTTCACGGCCGCGGTGCCGTAACCCTTCTTCCGAGCGTCGGGGGAGATCCAGATCGCGACGTCGACCTCGCGTCCCGACAACTCGCCGAACACCATGCCGACGGCCGTGTTCTCCGCGGTGTCCTCACACACGAACCACGCGGCGGACTCGTCGTCGACCCGGCTCAGGCCCTCCGCGCGCTCCTTCTCGACCCGCTCCTCGGACCATTGCGTGCCCGCGTCGTCGACCTGCTCGACGCACCGGCGCCGGAACAGGGCGGCGTCCTCGTCGGTTTCGGTGAACGGGCGGAGGCGGAAGTTGCGGCCGGTGCTCGCGGGCCGGTCCGTCGCGGTCCACTCCAGCGTGGCGTCGAGGTCCTTCAGTTCCGTCTGGATGCGGCGCCGCTCGACCTTGGTGAGGCGGCGGAATGTCAGGTTGAGGACGGCTTCCGCGTACGCCTCGGTCGTCTCGAGGAGTCCGGCCACGGTGGTGAGGGCCTCGGCGTGGTCCTCACTGTCGACGATGGCGTCGAGAACCTCGTGCCGCTGCTCGAGTGCGCGCAGCAGGACCGCGGTGAGCTCTCGACGGTCGTGTATCCGATCTTGAACCTGTGTACTCATCTGCAATTCCTCGCCCTCGGCCGTCCTACAAGTCCGTACGCGTCAATACTGCAAGAAGTCCTCCGACATGGCACGCGTTACCCGACGGTACATACAACTGCTATCGGGGTGTGCAGACGACGACGGGGATCGTGCGGTCCGTCCAGGCCTGGTAGTTGTCGAAGTCCGCGTACATGTCGACGAGCCGCGGCCACAGCCGCGCGCGTTCCCCGGGGTCCGCCACCTGGGCGGTCATCGGCCGGAACCGCGACTTCACCTGGACGGTCACCTGCGGGTTCGCGCGCAGGTTGAGGTACCACATCGGGTGCTTCGGGAGGCCGCCCTGCGACGCGACGAGGATGATGCGGTCGCCGTCCTCGAGGAACAGCAGCGGGCTGATCCGGGGCTCGCCGCTCTTACGGCCGGTGGTGGTGAGCAGGCAGACGGGCAACCCGCGCGGGAAGGCGCTGCCGACGCGCCATTTGCTGCCCAGTCGCCCGCCCGTCCGCCGGTACAGCACGACGTTGATCTTCGACATCCACTTGATGAGGGAGGCCGTCCACTTCGAGTCGAGACCGGGCGGTCGGGCGGGGGCGGGCGCATTCATCGGGCGGCCCTAGATCCGCTCGATGATGGTGCCGGTGGCCAGTGCGCCGCCGGCGCACATCGTGATCAGGGCCGTCGACCCGTCGGTGCGCTCGAGTTCGTGCAGCGCCGTCGTGATGAGCCGGGACCCGGTGCTGCCCACGGGATGTCCGAGCGCGAGCGCGCCGCCGTTGACGTTCACCCTGTCCATGTCGGGCTCGTGCACCGACGCCCACGACAGCAGCACCGAGGCGAACGCCTCGTTCACCTCGAACAGGTCGAGGTCGCCGATCTTCATGCCGCTGCGTTCGAGGACGCGCGCCGTGGCCTGGACGGGTCCGTCGAGGTGGAATTCGGGTTCGGAACCGACGAGCGCCTGGGAGATGATGCGCGCCCGGGGCTTCAGGCCGAGAGCGCGCGCCTTGGCCTCGTCCATCAGCATGACGGCGGCGGCGCCGTCGGAGATCTGCGAGGACGTGCCCGCCGTGTGGATGCCGCCCTCGAGAACGGGCTTCAGCTTGGCGAGCGACTCCGCGGTGGTGTCGCGCAGACCCTGATCGCGGGTCACGACCCGGGTTTCACCGGTGAGGTTGCCTTCCTTGTCCACCACGGGTGCGGTCACCTGCAGCACTTCCCGGTCGAAACGCCCTTCGTCCCAGGCCTGCTTGGCACGTGCCTGCGAACGGACTCCGAGGGCCTCGACGTCGGCCCGGGTGATTCCGCGGCGACGGGCGATACGTTCGGCGGCCTCGAACTGGTTGGGCATGTCGATGTCCCAGTCGGCGGGCCTGCGTGGTCCGGCGTTCTCCCCGACGTTCGCCCCGAGCGGCACCTGGCTCATGGCCTCGATGCCGCAGGCGATTCCGACGTCGATCGCGTCCGTGGCGATCAGGCCTGCGATCAGATGGTTGGCCTGCTGCGCGGAGCCGCACTGGCAGTCGATCGTGGTGGCGCCGACCTGCCAGGGCAGTCCGGCGTGCAGCCACGCGGTCCGGGTGATGTTGTTCGATTGCGCACCGGCCTGGGTGACGCAACCGCCGATCACCTGCTCCACCAGTTCGGGGTCGATGCCGGAACGGTCGAGGATGCCCCGCTGAGCGGCGCCGAGGATTTCGGCGGCGTGCAATCCGGACAGCCAGCCACCGCGCTTTCCGATGGGGGTGCGAACTGCCTCGACGATGACGGGTGTGCCCACGGCGGGCTCCTTTCCTTGTTCTCAGAAAATAGAACAGGTTCTGCTATCTGGGCAAGGTCTGAATGAGCTTTCCTTTGCTAGTCGCCCGGCTTGTGCTTCAATGCTAGTAGAACGTGTTCCACATCACTGAGTGGTGTATGGCTTAGGGCAGGAGACAGCAGTGGCGCAGCCCAATCTTCCAGAGGGTTTCGACTTCACCGACCCGGACATCTACGCAGAACGCATCCCCTACCAGGAGTTCGCCGAACTGCGGAAGACTGCGCCGATCTGGTGGAACCCGCAGCCGCCGGAGATCGGTGGCTTCCACGACGACGGCTACTGGGTCGTCAGCAAGCTCGAGGACGTCAAGGAGGTGTCGCGGCGCAGCGACGTCTTCTCCACCCACGAGAACACCGCGATCGTGCGCTTCGCCGACGACATTCCGCGCGAAAACATCGAGATGCAGCGTTTTATCCTCATCAACAAAGACGCTCCCGAGCACACGAAACTCCGCAAACTCGTCTCCCGCGGCTTCACGCCGCGCGCGATCAACAGCCTGCGCGAAGAACTCACCGAACGCGCCGAGCGGATCGTGAAGGAGGCCGCCGAATCGGGGGCCGGCGACTTCGTCACCCAGGTGGCATGTGAGCTTCCGCTGCAGGCGATCGCCGAACTGCTCGGCGTGCCGCAGGAGGATCGGCTGAAGGTGTTCGACTGGTCGAACCAGATGACGGGCTACGACGACCCAGAACTGGACATCGACCCACAGGCCGCGTCGATGGAGATCCTCGGCTACGCGTACCAGATGGCGGACGAGCGCAAGAAGTGCCCCGCCGACGACATCGTCACGACGCTGATCGAAGCGGACATCGATGGAAATGAGCTCTCTCCCGAGGAATTCGGTTTCTTCGTGATCCTGTTGGCCGTCGCCGGAAACGAGACCACCCGCAATGCCATCACGCACGGCATGATGGCGTTCCTCGACCATCCCGATCAGTGGGAGCTCTACAAGAGGGAGCGCCCCAAGACGGCGGCGGACGAGATCGTCCGGTGGGCGACCCCGGTCAACTCGTTCCAGCGCACCGCGCTCGAAGACACCGAGCTCGGCGGCGTGCACATCAAGAAGGGTCAGCGGGTCGTAATGCTGTACGGCTCCGCCAATTTCGACGAGGACGCGTTCGAGAATCCGGAGAAGTTCGACATCCTGCGGGAGAACAACCCGCACGTCGGCTTCGGCGGCACGGGCGCGCACTTCTGCCTCGGCGCCAACCTCGCGCGCCTCGAAATCGACCTGATCTTCAATGCGATTGCGGACCACCTGCCCGATATCAGTAAGCTGGGAGATCCGCGGCGATTGCGCTCGGGCTGGCTCAACGGTATCAAGGAGTTTCAGGTCGATTACAAGACCGCGTCAGGCGGTTGCCCGGTCAGGCACTGACCCCCCTGATTCAGCGGCGTCGGAGGGCACCCTCATCCTCTCCGACGCCGCTGTTCCCTTTCTGTCCGAGGAGGGTGGGAGCAGGTCATGACTGCGCGGTCCATCGTCCACGACCTGGGTGCCGGTTTCTCGGCGCCGGGAGATCCGAGCGTCACTGCCGCCCTCGGCGCGTTCCTTCGCCGTCTGGGCACCGCGCCCCGCCTGCTCGGGTTCGGCGAGCCCCTGCACGGGGAGGAGGGTTTTCTGCTGCTCCGCAACCAGATGTTCCGGTACCTCGTCGAACACGAGGGCTACCGTTCCCTCGCGATCGAAAGCAGTTGCCTGAAGGGGATACTCGTCGACTCCTTCGTGCGGGGCGCGAACGGCCTGCCACTCGACGACGTCATGGCACAGGGTTTCAGCCACGGTTTCGGCGAGTCCGTCGCCAACCGCGACCTGGTCCGATGGATCGCCGATTACAACAGCCGACGCGACCCCGACGAGCACGTGCGGTTCTCCGGTTTCGACGGCCCCATCGAGATGACGTCCGCCGACAGCCCCCGGCAGGCCCTGACCTTCCTCGACACGTACCTGCGGACCCACCTCGACGAACGGGACCTGCCCTGCACTCCCGACAGGATCTCCGAGCTGATCGGGGACGACGCCCGGTGGAGCGACCCGGCCGTCGCCATGGACCCGACCCGATCCGTCGGCGCCACCGCCGAGGCCGGACAGTTGCGTCTGATCGCCGACGACCTGATGACGCTGCTGGCGTCGGAAGCGCCTCGTCTCGTCGCTGCGGGCACCCGAGACGCATGGTGGGAGGCCGAACTGCACGGCCGCGTCGCGACCCGCCTACTCAGCTATCACGCCGGAATGGCGGAGAACTCCCCACGCCGCATCGCGAGGCTCCTGGGTATCCGCGACACCCTCATGGCGGACAACCTGTCCGCGCTGGCGCGGCGGGAGGCCGATCGGGGCCCGACGTTCGTCTTCGCCCACAACGGCCACCTGCTGAAGGGTGAAACCCACTGGGATCTCGCCGGAATGCACCTGCAGTGGTCGTGCGCAGGCGCCCACCTGGACTTGCGGTTCGGCGACGCCTACACGGTCATCGGTTCCGCCGTCGGTGAGGCGCCCGGCCACCGCATCGGACAGCCGCCACCGGGCACCCTCGAGGATCTGCTCTTCGCGGTCGGCGAGAGTTGTCTCGTGCCTGCCGCGGCGGTGGCGGACGCCGTCCGCGGCGCGGAGAAGCGCGCCGACCCGTCGGGCAACTCCACGTACTTCCCGCTGGACCCCGCGTGCCTCGGCGAACTCGACGCCGTCCTCTTCCTGCGGCATGTCGACGAGACCGCGGGGTGACCCGAACCCTCAGGCCTTACGCAGTGTCTTCATCGCCCGCTCGACCTCCCAGAAGGCCCGCAGCGACGTGATCTTGCCTTCGTCGTTCACGCGGTAGACGAACACGCCCTCGGCGTCGATCTGCGATCCCGCCACCGTCGACCGGATGGTCCCGATGTTCACGTTCTCGTTGCCGCACACCAATGAATCGGTGATGAGGAATTCGAGCGATTCGGTGGTCGCGATCGTCATGTCGTAGAACCGGGAGATCGCGTCGAGGCCGTGGTGCCCCTTCCCCTCGGGGTCGAAACCCGAAGGGCCGACCGGATCTTCGACACACGCGTCCTCGGCGAACAAGGCCAGCCACTCGTCCTTGCGCCTGCCGCTGGCCGCCGCGCGGGACGCCGCTCCGGCGAGTCGGGCAGGATGGTCGGTCGTCGTCATGTCCACACTCCTATCCGATGTACTGGTCGGCGAACTTGCGCAGCGACTCCTGCTTGGCGTCGAGCGGTCCGTCGAAGCCGATGCCGTCGAACACCCACGGGACGACGATCGTGTCGGTCACCCCGGCGTCCGCCAGTTCGGCGTAACCGTCCTTGCCGAAACGGTCGATGCAGACCGTCTGGATCTCGTACGGCAGATCGGCCCGGCCGTACTCCTCCCGCAGTTCCCGCAGTCGCGCGATGACCTGGACGAGGTCGTCGAACTTGATCATCGCCGACGTCCAGCCGTCGCCGACCCGGGCCGCGCGGCGCAGGGCGACGTCGGTGTGCCCGCCGACGTAGAACGGCACCGGCTTCGTCGGGGCCGGGCTCATCTGCAGGCGGTCGAAGTCGTAGAACTCGCCGTGATACTCCACCATCCCGCCGCCGAGGATCAGCTTGATGACGTCGATCATCTCGTCGACGCGTGCCCCGCGCTTCGCGTACGGCACCCCGCACCACTCGAATTCCTCCGGTGCCCAGCCGATCCCGACACCGAAACCGAACCGGTTGCCGATCAGGTTCGCCACCGACCCCACCTGGCGGGCCAGGAGCACCGGATTGCGGGACCCCAGCTTGAGGACCTGGGTGTAGAACTCGATCTTCGACGTCACCGCACCCATCGCGGCCGCCGCGATCAGCGGATCCACCCATGGCGTCTCCTCGGTCCACATCCGGGAGCCGTCCGGTGTGTACGGGTAGTCGGCGCTCTGCTTCTCCATGAAGAACAGCGAGTCGGGGAGTGCGATGGACGAGAACCCGCACTCCTCGGCTGTTTTCGCGAGAGCCGGCAACTGATCGAGGGGATTCATGGCGATGCCGACGGTGAATTTCACTGGTGACGTCCCTACTACTAGTTGTTCGGCCGGTCGGAACCGACCACCCACATCGAGAAGTACTGCGAACCGCCGCCGTAGGCGTGGCCGAGTGCCTTGCGTGCGTCCTTCACCTGATGGTCGCCGGCGCGGTGCATCACCTGCATCGCCGCCTCGGCGAACCGGATCATCCCGGAGGCGCCGATCGGGTTGGACGACAGGACGCCGCCGGACGCGTTGAGCGGGAGCCGGCCGCCGATGGCCGTCTCGCCGGCCTCGGTGAGTTTCCAGCCCTCGCCCTCGGCGACGAAGCCCAGATTCTCGAGCCACATCGGTTCGAACCAGGAGAAGGGGACGTAGATTTCGGCGACGTCGATCTCGTCGAGCGGATCCTTGATGCCCGCGGCCTTCCACAGCGCGGCCGACGCGTCCCGGCCGGCCTGCGGATTCACCTGGTCGCGTCCGGCGAACGTGGTGGGTTCGGTGCGCATCGCGGTCGCGTGAATCCACGCCACCTCACGGCCGTCCGCGACGACCTGCTCGGCGGCCTCCTCGTTGCCGATCACCAGAGCGCAGGCGCCGTCCGAGGACGGACAGGTCTCGTCGTAGCGGATGGGATCCCACAGCATCTGCGAGGCCTGCACCGATTCGAGGGTGATGTCGGGCTGCTTGAGATGGGCGTACGGGTTGAGGCTGCCGTTCAGCCGGTCCTTCACCGCCACCATCGCGCCGATGTGATCGGGTGCGCCGGACCGCCGGATGTACGAGCGGACGTGCGGCGCGAAGTACCCGCCCGCGCCTGCGCCGACCGGCATGTGGAACGGAATCGGGGTGGACAGCGCCCACATGGCGTTCGACTCGGACTGCTTCTCCCACGCCACCGTGAGCACCCGCTTGTGCACCCCCGACTTCACGAGACTCGCCGCCACGCACGCGGTCGAACCGCCGACCGAGCCCGCCGTGTGCACACGCAGGAGCGGTTTGCCGTTGGCGCCCAGTGCATCCGACATTGCGAGCTCCGGCATCATCGACCCCTCGAAAAGGTCGGGGGCCTTGCCGATCACGACGGCGTCGATGTCGTCCCAGCCCACCCGCGCGTCTTCCATCGCGCGGTCGATCGCCTCGCGCACCAGCCCGGCCATGGACACGTCGTGCCGTTTCGCCACGTAATGGGTCTGACCGGTGCCCAGTACGGCGGCCAATTGATTCGCCATCAGTTGCGTCCCTCCAAGACTGCGACCAGATTCTGTTGCAGCACAGCACCACTCGTGGCGTGAGCCAGCGTGCGCCCGGCGTTGCCGTCCATGATGGCCTTGGCTGCGTAACCTATGCGTTCCAGACCCGCGGAGAACATCGGATTCCCGCTCAGCGGGCCACCCGACGGGTTGATCGTCGTCGCATCGGACAGTCCGATGGCCTCGCGGAGAATCAGTTCCTGATGGGTGAACGGACCGTGCAGTTCGGCCACGTCGATACCGCCGACGTCCCCGCCGGTGGCGGTGCGGGCCGCGGCCGTCGTCGACGGCGAAACCGTCAGGTCGCGGGCGCCGAAGCCGGGCGAGTCGATCCGATGGTCGACCCCGGTGATCCAGGCAGGCCGCTCGCACAGTTCACGCGCGCGGTCGCCGGCCGCGAGCACGACCGCGGCGGCACCGTCCGTGATCGGAGCGCAGTCGTGGGCGCGCAACGGATCCGCGACGAACGGGCTCGCGAGCAGTTCGTTGATGTCGACGTGCCCCGACAACTGGGTGTTCGGGTTGCTCTCGGCCGCAGCCCGGCTGCGCGCGGCCACCGCCGCCATCTCCTCGGACGTCCACTTCCCGGCGTCGAGTCCGAGACGCGCCTGCAGTCCGGCGAGCGACACCGAGTCGAGGGCAAGCGGCGCGACCAGGTAGGGGTCGAGTTGCATCGAGAGGATCTTGCGGAGATTGCCCGCCGACGACTTGCCGAAGCCGTAGACCAGGGCGGTGTCGACCTCGCCGGTCATGATCTTGATCCAGGCCTCGTAGAACGCCCAGGCCGCATCCATCTCGACGTGCGACTCGTTGATCGGCGGCACCGCGCCGATCGAGTCGACGGCCGAGATGAAGGAGAACGAACGGCCTGCCAGGTAGTCCGAGGAACCGGAGCACCAGAAGCCGATGTCGGACTTGGTGATTCCCAGTTCCTCGTACAGCTGCTGGAAGCAGGGAACCAGCATCTCGACGCCGTTGGTGGTGCCGGAGGTCTCACGCACGTGCGGTGCGTGCGCAAACCCGACGACTGCGATATCTGTCATTGTGCCGCGCCCTTACAGGTGGTGTTTGTAGGTGTCGTACTCGGCGTCGGGCTCGCCCGTCGGCCTGAAGTACTCGATGTTCTCGAGGGTGTAGTCCCACTCCTCGCGCGGTTTCCACTTGGCCTCCACGCGCATGCCCATCCGCACGTCGGCGGCGTCGCAGTCGAGGATCAGGTGCAGGAACGCGATGTCCGCGCCGTCGAGCAGCACGTAGGCGGCGACGTACGGCGGCTTGATCCGCTGCCCGAGGAAGGGGACGTTCACGATGCAGAACGTCGTGACGATGCCCCGGTCCGGCAGTTCCACCTGCTCCTTCGTCGGGATGCCGTCGGTGGGGTTGGCGCTGCGCGGCGGGATGTACACCTTGCCGCCCGGTCCGGTGCGGCCACCGATCAGCTTGCCCTCCTTCAGCCCTCGGAGGTAGAAGCTCTCCTCGGCGGACGCGGAGTGCATATAGTCGAGATCGATCGGCGTCGTGACCATCGTGACCGGTTCCGACTCCGACGACGGTCCGGATTCGCCGGTCGACTCCCCGGGTTCGAAGCACACGATGTCCTGGATCCGCCCGACGCGTTCCTGCGCCCACCGCGCCCGCACCCGCATACCGGTGCTCATCCCGGCGGGGGAGGCGACGTCCACGGCGTGCACCAGCGACGTGTCGGCGCCGTCCAGCTTGATCAGCGCCCACGCGAACGGGGTGGTGAGTGGCTGTCCGGCAATCGGTTCCGGCATCCACGTCCAGCTCACCACGGTCCCGGCGTCGGAAACCCCGACGAAATCGGTGAGGGGTTCGGCGGTGTTCGGGTCGAATTCGGGTGGTGGGACGTAGACGCGTCCGTCCGAGCCGCGGGCGCCGATGACCTTGCGGTCGCGCAGCGCGGTCACGAAGGCTCCGACGGTCGGGCCCACCGATCGGGTGTAGTCGAATTGAAGTTTCAGCGGGGCGCTCAACGGTTCGTTCGAGAATTTTTCGGCCACCGCGCTCTTTCCCATGCTCACAACTTCGAGTAGAACAGGTTCTAGTGTTTGTGGCAAGGGTCACTTCTGACGACGGTCGATGCGGAGGCACACGATGAAGCTCGGGTTGCAACTGGGATACTGGGGCGCACAGCCGCCGACGAATGCCCCGGAGTTGATCGCCGCGGCCGAAGCCGAGGGATTCGACGCCGTCTTCGCCGCCGAATCCTGGGGATCCGACGCCTTCACCCCCCTCGCCTGGTGGGGTTCGAGCACCGACCGCGTCCAGCTCGGCACGTCCGTCGTGCAGATCTCCGCGCGCACACCCACCAGCACCGCCATGCACGCCCTCACCCTCGACCACCTCAGCGGCGGCCGCGCGATCCTCGGACTCGGCGTCTCCGGACCTCAGGTCGTCGAAGGCTGGTACGGGCAGCCGTTCACCAAACCGCTCGCCCGCACCCGCGAATACGTCTCCATCGTCCGCAAGGTGCTGTCGCGACAGGAACCCGTCACCAGCGACGGCCCGCACTTTCCCCTGCCCTACACCGGTCCCGGCAGCACCGGCCTCGGCAAGCCCCTCAAACCCATCACCCACCCACTCCGCCCCGACATCCCGATCTGGCTCGGCGCCGAAGGTCCCAAGAACGTCGCACTCACCGCCGAGATCGCCGACGGCTGGCTCGCCATCTACTACTCACCCCGCCTCGCCCCCATGTACAACGAATGGCTCGACGAAGGCTTCGCCCGCCCCGGGGCCCGACGCAGCCGTGAGGACTTCGAAGTCGCGGCCACCTGCCAAGTCATCGTCACCGACGACCGGGACGCCGCCATCGCCGGCCTCAAACCGATCACCGCCCTGTACGTCGGCGGCATGGGCGCCCCCGAACTCAACTTCCACGCCCAGGTCTACACCCGCATGGGCTACGGCGAGCAGGTCGAAGAAATCGGACGCCTCTTCCGCGCAGGCCGCAAAGACGACGCCGCCGCCGTCGTCCCCGACGAGATGGTCACCGAAACCATGATCATCGGCAACGTCGACGAAGTCCGCGCCGACGTCAAACGCTGGGCCGACGCCGGCGTCACCATGCTCCTCGTCTCCTGCCGCGACGCCGACCACGTCCGCGAACTGTCCTCCGCGGTCCTCGGCTGACCTCGTCCCTCTGCCCCCGCGCGCCCTCTGCCCCCGCCCCTGACCTCCCGCGCGCCGGGCGAATGTACCTTTCGGCGCACCTGAGGCGCTGAAAGGTACGTTCACCCGCGCGCGTCGAGCATCCGGACCGCCGGCCGGGGGCGGGACGACGCCAGTTCGTAGTGCGACCGGAGGTCGGTGATCACGCGGTCGGGGTCGTCGCGGACAGCGCTCGGCAGCGTCGGAAGGACGATGATGCCGTGGTTCTGCATCCGGGTGCGGCGCTCGACGGTCGATTTGTACGCCTTGGGTGCGAGATGCCAGTCGAGCGAGTCGATGTCCCACGCGAACGCGACCTCGTCGATCCAGCCGTCCGGCATGGCGATGAACTGTCCGGTGGCGTCGACGATCCTGCGATTGAAGACCATTGGGGGTAGTCCGCTCCGCAGCCACAGTCTGCGGGCCTCGGCCTCGGACACCGAGTGGACGTCGGCGCTCACCTCGCGCAGTACGGCGCGGGGGAGCGCTGCGCCTCGGCCGCTGCCCGAGTCCAACTCCGCGATCAGCTCGGCGACGCTCACCTCGCCCCGCTGGACCACCTCGGCGATGAGGGATCGAGTGCTGTCGAGGGTGCGGCACCGTCGCGCCGCGTCGAGCAACGCGCGCGGAAGCGGTGCGCAGGGAAGACCGTTGCGCGTCACCGGTGCCGGCAACCGCGTCGTACGTTCGACGAGAACGAATCCCGTGGACTGCACGCGCCGGTGCGTGGCGATCAGGACGTGGGCATCACCGGAGTACGACGTTCCGTAGCCGTACTCGTGCAGCGCGGCACGACCGGTGAGGACGGCGTTCTCACCGCTGAGCGCGATCGCGGCCACTGCACGCTGACGCGCAGTGGGGTGGCCGTTGCCGAGCATCACGACGCCCGGAAGGAGGCGTTGCCACGGCCCGCCCGGACGGCATCGAGCGTCGATCGCCGAATTCGACACACCCCACCGCCTCAACTCGGCGGTGCGGATGATTCCGGACCGGCTCACTCCGTACAGGTCTTCGAGGCGATGCCCCCACTCTGCGCGTCGCATGGAGTCGATCATGGCCCACCCGCCGTCGGCGGCAGTCTCGGTCACCGGGCGTTTTGGTGTGGCCTGTGGATAACTAGGGGCTGTGGATAACCCTCACACGCTGGGCGAATGTACCTCTCGGCGCCTCAGATGCGCTGAAAGGTACATTCGCCCGGCGAGGGAAGGGGAGGGTCAGCGGCCCTCGAACTTCGGCGCCCGCTTTTCGGAGAAGGCGCGGGGGCCTTCCTTCGCGTCGGCGCTCGTGAAGACCTCGGTGCCGAGGGCGGCGTCGATCTGGAAGGCCTCTTCCTCGTGCATGCCTTCGGTGTCGCGGATGGTCTTCAGGATGGCCTGGACGGCGAGGGGGCCGTTGGCGGAGATGAGGTCGGCGAGTTCGAGGGCCTTGTCGAGGGCCTGGCCGTCGGGGACGACGTGTCCGATGAGGCCGATCTCCTTGGCTTCGGGGGCCTTGATGTGACGTCCGGTGAGCAGGATGTCGGCTGCGACGGTGTACGGGATCTGCCGGACGAGGCGGACGGCGGAGCCGCCGAGGGGGAAGAGTCCCCATTTAGCCTCGGAGACACCGAATTTGGCGCTCTCACCGGCGACGCGGATGTCGGTGCCCTGCAGGATTTCGGTGCCGCCGGCGATGGCGGGACCCTCGACCGCGGCGATGAGGGGTTTGGTGAGGCGCCGACCCTTCAGCAGCGCCTCGATCTTGGACAGGTCCCAGCCCGAATTTTTCCCCTCGCTCCGCTCGCCCGCGCCGGAGAAGGAGTCGCCGGGGTGCTGCGACGTCATGGCCTTGAGGTCGGCGCCGGCGCAGAAGGCGCCGCCGGCGCCGGTGAGGATGGCGACCCGGATGTCCGGGTCGGAGTCGACCTGATCCCACGCGTCCCGCATGATCGTCATCATTTCGCCGGACAGCGCGTTCTTCGCCTCGGGGCGGTTCATCGTGACGATCAGGACGTGCCCGCGTTTCTCGACGAGGCAGTGCGGCGACTGTGCCGAAATGTCGGATTTCTCGGTCGTTGTAGAGGACACTGAAGTCTCCCGAAGGGTGTGTGAGCTGGCTCTCAAATTGGGTCTTGCCAGAAACGGTAACACGTTCTACTTTGTTGACGTGGCCCTTAATATCGCAGACCTCGTAGAGCACGCAATCGACCTCGTTCCGGACCGCGTCGCGTTGGTGTCCGACGACCGGGAAGTGACGTACGCGCAGATGGAGGAGCGGGCCAATCGCCTCGGCCACTACCTGCGCGAACAAGGTGTCCGGCCCGGTGACAAGGTGGGCATCTACTGCCGGAACCGCATCGAGGCCATCGAGGCCATGGTGGCGGTCTTCAAGATCCGTGCGGTGATGGTGAACGTCAACTACCGGTACATCGAGAACGAGTTGCAATACATCTTCGACAATTCGGACATGGTCGCGCTCGTTCACGAACGCCGGTACTCCGACAAGGTGTCGAACGTGCTCCCCGAGACGCCGCTCCTGAAGACCACCGTCGTGGTCGAGGACGGCACCGATCTCGACTACGAGGGTGTCGAATACGAGGCGGCGCTCGCGCAGGGTTCCCCGGACCGCGACTTCGGCGAGCGCAGCAACGACGACCTGTACATGCTGTACACCGGTGGCACCACCGGGAAGCCGAAGGGCGTCATGTGGCGTCACGAGGACGTCTGGCGGGTGCTCGGCGGCGGCATCAACTTCATGACCGGTGAATACGTCGAGGACGAGTGGGATCTCGCGAAGCTGGGCGCGGAAAGCCCCGGCATGACGCGTTTTCCGATCCCGCCGATGATCCACGGCGGTAGCCAGTGGGCGGTGTTCCAGAGTCTGTTCGGCGGCGGAAAGTGCGTCATGCACCCCGAATTCGACGGCCACGACGTGTGGCGGATCGTCGATCAGCACAAGGTCAACCTGATATTCATCACCGGTGACGCGATGGCGCGCCCGATGCTCGACGCGCTGGTGGAGGGCAACGAGGCGAGCGGCGAACCCTACGACCTGTCGTCGCTGTTCCTGATGGCGAGTTCGGCGGCGCTGTTCTCGCCCAGCATCAAGGAGAAGTACCTCGAACTGCTGCCGAACCGGATGATCACCGACTCGATCGGTTCGTCCGAGACCGGTTTCGGCGGCCTCAGCGTGGTCGCGAAGGGCGACTCGCACGGCGGCGGCCCGACGGTGAAGATCGACGCGTCCACCTCCGTGCTCGGCGAGGACGGCAACCCGGTGGAGCCCGGCTCCGGCGTGGTCGGCATCCTGGCGCGCAAGGGGCACATCCCGATCGGCTACTACAAGGACGAAGAGAAGACCAAGGCCACGTTCAAGGAGATCAACGGCATCCGCTACTCCATCCCGGGCGACTTCGCGCAGGTGGAGGCGGACGGCACGGTGACGATGCTCGGCCGCGGCTCGGTGTCCATCAACAGTGGCGGCGAGAAGATTTTCCCCGAGGAGGTCGAGGGCGCACTCAAGTCGCATCCCGACGTCTTCGACGCCCTGGTGGTAGGCATCCCCGATGAACGCTTCGGCCAGCGGGTGGCCGCGGTCATCCAGACGCGCGGTGCGACGCGCCCGAGTCTGCACGAGATCGCCGACGCGGCACGCAAGGAGATCGCGGGATACAAGGTTCCGCGCAGCCTCTGGTTCGTCGAGGAGATCAAGCGCTCGCCGGCGGGCAAGCCCGACTATCGCTGGGCGAAGGAACAGACCGAGACCCGGCCGGCCGACGACCACAACGGCAATGGTTCGCCCGAAAGTAAAGGCGCGTAAATGCATACGAGTGTGAGCGAGAAGTTCGGCATCGAGTACCCGGTGTTCGGGTTCACACCGTCCGAACACGTGGCCGCAGCGATCTCCCGAGCCGGCGGTCTGGGAGTGCTCGGCTGCGTCCGGTTCAACGATCCCGAGGAACTCGAGGCCGTCCTGGCGTGGATGGACGAAAACACCGACGGCAAGCCGTACGGCGTCGACATCGTGATGCCCGCGAAGGTGCCCACCGAGGGCACGTCGGTGGACCTGGAGTCGCTGATCCCCGCGGAACACCGTGCGTTCGTCGACCGGACCCTGTCGGAACTGGGTGTGCCGCCGCTGGATTCGGGTGCCGAACACGCGACCGGTGTGCTCGGCTGGCTGCACTCGGTGGCGCGGTCGCACGTGGACGTCGCTCTGAATCATCGAATTGCGTTGATCGCCAACGCGCTCGGTTCACCCCCGAAGGACGTCATCGACCAGGCCCACGACAAGGGGGTTCCGGTGGCCGCGCTGGCCGGCGCCGTGGAGCACGCGCGCAGGCACGTGGCGAACGGTGTCGACATCGTCATCGCGCAGGGATACGAGGCGGGTGGGCACACCGGCGAGATCGCGTCGATGGTGCTGGTTCCCGAGATCGTCGATGCCATCGGTGATTCCGCCGCCGTACTCGCGGCCGGTGGTATCGGCAGCGGACGCCAGGTGGCCGCGGCGCTGTCGCTGGGCGCGGCGGGGGTGTGGATGGGGTCGTACTGGCTCACCACGTCCGAGTACAAACTCGGCAGCGCGTCGGCGGAGGGCCCGTCCGCGATCCAGCGCGCCCTCCTCGGGGCGACGTCGGCAGACACGGTGCGGTCCCGGATCTACTCGGGCAAACCCGCGCGCCTGCTCAAGACCAAGTGGACCGACGCCTGGTCGAAGCCGGACGCGCCCGCCCCGCTGCCGATGCCGCTGCAGAACCTGCTGGTCAGCGAGGCGCATCAGCGGATCGCCGCGTCCGAGAACCCGGATGTCGTGGCGATGCCGGTGGGGCAGATCGTCGGGCGGATGAACGAGATCCGGCCGGTGGCCGAGGTGATGGACGAACTGGTCAAGGGCTTCGACTCGGCGGTCTCCCGCCTCGACAGCTTCCGATAGGTGAGTGGCACGGTGTGCGTCAGCACACCGTGCCACTCACCTGGGGGAGTAGCGGTCCCCGGTGCGGACCCACACCGGATCGGTGCATCCCGTGGCCTCGGCGCTCAGCACGCGGGTGAGCACCTTGAACGTGGCCGTCCGCGGGAACTCCGCGCACACCCGGATCAGACTCGGGCGCTGCTTCGGCCCCAGATCGGATTGCGCGTCGAGGAAGTCCGCGAACGCCACGGGATCGAAATCCCGGGTCGGCACGACGGCCGCCATCACCCGGTCCCCGATGGCGACGTCGGGCACCCCGTACACCGTCACCTGGGCGAAGCCGTCGTACCGCAGGAGGATGCGTTCGATGGGCGCCGATCCGAGGTTCTCGCCGTCGACGCGCAGCCACCCGGAACTGCGTCCCGCGAAGTAGACGAACCCGTCGGTGTCCCGATACGCGAGGTCGCCGCTCCAGTACTTTCCGTCGCGGATCCGCTCGGCGTCGGCCCCGGGATTCTTGTAGTAGCCCGCGAACGCCCCCGACCCCGCGACGTTGACGAGTTCACCCGTCGCGGCCTCCGCGTTGACCACCCGGCCGGCAGTATCGAATTCGGCAGGCGGGCACGGATCTCCGGTGTCTGGATCGAGGATCGCGACACCCTCGGGGAGCCTGCCCAGAGAACCCGGTGGCGCCTCCGGTGTCGAGGAGATGGCGATGCCGCCCTCGGTGGAGCCGAACCCGTCGATCACCGCGGTACCGAAGCGCCGCGCGAACGCCGCGACCGCGGGCGCGGAGCCCTCGTTGCCGTACATCACCCGCAGCGTGTTGTCGGCGTCGTCGGGCCGTTCGGGAGTCGCCAGCACATACGACAGCGGCTTTCCGACGTAATTGGCATACGTGACGCCGAACCTCCGCACATCGGGCAGGAAGTTCGACGCGGAGAACCTGCGCCGCAGCGCAATCGAGCTGTGCCCCGCGAGCGCGACGGACCACGCCGCCATCATGGCGTTCGAATGGAACATCGGCATCGACATGTACACGACGTCGTCCGGGGACAGCGCGAAGCGCTCGGCGAGCATGACGCCGGGTCCGGTGATCTTCGCGTGCGTGCAGCGCACCGCCTTCGGGTCGCCGCTCGTGCCCGACGTGAAGATGAGCATGAACAGGTCCTCGGGCGCGGCGGCCCTCGTGGTGAAGTCGGGGCGATCCTCGGCGAGCAGATCGGACCATGCCGGTGAATCCACGTCGACGACGGGAACACCGGGGTCGACGCCGTCCAGCAGGGCGGACCGGCCGGATTCGGTGAAGACCACCTGGCAGTCGGCCAGCGCGATGTCGCGGGTCAGAGCCTCCCCGCGCCGGGTGGTGTTGAGCCCCACGAGCACGGCGCCGGACAGCGCCGCGGCCCCGGCGAGGAGGGAGAACTCGGGGACGTTGTCCATCAGAACCCCGAAGTGCCGTGGCCGCTGCGCGTCGAGGAGGTCGTCGAGAATCGTGGCGCGCCGCAGGCTCGCCCGCACGTGTTCGGACCACGACACGAACCGGTCCTCGAAGTACAGGCCTTGCGCGCCGGAATCCGCGACACCGAGCAGCAGGTCCGCCACCGTGCGGGCGAGCGTGGTGGTCATGCCGGGACGGTGGCCAGTTCGGCGCCGAGGACCCGCAACTGCTGCGTGGCCGAACCGAGCCGGAACTCGAGCGCCTTGGCGGCGAGGAAGTACCGGTGCACGGGGTGGTCCTCGTCGAGTCCGACGCCGCCGTGGACGTGGACGAGGGTGTGCGACACCCGGTGTCCGGCGTCGGACGCCCAGAAGTTCGCGGTCTGGACGTCGCCTTCGCTGGGCAGTCCCTCGCTGAGCCGCCACGCCGCCTGCCACAGTGTGAGCCGGACGCCCTTCACGTCGATGTAGCCGTCGGCGAGTCGCTGGGCCACCGCCTGGAAGCTGCCGATGGGCCGGCCGAACTGCACTCGCTCCCGGGCGTAGGCTGCGGTGAGTTTCAGGGATTGGTCGAGGACGCCGTACTGGTACGCGCACGCGCCGAGCGTGCCGCGCTCGACGATCCAGTCGACGATCTCGCTGCCCTGCTCGACGGTGCCGAGCAGGCGGTCCCCGGTCAGCGACACTCCGCGGAGGGTCACCTCACCGACGCTGGCCAGGTCGACGGTCTGCTGGCGGGTGACGGTCACCCCGGCGTCGTCGGGGCGGACGAGGAACACCGCGACCCCGTCCGGGGTGGTTGCCGGGACCAGGAAGAGGTCGGCGGACGGTGCCGCGTCGACCACGATCTTGGTGCCGTCGAGCGTCCAGCCGTCCGCGCCGGGTTCGGCACGGGTCGTCGGCGCGGCCGGGTTGTCGCCGAGTTCCTCGTCGAGGGCCACGGTGAGGATCTTCTCGCCCCGCGCGGCCGGAGTGCCCCAGTCGGCACGCTGCTGTTCGTTTCCGTACTGCGCGATCGCCCCGGCCGCCATCACGATGGACGACAGGTAGGGGACCGCCGCCACGGCCCGGCCCAGTTCGACGAGGATGCTGCACTGCTCGAGGACGCCGAAACCGTCGCCGCCCACCGATTCCGGCAGCGCGGCGCTGAGGACGTCCGACGACGCGAGCGTGGACCACAGCCGGCGATCGAGACGATCCTCCGCCGCGTCGAGTTCGCGCAGCCGGTCGTTGGTGACGAGATCCGAGACGATTCCTCGGGTGAGCCCGGCAAGATCCTGCTGGGCCTCGGTGGGAGTGAAGTCCATGGTGGTAGTCCTAACGCTTCGCGGGGGGCAGGCCGAGGGCGGTCATGGCGATGATGTCGCGCTGCACCTCGTTGGTTCCGCCGCCGAACGTGAGGATCAGCGACGACCGGTGCATCCGCTCGAGCCGCCCACGCAGCAGGACACCCGGGGAGTTCTGCCGCAGCGTGGCCGACGGTCCGAGGATCTCCATCAGCAGCCGGTACGCCTCGGTGGCGAACTCCGTGCCGTACACCTTGTTCGCCGACGCCGCCTCCGGGCCGGGAGCGTGGTCGGTGGAAGACGCAATCTCCCAGTTCATCAACTTCAGGTACTCGGCCTTCGCGTGGACGCGCGCGAGATTGATCTGCACCCATTCCTGGTCGATGACGCGGCGACCGTCCGGCAGCTTGGTGTTCTGCGCCCATTCGCGCACCTCCCGCTGGGCCGTGAGGACCGGCCCGGCGGACGTCAGGGCGACGCGTTCGTGATTGAGCTGGTTGGTGATCAGCGCCCAGCCGCCGTGTTCGGGGCCGACGAGCGCGGACGAGGGCACCCGCACGTCCTGGTAGTAGGTGGCGCTGGTGTCCGGTCCCGCCATCGTGTGGACGGGGGTGTACGAGAAGCCTTCGGCGGTGGTCGGGACGATCAGCATGCTGATGCCCTTGTGCTTCTTCGCGTCGGGGTCGGTGCGGCATGCGAGCCACACGTAGTCGGCGTACGCGATCAGGCTCGTCCACATCTTCTGGCCGTTGACGACGTAGTCGTCGCTGTCCTTGACCGCGGTGGTGCGGAGGCTGGCGAGGTCGGTGCCCGCTTCGGGCTCGGAGTAGCCGATGGAGAAGTGCAGTTCGCCGGCCGAGATCTTGGGAAGGAAGAACGATTTCTGCTCGGGGGTGCCGAAGTGCATGATCGTCGGCGCCACCGAGTTGATGGTGAGGAAGGGGACGGGCGCGCCCGCGATGGCCGCCTCGTCGGTGAAGATCAGCTGCTCCATGGCGGATCGTTCCTGGCCGCCGTACTCCTTCGGCCACCCGAGTGTCAGCCAGCCGTCCCTGCCCATCTGGGCGACGACGTCACGGTAGACGTTGCCTTCGCCGTATTCGCCGGTGGTGGCGGCCAGTGCCTCTCGACGCTCCGGCGTCATCAGCTTCGCGAAGTACGCGCGCAGCTCTTCCCGCAGCTGTTGCTGCTGCGGTGTGTACGTGATGTGCATCGAAATACCTCTCCGGTCCGAGAGCGAAATCAGCTGAAATCTGGCACAGGTTCCAGTCTCTGCGGTGCATCGGCGGAGTCGGCTCGGGCCGGCCCCGGAGCGTGCCCGGTGGGCGTGCCCGCAGTCGTGGAACGAATCATTGCACACGACTGGAACAGGTTCTAGTGTTATCGCAGGAACGGCGTGCGCCACAGCCCGGCCGCACCCGGATCCGTGAGTGACGAGACGAGATGAAGTGAGGGTTGCCATGGAGGTCAGAGTCGATTTCGACCGTTGCGAGGCCAATGGTGTGTGCGTGGGGATCGCACCCGACATCTTCGAGCTCGACGACGACGATCAGCTGCACATCACGAGTGCCGTTCCTCCCGCTGACCGGGAGGAAGACGTGCGTACGGCGATCGCCCAGTGTCCGAGGGCGGCGCTCACCGAGCACCCCTGAGGATTGTTGCCCGGAATGAGAACACGTTCTACAGTGACGTCGACCTACCGCCGCGCCGTGGTTCACGACGTCCGGCGAGCGCACAGAACCAGGAGAGCGTGTTCATGAATGCTGTGGCTGACCGCGAAGTGACCTTGGACGGCAAGGTCGCCGTCGTGACCGGTGCCGGGTCCGGCCTCGGGAAGTTCGAGGCGATCGCACTGGCCCGCGCGGGTGCGTCGGTCGTCGTCAACGACCTGGCCGCGAACGAGGCCGTTGAGGCAACCCTGGAGGAGATCCGGGGCCTGGGCGCGAAGGTCGAGTTCGTGGCAGGGGACATCGGGGAGCGGTCTACCGCCGACGCGATCATGGAGGCGGCGCAGAGCCGGCTCGGCAGCCTCGACATCCTGGTGAACAATGCGGGCATCACGCGGGATCGCATGCTGTTCAACATGTCCGACGAGGACTGGGACCTGGTGCTGAAAGTTCATCTGCGCGGCCACTTCCTGCTGTGCCGCTCCGCCGCGTCGTACTGGCGGGGCAGGTCGAAGGAGGCGGGCGCGCCCGTGTACGGGCGCATCGTCAACACCTCGTCCGAGGCGGGGCTCCTCGGCCCCGAGGGGCAGGCGAACTACGGCGCCGCCAAGGCGGGCATCACCGCGCTCACCCTGTCGGCCGCCCGTGGGCTCTCCCGGTACGGCGTCCGGGCCAACGCGATCTGCCCTCGGGCCCGCACGTCGATGACGGAGAACGTCTTCGGGGAGGCCCCCGCGGAGGGGATCGACCCGTTGTCGCCCGAGCATGTCGCCGCGCTGGTCGCCTACCTCGCATCGCCCGCCGCCGACTCCGTGAACGGTCAGGTCTTCGTCGTCTACGGACCGATGGTTGCGTTGATGGCGGCGCCGGTCGTGGAGCGGCGCTTCGATGCCGCGGACGGCCGGTGGACGCCGGGTGCGCTCGCGGCGGAACTCGGGACCTACTTCGGGGACCGGGATCCGGCCGCGATGTTCTCGGCCTCCGCGGCGCTGCGCGAACTGGGCTGATCCGCGTTCCGCGGGGCGAAGAATCGACACGAAGCGGGTTTGCGTATCGTTTCCGCAGGTAATGCGTCCGCGATGGGCGATACTGAAGGCAACTGAACAGCTGCGGAGCGGGGCCGGGTGACGGTGGAGGGGTTGTGGAACGCGTGCCGGATTTGACTAGATCGTGTTCTAGTTTTCCGTCGTCGACCGGTTCGATCACCCTTGCCTGCGACACTCCCGAAGCGCCGGCGCCCAGCGGACGCGTGCGACCATGAGAATTGGACGCATAGACGATTCCCACGCTCGGCCTTACGTGATGATATTCATCTAAAGTTCTTGTGCTATAACGCCTTAGCGTCACCGCTCCGCGCTTCCGGCCGGCACGAACTGCCCGGCTCGGTCGGGCGGCGACACGCCCGGATTTTCGGTCGAATCCGTCCCTCGGGGCGTGCTGAATGTGGGACGATTCTTGCTGATGAACGACCACCTTTGACAGGTGAACACGTTCTAGTTAATATGACCTGAGTCACAGACCGCTGGGGGGCTGGGCTCGAACTGACAGTCGGTGCTGGGCGAGATCATGGACGAGGAGGACGGATGGTAGACCTCCTCGAGGTGCCGTTGCGTGCGGTCGGCGGGTTCTTCACGATGTCGGGCGAAACGTTGAGGGCAGTCTTTTCGAGGCCCTTCCAGCGTCGTGAGTTCGTCGACCAGGCGTGGTTCGTCGCCCGGGTCTCGATGGTGCCCACCGTGCTGGTGGCCATTCCGTTCACGGTGCTGGTGAGCTTCACGATCAACATCCTCCTGCGCGAGATCGGCGCGGCAGACCTCAGTGGCGCGGGCGCCGCTCTCGGCACCGTCACCCAGGTCGGCCCCATCGTCACCGTGCTCATTGTCGCGGGTGCGGGTGCCACCGCCATCTGCGCAGACCTCTCCGCCCGCACCATCCGCGAAGAGATCGACGCGATGCGGGTGCTGGGCATCAATCCGATCCACCGCCTGGTCGTGCCGCGCGTGCTGGCCTCGACCGTCGTGGCGCTCTTGCTCAACGGGCTGGTCTGCACCATCGGCATCCTCGGCGGTTTCGTCTTCTCGGTCTACATCCAGGACGTCAACCCGGGTGCGTTCGTCAACGGCATCACGCTGCTCACCGGTTTCGGGGAGCTCGTGATCTCGGAAGTCAAAGCCGGTCTGTTCGGCATGATCGCCGGCCTCGTCGCCGCCTACCTCGGCCTGAACGTCAAGGGTGGCGCGAAGAGCGTCGGTGACGCCGTCAACCAGACCGTCGTGTTCTCGTTCATGGCCCTCTTCGTGGTCAACGTTCTCGTCACCGCCGTCGGCATCAAACTGACGGCAGGGTGATCGACTTGGTGGTGGAGTAGATGGCACTAGCGGCGGCCGGGCGCTTTCCCCGAACTCGCAGACGGTTCGCGTCGGCGTCCCGTTCGATCGACCGGCTCGGTGAGCAGGCACTGTTCTTCGCGCGGGCCATCGGCTCGGCGCCCCGCGCTCTGATGCACTACCCGAGGGAGACGCTGCGGCTCATCGCCGAGATCAGCATGGGCACCGGTGCGCTCGCGGTGATCGGCGGAACGGTCGTCATCGTCGGCTTCCTGACCCTGTTCACAGGTGGCACCATCGCGGTGCAGGGATACAGCTCGCTCGGCAACATCGGCGTCGAGGCACTCACCGGCTTCTTCGCGGCGTTCATCAACGTGCGCATCGCGGCGCCGGTCATCGCGGGTATCGGGCTGGCGGCCACCATCGGCGCCGGCTCCACCGCCCAGCTCGGCGCGATGCGCGTGTCGGAGGAGATCGACGCGCTCGAGACGATGGCGATCCCGTCGATCCCGTACCTGGTCAGCACACGCGTGATGGCGGGCATGATCGCGATCATCCCGCTGTACGCCCTGGCGGTGATCGCGTCCTTCATGGCGAGCCGGTTCGCGACCGTCGTGCTGTACGACCAGTCGTCCGGCGTGTACGACCACTACTTCTCGACGTTCCTGATACCCACGGACATCCTGTGGTCGTTCGCCCAGGCCATTGTCATGGCGATCGCGATCATGCTCATCCACACCTACTACGGCTTCAACGCCTCGGGCGGCCCGGTCGGCGTCGGTGTGGCCGTCGGCAACGCAGTGCGCTCCTCGCTGATCGCCGTCGTCACCGTCACCCTGCTCATCTCGCTCGCCATCTACGGCGGGTCCGGCAACTTCAACCTTTCGGGATAGGAGTGCCGGTAGATGACTGATTCGAGTGGGAAGAAGAAGCTCGCGGCACTCGTTCTCGTGGTGAGTCTTCTCGCGATCATCGGTGTGTCACTGGCCATGTTCAACGGCACGTTCGACGAGACCACGCCCGTCACCGTGACGTCGGATCGCTCCGGGCTGGTGATGGAACCCGACGCCAAGGTCAAGCTCCTCGGTGTCCAGGTCGGCCGCGTCGCCTCCATCGAACACGTCACGGACGGCGCCGAGCTGAAGCTGGCGATGTACCCCGACATGATGTCGCTGATCCCGTCCAACGCGACCGTGGAGATCAAGTCCACCACCGTGTTCGGTGCCAAGTACGTCGACTTCGTGATGCCGGAGAACCCGTCGTCCACCCCTCTCCAATCGGGGGACGTCATCGCATCCGAGAACGTCACCGTCGAATTCAACACGGTCTTCCAGCATCTGTCCGACGTGTTGGCCAAGGTGCAGCCGGAGAAGCTCAACGCCACCCTCGGCGCCATCTCCTCGGCGCTGCACGGGCGGGGTGACGAACTCGGTGCCCTGCTCGAGCAGAGCGACAGCTACCTGGCGGAGATGAACCCGAGTCTGCCTCAGCTGCAGCAAGATCTGGCGAAGGCGGCGCAGGTCACCGACGTGTACGCCGACACCGCACCCGACCTGCTGCGGGTGCTCGACAACGCGACGGCCACCAGCGGCACCGTCGTCGACGAACAGGACAATCTGGACGCCGTGCTGCTCAACGTCACCGGGCTGGCCGACACGGCGAACACCGTCCTGACCGAGAACGAGCAGAACCTGGACTCCGCTCTCGGCTTGCTGCTGCCGACGACGGATCTGCTGGCCGAGTACTCGCCCGAGATCTCCTGCTTCATCGTCGGCCTGAACAACGTGATCCCGCTGGCCGAACAGCTCATCGGCGGCAATCAGCCGGGTATCGCGCTGAGTGCCAGCTTCATGTACGGGCAGGAGCCGTACACCTATCCGAAGGACCTGCCGAAAGTGAACGCGACAGGTGGGCCGAACTGCCACGGTCTTCCCAACCCTGATCTCAGCAAGCACGCGAACTTCGTCGTGGCAGACACCGGCACGGTGCCGTTCGTGCCGTCGACGGAAGTCCAGGTGCATCTGCCGAAGGTGTTCCAGCTGTTGTTCGCGGGTGTATACCCGGGGCAGGGTGGGCAGTGACTGTGCGAGCGACCACGGTCAAGCTGCTGATCTTCGCGACGGTGATGTCGGTGATCTTCGCCGGACTCGCCCTGGTGTTCAGCCAGTACCGTTTCAGCAGCTCCGACGGCTACCACGCCACATTCACCGACGTGTCCGGGCTCAAGCCCGGCGACAAGGTCCGCATCGCCGGCGTTCCCGTCGGCGCCGTCGAGAAGGTGGGCATCGACGACGACAACCTCGCCGACGTCGACTTCACCGTCGACACCAAGTACTCGCTGTTCGACGGGACCAAGGCCACGGTGCGGTACGAGAACCTCGTCGGCGACCGGTACATGGAACTCCTCGAAGGCGCCGGATCGGTGGAACCGCTCCCGGACGGCGGCTCGATCCCCGTCGAGAACACTTCTCCCGCACTCGATCTCGACCTCCTGCTGGGCGGGTTCAAACCGCTGCTGCGGGCACTGGACCCGCAGCAGGTCAACGACCTGTCTCAGGCGCTGGTCCAGGTGTTCCAGGGGCAGGGCGGCACGCTCGTCTCGCTGCTCGGCAGCACGAGCTCGTTCACGAACACCCTCGCAGACCGGGACCAGTTGATCGGCGAGGTGATCACGAACCTCAACCAGGTGCTCGGGACCATCAACGACCGCGGCGACCAGTTCCGCTCGACGCTCGACCAGTTGCAGCAGTTGGTGAGCGGCCTCTCCCAGGACCGCGATCAGATCGGTGACGCCATTCCCCGCATCGCCGGGGCGACCGGCGATCTCGCAAATCTGCTCGAGGGTGCGCGGCCGCCGCTACAGAGCACGATCGCCGAGGCCAACCGCACCGCGACGCAACTCCAGGCGGGCGAGGACGACCTCGACTGGGTGTTCCAGAATCTGCCCGACGCGTACCGCAGGCTCATCCGCATCGGCACGTACGGCAGCTTCTTCCAGATGTACGTCTGCACGGTCAAGTTCAAGTTCTCCGGCCCGGACGGATCGGATCTGCTCCTCAACATGCCGGGCGGTCAGACGGCAGGGAGGTGTGCACCGTAGCCATGAAGAGTGAACGCAATCCCGTACAGGTGGGACTCATCGGTGTCGCCGTCGCGAGCATGATCGTGATCGCGACCCTGCAATACGATCAGCTGCAATTCCTGTCGGGTGGCACGCAGTACTCCGCCTACTTCGAGGACGCGGGTGGACTGATGACCGGCGACACGGTGACCCTCGCCGGTGTCGACGTCGGGAAGGTCGCCGAGGTGGAACTCGACGGTCAGAACGTGCTCGTCACGTTCACCATCCAGGACGGCATCGCCCTCGGCGACGCCACCGAGGCGAACATCAAGACCAACACCGTTCTCGGGCGCAAGTCCCTCGCCGTCACCCCGCTCGGGCACGACACGATGCGGGTGGGATCGACGATTCCGTTGGAGCGCACCAACTCTCCGTACTCGCTCAACGACGCACTCGGCGATGTGTCGACCACCGTCTCCGAGCTCGACACCGACCAGGTCAACAACGCGTTGAACGCGATGTCCGGTGCGCTCGCGAACACACCGCCCGAACTGCGCACCGCGCTGGACGGCCTGACCCGGTTGTCGGAGAGCATCAACTCGCGGGACGAGAGCCTGCGGCAGCTGCTCTCGCGGGCCGAGAACGTGACCGGAATCCTCGCCGAGCGCAGCGGGCAGATCAACTCGCTGATCGTCGACGGAAACCAGCTGTTCGGTGAGCTCGACCGTCGCCGCGCGGCGATCAGCCAGCTGATCGTGAACATCTCCGAGGTGTCCCGGCAGCTCACCGGACTGGTCCAGGACAACGAGGAGCAGATGAAACCGACGCTCGACAAGCTGAATTCGGTGGTCGACGTCCTGCAGCGCAACAAGGACAACATCTCGCAGGCGCTCGACGGGCTCGCGCCGTACGCCACGCAGCTCGGCGAGTCCGTCGGTAGCGGCCCGTTCTTCATGGCGTACGTCTACAACATCGGCATCGGCAATCTGTTCCAGGGACTCAGCGACGCCGTGACGTGGCCGGAGCATCTGCCCAACGACCTCCAGGCCTACCTGCAGACGGGTCCGTCCATCGAACTGAGGGAACCGCCGCGATGACGACGAACCCGGAAATCACCAACACGCGGAAGAAGTGGCTGATCCGCGTCGGCGTCGCCGCGGTCGTGGTGGTGCTGATCGTCGGCGCCGCAGTGATGTTCGTGCCCAAGCTGTTCCAGAACACGATCACCGCGTACTTCCCGGCGACCACCGGGCTGTACACGGGCGACGACGTCCGCGTGCTCGGCGTGAAGGTGGGGACGATCGATTCGATCGAGCCCGGCGCCGACTTCGCCCGGGTGACGATGAACGTGAACAAGAGCGTCGAGATCCCGGCCGACGCGAAGGCCGTCATCGTCGCACCCAGCCTGGTCTCGGGTCGGTTCGTCCAGCTGACACCCGTGTACGCGGGTGGGCCGACGATGGGCGACGGCGCGAGCATCCCGGTGGAGCGCACCGCCGTCCCGGTGGAGTGGGACGAGATCAAGACCGAGCTGAACAAGCTGTCGGAGGCGCTCGGACCGCAGGGCGCCGACCCGCAGGGCTCGCTCGGCACGTTCATCGACACCGCGGCCGCCAACCTCGACGGCAACGGCCAGTCGCTGCGCGACACACTGCGGGAACTGTCGGAGACTATGCGGACCCTGTCCGACGGCCGCACCGACCTGTTCTCGACCATCCGCAACCTGCAGACGTTCGTGGCGGCACTGTCGTCGAGCAACGAGCAGATCGTCCAGTTCGAGGGCAGACTCGCGTCGGTGTCGAACATGCTCGCCACCAACTCCGACGAACTCGGAACCGCGCTGAACGACCTCGACCTGGCGCTCGGCGACGTCAACCGGTTCGTGGCGGAGAACCGCGCCGCCCTCAGTGAACAGGTCGGCCGACTGGCGGACGCCACCCAGGTGCTCGCCGACAAGAGGCCGCAGATCGAGCAGGTCCTCCACGTGGCGCCCACGGCCCTGGCGAACTTCAGCAACATCTACAAGCCGGCGCAGGGGTCACTGGTCGGCGCGGTCGCGTTCGCGAACCTCGCGAACCCCGTGAACTTCATGTGCGGTGCCATCCAGAGCCTGCAGGCCAACGAGGCGAATCGCAGTGCCGACCTGTGCACCCAGTACCTGTCGCCGGTGCTGAACTCGCTGACGATGAACTACCTGCCCGCCCTCATCAACCCGACCACGGGTGTGAATGCGTTCCCGGATCAGATCGAGTACAGCCCACCGAGTCTCGAGGCCTCCGTGCCGCCGCGGTCCGCGCCCCCGGTGACCGGCACCCTCGCCGGGATGCCGACGGTGGACGTGCCCCGGGACCTGAACGATCTGCTGCAGCCGGGAGGTGGGCGATGACGAAGCACGCACGGGTGCGTCGCGGCGGCATCGCCGCCGTGGCGATCGCACTGACGCTGACCCTGACCGGATGCGAGTGGGAAGGGCTGAATTCGCTTCCCCTGCCGGGCACCGAGGGGCAGGGCGACGACGCCTACACCGTCGAGATCCAGATGCCCAATGTGACGACGCTGTCGCAGAACTCGCCCGTCCGGGTGAACGACGTGACGGTGGGTTCGGTGACGGGCATCGAGGTGCAGGACTGGCACGCACTGGTCACCGTGTCGATCAACGGCGACGTCCAGTTGCCCGCCAACGCGACCGCCAAGATCGGCCAGACCAGCCTCCTCGGCTCGCAGCACCTCGAGCTGGCTCCGCCGACCGACGTCGAGCCCGAAGGCACACTCGAGAACGGCGACGTGATCCCGATCGAGCGGGCGGGCGCCTACCCGACCACCGAGCAGACGCTGTCTTCGCTGTCGGTGGTGCTCAACGGCGGCGGCATCGCCCAGATCCGCGACATCACCCAGGAACTCAACGCCGCTCTGGGCGGACGGGAGGACTCGATCCGCGACCTCCTTCCGCAACTCGACCAGCTCGTCACGAGCCTCGACCGACAGCGTGGCGACATCATCGGTGCGATGGAGGGGCTCGACCGGTTGTCGGGCACCGTCAACGAGCAGAAGGCCACCCTGGACGCGGCGCTGGACGGCATCCCGCCGGCGCTGGACGTGCTCGTCACCCAACGGCAGAATCTCACCACCGCACTGGTCGAGGTGGGCAAGCTCAGCGACACCGCCACCCGTCTCGTCGAGAGCAGCGGCGAGGACCTGAAGGCGAACCTGCGCAACCTCACCCCGGTGCTGCGTGAACTCGCCAACTCGGGGAGCGCGCTGACCGAGGTGCTGACCCTGATGCTCACGTACCCCTTCCCGATGAAGACGATGGACAAGGCGATTCAGGGCGACTACGCGAACCTCATGATGACGATCGACATGACCAACGAACGCGTCGACAGCAACTTCCTCACCGGAACCGGTCTCGGCGGATCGCTCGGCGGCGTCGAGGGCGCCGTGGGATCGCTCGCCGGGGTGGCAGGACAGTCGGGCGATCCGCTGCAGGCGCCCCTGCAGCCGGCACCGAAACCGGCACCCGCACCGCCGGTGATTCCCGGGCTCCCGCAGATACCCGGACTGCCGCAGATACCGGGCCTTCCGCCGCAACTGGGAGGGGCGCCGACACCATGAGAATGACGAGATTCGTTCGCATTCAGCTGATCATCTTCTCGATCCTCACCGTCATCGGGCTCGTAGTGATGTCGATCCAGTACATCAAGGTGCCGGTGCTGTTCGGTGTCGGACGCTACGAGGTGAGTCTCCGACTGCCGTCCACCGGCGGGCTCTACTCCCACGCCAATGTCGCGTACCGCGGCACCAACATCGGTGTCGTCGAGAACGTGACGCTCACCGGTGAGGGTGTGGAGGCGAAGATGTCGCTCGACAGCGACTACAAGATCCCGGCCGACGTCGACGCGGCGGTCAAGAGCGTGTCGGCGGTCGGCGAGCAGTACGTCGATCTGATCCCGCGGGAAGGGGCCGCCGACGGCCCGTACCTCGCGGACGGCGACGTGATCCCGGAGGATCGGGCCACCATCCCGCAGGACGTCGGCGAGATGCTCGACCAGGCCGACGAACTGCTCGCCAGCATCTCGGACACCAGGCTGCAGACGGTGATCGACGAGGCGTTCACGGCGTTCAACGGATCCGGTCCCGACTTGCAGCGGCTCATCGACTCGGCCCGCTTGTTCGTCGAGGAGGCCGACGCGAACAGCGACGCGACGAAGGCTCTGATCGACCAGGTCGGCCCGCTGCTCGACACCCAGACGGTCAGCAGCGACGCCATCCGCTCCTGGACCCAGGACCTCGTGACGTTCACCGACCAGTTGCGGGCGAGCGACCCGAGCCTGCGGTCGGTGCTGGAGAAGGGCCCCGGCGCGGCGCAGGAGGCCACCCAGCTGTTCCAGGACCTGCAGCCGACGCTGCCGATCCTGCTGCGGAATCTGGTGAGCGTCGGCCAGGTCGGGGTGATCTACAACAAGAGCATCGAGCAGGTTCTGGTCATCTACCCGCCGCTGACCGCGGCGCTCGTGACGGCGGCGACGGGCGGGCCCGTGGAGGACGGCGCGATCGTCGACTTCGCCCTGCAACTGCACGACCCCCCGGCGTGCACGACGGGATTCCTGCCCCCTGACCAACGCCGGTCGGGAGATCAGACCGACCCCATCGCGACACCGAACGACCTGTACTGCAAGGCCGCTCCGGACGACCCGTCCGTCGTGCGCGGCGCGCGGAACTTGCCGTGCATGGAGTTCCCCGGACGTCGCGCACCGACGGTCGAGGCGTGCCGCGAGGGCTGGGAGGCGTCGGGCAACAACCCGCCGTACGGGCCGATCATGCCGCCGGATGTACCCTCGTACACAGCCGTTCCGAGTTCCGACGAAGGCTCCGTGGGTGCACCGGTCGCGGCCGTGCCCTACGACCCGGCCACCGGTAGCTTCATTGGTTCGGATGGAAAGACGTACACCCAACCGGATCTGGCGGTGCAGGGAAAGGACTCGACGTGGCAGACGATGATGACAGGTCAGCAGATTTGAGTTCCGGAACAGATGAACGCATGACCGACTCCGCGGAGCAGGCGCAGCAGACATCCGCAGCGGCAGATCGGACCAGGCGCCGGGCCGTCCGGCACGCCGGCCCGCCGGTGGGGGAGACCGAGGCCCCGAAGCCGGTGGTCCTCGCCAAGCCGGCGGCTGCGCAGGCCGCGCCCGAGGCGGAGAAGGTCTCGACGACGAAGGCCGCGTCCGAGGCGTCCGAGGCGCCCCCGATCGAGGCACCGCCGATCGAGACACCGAAGCAGGGTAGGCCACTGAAGTCGTTGCTCGCGTGGGGTGTTACGGCGGTGGTGATCGTCGCGCTGGTCGTCGCGGCGGTGGTCCTGCTGCTCGACCAGCGGTCCGCGCGCGAACGGGACGACCGCCGTCAGGCCTTCGTCGATACGGCCCGGCAGACGGTGCTCAACCTGACGACCATCCATCCCGAGACCGCGAAGCAAGACGTCGACCGGATCATCGCCGGCGCGTCCGGCCAGTTCCTCGAAGAGTTCCAGGGCCGGGAGGATCCGTTCGTCGGTGTCGTGCAGGACGCGAACGTGACCACCGAGGGCGAGGTCATCGAGGCCGGCGTCGAGAACGGGACCGAGACGTCGATCTCGGCGAACGTCCTGGTGGCCGCGCGGACGATGGTGAGCAGCAAAGAACAGCCGGAACCCTCCCCGCGCGACTTCCGGATGCGGGTGACGATCAGCGACGTCGACGGCAAGTTGACCGCATCGAAGGTGGAGTTCGTGCCATGAGCGACAACAACGAAGGCAAGCGAAAGTTCGCACTCACCAAGGGCTTAGCGCTGAAGGTCGCGGCCGCGGTCGTGGTGGTCGCGCTCGCCGTCGGGGTGGGCTTCCTCTGGTACGGCCACCGGCAGGATCAACTGTCCGAGCATGCGCGCATCGACGCCGTCGATGCCGCGGGCAAGCAGGCCGTCGCGATGCTGGCGTACGACTTCGCCGACGTCGACAACCAGTTGGCTGCTGCCGCAGACGGACTCACCGGTTCGTTCCGTGACGACTACACCACGCTCGTGCAGGGGACCATCGCACCCGGCGCCAAGGAGAAGCAACTCACCGTGCAGGTGTCGGTGCAGGCCGCGGCGCCGGTCTCGACCACACCCGACGAGGCGGTGGTTCTGCTGTATCTGAACCAGACGACGACGAGCGCCGACGCCCCGGACGCCCGAACGTCGGGCAGCCGGGTGCGGGTGTCGTTGCAGAAGGTCGACGACCGCTGGCTCGTCGATCAGCTGACGCCGGTGTAGCTGCGGCTGCGCCGCCCGTGAGTACTTATTAACCGCCCGACGTTGATAAGTACTCACGGGGCGAAGCCATCCCCTTCCCAAAATAGAACAAGTTCTAGTAGTGTCGGGGTCTCCCGGCCGAGTGCCGACGCACGACGCTGTGTCGCACGGCCACAACCGAACAGGGAGTCGTCGATGAAGGTTGCAGTAACCGGCGCCGCGGGATTCGTGGGCAACAATCTGCTGAATCTGTTGGTCGAGGCAGGGCACGAGGTGACCGCCATCGACCGCGTGCGTTCCCGGTACGCACCCGAATTCGGGGTTACGTGGGTGAACGCCGACGTACTCGACGTCGAATCCATGAAGCGGGCACTGGACGGCGCCGAGGTGGTCTACCACCTGGTCGCGATGATCACCCTCGCCCAGAAGGACGACCTGGCGTGGACCGTCAACACGAAGGGCGTTCGTACCGTCGCCGAAGCTGCTCTCGCGGTGGGAGTTCGGCGGATGGTGCACTGCAGTTCCGTGCACTCCTTCGACCAGGGCAGTTGTGGCGGAACGCTCGACGAGCACTCGCCGCGGTCCGTCGACGCGTCGATCCCGGTGTACGACAGGTCGAAATGGGCGGGTGAGATCGAACTCCGCGAAGTGGTCGACGCCGGCCTCGACGCGGTGATCTGCAACCCCACCGGCGTGTACGGGCCCGCCGACTACGGACTGTCGCGGGTGAACAGTTTGCTGCGCAACGCCGCTCGCGGCCGGGTGCCCGCGGCGGTGCAGGGCGGGTTCGACTTCGTCGACGTCCGCGACGTCGCCGCCGGACTGATCGCCGCGGGCGAGAAGGGCCGGACCGGTGAGAACTACCTGATCTCGGGGCACATGCTCGGCATGCATGATGTCGTGAGGAGGGCAGCGCGTGCGGCGGGCCGTCGGGGGCCGCTGTACTCGTTCCCGCTCAGCGTCATCGAGCGCGTGCTGCCGATCGCCGAACCGATCGGGACCCGGTTCGGATCGGACGTGCTGTCGCGGTCGGCGATGTCGGCGCTGCTCGCGGCGCCGGTCGTCGACGGCGGCAAGGCGCGGTCCGAACTTGGGTACGCCCCACGCCCCGCCGACGAGACGATCCGCGACTTCGTCGCCTTCCTGGTGACGTCCGGTCAGCTGAGCCGGGGAGGTCAGTTGTCTCCGGTGGCGTCCTCGGTGTAGTCGGACTCGGAAGCCTCGGCGGGAGCGATCAGTGCGGGGCCCGCGGCACCGCCGTGCGCGAGGGCGTCGAGGAAGGATCGCGCCCACCGGTCGACGTCGTGTGCGAGGACCTGCCTGCGCAGGGCCCGCATGTGGCGTCGGCCGTCCTCCTTCTGCTGGTTCAGGGCCTGCGCCATCGCGTCCTTGACGCTGTCGAGATCGTGTGGATTGCACAGGAACGCCTGGCGCAGTTCGGCGGCCGCGCCGGTGAACTCGCTGAGCAGCAGCGCGCCGCCGAGATCGCTCCGGCACGCCACGTACTCCTTGGCAACCAGGTTCATGCCGTCCCGCAGTGGGGTCACCAGCATCACGTCGGCGGCGACGAAGAATGCGATCAGTTCGTCGCGAGGGATGGGCCGGTGGATGTAGTGCACGACGGGCCTGCCGACCTCGCCGTACTCGCCGTTGATCCGCGACACCGACTGCTCGATCTCGCCGCGCATGTGGACGTAGCTCTCCACGCGTTCACGGCTGGGGGTCGCGAGTTGCACGAGCACGGTGTCGGCGGGGTCGACGCGGTTCTCGTCGAGCAGTTCGTGCAACGCAGCGAGGCGGACGTCGATGCCCTTCGTGTAATCGAGGCGGTCGACGCCGAGCATGATGTGTTTGGGATTGCCCAGTTCCTTACGGATCTTCCTGGCGCGGTCCCGGATGGACTTGGACCGGGACTGCTCGTCCAACTGCCCCGAGTCGATGGAGATCGGGAACGCGCCGACGCGGACCGTGCGGAAACCCACCTGCACGACGCCCAGCTTGGAACGGACGCCCACGTTGCCGCGGGACGTCTGCTGGCCGGCGAGTTTGCGGGCCAGGTAGAGGAAGTTCTGGGCGCCGCCCGGGAGGTGGAACCCGATCAGGTCGGCGCCGAGCAGGCCCTCGATGATCTCGGTGCGCCACGGCATCTGCATGAACAGTTCCACCGGCGGGAACGGAATGTGCAGGAAGAATCCGATGGTGAGGTCGGGGCGGAGCATACGCAGCATCTTCGGGACGAGCTGCAGCTGGTAGTCCTGGATCCACACGGTGGCGCCCTGCGCGGCAGCCTTCGACGTGGCCTCCGCGAAACGCCGGTTGACCTCGACGTAGGCGTTCCACCAGGCGCGGTTGTACTCGGGCTTGACGATGACGTCGTGGTACAGCGGCCACAGGGTGGCGTTGGAGAAGCCCTCGTAGTAGTCGGCGATCTCCGCGGCGCTCAGCGGAACGGGGTAGAGCTCGAGGTCGTCCTCGACGACGGGATCGAGCTCGGCGTCCGGGACCCCCGCCCAGCCGACCCATGCGCCCTTGTTGCGGCGCAGGATCGGCTCGAGCGCGGTGACGAGGCCACCGGGGCTGCGCTTCCAGCGGGTGGTGCCGTCCGGAAGTCGTTCGAGGTCGACGGGGAGCCGGTTCGCGACGACGACGAAGTCGGCTTGCCCGGAAACCGGATCAGAAGTCGAGCGTGATGACGATGCTGACGATTCCGAACTGGCAGCCACGGGCTTCCTTCGCAGTCGAAGTGGATGAAATTATCAGTCGAGCTTGGTGGTGGGTCCGATTCCGAGCATGGAGAGCAGCATCCTGCACTCGTCGGCATCTTCGGCGTATGCAGCGACAACGCGCTGGGCCTGGCGGGCGGTCTCGTCGGCTAGGGGTTCGAGATCCTCGTCC
The DNA here is from genome assembly GCF_019378875.1 of Rhodococcus sp. USK10. Classification (NCBI taxonomy): domain Bacteria; kingdom Bacillati; phylum Actinomycetota; class Actinomycetes; order Mycobacteriales; family Nocardiaceae; genus Rhodococcus; species Rhodococcus sp. USK10. The sequence goes on from NZ_CP076048.1 coordinate 5,726,645, forward strand.
GCGATGTCGTTTTCGGCGGTCGTCTTCGCGGCCATCTTCGTCCTCTCGGGCTTGCTGCTGCGTCACGCGCAGTAGTTCGTATCGGCGACTCTATGAGAACCGGGCATGTCAACGCTAGTTGCCCATCGATTAGGGTTCATCTAGTTAGGGTCTGCTTACTTTGTGGTGGGTGGGGAAGCGTCGGCGTTGGGAGTTACGCGCGTGAAGACTGGTGGCACCGCAATTCTGCGTCGCACCCTGGTGCGGAACAGGGGTCGGCTGGGGATCGGGACCGTACTCGTCTGCCTGCATCAGGTAGCCGAGACGCTGGTCCCGATCTCGATCGGTGTGATCGTCGACCGGGCCGTCGCGACAGGCGACGTATTCGCGCTCGCGGTGTGGCTGTGCGCCCTCGCGCTGCTGTTCCTGGTGCTCACCGCGGCCTGGCGCTACGGGGCGCGTTTCATCGTCGTGGCGATGCAGAACGAGGCCCACCAGCTGCGGATGGAGGTGGCGCACCGCATCCTCGACCCGCGGGGAGTGCGCACCGATCTGCGCGCCGGTGAGCTGCTGTCCGTGTCGACGTCGGACGCCGACCGCGCGGCGTGGATCGCGGACATCACCCCGCGCGCCGCCGCGGCCCTCACCGCGGCGATCGGATCCGCCATCGCACTGCTGCTGATCGACGTGCCCCTCGGCCTCGCCGTCCTGATCGGCACCCCCGTCATCCTCGGTCTGCTCCAACTCGCGGCGCCGCTGATCACCCGCCGCGCCACCGACCAGCAGGCGGCGGTCGCGCGGGCCTCCGCGATGGCCACCGACCTCGTGAGCGGGCTCCGGCCCCTGCGCGGGATCGGCGCCGAGGTGTCGGCGTCGCGCCGGTACCGGGCGGCCAGCCGCGACGCGCTCGGCGCCACGCTGCACACGGCGAAGAGTTCCGCCGTGTTCGCCGGGGTGTCGATGACCGTCAGCGCACTCCTCGCCGTCGGGGTCGCGGGTTTCGCGGGCTGGTTCGCACTCGAGGGCCGCATCACCATCGGCGAGCTGATCACCGTCGTCGGATTGTCCCAGTTCTTCATCGAACCGCTCGGCGTTCTCGCCGGACTGCCCGGGTTCCTCGCCCTCGCCCGCGCGTCGGCGGACCGCCTAGCACTCGTCCTGGACGCGGAACCCCTGCTGCCCGCCGGGTCGGGCCAAACACTCGACGGCAGCGAACTCAGCCTCACCGGCGTGTCCTACCGGTCCCTGAGCGGACTGGACCTCCGGGTCACCCCCGGCGAACTGCTCGGCGTCGTCGCGTACCGCCCGCAGGATGCCGAGGCGCTGGCCGCGCTGCTGTCCGGGCAGGTTCCGCCCGACCGCTACGACGGCGAACTGACGGTGGGCGGGGTCCGGCTGGCGGACGCGGATCTCGCGCACGCCCGCCGGACGCTGCTCGTCGAACCCCACAACGGCGACCTGTTCTCCGGAACCGTCGCGTCGAACGTGACCGCGGGCAGGCCCGGCGCGACGGCGTCCGAGGTGCACGCGGCGCTGTCCGCGTCCGCGGCGGTCGACGTCGTCGAAGCGCACCCCGAGGGGCTCGACCACGAGGTCGCCGACCGTGGGTCCTCGCTGTCCGGCGGTCAGCGGCAGCGCGTCGCCCTGGCCCGCGCACTGGTGGCGCAGGCGCCGGTGATGGTGCTGCACGATCCGACGACGGCGGTGGACGCCGTCACCGAACACACGATCGCAGGCGGAATCGCGGACCTGCGCCACCGCACGGCTGCGTTGGATTTGACGTCTCCGACGGTCGCGAACCGTCAGACCACGATCCTCATCACGAGCAGCCCCGCGCTGCTGTCCGTCACCGACCGCGTCGTCGTGCTCGACGACGGAACGGTGGCCGGTGAGGGCACCCACTCGCAACTGGCCACCGAGAACGCGAACTACCGTCAGGCGGTCCTGCGATGACTGAACTGCTTCCCATCGCGAACGCGCGCGACACCTGGGCGTGGCTGAGGACCGAGCTGGGACGGCGCCGCGGCCGGAGCGTCTTCACGCTGCTTGTGGCGGCCGTCGCGGCCGGCATGGCGCTGGTTCCCGTCTACGTCTTCGGCGTCCTCGTCGACCGCGTCCAGGACGGTGCGCCGCCGTCCACCATCGGCTGGGTGGTCGCGGTGATCGCGTCCGCCGCGGTGGTCGGCGGACTGTGCGCCGGGTTCGCGTCGTACCTGATCCGCAGTCTCGGCGAGGGAATCCTGGCGGACCTGCGCGAGCGCACCGTCGACCGGGCACTGCGGCTGCCGATCCAGACGGTCGAACGCGTCGGCAAGGGCGACCTGCTGTCGCGCGTCGGCGACGACGTCGCGGTGATCGGCAAGGCCGTCACCGACGTGGTCCCCAACCTCGTCACCGCAGTCCTGCTGGTGGTGCTGAGCATGGTCACGATGCTCGGCATCGACTGGCGGCTCGGACTCGCGGGGATGGTGGCGCTACCGATGTACGCGCTGGCGATGCGCTGGTACCTGCCCCGGTCCGCGCCCGTGTACGCCGCCGAACGCGTCGCGATGGGAGAGCGTTCGCAGGCCCTGATCAGCAGCATGCAGGGCGCCAGGACGGTGCGCGCCTACGGTCTGGAAGACAGCCACCTGGGTCAGATCAACGGTGCGTCGGAGAAGGCCCGCGACCTGTCCGTCGGCGTCTTCGCGCTGTTCACCCGGTTTGCGGGACGCGGCAACCGGGCCGAGTTCGTGGGGCTGGCCACCATCCTCGCCGCCGGGTTCGCCCTGGTGAACGCGGACATCGTCACCGTCGGCCAGACCACGACCGCGGCGCTGCTCTTCCACCGGTTGTTCAATCCGATAGGCATGCTGATGTACACGTTCGACGAGGTCCAGTCGGCCGGCGCGAGCCTGGCGCGGCTCGTCGGCGTCGTCGACCTCGACGACGACTCCTCCGCCGGGACCGCCGCCGAGGAGAACGTCGGGGAGAACGCGGACGCGACGCTCGAACTCGACGGCGTCCGCCACAGCTACGACGGCAGCCACGAAGTGGTGCACGGCATCAGCCTGCACGTGAAGTCCGGTGAACGCGTCGCACTCGTCGGCTCGACCGGGGCGGGCAAGACGACGGTCGCGGCGATCGCGGCCGGGTCGATCGTCCCCACGCTGGGGTCGGTGCGGATCGGCGGAACCGCGCTGTCGGACCTCCAGCCGGGCGACCTCCGTCGCCGGGTCGCCATCGTCAGCCAGGAAGTCCACGTGTTCGCCGGACCGCTGATCGACGACCTGCGGCTCGCAGCACCCGACGCGTCCGAGGAGGACGCGGCGATGGCGTTGAAGGCCGTCGGCGCCGACGGCTGGGTGACCGCTCTGGACGACGGCGTCCAGACCGTGGTCGGGGAGGGCGGACACGAGTTGACCGCCGCGCAAGCGCAGCAGCTGGCTCTGGCCCGGCTCGTCCTCGCGAACCCGGCGGTCGCGATCCTGGACGAGGCGACGGCCGAAGCGGGCAGTGCGGGTGCGTGGGAACTCGAGGCGTCGGCGGAGGCCGCGACCCGCGGTCGCACGACGCTGGTGGTGGCCCACCGGCTGACGCAGGCGGCTGCCGCCGATCGGGTGGTCGTCCTGGAACACGGACGGATCGTCGAGGAAGGTCCGCACACCCGGCTCGTCGCGGCCGGCGGACGCTACGCCGAGCTGTGGTCGGCGTGGGAGGGGCGGTAAACCCCGGAAACACCTCGGGTGGATGTACCGCTCGGCGCTGCTGAGGCGTCGAAAGGTACATCCACCCGGGTAGTGACGGACGGAACGGTCAGCTCAGGTAGCCGCCGCCGTGGGGGAAGAAGTCGGTCCCGGCGAGTTCGGTGCCGTCGTCGAGGCGGACGCGCTGGATCTTCAGGCCCTTGTTCTGTCCGGTGCGGGCGCCGGGTCCGGCGACGATGACCATTCCGTCGCCTTCGTGGATGAAGACACGCCCGGGCGTACCGCCGTAATTTCCTTCGGATACGGCTGCCTTCAGAACCCGGACACGCTGACCCTTGAAATGGGTGAAGGCGTTCGGGTACGGGTCGGACTGCGCGCGGACGAGGCGTTCGATGGCGTCGGCGGGCCACGTCCAGTCGATGAGACTGTCTTCGGGGGCACGCTTGTGGAAGAACGTGGCCTGCGAGCGGTCCTGCGGCGTCCAGTCCGTGCGACCGGACTCGATCAGTGCGAGCGCGTCGAGCGTGATCGGACCGATCATGTCGACGGTGCGGTGGAACAGATCGGTGACGGTGTCCGTCGGCCCGACCCGCGTCGACCTCTGCAAAACGATGTCGCCTGCGTCGAGTTCCTCGTCCATCAGGTGCGCCGTGAGGCCTACTTCTTCCTCACCGTTGATGAGCGCCCAGATGAGCGGGGAGAATCCTGTGTACTTGGGCAGGAGCGAATCGTGAATATTGAGGGTGCCGTAGCGGGGAGAGTCGAAGACGTCCCGCGGCAGCCACGTGCGCCAGTTGTTGGCGACGACGATGTCCGGGTCGGCCTGCTTCAGGGCGGCCTTGAAGTTCTCGTCCGGCTTGGTGGCGATGTGCACGGGCACGCCGTGCTCGGTGGCCAGGTCGGCGACGGAGTCCGCCCACATCTGCTCGTAGACGTGATCGCTCTTGGGGTGGGTGATCGCGAGGACGACCTCATGGTCGGACTGGAGCAGTGCCTGCAGGGTACGGTGACCCCAGGTTTGATATCCGAGTGTGGCGACTCTCAACGCGGTCCTCCTGGACGAGCTTGTCGGTCAGCGCCGCTTTCGAGCGGCAGCGAAGCCAGCTTAGGCTATCCAATCTATTTCGGTGTGACCGCCCAGGGAAGGAAGGCAAGATGACGATCGCCACGATCAACGGGATCCCCCTGAATTACCAGGTCAAGGGATCCGGCGATTTAGTGGTGCTCATCATGGGAACCGGAAGCCCGGGACGGGTATGGGATCTGCATCAGACCCCCGCGCTCGTCGACGCCGGCTACCGCGTCTGCACGTTCGACAACCGGGGCATCGCGCCGTCCGGTGAGAGCGTCGACGGAATCACCATGGACGACCTCGTCGCGGACACCGCGGGACTGATCGAGCACCTCGGCGGCGGTCCTGCCCGTGTCGTCGGCACCTCGATGGGCGCCCGCGTCGCGCAGGAACTGGCCCTGTCCCGCCCCGATCTCGTGCTCAAGGCGGCCTTCCTCGCCGGTCACGCCCGCATGGACTACTTCCAGCAGACCCTCACCGAGGGTGAGCGCGCCCTCCACGACAGTGGTGTCGAACTCCCCGCCAAGTACCGGGCCGCGGTGACCGCCGTGATGAACCTGTCGCCCGCGTCGCTCGTCGACCCGCACACGGCGCGCGATTGGCTCGACCTGTTCGAGTTCAGCGGCGGCCGGACGTCGGAAGGCGTGCGCGCGCAGATGGAGATGGACCGCAGCTTCGATCGCAGGCAGGCCTACCGGGCGATCACGGCGCCGTGCCTGTCCGTCGGTTTCGCCGACGACAGGATGATTCCGCCGTACCTGTCGCGTGAGGTGGCCGAGGCGATCCCGTCGGCCCGGTATTACGAGATCCCCGACGTGGGGCACTACGGCTACCTCGAACAGCCCGAAGTGGTGAACAAGGTACTGCTCGAATTCCTCGCCAACTGACGCGTGGCTGCCGCCGCCGTTGTGAGTAGGGTGGATCTTCGAGTGGCTGGGGGACGATCACGGTGACGGCGAGGTTCTGATGGCGTTGGGCATTCCGCGCCTCGGGGTGGGCATCGTCCGGTACGACGTCGTGAACGGAACCTTGTGGTGGGACGAGAAGGCCGCCGCGATCTTCGGGGACGACGGTTCCCTGTCGCCGCTCGAATTGTGGCGGGAGCGCGTCCATTCCGAGGACGTCGGCACGGTGCGCCGGATGTTCGGGGACACCGCAGGCTCGGTCGGCGCGGAATGCGTGTTCCGCATCGTGCTGGCGGATCGGTCGACCAGGTACATCCTCACCCGCAGCATCGACGTCACGACCGATGCGTCCGGTGCCCCTGTCGAGTTGACGGGGGTCGTCATCGAACTCGGACACGTGGCCGGCCGGGACGCGCAACTCGCGTCGCTGCTCGACCGGGTGGGTCTGGGGTTCCTGGCGCTCGACGAAGACCTTCGCATCATCTACGTCAACTCCGTCTGCCTGCGGCACGTGCGACGGTCGCGGGACGAGTTGCTCGGCCGCGTCGTCACCGAGGTACTCCCCGAAACGCAGGGCAGCTACTTCGACGCACTGTGCCGCAAGGTTCTCGCCACCGGGACGCAGCAGCAGGCCCGGGTGGATTCGTTGTATTGGCCCGGGGCGACGATCGAGGTGACCGCCGCGGCCGACGCCGGTGCGCTGGTCGTGCATTTCCGGGACGTCACCGCGGAAGTCACCGCCCAGAAGCGGGCGGAGGAGGCCCATGCTCTGCTTCTGCACGAGGCCACGCACGACAGTCTCACCGGACTGCTCAATCGCGCTGCCATCACCGAGCACCTGCAGCGCCTGTTCGAGCCCGGTGTCGGTCCGGCCGTCGCGTTGTTCCTCGACGTGGACGGGTTCAAGGAGGTCAACGACACCCGGGGGCATCGCGTCGGCGACCGCATTCTGCAGGCGGTGTCCGAGCATCTGCGGCACGCCATGCGGGCACCGTCCGCGGTGGGCAGGCTCGGCGGCGACGAGTTCGTTGCGATCCTTCCCGACGTCGACCAACTCGCTGTCGACGACGTGGTCGACCGGATGCTCGCCTCGATCACGACGCCGATCGACGTCGGCGACGAACTGCTCGTCGTGACGATCAGTGTGGGGATGGCGCACAGCACGTCGGCTCGCACGGTCGACGAGTTGCTCCATCACGCCGACATCGCCCTCTACGCCGCCAAGCGTCGTGGCGGGAACACCGCGGTCTGGCACGAATAGGTTTCGGGGCGGTTGCTGGACGCCTGCTCCCGGAATCCGGCACCGCCCGGTCCTCCCGAGTGAGCGAACGCACAGTATGTTTACGAGGTAAAACCCGACGTAGTGACCGCTTTGGCGCGGGTAATTCTGTCGGTGGTGCGGGGGACACGCGGCCTGGGAGATTGAACCGGAATTGCCGCTGTGATAACCCTCGCCTGTGAACTTGCTGGCAACCGGCTTGTTGCTGGTGGGTAGCCTAACCTAAACTCCCTCGGGTGCCCGTCGTTGGACGGGCGCTCTCGACGGACGATCGGATCACCCATGTCTCCGGACCACTCGGCGGCTGCGCGCCCTCGGCACCTCTCGGCGGAGAGCGCTTCCTTCTCGACCGGCACCGGTGCGACGCCCGTCGCGCTGCCGGTAACGGCCGCGCAATCCGAGGTGTGGGTCGGGCAGCAGCTGAACCCGGGCAGCCCGGTCTACAATCTCTCGCTCGTCGTCGAGGTCGCGGGCCCGATCGATCTGGACCGGACCGTCGCGGCGATCCGGAAGACCGTCGAACGCGCCGACGCCCTGCACGTGCGTTTCGAGCGAGGCACCGGCAACGAACTGCTGCAGGTGCCGACAGCACCCGGCGAGTGGACGCTGAGCGTCGTGGACCTGCGCCGCGAAGAAAATCCCGAAGCAAGTGCACGCGCGTGGATGGACCGCGACATGGAGACCGTCGTCGACATCGAGGGCGACGAACCGCTGTTCCGGCACGCGCTGCTGCGCACCGGGGACGAGTCGGTGATCTGGTACCAGCGCTACCACCACAGCCTCATCGACGGCTACGGCATCACGCTGCTCGTGGCGGACGTCGTCGGTCGATACGACCACCCGGAACTCGAGACGTCCACGGCGCCGTGGCCCCTCGACACCCTCGTCGCGTCCGATCGCGACTACCGCGCCTCGGCGCGCTTCGCATCCGACCGCGACTTCTGGATCCGGCAGGTCGTCGACGCGCCGGAACCGCCCCGGCTGCTCCCGCAGGTCGTCGACCACTCCGGGACACCGATCTCCGCCCTCGTCGAGATCGACGGGGACGACGCCGACGCGCTCTACGACTTCGCCTCCGACGCCGGGATCCGGCGCACCCGGCTGCCGCTCGCCGCGGTCGTGGCCTACATCCACCGGATCACCGGCCGCCGCGACCTCACGTTGTCGCTACCGATGACGGCGCGCGTCGGGCGTGAACTGCGCCGCATCCCGGGAATGTGCTCGACGATCCTGCCGCTCCGGGTGCAGGTGGATCCCGAGATGACGGTGTGTGAACTCGCCACCCGCATCGACACGACGCTGATCTCGGTGCTGCGGCACGGGCGCTACCGCGGTGAGGACCTCGCCCGCGAACTGCGGTCGATCGACCCGGACCGTCAGATCTTCGGTCCCGGAATCAATTCCATGATGTTCGAGCATTCGCTGACGTTCGGCGGATTCCCGGCGTGGGTGCGCGGTTCGGCGACCGGACCGGTCCGCGACCTCGACTTCTCGATCCGCGGTGGGCAGGATTCGGAGCCCATCCGGATCGACCTGCGGGCCCCGGCCGGTCTCGGGGCCGAACTCGAGGAGCATCGCCGCAGGCTCGAGCACTTCGTCGGGCAGATCGTCGCCGACCCGGCGCAGCCCATCGCGTCGCTCGACCCGATGAGCGAGGCCGAACGTCGGCAGTTGCTGGTGGAGTTCAACGACACCGCGGCCCCGCACGAATCGGTGACGGTACCCGAACTGTTCCACGCCCAGGTGGCGCGGACGCCGGATGCCGAGGCCCTGATCGCCGGCGACGTCCGGCTCACCTACCGGGAGCTGGGGGACCGGGTGGCGCAGCTGTCCCACCACCTCCTGGATCGCGGCGTCGGGCCGGAAACCGTTGTGGCGATCGGCCTTCCGCGGTCCGCGGAAATGGTGGTCGGACTGCTCGCCGTCATGTGCTCGGGTGGGGCGTTCGTGCCGCTCGACCCGTCGTGGCCGGAGGACCGCCGGACGTCGGTGCTCGCCGACGCCGGGTCCGCACTCGTTCTCACCGGCCCCGGCGGGGTCACCGACGCGGGGGAGCCGGCCGTGCCCGTCGACCTCGCGGCGTGGGCGCACGCCGCGCAGCCCACCGAACCGCCCACCGTGACCGTGCAGGGTGCGCGGCTGGCGTACGTCATCTTCACGTCGGGTTCGACGGGCAGGCCCAAGGGGGCCATGATCCGGCACGAGGCCGTCTGCGCGCGACTGCTGTGGCAGCGCGACGAAATCCTGGAATTCGGACCGTCGGACGCGTCGCTGTTCAAGGCGCCGCTGTCTTTCGACATCTCCGTGAACGAGATCCTGCTGCCCCTGGTGGCGGGTGGCAGGCTGGTGGTGGCCGAGCCCGGCGGGGAACGGGACCCGCAGTATCTCCTGGACCTGATCGGCCGCGAGTCGGTGACGTTCGTCTACCTCGTGTCGTCGATGCTGGACGTGCTGCTCGACCTGTCCCGGGGCACGGACCAATTGTCGGCGCTGAAGCACGTGTGGTGCGGCGGTGAGGTTCTCACCCCCCGGCTGTTCGAGAGATTCCGCGCGCAACTCGCCATCACGATGTACCACGGTTACGGTCCGGCGGAGGCGACGATCGGGGTGTCGCACGTGATCTACCGGGAGGACGCCGCGCGGATCGCGACGTCGATCGGGCGGCCGAACCCCAACACCCAGCTGTACGTGCTGGACGAGCACCTGAACCCGGTGCCGCTCGGCGCCGGCGGCGAACTGTACGCAGGCGGATTCCTCCTCGGCCGCGGCTACGTGGACGCACCGGAGCTGACGGCGTCCCGCTTCGTCGCAAACCCGTTCGCGGACGACGGTTCCCGGCTGTATCGGACCGGCGACCTCGCCCGCTGGGCGCCGGACGGCACCCTCGACTTCCTCGGACGCGCCGACAATCAGGTGAAGATCCGGGGCATGCGGCTCGAACTCGAGGACGTCGAGGCGGGCATCGTGTCGCATCCCACCGTCCGGCACAGCGCCGTCGTCGTGCGGGAAACACCGACGGGTACAAAGTATCTCGCGGCTTACGTCGTGGCGAAGCAGGACTCGGTGCCGGACGTCGCCGAGCTGCGGGTCTGGGCGTCGTCGAAGCTGCCGGAGTACATGGTGCCGTCGGCGTTCGTCGTCCTCGACCGGTTCCCGCTCACCCCCAACGGAAAACTGGACCGGCGCGCACTGCCCGAGCCGGACCTCGGCGCGGCCGGTGAGAACGTCGCGCCCCGCACCGCCGCCGAGGAAACCCTGTGTGCGCTGATGGCGGGTGTTCTCGGGGCGGAGTCCGTCGGTGTCACCGACGACTTCTTCGCGCTGGGCGGCGACAGCATCGTCGCGATCCAGCTGGTCAACCACGCTCGGCGGGAAGGGCTCTCGATCAGCCCGCGGGAGATCTTCCAGCTCCGCACCGCGGAGGCGCTCGCCCGGGCGCAGGACGGCCGGACCGTGGCCGCCGTCGATTCGGACGACGTCGCGGTCGGGGACGTTCGCAGCACCCCGATTCTCGCCCGCACCGCCGAGAGGGGCGGCGAGATCGCCGCGTTCCACCAGTCGGTGCTGGTGCAGACTCCGGCGGCCCTCGACGAACCCGCCGCGCGGGCGGCCCTGGCGGCCGTACTCGAGCGGCACGACGCCCTGCGCGCGACGCTGGTGCGCGGTAACGGAAGCGGCCTCCGCCGCGGGGGCGACCACTGGACACTGTCCGTGCCGGAATACTCCCCGGCGGCGGTCGACGGAATCTTGCGGGTCGTCGAATTCGACGGCAGCGCCGAGCAACTCGACAGCGAGACCCGCGCGGCGGTTGCACGGCTCGACCCGGACACGGGCACGATGATGCAGGCCGTCCTCTTCTCCGCGGTCGAGAGGTCCGGCCGGTTGTTGCTGATCGGCCACCACCTGGTGGTCGACGGAGTGTCCTGGCGCATCATCCTCGAGGACCTCGCCCGCGCGGGCACCGCGGCGGCGGCCGGGGCGTCCCCGAACTGCCCCCGGCCGGGACGTCGCTGCGCCGCTGGTCCGAATTGCTCGACGAGCACGCGAAGTCGGGCGCGTTCGACCACGAACTGCCGTTCTGGGCGGACGTCGCAGCCACACCCGATCCGCTCCTCGGCTCGCGGGCGCTCGACCCTGCCGTCGACCTCGCCGGTGACGCCGAAACCCTCACGGTGACCTTGCCTGCGGAGTTCACCGGGCCGCTGCTGTCCACGGTGCCCGCGGCGTTCCACGGCCACGTCAACGACGCTCTTCTCACCGGTGCCGCGGTGGCACTGCGGAGGTGGCGCGGCGGCGAACCCGGCCCCGTGCTCCTCGACGTCGAAGGGCATGGACGCGAGGAAGACCTCGTCCGCCGCAGCGACGGACCCGCCCTCGACCTGTCCCGGACCGTCGGCTGGTTCACCACGGTCTACCCGATGGTGCTCGACCCCGGTGCGGCCGCGGACGAAGCGGGAATCGCCGACGCACTCAAGGCGGTCAAGGACCAGTTGCGCCGCATCCCGGGTGCCGGGTTCGGCTACGGCGCCCTGCGCTACCTCGGTGCCGCGAAACCGGAACTCGCGCACATTCCGGCACCGCAGGTGCTGTTCAACTACCTCGGGCGGGTGACGTCCGGCGCCGGCGCCGATTGGCTGCCGCAAGCGATGGGCGGCGCCGACGACCGGCGGATGCCGATCGGACATGCCCTCGCGTTCGACGTGATCGCCGAGGACGGTGCCGGCGGTCCGGTGCTGCGGACGACGCTGACGTGGGCGCCCGGTGTGCTCACCCGCGACGCCGTCCGGGCCCTCGCCGACGAGTGGACCGCGGTGCTGCGGGTGCTCGCCGGGGTCGGTGATCTAGGCGGTCACACGCCGTCGGACTTCCCGCTCGTGTCGCTGACCCAGCCGGACGTGGACGCGCTGGCGGGGGCGGCCGACGTGCTGCCGCTGACACCGCTGCAGGAGGGCATCTACTTCCAGTCGGCGTTCGAGGACACCGGCACGGACCCGTACGTGGTGCAGCAGGTGATCGAACTGACCGGACCCGTCGACGCGGCGGCGCTGCACCGCGGACTGCAGGCCGTCGTCGACCGGCACGCGGCCCTGCGCGTCGGGGTGCGGGCGGTATCGGACGGCCGGGTGGTCCAGGTGGTCGCCGACGACGTCCGGGTGCCGATGGAGGTACTCGATCTCACCGGCGTCGCGGATCCGGCGCAGCGCGTGGACGAAGTGCTGGCGGCGGACCGGGCGCGGGGCTTCGACTTCGCCCGCGGACCCCTGCTGCGCTACACGCTCGCCCAAACCGAACGTGACAGGTTCCTTCTGCTGCAGTCGATTCACCACATCGTCGCCGACGGGTGGTCGGTGCCGGTGATGTTGCGCGAACTGATGGCCCTGTACAGCGTCGAGGGGACGCCGCAGGCGCTGCCGACGCCGACGCCCTACCGGAACTACCTCGAATGGCTGGGGGCGCGGGACCGACAGGCGTCGCTCGCGGTGTGGCGGGAGGCGCTCGCCGATGCTCCCGAGCCGGTGGAACTCCCTGCACCCACGCGGACGGGCGAGTCCGGGATCCGCAGTGTCCGGGTGGCACTGCCGTCTGAAGACACCGCCGCCCTCACCGCGGTCGGCCGGACCCGCGGGCTGACGCTCAGCACGCTGGTGCACGGCACGTGGGGCCTGGTCCTCGGCCGCCTCACCGGCAACGAGGACATGCTGTTCGGTTCGACGGTGTCGGGCCGCGGCGGCGATCTGCCCGGCATCGAGACCATGGTGGGCCTGTTCATCAACACCGTTCCCACCCGACTGCGGTACCGGCCCACCGACACGGTGGCCGCGGCCCTCGCCCGGTGGCAGCACGAGCAGTCGACGCTGCTCGACCACCAGTACCTCGGACTGGCCGAACTGCGCCGGGAAGCGGGACTGCAGAACCTGTTCGAGACACTGGTCGTGTTCGAGAACTATCCGCTCGGCGACGGCGCGGTCGCGGACCCGTCCGGTGCGGTGGAGTTGACCGGCATCCGTTTCGACGAGCACCCGCCGTACGCAATGACGCTGATCGTGATGCCCGGCGACGCGCTGACCCTCGAGCTGAAATACGACGCCGCCCGCATCGACGCGGCGACCGCGACCCGGTTCGCGGAGTCGACGATCGCCTATCTCACCGAGCTGACCCGCGACGCCGACCAGACCGTGTCCGCCGTCCCGCTGGCGTCGCGTCAGCCGATCGAGGCCGCACTGCGGGACGTCGAGGTGGAGTTCCCCGACACGACGGTGACCGCCCTGCTCGAGGAGCAGGCCGCGCGGACGCCGGACGCGGTGGCCGTCGCGATCGACGACGACCACCTCACGTACGCGGAACTGCACGCACGCGCCAACCGCCTCGCCCGGCTGCTCGCCGAGCGTGGGGTGGCACCCGAGTCGAAGGTCGCGGTGGCACTGCCGCGTTCGCTGGACTTGATGGTGGCGCTGCTCGCGGTCGGGAAGGCAGGCGGCGCCTACGTCCCGCTCGACACCGGGTACCCCGCGGACCGGCTGGCGTACATGCTGGCCGACGCGGAGCCGGTGTGCGTTCTCACCGACGGCACCGTGACGTTCGCCGGTTCCGGCGTCCCGGAGGTCCGGGTGTCCGACGCCGACCGGTACTCGCCCGAGCCGCTGACCGGTGTCCCGCTCGCACCGCAGCACCCGGCCTACGTCATCTACACGTCCGGCTCGACGGGACGGCCCAAGGGGGTCGTCGTGCCGCACACCGGCATCGTCAACCGTCTGCTGTGGGTTCAGCAATTCCGCCCGATCACCCCTTCGGACAACGTGTTCCAGAAGACGCCGTCCAGCTTCGACGTGTCGGTTCTGGAATTCTTCGGACCGCTCCTCGCCGGCGCGACGCTCGTGCTGGCCCGGCCGGACGGCCACAAGGACCCGGCGTACCTCGCCGACGTCATCGTGCGGCAGTCGATCACGCGCGTGCACTTCGTCCCGTCGATGCTCGAGGTGTTCCTCGCCGAGCCGGCCGCCGCCCGGTGCACCGGTCTGCGGATCATCTCTTGCAGCGGTGAGGCGCTGCCCGTGGCGTCCGCGCGGCGCGTCGCCGAACTCCTGCCGGGAGTGGAACTCGACAACCTCTACGGCCCCACCGAGGCGTCGGTCGACGTCAGCTACGCCGCGTCCGTCCAGGGAATCGACGCGGCCGCGCCGTCCGTGCCGATCGGCCTGCCGACGTCCAACACCGGCCTGTACGTGCTCGACCGGTATCTGCAGCCCGTGCCCGCGGGCGCCGCCGGTGAGCTCTATCTGTCCGGTCCGCAGCTGGCCCGCGGCTACCTGGGCAGGCCCGGGTTGAGCGCGGAACGCTTCGTCGCCGACCCGTTCTCCCGCAACGGGTCCCGCATGTACCGCACCGGCGACGTCGCCCGGGTCGACGCGGACGGTGCCGTCGAGTACCTCGGCCGGATCGACGATCAGGTGAAGCTGCGCGGCTTCCGGATCGAACTGGGCGAGATCGAAGCGCAGATGGCCGCGTGCCCCGGCGTGCGGCAGGCCGCCGCCGTCGTGCGCTCGGACGCGCCCGGCCGGCAACAGCTGGTCGGGTACGTCGTCGGGGACGCCGATCTGAACGACGTCCGTGCGCGCCTCGCCTCGGCGCTGCCGGAGTTCATGGTGCCCGTCGCGTTCGTGAACGTGACCGAATTCCCGCTCGGCCCCAGCGGCAAGCTGAACCGCAAAGCCCTTCCCGCGCCGGACTTCGCGGCGCAGGCGAGCTCCGAGCCTGTTGTGGAGAGCGGGACCGCGGGGGTGCTCGCCGCCCACTACGCCGAGGTTCTCGGTCTCGGGGCGGTCGGGGTGGACGACGACTTCTTCGCCCTGGGTGGAGACAGCATTCTCGCCATCCGCCTGGTGAATCTCGCTCGCCGGGAGGGGATCACGGTCACCCCGCGGCAGATCTTCGAGCAGCGGACACCGGCCGCGCTCGCGCGACTGGTCGCGGCCACCGCCGTCGCACCGGCCCCGCGGGTGGAGGAATCGGGCATCGGCGTCCTGCCGCCCCTTCCCGTCGTCCACCGGCTGTCCGAGTGGAGTGGCGGAAAGAACCGCTTCAACCAGGCCGTCCTCCTCCACACCCCGGCCGGCACCGACGCCACCGTCCTCACGGCGGCCCTGCACTCGGTGATCGCCCACCACGACGGCCTGCGGCAGACGCTCACCCGGCACGCACCGGGCGTGTGGTCGCTCGAGATCGCGGCCACCGCCGACCTGACGCTGCGCCGCGTCGACGTCACCGGACTCGACGCCGACGCGCTGCGCGAGACGGTGACCGCCGAATCCGACGCCGCCACCGACCGGTTGAACCCCGACGACGGCACCGTGCTGTCCGCGGTGTGGTTCGACGCAGGCCCGCAGGAACTGGGCAGGCTCCTGCTCGTCGCGCACCACCTGGTGATCGACGGGGTGTCGTGGCGGACCCTGATCGAGGACCTCGCCATGGCGTGGGTGGCCGCCGACAGCGGCGAGAACGCGGCACTCGACCCGGTGCCCACGTCGCTGCGCGGATTCGCCCGCATCGTCACCGAGCAGGCACAGGAACCGGCCCGCCTGGCAGAACTCGACCACTGGCTGCGGGTCACCGAACCCGGTGCCGACCTGGTGCCCGGCACCGAAGGGCACGCCGTGGTGAGCAGCGGCGCCCGGCGGACGGTCCGCCTGGACCGGGAACTCACGACGGCCCTGCTGACCACCGTGCCCGCCGTCGTCGGCGCGGACGTCACCGACGTGCTGCTAGCGGCGCTGCGACTGTCGGCCGACCGCTGGCTCGCCGAGCGCGGACGCGCCAACGACCTGCTGGTCGACCTCGAGCGGCACGGACGCGAAGAACTCGCCGAGGGCGTGGATCTCTCCCGCACGGTCGGCTGGCTCACCAACGTCACCCCCGTCCGGTTGCGCAGCCGGGCAGGCGCGCTCGACACGCTCAAGGACGTGAAGGAGCAGTTGCGCGGCGCGCCCGACGGCGGCATCGGCTACGGCATGCTGCGGTACGTCAACGCGCGCACCGCCGGTCTCCTGGGGGCACGGTCCGAATCGCAGGTGCTGTTCAACTACCTGGGCCGCATGCCGCACGCCGCACCCGGACCCTGGACGCCAGCGGTCGAATCGGACTCCCTGGCAACCGATCCCGATGCCGACCTCGGCGGCCCGTACCGGCTGGTCATCAACGCGCTGTGTGAGGAGTCCGCGGAGGGCACCGAACTGCAGGCCGTGTTCGCCTGGTCGGAGGCCGACCTGAGCGAGGCCGACGCCGCCGCGTTGAGCGACGGCTGGGTGGCCGCACTCAGCGAACTCGCCGACGCCGCCGCAGAACACGACGGACCGGCGATACTCACGCCGTCCGACCTCCCGCTCGTGACGCTGACGCAGGACGAGATCGACCGGATCGTCCAGGCGAGCCCGAGCGGGGTCGACACGGTGCTGCCGCTGTCGCCGCTGCAGGAGGGCCTGTACTTCCAGGCCGGGTTCGACTCCGGCAACGACATCTACACGGCACAGTTCTCACTCGACTTCGCGCACCGCCTCGACAACGACCGGCTCGCCGCCGCGCTGCGGACCCTGCAGCGCCGCAACCCCACGCTGCGAGCGGGATTCGTCAGTGCGGGCCTGCCCGCGCCGGTGCAGTTCTTCGGCACCGGACTGGACGTGCCCGTCGCCGAGTTCGACCTGCGCGAACTGGACGAGACCGAACGCGAGTCCTACGCCGAGCAATTGACGGCGCAGGACCGGCTGACGCCGTTCGACCTGACCTCCCCGCCGCTGTGGCGGGCAATGGTGTTGCGGCTCGGCGATTCCCACGACCGCTTGGTGATCAACCGACAGTTCCTGCTGTGGGACGGATGGTCCAACGGTCTCGTCGTCAGCCAGCTGCTCGCCCTCTACGAGTCGGGCGGCGACGACTCCGGGTTCCCCGCCCCGGAAGGGTCCTTCGAGGACTACCTGCAGTGGCTGGCCACCCGGGACGCTGACGCTGCGCAGTCGGCGTGGACCGACGCGCTCGGCGGCCTCGACGAGCCGACGCTGCTGGCCGCGACGATCACCGGGGATCCGGAGCCGCCGCAGCGCCGGGACGCGGTGCTGCCGGTGGACCTGAGCGAACGGCTCCGGGCCGGTGCCCGCGGCGCCGGTGTCACGTTCAACGCGGTGCTGAACGCCGCGCTGGCCGTCGTCCTCGGAATCGAAACGGGACGCCGCGACCTCGTGTTCGGCACCACCGTCGCCGGACGGCCACCGGAGGTCCCCGACATCGACGCGGTGACGGGCATGTTCCTCAACACCGTCCCCGTCCGGACGACGCTGCGCGCCGACGAGACCGTCGCCGACCTGCTGCGGCGCACCCAGTCCGAGCGGTTGGCGCTGACCCCGTACGACTACCTCGGGCTCGCCTCCATCCAGCGGGTCTCCGAGCACCGGCAACTGTTCGACGTGCTCTACGTGCTGCAGAACTTCGTGGACGAGAAGCAGGTGTCGGCGCTCAACGCGGCGCACGACATCAGCGGCGGCGACAGCATCGACCACACGCACTACCCGGTCACGGTCGTCGTGACACCCGGCGCGAGCGTGAAGGTGAAGTTCGAGTTCCACCCCGAGAAGATCCCGGCGTCGCGGGTCGAACGCATGCTGTCGCGGTACGTGGCCGTGCTCGAGGAGTGGTCCACGGACCTGTCGGGCATGGTCGGCGGAATCGCCGGTGCCGCAACACCGGTACCGGTCCAGCCGAGAGCCCTGCCCGACGCAACCATCGCCGACCTGTTCGCAGACGCGGCGCTCGTCCGCCCCGACGAGACGGCTCTCGTGTTCGGGGACCGCGCCGTGAGCTATGCCGAACTCGACGCCGACGTGAACCGGATGGCCCGGCTGCTGCTGGGCCACGGCGCGGGACCGGAACGGATCGTCGCGCTCGCACTGCCGCGGACGGTGGAGATGGTGGTGGCGCTGTTCGCGGTCCTGCGCACCGGATCCGCGTACCTGCCGCTCGAACTCGACCATCCGGCCGAGCGTCTCGTCGCGATGCTCGACGACGCCCGGCCGACGGTCCTCGTCACCACGTCGGACGTCGCGGGCACGCTCGCCGCGGCCACCGTCGCCACGCTGACCTTCGACACGCTGGCTGTCGACACCCTCGACTTCGGCGCGGTCGCGTCCGCACCGCTGTCGGAGGCCGAACTCGGCGGGTTCGCGCCCGGAACCCCCGGGCGCCTGGACCATCCGGCGTACGTCATCTACACGTCCGGGTCCACCGGCAAGCCGAAGGGCGTCGTCACCCCGTACCGCGGCCTGACCAACATGCAGTTCAACCATCGTGAGGCGATCTTCGAGCCCGTCGTCGCCGCGGCGGGCGGCCGGCGACTGCGCATCGCCCACACCGTGTCGTTCGCGTTCGACATGTCGTGGGAGGAACTGCTGTGGCTGGTGGAGGGCCACGAGGTCCACATCTGCGACGAGAACCTGCGGCGTGACGCCGAGGCGCTCGTGGCCTACTGCGACACCCACGAGATCGACGTCGTCAACGTGACACCGACCTACGCGCAGCACCTGATCGAGGAGGGTCTGCTCGACGACGGCCCGGGCAGGCACCGGCCGCCGCTGGTGCTCCTCGGCGGCGAGGCGGTCTCGGACTCGGTGTGGAACCGGTTGCGCGACACGGACGGAACGTGCGGGTACAACCTGTACGGTCCCACCGAGTACACCATCAACACCCTCGGGGCCGGCACCGCCGACAGCGCGACGCCTACCGTCGGCACCCCGATCTGGAACACGTCCGCGTACGTGCTGGACGCCTGGCTGCGTCCCGTTCCCGACGGCGTTCCCGGTGAGCTGTACATCTCCGGGGTCGGGTTGGCCCGCGGCTACCTCGACCGGTTCGCGTTGACGGCGGAGCGTTTCGTCGCCGACCCGTTCCGCGGATCCGTACGTATGTATCGGACGGGCGACCTCGTCCGCCGCCGGGACGACGGGAACCTCGACTTCCTGGGCCGCACGGACGATCAGGTGAAGATCCGCGGTCACCGGGTGGAACTCGGCGAAATCGCCTCCGCGCTCGAAGCGCTGGACGGCGTGCGCCAGGCGGCGGTCGTCGTCGACTCGGGGCCGGGCGGGTTCAAGCGGCTGGTCGGCTACGCCGTACCCGTGAGTACTTGTCAACCGCCGGACGTTGACAAGTACTCACGGGCGCTGCGCGCAACGTTGCCGGACTACATGGTTCCTGCCGCGGTCATCGAGGTCGACCGCCTGCCGATGACGGTCAACGGCAAACTCGACGTGAAGGCGCTGCCGTCGGCGGACGACGTGCTCGGCCGCAGCGGCGGTGCGCGTACCGAACCCCGCACCGACACCGAACGGGTGCTGTCCGAACTGTTCGGCGAGATCCTCGGCGTTCCCGCCCCCGGGGTCGACGACGACTTCTTCGACCTCGGCGGTCACTCGCTGCTGGCCACCAGGCTGATCAGCCGGGCCCGGGCCGCGCTCGACACCGACCTCACCATGCGCGACCTGTTCGAGGCGCCGACGGTGGCCGAACTCGCCACCCGGATCGGCGACGACACCGCGTCGACGCGTCCGGTGCTGGCGGCCAGGCCACGGCCCGAGCATCTTCCGCTCTCCGCTGCGCAGCAACGCCTCTGGCTCCTGCAGCAGGTTGAGGCAGGCGCGGGCGCCGCCGTCGCCTACAACTTCCCGATCGTCCTGCGACTGCGGGACGCACTGGACCCGGAGGTGTTCGCGCAGGCGCTGACCGACGTGGTGTCGCGGCACGAATCGCTGCGCACCGTGTTCGGGGAGCACGACGGGGAACCGGTGCAGGTGATCCTGGACGACGTCCGCCCCGACGTCGCGGTGGTGGACGGCACCGACGCCGATCTGGTCCGGCTCGTCACCGAGACCGTCGGCAGGCCGTTCGACCTGGCCACCGAGATCCCGGTGCGCGCGAGCCTCATCCGCGTCGGCGACCAGCAGGTGCTGGCGATCGTGCTGCACCACATCGCCACCGACGAGTGGTCGGACCGGCCGTTCCTGCGGGACCTGATGACGGCGTACGCCGCTCGCGCGCAGGGTTCGGCACCGGGCTGGGAACCGCTGGCCGTGCAGTACGCCGACTACACGCTGTGGCAGCGCGACGTCCTGGGTGATCCGCAGGACCCGTCCAGCCTCGTCAGCCGTCAACTCGACTACTGGGCGAAGACTCTCGACGGGGCGCCTGAGGAGTTGGTGCTCCCCGCCGACCGCACCCGTCCGGCGCGGCCCAGCTTCGCGGGCGGCGCCATCGAGACGACGCTCGACGCCGCGACGACGCGGGCGTTGCGTTCGCTCGCCCGGACGTCGGGGACCAGTATGTTCATGGTGCTGCACGCGGCGTCGGCGGCGTTGCTGCACCGTCTCGGCGCGGGCGACGATCTGCCGATCGGGGCGCCGGTCGCCGGGCGCAGCGAACAGGGCCTCGACGACCTGATCGGGTTCTTCGTCAACACCGTGGTGCTGCGGACGGACGTGTCGGGCAACCCCACGTTCGACCAGTTGCTGGCACGGGTCCGCGACACCGATCTGGCGGCCTTCTCGCACTCGGACGTCCCGTTCGAAACCGTTGTGGAGAAGGTGAATCCGGCGCGGACGCTGGCCCGGAACCCGCTGTTCCAGGTGATGGTCGGCTACCACAGCCGGACGTCCGATTCGATGCAGGCCGCCGGATCGGCCCTCACCCCGGTGGTGTTCGAGGAACGCACGGCCAAGTTCGACCTGGTGTTCAACTTCACCGAGTATCTCGACGACGAACGGGTGGAACTGCGCCTCGAATACGGTTCGGACCTGTTCGACCGTGCCACCGCGGAGAAGATCGCGCGCAGGCAGGTCGAGGTGCTCGGCGCCGTCGCCTCCGAATCGGGGATCGCCGTCGGCGACCTCGACGTGTTTCTCGGCGACGAACGTGAACTGGTGGTGCACGGTTTCAACGACACCGCATATCCGGTGGCGGAGGAGACGTTCTACGAGGCGTTCATGCGCCACGTCGTCGCGACCCCCGATGCCGTGGCCGTCGTCGACGCCGCGGGTGAGGTGACGTACGCGGAACTGAGTGCCCGCGCCGACCGGATCGCCGCACTGCTGAATCGCCGCGGCGTCTCGGCCGAAGGCGTCGTGGGTCTGGCGGTCCCGAGGTCTTCGCGGATGGTGGCGGTCGTGCTCGGGGTGCTCAAACTCGGGGCGGCGTATTTGCCACTCGACCTGAACCACCCGTCCGACCGCATCTCCTACATGCTCGCGGACTCCGCGGCGCGGGTGCTGGTGACCACGGTGGGGGAGAGCCCGCGCATCGCGGACGTCGACGGCCTGGTCCGTGTTCTCCTCGACGACGAGTCCGTCGCCCCGGAACTCGGGGCCGGGGTCGACGAGTCGGTGCCGCCGCCCCCTCGGGGCCTGGACCACGCCGCGTACGTCATCTACACGTCGGGCTCTACCGGAAAACCGAAGGGCGCGATCCTCACTCACGACGGGATCCCCAGCCTCGTCGCCACCGCCGAACAGCGGATGAAGCTCGTCCCGGGCTCGGCGGTGATGCAGTTCGCGTCGATCGGATTCGACGTGGCGGTCTTCGAGTTGTCGATGGCGCTCTGCACGGGTTCCCGCCTGGTCATCGTGCCCGACGAGTCCCGCGTCGCCGGACCGGAACTGACCGATTTCATGGCCGCGCATTCCGTGACGCACGCGATCATTCCGCCGTCCCTGCTGGCGGCGCTGCCGTCCGGATGCGACGTCCCCGAGGGATGCACCGTGCTGGTGGGCACGGAGACCGTGCCGCCGGAACTGATCGGACGGTGGGCGGAGCGGCTCAACCTGCTGGCCGCGTACGGTCTCACCGAGGCCACCGTCAACAACACGTTGTGGCAGGCGCAGCCCGGGTGGAACTCCGCTGTGCCGATCGGCATCCCGGACCCCAACGAACAGGCGTACGTCCTCGACGACCGCCTGCAGCCGGTGCCGCCGGGGGTGGCGGGCGAGTTGTACATCGCCGGCCGCGGACTGGCCCGCGGATATCTCGGCAGGCCCGACCTCACGTCGGTCCGGTTCGTGCCCAGCCCCTTCGGCGACGCGGGCGCCCGCATGTACCGGACCGGTGACCGGGCGCGCTGGCGGGCCGACGGCAACATCGACTTCCTCGGACGCGTCGACGACCAGGTGAAGATCCGTGGGTTCCGCATCGAACTCGGCGAGATCATCGCGGCCCTCGGAAGCCATCCGGCGGTGAAGCAGTCGGCGGTCGTCGCCGATCGGTCCGGCGACATCGTCCGCCTCGCCGGCTACGTCACCCCGGCCGACGGGCGCGGGGCCGGGCAGATCGACGCGCGGGCGGTGCGCGAACACGCCGCCGCGCGGTTGCCCGACTACATGGTGCCGACGCTCGTGGTCGTGCTGGACGGTGAACTTCCGTTGACTCCCAACGGCAAACTCGACCGCAAGGCGCTGCCGTTGCCGGACTGGTCGGCCCTGACCGGGGACGGCACTCCGCAGACGCCGGAGCAGAAGGAGATCGCCGCAGCGTTCGCCGAGATCCTGCACCTGCCGTCGGTCGGCATCCACGACAACTTCTTCGACCTCGGCGGCAACTCGATGGCGTCGATGCGGCTGGTGGGCCGGATCCGTGGGCGGTTCGCCGTCGACATCGGCATCCGGGACGTGTTCGACAGTTCCACGGTGGCCGAACTCTCCGCGATCGTCGCGGCGGCCGCGGCCACCGGCAGACCGGTGCTGACCGCGTCCGGCACGAGGCCCGAGACGCTGCCGCTGTCCGGGCCGCAACGCCGGTTCTGGAAGCAGTTCCGGGCGGCTGGCGCCGACGTGCGAGCCAGTCACGCACTGTCGCTGCAGCTTCGCGACACCGTCGACCCCGAGATCCTGGCGCAGGCCCTCGACGACCTCACGTCGCGGCACGAACCGCTGCGGACCGTGTACGTGGAGGCCGGGGACACCGTGTTCGCCCAGGAGGCGGTGCGGCCGGCCCTCGAACTCGTCGACGTCGGGGACGGGGACGTGCACCGCACGGTCTTCGAATTGGCGCAGGCACCCCTCGACCTCACCGAGCACGCGCCGCTGCGGGTGCATCTGGTGACCGGCGCCGACGGCACCCAGGCGCTGCTCCTCGCGATGCACTACATCGCCGTCGACGAGTGGTCCGTGGTGCCGCTGCTCGGGGATCTGATGGGCGCATACGCTGCCCGCTCACACGGCGCGGAACCCGAATGGGAACCGCTGCCCGTCGGATACGCCGACTACGTGGTGTGGTCGCACGCACTCGCCGGCGATCCCGGAGACCCGGACAGCCGCCGGTCCCGGCAGCTCGCGTACTGGCGCGAGACGCTGGACGGGATGCCGTCCCGGATCGAACTTCCCGCCCCCTCCGTCCGCGGACCGCGGACCGCGGAGATCGTGCCGGTCGAGATCGACGCGGAACTGCACAGTGCGGTCGCGAAGTTCGCGAGCGACACGGGCACCAGCCTGTTCATGGTGTTGCAGGCGGCGCTCGCCACCGTGCTGACACGGCACGGCGCAGGCACGGACATCCCGCTGGGATCGCTCGTCGCGGGACGCACGGAGGAGTCGCTGGACGCGCTGGTCGGCTGCTTCTTCAACATCGTTCTGCTGCGAACGGATACGAGTGGCGATCCCGATCCCGTGGAGTTGCTGCAGCGTATCCGCGCCGCGAATCTCGACGCGCTGGACAACCAGGACGTGGCGTTCGCCGACGTCGCGGAGGCGCTCGGCGACACGCCGGTGCTTCGTCCCCAGGTCATGATCGTTCATCACGAGCAGGCTCGGCTCGGTCACCTCGACGCGCTGGGCGGCTTCGTGCCGGTACCGGTGGGTGTGCCGGATTCGGATCTGACGCTGAGCTTCTACGAGCCGATCGGCGGCGGACCCGTCCACG
Organism: Rhodococcus sp. USK10; assembly: GCF_019378875.1. NCBI lineage: Bacteria > Bacillati > Actinomycetota > Actinomycetes > Mycobacteriales > Nocardiaceae > Rhodococcus > Rhodococcus sp. USK10. The sequence goes on from NZ_CP076048.1 coordinate 5,750,504, forward strand.
CATATTTCTCGTTCTCCTCGGATGTGCTGGATGCCGGGGAGGTCCGTGGCTGGGCGTCGGAGTTGTCGACGCTGGTCACCGCATGGGCGGAAGGCACTCGATGATCAAGAGTGATCTAGATCGCAGTTGCGCGGCGGACTTCGCCGCCGTGGGGGCCGGAAGTACTTGGTACTGTGCTCGAAATAAGGATAGGCTTCACTATCTTGCCGGAAGACAGACGGCGGCTGGGTCGGGTGCGGCGCGGCGTCGAGGACGGACAACGAGCTATGAGTGAATCGCCGGAAACGGCCGGTACAGATCTCCCGGTGCGAGATGTCGTGGGTGTCGGATTCGGTCCCGCCAACCTCGCACTGGCCATTGCCATCGAGGAACACAATGCGGAGTGCCCCCCGCGCGAGCGGATCAGCGCGCAGTTCTTCGAGAAGCAGGATCGATTCGGGTGGCATCCCGGGATGCTGCTCGACGGCGCGACCATGCAGATCGCGTTCCCCAAGGACCTGGTGACGTTCCGGAATCCGCGCAGCGGTTTCACGTTCTTCAATTACCTCTTCGATCAGGGTCGCCTCGTCGACTTCGTCAATCACCAGACCTTCTTCCCGACTCGGCACGAGTTCCACGACTACCTGCAGTGGGCGGCACGCCGAGTGGACGCCGACGTGCGGTACGGCACCGCGGTGGAGACGGTATGCGGAATCCGCGGCGACGACGGGGTGATCGACCGCTTCGAGGTCCGAGCCGCCGACGGTAGCGCAGTGATCGCGCGCAACGTCGTGATGGGCGCCGGCCTGCGGGAACGAATCCCCGAGTGGGCCAACCCCTCTACACGGTGCTTCCACAACCATCAATTCCTGTTCCGGCTCGGCGAGATGCCGGCCCCGGTCCACCAGCGGTTCGTCGTCCTCGGGGCGGGCCAGAGCGCCGCCGAGATCGTGCAGTACCTGCACGGTAACTACCCCGAAGCCGAAGTCCACAGCGTCTTCTCGCGTTACGGCTACAGCCCGGCCGACGACAGTCCGTACGCCAACCGCATCTTCGATCCGGAGGCCGTGGACGACCTGCACGGCGCCCCGGAGGAGGAGCGTCTGCGATTGCTGGATGTCCATAGGAGTACTAACTATTCGGTGGTCGACCTCGGGCTCATCAACGAGTTGTACGCGACCGAGTACCAGGAACGCGTGCGCGGGCGACGCCGGCTGTTCATGCGCCGCGCGTCGGAGGTCATTGCCGTCGACGAGACTTCGGACGGAATCGAGGTGGCGGTGCGCAGCGGTGTGGACGGCCTCACCGACACTCTTGCTTGCGACGCACTGATTCTGGCCACGGGTTTCACCCCGGCTCCCCTCGAGCCGCTGCTTGGCGATCTGGCGCCGAAAACCCACCCGCCGCGGGAAGTCGGCCGAGATTATCGATTGGCGGTTTCGCCGGACGTCACAGCGGGAATCTATCTGCAGGGCGGCACGGAGAAAACGCACGGAATCACGTCGTCGCTCCTGTCGAACGTTGCCGTGCGGGCGGGAGAGATCGTTACATCTGTCGTAACAAGGCGTGGCCGCAACGGCACGCTTGCTAGTGTGAACGCACAGGACACGTATGCGACAAGCGAGGCGAGATGAGCACCAATCCATTCGATGACGAAGAAGGCCGCTTCTACGTGCTGGTGAACGACGAGGACCAGCACTCACTGTGGCCCACGTTCTCTGAGGTGCCGGCGGGCTGGCGCGTGGTTTTCGGCGAAGAAAGCCGGGCAGCCTGCCTCGAGTACGTGGAGAAGAACTGGACCGACATGCGGCCGAAGAGCCTGCGTGAGGCCATGGAGGCCGACGAGAAGTCGGGCGGACGGCACAGCGTCGACAAGAGCTGACCTCTCCGGCGCCCGCGTTTCGGCGCCGCCTCGGGCCGGGACGACCGTCCGGTGAGATTCCGGCGGTCGCGCCCGGCCGACGGCCGATAGGCCGTCACCTGAAACTGCCTCAGGCCGCCTTCTGTGTGTGTGCTTCGACCGGCTTCCGCCGCCTCGTTTTGAAAACGGGGCGGCGGATGTCGTCTGTGCGGCGGAGGATGCGCGGCCTCCGCAGGGTCCGGGCGATCCATTCGCCGAGTGTGACGCCGGCCGCGAGCGCGCAACCGATACCGAACGCCGCCAGCAGCGAGCCCAGTCCGATCACGACCTCGTTGTTGAGCAGGGCGTACAGACCCCGATACAGGGACAGACCCGGCAGCAGCGGCGTGATACCCGCCACCACGACGACCAACGGCGGCGTGAGCGCGCGGCGGGCCATCAGACCACCGGCGAAGCCGACCACGGTGGCAGCGAGTGCCGACCCGATGATCGGGCCGATGCCGAACTGGTGCGCCACCATGTACACGAGCGCGCCTGCCGCGCCGCCGAACCACGCAGCCGTCAGGGCCCGCTGCTCGGCGTAACAGGCCAATGCATAGAACATCGACGCGAAAGCGCCCGACATCACCAGCACGGGGAGTTGCACGAGTTCGGTGATCTCGACGTTGACCGGGGGCAGAGTCGAACCCAGCACGCCGGTCAGACGTAACGAGATGGCCACACCGGCGATGATGCCGCCGGTCATCATGACCACTTCGAAGAATCGCGCCGCCGCCGTGATCGGTGCTCCCGTGATGGCGTCCTGCACGGAACCGACCAGCGACAGCCCGGACAACAGCACCACCACACCGGCCGAAATGATCTGCGAGGGTCTGATCTCGACACCCAGCTGATCCTGGAACGTGTAGAGCGTCGCCGCCGGCGTCGCCGCCACCAGACCGCCCGCCACCTGCTGGAAGAAGAACGGCAGACCGATGCGGTTGAGGACGCGGTTGACTCGGTAGATCACCATCGTCGTCAGGAAGGCGACGGACGCGACCAGTACCCCACCACCCATCAACACCGACACCGACGCCGCCATCGACGCCCAGGCGAGCGTCGCGATCCAGCGGTTGTACGGGTGCGGCGCCGTGGTGACCGCGGTCAGGGCCTCGTGCGCCTCGCTGGGCGTGACCGCTTCCCGGCGGATGCGCCGAGTGAGCCGGTCGACCGCCGCGAGCCGGGTGAAGTCCATCGAGCGGTAGTGCACGATCCGCATGGTGCTCGCCGGCGGGAGCGTGGGCCCGCGGTACGCCGACAGCACGATGGAGTTGTACGTGACATCCACATCGCACTGGGCGAGGCCGTACGTGGCGGCGATGAACTGCACCTGCTCGGCGGTGTCCATCGCACCGGTGCCGGACGCGAGAAGCACTTCACCGACTCGCACGGCGAGGTCGAGTACTTCGGCGACGACCGCATCGTCGGTGAGGTCGATCGGCTGCAGCGGTGTGGGTGCAGCGGTGACCGCATCGACCGTTGCGCGACGGTCGCCTGTGAGACGTTGGAGGGATTCTGTGAGCTTGGACATACTACGTGTCGGAGACAAGGTCTTTCTCGGTCAGATCGGTAGCGGAGAGTGCAGACTCGAGTGTCTCGTGGCGGAACGTGGAGATGACCTGATCGTGGACGACACGGAATGCAGAGGCCAGGATACGCGTCTCTGCCGGGTCCGTGGCCCACGTGGCCTGCTGTTCGACCACCAGCACTCCGTCGTAGTAATACATTCGCTTCGGATTCAGCGTGATGCCCGCGGTCGACGCCCATTCCCGCAGCGCCGCGAGGCCTTGAGTGGCACCTTTCGGTCCACCCATCTCGATGTCGTCGCTCGACAGCGACAGCAGAGTGTCGATGTCGCCGGAGTTGAGGGCGTCGTGCCAAGCGAGGACGGTGGCGATCTCCGAGGTACTCATGTCTCCAACGCTATCCAATGTGGGCGGAAGTAGCCGACGTTCCTGCAATGGATATGATGGGCGCGCGTGTCCGCCTCCTTAGCTCAGTGGTAGAGCACTCGCCTTGTAAGCGAGCGGTCGTCAGTTCAATCCTGACAGGGGGCTCATCAAAAGACTCTGACCACGGAGGATGGTCAGAGTCTTTTTTGTTTTCCCTGGTAGGGACCGCTAGTTTCAGGAACGAGTCTGTTTCGTCCATGGGCGTTCACCTGGGGTGTCGCGATCCAGGCGACCTGGGAATTTGCGGGGCGATCGGGAGGAAGGGGCGATCGGGAGGAACCGGGGCTCGGTGTCACAGAATGTGACAACTCGTGGACAACTCAGTGTGGCTGGCCCTCGAATGCGGCGACGGATGCGGTGTTGATGACGACGCGCTGCCCGGACTCGTCGACGGTGTCGGTCTTGGCGATGGCGTCCGCGGCGAGGCACATCACGTTGAACGCGCCGAGGGCTGCTTCGGCGTCTTCTCCGCTGGTGACGTCGGCGGGGATGAGTGTGACCCCGTCGGGAACCTCGTCACCTGCGCGGTCGATGGACTGTGCCAGATCGAGGCCGAACACCGTTACGCCGGCGTCGCCAGCAGCTTGGCCGTCGCTGCCCCAAGGTCCGACGCGCCTCCCGTGACAAGAGTTGCTGTTACCGCAATTTCCATGTGACCGTTTCTCCAATGATTGTTGGTGCAATCGGTCCGGAGTCGACGAAGAGTCAGTGCTTCAGATCAGCGCAGTGCCTTGACCGCCGCCGCCGCACAGTGCGGCAGCGCCGACGCCTCCGTCGCGACGCTTCAGTGAATGGGCCAGCGACAAGGCGAGCGGCGCACCCGACGTTCCGAGGGGTTGGCCCAGCGCGATCGCGCCGCCGTGGATGTTCAGCTTGTCGGCGTCGAGACCGAGTTGCCCGACCGAGGCCAGCGCGACGCCTGCGAACGCCTCGTTGATCTCGACGACGCCGAGGTCGCCGACTTTCGGTTCGCCGTCACCGGCCGTCCTCGGTGGCTGCGGCGGCGAGTTCGTGCGAGCGGGCGGCGAACGCATTCTGGCCTGCGCGGTCGATGCCGGTGCCTTTGACGTGTCGGTCGGTGGCCTCTCCCATCGAGACGTGGTCGAAGGCGCAGATGATGGCGTCGCCGGAATTTATCAGTCGGTCGGCGTCGAAGATGGCCTGTAGTCCGGATAGGAACAGGTTGCCGATCGTGATCGGCGGCGTCCTCAGGTGGACGTCCGCGGCTGCTGCGGCTTGGCGTGCCGGGTTGGGTCCGACGCCTGCTTGTCGTCAGTGCAGAACAAGTACGGTTCGGAATCGACCGGGTTTCTGTGCAGCTGTGGGCCACCACAGAACGCGTGGTGGCCCACAGCTGCGAGTCGACTTGTCGATCAGCGAACTGCTGCGAATCCTCCGTCGACCGGTAGAAGCTGGCCGGTGATGAAGTGCGAGGCGTCGCTGGCAAGGAATACCAGAACCGGTGCCAGATCCTTCTCGGCGTTGCCGAACGTGCCACCGAGCGGGATGTCCTTCCGGAGCTGCTCTTGGTAGGCGGCCAACTCCTCGGGACCCAGGGAGCTCGTGTACTTGTCGAACATCGGTGTGTTGACGTACGGCAGAACAGCATTGACTCGAATGCCGGACGGCCCCCACTCCCGCGCAACGGTGCGGGTCCAGGTGTGCACGGCGCCCTTGGAAGAACCGTAGGTCGAGTTGGACAACTCACCTGTGAAGCCCGACATGGATCCGAAGTTGACGATGGCTCCGGTGCCGGCCGGCTTCATGATGCGGTACGCCGATTGATTGGTATGGATCGTTCCTAGCACGTTGACCCGGTAGATCGCGTCGAACAGATCGTCGGTGATGTCTTCCGCCATCGCGGACCGTTGTAACCCGGCGATGTTCACCAAGACGTCGATACCTCCGAGTTCCTCTGCAGCACTTCGGAACAGGGCCTCGGTTGCGGCACCGTCCGTGATGTCCAAGACGGAGAACGTCACGGTTCCGGGGCCGGCCGCGGTGGCCTCCTCTGCTGTCGCCTTGCCGCCCTCTTCGTTGAGGTCGTACGAGTGAACACGTGCCCCTTCGGCGGCGTACGCCTTGACTGTCGCCGCCCCGATCCCTTGGGCCCCGCCTGTTACCAGGATTCGCTTACCTTCGAGTTGCATTGACACTCTTCCTATTCGATGTGTTGCTGGTCAGAGTTCGAGTTCTTCGCGGTGTTGGTGGAGCTGTGCACCTCTGATGGTGAGCAATGCGATGACACTGATCGCGGCGCATCCAAGCGTGTAGTAGGCAGCCGAAAGAGGGTCGCCGGTAGCCGAGGCCAGCCAGGTGATGATGTAGGGCGCAGTTCCGCCGAAGAGGGCAACGGACAGTGCGTACGTGACAGACACTCCGGTCGCACGATTGCGGGTGCGGAATCGTTCGGACAGGAACGCCGGCATCGGTCCGCCCACGACGCCGATCAGAACTCCGGCGATGACGAGTGCAATGAGACCTCCGCCGAATCCAAGCTTCAGCATGTAGTACAGCGGGTACGACAGGACAACGACGAGTATCGACCCGACGAGCAACACGGGACGTCGCCCGACGCGATCGGACAATGCTCCGAACAGCGGCATCGTCAGACCCGCAGCCAAACCGGTCACGAGCGCCAGGAAGTAGGACCGCTCGAATGACATGTCGAAGCTCGTGGACAAGAATGTCGGCATACCGACCATGAACGTGTTGCCGACGGCGTTGTAGACCACAACGACTCCCAGCGTCGTCAGCAGGTAAGCCAGTGGACGTCTGGCCGCCGTGGTGTCAACGACGTCTGCCGCGCCGTCTTGCTCGACTTTGACTTGCTTGAAGTGGGGTGTCTCGTCGACTTTCATTCGAAGGTAGAAGACGATGATGCCCATCGGTGCGGCCAACAGGAAGCCGATGCGCCATCCCCACGACGACATCGCGTCGTCGGAGAGGAGTACGGCAAGAAGGGTTGCGACGCCGCCGCCGAGCACGAATCCCAGCGTGGTTCCGACGAATGACCAGGAGCCGTAGACGCCGCGCTTGTTGGCCGGCGCCGACTCGACCATCAGCGACACCGCGCCTCCCATCTCGCCACCCGCAGACAGTCCCTGGCCGATTCTGCACAAGGTCAGCAACAGTGGTGCCAGAACGCCGATCGTCTCGTGCGTGGGGAGGAGGCCGATGCACGTCGTCGCGACCGTCATCAAGCCGATGATGAGAGCGAGAACGGGTTTGCGGCCGATGCGGTCGGTCATGCGGCCGAAGACGACGGCGCCGATAGGCCGCAGGAAGAACGCGAGAGCGAACAGCAAGAACGTGGACAAGATCGACGCTGTCGGGTTCTCCGATGGGAAGAACAGCGGCGCAATGATCGGCGCCATGTAGGCGTAGATCGCAAATTCATACCACTCGATGAGGTTGCCGAGCGAACCCGCTACGAGTGCCCGCCTCGACTTCTTCAGATCCAGCACCGTCGCGGTGCCGGGGGTGGAACTTGTCGTGTTCGACATGTTGTGTCCATTCGGGTGTGCGTGGCCGCCCGGGCCGTACGCATCTACGTGAGAGACGGATTGTGACACGTGCCACAACTGTGTCGACGTGCATGTTTCCTGTACTGCGTGCCGGTGTCAACGTTTACGTAGATAATTCGCGGAAAGGATCAACTTTGACGTTGACAACGGCGCGTGATCCCTGTCACGATGGATGGGAACTTATCAACGTTAATGTTGAAAGCCCGATGATATCGGCTTGGAGCGTTACCTCCAGTCGCCACCTTGATGCGAGAGGTACTCGAATGACGACAGTGCAGAGCGATTCCGAGGCCCCGGACGGCGGCGCCGACTTCAATCCGGACCGAATGACCGAGGGCGAGCTACGGACCGCCATCGCGCGGGCCAACGTCCCCACATTGCTGATGGTCGTGTTTCAGACCACCGGCGACGAGAAGTGGCTTTCTGCGCCATACCTCCCGACGCGGGGTAAGGGTCTCGGCGACCACGACTCGGGCGGATTGGACGAAGCGATCCAGGACGAGATTCGAGAGGCAGCAGTACGGGCCATCCTCGATCTGCAGAACGGTGTCCCTCCCGCGATCGAAACGCCGTCGGCCGAGCTCACGGTTCGGATGATGAGTGTCTGCATGGGTGAGCCGGTGGGCGAGGAGTACGGCCCGATGCTGTCGCTCGAGCTGGCTCGACGCGCTGCGCCGGACGCGCCGAGCATTGCCCTCGAACCGGTGACAGCCCCCGAGGGATTCTCGGTGATCGTGATCGGCACCGGAGTCGCCGGAATCGCGGCCGCTCAGCAGCTCGAAGACATGGGAATCGACTACGTCATCCTCGAGAAGCAGCCGGAGGCGGGCGGCAACTGGCTGCAGAACACGTACCCGGGGGCTGGTGTCGATACACCCAGCCATCTCTACTCGTTCTCGTTCGCCAAGAACGACTGGACGACGCACTTCGAGCTGCGGAACGAACTGCAAGGCTACTTTGCCCGGGTACTGAAGGATCTCGGCGCGGGCGAGCGTGTCCGGTACGGCACCGAAGTGAAGTCCGCGACGTATGACGAAGCACGTGCGCAGTGGACAGTTCAGGTGAACAACGCGGACGGATCCAGCTCGACTCTGGTGTCCGACGTCGTCATCAGTGCTGTAGGGGTGCTCAACCGGCCGAAGACTCCGAACGTCCCGGGAATGAACGACTTCAGGGGAGTCAGCTTTCATTCTGCGGAATGGCCGGACAACCTCGATCTCGACGGCAAACGCGTCGCCATCGTCGGTACCGGTGCCAGCTCGATGCAGATCGCGCCGGCCATCGCCGATCAGGTTGCGCACTTGTCGATCTACCAGCGGAGCCCGCAATGGGTGGCGCCGTTCGAGAAGTTCAGAATGCCGATTCCGATGGACCTACGGCACCTGATGCAGTCGGTTCCGATCTACCACAGCTGGTACTGGATTCGGCTGTTCTGGCAGTTCGGCGACAAGGTCATCGAATCGCTCCGCGTCGATCCGGAGTGGGATCATCCCCAGCGTTCTGTGAACGCTCGAAACGACGCACACCGTGAGTACTTCACGCGGTACATCACTTCCCAGGTTGGCGATCGGGCGGATCTGCTCGACAAGGTCATGCCGGACTACCCGCCGTTCGGCAAACGCATCCTCCTCGACAACGGTTGGTACTCGACTCTGCGAAAAGACAACGTGGCCTTGATCGACAGATCGGTCACTGCCGTCCGTCCCGAGGGTCTCGTCGACGATGCCGGTGTCGAGACCGATGTCGACGTCATTGTCTGGGCAACGGGCTTCGAGGCCGCTCGATTCATCAGTTCGATGGAGGTTCGAGGAATCGACGGACTGACCCTTCGAGATGCTTGGAACGACGACGACCCCAAAGCGTATCTAGGTGTGTCGGTTCCGGACTTCCCGAACTTCTTCATGCTCGGTGGCCCGAACTCGTTCCCGGGCAGCGGTAGCTTCATGTTCTTCATGGAGGTCCAGATGCGTTATATCCGGGGGCTTCTCACCGAGATGTTCCGCAACAACATCAAGGCTCTCGATGCGCGCCCCGAGGCCAACAAGGAGTACAACGAACTTGTCGACTCCACCCATGCGCGCACGGTGTGGACCCACCAGGGAATGTCGACGTACTACCGCAATTCATACGGACGAGTGGTGTTCGTGATGCCGTTCCTGAACGTCGAGTACTGGCAGATGACGCGGCGTCCCGACCTGGAGAACTACACCGCCCGCTGACGAGAAGAACAGGTCTGCCCCGGAACGGCGCTGCGTTCTGGGGCAGGGTTGTTCGACAGGAGATTCATATGGAAGAGATCTTGCGTAGGCTCGTGGATCGCAACGAGATTCACGACGTCCTCATGCGGTACTGCCGTGGCGTCGACCGGTGCGACGAGAGTATTCTCAAGTCGGTCTACCACCACGATTCCTACGACGACCACGGATACTGGCGCGGAAATGGTCACGAGTTCGCGTCGTTCGTCGCCAAGCGTCTGATGGCCGCGAACCTGTCCACCACGCATTCCGTGACGAATGTGCTGATCGATATCGACGGTGACAGCGCGCGTTCGGAGAGCCAGGTCATGGTCACACTAGTTCGGCGCGGTGAGCCTACCGTCGTAGATCTGATGGGCGCACGGTATTTGGACAAGCTGACTCGACGAGATGGAGTCTGGCGCATCGCCGAAAGAACTGTAGTTCTGGACTGGCACAAGTGCGAGCAATGGCAGGACGGGGATTCGCCCATGCCGCTCGACGATTTCCGGCGGGGTGGCCGCGGTTCCGATGATCCTCTGTACGACTTCCTCGACTTGAAGGACGACTGACGCATGCGTGCGGTAATCTGCTCGAAGTACGGTCCACCCGAACAGCTCGTCGTCGGTGACATGGATTCGCCCGCTCTGGGTGAGAACGGGATCCGAGTCCGAGTGCACGCTGCCAGTGTCAACTTTCCGGACACGCTCATCATCGAAGGCAAGTATCAACTCCAACCTCCGTTTCCGTTCGTCCCGGGCTTCGAAGTGGCGGGAGAAGTAGTGGAAATTGCACCCTCCGTTCGTAAATTCGCGGTCGGTGACAGGGTCATGGCGTTGACCAGTGCAGGATACGGAGGGTTCGCGGAGGAGGCGATCACGGACGAGGAGTCCACCGAACTCGTCCCGGACGGCATGGACTACCCCACGGCAACAGCATTCTATTCGAGCTACGCCACCAGCTACCACGGGCTCGTGCAGCGAGGCCGGCTGAAGCCAGGAGAAACACTGTTGGTGCTGGGAGCGGCCGGTGGTGTAGGTCTCGCGACGATCGAGATCGGCAAAGCGCTCGGCGCTCGGGTCATTGCTGCTGCAGGAAGTGACGAAAAGCGTTCCGTGGCAAGTGATCACGGTGCTGACGAGGTAGTCGACTACACCAGAGGCGATTTCCGGGAGCAGCTACGCGAACTCACGTGCGGGAAGGGAATAGACGTCTGTCTGGACGGGGTCGGCGGCGATGCGTTCGACCACGTCTCGCGTGCGATGAACTACGGCGGCAGGCTCCTCGTCGTCGGTTTCGCCAGCGGAACCATTCCCAAACTGCCAGTCAATTTGCTTCTTTTGAAGGGCTATTCGGCCGTCGGCGTCTACTGGAACACGTTCGTGCGGCGTGAGCCCGAGCTGAAGTCCGCCAACGCAGACGCGCTCGCGCGGCTGTTCACCACCGGACAACTCCGTCCATTGGTAGCCGAGACATTCGGGATCGAGGACATCGTCGCGGCGCTGACGGCAGTGACCAAGCGTGGCACCGCAGGAAAGCTAGTCGTCACGATGTAGATGAACACCTGGCAGCCGGCTCTCCGGCTGCCAGGTGTTCGTCGATCACCAGGTATCAATGCGTCTTCCGGCGGCATCGGACGAGCGGGCTGGGCGGAGAGTCCCGATCACTGCAGAGAGCCGGGTTCTGATCCACACACGGTCAATCACATCGTCTATCTCGAACCCCGAAGCCGCATTGATGGCTTTGCCCTGCTCCTCACATTCGGTGAGGTGTTTGCGATACACGCGATCGCGCTCCTCCGGATCGTCGATCGACTGCCCGTGTCTTCGCATCTGTCGACGTTTGCGTTGATTTGATCCACGTGGGCGTAGCTTTCTTGAACGGAGTTCCACGCAAGGAGGTTGACATCTGTGGCGCAGCGCACAATGATCGAGCCACACGATCTACACCGACGTTGATCTTGGCGCATGCCGATATCGTGGATGCGTAAGAGCTGGCCCCGGAGGAGTGCACATGACCGACATCGAGACCAGGGTGCGACGGTTGGAGGACCGGGCCGAGCTGCAGGACCTCGCGGTCCGCTACTTCCTGGCATCCGACTTCGACGACTTCGACGTCATCGCGGATGCGTTCGCGTCCGGCGGTACCTTCTCGGCCGGTGGTTTTCCTGGAGCGACCGGTGGGCAGGAAATCGCGGACATGATTCGAGGAGCTCGCGCCAACTTCGGAACCACCATTCACACCCCGCACTACGTTCTAATCGATTTCGTCGACGGCGATCACGCGACCGGATTGGTCGGCGCTCACCTCGAGATCGCGACGGGCGGAACGTCTGTGTACGGTGCGGTTCGTTACGAAGACGAGTATGTCCGGGTCGACGGCAAGTGGCGCTTCGCCTCGCGCAACATGCGAACGATTCACGTCGGGCCATGGGACGAGGTTTCCTCGTCGCTCACGTCGGATCTTCCCGTTCGCTGGCCGGGAGGCGAGCCTACTGCTTCGGATTACGCCGTCAAGGTCTGATTCATTCGTACCTGTCGACGCCGGGTGCGATCTGTCCCTGCAATCTACGAGAACGTTGATTGCGGTCGATCCAGAGAGGGTCGAAAATGACTGCAAAACCTGAGGTCTCGACGCGGGAGCTCGCCGAACTCGTCGAGAAGAGTAAGATCGAGCGCGTTCTGTTCGATTACGCCTACAACCTCGACATGAACCTGCCGGACCAGCTTGCAGAGCTCTTCACCGAGGACTGCTACGTTGCGTACGGCCCCGACTTCGGCGCCGAAGGTCGTGCCGCATATCGCGAGACGCTCGACGGCATCGGAACGTTCTTCACTGCGACCAGCCATCACGTGTCCAACATCGTCGTGGACTTCTCCGAGGACCTGACGACTGCCAAGGTTCGCTCGGTTCTGTACGCATGGCATCGGTACACCAAGGAAGGCAAGGCTGACGGCTACTTCTTCGGTCAGTACCACGACGACTTCGTTCGCGACGAAGAGCACGGCTGGCGCTTCACCCGCCGCGAGTTGCGTGCATCCGGCGTCGTCGACTTCCACGTCAAGAAGCAGATCCCGATCGGGCGGGCATGACGGCGGTAGCCGACGCGGCTGCCGAAACCAGCTGCGAGAAACTGCGCATCGAGCACCCGGGGACCGATCAGCTGGATCGTCCTCGACCGGCCGGACAAGGCGAACTCGCTGTCGAACGAACTGCTCGACGAGATCGGTGAGTCGGCGATTTCGCTCGGCGGTGGTTACATCCCACCACTGTGGGCGACGCTGGTCGGTCCGAAACGTGCAAGAGAGCGGACGTTCGTTCCCGGTAAACTCGAGCGACGGCACCTCCGCTGTCGAGCGGGGGTCGGCCAACCGCGCCGTGGCCGAGGAGGACTTGATCGCGGAGACCGTGGCGCTTGCGGCACGGAGATGAATGCGCTCCTTCATCTGTCTCAGTCGATGGCAGAGGTACGCAAGTTCGTGGCCGAAATTGGGCTCGAGGCTGCGATTCGCCGCATACCGCGAACCCGTAGCACTGCCCGATTCTGCTGACGCAGAACAACAATGAGCGACGATCTGCAGTGAGCGGCGGAATTCTGTTCGACGTCGAAAACCACTTCGCATGTGTGACACTCGATCGCCCGAAGGCGCTGAACTCCATCGATCCCGAGATGGACGCAGCACTCTTCGAGGCATGGAGTGAGATCAACTCGAATCCCGACATCTGGGTCGCCGTAGTCGGTGCCACTGGTGAGAAGGCGTTCTGTGCCGGTGCGAACGTGAGTGGTGGCACCGAAGGCGACGGCCGCAGAATGGCACTCGGTGGCGGTCTCACCGGCGTCGGCGGTCCGTTGCTGACGCTGAGGAAGCCGCTGATCGCCGCAGTGCAGGGCTACTCCATCGGCGGCGCGTTCGAATTGGCCATGTGCGCCGACATCATCGTCGCGTCGGATATCGCGCCGTTCGGCATTCCCGAGACGACGGTCGGGATCATCGGCGAGGCCGGCATCATGCACCGCGCGATCAGGCAGTTGGCGCACCACATCGTGATGGCGATGATCCTCACCGGCGAGCGAATCGACGCCCAGCAGGCCGAGCGCTACGGGCTGGTCAACGAGGTCGTGCCGTTCGAGAAGCTGGCCGAGACGGCAGCGTCGTGGGCAGATCGGATCGCGTCGGGTTCCCCATTAGCGGTTCACGCGGCCAAGGACGCGGTTCTGTCGCGAGCTGGACGGCCGCTCGAGGTCGCTCTCGCCACGCGAGAGGCGCCCATCGAGGCATACGCGAACAGCGTCGACCGGCTCGAAAGCCCGGAAGCCTTCGCCGAGAAGCGTGCCGCGCAGTGGACAGGCCGCTGAGCAGCACCTTCTCGAATAGTCCGCTGGGCGCCCGGATGCGCACTCCCGGGCCCAGCGCACTGTCAACTCGTGACGTCTGCTGTCAGCTCTCGACGCGGGCGCCGTCTAAGAACAGTGTGCAGAAGGCTTCGGTGCTCTGCTTGGCATCCACCTTGCGCATTCCGGGCTTGAGCCACCTGTGCGTCCAGTTGACCATGCCGAACAAAGCCTTCGACATCAGTTGAACAGAGACGTCGCTGCGGAGCGTGCCGTCGTCGACGCCCTGCTGCAGCACCTCGAGGACGATTGTCTCGAAACGCTTGGTCTTGCGAGCCATGTCCTTGCCCCAGGACATGGAGTCGAGTTGCAGCTGCGCCATGTCTTCCTGGATGTACAGGTAGACGAAGGGATAGTTCTTCTCGTACGAGTCCATCTGCTGTTCGACGAGCCGTCGGAGCTTCTCGGGTGCATCCTCGTCGCTGCCGATGATCTCCTCGGCCACAGCGATGTTGTTGTCGAGAACATCGACGAGAATGTCGTGGAACAGCGCCTGGAACAGTTCCTTCTTGCTCGCGAAGTAGTAGTAGATCGACGCGCGGTCGGTGCCGAACCGTTCGGCGATGTCGTTGAGAGTTGCCCCCTCGAAGCCCTTCTCCCGGAAAACCTCGGCAGCAGTCCGGAGCAACTCCTGGCGCTTGGCCTGGTAATTGGGGCTGCTGTCGCTCCGGGCACTGCGACGGCGTCGGCTCATGCCGCTGCTGGCTGCGGTCGAAGTAGGCATTTTCGGATGATACCTCCGTAAGGCCTCGCCCGATCAACGTCGGCGTCGATTACCTGAGTTGCATCCGGAATTCGCTGTCGACCAGATTCTCTCGGAGTGTATGTGTCAACAGTGTGGATCCGGATGCAATTCGCAGCCTGGCAGACCGGCACACGGTCTCCGGAAATCAACTTCAACGTTGACAGTGTGACTCGAGTCGCTTAGCGTGTACTGCACCAAGTCTTCTGCGCGCACGCCGATCCATGTCGCGACCTTTCCTACGAATCGGCTACGAACTTTCGACGACGATGATTGAGGACGAGATGACTGACATCGGCGATTGGTGCACAGTTACCCCACTGGGTGACTTACTGGTTCGAGGTGCGAGCCTGCACCCCGAGCGCGACCTGATCGTGTTCCCCGACGCCCGATACACCTATGCCGAGGTGTACGAACGCGCGGTCGGAATCGCGCGAGGTCTGCTTGCGATGGGCGTGCACTCGGGTGACCATGTCGCACTCCTGGCGCCGAACGGAATCGAATTCGTCGAAGGGTTCTTCGGCTCCGCGTTGATCGGCTCCGTTGTCGTACCGCTCAACGCTCGCCACAAGGCCAAAGAGCTCGGCTACATTGTCGAGAACGCGGATATCACCGCACTGCTGACGGTATCGGGCCCTGACGACTATGTCGATTTCGTCTCCGTGCTACACGAGGCATTGCCCTCGTTGGCGAATGCGGGAAACGGTGATCTCGCCCTCTCCGAGGCGCCGCGCCTACGCCGCGCTCTTCTGCTTCGAGGTGAACGCAGGCCCGGGTTCGGGTCGAGAGAAGACCTCGACACGGCGGCCGTTTCGGTGGACCCATCCGCCGTTCACGAGCTTCGACGGCGGGTGAGCTTGCGCGATATCGCCGCGATTCTCTACACCTCCGGCACGACGGCCAACCCGCGCGGATGCATGCTCAGCCACGAATCGATGACGCGAGGCCCGGTGGAGCGGGCAGCAGGCCGTCTGTCCGATGGTGAACGCCACGTCAGCTGGGCCGGCGGCCCGCTGTTCCACATAGCTGCACTGGCCCCACTGATCGGCGCGATCGGCGCCGGTGGAACATATTTGACGGACACCTTCTTCGAGCCGGGGCGAGCAATCGACTTGATCGAGGCCGAGCGTCCTACATGCATCTGGCCTTGGTTCCCCGGACCCATGCAGATGCTGATGTCTCACCCCAAGTTCGATGCAGGCGCACTCGATTCCGTTCGATACCTCTTTCTCATCGGTCCGCGTGTGCTCATCGAAGAGGCTCAAGGATTGTTCCCGCAGGCCGAACTCATGGCAGCCTGCGGAATGACCGAAACGACAGGTATTTACGCGCTCAGTACGCCCGACGAGACTTTCGAGGACCGCAGTGGAGCTCAGGGGAAAGCAGCCCCAGGGATCGAGATTCGAATCGTCGATCCGTACGACGGCTCGGCACAGCCGGTTGGGGTGCCCGGCGAGATCCTGATCCGCGGATACTGCGTCACGACCGGTTATTACAAGGATCCGGTCAAGACGGCCGAGGCGATCGACTCCAACGGCTGGTTGCGGACCGGCGATCTCTACAGCTGGACCGAGTCCGGATGCCTGGTCTTTCACGGCCGTCTCAAGGACATGCTCAAGGTCGGCGGTGAGAATGTCGCCGCAATCGAGATCGAATCGTTCCTGTGTGAGCATCCCGCGGTCCTCACTGCAGCCGTGATCGGGCGGCCGGACATGAGGTTGGACGAGGTCCCGGTGGCGTTCGTCGAAACTCGCGAAGGGCGGGAGCTCACCGCCGAAGAACTGATCGCATTCTGCGAGGGCAAGATCGGGCGCTACAAGGTGCCACGCGCGGTGTATTTCGTCGAACCGGGAGGGTGGCCGATGTCGGCGACGAAGATCAACAAGCGTGGCCTCAAAGCGCAACTGACGGATCTCGCGAACGCATTGTGAACAGCTGGATGAGCGATTCGGCAGTCGAATTCGGCACGAGTGATGCCATATCCAAGGAACTACTTTCTCTTGCAGCGAATTCCACTCTGGCTCAGCGATACAAGCCAGGCTTTGTTCTGCACGTGAAGAACGCTCTCCATCTCGGAGCCGGCGGACGGGCCGTTCGGGAAACCCTCGACATCGCCGCGGTGGCGCCCGCACATCGCTGCGTCGGCTGACTCCCAAGCCTGTACAAGATTGGCGGATGCCGATCAGTCAATCCGACGTGCGCACGCGCACGTCGGATTCGTCGTCGTGTGCTTGCTCGTGTGTTCGGATATCCGCCCCGTCGGCGTGGACAGCTGGCATGGCTGGATCCCGAACATGCAGCAATACGACTTCGAAGTCGGAGCGGTTTCGTTGGAAGATTCTTCTACGGTGACGTTGATTTCCCGCTGCTGTCTTGGTAGCCTCGACGCCAGCCGAGTGTGACGTACGTCATCTCCGGAAAGGCGGCCATTCGGACTTCCAGGACCAATGCGCACACTCGGATGATCGACAGGCCTCGTTTCCGGCTGCAGGGTGCGAGGTGGGAAACGAAGTGCGTTGGAAGACAGTGTAAATCGATCCACATGCCCGGAAGATCGCCTCTCGCAAGTTCAGTGCAGCGGAAGCCTTGTCGAGGCGACTGGGAACAGCCTTCTCGAGTCGCCGAAAACTAAGCTTTTGACATTGTCCGTGAAATCTTCGGCGAACCCGTCATTCTTCAGCAGCTGAAAGGCGAACTCCGCGCTCATGCAGTGAGTCTCGCGGACACACGTCGTTCTTCGTGGTGTCCGAACGAAAATCCAATCCGTCGACGAAATGAGCAGTGATGCCCACAACCTTCAATCACATAGGTCTGACAGTGACTGATCTGGAAAGATCGACGTCATTCTATCGGCTGCTCGGATTCGATGAACGCGGGCCGATGCGTCTCGAACTGAAGAATCAGGATTGGCTCGCGCCTATCGTGGGTATTCCTGGGGTCGATATGATCGTGTCGTACTTGTCGTTCGGTCCGACGACGCTCGAACTGCTTCAATACGTCAATCCGCAAGGTGGCCAGCGAACTCCACTGGACGTCAACGATTCCGGAAGTGCACATATCGGCTTGGAGGTCGACGACCTGCACGCCGAATACGACAGGCTGGTCGCCGCAGGGGTGGAGTTCAAGAGCCCACCCGTGACCATTCCGTATGGTGACCACGTATTTGGCGGCGTTGTTTCCGTCTACGGATACGACCCCGACGGAAACTGCTTCGAGCTTCAAAGCTTCCCGAAGCCCAGGTCATAGATCCTCAGCTCGGGCGGTTCGTTTGCGCCCAGAACATCGATACACAACACCCTAGGAAGGATCGAGTAATGGATTCAGGCATCTTCCACAATCCATACATGAAACCCGGCCGATCGATGCGCGAGGTCCTGGACTGGTCCGTTCGATTAGCGCAGGTGGCAGACAAGGCGGGCGTCGCCGACTTCATGATCGGGGAGCACGCCACCGAGGGTTGGCAGCCCATTCCGAACCCTGAAATCGTTATCGGGGCCTGTGCTCTGGTGACCGATAACATCAGGTTCGCACCAATGGCTCATATTCTGCCGATGCACCAGCCGGCGTCGCTTGCCATTCAGATCGGCTGGCTGTCGCAGGTGCTCGAGGGACGGTACTTCCTAGGAATTGCGACAGGTGCGTACCCTCGCGATGCCGCGGTCCGCGGTCAGCCGATGGACCTCTCGGAGGCTCGACCACGCATGCTCGAAGCCATCGAGGTCATGGAGAAGGTATGGAAGCGAGAGCCTTTCCATTACGAGGGTGATTTCTACAACGCTGGATATCCGTCGGTGGAGGCTACCGATCCTGATCCGACGCGCGACCTCAATCTCCAATCGGACTTCACGCCCTGGGGCGGTCGGCAGAACCTGGAAATCGCGGTCACGGGAATGAGTGCTAACTCTTCGTCGATGCGATTCGCCGGTCAGCGCGGATACCTACCGATTTCGTTTTACGGTGGCGCAGACAGCGTTCGTTCCCATTGGGATACGTACTCGGCTGCCGCAGTCGAAGCCGGACATGCAGCGGACCGTTCGCGATTCCGTGTGAGTCGCGACATCTTCGTGGCCGATACAGACAAGGAAGCGAAACGCCGCGCGATTGTGGGAGGGCTCGGATATTTCTGGGACCGCTACCTGGTCCCCGTCTACAAACGATACGGACTCCTGCAAGGTTTCATCGACGATTCCGGGACTGACATCACACCGGAGGACGTGACACTCGACTGGCTCGCGGAGCACGTCTGGGTTTGTGGTTCGGCCGACACGGTCACGAGAAAGCTCGAAGAAATGTCGGAGCGCATTGGTGGCTTCGGGACGATAGTTATGAACAGCCACGATTGCATCGATGATCCGGAGCCCTGGTTCGAGTCCACGCAACGTCTCGCACAAGAGGTCGCTCCCCGCATTTCGATGCCGAGTCCGGTGGCTACGTCGTGATCGGACATTCGACTGCCGTAGGAATCGCAAGCACCTCTGCAACCAAGGAGAGACAATGAGCGTCACAACGCCGATTCACAATGATTTGCCACGAAATGTTCCATCCGACCGCGTGGTCGATTTCGACATGTACAACCCGTCGGACATCGGTCTGGGGCTCCAGGAAGTATGGGTCAAGCTGCAAGAGGAGTCGAGTCATGGGTTGGTCTGGACTCCTCGTAACGGTGGCCACTGGATCACTCTGAGCGCCGACCTGCTGGAAGATGTTCATTCGAGACCGCGCACATTCTCGAATCAGATTAATTTTCTCCCCAAATCAGCAGGATCGCTCAATTTTCTGCCGTCAGCTCTCGATCCTCCTGAGCACCGTCCGTATCGTCGCATTCTCAGCGAAGTCCTCGGCCCCGCTGCGGTGCGTTCGCTGGAGCCTGTCGTTCGGGCGACCGCTGAGGAGATCGTCGACGGCCTCAAGCCCCGTGGTCGATGCGATTTCGTGAAAGACTACGCGGAGATCTTGCCGGTTCGAATCTTTTTGGAACTGGTGGATTTACCCCGATCGGATGGCGAGTACCTCAAAGGGATCGCGGATCAGATGACTCGCCCGGATGGTTCGATGACGCTGGCCGAAGCACGTCAGAAGTACTTCGACTACCTGTCGCCGATCGTGGACGAGCGAACCAAGAACCCAGGTGAGGATGTCCTCAGCAAGATTGCTGGAGCATCCATCGACGGGCGGAAGCTGTCCAAGGACGAAGTCCTACGATTCGCCGGGTTGCTTCTGCTTGCAGGACTCGACACAGTCGTGAACTTGCTGAGTTTCATCGTTCAATTCCTGGCAGGCGCACCCGCGGCACGCCGTCATCTCATCGAACACCCAGAGGATCTGGAGCGGAATGCCGAGGAGCTCCTCCGGCGCTTCGGTCCGGTCGCTGACGCACGGCTGGTGACAGAGGACATCGAACTGGACGGTGTGACCGTGCTGGACGGTGACATGGTCGCATTGCCCACGATGCTGTTCGGACTGGACAAGAGCAAGCATCCGTGTCCGATGAACGTCGACTTCACGCGGGAGTCGAGCGAACATTTCACCTTTGGCCATGGCGTTCACCACTGTGCGGGATCACATTTGGCGCGGATGGAGGTGCACTCGACGTTGCGCGCTTTGTTGGCGGAGATCCCGGATTTCGAGATCGTTCCCGGCGAGAAGGTCGAGCACCTGTCGGGCATCGTGGGTGCCGTGCGAAATCTACCCCTTCAATGGACTGCGGCCCCACAGGACGGCCCATCCGCATGAGAGCATGGCAGTTCGTTCAGATCGGCCGGGCGTTGGAGCTCGTCGATCTTCCTGAACCGGTTCCAGGCGAGCGTGATGTGATCGTCGAGGTACAGGCTTCAGGGCTGTGCCATAGTGATGTCGGCTTCATGGACGGCACGATTACATCGTTGTTGGGCAAGAGGCCGATCGTACTGGGTCACGAGATTGTCGGAACAGTGTCGGCTGTAGGGAGCGGGGTCGAGTTGTTTCGGCAGGGAGACAGAGTAGCCGTGCCCGCGACGACAGATGGTCCGTTTATCAGGCGGTCTGCACAGTGGTCGAGGTGCAGCCGGGGTCGAAGGTAGGTTTGATCGGCTTCGGCGGGCTCGGGACGCTGGGGGGCAAATCGCATCGGCTCTGGGTGCGGAGGTGTACGTTGCCGACACCAACAAGGCGGCCCTCGATCGCGCATCGCAAGCAACGGTCGACGGCAGGTCCGATGACATCCGCGCGTTCTCGGATCTCGAGTTCGACGTGGTCATCGACTTCGCCGGCGCGGCGACTACCACCGGCGCTGCCATCGAAGCCGTGCGCGCCGGAGGCCGGGTCGTGCAAGTCGGTCTCGGTGTGGAGAATGCGCTCATCCCCGTGCAGACACTGACGATGAAGGGCATCCAGCTGTTCGGTGCTTCCAATGCTGCGAATACCGAGTGCAGCGGTTTCCTGAATTTGATGGAGTCCGGCAAGGTGTCTACCGAAGTAGAGGAGATCGCGTTCGAGCAAATACCCGAGGGCCTCGAACGAGTTCGGAAAGGTGGCGTCAGCTCCCGACTCGTTGCAGTCTTCTAGATCAGGCTTCCACCGCGGAAATCGAAGTTGTGCAGCAGGATCTGGATGTGGCCGGTGCACAACTTCGATTCCGGCGAGCGAGTCAGACTGCACGCGTACATCGCGGCATCGGCTCGATCGTGAACATCTCGTCGTTCGGGTATCGCTGCCGACACGGTTTCCCGAGCCTCGCGAAGATAGCCGGCAAGTTCGCATCACCGGCGCGGAACATCTCGCCGATGCGGAGACGCTGACCCAGCAATGCCGAAATCGGGGCTGTGTACCGGAATCTCGCATATCCGGGTACACAACCTCGATCTCAGCGGAGAGGGAGACGGCGAATGTCAGCTCACAGCGACCGTTTCCTTGGTGCCCTCGACGTGGATGTGCGGCACGACCTCGGTGGCGAAGAGACGGAGTGACTCGATCCACGGTGCCGGATCATCGAGCGCGTCATGGGTGTTGGGAGCGATCTGGCCGTAGCGGAAGCCACTCAGTTCGAACGTCTTCTCGATCTTTGCAGCGACGGTTTCCGGGCTGCCAACCAGCCAGACGTTGTCAGCAAGGTACTCGAGGTCGACGTCGTCGATGTCGACCTTCTTCTCCGCGTCGTCGATGAAGCCCTGCAGGATGCGGTACTTCTGGTAGACCGGCATGAGGTACTTCTCCCATGCGCGGCCGAGCGGACCGTTGATAGCCTGTTCCTTGGCTTCGGCGTCGGTCTTCGCCACGTAGACGTCACGGGCGACCTTGAAGCGTGCGCCGTCGGGCGTTCCACCCACGGAGCGAACTGCCTCGGAGTAGGTATCCCACTGCGAGCGCAGAAGTGCGGAGCCGCCGTAGAAGGAGATCGGGGTCCAGCCACGCTCGCCCGCAAGCCGGTGCGACGGAGAGTTCTTGCTCAGGCCGGTGACTGCAATCTCCAGACCGTCCGCGCCGCCGTGGGGTGAGTGGTCCGCGGTGAGGTGATACTCCTCGCCTTCCTTGACCTTGAACTCGCCGTGGGACGCGACGCTGCCCGGATCGATCTGCCCGTCCAATCGCGCAGCCTTGTAGTACTTGCCCTCGAACTCGAACGGCTCCTGGCGCCAGACCTTGTCCATGACCTCCAGGCCCTCCATGAGGCGCGGATGCGCCTCGGAGAGGTCGCCGGGCTGGCCACGAAGAACGGCTTCGTTCTCCCACGACCCGGCACCGACACCGAGGAAGTAGCGGTCCTCGAGCAGTTGCGAGGTGTAACCGACCTGGACGGCGAGAGTCGATGGGTTGTGCAGCGGCACGATGTGAGCCATCGGTGCAAAACGCAAGCGCTCTGTCTGCTGTGCGGCCGCGACGATCAGAAGTTCCGGGTTCGGGATGTTCTCCCACGCCTGCATTCCGTGTTCGCCGACCATGAAGTCGCGGTAACCGAACTTGTCGGCGGCCTTCGCAAGCAGCAGCGAGTACTCGAACGTTTCCTTGTCTTTGCGTCCCGGACGCATGTACGGGGTGTGAAAAATTCCGCATTCCATGTCTGGATCTTCCAATCTGTTGTGATTTTCGAGCGTGGTGTGTCGGCAATCGAAAGGCGGTTCTGTTCAGCCTGTGTTCAGGTCATGAAGGCGAGTTGGGCGCCGGAAGAGATTCACGGCGATGCCCGTCTGATCGCGGTGACGACTGATCCCGGCGCCCCGTCCAGAGTAGGGGTGACGATCGTCACTGGCAACTGCAACGTTGATGTTGATTCTGGGGACGTCGCTGGGCTGTCCGATGATCGTGACGCGACATGAATCGAGAGGACCCTTTGCGAATCATAGCTTTTTGTCGCAATTTTCGGAACCGATGCTCACGGTGTCTGCACCAAGCCTCGTGTGCGAACCACATCGGCCGAAAGCGCAGCGATCAGCTCCTCTTTCGATGCGAATGTGGTCTGTCCACGCATCCACTGATCGAGCTGAACTTCGATGGTGGAGCCATAGAGGTCTCCGGAGAAGTCGAGCAGGTGTGCCTCCAGCAGTCGTATGCCGGATCTCCCGTAGAACGTCGGTCGTCTGCCGACCGAAATGGCAGCTACTACAACGGATCCGTCCGGCAGGAGGCAACGACCGGCCCATACTCCATCCGCAACCGAATTGAACTCGTCGAGTTCCACATTGGCCGTTCGGAAACCCAGTTCTCGGCCACGCTGATCACCGCGAACGACCTCGCCGACAACGCGGCGGGGCTCGGGCGCTCCGGTGCTGGACGTGTCGATCGGGCGTCCGCTGATGCTCAATCCGAAGTGCCACATCATAGTGCGGGCCGATGGGGAGAAGTTGCTTGGAATCGATGTGCTGTAACCGCATTCGCGCACAACCTCGACGAGGTCGGCATCGATGTCCGCCGTCAGTGCTTGTCGGTCGTTGTGTCGGACGACGATGACGGTACCGTACCCGTTCTCGGCGATCGTCGCCAACGCATCGGTGGCTATGTCGCGAGACAGGTGCGGAGCGGGATCGATCTCGTTCTCCACTCGGACCAGGGGAGTGGAGATGTGTGGGGGAGTGTCCAGGGAGTAGGTGACGTATTCGACGCCGGTCACATCACTGCGGTAGCCCACGCAATGGACATGGCCGTGCTCGGATTCGCGTGCCAGGCTGAACTGGGTCTGCAGGTGGAGCTCTGTGATGCGACGGTAGGTCGCAACGTCTTCGATGGATACAACAGCCAGTTCGTGAGCGGCCGCGAAGCGCTCGGCCTCCTGCGAGGTCGCGATCTCTGTCGGATCGTCCTCGGATACGAGTGCCGTGAACGTCCCTGCTTGCCGCAAGCCTGCGATCGAAGCCAAGTCGACGGTGGCTTCGGCGGCGCTTCGGCGCTCGAGCACGCCGCCGGCAGCCGTTCGGACGGGGAGTACGTGTCCAGGTCGAGTGAAGGCGTCCGGTGCGCTGGAGCCGTCGGACAGAAGTCGTAGTGTCCGTGCCCTGTCGGCCGCCGAGATTCCCGTGCCGGGGCCCACTGCGTCCACGCTCACCGTGTACTCCGAGCCCGCGTGATCGCGGTCCGCCCCGATCATGCTGGTGAGCTGAAGTCGGTCGCACGTCGTGCTGGTCAGTGCGGCGCACACCAATCCTGACCCGTAACGGACCAGGAATGCCACCGACTCGACTTCCGACTTCTCAGCGGCTACTGCGAGGTGTGCGTCATCGGCCCGGTCGGCGCCGGTGACGACCACCGGCCTTCCGGCGCTCAGGTCCGACAGGGCGCGCTGCACCCGAGTGGTTGGACATTCCATTGCTGGCCTCGATTCTCGGGGAACTATTCGTCCACTGTGACGAGCGTCGCAAAAAAGTTTCAGTGTGTCAACATCAACGTAGACATTGATATGGTGCAGTTCGCGACCTCGTGGTCTTTCACGGCGCTGTATCCAGCTCTCGAGCGATCACGCGCCCGCTCGGTGTGCGAGGAAATGAACTGTGAGTGCGGATCGCGTCGGGAACGCCACGCTTGCCGATCGACTCGCGACACCATGACGCGAAGCCGCTCTCCGTGAATCCTTCGGAGGGGATCACGTGAACGACGATGCGAGCGTCCAATGCCTCGTCTACTTCTGCGCGCACGGCTGCGTCCTCGATGAGCGGGCAGTTCTGCATCAGAAGTTCCAGTTCGTACGACGAAACGTTCTCTCCCGCGCGCCGAATGATGTGCATTCTGCGCCCTACGAAGACGAATCGGCCGTTGCGCTCGCGTTGCATGATGTCTCCCGTGTGAAGCCATCCGTCGGTGTCGAGAGCCGCTGCCGTCGCCGTAGGATTACGCCAGTAACCCCTCATGAGCGTGCGCCCGGGTTCGCCGCGTACGAGCAGCTCTCCCGGCGCACCTGTGTCGACGGCGCGTCCTGTTTCGTCGACCAGTTTCACTGCGTCGATACCGAGCGCCGGCCTGCCGATGGTGCGGCGGTCATCGGCCTCCCATGGCGCGCCCGCGAGAACGATCGACACCGTCTCGGTCTGCCCGTATACCTGACGCATCTCGACCTGCGGTAGGTGTCGATCCCAGAGGGCCCAATCGGCCGAGCTCAACTGCTGGCCGTACTGGATCAAGCGAAGAGCGCCGGGATCGATGGCTCGTCCCTCCTCGGTCGCTCGATGCAGCGCCATGCGCATGGGGGAGGCGACCATCGAACTCACAGTCACGCCGGTGAACCGGGCTACGTCGAAATATCGGCTGGCACTGAACCCCGGAACGATGGAGATGGACGCACCGAGAATCAAAGCCGGCATGTAGCAATACATCTGTGCATTGGTATGGAAGAACGGCGAGCAAGCGTAGAAACGATCGCCGACGCCGTGAGCGCTGTTGCGTACGAGTCTGTTTCCTGCGGTCACATAGTTGCGATGCGTCAACTCGACCAGCTTCGACGGTCCGGATGTGCCGGAGGTCGGTAGCAGAGCCGCGATCTCGTCCGGGCCGACGTCGTAGGGTGTGCGACGCGTCTCGGGCAACCCCGATATCGACGACGACCCTCGCTGCATGGACGGATCTTCGACGACAAACAGCGCTGGATTTCGGGTGGACGACGCGATGGCGCGGCTGATCGCCTGCGCATTCGTAGTCGTTGCGACCACCGCGACTGGATGAGTTGCGTCGATCGCCGAGGTCAGCGACAGGAAGCCTAGATCTGGATCGATCGTGTGAGCTATTGCCCCGTTCGCGGCTACCGCGATCAGTGTCAATATCGCCGCAGGCGAGTTCGGCAAGGCGAGCAGCACGACCTGCTGCTCCGCTACGCCGACTGCACCCAGACGTTGCCGTAGTTCGTATGTCGTCTCGGCTGCGGTCGTCCACCCGATCGTCGTGGACGAGCCTTCGGTGTAAGGCGGTTCGGTGTACATCGCGAAGGCGCTGTCACCGTGCGTGTTCGCCCAGGACATCATCAGCGTCCACAGGGTCTCATTGCCGGTGACGTCGTCGTTCATCGTGACGGAGTTCATTGCACGACAATGACACCGTGCACCCTGTCTGTCAACGTTGGTGTAGATGGTGCTCTCGCAGGTCGGATGCTCGAGGCGTGGCCACCTGCCGGCAAACTTGTCGATGCCGATGGGTGGCCACGCCTAAGGGGCGGTCAGTAGACGGCGATCAGACGCGCGTCGGCCTGCCCGGTTTCGAGGCGATGAAGCCCCTCCGGAATCGCGTCGAACGCAATTTCTTCAGTATGAGGACGTACGGAACCGTCAGCGAAGAGTGCGAGGATTGCCGCCGCCTCCTCCTTGGTTCCGTTGGACGCTCCCACGATCCGAACTTCCTTCATCGTGATGTTCGGGATGGAGACCGAGGCCGTTTCTGCGCCCAGGCCCACCTCTACGATTCGGCCACCATGGCGAATCGCATCGATCGCGGAACCCAAAGTGCCCTCGGTGCCGGCGAAATCGATGATCAGGTCCAGTTCCTCCGACTCGAAGTCCCGGATGTCTTTCGACACGGCCTTGACTCCGAGTTCGGTGGCGAGCGGCCATCTCGATTCGTTCAGCTCGGACACGTAGACCGTCGCACCGGCCGCCAAAGCGATCTGAACACCGAAGAAGCCGAGGCCACCGAAACCGATGATCCCCACCTTCATTCCGGACTCGACCTGCCCTGCGGAGTGCACTGCGCGGTAGGCCGTTCGGCCCGAGCAGGTCGCGGGCGCGGCGTCACGGAACGAAAGGCCGTCGGGCAGCTTGACCGGCAGGTCGGCAGGCACCCTTACCTTCTGAGCGTAACCGCCGTCCATGGCGGTACCAGGCCCGTCCGTCGTGGCGGGTATGCCGATTCGGTCGCCGATGACGAACTCGGTGACGTCGGAACCGACTGCGGTGACCGTGCCGACGATTTCGTGCCCGAGGACGATCGGAACGTGTCCGAGCAGGGACGTGATTGTTCCGTCCATGAAGCCGATATCGGAGTGGCAGAGGCCGACCGCGCCGGTTTCGACGACGATGTCGTCAGGCCCGGGCTGCGGATCGGCAAGTTCCACCGATGCGAGCGGTTCATTTACTGTCGTGAATTGCCAAGCCCTCATGAGTGTTTCGCCTTTCTTGATTTGGACCCGAGTGTTACCACTGCAGAGGCAGGCCGACGACGGCGCCCACGATGCCAGACTGATGCTTGACCTTCTCGTCAGGAGCGATCTCGAATTCGGGGATGCGTGCCAGCCATTCCTTCAGAGTAGTTCTGATCTCGTAGCGGGCAAGGTACGAGCCGGCGCAGTGGTGCACTCCGTGTCCGAAAGTGAAGTGCTCGGGATCCTTGCGGTTCAGATCCACATCCATCGGACATTTCGCAACCTGCGGGTCGAGTCCGAACAGCATGGTCGGAACCGCGATCATGTCGCCATCGAGGAGGGTGACGCCGTCCATCTCGGTGTCTCCGTTGACGATTCGTGCGTCCGCGACCAAGCCGTAGCGGCGCAGCAGTTCCTCGGCGGCATTGTCGATCAGATCGGGGTTGTTTACGAGCTTCTGACGATCCGAGGGGTTCTCGGCCAAGTGTTGCATCATGAAGCTCAGGAAGTTCACGACGGTGTCCAAGCCGGCCAACAGGAGTAGGCCGCAGATGCGCAGGCACTCGTCCTGTGTGAGCGGGTTACCGTTCACGGTGCTCTGCACGACCGCGCTGATCGCGTCCGGACCCGGGTTGGCACGACGTTCGTCGATGATCGGCCCCAGGTAGTCGAAGAACAGATTCGTCGCTTCGGTCATGGTCATCGTGCCGTCGGGCCTGGTCATCTGGTCGGCGATGTACTTCAGATGCGCCGAGTCCGAGCTGGGCAGGTCGACGAGACGCAGGAACACCTCCACGGGGAAGATCTCCGCGAACGCCTTCGTGAAGTCGCACTTGCCCTCTGCAACGAGCCCATCGATGAGATCTGCGGCGATCTTTTCGATATCACCTTCGATTCGTCGGATGGATCCAGGTCCGACAGCGGTGTTCAGTACCTTTCGATACGGGCGGTGTTCCGGCGGATCCAGCGAGGTGGGGATGAAGCTGTACTGCTCTCCAGCCTCCTTCGGCAGGAAGGGGCACTTGCTGGAGAACGATTCGTGATTCTCGAAGACCTCCTTCAACAAGTGACCGCGCGTTGCGATCCAGTGACCGCCGTTGCGTGGCGTCCAGACCAGTCCGTTCCCGTTTCGTTGAAGTCCAGCCCAGGCCTCTTGGAGACCGTTGCCGATTTCCGCAGGGGCGAACATGTCGAAGTCGACGACACGGTCGGCGGACACGTTGGCGGGCAGATTGTCGATGTCGATACTCGTAGTCATGAGGTGCCTTTTCGATTGGCGTGAATGGAGCGGAAATTCACCACTGCTCGGGTGCGACGCGAACGACGAGTGAAGCCAAGTCGTCGCTCATGACCACCTGGCAGCCGAGACGACTGTTTGGCAGAACCTCGGATGCAGCGTCGCCAAGCATTTCCTCTTCGTTGTCACTCTTGGGTGGCAACTTGTCGAGGTGGGACTCGACGTAGACGTGGCAGGTAGCACACGATGCGCTACCTCCGCAGTCGCCGACGATCGACTCGATGCCGTGCGAAACAGCAGCTTTCATGATCGAGGTGCCGACGGGCACCTCGACCTGTTCGAGTTCCCCTTCGGGGCAGACGTACGTGACGATGGGCATGAGGAGTCCTTTCGAAGGTGCTGCAAGAAGTGCGCCTGCTCGCGTCAGGCGTGGACGATCTCGGATATGCGCTTTTTGCCCGACTGAAAGGCGGCAGCGTGATTGATGGCGTCTACCGCGATGAGCCGGCCGTCTCGTAAGTACTCGACAGCGAACGAGTCGCTTTCGGGGTCGTCGATAATCCGCGTGTCGTCGTACCCGGTGGAAAGACCGACGATCTTGAGACTGTGTCCGTACTGGTTGGACCAGAACCACGGCACCTGCCAGGCCTTCGGCTGGCCTCCCGTCAACGTCGCGGCGGCTCTCCGTGCATGCTCGACGGCGTTTGCAACCGACTCGATCCTCACGCGGCGGCCGTAGATCTCGCTGTGGAAATCGGCGCAGTCACCGAGCGCGAGAATCTTCGGATCGGACGTGACCATGTCATCGTCGACGACTATGCCGTTGCCGATCTCCAGGCCTGCGTCCTGGGCCAATTGAACATGCGGTTCCAGGCCGACGCCCACCACCATGTTGTCGATTGCGTACTCGGCGCCATCGGACGTCGACACGCGATCGACTTTGCCGTCGGATGTGAGAGACAGATCGTCGATTGTTGTAGCAGTGTAGATTTCGACGCCGCGTCGTGCATGCTCGCGTTGGAAGAATCGAGATACCTCCGGCGCAGTGACCCGGGCGAGCACCCGCGGTGCCGCTTCGAGTACGACCACGCGCTGACCCGCTTTGATCGCCGCCGCAGCGACTTCCAAACCGATGTAACCGGCACCAACGATCAACAGGTTCTTGCCGGTCTGAAACGACGTACGCAGGCGTGCGCACTCGTCCATGGTGCGCAGAACGTGAACGTTGCTCGGCTGACGGTCGAACCGGGCAAGGATCGGTAGTATGCGTGCACGTCCACCGACCGCAAGAATCAAGCGATCGTAGGAAAGGGTTCGAGCCGCGTTCAGGTGAAGAACCTGATTCTTTCGATCGATTCGTTCTACAGCCGCACCCAGTCGAAGATCGATGTTCTTCTTCGCGTACAGCGGCGCGCCCTTCAACGGGTCCGGTCCGGCGAACGTCGACTCTGCTGTCAATAGGTCCTTGGACAGCGGAGGACGGTGGTACGGAGGGTATGGCTCGTCACTCAGGATGACGATCTCGCCCTCCCAGCCGGCGCTTCGGGCCGCGAAGGC
Source organism: Rhodococcus sp. USK10 (assembly GCF_019378875.1). Classification (NCBI taxonomy): domain Bacteria; kingdom Bacillati; phylum Actinomycetota; class Actinomycetes; order Mycobacteriales; family Nocardiaceae; genus Rhodococcus; species Rhodococcus sp. USK10. The sequence goes on from NZ_CP076048.1 coordinate 5,780,551, forward strand.
TGCCTCGGCACCGGCAGTGCCACCGCCGACGACGACGAGTCGGCCTGCCGATGGGGACAGTTCTGCGGAATTCACAAGTCACACTCCATCTCGGTGCTGATTGCAGGAATGGTGAACGTTCTGAGGACTCGACCACTTCGAGCCGCATGTACGGCGGTGATCTGGTGCAACCCTTCGCCCGGTCGGCGGCTGTTCCGGCGGGCTGATACCAGCGTAAGCGGTAGTGATCTGGATTACATCGGGCGCACGACACACAGTTTCGGCCCGTCTTTGGTGTGTGCGCCCAGTCACGTCAAAGTTAGGCTTGGCTGATCTACATCTTCGTTGAACAGTGGCGTGGAGAAAGCTCAGGCGTCGCCGAGCACGGCCGTCCCGAGCCAGAAAGCGATCTGTAGGGCGTTCTCCAGGTCCAGTCGCTGCTCACGGACCGGCCGCCCGAGTTGATCCTCGATCTTGCGGATTCTGTAGACGACCGAGTTCTTATGCATATGAAGGGCTTCTGCCGCCGCGGCATAGCTACCGCCGGTCCTGAAGAACACGCGCAATGTGTCTCGCAGTTGAGCTGTCGCGCTGTTGTCGGCAGCCAATGGGCCGAGGATGTCCGAAACCCACGCTCTGATGGCGGACATGTCGGAGCACAGCAGGGTCACGGCGCCTAGTTCGCTTGCGCGTATTACTCCGAAATTCGACGACTCCGAGGCCTGTACAACGAGTCTGGCCGAGTTGGCCTCGTCGTGTGTACGCGCGAATCCGTCGATACCGTTGCGGGCGTTGCCGACCGAAACGATCACCGGCCCGGTCCAGCTGCCCTGTAGTGCGGTGAGCTTGCCCTCGTCGAGAGCGTTGTCGTCGCCGAGGGGTATCCAGGCGCGTGCCATGTGCGCGTCGCGCGCCTCGAAGAGCGGGCGTCCTGCGAGTCCGAGGCCGTCCCTGAACATCATTGCGGCAGCTTCGAAATGAGCGAGTTCGTCCTCGGTGTTCCCCGTGGTCTCCGTCCACAGGATGACGCCGAGGTGGTACTGGTCGAAGCGGTATCCCAGGATCTCTTCTGTGGGTGCGACGTCGACGGTGCGTCCGGCGAGTACATCGCTGATGCGTGCCGATCGAGATGCTGTTCGGCGAAGACGCCAGGCGTCGCGTTCCGACTCGTAGGTGGACAGCAATTGTTGGGCGATCAAGTTTACGTGTGCCGACACGAAGGTGCTGATTTCCAGTGCTGCGCGAGCTGTGACGGCGGCATTCTGGCTTCGGACAGCCAGTTCCTGAAGGCACCATCGAACGACGCTTTCCTGGTAGAGGCGGTATGCGTGTTCGAGAGCCGTGATCGGTATGTCTCTCTGTGCGATGAGCCGAGCGATCTCGATCGCTGGTTCCGACGGTCCGACCTGTTCGATGTCGACATCGCGCCGCAGGATGGCCATCGTGATGGAAAAGTTGTGTGTTGCACCGGCATTCAACTGATCGAGAATCGGCTGGTCGGCGGCGAAGTATTCGATTTCGCTGACCAGGCGCTCGACGATCTCCCCGGCTCTCTCGGAGAGTTGAGCGTATGCGGCAGAGGTGATGTGCGAGATGACCTCTGCAACCTGATGATCGAGGTCCATCGGCCTGCCGGCGTTGTCGTTGTCAGTGATCAGTGGATGCCCACTCGCTTGCGTCATGCGGGCGGGCGAGACGTGTCTCGACCACTACCTCGCCTGCACGTCGAACTGGCCACCTTTGGTGGTGCCGAGGCGGGTACATGTGTGCGGGGCGGGTCGGCAACGACATGTTCGAGCAAGTCGGCAAATCCTCCTTCGAACGTGACGGACGACACATCGCCACTGTATGCGCGGACCGTGCAAACGTCAACATTGGAGTTGAAAAGTTGCCGTAGCGGGCTCGAGTGCCGGCAACAATCAACGTTACAGTTGACATTCGTCGGGTGAGCGGGTCACCATTCTCGAAGCCGGGGATGCCCCTCGGCGCGCCCTCGAAGGAGCTTCGAACGACCATGGCGACAAGTCTTCAAAGCGTCGAGTACGTCGTCGACGCTGGGATTGCTCAAATTCAGCTTGCGCGCCCCGCTGCCTCCAACGCCATCGACCGTGGATTGGCCGGGTCGTTCCACACTGCCGTATCGATGGCGGCAGACGATCCTGACGTCCGGGTGATCGTGCTGTCCGGACAGGGTAAGAACTTCTGCGCAGGCGGCGATGTGACGGGGATGGCGACGGCTGCCGACACGGCGACATTCGTCGAGGATCTCGCCAATGCAGTGCATCGGACGCTCGTCCGTCTTGATTCTCTGCCGATTCCGGTCGTAGCCGCGGTGAACGGTTCGGCGGCCGGTGCGGGCCTCGGACTGGTTCTTGCGTCTGATTTCGTCGTTGCAGGGGCGTCCAGCAAGTTCGTCTCTGCGTATTCGGCCGTGGGGCTCACTCCGGATTGCGGTGTCTCCGCGTTGCTGCCCAAGGTAGTGGGGCTTCGCAGGGCGAGTCGAATGCTGTTGCAAGCAAAGACATTGAGAAGTGACGAGGCGCTCGAGTGGGGACTGATCACGGACGTCGTCGATGACGACGAAGTATTGGTGAGGGCCCTCGAGATTGCGAAGGAACTTGCAAGCAAGGCGTATCCGGCAATCGGTCAAACTCGTCGCCTTGTTCGAAGTTCCGGTGCCCGTTCGTATGAATCGCACCTGCGCGACGAAGCGTCGACGATTTCGTCAGCAAGTAACTCGGACTTTGCTGTCGCTGCGATCGCCCGCTTCGCGCGGTAGTCATCGAGGATCGGCAGCTCCGGTTGCCGGGAACATCGATGCAGGCCGGCTCGGGAAGCCAGGATGTCGGTTTCCGAGCCGGTCTGCCGAGCCTTGACTGACGACGACTGTTTCGTGAGTGCCCTCGACAGGAATGTGTGGAACATCTTCTTGTGCGAACAGGCGTGGCGATTCCACCAAGGTGTGGGGTCGTCCACCGCTTCGTTACTTCTGCTAGGCGTATCCGAGTGCGACGTTCTTCGCTTGTTCCTTGTAGACGTGCTGGCGATCACGGGTCGGAGAGGTCCCTCAGCGCGCCGGCACGTCATCCACTGGCTTCGCCGAGGAGAACCTCCAGGTGCGCCAGCTCCCGATCCGGGGTCTGATTGCGCCTACCCGGACGGTGGCCCTCAGTCGTTTCCCGCACACTCACCCCTGGGTGGGCAGTTCGTCACCCTGGGGTCCCTGTTTCCGAACCCGCCGGTCCTTGACGATGGGTTCATGCAAGTGAATTCGTGCAGGTCGACTGTATTAGCCGCGGTCGCCGCGCTGCCCACCCTCGAACGGGAGACGCTCGCACTCGTGTTCTACCGCGGAATGTCCTGCGATGAGGTGGCGGCAACGATGAAGACCACCGTCGACGTCGTCCGGGACCGGCTCCACGAGGGCTCGCGGACCCTGCTTGCCGGTGTCGGCGGCGAACTCTGAACCGTCACGTGCCGATCGGCTGACCGAGCAGGCTCGCGATCGTGCTGCCGACGATCGACGACCACACCGGCCACGTCGCATGGTCGAGGGCCATCGATCCCACGTCGTGGGTGGCCGTACACGGTGGCGTCCGGGACCCCGCGGAACCGGTCGGCTGGCCCGACCGGCACCAGCCCCTCCGGGTTCGCCTGATACATCAACATGGGAACGTCCGGCACCCGATGGCCCATCCTCGTCCGGTCGAGTACCGATGCGACCACCGGATCGCGCAGCGGGTCGCCGCTCGGGCTGTCGAACAGGCCCCGCACCTTCGCGAACGGCAGCAGTGCGGACTGATATCTGACGCGCATGTTGCCCTTGGCGGCGAGGGGTTGCTTGCCGAGGGGGTTCAGATGCGTATCGAGATACTTCGCGAGTTCGGGGTAATCCCGGCTCACCCCGAACACCCAGCCCAGCACGATCCCCGCGCAGGTTGTTGTCCGCGAGATCGACCAGGGCGCCGAGATCGGCCGGGATGCCGCCCTCGGCCGCGCCGACGATGTTCAGGTCAGCGCGTAATTCTCGTGGAGTTCGGCGGCATGCCCCGTCGCGATCGCGCCGCCCGAGTACCCCATCAGTCCGACCGGGGTCTGCCTGCCGGACAGACCGAGGGGTCGAAGTTCTCCGCCGCCCGGATTCCGTCCAGGGTGATGCGGCCCGCGAGGGGCCCGGCCGCGTAGGCGGCGTTCGGGCCCTGGTGGTCCGGCAGTACGACGGCCCATCCCTGGGCGAGCGCGGCCTGGCCTCGAGGAACTGCAGCGGCGCGACGACCTGGCCGGTCAACGGCGCGGGTACGGACCACTGCTGCAAGGCGTACGAGGCGGCGCAGTACTGGCCGAGCGAGTCTTCCGCCGGCTGGAGCGACGGCAGATTGCGGACGCCGTCGATCGTGCCCCGCGGCTTGATCACCGTCGCGACCGCCGGGATCGCCTCGTCGCGCGAATTGTTGGAGCGGTAGGACAGTTGCCACGCGTCGACGTTCACCGGAAGCACGGACAGGTTCGCCAGGTGTACTTCGCGGGCGGCGATGATCTCGCCGGGCGCGGCGGCCGCGACCACGTCGGATGGCGGTTCGTAGAACCCGCGGTCGGCCTCGGGTCAGGCGGGGACGGTCGGGGCCGGTCGCACGTCCACCGGTGTTCCGCCGTCGGCGGGCGCCCCGACCGACGGTGTGGCGACGGCGAGCTGTGCGCCCACCAGCATCGCCCCAACAGCAGCATTCGGTGCCGCAGCGCTCTCGATCTGATCATGTGGTCCTCCCTGGTCCGAAGTGAGACGTCAATGTCTCACTTTGAGTGCAGACCATAGATCAGGTGTGACGGGTATCGCAATACTCGCGAGTAAGTTCCGGTCAGGCCTGATCGGTGACCAGCGCGATGAGCATGGTGTTCAGGACGTCCACCAGTACCGACGCGGACGGCCGGGGGGAGGCGGTGCTCCAATGGTGGGCGAGGTCGTTGACCGCCCCGATGAAGGCGATCGACACCATCTCGAACCGCTCGGGTGGGTCGACGATGCCACCGTCGATCGTGCGGGTGACCGCCTCGAAGAGTTGCGCCCACTGCCTGCGGCGCTCGAGGCGGTACTGCTCGACGCGGGGGCCCGCCCCCACCACCTCCACGAAGATGATCCTCGCGCGGCGCTCGTCGGTGCCGACTGATTCGATGTAGGCCGTCATCACGGTGCCGGCGACGGTCCGCGGATCGCGGGAGGGCGCCGCCTCGTTCGCGGCGACCACGGCGTCCCGCGCGTCGTCCTGGATCGTGTCGTAGACGGCCAGCAGGATGTCCTCGCGGCTGCCGAACTCCTCGTAGAACTGGCGCCGCGACAGTCCGGCGTGGGCGCAGATGTCGCTGATCGAACTGTGGGCGTACGTCTTCTCCGCGAAGACCGACAGGGCCGAATCGAGGAACCGTGCCCGGCGGGCCACGCGACGTTCGGCGACCGGTTGGCCGCTGTACGTCCGACTCGATTCGGCTCTGGACACGGTCTCAGCCTACGGTGGCGGGCACGTCGGGCCCGGCGTCGGCTCACATCAGTTCCCGCATCCGCTCGTGCAGGATGATGCGCCCCGCGGCCTCGATCAGCGCGAGGTGCGAGAACGCCTGCGGAAAATTGCCGAGGTGGCGGCCGGTGCTCGTGTCGAACTCTTCGGCGTACAGGCCCAGGGGAGACGACACGCTGACCAGTCGCTCCATCAAATCGGTTGCCTCCTGCACCTGATCGACCACGGTCAGGGCCGACACCAGCCAGAACGAGCAGATCAGGAAACTGCCTTCCTTGCCAGACAGCCCGTCGTCGGTTTCGCCGGTGCGGTAGCGCAGGACGAATCCGTCCTCCGTGAGATCGTTCGCGATGGCGTCGACGGTGGCACGGAGCCGGACGTCCCCGCGGGGAAGGAATCCGAAGACCGCGGCGAGCAGCGTCGACGCGTCCAGCGCCTCGGTGTCGTAGTGCTGTCGCAGCACCCCCTTCTTCACCCCGTGCGCGAGGATGTCGGCGCGGATCTCCTCGGCCGTGGCGCGCCAGGTGTCCTCGGCCGCGCGATCGCCGCGGATGCCGGCGATCTTCGATGCCCGGTCGAGTGCCACCCAGCACATCAGCTTCGACGACACGTAGTGCTGCGGTGCGCCGCGCGCCTCCCAGATCCCCTGATCGGGGTCGCGCCACACCGCCGAGGCGCACGCTGCCTGCTGCTGCACGAGCGGCCACAACCGGCGGGGTAGGCGCTTGCCGCGCACCGTGTGCAGCAGGATCGAGTCGAGGACGGCGCCGAACACGTCGTTCTGCCGCTGGTCGAACGCGCCGTTGCCGATCCGCACCGGACGTGCGCCCGCATAGCCGGACAGGTCGTCGCGGGTCGACTCGGTGAGGTCGCGAGTGCCGTCGATTCCGTACATGATCTGCAGTGCGCCATCACCGTTCGACTCGAGGTCGGCGACGAACTGCATGAACTCGTCGGCCTCCCAGTCCAGGTTCAGGTAGTGCAGGGCCTGCAGCGTGAACGTGGAGTCCCGCATCCACGTGTACCGGTAGTCCCAATTGCGTTCGCCACCTGGCGTTTCCGGCAGGGACGTCGTGAGGGCCGCGACGGTGGCGCCGGTCGGCATGTACGTGAGTCCCTTGATGGTCAGGGCGGACCGCTGGATCGCCTCACGCCACCGGTGGTCGGGGAAGCGGGCGTGGCTGAACCAGCGCCGCCAGAACACCGCGGTCGCATCGAGTTGCGCGACAGCCTCTTCCGTCGTCTCCGGCGCGGCGAGTTCCGCCGCCCAGGTCAGCGCGCAGTACAGGGTTTCGCCCTTCTCGAGCATGTGGCGCGCGCGAACCCGGCCGCCCTCGATGCCGAGCGCCATGTCCGTCTGCAGGCGCAACGTGAGCCCCGCACCGCTCGCGTCGGCGGTGTGCCGATCGCCGTCCACGAGAACCCACTCCGCCGGTGCGCGTCCGTAGTCGAATACGGGCTCGCACACCAACTCCACCTCCACGTTGCCGTCGAGGCACGTGACCGTGCGGACCAGCATGTGATCGGCGTCGTCGTCCGCGGGCGGCCTCGTGTGCGGGGTGACGGTGTCCTCACCGCGGGTCGGGCCCATCGTCAGCGCACTGCGCACGTTCACCCACCCGGTCGGGGTGTTCCACACCGCCGAGATGATGTTGGTGCCCGGCTCGTACTGGCGGGACGCCGGAACGTTGAGCCCGAACGGGCCGATCCGGAACATCCCGGCCTCACGGTCGAGGAGAGAGCCGAACACGCTGGGCGAATCGAACCGGGGCACGCACAGCCAGTCGACGGAACCGTCCGGCGCGATCAGCGCCCCGGTGTGGCAGTTGGAGAGGAAGGCGTAGTCGGCGATCGGCGGGAACGGCGACGGCGCGGCCGCGCTCCGGGGTGGGGCATCGTCGTCCGAGGCGGTAGTCACGTTCGAGCCCCTCTCCGCGGGGTGTCGGCTCCCTCCATGCTGCGGGGTCTCGGCGCCAATGGTCATCACCCGGTTCGGGTGACCGGTCAGTCCCCGAGGACGGCGAGATCGAGTCGGCGGATGCGATCCGGCTCCGCGATGACGTCGATCTCGGTGATTTTCCCGTCCACGATCGTGAACGCCAACACCAGGTACAGCCCCCCGCGGGGAGCCATCACGAGCCCGGCCGACCCGTTAACCAGGGCCACCTGGGTGACCCGGGCCCGTTCCGCGGATGCGAGCGCACCCTTGGCCACGACGCGGGCGCCCCGGATCACGAGAGGTCCCGGGGTGGGACCGACAGCCGGATCGGCCCGGAGCACCACATCCGGATCGAGCAGGGCGACCAGCGCGTCGAAATCGCCGCCGCGGGTGGCGGCCAGATAGGCGTCGACGACAGCTCGTCTGCGGTCCCGGTCCGCGGGGTCCGGTGCCGGCGCGGCGCCTTTCACCCGGCGGCGGGCGCGGCTGGCGAGTTGCCGCACCGCCTGGGAGGAGCGGCCCACGATGGGGGCGACATCGTCGAACGGCACGTCGAACATGTCGTGCAGCACGAACGCGAGCCGCTCGGCCGGGGTCAGCGTGTCCAACACGACCAGCAGCGCCAGCCCGACCGAATCGGCCAGCATCGCTTCGTGTTCGGGGTCGCCGCCGTCTTCGCGGCCGACGGCCGGATCGTGTGCCTGCACGTCGAGAGGTTCCTCGCGCCGCTGCTCGCGCGAGCGCAGTACGTTCAGGCACACCCGCGACACCACCGTGATCAGCCACGCCTCGAGGTTCTCCACCTCGCCGGTGTCCGCGCGGATCGTGCGCAGCCACGCCTCCTGGACAGCGTCGTCGGCCTCGCTCACCGAGCCCAGCATCCGGTACGCGACGGCCCGCAGCCGCGGCCGGTGTTCCTCGAAACGCTCGGTCAGCTGATCGCGGTCGTCCACCGTGTCACATTCCTTCCTCGCGGCGTGTCTCACAGGTAGACCCACCGACAATCAGCTGTCCGAAGAATCTGGAGAGATCATGACATCACGCATTCTCATCACCGGCGGTACCGGCACGCTCGGACGTCAGGTCGTCCCACTGCTGCGGGCGGCGGGGCGGGACGTGCGGGTCCTCAGCAGGCACGGCGGTGAGCCCGGCGACGGCGTCGACCATCTGGCCGGTGACCTGTTCGAGGGCAAGGGAATTGACCCCGCACTGGACGGCGTCGAGACCGTTCTGCATCTGGCGGGTGGCCCCAAGGGGGACGAGGTGGCGACCCGGAATCTGGTGGAGGCCGCCGCGCGCGCCGGAGTGCGGCACCTCGTCTACATCTCGGTGATCGGGGCCGACCGGGTTCCGCTCGGCTGGTTCACGTCCAAGCTGGCCGCGGAGCGAGCGGTGGCCGACTCGGGCCTGCCGTGGACGACGTTGCGCGCAGCCCAGTTTCACGAACTGGTGCTGAGCATGCTGCAGAAGATGGCGAAACTGCCGGTGATCCCGGTCCCGGGCGGACTGCGCTTCCAGCCGGTCGACTCGGGCGAGGTGGCGGCGCGCCTGGTGGAACTGACGCTCGGCGCCCCGGCCGGCCTGGTTCCCGACCTACCCGGGCCGACCGTGTACGGAATGCGCGATCTGGCCCGCAGTTACCTGCAGGCGAGCGGCAGGCACCGGCTGACGATGCCGGTCCGGATGCCCGGAAAGGCGGGCCGCGTATACCGGGACGGCGCCAACCTGTCGCACGAGGCGGCGACGGGCAAGCGGACGTGGGAGGACTTCCTGGCCGCCTACCCGACCATCTGACCGCCGGCGCCGGCGAGTTTACCGCGCAGGTCCGCCAGGGTCTTGGTCAACAGCCGGGACACCTGCATCTGCGAGACGCCCACCCGCGCGGCGATCTGCGACTGAGTCATGTTGCCGAAGAACCGCAGGACGAGGACGGTGCGTTCGAGGTCGGGAAGCGATCCCAGCAGCGGCTCGAGGACGACATGGTCCTCGACGTGTGCGAGCGACGGGTCGAGGTCGCCGATCGTCTCCGACAGCGGGCGCTCGTCCTCCCCGAGTGGGAAATCGACGGACAGGGTGCTGTAGGCGTCGGCGACCCGCAGACCCCGGACCACCTCCTCCTTGTCGATCCCGAGGGCCTCGGCCAGTTCGCTCGCCGTCGGGGCGCGTCCGAGTGTGGTGGTCAGTTCGGTCGTCGCGGTGGTGAGGGAGAGGTGCAGTTCCTGCATGCTGCGCGGGACGTGCATCGCCCAGCCGGTGTCGCGGAAGTGCCTGCGCACTTCGCCGGTGATCGTCGGGACGGCGTAGGACACGAAGCTCGCCCCGCAATTCGAGTCGAACCGGTCGACGGCCTTGACCAGACCGAGGCGGGCGACCTGGATCAGGTCGTCGATGGGTTCTCCGCGACCGAGAAACCGCCGCGCGATGTGTTCGGCGAGCGGCAGGCACCGCTCGATCAGCCGCTGCCGCAGCAGTTCGCGGCGGGGGTCGGAGGCGGCGAGACGGCCGATGGCCTCGCACTGCGCGGGCACGTCGCGGTACTGGTCACGCTCGCGGCGCGCGGTCTCGGGTCGCGCCTGCCGTCGTTCTCCCCGTGGGGCGGCGGCCACGGGCTTCGGGCGATGCGCCGGCTTCGACCGCGTGGAGATGCGTCGGATGTCGAGCGATGGTTCGACGAGCTGGGTGGACACATTCATGGCTCTGCCCTTCTCTGACCTGCCGGCATCGGCAATGGCGTCGCTATTCGACGAGTGCGGGGGACGTGTCTGCGGCCTCGTCGGCGAACATCGCCTCGATCCGGGCCTTGATTTCCTCGGTGCTCATCGTTGCTCCGCCTCGCGTGGCAGTGCTGGTGGCGGAACCGTGGAATGCGGAGCTGGCGGGCATGAGGGTTGTGTCCTGTCGTGTGCGAAGTGTCGGTGTCGGTGTCGGTGTCGAACGGGTGCGGGTGCCGGGCCGTCCGGTCAGGTCGGCAGGGACGAGAGGAGCGTGAGCGCGCTGAGAGCCAGCGTGGCGATCAGGCCGCCGGCGATCGCTCCGCCGCTGCCTGCGCCGAGAACGAGGACCTCCCCGTCGTGGGGTGTGCTCTGCGGGTCGTGGGTGGTCATCGGTTCTCCTTCGTGCGACCTCGTCGTGAGAACTAATCTGCGTTGAAGAATATAGATTTGTTCTACAGCGGTCGGACGGGAAGTTCAAGCCGAATCGGCAAGATTGCTGGTCCAGCCACGCGGCACCGGGGGCATTCCGGAGCGAACCTGCGCGCCCCGCGGCACATTGTGTTCACTGGGGCTTGCTAGGATTGATGCGCCCTGAGAAGAAGGGAGACCCGGTGACGTCCTCTCATGTGCCGCTTCGTTCACAGCGGGGTGTGTACGGGATCTCGGTAACGTCGGAGCTGACGGGTATCGGACCGCAGACGCTGCGCCTCTACGAGCGGCGCGGGTTGATCACGCCGACTCGCACGGGCGGTGGCACCCGCCGGTACAGCGAGGACGATGTCGCGCGGCTCCAGAAGATCACCGAACTCGTTGCCGCCGGCGTCAATCTCATCGGCATCGGCCAGATCCTTCGGCTCGAGGCCGAGAATGCGGTGCTCGCGGCGCGAAACGCCGAACTGGAGCAACTCGTGCGATCCGAGGTCCCGGACCGCGCCTGAGCGGTGTCGGATCAGCTCGCGGGCTGGTCGTTGGTGGGGTTGAACTCGTCGAACGAGGCGTCGGCCGCCTGCCATTTACCCTCGGCCCGGATGTCGGCGAAGGCGTGGTCGAATGCGTCGACCAGCCACGCGTGCCCGGCGGTGGCCAGTAGTTCGTCGGACGTGCCGTCGGCGGCGCCCTGGTACAGGCTGACCCGCCACTCGGACGCGTCGTCGATGGCGTCGGTCAGTCCGTCGGCGGCGTTGGACGCGAGAAGGTAGCGGTTGAACTCGAAGTCGACCCGGATCGCATAGCCCGCACCGGTGTTGACCACGTTGGCCGGTCGCTGCGTGGCCGCGGCGAGCGCCGTGAGGGCGTCACGGTAGCGATCTGCGTGTTCCTGAGTACGGGGCACCGTCTTCTCGTCTCTCGCACAGAGGCCGTGGCGCTCACGGCCACGACACCTCGGCGAATCCGTCCGGGGTCGGCGGTAGTTCGCGTTCGGTTCGGGTCCGAGATTACGTCACCCGATTCTCGTTCTGGCTGCTGCAGCCCAGGTATGAGGGGTTCGAGACGCAAAATCTATATCATCAAGTACAGATTCATTTCATTTCCGTGTTAACATCAGGTGTTCCTTAAGCAGAAGGGAGCCTGTTGTGACCATCGACGTCCTGCCCCGCTCACGTCGCGGGGTCTACGGAATTGCGGTGACGTCGGAGTTGACGGGCATCGGCCCGCAGACTCTCCGCCTGTACGAGCGCCGCGGGTTGCTCACCCCGGCCCGGACCAGCGGCGGCACCCGCAGATACAGCGACGACGACCTGATCAGGTTGGCACGCATCGCTCAGCTCATGGACGACGGTGTGAACGTCGCCGGAATTCAGCGCATCCTTGCGCTCGAATCCGAGAACGCCGAATTGGCGTCACGGCTGGACGGGCCGGGTGATTCGCCCGGATAGCGATCCGCCACGGCGCCGGGGAGGTGAACGCAGTACCCGCCGGAGCTCCGGCTCTGGTCCGCATTCGACTCCAGACGGGACACGAGAACCATGACCCTCACGGCCCACAATGCATTCCGAACACACACTGCCCGGCACGCGAAGGACCGGCAGGCAGAGCCCGACCGCCGGTTCTCGTTCGGAACCGCGCTCGTCGCTGCCCTCGTCGCGGCGGCGCCGGCGATGACCGTCACCGGTTCGGTCGTCCTCGCGGCCGCCACCGCCGGATCCGTTCTCATCGGCGTGCTGCTCGCCGCCTTCCTCATCTCGAGCCTGATCTGACCGCTCCGGATCGGCTCAGCGGAGTTCGGCGAAGAACTCCCGGATGTCCGCGGTCAGAGACTCGGGCTCCTCGAGTGCGGCGAAGTGGCCGCCGCGATCCTCGACGTCGGTCCACCGCGTGATCGCATGCTCCCGCTCCGCGTAGCGGCGGATGCCGACGTCGTGGGCGAAGACGATGACGGCGGTCGGGACGCCGGACACGGAATTGTCGGTGGCCCAAGAAGATTCCTGCATGTAGCCGACGTACGCGGCCGAGGAGGCGGTGTCGGTGAGCCAGTACAGCATGACGTTGGTGAGCAGGCGATCGATGCCGATGACGTCGTGGGGAAGCGTCTCCCGCGGATACGTCCACTCGCGGAACTTGTCGACGATCCAGGCGAGCTGACCGACCGGTGAATCGGCGAGCGCGGCGCCGAGCGTCGCCGGTCGCGTGGACTGGATGGAGATGTAGCCGAACTCGTCGGTCATGAACCGCGACACCCGGTCCAGGCGGTCCTGCTCCAGCGGTGTCAGGCTCGCCCGCTCAGCCTCGTCCAACTCGTGGAACGGAACGCCGACGTTGCCGTTGAGGTGCACCCCGACCACCGCGTTCCGGGCGATGCGGGCGACCTCGGGCGAGACACCGGCGCCGATGTCGCCGCCCTGCACCCCGTAACGGTCGTATCCGAGCCGGCCCATCAACTCCGCCCACGCCCCGGCGATGCGGGTCATGTTCCAGCCCGATTCGCGGACCGGTCCGGAGAATCCGAATCCGGGCAGCGACGGCACGACCACGTGGAACGCGTCCTCGGGGTTGCCGCCGTGCACCGCGGGGTCGGTGAGCGGCCCGATCACGTCGAGGAATTCGACGAACGAACCCGGCCAGCCGTGGGTGAGGACGAGGGGCAGGGCGTCCGGTTCAGGCGAGCGGACGTGCAGGAAGTGGATGTTCTGCCCGTCGATCTCGGTCACGAACTGCGGGATGGTGTCGAGTGATTTCTCCTGCGCCCGCCAGTCGAACTCGTCGCGCCAGTACGCGACGAGTTCGACCAGGTAGGACGTGGGCACTCCCGTCGTCCAGTCGTCACCCGGGAGTGGGGTGCCGAACCGGGTCCGCGCGAGTCGATCGGCGAGATCGTCGAGTTGCGACTGCGCGATGTCGATGCGAAACGGTCGGATGGACTTCGTCGTGTCGGTCATGCAGACCACGCTACGAAGGATTGAGGACAGTTCCGGTCCTCGATCGAGAACGGGTCAGCAGGCCCCGGTCTTGGCGGCGTCGTAGGCCTGGATCATCTGGTCCTTGCGGTCCTGTGGAGCGTCCTTCCACTCCGCCGTCTCGGCCGACTGCGTGAAGAGGTCGTCGAGGGCCTTCGTGCGGTCGAACGTCTCGCCGCTCTGCTGCGCGCGGGCCTCGGCGCCGTTCGCGTACTGGAGGAGGCCCTTGCACAGGTCCGCGACCGCAGGCAGGTCCGCGGAGGACGCCTCGGTGGCCTCGGTCGTTGCGCTCGCCGGGGACTCGGCCTCGGTGGTGGTCGATTCGGAACTGCACGCCCCGAGCAGCAGGGCGGCCGGGATCAACAGCGCAACGATGGTTCGTGTCATGCGAAATACATACCAGAGGCAGGTGTCGGTCAGTGTCGGCCGGTCGCTCCGAGGCCGTACCGTGCGCGCAGTGGCAGCAGCCCCGCGAGCTGTCCGGCCACCTCGCCCGGCCGGTCGCCCAGTTCACTGACGACGACGTGATCCGCGCCGGCCGCGAGATGGCTGTGGACCCGCGCGACGATCGCGTCCGCATCGCCCCATGCCACCAGGTCGTCGACCAGCCGGTTGCTCAGCCCCGAGATGTCGTCGGCAGTGAACCCCATCCGCGCGAAATTGGCGGCGTACCCGCCCACCCCGGAGAGGAACCGGAGAGGAACGCCGGCGGTGTCGCGGGAACGGGCCGCGTCGGTGTCCAGCACCGTCATCAACGAGACGATGAGCGTGGCGTCCGGGCCGAGGATGCGCCGGGCCTCGGCGGTGTATTCGGGTGTGACGAGGAGCAGGACGGCCCCCGCGGCCCGCTCCCGCGCGAGTTCCAGCTTGCGCGGGCCCAGCGCGGCCAGGATCCGCCGCTCCGTCGGCACCGGCGGGTCGGCACGGTCGAGCCTGTCGAGGTACGCGTTCAGTGCGCGGAGCGGCCGGGGGATCTGCGGGCCGCCCAGTCCGACGACGAACCGGCCCGGCGCCGTGACCTGCAGATCGGCATGGAGGCGCGCGACCGCGTCCGCGTCGTACACGTCGACGGGGATGATGCCGGTCGCGACCGGGATCGACTCGGTCGCCCGAACGACGGCCGAGATCCGATCCAGGCTGTCGATCTGGCCGCCCGCCAACCAGATCGCCGAATAGCCGAGGGATTCCAGCCGGGCCGCCTCGCCGAGATGTGTCTCGTCCGGTGCGATGTTCAGGGAGATGCCGATGGGTCCGAAGCCTTCGATGCGGGTCATGACCCGACCGTAAAACCTCGAGTTCGCTTCAGGTCAAGGCGTCAGGCCGGGCCGAGGGTGTAGTCGACGCCCGGACGGTCGCCCTTGCCCTTGTTGAGCCAGCGCCCCGGCAACTTGCCCGCCAGTTCGCCGAGCGGCCCGACGGCGGCGCTGAGAACGCCCACCGTTTCCTGCAGCAGGTCGACGCTCGCGCTCATCCGCTCCAGGTTGGGCGCCAGCGCCGTCAACGTCTCGGACAGCGCCACGATCTGATCGAGCGGGCCGCCCTCGGCGATGAGGCGTTCGAACGCGCCGCCCTCCGACAGCAGGGTGTCGAGGATGCCGTTCTCGGCGAGCGCCCGGTCCACCAGTCCGCCCGGCGCCGTGAGCCGTTCGACCGCGCCGTCCTGCGCGGTCAGCCGTTCGAGCGGTCCCTGCTCGGCGGTGAGGCGGTCGAGCAGGCCGTCCTTGGCGAGCAGCCGTTCCAGGGTGCCGTCCTCCGCGAGGACCCGGTCGAGCGGTCCGTCCTTGGCGAGGACCCGTTCGAGCGGGCCACCCGGTTCCAGCAGTCGTTCGAGGGTGCCGCCCTCCGACGTGAGACGGTCGACGGGGCCGCCCGGGGCGAGGAGACGGTCGAGCGGACCGCCCGGCTGAAGTGCCTGCCCGAGCGGCCGGTCGTTGGCCGCCAGCGAGGACAGTTGGCTGATCACCTGCAACGGGCTGCCCTGGGTGCTCATGCCTGTGACGACTCCGGTCCCGGCGACCGCGGTCCGGACCGTCACGAGGGTGGCCTCGGCGATACCGAGGCTGAGGTCGGCCGCCGCAAGACCGGCACGCACCGGGAGGGTCATCAACGACACCAGGTTCATGGAGTTACTGTAACCCGCGACACACAATCATCGAGCGTCTCGATCCGGTCAGTGCAGAGCCTTCAGCCCGACCACGCATCCGACGATGCCCAGGATCAGCAGAATCTTCATCGGTGTGGTGCTCTCGGCGCCGGTCAGCATCGCGAACCCGACCGTCAGCGCTGCGCCGATGCCGACCCACACCGCGTACGACGTTCCGGTGGGGAGACTGCGCATCGCGTAGGCCAGACCCGCCATGCTGAAGACCAGGGCGACGCCGAAGATGATGCTGGGTCCGAGTTTGCTGAATCCCTCCGACCGGCCGAGGGCGGTGGCCCAGACGGCCTCCAGGACTCCCGACAGCACAAGAACCATCCACGCCATGACAAACCTCCGGGCACCGTCTTGTCGCTGGCCGGGTACGGTGCGCTCGTCCGGATGTCGTGTCGACGAATTCCACGGTACCCAACGATGCGCTCCGCGCCCGTGAGTGGTGAGCGACTCCACAGACTCGCTCCGCGCGCACGACGCGGGAATGCGCCGAATATCTCGCAGAGCGAGGCCTGCTGACTTATTGTCGAGCGCGACAGTGAATTCTGTGCGTATACCACGGAAGATAACGAGGAACATCATGATGCTCGGACTGCTCGCCGCAATCAACAGCGCTTTCACCCTCGGACTCGCCAACACGATCGGCACGTTCGGCGGAGTGGTGCTCAACATGAACGTCGTCGCCTGAACTTCCTGCCTGTCAATACAACTCCGGTCACGCAACCCCGCCGTCCGCTCGACGGCGGGGTTGTCTCGTGTTCGGCGACCGTGAGCGCCGGGGCTCCGGAGCGCAACTGTCCCATCCTCGCTCATGCGCCCGGAATTTCACCCTTTTTCGCTCGAGAAGAATGGGTGATTTTATTCAGGGAAATTGCGTGCGCGTGTCGCCACGAATTTGTCGAACGTGACTTAGTGTCATCCGCAACGCGCACGGACAGCGCGCACACACCCCTCAACCGGGGCGACGATGGAGGTCATGATGCTGGGACTGCTCGGGGCGCTCAACAGTGGTGTCACACTCGGATTGGCCAACACGATCCTGACGTTCGGCGGGGTAGTGTTCAACCTCAATATCGTGGTCAACTGACGACCGGAATCCGTCCGACCCGGGCCGGCTGCACCGGCTCACAGGAACCTCCCAGGAAACCTACAGCGACAATCCAGTCTCACGCGTGATGATGGGTTGCGTGAATGATAAGCCTGTCGAAGCCCGCGTCCTCGTCGTCGACGACGAACCGAACATCCTCGAGTTGCTCTCCGTGAGTCTCCGATTCCAGGGATTCGAGGTGGCGACGGCGTCGACCGGGGCCGAGGGACTCGACACGGCGCGGACCTTCCGCCCGGACGCCGTCATTCTCGACGTCATGATGCCGGGAATGGACGGGTTCGGCCTGCTCAAGCGGTTGCGCGCCGACGGTGTGGACGCACCGGTGCTATTCCTCACCGCGAAGGATGCGGTGGAGGACAAGATCAGCGGCCTCACCCTCGGCGCGGACGACTACGTCACCAAGCCGTTCAGCCTCGAAGAAGTTGTGACCCGGCTTCGCGTCATCCTCCGGAGGGCAGGCAAGGTGTCGGTGGAGGAGCAGTCTGCCCGCATCAAGTTCGCCGACATCGAACTCGACGACGACACGCGGGAGGTCTGGAAGTCCGGCGACCTGGTGTCGCTGTCCCCGACGGAGTTCACGCTGCTGCGGTACTTCATGGTCAACGCGGGCACGGTGCTGAGCAAGCCGCGCATCCTCGACCACGTCTGGAACTACGACTTCGGCGGTGAGGTCGGGGTGGTCGAGTCGTATGTGTCCTACTTGCGCCGGAAGGTCGACACCGGCGAGACCCCGCTGATCCACACCCTCCGCGGCGTCGGCTACGTGATGCGAGAACCGCGGCGATGACCGCGCCCGCGGCTCCCCGGGAGTCGGCCGAGGTGGTCGCGACTGTCCCGAACAGGCCTGCGCGACGGTGGATCCGGGCGATGCCACTGCGCATCACGCTCGTCGGCGCCGTGCTCCTGCTCGCTGCGCTCGGGCTTCTCGCGTCCGGTGTCGCGGTGACGTCGGCGCTCGAGAATTCGTTGACCAACCGCGTCGATCACCAACTCCACGAGGCCGCTCAGGGGTGGGCGAAGCCCGGCAAGTCGCGCCCGTTGCCGCCGCCCGACGAACCGAATCCCGGACGTCCGCCGAGCCCGTTCTACGTCCGCACGACATTGGCCAACGGCACCGTGCTGCGTGAGATCAACGACGAATCCGTCTCGCCCGCACTGCCGGAAGACCTGCCGTCGGTGCCCGTCACGGTCGGCTCGACCGACGACTCGGACGTGCGGTGGCGGGTGCTGACCACGACCGCGCCGGACGGAACCGAGACCACCGTCGCGATGACGCTCACCGAGAACGACGAAACGGTGAACCGCCTGGTCGTGCTGCAACTCATCATCGGAGTGGTGGTGCTGATCGCCCTGGGAGTGGTCGCGTATTTCGTGGTCCGGCGCAGTCTGCGTCCCCTCGTCGAAGTGGAGGAGACCGCCGCGGCGATCGCGTCGGGAGACCTGCACCGACGCGTCCCGGAACGGGACGACCGTACCGAGATCGGGCGACTGTCCGTGGCGCTCAACGGAATGCTCGCGCAGATCCAGCACGCGTTCGCCGCCACCGAGGCGTCGGAGGAGTCGGCGCGGCGGTCCGAGGAGAAGATGCGGCGATTCGTCGCCGACGCGAGTCACGAACTGCGCACCCCGCTCACCACGATCCGCGGCTTCGCCGAACTGTATCGGCAGGGCGCGATGACCGACACCGAAACCCTGATGAGCCGCATCGAAGGGGAAGCGTCGCGGATGGGTCTCCTGGTGGAAGACCTGCTGATGCTCGCCCGGCTCGATGCCCAGCGACCCCTCGAGACCCGGCCCGTCGACCTGCTGTCGGTGGCGTCCGACGCCGTGCACGGGGCGCGCGCCGTCGCCCCCGAACGGTCCATCGCTCTCGACGTCCGCCCCGGACCCGGGACACCGGAGGTGATCGGCGACGAGGCCCGGCTGCGGCAGGTCCTCGGCAACCTGCTCGCCAATGCCGTCAAACACACCCCCGCCACCGCGGACGTCACGGTCCGGCTCGGCACCACCGAGTACACCGTCGTGCTCGAGGTGGCCGACACCGGACCCGGACTGACCGAAAAAGACGCGGCCCGGGTGTTCGAGAGGTTCTACCGCACCGACGCGTCCCGCACCCGGGAGAGCGGGGGCAGCGGTCTCGGCCTGTCGATCGTCGCGGCCCTCGTCGCCGCCCACCGCGGGTCGGTGACCGTCGACAGCCGGCCCGGCGAAGGTGCCACGTTCCGGGTGGAACTGCCGCGGTCGAGCTGACCGTCAGTCGGGGACGTTGTCCCCGTGACCGAGTTCGCGCAGCGCTGCCTTGATCTTCGCCTGCGCCTCGTCGAGCGATTCCTGGGACGGGTTCCGCTCGGCGTTGCTGATGTTGAAATCGCCGAGGTCGTAGGCGGGGAAGACGTGCAGGTGCAGGTGGGGCACCTCGAAGCCCGCGATCAGCAGTCCCGCCCGCGGTGCGTCGAACGCCGGGCAGACGGCCTGCCCGATCGTGCGGGCCACGTCCATGACCTTGTTCCAGATCTCACCGTCGACGTCCTGCCACTGGTCCACCTCCTCGCGGGGCACGACGAGGGTGTGGCCCTGGGTGACGGGCGCGATGGTGAGGAACGCGACGACGTCCTCGTCCTCCCACACGAACCGTCCGGGCAGATCTCCGTTGATGATGGCGCTGAATACAGATCCCATGGCCGCCATTATGCGGCTTCGCCGCCCGTGAGTACTTATTAACCTCGGGCGGTTAATAAGTACTCACGGGCGCGAAGCGCACAGGAAACTCCCAGCCTCCGTCCAGAGTGATCGCAGCGTCCGGGCCGAATCTTGGATGCATGACGACGAATTCCCTCTCCCGAGCACCGGGCGCCATGGGACGACTCGAGACTTCCGGAACCTCCGAGACCGCGCCCGTGCTCGACGTTGTCGTGCCGGTCTACAACGAGGAAGCCGGACTCGAACGTTGCGTGCGCCGGCTGCGGCGGCACCTCGACGAGAACGTTCCCTACACCGCCCGCATCACCATCGCCGACAACGCCAGCGTCGACGCCACCCTCGCCGTGGCGCACCGCCTGGCCGCCGAGATCGACGGCGTCCACGTCGTGCACCTCGACGAGAAGGGGCGAGGCCGCGCTCTGCGTGCGGTGTGGAGCACGTCCGACGCCGAGGTGGTGGCGTACATGGACGTCGACCTGTCGACGGACCTCAACGCCCTGATGCCGCTGATCGCCCCGCTGCTGTCGGGGCATTCGGACCTCGCCATCGGGTCCCGGCTCGCCCGCTCGTCGCGGGTGGTGCGAGGCCCGAAGCGCGAGTTCATCTCCCGCAGTTACAACCTCATCCTCCGCAGCGCGCTGCACGCGCGGTTCTCCGACGCGCAGTGCGGGTTCAAGGCGATGCGGGCGGACGTCGCGCAGCGCCTGCTGCCGCTGGTCGAGGACACCGGATGGTTCTTCGACACCGAGTTGCTGGTGCTCGCGGAACGCGCGGGCCTGCGCATCCACGAGGTCCCCGTCGACTGGGTGGACGATCCGGACAGTCGCGTCGACATCGTCGCGACCGCCGTCGCCGACCTGAAGGGTGTGTGGCGGGTGGGCCGGGCGCTGTCCACCGGATCGCTGCCGATCGGCAGCCTGCGGGACAGTTTCGGGCGCGAGCCGCTGGTGCCCGGGGTGCCCCGCGGCATGGTCGGGCAGTTGGCCCGGTTCGCGGTGATCGGGGTCGCGTCCACCGTCGCGTACGCGCTGCTCTACCTGGTTCTGCATCCGGTCCTGGGTGCGCAGTGGGCCAACGCCGTCTCGCTGCTCGTCACGGCCGTGCTGAACACGGCCGCGAATCGCGCGTTCACGTTCGGGGTCCGCGGATCCGACGGCGCCGCCCGGCATCAGATGCAGGGCCTGCTCGTGTTCGCGTTCGGACTGCTGCTCACCAGCGGTTCCCTGTTCGTCCTGCACTCGGCGGCCCCGGACGCGTCCAAGCACGTCGAACTCGCCGTCCTCGTCCTCGCCAATCTCGTTGCCACCATCAGCCGTTTCATAGCCCTTCGCTGGGTGTTCCGGAACGCTCGCCCCGAAGGAGTTCACGCATGACGACGACCCTCGAACAACCGAAGGTCGAAACCCCGGAACCTCCTCCCGCCCGGCGGAGGTGGGAGTCGTGGGCGCTCGCCGCACTGCTCGCCGGGACGGCGGTCGCGTACATCTGGGGGCTCGGCGCCTCCGGCTGGGCCAATTCGTTCTACGCCGCCGCGGTGCAGGCGGGTTCCGAGTCGTGGAAGGCGTTCTTCTTCGGGTCCTCCGACGCCGCCAACTCCATCACCGTCGACAAGCCTCCGATGTCGCTGTGGCTGATGTCGCTGTCGGTCCGGATCTTCGGGCTCAGCTCGTGGGCGATGCTGGTGCCGCAGGCCCTGCTCGGCGTCGGTTCCGTCGCCCTGCTCTACGCCACGGTGAAGCGGTGGTTCGGTGCCGCGGCCGGTCTGCTCGCCGGTCTCGTGCTCGCGCTGACGCCGATCGCGGCGCTGATGTTCCGGTTCAACAACCCCGACGCCCTGCTGGTGTTGCTGATGATCGCGTCCGTGTGGGCGATGCTGCGCGCCGTGGAGGACGGACGCACCCGGTGGATGGTGCTGACCGGTGTGTTCGTCGGCTTGGGGTTCCTGACCAAGCAGCTTCAGGTGATGCTCGTCGTCCCGCCGCTCGCCCTGACCTACCTCTTCGCGGGACCGCCGAAGTTCGGCAAACGCCTCGCCCAGTGCTTCGCCGCACTCGGCGCGATGATCGTCTCCGCGGGCTGGTGGTTGCTGACCGTCGAGTTGTGGCCGGCGTCGTCACGGCCCTGGATCGGCGGTTCGCAGAACAACTCGATCCTCGAACTCACCCTCGGCTACAACGGTCTCGGCCGGTTGAACGGCGAGGAGACGGGCAGCGTCACGCCCGGTGGCGGTCGCGGGGACGCCGCGACAGCGATGGGAGGAGCCGGCGAGGCCATTGCGGGCGGCGCCGTACCCGGCGGCGGCATGCCCGGCGGCGGTCCCGGTGGCGGCGGCGGAATGTGGGGCAGCACCGGCATCACGCGCATGTTCGAGTCGGCTCAGGGCGGTCAGATCGCCTGGCTGATCCCGGCCGCGCTGATCCTGCTGGTCGCCGGTCTCGCAGTGCGCGGCAAGGCGGCACGCACCGACACGCAACGTGCGTCGTTCGTCGTGTGGGGACTGTGGCTGCTCGTCACCGGACTGACGTTCAGCTTCATGGCCGGAATTTTCCACGCGTACTACACCGTCGCGCTTGCTCCGGCCGTGGCCGCGCTGGTGGCGATCGGTTCGGTGACGCTGTGGCGTCGACGCGACAGCCTGTGGGTGCGGGCGGTTCTCGCCGTGACACTCCTGGCCACCGCGGCCATGTCCTGGGTTCTGCTCGGGCGCAGCGCGTCGTTCGTGCCGTGGCTGAAGTGGACCGTGGTCGTCGCCGGTGTTCTCGCCGCCGTGGCCGTGCTGATCCCGGCGCTGACCAGGGGCAGGATCGCAGCCGTCGTCACGCTGGCCGCGATGTTCACCGGGCTCGCCGGACCGACGGCGTACGCCGTCGACACGATCGCGACGCCGCACACCGGTTCGATCGTCTCGGCCGGACCCACGGTCGAGGGCGGGCGAGGCGGCTTCGGCGGAATGGGTGGCCCCGGCGGCATGGACGGTGCCGGACGCATGGGCGGGCGCACCGACGGTGCCGCCGCGCCCACGATGCCGGGCGGTGCGGCTCCCGGTGCCACCGACGGCGCGGCGGCCGGCGACGGCATGGGCGGCATGGGAGCCATGGGCGGCGCTGCCGGGGGACTGCTCTCCGGCAGCAACCCCGGCGAGGAATTGGTGTCGCTGCTGGAGCAGGATGCCGGCAACTACACCTGGGTGGCCGCGGCCATCGGATCCAACAGTGCGTCGGGCTACCAGCTCGCCACCGAGGACCCGGTCATGCCGATCGGCGGATTCAACGGCAGTGATCCGTCACCCACGCTCGAGCAGTTCCAGCAGTACGTGGCCGACGGGAAGATCCACTACTTCATCGCCGGCGGCCGAGGCGGCGGAATGGGTGGCGACGGCACCGCGTCGGAGATCTCCACCTGGGTGCAGGCGAACTTCACCGCCGTCACCGTGGACGGCGTGACCCTGTACGACCTCACGTCCTGATCGACACCCCCTGTGAGTACTTGTTAACCGCCCGCGGTTAACAAGTACTCACGGGTGTTTCAGTGGGCGAACGAGATCTCGGGGGTGCGGCAGATGAGCAACCTCCGCACGAGCCCCGACGCGTCGAGTTGTGCCGACGTGTTGAACGACGCCTCGAATTCGCCGTTCCGGGTGGTGCGTCCCAGCGCCAGTTCGACGTCCCCCACCTGCGAGCCCGCGAGGATCTCGTGCACCAGCACGCTCTTCTCGCGTTGCTGCAGGTACCCGACGAGGCCTGCGCGATCGCCGACGAACTCGGCTGCTTTCCCGCCGCCGGTGGAGAATTGAATCGACATCCGGAAGTCGTCGGTGATCATGGTCAGGACGCGGTCGGGATCGTCCGAATCCATGATCGCGAACCACGCGACGAGCACGGGCGTCGGTGACGTCCTCAAGTCCAGGTCAGTCGCGCTTGTCATGTGCCAACTCCCTTCTGAGAATGCTGAATTCGGTGTCGAACGACACCTCGTACGCGTCGATGGTGCCGTCGGCGCCTAAGTGCATGGCGGCGAGGAAGTAGCCGGTCGTCTTCGTCTCGTTCTCGACGACGGAGCCGTAGGCGAACTGGACGTCGCGGTCGCTGCTCGTCCGCAGCAGCACGTGCCGTCGATCGACCGGGGGTCGTCCCCGGAGATAGCTGAGCATGTCGGCGCGGCTGTGGCCGCGTCGGACGGTACCGGGAAGGACTATGGCGAACTCGATCGATTCGTCGAGCAGGGCGACCGCGTCGTCGATCCGGCCGCTGTCGAGGATCGCGTAGTACTGCTCGATCACGAGTGCATCGGTCATGAAATGAACTTAGTTCAACATGGGTGGGTCTGTCGAGGGTCCTTGCCGTCTCGACTTCTGCGAAACTAAACTGAACTCACGTCAATTTACAGGAGAGTTCAATGCAGTCCTCCCATTCCAGCCCCTGGCCCGAGACCGAACCCCCGGCGATGACCCCCGTCGCCGAGCACGAAGACATCCGCGACGTCATCCGCCGCCTACTCGACCGCCATTCGACGATCGAAAGCAGCCGACGCGCCGCCCAGTCGGAGTCCGGCTATTCCCCCGAGTTGTGGTCACTGCTCGTCGAGGAGATGAACGTCGCTGCCCTGACGGTGCCGGAGGATCGCGGCGGCCTCGGATACGGCATGGTCGAACTCGGCATCGTCCTCGAAGAATGCGGGAGAGCGCTGGTCTGCGAACCGGTGCTCACATCCGCCACGCTGGGAGTCCACGCCCTGCTCGCGGCCGAAAGGTCGCACACGGTCGACGAACTGCTCGACCGGGTCGTCCGGGGTGAACTCGTCGCGACGGTGACGGCCCTGAGCGCGCAGACCGATTTCGTCGACGCCACGCGCGTCGGCGACCGGTGGTCGCTGTCCGGTCGCGCCACGAATGTCGTACAGGGCGGCGCCGCCGATCTCGTCGTGCTGATCGCGCACGCCGACGACGGACCTGGCCTCTACGCGGTCGATCTGCGGACCGCGCCGGTGCGGCGAACGGAACTTCCGGTGGTCGACCCCACTCGACGGCAGGCGAATCTGCTCTTCGACGACGCGGAGGCGGTGCGTCTCGCCGGGCCCGCTGACGCGCTGCGCGCGGTCGAATCGTTGCAGGGCCTCGGAGTGATCGGACTGGCCTGCGAGCACGTCGGGCTGATCGACCGATTGCTGGACAGTACACGGGAATACACCGTGCAGCGCCGCCAGTTCGGGCGGTCGATCGGCTCCTTTCAGGCCGTCAAGCATCGACTGGCGAACACGCTCGTCGAGCTCGAGAAGGCGCGATCGGCGGCGCGGTACGCGGCCGCGGTGTTCGCGGAAGACCCGGGCGCCGCGGCGCTTCCGGCCGCTGTCGCGGGTGCGGTCTGCACCGAGGCCGTGATCGCCACCGCGATGGAGGCCGTGCAACTCCACGGGGGCGTCGGCTTCACCTGGGAGCATGCGACGCACTCCTACGTTCGCCGCGCGCTCGGAGACGAACCGCTGCTGGGGGATTCGCGGGCGCACCGCGGCCGCGTCGCGGATCTCGTCGGACTCTGACATCAGGCCGGCTGCTGCCGGCCGAAACCAAAGCTCCTTCGTCCCCGCTATTGACGGAGCGCCTCGCACCCCGTAGAACTGAAGTGAATCCAGTTCAGTTTCATTCCTCGAAAGGACCCCGACATGGTGGACACCGACCACATCGTGCTCGAGAAGGACGGCGACATCGCCCGCGTGTGGCTCAACCGCCCGCACAAGAAGAACGCGGTCACCGTCGAGTTGCTGCACCGCCTCGACGAGATCATCGTCGAGGTCGACAGCGACCCCGAACTGAAGGTGCTGGTCCTGCGTGGACGTGACGGCACGTTCTGCTCGGGATTCGACCTCGACGAACTGCGGGAGAAGTACGTCGGCTCCACCACCGCGATGGATGTCGCGGTGCTGTCGGCCCGGGTGTGCGACCGCCTGTACTCGATGAACACCCCGTCTGTCGCCGTCCTCGAAGGCTTCGTCACCGCAGGCGGTTTCGAGCTGATGATCTCCTGCGACTTCGCGATCGCCGCCGAGGACGCCCGCATCGGCGACTTCCACATCCGTCGCGCACTGTTCGGTGGCGCGGGCCCGATCTACCGGCTGCCGCGCATGATCGGCGTTCGCAAGACGAAGGAACTCATGCTCACCGGCAAGCTCCTCACCGGCAAGGAGGCGGAGGCCTTCGACCTGATCAACGCGTCGGCGCCGGCCGACGACCTGGACAAGCTTCTCGCCGAGTTCATCGCACCGATCGTCGACAAGAGCCCGTTCATGATGAAGCTCACCAAGATGTGCATCGACCGCGGTCTCGACGCGGACATCCAGTCGCTCATGGTGATGGAGCACCTCGCCGTCGGCAACGCGCTGCAGTCGGAGGACGCACGCGAAGGCGTGAACGCGTTCCTCGAAAAGCGTGAGCCGAAGTGGGTCGGTCGCTGATCCGACCCCGACGACGAATCCCGAGGAGAGATTGACGATGGGCGAGACATCCACCGCGCCGGCGCTCGAAGCGAGCCGGTGCTCCCACTGCTCGACGGTGGCGTTCCCGGCCACCAGCCTGTGCTCGCATTGCTCACGACCGGCGATGTCGCCGGTTGCGCTGAGCACACGCGGAACGGTCTGGGCGTACACGGTTCAGCGGTTCGCCCCGAAATCGCCGCCGTATGTTTCGCCGCCGGAAGGGTTTTCACCGTTCGCGGTCGGCTACGTCGAACTCCCCGAGGGAATCAGGGTCGAAGGCGTGCTCGACTGCCACGACTTCGCCGAGTTGGACGACGGGGCGCCGGTGACCTTGGTCGACACGGCACCGGTGCCCCGGTTCGCCACCGACGCTTATCTGAAGGAGACCCGCTGATGTCCACCGTGTCGATCATCGGGGCCGGACTGTCGAAATTCGGGCGTCAACCGGACAAGACCGGCCGCGGGCTCGCCCTGGACGCGATCGCGTCCGCCCTGGCCGACGCCGGCATCGCGTGGACCGACGTTCAGGTCGCGTTCGGTGGCAGCGACGGCTCCGGGCTCGCCGATACCCTGGTGTCCGAACTCGGACTCACCGGAATCCCGTTCACCAACGTCAAGAACGGTTGCGCGACAGGGGGCAGCGCTCTGGTGTCGGCCGTCAACGCCATTCGTGCGGGCGCCGCCGACATCGCGATCGCGGTCGGCTTCGACAAGCACCCGCGCGGCGCGTTCGACCCGGCGCCACAGGACTGGGGTCTGCCCGTCGGGTACGGCGAGGCGGGTCTCATGGTCACCACCCAGTTCTTCGGCATCAAGATCGCGCGGTACATGCGCGAACACGGAATCAGTGCTCCCACACTGGCCGCCGTCGCGGAGAAGGCGTACCGCAACGGCTCCCTGAACCCGAATGCCTGGCGGCGTGAACCGATGTCCGCCGAGACGATCGCCGCCGCGGACATGGTCAACGACCCCCTGACCCGGTACATGTTCTGCTCGCCCGGCGAGGGCGGTGCGGCCGTCGTCGTGGCGAGCGAGGCCGCTGTCCGGCGACTCGGCGGAAAACCGGTACGACTGCGGGGCATTGCGGCGGGCACCCGCCGGTTCGGCTCGTTCGAGGTGTTCGGCCCGTCGATACAGGGCGCGGGAACCCCGTCGAGTGTGAGCACGTCCACCGCGGCCGCCGCATTCGAGCAGGCCGGACTCGGACCTTCCGACGTGGACGTCGCGCAACTCCAGGACACGGAGAGCGGCGCCGAGATCATGCACATGGCCGAATGCGGATTCTGCGAACACGGCGAGCAGGACAAGCTGATCGCCGCGGGGGAGACGGAAATCGGCGGGCGGATCCCGGTCAACACCGACGGCGGTTGCATCGCGAACGGGGAACCGATCGGCGCGTCCGGCCTCCGGCAGATACACGAGATCGTCACGCAATTGCGCGGTGAGGCCGGTGCCCGGCAGGTGCCCGGAAACCCGCGCATCGGATTCACCCACGTCTACGGTGCGCCCGGGATCAGCGCCTGCACCGTCCTGTCAGTCTGAGGAAGAGCCATGAATCAAGCAACGATGCCCGGCCTGGACCAGTTCGTGGACGACGCCCGCGCGTGGCTGCGAACGGTCGCCGAACCGCGCACCCAGATCAAATGGGGGGTGGGACCCGACTCGGTCGCCGTCTTCGAGAACTGGACCGCTGCGCAGGAACGCGAAGAGACGGACCACATCCGGGCGTACGAGCAGACGAAGTTCGACGCCGGCTGGGGTTCGATGAACTGGCCGGTCGAATTCGGCGGACGCGGCCTGCCGATGTCCTACGTGCTCGCCTTCCGGCGGGAGGAGAACGCATTCGACGTTCCGCGCCGAACCGAAATGTTCTCGGTCACTCAGCAACTGGTCGCGCCGGCCATCGCCCAATGGGGAACGCCCGAGCAGTGTGAGCGGTACGTGCGGGCGATGCTCCGCACCGACATCATCGCCTGTCAGCTGTTCTCGGAAACCGAAGCCGGATCCGACCTGGCGGCGGTCCGGACGATAGCGGTCGAGCGGGACGGCCGGTGGACGATCACCGGGCACAAGGTCTGGACGTCCGGGGCCCGGGTCGCCGACGTCGGGGTCGCGGTGTGCCGCACCGACCCCGACGCGCCCAAACACAAGGGCCTCACCGTCTTCCTGGTCCCGATGGACGCTCCGGGTGTCACCGTCCGGCCGATCCGCCAGATGACCGGGGGTAGTTCCTTCAACGAGGTGTATCTCGACGGCGTCGAACTGTCGGACGACTACCGGCTGGGGCCGGTGGGGCAGGGCTGGCCGGTCGCATTGACCGTGCTGGCGGCCGAGCGCCTCGACGCCGGGAATCTCGGCCTGGCCAACGCGGACCAGGCCGTCGAACTCGCCCGCCACCTGGGCCGTGAACTGTCCGAGATCGAGCGCGACAAGGTCGCGGATCTGGTGACGCGCAGCTATGTCCAGCGGGTCACCGGAATGCGGGTGGCCGCCGCGGTGGTCGCCGACAAGGATCCCGGTCCGGAGGCGTCGGTGGGTAAATTGCTCGCCACCGACACCATGGCGCGCACCTCGGAGGTCGTCCGGATGCTGCTGGGGCGCGACCTGATCGCCGACTCGGGCGAGTGGGGCACATTCGCGTGGACCGAGCACGTACTCGGCGCACCCGGATACCGCATCGCGGGCGGCACAGACGAGATCCAGCGCAACATTCTCGCCGAGCGCGTGCTCGGCCTGCCGAGGGAGCCCCGCCCGTGAGTGCAATGATCACCCTCGACGACCGTGTGGCGTGTCGCCTGCGCGAGCAGAACCCGGGCCTGGACGTCGGCCCGCTCGAGCCGTTGCCCGGCGGGCACTCCGGACTGACCTACAAGGTCCGGACCGGTGGGGGCGACCTCGTCGTCAAGGCTGTGCCCGAGGGGCAGCGTCCCATCGGGCGGCACGACATGGTGCGCCAGGCGAGGATCATGGAAACGCTCGGCGCCACAGCGGTTCCCGTGCCCCGCATCGTCACCGTCGACGAGGACGGTCCGGCGTGGTTCGCGATGGAGTGCGTCGCCGGGGAATCCCTCGAGCCGGTGCTCGATACACCGGCGGTCGAACCGGCCGTCGCTGCCGCGCGGATGCGCCGGGCCGCCGAGGTGCTCCCGCTGCTGCACGCGGTGCCCCTCGACACGATCCCGGCCGCCGGTGATCCGTTGTCGCCGGCCGCCGAGCTGGCGCGGTGGCAACGCACCCTCGGTGCCGTTCCCCCCGAACTCGTGAGCGGGGGCGAGGAGTTGCTACGTCTGCTCGCCGCCGATGTCCCGGACGGGATGGCGCCCACGTTGGTGCACGGCGACTACCGGCTCGGCAACATCATCGCGCGGGGCACGGAGCCGGCGGCATTGATCGACTGGGAGATCTGGAGCCTGGGCGATCCGCGGGTCGAGCTCGGCTGGTTCCTCGTCTTCGCCGACGGTGTGAACTTCCCCGGTGTGGGGCGCGCGGTGCCGAACCTGCCGAGCGAGGACGAGCTGATCGACCTCTACACCGGGGACGCCCCGGCACTGCCGGACATGAACTGGTTCAACGCACTCGGCCGTCTGAAGATGGCGGCGATCATGGGCCACAACCTTCGCAGGCACCGAGAGGGCCGCCACCACGACCCCGATCAGGAACGGCTGCCCGACACCATCTCGCAGCTCATTCGCAGCGGCACCGCACTACTTGCCTGACCACTCTTTCGCGCACCGCTCGAGGCGCTGACAGGAACAGAAAGGACGACACGTGGACTTCGGATACTCCGCACGCACCGAGCGACTGCTCGAGCAACTGCGGACCTTCATGGAAGAGCACGTCTATCCGGCCGAGGCCGTGTACGACGAGCAGATCAGGTCGAACGACAACCCGCACGAACAGCCGAAGGTCATGCTGGACCTGCAGGCGAAGGCCCGGGAACTCGGACTGTGGAACCTCTTCATGACGCACGGCGAATGGGGCGCCGGGCTCACCAACCACGAATACGCGCCTCTTGCCGAGATGGTCGGACGGTCAGTGATCGGCAACGAGGCGATCAACTGCTCGGCACCCGACACCGGCAACATGGAAATCCTCGCGATGTACGGCACCCCGCAGCAGCAGTCCCGCTGGCTCGCGCCGCTCCTGGACTGCACGATCAGGTCGGCGTTCGCGATGACGGAACCGGAGGTGGCGAGTTCGGACGCCACCAACATCACCTCGACCATCCGCCGCGACGGCGACGAATACGTCCTGAACGGCCGGAAGTGGTACACCTCGGGCATTCTCGATCCCGACTGCAAGCTCGTCATCTTCATGGGCAAGTCCGATTCCGACGCCCCGACGTACCGGCAGCAGAGCATGATCCTGGTGCCGGCGGATGCTCCCGGCATCGAGGTGCTCCGCGATCTGCCGATGTTCGGCTACCGGGACCGGCTCGGCCACGGCGAGGTCCAGTTCACGGACGTGCGGGTGCCCGCCGACCACATGCTCGGCGCCGAGGGCGACGGGTTCGCGATCGCGCAGGGCCGACTCGGGCCGGGGCGCATGCACTACGCGATGCGGGCGATCGGCATGGCTGAACGCGCCCTCGAGCTGATGTGCCGACGGGTCCTGCAGCGCACCGCGTTCGGCGGACCTCTCGCCGATCGCGGTGTGGTGCGTGAGTGGATTGCGCGGAGCCGGATGGAGATCGACCAGATCCGGCTGCTGGTTCTGCAGTCGTCGTGGCTGATGGACACCCGCGGCAATGCCGCGGCCCGCTCGGAGGTCGCCGCGATCAAGGTGGCCGCGATGGAGGTTGCGCATCGCGTGGTCGACCACGCCGTCCAGGCGCACGGCGCCGCAGGGGTGAGTGACGACACGATCCTGGCCCGGCTGTACGCGATCACCCGGGCACTGCAGATCGCCGACGGCCCGAACGAAGTCCATCTGCGCACGATCGCGCGCCTCGAACTGAAGAAGTACGCATGAACACGACACAGGAGTTGACGGGCAAGGTCGCACTGGTCACGGGGGCGACCCGCGGGCTCGGATACGCCATCGCTGGCGGCCTCGCCGCCGCGGGCGCCACCGTGATCGTGTCGAGCCGCAAGGAGGAGGCGTGTGTCTCCGCGGCCCGTGCGATCGTCCGGGACACCGGCGGCATCGCGGAACCGCTCGCCCTGCACGTCGGGAAGTGGGACGCGATCGAAACCGCGGTCGACCACATCGTCACCCGATTCGGGAAGCTCGACGTCGTCGTGAACAACGCCGGCATCGCACCCCTGTCACCGACACTGGAGTCGGTGTCCGAGTCGCTGTTCGACAAGACGATCGAGGTCAACCTCAAGGGACCGTTCCGGCTGATGGCGGTGGCCGGCGCCAGGATGAGCGCGGCCGGAGGCGGTTCGATCATCAACATCTCGAGCATCGGCGCGGTGCGGCCCAGCCCGCCCGAGGCGATGTATGCGGCGTCGAAGAACGGCCTCAACGCGCTGACGATGGCGTTCGCGCAGGAATACGCGCCCCGGGTGCGGGTGAACTGCATCATGCCGGGCGGATTCGCGACCGACATGGCTGCCGACTGGGACGACGAGTTCGTCGGCAAGATCGTCGACCGGCTGCCCGCCGGACGGCTGGGGCATCCGGATGAAATCGCCGGCCTCGTCGTGCATCTGGCCGGGGACCGTGCCGGCTACACAACAGGGGCCGTGATCCCGGTAGACGGCGGACGCACCGCGGTCTACTGACGCGCGTGCCACGAACAGGAGTAGGAGTCAACCACATGCAGGTACCCGAGCTGTTCCAGCTGAGTGGTCGCGTCGCCGTCGTCACGGGTGCGTCGTCCGGACTGGGGATGGGATTCGCGCGGACGCTGGCCGCGGCAGGCGCCACCGTCTACGCGGCCGCCCGCCGCATCGATCGGCTCGAGGCACTGGCAGCGGAGGTCGACACCGTGGTCCCGGTCGAATGCGACATCACCGTCGACGCCGACCGCCGCCGCCTCGTCGACCGCGCCCGCGAGGAAACCGGCCACGTCGACATCCTGGTCAACAACGCTGGCAAGCCCGGACCTCCGAACGCCGAGGACGAGACCGCCGACGGATTCGCGTCGATTCTCGACGTCAACCTCGCGGCGGGTTTCCATCTGGCCACGTATGGCATGTCGACCGTTGCGGAGGGCGCGGGGATCTCGATCATCAACATCTCCTCGGTGATCGGTCTGGTGTCCACCGCTCCCATCGGCGGTGCGAGCTACGCGGCGTCGAAGGCGGGCATCCTCGGGTTGACCCGCGAGTTGGCGGGTCAGTGGGGCAGGCGGGGCGCCCGTGTCAACGCCGTCGTGCCCGGATGGTTCGATACGGAAATGACGGACGGACTGTTCGGCAACCAGCGCTCGGCCGACTGGGTGCGCCGCAACACGATGCTCGGCCGCGGTGGCCGGGCAGGCGAGGTGGACGGCGCCGTGCTGTTCCTCGCGTCGGATGCTTCTTCGTATGTCACCGGACAGACGCTCGTCGTCGACGGCGGCTGGGCAGCCAGGTAGGCGACAGGACCATGACCATCGAGACGATGCGAGCAGTGCGCCTGACCACCTGGGGCGAACCCGTGCAGGTCCGGCGCGTCGAAATCCCCGCACCGCGGGGCGCCGAACTGCTGATCGAGGTCCGGGCAGCCGGGCTCTGCCGATCCGACCTGCACGTCATGGACGCACCCGCAGGTGCGTTCGACTACCCGCTCCCGCTCACCCTCGGGCACGAGGTGGCGGGAACCGTCGCCGGCGCGGGCCCCGACGCCGACCGGTCGTGGATCGGCGAGTCCGTGGTGGTCCACGGCGTCTGGTCCTGCGGGGAGTGCCGCAACTGCGGGCGGGGCCGGGAGAACTACTGTCACGAACTGCGTCCGCGGGCGGACGGCAGGCTACGGGCGATCGGCAACGGTCTCGGGCACGACGGCGGTCTCGCCGAGGCCATGATCGTTCCCTCGGAACGGTTCGTGGTGCGCACCCGGGGGCTCGCTCCCGAGAGTGCCGCCCCGCTCGCCGATGCCGCCCTGACCGCCTACCACGCGATCCGCACGAACGGGGACCTCGTCGACGGCCACTCCGTCGCCGTCGTGGTCGGTGTCGGGGGACTGGGCCACCTCGCCGTCCAGATTCTTCGCGCTCTCGGCGCCGGGACGATCATCGCGGTCGATCCGCGCGAGGACTCGCGCGACCTCGCACTCCGGTTGGGGGCCGACCGGGCGGTGTGCGAGGTGGCCGATGCCGGTACGGGGCGCGGCACCGCCGACGTGGTCTTCGACTTCGTGGGATCACCGGCCACGATGGAATCGGCCGCGCCGTTGCTCGGCCCCGGTGGCCGCCTGGTCACCGTGGGCAGTGGGGGCGGCCGGCTCACGGTCGGCAAGGACCTCGGACTGCCCAGCGGCTGGCAGGTCAGCGCCCCGTTCTGGGGAACCCGCGCCGACCTCGAGGCGGTGGTCGACCTCGCCCGACGGGGGCTGCTGAGCGTCGAGTCGACCGCGTACCGATTGGACGACGCCGTCGACGTGTACGACCGGCTGCGCCGCGGAGAGATCCGCGGGCGCGCCGTCCTCGTGCCGTGACCGGCGAGGCCTATGAGATACCGCGCACGATGACCGAGAATGACAGTGTTCGCTGAACAGGAGGATTGCGGGATGTGGGAGTTGGCTCGCGAATTCGTTGCTCGCGCAAAGAGTTCGCCCGATGAGATCGCGGTCGTCGACGCCTCGGGTGAGTACACTGCCGCGCGCATCGCCGCGGCGGCGACCGAGCTCGCCGCACTGCTGGATACCGCTCGCGGGGGTTCGCCCACCGTGCTCGTCCAGGCGGACAACAGCTGGCGGACGCTGACCGCGGCACTCGCGGTCGGTTTGCGGGGCGGTGTCGTCGCGGTCTTCAGCAGGCACGCCACCCCGTCGGAGTTCGCCGTCGCCCTGCACGACATCGCACCCGACGTGGTGATCGCCGACCCCGGGTCCCTTGCGCACTGGGGCGCCTCGGACGACCACTTCTCCGAAGAGGCGACCGCGCTGGACGGCTGGTCGATGCGCTGGTCCAGGACGCCCGTCAGCGACGTCGCCCGGTGGAACGGCGGGATCGCGATCGCGATGACATCCGGGTCGACCGGACACCCCAAGTGCGTGGTGCAGTCGGAATCCGCGATCCGTTACGCCTGCCGCTGCACGATCGACGCGGTCGGCCTCGAACCCCGAGACCCGGTCGCCGCGTTCGTTCCGCTGTCGTCGGTGGCCGCATTCTGCTTCGGGCTGTACCTCCCTACGATGCTGGCCGCGCCCATGGTCTGCATGGACGGCTGGAAGCCTGCAGCCGCCCTCGAGGTGGTCAGGAAACACCAGGTCGCCTGGACGATGCTCGTTCCGACCATGGCGCTTCAGCTGGCCGTCGCACCCGACGCGGCAGGCGCGCTGACCTCGCTGCGGGCGATGACCGTCGGCGGCGGCCCGATGGACGCCGGTGCGCTCGGTCGCGCCGAACAGATTCTCGGGACGACGTTCCTGCGCGTGTTCGGGATGTCCGAGTGCCTCGGGCACACCACCCCGCTGCCGTCGGACGAGCCGGCCGTACGCCTGGGACGGGACGGCAGGCCGTTCCCCGGCACGGTTGTCCGAGCCGTCGACGAGCACGGCGCGCCGCTGCCCCCGGGGCGGGTGGGCGACGCGCAGGTCAACGGGCCCTCCCTCTTCGTCGGCTATGCCCGAGCCGGGGTTCCCGCGCCGCCCGAACTCACCGCGGACGGGTTCCTGCCCACCGGCGACCTCGTCGAGATCGCGGACGACGGAACCATCCGGGTCATGGGGCGGCAGAAGCAGATCATCATCCGCGGGGGCCGCAACATCGACATCAACGAGGTCGAAGCCGCCATCGCTCGCATCCCGACCGTGTCCCAGGTGTGCGTCGTACCGGTGCCGGACGAAATGCTGGGTGAACGCGCCGCAGCCCTGGTCGTGAGCACCGGTGCGCCGATTACCCTCGGTGAGGTGGTTGCACACCTCGGTGACATCGAGTTCCCCAAGTTCAAGTGGCCGGAGTTCGTGTTCACGATCGACGATCTGCCGCAGAACCGGGTCGGGAAACTCTCGCGGCCGGATGCGGTGGATCTCGCAACACGCCTGCTCGCCGGTACCGAGACCACCTGACCTCCACCCGACCCGACCTCAGTTCAGGTAGTCTTACCGGTACCGACCCGACGAATGGATGGGGATCCCGTGTCCGTAGAAGCCATGACGCTCCGCGATGGTCCGCGTTCCAAGCGCGGGCTCATCCTCACGGCCGCAATCGAACGCTTCGGGGAAGTGGGCTTCGAGCACACGAAGTGGGCGTCGATCGCCGACGAGGTCGGTATCGGCCAGACCGCGCTCTACCACTACTTCGAATCCAAGGCGCACTGCCTGCTGACGATCATGCGTCTCGAACTGGCGCAGTCGCTCGAGCGATTCACCACCGCGATCGAGGGCATCGACGACCCGGTCGAGGCGTTGAGTGCCGCCATCACCAGCGCCCTGGAAGCGACCCCCCGTGACGCCCTGCAGCGCCGGATCCTCCAGAGCCACATGGATCTGCTGGCCACACCCCGTCAGTCCGAGAAGGAAGAAGCCGAGCGCCAGACGTCACGGGCGCTGGTGAATTCGATCGAAGAGGCGTGGTCTCTCCTCATCGCGAAGGGGATGGGCGCCGGGGCCTTCGCCGACGCCGATGCGCGTTTGATGGCCCGACTCGTCCTCGGACTCGTCGTCAGCGTGTGGCGCTGGTACCGGCCCGACGGCGACATGACTCTCGACCAGCTCAACCGGCACGTTCGCGACGCCACCCTGCGTATCGTCCGCGCGTAATCCACGGCGGTCGTGGAGTGGTTTTCGCACACTCTCGATAATTGAACCTAATTCATGTCAGTAATGGAGTGATTATGTACAACCTGATCGTCCTGGCCGCCCGTCCGCACGACTGGAGCCACGAGCAGTTCATCCAGTGGTGGCGCGGTGAGCACGCCGACGTGACCTATCCGCTTCCCGGCCTGCGACGCTGGCAGCACACCGAAGTGCTGGACGCGATGGACGACAGGTCCCGGGAATGGGACGGCGTGTCGATCCTGAGCTTCGACTCCCGCGAGGACCTCGATGCCGCGCTCGCCAGCCCGGAATGGCAAGCCGCAGTAGACAACGTCGGCAAGATGCGCGGAAAGCGCATCCTCGTCATGGGCGAGGAGAAGACGATGGTCGAAGTGGACAGCGCGACATCATGAGCGCGGGGTGGATGGAACCGGGCTGCTACGAAGTGGCGCCCGGTGTGCATCGAGTACCCCTCCAGATGCCCGGCGACGGTCTCGGGGCCGTGAACGTCTACGCCCTCGAGACCCCGGACGGCCTGGCCCTCGTCGACGGTGGGTGGCGAGTCGACACGACGTTCGAGGAGATGGAGCGGGCACTGCTCCGGATCGGCCACAGCACCGAGCAGATTCACGACATCTACGTCACCCACGTGCACCGCGACCACTACACGTTCGCCGTCGAACTCCGCCGCCGTCACGGTGCACGCGTCCACCTCGGAGTCGCGGAGGCGGACGGTCTGGCGGCGGTCGGTGCCCTCGGCAGCAACGTTCCGACGGATTCGCTGCACGAACTCCGGCGCGCGGGAGCCCCCGTCCTGGCGGACACCGTCGAGGCGCTGACCGCCGCGGAACCGTTCCACCCCTCGGACTGGGAAGAACCCGACCACTGGCTCGCCGCGGGTCCGCTCCGCATCGGCCGGCGCACGCTCGACGTCGTGCACACCCCGGGCCACACCAAGGGCCACATGGTGTTTCACGACGTGCGTCAAGGGCTGCTGTTCAGTGGTGACCACGTCCTGCCCACGATCACGCCGTCGATCGGCTTCGAGTTGGGCGAGTGGGACCTGCCGCTGGGGCGCTACCTCGACTCGCTGTCCCGAATGCTCGACCGCCCCGATTCGCAGCTCCTGCCGGCGCACGGAGATCCGACACCGAGCGTGCACCGTCGAGTAGAAGAGCTTCTCGCGCACCACGACCAGCGATTCGATGCCATGCGCAACGCGCTGATCTCGCTCGGGCAGGGGACCGCGACCGCGGTGGCACACGTGGTCACGTGGACTCGTCGCGAAAGGCCGTTCACCACGCTCGACCCGTTCAATCAGATGATCGCCACCTGTGAGACCCTCGCGCACCTCGACACCCTGGTCGACCGCGGCAGGCTCACCGTCCGACAACTAGACGGCCACGACGTCTTCGCCGTCGTCTGAGAGCGCGTCTGAAAACTCTGGTTCGTGTCACGCAGTGCGGGCGAGTCGGCGTGACATGGTCGCGATCATGGCGATGTAGACGACGGCTTCGTGGTGGTCGAGTCTGGTCTCGTAGTCGCGGACGCAGCGGCGATGTTTGCAGATCCAGGCGAAGGTCCGCTCGACCACCCACCGCCGGGGCAGAACCTTGAATCCTTTGACATCGTCGGTGCGTTTGACAACCTGAACCGTGAGGGACAGAACATGTTTCGCCCAATCGATTAGCCTGCCCGCATAGCCGCCGTCGGCCCAGACCAAAGAAATCGCCGAGCACTGGGCGCGCATCGCAGCCAGCAGCCGGACCGCGCCGTCCCGGTCCTGGATCCCGGCCATCGTCACCACGACCGCCAACAACAGCCCGCTCGAATCCACAGCGATGTGCCGTTTACGGCCGTTCGTCTTCTTCCCCGCATCGTATCCACGACTCGACCCGGGCACGGTGTCGGAACCCTGCACCGATTGGGAGTCGACGATCGCCGCGGACGGCAGCGGGTGGCGGCCGCCCTGGACCCGCACCCGATCGCGTAGCGCGTCGTGAATCCGCTGCCACACTCCTGCCCGGACCCAGCGGACGAAGATCGCGTACACCGTGGTCGCGGGCGGGAACTCCGTCGGCAACTGCCGCCAGGCGATCCCACCTCGAACGACATAGAAGATCGCATCAAGTACCAGACGGCGGCAGTGCTTTTCGGGACGACCACCACTGCCCGTGGTGTTGCCGGGTGGAGGCAGCAGTGGTTCAAGAATCGCCCATTGAGCGTCGGTCACCGAGGATGACGAGTAGACCGCGCACCGATGCCCGATCCCCGGATCCGGGGTAGGGCATGACGGACACAGTGCGATGAGCGATGATGGCAAGTGAACTCCTGGTCGGGTCGTGGCGTAAGCACCTACTGACCTACCAGGAGTTCACCCATTCCTCACCAGTCACACGCCGATCACCCCGAGTTTTCAGATGCGCTCTGAGTCGAAGTCTTCTCCGTGGTCCGAGTCGAAAGGATTCCTATGCAGAGTCGTGAGCTCACACTGGCGCGCCATCCCCGGGGGAGGGTTGTAGCGTCGGACTTTCACATCGACGTGGTGACGGTTCCCGAAGAACTCGGGCCCGGTGACATTCTCGTGCGCAACTCGTGGTCGTCGATCGACCCGTCCGTCAGGATGCGACTCGGACCCACCGGCCCCGCCGGCTACCTCCCGCCGTTCCGTATCGGGGAGACCCTGACCGGGTTGGCCATCGGGGAGGTGGTCCGGTCCCGTGCCCCCGGCTTCGCGCCGGGCGACACAGTGCTGCACATCAACGGTTTTCGTGAGTTCGCCGTGATCCGGCAGGACGGTGACACCCTCGCCGGTGCCGGTGGTGTGACGCGACTCGACACCGGCGAGCACCCGCCGCAGGCATATCTCGGAGCGCTGGGTAGCGCCGGGCTCACCGCGTACGTGGGACTGCACTGCATCGGTGAACTCGCAGGCGGAGACGTCGTGTGGATCTCGTCGGCGGCCGGAGCGGTCGGCAGCCTCGCCGCACAGATCGCCAAGCTCCGAGGCCACTACGTGGTCGGCAGCACGGGATCCACCGAAAAGGTCCGGTTCCTGCTGGAAGAACTGAATCTCGATGCCGCGTTCGACTACCACACGCCGGATCTGACGCGGGCCCTCGGCAGTGCCGCACCCGACGGCATCGATCTGTATTTCGACAACGTGGGCGGAACGCATCTCGGGGCTGCCCTGCATCGCCTTCGGCCGGGAGGCCGAGTGGCCATGGCCGGCGCCGTCGCGTCCTACGACGCCGAGACGGCGGCAGCAGGTCCGGACAACCTCTTTCAGATCGTGTCGAAGAGCCTCACGGTGAAGGGTTTCCGGGCCGGTTCCTACGACCACCTGCTCGGCGACATGCGAGCCGAGGTCGGGGCCTATCTCCGCGACGGGCGGCTGGTGGCCGAGGAGACCGTGTTCGACGGTCTCGAGTCGGCGCCGGACGCGATCGTCGCGATGTTGCGCGGCCGCACCGTGGGAAAGACACTGTGCCGTCTGCGGTGACGACCCAGCCACACAGCAAACCTGGCCACACAGCAAACATGGCCTCCGCATCGCGCGGAGGCCATGTTCGTGTGCCGGGGTTCAGGCAGCCGTCCACCCGCCGTCGGCGTAGATCTCCGATCCCGTGATGAAGGTGGAGTCGTCGCCGGCGAGAAAGGCGACCGCGGCCGCGATCTCCTCACCGCGCCCGAGCCGGCCCATCGGCGTGCCGGCCAGCATCTCGCGGTGACGCTCGGTACCCTCCCACCGTTCGAGCAGCGGTGGCGTCGCGATGAATCCCGGGTGCAGCGAATTGACCCGCACGCCCGCTTTCGCCCAGTGCAGGGCAGCGTTCTTCGTCATCGTGCGGACGGCGCCCTTGGCGGCCGCATAGGCGGCACTGTTGCCCAGGCCACCCACGGTTCCCAGGATCGAGCACATGTTCACGATGGAACCGCCGCCGCTGCGCTCGATCAGGGGGCCGGCATGCTTCATGCCCAGCCACGTGCCGGTCTGGCCGATCCCGATCACACGATCCCAGTGCGCTCGGGTTTCGTCCTCGGCTGTCGCGACACTGCCGATGGCGGCGTTGTTGACCAGGGCGTGCACAGCGCCGAACTGCCCCTCGACGGCCGCGACGACCGCCTCCCACTGCTCCTCGGAGGAGACGTCCAGGGCGTGCGCGGCATGTCGCTCGGGCCGGGCGAGAGTGCGGAGCAGGTCGTGGCAGGCCGATTCGTCGAGATCGGTGACGACGACGTGGGCGCCTTCGTCGGCAAGCCTGCGGACGATCTCGACGCCGATTCCACCGGTCGCACCCGTCAGCAGGACGACCTTGTCGCGAAGCCGGTCAGGTCCCACACTCATCTGTACTCCTCGTCATTCGTTCGGATCGGGCAGGACATACCGATATCACAGGTTGCTCAACACGTTCCGGCCACCGACGAGCATCGCGAACACGACGCCGATGCTGGTCACGGCCGTCATGAGCAGCGCCATCGCCGCCACAAGCGGGTACGAACCGTTCTCCCACAAGTCGAACAGCAGCGTGCCCATCACCTGTGTCGTGGCGGCGCGGACGAGCAGCGAGGCGGCGAACTCGTGGGTCAGCAGGATGAACATCAACGCGACGGCACTGAGCACGGTCGGTCTCATCAGTGGCAGGATCACCCGGAGATTGGTGACGAACGGGCTCGCACCACTGGTCGCCGACGCCTCGGCGTAGGTCTCCCCGAGCGACAGCATCGCCGTCATCTGCATCCGGGTGGAGAACGGCACCATGAGCACGACGTACACGAGGATGATCACCGCTTTGGTGCCGTAGAGGATCAGCGGAGGCTGCGTGTAGGTCAGCAGGAACCCGACACCGAAGATCACCGCCGGAATGCCCAGGGGGAGAGCCGTGATCACGTCACCGATGGTCCCCAGGACCCGGTGCTTGCGGCCTCGCACGAGCAGAGTGGCGGTGAGATAGCCGATCGGCACGCAGATCGCCACTGCGACGACGGAGGTGAGGAGACTGGTGAACACCGAGTCGACGATGCTCGCCGTCTGGAAGAGTGCCCGGAAGTTGTCGAGCGTGAACAGATTCCAGGACAGCGATTCCGACCAGTACGGAGACACCGCCACGATGGCGAGCCCGATCAGCGGCACGACGAGTGCGAGAATCGCGTAGGCGAAGATCGTGGCGGCGGCCCAGACCGAGCGACCGGTGTTCGGTGCGAACGCTTTTCCGCCGTGGGTGACGAAGCGCTTCTGATTGCCGAGAAGCATCTTCTGCGCGAGCACGACGACGATTCCGAAGATGACGAGCGGTGACCCCGCGGCCGCCGCGGCCGCGAAATCCGCAGGCGACTCCGACACACGGCGGTACATTTCGGTGGTGAGCACCTTCACGCCCGCGTTCTGCCCCAGGAGGAGCGGCCCGGTGAACTGGCCCAGTCCGAGAAGCAGCGCGATTCCGCCGCCGTACACCAGGGACGGGCGAAGCAGGGGAAGCACGACGCGAAAGAACACCCCGAGCGTCGACGAACCGCTGATCTGTGCGGCCTCGAGGTGCTCCGAACTGATGTTCTGCATTCCCGCGCTCACGAACAGGTACACGAACGACGTGAGTCCGAAACCGGTGAGAATGATGATCCACGGGGTGCTGTAGACGTCGATCGGTCCGGAATCCACGGTGTTCCACCAGGGAAGTTTGCGCAGGAGTGCGTTCAGGTACCCCGGCCCCGGAGAGAGGAGGAATGCCCACCCGACAACGTTGGCGACCGCGGGCATCACGATGGGCAGGATGGGGACGATCCGGAGAAAGCTCAGCCGGCGCGGCAGCCTGGTGGCCGCGAACGCGAGCACCGTTCCCAGCACCATCGCGATGGCGAGCGACGTGACGGGCGAGGGCGATGGTCGTCCGGATGGTCTGACCGATGTCGTACCGCCCGTACTGGGCCTGATATCCGCGGGCGCCGTCTTGGAACGCCAGCGACTGCAG
Organism: Rhodococcus sp. USK10; assembly: GCF_019378875.1. Classification (NCBI taxonomy): domain Bacteria; kingdom Bacillati; phylum Actinomycetota; class Actinomycetes; order Mycobacteriales; family Nocardiaceae; genus Rhodococcus; species Rhodococcus sp. USK10. The sequence continues at coordinate 5,822,337 of NZ_CP076048.1, forward strand.
CCGGAACAGCGGGAGCACGACGAGGTACGCGAGAAACGCCAGCAGCGCGCCGTACCCGAGCCGGGTCCGCCACACCGCGCTGACGACGAGCGGCCGCGCGCCGCGGCTCACGGCGACGGTAGCCATCATGCCTCCGATCGGGCTGCGGCCCGAGCGAGCTCGGGAGCGTGCAGATCGACGTGCCCGTCGGGGTGCGGGAACACGCGTAGTGCGCTGGGGGAGAAGCTGACCACCAGAGGAGATCCCGTGGCGGCGCCGCGCAACCAGGACCCGTGCCGTGCCGCATCCGCGCGCAGGTACAACCGCTCACCGCCGGCGTCGACCGTCACGTCGAAATAGCGGCCGCCGTACTCGGAGGTGACGAGTTCACCGGTCAGGCCGACATCGCCCGGGGCGACCTCGTCGAGCGAACGATGCAGGGCGAGGTCGTCGGGGCGCATTCTTCCCAGGGCCGCGTCGCCGCCGATGTGTCCGCCCTGGATGCCGGCCGCATCGAGATCTACCGGGGTGCCCGCACGTGTCGTCCAGCCCTCGTGCCGCCGGACGAGTTCGAGTCGGTTGGCCATGCCGATGAACGCGGCGACATAGTCGGAGGACGGCGTCTCGTAGACCCGCTCCGGGGTGTCGTACTGCTCGATCTTGCCCGCCCTCATGATGGCGAGCCGGTCTCCGAGCGCGAACGCCTCGGCCTGATCGTGGGTGACGAATACGGCTGTGAAGCCGAGACGTTGGTGGAGCTGATGGATCTGGGACCGCACCTGATCGCGCAGTCGTGCATCGAGATTGCTCAGGGGTTCGTCGAACAGCACCAGGTCGGGTTGTGCGACCAATCCGCGCGCCACCGCCACCCGCTGTTGCTGCCCACCGCTGAGCTGGGAGGGATACCGGTCGAGCAGGGCCCCGCAGTCCACCATTCCCGCGGCGGTTTCGACCTGGCCGGACGCCATGGCGCTCTTCATCCGGCGGACCTTCAACGGGTACCGGATGTTCTCCCGCACCGTCATGTTCGGCCACAGCGCGTAGGACTGGAAGACCATGCCGATGTTGCGCTTGTACGCCGGAACATTGATCCGGGCCGATGCGTCGAAGACGGTGTGGTCCTTGAACGTGATCGACCCGCCCTCGGGTGTCTCGAGGCCGGCGATGCAGCGGAGCGTGGTCGTCTTCCCGCAACCGCTCGGGCCGAGCAGGACGAGGAATTCACCGTCCTCGATGTCGAGGTCGAGTTGGTCGACGATGGTATTGGACCCGAAGGTCTTGGTCAGGTTGGAAACCCTGAATTGCGATGTCACCTGGCACCTGCTTGGTTGCGAGTGGTTTGTCTGGGAGGGCGTCCGTCCGGGCTCCCGGGTTCGGGGCGTCGGCCGGAGATAAAGTGAATTCAGTTCATTTCAGCGTAGCGGTGGGATGGCCGGCGGGCAAGGAGTTGCCCGCCGGTCCGTCATGACGACGAGAGCTTGGGAGTCCTGGCGCCCGCCGAGCTTCCACCGTCGATCATGAGATCGGTGCCGGTGACGTAGCTGCTCTCCTCGCCCGCGAGGAACAGGATGGCCTTCGCCACCTCGAGCGGCAGACCCCGGCGCTGCATCGGAATGCTTTTCACATACGCATCCATGTCGTCGTCGGCGAAGCCGGCGCCCGCGGTGATGGCTGTGTCGATACTGCCCGGGCACACCGCGTTGACCCGGATGTTCTTCTCCGCGAACTCCAGCGCCGCAACGCGAGTCAGGGCGCGAACGCCGAACTTCGACGCGCCGTACGCACCGAGTTCGGCGGTCGCGAGGACGCCGCGCAGCGAGGACAGGTTGACCACCGACCCGCCTGCGGTCATCGCGGCGCCCGCGGCCTGCAGTCCGAGGAACGTGCCCACCAGGTTGAGGTCGATCATGCGTCGCAACTCGGCGAGCGAGGTGTCCATGATCGACGCCTTGGACGCGGCGCCGGCCGAGTTGACGAGAATGCGCAGCGGGTGGCCGCGCTCCGCCATCTCGGCGGTCACCCGGGACCAGTCAGCGGCGTCGGTCACGTCCAGGTGCCGATAATGAGCTCTCGCACCAAGTTTCGCCGCGACACTGTTGCCCAGGTCGTCGTCGACGTCGCACAGGTACACCGTCGCGCCGTGCGCATGGAAGAGTTCCGCGGTCGCGGCGCCGATCCCTCGTGCCGCGCCGGTGACGAGAGCGCAGGTGTCACGCAGTCGCGCGTCGTGTGACGTCACTGGATGAATCGCTTTTCCCAGTCGGCCTGGTATTCGGTGAGCGATTCGGGCGTCAGATCGGACGGGTTGGGCAGTGCGATGTCCTGGGCCCGCGCGACGCTACCTTCGATGCCGGGAAGGGCGCTCGCGTAGCCGAGCGACAGCGCCTTCTGGCCGGCCGGCGTGACCATGAAGTTCGCCAGCACCTGGGCAGCATTCGGGTGCGGCGCCGCCGACAGGGCGTGCGTGAACCAGGGCGTTCCCCACGGCGGCGTGGGCAGAGCCCAGTCGACGGGCGCACCCGATTCCTTCTCCCGCACCAGCGGTTGCACCACCGGCGTGGCGACGATCTCGCCGGACGTCAAGGCCTGGGCGACTCCCAGTGCGCTCGGGTAGATGCGCGGTTTCAGTTCGGCGAGTTTCTGGAGATAGCCGGGGCCGAAGTTCTTTTCGAAGAAGCGGTAGAAGTCGACGTAGGAGGCGATACCCGACGGGTTGACGATGCCGATCTTGCCCTTCAACGCCGGGTCGAGGAGGTCTTCCGGCTTCTGCAGGCCGCCGGGAAGTGCTGTCGTGTTCCATCCGAGGGAGAACACCGCCGCGCTGGTCAGGAAGAACTTGTCGGAGATGATGCTCTTCTGTGGTTCGTACTCCGGCGCGTCGAACGCCGGGCCGACGAGGTCGGTCGAGTACGTGCCCGACTCCGCGGCCGTCTCGATCCAGGCGGAGTCGGTGAGCATGTGGACGTCGGCCGTGCCGCGTTTCGTCTGATTCTCGACCTCGACCTTCGGGTTGATGTCGGCATCCGTTCCCCGGACATATTCGAGGGAGATCTCGGGATACTCCTGCTCGAACGCCACTTTGAGCGCCTCGAGATTGGCGGGATTCTGGCTCGAGTACAGCAGCACGCTGCCTTCACTCTTGGCTGCTGCGACGACGTCGTCCCACGTGCCCGACACGGGTTGACTGACCCCGGACCCGCCGGATCCGCAGGCGGCGGAAGCGAACGCGGCGACCACCGCGACCGCCATCAGCTTTATCGGCACACTTCTCATGGCATGAAAGTCCTTCCGGAATCGGTTCGCCGGATGCGAAACCGTGTATTCGTTTGCGGAGCGAGGGGATATGCGCGCCGACGGCCTACGACGAGAGCCTGTGAAGCAGCGCGGCGACCTGATCGGGAATCGTCACCATGGCCATGTGGCCGGATTCGAGAAAGACGGTATCGCCGCCGACGACGGCGGCCGATCGCTCCTGCAGTTCGGGCGGATAGCAGGCGTCCTTCGTCAAACGTACGTAGGTGCGGGGTATGTCGGCCCGGAGGCCGGACAGATCGACGGACTCGGTGAGTAACGCGGCGGAGTCGTCGACCAGCTGGTCGAGCATCCAGCCGGTCTGCTCGGCGTCCATGTCGTTGCAGAGCATCGCTGTGGCGCCCACAGGATCCTGGCGATAGACACCGCCTCGTACCGACTCTTCCACTGTGGCGCGGACGTCCGGGTCGATCTGGTCGAGCACTCGCGTGCCGTCGGCCGGGACGACGGCGGAGAGGAAGACGACGTGCCGTAGTCGGCCCGCGAGCGCCGGCATGGCCGGCGTGGCCGTCACTCCGGCGAATGAATGTGCGACCAGAACGATGTCCTCGAGGTTCGCCGCCTCCACATCCTCGACGACGGCCGCGGTGCAGTCGGCGAGGGTGACGGACCGCGGGTCGGCGGACCGGCGTGTACCCCGTCCAGGGAGATCGACTGCGAGAGTGTCGCCTTCGAGCAACGGCAGGAGCGGGTCCCAGCAGGAGGCGCCCATTCCTGCGCCGTGGATGAGAACGAACGACATGATTCCCCTCAAATTGAACTGATATCAGTTTGAATCTAAAGAAGTTGCCGTGTGATGTCAATCACCTGCTAGCGTGAAGTGAATCCAGTTCAGTTAGGAGCATTCATGACGCCTCCGCTTGCGGCCCGGCCGCTGCAGCTCGGCCCGGTCACGTTGGCCAACCGTCTCGTCGGGACGGCGCACGCCTCGGGAGCCGTCGCGGGCGGTGTCCCGCTACCCGGCGACGCAGACTACTGGCGCCGCCGGGCAGCAGGTGGCGCGGCGATGCTGATCGTCGGCGGCACCGTGGTGTCACCGAGCTCGGCCAACCGCAACGGCAACATCACCGAGGCCTGGCGTCCGGAAGTCGTCGCAGGCCTCGAGGCCCGGGCCCGGGCGATCACGGAGGAGGGAGCCGTCGCGGCGTGCCAACTGGTGCACCTCGGTCGCGAGACGCTCGGCGCCGAATTGTGGAGCCATCCCGTGGCACCGACCGTCGTCCGTTCGCCCCGAGAACCGACGCGTCCCCGCGCACTCTCGTCCGCGGAAGTGGAGGGGATCGTCGATGCCTTCCGCACCTCCGCTGTGCACGCGTGGTCCGCCGGATTCCCCGTCGTCGAACTGCATGCAGCTCACGGATATCTGCTGGCGCAGTTCCTCTCACCGGTCACCAACTTCGGCCCGGGCGCCGCGACGGTCTCGCAGCGGGTGCGGATCCTCGACCGCATCGCGGCCGCGATCCGCGACGCGTGTCCCGGTGTCGTCCTCGGCGTGCGCGTCTCCGCCGAAGGAGGAGAAGAGGCCGGCCTCGGCATGGACGGGCTGTGTGAGCTCCTTCCGCGCCTCGCCGGCTTCGACTACGTCAACGTCACCGTCGGCGTCCGCACCACCTACGTCCGGGACATGGCCGTCACCGACCCGCCGCTGCTCGACGCGGTCGGACGGCTGCGCGCGGCCACTTCGACACCGCTGCTCGTGTCGCAGTCCTTCCGCACCGGTGCATCCATCGACACCGCCCTGCAGTCGGGTGCCGACCTCGTCGGCGTGGCACGACCGCTGATCGCGGACCCGCACTTCCCGCGGAAGTTGCTGACCGGCCGGGAATCCTCGATCCGCCCCTGCGTGTCCTGCAACGAGGACTGCCGGGCGTTCGACCCGGTCCTGCTCTGCTCGGTCAATCCCGACCTCGCTCCGCCGGGCCGATCCGCGCGCCCGGCGTATCCGCTGACCCTGGGCCCGACGCGCCGGTCCACGGACCGACGTCGGATCGCCGTGGTCGGTGCGGGCCCGGCCGGGCTCGAGTGCGCGATGCGGCTCGGACCCGACCACGACGTCACCCTCTTCGAGGGCCGCGCCCGGATCGGGGGCCAACTCGCGATTGCCGCGGACGCACCTCACCGCAGCGGCTGGCGTCGCCTCCTCGACTACTACTCCGACAACCTGTCGGGGGTGACGATCCGGCTGGACCACCGGGTGAGTGCCGCCGAGCTGGAGGGCTTCGACGACGTGGTCCTGGCCGTCGGGGCCGAGGAGACGCTGCCCCGCGAAGCGGCAGGAACGAGATCGCTGCTCACGTCGCAGGCACTGGTCGGGAGTGAGGAACCGCTGCGCGGCGCCGGCCACGTCGTCGTGGTCGACGACGGATTCGGGCTCTGGCCCGCGGCGAGTTCGGTCGAAGCCGCACTCGCCGCCGGCGCGGGCCTCGTGACGGTCCTGACGCCGGCCGCCGCCTTCGCTTCGGGCCTCCCCGCGGAAGGTCGCGTGCAGTATCTGCGCCGGCTGTCGGGCACACCGGTCGACGTGCGCGTGCTGTCGTCGATCGTCGGGGTCTCCGACGGCTCGGTCGAGTTCGAGAACACCCTGTCCGGGGTGCGGACCCGTCTCGACGCCGACCGCGTCGTCGTCGCCGGCGAGCGGCGCTCGCTCGACTGGTCGCTCGTCGCGCCCGACAACCCGCGGGTCCACGTCATCGGCGACGCGCTCGTCCCGCGCAAGGTCGCACACGCAATCGCCGAAGGCCATGCTGTCGCCCGTGAGTACTTGTTAACCGCGGGCGGTTAACAAGTACTCACGGGCGGCGGAGCCGCAGCCTGGCGCGGCCCGTAGGCTGACACCCGTGCGCGTACTCGTTATCGGCTCCGGAGCCCGTGAACATGCCCTCCTTCTCGCCCTTGCTCGCGATCCGGGTGTCAGTGCCCTGATGTGCGCGCCCGGCAATGCCGGGATCGGCAAGATCGCCGAGCAGCACTCGGTCGACATCGCGTCCGGGGAGGCGGTGGCGGCCCTCGCGAAGACGCTGGACGCCGATCTCGTCGTGGTGGGCCCCGAGGTGCCGCTGGTGCTCGGTGTCGCGGACGCCGTCCGCGCGGCGGGCATCGCCTGCTTCGGCCCGTCGGCCGACGCCGCGCGCATCGAGGGGTCCAAGGCGTTCGCCAAGGACGTCATGGCCGCCGCCGGTGTGAAGACCGCGCACAGCGAGATCGTCGACTCGCCCGCCAAGCTGGACGAGGCACTGGACCGCTTCGGGCCGAACTGGGTGGTCAAGGACGACGGCCTCGCGGCGGGCAAGGGTGTCGTGGTCACCACCGATCGGGACGCTGCCCGCGACCACGCGGCCGAACTGCTCGAGAACGGCCACCCCGTCCTCCTCGAATCCTTCCTCGACGGTCCCGAGGTGTCGCTGTTCTGCGTCGTCGACGGTGAGACCGTCGTACCGCTGCTGCCGGCCCAGGACCACAAGCGCGTCGGCGACGGCGACACCGGACCCAACACCGGCGGCATGGGCGCCTACACGCCGCTCCCGTGGCTGCCCGAGCAGACCGTGACCCAGATCGTCGACGACGTCGTGAAGCCGGTCGCCGCCGAACTCGTCGCCCGCGGCAGCGCCTTCAGCGGCCTGCTGTACGCCGGGCTGGCGATCGGCAAGGACGGCCCGGCCGTCGTCGAGTTCAACTGCCGCTTCGGTGACCCCGAGACCCAGGCGGTTCTCGCGCTGCTGAAGAGCCCGCTCGGGGAGCTGCTGAACGCGGCGGCCACCGGAACGCTCGACCGGGTCGCCCCGCTCGATTGGCAGGACGGCTCGGCGGTGACCGTCGTCGTCGCGGCCGAGCACTACCCGGCGACCCCGCGCACCGGCGACGTGATCACCGGCGCCGACGGTGACGGCGTCCTGCACGCAGGCACCAAGCTCGTCGACGACCAGGTGGTCTCCGCCGGCGGACGCGTGCTCAGCGTGGTCGGCGTCGGAGCCGACCTCGACGCGGCCCGCGCGGACGCGTACTCCAAGATCTCCGCGATCAAGCTGCCGGGAAGCCACTTCCGGAAGGACATCGGGCTGGCCGCGGTCGAGGGCCGGATCGCCATTCCCTGAGGTCGAAGCACTGTCGAAACAGGCGTGCACCCCCGGATCATCCGGGGGTGCACGCCTGTTTCGTCACCACGTCAGCGGGCGGTCCAGCCTCCGTCGATCGTGTAGGAGGCGCCGGTGACCATGCCTGCGTCGGCGGACGCGAGCCACGCGACGAGGGAAGCGACCTCCGACGGTTCCACCAGCCGCTTGATCGCGCTCTCGGTGAGCATCACCTTCTCGATCACGTCGGACTCGCTGATGCCGTGCACCTGCGCCTGATCCGCGATCTGCTTCTGGACCAACGGCGTCAGCACGTACCCGGGGTTGACGCAGTTGCTGGTGACGCCGTGCGGACCGCCCTCGAGGGCCGTCACCTTCGACAGTCCCTCGAGCCCGTGCTTGGCGGTGACGTACGCGGCCTTGAACGCCGACGCACGCAGTCCGTGCACCGACGACACGTTGACGATGCGCCCGAAACCCGTCGCATACATGTGCGGTAGGGCGGCGCGGATCAGCAGGAACGGCGCCTCGACCATCAGCGTCTGGATGCGCCGGAAGTCCTCGGGGCGGAACTCCTCGATGGGACTGATCGTTTGGATCCCGGCGTTGTTGACGAGGATGTCGGTCTCGAGCCGCAACTCGGTGAGCGGATCGGTGTCGAGGAGGTCGACGTGCCACGCCGTTCCGTCGATCTCGTCGGCGAGGCTCTTGGCGGCCACGTCGTCGAGGTCGGCGACCGTGACGTGCGTTCCGCGCGCCGCGAGCGCCCGGGCGCAGGCCGCACCGATGCCGCTGGCACCGCCGGTGACGAGCGCGGTGCGCCCGGCCAGGTTCTGCTCGGTCATGCCGGGACCCCGTTATTGGCGTCGGCCGCCTTCTCGTCCGCGAGGATCTGCGCGTCCGCCGCGTCGATCGACTCGAGCGAGATGCCCTTGGTCTCCCGGGCGACGACGACGGCGACGGCGGTGATCAGGCAGGCGATCGCCAGGTAGATCGCGATCGGAACGGCCGAGTCGTACTTGCTGAGCAGGCTGGCCGCGATGATCGGCGCCAGCGAACCGGCCACGATCGACGTCACCTGGTAGCCGAGGGAGACACCCGAGTAGCGCATGCGCGTCGGGAACATTTCGGCCATGATCGCCGGCTGCCCGGCGTACATGAACGCGTGGAACACCAGGCCGATGATGATCGCACTGAGGATGACGGCGTTGTGCCCGCTGTTCATCATCGGGAAGGCGAAGAAGCCCCACGTGCCCGCGGTCAGCGCACCGATCATGTAGACGGGGCGGCGGCCGATGGTGTCGGAGAGCCGGCCGACGAGCGGGATTGCCGCGAAGTGCACGGCGTGGGCGATCAGCATCCACCAGAGGATCTGCGCGGTGTCCGTGTGGACGACGACCTTGAGGTACGTGATCGAGAACGTGACCACGAGGTAGTACATGACGTTCTCGCCGAAGCGCAGACCCATCGCCGTCAGCACGCCGCGGGGATAACGCTTGAGCACCTCGAAGACGCTGAACGACGTCTCCTTGACGTGCTCCGCTTCCTTCTGCGCCTGGATGAAGATCGGCGCGTCCGTCACCTTCGTGCGGATGTAGTAGCCGACGAGGACGATGACGGCCGACAGCCAGAACGCCACGCGCCAGCCCCAGCTGAGGAAGGACTCGTCGGACAGCGTCGTCGTGAGGATCAGCAGGACCACGGTCGCGACGAGGTTGCCCGCCGGCACGCCGGCCTGCGGCCACGACGCCCAGAAGCCGCGGGACTTGTTCGGGCTGTGCTCGGCCACCAGCAGCACCGCGCCGCCCCACTCGCCGCCGACGGCGAACCCCTGAATGAAGCGGAGGGTGACGAGCAGGGCAGGGGCCCAGTACCCGATCTGGCCGTACGTGGGCAGGCAGCCCATCAGGAACGTGGCCGTTCCGACGAGCAGGAGGCTGAACTGGAGCAGTTGTTTGCGGCCGAACTTGTCGCCGAAGTGACCGAAGACGATGCCGCCGAGCGGCCGGGCGACGAAGCCCACGGCGTAGGTCACGAACGCCGCGATGATCGCGTCGAGTTCGTTGCCGCCTGCCGCGAAGAAGACCTTGCTGAATACGAGCGTCGCCGCGGTGCCGTAGAGGAAGAACTCGTACCACTCGACGACGGTGCCGGCCATGGACGCGCCGACCACCTTCTTCAGCCCGGACGGCGGGGCTTCCTTCGCGTGCGCTGTTTCGTCGACGCTCATCTGTCGCTCCTCTTCACACTCCGCACCCGTTGTGACTCGGGGCACAGTTCATTGGTCCTGCCGAGTATTGATGCATATTTGTGCGCACACAATGACGCAACCTGCAACCCGCATGTGCAAATATGCAGAAGTGACGTCCGGAGCAGCCCTACCCAGCCCTGACGACCTCCTCGTCCTGCTGGCAGTCGGGCGGACCGGTCGCTTCAACACCGCCGCCGACGACCTCGGGGTCAACCACACGACCATCTCGCGCCGGATCGCGAGCCTGGAGAAGAGCCTCGGCGGCCGGGTCCTCGTGAAGGCCGCCGGCGGGTGGGAGCTCACCGACCTCGGGCGGCAGGCGCTGACCGCCGCCGAACGCGTCGAGGCCGCCGTCCACGGACTGGTCACCGAACCCGGCGGCGCCGACCACCTGAAGGGCGTCGTCCGGGTCTCGGCGACCGACGGGTTCAGCGCCTACATCGCGGCACCCGCAGGCGCGCTGATCCGCAGCAGGCACCCCGACGTGTCCGTGGAGATCGTCGCGATCACCCGCCGGGCCTCGCAGCACCGCTCGGGACTCGACATCGAGATCGTCGTGGGCAAACCGCAGGTGCACCGGGCGGAGGCGCTGTGGCTGGCCGACTACACGCTCGGCCTGTACGGCGCGCGGTCGTATCTGGCCGAACACGGCACCCCGACGCGGGTGAGCGATCTGGCCGATCACTCACTCGTCTACTTCATCGACTCGATGCTCCAGGTCGACGAACTCGACCTGGCGCGCCGCCTCACCGTCTCGATGCGCGAATCGGTGACGTCGACCAACGTGTTCGTGCACGTCGAGGCCACCCGGGCGTCGGCAGGCATCGGGCTGCTGCCGTGCTTCATGGCCGACCGCCACGACGACCTCGTGCGGGTGCTGCCCGGGCAGGTCGAGGCCACGCTGGCGTACTGGCTCGTGGCGCGGCCCGAGTCGCTGCGGCGACCGGAGGTCGCGGCGGTGGTGGGGGCGATCCGGGAGACGGTGGAATCGCAGCGGGACGCGTTGGCGGGGGAGTGAGCAGCTCACGCTAGCGTCATGGGGTGCGTCCCGAATCCCAGCGGTCCAACATCCAAACCTTCCACGTGATGGACGTGTGGAAGGCCGCCACCGAACGTCAGCGCACCCACGGCGACGTGCTGACGCTCGCCGCGGGGCAGCCGTCCACGCCCGCGCCGCAGCCGGTGCTCCGCGCGACACGGGAAGTGCTCGACGGGCACCTGCTCGGCTACACGGAGACGTTCGGGATCCTGCCGCTGCGGGAGGCGATCGCCGGATATCACGCCGGCAAATACGGAATCGACGTCGACGCCGAGGACGTCGTCGTGACCACCGGTTCCTCCGGCGCGTTCACGCTGCTGTTCCTCGCCGCCTTCGACGTCGGCGACACCGTGGTGGTCGCCCGCCCCGGCTACCCGGCCTACCGGAACACGCTCGCCGCGCTCGGCTGCAACGTCATCGAGATCGACTGCGGAGCCGACACCCGGTTCCAGCCGACGGTCGCGATGCTCGACGCCCTGCCCGAGCCGCCCGCCGGGCTGATCGTCGCGAGCCCCGCCAACCCCACCGGCACCGTCATCGACCCCGGCGAACTGGCCGCCCTCGCCTGCTGGTGCGACGCCCACGGGACGCTGCTGATCTCCGACGAGATCTACCACGGCATCGGATACGGCGAGCAGGCGATGACCAGCTCGTGGGAGACGTCGCGCGAGTCCGTCGTCGTCGGCTCGGTGTCCAAGTACTTCTCGATGACGGGCTGGCGGCTGGGCTGGATGCTGGTCCCCGAGGGGCTGCGCAGGCCGTTGCAGCGGCTGGCGTCGAACATGACGGTGTGCCCGCCCGCCATCTCCCAGTACGCGGCGATCGCCGCGTTCACCGAGGAATCGAGGGCCGAACTCGACGGCCACGTGCAGCGCTACGCCGTCAACCGGGAGCTGCTGCTGACCGGCCTCCCGGAGCTGGGCATCACCGATCTCGCGCCCGCCGACGGGGCGTTCTACGTGTACGCCGACATCGGGCACCTGCTCGGCGGAACCCACGGCGCGACGTCGACGGAATGGTGCTCGCGGCTGCTGCAGGACACCGGTCTGGCGCTGGCCCCCGGCATCGATTTCGACACCGTCCACGGAGACCGGACCGTCCGGCTGTCGTTCGCCGGATCCACGGCCGAGGTCCGGGAATCCCTGGTGCGACTGGGCCGCTGGCTGTAGCCGTAGTTCGCTCTTGCGGCGGCGTCGCAGCAGTTGTTCGATGGACTTGGGCGCACTGCGTGTTCGGGCGCGCCAGGCAAGGAGAACGGCGATGCTGTACGTCGCGTTGCTCGCATTCGTGTTGTGGGTCCTGTGCTTCGCCGACGCCGTCACCACCGACGACGACCAGTTCCGGAACCTCTCGAAGGAGGGCTGGCTGGTGATCGTGCTGCTACTTCCGCTCCTCGGCTCGGTGCTGTGGATCGTGGCCGGGCGGCCGCAGAAGACTCCTCGTGATCGGCTGCCCGCCGACCCGGAGGAAGCCGAGTTCGTGCGGCGGTGCCGGGAACGCGCGGAGGAACAGCGCCGGCAAGGTTTCCACGGGCGCGACCAGGAATAGAAGGCCTACACTGTGGCTAGGATTACAGTGTTACAAACCAGGCGCGAGGCGACGACATGAGCGAGATCAGTCATCCACAGCCACCCCTTCCTGGCGGAGTCCGCATCGGGACCGTGGAGCGGGAGCAAGCAGCGGCGGCACTCGCCGAACATTTCGCAGCCGGACGGCTCGAGACCGACGAGTTCGACGCGCGGGTGCGGGCGGCGTACCTCGCCAAGACCGCCAGCGACCTCGTGCCGCTCTTCGCGGACCTGCCGGACAAGCAGCGCTTCTCGCCCGAACCCGAACGGATGCGCACGCGACGCGACCCGGGGCGGGAGGCGGCGGCGCTGCGGGTACTCGTGTTCGTGGTGGCCATCCTCGCCGCGATCCTGTGGGTCGCGCTGGTCCGCGTCCCCCCGCTCGTCTTCCTGCCCATCATCTGGCTCGTGCTCGCCCGGCGCAGCTTTGGGCGGCGGTCGTGCCGGGCGTGGTGAGGGTCTGACTCGCGCCGGGAACTGGCGAAAACTACCGCGAGGTCGGTTGTGGCTCCCGTACTCTGACAGGCAGGTTTGACGCCGTCGAGCGATCGAGGAGCCACGATGACCAGCAGAATTGTGCGCTGTGCGAGCCTGATCCCGGTAGTCGCGGCCTCCGCGCTGCTGCTGGGCGGATGCGGTTCCGACAGCAGTGACAGCCCGTCGACCTCCGCCAGTGCCACGACGTCGGCCACAGCAGCGATGACGTCGTCGCCCATGACCACGAGCGCGGCAGGGGCCGCGGCGGTCACCAAGGAACAGGCGGAGCAGACCGCTGTCGCGACGGTCCCGGGCGGCACGGTCGTGAACTCTGAACAGCAGCAGCGGGACGGTAAGCCTGTGTGGCACGTCCACATCCGCGACGCCAAGGGCTGGGACTACGACGTGAACGTCGACGCGGCGACCGGCACGGTGGTGTCCGACAGTCAGGACGGGCAGACCACCACGACTGCCGCACCCGCACCCCCCGCCGGCGCGGTGACCCAGCAGCAGGCGGAGCAGATCGCGCTCGCGACGGTCCCGGGTGGCACGGTCTCGAATTCGGAGCAGCAGCAGCGGGACGGTAAGCCGGTGTGGCACATTCACATCCGCGATGCCAAGGGCTGGGACTACGACGTGAACGTGGACGAGGCGACCGGAGCTGTGCTCCCCGACAACTGAATGGGTAGAACGACTCAGGTGATCGCCTCGGAAGATGGGTGAATTACCCGATGTCCGGGCGGTGACGTCACCCTAGCGTCGTGGTCATGGTCACCACGTCAGTTCGTCTGTCCCACCCCGACTTCCAGCGGTGGGTGGCCCGCGCGGGCATCGCGGGTCCAGTGCTGTTCACCGCGGGATTTCTCGTCCAGGAGACGCTCCTCCGGGACGACTACAGCCGGATCGCCGACCCGATCAGTGCTCTCGAGGCGGACCCGAGTGGCTGGATCCAGCAGCTGAACTTCCTCGCCTTCGCCGTGCTGCTGACGATCTTCGCGGCCGGACTGCACCGCGGCATCGCGAATACGCGGCACGGCTGGACAGGGCCCGCTCTGCTCGGTGTGGCAGCGGTGGGGCTGATCCTCGCCGCGGTGTTTCCGTTGCGGGAGGATCCGGCAGGGGAACCCTACGATCCGGGCCATCACGTGATCGCGGGGGTCACGTTCTTCTCCTGCAGTGCGCTCGCCCTGGCGGTGCTGTCGCACCGGTTCGCCGCCGATCCGCGGTGGCGTGGCCTGGCGCGCTACGTCGGGGTCGCCGGGATCGTCGGTCTGGGCTGCTTCGTGTTGCTCGGCAGGTTCGCGATGCCGGGCGGCGCACCGCTGCACGAGGTCGCCGGGCTCCTCCAGCGCATGACAATTCTCGCCGTGACGTTCCCGGCGCTGGTGGCGATCGCCCTGCGGCTCCGCCGACTCGCCTGCCGGCCTCCGGCTCTCACCCGGTCGTGAACACCGGCGTCTGCACCCGCGTCAGGCAACTCGTGTCATAGCCGCCGGTCGGCTGCTCGAGGAAACCGACCGTGACGGCCGGGGCGCAGTCCGAGGACTGCAGCACGTCGTGGCCGAGCCCGGGAAACTCGAGCACCTCGGACCGCGACAGGGTGGCGGCAGCGATCCGCGCCTGCGACGGCGGGGTGACGGCGTCGAGCGACCCGGTGAGGAGCAGGGTCGGCACGGCACTTCCCGTGGGCTCGTGCACGCCGGTGTCGGACGCGGGCACGTCCCAGACATCGCAGTCGTCGAAGATCCGGGCGGCCTGCGGCACCAGCGACAGCACCGCGTCCGGGAAGTCCGGGAGCGCGCGCTTCGCGGTGGCGGCGACCTGCGCCCGGTCGGTGAACGCCGTCTGCTCGCCGCAGAACACCCCGAACGTCAGTCCGTAACCGATGAGGCCGGGCGGCGTCACCGTGCCGAGCAGTGCGGTCGCGGCAGGGACGCCGTCGCCGGTTGCGGTCGCGTGGACGAGCGCCGGGAGTCCGGCGTAGTTGCCCGGCGCGAGGCTCTGCTGGATCACCAGATTCGCGAAGGTGTACCCGTCGAGCACGACGCGCCTGCCGGACAGGTCGACGGTCAGCGGCGCGGCGGCCAGCCGGTTCACGGTCGCGGTGAATTCGTCCTCCAGACCCGGGTACGCCGCGGCGCACGCCCGCTGGGCCGCGCACGCGTCGAACAGTGCCCGGAAGCCCTCGGCGGCGCCCGGCCAGAAGCCCTCGATGATGTTGTTCTGCGTCGGCACGACCGAGTCCAGCACCACGCTGCGGATGCCGTCCGGGTGGTCGCGGAGCACGGTGAGCGCGAGGTCGGTGCCGTACGAGACGCCGTAGACGTTCCACTCGTCCAGGCCGAGCGCAACCCGCAGATCCGCGACGTCGGCGGCATTCTCCGTGGTGTCGTACGCGCCGAGGTCGTAGCCACCCCCGGCGACCCGGTCGCGGCAGGTCCGGGTGGCCTCGGCGTCGAGCGGGGCGGTCGCCGGATCGAGCGGGCTCAGACCCGTCTGCGCCGCCTGGAACTCGTCGATCTCGGGGCATGCCAGGAAGGGGTCGGAATGCATGGTGCCGCGTTGGCCGAGGAACAGGACGTCGCGGTCGCGGTTCAGCCCGAGCGGCGCGACCTGGGCGGCGCTCGCGAGCGCGGGCCCGCCCGGACCGCCCGTGAGATAGACGAGCGGGTCGGGTCGCGGGGTCGCAGACGTGGCAGCGAGCCGTGTCACGGCCAGTTCGATGCGTCGTCCGTCCGGACGGGAGCGGTCCCCCGGCACGGTCAACGTTCCGCAGCTGAACTCGGCGCCGAGGTCCAGTTGCGGCAATCCCGGGACGTTCGGCGACGGGCACGCAGCGGCGGTGAACACGGGCGCCGGATCGGGTGCCGCATCGCCGTCGGACCCGCACGCCGACGCCAGGACCAACGGCGCCGCCGCCGCGCATCCCAGGGCCAGCATCCGCACCGACACCCGCATCGTTCCGACGCTACGCGGGTGCGCGCCGCCACCCACATACTTCGCGGTCTGTCGCCCAATCCGCCCTGGTGCGGCACCCGCGGCTGGCAGGATGAATTGGTGTCATCCGCGGCAACTCCGAAGGGCGAACGGCGCCGACAGGCGCTGGTCGAGGCTGCCGCCGATCTCCTGCTCGAGGGTGGATTCGACGCGGTCCGGCACCGCTCGGTGGCCACCCGCGCCGACCTCCCGCTCGCGTCGACCACCTACTACTTCGAGTCCCTGGACGACCTGATCGCGAAGGCCGTCGAATGCAACGGCAACCGCGACCTCGCGGTCATGCGCGGCCGCGTCGAGGACGTCACGCATCGGCGCCGCGGCCGTGAGTCCACCGTCGACCTCCTCCTGGATCTGCTCGTCGGACCGGCCCTGATCAGTGAGGACTGCCGGGAGAGGCTGATCTCCCGGTACGAGCGGTTCACGGCCTGCGCGCGTCGCCCCGAACTGCGGGAAGTCCAGTTGCGGTTGCGCGCGCAACTGGACGACGTCCTCACCGAGGCGCTGCGGCGCTCCGACCGCGACGTCCGGCAGGAGCAACTCCGGCGGCTGGTCGCCGTCGTCGACGGAGCCGTGGTCACCGCGCTCGGCGAGCACGACGCCGACCTGCGGGCCCTCGCCCGGGCGATGCTGCTCGACGTCGTCGACGTCGTCGCGCCCGCCCTCGACCGGCCGGACCACGTCGAGCTGTAGCGCCGCCGTAAACTGAGGACTCGTGAGCCGCATCCCGAACGTCCTTGCCAACCGTTACGCCAGCCCCGAACTCGTCGAGTTGTGGTCGCCCGAGCACAAGATCATCCTCGAGCGTCAGCTGTGGATCGCCGTGCTGCGTGCCCAGGCGGAACTCGGGATCGACGTGCCGGCCGAGGCGCTCGCCGACTACGAACGCGTGCTCGAGCAGGTGGACCTCGACTCCATCGCCGACCGTGAGCGCGTCACCCGTCACGACGTGAAGGCCCGCATCGAGGAGTTCAACGCCCTCGCCGGCCACGAGCAGGTCCACAAGGGGCTGACCAGCCGCGACCTCACCGAGAACGTCGAGCAGCTGCAGATCCTGCGGTCGCTCGAGCACGTCCACGCACACGGTGTCGCGGTGGCGGCCCGGCTCGCCGAGCGGGCCGCCGAGTACAGCAGCCTCGTCATGGCAGGCCGGTCGCACAACGTCGCGGCGCAGGCCACCACGCTGGGCAAGCGGTTCGCATCCGCCGCCGACGAACTGCTCGTCGCGCTCACCCGGCTGCGCGAGCTGATCGACCGCTACCCGCTGCGCGGCATCAAGGGCCCCATGGGCACCGCACAGGACATGCTCGACCTCCTCGACGGCGACGCGTCCAAGCTCGAGGCGCTGGAGCAGAAGGTCGCCGAGCACCTCGGCTTCTCCCACGTGTTCACGAGCGTCGGCCAGGTGTACCCGCGGTCGCTGGACCACGACGTGCTGTCCGCGCTGGTACAGGTGGCGGCCGGGCCGTCGTCGTTCGCGCACACCATCCGCCTGATGGCCGGCCACGAACTGGTCACCGAGGGCTTCCAGCCCGGCCAGGTCGGGTCGTCGGCGATGCCGCACAAGATGAACACCCGCTCCTGCGAGCGCGTCAACGGACTGCAGGTCGTGCTTCGCGGTTATGCGTCGATGGCCGCCGAACTGGCGGGCGCGCAGTGGAACGAGGGTGACGTGTTCTGCTCGGTGGTGCGCCGCGTCGCGCTGCCGGACGCGTTCTTCGCGATCGACGGACTGATCGAGACGTTCCTGACGGTGCTCGCCGAATTCGGCGCCTACCCCGCCGTCATCGAGAAGGAACTCACCCGGTACCTGCCGTTCCTCGCCACCACCAAGGTCCTGATGGCCCTGGTGCGGGCCGGAGTGGGCCGGGAAACCGCGCACGAGGTCATCAAGGAACACGCCGTCGCCGTCGCGCTGGCGATGCGCGAGCAGGGCAAGGAGCCCGACCTCCTCGACCGTCTGGCCGCCGACGACCGCCTGCCCCTCGACCGGGCCGCCCTCGACCAGGCTCTCGCCGACAAGAAGGCGTTCATCGGTGCCGCAGAGGCGCAGGTTGCCACGGTCGTGGCGCAGGTGCAGAAGCTCGTCGACGCCAACCCCGAGGCGGCCGCCTACCAGCCGTCCCCGATCCTGTAGGCGGCTCCGCCGCCCGTGCGTGCTTGGCGAGTGCCTGCACTCCTTAACCACGCACAAGCACCGGAGGTGCCTACGTGAACTGCATTTTCTGCGAGATCGTGTCGGGCCGATCCGATGCCAGCGTCGTGCACGAGGACGAGGACGTGCTGGCGTTCATGGACATCCGGCCGTGGACGTCCGGACACCTGCTGGTGGTCCCGAAGCGGCACGCGAGTGGGCTCGCCGACCTCGACCCGGGCGACGGTGCGGCGGTGTTCGCGGTGGGGCAGCGTCTCGCGACCGCGTTGCGGCACGGGCCGATGCGGGCTCAGGGTGTCAACCTGTTCCTGGCCGACGGGATCGCCGCCGGCCAGGAGGTCTTCCACGTGCACCTGCACGTGGTGCCGCGCACTGCCGGTGACGGATTCGGGCTGCGTGGAATGCCGAAGTCGCCGAGCCGGATCGCGCTCGACCAGACGGCGGCGGTCATCCGGTCTTCCCTCTCCTAGGTGAGCGGCAAAGCGTGCGGGAGCACACTTTGCCGCTCACGTGGGGAGGGGGCCGCTCTCGTCGAACCGTCGCTCGGTGATGTCGTAGGTGCCGTCCGCCCGGACCCGCAGCACCGTCGACGCCCGCGTCCCGTATTCGCCGTGGCGGATGAACCGGGACGACAGGGCGCGTTCGAGTTCGGGCCCGATGCCCGTGTCCGGCAGCGCGTCCCACGGTGCCGGGTCGCTGTCGGCGAGCACGTCGAAGTACGCCCCCGGATCCGATTCGGGGCTGCCGTCGTCCGCGGCGAGCGCGGCGGCGAACGCCTGCTTGCCGCCCGTCACCTTCGGCCACGGGGTGTCGAGTTCGGCGTTGGACAGGCCGTGCACACCGGATTCGACGCGCAGCCTGCGACCGTGGGGCCGGTTGGTGACCCACCACAGTTCGGCGGGGTCGCCGACGAGCAGGTTGAAGCTGCCGTACTCGGCGCCGGTCGCGGCCACCTGTCCGGCGTGGTCGGCGGGTGAGAGCCGGCCGCGGAGGAAGTCGACGGGCAGGTCTCCGCGGGACCGGGCCCCGGTCGCGGGGGCGCCGTCGCGGACGTTGGTGACGGCCGCGAACCGCAGGGCGTCGGAGATGCCCATCCACGTTCCGCCTGCGAGCAGATCGCGGCCCGCGACGAAGCCGTCGTCCCAACGGCGCAGCGGTTCGGTGGGGCGGGCATAGAACTCGTCGCGGTTGGCCGCGACGACCAGGGGGAGGTCGGGGCGGGTATGCCAGGCGAACAGGACCAGGCACATACGGACGTCTCCTCGTCACTCTCGGCTACACGGATGCAGGCCCGAGCGTAGCCGCGGAGATGTTCCGCGACCTCCGTGAACACCTCATCAACGGCCCGTTACGCGACCTGCCTGACAGCTCGAAAAGCGTCTAGGAAAAGATGGAGCCCACCGTGTGACGGCGACGATAGGAATGGACCGGTGACTGAGACGTATGCCGGTGACGCGATCCCGGTTTTCTTCCTCTCGGACAGCACCGGGATCAGCGCGGAGACCATGGGCAACGCCCTGCTCCTGCACTTTCCCGACCACCGGTTCGAGCGGACAGTGATCCCGTTCATCACCACGCCCGACGACGCCCGCGAGGTCGTGCGCAGGATCGACACCACGATGGACCGCGGCATGACACCCCTGGTGTTCGTCACGGCCGCGCTCGATGACGTTCGTCACGAATTGCAGCGGACCCGCGCACCTGTGATCGACTTCTTCGACATGCACATGCAGCAGGTCGAGTCCATCCTCGGCACCCGGGGCGCCCGGACCCCGGCGCGCCTGCACGGGGTGGGCGATGTCAAGCGCTACAACGCGCGTATGCAGGCCGTCGAGTACGCGATCGAACACGACGACGGCCAAAGTGTCCGCACACTGGACAAGGCCGACGTGATCCTGGTTGCGCCGTCGCGCTGCGGGAAGACCCCGACGACCATGTACCTCGCACTGCAACACGGACTTCGTGTCGCGAACTACCCTCTGGTCGACGAGGATCTGGCGAGCACCGACCTGCCACGCCCCATCCTGCATCTGCAGGACCGCTGCTTCGGGATAATCACCACCGCGGCTCGTCTCAGCGCGGTCCGGACGGAACGTCGCCCAGACTCGACGTACGCGTCGCTGCGCCAGTGCGCTTACGAACTCAAGCGTGCGGAGGCGCTGTACCGCACGCACGACCTGCCCGTCATCGACTCGTCGGCCAAATCCGTCGAAGAAATGTCCACACTCATCCTGCAAGTGCTTGCACGCAGGGCCCACCGTCACGATTGAGGAGCCCGTCCATGAACAGCAACGTCCGATGGTTCGCCGACCTCGGCCTCGCCGATCTCGAGCAGGTCGGCGGCAAGAACGCGTCTCTGGGCGAGATGGTCCGCAACCTGACCAACGTCGGGGTCCGGGTCCCCAACGGCTTCGCGACGACCGCCGACGCGTTCCGCCGATTCGTGAATCAACCGAGCGCTGCGGGCACTGTTCTGGCCGAGAAGATCAGCGCTCGGCTCGCCGACCTCGACACCGACGACGTCCGGGCGCTGGCCGAGGCGGGCCGCGAGATCCGCGCGGCGGTCATGGAGCAGCCGTTCCCGACCGATCTCGAGGCCGACATCCGGACGGCGTACGCGGAGCTGTCGGGCGGATCGGACGACGCGTCGTTCGCCGTGCGGTCCAGCGCGACCGCCGAGGACCTTCCGGACGCGTCCTTCGCCGGGCAGCAGGAGACCTTCCTCAACGTGCGCGGCATCGACGCGATCCTGCAGGCGATGCACGAGGTGTTCGCGTCGCTGTACAACGATCGCGCCATCGCGTACCGGGTGCACCACAAGTTCGACCACGACGCCGTCGCTCTGTCCGCGGGCGTGCAGAAGATGGTGCGCTCCGACATCGGCACGTCCGGGGTCATGTTCACCATCGACACAGAGTCGGGCTTCGCCGACGCTGTGTTCGTGACCTCCTCGTACGGCCTGGGTGAGGCCGTCGTCCAGGGTGCGGTGAACCCCGACGAGTTCTACGTGTACAAGCCTGCCCTGCGCGCGGGCCGTCCTGCGGTTCTCAAGCGCGGCGTCGGATCGAAAGCCACCAAGATGGTTTACACCGCCGACCGCTCGGTCGGCCGGACGACGGAGTTCGTCGACGTCGAGCCCGTGGATCGGCGACTGCTGAGCCTCACCGACGCGGAGGTCGAGGCGCTCGCCCGCCAGGCGCTGCTGATCGAGGAGCACTACGGGCGTCCGATGGACATCGAGTGGGGCAAGGACGGCGTCGACGGCGAGCTGTACATCCTGCAGGCGCGTCCGGAGACCGTGCAGTCGCGGGCCGCGGTGACCGGCCAGCAGCGGTTCCGGCTCAACGAGACCGGCACGGTCCTCGTCGAAGGCCGGGCGATCGGCGCCCGCATCGGAGCCGGCGCCGTCCGGGTGCTCGAATCGGTGGAACAGATGCACGAGTTCCAGGCCGGTGAGGTGCTCGTCGCGGACATGACCGACCCCGACTGGGAGCCGATCATGAAGCGCGCCGGCGCCATCGTCACCAACCGCGGTGGCCGCACCTGCCACGCCGCGATCATCGCGCGCGAACTGGGCATTCCCGCCGTCGTCGGTACCGGTGGGGCCACGCGGTCGCTCACCGCCGGTCGCGAGGTGACGGTCTCGTGCGCGGAGGGCGACACCGGTTACGTGTACGAAGGGCTGCTCGACTTCGACGTCACCGAGTCCGCGATCGAGGCGATGCCCGAGATCAGCACCAAGATCATGATGAACGTCGGTACCCCTGAACAGGCGTTCGCATTCTCCCGCCTGCCGAACAGTGGTGTCGGACTCGCGCGCCTCGAGTTCATCATCAACCGCCAAATAGGTATCCACCCGAAGGCCCTGCTCGACTTCGACACCCTCGACGGGCCGCTGAAGGAGCAGATCGGTGAGGCGATCGCCGCCTATCCGGGCGCCCGCGAGTTCTTCGTGGACAGGGTCGCCGAGGGCGTCGCGACGATCGCGGCAGCCTTCGCGCCGCATCCGGTGATCGTGCGCATGTCGGACTTCAAGTCCAACGAGTACGCGAAGCTCGTCGGCGGCGAACTCTACGAGCCCGAGGAGGAGAACCCGATGATCGGCTACCGCGGCGCGTCGCGGTACCTGTCGAAGGACTTCGCCGACTGTTTCGCCATGGAATGCGCCGCACTGAAGTACGTCCGCGACGAGATGGGCCTGACCAACGTCAAGATCATGATCCCGTTCGTCCGAACCCTCACCGAGGCCGAAGGTGTCATCTCGCTGCTGGCCTCGCACGGCCTTCGCCGCGGCGAGAACGGACTCGAGGTCATCATGATGTGCGAGGTGCCTTCGAACGCGGTCATCGCCGACGCGTTCCTGGACCACTTCGACGGGTTCTCCATCGGATCGAACGACATGACGCAGTTGACGCTCGGGCTCGACCGCGATTCCGCGCTCGTCGCAGACTCCTTCGACGAACGTGACCCCGCTGTAAAGCACATGCTCGCAGCGGCGATCTCGGCGTGCAAGGCGCGCGGCAAGTACGTGGGTATCTGCGGGCAGGGGCCCAGCGACCATGTCGATCTCGCCGAATGGTTGCTCGAACAGGGCATCGAGTCCATGTCGCTGAACCCGGACACCGTCGTCGACACCTGGACACGCTTGGCCGCACTCGGCTGAACCGGCCGCTCCCAACGCACTTCGCGCCGCGGAGTGCGTTGGGAGCGACGGTCCTTCAGCCGCGACGGCAGGTCACTCGAGCACGAAGACCGGGATCCGTCGTTCGGTCTTGGTCTGGTACTCCGCATACGGCGGAAAAGCGGCCACCGCCAGCTCCCACCAGTGCTCGCGCTCGGCGCCGTCGATCTCACGCGCGGTGAGGTCGCGAACCGTCGCCCCGTCCTGCACCGAGATCTGCGGGTGCGCCTTCACATTGAAGTACCACGACGGGTGGCCGGGTGCGCCGCCCTTGGACGCAACCATCGCGTACCTGCCGTCCTCCTCGACCCGCATCAACGGGACGTAGCGCTTCTTGCCGGACTTCGCCCCGGTGGTGGTGAACAGGACGATCGGACGGTCCAACACCTGGACGCCGTCGGTCGTACCCTGTTCCAGGATCTTCTCGGTCTGGTCACGTACCCACCCCTCGGGGCTGAGTTCTGGCTGTTCGCTCATACTCGTCGCCAACGCCTCCGAGGCGCTCGTCATTCCACGGTGCGCGAAAATCCTCGACGAACCCGTGCAGGCGTCACTCGGGTTGGTGGTAGCCGCCGTCACGGCGTGACGAACGTCTTCTCCAGTGCCCGGCGCAGTTCGGACTTGCTGATCTTGCCGACACCGGTGACCGGGAACTCGTCGACGAACACCACCTTGTCGGGCACCTTGTAGTCGGCGAGCCCGCGGCCGCGGACGAACTTCTTGAGTTCGACGGCCTTCGGCTGCTCACCCTGGACGACGACGAACGCGCAACTGCGTTCGCCGAGGTACTGGTCGGGCATGGACACGACCGCGACGTCGGCGACGGCCGGGTGCGCGAGCAGATGGTTCTCGACCTCTTCCGCGGCCACCTTCTCGCCGCCGCGGTTGATCTGGTCCTTCGCGCGGCCCTCGACGACGAGATAGCCGTCGTCGGTGAGGCGGACGATGTCGCCGGTGCGGTAGAAGCCGTCCTCGGTGAACGCCGTCGAATTGTGTTCGGGGGCCCGGTAGTACCCGCGGATGGTGTAGGGGCCGCGGGTGAGCAGGTGACCGGACGTGCCGCTCGGGACGGGTTCGCCGTGGTCGTCGACGACGCGTACCTCGTCGTCGGGGCTGATCGGCCTGCCCTGGGTGGTGACGATCGTGTCTTCCGGGTCGTCGAGCCGGGTGTAGTTGACCAGGCCCTCGGCCATCCCGAAGACCTGCTGCAGCGTGCACCCGAGTTCGGGGCGCACCCGCTTGGCGGCCTCGGCGCTGAACTTCGCGCCGCCGACCTGCAGCACCTCGAGGCTCGAGATGTCCCGGTCCGTGCGGGCCGCGGCGGACAGCCACGCCAACGCGAGCGGCGGCACCAGCGACGCGATCGTGACGCCCTCCCGCTCGATGAGCGCGAACGCGGTGTCGGGGCTCGGATCCGGGGCGAGCACCACGCGGCCACCGGCGTGCAGCACGCCGAGGATGCCCGGGGAGCTCATCGGGAAGTTGTGCGCCGCAGGGAGAACGACCAGCAGACGGGTGTTCTCGTCGATGCCGCAGATGCGGTCCGACTCACGCACCGAGTACAGGTAGTCGGTGTGGGTGCGCGGGATCAGCTTCGACACCCCGGTGGTTCCGCCCGAGAGCTGCAGGAACGCCACGGACTCCGGACCCGCCGCCGGTTCGTCCGAGATCGGGTCCGCCGACCGCAGTTCGTCGAGGGAGGTGAATTCCTCCGCGTCGCCGGCCACGAAGACTCTCGGCGGGTTCTCCGCCGACGCCACCACGTCGCGGGCGAGCGTGCGGTAGTCGAAGCCGGCGTGCGTGTCGGTGACGACGTAGGCCGCGGCGTCGGCGAAACTGCAGAAGTAGGAGATCTCCTGGGAGCGGTGCGCGGGCAACGCGAACACCGGCAGGGCGCCGAGCCGGAAGACCGCGAAGATCACCTCGACGTACTCGACGATGTTGGGCAGTTGCACCACCACCCGGTCGCCGGGCTGCACCCCCGACGACTGCAGCCCGGCGGCGAGCCGGTCGGCGCGGTCGGACAGTTCCCGGTAGGTGAGGGCGCGGTCGGCGCCGGCCGCGTCCGGTCCGGTCACGGCGATCGCGTCCCCGAATCGCTCGGCGCGGGCGCCCAGGAACTGCTGGAACGTCTCGTCCGTCCAGTACCCGGCGGCACGGTAGCGTGCGACGAGTTCGGCGGGATAGCCGGTGGTGGTCTCCAGGGGAGCGCGAACGCTCGTGGTCATCGAAAGTCCTTTCACGGGCATGGCTGTTCGGGGCCGTCAGGCTTGGAGGGTAGCGCCGCCGTCGACGTAGAGGGCTTGCATGGTGATGTGCCGCGCCCGGTCCGACAGGAGGAACTCGACGGAGTCGGCGATGTCGGCGGCGTCGGCGATGCGGCCCAGCGGGATGCCGACCTTGAACGAGCCGAGGTCGCCGTCGATCGCGCCGCGCGCCCCGGTGTCGTCGGCGGGGTCCGACCACAGCGACCGCTGCATCGCGGTGTCCGTCGAGCCGGGGGCGACGATGTTGGCGCGGATCCCGTATTCGGCGAGTTCGAGGCCGAGCACCCGGACGATCATCGCGACGGCGGCCTTGGACGCGCCGTACGCGCCCATCCCGGTGCGGGGGACGCCGGCGGCGTTGGAACCGACCACGACGATGGAACCGGCTGAGCGGTCACGCATTCCGGTGCCGACAGCCCGCAGCACGTTGACGAGACCGGTGACGTTGACGTCGAACACGCGCTGCCAACTCGCGGGATCGGCGTCGAGCACCGACCCGGTCTCGAGTATCCCGGCCACGTGCGCGAGGGCGGTGACGGGGCCGTGCGCGTCCTCGATCCGGCGGACGGTGCCGGTGACGGCGTCGGCGTCGCGGATGTCGGTGACGGCGGTGCCGAGCGGAGGAGTGTCGAGCAGTGCGGCGGTGGCGGCGAGGCCGTCGGCGTCACGATCGAGCAGTACCAGGCGGTGGCCGGACCGCGACAGGGTGACGGCCGTGGCCCGCCCGATGCCCTGCGCCGCCCCGACGACCAGTGTCGTGCCGCTCATCGGGGAAGTCCCAGTGCCGCGAGGACGGTGCCCAGTTTGGTTGTGGTCTCGGCGAGTTCGTCGTCCGGTTCGGAGGCGGCGACGATGCCCCCGCCCGCGTACGCCGTGACGGTGGTGCCGTCGGCGTCGATCTGCGCGCACCGGATGGTGACCATCCATTCGCCGTCCCCGTCGGCGTCGGCCCAGCCTACGGCGCCGGCGTAGAAGCCGCGGTCGCCCTCGAGTTCGCCGATCAGCACACGCGCGGCGTCGGTGGGGGTGCCGCACACGGCCGGGGTCGGGTGCACGGCGACGGCGAGGTCCAGGGCGGTCACCGAGCGGTCCCGCAGCCGTCCCGTTACGGGTGTGCCGAGGTGCCACAGTTGCGGGGTGCTGGTGAGGGTGGGCCGGTCGGGGATGTCGAGTTCGGTGCAGAACGGTTCGAGGCTCGCGCGCAGTGCGTCGACGACGAGGGCGTGCTCACGCAGGTTCTTCTCCGAGGCGGCGAGGTTCTCCGCTGTCTGCCGGTCGATCTCGGGGTCGGCGTGCCGGGGAGCCGAGCCGGCGAGAGGATGGCAGGTCACGGTGTCGCCGCGACGGCGGATGAGTACCTCCGGGCTCGAGCCGACGAGGTGCCGTCCCGACCAGCCGGGGCCCGCGGCGCTCAGATCGACGCTGAAGCCGTTGCCGCCGAGGTCGTTCGCGACGAGCCTCGTGAGCAGCGTGTGCGGGTGCAGCGGTTCCTCGGCGTGCAGGACGACCGATCGGGCGAGCACCACCTTGTACAGTGCGGCCTGCGGTTCGCGTAGCACGTGAATGGCGGCGGCGACGCGGGCGAGGTGCTCGTCCTCCGGCGGGACCGACGCGCAGGCGCGCACATGCGGAAGCGTCTGCAGGCGAGGAGTCCAGCTGCCCGGGTGATGTCGCAGCGTCTGCGGTGCGACGAGCGCGGCGGGATGCGACGGGTCGAAGGCGAGCGCCCCGGCCACCGAGGTGACGGTGCCGCTCTTCAGGGCCGCGGCGGCGTCGCGGGCCGAGTCGAAACCGGTGCGAATGCCGTCGGCGATCACGGTGCCGTGTGGGCGGGAGAGGACGAACGGCGCGCCCGGCGGAAGATCCGCCGAAGTCTCTGCGGACCCGGCAACGGCCGTCGACTGCATGTGCGATCACCTTTCGTAGTGGACAACTGCGGCGCGCGTCGCGATGCGTACCGTCACACCCCGACCATATACGGTTAGCCTAACCTTTGGCGGCTCACCTTCTCGGCCGCCGACCCGGGACCGGGGCGTATTGCCCTGCAGTCCAGCGGTTTCGACCCTCCATGCGCGGGTGCGATTCGGCCCGCGACCGGATCGGAGTTCTCGACGTCAGGGACTGGCCTACCATCGCATGCACACGTGGCGTCGTCGAGGACGCCGTCCGTGACGCAAAGGCATGGAGGGCAGGCTTCTGCAATGACCGAACGCAGGTTCTCGCTCGATCAGCGGATCGTCGCTGCCCTCCAGGTCGACGGGCGGTGCTCGTGGAGCCGGATCGCCCAGGCGCTCGGCGAACCCGAGCGGAACGTGACCCGGCACGGCATCGCGCTCCTCGAGTCCGGCCGGGTGGCCGTCACCGCCGTCGCGAACAGCGGCGGCACCGCGATCGTCCGCCTCCAGTGCTCCCCGGGAACGGTGCGGGTGGCGGCGAGCGCCCTCGCCCAGCGCAGCGACTGCATCTTCGTCTACATCCTCACCGGCACCGCCGACTGCGTGGCCGAGATCCACGTGTCCCGGGACCGCCTCCCGAAACTCGTCATGGACGAACTGCCCGCGACGATGGGCGTCGTCCGGAGCTGGACGGACCCCGTGCTGCGGTACTTCCGCACGGTCCGTGAATGGGAGGCCGGGGTGCTGACCCTGGCCGAGAAGGAATCGATCGGCGGGGTCGCGCCTCCGGCGTCCTTCCTCACCGACCTGGAGCGCGGCACCCGGGATCCCGTCGACCGCACCATCATCCGCGAACTCACGCAGAACGGGCGGGTGGGCACCACCGCCCTCGCCCGCACCGCCGGGGTGTCCGAGGCGACGGCCCGGCGGCGCGTCCAGTCGCTGCTCACCGAGGGCGCGATCAGTCTCCGGGTGGTGGTGGATCCCGCGCTGTTCGGGCTGCGGGCCGAGGCGATGCTGTTCATCAAGACCCAGCGCAACCGGATCGAACCGCTGGTGCGGGGGATGCTCGAGATGCCCTACGTGCGGTACGCCGCGGGCACGGCGGGCGAGTACCAGGTGGTCGCGAACATCGCCGCACCCGACGAGTCGGTGCTCTACGACTACATCACCACCGCCCCGTGGGTGGCGGACGCCCTGGCGCTGGAAACCAACATGGTGGTGCAGGCGGTCAAGCGCAGCGGCAGGGTGATGTGACGGATTTCGACATCGGACGGCCCCTCCGACGCGTCTGATTGCGATCTCCGACAGCTCGGTGGCCGATTTCGCCGAACCTCCCTCAGCGGTTGAGTGCTGTGATCCGCACCACGCATGCTTCCTCTACTCCCCTGGATGGAAGAAGGAACAGCATGCATCGAGAAGCCATTCTCGGGGCGATCGAGGATTCGCCGCAGCGCCGCTGGCTGCTGCTCGTCCCGGTCGCCCCGGTGCTCGCGCTCGTCACCGCCGTGTGGCTGCCGTTTGTGAACACGGCCGATCTGTGGCTGGGCATGCCCCGGCTGCTCGTGTGGTGCTCGGCGTGGGTGCTCCTGCTGCTGCCCGCGCTGGCGGCGGTGGAGTTCGGCCTCGTCCGGCCGTTCGAGGACGGCCACCGCCTCGAGGAAGCGGGCCTCCGATGACGAACTCGGCTCTGTGGATCACCCTGGCAGGCATGATCGGTCTCGCCGTGATCGCCGTCGGCGGACACCGGACACGCGCTCGGAACCTGAGCGAGTGGACGGTCGGCAAGCGGAATTTCGGTGTGGTGACCAGCTTCTTCCTGCAGGCAGGTGAATCGTTCACCACGTTCACGTTCCTCGGCGTCGCCGGCATCGCGTTCACCGCGGGCATCGGCGCCACGTACGCAATCCCGTATATCCCGCTCGGCTACGTGGCCCTGTATTTCATCGGACCGCGGATCTGGAAGCTCAGCAAGGATCGCGGCTACATCACCCAGGCCGACTTCTTCGCCGACCGCTACCGCAGCCCGCTGCTCGGCCGGTTGGTCGCGTTGTGCGGCATCATCTTCCTGCTGCCGTACCTGCAGTTGCAGATCACCGGCCTCGGTCTCATCGTCCGCCTCGTCACGGGCAGCGCGAGTTCGGGCACGCTGAGCATGATCGTCGCGACCGTTCTCGTCGTCGGGTTCGTGCTGTGGGCAGGCATCCACGGCCTGGCGCGCACCGCCTACGTCAAGGACGTCCTGATCCTGCTCGCCGTCGTGGTGCTGTCCATCGTGATCCCGCTGCACTTCGCCGGCGGCATCGGCGACGTGTTCGGCCAGATCGCGCAGACCCACAGCGAGATGCTGACCGTGAATCCCGGCGACTACGACAAGGTCTGGTGGACCACCAGCCTGCTGATCTCCGCGATCGGCTGCGGCTTCCTCACCACCCCGCACCTGTGGCCGCCGCTGCTCGCCGCGAAGAACGGCCGAGTAATCCGATCCAACAACACTTTTCTGCCGATGTACCAGGTGGTCATGATCCTCCCGATCATGCTGGGTTTCGTCGGGATCCTCGCACTGAACCCGAACACCAGCAGCAACGCCGTCCTGCTCACGCTGGCCGGGGGAGCGCTGCCGAACTGGGCGCTCGGCCTGATCGCGATCGCCGCCGCGTCCGCCGCGATGCTGCCCGCCGGCGCCATCTGCATCGGCATCTCCACCCTGGCCTCGCACAACCTGGTGAAGATCGAGAGCGAGCGCACGAAGCTCCGGTTCAACCACCTCGTCGTGATCGCCGCTGCCACCGTGGCCCTGGTGCTCGGCCTGACCCGCCCCGACCTGCTGGCCAACCTGCTGCTCCTCACGTTCGGCGGTCTCAGCCAGCTCGCCCCCGGCCTGGCGCTCGCCCTGCCCGAGAAGCCGTTGCTCGCCAAGCAATCCGTGTTCGCCGGACTGCTCGTGGGCATGCTCACCGTCATCGTGATGACCGTGTTCGACCTGAACCTCGCCAACATCGACGCGGGCATCTGCGGCCTGGTCCTCAACCTCGCGGTGATCGCGGCGGTCGAGACCGTGGTCCGCGTCGCCCGTCCCCGCACCCCGACCCCCGCGCCGTCGGAAGACCGTCCGGCCGCCGCCCCGATCCTGGAGACCTCGAAATGACCATCGACCACTACTCGACCGCGCGTGAGATGCTCACCGCACTCCGCAGCAAGGACATCTCGGCCCGCGAGCTGCTCGCCCTGCACACGGACCGGATCGCGCACGTGAATCCGACGGTCAACGCGCTCGTCAGCCTCGACCTGGACCGCGCGCACGCCACCGCCGCCGCCGCCGACGCGCAGACGGCCGCCAGCGACCCTGTGGGTCCGCTGCACGGACTTCCGTTCGCATTCAAGGACACTCACGACGTCGCTGGATTCCCCACGGTCGCCGGTTCGCCCCTGCTCGTCGACAACGTGCCCCAGACCAGTGAGCTGATCGCCGAACGCGTCACCGCGGCCGGCGCCGTCACGATCGGCAAGACCAACGTTCCCGAGTTCGCCGCCGGCTCGCACACGTTCAACCCCGTCTTCGGGACCACCACCAACCCGTACGACCCCACCAGGAGTGCGGGCGGGTCGAGCGGCGGCGCCGCAGCCGCACTGGGCGCGGGACTGATTCCGCTCGCCGACGGCAGCGACATGGGCGGGTCGCTGCGCAACCCGGCGTCGTTCTGCAACGTCGTCGGATTGCGCCCCACACCGGGCCGTGTGCCGTGCTGGCCCAACAGCGTGCCCTGGGATGCACTGGTGACGCAGGGGCCGATGGCCCGCAACGTCGACGATCTGGAACTGCTGCTGTCGGTGATCTCCGGACCCGACGCGCGGATCCGCAGCTCGCTCAGTGCCGATGCGCTCGCGCCCCGGCACGGTGTCGCCGGCCTGCAGGGTCTGCGTGTCGCGGTGTCCGCGGATCTGAACGGCCTCTTCCCGGTGGACGCGCCGGTCCGCGAGATCCACGACCGCCAGTCGTCGATCTTCGCCGCCGCGGGTGCGGTGGTCGCCGAGGACGCACCGTCGATTCCCGACGCCGAGTGGGTGTTCCGCACCCTGCGGGCGTGGCGGTTCAAG
The DNA here is from genome assembly GCF_019378875.1 of Rhodococcus sp. USK10. Taxonomy (NCBI): domain Bacteria; kingdom Bacillati; phylum Actinomycetota; class Actinomycetes; order Mycobacteriales; family Nocardiaceae; genus Rhodococcus; species Rhodococcus sp. USK10. The sequence goes on from NZ_CP076048.1 coordinate 5,853,123, forward strand.
ATCGACCTCGGAGCGCAGGCGGATGCCACCCCCGACATGTTGAAGGCGTCGCTGCTCGACAACATCCGGCAGGCCGACCGGCTCTCCGCCGACGACATCGCGAAAGCCATGGTGGCGCAGGCGGAGATCCAGGCTCGCGCCGTCGAATTCTTCTCCCGCCACGACGTTCTGGTGATGCCCGTGTCCCAGGTGCTGCCGTTCGACGCCGAACTCGAGTACCCGGCGGCGGTCGACGGCCGCCGCTGCGACGACTACCTCGACTGGATGACGTCGGCGCTGACCGTGACGGTGCTGGGGTGCCCCGCGATCTCCGTTCCCGCCGGATTCAGCGCCGAGGGTCTGCCGGTCGGCGTGCAGATCGTCGCCGCCCCGGGCAACGATCTGTTCCTGCTCGACGTGGCCCGGGCCTACGAGCAGCTCGACCCGGTCGGAGCCGTTCGCCCGCACCTGCTCGACGGGGCCGCGCGGGTCTAGTTGATGAAGGTGTTCAGGATGAGCATGCCAGTCAGGCCCGTGAGTCCGACCAGGGTCTTCATGATCGCCGCGGCCGGACACCGATGAACCGGAGTCGGATCGGTACATTACACCGCACAGAACGTGAAGTGGGCCGACGCTTCTCGCGTCGACCCGCACCACGTTCCTGTCCCAGTGTTCGGACGCCTACCCGGCAGCGGCGGGCACAGGGGCAACCGGAGTGTCCTCGGTCCGGCTCCGGTATTGCTGCCGACGAGCCAGTGGGCAAGCTCGGACGGCGCTGGGCGTACGGGTGCGCTCAGCGTCGTCCTCGTCGATTCGACTTCTCATAGTGACCGGCCGCTGTGACTGCGCGACAGTTCCCCTGCGCCGACCTCACTCGCAACAGTGGCTCGGAGGCGGTGGATCTTCCCGAGCAGACTACTTCGTGAACGACCCTCGGTCGTTGTGTTCCCAGGGGAGTTCGTGCTCGCTCGGGGATTCGTCGAGCAGTTCGATGATGAAGTGGGTGACGGTCCGATCCTCGAGGTTCCGGATGCGGTGTGGTGTGAGGGGCTGCTTACGTCCCACTGTCTTGTAGAGAACGAATCCGGGCTCGGCGACTTGGCTGATTCCCCAGTCCTCGTCGCCCAGATCCTGTCCTTGCGCGATGCCGGGCTCGGGCCACACCACGACATGATCGTGGTGGTGCTGGTGGAAGTCGAACATTCCGTGGGGTTCGAGGGTCATCGACCATACGCGGACGCGATCGTTCTGGAACAGAAGCGTGTCGCCGGGCGTCGGGGGAATCTCGCGGTCGGTGTCGGTCACCGTGACCTCCTAGATTGGATGCTATCTTGACAGAATAGCATGTAATTTACTGGAAGGGCTTCTGAACTGCCATGACTGTGACGCGGGGGACCAGTGAACTGAGAAGGGTCACGGCGTGGGGCATGGTGCCCACTCCCTTCACCAGGGACGGTGCGGTGGACCGGCCCTCGCTGTGCCGCGTCGTGCAGCACCTCCGCCGGTGTGGGTGCGACGGCGTGATCGCCCTGGGCGCGATCGCCGAACCCTTCACGCTCAGCCCGCGAGAGAGAAGCGACGTCGTGCGAACCATCGCGACGGCGGCCGACGGCGCGCCTGTGGTCGGTGCTGTTCTGGGCCTCGATTCGGACCGGTTCGCCGTTGACTTCGACGCGCTGGAACCGTCGGCCCGCGTGGTGCTCGACGCGGTGATGATCCCGGTGACCACGCCCGATCCGAACTCGCTGCGTTCGGCGATCGCCCGCGCCGGGGACGTCTCGGGCCTTCCGGTGTTCCTTCAGGATCTCCCGCGCTTCTCGGGAGTTCATGTCAGTCATGCGGACTTGATCGAGGCGGTGTCGGCAAGTCCGTCGTGCATCGCCGTGAAATGTGAGGCTCCGCCGACATACGAGCGGATCGGGCTGCTCGCTGCGCACACCGAGGCCGCGCTGATCAGCGGATTCGGTGGGCTCGGCGTCGTCGACGATGTGATCGCCGGTGCTTCGTCGGTGGCGATCGGTTCCACGGTCACGAGGGCTGTCGTCGACGCGACGAGGCTCGCGCTCGCCGGACGGTACGACGACGCGTCGACGGTCATCGGGACCGTGGCGGCCCGTATCCACTTCGAGACCCAACCGGGCGCGAACGTCGCGATCCGGAAGCGTCACTGGGAGCGAGCCGGCGTGATCGACACTCACGTGGTGCGGGCGCCCACCCTTCCGTTCCGTTCGGAGTTCGAGAAACATTCGGCCGTTCACGCCCCCGGGGTCCCGCAGCAGGGCCTCAGTCTGTGACTGCGCGCAGGATCCGCGAGGTGTAGTCGACCAGCGAGCTCGCATAGTCATCCGGGCTCGGGAACCCTTCGTACGGAAGACTGTTCGGGGCCAGGTGTCCGAGTGAGATCACCCTCATCAACAGGCTCTGCACGATGATCTCGTACGTCGTGGCGATGGCCCGTTCATCGTCCACCCCACGCGCTTTCAGGCACTCGACGAGTGCCGAACGAATCTGCTGGTGGAAGGCGAACCCACGACTGCGCAGGCGTTCGTCGTCGGCAGAGTGGACGAAGATGAACGCGTAGAGCCGTTCCGCACCGAAGAGGGTCCGGGTCAGTGTGGTGACATAGGCGTCGACCACCGCCTCCACTGTGCCCTCCGCTTCCGCGAGGCGCTGCCCGATCTCGTTCGCCAGATCGGACAGCGCCTGGTCCTTGACCGCGTAGAGCAGCGCGTCTTTGTCCGGGTAGCGTCCGTAGACGCCACCGACGGACACCTCCGCGCGGGTGGCGACCGCCGCCATCGTGAAGTCCTGTATTCCAAGATCGGTGATCACGTCGATCGCTGCTCGGAGTATTCGAACTGCGGATTGCCGACTGCGGTTCTGCAGCGGCTCCATCGTTGGGCGGGTGGCCATCGGGTGGACTACTCCTTCCAGGATTCTCGCAGGAACGTCAACGCCCACTCCGTCCGAGTGTCGTCGGCGAATTCGGCCGCGCCGTGGTCAGCGCCCTCGACGATACGGAGTGTGCTGTTGAAGCCGGCATTCAGGAGTGCAGCGTGCAGGTCGACCGACTGTGCGTGTCCGACTCGGCAGTCCGCGTTCCCGTGAACGAGGAGGTAGTCGGGTCGCACCCCGTCGGTGATGTGGGGCGCGACGGCCGGAGCGACGTTGCTGTTCGCGGTGTAGAGGTCGACAATCGCGCTCAGATCCGCGGCCGCGCGGGCTCCACCGGGGTCGGCGTCGGTCGTCAACGCTCGTGCATCCGCAACGCCATAGTGCGCTATGACGGACCGTACGACGGTCGACTCCGCACCGTCTCCGATGGTGCGCCCCAGTGTCCGGTCGCCGGACACACCTGCGATACCGGCGAGCAGCGCACCTGCCGAGCTTCCCCACAGAGACAGCCGCTCGGGGTCGAGATTCCAGCCGCGGGCGTGGCGGCGGAGCCAACGGACAGCTGCGCGGACGTCCTCGACGGGCTCGGGGAAGCTGACCTCGGCCGCCAAACGGTACGAGGCCGACGCGACCGCAATCCCTCTGCTCGGCAACGTGGTCCACGGCCCCATTTCGCGGACGCCGCCGACGAGACTGCCCCCGTGGATGTAGAGCACGACCGGCCACGGGCCACCCGAGGTCGGGAGATGAAGGTCCAGGCGCAGCGGCCGCCAGCCCGGCACGGCCGCATAAATCACGCCGCGGTGGCTGACCGTCGCGGGCAGTGCGGAGACGGGCGGCGGCATCAGCAACGCGGGAGACGTCACCGATTCGTAGTCGATCGTCGGAGCGATGTCGGCGATCTTCCTTGTCATTGTCGCGTCCCTCTAGTCGATGACGGACAGTTCGTTGCGGTTTCCGATGCGGCGCTGACGTAGCGCGCCGTACACGGCCGCGCCGATCGGGAGGACCGGCATCAGTATGACGAGCAGTTTCGTACTTCCGGTGACGTCGGAGTAATTGGCGACGATGACACCGAGCAGGACCAGTAGACACACGCCGGCGACGATCGGTGCGACGATCGCGGCCCAGGTGTTGGTCCGGGGCAGCTTGTTGCGGTGGACCGCGACGAGGATGCTCGCGCAGCACCCGACCATCAGTGAGATCAACGACACGCTGGTCACCCCGGACACCATGGGGAAGAGGTTGATGATGGGGTCGGCGCCCGAAATCACGAATGGTGCGAGCACGAGTACCGAGATCGCCGACTGGAGGGCGCTCGCAGCGGCCGGGGTTCCCCATCGTGGGTGGACCGTGGCCAGGACCGGCGGCAGGAGTTCCGCCCGGCCGAGGGAGAAGTGGTAGCGCGCAGCCATGTTGTGGAAGGCGACGCTGGCGGCGAAGAAGCTGATCGTGACCAGGATCGAGAGCAGGTTGCCGGACCACGCTCCGAGGTAGATGTCCGCGGTCGCGAACACGAGGGCGCCAGGGTCCTCGGAGGCCACGGCCTTGACGTCGTCGAACGCGGCGACCAGTGACCAGGTGGCGATGACGAACACTCCGACGAGCAGGACGATCGATGCATAGGTCGCCGTCTTGATGCTCGTGCGCGCCGCCCTGGCTTCCTCGCCGTAGATGGCGGTGGCCTCGAATCCGACGAACGACAGGACACAGAAGGCGAGAGTCAGTGCCACGTTTCCGTCCAGCATCGCGCTGGGTGAGAAGACGTCGACCGTCCACCCCTCGGGTCGCTGGACCGCCACAGCGACCGCGAGCACGAGGAGCATCACGAACTGCATGATCGACACGACGGTGATGAGGTGTTTGGCGATCTCCACACCGCGTCGACCGAACCACGCGGTCAGCACCAATGCGACGGCCGCGTACACATACCAGGGAGCGTCGAATCCGAGCATGGACTCCACGGTCAGGCCGAGGAAGTACCCGGTCGCGGCCGCCATGCCGGCGGCGGCCATGTTGTAGGCGGTCGTCGCGACGAACGCCGCGCCGGAGCCCACCGTGCGTCCGAGTCCGAACCCGATGAACGCGTAGTACGCGCCGGCGTTGGTCACGTATCTGGCCAGCGCGACGAACGCCGAGGCGAAGACGGTCAATGCCAGCGCCACCACGACGAGCAACCCGACGGTCCCGGCGCCGACGCCGAACCCGAGGCTGAGCGAAAGATTGGAGGCCATCGCGGTGAGGGGCGCGGCGACGGCCACCACCATGAATGTCAGCCCGAAGGCGCCGATGGTGTTCGGCTTGAGGTGTGCGGCGTCTGCGGGTGTCGATCGGCTGGTTTTTGAGGACATGTTGCCTTCAATTCGTTGGGAGTGGTCGGGGAAGTGCTCCGCCGGTCGTGACGGTTGGCGGCATGGGCCGAGGTCGGAGGGCTTTCGCCTCTGTCGGCTGACCTATACGCGAATGCGAATTCGTGTTACAAATATTGCATCCAATGTGAATCACCGTCAATGGCGAAGGTGATTTGTAACACACGGGAAACAATCGAACCCTTGAGGCGCCGCGCAGTCGCATGCGGCGCGGAGGAGGACTTGACAGTGCATATTCTGATTTCTGGCGGTTCGGTGGCGGGCCTGACCGCCGCGGCGCTCCTGGGCCGGGCGGGCCACGCGGTGACCCTGGTGGAGCGATCAACCGGCCCTCGGCAGGGCGGTGTGGCCGTCGACGTTCGTGGTACGGCGCTCGACGTCGCCCGAAGCCTCGGGGTCTACGAACATCTGATCGCGAATCGGGTGACCTACGAGGACCGCTTCGTCTTCGTGGACCGCAATGGAACTCCCCACGCGGTCGTGGAGCCGAACGCCGACGTCTACGACAGCCCCGGCGACATCGAGATCTCGCGAGACCGAGTGGTCGGAATCCTCGCCGACGCGGTACCCGACGGTGTCACGAAGCTCCACGGGTACTGGATCGGCGACCTGCAGGACGAGGGTTCGCACGTCACGGTCGGTATCCAGGGACCGGATCCACGCCGTGAGCGTTTCGATCTGGTGATCGGCGCGGACGGCCTCCATTCCAACGTCCGCCGATTGGCCTTCGGTGCCGAGGAGCGCTTCGCGCGCCACCTGGGTCTCTACGTCGGGGTCATCCGGAGCTGCTCCACAGACCTCGGGGTATCGGACACCACCGTCTACAACGAGCCGGGCCGGATGGTCATGGTCCGCGGAAACGGTGACGAGCAGTCCGTCATTCTCGGATACCGATCTTGCCTGGTCGATTACGACTACCGGGACGTCGACGCGCACCGCGCGATGCTTACGGCCGCCTTCCCCGGTGACGCCGGATGGAGGTTCCGTGAGATCCGCGACGAGATCGCATCCTCACCGGATCTCTACTTCGACGCGGTGAGCCAGGTCGTCATGCCTTCGTGGACGACCGGCCGCGTCGCGCTCGTCGGCGATGCGGGTTACTGCGCGTCGTTCTTCTCGGGGATGGGTACCTCCCTCGCGATGACGGGCGCCGCCGCCCTCGCTCGTGCCCTGCACGCGGAGGCAACCGTGCCACAGGCCCTGGCAACCTACTGCACGGCAATGCGTCCCGTCGTCGACGCGGCACACGCTCTGGCTGGTGAGGGGGCCAAGATACTGTTCCCGACGACGGACGACGACATCGCCCGTCGCAATCGTCGTTACACGTTGAAGGTCTGAGTGCCGGCGGTGTCATGCGGCAGTCTCGCTGCCGTAAGATGTTCGCTCGTCACCAAGTCAACTTCGGGTGGAGGACGAGCGGGTGGTGGTGGAACCTACAGCTGATGAGTCGTTGTCACTGAGCGACTCGTTGGTTGCCGAACTCCAGCGGCGGATCCTCGGGGGTCAGATCGCCGTGGGTTCGTGGCTCCGGCACGAGGCGATTGCCGAGGAATTCGGTGTCAGCAGAACGCCTGTCCGAGAAGCGCTTCGAGTCCTACAGGCTCAGGGCATCGTGACGATCGTCCGGAACCGTGGCGCGTTGGTGGAGGGGCTCTCCGGGCGCGACATCCGTGAACTCGGTGAGGTTCGTGCCGAGTTGGAAGGGCTGGCCGCGTCGCTCGCCGCCGAGAACATGACGGACGATCTGCTGTCCGTGGTGACCACGGCGTGGGACGCGTTCGAGTCCGAGTTGGACGCGGGTGGTGCCGACCGGACGGCATTGGAGACTGCGTGGCGGGACGCCAATCGGCGCTTCCACACTGCGGTCCTGACCGGCTGCGGCAACCGTCAGTTGGTCATCACGATCACAGAGGTGAGTCGTCGTCTCCCAACCAACTCGTCCTTCGCGATATACGCCAGGAGTTCGCGACTGCTTCGCGAGAATCTCGAGCAGCATCACGACATTGCTCGTGCGATCGAATCACACGATTCGCACGCCGCTCGTGCGGCGATGTCATTGCACATCCGATCCACGGCCGAACACCTGGCGCGTTGGGTGGAGGACAAGGACCGCACGTAGTCGAGTCCCGGGCGGTCGCCTCGGGGTCAATATTGCATCCAATTATCACTAATGTGCATACTGTGTGTATGACGACGGCCGCCACGGGCACCCGATTCCTTGCACCACCGACCGACACGTCTCGGCCGACCCTCCGCGGCTGGTTCGGCATGGCCGCATCCACGCACTGGATGGCGACCGGTGCCGCGCAGTCGGTGCTCGAACGCGGCGGCAACGCGTTCGACGCAGCCGCGGCGGCCGGTTTCGTGCTGCACGTGGTCGAGCCGCACCTGAACGGCCCCGGTGGGGACATGGTGGCCATCATCGCCCCTGTGCAGCGCGATGTCCCCGAAATCGTTGTGGGACAAGGACCTGCTCCCCGCGGTGCGTCGATCGAGGCCTTCGCCGCGATGGGGATGACCGAGGCGCCGGCGGCGGGAGCCCTCGCGGCGGCGGTGCCGGCGGCCGTCGAATCCTGGTTGTCGATCCTGGAGGAACACGGCACCTGGGAGCTGGCGGACGTTCTGGTGTACGCCATCGACTATGCCCGGAACGGGATTCCGTGCAGCCCGAAACTCGCCGGTGTGATCGAGACCATGGCGCCCCACTTCCGTGAGCACTGGCCGACGTCCGCGGCCGTGTGGCTGACGGACGGGGTGCCGTCGGAGGGTGACCTCATCCGGAACCCCGCGTACGCGGCGGTCCTCGGGCAACTGGCTGAAACCGCTGCCGCCGAGTCGAGGGTCGCCGGGATCCGCCGCGCGCGAGACCTCTGGCGGGGGCCGATCGCGGAGTCGATCGCGGCGTTCGTCGCCACGCCCCACCGTCATTCGGATGGCATCGACCGCGCCGGCGTCATCACCGCCCGCGACTTCGCCGAGCTCACCGTGCCCAGGGAGGCGCCCCTGGTTCGGAAGTTCCGCGGTGTCGACGTGGTCAAGGCAGGGTTCTGGTCGTCCGGCCCGGTCCTGCTGCAGGCCCTCGGAATTCTGGACGTGGTCGGGGAGTCGGGGAGTATCGATCCGTCGACGGTCGAGGGCATCCACAATATCACCGAGGCGATGAAACTGGCGATGGCCGATCGCGACGCGTACTACGGAGATGCCTACGGCGTACCGGAATTCGTCCGCGATCACCTGCTGTCGCCGGAGTACTGCGCCGACCGTGCGCGACTGATTACAGGCGAGGCGAGTGCGGGTTTCCGGCCCGGTGCGGTTCCAGGGCATCGCCCCTTCATCCCTCCCGCGGCCACACCCGATCGCACCGGATCCATCGGGACCGGCGAGCCCACCGTCGCACGGAACGGTGAAACGCGGGGCGACACATGCCATGTCGATGTTGTGGACCGGTGGGGGAACTTCGTCTCGGCGACGCCTTCGGGTGGATGGTTGCAATCGTCACCGGCGATACCGGGGCTGGGGTTCTGCCTCGGGACGCGGCTTCAGATGACGTGGCTGGATCCGGCCGCGCCGTCGGCGCTGATGCCCGGACGGCGACCGCGAACCACCCTGAGTCCGACGATGCTGATGGCCGATGGTGCGCCCGTGGTGGCACTCGGCACGCCTGGTGGCGACCAGCAGGACCAGTGGCAGTTGCTGTACCTGCTGCGCACCGTCGTCGGTGGCTACACGCCGCAGGAGGCCATCGACGCACCGATGTTCCACACGACGGCGGTCACCAGTTCCTTCTGGCCTCGGGTGCGGTCCGAACGCGGGCTGGTGGTCGAGGATCGCGTCGGATCCGACGTCGTCGACGGCCTTCGCGAACGAGGCCACGACGTCACCGTGTCGTCCGGGTGGTCGCTCGGCAGACTCTCCATGGTCGGACGGGATCCGTCGAACGGAATGCTTTGTGGGGCAGCCAATCCACGCGGCGGTCTCGGATACGCCGCCGGCCGATGATCGCTGCGGGATCGCCCGCACGATCGTTTCCGAACGCCGCCGCCCGCGCTGCGGACGAGCTCACCGTTGCCCGGCGCAGCGGTTGACGCGTTCGATGTGGCACCAGGGCCTGCATCGCCAGGCTCGCATCGGTGCGTTCCACCCCGTCGGTGTCGAGGACGAGTTCCGCGACGCGGTACCGGTCGTCGGTGTCGGCGGCCGCGATCCGGATGAGGAGATCCGCCGGGCCGGACACGACGGCCGGAGCCGCCCAGAACCCGTCCCGGTCCCACCGATCGAGCCTGGACTCCACGGTATTTCGCGAAAAATCCAGTCAGGCTGCGAGATCCACACCGGTGGTGCCAGGCTGTTGCACAGGGCGTGCGTCGGCATCCACTCGACCGTGCTCGGACCGGCACTGGGCGGCACACGCTTCTACCCATATCCCGACCAGGGTTCCGCACTCACCGATGTGCTCCGACTCTCCCGCGGGATGACCTACAAGGCCGCGGTGGCCGGCGTCTGCCTCGGCGGCGGAAAGGCCGTCATCATCGGTGACCCGACCCGGCAGAAGACCCGTGAGCTCCTTCGAGCCTACGGCCGGTTCATCGAAACCCTCGGTGGCCGTTACATTTCCGCCGGCGATGTCGGCACCGGCACGGCCGACCTCGACATCATCGGCGCGGCGACCGACCACGTCGTCGGACGGTCGGCATCCGCCGGAGGCTCGGGCGACAGCGGACCCATGACCGCGCTCGGTGTCTACCAGGGGATGAGAGCCGCCGCCACCGTCGCGTGGGGGCAACCGACCCTGAAGGATCGGGTGGTCGGTGTCGAGGGCGTCGGAAAGGTCGGGTCCGAACTCATCTCCCTGCTCGTCGCGGATGGCGCACGCGTCGTTGCCACCGATGTCAGCCGCGATGCCCTGGCGCTGGTGGCCGACCGGTTCCCGGGGGTGACGACGACCGGTGACGTTCTCGCTGAGAGCCTGGACGTGTACGCACCCTGTGCGCTCGGAGGCACCCTCAACGAGAAGTCACTCGAGCGCCTGACGGCATCGATCGTGTGTGGCGCCGCGAACAATCAGCTGCTCGAACCGGGGATCGACACGCAGCTCCACGATCGTGGGGTCACCTGGGTACCCGACTACGTCGCCAACGCCGGTGGACTGATCCAGGTCGCCGGCGAACGCGAAGGCGCCACCGCCGACGTGGTGCGCGGCCGCGTCGATGCCATCCACGACACGGTGATCGCGATCTTCGATCGCTCCGTTGCGGAGTCGATCGCGCCTGGTCGCGCGGCCGACGGGATGGCCGAAGGACGGTTGTCCGCCGCTCGCGTGCGCTGATCGGCCTACCGTCTGCGAAACGGCCCTGCCTGGTGGTGGGGGCCGGGTCGTAGGCGGGGCCAGCTCGGGGAGCCTCGGACGGTCAGGGGGCAGGCGCGACGTATCTCGCGATCATCATCGCGACGGCCTCGTCCACGACACGGGACATCGCGTCGGCTGCAGGTGACCAGTTCACGAGCAGCAGCCGGGGCCAGAAGACGAAGTTCGAGATCATACCGAGGAACTGGGTGGCCGCGAGCTCGGCGTCGTCGATGTCTGCGGTGCCCGCCGCGCGCTCGGCGTCGAGGTACCTGCGCACCGAGTCGAAGTACGGCATCTTGCCGAGGTCGAACTGCGTGTTACCGAGTTCGGGGAAGCGCGGGACCTCCGCGATGACGATGCGGAACAGATCCGTCATGCCGGGTCGGGTGAGCAGGTCCACGTACCCGCGTCCGATCGACGTCAGGCCGGTCTCGAGATCGCCCGGTTCCGGTCGGATTTCATTGGCGCCGTCGATGTTCCACGCTTCTGTGACGATCGCCTCGAACAGTGCCGCCTTGGTCGGAAACTGCTTGAAGAGGGTGGCCTTCGAGACCCCTGCGAGGTCGGCGACCTTTGCCAGGGAGGTGCGGTCGTAGCCGGATTCGAGGAACAGTGCGGTGGCGGCGTCGACGATCGCCGTGCGCTTCTGCTCGGCGACGCGCCGGTGATAGGTCGAGGGTTCGGCGGGCATGGGTTCAGTCTGCCAAACCACGAGGCGAGTCACTTGACTCACCATTTGGCGGAGCGATACCCTCGCCAAGGTGAGTCGACTGACTCACCATTAAGCGACGGGAGGTTGCGTCATGGGACGCTTCGAGAACAAGACGGTGCTCGTCACCGGCGGCGCCGGTGGTCAGGGAGCCAGCCACGTACGGGCCTATCACCGCGAGGGCGCCAACGTCGTCGTGGCGGGAATCTCCGAGGGCGAGAGTCGTGCCTTGGTCGCCGAACTCGGCGACCGATCGACATTCGTCCGGCTGAACGTCGCCGACGAGGGTGAGTGGCGAGCAGTCGTCGCCGCGACCGAGGAGCGGTTCGGGCCGATGGACATCCTCGTGAACAACGCGGGCATCCAGAATCCGGCCGCGCCGATCGAGCACACGGACCTCGCCGTGTGGGAGAGAGTCCTGGGCGTGAACCTGACCGGGCAGTTCCTCGGAATCAAGACGTCGGCGCCGTCCATGCGGCGCGCCGGGGGCGGCGTCATCGTCAACATCGCGTCGACGATGGCTCACGGCGGCACCGCGTTCTACTCCCCGTACGTCGCCAGCAAGTGGGCGCTTCGCGGGCTGACCCGTACCGCGGCGTTGGAACTGGGCCGCGACAACATTCGGGTCAACTCCATTCACCCCGGCGTCGTCTCCACGCCGCTGATCACCGAACCCACGGTCCCCGGGCAACAGCCGATCGGGGACTTCTATTCGCCGGAGCCCTACGCGGTGCAGCGTCTCGCCGAGCCCGAGGAAATCACCAGCGCCCTGCTGTACCTGACGTCACCCGAGGCCGCATTCGCCACAGGCACCGAACTCGTGATCGACGGCGGACTGCTCCTCGGTCCCGCTCTCCAGTACGAGTCCGGGTAGGAAATCCGACCGGACGGAGAGGTTTGGGTTTCAGTGATGGGTTCGCGCGGTACCACTTCGCGGTGTGGCGGGCGGCTGCGCCCGACGGATGCCGATCCGGTGAAGCAGTGTCGGATCGGTGCGCGGCACGGCACGGAAAAGGTGCGGGCCGACGCTTCTCGCGTCGACCCGCACCACGTTCCTGTCCCGGTGTTCGGACGCCTACTCGGCAGCACGGAAGCATGGCGGCGAATCCGATTCCGCCTGCGCTGTGGATGCGGTCATCGTCGCGTGGCGTGCGCGGGGTGGAGGCGCTCGTGGTCGATGCGGACCGCGTCCGGGTCGCCGTGGTCGTGGTGCTTGTCGCGTGGTTCCTGCTCCAGGACCTCCAGGTCGAAGTCGTTCTCGACCTCGCCCTCGGGTGCGGGAAGGACCTCGCCGGCGAAGACGCGGCGGGCGCGGTCGACGTCGAGTTCGTGATTCCATTTGGCGACGAACAGGGTGGCGACGGCGTTGCCGATGAAGTTCACCAGGGCGCGGCATTCGGACATGAACTTGTCGATGCCGAAGATCAGCATGATGCCGGCTGCGGGGATGGTGCCGAGCGTGCTCAACGTGGCTGTCAGGGCGATGAATCCGCCGCCGGCGACACCTGCGGCGCCCTTCGAGGTCAGCAGCATGACCCCGAGCAGGCCGAGTTGCTGAGGGATCGACAGGTCGGTGTTGGTGGCCTGGGCGATGTACAGCGCGGCGAGGGAGAGATAGATGGCGGCGCCGTCGAGGTTGAAACTGTAGCCGGTGGGCACGACGAGACCCACGGTGGGCTTCTTGACTCCGGCGTACTCCAGTTTGCGCATCAAACCGGGCAGCGCGGGCTCGGCGGTGGAGGTGCCGAGAATGAGCAGGAGTTCTTCCTTGAAGAAGCCGAGCATGCGGAAGATGTTGAGCCGCAGGTACGCCATGACGGATCCGAGGACCACGACGACGAAGAACGCGGAGGTGGCGTAGAACAGCAGGATCAGGCTGCCGAGGCTGGTGAGGGTGGAGACACCGTACTTGCCGATGGCGAAGGCCATGGCGCCGAACGCACCGAGCGGTGCGAGCTTCATGACGAAGCTCAGGACCTTGAACACCACTGCGGTGAGGCGTTCGACGGCGTCCCGGATCGGTGCGGCGATCTGTCCCACCGCGTTGATGGCCACACCGAAGATGACGGCGAGGAAGATGACCTGCAGGATGTCGCCCTCGACGAACGGGCCGAACACGCTGTCCGGGACCAGGTGGGTGATGAACTCCCACCACTCCTTCTCCTCGCCGGCCTGGATGAGTTTGCCAGCGGATTCGGTGGTTTCGAGGGAGGACGCGTCGGCATTCACCCCGTCCCCGAGGCGGAAGAGGTTGATCGCGACGAGTCCGGTCAGCAGCGCGAGGATCGTTCCGACCTGGAAGTAGGTCAGCGCCTTGATTCCGGTCAGCCCGACCTTCTTCAGGTCCGCGACACTCGCGATGCCGCCGACGATCGTCAGGAACACGATCGGGCAGATCAGCATCTTCATCGCCGTGATGAAGGTGGTGCCGATCGGCTCCATCGCCTCGCCGGTGTCGGGCCAGAGCCACCCGACGAGGATGCCGAGCACGATCGCGATCAGGACCCAGAAGTACAGTTGCCTGTACCAGGGTTTCTTCACCGTGGCCGCCTTCGCGGCGGGGTCCGCGGTCACCTGTGGGTAACTCGCTGCGCTGCTGAGTGTTTCCATGACATTCACCTCGGGTGAGAGTGTTCAGGTATGAAGACGGGGCGGCCGAGAGTTGCCGACCGTTCGAGCAGTGACGACCCGACCCGGCAGATCATGCCGAGTCGGGCCGGCGGTGTGTGGGTCGGTCAGGCCGGGGTCAGTGCGGTCTGCAGGGCGTGCACGATCGCTTCGGTGACGGCCGCGGTGTCCGACGAGCCGCCGATGTCGCGGGTCAGTGCGCCGCTCGCGGTGGCGGCCTCGATGGCGGCTTCGACGCGGCGGGCCTCGTCGTGCAGGCCGAAGTGGTCGAGCATGAGGGCGGCGCTGGCGATCGCGCCGATCGGGTTGCTGATGCCCTGGCCCGCGATGTCGGGGGCGGAACCGTGGACGGGTTCGAACATGCTGGGGAAGCGCCGCTCCGGGTTGAGGTTCGCGCTCGCCGCAACCCCGAGGCTTCCCGCGAGCGCGGAGCCGAGGTCGGAGAGGATGTCGGCGTTGAGGTTCGATGCCACCACCACGGACAGATCCTCCGGGTGCAGGATGAACTTCGCGCTCATCGCGTCGACGAGGACGCTTTCGGTCGCGACGTCCGGGTAGTCGAGGGAAACGCGCTTGAAGACGTCGTCCCACAGGACCATGCCGTACTGCTGGGCGTTGGACTTGGTGACGCTGGAAACCTTCTTCACCGTGCGGGTGCGGGCCAGGTCGAACGCGAAGCGCATGATGCGATCGCATCCCTTCTCGGTGAACAGCGCGGTCTGCAGGGCGACCTCGTTGCCCGGTCCGCGGCCGCTGAGGTTACGTCCGCCGAGGCCGGCGTACTCGCCTTCGCTGTTCTCCCGGACGACGACCCAGTCGAGTTCGGTGTCGTCCGCCTTGCGCAGCGGCGACTGCACGCCGGGGAGGAACTTCACCGGTCGCACGTTCGCCCACTGGTCGAAGTTCTGGGTGATGTTGAGTCGCAGCCCCCAGAGGCTGATGTGATCGGGGACGTTCTCCCAGCCGACTGCACCGAAGTAGATGGCGTCGAAGGCCTTCAGGGTGTCGAGGCCGTCGTCGGCCATCATCTTCCCGGTCTGCTCGTAGTACCCGCAGCCCCAGGGGAACTCTTCCCATTCGAAGGCGAAACGCCCACCGGATTGTTCTGCGAGGACGTCGAGCACGCGCCGTCCGGCAGCGACGACCTCCGTGCCGACGCCGTCGGCGGGGATCGATGCAATCTTGAACGTCTGCGGTGCCATGTCGTTGCCTCCATCGTGTTGTGCTCGTCACAGTGTGTGATGCATCCATTAACCCGTCACACTCGCGTAGCGTCCATGACCAAGAAGCGATTCGCCTTATAGGTTTCACCTAATCGGTGGGTGTTACCGCAGGTAGAGTGAGTGAGCTGGGCGGTGGTTCGGCGCAAGGTGAAGGAAAACGAGGTGAGCCGGTGGACGCGCGGCAGTTGCGGTACTTCCTGGCGGTGGTCGATCAGGGTGGCATCAACCGCGCGGCGGAAACACTGCTGATCGCGCAGCCGTCGCTCTCGCAGTCGATATCCGCGCTCGAACGGGAACTCGGGGTGCCGCTCTTCCACCGCGTCGGCCGCCGGCTTGTACTCAGCGACGCCGGCGAAACACTCGTCGGCCCGGCCCGTGTGGTGCTGCGCGACCTCGAGGACGCGAAGGCGTCCGTCGATGCGCTGAAGGGGCTGCGTGCCGGCCGCGTCGACCTGATCACGATGCCGTCACCGGGGATCGAACCCCTCACCACGATCCTCACCAGTTTCAGCCGCACCTATCCGTCGGTCACCGTCAACGCGGAGGCTGCGTTCACACCCGAGGAGGTTCTGCACGCCGTGCGCACCGGCGTCTGCGAGGTCGGGATCCTCGGTTCCCCCGCCGCGGTGCGCGCCCCCGAACTCGACGTCGTCGCGCTGGAAAGCCAGCCGCTGATCCTCATCTCCGGGCCGGGCGCCGAAACGCCGGAGCGCCCGGAGATTCGGAGATCGGAACTGTCCGGATTCCGGTTGATCGTGTCGCAGCGGGGGTCGTTGATGCGGACCCTCGTCGACGAGGTGCTCGCCAGCGGCGTCGCGGCCACCATCGTCGCCGAGGTCGCGCACCGCACGTCGATCCTGCCGATGGTGCTCAGCGGATTCGGCCAGGCCGTCATGCCGTCGTCCTGGGCGCCGTCGGCGCGGCAGGCGGGCGCCACCGTGCACCGCATCGTCCCCGAGTCCTACCTCCACGTCGCCGCCGTCTGCCGGCGGAGCCACCTCACGCCACCCGCGCGGACGCTCATGGACGAGGCGCGACAGTACGCGGCGCGAACACCCTCTGCGTGGGAAGTGCCCGCGACGGAGCGCACTCGTGATGGATACTGAAGGGGGACGCCCGGAAATGGCGAGGTGGTGGCGATGGCACTCCACGAGAGGGACTCGGCAGAATCTGCGGATCCTGCGAGCGGGCGCCGACGTTGGCTGGCCCGGGCCGCCTACCTGGCGATCTTCGCCTCGGTTGCCGTGCTGCTGGTGTTCGCCGGATTGCACACCCTGACGCTGCTGATCGTGGCCGTCGGCGCTGCGGTGGTGGAGGTCGCGGCGCTGTTCTGGTTCCTCACGAGCCGCGGCGCGCTCCGCTGGGTATCGCTGGTCGTGCTCATTCTGACTCCGATCGTCGTGCTCTGGCTTCTCGTCAGCGCCCGGCTGCTGTGGGTGGTGTTGCTCGCCGTGGCGCTCGCCGCGCTCGCCGTCGTCTGCGCCCGCGCCGCCCTCGGCCGGGATCGCTCGGACTGGGTGATGCCCGAGCATCCGGCCGTGCCGCCGAAACACGCCTTCCTGGTGATGAATCCGCACTCGGGTGGCGGGAAGGTCGGGAAGTTCGATCTGAAGAAACGAGCCGAGGCACTCGGCGCCGAGGTGGCCCTGCTCGAAGGACCGGGCACGGTGGACGTCGAAGCGCTGGCCAGGGACGCGGTGGCACGCGGCGCCGACCTGCTCGGCGTGGCCGGCGGCGACGGCACACAGGCGCTGGTTGCCGGCATCGCCGCCGAGCACGACCTCCCGTTCCTGGTGATCAGCGCGGGCACCCGCAACCACTTCGCGTTGGATCTCGGATTGGACCGTGAGGATCCGTCCCGCTGCCTCGACGCGCTGACGGACGGGATCGAACTGCGCATCGACCTCGGCAAGGTCGGCGAACGAACCTTCGTCAACAACGCCTCGTTCGGCGCCTACGCCGAGGTGGTACAGAGCCCCGCCTATCGGGACGACAAGACCGGCACGACCCTGCGGATGCTTCCCGACCTGATCGAGGGGCAGCGCGGGGCACACCTCCTCGCCCGGCTCGGGGACAGGACGGTCGAGGGACCCCAGGCCGTTCTGGTGAGCAACGGGCCGTACGAGATCTACGATCTGGCCGGTCTCGGACGTCGCCCGCGACTCGACCGCGGCACCCTCGGCGTGGTGACGATCTCGGTGAGCAGCACCCGGCAGGCCGTGGCTCTGCTTCGTCGTGCGCGCCAGGAGGGGCTGATCCAGCATTCCGGTCGCGAGGTCGTCATCACCGCAGACGCGCCCTCGATTCCCGCCGGGATCGACGGCGAAGCCCTCGTGATCCCGACGCCCGTACGGTGCACCGTCACTCCCGGGGCGCTGCGGGTACGGGTTCCACGCAACCGTCCCGGTGTCCGCCCGCCGGCCCGGCCGGTGGACTGGGTCCGGCTCCGCCGACTGGCATTCGGGGGCTCGAATTCTGCGTGACGAAGAACCGGTCGGCGGCGGCCGTCAGTAACCCGCGTCGAAGTCGAACTCGTTGATCAGGGCGGCGTCACCCGACAGGTAGCGTCCGAGATTCTCGACGAACAGATCCACGATCTTCCCGTTCTCCGACGGCACGTTGGATGCGCTGTGCGGGCTGAGGATGACGTTGTCGGCCGTCCACAGCGGCGAGTCCTCCCGCAACGGTTCGGTGGACGTGACGTCCAGGACCGCCCCGCTCAGGCGCCCCGCCGACAGGGCTCCCGCGAGAGCGTCTTCGTCGATGATCGGCCCCCGGCCGAGGTTGACGACCAGTGCGCCCTCGGGGAGGGCGGCGAGTTCCAGCTGTCCGATCAGGCCGCGCGTGTGTTCGGTGAGGGCACAGGAGATCACGAGAATGTCTGCGGTGGGCAGATGCTCGGCGATCCGGTCGGTGGTGGTCATGACGTCGAAGGGCCCGCCGGCGGGTCGCGGCGTGCGGGCGACGCCGGTTGCGGTGACGGCGAAGCAGCGGAGCAGTTCCGCTGTGCGCGAGCCGATCTTGCCTGCGCCCACGATCAGCGCGTGACGTCCCGCGAGTTCGGTCGTCGCCTGTTTGCGCCACGTCCGGTCGCGCCGGTCCGCGATGAGCCGTGGCAGTCCGCGCGCGAAGTGGAGGATGCCTGCGAGCGCGAACTCCGCCAACGGATCGGCGTGGACGCCCGCGGCGGTCGTCACCGTCAGCGGGGCGTGAGACAGCCCGAACCTCTCGATCAGCTGTCCGGCGCCCGCGGACGTCGCCTGAATCCATTGCAGATACGGCGACTGTTCGAGGGTGCGTTCGGGGTGGCGCCAGTCGAAATCGAACATGATGTCGGGGGTCTGCAACATCGACGTCCACCGGTCGTGCTCGCCGGCCGTCAGTTCGCGCGGCACCCCGACGTGATCGCTGTGCCACCGCGGCCGGGGAAGCAGTTCGGGGGCGTACGACACCCGGATCCGCGGGTCGCTGCCTGCGATCCTGTCGACCAGGTCCTGCTCGAGATACGACGCGACGAGCACGTCGACGCACGGGTCGGGCACGGTGTCTCCTTCAAAGCGGACGGTCGGACGTCGCTGCGTTCGGCTCGACCTCCGGTGCGGCGGCGGATTTCGGCATCGCCGCAGCGGCGACGACGAGCACGACGGCCGCGCCGAGAGCTGCGAGGAACACCAGGTGCAGGGCGCCGGCCAGATCGACCGGCGCCGGGTGGTCGTCGCCACCCAGCTGCGCGTTGACGAGGGCGCCGAACAGGGCGACCCCCACGGCGCTGCCGATGGACCGGGCGAACATGTTGGTCGATGTGACGACGCCGCGTTCCGACCAGTCGACGCTCGACTGCGCGGCGATGAGGGTGGGGCTCGCGACGAGACCCATGCCGCCGCCGATGACGAAGCAGCAGATCGCCACCTGCCACACGGCCGACTCGATGGACAGGGCCAGGGTGAGTGCGGTGCCCGCGACGACCAGCAGGCTGCCCGCGGTGGCCGTGACGCGGAAGCCGAAGCGGAGGTACACCCGACCGGACTGCGATGCGGCGATCGGCCAGCCGATGGTCAGCGTGGCCAGCGCGAACCCGGCCACAAGTGCGCCCGTCCCGAGCACGCCCTGGGTGAACGTGGGGACGTAGGTGGTCAAACCGAGGACGATGGCCCCGACCAGCAGGGAGACGAGATTACTGGCCGCGAGAACCCTGCGGGTGAACACCCACAGCGGCAGGACCGGTTCGGCGGCGCGTCGCTCCACGAGGACGAAAGCGATGAGAAACACGAATCCCGCGGCGAAGATTCCGAGGCCGATCGGTGAACTCCACGCCCAGGCCTGCCCGCCTTCGAGGAGTCCCAGGATGAGCAGCGTTGCCCCGACTGCCAGGATGCCTGCGCCTGCGTAGTCGACGGACCGCTGGGTGCGCACCCCCTTCTCGTCGAAGTTGCGGATCAGCATGACGGCCGCGAGCAGGCACAGGGGAATGTTGACGAAGAAGATCCACCGCCACGACAGGTACTCGGAGAACAGGCCGCCGAGGGTCGGGCCGACCACCGCCGACATTCCCCACACGCTGGCCAGGTAGCCCTGGGCCTTGGCGCGTTCGGCGAGGGTGTAGATGTCTCCGGCGATGGTCATGCTCATCGGCTGAACCGCTCCGGCGCCGAGTCCCTGCACCGCGCGGAACGCGATGAGCGCGGGCATGCTCCACGCGATCCCGCACAGCACCGAGCCGACGCCGAACAGGGCGATGCCGAGGAGCATCACCGGTTTCCGGCCGAAGATGTCGGCCAGTTTGCCGTAGATCGGCACCGACACGGCCTGGGTGAGCAGGTAGATCGAAAACAGCCACGGGAACTGTGTGAACCCGCCGAGATCCCCGACGATGGTGAACACCGCGGTGGAGATGATGGTCGCGTCGAGCGCGACCAGCGACGTCGTGAGCATCAGCGACACGAGAATCGGTCCGCGTTCCGAACGGAATCCGACTTCCACCTGGGCCGTGTCCGTCGCCATTAGCCACCCTTTCCCGTTACCGCGCTCACACAAGTTCCTGAACAACGGTAACGACACCGGGCGGCAATCTGTTCCGCCGCCGTTCCGTGGGGTGGCTGCGCGGTCTCCCCAGCTCGAAGGTCAGCGGCCGGCGGTCGGTGCCCGACCGATAGGCTGGATCACCGTGCGCCCCTCACTCGATTCATACGCCCATCTGGCCGGTGGCAAGGTCCGCGACCTCTACACGATCGACGACGAGCACCTCCTGTTGGTCGCGAGCGACCGGATCTCCGCCTACGACCACGTCCTCAGCACCCCGATCCCGGACAAGGGGCGGGTGCTCACCGCGATGAGCGTCTTCTTCTTCGGCGTCCTCGGCGGCAACAACCACCTGGCCGGCGAAGCCGACGACAGCCGGATCCCCGAAGAGGTCCTCGGCCGCGCGCTGGTGGTCCGGAAGCTGAACATGGTCCCCGTCGAGTGCGTCGCCCGCGGCTACCTCACCGGCTCGGGGCTGATCGACTACAACGAGACCGGCGCCGTCTGCGGAGTCGCCCTGCCCGAGGGCCTGGTGGAGGCCAGTCAGCTTCCCGACCCGATCTTCACGCCCGCCAGCAAGGCCGAACTCGGCGAGCACGACGAGAACATCAGCTTCGAGGCCGTGGTCGAGAAGGTCGGTCAGGATCTGGCCGTGAAGCTGCGCGACGACACCCTCGACGTCTACGGCCGGGCCTCCAACTTCGCCGCGGACCGGGGCATCATCCTCGCCGACACCAAACTCGAATTCGGACTGGACGCGCAGAACAACCTGATTCTCGCCGACGAGGTCCTCACCCCCGACTCGTCACGGTACTGGCCCGCCGACGGCTACGAGGCCGGGAAGGTGCAGCCGAGCTTCGACAAGCAGTTCGTCCGCAACTGGCTGACCGGCCCCGAATCGGGCTGGGACCGGGCATCCGACACCCCGCCGCCGCCGCTGCCCGCGGAGATCGTGGAGGCGACCCGTGCGCGGTACATCGAGGCGTACGAGCGGATCTCGGGTCTGTCGTTCGCGGACTGGGTGGGCTGACCCATGACCACCGAAGGCGCGAAGCTCACCCCGCCGGTCGCGAAGAAGGTCGCCAGCGAACGTGTCCACCACGGGCACACGTTCGTCGACGAGTACGAGTGGCTGCGCGCCAAGGAAGACGCCGAGGTCGTCGCGTACCTCGAGGCCGAGAACGCGTACACCGAGCAGCAGACCGCGCATCTCGCGCCGCTCCGCGACCAGATCTTCCAGGAGATCAAATCCCGCACGCAGGAAACCGACATGTCGGTTCCCACCCGCATGGGCGACTGGTGGTACTACGCCCGCACCATCGAGGGCAAGCAGTACGGCGTCCAGTGCCGGGCTCCGATCACGGGCGCCGACGACTGGACCCCGCCGGAACTGACCCCGGGCGTCGAACTGCCCGGTGAGCAGGTTCTGCTCGACGGCAATGCCGAGGCCGAGGGCCACGACTTCTTCTCCGTCGGCGCCTTCTCCCTCAGCCACGACGGCACGCTCCTCGCGTACTCGGTCGACGTGGTCGGCGACGAGCGCTACACGCTGCGCTTCAAGAACCTCGAGACCGGGGACCTGCTGCCCGACGAGATCCCCGACACCGCCCCCGGCGTCACCTGGGCGATCGACCACAGCCACGTCTTCTATCTCACCGTCGACGACTCCTGGCGTCCCGACACCGTGTGGCGGCACAAGCTCGGCACCGACCGCGCGCAGGACGTCACCGTGTTCCACGAACCCGACGAGCGGTTCTGGGTGTCGGTCGGGTCCACCCGCAGCGAGAAGTACCTCATGATCTGGGTGGGGTCGAAGATCACCAGCGAAGGCTGGGTGCTCGAATCGGAGAATCCCGAGGGCGAGTTCCGGGTGGTGCTGCCGCGGCGCGAGGGCGTCGAGTACGGCGTCGAACACGCCGTCGTCGCCGGGGAAGACCGCTTCCTGATCATGCACAACGACGTCGTCGACGGGGAGAAGGCCGAGAACTTCGTGCTCGCCGAGGCGCCGGTGTCGGACCCGACGTCGCTGACCATCCTCATCCCGCACCGCTCCGACGTGCGGTTGGAGGAGGTCGACGCGTTCGCCGATCACCTGGTGCTCGGGTATCGCCGGGAAGCGTTGACCCGGCTGGCCGTCTGGCCGCTCGGCGAGAACGGCTACGGCGAGTTCACCGAGATCGCATTCGACGAGGAACTGTTCAGCGTCGGGCTCGGCGCCAACCCGGAATGGCGGCAGCCGACACTGCGGATGGCGTTCACGTCGTTCATCACGCCCGGCCAGGTGTTCGACTACGTGCTGTCGACGGGTGAACTTGCGCTGCGCAAGTCGCAACCCGTGCTCGGCGACTTCGACGCAGACAACTACGAGCAGCAACGCGACTGGGCGGTCGCCGACGACGGGACGCGCATCCCGCTCTCGATCGTCCGGCGCAAGACGGACGGCGCCGACGGTCCCGCCCCCACGCTCCTCTACGGGTACGGCTCGTACGAGGCCAGCATGGACCCCGCGTTCTCGGTCGCCCGGCTGTCGCTGCTCGACCGCGGCGTGGTGTTCGTGGTCGCGCACGTGCGCGGCGGTGGCGAGATGGGACGGCACTGGTACGAGACCGGCAAGACGCTCACGAAGAAGAACACCTTCACCGATTTCGTCGCGAGCGCACGGCATTTGATCGACACCGGACGCACCACGCCACAGCAGTTGGTCGCCGACGGCGGCAGTGCGGGCGGCCTGCTGATGGGTGCGGTGGCCAACCTGGCTCCCGAACTGTTCGCCGGCATCCTCGCCAACGTGCCCTTCGTGGACCCGCTGACGTCGATCCTCGACCCCTCGCTGCCGCTGACGGTCATCGAATGGGACGAGTGGGGAAACCCGCTCGAGAACGCCGAGGTCTACGAATACATGCGCTCGTACAGTCCGTACGAGAACGTCGAGACCAAGGACTACCCGGCGATCCTGGCGATCACCAGCATCAACGACACCAGGGTGCTGTACGTCGAACCGGCGAAGTGGGTCGCCAAACTGCGGGCCACCAAGACCGGTGACTCGCCACTTCTCCTCAAGACGGAGATGAGCGCCGGGCACGGCGGCGTCAGCGGACGTTACGAGAAGTGGAAGGAAGTAGCGTTCGAATTCGCCTGGGTGCTCGACACGATCGGCAAGGTCTGATCAGATCTGGTCGCTCTGACCCTGCTCGACCACCCAGGCGGCGATCTGGGCGCGAGAGCTGAACCCGAGCTTGACGAGTATGTGTTCGACGTGGCCCTGGGCGGTGCGTTGCGAGATGACCAGAGTGGTCGCGATCGCCTTGTTGGTGAGTCCCTCTGCGACGAGTTCGGCGACCTGCCGCTCGCGTCGGCTCAGGGATGGATTGTCGCTGTGTGACTGTGCGATCGGGCGTGGCCGCTCGTTCAAGGCGAACGCGACGGCGTCCCCGAAGCTGAGGCTCGATCCATGCCGGAAGGCGGTGTCGAATGCCTTTCCGCCCAGGTCACGGCGGGTTCGACGTTCGCGCTCGTCCTGGTGGCCTGCGAGCTGCGGAAAGACCTCTGCCGGGCTGCCCACACCCTGCCACAGTGCTTCGGCGGCACCCATGAGGGTCGCGGCGCGTTCCGGTGAGTGATCGTCGGCGGCGATCCAGGCCAGGATCTGCATGCACCACGCGGAGTTGATGCGGTCGTCCGCCCGACGTGTCTGGCGCAATCCGTCCTGCAGGAAATCGTTGGCCCGTTCGTGCTCGCCGCGTTGCCACATTGCCAGCGCCGCGGTCCACAGCGACCACCCGCGGTACACCGACTCGCCGTGTGCTTCGGTGATCTCCTGAATCTTCCGCTGGTAATCGACAGCTCGGGTCACGTCTCCGAGGTGCGCGCTCGCCAGGCCGAGCCCGAGGAGTGCCCAAATTTCTTGGAGTGAATCGCCTTCGGTGTGGAAGACTTCCCGAGCGCTCTCGAAGCACGCGAGCGCGTACGCGAGGTCGTCACCACGGAACAGGGATACGAATCCCTCGGCAGACGTGACGAGCGCCCGCATCGACGTGTCCCCGGACCGGTCGGCGAGGACTCGTCCCTCCTCCACGAACGCACGAGCAACCTCGAGATCCCCCTGAGCCCCGGCCAGCATACCGGCGGCGTGCAAGGCGGTGATCCTCTCGGCGGTGTCTGCCGTAGGCGCCGGAGTCAGCGCACGATCGAACCAGTGCCTACCTTCGTTCAGCAGACCGAACGAGCGCCAGAACAGATACAGAGCGTTGGCGATACGAAGGGCGGACTCGTTCTCGGTGGGCTGCCGCACGGAGAATTCGAGGGCATCACGAAGGTTCGGTTGTTCACGATTCAGCCGGGCAACCCACTCCAGCTGTCTCGGGCCGATCCATCCGGATCGAGCGTCCGACGCCAGACGCTCGAACCAGTCGCGGTGCTTTCGTCTCACGCTGTCGTATTCACCTGATTCGCGCAGTCTTTCCAGGCCGTAGTCGCGAAGTGTGTCGAGTAATCGAAAGCGGACGACATCGCCGGCCTCTTCCCGTATCAGGATCGATTTGTCGACCAGCGACGCGACCACGTCGAGCACGTCGCCCGGGGCGAGATCGCCCGCGCAGATTCCTTCAGCCGAATCCAGCTCGAACCCACCGGCGAAGACCGCCAGCCGACCCCACAGTGCCCGTTCGTCCGGAGTGCACAGGTCATAACTCCAATCGACACACAGACGCAGCGTTTGCTGGCGAGAGGGAGCGCCTCGGGTGCTCGAGGTGAGCAACGTGTACCGGTCGGTGAGCCGGTCGAGGATCTGTTGCGCAGTCATCGCCCGCAGCCGAGCTGTCGCCAACTCGATCGGCAGCGGCAGTCCGTCCAGACGCTCACAGATTCTGGCAATCGTCGAGCCGTTGTCGTCGGTGATGGCGAAGCCGGGTAAGGCCCTGGAAGCGCGTTCAGCGAAGAGGGCAACGGAGTCGTAACGGGCGAGCCCCGCGGGAGGGGACGGTCGACTCGAATCCGGAAACGGCAGCGGCGGGACCCGGAGGGTGGCCTCGCCGTCGATGCCGAGTGGCTCGCGGCTGGTCGCGAGGATCCGGAGCTTCGGGCACGTCTTCAGGAGTGACTCGGCCAGCGCCGCGACGGCATCCACCAGGTGCTCGCAGTTGTCCAGCACCAGCAGTAACTGCTGATCGTGAAGATGCCTCTGCAGGATCGACGAAGTTCCCGATGCCGACTGTTCCCGCACGCCGAGCGCGCTCGCAACGGCTTCTTCGACCAGTTCCGGAGCCTGCAGTTCACCGAACCCCACAAGCCACACTCCGTTGGCGAACGCGCGGCGAGCGTCGTCGGCGACCCGGAGCGCGAGTCGAGTCTTGCCTACACCGCCGATACCGGTCAGCGTCACCAATCTCGACACGGACAGCAACCGTTTCGTCTCCGCCGCTTCACGGCGCCGACCGACGAAGCTGGTCAGCTCACACGGCACATTTCCCAACTTGCGTTGTGCGGCGGACATGACAACTGTCGCTTTCCTCTCACGGGATCTTCGAGTAACCGTACTCGCTCACCGGGATGTGCCGAGTCGAGACTGTGCGAGTAGTTTCGCCGCTCACCAGGCACTATGCTGACGCTACGGTGTGATCAGCCGATCCGGAAGTCGAGGCCGGCGATGGTCGAGTTCGATCCGCTAGCGACTCAGCGGGATGCTGCCGTGGATATCGCGGCCGAACTGGAGGCCGAGGGGTTCGACAATGCCCGGGTAGTGGGGCGAGGCGGGTTCGGCACGGTGTACCGGCTCGACCAGAGCAACCTGAACCGCGTCGTCGCGATCAAGGTCCTGCAGTCGGACGTCGATCGCGACAACCGCGAGCGCTTCCTTCGCGAGCAGCGGGCCATGGGGGCGTTGTCCGGGCATCCGAACATCGTCGCCATCCTCCACAGCGGGGTCACAACGTCCGGGCATCCCTACCTCGTGATGCCATACCACGCGAGAGGTTCGCTCGATGCGCGGATTCGAGGCGACGGGCCCCTCGACTGGCGAGCAGCGGTCAGCATCGCCGTCAGACTGGCAGGTGCTCTCGAAGTTGCCCACCGGTTCGGCATTCTCCACCGTGACATCAAACCGTCCAATGTCCTGCTCACCGATTACGACGAGCCGGCGCTGACCGATTTCGGGATCGCGCGGATCGAGGGTGGGTTCGAGACGTCCGAAAGCATCATCACCGCCTCACCTGCGTTCACTGCTCCCGAGTTGCTCCAGGGGCAGGCGCCCACCGCTGCATCGGACGTCTACTCGCTCGGAGCGACACTGTTCTGCCTCCTCACCGGCCACGCCGCATTCGAACGCCGATCCGGCGAAAGTGTGGTTGCCCAATTCCTTCGCATTGTGCGCCAACCGGTCCCGGACCTGCGATACGACGACATTCCGGATGATCTCTGCGCTGCGATCGAGCACGCGATGGAGCAGGATCCGGCCGACCGCCCCGGAACCGCTGTCGAATTCGGCAACGAGCTCCGCCTCGTCCAGAGCAGGCACTCGCTCACCATCGACGACATGGCTCTGCCGGGTGAGCAGGGGAGCAGAGCAGAGCGCCCGCCACGGTCGAGTCCGCCCACGCCGCGTACCAAGTACCGGCCGCCGACCGCCGTCCACCCGTTGGTCGACCGCAGCCGGTTGGTCGGGATTCTTCGCGCGGGCCAGGGGCGACGACTGACGGTGATCCACGGTCCCGCAGGATTCGGCAAGACCACGTTGGCCGCCCAATGGCGAAACCAATTGATTGCGGAAGGAATCGCGGTCGCGTGGCTCGCGATCGACCACGACGACAACAACGTGGACTGGTTCCTCGCCCACCTGATCGAGGCGATCAGGCAGGTCCGGTCGAACGTCGCCGAAGAGTTGGTGCGAGTGCTGGAAGAACACGGTGACGATGTCGAACGGTTCGTCCTCGCGTCGTTGATCGACGAGATACACGAGGGGGGCGAGCGTCTGGCAATCGTGATCGATGACTGGCATCGAGTGACGGACACCGCCTCCGTTGCCGCAGTGGAATACCTGATCGACAACGGCTGCCACCATCTGCAGCTCATCGTGACGAGCAGGAACAAGTCCGGGCTCCCGATGAGTCGGGCCCGAGTTCGCGACGAATTGGTCGAAATCGACTTCCATGACTTGAGATTCGATATCAGGGAGTCGACCGAGTTTCTCGTGGAGTCGAGAGGGCTGGCGCTCGGGAACGCACAGGTCGCCTCGATTGTGGGATCGACCGATGGATGGGTGGCCGCGCTTCAACTGGTGTCGCTCTCGTTACGCGGCCGTGGCGACCCAGCGACATTCATCGAGAAGCTGTCGGGGCGGCACCGCGCGCTCGGGGAATATCTCGTGGCGAATGTCCTCGATTCGCTCGATCCGAAGACCGTGAACTTCCTACTGTCGATCTGTCTGCCCGAACGAATGTGCGGGGATCTCGCGTCGTCGCTCGTCCACAGCGACGATGGTCGCGCGATGTTGGAGGAGGTCGAGAGCAGGGACCTGTTCCTGTACCGGGTCGACGACGAGGGGGACTGGTACCGATTCAGTAGTGTCTTCGCGGAGTTTCTCCGTGCCCGGCTCGAACGGGACCAACCCGATCGGGTAAAAGGCCTTCACGCGATCGCTTTTCGCTGGTTCGCCGGCCACGAATTGCTCAGCGAGGCGGTCGATCACGCCCTTTCCGCTGCGCAGGTCGACGAAGCGGTCGACCTCGTGGAGACCCATGGAATGTCCCTGGTCTCGCACGGACAGCTGGCCACGCTCCTCGGCCTGGTCGCGAAGCTTCCGCCGAACGCGGTCCTGGCACGCCCGCGATTGCAGACTGCCCTCGCTTGGGCCAACGTTTCCCTGCACCACTCCGAGGATGCGGAGTCGGCATTGAATCGTGCCGAGTACTGCCGCGCACAGAAATCGATTCCCATGCCTGACGACGACCCGGAGCTGGAATCCGATCTCGTCCGTGCGCTCCTCGACGTCACCGCCGATCGCGTCGACAGGGTGGACGAACTCGTGGCGGGTTGTCTGGCCGAGCCGGACACAATGAGTCCGTGGTGCGTATCGGTGGCGGCGAATCTGGCCTCTTTCGCGAGGATGTGCCGGTTCGAGTTCGATGCGGCTCGAAATATCCAGGATTGGGCCGCCAGGTATCACGAACAATCCAGCGGCCCGTTCAGTGCGGTGTACGGATACTGCTACGCGGGCTTGGCCGCCAATGAGCAGTTGGATGTCGTGGCTGCCGAGGAAACCTATCGAAAGGCTGTGCAGGTTGCCCGTGAATCGATGGGGATCCACTCTCACGCTGCACGCATGGCCAGTGCCCTACTCGGCGACATGATGTACGAGCAGAACAACCTCGACGAAGCCGAACGGCTTCTCGACGAGAGCCGGGCGCTCGGTTCGGAGATCGGTTTGGTCGACTTCATGATCGCGATCTATGCGACCGGGGCGCGCGTCAAAGTCCTGGCGGGTGACAGGGAATCTGCGACAACACTGTTGAACGAGGGCGATAGGATTGCGCAGGTAATGGCACTGCCGCGATTGGCGGCGCGGATCGACGACGAGAGGATCCGGTTCGGGCTCGTCGTGCCATCCGGCATACGACAACCACGACGAGGCCTGGAGACGGGCGCGGCACCTTCGCCGGGGGAGATGGATCAGGCGCCTGCCAACGGTATCGAAACAATCACGGTGCAGCTGAAGGAGTCCGGCGCCATCCGGCGACTACTCGCCGAACGGTCGCCGGGTCAGGCCGGCTCTGCGTGCACCAGGGCTCACGACCTGGTGCACGCAGTTGCGGCTCAGAATCGACCGCGGGCGTTGTTGCACGCGAGACTTCTGCTGACCGCCTGCCTGTCTGCATCGGGCAGAACGGCCGAAGCCATGGAAGAGCTCGCCCCACTTGCCGCGACATGCGCCGAGTTGAATCTCATTCGACTGGTGTGTGATGCCGGACCGTCGGTTGTCGCGGTTGCCTCCGGACTTCGGAGGGAGCAACTAGCCGGCCGATGGCGGGCGGAATGGCCTGCTGTTCCGCCCGGCTTCCTGAACGCTGTCGTCACCGCCACGTGATGCGCGCCGGTGCGAACTACAGTTGCGGCGGCGTCCACAGCACGGGATCGTCCGATGGCGCCATCTTCGCGAGGATCACCTCGTCGAAGACGTTGGCGGTACCCCACTGATCCTGCTCCTCGAGGCTGGTGCCCCACACCTTCGGAGTCCAGCCGTGCTCTTCGTCGATGACTTGAAGGGCAGTCGTGTACTCCATGACGAAGCCACTCGACGGCTCCTGGAAATACGAGTAGGTGTTGTCACCGGCGCCGTGGCGGCCGGGGCCCCACAGCGGCTGGTGTCCGGCCCGCATCATGCGGCCGGTGCCGCGCATGAACTCGTCGATTCCGTACAGTTCGAACGAGACGTGGTTCAGGCTGGTGTTCTTCGACTGGGCGAAGGCGATGATGTGGTGCCAGCGCCCGGTGCGCATGAAGCAGAAGAAGTCCTGGAGCCAGTCCGAGATCTTGAAGCCGAGGACCTCGCCGTACCATCTGATCGTCTTCTGCAGGTTTGCGGTGTTGAATACGACGTGGCTGATGAACTTCGGACGGGACTCTCCGGCTTCGACTTCGCGGAAGATTCGCTGGTCGATCTCGGCGGCGAGTTCGATGGCGCGCCCGTCGCAGTCGAAGAAGATGCATGAGTAACCGCCGCCGAAGTCGCTGCGGTCACCGGGTTCGCGGATGATCTGGGCTCCGCTGTCGGCGACCCGTTTGGCGAGGAAGTCGACGCCGGCGCGGTCGGTCACATCGAATGTGGTCAGTTCGATTCCGGCGACATCGTTTTCGCGGAGCTTGATGGCGTAGTTGTCGGCGCATCCGGTTCCGAAGTAGGCCTTGCCGTCAT
This sequence comes from Rhodococcus sp. USK10, assembly GCF_019378875.1. Classification (NCBI taxonomy): domain Bacteria; kingdom Bacillati; phylum Actinomycetota; class Actinomycetes; order Mycobacteriales; family Nocardiaceae; genus Rhodococcus; species Rhodococcus sp. USK10. The sequence goes on from NZ_CP076048.1 coordinate 5,883,196, forward strand.
CTTTCGTGACGAGGTCGAGTTGCCACAGGTCGCGGTAGAAGTTCGAGGCGGTGGCGAGTTCTTCGACGGCGATGGTGACCGAGCGAACGTGGGTGATGGGATGGACTGAGGGAAAGGACATGTCTTCTCCTGGAGCTGAACTGGGAAATGAGCGGTGTCGTCACCAGTTGGTGGCGATGTACTTCGCTTCCATGAACTCGAGCAGACCCTCGTGCGCGCCCTCACGGCCGAGTCCGCTCTGCTTGACGCCGCCGAACGGTGCTGCGGGGTCGGACACCAAACCCCGATTGACGGCGACCATGCCGGCCTCCAACCGGCTCGCCACGGACAGAGCGCGCTGCAGATTGCCGCTGTAGACATAGGCCGCGAGCCCGAGGTCGGTGCTGTTGGCCGCGGCGACCGCCTCGTCGTCGGTGTCGAACGCGATCAACGATGCGACCGGTCCGAAGATCTCCTCGCGCACGATCGCCGATTGCGGGTCGACACCCACCAGGACGGTGGGAGAGTAGAAGGAGCCCCTCGAGATCGGCCGCTGGCCGCCGGTCAGCACCGACGCACCGTCGGCGACGGCGGCGTCGACGAGCTGCTCCACCTTGTCGACTGCCTTGTCGTTGATCAGTGGTCCGCACTCCGAGCGCTCATTGGTGCCGGCGCCGACGCGCAGTGTGCCCATCCGTTGTCCGAGGAGTCCGGCCACCTCGTTGATGATCGACCTGTGGACGTAGATGCGGTTGGCCGCGGTGCAGGCCTGGCCGCCGTTCCGCATTTTGGCGATCATGAGGCCGGTCACGGCCTCGTCGATGTCGGCATCCTCGAGAATGAGAAACGGCGCGTTGCCCCCGAGTTCCATTGCGGTCTTGAGAATCGAATCCGACGATTCGCGCAGCAGCGTGCGCCCGACTTCGGTGGAGCCGGTGAACGACAACGCCCGTACACGTGAGTCGTGGAGCATGGCGGAGACGACCTGACCCGCGCGTGAGGTGGTCACCACGTTGATCACGCCGTCCGGAACGCCTGCCTCACGGCAGATCTGGGCGATGAGCAGGCTGGTGAGAGGAGTCTCGGTCGCGGGTTTGAGTACCACGGTGCAACCGGCAGCGAGAGCGGGCGCGATCTTGCGTGTCGCCATCGCGGCCGGAAAGTTCCATGGGGTGACGAGCACGGCGACGCCGATCGGCTCGTACTCGACCAATATGCGATTGGCACCGTTCGGCGAGGTGCTGAGTTGTCCCACCGCGCGGACCGCTTCCTCCGAGTACCACCGGAAGAATTCGGCCGCGTATGCGGTTTCGGCCCGCGAATCGGCGAGCGTCTTCCCGTTTTCGGTGGAGATCAGTTCGGCGATGCGCTCGGCGCGGTCGGTCATCAGTTCCCAGCACCGGCGGAGTATTTCCGCGCGTTCGCGCGGACTGGTGGCGCGCCAGGCGGGCAGGGCGGCCGCTGCGGCGCCGACCGCGTCCAGTCCGTCCTCGACGGTGCCGTCGGGAACCGTGGCGATCAGCGCACCGGTGGACGGATTCAGGACGTCGATCGACTCCCGGGTGCGTTCGATCGGGTGTGCGCCGATGACCAACTCCCGGGGCAGGGTGGCGGAGTTGAGCGACATGAGAATTTCCTTCTTTTCTGGGTCCGGCCAGAGTCCGGTGGCTGTCGTGGGATGGATCGACGAGAATCAGGCCGGGTTGCGGCCCACCAGGAATTCCTCGTCGAGCGAGGTGGTGACGTCGAGGCCGGCCGCGACCGCCCCGGCCCGCAACTGCTTCATCTGCCCGTCGTTGATGCGCGCCTGAGGGGCTCGCAGCGGACCACCGTTGAATCCGTTGAGCCACCCCTGGTACTTCCACAGGTACCGTGGCACCATCGCGGTCCCCGCGAGTGCCTGTCCGACCACCACCGCGTCGGATTCCCGGATCGGGTGGAGTTTCCAGTAGATCTCCATGGCGTCCTCGAACTTGCCGTCGCGCATCAGGTCGAAGTACCGGGCGACCCACGGGCCGTAGGCCTCGTAGTTCGACGTGCCCATCCACTGCATGCCGTACGCGGCGTGCCAGGCGGGCGAGTTCGACTCGATCGGGTCCATGACGATCACGTCATTTCGGTAGCGCTCGAAGATCTGCGCGATGCCGCCGACGCCGGGACCGCCGACCTCCGTCTTGACGGCCACGACGTTCGGAATCTCGTTGATCATCCGGCCGATGAGATCCGGCGAGAAGTGGCTCGGGTGGAATCGGCGGAAGTTCCACAGGTGCATCGCGAACACGATGATGCCCAGGTTGGTGCTCTCCGCGATCGCGCGGGTGTACTCGAAGACTTCCTCTTCGGACTTCGGGTAGAAGGTGAGCGGGTAGGAGACCAGGACGATGTCCGCGCCCAGACGCTCGGACTCGCGCACGAGTGCGATGTTGTCTTCGAGTGTCGGCAGGACAGCGTGCACCACGGTCTGGAGCTCGCCTGCGGCTTCGTCGACAGCGATTTCGGTGACCTGAAGTAGCTCGTCGAAAGTGGTTCCACATTCGGCGACGAGTAGAGCGCCCGAGATCCCCAGCTCCTTCTCTCGGGCGATGTCGTGCCGGATTGCGCGCTCGTTGATTCCCTTCAGATCGCCGGTGAAGGTGGGCAGGAGGCATCCGCAGATGCCCTTCATGTTCGCCTGGGCCCAGGAGCGGGCGTCGGACCGGGAATAGCTCATGAATGGAACTCCGTTCGTCGGATTCTTGCGGTGCGCAGGGCAGGGGCGGTTTCGGCCGGCCCGTACCCGGCCGGACTGTGATGTCGGCGCGCAGGTAGGTGATCAACCCTCTTACCGATATCCAAATAATGGATATTCAGACCGGTATGTGGATGTGTGGACGCTAACACCGGCTGTCGTCCGCCGTCAACGATTTCTCCGGTCGTTGCTCTCGACTGGCCGCGAGTGAGGTGGATGGGGTGAGGCCGCACGGTTCGGTCGACCCTTTGACATCTGCGGCAAAACGTTGTTACCGTCATCACATCCACCAGACGGACCCTATATCCACTATTTGGACATACGCCTGGTGTATCAATCCACTCCTGATAGGGGTCATCCAGATGACACGTGTTACCGCGGACGTCACTCGCGTGAGCCGCCGTTCCTACTGGGGCCGAGACGAATTCGATTCCGAGATGGAACGAGTCTTCGGCCGGTGCTGGCTGTTCGCCGCCCACGAGAGCGAGATTCCGTCGCCGGGCGATTACGTCACCAGGAAGCTGGGAGGCGAGGACGTCATCGTTGTCCGGGACGAGACGGGCGACGTCCGCATCCTCCTGAATTCGTGCACGCATCGAGGCAATCAATTGTGTCGTGCCGACATGGGCAACTCATCGCACTTTCGGTGCAGCTACCACGGCTGGACCTTCTCCAACAAGGGCACGTTGCGTGGAGTGCCCGAGCGCAAGCAGGTCTTCGACGCGGACTTCGACAAGAGCAAGTACAACCTGGTCGGGCCGCCGAACGTCGACGTCTTCCACGGGCTGATCTTCGCGAGTTGGGACCCCGAGGCTCCTTCGCTGCTCGACGAACTCGGCGACATGGCCTGGTATCTCGAAGCCGTGCTCGACAAGGCCGGTGACCTGCAGGTCGTCGGTCCGCCGGCGCGCGCTCTGGTGCGAACCAACTGGAAGCTGGGCGCGGAGAACTTCGCCGGCGACGGCTATCACCTGGGAACGACGCACAAGAGTCCGATAGACCTGGGCACGTATCTGAACACCGAGGCCTTTCCGCAGCTGGACGACGTCTCGATGGATGCGATGCGTGGGCGATGCATCGTCGCCGGCAACGGGCATACCCTCCGGGTCCAGCACTACGGCCTGGAAACCGATGAACCGGTGTTTCTCGGATACCCGGAGGAGCGCTGGGCCGACATCGCGAGTGGTCTCGACCCGAGGCAGGCGGACCTGATGTCGAGAATCTCTGTCCTACACGGAAACGTCTTTCCCAACTTGTCCTTCATCGATGCCGCGGCCCTCTATTCCGGGGACGACACCCCGGCCGTGTCGTACGTCCAACTCCGGCAGTGGCAACCGGTCGACGAGATGCACTGCGAACTGATCATGTTCGCGTTGGTGCCGCGGTGGTACGACGAGGAGCAACGCGCGCACTCGCAGCGCGCGAACCTCCGCATGGTCGGTCTCGCCGGGATCTTCGACACCGACGACTTCCAGAACTGGACGAGCGTCGCCGACATGAGCCGCGGTCGGGTGTCGCAGTCCACCGATTTCGTCTACGCCGGCGGTGTCGGAATCAAACCGGCCGACGATGTCGAATGGCCTGGCGCCGTCTACGACGTCGATCACTCGGAGGTCAACCAGCGGGAGATGTTCCGCAGGTGGTCCGAACTGCTCGACGACGACAGCATCTGCACCCGCACGACCGGGAAGGCCGACCAATGCTGAGCGCGGAACGGATCGATGTCGCCGCGGACGATGCGACGTTCGCCAGTGTGAGCAGGTTCTACGGCCGTGAGACGGCCTTGCTCGACGCGCACGACTACGCGCGGTGGATTCCGCTGCTCGAACCCGAGTTCGTCTACCGGATCCCCGTCACCGTGACACGCGACGACCCGTCGCAGTCACCCTTCGTGGCGGGTGCGCACCTGCTCGACGAGTCCCGCGACTCCCTGGCCAATCTCTGGGCCCGACGCCTCGAACCCGACCACATCGACTTCTCCTGGGGGGAGGTCCCACTCCAGCGGGTGCGGCGTTTCGTTTCGGTCCTGTCCGTCGCCGACGCTGGGCGCGCCGACGAGGTGTCCGTCACGTCGAACGTGCTCGTGACCGTTGTCCACCAATCGGATCCGGTGGTGATGACCGCGGCCGGACGACATGACATCCTCCGTCGTCGCGGCGACGGCTGGGGTCTTGTGGAACGGACGGTCCATCTCGACGAGAGCGTCGTCAGACTGCCGCACCTGCGAATGGTGATCTGATGTCAACTCCCCGGACACGCCCGACAGACGATTCGCTCGCCCCGCACGGTGGCGACGGAGCCGTCGATGCCGAGTTCACCGTCGTCAACGAGTTCACTGCCGTACGGGTGCGGAAGATCCTGACCCGGAACGGGCAACGGCTCGAGATCACCTCGCTCCGGCTCGACCACCACATCCGCCTCGATGCCCTCGCGCTCGAGGCACTGAGCTGGCAGAACGAAGAAACGATCTCCGCCTACCTCGACCAGCCGTTCGGCCCCGAGGATCCCCCGACCACCGAAATCGGAAGAGAGTAACGACCAATGCTGCTACTGACCGACGAGCATGTGCGAAGCCTCACACAGATGTCCGACCTCGTCAGCGCCATCCGCGAGGGCTACCGCACGCAGGCCCGCGGCGGTGCGCAACTGCCCGACCGCATCAACCTGGAGTCGACGCCCGGATTCTTCCGGCTGATGCCGGGCGTGTCGGCCGGCACCGGCTTGATGGGATTCAAAGTTTTCAACCAGGTCTCCGAAGGTGGGGTCCAGTACCTGATCGGCCTGTTCGACGAGCTGACCGGTGAGTTGCTCGCTCAACTGGACGGGGCATACCTGACCGCTGCCCGGACCGGCGCGACCACGGGCGTGGCGGCCGGTCTTCTCGCGCCGCGGACCGCCGTCGAGATCGGGGTCATCGGATCCGGGTTGGAGGCCGAGACGAACCTCGAGGGCGTGTTCGCCGCCCTCGAGGTGAAACGGGTACGGGTCTTCAGCCCGAACCCGCAGCGGCGGGGTGCATTCGTCGAGCGGATGGCCGCACGCCTCGACGTGGAGGTCGTCCCGGTATCCGATCCGGCCGAGGCGGCCGCCGCACCGGTCGTCGTGGTCGCCACCAACACCGGTGCCGGAACCGGACGCATCGCCCTCGAGGGCAAGTGGCTCGCGCCCGGGACCACGGTGCTGTCGATCGGTTCCACCATGCCCTCGTTGCGGGAGATCGACACCGACGTCGTCGACCGGGCCGCACTCGTGGTCAGCGACGCTCCCGAACAGGCCCGTGTCGAGTCCGGGGATCTGCTCGCGGCCGACGAGACGGGGCTCCTCGACGGCAAGATCGTGACACTCGCGGACCTCGCCATCGGCAATGTGCCCGCCCACGACGCAGACGCGATCACCGTGTTCAAGTCGGTCGGCACCGCCTTGCAGGACCTGGTCGCGGCCAAGGTGGTCTACGACAGGGCCGTGCAGAACGGAATCGGGACGTCGGTGGACCTGCTGCGCACCAAGAAGCCCGCGGGGGCGTGAGCACCGTGGCGAATTGGGCCGAGCGAGTGGCCGTCGTGACCGGTGGCGGCAGCGGAATCGGACGCGCTGTCGCCACCCGTCTGGCCGACGACGGATACGCGGTCGCGGTGATCGACGCCAACGACGTGGGCGCCAAGCGTACGGCCGAGATCGTCTCCGGGACGGGCGGGCGCAGCACCGCCTACGCGGCGGATATCACCGACGAGGAGCGTGTCCGCGCGGTGGTCGGCGAGATCACGTCCGACCTGGGAGAGATCGACGTTCTGGTCAACGCCGCCGGAATCTTCGACCAGAATCTGGATTTCGACGAGCTCACCTCCGCCACTTGGGAACGGGTCCTGCGCGTCAATGTCCTGGGTACGGCAAATCTGATGCGCGCGGTCGGAACGCTCATGGTCGAACGCGGCCGCGGCGCGATCGTCAACATCGCCTCGTCGGCCGGGCTCGTGCCCCGCGGCGGCGGGTCCGCCTACATCGCCTCGAAATACGCGGTCGTCGGCATGACCCTGAAGATCGCTGCCGAGTACGCCGGGCGCGGTGTGCGTGTCAATGCCGTCGCCCCCGGGTGGATTCCCACCGACCTGTTCACCACCAGCGCGGCAGCACTGCGGCGAGCCGGGGGATCCGTCCCCGACCACCCCTCACCGGTCGGGGGGAACATCCCGATGAACCGACCCGGAGATGTACACGAGGTCGCGGCCGGAGTGTCGTTCCTCGCCTCCGCCGCAGCCGGGTACATCACCGGTGTCGTCCTGCCGATCGACGGCGGATACCTCGTCGGCTGATCGATCCCCGTGCCGGGCGCACCACTCGAGAAAGAACGAACAATGTTGTCACCGAACAATTTCCACCCGCGAGCAGTCGCGGACGACCACTACAGTGAGGTGTAGTCATGCATGTCACCGCAGATGCCGGCAGGTGCCGTGGTTACGGTAGCTGCATGCTCGAAGCCCCTGAGGTCTTCGATCTGGACGAAGACGAGAACAAGGTGATCCTGCTGCAGGAAAGCCCGCCCGAGTCCTTGCATACGAAGACCGACAGGGCGATTCGATCCTGCCCCGCGAAGGCGTTGGGAACCCGTGATGAGTAGGTTCGAGCGGATCGTCGTGGTCGGCGGTTCCCTCGCCGGCATGAACGTGATCCAGGAACTGCGGCGCCTGGGCCACTCCGGCGGCATCACCCTCATCGGCGAAGAGAAGGTGCGATCACCATACGACCGCACCGAGCTCTCGAAGAAATTGCTCACCGGCTCCAGTGATCCGGACGATCTCTATTTGCTGACCGAGGAGGAGATCGACGAACTCGACCTTGATCTTCGCCTGGGCCGCCGGGCGACGTCGCTGTCGCTCGACCCGTCGCGGCACACGGTCACGCTCGACGACGGCACGGTTCTCGAATTCGACGCACTGGTCGTGGCCACGGGCTCGCGGGCTCGGCGCCCCGCCTTCATGGGGCACCTCGCGGGTGTTCACGTTCTCCGGACGCTGCCGGACGCCCTCGCACTCAGAACCGAGTTGAACAGTGCCCGAGACGTTGTCGTCGTCGGCGCCGGGTTCATCGGTGCCGAGGTGGCGTCGAGCGTGCGTACCCGCGGACAGTCGGTGACCCTGGTCGATCCACAACCGACCCCCTTGGGAACTGTCCTCGGGGCAATCGTCGGCTCCCACTTCGCGGATCTGCACACGAGTCACGGCACCGACCTCGAACTCGGGGTGGGCGTCCAGGAACTCCTGGGAAACGGGCGGGTCAACGGGGTCAGGCTCACCGACGGACGAATTCTCCCAGCTGATCTGGTCGTGGTCGGGGTCGGCGGTGCGCCGGTGACCGAATGGCTCGACGGTTCAGGCGTGGAGGTGGACAACGGGGTTCTCTGCGACGATGGCGGGCACACCAACGTGCCCGGCATCTACGCCGTCGGTGACGCCGCCCGTTGGTACTCGGACTACTTCGGGGCGCAGGTGCGCAGCGAGCACTGGAACAACGCCACGCTGCAGGCGACAGTCGTCGCTGAGAATCTCGTCGCCGGAACGAAACGGTCGACGCTGTCTGCTGTCCCCAGTTTCTGGTCCGACCAGTTTCGCAAGCGCACTCAGATGGTGGGCTGCCCTCTCCCCACGGATCAGGTGCGCTTCATGAGCGGGGCGCCGGGGGAGGAGAGGTTTGTCGCACTGTACGGCCGCGACGACCGGGTGACGGGTGTCGTGTCGTTCAACTCACCTCGAGGCCTGAGCAAGTACCAGCACCTCGTCACCGCCCGAGCGTCGTGGTCCGAGGCAATCGGCTCGGCCTAGACCATCACTGAAAATGATAGTGGCCATCGGGACGCGTTGAACCCATCCATCTCCCCAATTGTCGTGGAGGCGGATAGATTCGGGATGCCGGCAGAGACCTGGGTCACAGGATCTGACTCTCGGGTCGCAGTGATTGCCGAACTGCCACCAAGCGAGTGCTTCGTATCGTATTGCGCTCTCTCCCAATCTCACCAGCGGTTGCCTCGAAGGCAATGTGCCCGATGGAAGGAACCCCATTGTCGACTATTGACGGTAGAGACGGCGACGTCTACCAGGCCAGATGGCGAATGCTCGCTCTGCTCGTCCTCGGCTACGTCAGCCTTACGTTGAACTGGTTCAACATCGCGTCGGCCTTCACCCCCATCAGCGAGGACCTCGGCGTGAGCTTCGAGCAGCTCGCCATGCTGATCGCGTTGTTCGTGCTCGGCTACGGGGTCGCCCACGTCCCGGGCGGCATCATCGCGGCCCGGCTCGGGATGAAGCGCACTCTCGTTGTCGGGATGGTGCTCCAAGGGGCCGGTGCGGCGCTGTCCGGCGTCGCGATCGGCTTCCTCGACCTCGCCCTGTACCGAGTGATCGCCGGTGTCGGCGCGTCCATCTTCATCGCCGTCGCCGTCGCCGCGGTCAGTGTGTGGTTTCGTGAGCACGAGATCAACCTCGCTCTGGGCATCGCGTGCGGTGCCGCATTCAGCACCGGCGTCGCGTTGGGTCTGTATGCGTGCATCTACGTGACCGACCTCGCTGGATGGCGCGGCATGCTCGCGATCTGCGGCATCGTCAATATCGTCTTGGCGGCGGCGGTGGCCGTGTGGTTCCACACCCCGCGCGGCGTCAGCGGACTCCACGGCGGCCGGATCAGCCGCGCCGGCCTGATCCGGGCGCTGGTCGACAAGCAGCTGTGGATCTACGGCGTCGCCATGCTCGGCGTGTACGGCGCTTACTTCACCGCATCGCAGCTGTTCAGCGAGTACGCGGTCGCGCAACGCGGCTTCACGCCCGGCCAGGGCGGTATGCTCGGCGCGATCCTGGCCCTCGCGGGAATCCCCGGCAGCCTGGTCGGTGGCAAGGTCGCGGACCTGGTCCGCAACTACCGATCCGTCATCGTCGTTCCCCTCCTGCTGATGGGGGCACTGATCGCCGCGATCCCCGTCGCCCCCGATGCCCTGCTGTGGTTCATCTCCTTCGCGATCGGATTCCTTTTCGTCTTCAGCTACCCGGCCTGGCTGGGTGTGCCCGCGGACCTGTCGAAGATCGATCCCGAACAGGTCGGCACCGCGGTCGGCGTGATGCTCACCCTCGCGGCGGTCGGCGGATTCGTCGTCCCCGTGGTCTTCGGGCACATCGTCCCCGATCACGGTTTCGCGGCCGGTTGGATTGCTGTCGCGGCGATCTCGGTGCTCACCGCCCTCGTGGGTCTGCTGGGCAAGAAGCGAGCCGCCGAACCGGTCGACGAAGACCGCAAACTCACAGTCGGCTGACTGTGCACCTACCACATCCCCTGTCGCACTGTGAGATCCAGAGTGCGACCGACCGAAAGAAATGAGGAAGTAAGCAGATGAGCAGAATCATCGACATCTCCATGGTCACCGACGGTGACCCCACCCTCGAGGGCAAAGGCGTCATCTTCGAGCCGCACTCGCTCGGCGCCGAGTGGAACCAGGAAAACTACGACATCGACCCGAATCACTGGCCCACGCCCGGTGCCGCGTTCGCGGTCGAACATATCGACATGAACTCGCACACCGGCACACACATGGACGCACCGTGGCACTTCGGGCCGGTGATGGCGGACGGGTCGAAGCCGAAGACCATCGAAGAGTGGCCCATCGAGCGATGCATGGGTGACGGGGTCGTCATCGACATCAGCGATGCCGAAGACGGCGCGGAGGTCTCCCTCGAGGAAATTCAGCAGAAGCTGAAGGACATGAACTACACCATCAAGCCGGGCGACATCGTCCTCACGATGACCGGAAACGACAAGTACTGGGGGAAGCCGGAGTACACCACCCGTGGTGGCGGACCCAGCCGTGAGGCGCTCAAATGGATCCTCGAACAGGGCGTGACGGTCGTGGGAACGGACGCGTGGAGCTACGACCGTCCGTACGCCGCATGGGCCGCCGACTACCACAAGCACGGCAAGGACCCGAAGTACCTGTGGCCCTGCCACCTCCTCGGCCTCGAAATCGAATACGCGCACATCGAGAAGCTCGCCAACCTCGACCAGCTGCCCCCGCACGGTTTCAAGGTCATCGCGCTGCCCATCAAGATCGCCGGCGGCACAGCCGGATTCGTCCGGGCCGTCGCCATCGTCGACGAGGACTGACCAATGACCACTGTCGGCGAAGATGTGAAGTACGTGACCGTTCCCGGCCTGCAGGCCGATGCCGCCTGGCACTGGGTGGCGGAAGCCGGGAATCTGGTGTTCACCTCGGGGGCGGTGCCGCACGACGAGTCCGGTGACATCGGTGAGGACCTCTCGGCTGGGGCACAGGCGGACCGGGCGTTCGCGAACCTCGAGCGTGCCCTGCAGGCTGCGGGCAGTTCGATGGACCGCATCGTCAAGATCACCGGGTACCTGACCGACCCGGACTCCCTCCCGGAGATTCGTACTGTCCGCGACAAGTGGATTCCGAAGCGTCCGCCGTCGACGTTCGTGTACGTCGCGGGCCTCGTGGATCCCCGGATGCTGATCGAGTTCGAGGCGATCGCCGTCAAGAGCTAGAGGCTGCCGGTAGGCCTTCTCCTCGGCGCCGAGGAGAAGACCTACCGGTTTCGCCAGCCCATCAGCTGGGAAAGCGATTGGGCGAGTCCGAGGACCTCGTGAAGAACGAGATCCCGCGGCGGCATCTGTTCGCGGTAATTGGCGATCGATACCGATGCCGTCACCTCGCCTGCGGCGTTCCGGATCGGCGCTGCAATCCCACATGTAGCAGTGGTGACATCCCGGTCGCTGGTGGCGTAGCCATCGGCCACGATCTGCTTCAGCTTGGCCCGCAACTCGGCGGGTTCCGTGATCGTGTACTCGGTGAACGAACGCAGCGGCTCCTGGACATAGGTGTCGATGAACTCGTCGGGGCAGTATGCGAGCAGCACCAATCCGCGGGCTCCCGTGTGGAGGGGATAGGCGCGGTACGTATTCGCATAGGACAGGGTGGGAACGGGAATGCGGGGCTCGACGCTGGCAATGGCCACCGACGAATGCCCGTCACGCTCGGCGATCTGAACGAATCCGTTGATCCGGTCGGCGGCCGTCCGCATCAACGGTTCGCTCGTCGTGAAAAGGGGATGATCGCCGAGGTAGGCGGAGCCGATGGCGAACATCCGGCGACCGACGTAGTGCAGCCCGGTCGTGTCGTCGCGCCTGACGAAGCCCTTGTCACGAAGGTAGGTCAGTGTGCGGTGCGCAGTTGCCCATTTCGCTCCGGTGGCTTCGGCCAGTTCCTTCGCGCGCATCGGCTGTTCCGCGAGCAATTCGAGCATGTGCATTCCACGATCCATGCTCTGCATCGTGGAATTCTCGGACTTTTTCTCGGGCTCGTGCGCGCTGCTCACGCCCAAAATATACCATGGCCCGGTTTCGAAATGGATTCCGGTTCAACCAGACAGGGATTATTCGACCTCGTGAATTATCCCCATGAAGCGCGGCGCTGTAGGCGAGATATGGGCAAGGACTTGAAGCCAGCCGGTAGCCACGACCGGACTGAGCGCGGTGTCTCCGGAGGATATCGAGTCCATCCGGAAAAGGGATACTTAATGGTCGGCGTCCACGGAAACCGCATATTCGGGGCCGGACGCCGGCGACCTACTTTCCCGGACAATTGTCGTGAGTACCCGGAACCAGGCGGCCGGTAAGTTATTCGATGCATTACCGTATGTCTCCGACAGGCAACTGTGGAACTCGCCCGGGGATATCGAGCGCGCATTCCGAGGAATGCTGAAGGCCTCGTTCTCCGGGGACCGGATCGGGGTGGCATCGGAAGGAGCAACTCTACTCACAGTTGCTCGGCCAGCCGGCGTATGCCGTGGCGAAGCCATCGGTGACCGGGATCGTCGGAATGGCGCGGATGCCAGTACATCATCTCGGTGATCGGGGCCAACGAAACCGGCGGCTCGAGCAGTCGAATGCCGGCGCTGCGGTGAAGTGCTCGCGCCAGTCGCTCGTACAGCACCGCCACCATCTCCGTTCCTTCCAGCAGGAACGGGGCGGCGACGTAACTGGTCGTCGACGCTTCGATGCGAAACGGCAATGAGATTTCATCGAACTGGGTCTCGGCGAAGGACGGCGGGATTCCGCCGGTGGCGGACAGGTGCGGAAACGCGCTGAACTGCTCCCGCGACATCGTCTCGCCCACAACGGGATGGTCCGCGGCGACCACGCAGACGTGCCGGTCCGTGAAGAGGGGGGCGCTGACGTAGGCGGTTCCGACGTGTCCCACGATCTCGCGTGGGATGATCACCAGATCAGCCCGCGCCTCGAGCAGCGGACCGAAGTAATTCGTCTGTGGCGGAGCGATATTGATCCGCACGTTCGGCGCTTCGCCGGCGGCCGCCCTGACGAACGAGCGGAGTAGGACGAGAGTGACATAGTCACTCGCGTGGATGGTGAACGTGCGAGTGTCACTCGCCGCGTCGAACGGTGCACGCACGGTCACCAGCGTCTCGATCGATCCGAGTATGTCGTGGACAAGGTACGTGAGGGACTCCGCGAGCGGTGTCAGCGTCATCGACGACCCGTCGCGGACGAGCAGGGGATCGTCGAAGAGTTTTCGCAATCGCGACAATGTGCCACTCATCGCCGGTTGCCCGACCGAGAGTTGCTTCGCAGCGCGAGAGACGCTCCTCTCCGACAGGAGGGCGTCCAGGCCGACGAGAAGGTTCAGATCAATTCGGTTCAGTTTCATTCGCATCTCTCGTCACCTCTCCGGACGTCGCCGGCGGTCGATCATCAGTCGAAATGATACCTCTCATCGGCAAGACGTGACCAGCACGATCTCGCTAAAGCGCCTGTGCCTCGGTATCTTTGGGATTGCCGAGCGGGCCGATCGGTACCGCTGCCCGCAACAATCCGGAGATGTCGTCCGTGGCCCGCTTCTACCAGTCGGCCGGACACGTCCTATCCGACTTTCGATGGAGTTGTCATGACTGTAAGGGATGGTTGGGCGGTACTGGACACCACGTCCGCGACCGCGGTCGGTGTCAGACGGGCGGGAGATGTCATCGATACGGTGGATCGCCGCTCGTACCTGCATGCCGGCCCACAGGTGGAGCCCGGCGAGGTAGTGGGTCCGATGAGAGGTGCGATTCTCGGGGCACTGGTGCTCGAGGGTGAGGCTCCCGATCTCGCGGCCGCCGGTGAACTGTTCGACGCGGGGAAGATCGATCTGCGGCCGTGTCACTCGGCATCCGCTGTCGGGGCGATGGCAGGCATCATTTCTCCCAGCACGCCCGTGGTGGTGGTGGAGGGAGACGACGGGCACAACGCGTTCGCGCCGTTGAACGAAGGGCTGGGTCGAGCACTCCGGTTCGGTGCCAACGATGCTGCTGTGCTCGAGCGGCTGCGGTGGATGAGTACCGTCCTGACGCCGGTTCTCGACGACGCGTTGCGGGCGGTGGACGGTATCGATATCACTGCACTGCAGTCGGAAGGCCTTCGGCGCGGCGACGAATGCCACAATCGGAACGTGGCGTCGACGGCGGCGCTGACCATCAGGCTCGCGCCCGCCGTGGTCGAGCACGCCCCGGACTCGGGGACCGCGGCGGCAATCCTCGATTTCCTCGCCGGCAATCCCCACACCTTTCTGTCTTTCTCGATGGCGGCAGCGAAGCTCGTCGCGGATGCCGCCCACCGCTGTGGAACCCGGGGGTTGGTGACAGCGATCGCGGGAAACGGTCGGCGGATGGGGATTCGCGTCAGTGGCCTCGACTCGTGGATCACGGCATCTGCGCCCGTGGGAGATCCGAAGCTGTTCGAGGGCTATACCGTCGACGATGCCTGCCCGATGATGGGTGATTCCCTCGTGACCGAGGTGATCGGGCTCGGCGCCTTCGCTCTGTCGGCGGCCCCCGCCATCAGTTCCTATATCGGGGGAAGCCCCAGCGTGCTCCAGGGCTATGTATCCGAGATGCGTCAGATCACCCGAGGGGGTAGTAGTCGATTCCTGATTCCCGGCGAGGGTTTCCGTGGCACACCGATGGGAATCGACGTCGAAGCGGTAGCACGTACGGGAATTTCCCCGGTGGTCAACAACGGATTCGCTCACCGAGATGCGGGGATCGGACAAGTCGGCGCGGGAATCACCAGGCTCCCCATAGAGCCGTTCGTCGCTGCGCACAACGCCTTGCTGGATCTGGGAGCAGGCGATTGGCTGACTTCAGCGGGAAGCCGGTGGGGTGAATGATCTGGGCGAGGCCTGCCAACGCCCTGCGCCACGTCGAGAAGCTCGACGCGCGAGTCACTCGCATCGTCGCGGGATTCGCTGCAAGCGACGTCTTCTGGTCGTCCGGTTGTGATCCGAGAAGGTTCCCCACCAATTCGGCGGGATCTCTGGTCGTGCCCCACATGTTGTGGGACATGAGCAATGGCGACGTCGTGGCGATCGACGACGTCGAGGTCGGATACGGCGGAGCGGCTCCGAGACGTGCTTTCTCCCTGCTCAGCGAGCTGGGTCTGAGCGACCCGGTGGCACGCGGGATTGCCTATTCACGAAGGTCGCTGACCCGGCTGGGATGCGACGGCCGCACGGTGCTGCAGTCGATCGCCCATTCGGATTGGCCAGGATTTCGACTACACACTCCGACCAGGATCGGGACAGCGTGGGTTCTGCGTGTCACGGCGGACAATCTCGAGGACCGGCTGCGACCGGTTGGCGGACCAGCGATGCGACCATTGACGGGCAGGATCGCCGCGATGATCGCAGACGAACTGGACCGCGACGATCTACCCGGATGGGCTCGAGGTTCCCGGATCGCGCGGTACCTCCCCTCCCGCGATGCCGCGCGGAACGCAGGTTTCGTCGATCGGAGTGATCGGAATTCGCCTGCTCCGGATCGAAGCAGGGCGTATCAGTTGATCGTGGAGCAGGGAAGTCTGCAGTTGTGGTTCGAACTTCCGGACCCGCAGGGCGTCGGTGGGCAGCTGCCCCGGGACGCGTACGTCTTGATGCAGAATCTGCGGATTCCGAGGCCGAGTGGCGAGTGTGTCGTGGCAGACGATGATCGGCTTCGGTACGGCTACTGCTGACTCCGGGACTGACGAACTCGCGGCTCCGTCCGGCCGATCATCCCGATACTCACAACACCCGATGCATGTCCATTCACGAAGGAAGGTCGTCCATGGCGGAGCCGCTGTACTACCGCAGCGCGACGGAGCTGTCTCAGCTGATGCGTGCAGGAGAGCTCTCGGCGCGAGAAACCGTGTCGGCGCATCTCGAGCGCATCGATGAGGTCAACCCCGACGTCAACGCCATCGTGACGTACCTTCCGGAAGCTGCGATGGAGCAGGCGGCAGCCGCAGATCAACGGTTTGCATCCGGCGGGTGGGACGGCCCGCTCCACGGAATTCCCGTCGCCCACAAGGATAACCACCTCACCATGGGAGTCCGGACAACCTTCGGTTCCCGGATCCACGAGCACTACGTGCCCGAACTCGACGATCTAGTCGTGGACCGGATGAAGGCCGCGGGCGTCGTCACGCTGGGCAAGACCAATGTTCCCGAGTTCGTCGCAGGTGGTCATACCTTCAACGACCTTTTCGGTGCGACGCGCAATCCCTACGACCTCGCCGTGACCGCGGGCGGTTCATCGGGAGGTGCTGCCGCAGCTCTCGCCGCCGGCATGCACCCCATCGCGGACGGCAACGACATGGGCGGGTCGCTTCGACTCCCGGCTGGGTACTGCAATGTCGTCGGATTACGCCCGAGTGCCGGGCGGGTGCCCACCTACCCTGCGTCCGACGGCTGGTGCGGGCTGTCCGTTCAAGGGCCGATGGCACGCTGTGTCGACGACGTTGCGTTGCTGCTGTCGGTGATGGCCGGTCCGGATGGCCGGTCTCCCCTCAGCCTGGAGGAGCCCGGATCCCGATTCGCAACTGTCGCCGCAGACGGCCTTCGAGGTCGAAGAATCGCGTTTTCCGTCGATCTGGGCGGAACTATTCCGGTGGACCCGGAGGTTCGCCGAGTCGTCGAACGAGCTGCGCACACTTGCCGGGAGGCAGGCGCGATCGTCGAGGAAGCATGCATCAGCTTCGACGGCGCGGGCGAGTGCTTCAGGACTCTTCGTGCGTGGCAGTTCGAAGCTGCGCTGGGTGATCTCTTCGACGCGAACCGGGAGTGGGTTCGGCCCAGCCTGTACGAGAACATGCTTGCCGGGCGACGACTCTCCGGTCGAGACGTCGGTCGCGCCGCGCGGCTCAGGACGGAACTCTTCCATCGCATGCGAGAGTTTCTGGAAACGTACGACGGTCTGCTTCTCCCGGTGGCGCCCATCCCGGCGTTCGACGTCGACCTGCAGTATCCCGCCTCGGTGTGTGGCGTACAGCAACCGGATTACCTCGGCTGGATGGAGTCCGCGTGCCACGTCACCGTGACCGGCCACCCGGTCATCGCTCTACCGGCGGGCTTCAGCGAAGCGGGGACACCACTGGGGATCCAGCTGGTCGGGCGACACCGCGCGGAGGACCAATTGCTCGATATGGCGAAGGATTTCGAGCAGCGGACGCGGCACGCGTGGACTCGGCCCCGATCGGGCGCGTCCGTCGATCACCGGCGCGGCGACGGACAGCGGGACTGACGATTCGAACGCAGGTTCGCACCGGTCTGGCGGGCCCCGGGCACGGCGACGTCAACGGACGCTACGAGAAATGCACAGAAGTAGCGTTCGAGTTCGCCCCCGCACGGCTCAGATGCAGAAGCTGATGCTGGCCGACCCCAGGGGCAGGTTGAGGCAGACCGCGATCGAACCGACTGCCGGGGTCGGTGACGGGGCGGCCGGCGCCGCGACAGCTGCGGGAGCAGCCAGAGTACCGAGCGACAGGGTCAATGCGATTGCGGCGAGTGTGGTGGCAATTCTGCTAGACATTGTGAAGGTCCTTGACTGAGTTACTGCGAGCCGGAGGTGACTCCTCTACAATCGTCCACCGATGTGATGCAGGTCACAACCCCGGTTCGGTACTTCAGCGCAGCGCGTACCGGATCTGCGGACGGCCGGCCCTGCCGTACTCGGTGTGCCGGGTGAGCACCCCGTCGTCGGCGAGCCGTTCGAGATACCGCCAGGCCGTGACCCGGGAGACCCCGATGCCGGCCGCCACCTCGGCCGCCGTCAGCGGACCGGTCGCCTCACGGACACAGGCGGCGACGTGGTCGAGGGTCTGGGGTGCAACGCCTTTCGGTGATGCCGCGCGCTCGTCGGAGGTGCGGAGGGCAGACATCGCACGGTCGATGTCGTGCTGACTCAGCGCGTTGCTGCCGGCGGGCAGCGCGTCGCGGAATTCCCGGTACCGCTCCAGTTTGTCGCGGAACGCCGCGAACGTGAACGGCTTCAGGAGATACAGCGCGATCCCGCGCGCCACGGCGGTGCGGACCATCTCGAGGTCGCGGGCCGAGGTCACGGCGATCACGTCGGGACTCGGTCGCACGCCACTCAGCGCCGCGGCCACGTCGAGTCCGCTCGCGTCCGGCAGGCCGATGTCGAGCAGCACCAGATCGATGGGGTCGTCGCCGGCGTTCGCGGCGGCGACCGCGCGCATGGCCCCGCTGCCGTCGTGGACGACGGTGTGGACCGAAAAGCCTGGAACGCGTTCCACATACGCGCGGTGAGCCTCGGCGATGAGCGGTTCGTCCTCGACGATCATCACCCGAATCATGAGGCGGCCCCCTCGATCGGGATCTCGACGACGATCATCGATCCGAGCGACGGCTCCGTGTGGATCGTCCCGCCGTGGCGGGCCACCACCTGCGCGACCAGCGCCAGCCCCAGTCCGCGCTGACCCGACTTGGTGGAGTAGCCGCGCGTGACCGCCTTGTCGAGTTCGTCGGCGGGAATGCCGGGCCCGCTGTCGGCCACCCGCACCACCATCGTCGAATCCTCCTGACGGACAGTCACTTCCACCCACGCATCCTCTCCGGGGGATTCTGCCGCGCCGCGGGCGGCGTCGATCGCGTTGTCCACGAGATTACCCACCAGCGTCACGAGTTCACGCGCACTGAGCGGCGCCACGGGCCCGAGCGCGGTGTCCTCGGTGACGGTCAGGTCGACTCCCCGCTCGGCGGCCACCCCAACCTTGCCGAGCAGCAGTGCGGCCAGGGCGGGTTCGTGCACCGCCGTCATCAGGCGGTCGATCAGTTCCTGCGACAACCGCAGATCCTCGGTGGCGAACGCGATCGCGTCGTCGTAGCGGCCCAGTTCGACCATCGTGATGATCGTGTGCAGTCGGTTCGCCGATTCGTGCGCCTGCGACCGCAGCGATTCCGCGAAGCCGCGCACGGAGTCGAGTTCGCCCATGATGCTTTGCAATTCCGTGCGATCACGCAGTGTCAGCACGGTCCCGAGACGCTGTCCCTCCCACGTCACGGGTTCCCGGCTGACGAGCAGCACACGGTCCGCGGTCACGTGCACCTCGTCCCGGGAATCGTCGTCCTGCGACTGCCGCAGCGACTCCGGCAGCGCGGCCAGCCGGACGGGGCCCTCCGGGAGATCGAGGAGGCGGCGCGCTTCGTCGTTCACCACTTCGGCATTCGCGGTGTCACCGCTGTCGCGGCCGAGCACCACCAGGCCCTCACCGATCGAGTGCAGGACGGCGTCGTGATGCTCGTACATCTGCCGCAGCTCGTCCGGCGCCATCCCCAGCGTCTGACGGCGCAGGCGCCTGCTCAACAGGAACGAACCGGCCGCCGACACCGCCAGACCGATCGCGGCGACCGCGAAGATCGTCGGCAGGCTCGCGGCGAACTGGTCGCCGATCTTCGCCCGGGTGACGCCGACGGACACCAGGCCCGCGATCCGGTCGCCGTCGTACACCGGTGTCACCGCCCGGATCGACGGTCCCAGCGAACCGGCGTACGTCTCCGTGAACGTCTCCCCGCGCAGGGCACGCTCGATGTTCCCGGAGAATACGCCGCCGATCAGCTCCGGGTTGGTGTGGGTGAACCGGATGCCGGCGGGGGTCATCACGACGATGAAATCGGTGCCGGTCGCGGCGCGGATCCGCTCGGTCTGCGGCTGCAGCACCGCCGTCGGGTCGGGGGAGCGCAACGCCGCCACGGTGCCGTCCGACAGCGCGAGCGTCGTGGCGACGGCGGTGACGGCCCGTCGCGTGGTCTCGTCGCTGTCGCGACGCTGGTCGACGATGGCCAGTGCCGTGCCGGCCGCGATGACCAGCACCAGCACCACGAGCTGGAGGAGAAAGAGCTGCCTCGCGACGCTCATGGGCCGTCTCGGCGGATGGTGAGGCAATGCATTTCTCCTGAACGTAATGAACACAAACTTCACCAGCCAAGCGATCGCTTAGAAGATTCTTCCAAGACGTGATCGCGGTCACTAGCCGGCCTCACCGATCAGCTTGCCACTCGAATTGGAGGACAATCCCATGAGTACTGCGACAGGGAAGACGAAGAAACGCGACCGGACCCACTGGTTGTACATGGGGGTCATCGTCGCCGTCGTCGCGGGCATCCTCGTCGGGTGGCTGGCTCCGGGAGTCGGCAAGTCGCTCGGCGTGCTCGGCACGATGTTCGTCGATCTGATCAAGATGATGATCAGCCCGGTCATCTTCTGCACGATCGTGCTCGGCATCGGATCGGTGAAGGCCGCCGCCAAGGTCGGCAAGGTCGGCGGACTCGCCCTCACCTACTTCATCGGCATGTCCACCGTCGCGCTCGGCATCGGTCTGGTGGTCGGCAACCTGCTCGACCCGGGCACCGGCCTGAACATCAGCGCCGACACCGCAAGCACCGGTGCGGCGCTCGCCGAGAAGGCCCACGGAGCCGGCGGCACCATGGACTTCCTCCAGTCGATCATCCCCACGTCGCTGATGTCCGCGCTGACCGAGGGAAGCGTCCTGCAGACCCTGTTCGTCGCGCTGCTCGTCGGCTTCGGACTGCAGGCCCTCGGCAAGCAGGGTGAACCGATCCTCCGCGCTGTCGGCTCCGTCCAGAAGCTCGTCTTCAAGATCCTGTCCATGATCCTGTGGCTCGCCCCGATCGGTGCGTTCGGTGCCATCGCGAACGTCGTCGGCCAGACCGGTCTCGGCGCCGTCGTCCAGCTCGCCACGCTCATGCTCGGCTTCTACCTGACCTGCCTGATCTTCGTGTTCGGTGTCCTCGGATCCGTGCTCCGCGTCGTCGCAGGCGTCTCGATCTTCAAGCTGGTCCGATACCTGGCCCGGGAGTACCTGCTGATCTTCGCCACCTCCTCGTCCGAGTCCGCCCTGCCCCGCCTGATCGCCAAGATGGAACACATCGGCGTCGAGCGCACCACCGTCGGTGTCGTCGTCCCCACCGGCTACTCGTTCAACCTCGACGGCACGGCGATCTACCTGACCATGGCGTCGATCTTCATCGCCGACGCAATGGGCCAGCCGCTGTCCTTCCCCGAGCAGCTGTCGCTGCTGGTGTTCATGATCATCGCGTCCAAGGGTGCTGCCGGAGTCAGCGGCGCCGGGCTCGCCACCCTCGCCGGCGGCCTGCAGAGCCACCGTCCCGAACTGCTCGACGGCGTCGGCCTCATCGTCGGAATCGACCGGTTCATGTCCGAGGCCCGCGCGGTCACGAACTTCTCCGGCAACGCCGTCGCCACCCTGCTCGTCGGTTCCTGGACCAACACGATCGACAACGACCGCGTCCGCACCGTCCTCGACGGCAAGCTCCCGTTCGACGAGTCGACGATGGTCGACGACGGCCACGGCGACGTCGCCGAAGAGCAGGTCACGGAGACCCCTGCCGCCGACGAGCCGAAGGTACTCGTGAAGAGCTGACACCCACTCCGAAGTAAACCTCTGTGCGCCCGGGCGATTCGAAGCCTGGGCGCACAGAGGTTTCTTGGCTACGTTGGTGCGCATGACGACACCTGTTCAGAACATCGGCATCAACACACTCGGCGGCACCCCGACCTCACTCGGCGAATACGACGGCCGCGCCGTCCTCGTGGTGAACGTCGCCTCGAAGTGTGGACTCACCCCGCAGTACAAGGGCCTCGAAAAGCTCGCCACCGACTACGCCGACCGCGGCCTGACCGTGATCGGCGTCCCGTGCAACCAGTTCATGGGTCAAGAACCCGGCACCGCCGAAGAAATCGAAACCTTCTGCTCCACCACCTACGGCGTCACGTTCCCGTTGCTGGAGAAGATCGAGGTGAACGGTGAGAACCGGCACCCGCTGTACGAGGAACTGACCAAGGCCGCCGACGCCGAAGGCGCCGCCGGCGACATCCAGTGGAACTTCGAGAAGTTCCTCGTCGCACCGGACGGCACCGTCGTCAAGCGGTTCCGTCCCCGCACCGAACCCGACGCCCCCGAGGTCGTCGAGGCCATCGAGGCCGTCCTGCCGAAGTAGGCGGCTCCGCCGCTCGTGCGCCTTTCCGGTAGCTCCGACTACCGGAAAGGCGCACGAGCTTTGCCCTGTGTTCACGTTCACCTGTCACGCTGGGGCCCATGACCGGACAGCTGATCGTGTCGGTGTCGGGGATCAAGGACGAGACGCGCGACTTCGCCGCCGCGTTCGCCGAGGAGATGGATGCGCGCGGCGTGCCGCTGTCGCTGCTCGTCGCCCCACGCCTGAAAGACAAGTATCGACTGGTCAACGACCCCGCGACGCAGGACTGGCTCCGCGCGCGCAGATCCCGCGGCGACGCCGTCGTCCTGCACGGATACGACCAGGCCGCCACCAAGCGCCGCCGGGCCGAGTTCGCCGCGCTGCCCGAGCACGAGGCGAGGCTGCGACTGCTCGCGGCCGACCGGGTGATGGAACAGACCGGGCTGCGCACCCGGCTGTTCGCCCCGCCCCGCTGGCTGGCGTCGCAGGGCGCCGTCACGGCACTGCCGTCCGCCGGGTTCCGGCTGCTCGCCGCGATGACCGCCGTCCACGACCTCGACCGCGGGACGTCGGTGCGGTCGCGGGTACTGGGGATCGGGGAGGGATTCCGCGCCGAACCGTGGTGGTGCCGGGCCCTCGTCCTGGGCTCCGGACGCACCGCCAAACGCGGCGGCGTGGTGCGCCTCGCCGTCACCGCCAAGCAACTCGGCACGTCGGGACCGCGGCAGGCGATGCTCGACGCCGTCGACCTCGCGCTCTTCCACGACGCACGGCCCGACGTGTACCGCTGGGAGCGGCGGATTTCGCAGATCGGTGCCGCCTGACCCGTGAGTACTTGTTAACCGCCGGCGGTTAACAAGTACTCACGGGGCCGTCAGGCCACCTCGACGCTGGACTCGCTCGGCATCGTGCGGAACTCGGTGCCCTCGGGCGCCATGTCCGAGTAGCGGCCGTAGAAGATGCCGGTGGCCTCGTTCGCGATGATCGCCTGGTGGATGGGCACCGCGACCCGCGGTGCGACGGCCCGCAGGTAGTCGATTGCCTCGGAGATCTTCAGCCACGGCGCCGCGGCGGGCAGCGCCAGCACGTCGACCTTCTGCTCCGGGACGAACAGCGAGTCGCCGGGGTGCATCAGCCGGGCCGGGTTCGCGGCGTCGCCGAGCAGGAACGCCGTGTTGTCGATCACGGGGATGTCGGGGTGGATCACCGCGTGCCTGCCGCCGGTGCCGGTGACGTGCACGTCGCCGATGTCGAATTCGTCGCCGGCGTGCACCCCCGTCCATGCGCCGCCGAGTTGCGCCGCGGTCTGCGGGTCGGAGTACAGCGCCGCGCCCGGGTTCGCCTCGACGAGGGCGGGCAGTCGCTGCTGGTCGACGTGGTCGGGGTGCTGATGGGTGACCAGGATCGCGTCCAGTCCGGTGATGCCCTCGAATCCGTGCGAGAAGTTGCCCGGATCGAAGAGGATGGTGGAACCGTTCAACTCGACGAGGACGCAGCTGTGGCCGAAGTGAGTCAGTCGCATGAATTCGAGTATGCGCCTGCATGCATGGCTCGTCCCCTTCGTCCGATGCGAACTGCAGGCAGGTAGCCCGGTAAACTTCCGGGTGCCCGGTGTTCCACTCTGGGCTCGCGCACTACTACAAGGAGCAGCACGTGGCCCGTGTCGTCGTCGAAGTCATGCCCAAGGCCGAGATTCTCGACCCCCAGGGGCAGGCAATTGTCGGAGCGCTGCCGCGGCTCGGCTTCGCTGGAGTTTCCGATGTCCGTCAGGGCAAGCGCTTCGAGCTGGAGGTCGACGGCAGTGTCGACGACGCTCAGCTCGAGAAGATCGCCGAGGCCCTGCTGGCCAACACGGTGATCGAGGACTGGACCGTGAGGCGCGTCGAAGCATGAGCGCCCGCGTCGGAGTCATCACTTTCCCCGGCACCCTCGACGACGTCGACGCCGCCCGCGCGGTGACCCTCGCCGGCGGCGAGGCCGTGAGCCTGTGGCACGGCGACGCCGACCTCAAGGGTGTCGACGCCGTCATCGTCCCCGGCGGCTTCTCCTACGGCGACTACCTGCGGTGCGGCGCCATCGCGCGGTTCGCGCCCGTCATGGGCAAGGTCGTGCAGGCGGCACAGGGCGGCATGCCCGTCCTCGGTATCTGCAACGGCTTCCAGGTTCTGTGCGAAGCGGGCCTGCTGCCCGGCGCGCTCACCCGCAACGAGGGCCTGCACTTCATCTGCCGCGACGAGTGGCTGAAGGTCGAGGCCACGGCGACGGCATGGACGTCCCGCTACGAGACGGGTGCCGAGATCCTCATCCCGCTCAAGTCCGGCGAGGGCCGCTACCAGGCTTCGGCGAACGTCCTCGACGAACTCGAGGGTGAAGGTCGCGTGGTGTTCCGTTACGTCGGCGACAACCCGAACGGTTCGCAGCGAGGCATCGCCGGCATCTCTTCGGCCAACGGCCGCGTGGTTGGCCTCATGCCGCACCCCGAGCACGCCACCGAGGCCCTCACCGGGCCCAGCGACGACGGACTCGGCATGTTCTATTCCGTGCTCGACAGCGTCATCTCCGCCTGATCCGATCGGCGCCGTGCGGGCCTCGGCCACGCACGGCGCCATCAGGCTGCGCCTATTTGACGGCGCGGATCACCACGATTTCCTCGAGCGTCTGACCGACCTCGATGAGCCCTCGACGCTCGAGCATCTCCCGCCGTTCGACGAGGACGGGTCCGAACGGGATCTCGGCCGTCGCGGCCACGTCAACCGTCATGTTCTGTTCCTCGAGCATCGTCAGCGTCTTCTCGACTCCGCTCAGGCCGGACTGCGCCAGTAGCAGAATCCCGCCGTCGACGAGCAGGTCGGGGGCCTGGAGGCAGATCCGGTCGAGCAGTGCGCGACCATTCTGTCCCGCGTCCCAGGCGCGCGCCGGACCGCGGTCGGGCACCGTGTCGACGGGCGCCGGGACGTACGGCGGGTTGGACACGACGAGGTCGAACCGGTCCTCGCGGACGTGTTCGGTGAGGTCTCCGTGGATCACCCGGATCCGGTGCCCGCGGGCGAGCGCATTGAGCCGGATGCTGATCGCCGCCCGCCTCGACACGTCCACCGCGGTCACGCTGCCCGCACCGGCGGCCGCGGCGGCCACGCTCAGCGCACCGGTCCCCGCACACAGATCGAGTACCCGGGAGTGGGGACCGAGTGGCTCCGCCGCCAGGACACCGGCCAGCAACTGCGTATCGTGTTGCGGGCGATAGACTCCGGGAAGACGTAGCAGCATTGAAGACTCCTCGGTTGCCGGGCGCATCGGCGTACACCAACCGAGTGCCACCGGGCGCTCACCGTGGACGCCGTGCGTCTGATTACCGAACAGTTACCCCAAGCGCCGCGGCGCCAATCACGCAGTCGGGTCCGACGGCCCCGGCGGCGGTTCGGAAGACGCGCGGAACCGGAGGCGAACTGGCACGATCGACGGGTGACGTACACCGAGCAGTTGCGTGATCTCGCGGCCCGGCACGGGGTGGCGACGTCGTACCAGGGTTGGGACAAGCAGCGTCACGACGTGGGAGACGACACGCTCCGCAGCGTCCTCGCAGCGCTCGACGTCCCCGCCACAACGGAGGACGAGGTGCGGCGCGCCCTGTCCGAGTGCGAGGTGGCGCCGTGGCGGCGGATGCTGCCGCCCGTCGTCGTCGGAACGGACGGATCCGAGACCCGTTTCGTGGTCCACGTCCCGCACGGCGAGAACGTGGACGTCACCATCGACACCGAGGCGGGCGGGACCGTCCGGGCCCGCCAACTCCAGGTGTGGGTCGATCCGCGGGAGGTCGACGGTGTTCTGGTGGGGCGCGCGACATTCGCCGTGCCCTCCGGGATTCCGTGCGGGTGGCACACGGTCCGGGCATCCACTGCGGGCACCTCCTCGTCGTGCACGCTCGTGGTGACGCCCGCGCGGTTGACCACGTCCGACGCTCTGCGCGACCGCAGGCGGTGGGGTGTGCTCACGCAGTTGTACTCGATCCGGTCGCGTCGTTCCTGGGGTGTGGGCGATTTCGGCGACCTCGCGGATCTCGCGTCGATCTTCGGTTCCGTCCACGGCGCCGACTACGTTCTCGTCAATCCGCTGCACGCGGCGCAGCCCCGGCCCCCGATCGAGGCGTCGCCGTACCTGCCGACCACCCGCCGCTACGTCAATCCGCTGTACATCCGCGTCGAGGACATCCCGGAGACGGCGTACCTGTCGACGCGACGTCATGCGCGGATGCGCGACGCCGCAGCGCGATTCGCGCGGGCGAACGACCGGTCCGACCGGATAGCGCGCAACCCGTCGTACCGGGCCAAACTCCGGGTGCTCGAACGGGTCTTCCGGGTCGAGCGCAGCCCGAGCAGGCAGCACGCGTTCGAGGAGTTCTGCCGCGTCGAGGGCGACGGCCTGCGGGACTTCGCCACGTGGTGCGCGCTCACCGAGAAACTGCCGCCCGACGACCCCCGGTGGCGGACGAAAGCGCACGCGCCGGACAGCGACTGGGTGCAGGCGCAGCGGCGCAGGCTCGCGCCGCGGGTCGAGTTCTACTCGTGGCTGCAGTGGGTGTGCGACGAACAGCTTTCCGGCGCACAGGCCGCGGCCCGCGCGGCGGGCATGGACATCGGGATCGTGCACGATCTGGCCGTCGGGGTGCAGCGTGGGGGTGCGGACGCGTGGTCGCTGGGAACGGCTCTGGCAGAGGGCATTACCGTCGGCGCTCCTCCCGACGACTTCAATCAGCAGGGCCAGCAGTGGAATCAGCCACCGTGGCGGCCGGATCGGCTGGCGGAACTGGGGTACGCCCCGTACCGCGACATGCTGCGCACCGTCCTGAAGCATGCGGGCGGCCTGCGGGTCGACCACATTCTGGGGCTGTTCCGGCTGTGGTGGATCCCCGCCGACGCGAAGACGCCCGCCGACGGAACGTACGTCACGTACGACCACGAGGCACTGATCGGGATCCTCGCGCTCGAGGCGGAGCTGGCGGGCGCCGTGGTGATCGGCGAGGACCTCGGGGTCTTCGAACCCGCGGTGCAGGACTACCTCGCCGAGCGCGGCATCCTCGGGACCTCGATCCTGTGGTTCGAGCACGACGGCGAGCGGCCGACGCCCCCGGAGGAATACCGGACGTTGTGCCTGACATCGGTGACCACACACGACCTTCCGCCGACCGCCGGCTACCTCGCCGGCGAGCACATCGAATTGCGGTCACGGCTCGGGCTCCTCGAACGGGACCTCGAACTGGAGAAGGAACACGACGCGCAGCAGCGTGAGGCCGTCCTGCAACTGGCGCGCGACCGCGGATTGCTGGCGGACGACGCGTCGATCCCCGACACCGTGAAGGCGCTGTACCGGCTGATCGCCCGGAGTCCGTCGCTGCTGTCGGGTGTCGCGCTCGCCGACCTGGTGGGGGAGTACCGCATCCAGAATCAGCCGGGTACCGACGAGACCCAGTATTCGAACTGGAAGATCCCCCTCGCCGACGCGTCCGGGCGCGTGGTCCACGTCGAGGACCTCGCGCACGGCGATTTCGGGTTCGTCGAGGACGCTCGCTGAGCTGGATTCAGGGCGCGAGGGCGCGCATCGCCAGGTCGACGACGGCGTCCGCGTGCTCGTGGGTGAGGGGATGGGCTCCGGACTGCCAGCGATAGAACATCGGCGCCATGAACAACTCGAACGCCAGGGCGAGGTCGACGTCGGACCGCACCTGCCCGGCGTCCTGCGCCGAGCGGAACCGCGCCGCGACGAACTCGAACTGCGGCCGGTAGATCCGCTCGACGATCTGTTCCCTCAGGGCCGGGTCCTGCAGTGATTCGATGGACAGCGCCCGGAACAGCGGTTCGAAATCGGGGGACGTGAACTCGTCGACGGTGGCGCGCAGCACCAGCCTCATGTCGGCGGCGAGGTCACCGGTGTCGGGAAGGGCAAGGGCCTCCTGGGCGCCGGCCGCGTTCTGTTCGTGCAGGGCGTCCACGACGAGTGCGCCCTTGGACCGCCACCAGCGATAGATGGTCTGCTTCCCGACCTTCGCGCGTGCGGCGATGCCTTCGATGCTGATCTTCGCGTAGGGCTGCTCGCGGATCAGCTCCTGGGTGGCCTGCAGGATCGCGCCCCGGGACCGTTCGGATCGGCGGGGATTGTCGGCGGACGGCATGAACGGATCCTAGATCAGACGAGACGTATCGTCTTGACTCGCCTGCGGCCCGATGCCACCATGTAGCGAGACGGACCGTTCCGTCTCGGAAAGGATGAAGATGACCCGCTCACACATCGCCATGGTCAGCATCCCGGCGCCCGGGCACGTCAACCCCAGCCTGGAGATTCTCCGAGAACTCGTCGCGCGCGGTCACCGCGTGACGTACGCCAACGACGCCGCAGTGAAAGACGTCGTCGAGAGCACCGGAGCGGAATTCAAGGAGTACGCCTCGACGTTGCCGCCCGTGAACACCGCAGGCGCGGCGGACGAGTCCGGGAAGTCCTGGGACGGCGACACCATCGATCACCTCGCCCTGTTCCAGGCCGAGTACGAGTCGATGCTGCCGCAACTGCGGAGACTGTACGAGCACGACCGCCCCGACCTGTTCCTCTACGACATCGCGGGAGGTCCCGCCCGCGTCCTCGCCGAGGAATGGGGAGTGCCGATCGTGCAACTGTCGCCGACATACGTGGCCTGGGAGGGCTACGAGGACGACATGAAATCGTTCGCGGACACCATGCGCGCCGACCCGCGCGGTGCCGCACTGTACGAACGGCAGGGGAAATTGCTGCGGGACAACGGGGTCGAGACCGACCCCGACGAGTTCTACGGGCGCCCGGCCCGGGCGGTGGTGCTGATCGCGAAATCGATGCAGCCCAACGCCGACCGCGTGAACGAGGACGTCTACACGTTCGTCGGACCGGCGCTGCCCACCCGGCGGCCCGCCGACGGCCGGTGGGAGCGCCCGGCGGGCGCGGGCAAGGTGCTGCTCGTCTCGCTCGGCACCGCGTTCACCGATCACGCCGACTTCTACCACCGCTGCATCGAGGCGTTCGGCGACCTCGACGGCTGGCACGTCGTCCTGCAGATCGGGCAGCACGTCGACGTCGGCGAACTCGGTACCGTGCCCGGCAACGTCGAGGTCCACCGCTGGGTGCCGCAGTTCGACATCCTGGGGCAGGCCGACGCGTTCCTCACCCACGCCGGCATGGGCGGGTCCAGCGAGGGCATGTTCACGGGGACCCCGATGATCGCCGCGCCGCAGGCCACCGACCAGTTCGAGAACGCCGACGCGCTCGTCGCCGCGGGAGTGGCGGTGCGCGTGGACAGTTCGGAGGTGTCCGCGGCCGGACTGCGGGACGCACTCGCCAGGGTCGACGCCGAGCCGGTCCGTCGCCGCAGCGCGGAGCTCGCCGCCGAGTTGCGTTCTGCCGGTGGAGTGGACGCCGCCGTCCGGGTCGTCGAGGAGTTCCTGTGAAGCCGCGAAACGTGTCGGTGGTCACGTCTACTCTGCGGGCATGGCACTCACACTCGGCATGATCACGTTCGACACCACCGATCCGGGGCCGCTCGCGAAGTGGTGGGCGAAGCAGACGGCGGGCACGGTCGAGCAGGAGAACGACGGCTGGTTCTACGTCGTCGCCCTCCCGGATTCCGCGCAGAAGCTGGCGTTCCAGAAGGTCGACGATCCCACTCCGGGGAAGAACCGCATCCACCTCGATCTGGCGTCCGAGGACCTCGACGGCGAGGTCGGCAGGCTGAGTGCCGACGGCGCGACGGAGGTCGCGCAGCACGAGATGGGCGGTTTCCGATGGGTCACGCTCACCGATCCCGACGGCAACCAGTTCTGCGTCTCGGGTCCCCACGCGTGACAGCGGGTCCTGCATGATTGACCCCATGCCTTCCACTACGTGGGCCGACGCCCAGGGACTCTGCACCTTCGTCGATGCCTCACCGTCGCCGTTCCATGTGTGCGCGACGGTGTCGATGTTGCTGACCGGCAACGGTTTCACCGAGTTGCACGAGACCGACTCGTGGCCCGGCGAGCCCGGCCGATACTTCCTGGTGCGCGGCGGATCCCTCATCGCATGGAGCACCGAGGGGGTGGGCCGGACGGCGCCGTTCCGCATCGTCGGCGGGCACACCGACAGCCCGAACCTGCGCGTCAAGCAGCACCCCGACCTCTCGTCGGCGGGGTGGCAGCTGGTGGGCCTCGAACCGTACGGCGGCGCGTGGCTCAACTCGTGGCTCGACCGCGACCTGGGCATCTCCGGGCGGCTGAGCGTGCGGGCAGGCAACATCGTGGAGGAGAAGCTCGTCCGCGTCGACGAACCGATCCTCCGCGTCCCGCAACTGGCCATCCACCTGTCCGAGGACCGCAAGGGCGTACACCTCGATCCGCAGCGTCACCTCAACGGCGTGTGGGGCGTGGGCACCGAACGCCGGTCGTTCATCGACTTCGTCGCCGAACGGGCGGAGGTGCCTGCCGACGCGGTGCTCGGGTGGGAACTGATGACCCACGATCTCGCGCCCAGCGCCCTGGTCGGAACCGAACAGGACCTCGTCAGCGCGCCGCGGCTCGACAACCAGGGCACCTGCTACGCGGGCACTCAGGCGCTGCTGTCGGCGGCCGAACGTCCCGGAGATCAGGTGCCGGTGCTCGCGCTGTTCGACCACGAGGAGGTGGGGAGCATGTCCGATCGGGGCGCGTTCTCCGATCTGCTGAGCACCGTCCTCGAGCGCATCGTCCTCGGCCGCGGGGGTGGTCGCGAAGAATTCCTGCAGACGATGGCGGGGTCGATCTGCGCGTCCGGGGACATGGCGCACGCAACCCACCCCAACTACCCGGACCGGCACGAGCCCGCCCACCACATCGCCGTCAACGGGGGACCGGTGCTCAAGGTCAACCAGAACCTGCGCTACGCCACCGACGCGGCCGGGGCCGGTGCGTTCGCGCTCGCCTGCGACCAGGCCGGTGTGCCGCTGCAGCGGTACGTGCACCGGGCCGATCTGCCGTGCGGTTCGACCATCGGCCCGATCACCGCGTCGAGGACGGGGCTGAGCACCGTCGACGTCGGCGCCGCGCAGCTCGGAATGCATTCGTCGCGGGAGCTGATGGGCGCTCGTGACGTGCGGGCCTATTCCGACGCCCTTGCGGCCTTCCTCACACCGACGGCGTGACGGGAAGGGGCGAGGAGCGCCAGGTCGGTGCCGGAACGAGCCGCCGGATAGACTGACGTACGGCTCGTCGCCACCCGGCTTGCGCCGACCGTGACTCCCGGCTTGCCTCTCTTGACTCCCGTAGGGAAGGGACCCCACCTCCAGTGTCAGCACACCCGGTCGATACCGTCACCGCCGCCACCGCGACCCCCGACGTCGCACAGCCTTTCAAGGAGCTGGGTCTCAAGGACGACGAGTACGCCCGCATCAAGGAGATCCTGGGCCGGCGCCCCACCGAGGCCGAGCTCGCGATGTACTCGGTGATGTGGAGTGAGCACTGCTCCTACAAGTCGTCCAAGGTGCACCTGAAGTACTTCGGTGAGACCACGACCGACGAGATGCGGTCCTCGATGCTCGCGGGCATCGGCGAGAACGCCGGCGTCGTCGACATCGGCGACGGCTGGGCGGTCACGTTCAAGGTCGAGAGCCACAACCACCCCTCCTACGTGGAGCCCTACCAGGGCGCGGCCACCGGCGTCGGCGGCATCGTCCGCGACATCATGGCCATGGGCGCGCGGCCCATCGCCGTGATGGACCAGCTGCGTTTCGGTGCTGCGGATGCCCCCGACACCCGTCGCGTCGTCGACGGTGTGGTGCGCGGTGTCGGCGGCTACGGCAACTCGCTCGGCCTCCCCAACATCGGCGGCGAGACCGTGTTCGACGAGTCGTACGCCGGTAACCCCCTGGTCAACGCCCTGTGCGCAGGCACGATGCGCGTCGAGGACCTGCACCTCGCGTTCGCGTCCGGCGCCGGCAACAAGATCATCCTGTTCGGTGCGCGCACCGGCCTCGACGGCATCGGCGGCGTGTCCGTGCTGGCGTCGGAGACGTTCGACGGCGACGAAAGCGGGGACGAACACGAAGCCGAAGGCGGAGCTGGAGCATCGAAAAGCCGGAAGAAGCTGCCCGCCGTGCAGGTGGGTGACCCGTTCACCGAGAAGGTGCTCATCGAGTGCTGTCTCGAGCTGTACGCCGCGAAGCTCGTGGTCGGCATCCAGGACCTCGGCGGCGCCGGGCTGTCGTGCGCCACGTCCGAGCTGGCCGCGGCCGGCGACGGCGGCATGCACATCAACCTCGAGCAGGTCCCGATGCGGGCCACCGGTATGACCGCCGCCGAGGTGCTGTCCAGCGAGTCGCAGGAACGCATGTGCGCGGTCGTCACCCCCGAGAACGTCGACGCGTTCATGGAGGTCTGCAAGAAGTGGGACGTCCTCGCCACCGACATCGGTGAGGTCACCGACGGCGATCGGCTCACCATCTCCTGGCACGGCGAGACCGTCGTCGACGTGCCGCCGCGCACCGTCGCCCACGAGGGCCCCGTGTACGAGCGCCCCGTGCAGCGTCCCGCGAGCCAGGACGCCCTGGTCGCCAACACCACCGCCGGCCTGAAGCGCCCGGAGTCCGCCGACGAGCTGAAGGCGACGCTGCTGAAGATGCTCGCGTCCCCGGCGCTGTGCAGCCGCAAGTGGATCACCGAGCAGTACGACCGCTACGTGCGCGGCAACACCGTCCTCGCCGAGAACGCCGACTCCGGTGTGATCCGCGTCGACGAGAAGACGGGCCGCGGCATCGCGCTCGCCACCGACGCGTCCGGCCGCTACACCTCGCTCGACCCGTACACCGGTGCGCAGCTCGCACTCGCCGAGGCCTTCCGCAACGTCGCCGTCACCGGCGCCACCCCCAAGGCCGTCAGCAACTGCCTGAACTTCGGATCCCCCGAGGACCCGGGTGTCATGTGGCAGTTCCAGCAGGCCGTCCGCGGTCTGGCGGACGGCTGCGCGAAGCTCGGCATCCCCGTCACCGGCGGCAACGTCAGCTTCTACAACCAGACCGGCTCGACCGCGATCCTGCCCACCCCGGTGGTGGCCGTGCTCGGTGTCATCGACGACGTGCACCGCCGCATCCCCACCGGTCTCGGACTGGAACCGGGCGAGACGCTGATCCTGCTCGGCGACACCCGCGACGAGTTCGACGGGTCCATCTGGTCCCAGGTCGAGCACGGCCACCTCGGCGGCGTCCCGCCGAAGGTCGACCTCGACCGGGAGCAGTTGCTGGCCGACATCCTCCTCGCGGCCTCCCGCGACGGACTGGTGTCCGCGGCGCACGACCTGTCCGAGGGTGGCCTCGCGCAGGCCGTCGTAGAGGCCGCGCTGGCCGGGGAGACGGGCTGCCGCATCCTGCTTCCCGACGACGCAGATCCGTTCGTCACCCTGTTCTCGGAGTCTTCGGGCCGGGTGCTCGTCGCGGTCCCGCGCACCGAGGAAACTCGCTTTGCGGGTATGTGCACGGCCCGTAACCTCCCGTGGGTGCGCATCGGTGTGGTCGACGAGGGCTCCGATTCCGTCGAGGTCCAGGGCCAGTTCTCGGTCTCGCTCGCCGAACTGCGCACGACGTTCGAGGGAACTCTGCCGGCATTGTTCGGGTGATGAATGGTCGAATCGGGGGCATTGGAGAGGGTTGACAGGGGGCCGCGGGAACTCTCGCGGCTAGTCGATCCTGCACTCCTCCACGGTCCCCGACTCGATCGGACCTGGCGTTTCCTTCGCCTCGACTTCACCGGCATCGCGTTCGCGACGCTGTTCTTCTGCTGGTCGCTGACGCCGTCGCTGCTGCCCCGCGACTGGCTGTTCCAGGGGCTGATCGGCGGCATCAACGCCGCGATCGGCTACGCGGTGGGAACGGCGATCGGCTGGCTGGTCCGCCGCTACGTCCTGAAGAATCGGTCGTGGTGGCCGCTGCCGGAGCCGTGGTCCACGGGCCTGCGCGTACTCGTGACGGTGACCTGCGTGTCGGTGAGTCTCGTGATGCTCGCATACTCCGCGGCGTGGCAGCGTGAACTCGCCGCGCTGATGGGGGCGGAGGGCACCACCACCACCGGCTACATCCGCACCGGTGGCCTGAGCCTGCTCGTGGGTGCGGCGATCATCTCGGCGTGGCGGCTGGCGCGTGAACTGGTGCGGTGGATCGCGGGACGACTCATCCGGCGGTGGCACCTCGCGATCCCGACGGCCACCACCGTCGGCATCCTCATCGTGACGGTGCTGTTCTTCCTGCTCGTCGACGGTGTCCTGATGCGCGGCATCTACGCGGCCACGAATGCGGCGTTCAGCCTGCAGAATTCGACCACCCGCGACGGCGTCGAGCAGCCGCTCGATCCCGAGAAATCCGGTAGCCCGGAGTCGCTGGCGCCGTGGGACACCCTCGGGTACGAGGGCCGCAACTTCGTGTCCCGCGGCCTCGATGCCGACGAACTCACGGCGGCCAACGGCATCCCGGCCAAGGATCCGATCCGGGTCTACGCCGGACTCGAGACCGCGGAGGACCCCGACGAACGCATGGACATCGTCATCGACGAACTCGAGCGGACCGGCGCGTTCTCCCGCAAGGTCCTCGTCGTCATCCCCACCACCGGCACGGGCTGGGTGAATCCGACTGCGGCGCAGGCGATCGAGTTGGTCCACAACGGCGACACGGCCCTGGTCGCCGGCCAATACTCGTTCCTGCCGAGTTGGATCTCGTTCCTCGCCGACCGGGAGAAGGCCGCGGAGGCGGGAAAGCTGCTGATCGACCGGGTGCACGAACGGTGGTTGCAGGAACCCGAGGCGACCCGACCCAAGCTGCTCGTCTACGGCGAAAGTCTCGGCACCCAGGCGGGGGAGGGCGCCTTCGACACGCTGAGCGACATCCGGCAGACCGTCGACGGCGTGCTGTGGGTCGGGCCGCCCAACTCGAACCGGCTGTGGGGTCAGCTGGTTCAGCGCCGCGACCCGGGCACTCCCGAGGTCGACCCCGAGTACGCGGCGGGCCTGGTGGTGCGGTTCGCCGACGACTCCGCCGACATGGTCGAAGACCCGGGGGAGTGGTTGTCGCCGCGCATCCTGTACGTCCAGCACCCGTCCGATCCGGTCGTGTGGTGGTCGCCCGACCTCGCGTTCACCCGGCCCGACTGGTTGAAGGAGCCGCCGGGTGACGATCGTTCGCCGTCGATGAAATGGTTTCCGTTCGTGACGTTCTGGCAGGTGTCCGCCGACCTCACGAATGCCGCCGGGGTGCCGGACGGGCACGGCCACAATTACGGAACGCTTGTCCTCGACGGCTGGATCACCGTCGCGCAGCCCGAGGGGTGGACGCCCGCCGACACCGAACGCGTCCGGTCCACCCTCGAATCCCTCGCCGGGTCGGAGGGTCCGGAGAAGTGAGCAGGCTCGCGTCCGTGGCCGGTGCGGCGGCGGCCGTGCTGTGGAACAACGTGGTGCTGCCCGGTTCGGGGTTCGGCCCGTACGGGCGGGCCGTCGCGGGCGGCGCGCTCGGACTGTCGGTCGTGGGAGCCGCGCGGGCCGCGGGGTACGGCGTCGACGAACTCGGGCTGTCCGGGTCGGCGGTGCGGTCCGGGCTGCGGTCCGGCGCCGTCGTGTCGGTGGTCCCGCTCGCCGGATACGCGGTCGCGCTGAGCGTGCCTGCCGCGCGCAGGCGGATTCCGGCAGGCGACAGCGTCACCGATGTCGCCGGCTGGGTGGGGTTCCAGATCCCGGTGGGGACCGTCGTACACGAGGAACTGCTGTTCCGCAGCGTCCTGTCCGCCATGCTGCGCCGGGCCTGGACGCCCACCACGGCGTACGTCCTGCACGCCGTGACGTTCGGGTTGTGGCACGTGCGCGCTGCCCGGGTCGCCGGTGACCCGATCGCCGCGAGCGTGCTGCTCACCGGTTCCTCGGCGCTGCTGTTCGAGTGGTTGCGACGGCGCAGCGGCAGCGTCGTAGCCCCTGCACTGCTGCATCTTTCGGTCAACGTCGGCGGGGTGGTGGCCGCCGAGGTCGCGCGGGCCCGCACAGTAGATTGAGCGCATGCCGTCGCGTCGAGCCGTAGATCCCGCCGAACTGAGGGCCGCCGTACTCGAGGTCGGCCCGTGGCTGCGCGGCGACACCGAGGAGAAGCCGTCCCGCACCCAGCTGGCGGCAGCGGTGCGACTCAGCGCGCGGACGCTCGAGCAGGTGGCGCCCGGTTCGAGCGTGGAGGTGCGGGTTCCCCCGTTCGTCGCGGTCCAGTGCATCGAGGGTCCCCGGCACACCCGCGGCACCCCGCCCAACGTCGTGGAGACCGATCCGCGGACGTGGCTGCTGCTGGTGACGGGACTTTTGGAGTTGGACGGCGCGACCTCCGGCGGCGGGGTGTCGGTGTCGGGGAGCCGAGCCGGGGAGATCGCCCACTGGCTGCCGCTGCTGCGCGTGTAGTCACCCCACGGCCTCGACGCCGCGCGGCATCGGACCTGCAGGCGAAGTGATGCCCATCACACCTCGACGGCGCTGATCGATGCCGGAACCGATCGGTTTTCGGCCCGTCGTCCGGTAGTCCGGCCGGTTGGAACGGCACCGTGGGCGAAGCCGCGGCGCCGGGCACGTAGACTGACCTTGCCCCTCACACGCCCATCCCCAGGGAGCACCCCGGTGACCAGAGCCGATCTGTCGGTCCACAGTCCTAATCTTCTCTCTTCGAACCCGTCCGACGAGGACGAGAACGAGCCCCGCGAAGAATGCGGAGTCTTCGGCGTCTGGGCGCCGGGAGAGGATGTGGCGAAACTCACCTACTACGGGCTCTATGCTCTGCAGCACCGTGGTCAGGAAGCGGCGGGCATCGCCGTCGCCGACGGTTCGCAGGTGCTGGTCTTCAAGGACCTCGGGTTGGTCAGCCAGGTGTTCGACGAGCAGACCCTGGCAGCGATGCCCGGTCACGTCGCCGTCGGGCACTGTCGCTACTCCACCACGGGCTCGACCACGTGGGAGAACGCGCAGCCGATCTTCCGCACCACCGCCGCTGGCAGCGGCATCGCCCTCGGTCACAACGGCAACCTCGTCAACACGGCGGAACTGGCGCAGCGCGCCCGTGCGGCGGGCCTCGTCAACGACAAACGTCCCGGCGGCGCCACGTCCGACTCGGACGTCGTCGGCGCCCTCCTCGCGCACGCCGCGACGGACAGCACCATCGAGCAGGCGGCCATGAAGCTGCTGCCGACGCTGCGCGGCGCGTTCTGCCTCACGTTCATGGACGAGCACACGCTCTACGCGGCGCGTGACCCGCACGGCATCCGTCCCCTGTGCCTGGGACGACTGGACCGCGGCTGGGTGGTGGCCAGCGAGACGGCCGCACTCGACATCGTGGGCGCGTCGTTCGTCCGCGACATCGAGCCCGGCGAACTGCTCGCCATCGACGCCGACGGCGTCCGCTCCTCCCGCTTCGCGAACCCCGAGCCCAAGGGCTGCGTGTTCGAGTACGTGTACCTGGCGCGTCCGGACAGCGTCATCGGCGGACGGTCGGTGCATTCCACCCGCGTCGAGATCGGCCGCCGCCTCGCCACCGAGCACCCCGCCGAGGGTGACCTCGTCATCCCGGTCCCCGAATCGGGCACTCCCGCCGCGGTCGGGTACGCGCAGGGGTCGGGCATTCCGTACGGCCAGGGTCTGATGAAGAACGCCTACGTGGGCCGCACCTTCATCCAGCCGTCGCAGACGATCCGTCAGCTCGGTATCCGCCTCAAACTCAACCCGCTCAAGGAAGTCATCCGCGGAAAGCGTCTCGTGGTGGTGGACGACTCGATCGTCCGCGGCAACACCCAGCGCGCGCTCATCCGGATGCTCCGCGAGGCCGGCGCCCTGGAGATTCACGTCCGGATCGCGTCGCCGCCGGTCAAGTGGCCCTGCTTCTACGGCATCGACTTCGCCTCCCCGGCCGAGTTGATCGCCAACGGTGCGGGCGGCAGCGGCGAGCCCGGCAGCTTCGACGAGATGCTCGAAGGGGTGCGGCGCTCCATCGGCGCCGACACCCTCGGCTACATCTCGACCGAAGGCATGATCGCGGCCACCGAGCAGCCGGCGTCGCGGCTGTGCGCGGCCTGCTTCGACGGCACGTACCCCATCGCGCTCCCCACGGAGACGTCGATCGGAAAGAACGTTCTCGAGGGAATGCTCGAGAGCGCGGCAGGCGGTCCCGCGACGCGGGAGAACGACAACGCGAACGCCCTCAGTCGGCCGTAGGCCGGTACATCGGGAGCCGGCCGGAGAACGTACTCCGGTACCGTAAGGACGCAATCACAGCACTCGATTGCCCGACCGACACGATTTTGACGAGCAACAGAAGGCTGGAGTAACAACCACATGACCGAGGATCCGACAAGTCGCCCTGGCGCGTCCTACGCCGCCGCAGGAGTGGACATCGCCGCAGGCGATCGGGCGGTGGAACTCTTCGCTCCCTTGGCCAAGCGTGCCAGCCGTCCCGAGGTTCTCGGTGGTCTCGGTGGATTCGCGGGACTGTTCTCGCTCAAGGGTGACTACAAGGAGCCGCTGCTCGCGGCGTCCACCGACGGTGTGGGCACCAAGCTCGCCGTCGCCCAGGCACTCGACAAGCACGACACCGTGGGCCTCGACCTGGTCGCGATGGTCGTCGACGACCTCGTCGTCTGCGGCGCCGAGCCCCTGTTCCTGCAGGACTACATCGCCGTCGGGCGTGTCGTCCCGGAGCGGGTCGCCGAACTGGTCAGCGGCATCGCCGAAGGCTGCATCCAGGCCGGGTGTGCGCTGCTCGGTGGCGAGACGGCCGAGCACCCCGGTGTGATGGCGGACGGCGACTACGACCTGTCCGCGACCGGTGTCGGCGTGGTCGAGGCCGATCAGGTGCTGGGCCCCGACCGGGTCCGCCCCGGCGACGTCGTCATCGCGATGGGTTCGTCCGGTCTGCATTCCAACGGCTACTCGCTGGCCCGCAAGGTGCTGCTCGAGATCGATCACATGAGCCTGACGGCGCACGTCGACGAATTCGGCCGCACCCTGGGCGAGGAGATGCTCGAGCCCACGAAGATCTACGCCAAGGACTGCCTGGCGCTCGCCGCCGAGACCGACGTGCGCACGTTCTGCCACGTCACCGGCGGTGGACTGGCCAACAACCTCGCGCGGGTCATGCCGAAGGGTCTGGTCGCCGAACTCGATCGCGGCACCTGGAGCCCCGCTCCGATCTTCGCGATGATCGCGCAGCGCGGACGCGTGGAGCGGGCCGAGATGGAGCAGACGTTCAACATGGGCGTCGGCATGGTCGCGATCGTGGCGCCCGAGGACGTCGATCGTGCGCTGGCCGTCCTGACGGCGCGGCACATCGACTGCTGGACGCTGGGCAGCATCAAGAAGTCGCACGACGTGTCCGCCGAGCGCGCACTGCTCGCCGGCGATCACCCGAGGTTCTAGGTCGGTCGCCGTCGGTCGGAACGGGGCGAGCTAGTGGCCCCGACCGGCTGAAGATGTGGAAATGAGGGGGAGCCGGTATCGGCTCCCCCTCATTTCTGTGTCTTCAGATCTCAGCGCCGCCAGTCGTCGTCGTCCTCCCGGGAGTGACCCTCCCTGTCGGCACGCTGGTCAGCGAAGACCTCGTCCCGATGCGAGTTGGACGACCCACCTGAGAGCTCTCTTTGCAGGCTGTCAAAATCCGTGGTCGGTACGCTGTACTTCAGCTCGCGTGCAACCTTGGTCTGCTTTGCCTTAGCCCGGCCGCGGCCCATGGCTGACCCCCTCGCGCTTTCGCGGGGCGGCCTGGGGAATTTGGCGGCCCCGTTTGAGTGTGTAAGTTCCTGCCCCACACTCTAGCGTGGAAAAGTCCCTCGCGCTTCCATCCACACCCCGAACCGGTGTCTGTTTAGTCTCATCGAGGTCGCGAACTGCCCCGATGCCGGGAATTCGACTTCAGAAGACTCCCGGAATTGCCCGGACGGTCCCCACCCGGACGCCGCCGCCGAGCACGGGCTGCGATGCGAGGGCCGCCAGGTCCTCGGTCCATTCGGCGCCCATCCGGTGCAGAAGCGCTGCGGCGAGGGGCAACCGGGCCCGTTCGTGACCGTCGTCGATCTTCAGCGCGAACGCCGAGCCGTCGGGGAGCGCGCCCGCGTAGACCCCGTCTGCGCCGGCCTTCGTCAGGAGCCCGGGAACGACCGGCATCAGCCGTGCGTCGTCCTTGCCGGTACCCGAGACGAGATACGGGTGCTCGCGGACGGCGTCGGCGACGGCGAGCTCGGGGGAGCCGGGCTCGCCGGTGACGAGCCGCGCGAACGCCCGCGCCAGGTGCGTCAGCGACAGCGGGACGATCGGCAGCCCGCATCCGTCGATGCCGAGTTCGGCGTCGACGTCGCCGCTGATCGAGCCGAGCGTCTCGACCACGGCGAGTTGCAGCGGATGCGTCGGCTCCAGGTAACTGTCCAGCGGCCAGTCGTTGGCCAGGCACGTCGCGAGCATCGCCGCGTGCTTGCCGGAGCAATTCATGTACACCGGGCGGGGGAGTTCCCCGGCGGCCAGCAGTTCGGCCCGCGCGAGCTCGTTGGAGGGCAGATCCGCGGGGCAGCGGAGCTGATCCTCGTCGAGGCCGTACCGGGCGAGGAGCCGCTCGACGAGTTCGACGTGGTCCGACTCGCCCTCGTGGGATGCGGTCGCGATCGCAAGCTCTTCCGAACTGGTCGGTTCGAAGCCGTTCCGCAGCATCGTCACGGCCTGCCACGGCTTGTTCGACGACCGCGGATAGATCGGTGTGTGCACCTCGCCGAGGGCGAGCGCGATCTCGCCGTCCGCGCGCAGGATCACCGCGGAACCACGGTGGACGCACTCACGGAATCCGGAACGGACGACCTCGACCAGTTCGATGCTCAATACGTGACCTGCACTTCCAGTCCGGCGATCCGTCGGCGGGCCTTGTCCGCGACGGTCGGAGCGAGGTTCTCCTGCTGTTCGAGCAGCGCCACGAACCGTTCCGGGTCGCGGCCGGTGAACAGGTCGCGCACGGTGACGTCGTGGCCGGGCACGTGGATGCGGTGGACGGCGTCGCCTGCGGTGATCGACCCCTCGGTCACCACCCGCAGGTACGCACCCGTGTCGCCGCGCTCGGAGAACCGCTTGACCCATCTGGGCTCGGCGGCCCACACGCCGAACGTGCCGCACGGCGTCCGCGGGCCGGCCACCTCCAGTTCGGTGGTGCCGATCCGCCAGCGCTCGCCGATCACGGCGTCGCTCGCGGCGATGCCGTCCACCCGGAGGTTCTCGCCGAACCATCCCGGGGGCAGTTCGCGGCCGAGCTCCGACGCCCAGCGTTGGGCCTCGTCCTCCTGGTACGCGTAGACGGCCTTGAACGGCCCGCCGTGGTATTCGGTGTCGCAGACGCGGTCGCCGGCCAGTCCGGCGGTCGTGACGGCCACCGGGCCGTCGACGGGCCGCTTGTCGATCGCCGTGCGGGTCACCCGCCGGGTGCCGCTGTCGCGTTCGGTGTGCAGCACGCAGACGGCCAGCACCTCGCCGGCCGCCGCGGTCGTCCCGCTCACCGGCCGCGGAGCCGGTCGACGGCGGCGCGGCCGGCCTGGACCGCGTCGTCGACGGGCACGGAGTCGGGGTCGATGGACGCCGCGCACGGTCCGGTCACCAATTCGGTGTCGGTGGGGATGGACCGTTTGACGAGGGCCAGCGCGATGGGGCCGAGTTCGTAATGGTCGATCACCGTGCCGATCCGTCCGACGGCGCGGCCGCCCGCCGTCACCGGGTCACCCGGTTCCGGCCTGCCTTCGGCGCTGCCGTCGAGGTGCAGCAGGACCAGGTGCCGCGGCGGCTTGCCGAGGTTGTGGACGCGGGCCACCGTCTCCTGGCCGCGGTAGCAGCCCTTCTCGAGGTGGACGGCGCCGTGCTCGGCGGGACCGCCGATCCAGCGGACCTCGTGCGGGATGGTGCGGTCGTCGGTGTCGAGCCCGATCCGGGGACGCACGGCGGCCACCCGGAGTGCCTCGAACGCCCACGTTCCGGCGGGAGCGGCGCCGGCGGCGGTGAGCCGGCCCCACCAGGTCGCGAGACCTTCCCGCGGGACCAGCAGGTCGAAGGAGTCGGCGGTCGGCCACGGCATGCGGCGGACGAATCCGCCCCCGGCGACCGCGACCGCGGCGTACGGCTCGGCGGGCGCGGCGACCCCGGCGGCGTCGAGGACGGCCGTGGCGTCGGGCCCGATCACGCTGAGGACGGCGAGTTCGTTGCCGTCGCGGGGCTCGGCCTTGGACCAGAACACCATCTTGGTGAGGAACGAGAGAAGGTCGGGTCCGCGGTCGGCTTCGGTGTCGATCCAGGTGATGCCGTCGAGGTCGGTCTGGACGAAGTGGTGTTCGACGCGGCCGTTGACGTCGAGGCTGAGGTTCTCGACGCTCGAGCCGTCGGGGAGTGCGGCGACGTGCTGGCTGGAGATGGTGTGCAGCCAGGTGAGTCGTTCGGGTCCGCTGATCGCGATGACGAACCGGTGGGAGCGGTCGACGACCACCGCGGAACGCTCGGCGCTGCGTTGTTCGCCGAGCGGATCGCCGTGGTGCCAGGCGACGCCGGCGTCGGGGGAGCCTTCGGGCGCAGGGACCGCGCCCGGGGCCGTGACGAGTGGACTGGGTGAGACGGGCAGTTTGTCGACCACGAACCCAGTCTAGGGACCATGGACCTCGGGTGGCGGTCAGCAGGGTCGATAGGCTGGGTCTCATGTCTGATCGAGTGCTGGTGACACTGGACCACGAGGTGCGCGACGCGGATGCCCCGCTGCTGCACGCGGACGATCTGGCGGTGGTGCGCGGCGACGGTGTCTTCGAGACACTGTTGGTGCGCGGCGGTCGCGCGCTGAAGGTGGAGCCGCACCTCACTCGACTGGTCGCGTCGGCGCGGGCCCTCGGCCTGCCGGTGCAGGACCTGGACGACTGGCGGCTGGCGCTGGAGTTGGCCGTCGAGGAGTGGGGGTCCGAGAGGGAGGGGGCGATGCGCCTCGTGCTCAGCCGCGGCCGGGAGTCCGGTGGCGACGCGACCGCCTTCGTCACCGTAGGGCCGGTCTCCGATCGGATCCTGGACGCGCGCCGCGACGGGGTGTCGGTACTCACACTGGCCCGGGGCTACTCGGTGGATCTGTCGGCGAGCGCGCCGTGGCA
The DNA here is from genome assembly GCF_019378875.1 of Rhodococcus sp. USK10. Lineage (NCBI taxonomy): Bacteria > Bacillati > Actinomycetota > Actinomycetes > Mycobacteriales > Nocardiaceae > Rhodococcus > Rhodococcus sp. USK10. Next base: position 5,926,406 of record NZ_CP076048.1, read on the forward strand.
GCTGCTCGGGGCGAAGACCTTGTCGTATGCCACGAACATGGCCGCCCTGCGGTACGCGGCCACGTTCGGGGCCGACGATGTGATCTTCGTCAGTAGTGAGGGCAATGTGTTGGAAGGGCCACGTTCCACGGTGGTCATCGCCCGCGAGAAGACGCTCCTCACGCCGCCGCCGGAGCACGGAATTCTGCCGGGCACCACGCAGCAGGCCCTCTACGAGGTGGCGTCCGGCAAGGGGTTCCGCTGCGAGTACGCGGCACTGCGCCCGGCGGATCTCATTACGGCGGAAGGTGTTTGGCTCATCTCCAGCATCACCATGGCAGCGCGGGTGCGCAAGATCGACGGCCTCGCCCTGCCGGACGCGCCCCTCGCCGACGAGATCGTGGAGCTGGTCGACCTCGCGGTCGAGATGTCGGGTGCCGAGTCCGCGGAGGCTTGACAGGTCTACTACATTTCGTAGTAGCAAAGTCCTGCGGGGGAAACGACCCCGCAGTACGTTGTTTTCAAGGGTCGGGCGGAAGCCCACGCTCCGGCCCTGAAGCCTGTCCTACGGGCCCAGTTTCGGAGTAGCCATGGATGCCTTGGATGTCTCCCGGTGGCAGTTCGGCATAACCACCGTCTATCACTTCATCCTCGTACCGCTGACGATCGGGCTCGCCCCGCTGATCGCCGTCATGCAGACGATGTGGGTGGTCACCGGAAAGGACCACTGGTATCGGCTCACCAAGTTCTTCGGGAAACTCTTCCTGATCAACTTCGCGCTCGGCGTCGCCACCGGCATCGTGCAGGAGTTCCAGTTCGGCATGAACTGGAGCGAGTACTCACGCTTCGTCGGCGATGTGTTCGGCGCGCCCCTCGCCCTCGAGGGACTGGTGGCGTTCTTCCTCGAGTCGACGTTCCTCGGACTCTGGATCTTCGGCTGGGGCAGGCTGCCCAAGCTCGTCCACCTGGCCACCATCTGGCTCGTCGCGATCGGTGTCAACGCGTCCGCGTACTTCATCATCACCGCGAACTCGTTCATGCAGCACCCGGTGGGGGCCGTCTACAACCCCGAGACCGGGCGCGCGGAACTCACCAGCATCTGGGAACTGCTCACCAACAACACCGCCCTCGCGGCCTTCCCTCACGTCGTCGCCGGAGCATTCCTCACGGCGGGCACGTTCGTGGCAGGCGTCGGCGGCTGGTGGATGGTGCGCAGCATGCGCAAGTCGAAGGAAGCCACCGAACCGGAGGTCGCGAAGAAGCACGAGGAGACCGCCAGGACGATGTTCCGTCCGGTCACGATCCTCGCGCTGTGGGTGATGGTCGCCGCCGGTGTCGGACTCGCGATCACCGGCGACATCCAGGGCAAGCTGATGTTCGAACAGCAACCCATGAAGATGGCGTCGGCCGAATCGCTGTGCCACACCGAAACCGGCGCCGACTTCTCGATCCTCACCGTCGGCACCCAGAACAACTGCGACAGCATCACCCAGCTCATCAAGATCCCCGGGCTCACCTCGTTCCTCGCGGACGGCAGCTTCGACTCCACCGTCGAGGGCGTCACCGAGATCCAGGCCCGCTACGAGGAGATGTACGGCCCGGGCAACTACAAGCCCAACCTGTTCGTCACCTACTGGACGTTCCGCGCGATGATCGGCTGGGCGGCAGGGTCGGCGCTGCTCGCAGTGGTCGGCCTGTGGATGACCCGCGGCGGCCGTGTCCCGGACAAGAAGTGGTACGGCTGGCTGTCCATCCTCGTCATCCCGACGCCCTTCCTCGGAAACAGCGCGGGCTGGGTGTTCACCGAGATGGGCCGCCAACCGTGGGTCGTGGCGCCCAACCCGACCGGGGTCGACATGATCAGACTGACTGTCGACCAAGGCGTCTCGAATCACTCCCCGTGGACCGTCTGGGTCTCGCTCATCACGTTCACCGTGGTCTACGGGGCGCTGGCGGTCGTGTGGTTCACGCTGATCCGCCGATACACGGTGGAGGGACCGCTCGAACACGACGCGCATCCACCGGGTGACGACCACGACGAGCCCGAAGAACCGGGTCAGCCCGAGCAACTCTCGTTCGCGTACTAGGGGAGACGGTCATGGGACTTCAAGAAGTGTGGTTCATCCTGATCGCGGTGCTCTTCATCGGGTACTTCGTCCTCGAGGGATTCGATTTCGGTGTCGGCATGCTGATGCCGGTGCTCGGCAGGCGCAAGGACCCGAACGGGGACACCCGACGGCGGGTGGTGCTCAACACGATCGGCCCCGTGTGGGACGGCAACGAGGTGTGGCTGATCACCGGCGGCGGCGCGTTGTTCGCGGCGTTTCCCGAGTGGTACGCCACGTTGTTCTCCGGTTTCTATCTGCCGCTGCTGATCATCCTCGTGGCGCTGATCGTCCGGATCTGCGCCATCGAGTACCGCGGCAAGATCGACGACGACACCTGGCGCCGGCGGTGCGACTGGGGCATCGTCTTCGGATCCTGGGTTCCTGCCGTGCTGTGGGGTGTCGCGTTCGCGAACATCGTGCGCGGCGTCGACATCGACGCCGACAAGCAGGTCACCTCCTCCCTCTTCGATCTGCTCAATCCGTATGCGCTGCTGGGCGGTCTGACGACGGCACTCGTGTTCGCCCTGCACGGCGCGGTGTTCCTCGCGCTCAAGACGGCCGACGAGGTCCGCACGGACGCCGTGGAACTGGCGTCGCGGCTGGCGATCCCGGCGGTTCCGGTGGCAGGCGCGTTCGTGCTGTGGACGCAGTTGGCGCACGGCAAGGGCTGGACGTGGATCCTCGTCGCGATCGCCGCCGGCGCACTCCTCGGGGTGGTCGCGCTCACCCGCGCCGAACGTGAGGGCTGGGCGTTCGCGCTCACGTCGATCGCGGTGATCGCCACCGTGGCCCTGCTGTTCGGCTCGCTGTTCCCCAATGTCATGCCGTCCACCCTGGACGCCGCGTACAGCCTCACCATCGACAACGCGTCGTCGAGTCCGTACACGCTGAAGGTGATGACGTGGGCTGCCGCATTCCTCACCCCGGTGGTGCTGATCTACCAGGGCTGGACGTACTGGGTGTTCCGTCAGCGGATCTCGACCAAGCACATCCCGCCGTCGATCGGTCTCCCGCTCGAGCGCAGATGAGCACAGCGGTAGGCGACGCACCCCGCCCCGCCGGGGAGCGCGGTTCCCGGCGCCCCGTCGATCCCCGCCTGTGGCGGTACTCGGCGGCGGCGCGCGGGTATCTCGTCCTCACGGTCGGGCTGTCGATCGTCAACGTCGCGATGGTCATCGTGTCGGCGATCGTGATCGGCCGGGTGCTCGGTGGCGTCATCGTCGACGACGCCACCGACCTCGGGCGGTGGTCCACCGAACTGACGGTCCTCGCGGCCGCGGTGGGGATCCGCGTCCTCGGCACCTGGATCCAGTCCCGGTTCGCGCACCGGTCCGCGTCGCGGGTCGTGGCGGAACTGAAGGGCGAGGTGCTCGGTGTAGCGACCCGGATGCGGCCGCGCGCACTCGATCCGCGGCGGGACGAGATCGCGACCGTGCTCACCCGCGGCATCGACGGACTCGTGCCGTACCTCACCGGGTATCTCCCCGCCCTCGTCCTCGCGGGCACGCTCACTCCGGCGACGTTGGTGGTCATCGCATTCCAGGATCTGACGTCGGCGGCCATCATCTTCGTGACGCTGCCGCTCATCCCGGTCTTCATGATCCTCATCGGCCTGCTCACCCGGGGCAAGGCCGCCAAGACGCTGACCGCGATGACCGTACTGTCCTCGCAACTGCTCGACCTGCTGGCCGGTCTACCCACACTCCGCGCACTCGGCCGCGAACAGGGGCCGGCGACGCGGGTACGCGAACTCGGCGACGCGCACCGCCGCACCACGATGTCGGCGCTGCGGGTGGCGTTCCTCTCGTCGATGGTGCTGGAACTGCTGGCCACCCTGTGCGTCGCGCTCGTCGCCGTGAGTATCGGACTCCGACTCGTCTACGGCGGCATGGGACTCGAGGCGGGGATCGTGGCGCTGATCCTGGCGCCCGAGGTGTACCTCCCGCTGCGGATGGTCGGCACCCAGTTCCACGCCGCGGAGGACGGAATGGCCGCCGCGAGCAGGGCCTTCGCCGCCATCGATGCCGACGAGCCGGTTGATTCGAACGGTGATGTCGCGGTGGACGCCACCGGGGCGCGTCTCGAGTTCGACGACGTGGACATCGCGTCGCGACACGGCCTGGCGCCGCACGGACTGTCCGGGACCGTCGAACCCGGCGCGGTGACCGTGTTGACCGGACCCAACGGCGCCGGGAAATCGACTGCGGTGCACGCACTCCTCGGCCTCGTCGAACCCGACGGCGGGCAGGTGCGGGTGGGGGGCGTCCCCGTGAATTCACTCGACCGGTCCGCGTGGTGGGCTCAGGTGGCGTGGCTGCCGCAGCACCCCGTCCTCGTTCCCGGCACCTTGGGCGAGAACCTCCGGCTCCTCGGCGATGTCGTCGGCCTCGAACAGGCTTGCGCGGCCACGGGTTTCGACGAGGTCCTCACCGAGCTTCCGGACGGCTGGAACACGCGCGTCGGATCCGGGGGAACGGGACTGTCGCTCGGGCAGCGGCAGCGGCTCGCCCTGACCCGGGTGCTGGCCACCCGGCGTCCGGTCCTGGTGCTCGACGAACCCACCGCACACCTCGACGACGTGTCGGAGCGGACCGTGCTCGATTCCCTGCGCGACCTGGCCGCCGCGGGCCGGACGGTCGTGGTGGTGGGGCACCGGCCGACCGTGCTGGCGGCCGCCGACCGGGTGATCGAGGTGAGCGCCGATGTCGCGTGACCCGCTGCTCCGGGCGCTGCCGCTCCTCGACCTGAAACCGGGGCGGGTGGTGCGGGCCGTCGCCGCCGGCGTGGCCACCCTGGGCAGTGCCCTCGCGCTGGCGGCACTGTCGGCCTGGTTGATCACGAGGGCATGGCAGATGCCGCCCGTCCTCGATCTCAGCGTGGCCGTCGTGGCGGTGCGGGCCCTGGGCATCTCCCGCGGCGTCTTCCGCTACCTCGAGCGGCTGGCCACCCACGACACCGCCCTGCGCGGCACCACGTCTGCCCGCACCCGGCTGTACCAGCGGCTCGCCGACGGGGACCCCGCGGCCGCCGCCGGACTGCGCCGCGGCGAACTCCTCGCCCGCACCGGGGCGGACGTCGACACGCTCGGTGACGTCGTGGTCCGCGCGCTGATCCCGATCGCCGTGGCCGTCGTCCTGGCCGTGGCCGCCGTGGGCATCCTCGCGGTGATCTCGCCTGCCGCGGCGCTCGTGCTCGCGGTGGCGCTCGCGGTGTCGGGGGTCGCGGCGCCCTGGTTGTCCGCGCGGGCCGCCCGCCTCGCCGAGACGTCCGGGGCGGAGGCGCGCGCCCGGTTCAGCGAGGACGCCGTCACCGCCCTCGATCACGCCGCGGAACTGCGCGTCGCCGGCCGCCTCGACCACGCCGTGTCACGGGCCGTCGACGCCGAGCACGATACGGTCTCGGCCACCGACCGCGCCGCCGCACCCAGCGCGTTCGCGGACGCCGCCACACCCCTGGCAGTGGGGGTGAGCGTGATCGCGTCGCTGCTCATCGGCATGGACCTGTACTCGTCGGGGACCATGAGCCCGATGGCGATGGGCATCCTCGTGCTCCTGCCGCTGTCCGCGTTCGAGGCCACAGCGGCACTGCCCGCCGCAGCGGTCGCGCTGACGCGCGCCCGCATCGCGTCCCGCCGCATCCTCGCCGTGCTCGACGCCGCAGTCGCGGACCCGCACCCCGGAGACCAGGACCTCGACGGACCGGCGGAAGTGGTCGCAAAGGACCTGCGGTGCGGCTGGCCCGGCGGGCAGGTCACGGCCCCGCTCGACCTCGACCTGCGGTCGGGTGCCCGCGTCGCGATCGTCGGGGGCAGTGGGTCCGGGAAGACGACCACCCTGATGACTCTCGCCGGGTTGCTCCCACCCGTCTCGGGGACGGTCCGGGTCGACGGGATCGACCTCCACCACATCAAGTCCGACGCGCTCCGCCGGAACGTCGGGTTCTTCGCGGAGGACGCGCACCTCTTCGATACGTCGGTGCTCGAGAATCTGCGCGTCGCGCGCGGCGACCTGGATGCCGCGGCGGCGGTGACCGTCCTGGAGTCCGTCGGGCTCGGGGATGGGTGGCGGGGCTTCAGGAGGGAGTGCACACGACCCTCGCCGGCGGTGCAAGAGCGGTGTCCGGCGGGCAGCGTCGCCGGCTGCTCCTCGCCAGGGCGTTGGTGTCGCCCGACCGGGTGCTGTTGCTGGACGAACCGACCGAACACCTCGACGCCGACGCGGGCGCCGACCTGCTGCGGAGACTGCTCGCACGCGACGGCGGACTGGTGTCCGCGCAGCGCACCGTCGTGGTGGTCACCCACCAGCTTCCGCAGGATACCAGCGCTGACCTGGTGATACGGGTGGAGAAAGCTGAGAGCGAAAATGCGTTGCCGACTCCGTGAGTGCGGCGTACGTTCTTGAGTACACGAGGAAGGAGGTGGTCTGAAATTGAATGACAGACGGACACGTGAGGTGGCTGCCAGCTAGCCGCTACCGCTGACGGAATTCACTGACCGCGCGAGCGGCGAGCGAATCCCAGGCAGCTACCCGGCCCCCGAGCCCCCGGTCTGGTCCAAGATCGGGACCGGTGCGCACGCACCGGAAGGCTCGGGGGCCGTTGTGCGCTTCGCGCCCGTGAGTACTTGTTAACCGCCGGCGGTTAACAAGTACTCACGGCATCGGGGGCACGGGTTCGACCCACTCCAGCCGCCCCGCTCGAGCACCGTGCGCACCTCGGCGGCGACCTCGCACGAGCGTTGCGTCACCTCCTCCCAGCCGTACACCAGCGTCGCTTTCCCCGCGAGTTCCGCCGCGTTGCCGCGACGCCGGTCGCGCAGCGCCACCGACCGCGACGAGTGGTACCGCAGTCCGTCCAACCGCACGAGGAGCGGAACCCCGCTGTCCGAGTAGTCCACGTCCTCGTACAGGGTCTTCCCGTCGACGAGCACAGGCGACTGTCGCCGGGCGGCCGGCAGTCCGTGGGCGAGTTCGACGTCGAGGGCGTACCGGTGCTCCAGGATCGACTGGACTCCGCTGGAGACGAACGTCAGCGCGTCGGTCAGTGCCCTGCGGTATCTGCGTGGCGGACGCTGCTCGATCCGCCGAAGCAGAGCGTGGACCGACACGTTGCTGCCGGTGACCGCCGCGACGAGGACCCGCGCCGCTCCCCGCGCCGACGGCTCCTCGACAGCCAGATCGACGACGGTGTCCGCCAGGGACGTTCGCGGCAGGAGCGTCGGGACGAGGATGTGGGCGTGCGCCCGGGACCGGTGCACCACGACCCCCGGGTGGAGAAGATCGCCCTCGCGCGGAACCAGACGGTCGGATCGCCGTCCGACCTTGCGATACGTCGGTCCCTGGGGTTCCGCGGACAATCCGTAGGGGACGGTGACGTGGATCGGACCCTCGGGGTCGACGGGCACCAGCGCCCACTCCTCGGCCGCCGTCCGGTGGCTGAGAATCGCGCGGGGACCACCGAACAGCAGCGCTGCCCACAGCATCATCGGCCGGGCGAGGGGTCCGTTGGTGACGGCGTAGACGCCGTGCAGCACCGCCGACCACTGGCCCGACTCCACCATGTGCTGGATCTGGCGGGTAGAGATGCCCAGCCCGCGCAGTTGCCGGGCCGTGACGAGGCCGTGCTGGTGGTCGAGGACACGTTGGAACTCGGGCTTGAAGTCGATCGTCGCAGGTGTCATGGACGCGACGGTGCGGAACCCGGCCGACAGGAATGGCCCGAAAGGGGCCGATTTCAATTGGCCTGTGGATGAATCGCAGGTTGTGGATAACCCGAGCCGTGAGTACTTGTTAACCGCCCGCGGTTAATAAGTACTCACGGGGCGTTAGCCAACGTAGCGGGACAGCCGCGCGGAGAGGTGGGGTCGCAGTTCCCCGTCCGCGATGATGCGTTCCTCGACGTACGCGAGGTCGCCGCCCTCGACGATGCCGTAGAGACGCTTGGCGCCGCCGACGAGAACGCCGGAGGTGCTGCGGATCACGACGTCGGTCGCGAGCTCCCACGACGACTGGGTGAGGGCGCGGCCGTAGAACAGTTCGACGATGCCGGAGCTGTGGGCGAGGAGGAGTTCGACGACTTCCTCGTTGGTGCTGCCGGGAATGCCGTCTCCGCTGATCCGCCAGAAACCGGTCTCGTGGAGGTCGGGGCGCACGTACTCACCGTCGGTGCCCAGAACCCAGGTCTGGGATTTCCATTCGAGGTAGTTGCCACCGTTGTGGGAGACGATGATCTGCTGCCCGAAGTGGTAGTCGCCGGTGTCGGGGTCGTGGCCTTCCCCTTCACCGCGCCAGACACCCACGAGTGGCAGGACCGCGAGGAGTTCGTTGTTCAGATCCGGGCCGAGGCGCAGATTCGCGGTGTCCTCGGGCAGCGGAAGGTCCGGAAGCTGCGGGATGTTCCGCGACGCCGTCGTCTTGGAACGCTCGATGGCGTCCGCGACGGCTGCGTCACCGCTACCACGGCGCACGGTGGGGGAGTCCCCAGCGGGCGCACTCGTAGTCGGGTGCTCGGAAGGCGGATCTGCGCCTGCGTCCGGAGTTTGACTCACGACTCGTCGGTGACCAGGCGGTAGATCGTGTAGAGGGAGAACCACGTGATCAACACGGCGGCAAGGACAAGAAGTACCTCGAAGAAGATAACCACGGTGACATCCTAAACCGAACCCGTCGAACGGTCGAAACGGGAGGCGGCTTACCGTCTCTGCGGCTACGGTTTTCTGAAGGCGACTACCCGGTCGGTTCCGGATATCCTCATGCCTTCGTCTCGTCTCCCGCTCCTCCCGGAGGTCCCATGCTTCGATCCAGTCCTGCCCTCCCCGGCCTGGCGAGAGCCGCGGTCACGGCGACGGTGCTGCTGCTCACCGTGTCCGCGTTCGGCGCTCCCGGTCTGGCCGCCGCGGCCCCGGACTCCGGTAGCGCCGGGTCGGGAAGCGCCGGTTCGGGGAACGGCGACACCGACCGCGTCGATCCGAACAACTACGCCGCCGACTGCCCCGACGTGATGATCGTCGCGGTGTCCGGCGCCACCGACTCCACGGCAGACCGCAACCCGCTGGCTGACGAGAACCGGCAGCTGTGGTCGAACTGGGTAGGCAACGTGACGGTGCCGACCGGCGAGGCGAACAAGGACGAGCCGGGGACGGTGGGGTGGATGTACGTTCCCTACCCGTCCACGTACGGTCTCGGTCTGCTGCAACCTGTTCCGACATACCAGGATTCGATGGCTGCCGGGGTGGCGTCGATGAACAGGATCCTCGACGAGAACAAGGCGAAGTGCGGCGAGGACACCAAGTACGTGCTGCTCGGATACAGCGTCGGCGCGGAGGTGACCGAACGGGTGGCGCGCGAACTCGGACACCGGGACAGCAACGCTCTGGTTACCGCCGACGACATCGCCGGTGTCGCGTTGATCGGTGACCCGTACCGTCCTGCGGGCACCCCGTCACTGGGCGAACCGGGCCCTCCCGGAGGCGGATTCATGTCTTCCGAGCCGGCCGACTACGGCGCCCTCGCAGGCAAGATCACCTACGCGTGCCGCCCCTACGACATCGCGTGCGACGCGCCGCAGGAGATCGCCGTCCTCGAGCTGGCGCTCGGGGTGCTGGGACAGCTGCACTTCACCCTGCTGAACCCCGGCCAGACCGTCTCCGACTTCGCGAACGCGGTGACGAACATGGCGGCGCGGGCCATCGTGCACATCGTCACCCACGACGACTGGTTCGCCTCCGACGAGTCCTTCCTCGACGTCCTGCGCAAGGTGGCCGACCGGACCTACGACCCCGACGGACCGGACCGGAACATGCAGGTGTCCCAGGAACAGATGGTCGAGGCGCTGAACTGGGCGATGGGCCCCGGTTCCGACGTCGTGAAGGCGAAGCTCGCGGCAGAGGGCCCAGGGTTCGTCGAGGACAACCGGGACATCTTCGAACTCGTGATCAAGCCGTACATCTTCCTGGGCTTCATCCAGCACCTGTTCTACTGGAACAACAACCCGAACGACCCCTGGTACTGGGAGAGCGAAAAGATCGTCGACTGGATCACCGCGCTCGCGCACCAGCAGTAGCCGCACGAAGAAGGCCCCGCTCCGAATGCCGGAGCGGGGCCTTCCTGCGTTGGTGCCGGGTCTTACTCGCCGACCGTGACGTCGACGTTGTGCACGCCTGCGCTCGTCGGGCTCACCGTGGCGGTGCCGTTGCCGGAGCTGGACAGTGCACGCACGGTCCAGTCGCCGGGAGCGGCGAAGAAGCGGAAGTCTCCGGTGCCCGAGGCGACGACCTCGGCGGTGAACTCTCCGCCGCCGTCGAGGAGACGCACGAACGCTCCACCGATCGGCTGACCGTCAGCCGCGAGAACGCGGCCGGTGATGACCGTTTCCTTCTCGACGTCGACGCCCGCGGGCAGGGTCTGGGTCTGTACAGGTGCTCCACACATGGCTCAGTGAACCTCCAACTCGATGGGTGCGCCGACGAGTGAGCCGTATTCGACCCAGCTGCCGTCGTAGTTCTTGACATCGGACTTGCCGAGGATCTCCTTGAGCACGAACCAGGTGTGGCTGGAGCGCTCGCCGATGCGGCAGTACGCGATGGTGGGCTTCGACTCGTCGTAGCCCTTCTCCGAGTACAGCTTCTCCAGGTCGTCGTCCGACTTGAAGGTGCCGTCCTCGTTTGCGGTGGTGCTCCACGGGATGTTGATGGCCGTGGGGACGTGTCCACGCTGCTGCGCCTGCTCCTGCGGCAGGTGCGCGGGGGCGAGGATCTTGCCGGAGAACTCGTCGGGCGAACGCACGTCGACGAGGTTCTTGTTGCCGATGGCGTCGATGACCTCGTCGCGGAACGCGCGGATCGTCAGGTCGGGTGCGTCGGCCTTGTACTGGGTGGCCGGGCGGGACACGGTCTCCTTGTTGAGGGGGCGTCCGTCGAGCTCCCACTTCTTGCGGCCGCCGTCGATCAGCTTGACGTCCTGGTGGCCGTACAGCTTGAAGTACCAGTACGCGTATGCCGCGAACCAGTTGTTGTTGCCACCGTAGAGAACGATGGTGTCGTCGTTGGCGACACCTTTGGCCGACAGGAGGTCGGAGAACTGCTGCTGGTTCAGGAAGTCACGACGGACCCCGTCCTGCAGGTCCTTCCGCCAGTCGAGGCGGATGGCGCCTTCGATGTGGCCGCCGTCGTATGCGCTGGTGTCCTCATCCACCTCGACGAAAACGGTCTTGGGGGCGTTGAGGTTCTGCTCAGCCCAGTCGGCGGAGACTAGGACATCGGAGCGAGCCATGGTGTTCCTTTCGATGTGTTCTTACTTGTGTCGGGTGGATCGTGCGGTGGTTCCGGGTGTGAAATTTTCAGGCCGCGGGCCTCAGGCGTGCGACGAGTGGATAGATCTGGCAGCCGAGGCAGAACCCGAATGCAGCGTTGAGGAACGCTGCGAACAGGGCGAATGCGGTGGCCACGGCGCCGACGAGACCGGAGCCTGTGAGGAAGCCGACGGTGCCGACGGCGGCGAAGACGAATCCGACGAGCTGCGCGAACCGCAGCGGTGCGGCGGGTTCGCGTTCGCTCACCGGAGCGAGTCGCGGCGCGACGAGGGTGCCGAAGATCCGGCCGTACGGGCTGCGCCGCGGCCCGGAGGCCGCGCCTGCCGCGAAGACGACCGCCTGCAGTGCCAGCAGAATTCCTGCTGCGACCAGCGAGAACGTCGACACGACGAGGACGGCGACGAGGACTGCGGTGGTGACCCAGGCGGCGAACCGCGGGCCACGAACGTCGACCTGCTCGACCTCGAGTGTTGTGGACATGAGAAGTGCTCCTGCGTTGAGTCCTGAATGCTTGCCTGGCGCCGAGCAACGACGGACGACGTCGTCATCGGGTTTCGATCACGTGCGCGGAGTCCGCGGTGTCAGCAGAAAGCGACAGCCCTGGTGATCAGCAACAGGTACAGCAACAAGCCCCGAGGCGGCACAGGTCTACCGTGCGGCGTCGGGTGAGCATGAGCTCGTGGCTGGATTGCACGACGACGAGTTTACCCGGTTCTTCAGGAATTTGAAGCCGGGGGCCGGGCGAGGGGTCCCAGCGCCGCCTTCAGGTCGGCCGCCGCGGGCACCCCGGACACCCGGAAGCGTTGCTGCAGGTCGGCGTCGAGAATGAACGTCGTCGGCAACGACAGAACGCCGAGTTCCTTGGCGAGAGCGGGATACTCGTCGATGTCGACTTCCACCTCGACGGGAGGTTCCGGCTCGCCGGCGAGGTCCGCGACGACCTGTCCGACGACCCTGCGCACCGCTGCGCAGGGTCCGCACCAGTCGGCGGAGAAGTGGAGAACGGTGGCCGATCGACCGTGCCCCGAACCCGCCCCGACGCCCGCCGCCTCGAGGAGCGTGCGTCGGGCGCCGGTCACGACCACGGTCGTCTCGCCGGTGGTCCGGACCTTCCCCTGGCGGCGCTGCCAGACGAGCCCGAACGCGAGGGCCGCGAACAGTGCGATCAGTAACAGTGTGATTCCGGTCATCGGCTCTGCAGTTCGTTCAGGTCGATCGTGACGTTGTCGCCGACGCCCTCGATGACGATCTGGGACCCCTCCGCGTACACCTCCGTCGGCTGGACGCCGAACGGCAGTTCCTGGGGGTCGATCGTCCGAGTGAAGAGGCCGAGGATCGCGGGGGCGAGCGGCTCGGGGATGGTGAAGTCGGCGTGGCCCTCGGGCCCGAAGTAGAAGTCGCTGGCGACAATCTTCACCTGACCGCCGTCGAGGACGAGGTCGGCCTGCACGCTGACGGTGGTTTCGAGGGGGCCGACGGGCACGGTGCCGGTGAGGACGACGCCGCCCGCGGTCGTCATTCCGGAGCCGCCCGAGCCGCCGGTCCCGTCCGACTTGCTGGCCGGCGGGGCCGAAACCTGCAGGTCGGGGATGTCGAGGAAGCGGCCGAGGTCGGTGGCGTCGATGAGCATGCGGCCGGAGAGGTGGTCGACCGGGAGGCTCTTCACGGAGCCGTCGACGAGGTCGGACAGCGGCGCGGACACGCCCAGGAGGGTGGACTCGATCGTCACTTCACCGACAACGTCGCTCTGCACTCCCTGGGCGCGGATCTCGATGTTCTCGTACTTCCCGTCCCATGCCTGGGTGAGGAACGGGAAGCCGTGCACCGTCACCTCGGGATCCGCGGTGAGGGACGCGCCCGCCCGCAGTTCCCGCGACACCCGGTACTCCGCGTAGGCCGCCGAACCGAAGTCGACGACGAGACCGAGTGCCACGAGGAAGACGATTCCGATGATGAGTTTCCGCACGGCCCCATTGTGACGGACACGGTGCCGGTGCAACCTCCGCGCCGGTTGCCGGGGTTCGGTGCGACGGACCTCGACGGCGGCGCGCTACTCTGTCACCGACAAAAGTGTCGATACCTTCAGTGTCGATCTACCTGGACCGGCGGACGAACGATTCGTCTTCCGGCCGGGTACGACGGCGACGAGATGGGAGGCTGTGTGGAGCTACTGCTTCTTACCTCCGACCCGAACCCCGAGGCAGTGCTGCCTGCCCTCGCCCTGCTGGCGCATTCGGTGCGGCCTGCCCCGACGGAGGTGTCTTCTCTCCTGGAAGCGAGCTCCGCCGACATCGCCCTGGTGGATGCGCGCACCGATCTCGCGGCGGCCCGCGGCCTCTGCCGGCTGCTGGGCAGTACGGGTTCCGCGGTCCCCGTGGTGGCGGTGCTCACCGAGGGTGGCCTGGTGGCGGTCAATTCCGACTGGGGTCTCGACGACATCCTGCTCCCGGGCACCGGACCGGCCGAGGTGGACGCCCGCCTCCGACTGCTGGTCGGACGCTCCGGCGGCGTCGCCAGCCCGGAGGCGTCGGGCAAGATCACGCTCGGCGAACTGGTCATCGACGAGGGCACGTACACGGCCCGGCTGCGTGGCCGCCCCCTCGACCTCACCTACAAGGAGTTCGAACTCCTCAAGTACCTGGCGCAGCACGCGGGTCGCGTCTTCACCCGCGCGCAGTTGCTGCAGGAGGTGTGGGGATACGACTTCTTCGGTGGTACCCGCACGGTCGACGTCCACGTGCGTCGTCTACGCGCCAAGCTGGGCAGCGAGTACGAATCCTTGATCGGTACAGTCCGCAACGTCGGATACAAGGCCGTCCGTCCCACCCGCAGCAAGTCGGGTGCGCCGGTGCCGCCGGTCGACGACCTCGATGCCGAAGATGCAGACTTCGAATCCGCGGAAGGACCTGTGATCCAGTGAGCGCTTCGGTGCAGTCCTGGACCGATCGACTCGACGGCAAGCAGGCCGCGGACGTGTCCGCACTGCTCGACCGCGCGACGGCAGCGGACGGAACCGCGCCCGTGTCGGAGCAGGGCGTGCACGCCGTGTCCGGGGCCGGCGGCGACGGTGTCCGTCATCTCGTGGAGACCGACGCCCATCGGATCGTCGGGTACGCGCAGCTGCAGCCGGGTCACGGCGAGCACCCCGCGATGGCCGAACTCGCGGTCGATCCCGAGGCGCGCGGCCGGGGGATCGGTAGCCGGCTGGTTACCGAGGTCCTGTCCGAGGGTGGTCCGGACACCCGGGTGTGGGCCCACGGTAACCTGCCCGCGGCGCAGGCGGTGGCGCACCGCCTCGGGCTGAGCGGTGCACGCGAACTGCTGCAGCTCCGGCGTCCACTCGAGGGTGCCGAGCTTCCGGAAATCGTTGTGCCGGAGGATATTTCACTCCGCGTGTACCGCGGAGTCGAGGACGACTCCGAGGTGCTGCGCGTCAACGCCGCCGCCTTCGCCTGGCATCCCGAGCAGGGGTCGTGGACCGAACGGGAAATGGCCGAACGCCGCGCGGAGGCCTGGTTCGATCCGGCCGGGCTGTTCATGGCGTACGGCACGTCGGACGAGAAGCGGCTGCTCGGGTTCCACTGGACCAAGGTGCACCCGCAGCAGGGCGACGAGCCTGCCATCGGTGAGGTCTACGTGGTGGCCATCGGACCCGACGCCCAGGGGCGCGGTCTCGGTCGATTGCTCACACTCGCCGGACTGCACTACCTGCGTGACCGCGGGCTCGGTGCGGTGCTGCTCTACGTCGAGGGCGACAACACGTCGGCGCTGCACACCTACGACCGGCTCGGGTTCGAGCGGTTCCACACCGACGTCGCGTACGCGCGAGCCTGAGGCGCTCCTCTTACTTCGGCACCCGTCGTTCGTCTCGGAAATATGGGCAAATGCTCAGTCTGTTCACTTTCCGTTCACCGATCGTGGTCCAACTGGACATTAGCTACCCCTAGGTTTCTCCGTGGGCAGCGCCGTGCTGCCTGGTGCAGGATCCTCCCGGTCCGCGCCTCATGTCGCCGCCCGATCGAGGGCGAGACGGTATTTCCGGAGGACTAGGTGAATCTCAAGCGCAGTGGCGCCCTGCTCGGTGCAGTGGCCCTGGGTGCCATGACCTTGGCCGCGTGTGGCAGCGACAACAACACCGCGTCGAGCGGCGTCGACGCAGCCGCCTCGAACGCAACGTGCGAGGGCAAGGCCAACCTCTCCTCGGCCGGTTCCTCGGCGCAGAAGAACGCCATGGACCAGTTCGTCTCCACCTACATCTCCGTGTGCCAGGAGAAGGGCAAGACCGTCAACCTGGCGTACAACCCCAGCGGCTCCGGTGACGGACGCACCCAGTTCATCGCCGGCCAGATCGACTTCGCCGGCTCCGACTCGGCGATCAAGGCCGAGCAGGCCGAGCAGGCCAAGGCCCGCTGCGTGGGCGGCGAGGCGTGGAACCTTCCCCTCGTCTTCGGACCCGTCGCCGTGGCCTACAACCTCGACGGCGTCGAGGATCTGGTGCTGAACGGTGAAGTGACCGCCAAGATCTTCAACGGCACCATCAAGAAGTGGAACGACCCGGCCATCGCCGCCCTCAACCCGGGCGCCACCCTGCCGGACCAGGACATCACCGCGATCATCCGCTCGGACTCCTCGGGAACCACCGACAACTTCCAGCAGTACCTCACAGCTGCCTCCAACGGCGCCTGGACCACCGGTGCGGGCTCCGACTTCACCGGCGGCATCGGTGAGGGCGCCAAGGGTTCGGCCGGCGTCGCGCAGGCAGTGGCCTCCGCCCCCGGCTCGATCACCTACGTCGAGAAGTCGTACGCAGACCAGAACAAGCTGTCGGCAGCGCAGATCGACACCGGCTCGGGCCCGGTCGCCCTGTCCGACGAGTCCGCGGCCAAGGCGATCGAGGGTGCGCAGTTCAAGGGTGCGGGCGAGGGCGATCTGACCCTCGACCTCGCCTCGATCTTCGGCACCAAGGAAGCCGGCGCGTACCCGCTGGTGCTCGCCACCTACGAGATCGTGTGCTCGAAGGGCTACGACGCCGACACCTCCGCGGCGGTCAAGTCGTTCCTGACCAGCGCCGCCAACGAGGGCCAGGACAACCTGGCCGCGCAGGGCTACGTGCCGCTGCCCGACTCCATGAAGGAGAAGCTGAACGCGTCGGTCGCCGCAATCGGCTGATTCACACGGTAAGTCGTTCGGACCCGCCCATGACTCGATATTCTGACGATGAAAGATTGGGAGCGCAGATGAGTGAAGCGCACACCGAATCAGTACCTCGCGCCTCCGGCTCCGCGTCAGGCGGGGCCGGGGTGGGCGGTCCGAACGGCACCCCGGAGGCCGAGTTGAGTTCCACCAAGGCCGAAACCCCGACCCCGACAGATTCACCTCGCGGCAAGGCCGTCTCGAGGCCGGGGGACCGGATCTTCAAGTCCCTCGCGACCACGTCGGCGATCGTCATCTCCATCCTCATCGCCGCGATCGGCATCTTCCTCGTCTGGCGTGCCGTTCCCGCGCTGAGCCGGAACCAGGTCAACTTCCTCACCAGCCGCGAGTGGGTTACCCAGAACATCAACGCGATGGCGTTCGGTGTGCTCGACCTGTTCCAGGTGACGGTTCTCGTGTCGCTGTTCGCGCTCGTGCTCGCGATGCCGGTCGCGCTGGGTATCGCGATCTTCCTCACCGAATACTCGCCGAGTTGGCTCAAGCGTCCGCTGGCGTACGTCATCGACCTGCTGGCCGCGGTGCCGTCGATCGTCTACGGCCTGTGGGGTCTGCTGGTGTTCGCTCCCGCGATCAAACCGCTTGCCGTGTGGCTCAACGAGACCCTCGGCTGGTTCCCGCTGTTCGCGACGGGCAGCGGTTCGATCACCGGCGGCGGCACCATCTTCACGGCCGGCATCGTCCTCGCTGTGATGATCCTTCCCGTCATCACCGCCGTGACTCGCGAAGTGTTCGTCCAGACACCGACGTCCCATATCGAGGCGGCGCTCGCCCTGGGCGCCACCCGGTGGGAAGTGGTGCGTACCACGATCATTCCGTTCGGCAAGTCCGGCTACATCAGCGGTTCGATGCTCGGCCTCGGCCGCGCCCTCGGTGAGACCATGGCGCTGTACCTGATCCTGCGCACCACGTCGCAGCCCTTCGGATGGTCGCTGTTCGACGGCGGCGCCACCATCGCGTCCAAGATCGCCCTCGGCTACGCGGAGTTCAACAACGACATCCAGGCCGGCGCGTACATCGCCGCAGGCCTGGTGCTCTTCGTACTCACGTTCGTCGTGAACGCCGCGGCCCGCGCCGTGATCGCAGGAAAGAAGGACTGACCCATGACCGCGACACTCGACAAGCCGGTCAAGGCACCCACCTTCCGGGGTGTGGGAACCCGGCGGCGCATCACCGATATCACCGCCACCGTTCTCGTGACGCTGGCAGTGCTCGTCGCCCTGGTCCCGCTGGTGTGGGTTCTCATCACCGCCGTCGTCAAGGGTATTCCCGCCCTGACGTCGGCCACCTGGTTCACGCACTCGCTCAGCGGACTCACGTCGTCGGCCGAGGGCGGCGGTATCTACCACGCGCTGATCGGCACGATCCTGCAGGGACTCGTCTGCGCGGTGCTGTCCATCCCGCTCGGACTGTTCGTCGCGATCTACCTGGTCGAGTACGCCGACCGGAAGTCGCGGCTGGCGAAGCTGACCACGTTCATGGTCGACATCCTCAGCGGTGTCCCGTCGATCGTGGCCGCCTTGTTCATCTACGCCCTGTGGATCGCGACGTTCGGTTTCCCGAAGTCCGGGTTCGCGGTGGCACTCGCCCTGGTCCTGCTGATGGTGCCCGTCGTCGTCCGCAGCACGGAGGAGATGCTCCGCATCGTGCCGCAGGACCTGCGCGAGGCGTCGTACGCGCTGGGAGTTCCGAAGTGGAAGACGATCGCCAAGATCGTGCTGCCCACCGCGCTGCCGGGCATCATCACCGGCGTCATGCTGGCGCTGGCCCGCGTGATGGGCGAGACCGCTCCGCTGCTGATCCTGGTGGGGTACGCACCGTTCATCAACTTCAACCTGTTCGGTGGCGAGATGGGCACCCTGCCCGGCGTCATGGTCGCCGAGATGAACAACCCGACCGATGCCGGTACCAACCGCATCTGGGGCGCGGCGCTGACGCTGATCCTGCTCATCGCCGTCCTCAACATCGCGGCCAAGGTCGTCGGCCACTTCTCACAGGTCCGCAGCAAGTGACACATACACTCGATTTCGAACATCAATCAGTAGGGAGCCGGTAATGGCCAAGCGTCTGGATCTCAAGGACGTCAACATCTACTACGGCAAGTTCCACGCCGTCGCCGATGTCGGGCTGTCGGTCCCCCCGCGGAACGTGACCGCGTTCATCGGTCCGTCCGGTTGCGGCAAGTCGACCGTGCTGCGTTCGCTGAACCGCATGCACGAGGTCACTCCCGGTGCGCGCGTGGAGGGTTCGATCCTCCTCGACGGTGAGGACATCTACGGTTCCGGCATCGACCCGGTCGGCGTCCGCAAGACGATCGGCATGGTGTTCCAGCGTCCCAACCCGTTCCCGACGATGTCGATCAAGGACAACGTGGTGGCCGGCCTCAAGTTGCAGGGCGAGCGCAGCAAGAAGCGTCTCGACGAGGTGGCCGAGCGGTCGCTGCGCGGCGCCAACCTGTGGAACGAGGTCAAGGACCGTCTCGACAAGCCCGGTGGCGGACTCTCCGGCGGTCAGCAGCAGCGTCTGTGCATCGCCCGGGCCATCGCCGTCTCGCCCGACGTCCTGCTGATGGACGAGCCCTGCTCGGCGCTCGACCCCATCTCGACGCTCGCGATCGAGGACCTCATCACGGAGTTGAAGAAGGACTTCACCATCGTGATCGTCACCCACAACATGCAGCAGGCGGCGCGTGTGAGTGACCAGACCGCGTTCTTCAACCTCGAGGCCACCGGCAAGCCGGGACGTCTCGTCGAGATCGACGACACGGAGAAGATCTTCTCCAACCCGACGCAGAAGGCCACCGAGGACTACATCTCGGGCCGCTTCGGATAACGCACACCACCCGCGAACGCCCCGGCCGGATCCTCGGCCGGGGCGTTCGCGTATGTAGAGACTACTTCCGGTGAATGAACGGGACGCCCGTACGGTCAGACCGTACGAGCGTCCCGTTCGCGCGAAAAGTGTTGGGGGAGTTTCACAGTTCCGGGTAGGCGGTGAGGTTGTCGGCGTCTTTCGCGGCGGTCTCGGTGTCGTCGGGCAGCTTTCCGGTGACGAGGAAGATCACCCGGCGGCCCACCTCGACGGCGTGGTCGGCGAAACGCTCGTAGAAGCGGCCGAGCAGGGTGACGTCAACGGCGGCGGCCACGCCGTGCTTCCACTCGCGGTCCATGAGCACGGTGAACAGGTGCCGGTGGAGGTCGTCCATCGCCTCGTCCTCTTCGCGCAGGCGCGCGGCACGCTCGGGATCGCGCGTCTCGAGGACCTCGCGGGCAGCGGCGCCGATGGAGACGGCGATGCGTCCCATCTCGGCGAAGTAGCCGTTGACCTCTTCCGGGAGTACGTGGTTGGGATGTCGGCGGCGCGCGATCTTGGCGACGTGGAGCGCCAGGGCACCCATCCGGTCGATGTCGGCGACGATCTGGATTCCGCTGACGACGGAGCGGAGGTCGCCGGCGACCGGTGCCTGCAGGGCGAGGAGGGCGAACGCCCGCTCCTCGCAGATGGTGCTGAGCTCGGTGATCTTGTCGTGCTCGCCGATGACCTGCTCGGCGAGCGAGAGGTCTGCCTGGAGCAGCGACTGGGTGGCTCGCTCCATGGCGACCCCCGCAAGCCCCGCCATCTCACCGAGCAGGTCGGCAAGCTCGGTCATTTGTTCGTTGTAAGCCACGCGCATGAGGTCACAGCCTACGGTGCACGGGAAACCAAGTCACGATCACACGGTGAACGCAGGGTGAACGACGCCGCTGATCGGGACGTCAATCGCAGGACGTGTCGCCCGCGTTCACAACGGCCAGGTCCGCGGGGATTTCCGCGTCCTCCGGCTGGCCGATTCGCACGTCCGCCATGCTGAGCGGGGTGTCGATCGGGCTCGGTGTCTGCACGGTCCCGGTGAAGCTCGAACCGATCGCGACCTCGACGACGGTGCCGAGTCCGGTGGTCGATTCGAGCACCGCACCCGGGAACGACGACGCCAGGGTCGCCGCCTCGGCCTCGTGGCCCGGCGAGAACCGGATGACGGTCTCGCTGCTGGTGCCCGTGTAGTTGCCGACGTTGTAGATCTGGAAGCCCTCGGCGGCCAGGGAGTCGGCGACGGTCGCGGCGAGCCCCGACTCACCCGACGCGTTCGACACCTGCACGGTCACGCTGGACGGGTCGACGGCCTGGACCGTCTGCGGGGTGGGCGCGGCCTGCGGCTCGGGGGCGGACGAGGGCAGGGGTTCCGCCCGCTTCTCGCCGGGCAGCGCCTCGTCGTCGATGATCGCGCGGAAGATGGCCTTGATGTCGTCGGTGCGGGGAATCTCGTTGCCCCACTCGGTGGTGCCCGCGGTGGGGACGGTCAGGAAGGTGACGGCGCCCGCATCGACGTTCTGCAGTGAGCGGCCGAGCGTGACCAGCGACTTCGTGTCGATGTTCTCCACGAACGTGTCGCGGGTGAACGCGTTGATGAAACCGTTCAGTTTGCCGGGATTGAGCAGCACCTGACTGGACAGGGCGCCCCGCAGCAGGGCGGAGAGGAATCGCTGCTGCCGGTTGATGCGGCCGTAGTCGCCGTTGCCCTCCGCCTCTACGTGTCTGGCGCGGACGAAGTTCAGTGCGGTCTTGCCGTCGAGCATCTGGGTGCCCGGCTGCGGCAGAACGGTGCCGAGAACGTCGTCCTCGAGCGGCTGGGTGGTACAGACCTTGACCCCGCCGATCTCGTTGACCATCGACTCGAAGCCGGCGAAGTCCATGCCGACGAAGTGGCCGATCTTCAGACCCGACATCTTCTGAATCACCTTCACCAGGCACTTCGGTCCGCCGAGTGCGTAGGTGGCATTGAGTTTGTCGCCGTCGGCGGCGGGGAACGTCTCGTCGGTGTAAGTGCCGCTGTCGTTGTCCCAGCCCTTGCAGACGGGCCGTTCGACGTCGAGGTCGCGGGGAAACGACACCGCGACCACCCGGCTCCGGTCGGCGGGGATGTTGACGAGCATCACCGTGTCGGCGCGGGAGCCCTCGGCGTCGTCGATGGTTCCGGCACCCACCTCGCCGCTGGCGCCGGCACGGGTGTCGGTGCCGACGATGAGATAGGTCTCGTCACCGGTCTGTCCGACGGCGTCGACGATGTCGGTCGACTCGGTGTCGAGTGCCGCGATCTGGTCGAACTTGCCCTCGGTGGAGCGGAGGTAGCCCCAGACGATGCCGGTTCCGGCGAGCGCGACCACCGCCACGAGCGCGACGACGGCGCGTCCCACTGCACGGAGACGCTTGCGTTTACGGGTCTTGTTGAGAGCCAGGCGCGTGGTGCCCGGGTTGCCGACCACCTGCGGTACCGCGGTGGTCTCGGCGGAATCCGCGACCCACTCGGGTTCGGGCGGGCTCTGCGGCGGCTCCGGCGGCGGGACTGCCGGAGCGGTCTTACGTGGCGGAACCCCGGGAGGCGGCGGCTGCCGCTCGTCGATCGGGGGAATGATCTCCGTTTTCTCCGGATCGTGGGGCTCGTTCGATTCGTCCCCGGCGGCCTTCTCGACCTTTTCGTCCCCGGCGGCCTTCTCGACCTTTTCGTCCTCGGCGACCTTCTTCACGAGGTCTGCGACGGAGAGCCCTTCGGTGGGCCCGCCCGCGGCCCGGCGGCCGATCCGGCCGCTGTCGTGGCGGGACGGTTCGGTGCGTTCCACCGGCGCACGATGCTCGAGGGAGGAGGTCCGTTCGGGAGGGCGCTGTTCGGGAGGCGACTGGCGGGGCGGGAGTCGCCGCGGCCGCCCCGACTGGGATTCCCGGTAGCTGGGATCCGCTAGAGGACGTTCCCAGGGGGCGCGGGATTCGGGAGTCGGTGAGTCCGCACTGTGATCATCACCCACCGATGCAACCTGACCTCTCCGCCGACTCGGACCTCCGTCGGCCCCGACGGATTCCAGCCATAGTACTTATCGAACGTCGAGGCTCCCCACATGTAGCGAGGTGACGCGCGTTCGTGCCGCTAACCACCAGAATGCATGAGGTCGGCGCCGGCGGGCACCAGGCAGTCGTCGGGGTCGTCGAGCCACCCCTCGGGGAGCGCGACCGTGCCGGGTGATCCCTGCCGCCCGCGCGGACCCTCGGCGTCCTTGGGGAACGGGATGGTCGGATCGAGCTGGACGAGGAGGTCGTCGAGTTCGGTGAGTTTGCTCACGAGGGCCATCGCGACCCGCAGTTCGGATCCGGCGGGGAAGCCCCGCAGGTACCAGGACACGTGCTTGCGCAGTTCGCGCAGGCCCTTGTCCTCGCCGTGGTGATCGGCGAGGAGTTCCGCGTGCCTGCGGATGATCGTGGCCACCTCGCCGAGGTTGGGCGGAGTGGGCTGCGGTTTTCCGTTCAGTGCCGCGCTCAGCTCCGCGAACAGCCACGGCCTGCCGAGGCACCCGCGTCCGACGACGACGCCGTCGCACCCGGTCTGTTCCATCATGCGGGCCGCGTCCTCGGCCGCGAAGATGTCGCCGTTCCCGAGGACGGGCACGTCCGTGACGTGCTCCTTGAGCCGGGCGATCTCGTTCCAGTCGGCCGTGCCGGAGTACCGCTGCGACGCGGTACGCGCGTGCAGCGCGACAGCGGCGGCACCCTCGCCGGCGGCGATCCGGCCTGCGTCGAGATGCGTGTGATGCTCGGCGTCGATGCCGACACGGAACTTGACGGTCACCGGGACGTCGGTGCCCTCGGTTGCCTTCACGGCCGCCGCGACGATCCGGCCGAACAGCGTGCGCTTGTACGGCAGCGCCGCACCGCCGCCCTTGCGGGTCACCTTGGGGACGGGGCAGCCGAAGTTCATGTCGATGTGGTCGGCCATGTTCTCGTCCACGATCATCTTGGCCGCGGCGTACGTGGTGTCGGGATCGACGGTGTACAGCTGCAGGGACCGTGGCGTCTCGGTCGGGCCGAACGTCGTCATGTGCAGGGTCGCGGGCTGCCGCTCGACCAGCGCACGCGCGGTCACCATCTCGCAGACGTACAGGCCGGACGTGCTGCCCGCGCGCTCCGTCTCGAGCTCACGGCACAGCGTGCGGAAGGCGACGTTGGTGATCCCGGCCATGGGGGCCAGAACCACCGGACTGCGCAGCTCGAGCGATCCGATACGAAGGGATGACATTGACGACCTCTGGGAAAGTGCTGGAAAAAACTGTGCCCGGTACCGAATCCGGTACCGGGCACAGGATAACTGTTTACGTCAGGAAGCCTTCTGCTCGCGCTTCTTGGCCTCGCGGGCCAGCATGCGGTCGCGCTGCTCCTCGAACTTGGTGGCCTGGCTCTCGAGGTTCTCGAGGAACTTGCCGAGGCTCTCGCGGATCTCTTCGCCGCGGGCCGTGAAATCGTTCCGCTCGAAGATGTTCCACTTGCGCAGGACGGGCATCACGACCTCTTCGAGGTGCTGACGCAGGTCGTAGATGCCGTGCTTGGCCATGAGGACACCGTTGCGCCGGAAGTTCGGCATACCGGCGCCCGGCATCTGGAAGTTCTGGACGATCATGTTGACGGCCTCGAGCGCCTGGTCGGGCGCGAGGTCGAGGGCCGCACCGCACATGTTGCGGTAGAAGATCATGTGCAGGTTCTCGTCGGCCGCGATGCGCTGCAGCATCTTGTCGGCGATGGGGTCCTTGCACGCCTTACCGGTGTTGCGGTGGCTCACGCGGGTGGCGAGTTCCTGGAACGTGACGTACGCGACGGAGTGGAGGAAGCCCGCGTCGACGTCGGCGGGGGACGCGAAGCCGTTCGTCATGTGCTCCATGCGGAAGCGCTCGAGCTGGACGGGATCGACGGCGCGGGTCACGACGAGGTAATCGCGCATCACGATTCCGTGTCGGTTCTCCTCGGCGGTCCAGCGACCGACCCACGTTCCCCACGCGCCGTCCTGCGAGAAGTTCTCGGCGATCTCGCGGTGGTACGACGGCAGGTTGTCCTCGGTGAGGAGGTTCGTGATCATCGCGGCCTTGGCGACCTCGTCGAGCTGCGACTGCTCGGGGTCCCAATCGCTGCCGCCCATCGCGGCGAAGTTGCGTCCTTCGTCCCACGGAACATAGTCGTGGGGATGCCATTCCTTGGCCATGGAGAGGTGGCGGTTGACGTTCTCTTCTGCAACCGGCGACAACTCCTGCAGCAGTTCGAGTTGGGTCAGGTCCCTCGCCATGTGTAATGCCTCCAGTAGCTCAAATTTGACTTTGTTCAGCCTACGGCACCGTAAGTAGGTTGGTAAACGCCGTCGGCGGCCCGGGAACCGTCGAAGTTACCGATCCGTAATGGACCTTCCGGGATGTGTCGCCGCCACGCGGCGAACTGTTACATGACAGTGTACTGATGAGGTTGCGTGTGCGGTGACCAGCGTAATCATCCCAGGGAGAGATCATCACCGCGACGCGCGGGCAGTTGTGGACGATCACAGATTTGTGGGTCTCCACAGATTCCCCGCCCCAACTCGAGCCGTGTCGACGGTTGCGCTGAAGACGGTTCGTCCGGCTCCGGGTCTCCTGGGAATTCGATCCACCCCAGGTGTGAATATCGCCACCCCCGGACTTCCGGCATTGGTGGATCCCGTATGTCCGTTATGCCTGTTGCGGTCGGTCGGGGTGCTGCCGACAATCGTCACATGGGCAACAACATGAGCCGCCTCGAAGAGATCGCCGCCGAATTGCCCGAAGCCGTCCGGGTGGACATCGAGCAGTGGGACGGGCACCCGACGTTCCGGGTGCGGGGCAAGAACTTCGTGTTCAGTGACGTGGACGCCACCCGGTTGACGGTGAAGCTCACCGTCGACGAGGCGGAGGCGGTGGTCGCGACGGAACCGGGGGCGGAGCCCGCGGGATACGGTCTCGGTAGGCACGGCTGGATCGCGGTGGACGTCGCGGACGCGGACGGGCCCCGGTGGGAACAGTTGCGTGAGTGGATCAGGACGTCGTACACGCTCGTCGCGCCGAAGCGACTGGCGAAGCAGGTGCTGGACGAAGAACCGTTGCCGACGCAGGGAGACCAGTCATGACGACCGACAACAGCGCACCCACCGCCACACCGGCGAAGTCGGGACTGCCGTCGTGGGCCAAGAAGGCCATCGGGATCGCCGTCCTTCTCGTGGTACTCGTCATCGCGTATTTCATCCTCGCGGCGTACCTCCCGCGGGCGTGGGCGCAGAACGTGGGCGGAATGGCGGACGGCAGCTTCGGCGGCGGCATCCTGTGGGGACTGTTGTTCGGCACCCTGTGCACGCTGCTGCCCCTGCTGCTGTTCCGCGGGGCGTGGCGGCTGTTCCGCAGGCGCCGGTTCAAGCCCATGCAGATCGTGCTCCTGATCCTCGGAGTCCTTGTGGTGCTGCCCAATCTGCTGACGCTCAGCGTGGTGCTCGGCGGCAACAGTGCGGCGCACGCCGGCGAACGGATCATGGACGTCGACGCGCCCGGCTTCCGCGGTGCGTCGCTCGCCGGCGCCATCATCGGAGTGGTGCTGTTCCTCGGCGTCGCCGGAGTCAGCTTCACGTACCGCAAGCGCGGTGAGGATCTCGCCGAGATGCGCAGGGACACGAAAGTGAATGGCGGGCAGGCCACCGGCGACGGGCCGTCACCCGCCGCGCCCTGAGATTCACCACACGAGCACGGGCTTGATCACCGCGCCGGCAGCCTGATCGGCGACGGCGCGGTTGATGTCCTCGAACCGGTACTCGGTGACGAGGCGGTCGAACGGGAATCTCGCCTCGGCGTGCAGCGCCAGCAACTGCGGAATGAACTGCTGCACGGACGAATCGCCCTCGACGCAGCCGCGGAGAGTCTTGCCGTTCAGCATCAGGTCCTGAATGTTCACCGTGACTTCGGGTGCGCCCAGTCCGACGACCACCGCGCTGCCTCGCGCCCGCAGCGACGACAGCGCCTGACCGACGACGGCGGGGATCCCTGTCGTGTCCAGGGTGTGGGTGGCGCCGCCGCCGGTCGCCGCGCGGATCGCCGCGACCACGTCCTGCGTCCCGGGATCGATCGCGACCGCGCCGAACTCCGCCGCGAGCGTACGTCGTGCCGGTACCGGATCGACCGCGAAAAGCGTTGTGACGCCCACTGATCGGGCGGCGAGCAGTGCGGCGAACCCGACGCTGCCTGCGCCGAAGACGGCCACGCTCGAGTCGATGCCGGGGCGGAGCACGTTCAGTACCGCACCGGCACCCGTCTGGAACCCGCAGCCGAGCGGCGCCGCGGCGGCCAGGTCGACGGACTCGTCGACGACGACGATGTTGTCGGCCGTCGCGAGAACGTGGTCGGCGAAGCTGGACTGGCCGAAGAAGGCGGCGCGCACCGGTTCGCCGTTCTGGGTGACGGTGGCCGAGCCGTCCGCGCGCCTGCCCGAACTGTTCAAGCGGTGCGCGTCGACGCAGTAAGCCGGACCCGCACTTCGGCATTGATCGCAGTCGCCGCAGTGGCGGTAGCTGAGAATCACGTGATCGCCGGGCGCTATCCCGCTCACGCGTGGCCCGACGTTCACCACGATCCCGGCACCCTCGTGTCCGAGGACGGCCGGACCGGCGGCGTGGGGGAGCGCCGCTTTGGTGAAGAGGTCCGTGTGGCACAGGCCGGTGGCGACGATCCGCACCAGAACCTCGTCCGCGCGGGGCTCGTCGAGTTCGACCGTCTCCAGCGTGAACGGAGAATCGGGGCCGCGGGAGACGGCTGCCGTGATCTGCATTGCTGTTCCTCGGGTTCCGCGCAGTGGGGGCTGGGACACGACCGGGATCTCAGTCCCGTTCCAGGAGGAAGTAGTAGTGCCTGCCGCCGTCGAGGACCAGTGCGGACTTGCCGTTCATGATGCCCATGAGCGTCGAGTCGTCCACCTTCTTGAAGTGATCGAAGATGGGGGCGCCGTCGTACACCATGGTCGCGGTGACCTCGCCCCGGAACTCGATGTTCCACAGGCTGGCCTCGCCGTTGCCGCCCTCGACGTCGGAGTAGAGGTTGCCGGCCGCGTCGCGGCAGATCAACGGCTTCGCGTCCTCGAGGGACTGGAACGTCTTTCCGTGCCAGCGGCTCGCGACCAGCTTGTCGTGCAGGCGGTGGCCGGTGGCGAAGTCGTCGCCCTTCCAGGAGCCGAGGATGTCCTCGGCCCGCACGGTGTCGAGTGCCGCCCACACAGTGTCGAGTTCGTCGGGGGAGACGCCGGTGTCGCGCTGTCGAAGCTCGTGGAACGTGCTGCGGGCCTGGTCGATGTCCATGGTCGTACCTCGGGTCTCGTGTGGAGGTGCAGGTCGAAGAGTTTCCGAACCAAGTTGTTCGTCAACGCGCACGCTACGCCGAACCAGATGGTTCGGCAACGGGCGATTTAGGATGTCGCCATGCGATCAGCGGGAGAAGCCACGCGCGACCGGATCCTCGCCGCGGCCAAGGACGAGTTCGCCCGCTACGGAGTCGCCGGGGCCCGGATCAACCGCATCGCGGAGGCAGCCCGGGCGAGCAAGGACCGCCTGTACGCGTACTTCGACAGCAAGGAAGCGCTGTTCGACGCCGTCATCCAGCAATGGATCGCGGAGACGACGGAACAGACGGCACTGCGGGGCGACGATCTGCCGGGGTACGCGGGCCGCTTGTTCGACGACTACGTGGCGCACCCCGAGAACGCACGGCTGCAGGAGTGGGCCGACCTCGAGATGCGGGAACAGATCGTGGACAGCGACGCGCGGATCGTCACCCTGCGGCCCAAAGCCGCCGAGATTCGCCGAGGGCAGCAGGAGGGGTTCGTCGATCCGTCGTGGAACGCAGGCGAACTACTGCTCGTGATCACCGACGTCGTCCGATCGCTGGCCACCGCGCCCGGCGGCAAGAAGTCGGGGGAGCGCACGGTGGCGCAGCGGCGGCAGACCGCTGTCGAGGCGGTTCGGCGGCTGATCCGGGTGTCCCCGGTGGAGGACGCGCCGCGCCGCGGGTAAGTGCCGCTCAGCTGCGCAGTAGCGCGTTGAGCCGAGCGGCCTGACGCGTGAGGTGGTCTCGTTCGGGGAGATTGGGCGCCTTGTCGGCCGCCTCCGCGTAGAGCCGTGCCGCCGTTGCCAGATCGCCGTCCCGCTCGCGGAGATACGCCGCGACCGCAGTGTGACGGGGCAGTGTGTCGTCCAGCGCCGCGAGTGCGGCCAGCCCGGCGCGCGGGCCGTCGGCCTCGCCGACCGCGACGGCCCGGTTGAGGCGGGCCACCGGGCTGTCGGTGAGGTGCACCAGTTCGTCGTACCACTCGACTATCTGCACCCAGTCGGTCTCCTCGGCCGTCCGGGCGTCGGCGTGGAGCGCGGCGATGGCGGCCTGGGCCTGGAACTCGCCTAGGCGGTCGCGGACCAGGGCCGCCTGGAGGATGTCGACGCCCTCGGCGATCAGACGGGTGTCCCACAGGGCGCGGTCCTGCTCGGCGAGGGGTACGAGACTGCCGTCGGGGCCGGTCCGGGCAGGGCGCCGCGCGTGGTGGAGCAACATGAGCGCGAGCAGTCCCGCGACCTCCGGGTGGTCGATCCCGGCCGCGAGTTGGCGGGTGAGCCGGATCGCCTCGGCGGCGAGGTCGACCTCGCCGGAATACCCCTCGTTGAACACCAGGTAGAGCACCCGCAGCACCGTGGCGACATCGCCGGGCTGGTTGAACCGGACGCCCGAGACGGTCCGCTTGGCCCGGCTGATGCGCTGGGCCATCGTCGCCTCCGGAACCAGGTAGGCCTGCGCAATCTGACGCGTCGTCAGGCCGCCGACCGCGCGCAGCGTGAGTGCGACGGACGATGCCGGTGTCAGGGACGGGTGCGCGCACAGGAAGTACAGCTGGAGCGTGTCGTCGACCGCCTCGACCGGTCCGGGCACCGGCTCGGACTCGATGCGTTCCTCGCGCTGCCTGCGGGAGGAGTGGGCGCGGGCGGTGTCGAGGAACTTCCGCCAGGCCACGGTGACCAGCCAGCCCTTGGGATCCCGCGGCGGGTCGTCCGGCCACACGCGCACGGCCTCGACCAGGGCGTCCTGCACGGCATCCTCGGCCTCCGCGAAGTCGGCTCCGCGGCGGACGAGGATCCCGATCACCATGGGGGTGAGGCTGCGCAGTACCGCCTCATCCACCGTGGCACTCCATGGAGGGCGAGGGTGCGGTCAGGAACGGGCGCAGCTCGAGCCATTCGTGGATCGGTTTCCCACCCGCACCCGGCGCCGCGGACAACTCGCCGGCGAGTTCGAGTGCCCGTTCGTAGGTGTCGACGTCGATCATCATCCAGCCGGCGATCAGGTCCTTCGTCTCCGCGAACGGCCCGTCGGTGACCGGTGGCCGTCCCTCGCCGTCGTAGCGGACGAACGTCCCCTCCGGGGCGAGTGCCTGACCGTCGACGAACTCGCCGGTCCGCTCCAGCTTGGCCGCGAAGTCCTGCATGTACTGCACGTGCGCGGAGATTTCCTCCGGCGTCCACTGGGCCATCGGCACGTCGTTGACCGCCGCAGGCGCGCCGCGGTAGTGCTTGAGCAGTAGGTACTTGGCCATCGCGAACTCCTTGGTGAGGTACGGCCCATTGTGGCCGTGTTCACTGCGGGGACGGAGCCGGTCGCGGATTCTCGACATCCCGCGACCAAGGGTGAGTACGCCGCCCGGTCGACGGGCGGCCACATGGTGACCATTCCGCCGCTCCGAACGCGTGTATCGCACTACCTGACCAGGATGAACTGGTCAGGACGGTGCCCCCAGTAGGGCTCGAACCTACGACCTGCGGATTAAAAGTCCGTAGCTCTACCAACTGAGCTATAGGGGCGCGGGGCCAGAGTCTAGTGCGCAGACGGTGACCGGGAGAACAGCACCCCCGGCACGGCGCGCCGCCCGGGGGATCGAAAGGGTCGGCTCGGGTGCGCACCCCCTGCAGCGCACCCGAGCCGACCCAAATTATACCACTTGGTGTGTTTTCGGCAGCGGTCCGATTCCGGCCCCATAACGGGTGTCAAGTTTGTTTGTGGGAAGTTTTGATGATCTGAAGAATGCTGTGTCGCTATTTTCAAAACAGGGATACTGTTATGTATGGCTCCAAGCTCGCCACTGTAGGGCGAAAGCGGGGGTTACTACATTTGGGAGAGGGATTCACCGTCATGGCACGTCAGCAGGAGCGTGCGCGACGCACTCGCGCTGCGCTGGTGGAGTCGGCCGCGATCGAGTTCGCGAAGCGCGGCTATGCGGCGGCGTCGGTCAACACGATCCTCGAAGGCTCGAACGCCACCAAGGGAGCGATGTACTTCCACTTCCAATCGAAGGAGGAACTCGCCCGCGCCGTCCTCCAGTCCGGGGTGGAGCAATTCACCGCCCTGACCGACAGGTGGACGAGTCGCACGGACATCGGGCCATTCGAGGCTCTGCACGGTTTCGTGATCGACCTGGCGAAGCTGTTCCATTCGAGCGTCATCGTGCGGGCGGAGTTCCGGCTGATCGTCGAACCCGAGTTCTACCCGGACGTGCGGTCCGTCGGCTCGCAGGTGTGGGGGCGAACCGCGCACGAGTTCGCGATCCGCGCCCAGCGGGACGGGTTGCTGCGCGCCGATGCCGACCCGGAGAAGTTCACCCGGGTCCTGGCGGCGTCTCTCGCCGGCCAGCGGTACATGTCCGACATGACCGCGCTGGAGGGCGACCTCGGCGCACGGTTCGTCGAATCGCTCGAGGTGATCCTCGAGGCGATGGCTTCACCCGGGTGGCTGGAGAAGTTTGCGAGGGACGGATGGCCGGATTTCGCGTCAGAACTGCCCGATTCGTAGTCTGACCTGGCGATTTGGGAAATTCTCGATCCGTGTCCTAAGCTATCCAAGCTCCCAACGGAACGCCGTTGAGGTACTGGTTCGGAGAGATCCGACGGGCCCCCTTCGTCTAGCGGCCTAGGACGCCGCCCTTTCAAGGCGGTAGCGCGGGTTCGAATCCCGTAGGGGGTACGTTTGACCGGTGTCGAGCATGCGGTATGGTTCGACGGCAGTAAAAGTGACACGCAGTAACGCTTTACACTTGTAAGGCACAGCAGGAAAAGCAAGGCCCTGTGGCGCAGTTGGTTAGCGCGCCGCCCTGTCACGGCGGAGGTCGCGGGTTCGAGTCCCGTCAGGGTCGCAAGTGTGTTGCCGATACCCGGTATCGGCAACACAATGCGATAGGCATTCGGTTCGGGTGCCGTCCGGCCAGGTAGCTCAGTTGGTACGAGCGTCCGCCTGAAAAGCGGAAGGTCGCCGGTTCGATCCCGGCCCTGGCCACCACGATTCACAGAAACTCCGTTGTCGAGAACGTCGACAGCGGAGTTTTTTCGTTCCCACCCCACGTGAGTGCGAAAGTGTGTTCCTGCACACTTTTGCACTCACGTGGGGTCAGCGTCGCGCGACGCCGGCGAAGTGACTGTCGCTAGGCTGACGTCCATGAGCACTGCTGAAGAGCCGCTGACGGCGGGCCACGACGGGTTGCTGTCGTTGCTTCGCAACGGGCAGCTGCCCTCGCGTGGGGCCAAGGCCCCGCAGCGGGAGCGGTACCAGCGGATCGTCGCCGCGGCGATGGAACTGGCGTCCGAGGGCGGGTACGACGCCGTGCAGATGCGGGCCATCGCGGATCGGGCGGGCGTCGCGCTGGGCACCGTGTACCGCTACTTCCCGTCGAAGAACCACATGCTGGTGATGGGCCTGCTGATGGTGTTCGACGGCATGCGGTCCCGGTTCGAGGACGTCGCGATCCCGGGCGACACACCGTCGGAGCGGATCCTGTTCGTCCTCCGGAAGAACACCGAAGTCCTCGAGAAGGACCGGCCGCGGTACGAGGCCCTGGTGCGTGCGTTCATGTTCGCGGACGCGTCGGCGTCGGCCGAACTGGATGCGTTCGGCGCCCTGATGACGGAGATGTTCGCCAAGACCATCGGTGTCGAGCAGATCTCCGACGACCAGTTGAACGCGATCCGCGTGATCGGCGACGTCTGGATGTCGAGCCTGGTGTCCTGGGTGGCCGGCCGCATCTCGGTGGACGAGGTGATGGCCCACCTGGGACTCGCGGTCCGTCTCGTGTTCCGCCGCCTCGGCGGCTAGCTCCTCAGCCGACGCGCCCGAAGTAGGCGTCCCGGATCACCGCCCTGTCGTCGATCGCACCCGCATCCGCGTCCATGACGACGCGTCCGACGTCGAGGACGGTGACGTGATCGGCCACGCTCATCGCGGCGTCGACGGCCTGCTCGACGAGGAGCACCGCCAGCCCGGCCTCCTTGAGGGTGCTCACGCGTTCCATGACTTCACCGACGATCACGGGCGCCAGCCCGCCGGACGGCTCGTCGAGCAGTAGCAGGGTGGGTTTCGCCATCAGTGCCTGCCCGATCGCCAGCATCTGCTGCTGCCCGCCGGACATCGCACCGGCGAGCAGGCCGCGTTTCGCGCCGAGGACGGGGAACAGGTCGTAGATCCGCTCCACCTCCTCGCGGACGGCCGACCGTCTCGTCCTGCGGACGTACCCGCCGAGAATCAGGTTCTGTTCGACGGTCTGCCGGTGGAAGACCCGCTTTCCCTCCTGCACGTAGGCCATTCCCTGGCGGACCCGCCGGTGCGGCGCCACCTTCGCGATGTCGCGGCCGTCGAACTCGATCGTCCCGGCGGACACCCGGTTCAGTCCCGAGATGGCACGCAGGGTGCTGGTCTTCCCCGCACCGTTCCGGCCGAGCAGTGCGGTGACCTTGCCGGGCCACACGTCGAGCGAAACGTCCCACACCACGCGGAGGTCGCCGTAACCGGATTGGACGTTCCGCAGACTCAGCAGCGGTGTCGTCGTCTGCTCGCTCATGAGGTCGCCTCTCCGGCAAGTTCCGTGTCCTCGGCGACGACGCCGAGGTATTCGCTGAGTACACGAGGGTTGTGTTCGATCGCGGACGGCGGACCTTCGGCGATCACGCGGCCCTGGGCGAGCACGACGATGGTGTCGGCGAGTGCCAGTACCAGGCGGAAGTTGTGCTCGACCAGCACGATCGTGCAGCCGGCGTCGCGAAGTTGCCGGATCAGGCCGGCGAGGCGTTCCACTTCGTCCTCGTCGAGGCCGGACGCCACTTCGTCGAGCAGCAGGACCCGCGGTTCGGCGACCACCGAGCGGGCGACCTCGAGCAGCCTCCGCATTCCCAGCGGGAGTGCGGTCGCGGTCTCGTCGCGTAGATGCGACAGTCCCACGACGTCGAGTGCGCGTTCGGCCTCGGCGATGTCGGCGGCGCGGACCCTGTGATGGCGGGGAAGCCGCAGCACGGTCGAGAGCATCGATACCCGGTCGGTGCTGTATCGACCGGAGGCCACGGCCTCGAGGACGGTGACGCCGTCGGGGATGTCGGGTGTCTGGAACGTGCGGGCCACGCCGCATCCGGCGACCCGTTCCGGCGCCTTGCCCTGGACCTCGGTGTCACCGATCAGGATTCGCCCGCTGTCGGGGCGGTAGAACCCGCAGATCATGTTCAGCATCGTGGTCTTGCCCGACCCGTTCGGTCCGATCAGCGCGGTGATGCTGCCCGGTTCCGCTCGCAGCGACGCGCTGTCGAGTGCCTGGTTGCCGCCGAACGCCTTCGAGATGCCGTCGACCACGAGCGCCCGACCCGACATCGGTTCCATCGCCGGTCGATCCGTGTCGCCGGGGCGGGCGCGTGTTCCGCGGCCGGTCAGGCCCGCCGCGCGGTCCAACCGCGCCGTCGCCTGCTTGGCGACCTTCGCGAGGCCACCACTGAGGAGGACGCCGCCGAGGATCAGGAATCCGCCGTAGAAGACGAGGGCGTACTGCTGGAACTCGGACGACTGGTTCGGGCCGAGTTGCATGATCGCCGCCCCGACCGCCGCGCCGTAGACGCTCGTCGCCCCTCCGAGGATGCACGCCGCGAGAACTGCTGTCGCGAACGTGAATCCGAACGCTTCGGGGGAGACGTACATGTCGATGTTCGCGAACAGGGCGCCCGCGAGGCCCGCGGGGAAGGCGCCGATCGCATAACCGAGAAGCTTCATCCGGAACACCGAGATGCCCACCGAGGACGCGAGGACGGGGCTCTGTTTGAGTGTGCGGAACGCGATGCCGTGCCGGGATACCACCAGGTTGCGCAGGACCGCGAACCAGAGGATCGCGACGATGACGACCACCAGGTAGAACCGGTCGGAGTCGATCGCCTCACCGAACAGGGTGGCCGGTTCGATCCCGCTGAGCCCGTTGCGGCCGCCGGTGGTGTCCCCGAAGACGGCGATGATGTCCGGGACGAGCAGAACGAGGAAGAACGAGGTCATCGCCAATGACCAACTGCCGAGCCGCAATCCCGGAATTCCGGTGACGATCCCGACCGCGAGCGCGACCAGGCCCGAGACGGTCAACTGCAACACGATGTCCGTGTATCCGGCGATCGACATGAGTCCGGCGGTGTACGCCCCGGCCGCGTACATCGCGGCCTGGCCGAGCGCGAGTTCCCCCGCGTAGCCGAGGCTGAGATTGAGGCCGCTGACGACCAGCGCGAGGATGCAGGCGAGTTGCACCTGCCGGGACTGCGCGAAGCCCAGACCGAACTCCGGCAGGAACAGCACGAGGAGGCCGGCGGCGAGCGGGAAGAGCCAACCCGGAGCCGATCGAATCAGGCGCCACAGAGCCATTGCCTACACCACCCGTTCCCGCGTCCGGCCGAACAGTCCGGCCGGACGCACCATGAGGATCGCGATGAGGACGACGAACACCGCGATGTTGCTGTACTGGCTACCCAGTTCGAGTGCGGCGAACGATTCCACGAGACCGACGGTCAGGCCGCCGACGAGTGCGCCGGGGAGCGAGCCGAATCCGCCGATCGCCAGGGCGACGAAACCCTTGATCGCCAGCGCCGAACCCAGGGTGGCCACCGCGAACGTCTTGGGACCCACGAAGAGCCCGAGGAATCCGGCGAGCGCGCCGGAGAACGCGAACGCACCGAGGGCCAGCGCCCGGACGTTGACGCCGCGCAACAGGGCGGCTTCGCGGTCCTCGGAGATGCCCAGGAGGGCGAGACCGGTCATGGTCTTCGTGCCGACCCGGCCGAGGACGACCACCAGCACGACCGCCAGAATCAGCAGCACGATCTCGACCGGATACGTGCGGCCGCCGAGGACCGTGATCGGGTCGTTCGAACCGAAGAACGGGACGGTGAGCGGTTCGCTTCCCCAGATCAGCTGTGTCGCACCGTTGATCAGGGTCGCGGCGCCGAGCGTGGTGACGAGCTGATTCTGGTGATCACGGACCGGCCGGACGGCGACGATCTCCTCGAGGCCGGCCAGGATCATCACGGCGACCGTCGCCGTCGCCGCGACGACGAGGATCGGCAACTTCAGGGTGACCAGTCCGGTGTAGGCGACGAACGTGCCGACCATCATCAGCTGGGCCTGAGCGAAGTTGAACGTGTGGGACGAGATGAAGACGATGTTGTAGCCGATCGCGACGAGCGTGTAGACCGCCCCCAGCGCGAGGCCCGACCAGACTATGGTCACCGGTTTCTCCTGTGGTCGGGTGTCACGCGCTCGGGTTTCCGTACTGGCCGTTGAGGAGTGGGCTCGGCGGCACGAACTTGTACGCCTCGTCACCCGGCTTCGACGCATGCGAGTCGGCCGAGAAGTGGTAGGACGGGGAGAACGCGGTCTGGGCGCTGTCGAGGACCTCCTGGTTCTCGAGGGCCTCGGCGAGGGCTTCGGGATCGGACGAGGATCCGGCCTTGTTCACGGCGGCCACGACGAGGGGCAGTGCGTCGTAGTTGTCGGCGAGGATCAGCGTCGACGGGATGTCGCCCATCGCCTTCATGTTCTCGACCATGGTGTTGACGGCGGCGTCGTTGGCGTCGTGGACCGTGCTCGAGAGCACGTGCATGACCAGGTTCGCCGTGGCCGGAGTGCCCAGTACACCTTCCGGTGCCGCCTTCGAGACCAGCGACGTTCCCGCGACCGATGTGTTTCCGACGAGCGGAATGTTCCAGTCGAGCCGCTGAAGGCTCGCGAGGAGGTATCCGAGTGGTGCCCCGTAGGCGTCCACGACGAGCGCCTGCGTGCCCCGGTTCTTCAGCGACTGCAGTTGTGCCGTCATGTCGAGGGCCGCGGTGTCGTATTCCTCGGATCCGGTGCTGCTCACACCTTCACCGCCCAGCGCGTCTTCCATCGCCTGTCCGAACACTTCACCGTAGGCGCTGCTTCCGTGTACGACGCCGACGGACTGGTAGCCCTTGCCCTTGATGTATCGGGCGATGGTCTCGGCGTTCTCGGCCGGTCCCGAGGCGAGGTCGAAGTTGAGCGGGTACTTCTCGGGGTTCGCCGAATCCTCGGTGGGCCCGATGTTGAACGAGAGGATCTTGTTCTGCGCGAGGATCGGCAGTGTCGCGGTGGTGATGGTCGACGGGCCGGAGTTGAGGAAGAGGTCGGGTTTCTTCCCGGACGCGATGGCCTCCCGCAGCTTGGACACGGCGGTGGTGGCGTCGCCCGCGTCGTCGACGACGGTGATCTCCACCTGGCGTCCGCCGACGCCGCCTGCCCTGTTCACGGCCTCGGCGCTCGCTTTCGCTGCGAGCACGGACGTCTGCGCGTTGGCTGCGAGCGCGCCCTGCCCGCTGATTCCGCCGGTCACGAGTACCCGGTAGGGGCCGCCGGCGGCGTCGGCGTCGTCTGCGCCCGCGCCGGAACACCCGGTGAGTGCTAGTGCGGTCACGGCGAGCGCCGCTGTGAGAGCTGAGGATCGAATTCGCATGGGCGCCCCTTAACGTAAGCAAGCAAGTGCTTGGTTCGGCAAAAGGTAGCAGAACTAACGGTCGATGTCCGCGGAATGTCTCACTCGGCGGGAGGATCTCGACGCGAACGTTCCGAGCTCAGCGAAACGACTGCCGGATCACCGGTTCTCGCCGTTCGAGGATGGTGGCGGTGTGCTGCCTGACCATGGTGTCGAGATGCGCGCCCTGCGGTGCGAGCCAGAAGTCGCCGCGGTCGATGCCCGCGAAGACCAACTCCGCGAACGTGTCTGCGTCGAGTCCGTCGGTGTCGAGCAGTTCGCGCATCTGCGTGACCATCCGATCGACGGCCGGATGGGAGACGGCCCCGAACGGGTTGTCGAATACGGATGTGACGACGGGCCCGGGTGCGAGCACGCTTGCGGACACGGGGGCGTCGATCATGCTCAACTCCATCTGCAGGCACTCGGTGATCGCGACCACCGCGAATTTCGATGCGCTGTACGGCGACATCATCGGACCGGGCGCGAAGCCACCGACCGACGCCGTGTTGACGACGCGGCCGGCGCCGCCCTGGTCGAGCATCCGCGGAACGAACGCGCGGATTCCGTTGACGACGCCCGTGATGTTGACGCCGAGTGCGGCGTCCCAGTCGGATTCGCCGAGTTGCCAGAGGAATCCGGCCCGCATGATGCCAGCATTGTTGAAGAGCAGGTCCACCCGGCCGAACGAGTCGAATGCGAGTTCGGCCAGGGCGTGGGCGGATCGGGAGTCGGACACGTCGGTGACGCAGGTGAGGGCGCCGCCCAGGTCCGCGGCCGCACCGTCGAGCGCGGCCGCGTCGATGTCGGCGAGCACCACCGCCATGCCGCGGGCGTGCGCATGCCGCGCTATCCCCGCTCCGATTCCCGAGGCCGCGCCGGTGACGACGACAACCTGCTGTGCACCTGATTCCGGTTTCGTCACGGCTCGACGGTAGGACCGTCGACGGCGGCCTCGGCCCGGTCCTCTCGCTCAGCGGGAGGATTCAGGTGCCGCGGCCCCACAGCGGTTCGAGGTCCGGGCCCTCCTCGCCCTGCTGCGCACCCCGGAAGCGCGCCGCGAAGACGATCCAGCCGATCGCGGCCATCAGCAGGAAGCTGACCAGCCGATACACGACGATCGCGGACACCGCTTCGGAGCCGGCCATTCCGCTGGCGGTCAGGGCGGGCACGAGCACGGCGTCCATGACACCGAGCCCGGCGGGCAGGAGTGGGATAGCCGAACCCGCGGCGTTGCCCGCCGCGTACGCGACGGCGAGCCCGGCGAACCCGGGATGGGCGCCGACGGCGTAGCACGCGAACGCGAGGCACGACGCGTCGGCGATCCAGTTGAACAGCGACCACCCGAACGCGCGGGCCGTGTCGCCGCGATCCATCCGGACGGCGCTCATCTGGTCGACGATGTGCTTCCACTGACGAACCCCGCTGAGCGGAGGCTTCTTTCGCAGTGCGTTGACGCCGCGCAGCGCGGTGATGCCCACGCCCTCGAGCGCGTCGGGTCGCGACGCGGCGTACTGGGCCACGACGAGGAAGGCGCACAGGCCACCGAACGTGAAGATCAGCGAGAACGGGTTGGTCTTGGCTCCGACGAGCAGTGCGCCCGCCAGTCCGACGAGCGCCAGGCCGATCGCCTGGAGGACGCCGGCCATCACCAGCTGCCACGTCGCGACCACCGGCGACGCACCCCAGATCCGTGTCTGCCGGTACGTGAACGTCGTCGCGAGAACCGGGCCGCCCGGCAGCGTCACGCTCATCGAGTTGGACGCGAACGTCACCGCCAGCGACTGCCGCTGCCTGATGTGCACGCCCGCGACCCCCAGCAGGCAGCGCTGCACGCGGGCGAAGCTCGACATCGACGCCAGCGACGCGACGACGGCCGCCGCCACCCATCCCCATTTCAGGTCGCCGAGGTTCTGGACGCTCTCGGAGAGGTCCGGCCAGATGAGGACGAGCTCCACCGCGAGCACCACGACGAGAAGGCTGCCGATCACCCATGCGACGCGACGCCTGCGGGGCGTCGGGCGGGTGTTGTCGGCGTCAGTCATACGCATCTATTACACATGGCGGGTCTTCAGACCGTGTATCCGCCGTCGACGTCGAGCTTCTGCCCGGTGACGAATCCGGCCCGGTCGCCGGCGAGGAAGCAGACGGCCTCGGCGACGTCGGCGGCGGTGCCGAAGCGGCGTAACGGTATCCGGCTCATCGCCGCGTCGAGTGCGCGCCGGTCGAGTTCTTCGGAGGCGATGAGCCGCTCGGCCATGCCGTCGGTGAGCATCCCCGGGCCGACCGAGTTGAAGCGGACGCCGTAGCGGCCCTCCTCGGCGGCGAACCCCTTGACCAGTTGTTCGATCGCGCCCTTGGTTCCCGGGGAGAGGCCGTCGCGCACCGGGAAGCGGCTGGTGGCCGCGGTCGTGACGGCGACGACGGAACCGGACGCGTCCCGCAGCGCGGGCAGGGCGGCCTTGACGACGGTGAAGAACGCGACCGCCTCCTGCTGGAGGTGCTCGGCGTAGTCCCGGGGCGCGACCTCGGACAGGTGGATCATGGGGACGTGCGGTCCGGCGGCGTGGACCAGGATGCCGAGGCCGCCGAAGTGTTCGACGGTCTGTTTCACGACGCTCGCGACGCGCGGCTGGTCGGTGAGGTCGGCGGAGAACGCCCGCGCGGCGACGCCCCGGCCTTCGAGTTCGGCGACGAGGTCCTCGGCGACGTCGGCATTGGACCGGTAGGTGATGGCCACGTCGTGGCCGAGGGTCGCGAGTTGCCGTGCGATGGCGGAGCCGATGCCGCCGGTGCCGCCGGTGACCAGTGCGGCGCGGCGACGTCGGGGGGTGCTGGTGGCGGGTGTCGCCATGAGGAACTCCAAGCGTGTGAGGGAAGCGCGCCCCTAACCTAGCAACTGCTTGGTTCCGGTGTGCGGGGAACCGTGCACCGCAGCCGAGCGCAGCCTTGCCTGGCTATCCGACCAGGCCTTTTCGTCTTAGCCTGAACGCATGTCAGCAGAGAACGCCGAGCGGGCCGAGCCCTCGCGGCACCCCGACGAGCCGCACGCACCCAGTCTGGCGAGCCGCCTCAACTGGTTGCGGGCCGGTGTCCTCGGCGCCAACGACGGCATCGTGTCGACGGCCGGTCTGGTGGTCGGGGTGGCGGCGGCCACCACCGAGCGATCGGCGATCTTCACCGCGGGATTCGCCGGTCTCGCGGCCGGGGCGGTGTCGATGGCACTCGGCGAGTACGTCTCGGTGAGCACTCAGCGTGACACCGAACGCGCGCTGCTGTCGAAGGAGCGTCGCGAACTCGCCGAGACCCCCGACGCCGAGTTCGAAGAACTCGTCGCGATGTACGAGGCCAAGGGACTGCGGGACGAGACCGCCCGGACGGTCGCCCGCGAACTCACCGATCACGATGCGTTCGCCGCCCACGTGGACGTCGAACTGGGCATCGACCCGGACGATCTGACCAACCCCTGGCAGGCCGCGGGATCCTCCGCGCTCTCGTTCACTCTCGGCGCCCTCGTCCCGCTGCTGGCGATCCTCTTACCGCCTGTGCACCTGCGGATTCCGGTGGCGTTTTTCGCCGTGCTGGTCGCGCTCGCCCTCACCGGCACCGTCAGCGCGGCCCTCGGCGGCGCGCGGCGCACCCGGGCGGTACTCCGCGTCGTGCTGGGTGGGGCGCTGGCGATGATCGTCACCTACGGGATCGGCCAACTGGTGGGCACGAACATCTCCTAGCCGCGGCGACCGTCACTCGCTCCGGCAGATCATCACCGGGCAGGTGGCGTGATGGAGCAGATTCTGGCTTGTCGAGCCCATCAGCGCGCCGAGCAGCGGCCCCCGGCCGTGGCTGCCGACGACGATCAACTGGGCGTCGGCCGAATGCCGCAGGATGACGTCCGCGGCGGCGCCCTGCTCGGCCACCCGGGTCACGGCCACGTCCGGGTACCGTTCCGCCTCACCCGCGAGGCCCTCGGAGAGCAGCGCCTCCTCTTCCTGCTTGACGGCGTCCCAGTCGACGAGCATGCCGGTGCCGCCGGCGCCGAGTGTCGGGGAACCCTGCCAGGTGTGGACGGCGCTCAGCGGCGCCTCGAAGAACGACGCGAACTCGAATGCGTGACCGACCGCTTCGCTGCTGAGGTCGCTGCCGTCGACCCCGACCACGACCGGACGCTGGTCCGGCATGGTGACCTCGCCGCGGAGCACGGTCACCGGGCAGGGTGCGCGGTTGGCCACGTGCAGTGCCGTCGAACCGACCAGCACCGAACGGAACGCGCCCGCTCCCGTGGATCCGAGCACGATCAACCGTGCCCAGTCGGCGGCCTCGAGCAGTGCGGTGCCCGCCGGACCGGGACTGATGGTCGTCTCGATCTCGAGACCGGGGAACTTCGGCCCCAGCAGCCTCTTCGCCGTCCCGATGATGGCCTCGCCGTCCTCGCGCAGCTGACTGAGGAACTGCGATTCCAGCATGATCGCCGCCGGGCTGTACAGCGGACCGTCCTGCGGCAGCGCGTGCACGAGTGACAGCGTGGCGCCCCACTTCGACGCGACGGAGGCGCCCCACAGGGCGGCGGCGGTGGAGGCCTCGGATCCGTCCAGGCCG
This sequence comes from Rhodococcus sp. USK10, assembly GCF_019378875.1. Taxonomy (NCBI): domain Bacteria; kingdom Bacillati; phylum Actinomycetota; class Actinomycetes; order Mycobacteriales; family Nocardiaceae; genus Rhodococcus; species Rhodococcus sp. USK10. The sequence goes on from NZ_CP076048.1 coordinate 5,968,291, forward strand.
ACGACGACGGAATGACTGGCGGGTGTGCTCACGTCCGGTTCCCTTCGCTCACGCTGGTGGGTACTCCCCGACTGTGCCCTACTTCCAGACTTTTCGGGCCACCTTCTTCGCGCTCTTCCACTCCGGTTTCAGATCGGCTGCCAGTGCGTCGCCGCGGTCGAGTTCACGCTGCAGCAGCATTCCGAGGCCCAGGCTCGACTCGGCGGAGTGCTGATCCTCCGCCACGGCCGCGAGGATGTGCTCCCGTGCGACGACGGCGTCCTGGTAGTCGCCGAGTACGTCCTGAAAGCCCTTGAACTTCTTCTGCGCGCGGGCGGACGCCTTCGGTGTCAGTGACCGCGTCGACTCGATCGCATAGCGCAATCGTTTGGCGCGCTTACGCGCTCGGTGCGTCAGTTCGTCGCGCTCGGCCCGGGTGGTCGCGGCCGCCGCCTTCCCCACGCGCCCGTGGACGGACTTCGACAATGTGCGCAGGGTTTTCGCGACGGTCTTCTTCGACGGGTCCGAGCCCTCGGACGACTCGACGGCGGCGAGGAACGTGTCGAGCCCGGCGAGCAGGTCGAGGTAGCGCCGGGAGTTCAGGGCGGCCAGCGCCGCGGGCCGGGCCGCGGCGGCGAGTCCCGAGAAGTATTCGTCGAGGCGCGCCCGCACGACCTCACGGTCGGCTATCTCCTCGGCGTCACCCAGCCGATCCACGAGGCGGCTCCACTGCACCTCGGTGTCCCGCGCCGGGCCGAGGGCCTGACCGACCCAGCGGAGTTCGGCGATCAACTCGTCGACCGTCTCCTGGTCGCGCAGGCTGGACCCGTACACCTGGAGGACACTCCGGATCCGCCGGGCCGAGACGCGGAGGTCGTGGACTGACTCCTCGAGGTCGCGCCGCACGCCGAGGTCGGCCGTCACGAGATTGTCCTTCTGCTCGGCCAGATACTCCAGCAGCAGCGTCCGCGGCGCGGACCGCTTCTTCCCACGCACGGGGGGCGGGGTGCCGCCCACCGCGTCGCCGAGTGCCCGCCGCAACTTCGACGGCGCGTCGGAGCGGGCGATCCCGGCATCGGTCAGCCGGGAGTCGATGGCGTCGAACAGTTTTCGGTCGCCTGCCGCGAGTTCGACTTCGATCTCCCGCCACACCCGCTCGTCGGTTCCGGTGCCCGTCTCGGGGACGGCGGCGATCACGACATCCGAGACGACCTCGGCGAGCGTCGTTCCGGCCGCGTCCACGAGCCGCTGCCGCTCGCGATCGGTGCTGATGAGCGCGACCGGGTTCAGGGCGGCGCCGCGGGTGAAGGCCGTGAGCAGTTCCGCGAACTCGCGCGGCACCTCCGTCTCGGGGTGCTCGGGGTCGGGCGCCAGTTGCAGCTCGGTCCGCTCGTCCGTGCCTGCCGGGATCTTCAGATGCCAGCCGGCGTCGTCGCCGCCTTCGCGGCGGCGGAGCGTGATTCCGGCGCGAAGCAACAGCAGTTCGCCCGTGTCGTAGTACAGGGCGGACAGCTGGACGGTGTCGCGTCGCGGTTCACCGTCGACGCCCGGAAGCCCGGACAGCGCCGGGAGTTGCTGCTCGGATGTCGCTTCGTACTTGCGTTCCACTTCGGACGTCGCGGTACTCATGTCCCCATCTTTCCGGCTGCGCGCGCCGGGCGAAAGAAGCCGAGGTCACAGCGGCCAGTCGAGGCCCCGGACGCTCGCGAAGCGCCGTGTGACGCCGGAGCAGGGGTCGGCGAACTCGACGGAACGGGCCAGCAGCCGCAGCGGCGTCGAATAGTCGTCGGCGGCAACGTCGTAGAAATCGGGGTAGAAGTTGTCGCCGTGGATCGGGATGCCGAGCGAACTCATGTGCAGCCGCAACTGGTGCGTCTTGCCGGTGTGCGGGAGCAGCCGGTACCGGGCCGCGTCGCCGTGGACCTCGAGCAGTTCGATCCGGCTCTCGCTGTTGGCGGGACCGTCCACCTCGTAGGCCTTCAGGACCCCGCGTTCCTTGACGATTCGACTGCGGACCGTGGCGGGCAGCTCGAGATCGGGGTCGTAGCGGGCGACGGCCTCGTACTCCTTGGTCACCCGGCGCTGGTCGAACAGCGACTGGTAGTCGCGCCGGACCTCGCGCCGCACCGTGAAGATGAGCACCCCGGCGGTCAACCGGTCGAGCCGGTGCGCGGGCGTCAGCTCCGGGAGGTCGAGGTCTCGGCGCAACCGGACCAGCGCCGACTCGGCGATGTACGCGCCGCGCGGGGTGCTGGCGAGGAAGTGGGGTTTGTCCACGACGAGGAGGTTCTCGTCGCGGTGGAGGATCTCGATCTCGAACGGCACCCGCTTCTCGACGGGCGGATCCCGGTACAGGTACACGAATCGGCGGGGCGCGAACGGTGTGGACCCGGTGATCGGCTGCCCGCGCTCGTCGACGACTTCGGACGCGGCGACCTTCTCGCGCAGGCGGGTCTCGTCGTGCGGAAACCGGGCGACGAGGTAGTCGAGCACGGTGGGCCACGTGCCGGTGTCCGGCATCCTCAGCCGCGTCGGGTTGAGGCCGTCGCGGACGGGAAGTGGGGCGTCGGGCACGTTCGTCACGGTAGTCGAGTGGCGGGGAAAACCCGTCGTTGACCGCGGGGAGGCTCATGGTTACTATCCGGTAAGTTTGTGACGCGGGCCACCCTGATGGTCGCTGAGGCGCGTCATCGGAGGATTTTCACGGGGGTCGTGGTGATCGTGCGTCGACGGGCGTTTCGTCCGGGTGCGGTGGTAGTTGCTCTTGCGGTGGCGGTGGGTCTCGCTGTCGTTCCGGCGGTGACGGCGTCGGCGGATCCGACGGGGGGAGCGGCGGGCGCCGCGTGGAACGCCGCGGTCGACGCGCCCCCCAAATATCCGGTGATCGCGATCGACTGGGACGTTCCCATCACGATGACCGACGGAACGGTGTTGAAGGCCAACGTCTATCGCCCCGCGGACGCCTCGGGCACGCCGATCGACACCGCGATGCCGTCGGTCCTGAACGTCACGCCGTACACGAAGCTGGTCGGCAACCTCGTCGATTCCGTGCTCGCGGTGCCGGGGCTCGAGGACACGGTCGTCGACCTGGTGAACTCCTTCGATCTCGCCGGGACACCGCTCGACGGCGTCGGGGAGTTGTCGAAGGTGATCACCGGCGGCGGCATGCGCGTCTTCGGCGTCAACCGCGACCTCGTCCGGAACGGATACACCCAGGTGGTGGTCGATGCGCGCGGCACCGGCTTCTCGCAGGGGGAATGGCAGGCGCTCGGCCCGCTCGAGCAGCGGGACTCCGTCGAGATCATCGACTGGATGAGCAGGCAGGGGTGGTCCGACGGCAAGGTCGGGATGGCGGGGGTGTCCTATTCGGGAATCAACTCGCTGCAGGCCGCGGGGCATCGGCCGCCGGCGTTGAAGGCGATCTTCCCCACCGAACCGGGCAACGACCTGCTCCGCGACATCGTCGGGACGGGCGGTGGTCTCGGTGTGGGATTCATGCCGCTGTGGCTGTCACTGGTCAACGGTCTCAAGTTCGTTCCCGACGTCCAGGCACTCGCGCAGGGGAACTTCGACGAGCGGTGGCTGCAGGACCGGTTGCGGGATCCGCTGACGCTGTTCCCCGCACTGATCCAGGCGATGACCGCGTCGCAGATCGGCGATCTCGACGCCGGCACGCTGCGGGTGGCGCAGGACGGCCAGTTCTACGAGGAGCGGAGGGCGCAGGCGGGGAACATCGACGTGCCGACCATGCTCTACGGCGCCTGGCACGACATCTTCGCCAACAGCGAACCGCGGGTCTACAACGACATTCCGCTGCCCGCCGGTGAGAAGCAGCTGATCATGAGCGACGCCTACCACGTCTCGTTCGGTGGCGGCTTCGGCGAGCCGGGTGCGCCGCCGCGACTCGACGTCCTCGAACGCGCGTGGTTCGACAAGTGGCTGAAGGGCATCGACAACGGCATCGACGAGTACGGCCCGGTCACGCTGTACCAGCAGGGCAACGGTTGGACCACCACCGATCAGTTCCCGCGGGCCGGTGTCGACTATCAGCGGATGTACCTGTCGGGTGCCCCCAGCGGCACCGCCGGGCACGCCGCCCACGACGGCAGCCTGGTGCCGGCGACACCCGGCGACACGGCGAGGCTCACCGTCGCGCCCGGTCTCCGCGGGCTCTGCTCCCGCGACGGAACGCAGGGCACCGCCGGCGCGGCCGTCGTGTTCGGGTCGGTGTGCAGCAAGGACTCCCGCTTCAACGAGGCCGAGGGCCTGACGTTCACCAGTGCCCCCGTCACGCAGCCGACGGAATTGTCGGGTCCGGTCAACCTGCACCTCGAAACCGTGCTGGACGCGCCCGACGGATTCTGGGCGGTGACTTTGAACGACGTCGCCCCGGACGGCACCTCGACCCCGCTCACCAACGGTGCGCTCACCGCTTCGATGCGGGCGGTGGACGATTCGAAGAGCACCAGGTCGGCGAACGGCGACTACACCGAACCGCACCACTATCTGACGGTGGCCGCGCGTCAGCCGCTGATACCGGGTGAGGTGACGCCGGTCGACATCAACTTCGTGCCCACCGACGCGGTCCTCGCGCCGGGGCACCGGTTGCGGGTCGACGTGTACGCGGGCAGCGTTCCCCGGTACCTGCCACTCGGACCGATTCTGGCGGACAGTCAGCTGAAGCCGCAGCACGTGGCGTTGTCGCCGGACCGGCCGAGTTTCCTCAATCTGCCGCTGGTCGGGGCGCAGGCGTGGTGACGGGTTCACGCCGCGTCCCGCGATCCGTAGGGTTGACGGCATGACCAAGTGGACAGCTTCGGACATCGTCGATCAGAGCGGCCGCACGTTCGTCGTCACGGGCGCCAACAGTGGTCTGGGGGAGGTGGCCGCGCGGGCCCTGGGCAAGGCGGGAGCGCACGTCGTGCTGGCCTGCCGCAACACCCACAAGGGTGAGGTGGTCGCGCGGTCGATCGGCGACAACGCCGAGGTGCGCCGTCTCGACCTGTCCGACCTCGCGTCGGTGCGCGAGTTCGCCGCAGGCGTCGATTCCGTCGACGTGCTCGTGAACAACGCCGGGGTGATGGCGGTTCCGCAGCGCAAGACGGCCGACGGATTCGAAATGCAGATCGGCACAAATCATCTCGGGCACTTCGCGTTGACCGGACTGCTGCTCGGCAAGATCACCGATCGGGTCGCCACGATGTCGAGTGCGGCGCATCAGGCGGGGACGATCCACCTCGACGATCTCAACTGGGAACACCGCAAGTACAACCGCTGGAGCGCGTACGGGCAGTCGAAACTCGCGAATCTGCTGTTCACGTACGAATTGCAGCGCAGGCTGGCCGCGGCCGGGTCTCCCGTCAAAGCGGTGGCCGCGCATCCCGGCTACGCGTCGACCAATCTGCAGGCGCACACCGAATCGGTGCAGGACAAGCTGATGGCCGTGGGCAACCGGATCTTCGCGCAGTCGGCGGAGATGGGGGCGCTGCCGATGTTGTTCGCGGCCACCGCCCCCGACGTGATCGGCGGCAGTTACATCGGGCCGGACGGCCTGTTCGAGCAGCGTGGCCACCCGAAGGTGGTGGGCTCCAACAAGAAGTCGCGGGACGAGCAGACCGCGAAGGGTCTGTGGTCGCTGTCGGAGGACCTGACGGGCGTCGAGTACAAATTCGGGTGACCCGACGCCCGCGCAGGTGTCTCAGTCTTCGGTGACCTCGAGGGTGACGTCGACGTTGCCGCGGGTGGCGTTGGAGTAGGGGCACACCTGATGTGCCTTCTCCGTCAGTTCGAGCGCCTCCGCGCGCGGCAGGTGGGGGAGGGACACCTCGAGGGTGACGGCGAGGCCGAATCCGCCGCCGTCCGTGGAGCCGATCCCGACGCGGGCGCCGACGGCCGAGTCGGCAATGTTGGCCCCGGCCTGGCGCCCGACGAGCTGGAGTGCGGAGTGGAAGCACGCCGCGTATCCGGCGGCGAACAGCTGCTCGGGGTTGGTGCCGTCGCCGGACCCGCCCATCTCGGTGGGGATGGCGAGGTTCAGGTCGAGCCGGCCGTCGGACGTGCGGGCGTGGCCGTTGCGGCCTTCCCCGGTTGCGAGGGCTTCGGCGGTGTAGACGATCTTCATGGTTACTTCTCTCCTGTTGGGGTTTCGAAACTGTGGAGCGATTCGGTGAGGCGCGACAGGGTGTCCCGCAGGGCGACGAGTTCGTCGACGCCCATTCCCGTCGACCGGGCGAGTTCGGTGGGGATGCCCTCCGCGGCGGTGCGGAGTCCCGCGCCCTTCTCGGTGAGGTGGATCCCGACCCGGCGTTCGTCGGCCGACGAGCGCCTGCGTTCGACCAGGCCCAGTATGTCGAGGCGCTTGAGTAGTGGCGACAGCGTGCCGGTGTCGAGGTCGAGGGCGTCGCAGATCTCTCGCACCCCGCGACCGTCCTGTTCCCAGAGCACCAATAGCACGAGGTACTGCGGGTAGGTCACGCCCAGTGCGTCGAGCATCGACCGGTATCTCGCGGTCATCGCCCGGGAGGCCGAGTACAGCGCGAAGCACACCTGGCGGTCGAGGGCGAGGTTGTCGGTCACCTCTGAATAGTTGCACACAACTAGGTTGTGCACAACCAAGAAATCGAAAACGGTGAATGCCCTTACACTGTTGGCCAGTGACACGGGGTGCTGCCCGGCGAGGATCCGGGCGGCTGAGAAGACACCCGTCGAACCTGAACTGGGTAATGCCGGCGAAGGGATGTCGCGGAGACGGCCGTATGCGCTCATCCGATGTCTCGTCGCCGACCGATTGGAAGGTGACAGCAATGCAGCTCGACAAGCAGATCGTCCTGGTGACCGGCGGTGGCCGGGGCCTCGGTTCCGCCATCGTGCGCTCGTTCGCGGCGCAGCACGCGCGGGTGGTCGTGAACTACCGCAACAGCCGGGATGCGGCGGAGGAACTCGCAGCATCCCTGGGTGCGGACCGCGCGGTCGCGCTTCAGGCAGACGTCACCGACGCCGCGCAGGTGGCAGCACTGTTCGCCGCCGCGGAAGCGCACTTCGGATCGCCGGTGACCACCGTGATCAACAACGCCCTCGCCGACTTCTCCTTCAACGGCGACGCACGCGACAAGGCGGACGTCATCACGTGGGAGGCCTTCGACTCACAGTTGCGCGGCAGCGTGCAGGCGACCCTGAACACCACGCAGGCCGCGCTGCCGGGCATGCGCGCGCTCGGGTTCGGCCGCATCGTGAACATCGGAACCAACCTGTTCCAGAACCCCGTCGTCCCGTACCACGACTACACCGCCGCCAAGGCCGCCGCGCTGTCGCTGACCCGCACCCTCGCCGCCGACCTCGGGCCCGACGGCATCACCGTCAACATGGTCTCGGGCGGGCTGCTGCGCACCACCGACGCGAGCGCCGCCACCCCCGACGAGGTGTTCGACCTCATCGCGGCGAGCACTCCGCTGCAGCGGGTCACCACCCCCGACGAGTTCGCCGACGCGGTCCTGTTCTTCGCGTCCCCGTGGTCGCGCTCGGTGACCGGCCAGAACCTCGTCGTCGACGGCGGACTGGTCAAGGACTGACATGAGCGACGCCAGGCAACTGCACTTCAACGCGTTCCTGTTCGGCTGCGGGCACCACGGCGCCGCGTGGCGGCACCCCTCCTCGCAGGTGGAGCGGCTCAGCGACATCGCCTACTACGAGGAACTGGCGCAGACGGCGGAGCGGGGTTGCCTCGACGCGGTGTTCTTCGCCGACGGGCATTCGGTGCGCGACCCCGCGTCCGGGGGCATGTGGTTCCTCGAACCGCTCACCGCACTGTCCGCGATGGCGCGGGCGACCGAGCGGGTCGGTCTCGTGACGACCGTGTCCACCACGTTCTACACCCCGTTCCACGCCGCGCGGATGCTGGCGTCGCTCGATCACATCAGCGGCGGCCGCGCCGGCTGGAATGTGGTGACGTCGATGTTCGACGCCGAGGCCCGCAATCACGGTCTCGAGGAGATGCCGCCGCACGACGACCGCTACTCGCGGGCCGCGGAGTTCGTCGAGGTGGCACTCGCGCTGTGGGATTCGTGGGAGCCCGACGCGCTCGTCCTCGACCGGGAGGGCCTCTTCGCCGATCCGGCCAAGGTGAACCCGGTCAGGCATCGGGGCAAGCATTTCCTCGTGGACGGTCCGCTGACCGTGCCGCACTCGCCGCAGGGGCGTCCGGTGCTGTTCCAGGCGGGCGCGTCGGATCAGGGCCGCGACCTGGCGGCCCGGTGCGCCGAGGGCATCTACGCCGTCGCCTACGACCTCACGGCCGCGCAGAGCTACTACGGCGACGTGAAGCGGCGCATCCGCGCCGCGGGCCGCGACGCCGACGCCGTGACCGTGATGCCCGGTCTCGTCACCTACGTGGGCTCCACCACCGAGGAGGCGCGCCGGAAGAAGGCGGAACTCGACGCGCTCCTGCCCGTCGAACAGTCGCTGGCGCAGTTGTCGATGTTCGTCCAGCAGGACTGCAGCACATGGGAACTGGACGCACCCATTCCCGCGCTGCCGCCGCTGTCGGAGTTCACCGGACCGCAGGGCCGGTACGACACGATTCTGCGGATCATCGACAAGGACCGTCCCACCGTGCGGTCGCTGCTGGGCACGCTGGCGGCTGGTGGCGGGCACTGCACCATGATCGGCACCCCGGAATCGATCGCCGACGAGATCGAGGTGTGGTTCCGCAGCGGCGGTGCCGACGGCTTCAACCTGATGCCCCCGCTCTATCCGAACGGTCTCGCCGACTTCGTCGACGAGGTGATTCCCGTCCTGCAGAAGCGCGGGCTGTTCCGCGCGGAGTACGAGACGGCGACCCTGCGCGACCATCTCCGGGGTCGCCGGTAGTTGCCACCACAAAGAACACAACCTTCTCTAAGTACGCAACAGTGACTGTGAGCGTCCCTCCCCCCGACACTGGCTGTTATCGCGATCACATCGCGGTGCAAGCTCGGACGAGGAGTGGCAATGCTGGTAGCGCTCGGCTTTCTGATGGTGGCCGTGTTCATGTTCTTGATCATGTCCAAACGGGCCACTCCCGTGGTCGGGCTGATCGCCGTCCCGGTCGCATTCGGCATCGCGGCCGGGGCGGGTCTCGGCATCGGCGACATGATCACCGATGGGATCAAATCGCTGGCCCCGACGGCCGCGTTGCTGTTCTTCGCGATCATCTTCTTCGGGATCATGATCGACGTCGGCCTGTTCGACCCGCTGGTGAAACTCATCCTCCGGCTCGTCCGCAACGACCCCATGCGGCTCGTCGTCGGTACAGCGGTGCTCGCGATGGTGGTGTCGCTGGACGGTGACGGATCCACGACGTTCATCATCGTGACGTCCGCCCTGTTGCCGCTGTACATGAAGCTGAAGGTCAGCCCCGTCGTTCTCACGGTGGTCGCCGGCCTGGCGAACGGCGCGATGAACATCGTCCCGTGGGGTGGACCGACGGTCCGGGCCGCCTCGGCGCTGGGCATCTCGCCATCGGACGTGTTCGTCCCGATGATCCCGTCGCTCGTGGTCGGACTCGTCGTCGTGCTGCTGTTCGCCGTGCAGCTCGGCTACAGCGAACGCCGCCGCATCGGCACACTCGAACTCACCGACGAGCGTCTCCTCGTCGCCGCGGGCTCCAGCCTCCGCCGCTCCGGCTCGGGCACCGGGGGCAACGGTGACGCACCCCGGACGGGTGGCGGTTCCGGCGACGCCGGTTCGGACGACGGCCAGGGCTTCGTCGACGGCCTCGACCCCCAGCGGCCCACGCTGCGACCGAAGCTGTTGTGGTTCAACATGCTCGTGACCGTGACGCTGCTCGTCGTGCTCGTGATGGACGTGCTGCCGATTCCGGTGCTGTTCATGGTGGCCGCGGCGATCGCGCTGACGGTGAACTTCCCGCGGGTCAAGGAACAGCAGGAAGCGATCACCCGGCACTCGTCGAGCATCGTCTCCGTCGTCGCGATGGTGTTCGCCGCGGCCGTGCTCACCGGCGTGTTCCAGGGCACCGGCATGGTCGAGGCGATGGCGCAGTGGCTGCTCGAGATCATCCCCGCCGCGCTCGGACCGCACCTGGCCGTCATCACCGGCATCCTGAGCCTGCCGTTCACGTTCTTCATGAGCAACGACGCCTTCTACTTCGGCGTCATGCCGGTGCTCGCCGAGACGGCGGCCACCTACGGCATCGAACCGGTCGAGATGGCCCGCGCCTCCATCACCGGCCAGACGTTCCACATGCAGAGCCCCCTCGTCCCGGCCATCCTGCTGCTCGTCACCCTGGCGGGTGTCCCGCTGGCGGACCACCACAAGAAGGTGCTGTGGCGCGCGGCGCTGGTGTCGCTGTCGATGCTGGTGGTCGGCGTGGTCCTCGGGCAGATCCCCTGGTGACCTAGTCGTTCTCCGGTGACCTAGCCGGAGTCGGTGTCGGTGGCGGGCCCCTCGGGGGTTGCGCCGCCTTCGCCGCTCCAGTCGGCGCCGGAACCCTTGTCGTCCTCGGCCGGATCGGACACCACGTCCTTGTCCGCGCCGGGGGCGCCGCTGTCGGTGGTCGTGGTCTTCGGTCCGGAATCGTCCTTCGGTGTCATGTCCGACGAATACCCCGGCATCGGGGTGTGCCAATCAGACGCTCGCAGGTCCACAGTGCGAAAAGCCCCGTCGGGGATTGGCAGGTGAACAATACTTCGACGTAGTGTTCCCCGGGTTATCGACGATGAAGGAGTGGAACTGTGGCGCGCAAAGTTGTTGTCGAACGCATCGACGACATCGACGGAACTCCGATCAAGGACGGTAAGGGGGAGACCATTCCGTTCTCAGTCGACGGCGTCGACTACGAGATCGATCTGAAGCTCAAGAACGCCAGGGAATTCCACAAGACTCTCGAGTTCTACATCGAGCATGCAACTCGGGTCGGGGGCAGGAAGCGCCGGTCGACCACTGCGGTGGATCCGTCGCAGGGCCGTGGGCAGGCGAAGGAGATCCGGGAATGGGCGACGGCGCAGGGCTATGAGTTGTCCGCGCGCGGCCGCATTCCCGCCCAGATCGAGGAAGCGTACAACGCGGCGCACTGAGATCGCGTCGTCGCGGGTGGTCGAACAACGCCCCCAGCCACCCCCGACCGGGTTGGCTGGGGACGGTCTCGGACGCAGCCGTCAGTATCGCCGCGCTGCGTGAAATGACATGGAGTTCAAGGCTACTCGCGTGACCGGCCGACCCGGAGCCGGGGCGTGGACGACGGTGTCGTTGCCCGCATAGATCCCGGCGTGGCCGCCCCCGTAGAAGAGGACGACGTCACCGGGCTGCAGGTCGTCCCGATCGACGGCGGTTCCGTGCAGGAGTTGCTCGTAGGTGGTGCGCGGAACCGATACGCCTGCCTGTTTGTACGCCCACTGGACGAGACCGGAGCTGTCGAACGCGCTGTGGTCGCCGGCGCCGCGGGTGCAGGCGATGCCGATTCTGGTGGTGGCGGCGCGCAGGGCGTGGCGTCCCGGCCGTACCGGATCGGCGCGAAACGTCTGAACCAGATGAAGTCCGTTGTTTCCGGTGTGGGGGTTCATGCCGTCGGTACTCCAGTGCGCTCGGTGTGTGTCGCGTCTGCGGGGCGCGCTCTGATTACAGGGTGGCCCCGACACGGGCCGGACGCACCGGCCGAATTACCCGGATATGTGCCTGTCTTCCGTTCATTTGTCGCCGGGTTCGAGGTCCGGCGCCAAAATTATGCGATCTGGTCGGTTTGGTACTCGCGAGTAGTGCATGCCCCCAATTAATGTCGAACAGGTAATGCTTATGCAAAGAGGAGTGGTCCGCTGCGTCCTGTGGGCTGGGATGGAGGAAGGCGGACGATGACGATCCGACAAACCGCGAACTGTGCCCTCGGCGTCGCGCGGCTGGCGTTCGACGCTGGAGCCGCCCTCCTGTCCGTTGCCGTGGCCGTACCGGTCGCCTTCGTCGCGGGCGAGGCGAGAACGATGGCTCACACAGCGCGCGGCGACATCACGCCGGACCCCGAACATTCGGACCGGGAGCACGTGCACGACCTGGGGACAGTCGTCGAACTGAGCTAGCCGGCACGGCGGGAACGGCGCAGCCGGAGCCGGGCGTACGTGACGACCGCCAGCACACAGCTGATGAGCACCAGCATGGCGATGCTGAGCAGCCACCACGACGCGGCGTGCTGCCACAGTGTGTCGGGCTCGGTGCCGGTGGCGTTGGTACGCAGGTCCACCGTCGAGGCGGCGGCGGCGAACCCCCAGCGGGACGGGAAGAGCCACGACAGCTGTTCGAGGACCTTGCGTCCGGTGATGGTGATCAATCCTCCGCACATCACCAGCTGCACCATGATCGTGACCACCAGCATCGGCATCACCTGCTCGTTGGAGCGCGCCACCGAGGACAACGCCAAACCGACGAGGACGCAGGAACAGGTGGTGACGGCGATGTCCACGATCAGTTCGACGGAGCCGGAGGGAATCAGGCTGCCCCGGCCCGGAAATCCCTTGCCCACGAACACGATCGCCACCATGATCACCGACTGCACGATCGCGGCGGCGCAGAACACGACGATCTTCGCCGTCAGGTAGGCGGACGGGAGCAGCCCGGCGGCACGTTCGCGGTGATAGATCATGCGCTCGCCTACCAGGTCGCGGATGGTCAGTGAGCATCCCATGAAGGCGGCGCCGAGGATCAGCACGACCAGGATCTGGGTGAGTTCGCCGGACTCGTCGAGGCCGGACGGGCCGAACCCGGTGTCGCCGGGCACGAGCACGGCCAGCCCGCCGAGCACGAACGGCAGCAGGGACAGGAAGATCAGGTACCCCCGGTCGGCGCGGATCAGCCGCACCTGGCGGCGGGCGACGGTACTCAACTGCTTGCGCCGCGAGGTGTGAGCCGGACTGCCGAGAGGTCCCGGCGGGCTCGGGGCAGGCACCTCCACGGACGGGCGGGTGGCGCGGTAGGCGGCGAACACCCCGTCGGGGTCGGCCGCGACCCGGGCGAAGATGTCGGCCCAGTCGGTGCTGCCGAGTGCGGCCCCGACCCGGTCCGGCGGACCCACGTACGCCGTCTTGCCGCCGGGTGCGAGGAGCAGCACCTGATCGCACATCTCGAGATACGACAGCGAATGGGTGACGATCACGACGACGCGGCCCGAATCGGCGAGCCGGCGCAACGTCGCCATGATCTGCCGGTCGAGCGCGGGGTCGAGGCCCGACGTCGGTTCGTCGAGGATCAGCAGGGACGGGCCGGTGAGCAACTCCATCGCGACGGACGCGCGTTTGCGTTGTCCGCCGGACAGCCGGTCGACCCTCGTGTCGGCGTGTTCGGACAGTTGCAGTTCGTCGAGAACCGTCGCGATCACCTCCTCCCGGTCCTCCCGGCTGGTGTCCGGCGGCAGTCTCAGCTCCGCCGCGTAGCCGAGCGCCTGCCGGATGGTCAACTGGCGGTGCACGACGTCGTCCTGGGGGACCATCCCGATGCGGGAGCGCAGCACCTGGTATTCGGCGTGCACGCTGCGTCCCTCGAACTCGACCACGCCCTCGGTGGGTCGTTCCGAGCCGGAGATGATGGTGGCCACCGTGGTCTTGCCCGCGCCGGACGGGCCGATCACCGCGGTGAGGCTGCCCGGCTGGGCGGTGAACGTGACGTCCTCGAGCAGGCGCCGCCCGCCTTCGATGGTGAGTCCGACGCCGTCCACGCGCAGACCGCCCGCGGTCGGAGCCACCACCCGCCGGGGAACGAGTCGCCCGTCCCGCACGCCGAAATCGGTGTTGCCGATCGTGACGACGTCGCCGTCGGTCAACTGCGCGCGCGACACCCGGGCGCCGCCGACGAACGTTCCGTTGACGCTCCCCAGGTCGTCGATCTCGAGGCCGGACGGCACGTGGTGGACGATGGCGTGATGGCGTGAGGCCAGCACGTCCTTGACGACGATGTCGTTGTCGGGCGAGCGCCCCACCGTGAGCGATCCCGCCGGAGTCTCCTCGTGCGGTGTCGCAGTCGGGGCGCTGGGTGTCCCGACGCTGATCGTGGACTCGTCCCACCGGGCGCCCACGTCCTGTCGCGTCGCGTCCGGATCCTCGACCGAGAGCCGCACGACCGGACCCTCGGTCGCATCACCCAGGCGGACGCGGACGGGACTCGTGACGGGGACGTTCTCGCGGCGCTCACCGTCGACGTAGATCCCGTTCTTGCTGCCGGAGTCGACGAGCTGCCAGCCGTCGTCCCAGGTGAGCTGCGCATGTTCGCGCGACACCACGGGGTCGACGATCGTGACCTCCAGCTGCGGATCCCGGCCGATGCGTACGGTTTTGCCCGCGCTGTGGCTCGTGCGGCCGTGTTGGGTCTCGACCACGACCCGCGGGTGAGCTGTGTTCGCCCGGTCGTCCATCGCCACGGCCTCCGGTCAGCGTCATCGGGCGTAGAGCGTCGACTCCTCCATGGTCGCACGCACTCCCCCGGCCGCGTGGGCAGAACGGGTACTCCCGAACCGGGGCCGCGAGTGAGGAACACTGGGCCGTGTGAGTACGTCCCTGGCGAATCCCGGTGTCGGACTGGCCGTGCTGTGCACGGTGATGGTCGTGTGCGCGGCCGTGGTCTACCGCTTCACCCGACTCGGTAGTCCACTGGTCGTGCCCGCCGCGGCGATCCGGGGCGCCGCCCAGCTCGCCGCGGTGTCCCTGATCCTGGCCGCCGCTCTCGCCCAGCTGTGGTCCTCGGTCCTCGTGCTGGTCGTCATGTTCGCGGCGGCGGTGGGAACGTCCGCCCGGCGCGCGAAGGCCGGGCGGTCCGCGTTGTGGCTGGCGCTGTCGCTCGCGGCGGGAGTGGGCACCGTTCTGCCGTTGATGCTGGTGAGCGGGGTGGTTCCGCTCGAAGGTGTCGCGCTCGTTCCCGTCGGAGGGATCGTGCTCGGCGGCGCGATGACAGCCACTTCCCTCGCGGCGCGGCGCGGGCTCGACGCCGTCGAACAGCGGTGGGGTGAGGTGGAGGCGGGGCTCAGTCTCGGACTCAGCGTCCGCGACGCCCGCCTGGAAGTGGTCCGGTCCGCCGCCTCGGACGCGTTGCTTCCGGGGCTCGACCAGACCCGGACCGTCGGGCTGGTCACCCTGCCGGGGGCGTTCGTCGGGGTGCTGCTCGCGAGCGGGTCCGCCGTTCAGGCCGGCGCCGTCCAGATCCTCGTACTGGTGGGGCTGCTGCTCGCGCAGACCTGCGCGGTGGCCGTGACGATCGAACTGGTGGCCAGGGAGGCCGTCCGCCGGCCGCGAGCGCACGCAGTGCCCACCTGAAATCTCCGGCTACTGCCTCTGTCTGGCCCGAACGCCGGTCGATCCCGTGGCCGGTCCCGCATACTGGGCGGTGGTCGGTCCCTGCTGACGAGGTGGTGTCGTGTGGTGCATCCCGAGGTATTGGTGGTCGGAGCGGGTCCCGTCGGTCTGACGGCGGCGATCGAACTGCGCAGGCGCGGCGTCGCCTGCCGCATCATCGATCCGCTGCTCGAGCCCCCGCAGTACGCGAAGGCGGTGGGAATCCAGCCGCGCACCCTCGAGGTGTTCGAGAGCATGGGTGTGCTGCGGAACATCCTGGACGCGTCGATCGAGATGCTCGGGCAGATCGTGTACGTCAACGGCGACGAGGTCGCCCGGCTGAACCTGTCGCTCCCGGCGGACATCCCGTTCGCATTCATCGGGCTGCCCCAGTACGAGACCGAACGCATCCTCACCGAGCACCTGGCCACGTTCGGCACCACGATCGAACGCGGAACCAGGCTGACGGCGTTCGAACAGGACGACGACGGCGTCGTCGCCACGGTTACCGGGGCGGACGGCGACGAAACCGTCCGAACCCAGTACCTTTTCGGCTGCGACGGCGCCCACAGCGTGGTCCGCAAGGGTCTCGGCCTCACCTTCGAGGGCGGTGCGTTCGTCGAGCAGTACATGCTCGGCGACGTCGAGGTCGACTGGACGATGCCGCGCGGCTACGGAATCCGGTCGATGCATCAGACGGACGGCGAGACCGACGATCTGCTCGTGTGCATTCCGCTGCCCGGGCGCCGCCGCTACCGGATGTCGATGCTGGTGCCCAGCGACCTCGCAGGCACCGGAACGCCAGCCGCCGACAAGATCGCGCACGGGTTCGAGGCGGGACCGGCACCTGAGCTGAGCCACATCCAGGCCGTGCTCGACAGGCTGTCGCCCCAGCCGACGCGGGCGTCGAACCTTCGCTGGTCGTCCGTCTTCCGGATCAGCCACCGCATCGTCGACTCGTACGGGCGCGGACGGGTGTTCGTCGCGGGCGACGCCGCGCACATCCATCCGCCGACCGGTGCGCAGGGCATGAACACCGGCATCCAGGACGCCCACAACCTGGCGTGGAAGGTCGCGCTGGCGGTGTCCGGTGCCGCGGCCCCCGACCTGCTGGACAGCTACGACGCCGAACGACGGCCTGTCGGGGAGGAAGTCGTGGGACGCACGGTGCGCAGCGCCCGGGAGGGGATCGGGGCGGGATCCTCGGACCCCGATTACGTGATCCGCCGCGAGGCGCAACTTCTCATCAGATACGCGGACAGTCCGATCGTCGGCCGGCCGGAGTCGAACGCGGCACTCGTGCCCGGCAGCCGGGCACCGGACGCCCGCGGGCTGACCCGCGCCACCGTCGCGTTTCCCCTACGGCTGTTCACACTCCTCGCGGGACCGAACCACACGCTGCTGCTGTACGCCGACGACTCGGTCGACGCGCGCGGGCTGGAACTGCTCGAGGCCGCCGCGACGTCGGTGGCCGCGGCGACCGGCGGACGCGTCGACGCGTACCTCGTCGCGTCGCCCGCCGCCGAAGTCGGGGAAACGGTGCTGCCGCTGATCCGGGACCGCGACGGCGAGTTCGCGCGCGCCTACGGTGCCGAGGGTACCGCCGCGTTCGTCGTCCGCCCGGACGGCTATCTGGGATTCCGGCAGAGTCCGGTCGCCGTCGACGGCCTCACGGAGTACCTGAAGCCGACTTTCCGCTGATCTCGGCGGTCGTGGGCAGGCCGCGCCGGATGTCACCCGGCGCAGGCTTGCCGAGCGGTGCCCCTGCCCGGGTGGCCGAATCCAGCAGCCACGGCACGCTCGTGACCATCACCCCGGACGTGAACAGCAATCGGCCCTTGAGGCGCAGTGCATTCTGGTTGTGCAGCAGGTGTTCCCACCAGCGACCGACCACGTATTCGGGGATGAAGATGGTGACGACTCCGCCGGGGACTCGTTTCCGGACGGATTTCACGTATCCCACGATGGGTGCGGTGACTTCGCGGTAGGGCGATTCGAGGACCTTCAGTGGCACCGGAATCTCGTATTTCTCCCACTCCCGCTGCAGCTTTGCGGTGTCGGCGCCCTGCACGGTGACGGCCTCGAGCGTCGTCGGATGGGTGGCGCGGGCGTACGCGAGGGCCCGGGCGGTGGGTTTGTTGAGCACGGACACCAGCACGATGGTGTGCACCTGGGAGGGGAGGGTGAAGCTGTCCTCGTCGACGACGAGGAGCGCCGCGATCCGGTCGTAGTGCCGCCGCACCCCGCGCATCAGGAAGAACAGGATCGGCATCGCGATGACCACCAGGTAGGCGCCCTCGGTGAACTTCGTGATCGTGACGATGACCAGGACGGTGCCGGTGAGGACGGCGCCGGTGCCGTTGAGTGCCCGCCTGCCGCGGATACGACGCCGTTCGCGGGAGTCGGATTCGGTTGCCAGCACACCGTTCCAGTGCCGGACCATGCCGGCCTGGCTGAGGGTGAAGGACGTGAACACACCGAGGATGTAGAGCTGGATGAGGTGGGTGACGGACGCCTCGAACAGGACGATCAGTCCGCCAGCCGTCACCGCGAGGAGCACGATGCCGTTGCTGAACGCCAACCGGTCGCCGCGAGTGTTGAGCTGGACGGGAAGGTAGCGGTCGCGGCCGAGCACCGACGCGAGCAGCGGGAAGCCGTTGTAGGCGGTATTCGCGGCGAGCACGAGGATCAGCACGGTCGCGGCCTGCACGTAGAAGAAGCCGAAGTTGGTGGTGCCGCCGAACACCGCGGCCGCGATCTGGGCGATGACGGTGCGCTGCGGGTCGGTCTCGCAGTTTCCGGCGAACCCGATCAGATCGCACGGGTTCACCGCGACGTGCACCTTGGTGACGATGGCCAGCGCCGTGATTCCCGCGAACATCACGATGGCCGTCGCCGCCATCGCCATGAGGGTCTTCGCGGCGTTGGCGCTCTTCGGTTTACGGAACGCGGGCACCCCGTTGGAGATGGCCTCGACCCCCGTCAGCGCGGTACATCCGGACGAGAACGCGCGCAGCGCGAAGAACACGAGGGCCAGACCGGTCAGCCCGGACAGTTCCGGTTCGATGGTGTAGCCGGCGCTTTCGGCGACGGGCGTCGAACCGGCCGCGACGCGGATGAATCCCGTCACGATCAGGATCATCACACCGGCGATGAACCCGTACGTCGGGAAGGCGAACGTGGTTCCCGATTCGCGGATCCCGCGCAGGTTCATCACCGTCAGCAGCACCACGAACGCCACGGCCAGGGCCACCCGGTGCGTGTTCAGGGCGGGCACCGCCGAGATCAGATTGTCGACGCCGGCCGACACCGACACCGCCACCGTCATCACGTAATCGATGAGCAGCGCGGACGCCACGGTCAACCCCGCGGACGGGCCGAGGTTCTTGGTGGCCACCTCGTAGGAGCCGCCCCCGCTGGGATACGCGTACACCACCTGGCGGTACGACAGGGCGACGACAGCGAGAAGCACCACCACCCCGACCGCCAGATACGGTGTCAGATAGAAGTACGCGAGACCGCCCAGCGACAGGATCAGCAGGATCTCCTGCGTCGCATACGCGACGGACGACAGCGGGTCGGACGCGAAGATCGGCAGCGCCAGACGCTTGGTCAGCAACTGCTCCCCGAGATCGTCACTGCGCAGCGGGCGTCCCAGAGCCAGCCGCCGGACCGCTCGAACGAGAGCCACCACCAGTTCAGCGTAGAACCGCGGCGGGGTGCAGCGCGGGTTTTCGCTCTCAGGCCGCGCCGCACCCCGCCGGAGGGCTACACGTACGCACGCCGGCGTGTGGCGCCGGGTGCCCGGGTGCGCTGCCGCCCCAGAACCTCGGCCCGCGCCTCGTCGTCGGTGGCGAGGTCGACGATCGCCGCGGCCAGGGCGAAGGCCCCGTCGACGATGGCGTCGTCGGCGCCCGGCGAGATCGCGTCGGCCGCGAACGCCGCGGTGTGCGGTGCGGCCGACGACCCCATCACCCCGATCAGCGGGTGGATCGAGGGGAGGGCCTGGGAGACGTTGCCCATGTCGGTCGATCCGCCGCCGAGTGCGCCGCCGTTCAGCGGTGTCATCACCCGGCCCCGATGCCCGAGTGCCGCGTCGAAACGGTCGGCGAGGAACGGGTGCTGGACGAGGGGCTCGTAGATCGGGTCGACAGGGGTGACGGCGTAGCTGCATCCGGTGGCCGTCGCGGCGCCGTCCACGCAGGCAAGCACCTTCTTCTTCAGGTCGCCGGTCTCCGCGAGGTCGAAGGAGCGCACCTCGGCCTCGACGACCGCGGTCGCCGGAATGATGTTGGAGACGTCGCCACCGGACAGCGTGACGGCGCTGACGCGCACGGTGTCGGGCAGGTGCTGCCGCAGCAGTCCCACGGCCACCTGCATGACCGTGGCCGCGTCGCCCGCGTTGATCCCCATGCTCGGTGCGGCTGCCGCGTGCGACGCCCGCCCGGTGAACTCGACCCGGAAGCGGTCGCGGGACTGCGACGTGCTCCCCGCGGTCGGCACGACGATGCCGGGACCGGGGTGAACCATCAGCGACACCGTCGCGTCCTCCCAGGCGCCGGCCTCCAGCATGTGGGCCTTGCCCGCACCCTTCTCCTCGGCCGGCGTCCCGAGAAGCTTGACCCGGATGCCGATCTCGTCCGCCACCCGGGACAGCGCGATCGCCGCCCCCGCTCCGGCAGTCGCGATGATGTTGTGGCCGCACGCGTGCCCGATGCCGGGGAGGGCGTCGTACTCGGCGCACACCACGACCGTCAGCTCACCGTTGCCGTAGACGGCCTCGAGAGCGGTGTCCTGCCCCCACACACCCACTTCCACCGCGAAATCGGCATCGCGGAGCAGGTCGGCGACGAGCGCCGCCGAACGATGTTCCTCGAACGCGAGTTCCGGATGGGCGTGCAGGTCGTGGCTCGTGGCGACGAGGCGGTCGCGCCATTCGAGGACGGTGTCCTCCACACGTCGCTTCAACTCCTCGGCTACTGCGTTCGGGCCGCCGGAGACGTCGATGTCGCCGGCAATTGCGGTGTCGGTCATGAACTTTCCTTTCTGGAGGGAACGGTGATCACGCCTCGGCGGGCGCGACGGCGGTGACGGTGGGCGCACTGTGGTCGGCGGCGGGTCCGCGGGTCACCACCGCGAGGCCGGCGACGGCAAGCGAGAGCAGCCCGCAGATCACCCACACCGCCTGGTACCCCGCCTCGCTCGTGATCACGGAACCGCCGTCGAGCGTCGCCGTGAACCCGGACATCACCGCCGTGAAGCTGGCGCCGGCGATGGCACCGGCGACGGTGCGGGCACTGTTGTAGAGGCCCGATGCGATGCCGACCGAGTCCCGTGGCGCCCGTGCCACCACCACGTTGGGAAGCGCGGAGATGATGATGCCGTTGCCGAGACCGGACACGACGAGCCACACGAGGACGCTGACGGTGTCCGAGTGCAGCACCGTGAGCAGGGCGTACCCCAGTGCGGCGGTGACAGCGCCGACGATGACGGCCGTGACATCGCCGACCCGTGCACCGAGCCGCGGTCCGGCGAACGTGCCGGCGAACGCCGCGATCGACGCGAACACGAGGACCAGCCCGATCAGCGACGACGACAGTCCGAGCCCGAATCCGGCCGCTGCCGGGTCGGTGCCGACGAAGAGCGCGATCGGGGTCTGGCTGCCGAACAACTGGGCACCGAACAGGGCCGCGAGCAGGATCGGCAGCCCGACACCGGCACGGCCGGAGAGCATCGCGAAATCCACGAGCGGCGAGGACACCCGCCGCTCGAGCACCACCCACAGGGCAAGAAGCGTGCCGCCGAGCAGGAGCCCGCCCAGCACCGGCCCCGACGTCCACCCGAACCTGTTGCCCGTGCTGATCGCGAACAACGCGAACGCCAGTCCCGCCCCCAGGAGAATCGCCCCGGCCCAGTCGAGGCGGCCCGACGTGCGCGCCGTCGTTTCGGGGACGAAGAACACCACGACGACGAGCGCGATCGCCATGAGCGCAGCCGGAACGAGAAGCAGCACAGTGAGATTCAGGAACGATGCGAGTACCCCGGACAGGACCACGCCGACGCTGGCGCCGAGCGTGAGCCCGCCGACCAGCAAACCGATCGCTTTCCCGGACTGCTCCCCGGCGCGCTCACGCACGATCGCGAACTCGAGCGGCAGGAACGCCGCGAGTGCGCCGGTGATCGCCCGGCCCAGGATGAAGATGCCGTACGTCGGGGCGAGCGCCGACACGACACTGCCGACCGTGACCATCGCCGTTGCGACGACGAGCATTCGCTTGTGTCCGTACTGGTCGCCCATCTTGGCGAGCAACGGCACGAGGACCGCGGTCGCGAGCAGATAGCTCGTCTGCACCCAGTTCAGGTCGGCGGGACCGACCGAGTACTTCTCACCGATCGCCGAGAGGACCGGACTGAACCAGGCCTGGAGGAATCCGCTCGACAGTTCCATGGCGAAGAGGAATCCGACGAAGCCGGCCGCGGCGCCGAGACGCCGGTCGGAACCGGCGCCGGTGGGGATGGGGGATCGGAGTGCTCCCATGTGTGACCTCCAATGTTGCAGGTCGCCCCGCGAGGCGACATGACAATATGAGCGAAACGACCGAGTCGATGCGTCCGAGTGTTGGGTGAGTGAGTTTCTGCGGTGTAAATGCGCAGAAATTGACGCTGAGGAGGTGCTGATATGCAGGAGAAGACGCCCACGGAGGACGAACTTCGACTAATCCACGCGTTGCAGGTGTGGCCGCGGGTGCCGTGGTCGCAACTCGGGCCGATCCTCGGGGCCGACCCGGTGACTCTCGCGCGACGGTGGTCCGGGCTGAGCGAACGGGGCATGGCCTGGGTGACGGCCCAGCCGCCGATGTCCGATGCCGCGCGCGGCGCGATCGTCGAGGTCGAGTGCGTCGCCGGGTCGATCGACGCGGTGATCACCGAGTTGTCCCAGGACACCGAGTGCTTGTCCGTGGACGTCGCCTCGGGTGGTCGCGACCTGATCCTCACCGTCGGCTGCCCCGACCCGACAGCGTTCAACCGGTACGTCGTGTCCCGCGTCGCGGGTATCCCCGACGTCCGCACCGTTCGCACGCACCCGGTGATCACCGCGATCTCCGGGGCATCGCAGTGGCGTCTTCGTGCCCTCGACGCAGACGAGTCGAGCGCGATCGACGCTGCCCGGCGCCGGGACGCCGCCCGGCTCTCGGCGATGTTCGCCCGTCCGCCGGTCGCCGAACGCGACATCATCTCCATCCTGTCCCGCGACGGTCGTGCGAACACACGGACTGTCGCGGAGGCCCTCGGGACCTCTACACGGCGGGCGCGCGAACAGCTGAGCGCGACACTCGCGTCGGGCGCGTTCGAACTCCGCACGGACATGCCGCGCTGGGCCTCGGGGTATCCCGTCTGCGCGTGGTACTTCCTCCGCGTTCCCGCCGCCCAGATGGCCAGGGTCGGCGCCAACCTGAGCGGGCTGCCCGCGGTGCGGACGGTGTTGTCGGTGGCCGGGCCTGCCAATCTTCTGGTGTCGGTGTGGTTGCGCGGACTCTCCGACGTCGAAGGGCTCGAAGCCGTCGTCGAGCAGAAACTGCCCGCGGTCCGCATCCTCGACCGGTGCCTCGTTCTCGGCGTCCGCAAACGCATGGGCCGGGTGTTCGACGAGGACGAACTGCCCATGCAGATCGTGCCGTGGTCGGGGGACTAGCAAGAACGGCGTTCGTCCGGTCAGCCCGATATGGTGCCGGGAGCGGACACGAGCAGCCGTTCCCCGGTGGTGGCGCCGCTCTCGGCGGCGTCGAGGATGGCTGCGGCGACGGTGGCGCGGGAGACCTTGGGCAGGCCCGACACTTTTCTGACTGTCGACATGGGCCGGACGGTGGCATGGGGGTTGAGCGGTCCGTCGTCGAGGATGACCGGAAGCACGCGAGTGACGTCCAGGCCGGCAGCGGCCAAGGCGGTTTCGGAGATTTCCTTGTCCCGGTACGCGGAGGCGACCATCGTTTTGTAAGCGAACCGAGCTAAGGGTGATGCGGTGCGCGCGGTGTCACCGACACCGTAAGCCGACAGCAGCACCAGTCGGCTGACGCCGGCGTCGCGCATGGCGGCGCTGATCAGCGGCACGTTGTCCTGCATCACCGTGACGCCGAACATACCGGCTAGTCCGGCCTTCGGTCCGATCGTGCACAGTACGGCGTCCGCGCTGGACAGCGCCGACACGAGCGCGTCGCGGTCGTCGAGGTGGCCGCCTGCCACGGTGAGTCCGGGTCGCGGTTTCAGGGCGTCGGGGCGGCGGCAGTAGGCCACGACGTGATGGCCACGGTCGATCGCCTGGTCGATGACGTGGAGTCCGGTGCCGCCGGTGGCACCGATCAGTACGAGCCTCATCAGGAGTGTTCCTCTCGGTTGCGTCGCTGCGCCTCGCGCAGCAAGTGCGGGTCGTGGGCGTTGACGAGCACCAGGTCGGGTTCGGCCGTGGCCCACAGTTCGGTGAGCCGCTGATGGTTGGCCTTGACCTTGGCCCAGTCGTGGGCGATGAGGCGTTCCATCGCGCGTAGCCCCTTGGGCGCCTTGGTGGTGCCGTCGATCTGGCCGTGGTGGTAGAAGGAGTCGCCGGCGTGGAGGATCCACCGCTCGCCTGCGTCGACGGCGACCGCTGCATGGCCGCGGCTGTGGCCGGGCAGGTTGATCAGGATGATGCCGGCGGCGATGCCGGTGAGCTCCTTGGCGCCGGGGAAACCGCGCCAGGCCTCCGATGCGGAGGGGGTGTGTTCGACGAGTACGGGGTGGTGGTCCCGCTCGCCGGGGAGGTATCGCTGCTTCTCCGTCAGGCCACGGGGGTGCAGTGCCGCGAACGCTTCGGCGGCGGTCAGGTGAATCCGTGCCCACGGGAAGTCGGCCAGGCCGCCGACGTGATCGGCGTCGAAGTGGGTGAGCACGATGTGCCGCACGTCCTTCGGATCGAATCCGAGTCGGGTGATCTGGCGGCAGGCGCTCTCCTCGGGATCGTAGGCGGGACGGACGTAGAACCTGGCCGGGCCGAATCGGTTCGCGCGGTCGTGGGGATCGCGCAGACCGAGGCCGGAGTCGACGAGCACGAGGCCGGCGTCGGTCTCGAGGAGCAGGACATGACACACCAGCCCGTCAGGTGTCCCGGGTGGTCGCATGGTGCCGCAGTTGAGGTGGTGGACCCGCATCAGCCGGCCGCAAGCATTGCGGGGTCTATGACCTGCACCGGATGTGTCCCGTCCCAGTTCTCGGCGGCCAGCTTCACGTACTCGAAGAGCTGCGCCTTGGCGCCGCCGAGGTCCGAGATCTCGATGCAGGTGCCGGGGTGGTGCTCGGTCTGCAGGTACGCGAAGCGTCCGGTGGGGCCGCCGAGTTGTCCTTCCTGGCCGACGGTGAATCCTGCGGCGAGCGCCCGGTCGTACAGGTCCTGGTAGTCGGTGGACCAGTAGGCGAAGTGCTGCAGGCCTTCCTGACCGGCATCGAGGAAGTCCCGGTACATCGACGGTTCGTCGTTGACGGGGGTGATGATTTCGATCTGGATGTTGCCGCTGTTGGCGACCGCGACATCCATTGCCATCCCGGAGGGTCGGCCTCGGTAGGTGAAGTTCTCGGGTTGCACGTTGCGCAGCAGGAACCACGGCCCGATGCCACACCTGACGAAGCCCTCGATGGAGGCGTCGATGTCGTGGACGACGTAGCCGAGCTGGGTGATGCTGCCGAAGAAGTTGGCGACGGGGGCGCGGTCGGCGGGCTCCTCGGCGGGGCCGTCGGCGAACGACAGCACGATCTTGCCGAGCGCCTCGTTGGAGCGCAGTCGCTTGGCGGCGTCGATGGCCCGCTCGAACGGGAAGATCTTGTCGATCCTGGGCTGGATGCGGCCCGCGGCGAGGGCAGGGAGGACGGCTGCGTGTAGTGCGCCGCAGACCTCGCCGAGTTCGTCGGGGGTGCGCACACTGAAGGTGGTGCCGATCAGCCGCTGCCGCCGGAACGCCAGCTGGTCGAGGTCGAGGCTGGTGCCGGGGCCGGCGAGGCGGCCGATGTTGACGATGGTGCCGCCGATCCGGGTGGCGGCGGGGAGGTGGGCGAAGAGTGCACCGCCGATGTGGTCGAGGGTGACGTCGACGCCCTGACCGTCGGTGGCGGCAAGGACGGCGGCGGCGAGGTCTTCGGTGGTGGTGTCGATCGTGACGTCGGCGCCGGCCTCGGTCATGGCCGGTCGCTTGTCGGCGCTGGTGGTGGTCGCGATGACGGTGCCCGCGCCGAGCGCCTTGGCCAGCGCAATGGCGATGAGGCCGATGGAGGTGGTGCCCCCGACGATCAGAACCCGGTTACCGGAGGTGAATCCGGCTTGGGTGAGGGCGTCGTTCTCGGTGGCCAGGGCGACGGGCAGGGCGGCGGCTTCCTCGAACGACATGCCCTCGGGAATCGGGAGGACCATGCGCGGGTCGCACAGTGCGTAATCGGCGAACGCCCCCATGGTGACGCCCATGACCCGGGTGCCGACCGGGTATTGCGGGGCCAGCGGGCTCGAGGTCTCCACGACGCCGGCGAACTCCATACCGGCCGGGTAGACGTCGCCGGGTTTGAGGGTCGGGCTGTAGGTGCCCTCGAGCATGTACAGGTCGGCGCGGTTGAGGGCCGCGGCGATGACCCGCACGCGCAGGGCGCCGAGTTTCATGGCAGGTATCTCGGTGTCGTCCTTGGCAACCCAGTCCGGTTCGAGGCCGCCGATGAGTGCGCGCATGATGGTTCTCCTTGCCGAGCGAGGGTCAGTGGGTCAGGTCGGGGGCGGTGGTGTCGAGCAGGCGCGGATCGGGTTCGCTGCCGGCCATGGCCAGCAATCCGACGACGGCGCGGCCGAGGGTGAGCAGGTCGCGCGGATTCTTCTTGTCGAGGCTGCCGAGCAGTTGCGAGAGGATCGTGAGCTGGTCGAAGTAGATCCGTTCGGTGACGAGCTTTTCGTCCTCGTCGAAGATGAAGTAGGCGGTCATCCGGGTGCGATGCCGGCCGCCGGTCGGCGGGATCTTGCCGAGCGGACCGAGATGAGTTCCCATGAGCCAGAATTCGACGATCACAGCATCGGCACTGTGGCGTAGGGCGATGATCTCGTGGTCCTGGTCGGGGAAGGCGACCCGGGTGTCGTGGTAGTACCCGCGGACCGGGCCGTCGCCGTCGTGCACGGTCATGCTCGCGATGAGTTCGTAGTGCGGGTGTGGAAACGTGTCGAGGACGTCGTCCCAGTCCTGGCGGACTTCGTCGTGAAAGTGGTCGAGCACGAGCTTCTCCCGTGCTCGCAGGACGTCCTCGGTGGGGATGGTGTGGCGCGACATTGCGGTCTCCTCGGGGTGCGGTGCTCAGGACTGATGGGTGATGGCGTGGTGGCTGAAGGTGGGCTTTGTGCCCGGGTTGGTCCACATCGGCGTCAGCTCGCTGGAGGGGAAGAACTGCAGGAACCGTGAGTCGGTCTGGCTGTGGTCGGCGATCGTCTTCTCGAGAACGACCGAGTTGTATTGGTCGGCAGTGGTTTCGATCGTGTTCGCATTGAGCACGACTTCCTGTTGCCAGGACGCCGACCATCGGGCCAGGCCGGGCAGCGTGGAGTGTTCCGGTGTGAGACATTCGGCGGCGATGACGTTTTCACTGCTCACCCAGATTCCGGTCGACGTGTTGAGCACGAGGCTCTGGTTGCCGAACACGTGCCCGGGTGTCTTGATCACGGCGACGCCCGGGCCGAGAAGAACCGAGCCGTCGATCGGTGCAAACACGTCGACGGGGATGTCGCGGTACGTCTGGGGTTGATACCACGGGGTTTGCAGCGGATGAAGGTCTGACATCCCGAGCAGCTCGTCCCGCTGGACGATCACCTTCGCGTTCGGGAACACCGCGGCCGGTTGCTCGCCCAGGTCCGGCTGATAGGTCGTCGTCCCGACCCAGCGGCGCAGGTCCTGGGTGTGCAGATGATCGAAGACGATGTAGTCGACCTCGTCCGGCGCGATGCCCAGGGCGGCCAGGTGGTTCGAGACGCTGCCGTGCTCGGTGACCATTCGCTTGGCGAGCGGCGACGGTGTGCGGCGCACGAGTTCGGCGAAGTACGGCGTGTTGCGTCCCAGATCCACATCGCTCGGCTCGAAGAGCAGCACCCGCGGACGGCCGTCGCTGTCGTTCCACCGGATCACCAGCATCCGGTTGGTGATGGACAGGAACGGTGCGATCGCCCGCGATGCCCGGAACAGTCCGAATCGCGTCGGGTAGGGCAGTGTGACGAGGTCGCACGTGTCGACCCGTTGCGGCATCCCGGTCGCGGCGAACTCCCGGCGGAAGTCCGCGCCGCGCGTCCGTAGGTCGCGTAGCCGGGCACCGGGTCCGCCCTCGATCTTGCGATCGAGCACCTCGACGGCGTCTCCGACACCGGTCAGGTCGACGAGGTCGTCGGTACTCCACTGCAACACCATGGTCGGTTCCTCTCGCTCCAAAAACCCATACCGTGGGTTTCATCCATTTACCCACGATGTGGATTTAAATGTCAAGGGATGCGAGGATGGGGTCCATGAGCCACGCGATACGACCGGAGACTCGCCGCGGCCGGCCGCCGGCCGGCCAATCGACCCTGTCCCGGCAGGCGATCCTCGGGGCCGCGATGGATGTCGTCGACGGCAAAGGCGTCGAAGCGGTCAGCATGCGCACCGTGGCGCGTGTGCTCGGGGTCGACCCCAAGAGCCTCTACAACCACGTCGAGAACAAGGATGCGCTGCTCGACGGCTTGGCCGAGTTGGTCCTGTCCCGCATGGTGATTCCGGAGTCCTGCGGAGATCTGCGCGAAGACCTCACCGCCATCGCCCGGGCCTTCCGCAGTGCTGCCCTCGCCGAACACCCGCGCGCAGCGAGACTCGTGCTGACGCGTCCGGTGGAATCGCTCATCACCCTCGAACCGTTGGAGGTGGCGCTCGCCGCGTTTCTGCGCGCAGGGGCATCGCCCGAGGTTGCCGTGCACTGCCTTCGCACGATGCTCGCTTTCATCACCGGCACGCTGCTGCGTGAGGCGGAAGCGGCCTTTACCCTCGCGCTGAGCGATCCGGACATGGCGACGGAGCGACAGCGGACACTGGAGGCGGTCGAGCTGCCGAGCGTACGGGCGGCTGCGCCGCACCTCGCGAAGTGCGACCACGAGCAGGAGTTCGACTTCGGGCTCGGGCTCCTCATCGATGCCCTCGAATGCCGCCTCGGCTGAGTCGCATCGTTCACCGACAGGCCTGGTGACGGGGCTCACGCCCGCGAAGGCACGAGCTCCCGGTCCGGCAAAACCCGCTGTTCAGCGGGGTGTGCGCCGCCGGGCCCGACTCATTGGCCCCGGGCCCGCGCTCGCCACTCGTCCCTCACGGGAATTGATCGCAGGGTTGGCACGTTAGTTGAGTGAGTAACGCTCAACTTATAGGAGGCTGAGGAATGCCAGCATTCTTCGGGCCGGAGGGCCCAGGTCGCATCGACATCAGTCGGCTCATGAGTCGCTCCACCCAGGAGCTCATGGCTGCTGCTGCCCGCTTCGCCGCAGGTCGTGGCGACGCGGAACTCGATGCACTCCACGTTCTGCGCGTCATGACAGAACACGACCCCGTCACGTCCCTGATGCGCCGCGCAGGCGCCGACACGTCGGCCGTCGCCGATGCGGTCGAACTGCGACTGCCTCAGGGCCGCGACACGTCAGGCTTCGCGACACCCGCACTGAGCGGTGCGCTGAAGACGGCGCTGCTCGAGGCGCACCAGCTCGCGCGCGCTCTCGGTTCCACCTACATCGATCCCGAGCACCTCTTCCTGGCGCTCGCCGCGGATCAGGACCACGCCGCCGGCCGCCTGCTCGCGTCCGAGGGCATCACCCCGGAACGCCTGCAGACCGCGGTGCAGGGCGGGTCGGTGGAGGAGTCCCCCGACTCCGCGACCCCCACGCTCGACAAGTACGGCTTCGACCTCACCGAACGCGCACGCGGCGGCGGAGTCGACCCAGTGATCGGTCGCGCCGACGAGATCGAGCAGACCATCGAGATCCTGTCGCGCCGCACCAAGAACAACCCCGTGCTGGTCGGTGAGGCCGGCGTCGGCAAGACGGCGGTCGTCGAGGGCCTGGCCCAGCGCATCGTCGACGGCGAAGTCCCCGACCGTCTGACGGGTAAGCGCATCGTGCAACTCGACCTGTCGAGCATGGTGTCGGGCACCCGGTACCGCGGCGACTTCGAGGAACGCCTCAACAAGGTGATCGACGAGATCTCGGCGCACTCGGACGAGCTGATCGTCTTCATCGACGAGGTGCACTCCATCGCCGGTGCCGGTGGCGGCGCCGACGGTGCGATGGACGCGGGTAACATCCTCAAGCCGAAGCTCGCCCGCGGTGAACTGCACATCGTCGGTGCGACGACGCTCGACGAGTACCGCAAGCACATCGAGAAGGACCCGGCGCTCGAACGGCGCTTCCAGCCGGTGACGGTGGCGGAGCCGAGCGTCGAGGATGCGGTGGCGATCCTGTCCGGTCTGCGTGACCGGTACGAGGAGCATCACGGTGTCCGCTACACCGACGAGGCGATCACGGCCGCCGTCGAACTGTCGGCCCGCTACATCGGCGACCGCTTCCTGCCGGACAAGGCGATCGACCTGATCGATCAGGCCGGTGCCCGGTTGCGGCTGCGGATGCCGAGCGTCGACGTCGAGGCCCTGCGGGCGAAGCTCGCGGAACTCGAACAGGCCAAGGAGAAGGCCGTCGCCGACGAGCAGTACGAGAAGGCATCGAGTCTGCGCGACGAGGCCACGGCGGTCCAGGCCCGGATCGACGGGAAGTCCGTCGGTGCGTCCGACGTCGCGCCCGAGGTGACGGCCGAGCAGATCGCTGAGGTCGTGTCGCGGGCCACCGGAATCCCGGCCAGCCAGATGACGGAGGAGGAGAAGGAACGTCTCCGCCGCCTCGAGGACGAACTGCATCGCCGGGTCGTCGGACAGGACGACGCCGTGAAGGCGATCGCCCGGGCGGTGCGCCGCAGCCGCACCGGCATGAACGATCCGGACCGTCCCGTGGGCAGCTTCCTGTTCCTCGGACCGACGGGTGTCGGCAAGACCGAACTGGCGAAGGCGCTGGCCGCCACGCTGTTCGGTGACGAGAACAAGATGCTGCGGCTCGACATGAGCGAGTTCGGTGAACGTCACACGGTCAGCCGGCTCGTCGGTGCTCCTCCCGGCTACGTCGGGTACGGGGAGGCGGGGCAGCTCACCGAGCAGGTCCGCCGGAACCCGTACTCGGTGATCCTGCTCGACGAGATCGAGAAGGCGCACCCCGACGTGTTCAACACGCTGCTGCAGGTGCTCGACGACGGTCGGCTCACCGACGGTCAGGGCCGGACGGTGGACTTCAAGAACACCGTGCTGATCATGACCAGCAACCTGGGGTCCGACATCATCTCCAGCAAGTCGGGTGCGCTGGGCTTCAGCACCGGTGACGCGGAGGCGTCGGAGAAGCCGCTGCGGGATCGAGTGATGGGCCGACTGCGCGAGTCGATGCGTCCCGAGTTCCTGAACCGGATCGACGAGATCGTGATCTTCCGCAAGCTCGACACCGATCAGCTGCACCGGATCACCGACCTGCTGCTGGACGACAGCCGGAAGCGACTGCAGTCCAAGGGCATCGAGATCTCGTTCAGCGACGCCGCAGTCGACTGGATCGCCGAGCACGGACACCAGCCCGAGTTCGGGGCGCGCCCGTTGCGACGGTCGATCCAGCGGGCCGTCGACGATCGGATCGCCGATCTGCTGCTCGACGACGTCCTCGTCGAGGGTGGCAGCATCGCGGTCGGAGTGACCGGCGACGAGTTGGACCTCGTGGTCGGCTGATCCCCCACGTGAGTGGCAAAGTGTGCTCCCGCACGCTTTGCCACTCACGTGTGTGGGTAGCCCCTTGCCCGCTCTCGCCGTTCCCGATCAGCACCCGGTGATGAGGTGTGCACCGTCACCTGTAACCAATTCTCCTTCTGCACTTGCAGATCGATGTCCCGGATCCGCCTCGCGAGATCCCCGCACGTGTGGCGACAGTCGGTTCACCCCCACGTGAGTGCCGAAGTGTGTTCCGCCCTCCTTCGGCACTCACGTGCTGGTGGGGGCGACTATCGTCGTGGGTATGCGAGCGGAAGACGGCGAATTGACCTCCAAGCACCAGCCGTTGCTGGTGCTGAGCAAGATCACGGAGATCCTCGATGCCTTCAGCCTGTCGCGTCCGTCGATGACGCTGGGCGAGATCCACCAGGCCACGGGCCTGCCGACGTCGACGGTCCAACGGCTGGTCAGCAACCTGGTGGCGCAGGAATTCCTCGACCGGTCCGGCGACCAGATCCGGATCGGCGTGAAGATGGCGTTCTGGGCGGCGACGGCCACCAAGGGACTCGACGTGCTGGCCGTCGTCACGCCGGTGCTGAAGGAGATCCGCGACGCCACCGGTGAGACCGCCAGCTTCTTCCGGGTCGAGCAGGGTTACCGCGTGTGCGTGGCCATCGCGGAGACCGAGCACGCCCTGCGACGGAACATGTACGTCGGAAAGATCGTCCCCCTGCCCGCGGGGTCGGCGGGCCGGGTGCTGCTCGCCTGGAACCCGGATCTCACCGAACAGGTCCTCGCCGGACCCATCGAACCGATGACGGAGGGCACCGTCACCGACACCGCGGTGCTGCGCGAACTGATCCACCAGGCGCGGGCCGACGGGTACGCCATCACGGCGGGGGAGCGGGAGGACAGCGCGTCGGGATTGGCTGCGCCCGTGTTCGATTCGTCCGCCGACGTGCTCGGCGCGCTGGCGATCAGCGGGCCGACCCTCCGCATGCCCCGCGAACAGTGCGAGAAATGGGTGGATCTGCTCGTCGGCAGCGCCGAGCAGGTCACCAGGACGCTGGGCGGCCGCTACCCGTCCTGAGGCGTGCGGCAGGCTTCAGGGCGGGCAGCGGCGACCGTCACCCCGTCCACGCCTCCGGGTTGACCGGGTGCGGTGGGATCCGGTTCTGCGCCATGGCCACCGCGTTTTCGGCGCACAGCCGCGCCATCTCGGACCGCACGGCGACGGTGGCGCTGCCGACGTGCGGGAGCAGCACGGTGTTCGGCAGTTCCGCCAGCCCCGGTGCGAGCGAGGGCTCGTCTTCGTAGACGTCCAGTCCGGCCCCGGCGATCTCCCCGGATTTCAGGGCGGCGACGAGGGCAGTCTCGTCGACGACGGGTCCGCGCGCGGTGTTGACGAGGATCGCCGTCGGCTTCATCGCGTGCAGCACGTCCGCGTCCACCAGGTGCCGGGTCTGCTCGTTCAGCGGAACATGCAGGGACAGGAAGTCGCTGGTGGTGACGAGGGTGTCCCAGTCGGTATGGGTGACGAGTCCGGCGAACTCGCCGAGTTCGGCGTCCGGCACCGGCCGGTCGCCGGGAGGCCGAGGGCAGAACAGCACCTGCATGCCGAACGCCAGTGCCCGGCGGGCGGTGGCGCGAGCGATCCGCCCGAACCCGGCGAGCCCGAGGGTGCTCCCCGAAACATCCTGGCCAAGTAGCAGGTTCGGCTCCCAACCGGTGAACTTCCCGGAGCGGACGAACGTGTCGGCCTCCACCGCCCGGCGCGCGGTGGCCATGATCAGCAGCATCGCGACATCGGCGGTAGCGTCGGTGAGCACACCCGGGGTGTTGCCGACGAGGATCTTGTTGGCGGTGGCCGCACCGATGTCGACGTTGTTGAACCCGACCGCGTAGTTGGAGATCCCGCGGATCTTCGCGGCGGCCAGGAGGTCGGCGTCGAACGTGTCGCGTAGTTGGGACACCACCACGTCGTAGTCGCCGGACAGGCAGACCTCCCGCAGCCGGGCGGCGTCCGGAAGCTCTTCGGGCAGTTCGACGCTGCCCGCGGCGCGCAGCAGCGTGAGGGCGGGTTCGGGGATCGGGGTGGTGACGTAGAACCGGACGCCGCTCATCGGCCGCCGCCGATGACCCACTCGAACGCGGACGCGTTGGAGCGCGCGCCCTGCGCGGCCTTGGACCGGTTGGCTTCGCCGAGTTCGGCGAGAGTCTTCTCGGACAGTTCCACGAGCGAGCCGAACGTGGTGGGGTTCAGCCAGTCCGGGCGGGTGGCGAACAGCAGGTCCTCGCTGGCGGTGTTGCCGCTGGCGCCGGGTGCGAACGGGCAGCCGCCGAGCCCGCCGAGTGCGCCGTCGACGGTCATCGCGCCTGCCGCGACCGCGGCGAGACTGTTTGCGACGCCCAGCCCCCACGTGTCGTGACCGTGGAAGACGATGCCGCGTTGCGGGGTCTCGAGCCGTACCCGGGAGACGAGGGAGTAGACCTCGGCGGGGACGGCCTGGCCGAGGGTGTCGCAGACGACGACGTCGACGGCGCCGTGGGCGCGCGGGTCGTTGGCGATGTCGATCACCCGCTGCTCCGGCACCCGGCCCTCGAACGGGCAGGTGAACGACGTCGCGATGCACAGTTGGATGCTGCCCCCGACGCCTCGCGCGAGTTCGATGGCGGCGGGCATCGCGGCGAGGCTGTCGTCGGTGGAACGGCCGATGTTCGCCTGGTTGTGGGAATCGGACGCGGAGAAGCAGTACTGGAAATGGCGCGCGCCGGCGGCGGCGGCCTTCTCCACGTGCCGGGGCGTGGCGACCCACACCCAGCAGTGCTCGAGTTCCTCGGGGGTCAGCTCCGAGATCACCTCGACGGTGTTCGCCATCGGCGGGACGAGGTCGGGGCGGGCCATCGACCCGATCTCGAGCGCGGGCACGCCGAGTTCGAGAAGCCGGCGCGCGATCTCGAGCTTGCGGGCGGTGGGCAGCATCTTGCCGGTCAGCTGCAGTCCGTCGCGCAGGGTGACGTCGCGGAGCAGGGCGCGTGATTCGAAGGATTGCGTCATGAGAGGTCACCTACCGTGTCGTTGACGAGGGAGTCGATCTGTTCCGGGGTCTTGCCGAGCAGCGTCTCGAGGACCTCCCGCGTGTGCTCGCCGAGGTCCGGTCCGACGTTGCGGATGGGCAGCGACTGCCCGCCGATCACCGGGACGATGCCGGGGAACCCGACCTCCTTCGGTTCGGCCTCACCCGTGTCGACCGTGAACTGCTGGATCATGTTGCGGGCTGCGTACTGGTCGTCGCTGCAGATGTCGGCGGCGGTGTTGATCGGACCCGACGGCACCCCGGCGGTGTCGAGGATCTTCAGCGCGTCCTCACGGGAGTACTGGATCGCCCACTCACCGATCGCGGTGTCGAGTTCGTCGCGGCGCGCCCACCGTCCGGCGTTGGTGGACAGGTCCGGGTCGGCGCCGAGGTCGGGGCGGCCGATGGTGTCCATGTAGCGCTGGAAGATGGCGTCCCCGTTGCCGGCGATGATGATGCTGTTGCCGTCGTTGCAGGTGTACGCGTTCGACGGGGCGATGCCCTCCATCCGGCCGCCGACGCGTTCGCGTTTGATGCCGTACGCCAGGTAGTCGGGGATCAGCGACTCCATCATCGACAGGATCGATTCGTTGAGCGCGACGTCGATGATCCGATGCGGCAGGGACGGGCCCTGCGTCCCGGCGACCTTCGCGGCCTCGCGTTGGAACAGCGCCATCACCGCCCCGAACGCCGCGTAGAGGCCGGCGATCGAATCACCGATCGACACCCCCACCCGCACCGGTGGCCGGTCCGGGTCGCCGACGAGTTCACGGAACCCGCCGGCGGCCTCCGCGACCGCGGCGAAACCCGGCCGCTGCGACATCGGGCCCGTCTGCCCGAACGCCGAGATCCTTGTGATCACCAGGTCCGGATTGGCCTCGTTCAACGCGTCCGGTCCGATACCCCACTTCTCCAGGGTGCCGGGCCGGAAGTTCTCCAGCAGGATGTCGCAGTGGGCGGCGAGGTCGAGGACGAGTTGCCTGCCCTCCTCGGTGCGCAGGTCCAGCACGATCGACTTCTTGTTCCGGTTGATCGTGCGGTACAGCATCGAGGTGTCGCCGGAGTAGAGGCGCCAGTTGCGCAGTTCGTCGCCGGTCTTCGGGCGCTCCACCTTGATGACCTCGGCCCCGAAGTCGGCGAGCATCCGGCCCGCCGTCGGTGCGGCGATGTAATTGCCCAGCTCGAGTACCCGAACGCCGTCGAGTGGCCGAATGGTGTTGTCGGAGAACATGGTGATCCTTAACTGATAGTGACGCTCAGAGAACGAGGCTCATGGGCAGGACGAGCAGTATTGCGACGACCGATGCCACCGATACTCCCACCGAACACGTCTTCAGCGTGCCTCGTGTGGTCTGACCCATCAAGGACTGGAGCAACCAGAAGGTGTTGCTCGTGACGTGCACCGCGAAGAGGGAGCCGGCGCCGGCCGCGAGAGCGATGAGGACCGGGTCGAGTCCGAGGGTGGGGGCGATGGGCGCGAGGATGCCCGCGGCGGTGATGGCGGAGATCGTCACCGAGCCGACAGCGATGTGCAGGACGGCGGCGATCACCCAGACCATCAGCAGCGGAGCGGCGTGATTGGCGGTGAAGTATTTGCCGAGGATGTCGCCGAGGCCGACCGCGGCGATGGTCGCGGCGAGGGATCCGCCGACACCGGTGAGGATGAGGATCTGGCCGCTCTCGCTGAACCCGCTGGCGATCGCCTTCTGGACGCGGTGCTGGCCGATGCTGAACCGGCCGACGAAGCTGGTGCCGATCAGTCCGATCAGCAACGCGATGAGCGGTTCCGACACGAACGAGACGACCGGGTTGCTGATCTCGGCAATGTCCAGGATCGCGCCGGTCGCGATGAGCAGGAGGGAGAAGAGCAGCGGAGCGAGGAGCAGGATCAGCGGACGGTCGTGCTTCGTGTCCTCGGTGGTGACGGTCGCGGCGCGTTGCGCCTGGGCGACACCTCCGCCGGCGTCCGGCCGAGGGGTGCTGCCACCGGTGCCGTCGGTCCAGTCCTCTTCTTCGTCGTCGACGACCGTCTGATGGAAGTGCTCCTCGTCCTTGTCCGGGTTCCACCAACCACGGGTGAACAGGAACGACATGATCGCGACCGAGATCGCGACGGTCGGGATCACCAGGATCAGCCCGAAGATCAGCATCTTGCCGAGCGGCACACCGAGCAGTCCGGCCAGGGCGAGGGCGCCGACGCCGGGAACCATGAGGACGATGCCGCACTCCAGGCCGATGGCGAGGGCGGTGGCCATACGGGCCGTGCCGACCCGGCCGACCTTCGGTGCGAGGTTGCGGGCCAGCGGCGCCGAGATGACGAGCAGGACGTCGAGGAAGATGGACTGCAGCAACGTCGCGATCGTCAGCGACATCGCATAGGGCATTCGTTTCGGCCCGAACACCCGGAGAAGCGTTCCGACCAGGCGCTGGATGGCACCCATTTCTTTCAGCATGGCGCCCATCAGGACGCCGAAGGCGATCAGAAGTCCCACTTCGGCCATGATGTCGCCGAAACCGGTGCTGATGACCTTCACCGTCTCGGCCGTGCCGAGTCCCGTCGTGAGTCCGAGGTATGCGGATCCGACGACCAGCGACACCACGGGGTTGAACTTGAAACGCACGATCATCAGCACGACCGCCGCGACGGCGACCGTGGTGTTGATCAGGATTCCTACGTCTGACATGTGCGCGTCCTTCGAGGAGGCGGGCAGTGACTGGTGTCACAGGTACACCCATATTATGAGCACACACTCACGATATAAGCAATGCCGCCCCGTGCGCCTTTCTGGTTGAACCCGCCCTACCGAAAGGCGCACAGGGGCCGGAGGCACGCAGGGTGGGATACTCGACGCATGGTCGCGCTGGATCCGTTTGCGGTGGGACGACCACCGGCTGCCGAGCGCAGGACGTCGGACGACTGGGACGAGATCCGGCACTGGTCCGACCGCGTCTACATGCCCTATGTCGTGCGTCCGCTCGGGGTCGGGCTGGCGCCGAGGTCGAGCATGTATTCCACGAAGATCGGCGACATCACGGTCACCCGGTTCTCCTACGGAATCCCCGTCTCGGTCGGCGACTTCTCGCCCGACGCCGGAAACGCGCTCGTCCTCACGACCATCCGCGGGAACGCCCGGCACCACGTCGACCATGACGCCACCGCGGACACACCGGCCGGGGACACGTTCGTCGCCGACTGCAGCCGAGTCGACTACCTCGTCGAATTCTCCCCGGACCACGTGCAACTCAATCTCACGATTCCGCACCGGGTGCTCGCCGACACGGCGGTGCGCTGGTGGGGATTCGATCCGGGAGACGTTCTCTGGCAACGTAAATGCGCCATCGGGGGCGGTGGGTCCGGCTGGCAGGCGCTGCTCGGGTACGCGATGCGGACGACGGGGGAGTTACCGGCGCACGCCACGAACGGGCGCATCGGGCTCAACCTGCAGGAGTTGCTCGTCGGCCACCTGCTCACCGAGTGGGCGGCGCGCGCGGGAGTCGACCCCGACAGGACCACCGGCCCGGCGGCGCCGGGCTACGTGCGACACGCGGTCCAGTACATCCGGGAGTGCGCCCGCGAACTGCCGACGGCCTCCGACATTGCCGACGCGGTGGGGGTCAGCGTCCGCACCCTGTCCGGATCGTTCCGGAAATACCTGGACACCACGCCTGCCGGGTACGTGCGTGAGCAGCGGCTTCGGGGCATCCGGGAGGAACTGCTCACCGCACCTCCCGGGGAGACCGTCGCCTCGATCGCCGGTGCGTGGGGATACGTCAACCTCGGCCTGTTCGCGGCGTCCTACCGCCGGCGGTTCGGTGAGAATCCGTCGCAGACCAGGGCCTCCGGCCCCGTGAGTGGCTGACGAGTCCAGGGACTCCCTAACCACTCACGGGCGGCGGAGCCGCCTACAGCCAGCCGTGGGACTCCGCCGCACGGACGGCCTCGGCGCGGGTGCTGGCGCCGGTCTTGCCGATCGCCGACGACAGATGGTTGCGCACCGTCCCAGCGGAGAGGAACAGTGCGGCCGCGATGGAGGCGACCGGCGCACCGTCCCGCGCCGCCCGCAGCACGTCGGTCTCCCGGTCGGTGAGCGGCGATTCCCCGCTGACGAGGCTGTCGGCGGCGAGGGTGGGATCGACGACGCGCAGTCCCGCGTGGACCCGGCGCACGGCGTCGGCGAGTTGCCGGGCCGGGGTGTCCTTCACGACGAATCCCGACGCCCCCGCCTGCAGGGCCCTGCGCAGGTAGCCGGGACGGCCGAACGTCGTCACGATCAGGACGCGGGTCTGCGGCACCTCGGCGCGCAGTGCCGCAGCGGCGGCGATCCCGTCGAGGCCGGGCATCTCGACGTCGAGGAGCGCGACGTCGGGGGAGTGCTCGCGGGCCGCGGCGACCACCTCGTCGCCGCGCCCGACCTCCGCGACCACCGTCAGGTCCGGTTCGAGGTCGAGCAGGGCGGCGAGGGCGCCGCGGACGAGTGCCTGGTCGTCGGCGAGCAGCAGCCGGATCGTCACGGGACCTCCTTTTTCAGCACGTGCAACGAGAATCCTCCGGGTTGCGGGTGGGTGATGACGACCCGTGCTCCGGCCGCGGCGGCGCGCTCCCGCAGGCCGACGAGCCCGTTGCCGTGGGCGAATTCGCCGCAGCCGGAACCATTGTCGACGACGGTGACGTCGCGTTCGCCCACCGTGACCGCGCAGTGCGTCGCGCCGCTGTGCCGGACCACGTTCGTGACACCTTCGCGGACGGTCCATGCGAACAGCTCGCGCAACCCGGTGGGTACCGACTCGGTGCTGCCCGGTAGCTCGGCCTCGATCCCGGCCGCCCGCAACGCCTCCCCGGCCCGGGCGATCTCCATCGGCAGCGACAGTCCCCGGATTCCCTGCACGGCCTGCCGGACGTCCGCGAGGGCATCGCGGGAAAGACGTTCCAGGTCCGCCACTTCCGTGCGGGCCCGGTCCAGGTCGATGTCGAGGAGCCGGCCCGCGAGTTCGGCCTTGACGGTGATGACGGTGAGGGAGTGCCCGAGGATGTCGTGGAGGTCGCGGGCCATCCGGGTGCGTTCCTCCTGCACCGCGAGCCGTTCGCTCTCCTCCCGTTCCCGGACCAGTTCGATGTTGCGGTTGATCAGCTTGGTCACCCCGAACATCGCGAACGCCGCCGCGCACACGCCCAGCGAGAGCCCGGTGCCCGACCCCCAGTCCATTACCGCGGAGATCACCTCCACGAGAGCTGCGACGGTCAGAGCAGTGATCCCGCCCAGCCAGGCGGGGAACAGCATGACCGCGGAGACCGCGAGGTAGACGGCGGCGGACAGCCCCGACGACCCGACGGCGACCACCATGACGGCCGCGAGCCCGAACAACGCCACCACGAGCGGCACCGCCTGGTTCAGCGGCGGCCGAAACTCGTTGTGCGCGCGCCGGGTATGCGACCACCGGAACATCGCGAGGTACGTCACCGCGAACGCGAGCGTGGCGATCATCCCGATCCAGCCGCGGACGTGACCGCGGTCGGCCCAGCCGTCGAGGAACGGCTGGAACAGGAACACCGTCCACGCGGCGGCGAAGATGAATCCGAAACGGCCCCATCGTCTGGTCACGACGGGGCCGTCGGGGGTGGTCACGGAAGTCACGATACCGCCGTCACACTCGCTCGGTGTCGCGCTGGAACCGCCACACAGCGCCGCCGACGAAGATCGCCAGCCACACCGCGACGTTCAGGACCCACGTCCACTGCATCGCGTCGCCGGTGAGCGGTGCGTGCACGAGTTGGCTGAGCCCGTACGTGGGCATGAACTGTGCGATCGACGCCCAGACGGAGCCGTCCTGTAGCGGCATGAACAGGCCGCCCGCGAAGCCGAGCACGGCGAGCCCGGGGCCGAGGATCTGCATGACGTTCTCGCTGGGCAGCAGGTATCCCATGAACAGGCC
Organism: Rhodococcus sp. USK10; assembly: GCF_019378875.1. Classification (NCBI taxonomy): domain Bacteria; kingdom Bacillati; phylum Actinomycetota; class Actinomycetes; order Mycobacteriales; family Nocardiaceae; genus Rhodococcus; species Rhodococcus sp. USK10. Next base: position 6,008,414 of record NZ_CP076048.1, read on the forward strand.
GAAGGCCGCGAACACCGCGGAGCCCAGCCACGTGATCAGGGCCGTCGTGAACCACAGGGACGTGTCCATGTGGACGGACGTGAACGCGCCCACGAGATAGACGACGCCGACGGCCGCGAGCCCGAGCGTCATCGCGACCAGCACCTTGACGAGGATGTAGACCCCCGGGGACAACGGGGTGAGCCGCAACTGCCGACTCCACCCGGACGCACGCTCCACCGACACCATCGCGCCGCCGCTCGTCGTCGCGATCATCGCGCCGTACAGCGCCATGCTGATCATCACGTACGCCGAGACGTTCCCGTTGCCCGCGCTCTCCCCCGAATAGCTCGGGTTCAGCCCGAAGATGAGGAAGAACACGACCGGCATCACGAGGGTGATGATCATCGTGCGCCGATTGCGCAGCAGGCGACGCAGTTCGAGTCCGAGGAGGGTGGCGTTGAGCCCGCCGAGCGGGGGAACGCGGCGGTGGGCGGCGAGGGTGGTCACGAGGTCGGTCCTTCCGTGGCGGAGTCGTCGGAGGTGAGCGCGATGAACGCGTCTTCGAGGCCCCGGGAGACGATTTCGAGGTCGGTGGCGGGTGTCCGGGTGAGCAGATGGCGGGCCACGGCGTCGGTGTCCGTCGAGTGGATCAGGACGCTGTCGCCGCGCACCTCGATGCTGTCGGCGCCGGGAATCGCGAACAGCTGTTCCCGGTCAGCGCCCGGGAAGTGGGCGCGGACGGTGCGTCCCGCGGCCAGCGCCTTCACCTCGGCCGCGGTGCCGTCGGCGACGACTTTTCCCTTGCGCACCAGCACGATCCGGTCGGCGTACGCGTCGGCTTCCTCGAGGTAGTGCGTCGCGAAGACGACCGTCCGGCCGCTGTCCGCGTCGGCGCGGATCGCCGACCAGAAGTCCCGCCTGCCCTCGACGTCCATGCCGGTGGTCGGCTCGTCGAGGATCAGCAGTTCCGGATCGGACAGCAGTGCCATCGCGAACCGCAGTCGCTGCTGCTGCCCGCCGGAGCATTTGCCCACCAACCGGTTTCCGAGATCGGCGATGCCGGCCCGGGTGAGGACCTCGTCGACGGGCCGGGTGTCGGCGAACAGGCTCGCGGTGAGCCGGACGGTCTCCTCGACCGTCAGTTCCTTCAGCAGGCCGCCCGTCTGCATGACCGCGGACACGAGGCCCTTCGCGATCGCGGTGCGCGGATCCGTGCCGAAGACGGACACCTCGCCGGCAGTGGGGCGGGACAGTCCGAGGACCATGTCGACGGTGGTGGTCTTGCCCGCGCCGTTCGGGCCGAGGAACGCGACGATCTCACCGGGCCGGATCTCGAGGTCCAGCCCGCGGACGGCGTGAACGTCACCGAAATGCTTGTGGACGCCGCGCAGGCTGACTGCCGGAACAGGCGATGCGGACGCCTGCGCGGAGGTGCGGGGTTCTGTCGATGTCATGCATTCAGCGTGCGATCCGGGCGGCCGGCGACCCTCACACGTCCGTCACGACCTCACCGTGACAAATGTCAGGGGAGGGGGGTAGGTGTGGCGCCGATCCGGGTCAGCCGTTACTGTGGCCGTCATGCAGCGCGCATATTTCTGGTTTAGCAGGCCGGCCCCGGGTGGGCCGGTCGGCGTAACCACGCGCTGACCTCCTCCACCCCAGAGCCGGATTACAGACCGGCTCGCGGGAATCTCCACAGTCTTCGAGGGCCGGCCTGAGAACAGGAACCCGAACCCATGACTGTCACTCTCGACACCACGACCAGCAGTGATCGCCTGGACGCCCAGCGCACCGTGAGCATCAGCCCGCTGGTGGCGCCGTCCGTCGTGCGCCGCGAACACGCCCCCGACGACGTCGCATCCGCGACCGTCCGCTCGGGCCGCGCCGACACGGTGAACGTGCTGAACGGCGACGACGACCGTCTGCTCGTCGTGGTCGGCCCGTGCTCCGTGCACGATCCCGTCGCCGCCATGGACTACGCCCGCCGGCTCGCCGCCAAGGCCGAGGAACTGCGCGACGACCTGCACATCGTGATGCGGGTCTACTTCGAGAAGCCGCGCACCACGCTGGGCTGGAAGGGTCTGCTCAACGACCCCCACCTGGACGGCACGTTCGACATCGACACCGGGATCCGCATGGGCCGCAAGCTGCTGCTCGACGTGTCCTCGCTCGGACTGCCGGTCGGCTGCGAATTCCTCGACCCGATCATGCCGCAGTACATCGCCGACCTCGTCACCTATGGCGCAATCGGTGCCCGCACCGCCGCCAGCCAGGTGCACCGGCAACTGTGCAGCGCGCTGTCGATGCCCGTCGGAATCAAGAACTCGACGGAAGGCGACGTGCAGGTGGCCGTGGACGGCACCCGCGCCGCCGCGGCGAGCCACGTGTTCCCCGGCACCGACCTCGACGGGCAGGCCGCGCTGATCCGCACCATGGGCAACCCCGACTGCCACGTCATCCTCCGCGGCGGCAGCGACGGACCGAACTACGACGCCGAGACGGTCGCGGACACCCTCGCCCGGCTGAACAAGTCCGGTCTGCCGGAACGCGTCGTCATCGACGCCAGCCACGGCAACAGCAGCAAGAACCACGAGAAGCAGGTAGACGTGCTGGACGACATCGCCGCCCGTCTCGAGGCAGGCGAGAAGGGGATCGTCGGTGTGATGGTGGAGAGCTTCATCGAGGCCGGACGCCAGGACCTCACCCTCGGAAAGTCCGAGGAGCTCACGTACGGCCAGTCCATCACCGACGCCTGCATCGACTGGAACACCACGGCGGCACAGTTGGACCGTCTCGCCCAGGCAGTCGCCGCACGCCGGAAGTGATCACCGCACGCCTCTCGTGCGGAATTGCACGCTGATGCGCGGTCCGAGCGGGCGGGCACTCTTCGGTACGCAATGCTCCCAGGTGCGCTGGCAGGAACCACCCATCACCAGCAGGTCACCGTGGCCGAGGGAGTACCGGATCGAGTGCCCGCCGCCGCGCGGACGCAGCAGCAGCGGACGCGAGGCGCCGAGCGACAGGATGGCGACCATCGTGTCCTCGGTTCGGCTGCGACCGGTGTCGTCGCCGTGCCAGGCGACGCTGTCCGCCCCGTCGCGGTAGAAGCACAGTCCGGACGTGGCGAACTCCTCGCCGAGTTCGGGCCGGTAATGCCTGCTCAGGGCGTCTCGCGCAGAGACGAGTAGGGGGTCGGGGAGCGGCTCGTCCTCTCGGTAGAACCGGACGAGCCGCGGCACGTCCACCACGCGGTCGTACATCTGGCGCCGCTCCGCATTCCACGGCACCGTCTCCGCGAGCGTCGTGAACAGATCGTCGGAGCCGGTCATCCACCCCGGTCGCACGTCGACCCACGCCCCCGCCGTCAGCGTGCGGCGCTGCACCGTCGGCCCGAGTTCGCCCAGCTCCACACCGAACGACGCATCGTCGAACAGCGAAGCCTGGAGCGCATACCGCGCATCCGCGGAGGTCATTCGGCCATGCTACACCAGAGATCGAACGTATGTTCCCATATTTTCCGGCGGCAGCGGCTACCGCGGCACCGCAGGCTCGCGGTCGTCGCCGGTGTCCACGACTGCCTTCTGCCTGCTCGGCCACCAGAAGGCGCGACCTTCGAGTGCCGACAGGCTCGGCACGAGCATCGGGGCCATGGCGAAGGCGGCGATGGCGACACCGATCGCGACCCCGAAGCCGAGTTCGGCGAGGTTGGCCAGTCCGGTGAGGGTCAGGGAGGCGAACGTCAGCGCCAGGATCAGACCGGCCGCGGCGACGGTCGGGGCGTCGTTGGCGACGGCGATCCGTGCCGCATCGCGAGGCGCGTACCCATTGCGGAATTCCTCGCGCAGACGAGACGCGAGCAGGATGTTGTAGTCGGTGCCGATCGCGACGACGAACAGGTAGAGCACGATCGGAATGGAGAAGTCGATCCCGTCGTAGCCGAGGCCGTGCAGGAACACGAGCACCACGGCGCCGAGGGTGGCGACGAACGTGAGGGCCACGCACACCAGCAGGTTGAGCGGGGCGAGGACGGCGAGCAGGAGCACGGCGAGGATCAGTGCGATCGCGACGGCGGCGACGGGGAACACCCTGCGGGTATCCGCCGCGAGTTGGGCGCGGACGTCGACGAACGTGGACGTCTGCCCTCCCACAACGACTTCCGATCCGGGGACGGCACCGTGGGCCGCGTCGCGGATCGGGCCCTCGACGAGATCGAGGGATACGTTCGAATAGGGGTCGTCGGCGAGCACGACGTTGACGAGCGCGGCGCGACCGTCCTGGCTCGGTCGCGGCGGCGCGACGGAGGACACGCCCTGCACTTGTGTGAGGGCAGTGACGAGCGGGGTCAGCGCCGCGGGATCAAGCGGTCCAGGAGCCACGACGTACACCTGGGTGGGGCTCAGCGCACCCGCGGGGAACGACTTGCCGAGGGTGTCGAACGCCTGCTGGGACGGCGTGTCGGCGGGCAGTTCGCCGAGCGTGTTGTACGTCGACTTGTAGCCGGACGCGAACGAGGCGAGCGCGATCAGCGCGACGCCGATCACGACGGCGAACACGGCCGGACGGCGTCCGATCGCGGCGCCGATCGAGGCGAACGGTGTGTGGGGGCTGTCGTGCCCGGGGCCGAGCGGCCAGAACAGGTGGCGGCCCAGCACGGTGAACACGGCGGGAATGAGCGTCAGCGCCGTCACCAGCATGGCGGCCACCGCGACGATGAGCCCCGGGGCGAGCGTGGTGAGGGAACCGAGTTTCGCCAGCAGCAGCGCGGCGAACGCGACGATGACCGTGAGCGCCGACGACGCGACGACGCGTCCGACGACGTCGGTGGAGAACACGAGCGCCTCCCGGTGCGTGTCGGCGGTAGAGCCTGCCGCGGCCTGCTGCCGGAGTCGCTCGCGATACCGGAACAGCAGGAAGACGATGTAGTCGGTGCCGACACCGAAGAGGACCACCACGAGGATCGATTGCAGCGACGTGCTGACCTGGAAGTCGAACAGATCGGCGAGCACGGCGGTCAGCCCGGTGACCACCGCCAGCACGACGCCGATCACGAGGACCGGCAGGACCGCGATGACGGGGCTGCGGAAGATCAGTCCGAGCAGCGTGAGGATGACGATCACCGTGGCGATCGTGATGACCTTGTCGGCGTTGTCGTAGGCGGCGGTGGTGTCGACCTGGATGGCCGCGTTGCCGGTGAGCCCGCTTACCAGTCCGGTGCCGCTCAGTTGCTGCTCGGCGTCGTTCCGGACGACCGGGACGGCTTCGTTGACCTGGTCGTCGCCGGGTTGCCCGGCGAACACCACCTGCAGTGCGGCGGCCTTCCCGTCGGCGGACAGCGACGCAGGCGACCCCTGCACGCTCACGACTCCCGGGATCGCCGAATTCTGCAGCGAGGTAGCCAGATTCAGTGCGGTCTGCTGGTCGGCGGGTGACAGCGGCGCGGCGTCGGCGCGGACGACCACCAGGCTGCCGGTTGCGCCCGACAGGCTGGGGAAGTACTGGTTGCCGACGGCCTGCGCCTCGGAGGACTCGAATGAACTGGGCAGGAACGTCTGCTGGTTACCGGTGGTGTAATCGTCGAGGCTGGGTGCGAACAGAATGACCGCTATTGCGGCGACCACCCAGGCCGCGATGACTCGCCACGGGTGTGCGACGACGGTACGCGCGATGTAGGCAAACATCATTCCCCGTTCCGGGAGATGAAGGTTCGGCCGGCGCCCGGGGCCGGGCGGTCGAACCGTGCCAAGTCATCGTCGCACGCAGGGCGCCGCGAAGGCTACGGGTTCTGCCGTATCGAGAACACCGCGGCCCCGCTCCGACGTCAGGGAGCGGGGCCGCGGTACGTCGTTGTCCTCGTTACCGCAGGGGCGTGAAATCCCGGCCGGCGAGGTAGCCGGGGCGCGGTGCGGGCGCCGAGAACGGATCCGTCAGAGTGTTTTCGACACTGTTGAACACGATGAAGAGGTTGGACCGCGCGAACGGTGTGATGTTGCCGTTCGAACCGTGCATGCAGTTCGAATCGAAGACGGTGACCGAACCCGCGGGCCCGGTCATCGTGTCGATGCCGTACTCGTTGGCCATCCGGGTGAGCGTCGGCTGATCCGGCGACCCGGTGGGCGGAACGTAGCTGACCAGCGATTCCTTGAAGTAGTCCTCGGGGGTCTCGCCGGCGCACGAGACGAACGCGCGGTGCGATCCGGGCATGATCATCAGCCCGCCGTTGTGCCCGTAGTTCTCGGTCAGCGCGATCGAGATGCTCGCGGCGCGCGGCGCAGGCATCCCGTCCTCGGCGTGCCACGTCTCGAAGTCGGAGTGCCAGTAGAACGGGCCGCCGGTGAAACCCGGTTTGAAGTTGAGCCGCGACTGGTGGACGTAGACGTCCGAACCGAGGATCTGCCGGGCGATACCCACCACCTCGGGGCGGCGGACGATCTCGTCTACGACGTCGCTGAGACGGTGGACGTCGAACACGGACCGGACGGCGCCGTTGCCGTTCTCCCGCACGATGCGGTCGTCGCCGCGCAACGTGTCGGTCTCGGCGAGGCGGGTCATCTCGTCGACCAGGTCGAACACGTCGCGCGGCGGGATGATCGCGTCGGCGGAGTGATATCCGCGGGCGTCGTAGTCGGCAATCTGACTCGCTGTGAGCGGACCGGACCGGGCATCACCCCGTTTCGGGTCGAACCAGGTGACCGGATCCTGACGGACGGTCATCGTGCACTCGTTGCGGTCCCTCGTGGGGTAGTTGTCGGCTACGGCCGTACGCATAACTCGTGTTTCACCCTTTCGGATTGGACAACGCTTTACTCTTCCGACGTTCTCACTGGTCGTCGACGAATGCAACCCGGACACAGGTCCACCGAGGCTGGACTGGACCGCGACGGCGCGTCGCCGCGGTGGGATCGTCACAAACATGATCGATTCGGTGGCGGTACTCGGGGTGGCGGCGATCGCGCTCGGCATGGTTCTCACGCCGGGACCCAACATGCTATATCTGGTCTCGCGCAGCATCACTCAGGGCAGGGCGGCGGGTCTGGTCTCGCTGGCCGGTGTCGCTCTCGGGTTCCTGTGCTATCTCGCCGCTGCGGCACTGGGCATTTCGGCGGTATTCTCCGCCGTCCCGCAGGCGTACACCGCACTGAAGCTGGCGGGCGCGTGCTACCTGGGATGGCTGGCGTGGCAGGCGTTGCGGCCCGGCGGTCATGCGCCGTTCGCTCCGTCACGCGTCCTGCCGCGGGATTCGTCCGCCCGGCTGTTCCTGATGGGTCTCACGACGAATCTGCTCAATCCGAAGATCGCGGTGATGTACCTGGCGCTGATCCCGCAGTTCGTGCACCCCGGCGCCGGGCCGGTCTGGTTGCAGAGCCTGCTGCTGGGCAGTGTGCAGATCGTGGTCGCGCTCACCGTGAACACGCTGATCGTCTGCGTCGCAGGAACTGTCGCGACATTCCTGTCGGGACGCCCGGCGTGGCTGCGGGCGCAGAAGTTCGTGATGGGAAGCGTCCTCGGCGGTCTCGCCGTCCACCTCGCGCTGGACCGGGCCCGGCCCGCGGTCGTCTGAGCCGGCCGCGGCCCGGGTGGCCCGAATCATGCACACCCGGGCATTCTTCGCGGGTACCGTCGAGGCAACGACGACGAAGGGGCGAGCGATGGCCGGGACCATGCAGGCGCAGCGATTCCACGCCGACACGAAAATAATTGCTGTGGAGGATGTTCCGATTCCGATTCCGGAGCCCGGCCCCGGTGACGTGCTCGTCAAGGTGGAGTTCTGCGGCATCTGCCACTCCGACCTCAGTCTGATCGACGGCACGTTCCCGGCGCTGCTGCCCGAGGTGACCCAGGGCCACGAGGCGTCGGGCACCATCGCGAAAGTCGGTGCCGGAGTGACCGGCTGGTCAGAGGGTGACCGCGTCGTGCCGTCCGCGGGCAGGCCCTGCTTCGCGTGCCGCAACTGCCGCCGCGGAGACCTCACGAACTGCCTGAACATCCAGCTCATGGCGTTCGCCTACGACGGCGCGTGGGCCGAGTGCACAGTCGCGCAGGCCGGGGGACTGACCCGCATCCCGGACAACGTTCCGTTCGAGCAGGCGGCCATCCTCGCCGACGCGGTGTCGACGCCGTTCGGTGCGGTCGTGCGCACCGGCAAGGTGGTGGTCGGGGAGACAGTCGGCGTGTGGGGCGTGGGCGGGGTCGGCACCCACATCGTGCAGCTGGCGCGTCTGGTCGGCGCCGTCCCCGTGATCGCGTTCGACATCAATCCCGCTGTGCGGGAACGCGCCCTGGAACTCGGGGCCGATTACGCGTTCGACTCCCGGGACGAGGACCTGAAGGAGAAGGTCGCCGAGGCGACGGGCGGCCGGATGCTGGACGTCGCGTTCGACGCGGCCGGACTGAAGGTGACGTTCGAGCAGGCACTCGACTTTCTGACGGTCGGAGGCCGTCTCGTCGCGGTCGGGCTCTCAACTGTTGACGTAGTGTCTAGATACTGGGCATCGAAAAGCTCGCGAACCACGAGGGAGATCCCATCCGGATCCTGGTCAAACCCTGAAGGCCGACGTACCGGAACCTGTCGGTGCTCCGCTGTACCGTCGGGCCATGGGATATGAATTTCAAGTCACAGTGGACTCGGAGAACCCGCATACCCTGGCCAAATGGTGGGCTCAGACGCTCGGCTGGGAGGTGGAGCCGAGCGATGAGGAGTTCATCCGCGGGCTCGTGCAGGCCGGCCACGCGCAGGAGTCCGACACCATCGAATTCGAGGGTGTCCTGGTCTGGAGGGAGGGCCAGGCCATCCGCGACCCGGAACACCCCGAGCGCCCCCGCGTGCTGTTCCAGCTGGTTCCCGAACGGAAGACGGTGAAGAACCGGCTGCACCTGGACATCAGGGTCGGAGACGCCCGCTACGAGGTCGCCGAGAAGCTGGAGCAGGCCGGTGCCACCGTGCTCCACCGGGGCCGTCAGGGGCCGAGCGAGTGGGTCACGATGACCGACCCGGAGGGCAACGAGTTCTGCGTCAGCTGACGCGCCGGCCACTCAGCGGTAGGAACTCGGCGTGCTGCCGGTCCAGCGCTTGAAGGCGCGACGGAACGCGCTGGGCTCGGAGAAACCGAGCCGCGCCGACAGGTCGTCCACGGTCTCGCCGCGCCGGAGCCCGGCGACGGCGGCGTCGCGGAGCACTTCCTCCCGCAACTGGTTCAGTGACGTCCCCTCCTGCCGGAGCAGCCGGCGCAGATGGGGGACACTGATCGACAACATCTCAGCGATGTCCTCGGCCGTCGAGGTGCGGCCCTTCATGCCGTGCTCGAGAACCCGGCGTACCTGCGCGGACGCCGTGCTGTCGTAGTCGCGCTCCGACATCAGCAGCGTCGGCGACTCCCGCAGATACTCCTCGAGCGTCTCCTCGGTCTGGATGATGGGCGCCCGCATCACCGCATTGTCGAATTCGACTGCGGGAATGTCGGAATCGAACGTCACGGGGACACCGAAGATGTGATCGTAGTTCTCGGCGAGCTGCGGCAGCGGCGCCGGATACGGCAGTTCCACCGCCAGCAACCGGACCCTCTTGCCCACGAGCCACGCCGCGAACCGGTGGAGCAGGATCAGCAGGAAGTCCGTGGTGACGCGCGTCGCCTCGAGCGACAACTGCACCTCCTCGGCGGACCGTTCGGCCGCCACCGGGCGGATGTCGATGGTCATTCGGGTGCCGCCGTGGGCACCGGGGCCGATGTGCAACGGCGGCAGGGACGGCAGTGCGCGGAGAATGTCGGCCATCCGCTCGAGGGCGGCGGACAGGTCCGCGGTGTGGATCAGGGCGAGGCACACGAGCCGGAACGTGCCGCGGGGGACCGGTGCCGGGCCGAGGCCGAACAATTCGTCGCCCGTGATCTGCCAGACGGCCTGCGTGAACGCCGTGACCTGGGCCGGCGTCAACCGGGCCAGCGGATCCCCCAGCGACGCCGTCGTGATTCCCGCCGCCGACAGCGCGGGGGAGAGGTCGGCCCCACTGCGCGCCGACAGGTCGAGCGCCCGCCGCACGAAGTCGGCGGGGATGGTGCGGGCAGTCACGATCCGGGCTCCCCGAGGGTCCGTAGCCGCCGCGCGGCCTCCTCGAGCACGTGATCCTGTTTGCAGAAAGCGAACCGCACCAGCGGGTTCCACGGCTCCGGATGGTCGGTGAACACACTGACCGGCACCGCGGCCACACCGATGCGCTCCGGGAGTGTGCGGCAGAAGTCGATGCCGTCGCGTTCGCCGATCGCGGTGATGTCGGCGCACAGGTAGTACGTGCCGCCGCCCGAATGGACCTCCAGACCGGACGCGACGAGCGCGTCGTACAGGACGTCCCGCTTGGCCTGGAGACTGTCCCGCAGTTCCTTCACCCACTGCTGCTCGTGGCTCAGCGCGTGTGCCACCGCGGGCTGGAACGGTCCGCCGCCGACGAACGACATGTACTGCTTCGCGGTGCGGACCGCGTCGATCAGTTCCGCCGGACCGCACGCCCAGCCGATCTTCCACCCGGTGACGTTGAACGTCTTGGCGGCGCTCGACACCGAAACGGTGCGCTCGTACATTCCCGGGAGGGTGGCCAGGGCGGTGTGCGTCCGGCCGTCGAAGACCAGGTGTTCGTACACCTCGTCGCTCAGCACCAGCAGGTCGTGTTCGCAGGCCAGTTCCGCGACCGCGGCGATCTCGTCCGGGGTGAACACGGTGCCCGTCGGATTGTGCGGGGTGTTGATCACCAGCATCCGGGTCTTCGGCGTGATCGCGGCGCTCAGAGCGTCGAGGTCGACGACGAACTTCGTGCCGGCGCGGGCGAGCGGGACGCTGCGCCGCACCGCCCCCGCCAGCGCGACCGAGGCGGCGTAGGAGTCGTAGTACGGCTCGATCAGCACCACCTCCTCACCCGGTTCGACCAGACCGAGGATGGCGGCGCTGATGGCCTCGGTGGCGCCGACGGTGATCAGCACCTCCGAGTCGGGGTCGTGGTCGAGCCCGTACCGGGCCAGGCGGTCGGCCGCGACCGCCTGCCGGAGCACGGGCATGCCGGGGCCGGGTGGGTACTGGTTGAGCCCGTCCGCGATCGCTTGCCGCGCGGTGTCGAGCATGGACGCGGGACCGTCGGTGTCGGGGAAACCCTGACCGAGGTTGATCGCGTCGTGACGCACGGCGAGCGCGGTCATCTCGGCAAAGATGGTGGACGCGAACGGCTGCAAGCGCTGGACGGTGCGGTTGCGCGGCGTTGCGGGCATTACTGCAGCGTAGTCGGTGTGACGGCGCCGGTTGCACAGGGCCGCGTCACGTTCTGCGGGGCTGTCTCGTCTTCTCTGTAGACGGCGCGCAAAGGGCGCCCGGTGACGATGGAGGACGCAATGCCCCGCATTCCCGCAGTGGCCCCCGCGGACGCGAGCCCGCTGGTGAAGGTCGCCTACAAATATGCTGCCCACAAGTTCGAGGAGGTGCCCGAGCCGTTCGCCGTGCTCGCCCATCACCGCAAACTGTTCGTCGCCTCCGCCCGGCACGAGATGGCGGTGCAGAAGGCGTCGACCGTCCTGCCGGCGAACGTGCGGGAGATCGCCGTCTTCCGCGTGGCGTGGACGATCGGCTGTTCGTGGTGCGTGGACTTCGGCACGATGCTGCAACGACTGGACGGCCTGGACGTGGAGCGGCTGAAGCACATCGCCGATTACGCCGACTCGCCCGCGTACAGCGAGGACGAGCGGGCGGCCATCGCCTACGCCGACGCGATGACGGCGACGCCCACCACCGTCACCGACGAGCAGGTGGCGGACCTCGAGCGTCGCTTCGGCCGGGCAGGCGTCGTCGAACTGTCCTATCAGATCGGTATCGAGAACATGCGCGCCCGGATGTACTCGGCGCTGGGCATCACCGAGCAGGGTTTCGGCACCGATTCGTGCCGGGTGCCGTGGGCCGACGATGCCGCGGTCACGACGGACGGTCCGGGAGCATGATCCCGGCGAACTTCTCCGGGTTGGCGATGTCGTACGCCGCGTAGACGAGACCGTCGCGGACGGTGAACCCACCCACTCGCGCAGGCGAGCTGCGGTGGGCATCGTCTCCGGTGAATCCGGCGGTGAAATAGCCGAGCTGCCCGTTGACCAGAACCAGCTCCATGGCGGTGAACACCTCCGGCCCGTACCGCTGAACGAGGCCGAGGAAGAAGCGGGCGAATTTGTCGGCGCCGCGGATGACGTTGACGGCGGTGCTCGTGGTGCCGTTGGCGTCGCCGATGACGAGGGCATCCGGGTGCAGCGCCGCGACCACCGCGTCGAGGTCGCCGCCGGCGAGAGCCTCGAGCAGCCGCTGCACGGCGAGAGCGTGCTCCTCGTCGGGAACGGCGGGTGTCGTTGCGGCAACCGCCTTGCGGGCTCTCGACGCGAGCTGGCGCGCCGCGGGCGTCTCGATGCCGAGAATCCCCGCCACCTCGTCGAACGGCACCCCGAAACCGTCGTGCAGCACGAACGCGACCCGTTGCGCCGGGGTGAGGGAGTCGAGCACGATCAGCGCCGCGAGGCGGTTGTCCTCGTCCCGGACGACCGCCTCCAAGGGATCCGGCTCGGCGGACGGCGACAGCGCGGTGACGACCGGTTCCGGAAGCCATTGGCCGACATACTGTTCCCGCCGCACCGCGGCCGAACGCAACCGGTCGAGGCAGATCCGCCCGACCACCGTGGTCAGCCAGGACCCGAGGTCGCGGATGGTCGCGGCGTTCGCGTCGTCGAGTCGCAGCCACGACTCCTGCACGGCGTCCTCCGCGTCACTGACACTTCCGGTCAGCCGGTACGCTACCGAGAGCAGATGCCGCCGGTGGGACTCGAATTCGTCTACCAGCGTCGCGGTGGGCATGCCGATATCCTACGTGCGGTCCAGACATAAAATCCGTCGTGTGCGTAACCGTTGACCCTGGTGGTGGGTCCGGACGTATGGTGTGGCGACCACACCACGTCCAGGGAGTCTGCCATGTTCCAGTGTTCCAGCTGTCGTAGCTGACCTGGCTTTTCCGCACCCCTTTTTCGTCTGCACGTCCTGCCAACCCACTTCCGGCGACCGCCGGGCAGGCCGGAGTGCGCTCGCACGACCCGCTGCTTCGTCGTTCGCGGGCACCACACACCAGGAAGACCTTCGATGATTCGTCCCCGTTTCGCGCGGACTCTGGCGGCCGCGGCCGCCCTTCTCTCCCTCACCAGTCTCGCCGTTGCCTGCTCCAAATCCGAAACCACCACGACCGCCGACGGCAAGACCGTGCTGCGGTACGAGGGAACCACGGGCCAGGTCTCGTTCCCGGAACTCGCTGCCGACCTGGGCTACTACCAGAAGGTCGAACTGAACTGGATCGGCGACACCACCAGTGGGCCGCAGAGCATTCAGAACGCCGCCACGGGTCAGACCGACTTCGGTGGGGCGTTCAACGGAGCGGTGCTGAAGCTCGCTGCGGCCGATTCTCCGATCACGTCCGTCATCGGCTACTACGGCTCCGACAAGGAGACGTTCAACGGGTACTACGTGCTCGACGGAAGCCCGATCACGTCGGCGCGGGATCTGATCGGCAAGAAGGTCGGCATGAACACGCTCGGCGCGCACCACGAGTTCCTGGTGCGTGAGTGGCTGGCGCGGGAGGGACTGACCCCGGACGAGATCAAGCAGGTCGAACTCACTGTCGTGCCGCCGGTGAACACCGAGCAGGCGCTGCGGCAGGGACAGATCGACGTCGGAACGCTCGGAAGCGTGTTCCGCGACAAGGCCGTCGAACGCGGCGGCATCCGCCCGCTGTTCACCGACGAGTCGATCTTCGGTTCCTTCACGTACGGTTCGCTGCTGTTCCGCAACGACTTCATCTCGAAGAACAAGGATGCCGTCGCCGACTTCGTGCAGGGCACGGCCCGCGCCATCCGCTGGACGCAGACCACGCCCCGCGCCGACGTGATCGCGAAGTACAAGGAGATCATCACGGGGCGCGGCCGCAACGAGTCCACCGACCTCGTCGACTATTGGAAGTCGCCCGGTGTCGCCGGTCCCGGTGGCGTGATCACCGACAAGGAAATTCAGACCTGGATCGACTGGCTCGTCCGCAACGGGGAACTCGAGGACGGCAAGCTCACGCCTGCCGACGTCTACACCAACGAGTACAACCCGTACGCCAACGGCACGTACCCCGCCGACAGCGGCCCTGACGGACAAGCGCTGGCCGCCAAGTGAATTTCACCCCAGGTCCCCACGAGAAGAAAGTGAAGTCGATGTCCCACTCCCGGTTCCGGCGCGGCGCCGTGCGCGCACTCGCGGCGACCGCAGCACTGTTCACGCTGGCCTCGGGAGTGGCGGGGTGTGCCGGCTCGTCGGATACCGCCACCACCGAGGACGGAAAGACGGTCCTGCGCTACCAGGGGTGGGCCGGCGACGTCGGATTCCACGAACTCGCCGAGGACCTGGGGTACTACGACAAGATCAAGCTCGAATGGGTCGGCGACACCACCAGCGGCCCGCAGGACATCCAGTCCGCGGCCACCGGTGACATCGAGTTCGGCTCGGCCTTCAACGGGGCCGTCGTCAAGCTCAACGCCGCGGGGGCACCGATCACGTCGGTGCTGAGTTCCTACGGCGCGGACGCCGGCGAGTACACGGGGTATTTCGTGCTCGATGGCAGCCCCATTCGCTCGGCGCGGGACCTGATCGGCAAGAAGGTCGGGATGAACACGCTCGGCGCGCACCACGAGTTCCTGGTCCGGGAGTGGCTGGCCCAGCAGGGGCTGACCCAGGACGAGATCAAGCAGGTGGAGCTGACCGTCGTGCCTCCGGTGAACAACGAGACCGCCCTGCGGGAAGGGCAGATCGACGTGGCCGCCATCAACGGCATCTTCCGCGAGACCGCGCAGGAGCGCGGGGGCATCCGGCCCCTGTTCACGGACCGGGACCTGTTCGGTGCGTTCAGCTACGGCACCTACGTAGTGCGGGACGACTTCCTCGCGAAGAACAAGGACGCCGTCGCGGACTTCGTGCAGGGCACCGCGCGGGCCATCCGGTGGACCCAGGTGACGCCGCGCGAGGAGGTGGTCGCACGGCTGAAGAGCATCATCGACAAGCGCGGCCGCAACGAGAGCGACGACGCCATCGACTACTGGCGCAGCTCCGGAATTCCCGTCGCGGGAGCCGTGATCCAGGAGAAGGAGCTGCAGACGTGGATCGACTGGCTTGTCCGGAACGGTGAGCTCGACGAGGGCAAGCTGACCGCGACCGACCTCTACACCAACGAATTCAACCCGTACGCCAACGGCACGTTCCAGCCCGAGAGCGGGCCCGACGGAGAAGTACTGGAAGGACAGAAATGAGCACCATCGCTCCGAACCCCGACCGGGTTCAGACGCCCAAGCTCCGCCTCGAACACGTCACCAAACAGTTCGACGTGCGCGGGACGAAGGACAAGTTCACCGCGATCGAAGACATCGAAATCGATCTCGCGGACGGTGAGTTCCTCGTCCTCGTCGGGCCGAGTGGGTGCGGAAAGTCCACGCTGCTCGACCTCCTCGGTGGGCTCAGCAAACCCACGTCGGGCCGGATCCTGCTCGACGGAAAGCCGGTCACCGGGCCGGGTCTGGACCGCGGAATCGTCTTCCAGCAGTACGCCCTCCTGCCGTGGCGCACGGCTCGGCACAACATCGAGTTCGGGCTCGAGGCCAAGGGGCTGCCCAAGAAGGAACGGCGCGAACTCGCCGAGCACTACCTCGAACTCGTCGGCCTGAAGGGGTTCGGCGACCGGTACCCGCACGAGCTGTCGGGCGGCATGAAGCAGCGCGTCGCGATCGCCCGCAGCCTGGCGTTCGACCCCGAAGTGCTGCTGATGGACGAGCCGTTCGCCGCGCTCGACGCGCAGACCCGCGAGTCGCTGCAGGACGAACTGCTGCGCATCTGGAAGGCCACCGGCAAGACCATCCTGTTCATCACCCACGGCATCGACGAGGCCATCTACCTCGGGCAGCGGGTCGCCGTCCTGACGTCACGCCCCGGCCGGGTGAAGACGTTCGTGGACATCGACATCGACCGCAGCGGCGAGGACGTCCGGTCCAACGAGCAGTTCCGGCACTACCGACACCGCATCTGGACGCTGCTGCACGGCGAAGTGGAGCGTGCACAGGTAATCGAGAAGGAGGAAGCACATGTCTAGCGCACTCGCGACACCCGAAGTTCCCGTCGCCGCCGATCCGACCCGGACCGCGGCTCCGACGCCCGCTTCCACCCCGCCCGAGGCGGGTGCCGCCCGACGTGCCGGCGCGGCGCTGGGTCCGCTCGCGTGGCGGATCCTGAAGCCGTCCATCGCGATCGTCGCCTTCCTGGCGTTGTGGGAGATCGCTCCCCGCGTCGGTCTCGTCGACGAGGTGTTCCTGCCCCCGTTCAGCACGGTGATCGAGGCGTTCTTCGACCTGCTCCAGAGCGGTGAGCTGTGGCAGCACGTGTCCGCCAGCCTCTCCCGCGCGCTGATCGGCTTCTTCGTGGCCATCGTGATCGCGATCCCGCTGGGCATCGCCATCGCCTGGTACCGGCCCGTGTCGGACTTCCTGAACCCGATCCTGGAACTGTTCCGCAACACGGCGGCGCTGGCACTGCTCCCTGTCTTCATCCTGATCCTCGGCATCGGTGAAGAGTCGAAGATCGCGCTGGTGATCTACGCGTGCACCTTCCCGATCCTGCTGAACACGATCTCCGGTGTCCGCACCGTCGACCCGCTGCTGATCAAGTCGGCGTCCTCGCTGGGACTGTCGCCGGTGCGCCTGTTCCAGAAGGTGGTCCTGCCCGCCGCCGTTCCCACCATCTTCACCGGAATCCGGATGGCGGCGGCGTCGTCCATCCTCGTGCTGATCGCCGCCGAGATGGTCGGGGCCAAGGCCGGGCTCGGCTACCTGATCACGGCCTCCCAGTTCAACTTCCAGATCCCCAACATGTACGCGGGCATCGTCGCCATCTCGGTTCTCGGCCTGACGATCAACGCCGTTCTCGTACTGATCGAACGCAGGCTGTCCCGCTGGCGGGTCTAGTCCTTACCGGAAAAGAAAACCTACATGTCACAGGATTCCCAGTTCCACCTCAACGCGTTTCTCATGGGCGTGGGACATCACGAGGCGGCGTGGCGCCACCCCCGCACCGAGGCGCACCGCGTCCTGGACGTCGCGCACTTCCAGGAACTCGGCCGGATCGCGGAGCGCGGCAAGCTCGATTCGGTGTTCTTCGCCGACGGTCTCGCCGTCGGACCGCGGATCAAGCACAACACGCAGGCGATCTTCGAACCCGTCACGCTGCTCTCGGCGATCGCCGTCGCCACCGAACACGTCGGGCTGATCGCTACGGCCTCGACGAGCTACTCCGACCCGTACACCCTGGCCCGCAAGTTCACGTCGCTCGACCACATCAGCAGCGGCCGGGCCGGGTGGAACATCGTGACCTCGGCCGGCGCTGACGAGGCCGCCAACTTCGGCGTCGACGGCATCCCCGCGCACGGCGGACGATACGAGCGCGCAGAGGAATTCGTCGACGTCACCCTCGCCCTGTGGGACAGCTGGGAGGACGGCGCGGTGGTGCTGGACCCGGAGACCGGCGTGTTCGCCGACCCCGGCAAGGTCCACACCATCGACCACGACGGACCGCGGTTCCGGATCAAGGGCCCGCTCAACTCGCCGAGATCCGCTCAGGGGCGGCCGCTGCTGGTGCAGGCCGGATCGTCCGAGAGCGGCAAGGAGTTCGCGGCGCGGTACGCCGAGGCCGTGTTCACCGCGCAGCGCACCCTCGAGCAGGGGCAGGAGTTCTACCGCGACCTGAAGGCGCGCGTGGTGAAACACGGCCGCAATGCCGGCGACCTGAAGGTGCTGCCCGGCATCGTGCCGTTCATCGCCGACACCGAGGAGGAGGCGAAGGCGCTCGAGCAGTCGTTCACCGATCTGATCTCGCCCGAGTACTCGCTGCGGCAGCTGTCCACGATGCTCGGTGTCGATCTCACCAAGCATTCCCTCGACGCACCGTTGCCGCCGCTGCCCCCGCTCGACGAGATCCAGGGCAACAAGAGCCGGTACCAGCTGGTGAAGGATCTCGCGGCGGACGGATCTCTCACTGTCCGGCAGCTGATCGGGCTGCTCGGCGGCGGACGCGGACACCGCACGTTCGCAGGCACCCCGGAACAGGTGGCGGATGAACTGCAGACCTGGTTCGAGCAGGGCGCGGCCGACGGTTTCAACATCATGCCGCCGTACCTGCCCGGCGGACTCGACGACTTCGTCGACCGGGTCGTCCCGATCCTGCAGCAGCGCGGACTGTTCCGCACGGAGTACACGGCGACCACCCTGCGCGGTCACTACGGACTCGCGGACGTCGACAACCGGTTCGCGGGCGCGGTCGACGAAGCGAGCGCATGAGCGGCGGTCTGAAGCCTCTCGTCACCACCGTCTTCGTCCCCGCCGCGATCTTCGGCATCGGACAGGGCGCCGCAGCCCCGGTCATGGCACTGACGGCCCGCGAACTGGGTGCGTCGGTGGCCGTGTCCGGGCTGATCGTCGCGGTCGTCGGGCTCGGCGCCGTCCTCGGCGACCTGCCCGCGGGCCGGATCGTCGCGAGGTTCGGGGAGCGGCGGTCGATCATCGGCGGCAGTGCCGTCGGCGCCACCGGAGTGCTGGTCTGCCTCCTCGCGCAGACACCCTGGATGCTCGGTATCGGTGCACTGCTGACCGGGCTCGCGAACGCCGTGTGGGGGCTGGCCCGCCAGAGCTATCTGGCCGATGCCGTGCCGATCGGGCTGCGGGCCCGGGCGATGTCGTCGTTCGCGGCGATGTGGCGGCTCGGCTTCTTCGTCGGCCCGCTGCTCGGTGCCGCCGTGATCCTGGTGGTCGGCGCGCGGGGCGGGTTCATGGTGCAGTTCGTCGGCGTCGTGCTGTCCGGGTGGCTGATGTCGCGGGTCCCCGACCCGCCGCGCCGCGACCCGGCCACCGTACGAGGGCACGCGACGCTGCCGTCGATCCTGCGTCGCCACCGGAAACTGCTGGCCACACTCGGAGCCGGATCGCTCATGATGGGCGCGGCCCGCGCCTCCCGGGAGGCGGTGCTCCCACTGTGGGCTGCCCACCTCGGACTCGACGCCGCCCAGGTCAGCCTCGTGTTCGGTGTCGGCGCCGCCGTCGACCTGCTGTGCTCGTATCCGGCCGGACATTTCATGGACCGCTACGGCCGCAGGTTCATCGCGGTGCCGTCGCTGCTGGTGATCGGCGCGTCCTACCTGGCGTTGCCGTTCTCGCACGACCTGTGGTCGATCGGGATCGTCGCCGTCGTGATGGGAATCGGCAACGGCCTCGGCAACGGCGTCATCATGACCCTCGGCGCCGACATCGCCCCACCGGCCACCCGCGCCGAATTCCTCGCAGCGTGGCGGCTCACCCACGACACCGGCATGTTCGCCGGACCGTTCGGGGTCGGCGCGCTCGCCGCGGTGGTCCCGCTCGGCGCCGCCGTCGCCGCGATCGGGGGAGCGGCGCTGCTCGGCGCCGGACTCCTGTTCCGGTTCATCCCGGTCTATTCCCCCTGGCCACCGCTGCCCGCGGCGGAGCCGGATTCTTCACCGCTCGAAAAACAGGAAGCATAGGTACATTCGTTTCATGCGCTTCGGATTGTTCGTTCCTCAAGGTTGGCGTCTGGATCTCGTCGGAATCGATCCCGCGGATCAATGGTCGGTGATGCGCGACTTCGCGTTGCGCGCCGACCAGGGTTCGTCCTGGGATTCACTGTGGGTCTACGACCACTTCCACACCGTCCCGGCCCCGACCGAGGAGGCCACGCACGAGGCGTGGACCCTCATGTCCGCGTTCGCGGCCGTCACGTCGCGGGTGCGTCTCGGTCAGATGTGTACGGCGATGAGCTACCGCAACCCCGCCTACCTCGCCAAGGTCGCCGCCACCGCCGACCTCATCTCCGGCGGACGCATCGAGATGGGCATCGGCGGCGGCTGGTACGAGCACGAATGGCAGGCATACGGGTACGGATTCCCCTCCGCCGGTACGCGTCTCGGCCGCCTCGACGAAGGCGTGCAGATCATGCGCCAGGCCTGGACCAACGGCACCGCGACCCTCGAAGGCAAGCACTACCAGGTCGACGGCGCCATCGTCCGCCCACTTCCGCTGCAGGACGGCGGCATTCCGCTGTGGATCGCCGGTGGCGGCGAGAAGGTGACGCTGAAGATCGCGGCAAAGTACGCGCAATACACCAACTTCGACGGCACACCCGACGGATTCGCCCAGAAGTCCGAGATCCTACGGAAGCACTGCGACACCGTCGGCACCGACTTCGACGCCATCACCCGCTCGGCCAACTACAACGTCGCGATCGGCACCACCGAGGCGGAGGTCGAGCAGCGGTTGCTCACCCTGAAGGACCGGCTCACCCCCCACGTCGGCGCCGACGCTGCCGAGGGCGCGCTCGGGGCCTTCCGGGGCATGCCCGGCGTGGGAACACCGGAACAGATCGTCGAGAAACTGTCGGCGCTCAAGGAACTCGGCATGTCCTACGGCATCTTCTACTTCCCCGAAGCCGCCTACGACACCTCGGGCATCGAACTGTTCGAGAAGGAGGTCCTGCCCGCGCTGCGGTGAGTAGGTCGGTTCCCCGGGCATAGAGTGGCGGGCATGTTCGTCGTCACCCTCGCCGCCGACACCGTGTGGCTGAGCCCGCCGGTCGTCACCGACATCGACGCGATCTGCGCCGCGTGCGGCGAGGCGTCGATCGCCGAGTGGACGACGATGCCCGCCCCGTACGCACGCTCGGACGCCGAGCAGTTCGTGCGGCAGACGGTGCCCACCGGCTGGGCCGACCGCAGCCCCACCTGGGCGCTGCGCGATCGTGAGAACGGCCCGGTGCTGGGGATGATCGGCCTGATGGCGCGGGATATGACCGCAGCGGAGATCGGGTACTGGCTGTCGCCGTCCGCGCGCTCGCGGGGGCTGATGACGACCGCGGTGAACCTGGTGTGCGATTTCGCGTTTCGGCCGGACGGGATGGCGCTCGAACGCATCGAATGGCGTGCGTTCGTCGGCAACCGGGACTCGGCGGCAGTCGCCCGACGGGTGGGCTTCCGGTTCGAGGGCATCCAGCGCGCCGGACTGGTGCAGCGCGGCATCCGGCGCGATTCGTGGGCGGCCGCCCTGCTGGCCGGCGACCCGCGGCAACCGGCCGAGGGCTGGCCCGGCTAGCGACCGGTCAGCGCAAGCCCTCCGGAAGGTCGTGCTCGGACACCGCGACCCGCTGGTCGGGGCTGGTGCGGATGTGCTCCGACTCGGCGATCCGGCTCTGCAGGAAATCCCACTCGACCTGATCGATGGCGACCTCCGCGCGGGACCGCACGGCCGCGTCGCGGGTGCCCCACGCGATCGGCATCGGGCTGACCATCTCCCAGGTGTCGGACAGGCTGTGGGTGCTGCGGTCGTTCAGCAGGGCGACGGACGGCACCCGGTCACCCACCCGCTGCTTCTGGCCGGTACGGATCGGAACGTTGCGGGTGACGAGCGCGTACGACGGGTGGCCCGCGGACGGCTTCGCGACGTCGATAAGCGACAGCAGGGTCACCGCGCGGGGATGGACCTCCGAGACGACGGCAGGCACCAGCGGACTCTTCGCGTACAGGTCCTCGATGCTGCCGACCTTCTTCGGCACCCAGAACGCCACCCACACGGACGTCAGCGCGGCAATCGCCACGACGGCACCCAGGATGATCGACCAGGGGTGGGCGAGCAGGATCAGGCCGACAGCGGCGGCCGCGAACAGCAGCGCCACCACGATCGCCGACACCTGCAGGCGTCGCATGTCGGCGAACGTCTGGTTGACGGACTTCGCGTAGGGCCGGTCGACGGTGAACTCGAAATGTCGCACGGCCCCAGCTTAGAGCGCCCGCTCCGGCGGCAGGCGGCTACCCGATGGCCGGGCCCAGCAGGTCGTCGGCGTCGGTGATCCGGTACGCGTATCCCTGCTCGGCGAGGAAGCGCTGCCGGTGGGCGGCGTACTCGGCGTCTAGCGTGTCCCGCGCCACCACCGAGTAGAAGTGGGCCTGGCCGCCGTCGTGCTTGGGTCGCAGCAGTCGGCCCAGCCGCTGAGCCTCCTCCTGGCGGGACCCGAACGTGCCCGAAACCTGCACGGCGACAGACGCTTCCGGAAGGTCGATCGAGAAGTTCGCGACCTTGCTGACCACCAGCGTCTGGATTTCGCCCGCCCGGAAACGGTCGAACAGTTCCTCCCGCTCCTTGTTCTTGGTCGACCCCTTGATGACCGGGGCGTTCAACGCCTCACCGAGTTCGTCGAGCTGGTCGAGGTACGCGCCGATGATCAACGTCGGTGCGTCGGTGTGCCGTTCCAGGATCGACTTCACCACCGCGATCTTGGTGTGCGCGGTGGAACACAGCTTGTACCGCTCGTCCGGTTCGGCGACGGCGTACGCCATGCGTTCGGCGTCCGTCAGCGTCACCCGCACCTCGACGCAGTCGGCGGGAGCGATCCACCCCTGAGCCTCGATGTCCTTCCACGGCGCGTCGTACCGCTTCGGCCCGATCAGCGAGAACACGTCGCCCTCGCGGCCGTCCTCGCGCACCAGGGTGGCGGTGAGTCCGAGGCGACGGCGGGACTGCAGGTCGGCGGTCATGCGGAACACCGGGGCGGGCAGCAGGTGCACCTCGTCGTAGATCACGAGACCCCAGTCGCGGGAATCGAACAGTTCGAGATGCTTGTACTCGCCCTTCGTGCGCCGGGTGATTACCTGATACGTCGCGATCGTGACCGGGCGGATCTCCTTGCGCTCGCCGGAGTACTCGCCGATCTCCTCCTCGGTCAGCGACGTGCGCGCGATCAGCTCGCGCTTCCACTGCCGTCCCGCGACCGTGTTCGTCACCAGGATCAGCGTGGTGGCCTTCGCCTTGGCCATCGCCGCCGCACCGACCATCGTCTTGCCCGCACCACAGGGGAGGACGACGACGCCGGACCCGCCGGCCCAGAACGAGTCGGCGGCCATCTCCTGGTAGTCGCGCAGGTGCCACTGGCCGTCCGCCGACCCCGGGGACGTGCCCTCGAAGTCCAGGTCGATGGCGTGCGCCTCGCCGTCGACGTACCCGGCGAGGTCCTCCGCCGGCCAGCCGACCTTGAGCAGCAACTGCTTGAGACGGCCGCGCTCGCTCGGGTGCACCACCACCGTGTCGTCGTCGACGCGGGCACCGAGCATCGGGGCGATCTTCTTGTGCCGGGTCACCTCGGTGAGGACCGCGCGGTCGAGGCTGACCAGCGTCAGACCGTGGGCGGGGTTCTTCACCAACTGCAGGCGCCCGTACCGGGCCATCGTGTCGACGATGTCGACCAGCAGCGGCTGCGGCACCGCGTACCGGGAGAAGTTGACGAGCGCATCGACCACCTGCTCGGCGTCGTGCCCGGCGGCGCGCGCGTTCCACAGCGCCAGGGGGGTGATGCGGTACGTGTGGACGTGTTCGGGCGCGCGCTCGAGTTCCGCGAACGGGGCGATCGCCTGGCGGGCGTCGTTCGCGCGTTCGTGATCGACCTCCAACAGCAGGGTCTTGTCGGATTGGACGATCAACGGTCCGTCGGTCACGGAAGCCTCCTCGAAAATGCGGTGCCGGATGTAGCCAGCCTGTCCATTGTCCTGATCCGGGCGGCGGCGCGCCACGTCGCGGCCCGGGCAGGGCCGATACGTGCACATCCGGGGCGGTCGGAGCCTAAATTGAGGGGCAGCCGGATGGATCGACCCAGAGACGAGGCTCGCGATGACCCAGCCCCCCGACGACCCGAACCGCCCCGATCCGAGCGTCCCCGGCGAACCGCCGAACAACCCGCAGCAACCGTACCCGCAGGGTGGGCCGCAGCAGCCCTACCAGCAGGGTCAGTACCCGCAGCAGCCGTACCAGCAGGGGCAGTACGCCCAGCAACCCGGTCAGTATCCGCCGGGCCAGTACGGGCAGCAGCCCGGCCAGTACCCGACCGGTCAGTACCCACCGCAGCCGAAGAAGTCGCGGAAAGGGTTGTTCATCACTCTCGGCGTCCTCGCCGTGGTGATCCTCGCCGCCGTCGCCGCGTTCGGCGTGTACGCGGTGAAGAGCGCCGACGAGAACGCCCTCGACGTCGGCGACTGCCTGTTCTTCGAGTCCGCGTCGACCACCGCCGCCGACACCTCGCACGAGAAGCGGGACTGCTCCGACAGCGAGGCCACGTACGAGGTGGCGCAGAAGAACGACGGCGACGTCCAGTGCGGGGAGGACTACTTCTCCTACACCCTCGTCGGCGAGGACAAGGACGTGCAGACCACGCTGTGCCTAGTCCCGAACATGATCGAGGACTCCTGCTACCTGCTCGAGGACGACGGCCGGATCGTGCCGTCCGACTGCTCCGACATGCAGACCGTCAAGGTCGTCAGACGCGCCGACGGCCAGGACGACGAGACCCTCTGCAACGAGTTCGACACCGCATTCCCCATCGCCTTCTCCGAACCCCAGCGCACGTACTGTATCGAGGTCAATCTGGGTGGCTGACGCCCCGTGAGTACTTGTTGACCGCCGGCGGTTGAGAAGTACTCACGGGGAGTTAAATTCACGGGAATCGAGTCCGTTGAACTGCACGTTCCCCTTCGCTAGCGTTCGAGGTCAGGCCACATCACTGCGCGCGGCGAAGGGGGACCGATGGCGCGAACCCAGCCCGGCACCCGGCGCGGCGCCGGACGTTCCGGCGCCAGCGCGGGCACGGTGCTGCGTACGGTCCTCGACAGCGGGCCGATCGCGCGCAGCACCATCGCCCGCGTCACCGGGCTCTCGCCCGCGACGGTGACCACGGCCAGCGCGCAGCTCGTCGACCACGGACTGCTGCGGGAACTGCCGGAGATCGCGGGTCCCACCGGGCTGGGACGCCCCCACGTGCCGGTGGACGTCGACGACAGCCGGTACGTCGTCTACGGCATCCATCTGGCGATCACGCACGTGACCACCGCGTTGCTCGACCTGCGCGGGCAGGTGCTGGCGCGGTCCCGGGATCCGCACTACGGGCTGGGACCGGCCGAGATCCTGCGGAACGCCGTGACGACCCTGGAGGCGCTGGCCGTCCGGCACGGGGAGCCGTCGGTTCCGATCGGTGTCGGTTTCGCGGCGGGCGGCTGGATCGACTCGGAATCGGGTGTGGTGCGCGAGCATCCGATCCCGGGCTGGAACGGGTACCCGGTCCGCGCGGATCTCGAGCAGCGCACGGGCCTGGACGTCCGGATGGATTCGCACGCGCGCGCTCTCATCGACGCGGAGGTGCTGTTCGGGGAACCGAGGGCGCGCGAGAGTGTGGTGCAACTCTTCGTCGGGAACGTGGTGGACGCCGCGTTCGCGACCGGCGGCGTGGTCCACCACGGTCCTCGCGCGGCGGCGGGCGCGGTGGCGCACGTGCCCGTCGAGAACAGTGTCGAGGAGTGCACCTGCGGGCGCACCGGGTGTGTGCAGGCCACCCTGTCGGATCGGGTGCTGGTGCGCAGGGCGATGGAACTGGGCATCATCGAGCGGCCGATCTTCCGCGACCTACTCGACGCCGGCCGTCGCCGGCACTCGGAGGCGCTGACCCTGTTCACGGAACGGGCGCACGGCGTCGGGGTGGTGGCGGCGCGTCTGCTGGATCTGTTCAATCCGGAGGTCCTCATCGTCTGCGACCAGAGTGTGAGCGGGATTCCCGGTTGCCTCGACACCGTCCGGCGGGCGGTCGCGGAGTCGTCGGCGACGTGCGACGATCCGTCGTGGTCCGTGTTGTCCACCAGTTTTCCGGGACGGGCGCTGCCGGTGTCCGCCGGTTCCGTGATCCTCGCGGAGCTCTACCGGGCGCCGCTCACCAGCTTCGTGCGGCCAATGGCCGGAATTTCGTGACGTGTATCACAGGGCCGGAGTTAATTCGGTGGGAAGCAATGTTGACGGGGATTGCGCTGGATCGCAAGGATATTGGTGTGAACATCACCACGGCGGACAGCGTGCGTACCACCTCGTGTCGCTCCGGGTCCTGTTGTCGCCGCACGCGACCGGGTCGCATCTGACGTCTCCGGCCTGACGTTTGCCGAAACATCGTTCCGTTCTTCCTTTCTCGCTCCTGCGTGGCACCCGACCTTCTGCGTCCGGGGTGCCCGACCGGAGACCACATCCTTCGAAGGATCACTCATGTCCAGTTCACTCGTGTCTTCCGCCGGGTACCGGCGCCTCACGCGCGCTGCCTTCGCCGGCGTCGTGGCGCTCGGGCTCGCGTCCTGCTCCTCCGGTTCCTCCGGCGGGCTCGCACTCGATGATGCTGTGCCCGATCAGGTTCCGGAAGGAACCTCGCTCAGTGTGTCGATCAAGACCACCCGGCTGCAGCTCGAGGCGACCGGCAAGATCGCCGATCTCCCGTTCACCGTGTCGGACTGGCCGGACGTCAGCGCCGGTCCCGACGTGATCCAGGCCTTCCGCGGCAACGCGGTCGATCTGGCCACCAACGCCGCGATCCCGCCGATCCAGGCGCACGCCACGGGGCTCGACGCGAAGATCGTCGCGGTCCGGGAGAAGGAACAGCCGCAGTACGTGCTGGCCACCGCCCCCGGCTCGGACATCGCGGCACTGCCGGACCTGCGGGGCAAGAAGATCGCATTCTCGCCCGGGCAGGCGCAGGGCGTGGTGATCCTGCGAACGCTGAAGGCACAGGGCCTGACCACGAACGACGTCCAGCTCGTCGAGCTGCCCAGCCCGCAGTTCCTCACCGCGCTGCAGTCGAAGCAGGTGGACGTCGCGCCGCTGTCGGAGCCGACGGTGACGAAGTACCTGAACCAGTACGGACCGGACGGAGCGAAGGCGTTGCAGACCGACGCGGTGGACGCGCTCACCGTGCTCTGGGCGCCGGTGGAGGTCCTGCAGGATCCGGCCAAGGCGGCGGCGATCAAGGCGTTCATTCCGTTCTGGGCGCGCGGGGAGATCTGGGCGTGGGAGAACCAGGACGCGTGGATCCAGAAGTACTACGTGGAGAGCGAACAGGTGTCGGCCGAGGACGGCAAGCGCATCGTCGCCTCCGTCGGGCAGCGACCGTCGTACCCGGCCAACTGGGACGCGGCTGTCGAGTGGACGCAGGACACCGTCCAATTGCTTTCCGACGCCGGCTACTTCAGTGAGTTCGACGCCAACGAGCTGTTCGACCGCCGATTCGAAACCGTCGCCGCAGACGCCGTGCCGGCCGAGTACCGAGGCGGTGTGCAGCGATGACCAGTATTCTCTCCGCGCCCGCAGCCGTGCCGGCGCGCACGACCGCCGCCGGTGCCGACAGGTCCGGGTCCGGTGCCGCCGAGCGGCCGATCCGGCGACTGGGCCTGCGCAAGGGTTTCCCGTTCTCCCGGCTGGCCGGGGTGCTGCTCCTCCTCGCGGTGTGGGCGGCGGGAAGCCTGGCGGGCCTCATCGACCCGCGAAAGCTGTCCGCGCCGTGGACTGTGGTCACCACGGCTGTCGACCTGATCTCCACCGGCATCCTGCAGGAGCACATCGCCGCGTCGTTGAGTCGCGCCGCCGTCGGGTTCGCGTTCGGTGTGGTGATCGGGACGACCCTGGCCGTCGTCGCTGGTCTGACGCGTTCCGGTGACGCCCTGATCGACGGACCGATCCAGCTCAAACGGGCCATCCCGACGCTCGGCCTGATCCCGCTGCTGATCCTCTGGCTCGGCATCGGCGAGACGTTCAAGATCGTGATCATCGCGCTCGGCGTCGTCGTCCACATGTACATCCAGACCCACAACTCGCTGACGTCGATCGACAACCGGTACGTCGAACTCGCCGAGGTCCTCGGGCTGTCCCGGGCCACGTTCATCCGCAAGGTGGTGCTGCCGGGTGCGATGCCGGGATTCTTTCTCGGACTGCGTCTCTCGGTGACCGGTGCCTGGCTCACTCTCATCGTCGTCGAGGGCATCAACGCGGTGACCGGTCTGGGGAAGATGATGTACAACGCCCAGAACTACGGACAGTCCGACGTGATTCTCGTGGGGCTCGCCGTCTACGGCATCTTCGGTCTGCTGTCCGACGCCGTCCTCCGCTACATCGAAAGGCGGTCGCTGTCATGGCGCAAGACACTCGCCGGTTAGAACCCGCCGCCGTGCAGGTGCGGTCCCTCGTCCGCGGATTCGGCGACAAGACCGTCCTCGACCACCTGGACCTCGACATTCCCGAAGGCCAGTTCGTGGCCCTGCTCGGCAAGAGCGGGTCCGGCAAGAGCACACTGCTTCGCGCGCTCGCGGGCCTCGACTACGACGTCGAGGGCCGCGGCGGAACGCTCACCGTGCCCGCGGAAGTGTCGGTGGCGTTCCAGGACTCACGGCTGCTGCCGTGGCTGCGGGTGCTGGACAACGTGACGCTCGGGCTGGGCCGCACCGGCACGAGCCCGGGCGCCTCCGCCCTCGCGGAGGTGGGGCTCGCCGGCCGCGAGAAGGCCTGGCCCAGTGAATTGTCCGGCGGCGAACAACAGCGGGTGGCGCTGGCGCGGGCGCTGGTCCGCGAGCCGCAGCTGTTCCTCGCCGACGAGCCGTTCGGCGCCCTCGACGCGCTGACCCGGATCAAGATGCACGCGCTGCTGCAGGAGTTGATCCGCCGCCACCGCCCGACCGTCCTGCTCGTCACCCACGACGTCGACGAGGCGATCGCGCTCGCCGACCGGGTGCTCGTCCTCGACCGCGGGCAGATCGTCGTCGACGAGATCGTCGACATTCCGAGGCCGAGAGCGCTCGGCGACAGCAAGTTCCACGAGTTTCGCAATACGCTGCTCGGCGCCCTCGGCGTCGAGGTAGCGGCACAGTGAGGAGTTACACCATGAGTTCGTCACCCCAGCGCCGGCTGCATCTCAACGCATTCCTGATGGCGATCGGACACCACGAGGCGGCCTGGCGCCTGCCCGAGAGTGACCCGAACGCCAACCTCGACATCAAGCACTACATCTCGCTGGCGCAGACCGCCGAACGCGGAAAGTTCGACTCGGTGTTCCTCGCCGACAGCCCGGTGCTGTTCAGCAACCCGGAACGCAGGCCGAGCGGCAAGCTGGAGCCGACCATCATCCTCACCGCGATCTCCGCGGCCACCGAGAAGATCGGCCTGATCGCGACCGCGTCGACCAGTTACAACGAGCCGTACAACCTGGCGCGGCGGTTCGCGTCCCTCGACTTCGTCAGCGGCGGCCGCGCCGGCTGGAACATCGTCACCACGGCCGGCGCCGACGCAGCGCAGAACTTCGGGCTCGACGACACCCCCGCCCACCGCAGCCGGTACGAGCGGGCCGCGGAGTTCGTGGACGTCTCCACCAAGTTGTGGGACAGCTGGGAGGACGACGCCATCGTCGCGGACAAGGACGTCGCGATCCACGCCGACTCCGACAAGGTCCACGTCATCGAACACGAGGGCCGGTTCTTCAAGGTGCGGGGACCGCTCAACGTGCCGCGGTCGCCGCAGGGATACCCGCTGCTCGTGCAGGCGGGATCGTCGGAGGACGGAAAGGATTTCGCCGCCCGCTACTCGGAGGCCATCTTCACCGCCCAGCCCACCCTGGACGAAGGGAAGGCGTTCTACGCCGACGTCAAGGACCGCGTCGCCGCAGTGGGCCGGGACCCGGAGCAGGTGCTGATCCTGCCCGGCATCGTGCCGGTCATCGCGGACACCGAAGAGGAGGCCCTCGAACTCGAGGCCGAGCTGGAGCGGCTGATCTCGCCGGAATACGCCCGGAAGCAGTTGGCGCAGCGGTTCAATCTCGAACCCGAGCAACTCCCGCTCGACGAGGAACTGCCCGACGACCTGCCGTCCGAGGACGAGATCGAGGGCGCGAAGAGCCGGTACACGCTGATCGTGGACCTCGCCCGCCGGGAGAAGCTCACCGTCAGGCAACTGATCGGGCGACTCGGTGGCGGTCGCGGGCACCGCACGTTCGCGGGCACCCCGGTCCAGGTGGCCGACACGATCGAGCACTGGTTCCGCAACGGCGCCGCGGACGGGTTCAACATCATGCCCGCCGTCCTGCCGTCCGGGCTGGAGAAGTTCGTCGACTCCGTGGTCCCGATCCTGCAGGAACGCGGACTGTTCCGCACCGACTACACCGAGACCACGCTGCGTGGGCACTACGGCCTGCCGCGGCCCGCGAATCAGTTTGCGGTCGAGAAGGATTCCACGTTGGTGTCTGCGCAGTGACGACGGGAGCTCCGGAGAACACCGGCTGGCTGCGGTACCTGTTCGGTTACTGTCTGCGCCAGCGCCGCAATCTCGTTCTCGCGTACGGGGCGGCGGCGGTGGCGGCCGCGGCCACCGCCACCATCCCGCTGGCCGTCCGGCACGTGATCGACAACGCCGCGGTCGACGCGAATCATGCACTGGCCCCGTGGATCGCGGTGCTCGTCGCCCTCGCGGCGATCCGCTTCGCCGCCGCCTACACGCGGCGGTACCGGTCCGGGCAGCTGTCCCTCGGCGTCCAGTACGACCTGCGGGGCGACGCCTTCCGATCACTGCTGCGGCTGGACGGCGTCAAACAGGACGGGCTGCAGACGGGGCAGGTGGTGAGCCGGTCGATCTCGGACATCACGCTGATCCAGATGCTCCTGCAGCTACTGCCGCACATGGCGGGGAACCTGCTGATGTTCGCGATCTCGCTGGGCGTGATGGCCGTGCTGTCGCCGATCCTCACCCTGGTCGCCCTCGCCGTGCTGCCCGCGCTGTGGTTCATCTCCCTGCGCAGCCGCGTCGACCTGTTCCCCGCCAACTGGCATGCGCAGGAACAGGCGGCCGTCGTGGCAGGCGGGGTGGAAGCCGCCGTCACCGGGGTGCGCGTCGTCAAGGGATTCGGCCAGGAGGACCGCGAACTCGAAGACCTCGAGAAGCGGGCGGGTGAGCTCTTCCGGTCCCGGCTGCGCGTCGCGCGGCTGACCAGTCGGTACAACCCTGCGCTGCAGGCGGTCCCGATGCTCGGCCAGGCCTTGGTGCTCGCCCTCGGCGGGTGGCTGGCGCTGCACGGCGCACTGTCGCTGGGCACGTTCGTCGCGTTCACCACGTACCTGGCGGCGTTCGCGTCGCCCGTCCGTCAACTCGCCACCCTGCTGACCGTGAGCCAGCAGGGGCGTGCGAGCGTCGAACGCGTCCGCGAGGTGATCGACAACGCGCCGGCCGTCACCACCGCGCCCGACGCCGTGGAACTGCCGGACGGGCCGCTCGCGGTGGAATTCGACGACGTCGCCTTCGGCTACGACCCGTCGAACCGACTGCTCGACGGACTGTCGCTGCGAATCGCACCCGGCGAGACCGTGGCGGTGGTCGGTGCCGCCGGTTCGGGCAAATCGACTTTGGCCATGCTCGTTCCGCGGCTGTACGACGTCGACGCGGGTGCGGTCACCGTCGGGGGGATCGACACCCGCAGGCTGTCGCTCGACTCGCTGCGCTCCGCGCTCGGCGTCGTCTTCGAGGACAGCTACCTGATGTCCGCGACCATTCGCGCGAACGTCTCGTACGGCAGGCCGGACGTCGACGAGGCAACGGTGCGGGAGGCACTGCGCGTGGTGCAGGCGGAGGAATTCGTCGACACGCTGCCGGACGGCCTCGAGACCGTCGTGGGGGAGCAGGGGGTGACGTTGTCGGGTGGTCAGCGGCAGCGCATCGCCCTCGCCCGGGCACTGGTCACCGATCCGCGGATCCTGGTGCTCGACGACGCGACCTCTGCGGTCGACGCCCGGGTCGAGGCCGCCGTCCATCACGAACTGCGCGTCGCCACCCGGGAGCGGACCACATTGATCATCGCGCACCGCCGGTCGACGCTCGCCCTGGCCGACCGCATCGCCGTGCTGGCGGACGGCCGCATCGTCGACGTGGGGACGAGCGCCGAACTCGACGAACGCTGCCCGCTGTTCCGTGCGCTGCTGTCGAGTGCGGACGACGTCGCCGCCCCGGACCCGTCGCCGCCGCTGCCGGACGTCGACGGCGTCACCGCCGAGCTGTGGCGCCGGGAGGACGGTGACGAGGCGTCCGGGGTGTTCGACGCCAGGGCCGCAGCGGCTTTCGCGACCGCGGCGGCCGGTGCCAGCGGACCCTCGCGCGGCGGCGCGGCAGGGGGAATCCTGTCGTCGGCACCACCCGGACCCGACGTGATGGCCCGACTCGACGACCTGCCACCGCTCACCGGAGACCCGGACGTCGCCGCCGACGAGGCCCGGGCCGCCGACCCCGCGTTCGGGCTCGGCTCACTGCTGCGGCCCCTCCTGCTGCCGCTGGTCGCGGGACTGGTGCTGGTCGGATTGGACGCCGTCGCGCAGATCGCGGTGCCGGTCCTGGTCCGTACCGGCGTGGATCGGGGAGTGCTGCAGGGCGCCCGCGACCTGCTGCTGCTCGCGGCGGCCGCGACCGTGGTCGTGGTGCTGCTGGACTGGGCCGTCAACGTCGCGCAGACCCGGGTGACCGGACGTACCGGCGAGCGGCTCCTGTACACGTTGCGGGTCAAGACGTTCGCGCAACTGCAGCGGCTCGGACTGCAGTACTACGAGCGGGAACTCGCCGGCCGGATCATGACCCGCATGACCACCGACGTCGACAGCCTGTCCAACTTCCTGCAGACGGGTCTGGCCACCGCGGTCGTCAGCGGGCTGACCATCTCCGGTGTGCTGGTGGCACTGCTGGTGATCGACGCGGAACTGGCCCTCGTGCTGGTTCTCGTGGTGCCCGTCCTCGTCGCGGCCACCGTCGTGTTCCGCCGGAAGTCGGTGCCCGCCTACGCCGAGGCCCGCGACCGCGTCGGAATCGTCAACGCCTACCTGCAGGAGAACGTGACGAACATCCGCGTCACACAGGCGTTTCGGCGCGAGGATTACAACGCGGCCCAGTTCGCCCGGCGGGCCTGGGACTTCCGGGAGTCGCGGCTCCGGGCCCAGCGGTACATGGCGCTGTACTTCCCGTTCGTCGAATTCCTGTCCGTGGTGGCGACCGGTCTGGTGCTCGCGGCGGGGACCGCGCGGATCCATACCGGGACCCTCACCGTCGGCACACTGATCGCGTTCGTGCTGTACGTCGAACTGTTCTTCGCTCCGGTGCAACAACTTTCGCAGGTGTTCGACGGCTACCAGCAGGCGGTCATCGGGCTGGGACGGCTGAGGGGACTGATGCGGACGCCGACCACCACACCGCAGGCCGGCGATCCGATCGTCCTCGACCGTATCCGCGGCGGCATCGTGTTCGACGACGTCCACTTCGCGTACGGATCCGGCAAGGGTGAGGCGCTGCGAGGGGTGGAGCTTCACATCGAACTGGGCGAGACGGTCGCCCTCGTCGGCCAGACCGGCGCGGGAAAGTCGACGGTGCTCAAGTTGCTCGCCCGCTTCTACGACCCCACCGCAGGGGCGGTGCGCGTCGACGGCATCGACACCCGCACCCTGGACCTCGCGTCGTTCCGGCAGCGACTCGGCGTGGTCCCGCAGGAACCGCACCTGTTCGGCGCCACCGTCCGCGACGCCGTCGCCTACGGACGCCCGGACGCGACGGACGCCGAGGTCGAGGCCGCCAGCAGGGCCGTCGGCGCCCACGACATGGTGTCCGGGCTGGCCTTCGGATACCTGCAACCGATCGGGGAACACGGGCGCAACCTGTCGGCCGGACAGCGCCAGTTGCTGGCACTGGCCCGCGCCGAACTGGTGGACCCCGACATCCTGCTGCTCGACGAGGCCACCGCCTCACTGGACCTGGCCACCGAGGACCGGGTCCGCCGCGCGACCGAGAACCTGTCCCGGCGGCGCACCACCGTCGTCGTGGCGCACCGGCTGAGCACCGCCGCGCGAGCCGACCGGGTGGTGGTCCTCGACGGCGGCCGGGTCGCGGAAGTCGGAACGCACGACGAGCTGCTGGACCGGGGCGGCGTCTACCGGGAACTCTGGGAGGCCTATGCGGCTTCGCCACCCGTGAGTACTTGTTAACCGCGGGACGTTAATAAGTACTCACGGGGCCGAAGGCCATGGTCAGGCGCCGATCGACGCCTTCATCATCGGCAGCATCGCCCACAGCTGGTCCTGCCAGTAGCCCCAGCTGTGGGTTCCCGTCGCCGGGAAGTCGTAGTGCGCGCCGATGCCGAGGGTGTCGAGCCGCACCTGGAACGCACGGTTCTGGGCCAGCGCGATGGCCTCCAGACCCATGCCGGTGCCGACGTTGAACACGTCGATCGCGGACTGAGGCTGATCGTGCGGGCCGGGGAGGCCTGCGCCCGCCGAAATCCACATCGGAAGTCCTCGCATCAGAGGGGCGGCGACGAACGGATCGTTACGAAGCCACGCCGGATCCCACGGCGGGCCCCACATGCAGTCGGCGTTGTAGCCACCGGAGTCGAGCATCGCGATGCGGATCGCCTCACGCATGCCCGGCGCCGACAGGTTCAGATACCCCGACATCGACCCGGCGAACGTGAACTGGTCGCGGTGGTAGGCGGCGAGGATCAACGCCGCGTTGCCTCCCATCGACAGTCCGGCGATGGCGTTGCTGGTGCGGCTGATGCCGTAATTGTTCGCCAGGAAGTCGGGCAGGTTCTGGGTGAGGAACGACTCCCACTTGTACGTGTACGGCTGGTTGTTGGTGTTGCTGGGCGCGTACCAGTCCGTGTAGAAACTGGACTGCCCGCCGACCGGTTCGACCACGGTGATCCCGTGGTCGGACAGCCACGCGGCGTTGGTCTCGTGCTCCCACCCGCTGACGTCGTTGGTCGCGCGGAGTCCGTCGAGGAGGTAGACGGCCTTGTTGCTGCCGTTGTTCGCGAGCCACATGCGGATCTTGATCTGCCCGACCCCGCCGGGCGCGTCGACCCAGTGTTCACGCAGACGGCTGTACGGGTCCGCGGACGCCGTCCCGCCGCCGACGAGGACGAACGCGAGGGGCAGAACCACCACCGCAATCATCAGCCGGACGACGCCTCGTAACCAACCGTGTAACGGCTTCGTTGCTGCGACACCCATGGTTCTGCCTCCTGGTAAGTCGTCCCCGGCCAGGTACATACCAGCAACACGGTATTGCGCGGCCCGGAATTCCTCGGCGTTTGCGCAGAATCGTTATCCGACCTGTGAGCACTTGTTAACGTCCCGCGGTTAACAAGTACTCACGGGTCAGTCGACGCGGGCCACCGACGTGATGCGGTGCAGGGTGAACCGGCGGACCGCGCCGCTCGCCGGGTCGAAGGCGTCGAGCTGGCCGCCGCCGACGCTGACGGGATCGACGATGCGGTGCGTCGCCACACCCTGCGCGTCGACGTAACCGATCGTCACGCTGGAGCGTTCGCGGGCCGCGGCGTTGAGCAGGGCGATGGTCGCGGCACTGCTGGCCCGCGACCCGTCGGACCGGATGCTGCCGGACCCTCGGGTGGAGGCGGCCAGGTCACCGGCGCGCAGGGTCCGGACGACCGCGTCGAGCTGGGCGTCCGTGGCGACGGCCGGGGTGCGGCTCGCGGGGGCCTTGCGCCGGGTCAGGACGCGGGCGCCGCGCGGGCGCAGGTCGACGAGGGCGCCGGACGAGTCCTCGCCTGCCGGCGCGAAACCGGCCGCCCGCAGTTCGCCGAGCACTTCCCGCAGCGGTGCCTGCGACACCGCCACCGTCGGCGCCAGCGCGCGCAGGGCCAGGGACGCCGCTACCGGTGACGCCAGGACCTCCGCGAGCAGCGTGGGGTCTTCGCAGCGGACGAACGACGCCGCGACACCGGCCCGGAGCCGGCCGTGCCGCCGCGCGACGTCGTCGATCAGATACGACAGCGACTGCGGGACCGGTGTGCGCGACCGGGTCGCGAAGAGGCTGTGCAGTTCCGCCGCCGTCATCCCGACGTCGAGGGCGCGCCGGATGCTGTCCTCGCTGATCCGGTACATGGACGCCGCACCGGCGGACTCGATGTCCGCGACGAGGGTGACCTGCTCCAGCAGTTCCGGGGTCAGCGGTCCCGGGGCGACGACGGTGAGGTCGGCCTGGACGAGGACGTGGTCGACGGGTTCGGGCAGCGACGCGTGCATCTCGGCCTCGGCGTCGCCGCCGTGGAGCAGCGCACGTCCGGGCGAACTGAGCGCGCCGCGGGCGACGAGTCCGAGTGTCGCGGCCTCCTCGAGGGTGCGTTCCACCGCGTGGACGCGCAGCCGGGCACCCCAGCGGGGCCGGCGCCACGCCAGCAGGCGACTGACCTCGGCGGGGTCTGCGGAGTGCCCGCTGCCCAGTTCCGCCAGCAACCCCAGGATCGCCTGCCGGTCCCGCGGCGCGGACGGCGCGCGCACTTCCTCGGACAGCGCGGCGACCGGTTTGTCGTTGGCGTCGCGCATGCCGATGAACCACGCCATGCGCGGCAGTTCCAGCCACGCCGCGGCCAGCGCGTGCCACCGCCGGGCGACCGGGGAGGTGAGCCAGTTGTCGACCACGGTGGTCGGGGCCCAGTAGTTCTCTCCGGTGTCGGACGTCGGGGCCGGGTCCGGCGTGCCGCTCGCGATCAGTCCCGCGGCCGCCAGCAGTTCGACGAGCAGGCTCAGCCGGTTCTCGTCGATGCCGGACGTCTTGGCGATCCGCCGCAGTTCCCGGACCCCGAGACCACCCGCCCGCAGAGCCGGTGCAGGTATCTCGCCGAGCGCCTTGACGACGTCCTCGCAGTGGCGGACCAATTCGATGGCCTCACCCGCGGCGGCCGCATTGATGTCGGCCGGTTTGTGTTTGCGGCCCGTCACGGTGGGCGCGGCCAGCGAGGTGGGGTCGAAGACGGCCTCGCCGCGCAGCACCTGCCGCACCTGGAACGGCAATTCGACGGTCTCGTCGTCGATCCACCGCAGCAGCCCGGCGGCGAGGAGCCGCTGGACAGGACGGTCGGGTGGGGTCCCGGGGGCCGCGTCCCGGGTGCGTCCGATCGAACTCGACTTCGCCAGCGTCTCGAGGATGTCCCGCTCGGCGGTCTGCAGCCCGGCCAGCGCCGCCGTGATGCCGGCCTCGTCGAGCGTCTCGACGGGTTCGGCGCTCCGCCCGACGCGCCACGGGATGGTGGCCACGACGGCGGGAACGATCCGCAGCGTCGTCTTGTCGCCCCAGACGATCCCGACGGACCGCAGGCCGTCCAGGGTGGCGTCGACGGTCTTCTTCGTCGCCCGCGACCGCACCGCCTCCTGCAGGGTGGCCCGGGGCACGGGCACCTCGTCGGCACGCCCCAGCGCCAGGAGTTCGAGGACACCGAAGTCCAGGGACGTCAGGTTGTCGGCCGCACGGGCGACCGACGCCCGTTGCTCGGCACGACCGGCGAGGACGACGATCGTGGCCGGCGGCGGGACCGCGAGATCGGGGCGCCTGCGCAGCAGATCCGTCAGTTCGGCGTCGCTGCGCGCGGCCAGCCAGTCCGCGAGCGTCGCGGCGCCGCGGGGGGAGACTGCGGTGCCGTTGGTGCTCGCGGTGGTGTCGTCGGTGTCGGTCATCGACTATCAGATTAGAGACCTGGGCTGTACGTCGCCGAATGCTCCTGTCAAAATGGCACCGTGGCTAACAATTCGAAGAAGCAGTATGTGGATCCAGGGTGGCCCGAAACCGCCGATGGAGATCACGCCGTGACCGAACTGTCGTCGACCCGTGCGGGCGGATTGTCCCCGTTCGGCGAGGACACCGAGTTCCCGTTGCCGGCGGAGTCGTTGCCGTACGCGCACCCGCACACGGTGATCAACCGCTGACCACGCGACAGAAGAGGGGCCCTGCACCGGATCGGTGCAGGGCCCCTCTTCTGTGAATTGCGGGGATTACTGCGCGAGCAGTCCCTTGTTCGCGTCGATGAGCTGCAGGATCTGGGGATCGATCGCGATGCCCTGGGCCTTGACGGCCTCGATCGCGCTGTCGACGACGCCCGCGTACTGCGAGGTGCCGTTGGTGCTGGGGACGCCGCCCGTGAGGTCGGGAGTGCCGGCGCCGCGGGGGCCTCGGGCACGGTGGCGGGGGCGGTGCGCTGGGTGGGTGCGCTGCTCAGGCCGAGGCTCGAGGAGCAGGACGGCCATGCGCCCCAGCCCTGGGAGTCGAGGACCTTCTCGGCGACGACGATCTGCTGTTCACGCGAGGCCTGGTTGGCGGTGGCTGCGTACTGGGTTCCACCGTGTGCGTTCCAGGTGCTCGGGGAGAACTGGAGTCCGCCCTGGAAGCCGTTTCCGGTGTTGATGCCCCAGTTGCCGCCGGACTCGCACTGCGCGAGGCGGTCCCAGTCGGAGTCGGGTGCCGCGTTCGCGGTGCCCGAGAAGGCTGCTCCGGCGACGCCCATGATGGCGCCGGTGACGGCGACCTTGGCGACGGTGCGGCCGGTGGTGGTGGGCTTGCGATGGCGTCCGCTCATGATGGTAGAGATCCTCTCCACACGCGCCTGCGAGGTCAGCTGTCGGGTTCGGGCTGAGAGGTCGCCCGGCCTCGCCTCTCCTGGCTGGAGAGGGTCTGGCTTCACCCCAAGATCCGACTGTGCGAGGCACATTCGGACCGGTGTCCGTCTGGGAACTTGCGTTCCCTGGAGGACTTTGGGTCCCCCGTCCTCGTCCCTGGAATGCTTCGTCGGGACTCCGGTACCCGCGGGACGAGGTTTGGCGCGGCGGGCCGGACGTGGTCGATGTTTCATCGGCCGGTGACGACGGTAACGGGCCGAGGCCGCAGTGTCACCATTTGATAACGCGGTGTGTCTTCGCCTGTTGCGGGGCCTCATTGGGCACGCCGGGACTCTTCCCAGCTAGTAGCGACGGGACGCGCGTATCGCCGTCCCGTTGCCCTTCCGTTATCGGGCCGTTATGTGAGTAAGCTCACATCACCGCGGTGCGTCGACGATGTCTTTGCCGAGGGGCATCAGCGAGATGGGAATCATCTTGATGTTCGCGACGGCGAGGGGAATCCCGATGATCGTGATCGCCATGGCGACGGCCGTGACGACGTGCCCGATCGCGAGCCACAGACCTGCGATGATGAACCAGATGACGTTGCCGATCACGGAGGCGACCCCGGCCGTCGGCTTGTCGATCACGGTCTTCCCGAACGGCCACAGCGCGTAGACGCCGACGCGGAACGACGCGATGCCGAACGGGATCGTGATGATCAGGATGCAGCACAGGATTCCGGCGACGAAGTACCCCAGCGCCAGCCACAGACCGCCGAAGATCAGCCAGATGATGTTGAGCAGAATTCTCATGATCGTCCCCTCGGTGGTTGGGAATGCCCCGGTGGTCGGGTGTGTCAGCGCGAGCGTCTGCCCTGCCTCAGTGCCGCGACGATTCCGAGGAGGAACCCGATCGGGCAGGCGAGGGCGATGAGGTAGAGAACGAGACCCGGTTCGGAATCGGAGACCACCGGGGTCAGGAAGATCGCCACGATCGCGACGAAGCCGATCGCGAAGAGGGCGAGCGCGACCCGCAGGAGTCCGTCGCCCCTCCGGGGTGTCTGAGGAGTGCTCGAAGGAGTCGATTCGTGGGCCACACCAGCAACGATAGTGCCTGGAAACCCGAATGCCGGAGGGGGTCTGTGCAAGGTAGACTGTGGGCACTGCGCGTCCCGCACCAGAGGTGGGGCGCGCTGTTTTGCATACCAAGTGCAACAAATACCAAGTGCAACCAACTGCACTCCAAGTGATGAGCGGGTGAACGCGGTGCCGACCGGCAAGGTGAAGTGGTACGACGTCGAAAAGGGCTTCGGCTTTCTGTCGCAGGAGGAGGGGGAGGACGTCTATGTGCGTTCGTCCGCTCTTCCCGAGGGCGTCGAGGGCCTCAAGGCCGGTCAGCGTGTGGAGTTCGGCATGGCCGCCGGTCGACGCGGACCCCAGGCGCTGAGCCTGAAGGTGCTCGACCCTGCGCCGTCGCTGCGTCAGAACGCCGCGCGCAAGGAGCCGTCCGCCAAGAAGCACACGCCGGACGAACTGCACGGCATGGTCGAGGACATGATCACGCTGCTCGAGGCGAAGGTCCAGCCGGACCTGCGCAAGGGCAAGTACCCCGACCGCAAGACCGCCCAGCGCATCTCCGAGGTGGTCCGCGCCGTCGCACGCGAACTCGACAGCTGATTTCTCCGACGAGAAGGGCCCCGCGCTGTGACAGCGCGGGGCCCTTTTTCGTGAGCGTGTCGTTCTAGGCGGTCTTGATCGACCAGGCGGCCCGGGCCTGCGTGAGCCCCTGCTCGTCGACGACGGCGGACGGCAGCTGGATCTCGACGCCGGCCAGTTGCAGGTCTTCCGAGGACGGCACGGTCACGGCGCGGGTCTCACCGGCGCGGTGCGCCTGTTCCTGGACGAGGAGCTGGCCCGAAGGATCCTGGTACACGATGAGCATGCGCCACGGCGCGTCGACGATCTCCTGCGGCAACGACAGCTGCAGCGACGAGCCGGGGGGTACGTCGAGTTCGGCGATGTCGCCGGTCTGGCAGTCCTCGAGATACAGGTTGCAGTAGCCGAGCGGGGCGACCTGCTCGGCCCGGTCGTGCGCGAAGGCCGTGATCTCGGGCAGGCGGGGCGAGGAGTTGCGGACCAGTGTGTAGACGACTCCGACGAAGGCCACCAGGACCACTATCAGGCCCACTGCGATCAGTGCCAGGATCTTCTTGGTTCGCGCCTGCATTCTCACTTACTTCACATTTCCCGTCGATCGGTCGGCCCGGTGGGTCGAGTGGTGCTCGGTGGTCACTTCTTGTTCGGCCAGGTCGGGGCGTTTTCCTCCGAGCCCTGGCAGGAGGGTGCTGCCGCGGTACGTGAGGACGGTCTGGACGAGCCCCACGGTCATGACGGCGGAGACCACCGAGAACCCGATCCAGTATTCGGTGGGCAGCAGGACACCCAGCGCCCCGCCCACGACCCAGCTCAGCTGTAGAACGGTCTCCGACCGCCCGAATCCGGACGCGATCGACTCCTCGGGCAGGTCGTGCTGCAGCGACGCGTCCAGCGACACCTTGGCGAGGGCGCTGGCGGCCGATGCGACGAGCGTGGCGAGGGCGGCGGTCAGGAGATTGTCGGTGATCGCGGCGAGGACGGCGATGATCCACACTGCGCCCGTGCAGCGCAGCACGATGAGTGCGGGGCGGCCCAGCTTGATCCGGGCGCCCGCGGCGTTGCCCGCGAAGTTGCCGATGCCGGCGGCCGCGCCGACCAGGCCGAGCATGGCGGCCTGGACCAGCGGTTCGTGGTCGGTCTTCGATTTCGCGACGAACGCGATGTACAGGGTGAGGAACCCGGTGAGCACACGGATGGTGCTGTTGCCCCACAACCCGGTGATGACCGCACGGCCCAGTGGTTGCCGACGTTTGCCGGTCTTCGCGGCGGCCGGGGCCTCGGGTTGCAGCACGCGGGTGCGTCCGATCACCTCGGTCGGGTGTTCGTCGCCGTGGTACGTGAGGGTCGCGGGAACCTCGCCTTCGGTGACCTCGACCCACGACGGGATCCGCATGCTGAGGTACGCGCCGAGGGCGGTGATGACGGCCGCCAGCCACAGCGCGCCGACGGAACCGGTGGCCATGGCGAGAGCTCCCGCGAGGGCGCCCGCACCGATGGTTCCGCCGAGAAGCCCGAACACGGTGAGCCGGGAGTTGACGCGTACGAGGTCGATCTCCGGTGGCAGCACACGTGGGGTGACCGCACTCTTGAGCACCGAGAACGATTTGCTGAGCACCATCATTCCGAGCGCCGCCGGATACAGCACCCAGCTGTCGAAGTTGAAG
The DNA here is from genome assembly GCF_019378875.1 of Rhodococcus sp. USK10. Lineage (NCBI taxonomy): Bacteria > Bacillati > Actinomycetota > Actinomycetes > Mycobacteriales > Nocardiaceae > Rhodococcus > Rhodococcus sp. USK10. The sequence goes on from NZ_CP076048.1 coordinate 6,050,089, forward strand.
ACGAGAACGATCGCCAGCATCGTCCGGAGTCCGAACGACGTGGCCAGCGCGACGCGGCGACCGTGCTGGAGGCGGTCGAGCATCGGACCGATCAGCGGAGCGATGACGGCGAACGGGGCGATCGTGATCAGCAGGTACAGCGCGACCTTCGTCTTGTCCTCGCCCGTCGCGGCCGAGAAGAACAGCGTGTTCGCCAAGGCGACGGCGATGGCCGCGTCGGTCGCGTTGTTGGCCATCACCGCGTAGGTGAGCGCGGTGAGCCCAGACTTGTCCGCACCGTCCGCCTTGGCGGCCCGGTGGAACGTCGCGATGCCTTTGTTGGTGAGTTCCCGGCTGCGCATCGCCGCCACCCGGGTGACGGTGAGCTTGCGCGGCATCGGGGGCGCCTTGGGGGCGTCCGCCCGCTCCTCGTCGGACCGGGGACGCTGCCCGCCGCCGACCGGATGCAGGGGCGGCAGCGGCGTGCGCCGGCCGCCGGGGCGTGCCGCGGGCGGGTATTTGTCGTAGCCGGGATGGACGGGGGGCCCGGGATTCTCGTCAGGAGCCCGACCGCCGTCAGGCTCGTTGGGTTCGCGCGGTCCGGTCACTCCCTAATTCTGTCCTAGTCGGGAGACATGCGACCACAGCAACCCCGGCCAATGCTGGTCAGATCGGCCTGTCAGGGAACGAACCGCACCTCGAACATGGCCGGCCAGTACTTTCCGGTGACGAGGAACCGGTCCGTCCCCGGGATCTGGGCGATGCCGTTGAGGACGTCGACGTCCCGCGGGCCGGGCGGAAGCGCGTCGCGGACGGCGGAGGCGTCGATCTCCGCGGTGACCCGTCCGTCCGACGGATCGATGCGGACGAGGGCGTCGGTGGTCCAGACGTTCGCGTAGATCGCGCCGTCGTCCGCGCATTCGAGTTCGTTGAGCCGGGAGACGAGGTTTCCGTCCTGCATCGCCTGCACGGTGCGCAGGGGCGCGAACGTGACCGGGTCGCGGAACGTGAGGGTGGGGGAGCCGTCGCTCGTGACCAGGGCGCCGGGCAATGCGCAGATGCCCCACCCCTCGCCGTCGAACGGGACCCGCCGCTGTTCGGCGAGCGTCGCGCGATCGCGGACGACGGCGACCCCGTCACGCCACGTCAGCTGCCAGATCGTGTCGCCGCTCACCGTGATGCCCTCGCCGAACAGGGGAGACGGCAGTTCGGCGCGCGCCCGGACGGTGCCGCTGTCGAGGTCGGTGGCCTGCACCCAGGATTCGCCGGGGCGGCCGGTGCCCTCGAGCAGTTCGGTGCCGTCGATCTCGAGTCCCTGGGTGAACGCATTCGGGTCGTGGTCGACGGTGCGGACGATCTCCGCGCGGAGGTTCGCGCCCGCCGCGCCCGCCGCCGCCGGACTCTGCGGGGAGCACGCGGTGACCGTCCACGCCACCGCGAGCAGGGCTGGGACGAGGTGCCTCCGGCCGGTCATCGGACCAGCATGACAGCCCAGGTGGGCACGCACTTGCGGTGGTGCGGCAAACTGGTGGTGTGAGTGTTGCTTCTTCCGACGAGCGCGCAGTGGCGCGTCCCGTACTGACCGACGCCGTCGAGCTCGCCCGAACCGCAGTGGTCGAACTGCAGGAAGGGGGAGTCGGCGACTATCTGGGCGTCACGTCCGAGGACGAGTGCGCCGCGACTCACCGTTTCGTTGCGGACCTTCCGGGCTACCGGGGCTGGCAGTGGGCGGTGGTGGTGGCCGCCGATCCCGAGTCGGACCGTGCCACCGTCAGCGAACTCGCCCTCCTCCCGGGACCCGATGCGCTGGTCGCACCCGAATGGATTCCGTGGGACCAGCGGATTCGGCCCGGTGACCTGTCCGCGGGCGATCTCCTGGCACCGCCTGCCGGTGACCCCCGCCTCGTCCCCGGCTACGTGGCGACGGGCGACCCCGAGATCGACGACGCCGCCCTCGAACTGGGCCTGGGCCGCAAGCAGACGATGAGCCTCGAGGGTCGTCTCGATGCCGCCCAGCGCTGGCACGACGGCGATTACGGCCCCGACTCCGAGATGGCCAAGGCCGCGCCGTCGACGTGCGGGTTGTGCGGTTTCTACCTTCCGCTCGCCGGCTCCCTGCACGGGGCGTTCGGGGTGTGCGGCAACGAGATGGCCGCCGACGGGCACGTCGTCGACGTGACCTACGGGTGCGGCGCCCACTCCGACACCCTGCTGCCCACGGGCGCCGGTTCGCCGCAGTACGACGCGTACGACGACGGCGCCGTCGAGGTCGTCGAGCGGGCCGCACCCGAGACGGAAGCTGCTGCCGAGGTCACCGACGCCGAGGAATCCGCATCGACCAGCTAGCCGATCCTTTCGGCACCGCCGCCCTGAGGGATTCGACGCTCCTCGCGTGGCGCACGTCCCCGACCCGCCTGCGGGAGGACGCCGCGGCCGAATCCGATCTGGCCCGCGCCGGCTACCGCGACCGGCTCCTCACCGAGCTGGCGCAGAACGCGGCCGACGCCGCGGCCCGCGCCGAAGTGCCCGGCGAGCTGTCCGTGCACCTCGACGGACGCGTCCTCAGCGTGTCCAACACCGGCACACCGCTCGACGAGCCGGGAGTGCAGGCGCTGGTCGCGCTGCGGGCGTCGAACAAGTCCGGGGCGACCGTCGGCCGCTACGGCGTCGGTTTCACGGCGGTGCTGTCGGTGAGCGACGAGGTCGAACTGCGGTCGACGTCCGGTTCGGTGCTGTTCTCGGCGGACCGCACGAGGTCGGAACTGCGGGACCTCGACGGCGCCGACCCGGGCGCGGGTGTGCCTGCCCTCCGGCTGGCCTGGCCCACCGAGACCCGCCCGGCCGCTGGTGCGGCGTCGGAAGTCGTGCTGACGCTGCGCGAGGACGTGGACGGCGAGTCGCTGCTCGCGTACATGGCGCGCGAGGCCCCCGACCTTCTGCTCGAGCTCCCGGCGCTCGTCTCGATCACCGTGGGCGACAAGCAGTTCCGCCGACGCGAACGGCCACTCGAGTCCGGGTTGACCGAGGTCGCGATCGGCGACGACCGCTGGTGGCAGTACGAGTCCGGGCGCGCACGCTGGCTCGTCCCGGTCCGGGACGGCGTCGTCGCACCCGTCACCGAGGACGTGCTGCGCGCCCCCACCCGCTCGGACGAGGAACTGTCGGTACCCGCGATCCTCGTCGCGGACATCGCCATGCAACCCGACCGCAGACGCATCCTGCCGGGCGCCGCGATCGCCGAGTTGGCCACCGGATACGCCGAGTTCGTGGCCGCGGTGCCGCCCGAGCAGCGACTGTCGCTGGTTCCCGTCCCCGCGTTCGCACGCAGCGAGGTCGACTCGGCGCTGCGCGACCATCTCGTCGCCGAACTCCGCGAGCACCCCTGGTTGCCGACCGTCGACGGCAAGGACAAGGCCCCCGGCCGGGCGTCGGTGGTCCCCGGGCTCACCGACGAACTCGCCGAACTGCTCGCCGAAATCGTCGACGGCCTGGTCGTCCCGGATCTGTCCGGCCCCCGCTGGGCGCCTGCACTGGCCGCGGTCGACGCCCACCGCCTCGGTCTGGCCCGCCTCACCGAACTGCTCAGTGGCATCGAACGGGAACCGTCCTGGTGGCAGCGCCTGTACGCGGCGCTCGAACCGCTGGCCGTCGACGCCCTCGCGGCGGAGGAACTGGCGTCGATCCCGGTTCCGCTGTCCGACGGCCGCACGGTGACCGGCCCGCGAACGGTGTTGCTGGGTCACGACATCGACGGAGTGCTGGGTGTCGACTGGACGAGGCTCGTCCACCCCGACGCCGCGCACCCGCTGTTGTCGCGGCTCGGCGCGAAGACGGCCACGGCCGTCGACCTGCTCTCGGATCCGGCGTTGCGCGCCGAGATCGAGGACCTCGACCACGACGACGCGGCGGCCGCCGAGGAACTGTCGGTCGCGGTGCTCGCCCTCGCGGGCCGCGTCGATCCCGGCGTTCTGCCGTCGTGGCTCGGTCTGCTGCCCCTGCCGGATGTCGACGGGGAGTTGCGCGGGGCGGACGAATTGCTGTTGCCCGGTGCGCCACTCGCCGAGGTCCTGGTGGACGACTCGCCGTTCACGTGCGTGGACTCCGCGTTCGCCGAGCGGGTGGGGGAGGACGCCCTCCGCGCCGTGGGCGTCGGCTGGGGCTTCACCGTGCTGCGCGCCGAACTCCCCACCGGTCCCGACCACGACCTCGACGACGAGGACCGCTGGTGGGACACGCTCGACGACGACCCCGACGTGATGGGGGCGGTACGCGACCTGGACCTGGTGGACGAGGACCGCTGGCCGCAGGCGCTGACGATGCTCGCCCGGGACCCGGCGACGCGTCCGCTGCTCGCCGACCGCGCCGGGTACACGGCCTGGTGGCTGCGGCACAACGCCGAACTGGACGGTCAGGTGCTCGGTCTGCTCCGCGACCCCGCCGACGAGACGTTCGCCGGTCTGCTCGACCCCGTCGAGCACCCGGAATCCGCCGTGTTCGCCGCCGCGCTGGCGCCCGCGACGGTCGATTCACCGGAACTCGCGCAGCTACTGCTGGACCGACTGGCCGATCCGGATCGCGAGCCGACCCCGGCGGTGACGGCGCGGACCCACAGCCTGCTGGCGGCGGCCGCGGCCGGGCACCTCCTCGACCTCGAGGAACTTCACCTGCCCGAACACGTGCGCGGCCTGACGGGCACCCTGGTCGACCCCGCCGACTCCTTGGTCCTGGACGAACCGTGGCTGGCCGCCGCCGTGCCGCGCGAGCGCCTGGTGGTGGGGAGCCTGGACACCGCCGAGTCGCTCGCCGATCTGCTGGACGTCCCGCTCGCCTCCGCGGCGATCCGCGGCACCGTCACCGGTTCCGGACGGGAATCCACGTGGGATCGCGAACCCGCCGCGGTGCTCGCCTTCGCCGCACTCGGCCGCGACCTGCCCCGCGGGCGCGTCGCCGTCCATCCCCGGCTCACGGTCAAGCTCACGGGCGCCGTCGACGCCGAGATCTCGGTCCCGTGGTGGGTGGACGAGCAGGGCACCACGCATTGTTCCGAGTCCTGGGCCGAGGGCACGTGGGGCGCCGCCGGTGTCGTTTGACCAGAGCATTCTCGACAGCGCGGTCGAGGAGCGCACACCCTGGCTGATCGACGTCGTCACCGTCATCACGCACAGCGGCGGAACGGTCGCAGCCTGGATCGTGTCCACCGTCCTGACGGTGGCCCTCCTGCTGCAGGACCGCCGGCGGGAGGCCGTCCTCGTCGCCGGCGCGATGCTGTCGGGTCTGGCCGTGATGACCGCGCTCAAGAATCTGTTCGAGCGGCAGCGTCCCCCACTGCCGGATCGGCTGGTGGAGATCTCGTCGTTCTCGTTCCCGTCCGGTCACGCGATGATGACCGCGATCCTCGCAGGCGTGCTCGTCGCCGTCGTGCTCCGGGACGTGCTGGTGCGGCACGTCCGGATCACGCTCGTCTTCCTGCTGGTGCTGTACCCGCTGGCGGTGGGGCTGTCGCGCGTCTACCTGGGCGCGCACTGGATGACCGACGTCCTCGCCGGGTGGGCCTTCGGCGCGCTGTGGGCGGCGTTCTGGATCCTGCTGACCCGCACCCGGCCCCGCCGCGCCTAGGACAGATCGAGTCCCTGCTGTATCACTCGAGCAGTCCCTGCTGGGCCCCGCGGCTGCCGCGCCGCGCCGCCCGCCTCTGCAACGCGAACAATCCGTACCCGAGGAATCCGACGACGACACCGGCTATACACGTCGGAAGCGCATCCGACCACCGGCCGCCCGTGACGATCACCACGACCATTGCGACCGCCCACAGAGTGGTGCCCAGTATCAGCGCAGGTCGCGGGTCGGCGAGGCGCTGAGTGAGGGGTCGGCGATCTGCGGTTTCGTTCACCGAATGAACGCTACCCTCGCCGTGGTGCCCTAATCTCCAAGGGCGACGCGCGACTTCTGGCGATGGGGACTGAACAATGGGTGCTGCTCCGAAACTGCTCGACAACTACTTCAAGATCACCGAGCGTGGTTCGACGGTAGGCGCGGAGATTCGCGGCGGTGTGGTGACGTTCGTCGCGATGGCGTACATCGTGGTGCTGAACCCGCTGATCCTCGGCAGCTTCTCCCCGGACGACGCCGTCGCCAAGACGGACGTCCTCGGCAACATCCTCCCCGTGAACCAGGTGGCCGCGGTCACAGCCCTGGTGGCGGGACTGATGAGCATCGTGTTCGGGGTCGTCGCGAACTACCCCTTCGCGATCGCGGCGGGCCTCGGCATCAACAGTCTCCTCGCCGTCACCATCGCGCCGCAGGTCACCTGGCCCGAGGCGATGGGTCTCGTCGTGATCGACGGTGTCATCATCGTCGTGTTGGCGCTCACCGGTTTCCGGACGGCCGTCTTCAATGCCATTCCCGCCGAGCTGAAATCCGCCATCGCCGCCGGTATCGGCATGTTCATCGCGTTCATCGGTCTCGTCGACGCCGGGTTCGTGCGGCGCATCCCCGACGTCGCGGGCACCACCGTCCCCGTCGGCCTGGGCATCAACGGATCGATCTCCTCCTGGCCGACCCTGACGTTCGTGTTCGGCGTGCTGCTGATGGGTGTCCTGGTGGTGCGCAAGGTGCGCGGCGGTCTGCTGATCGGCATCGTCGTCACCACCGTGCTGGCCGCGATCATCGAGGCCGTCGCCGGCGTCGGACCGTCGCTGGGCGTGAACCCCCACGGCTGGAACCTCAGCGTCCCGGCTGCTCCCGAAGTGCTGGCGGAACTTCCGGACCTCAGCCTCGTCGGCGACGTCAGCATCTTCGGGGCGTTCACCCGCATCGGCGTGCTCGCAGCCAGCCTGCTGGTGTTCACGCTCGTGCTCGCCAACTTCTTCGACGCCATGGGCACGATGACCGGGCTCGGCAAGGAGGCGGGCCTCACGGACGAGGACGGCAACCTGCCCAACATCGGACGGGCCCTCGTCGTCGAGGGCACCGGCGCGATCGTCGGCGGCGGGGCCTCCGCGTCGTCCAACACGGTTTTCGTGGAATCCGCTTCCGGTATCGCCGAGGGCGCCCGCACCGGACTCGCGAATGTGGTGACGGGACTGCTGTTCCTGGCCGCGATGTTCCTGACCCCGCTGTATTCGGTGGTGCCGATCGAGGCGGCCGCGCCCGCGCTGGTCGTGGTGGGCGCGATGATGATCGGCCAGGTCCGGGACATCGACTTCACGAAGTTCTCGATCGCGCTGCCCGCGTTCCTCACCATCATCGTCATGCCGTTCACGTACTCGATCGCCAACGGCATCGGCGTCGGATTCGTCTCGTGGGTCGTGCTCAATGCTGCGAGCGGTGGTATCAAGAAGATTCACCCGTTGATGTGGGTGGTGGCGCTTCTGTTCGTGGCCTACTTCGCGGTCGGTCCGATCACCGACGCAGTAACGTAAACGGCGGCCGATCGGTCCCGTATTGTCATTCCCGTGACCACGGATACGCGAGCACTCGCCAGCGACCTCTCCCTGGCTGTCGTGCGCCTCACGCGTCACCTGCGTGGGCGCCGCGTCGACGCCCAGGTATCGCTGACCCAGCTGTCGGCACTGGCCACCCTCGCCCGCGACGGCGCCATGACGCCGGGCAATCTCGCGGCCCGCGAGAAGGTGCAGCCGCCGTCGATGACCAGGGTCATCGCGTCGCTGGTCGAACTGGGACTGGTCGAGCGGGCACCGCATCCCACCGACGGACGCCAGATCATCGTCACGCTGTCGGACGCCGGTCACGCGCTGATCGCCGACGAGACCCACGCCCGCGAGGCGTGGATGAACGAGCGGCTGTCCGGGCTCGACGAGTCTCAGCTGAAGACCCTCCGCGACGCGGTCGGCATCATCACGTCCATCGTCGCCGACTCGGAGTGAACCGCCGCGGCTGATCGGCAGCTGCCCAGTAGTACAACGGCATTCGGCTCCCCGTATCCCGGGTAGGTTTTCATTCCCGCGAAGTCGCGCAGCAAATCATCTGCCGGAGAACGCAATCGGCACCTCCAGTCGCCCGGCCACCGAGGCGCGCGCAGGGGCAGGTCGAAGGCACTCCGGTGACGGGAGCAAGATGGAAGGGTGCCGCCCGAACCCGAGACCACTGCCCCAGACCAGCCGAAGACCGGCATGTTCGTCGCTCTCCGCACCCGGAACTACCGGTTGTGGGCGTCGGGGCAGATCGTCTCCCTCGTCGGCACGTGGATGCAGCGGGTGGCGCAGGACTGGCTCGTCCTGACGTTGTCGAACGGCAACGCTCTCGCGGTCGGGATCGTGATGGCACTGCAGTTCGGCCCGACCCTGTTTCTGTCCGTGTGGGGCGGCGTCCTCGCCGACCGGTACGACAAGCGGCGCATCCTCATCGCGACACAGGTGTCGATGGCGTTGTGCGCACTGGTGCTCGGCCTGCTCGACGTCGGCGGACTGGTCGCCCTGTGGCACGTCTATCTCATCGCGTTCCTGATGGGCTGCGCGTCCGCGATCGACGCGCCGGCGCGGCAGTCGTTCACCATCGAGATGGTCGGCAAGGACTCGCTGCCCAACGCCATCGCCCTGAACTCCATGACGTTCAACACGGCCCGGATCATCGGCCCGGCGATCTCCGGTGTGCTGATCACCCTCATCGGCACGGGCTGGGTGTTCCTGCTCAACGTCGGCACGTTCACCGGCGTGCTGATCGCCCTGCTGATGATGAACGCCCGCGACCTGTTCACCGCACCTCAGGCGGAACGCGGGAAAGGGCAGGTCCGGGAGGGTTTCCGCTACGTGTGGAGCCGCGCCGACCTGCGGGTGCTGATGGTGGCGATCTTCATGGTGTCGACGTTCGGGCTGAACTTCCCGATCAGTCTCGCCGTCCTCGCCCGCAACACGTTCGAGCGCGGTGCGGACGCGTACGGATTGCTGTCGACCACCCTTGCCGTGGGCACGCTCGCCGGCGCCACGATCGCCGCGAGACGCAGGACCCCGCCCCGGCTGCGCACGTTCCTCGGGGCCGCCGCCGCGTTCGGGGCGTTCGAGATCCTGGTCGGAGTGATGCCCACGTATGCGCTGGTGGCGATCATGCTCGTCCCGACCGGTGCGCTCACCCTGACGTTCACGACGGCGGCGATGAACATCCTGCAGATGTCCGTGCCGTCCGAGATGCGCGGCCGGGTGATGGGCATCTACATGCTCTGTTTCCTCGGCGGCACCCCGCTGGGCAGTCCTGTTCTGGGATGGCTGGCCGACGTCCTCGACCCCCGCGCCCCGCTTGTGATCGGCGGCGCGATCTCCCTGGTCAGCGGGATCGGCGCGGCGCTGTACCTGATGCGGCACCAGCGGGTGTGGATCAAGGTGCGCAGACCGGTCGCCGGACGCCACCTCCCGGTGATCGAACTGCGCAACGTGCCCGAACCGCGCCCCGTCGTGGTCTGCGACGCCACCGAACAGGCGGTGGAGGCGAGCCGCGACCCACGGTCCTGACGGCCGGGGCCGTTCAGACGCCGACCGCCGTCGCCACGGCCCGCCGGGTGAGCACTCTCGCGAGGTGGGTGCGGTACTCGGCGTCGGCGTTGCCGTCGGTGACGGGGTCGGTGCCCTCGGCGGCGTGCTCGGCCGCCGCCCGGATCGACTCCGGGTCCGCGGCCTTGCCGACGAGTGCGTCCTCGACGCCGCGGGCGCGCACCGGCACCGACCCCATGTTCGTCAGCGCCACCCGCGCCTGCCGGATCGTGCCGCCGTCCACCTGGATCGTCGCGGCCACCCCCACGATCGACCAGGCCTCCGCGACCGTGTTGAACTTCTCGTACCGCGCCTCCCAGCCGGTGTGTTTCGGGATCCGCACGTCCACGAGGATCTCGTCCGGTCGCATCGTGGTGGTGTAGTAACCCTCGAAAAAGTCGGCGACCGGAATGGTTCGTCTGCCCGCGGTGCCCGCCACGGTCAGGGTGGCGTCCAGGGCCAGCGCGGGTGCGCACAGGTCACCCGCCGGATCGGCATGCGCGAGAGCACCGCCCAGCGTGCCGCGGTGCCGGATCTGCGGATCGGCGACGGTGCGGCCGGCCTCGACGAGCAGCAGTGCGTGCTCGTGCACGAGCGGGTTGCGGATCACGTCGTAGTACGTGGTCATCGCGCCGATCACGATGCTGTCCCCGTCTTCGCGCACGCCGCGCAACTCACCGATCCGGCCCAGATCGACGAGGGCGCTCGGCGAGGACAGCCGCAGCCGCAGGACCGGCAGCAGGCTCTGCCCGCCCGCGAGGATCTTGGCGTCCTCGCCTGCCTCGGCGAGCGCGGCCACTGCCTGGTCGACGGAGGTCGGGGCGACGTAATCGAAGCTCGACGGAATCATCGGGCACCTTCCTGAGCGGTGTGGACGGCACGCCATACCCGCATCGGCGTCAACGGCATCTCGATGTCACGCACCCCGAACTGCCGGACCGCGTCGAGGGCGGCGTTGACGACGGCCGGGGTGGACGCAATCGTCCCCGCCTCGCCTACCCCCTTGACGCCCAGCGGGTTACCGGTGGCGGGGGTCTCGGTGCGGCCCGTGGTGAACGACGGCAGATCCGCCGCCGACGGAACCGAGTACTCGGCGAACGAACCCGACAGCAGGGTGCCGGACTCGTCGTACACCGCCTCCTCGTACAGGGCCTGCGCGATGCCCTGCGCGAGTCCGCCGTGCACCTGCCCCTCCACGATCAGCGGGTTGACCACGTGCCCGATGTCGTCGACGCACACGTAGGAGCGGATGCCGACCTTCCCGGTCTCGGTGTCGACCTCCACCGCGCACAGGTGCGTGCCGTGCGGGAACGAGAAGTTCTCCGGGTCGTACGCCGCCTCCGAGTCCAGGTTCGGTTCCACACCGTCGGGCAGATCGTGCGCGGCGAACACCGCGAGCGCGACGTCGGCGATGCCGACCGCCTTCTCGGTGCCTTTCACCCGGAACCGGCCGTCGGTGAACTCGAGATCGTCCTCGGCGCACTCCATCAGGTGCGCCGCGATGGGTCTGGCCTTCGCGATCACCTTCTCGGCGGCCTTCACCACCGCGATCGCACCGACCGCCAGCGACCGGGAACCGTACGTGTCCATCCCGCGTGGCGAGGTCTGGGTGTCGCCGTGCAGCACCTCGACGTCCTCGAACGGAACCCCGAGCTGATCCGCGACCACCTGGCTCCACGCGGTCTCGTGGCCCTGGCCGTGCGCGGAGGAACCGGTGACCACCTCGACCTTGCCGGTGGGCAGCATCCGGATCGCCGCGTGCTCCCACCCGCCGGCCCCGTAGGCCAGCGCACCGAGGGTGCGCGACGGCGCCAGCCCGCACATCTCGGTGAACGTGGACACCCCGATGCCCAGTTGCACCGGGTCCTTCCGCTCGCGGCGCTCCGCCTGCTCGCGGCGCAGGCCGTCGTAGTCGAACAACTCCCGCGCGTGCGCGGTCGCGGCCTCGTAGTTGCCGGAGTCGTATGTCAGGCCCGCGACGGTGTCGAACGGGAACTCCTCGTGGGTGATCCAGTTCTTCGCCCGCAACTCCAGTGGGTCGAGCGACAACTCGGTCGCGAGTTCGTCCATCATCCGTTCGATCGCGAACGTCGCCTCCGGTCGCCCCGCCCCGCGGTACGCGTCGGTGGGCACCTTGTCGGTGAACACGTTGGTGCACGTGAAGTGATACGCCGGGAACTTGTAGATGCCGTTGAACATGAACGCGCCCAGGATCGGCACCCCCGAGGTCACCAGCCGCAGGTACGCGCCCATGTCGGCGAGCAGTTCCACCTTCATGCCGGTGACGGTGCCGTCGCGGCGGGCGGCCAGCGTCAGCTTCTGGATCTGGTCGCGACCGTGATGGGCCGCGACCATCGATTCACTGCGGGACTCGGTGTACTTGACCGGTTTGCCGAGTCGCCGCGCGACGAGCAGCGCGATGACCTCCTCGGGTGTCACCTGCAGTTTGCCGCCGAAACCGCCGCCGACGTCCGGGGCGACGACGCGCAGTTTGTGCTCCGGGATGTCGAGCGTCATCGCGAGCATGAGCCGCAGGATGTGGGGGATCTGCGTGGCCGACCACATCGTGATCTGGGCGCCGGTCGGGTCGACCACCACCGAGCGGGGTTCCATGAACGCCGGGATGAGCCGCTGCTGCCGGAACGTGCGTTCGACGAGTACCTCGGCGTCGCGGATGGCGTCCTCCACGTCGCCGCCGGTACCGGCCTCCGCGGAATCGAAGGTCCAGGTGGCGCTGACGTTCGTCCCGAGATCGGGGTGCACGAGGTCGGCGCCGTCGGCGGCCGCGGCCGCGAGGTCCAGCACGACCGGCAGGTCGTCGTATTCGACGTCGATCGCCTCGAGTGCGTCGTGCGCCTCGTAGGCGCTGCGCGCCACCACGACCGCGACGGCCTCGCCTGCGAAGTTCACCCGGTCGACCGCAAGGGACGGGGCGGGCGGCGACTTCATGTCCGGGGTGATCGGCCAGGCGCACGGCAGGCTGCCCTGTTCGTCGGCGAGGTCGGCGCCGGTGAGGACGGCGACGACCCCGGGCAGGTCGCGGGCGGCGGAGGTGTCGATTCCGGTGATGCGGGCGTGCGCGAACGGGCTGCGCAGGATCGCCAGGTGCTGCATGCCGGGCAGGACGAGGTTGTCGGTCCAGCGGGTGCGGCCCGTGATCAGGTGTTCGTCTTCCTTGCGTCTGCGGGCCTTGCCGATTTCCGGTTCGGTGGTGGCGGTCATCGCACACCTCCCGGCGCGGTGTCGGTCTTCGCGTCCTTCGGTGCCTCGGCGGTGCTGCCGCCGCGCAACCGCTGCGCCGCGTCCTGCACCGCGCTGACGATGTTCTGGTACCCGGTACAGCGGCACAGGTTGCCTTCCAACCCCAGCCGCACCGTCCGCTCGTCCGGGTCGGGTTCCTCGGCGAGCAGGTCGAGGGTCTGCATGATCATGCCGGGTGTGCAGTAGCCGCATTGCAGGGCGTGGTTGTCGCGGAACGCCTGCTGCACGGGGTGCAATTTCCCGTTGCGGGACAGGCCCTCGATGGTGAGGACGTCACCGCCGTCGGCCTGCACGGCGAGCACCGAGCAGGACTTGACGCTGTGACCGTTCAGATGAACGGTGCACGCCCCGCAGTTCCCGGTGTCGCAGCCGATGACGGTGCCGACCTTGCCGAGCCGGTCCCGAAGATAATGGACGAGGAGTAGTCGTGGTTCGACGTCGTCCGTGTATGCCGTTCCGTCGACGGTGACGGTGATGCGCATCGCGCCTCCAAAGCCGAGAGCCTCAGGTGATACGTCCTACTCTGCGCCGACCGGGCCCGAACAACACCCCGAATCGGGGAACCGTTTCCGGATCGGTCACGTCCGGCGCGCCACCTCGAGCAATTCCTGCAGCGTTGCGAGACTGTGGCCGGCGAGGAGCCGGTCGACATACGGCAGCGCGGCGACGATCCCGGACTGCACCGGTTCGTATCCGTCCGCGCCGGCGTGCGGATTCACCCACAGCACGGCGTGGGCGAGCCGGCGCAGCTGAGCCATCTGCTCCGCGAGCAGGGTCGGGTCGCCGCGCTCCCAGCCGTCGGAGAAGATCACCACGACGGCGCCGCGGGCCACGCCGCGGCGCCCCCAGCGGTCCAGGAATGCGCACAGCGTCTCGCCGAGGCGGGTGCCGCCCGCCCAGTCGGGCACGGCCCGGCTCGCGGCGGCCAGTGCCACTTCCGGGTCGCGGACCCGCAGCGCCCGGGACAGCCGGGTCATCCGGGTGCCCAGCGAGAACACCTCGGTGCCCGCCGGGTTGCTCCGCGCGACGACGTGACCGAACCGCAGGAGCGCGTCGGCGTACGGGCTCATCGATCCGGACACGTCGATCAGCAGCACCATCCGGCGCGGCCGGGTGGCCTTGCGGTGGTGGCTCGGCCGAACCGCTTCGCCGCCCGCCGCGAGCATGTCCCGCACCGTGCGCCGCGGATCGACGGCGCCCCGGCGGGCGGGGCGCATCCGGATGGCCGGGCGGGTCGGGGGCCGCGGGGGCAGGGTGGCGATCAGCTCGGCGAGGTGCGCGCGCTCGGCCGCGGTGAGGTCGGCGATGTCCCGGTGGCGCAACACCTCGGCGTCGTCGGCCGCGACCCTCAGCCGCGGTGCGTCCCCACCGGTGTCGCCGCCGTCCGTCGAGGTCAGAGCGGCGGTTTTGGCCCGTCGGGGCTGCTCCCCGGACCGCGGCGTGTGCAACGGCACGGTACCGCCGAACCAGCCCTCGAACGCCGCGTCGTACCGCGGGATGTCGTCGGGGCCGCGGCACAGGGTCGCGCGACCCGCCCAGTACACCTGACCCGGGTCGCCCACATCCACCTGGCGGAGCGCCCGCGTGAATGCGGCGACGGCGTCCGACGCGACCGGCAGTCCCGCCGCCGCGAGGGCGTGCGCGAACCCGGCGAACCCCACCAGCGGGTCGCCGGCGTCCGGGGCCGCGGGCACGGTGCTCACCCCGCCAGGAGCCGGTCCAGTCCCGCCCGGGCCACGCGTTCGAGGTCCTCGCGGTACTTGAGGACGGCGCCGAGCGTCGCGGCTGCGGTCTCCGCGTCCAGCACGTCCCGATCGAGTTCCTGCAGTGCACGCGCCCAGTCCAGCGACTCGGCCACCCCCGGCGGCTTGAGCAGTTCCATCTCGCGCAGGGAGCGGACGGCGTGGGCGACCTGACCGGCGAGTTCGGCCCCGATGCCGGGGAGGCGGCGGCGCAGGATCGCGACCTCCCGCGCCAGATCCGGATGTTCGAGCCAGTGGTACAGGCAGCGGCGCTTGAGGGCGTCGTGCACCTCGCGGGTGCGGTTGGACGTGAGCACCACCAGCGGCGGTGTCGCCGCCCGCACGTCGCCGAGTTCGGGGATGGTGACGGCGTTCTCGTCGAGGACCTGCAGCAGGAACGCCTCGAACTCGTCGTCGGCGCGGTCGATCTCGTCGACGAGCAGCACACACGGCGCTTCGGTGAGGGCCCGCAGCAGGGGCCGCGCCAGCAGGAATCGCTCGGTGTACAGGGAGCGTTCGACGGTGTCGGCCTCGAGCGATCCGTCGCTCGCCGCCTCCAGCGTCCGCAGGTGCAGCAGCTGCCGCGGGAAGTCCCAGTCGTAGAGCGCCTGCGCGGCGTCGATGCCCTCGTGGCACTGCAACCGGATCAGCGGCAGGCCGAACGCCTCCGACAGCGCGGCCGCGAGCGACGTCTTGCCGGTGCCGGGTTCGCCCTCGCAGAACAGGGGCCGTCCCATACGTATGGCGAGGAACGCGGCCATCGCGACGCCGTCGTCGGCGAGGTAACCGGTGGCGTCCAGCGCCCGCGCCAGTTCCGAAGGCGAACCGACCGTCGGCGTGGAATCACTCACGTCCGCGAGCCTAGATCAGTGCCCACGCCCCGGTACCCGACTCGGGCCACGGTGCACGCCGTCAACCGAGCATGCCGTCAACCATCCGGCTCCACCCGGCCGCGGTCCTCGCTCAACCGCCGGAACATCTCGGTGGCGCCGAACCGCGCGGCCACCCGCTCGGCGAGTCCCGGCGCGATCTGGGCCAGGGCGAGCAGGGGGCGGATCGGTGCTCCGCTCTCGACGACCTCCGGCAGGTCCCGCCGAATCGCCCGGATCACGGCGGCGGCGACCTTGTCGATGCTGGTCTCGCCCGCCATCCGGCCGGCCCTGATTCCGCGTTCGGTCATCCGCTGGTACATGCCGTCGCCCGCGATGAACCCGGGACACACGACGGAGAAGCCGACCGGTGCGCCCGCGTACTCCGCGCGCAGCGACTGGGTGAGACCGACCAGGCCGGCCTTCGTCGCGGCGTACGGCGCGCAGTACGCCGGACCGATCTTCGCTGCCAGCGACGACACGAACACGACGTGACCGAGGCCGCGGTCGAGCATCCCGGGCAGCACCCGGCGGGTGAGAAGCAGTGGTGCGGTGAGATTTACGTCGACCATGGCGGTGAGCTCGGCGGGATCCAGCCGGGTGTAGGCCGAGACGTTCTCCACACCCGCGTTGTTCACCAGGACGTCGAGGGGGCCGACCGCCGCCTCGGTGCGTTCGATCAGCGTATCGACCAGGTCCAGTCGGTTCAGGTCCCCGGGCACGGCCTCGGCGCGCGCACCGAGCGCACGCAGTTCCGCGACGAGTTCCGCGAGTCGGTCCTCACGCCGGCCGGACACCGCGACGGCGACACCCTCGCGGGCCAGAGCCCGGGCGACGACGCGGCCGAGACCGCCGGAGGCGCCGGTCACCAGAGCCGTGCGTCCGTGCAGGTGCTTCATTCCTTCGAGCTTTCGCGCCCCGCGGAGGGGAGTCAACGCTGTGACGCCCCGCATACGGCAATATGGACCGGTGGTTCACGTCATCGACATAACAGATCCGGCCGACACCAGGCTGGACGACTTCCGCGATCTCAACTCCTCGGACCGGCGTCCCGACCTCCCCGAGGGCAAGGGTCTGGTGATCGCGGAGGGTGTGCTGGTGGCGCAGCGACTGCTGGCGTCCCGGTTCGACCCGATCGGTCTGCTCGGCGTCGATCGGCGGCTGGAGGAACTGGCAGACGATCTCGACGGCGTGGACGTGCCGTTCTACCGGACGACGGCGGACGTCATGGCCGAGGTCGTCGGGTTCCACCTCAACCGGGGTGTGCTCGCGGCGGCGCGTCGCCCCGCACCCCTCGAACTGTCGGACGTGCTCGAGCACTCCCGCACGGTCGCGGTGCTCGAGGGCGTCAACGATCACGAGAACCTGGGCTCGATGTTCCGCAACGCCGCGGGGCTCGGCGTCGACGCCGTGGTGTTCGGCAAGGGGTGCGCCGACCCGCTGTACCGCCGGGCGGTCCGGGTGTCGATGGGGCACGTCCTCCGGGTTCCGTTCGCGCACGTGACGAAGTGGCCGCACGATCTGGACGCGTTGCGGGAGCGGGGGTTCCAACTGATCTCGCTGACCCCGAACCCCGAGGCGGTGACGCTGGCCGAGGCGATGACGGGGGAGAAGGTGGCGCTGCTGCTGGGCGCGGAAGGGCCCGGACTCACCGAACATGCCATGCGGGCCACCGACATTCGTGCCCGCATCCCGATGGCGCCCGGAACGGATTCGCTCAACGTCGCGACGGCGGCGGCGATGGCGTTCTACGAGCGCGTCCGCACGGGCAGGTGAGGATGCTGCCCCCTCATTCCGCGTATCCGCCGCCGGCGGAAACACCGTGGTTCACCGGACTTCTCGTGGCAGCGTTCGCCGCGGCGGTGGTGGCCGTCGCGATCATGGCGTTCGGCTCGCAGCTCGCCCGGATCAATCCCGCGCTGGCGGTGGTCCTCGAACTCATCGTGGTGGCCGGGGTCGCGCCGTCGGTGTGGCGACTGCGCCGGACACCGGTGTGGCGGTGGCTGGTGTACGGCGCCGCGGCCGGAGTTCTCGCCGGCTGGTCGGCGCTGCTCGTCGGGGCCGCCTGACTCCGGCAGGCGTCAGAAGCCGAAGTAGCGGCGGAGCAGTCCGCCCTTTCGAGCGGGCGGCGGTGGAGCGGGCGTGGGAACCGGCTCGGGGGCGCGTTGTTCCACCTCAGCAGGTTGTTCTACCTCGGCGGGAGATTCGACCGGACCCTCACCGGGCAGGTGGACGGCGAACCCGAGCACGGTGATCTCCTTCGGGTCGATCTCGGTGCCCTCCGGGGCGCCCGTGTACCGGAAGTTCAGCCATTCCCGGTTGGCGCCCTCGGCGAACTGCTGCGGGTGGAACGGCAGCGACTGCGGGTCGGGCAGCACGCCCGGCGGGTGCTCGAGCGGGAAGTCGCCCGCCCAGAACGGTCGCTCCCACACCAGGGGGATGCCGAGGTCCTCGTGGATGTGCACCGGCGTCGCGCTGAACGCGCGGATCAGGTGCCCGTCCTCCCACATCGCGAACGAGCCCCACGCGATGTCGGGCTTGGATGCGACGTAGTACGTCTTCGCGGATTCGGTGGGCCGGATGCGGGTTCCGGGCAGGGTCGACGGCCGGGGAACGGCAAGGTCGGGCCCGCACACGACGGTGACGCCGGCGTAGGTACCGATATGCACGGTCCCGGCGGCGTCGAGTCGCGCGGCCTCGGCCAGCGGAACCGGGCCGGTGGGGGTGGCCGCCAGATCGGGATGGAGGCGGGCGGCGAGTCGCCGCGCCGCAGCGAGGTCGGGCTCGGGGTGAGCGCGCAGAACAGCCGAGGGGTCGGGGACGTCGACGTACCAGATCGTTGATACCTTGGCCCCCACGGTCATCCCCCTCTTCCGGTGTCTTCCTGAAAGAGTACGACCCCGACCGTGTTCTCGGCCTGCTTACCGCGCCGACGGTCAGCGTCCGCTGCTGCGGACGCCGAGCAGGACGTCGTCCCAGGAGGGGAGGGCGGGTTTGCCGCGCTTGTCCTTGTTGTTCGTCTGGTGTGGGGCGATCTTGGGTGCGGCAGGCTCCTCGGGCGAAGCGGGCTCGTCCTCGGGCTGCTCGGCGACGTCGGCCTCGATGATCTCCTCGGGCTCGATCGTCGGCACCTCCACCTCGGTGGGGAACTCGGCGAGCTCGAGCTGCTCCGGTTCGTCGGACGCCACCGGCGCCAATCCGCGCAGCGGACGGCCGAAGTCGGGGTCGATCAGGTCGAACGCGGTGTCGTCGAGGGCCACGATGGTGCCACCGTGCGCGTCCGGCTGGTACCGCCAGTGCGCCGCGTTGGTGGTGCGACCGGCCTGCCATTGCAGCTGGGCGACCCAGTGATTGTCCTCGTCGCGCCACGCGTCCCAGGTGGCGTCGTCGATGTTGTGGCCCCGCGCGCGGAACGCCTGCGTGACGATCTCGGCGAGAGTGGGAACGGCGGGGCCGTTGTCGCGCACCGGGTGTCCGCCCTGCGCCATCTCGGCTGCACGGGAACGTTCGAGCAGAACCGGGTACGCGAAACGCTCCACCTTCGCCAGGGGGATACCGGCCTCGTCGGCAACCTGTTCGACGGAGGCGCCGGCACGGATGCGGGCCTGGATTTCTCGGGGCCTGAGCTGACTGTCCATTTCGATCTCAATCTGGCCGAGTCGAGCGATGTCCCCGCGGGATGCGGCGCGGAGTTTGTCATCGGCGGGAAGCCGGAATTTTTCGCCGGTACTGGCATCTGCGCACACGACGTGCGATCCATCGGGCTCGAGACCGATCACTCGAAGCTCTCGCACGTTGACCTCCTTATCGCGCCGGCTCGCGACTCTGCACCCCGGCAACTGTAATTCATTCGTGACAGCCCGCGCGGCAGGACACGCGCGGGTAAATCCCGTCCCGGATTCGGCTGCGCGCTACGCTTCCTCGTTTCCCGATCGTTCCTTCCTGCGGGGTGTGCGCTGCCTCGTGCGGGTGGCCTCCACCGGGTCGATCGCCGGTGCAGACCAGTGTTCGGCCAGCTCGAGGCTGGGTTCGCGACCCGACGCCACGTGCCGGTACGCGATCTCCGCGGCGTGGTCGGCGTCGCCCGCCGCGATGGCGTCGTAGAGCTCGGCGTGCTCGTCGCACTGCTGTCCGGGATCGCGTTCCTTCGTGAGGTGGAACAACCACTGCACGCGCGTCGCGAGCGGTTGCAGCATCGACTGCAGCAGGGGATTGCCGGACATGTCCACGATGACGGCGTGGAAGGCGGCGTTCGCGGCGGCGATGGCGGGTTTGTCGTCGCGGGCGGTGGCGGCTCGTGCCGCGGCGAGTTGGTCACGCAGTGCCGTGAGGTGGGAGTCGTCGGCCCGCTGCGCGGCGAGGCGGGCCGCGAGCACTTCGAGGCTCTCGCGGACGTCGAAGAGGTCACGGACCTCGTCGACGCCGAAGGGGGCGACGATGGCGCCGCGGCGGGGGACGATCACGACGAGTCCGTCGGTCTGGAGCAGGTGCAGGGCCTCGCGCAGTGGGATCCGGGACACCTGCAGTTCCGCGGCGAGGTCGCGTTCGATCAGACGCTGGCCGGGGGTGAGTTGCAGGTTGACGATTCGCTTGCGCAGTTCGTTGTACGCGGTCTCGCGCAGTGACTTCGGCGCCGACGCGTCGGTTGCACCGCTCACCCGGTCTCCTGTCGTCGTGGTGGCCACGTCAGCCACCGTAGAGCGCACCCGTGCGCCGCCCTCGGCTGGATGCGGGTCCTTACGTCTGTGTAACACGGCGGAAATGACGCGCCTCCAAAATTCAAATAACGGTATACCGCTAACTGTGGCGGTTCCTGAGTCAAGGAGTCCAGCGCGTGAACACGACCCTCTCCGCCCGAGCCCTCGTCCCCGCGCTGTGCGCGGTCGCAACAGTCGCGGCAACCCTGACGGCCTGCGGGTCTTCGGACGCCGGCACCGCCTCCGGCGACATCCTGCGCGTCGGGGTGTTCTTCCCGGGATCGGTCTCCGACACCGGGTTCATGGAATCGGGATACCTCGGCTACCAGCGACTCGAGGAAGCCGTCGGCGACCGGGTGGAACTGAGTTACGTCGAGCAGGTCGCCGCCGCCGATTACCAGCAGGCCTTGGTGCGGTTCGCGACCGCGAACGACCTCGTCGTCTCGCTCGGCGGTCAGACGGACGCCGACGTCCGCAAGGTCGCACCCCAGTTCCCCGACGTGAAGTTCGTCGAGATCGGCGGACCCGCCGACGCGTCCCCGCTGCCGAACCTCGCCTACTACGACCCGCAGCAGGCGGAGGCCGAGTTCCTCAGCGGAGCGGTGGCGGCGACGGCGTCCAAGACCCCGTCCGTGTCGTTCGTCGGCGGTGTCGAACTGCCCGCCATCGTGAACGCCGCGAAGGCCTTCGGCAACGGCGCCGAGTTCGCGCGGCCCGGCACCCAGGTGCTCACCCCGCAGTACCTGGGCGACTTCAACGACCCGGCCAAGGCGAAGCAGGCCGCGCTCGCCAACTACGGCGCCGGCGCGGGCGCCGTGGGGCAGATCGTGAACCTCGGCAAGTCCGGCCTGGAACAGGCCGCCGCGCAGTCGGGCGCGCTGATGGTGGGCGGGCCGATTCCCGGCGACTGCTCGAGTCCCGCCTACGTCGGCTACGTGCACACCGACATCGGCAAGGAAGTGGAGTACGCCGTCCAGTCCATCCTGGACGGAACGTGGAAGGCCGAGAACGTGGCGTTCGGTCTCACGTCGCCGAACGGCGGCACCGACTTCCTGCTGTGCAGCGCCGACCCCGCCGTCGCCGACGCACTCGACAAGGCGAAGACCGCCCTGGCCACCGGTGCCGTCGAGCCCTATCGAGCGGGCTGACATGAGCACACCAGCACTGCAACTCACGGGAATCGGGAAGACCTTCGGCGACGTTCGGGCCCTCCGTGACGTCGACCTGTCGGTGCAACCCGGAACCGTGCACTGCATTCTCGGGGAGAACGGGGCCGGGAAGTCGACGCTCTGCAACGTCGTCTACGGGGGTCTGCGACCCGACGCCGGAACGATGACCCTGTCCGGTCGCGCCTACGCCCCGGGATCGCCCGCGTCTGCGATGGCGGACGGCGTGGCGATGGTGCACCAGCACTTCAGTCTCATCGGCACGATGACCGTCGGCGAGAACCTGCTGCTGACCGGGCGGGGGCTGCGACTGCGGCGCGCGGCACTGCGGACCCGGCTCGACCGGCTCGCCGACGACTATCACCTGCGGATCGATCCGGATGCGCTGGTCTCCGCCATGCCGATCGGTGCGCGGCAGAAGGTCGAGATCGTGAAGGCCCTGCTCACCGACCCTTCTCTGATCCTGCTGGACGAGCCGACCGGGGTGCTCGATCCCGCCGAGATCGACGCCCTGATCGAGACGTGCCAGGCCGTCGCGGCGGCGGGCAAGGCGGTCGTCCTCGTCACCCACAAACTCGGTGAGGTGTCCCGCGTCGCGGACGCCGCGACCGTGCTGCGCGGAGGCGAGGTGGCAGATGGGGGCCGCATGTCGGAGCTGACGATTCCCCAGCTGACGACCGCGATGGTCGGACGACCGGTGCCGGACCTGAACCCCGTGCTCGCCGCGGTGCCCGACCGGCGGGCGACCGGACCCGTCGTCCTGGCGCTGGACGGCATCCACGCCACCCGGGCGGACGGCAGCGTCGCCCTGTCCGGCCTCGACTTCGACGTGCGCGCCGGTGAGATCGTCGGCATCGCGGGCGTCGAAGGGAACGGGCAGAGCGAACTGGTCGCCGTGCTGTCGGGGGCCACCCGACCCGAGTCGGGCACGGTCACGCTCGGGGACGCCGACATCACGTCGGCCTCGCCGGCCGAACGCACCCGGCTCGGTCTCGGGGTCGTGCCGGAGGACCGTCACCGGGAGGCGATGGTGGCGGAACTGTCCGTGTCGGAGAACCTCTTCCTCGGGCGCCTGCACCGCTTCCGCCGGATGGGTCTGCTCGACCGCCGGCGAATGGACACCGCGGCCCGGGCCTTGATCGAGCAGTACTCGGTGCGGACACCCGGACCGGCAACACCGATGGGTTCGCTGTCGGGCGGCAATCAGCAGAAGGTCGTCCTCGCCCGCGAACTGTCGACGGAGAAGCTGCAGTGCCTGGTCGCGGCGCAACCCACCCGTGGACTCGACATCGGGGCGGTCGAATTCGTCCTGAACCGACTCCGCGGCTGCGCGTCCTCGGGAACCGGGGTGCTGGTCGTGTCCAGCGAGATCCCCGAACTGCTCGCGCTCTGCGACCGCATCTTCGTCAGCTACCGAGGGGCCCTGCTCGGGCCCGTCGACACGGCGGCGGCCACGGCGCGGCAGCACATCGGTGAACTGATGACGGGAACGGCGGCATGAATCGACTTCGAATCTGGGTGCATCACCCACTTCCGGTGGCGATCGCCGCGATCGCGGTCGCGGGACTCGTCGGACTGCTCCTCGCCGCCGCCGCAGGCGCCACCATGACGGAGACGGCCGAGGCACTGTCCGAAGGGATGTTCGGCAGCGGCTACGCGATCGGCGTCTCCCTCAACACTGCCGCCGTGCTGGCGCTCGTGGCGGCAGGATTCACCGTCGCACACCGGGCCGGACTGGTGAACGTCGGCGGCGAGGGCCAGCTGTGCGTCGGAGGCATCGCCGCGACCGCGGTCGGCACCGGCCTCGGAGAGGGCACGCCCGCCCCGATCGCCGTCACTGCGGTACTCCTCGCGGCGGCAGGCGGCGGATGGTCGTGGGCGGCGATCGCCGCGTTCCTGCGGGTCCGCCGGGGCACCAGCGAGATCATCACGACTCTGCTGCTCAACTTCGTCGGCCTAGCCCTGGTGCTGCTGATGGTCCACGAGCCCAGTCTCCTTCGCCAGCCCGTCACGTCCTCGGAAACCCTGCCGCAGTCCGCGCCGCTGGTCGAGGCCGCGCAGTTGCCACTGCTGGGGATCGAGCGGTCGCCGGCGACGATCGCGCTGTGGATCGCGGTGATCGCGGTTCCGGTCGTCGGCGTGGTCCTGCGCCGCACGGCGATCGGGGTGCGGCTCCGCTCCGTCGGCCTGAACCCGGACGCGTCGGCGCGCCTGGGACTGCCGGTCGGGCGGCTGCGCTTCCTCAGTCTGTCCTGCGCCGGCGCGTTCTCCGGACTCGCGGGCGGGATCCTCGTCGCGACGGCGCCGTTCGTGCTCGTCGAAGGATTCTCCTCCGGCTACGGGTTCTCCGGGCTGGTCGTCGGACTCCTGGCCCGCGGTTCCATGCTCGCCGTCGGTGCCGTGTCGCTGCTCCTCGGCTTCCTCGTGTCGGGCGGAATCAACCTTCAACTCGCAGCCGGTGTCCCGGCATCGACCGTGTCGATCATGGAATCCCTCATGATCATCCTGATCGCGGGCGCGGTGCTGTGGACCGCGACCGGCCGGAGAGCGAGAGCGACCGCAGCGACGGCGGCGGAAACCGACGACGTCCCCGACCTGGCTGGAGCGAAGCAATGATGAACACGGCGTCGGACATCGCCGTCAGCGGCATCGGATTCGCACTCCCGATCCTGGTGGCCGCGAGCGGGGAACTGGTGAGCGAGCGGGCGGGCGTGCTGAACCTCAGCCTCGAGGGCATGATGCTGACCGGAGCGTTCGCCAGTGTGCTCGGCGCCGTCACCACCGGATCCTCGGTGGCCGGTCTCGCGGCCGGGCTGGCGGCGGGACTGCTGTTCGGACTGCTGCAGGCGCTGCTGAGCGTCACGCTGCGCGCCGATCAGATCGTGGTGGGCATCGCGAGCAACGCCCTCGCTCTCGGCGCCACCACCTACGGCGCCCGGCTGCTGCTCGCGGACGGCAAGGGCCGCAACGCCCCCGGATTCGCCACCCTCGAGATCCCGCTGCTGCACCGGATCCCGATCCTCGGACCGGCACTCTTCTCGCAGACGGCACTCGGCTACTTCTGCTTCGCGGTGGTCGGACTGCTGGCCGTCACCATGTCGCGCCGGACCCGGGCCGGTCTCGTCGTCGACGCGGTCGGGGAGGACGCGCAGTCGGCCGACTGGAGCGGACTGCCGGTGCGGAAGGTCCGCTACCTGTGCGTGCTCGTCGCCGGACTGACGGCGGGACTGGCCGGTGCGCAACTCGCGCTGTCCGAGGTGCGGTCGTTCAGCGACAACATGACCGCCGGAATCGGGTACCTGGCGGTGGTGGCCGTGATCGCCGGACGGTGGCGGGCGCTCGGCGTGATCTGGGCGTCCGTGTTCTTCGGGATCGCACAGGCCCTCCAGTTCGCGCTGCCCGCCCTTGGTGTCGGGGTCCCGTTCGCCCTGCTCGTCATGCTGCCGTACGTGATCGCGATCGTCGCGGTCAGCGGATTCCTCCGCAACAGCCGCTCGCCCGCAAACCTGACCGTCGCGTTCGCGCGCACGTCCTGATCGAACTCTCAGCGAGGAACTCCTGTGACACTGATCCTTTCCCACTCCGATGTGGCCGGTCTCGTCGACCGCGCCGAGGTGTTCGCCGCGGTGGAACGGGCGCACGCCGACCTGGCGGCCGGGACGGCGTACGCACCCGCCCCGCCCGCCATGACCCTGCAGTCGCCGGGCCACGCCGCCGGTGCGGCCTTCATCCCTATGGTCGCGGGGGCGCACTCCGCCGGCGCCGCCGCGGTGAAGATGCTCGTCGACCTGCCCCGCAACGCCGCCCGCGGACTGCCCGTGCAACGCTCCGCCGTGCTCGTGACCTCCGCGGACACCGGCGAATGCGAGGCCCTGCTCGACGGCCGCCTGATCACCGCGGTGCGCACCGCCGCCGCCAGCGCGGTGGCCACGAAACACCTCGCGCGCCCAGGCAGCCGGGTGCTGGGGTTGGTGGGCGCCGGGACCCTCGCCGTCGAACACGTCCGGGCCATCGCCCGGGTGTCCGACGTCGAGACGGTGCTGGTGTGGTCGCGCTCGGAAACCACGATCGAGGAATTCCGCAGCCGGACAGAAGATCTCGACGTCTCGATCAAGCCGATGACCTCACCCGAGGCGGTCACCCGGTCGTCCGACGTCCTCTGCACCCTCACGCCGTCCAGGGATCCGATCGTGCTCGGCGCCTGGTTCGGAGAGGGCCTGCACGTCAACGCGGTCGGGGCGCCGCCGCGCGCGGACCACCGGGAGATCGACGGCGAGGGAATGCGACGCGCCCGCGTGGTCGTCGACTCGGTGGCCACCACGATGACCAAATCGGGAGAGACGCTGCTCGCGCTCGCCGAGGGCGCGATCACCGCGGACGACGTCGCCGTGGAGTTGGGCGACGTGATTGCGGGCCGCGCCGTCGCCCGCACATCCGATCGGGACATCACGCTGTACAACTCCGTCGGGATCGGCCTCCAGGACCTCGCCGCGGCGCGCATACTGATCGACACAGCCCGGCAACGGGGCGTCGGAACAGAAGTGGATCTGAGTCGATGAGCCAGAGGGATGTCGACGACGTGGACCTTGCCCACCTGCGGCGGGCCATCGAGCTCGCCGACGAGACGGGGGACGCGGGCAACAGGCCGTTCGGTGCGGTCGCGGTCGGCGCCGACGGTCACGTGATCAGTGAGGGCGCCAACTCCGTGGCGACGTCCGCCGACGTCACCGAGCACGCGGAACTGGACGCGATCACCACCGCCTGCGGTGAAGGCCGGACGGGCGACCTCGTCGGCGCCACCATGTACGCGAGCGGTGAGCCGTGCCCGATGTGCAGTGCGGCGATGGTGTGGGCGGGGATCACGCGGGTGGTCTACGCGGCCTCGTCCGCGGACTTCTCCCGGATCCTCCCGGACGGGCCGCGGTTCACGCTGGGTTGCGCCGACGTGCTCGATGCGGCGAGCGTCGAGATCCAGGTGAGCGGGCCGCATCTCGGCGACGAGGCCCTCGCGCCGTTCCACCGCTTCCTCGACACTGACTGATCCGGAGACGCCGTCAGCCCCCGGCACTTCGGTGCCGGGGGCTGACGGTGCAGGTGCCGGGACTCAGCCGAGCTGGGAGACGACCCAGTCGATGCTCTTCGTGAGCTGCGAGACGTCCTCGGGGTCGATCGCCGGGAACATGCCGACACGCAGCTGGTTGCGGCCCAGCTTGCGGTACGGCTCCGTGTCGACGACGCCGTTGGCCCGCAGGATCTTCGCCACCTGGGCGGCGTCGACCTTGTCGTCGAAGTCGATGGTGCCGACGACCTGCGAGCGGTGCGCGGGGTCGGTGACGAACGGCGTGGCGTAATCGCTGGCCTCGGCCCACTGGTACAGGCGCGAGGACGAATCGGCGGTACGCGACGTGGCCCAGTCGAGGCCGCCGTTGCCGTTCAGCCAGTCGATCTGGTTGGCGAGCAGCAGCAGCGTCGCGACCGCAGGCGTGTTGTACGTCTGGTCCTTGGAGCTGTTGTCCACGGCGATGGGCAGCGACAGGAAGTCGGGGGTCCAGCGACCCGAATCCTTGATCTCCGCGACCCGCTCGAGCGCCTTCGGGCTCATCAGCGCGATCCACAGTCCACCGTCGGCGGCGAAGCACTTCTGCGGCGCGAAGTAGTACACGTCGGCGTCGGCGACGTTCACCGGCAGGCCGCCTGCGCCGGACGTGGCGTCGATGGCGATGAGCGCGTTCTCCGAGCCCGCGGGACGCGAGACGGGGATCGCGACACCGGTGGACGTCTCGTTGTGCGCCCAGCCGATGAGGTCGACGGACGGATCGGAGACCGGCTCGGGCGCGCTGCCCGGGTCGGCGGAGACGACGATCGGGTCACCGATGAACGGGTTGTTCTTCGCGACCGACGCGAACTTGGAGCTGAACTCGCCGTTCGTGAGGTGCAGCGACTTCTCCCGGATCAGGCCGAACGCGGCCGCGTCCCAGAACGCGGTGGTGCCACCGTTGCCGAGCACCACCTCGTAACCCTCGGGCAGGGAGAACAGATCGGCGAGGCCGGACCGCACGCTGGCGACGACGTCCTTGACGGGCTTCTGGCGGTGGCTGGTGCCGAACACCGAGGCGCCCACCTCGACCAGCGACTGCAGCTGTTCGGGGCGAACCTTGGACGGTCCGCAGCCGAACCGTCCGTCGGCGGGCAGGAGGTCTGCGGGGATGATCGGTGTGGAGGTCATCGCTACTTTCTGTTCCTTACTGATTCAGGCGGGGGAGACGGTCAGCTGGTGTGGGCGATCTGGTCCCAGCCCTCGACGGACTCGGGGGTGCGGGGTGCCGGCCCGGTGTAGATGGCGGCCGGGCGGACGAGTTTGCCGAGGCGCTTCTGCTCGAGGATGTGGGCGCACCAGCCGGCGGTGCGGCCACAGGTGAACATCGCGGGCATCATGTGCGCCGGGACCTCGGCGAAGTCGAGGATGACCGCGGCCCAGAATTCGACGTTCGTCTCGATGGCCCGGTCGGGGCGGCGTTCGCGCAGTTCCGCGAGCGCGGCCTGCTCGAGGGCGGCGGCCGCCTCGTAGCGGGGAGCGTTCAGGCGTTTGGCCGTGGCGCGCAGCACCCGGGCACGGGGGTCTTCGGCGCGGTAGACGCGGTGCCCGAAGCCCATCAGCTTTTCCTTGCGGTCGAGGATGCCCTTGACCAGGGCGCGGGCGTCCCCGGACTTCTCGGTGTCCTCGATCATCGGCAGGACACGGGCGGGGGCGCCGCCGTGCAGCGGGCCGGACATGGCGCCGATGGCCCCGGACAGGGAGGCGGCGACGTCGGCGCCGGTGGAGGCGATGACGCGGGCAGTGAAGGTGGAGGCGTTCATGCCGTGTTCGGCGGCGGAGACCCAGTAGGCGTCGATGGCGGCGACGTGGGCGGGGTCGGGGTCGCCCTTCCAGCGGACCATGAACCGTTCGGTGACGGTCTTGGCCTCGTCGATCCGCCGCTGCGGGACGGCGGGCTGGTAGATGCCGCGGGCGGACTGGGCGACGTAGGACAGGGCCATGACGGAGGCGCGGGCGAGTTGTTCGCGGGCGGTGTCGTCGTCGATGTCGAGGAGGGGCTGGTATCCCCAGATGGGGGCGAGCATGGCGAGGCCGGCCTGGACGTCGACGCGGACGTCGCCGGTGTGCACGGGGAGGGGGAACGGTTCGGCCGGGGGCAGTCCGGGGCCGAAGCGGCCGTCGACGAGCAGGGCCCACACGTTGCCGAACGTGACGTGCTTGGAGACGAGTTCCTCGATGTCGACGCCGCGGTAGCGTAGGGCGCCGCCGTCCTTGTCGGGTTCGGCGATGTCGCTGGTGAACGCGACCACGCCTTCCAGTCCGCTGACGAAATCGTCCGGTATTGCCGCGCTAGCTGACATAGCTCGTGGACTCTCCTCGTTCGAGTGCCCCCCGGTCAGAGCGGCACTGTCTCGGCGTTCGACAATTGCGCTGGGCGTGCATGCGGGATGGGCAGGCACCCTCGTCCGCGCAATCGACTTGCCGTCCCCGGGCATCGCACGATCGCGGCTGCAATCCGAGGGGACGGGTTCGGTCCCCAAAACTTTAGCCGGTGTCACCGGAGAGCAGATCAGTGCATTCCCGGGAGTAGCGTTCTCGGCTGTGTCTCCAGATGCAGAACAGCCGAAACCGGTGAACAAGGACCTCGCGGCCATGCGCGTCGGCTACGGGCAGCAGGGCGCCGACGGACGGTACGACGACGCCGATCTGGATGCCGACCAGCTGAGCGACGGCTGGCTTCCCCTGATGCGCCGGTGGCTCGAGGACGCCGTGGAGGCCGGGGTTACCGAACCCAACGCGATGACGCTCGGCACCGTCGACGAGCACGGTCATCCGTGCACCCGCACCGTCCTGTGCAAGGGACTGAGTGCCGACGGCGTGCTGTTCTTCACCAACTACGAATCGGACAAGGGCCGCCAGCTGGAGTCGGTGCCCTACGCGTCGGTGACGTTCACCTGGGTGCCCGTCGCCCGGCAGATCACCGTCCGCGGCCCGGTCGAGCGGGTGAGTGCCGAGGTCACGGACGAGTACTGGCACAGCAGGCCCCGAGGATCCCGGCTGGGCGCGTGGGCGTCCGAACAGTCGCGGCCGATCGCGTCGCGGGCCGAACTGGACGCGGCGCTGCTGCACGCGGGCGAGCGGTTCCCCGTCGACGTCGACATCCCGGTGCGGCCGGACTGGGGCGGAATCCTGATCCGCCCCGCGGTGGTGGAGTTCTGGCAGGGCCGCGCCAATCGGATGCACAACCGCATCCGGACGTCGCAGGCCGGCGGCTCGTGGACGGTGGAGCGGCTGCAGCCGTGACCGCCCGGGAATAGTGAGCATGGGAAACGAGCTAAGGGAAGAATGACCGACACCGTCACCGAGAAGAGGAAGCGGCGGCTGCTCGCCGACACGGCGCCGCTGCAGAACCGGGACTACCGGCGCCTGTGGGCGGCCGGGATCGTGACGGTGATCGGTGGGCAGCTCAGCGTCGTGGCCGTGCCGCAGCAGGTGTACGAGATCACCCGCAACTCGGCGTACGTGGGCCTGACCGGTGTCTTCGCGCTGGTACCGCTGATCGTGTTCGGGCTGTGGGGCGGCGCGCTCGCCGACGTCATGGACCGGCGGAAACTGCTGACCATCACCACCGTCGGCCTCGGTCTCACCGCGGTGCTGTTCTGGGTGCAGGCGGCGCTCGGTCTGAACAACGTGTGGCTGGTGCTCGTGCTGCTGGGACTGCAGCAGGCATTCTTCGCGGTCAACCAGCCGACCCGCAGCGCGATCATCCCGCGGCTCATCCCGGCGGAACAGCTGCCCGCGGCCAACTCGCTCAACATGACGGTCATGCAGTTCGGCGCGATCGCCGGACCGCTGCTCGCCGGGGTCATGATCCCGGTGGTCGGGCTGTCCACGCTGTATCTCGTCGATTCGATCGCCCTCCTGGCCACCCTGTGGGCGGTCCTCCGGCTGCCGGCCATCCCGCCGACGGGGGAGTCCCGGCGCGCCGGGCTGCGCGAGGTGTTCGACGGGTTCGCCTACCTCGCCACCCAGAAGGTGCTGCTCGCGTCGTTCGTCGTCGACATCATCGCGATGGTGTTCGGCATGCCGCGGGCGTTGTTCCCGCAGATCGCGCACGACACGTTCGGCGATCCGGCCTCCGGCGGTGTGGCGCTCGGCCTGCTGTTCGCGGCGATGTCCGTCGGCGCGGTGGCAGGCGGCGTGTTCTCCGGCTGGCTGCCGAGGGTCCGGCGTCAGGGCCGCGCCGTGATCGTGTGCATCGCGCTGTGGGGTCTGGCGATGGTGGGCTTCGGCGTCGTCGTGGGACTCGCCTCACCGGACGGCAGTCCCGCGCTGTTGTGGATCGCTCTGGCGTTCCTCGCGTTCGGCGGCGCCGTCGACATGGTCTCCGCCGCGTTCCGCAGCACCATGCTCCAGCAGGTCGCCACGGACGAGATGCGCGGACGACTCCAGGGCGTCTTCATCGTCGTCGTCGCCGGGGGTCCGCGGATCGGCGACGTCCTGCACGGCGCAGCGGCCGCGGCGGTCGGAACAAGCGTCGCCGCAGCGGGTGGCGGCGTCCTCGTCGTCATCGGCGTGGTGATCGCCGCGCTCGCGTTCCCGGCACTGATGCGGTACAAGGTCACGCGCTAGGTTCCTGTGCGCCATCACATATCTCGTGCAGATCTCGTGCACACTGAAATGCATGGGTGAATCGCAGTCGTCGAAGACGGACAGGCCTGCCACGGCTGGATTCGAGATCCGGGGCGGCGGCTACCGGGCCGGTATCGCGGCCACCGGTGCCGGACTCCGGCTACTCGAACGGGACGGTCCGGACGGGCCTGTGGCGCTCACCGAGACGTGGGACCTCGGCACCCGGCCACCGCTGTCGGCCGGGCTGATCCTCGCGCCGTGGCCCAACCGGATCCGCGACGGCCGGTTCGTCTTCGACGGCATCGACCACCAGCTCGAGATCACGGAGCCGGGGTTCGCCAACGCGAGCCACGGATTCGTCCGTCGCCGGGACTGGCGTGTCGTACATCACGCCGACGACCGCATCGAGTTGTCGATCGACGTCGGCCTCCACAAGGGGTGGCCGTACCCGCTGCGGCTCACCGTCGACTACGCACTCGGCGACGACGGCCTCACCGTGACGCACACCGCCACCAACACCGGGGCCATCCCGGCGCCGTTCGGGATGGGTTTCCACTCCTACGTCCGCGCCGGCGACGTCCCCCTCGACGAGTGCACGCTGCGCCTGTCGGCGGGCACCCGGCTGCCGCTCGACGAGCGGATGCTGCCCAGCGGCGGTTCGCAGGCCGTCGCGGGCACCGAATACGACTTCACCAGCCCCCGCACGCTGTCGGGTGTGGCCCTCGACACCCCGTTCAGCGCACTGGACGTCGACGTGGACGGCAGGTCGCGGCACGAATTGCGCGCACCGGACGGCACCGGAACGGTCCTGTGGGCGGCCCGGGAATTCGGCTGGCTGCAGGCGTTCGTCGCGGATCCCGATGCGGGCAAGTCGTACCCGGGCCGCGGCCGGGCGCTGGCCCTGGAGCCGATGACGTGCCCACCGGATGCGTTCAACTCCGGAATCGATCAGTTGGTGCTCGCTCCGGGACAGCAGTGGACCGGTGTGTGGGGCATGTCGGCGCTGGGGTCGTAGCGATTCAACTTTCGACCGCTGGGTGCCCACTTGGTGAGACGGTGTAACACCGGTCGCGGTCCGGTCGATACGTCCGGCGGGGGTTCTTCCGTCGCGGCCGACGGTCTTTGTGCCAGCCTCTGTACTTCCCTCACCGAATCGGGTGACGCGGCGTGCGTTCTCCGCCGTCCTCGGCATCGGTGCAGGTAATGAGGCCAGTCCAGTCCCGGGCAACTGGCCCTCACGGATTCCGCTCCCGCGCCGTGCGGGCAAATCGGACACTCGACCAACCCGTTCGCCGACCCTTCCCCGAGGTCGCCACGCATCCCGCGGGGAGGCCGCGTCACGGCCCCTGAGCGGACCCGCCTTCGGCAGGTAGGCCAGAGTGGGGCTAGTTTCTACCTGAATGAAGTTGTTACTCATTGGTTTGAGCTTGAGAGGGATGCTTCGTGCCTGACAATGACACAAAGCCCACGCTTACCTACCCTGGTGGTGAGCACACGATGTCCATTGCCAGGGCAACCGAGGGCAATGACGGTATCGAACTGGGCAAGCTGCTCGCCAGCACCGGGTACACCACCCTGGACCCGGGTTTCGTCAATACCGCCTCCACCAGCTCCGCGATCACCTATATCGACGGTGAGAAGGGGATCCTCCGTTACCGCGGATACCCGATCGAACAGCTGGCCGAGAAGTCGACTTTCATCGAGGTCAGCTACCTGCTGATCTACGGTGAGCTGCCCACCGCGGCGCAGCTGGAGTCGTTCACCGACCGGATCCGGCGCCACACCCTGCTGCACGAGGACCTCAAGAGGTTCTTCGACGGGTTCCCCCGGAACGCGCACCCGATGCCGGTGCTGTCCAGCGCCGTCAACGCGCTGTCCGCGTACTACCAGGACTCCCTGGACCCGGCCGACCCGGAACAGGTCGAACTGTCGACCATCCGCCTTCTCGCGAAGCTGCCGACCATCGCGGCCTACGCGTACAAGAAGTCCGTCGGGCAGCCGTTCCTGTACCCGGACAACTCCCTGAACCTCGTCGAGAACTTCCTCCGGATGACGTTCGGCTTCCCCGCGGAGCCCTACGAGATCGATCCCGAGATCGCCAAGGCACTCGACATGCTGCTGATCCTGCACGCCGACCACGAGCAGAACTGCTCGACGTCGACGGTGCGCCTGGTCGGCTCCTCCGACGCCAACCTGTTCACCTCGATTTCCGGTGGCATCAACGCACTCTGGGGCCCGCTGCACGGCGGCGCCAACCAGGCGGTGCTGGAGATGCTCGACGAGATCAAGGCCAGCGGCAGCAACGCAGGCGACTTCGTCCGCAAGGTCAAGAACAAGGAAGACGGCGTGAAGCTCATGGGCTTCGGGCACCGCGTCTACCGCAACTACGACCCGCGCGCGGCGATCGTCAAGCAGACGGCGCACACCATCCTCGACAAGCTCGGCGGCGACGACGAACTGCTCGACATCGCGATGGCTCTCGAAGAGGCGGCGCTGACCGACGACTACTTCGTCGAGCGCAAGCTGTACCCGAACGTCGACTTCTACACGGGTCTGATCTACCGCGCGATGGGCTTCCCCACTCGCATGTTCACCGTTTTGTTCGCCATGGGCCGCTTGCCCGGGTGGATTGCACACTGGCGCGAGATGCACGAAGATCCCGCTACGAAGATCGGCCGTCCGCGCCAGATCTACACCGGCTACACCGAGCGTGACTACAAGGACGTCACAGGTCGCTGATCGCGAACACCTGTGCCGAACCATAGAGCCCTCATCGAGGAGGACACATGACCAAGCCTGAGATCGAGTTCCAAGAGGGACCTGCCCCGACCGACCTGGTGGTCAAGGACGTGGTGGTCGGAGACGGCGCCGAGGCCGTCCCCGGTGGCACCGTCGAGGTGCACTACGTCGGCGTCGAGTTCGAGTCCGGCGAGGAGTTCGACTCCTCCTGGAGCCGTGGCGAGTCCATCCAGTTCCCGCTGCGCGGCCTCATCAAGGGCTGGCAGGACGGCATCCCCGGCATGAAGGTGGGCGGACGTCGTCAGCTCACCATCCCGCCGGAGCTCGCCTACGGTCCCGCCGGCGCCGGACACCAGCTGTCCGGCAAGACGCTGGTGTTCATGATCGACCTGCTGGACGTGAAGGAATAGTCTCCGCGGTCCGAAGGCCCCGCATCACCTCAGGGTGAGGCGGGGCTTTCCGCTTTCCGGGTCGTGTCGGTGTGCAATTCCACGACGAGCCTTGCGCCGCCGAGCGGGCTGACCTCGAAACGTGCGCTGCCGTTGTGCAATGCGGCCTGCTGGGCGACGAGCGCGAGGCCCAGGCCCGATCCGCTCTTCGTCGCGTTGGAACCGCGGTGGAACCGTTCGAACACGGCGGTCCGCTCAGCCTCGGGCACCCCGGAACCGTTGTCGTCGACGACGACGGTGGTGATGCCGTCGGCTGCTCTCAGTGTGATCGTCACCGCGGTGGCGCCGCCGTGCCGGACCGCGTTCTTGATGGCGTTGTCCAGGGTGAGGCGCAGTCCGCCGGGCATGCCGCGGACCGTCACGGGGGCCGCGTCGACGGTCACATGCAGGCCGGGATTGTGACGCATCGCCTCCTCCGCGGCGAGGTCGCTGATGTCGACGAGGTCGCAGTCCACGAAGTCCTTGTCGGTGGACAGTTCGCCGCGGGCGAGGCGCTCGAGGTCGGACAGCGTCGATTCCACCCGGGCTTGTGAGCGGGCGAGGTCGCGGAGGATCTCGTGCTGCTGTTCCGGCGTCAGGTCGAGAGTGGTGAGGACCTCGAGGTCGGTCCGCATCGCGGTGAGCGGTGTGCGGAGTTCGTGCGCGGACACGGCGGCGAAGTCGCGGGCGGTCGCGAGCGCGGCGGTCGTCGCGTCCTGCGCCTCGGCGACGTCGCGCAGCATTGACTCGGCGGCGGACGCCAGTTCGTCCGCCTCCCGGACGCCGGAGGACGTGGGTGTCAGTTTCGGTTCGCGGCGCACGATGCGGCCGGTCAGGTCGACCAGGGGTCGCACCGCACGACCGCCGAACAGCCACCCGAGGCCGCTGGCGGCGGCGACGGCGAGGACCCCCACCAGGGCCACCTGCCGTTGCTGCTCGGACGTCACGTCCTGCGCCTCGGCGTACGGCACGGCCAGGGAGATCCGGGTGCCGAGGAGAGGCACGGTCGCGGTGTAGGCCCGGTACCAGGTGTCGTCGATCCGCACCGTCTGCGAGCCGGGGTCGAGTTCGGGCAGCTGGGTGGGGGTGCTGACGAGCACGGTGTCGCCGTCTGCCGAACGGATCGTGATCGCGAACGCGCCCTTGTCGCCCAGCGCCCCGAGGAACAGCCCGGCGGTGGCCGCGTTGGGCACCAGGACATCCGAGGCCGTCTCCAGCCGCCGGTCGAGTTGCGCCAGGTTGTTCCGGTTGATCGCCAGCGACACCAGGATGCCGAGCGCGACGACGATGATCGTCGCCCCGAGCGCCGTCGCGGCGGCCACACGGGTCCGGAGGGAGAACGACCGTTTCACGACGGTTCCCGCAGCACGAACCCCACTCCGCGGACCGTGTGCAGGAGGCGCGGCTGACCACCGACCTCGAACTTGCGCCGCAGGTAGCCGACGAAGACGTCCACCACGTTTGTGTCGGCGACGAAGTCGTATCCCCACACCAGTTCGAGGAGCCGCTCACGGCTCAGGACGATGCCGACGTTGCGGGCGAGAACCTCGAGAAGTTCGAACTCCCGCTTGGTCAGCGTCATCTCCCCGCCCGCGATGAAGACCCGCCGTTCGGACAGCCGGATCTCGAGCGCACCGATGCGGATCGGCGGGGACGCGGGCGAGTCGGCCGGCGCCGCGGCGGTCGTGCCGCGCCTGCGCAGCATCGCCCGGATCCGGGCGATCAGTTCGGCGAGGACGAACGGCTTGACCAGGTAGTCGTCGGCGCCCGACTCCAGACCCGAGATGCGGTCGTCGACGGTGTCGCGGGCGCTGAGCACACAGATCGGGATGTCATTGCTCATCGCGCGCAGCGCAGTGACGACGCCGGTGCCGTCGATGACCGGCATGTTCATGTCGAGCACCATCGCGTCCGGACGTTGTTCGCTGACCACCCGCAGTGCGTCGGCGCCGTCGACGGCGGTGAGGACGGTGAATCCGGACAGGCGCAGGCCGCGTTCGAGGGACGTCCGCACGTCCTCGTCGTCGTCGACCACGAGGACACTGGCTGAGTCGGTGACGGTCACTCCTGCATTGTGCCGTGGGCGCGACCACAGAGCGTGCGGATGGCAGTTGTGAGAGCGTGTCTCGTCCGTACACTCGTTGGGGATGTTTCCTTCGCTGCAGGCATTCGAACTGACCGAAACCAACCGTGACTGGCTGATTCACCGGCCGGCCGAGATCGCGGCCTACGTCGTCCTGGCGCTCGTACTGCGATTCGCGTTGCACCGGATGATCGAACGGATGACACGTCCCCGGGAGCCCTCGGACAAGCCGGCCATGCTCCGGCCTCTGCGGGAGCGCGCCCCGCGCGGCGTCAAGGAAGCCATGGTCAACGAGCGTCGCGCGCAACGCGCCCGGACCATCGGGTCGGTGCTCAAGTCGACGGTGTCGATCGTGGTGCTCGTCTGGATGGTGCTCCAGGTGCTCGCCGTCCTCGGCGTCAACGTCGCGCCGTTCATCGCGTCCGCCGGTGTGATCGGTGTCGCACTCGGGTTCGGTGCCCAGAATCTGGTCCGGGATTTCCTGTCGGGAATCTTCATGCTGCTCGAGGACCAGTACGGGGTCGGCGACGTCGTCGACCTCGGCGAGGCCGTGGGAACGGTGGAGACGGTGGGTCTGCGGGTCACCACGATCCGCGACGTCAACGGCACGCTCTGGTACTGCCGCAACGGTGAGATCGTGCGGGTCGGCAACATGAGTCAGGGGTACGCCGTCGCGGTGGTCGATCTGCCGATCGCGCACGCCGCCAACGTGCAGCGGGCGTGCGAGGTGGCGCTGGAGGCGGTCACCGAGGCGGCCAAGGGCGACGCGATCGCGGCCGACGTGCTCGAACCCCCGGAACTGCTGGGCGTGAACTCGGTGACTGCGGAATCGGTCACGCTGCGGATCACCGCGCGGACCAAGCCCGGCAGGCAGTGGGCGGTGCAGCGGACGTTCGCCCGCGCGGCGCTGTCCGCGTTCACGCACTACGACATCGATGCCCCGTACCTGTCGGTGCTGTCTTCGGCCCGCTCCACCAACTGAGCGGCCCGCGCTTCGTTACCGTGGCAGGTATGGACACCGCACTCGTCTGGTTCCGCCGCGACCTCCGCCTCGGCGACTTGCCGACGCTCCACACGGTCGCCGAGTCGGGGGCGCGTGCACTCGGCCTGTTCGTGCTCGACGACCGGCTGCTGACCACGTCGGGCGGTGCCCGCCGGGACTTCCTGTTCCGCAGCCTCGCCGCACTGGACGACCAACTCGACGGCCGGTTGCTGGTGGTGAAGGGCGATCCCGTCGACGTGGTTCCGCGGATCGCGAAGAAGGTGTCGGCCGAAGAAGTGCACGTCAGCGCCGACTACGGACCCTACGGTCGCGAGCGGGATGCCGCCGTCGCCGAGCAAATCGACCTGGTGGCCACCGGTTCGCCGTATGCCGTGGCGCCCGGCCGGGTGACCAAGGCGGACGGGGAACCGTACCGCGTGTTCACCCCGTACTTCCGGCAGTGGCTCGAGCACGGGTGGCGCGCGCCGATCGACACCGGTCCCGGGACGGTGGAGTGGATGGACCCGGACGACGTGAAGACGCGGCGGGTGCAGATCCCCGAACCCGAATCCGACGGGTACGCCGCGGGGGAGGCGGCGGCGCTGGAACGGTGGGCGGAGTTCTGCGAGGACGACCTCGCCGGGTACGAGGACGCGCGGGATCGTCCCGGGCTCGACGCGACCAGCCGGATGTCGGTGTACCTGAAGTACGGCAACATTCATCCGCGGACGATGCTCCGCGATCTCGCCCGCCGCCGCAGCAAGAGCGCCGAGCAGTACCGGCGGCAGCTCGCGTGGCGGGACTTCTACGCCGACATCCTCTTCCAGCGCCCCGACAGCGCACGGGGCAACTACGACCGCCGCTTCGACCAGATCCGCTACGACAGCGGACCCGACGCCGAGGAGGCGTACACGGCGTGGTGCGAGGGCCGGACGGGGTTCCCGATCGTCGATGCCGGGATGCGTCAGCTGAAAGCCGAAGGCTGGATGCACAACCGGGTGCGGATGATCGTCGCGTCGTTCTTCGTCAAAGATCTGCACCTGCCGTGGTGGCGGGGCGCCCGCTACTTCATGAACCAACTCGTCGACGGCGACCTGGCGAACAACCAGCACGGCTGGCAGTGGACGGCGGGCTCGGGGACGGACGCGTCGCCGTACTTCCGGGTGTTCAACCCGACGACACAGGGGGAGAAGTTCGACCCCGACGGCGAATACGTGCGGCGGTGGGTGCCCGAACTGCGCCGGATCTCCGGGAAGGCCGTCCACGCCCTGAAAGACGGCCGCCCCGAAGACTATCCGCCGCCGATCGTCGACCACGCCCACGAACGCCAGGAGGCGCTGGCGAGGTACGGCGAGATCAAGACCCCGTGAGTACTTGTTAACCGCGGGCGGTTAAGAAGTACTCACGGGCGCTTTGCGCAGGAGGGCCGCCGCGGCGAGGACGATGACGAGTCCGCCGTAGATGCGGGTGGTGTCGACGAGCCCGACCTGCCCGACGAGGTATCCGGCGACCAGCGCGGGAACGCTGTTGGCGAGGTAGGCGATCACGTAGATGCTCGACAGCAGTCCCGCCCGCTCGTGCGGTTCGGCGAGCGGCATGACGGTGCGGATGGTGCCCTGGAAGCCGGCGCCGAATCCGATGCCCGCGACCGCGGTTCCCGCGAGAATCAAGGGTGCCGAGGATGTTTCGGCACCGATCAGGGTGACGGCGACACCGGCGACGAGGGCCGCCGCTCCGACGACCAGGACGCGCCGTGCCGCGACGTTGCGCAGCAGGAACACCGCGAGTGCACCGGTCCCGGTGAGCGTCGCGACCATGATTGCGCCGATCAGCGACGTGTGCACATCGAGGGCGTTGCGGGCGAGTGACGGTCCGAGCGACAGGTAGAAGCCGCCGAGCGCCCAGACGGCGATCAGGCACGGTCCCGTGGCGACGAGCATTCTCCGTGCGGTGGACGGGACCGCGAGCGCCGGTCGCATCGACGCCAGCGCGCCCTTCTGCCGGACCGCCGTCTCGGGTGCCGCCCAGATGCCGAG
Organism: Rhodococcus sp. USK10; assembly: GCF_019378875.1. Classification (NCBI taxonomy): domain Bacteria; kingdom Bacillati; phylum Actinomycetota; class Actinomycetes; order Mycobacteriales; family Nocardiaceae; genus Rhodococcus; species Rhodococcus sp. USK10. The sequence continues at coordinate 6,089,223 of NZ_CP076048.1, forward strand.
GATCTCGACGACGAACAGCACGAGGAGCACCAGGAACACGGTGCTGGTGGGCCGGGGAAGGTGCTCGCTGATCAGGCTCGATCCGATGGCGCCCAGCGCGAGACCGGCGGTGGGCGCGATGCTGTTGACGGTGGCGCCGCGTCCCGGTGTGCGTTCGAGGTCGAGGAGGGTGGAACCGAGGGCGCTGATCGCGGCGCCGGTCGCGAATCCCTGCACCACCCGGGCGAGCAGCAGCAGTCCGATGCCTTCGGCGGTCGCGAACATGATCATCGAGACCGCCTCGAACGCGAGCGCGGTGATCAGGACGGGGCGCCGGCCGACGTAGTCCGACAGGGCTCCCACGGTGAGCAGTGCGAGCAGCAGGCTCACGGCGTAGATGCCGAAGACCAGCGTCGACTGCAGCGAGGAGAAGCCCCAGTTCGACTGGTACAGCTCGTACAGCGGTGTCGGTGCGGCGGACGCGCCGAGGAGGGTGGCGATCACGACCGCGACGAGGGTGAAGGCGGCGCCGCGGCGCAGCGCGGGTCGAGAGGTCGGTGGTGCTTCGGGTGCAAGGGTCGGCATGGGCGTACTCCCGGAGAACGTTAAAGCAAAAGGTTTGCGTTAATGGACGCTACGCCGCGGTCATTCTTAATGCAACAGCTTTGCGTTAGCATGGGGTCATGAGTCCGGCTCCAGGTCCACGCCCCGGTGGGCGCAGCGCCCGCATCCAGCAGGCGGTGCACGCGTCCACCCGCAAGCTCCTCGACGAGCGCGACCGAGCAGAGATCACCGTCCCGATGATCGCCGCCGACGCCGGGGTCACCCCGTCGACCATCTACCGGCGCTGGGGCGACATCACCGAGGTGTTCGCGGACGTCGCGATCGAGCGACTGCGCCCCGACGCGCCCCCGCGTGAAACCGGCAGTGTGCGAGGCGACCTCGTCGCCTGGGCACAGGAGTACCTCGAGGAGATGTCCTCGCCGGTGGGGCGGTCGGCGCTGCGTGACGTCGTGATGAGCGGCGACACCAATCCGCTCCAGTGCGCGACGTTCTGCCGCACCCAGATCGAGACGATCCTCGGACGCGGGGAGCCGGCCGGCTCGCGTGGTCAGAGCGTGGTCGAGCACGTGATCGACCACGTGGTGGCGCCGATCGTCTACCGCATCCTGTTCGACCTCGACCCCCTCGAAGCGGACCGCGTCGGGGTGCTGGTGGATCAGGCACTCGACTCGGCCGTGCGGGTCTGAGCGGTCAGCCGCCCAACTGCTTCTTCAGCGCGTCGAGGACGGCGACGTCCTCGATGGTGGAGGGCACCGTGTACTCCTCGTGATCGGCGATCTGCCGCATGGTCTTGCGCAGGATCTTGCCGGAGCGGGTCTTGGGCAGCGCCTGCACGACCGTCACGTCGCGGAACGTGGCGACGGCCCCGATCTGGTCGCGCACCATCGCGACCAGTTCGGTGCGGAGCGTCTCGGGGTCGATGTCGACGCCGGCCTTGAGCACCACGTAACCGCTGGGCCGCTGCCCCTTGAGTTCGTCGCGGATCCCGACCACCGCGCACTCGGCCACCGCGGAGTGCCCGGCGACGACGGCCTCCATGCTGCCGGTCGAAAGCCGATGTCCGGCAACGTTGATGACGTCGTCGCTGCGCCCGAGGACGAACACGTACCCGTCCTCGTCGATGTACCCGGAGTCGCCGGTGAGGTAGTAGCCCTCGAACGTGGCCAGGTAGGACTTCACGTACCGCTCCGGGTCGCGCCACAACCCGGCCAGCGTCCCCGGAGGCAGGGGCAGGCCGATCACGATGTTGCCCTCGGCCCCCGCCGGAACCGCGTTCCCCTGCCCGTCGACGACGCCTACCCGGTACCCGGGGACCGGGACGGTGGGGGATCCGGCCTTCAGCGGCATCGGTTCGAGCCCGCGCAGGTTGGCGCAGATCGCCCAGCCCGTCTCGGTCTGCCACCAGTGGTCGACGACGGGCCGGTCGAGGACGCGGGTGGCCCACGCGTACGTGTCGGGGTCGAGGCGCTCGCCCGCCGCGAACAGCGTCTTCAGTGAGGAGATGTCGTACTTCTCGATCTCTTTCGCATCGGGATCGGCCTTGCGCACCGCGCGGATCGCGGTCGGTGCCGTGAACAGGGCCGCCACCCTGTGATCGGAGATCACCCGCCAGAACGCCCCCGCATCGGGGGTCCCGACCGGCTTGCCCTCGTAGAGCACGGACGTGGCACCGACGAGGAGCGGCCCGTAGACGATGTACGAGTGGCCGACCACCCAGCCGACGTCGGACGCGGTCCACCACACGTCGCCCGGCCCGATGTCGTAGATGTTGCGCATCGACCACGTGAGCGCGACCGCGTGCCCGCCGTTGTCGCGGATCACGCCCTTCGGCTTCCCGGTGGTGCCGGACGTGTACAGGATGTACAGGGGGTCCGTCGCGGCCACCGGAACCGGCTCCGCGGGTGCGGCATCCGCCACCAGCGCGTCCCAGTCGAACCACGCCGCGTCGCCGCCCTGATAGTCGGCGGCCGACCCGGGGACCTGCTCCCGGTCCTTGACGATCACCGTGTGAGGAGGGGTGGCGGACAACTCCAGCGCCTTCGCCACCATCGGGAGGTATTCGACCGTGCGCCCGGGCTCGAGGCCGCCCGACGCCGTCACCAGGACCACCGGTCCGGCGTCGTCGATGCGCGTCGCGAGTTCCTTCGCGGCGAAACCCCCGAACACCACGGAGTGCACGGCGCCGATGCGGGCGCAGGCCAGCATCGCGATCGCCGCCTCGGGGATCATCGGCATGTAGACGATCACGCGGTCCCCGGCCACCACGCCCTGGTCCCTCAGGACGCCGGCGAATCGGGATACCTCGTCGAGAAGTTCTGCGTAGGTGTACGTGCGGGACGCGTCGGGGACCATCGCCGAGTCGTAGATCAACGCAGCCCGGTCCCCGTCGCCGTCGCGCACGTGCCGGTCCAGGGCGTTGAAGCAGGTGTTCAGCGACGCGTCCGGAAACCACCGGTACATCGGGGCAGCGGAATCGTCGAGTGCTCGCGTCGGCGGCTGTTCCCACTCGACGGCACCGGCGGCCGCCAGCCAGAACTCCTCGGGACTGTCGGCGCTCCGGCGGTAGACCTCGGCGTAGCTCTGGCCATGGTTGTCGCTCGAAGGCGCAGTTCCGGGGGAGCTCATCGATGCACGTCCTCTCGTCGTCCTGTGACCCGAAACACCCTATGCGACGTCGGGTGTCCGGGACACCGTCCGGACGGCCGGTGCCGAGGCCTGCGCCGAACGGTGGCCTTTCGTCGCCCGGCGGAGTTGTGCGGTGTGCCGGTCAGAGGCCCAGGGAGCCGGAGATCATCGGCCACGAGTTGTGCAGGTCGTCCTGCCAGTAGCCCCACGAGTGGGTGCCGGTGGGCCGGAAGTCGTACGTCGCGGGGATTCCCAGCGAGTTCAGCCGGTCGGCCAGCCGATGGGTGCACTCGTTGGTTCCGGCCTCGATGATGCCGCCCACGATCACCTGGTTGGCCAGCACGCCGACGTCCCCGTTGATGTCCGGGCCGTTGAGGTTCTCGTGGACGCCCGGAAGTCCGGTGGCATTGCTGATGTACAAGTCGATTCCGCGCAGCTTCTCGGCATTGACGACGGGGTCGTTGGCCACCCAATCCGGGTCGTCGTACGGTCCCCACATGTTCTCGACGTCGCCGCCACGCACGCTGACGACGAACGTGACGTAGTCGCGGCCCGGCTGGGTGCTCGTCTCGGCGCACCCGCTGAACGCGCCGACCGCCCGGTACAGCGAGGGTGCCGCCTCGGCCAGGCTCAGGACGGAGGTGCCCGACATCGACAGTCCCGCGATGGCGTTGGCGCCGGTCGTTCCGAGCGTGGCGTCGACGATCGGCGGAAGCTCCTCGGTGAGGAACGTGGTCCATTCGTTGACGCCGAGGACGGGATCGGGCTTCTGCCAGTCGGTGTAGTAGCTGTAGGCGCCGCCGACGGGAGTGACGACGTTGACGTTCTTGTCGGCGAAGAAGTCGACCACGTCCGTCCGCGCCTGCCACGTCGCCGAATCCTCACCGCCACCGGCACCGTTGAGCAGGTACAGAGTCGGCCGGGGGACGCTCGTGTCAGCGGGGCGGATGACCTCGAGGAGGATCACCTTATCCATCGCCGCCGAGTAGACGAACATGTTCAGCTGACGGTCGTTGATCTCCTCGACGTGGTCGAGGGCCGAGCCGTCCGCCGAGGCCGGCTTGTCGGCGGGAAGGGCCCGCCACTCGTCCGCAGACGCCGTCGCCACCTGACCGAACATGGCAGACGAAGCAAGGACGGCGACCGCCAGGAGTGCCCGACAGTGTCCGATCGCGCTCATAGCCGCTCCTCGTGCTTGACTGCGGTGCCCGACAACCGTCCGCTGATACCCGGAAACATTCCCCCTTCACGGTAACCGGCAAACATTCCGCGGGGCGGCTGAACGGACACCGGACTTCGCGTCGCCGCCGGACCTATCGTGGAAGCATGACGCTGCTCGCCGAAGATCTGCTGTTGCTGCTGCTCGACGACGCGTCGGGCAAACCCGTCGTGGACCGGACCAGGTTGCCGCGCGTCCTCGCAGGCGCCGTTCTGCTGGAACTGGCTCTCGGCGACGTCGTCACGCCCGCCGAACCCGGTGAGGACGTCAAGAAGGGTCGCCTCGTCGTCCGGGACGGCGCGAGGCCGCAGGATCCGCTGCTCGCGCGGGCAGTCGATCTCATCGGTAGGTCGAAGCCGCTGAAACCGGAAGCAGCGATCGAGAAGCTCACCAAGAATCTGCGCGACGAACTCGCGAAGCGCATCGTCGACGCGGGATGGGTCCGCGAGGAGAAGGGTAAGGTGCTCGGCATCTTCCCCACCACCCGGTGGCCGGAGGTCGACGGCAGCCACGAACGCGCGGTGCGGAACGAACTGGGGGCCGCGCTCCTCGACGGGGTCACCCCCACTCCGCGCACCGCCGCACTCGTCTCGCTCCTCTCCGCCGTCGACGCCGCCCCGAAGCTGTTCCCGGACGCCGACCGTCGCGCCGTGAAGAAGCGGGCGAAAGACATCGCCGAAGGCGACTGGGCAGGCAAGGCCGTACGTGCATCCGTCGACGCCGTCAACGCTGCCATCATCGTCGCCGCCACCGTGCCCGCCATCGTGGCAGGGAGTGGCTAGAGGCGGGTCCTGTCGGGGTATTTTGGGGCGCATGGGTTTTCGCTAGTGTAGAACACATGTGGCGCTCCTGAGGTTTGTGTGGGCGTCATTTCTACTGTTCAGGGTGGGTTGTTGGACGCAGTGTTCGGCGAGTTGCCGGTGGAATGAGGGACGCTCACGTGTTGGGTCTCTAGATTTCGGGGTTCCTACACCAACCTCAACCCGGAGGACCGCTACACGTGCGTGTCGATCACAGACGACTCCGTCGAGGTCACCGTCAGGCTCGCAGCACGCCGCGTGAAGTGCCCATGCGGCTACACGAGCGCCGCTGCCTACGACCACGCGCCGCGGCGGTGGCGCCATCTCGACTTCGGCCGCCACAAGGTGTGGTTGAAGTATCCGATCCGACGGATCGAGTGCCCGACCTGCGGCGTCCGGACCGAGGACATTCCGTGGGCGCGTCCGACAGCACGGCATACACGCGACTTCGAGGACATGGTGCTGTGGTTGGTCACCCGCACCGATCGGACCTCGGTGTCGACCTTGATGCGCTGTGCATGGCGGACGGTCACCTCCATCGTCACACGGGCAGTCGATGCGTTGATCGACTCGCGCAGGCTCGAGAATTTGTATCGAATCGGAGTCGACGAAATCTGCTACCGACATCCGCACAAGTACCTCACCATCGTCGGCGATCACGACACCGGCAAGGTCGTCTACATCACCGAGGGCCGAGGCCGAGACTCGTTTTCGGAGTTCTTCGAGCAACAGTCGGCGAAAGAGCGCGACAAGGTGCAGGTGGTGTCGATGGACGGCTCTCCCGCCTTCCGAGCCGCCGCAGAGGATCACGTCCCGCAGGCTCGTCAGTGTGTGGACCCCTTTCACGTGATGCAGTGGGTGAACCGAGCATTGGATCGTGTGTTCTCCGACGCGGCGTCTGTTCGCCGGACCTTGTCGATGCAAGCCCCGGAATGGCGTAAAGCTCGCACAGTGTTGCGGCTCGGTAAGAATCGGCTCACCAAGAAACACAAGTCGTTGCTGCGGACGGTGACCGCAGCCGACACCGAGGTCGGGACAGCGTGGCGTCTGAAGGAGCAGTTCCGCGATCTCTACCGCAAGATCGCGCCCCGGAACGCTGCACGGTATCTACGGCGGTGGATCGAAGAAGCGCGGTCCTGCGGGATCGATGCGTTCGTACAACTGGCGCGCATGATCGACAAGAAATCCGAGCAAATCTGTGCAGCAATCGAGTTGGGGATATCCAATGCCCTTATCGAGGGGATCAACTCGACGATCAGACTGATCAATGCCCGCGGTTACGGGCATCATTCAGCGGAATCACTCAAGGCGATGATCTATCTCAATCTCGGCGGAATCGAGGTAAAACTGCCCACACAAACGTAAGGAGGGGCACATGTTCGATACGGGGGTATTGGATCGGGGGATTAGCGAGACGGTCTGCTGTCTCGCCGACGCGGAATCCGACGTGGGTCTGGTCGAGTTGATCCGTGAGTCTTTCGGCGCAAACCCGGTCCTTCAGGGCAGGGTGAGCCGATCTGGTTTTGTCGGACCATGGGGTTAGTGTCTGGGTCATGGCGGGGAGGGTGGTGAAGCGGGCGTTCAAGTACCGTTTCTATCCGACTGCGGTGCAGGCGGAGCAGCTTGCTCGGACGTTCGGGTGCACCCGGTATGTCTACAACCGGGCGTTGGCCGAGCGGTCCCGTGCCTGGTCGCAGGAGCAGCGACGGGTCACCTACGCGGACACCTCGACGATGCTCACCGGATGGAAACGGGAGGCGGAGACCGCGTGGTTGGCGGAGCCGTCGAAGGGGCCGCTGCAGGAATCGCTGAGGCAGTTGCAGGGCGCCTACGACAGGTTCTGGCGCGGGCAGTCCCGCTACCCGCAGTTCAAGAAGAAGGGCCGGTCGAAGGATTCGGCTACCTACTTCTCGAACTGCTTCACCTACCGGGGCGGGCAGCTCCGGTTGGCCAAGCAGTCCGAACCCTTGGATATTCGGTGGTCGAGGCCGTTACCCGAGGGGGCTGTGCCGTCGCAGGTGACGGTCTCGCGCAATGCTCGCGGGCAGTACCACATCTCGATCCTCGTCGAGGACACCATCAGCGAGCTCGAGCCGGCCGATCGGGTGGTGGGGCTCGACGCCGGGATCACCAGCCTGTACACGCTCTCGACGGGGGAGAAGATCACCAACCCGCGACACGAGCGCAGGGACCGTGCGCGGCTGGCGAAGGCGCAACGGGTACTGGCCAAGAAGGAGAAGGGATCGCGTAATCGGGCCAAGGCCCGACTGAAGGTCGCGAAGATCCATGGCCGGATCGCTGATCGGCGTCGCGATTATCTGCACAAACTTTCCACTCGATTGGTGCGCGAAAATCAAGTGATCGCCATCGAGGATCTGAGTGTGCGGAACATGGTGAAGAATCGGTCGTTGTCTCGGGCGATCTCGGATGCGGGTTGGTCGGAGTTCCGGTCGATGCTCGAGTACAAGGCCGCCTGGTATGGGCGGCGGGTGGTGGCGGTCGACCGGTTCTGTCCGTCGTCGAAGACCTGCTCGGTGTGCGGGGTGATCGCGTCGGCGATGCCGCTGGATGTGCGGGAGTGGGTGTGCCGGTGCGGCGCCGTCCATGATCGGGATGTGAACGCGGCGAGGAATATTTTGGCCGTCGGACTGGCGGTGGCAGCCTGCGGAGACGGTGTGAGACCACCCCGCACATGACGTGTGGGGAGGCGACTGTCGGTGAAACAGGACCCTCGGGACGCGAGTCCCGCGGGGAATCTCGGTCGTTCACGGCCGAGAGGAAGTCAACGCAGAGCTGTTCGTGCGCCGCACTGCCGAGATCGAGTCCGACGGGGCATGGACGTCGACCGCGCACGAAGTGGTCGAGGCCGAGATCGGTGCCGCACTCACCATGGGGCGAGCGGCGGCGGGTCGCCTGATCGGCCTGGGCATGTCGCTGCGCACCCGGTTGCCTGCGACCCGCGAGGCCATGGCGCGCGGCGACCTCGACCTGTACCGGGTCCGCCTGATCGAGGACGCGACGGCAAACGTCACCGACGACCATATTGTCGAGGTCGAACATCAACTCCTCGAACAAGTTCTGGCCCCACAACGGACCGGTGGAACCGGGTTGACCGGCCGCAGGCTGACCAACGCGGCCAACCGCATCATCGCGAGGCTTGATCCGGAAGGGGTGCGGGCCAAGCGGGAGAAGGCGCAGGCCGACAGGTTCGTCGGTGTCAGCGCGGCCGAGGACGGCATGTGCCGCATCCTCGGATCCGTCCCCGCCGCCCAGGGCCGGGCATTCGACGCACGTCTGCGCGAACTGGCAAACATTGTGTGCCCGAAAGATCTTCGAACGTACGAACAGAGAAGGGCCGATGGACTGTCCGCTCTCGTCGACGGTGCCGGATGCGTGAAGTGTGAGTGCGGGCGGGTCGATTGCGGCCAGGACTCCCGCATCGCGACCACCGCGCGCAAGCCCCTCGTACACCTGATCATGCTCGACTCCACGCTCGGCGGCAGTGACGAACCGGCCTACCTCGACGGCTACGGAATCGTCGACGCGGCGCACGCACGCGACATCGCCGCCGACGCGGACGTCGAACCGGTGCAGGCGCCGAACTCTGAAACTCCGACCACCTACCGTCCCGGCGCCGTGCTCGACACGTGGATGCGGGTGCTGGCCGGCGGATGCGAATGGCTGCACTGCGATGTGGCCGCCTGGAACACGGACCTCGATCATCATCGGCCGTTCGACCATTCCGATCCTTCCGCGGGAGGTCCGACGGTGGCGGGGAACATCACCGCCTACTGTCGAAACCATCACCGGCTCAAACATTCCGGTCACTGGCAGGTGAACGCCGACGGTGGGATCGAGTTGGTCGCGCCCACCGGACACCGGTACCGGCCGCGGTCGTCGGGAATCCTCGGCGGACACGGGCGTGACCGAGGCGCTGACCCCACGACCCGCCGCCGCACCCGTGCGCAGAACACTGCGGCACGGATCCGGGCCGAGCGCCGCCGACGGCAGGCACACCTGGAAGCGGTGCGGCGGCGGTCGCCCGGCGAACGCGTACCCGACCCCGACGCGACCGACGAACCCGCACCGTTCTGACCGGCGACGATTGCGGGCTCGCCGCCTGTGCGCCGAAAAGGGTTACCGTGGAATATAGGTGGTTAGCAAGAGTAAAGAACTGTCAATGTGATTGCTACGGTTCGGACTCGGTTCACCGCCTCGCAACTGACCATGCGCCGAAGGAAGAGCGCCAGCGACAGCCGGAGGAACAAATGTGCGGAATCACCGGATGGATCTCGTTCGACCGCGATCTACGCGTCGAGCAGTCCACCGTGGATGCCATGGCCGAGACGATGAACTGCCGGGGGCCGGACGATCGCGGCACGTGGGTCGTCGAACACGCAGCGCTCGGGCATCGACGGCTCGCGATCATCGACCTGCCGGGCGGGCATCAGCCGATGAGCGTGGACACCCCCGGCGGGACCGTGGCGATGGTCTACTCCGGGGAGGTGTACAACTTCGGTGAACTGCGCGAGGAACTGTACGGGCGCGGCCACCGGTTCGTCACGAACTCCGACACCGAGGTGGTGCTCCACGGATACCTGGAGTGGGGCGGTGCCGTCGCGGAGCGGCTCAACGGCATGTACGCGTTCGCCGTCTGGGATTCGCGGACCGACACCCTGGTGATGATCCGCGACCGCATGGGCATCAAGCCGTTCTACTACTACGAGACCCCAGACGGGGTGCTGTTCGGTTCGGAACCCAAAGCGATCCTTGCCAATCCGATCGTCGAGCCGACCGTCACGATGGATGGGATCCGTGAGCTGTTCGCGTTCGTGAAGACGCCGGGCCACGCCGTGTGGGAGGGCATGCGTGAGGTGGAGCCGGGCACGGTGGTCACTGTCTCACGCAGCGGATTGCGGACGCACCGGTACTGGACCCTGCAGACCCGCCCGCACACCGACGACCGGGACACGTCCGTCGCGCACGTCCGCGAACTGCTCGACGACATCGTCCGCAGGCAACTGGTCGCGGACGTGCCGCGCTGCACGCTGCTGTCCGGTGGTCTCGACTCCTCGGCGATGACGGGAATCGCCGCCGAGCAACTCGCCGAGGTGGGGGAGACGGTCCGCACGTTCGCCGTCGATTTCGTCGGGCAGACCGAACATTTCGTCGCCGACGAACTGCGGGGCACCCCGGACACTCCGTACGTGCACGACGTGGCCCGCAGATCCGGGACGGCGCACCAGGACATCGTCCTCGACTCCGACGACCTCGCCGATCCCGCGGTGCGCGCGAAGGTCATCCGGGCACGCGACATTCCGATGGGTCTCGGCGACATGGATGCTTCGCTGTATCTGCTGTTCAAGGCGATCCGTCAGCACTCCACCGTGGCGTTGTCCGGCGAGTCGGCCGACGAGGTGTTCGGCGGCTACAAGCAGTTTTTCGATCCGAAGGCGCAACAGGCGAACACCTTCCCATGGCTCGTGCAGTTCGCCGAGCACTTCGGCGACGAGAGCAACATTTTCACCCCGGATGTGACGGCGGGGCTGCACATCGACGACTACGTGCAGGATTCGTACGATGCGGCGATATCCGGGATCGACCGGCTGGACGGCGAATCCGACTTCGAATGGCGGATGCGCAAGATCTGCTACCTGCATCTGACGCGGTTCGTCCGGGTCCTGCTCGACCGCAAGGACCGCGCGAGCATGGCCGTCGGACTCGAGGTGCGGGTGCCGTTCTGCGATCACCGGCTGGTCGAGTACGTGTACAACACGCCGTGGTCGCTGAAGACGTTCGACGGCAAGGAGAAGTCGTTGTTGCGGGCCGCGACGAGGGATGTGCTTCCGCAGTCGGTGATCGACCGGGTGAAGTCGCCGTACCCGTCCACCCAGGACCCGAAGTACGCGGTGGCATTGCAGCAGCACGGCAAAGATCTGCTCGGTGACCCGTCGCACCCGGTGTTCGGCCTGGTCAGCGCGGACTGGCTGTCGCGGGCGGTGTCCGTCGACACCCCGCAGATCACTCAGGTGTCGCGTCGCGGACTCGAGCGCACCCTCGACCTCGCACTGTGGATGGACATGTACAAGCCGACCGTCAAACTGTCCTAGTTCAGGCCGAGGTTCCGGTAGCGGGCGAGCCGGGCCGCGAAGCGTTCGCTCTCCGGGACCCCGGTCAGGGCGCGGAGTTCCCGGGAGATGGCCTCGCCGACCCGTTTGGAGAAGTCGACGGCCTCGTCGGCGGCGTCCGGATGCTCGGGAATGATGGCGTCGATGACGCCGTCCCGCAGCAGGTCGAGGGAACGGATGCCCTGGGCGGCCGCCATCTCGGGTGCGTGGGTGGTGTCGCGGTGGACGATGGCGCTGGCACCTTCGGGAGGCAGCGGGGCCAGCCACCCGTTCTGTGCGGCGAGCACGCGGTCGGCGGGCAGGAACGCCAGCGCCCCGCCGCCGGTGCCCTGACCGAGCAGAACGGACACGGTCGGCGTCTTCAACGTCACGAGGTCGGAGATGCAGCGCGCGATCTCGGGGGCCAGCCCACGCTCCTCCGCCTCCTGCGACAACGCCGCACCGAGGGTGTCGATCACCAGGACGAGGGGGATCTGCAACTCCTCGGCCAACCGCATGCCGCGGCGTGCCTCGCGGAGGGCGGCGGGCCCCATCGTGTTCAGCGCCGACTGGCCGGCGCGGTCCTGGCCGAGCAGCACGCACGGCGCGCCGCGGAAACGGGCCAGCGACAACAGCACCGTCCCCTCGGTCTCGCCCTGACCGGTGCCGCTGAGGGGCACCTGCTCGGTGGCCGCGTGCCGCAGCAGGTGGCGGATGCCGGGCCGGTCGGCGCGCCGCGACAGCATCACCGACTGCCACGCGGGAACGTCGGGGATGTCGACGTCCGGCACCGGTTCGGTGGCGGCGGGTGGCGTCGGCGGATCGATCAGCACCCGCAACGCACGGTGCACGAGCCTGCGGAGGCGGGTGGCGGGCACGACGCCGTCGATGACGCCGTTGCGGTACAGGTTCTCGGAGGTCTGCACGCCTTCCGGGAACTTCTCGCCGTACAGCGCCTCGTAGACGCGGGGCCCGAGGAACCCGACGAGCGCACCGGGTTCGGCCACCGTGATGTGTCCGAGGGAACCCCAGGACGCGAACACGCCGCCGGTGGTCGGGTTCCGCAGATACACGAGGTAGGGGAGGTGGGCGGCCTTGTGGGTGGCGACGGCCGCCGCGATCTTCACCATCTGCACGAAGGCGACGGTGCCCTCCTGCATTCGGGTGCCGCCCGACGTCGGGGAGGCGAGCAGGGGGAGACCCTCACGGGTGGCGCGTTCGATGGCGGAGACGATTCGCTCGGCAGCGGCCACACCGATCGAACCGGCCAGGAACGCGAACTCGCAGGCGATGACGGCGACGGGGCGACCGCGGACTGTGCCGACGCCGGTGATCACCGATTCGTCGACGCCGGACTTCTCGGCGGCCTTCTGCAGGTCGGACCGGTACTTTTCGTTCGGCCGCGCGTCGACGGGCGTGGTGTCCCAGGAGACGAAGCTGCCTGCGTCCAGTACCAACTCGAGCACGTCGTGGGCGGAGATCTTGGCAGCCATGGACCTGAGAGTAGCGGTCGGGCCCGGCCGGTGGATGTCTGCTACGACCGGTGACGGTCGCGAGCGCGGGTGGAAGAAGGCAAAAAACGCCGGTACGGCTACTGCGGTGTCTAGAGTCAGGTGAGTTGACGCAGGCCGGGTACGAGAACGACGACACTTTCCCCGAGTGGAGCAGTCATATGGACCTCAACACCATCACCGATGTCGTGCGGCGACCACCCGATCGGCCGGGTGCGCAGTGGCGGGACGGCGACGCGTGGCTGGCCGGGGGAACGTGGTTGTTCTCCGAGCAGCAGCCCGGCCTGCGCAGGCTCGTCGATCTGACGGCGCTCGGCTGGGATTCGCTGGTGCCGAGCGATGCGGGTCTGGGTATCGGGGCGACGTGCACGGTCCGTGACCTGTATGCCTTTGCGCCGCCGGGCGACTGGCTCGCCGGCTCGCTGTTCGCAACGAGTTGTGAGGCGTTCCTGGCGTCGTTCAAGGTCTGGAATTCGGCGACGGTGGGCGGCAACATCTGCATGTCGCTGCCCGCGGGTCCGATGATCACGATGGCCGTCGCGCTGGAGGCGACGTACACGCTGTGGGCGGCCGACGGGTCCGAGCGCACCGTGGACGCCGCCGACTTCGTCACGGGTAACCACGAGAACATCCTCGCGCCGGGTGAGATCCTGCGGCGCATCGACATCCCGGTCGGCGCCCTGCGCAAGCGTCACGCGCACCGCCGCTTCACACTGACACACCTGGGCCGGTCGACACTGTTCATGATCGCAACCCGGTCGACCGACGCAGACGACCTGCTGCTCACGATCACGGCGGGCACCACCCGTCCGATCCGGTTCGCGTTCGACGCCGTGCCCGACGCCGGGACGCTGCAGCAGAGCATCGACGCGTTACCCGAGGACGTGTGGTTCGACGACCCCAACGGCACCCCCGACCACCGTCGTCACCTCGCGAAGCATTACGCCGAGGAGATCCGGATCGAACTCGCGGCAGGAGGTCGGCGATGACGTACACCGTCAACGGCAGGACGTTCGACGAGGAGCCGCACCCCGGGCAGTGCCTGCGGACGTTCGTGCGTTCGCTCGGCCATCACGGCGTCAAGAAGGGTTGCGACGCAGGCGATTGCGGAGCGTGCACGGTGTGGCTCGACGGCGATCCCGTGCACAGCTGCATCACACCCGCATTCCGGGCCGAGGGACGCGAGGTGACCACCATCGAGGGCCTCGGTTCGCCGGACGACCTGCATCCGGTGCAGCGGCAGTTCCGGGACGCCCCCGGGTTCCAGTGCGGATTCTGCACCGCGGGGATGATCATGACCTCGGCGACGTTCACCGACGCGCAGAAAGCCGACCTGCCCCGCGCGTTGAAGGGCAATCTGTGCCGCTGCACCGGCTACCGCGCGATCGAGGACGCGGTGAACGGCGTCGCCGCGATCGAGGTCGCCGAACCGGGCCGGGCCGTCGGCACCAGCGTCGGGGCGCCCGCGGCCACCGACGTCGTCACGGGCCGCGCCCGATTCACGATGGACACGGAGATCGAGGGCCTGCTGCACATGAAGGTGCTGCATTCGCCGCACGCCCATGCCCGCATCGTGTCGATCGACAGGACGGCGGCGCTCGCTGTCCCCGGAGTGCACCGCGTGTACACGTGGAAGGACGTGCCCCGGAAGCTGTACACGACCGCGATCCACACCGATCACCTCGTCGACCCCGACGACACGTACATCCTCGACGACACGGTCCGGTTCGCCGGACAGCGGGTGGTCGCGGTGGTGGCAGACACGGTCGGCGCCGCGGAGGAGGGCTGCCGCAGGGTGGTCGTCGAATACGACGTGCTGCCCGCGGTGTTCGACCCGGAGGAGGCGATGGCCGACGGCGCACCGCAATTGCACGGTTCGGACGACCCGTTCGTCCAGGACCCGGTGCGCAACATCCTGCTCGAACTGCACGGTGAGGTGGGGGACGTCGAGGCCGGGTTCGCCGAGGCCGACGTGATCCACGAGGGCACGTACTTCACGCCGCGGGTGCAGCATGCGCATCTCGAGACGCACGGGTCGATCGCCTGGATGGAGGACGGCCGCCTGCACGTGCGCACGAGTTCGCAGTCGCCGTCGATCGCGAAGGTCAAGCTGGCTCACCTGTTCGACCTGCGCCCCGACCAGTTGCGGGTGTTCTGCGAGCGGGTCGGGGGCGCGTTCGGCGGCAAGCAGGAGGTGATCACGGAGGATCTGGTTGCGCTCGCCACCCTCGACACGCGCAGGCCGGTGTCCCTCGAGTTCACCCGGGAAGAAGAGTTCACGACGGCGTCGCCGCGGCACCCGATGAAGCTGACGGTCAAGCTCGGCGCCCGGGCCGACGGCACGCTCACGGCGTTCCAGGTGCGCAACGTGTCGAACACGGGTGCGTACGGCAACCACGGGGGCGAGACGTTGTTCGCCGCCGGCGCCGCGATCTCGACGTACCGGTGCCTCAACAAGAAGTTCGACGCGTACTCCGTGTACACGAACACCGTGCCCAGCGGGGCGCTGCGCGGGTACGGCATGACGCAGCCCGCGTTCGCGGTCGAGTCCGCGATCACCGAGCTGGCGGTCGCGCTGGGCATCGACCCCGTCGAGTTGCGGCGCCGCAACATCGTCCGACCCGGCGACTCACTCGTGGCGATCGACGACGGACCCGACGACGTCGTGTTCGGGGAGGACGGGCTCGGGCAGTGCATCGACCTCGTGGACGCCGCACTGGGACGGACCGGGAACGGGCAGGTGCCGGGCGAGGATTGGCTCGTCGGCGTGGGCACCGCGTGTGGCCTTCACGAGACCGCGCCCCCGACCGAGCACATCTCGGAGGCGTGGGCGACGCTCGGCGACGACGGCGTGTACGAACTCGCCGTCGGCACCGTCGAATTCGGTGAGGGGACGTCGACGGCGCACGTGCAGATCGCGGCCACCCAGCTCGGCACCACGCCGTCGCGGGTGCGTCTCGTGCAATCCGACACCGACCGCACGGGTTTCGACACGGGGGCGTTCGCCAGTGCGGGCCTATTCGTCGCGGGCAACGCCGTGTCGCAGGCGTCGGAAGCGCTGCGCACCCGCATCCTGGCGTTCGCCGCCGCGCACACCGGGGTCGACGTCGCGTCCTGCTCGATGGACGACGACGCGGTGCTCTGCGACGGCACACGGGTGCCGTTGACCGACCTCCTCGACGCCGCCCGCCCCCGCGGCATCCGGTTCACGGAGGCGCGCAAGGCGTACGGTTCGCCGCGCAGCGTCGTGTCCAACGCTCACGGTTTCCGCATCGCCGTCCACCGGGTGACGGGCGAGATCCGCATCCTCGACAGCGTCCAGGCCACGGACGCCGGGGTCATCATCAACCCGGTGCAGGTGCGCGGCCAGATCGAGGGCGGCGTCGCCCAGGGCATCGGATTCGTGTTGACCGAGAACTTCCATGTCGACGACAACGGTGTGATGACCAACCCCAACCTGCGCAACTACCGCATCCCCACCTTCGCCGATATTCCCCGGACCGAAGTGCTGCTGGTCGATTCTTCGGACTCCGTCGGTCCGATGCGCGCGAAGGGAATGGCGGAGTGTTGCATCAACCCGGTGGCGCCTGCGCTGGCCAACGCGCTGGAAGACGCGACGGGCGTGCGTTTCCGCGAGTTGCCGCTCACCCCCGAGCGCATCTACAGCCGCATCGGCGAGAACAGATCGGTTCCGACGACCTGAGCGGTGAGGAGTAAGCAATGGACACCGAGAAGGTCACCGGCGACGCCGCGACGGTCATCATCGGACAGAAGGTGCGTGCCGGTTCCGAGGAGGCCTTCGAGGCCTGGCAGCGGGACATGAACGCGGCCGCGTCCCGCTACCCCGGTTTTCTGGGCGCCGAGATCTCCGCACCCACTGCCGTGCAACCCGACTGGGTGGTGGTCTACCGATTCGATTCCGTCGCCCACGTGCAGGCGTGGATCAACAGCGCCACCCGGCAGGACCGACTGGATCAGGGGCAGCCGTACTTCGACGGCCCCGCCACCCAGCAGGTCATCACCGGCGGCGGCGCGCGGGAGGCGGATCCGCTGGTGACGGTCGTCGTGACGCACCGCGTGCGTCCGGAACACGTCGACGACTTCCTCGCGTGGCAGGACCGACTGCGACTGGAGGAGAGCAGGTTCGACGGCTTCCGCGGGAGCGAACTGTTCCGCCCCGTCGAAGGGGTGCAGGACGAGTGGACCGCGCTGTACCGCTACGACAACGCCGCCGACCTCGACACGTGGCTCACGTCGGCGACACGGCAGGAACTGCTCGCGGAGGGGGAGAAGTTCCATGACTTCGAATTGCGCACCATCGACAACTCCTTCGGCAGTTGGTTCGCGTTCGACGAGAACGGCCACGAGGCGTCGCCGCCGTCCGAGACCAAGACGTCGATCGCGGTGTGGGTCGGCCTCTATCCGACGGTCGTCATCCTCACCCTCGCGCTGTCGCCGCTGAAGATGCCGCTGTGGCTCGGCCTGCTCGTCGGAAACCTGCTGTCCAGCTTCATCATGAGCTTCGTGACGATGCCGTATTACGTGAACCGGATACTGGGGCACTGGCTGCGGCCGGCGCCTGGTGTTCCCGAAGCGAAGACGAACCGTCGAGGGCTCGCCGTCGTCGCCGGAGCTATGGTGTTCTGGGTCGTCGTCTTCTATCTGGTGACCACCCTGTTCTGGACCCTGCCCTGACACCGAGAGAAACGGGTGCCACATGTCAGCCTCGGAAATCCGAGTGAGCCGAACGATCGACGCGCCCGCGAGCGCGGTCTGGAATGTCCTCACCGATCTGGACAATGCGGAGTCGGTTCTGAGCGGCGTGGAGAAGGTCGAGCGGTTGGACTCGACGCGCTACGAGGTCGGCACGCGGTGGCGTGAGACCCGGGTGCTGTTCGGCAAGTCGTCGTCCGAGGAGATGTGGGTCGCGGAGATCGATCCGGAGAAGCGCACCGTGGTGAAGGCGTCGTCCCGCGGCGCCGACTACACGACGGTGTTCACCCTGACGCCTGCCGGTGCCGGCACCACCCTGACCTTCCATTTCTCGGCGGAAGCAACCGGCATGGGCGCCTTTTCGCGATTCCTGATGAAGGTGTTCGGGTCGTTCGCGCTGAAGGCCACCACCAAGATGATCCGGCAGGACCTCGACGACATCGCCGACGCCGTCGAGAAGCGGACCGCCTGACACCGGCTCCTACCGGCCGCCGACCGGCACGGATCCCTGCGCCGCGGGGAGCGCGGGGAGCGCACCCAGGGGTAGCGGCACCAGCGTCGTGGCCTGCGGGTCCGGGCGCCCCAGCCCGAACTTGCGCACCTCGGCGCCGCCCGGCCCGCTGCCGCTGACGAGCAGGTCGGCGCCCGTGGTGGTGCTGGTCGTGGCCACCTGCACGCCGGTGCCGGGGGCGCCGCCGGCGAAGGGCGCGAACGACGCGATCTGGGTGAAGGTGACGGCGCCGTCGGAGTGATGGTTCGGGCTCTCCAGGTACATGCCCGGCTCGCCGTCGAGGCGTGACCCGCTCGACCACACCCGGACCGTGCCGTCGCCGCCGAGCATGCCGGTGACGATGCTCTTCGCTCCGCCCTCGGCGCCCGCCACCCAGCCCGTCGAGAGGGACACACCGCCGAGGTAGTTCTCGTCGAAGGCCAGGAACTCCGACGTCGTCCGCGGGCCGCCGGTGTGGCCGGCGTGCTCGTCCGCGGTGCCGTCGGCCGCCGCCGCGGCGGTGGGCTCGAACAGGTCGTACCGGAACGTCTTCACGCGAGGCGCTTCTCCCGGCCCCGGGGCAGTCACGATGCTCGCCCGGCCCGACGCGGTGTCGACCAGGCCGGTGGCGACGGTGACCCCGGACTGCGAGCCTGGGTACGGCGTGAACGTCGAGAAGGTCTCGGGTGCCGCGCCCTTGTCCGTGGGCAGGGTGGACGAGAACACCTTGACCTGCGTTTCGGTGCCCGGCCCGGTGCCGACGATGATGTTGTCGGCCAGCGCGTTTCCGTCGATGTCCGCGCCCGCGACGTTCACACCCCCGCGGAAACCCTCGTCGAACGGGGCGAACCGGGTCAGCTCGGCGGTGAACGGGCCGGAGCCGACATCGTTGCCGTCGTACGCGACGACCTCCGGTGCCACGCCGGCACCGGTCCCGACGACGAGGTCGAGAATCATGTCGCCGTTGACGTCGGCCATCGCCACCGTCGGGGCGCCCTCGAACGCCGGGAACGGGGTGACGGCGGCGATCACCTTGTCGCCGTTGCCGTCGTGGACCTGCACGGTGGCGGGGGTGCCCGGCGTTCCCGGCACCGCCACCGCGTACGTCGACACCTCGGGGATCACATTGACGGTAGCCATCAGTCCGTTGTCCTCGTGGTTGAGGCGGTGGCAATGGATCACGAAAGTGCCGGTGTACTCGGTGAATTTGGTGCGCAGCGTCACCGATGCGGGCTCCAGCGCGTTCTCGTTCGCGTCCGTGACGGGTGCGGGCACGTTGACGTTGTCCTCACCCCACGGCTGCACTCCGGTCCTGGTGCCCGTGACCGGATCGACGATCTCCATCACCTGGAAGTCGTTGACGTGGATGTGCATCGGATGCTCGTCGTTGTTGAGGTTCGTGATCGTCCATTCCTCGACCGAATCGAGGCGCGGCTGGATCAACGGGATGTTCGGGAACGTGTTGTCGTCGAACTCGTACGTGAACGCCTTCGGGTCGCTGTTGCTGGCCTTCTCGTTGCCGAACCCGCCGGAGACCGTGAGGGTGCGCTTCACGTCGGGCGTCATCACCGACGTATCCACGAACGACGTGTAGGCGTCGAGGTTCTGGCCCGGTTCGAACGGCGTGGTCCGGCCCTCGCCGCTGTCGGGGGTGACGTGCACGAGAGTCTGGGTGGGGAAGGTGAAGAAGCCGTCGGCGTAGCTGATGACCGACGGGTCGACGGTCACCGTGCCCAGTTCGGCCGGCGGATTGTCGGTGCCGTTGTTCGTGTAGAGCACACCGGGATTGGTGACGGGCTTCGCGCCGTCCAGCGGCGGCATGTCGAGCATTAGGTCGCCGGTGTCCGGCATCGTCACGGCGATCGCGTACCGCGACGCCGGCGGAACGACGAGCCGGGTGCCGTCACCGCCGACCGGCCGCTGCACCTGGGTGAAGGGGTTGCCGTCCTGGCCGACGATCGAGAACTGGGGATGCTTGCCCGTCGCGGTCTCGGTGAGCCGGAGCGGCATGTACGCGAAGTCGCTGATGTTGGCCAGCACCCAGATCTCCGTCTGGCCCGGTTTCAGTTTCAGCTCCGGCTGGAACTGTCCGTTGATCGTGTACTGCACGTCGCGCTCGTTGTCCGGTAGCGACGGATCGGCGGGGACGTTCGTCGAATCACCGCGGAAACTCTGCAGATTGCCCGGCACGAACTGGTTCTGCCCGCGGTGATTCGCCGGGGACAGGGGCCCGGCATACCAGTTGGTGACGTACTGGGCACCCTCCGACGTCTCGGCGAAGTTCACCGGGGCAAGGCTCGGCGAGTACGTGCCGTCGGCGAGCTGGGATCCCTCCGGGGGCTTCAGCGTGCTCACGAACTGCGGCCAGTTGGGGTCGTTCAGCTGGTGCCCATCGCCTTTGCGGTCGAAGACGAAGTTGTACTGCAGCGCCATGTCGCGGATGGGAACGTCGTTCTGCGTCACCAGGGGAAGGTTGCCGTCGGGCCGCCCGATCTCCAGCAGCCCCGCCAGCCCCGCGTACGTCTGCTGCGCGGTCAGCGTGTGACGATGACTGTGGTACCAGTACATTCCGTTCGGCATGTCCTTCGGCACCGCGTAGTCGTAGACGTTGCCCATTCCGGCGGGAATGTCGAGCAGCACGTTGTCGGCGTTGCCGTCCGGGCTCACGTGCAGACCGTGGGTGTGCAGGTTCAGCGGCGCGGACTCGAGGGCGGGCGGGTAGATCGGGACGTTACCGCCCGCCGGCGTGAACGCGGGGTCGTAGAAGTCCTCGATCGTCAGGTCCCGCAAATCGTTGTCGTAGTGGATGATCAGGCGCTCGCCGGGGTCGACGCGCAACGTCGGCGCCGGATAGACGTCGTCGCCCGTGGTCGAGCCGTTCGAACTGGTACCCTGCAGAACCTCGTATCCGAAGACCAGGAAGTTGGACACCGGTTCCGACACGGTGTCGAGGTCGACGGTGCCCTGATGGGCCGACAGCCGGACCTCGAGCACGCCGTTCTCGCTCGACAGCTTGACCGGTTCTTCGAACGCGACCGGGGAGCCGTCGGGCCCGGCGTTGCCACCGGCCGTACTGGTCGGCTCGTCGGACGTGCACGCCGTCAGCGCCGACGTCATGGACACGACCACGGCGACGGCGATGGCGACGAGCGGCTTCCTGCGGCGGACGACCATGGTGTTCCCCGTTCCGGAACGGCAGCTGAGCAGCATCGATCGACGGTTCGAAGACTACCCGGGGAACTTCGGCGGGCGCCGGGAATTCGCTACCTTCCGAGCGCCTCCTTCCAGGACACGACCTTGCCGATCCGCAGGATGGAGCGCTGGTAGATCTTCGCGGCCAGCACGCTGAGTGCGGCGGTCACCGCGAGCATCAGCGCGACGGTGACGACGACCTGGACCGGGGACGCCACGCCGGCGGCGATGCGCAGCGGCATCAGGATCGCCGAGAACGGCGGAATCCAGCTGAGCACGTTGCTCAGGGTGCCGTCCGGGTTGCTCACCGAGGAGAAGGCGCTGAAGAACATGATGACGATCAGGACCATCAGCGGCGACGCGGTGGCGTTGACATCCTCCTGCCGCGACACCATCGACCCGGCCGCCGCGTAGAGGACGGCGAAGAACGCAAACCCGAGCACGAACCAGCCGAGCGTTCCGGCCAGCACCCCGATCGCAGTCCCGGTCACGGTGAGCACGCCCGTCGCGAGTCCGGCCGCGACCCCGGCCACACCGTAGGCGGTCAGCTGGACGAGACCGACCGCGCCGATGCCGATCACCTTGCCCCACAGCAGTTGCAGCGGGCGCAGCGTCGACAGGAGCAGTTCCACGACGCGGCTCGACTTCTCCTCGACCACACCCATCGCCACGTACATGCCGAACATCATGATCTGCATGTACAGCAGGACGACCACGGCGACGGAGAGGGCCACGCGCTGGCCCTTTTCCGGGTCGGGCGGGTCGAGTGCGTCGACGGTGACGACCGCCCGGCCGGTCGCGGCGGCGAGTTCCGCGGGGTCCACACCCTGCGCGGCGAGGGCGCCGGCCTGGGCCTGCTGCATCACGGCCGCGTCGATCACGGTGCGAAGTCCGGAACCCAGCTCGGATTCGGTGACGGCCGTGACCGATCCGCCGGTGCCGGGAATCAGCGCGACGTCCAGGTCGCCGCTACCCACCTGGTCCCGCGCGGCCTGTTCGCCGGCGACCGGGACGACGTCGACCGGTGTCCCGGTCGCGTCACCGGTGGCGACGAGAACCGGCGCGAGCGACTGGTCGCCGACGAGTCCGATGGTGGCGCGGTCCTCGTCGCCGCCCGAGAACAGCGAATACGCGACGATGCCACCCACGATGGCCAGCAGGATGATCACGTTGCTGATGACGAAGCTCTTCTTCGCCACCTGAGTGAGGAATTCGCGGCGGGCGACGAGGCCGATCGCGCGGGCGGGGCTCAGCGGGGCACTCATGCGGTGACCACCTCTCGGAACAGATCGGTCAGGGTGGGCCTGTGCAGCGAGAACTCGTGCACCGGTCCGGTTTTCAGGGCCGTGTGCAGGACCAGCTGGTCGTCCACGTGGGCGCCGAGCGACAGCAGGGTGCGGCCGTCGAGGTGACTGATCGTGGTGACCCCGGCCAGGTGATGGGCCCAGCCGACCGGCGCCTCCGGTGCGTGGACTTCCAGTTGGGCGTTGCCGCCGCCGCGCAGTTCGTCAACGGTGCCGACCGCACGCATCCGGCCGTGGCTGATGATGCCGACGCGGTGGCACAGGCGCTGTACGAGTTCGAGCTGATGGCTCGAGAAGATCACCGGCACTCCGGTGTTCGCCTTCTCCACCAGTACGTCGCTCATGACGTCCACCGCGACGGGGTCGAGCCCGGAGAAGGGTTCGTCGAGAACCAGCACCGCGGGGTCGTGGACCAGCGCGGCGGCCAGTTGGACGCGTTGCTGATTGCCGAGCGAGAGTGCGTCGACGGTGTCGCCGACACGGTCCGCGATGCCGAGACGCTCGGTCCAGCGTGCGACGGCGTCCCGCGCCGCGGAGCGGGAGATGCCGTGCAGTTCGGCGAGGTAGGCGAGTTGCTTGCCCACCTTCATCTTCGGGTACAGCCCGCGTTCCTCCGGCATGTAGCCGATGGTGCGCCGCACATCCAGGTCGACCGGTTTGCCGCCGAGCCGGACCTCGCCGGAATCGGCGGACAGGACGCCCAGCGCGATGCGCATGGTGGTGGTCTTGCCCGCGCCGTTGCTGCCGACGAAACCGAAGATCTCACCGGGGCGGACCTCGAAGGACAGGTCGTCGAGTGCGACGACGTCACCGTACCGCTTGGAGATGCCGTCGATCGTGAGGGTCTGAGACATGGGTCCTTCCCATCTGGAGGCGGATGTTCCTACGAGGCCAGGTCGTCCGGGGCCAGGTCGTCGGGTTCGGGGTCGGGTCGGGTCCAGCCGAGGATCATGGCCGGCGTGCAACCCCCGACCATCAGTGCGGTGACGACGAGCAGTCCCGCGGCGTACGGCACGTTGCTGTGATCGGCGTCCAGCGCGCCGACGAAGATCAGGTACATCGCCGGAAGGAGCGTCAGTAATTGGGTGACCGTGAGTCCGATCGACCGGGCACTGTTGCGCTGCTGGATCTCCCACTCGTCGAGAGCGTCGCGCGGCGCGTCCCCCTGCCGTCCGGACACGATCTGGAGCATCGTCCACAGCGGGAAGAACAACAGGCACGCGGGCAGCCAGAGCAGCGGGCCGACCGTCATGTCGACATGACACACGATCCCGACGGCGGTCATGAACCCGAACGTCACCGCGAGGGCGACCACCAGGATTCGTCGGCGGCTGCGCGTCCGCCACCTCGGTAGCCACGTGCGGTAGCGGCTTTCGTTCTGGAGGAATCTGCGCGTCCGGAACCCCTGGTACCTCTCGATCAGATTGGCCTCAGGCATGGGAACTCTCCCCGCTTCCTGTCGTGGACGGCGGTCGGGCGGTGCGATACAGCTCGGTGGACAGGGGCCCGAACTCGGTGCGGGAGAAGATGGCCTCCACCGGGAGTTCGAACACCCACGAGATACGGAACGCCAGGTCGAGGCTGGGGTAGTGGTCGCCCCGTTCGAGTGCGCCGACGGTCTGGGGATTGACGTCAATCAGTCCCGCCAGCTGAGCCCGGCTCATCCCGCGTTCGGCGCGCAGAACGCCGATGCGGTTGTAGATGGGCAGGGAGTCCCCGCGCCGAACTGGACTCATGCAACAAAGTGTTGTGAAAACCCAACAGTTTGTCAACCGTGGGCAATGGGGTGTGGGCGCCGAAATGACAGGTTGACCCTGGGGAATTGAGTGGCAGAGTGGAGGCGATTCGCGCAGGACGGCAGGAAAGGACAGGATTACAGACGTGACGTATACCATCGCGGAGCCCTGTGTCGACGTTCTGGACAAGGCATGCATCGAAGAATGTCCCGTCGACTGCATTTACGAAGGCGGTCGGATGCTCTACATCCACCCCGACGAGTGCGTCGACTGCGGCGCCTGTGAGCCCGTCTGCCCCGTCGAAGCGATCTTCTACGAAGACGACGTTCCGGACCAGTGGGTCGAGTACACCAAGGCGAACGCCGACTTCTTCGACGACCTGGGATCGCCCGGTGGCGCCGCGAAGCTCGGGAAGGTCGACTACGACCCGCCGTTCGTCAAGGCGCTGCCGCCCATGGCCGAGGGCGACTGACTACTCCTCGGACAGCCGGCCGCCGTCCATCCGCCAGCGGCGGGTGCTGCGTGTCGAATCCAGCATCCGCCGATCGTGGGTGACGAGCAGCAGCGTGCCGTCGAAGTTCTCCATCGCCTGCTCGAGCTGTTCGATCGCCGGAAGGTCCAGGTGGTTGGTGGGTTCGTCGAGCACCAGCAGGTTCACGCCCCGCGCCTGCAGCAGGGCGAGGGCGGCGCGGGTGCGTTCGCCGGGCGACAGCGACGCCGCGGGCCGCAGCACGTGGTGTCCCTTGAGGCCGAACTTCGCGAGCAGCGTTCGCACGTCGGCGTCCGGCCAGTCCGGGACCTGCGCCGCGAACGCGTCGGACACCTTCTCGGCGCCCTCGAACAGGCCGCGGGCCTGATCGATCTCGCCGATCGCCACACCCGAACCGAGTGAGGCGGTGCCCGCGTCCAGGGCGATCTTGCCGAGCAGCACCTTCAGCAGGGTCGTCTTGCCGGAACCGTTGGCGCCGGTGACGATGATCCGGTCACCCCAGTCCACCTGAGTAGTGACCGGGCCGAATGTGAATTCGCGGTCCCCGCCCCACGCGACGGTGGCGCCGTTCGCCGTCGCCACGACCGAACCGCTGCGCGGGGCGGCGGCGATCTCCATCCGCAGTTCCCACTCCTTGCGCGGCTCCTCGACCACCTCGAGCCGCTCGATCCGGCGTTGCGTCTGCCGGGCCTTCGCGGCCTGCTTCTCGGTGGACTCGGTGCGCAGTCCCTTGCCGATCTTGTCGTTGTCCTTCGCCTTGCGGCGCGCGTTCCGGACCCCGTGCTCCATCCAGTTCCGCTGCATCTGCGCGCGGTCCTCGAGATCCGAACGGGTTCCGGCGTACTCCTCGTACGCCTCCCGGGCATGCCTGCGTGCGA
The DNA here is from genome assembly GCF_019378875.1 of Rhodococcus sp. USK10. Lineage (NCBI taxonomy): Bacteria > Bacillati > Actinomycetota > Actinomycetes > Mycobacteriales > Nocardiaceae > Rhodococcus > Rhodococcus sp. USK10. The sequence goes on from NZ_CP076048.1 coordinate 6,114,831, forward strand.
TCTCCCGTTCGGCGAGATACGAGTCGTAGCTGCCGTCGTAGACCGCGATCTGCTGCTGCGCGAGGTCGAGTTCGACGATGCCGGTCACGGTGCGCGCCAAGAATTCTCGATCGTGACTCACCACCACCAGGGCCGCCCGGCTCTCGGCGACGAAGCGCTCGAGCTGCTCGAGCCCCACCAGGTCGAGGTCGTTGGTCGGCTCGTCGAGCAGCAGCACGTCGTACCGGGACAGCAGCAGCGACGCCAACCCGGCGCGCGCCGCCTGCCCACCGGACAGCGACGTCATGTGTGCGTCGAGCGGCACCCCCAGCCCCAGTTCGCTCACGACCTTCTCCGCGCGCTCGGCGAGGTCGGCGCCGCCCAGCGCCAGCCAGCGTTCCAGCGCGGGGGAGTAGAGGTCCTCGTCCGACTCGCCGAGCGTTTCGGCGGCCGTGTTCATGGTGTGCTCGGCCTCGGTGACGCCGGTCCTGCGGCCCAGGAAGTCGAGCACGGTCTCGCCGGCGATCCGGTCCGGTTCCTGGGCGAGGTAGCCGACTGCGGCGTCGGGAGGGCTGAGCGCGATGCTGCCCTCGACATCCGCGGACCCGACCCCCGCGAGCGTGGTCAGCAGCGTCGACTTGCCCGCACCGTTCGCCCCGACCAGTCCGGTCACGTCGCCGGGGGCGACGGTCAGGTCGAGGCCGGAGAAGAGGGTGCGCTCACCGCGCGAAGCCGACAGTCCGCTGATGCGCAGTGTTGCAGTCACCTGACGATTGTCCCAGGACCCGTGAGTACTTGTTAACCGCGGGCGGTTGACAAGTACTCACGGGCGGTTTACCGCTTGACGAGCCGGAACCAGCGCGGGTCGGCCTTCTTGAGCGGTCCCGGCATACCGGTCGTGTCGGCGTCGACGTCCGACACGAGTTTCCACTTCTCGAACGTGCGCTCCACGTCGGAGCGGGACACCCCCCGCGGCAGCGGGCCGCGATGTCCCGGCCCGAACGCGAACATCAACAGCGTGGCGTGCGGTTCGGTCACCGTCGTGACGTTCTCGGCGTACGCGACCCGCGCGTGGTCGCTGAGCCCGTGGTAGCACCCCACGTCCAGGACCAGGTGGTACCCGCGACCGACGGCGTGCTCGAGGTCGGTGGCGTCCGCGTGCATGAACCGCACGTCGACGCCCGCCTTCCGTGCCTTGGACCGCGCCTTGTCGAGGGCCAGCTGGACGGTGTCGATCCCCGTCACCTGCCACCCCCGCCGGGCCATTTCGATGGCGTGGTCACCGGTGCCGCATCCGATGTCGAGGACCTCGCCCGGTGGTGCGTCGAAGGGATCGATCAACGTCTCGATCTGGTTCCCGAAGACCCGGCCCGCTTTCACCCATGGCGTGATCTTGAACCGATAGGCCAATGTGTATCCGAGGCCCATGTCCGCCCCTTTCACCGGGCGCGTCACCACCTGCGCGCCGATGCCGTCGGATTACCCAGTGGTATCGAAACGACACGCGGAAGTCCACATTCTGAGACGGTGGGAACATCCGGTCGGGGCGCCCGGTTGCACAGTCCCATGGGTTTCAACAATGCACAGAGTCCTGTACCTACGGTCACGCTCAACGACGGGAACAGCATTCCTGCCCTCGGCTTCGGCGTGTGGCAGGTGCCGGACGACGAGAGCTACGCCGCGGTCGCCGAGGCGCTGAAGGCCGGGTACCGCAGCATCGACACCGCCAAGATCTACGAGAACGAGACGGGAGTGGGCCGCGCGCTCGCGGACTCCGGCATCGCCCGTGACGAGTTGTTCGTCACCACCAAGCTGTGGAACGACGACCAGGGTTACGACTCCACGCTCCGCGCGTTCGACGACAGCCTGAGCCGGCTCGGCCTCGACTACGTCGACCTGTACCTCATCCACTGGCCGGTGCCGTCCGCGGACCGCTACGTGGACACGTTCAAGGCCTTCCAGAAGATCAAGGCCGACGGGCGTGCGCGGTCGATCGGTGTCTCCAACTTCACGCCGGAGACCCTCGACCGTCTGATCGCCGAGACGGGCGAGGTGCCCGCGCTCAACCAGGTGGAACTGCACCCGCGGTTCAACCAGGCCGACCTGCGTGCCTTCCACACCGGCAAGGGCATCGCGACCGAGGCGTGGAGCCCGCTGGGGCAGGGCACCGTCCTCGACGACGAGTCCATCGCGAAGATCGCTGCCGCGCACGGTAAGACGACCGCGCAGGTGATCATCCGCTGGCACCTGCAGATCGGCAACGTCGTCATCCCCAAGTCGGTGACGCCGGAGCGCATCGCCGCCAACTTCGACGTCTTCGACTTCGAACTGACCCCCGACGAGATCAACACGGTCGGTTCGCTGACCCGGGCCGACGGGCGCATCGGCCCCGACCCGGACGCGTTCGCCTAGAGCTGGAAGTCCGCGAAGTCGAAGCCCGGGGTGACGACGCAACTGACGAGGGTCGGTTGGTCGCCCTCGGGTTTCGCGCGCTGCCAGTGCCGCGGCGGGACGAGCAGTTGCGGTTGCTGGCCCGCCGCGACGTCCGCGCCGAGGATGAGCGTGTCGGGGGCCGCGGGTTCGCTTCCGTCGCCGCCGAGTTCGAGCCGCAGGGGGCTGCCCCGGTGGTACAGCCAGATCTCGGCGCTGCGCACGCTGTGCCATGCCGACTGCTGTCCGGGCATGAGCAGGAACAGGATCGCGGTGCCCGCCGACCGCGGCCCCGGATAGTCGTCCGGCAGGCTCGCCTCCGGGATGGTGACGTCACTGCGCCACGTCTCGCGGTACCAGCCGCCTTCGGGGTGCGGGGCGAGATCGAGCGTGCGGGCCCACTCCGGTAATTCCGTCATGGCCGCCATTGTGCCGCCCGGCGCCGTGTCCGGGGGTGGGGTTGTACCACCCCTGAGGTGTCTTATCTCGAGGGCCGGGAGCAGCGAGAGTCGTAGGTGTTCACAAAGCGGGGGCACGACATCCCGTACACCATCGACGACAGGAGACAACATGCTCGGAATCATGCTCGGATTGGGCGGAGCCGCAATCGGACTCGGAATCGGCGTCATGGCCCTCGGGGTCGGCCTGCTCCTCAGTGACGCGACGATCAAGCACGATGTCGGCGAACTCCCGGACTGACTCCGTGTGGGTCGACACCGGTCGGGGGCGGGTGCGGGCGCGAACAGCGGCCCGTACCCGCCACCCGTTGGCGTGGTTTCACTCCGTTCTGACCCGCAAACGCGGGGTTGCCGTCCAGGCGCCGCCCGCCAGTGCGAGCGAGGTGCTCGACCGCCTCGCCGAGATGCCGGTCAGCGTCTGGACCTACGGTTTCGATCACGAGTCGGTGCGGCACCTGGGACCGATGGCGCAGGATTTCGCGACCGCGTTCGGGCTCGGTTCCAACGACCGCCGCATCGCCATGGTGGACGCGAACGGGGTGTGCATGGCGAGCATCCAGGCCCTGTACCGGCGGGTCATCGCGCTCGAAGCGGAAGTGGAGCGCCTGCGGGCGTAGCCGCACCGCCCCCGTCCCCGCCGGCTGCCGCCGCGCGGCGTCCGCCCGGCCGCCACCAGTTGGCGTCGCCCAGCAGGTACATCGTCGCGGGCACCAGCACCATCCGCACGATCGTCGCGTCGATGAGGACCGCGGACGCGAGGCCGACGCCCATCATCTTCACGGTGACGTCGCCGTCGAGCGCGAACCCGGCGAACACCGCGACCATGATCGCCGCCGCGCTCGTGATCACCCGGCCCGTCGACGCCAGTCCCTCGACGACGCTCCGGTGCGAGTCGCCCGTGGCGAGCCAGCGTTCACGGACCCGGGAGAGCAGGAACACCTCGTAGTCCATCGACAGCCCGAACAGGATGGTGAACATGAGGATCGGCACCCAACTCGACACCGGAAGCGCATGGGGGAGGCCGAGCAGCTGTGCACCCCAACCCCATTGGAACACCATCACCATGACGCCGTAGGCCGCGGCCACCGACAGCAGGTTCATGGCGGCCGCCTTCACCGCGACCACCGGCGCGCGGAACACGAACGTGAGCAGCACCACCGACAGGGCGACGACGAATGCGATCACCAGCCACAGCCGTTCGGCGAGGCGGGCCGAGATGTCGGCGAACACGGCGGTGAGTCCGGTGACGTGGACGCCGTCGGCGGCGTCGGACCGGATCCTATCGAGCAGTTCGGTGCTGCGGGGATCGCTGGGACCGGTGGTCGGCTGCACCGAGACGAGTGCGGCCGTCGAATCGGCGTTCGTCAGGACGGGCGTCACGGACGCCACCCCGGGTTCGGCCGCGAGGCCACGCACGATCGACGGAAGCTCGGCTGCCGGAACCTTGTTCAGGTCGACCGCCACCATCAGCGGCCCGTTGGCGCCGGGCCCGAACTCGGAGTCGATCAGGTCGTAGGCCTGACGGATCGTGTTGGCGGCCGGTGCGCTGCCCGCGTCCTGCGGCCACGTCCGCATGCCCAGCACCGGCGCGGCCAGGAGCAGCAGCACGCCGAGCGCCGTCAGCGCCCACAGCCACGGGCGGCGGCTCACCCGGATCGCCCACCGTTCGGTCAGCGGCGACGTCGTGCGACGTTCGGCCCGGGCACGGGACCGTGTGCCGAGCACCCGCGTGCCCGCCAGCCCGCACAGTGCGGGCACCAGCGTGACGGAGGTGAGCATGACGATGCCGACCATCGCGAACGTGGCGTAGCCGAACGACGCGTACATCGGCAGCCCGGACAGCCGCAACCCGAACAGGGAGACGAGCACGGTGGTCCCGGCGAAGATCACCGACGTCCCGGCCGTGGAGTTGGCGGCCGCGACGGCGTCCCGGACCGGCATCCCGGACCGCAGGCCCTCGGTGTACCGGGTGACGAGCAGCAGCGCGTAGTCGATTCCGACGCCGATGCCGACCATCGTCGCGATGGTCGGTGCGATGGTGCTGATGCCGGTGAATCCGGCCATGATCGTGATGAGGCCGGACCCGATGCCCACGCCGACGAGCGCGACGGCCAGGGGCAGTCCCGCGGCCACCACGGAACCGAACGCGAACACCAGGATGATCAGCGCCAGGATCATGCCCACCGCCTCGGCGGTGCCCGACGGCTTGGAGATGTTCTCGGGCACCTGCCCGCCCAGTTCCACCTCCAGTCCCTGCGCCCGGGTGCCGGCGACCGCGGCCTGGAGTGCGTCGACGCCCTCGCTGCCCTGGAAGTCCGTGACCGGGATGCGGTAGTTGAGGCTGATCACCGCCGTGTCGGAATCCTGGGACAGGCGGGGCGGCGACACGGCACTCACCCCGTTCACGTCCGCCAGCCTGCTGCCGAGATCGGTGAGGACCCCGGGGGCGAGCGGGCCCGTGTCGGAGTGCACGACCACCCGGGCGTCCGCTCCCGACATCTCCGGGAACCGTTCGCTCAGCAGATTCGTCCCCTCCTGCGACGGCAGACCGGGCACGTTGTAGTCGTCGTGGTTGGTGCCGCCGAACGCGGACGCGGCGGCGAACACCAGGACGAGCAGCGTCAGCCACGCGACGATCACCTGCCAGGGACGGGTCGCGGCGGCCGCGCCGAGGCGGGCGAGCAGGGAACTCATGGGGGGCCTCCAGGAAAGCCGGATGGTTCGGTCGCTTCCGACTGTGCGCCCGGCCGCTAGTGACCCACTTGGAACTCGCTTGGGTGGGTGGTCACCCGGGTGCGGGCGGCGTCGATCCAGGCCGGGCAGCCGCAGCGTTCGGCCAGTGCGAGCGCCGCGGCGTAGTGCGTGCGTGCCGCCCCGGTCCTGCCGAGGAGCATCTCGAGGTCGCCGAGGATGGTGTCGACGGGCCCGACCGCGAACGCCGCCGTGTCGCCGCCCCCGATCTGGCCGCTGTAGGGGCTCAGTTCCGCGTGCACCGCCGCCGCCTCGTCCCGCTCGCCAAGTCCGGCGACGACGATGCCGCGCAGCGACATCATGAGGGAATGGAAGAAGTCGCGGCGGACGGGGCGGAGGTGGCGCCGCACCTGACGCGCCTGTTCCGGTTTGCCGTTGCCGAGAAGGGCGAGGGCGTGCAGATCGGCGAGCACGTCCGTCGCGGCACTGTCGACCGTCGCGATCACGGCCTCGAATTCGCCGGCCCGGCCCTCGGTGAGCCGCAGCGTGAACACCGCGAGGGCGAAGACGCTGTCCGCGTCGAGGCCGGCCCGGACCATCAACTCGTGGCCCTGCTCGTAGTGGCGTTCCGCCGCGGCCAGGTCGCCGGTGAGGTGCGCGACCATCGCGCGGTTCATCTGGCGGGTCGCCTGCGCCTGCTGGAACCGGTACCGGTCCGCCAGTTCCGACTGCAGGCCCATGTGATGTTCGATCGCCGGGATGTCACCGTTGCCGGACGCGATCTCGGCCAGCAGGTGATGGCCGAGCATGGTGAACACCGGTAGCTGCGTCCGGTCGCCGATCCGGAGCAGTTCGTCGCCGATGACCTGGTCGCCGAGTGTGCTGGTCGGCGAGCCGGTGCCGGCGTGGACGGCGCAGAGCACCAGCCCGAGAAGCACCGGATCGTCCAGGTCGCGGGCGAGGACCTCGGCCTCCCGGACCGCGGCCCCGGTGCGCTCGTGATCCTCCGCCCCGATCTCGTGGACCAGCGTGACCAGCAGCCGGCACCGCACCGCCGGCTCCGGTTCCTCGTCCCGCAGCAGCGTCTCGATCAGGTCCACGACGGCCGTGTCCACTTCGCCGTAGCGCCGGTTGATCCACGGCGTCGGGGTGTCGACGAACGCGAGCACCCGGACCGCCAGGTCGGTGCGGCCCGCGTCCCGGGCGAGTTCGAGGGCCCGCTTCCGCGAACGGGCCCCGTCCAGTCCGATGCCGGCGGCGAGTTGGGTGCGGCTGAGCTCGGTCAGGATGTCGACGCGCTCGTCCACGGCCGCGGCGGCGTCGGGCGGCAACCGGTCGGCCGCGCGGAGGGCGTCGTTCAGGAAGCCGATCTCCGCGTCGTGGGCGTAGCGGTCGGCCGCCTGCGCCGCGGCCGCGACGTTGTGGTCGAGGGCCTGCCGTGCGGTCGCGGCGGACAGCGCCTCGGTGAAATGGTGCGCGAGCGCCGCGACGTCGTGCGGTCGCAACTCCTCGAGCGCCGACCCGACTCGGGCGTGCCAGCGGCTCCTGCGCAGGCGGGTGAGGTCGGAGTAGAGCGTGTCGCGGACGAGGGCGTGCGTGAAGCGGACGGTCCCGGCGCGCGGCTCGCCGAGCAGTCCGGCGATCACGCCCGATTCGAGTGCGTCGAATACGGCGTCCTCGCCGACTTCGGCGGCCCGGGTGAGGACGTCGACGTCGGATTCGCGGCCCACCACCGCGGCCAGTCGCAGGACGGACACGGTCAGTTCGGGGAGGCGGGCGATCCGCCTGCGGAGAACGTCCCGGACCCCCTCCGGCACCTCCGACGTGGCCACCAGTTCGCCTTCACTGTCCAGGAGCCGGGCGCTCTCCTGCAGGTAGAACGGATTTCCGCCGGTCCGGTCGGCGAGTGCGCGGAGGACATCGGGGTCGGGGTCGCGGCCCGACACGTGCCGGATCAGCTCCGCCGACTCGTCGGGTCCGAGTCCGCCGAGGCGGATGCGCGTCGGTTGCAGCGACGCGAGGTCGGCGAAGCAGTTCTCCAGGTTCGCGTCGACCTCGTCCGGGCGGAACGCGAGGACCAGCAGGATCGGCGACCGCTGCTGGGCGAGCCGCACGAGGATCGACAGGGTGTCCTCGTCGGCGCGGTGGACGTCGTCGAGGACGACGGCGAGCGGGCCGTGATCGCGGACGGTCCCGAGGTAGTCGGCGACGGCACGGTGCAGCAGGAACCGTCCGCTCGGGTCGTCCGGCCGCGCCGCGTGCGAACGGTCGTCGGCGAGCAGGGGCGCCAGCGCGTCCGCCTCGGCACCGGGGTCGACCGTCTCGCGCAGCGCCCGCAGGATTTCCACCCACGCCCAGGCGGGCGGGGCGCCGTCCACCTCGGGGCAGCGGCCCACCGCCACCTGCCACCCCGCGGCGTGCAGGGTGCGACGGAACCGGCGCAGCAGGGACGACTTCCCCGATCCGGCGTCGCCGCCGAGGAGGACCACGGGGGTGCCGGGATCGCTCATCAGGTCGGTCAGGGTCGCCAATTCCGCGGCGCGGCCGAGGAACCAGGGGGCCGGGGCGGTGTCGACGGGCACCGGGGCGGGAGCGGGTGCCGGTGCGGACGGGACGGTGCCCGTGAGGATCCGGTGTTCGAGTTCGGTCAGACCGGGACCGGGGTCGAGGCCGAGTTCGCTCGCCAGCCTGCCGCGGGCCTCCCGCAACGCGGCCAGGGCGTCGGCCTGTCGCCCGCTGCGGTGCAGCGCCAGGGCGAGCAACCGCCATCCCTCTTCCCGGAGCGGATGGTCCCGGGTGAGGGACTGCGCGTCGAGTACCGCGCCCGCGGCGTCGCCGGACGCGACGGCGGCGGCCACCACCCGTTCGCGCGCCACCACCCGCAGTTCCTCGAGCCGGGCGATCTCGGCGAGCGCCCAGTGCTCACCGGCCACCTCGGCGAACGCCGGCCCCCGCCACAGGCCCAGCGCCCGCTCCAGGTCGGCCCGCCCGGTGCCCGCGGCGGAGCGGACCAGGCTCTCGAACTCCCACGCGTCGACCGCGGACGAGGGCAGGGTGAGCGCATAACCGGGGGCTCGGCTCACCAGGACGGTCGAGTCCGCCCGCGGCGCGCGGCGCGGCTCCAGCGCCCGCCGCAGATTCGAGATGTATGCCTGAAGTGCACCGACGGCCCGCGCCGGAGGAGCGCCGTGCCAGAGGTCGTCGACGAGCCGATCCACCGGAACCACGTCGCCGCGCGCGACGAGCAGCAGGGCGAGCACGGCCCGCTGGCGGGGGCCGCCGAGGTCGACCGCCCCCGATTCGTCCTCCGCCTCGAGCGTCCCGAGTACTCGAATCCGCACCATCGTGCCAAGCGTATGCACTAGTGGCCTCCAAGTGCTCTCCAAGACGCCGATCCGACCCTTGATCGCATGACGACTCCGACTGCTCACACGACCCGCCCCGACACCCGCGAGATGGTGGTGGTCCACAACTGCTTCCGCCGCCAGTTCGCCGCGCTGCCCGCGCTCGTCCGCCGGGTTCCCGCCGGCGACACCGCCCGGGCCGCGGAGGTGGTGGCGTTCTTCGAGGAACTCGCCACCGCCCTCCACCACCATCATTCGAGTGAGGACGACCTGCTGTGGCCGAAGCTGCTCGACCGCGCGCCCACCGACGCGGCGCTGGTGCTGCGGATGGAGGAGCAGCACGAACGCATCTCCGAACTGCTGTCGCTGGCGCAGTCGCAGGGCGCCGCGTTCACGGCGGATGCGGTGGACGGCGAACCGCTGGCGAAGACGCTGACCGCGCTGTCCGCGGCGCTGGGCGAGCACCTCGGCGAGGAGGAGCGGCACATCCTCCCGATGGCGGAGCAGTTCATGACGCTCGCCGAGTGGCAGGAGATGGGTGACCGCGGCCGCGCGTCGATCCCCAAGGACCGGCTGCTGGTGTTCCTCGGTTTCATCCTTCAGGGGGCGACACCCGAGGAGCGCCGAATGTTCCTGTCGGAAATGCCCTTCGCCGCCAGGATGGCATGGTCGATCCTGGGGCGGCGGGCGTTCCGCAAAGACTACCGGCGCATCTACCGCACCGAACCGGCCGCCTTCTGACGCCGGATCACCCTGCGCCGCAACCGGCCCCGGCTGGTCCGTTCCCAGAAGCTCGGCGGGGTGCGCTCGGGATCCATCAGTTCGTTCTCGGCCAGCGGACTGTCCTCGTCCTCGACCGTGTCCGGCTCGAACTTCTCCAGGGTCCGGCCACCCCCGCGCAGCGCCTCGACCGTGCCCAGGAGCGACGACGTCTCGGTCAGCGTGTCCTCGAACAGCCCGGCCGGGACACCGAGGTGCTCGCAGACGAGCTGACGGCGGATGCCGAGGATGGTCTCCCGCAGTTCGTCACCGTTCGCCGTGTCCGCGGTGACCTCGACCGCCAGATCGCATTCCGAGTCGAAACCCATCGACCGATTGTTGAGGTTCGACGAACCCACCCGCAGGAGACGGTCGTCCATCACCAGCACCTTGGCGTGGACGTAGATCGGCTCACCGCCCGCCGTGACGGGGTAGTAGACGCCGAGCCGGTTCCCGGTGTCGGCCCGCCAGAGCAGGTGCAGCAACCGGCGGCGGGCGCCGTCCATCGCCTTCTGCTCGAGCCAGCCGTCGGCGTTGCGCGGCAGCACCAGCACGATCTCCGGCCCGTCCGGTTCGCGTAATCGCGCGGCGATCGCCTCGGCGAGGGTGCGCGACGCCAGGTACTGACTCTCGATGTACAGCGACCGCTCGGCGCCGGCGATCGCCGCCAGATACAGGGCCTCGATCTCCCGGACCTCGTCCCGGTCGTCGAGCTCCGGCAGGGTGCGTGCGACGCCCACGTCGACGGAACGCATCGTCGGCTCCAGCCCCTCGGGCCACGGCGTCCGTCCCACGATCTCGTCGACCGCCGCCAGATCCTGCCCCGTGGCCGCCTTCCACCGGGCGCGGGCCAGTTCGCCGATGGCCTTCGCCGCGTCCCCGTCGACGGCGGTCGTCGCGTCGTGCCACGGCCCGTACCGCTTGCCGTTCGGCTGCGTCCGGTAATGGTTGCGGTCCCGATGTTCGGGGGTGTCCCACCGGTCGACGGTCATGTCGATGCCACCGCAGAACGCGAGCGCGTCGTCGATGACGACGATCTTCTGGTGGTGCGCCGAGCCGATCGGGTGGGCGGCGTCGAGTTCGAAGTGCAGGCGGCGGTCCGTCACCCAGTTGACCACGAAGATCGGCGTCATCCCGCGTCCGATCGCGGTGAACGCCCCGATGTTCCATTTGAGCAGGTAGATCTCGAGATCCGGACGTTCGCGCGTCAGCCAGGCCAGGAACCTGCCGAGCTGATTGGGTCCGTCGAGCGTCTTCTCGTCCGGTTCGAACTGGATCCTCGTGTCGAAGTCCCAGCCGATGAGGATGATGCGCCTGCGCGCCTGCAGCATCGCGGACTTGGCGTGGCGGAAGTAGTCCGCCGCGTCGACGATGCACGCGAGACGATCGGCGTGGGCAACCTGCCAGCAAGTGTCGCCCGGAGTCAGGATCGGGCTGTCGTCACTCATGTCTCTTCTGCTCTCCCGGTCTCGTGCGTCCCACTTCCCCGCGAGTGGACGATTCACAGTACTGCGCCACCCCCGCGCAGCTACCGTTGAGAGGTGCGGAGGTGGTGGCGCATCGTGGCGTTGCTCGCACTGGTCAGCGTGCTGTGGGCACCCACTGTCGGTGCGGATCCTCTGCGGGCCGGATCGTCCCCCGGCACCGTCGTCGCCTCGTCCGAGTTGCCTGCCGAACTCTGGCTCCGCGGAACCGGAAGTGCGTACCGGATGACGTACCTGACCACCGACCGGCACGGCATCACCCCCTGCACCGGGATGGTGTTCGTGCCGCCCGGGACGCCGCCCGCCGGGGGATGGCCCGTCATCGCGTGGGCGCACGGAACGGTGGGGGACTCCGACGCCGACGCACCCTCCGTGACGGGCGTCGACCCGCAATCCTCGGACTACGTGAGCAGCTGGCTGCAACTCGGCTACGCCGTGGCCGCCACCGACTACGTGGGCCTGGGCACCCCCGGGGTGCCGCCCTACCTCGACGGGAAGGTCGCCGGCCGTAGCGTCGTCGACTCCGTCCGCGCCGCCCGGGACATCGACGCCGACCTCTCCTCCACGTGGATGGCCGTCGGACTGTCCCAGGGCGGTCAGGCCGCCGTGTTCGCCGCACACGTCGCCACGTCGTACGCGCCGGAACTCGACTACCGCGGGGCCGTCGCCAACGGGGTGCCCTCGAACATCGAGATGGTGTCGAACTGGAGCGGTCCCTCGTTTCCGCCGCAGGGCCTCGCCGGTCTCACCGTGTACATGTCGTACCTGATCGCCGGGGTCCGGGACGCGTACCCGGAACTGGACGTCGACAGCTATCTGACCCCGGTCGGGAAGCAGTTCGTGGACGCGGCTCCCGAAGTGCCGTTCCGGCAGTTCGCGGCCATGACCGGCAACGTGTCGGTGGCGCAGATGCTGTCGCGGGCGCTCGACGTGCCCGCGCTGCAGGACGCGCTGCGCGAATACCTCGAGGTCCCGGTCGCGGGATACGACCGACCCCTGCTGCTCGTGCAGGGGGTCACCGACGCGTCGGTGCCGCTGCCGCTGACGGAGAAGCTCGTCTCCGAGATGCGCGGGGCCGGAACGAATCTCGACTACCGAGTGTATTCGGGTGGCCACGTCGGCAGTATGTACCAGGCCGTACCCGGCCAGGCCTCGTTCGTCGCCTCGCTGATCAGGTAGGGGCCGGCAACCCGAGGTGGCGGGTGAGTTCGCGGGCCGCGGCCTGCCCGGCCCGGTTCGCGCCGATCGTCGACGACGACGGTCCGTAGCCCACGAGATGGATCCGCGGATCCGACGCCACCTGGGTGGCGAGGCGTCCCGTCATCGTGATGCCGCCGCCCGGTTCGCGCAGCCGCAGCGGTGCGAGGTGATCGAGCGAACTGCGAAAACCCGTGCACCACAGGATCACATCGACCTTCATCTCGTGCCGGTCGGCCCAGCGGACGCCGTCCTCGGTGATCTCGCTGAACATCGGTTGCCGCGCCAGCACCCCGCGTTCGCGGGCGGCGCGGATCGCGGGCGTCACGGGCAGTCCCGTCACCGACACCACCGAACCCGGCGGCAGCCCGCGGCGAACCCGGTTCTCGACGAGAGCGACGGCGGCCCGGCCGATCTCTTGTGTGAACGGCTCGTCCCGGAACTCCGGCGGGCGTCGCGTCACCCACGTCGTGGTGGTGACCCGGGAGATCTCGTCCAGCAACTGCACCGCCGAGATGCCGCCGCCGACGACGAGAACATGCTGTCCCGCGAAGTCCTGCGCCGACGAGTAGTCCTTGGTGTGCACCTGGCGGCCGGTGAACGACTCCGCGCCGGGATAGCGAGGGATGAAGGGGCGTTCCCACGTTCCCGTCGCGTTGATCAGGCCGCGGGCGGACACGACGCCGCTGTCGGTCTCGATGCGCAGACGCTCGTCGCGGGCGCACACCACCCGGGTGTGCACGGGGCGGTGCACCGGCAACTCGAACTGTTTCTCGTACGTCGCGAAGTACTGGGGAACCGCGCTCGACGCGTGCACCAGCGCGGCCTCGGGGTCGTTCGGGTCGACGCCGACCGTCGCGGCGAAGCCGAGCCCGGGCAGGTCGTGGACACCGTTGACGGTGCTCAGCGTGAGGGACGGCCACCGGAACTGCCACGCGCCGCCGGGCCCCGGTGCGTGATCGAGCACCACGAAACCGGACTCCGGTTCCACCCCGAACCTGCGCAGATAGTAGGCAGCTGACAGCCCCGCCTGCCCCGCGCCGATCACGGCGACGTCCACTTCACTGTTCATGTCGGTCCACACCTCCACCCTCACAACTACCGGAGAGGCTCGCGTGTTCCGGCCGATCCCGCTGTGGTTGGGTGACAGACGTCCAGTCGGGTGGGCAGGGGAGAATTCGTCAGTGGACAGCAATCACGAAGAAAGCGAGTGGACATGATCGGGACGAGTCGTGACGGCGACGTCTTCACCCTCGAACTGCAACGACCCGACCGTCGCAATGCGTTGAACACCGAGATCTGCGAACTGCTGCGCGAGGAGACGGAGAAGTCCGTCACCGACGGCGCGCGGGTGATCGTCCTCACAGGGCAGGGCAGCGCGTTCTGCGCGGGCGCCGACCTGTCGGGCGACGTGTACGCCGACGGGTTCACCGACACCCTGCTCGAGATGCTGCACACCATCGACTCGGTCCCCGTCCCCGTCATCGCCGCGATCAACGGTCCCGCGATCGGCGCGGGCAGCCAGCTGGCGCTCGCTGCGGACCTGCGCGTGGTCGCACCCGAGGCCCGCTTCGCGATCCCCGCCGCCAAGCTCGGGATCTCCGTGGACCGCTGGACCGTGCACCGGCTGGCCGCCCTGATCGGCGGCGGACCGGCACGAACGATCCTGCTCGGCGCGGAAGAGGTCGGGGCCGACGAGGCGCTGGCGCACGGCCTCGCCAACAAACGCGGCGACCTCGCCGTCGCGCAGCAGTGGGCGCACTCGATCGCGCGCCTGGCGCCGCTGTCGCTGCAACACCTCAAGATGGTGCTCAACGACGACGGCACCCAGAGCCCGCCGCCGCCCGAGCAGCTCGCGGCGTTGCATGCGGCGTGGAAGAGCTACGACGCGCAGGAGGCGCGGGCCGCCCGCGCCGAGAAGCGTCCCCCGGTGTTCCGCGGTCAGTAGCCGTCGGCCGCACCTTTTCCGCACGCGTGGTTACAGTTGTCGGGGTGAAAGCGAAGAACGCCGTGACGACTGTTCTGGCCACCGCCGCCCTCGGGTGGCTGACGCGCGCCGCGTGGGGGCTTCCGTCCCAGATGGGTGCGTCGCGTGCCAAGGTGCGCCCGTACGCCGCGACGTCGCCGCGGTACCGCGACCGTCAGTTCCACAACACCGATCCGAGCAGCATGATGCTGTCCGGTTCGGAGACCGGGATCCTCAAGGCGCTGATCACGCGGGGCAAGGCGGGACGCCCACGTAGGCCGATCCCGCTGGCGACGCCGCTCGCGCCCGTCGAGGCCGCCGACGTCGCGGTCACCTGGTACGGCCATTCGAGTGTGCTCGTCGAGGTCGACGGCCACCGGGTGCTGGCCGATCCGGTGTGGAGTCGGCGGGTGTCGCCGTCCGCGCTCCTCGGTCCGTCCCGCATGCACCCGACCCCGGTGCCGCTGGCCGACCTGCCCGTCCTCGACGCGATCGTCATCTCGCACGACCACTACGACCACCTCGACATGGCCACCGTGCAGCAACTCGCCGCCACCCAGAAGGCGCCGTTCGTCGTACCGGTCGGGCTCGGTGCGCACCTGCGTCAGTGGCGGGTGCCGGAGGAGCGGATCGTGGAACTCGACTGGGACGAGTCGACGACACTCGGCGAACTCACCCTCACGTGCACCGAGGCCCGGCACTTCTCCGGCCGGGGCCTCGTGCGCAACACCACCCAATGGGCGTCGTGGGTGCTCGCAGGCCCGAGCCGGAAGGTGTTCTTCGGCGGCGACAGCGGATACACGACGCGGTTCGCCGACCTGGGCCGCCGCTACGGACCGTTCGACCTCACACTGCTGCCCGTCGGCGCCTACGACACCAGGTGGGCGGACATCCACATGAACCCCGAGGAGGCGGTGCAGACCCACGCCGACCTCAACGCCGGCGACGCGACCCGTGGACTGCTGGTGCCGGTGCACTGGGCCACGTTCAACCTCGCGTTCCACACGTGGTCCGAGCCGATCGTCCGGCTGCTCGCGGCCGCGCAGGAGGCGGGCACCCCGGTGGCCGTGCCGATGCCCGGACAGCGCGTCGACGCACTGAAACCGGCCGCCCAGACCCCGTGGTGGACCGCACTCGGCTGAGTCCGGCGCGCATCCCCTCGGAGCCGACCGCCGTTGCGTAGCCTTTGACCATGGCATACGACGAAACGGGCACCGACAGCGTTGCAGTCGTCGCCGTGGAGGGGCTGACGGCCGCCCAGGTGGCGGAGCGGGTGGCGGCCGGCAAGACCAACGACGTCCCGGATCGGGCCAGCCGGTCGGTACGCGACATCGTGCGCGCCAACGTGTTCACCCGGATCAACGCGATCCTCGGGGTGCTGCTGATCATCGTGCTGGCCACCGGTTCGATCGTCGACGGCATGTTCGGCCTGCTGATCATCGCCAACAGCGGGATCGGCATCATCCAGGAAGTGCGGGCCAAGCGGACCCTCGACAAGCTGGCGATCGTCAGCCAGACCAAACCGGTGGTGCGCCGCGACGGCCTCGCCGTCGCGATGGCACCCCGGGAGGTCGTACTCGACGACATCATCGAACTCGGTGCCGGCGACCAGATCGTCGTCGACGGGGTCGTGGTGGAGGCGGCGACCCTCGACATCGACGAATCCCTCCTCACCGGCGAGGCCGACCCCGTGCACAAGGACGTGGGCCAGCAGGTGCTGTCGGGCAGTTTCGTCGCGTCGGGCAGCGGCTGTTACCGGGCCACGAAGGTCGGAAGCGACGCGTACGCCGCGAAACTCGCGGACGAGGCCAGCAAGTTCACGCTCGTGCACTCGGAGTTGCGCAGCGGCATCGACAAGATCCTGAAATTCATCACCTACCTGATGATTCCGGCGGGTCTGCTGATCATCTACAACCAGTTGTTCTCGAGCGGCGAATCGATCCGCCCCGCACTCAACGGGATGGTGGCCGCGCTGGTGCCGATGGTGCCCGAGGGCCTGGTGCTGATGACGTCGATCGCGTTCGCGGTCGGGGTGATCCGGCTCGGTCAGCGGCAGTGCCTCGTGCAGGAGTTGCCCGCCATCGAAGGCCTCGCCCGCGTCGACGTGGTGTGCGCCGACAAGACCGGCACCCTCACCGAGAACGGCATGCGGCTGTCCGAACTGCGCTGCACCGACCCGTCCGACGCCGAACCATCCCGGGCGGCACTTGCCGCGATGGCAGCGTCCGACCCCCGGCCGAACGCCAGCGTCCTCGCGATCGCGGAAGCCTTCCCCGACGCCCCCGGCTGGGGCGACGCCACCGCGGAGGCCCCGTTCTCCTCGGCCAAGAAGTGGAGCGGCCAGTCCTACGGGGCCCACGGCAACTGGGTCCTCGGCGCACCCGACGTGCTGCTCGACACCGGCAGCGACATGGCCCGGCAGGCCGAGGAAGTCGGCTCCTCGGGACTGCGGGTGCTCCTGCTCGGCAGTTGCGACGTCCCGGTCGACCACCCCGCGGCGCCGGGTGCGATCACGCCGCGCGCGCTGGTGATCCTGGAACAGCGGGTGCGCCCCGACGCCCGGGGCACCCTCGAGTACTTCGCGAGCCAGAACGTCACCGTGAAGGTCATCTCCGGTGACAACGCCGTGTCGGTCGGCGCCGTGGCCGGATCGCTCGGGCTGCCCGGCGGCGACCGTCCCGTCGACGCCCGCGAACTGCCCGCCGACCGGGACGCCCTCGCCGAGACCCTGGAAACGGCCACGACGTTCGGCCGGGTCCGCCCCGACCAGAAGCGGGAGATGGTGGGGGCGCTGCAGTCTCGCGGTCACACCGTCGCGATGACGGGCGACGGCGTCAACGACGTGCTGGCTCTCAAGGACGCCGACATCGGCGTGTCGATGGGCTCCGGCAGCCCCGCCACCCGCGCGGTCGCGCAGATCGTGTTGCTGGACAACAAATTCGCCACCCTGCCGTACGTGGTGGGCGAGGGCCGCCGGGTGATCGGCAACATCGAACGCGTCTCGAACCTGTTCCTCACCAAGACCGTGTACTCGGTGCTGCTGGCGTTCCTCATCGGAATCACCGGTGTGCTGTCGCAGATCTTCCATTTCGAGCCGGTGCCGTATCCGTTCCTGCCGCGGCACGTGACGATCGCCGCCTGGTTCACCATCGGCATTCCCGCGTTCATCCTGTCGCTGGCCCCGAACAACGAACGGGCGCGCTCCGGGTTCGTGCCGCGTGTGATGCGTCTCGCCGTGCCGTCCGGTGTGATCATCGGTGTCACGACGTTCATTTCGTATCTCCTCGTGTACGCGGGCCCGAATCAGACGGAGACGCAGAAGATTCAGGCAGGCACGTCGGCGCTCATCACCCTCATCATGATCGCCCTGTGGGTGCTGGCCGTCGTCGCCCGGCCGTACGTGTGGTGGAAGCTGGTGCTGATCTTCGGATCCGTAGCGGGATACCTCATCCTGTTCGCGTTGCCGTTCACGCGGGAGTTCTTCAAACTCGATCCGACCAACGTCGCCGCCACCACCTCCGCTCTCGTGTGCGGGCTCGTGGGAGTGGTTCTCGTCGAAATCGGATGGTGGGTCACGGGCAGGCTGCACGGTGAGCACCGCCGCCTCTTCGCGGCCCCGGAAGATCTTCCGGGCGTGCACTGACCGGAGTACCGCTCGCGACGATCCGAACGGTTGGCGTCGCCGAGTCAATGCTGTGAGACTGGGTGCACGGCGGGTGATCGAACTCGCGCGGACACTGCGTGCGCATGCACAAGGAGGAAGAACGATGAGTTTCGTCGACACACTGAAGGGCCTGCTGGGCAAGGGGAAGGAAGCCGCTTCGCAGAACGCGGACAAGGTTCACGGCGCCATCGACAAGGCCGCCGACGTCGCGGACAGCAAGACCGGGGGCAAGTACAGCAACCAGATCGACAAGGCCGCCGACGCGGCGAAGAAGGCTGTTCCCCCGAAGGAGTGAACCCTTCCCAGACACACCGTGCGGGCCCCGGTTCTCGGACCGGGGCCCGCACGTGTCTTCGGCGATGACCCGCGCATCGCGGGCGGGCGCGGCAGAATCGGTGTCGTGAACGGCGTCCTCGTGCTCCTCGTCATCATCGCGGCCATCGCCGTGACGAGTTTCGCGAAGCGCCGCGATCTGCAGGCGCCGCTCGTCCTCGTCACCATCGGGTCGGTGGCGTCGTTCATCCCCGGGATGCCGCGCCTCGAACTGGACCCGGAGGCCATCCTCGGGGTGGTGCTGCCGCCGCTGCTGTACTCCGCGGCCCTCAAATTCTCGGTGGCCACGTTCCGGCGCCACCTCGCACCGATTCTGCGGCTGGGGATCTTCACCGTCCTGGCGACTGCGGTGGGGGTTGCGTTCTTCGCCAACTGGCTGGTTCCCGAATTCACGCTCGGCGCGGCGCTGGTCCTCGGCGCCGTGGTCGCGCCGACGGACGCGGTCAGCGCCGTCGCAGTCGGCCGCAGGCTCGGCCTGCCGAACCGGGTGATTGCGATCCTCACCGGCGAGGGACTCGTCAACGACGCGACCGCGCTGACCCTGTTCACCATCGCCGTCTCCGCCGTCGTCGGGGCGACGATCCCGGTCCCTCCCGTGGTGTTCTTCGGCTACGAAGTGGTCGGCGGGGTGCTCATCGGACTGGTACTCGCGAAGACCGTCGAGTGGGTACGTCATCGCATGTACGACTCACCGCTGGAAACGGTGCTGGGGCTGATGCTCCCGTTCGTCGCGTATCTCGTCGCCGAGGAGGTACACGCGTCCGGTGTGCTGTCGGTGGTCGCCGCGGGGTTCTTGATGGGGCACAAGGCCACCGACGCCTCCGTGGCCACCCGAATTCAGGAGCGGTCGCTGTGGGAGAGCGTCGACCTCCTGCTCGAGATGTTCGTGTTCGCCTACATGGGACTGCAACTGAAGTTCGTCATCGACGACGTCCGCGACCAGGGCCTACCGGTGCACCACGTCTTCTTCTACGGCTTCGCTGTCCTCGCCGTGGTCATGGCGATACGGCCGGCGTGGATCCTGCTGCACTGGCTCCGCCGCCGGCTCGGGCTGGCGATCACAGCGCCGGGCGGCTCGGTGGAACTGGGGTGGCGGGAGAGCGTCGTCGTGTCCTGGGCGGGAATGCGCGGGGTGGTCACGCTCGCCGCCGCGTCCGGTGTGCCCGTGGTGATCGCGAGCGGGCAGCCGTTCCCGGGACGCGAGGTGATCCAGGCGATCGCGTTCGTCGTGGCCGTCGGCACCCTGCTGATCCAGGGCGCCACCATGCCGCTGCTGATCCGGACCCTCGATCTTGCGGATCCCGACGAACGCAGGCGTGAGGAGGAACAGGTGACGCTGGCCCGCGCGATCTCACGTGACGCGGGCGAACGGGCGCTGGTCGAATTCGCCGCGAACCCGCCCGCGGGAGTCGACCGCGCGGCGGTCACCGACATCCTCGACCGGGTGCGGCGGTCGATGCGGGCCCGCCTGCAGGCCGAGGAAGCGGAGGACGCCGCCGAGAAGCAGCGGGCAGGCGCACTGTTCGACCACTACCGCCGCGCCGCCCTGCGCGCGCAGCGGGAGGCGCTGATCGCCGCCCGCGATGCGGGCACACTCGACGACGAAGTGATGCGTAGCGTGTTGGAAGGCCTCGATGTGGAGGAGGCCGCAGCCGAGGAGCGGGTGCGGAGACGTCGCGAATGAGGTGCGAGGTGGGTGTGCGTCCGGTGCGAACCGCCGTGGTCGCGCTGGCCGGTGCCCTGGCTCTGACCGTTCCCCTGACGCTGACCGCCTGCGCCACGGACGCGGCCTCCCCGGCCCCGCCCCCACGACGTCGGTGGCCGCACCTGCTTCTCCGTCCGTTCCCCCGGCGCCGACGGGCGACCAGCGGGGCGCGTTGATCAGTCAGCAGCCGGTGCCCGACATCGATCCGGCGATCACCGCGCTCGGCGCCACGGCCACCCGCGTCGTCTACCAGTCGACGTCCGGCGTCGACGGCGGCGGCGCGGAGGTGGTGGGCACGGTCTTCACTCCCGGCGGTCCCGCACCGGACGGTGGCAGGCCCGTCGTGACGGTCGGGCACGGCACCACGGGCGTCACCGACGAGTGCGCCCCCTCGTCCTCGCCGACCCTGCTGGGCACCACGAACCTCGTCCGTCCGCTGCTGCAGCGCGGCTACGTCGTGACCGTCACCGACTATCAAGGCCTCGGCACCGACGGCCCGCACCCTTACCTCGAACCGGACACCGCCGCCTACGACCTGATCGACGCGGTCCGGGCGGCGCGCAACGTGGTGCCGGACGCGTCGACGCGCTGGGCGGCGATCGGAGTGTCGCAGGGCGGGCAGGCGTCGTGGTCCGCGGCCGAGCACGCCGGCGACTACGGCGACGGCCTCGAATTCGTCGGCGCGGCGAACCTGTCACCCGCTGCCGACCTGTCGGGGATCGTCGCCGACGGGACCGTCGAACCACTGTCGTTGCCGCAGAAGATGTTTCTGCCGTACCTCCTCGAGGGACTGCGGGTGATCCACCCGGAGCTGAATCCGGACGACTACATGCGCGGCGCCCTCGCCGCCAGCCCCGACGTCACGCTGTCCTGCGTCGCCGCGAAACTCCAGGAGAAGTGGACGGTGGCGACCCAGCTCACCCCGGCCGACACGGGCCCGCGGACGGCGGCCGACGCCGAGCGCATGCGCGGGTGGCTGCAGGACATCGCGCTGCCGAAGACCGGTGCGGGCGGGCCGATGCTCGTCGTGGTGGGGGATCGGGACAACCTCATTCTGCCGCAATGGACTTCGCAGGCCGTCGACAACGCGTGCACGCTCGGCGACGTCGTCGAGTTCGACACCCGGCCCGGGGAGGGCCACGCGGACGGGCGATCGGTCCCCGGGGCGGTGCAGTGGATCGCCGACCGCTTTGCCGGCGTGCCCGCGCCGGACACGTGCGCCGAGGGGGGAACGCCGTGAAGAAAGCCGATCTCGAGCGGCTGCGGGCGCTGTGCCTCGCGCTGCCCGAGGCAACGGAGCGGGTCAGTCACGGCGAACCGGCGTGGTTCGTCCGCAAGGCACCGCAGTTCGCGACCCTCGCCGACCGGCACCACGACGACCGGGTGTCGTTCTGGGCCGCGGCCCCGCTGGGCGCGCAACAGGATTGGGTGCACCGCGACCCCGGCCGGTTCTTCGTCCCGCCGTACGTCGGGGGCCGCGGATGGATCGGGGTGTACCTCGACGTCCCGCAGGACTGGGACGACGTCGCCGACATCGTCGAGGACGCGTACCGCGCCGTCGCCCCGAAGACCCTGATCGCCCGACTGGACACCGGCGAATGACGGGATCCGTCGTCGCCGTGGTGGCGTTGCTCGTCCTCGTTCCCCTCGTCACGTTCACCGCCGTGTGGCTGCGCGCCCGGCGCGAGTTGACGACCCCCACCGAGCGGGCCGTCCACACGACCCTGCACACCGCGTCGCTGGCGGCCCGCCCGTTGCGGCGGGGCCTCGACGAGACGTCGGCGGACGAGGCCGCGCCGCATCTGCGTCAGCTGACCGGGGCGCAGGCGCTGGGCGTCTTCGACGCCGCCGGCGACCTGCTCGCCTGGAGTGGACCGCACGAGGCGATGACCGAACAACTCCGCGACGCGGCGGCCCGCGCGGTCGACGGGGAACGCCGGGTGCTCGTCGCCTACGGCGGCCTCGTCCGGGGTGCGGGCGACAACGCCGTCCGGGCGCTGATCGCCCAGCCGCTGCTCATCGAGGCCACCGGAGTGGTCGGTGTGCTCGGCATCGTCACCACCGAAGACCCCGGACCGGGCATGCTCGGCGCCGTCACCGAGGTCGCCCGGTATGCGTGCAGCCAGATCGAACTCGCCGACCTCGACGCGTCCCGCGCCCGCCTCGACCGCGCCGAGGTGCGGGCGCTGCGCGCGCAGATCAGCCCCCATTTCATCTACAACGCGCTGAACACGGTGGCGTCGTTCGTCCGCACCGACCCCGACCGCGCCCGGGAACTGATCCTCGAGTTCGCCGACTTCACCCGGTACTCGTTCCGGTCGGCGGGGGAGTTCACCCAGCTGGCCGACGAACTGCGGAACATCGACCGGTACCTCACCCTCGAACGTGCCCGGTTCGGTGACGCCCTCGCCGTGAAATTGCAGGTGGCACCCGAGGTGCTGAACGTGGTGCTGCCGTTCCTCGCGCTGCAACCGCTGGTCGAGAACGCGGTGCGGCACGGCATCGCCGCCAAACCGGCCGGCGGCACCGTGAGCATCGTCGCCGCCGACGAGGGCACCGACTGCGTGATCAGCGTCGAGGACGACGGCGTCGGCATGGACCCGGAACTGCTGCGGTCGGGGTCGCTGGACGCGGTGGCCGAGTCCTCCGGGGTCAAGGAGGCGGCGCACGTCGGGCTCGCTAACGTCGACGACCGTCTGCGCGCCGCGTTCGGCAACGACTACGGACTGGTGGTGGAGACCGCGCCCGGCGCGGGCACCAAGGTGAGCATGCGCGTCCCGAAGTTCCGGCGGGGGATCTCGACGTGAGCGGGAAGCGTCCGTGCGACGATTGCTGTCGTTGTGAACCACACTGACGACAGGTCTCCGGACGGACCCCTCACCGTGCTGGCCGTCGACGACGAGAAACCCGCCCTCGACGAGCTGGCGTTCCTGCTGCGCGCCCAGGACGCCGTCGGCGACATCCGGACCGCCGGCGACGCCACCACCGCGTTGCGCATCCTCCGGGACGGCGACATCGACGCCGTCTTCCTCGACATCAACATGCCCGGACTCGACGGTCTCGAGCTGGCCGGGATCCTCGCGAACTTCGCGTCCCCACCGCAGGTGGTGTTCGTGACCGCCCACGACGACCGGGCCGTCGCCGCCTTCGACCTCGGCGCCGTGGACTACCTCCTCAAACCGCTGCGCGAGGAGCGGCTGGCAGAGTCCGTGCGCCGCATCGTCGAGGGGCGCCGCAGGCGCGTCGACGCCGGGCCTCCCGCCCCCACCGACGAGGTGATCCCCGTCGAACTCGGCGGCATCACGACCCTCGTGCACCGGTCCTCCGTCGAATGGGTCGAAGCGGACGGCGACTACGCGCGCCTGCACACCGCGGACGGTTCGCACCTCGTCCGCATCCCCATCTCGGCGCTGGAGACGCGGTGGGCGGACGCCGGGTTCCTGCGGGTGCACCGCTCGTACCTCGTCGCGCTGCCGCGGGTCACCGGGATCCGGACCGTCGGGACCGGACTGGTCGTGTGCCTTCGCGCGCACGGCGACCACCCGCCGGTCGAACTGCCGGTCAGCCGCAGACACACCCGGATGCTCAAGGACCGGCTGGTGCGGGCGCCGAAACAGACGTGGACGGCGCGATGAGTTCGCCCGAGCGGGTGCGGGTCGTCCTCGCCCAGCGTCGCGGTGCGCGCATCGTCCGCACCCGCGTCGAGGTGCAGGAACAGACCGCGGTCGGGGACGCGATGATCCGCGGGCTCGTCCGCACCCAACTCGTGCTCGCGATCCGGCTGGCGC
The DNA here is from genome assembly GCF_019378875.1 of Rhodococcus sp. USK10. Taxonomy (NCBI): domain Bacteria; kingdom Bacillati; phylum Actinomycetota; class Actinomycetes; order Mycobacteriales; family Nocardiaceae; genus Rhodococcus; species Rhodococcus sp. USK10. The sequence goes on from NZ_CP076048.1 coordinate 6,138,629, forward strand.
TCCTCGCGGCGTGCCTGCTGTGCGCGGTGCCGCTCGTGATGTTCCTGTTCCCGGCGTTGTCGAACGTGTCGGTGCTGGGAATCCGGCTGCCGTGGGTGGTCCTCGGCGCGCTCGTGTACCCGGTGCTCCTGACCACGGGCTGGATCTACGTGCGGCAGGCCGAGCGCAACGAGCAGGAATTCACCGACCTGGTCGACGACTGAGCGTCCCGTGCCCACCGACCAACCCATTCCCTGGCTGACCCTGGCAGGTCTCGCGGCCGCCGCGGTCGCGACGGTGGCCATCGGCATCTACGGAGTGCGGTTGGCGCGCACCACCTCCGACTTCCTCGTCGCGTCCCGCAGCGTCGGACCGCGGTGGAACGCCGCCGCCATCTCCGGCGAGTACCTGTCCGCCGCATCCTTTCTCGGCGTCGCAGGCCTGATCGCGAAATACGGCGCGGATGCCCTCTGGTACCCGATCGGGTTCACCGCCGGCTACCTCGGGCTGCTGCTGTTCGTCGCCGCACCGCTGCGACGGTCCGGCGCCTACACGGTGCCCGACTTCGCCGAGTTCCGGCTCGGGTCCCGCCGGCTCCGCACCCTCGCGATGCTCGTCGTCGCCGCCGTCTGCGCCCTGTACCTCGTCCCGCAATTCCAGGGTGCAGGACTGACCCTGAACATCCTGCTCGGCGTGCCCAGCTGGGTCGGGGCCGCCGTCGTCGGGGTCATCGTCATCGCCAACGTCGTCGGCGGCGGCATGCGGTCCATCACGTTCGTCCAGGCGTTCCAGTACTGGCTGAAACTCACCGCGGTCGCGATCCCGGCGCTCGTGCTGTCGGTGTACTTCTTCAACGATCACCACGAACTGGGCGCCGCCGCACCGCCCACCGTCGGCGAGCAGACCACCGTCGACATCACCACCGACGTCGTCGTGCAGGTGTCCGAACCGGTGACGGTCGGCGGGTCGGGGACCATCGACGGCGTCGAGGCGACCGGTGACGTCCGGCTCGAACCGGGCGAACACCACCTCGGGGAGGGCACGACGATGACCCTCGAAGCCGGGGCGCCCGTACCCGTGGTCGCCGGCGCACCCGCCGACAACTCCGACTGGATCGCCCCCGGCTGGGGATTCGGCGGCGAACACCCCATGTACCAGGTGTACTCGCTGATCCTCGCCACCTTCCTAGGCACCCTCGGGCTGCCGCACGTGCTGGTCCGGTTCTACACCAACCCCGACGGCCGGGCCGCCCGCCTGACGTCGCTGGCCGTGGTCGGGTTGCTCGGCGTGTTCTACCTGTTCCCGACGCTGCTCGGGGTGTTCGCGCGGCTGTACGTGCCGCAACTGCTCATCACCGGCACATCCGACGCCGCGGTCCTGCTGCTGCCCGGCTCCGTCTTCTCCGGGTGGGCCGGGCAACTCCTCGCCGCACTCGTCGCGTCCGGGGCGATCGCCGCGTTCCTGTCCACGTCGTCCGGCCTGCTCGTCAGCATCGCCGGGGTGCTCAGCACCGACGTGCTGCGCGGCCGGATCCGGGACTTCCGGATCGCCGCCGTCCTCGCCGGGGCTGTGCCGCTCGCGCTGTCGCTCGCGGTGACGTCGCTGGACCTGTCGCGCACCGTGGGGCTGGTGTTCGCGGTCGCGGCGTCGACCCTCTGCCCGCTGCTCGTCCTCGGCATCTGGTGGCGTGGACTCACCGCAGTCGGGGCCGGTGCCGGGATGGTGACGGGCGGACTCGTCGCCGGGTGCGCGGCCGGGGTGTCCGTGTTCGGCGGCCTCACCGTCGACGTCTGGAACGGCTGGCCCGCGGCGATGGTCGCCTACCCGGCGGCCGTCAGCGTTCCATTGGCCTTCGCCACGATGGTGCTGGTCAGCAAGGCGACGAAGCGTCACATCCCCGTCGACCTCAGCCGGATCTTCACCCGTATGCACGCCCCCGAGCGGCTCGATGTGGGCTCCGACCGCGAGGGGGAGCTCCGCTCCCCGTGAGTGGTTAATGAGTCCCTGCACTCCTTTCTCACGCACGGGTGGCGGAGCCGCTTGTCGCGGTCGGGTGACCGCTCGCCGCACAGTCCGGCAGCTCGCCGTGTGACAGCCGCCACAGCCTGTTTCTGTGACTCACCTCTCACTAACGTCGGCACTCAGTTCACTTCACACGACCAAGGAGTCTGCAGTGACCACAGCCGACCTCAGTGAGGGCGCACCGCAGAAGCGGCGCACCCCTGATGCGCAAGCCTTCGTAGACATGCAGGCGAGCCCGGAGTTCCAGGAGTTGCGACACCGCCTGCGCAGTTTCGTCTTCCCGATGACGGCATTCTTCCTCGCCTGGTACGCGGCCTACGTCCTGCTCGCCACGTACGCACCCGAGTTCATGGCCACCAAGGTGATCGGCAACGTCAACCTGGGCATCATCCTCGGTCTCGGCCAATTCGTGACCACGTTCGTGATCACCGCGCTGTACGTCAAATTCGCCAACCGGGAACTCGATCCCCGCTCCGCCGCGATCCGCGAAGAGCTGGAAGGACCGCTCCAGTGATCACCACACTCGCCGCAGCCACCGACGTCGGCAACCCGCTCCTCAACATCGCCATCTTCGTGGCGTTCGTCGTGATCACGATGACCATCGTGATCCGCGCGAGCCGCACCACGAAGAAGGCCTCGGACTTCTACACCGGCGGCGGCCAGTTCTCCGGACCGCAGAACGGTTTCGCCATCGCGGGCGACTACCTGTCGGCGGCGTCGTTCCTGGGCATCGCCGGCGCCATCGCGGTGTACGGCTACGACGGCTTCCTGTACTCCGTCGGCTTCCTCGTCGCCTGGCTGGTGGCGCTGCTGCTGGTCGCGGAACTGCTGCGCAACACCGGCCGGTTCACGATGGCGGACGTGCTGAGCTTCCGGCTCAAGCAGCGTCCGGTACGGATGGCGGCGGCGCTGTCCACACTGGTGGTCTCGCTGTTCTACCTACTCGCGCAGATGGCGGGCGCGGGCGGGCTCGTCGCGCTGCTGCTGAACATCGACGGCAAGGCCGGTCAGGCAATCGTCGTCGCGGTCGTCGGTGTGCTGATGATCGTCTACGTGCTGGTCGGTGGCATGAAGGGCACCACCTACGTGCAGATGGTCAAGGCGGTGCTGCTGGTCGCGGGCGCAGGCGTCATGTTCTTCCTCGTCCTGTTCGCGGTGCGCGGCAACTTCTCCCAGCTGCTCGCCGACGCCCAGGCGACGGTCGCCGGCTCCACGAACGAGGCGATCGCAGGTCGCGACATCCTCGCTCCCGGCGCCAAATACGGCATCAGTTCGATGAGCAAGCTCGACTTCATCTCGCTCGGCATCGCCCTGGTCCTCGGCACCGCCGGCCTGCCGCACGTGCTGATGCGGTTCTACACCGTCCCCACCGCCAAGGAAGCCCGCCGCTCGGTGACTTGGGCGATCGGACTGATCGGCGCGTTCTACCTGTTCACGCTCGTCCTCGGCTACGGCGCCGCCAAGATGGTCGGCCCCGACGTCATCCTCGCCGCACCCGGCAAGGAGAACGCGGCGGCACCGCTGCTCGCATTCGAACTGGGCGGCACCATCTTCCTCGCGATCATCTCCGCGGTGGCGTTCGCGACCATCCTCGCCGTGGTGGCGGGGCTGGCGATCACGGCGTCCGCGTCGTTCGCCCACGACATTTACGCCAGCGTCATCAAGCGCGGACATGCGTCGGAGGAGTCCCAGGTTCGGGTCTCCCGGATCACGGTCGTCGTGATCGGCCTCGTGTCGATCGTCCTCGGCATCCTCGCCATGGGCCAGAACATCGCGTTCCTGGTGGCGCTCGCCTTCGCGGTGGCCGCCTCCGCCAACCTGCCGACGCTGCTGTACTCGCTGTTCTGGAAGAAGTTCAACACCACCGGCGCCCTGTTCAGCATCTACGGCGGCCTCATCAGCTGCCTCCTGCTGATCGTGTTCTCCCCGGCCGTGTCCGGTAAGCCGTCGTCGATGTTCCCGACCGCCGACTTCGACTTCTTCCCGCTCGCCAACCCGGGCATCGTCTCCATCCCGCTGGCGTTCGTGCTCGGCATCGTCGGCACCTACCTCGGTCGCGGCAAGGCGGAGGATCCCGCCAAGCAGGCCGAGATGGAGGTCCGCTCGCTCACCGGTGTCGGTGTGGAGAAGGCTGTCTCCCATTAATGCCTTCGGCTCGTGAGTACTTGTTAACCGCCCGCCGTTAACAAGTACTCACGGGCCGTTAGGCTGCCCCAATGGCGAAACTCACGGTCAAGACCGACGTTCCCCTCAGCCCACAGGACACCTGGGACAAGGCCTCGAATCTGCGGGACTTCGACAAGTGGTTCGTGGTCCACGACGGCTGGCGCGGCGAACTGCCCGAGACCCTCAGTGCCGGAACCGAGATCAGTTCCGTCGTCACGGTCAAGGGCCTCCGCAATCGCGTGAAGTGGACGATCAAGGAGTACGACGCCCCTCACCGCATCGTTCTGAAGGGTGACGGCAAGGGCGGCGTGAAGCTCGGACTGGTGCTCGACGTCAAGGCGAAGGGCGACGCCTCCGAGGTGGCGTTCACCATCGAACTGGGTGGCGCACCCCTCTTCGGCCCGATCGGCTCGGGTGTCGCGAAGGCGCTGAAGGGCGACATCGAGAAGTCCCTGCAGACGTTCGTCGAGTTGTACGCCTGATCAATCGAGGACGTGCGCGCCGCCGGTGTCGGTGATCCACTCGGCGGCAAGGGCGTCCAGCGTTCCGTCGGCGTAGAGGGAATCGACGGCCGCGGAGACGCACGCCGTGAGCGGACTGTTCTTCTCCAGCACGAGACCGAAGAATTCGGTGACGGCGTTCGGGCGCGGGAACTGCCCGACGAGGACGCTGTCCTTCACCTCGTTGGCGGTGATCTGAAACCCGGTCGGGATGTCCACCACCAGCGCGTCGATGTCGCCTGCGGCCAGGGCGGCCTTGGCGTCGTCGGTGGTGGCGAAACTGACCGGTGCCTGGCGGGGCTGCACCGTCTGCGCGATGGCGTCGAAACTCGTGGACCCCACCTGCGCGCCGAGGCGGAACGGCGCGAGGTCGGCCAGCGACTTGGCGCGCGCCGCGGGAGAGTTCTTCAGCGCCAGCACCGACTGCGTGACGGCGTAATACGGCGAACTGAAATCGACCGTCTCACGCCGGGTGTCGACGATCGTGAACTGGTCGATGGCGAAGTCGAAATCCTTCTCGCCGGCCGCCAGTGCGTCGTTGAAGTCGACGGTCTCGAAGTGCACCTGGTCCGGACCGTATCCCAGCTTTTCGACCACTTCCCGCGCCACGGCGCCCTCGTAGCCCTTGCCGTTGGACGGGTCGCCGTCGACGAACCACGGCCGGTACGACGGGCTGTCGGTGGCGACGGTGACGACGCCGTTCTGTGCGGTGACGCCGCTGCCGGGGGCGCAGTCGCCGACCGCCCGGGTGGACGGAAGTTTGGTGAACGCTTCGGGAATCGTCGACGCCTCGGCCTGCGAGTCGACCTGCGCCGTTGTGTCGGTGGAGCAGGATCCGGCGAGCAATGTCAGTGCAGCGGATATAGCGGCGGCGGCTGTCTTGGGACCTCGGTGCACCCCGCTATCTTGCCTGGCGGGTGGCGATCCGGCCAGCGAAGCGGCCGCGCGGCGCACAATATGTATGTATTGGCGGAGGGAGGAACGCGTGGCCACAGCGGGAACTCGGCAACTGACGGTCGACGGGCATCGCCTGTCCCTGACCAACCTCGGCAAGGTCCTCTACCCGGAGTCGGGCACCGCGAAGGGCGAGGTGATCGACTACTACTCGCGGATCGCGCCGGCCATGCTGCCGCACGTCGTGGACCGTCCCGCCACCCGAAAACGCTGGCCCAACGGGGTGGACAGCGAGCCGTTCTTCGAGAAGAACCTCGCGGCCTCCGCACCGGGGTGGCTGGAGCGCCGCGCACTCGAGCACTCGGATCGTTCCGTGCACTACCCGCTTCTGAACTCGGTTGCGGCCCTCGTGTGGGCGGGACAGCAGGCCGCACTCGAACTGCACGTGCCGCAGTGGCGGTTCGACGGGTTGCATCGGGGTCCGGCGACCCGCATCGTCTTCGACCTCGACCCCGGACCCGGTGTGGGTCTCGCCCAATGCGCGGAGGCGGCACGGGCCGTGCGCGACCTGGTCGCGAACCTCGGCTGGACCGCGTACCCGGTCACCAGCGGCAGCAAGGGTATTCACCTGTACGTGCCGCTCGACCGGAAGCTGGACGGTTCGGGCGCGTCGACCGTCGCGAAGCAGGTGGCGACGGGACTGGAGAAACTGCGCCCCGACCTCGTCACCGCCACCATGGCCAAGGCCGTGCGCGCCGGCAAGGTGTTCGTCGACTGGAGCCAGAACAATCCGTCCAAGACCACCATCGCCCCGTATTCGCTGCGCGGGCGCTCCCAGCCGTACGTCGCGGCGCCGCGCAGCTGGGACGAACTCGACGACCCCGACCTCCGACAGCTGAGGTTCGAGGAAGTGCTCGAACGGTGGGAGTCGGACGGCGATCTGCTCGCCGGACTCGATCCGCCGCTCGAGGACGCCGCCGCCCTCGCCGAGTACCGCCGCAAGCGTGATCCCGGACGGACACCCGAGCCGATGCCGCACACGGTGCAGCCGGGGAACGGAAACAGCTTCGTCATCCAGGAACATCACGCGCGGCGGCTCCACTACGACCTGCGACTGGAACGGGACGGGGTTCTCGTGTCGTGGGCGGTGCCGAAGAACGTGCCGACGACGACGGGGGAGAATCGCCTGGCCGTGCACACCGAGGACCATCCGCTCGAATACCTCACGTTCTCCGGGAGCATCCCGAAGGGCGAGTACGGGGGCGGTCAGATGACCATCTGGGACACGGGCACGTACGACACCGAGAAGTGGCGGGACGACGAGGTGATCATCCAGTTGCACGGTGAGCAGGTGGACGGCCGGTTCGCGCTGATCCGCACGAAGGGCGACCAGTGGCTGATGCACCTGATGAAGGACCAGACGCCGGGCGGGTCGCGGTCGTCGGAACTGCCGCGCGGGTTGTCGCCGATGCTCGCGAGCCCCGGCACCCTCGACGGCCTCGACGCCGGCGAGTGGGCTTTCGAGGGGAAGTGGGACGGCATCAGGGTGATCGCCGAGGTCAGTGGCGGCGAGCTGAGGATGACGAGCCGCGCGGGCAACGACAAGACCGGGGACTACGCGCAATTGGGTTGGCTGGCAGATTCTCTCGAAGACCACGAGGTGGTCCTCGACGGCGAAGTGGTCGCGTTCGACGAGCGGGGTGTCGCGAACTTCGGTCTGCTGCAACAAGGCAACGAGCCGCACTTCCTCGCGTTCGACGTGCTGTACCTCGACGGAGTGTCGTTGCTGCGCAAGAAGTACACCGATCGGCGACGCGTCCTCGAGGCGCTGGCGGCCAAGGTGGACGGCCTGGACGTGCCGCCGCAACTGCACGGGTCCGCGCAGGAAGCCCTGGACGAGAGCCGCGGCAAGGGGTGGGAAGGTGTGGTGGCCAAACGCCGCGAATCCGTGTACCTGCCGGGCAAGCGGGGGTCGAGCTGGATCAAGGTGAAGAACTGGCGCACACAGGAAGCCGTGATCGGCGGGTGGCGCCGCGGTCAGGGCGGGCGGTCCAGCGGCATCGGTTCGGTGCTGCTCGGCGTCCCCGAGAACGACGGCCTGCGCTACATCGGACGCGTCGGAACCGGGTTCACCGAACGGGATCTGCAGGAACTCGCATCCATTCTGGGACCGCTCGAAACCGACACCAGCCCGTTCGTCGAAGACCTGCCCACCGCCGACCGCAAGGGGGCCGTGTGGGTGACCCCCACCCTCGTCGCGGAGGTGCGGTTCATGGATTGGACCGGCTCGCGAAGACTGCGGCACCCCAGCTGGCGTGGGCTCAGGGACGACAAGTCACCCGAAGACGTCGAGGTGGAGTCCTAATACCGCCAGGGCGCCGGGTTGAAGGGGTCCACCGCCGCGGTGTCGAATGATCCGGGCGATTCCTGCGTGGGGGTGTTCAGCGCCGGGGGAGTGAAGACCGGGAGGGGTGTGGACTCCGTGTCCACGTCACGCTGCTGTTCGGTGACATTCACGTCGGCGACCGGAGGCGCGGTCCCGCCGGCCACGGCGATCCCGGCCGCGCCGACGACGGAGAGGACGAACGCCGCGCCTGCGCCGATCGCGATGCGGGTCTTGATGGGGGACATGGTGTGAACAACCTCCGGTGATCAGGGACTGACGACGGTTCCGCCGCCGACGGGGCCGACTCCGCCGGGTGCCTGCGGGACCACGGGCGGGGCGGGCTTCGGGCCGCCACCGACGGGGAACGGATTGGTTTCGGGATCGAGCACGCCCGGTTCGACCTGGCCCGGTCCGTCGAACGGACCCTTCGGCGGGAGAACGGGGTCCACCACGGGCGGATCGGCGACGACCGGCGGATCTTCTACGACGGGAGGATCGGCGACGACGGGCGGGTGAACCACGACCGGCTCCTGGTAGACGGGCGGTGCCGGCGGCACGACCTCCGGTCCCGGTGCGGCCGCTTCGGTCTCGGTCGAGTAGCCGGGGTACGCGGGGTTCCCGGGTTCGACAGGATTGACGGGTTCGACAGGATTGACCGGTTCGACGGGGTTCCACGGTTCCACCGGATTCACGGATTCCACCGAATGGCCGGGGTCCGCGACGACGATCCGGCTCGGGGGCGTCGCGAGTGCCGGCGCCGGTTGCTGCGAGATGCTCCTTTCCTGGCTCGGGGTGGGAGCCCCCTCGGTGTGTCCACCGGCAAGAACGATCGCTGCGGCTCCGGCGAGGGAGAACGTGAGGGCGGCGGTTGCGCCGATCGCGATGCGGGTTGCGGTGTGGACGATGGGGTGCCTCCGGTGAGTTCGCGGTTCCCAGCTGGGCTGATAGATCAACCTTGCGCCGCGGCCGAGGCGTTCGACAGGCACCCCAGGGTGCTGATCCACCACCCCGCGGTGGATACGCCGGCAAACCTGCACAGAATCTTCACAGGCTCTGCCCGGGATCCGCACGTGCGCGCAATACAGTCGGGGAATGAGCCAGCGAAGAGTGCTCGTCGTCGACGACGAGGCGACGATCTGCGAGGCGGTCGCGGCGCGGTTGCGTGCGGAGGGCTTCGACGTCGTGACGGCGTCGGACGGTCCTGCCGCGGTCGCGGTGTGCGAGGCCTCGTCGCCCGACGTGCTGGTGCTGGACGTGATGCTGCCGGGTTTCGACGGTCTCGAGGTCTGCCGGCGCGTCCAGGCGTCGCGGCCCGTTCCGGTGCTGATGCTCACCGCGCGCGCCGACGAGACGGACATGCTGATCGGTCTCGGCGTGGGCGCCGACGACTACCTGAGCAAACCGTTCAGCATGCGGGTGCTGGTGGCGCGGGTGCACGCGCTGCTGCGACGGGCCGATCGCGCCCACGAGACCGCGCCTGCCGAACCGGGCGGACTAGCGGTCGGCGACCTCGAGGTGGACCTCGTCGAGCGTCGCGTCCGGCGCGGAGCCGACGAAATTCACCTGACACGAACCGAATTCGACCTGCTCGCATATTTCGCCTCTCGTCCGCGGGCGGCGATTGCCCGGGAAGCGCTCCTCGCCGAGGTGTGGGGGTGGGGCGACGGGGCAGGTAGCCGGACCGTCGACAGTCATGTGAAGGCGCTGCGCCGGAAACTCGGCGGCGACCTGATCCGCACCGTGCACGGTGTCGGCTACGCACTGGACGTGCAGCGGTGACCGCGGGCCGGATCCTGGACAGGATGCCCCGACCTCTCGATCCGCTGCGATCGTTCAAGGTGAAGACGGGTCTTCTCGTCGTGGCGGCGCTGTTCTTCGCGTCGCTGATGTTCTGGGTGACTGCTCGCTGGCCGTTCCGGTACGCGCTCGTCCTGGCGTTGCTGGTGTCGCTGGCCGTGACGCAGATCCTCGCGCACGGCATGACGTCTCCGCTGCGGTCGATGACGGCCGCCGCCCGGGCGATGGCGACCGGCGACTATTCGCGCCGGGTGCGGTCGACGTCGCGCGACGAGATCGGGGAACTGGCCCGCGCGTTCAACCAGATGGCGGAGGATCTCGAGGCCGCCGACCGGTATCGACGCGAACTGATCGGCAACGTCTCGCACGAACTGCGCACCCCGATCTCCGCTCTGCAGGCACTGCTCGAGAACGTCGTCGACGGGGTGGAGGCGCCCGACCCCGCCCGGATGCGGGTCGCGCTCGATCAGACCGAGCGGCTCGGCCGCCTCGTCGCCGAGTTGCTGGACCTGTCGAGGGTGGAAGGCGGTGCGGTGCAACTCGAGCGGGAGATCTTTCCGGTCCGCGAGTTCCTCGACGACGTGGTGCGGCAGTCGGAGGACCCCCGGCGGGTGACCGTCGACGTTCAGCCGCCGCACCTGCGCGCCGACGCGGACACCGCCCGACTGCACCAGGTGGTGGCGAACCTGGTGGACAATGCTTTCCGGCACGGCCCCGCCCGCACCGAGGTGGTGGTCCGTGCCCGGCCGGATGCCGGCGGCGTGGTCCTCGAGGTGGAGGACGACGGGCCCGGTATCGCACCCGGCGAGCGGTCCCGGGTGTTCGAGCGGTTCACCCGCGGCGGCTCCACCGACGGCGGGACGGGCCTCGGCCTCGCCATCGCCCGTTGGGCGGTGGATCTCCACGACGGCCACATCGAGGTTCTCGACACGGTCGAGGGTTGCTGCATCCGGGTGAGTCTGCCCGCCGCCTGACCACAGCTTCACAACCGGGACACGACGTCCCGCGATGACGCCTGCCTTCATCCGGCAGCGACAACCAGGGAGGGATCCATGACCATCGCACCCCCGCAACCCGCAGAGCCCACCCGACGCGACTTCTGGCCGAGACAGGCCTGGCGCCGCGACCGGACGTCGATGGCGCCGCGCCCGATCGTTCTCGCGGCAGTGGCGGCGGGTGTCGTCGCGGCCCTGACCCTGCAGGTCACGGTGGTCGGTCTCGGGTACGTCCTGACCGGCACAGTGGTGGCGGTCGCCGTGTTCGCGACGCGCAGAACGATGCCGACAGCCACGCAGGCCGCCGCGATCCTCGGCGCCCTCGCCCTGCTGGCGGTGCTCAGTGTGCGCGGTGCGGGCTGGCTCGCCGCGGTCTGCGTGGCGCTGAGTTGGGTGGTGGGATCGTTCGCCCTCGTCGGCGGACGCACGTGGGCGGGTCTGGCTGCCGGGTCGTTCGCGTTGTGGTTCACTCCGCTGCGGGTGGTGCGGTGGACGCGCCGGGGCGCGCGGCGGTGGCACGCGACCGGGACGGTGCCCGTGAGCCGGGTGTTCGGGGTTGCCGCCGTGACGGTCGTATTGCTGCTGGTATTCGGTTCGCTGTTCGCCGGCGCGGACGCGAGTTTCGCCGCACTGCTCGGCCGGGCCGCTCCGACCGTCCACGTGTCGAATCCGTTCGGGAGGTTCGTGCTCGGCGTTCTGGTGTGCGGCGGGACCCTGGGGGCCGCGTACCTGCTGCGGCGAACACCCCGCGTCGATGCGCTCGCCCCGCGGCCGGGACACCCGGTTGCCCGGTGGGAGTGGGCGATCCCGGTGGCACTGCTGGATCTGCTGTTCCTCGGATTCGTCGCGGTGCAGCTGACGGTGCTGTTCGGCGGGAACACGCACGTGCTGACCACGGCGGACCTGACGTACGCCGAATACGCGCGACAGGGTTTCTGGCAGTTGCTGGCGGTGACCGCGCTGACGCTGCTGGTGATCGCCGTCGCGGTGCGGAAGGCGTCGCGGGTGGAGGTCGCGGACCGGGTGCTCGTGCGGGTGCTGCTCGGACTGCTGTGCGGTTTGTCGCTCGTCGTCGTCGCGTCGGCGATTCACCGGATGTCGTTGTACGAGAGCCAGTACGGGTACACGCGGCTGCGGGTGACGGTGCTGGTGACCGAGCTGTGGCTGGGTCTGGTGTTCGTGCTGCTGATCGCGGCGGGCGTGCGGTTGTCGGGGCGGTGGCTGCCCCGCGCCGTCCTGGCGTCCGCGGTGGCCGGGGTGCTGCTGGTCGCCGCGATCGACCCGGACGCGTACGTGGCCAGGAAGAACGTGGAGCGGTTCGGTGACACCGGGCGAATCGACGTGAGCTACCTCGGTTCGCTGTCCGTCGACGCCGTCCCCGCCCTCGACCGGCTGCCGGAACCCGAACGGTCCTGCGCCCTGTACCGACTCGACCGGCAGGTCAGCGGCGAGTCGGAGTGGTACGAGTACAACGCGGCCCACAGTCGCGCGAAGGAATTGCTGGCCGCGCATCCCGTCGGTGCGTGCGAGTAGCCGGGTCCCCGTGCGCTGTTTGCGGACCGATTTGCTGGAATCACGCGCAATTGCGCGGGAATCTGACCAATCCGTGTGCGGCTGTGGCGAATGACGGCCCGCAGCCGGGCTAGCCGACCGGCTCGGGCACCCGCGTCTGCGCGATCCACCGGCCGCGTTGCCGGTGGATCTCGATGGGGTGGTCGAAGCATTCGCTGATGGCGGCGGTGGTGAGGACGTCCGCGACGTCGCCCTGTGCGATGACGCGGCCGTCGCGGATGAGGACGGCGTGGGTCGTGGTGGTGGGGATTTCCTCGAGGTGGTGGGTGACGAGGATGCTGGCGAGGCTGGGGTAGCGTTCGCGCAGTTCGTCGAGGGCGGTGAGGAGTTGTTCGCGCGCCGCGAGATCGAGTCCGGTGGCGGGCTCGTCGAGCAGGAGGAGTTGCGGTTCCGCCATCAGGGCCCGTGCGATGAGGGCGCGGCCGCGCTCACCCTGGGACAGGTTGGGCCACAGGGCGTCCGCGTGCCTTTGCATGCCGAGAGAGGCGACCAGTTCGTCGGCGCGGGCGATCTGCTCCGCAGCCGGCGACCATCGCGGCGGGAAGTCGGGTGTGTTGGTGAGGCCGGTGAGCACGACGTCGCGCACCGTCAGAGGTGCGTCGATCCGGTAGCGCGGGTTCACGTGCCCGATGTGGGCGCGCAATTCGCGCATGTCGACGCGGCCCAGCTGGTGGCCGAGGACGCGGACGGTGCCGCGCGTCGGGTGTGCGACGGCGCCGAGCATGCTCAGCATCGTGCTCTTGCCAGCGCCGTTCGCGCCGAGCAACACCCAGTGCTGGCCGCGTTCGATGCGGAGGCTGATGTCGCTGAGCAGATACCGTCCGCTCCGCACGAGGTCGACGTGTTCGATGCTGACGACCGAATCGGGGGTGGTCACTGATTTCCGCCTTTCCGCAGAATCGACATGGTCGGGTCGAGGTTGGCGGCGGTGGCGGCGACGGCCGCCTCGGCGTCGCCGGATTCGAGTGCGCGCACCAGATCGTCGTGGGCGCAGCTGGTGTCGGGCCGTCCCGGTTCGTGGTCGACGAGTTCGGCCAGCGCGTCGACGAGGAGCGGCCGGATCGAATCGAACAGGGCGGACAGGATCGAGTTGCCGGCGATCTCGAGGATGGCGGCGTGGAAGTCGAGGTCGGCGGCGACGAAGACGGCGGTCGACGAGGTGGTGCTGTCGTGCCGGGTGGACAGCTGTTCGCGCAGCCGCCGGAGGTCCTCGGGGCGTGCGCGTTCCGCGGCGAGCCGGGCGGCCTCGATCTCGAGGGCGCGTCTCACCTCGTACACCTCGAGCAGTCGGGCGCGGCGCAGCAGCTTCCCGAGGCCCGCACCGCTCGTGGGGGGTTGCGCGACGAACGTGCCGACGCCGTGCCGCACGTCGAGCAGGCCGTCGCGGGCGAGCAGGCGAACGGCTTCGCGGACGGAGGACCGGCCGACGCCCAGTTCGGTGGCCAGTTCGGCCTCGCTGGGGATGCGGGTGCCGAGCGTCCACTCGCCGTCCCGGATCCGGGAGGTGAGGAGTTCCTCGAGCTGGGGGACCAGCGGTCCGCTGCGGAGGGTGGGACGTGCGGCCATGGGGCGACGCTAGCACAGTCCTCAGACGTCTGAGGACTGGCCCGGGGCCTAAGGTGGGTCCGGGAAGAACCACCGCAGCAGAGGAGAGGTGCACCATGGCCGTCGCCACCGCAGACCGTGTCACGAGGGAAGAGTTGCTCGACTTCGTCCGCCCGCGCCATCGCAGCGTGCTGATCACCCGGAAACGCTCCGGCGGCCTGCAGATCTCCCCGGTCACGTCGGGACTCGACTCGGAGGGCCGGATCGTCGTCGCCACCTACCCGCAGCGCGCCAAGGCCGCGAACGTGCGGCACGACGCCGCCGTGAGCGTGTGCGTGCTGTCCGACGAGTTCAACGGCGCGTACGTGCAGATCGACGGCACGGCCGAGGTGCTGGACCTGCCCGACGCGCTCGAACCGCTGGTGGAGTACTTCCGCGGCATCTCCGGCGAGCATCCCGACTGGGACGAGTACCGGGACGCCATGCGGAAGCAGAACAAGAGCCTGATCCGGATCACCATCGACGAGTGGGGGCCCATCGCGACCGGTGGTTTCCCGCCGGGCACCGATCGCGGATAGGTCCCCGTCGCCGCACTCCGGTTCGTTAGCAATCACTGTGCTATTTTTGCTAACAACCGAGTCGCGAAGGAGACCACCATGACCACCCCCACCCCGAATCCCAAGTCCACCAACGCGAAGACGGAGGCCAAGTCCGTCGGCTCGCAGGTCGTCGACGCCGCCAAGAAGGCAGGCAACCTGTCGCTGGACACATACGAGAAGGCTCTCGACAGCAGCCTCGACTTCCACACCAACCTCGCCGACGCGAGCACCTTCGAGTGGATCGGTACCGTCACCCGCGCCCAGGCCACGCTCGTGCGGGAGGTGAGTGCCGCGGCGACGTCTGCGGCCCGTGAACTGCTGAAGTAAGCCGCGATCCCGAGCGCCCACGGTTGTCCCCGATGGACGCCGTGGGCGATCGCCGTCCGGTCCGTCCCCACGCTCATGACATTTCGTATCGTCGACGGCGTCGCCACGGTTGGACGCGAGAATCCGTCGTCGGCGGGGGACCTGTCAGTCGTCGACGCCTGAGTCGTCGCCCGCCGCCGGCCGTCCCCGCTTGCGCTTGCCTCGGGTGACCTCGCGGAACGCCTCGTACATCTCCACGAGGGCCTTGCGCTGTGCGTTCGTCAGGTCGGGGTCCTGATCGATCGCGGTGGCGACCCCGGACACGGCTCGAGGTTCGTCAGGGAGCTGCCCGAGCAGCATGTCGGTCGACATCTGCAGATGCTCGGCGATCGCGTCGAGCACCCGCTCGCTCGGTTCGCGGAGGTTGCGCTCGATCTGGGAGAGATATGGATTGGAGATGCCGACCATCGCGGCGAACTGCCGCATCGGGAGCTCGGCCAGCTCCCGCTGTCGCCTGATCAGTTCCCCCAGGGTGCGATAGCGTGCTTCCTCGTCGACCACTCCATCAGGTTAACCGGCGAGGAATCGAAGCAGCATCTCCGCGATGCACACCGGACGGCTGCCGCCCGCAACGTCGAAGGTGAGGGCGATGGTGGCCTGATATCCGCCGGTGCACGGCTCGACAGCCACGAGGTCGGCGACCGCGCTCAGCATCGAATCCACCGGAACGGGTGCCGGAAACCGCACCTTGTTCAGCCCGTAGTTGACGACCTGGTCGCAGTCGGACACCTCGAAGATCTCCCACAGCAGGGGGACCGCGAGCGAGAGCGTGAGGTACCCGTGCGCGATCGTGGTGCCGAACGGGCCGGTCCGCGCACGATCGTGGTCGACGTGAATCCACTGACGGTCGTCCGTGGCCTCGGCGAAGGTGTCGATGCGATCCTGCGTGACCACCATCGTCCCGGACGAACCCAGCCGGGTACCGACCAACGCCGGCAGCTCCGCCATCGTGACACTGCGTGCCGGTGTGTGGGTGGTGGCACCCGCTGCCGAAGTGGATGTGTTCATGGATCCCCGTCGATGAATGGGTGAATTTCTTCCGGCTCACCCGCGGAGATCGGACAGTAACGCACACGCCGGCTTCGCGCGAATTGATCCCACACTCTTTCCCGTGCCCGCACGGTGTCGCATGCCTGTGGACTGCGACACCAAAACAGTTACCGCTGACGGAATTTCGATCAAGAATTTGGCTCTTGTTTCCATTTTCGACATATGTCCCAAGAATGTCGAAGATGATCTTGCTCGAAATTTTTCATTACGCGCGGGTAACTATTCTTGGTGCTTATGATCCGGTCTACGCCGGACGAATCCCCGCGACGGGGTGACAGGTCCAGGTGCAGACAGAGGAGAACCGTTGACCAAGACAGCGGAGACGAAGGTGGCACTCGTGACACCCGATGCCACCCCCGATGGACAGGACCGCACGGGCGGGTTCGGCGTGCGGAGCGCGGTGAGCGCGGTGGCGGGTGCCGTCGGGCAGGGCCGGGTGGTCCTCGACGAGTCCCTTCGCCTCGGGCGCGAACTGACGAAGATCGCGGTGGGCCGCTCGGAGGTGGCTCCGCACGGGGGCGATCGGCGGTTCACCGACCAGGCGTGGACGAGCAATCCCCTCTACCACCGCGTGCAACAGACCTACCTTGCTTCCGTCGACGCGATCGACGGCGTCGTCGAGGAGTGGGGCCGACGGGTCGACCAGCGTCGCGCGCAGGAAGCCGCGTTCGTGTCGGCCGTCCTCACCAGCGCGCTCGCGCCGACGAACTACTTGCCCACCAACCCGGCGGCCGTGAAGGAGGCATTCGACACCGGCGGCATGAGCCTGGTGCGCGGCGCCCGCAACTACGTTTCCGACCTGCGCCGTAACGGTGGGATGCCGCAGATGGTCGATCCCGATGCCTTCACCGTCGGCGTCGATCTGGCCGTGACGCCGGGAGCCGTCGTCGCCCGCGACGAGGTCGCCGAGGTCTTGCAGTACACGCCGACCACGGAGACCGTGTACGAGCGGCCGGTGCTCGTGGTGCCGCCGCCGATCGGCCGCTTCTACTTCCTCGACCTGCGTCCCGGACGCAGCTTCGTCGAGCACGCGGTGTCCCGGGGTCTGCGGACGTTCATGCTGGCATGGCGTAATCCGCAAGCAGAACAGGGCGATTGGGATCTCGATACGTACGCGCAACGCGTGTCGGACGCGATCGACGAGGTCCGGGAGATCACCGGCAGCGACGACGTCAACGTGATCGGGTTCTGCGCCGGCGGCCTCATCACCACCGCGCTGCTCAACCATCTCGCAGCCACCGGGGACACCCGCGTGCACAGCATGTCGTACGCCGTGACGATGCTCGATTTCGCGGACCCGGCGGGGCTCGCGGCGTTCTCGGGACCGAGTCTGCTGAAGTTGGTGAAGGGTCGGTCCCGGCGGAACGGCATCATCTCCGCCCGCGACATGGGTAGTGCCTTCACCTGGATGCGCCCGAACGATCTCGTCTTCAACTACGTGGTCAACAACTACCTCATGGGGCGCACGCCACCGGCCTTCGACATTCTCGCCTGGAACGCCGACGGCACCAACCTGCCAGGTGCGCTGCACGTCCAATTCCTCGACATCTTCGAGGACAACTCCCTCGCAACGCCGGGAGCGATGACGTCGCTCGGCACACCCGTCGACCTCGGCAGGATCACCGTGCCCACCTTCGTCTCCGGCGCGATCGCCGATCACCTCACATCGTGGAAGAACTGCTACCGCACAACCCAGCTGCTGTCGGGAGACAGCAAGTTCGTGCTCAGCTTCTCCGGGCACATCGCCAGCCTCGTCAACCCGCCCGGCAACCCGAAGTCGCACTACTGGGAAGGCGGCGAGCCGGGACCCGATCCCGAGGCGTGGCTCGACGCGGCGACGAAGAAGACCGGCAGCTGGTGGGAACCGTGGGCCGACTGGGTCTCCGAACGGGCCGGCGAGCGAATCACCGCCAGTACACGCCTGGGCAGCGACGAGCACACCGTCCTGGGCGACGCACCCGGTCTCTACGTGCGCGATCTGCTTCCCTCGCAGGTCGGGGAACAAGCGGAACGTAACTAACCGTCCGATTAGGCCGCTGTTCGAGCACCCGCTCGAGTGGTCGAACGGCGGTTCGGACGATCATGGCGCGAGAGGACACCTGACGTGAATACCAACGTGGTCCAGTTGCTGCTGTTGCTCGCCGGTGCACTCGGCGGCACCGGCGCTCTGCAGGCACTACTCGCGCGGCGGTCCGAGCATGCGTTCGGCGATCACGTTGAGCTGCACCTTGGTGGTGCCGCCGTAGATGGTGGTGGCGCGGCCGGCGATCAACAGCTCCATCGCCTTGTCGCTCGGCCCCCCGGGGGTGGCACATAGGCCTCCATCTTCTGGCTCAGCGCCACCCGCTCGCCGGCCAGCGTCGTGCGCGCCACGTTCCAGCCGTCGTTCATGTTCCTGACCACGTTCGCGTAGGGGATGAACACGTCGTCGAGGAAGACCTCGTTGAACAGGACCGACCCGGTCATCTCGCGCAGCGGCCCGACGGTCACGCCCGGCGTCGACATGTACAGCGATGCCCATGTGCGCGCACTTGTGCTCGACACCCTGGAACTGGCCGATCGGACGCCCGAACTGCACGCGGGTTTTCGCGTACTCGGACGCGGTGGACACGCACCAGGACATCACGCCGAGCGCCTCCGCGCCGAGAATGACGGTGGCCACGGACCGGACGCGCTACTCGGTGAGCCCGCCGAGGATCCGATCGGCGCCCACCCGGACGCCGGCGACCGTGATCCGTGCCGAACCGCGGAGCACGTCGGTGCTGTCCTGTTGCGTGACGGTGACGTTGGCGGAATCGACTACGGCCCAGCGGACGTCGGCGTCGGGATGACGAAATTCGAGTGCCCATTGCGGATCCCGAGTCCGGAAAAATATGTGTACGACACCCTGTCTCGCCAAAGTGTGTGAGACAGGCTGTCCCGTCAACAGTTCGATGGGTAACGTATGGGCGATGCCGGACAAAGTGGAAACCGCCGCGTCGCCCCAGGGTGACGGCCGCGCCACGCGCTGGGAGGACCACAAGGCGGAACGCCGCAGCCGGATTCTCGAAGCCGCGATGGAGGCCATCAACGAGGACGGCCCCGACGTGGGTGTCCAGCAGATCGCGAACCGCGCCGACGTACCGCGGTCGGTGGTCTACCGGATCTTCACCGATCGCGGCGACCTCGACGAGCAGTTGCGCGGCCGCATCATCGAACGGCTGATGGCGGACCTCGCGCCCACGTTGACCCCCGAGGGGACCGTCGGCGAGGCGATCGCGCGCGCGGTCGAGACGTACCTGCGGTGGATCGTGGAATACCCGCGGCTCCACCAGTTCCTCGGCACCGGATCCCCGAGCAGGCGTACCACCGGTTCGCGTGTGGTGACGGGCACGAAGACCGCGATCGCGCTCCAGTTGTCGGGTCTGCTCGCGACGGTCCTCGACGCGGTCGCCGGCAACTCCGACCTGGCCGAGTCGCTGGCCTTCGGATTGGTGGGACTCGTCGATGCCAGCGTCAACCGGTGGCTGAGCAACCCGCAGTCGCCGCTCGGCAGCGGCGACCTCGCCGAGTTCCTCGAGGTGTCGATCTGGCAAGTGCTGCACGGCAATCTGACGCGGATCGGCGTCACCATCGACCCGTCGACACCGGTGTCGGAACTGCAGTAGTCGGACGGGCATGGCCAGCTACCATGGCTTTCATGCCCTCCCGGCGAGGTTCACCGGCCGCTTCCGAGCAGGCCTGGGTGTCGGACACGGCGGTCGGCGACGCCGTCGCGCGCTTCGCCAGTGCCTGGGAGTCCTCGTCGTCCGCACCCGATCTGGTCGCGTATCTGCCCGTCTCTCCAGCACTCCGCCGGGTCACGCTCGTCGAACTGATCAAGGTAGACCTGGAGAAGCGCTGGCTGCGCGGCGACCACCCGAAACGGCTGGCGCAATACTGCGAGGAGCTGCCCGAACTGCGACGGTGGCCGCTGCCGCCGGACCTGCTGTACGAGGAGTTCCACATCCGGCGGCGCAGCGGCGAGCCGGTCGAGGCCGGCGAGTACACGGTGAGTTTTCCCGGGCAGGCGGACGAACTCGAAGAACTGCTCGGCACCGGCGAATACCTGAGCACCCTGCTACACGGGGAGCAGGCGTCGACGGTGTCCGCGGGGAATGCCGGCGCCCTCGACGATCTCGAGGCGGGTCGTCGGATCGACGACTTCGACCTCGTGACCCTCCTCGGCCGGGGCGCGTTCGCGCGGGTGTTCCTCGCCCGGCAGCGGTCGCTGCAGCGGATGGTCGCGGTGAAGATCTCCGAGGATCACGGCACCGAACCGCAGACCCTGGCCCAGTTCGACCACGACTACATCGTCCGGGTCTTCGATCAGCGACTCCTCGCGGGCCGCGACCTGCGACTGCTGTACATGCAGTACGTGCCGGGGGGAACGCTGCTCGACGTGGTCGCGCGGGTGCGGGAGACGCCGCCGGAATCGCGCAGCGGCGCCGTGCTGCTGGACGCGATCGACCGGGCGCTGGTCGGCCGGGGCGAGATTCGGCCCAGCGAATCCGGGGTGCGCCAGGAGATCGCGACGCTGACGTGGCCCGAGACGGTGGCCTGGCTCGGCCGCAGGCTCGCGCAGGCGCTCGACTACGCGGGCGCGCACGGCGTACTGCACCGCGACGTCAAACCGGCCAACGTGCTGCTGACGGCGGAGGGCGTCCCGAAGCTGGCCGACTTCAACATCAGTTTCAGCGGCAACATCGCCGGTGCCAGTCCGGTCGCCTACTTCGGCGGGTCGCTGGCCTACATGTCACCGGAACAGCTCGAGGCGATCCACCCGGACCGGCCGGGCACCCCCGGCGACCTCGACACCCGCAGCGACCTGTACTCACTCGCCGTCGTCCTGTGGGAGTTGCTGACCGGTGCAAGACCTTTCGACGACAGCGACGCCGAGTTGCACTCCCACCCGCCCGGCGATCGCACCACCCTCGACGCGATGCTCGCGCGGCGCCGGGGACACGACGAACCGGCCGCGGGCGAACTGCCCGCCGACTGCCCGAACGCGCTGCGGCGGGTGCTGCTCAAATCGCTGGCACCGGAACCGAAGGACCGGTACTCCTCCGGCGCCGAACTCGCCCAGCAACTCGACGTCTGCCTCGACGCGCACGCCCGCGATCTGGTCGACCCGCCGCCGGGGAGCCGGCGCCTGCGGATGCGCCGGTGGACGCACCCGATCATGTTCCTGGCCATCGCCGTTCCCAACTTCCTGGCCATCCTCTACAGCTACCACCACAACAGCACCCTGATCATCAGCAAGCTGCCGCCCGACGCGCAGGAGAACTTCGTACGGATCACCCGGATCGACTACACGATCGCGTTCCTGATCGGGACCGTGGGCACTGTGTCGATGGTGATCTACCTGACGGTGGTCGCGGCCGGTCTGCGCCGGGGGCGGGTGTACTCCGGCGCGCAACTCGCGCGTGCCCGCAAGGACACTCTGCTGCTCGGCCAGCGGTGCGCCCTGCTGTGCCTCGGACTGTGGGTGGTCACCGGCATCATCGTGCCGATCACGCTGGAGGTGAGCGGCAGTGAGGTTCCGTGGAACACCGTCGTCCACTTCACCGCGTCACAGCTGGTCTGCGGGGCGATCGCCGTGGTCTACCCGTTCTTCTTCGTGAACTTCTACGCCGTGCGCTGCCTCTACCCGGTCTTCCTGCGGCATGGCGAGATCAGTGCCTCGGACGCCCGGATGCTGCGGCGGCTGGGGCGGCGCAGCACGTTCTTCCTCGCCGCGGCCGCCGC
Organism: Rhodococcus sp. USK10; assembly: GCF_019378875.1. Taxonomy (NCBI): domain Bacteria; kingdom Bacillati; phylum Actinomycetota; class Actinomycetes; order Mycobacteriales; family Nocardiaceae; genus Rhodococcus; species Rhodococcus sp. USK10. Next base: position 6,160,266 of record NZ_CP076048.1, read on the forward strand.
CGTGCCGCTACTCGGGGTCGCGGGGGCCACGTTCATTCCCCCGGAGGACATGCCTCGGGTCATCGTCGCGCTCCGCGTCCTGTGCGTCGGCAGCGTCGTCGCGTTCCTCGGGGCCTACTGGATGTTCCGGATGCTGTCGGAAGACCTGCAGGCGCTGCAGCGTGTCGTGTCCGGGGCGCCGCGGCACGAACGATCCGGTCTCAACCCGTGAACGTCAGCCAGAGCAGCGACACGTTGAGCACGACGATCAGCGCCGCCGCCACCGAGGCGGCGACCGTGGTGGCCGTCGCGTTGCGGTGGACGCCCATCAGGTCGCGGTCCGACGTCATCCGCACGAGGGGGACGACTGCGAACGGGATGCACAGGCTGAGGACCACCTGACTGAGGACCAGCGCGAACGTGGGGTCGACGCCGGCCGCCAGCACGACCAGCGCGGGGATCAGGGTGACCACCCGGCGCAGCAGCAGCGGAATGCGCATCGACAGCAGTCCGTACATGATCTCGGAGCCGGCCGCGCAGCCGATCGACGTGGAGGCCAGACCGGACGCCAGCAGGCCCACGGCGAAGATGACCGCGACGGTGGGGCCGAGCGAGTTCTGGATGGCGGCGTGCGCGCCGTCGATCGAATCGGTGCCGGGAATGCCGCGCAGGGCCGACGCGGCGAGCAGCAGCATGCCGATGTTCACGGCACCCGCCACGATCAGCGCACCGACCACGTCCCACTTCGTCACCCGCAGCAGTCGCGCGAGGCGGGGGCCTTCGAGGTCGTTCCCGTGCCGGTCGCGGGCGAGGGCGGAGTGGAGGTAGATCGCGTGCGGCATCACGGTGGCGCCGAGCATGCTCGCGGCGAGCAGCACCGTCTCGGTGCCCTCGAATCGTGGCACGAGGCCGGCGAGTGCGTCCGGGCCCGACACGTCGGTGAACGCGAGTCCGGTGAGGAACCCGACGGTGATGATCGTGAGGAGGCCGATGACGACGAACTCGAACGTCCGCTGACCGCGGCGGCTCTGGATCGACAGGATGCCCATCGACACGACGCCGGTGATGAGGCCGCCGACGAACAGGGGGACGCCGAACAGGAGATTGAGCGCGATCGCGCCGCCGATCACCTCGGCGAGGTCGGTGGCGATCGCCATCGCCTCCGCCTGCAACCAGAACGCGCGACGGTTGCCGGTCCGCAGGCGCGTGCCCAGCATCTCCGGCAGCGATTTGCCGGTGACGAGGCCGAGCTTGGCGGACAGATATTGCACCAGCACGGCCATGGCATTGGCGAGCACGAGGACCCAGACGAGCAGGTACCCGTACTTCGCGCCCGCGGTGAGGTTGGCGGCCACGTTGCCGGGGTCGACGTACGCGATGGCCGCCACGAAGGCCGGTCCGAGGAGCGCGACTGTTCGGAGACTGCCCTTGCGGGACCGCCTGCGGCGCGGGAGGAGAGGGCTGGGGGCCTCGATGCTCACGGAGCTCCTGATCGTGGTCGCTGGATCTACCTGCTGATTCGTATCTCCGCACTATAGATTTAGGTGCTACGAACTTTCAAGTGCGGAGCGTGGATCGGTTCCGAATCGGCACGCCGGGGCTATATTGACTAGAACGTGTTCTACTCACGATGTGTTCCAGTCACGGCGGAAGGGGAGTCCCGATGGGTCAGGTTCTCGACAGAATCGAAGCCGTCGCCGAGGAGATTCGCGGGCAAGCCGTCCGGTCGGAGGCGGACTGCCGGCTCACCGACACCGCCGCCGGCCTCCTGCGTGACTCCGGGGCGATCCGGCTGCTGCAGCCCAAGCTGTACGGCGGCCTCGAGGTGCACCCCCGCGAGTTCGCCGAGACCGTGATGGGGATCGCCGCACTCGACGGCGCGAGCGGGTGGGTCGCCGGGATCGTCGGCGTGCACCCGTGGGAACTGGCGTTCGCCGCCCCGCGGGTGCAGGAGGAGATCTGGGGCGAGGACAACGACACGTGGATGGCGTCGCCGTACGCGCCCATGGGTGTCGCGACACCGGTCGACGGCGGATACGTCCTGAACGGTCGGTGGTCGTTCTCGTCGGGCACCGACCACTGTCAGTGGGCGTTCCTCGGGGCGATGGTCGGCGACGGTGAGGGCGGCATCGCGCTGCCGCCGTCGTCGCTGCACGTGATCCTGCCGCGCACCGACTATCAGATCGTCGAGGACACGTGGGACGTCATCGGACTGCGCGGAACGGGAAGCAAGGACCTGATCGTCGAAGGGGCGTTCGTCCCCGGTTACCGGACGTTGAACGCGTCGAAGGTGATGGACGGGCGGGCGCAGAAGGAGGCGGGCAGACCGGAACCGCTGTTCAACATGCCTTACTCCTGCATGTTCCCGCTCGGCATCACCGCCGCCGTCATCGGCATCACCGAGGGCGCGCTGGCCTGTCACATCGCGGTGCAGAAGGACCGTGTCGCCATCACGGGCCAGAAGATCAAGGAGGACCCGTACGTCCTCAGTGCGATCGGAGAATCCGCCGCCGAGATCAATGCGTCCCGGGTCTCCCTCATCGAGACCGCCGACCGGTTCTACGACAAGGTCGACGCGGGCAAGGAGGTCACGTTCGAGGAGCGTGCGATCGGACGCCGCACTCAGATCGCCGCGGCCTGGCGTGCGGTGCGTGCCGTCGACGAGATCTTCGCGCGCGCAGGCGGTGGCGCGCTGCACTACAAGACTCCGATGCAACGGTTCTGGCGGGACGCCCACGCCGGTCTCGCGCACGCGGTCCACGTGCCCGGACCCACCAACCACGCGAGCGCGCTCACTCAGCTCGGCGGCGAACCGCAGGGGATGATGCGCGCGATGATCTGAATGCCGGGGGCCGAGTCTCGGCCCCCGGCATCGGATCAGACTGCGGCCGCGGCAAATCCGGTCTCGAGGTCGGCGAGGATGTCGTCGATTCCCTCGATGCCGACCGCGAGGCGGACCAGTCCGGGCGTCACACCGGCAGCGAGCTGCTCCTCCGGGGTGAGCTGCGAGTGCGTCGTCGACGCCGGGTGGATCACCAGCGAGCGCACGTCACCGATGTTCGCGACGTGGCTGTGGAGGGTGAGCGCGTTGACGAACTTCTTGCCGGCGTCGACGCCGCCTGCGAGTTCGAATGTCACGATCGCACCCGGACCCTTCGGGGTGAGCTGCCGTGCGCGCTCGTGCCACTGCGAGGACGGCAGACCCGCGTACGACACGGATGTCACGTCCGCGCGCGCCTCGAGGAACTCGGCGACCTTCTGCGCGTTGGCGACGTGCCGCTCCACCCGCAGGCTGAGCGTCTCGATGCCCTGGGCGATGAGGAACGCGTTGAACGGGGCGACCGCCGAGCCGAGGTCGCGCAGCAACTGCACGCGTGCCTTCAGTGCGTAGGCCGGGGCGCCGAGGTCCGCGAACACGACGCCGTGGTAACTCGGATCCGGGGTGGTGAAATTGCCGTGCCTGCCCTGGGTCCAGTCGAACGTGCCGCCGTCGACGATGACGCCTGCGATCGCCGTGCCGTGGCCGCCGAGGTACTTGGTGGCCGAGTGCACCACGATGTCCGCCCCGTGCTTCAGCGGCTGCAGCAGATACGGTGTGGCCACCGTGTTGTCGACGATCAGCGGAATCCCATTGTCGTGACCCACCTTCGAGATTCCCGGGATGTCCAGGATGTGGTTCTTCGGGTTGGCGATCGTCTCACCGTAGAACGCCTTGGTGTTCGGGCGGATGGCACTGCGCCACTGCTCGAGGTCGTCCGGGTCTTCGACGAACGAGACCTCGATGCCGAGCTTCGGCAGCGTGTAGTGGAAGAGGTTGTACGTGCCGCCATACAGGTACGGGCTGGAGACGATGTGGTCGCCTGCCTCCGCGAGGTTCAGTACCGCAAAGGTTTCCGCGGCCTGCCCCGACGACAGCAGCAGGGCGGCGACGCCGCCTTCGAGGGCGGCGATGCGCTGCTCGACCGCGTCCTGGGTGGGGTTCATGATGCGGGTATAGATGTTGCCCGGCTCGGCCAGACCGAACAGTGCGGCAGCATGGTCGGTGCTGTCGAACGTGTACGAGGTGGTCTGGTAGATCGGCAGCGCCCGCGCCTTGGTGGTCGCGTCGGACGTCTGCCCGGCGTGGATCTGCTTGGTCTCGAACGACCAGTTGGCGGTGGGATCGATGCTCTCGGTCACGAGTGGAGTCCTCCGTATTCGGTGCAGTGGATGTGGTGAATCAGTTGTCGCCGGTGAGTGTTTCGACCACGGTGTGGACCGGGGTCGGATTGCGGGTCAGGTCGAGGACGGGGCAGTGCGCATCGACCGCTTCCTGCAGTTCGAGGTAGCGCTCCCGCGGTTCCGGGCCGGTGAGTGTCACGACGACGCGCACCTCGCCGAACCCGGGGCGGACGGCGTCGTCGAAGCCGAAGAACCCGCGCACGTCGAGGTCGCCCTCCGCGCGCGCCGAGATGTCGTCGACGCGCACGCCGAGCTTCTCGGCCCACAAGCGGTACGTCACCACCTGGCAGGAGAGCAGTGAAGCGAGGTAGTACTCCACGGGATTGGCGGCGGAGTGCTCGCCGCCGAGCGCGGGCGGCTCGTCCACCTCGACGCTGTACTTGCCGAGCGAGACGGTGCTCGCGACGGCGTCGTGGGCCTGCGCGGAGGCGGTGAAGACGACGTGAGCGTTCGCGGAATCCTGCGACACCGCGTCGCGGGTGGCGCTGATGACGGACGTGAGATGTGAAACGGATGCAGTGGTCACGAGATGCGAATCCTTCGAAAACGTGGGTGTGCAGAGACAACCCGGCGTGGGAGAACATCACGCCGGGACGGGTCCGATCAGGAGATCGGACACCCCGAGGTACACACCAGTGCGAAATCGACGTGGCGGCGCCGCGTCAGCAGCTCGCCTGAGTCGATCACGCCGGATTCGGTCACGGATCAGACTGTAACCGCACGACACGCATTCCGACCAGTCCCATAGGAAATTCTGCTCACGGAGTGGGCAGCGCGCGGCACAGGGCGTCGAGCGTGGCGGCGAAGCGGGCGGACGACGGCGTGCTGTAGCCGACGACGAGCCCGTCCGGCCGGTCCGCGGGACCGTCCGGATGACGGAACGTGCGCAGGCCCTCCACCGCGAGACCGAGAGCCGCGGCCCGGCCGAGGGTGGCCGCCTCGGTCCCGGCCGGAAGTTCGAGGACGGCGTGCAGACCGGCCGCGATGCCGGTGACGTGCACGTGCGGTGCCCGCGCGGCGAGCGTCTCGACGAGGGTGTCGCGCCGGCGGCGGTACAGGGTGCGCATCCTGCGGACGTGCCGGTCGAATCCGCCCCGCTCGATGAAGTCCGCCAGGGTCAGCTGGTCCGTCGCGCTGACCCACCGCTCGTACACGCCCTTGACCCTCAGGACGTCGTCGATCAGGTGTTCCGGCAACACCATCCACCCCACCCGGATCGCGGGAGACAGGGTCTTGCTCACGGTGCCCAGGTACGCCACCTGTTCGGGGGCCAGACCCTGCAGGGCGCCGACGGGCTGGCGGTCGTACCGGAACTCTCCGTCGTAGTCGTCCTCGATCACGATCCCACCGGTCGTGCGCGCCCATTCCACGAAAGCCGTTCTCCTGCTCGGGTGGAGCGGACCTCCCGTGGGGAACTGGTGGGCCGGGGTGAGCAGCGCCGCGGACAGGCGCGTGCCCGTCGCGCCCGGGGGCTGCGCGCCGTGGGCGTCGAGGTGCAGGGGCACGGTGACGGCGCCGGCGTCGCCGAGCAGTTCGCGATGAAAGTGCAGCCCGTACCCTTCGACGGCGACCGGTCCCTGCACGGCGCGGGCGAGCAACCACAGTCCGTGCCCCGAACTCGCACTGACCACGATGCGATCGGGATCGGTGCGGACCCCTCGTGCGCGGGAGAGGTATTCGGCGACCGCGCGGCGCAGTTCGGGGCGGCCCCGCGGGTCGCCCGGACCGAACGCATCGTGGGGTGCCGCGGTGAGCGCCCGGCGCGCCGACGCCATCCAGGCGGAGCGGGGAAACTCCGCGACGTCGGGCGAACCGGGCAGCAGACTCCACGCGGGCCGGGGTGCGGCCGCCGAGCGAGTGTGCGAGCGGTGGGCGGGCTCGCCTGCCCGATCGGCGACCCGAGTGCCCGATCCCTGCCGCGCCGTGAGCCACCCCTCCGCGACGAGTTCGGAGTACGCCTCGGCGACGGTGTTGCGGGCGACGCCGAGGTCGAGGGCCAGCGCGCGGGACGGCGGGAGAGTGGTACCCGCGACGAGCCGTCCCGAGCGAATCGACTCGCGCAGCGCGGACACCAGCGTGGCGCGCACCCCGGAAGACCGTCCACCGGCGGGCAGGTCGAGATGGAGGTCGCGGCCCAGACCCGAATTGGCCCAAGATTGCATGCCTAAATTGAACCATGGAGATGGGCTATTTCGCGCCTACTGTTCTCCTATGACCACAACAGAGCGCAAGACCCGAGTCGACCTCGCACGCAAGGCCCCCGCCGTCTACAAGGCGATGATCGCCCTCGACGCCGCCGCCCGGCAGGGCCTCGACCCGGAACTCGTCGAACTGGTGCTCACCCGGTGCTCCCAGATCAACCACTGCGCGTGGTGCATCGACATGCACACCGCCGATGCCCGCAAGATCGGCATCGGCGAACAGAAGCTGTTCCTGCTCGGCGCGTGGGAGGAAATGCACGGCCTGTACACCGGCAAGGAGCGCGCCGCGCTCGCCCTCGCCGAGTCGATCACCGTGCTGACCGACGGCTTCGTCCCGGACGCGGTGTACGAGGAGGCGGAGGAGCATTTCGACGAGACCGAACTGGCTCAGCTCATCTCGCTGGTGCTCACGATCAATGCGTGGAATCGCATCGCCGTCAGCACCCGCAAGATCCCGCGGGTGCGCTGACTCTCAGAAGTTTCCGCGGGCGGCTTGTTCGCGTTCGATGGCTTCGAAGAGGGCTTTGAAGTTGCCGATGCCGAAGCCGAGGGAGCCGTGGCGTTCGATGAGTTCGAAGAACACGGTGGGCCGGTCGACGAGGGGTTTGGTGAAGATCTGCAGCAGGTAGCCGTCTTCGTCGCGGTCGACGAGGATGCCGCGTTTCTGCAGTTCCTCGATCGGGGCGCGGACGTTGCCGATCCGGGCCCGCAGTTCGGGGTCCTGGTAGTAGGAGTCCGGGGTGGCCAGGAATTCGACCCCCTCGGCGGTGAGCTGGTCCACGGCGGTGAGGATGTCGTTGGTGGCCAGGGCCAGGTGCTGGGCGCCGGGGCCGCCGTAGAAGTCGAGGTATTCGTCGATCTGGGAGCGTTTCTTGGCGATGGCGGGTTCGTTGAGGGGGAACTTGACGCGGTGGTTGCCGTTGGAGACGACCTTGCTCATCAGGGCGGAGTAGTCGGTGGCGATGTCCTCGCCGACGAATTCGGCCATGTTCGTAAAGCCCATGACCCGGTTGTAGAAGTCGACCCAGTGGTCCATCTTGCCGAGTTCGACGTTGCCGACGACGTGGTCGAGGGCCTGGAACAGGCGCTTGGGGGCGCCGTCCCGTCGGGTGTGCGACGAGGTGCGCGGCTGGTAGCCGGGCAGGTAGGGGCCGGTGTAGCGGCTGCGGTCGACGAGGGTGTGGCGGGTGTCGCCGTAGGTGGCGATCGCCGCGATCCGGACGGTGCCGTGCTCGTCGGTCACGTCGTGGGGTTCGTCCAGGACGGTGGCGCCCTGGGCGCGGGCGTGGGCGATGCACTTGTCGACGTCGGGGACGGCGAGGGCGATGTCGACGACGCCGTCGCCGTGGGTGCGGTGGTGCTCGATCAGCGGGCTCTGGGGGTCGACGGCGCCGTTGATCACGAAGCGGACGGCGCCGGATTCGAGGACGAAGCTGTGGTGGTCGCGGTTGCCGGTGGTGGGTCCGGAGTAGGCGACGAGGGTCATCCCGAACGCGGACTGGAAGTAGTGGGCGGTCTGGGTGGCGTTGCCGACCACCCAGACGACGGCGTCCCAGCCGCTGACCGGGAACGGGTCGCGGGTGCCGTCGTATTCGACGAGCCCGACCAGCTGCTCGAGCTGGCCGAGGTCGAGACCTGCCAGGCGTTCCTTGTCGGTGAGAGTCTGCTCGATCGTCATGATGGTGCCTTTCCTTGCAACGGTTTTCGGATACGGAGAAGGGGAGTGCGACTGCGCACCGGGGAAGCGGCGAATGCCTGACACAGAGGTAACCGGCCGCCGGCCCGGTCGTCAACCGGGACCCGGCCATCTAGCCGCATCGACAGATGAGAGCGGCCCCGCCCCCGCTTTCCTATACAATCTGAATACTTCAATGGGGCAATAGAAATGGACTGCGATGGATGCGCGGAGTGAGATCGGCGTCGGAGTGCTCGCTCGCGCGGTGGCGATCCTCGATGTCGTGGAGTCGAGCCCGATGGGCGCGAGCGATCTCGCCCGCGAACTGGACCTGTCCCTGTCGACCACGTACCGGCTGGCAACGGACATGGTCAAGCACGGCCTCCTCCGGAAGGATCCGGAAGGCCGTTTCTACCTCGGTCAGCGTTTCGTCACGACGGCGCTGAGTGATCTCGCGGTCCCGGCTCTGCGCGAATTAGCGGAGAAGACAGGGGAATCCGCTCAGCTGTGGGTGCGGCGGGGCGAGTCGCGGCTGTGTGCGGCCAGCGTCGACTCGCAGCACGAACTGCGGGTCGCGCTGCCGGTCGGAACATTGGTGCCGCTTCCGCAGGGGTCGAGTGGGCACGTGCTGTCCGGCGACTGGGAGGCCGACCCCGAAGCGGTGAAATCGGGTTGGTGGGTGTCGATTTCGGAACGAACACCGGGATCCGCGTCCATCAGCGCACCGGTTCGCCGGCACGGCGAGATCGTGGCCGCCGTGTGTGTGTCGGGCCCCGAGGGGCGCATGGGCGAGAACCTGGGTTCTCGGATGGGCCGCGCAGTCGTCGCTGCTGCGCGGCAGATCGAGAAGTCCGTTCCCGGCGACTGACCCGCTCAGGCGGTGTCGAACGAGGTGACGTCCGCCGATCGATGTTGCTGCGCCAGTCGGCGGTAGACGGCCGCGTTGGCGGCATTGTGGGCCACCTCGTCGTCGGTCAGTTCCCGGCGGACCTTCGCGGGCACGCCGGCGACGAGTGAGCGCGGCGGAACCCGGGTTCCTTCGAGGACCAGCGCGCCGGCCGCGATCAGCGACTGCGTGCCGATCACCGCGCCGTTGAGAACGGTGGCGCCCATGCCCACCAGGGCGCCGTCCTCCACGGTGCAGCCGTGCAGGACGGCGTTGTGCCCCACGCTGACGTCCCGGCCGACGACCACGGGGAAACCGGGGTCGACGTGAACGGCCACACCGTCCTGGATGTTGCTGCCCTCGCCGAGGGTGATGGAATCGCAATCGGCCCGCAGCACGGCGCCGTACCAGACGCTGGTCTCTGCACCGAGGGTCGCGGCGCCGATCACCGCCGCGGTAGGCGCGACCCACGCGGTCTTCTCCGCGCGCGGCGAACGTCCGTTGATCGCAACGACGTGTGGTTCTCTCACCGTGTTCTCCTCCTGTCGAGCAGCGGATTCGTGCTGCATTTCGCAGCGTTCCGTCGTCCATTGTCGGGTGGCGCGGACTCCGGGCATTGCCAATTGTGACTGCTACCACTACCGTCATTCTTATCAGACGGGAAGTTAACTGCCAAATAATGAGAATACGCAGGTAGGGCTCCCGGCGACATCCGGTACAGATCGACGAGGGAGAACTCTCACATGCAGGTCCCAGAGAACGGCCCACTGCACGGCATCCGTGTGCTGGAACTCGGCAACTTCATCGCAGCGCCGATGGCGAGCCGCATCTTCGCCGACTTCGGCGCCGAGGTCGTCAAGATCGAGCGGCCGGGCGTCGGCGACGAACTGCGGGGCTGGCGCCGCCGTCGCGGCGCGACGTCGATGATGTTCCGCACCATCGCCCGCAACAAGCGTTCCGTCACCCTCGACCTCCGGACGGACGAGGGCCGCGCGATCATCCTCGACCTCGCCGCCAAGTCGGACGTCGTCATCGAGAACTTCCGGCCGGGAACGCTCGAGCGGTGGGGAATCGGCCCCGACCAGCTGACTGCCGCCAACCCCGACATCGTCCTCGTGCGGATCTCCGGCTACGGGCAGACCGGCCCGTACCGGGAGCGCACGGGATTCGGCGGTGTCGCAGAGGCCTTCGGCGGGCTGCGGCACGTCACCGGCTACCCGGACCGCCAATCCGTCCGGGCTGCAGCCCCCATCGCCGACACCCTCGCCGGGCTGCACGGCGCGATCGGCGCCCTGATCATGTTGCTGGCCAAGGCGAGACAGGGCGATCATTCGGCGCCGCGGGTGGCGGACGTGGCGCTGTACGAATCGGTGTTCATGGCGATGGAATCGCTCGTTCCCGACTACGACGCGTACGGCATGGTCCGCGAGCGGACCGCAGGCAACCTGCCCGGCGTGGTACCGAGCGGTGTCTATCCGTGCGATGGAGGCTCCGTGATGATCGCCGGCAACTCGAGCGGCGTGTTCGGGCGGCTGATGCGGGCCGTGGGACGGGGCGATCTCGCCGACGATCCCGAACTGGCCGACGGGGATCAGCGATTCCGGCGTGAGGCCGAACTCGACGACGCGATCTCCTCGTGGACTTCGCAGCGGCGCCCCCGCGACGTGGTCGCCGAACTCGGCGCCGCCGGCGTGCCCGTCGGCGAGGTGTACGACGCGGTGCAGATCGCGCAGGACGAGCACTACAACGCCCGCGGCATGCTGCAGAGCCTGAAGGTGACCGTCGACGGCGAGCCCGAAGAGGTCCGGTTCCCCGGGGTCGTCCCGCAGCTCGACGGCGAACCCACGCAGATCCGCTGGGCCGGACCGGAGCTGGGTGAGCACACCGACGAGATCCTCGGCGGACTGCTCCAGCTGTCGGGCGACCAGCTCGACGACTACCGCGCCCGCAACATCGTCTGAATCGGAGAAGTGAAATGACAGTCACCATAACGGATGTCGTGCTGCGGGACGGACTGCAGGACGAGGACGCGGTCGTCTCCACCGACCGCAAGATCGCCGTCGCGGACGCCCTCGTCGCCGCAGGCGTGAAGCACATCGAGGCGGCATCGTTCGTTTCGCCCACACGCGTCCCGCAGATGGCGGACGCCGACGACGTCATCGCCCGGCTGCCCCGCACCGATCCGTCGGTCACCTACAGCGCACTCGCACTCAACCCGCGTGGGGTGCACCGTGCCGCCGCGACCGGCATCGACGAGATCCAGGTCGTGACGTCCGCCAGCGCCGGGCACAGCACTGCGAACACGGGCCGGAATCCGGACGAGGCGCTGACCGGACTCGCCGAGGCATTGCAGAAGTACCCGGACCGGAGTTTCCTCGGAGGTGTGTCGACCGCATTCGTCTGCCCGTTCGAGGGCATCATCGCCCCCGCCGCGCTGGTGCGGGTGGCGCGCGCGATGGCCGCGATGGGTGTACGCAGGCTCGGGCTGGCCGACACCCTGGGAACGGCCACCACCGAGCAGGTGCTCGCATCGGTCGGGGCGGTGCGCGACGCCCTCCCCGACATCGAACTGAGCCTGCACCTCCACAACGCGCACGGGCAGGCCCTCGGCACCGTGATCGCCGCGCACCGGCACCTCGGCATCACGCACTTCGACAGCGCCATCGGAGGGTACGGCGGCTGCCCGTTCGCGCCGGGCGCCCACGGCAACCTCGCCACCGAGGAACTGGTCGCGCACCTCCACGCGCACGACATCGACACGGGAATCGATCAGCAGGCCCTCGGCCTCGCCGTCGACACCGTGAAACTTGCTCTGGCCCAAGCTCGGCCCCTCTCCGCAGTGTGACCTGCGAACTCACCCCGAAAGGCCGATCATGGTCTACGCAATCTCCATCGTCGCTCTGATCGCGATCTTCACCGTGGCGACACTCACCCCGATCAACATGGGCATCCTCGCGTTCGCCGGAGCATTCGTCATCGGCGGCTGGGTGTCCGGGATTCCGGTCGAGGACATCATCGACGCCTTCCCCGGCAGCACGTTCATCATCGTCGGCGGCATCACGCTGCTGTTCGCCATAGCGAAGACGAACGGGACCATCGATCTCGTCATCGAGGCCTCGCTGCGCCTCGTGCGCGGCAGGCGGTGGGCGATCCTGTGGATGATGTTCCTGCTGTCCGGGCTGCTGATGGCACTCGGGTCCGTGCTCGCGGTCGGGATGCTCGCCCCCATCGCGATGCCCCTCGCGGCCAAGAACAGGATCAACCCGTTCCTGATGGGCATGGTCATTAGCCACGGCGCCCTGGCCTGTGCGTTCTCGCCCATCAACCTCTACGGCGCGTTCATCAACGGACTGATGGACTCCACCGGCGTCGGGGCGAATCCGCTCGTCCTGTTCGCACTGCCGTTCGTCCTCAACCTGGCCATAGCGATCGTGCTGTTCCTGATCTACGGCCTCGACCTGATCGGGCGCCGCGCTCCGCGCCCGGTCGAGGAGACATCCGACGGCGGCGGATTCGGCGGTTCCTCACGCCGGTCGTCCGGTGGTGGCGCCCCCGCCGGCGGTCCGAGCGGGAACACCGCGACGCTCACCGATCGCGAGGTGATCGAGGAAGCGCTGAGTCACGAGGGCATGAAGCCGGTGAAGATGGACAGGTACCGGTTCGCGACACTCGCGGGCATCGGGTTCCTCGTCGTGGGGTCGGTTCTGTTCGGAATCGACGTCGGTGTCAGCTCGATCTGCATCAGTGCCGTCCTGCTGTTGATGGCGCCCAAGTCGCACCCCAAGGTCGTCGACAACGTGGCATGGCCTGCCGTGGTGCTCGTGTGCGGGATGCTCACCTACATGGCGGTCATGACGCAGAACGGCACACTCGACTTCCTCGGCGACGCGGCGTCGGCCCTCGGATCGCCGTTGCTGACCGCGTTGATCCTCTGCTACGCGGTCGCGATCATCTCCGCGTTCGGATCGTCGATCGGCACGCTCGGCATCGCGCTGCCCCTCGCCGCGCCGATGCTCGCGATGGGGGAGGTGGGCGCCGTGGGATTCGTCGCCGCCCTGGCGTTCTCCGCGACGGTGGTCGACGTCAGCCCGTTCTCGACGAACGGCGTGATGGTGCTCGCCAACGCGCAGGTCGAGGACAAGGCGCGGTTCCAGCGCAAGATGCTCGCCTACTGCGGCCTGATCGTACTGTCGGCTCCGATGTTCGTCTGGGCGCTGGTCGTCGTGCCGACGTCCGTGTAGGCCTTCCGGGCAGTGCCGGTCACCGACTTTCGGTCGGTGACCGGCACTTCTCACAATTCGAGGCCGCCCTCTGTGAACTTTACGTACTTTAATCTTCATGTAATGGACTGTTGTCCAATAGTTTTCGATTCAACTGGGTGAAAAGCACTGCCACAGTGACACATGCCACAGGATCGCGTCCGTTTCGGGCGTTTCGTCGGTCTCCGCCCGTAAGGTGTCGACATGTCGTCGATCCTCGAGAACGAGAAAGCACCCCCATCCGGTGCCCCCGCCCCCGGACCGACCCGCGGCGAAAGGTGGCGAGATAACGCGCGATACGACCTACCCGCATCGCTCGTCGTCTTCCTCGTCGCCCTGCCGCTGTCACTCGGTATCGCCATCGCATCCGATGCCCCGATCATGGCGGGCCTCATCGCCGCGATCGTCGGCGGTGTGGTCGCGGGTTCCGTCGGTGGCTCACCACTCCAGGTCAGCGGCCCGGCCGCCGGATTGACCGTGGTGGTAGCGGAATTGGTCGCCACCTTCGGCTGGAAGGCCACGTGCGCGATCACCGTCGCCGCCGGATTCCTTCAAATTATCTTCGGGCTCAGTAGAATTGCCCGCGCGGCCCTGGCCATCGCGCCGGTCGTCGTCCACGCCATGCTGGCAGGCATCGGAATCACGATCGTCCTCCAGCAGATTCACGTCCTCCTCGGCGGCAGCTCGCACAGCTCGACCGTCGAGAACATCACCCAGCTGCCCGGACAGCTGACGTCCGCCCGCTACGCCGACGTCCTCGTGGGAGCGGTGGTCATCGTCGTCCTGCTGTTCTGGAAGAAGATTCCCGGCAAGCTGAAGGTGCTCCCGGGGCCCCTGGTCGCCGTCGTCGCCGCCACCGTTCTGTCCCTCGTCCTCCCGTTCGACCTCGATCGAATCACGTTGGACGGCTCCCTGTTCGACGCCGTGGCGCTGCCGTCGATGCCCGACGGCCCGTGGCTCGCCGTGGCCACCGGGGTGCTGACGGTCGCGCTGATCGCCAGCGTCGAGAGCCTCCTGTCCGCGGTCGCCGTCGACAAGATGCACGGCGGGACCCGGTCGGAGTTCAATCGGGAACTCGTCGGTCAGGGCTCGGCCAACATGATCTCGGGTCTCATCGGTGGCCTGCCGGTCACCGGTGTCATCGTGCGCAGCTCCACCAACGTCGCCGCCGGGGCGAAGACCCGGGCGTCCGCCGTGCTGCACGGCGTCTGGATTCTCGTCTTCGCCGCACTGCTCACCGCGCTGGTCGAGCAGATCCCGATGTCCGCGCTCGCCGGACTGCTCATCGTGATCGGCATCCAGCTCGTCAAAATGGCGCACCTGCGCACGGCCCGCCGCACCGGCGACCTGTGGGTGTACTGCGTGACCGTGGTCGGTGTGGTGTTCCTGAACCTGCTCGAGGGCGTGATCATCGGTCTCGCACTCGCGGTGGTCCTGCTGCTGTGGCGGGTCATCCACCCCAAGATGCGCGCCGAACCCATCGGCTCCGAGGACTCCGGGCGGTGGCGCGTGACCGTCGAGGGGTCGTGCAGCTTCCTGTCCATGCCCGCACTGACCGGACTGCTCGCGAAGGTGCCCGCGGGAGCACACGTCACCGTGGAACTGGCGGTCGACTTCCTCGACCACGCCATGTTCGAAGCCATCGACGACTGGAAGCGGCACTACGAGAACAACGGCGGAACCGTCGTGATCGACGCGCTCGGTCCCGTCGACATGGCCGCCGTGGGTGCGTCGCCGCCGCGGCGCGGCGTCGGGGTGGCGAGCCCCCGCGGGTTCGCCCCGTGGAAGAGCTGGCAGCCGCGGCACCACGACACGGGGGAGAACGCCACACCGGCGGCGCTGCGACCCGTCCTCGCGGGAGTGTCGGAGTACCACCGGCGCAACGCCGCTCAACTGCAGCCGCACCTCGACGACCTGCACGACGGGCAGCGCCCCGACTCGCTGTTCCTCACCTGCTCCGATTCACGCATCGTGCCGAACGTGATCACCAGCAGCGGTCCCGGCGACCTGTTCACGGTGCGCAACGTGGGCAACCTGGTGCCGATCGGGAAGCAGGACGTGTCCGTCGAAGCGGGCCTGGCCTTCGCCCTCGACGAACTCGAGGTCAGCTCGGTGATCGTGTGCGGCCACTCCGGCTGCGGCGCGATGAAGGCCGTCCTGGCAAGTGCACCGGCTGATTCCGACGGATCCGAGGGCGCCGTCGAACAGTGGCTGACGTTCGCGCAGCCGAGCCGCAAGGCGTTCCTCAGCGGTCACCCGGTCGCGCGTGCAGCAGCAGAACTGGGATTCGACGAGGTCGACCAACTGGGCATGGTCAACGTGGCGGTCCAGGTGCAAACCCTCGGGCGCCATCCCCTCGTCGGTGAGGCGGTGGCCGAGGGCCGAGTACGCGTCGCGGGAATGTTCTTCGACATTCCGTCCGCGCGCGTACTCGAGATCACCTCGACCGGTGTGTCCTACCTGGACCACGTCCCCGCATGATTCAGAGGAGATGGACCCTCTTGTAGAGGCGCTTCGACGGGCCGCCGACGAGGCCGACGCCATCGAGGAACTGCATCAACTTGGAACCGGACGTCCGGACGGTGTCCTTGTAGTGCTGGTTGCTCTTGGCCTCGGCGGCGGCCCGCTTCGGGTCCAGGCCGGCGTTCTCGTAGACGTCCTTGCGGATCATGCTCTTCATCACGAAGTACACGACCGCGGCGGTGTTGAGCCGCTCGATCTGGAGGCGGGCCCAGCTGGCGCCCTGGATGCGTCGTCCGACCTCCTCGCGGGCGAAGCGGATGTGGCGGGCCTCTTCGAGGACGTGGATCTTGCTCACCGTGCGGGTGACGGGCTGCACGCGCTCGTCCTTCATGAAGTCGCGCTGCATCATGTCGAGGATCTCCTCGGCGGCCATCACGCTGGCGTACGCGTTGGCTCCCCGGAAGAAGCCGCCCCAGATGCGCCCGAGCTTGTGGATCACCGGGTGGGGTCCGTAGCTCGGCATGTTCAGGCGTTCGCCCGCGCGGGCGAACATCACCGAGTGGCGGCACTCGTCCGCGACCTCGGTGAGGGCGAACTGGACGTGGCGCGAGTGCTTGTCGCGGCCGTACACGTCGCGCAGCAGCATCTGCATGAGAAGGATCTCGAACCACAGTCCGACGCTGGAGACGCTGGCGGCCTCGTGCTTGGTGAGTTCGATCTTCTGCTCGTCGGTCATCTCGTCCCACAGGGCCGTGCCGTACAGCGTGCTCCACTCGGGGGTGAGACCGAACTTGTCGTCGGGGATCGGTGCTTCCCAGTCGACCTCGACCATCGGGTCGTAGGACTTGCGTGCCGACGACGCCAGCAAGCGCTGGGCGGTCTCTTCGCGGTCGGAGACGACGATCGATGCGGTCATCACTACCCCTTGATCTGTGACTAGACGGTCAACTAACTGTGACATTCAGTTACTGATACTGAACGATACAATGACGACGGTCACAAGGGCAACGTCCGCTCAGTCGATCTCGGCCAGTTCCTGCGGCGATTCGGCCCTCGGCACGGACCCCTTCCGCCCGGGCGCCCACACCGCGAGCAGCAGCGATGCGCCGAACAGCACACAGGCCAGCACGATGGACGCCTCGTCGAAACCCTTCAGGAACGAATCCCGGGCGAACGTCGCAAGTTGCTCACCCTGCGGGCCCGCGACGTCGGCGACCTGCAGTGCCGCCGCCAGCGAACTCGACACCGGCTCCTTCGCGGCCTCCGGAACGGCGTCGACCGCGGGCTGCACATGCCTGCCGTAACCCGCGGCCAGGACGCTGCCCGCGAGCGCGACCCCGATGGCCGAGCCGATCTCGCGCGCCGTGTCGTTGACGGCCGACGCGACACCCTGCTTCTCGTCGGGAGTGTTCTGCACGATGGCAGACGTCGCGGGCGCCGTGCACAGTCCGATACCGAACGCGGCCACGATGAGCGGGGCGCACACCGCCGCGTAACTCGAATGCGCGTCGAGCCGCACCAGCAGGAGAATGCCCAGGCCGAGCAGTGCAGAGCCGGACGCGAGCAGCGGTCGCAGCCCGACGTGCGGGACGAGCATCGGCATGACCGCGGACATCGCCACCACCGGCACGGCGAGGGGAGCGAGCGCGAGCGCCGACTGCAACGGGGAGTAGTCCAGCACCAGTTGCAGGTACTGGACGAGCAGGAAGAACAGGCCCAGTGAGGCGAGGAACTGCAGGAGGAGCGACATCGACCCCGAGCCGAACGCGCGGTTGGCGAACAGCCGGACGTCGAGCAGGGGGTGCTTTCTGCGAAGTTCCACGAGGGCGAACGCGGCCGCGCAGGCGAGTCCGCCGACGAGCAGTCCGAGCACGACGGGATCCAGCCAGCCGCGTTGCGGCGCCTCGATGGTTCCCAGGACGAACAGGCCGACCGCGGCGGCGATCAGCCCGGTGCCGGGAAGGTCCAGCGGTGGGCGCTCCGACTCGCGGGACGACGAGATGGTGAAGCCCGTGACGAAGATCAGCGCGGACACCACGGTGAGGCCGATGAAGATGGCGTGCCACGACCACTTCTCGAGCAGGAATCCGGAGACCAGCAGGCCGGCGATCGCACCGGAACCGGCGACACCCGACCAGATGCCCACGGCCCGGCCCCGGTGTGCCGGCGGAAAACCCGCGGTGAGCAGCGACAGCGTGGCGGGCATGACGAGGGCGGCGCCGACGCCCGCCATCGCCCGTGAACCGATGATCCACTCGGGTGCGTCGTTGACGAGGGGGATTGCGGTGGAGGCGCCGAAGATCAGCAGTCCGATCATGAGCAGCCCGCGCCTGCCGTACCGGTCGCCGAGCGCGCCCGCCGGAAGCAGCAGGGCGGCCAGCGTCAGGGTGTAGCCGTCGACGATCCACGTCAGCTGGCTCTGCGTCGCACCCGTGTCGCGGGCGAGGTCGGGGAGCGCGGTGTTGAGGGCCGCCATCGCCGCGACGACGAGGGCGACGGCGCAGCACGAGACCGTGAGCATCCAGATCTGCCGCGGGGTCCAGCCGACGACGTTGCTCTGTTCGGTGTCCTGCGGTGGTGCCGAGTCCCGAGAGCGCACGATGAATCCCTCCATGGAAGAAACGAGACTGCCAGTATCGTTGGTAGACTGGCAGTTCACAAGAGGTCGGGCAGTGGCAGGAACGGGCGGTGCAGATGACCGAGCAGGATCCCCGCAGGCAGCGCTCGCGCGCGCGACTTCTCGACGCCGCGACAACTCTCCTCGCGAAGGGCGGCACGGACGCCGTCACCATCGACGCCGTCACCAAGCTGGCGAAGGTGGCTCGTGCCACGCTCTACCGGCATTTCGACAACGGCACCGAACTGGTGGCCGCGGCGTTCGGGCGGCTGATTCCGCCCGCCCCGACGGTGCCCGCCGAAGGCGACCTCCGGGACCGGCTGGTCGAGTTGATGGTCAGTCAGGCGAAACTCATCGAGAGTGCCCCCATGAACGTGACGGCGATGTGCTGGCTGGGCATGGGCCCCGCGCTGGACGACTACTCGAGCGCGGACGCCGCCCAATCGGACAAACCGGAACTGCGGACGCTCCGGCAGACGATCGTCGCGCAGTACCGGGCGGCGTTCGACCAGGTCTTCGGCACACCCGAGGCGGCGGAACGCCTCGGAAGATTCGACTACGACCTCGCCCTCGCCCAGCTCCTCGGACCGCTCGTCTTCACCCGGCTCGCCACCCTCACCCCGCTCGGACGCGCCGCGTGTGAGCAGATCGTCGACGACTTCCTCGCGGCACGCGCCGCCCAGGTCGAAGCCGGTGCCCACCCGCCCGCGCTGCGCGAGATACCCCCTGCTCAGGCATTATGACGTCGACAGCTCGAGCTGTCGTCATTACCGTGGCAGTGCGCGCGGCACCAGACGCCGCGCCTGTCTGATGAATGGTGTGGGAAGGTTTTTCGATGATCACTGATGCACTCAACTGGCTCCTCGGTGCGTGGGGCGGCGTCGCCGCCGGCAGCAGCGGATACTCCATCCCGCCCGGAACCCTTCCCTTCGGAAGCTGACGCTCGTCAGGCGTCCCGGTTCCGGCGCAGCACGAACTGTTCGAGCCTGCGTATTCCTCGAACGCGTCGTGGGCGTAGCTGTTTGAGGTAGTAATCGGGAGCGCCGTCGAGTTCGTGGGCGAGTTCCTCGTCGATCAGCACCGTGCCGGGACGCGCCGAACCGGTGAGTCTCGCCGCGGTGTTGACGACGGAACCGTAGAGGTCGCCGAACCGGACGAGAACCGGACCCATCGCGAGACCGACCCGTAGTTCGGGGTCCGACTCGTCCGGCAGGACCCGCTCCTGGAGTTGAAGGGCGATCTCCGCCGCATCGGCCGGCGATTCGACGGCGAACATCACCTCGTCGCCGACCGTTTTCACCACCCACCCCTGATGCCCGCCGATCACCGTCGTCGAGGCAGACTCGAAGCGTTCCAGCAGGTCCGCGAGATCCCGGGCACCGAGTTGCCGCGTCAGCGACGTGTACCCGACGATGTCCGCGAACCCGACCACCAGGGTCCGGCTCGCGACCTCCTCACCGGGATTGCCCACGTTGCGGCCCGTGGTCGAGGCGACGTGCCTGCGCCACACGTACGCCTGCAGCGATTCGACCGCAGGAAGGATCTCGGCGGTCAGCCCCCGCACCTGCTCCCGGATAGCCTGCTCGTCGCTGCCCGCCGAATCCGCGAGCTGATCGACGATGTGCGTGCTGATCAGCGACACCTGCCATTCGGCGAGCCGCGACAGCGACTGGCCCAGAGCACGGGCCGCCGCCACTTCGCGTTCCGGCGAGATGATCCCCCGGTCGACGAGCGACGCGATGGTCCTCAGCGCGGCGGCGTCCCCCTCGGTGAACATGACGCTGTCGGGGTCGATGTCGACCGCGAACCCCATCGACACCCACAGACGGTCCGCCCGCTCGACCGATACGCCCGCGATATCGGCGATCTCCGCCCGCGTGTACCGGCGGGGCCCGCCGAGGAGCGACTCCTCGAGATCGGCCTGAACGTCGCGGAGCAGGGTCGGTGAGATCTCCGTCGGCGTTGCCGTCTCGTCGCCGTTTTCCGGTGCTTCCGAGGTCACGTCGTTCCTCTCGTTACGTTCGATGCGGAACCGTCGGTGGGGTGTGCAAGAGTTGCGGTGCTCACGAGCGTAACCAGGAGACAGACCAGAAAGGACAGCGCATGCCGCCCCGTAGACGTTCCGGCGCCGCCGCACCGGATCACCTGACCGCGGAGAATCTCGAGACCCTCGCTGCCGCGATCGCGGAAGGCAAGCGGGCCACCGTGTATCTGCGCGAGGCGATGCCCAGCCTCGGGCTCGAGGCCGGAGCCTCGGCCAAAGTCATCTCCGTGCAAGGCAATACGGTCCTGATCCGCCCCAAGGGCGTCGACGACGAGCTCCCCTTCGAAGCCGAGGAGCTTCTGATGAGACGAATTCCGGCGGCCAAGTCGGCGCCCGCCGCCGCGTCCGCCCCCGCCGCGCCGGTCGTGCACCAGGAGATCGAACCGGGTCCGCCGCCCGCTCCCAAGGCGTCCGCCGCGAAGACCGTCGCGGTGCCGCAGCCGGCCGCCGCCGCGGTCCCGAAACCCGCCGCCGCACCGGCCAAACGCACCGCCAAGAAAGTGCCGGCCGGAGTCAGCGTCACCATCCACGCCGGCGCCGACAACGACTGGAGCGTCACCGTCGCGCACGGCGCCAAGCGTCCCGGCAAGGCTGTCCCGGTGTCTCCGGACGCCGTCGAGCGTGCGGTCCGGGAACTGGGCGAGGAGACGGCGATCGAGGCCGTCGAGTCGATCATCGTGGCGGCGCGCAACCTCGCCGCGGCGCGGGTGGACGAGCTGAGCCGGCAACTCGAGGACGCCCGGAAAGCGCTGGAGGCCCTCGGCGCGGGCGAGTAGTCCCGGATCGGGCAACGGCCGCGGTCTCTACATCGGCATTCCCCCACGCAGGTCTTGCGCGGGATGGGATTCTTATGGAGAGACACGCGGCCGTCGGGGCTCATTCCGGGAAGGTTCGAAAAATGTTGAAACGATTCGCGGCGGTTGTTGCGGCGACAGCGGGAATTCTGGGATTCGTTGCGGCAGGGACCGCGACAGCAGCTCCGGCCGCCGTCATGGGGGGCGGTTCGGGGATCGTGGTGAACGACGAACTGGTCTGTTCGCTCACCACCATCGGACACGACAACGCGGGCAGGCTCGTCGGCCTGACGGCGGGCCACTGCGGTGAGGTCGGCTCGTACGTGGTGCCCGAGGCCAGTCAGGACAGCGGCATCGTCGGAGAGTTCGTCATCTCCAACCCCGCGCTCGACTACGCGGTGATCCAGTTCGATCCGGCGAAGGTCGTCCCCGTCAACCGGGTCGGCGGCGTCACCATCACCCGGATCGGCGCACCGGCCGGCTTCCCCCAGGTGGCGTGCAAGGAAGGCCGCACCACGGGAAACACGTGCGGCATCGTCTACGGCGACCTCATGCAGACGGGGGAGACGTGGACCCAGGCCTGCGTGATCGAAGGTGACTCGGGCGCACCGATGGTCGTCGGCACCACCCTCGTCGCCATGGTCAACGCCTACCTCGCGGCACCGTGCATCGGCCCGGAGATCGGCACCAACCTCAACTCGATCGTCAACGACATGAACGCGAACGCCGGTCCCGGCGCCGGGTTCCGGCCGATCTAGGCGCCTTCGGCGCCCGTGAGTGGTTAACGAGTCTCTGGACTCGCTGACCACTCACGGGCGCGGAGCGCCTACCCGCAGACGGCGCCGCCCGAGGCGGAACCGACGAGCTTCGTGTACTTGGCCAGGACCCCGCGGGTGTAGCGCGGGGGCAGCGGTTCCCACCCGTTCCTGCGGTCGGCGAGTTCCTTCTCGTCGACGAGCAGTTCCAGCGTGCCCGTTCCGACGTCCAGGCGGATCTGGTCGCCGTCGCGGACGAACGCGATCGGGCCGCCGTCCACGGCCTCTGGTGCCACGTGCCCGACACACAGGCCGGTGGTGCCGCCGGAGAATCGGCCGTCGGTGAGCAGCAGGACGTCTTTGCCGAGGCCTGCGCCCTTGATGGCGCCGGTGATCGCGAGCATCTCGCGCATGCCGGGACCGCCCTTGGGGCCCTCGTAGCGGATGACGACGACGTCGCCGCCCGTGATGGTGCCGTCCTCGAGGGCGTCCATCGCGGCCCGCTCCCGCTCGAAGACGCGCGCCGTGCCGGTGAAGACGTCGGAGTCGAACCCGGCGGACTTCACCACCGCGCCGCCCGGAGCGAGGGAACCCTTCAGGATCGTGATGCCGCCGGTCGGGTGGATGGGCGTACTCATCGCGCGCAGCACCTTGCCGTCCGGGTCGGGCGGCGCGATGTCGGCCAGGTTCTCGGCCATCGTCCGGCCGGTGACGGTCAGGCAGTCGCCGTGCAGCATGCCGGCGTCGAGGAGGGCCTTCATGATGACGGGGACGCCGCCGATGTGGTCGACGTCCTTCATCACATGCTTGCCGAACGGTTTGACGTCCGCGAGGTGCGGGACGCGGGCGCCGACGCGGGAGAAGTCCTCGAGTGTCAATTCCACTTCGGCTTCGCTGGCGATGGCCAGCAGATGCAGGACGGCGTTGGTGGAGCCGCCGAACGCCATGACCACGGCGATGGCGTTCTCGAACGCCTCCTTGGTGAGGATGTCCCTGGCGGTGATGCCGCGGCGGAGCAGTTCGACGACGGCTTCGCCGCTGCGCCTCGCGAACCCGTCGCGACGACGGTCGGTGGCCGGCGGGGACGCGCTGCCGGGCAGCGACATGCCGAGTGCCTCGGCGGCGCTGGCCATCGTGTTCGCCGTGTACATGCCGCCGCACGCACCCTCGCCGGGGCAGATGGCGCGCTCGATGGCGTCGACGTCCTCGCGGTTCATCAGTCCGCGCGAACACGCACCGACCGCCTCGAACGCGTCGATGATGGTGACGTCGAGTTCGGTGCCGTCGGACAGCTTGGCGACGCCCGGCAGGATCGACCCCGCGTAGAGGAACACGCTCGCGAGGTCGAGGCGGGCGGCGGCCATCAGCATGCCGGGCAGCGACTTGTCGCAACCGGCGAGCAGCACGGACCCGTCGAGGCGTTCGGCCTGCATCACCGTTTCCACGCTGTCGGCGATCACCTCACGGGACACGAGGGAGAAGTGCATGCCCTCGTGTCCCATCGAGATGCCGTCGGAGACGGAGATGGTGCCGAACTCGAGGGGATACCCGCCCGCGGCATGGACACCGTCCTTGACGGCCTTCGCGAGCCGGTCGAGCGACAGGTTGCAGGGGGTGATCTCGTTCCACGACGACGCGACGCCGATCTGGGATTTTCCCCAGTCGTCGTCGCCCATGCCCACCGCACGGAGCATGCCGCGTGCTGCGGTCTTCTCCAGTCCGTCGGTGACGTCGCGGCTGCGGGGTTTCGGATCCGGAGTACTCATGCATCCCAGCGTAGGCGGGACCCTCGGGCGCGGTTGGTTAAATGCGTTGCCGGGGATCGCGACCGGTCAGGGCGATCAGGCGATCCTGCAGCGGCGCGTCGCCGGGTACGTCGACGGGGTCGGCGAACAGCCCGCTCTCGGAGAGCATCTCGCGCTGGCCGTCGAGGTCCGACCAGACCCCGGCGACGAGTTGCGGGTCGAGTGTGTCGTCGGATCCGGTGGCCTTGGCGAGGTCCCAGGCGTGGATGGTGACGTCGGCGGTCTGCTGCCGCAGGTACGGCTCCAGCGGCACCGTGCCGTAGGACAGGTGCACGTGCGTTTGCGGGTCGGTCGACGACCACGCGCGGATGGCCGCGTCCGAGTACCGCTGCCATTCCGCCCGCATGTCGCCGTGCAGGGGTTCGATGTCCGGGGTCGCCTCGCCGACCGTCTTCCCGGCGAGCAGCGGGGGAACCCACTGCTGTTCCTCGATGACGTGCCGCACCAGGTGGGTGACGTCCCATTCGCGGTCCGGTGTCGGCGCCGACCAGTCGGTGATCGCGGCGACCCGCGCACCGAACTCGCGGTGGGCGATGCGGGCGAGTTCGAACCAGTCGAATGCCATGCCTTCAGGGTAGAGGCAGCCGGGTCACGATCAGCGCGATTCCAAACGATGCACCTGTCGGGGTGCTCGGGAAGGATGGGGCGCATGACCAACATCCCCACCGTGCAGTTGTCCGAAGGCCTCACCGTCAGTGCGCAGGGCTACGGCGCCATGTCCGTCGCCCCCGTGTACGGGCCCGTCGATCCCGCGGAGGCGCTCGCGACCCTCCACCACGCCATCGACATCGGTGTGACGTTCATCGACACGGCCAACGTGTACGGCGACGGCGCGAGCGAGATCGCGGTGGGCACGGTGCTGAAGGAACGCCGCGACGAGGTGCAGCTGGCCACCAAGTTCGGTCTCGTCGGCAACATCGCGAACGGCAGGCGCAGCATCAACGGCAAGCCCGAGTACGTGGGGCAGGCCCTCGACGAATCGCTGAGCCGGCTCGGTGTCGACACCGTCGACCTGTACTACCTGCACCGCGTCGACCCCGAGGTGCCCATCGAGGACACCGTCGGCGCGATCGCGGAACAGGTGAAGGCCGGGAAGGTCCGCCACATCGGACTGTCGGAGGCGACCGGCGACGAACTGCGCCGCGCGTCGCGGGTGCATCCCATCGCCGCGATCCAGAGCGAGTGGAGCATCTGGAGTCGCGACGTCGAGAAGCACGTGGTTCCGGCGGCGGCGGAACTGGGCATCGGCTTCGTGCCGTACTCGCCCGTGGGCCGGGGCTTCCTCACCGGAACGTACGACCCGGCCGTGCTGGGCGACAAGGACCTGCGTCGCCGGTTCCCGCGTTTCGGGGACGACGCGCTGCCGTCGAACCTGAAGGTGCTCGACGTCGTCCGCGAGGTGGCCGCCGAACTCGACGCGACGCCCGCCCAGGTGTCGCTGGCGTGGCTGGACGCGAAGGGCCGCGAGTTCGGGTTGCCGTCCGTGTCGATTCCCGGCACCCGGTTCGCGGCCCGCGTGACGGAGAACGCAGGTGCGGTCGCGCTCACCCTGACCGAGGGGCAGATCGCGCGTCTGGACCTGCTCGCGGACCTCACCGTCGGCGAGCGCACGGCCGATCCGACCTGGGTGTCGCTGGGCCGCGAGTGACTTCACCCAGCGGGTAATACCTGCTGGCGGGTAGTTTGATCTGCGATGAGCAGAGTGTGGTTGGTGTGGGGCGTCGGGGTTGTCGCATATATCGTCGCCGTCCTGCATCGAACCTCGTTCGGTGTGTCGGGGCTCGCGGCGTCGGATCGATTCTCGATCAGTCCGAGTGTGCTGTCGAGTTTCGTCGTACTCCAGATCGTGGTGTACGCGGGAATGCAGATCCCGGCCGGCGTGCTCCTCGATCGGTACGGGTCGCGGGTCATGATAGCCGCCGGGGCGCTCATCATGGCGTCGGCGCAGATGGTGCTCGCGCTCACCGAATCGCTGCCGCTGGCCGTCGCCGCGCGCGTGTTCGTCGGCATCGGCGACGCGATGACGTTCATCTCCGTGCTGCGCCTGGTGCCGCAATGGTTCGCGCCGCGGCGGGTCCCGCTCATGTCTCAGCTGACGGGCATCTTCGGTCAGATCGGTCAGATCCTGTCGGCGCTGCCGTTGATGCTGCTGCTGAACGGGCCGGGCTGGAGTTTCGCGTACGGCAGTGCGGCGTCGCTCGGGTTGCTGTCGTTCGTGCTGGCCGTGTCCGTCATCCGCAACGCCCCGCCCGGTCTGGAGGTGGTGGCCGCACCCGCCGGACTGCGGGAGGTGGGGACGCAGATCCGTGCGGTGTGGCGGCGGCACGGAACCCGGCTGGGCTTCTTCACCCACATGGGCACGCAGTTCTCGATGACGACGTTCGCCCTGCTGTGGGGTGTGCCGTACCTGAGGTCGGCGCAGGGATTGTCGGCGGCCGAGGCCGGTTCGCTGCTCACGCTGTCGGTAATCTCGGCGATCGTGGCCGGGCCGATCATCGGCATCCTCAGCGGCCGGTTCCCGATGCGCCGCTCGTATCTGGTGCTGGCGATCATGATCAGCAACGCGGCGATGTGGACCGTCGTGCTGGCGCTGCCG
This sequence comes from Rhodococcus sp. USK10, assembly GCF_019378875.1. NCBI lineage: Bacteria > Bacillati > Actinomycetota > Actinomycetes > Mycobacteriales > Nocardiaceae > Rhodococcus > Rhodococcus sp. USK10. The sequence goes on from NZ_CP076048.1 coordinate 6,186,561, forward strand.
GGCCCGGCGCCGATCTGGTTGCTGGCGCTGCTGGTGATGGTGATCTCGGTGGGCGGCCCCGGTTCGATGATCGGCTTCGACTACGCCCGCATGTTCAACCCCAGCACCAGCATGGGAACCGCGCAGGGAATGGTCAACATCGGCGGCTTCCTGGCGTCGTTGCTGGTCATCCAGGCAATGGGGCTCATCCTCGACGCGATGGGCGGGTACTCGTTCGACAGTTTCCGCGTGGCCTGGCTCGTGCAGTACCCCGTGTGGATAGTGGCGATCACCGGGGTTCTGGTGACGCGGGGGAAGACGCGGAAGCAGATGGGACTGGTGCTGCGGCCGATCCGGCAAGTGTGGCGGGAGCGGGGCGATCGCCCGAAGGGCTAGTTACACTCTTACATGATGTGTAACACTATAACGCATGAGCAATGAGCGTTCGGAAGATCATGCCGTCCTGACGGCACCCCCGATGCAGTGGGACGCCTGGGGCGCGCCCGAGAAGCACAAGTTCCTCTCGGACGGCATCAAAGGACTGCTGCAGCAGGCACTCGGCGTCACCATCCGGGAACCCTCCGACCGGGCGGCAGACGACGTCGTCCTCGCTCCGAGCGCACTGTCCGACCAGCACGTCGCCGCGCTCGCAGGCATCGTCGGAGAGCGGTTCGCCAGTACCGCACACACCGACCGGTTGCTGCGTTCCGGCGGCAAGAGCACGCTCGACCTGCTGCGGCGCCGCAGCACCGCACCGCAGAACGCGCCCGACGCCGTCGTCACCCCCGGCACCGACGCCGAGGTCGCCGACGTGCTCCGATACTGCGCCGCCAACGGCATCGCCGTGGTCCCGTTCGGCGGCGGCACCAGCGTCGTCGGCGGACTCGACCCGGTTCGCGACCGATTCGACGCCGTCGTCTCGCTGGACCTGCGTCGGTTCGACGCGCTGATCGACCTCGACACCGACTCCGGCATCGCGACGCTCGGAGCGGGCGTGACGGGCCCGCTCGCCGAGGAACTGCTCGGCGCACACGGCTTCTCGCTCGGGCACTTCCCGCAGAGTTTCATGTTCGCGACCATCGGCGGTTTCGCGGCCACCCGGTCGTCGGGGCAGGCGTCCGCGGGGTACGGCCGGTTCGAGGATATGGTGCAGGGACTGCGGGTGGTGACCCCCGCCGGGACCCTCGACACGGGGCGTGCCCCGGCCTCCGCGGCCGGCCCGGACCTCGGCGAACTGTTCGTCGGGTCGGAGGGCACGCTCGGCGTCATCACCCGGGTCCGGGTGCGCGTGCACGCGGTCCCGGCCACCACCGTCCGGGAGGGGTGGCGTTTCCCCGACTTCGAGACCGGCGCGGCCGCACTGCGCGCGCTGCGACAGGAGGGTGCGGTCCCGACCGTGCTGCGACTGTCCGACGAGGCGGAGACGGCGGTGAACCTGGCGACCACCGACAAGATCGGCGAGGAGACCGTCACCGGCGGCTGCCTGGCGATCACCACGTTCGAGGGCACAGCCGAGCACACCGCGGAACGGACGGCGGAGGCCCGCGCGGTGCTGCAGGCGCACGGCGGCACGTCGCTGGGCGAGGAACCCGGAAACGGCTGGGAGCAAGGCCGTTTCGACGCACCGTACCTGCGCGACTCGCTGCTCGACGCGGGCGCGCTGTGCGAGACACTGGAAACCGCGACCACGTGGGGCAATCTCGCCGCCCTCCGCACGGCGGTGACCACCGCGCTCACGGAATCGCTGTCGGCGCAGGGCACCCCGCCGCTCGTCCTCTGCCACATCTCGCACACCTACCCGACGGGCGCTTCGCTGTACTTCACCGTCGTGTCCGCGCAGGCGGACGACCCGATCGAGCAGTGGCGGAAGGCCAAGACCGCCGCCGGGGACGCGATCGTCGCCGCAGGCGGAACCATCACGCACCACCACGCGGTCGGCGTCGACCACCGCCCGTGGATGCGGGACGAGATCGGCGATCTGGGCGTCACGATTCTGCGGGCGGTCAAGGACGCCGTCGATCCCGCGGGAATCCTCAACCCCGGCAAGCTGATTCCGTGAGCACGCAGCAGGTGATCGAGAAGGTCACCGTCCTCGTCAACCCGCTCGCCGGGCACGGCCACGCGCCGGTCGCCGGACGCAAGGGGGTCGCGCGCCTGCGGGAACGCGGCGTCGCCGTCACCGAAATCATCGGAACGGACGCCGATCACGCGCGCACGCTGGCGCGGCGGGCGATCGACGACGGCACCGACGCGCTCGTCGTCGTCGGGGGAGACGGCGCCATCAGCATCGGGTTGCAGGCGGCGGCGCAGTCCGGGACACCGGTCGGGCTGATCCCCGCGGGCACCGGCAACGACCATGCGCGCGAATTCGGCATCCCCGTCGGCGATCCCGTCGCGGCCGCCGACGTCATCGCCGACGGCGAGGTGCAGCAATCCGACCTCGCCCGGATCACCCTCGACGACGGCGCGGTCGTGTGGGCGGGCACGATCGTCGCGAGCGGTTTCGATTCACTCGTCACCGACCGCGCCAACCGGATGTCCTGGCCGAAGGGACCGATGCGGTACAACCTGGCGATGCTCGCCGAACTGACGCAACTCCGCCCGCTGCACTACCGCATCGGACTCGACGACCAGACCGTCGAGGTCGACGCGACGCTGGTCGCCGTGGGCAACGGCCGCTCCTACGGCGGCGGGATGCAGATCTGCCCCAACGCGGACAAGACCGACGGACTGCTCGACGTCACGGTCGTCGACTACGGCCGCCGGTCGAGGCTGGTCCGGCTGTTCCCCCGCGTCTACAAGGGCACCCACGTGGACCTCCCCGACGTGCAGACCTACCGCTCGCGGACGGTGCGACTGCAGTGCGACGGCATCACGGCCTACGCGGACGGCGACCGGGTCGGCCCGCTGCCGGTCACCATCGAGGCGGTGCCTGCCGCGCTGCGCATCCTCAGCCACACCCCGGCCTGAGCGGTCACAGCCCGCGCAACCGGTCCATGTCGCGGCGTTCGCGTTTGGTGGGCCTGCCCGCGCCGCGGTCGCGCTGCGGGATCGACGCGAGGACCTCGCGCGGTGGGGGTGGCGGCGTGTTGTCGGTATAGCACTCGACGGCCACCACCGCGCCCACCCGCTTGGTGATCGGCCGGATCACCTCGACGATCCGTTCGACACCCGCCGCGCGGATGCGGACCTCGTCGCCGGTCTTGACCGGCTGCGCGGGTTTCGCGGTGCTGCCGTTGACCCGCACGTGCCCCGACCTGCACGCGGCCGCCGCCGCGGAACGCGTCTTGAACAGCCGGACCGCCCACGTCCAGCTGTCGACGCGGACGCTCGACGGGTCGGTACCGGAAATCGCCACCCGACCAGGATACGAAAGCGTGCCCGCAGGCACGTCACCCCTCCGTGGGGCTCGGCCGGGCGAGGGCCGGTTGCACTGCGGGACCGGTGACGTCGCAGTGCGGTTTGCACGCGACCGACTCCGGTACGGGACCGAGCGGGACGGGGCCGAGCGGCGTGGGCGCCGGCGCGGCGGGCGCCCGGATCAGGACCGCGGCGATGGCCGCCCCGACGAGCAGCAGTGCGATGCAGACGAACATCGCGATGCGGAAGCCGTCCGAGAAACTGCTCGGGTCGAGCATGCTTTCGGCGTCGATCCCGGCGATCCCGGGGAGGGCGGCCACCGCGAGCAGTTGGCTGGTGCGTGCGACCGCGTTGTTCACCCCGGACGCGATGCCCGACTGTTCCACCGGGACCGAACCGAGCACTGCCGCGGTCAGCGGCGCGACCATGGCGGACAGTCCGAGACCGAACACGACGACGCCGGGAAGCACGACCGTCCAATAGCTCGCGTCCGGCCCGATCCGCGTCATCAACAGCAGGCCGACCGCGGCGAGGGCGGGCCCGACGGTCATCGGCAGTCGCGGGCCGTGGGTCTGGGCGTAGCTGCCTGCGCGGGAGGAGAACGCGAGCATCGCGAGCGTGATCGGGATGGTGGCCAGCCCGGCTTCGAGCGGCGAGTACCCGGCCACCAACTGCAATTGCAGCACCAGCAGGAAGAAGACGCCGCCGAGCGCGGCGTACACGGCGAGCGTCACCAGGTTCGCCGCGACGAACATCCGCGACGAGAACAGGCTCGGCGGCACCAGCGCGTTCGGGGAGCGCACTTCCACGACGACGAACGCGATCAGCACGACGGCGCCCACCACCCCGGCGATCAGGTTCATTTCGATCAGGCCGTAGGTGAGCGCGCCCAGGCCGATCACGGCGCACGCCGAACCGAGTACGTCGAGGTGATCGGGCGGGTGCGGGTCCCGGCTCTCCGGGACGTGCCGCATCGACGCCCACACGACGAGCGCGGCGAGCGGAAGGTTGAGCAGGAACACCGACCGCCAGCCGGCCACCTCCACCAGCCAGCCGCCCACTAGAGGTCCGATCGCCCCCGCCACCCCGCCGAGCCCCGACCACAGTCCGATCGCGGCGCCCCGGTCGTCCTCGTGGATCGACGCCGAGATCAGCGCGAGACTGCCGGGGGTCAGCATCGCGGCCCCGACGCCCTGCAGAATCCGTGCGATCACGAGCAGAGTGATGTCGGGCGCGATGCCGCACAGCAGCGACGCCGCCGCGAACCACACCGTCCCCCAGACGAAGACGCGGCGCCTGCCCCAGCGGTCCCCGAGCGCCCCGCCCAGCAGGATCAGCGACGCCAGGGCCAGCGTGTAACCGCTGAGAATCCACTGCAACCCCGCGACACCCGATCCGAGGTCCTCGCCGATGTGCGGCAGTGCGATGTTCACCACCGTGCCGTCCAGCAGCGCGAGACTCGAGCCGAGCACGGTGGCGACGACGACCCACCGCCCCCGGCGGGTGCTCAGGCGCAGAACGGTCTCGGTCACCTCCCCATGGTGCGCCGCGATCCGCGCGGTGCGGCGCTCGTTGCGAATTCCGGCGCCGGCTTCGGCATACTCGACGTCGTGTGTGCGACGCCGCGGGACTACGGCAACGATCCGGACAGCATCTTCTCCACACTCGCCCTGTGACGGCCGCGCGCGTGCGACACTGTCCGCCACGAACCTCGACAGACGGAGTACTCATGGACATCAAGCGCAAGGTCGCAGTCGGGGCCGTCGCGGTGGCCGGCCTGTCTCTCGTCGGCGCGGGGACGGCCGCGGCGGATCCGATCCCGGCACCCATGCCCGTCCCGCTCCCGCTGCCCGTGATGCCTGCCGGCACCTATGTGGGGACGACCAACCTTCCCGGTGCCGACCTGATCTGGAAGGGAAAGACGTTCGGGCACGGGTGGGTCATGGACAACTTCGGGGTGTTCTTCCCCTACGTCTTCGGCATGACCACCCCGGAACCGGGCGGCTCCCTCGTCACCGACTACAGCCCGTCCGGGCTGAACTTCCTCACCGACCGGATCACCCCGAGGCCGGACGGGACCTACGAGGGCACCGTCTACGTCAACGGCAACCCCGTGGCCGGGTACGCCCTGCACAAGTAGGGCGGTCGACGGCTACGCCTTCGACGACGCGAGCGGTTCGGTGGGAGCCGTGGTCGCCGCCGAGGGTGCACGGCGGGTCGGGATCGCCAGGGTGATGGCCGCGGCGACGAGCGCGACGCCGCACCCGATCAGCAGACCGGTCCGGAATCCGCCCTCGGTGGGCAGGCTGTGGCCCGCGACCTGCACGCTCATCTGCGCGAGGACCACGCCGACGACGGCCGCGGACACCGACGTGCCCACCGAACGCATCAGCGAGTTGACGCTGTTCGCGGACGCCGTCGCGGACTGCGGCACGGCGCTCATCACGAGGGCGGGCATCGCGCCGTAGGCGAGGCCGACGCCGGCGCCGCAGATGCAGGTCACCACCACCAGACCCCACGTCGACCCCATCAGGAACATCGACGATCCGTAGCCGAGGGCGATGACGAGGCTGCCGACGAGCAGCGTGACCTTGGGTCCGCGGGTGGACGACAGCTTGGCGCCGAACGGGGACACCGCCATCATCATCAGACCCGACGGGGCCATCCACAGACCCATTGCCAGCATCGACTGTCCCAGGCCGTATCCCGTCGACGCGGGCAACTGCAGCAGCTGCGGAACGATCAGCGACTGGGCGTACATCGCGAAGCCGACGACGACGGACGCGGCGTTGGTCAGCAGCACCTGACGTCCCGCGATGACCCGCAGGTCGACGAGGGGTTCGGGAGTGCGCAGTTCCCACCAGCCCCACACGATCAGCGCGACGACGGTGGTCGCGAACAGGCCGAGGGTGGTGCCGCTCGTCCAGCCCCAGTCGGCGCCCTTGGACACGGCCAGCAGCAGGCACACCAGTCCGACGCCGAGCCCGACCGCCCCGACGGGATCGAAGCGGCCCCGGGTGCCGTGCACCGGGGTGGCGGGCACGAAGTACCAGAGCAGCACGGCGATCACCGCGCTGAGTCCGGCGGCGCCCCAGAACAGCACGCGCCAGCTGGCGTTCTCGGCGACCGTCGCGGCGAGCGGCAGGCCGAGAGCGCCGCCGATCCCCATCGACGAGCTCATCAGGGCGATGGAGGAGTGCAGGCGCTCGGGCGGCAGCAGGTCCCGCAGAGCGCTGATGCCCAGCGGGATCAGGCCTACGCCGACGCCCTGCAGTCCCCGGCCGATCACCATCGGGGCCAGGGTCGTCGCGAGTGCGCAGACCACCGAGCCCAGGACGAGCGGCACAGTGCAGATCAGCATCATCCGGCGCTTGCCGTAGAGGTCGCCGAGACGTCCCGTGACCGGGGTGGCCACGGCGCCGGCGAGCAGCGTCGCGGTGATCACCCAGGACGCGTTGGAGGCGGTCGTGTCGAGCAATCGGGGCAGGTCACCGATCAGCGGTACCACGAGGGTCTGCATGAGTGCGGCGACGATGCCGGTGAATGCCAGCACGGCGACGAGGCCGCCCGGGCGGACGACGGGCGTCGGACTGTCCACACGAATCTCCTTGACGTTGCGGAACACAATTTGTGCACCATACACAGACTATGCATGGTGCACAACGTATGTATCCTGCATATTGGTCAGGTGCGGCGTCTTCCGAGGTAGGCGGCGGTGAGGCCGCACGCGACCACTGCGGCCACGGACACTCCCGTCGATGTCCACGCCCACGCGTGCGGCCACGGCGGGATCTCCGATCCGGTGAGCGGCGTGTACGCCGTCCACCCGTACTCGGCGACCAGGGGGACGGTGAGCGCGGCGGGGATCGCCAGCGACGCCGCGGTGACCGGTCCGCTCGACGGCAGGCTCGACGCGAATGTGTACGTCGCCGCCAGCGGAAGGAGCAGCCATGTCGCGGCGAGGTGCAGGTTGTCCCACGGCGGGTGCTCGAACACTGCCGACGCGGCCACCACCGCGAGCGCCGCGATGCCGAACACCGGCCGCGGGAAACGGCGTCCGAGCGCAGCGCCCGCGAGGATCAGCGCCGCGGGCACCAGCAGCCACGGCCACGAATCCGGGAATGCGGACCTGCCGATGCCGCCCGTGGCGACGAGCGCCATCGCGGCGAGCAACACGATCCCGGTGCGGTGCTCCAGCCACAGCGCGGCGGCGATCACCACCGCGACGAGGACGATCCCGTACACCCACCGGCCCCGCATTTCGCCGTCGGAGCCGATGTCCCACGCCTGGTGAACGAACCACCGGCACAGCACCAGCCCGACCAGCGGCACAACGATCCCCACGACGACGGCGCGCCTGCTCACCGCGAGATCCGCCCGCTCGCCGAAGTCGCCGGACCGCAACGCCACGGCCAGAACCACGGCCGTGAGCGCAAGGACGGCCAGCGCCGCCGCATCGACGGTGGGTCCGGGAAGGTAGTCCGCGTAGCGCCGGGGAAGGGATGTCCGGAGGTGCTCGATCGGTCCGTCGAGGAGGATCCCGGTGAGGACACCCGTCGCGAGTGCGGTCTGCAACCACGCGAGGTCGGCGGTGGCGCACAGTCCGACGAGACCGCCGAGGAGAAGTCCCGCAGCGACGCCGCCGAGGTACATTTCGACGTCCCACGGCCCGGTCGAACGGGCGACACCCAGCAGTGCGAGGCCGGCGAACGACAGCGCCGACAGGCCCCGGCGGGCGCGAACCAGCACCGTCACCAGGACGGCGACCACCGCGGCGAGGGTGGCGCCTGCGGCGGGATCGAGATACGACACGTCCAGGACCTCGCGGCCCACGACGAACACGAACCCACCGGACCCGGTGGACGTCAACGCAATTCCCGCGACGAACCCGCCCAGCAGCAGGCACACGTGCGAGATCCGGAAAGTCATCCTCCGAGCATCGCCTACGGGTGTCGGCCTTGAAGTGACCGACGCGCAGGAGAAGGGTAGGGGTCGGCGCTGTGCGCTCGGCAGAGAAGGGGTGGTCGGCTTGGTCATCGACAACGACGTCTACAACCGGGTGGGGGAGTCGTGGTGGGAGGAGGACAACCCGCTCAACCTGCTGCACGGAAGCCTGACGCCGGGACGATTCGCCTACTTCCGCACGGTGCTCGGCCAGACGATCGGTCGTGACTATCGCGGCCTGCGTGCCCTCGACGTCGGTTCCGGTGGCGGGTTCCTCGCGGAGGAGTTCACCCGCATCGGTTTCCGCGTGACGGGCATCGATCCGTCCGCGGTGTCGATCGACACCGCGCGCCGGCACGCCGCCCGCGCGGAACTGGACATCGAGTACCGCATCGGGTCGGGCGAGCGACTCCCTGTGCCGGACTCCACGTTCGACGTCGTCTACTGCTGCGACGTCCTCGAGCACGTGTCGGATCTCGACCAGGTGATCGCCGAGACGTCCCGCGTGCTGAAACCCGGGGGCCTGTACCTGTTCGACACCATCAACCGCACGTTCGTCAGCAAGCTCGTCGCCATCAAGATCATGCAGGAATGGCGGATGACGCGGATGTTCGACACCCCCATCCACGACTGGTCGATGTGCATCCGTCCCGCGGAGCTGACGGCGCTCCTGGAGCGTCGCGACCTGCGGCTCGGCGAGATCGTCGGGCTCGGGCCGCGGTCGAAGAATCCCCTCCGGCTGCTCGACCTCGCGCGGGCGGGCGGGACCCGGCTCAGCTACGGGGAGTTGAGCCGCCGCCTCGACTTCGGGCAGATCCGGAGCACGGCCATCTCCTACATGGGATACGCCGTCGCGAACGGCGAAAGCCCGCCGCGACAGCGCGACGGGCTCCCGGACGGGCATGATCAGCTGTAGTCGTAGAAGCCCTTGCCGCTCTTCTTGCCGAGGTGCCCGGCATCCACCTTGCGCTTGAGCAGCGTCGGGGGAGCGTAGTGCGGCTCGGCGAACTCCGCGTACAGCGACTCCGCGGCGGCGAGCGTGATGTCGAGACCGACGGTGTCGATCAGCGTCAGCGGACCCATCGGGTACCCGCAGCCGCCCTTCATGGCCTCGTCGATGTCCTCGGCGGTGGCGTAACCCGACTCGAGCATCCGGACCGCCGACGTGAGGTACGGGATGAGCAGCGCGTTCACGATGAAGCCCGCGCGGTCACCGGCCCGCACCGTCTTCTTGCGCAGCGTGTTCTTCGCGTAGTCGGTGACCGCGGTGACGGTCTCCTCCGACGTGACGAGGCTGACCACGATCTCCACCAGCGGCATCACCGGCACCGGGTTGAAGAAGTGGACACCCACGACCTGCCCGGGACGCTGCGTGGCGTTGGCCATCTTGATCAGCGGAATGGACGACGTGTTGGACGCGAGGATGCCGGACGGCTTCACGACCTTGTCGAGCTTCTGGAAGATGTCGACCTTGAGGGACTCGATCTCCGGCGCCGCCTCGATGACGAGGTCGCGGTCGGCGAAGTCGTCGATGTCGAGGGTGACCCGCACCCGGGCGAGCGCGGCGTCCGCGGCCTCCTGGTCGAGCTTGCCCGCCTTGACCCCGCGGGCGAGGGACTTCTCGATCCGGGCCTGCGCGGCCTCGGCGAACTCCGGCTTCGTCTCGAGGATGAGAACCGAGCTGCCGGCCTTGATACATACCTCGGCGATGCCGGCACCCATGGTGCCGCCGCCGATCACGCCTACTAGTTCCACAAATTCTCCTTAGATATGCCCGTGCGTGGTTAACGAGTCCAGGGACTCGTCAACCACGCACGGGCGGCGTAGCCGCCTACTTCAACAGTGCACGCGACATCACGACGCGCTGGATCTGGTTCGTGCCTTCGTAGATCTGTGTGATCTTCGCATCACGCATCATCCGCTCGACAGGGAAGTCCGTGGTGTAGCCGGCGCCACCGAACAGCTGGACGGCGTCGGTGGTGACCTCCATGGCGACGTCGGAGGCGAAGCACTTGGCTGCCGCGGAGATGAAACCGAGGTTCTTCTCGCCGCGCTCGGCGCGTGCCGCGGAGGTGTAGACCATGAGACGCGCGGCCTCGACCTTCATCGCCATGTCGGCGAGCATGAACTGCACGGCCTGGAAGTCGCTGATCGACTTGCCGAACTGTTTGCGGTCCTTGGTGTAGTCGAGGGCGGCGTCGAGGGCGCCCTGTGCGAGGCCGACTGCCTGCGCGCCGATGGTGGGACGGGTGTGGTCGAGGGTCTGCAGCGCCGTCTTGAAACCGGTGCCGGGCTCGCCGATGATGCGGTCGCCGGGGATCTTGCAGTTCTCGAAGTACAGCTCGGCGGTCGGCGAGCCCTTGATGCCGAGCTTCTTCTCCTTCGGTCCGACGACGAATCCTTCGTCGTCCTTGTGGACCATGAACGCGGAGATGCCGTTCGCGCCCTTGTCGGCGTCGGTGACGGCCATGACGGTGTACCAGCTGGACTTGCCGCCGTTGGTGATCCAGCACTTGGACCCGTTGAGGATCCAGTCGTCGCCGTCGGCCTTGGCGCGGGTGCGCATGCTCGCGGCGTCCGAACCGGCCTCGCGCTCGGACAGCGCGTACGATGCCATCGCCTCGCCGGACGCGAGCTGCGGCAGGACCCGCTGCTTGAGTTCCTCGGAGCCGTTGAGGATCAGGCCCATGGTGCCGAGCTTGTTGACGGCGGGGATCAGGGAGGAGGAGCCGCAGACGCGGGCGACCTCTTCGATGACGATGCAGGTGGCGACGGAGTCGGCGCCCTGCCCGTCGTACTGCTCGGGGACGTGGATGGCGTTGAAGCCGGAGTTCACGAGGGCCTGCAGCGCCTCTTCGGGGAAGCGCGAATCCTCGTCGACTTCCTTCGCGTAGGGTGCGATCTCCTTCTCGGAGAGCGCGCGGATCGCGGACCGCAGTTCGTCGTGCTCTTCGGCGAGCTTGAACAGATCGAAGTCCGGATTTCCGGCCATGGGGGCGCTCCTTGCTGAGTCTCGACGGCACCGAGTCTGAGCGGCACTCCGTGCCAGGTTCATTTCCGTTCAGGCGGGCCGCAACGTTCGTGGTCGGCAAACTACTGCCACTACCGTGCAGTCAACCACGGCACTGAGTGCCAGTCAAGGGTGGGAGTCGTCACTCTCGGCCGCTCAACTCCGGCGCCGCGACAACTGGGTGCGGATGCGCCCGGTGATCTCCTCCACGGGAGTCCCCGGCGGGTACGAGACCACCAGTACGGCGTCCTCTTCCTGCGTGGATGCCCCCGGGGCGACGCCGAACGTCCGGCGCACGTCGAGCAGGGCCCGCTCGAGTTCCTCCGCGGTGGCGTCGGGGTCGCCCTTGATCATGTTCCGAAGCAGAAAGTTGTGGCACGCGGTGACAGCGGCCGCGAATCCGATGACCTTCAGGACCGGTTGGGTGGGCACGACGCCCCGCAGGTAGTCGACGAACAACCGCTCGTAGCGGACGCCGGTGACGATCTCCCGGTCGCGGAGCGCGGGAACCCTCTGGACCACCTGATACCGCCGCACCGCCAGTTCCCGGTTCTCCCGGAACCTGTCGAAGACCAGGCCCGCCGTCCTGCAGACCGCCGCCCACGGGTCGTCGGTTTCCGTGGTCAGATGGTCCTCTGCCTGCTGAAACAGTGATTCGTGATCGGCGAAGATCACGTCCTCCTTGGAGCGGAACTGGCGGAAGAACGTCCGCCGGGACACCCCGGCGGCCGACGCGATCTGCTCGACGGTCGTCGCCTCGTACCCGTTCTCGGAGAACAGCCGGATGGCCTGTGCCACCACATGGACGCGGAAGTCCGCGGGATCGATGCCGGGTGTGTCGACGCGCTCGGTCATGAGGCCCAGTATCCATCGGCGGCATTGGACCCGCAGTGCCCTGGACCCGGAACGCCGCGCGGGCGGATACTCGAAAGAGTGCGTCCGTCCTGGTTGGGCGGGGCGAGGTCGAGTTCTAGTGTGCCCTGGACAAGGTGAAGGACCCGTTCCAGGGGCGGGGGATACGCGCCGCCCCGCGGACCTGCGCGTCCCGGGACAGCGATCGGACGGTTCCGCCCCGGACGGCGGCGAACCGATTCCGCTGTCGGCGGCGCAGCGGGCCACCTGGTTCGCACAGCAACTGGAACCGCGGGTCCCGATCTTCATCGCCCAGTACGTCGAGTTCCGCGGTGCGCTGGACATGGACCTGTTGCGGCAGGAGACGGTGGAGGCGGCCCGCGAATTCGAATCGCCGTTCCTGAAGGTCTACGACGTCGACGGCCGCCCGCTGCAGTACGTGGACCATCGGACGGACACGTCGATCGCGTACGTCGACTTCCGCGCCGAAGAGGATCCTATGGCGGCGGCGCACGAATGGATGGAGCGTGACTACGTCACGCCGATCGACCTGAGCGCAGACCGGCTGGTGGAGACGTCGATCCTGCAGACCGGGGACGCGCACTTCCTGTGGTACAGCAGGATTCACCACGTCGCCCTCGACGGCTACGGTGCGATGACGATGTTGCGCCGCATCGCGCACCGGTACTCCGCGAAAGTCGCGGGCCGCGAACCGGATCCGAACAGGGCGGTCAGCCTGCGGCAGTTGTACGACATCGACAGCCGGTACCGCGCCTCGGACCGTTTCCTGACCGACCGCGAGTACTGGGCGGAGCGGGTCGCCGGGGTCGAGGGCACCACACTGGCGCGGACGGCGGGACACGTGTCGGCCGCCAGCACGGTGGAGAGTGCCGTCCTCTCCGACGACGTGGTGGCCGTTCTCGATTCCCGCGACAGCCCGTCGGCGGCGACCATCATCGCGGCCGCGGCGTGCTACCTGGCGCGCCGCACCGGCAGAACCGATGTGCTGGTGACCATCCCGGTGTCGGCGCGCACGACGGCGGTGCTGCGCAATTCCGGCGGCATGCTCGTCAACGTCGCTCCGATGCCCGTCCGCGTCCGGGCCGAGGACACCGTCGCGGACCTGATCGAGCAGGTCCAGCGTGAGCTGGTCGCGGCACTGCGGCACCAGCGGTGCAGCCTCGACGACATCCGACGTGACGCCGGCGACACCGCATCGACGGAGTTGTACGGGCCGATGGTGAACGTCATGTTGTTCCGCCAGGAGGTGGCGCTGGGTTCGCTGGTGGGCGACTTCCACATCGTCACCTCGGGTCCGGTGGAGGACCTGCTGATCAACGTGTACCAGAGCGGCACGCCCACCAGGATCTTCGTCGACTTCCGTGCGAACCCCAGCCGCTACGAGCGTGGCGAACTGCGGGAACACCATCGGCAGTTCGTGGAGTTGCTCGCGGAACTGGCCACCGCGAACCCGGCGTCCCGGGTGGGCGACATCCACGAGGAAAGCGCCCGCATCGGGGAACGGTTGCTGGGCGAGGCCCGGGAAGTCGAGTACTGGCGCCGGCGACTGGATGGGTTGCCCGACCTCCTGCCGTTGCCCACCGACCGGCGCCGGCCCGCCAGGCTGTCGCCGGAGAGCGACCGGGTCACCGTGGTGGTGTCTGCGGAGTTGCACCGCCGGGTGGCCGCGCTGGCCGAAGACGCGGGCACCGCCGGCCGCACGGTGTTCCTCACCGCTCTGTCGATCCTGCTCGGCCGGGTCACCGGGAGCAGCGACATCGCAGTCGGGACGGCAGCGGACGTGGGTGACCGCACGGACACCGTGGTGGTGCGTTCGGGGTACGCGGGCGAGGTGTCGTGCCGCGACTACCTGGCTCACGTCCGGGACGTCGCCGCGGAGGCGTTGTCGCACATCGGGGTTCCGTTCGACCGTCTGGTGCGGGAACTTGGCGTGTCGGTGTCGGAGGCGTACGCGCCGATCGTCCAGGTGCTGCTCGACACCCGGCCCGCCGGCTCCCCGGATGCGGAGTTCCCCGGCCTCGACCTGTGCGTGTCCGTGACGGAAGCGGTCGGCGAGTCGGGGGGACCGGCCGGGGCCACCGTCGAATTCGGTTTCGCCGCAGACCTGTTCGACGCCCACACCATCCGGGTGGCGGCCGAACGGTACCTGCGCATCCTCGGTGCGATGACGGCCGGGCCGGACGTTCCGGTCGGTGACATCGAGATCCTGTCCGTGGCCGAACGTTCCGCGTTGACACCGGTCCGGGGCCTGCCTGCCCGGTCAGAGCGCACCCTGCCCGGCCTGTTCGCCGATGCCGCGGCACTGGATCCGGCGGCGACGGCCCTGACCCGGCAGGGCGAAGAATTGTCCTACCGCGAGCTGGACCGGTGGTCGACGCAGGTCGCGCGGATCCTGATCGACCAGGGTGTGGGACCGGAATCGTTCGTCGCGCTGGCGTTGCCGCGGTCGTTCAGGTCGGTGGCGTCCGTCTGGGCGGTCGCGAAGACGGGGGCGGCGTTCGTGCCGGTGGACCCGAACTACCCGGCCGACCGGATCGACTACATGCTTGCCGATTCGGGTGTGGTGCTCGGTCTGACGGAGCAGTCGGTGCGCGGCCGCCTGCACGATTCGATTCCGTGGTGCGTGCTGGACGATCCGGACTTCCACGCCGAGTGCGCCGCCCGCCCGGACAATCCGCTGACCGACTCGGACCGCATTCGGCCCCTGCACCTCGACAATGCCGCGTACCTGATCTACACGTCCGGTTCGACGGGGCAGCCGAAGGGCGTCACCGTCACCCACCGCGGGCTGGACAACTTCGCCGCCGATCAGCAGGAGCGGTTCGGCGCCACCAGATCGTCTCGAACGCTGCATTTCTCGACCCCCAGCTTCGACGCATCCGTGTTCGAATACCTGCAGGCCTTCGGGGTGGGCGCGACCATGGTGGTGGTGCCGCCGACCGCGTACGGCGGCGCCGAACTGGCCGACCTGCTGCGGTCGGAGCGCGTCACGCACGGCTTCGTCACCACCGCGGCGCTGGGAACGATCCCGCCCGATTCGCTCGGCGACTTCCTCGACGTGGTCGTGGGCGGCGAGGCCTGCCCGCCCGACCTCGTCGCCCGTTGGGCGCCGGACCGCCGGCTGCACAACGCGTACGGTCCGACCGAGACCACGATCATGGCGAACATCAGCGCACCGATGACCCCCGGTGACCCCATCACGCTGGGTGGGCCGCTCCGGGGCGTCGAGGAAATGGTGCTCGACGCCCGGCTCCATCCGGTACCCGTCGGGGTACCGGGTGAGCTGTACATCGCCGGTGCCGGGGTGGCGCGGGGCTATCACCGCCGCCCGGGTCTCACCGCGGCGCGGTTCGTCGCCGACCCGTACGGCCGGGGCCGGATGTACCGCACCGGCGACGTGGTGCGGTGGCGGCCCGACCACACGCTCGAGTACTTGCGGCGCAGCGATTTCCAGGTGAAGGTCCGAGGGTTCCGCATCGAGCTCGGTGAGATCGACGCGATGCTGCAGACGCATCCGGACGTGCGACTGGCCGTCACCATCGGCAGGCCGGGACCGTCCGGGGACACGGTCCTGGTGTCCTACGTCGTCCCGGCTCCGGGCAGGCCGATCGTGACGTCGGAACTACTGCGGCAGGTGCGGAACCGGTTGCCGGCGTACATGGTTCCCTCGGTGATCGTGGTGCTGGACGAGATCCCGCTGAACCCGGTCGGGAAGCTGGACCGCGCGGCGCTGCCGGAGCCGCGGTTCCTGTCCGCGGCGGCCGAGTTCAAGGCGCCTGCCGACCCGGTCGAGGAGGCGATCGCCGAGGTGTTCACCGAGGTCCTCGGCGTCGAGCGGATCAGTGTCGACGACAGCTTCTTCGACCTCGGCGGCAACTCTCTCGTCGCGACGCGGGTGATCGCCCGGGTCAACGCGGCCCTCGGTTCGGACGTGGGGGTGCGCGCGCTGTTCGAGGCTCCGACCGCCGAACTGCTGGCCGCGCACGTCCGCCGGGCGGGCACGGAACTCGTGGACCGGCCACCCCTGACCGTCGGGGAGCGGCCCGAGCGGGTTCCGCTGTCGCTGGCGCAGCAGCGGATGTGGTTCATCAACCAGTTCGACACGTCGTCGGTGGCGTACAACATCCCGATGGCCGTGCGGCTCATCGGACCCCTGGACGCGGATACGCTGCGGGCCGCGGTGGGGGACGTGATCGAGCGGCACGAGTCGCTGCGCACCAAGTACCCCGCGTCGGAGGACGGGCCGTACCAGGTGGTCGTCGACACCGCGGACGTCGTTCCCGACCTCACCCCCCAGGTCGACGGCGACGAGTCGCTGCACGACCGGATCGCGACCCTCCTCGAGGGCGGGTTCGACGTGAGCGCGAAGGTCCCGCTGCGCGCGGCCCTGTTGTGGACCGGCCCGGACGAACACGTGCTCGTGATCGTGGTGCACCACATCGCCGCCGACGGGGCGTCGCTCGCGCCGCTGGCCCGCGACCTGATCGTCGCCTACTCGGCGCGCCGGTCCGGGACCCTGCCGAGCTGGGAGCCGCTGCCCGTGCAGTACGCCGACTTCAGCGTGTGGCAGCGTCGCCTGCTCGGCAGTGCCGAGGACCCGGACAGCCTCATGTCCCGGCAATTGCAGTACTGGCGCGAAATGCTGGCCGACCTCCCGGAAGTCAGCGCGCTCCCGCTCGACCGGAACCGGCCGGTCACCCGCTCGCTCGCGGGGGCGACCGCGGCGTTCCCAATCGATTCCGGCCTGCACCGGAAACTGCTCCTCCTCGCACGCGAGCACAACGCGACGCTGTTCATGGTGATGCACGCGGCGCTCGCCGTGCTGCTGTCGCGGATGACCGGATCGGGGGACGTCGCCATCGGCACCCCGATCGCGGGTCGCGGCGAGGCGGCGCTGGACGACCTGGTGGGGATGTTCGTCAACACGCTGGTGCTG
Organism: Rhodococcus sp. USK10; assembly: GCF_019378875.1. Classification (NCBI taxonomy): domain Bacteria; kingdom Bacillati; phylum Actinomycetota; class Actinomycetes; order Mycobacteriales; family Nocardiaceae; genus Rhodococcus; species Rhodococcus sp. USK10. The sequence goes on from NZ_CP076048.1 coordinate 6,203,663, forward strand.
CGGACTCCGGTGGAGCCGGGTGAGGTGTTCACCGACGTGCTGGCGCGGGCCCGAGACACGGATCTGGGCGCGTTCGGGCATACGGACGTCCCGTTCGAGAGCGTTGTCGACGAGCTTGCTCCGGGCCGGTCGACGTCCCACTCGCCGCTGTTCCAGGTGCTGCTCGAATTCCAGAACACCGTGCGTGCCCACCTCGAACTGCCGGGCCTGACCGTCGAAGCCGTCGACGTAGACCCGGGGGTGGCCAAATTCGACCTCCAGCTGTCGCTCGCCGAATACCACGACGAGAAGGGCACCGCCGCCGGGATGTCGGCCGCCTTCCTGTACGCGACGGACGTGTTCGACCGGTCGTCGGTGGAGGGGTTCGGGGAACGCTTCGTCCGGGTGCTGCGGGCGGTGGTCGACGACCCGGCGGTGGTGGTGGGGGACATCCCGGTTCTCGGTGCAGTCGAGCGCGACCTGGTGCTGGACCGCTGGAACCGTAAGGGTGTCGCCGCCGACGCGCAGACGGTGGTCGAGTTGTTCGCGCGGGTGGCCTCGGCGACCCCGGACGCCACCGCGATCGTGTGCGGCGACGAGACGCTGACCTACGGCCAACTGGACGAGCGGTCGAACCGGTTGGCCCGGTTGCTGATCGCCGAGGGTGTGGGCACCGAGTCGCTGGTCGCGGTGATGGTCGATCGCACGCCTGCCCTCGTGGTGACGTTGCTGGCGGTGCTCGCGGCCGGCGGCGGGTACGTCCCGGTCGACACCAGCTATCCCGCCGAGCGGGTGGCGGCGATGTTCGAGGACGCGCAGCCCGTCTGCGCCGTGGTGAGCGCGGAATTCGCCTCGTCGGCCCCGGCCGGACTGCCGGTGGTGGTGGTCGACGATCCGGCGACGGTCCGTGCGGTCGCGGAACTGCCCGGGTTGCCGGTCACCGACTCGGACCGGCTGCGGCCGCTGTGGGGCGACGCCGTCGCGTACGTCATCTTCACGTCGGGATCGACGGGGCGGCCGAAGGGCGTCCAGGTGTCGCATCGGTGCGTCGTCGCGCTGCTGGCCAACACCCGGGACCTGTTCGGGTTCGATTCGTCCGACGTGTGGACGCTGTTCCACTCGTACGCCTTCGACTTCTCCGTCTGGGAACTGTGGGGTGCGCTCGTCCACGGCGGCCGGCTGGTGCTGGTCGACTACTTCACCGCACGCTCGCCGGACACGTTCCTCGAACTGCTCCGCCGGGAACGGGTGACGGTGCTGAACCAGACGCCGACGGCGTTCTACCAGCTGACGGAGGCGGATCGCGCGGCGAGCGCCGTCGAGGACGGCGACGCAACGCCACTGTCGTTGCGGCACGTGATCTTCGGCGGCGAGGCCCTCGACGTCGGGCAACTCGAGAAGTGGTACACCCGGCACGACGACCGCGCCCCCGTGCTGGTGAACATGTACGGCATCACCGAGACCACCGTGCACGTCAGCTACCTCGCCCTCGACCGGGCGCTGGCCGCGTCCGTGTCCGGCTCGGTCATCGGCGGCGGACTCCCCGGACTGCGCGTCTACGTCCTCGACGACCGGCTGCATCCGGTGCCGCCCGGGGTGGTGGGCGAGCTGTACGTGTCCGGCGACCAGGTGACCCGCGGCTACATCGGGCGGCAGGGGCTGACCGCGACGCGGTTCGTCGCCGACCCGTTCGACCACCGCCGGGCCGGGACGCGCATGTACCGGTCGGGCGACATCGTGAAGTGGGGTGCGGGCGGGCGGCTCGAGTACGTGGGGCGCAGCGACTTCCAGGTGCAGCTGCGCGGATTCCGGGTGGAACTCGGCGAAGTGGAGGCCGCCCTCGCCGCGTGCGCCGGTGTGGCGCAGTCGGTGGTCGTGGTGCGCGGCGACGAGCGGGACGGCGACCGGCTGGTGGGTTACGTGGTCCCGGAGGCCGGCGCGGACGTCGACGCGGCGGCCGTTCTCGCCGCGGTCGGGGCGAGCGTGCCGTCGTACATGGTGCCCGCCGCGGTGGTGGTGATCGACGCCCTGCCCCTCACCGTCAACGGCAAGCTCGACCGGAAATCGCTGCCGGACGCCGACTTCGGCACGGCGACGGTGGGATTCGTCGCCCCGCGCAACCCGGTGGAGGAGATCGTCGCCGCCGTGTTCGCCGACCTCCTCGGCATCGTCCGGGTGGGGGCGAACGACAGCTTCTTCGCGCTCGGCGGGAACTCCCTGACCGCGACCCGGCTCGTCGCCCGCATCAACGCGGCGGTCGGCGACCGCCTCGGCGTGCGGGACGTGTTCGACGCCCCGACCGTCGCCGGGCTCGCCGCCCGCGCCGAGGCCGGGGAATCCCGGGCGGACTCCCGGCCTGCGCCCGCCCCACGGGATCCGTCGCGGGAGGTCCCCGTGTCACTCGCGCAGCAGCGGATGTGGTTCGCCAACCAATTCGACACGGCCAGTGCGGCATACAACGTCGCGATCGCGCTCCGCCTTACCGGAACACTCGACGTGGCTGCGTTGCAGGCGGCGGTCACCGACGTCGTCGAACGCCACGAATCCCTTCGCACCGTCTTCCCGCTCACCGACAGCGGCCCGCGGCAGGTGATCCTGCCGCCGGAGTCCGTGGCGCCTGATCTCACACCGCACGCCGTCGCGCCGTCGGACGTCGACGCGGAACTCCACCGCCTGCTCTCCGCGGGATTCGACGTGACGACGGAGGCGCCGCTGCGGGCCCGGCTGTTCGCGGCCGGCGAGCACGAGCACGTGCTGGCGGTGGTGGTGCATCACATCGCGGCGGACGGTTTCTCGATGGTCCCGCTCGCCCGCGACGTCCTGTCGGCGTACACGGCCCGCGCCCACGGTGTGGCACCCGACTGGACCCCGCTGCCCGTCCAGTACGCCGATTACACACTCTGGCAACGGGACCGGCTCGGCGACGAGCACGACGAGGAGTCGCCGCTCGCCCGCCAACTCACGTACTGGACCGCAACTCTCGCCGACATCCCCGACGTGCTGGAACTGCCCACGGACCGGCCACGCCCGGCCGCCCGCACCCTCGGCGCGGGCCGCGTCGAGTTCGGGATCGACCCCGACCTCCACCACGGTGTCGTGCAGGTGGCGCGCAGGCACGGGTCGACCGTGTTCATGGCGCTGCACGCCGCACTGGCGGTCCTGCTGTCGCGGCTGAGCGCGTCGGACGACGTCGCCGTCGGCACACCGATCGCCGGCCGCGGCGAGGCCGAACTCGACGACCTGGTCGGAATGTTCGTGAACACCCTCGTGCTCCGCACCCACGTCGACGGCTCGAGCACGTTCACCGAACTGCTCGCGCAGGTCCGCGACACCGACCTCGGCGCGTTCACGCACGCGGACGTCCCGTTCGAACGCGTCGTGGAGAGCCTGCGCCCCTCCCGGTCGACGGAGTACTCACCGCTGTTCCAGGTCATGCTCGAATTCCAGAACACCGAGCGCCCCGAGCTGGAGCTGCCCGGTCTCCACGTCGAACCCCTCGACCTCGCGTTCGACACGATCAACTTCGACCTCCAGCTGACCCTGCGGGAGAACGTCGACGCCGACGGTCGTCCCGCCGGGATCAGCGCGGCGCTGGGATACGCCACCGACATCTTCGACGAGGACACGGTGGCCGCGTTCGCCGAGCGCCTGGTCCGGATCCTGGGCGCCGTCACCGACTCGCCGGACGCCCCGGTCGGCGACGTCGACGTCCTCGGCGCCGGCGAGCGGACCGCCCTGACGCCGGTGAGCGGGGGCCCCGGCGTGCCGGCGCGGACGCTGCCGCAGTTGCTGACGGCCGCCGCCGCGGACCCGGATGCCGCGGCACTGGTCTTCGACGGACACCGGGTGCCCTACCGCGATCTCGACGAACGGTCGGACCGGCTCGCCCGGCTCCTGATCGGGCGCGGCATCGGCCCGGAACAGGTGGTGGCGCTGGCCTTGCCGCGGTCGATCGAATCCGTGCTGGCCGTCTGGTCGGTGGCCAAGGCCGGGGCCGCGTTCCTGCCGGTCGACCCGAACCATCCGGCCGAGCGCATCGAGTACATGCTCGGCGATTCGGGCGCCGTCGCCGGTCTCACCACGGCCGCGGTGCGGTCCGCCCTGCCCGCGTCGATCCCGTGGCTGCTGCTCGATGACCCCGGCACCGACGCCGAACTGTCACTGTTCCCGGCGACGCCGGTGACCGACACCGACCGCGCGGCGGCCCTGCACGTCGACCACCCCGCGTACGTGATCTACACATCGGGATCGACCGGCAGGCCGAAGGGCGTCGTGACCACACACCGCGGTCTGGCGAATTTCGCTGCGGCGGAGCAGGACACGTTCGGCACCACGGCGGCGTCCCGGACCCTGCACTTCGCGTCGCCGAGCTTCGACGCCTCGGTACTCGAACTGATGCTGGCGACCGGGCCGGGCGCGACGATGGTGATCGTGTCCCCGTCCGTCTATGGCGGCGAGGATTTGGCGGACCTGCTGCGGCGCGAGCGGGTCACGCACTGCTTCGTCACGCCGGCGGCGCTCGCCTCCGTCGATCCCGCCGGCCTCGAGAGCGTGCGGTGCGTGGTGACCGGAGGCGAGGCCTGCCCGCCGGAACTGGTGGCACGCTGGGCGCCGGGCCGGACCATGTTCGACGCCTACGGTCCGACCGAGTCGACGGTGGTGTCGAGCATCAGCACCCCGCTGGCGCCGGGCGAACCGGTCACGATCGGCGCCCCGACACTCGGGTTCACCGAGACCGTCCTCGACGCGCGACTGCACCCGGCACCGGCAGGGGTGGCCGGGGAGCTGTACCTCGCGGGCCCCGCGCTCGCGCGCGGCTATCACGGCAGGCACGCCCTCACCGCGGAACGCTTCGTGGCCAACCCGTTCGGGCCGCCGGGCAGCCGGATGTACCGGACCGGCGACCTCGTGCGCTGGACGGCGGACGGGCAACTCGACTACCTCGGGCGCACCGATTTCCAGGTGAAGATCCGCGGATTCCGCATCGAACTCGGCGAGGTGGAGTCGGCGCTGCTCGCCCACGAGAACGTGGCGGCGGCGGTCGCGGACGTGCGCCGGGACGGACACTCCGGCCCGCGGCTGATCGGGTACGTCGTCCCCGAACCCGGCGCGGCCGTCGATCCGGGCGAGATCCTGCAGTTCGCGGGCACCCGGCTCGCGTCGTACATGGTGCCCGCCGCCGTTCTGGTGATCGCCGCGCTCCCGGTGACGGTGCACGGCAAGATCGACCGAAAGGCACTGCCGGAACCGGACTTCGGCGTCACCGTCACCGACAGCCGGCCGCCGCGGACCGAGACGGAGGCGCTGCTCGCCGGCCTGTTCCGGGACGTTCTGGGCCTCGCCGCGGTGGGCGTCGACGACTCGTTCTTCGCGCTGGGCGGCGACAGCATCATGTCGATCCAACTGGTGGCCCGCGCGAAGGCCGCCGGACTGATCCTCTCCCCGCGAGACGTGTTCGAGCGCCGGACCGTCGCCGGTCTCGCCGAGGTGGCCCACCACGAACGCGCCGATGCCGTGGTGCTGGAGGAACTTCCCGGCGGCGGAATCGGCCCGGTGCCGCTGACCCCCGTCGTCGCGTGGATGCTCGACCGCAGCGGCGGCAGGCTGGACCGGTTCTCCCAGTCGGTGCCGGTCACCGCACCACGCGGCCTCACCCGCGAGGATCTCGCCGCCGCCGTCGACGCCGTGCTGGACCGTCACGACATGCTCCGCGCGCGACTCGCCGCCGACGACGCGGGACGGTGGGCGATGACGGTGCTGCCGACCGGATCGGTGCGGGCCGACGCGCTGATCCACCGCGTGCCCGTGACGTCGTTCCACGTCGGCGACTTCGCTGCGGTCGCGAGGGCGGAACTGAACGCGGCGGCCGACCGGCTGGACCCGGCCGCGGCCAGCATGGTGCAGGTGCTCTGGTTCGACGGCCCGGACGGGTTGGGGCGCCTGCTGCTGGTCGCGCATCATCTCGTCGTCGACGGCGTGTCCTGGCGGATCCTGATCGCGGATCTCGCGGCCGCCCACACCCGCGTCGCCGAGGGTCTGCCCGCCGCTCTGCCCGCGGTCGGGACGTCGATGCGGCGATGGTCGCACGGGCTCACCGATGCCGCGCGGTCCCGGCACGCCGAAGGCGCACTGTGGCAGTCGATCCTGGACGGACCCGATCCGCTTCTCGGCTCCCGGCCGCTGGATCCGGCCGTCGACGTCGACGCCACGACGGGCCGCGTCGTCGTGGACGTGCCCACCGGCGTCACCGACGCACTCCTCACCACGCTGCCCGCCGCGTTCCACGGCGCCGTCGGCGACGGCCTGCTCACCGCCCTCACTCTGGCGATGATCCGGTGGCGGCGGCACCGCGGGATCGACACGGCCGACGTGCTGATCAACCTCGAGGGCCACGGCCGCGAAGACCACGTCGTGCCCGGCGCCGACCTGTCCCGCACCGTCGGATGGTTCACTACCCTCTTCCCGGCACGACTCGACCTCACCGGCATCGACGTCGACGCCGCACTCGCCGCCGACCATTCGGCCGGGGCCGCGATCAACAGCGACGACGCGGCCGGGGCCGCGATCAAGGCCGTCAAGGAACAACTGCTCGCCATCCCCGATCACGGCATCGGGTACGGCATGCTGCGGTACCTGGACCCCGGCGACTCCGCAGGACTGCGCCGATTCCGGCCGCCGCAGCTGAGTTTCAACTACCTCGGCCGGGTGGCGACGAACGCAGGCGACGTGCCCTGGTTGCCGGTCGCGGACAGCGGGGACCTCGGCGGGACGCAGAACCACGACATGCCTGCCGCCTGGGTCGTGGACGTCAACGCCGCGACCACGGTCCGGGACGGGGCGCCGGTGCTGACGGCGACGTGGTCGTACCCCACCGGTGTACTGGCAGCCGGGGATGTGGAAGAGCTTGCCGCACTGTGGGTGCGGGCGCTCACCGCACTCGCCGAGCATGCGGGCACCCCGGGCGCGGGCGGGCTGACCCCGTCGGATCTCGACCTGGTGTCCGTCGGGCAGGCCGACATCGACCGGCTGGAGCGCACGTACCCGGACCTCGCCGACATCTGGCCGCTGTCCCCGCTGCAGGCGGGTCTGCTGTTCCACGCGCAACTGTCCGAGCATCGCCTCGACGCCTATCAGGTGCAGTTGGTCCTCGACCTGCGCGGCACCGTCGACCCGGCGAGGCTGCGCCGCGCCGCGCAGGGTCTGCTGGACCGGCACGCGAATCTCCGGGTGGCGTTCGCCGACACCGGCAACGGTCCGGTGCAGGTGGTACTCGATTCGGCGATCGCGCCGTGGACCGACGTCGATGTCTCAGACCTCGACGACACCGCGTTCCTGGCCGCCGACCGCGCCGTCCCGTTCGAGATGTCCGAGGCGCCGCTGCTCCGATTCACGTTGCTGCGCAACGCACCCGACCGGCACCGGCTGGTCCTCACCCACCACCACATCCTCCTCGACGGCTGGTCGACGCCGCTGGTGATCAAGGACCTGCTCGTCCTGTACGCCACGGACGGCGACCCGACCGCCCTGCCCCGCGTCACGCCCTACCGCGACTACCTGCAGTGGATCGGCAGGCAGGACCACGAACGGTCCACGGCCGCCTGGGTGTCCGCCCTCGCCGGCGCGGACGAGCCGACGTTCGTGGCGCCCGCGGCGCACGGCGAACAGTCCTTCGCCGAACCCGAGGACGTGCGCCTCGAGGTGGGCGAGGAGAAGACCCGCGCGCTCGAGGCCCTCGCGCGCGAGCGCGGACTGACGATGAACACCCTCGTCCAGGTGGCGTGGGGGCTGGTGCTGACCACGCTCGGCACCCGGGAGGACGTGACGTTCGGTGCCACCGTGTCCGGCCGCCCACCGGCGGTCCAGGGCATCGAGTCGATGGTCGGGCTGTTCATCAACACGGTGCCCGTCCGGTTGCGCCTGCGCCGGGAGGAAACGCTCGCCGAACTGCTGCAGCGCTTCCAGCGCGAACAATCGGCTCTGCTCGATCACCACTACCTGGGACTCACCGAGATCCAGCGCGCCGTCGGGGAGGGAGCCGCGTTCGACACGCTCACCGTGTTCGAGTCGTATCCGGTCGACCGGATGGGGCTGTCGGAAGACACCGACATTAGCGGCATGCACGTCGCCGGGATCGAGGGGATCGACTCGACCCACTATCCGTTCACTCTGATGGCGCACGTCGACACGGCACTGCACCTGCGACTGCGATACCAGCCGAACGTCTTCGGCAGCGAGTTCGCGGAGTCGGTGGCCGCCCGTGTCGCACGGGTCGTGCAGATCCTGCTGTCCGACATCGACACCCCGCTCGCGCACCTGACGCTGTTGTCGGAGGCCGAACTCGAGGAGTACACCGCAGTGTGCGGCGCCCCCGCCGGGCCGCCGAGGACGCTGCCCGAGCTCCTCACGGCCTCTGCCGGGAACCGGCCGGACGCGTCCGCGTTCGTCTTCGACGGACAGGGGACGAGCTACCGGGAACTCGACGAGCGGTCGAGCGCGCTGGCCCGCGTGCTGATCGAACGGGGTGCCGGGCCGGAGACGTTCGTGGCGCTCGGGCTGCCCCGATCACCGGAATCGGTGCCCGCGGTGTGGGCGGTCGCCAAGACCGGAGCCGCGTTCGTGCCCGTCGACCCGACCTATCCCGCCGACCGCATCGAGAACATGCTGGCCGATTCCGGTGCGGCACTGGGGGTGACGACGTCGGCGCACCGGCGCCGGCTGCCCGGCTCCGTGCCGTGGCTGGTGCTGGACGATCCGGACTTCGAGCGCACCTGGTCCGCCGCCTCCCCGGCCCGTGTCACCGACCTGGACCGCCGGTCGGTACTCGACGTCGACCACGCCGCCTACGCGATCTACACGTCCGGGTCCACCGGCAGGCCGAAGGGTGTCGTGGTCACGCACCGCGGTCTGGCGAACCTGCTCACCGAGCAGACCGAGCACTACACCGTGTCGTCGGATTCCCGCTGCCTGCACATCTGTTCACCCAGCTTCGACGTGGCGATCCTCGAACTCGTCCAGTCGTGCGCGGCGGGGGCGACGCTCGTGATCGCGCCCCCCGACGTCTACGGCGGTGCGGAACTCGCGGACCTGCTGCGCCGCGAACGGGTCACCCACGCCTGCATCACCCCGGCCGTGCTGGCCACCGTGGAGCGCGACGGCATCGAGCACCTCGAGGCGCTCGTCGTGGCCGGCGACGCCGTCGGCGACGAACTGGTGGCCACGTGGGGCGCCGACCGGGCGATGTTCAACGGCTACGGCCCCACCGAGGCGACCGTCCTCACCACCTTCAGCGCACCGATGGCGCCGGGAGAACCGGTCACGATCGGGAGCCCCGTCCGTGGCATCGCACTGTCCGTCCTCGACGCCCGGCTGCAGCCCGTCCCGGCCGGGGTGCCCGGCGAGTTGTACATCGCGGGAACGGCTCTGGCCCGCGGGTACCACCGGCGGGCGGCGCTCACCGCGGAGCGGTTCGTCGCCAACCCCCACGGCCGTGGCCGGATGTACCGCACGGGCGACGTCGTGCGGTGGCGTCGCGACCACACCCTCGAGTACCTCGGGCGCAGCGACTTCCAGGTGAAGATCCGCGGTCAGCGTGTGGAACTGGGGGAGATCGATTCCGTGCTCACCACCCACCCGCACCTCGACTTCGCCGCGACCCTCGGCAGGCCGGGCCCGCTGGGGGACACGGCGCTCGTGTCGTACGTCCTGCCGCACGACGGCGAGGAGGTGGCGGCGCCGGACGTGCTCGCGTTCGCGGGCCGCATCCTGCCCAAGTACATGGTGCCCGCGGCCGTGGTGGTTCTCGACGAGATCCCGCTGACTCCTGTCGGCAAACTGGACCGGAAGGCGCTGCCGGCACCGGAATTCGTCACGGCGACGCTCGGGTACAGGGCGCCCACCACGCCGGTCGAGGAGGCCGTCGCGGACGTGTTCGCCGAGGTGCTCGGCGCCCCGCGGGTCGGTGCGGACGACAGCTTCTTCGACCTCGGCGGCGACTCGCTCAGCGCCACCCGGGCCGTCGCGCGCATCAACTCCGCCCTCGACGCCGGGATCGGGGTGGCCGCACTGTTCGACGCGCCCGTGGTGGCCGATCTGGCGGTCCGGATCGATTCGGCCGCGTCGACGAGGACGCCGTCGGTGTCGCTCGCCGCCGGGCCGCGACCCGACCGGATACCGCTGTCGCTGGCGCAGCAGCGGATGTGGTTCGTCAACCAGTTCGACACGTCCTCGCCCGCCTACAACATCCCGATCGCCCTGCGGCTGACCGGCGCCCTCGATCGCGCCGCCCTGCACGCGGCGGTCGGCGACGTCGTGGAGCGGCAGGAATCGCTGCGCACCGTGTTCCCCGGGTCGGTCGACGGACCGCACCAGGTGATCGTCGATCCCCGGCCGGCGACCCCCGGCCTCGACCCGGTGCCCGTGTCCGGGGACCGTGCACTGCGGGACGCCGTCGCGGCACTGGTCGGAACGGGTTTCGACGTGAGCGACGAGATCCCGTTCCGTGCCCGGCTGTTCGCACTGGAACCCGAGCAGCACGTCCTCGCCATCGTCGTGCACCACATCGCCGCCGACGGGTTCTCGATGCTGCCGCTGGCCCGCGACGTCATGCTCGCGTACACCGCCCGGACCGTGGGGGAGACACCCGGGTGGACCCCGCTGCCGGTGCAGTACGCCGACTACAGCGTGTGGCAGCGGGACGTCCTCGGAGCGGTGGACGATCCGGGCTCGGTGATGTCGAGGCAACTGGGCTACTGGACGGACACGCTGTCCGGTGCGCCCGAGGTGCTGCAGATCCCGGTCGACCGGCCTCGCCCCGCCCAGCGGTCGTACCGCGGGGACGTCGTCGAGTTCGACGTACCGGCGCGACTGCACCGGGCGCTGAACACGATCGCGGCCCAGCACAATTCGACCCTGTTCATGGCGGTGCACGCGGCGTTCGCCGTGCTGCTGTCGCGGTTGTCGGGCACCGGCGACGTCACGATGGGGACGCCGGTCGCCGGCCGCGGGCAGGCGGCACTCGACGACGTGGTCGGCATGTTCGTCAACACCCTCGTCCTGCGGACGGTGGTGGACCCGCGGGCGTCGTTCGGTGAGGTCCTGACCGCGGTCCGGGCCGCGGATCTCGGCGCGTTCGAGCACGCGGACATCCCGTTCGAGCGGCTCGTCGACCACCTCGCCCCCGAGCGGTCCACGTCGCACACCCCGCTGTTCCAGGTGCTCATCGAATTCCGGAACGCGGAAGGCACCCACCTCGAGCTGCCGGGACTCACCGTCGACTCGCTCGACGTGGACCTTCGTGTCGCGAAATTCGACCTGGAACTGAGCGTCGCCGAACAGGTCGACGAGGACGGCGCACCCGCCGGACTCGCCGCCGGGTTGCGGTTCGCGACGGACGTGCTCGACCGCGACACGGTGACCCGGTTCGCGGAACGGTTCCTGCGGGTGCTCGACTCGATCGCCGCGGCCGGAGCGATCCCGGTGGGGGACATCGACATCCTGGACCCGGCGGAGCGGGAGTCGGTGCTGCCCGCGCTCGCCGAACCGGTCGGAGCGCACGCGACGCTGGTGGAACTCTTCGAGCGGGCGGCGCAGCGGTCCTACGACGCGACGGCCGTCGTCTGCGAGGGCGCGTCGCTCACGTACGAAGAACTGGACACCCGGGCGAATCGCCTGGCGCGGTTGCTGATCGCGCGCGGCGCGGGCCCGGAGACCCTGGTGGCCGTCGCCGCCGCACGGTCGGTGGACCTGGTGGTGTCGCTGCTCGCGGTGGTGAAATCGGGGGCAGGCTATGTGCCCGTCGACGTCACGTATCCGGAAGAGCGGCTCGCGTACGTGTTCGCCGACGCCCGGCCGGTATGCGTGCTGACCACCGAGGCCGAATCCGGCGCCGTCCGGGCGAGCGGGATCCCCGCCGTCCTCGTCGACAGCCCGGAGACGGTGGCAGACCTCGACCGCACGTCGCCGCTGCCGGTGACCGATGGCGATCGGAGCGGACCCCTGCACCCCGACTCGGTGGCGTACGTCATCTACACCTCCGGCTCGACGGGTCAGCCGAAAGGCGTTCAGGTGTCGCACCGCAACGTGGCCACCCTGTTCGCGCACACGCAGCCGCTGTTCGGTTTCGACGCCTCCGACGTGTGGACCATGTTCCACTCGGCGGCGTTCGACTTCTCCGTCTGGGAGTTGTGGGGTGCGCTGCTCCACGGCGGCAGGCTGGTGGTGGTCGACTACTTCACCACCCGCTCGCCCGACGCGTTCCTGCGACTGCTGCGCGACGAGAACGTCACCGTCCTGAATCAGACCCCCACCGCCTTCTACCAACTCGCCGAGGCGGACCGGGTGGCCGGCGGCACCGAACTGGCCCTGCGCGTCGTGGTGTTCGGCGGCGAGGCCCTCGACCTGGGGCAGCTCACCCGCTGGTACACGCGACACGGAGACACCGTCCCGGCGCTGGTGAACATGTACGGCATCACCGAAACCACCGTGCACGTCAGCCACCTGCCGCTGGACGGGGAACTCGCCGCGTCCGCGTCGGCGTCCGTGATCGGCCGGGCCCTGCCCGGACTGCGCGTGCACGTGCTCGATTCCCGTCTGCACCCGGTGCCGCAGGGAGTGGTCGGCGAACTCTACGTGTCCGGCGCGCAGGTGTCCCGCGGCTACCTGGGCCGGTTCGCGCTCACGTCGACCCGGTTCGTGGCCGACCCGTACACCCCCGGATCGCGGATGTACCGGTCCGGCGACCTCGGCCGGTGGAACGGAGACGGGCAGCTGGACTATCTGGGCCGCAACGACTTCCAGGTTCAGGTCAAGGGATTCCGCATCGAACTCGGCGAGGTGGAGTCGGCGCTCCTCGCCTGCGACGGTGTGGCGCAGTCGGTGGTGCTGGCGCGGAACGAGCGCTTGGTGGGCTACGTGGTGCCCGAGGCGGGCCGGGTGCTGGACCCCGCCGGGATCGTCGACACGGTCGGGGGCCGGCTGGCGGCGCACATGGTGCCCGCCGCCGTAGTGGTGCTCGACGCCCTGCCCCTCACCGTGAACGGCAAACTCGACCGCCGGGCGCTCCCCGAACCGGACTACGGTCGGCAGGTGTCGCTCGGCCGCGCACCGGCGACGGAGACGGAGCGGATCCTCGCCGGCCTGTTCGCCGAGGTCCTCGGCCTCGACACGGTGGGCGTCGACGATTCGTTCTTCGCGGTCGGCGGCGACTCGATCATGTCGATCCAGCTGGTCACCCGGGCGAAGGCGTCCGGGGTGGTCATCACCCCGCGGGACGTGTTCGAACGCAAGACGGTGGCCGCGCTCGCGGAGGTCGCCACGTCGGGGGAGGAGACGATCACCCTCGAGGAGTTGCCCGGCGGCGGCGTCGGCGAGTTCCCGCTGACCCCGATCGTGCGCTGGATGCTGGGCCGGGACGGCGATTTCCGGCGGTACTCGCAGGCCGCGCTGTTCACGACCCCCGCCGAACTCGACGAGGACACGTTGACCGCGGCGATGCAGGCCGTCCTGGACCGGCACGACATGCTGCGCGCGCGCCTGTACCGCAGCGACCGCTGGATCATGGCGACCGCGCCGCCGGGGTGGGTGCGGGCGACCGAGGTGGTGCGCACGGTGCCGCTCGCCGCCGCGGACTCGTTCGCCGACGCCGCGTCCCGCGAATTGGACGCCGCCGCAGGCCGCCTCGACCCGGAGTCGGGTGTGATGGTGCAGGCGGTGTGGTTCGCGAGCACCGGAGAATCCGCGACGGGGCGGTTACTGATCGTCGCCCATCACGTGGTGGTCGACGGGGTGTCGTGGCGCATCCTCGTCCCCGATCTCGCCCTCGCCTGCGCCCGCGTGCTGTCCGGTGAGGCGCACGTCCTGCCCGACACCGGAACGTCGATGCGCACATGGGCGCACGCTCTCACCGACGTCGCGCAGGAACGTTCCCGCGCAGCCGAACTCGGCCTGTGGCGGCGGATGCTCGACACCCCCGACCCGCCGCTGGGGTCGCGGCCGCTGACGCCTGCCGACATCCAGACCTCCGACGTCGAGGTCCAGGTACCCGTCGCCGTCACCGAGACCTTGCTGACTTCGCTCCCGCAGGCGTTCCACGGGAACGTGGCGGACGGGTTGCTGACGGCGCTGGCGCTGGCGCTCGTCCGGTGGCGACGCGACCGCGGGATCGAGTCGTCCGCCGCGCTCGTGAACCTCGAAGGACACGGTCGGGAGGAACACGTGGTCCCCGGCGCCGATCTGGCGCGCACGGTCGGCTGGTTCACCACGATCTTCCCGGTGAGCCTCGACCTGGACCGTGTGGACGTGGCGGACGCGTTTGCCGCGGGCCCCGCCGCCGGCGACGCGGTCAAGGCGGTGAAGGAGCGGCTGCACTCGATCCCCGACCACGGCATCGGGTTCGGGCTCCTCCGGTACCTCGACGACGACACGGCCCGGGAACTGTCGGCGCAGGCGAGTCCGCAGGTGAGTTTCAACTACCTCGGCAGGCTCGGGGCGGGCACCGCCCCCGGCGGCGACTGGATGCCCGTCTCCGACGCGGGACTCGCCGCCGCCGCGCACTCCGGGTTGCCCGCGGCGGCCGTCGTCGACGTCAACGCCAGAACCACCGACACCGCCGCCGGCCCGGTACTCACGGCGACCTGGTCGTTCCCCGTCGGGGTGATCGCGGCGGAGGACGTCGGCGAACTCGCGCGGCTGTGGGTGCGGGCGCTGGAGGCCCTGTCCGAGCACACGAGGTCCGGTGGCGGCGGCTTCACCCCGTCCGACCTGAACCTCGTCCGACTCGGCCAGAGCGCGATCGACGACCTCGAACGCCGGTACCCGGCGATGACCGACGTCTGGCCGTTGTCGCCGTTGCAGGCGGGCATGCTGTTCCACGCCGAACTGGCCGACGAGTCGGTGGACGCCTATCTCGTCCAGCTGATTCTGGACCTCGCCGGCGACGTCGACGCGGCACGGTTGCGCCGGGCCGCAGGTGCGCTCCTCGACCGTCACCCGAACCTGCGCAGCGCGTTCTGCCACGACGCCGACGGCGGAGCCGTGCAGATCGTCTCCGGCCTGGTCACCGTGCCCTGGCGGGAGATCGACCTGAGCGGGCTGGACGGGGACGCGGCGGAAACCGAGATCGAGCGACTGCTGGCCGCCGACCGGACAACCCCCTTCGACATGGCCACCGCACCGCTGATCCGGTTCCTGCTGGTGTGGACGGCAGGCGGCCGCTGCCGACTGGTGTCGACGAACCACCACATCCTGCTAGACGGCTGGTCGATGCCGCTGATGATCCGGGAACTGCTCACGCTGTACGCCACGGACGGCGACCCCTCGCCGCTGCCCCGCGTGCGGGACTACCGCGACTACCTGGCGTGGATGAGCGGGCGCGACACGGGCCTGTCCGCGCGGGCCTGGGCGGACGCCCTGGACGGGGTCGAGGAACCGACGCTGCTGATCCCCGCGGACCGGGCGCGGCAATTGTCGGCCGTGTCGCGGGAGTGGGTGTTCGACCTCGACGAGGACCGGACCGACCGGCTGCGCGAATCCGCGCGCACCCGCGGGCTCACGCTCAACAGCATCCTGCAGACGGCGTGGGGCATCGTGCTGGGAACGCTCACCGGACGCGACGACGTCGTGTTCGGTGCCACCGTGTCCGGCAGACCGCCGGAACTCGCCGGCATCGAGACGATGGTCGGGCTGTTCATCAACACCGTGCCGGTGCGCGTCACGCTGCGCCCCGACGAGACGCTCGGCGCGTTGCTGGAGCGGGTGCAGGCCGAGCAGGCGGCGATGCTCGACCACCACTACACCGGTCTCGCCGAGATCCGGGACGCCGCCGGCCCCGGCGCCGGGTTCGACACGCTCACCGTGTTCGAGTCGTACCCGGTGGACCGGGCCGGGCTGTCGGAAGACACCGACATCGCCGGGCTCCGCGTCACCGGCGTCGACGCCCGCGACGCCGCCCACTACCCGCTGAGCCTCGTCGCGTCCGCGGCGGCGAGCCTGCACCTGAAGTTCGAGTACATCCCCGACCTGTTCGCCCCCGGAGAGGTCGAGGACATCGCCGACCGGGTGGTGCGGGTGCTCGACGCCTGCGCCGGACCCGATGTGCCGCTGGCCCGGTTGCCGCTGCTCACCGAGCGGGAACAGATGGAACTGGTGCCGGTCCGCGGTGGCCCGGCCGGGTCCGTCCGCACTCTCGCGCAGATCTTCACCGCGGCCGCCGCCGTCGACCCGGAAGCGGTCGCCCTGTCGTCCGGCGACGTCGAGGTGTCGTACCGGGAGCTGGACGAGCGGTCCACCCGGCTCGCGCGTGCCCTGATCGGTCGCGGCCTCGGACCGGAAATATCGGTGGCCGTGGGTATTCCGCGTTCGATCGAGTCCGTGCTGTGCGTGTGGGCGGTGGCCAAGGCCGGGGCCGTGTTCGTGCCCGTCGACCCGAACTATCCCGACGAACGCATCGCGCACATGCTCACCGACTCGGAATGCGCACTCGGACTGACGACGTCCGAGCATCGCGTCCGGCTGCCCGGCAGCATGCGCTGGCTCGTCCTCGACGACCCCGCGTTCGACACCGAGTGCGCGGCCGGTTCCGCGGCACCGGTCGACGACGGCGACCGCACGGCGCCGGTCACGCTCGACTCCGCCGCGTACGTCGTCTACACGTCGGGCTCCACCGGAATGCCGAAGGGCGTCACCGTGACGCACCGCGGCCTGGACAACTTCGCCCGTGACCAACTCGCCCGCCTCGGGGCGGACCGGAAGTCCCGGACGCTGCACTTCTCGACGCCGAGCTTCGACGGATCCGTGTTCGAATACCTTCAGGCGTTCGGTGCCGCGGCGACGATGGTGATCGCGCCGCCCACCGTGTTCGGCGGCGACGAACTCGCCCAGCTGATCCGCGACCGGCGGGTCACGCACGCGTTCGTCACCACCGCGGCGCTCGCATCCCTCGACCCCGCCGGGCTGGATCTGTTCGCCGACGTCGTGGTCGGCGGCGAGGCCTGCCCACCGGAACTCGTGTCCCGGTGGGCGCCGGGCCGCCGGTTGCACAACGGGTACGGACCGACCGAGACCACGGTCATGTCCAACATCAGCGATCCTCTGACCCCGGGGGAGCGCATCACCATCGGCGGACCGATCCGCGGGGTCACGGAACTGGTGCTGAATTCGCGGTTGCAGCCGGTTCCGGCCGGGGTTCCGGGGGAGTTGTACCTCGCAGGCGCGGGACTGGCGCGCGGCTACCACCGCCGCCCCGGGCTCACCGCGACGCGGTTCGTGGCCGACCCGTGCCGTCCCGGCGAGCGGATGTACCGCACCGGCGACGTCGTGCGCTGGACCGCCGGGCGCACCATCGAATACCTGGGCCGCAGCGACTTCCAGGTGAAGGTCCGCGGATTCCGCATCGAACTCGGCGAGATCGACACGACGCTCGCGGCGGTCCCCGGCGTCCGGTTCGCGGTCACGGTCGCCTACCGCGGCCCCGCCGGCGACACCCTCCTCGCGTCCTATGTCGTGCCCGCCCCGGGGCACACCCTCGACACCGGCGACCTCACCCGCACTCTCGCGAGCAGGCTGCCCGCCCACATGGTTCCGTCGTCGATCACCGTCCTGGACGAGATCCCGCTGAACGCCGTCGGCAAGTTCGACCGCAAGGCCCTGCCCACCCCCGAATTCGACGTCGGCGCTGGAGAATACCGGGCACCCGCCGACCCGGTGCAGGAGACGGTGGCCGACGTCTTCGCGGAGGTGCTCGGACTGGACCGGGTCAGCGCGGACGCCGGATTCTTCGACCTCGGCGGCAACTCGCTGAGCGCCACCCGCGCGGTGGCCCGCCTGCGCGCCGCGCTCGGCACCGACATCGGCGTGCGGGCGTTGTTCGAGGCGCCCACCGTGGAGGCGTTCGCCGCGCGCATCGAGCACGCGGGAGCGGGCCCGTCCGGCCGTCCCGCGCTGACCGCCGGGGACCGCCCGGGCCGCATCCCGCTGTCCTACGCCCAGCAGCGCATATGGTTCATCAACCAGTTCGACACGAGTTCGCCCGCCTACAACATCCCGATGGTCGTGCGGCTCACCGGCGACCTCGACGTGGACGCGCTGAGGCTGGCGGTCACGGACGTCGTGACCAGACACGAGTCGCTGCGCACCCGATTCCCGCTCCGCGACGGCGAACCGGTGCAGGAGATCCTCCCGCTGGCGGCGCCGATGCCTCCGCCGACCGCGGTCGCGGACGACAGCCGGCTCCGGGAAGAACTCACCCGGCTCGTGTCGGCCGGCTTCGACGTCGCCGCCGCGGTCCCGCTGCGCATCGCCCTGTTCACGCTCGACCGGACCACACGGGTCCTCGCCGTCGTGGTGCACCACATCTCGGCCGACGGCTTCTCGATGGCGCCGCTGGTGCGGGATGTGATGGTGGCGTATGAATCCCGAGCCCACGGTCGCGCTCCCGCATGGACACCGCTACCGGTCCAGTACGCCGACTACACACTGTGGCAGCGCAGGCTGCTGGGTTCGGAGGACGACCCCGGGTCGCTGATCTCGCGGCAGCTGTCCTACTGGGAGTCCGCGCTCGCCGGGCTGCCGGAACTCCTCGAACTGCCCACCGACCGCCGGCGTCCCGCACAACAGTCGTTCCACGGCGACCGGGTGGGCTTCACGATCGACGCGGGGCTGCACGAGCGGATCCGGGCGGCGGCCCGCGAGCACCGGTCCACCGAGTTCATGATCGTGCACGCCGCACTCGCCATCCTGCTCGGGCGGCTCGGCGGCACGAGCGACGTGGCGATCGGCACCCCGATCGCCGGCCGCGGTGAGGCGGCGCTCGACGACCTCGTCGGCATGTTCGTCGGCACGCTGGCCCTGCGCACCGCGATCGAGGCGGGGCAGCCGTTCCGCGACCTGCTCGCGCAGGTCCGCGACGCCGATCTCGGTGCCTTCGCGCACGCCGACCTGCCCTTCGAACGGGTGGTGGACGCAGTCGGCCCGGTGCGCTCGACCGCCCACTCGCCGCTCTTCCAGGTGTCGCTCGAATTCCAGAACACCGACAATCCCGCGCTGCGGTTGCCCGGGCTGAGCGTCGAGGGACTCGATCCCGACCTCGCCGTCGTCAAGGTGGACCTCGAGGTGATCCTCGACGAGCGGTTCGACACCGACGGCGCCCCGGCGGGCATGACGGGTGCGATCGACTACGCGACCGACCTGTTCGACGCCGACACGGTGACGGGTTTCGCGGAACGGTTCGTGCGCATCCTCGACTCCGTCACCGCCGAACCCGGCATCCCGGTCGGCGACATCGAGATCCTCGGCACCGACGAGGTCGCGGCGCTCACGCCGGCGCGCGGAGCACCCGACGCGCCGAACCTTCTGCTGCCGGACCTGCTGACGGCCGCGGTCCGACTCGACCCGGGCGCCGACGCGTTGTCGTACCGGGGCCGGGTGATCACGTACCGCGAACTCGACGAGACGTCGAACCGGCTGGCGCGCCGGCTGATCGAGGCCGGTGCGGGACCGGGAACCACTGTCGCGCTGAGCCTGTCGAGGTCGATCGAATCGGTGCTGTCGGTGTGGGCCGTCGCCCGGGCGGGCGCCGCGTTCCTGCCCGTCGACCCCGGGTATCCGCCCGACCGGATCGAGCACATGCTCACCGACTCGGGTGCGGTGTCGGGCGTGACCGTCCGGGAACACCGAGATCGGCTGCCCGCCGCCGTGACCTGGATCGTGCTCGACGACGTCCGGGACGCCGACCGGATCCGTATGCAGTCGCCGGACCCCGTCACCGACGCGGACCGGACCGCACCGCTCCACGAATCGCATCCCGCGTATCTCATCTACACGTCCGGATCCACGGGCGTCCCCAAGGGAGTGGCCGTCACGCACCGCGGCCTGGCGAACCTTGCCGCGGAGGAACGGGACCGTCTCGCCGTCACCCGAGGCTCGCGGGTGCTGCACTTCGCGTCGCCGAGTTTCGACGCGTCTGTCTTCGAACTCGTCATGGCGTTCTGCGCGGGTGCGACGCTGGTCATCGCGCCCCCCACGATCTACGGCGGCGCCGAATTGGCCGCGCTGCTGAGCGACGAGCGGGTGTCCCACGGATTCGTCACCCCGACCGCACTGGCGTCGATGGACCCGCTGGGCTTCGAGTCGCTGCGGACGCTGGTCGTGGCCGGTGAGGCCTGCCCACCCGAACTCGTCGCGCGATGGGCGCCCGGCCGCCGGATGTTCAACGCCTACGGGCCGACCGAGACGACGATCATGTCGAACATCAGCGACGCGCTGGTGCCGGGCGACCCGATCACACTCGGCGCACCCACCCGCGGCGTCGCGGAGGTGGTGCTCGATTCCCGGCTGCGCCCGGTGCCGGTCGGTGTGGTCGGTGAGTTGTACGTCTCGGGGCGCGCCCTGGCCTCCGGGTATCACCGCCGGTGCGGTCTGACGGCGTCCCGTTTCGTGGCCGCCCCCTGGGGCGCCCCCGGCGACCGGATGTACCGCACGGGCGACGTGGTGCGGTGGCGCCGCGACGGCACGCTCGAATACGTCGGGCGCAGCGACTTCCAGGTGAAGATCCGCGGGTTCCGCATCGAGCCCGGCGAGATCGACGCCGTCCTCACCGCCCACCCCGGCGTCGGGTTCGCCGTCACGATCGGCCGGGACGGGCCGGCCGGGGAACCGCTGCTCGTCTCCTACGTCCGGCCGGTCGGCGGCGCGGACGTCGACACCGCGGAACTCTCCCGCCTCGTCGGTGAACGGCTGCCGTCCCACATGGTGCCCGCCGCGATCGTCGTGCTCGACCGGATCCCGCTGACGCCGGTGGGCAAGCTGGATCGCGCCGCGCTGCCCGCTCCCGAGTTCCTCTCGGGCACCCGCTTCCGGCCGCCCGCCACCGACCTCGAGGCGGCGATCGTGGACGTGTTCGCCGAGGTGCTCGGTGTGGACCGGGTCGGGGCCGACGACAACTTCTTCGAGAGGAGCGGCAACTCCCTGCTCGCCACGAAGGCGGTCGCCGCCTTGCAGGAGCGACTCGATCGGAAGATCCCGTTGCAGTGGATGTTCCTCGATCCCACCCCGTCCGGCCTCGCCCGCAGGATCGCACTGCCGTCGGCGGAGGGCGCAGTGACGGAGGCGCTGGCGGTGGTGATTCCGCTGCGCACCGAGGGCACCGGACGACCGCTGTTCTGCGTTCACCCGGGAATAGGGCTGTCCTGGGGGTACGCGGGCCTCGTCCGGTATCTGCCCGCCGACCGCCGCGCGTACGGTCTGCAACTGCCCACGATCAGCGGGGACGGCGAATACCGGTCGATCGAGCAACTCGCGCACCGGTACGTCGAGGAGATGAAGGCCATTCAGCTGGAGGGACCGTACGACCTGCTCGGCTGGTCGCTGGGCGGGGTCATCGCCCACGCGATGGCCGTCGAACTCCAGCGGGCAGGCGACGACGTCGCGACCCTCGCCGTCATGGACAGCTACCCCGACAACGGCGAGGACCCGCTGTTCGGGAAACTCGACATGCGGGATCTGCTCCGCGGGCTGGGCCTCGTCGTCGCCACCGACGGCGAACTCACGTACGAACGGGCCGCGCAACTGCTCAACGAATCGTGGGGTAGCGACTCCGGACTGCGCGGAGAACACCTCGAGCGGATCAACGCCGGATACGAGAATTCGCGGGAACTCGTCCACCGGTTCGAGCCGCAGGTCTACGACGGTGAGCTGCTGATCTTCCCCGCGACCGGCGAAGACGACGGCACCACCCGCGCCCGGTCGGCGGACGAGTGGCGGCCGCTGGTGACCGGCCGGATCATCGAGCATCCGGTGGACTGCGGGCACAACGACATGATCGAGCCGCAGTCCCTCGCCGTCATCGGCCCGGTGCTGTCGAGGTATCTGGACGCCGATCGGACCCCGAGCCGCGACGACCGAATCGGCTGAATGCGGCCACGCCGCTGTGCGACGATGGGGTCTGTGCGCCCTGTGGACGGCGAACGATCGATCTGGGGGGCGGGGAGAAGTCACCGCCTCCCGCATTCGCGAGTCAGGATCCGGACGCGCTCACGACGTCGACGGTCGGGGATACCCTACGGGGAGGAACCACCGTGAAGTCCCCAGACATGCGAAAGCCGGCTGCAGACGATTCGGAGGCGGCCTCGTTCCCGCTGTCTGCGGCGCAGCGTGCCACCTGGTTCGCGCAGCAACTCGACCCCGCGGTGCCGATCTCGGTAGCGCACTACGTGGAGTTGCACGGCGACCTCGACATCGACCTGCTGCGACGCGAGACCATCGTGGTGGCCCGCGAGTTCCAGTCGCCGTTCCTCAAGGTCGTCGAGGTCGACGGCGGGCCGATGCAGTACGTGGACCCCACCACCGACACGTCCATCGCGTTCGTCGACTTTCGCGGCGACGACGACCCGGTCGCCGCTGCGCACGAATGGATGGACCGGGACTACCAGGCCCCACTCGACCTCGAAGCCGATCGGCTGTTCGAGACGTCGATCCTGTGCGTGGGCGAGGCGCATTACCTGTGGTACAGCCGCATTCACCACGTCGCGCTCGACGGCTACGGTGCCATGACGCTGATCAACCGCATCGCGCACCGGTATTCGGCCGCGGTCGCGGGTCGCGAACCGGATCCGAGCCGGGCCGCGACGCTGCGCGCACTGTACGACGTCGACGCCCTCTACCGGGCGTCCGATCGCTTCGTGGCCGATCGGGAGTACTGGGCCACGCGCGTCGAGGGAATCGGCGGGTCGACGCTGGCCGACGCGCCCGCACCCGCACTCGCCAGGAGCAAGGTCGAGAGTGCGCTGCTGTCCGAGGCGGCCGCGTCCGGCATCCAGAGTTCCGACAGCCAGGCGACCGCCGCGGCGGCCGTCACGATCATCGCCGCGTTCGCCTGCTACCTGTCGCGGGCCACGGCGAAAACCGAAGTCCTCGTCAATGTTCCGATGTCCGGGCGGACCACGTCGCTGCTGCGCAATTCCGGCGGGATGACGGTCAGCGTCGCACCGTTGCCGATCACCGTCGACGAGGATACAACGGTCGCGGACCTCGTGTCGCAGGTCAGGCGAGAGCTGATGGGCGCGTTGCGGCATCAGCGGTGCAGCGTCGAGGACATCCGCCGCGACGCCGGCGCCGGCGGTGTGGCGGAACTGCACGGACCCATGGTCAACGTCATGCTGTTCCACCAGGACGTGGTGCTCGGCCCCCTGGTCGGCGAATACCACATCGTCACCTCGGGCCCGGTGGAAGACCTCCTCGTCAACGTGTATCCGAGTGGGACGCCGGCGGAGATCTTCGTCGATTTCCGGGCCAACCCGAACCGGTATGAGGATGCGGCGCTGCGACGGCACCACCGGCACTTCGTCGAACTCCTGGAAGAATTCGTCTCGGCGGATCCGCAGGCCCGGCTCGCGACCGTTCACGAGGCGACCGCCCGCGAAGGTGAGCGGCGACGCCGCGAGGCGCACCACCTCGCGTACTGGACCGATCGGCTGTCGGGGATGCCCGAGGTGCTGCACCTGCCATCCGATCGGGCCCGGCCGCCCGCGCAGTCCGGGAACGCCGACCGCGTCGACGTCCCGGTCGGGGCCGGGACTCACCGCGGACTGCGGGCGCTGGCAGACGAACACGACACCACCACGTTCAGCGTTCTGCACGCGGCCGCGGCCGTGCTGCTGAGCAGGCTCTCCGGCGCCCCGGAGGTCGCGGTCGGGACGCCGGCCACAGTGGACCGTGGGCAGAACCTGGTCGTGCTCCGGACCCGCGCCGAACCGGACGCGACCTTCACCCAGCATCTCCGTCACGTTCGCGACGTCGACCGGGAGGCGTTCGAGCACCGTGACGTCCCGTTCGAGCGGGTGGTCGGGGCGCTCGCGGTCCGTGATTCGCCCGCCTACTCGCCGATCGTCCAAGTGCTGTTCGAGTGCGGCGACGCGGCCGGAACCCCCGGGATCGAACGATTCGACCTCCGCGTCACCGCGGCGGAGACCGTCGACGCCGACGGCATCCCGACCGGCATCACCGTGACCCTCGGGTTCGCCACCGACCTGTTCGACCCCGGCTCGGTTCGTCGACTCGGCGAACGATTCCGCCGAATCCTGGAGGCGGTCACCGGCGACCCCGATTGCGTAGTCGGCGACATCGACATCCTGTCCGACACCGAACGCGCCACCCTCGTGCCGGTACCCGGTGTCACAGGGCAACCGGGGCGCACGCTACCCGAATTGTTCTCGGCGGCAGCGGAAGTCAACTCCACCGGTATCGCGCTCTCGTATCTCGGAATCGACGTGACGTACCGGGAATTGGACGAGCGCTCCAACCAACTGGCCCGCGTCCTGATCGAGCACGGCATCGGGCCGGAGAACGTCGTGGCACTGGGCATGACCCGATCGATCGAGTCGGTGCTGTCGATGCTGGCGGTCGCGAAGTCGGGTGCAGCGTTCCTGCCCGCCGACCCGAACTACCCGGCCGAGCGGATCGAGCACATGCTCGACGACTCGGGTGCCGCACTTTGTGTGACGGTGTCGGCCGTGCGGTCCCGGATCCCCGGATCGGTGCCCTGGCTGGTGCTCGACGAAGACGAGTTCCGGTTGCACTGTGCGAGTCGACCTTTGTCCGCCGTCACCGACGCCGACCGGGTGCGACCGCTCCGCCCGGAGAATCCGGCCTACGTGATCTACACGTCCGGTTCGACGGGCAGGCCCAAGGGGGTCGTGGTCACCCACAGCGGTCTGGACAACTTCGCGGCCGAGCAACGCACCCGATCTGGTGCGACGCAGACCTCCCGGATTCTGCACTTCTCCACGCCGAGTTTCGACGCGTCCGTCTCCGAGTACCTGCACGTGTTCGCCGCCGCGGCGACCATGGTGATCGCCCCGCCGACAATCTACGGCGGGGAGGAACTGTCCCGGTTCCTGCAGTCGGAGACGGTCACGCACGGATTCGTCACCACCGCGGCGCTCGGCACCATCGAGCCGGACGGACTCTCCGACTTACGGGATGTGGTGTTCGGCGGCGAGGCGTGTCCGCCGGAACTGGTGCAGCGGTGGGCGCCCGGCCGCCGGCTGTCCAATGCGTACGGGCCCACCGAGGCCACCGTCATGTCGAACATCAGCGCACCGCTGTCCCCGGACGGCGCCGTCACGCTGGGCGGCCCGCTCCGCGGTTTCCGCGAGGTCGTCCTCGACGAACGGCTGATGCCGGTGCCCGCCGGCGTGGCCGGGGAGTTGTACATCGCCGGCGACGGCCTCGCCCGCGGATACCACGGCAGGTCGGCGCTCACGGCGGAACGGTTCGTGGCCGACCCGTTCGGCGGCCCCGGCGAGAGGATGTACCGCACCGGGGACGTCGTGCGGTGGCGACCCGACCGCACACTGGAGTATCTGGGCCGCAGTGATTTCCAGGTGAAGGTGCGCGGATTCCGCATCGAACTCGGCGAGATCGACACGGTCCTCCACACCCATCCGCGGGTGCGGACCGCCGTGACGATGCAGCACACGGCGCCGTCCGGCGACCCGGTGCTCGTGTCGTACGTGCTGCCCGCCGCCGGGCAGCACGTCACCGTGACCGAGTTGACGGACCACACCGCACGGCAACTGCCGACGTACATGGTGCCTGCGGCGATCGTGATACTGGACGAGTTGCCGCTGACACCGGTGGGGAAACTCGATCGAGCCGCCCTCCCCGCGCCGGAATTCCTGTCCACGACCGCCGAATTCCGCGCCCCCGCCACCGCGGAGGAGAAGGCCGTCGCCCGGGTGTTCGCGGACGTCCTCGGCGTGGAGCGAATCGGTCTCGACGACAGCTTCTTCGACCTCGGCGGGAACTCGCTCGTCGCGACGAGGGTCGTCGCACGGGTGAATGCCGCACTCGGCGTCGAACTCGTGGTGCGGACCCTGTTCGAGGCGCCGACCGTGGAGGCGTTGGCCGAACGCATCGGGAGTGCGCACGCGAGGCCCTCGGGCCGCCCGGACCTCGTCGCGCAGCAGCGTCCCGACCGGATCCCGCTCTCGCTTGCCCAGCAGCGCCTGTGGTTCGTCAATCAGTACGACACCTCCTCGCCCGCCTACAACATCCCGATGGCGTTGCGCCTGAACGGAACCCTCGACGTGGCGGCACTCCGAGCGTCGGTCGGGGACATCCTCGACCGACACGAATCGCTGCGCACCGTGTATCCGGCGTCCGTGGACGGACCGCATCAGGTGATCCAGCCACTGGGCGGGATGATTCCGGACCTGGACCCGAAAACCGTCGAGGACGAGGCGGCGTTGCGTGCGCGAATGGCCGAGTTGGCCGGGCGGGGCTTCGACGTGAGCACCGAGGTGCCCGTCCGCGGCGCCCTGTTCCGGACCGGCCGGGGCGACCACGTTCTCATGCTGGTGGTGCACCACATCTCGGCGGACGGGGCGTCGCTGGCACCGCTTGCCCGCGACCTGATGGTCGCGTACTCGGCGCGGGTGCAGCAACAGTCGCCGGACTGGCGGCCGCTGCCCGTGCAGTACGCCGACTACAGCCTCTGGCAGAGGGCCGCCCTCGGTCGCGAAGAGAATCCCGGCAGCGTGATGTCGGCGCAAGTGGAGTACTGGAAGCAGACGCTGTCCGGCCTCCCCGACGCGATCGACCTTCCCCTGGACCGACCGAGGCCCACCGACAGGGCGCTCCGCGGCGGAACCGTCCGATTCACGGTGCCCGCAGAGGACCATCGGACGCTTCTCGCCATTGCGCGGCAACACGATTCCACGATGTTCATGGTGATGCACGCGGCGCTCGCGGTGCTGATCGCGCGGCTGAGCGGGACCGGAGACGTCGCGATGGGGACGCCGATCGCCGGTCGCGGCGAGGAAGCACTCGACGACGTCGTGGGGATGCTCGTCAACACCCTGGTCCTGCGGACCGCCGTCGACCCCGCCGCGACGTTCGCCGACGTGCTGTCCCGGGTGCGGGAGTCGGATCTGGCGGCGTTCGGACACGCGGACGTGCCCTTCGAGAGCGTGGTGGACGCCGTCGCGCCGAACCGTTCGACCGCGTACTCACCGCTGTTCCAGATCTTGCTGGAGTTCCAGAACACCGCCCCGGTCCACGTGGACCTGCCGGGACTGACGGTGGAAACCGTCGACGTCGACCCCGGTGTCTCCAAGTTCGACCTGCAGTTGACGCTCACCGAGCAGTACGACGCGACGGGGACCGGAGCCGGTATCGCCGCATCGTTCACATTCGCGTCCGACGTGTTCGACCGGGCGACGGTGGTCAGGTTCGGGGAGCGGTTCGTTCGGATCCTGGGGGCGTTCGCGCGGGGTGCGGACACCGCGGTGGGGGATGTGGAGGTTCTGGGGGCGGGTGAGCGGGGGTTGGTGGTCGGGTCGTGGAATGCGACGTCGCACGTGGTGCCGAGTTCGACGTTGGTGGAGTTGTTCGAGGCGCAGGTGGTGCGGTCTCCGGATGCGCCGGCGGTGGTGTTCGAGGGTGTGGTGTTGTCGTATGGGGAGTTTGCTGCGCGGGTGCATCGGTTGGCGCGGTGGTTGATCGGTGTGGGGGTGGGTCCGGAGTCGTCGGTGGGTGTGGCGGTGCGGCGGTCGGTGGACATGGTGGTGGGGATGTATGCGGTGGTGGTGGCGGGTGGGGCGTATGTGCCGATCGATCCGGATCAGCCTTCGGAGCGGGTCGGGTACGTCGTGGGCACGGCTGATCCGGTGGTGGTGTTGACCACTGCCGCGGATGCGGCCGCGTTGCCGGGGTCGGTCGCGGTGGACAGGCTGGATGTGTCGGGGTTGCCTGCGGGTCCGGTGGGGGATGAGGAGCGGGTGTCGCGGCTGCGGCCGGAGCATCCGGGGTATGTGATGTTCACGTCGGGGTCGACGGGTCGTCCGAAGGGGGTGTCGGTTCCGCATGCGGGGATTGTGAATCGGTTGTTGTGGATGCAGGATCGGTATCTGCTGGATGCTGATGATGTGGTGTTGCAGAAGACTCCGGTGACGTTCGATGTGTCGGTGTGGGAGTTGTTCTGGCCGTTGTTGTGTGGGGCGCGGTTGGTGATCGCCGCCCCGGACGGGCATCGCGACCCCGCATATCTTTCCGGCCTGATCGTTGAACACGGTGTGACCACAGTGCATTTCGTTCCCTCCATGCTCGCCGTGTTCACCGCCGAGCCGGCCGCGGCGCGCTGCACGAGCCTGCGGCAGGTGTTCGCCTCGGGTGAGGCGTTGCCCGCGCAGACGGTGTCGAGGATGCGGGCACTGCTCCCCGAGTCCCGCATCCACAATTTGTACGGCCCGACCGAGGCTGCGGTGGATGTGACCTTCCACGAGGTCACCGGGGCGGATTCGGTGGTGGTGCCGATCGGGGCGCCGGTGTGGAATACGCAGACGTTCGTCCTCGACGAACGGTTGCGGCCGGTGCCGGTGGGGGTGGCGGGGGAGTTGTATCTCGGTGGGGTGCAGTTGGCGCGGGGGTATGCGGGGCGGGCGGAGTTGACGGCGGACCGGTTCGTGGCGAACCCGTTCGGGTTGGGTGCGCGCTTGTATCGGACGGGGGATCGGGTTCGGTGGTTGTCCTCGGGGGAGTTGGAGTATCTGGGTCGTACGGATTTTCAGGTGAAGCTGCGGGGTCAGCGGATCGAACTCGGGGAGGTCGAGGCGGTGTTGCTGCGCCGTCCGGAGGTGGCGCAGGCGGTGGTGGTGCTGCGTGGGGACGGGGCGGCGGGGGAGTATCTGGCGGGGTATGTGGTGCCGGTGGCCGGGATGGTGGTGGACGAGCGGGTGGTGCGGGAGTCGGCGGCGATGGTGTTGCCGGGGTTCATGGTGCCGTCGGTGGTGGTGGTGTTGCCGGAGTTGCCGGTGACGGTGAACGGCAAACTCGACCGGAAGGCGTTGCCGAAAACCGACTTCGGCAGCATGGCCGAAGGTTTCGTGGCGCCTCGTACTCCCATCGAGGAGATCGTGGCCGCCGTCTGCGCCGACCTGCTCGGACTCGACAGGGTGGGCGCGCACGACAACTTCTTCGACCTCGGTGGGAACTCGCTGATCGCCACCCGGTTGGTGGCCCGGATCAATGCGGTCGTCGGAGACCGAATTGGACTACGCGACGTGTTCGACGCCCCCACCGTCGCGGGTCTGGCACTGCTGGCCGAGTCGCAGGACGGGCTCGAGGCCCGCCCCCCGCTGAAACCGAGGGAAGGCACCGCGGAAGTCCCCGTGTCGCCGGCCCAGCAGCGGATGTGGTTCATCAACCAGTTCGACACGTCCTCCTCCGCCTACAACGTCGCCTTCGCACTGAGGCTCGACGGCCGGCTCGACGTGCACGCGCTTCAGTCGGCGGTCGCGGACGTCATCGAACGGCACGAGGCCGTGCGCACCCTCTTCCCCCTCGCCGACGACGGCCCCCGCCAGGTGATCCTGCCCGCGGCGAGTGCAGTGCCCGATCTCGCTCCGGTCAGTGTGCCCGGTGAAGCCGAACTCCGCGAACAATCGCTGACACTGCTGTCCGCAGGATTCGACGTGACCACGGAATTGCCGTTGCGCGCGCGACTGTTCCGGCTCGACGAGAACGTGCACGTGCTCGCGGTGGTGGTGCATCACATCGCCGCCGACGGCTTCTCGATGGCACCGCTGGCCCGGGACGTCATGGCCGCGTATGCGTCCCGGGCGATTGGGTCCGCCCCGGACTGGGCGCCCCTGGACGTGCAGTACGCCGACTACGCGCTGTGGCAGCGGGAGTGGCTGGGATCGGAATCCGATGAGAAGTCGCCCATCTCGCGGCAGCTCGCCTACTGGACCACCACGCTGTCGGACCTGCCCGAACTGCTGGAGCTGCCCACCGACCGTCCCCGGCCCGCCGTCCGGTCCCTTCGCGGCGGTCACGTCGAGTTCGTGATCGACCCGGACATTCATGCCGGCGTCATGAGGCTGGCGCGGGAACACACCACCACGGTGTTCATGACGTTGCATGCCGCGCTGGCGGTCGTGCTCGCACGCGTGAGCGGCGCGGACGACATTGCCGTCGGGACGCCGATCGCCGGTCGCGGCGAACGCGAACTCGACGACGTGGTCGGCATGTTCGTCAACACCCTCGTCCTGCGCACCCACGTCGACGGCGACGACACCTTCGCCGAGTTCCTCGGTCGTGTCCGGGAAACCGATCTGGGTGCCTTCACACACGCGGAGGTTCCGTTCGAACGGGTGGTGGAGGTCCTGAGCCCGTCCCGGGTGACGGCGTACGCGCCGCTGTTCCAGGTGATGCTCGAGTTCCAGGACATCGAGCGCCCCACACTGGAACTGCCGGACCTGCAGGTCCGGAACATCGACTACGAGATCGACACCGCCAACTTCGATCTGCAATGGACCCTGGCCGAGCAGTTCGACGAACACGGCAACCCGGCAGGCATCGTCGCGGGTCTCGGCTACGCCACCGACCTCTTCGACGAGGACACGGCGATCGGGTTCGCGGAACGACTCGTGCGCATCCTCGCGGCGGTCACCGCCGACCCCGGCGCCCGGGTCGGCGACATCGATATCCTCGGATCTTTGGAGCGTGCCCTGCTCTCCCCGGTGCCGGGTGGTGCCGCCGTCGCGCCGCGGACGCTGCCGGACCTGATGGCCGACGCGGTCGTGCACGATCCGGAGGCCACGGCCCTGGTCTTCGCCGGCAGTGCCGTGCGCTACGCAGACCTCGACAGGCGATCGAACCGGTTGGCCCGCATGCTGATAGAGCGCGGTGTCGGGCCAGAGTCGGTGGTCGCACTGTGTGTGCCGCGGTCCGTGGAATCCATAGTGGCCGTCTGGGCGATCGCGAAATCGGGGGCTGCGTTCCTCCCCGTGGACCCGAACCACCCACCGGCGCGGATCGAATACATGCTCACCGACTCCGGCGCCGTATGCGGGCTGACCGGATCCGCGCAACGTGGCGCACTGCCCGACGTCGTGCCCTGGCTGGTGCTGGACGCCCCCGGCATCGAGGACGATCTGTCGCACCATCCGGCGTCGGCGATCACCGACGACGAGCGGATCGCGCCCATCCGGGCCGACAATCCGGCGTACCTCATCTACACGTCGGGGTCGACGGGCACACCCAAGGGAGTGATCACCACCCACCGTGGTCTCGCTGCCTTCGCGGCACAGGAGAGGGAGACGTTCGGCACGACGCCCGAATCCCGGACCCTGCACTTCGCATCACCGAGTTTCGATGCGTCCGTCCTCGAACTGCTGCTGGCGATCGGCGCCGCAGCGACGATGGTGATCGCACCACCGTCCGTCTACGGCGGCGCCGAATTGGCGCAGTTGCTCGAAACCGAGCGGGTCACGCACTGCTTCGTCACTCCGGCGGCACTCGCGTCGGTCGACCCCGCCGGACTCACGGCGCTCGAGTGCGTCGTGACCGGCGGGGAAGCGTGTCCGCCCGAACTGGTCGCCCGGTGGGCGCCGGGCAGGCGCATGTTCAACGCGTACGGGCCGACCGAGGCAACGGTCGTGTCGAGTATCAGCGACCAACTGGTGCCGGGCGATCCGGTCACCATCGGCACACCCACCCTCGGCTTCGCCGAGACCGTGCTCGACTCGCGACTGCACCCGGTGCCTGCCGGTGTCGCCGGGGAGTTGTACCTCGCAGGTCCGGCCCTTGCACGCGGCTACCGCCGGCGGTACCCGCTCACCGCCGAACGCTTCGTCGCCGATCCGTTCGGTCCACCGGGCAGCCGGATGTACCGGACCGGGGACCGGGCGCGCTGGCTGGCCGACGGTCAGTTGGAGTACCTCGGGCGCACCGATTCCCAGGTGAAGATCCGGGGCTTCCGGATCGAACTCGGGGAGGTCGAGTCGGCGCTGCTCACCCACGACTCCGTGGCGCACGCGGCGGCGAGCGTGTGGAACGCCGACGGCGGCGGCGACCGGCTGATCGGGTACGTGGTGCCCGAATCCGGTGCGGCGATCGATTCGCGGGCAGTCCTCGACTTCGTCGCCGGCCAGTTGGCGTCGTACATGGTTCCGGCCGCGCTGATGGTACTCGACTCGATTCCCCTGACCGTTCACGGAAAGATCGACCGCACAGCCCTTCCGGCACCCGACTTCACCGGGTCCGGAAGCCGGCCGCCGCAGACCGAGACCGAGGAACTTCTCGCCGGACTGTTCGAGGACGTGCTCGGACTGGATTCGGTCGGCGCGGACGATTCGTTCTTCTCCCTCGGCGGCGACAGCATCCTGTCGATCCAGTTGGTGGCCCGCGCACGCGCCGCCGGTGTGATCCTCTCTCCCCGCGACGTATTCGACCACCGAACCGTCGCCGGACTCGCCGCGGCCGCGCGATTCGACCACGACGGCACCGCTCTCGGCGAGTTGCCGGGTGCCGGCGTCGGCCCCCTGCCGCTGACACCGGTCGCGCGCTGGATGTTCGAGCGCAGCGGCGGACGGCTCGACAGGTTCTCGCAGGCGCTACTGCTGGCGACCCCCGCCGGTCTCACTCACGAGGTGCTCGTCGGCGCCGTCGAGGCGGTACTGGACCGGCACGACATGCTCCGGGCACGGGTGTCCGCGGACGGCATGGACGTGCTGCATGCGGGTTCGGCACCGGCGGACATCCGCCGGGTGCCCGTCGACGCGCTGCAGGGCGAAGACTTCACCGCACTCGCCGGCGCCGAACTCGAGGCCGCGGCCGACCACCTGGACCCGGCCGCGGCCCGCATGGTGCGGGTGGTCTGGTTCGACGTCCCGGACGACGTCGGGCGACTGCTCGTCGTGGTGCACCACCTCGTGGTCGACGGTGTGTCCTGGCGGATTCTCGTCGCGGACCTCGTTTCGGCGGCGGGCCGACTCCAGGCCGGACTCACACCTGCGCTGCCGGCAGTCGGAACGTCGATGCGGCGGTGGTCGCACGGCCTGACCGAGGCCGCTCGAACCCGGACGGGCGAACTCGCGTCGTGGAAGAGGATCCTCGACGGCCCCGATCCGCTGATCGGTTCGCGTCCCCTGGATCCCGCGATCGACGTGGACGCGACCGTCGGCACCGTCACGGTCGATGTGCCGCCGGCGGTGACCGACGCCCTGCTCACCACGTTGCCCGACGCATTCCACGGGACGGTGGGCGACGGCCTGCTCACCGCGGTTGCCCTGGCGCTGATCGCCTGGCGACGGGAACGCGGCGCCGCCGTCTCGGACGCGCTGCTCACCCTCGAAGGCCACGGCCGCGAGGAGCAGATCGTCCCGGGCGCGGACCTCTCCCGCACCGTCGGATGGTTCACCACCGTGTATCCGGCGCGATTGGACCTCACCGGACTCGATGTCGACGACGCCCTGGCAGGCGGCACCGCGGCAGGGCAGGCGATCAAGGCCGTCAAGGAACAGTTGCTCGCGATCCCGGATCACGGCATCGGCTTCGGACTGCTGCGCTACCTGGACGACGAGACGTCGAGGGCGCTCCGCGGATTCCGCTCTCCTCAGGTCAGTTTCAACTATCTCGGGCGGGTGACCCTCTCCGGCGGAGGCGACGACTGGCTGCCGGTGGAGAGCACACTCGGCGGCACCAGGAACCCCGACATGCCCGTCGCGTCCGTGATCGACATCAACGCCTTCGTCTCCGACACCCCCGACGGGCCCCGGCTACGGGCGTCGTTCGCGTTCCCGACCGGTGTCCTCCCCGAGACCGAGGTCGCGGCGTTCGCGGAACTGTGGCGCCGTGCACTGGAGGGACTCGCCGCGCACACGGCACAACCGGACGCGGGCGGGCTGACACCGTCCGATCTTCCGCTGGTGCCTGCGAACCAGCAGCAGATCGACCGCTGGGAGGGGCGGTTCCCGGCACTGCAGGACGTGTGGTCGCTGTCGCCGCTGCAGTCGGGGTTGCTGTTCCATGCCGCGCTGGCCGCGGAGTCGATGGACGTCTACACGGCCCAACTGCGGATCGATTTCGAGGGCGAGGTCGACACGGTGCGCCTGCGGGCGGCCGCCGCAGGACTACTGGCTCGCCACGCGAATTTGCGCACCGCGTTCGTCTACGACGACGGGGTACCCGCGCAGATCGTTCTCGACGCGGTGGAGGTGCCGTGGAGGGAGGTCGATCTCACCATCGCCGGAACCGAGTCGGAACTTGCGCGACTGCTCGACGAGGACCGCAGTGCCCGATTCGATCTCGCCCGGCCACCTCTGCTCCGCCTGACGCTGTTCCACACCGCTCCAAGCAGTTTCGTCCTGTCGATCACGAACCACCACATCGTCCTCGACGGCTGGTCGATGCCGCTGCTGGTACGGGAACTGCTGGTCCGCTACGCATCGGGCGGCGACCCGGCCGGATTGTCTCAGCCGCCCTCGTACCGCACGTACCTGGAATGGGTCGCGAACCGGGACGCGAACCTTTCGGCCCTGGCCTGGGAACGAGCACTCGACGGTCTCGAGGAGCCGACGCTGGTCGCGCCGCACGCGTCCGCGGCGCTCTACGGTGTGCCCCACGAACTCGACGTCGACCTGCCCTCCGGGATTCTCGACGGGCTCGCGACGACGGCCGAACGCGCGCGTGTCACGATGAACACGGTGATCCAGGCCGCGTGGGGTGTGCTGTTGTCCCGGTTGGTCTCCCGTGACGACGTGGTGTTCGGGGCCACCGTGTCCGGACGTCCGCCGCAACTGTCCGGTGTCGAGAACATGCTGGGACTGTTCATCAACACGGTCCCGGTGCGCGTGCGGCTGGACCCGGACGAGAGCATCGCGGTACTGCTCGCCCGCCTGCAGGACGAGCAGACGGCCCTGCTCGACCACCATCAGGTCGGCCTCGGCGACATTCAGTCGCTGGTGGGTCTGGGCAGCCTGTTCGACACGCTGTCGGTGTTCGAGTCGTACCCGATCGACACGTCCGGACTGGACGAGAGCACCGACATCGGTGGCGTGCGGGTAACCGGTCTCGATGCCCGAGACGCGACGCACTACCCGGTCACGCTGCTCACGATCGTCGAACCGCGACTGCGGCTGAGTCTGCGCTACCAGCCGGGAATCCTCGACCGGGCCACTGTCACCACGTTCGCCGACCGCCTGGTCCGGATCCTCGCGACGATCGCCGATGATCCGGACACTGTGGTCGGTGATGTGGAGGTTCTGGGGGCGGGTGAGCGGGGGTTGGTGGTCGGGTCGTGGAATGCGACGTCGCACGTGGTGCCGAGTTCGACGTTGGTGGAGTTGTTCGAGGCGCAGGTGGTGCGGTCTCCGGATGCGCCGGCGGTGGTGTTCGAGGGTGTGGTGTTGTCGTATGGGGAGTTTGCTGCGCGGGTGCATCGGTTGGCGCGGTGGTTGATCGGTGTGGGGGTGGGTCCGGAGTCGTCGGTGGGTGTGGCGGTGCGGCGGTCGGTGGACATGGTGGTGGGGATGTATGCGGTGGTGGTGGCGGGTGGGGCGTATGTGCCGATCGATCCGGATCAGCCTTCGGAGCGGGTCGGGTACGTCGTGGGCACGGCTGATCCGGTGGTGGTGTTGACCACTGCCGCGGATGCGGCCGCGTTGCCGGGGTCGGTCGCGGTGGACAGGCTGGATGTGTCGGGGTTGCCTGCGGGTCCGGTGGGGGATGAGGAGCGGGTGTCGCGGCTGCGGCCGGAGCATCCGGGGTATGTGATGTTCACGTCGGGGTCGACGGGTCGTCCGAAGGGGGTGTCGGTTCCGCATGCGGGGATTGTGAATCGGTTGTTGTGGATGCAGGACCGGTATCTGCTGGATGCTGATGATGTGGTGTTGCAGAAGACTCCGGTGACGTTCGATGTGTCGGTGTGGGAGTTGTTCTGGCCGTTGTTGTGTGGGGCGCGGTTGGTGATCGCCGCCCCGGACGGGCATCGCGACCCCGCGTACCTCGAGCGGGTGATCCGCGAGGAGTCGGTCACGACGGTGCATTTCGTGCCGTCGATGCTCGAGGTGTTCCTGGCGGGTGCGAACGTCGAAGGCTGCGGTGCATTGCGCCGGGTGTTCACCAGCGGTGAGGCGCTGCCCGCCCAGACGGCGGCACGGCTGCGCGGGACGAGCGGCGCGGCGCTGCACAACCTGTACGGTCCGACGGAGGCTGCGGTGGATGTGACGTTCCACGAGGTCACTGGGGCGGATTCGGTGGTGGTGCCGATCGGGGCGCCGGTGTGGAATACGCAGACGTTCGTGCTCGATGGGCGGTTGCGGCCGGTGCCGGTGGGGGTGGCGGGGAGTTGTATCTCGGTGGGGTGCAGTTGGCGCGGGGGTATGCGGGGCGGGCGGAGTTGACGGCGGATCGGTTCGTGGCGAACCCGTTCGGGTTGGGTGCGCGCTTGTATCGGACGGGGGATCGGGTCCGGTGGTTGCGGTCGGGGGAGTTGGAGT
This sequence comes from Rhodococcus sp. USK10, assembly GCF_019378875.1. Taxonomy (NCBI): domain Bacteria; kingdom Bacillati; phylum Actinomycetota; class Actinomycetes; order Mycobacteriales; family Nocardiaceae; genus Rhodococcus; species Rhodococcus sp. USK10. The sequence goes on from NZ_CP076048.1 coordinate 6,239,914, forward strand.
ATCTGGGTCGCACGGATTTTCAGGTGAAGCTGCGGGGTCAGCGGATCGAGCTGGGTGAGGTCGAGGCGGTGTTGCTGCGCCGGCCGGAGGTGGCGCAGGCGGTGGTGGTGCTGCGTGGGGACGGGGCGGCGGGGGAGTATCTGGCGGGGTATGTGGTGCCGGTGGCCGGGATGGTGGTGGACGAGCGGGCGGTGCGGGAGTCGGCGGCGATGGTGTTGCCGGGGTTCATGGTGCCGTCGGTGGTGGTGGTGTTGCCGGAGTTGCCGGTGACGGTGAACGGCAAACTCGACCGGAAGGCGTTGCCGACACCCGACTTCGGCACGACCACCCGCGGATACCGCGCACCGACGACACCCGCGGAAGAAGCGGTCGCGTCCGCCTTCGCCGCCGTCCTCGACATCGACCGCGTCGGCGCCGACGACAGCTTCCTCGACCTCGGCGGAGATTCCCTCAGCGCCACCCGTGCGGTGGGACGCATCAACAGCGCGCTGGACACCGACTTGGGTGTCGCGGCGCTGTTCGACGCACCCGTGGTGGCCGATCTCGCCGTCCGGATCGACTCGGACATGCCGAGTTCCGGCACTCCGGCGCTCACTGCGGGGCCACGACCCGAGCGAATTCCGCTGTCGCTCGCGCAGCAGCGGATGTGGTTCGTCAACCAGTTCGACACCGCCTCACCGGCCTACAACATTCCGGTCGCGCTGCAACTGGACGGGGCTCTCGATCTCGATGCACTGCGCGCGGCACTCGGCGACGTCCTGGAGCGACACGAATCGCTGCGCACCGTGTTCCCCGGTTCCGCGGACGGTCCCTGGCAGATGATCGCCGATTCCGCACTCGTCACCCCGGACCTCCAGGCGGTCCCGGTTGCCGAAGAAGCGCTCCGGGACTCGCTCATCGCGTTCTTCGGCGTCGGATTCGATGTCACCGAGGACCTTCCGCTTCGCGTGCGGCTGTTGCAACTCACCCCCGAGCGGCACGTCCTCGCCCTCGTCGTCCACCACATCGCGGCCGACGGCTTCTCGATGGCGCCCCTGGCACGCGACGTGATGCTCGCCTACACGGCACGCGTGCAACAGCAGGCGCCCGGCTGGGCGCCGCTGCCCGTGCAGTACGCCGACTACAGCCTGTGGCAGCGTGAGGCCCTGGGCACCGACACGCAGCCCGATTCGATGATCTCCGGTCTGCTCGACTACTGGACCCGGACGTTGTCCGGCATCCCGGACGTGCTGCCGCTGCCCCTCGACCGGCCACGGCCCGCGCAGCGGTCCCTGGTCGGGGCCGTCGTTCCGTTCGACATCCCACCCGACGTCCACAAGACCCTGGCCGACCTTGCACACCAGAGTAATTCGACGCTGTTCATGGTGGTGCACGCCGCCTTGGCCGTGCTGCTGACGGGAGTGACGGGATCGGAAGACGTGGTGGTGGGAACCCCGATCGCGGGCCGCGGCCACGCCGCCCTCGACGACGTCGTGGGAATGTTCGTCAACACGCTGGTACTCCGCACCCCGGTGCGCGCCGGATCGTCGTTCGCCGAGTTGCTCACCGGCGTGCGGTCGGTGGACCTCGGTGCGTTCGAGCACGCAGACCTGCCGTTCGAGCGACTGGTGGACGAACTCGCACCCGAGCGGTCCACCGCGCACTCACCGCTGTTCCAGGTGCTGCTCGAATTCCAGAACGCCACCCGCACACACCTGGAACTGCCCGGGCTGACCGCCCGGTCGCTCGACGTCGACCTGGACGTGGCGAAATTCGATCTGCAGTTGAGCCTGGTGGAGCGGGTCGACGAGCAGGGCGTGCACGCCGGGATCGACGCCGGTGTCCGCTACGCGACGGACGTCTTCGATCGTGCCTCGGTGGAGAGGTTCGCGGAGCGCCTCGCGAGGGTGATCGAGGCCGTGACCACCGACCCGGCCGCGCCCGTCGGGGACGTCGACATCCTGGACGAGCCCGAACGCGAACTCGTGCTCACCTCCGCGTATCGGCCGGGGACCGACGTCGCACCGCTGTCGCTGGTCGATCTGTTCGATCGGGCGGTGGCGTCCGAGGGCGACGCCGTCGCGGTGCGGTGCGAGGGCTCGTCGGTGACGTACCGGGAACTCGACGAGCGGGCCAACCGCCTCGCCCGACTGCTGGTGGCGCGGGGCTCGGGCGCGGAAACATTGGTGGCGGTGGGGATGACGCGGTCGACCGACCTCGTCGTGGCGCTGGTGGCGGTGGTGAAGGCGGGCGCCGGGTACCTCCCGGTGGACGTGGCCTCTCCCGCCGAGCGACTGGCCTTCCTGCTCGGCGACGCCCGGCCGCATTGTGTGCTCACCACCGCCGCGGACGCCGAGACCTTCCGAAGCTCCGGGGTGCCGGTGATCGTGGTGGACGACCCCGCGACCGTGACTGCACTACAGCCGCTGTCACCGCTGCCGGTGACCGACGACGACCGCCGCACGCCACTGCACCTGGACTCGGTGGCCTACGTGATCTACACCTCCGGTTCCACCGGGCAGCCGAAAGGCGTGCAGGTCTCGCACCGCAACGTCGTCACGCTGATGGCGAACACGCAGACGCTGTTCGGGTTCGGACCGGCCGACGTGTGGACCATGTTCCATTCCGCCGCATTCGACTTCTCGGTGTGGGAGATGTGGGGAGCGCTCGCGCACGGCGGCCGACTGGTTCTGGTGGACTACTTCACGGCGCGCTCACCCGAGAAGTTCCTCGAACTTCTGCGCGACGAACATGTCACGGTCGTCAATCAAACTCCCACCGCCTTCTACCAATTGGCGGAGTCGGATCGCCTCGCCGGCGGCCCCGCACTGTCGCTGCGGTACGTGATCTTCGGCGGGGAGGCCCTCGACTTCGGCCACCTGCGGCGCTGGTACGCCCGCCGGGGCGACACCGCGCCGGTCCTGGCCAACATGTACGGCATCACGGAAACGACCGTGCACGTCACCCACCTGCCGATCGACCGGGACCTCGTCGAGGAGGCGTCCGGGTCTGTGATCGGCCGGGGTGTGCCGGGACTGCACGTGTACGTGCTCGACGGACGACTCCACCCGGTGCCGCCGGGAGTGGTGGGGGAGATGTACGTCGCCGGGCCGCAGGTCTCGCGCGGCTACCTCGGCCGGGCCGCCCTCACGTCCGGCCGATTCGTCGCCGACCCGTTCGTGCCCGGGGACCGGATGTACCGGTCCGGCGATCTGGGCAGGTGGAACGCGCACGGACAGCTGGAGTACCTCGGCCGCAACGACCTCCAGGTGCAGGTGAAGGGCTACCGGATCGAACTCGGGGAGGTGGAGTCGGCCCTGCTCGCCAACGAGGGGGTGGCACAGGCGGCGGTGGCGGCGCGCGGCGACCGGTTGGTGGGGTACGTGGTGCCGGAGGCCGGCGTCGCAATCGACCCGGCCGTGATTGCCGACGCCGCCACGGAGCGATTGGCGTCGCACATGGTGCCGGCCGCGGTGGTGGTGCTCGACGCAATGCCGCTGACGGTGAACGGCAAACTCGATCGGAAGGCGCTGCCCGAACCGGACTTCGGGCAGCGGGTGACCGCGGGCCGCGGACCGGTCACCGAGACCGAACGCATCCTCGCCGGCCTGTTCGCGGAGGTCCTGGGTCTCGACTCGGTGGGTGTCGACGACTCGTTCTTCGCCCTCGGCGGCGATTCGATCATGTCGATCCAGCTGGTCACCCGTGCCAAGGTCGCCGGGGTACTGATCTCGCCGCGGGACGTGTTCGAGCGCAAAACCGTTGCCGGGCTGGCAGCGACAGCCTGCACGGACGACGAGGCGGTGGTTCTCGACGAACTGCCCGGCGGTGGGGTCGGGGAGATCGTGCTGACGCCGATCGTGCGGTGGATGCTCGCCAGGGGCGGGGATTTCCGCCGCTACGCGCAGTCCGCGCTGTTCACGCTCCCGACAACGATGACCGAAGACACCCTGACGGAGGCCTTGCAGGCCGTGCTGGACCGGCACGATGTCCTGCGGGCGCGGTTGTATCGCACGTCCCGAACCGAACCGGGCTGGTCGATGGAGGTGCAGGCCGAAGGGTCGGTGCGGGCGACGACCGTGCTGCGCCGGGGCCGGGCGGACGAGATCGGCGCCGAATTCGACAGCGCTCTCGATCGGCTCGACCCGGAGTCGGGCGTACTGATGCAGGTGGTCTGGTTCGACGAAGGCGAACGTCCGGGTCGCGTGCTGATCGTCGTGCATCACCTGACGATGGACGGGGTGTCCTGGCGGATCCTGATCCCCGACCTCGCCGCGGCGTGCGCGCAACTGCAGTCCGGCAGCGCACCGGTCCTGGAGCGGCCGGGAACGTCGATGCGCCGGTGGGCGCACGGCCTCGCCGACGCCGCGCGTGAGCCCCGGCGCGCCGCCGAACTCGACCTGTGGCGCGCGATGCTGGACGCACCCGACCCGCTGCTGGGGTCACGCCCGCTGACCTTGTCGGACACCGCCGCCACCGCAGCCGACCTCGCGGTATCTGTTCCCGCCGCGCTGACCGAGACGTTGCTGACGACCGTGCCGCGGGCGTTCCACGGCAGCGTGGCCGATGCCCTCCTGACGGCATTGGCGATGGCGCTGACGCGATGGCAGCGACACCGCGGCATCGACCTTCCCGGCGCACTGGTCGGGCTCGAAGGCCACGGTCGTGAAGAACAGGTGGTGCCCGGCGCCGACCTCGCGCGCACCATCGGCTGGTTCACCACGATCTTCCCCGTGCGACTCGATCTCAGCGGGGTCGACCTCGACGACGCGTTCGCGGCAGGTCCGTCCGCGGGGGCCGCACTCAAGTCGGTGAAGGAACAACTCCTCGCCGTCCCCGACCACGGCATCGGGTTCGGGCTACTCCGGTACCTGAACGACGACACGGCACAGTCTCTTTCACCGCTGACGATGCCCCAGGTCAGCTTCAACTACCTCGGCAGAATGGGCGGGACCGCCACGGAGACCGCGGAGGGGTGGGTGCCGATCGGCGAACCCGGACTGCGCGAGAACCCGGCCGTTCCTGTCGCGGCCGTCGTCGACATCAATGCCATGACTGTCGATTCGGACGACGGCCCCCTCCTGAGTTCCACGTGGACGTACCCACCGGAGGTCCTCGCCCGCGAGGAGGCCGAGGAACTCGCGGGGCTGTGGCTGCAGGCCCTCGCCGCCCTCGGCGCCCACGCGGAGTCGGGCGGCACCGGGTTCACGCCGTCGGACCTCGAACTCGTCGCACTGCGGCAGGACGCGATCGAGACACTCGAAAGCCGTTGCCCGGACCTGACGGACGTATGGCCGTTGTCGCCGCTGCAGTCCGGCATGCTCTTCCACGCCGAACTCGCCGACGACTCCCTCGACGCCTACCTGGTGCAGGTGAGCCTCGAGCTCGACGGCGCCGTGGATCCGCGTCGATTGCGCCGCGCCGCCGATGTGCTGCTGGCCCGGCACGACAACCTGCGCGCCGGCTTCCTCCGGGACGCCGAGGGCAACGCCGTACACGTGATCCGGCGACGGGTCCACGCACCCTGGCACCAGGTCGACCTGACGGATCTCGGCGAGGACGGCGCGGCATCCGAGATCACGCGCCTGCTGGCCGAGGATCGGGCCCGCCCGTTCGACATGACCCGCGCCCCGCTGATCCGGTTCATGTTGATCGCGACCGGGCCGAACCGATACCGGCTGGTGTCGACGAACCATCACATCCTGCTCGACGGCTGGTCGATGCCGTTGCTGGTCCGGGAGTTGCTGACGCTGTACGCCACCGACGGGGACGCGTCGCCGCTGCCCCGCGTGCGCGGATACCGCGACTACCTGGCGTGGATGATCCGCCGCGATCAGGACGCGTCCCGGGAGGTGTGGGCCCGGGCACTCGCCGGGGTGGACGGTCCGACCTTGCTGGCGCATTCCGACCGGGGTGGCCGGTTGTCCACGATGTCCGACGAGTTCGTCTTCGACCTCGACGAGGAGCGCACCGCCCGGTTGCGGGACGTCGCGCGTTCGCGGGGGCTGACCGTCAACACTCTCGTCCAGGTCTCGTGGGGGATCGTGCTGGGCGCGTTGACCGCCCGCGACGACGTGCTGTTCGGTGCCACCGTGTCGGGGCGGCCGCCCGAGCTGGCGGGCATCGAGACGATGGTCGGCCTGTTCATCAACACCCTCCCCGTCCGGATCCGGCTGCGCCCCGGCGAGACCGTCGGTGCGCTGCTGGACAGGGTGCAGGCCGAGCAGGCGGCGCTGCTGGATCACCATTACCTGGGCCTGTCCGAGATTCAGGCCGCGGCGGGGCCGGAGGTCGGATTCGACACATTGACCGTGTTCGAGTCGTACCCCGTCGACCGCGCCGGGCTCACCACCGACACCGACATCGCCGGCCTGCGCGTCACCGGGGTGGACGCGCGGGACGCCGCCCACTACCCGCTCAGCCTGGTGGCGTCGGTCGACGCGCGGCTGCACCTGAAATTCGAGTACCTCCCGGACGTCTTCGCCGCGGACACCGTCGCAGACGTCGCCGGCCGGGTGCTCCGGGTGCTCGACGCCTGCACCCGTCCGGACCGGCCGCTGGCCGCTCTGTCGCTGCTGACGGACCGGGAGCGCGCCGAACTGGTGCCGGTCCTCGGCAGTCCGGGCGGATCGACCCGCACACTGCCGCAGATCCTCGCGGAGGGTGCCGCGCTCGACGCACACGCGGTCGCCCTGACCTTCGAGGACGTCGACGTGACGTACGGTGCGCTGGACGAGCAGTCGAATCGTCTGGCCCGCGCCCTCATCGCACGCGGGGCGGGCCCGGAGACGTTCGTGGCCATCGGGATACCGCGGTCCCTCGATTCGGTGCTGTCGGTGTGGGCGGTGGCGAAGACCGGCGCGGCGTTCGTGCCGATCGACCCGAACTACCCCGACGAGCGCATCACCCACATGCTCGTCGATTCCGGAGTCACGCTCGGCCTGACCACGACCGGGAACCGAGACCGGCTCCCGGGGGACGCGCAGTGGCTGCTGCTCGACGAACCCGGTTTCGCGGGCGAATGCGCCGGGCGTCCGGCGACACCGGTGACCGACGCCGACCGGAGCGGACCGGTCACGCTGGACACCGCCGCATACGCCGTCTACACGTCGGGGTCCACTGGCCTGCCCAAGGGGGTGGTGGTCACCCACCGCGGTCTGGACAACTTCGCCCTCGACCAACTCGAACGTTTCGGTGCGACAACGCAATCCCGGACCCTGCACTTCTCCACCCCGAGCTTCGACGGGTCGCTGTTCGAGTATCTCCAGGCGTTCGGCGCAGGCGCGACGATGGTGATCGCGCCGCCCACCGTGTTCGGCGGCGACGAACTCGCGCGGCTGCTGGCCGACCGGAACGTCACGCACGCGTTCATTACCACCGCCGCGCTGGCGTCACTCGATCCAGCAGGGCTGACGCACCTCACGGACCTGGTGTTCGGCGGCGAGGCGTGCCCACCCGAACTCGTCGCCCGCTGGGCGCCCGGCCGCAGGCTGTACAACGCGTACGGACCGACCGAGACCACGATCATGTCCAACATCGGCGCACCGATGGTCCCGGGGGAGCCGATCACCATCGGCGGTCCGATCCGCGGCGTGACGGAATTGGTGCTCGACACCCGGCTGCAACCGGTCCCCGTGGGTGTTGCCGGCGAGTTGTATCTCGCCGGGGCAGGTCTGGCCCGCGGCTACCACCGCCGCCAGGCGCTGACCGCGGAACGGTTCGTCGCCGACCCGTTCCGGCCCGGCGAGCGGATGTATCGCACCGGCGACATCGTGCGCTGGACGCCGGACCACAGCATCGAATACGTGGGCCGCACCGATTTCCAGGTCAAGGTGCGCGGTTTCCGCATCGAACTCGGCGAGATCGACGCCACAATCATGTCGGAGCCGAACGTCGGATTCGCGGCCACGCTCGCGCACCGCGGGCCGGCGGGCGACACCCTGCTGGTGTCCTACGTCGTGCCGTCTTCGGGCGGCTCCCTCGACACCGCCGCACTCACCCGGCACGTGGCGGACCGATTGCCGCCGCACATGGTGCCCACCTCGATCACGGTGCTGGAGCGCATTCCGCTGACGGCTGTCGGTAAGCTGGACCGCTCGGCGCTGCCGGAACCCGACCTGCTGTCCGGGGCAGGGCACTACCGGGTCCCGGCCGGCCCGATCGAGGAAACGGTGGCGGGTGTCTTCGCGGACGTGCTCGCGCTGGGGCGGGTCGGCGCCGACGCCGATTTCTTCGACCTCGGCGGCAACTCCCTGAGCGCCACCCGGGTCACGGCGCGGTTGCGCGCGCTGCTCGGCACCGACTGTGGTGTGCGGGACCTGTTCGAGGCGCCCACGGTCGCGGCGCTGGCGGCCCGGATCGAGCAGTCCGGGGCGGAGACGGCCGGCCGCCCGGTACTCGGGGCCCGCACGCGGCCCGACGACATTCCGCTGTCGTTCGCGCAGCAGCGGATGTGGTTCGTCAACCAGCTCGACACCACCTCGGCCGCCTACAACATCCCGATCGTCGTGACACTGAGCGGGGATCTCGATGTGGGAGCTCTGAACTCGGCCCTCACCGACGTCCTTTTCCGGCACGAGTCGCTGCGCACGATGTTCCCGGTCCGCGGGGACTGGCCGGTTCAGCAGATCCTGCCGGCGGCGGGCGCGGTGCCCCCGCTGATCCCCGTCCCCGTCGCGGAAGAGTACCTGCGGGACGAGGTGTCCCGGTTCGTCTCGGCGGGTTTCGATGTGACCGCGGAGCTTCCGCTGCGGGCCGGGTTGTATTCGCTGAGCGCCACCGAGCACGTCCTCGCCGTGGTGGTGCACCACATCTCGGCGGACGGGTTCTCGATGGGCCCGCTGGTGCGCGACGTGATGGCAGCGTACGGCGCCCGCGCATCCGGCGGAGCGCCCGACTGGGCACCGCTTCCGGTGCAGTACGCCGACTACGCGCTGTGGCAGCGGGAACTACTCGGTTCGGAAGACGACCCCGAGTCGCTGCTGTCGAGGCAGCTCGACTACTGGACGACCGCGCTGGCGGGTACTCCCGATCTCCTGGAACTGCCCACCGACCGGGATCGGCCGTCCCAGCAGTCCTTCCGCGGCGCGCGCATCCACTTCTCCGTCGATGCCGACCTGCATCGACGCGTACGGGAGCTGTCGCGACGCCTTGGCTCCACCGAGTTCATGACCGTGCACGCAGCCCTGGCCGTGTTGCTCAGCCGGCTCGGTGGCACCGCGGACGTCGCCGTCGGCACCCCGATCGCCGGCCGCGGCGACCCCGCGCTCGACGGTCTGGTCGGCATGTTCGTGGGCACGCTCGCGCTCCGCACCCGGGTGGACGCGGCCGCGTCGTTCACCGCTCTGGCCGCGCACTGCCGGGACGTCGACCTCGGGGCGTTCGCCCACGCCGACGTTCCGTTCGAGCGCGTGGTGGACGCGGTCGGGCCCACCCGGTCGACGGCGTATGCGCCGCTCGTCCAGGTCTCGCTGGAATTCCAGAACAACGAGCGGCCCGTCCTGACGCTGCCGGGGCTGGACGTCCGCGCCGTCGACTCCGGGCTCGCCGTGGTCAAGGTGGATCTCGAATTCCTGCTGGCAGAGGAGTTCGACGTGGACGGTGCTCCGGCGGGGATGAGCGGCGCCGTGGATTTCGCCACCGACCTCTTCGACGCAGGCACCGTCCGCGGGTTCGCCGACCGGTTCGTGCGGATCCTCGACGCCGTGACGGCGAACCCCGACCGGCCGGTCGGCGACCTCCCGATGCTCGACGAGGCGGAGTTGCGGGCGATGGCGCCGGCCCGCGGCGAGCCGGACGTGCGAGCGCAGTTGTGGCCCGACCTGCTGACCGCGGCCGCCGCATTCGCCCCCGACTCGGTGGCCCTGTCCTACGAGGACCGGCAGGTCAGCTACCGCGAACTCGACGAGTGGTCCAACCGGTGGGCGCGGATCCTACGCGGCCGTGGGGTGGGGCCGGAGACGTTCGTGGCCGTCGGAATGCCTCGCTCGATCGAATCGGTGGTCGCGATCTGGTCGATCACCAAGGCCGGTGCGGCGTTCGTGCCCGTCGACCCCACCTATCCGCGCGAGCGAATCGACTACATGCTCACCGATTGCCGGGCCGCACTCGGACTCACCGTGAGAAGCCGCCGCAGCGACCTGCCGGACACCGTCCCGTGGCTGATCCTCGACGACGAGGAGGCCGCCGCGCGGGTGGCGGCGGTGTCCCCCGCACCGGTCACCGACGAGGATCGGACGACTCCGTTGCACCTCGCCCACCCGGCCTATCTCATCTACACGTCGGGGTCGACCGGACGGCCGAAGGGCGTCACCGTCACCCACCGGGGGATGGCCGATTTCACCGCGGAGACGCACGAACGGTTCCAGGTCACCCACGAGTCCCGGGTGTCGCAACTGGCGTCCCCGAGTTTCGACGCCTCCGTGTTCGAACTGATGATGGCGTTCAGCGCGTCGGCGCAGGTCGTGATCGTGCCGCCCGCCGTCCTCGGGGGTAGCGAGTTGGCGGACCTGTTCCGCCGCGAGCGCGTGACCCACGCGACCATCACCCCGACCGCGCTGGCGGCGCTCGACAACGACGGACTCGATTCGCTCCGCGTCCTCGACCTGGTGGGCGAGGCGTGCCCGCCGGAGGTGGTCGCACGGTGGGCGCCGGGCCGGAGCCTGCACAGCGGGTACGGACCCACGGAGACCACCATCCAGGCGAGTGTCAGCGCCCCGATGCGCCCCGGCGAGGGTGTGAACATCGGTTCGCCCGCAGTGGGATTCGCTTTCCTCGTTCTCGACGAGCGGCTGCAGCCCGTGCCTGCCGGGGTGCCCGGCGAGTTGTACATCGGCGGGCCGGGTATGGCGCGCGGGTACCACAACCGGCCTGCGCTCACCTCGGAACGATTCGTGGCCTGCAACTTCGGGGAGCCGGGGTGCCGGATGTACCGGACCGGCGACGTGGTGCGCTGGAGACATGACCACACCCTGGAGTACCTGGGCCGCAGCGACTTCCAGGTCAAGGTCCGTGGCTTCCGCATCGAACTCGGGGAGATCGACGCCGTGCTCGGCAGGCACCCGGCGGTGGCGTTCGCCGCCACCGTCGGTCACACCGGCCCGTCCGGCGACACCATGCTCGCGTCGTATGTGCGGGTTCAGGACGGCCAGGACATCGAGCCCGCCGGGCTGCGCACCTACGCGTCCGAGCGCCTGCCCGCCCACATGGTGCCGTCCGCGGTGGTCGTACTCGACCGGATACCCATGACCCCGGTGGGCAAACTCGACCGGAAGGCGTTGCCTGCCCCCGAGTTCGGTTCGACTGGCGCCGCGTTCCGGGCGCCGGCCACGGAGACCGAGCGCGTCGTCGTGGACGTCTTCGCGTCGGTGCTCGGGCTGAACCGGGTGGGCACCGCCGACAGCTTCTTCGATCTCGGCGGAAACTCCCTCCTCGCCACGAGGATCGTCAGCGCACTGCAGGCCGCACTGGATCGGCGGGTTCCGCTGCAATGGATGTTCCTCGACCCGACCCCGGCGGGGATTGCCGGCCGCCTCGACCTTCCGCACCGGAGCGCCGGCCTGGAAGAGGCGCTTGCCGTGGTGATTCCGCTGCGGGCGCAGGGCAGCGGCAGGCCGCTGTTCTGCGTGCATCCGGGAATCGGGCTGTCCTGGGGGTACGCCGGTCTGGTGCAGTACCTCCCGCCGGACCGGCCCGCGTACGGGCTGCAACTGCCCACGATCAGCGGGGAGGGCGACTACCGGACGATCGAGGACCTGGCGCACCGCTACCTCGAGGAGATGCGGGCCATCCAGCCCACCGGCCCGTACGACCTGCTCGGCTGGTCGCTCGGCGGGGTCATCGCGCATGCCATGGCCGTCGAACTGCAGGCGGCGGGCGAGGAGGTCGGCACGCTGGCCGTCATGGACAGCTACCCCGTGGGCGGCGAGGAGCCGCCGTCCGGCCGGCTGGACATCCGGGACCTCTTGCGCGGGCTGGGACTGCAGGCCGACCCGGACGCCGAGATGTCATACGAGCACGCGGCCCGGTTGATCGACGAGTCGTTCGGCACCGAGACCGGTGTGCGGGGACGCGACCTCGAACGGATCTCCGCCGGCTACGAGAACTCCCGGTGGCTCGCGCACCACTTCGTGCCCCGGGCCTACGACGGGGACCTGCTCGTCTTCCACGCCACCGGCGACGGGGACGGGACCGCCCGCGCGCACTCGGCCGGCGAATGGCGGCCGCTCGTCACCGGCCGCATCGACGAGCAGCCCGTGGACTGCGGGCACAACGACATGATCGAGCCGCAGTCCCTCGCCGTCATCGGGCCGGTGCTCTCGCGCGCGCTCACCGACCGCCCGTGACCCGGGTCAGGCGATGCGGAACGGGGTGAGGCCGCGAATCGGCCACTCGCCGTTGACGTCCGACGCGTCACGTCCCTGCCGGACGAGGTAGTCGGCGAAGTCGCGCTGCCGTTCCGCGTGCCAGTCGGCCTGGTGGGTCATGATGTCGAGGGCCCGCAGATTGGGGAACTCCTGCGCCAGCGTCCGGGCGAGGTGTGCGGCGGCGAGCGCGTCGGCTTCCGCCTCGTGGGCGTCCTCCAGCGCGATGCCGTAGTACTCGCACACCGCACCGAGGGTGCGCCTGCCCTTTCGGTACCGGTCCATCTCGCGGTCGATGACGTACGGGTCGACGACGATGCCGGTGACGAGTTCGGGCAGGCCGAGCCGTAGACCCTCGGTGTGCATGACGGTCAGGTCGTAGGAGGCGTTGAACGCGACGACGGCGTGGTCCCGGGTCCACGCGTCGGACAGGGCGTCGCGGATCTCGGCGTACCCGGTCGCGTAGTCCTGCCCGTGGGCCCGGGCGTACTCCGTGGAGATTCCGTGCACGTCCGACGCGCCCTGCGGGATGGCAACCCCCGGGTCGAGCAACCAGGTGCGCGACTCGACGTGGTGAGCGTCGACGACGGCGATGCACGCGGAGACGATGCGGGCGTCGGAGGGGTCGGGCCCCGTCGTCTCCAGATCGAACGCGCAGATCGGTCTGTCCGACCAGCTGGTCATGGGGGCCTCTCGGTGGTGATTCGGTGCGCGCCCAGTATCTGCCGCGGCGGGCGCCGGATCGGGGACCGACACGGCGGGGATCCCAGGTTGTCGTGGCCGGTCGCCGGGGGTATCGTGTCCTGCGGTCTGCAGTTCGCCGAGGTCGTGAACTGTGTTATCTCGAGAGAGCGTTCTTTCGAGGGAAGTGTGCGAGAGGGTAAGGAGGTGTGGCATCCGATGAGAAGCCAACCTCCCAGTACCAACTGAAACCGTTCCACCGGTAGGTGCGCGGTTTCACGGTCCGTGTTCCTCAGCGCCGTCCCGCGCTGCCCCTTTTCCCTCGAAAGCCCCGTGCCATGCCTCAGTTGCGCCCGATCCGTTCCCTCCTGCCCAGCCGCTCCGCCGGTCTGTCCGACGCGGCCGCCGGTCACGCCGTCACACGCCGCGCCGTCGAACCGACGCCGGCGGAGGAAACGGTGGTCAACAGCGCCGTCTACCGCGACGGCCGGAAGACGGCCACCCCGGCCACGTTGTCGGAGGCGCTCGCGAGCCTGCCGGATGCGGCGTCGATGGCGTGGATCGGGATGTACCGGCCCAACGACGCCCAGCTGTACGCGGCGGCAAAGCAATTCGACCTGCACGAGCTGGCCGTCGAGGACGCCATTGTCGCCCACCAGCGGCCCAAGCTGGAGCGTTACGGCAAGACGCTGTTCGTGGTGCTCCGGGCCGCGCGGTACTGCGACGAGACCGAGCGCGTCGAATTCGGTGAGCTGCACGTCTTCTGCGGTCCGACGTTCGTGCTCACGGTCCGGCACAGCGAATCCCCCGACCTGTCGGCGGTCCGCAGGCGGATGGAGAGCAACCCGGACCTGCTCCGGCTCGGACCCGAGGCCGTGCTCTACGCCATCCTCGACGCCGTGGTCGACGGGTACGCGCCGGTGGTGGCCGGGCTGCAGAACGACATCGACGAGATCGAGACCGAGGTGTTCAGTGGGGCGCCCGGCGTGTCCCGGCGCATCTACGAACTCACCCGCGAGGTCATCGAATTCCAGAGGGCCACAAGGCCGCTGCTCGGAATGCTGCGGGGGTTGTCGCAGGGTTTCGAGAAGTACAACACCGACGAGGAGTTGCAGCGTTACCTTCGCGACGTCACCGACCACGCGACGGTCGTCGTGGAGCGGGCGGACGGGTTCCGTCAGCTGCTCGGGAACATCCTCACCGTCAACGCCACCCTGGTGTCGCAGGAGCAGAACGAGGAGATGCGCAACCTGACCCAGGCCAGTTACGCGCAGAACGAGGAGATCAAGAAGGTGTCGGCGTGGGCGGCGATCCTCTTCGCGCCCACCCTGATCGGAACCGTGTACGGCATGAACTTCGACCACATGCCCGAACTGCACTGGGTCGGGGGGTATCCGTTCGCGTTGTCGCTGATGATGCTCACCTGTGCCGGGCTGTACACGATCTTCAAACGCCGGGGCTGGTTGTGAGCGAGGCCGGCTGCGGGCGGGGACTCGCAGCCGGCCTGACCCGCCGTCAGAGTTCGTCGACGCAGACGACGAACTTGCGTTCGGAGTATTCGTAGCCGTTGGACGACGTGCTGCACGAGTCCACGGACGTGGCGCCCTGCACGATCTCCGTCACCTTCACACCGTCGACGGCTTTCGTGTCACCGCACTCGATGCGCGCGGGATCCTCGCCGCCGACGTCCATGCAGCCGCCGATCACCCAGTCCACGTCGAGGCAGATCGCGCCCTGCTCGATGCCGCCGAGGGTTTCGTAGTAGTACGAGTCGGCGTCGCTGATGCACTGGCTGTTCTTCGCGGCCTTCGCGATCACCTTGTAGTTCGAGTCGGGGCTGCCGCACACCGCCTTGTCGATCTCGGCGTCGGTGACGGTGCCGCCGAGCTTCACGCACTCACCGATCGCGACCTCGAAGTCGACGTCGCCGCCCGCGTCCTCGCCTTCCTGCCCGTCGATCACGGTGGTCGATTCGCTCGTGGAGGTGGCCGCGGAGGCACCCGACTCCGGCACCGCGGTGGGCGTCGTGTCCGAACCGCACCCTGCCGCCAGAACTGCCGTCGCCGACAACGCGACGACCGCGGTACACACCCGCCGAACTAACCCTGTCATGTCTGACCCCTCCGTCGGGTGACGTCCCGCCACCCGTGCCTCTGAGATGACCGTTGCCACCTCGACCGTGTCCACCGCGATTGCCGTGTCGCGCATTATTTGATTACATCGCTGTCCGATTTGCCAATCGTGGTGACAGTATGGACGGGTGGACCTCCCCGTGATGCCCCCGTTACAGCCGATGCTCGCGAAGGCTGCGTCGTCCGTTCCGGCGCAACCGGAGTCCGGGCTCGCCTGGTCGTACGAACCGAAATGGGACGGGTTCCGCGTCCTGGTCTTCCGCGATGGCGACGAGGTGGTGCTCGGTTCCCGCGGCGGAAAAGACTTGGCCCGGTACTTTCCCGAACTCGTCCGCGCCGTGAAGGACGAACTGCCCGAGCGGTGCGTGGTGGACGGCGAACTCGTCGTCCCGCGCAACATCGACGGCCGCACCCGCCTCGACTGGGAGTCGTTGTCGGAGCGCATCCATCCCGCGGAGAGCCGGGTGACGATGCTGGCGGAGAAGACCCCGGCCCAGTTCGTCGCATTCGATCTGCTGGCCCTCGGCGACCGCGACCTGAGTCGGGAGGACTTCTCCGTGCGCCGCGCGCAACTCGTCGACGATATCGGCGGCGGGCCCTCCTGCCACGTCACCGCGGCCACCGAATCCAGTGCGACGGCCACCGAGTGGTTCGAGGCGTTCGAGGGGGCAGGCCTCGACGGGGTGGTGGCGAAGAAGCTGGTGGGCCCGTATCTGCCGAACAAGCGGGAAATGGTGAAGGTGAAGCACGCCCGCACCGCCGACTGCGTCGTCATCGGCTACCGGCCGCACAAGAGCCAGCCGGGAATCGGGTCGATGCTGCTCGGACTGTACGACGGCGACCAGATGGCGATGGTCGGTGGCGCGTCGGCGTTCACGGCGGCGCGGCGGATCGAACTGCTCGCCGAACTCGACGAACTGCGCGTCGGCGACGACGTCGTCGCCGACGGGGCGCCGACGCGGTGGCAGTCGGGCAACGACCGCACCTGGGTTCCGCTGCGACCCGAACGCGTCGTCGAGGTGGCGTACGACCAGATGGAGGGTGCCCGGTTCCGGCACGCCGCGCGGTTCCTGCGCTGGCGCCCGGACCGGACACCCGACGAGTGCACGTACCAACAATTGGAGGTCCCGGTGCGATACGACCTTGCCGACGTCCTGGCCGGAGGTTCCTAGATGGCGAGTCCTGCCGAAGAACTCGACGTCGACGGCGTCGCCGTGCGGCTGTCGAGTCCCGACAAGATCTACTACCCGAAACTCGGTGCCGACGGCGGCACGAAGCGGCACCTGGTGGAGTACTACCGGACGGTGGCGCTGAGCGGTGCTCTGCTCGGTGCCCTGTTCGATCGGCCGACGCACCTGCAACGGTTCCCGGACGGGGTCGAGGGCGAGGAGATCTACCAGAAGCGGGTGCCGGCGAAGCGCCCCGACCACGTCGAGTCGTGCGAGGTCACGTTCCCGTCCGGCCGCAAGGCCGACGTGCTCCGAGTGCGCAGCGCCGCGAACATCGTGTGGGCGGCGAACCTCGGCAACATCACGTTCCACCCGTGGGCGGTGCGGTGCCCCGACGTCGATCACCCCGACGAACTGCGCATCGACCTGGACCCGCAGCCCGGCACCGGATTCGACGACGCCCGGGCGGTCGCGCTGGACGTGCTCCGGCCGCTGCTGGACGAACTCGGGCTGATCGGCTACCCCAAGACCTCGGGCGGTCGCGGCCTGCACGTGTACCTCCGCATCGAGCCGCGGTGGGACTTCATCGAGGTGCGGCGCGCGGGCATCGCCCTCGCCCGGGAGATCGAGCGGCGCAGCGGCGACCGGGCCACCACGTCCTGGTGGAAGGAGGAGCGCGGCGAACGCATCTTCCTCGACTTCAACCAGAACGCCCGGGACAAGACCATCGCGTCCGCCTACTCGGCCCGCAAGACGCCGATCGCGACCGTGTCGACGCCGGTCACGTGGGAGGAACTCGTCGACGTCCATCCCGACGACTTCACCATCGCGACGGTGCCCGCACTGCTCGAGAAACGCGGCGACCCGATGGCGACCATGGGTGACGTGGCGCAATCACTCGACGTGCTGCTGGAGATGGCGGAACGGGACACCGCGAACGGCCTCGGCGATCTCCCGTACCCACCCAATTACCCCAAAATGCCCGGGGAACCCAAGCGGGTACAACCGAGTCGGGACCGAGACCGCAAATAGCCGGCGCTCACGTAGGCTCGGAGGCTGTCGGGTCGGGAACAATGTGAGGTCGCCATGGAACGTAAGACGGTTCGTACTGCCGGACTCGTCCTCGGTGTCGTCGCGACGGCACTCGGGACTCTGATGATCGTGCCGGCCACCGCGTCGGCCGTCTCCCTCTCCTGTGTGTCCCCGCCGGGCCGGGGTCACACGACGGTCGTCGACCGCACCGCGTGCGGGGCCATCGCCGACACCAGCAGCAATTCGGCGGCGTTCGGCACCGACGGTGTCGGTTTCGCCGACGCGGCCCACGCGGGAGCGGCGCTCGGCGCCGGACTGGGCGGCGGTGTCGGCGCGGCAGAGGCACGCCGCGGCGCCGTCGCGGCGGTCGCGGTCGGGCCCGAGAGCGTCGCCATCGGAACGGTCGACAGCGTCGGCCCGGCGCTGGTGCTGAGCGGTCCCGGTGGGCAGGCGCTCGTCGCGGATCCGGCCAAAGGCGTGGTGTGCGCGGCCGGTCCCTCGCTGGCCATCAATTTCCTTGCAGGTCAAGCATGTCTGAGCGACGGCATAACAGTGTGGCGGCTTCCCTGAACGCCACCCCGGTCGGCGTCGTATGGTGACGGTAGTCACAATGGGCTGACGCACCTGCCGTAGGACTTACGGCAGCGAGATCGGAGGTGGTCGATGACGACCAGCGTTCGAGTTTCCCGGCCCGCGTCCGTGCCACGGACGGAACTGCACGTCGATCCGCGGTTCCTGCCGCTCGCCGACCGATTCTTCGCGATGTACCGGCAGCCTCAGCACGGCGGCGGGGCGCTCACCGCGTACTTCCGGGGCGAGAAGGTCCTCGACATCTGGGCCGGCTGGGCCGACCGCGACCGCCGGTGGGACCGCGACACCGTCGCACTGTCGTTCTCGACCGGAAAAGGCGTGGCCAGCACGGTCGTCCACCGGCTCGCCGAACGCCGGCTGATCGACTACGACGCCCCCGTGGCGCGTTACTGGCCCGAATTCGGTGCGGCGGGCAAGGACGGCATCACCGTCCGCGAACTCCTCACCCACCGGGCCGGACTACACAAGGTCCGGGGGCTGATGCGGAGCCCGCTCGACCTCCTCGAATACGACGCCGTCGTGGAGGCCCTCGCGGCGGCCCCGGCGGATCCGCGCAGGCTGCGCGGCCCCGGGTATCACGCCGTCACGTACGGGTGGCTGGTGGCCGAGCTGATCGCCCGCGTTGCCGGAAAGCCGTTCGTGCAGGTCGTGCAGGACGAGATCGCGGGCCCGCTCGGTGTGGACGACTTCTGGTATCAGGTTCCCGGACAACACCGTCCACGGATCGCGAAGCTGTTCCCGCACATCAACCCGGCCGGACTCAACTGGGAACTCACCTCGAACATGCTGTCGCTCGTCGGCCCCACTCGCGGGCTCGCCGAGGCGGCGATGCCGCAGGGATTCGACGCGCTGGTCCGGAACCCCGCGGTCCACGACGCGGTGATGCCCGGCTGGAACGGCGTGTTCAGCGCGCGGGCGCTCGCGCGGATGTACGGCGCCATCGCCAACGGGGGCAAGCTTGACGGACGCCGGTTCCTGCGCAAGTCCACCATCGCGCGGATGGCGGAGGTGCAGACGCGCGACCGCGACTACGTCCTCGGTATCCGCCCGCAGTGGTCGCTCGGCTACCACCGGCCGATGCTCGCCTCCCTGGAACAACCACGGAACGCGATCGGGCACTACGGGGTCGGCGGGTCCGGCGCCTACGCGGACCTCGACAGCGGACTGTCCCTGGGGTTCGTCACCAACCGCCTCGGCAGTTCCCTCACGGCTCTCGGTGATCTTCGTCTGGCCCGGCTCGGTGTCGAGGCGCAGGCGATCGTCCGGAACGGCAAGTAACCCACGAAAGGAATCCTGATGAGTGATCACGTGTACCGAGTTGTCGAGGTCGTCGGTTCGTCGAGCGACAGCACCGATCAGGCCATCAAGAACGCCATTGCGCGGACCAACGAGACCGTGCGGAACGTCGAGTGGTTCGAGGTCGTCAACACCAGGGGCCACGTCGAGAACGGCGCCATCGCGCACTACCAGGTCACGGTCAAGGTCGGATTCCGGGTGGAGCCGGGCGACGCGGTCTGACCTCGCGCACGGTTCTCGCACAAAAGTGGAACACGTTATAGTCTGGGGTCATATCTCGACGTCGGACTGCGCGTACTCAGGTAGGGGAGAACCGTGGCATATGTGATCACGCAGCCGTGCTGCAACGACGCGTCGTGCGTGGACGTCTGTCCGGTCAACTGCATCCATCCCACACCGGACGAGAAGCCGTTCGCGAGCACGGAAATGCTGTACATCGACCCGGACACCTGCATCGACTGCGGGGCCTGCGTCGAGGAGTGCCCGGTGGAGGCCATCTACGCGGAGAACGACCTCGACGAGGTCGACGAGCCGTACCTCGACATCAACGCGCAGTACTACACCAAGCACCCGATCGGCCCCGACTGGCCCGAGCCGCTCGAGCTGCCGCAGATCGACGCAGCCCTCGGCACGCTCCACGTCGCGGTCGTCGGGTCGGGCCCGGCCGCTTGCTACGCCGCGATGGAACTGACGGCGAAGCCCCGCGTCGAGGTCGACATCTTCGACCGTCTGCCCACCCCGTACGGGCTGGTGCGTGCCGGCGTCGCCCCGGATCATCCAGGTACCAAGGGCGTCACGGACCAGTTCCGCTCGGTCGTCGGCAAGCGGACGGTGCACTGCCATTTCAACGTGAACGTGGGCACCGACGTGACCCACGAGGAACTGCTTGCGCACCACCACGCCGTCATCTACGCGGTCGGCGCGGCTGGCGACCGCGAACTGGGCATTCCCGGCGAGGATCTCGCCGGGAGCCACGCCGCCACCGAGTTCGTGGCCTGGTACAACGGTCATCCCGACTACGCCGACCGCACGTTCGATCTGTCGGGGGAGCGGGCCGTCATCGTCGGCAACGGCAACGTGGCACTCGACGTCGCCCGCATCCTCGTGACCGACCCGGAGGTCCTGGCCACGACGGATCTCGCCGACCACGCCCTCGAGGCGCTCCGGGCGAGCAACATCCGCGAGGTCGTCATCCTCGGCCGCCGGGGTCCCGCCCAGGCCGCGTACACCAACCCCGAACTCCTGGCGCTCGGGCGCATGCCGAACGTCGACGTCGTCGTCGACCCGGAGGAAGCGGTGCTCGACCCCGCGAGCCGCGCGTTCATCGACGGCGACGACGCGGAGCCGTGGCAGCGCCACAAGGTGCGCCAGGTCGAGGAGTTCTCCCGGCGTACCGCCGACCCGGCGAAGAAGCGGATCGTGCTGCGCTTCCTGACCTCGCCCGTGGAAATTCTGGGCACCGACGCCGTCGAATCGGTGCGCATCGCGAAGAACGAGATGGTCGCGGACGCGTCCGGCAGGCTCAGCGCCAAACCGTCCGACGACACCTCGACGCTGGACACCGGCCTGGTGCTGCGCTCGATCGGCTATCGCGGTCAGCCGGTGGCCGGTATCCCGTTCGACGACCGGCGCGGCGTCATCCCCAACGAGAACGGCCGCGTGATCGATCCCGAGACCGGTGCGCCGGTACCCGGCGTGTACGTCGCGGGGTGGATCAAGCGCGGGCCGACGGGCGTGATCGGCACAAACAAATATTGCTCCGCGGAGACGGTCAGGATGCTCATCGACGACTTCTCCGCCGGCCGTCTCGACGCGCCCGCCGACCGTGAGGGTCTCGACCGGCTGATCGCCGAGCGCGCGCCGGACGCCGTCGACTTCCAGGGCTGGCAGCGGATCGACAAGACCGAGCGTGCCGCGGGCAGGGCGGCGGGCCGCACGCGCACGAAGCTGATCACCATCGAGAGCATGCTCGCCGCCGCCCGCGCCGAGACCTGATCGTGAGCTCTTCTTGACCACTCGGTGACACCGACGGCCCGCAGGCCGCGGAGCGGCAACGATTGCGGGCAAATTGCTCGTGGCCGGATGATGTGTGTTAATGGCAGTGCGCGATTGATAGGTCCGTCGGGGACGCGCGTTGTACACGTCGTCGAACGAGAGTGGTCATATGGGCAAGTCAGGAATCTGGTCGTCACGCGTCGCTGTCGCACTGACCGGGGCCGTCGTCTCCGGAACTGCGCTGGTCGGGGCCGCACAGGCCGCACCGCTGTTTCCCGGTGGACCGGAGATTCCGAGTCTTCCCACCCTGCCCGGTCTGCCCGGCGCGCCGCAGCTTCCGCTGCCCGAACCGGCGCCGGCTCCCGCAAACTTCTCGGCCCCGTCCCTCAACCCGGGTGCGGGCGAGGTCGTGGGTGTCGCGCAACCGGTGATCATCCGCTTCAACGAGGCCATCGGCGACCGCGCCGCCGCCGAGAAGGCCATCAAGGTCACCACCAGCCAGCCGGTCGAGGGCGGGTTCTACTGGATCAACGACAGCCAGGTGCGCTGGAAGCCCACCGAGTTCTGGCCCGCGAACACCGAGGTCACGGTGGATGCCGGCGACGCGCACTCCACGTTCACCATCGGTGACGCATTCGTCGCGACCGCCGACGACAACACCAAGCAGATCACCGTCACCCGCAACGGCGAGGTGGTCAAGACCATGCCGACGTCGATGGGCAAGGTCGATCACGAGACGCCGAACGGCACGTACATCATCGGCGACAAGTTCCGTGACATGTACATGGACTCCTCCACGTACGGGGTCCCGGTCGACTCCGCCGAGGGCTACCGCACGTACGTCGAGTACGCCACCCGCATGTCGTACAGCGGCATCTTCGTCCACGCCGCACCGTGGTCGGTGAACGCCCAGGGCAACACGAACGTCAGCCACGGCTGCCTCAACGTCAGCACCGAGGACGCCAAGTGGTTCTACGAGAACTCGAAGAAGGGTGACGCCGTCGTCGTCCAGAACACCGCGGGCGGCACGCTGAACGGCTCCGACGGTCTCGGCGACTGGAACCGCTGAATCTGATCCGCACCCGCATGTCCCGTGGCCCGCACAGTTCAATGTGCGGGCCACGGCAATTTACCGGCTATTCGTAAACGGTCGTCAGACTGCCGCAGTGAGATCGAGTCCGGAACGAACCCTGCCGTCGCCGGGAAAGCAGGGATTCCTCGGACGTCCGTGGCGGGACTACGCGCTGTTCGCGGCGTTGGTGGGCCCCAATCTGGTTCTGCTCGTTCTGTTCACCTACCGCCCGCTGGTGGACAACATCCGGCTGTCGTTCTTCGACTGGAACATCGCCGACCCCGCCGCCACGTTCGTCGGCCCGGGCAACTACCGCGAGTGGTGGAGCCGCCCCGATACCTGGCAGATCGTCGGCAACACCGTCGTGTTCACCGCCGCGACCGTCGTCGGATCGATGGCCGCCGGTCTCGCGCTCGCCGTGCTGCTGGACCGTAAGCTGCACGGGCGCAACCTCGTTCGATCGGCGATCTTCGCGCCGTTCGTCATCTCCGGCGCCGCGATCGGGGTGGCGTTCCAATTCGTGTTCGACCCCCGGTTCGGGCTGATCCAGGATCTCCTGCACCGCGTCGGGGTCGACTCCGTTCCCGACTTCTACCAGGATCCGCATTGGGCGCTGTTCATGGTCGCGGTCACCTATATGTGGAAGAACCTCGGATACACGTTCGTGATCTACCTTGCGGCACTGCAGGGTACGCGACGCGAACTGGCGGAGGCCGCGGAGATCGACGGGGCGAGCGGGTGGACGACGTTCCGCCGGGTCGTACTCCCGCAGTTGCGTCCGACCACCTACTTCCTGTCGATCACGGTGATGCTGGGATCGCTTCAGGTGTTCGACATCATCAACGTGATGACCAGGGGCGGTCCGCTCGGCACCGGCACCACCATCATGTTCCTGGGCCTGCTCGGAATCACCGTCTACCAGGTGCGGATCATGGATCACGGGGACGGCCGGTGACCGCGGGAGCCGTGCGCGAGCGGCTCGCCGGTGTCGGGGAACAACTCCAGCACATCGTCGACCGCCAGATCACCCCCAAACTGCCCCAGTAGGAGGAAAAGAACATTCATGGCCAACGTGCAGTTCGCGGGTGTCACCCACCGCTATTCCGGAGCCGACCGACCCGCGGTCGATCGGCTGGACCTCGACATCGAGGACGGCGAATTCCTCGTGCTCGTGGGTCCGTCCGGGTGCGGTAAGTCGACGAGCCTGCGGATGCTGGCCGGCCTCGAAGCCGTCGAGGCGGGCCGCATCGAGATCGGCGGCGCCGACGTCACCGCGCTGCCGCCCCGGGCGCGGGACGTGGCCATGGTGTTCCAGAGTTGCGCGCTGTACCCGAACATGACCGTCGCCGACAACATGGGGTTCGCGCTCCGCAATGCCGGCGTCGGAAAGGCGGAACGCACCGTGCGGGTGCTGGAAGCGGCGCGGATGCTCGAACTCGAACCGCTGCTCGGTCGCAAACCGGCGAAACTGTCCGGCGGGCAACGCCAACGGGTCGCGATGGGCCGCGCCATCGTGCGGCACCCCAAGGTGTTCTGCATGGACGAACCGCTGAGCAACCTCGACGCCACCCTGCGGGTGAGCACCCGCTCGCAGATCGCGGGGCTGCAGCGCCGGCTCGGCACGACCACCGTGTACGTCACGCACGATCAGGCGGAGGCCATGACGATGGGCGACCGGGTGGCGGTCATGCAGGACGGCCGTCTCCAGCAGGTCGCCCGGCCACGCGATCTGTACGACAACCCGGTCAACACGTTCGTCGCCGGGTTCATCGGCTCCCCGGGTATGAACCTCATGGACACCCCGATTCGCGACGGCGTCGCCGAACTGGGCGACCTGCGTATTCCCGTGCCGCACTCGGCGATCGGCGACGGATCCGTGATCGTGGGCGTGCGCCCGGAGTCGTGGACGCTGGTCGGGTCGTGGCGTAAGGACTCGTACACCGTCGAGACCGACCTGCTCGAGGAACTCGGTGCCGAGTCGTTCGTGTACGCGTCCGGCACGTCCGGGAAGGTGGTGGTGCGGGTGGATCGCACCCGCACCGTCGCCGCGGGGGAGAGGGTGCACCTGCGGCCGAAGCCCGGCGAGGTGTACTTCTTCTCCGCGGCGACGGGCGACCGTCTGCGGTAGCCGGCTACCAAATCTTGACGCGCTTCTCCGGATCCAGATACAGGGCGTCGCCGGGCTGGACGTCGAACGCGTCGTGGAACGTGTCCAGGTTGCGGATCACGCCGTTGCAGCGGAACTCCGGCGGCGAGTGCGGGTCGACGGCGAGCCGGCGGAGTGCCTCCGCGTCCCGGGCCTTGGTGCGCCACACCTGCGCCCAGCCGAAGAACACCCGCTGGATCCCGGTCAGGCCGTCGAGGACCTCCGGATCGGACCCGTCCGTCGCGATCCGGTACGCGGCGATGGCGATGGACAGACCACCGAGGTCGCCGATGTTCTCACCAATGGTGAACTCGCCGTTCACCGTGTGCCCGGGCAGCGCCTTCGGCTCGAACGCGTTGTACTGCTCGATCAGCGCCTTCGTGCGCTTGCCGAACTCGGTCCGGTCGTCGTCGGTCCACCAGTCGATCATGTTGCCGTCGCCGTCGTACTTGGCGCCCTGATCGTCGAAGCCGTGGCCGATCTCGTGACCGATGACGGCACCGATACCACCGTAGTTGGCGGCGTCGTCGGCCGCGGCGTCGAAGAACGGCGGCTGCAGAATGGCTGCGGGAAAGACGATTTCGTTCATGCCAGGGTTGTAGTAGGCGTTGACCGTCTGCGGTGTCATGAACCATTCGTCGCGGTCGACCGGGCCACCGAGCTTCGCGAGGTCGCGGTCGTACTCCGCCGCGTAGCCGCTGCGGTAGTTGCCAACCAGATCGTCGCGGGAGATGGTGACGGCCGAGTAGTCCCGCCACTTGTCGGGGTACCCGATCTTCGGCGTGAACTTCTCCAGCTTGCGCAGCGCGGCCTGCCGGGTCTCCGGGCTCATCCAGTCCAGGTCGGAGATGTTGCGCCGGTACGCCTCCTGCAGGTTCGCGACGAGTTCCTGCATGCGGGCCTTCGCGTCCGCCGGGAAGTGCCGCTCGACGTACAGCTTGCCGACGGCCTCGCCCAGCAGATCCTGGACCAGGGACACCCCGCGCTTCCAGCGGTCACGAATCTCCTCGGCACCGGTCAGGGTCTTGCCGTAGAACGCGAAATTCTCCTCGACCAGCGCCTGCGTGAGATACGGGGCGCGGGAGCGGATGACGTTCCACGTCGCCCACGCCTTCCAGTCGTCGAGATCCTCGGACGTCCACAGCCCGGTCAGGGTGGTGAGATAGTCGGGCTGGCGGACCACGATCTCGGCGAACTGCTCCGACGTGCCCCCGAGCGCGCCGATCCACGAAGACCAGTCCAACCCGGCGGGCAGCTGGTCGAGGGTGAGCAGGTTGTAGCTCAGCTCGGCGTCGCGACGCTTCACGACGTCCCAATGGCCTGCCGCGATCTTCGTTTCCAGGTCGAACACGCGCTGCGCGTCGTAGTCGACACCGGCGAGGGCGAACATCTTCGCGATGTGCGCCACGTACGCGGTGCGGATCTCCGCATGGTTGTCCTGGCGGTAATACGACTCGTCGGGCAGGCCGATGCCGGCCTGACTGAAGTGGACCAGGTAACGCGCGGAGTTCTTGGCGTCCGTGTCGACGTAGTGACCGACGGCCCCGCCGACCCCCGTGCGCTGCAGGCGCCCGATGACGGCGGCGAGGACGGAGCGGTCGGCGGCCGAGGCCACGTCGGCGAGCTCCCCGGCGATCGGAGCGAGCCCCGCCGCCTCCACGATGTCTGCGTCCATGAAGCTGCCGTACAGATCGCCGATGCGCTGCGCGTCGGTCCCCGGGGTCGCGCCGGAGCCCGCCGCCTCCTCGATGATGTTCTGGACGTCGACCTCGGCCTTGTCGTAGAGCGTGCGGAACGCGCCGTCGATCGCCCGGTCCGCGGGAATCTCGTATTCGTCGATCCACTTGCCGTTCACGTGAACGAACAGGTCGTCCTGGGCGCGGGTGTCGCTGTCGAGGTGGGTGAGGTCGATGCCGGAGCGCTGAGCCGTGGTCATGCGTTCCATCCTTACACCGTTCCGCGCCGACAGGTCCACCACTGCGCTCAGGGCGAAACAAAGGACCGGGGAACGGTCAGACGTCGATGCCGAGGTTGATCGCCGCGAGGTAGCCGTCCGACTGCGTGGCGACGGTCAGCAGGCCGGCGTCGTCGTAGATGCCGTCCGTGGCGTTGGTCACGTTGTTCTCCCGGCCGGTGTGGTCGGAGTACGGCGCGGTCGCGTACACCTCGTCGAGCAGGGCCTCGTCGAAGTACAGCTGGGTGGTGAGCACCGTCTTCTTGTCGATGTGCACCTTGAGATGGATGTGCGTGGTCCGGCCGGTGTACCAGCCGGGGAAGATGGTCGTGAACTGGGCGATGCCGTTCGCGTCCGTCGTCTGGGCGCCGCGAAGGTACGTGCCGTCGTCCGTGGTGGTGGCCTCGCTGTCGCCGACGCTGTAGGAGCCGTCGGACGTCTCACCCGAGCCGCCGGACATGTCGCCGCCGGGTCCGCCGGGTCCACCGGGACCACCGGCCGGGGGCTGTCCGCCACCACCGGGTGCGCCTTGCGGCGGCTGGCCGCCGCCACCGGGCGCGCTGTTGCCGCTGAGGTCCGCGGCCTTCGAACCCGACTCGAAGCCGGAGTACACGCCGCCCGCGTCGCAGTGCCAGATCTCCACGACGGCATTGCTCACGATCGCGGCGGAACCGTCCGCGGAACAGTTCGTCAGGTCCTGCACCCGCAGTGCGAGCTGCAGGTTCGTCCCCGGCCGGTCTTCGCGGATGTCGCTGCGGATGGAGTCGACGTCGAACCAGTACGGCCCCTGCGTCTCCTCGACGGCCATCACGCACTGCGGAGCCTGGTCGAGCAGGGCCGTCACCGCGTCGGCGCTCGTCGGCGTCGCGCTCGAAGCGGCCGCGGTCGACGTGGCCGATGCCGCCGTGCCGCTGCTCCCGTTCCCGGTGCAGGCGGCGATCAGCCCACCCAGACTCACCGTTCCCCCGACCGCAAATGCGCGGCGGCGGCTGATGCGCAGTCGGCTCTTCTCGACGTCCTTGTTCACTGTGGATACCTCTCCATGATCGGGCTGTGCCCCCGATCGTGGCGCACGAACCTGCGCGCGGCGTTCCGTCCGGCTGTGAACTTGCTGGGAACTCAGCCGCCGAGGCGGGCGTGCATCTCCCATACGAGCACCTCGGCGCCGGAGTGGGAGGAGATCTGCTGGCCACCGGAGGCACTCAGCCGCACGGCGTCGCCCTCGTACAGGGTGCCGACACCCTCCATCTCCGCGGTGCCCCGGGCGACGAACACGTGGAGGAACGGCGCTTCGGGAAGGGTCACCGGTGCGCCGGGGAAGATTCGCGCGACATGCAGCGCCGCGTGCTTGTTGTTGATCCGGATCGCCGAATTGTCCTTGTATTCCGGCATTCCGGACGCAACGGGCACCAGCCCGCCCTCGAGGATCTCGTCCTCGATCTCGAGTTGTTCGTAACTCGGGGCGAGTCCGGGTTCGTCGGGTACCACCCACATCTGGACGAAATGCACCGGCTCGTGGTGCTGCTCACCGGCGAGGCGCCAACTGTCGTTCTTCTCGGAATGCATGATGCCCTTGCCTGCGCTCATGCGTTGCGCAAGGCCGGGATAGATGATGCCGGAGTGGCCGATCGAGTCCTGGTGGACGAGCGAGCCGCGCAGCACCCAGGTGACGATCTCCATGTCCTTGTGCGGATGGGTGTCGAATCCCTGACCGGGGAGCACCGTGTCGTCGTTGTTGACGAGCAGCAGTCCGTGGTGCGTGTTGTCGGGGTCGTAGTGCTGGCCGAAGGAGAACGAGTGCTTCGAATCCAACCAGGAAATCTTGGTTTTCAGCCGATCGCCGGCGCGATGAACGTAGACGTGCGGTGTGGTGACTGCTGGCATATCGGTCCTCCTTCGGGTGGTACCGGTCCAGAGTACGAGGTGCCGGCTGCGGGTTCTCGCAAGACGGTGTCGATTGTGCATCGAATTCATCGCCTACTCGTCGCGGTGGAGGTGCCCGCGTCGATCCCGAAATGAGGTTGCGCAGTGCGGCATTGGAGGATCGCTGCCTCGTAAAACGCTGTTCGGCAACGGGTTTCGGCGACGATCCGAAATGTGTGAAAGACGGCCGTCCAGTTCGTACCGTGACGAATGCCCGCTTCCGCCGGGCCCGCGGCGTACAGTTCGAATTGTGCGTCCAGGAGTCGCAGGATTGCGGCACGTCGCACCCGGCGGAAGGAGCGTGATGAAGGCGAATCCGGATCGACACGATCAGCTCCCCGAACACCAGCGGATCGCAGACCTCGTCGACGACATGGAAGACCGGCTGGCGGCCGAACGCGAGGCGAAGGGAATCGCGGGCAACGCGTCCGAGCGCAAGCAGGAGGAGCAGGTCGAGCCCGACGACCAGGCGCCCGAGTAGGTCGTGCGGCTCCGCCGCCCGTGAGTACTTATCAACCGCCCGACGTTAACAAGTACTCACGGGTGGGTTTCGAAGAAGCGGTACACGGCCTCGACGACTACCGCGGGTCGCTCGCTGCCCTCCAGTTCGATCTGCCCCGCGACCGTCACCTGGACGCCGCCCTTGGGCAGTTCCTCGACGGACTGCAGCGTCGCGCTGAGCCGGACACGTCCCTCGGCGGGCACCGGGTTGGTGAACCGGACCTTGTTCAGCCCGTAGTTGACGGCCATCGTCACGCTGTCGACGGTCAGGATCTCGTCCCACATGGGGATGATCAGCGACAACGTGAGGTACCCGTGGGCGATGGGTCCGCCGAACGGGCTCTCGGCCCGGGCGCGTTCGGGGTCGACGTGGATCCACTGATGGTCGCCGGTGGCGTCGGCGAACGTGTCGATCCGCTGCTGCGGGATGTCGATCCACGAGCTGGTGCCGAGCGACGTGCCCTCGAGCGCGGCGAGGTCGGCGAGGGTGGCGACCCGGGTGGTGGTGGCTGCGGTGGTGCTCATGTCAGGGCTCCTAGTCTTTGATACCGAGAACACGCAGGGCGTTCTGCTTGAAGATCAGCGGTGCGACCTCCGGTTTGATGTCGAGGTTCTCGAAGTCTGTGATCCAGCGGTCGACCTGGATGACGGGGAAGTCGGATCCGAAGAGCACCTTGCCGCGGAGCATGCTGTTGGCGGCCTTGACCAGCTGCGGCGGGAAGTACTTCGGCGACCATCCGGACAGGTCGATGTAGACGTTGGCCTTGTGGGTGGCGATGGAGATCTGTGCGTCGACCCACGGGACGGCGGGGTGGGCCATGATCACGGTGAGGTCGGGGAAGTCGGCGGCGACGTCGTCGAGGAGCATCGGGTCGGAGTAGCGCAGTTTGATGCCGTGTCCGCCGGGCAGGCCGGCGCCGATGCCGGTCTGGCCGGTGTGGAACAGGGCGGGGACCCCGGCCTCGGTGATGGCGTCGTAGAGCGGGTAGAACCGGCGGTCGTTCGGTTCGAATCCCTGCATGCTGGGGTGGAATTTGAAGCCCTTGACGCCGAAGTCGTCGACGAGGCGGTGGACGCGGCGGACGGCGGCCTTGCCCTGCCAGGGGTCGACGGAGCCGAACGGGATGAGGACGTCGTTGTGGCGGGCGGCGCCTTCGGCGATCTCTTCGACAGAGTTGGCGGCGTGTCCGCTGGCGGAGGCGGCGTCGACGGTGAACACGACCGCGGCCATGTTGCGGGCCCGGTAGTGGTCGGCGATCGCATCGATGGACGGGGTGCGTTCCTCGCCGGACTTGAAGTATTTCTCGGACGCGGCCATCAGTTCGTCGTCGAGGGACCGGTGTCCGCAGCCGTCGATCTCGACGTGGGTGTGGATATCGATGGCGTCGATCGTGTCGAAGTCGATGCCGTACTCGTACCTGCTCACTTGGCCATCAACTCCTCGGGGAATTCCTCGCCGACGGACTGGACGGAGTCGCCGAACGCGGCCGTCCACTGGGCGGCGATGTCGTCGGCCGACCAGCCGCCGTCGTGGTACTCGACCGCGGTCAGTTCGGGGTGCGACCACAGTGCGAGCCGGTCGCCGCCGACGGCGAACGCCTGTCCGGTGATGTCGGCCGCGGCGTCGGAGGCGAGGAACGAGATGATGCCCGCAGCGTCGTCGGGGGTGCCCATCCCCACCTCGCGACGGATGATGTCGGGCAGCGGTTCGCCGTTCTTCATGCCCTCGATGTAGGGGGCGAGGAACGGGACGGTCTCGGTCATCGCGGTCGCGGCGACCGGGCAGACGGCGTTGGCGGTGATGCCGGCGCGCTGCAGTTCGAGCGCCCACGTGCGGACCATGCCGACGATGCCGGACTTGGCGCCGGAGTAGTTGGTCTGCCCGAAGTTGCCGCGCTGGCCGGCGGGGGAGCCGATGCAGATGATGCGACCACCGTCGCCCTGTTCGCGGAACCGCAGGACCGCTTCACGGACGCAGGTGAACGTGCCGCGCAGGTGCACGCCGACGACGGCGTCGAAGTCGTCGTCGGTCATCTTCCACAGCACCTTGTCGCGGAGGATGCCGGCGTTGGTGACCATGACGTCGAGGCGGCCGAAGGCGTCGACCGCGCCCGTGACGAGGGCTCGAGCGGTCTCGGTGCTGCCGACCGGGGCGACGACGGCGACGGCGCGGCCGCCCGCGGCGGTGATCTCGGCGACGGCGGCGTCGGCGGTGGCCTGGTTGACGTCGTTGATCACGACCGCGGCGCCGTGGCGTGCCAGGTCCTTGGCGTAGGCGAGCCCGAGGCCCTGTCCGCTGCCGGTGACGACGGCGACTTTGTCGGTGAGGTCCATGTCGTGATTCTCCTAAGGTCGTGTTCGCTGAATCACACGTAATCATTGATGATTGAGAAAGTCAATCATTAAGATCTGCTACTCTAGCGACACTCATCGGAAGGGGGTCGTCGCATGACAGAGGCGCAGGCGTTATCGGACGACATCGGGTTCCTGCTCTCCCGCGTCGGCGGAATGGTGCTGGGCTCGGTGAACAAGGCCCTCGTTCCCACCGGACTGCGGGTGCGGTCCTACTCGGTGCTGGTCCTCGCGTGCGAACAGGCCGAGGGCGTCAACCAGCGCGGAGTGGCCGCCACCATGGGCCTCGACCCCAGCCAGATCGTGGGACTCGTCGACGAACTCGAGGAACGCGGACTCGTCGTGCGCACCCTCGACCCCTCCGATCGCCGCAACAAACTGATCGCCGCGACCGACGAGGGCAGGCGGCTCCGCGACGACGCCAAGGCCCGCGTCGACGCCGCCCACGGACGCTATTTCGAGGGCATCCCCGAATCGGTCGTGAATCAGATGCGGGACACGTTGCAGAGCATCGCCTTTCCCGCACGTCCCGAGTAGGGCACGATGACCGACCTGCTCGCCCCGGCCCCGCCCAGCCTGTCGTTCCTCGCCACGTTCGTCGTGCAGGTCGCCGATCCGGTGGAGATCGGATCCACACCCGAAGGCACCCGCCGCATCATCCCCATCGTCGGGGGGCGCGTCGAGGGTCCCGAACTCCGCGGCACCGTGCTGCCGGCCGGAGCGGACTTCCAGGTGCTCAGCTCGTCCACGATCACCGAACTCGAGGCCAAGTACGCGATCGAGACCGACGACGGCGACCGGATCTACGTCACCAACTTCGGGCTCCGCTCGGGCACCCCGGAAGACATCGCCCGGCTGGTCGCGGGCGAGCCCGTGCCTGCCGATCGCATCTACTTCCGCTGCACACCGCGGCTCACCGCCGCCGAGGGCCGATGGTCGTGGCTGCGCTCGCGGATCCTCGTCGGCACCGGCGAACGCCTGCCCGGCGAGGTGCGTCTCACGGTGTTCGTGGTGGACTGACCGGCCGTGGAAATCCGCTGGATGAAGTCGTTCGTCGCGGTCGCCGAGGAACTCAACTACGGCCGGGCCGCCGAGGTGCTGCACATCGCGCAACCGGCGGTGAGCCAGCAGGTGCAGCAACTCGAGAAGCGTCTCGGTGTGAAACTGTTCGACCGCACCACGCGATCGGTCCGGCTCACCGCGGCGGGGGAGCGCTTCCTCCAGCCGTGCAAGGACGCCCTCGCCGGGATCGACCGCGCCGTCGATGCCGCGGTGATCGCGGATCCGGAGGTCGAGGGACGCGTCCGGGTCGGCTTCAGCGGAGCCTACGGACAGACCGAATTGTCCTCTCTGGCAAGGTCGGTGCGCCGCCGGTACCCCCTGATCGACCTCGTCCTCGAGGGGGCGACGGTGAGTGGCCAGATCCTCGACGAGATCTGGGAGGGGCAACTGGACCTCGGGATCGTCTCCGACGCGGTCTCGCACCCCCACGTGCTCACGCGGCAGATCTCGGTGGAATACCTCAGCGCGCTGCTCCCGAGCGATCACCCACTCGCCGAACGGAAGTCGATCGACCTCGCGGAACTGCAGGAGGAACCGTTCGTCGCGAATCCCGCCGCCACCGGATCCACGCTCCGCCGGGATCTGCTCGCCGCGTGCCGGGATGCCGGGTTCACGCCGAACATCGTGCAGGAGACCACCGACGGCATCGTCCTGACCGCCCTCGTCGCGGCAGGGGTCGGTGTGGCGCTCGTGCCCGGCGACGTGCAGACGTATCCCAATCGGGTGGTGCTGATCCCCCTCGACGCCGGGCGATTCGAAGTCCGGGCGGCGCTGGCCTGGTCGGACCGTCCCGTGTCGCCCGTCGTGCAGACGGTTCTCGACCTCGCCGCCGAGGTACTGCCGACGCCGGGCACCGAGTAATAAAGATCGGTTATCAATCACTGCCGATACTGCTCTTGGACGGTGATCGGTTTCTTTGGCAGAGTCTCCCTCGGCGGCAACGGATGTGACCTGGACAACTCCCGGTCCCCGATGTCGCACCCACCTCGAGGCCTCTCCGAACTCCCGGAAGCCCTTCACTTTCAGGTAGGAACCACATGACTTCCACATTCGACGGCCGCGCCCTACGTGCCGACACGAGCGCCCGGTCGTCCCACGCGCGCCGGGCCGCCCTGGCCTCCTTCGTGGGCAGCACCCTCGAGTACTACGACTTCTTCATCTACGCCTCCTTCTCCGCGCTCGCGTTCAACACCCTGTTCTTCCCGGATCTCGGTTCGTTCTGGGGAACCATCGTGTCGATGGCGACCATCGGGATCGGGTACGTCGTCCGGCCACTCGCGGCTCTCGTCTTCGGGCACTTCGGGGACACGCTCGGACGCAAGCGGATGCTGGTGGTGACGCTCGTGATGATGGGCGTGGCCACGTCCCTCATCGGCTGCTTGCCGACCTACGGGGCGATCGGCGTCGCGGCGCCGATCCTGCTGGTGCTGCTCCGGGCCGTCCAGGGCGCGTCGGCGGCCGGCGAGTCGGCGGGAGCGGCGTCCCTGGCCCTCGAACACGCACCCGCAGGCCGTCGTGCGCTCGCGGCGAGCTGGGTGAACACCGGTGCGGCCGCCGGCATGCTGCTGGCGTCGCTGGTGGTCCTCGTGTTCTCCGCGCTGCCCGAGGACGCCTTCCTGGGCTGGGGATGGCGTATCCCGTTCCTGCTCAGCATGTTCGTCGCACTCGCCGGTCTCGTGATCCGCCGGATGCTGCCCGAGAGCGACGTGTTCGAGGAGGCCGTGGTCGCCGACGGGCCGAAGGAGATGCCGGCGAAGGTGATCTTCCGCGACCACTGGCCGAGCGTGCTGCGGGTCGTGGGCTGCGGACTGTTCGCGGTGGTGTCCACCATCTTCAGCGCCTTCGCCCTGTCGTGGGGCACCCACGAAGCCGGTGTGCCCCGGACCGTCATGGTGGGCGCCACCGTCCTCACCGCCGCGCTCGCCCTCGTCGCGCAACCCGCCGCCGGGATTCTCGCCGACCGGATCGGCCGCAAACCGGTCTTCATCACCGGCAACCTCGTCTGCGCGGTCTCCGTCTCCGGGTTCTTCTGGGCGATCAGCCAGCGTTCGACGGCCCTGATCCTGATCACCGCGTGCATCGTGATGGTGGTCGGCTACTCGCTCGTCAACGCCATCGGCCCCGCGCTGTACGCCGAGATGTTCGAGACGCGCATCCGGTACTCGGGCATGGCGATCTCCGGGCAGCTGGCCCTGGTGGCCACCGGATTCGCCCCCACCATCGCCGCGACCCTCGTCCGGCCCGGATCGAACGGCTGGATACCGGTGGCCGTGTTCACCGCGGGCTGCTGCCTGGTCAGCGCCCTCACCACCCTCACGGTCCGCGAAACCTACCGGACCAGCACCACCGACCTCGGCAAATGACCCACCTCCCGTCGAAAGCGACCAAACCTGTGAAACACGATGTACTGATCGAGAACGACGTCGAGGCGACGATGCGGGACGGCGTCGTCCTCCGCTCGACCGTCTACCGCCCGAATGCACGCGGCCGCTTCCCGGTGCTGCTCACCCGCACCCCGTACGGCCGCGACCTGTCCGTCAACTCCGGCTACCTCAACCCCACCACGGTCGCGGCAGGCGGATTCGTGGTGATCATGCAGGACGTCCGCGGCCGGTTCGGCTCCGACGGCGAGTTCGTGCCGTCCGAGAACGAAGGCCCGGACGGCTACGACACCGTGCAGTGGGCCGCCGAACTGCCGTACTCGACCGGAGCCGTCGGCATGTGGGGACGGTCCTACTTCGCCGAAACCCAGTGGCGCGCAGCCCAGGAGAAGCCGCCTGCCCTGCGCGGCATCGCCCCGGGAATCTCGGCTGGCGGCAACGCGCGGTCCGGCGGGCTCGTGCGCGGAGGTGCGGTCGAATTCGGCGCCCGGCTCGGGTGGGGGCACCTGTCGGTCGGACCGGCCGAGATCGCGAAACTGTCCCGCACGGATCCGGCACGCGCAGAACGTGAATGGGAGTCGTGGGCGCGGATCGATCGGGCGATGTCCGAGGACGCGTTCTTCGACGCCCTGCCCCTGCGCGACCTGGCGGCCGACGCCCCCGCGTTCTTCGCGTCGCCGATCGTCGAATCGCTCGGATTCTCGATCGACCACCCCAGCCGCGACCTGTGGGACAGCGCGAGCGACCGGTCCGTCGACCTCCCCACGCTGCACATCGGCGGGTGGTACGACATCTTCGTCAACAGCACCCTCGACCAGTACTTCGGCCAACTCGCCCACAGTGATTCCGGTGCGGCCCCCGCGCCGTACCTGATCGTGGGTCCGTGGAGTCACACCAACTTCTCCGGGCTCGGCGGGTCGGTGGTGTTCGGCAGTCCCGCCAACCAGGCGGTGCTCGACTCGGGTCAGGACCTGTCGTCCGTGCACGCGCAGTGGTACGCGGCGGTGCTCGGCGACGAGGAACCCGACCTGCCGCGGGTCCGGATCTTCGTGATGGGGGAAAACCGGTGGCGGACGTACGACCGCTTCCCGGAGCCCACCCGCACCGCGGACCTGTTCCTCGCCCTCGGCGGAAGCCTCGCCGCGGAAGCGGAACAGACGGAAGGACGCGTCGACTACGATTACGACCCGGCGGATCCGGTGCCGACGGTCGGTGGGGCGACGATGATGCCGGGAACGTGCGCACCCGGCGCACTGGAACAGAGCCGGGTCGAATCCCGCGACGACGTCCTCGTGTTCACCGGCGAGGTCCTCACCGAGCCGTTGACGGTGATCGGCCGGGTGTGCGCGACACTGTTCGCGTCGTCCAGTGCCGTCGACACCGACTTCGTCGTCAGGCTGTGCCGGGTCACGGCGGACGGCACGTCGATCACGCTCACCGACGGCATGGTGCGCGCCCGGTACCGCGACTCCTACCGGACCCCGGGGGCGTACACATCCGCCGAGCCGAGCCTGCTCGAGCCCGGGGAGGTGTACGAGTACGCGATCGACCTGTGGTCCACGGCCGTCACGTTCCAGCCCGGTGAGCGCATCCGCGTCCAGGTGACGTCCAGCAACCACCCCCGCTGGGACCGCAACCTCAACACCGGTGAATCCGCCTACGCATCAGACGAATTCGTGGTCGCCCACCAGAGCGTGCACACCGGGGCACGGTACCCCAGCCGGGTGTCGCTGCCGGTCGTGCGCTGACGCACCCGTGAGTACTTGTTAACCGCCGGCGGTTAACAAGTACTCACGGGGCGAAGCCATCGATGCCCGCGGACACGCCTGCCGAGGTGATCACGTCGCCGTCGTCGACGAAGCGGTCGTCCGGTCGCACGACGATGCTCGGATCGATCTCCGCCAGCAATTCCAGTGACGCCCAGTGCGTCGTCGCCGGCCTGCCGTTCAGCAGGCCGGTTTTCGCGTAGACCAGGGCACCCGTGCACACGCTGGCCATCAGCGGGACCTCGGCGCGCTGCCTGCGGACCCAGCCGAGATGGGCGTCGTCCAGCAGTTGCGGTCGCGTACCCTGGCCGCCCGGGTGGATCAGGACGTCGAGCGGCGGGGCGTCGGCGTAGGAATGATGCGCGCCCAGGACGAGCCCCTTGGCGCACTGCACACTCCCGCCCGTTGCGGACAGGCAGAATACGGCGTAGCCGTCGTCCGGGTACATCCGCGTCCACGCGGACAGCACCTCCCACGGCCCGTGAGTACTTGTCAACCGCGGGACGTTAACAAGTACTCACGGGCGGAGGTTCGCAGGTCCGGTTTGCGGATCTTGCCGGTCGCGGTGCGGGGGAGTCCCTCCGCCATCCGGATGAACGTGGGAATCTTGAACCCCGCGAGCTTCTCTCGCAGCCGGGTGCGCACCGTGTCCTCGTCGAGGGCGGTGCCGTCGGTGGCGACGACGAAGGCCATGCCGGTCTCGCCCCACTTCTCGTGCGGGACGCCGATCACCGCCGCCTCCCGCACGCCGTCCAGCTTCAGCAGCGCCGCCTCGACCTCGGCGGGGTAGACGTTCTCTCCGCCCGAGATGTACATGTCCTTGTAGCGGTCGCAGATGAAGAGGAAGCCGTCGTCGTCGAAGTAGCCGGCGTCGCCGGTGTGCAGCCAGCCGTTCACGATGGTGCGACCCGTCGCCTCGGGCTGATTCAGGTAGCCGAGCATCACGTTCGGTCCCTTCGCGACGATCTCACCGATCTCGTTGGGTTCGGCGCTCGACCCGTCCGGGCGGACGACGTCGACGTCGGTGAAGAACGTCCGCTTGCCTGCCGATCCGACCTTCGCGCGGACGTCGTCCCCCGACAGCATGGTCACCGACGGCGCGGTTTCCGTCAGGCCGTAGGCCTGCGCGATCGCGACGCCGCGTTCCTGCCACGGCGAGATCAGCGCTTCGGGCAGGGGAGCCCCGGCGACGCAGATGGCCCGCAGGCTGGACAGGTCGGCGCCCGCGAACCGGGGGTGGTGCCAGAGTTCCTGGATCATCGTGGGGACCGCGAAGAACGTGGTGATGCGTTCCTTCTCGATCGTGTCGAGGACGGCGCCGGCGTCGAACTTGCGCAGCAGCACGACGGTGCCCCCGGACAGCAGCGTCGGTGTGACGGCCCCGCCGATGCCGCCGATGTGGAACAGCGGCGCCACCGACAGTGTGCGTTCCTTCGACGTCATGTCCTGGGCGAGAAGCTGGTTCATGGCGTTCCACAGCATGTTTCCGTGGCTGAGCATGACGCCCTTCGGTGCGCCGGTGGTGCCCGACGAGTACATGAGCACCGACAGGTCGTCGAGACCCACCTGCTCGTCGATGGGGGTGTCGGGCTGCCCGGTCCGCACGCCCCCGTAGGTGTGGGCGGACCACGAGTCGGTCAGCCCGATCCAGGTGGTGACCGGGGACTCCGACCGCGAGAGTTCCTGTGCGACGTCCGCCTGCTGATCGCCGAAGATCACTGTGGTGCAGCGTGAATCGCCGAGGACGTAGCGCGCTTCTTCGGCGGTGAGGCGGGCGTTGAGCGGGAGGTACGTGGCGCCGAGCAGCCCGGCGGCGAACATCACCTCGAGCGCCGCGGGGTCGTTGAACCCGAAGAAGCCTACGCAGTCACCCTTCTCGACGCCGAGGGCGCGCAGGCCGTGGGCGAGCCGGCGGGTCCGCAGGGCCATCTCCTCGTAGGTGACGGCTCGTCCGTCGAAGACGAGTGCCTCGTTCTTCGGCGTCATGGTGATGCGGCGCTCGAGCCACGAGCCGATGCCTTCGTTGTCCATGGTGACTCCTCGTTCTCTTCGAAACTACTCTCGGGCTCGGGTCAGGCCGACGGGGTGTCGGCGCTCAGGTCGTTGTCCTTGCTTTCCTTCGTCGCGAGAAGGAAGACGGCGCTGACCACGCACAGTGCGATGACGAACAGCCCGACCGGGACGATCGACTTGCCGGACGACGCGAACAGCGACGCCAGGATGACGGGGGTGAATCCCGCGCCGACGAGCGTGGCCAGCTGGTATCCGAGCGACGCGCCGGTGTAGCGGGCGCGGGTGCCGAACTGCTCGGAGATGAATGCGGCCATCGGCCCGTAGGTGGCCGAGTGGCAGATGGTGTACCCGACGAAGGCGAGTGCGATGAACAGGAACTGTCCCGTGCCGAGCAGCAGGAACAGCGGGTAGACGCTGAGGATCATCGCAGCGAGACCCGCGAGCATGACCGGCCTGCGGCCGATCCGGTCGGACAGTCGCGCCGATCCGAGGACCAGGAAGATCGCACAGAACTGGCAGAGGGAGAACGCCAGCAGCGCGTCGGATCGCTGGGCGCCGCTCGACACGGCGTAGGTGATGGCGAAAGTGGTGAACGCGGTCTGCATTCCGAAGCTCGCGATGCAGCTCATCGACGCCACGACGACCGCGCGGGGCCGCTTCAGGATGGTGACGATGGGCGGGGTGGTCTCCTTCTCGGCCGATTCCTTCAGCGCCGCCGTGAACAGCGGGCTCTCCGACACTTTGGACCGGACGAACAGGCCGAGGGCCAGCATGAGCGCCGAGATCAGGAACGGGATGCGCCAGCCCCACGTCAGGAACTGCTCATCGGGCAGCAGTGACACGGCCGCCAGGGCGAGGGTGCCGAGCAGGGCACCGGTCGGCGCGCCCGCGTTGGTGAAGGCCGCGGCGAACCCGCGCTTGCCGGATTCGGCGTGTTCGAGCGACATCAGCGCTGCGCCACCCCATTCGCCGCCGACGGCGAGTCCCTGGCAGACGCGGAGGAGGACGAGGAGCACCGCCGCCCAGGACCCGATCATCTCCGGCGGGGGAATGAGCCCGATCGCGAACGAGGCGATGCCCATGACGGTCATGGAGATCAGCAGCATCGCCTTCCGGCCGACCGTGTCGCCGAAGTGGCCGAAGACGATTCCGCCCAGCGGGCGTGCGACATAGCCGGCGGCGAACGTCCCCATCGACGCGATGGTCGCGGCGAGGGGGTCCAGGCCGGCGAAGAACACCGGACCGAAGACGAGGGACGCCGCGGTGGCGTAGAGCAGGAAGTCGTAGAACTCGATGGTGCTGCCCAGGTAGCTCGACAGGATCACCCTGCGAACTTCCTTCTTGCGTCGGGTGGCCGACATGGTGCCGGCGGTGGCGGTGACCGTCATCGATACTCCTTGGCCGAGCGTGGGACAACAGAGCGGGGCGCGCGTGTAGCGCGGATCACAATTAAACATTAATCATTGAAGATGTCAATGGAAGAGATCGCCAACGCTTTCGGGATCGCGATCGCGGGCGGACGCCCGGGGCACCCGTCGCGTGAATCACCCTCGCGAGCAACGGGACCCGTCAGGGCCGCGTAAGCCGACGCCCGATGATCTCCTTCATGATCTCCGTGGTGCCGGCGTAGATCGGGCCGCCGCGGCAGTCGAGATAGTCCTGCGCGACGTCGTACTCGCGCATGTATCCGTAGCCGCCGTGCAGCTGGACCGCCCGCTGGACGACCCGCTGCTGGAGCTCGGTGATCCACCATTTGGCCATCGCCGCGGTCACCTCGTCGAGCGTGCCGTGCGCGGCGTCGAGGATGCAGCGGTCGGTGAAGCACTGCGCGATCTCGATCTCGGTGGCGAGTTCCGCGAGGTAGAAACGGTTGACCTGGAAGTCGGCCACCCGCCGGCCGAATGCCGTGCGGTCGCAGCTGTACGTCAGGGCCTGGTCGAACGTCCGTCGCATCGACGCCATGGACGTGACGGCCACGCTGAGGCGCTCCTGGGGCAGATTGTGGCGCAGGTAGCCGAAGCCCTCGTTCGGTTCGCCGAGGACGTTCTCGCGGGGGACGCGGACGCCGTCGAACACGAGCTCGGCGGTGTCCTGCGCGCTCAGCCCGACCTTGTGCAACGGCCCGTTGCGGGTGAATCCGCCCATTCCGGCCTCGACCACCAGTAAGCTCATGCCCTTCTTCCCTGCGGCCGGATCCGTCTTGGCCACGACGATCACGAAGTCGGCGAGCATGCCGTTGCTGATGAAAATCTTGGTGCCGTTCAGGACGAGGTCGTCGCCGTCGACGACGGCGGTCGTGGAGATCGCGGCCAGGTCGCTCCCGGCGCCCGGCTCGGTCATGGCGATCGCGCCGATCTTCTCGCCGGTGCACAGGGGTGTCAGGAATCGGTGCTTCTGCTCCTCGTTCGCCAGCGAGGCGAGGTAGGGCGTGACGAGGTCGTTGATGCCGGCCAGGCCCATCACCACGGCGGGCGCCCCGACGCGGCACAGTTCTTCGATGACGATGGCGTTGAAACGGAAGTCGTCGGTTCCGCCGCCGGCGAATCGCTCCTCGACGTTGATCCCGAGGAGTCCGAGCTTGCCGGCCTGACGGTAGACGTCCCGGTCGACCTGCCCCGCATCGGCCCATTCGCGAAGGAATGGCGCGACGTCGCGTTCGGCGAACCGGCGCACCGTGTCCCGGAACGCGTCGTGATCGGCGTCGAAGATGTTCCGTGCCAGTGCAACCGGAGACATTGATAGGTTCCTTTCGTCGGCAGCCGTGCGTAGCACGCCTGCATACCCGAAAGGAACCTATCTATCAATCATTGATAATGTCAATGATCGGGCACGGTCGCCGACGTCAATACCAGTACTTCCGGCCGCCGACCGCGCGGCCCGTCGTGCCCAGCAGCAGGAGTACGAGGCCGATGACGAGCAGGATGATTCCGATCGTCGTGAGAATCGAGATCCCCGCGACGAGGCCGATGACGAGCAGGATGATTCCGAGAACGATCACGGTCTTCCCTCTTTCCGTTGACTGCTAGGAGCTATTGACTCGGTTGCGGCACTTCACAATCGATCTTCGGGTTCACGCCCGCATAGTTGAGCGGTCCGGCGATCACGGTGACGGCTATCGTTCCGGCGCTGGCACAATCGGCCTGCGCGTCCTTGAAATAGCCGCGCTGGAACACGGCGATGGCGCCGATGATCAGCCAGATGATCACGATCAACGACAGGAGCCGTCCGATACGCATTTCCGACCTCCCGTGTGGGCACCGGCCCGGGCCGGTGTGCCTATCGAATTCGAACGCTACGTCGACGAGGTGTCGGTCGGCTTCGCGTGTGCTCCATGGGTATTCGTGGAACTCGTGCCGTCGGTCCGGGCGTTGGCCGGTCCGACGTCCGTGGTCCGAGCGTCCGCCGCCCGGGGATCGGTCGTGCGGGCGTCGTTCGACGCGGCACCCGTCGTCTTGACCTGGGGATCGAGCTCGTCCGCCCTCTTCCATTCCTGCTTCAGGTCGTCACGGGACGTGGTCGCCGTGTTCTGGTGGGTCTGCGCATCGACCTGCAACCTCTTGGCCTCGGCGGCCTTCGCCTCCGCCTCTGCCTGGGCCTTCCGTGCATTCGCCGCAGTCTCCTCCGCCAGCGCCTCGCGCTTCTCGACGACGGACGTCTGCTCCTGCGCCTTCGCGCGGATGCTGTCGGCCTCCTGGTGGCGGCGCTCGTTCCGCTTGCGCGATGCCGCGATGAGCATCGCGGCCACGGCGAGTACGACGACGATCGCGACGATGATCCAGATGATGGTCATGGTGTCCATTGGCTACTCCCAGCAGTCGTGTTGTTGAAGTACCCAGCCCGCAAACACGGCAAACAGACCGTGAGCCAATCGCAATCAATGCGGAATTTTGGGCACGGAACGGCCCTGTAGTGGAATGCCGGCACGGCCCGGCTTTCCACTACCGTGAACCGCATGAGCGAGTTGCTGGAACGCGACGGCGTGCGTGGACATCTCCACCGCCCCGCGGGAGACGCGTCGGCCGGGCTGGTCCTGACGCACGGAGCGGGAAGTGACTGCGACACAAAGCTGTTGCGTGCCGTAACCGAGGGGTTCGTGGAGCGGGGAGTGGTGGTCCTGCGGTTCGACCTCCCGTT
Organism: Rhodococcus sp. USK10; assembly: GCF_019378875.1. NCBI lineage: Bacteria > Bacillati > Actinomycetota > Actinomycetes > Mycobacteriales > Nocardiaceae > Rhodococcus > Rhodococcus sp. USK10. The sequence continues at coordinate 6,282,455 of NZ_CP076048.1, forward strand.
CCGGCTGCGCCGCGCGTCGGGCCCGCCGCACCCGTCGAAGGCGGCGGAGGACCGGGAGGGCATCGCGGCCGCGGTGTCCGTGATGCGGGAGTTGGTCCCGGTGCCGGTGTGGGCAGGTGGGCACTCGTACGGCGGGCGTCAGGCGTCCATGCTGGCCTCGGAGCGTCCGGGTCTCGTCGACGCCCTGCTCTTGCTGTCGTACCCGCTGCATCCACCGGCCAAGCCGGAGAAGCTCCGCACCGAACACCTGCCCGGCCTGCACACCCCGGCCGTCGTTGTGCACGGGTCGAAGGACCCGTTCGCGACTCCCGACGAAATGCGGTCGGCACTCGCACTGATCCCCGCACCGACGACGCTCGTCGAACTCGAGGGCGCCCGGCACGATCTGGCCCCGGACAGGTTCCCGGTGGTCGAACGCGCGGTCGCGGCCATGCTGGACCTTCTATAGGGCGGCCGAGAGCGTCCGCCCGTGATCGGTATGTTCGGTGAATGAGCAACGAGCAGTCGGACGCGCCCCAATGGTTCACGACGGCAGTGGCGGCCCCGGTCGACATCGGCCGCGTGGACGTCGCCGGCGCGGAGGTTCACTACCGTGCGTGGGGTCCGACGGGCACTCCCGGACTCGTGCTCGTCCACGGCGGCGCCGCCCACAGCCGGTGGTGGGACAATGTGGCACCCATGCTGGCCACGGGCCGCCGCGTCGTCGCGCTCGACCTGACCGGGCACGGTGACAGCGACCGCCGCCCGGAATACGGACTGGAACGGTGGGCGGAGGAAGCACTCGCCGTGGCCAAACCGGCAGGCATCTCGGGGGCACCGGTGCTGGTCGGGCACAGCATGGGCGGCATGGTGTCGTACGTGGCCGCGCAACTGTTCGGCGAGGACCTGGCCGGTGTCCAGTTGATCGATTCGCCCGTCCTCGCGCGCACACCGGAAGAGGAAGAAGCGCGGAAGCAGCGGGCCTTCGGTCCGAAGAAGGTCTACCCGTCCCGGGAGGTGGCGCTGGAGCGGTTCCGGTTCGTCCCGCCGCAGGACACCGCGGTGCCCGCCGTCCTGCGCCACGTCGCGGAGACCTCGATGCAGGAGGTGGACGGCGGGTGGTCGTGGAAGTTCGATTCCTCGTTCTTCTCCCGCGAGGGCAGCGGCCATCTGGGCGCATCCGACCCGCGCTGCCGCCTCGCCTACTTCCGCGCCGAGAACGGAATCGTCACCGACGAGATGATGGACAGCATGCGCAGCCGGTTCGGGCCGACCGCGGTGGTCGTCGAGATCCCCGACGCCGGACACCACGTGATGATCGATCAGCCGCTCGCGCTGGTCGTCGGTATCCGGACGGTGCTCGCGTCGTGGGACGTGGAGGATTCCGTGGCCGGGATGCCGCGCTGAATCAACTGACTCAGTCGCCGGACCGCACGGCCGCGACGAACTGCTCGATCAGCGCCGCATCCTTCACCCCGCGGGACGATTCGACGCCGCTCGACACGTCGACACCCCACGCGCCGGTCGCGTCGACGGCTGTCCGCACGTTGTCCGGATGAAGCCCGCCGGCGAGGATCCATTCGCCGTCGGGTCTGCTCTGGTTCGCCCAGTCCCAGGGCACGCCGGCCCCGGCGGTGGCCCCGTCGACGAGGATGCGGTCTGCTCCGAAATCGCCCGACGTGTCACCGGCGACGACGGCACGGATCACGCCGAGCCCCGCCTCCCGCAACCGGGTGACGTCGTCGGCGGAGGTCAGGTCGTGCACCTGGACGGTGCCGAGACCTGCCGCGCGGGCGACCTCGATCACCTCCGGCACGGAACTCCCCTTGAACACGCCCACCGCGACGGTGTGGCCGGTGACCCGGCGGACCAGCGGTGCGGCGTCGTCGGGCGAGATCCGGCGGACGCTGTCGGCGAACACGAAACCCACGGCGTCCACGCCGAGGCGCACGGCCAGATCGACGGAGGCCTCGTCACGCAGACCGCACACCTTGATGAATGTCACGCCCACAATTTTAACGGTCGCTCCGACTCGCCGACGCAGTGCGGGTTCGCGCTCTAGGCTTCGTGAGGTGGACTGGCTCAGCGACCTCAGCGTGATCACCGGGCCTCTGCCCTGGATCCTCACGGTGATCGGTGCGCTCGGTGTCGTGTGGCTGCTCGCCGCCCGCGCACCGTGGTACCGCAGGAAGGCGATTCCGATCTGCCTGGCCGTGTCGGTGGTCGTCACCGTCGTCCTGTACGTGATGGTCGAGAAGGTTCTCCGGCCGTTCCCCGACCCCATCGAGATCTCCATTTACGTGTGGATCGGTCTGGGGCTCCTGGCGATCATCCTGCTCGTGCCGCGGATCCGCGCCGGCCGGACGGTGAAGGCCGCCGTCGTGTCGGTGCTCGCGGTCGTCGCCGTCCTCCTCGCGTCGGCGACGCAGGTCAACCTGGTGTTCGACGCCTACCCCACGGTGGGCACGGCATTCGGGGCGGAACCGTTCGACCGGGTCCAGATGAACGACCTCGGCAGCGCCACCGAGAACGTGGTGACGGGAACACCGCTCGACGCGTCGTGGACAGCCCCGCCCGGGATGCCGTCCGAGGGGCGGGTGCTGACGGCGTCCGTTCCCGGGACGGCGTCGGGGTTCGGTGCCCGCGACGCCGAGATCTACCTGCCGCCCGCCTACTTCGCCAATCCGCGCCCGCTGCTGCCCGTGCTCGTGATGCTGGCCGGTCAGCCCGGCTCGCCGGAGGACTGGTTCGCCGGCGGCAAGCTCGCCACGACGATGAACGAGTTCGCCGCGAAACACGACGGGCTGGCCCCGATCGTGGTGGTGGCGGACGGCACCGGTTCGCAGATCGCGAACCCCCTGTGCACCGATTCGAAGCTGGGCAACGTGGCCACGTATCTGGCGAAGGACGTTCCGGCCTGGGTGAAGTCGAACCTGCAGGTGAACCCGGACCCGAAGGCGTGGGCGATCGGCGGCCTGTCCTACGGCGGCACCTGCTCGCTGCAGATGGCCACCAACTATCCCGACGTGTATCCGACGTTCCTCGACATCTCGGGTCAGGAAGCGCCCACCCTCGGCGACCACCAGCGCACCATCGACGATGGATTCGGCGGTGACGAGGCGGCGTTCAAGAAGGTCAATCCGCTCGACCTGATGGCGTCGAACAAATACCCGGACACGGCCGGGGTCTTCGTGATCGGCAGCGACGACGACGCCTACAAGCCGGGGGCGCAGAAGGTCTATCAGGCCGCGAAGAACGCCGGCATGGACGTGCAGTACGTGGAAGTGCCGGGCGGGCACAGCTTCGCCGTGTGGTCCGCCGGGCTGGAGAAGGAATTGCCCTGGCTGGCACAGCGGTTGGGGCTGATCGGCTCGTAGGCATTCGCCACGGCGGAGAGGGGCGACATGACGGCGGCAGCGAAGGTACTGCGGGTCGGTTCGGCCCTGCCCGACCCGCCGTTCGAGTTCCGCGACGGTGCGGCGCCTGCGGGTTTCGACGTCGAGTTCACGCGGGCGCTCGCGCGGGAACTCGGCCTCGACTGGTCGCTCGTCCCGTACCGCGGCACCGACTTCAACGGAATCTTCGACGCACTGGCGGACGGCGAATTCGACTGCATCGCCTCGGGAACCACCGTGACGCCGGATCGGCGGGAGCGCGCCGATTTCTGCGCCCCGTACCTCGTGTCGGGTCAGTCCCTCGCCGTCGACACGTCCCGGCATCCGGGCGTGTGCGGGGTCGACGACCTGCGCGGCCTGACCGTCGGTGTCCAGCACGGCAACACCAGTCAGCCGATCGTGGAGCGACTGGTCGCGGAGGGCCGCGCGGGCGCGATCCGGGTGTACGCCTACGACCGGATCGGGCAGGCCCTCGACGACCTGTCCTCGGGCGGATGCGACGCCGTCATGAAACTCGCGCCGGTCCTCACCTGGCTGGTCCGGGACCGCCCGCACGTCGAGGTGGTCGAACGGGGCATCTCCCGGGAGGAGATCGCCGTCGCCGTCCGCACCGGGGATCACGCGCTGCGCGACCGCATCGAGTCGGCGCAGCGCGCCCTGGCCGCGGACGGCACCCTCGACCGGTTGCGGTCGACGTGGCTCGGGATCGGTGAAACGGAAGGTGGCTCGGCATGATTCCGTCAGGCACACCTGTCCAAGAATAGGAACGTGTTCTATATTTGCGGCAACCCTTTGTCTCTCGGCGACTGGAGTGCCCGGCATGTATGAGTGGTCAGATACCGACCTGATGTTCCGCGACGCGATCCGCGGCTTCATCGACAAGGAGATTCGACCGCACGTCGACAAGCTGGAGACCGGTGAGCTGCCTCCGTTCGACATCATCCGCAAGCTCTTCGCCACCTTCGGCCTGGACGAGATGGCCCGGGAGGCGCTCACGAAGTCCCTGGACCGCGAACGCAGCGGCGACGCGGCATCCGGCGCGAAGGAGGAGAAATCCGGCGGCCTCGGCGGCGCGGGCAGCATGGGCGTCATCATGAACGCCGAACTGGCGGGCGTCAGCCTCGGGCTCGTCGCCTCGCTCGGGGTGAGTCTCGGGCTGGCGGCGGGGACCATCCGCAGTCGCGGGACGCTGGCGCAGAAGGAGCGCTGGCTGCCCGGTCTGGTCACGTTCGAGAAGGTCGGGGCGTGGGCGATCACCGAGCCCGACTCCGGCTCGGACGCGTTCGGTGGCATGAAGTCCTACGTGCGCCGCGACGGCGACGACTACATCCTCAACGGGCAGAAGACGTTCATCACCAACGGTCCCTACGCCGACGTCATCGTCGTCTACGCGAAACTCGACGAGGGGGACTCGTCCGTCGATCGCCGCGACCGGAAGGTCCTCGCGTTCGTCCTGGACGCGGGCATGGACGGGCTCACGCAGGGTGCGCCGTTCAAGAAGATGGGCATGAACTCCTCGCCCACCGGGGAACTGTTCTTCGACAACGTGCGCGTCACCCGCGACCGACTGCTCGGCGAGACGGAGGACGGCGGCAAGTCGGACGGCAAGTCCAGCGCGAAGGAGAACTTCGCGGCCGAACGGATCGGTATCGCGTCGCTGTCACTCGGCATCATCAACGAGTGCCACCGGCTCTGCGTCGACTACGCCAAGTCCCGCACGCTGTGGGGCAAGGAGATCGCCCAGTTCCAGCTCGTCCAGCTCAAGCTGGCCGAGATGGAGATCGCGCGCATCAACGTGCAGAACATGGTCTTCAACGCCATCGAGCGCACGGCGGCGGGGGATCGGGTGAGCCTCGCGGAGGCGTCGGCGATGAAGCTCTACTCCTCGCGGGCCGCCACCGAGGTGGCGATGGAGGCGGTGCAGCTGTTCGGCGGCAACGGCTACATGGCGGAGTACCGGGTCGAGCAACTCGCGCGCGACGCGAAGTCGCTGATGATCTACGCCGGCAGCAACGAGATCCAGGTGACGCACATCGCGAAGGGCCTGCTGGCGATGTGAGGTCCGGACCCCGGGAACAAATGTCGTACGGCGTACGTTAGTGGGGTGTCGTCAACGAAAGGACACCACCGTGAAGGTCACCGCGAGCGCACTGTCGCTGAACGTCGCCGACCCCGTCGCGTCGGCCGAGTTCGCCAAATCCCACCTGGGCTTCGTCGAGGAGATGGCCGCCGAGGGCTTCGTGTCGCTGAAGCGTGCGGACGTCGGCTTCAATCTGGTCTTCCTGAAGACCGGATTGGAGACGTTCAAACCCGCGCGGATCGCCGGTGACGCCGGCCAGGGGCTGCTGATCGCACTCGTCGTCGACGGCATCGACGGCGAATACGAGCGACTGCAGGCGGAGGGCGTCCCGATCGTGACGCCCATCGAAACCGAGCCGTGGGGCGAACGCTACTTCCAGATGAGCGACCCGAACGGGGTGATCATCCAACTGGTCGAATGGGTGTAGCGGTCACACCGCAGCGAGAAACGGCTCGACGGCCGCGAGCACCTCGGTGCTCGCGGCCACCGCCGTCGAATGGTCGAAACCGGGCAGGATCGTCAGCGACGCACCGGGAATCAGCGCCGCCACCCGCCGGGTGTCGCCGATCCGCTCAGCATCGTTCGAGCCGACGAACAGCAGAGTGGGGACGGCGATCCGGCGCAGGACGTCGTCGTCGACCCCCGGCTCCACACCGGAACGCCGCATGTACGCGGCGAGCGCCTTCGCGTCGTTCGCCATGAACGCAGCCCGCGTCCCGGCGTCGATCGGCCACCCGCGCCGGGCATTCCACTGCCCCAGGAACGCCTCCATACCGTCCCGCTCGAGGACGTCGATGCAGCCCGGGAAGAACAGCCGGTCGAACGCGCCTGCCTGCGGGAGGCTGCTGCCACCGCCGACGATCAGGCTCTCCAGGCGTTCGGGCGCGCCGACCGCCAACGCCAGCGCGACCCGGCCGCCGAGCGAATACCCCAGCACGTGCGCGCTGGGCAGCTCCAGGTGGTCGAGGACCGCCAGGACGTCGCCGCTGAGCAGATCCATCGCGTACGCGTCCTCGTCGTGCGGCTTGTCGCTGCGCCCGTGGCCCCGCAGATCGACCAGGATCAGCCGGTACCGATCACGCAGCGCGGCGACGTAACCGAATCCGCGCCAGATCGCGTGGGAGAGGGCCGTGCCGTGGACGAGGACGAGCGGTTCCCCGTCGCCGACGGTCTGGTACGCGATCCGGACGCCGTCGACGGGATTGGTAGCGTGCTGCACCCGCCCAGTCTGCAGCACGCGCGTCGCGGCCGACTCGCGGAGTGCACTCGGGCGCACAGGTCGGGGGCGATACTGGTGGCATGCCGATTCCCCCGAATCCCGCGCTCGATCCCGAGGAACTGCTGGCCGTCGCGATCGCCGAGGCGGAACTCGGCAAACGGGAGGGCGGAATCCCGATCGGGGCCGCGCTGTTCGCCGGCGACGGAACCCTGCTGGGCCGCGGCCGCAACCGGCGGGTCCAGCACGGCGACCCGTCCGTCCACGGGGAGACCGACGCGTTCCGTGCCGCCGGGCGCCAGCGTGACTACCGCTCGACGATTATGGTGACCACCCTGTCGCCGTGCTGGTACTGCAGCGGACTGGTCCGGCAGTTCAACATCGGCGCGATCGTCGTGGGGGAGAGCGTCACGTTCACCGGCGGTCACGAATGGCTCCGCGAGAACGGCGTCGACGTGACCGTTCTGCGCGATCAGCACTGCATCGACCTGATGGCCGAATTCATCGAGAGCAGGCCCGCACTCTGGCACGAGGACATCGGCGTCGCCGAATAGCTCTCGCCCGTGCGCCTTTCTGGTAGCCGGGACTACCCGAAAGGCGCACAAGCGCGAAGCGCCTCCCCGGTCAGTTCCAGCCACCGGGTGACACCGATGTCGTGGAGGAACTGCCGGTCGTGGCTGACCACGATCAGCGCGCCGCGGTAACTGCGCAGCGCCTGCGTGAGGTGCGCGAGGCTCGGCAGGTCGAGGTTGTTCGTCGGCTCGTCCATCAGCAGCAGTCGCGGGGCGGGTTCGGCCAGCAGGATGGTCGCGAGGGCGGCGCGCAGCCGTTCCCCGCCCGACAACGCGGACGCGAGAACATCGGAATCGTTGCCCCGGAACAGGAACCGGGCCAGCTGGGCGCGGATCTGTTCCTGCGACGCGTGCGGCGCCGCCGCGGCCACGTTCTCGGCGACCGTCAGCGACTCGTCGAACACGTCGAGTCGCTGCGGCAGGGCCTTGAACGGCACCCGCGGTCCTGCTGCCACGACGGCGTCGAGCAGGGTCGTCTTTCCGACGCCGTTACGTCCGACGAGGGCGATCCGCTCGGGACCGACCACGTCCAGCGTCACCTGCTGTCCGCTGCGCAGGCCTAGGTCCCGGACGGAGACCACTTCCTGACCCGAGTACACCTCCGTCGCGGGCAGGTCGATGCGCACCTCGCGGTCGTCCCGCAGGGCGCTCTCCGCTTCCGTCAACGAATCCCGCGCGTCGTCGACCTTCGCGATGTGATTGTTCCGCAGCTTTCCCGCCGACTCCTGTGCTTGCCGCTTCCGCAGTCCCATCACGATCTTCGGTTCACGCTTGTTCTCGAACATCTTCTGCCCGTACCGCTTACGGCGGTCGATCTTGATGCGGGCCTCGACGAGTTCCCGCTTCTGCTTCTGCATGTCGCTGCGGGCGTCGCGCACCGCGGCCCGCGCGGCCTCCTGCTCCGCCTCCACGATCTCCTGGTACGCGCTGAAGTTCCCGCCGAACATGCGGATCTCGCCGCCGCGCAGTTCCGCAATGGACGTCATGAGATCGAGCAGGGCACGGTCGTGGCTGACTACCAGCAACGTGCCCGGAAACTGTTGCACCACCTCGTAGAGCTTGCTGCGGGACGCGCCGTCGAGGTTGTTGGTGGGCTCGTCGAGTAGTAGCACCTCCGGTTCCCTCAGCAGTTGCGCGGTGAGCCCGAGCAGCACGGTCTCACCACCGGACAGGGTGCCGACGGTGCGGTCGAGGTCGGACGTGCTGCCGAGCACCCGCTCGAGACCGAGCCGGTGCAGGGTCGACACGGCCCGCTCCTCGATGTCCCAGCGGCCGGTCGCGGCATCGAAATCCTCGGGGGTGCCGTCGCCGGACTCGATGCGGTGCAACGCCGCCCGAAGATCGTCGATGCCGAGGATCCGGTCGATCTTCAGCGTGGGGTCGAGTGTGATGTCCTGCGGCAGGTACGCCACCTCGCCCTGCGCCGTCACCGACCCGCGGTCGGGACACAGGCGCCCGGCGATCAGCCGGAGCAGCGTGGATTTGCCGGAACCGTTGAGGCCCACCAGGCCGGTGCGTCCGGGGCCGAAGACGGCGTCGAGGCCGTCGAAGACAGGCTCGCCGTCGGGCCAGGTGAACGTGAGGTCGGACAGGGACAGATGTGACTGGGCCATGGAGTACTCCCGAGGTGTGTGCGGATGAAGACTCGCGTGACTACCTCGTCAGGAGCAATGGACCGTTCCCCTCTGTCTGACGCGCCCGGTGCGCATCGGTGACGTTCACGATAGGACGCCGCCGATGCCCGCGCAATCGAATTAAATCTGGGGGCCGTCGGCCCGGAGTTCGTCCACCTTCGCCATGGCCTCGCGCAGTTCGGCCAGCCACTGTTCGCTGTGCTGGCCTGCCAGGCGCACCGTCCACATCAGCGCGTCCGACCGCGACCGCGCCACACCGGCGTCGACGAGCGTGTCGAGAACCTTGCGTTCGGGTTGGCGGAGCCGGGTCATCACCGGAACGGCGAGGTGGGTGAACAGCGTCTTGTGGTCGTCGAGGCTGACGCCCCACGCGACCTTGCGCCCGTAGCGCCGCTCGGCCTCGTCCGCGATGCGCATCCGATCGCCCCGGGTCGTTTCGCGGAAGCGCGAGATGCGCCCCTCGATCGCGGCCTCGGAACCGGATTCGGCGGACTCGACGGGCGGCAACTCGCCGACCACCACGATCTCCTCCCGGTCGACCTCGATGGTCGCGGGGCCGGTGAACCAGTCGTCGGGGAGGCGGCCGGCGAACCACTCGGCCGCGTCGCTCGCGTCGGGGACGTCCGCCTGCTGCCATCCACCGGGGCGGCCGAAGCGGCGGGGGCCCGGACCTTGTGCGTTCTTCATGGCGTCCTCCTGGGAGCCGGGTGCCACCATCACTGTGATGCAGCACTGATTACATGATTACACCGATTATTCGAAGCGCGCCACCACGTCAGGCATGATCGAGTCCGTGCGCACCTCAACCGTTCGTCACAGCCCCATCCGTCCCACCCCCACCCGGAAGGCGACCGCCGGAATCGCCGTCCTCGCGACGGTGCTCTCCGCCTGCGGACTCTTCGGGCCGGACCAGCCCGACACCGTGTCGCAGCAGTTCGCCGACGCCCTGAACAGCGACGACGTGCAGGCCGCCGCCGCACTCACCACCGATCCGGCCGCCGCCACCGCCGCGATCACGGCCATGTACGACGGGCTCGGAAACAAGGACGGCACGTACACCCGCACCGACGTGCAGGAGTCGGGCGACGACGGCGGAACGTTCACGATGGACGTGTCGTGGCCGTTCGCCCCGGGGCAGGAATGGAAGTACAGCACCACCGGCAACGCCACCAAGGACGGCGACGACTGGAAGATCGTCTGGGACCCGGCCGTGCTCGCACCCGGACTCACCGACGACACCACCGTCCGGTACACCACCACGACGGGCACTCCGCCGAAGGTCCTCGCCGCGGGTGGCGCCCCGATCCTCGAACAGCAGGTCGTCACGCTGGTCAACCTCGACCAGGGCGCCGACACCGCTGCGGTCGCGTCGCTGCTGTCGCCCATCGCGCCGACCATCACCGCGGCCTCGCTCCAGCAGGACCTGGCCGGCGCCCAGGGCAAGCCGGTCACCGCCATCTCGCTGCGGGCCGAGGACCTGGCGCCGATCGAACCGCAGCTGCGGCAACTCGCCGGAGTCACGCTCGCCCCGCAGACCAGGCTGCTCAGCACGGACAAGGCGCTGGCCTCGCCCACCCTGGCGGGGCTCGGCGACCTGTGGCAACAGGGTCAGGACGCGTCCGCGGGCTGGGCGGTGCAACTGGTCGGTCAGGACGGTTCGGCGAAGAGCGTCGCCGGAGAGCAGGGCCCCGACGCCCCCGACATCGCGACGACCCTCGACCTCCCGATGCAGATGGCCGCCGAACGGGCGCTCGCCGACGTCCCGCAGCAGGCCGCGATCGTCGCCCTGCGACCCTCCACGGGTGAGGTGCTCGCGGTCGCGCAGAACGCCCCGGCCGACGCGCTCGGCCCGATCGCGCTCACCGGCCTCTACCCGCCGGGATCGACGTTCAAGACGGTGACGACGTCCGCCGCGCTGCAGGCCGGCGCCGCCACCCCCGACACCGTCCTGCCCTGCCCCGGCACCGAGAACATCGAGGGCAGGCAGATCCCCAACGACGACGAATTCGACCTCGGCGCGGTCCCGCTGCACACCGCGTTCGCGCGGTCGTGCAACACCACCATGGGACGGCTCGCGGTCGGGTTGCCGCCCGACGCCCTGCAGAAGGCTGCGCTGCAGTTCGGGCTCGGCGTCGACTACGTCACGCCCGGACTGACCACCGTCACCGGCAACGTGCCGATCGCCGACAGTCCCGCCGCCCGGGTCGAGTCCGGTATCGGGCAGGGGCAGGTGACTGCGTCGCCGTTCGGGATGGCTATGGTGGCCGCATCGATCGCGGACGGTTCCACGCCGGCGCCGATGATCGTGCAGGGACAGCCCGGCGCCGCCGACAAGACGGCGCCCGCCGTGCCTGCGAACGTCACGGCCGACCTCCGGACGATGATGCGCGAAACTGTGACGGGAGGTACCGCTACTGCGCTGCAGGACATTCCGGGACTTCTCGGCAAAACGGGCACGGCCGAGTCCGGAAGTGGTCCCGCTCACGGCTGGTTCGTCGGAATCAAGGACGACCTAGCATTTGCCGTCTTTATTGCAACAGGTGACAGTTCGGCCCCTGCTGTGCAGGCTGCGGGGCGTTTTCTTCGATAAACCCGTTCACGCGTTGCTGTTCGGGGATAAGTTGTGGCTCAACCGTAACTCCTTCGTAGGCAAATGGTGCTTGTTACGCATGTGACTGAAAGCAAGATGGTGGACATGGGGAATGGACGATCGCTTGGCCGCCGTAACAGATACGTGATCGCCCTGACGTCGGCTGTCGTTCTGGCGGTAATTCTGGCGTCGTGCGTGCTGTCGAAAGAGGAGGCGACCGCGCAGTCGGTCGTCGACGATTTCGTCAACGCACTCAACGAGGGCGATGCCGCTGCCGCTGCAGCGCAAACCTCCTATCCCAACGCCGCGGAGACGGCGATTCAGCAGATGTTCGACGGCCTCCATCCCGAGGACGCCAAGTTCGACGTGACCCAGTTCATGGATCTCGGCTCGGATTCCGGCTTCTTCACCGTCGGTGCCGCTTGGCATTTCGGTGAGGGCAAGGATTGGACCTATCAGGTTCAGGGCGGCGTGCGGAACCTGTCCGTCGGCTGGCGCATCTCCTGGGATCCGTCGATCCTGGCTCCCGACCTGGGCAACGGGCGCGTCGTCCGCTACGACCGGACGGACGCCGCACCGCCGCGGGTCTTCGACGCTGTCGGCGGGTTGCTCATGAACGAGCAGACCATCAACTCGGTCACCCTCGATCCCGCGACGATGCCCGATCCCGTCGCCACCACCCGGCGTCTGGCGGAGGTCCTCGAGCCGGTGGCTCCCCTCGTGACGGCCGACTCGATGATGGCGGAGATGGCAGAGAAGCCCGGCCAGCAGGTCACCGCCGTGCTGTTGCGCGACCAGGACTGGCAATTCCTCGAGGAGGACCTCGCGATCCCCGGCGTCGTCACCATCAAGACGCCGAAGCTCATCACGTCGGATCGGCGCATCACGACGCCGCTGCTGGATCCGCTGCGCAAGGTGTGGCAGGCCAACCGGGACGAGACGGCCGGCTGGGCCGTCCACCTCGTCGACCCCGACGGCACGCTCATCCCGCAGGCCGGTTTCCAGGGCCCGCCCGGACCGGACATCGTGGCGACGGTGGACTCCCACCTGCAGCTGGCAGCCGAGGAAGCCGTCGTCAGCGTCGGCACGCCCGCGGCGATCGTCGCGATCCAGCCGTCCTCCGGCGCCGTTCTGGCCGCCGCGCAGAACAACCAGGCGATGGAGCAGGGGCCGATCGCGTTCCAGGGTCTCTACAACGCCGGATCGAACCTCGACCTGGTGAAGAGGGCCGCCGGACTGCAGAAGGGCGTCGACCCGTCCTCGCTGTCGATCGAGGACATCGAGAAGGCGGGCAATCAGCTCGGGCTCGGCATGAACTACAAGATCCCGGGCCTCGACCATCAGACCGCCGTCTTCACCGCCGACCAGTCGGGCATGAATCAGGTGATGAACCGCAAGGACAGCGACCTGCCCGCCGTGACGCCGTTCGGGATGGCCATGCTGGCCGCGTCGATCGCACGGGGCAGCGCGCCGGCACCGATGATCGTCCAGGGGCAGCCGGGCACCACCGACGTGGCCGCTCAGCCGCTTCCGGCGAACATCAACGACCAGTTGCGGGGCATGATGCGCGACAACGTCGTGCGGGGCGGGGCGTCGTTCCTCAACGGCTACCCGGACCTCATGGGCATGAACGGTGCGAGCGGCGACGACCGCTGGTTCTACGGCTCACGCGGCGATCTGGCCTTTGCGGTCTTCGTCGCCGACGCCGACGGTGGCGACCGCGCGGTGAAGATGACCGACATGCTCTTCCGTGAGATGGCGAAGCCGGCGAACTGACAGGGCGGGGACTGTCCGCGCTGACGGGCGGACCGTCCGCGCTGAGGGAGTAAGTGAGCAAGGGTAAGTTTCTACCTTGTGTCCCTGCTTGATATCGGTCTTCTCGTCGTAGCGGGGTTCTTCGCCGGACTGGTCGGGTTCGTCACCGGCCTGGCGTCCATCGTGTCGTATCCCGCACTCCTCGCCGTCGGTCTACCGCCCGTGACCGCCAACGTGACCAACACGGTCGCGATGGTGGCGGTCGGCGTCGGCGCGCTGTCCAACTCGACGCGGGAGGTCGCCGACACCGGTCCCAAGCTGTGGCGCTGGGCGCTGTACTCGGCGGCCGGCGGCCTGGTCGGCGCGGGAATCCTGCTGCTGGCGCCCGCGGGGTCGTTCGAGGCGATCGTCCCGTTCATGGTCGCGTTCGCCGCGTTGGCGCTGCTGCTGCAACCCCGCCTGCGTGCGCTGGCGGGCGGGCGGGACATGCCCCGCACCTACTCGGTGTCACTGTTCGTCGTTGCCATCTACGGCGGGTACTTCGGTGCGGGCGCCGGCGTCATCTTCCTCGCCATCGCCCTGATCCTCACGTCGGAGAAGATCTGGCGCGCGACCATCCTGAAGAGCTTTCTCCTCGGCGTCGCCAACCTGGTCGCCGCGATCGGGTTCGCGGCCTTCGGCCCCGTCCACTGGGGCGCCGCCGCCGCGATGGCGATCGGTGCCCTGGCCGGTGGATGGTGCGGCCCGCCCGTGGTCAGGCGGATACCGCCGTCCATCCTCCGAGTCGTCATCTCGATGGCGGGATTCGGCTTGGCCGTGTGGTTGTGGGTGCGCTGAGACGGTTTCTCGGCCCAGACGGTTTCTCAACGCAGACGGTTTTAGTGCACGCCCTTCATCAGACGTTTGATCCACGGTGCCCCGATCGCGAGGAGCACACCCACGGCGATCGAACCGAGCCCGACTGCGGTGAAGTACGGGACCTCGTTGTTCTCGTCGTAGTACTTGGCCAGCGTGCCCGCCATCGCGGTGCCCAGTGCGACGGACAGGAAGAACAACGCCACCATCTGGGTGTGGAACGCCTCGGGCGCCAGCTTGGTCGACAGTGAGAGACCGACCGGCGACAGCAGCAGTTCCGCGAACGTGAACAGCAGGAGGATGCCTGCGAGACCCAGCAGCGGTGCGCTGTTCGCGCCGCCACCCGACATCGGGATGAACGCCAGGAACGCGAGACCCATGATGATCGTGCCGGCCGCGAACTTGATCGGCGACGACGGCTGACGGGGGCCGAGTTTCGTCCATGCGGCGGCGAACACACCCGCGAAGATGATGATGAAGACCGGGTTGATGGACTGCACCCACGACGGCGGGAAGTCCCAGCCGAACAGGTTGCGGTCGAGTCGCTTGTCCGAGTACACGGCGACGGTGGTGAACTGCTGCTGGAAGAGCGACCAGAATACGGCGCTGGCGATGAACATCGGGATGAACGCGTAGACGCGACTGCGCTCGACGGCCGTGATGCGGCGGCTCGACAACATGATCGCGAAGTAGCCGATCGCCGCGACGATGGTGAGGCCGACCACGATGTCCGACATGTTGGCCGCGGTGATCACCCCGGTCAGGGACAGGGCCGCAATCACCACGATCGCGGCGGCGCCGATCGCGATCCACTTGGGCCGCTGGGCGCGGGGAAGGGGATTGGGCGGTTCCGCCCCGATGCCCCGGAGGCGCTTGCGGCCGAGTGTGTACTGGATCAGTCCGAGCGCCATACCGATGGCGGCGAGCGCGAAGCCGGCATGGAAGCCGATGGCGTCCTGGGCCCAGCCCGTCAGCAGTGGGCCGACGAGCGCGCCGATGTTGATGCCCATGTAGAAGATGGAGAATCCGGCGTCGCGGCGTTCGTCGTGCTCGTCGTACAGATCGCCGACCAGAGACGTGGCGTTGGCCTTGAGCCCACCGCTGCCGAACGCGACACAGACCAGGCCGATGCCCACACCCCACAGGCCCGGGAACACCGCCAGGGCGATGTGGCCGAGCATGACGAGGATGGCGCTGTAGAACAGGGTTCGCTCGGAGCCGAGGAGCCGGTCGGCGATCCACGCGCCGAGAATGGTGGACAGATACACCGTGCCGCCGTAGGCACCGACGATACTGGTAGCGGACGATTCGGCGATTCCGAGGCCACCTTCGGAGGCCGAATAGTAGAGGTAATAGATCAGGATGCCCTGCATCCCGTAGAAGGAGAATCGCTCCCACATCTCGACGCCGAACAGGTTCGCGAGGGCGAACGGCTGGCCGAAGAAACCGCGGTCGGACCGCCGCTCGTCCCGGGCCGGATCGATGGTGTCACTCATGGGAAAACTGTCTCACCTCGAGCGGAAGTTCGTGTGCCGTCGGGGCGGATTCGCCGGTATCAGGTGGTGGCGCGGGTCTTCGTCACGATCTTCGCGACGGCACGCCAGCCGAGGAGGAACACCGCGAGAACCGTGCCCGCCACGATGATGAAACTGAACGCCGTTCCCTGGCCGCTCACGACGCGCAACAGCATGCCCACCACGAGCGTCGACAACCACACCACGATGCCCGTCGGGACGATGAGGAACGCGTCGAACTTGTCGCGGTAGAGCGCGACGGTCGCGAGCCAGCCGACCGCCAGGCCGGACAGGAACGGCCAGGCCGTGGTCGCCAGGCCCGTCAGGGCGTTGGCTTCGTCGTGACTGCGGCGGCCGATGGCGCAGAACACGATGACGAGGACGACGTCCAGGGCGAGAGCGGGGAGGTACTTCTTCACACCGCCAGCCTAGAGGTGGTGTCGACGCGGCGTTCCGCCCGATCGGTTTCACGACGACTGCGCCCCGTCGTCCGGGTGGACGACGGGGCGCGGGTGTTCCGGTGGTGCGGGTGGGTCAGGCCTGAAGGCCGGCCTCGATCTCGAGGGTGATGGTGATCTTGTCGCCGACGACGGCGCCGCCGCCTTCGAGGGGCATGTCGATGGTGATGCCGAAGTCCTTGCGGTTGAGGACGGTGGTGGCTTCGAAGCCGGCGACCGGTCCGTTGCCCATGCCGGGGTTGACGCCGTTGAACTCGAGGGCGAGCTCGACCTGCCGGGTGACGCCGTGGAGGGTGAAGTCGCCCTCGATCACGTAGTCGTCGCCCTTGGTGCGGACGGCGGTGGAGGTGAAGGTGGCGGTGGGGTACTGCTCGGCGTCGAAGAAGTCGGCGGACTTGATGTGGGCGTCGCGGTCGGTGTTCTTGGTGTCGATGGAGGCGACCTGGATTTCGGCGGTGACGGCGGTGGTGCCGTCCTCGGCGACGGTGATCGCGCCGGCGAAGTCGTTGAACGTGCCGCGGACCTTGCTGACCACGAGGTGGCGGACGGAGAAGCCGACGGTGGAGTGGACGGTGTCGATGGCCCAGGTTCCGGCGGTGAGGTTGGGGAGGGTGGCGGTGGCGGTGGTCATGAAAACTCCTCGGATCGTCGACGCAAGTAATTGAATGTTCAAGTTCTTGCTGATTCAACTAGTGCCGACGGGGATTTCTTCCACCTTCGGCATATGTCCTCCATCACATCCGGCAGGTGAGTGGCGAAGCGTGTCCGGGGACGCTTTCTCACTCACGTGGGGGGAGGCAGGCGCGCGCGGCGGCGAGCACGGTGGCCCCGGCCGCGTCGAGCGGTTCGGTGCTGCGGAGCGCGCGGGCGAGCACGAACGCGCCCTCCAGGCTGGTGACGAATCCAAGGATCAGGCGCCTCGCATCGGCCTCGCCGAACCCGCGGGACCGCAGCAGCGCGCTGCCGGAGTCGATCCAACTCGTGAACACATCCGCCGTGGCGACGCGGAGCACCTCGTTGGTGCTCGCGACCTCGAGTGCGACCGTGGCAATGGGGCAGGCGTCCGCGTAATCGGTGGCCACCAGGGTCTCGCCCGCCAGCCGGAACCCGACCTCGATCCCCTCGAGGATGTCGGGATGCGCGTCGAGGATGGAGAACACCAGCCGCGCGTACTCCTCGCCCGACGTCCGGATGACCTCCTCGCCGAGCTGCTGCTTTCCGCCCGGGAAGAAGTGGTAGATCGACCCGAACGGGGCACGGGCCTCCGTCGCGACCTGCTTGAGTCCGGTCCCGGTGTAGCCGTTGCGGCGGAACAGGTCGCTGCTGGTGCCGAGGATCCGGGCCTTGGTGTCGTTCACTTTTCTGCCTCCGACCGTTGCGCTCGGTGCGCACCCCATCGTAACCTGATTCTCAGTAGAACGATCTATCAAGTGGAGTGAGCGCCATGAAGCAGATCGAACTCTCCGCAGGCATCGTCGAGTACGACGACACCGGAGGCGACGGCCCCGTCCTCGTGTTCATCTCCGGCCTGACGATCGACGGCACCGCGTGGCGGCACGTGGTGGAGCGACTCGTCCCGGATTTCCGCTGCGTTCTCCCCACGCTCCCACTCGGCGCGCACCGCATTCCGATGCGCGCCGACGCCGACCTCTCGTTACGCGCCCTCGGACTGCTCATCGGTGAGTTCCTCGAGCGGCTCGACCTGACCGACGTCACGCTCGTGCAGAACGACTGGGGCGGCGCGCAGGTGCTGATCGCGCTCGGCGACACCAGCCGCGTGGGGGCCCTCGTCCTCACCCCGTGCGAGGCGTTCGACAACTATCCGCCGGGGATTCCCGGTCGTGCGATCGGCCTCGCGGCGGCGGTTCCCGGTGGCCTCGCCCTGACCATGCAGGCGCTGCGATTCCGGGCCATGCGCCGCGCTCCCGCGGCGTGGGGCTGGATGAGCAAGCGTCCCGTACCGAAAGCGGTGATGGACGGCTGGTTCCGCCCCGCGACCACCGATCGCCGGATACGCCGGGACCTGCGCAAGTACACGACGTCGCTGCCGCCCAAGTCGACGCTGCTGGAATGGGCGGAAGCGAACCGGAACTTCGACCGGCCGGTCCTCGTGCTGTGGGCGGTCGAGGACAAGGTGATGCCCCGCGACCACGGTCGGCGGCTGGCCGAGTTGTACCC
Source organism: Rhodococcus sp. USK10 (assembly GCF_019378875.1). NCBI lineage: Bacteria > Bacillati > Actinomycetota > Actinomycetes > Mycobacteriales > Nocardiaceae > Rhodococcus > Rhodococcus sp. USK10. Next base: position 6,300,681 of record NZ_CP076048.1, read on the forward strand.
GAACGCCCGACTGCGGGAGGTCGAGGACAGTTACACGTTGATGCCCGAGGACAGACCGGACGTGGTGGCGGAGGCTTTGCGGCTCCGCCACCCGTGAGTACTTGTTAACCGCGGGCGGTAGTTGTCAACCTGTCTGAGACAGGTTCTGGTTGATGTTGATGCCTGTCGGTTGTGGCGGGTGTGGTGCCAGGGGTCGGCCGCGGAACCGTTCGGGGTGTTCGGCCCAGATCTGGTCCAGCCGGTGCTGTCGGCGGCGGTGTTCCTCGGTGTCGAGGCCGAGGAACACCGATGCGGGGGTGTGCCGGCCCAGGGCACTGTGCCGGTGTTCGAGCGCGTAGCGGGTCATGAACGTCTCGGTCCATCGCCGCGCGTGGTCGATGTCGTCGAACCGAAGCGGGCACGACAAGTCGTACTTGATGGTCTTGAACAGCGACTCGGAGAACGGGTTGTCATCGCTGACCCTCGGTCGTGAGTAGGTCCGGCACGCGCCCGCCTCGTCGAGGGCGGCGATCAGGGCATGTGAGCGCATCGACGGACCATTGTCGGCATGCACCACCTCGGGCACCCCGAACGCCTCGAACGCCTCGGCGAACATCTGCACCGCCAACTCGGGAACCTCGGCGTACTCGATCCGCCAGGCCACCGGGAACCGCGAGAACACGTCCATCACCAGGTACAGCAGATACCTGTCCTGCTTGCGGGGACCGTGCAACATCGTGATGTCCCACGACCACAACTGCCCGGCCCGACCGGCCCGGGCGACCGGTGCCCGGCGGGCCGCGGCCGTGGCCCGCCGGGTGCGGCGACGGTCCCCGGTCAAGTTCTGCGCACGCGCCACCCGGTAGAACGTCGACTCCGAACACGCGACGAACCCGGCGTCGAAAGAACGCCAATACACCTGCACCACAGACAGATCCGTGTTCTCCTCGGCCAGGATCAACTCGACGATCCGGGCGCGCTCGTCGTCGGACAACGCGGCGGGCTGCCGCCGCTGAACGTGCGGGACCGGCTCGGTGACCGGAACGTAGTGCCGGTAACCGCGGGTGCGCCGGTAGTAACTCGACCGCGGCACACCGAGCAGGGCGCACGCCGCGGTGACCGGCATCGCCGCGTCCCGGACCAACACCCCGACGGTGTCGATCAGGACAGCTTCTCTCGCTCGAGCCACTGCGCGTACTCGTTCGCGCTCATCAACGCCGGTGGGATCGCAGATGGGTCCTCGTTCGAGCGCTTGGTGATCCCCTGCAAGAGCTCGAACGCTTTTCCCAGGATCTCCTGGGCGGTCTCCGCCTGTTCCACCTGGGCCTTGAGCCGTGTGTTCTCCCGGCGCAGCCGCGCCAGCTCGGCCCGATCCCGACTGTCCATCCAATTCCTCGACTTCTCTGCCGCGGCGACCATCGCCTGCGTGTATTGTCCGCTCTCCCGCGCGCGAAGCCACGCAGTGACGTGGTTCTTGCTCAGGTTCAACTCACGCAGCAGGCGCGTCTTGGCGCCGTGCTCGGTGCACTCGTCCCACCGGCGCAGCACCTCGATCCGGAACGCGATCGGAAACGAACGCCTACCCGTCGGACCACGCCCGATCGGAAAGCTGTCGATGTCGGTCACAGGGAACTCCGCTCCCCACGCTGACTGCCAGGTGTCTCACGACCATGCTGACAGCCAGCGCGGGACGTTAATAAGTACTCACGGGCGGCGTAGCCGCCGCATACACCGCCCGGATCGCCGAGGCCGTCACCGACTGGTGTGCGCCCATGCCCCACACAGTCCGGTCGCCGACGCGGCACTCCGCCAACGTGATCGCCGCGCTGTCACTGCCCGACCGCTGCGAGTGCTGAGTGAAGGACAGGACGTCCACGTCCAGCCCCTTCGACGTGAGGACGCGGGTCATCGCCTCGACGGGGCCGGTGGCCACCGCCTCACCCGACACTTCGACGCCGTCGACGTCGAACACGACGAACAGCCGGTCGCCGTCCGGGCCGTGCTCGACGGACCACCGGCCGAGGCCGCCCCGGTAGCCGTATTCGGCGCAGAGCAGCGTCCATAATTGCTCGGCGGTGATCTCGCGACCCGACGAGTCCGCCGCCTCCTGCACCTTGGCGGCGAAGTCGATCTGGAGCCGCCGAGGCAGGGCGATGCCGTATTCGCTCTGCAGCAGGTGCGCGATGCCGCCCTTGCCGGACTGGCTGTTGATGCGGATGACGGCCTGATAGTCGCGTCCCACGTCGGCGGGGTCGATCGGCAGGTACGGCACCGCCCACGGCGCGCGCCTGGGATCCAGCCCGGCGGCCTCCGCGGACGCCCGGTGCTCCGCGAACCCCTTCTTGATCGCATCCTGATGGGTGCCGGAGAACGCCGTGTACACGAGGTCGCCGGCGTAGGGATGCCGCTCGTGCACGGCAATCCTGTTGCAGTACTCCACGGTTCGCCGAACCGCATCGATGTCCGAGAGGTCGATCATCGGGTCTACGCCCTGCGCATGCAGATTCAGGGCCAGGGTCACCAGATCGACGTTTCCGGTGCGCTCACCGTTGCCGAACAGGCAGCCCTCGACGCGTTGCGCGCCCGCCAGCACCGCCAGTTCGGCGCACGCGACGCCGGTGCCGCGGTCGTTGTGCGGGTGCACCGACAGGATGACCGCATCCCTGTCCTCCAGATGGCGGTGCATGTACTCGATCTGGTCGGCGTACACGTTCGGCGTCGAGACCTCCACCGTGGCAGGCAGATTGTGGATTACGGGGCGGTCGGGGCTCGCGTCCCACAGCCGGGTCAGGCTGTTGCAGACGTCGAGCACGAAGTCCGGCTCGGTCAGGTTGAACACCTCGGGTGAGAACTCGAAGCGCAGGCCGGGACGGTCGCCGGCGCCGCGTGCCACCTCCTGCGCGGCATCGAAGATCAACCGGTGCAGCGCCTTCCGATCCTTGCCGAGGACGACGGAACGCCACGTCGGCGCCGTCGCGGTGTACATGTGCACCACGACGTTCGGCAGTCCCTCGACCGACTCGTACGTCCGGGCGATCAGATCGTCGCGGGCGGCGGTGAAGACGACGATCGTCACGTCGTCGGGCACCAGGTCCAGGCGCACGAGGTCGCGGACGAAGTCGAAATCGGTCTGGCTCGCGGACGGGTAGCCTACCTCGATCTCCTTGTAGCCCATCGAGATCAGCAGTTCGAAGAACCTGCGCTTGCGCTCCGGATCCATCGGTTCGGCGAGGGCCTGGTTGCCGTCGCGCAGGTCGACGGGCACCCACAGTGGTGCGGTGGTGGTGCGTCGCGCGGGCCACGTGCGGTCGAGGTCGGGGACGGGAACGCGGTCCCAGATCGCGCGGTAGCGGTCGGAGGGCATCGGGGAGGGTTGCTGGGTGTTCCACGTGGGGACGGTGCCGGTCATGGCGGTCTTCTCCTCGGATTCGGGTGAACGAGACGACCGACGCGACGGAACCCCGCGGCAGGGTGCCGGCCTTCAGGCCCCGCCGCGGCAGTGGAGGAGAAGTCCACGGAACGCCACGGCGCTAGACTAGGAGAAAATCACTCATCAGACAACCTGAGGAGCTGGGCGTGACCTCGTCGATACGACGCCACCTGCTGACGGACCAGGCGGCGGACCTGCTGCGCTCGCGCATCGACAGCGGGGAATGGGAGATCGGCGCCAAGCTTCCCGGCGAGACCACCCTGGCCGCCGAATTGGGTGTCGGACGGTCGACGGTGCGCGAGGCCGTCCGGATGCTCGCGGGGCTCGGCATGCTCGAATCGCGGCAGGGGGCCGGAGTCTTCCTCCGCAGGTCGTCGCCGCGCCAGGACTGGGATCGGGTGCTGCGGACCGAGGAGATCCTGCACGTCGTCGAGGTGCGCAACACCGTCGAGATCGAGGCGGCCAGGCTTGCGGCGACCCGGCGCGACGAGGCCGATCTGCAGGCGCTCCGAAGGGCACTCGACGCACGGTCCGCGGCGTCCGGTGCCGGCGCCGCCGCGTTCGTCGACGCGGACATCGCGCTGCACCGTGCGGTCGTGGTGGCCGCGCACAACCCGGTGCTGACCGAACTGTTCGAGACGTTCGTCCCGCGACTGCGGGACGCCATGCTCGACCTGATGGACGTGCGGGAGATGACCGCGAGCAGTCAGCCCGACGCGGACGCCCACCGACTGCTGGTGGAGGCGATCGCCGACGGCGACGCAGAGAAGGCCGCCCGGATCAGCGCCGAGCACCTCGAGCGGCTCCGCCACCCGTGAGTACTTATTAACGTCCGGCGGTTAAGAAGTACTCACGGCTGGGAGTCGGGCTCGGCGTCCGTGGAGTGCTGCGTCCGGTTGGTGGTCGGGGTCGACTGCTCCCGGCGTTCGAATTCGAGGTCCATCTCCAGGTCCTCGTGCTGGTTGTGCCGGAACAGGATGAAGAACACCACCCAGCCGACCAGTGCGACGAGGATGTAGCTCACGACGCGGTAGACGAACACGGCCGCGAGGGCCTGCGACGCAGTGGCCCCCGCCGCGGTCAGGGTGGCGATCAGGGTGCCGTCGACGAACCCCAGACCGCCCGGTGCGAGGGGAATGCTGGCCACTGCCTTGGCCGCGGCGAACGCGATCAGCAGGCCCGCGAACGACGGTTCCGCGCCCACCGCCCAGCACGCGAAACCGAGGCATGCGACGTCGGCGAGCCGGTGCACCGCCGACCATCCGAACGTGATGATCGAATCCTTGCGCCTCAGCTCGACCGAATCGAGCTGACTCAGGATCTCCCGCCACCGCTCGGCGCCGGCTTGGGGGGGATTCTTGCGGAACTTGTTGTACCGGGCGAGCACCCACAGCCCGATCGACTCGATGGAGTCGGGGTTACGTGAGATGTATCGCAGTGCGTAGAACAGGCCGAACGCGGCCACCAGCGATAGCGCGAGGGTGACCGGACTCACCTTGGTGCCCACCGCGAATGCGCCCGCGGCGCCGAGAAGCGCGAGGCTGCCCGCGGCGATCACGCCCGAGATCGCCAGCTGCCAGGACGCCACGATGGGTGTGGCGCCCCACTTGCGGGTCTGCTTGTAGGTGAAGGCGGTGGAGAACACCTGACCGGCGGGCAGGCTCACGGCCATCGCGGTGCTCGCGTAGATCACGGACACCGACTTCAGCTGGGTGACGACGACGCCGCCCGCCTGCAAGAGTCGCTGCTGGACCGCTCCGTACCCGCTCAGGGACACCGCTTGGGCTGCGATGCACGCCGCGACCCACCCCCAGTGGATCTCGGTGAGCGCTTTCCACGAGTCGCTGAGTGTGGGCCACAGGTAGATTCCCTCGACGGTCAGCAAGGCGAGGAGGCCGGCGCCGAGTAGCCATTTGATCCACCAGTATCGGCTTCGCTGCCGAGGATGCTCGGCAGTGGGCGGGTCGGATCGAGGCTGTGCCACCTGGCCAGCGTAACCAACGGGTAGCGGATTACTCCGGATAGTCCTCCGGCCAAGCCAGATGGGTGTTGCGGCGACGGCCCCGCAGCTGGACCTGTTCGCCGAGTTCCCAGTGCGCCTGTTCGTCGTCGTCCGCGAAATACAGGGCACTCGTCGACGCCAGCACGCGGCTGGGGTGCAGCTTGGCGAGTTCGGTGAGCCGCGACGCCTCGTTGACGGGGTCTCCGATCACCGTGTACTCGAAGCGTTCGGCGGCGCCGATGTTGCCGGCGACGGCGAGGCCCGCGGAGACGCCGATGCCGACGTCGAGGCCGGTGATCTCGTTCAGCGCGAACCGCAGCTCGCGGGCGGCGGCCAGTGCTGCCGTCGGTGCGTCGGGGCGGTCGAGTGGGGCGCCGAAGATCGCGAGCGCCGCGTCGCCCATGAACTTGTTGACGAAGCCGTGGTGCCGGTCGATCACGTCGACGACGACGCGGAAGAACTCGTTGAGCAGGTTCACGACCTCGCCGGGGGGACGCTCCGCGGCGGCGCCGGTGGAGCCGACCATATCGACGAACAGTACGGCGACGAACCTCGTCTCGCCGCCGAGTTCGGTGCCGAACTGCAGTGCCCGCCGCGCCACGTCCTCACCGACGTGCTGGCCGAACAGTTCACGCAGCAGCCGCCGCTCGTCCGACTCGCGCATCATGCGGTTGAACCCGACCTGCAGTCGCCCGACCTCGCTGCCGTCGAACACCTCGACGCGGACGTCGGTGGCGCCGCGCTGGACGCGTTCGATGGCCCGCCGCAGCTGCTTGATCGGGTCGGAGATCTGGCTGGCCGTCAGCATCGACAGCGCGAACGCCTGCGCGATCGCGATGATCGACAGCAGCATGATCGCCCACGCGAGCGCGTCGGGGGAGAACACGAGGTCGGTGGTTATCTGCGTCACGCACAGCAGGATGATGCCGATGACGGGCATCAGCGTTCCGAGGCCCCACGTCATCGCCATCCGGGTGCCGACGCCGGGGGCCATGGTCCGGTCGAACTCGCCCTCGCTGAGTGCGCGGGCGGCCACCGGGCGCAAGATGCGTTCGCCGAGCATGTACGTGAAACCGAACGTGGTGGTCGCGGCCATGCAGACGGTGACGATCACCGCGACCGCCAGTTCCGGCATCTCGGTGATGGTGAGCAGGACGAAGATGATGCCGCCGAGGATCCACAGCACCAGGTGCACGATCGCCTGCCGCAGCGGCGCGTGCAGCGCCGACATCTGCTCGCTGCGCGTCGGCGGACCACCCCGCAACTGCCAGCGGACCACCGATCGCAGCATCATCGCGGCGGCCGTCAGACTCACCACGGCGGCGAACGCGAGATAGCCGCCGAAGATCGCGACGTTGCGGACCCGGTCGGCCATGATGGCTGCCGATTCGGGGATCGGCACCCCGTACCGCACGAAGGCGAACACGAGGATGGCGCCGATGAAATTGGCGAGGAGCATCGAGATCATATAGAGCGGCCATCTGCTGCGGACCGTCGCCGCGATCGCTCTATAGGATTTCCGCACGCCGTTCAATTTAGCGGGGGGTGTACCGGGTGGCGTAGGACACGTCCCCTAAACGGCGCATATGCGTGCCCTGCGCACGTGTTTCCCGCGCGAAGCACCCGGCGCCGCCCGAACCCCGATACGCTCCGCAGGTGAACGCGAACGAGCAACGCTCGGACACTGCCGCGGTAACACAGGGCGGGGGTCACCCCTCGGCGTCGGTGCACCCGGTGGTGCGGGTGGCGGCCGAGTGGACGTGGCGGCTACTGGTCATCTTCGCCGGTCTGCTGACCCTCGGATACATCGTGACCAGGCTCGACACCGTCCTCATCCCGGTGGGCCTGGCGCTCCTGGCGTCGGCGCTGCTGGTGCCCCTCGTCGACTGGCTGCAGGGCAAGGGGGTGCCGCGGTCGGCCGCCGTCCTCGTCGTTCTCATCGGTTCGATCGGCATCGTCGCCGGGATCATGACGTTCGTCGTCGAGCAGTTCATCGAGGGTCTCCCGGGCCTCACCGAACAATTCGAGGCGAGCATCACACAGATCCAGGGGTACCTGACGGACGGCCCGTTCCACTTCAGCGAGGACCAGATCCGGCAGGCCGGCGATTCGGTGGTCAAGTCGATCCAGGAGAACCGGCAACAGCTGACGAGTGGTGCACTGACCACCGCCACGGTCGTCGGCGAGATCTTCACCGGCGCCCTGCTGACGCTGTTCACCCTCATCTTCTTCCTCTACGGCGGCTCCCAGATCTGGGAGTTCGTCACCCGCCTCGTCCCGTCCGCGTCACGGCGGCGGGTCCGGCTCGCGGGAAGTGAGGGGTTCGGCTCGCTGATCGGGTACGTCCGGGCCACGGTCGCAGTGGCCGCCGCGGACGCCATCGGGATCGGCGCGGGACTCGCGATCCTCGGGGTTCCGCTCGCGCTGCCGCTGGCGTCGCTCGTATTCATCGGCGCGTTCATCCCGATCGTCGGTGCGTTCCTCACGGGGTTCCTCGCGGTGCTTGTGGCACTGGTCACCAAGGGATTCCTCACCGCGCTGATCGTCCTCGGCATCATCATCGGGGTGATGCAACTGGAGGCCCACGTGCTGCAGCCGCTGCTGCTCGGCCGCGCGGTCCGGTTGCACCCGCTCGCGGTGGTGCTGGCAATCACCACCGGCATCGTCCTCGCCGGGATCGTCGGCGGCCTGCTGGCGGTGCCGATCGTGGCGCTGCTGAACACGGCGGTGCGGTCACTGCTGTCCGAGGACCCGGAGGCCACCTACGACGCGCTCGAGGTCGACGATCCGTCGGTCCCGCTCTATCCGGCCCAAGCCGACACACCGCCTCACCACGACGACCCGCACTCGGAGAACCCGGCGCAGACCCATGACCGACGAGAGTGAACACCGCAGCCGCCTGCACTACCGGCCGCGAGCCGCGACCGAACTCGACACCCACCCGGACGCCCCGCTGTGGCGTGCGGCGCAGGCGTTCCGCCTCGTCACACTGGTGTACGCGATCAGCTACCAGATCGTGTCCGTGCAGTACTACACCCATCAGCGGCTGAGCTGGTTCCTCGTCGCCCTGATGGCGGTGTGGTCAGGGCTGTCGGCGGTCCTGCTGTCCCACGGAAAGGTCCCGCGCTACCAGGTCGTGATCGCCGACCAGCTGATCGTCATCGCGTTGATGGCGTCGACGCGGCTCGTCTCCGATCCGGAGTGGTACAACCACCATCAGACGCTGCCGACGACGCTGTGGGTCACCAACGCGGTGATCTCCGCCGCCGTCTTCGGCGGGCCGTGGCTCGGCATGGCGTCCGGGGTGCTCATGGCGACCGTGAGCGCAGTGGTGCGCGATCAGATCAACCTCGACCTGTGGAAGGACGCGACGGCCCCCGTCCTGGTGTCGGTGGGGTTGGCGCTCGGGCTCGCCACCACCACCGCGAGGCGCGCGCAGGCCCAGCTGGAGCAGGCCGTGCGGTTGGCTGCCGCCACCGAGGAACGGGAACGACTCGCCCGCGAGGTGCACGACGGCGTCCTGCAGGTGCTCGCGCTCGTGCGTCGCAGGGGCAACGAGATCGGCGGGCCCGCAGCCGAACTCGCGGAGCTCGCCGGAGAACAGGAGGTGGCGCTGCGCATGCTCATCTCCGAGCAGGGCGCGGGTGTCGCGTCGGATCTGGGTGGGAGCGCGATCGACGTGCGACTGCTGCTGGGCACGCGGGCGAGCACCACGGTGTCCGTGTCGACCCCGGCGGATCCGGTGACGATCGAGCGCGGCCGGGCGACCGAACTCGTCGCGATCGTCGACACGGCACTGTCCAACGTCGCGTTGCACGCGGGGACCGGCGCCAGGGCGTACGTGTTGCTGGAGGATCTGGGCGCCGAGGTGATCGTCAGCGTCCGCGACGACGGCAGCGGCATCGCCCCGGGACGGCTGGCCGAAGCGGAGGCCGAGGGGCGCATGGGAGTATCGAAATCCATTCTGGGCCGCGTCGGCGCGCTCGGCGGCACCGCCGAACTCGACACCGAACCCGGCCAGGGCACCGAATGGGAGATCCGCGTGCCGAAGGGAGACGAAACGCATGGGTGACCCGGAGACCGGCGAGCAGATCACCGTGATGGTCGTCGACGACCACCCGATGTGGCGGGACGCCGTGGCCCGCGACCTCGACGGCGCCGGGTTCAGTGTGGTCGCCACGGCGGACGGCGTCGCGGCCGCGGGACGGCGGGCGGCGGCGACGCGTCCCGCTGTCGTGCTCATGGACATGCAACTGCCGGACGGCAACGGGGCCGCGGCAACCGCCGCCGTCCTGGACGTGTCGCCGGACAGCCGGGTGCTGGTGCTGTCGGCCTCGTCCGAGCGCGACGACGTCCTCGACGCCGTCAAGGCCGGCGCGTCCGGGTACCTCGTGAAGAGCGCGTCCGTCGAGGAACTGCTGGACGCGGTGCGGGCCACCGCGGCCGGGCAAGCGGTGTTCACGCCGGGGCTTGCCGGACTCGTGCTGGGGGAGTACCGCCGAATGTCGAGCGCGCCCGCAGACGAGCAGGGCCCCGCCTTCCCCAAGCTGACGGAACGGGAGACGGAGGTGCTGCGTTTCGTCGCGAAAGGGCTCAGCGCCAAGCAGATCGCGACCAAGCTGTCGCTGAGTCACCGCACCGTCGAGAACCACGTCCAGGCCACCCTCCGCAAGCTGCAGTTGGCCAACCGCGTCGAGCTGACCAGGTACGCCATCGAGCAGGGCCTCGAGTAGCCGTGAGTACTTGTTAACCGCCGGACGTTAATAAGTACTCACGGGCGCTAGCCTGGTCGGTATGGAGGCACGGGACCTACGCGTATCGGATGCGGAACGGGAACACGTCGGCGAACTGCTGCAGCGGGCGGTGGGTCAGGGGATGCTCTCGCTCGGCGAGTTCACCGAACGGATGGACACGGCACTCGCCGCGAAGACGCGCGCCGAGCTGAACGTCGTCCTGGTGGATCTGCCGGGGATCCAGCTGATCTCCGAGTTCACGCCGCAGCCGTACGTGTCCCGTCCGGTTCCGCCGACCGTGCACCGGTCACCGGCACCGCCGCCCGGTGATGTCGTCCGGGGCCGGATGTCGTCGGTCAGCCGCACCGGCTCGTGGAACGTTCCCCCCGCCCTCGAGGTGAACACCCGGCTGTCGACGGTGACGCTCGACTTCACACGCGCCGTCATGTCCACGCAGGTGGTGCACGTGACGATCGACGACTACGCGAGCACGATCTCGCTGGTCGTGCCGGAGGAGGCGACCGTCGACCTCAACGGCGTCGAAACGGTCGGCGGTTCCGCGACCAACAAGGTGCGGACCGGACCTCCCATCGGCCCGCTGCACGTCGTCGTCCGCGGCAAGGTCCGGTTCGGGAGCGTGACCGCCAAGCACCCTTTCGGCACGTCGATTCGCCGCATGTTCGGGTAGCACGACGCAGGTCTCTCGAGTAGGCCTACTCATGTGTGGGCGCCGTCGCCGCAGGACGATTGATCCATGTCCACACCTGGTATTCCTTCAGTCGACCCCCGGCTCGTCGCGCAGCTGTCCGGCGACTTCTCGGCGCTCGGTCAGCAGATGCGTCACGTGGGTGAGAACCTCGCCGTCCTGCAGGCGCAACTCGCGAGCGTCCCGCGGCCCCAGCCCCAACCGCAGCCTGCACCCCAGCCCCAGCCGGTGCCGCAGCCGATGTACCGGCCGCCGGTGGCGCAGACTGCCCCGGCGCCGCCGCCCGCACCGGCCGTCCCGTACCGGCCCGCTCCTGCGCCGCAGCCCCGGGTGGTTCGCGAACCCTGGTGGCAGCGCGACGGGATGATCAGCCGCGTGCTCGCCGTCGCGGGCGTCGCCGTCACCCTGATCGGTGTGGTGATGCTGCTCGTGCTGGCCGCGCAGGCCGGGTTCTTCGGCCCGGAACTGCGGGTGGTGGCGGGTGCGCTGTTCTCGGCCGGTCTCGTCGTCGCCGGTGCCCGCGTCTTCGGACGTCCCGGCGGCCGGGTCGGCGGGATCGCGCTCGCGGCAACGGGTATCGCCGGCGCCTACCTGGACGTCGTGGCCGTGGCGGTCGTCTATCACTGGCTGCTGCCGGTGCTCGCGATGGTCGTGGCACTCGGGATCGCGGGAGCCGGTGTCGCACTGGCGGTCAGATGGGGTTCGCAACCTCTCGCGCTGCTCGTGGTGACCGGCGCCGCCGTGCTCGCTCCCGTGCTCACCGACGGCATCACGCTCACTCTCATCGGGTTCCTGTTCGTGATCCAGGTCGCGAGCTTCCCGGCGCAACTCGGTCGCGACTGGCTGTACCTGGCGATCGCGAGGACGTGCCCGGTGGTGATCGCACTGCTGATCGCGATCGCGAACACCGGACTCGACGACCGGCCGGAGCGGTTCTGGCTGCCGGCCTCCGCCGCACTGGTTGCCTTGGTCGGTCTCGTGTCGTCGATCATCCTGCTGCGCAGCAACTCCCGCGACGTCACCGCGAGCGCGCTGATCGTCACGACGGCCGTCCCGACGCTGGTGATCGGCCACCTCTTCGACCGGCTCGGGTCCACGCTGATCGCACTGGCACTGGCCGCCGCGATGTTCGCCGCGTTCGCGGTGGCCCGGTCGTTGCCGAACCACGCCCGGATTGCGCTGGCCGGCGTGGGTACCCTCGCACTGCTCGAAGCCTGCCTCATCGGGTCGAGCGAAGACCTCGCACCGCTCGTCCTGCTCGGGGTCGCGGCACTGTTCCTCACCGTCGGCGGGCAGGCGGAGTCGCGGATCGCGTACGCCGTCGGTGCCGTCTTCACCGTCGTCGGCGGAATTGCCTTCGTGATCACCGCGCCGCCGTTCGTCCTCGTCGACGAGTACAGCGCGCTCGACGCGCTCGGTGTGACCTCGGTGCTGTCGTCACTCGTGCTGGCGGGAACCGTCTTCCTGTTCGTCTGGTACGCGCACACACTGAAACTGCTGAGCACCGCCGACGCCCAGCCGTGGTGGGTGCTCGCCGGACTGGTGATCCTGTACGCCGTCACCACCGCGACGGTATCCGCGGGGACGGCGCTCACCGGGACGTCCGCAGGCTTCATCGCCGGACACTGCGCCGCGACCATCGCGTGGATGGCGGCGGCGACGGCGGCCCTGGTATTCGGACTGGCGCGACGCGACTACGCCCACACCGCGCTCGGCGTCGGACTGGGACTGACCGCCGCGGCGCTGGCCAAACTGTTCCTGTTCGACCTGGCCACCCTCGACGGACTGTTCCGCGTCCTCGCGTTCCTGGTGGTGGGCCTGCTGCTGCTCCTCGCCGGCACCCGCTACGCGCGTGAATTCGCGGAGCGGGAGGCCGGACGGGAAACGCTGAACGGCTCCGTCAACGCCGGTTCTGCCGAGCGATGAGTTCGCTGACGCTGACGGCGTTGGTGTCGTCCGCGCGGTGCCTGCCGCTCGAGGCGTCGTCCGGATCGACGGGCGGCTCCTCGGCGCGGCGGCGCGAGCCGTTGGTGGGGGCACCGTTTGCCGGAGCACCGTTGGCCGGGCTCCCGTTGGCAGGCGTGCCGTTGGTGCGCCTGCCGCCGTTGACGGGTTCCGCAGGCTCGGCGGCGCGACGCCGCGACGGGATCGGCGGCACCGGGCGGGCAGGAGACGACTGGGGGGTCTCCTGCTCGTACGGTGCCGGCACCGAGCGCGGCGAGCGGGTCGGCAATGACGGTGCCGACGCGCTCGGTCGCGGTTCGGCGGGCGAGGAGATCGGCCGCGGTTCGGCGGCCGACGTGGACCGCAGGTCCGCGAGCCAGCTCTCGATGGGACGCGACTCGGTGGCCGGACCCGGGGCCGGGGCCGCCGCCTGGCGGGGCCGGGGAGCGGGACGCGACTGCGGTGCAGGGCGCGGCGCCGGCGTGGGACGGGACTGCGTCGGTGCCGGACGCGGGGGAGCGGGCTGCGGCAGCGCGGTGGTCTGCGGTTCCGCGGCCGGCTCCTCGATCTCCACCGGCGGCCGGGCGGGGCGGCCTGTCGCCGACCGCCGGGCCTCGTCCTGCGCCCGGCGTGCCTTCTCGTCGTCCTCGGACATCTTCGCGGCCAGCGCCCGCGCGGTGACCAGCGGGATCGGCTCGGTGAGCGGTTCCGGTTTCCGGGGTGCGGGCGGGGCCGCGAGCTTGCGCTGCGGCGGGACGGCACCGATCGGGGTGAGCTCCGGGACGTCGGTGGGCATCAACTCGTTGTCGAGGATGGGCTCGCCGAGACCGGTCTTCTCCTGGATCCGCTTCATCCACGCCGGCGCCCACCAGCAGTCGTCGCCGAGCAGCTTCATCGTGGCGGGGACGAGGAACATGCGGATGAGGGTCGCGTCGATGATGAGCGCGGCGATCATGCCGTAGGAGATGTACTTCATCATCACGAGTTCGGAGAACCCGAACGCGCCGGTGACGACGATGAGGATGAGCGCGGCCGCGGTGATGATGCGGCCCGTGTGCGCGGTGCCGATGCGGATCGACTCCGTCGTACTGGCCCCCTGCGCTCGCGCCTCGACCATCCGGGAGAGCAGGAACACCTCGTAGTCGGTGGACAGGCCGTAGACGATCGCGATGATCAGCACCAGCACCGGCGACATGATCGGGCCGGGGGTGAAGTTCAGCCACTCCGAACCGTGACCGTCGATGAAGATCCACGTCAGGATGCCGAGCGTGGACCCGAGGCCCAGCGCGCTCATCAACGCCGCCTTGATCGGCAGCACCAGCGAGCCGAACGTCAGGAACATCAGCAGCGTCGTCAGGAAGAGGACGGAGATCACCATCGTGGGCAGGTGGTCGAGCAGCGCCGAGATACTGTCCTGCTCGATCGCCGGGGTGCCGCCCACCAGCACTTGGACGCCGTCCGGGCTGTCCATGGCACGCAGATAGTCGATGGTCGGTTTGGACTCGTTGCGGTCGACGAGACCCGCCTTGAGGACGACCACACCGTCCTTGGCCGCGCCCTCCGGGGTGAACCGCTCGATCAGACCCGGCGCGCCACTCGCTTCCTTGATGATCTGGCCGAGCGCCTTGTTGTCGGCGTCGGACACCACGAGCTTGACCGGTTCGGTGCGCAGATTCGGGAAGATCTCGTCGAACTGTTCCTGCGCGGCGCGGGTCGTGCTGTCCGGGGGCAGGTAGGTCTCGTTGATGCCACCGAACTTGATGCCCGTCAGCGGCACGATCAGAAGGAGCAGGCCGACGACGATGGGAATGGTGACCTTGAGCGGGTTGCGCATCACCCAGCGGGTGAGCCGGCCCCAGATACTCGCCTCGATCTCCTCGGTGTTCTTGGTCTGACGGAAACGGTCGAGGCTGAGGGCGTCGACGCGCTTGCCGAGGATGCCGAGGATCGCGGGCAGGATCGTGATCGACGTCAGCGCCGCGAGTCCGACGGTCGCGATGGCGCCGTAGGCGACGGATTTCAGGAAGCCCTGCGGGAACAGCAGTAGTCCGCCGAGGCTGGCGACGATCATCGTCGCCGAGAAGACCACGGTGCGGCCCGAGGTCATCACCGTTCTGCGGACGGCGGCGCGGGTGTCGTACCCCTCCGCCATCTCTTCTCGGAACCGGCTGACGATGAACAACCCGTAGTCGATGGCCAGGCCCAGACCCACGAGGGAGACCACGGGCGCGACGAACGAGTTGACCTCGGTGAAGTTGGTGATCAGCCGGACGATGCCGTTGGCGCCGACCACGGTCAGGCCGCCGATGATCAGTGGCAGTGCCGCCGCGATGACGCCACCGAACACGAAGAACAGCAGCACACCCACGGCCGGGATCGCGAGGAGTTCCATTCGCCGGATGTCCGTGGCCATCGTGTCGTTGAGCGCACCCGACACGGGCTGGAGACCGGCGAGTTGCACGTCGACGCCGTCGATGTAGAACTCGTCCTTGACGTCGCGGAAATTGGCCGTGACCTCGGTGTCGTTGTCGCCGACGATCGCGACGCTCTCGATCGCATGCTGCTTGTCGGCGTCCGCGGCGGACGCCAGCTGCGGTGCGGTTCCGACCTTGAAGTAGCCGCCGTTGATCTTGAGGATCTTGTCCGGGTGTTCCGCCGCCAGCCGCTCGAGGTTCGCGACGACCTTCGCCTGGAACTCGGGGTCCTCGATCGTCTTGCCCTCGGGGGCCGTATAGAGCGCGACGACGTCGCTGTTGGTGTCGCGACCGAAGGTGCCGTCAGCCAGCTTGGCTGCGGCGACCGACTCCGAGCCCGGATCGTCCCAGCCGCTCTGGCTGAGATGCTTCTCGAGGCCCAGGCCGTACGCGGCCGAACCGAGCAACAAGGCAACCATGATGCCGATGACGGTGAATCGGGCCCGGTAGACGACGCTTCCCCAGCTCGCGAACACAGATCAACTCCTACTCGGCAGCACTCTTCCGCCCGACGAGCAGGGCGGAAAGCGGTCGGAACGGCTGCAACCAGGCACCCTCGTCGGGCAGTGTGTCGAGGCTGACCCGAGGCAGTGGCTCCCGGAACACGCCGGGGATGTCCTCGAGATCGACGAAGTCCAGAAGGTCGGACGCGACCGCCCAGCTGGCGTGCTCGCGGAACCCGAGTATCTGGACCGGAATGCCGGTCGCGGCGATGTCCTCCAACGGTTCGCGAAATGCTTGACCGTCGGCGGAGGCGACCATGACACCGGCCAGCCCCTCGCCGTGACGAAGCGCGATGTGGTCCAGCATGTCGGAGTCGACGTCGCTGTCCTCATCGATCTTCGGCTTGGCGAACACCGCGAAACCCACATTACGCAAGGCTTCGACCCACGGTCTCACGACATCGGCGCTGCCAGCCGCGATGTTGGTGAAGACCGTCGCCTCGGGTTCGAGTGTGTCGGTGCCGGACGCGGACAGTTCCGCGGTACGGGAGAGCAGCCAGCGGCCGAGTGCGTCGAATCGTGGCCGGTAGGCGGCCGTGGGCCTGCCGCCGAGGATGGCGCCGAGACCCATGTCGAGGTTGGGTGCGTCCCAGACGAGAAGGACCCGCTTCTGGTGGCGCCCGTCACGTGCACCCACCGCGGGAGATGCTGACGACACCGCGGTGCCTGCCGGGGCGGTACCGGCTGTGTCGGTGTATTGCTCGCTGACGCTCATGACCTGATCTTCCCCCAAATCAACTCGGTGATCGCACTGCCGACCTGGTGGGCCTTGTCCTCGAACTTCGTCACCGGACGCTCGTGCGTCATGGGTGACTCCCAGTCGAGGGAGGTCAGGAGGGGTTCCGCGTTGCCTGCCTCGGCGATGGCCTCGGCGTACTCGGCGTGATCTGTTGCGACATGCAACACACCGCCGGCCTTCAGCCTGCTCGCGATGAGGGCGAAAGTGGGGGCCTGCAGCAGGCGGCGCTTGTGATGGCGGGCCTTCGGCCACGGGTCCGGGAAGAAGACACGGACTCCGGTGAGCGATTCCGGTTCGATCATGTTCTCCA